>OZ245840.1:4050000-5312187 GCA_965228775.1 Alphaproteobacteria bacterium | reverse complement strand
CATTCGCCTCACGATGAAATTCACCGATTTCATCTCGCGCCCCGCCAAGATGCAGATTTTCATGCGCAACCTCGTGGGTCCGCGTTTCGGATACGGAAAGGTCCCCGTCGATCATCTCGTCGGGATCTTTCAACGACCCGTTCTGCACCTCCAGGTTCGTGGCATCGTCGCCCGCCTGAGCGGCTTCTTGTTTGCCCAGTTGCTCTTTATCTTCGCGACCGTTCCCGCTGCGATCTGTCGACATATTTTTCCAGCCCAACTGTGTCCAAAGTTCTTTTGGTACTTAAGGGCTGGTTTTAAGTAACAAAGGTAAAGAGACGGCTAAAACAAAATAAAATGAAGCAACGTATTGTCTATAATTCTCCTTATACTTATCGTTTATTTGATTAAAATTTGAAATAAAATGATCCCGGTACGGAAATCCTTTAAAAACTGATCATTTCGCTCCGTATCCGGTTTACCAAGACGAAAGGAAAACAAAGTAAAACCATCGTGACCGCTGAGATAACGCGGATAAAAAGGTAAGGGTCAGTCCAGTGTTGCAGTTTGGCAGTTTCTCGCCCCCCGCCGGGTGGCGCAGACCAGACGTTATTATGACGTCGCTCTGCATCAACCTGCTCGCCCTCGCCCTTCCGATCCTTATCCTTCAAGTTTACGACCGCATCATTCCAAACGCTTCCTTCTCGACCATGAGTTTCTTGGTCGTCGGGACGGCGCTGGCCATCTTCCTTGAAGTGGCACTGCGGATCTTGCGAGCCGGAATCATTAACGAAATTGGCGCGCGGTTTGAACACCGCACCAGCTTGGATGCCTTCGAACGCCTCCTCAAGTCCGACCTCAGCGATTATGAGAAAGAAAGTCCGGCCGCTTACTTGGAAAACATGAAGGGTATCTCGGCCATTAAGGATTTCTACTTGGGACAGGTCGCCCTTCTTCTTGTGGACTTGCCGTTTGTCTTTATCTTCCTGGCACTGATTTGGTTCATCGCCGGGCCGCTTGTGGTGATCCCGCTGGTCTTGCTGGGATCGCTGATCGCTGTATCCAGCTGGATCGGCAATAAGCTCAGGGTCACCCTTGAAAAGCGCATCGAAACCGATAAGCGCCGATATGATTTCTTGATTGAGCTTTTGGGCGGCATTCATACCGTTAAGTCCATGGCAATGGAATTCGTCATGTTGCGGCGCTATGAGCGCCTTCAAGGTAAGTCCGCTGAAACGATTTGCGAGCTGAGCCGTTTGAACGCCATCGGCCAAAGCGTAAGTTCCGCGTTTTCCCAAGCAACCATTATCAGCGTTGTGGGGGTTGGCTGCCTTCTGGTGGTTGATCAAACCATGACCATGGGTGGTCTCGCCGCATGCACTATGCTGGCGGGCCGCGTGTTGCAGCCTATACTCAAGACAATTGGGATTTGGAATAAATTCCAAAGCATCCAACTGGCGGAAGAGCGCTTCACCAAACTCGCCACCCTGAAACTCGAACAAACCGATATCAGGGAAGAGATCGATCTCGAAAAAGGCAGCATCGACCTGAAGGGCATCACCTTCGCCTATCCCAATGGTGGAGACGCCTTGTTCGAGAACCTTGACCTGACCATTAAGCCTGGCGAAATGGTCGGCATCACAGGTGACAATAACTGCGGCAAGTCTACCCTGCTGCATATCGTTATGGGGCTGGTAACTCCGCAAGAAGGCCGTGTGCTGATCGACGATAGAGACATCACGGCCTACGATACCATGTCCCTCCGGTCGCAGATTGGCCTCATTCCACAGACCGGTGACCTTTTCAACGGCACGCTGATAGAGAACCTCTCCATGTTCCAAAACGGCTTGCCAAAAGAGCGGGCGCTTGAGATTTCCGAAAAAATACAGCTTACAAACTTTGTCGCCCGGCTTCCAAAAGGTCTTGAAACAAAAGTCGGTGAGGGATCGATCAACAACTTCCCGAAAGGTGTACAACAGCGCATTGTATTCGCCCGTGCACTGATCAACGACCCGAAGATCGTTTTGTTCGATAATGCGAATACCGGCATGGATATGCAGAGTGACAAGGATGTCACCCAGACCCTCTACGAGATGAAGGGGAAAAAGACCCTCATCCTTGTGAGCCATCGCCCGTCGCTGTTGGCCAAATGCGATACCGTTTACGAAATTCATGGCAAAGGCCTCCGGAAAGTGGATATCAAAAAAGCACCACCGGCCCAGCGTCCACAAATCAGCAAGCCGCAAACCGAAGCCCCATCACAACCACTAGGGAAAACGGCCTGATGGGTGACGCTGCAGAAAAAATCACGCCAGCCCAAAGCCCTTTGCTGAACATCAAGAATGCCGATGCCTTCAGCGCCGCGTCTCCGTTCGCGGCAACCCTGATGCCTCTTTTGAAGGCCCTTCATTGGCAAGGCGATTTGAGGGATGTGGCCGAGGCCATTCCCCATTTCGCGGATAGTTTTGATCTTATCGATCTGCGAAACGTATTGGTTCTGCTTGGCTTCGAAAGCACGCCGCACAAAATGTCGCTGGCACAGATCGATGCACGCCTGTGCCCCTGCTTGTTCGTTGAAGATGACGATCAGCACAAGGCCTATGTGGTTCTGGAGCGCAATGACGATGTGCTGACAGTCATTGACCAAGGCGATCAGTTCGAAGTCACTATCGACGAAACAAAGCGCAGCGGCACCGCCTATTTGTTTACCCAGATCGACACAACCACTCAATTCGGTGCACAGTCGATCAGCTGGTTTCAGCGCACACTGATCCGCTTTCGTCAGATCATTTTTCATCTCTTGTTGATGACTTTGACCATCAACCTCCTCTCGGCGACCGTACCACTCTTCGTGATGACGGTTTACGACAAGGTGATCGGCAATGGATCCGTGGGCACCCTGCCCTATCTTCTGGCGGGCATTGTTGTGGTCTTGGGCGCGGACCTGATCCTCCGGACATTGAAAGCTCAGCTTCTGGGCGTGACCGCCGGACGTATTGATTATCTTCTGGGGGCTGAAACCCTTAGCCGGATACTGTCTCTGCCTCCTGCTTTCACTGAACGATCGAGCGTGAGCGCACAGATATCCAGGATCAAGCAGTTCGAATCCGTCAGAGATTTCTTTACCGGACCGCTGGCTCAAACCATGCTGGACTTGCCATTCAGCCTGATGTTCATTGCGATTATCGGCATTCTTGCCGGACCGATCGCGTTGGTGCCGGTTGTCATGATTGTGGTCTTGCTGGTGTTTGGCGCCATCTACTTGCCGCGCACGCAATATCTGAACCACGAAGCCGGCAAAGCCGCCATAGAAAGGCAGTCTTTCCTGATCGAAGCCACGCAGCATTTACGGACGATCAAGGCAGCGGCTGTGGAAGATGTATGGCGCGAACGATATCGGCTGTTGTCGTC
The DNA here is from genome assembly GCA_965228775.1 of Alphaproteobacteria bacterium. Lineage (GTDB taxonomy): Bacteria > Pseudomonadota > Alphaproteobacteria > JANQMY01 > JANQMY01 > JANQMY01. Next base: position 5,308,797 of record OZ245840.1, on the reverse strand, counting down.
GCAGACCGTGGCCGCTCAGCTGAAATCGGCGCAACGCTCCGCGACCATGCAGACCGTTACCCAGGCCATGACCACAGTTTCCGCAGTGGCGGTTCTCGGCTTCGGCGTACTGTCCGTCTTGGCCGGCAACATGACCATTGGCGCTCTCATCGCCACCATGGCTTTGGTGTGGCGCGTGCTGTCGCCCTTCCATGCGGCATTCCTCGCCTATACGCGCTTTGACGATATCCGCAAGTCGGTCGGCCAGATTAACCAGCTGATGACCATGCGTCCGGAACGGCAGATCGATCGTTCGTCGCTTATGTCTCGGGAATTCGAAGGCAAGGTCGACTTTAACCGCGTCAGTTTCCGCTATTCCGCAGATACGGACCCAGCCCTGATCGGTGCGCAGTTTACCGCCGAAGCGGGCGAATTCGTCAGCATTATCGGCCCGAATGGCTCCGGCAAATCGACAATCCTGAAGCTGATCGTCGGCCTCTATCAGCCTCAAGGCGGCGCTATTGCGATTGACGGTCTGGATCTGCGGCAAGCCGATCCAGTGGCTCTGCGCCGGCAGATCGCCTATGTCCCTCAGGGTGCAGATCTTTTCTATGGCACGATTGCTCAAAATCTGCGCCTCGCGGATCCGACCGCCAGCGACGAAAGGCTTGAAGAAGTTACGAAGCTCACCGGGGCCTGGGATGTGATTAAGGATTTGCCGGACGGCTTCAACACGCGCGTCGGCGACAGCCTTATCAAACAGTTACCGACAGGCTTCGTCCAACGGCTGATTATTGCCAGGGCATTAACGCGCGACGCAAAGATCCTGCTTTTGGACGAACCTGCAACGTCTCTCGACCATGATGGCGACAAGATGCTGATGGACCTGCTTGGTAACCTTAAAGGTAAAATTACCATTGTCATGGTAAGCCATAGGCCAAGCCACATTCGCTTGGCAGACAAGGTAATCGTTCTGCATCGCGGATTTATCGAGTACACAGGCCCGGGAGACCAAGCGCTCGCTTTCGCAAGTGTCTTGCAGCCGTAGTAAAAGGTGTCGAAACGCCCGTGATGTTGCAGAAGTTCAAAGAGGCGAAGGACCTGACAGCCCAGCAAGCGGCCCAGTCGCGCTTTCTGGTCCAGTCTATTGAGCTGGAAGAAACTGAGCCGCCTCATATTCTGAGCACGGCAAGTTTCGTCATGTGCGCCCTTGTTTTCCTCGCGCTGATTTGGGCCGGCATTACCCGCGTAGACCAAGTGGCGTCCGCCACCGGGCAAATCACGCCTGCAGGGTCGATCCAGGCCGTTCAGCATTTGGAAGGCGGCATCGTCCAGGAAATTCACGTGCGTAACGGCGATGTGGTTGCTGCCGGCACGCGCCTCATTCAATTGTCGCCGGTCGATGTGGAAGCAGAGCTGGAACAATTGCGTGTACGGGCGGCCAAAGCCGAATTGGAACTGGAGCGCAACCGAGCTTTGATCGAAGGCCGCCAGCCGGACTTCGACGCGGTCGTCGACAGCTATTTCAATCTGAAAATCGACCAGTTGGCCTTGTACAAGACGCAAGTCAAGAACACGGCCAGCCAAAAGGCGGTGTTTGAAGCGCAGTTGGAACAGCAGATAGCCGAAAACCGGCGTCTCAAGAACCGTCTTGTATCCACTCAGGAAGACAAGAAACTTCTGGATGAGGAACTGGCGACACGTCAAAAACTCTACGATGATGGTTTGACCACTCGGCTGGCGCTTCTGGACATTCAGCGTCAGCACGCTCAAGCCGCAACGGACATCAACGAAACCAAAGACCAATTGCGCCGTTCCGATGAAGCAATAATTGAGGCTGAGACCCGCGTCCTGGAATTTCAAAATAAGACGCAGACAGACGTTCTGGCGGAAATTGGCGAACTCTCCGGTGAACTCGCTGAAACGAAAGAAGCCATCAAGCGCGCCGAGGCCCGCGCGTCGCGTACGGACATTCGGGCCCCTATTGACGGTATCGTCAAAGGCTTGGCGGTGAATGCGATCAACGCTGTAATTCAGCCCGGCCAAACGCTTCTGGAAATCGTCCCTACCGGCCAAGAATTGGTGGTGGAGGCTCAATTGCCGCCACAATTTGTGGGCCAGGTCTATGTGGGTCAAGAAGTGGATGTGCGGCTGAATTCTTACGATTTCGCCACGTTCGGCAGCATCAAGGGCACGCTCGACCGGATCTCCGCCTCCACCTTCCAGACCGATCAAGGCGAAACATATTACCGTGCAATCGTAGTACTGGAGAAGAACTTTGTCGGTGACGATCCGCAAACGAACAAAGTTCTGCCGGGCATGACCGTGCAAGCGAACATCATCACCGGCGAGAAATCCATTCTGGATTACTTGCTCAAGCCTGTGTATCGCGGCTTTTCCCAGTCGTTCAGCGAGAAATAACAGTCGCGGCAATCTCTCCTTTCACTTTCTCTCCCTCGCTGGTTTATCAAGCCGGTCCGATCAGCAATGTGGGCACGCCATGGGTGTGGCTCTTGATGGTCGCGACGCGCGTGCCTTCCTTGCGGCCGGTGCGCACTTCCGACACGTCGACGCCCGACGCCAACAAGCGCGCATGGGCGGCCTCAATATCTTCCACCTTATACGCAATGCCCCAAAAACTATGCGTGGGTTTGTCATGCACCTCGCCCGAGGTTTCCTTGCCCACCACTTCCACGGTCAAGCCACCGACACGGAAGAACAGCATGCGGCCACCCCATTTCTCCACGGTCTGATCCAGCGCCAGGCGCAGGCCCAGCCCTTCTTCTCCGTATAAGGACTTTGCCGCTTCCGGGTCTTGCGTTTGGATCACCACATGATCGACCGCGTGAATGGCACCGCCTCCGGTGTCGTGGGGCTCCACAAGCGGCAGTGTATCCGGCGGGCTCTCATGTTCGATCGCGAACATGAACAGACCACCTACGCGGTGGCCCGGCAGCATCACATTGCGCCATTGGCGGGTCGCGCCACTGCGGCGGTCGACCCCAGTGCCAGGTGCGGGGGTCTGAGGGTGCAGACCGGCGGCCTCCAGCATTTCGACGGTTTGATCCGCATTGTTTGTGCCGAAAGCAAGCCCCATGGGGCCCTCGCCGCCTTCTTCGATCTTATTGCGCAGCAAATTCGCAAATTCGCTGTCGCCGTCAGGCGCCAAAAGTTCCAGATATGTATTGTCCAAGCGAAACAGCACATTTCGTGTGCCGTATTCCGGATGACCGCCTTCCCAGGACGCCGTACGCCCCAAGATCGCCTCATAAGCCTTCTCGGCGGCCTCAACGTCTTTCACCGCAATAATGATGTGATCGAGCGCCTCAATCATCTCTTCTCTCCCGCCTGGCCGTTTCCATATTCTTGTTCTCCGTTGCCGTCACGCCCAGGCGTAAACCATGGGCGCATGGGGTTCATCCAATTTTTCACGCCCATACCCCCTAATGGGGAACGTTTGCGAAAAATTCGCCTTCATTATCTCGACCCCACTTTACTCTTTTTGAGTAAGAAACGACAGTGACGAGAGTCTGCTCTGCGCGCTACCGAACAAGGCAACCTAGAACGGAAAAGCCAACTGACGACCGAGTTCTGTGTTCGGCAAAACAGCCACGAAAACTATTTGAGTAGCGATGTAAAAAGGAATGCCCCACATCAGAACGGGGTGGATGGCTCCAAATCGAACCCTATCAATAATGATGGGTACTGCGAGAACGGCATATGTCGACAGAAGAGTAAAGGCCGTTCCGTCAATGGGCACTATTGGCAGATACGCAACTCTCGTCACCGAAGCCGAAATCATACTTAGCGATGCAAGGGCCATTAGCCTTTTGTGCGCATGCGAATTTTTTCTATTTAGCAGTGCAAGCACGAACGAAGCAAAGAAGAAAAGCGTCGTATGAACTATTCCCCAGACAAAGCTCGTTCTCGATAAGTCGTTAGACCTCATCACGCTCAACAACAGCTCAACGCCACTCACGAGTAGAGCTACACCCAGAACCAGACTTAGCATGCCGAGCCTCTGGTGCACGACAATACTTCCGCGACTGACCAGAAGCGACTGCACATAAAAAAGGATGTACCAGCCAAGAAAGAGAGCGCCATGTATGATGAGGCTGGTACGCACAGGAAGGTCAGCGTCAACCACTTCCTCGTAGTGAGGAATGAGGGTAACGATGGTGAACAACAGTAAAAAGAGCGAAAAGTTCTTATAAATTGGGTGTTGGCTGAATTTCGGCTCGTTCATTTGGAGTCCACTCGTTATCCTTACAAATACGAGGTAAGCCGCACTTGATGAACAGGTCGGTTACTTGTCAGGATGATACATACGGGGCACGATTACCCCTCTTCGGGGAGAATCGAGAAAGCTCGCGTGTTTCTTCGCAGTCTACCTTACGCTTTTTGGCGTGATAATGACAGTCGGCGCGCCGTTCCCCTAAGCTCACCGATTGACGGTCGCTTTTCCAGACATCATGCAAGGCAAGAATATAGAGCACTTGGCGAACAGCTTATGCCCAGGAATGGCGATACGCAGAAAGGTTGCGTCTCCGCCAGAAACTATGCGCACTCAACACCTAGGCCGAGCGCAAGGCTGCACAAATGCGGATGTAATCCCTTACAAATGAAGTCCGCGGTCCCAACAAGCGTAAGACTTTGTCGAACGACGAGATGACCTACATCTGATAGAAAAATGAAGCCCTAGTGATCAGTAGTCGGAGTTTACTAATCCATCCGCATGATCAACAACGCGAAACACAATGAGGATTTAGTCAGAATTACAAAGCTCATTGTACCGTTTACTTTCAATACTTGGTCCTAACCGGCCGGTGGGTTAGGAGCTTGCTGAGGAGTATTCGTCCCTTGCCTATCCTTACCAAAGAACTCGTCTTCGGCCCGTTGGATTAGCCTCGAAAGAAACTGATAGGCCCGTTCCGTAAACAATCCTGTCAAAATTCCGGCAAATGCACTGGCGAAAGGATTGATTGGTGTGTTTCCGTCGGCAAACTCTACGACAAAAAGGAATTTACCGCCTTTCAATGCCAAGAAAACGACGAAGCCTGCGGCCGCGCCTAGACCTAGCCGTGCAAATACAGCCACATTGCCGCGCGTGCTCCTGGCCAACAAAAAGGCTGTCGTTGCGACTGAATCCTGCGCATTCGCCGCCGCGTTTCCTCCATCCGCTGCATTTGGATTAATCGGAACCCGAGTCCGGAAAGGCGTTTCTGTGCCTAATGAATCGCGCATGCCAGCTATCGCGGTTCCTAAAGCGCCACAAGTCACCACTGTAATCATAAGCAACATATCGCTTCGATAGCCACTTAAGGCATCAAGAAGGTTAGCCAAGCCGACGAAGTCTAAAAGCCCGTTCGCATCTTTTGAATCGTCCGGTGTCTTATTCGAGGTCTTTTCCGGCCCATATTCAGATAGTTGCCCAATCTCACGCTGTATCAGTGCGACGGTCAGGTCCGTTCCATCCGACCCCGAAAATTCCAGCGCAGATAGCGAATTCAATAGTCGAACGAATTCCCTTTGCCGCCCCTGCTCTAATTCAATGCTCTTGGATACCTTAGATAATTGATCGCTAGAGGAACGAATAAGATCGTATTGAGCTTGCCCGGCCCCAAGAAGCTCATCAGAAGTCGCTTCTTGTAATAGAAAAGCTTCAGGCCGTTTATAGTTACCTAAGGTGCTCGCCAACCCATCTATCGCACTCAAGGAAGACGCGATCGTCTCATTCGTCGAGTTTATATGATTTTGCAGAAATGCCTTGGTGGAAACCCTAGCCGCCAACTCAATGACAGAGTTTGCGGCTACAAAAATGAGTATCACAATTGCAACAAGGTGAAGGATTTGAAAAACCGGATTGGCAACGCTGGCGACGCTGGCAACCCTTGCAGACCCGGCCTGACTGTTTTTGCGGTCGTCCACAGGTTGGTCACCTCTGTCTGACATCTCCCCCGCCCCCTAGAACTGAAGTTCTGAGTATTTCGTCTTTCCCTCAACCTTTCGTGCACGGAGCGTATCGCCGCGATTCTCGCCAATGCGCACATAGGATACATGGATCCAACCGGAATTCGGCCCTCCCGTTTCCGGTGAGTAAAATTCGAGAATGAGCTGATCATAAACAAAGTGATCGTAGATCGTCTTTGCCAACGCGTAATTGTTCACTCCGAAACACTCGATATCGGCGGCCTGCCCATGCATATGCTGGCTCTCTTTCGCACCGCGAATAATCTCGTTCAACTCAGGCGAACGGTAACCAGAGCTTACATTGATTGGCTTCTGCAGCATGTCCCGCAAGGGCTGGAGAATGTTCGTCACTAACGCTTTTAAGTTCTCCAATTCCACCGGCCCTGGTATATTATCAATGTTGTGGCGTGTTGCCGCTTGTGACCGCGTCAACTCTTGAAGAGTAAAGTTTTCGGAGAGTTTCATATTGCCCACTCAAACCCAATATTTTCCCGAACAGACCTCTCAACGTCTGACGTCGACATTCTCCACTTATTACTAGTGCAACTCTTGTGAAGAAGCTCACGAACCGAACATCTATGGCGAAGAGACACTTGAACCTCTCGCTGCTTGAGGGCGCAGAACGTACAAAATCAGTCATGTTGTCCAGATCACCTACGAGTCAGCTTGAACAAGATGGCTAGTATCTCTTTTTTCCCAATGGAACGCGCCTCCTCAACAGCAAAATGGATCACATCGATATCACTTGCATACTCGATTGCCGGATGAGAGGCCCCCTAGCTTTCCAAAGAACGCAAAAGGGCGGGTCTTGCTGGCCCCGCCCCGCAAAGGAAATCAAGCGATTGGGTTTATCCGGCGCCGCCCTTCTCCTCCTGCTCTTCTTTCTTTTCCTTCATGTATTTCGGGCCAAGAAACTTTATCACTTCCTTGGCATCATAGACGCCTGCCGGCGCATTAGAAGGCTTCCGTCCCGGATACATCGTGACGACGGCGCTCGCATTCGGCCGGGAGATAACATATGTCTGCCCGCCATAATATTGTGTATTTGTATTCGCTGTTCCGTACACATAGTTTCCCGAGCCATAGACGGATGCGGTTGTGGTGCTGCTGGACGATCGTGGCGTCGTATAGCTCGATGTTCTCTCATACTCCCGTGCGTCTAAAATCTGAAAATGGCCATAGCCGGCAGCGATCGTTTCTTCCGCCGCCTTCAGCAAGACAAAATCCCGAACTCTCTCGAATGATGTATACTGATTACCCCTTGCATTGACACGTAGCGTTCTTTCATCGATCCGTGTCGCAGTAACTCCACCAAAGATCGTATCGCCGTATGGCGAAGCGCAGGACGCCACAAGTAGTAACGACGTCATAAGCACACTGATGAAAAAGTGTTTTGGCATCACTATGTTCCCCTACTTTATTCAGGCGTGCGCCTTTTGTTTTTCTCCCAGGAACAAAATTGTGTACTATCACAGAATGAATGTAAACTGTTATAACAATCATCAGTTGCGACCCAAATGGTCCGAGAACGTAATCTTCTATCCAGCTGCAAAGTAGACATTTCCGATCCTTGGCCACTTTAGACGCCCGAATGCCTCGGTCATGCCAGGTACGTCGCTTGACTCTCACGCGGCGTGAGGGTGCAGAACAAGCTCATGACGAAGCGCAGAACATATAAAGTCAAGGAAGTGGCCAGGATTGCTCATGTGTCGATCCGGACACTTCATTACTATGACGAGATCGGTCTGCTTGTTCCGGAGCGGACGGCCAATGGTTATCGCACGTATACGGAGGAGGACTTGCTGCGTCTACAGCAAGTTCTCATCAACCGCTCCCTCGGCATGCCCCTAGAGGACATCAAGCGGTCTCTGGATGACCCGGCATTCGACTTTACCACCGCCTTGACCCGTCAGCGATCCGCTTTGGTGGACCGCCTGTCGGATACGCATCGCATGATCGCGTCTATTGATGCTGCGCTCGAAACCTTGAACGCAAAGGATGAGCATATGACCACAGATCTAAAGAAGATTTTCGACGGGTTTGATCCCGCCGATTATGAAGAAGAAGCCGCGGAGAAATGGGGCGATACGGACGCCTACCAGGAAAGTCAGCGGCGCACATCAAACTATGGCGAGGCGGAATGGAAAGCGATCAAAGCCGAAGCAGACGCCATCTGGAAGGACGGCGCCGGCGCAATGAACGCGGGGGTCGCCCCGGACAGCATCGAGGCCCATGCGATTGCCGAACGTCATCGCCAGCATATCAACCGATGGTTCTACCCGCTTACGCCTCAGATGCATGCTGGGTTAGCGGATATGTGGGAAGCGGATGAAAGGTTCGCCGCCAACATTGATCAGCATGGAGAAGGATTGACGCAATGGATCGCCGCGGCGGTTCGACATGCCGGACAGGCACGATCGTAAGGCGATCGGTTTGCGTGCCGCTGCAACGGCGGCACGCATCGCGTTACTTGAGTTCCTTGATCCTCGATCGAATGAATTTTGCCGCCGACCGATAATGACTGGCACCGGATGCTTCCGCCCAACGGCCAGTGGTCCAATCATTCCTCGCGCCTTTCATGGGCGCCCCATAAAGTTCGGCTTGAGAAAGTTTGCCCAACAAGTTGAGCAGCTTCTTGTGGCGGGATTGAAGCATCTTGTGGGCCTTGTCCCAGTCCAGATCTTTTTGTTTGGCCCGCAGGTCCGCATTGTAACGTTTCAAATCGTTCCACTTATAACCTTTGGCCGGGAAGAATACTTCCTTGCCGGCCTGACCGTCCGTGTACCATCCCAAGAAAAGGTCAATCCAGTGGGCGCGGTGTGCGACAACGTCTTTGATAGATGTTTCGTCCGAATCTTTGATGAGCGCTGCTGCCATTTCCACATCCGCGATCAGCGCGTTCAGTTTAGCGAATTCTTTCTCGGTAACGTCGATCAACTCTTGCTTCGTTGTGGCTGGCACAAATCTAAACTCTTTCGGACAGATACAGGTTACACGGGTTTCTTCCCGACGATGAATACTCCTATACTTTTGTCCGGCTGCCATTGATGATCTATGTCAAATCCGCCCTCTTTTAGCGCGGACACCATGTGCTTTACCGTGAAGACTTTCACCAGCGGCGCGAAGCCAAACAACCGCATCACCGGCAGCAACGGTGCCATGTACCACATGCGGTCTCCGAGGCAGACCGTATTGGTGACAAAAACGCCTCCCGGTTTTAGCATCCGGAAGACTCTGGAAATTGCCGCTTCTTTATCTTCGAGCAAATGCAGCAGGCTGTGTGCCATCACAACATCCAAACTACTATCGGGCGCGGAGACATCCTCCACGGTGGCCTTCTCGAACGATATATTGGTGATGTTTGCGGCTTTGGCCTTTTTTTCAGCGATGGCGAGCATGTTCTCCGAAATGTCCGTCGCGCGGATATGCTTCACATAAGGCGCATGGGCGATGGCGGTAGACCCGGTACCGCACCCCATCTCGAGAACATCCATGTCCGGCTGCAAATAGCTGCGCGTGATCTCCAGCTTCTTTTGATAGGCCGCTTCGTCCGCCACCGGCTGTTTCGAATACTTTTCCGCAATCTTGTCCCAAAACGTGGCTGATGGTGCCATCTAGAAGGTTCTCCCCGTGTTTTCCACATAGTGCAGATATGGGGGGCCACGTGGAGAGCACAACCGTGCTTTTCGGGGGGCACTTTGGCGGATTTATCTATTGCATCGAGACGGAACAGTACATCGCGGCGGCTGTCATTAGCGGCCTGTTTATCTATTACTTCTATGTGCGGCGCCGCTTCCGCAGGTACCAGCGCGCAGCCAGCCGCCGGACGATTGAGCCAAGCTTATCCGGCCCCAGGCATTGCATCACGCCCCACCATCCCCCATATCGATATAAGTCAGAAACAATGGGGGCAGGTTCTACGCACTTATGCCGATGGACCCATCCGTGGGCACAGTTACGCCCGCGACCAGACACGACACGCCCGGACCGGCGTCCCACCTCATTATCGCCTATTTGGGCTGGCCATTCTTAGTATTGGCCACCGGCACCGCTTATGTTTGGTCTGCATATTCCTTTGGCGGCCTGACACCGCTCACCTTCTTGGTAATCACCAGCGCTGCTTTTATCTTTAGCCTTGCAATGGAAATGATGTCGCCCTACCGCGACGACTGGCGAACAGTCGGTGATCCGTCTTTCGCAAGGGATATAGGCCACACTGCCCTCACCACCGCTTTCGGAGAACGGCTTGGTCTGTTGATGGCGACACCCATCTTTGCCCTGTTCGGATACGCCTTCACTCCTGGTACGGACTCTGTTTGGAACGGTTTTTGGCCACACGGTTTGCCGATGGCAGCACAAATAGCGGCCGCCGTTCTTTTGGCCGAAACTCTCGACTACTGGCGGCATCGGCTTGAGCATGAAGTGAGCTTCCTATGGCCGCTGCACTTCGTGCACCATTCGGCCGACCGTCTGAACACGATCAAATCTTCGCGGAACAATCTGGCGGATTTGGCCGCCCGCTTCATTTTTTCTTTTGTACCGCTTTTGCTGCTCGGCGCACCGCTGGAATTCATCCTTTGGCACGGCGCCGCTGTAACCATGTTCGGTATTCCCGCCCATTCGAATGCAAATTTCCGCATACCCCACTTTCTGCACAGACTGGTTTTGACACCTCACGTACATCGCATTCACCACATGGCAGACATGATTAAGGGTAATAGTAACTACGCCAATTTAACGCCACTTCTTGACCAATTGTTCGGCACGTATACCGCGCCGACAGATCAGGACCACTTAATTCCGGCCGGTGTTTTGGAAAACCCACTGCCTAGAAGTTTTCTGGCAGAGATGTTTGCGCCACTCTTGTGGCCTCTTTTTTCAAGACGTTCGACCGAAGATTGAATGACGTCCAACAGATAACCACTTTGAGTCTTCTATGCCCAGGCAACGCGCCATGGCATACTCTTTCCATGGATTTCCGCGATTGTGTTCCGGGCCACAAAGACGATCTCGCCGCCACCGAGAATGCCGCACGAGCGGGATACCCCGCACTTGCTGACGTCCTTGGCGACCTATTGCCGTGGATAAAAGACCCCACATGGGCGGTCGCCGGGAAGCTGATCCCGGTTTTGGCCAAAGCGGGTCCGGAGATTGCTCCCCATATGATGGTGATCTTTGCGGGACAAGATGAAGAGCTGAAACAAGCCATCTTACTGACGCTCGCCCCCAAGCTTCAATCCACGGTTCGCTCACTTCTAGAGCCGGAAATCAAGCGCATCGCCAACTCACCGACCGACGGCGAAGCGGCAGCGGGCGCCGACGAAGCCGCCCGCCTTGTGCTGTCGGCTTGGGGCAACTAGCAGGCTACTGAAAAAGTAGCCGCATAGCTTCTCCATGGTTCGAGACGGCGCTATCGCGCCTCCTCACCATGAGGCTTTTATTGGATTTCCTCACCCTGAGGAGGGCCGACAGGCCCGTCTCGAAGGGCCAAGACGACTTTTTCAACAACGCCTAGCTCCCGTAACTTTGCGCGATACTGGCCATGGGCGACTTGTCCAACCCATGATTGGGAATGGGATACCGTAATCCGTTCTTGCTGAGCGCGGCCAGCCCTTCGATCACGCCAGGCAGAAAGCTCGGCGGAAGCGCGATCAACATTTCGTCGTCTTGAACGCCGCCGAATTTGCGTTCCGCATAGCACGGGATCGACACAGAAGGCTCCCCTGTGGCCAGCGCTTTCCCCCAGCTGTCCGCACACGCACTTTCGCCAACACAGGTAAATTCGTATTTCTTATAGTTTTTGTACTGAAGGCCGTTGATCAACGTGATCATTTGACCCGGCGTTGCATAGATCAAACAGATGTCGGGATTGTCTATTCGGCCGGATGTCAATGGCGACGTCACCAAAGCCTCATAGACGCCGTAGGGGGCGCAGCTCATCTCTTCTTGATGTTTGGCACTGTCTTCCAAACTGCCGTACCAAACACCGTTGAAACGATTGCCACTGAGGAATTCGTCATCGCGCGGGTGCAGCCCTACGACCGCCCCGCATTGCGACCCCATGAGATTTTCCATGGTGACCCCGATCGTGTAGCCGATCCATCGGGATTGACCGACAATTTGATCCGTGGCAAACACCTCGCCCTTTGGCGGGCGGCGAAGGCGCGGTATGGCCTCCAAATCGCTTTCCTTTTTGTAGCGGCGCATGCCAATGGGTGTTGCGCGCAACCGCAAATACTTGTTCAGCTCAGAGACAATATGTCCATAGTCGTATTCTGCGGAATCACCCCAACAGTTTTCACGTTCCGTCATTAGCGTTCTCCTATGCTGCCTTGTCGGCAATCGTGGTGCGGTGCAGTTCGCGGTCATGGCCCTCATAGCCGCCGCTTGCCGAATGCAACACGGAGCGGTTGTCCCACATGACCAGCATGTTTTCCTGCCATTTGTGCCTGAATTGAAACTCTTCGCGAGTCTGCCATTGATACATTTCGCCGAGCAATTTCGAAGCTGCTTTGTCCTCCATTCCTTCGATCCCAATGATGTAGCCAACGCATCCGAAGAGGCCGGGCTCCCCCGTCTCCGGATGTGGCCGGACGATCAGGTGGGTCATTGTTTCGGTCGCCTTTTCCGACGGACGGATATCCATGCTGCGGGTGGCAGAATCCTCGGTACCGTAGAAGCCGTCCGGCGCATATGCGCCTGCGGCGGAATGTATGGCCCGCTTCCCGTCCAGTTTTTCCCGCAACGTTGCCGGCATTTTCTGAAGAGCAAGGTGCTGATCGACAAACAGCGTATCACCCCCCTGAGGTGGGATCGTCACCGCGCACAGGCACGTCCCCGCAGGCGGTACTGCCTGAAAGCTCCAATCCGTGTGCCATGTCTCCGCAAATATGGGCCCCTCTTCATTGGCTTCTCTCTTCACGGCGATGACATTTTGGCGCCCTTCGATCGGCGCAATGAACGGATCGTCTCCAAAAGGACCAAAGTTCAGGGAGAAGCGCTCTAGATCATCGTCATCCATAGGCTGATCCGGAAACACGAGCACATGATGCCTGAGCCATGCAGCCCGTATGTCCGAAACCTCTTCCGACGACAAAGGTTTCGTCAAATCCACCCCGCGCACGGTGGCACCGCATGCTTGACCGCTGGGCATGACACTTAAGGCCATATTTTCCTCCAAAGGTTTTTTGGCAAGCATAGGCGAAATGTCCTCATGAAAGCCAGCACCGCCGACACGGGAATGCTGTGGTGTAATTTCGCCCAACACGCATTTGAGGTTGTCTCACTTCATGCAAAACCATTAGTGTAACTTTTAATCGCGGGGGCGATCTGACGGCTTGCGGGGAACAGGGATGAGTTCGAACGGAAAGAACGGCAAGCAGAAGGAAAAGGACGACAAGAAGGAAAGACGCGCCGCAAAAACAATCGCACATGCCATAGTCGCGATAAGAGAATTCGAGATTCTCGAATTCAGAAAAGTTCTGAATTTGATCTATCCAGATAACAAGTGGTCCCGGGGTTGGGGTATGATGCGGATGGATCTAGGGGGACCAACCGTCAAAAGATGGGAAGGTTGGGCAAAGAATATAAAGTGGCTCACTGCTGACGAAAAAAGTAAGGTCGCCGATCGTTTGAAGGCAAACGGTGTCATTCCTCATGGTATTCCAGTCAGCTATCTTCTCAAAAAGCCTGCACTTAGCTACGCGCTAATTCACTACTGGATGAAATCAGAAGTGCGCTTAGACAAATATTGCCGGGAGGCAATTGGGAAACTTTGTGGCAAATATCTCGTCTATTTTCTGCCAAACGGTTCGCATGTCATTGATCCGCGAATTTTGTGTATCGATGTTCCCGAGAATTCTTACGAGCGATCAGAACCTGGATCCGCAGATCCAAACACGCGGTACGAATACAAAAGTATCGGGTATCAAGTTTTTCTTCGGCTAGTCAGTCCACTCGTTTTGATATACCGGATATTCAAATGGATTATCAGTTTGATATTCAGACCGGTCGGCCGACTACTTAATTTGATACTTAAGAGAGCGGGGTATGTCCGAATGGCAGCTGAAGACGATGAAGAAGAAGACAATGCGGAAGACAAGAAACTAGACGACATATTCTCGGTAACAGAAACTTCCGTCTTCAACAAGGCGGAACGCAAAAGATCAGGTCCCTTGATCCCATTTGAACGTTTTCACGCCGTCACCCTCATTCCAGTTTTAGACAAAAGAGATTTGGAAAACAAAAATAGCTCCGAAGCCGCGATAGAACGACTGCAAAAAGATGAGGAAGAAGCAAGGGGCGAACTTGATGCCGAGTTTCTCATTATTCAAGACGAAGGTGGCGATCAGATCAGCGGAACGTTTCAGTTTAAGGGCGCTATTGGACGATTTCGGGGACGAAAAAGACAAGACATTCCCGAAATGCCCCCTTTAAAGAAGATGCTACCAATCCCACTCGAGAAAATCACCACGACGCCGGATATTGATCGAGAATTAGTAGACGACCTGCTCAACGATATGAATATGAACTCTCACCAAGCCGACCTTTAGATCCGCGTGACATTCTGACAGATTTTTGCGCACAGCTCTCACATCTCCGGTACCTATGTTTGGGTAAGTCGCGAACAACTCAAACCACTTTTCCCGGAAGCAGCGGTGTAGGGTTGATCGAGAAGACTTAAGTAACACCCATCTTTCCGCGCAGACGCATCTGCCACAGCAAGAGAAGCGGCACGAGGACGACCTCGATCACGATGCCCGCGACAAATTCTGGACTGTCCGGCATGCCCACGGTGACCATCGACCAAACACGTCCAAGGCCACCGATAAAAATCCCCGCACAGACGATGCGAATGGCGGCCACACGTTCCTCGATATTTCCAAGTGTCCACCATATGGCGAAGGTGACGGACAGATAGGTGCCCGCGAGGTAACGATACTGATTGTCCAGATCCACCGGCACCTCGGCACCAGCGGGAAAGAAATAGGCGCCCCCTTGGCCAAAGGCTGTAACAGCGCCCAAGATGGGCACGAGACTCAATAGACCGATGATGATTTGGAAAAACCGGCGTTCCATCTATCCCTCTATCTCTCAGGCTTTTTGTCCGATCTCGGCTTCGCCTGTTCTACGGAGAGCATATAGGCATGAAAAAAGCGCGGACCAAGGGCCCGCGCTTACACAATCGACTAACCGGTCGTTCTAATAGCGGTACCGTATACCGCCGCCGAAGAAACGAGGGTTACCGGCGATGAATGTCGGAATACCGAATGAACCGCCTGTATTACCCGCATCGACGATAAACTCTTTGTCCAAGAGGTTCTCTGCATACCCTTCGACGATCAGCGATCCTTCGAGAAGGCGGACGCCACCGCGTAGGTTTAAGAGGCCGAAGGATTCCTGATTCACGCCAGGCACTTCGAAGACGGTATTGCCGCCGCCATCCACCACGGTGAAGGCTTCATCATTGGCGTCTTCAAAGAACACATTGCTCTTGAACGTGTAGGTCGGGATGATGAATAACCGTCCGGGGCCCACATTACGTTGGTAGTTAAAGCCGACTGACAGGGCGTGGTCCGGCGACAGGCGGAACTGGTTGCCGCCAAACTCTTGCTCATTGCCGTTGGAGTCAACTTCATCGAAGCGGCCGCGGTTGAAGCCATAGGTGAAGAAGACATTCAAATCTTCCATAGGCTGATAATCAAGCGCGATCTCTGCTCCGATTGAATCGGCATTACCGCCATTGATCAATTCGAAAGTGGGCGCACCGCCGCCGACGGAGCCAACCGCGATCTGAGTCTGGAAGTTCTGATAGCCGTAATAGTAAGCAGCAGCCTCCACCGTCAGCTTGCTGTCGAAATAGCTGCCTTTGGTTCCGATCTCATAGGAATTGACAGTTTCCGCCGGGATCACTTCAAACCCGCCAGTGACGCCACCCGCCCCATTCGGATCGAAATCGTCTTGAATGACTTCCGGACGGCGGCCACGGGAATAGTTGAAATAGACATAGCGGTTGTCTTGGAATTCCCAGTTAAGAACCGCGCGCCACGCAAACCCATCGAACGTGCTGCCCACTGTCGGATCGCTGTCGGATGACAAGATGCCACCGCTGTCCCCCACCAGGATCGGTCCGGGCGAGAATGGTGCGAACTCTGCAACGCTAGACGTGAACAGCGTTTCCTTATCGTCACGAGTGTATCGTCCGCCTACAGTCAATTCGACTTTCGGCAATACTTCATATGTGACCTCACCGAAGAAGTCATAGGACGTGTTGTCCGAGAAATTCGTAAACTCTTCGAGCTGTGTCAGCCCTGGAGGCGTCGTTCCCAGCGCCAACAGAGCATTGAGCACGGCCGGGTCGCCGGTGAGGAAAGCAGCGGTCAACGCCGGGTTCCCTGCGAACGGCGCAACACCGTTAACCGGATCCCCTTGAGCTGCCAATGAACCAAAAAAGGCACCCGTCGTTGCTAAATCGATGCCCAACGGAACCCTTTGACTTCCTTCTTCGAAGAAGATACCTGCACCAAAGAACGCTTGAAGACGATCGCCGTCGTCAAAGTTGAAGCGAATATCGGTGCTCACCTGCTCCGCTTCCGCGTCTTCCGCAAAGATGAAAATGTCGAAGGCGGTTCCGTCCGGATCGAAGACTTCGAGAGAGTCAAACTGACGGTAGCCGGTCGTGCTGGTCAATGTCCAGCTGTCGCTTAAGTCTGCGCTGATGATGGCCGTGACATCGTAGATTTCACGGTCGATGGACAATCCACCGGGGAAGAAATCACCGAAATTGTTCAGCGACGCAAAGTCATTGGGATTGGTGCTCCCGCCAAGGGCCGGTACCACGCCTGACTTGAAAGAAGACCCGGACGGATCGTCTTTGCTGTAGTTCCCGATAATGTCGATCGTGATGGACTCGGTTGGCTCGAAGCGCAAGCTGCCCCGTATTGCCAGCGTGTCGGTTGAATTCAGGTCAAGCCCAGTATTGTTGTCGATGAAGCCATTGCGCCGGTTATAAACCGCAGCAGCTCTGAAACCGACCTTGTCCGAGACAGGGATGTTGATGAAACCATCGTAATACTGCTGATCGAAATTGCCGAATTCAACTTGAACACCCGCGCCGAATTCATCTTCCGGTTTTTTGGTGATCACATTGACAGCGCCAATCTGTGCGGAGCGGCCAAACAATGTGCCTTGAGGACCTTTGAGAACCTCGACCCGCTCAATATCAAACAGTTGAACGATGGATCCGCGTGAGCGTGCAATCGAGACTCCGTTCTGGAAGACCGAGACCCGCGGTTCAATGTTGGAGGCTCCACTGTCCGACGTGATCCCACGCAGAACAAAGCCCGGATTGTTAACGCTCTGCTCTTGAACCACAAAGCCCGGCACGAAAGCGGACAATTGATCGAATTCATCGACCCCTATGTCGCGCAAAAACTCGCCGTCATAAGCGGTGACGGCAATTGGCACTTCCAAGATGCTCTGTTCACGGAGCTGTGCCGTGACAATAATCTCATCGATACTTGCAAAAGCCGGCGCCGTTGCGGACGCAGAAAGAAGCGCGATCGCGCTTGTGGAAACTTTGTTTACGAAACGCATTATTACCCCTGTTTTGAGAGAAGCTCCAGTTAATCGGTGCTATAGGGGGTGGACGTGACAGAAATTTCGGAGATTTGTTACATCACCATGACGTGCTCATATCATTTTTGTTGCACTCTTATGGTGAGGTCTGTTCTTCGCTTTTTTTCTACGTTTGCGCGGCCGGAAAGCGATTAATCTTTATGCTGATGGTGCTCAAAATTTAAGCTGCTCACAAACTTGTGAAAGGAGTCTACAATGAAGCACCAAAAAACGACCCAGGGAGAAGACAAATGAAACTGAGCTGGTCTCATGCCGTTATGTTTGTGAAGAACAAGGAATTGATGCTGGATTTCTACACAACCGTATTGGGGTTTCAGATCACCGATCGCGGCGAAATTGCCGAAGGCGGACCAGAGATCATCTTCCTCAGTCAATCGCCAGAGGAACATCATCAGATCGGGATGGTGGATATTCGTGATGCCGACGGTCCGTCCAACACGGTCAGCCATTTTGCGTTTCGGGTTGAAGCTTTTGAGGATGTTCGAACCCTAAATGACAACCTCTCGAAGATGGATGGTATCTCGATCAATCCGCTTTCCCACGGCAACACGCTGTCCATCTATTTCAATGACCCTGAAGGAAATGGGATTGAAGTGTTCTGGGACACACCCTGGCATGTAGCACAGCCACAAGGAAAAGGCTGGGATCTGGGGATGGACGAAAAACAAGCGCTGGAATGGGTCAAATCCGAATTCGGTCAGGAACCAAGTTTTGGCCCCAAGGCCGATTACCACGCACAGCGGCGCCGGGAACTGGGCCTCTAATCCATACCGAGCTCACGCCTCTTCGGAGCGGAAGGAATAAGTCGCATTAAGGCGGCCCGTCAGATAATCCCCACTTGTGGTCGGCGCATATTTCGGAGGGTTTGTCTTTGAACAACACGAAGGCAAGCAGGTAACGGGCGCGTCCGGCGCCGGGTCACAGAACATCGCAATCGAATACCGGTCCCGAGCGGTGTCATTAATCACGCGATGGGGCGTCGACACATAGATATCGTTCGACCATCGCATAAGCATGTCACCGATATTGCAGATGAAAGCGTTGGGCACGACCGGAGCATCAATCCAAGTGCCGTCCCGCTTGCGCACCTGAAGGCCGCTAACGTCATCCTGCAAGAGCAATGTCAGCATGCCGTAATCGGAATGGGTGCCAGCACCAATCGCCTTTCCGTCGGCTGTGTCCGGAGCAGCAATCGGCAGATAATGTAGCAACCGCAATACGGCCAAAGGCCGCTCCATATAAGGAACGAAAAAACCTTCCGTTGCCCCGAGATCAGATGCAAAGGCCCGGTGCAGCCGATCCGCCAGCGCCAGCATCTGAGAATAGTAGTCGAGCATCTGCGCCCGCCACCCCGGCAGGTTCGCGGGCCATTGATTGGGGCCACGGAATGGAATGCCGGCCAAAAGCTCAGGATCGTCAGACGCCAATTCAAGCCCGATATTGAATGCTTCTTTAAGATCGCCCGGACGGCTTGCCTCAAGCTGTTCGCCCTGATACGCCACATAACCACGATTATGGCCAGACTTCTCAATCGACAAATCCGACTTGGTTTCAGCGCCTTGATCAAAGAATAGACGGCACGCCTTGAACATTTCGGCAAGCGTGCCTTCCGGGATGCCGTGCCCAATGACGTAGAAGAAGCCAATTTCCCGGCAGGCCGCGCCAATAGCTGCAACCGCCTCATCATGCGGCCTCGTCCCCACTTCCCCCAAATGGGAGATGTCTATGACCGGAAGATCTTCATTCACCGTCATTGGTCCCTGCGCCTAATTGCTCTGAATTGCCCCCTTACCCCTATCGGCATAGAGTGTTTCCAACAATACCATCATCTGACAAGCAGAGGAGCAGCCACTGGGGAGAGGGCTTTCAGGATGATCAAGAGACTGTTGTTTGTAGCCGTCGTCGTTTGGGCCAATTCCGCCCGCGCGGAATTCGAACCGGAAAGCTGCAGCTTTGACGGCACGCCGCTTTACGGAAATGTCGAAATTGTCGACAGCTTTCCGGACATAAAGGTACAGCTGGTCGACAGCTTTCCCGATCTAAAAGTGCAGGAAGTTAGTTCGTTCCCGGATGAATGCGGCAAATGGCAATTCGTCTCAAGTTTCAGCGACTTCAAGATCCAGTATGTCGATAGTTTTCCAGACATTAAGGTCCAGATGGTCGACAGTTTTCCTGGTCTGCCTTAGATGATTAGGGCATGATCATTTTTCATAGAAACATGATCATGCCTACGCATCACCGTTTGTCGCGCGATCGGACGGTTAACCGGAATCCACTTAACCTGATCGCGCTCTAGTATCGTGGGTAAAGGAACACAATCCCAGCGCCGAACAACCCAACCATGAATGCTAAGAAAACAAATCCATCAATAGCCATGGGGCAATCCCCCTGTTGACAGTTTCCGCCTTATTGCGGGTTCAAGATGATGTATTCGGGGCCAACGGTTGGTTGCATGGCCGCAACAGCCATGAGAACAATCGCCAAACCAAAAATAAATCCAGAAACCCTAAAGAACATCGCATTTGTCATGGGGACCCTCCCAGTCTATGCGAATAATATAGGATGTCAGCGGCGAATTCGTATGTAGCTGCCATCACACAATTCTACTAATAATAGCAGTATGCGCGCGCGATCCTGTATGGGACATGAACCGCGCGCGCCGTTTTTACGAAACCCGGTCGATGATCAGATGGGGTACGTCATCGGATGTTTTGGCAAACGCCCGTCCCTGATCGTCAATGACAGCCGTAATTCGCTGGCGATAGGCCGAAAAACTGTCAAAAGCCACCACATCTACCGGATCTTCGAAGAGAATCGTGACTTCCCGCCGGCCTTTGCTAAGGCTGGTGAGACTGACGATTTCGCCGGCAAACGTCTGTTTCAGGTAGCTGCCTTCAACCACATCGCCCAGGGCAAGCTCAAGGCGCTGCGGACCGTTGCCAAGGGCCGCGTGAAGCGTATTCCAGTCGCGAAATCCGTGTTGCTGTGCCACCAGCTCCAAGGCTTGGCTATGGCCAATGTTCTCGCCATTTGCCGCTAGAGCCGACCGAAGGCGCTTCGCCTGATCCTTGAGATCGTTTTTTGAAGGTAAAGTCATCACATGTCCTTTCTTGGCGGCGAACCAAAAAGCGCAAGAAGGAAACGGAGGCTCGCATTTCCGCTGCCGAAACTTTGCGCAATTGCCGCAAAAAGGCTGCGATTTCAGATTTGAAGGGCTTCACCATAGCTTTCGCTTGCGAGCGGCTGGGGCCTTCACCCGAGCCCGATGTAAGAAGCCGGGCGCACACTGTCAAGGCCGGGCAAAGCGCCCCGCTCTCGCGCATCACGATTATCCCTTTCCAAGCTTCGCCTGTCAGGTATGCTTCTCAGAGGAATCACAAAAGGACGCGCGCCTCAGCGTGGCGTTGGGCCCTATGCACCGACCATTTCCGGAAAGCGCCGACCCCGGCCAGTCTTACGAGACAGATGCCATCATCATCGGGGCCGGCCCCGTTGGACTGTTCTCTATCTTCGAGCTCGGGCTTCTTGGCATTAACGCCCACGTCATAGACATCTTGGACAAGCCCGGCGGCCAATGCGTAGAACTGTACCCCGAAAAGCCCATCTTGGACATCCCGGCAATCCCATCCATCACCGGGCTTGATCTTACCCATCAGCTGCTAGAGCAGATCGCGCCCTTCAATGCCACCTTTCATCTCAACGAAATGGTTGTCGGGCTTGAAAAATCGGCGGACGGCCGGTGGCAGGTCAAAACAGATCTGGATACAACGATCAGCGCCCCCGTGATCGTCATTGCGGCTGGCGGCGGTTCCTTTCAGCCTAAAAAGCCCCCCATTCCCGGTGTCGACGATTTCGAAGGCAAATCGATCTTCTACTCCGTTCGCAAGCGGGAAACATTCCGGGGGCGGAATATCCTCATTTCCGGCGGTGGTGACTCCGCCCTTGATTGGACATTGAATTTGGAACCCCTCGCCGAGCGCGTGACCTTGGTTCACCGCCGCGATGAGTTTCGCGCCGCCCCGGACAGCGTCGAAAAAATGCGCGCCCTTGTGGCGGACGGAAAAGTTGACCTGCATATTGGCCAAATCACACAACTAAACGGCACGGATGGGCAAATCAGCTCCGTTACTTTGGATCAAAAGTCCGGCGATACGGTCGATCTGGCGTGCAATACCATGCTGGCCTTTTATGGCCTTACGATGAAGCTAGGGCCGATCGCCGATTTCGGCCTCAACCTGGATCACAATCGTGTTGTGGTGGACACGGAGAAATTCGAGTCTTCCGTCCCCGGCATATTTTGTATTGGCGACATGGCTTACTATGACGGCAAACTGAAGCTTATTCTTTCAGGTTTCCATGAATCAGCCCTTATGGCGCATGGTGCGTTCCATTATGTCTTCCCCGACAAAAAGCTGAAGTTTCAGCACACCACATCGTCAAGCGCCCTTCAGGAGAAGGTGCGCGGGCCTGCATAGCCAATCTGACAGATTTTTTTGTAACGCCCCTGTAACGCCTTCCTTCCACCTCTGGTTTCGCCGCCCGATCCTTGCCATACTGCGCATAAACAAGCCATTGGGGGAAAATCTGTGACTCGTGGAACCACACTCGGACTCATCGGCTCGCTATGTTTGCTGATCGCTGCATGCGGCAGCACGCCGGAAGGCAACACGTCATTCTTCGGTGGCCAGAATTTCGATACAAAAGCATCCTTCCGAACAAAGGTCGACGGCCGCGCCCTTGGCCGCTGCATCGAACGTTGCGACGGCTTCCCGGACAAAACCTGCCGCTACACCGCCGGCACACTTCGGGATGCGCGCTTCATGCTGCAAATCAATGAACGCAATGCCGTTTATTTCAACACGGCCGAATTCAATAATTTGCGCAAGCAATGGAATAAGCTTTACGAGCGCTGTTACGTTTCTTGATATCAGCGCATAAGGGGGAAGTAAGAATGTTCATTATACGGTGGTTCTTTTATATCGTCATTCTGCTGGGCGTTATTCTAGGGGGTATGTATCTTTACGCGCCCTATAATAACGGTCCGCTGGAGATCTTTCCCGGCGGCGCCATGAGCGGCCCGGCGGGCACGGAAACCGACTGGGAATTTGCGAAAGATTATGGCCAGCTGGATCTGGAACTACGGCCTGAGGATCCATACTCCGTCCGCCTCAATTTCATCTACCGCGATGGCAAGATCTATATCGATCCCATGGAAGGGCGCACTTGGTTTGAATATTTAAAGGCGAACCAAAACGTCCGCGTGCGTTTCGATAAGGAAGTCTACAACGCGACGGCGGTTCTCGTGACGGATGAGGCGGAAAAAGAAGGAATGGACCCTACCCGCATTATCTATCGCCTGGAGATGGTTCAGGAGCTCTAACCGGCCAAGCGGCGTTACAGTGTCCAGTCTGGCCGAACGAAGTGGCACGTATAGCCGTTCGGGAACTTCTCCAGATAATCCTGGTGGTCTTCTTCCGCATCGAAAAACGGCATGATGGGAATGAGCTCCGTCACCACGGGCCCGGGCCATTTGCCGCTCGCATTCACCTGGGCAATGGTTTCGCTCGCAATCTTTTCTTCTTCCGCGGAGTCGATGAAAATGACCGAACGGTATTGAGAGCCGATATCGTTACCCTGCCGATTGGCGGTCGTCGGATCATGGATCTGAAAGAAAAATTCCAGCAGTTTCCGGTAGGAGATCTGATCTGGGTCGTACTCGATCTTTAGACTTTCCGCATGACCCGTCACGCCGGATTTCACATAGCGGTAGGCGGCCGTTCCCTGCTCACCTCCGGCATACCCAACCCGCGTCGCCGTAACGCCCGGCAGTTTGCGAAACAGGTCTTGCATGCCCCAAAAGCACCCACCTGCCAAAACCAAAGATTTTGTATCTGCCATCACACGCTCCTTACGGCCCAATCACTATCTTGAAATGCAAGATAGTGAATTAAGATGGTGGGGGAAGACCCTGCGCGTAACATTTCGCTGAGACTGGCGGCAAATCGTGTATTTCCGCGAAATGTTAACACTGTCAACACTTAAGAAATGCAGTTACAAAACCGCAAATCTTGTGGCTAGAAAAAGGCGCCTAAGGCCATAACATCGCCGCAGTATTTTGCGAGAATTTGCATCAAATGTTGATCGGCATAACGCATATCCATTCGGGGGTATGTGGTATCGCCAAAAGGGGATGCGAAGATGCAAGAAGCTATTCAATCTCGACCCTGGACAGTTCCAGCACTGCTGGTACCCACGATTGCCCTTTGGATGTCCATGCCGCTGCATGCCGTGGGCGTCGAAGCGCCCTTGCGGATGGTGACATTCACCTATTCAGATTTCGCCTACATTGCCTGGTCGCTTATATTGCCGGTGGTCGCCGTTGGCATGGGCTTGCGCCTGTGGATGCGGGACCGGTCAGGCATCGGCCTTGCTGCCGCAACGACCGCAGGCTGGTTTATCGGCTTGATGGTGTGTGTCACCGCGATTGGGCGGCTTTAATCAAACAACGGCGGCCGTCTGCTCGGCCGCCCCTTCTTCCGCCCCCACTAAATCGTGCACCTGTTCCTTGATGCGGCGGTCGGCCATCAACAGGGCGCGCCGGGCCGCCTGAAGCGCCCGAAAACCGGCGACAATTTCCAAAGCAAGTTTCAGATCGTCCCCGGTCTCGAAATTCAGCCCCGCCACCCCTTCCGCGGCACATCCTTGATCCCCAACCGTCAGTTCGAAATGCGCCCGTGGTGCTCTCTTTACCCGCTGCCATTCCTCAGGGCTGTCCCCTGTGCGCATACGCGAGGTAATCATGTTGAGTTGAAGCGGGTCTTCGTCATCGGCCGCCGTATCCCGGGCGATCAAGTGCATCGCCGCAAGCAAGCGCGACTCCATTGCTGAGAGAAGCGCATAGCGGCGCCGCATCTTGGTCATAACCTCGGCGAAATCGGATATCTCCGATGTCTTGGTAAAGGGAAGCCGCCCGGAACTTCGCCGTTTAAGGCCACGTGCGATCTTCTCCGCTTCCCACACAAGCGAATTCGCCAGGCTATAAGTTGTCCTGGCCTCTGACAAAACGTGGTCTACTGAGATCATGCTTTCGACCCCGATCCCCAGCAGCTGGCCTCACACAGCCAACAAAAAAGGCGGATGCCATGGCCACTCATGCCACAAACATTCCGCCTCACATCTTGTTTTTCAAAGAAGTACACTGATTCTCTGCATACGGCAAGAATATTGTTGCCATGCGGATAATCAGCGTGTCACAAAATCTTAACCGATCCGCTGAAGGGCATTCCGGCTGAACATCAGAGCCAAGAGCATTAACACTCCGGCGGCCAGAAAAGACGCCCCCGGAAAATAGATAGGGGCCGCAGGGCCTGAGAAATAGCTGAATAATTGTGTCATGAGCAGCGGCGAGAAGATCCACACAGCCGCCATCAGGCTCGAGATTGCCCCTTGCAACTCACCCTGCGCATCGTCGCTTACCTGGCGGGACATGATGCCTTTAATGGCGGGCATAGCGATCCCGATAAAGGAAAACGGGATGATCCACGCGTAAATCATCCAGCCTTGGGCCGCCGTCGCAAACCCGATAAAGCCGATCCCCCCCATCAACAAACCCGCATAGGCTGTGCGCCGCTCGCCGATACGATCGATAATGGGCCCAATCAATGCCCCCTGAACGATTGCCATTGAGAGTCCGACAGCGGCGAGCGACAGACCAATGTCCCGCTCCGACCACCCAAACTTCTCAATCATGTAAAACGACCAAGTGGCCGGATTGGCATCATGGGCCAGCTGATACAGGACAATCACGACCAACAACCCCATAATGATGGGATAGCGGCGCATCTGAAGGACAGCCCCCATCGGGTTAGCCCGCGCCATTTCAAACGGCCGGCGTTTCTCTTTCGGCAGCGTTTCCGGCAATACGAAATAGCCAAAGACCGCATTGGCAAACGCTAAAGCGGCCGCCGCGAAAAACGGTACGCGTGTGCCAAAATCCGCCAGCAGCCCGCCAATAGCCGGACCGATGACGAAGCCCACACCGAAGGCAGCGCCCACCAAGCCAAAATTTCTTGTGCGTTCTTGTGCGTCGCTGATATCGGCAATATAGGCATTCGCCGTTGCGAATGTGGCACCGGCGATGCCGGACAGCATACGCCCCACAAACAGCCAAAAGACGGTGCCCGCAAACCCCATGATCACATAGTCAATCGACAGCGCCACAAGCGATGCCAGCAACACAGGCCGGCGCCCGTAACTGTCACTGAGATTGCCGAGCACAGGCGCGAAAATGAACTGCATCAACGCATAGGTAAACATCAGCGCGCCGCCGAACTGGGCCGCGTCGTAAAGCTCTGCGCCGGTCAGCTCAAGCAAAAGGCCGGGCAATACTGGGATAATGATGCCAAGACCGATGACATCAATCAGCACGGTGACGAAAATAAATGCGATGGCGAGATTTTTGCGTTCCAAAACGAGGCTACACTAATGTTATTGCGGGGCGGAGTGCTGCTGCGGGTCCGTGACACCGCGGCGCGGCCGGGTCTGCTCGCCTTCTTGCCGCGAAGGCAGGTCCATGGCCGGTTCGTCTTGGTCCACCATCAGGTACATCGGATCCCTCAAGACCCAAGCGACGAAAAGGATCAAGGCAACAACCCCGATACCCATCAGAATAACCCGCAGCATGGCGTCCCCATTTTCGCCAACGGTGGGGATAAGACTGCCCTTTAGGGGATGATTTGGGAAGCCTAAATCTTGAACGTTAAGAACGCCGAATTCCCAGCTTGCGAAAGGCCTGATCCGGCACGCCAAGCTTTGTATGCGCTTCCAGCATCTCCGCAAAAACCGCCTGCAGTGATTCGGAAAACGGCGCGCTTCGGCGCGTTTCCATATCTACGTGAATAGAGAGGCACTCATTGGTTGCCGACAGGAAACCCTCTTCCCCGTGATACATGCAATGTATGTAGTGCAAACGCTTTGCATCGTAATCGAGCACTTGGGTGGTCACGCGGATCGGGTCGCCTTCAAACACTTCCTGCACATAGTCCAGATTGGTCGCCAGCGTGAACAGAGATTTGTTTTCCGCTTTGACGTACTCGACGCCAATGCCCAGCGCATTGAAGAAGCTGTCTGTGGCCATGTAATCCAGCGCCACCAGATAGAACCCCATATTCATATGGCCGTTATAGTCGACCCATTCGGGCTTTACCTGAAAGCGCGCTTCAAACAACTCCGTATGCTTCATATTCTCTACTTCCGCCTGCCGCCGTTTCTTCCCTGCCCTAGGTCATAACATGCCGGATAAATCCGATCAGCGAAAAAGCTGGATTGCCAAGCCGAATTACCGCTAAAACAGTTTGAAAAAGCACTCAAGATCCAGGTGAGGACGAAGCCAGATGAAGATTGCAGCCGTAAAGAAGCCCGGTGGGCTCGATAATATTGAAATCCGGGATGCGGAGCCTCGCGCACCGGGCCCGGGTGAAATTCAGGTTCGGGTGAAAGCCAGTTCCCTCAATTTCCATGATCTGGTGGTGGTCCAAGGCCTATTGCCGGTGGATGACGGGCGTATTCCCATGTCCGACGGTGCGGGAGATGTGATTGCCGTCGGGGAAGGCGTCACCCGCTTCAAAGAAGGCGACCAAGTTCTCAGCACCTTCTTCCCCAATTGGCGCGACGGGCCGACCGCGCTTGAAAAACTCATCGGCGTGCCGGGAGACCATGTGGATGGGTTCGGCGCGGAAATCGTCACCATGCCGGCGGCGGCGTTTACCCGCCTGCCGAAAGGCTATTCCCACGCAGAGGCCGCCACACTTACCTGCGCAGCGCTGACCGCTTGGCGCGCCGTGTTTGTGGAAGCACAGGTCAAACCGGGCGACTGGGTCCTTACGCAGGGCACGGGCGGCGTCTCCATTTTCGCCTTGCAGCTTGCAAAAGCAGCGGGTGCCAATGTGATCTCCACGTCCTCGTCCGGCGAAAAGCTTGAGCGCTTGAAAGATCTGGGGGCCGATCATTTGATCAACTACAAGGAAGACCCGAATTGGGGCCAGACCGCGAAAACCATTACCGGCGGTGTCGGCGTGGACGAAGTGGTGGAAATCGGCGGACCGGGCACCATGCAGCAATCCATCACCGCCTCGCGCATTGGCGGGCATATTTCGTTGATTGGTGTACTGACGGGTATGGCGGGCGAAGTGCCGACGGCCCAGCTCATGTCCAGCAATGTGACGCTCAAAGGCATCACTGTTGGGTCAATTAAGGAACAAGAAGACATGATCGCGGCCATTGACGCCAATGGCATTAAGCCGGTGATCGACAGCCACTTCCCGCTTGACGAAATTGCCAATGCGTTCGCCCATCAGGTGAGCCAGAAGCACTTCGGCAAGATCTGTTTGGACATTTAAGGAAGCTTCCGCGCCACCCACTCCCCCTCCCAACCACCCGGCAAGGCAATCAACAATGCTCCAGCCTCTTGCGCCCCTTGCAGAGAAGATCGCCACCCTTTTGAAGGAACGCGGTGAGTCCGTCGCCGTCGTGGAAGGGTCGGCCGGTGGCTTGATCTCCGCCGCCCTGCTCTCTCAGGCCGGCGCTTCCGCCTATTATCTTGGCGGCTCGGTGGTCTACACGGCGCCCGCCTTCAAGGCCCTCACCCAAATCAACCCTGGCACACTACGCGACCGGAAAATCCGCAGCGCCACGACCGACTATGCCGCCTTAATGGCGGAAGACGTGAGGGCGGCGCATGGCGCCATTTGGGGGATCTGTGAGTCCGGCGCGTCGGGACCAACCGGCAACCCCTATGGCGATCCAGCGGGCCATACCGCCCTTGCCGTTGTCGGACCCGTCACAGAGAGCCGTGTGGTGCGCACCGGCTCCGGCGACAGAATCGCGAATATGCAAGCCTTCGCCGAGGCAGGGCTTACCCTTTTCCTTGAAACACTGGAAAAGAACCCGACTTAACGCATTGGAAAACAGGGATTTTTCGCCGGAAAATCGGGTGTTGACGGGACGCCGCTTCCCCCGTAAGTTCCGCCCCTCCGAGGCAATCCCTCGCATATTCTTTTGGTTTCGGGCCCGTAGCTCAGTCGGTAGAGCAACTGACTTTTAATCAGTGGGTCGCAGGTTCGATCCCTGCCGGGCTCACCATTCGACACCGCTTTGGCGCAGCCAAATCAAAAGGTCCAGTGGACCTTTTGAAGGTGGAGAATGCCCCGAGCCCCTGCGAGGGGCCCGAACACACACTACCACTCTATAAATCTGTTTCGGCACCTTTCAAGCCCCAGTGCCGCAGACGCACTCAAGCTGATGACTGCGGGCCGCTTCAATGTCTTCTCGCACCTTGAAGAGTGATTTTCCAAATAGATACTAGATTGACAGGGCATTTACTCTGGCCACCAAGATTGACCGGGCCTATCAGGTTCACTGTCACCGTAATTTCGCCACCCGACCGAACGTCTGATATCTTGGCGATGCGACGGGAAAGGACGCGATTTCTCTATGCCAATCAACATTTCACAAGAAAAAATCTGGAAGGTAGCTCTGGGACTCTTTGCGGCCATCGTCTGCTTAGTCGTAATCTGCTTAATCATATTTGAATCAGATCAACGTGCTTCGCTTATTGGCTCTTTTCTCGGTAGCTCGTTTGGTCTCGCCGCCATATTGGTCGCGGCAGTCGTCAATACTGAGCTAGTGCGCCGACGTGAAAACGATACACTACTTGCAGAACAACTGGCTCTATTTCGCAACATTCGGGCCCAAATGAACTGGATTGCTGGTGCGCTTGTTCAAAGCAGGCTCGGCCTTGTAAAGCTCTCAAACGACACCAAGTCGGCTGATTGGGTGTGGGTCAATGCGTTCTTTGAACTACAGGAGTACTCCCAAATAGATAATTTTATTTTCGTTTCAGAGAGAACCACACGGCTGATTGGGCACCTTCATGACGAGACGCTTGACGATCAAATATTTACGCAAATCACCCGAAACACCCACCACAATCAGATGCTGTCAATCTATCGACGGACTCATGCGGAATACAAAAACCTTCCCGAATTGTCACAGGTACGATCCGGCCTCCAAGAATCAATTGCGGAAGTTTTAACGTCATATGATAGGTTGATTGAGTGCTGTCAAAAGACAACTGACATTGTCGAAACCAAGGTGTCCGAACTCGAAGAGAGAGAATAAACTGGGCTTCAGCCGAGCCAACCGGCTGTGCGAACCAAGAGAGCGTTCTCTTTACTTTACCAGATAGACCAAATTTACAAGCCGCCTGATGTGCCAACCTGATGCAAGAAATCGATATACGCTGCAAACATGCTCCTTGAGACCCATGGAAAGCATGCCACCATTGAGGCCGCTGGACGCGCCGACGAATTCCTTGCGAAAGGCGATATCGAAGGGGAGATTACAGTGACAGTGCACAGAATATCAAAAAGAACAAACGGTTGAGTTCCCACGGCTAACTAAAGGTCAGTTCGGCTGGACCCGCTTCAACAAGTGAAGACGTAAGGCTTTCAATTCGAAGCCCGGCTGAATCAGTCCGTACAATACTCACCCACATCGAAGACCGTTTCGGAAAAAGGACCGCCGATGTGGTGTCAACCCAGCTCGAATTCGCCTGCACCCCGTAACCAGTACGCAGCGCCTTCGCCTATTGTGCCGGTTGGCATAGCCCTGTCTGGACAACTCTCATAATGCCGCCGCAGCATTGACAGCCGCGCATGGGCTCTGCTGTGATCGACCGCTATCTGGTGGGCACCGGCCAACTTCAAGCTTGAAGCCTCCATCGACTGCCTCACCATCGCTACTGTCCAAAAGGGTCTCGTCTTATGCTTAGAAAATTTATGGTTCTGCTGTCCGTCGCCCTGACCGCGACCGTTGCGCATGCCCAGGATGAAACATTCGAGATCACCGGGTCTGATGGCGTTGTGATAACGGCGCGGGTGCTCAACAGCTTCGATCAACCCTGGGCCATGACTTTGCTGCCGGACGGGCGCATGCTGGTGACGGAACAGTCCGGCCAGCTAGCTCTGGTCGCAAAGGATAGCGCACCCATAGCGGACATCTCCGGCCTGCCCGAGGTACGGGCGCGGGGCCAAGGGGGTTTGGGCGACATTATTCTGCACCCGGACTTTGCGTCCAACAGCCGCGTTTACCTGTCCTATGTGGAGTCTGAGGGCAGCCAATCCGGCGCCGCCGTTGATACGGCGCTTTTGACGCTGACGGAAAATTCCGGTGCGCTCACGGAACGTACGCGGCTCTGGACTCAAACGCCGAAGGAAAGCGGTGGGCGCCACTACGCCTATCGGCTCCTGTTCGATCAGCAAGGCTATCTGTTCATCACGTCCGGTGACCGCGGACAACAGACACCTGCCCAAGATATGGAAAGCACGCTTGGCAAGGTCATTCGGCTTCATGACGACGGACGCGTGCCCGGCGACAATCCGTTTGCCGGCGCCGGAGATGTTCAATCTCAGATCTGGTCGCTGGGACACCGCAACCCGCTTGGGATCGCCCTGGATGCGCAGGGCCAGATCTGGGCGCATGAAATGGGCCCACGCAACGGCGATGAATTGAACCTGATCAAACGCGGTATAAATTATGGCTGGCCTCTCGTGTCCGATGGCCGCCATTATTCCGGCCGCCGAATTCCCGATCACGACACAACCGATCAATACCAGGCGCCCGCCATTTCCTGGGTGCCCGGCATCTCACCGGCCGGCCTCGTCATTTACAAAGGAACGCTGTTCTCCCAATGGCAGGGGAATGCATTGATTGGTGCGCTGGGCGGCCGCGCCCTGGTGCGCGTTACCCTCTCGGAGGGTAAAGGCCAAGAGGCCGCCCGCTATTCCTGGAACAAACGTGTGCGCGAGATCGAAGAAAGCCCGGACGGCACGCTGTTCGTTCTGGAAGATGGTTCGGACGGACGATTGCTGGAATTGTCACCGGCATCCCCCTAAGGCGTTCTTTGCTCTAGACATTCCAGCCGCTGGAATGTCTAAGTAAGGGCTTATGAACATCGGACAAGCAGAAAAACGCACTGGTCTGCCCGCAAAGACCATTCGTTATTATGAAGACATCGGTCTCGTCATTGCCGACCGGCGCGAAAATGGCTATCGCGATTATGGTGAACCCCATATCGAAAAGCTGCGCTTTGTGGGCCATGCGCGCGGTCTCGGCTTTACCATCGAAGAATGCCGCGGTCTTCTTGATTTGTATGAAGACAAAAGACGCGCCAGTGCCGATGTAAAGGCGATCGCCAAACAGCATTTGGCCGATATCGACCGCAAGATCGAAGAGCTAAACGCCATGCGGGACACGCTGTCGAAACTTGTGCGCGCATGCCGCGGCGACAATCGCCCGGATTGCCCCATTCTCGACGATTTGGCCGGTAAGTAACCCTCCACGACACCACCTCTCCCCCTTGACCTTCCAGTTACTGGAAGCACCATTTATGTGTCCTGTCAGCGATAATCTAGTTAAGAGACCGCCCATGGATCACGCGTGCGCCCACCACCCCCAAACGCCACAGACGTATACCGTGGCCGCCGGCACGCAATTCACCTGCCCCATGCATCCGGAGGTGATCACGAACGGGCCTGCCTCCTGCCCGATCTGCGGCATGGCGCTGGAACCCATGACCATCTCTCTGGAAGATGACGGCCCAAACCCCGAACTCGTCGACTTCTCGCGCCGCTTTTGGCTGGGCGCGTTGCTGACGGTTCCCGTCTTGGTCTTGTCTATGGGCGGCGATATGGGCTTGACGTGGATCCACGATCTGGTTTCCCCTAAAACATCCGTCTGGATACAATTACTGCTCGCAACGCCTGTTGTGCTGTGGTGCGGCCTTCCGTTTTTTGAACGCGGCTTCCAGTCGCTCGTCACACGACACCTCAATATGTTCACCCTGATCGCCATTGGGACGGGCGCAGCGTATCTCTACAGCACCGTGGCCACATTCATGCCGCAGTTGTTTCCGGCCACTGTGCAAACCTCGCATGGCACCATCCCCGTCTATTTCGAAGCGGCGGCTGTCATCATCGTCCTGGTCCTGTTGGGGCAAATCTTGGAACTGCGCGCGCGGGCACAGACCGGCAAGGCGCTCAAAGCCCTTCTTGGCCTTGCCCCTAAAACCGCGATCCGCATCGCCACTGATGGTCAAGATGAGGAAGTTGCCATCGACCACATTCAGGTGGACGACCGGTTGCGCGTACGCCCGGGCGAAAAAATCCCCGTAGACGGGACCGTCACCGACGGTATGACGGCGATCGACGAATCCATGGTCACCGGAGAGCCCATCCCTAACGAAAAATCAGTTGGAGATGCGGTTATCGGTGGAACAGTCAATGGACCGGCCAGCATCGTCATGACAGCACGTCATGTGGGCGCCGATACGCTTTTGTCGCGGATCGTTCAAATGGTGGCAGAGGCCCAACGCAGCCAAGCACCGATCCAAAGGCTCGCTGACCGCGTCGCCGGATATTTCGTGCCCGCCGTCATGATCGTGGCGGCCATCGCGTTCGTCACCTGGTCTTTAGCAGGTCCAGCCCCCGCCATTTCCTATGCTCTTATTGCAGCCGTTTCCGTGCTGATCATTGCCTGTCCATGCGCTCTGGGGCTCGCCACACCCATATCGATCATGGTTGGAACGGGCCGCGGCGCAAAATCGGGCTTGCTGATCAAGAACGCAGAGGCCCTGGAACGGTTTGCACAAGTAGACACGCTGGTGGTCGACAAGACCGGAACGCTCACCGAAGGGCGCCCCTCCGTCACGGCCGTCGAAGCCATCGACGATGGAAGCCAAGACGACCTGTTGACGTTCGTGGCCAGCCTGGAACGCGGCAGCGAGCACCCTTTGGCGGATGCTATCCTGCGTTTTGCAAAAGACACGGGCGTTGTTCCACCCGAACCAGCAAACACAAAGATCCATCCCGGCATGGGGTTAAGCGGAATCATAAAAGGCCAACAAGTCGTATTCGGAAATGCGGCGATGATGCAACATCACCAAATCGAAACAGACCCGCTAAATGAGCGGGCGGAGGCATTGCGTACCCACGGCGCCACTGTCATGTTTGCAGGCGTAGATGGAAAACTGGCGGGGCTTATTGCGGTCACCGACCCGATTAAGGACACCAGCCCCCAAGCTCTGGCCGCTCTCAACAGCGAAGGCTTGGATGTCATCATGATGACGGGTGACACTCAAACCACCGCGCGCAACGTGGCAGAACAACTTGGCATTTCGAACTTTCACTCCGACGTTCTCCCTGAAGACAAGGCACGATTGGTAAAAGAACTGCAGCAGCAAGGACGCATCGTGGCCATGGCAGGAGACGGCATCAATGACGCCCCTGCTCTTGCGGCCGCTGATGTGGGGGTCGCCATGGGAACAGGTACCGATGTGGCCATCGAAAGTGCAGGTATCACTCTTCTTAAGGGCGATCTTTTGGGGCTTGTCCGCACACGTCTTTTGAGCCGCGCTGTCGTCCGCAACATTCGGCAGAATCTGGTTTTCGCCTTTGGGTATAATGCGCTGGGTGTGCCCATCGCCGCCGGTGTTCTCTATCCTGTATTCGGCATGTTGTTGTCACCCATGATCGCCGCCGCCGCCATGAGCCTCAGCTCCGTCTCGGTCATTGGCAATGCGCTGCGCTTGAACTCGGTCAACATCGAGCCGCCGCTCGGCTCTAGAACCAAACCGTAACGCCCACAACAAATACCGTTTGCCGCCTATCTTCGCCTGCCGCCGCCCGCAAGTCAGCCGTTTCGCCAAAGGCACTCTGCCATTCCACGCCAATGTAGGGCGCAAATTCGCGGACAATCTCATACCGAGCGCGCAGCCCAAGATCAAACGATGTAATACCACCGCCTACATCTAATTCTGGAATATCTTGCGCTGAAAGTTCCATCTCCATCCGCGGCTGCAAAACAAACCTCTGGGTCACCATGAGGTCATACTCCGCTTCTATGCGCGCGGTCAGGTCCCCCTCCCCGCTCAAAAATGCCGCCGCATCGATTTCAAACCATTGCGGCGCAAGGCCTTGAACACCTGCAACGAAATGCGCGCGGCGATCCGGTTCAAAGTCCCACCGCACCCCGGCCTGAACGTCGAAGAACGTGGTCACGGCGCGGGACCAAAGGGCCTGCACTTCTGCTTCTTCGAACATGTCCTCCGTGACGGAATAATCCCCCTCAGATTTGATCCACAGTTTGTTGACGTCGCCGCCATACCACCCTTGGACGTCCCAAACAAAAGTCTTCAAATCATTTGCCGTTTGGTATTCCAGCCGATCCGCCTGGATGAGAAAGTTGGTCCCCCCGCCATGGTGCTTCTGCACCATATGTCTGGCGGCCGCCATTTCTTTCTCACCAAAATATTCGTCGACCATGGACCAAGACGCACCTCTTTCCGCCAGGAGCGGCGTTGTCATGGCGACTGCTCCGGCCAATCCTGCCAACAGGGTCCGTGCTACTGACGCCATCTTCAATGGTGCATTCCTTTGTGATGATCCGGATGATGACTGGGCTTGGCTTTTTCTTTCGGGAGCACCGACACAACCTGCATCATTCCCGCATGCA
Organism: Alphaproteobacteria bacterium; assembly: GCA_965228775.1. Taxonomy (GTDB): domain Bacteria; phylum Pseudomonadota; class Alphaproteobacteria; order JANQMY01; family JANQMY01; genus JANQMY01. The sequence goes on along the minus strand of OZ245840.1, from coordinate 5,273,643 downwards.
TGTGATAAAGCAGATGGCAGTGAAACGCCCAGTCGCCCACATGGTCCGCACTGATGTCCACGGAAAGTTTTTCGCCTGGCTTCACAATGATGGTGTGTTTGCGTGGCTTGTGGCTTTGCCCACCATTGACCACGTCGAAAAACATGCCATGCAGATGAATTGGGTGCGGCATCATCGTGTTGTTGATCAGAGTCAGCCGCACGCGTTCGCCTTCATAGAATTCGATCGGTGTGGTGATTTCCGAGAACTTGACGCCGTCAAAGGACCACATATACCTCTCCATATTGCTGGTGAGGTGAACGGTGACTTCCCGTTCGGGCGCCCTTTGATCCGGATTTACCTCAAGGCTGCGAAGGTCCGAATATCGAAGCGTTCGGTGCGGAACATCTTCGAGACCGATACCCGGTTCGTCCAAACGATTCACAGGCATCGCGGCGACGTTTGCAACACCTGGTCCCCGTGCCAACGGTTTCGCGGTTTCTGAGTCAGCCGGGTCGTGATGGTGCATGTCATGTCCATGATGCCCGGCATCGACCGCCATGCCACCATGATCCATCCCCATATCTTTCATGGTCAATGTCGGCACCTTACGCAATGCCGGCACTTGCGCGCGCAGTCCCGGTTGGGGCGCCAAGGTTGCAACCACCTGCCCCGAGCGGTCGATAGACTCCGCTACGAATGCATATGGCCGTTCTTCTTTAGGCTCAATCACCACATCGTAGGTTTCGGCGACACCAATTTGGAATTCGTCGACTTCCAGAGGCGCAACATTAAGGCCATCTGCCTGCACCACGGTCATCGGAAGGTCCGGTATGCGGAGATTGAAAATCGTCATGGCAGCGGCATTGATAATCCGCAACCGTACCCGTTCTCCTGGCCTAAAAACGCCATTCCAATTGTCAGCGGTCGAATGACCGTTAACCACATAGGTATAGGTCTCACCCGAGACATCTGCGATATCGCGGGGCGACATGCGCATGTTGCCCCACATCATGCGGTCCTCGGCCGTCTGCCCTAAGCCGGTTTCGGTGGTATCCGACACAAAGTCTCTCAGCGTCCTTTGATTGTAGTTCAGGCTCTCCCCGTTCTTTTTCAGCTTCGCAAATATTCGATGTGGATCTGTGAATGTCCAATCCCCAAGGACGAGCACATATTCGCGGTCATAGGCCACGGGATCTTGTCCGGCGGGATCAATGATGATCGGGCCATAATGTCCAACCTGTTCCTGCAAGCCGGAATGAGAATGGTACCAGTATGTACCGTTCTGTGGCACGGCGAACTCGTATTCGAACGTTTTCCCGGCCTTGATTCCGGGAAATGTCACACCGGGAACGCCATCCATCTGGAACGGAACAAGTAATCCATGCCAGTGTATGGAAGTGTCCACGGACAAGTCATTCCGCACGCGAAGTTTGATGTTCTCTCCTTCCCGGAATCGGATAAGAGGCGCAGGTACCGTTCCATTGACACCAATTGCTTTTGTTCGACGTCCATCTATCGATATTGGAAACGTTCCGACAGACAGGTCGAATTCGGTTCCGGACAACACTGGCAGGCCAAGATTGCCTTGGTCCGCACGCCGTGCCCAAACCGGTAGCAGGTTCATAGAATTGCATAGCAACGCACCGCCCAGTGATGTTGTTAAGAAGTGCCGCCTGCCCATCATCATACGAACTCACTCTCCCAATCATTCCGCGTTGGACGGATGATAGGTATTCCAGCTACTGGAAGGTCAAGAAGGATTGCTTCGCCCATCTAGGCTTATAGTCAATAACCACGCCGCGCACTCTCTGCGCGTCATGGCTTCTCATTTTAAGGCGCATCTATCTTGCCTCCTCAACCTAGAATTAACTCGAAAATGCCATAGTTCGACAGACTGCGGATAATCCAAACCCCGCTAAAACACTAACCTTTGAAAGAATACGGGAGGCATGCATGGCCGTTGATATGAACATGCAGATTTTGATTGTGGATGACTACAAATCCATGCTGCGGATCATCCGCGGACTGCTTGCGGAACTCGGATTCAAGAACGTTGAAGAAGCGAGCGACGGACAAGAAGCGTTCAAAAAACTGCAATCGGAGAAATTCGATCTGGTGATCTCAGATTGGAACATGGAACCCATGAACGGATACGAACTTCTTAAGAAAGTGCGTGCACATGGCCTTCTGAAGGCAATTCCGTTCATTATGGTCACGGCCGAGGCGAAACCGGAAAACGTGGTTGCCGCCAAGAAAGCCGGAGTCAGCAACTACATCGTCAAACCGTTCAACGCGGCCACATTGAAAGTCAAGATGTCCCGCGTCATCGGCGCGTTTTAAACATCGCACAAGACAGATAAAAAAACGGGAGATAGACGGGTATGACACGGCCAATCGATCAAATCGAAACCGCTGTTCTTGAAATCGACGCAACAATTACAACACTGGATGAAGCAGTTGACCAACTCTTGACCCTGGCGGAAACATTGCGGGACACAGTTGCGGGTCAAGATGACACTGCAAAAAGTCTCATTTCCGAGTTAACGCTGGCGTGTTCCTTCCAAGACTTGTGTGGCCAAAGGCTTGAAAAAGCGAAGAAGCTTCTATGCTCTGCCGCCAGCCTCAATATGGATACAATCTTGGCAAAGCGTCCGGTAGCGGATGAAATTTCCGAGGATGACGAACAGTCTCTTCTGAATGGCCCCGCCCTTCCTGGAACCGGCGTCGATCAATCCGATGTGGATGAGATGCTGACGGAAGACGTCAAGTAACGACCAATCCTTCGATATTATATCAAACACACAGGCCGCCGTCTCTTCAGACGGCGGTTTTCATAGCTTGTGTTTCAAAGCCTTCCGAGCCGGCATTTTCTTGACCTGCTACTTTGTAGTATCCTTTTACATCCGGATTAGGCAGAAACTTTTTGGTGAGACCAACGACGGTTTCAGCCGCCCCTAATGTCAGATATCCGCCCGGCGCCAGAATGTTAGAAATCCGTTCAAGAATCTCCGTCTTCGTTTTCGGTTCAAAATAAATCAGCACATTCCGACAGAAGATCACATCAAACTGACCGAGCTCCTTTGGATCATCAAGCAGGTTAAAGGCTTTGAACGTAATCCGCTTCTTGAGATCAGGCTCAATGAACCATTTTCCGCCAAGAGACGAAAAATATTTTTCGCGGCGAGCCTCCGTAAGGCCTCGATTGATCTCGAACCGCGAAAACTCCCCAATCTTTGCCCGTTCAATCATGTTCTCGGAAATGTCGGTCGCGACTATCTCGAAGTTCCAATCCCCCCAAACGGCCTTCTTCTCATCGATCATCATTGACAGCGAATATGGCTCTTGCCCGCTGGAACATGCGGCACACCAAATACGTATCTTGCGAGATGTCGGTCGGTCTTTAATCAGCTCCGGGACGATTTTTTTCTCAAACCCTTCAAAAGGTGTCTCGTCGCGGAAGAAAAAGGACTCATTCGTGGTCATCGCGTCAACGACCTTAGCCAGGGTCTTCTCACTAGAAGCGGATGCTAGATATTCAAAGAATGAGATAAGATCGTCATGCCCCGTCTCTTTCATGACATCCTTTAACCTGGATTGAGCCAGATAGACTTTGTCGGGCGTTAATGAGATGCCGGAGCGCTGACGTACCATATGACAAAACAAATTGAACTTTTCCGTATCCATTACTCTTACCTCTTCCCTAAAGCGATACGATTGACGGTTTCTGCAAGCTTATCGAGCGGTCCGACAAGTGAGCACAGACCGGCCTCGGCGACTGCGCCTGGCATTCCCCAAACGACACTTGTTTCTTGGTCTTGGGCAATCACCGCGCCGCCCCGGTCAACTACCAGGCGGGATCCTTCCAGCCCATCCGCCCCCATACCCGTTAGAATGACGACCAACAAACGTTTTCCGTACACATCAATCAGTGAACGCAACATTGGATCAACGGCCGGCTTGCAGAAGTTTTCCGGTGGCGTGTCCAACAAACGCACCACCGGCCCCATGTCGGTTTTACGCAAAGAAAGGTGTAAGCCACCCGGTGCGACATACGTACGTCCAGGCTGTATATGTGCGCCGTCTATTGCTTCTTGTGTTTCCCGGCCCGTAAGCGCATTCAAGCTCGTTGAAAGTATTTGAGTGAATTTCGCAGGCATATGCTGGGTAACGAAAATGGGTTGTTCGATATCCCGGGACAGTTGGGGTAGCATTTCCCGCAATGCATTTGGTCCGCCCGTGGAACTCCCGATCGCGATTGCTTCAGGGACGGCCATTGGCAAAGGCCGTAACTTCATATTCGGCGTCGTATCTTTGGAACGGACCTGTTCCCTCTGCCGCCCAGACTTAGATGCCCCACCCCCAGTTTGAGCGTTTTGCCCAATCTCGCCCAAATGCTGAATTTTCTCCGTAAGCTGACGGGCATAGTCTCCCACCATGTCGGCAGACGTACCCGGCTTCGGCAAAAAGTCAGCTGCCCCTTTTTCGAGGGCATGCAGGCTGATCTTGGCATTCTTAAGAGAAAGCGCCGACGTGACAATGACTTGCACGGACGGTTTCTTCTGCAAGATCAAGGGCAGCGCCGTCAGCCCATCCATAACCGGCATTTCCAGATCAAGGATGACGATGTCTACGTCGTTCTTATCAAGAATGTTCAGCGCCTGCTTGCCGTTATTCGCTGTGGCAACCACCGTCGCGATGCCGCTTTGCTCGACGAATTTCCGGATAAAGCCACGGGCCACTGCTGAATCGTCAACCAACAAGATGCGGTAAAGGAAATCGCCTCCGTCAGAGGCTTTGGAAAGAGCACTAGGCATGACCGGCCCTCTCTGTTTCTTTCTCCCCACCAAGGCGAAAGCACACCGTGTTCGCGTGAGGGGAATTGTGAGGAAACGACCACATATAAGCGTACAGCACCAAAAGCCCGGCCGCGGAACCCACAAACCAAACCGTAAAACCATCCGATGCGAAAAACAGCACGGGCAAACAGATGGTCAAAGACAGACCGGCCAAATATTTCGCGGAAAGCGGAATTACATGAAATTGTTGCCAGTTGAAAATCACTCCGCGAAATGGCGAGCGATGGATGAGCCACGCTTCAAGGGAAGGCGAACTCCGCGAAAAACACCAAACCGCCCCCAAAACGAAAACGGTCGTTGGCATGACCGGCAGCAAAGCGCCGATCACACCCAAAGCCATCAACACCAACCCGGCAGCCAAATAACAGCCTCGAACCACGTGTCTGATGCCAAAGCTTGGCGGCCCATCGATACTCATAGACGCGTTACTCCAATCAATAGGACCGCCAAGGGCCGTCACCAACATCAGCCCGCAAGTTTGGAAATGAAGTCATCCAACTCAGACGAGAGTTCTTCAGTGTTGTTGGCCATCTCACTTGAGTATTCAGAAACCTTCTGCGCCGTTTCACCGGATTCCGCCGCCGATGAAGACACATTCGAGATGTTCCGCGTCACATCGCTGGTGCCTTGCGACGCTTCCTGAGCGTTCCGTGAGATTTCCTGGGTTGCGGCACTCTGTTCCTCAACCGCAGACGCAATTGCGGTGGTGTTCTGATCCATGCGTTCGATGGTGGTGCCGATCTGACCGATGGCATCTACCGCCTCCCGTGTGGCACCTTGAATTCCGCCGATTTGGCCGGCGATCTCCTTGGTGGCCTTCGCCGTCTGGTCAGCAAGATTTTTCACTTCGGATGCAACTACCGCAAAGCCCTTACCCGCATCTCCCGCGCGGGCAGCCTCAATGGTCGCGTTGAGCGCCAGCAATTTCGTTTGGCTTGCAATGTCATTGATCAAGTCAATAATCTCGCCGATTGACTCGGCCGCCTGAGCGAGCCCCTTGATGCCATCATTGGTCTTTTCCGCTTCGCTCACAGCACTCTTCGCGATACCGGCACATTCAGACACTTGACGCGAGATCTCTTGCGTCGACGACGCAAGTTCCTCTGCCGCTGAAGCAACCGCCTGCACATTTGCGGAAGCTTGTTCTGCCGCAGCACTCACATTACTGGCCTGTTCACTGGTTTCTTCCGACGTGGAGATCATGGACGCGGAGGTCGTCGACAATTGCTCAGTTGCCGACTTCATGACGTCCTTCACACGGTCCGCCATATGCACCTGGCTGGTCACCACATTCCATGACAGAAGCGGCCCCAAATATTTCCCTTCATTGTCTTTGATGGCAGCCACATTCAACGCAAGCGTTTCGTCCCCCAACTTAATCAGTGTGCTGTGAGGCAGATTGTTCGGATCTGACAGCATGCGGCGCTGATGCGCAGGGTTCTTGTGGAAGATATCAATAGACTGCCCCAGCAGGTCTTCCGCCCGGGCCGGCAAAAGGTTTTCCAGCGGCCGCAGTGTCTCAATACTGGTCTTGTTGATGAAGTTGATCTTGAAGTCTTCCGGGTCGCACATCATCACATTGATGGGCATGTTCTGCACCATCTCGAGCAATTGCTGGTTGTCCCGGTCCGCACGCACACTTTCCGTCACGATGTTCCACGTGACCATGGCAGCGATATACTTTCCAGACGCGTTGTAAACAGGGGAAATATAGAGATCGAGAACTTCATCCCCCAACTCTATCTTCGCATTGTGTGGAAGGTTCCGCGGATCCGACAGGATGCTGCGCTGATGCTGCGGCTTTGCATGGAAAATATCGATGCTTTGGCCAATCAATTCATCGGCTTTGATCGGCAGCAAATGTTCCACTTTCCGCAAGGTTTCGATGGTCGACGTGTTCGCATAATTAATACGGAAATCCGTCAGATCGCAGGTCATGATGTTGATCGGCATATCGTCGACCATACGCTCGAGCGAGGCGAGCCGGTCTTCTAACCGCTCTTGACCAACCGCATCCTCACCATTTCCTTTGCCGTTAAGGCCGGCATTCTCATTAATTTCACTTAGTTCATTTTCAAGAGATTCTAACATTTATAACTCCATCCCCAATTAGGTAATCAAACTTCAGAATAATTCCGTATACTTCTCTTAGGCTGCCGCCTCATATGACCGGTCGGCAATCATTTGAACGTCCAACACAATCAACAAGCCTTCATCGATCCGGTACAAACCGCCGGATACACGACGCCATTCCTTATCCAGCGTGGTGGGACAAGGTTCGAAATCAGCGTCACTCAGCATCAAGACTTCGCCCACATCATCGACCTGCAGGCTGTACGCCTCGTCATCACACTCAACGACCACATTGCGTTGTTCCTGGCCGTCTTGCGCCCGGTCGAGACTAAGCACGAAATGCAAATCAACCACCGTCACAATCCGCCCTCTCAGGTTTATAGATCCGAGAATTTCCGGCGGTGACAGAGGAATAGGTGCAACGGGTTCGGACGAAATCACGTCTTGCACTTGCAAAACCGGAATACCGAACAACTGTCCGCCCACAAAGAACGATAGGAATTCTTTGCTGTTGTCAGACGGATTTTCACTCATATCAAATGTCATAGCTCCCCCTTCACGCAACGCGATCCATCGGTTCGATCGCTTGTCTCAGACTCGTAATCAGCTTGTCGCGGTTGAGTTTTTCCACATGGCTGGTAAATCCGGCCTCCAAGCAACGCTCAACATCTTGCGGGCTTGCATGTGCCGAAAGCGCAATCACCGGCTTGTCTGAATAGGCCGCCTCCTGACGAAGCTGGGACGCAAATTCAAAGCCGTTCACGTTCGGCATTTCCAGATCCGATACGACAATGTCGAAATCGTCTCTTTCCTGGCAGATTTGAAGCGCTTGTTCGCCGTCTTCGGCTTGCGTAACGCGGTAGCCGGCAGTTTCCAAAATTGGCGTTAGCAGTGTGCGGAAGAAAGAACTGTCATCTACAAGAAGAAGTTCGCGCTCTCCACTCTCCCCGAAGCTTTTTTCCGTAGAGACATTGAACCAGTTCTGATGCGCCTTTTCGCAATGCTGAGACGCGTCCACCAGTTCCGTAGCTTTGCCGGCGATAATCGCGGTTCCCAAAATACCTGCGCGGTCGCTGGAGATCTCCACATTGACCTCCGAATCCACAATGTCCACGATTTCATCGGTGACGAGGCCGACCGCGCGGTCCTTCTCCGTGAAGACAAGAACCGGCATATCGGACCTGTTCTCATATTCCTGCTCATCCGAGATCAGAAGCAACGGCATCAGGCTGTCACGGTACTGAATGGATATACTGCCGCCAGCTTTTTCGATTTGATCGGATTTGATCTCCTCAATTCTGGAAACCAACCCCAGAGGCACAGCTTTTAGCGTCTCCGACCCAGCTCTAAACACCAGCATCGAGGTCGATTCCGGCTGATGCTGCGACCGTGCTTGGGAGTCGAAGGTTTGCTCCGTAGAGATATTAACCTCGCCACTCAGCTTCGCGATCCCGTTCGGATCCAAGATCATGATGACGCTGCCGTCCCCTAGAATGGTGTTCCCGGAATAGACGGATATATTTCGAAGGATGCGGGATACGGGCTTCACGACAATCTCTTCCGTGTCAAAGACGCGGTCGACAATGATCCCAAAATGGTAAGACCCCACACGCGAGACGATCACATAGATCTCATCACCATCGTAACTGTCCCCGATCTCAAGAAGAGATTTCATCGGCACCAGGGGCAGTAAACGGTCCCGAAGCCGTAACACTGGCGTGTTTTTGATGGTTTCAATCTGGCTTACGGATTTGGGCGTCACCCGCACAAGTTCCACAACACTGTTTTGCGGAAGCGCGAAACGTTGCTCGCCGCATTCCACAATCAGTGCGGAGATAATCGCCAGAGTGAGCGGGATTTTGATGGTAAAGGTTGTGCCCTGTCCTTTTCTGGATTCCAGCTCGATTGTCCCACCAATCTTCGAGATATTGGTCGCAACCACGTCCATCCCAACACCGCGCCCCGAGACACTTGTGACCTCTGTCGCTGTGGAGAACCCAGGTTTGAAGATGAATTGGTGGATCTGTTGCTCCGTCAGCCCCTCAAACTCGGCTTCCGTCGCCAGTCCCGATGAAATCGCCTTCGCTTTGATTTTGGCGGAATCGAGTCCGGCCCCATCATCGGCTATTTCCAGAATGATGTGACCACCTTCATGGCGGGCATTCAGCTTCACACGCCCGGTCTCGGGCTTACCCACGCGGACACGCTCGGACGTTTCTTCCAGCCCATGATCGGCCGCATTCCGGACCATATGCGTGAGCGGGTCCTTGATCTCGTCAAGCACTTGACGGTCGAGTTCCGTCTCGGCACCTTCCATGATCAATTCAATTCTTTTTCCAAGATCATTCGACAGGTCACGGACAATACGCGGCAGCTTGGCCCACGCTTTGCCGATCGGCTGCATTCGCGTGAGCATCACACTTTCCTGAAGCTCTGTGGTAACTTGGTTCAACCGCTGTAACGGCGCGGTGAACTCGCTTTCCTTTTCGTCGCGCAGAATTTGAAGCAGCTGATTGCGCGTCAGGACCAATTCGCTGACCACCGTCATGAGGGATTCTAGGACATCCACATTGACTCGAATGCTGCCCTTACTTTTCTTGGCCTCGGCACTTTCGGTGGATGTATCAGGATCAATCGGTGTTTCCACCGGTTCGCTTGGCCCACCCGCTTCGGCCTGATCGTCCGGTAAAAGCGAATGCACAATATCCGCTTTGGCGACAATCTGTGCGATCACCCCTTGGGCAATGGACAATTCGCCCATCGCCTCAACGAAGTAACGCATCAGCCGTTTGATGTTTTCCTCGGAAGCCAGGCTCTCGAAGACAGGTAGAAGCGTGTCCTTTGCTTCTTCAAAATTGGGATTGTCCGGTCCCCCTAGCAGCCAAGCCAACACTGCGCGTTCAGCTGCCTCTAGATATTCTATTTGTACGCCTTGCAGTCCGGCGCTCAGCGCATCATCCTGCAAGACCCGTTCATTAAGCAGGTCGACGATGGCGTCAATTGTCGCGAGGCCACCTATTTCGTCGTAAAGGTTCTCAACGAGCGTCTCAGGGATCGCCGCTGGTTCACCATCCGTTTCCGACACGGGTGCTTGCTGCCCGGAAGCGATCGCATTAAGCCGGTCTATGAGTTCATCATCGTCGCCTTTTGGCTCCTCGCCTTCCTCTTCGATAGCGGAAACAAGAGCGCGAATACGGTCGATGGCTTCAAGAACCGGGGTCATCGCATCCGGCGTGACCTTGATTTCGCCGTTTCTAAATTGATCCAGGACGTTCTCGCCCGCATGCGCCACTTTTCCAAGACGAGGCAAACTCAAGAACCCGCAAGTTCCCTTAATGGTATGCAGCATACGGAATATGTGGGAAATGAGTCCCGGATCATCCGGCTGTTGCTCAAGACGGACCAGTTGACCGTCCAGCACTTCCAGGCTTTCATTGGTCTCAGCCAAAAATTCTTGTAAGAGATCGTCCATGTTACTCTCAGCTCTTCGCTTTCCGACATTGTCGGAGCGCGGCCGGGTAACAAATTCCTGAAGGGGCGCAGCTCTATTTCGTGCGATCAATCGCACGAGCGAGTAGATGGCATTGCCCCCGATCCCCCGGTCGCAAATCAGTTTGTGTAGTGATCATTGCGCCGGGCAGACTAATTTATGATTAATCTGGTTTATTGATCTATGTTATTTTTTTGGAGTAACAGTCTATTTACGTTCAAGCATTCTGCATTCGCGCTATAAGCGACTAATAATTTGACCAGGCACAACCTCAAATTTTGATTCTGTATCCAATTGGCTCTTTTCCGCAATTTTTTGTCAGAACCGACGCAGATAACTCGCAAAAAATACCATTTTCTATATGCACGTGTCTGTTGGTGGTGACACTTTCGAACACAAACAAGGCGTGAGGCCGCAAACCCCGAATTGGGGCGCAGATTTCAAACTTGAGTGAATATGTAAACCAAACCCATCTATGGAAAAAACTATCAAAAATGGTGGCAAACTTGATTAGCGACAACCCTGAGTTCGAAACCTTCATCAGCGATCATTGTTGGGCAGTCTTGACCTCTCTTCGTAAAGGCGGCCATCCCGTGAGTTCTTGGGTGGCTTATGCCCGGGACGGCGGTACGCTCGTCGTCAGCACGCCGGGCAGAACATTTAAACGACGATCCCTAGAGCGTGATCCACGTATAACCCTCCTCATCTCAAACGATGCCGCCCCATTCAGTTATGTCTCTGTGGAAGGCCATGCCTCTGTTGAAAACACAGATCTCGTGCGGACGACCCGGTTGGTCTTCGACAACATCAAGGATGCAGGCTATCCCGAGCCCGAAAACTTGGAAGCATGGCTGGAGGAACAGGAACGGGTCATCATCCGCATTCACCCAGAACGGGTAAGTGGTGTCATCCGCTAAACCAACCAAAGAATTCCGCCTCGCACACCCTTAAGCGACCTGATAAACTTAGCATCAGCGGAGCAATCGAGGGGGGAAGTCCATGATTGGCATCAGAATGTTGGCGGCGGCCACGGCCTATTGCGTCATCCTATTGGAAGTCTATTCCGGTGCCATCCAGGGGCCGATCTGGTGGGTTGCACCAGGTGCCTTGGTTATCGCTCTGTTGTCTGCCCTATCCATTTTTGGGCTTTCCGGCGGCGAACAATCGAGCAGCGCTTCGCCTATTGCGGGTTTCTTCCAATGGACTCTCATCATTGGCACCGCCATTGCCATGTCCTATTTCGCGAATTATTTCGGACGCGAGATTTTGCCGGACATTCTGGCAGAAAATGCCGCAGCGCAGCAAACACAGTCTCTCGAATTGCCCCTATCCGTCGGAGAGCCGTCACCATCCGAATGAGTGAAGCGTTCCTCTCACAATTGAGCCGCCACTCACATGTGTAATCGAACTCTGAGTCGGCCTGTACATGGGCGGATGGTAGTTGTGTTTGTTTGTGACATTGCGGCAGGTCTTTTACATCGGGGCGATATCGCCGCGCGCCTGGTTCTCCAAAAACTCTGACTGGAAATCGCCAAATCGATCATTGGCGATAGCGGCGCGTATCTCCGCCATGAGCTGCTGATAGTAGTGAAGGTTATGCCACGTCATTAGCATGGACCCGAGGATCTCGTTAGACTTCACGAGATGATGCAAGTATGCCCGTGAATAATCCCGCGACGCCGGACAATCGCTGGCCTCATCGAGTGGGCGCGGGTCTTCTGCGTGACGCGCATTTCGAATATTTACCGGACCAAACCGGGTAAATGCCTGCCCCGTCCGCCCGGAGCGGGTGGGCAAGACGCAATCGAACATATCGATGCCCCGCGCGACAGCGCCAACGATATCGTCAGGCTTGCCGACCCCCATCAAATAGCGCGGTTTGTCCTTGGTCATGTGAGGCACAGTTTCGCTCAGCACCCTGAACATAATTTCCTGCCCCTCGCCGACAGCGAGGCCGCCGACCGCATAACCGTCAAAACCGATCTGCTCTAGCATCTCAACTGAACGGCACCGCAGATCCGCATAAACACTGCCTTGAACAATGCCGAACAGAGCCCCATGGTCCGGCTGTTTGTGATGATGCGTTTTCGACCGGTCCGCCCAACGCATGGACAATTCCATGGAGACTTTTGCTTCCTCGTGCGTGGCCGGATGCGGCGTACATTCATCAAGCGCCATCACAATGTCCGACCCTAACAGGTTCTGGATTTCCATGGAGCGTTCAGGCGTGAGCAAATGTTTCGATCCGTCTATGTGAGACTGAAAAGCGACGCCTTCTTCGGACATTTGACGGAGTTGCGCGAGAGACATGACCTGAAAGCCACCGGAATCCGTGAGAATCGGATGCGGCCATCTCATAAATCGGTGCAGTCCCCCCAAAGAAGCAACCCGCTCCGCTCCGGGACGGAGCATCAAGTGATAGGTATTTCCCAAAAGAATATCGGCACCGGTTTCGCGCACTTGACCCGTGTACATTGCTTTTACCGTACCGGCTGTGCCCACCGGCATAAAAGCAGGCGTGCGAATACCCCCTTTGCGGGTATGAAGAACGCCGGTTCGGGCAGCGCCTTCCGTTGCCGAAATCTCCAAAGTCACTGTCATGAGGTGGCCCTCTCGATCAGGCATGCATCGCCATAGGAATAGAAGCGATAACGTTCATTAATGGCGTGCTCATAGGCCCGGCGCATCAGATCAGTTCCGCCGAATGCATAAATCAGCATCAACAATGTGGATTGAGGCAAATGGAAGTTCGTCAGAAGGACATCCGCCGACCGAAACGTGTGGCCAGGCGTGATGAAAATATCGGTTTCCCCTTGGAATGACGTGTACGTACCGTCTTGACCGGCAGCCGTTTCGAGCAATCGCAGACTGGTCGTCCCCACGGCGACCACGCGCCGTTCTTCAGTCTTGGCCTGATTGAGCTGATCGGCGGTTGCCGACATGATTTCCCCCCATTCGGCATGCATCTGGTGATCTTCCACATTCTCTACTTTCACCGGCAGGAAAGTCCCTGCACCGACATGCAAGGTCAGAAAAGCGAATTCGACGCCGCGGGCCCTTAGCCTATCCATCAATGCGTCGCTCAAATGAAGGCCGGCCGTGGGAGCCGCAACCGCCCCGTCGACTTTTGCGTAAGCTGTTTGGTAATCGTGCAGATCTTTGTCTGATGGCGCTCTTTTCGAAGCGATGTACGGCGGGAGCGGCATCGTCCCCACTTCATGGAGGCGGCTCATAAAATCTTCCGGTGGACCATCAAAACGGAGCGTGCATTCCCCACCCTCGCCCTTACCCGTAACACGGGCTCTCAAACAATCGCTAAAGATGATCTCGTCGCCCTGTTCCAAGCGCTTGGCAGGTTTGACGAAAGCCTGCCAATGAAGTGGCGCTTCGGATTTGTGCAATGTCACTTCAATGGTTGCGCCTTGGCCGTTGGGCTGACGCGGCGGGCGCGTGCCCTTGAGACGCGCCGGAATAACACGCGTATTGTTGAGCACGAGCACATCACCTGGCCGCAGTAGATTTGGCAGGTCTGCAATGGCCCGGTCATCAAAACCGTTTTGCCGAATATGCAGCAGCCTGGCAGTGTCTCTCGGCTCTGCCGGCTCAAGCGCAATCAGATCGGAAGGCAGGCTAAAGTCAAACTCGCTTGTTTTCATTCGAGCGAGGGAACGCCTTACCCTTCTTCAAGTGTCATGGACACAATGTGATCGGGGTCGACAACGGGCTCACCCCGTTTGATTTTGTCCACGAGTTCCATGCCACTGACAACTTCGCCCCAGACCGTGTACTGGCCGTCTAGATAACCAGCGTCTTCAAAGCAAATGAAGAACTGGCTGTCGGCGCTGTCAGGGTCGGCGGCGCGTGCCATGGAGACCGTGCCCCGCTTATGAGGCGCTTTGCTAAACTCGGCAGCAAGCTTCTCGCCCGAGCCTCCCATGCCGGTCCCTGTCGGGTCGCCGGTCTGGGCCATGAAGCCATCAATCACGCGGTGAAAAACGATACCGTCATAAAACCCATCACTTACCAGCTTGGAAATGCGTGCCACATGATTTGGCGCCAAATCCGGCCGGAGCTGGATGGTCACAGGACCGTCCTTAAGCTGCATGATTATCTTACCAGCGTCCGCCATGAGAATTTCCTTTGTCTCTTACTAACTTTCATTTCCGCGGCAATTACTTGACGCGGCAGTCCAATGCCATTGCTTTGTAGACTTTTTCAGACTTCAGGCTTGCGCCCCCATCCACATCAGCCGCAACACGCATTTTGATAATCCGATCCGGCGCCCCTTTGATCGCACCATCGCGATCAGCATCGCCTTTCTTGATTTTGTCTACATATTGAATACCGCTGATAACCTCTCCCCATACGGAGTACCGGCCATTCAGGCTTTCATTGTCGTTCAACATGATGAAAAACTGGCTGTTCGCGCTGTCCGGGGGGCCGCCACGCGCCATGGAAAGGACACCGCGTAAGTGACATTTCTTGCTGAATTCCGCTTTCAGGTCCGGCAAGTTTGAACTACCGCGTCCTGTACCCGTGGGGTCGCCCGTCTGCGCCATGAACCCGGGAATGACACGATGAAAAACGATCCCGTCATAGAACCCTTTGCGCGTAAGCGTCTTGATCCGTTCCACATGCCCCGGTGCGACGTCCGGCAAAAGCTGAATAATGACCCGCCCATCCTTGAGATCTAGGTAGATGGTGTTTTCCGGGTCGGGATCCGGCGCGGCCGCAAACGCTTGGCCAGTCAACGCCACAATGGCGGCCAGCGTTAGAAGCACATTGGAAACGGAACGACGCAGTTCAGCAAAATATCGCATAGAATTACCTGTTAACTCGCTTTTATGAGATTCTTCGCCTTGAGCTTTTCGAGCAAGCGTCCGGCCACATAAGGGGTCGTGAATGCGGAGATGTCTCCCCCCAAACGAGCGATCTCTTTTACAAGCTTTGAGGCGATCGCCTGGTGGCTTGCTTCTGCCATCAGGAAAACGGTCTCCACATTTGGATTGAGTTTGGCATTCATACCGACCATTTGGAATTCATATTCGAAGTCAGACACAGCCCTGAGACCACGAACAATTATACGGGCGCCAACCTTCTCAACAAAATGCATCAGCAGCGTATCGTAAGGCTCAACCGATATGCGAGACGCGTTCCCTTCGACAAAAGATTTCGTCGCCTCGGTGACCATTTCAACGCGTTCTTCGAGGGAAAAAAGAGGACCTTTGTCCTCATTGATCGCCACGCCGATGACCAGATGATCAACCAGCTTTAGAGCACGCCGAATAATGTCCAAATGCCCGGCGGTAATGGGATCGAATGTCCCTGGATAAAGGCCAACTCTTTCCATACCGTCTTTCTCTCTTGTCGGTTGATCGCAATATCTGTGGGCGTGTTTTAGCGGTTCTCGCGCTCAAGCTCCAGGGGTGTCGGAATTATGTATGAAATCAATATCATTCAGCCTCTTCCTCATCCTCATTTTCAGAGCTTTCGCCCACCCGCTCTACGGAAACCACGCTTTCATCCGGGGCGGTTTTGAATAACGTAACGCCTTGCGTGTTCCGTCCCGCGACCCGTACATCATTAACCGGACAGCGGATCATCTGACCTTGATCTGTGACAAGCATGATCTGGTCTGCCTCATCAATCGGGAAGGAGGCCACCACATTGCCGTTCCGCTCGGACGTCGTGATGGCAATGATGCCCTGTCCGCCGCGATTGGTTTGGCGGTATTCGTACGCTGACGTGCGTTTACCGAATCCATTCTCCGTTACCGTGAGGACAAACTGTTCATAGGCACCCAGTTCGGCGTAACGTTCTGCCGAAATGGTAGCTTCCGCTCCATTCTCCTCTTCGCCAGCATCGTCGGGAAGGCTCTCCTCACCAGAGGCGGCCCGGCGCGCCGCATTCGACTGTTTGAGATATGCCCGCACTTCCTCGGGTTGGACGTCCACATGCCGAAGGATCGTCATGCCGATCACCTTGTCCCCGTCGGCAAGCTTGATACCTCGGACACCGACCGACGCGCGCCCTTTGAACACACGCACATCCGGCACGGCAAATCGAATGCTTTTACCCTGCGACGTGGTCAACAGCACATCGTCTTCTTCGGTACAAATGGCAACATCCACGATGCGGTCAGCGTCGTCCCCATTGTCCTCAAGCTTCATGGCAATCTTGCCATTGGCCATCACGTTCACGAAATCAGAGAGCTCATTACGCCGCACCGATCCCTTGCTTGTGGCGAACATGACTTGAAGCTTCGACCAGCTCTTCTCGTCTTCGGGCAGCGGCATCAAAGAGGTGATGGTTTCGCCTTCGGACAGCGGCAATATGTTCACCATGGCCTTGCCGCGCGCCTGTGGTGTTGCCAATGGCAGGCGCCAAACCTTCATTTTGTAGACCATGCCGGTGGACGAAAAGAACAAGACCGGCGAATGAGTGTTGGCAACAAATACGCGCGTGACGAAATCTTCTTCCCGCGTAGCCATACCGGCACGGCCACGGCCGCCACGCCGCTGAGCCCGGTAAGACGCCAGTGGCACGCGTTTGATGTAGCCCGCATGCGTGACGGTTACGACCATATCCTCGCTTTGGATCAGGTCTTCATCATCCACTTCGAATTCTTGCTCGATAATCTCCGAGCGCCTCGGATCCGCGAATTCGTTCTTAACTTCGGCAAGTTCGTCTCGAACGATCGACAGAAGCCGGTCACGGCTGCGCAGAATATCGAGGTAATCCTCTATCGCCTCGCCCAGCCCCTTCAACTCGTCACCAATTTCGTCGCGGCCTAGCGCCGTCAAACGCTGCAATCTGAGATCGAGGATGGCGCGCGCTTGTTCCTCGCTGAGCTGAATGGTCCCATCGTCGCGCAATGTGTGGCGTGGATCATCGATCAAAGCGATCAGAGGAGCGATGTCTTTCGCCTCCCAATGACGTTCCATCAATTGCCGGCGGGCGGTTGCAGGATCCGGCGCCGCCCGGATAAGGCGCACCACCTCATCCACATTGGCGACCGCAATGACCAAACCGACCAAGATATGCGCCCGGTCGCGCGCCTTGTTCAGCTCGAACTTGGTGCGGCGCGTGATCACTTCCTCGCGGAAGGTAAGGAAGGCCTGGATAAGGTCCTTCAGTCCCATTAGTTCCGGACGGCGGCCATTCAATGCCAGCATGTTCATGCCGAAAGAGGACTGAAGCGGAGAAAACCTATAAAGCTGATTGAGCACCACATCAGCGACGGCATCTCTGCGCAGTTCCACGACCACGCGCATTCCATCCCTGTCGGATTCGTCGCGCAGTTCCGCGATGCCTTCAATCCGCTTATCCCGAACCAATTCAGCCATTTTCTCGATCATGGCCGATTTGTTCACTTGATACGGGATCTCGGTGATGATGATCGCTTCGCGATCTTTCCGGATCTCTTCGATTTTGACCCGGCCTCGCATGACGACCGAACCACGCCCCTTCACATAAGCCGCCCGTATGCCCGCACGCCCCATGATGAGCCCGCCTGTGGGAAAATCCGGACCCGGAACAATTTCCAGCAGATTTTCGAAGGAAATGTCGGGGTCATCCAAGCAGGCAAGACACGCATCAACCACTTCGCCCAGATTGTGTGGCGGAATATTCGTTGCCATTCCCACGGCAATACCACCGGCCCCATTGACCAAAAGGTTCGGGAACCGCGCTGGCAGAACCGTCGGCTCCTGCTCCGTATTGTCATAGTTTTCCTGAAAATCGACCGTGTCCTTGTCGATATCTTCCAGAAGGGCGTGCGCAGGCTTGCCCATGCGCACTTCCGTGTAACGCATGGCCGCCGGAGGATCACCGTCGATGGAACCAAAATTCCCTTGCCCATCCAACAGAGGCAGGCGCATGGAAAAGTCCTGCGCCATTCGGACGAGCGCATCGTAGATCGATTGGTCCCCATGCGGATGATATTTACCGATAACATCGCCGACCACACGTGCCGATTTTCGATATGGCTTGTTCCAGTCGTAGCCATTCTCATTCATTGAATGGAGGATGCGCCGGTGCACCGGCTTCAGCCCATCGCGCACGTCGGGCAGCGCCCGGCTGACGATGACACTCATCGAATAGTCGAGATAAGACCTTTGCATCTCGTCTTCGATGGAGATCGGCGCAATATCGAATTTCGGCGTTTCTGGCGGTCCGCCCTCCCCATCGGGGGGCGGTGGATCGGATGTATCAGACAAAGTGGTAACAGAGTTGAGTGGTTAAAAAGGGCCCCAATACAGGAGGGCACAGCGCCGAAATGGCTGCTGACAAATACCCCTGCAGCGGTTCCTGGGAATCTGTCGCAAAATTATCATCTTTCGGCTTGGGGCACAAACCGAACCCGCTCCAATTCACGCTCTAACCTATTGATTTTAAAACACTTTGCGGAAGGCAAAAAAAGTGTTCGCAGAGTTGCTTAGCAAACACAGAAAAGGCGCCGATTCCAACGAAACCGGCGCCGCAAAATGCTTCCATTGATGACTTATTTGGCGTTCGTAATTCGCCTAAAACGGGATTTCATCGTCCATATCTTGGCTGAAATCTCCGCCACCACCGGAACTCGGATTACCCGCATCGAAATTGCTCGACGATTCGCCCATTCCGCCGCCACCGCCGCTATTGCGCGAATCAAGCATGGTGAGCGTGCTGTTGAAGCCTTGCAGCACCACTTCGGTGGAGTACCGGTCCTGCCCCGATTGGTCCTGCCATTTCCGAGTTTGAAGCTGTCCTTCGATGTAAACCTTCGACCCTTTTCTGAGATATTGCTCAGCAACCTTGGCCAAACCTTCAGAAAAGATGACCACGCGGTGCCATTCAGTCTTTTCGCGGCGCTCGCCGGAATTGCGGTCTCTCCAAGATTCCGAAGTGGCAATCCGCAGGTTGACAATGGGACGACCGTCTTGGGTATGCCGCACTTCCGGATCGGCGCCGAGATTGCCCACCAGGATCACTTTATTCACACTGCCAGCCATATTGACGCCTCCTTGTTCACAGCGCGCGAGCGGCGCGCATCTCTCCTGCCAAATTCTGTCACGGTCTGATTGACTCGATTCTCAGAAGACAGCACTTTGTCGATCAAACTCAGGTCGGTCAATTAGTGCTTTGTTTCTGAGAGGCGGAGCCTATCTTTGAATGGGATACGGGATGACCGCAATTCCCGTGGACAGACCTTTAACGCAAAACAGAAGAACTTTCCAAGGCCTCACAGTGACCGCTAAATCAATTCACGTCCAAGGTGCTCGAGAGCACAACCTCAAAAATGTCGATGTGGAAATCCCGCGCGACAAGCTGGTGGTCATTACCGGCCTTTCTGGCTCCGGCAAATCCTCCCTCGCCTTTGACACAATCTATGCAGAAGGCCAGCGGCGCTATGTGGAAAGCCTTTCGGCCTATGCCCGCCAATTCCTCGAATTGATGCAAAAGCCGGACGTCGATCAAATCGACGGGCTAAGCCCCGCAATCTCCATCGAGCAAAAAACAACATCGCGCAACCCCCGTTCGACGGTGGGCACAGTCACTGAAATCTATGACTATATGCGGCTGCTATTCGCACGTGTGGGCATTCCCTATTCACCGGCGACCGGTCTTCCGATCGAAAGCCAGACGGTGAGCCAAATGGTGGACCGTGTGATGGAATTACCAGAGGGGACGCGTCTCTATCTCATGGCCCCCATCATTCGCGGGCGCAAAGGCGAATACAGGAAAGAGTTCGCCGATCTGATGAAGCGCGGCTTTCAGCGCGTCAAAGTCGACGGTGAGTTTCATGAAATAGACTCTGTTCCCGCACTGAATAAAAAGGTTAAGCACGATATTGATGTGGTGGTCGACCGTGTGGTCGTTCGCGATGGACTGGGCAACCGATTGGCGGACTCCATCGAAACTGCCCTTCAATTGGCGGACGGCATTGCCGTGGCGGAAGCCGCTGACATTGCTGACGGGGAAACGGAAGCCAAGCGCATCATCTTCTCGGCGAAATTCGCTTGTCCTGTATCTGGGTTCACCATTGAAGAAATCGAGCCACGCCTGTTTTCCTTCAACAACCCATTCGGCGCCTGTCCCACCTGCGATGGTCTGGGAAGTCAGCATTATTTTGATCCGGAACTGGTCATTCCAGATGACCGGCTTTCGCTGCGAGACGGCGCTGTAGCTCCGTGGTCCAAAACCACTTCACCCTATTATCAGCAAACCCTCGAAAGCCTCGCCCGAAAATTTCGCTTCGGCATGACGAAGCCATGGAGTGAGCTTTCCAAAGCGAACCAAGACATCATTCTCTACGGGTCCGGCAAGCAAGAAGTTACCTTCGTCTATGACGACGGGCTGCGCCGCTATGAGACCAAAAAACCGTTCGAAGGGGTCGTGCCGAATTTGGAGAGGCGCTGGCGCGAGACCGACTCTACCTGGGTCCGCGAGGAAATCGAACGGTTCCAGGGCATCACCAGCTGCGAAGATTGCGGTGGTTATCGCCTAAAACCTGAAGCCTTGGCGGTAAAGATCAACAGCCTTCATGTGGGGCAAGTCTCTCAGATGTCTATCCGGCAAGCCGGTGAATGGTTTGACGAATTACCCAAACACCTGACCGCGAAGCAGAACGAAATTGCAGGGCGGATTCTTAAAGAGATTAGAGAACGCTTGTTTTTCCTCAACAATGTCGGCCTCGAATATCTTTCATTGTCTCGTAACTCGGGCACTCTTTCCGGCGGCGAGTCCCAACGCATCCGTTTGGCGTCGCAAATCGGGTCGGGTCTGACCGGCGTCTTGTATGTGCTTGACGAGCCGTCTATCGGATTGCATCAGCGGGACAATGAACGTCTTCTTGAAACATTGAAGCGGTTGCGCGATCTGGGCAACACGGTCGTCGTTGTGGAACACGATGAAGAAGCCATTCTGTGTGCGGATCATGTGGTGGATATGGGGCCCGGCGCCGGAGTCCATGGCGGCAAGGTGGTTGCCGAGGGCACGCCCAAAAAGGTCATGCAAAACAATAAGAGCCTGACCGGTCAGTACCTCACAGGTTTCAAGCAAGTTCCCATTCCTGATGAACGTCGCGCGATTTCTGACGAGCGCTGCTTACGCGTGGTTGGCGCCTCTGAAAACAATCTGAAAGATGTCACGGCGGAAGTTCCGCTTGGCACGTTCACTTGTGTGACCGGTGTGTCCGGCGGCGGTAAATCCACTCTGATCATCGAGACACTTTACAAGGCAACTGCGCGGCGCTTGAACGGTGCCCGCGAGCACCCTGGCGCTCATGAGGAAATCGAAGGCCTAGAATTTCTCGATAAGGTGATCGACATCGATCAATCGCCGATTGGGCGGACGCCTCGCTCCAACCCAGCTACTTATACCGGCGCCTTTACGCCGATCCGCGAATGGTTCGCCGGTCTGCCGGAAGCGAAGGCGCGCGGTTACAAGCCGGGCCGCTTTTCGTTCAATGTGAAAGGCGGCCGTTGTGAAGCCTGTCAGGGCGACGGCGTGATCAAGATCGAGATGCATTTCCTGCCGGACGTCTACGTCCAATGTGATCAGTGCAAGGGCAAGCGCTACAATCGCGAGACGCTGGAGATCAAATTCAAAGATCAATCTATTGCGGATGTGTTGGATATGACCGTCGAGGACGGCGCGGAATTCTTTAAAGCCGTGCCGGCTGTCCGCGAGAAACTCGATACGCTTAAGCGCGTGGGCCTCGGCTATATCAAAGTGGGACAACAAGCGACCACCCTGTCAGGCGGTGAGGCGCAGCGTGTCAAGCTTGCCAAGGAATTGTCGCGGCGCGCAACCGGACGCACCCTTTACATCTTGGATGAGCCAACAACCGGTCTTCATTTTGAAGACGTCCGTAAATTGCTAGAAGTTCTTCACGAGCTGGTGGACCAAGGCAATACGGTTGTGGTCATCGAGCATAATCTTGAAGTGATCAAGACGGCCGACTGGATTCTAGATCTGGGCCCTGAGGGTGGCGATGGCGGCGGCGAGATTGTGGCCGCAGGCACGCCGGAAGATGTTTCAGGCACTGCCGGAAGTCACACCGGCCGGTTCCTCAAAGAGATCTTTGCCAGACGGCCCGCACGCAAACCGGCCGCAAAGAAGGTGGCGAAGCCAAAGCCTGCCTCCAAAAAAGCGAACGGACACGCAAAAACGAACGGCGCAGCAAAACCGAAAGCCAAACCAACGAAAAGCCGCGCGGCTTCGAAAACAAAAAGATCACCAAGGGCACGGGCCAGTGCCTGACGTCATTGGCCGTCCGATGGTGAACTCGGATCCGGTGATGGCTTATCGTCGGATGGGTCAGGGGCTGTGATCGCCTCCGGCGTCTTGTCCGCGCCGCCGACAATCTGTTCGTAAGCCGACGACATGAAGGCAATATAGACCGACGCAAACAGCATTTGGAAAGCCGCAAGGAATAAGGCTTGAATTGGCCCCCCTGCAATGGTGCCACTCGTTCCCATGCCGACCAGGCCCAGCGCCGCCAAAAGCATGACGAAGATGACCGTGATAACACCAACGATGAGAAGGCTGACAAATAGGGGCCAAAAGAAACCGTCTGTCCTCTTGAACGCGTTACCAACATCTATTGGATTGTCCAACGCAACCAACGGCGGCAACAAAATCAACCGCACAGAGACAAACAAAAGGGCAAGCGTTGCCAACAGCCCCAGGAACGGCATCCCGGCTGTCATCCACCCGAGCACCACCCCGGCAAACGTGAATACGATATAAACGATCATCAGGTTTCGTTCACGGTCCCCCATATTGAGACTGAAACCTTCTGTCTTGGGTGTTTCTTTCAATAAGTAGTGACGGAAGAGCGGTGCTGCGAGAAAGGCCGATGCAACCGCCCCGCCCAACTGCCCCAAGAGCATCGCTGTCGCTCCGCCGATAAAGGAAAGCACGATGAGCCAGACGAAAAGCGCCCCATAAGGCGCCAGGCCGAGCTGGAAGATCAAACCGAGATTATCGAATGTTTTGGAAAACGCACCGGTTGCCGTCGACACAATATCTAGTTTAGCTGCCATTTCAGTCTCCCCGAATCGCTCAACATATTGTTTCTCATTGGGCGTAGCCGTGCAAATTGTCCAATAGCTGGTGGCGTTCAGCCTCCAGGCCTCCTATCATTTCTCAAAAAGATCACACGCGGAGGCCTTATGAGCTTTGAAGAATTCTCCAACTATGACGGTATCGGCCTTGCCGATCTGGTTCGCAAAAAAGAAGTCACGCCCCTGGAGCTCGTAGACGCGGCCATTGATCGCGTGGAGCGGCATGACAACAAACTCAACGCTGTGGTTTACAAGGCCTTCGACGAGGCCCGCGACCTAGCCAAAGGCCCTCTACCCGACGGCCCCTTTGCCGGCGTACCCCTCATGATCAAAGACCTGCCCTGCGAGGTCAAAGGTTGGCCCCATACGCGGGGCAGCCGCTACTTCAGGGACAGCGTGGATACGGAAGACAGTATCCTGACCACCCGTTACCGGGAAGCCGGTTTCGTTCTCATGGGCAAGACAAACACGCCCGAATTCGGCATCACCGGCACGACAGAGGGCGCGCAATTGGGAGCGTGCCGAAATCCGTGGAATCCGGACCATATCGCCGGTGGGTCAAGCGGCGGCGCGGCCGCCGCCGTCGCCTCGGGCATGATCCCAATTGGACATGCGAGCGACGGCCTTGGCTCCATCAGAATACCGGCATCGATCTGCGGTCTTTTTGGTCTCAAGACGACACGTGACCGAAACCCTTACGGCGGAGATCTGGACCGCGTGATTGGCTTATCGGTCGACCACGTGGTCACCAGAACCGTGCGGGACTCGGCGGTCGCATTAGACGCAACGGGTTATCCAGAACCCCAATCCCCCTATGCCTACCCCGCCAAGGAACGGCCTTTCGCCATGGAAGTCGGCACCAATCCCGGCAAGCTCAAAATCGCATACTCGATTGAAAATGGCATTGGCGGCGACCTTGCGCCGGACGTGCTGCGCGGCCTCAATGAAACAGTAGAGCTGCTTAAGTCTCTCGGTCACGACGTCCAAGAAAGATCTCTCGGTATCAATTGGCGCAAGATGTACAAAGCGCACAGCGCATTTTCTGCTTCCGACTTCGCCGCGAAAATCCGTGAGCTGACGGAAGCCGAAGGACGCGAACCGCAAGAAGATGATTTCGAGCCGCTTACTTGGGCAATCATCAAAGCCGGCCAGAGGACATCCGGCGAGGATGTCATGCGGGGCATGCGTACATTGCGGGCGATCAACCGCCAAATCCTGGCTCTGTTTGAGGAATTCGATGTGTACCTGGCACCTGTACTCGGCATCGAACCGCCGAAGGTCGGCTTCATGGATCCGGTCAATATGGACCCGAGGACATTCAACAAACAGCAAGCGCAGATCTTAGCGACGACGCCCCCCTTCAACTTCACCGGCCAGCCCGCAATGTCCGTGCCGCTATGCATGAGCGACAACAATTTGCCAATTGGCATGCACTTCGTTGGCCGTTATGGAGACGAGGCAACACTCATTCGGCTGGCCTCCCAGCTCGAAACGGAAGCCCCATGGATTGACCGGCGCCCTCCCATTTGGGGATAAGGGTCCGAAACAGGAGACAAATGATGAGCAGACTTTTCGGAGATGTGGTTCAGCAGGGATATGCGGTTCCCGATTTAGATGCGGCCATGACTCATTGGCTCGCCCGAGGGATAGGCCCCTTTTATGTGGCCGATATTGACGGCATGGACGGCGAATATTATGGCGATCCCATCAAGTCCAAGATGAGGGCAGCGTTTGCCTATTCCGGCGATCAACAGATCGAGGTCATCCAGCCCACAGGCACCAACCCGAACATTTATGCGGACTATCTCAAAACCCATCCCGACGGCGGACTGCAACACATTGCCGTTTGGGTCGATAATGTTGACGACGCCTTCGCCAAGCTAAACGCGGATGGGGAAAAATGGCGCATTGCCCAGCGCTATGGGGAAGCCCATATCTATGCCGACAATATTGCACAGCCTGGCGTGATGATGCAGATGATGGCGCGCAGCGATTTCTATGATGCCTTTTTCGCCATTGTCAAAAAAGGCGCGGAAAATTGGGATGGCGAAACCAACCCGCTGCGCATGATCGATTTTTCCACCGGCAAACCGGTCGAGAAAGCATACGGAAGTTAAACCGAATGACTACTTCTGAAGTTTCCCCCGTTCACATTGTCGGCGGTGGCCTTGCGGGCTGTGAAGCTACATGGCAGCTGGTCAGCCAAGGCGTCCCTGTCATTCTCCATGAAATGCGCCCAACAAGGGGGACAGACGCTCACGTCACGGACAATCTTGCGGAATTGGTCTGTTCGAACTCTTTCCGTTCCGACGATGCCGAGAACAACGCCGTCGGACTTCTCCACGAAGAAATGCGGCGGGCAAACTCGCTCATTATGCGCTGCGCTGATGCGCACAAATTGCCTGCAGGCGGAGCTCTCGCCGTCGACCGGCACGGTTTCTCGGAAGCGGTCGAACAAACACTCTTGGACCATCCGCTTGTCACCGTAGAACGGGAATCTATCGACCAACTGCCGCCAGAAGACTGGGCACAGGTGATTATTGCAACCGGCCCTCTTACGTCCGCCTCCTTGGCGGAGGCCATTCGAGATACGTCCGGTGAAGATGCTTTGGCCTTTTTTGATGCAATCGCCCCCATCATCTACAAAGACTCTGTCGACATGTCGAAGGCTTGGTTTCAATCACGCTATGACAAAGCGGGGCCCGGTGGTGACGGCGCAGACTATCTGAATTGCCCGATGACGGAAGAGGAATATAACCGCTTCATCGACGGCCTCTTGGCCGGTGAGAAATCGGATTTCAAAGACTGGGAAAAATCAACGCCCTATTTTGAAGGCTGCCTGCCGATCGAGGTGATGGCGGAACGTGGCCGTGAAACACTGCGCTATGGCCCCCTGAAACCGATTGGACTTACCAATCCACACGCGGATCAAAAACCCTACGCGGTTATTCAGCTTCGCCAGGACAATGCACTTGGCTCGCTATACAACATGGTTGGCTTTCAGACCAAGCTGAAACACGGCGAACAAACAAAACTGTTCCGTACGATACCAGGCCTGGAAGAGGCGCGCTTCGCCCGATTGGGAGGGCTGCACCGCAACACCTTCATCAACAGTCCGAAGATGCTGGATCGATCCCTGCAATGGAATAAACGGCCGGGTTTACGGTTTGCGGGACAAGTCACTGGCGTGGAAGGCTATGTGGAAAGCGCCGCTATCGGATTATTGGCAGGGCGCTTCGCGGCCGCAGACAGCACGGATACGCCCCTTTCCTTCCCACCGGAAACAACGGCCTTCGGCGCATTGCTCACGCACATTACGGGTGGCGCGGATGCAAAAAGCTTCCAGCCGATGAATGTGAATTTCGGCCTGTTTCCCCCAGCCAAAGTTGAAGGGAAATTCCGAGGCAAGGAAAAGGGCCGTGCGAAAAAGCGGGCCATCACAGCACGGGCCCTTACGGATCTTGACCAATGGTTGGGGGTGAAGGCCGCAGCGGAATAGCGGAATTACAATCGCCCCAGCAGAGCCACCTTCATCATGGTCAACTGCTTGCGAAACACCGGCACATCAGGCGTTGACGTACACGGATTAAAGCCACTTTTGTTTATGTCTCGCAGATAAGCTTCGGCCAATGCGGACGGCATGATGACAGGGCGCAAATACCTATCGGACTTTCTGAATGCCACTTTGGCTTCTTGAATATGCTTGCGCGCCATTCGAATAAGTTCGTCAGCGGCCGGTCGAATTTTGTCGGCCTCTTTGTCATTCGAAATCTGGTTCCACGTCAGTCCATGACGCTCCAGCAAATCTTGCGGCAGAAACTGTTGGTTTCGCTCGATATGGATCGGCAAAGCGCGCAAAACGCCGGTCAGCCCCCACGCGATGCCCGCATTTTCCACCAACGTCCGGATAAGTGGATCGTCCTGTTTCGAGAGCAAAGTCGCGCCTGCCTCCATCAGCACCGATGAGGTCTCCTTGAGATACGAGATCAAATCTTCCGTGGTCTGCATCGGCTCGTCATAGAGGTCAAAACTGCGCGCATTAATGAGCCGATCCAGCAAATCTCGCTTCAACCCAGTCTCATTTATGGCTTTGGCAAGCGCCTGAACCACCTCATGTTCAGGCGGTGAGCCCTTCTCAATGGCTTCAAGTGCCTCGCGCCACCATTGAAGGCGGATCTCGCCGATCATGGGTTCGCTTACCTGCTCCCGTGTGCGGGAAACCTCCAGATTGAACGCATATAGCGCCATCAAATTGGCCCGGCCCGGTTCAGGCGCAAAAAGCGCGGTCAAGAACCGGTCCTTGTCCAATCGGCGCACCATATCGGCGCAATAAGAAAGTTGCTGGTCAGTCGCCATAGGATGCGTCTTGCCACAAAAAAGGGCCGCCCCGCAAAGGGCGGCCCTACAGATTTAGATCGTTTCTTGTCTAGTAAATGTTCTGCGCCGAAACCATGGCGAAAAGCATTGGAATAGACAGCATCGTGTTCGTGCGTGAGAACAACATGGCAGTGCGTGCCGCAGCCGCCTTGTCTTCCGCACTAATGTCCGGATGCATGTTGGCAATGTTCAATGCCTTCTGCTGGTTTGGCCAAATGACAAACCAAACGTTGAACCACATGATGGTGCCGAGCCACATGCCGATACCGATTGCAATGTTCTTCGGAACAGCGAAGCCATTTTGTGCACCCAACAGCATGGCATCTGCAAGATATCCATTCATTGCCGCCAAAATCAGACCAGTGACGATCGTTGCCATGGCGCCCCAACGGAACCACCACAATGCCTCTGGCGCGATATAACCACCGACGGCAGGTTTTAACTCATCCGGAATTTTCGGCATGGTCGGAATTTGCACGAAGTTGAAATACCAGAGCAATCCGATCCACATCACGCCGCTCAAAACATGCAGCCAACGGAAGAAAAATGCCCAAAATGCATGGCCACCATAGCCTTGCAACTGGATGTAAAGCAGGAACAATACAAAGGCGAGCACCGTGCCGGCGATCACCGTATTGCGTAACGAAGTTAGAATTGCAGCCACTGTCTGGACCTCCCCATAATTTTTGTCGAATTCAGCTGGTAGATCGAAGCTACTCCTGGCTGAAAATCAGCCCTCTAACAATAACCTAGGGCCAGGCCAGCAACATTGTAAAGACTGAGTCGGCCCGTTTACCAAGAATCATCAGTCCACGGCGATCAATGCGGCAGCTATTTTGCGTTTCTCCGCCAGAAGAACATTATAGGTCCGGCAGGCAGCGCCGGTGTCCATTTGTTCGAGAGTCATGCCCATGGCACGGACGGACTCCCGGATGGCCTTTGGCACCATCTCGATCCGTGTGCCGCATCCCAGCAGAAGCAGCTCTATATCGCCAGCCTCCCCCTCCAAAACTGCAAATGAGTCGGTACTCATCGCCGCCATGGACCTGACAGGCCATTCGAGAGCTCGTGAAGGTGTCAGCAGCAATGATCCGTTGTGACGGATCGCGCCAATGCGAAAACCGCCATTGCCATAAGCATCGATTGGCGGCTGGCCGCCAAAATCGGGGGTATTGATTTCAAGCATGTGCGCAAACTTTCACAAAGGCCGCTCTTAGAGCGTTTGGCGGACCGCCGCAGATCTCACCCGATGAAATCCGATCAAAAGGTGGAAGCAATCCGACCGTCTTAACCGCCAATTGCCGGCTAGGGCATGATCATTTTTCACAGAAACATGATCATGCCTACGCATCACAGTTTGTCGCGCGATCGGACAACCGGATTCCACTTAACCTGATCGCGCTCTAAGGACGTGCCGCCGCCGCCTGTTTGGCAGCATCCTCGCTCCAGTCGCGCTTCACGCCCAAATATAGAAGCAATGGCGCCGCGATGAAGATCGAGGAGTAAGTTCCAACGAAAATGCCCCAGATCATGGCAAAGGTGAAGCCGCGAATGTTCTCCCCACCGAGGAAGTATAGGGAACCCAGGGCAATCAGCGTCGTTACCGACGTCATCACCGTTCGTGACAGCGTGTCGTTGACGGAAAGATCCAACAGTTCCGCCAGCGGCATTTTCTTGTATTTGCGCAAATTCTCCCGGACGCGGTCATAAACCACCACAGTGTCGTTCATCGAGTAACCGACGATCGTCAAAAGAGCCGCAACAATCGGTAGACCGAATTCCAATTGGACGAGAGAAAACACACCAATTGTCAGAACGACGTCGTGCAAGAGGGCTGCAACCGCGCCAATACTGAATTTAAACTCAAACCGAAAACCGATATAGGCCAGCATTGCCAGGATCGCGAATACGACCGCCAATGTCCCATCCCGCACCAGCTCCTGGCTGACACCGCCACTGACGAACTCACGCCGATTGACGGGCACGACAATGTCCATCTGTTCATCAAGCATCTGGATCACGCGCTCGACCACGGCGTTCTGCTCATCCAAACCGCCGGGCTGTGTCTCAACAATCACGAGAACCGTGTCTTCTGCGCCGAACTGCTGAACTTGCACATCGCCCAGCCCCATCTCACCGACCAACGCGCGTATCTGCCCAAGATCCGCCGGACCATTGGTTTCAAACTCGATCAGCGACCCGCCTTTGAAATCGATGCCGTAGTTCAAGCCTTGCGTTGCGAACAGGCCGATCGATGCCAAAACGAGGATTCCGGACAAAATGGCGGAGACTATCCGCCAGCGGATAAAGCCGATTTTTGTCTTTTGAGGGACGAGACGAAGTTGCCACATAGCAAGCGACCAGTTCTGTTATATCGGAAGAAGTGACGGGCGCCGCGCACGCACCCATGTTGCCACCATCAACCGTGTGACCACAAATGCCGTAAAGACGGACGTAATGATGCCGATCCCAAGAGTGACCGAGAAACCGCGCACGGGACCCGACCCAAAGGAAAACAGCAACACCGCCGCAATCAGTGTGGTGATGTTTGCGTCCAAAATCGTGCCTAATGCGCGCGAATAGCCCGCATCAATCGAATTGATCGGCGTCTTGCCGGCCGCGAACTCTTCCCGAATGCGCTCGAAGATCAGCACGTTTGCGTCCACGGCCATACCGATGGTCAAGACGATCCCCGCAATGCCCGGCAATGTCAGCGTGGCTTGCAAGAAAGACAGAGCGCCTGCAATCAACAGCACATTGATGATGAGCGCTGCGTTGGCGAACGCACCGAAAAGACCGTAGCTGATGAAGATGTAGACGATAACACCGGCAAATCCAATCAAAGCGGCCAACTGCCCCTTCGCAACGGAGTCTGCCCCCAGCAATGCGCCCACCGAGCTCTCTTGAACAAACTTCAAGGGTGCCGGCAATGCACCGGCACTCAGCAGAATGCCCAGCTCGTTGGCTGACTCAACAGTAAAGTTACCGCTGATAATGCCGCTGCCCCCAAGAATGGGCTCACGGATCACCGGTGCCGAAATTACTTGCCTGTCCAGAACGATTGCAAAAGGGCGCCCTACATTCTGGCGTGTCGCGTCACCAAACTTGCGTGCACCTGACGTGTTAAAGCGAAACGCGACCACCCATTCACTGGTCTGCTGGCTGAATTCAGCGCTGGCCGAAACAAGGTCTTCGCCGCTGACCATTATCCGTTTTTTGACCAGGAAGGGACTTTCGTTCGGATCCACCGACGGCAGCAGCTCGGCCCCCGGCGGGACACGCCCGTTGAGAGCTTCTTGAATGGAAACCGAATTGTCTAAGAGGTGGAACGACAGTTTCGCCGTTGTCCCGATAATGCGTTTGAGTTCCTCTGGATTGTCGACGCCCGGTGCCTGAATGATAATGCGCTTGTCACCCTGTTGCTGGATGATCGGTTCCGTCGTGCCAAGCTCGTCAATCCGGCGGCGGATAATTTCGATGGACTGGTTGACCGCATCCCGAGAGAGCTGCGTTAGAAACCCTTCCGTCATTTGCGCCGAAATAGACCGTTGGTTGGACGTCACCAGATATTCCTGTTGCAGACCACCCAAGATGCCGCCCGTGGGCGCCACCAATGCATCGATCCTCTCACGCGCGGTGTCCACGTCCTCGGGCCGGGTAATGCGAACCCCCACCGTGTCGTCCACAGTGTTGAGGCCCGAATAGGCAATACGCTCTTTGCGAAGGGCCGCCCGGATGTCATCCTTTAACGTCTCTAACCGCTCCTTCTTGATGGATTCCACATCCACCTCAATGAGGAGGTAGACCCCCCCCCTCAGATCCAAGCCAAGATTGATTTGCTGGGTTGGCAGG
Organism: Alphaproteobacteria bacterium; assembly: GCA_965228775.1. Taxonomy (GTDB): domain Bacteria; phylum Pseudomonadota; class Alphaproteobacteria; order JANQMY01; family JANQMY01; genus JANQMY01. The sequence goes on along the minus strand of OZ245840.1, from coordinate 5,241,961 downwards.
AAGCCAAGGCCCGCAAACGCATCAAGCTGCCGCTGACTTAAAAAATTCGGAAGCGCGAAAAGCAGCCCCAAGACGCAAGCGGCGATGATCGAGGCGGTTTTCCAGCGAGAGAAATAGAGCATGAGTTATTGTTTCGTTCTGAGCCCGTCAGGAACTTGAGTTATCGTTTGTTCCCGAGGCTGGCGTAGCGCCCGCGGGCTCTGTTTTCGAGGTCACATCCGAAATCGTGCTTTTCACAACACGCACACGAACACCCTCGGCAATTTCCACAGTTGCTTCGTTATCGGAGACTTTCGTGACTTTTCCCATAATGCCGCCCGAGGTCACGACGGTGTCCCCACGGCGCAAAGCTTCCACCATTTCGCGGTGCCTCTTAACCCTTTGACTTTGCGGGCGAATTATCAAGAAATAGACGATGCCGAACATCAAAATGATGGGAAACAGGGAGATCAGAAAATCTCCGCCGCCGCCGGATGCCTGGGCATAGGCTGGGGTAATGAACATGGTGGCCTCCAGTAAGGGCGGTTTTCCCGCCGTTTTGGCCAGAATTGGCCTGATCTGGCGGTAATTGCGTGATCGAATCTCGCGGAATATAACCCTGAAGAACTGGAATGCAATGCAAACCCAGTCTTCGCCGCCCGAAAGGCCCAATTTGGGCCGTCTCCTCTATCGCTCTAGATAGGAACCAGATCGACCTCATGCCACCGTCTTCTGACGATAAACTGTTGACGCAACTCACCCGCCTCGCCGACGCGCTGGAGCGGCTTGCGCCACCGGCCACCTCAACGCCCGACCTTTCCGCTCATGACGCTTTCGTCTGGAACGCGGCCGGAACTCTGGACCCGGTTGAAAGAGTCTCCAGAGTGGACATTTCGCTGCTTAGGGGGATCGATCACGTACGGGACATCTTGTGGGACAATACGCGCCGTTTTGCCAAGGGATATCCGGCCAACAATGCATTGCTTTGGGGCGCCCGCGGCATGGGCAAAAGCTCGCTGGTGAAGGCGGTCCACGCCGCCGTCAGTGACGAAGTCACACCTGGCCTCTGCCTAATCGAGATCCACCGGGAAGACATTGATGGCCTGCCTGCACTATTGCGGCTGTTACGTAATGAACAGCAGCGCGTCATCGCTTTTTGCGACGATCTTTCCTTCGACGGTGACGACGCAAGCTACAAGTCACTCAAAGCCGCTCTCGAGGGCGGCGTTGAAGGACGCCCGCAGAACGTGATTTTCTATGCCACTTCAAATCGGCGCCATTTGATCCCCCGCGATATGATGGAGAATGAACGGTCAACGGCCATCAACCCCGCCGAGGCCGTTGAGGAAAAGGTCTCCCTCTCGGATCGTTTCGGCTTGTGGCTCGGCTTCCATAATTGCAGTCAGACGGACTATCTGAACATGGTCGATGGCTACATCGCCCATTTCGGTCTTAACGTTCCACAAGAGAAAGCACATGCTGAGGCGATTGAGTGGTCGGCAACCCGTGGTGCCCGGTCGGGCCGGGTGGCCTGGCAATTCATCCAAGACTTAGCTGGCCGCCTGGAGCAGCCGCTTTAACGTTTGCCCCAGTGGCTACTTGCCCAAATATTTTTCTGGATTAATGGCCTTCGCGCCGCGGCGAATTTCAAAGTGGAGCTGAGGTTCGGTCACGCTGCCCGTCTGTCCAACCGAGGCAATCACCTGCCCTTTGTTTACACGGGCCCCTTTCTTCACGAGAAGCTCGCTGTTGTGAGCATAGGCGGTGATGTAACCATCATCATGCTTGACCAGCAAAAGGTTTCCATACCCCCGTAATTCGTTACCGGCATAAGTGACAATACCGGCATTCGCCGCGCGCACGGGCGCGCCTGCGTCGGTCTTGATGTTGATGCCATCATTTCGAAGGCCCGTGGCCTTTCCGCCGAAGCGTGAGATCACGCGGCCTTCCACAGGCCAAATAAACTTGCTGTTGGAACTGCGCCTTGGCGGTGCGCTTAACGGAAGGCGCCGTTCGTTTGATGGCCTCGCGGTTGCCACCTTTTTTGATTTAGGCGGCGGCGCAACTCTCCGGGCCGTATTGGTGCTCGTCCGATTTACCTGCCCTGGCGGCGGCGCGATGGCCCCGGTTGCCGTTTGGATTTCACTACTGTGGGCACCGGTAGCAGGCAGCTTGACCTGCTGGCCAACAGCAAGCGCATAAGGCGCTGAAATGCCGTTCAGTGCGGACAGTGTGGCGACCGACGTATTGTTGTTAACGGCTATTCGATAAAGCGTCTCACTCCGCCGAACCACATGGACGCGTTCATTAACGCGTTCTCGGGGCGCTGTGGCCTCTGCTGTGACCTTCCCCGGCAGCACGATCCGCTGGCCAACAGCAAGGGCATAAGGCGATTTCAGTTTGTTAACAGATGCCAGTTGCTGCACGGAACTGTCGTTTCGCCGCGCGATGCTGTACAGCGTGTCACCCTTTGCCACGGTAACCACGGGGCGTCCATTGGCTGCCACACCGGGCTGCGACCGCTGAACGCTTTCGGCATAACCATCTTCAAAAAAGTTTGGTTTGGCGTCATATGGCTGCGCGCAGGCTGACAAAGAAGCTGCAACCATCCCCAAACAGAAGATACGTACCCTGCTTATTTCCCGCATCGCTCAATGATCTCGTGCCACCCCTTCCACTAACGGAACGAATCGTACCGGTATTAGGTCGGTCACGTCAAAGCCTTCTTCACCGCGTTCTATACGGATAAGTTTCTGATCAGCGTTGGTCTTTCCGATCGGCAATATCATCAGACCGCCGATTTTTATTTGATTACAGAGCTCTAGTGGAATCTCTTCCGCAGCTGCCGTAACAATGATGCGGTCGAACGGCTCCTGTTCAGGCCATCCCTTAAGCCCGTCCGCTACACGCGTTGTAATGTTTGAGATTTTCAGCTCTTTGAAGCGGTGCTCGGCCTCGATCATTAATGGCCGATATCTTTCGATCGTATATGTGCGGCGGGATAACGCAGCCAGAATAGCGGTTTGGTAGCCGGACCCGGTTCCAACCTCTAGCACTTTCATGCGGTCGCCAATGTCGAGTGCCTGGGTCATAAAGGCGACCACATAGGGTTGGCTGATGGTCTGTCCACAGTCGATCGGCAAGGCTGTGTCGTCAAAGGCTTGATCTGAAAACAGATCTGGAACGAAAAGCTCCCGCGGGACGCGCTCAATTGCACCCAGGACCCGCTGATCGCTGATGCCCCGCCGGCGCAGTTCCATAATCAGTTTGATTTTGCGCGCTTCTTCGCTCACCGGCACCCCACCTCATTCAAAAAAACGCGTGACAACACAAACGCGATTATGTGGCTGCTGGTGGCTGCCCATCCAATACTTTCTTCAACCGCAACTGGGTTGCCTTATGGGTCAGGTTCAAATGAAGCGGCGTTACTGATATTCGATTTGAATAAATCGCTTTCAAATCAGTGCCTTCGGGCGGATTGCTCAATCGCCACGCGAAACCGAGCCAATAATAAGGGTTGCCCCGGCCATCGGTTCTTTCGTCAATCGCCAGATTGGATTGATCGCGCTTTCCCTGAACCGTTACCTCGACACGGTCCACAGCACTATGCACCACATCCGGAAAGTTGATGTTGATAAGCACATCCGACGGCCAGCCGTTTTCCAGTAATTGGCGGACAAGTTCCGGCCCGTGATGTTCAGCGGTAGACCATTTGACTTTGCGCTGACCGGAAAATCCATAAGCCTGGCTGAGCGCAATGGACGGAATACCCAAAAGGGTGCCTTCCATCGCTCCCGCAATGGTTCCGGAATAGGTAATATCGTCGGCAATGTTTGAGCCGCGATTGACACCGGACATCACCAAATCCGGAGGCCGGTCCGTGATGATATTCTTTACCCCCATAACCACACAGTCCGCAGGCGTTCCGCGTACGGCGAAATGGCGTTTCGACAATTGCCGGGTCCGAAGAATGTCGTTGAGCGTTAACGAATGGGACGCTCCACTCTGCTCCGTCTCTGGTGCCACCACCCAAACATCATCGGAAAGTTCCTTGGCGATCTTTTCCAAAGATTTCAGTCCGGGTGCGTGGATGCCATCATCATTCGTTAATAAAATGCGCAATGACTGATTCGTTGGCTTCGCGGTTTTCGTTGAGGTCTTTGACTTACGTGGTGTCATGAAGAAGGCTCGATCCGGTTAAGCCCACCCATATATGGCGTCAATGCGTCGGGAATCGTAATTGACCCGTCCGCATTCTGATAATTCTCTACCACTGCGACCAATGTGCGACCGACGGCGAGACCGGAACCATTAAGAGTGTGGACAAACTGTGTGCCCTTACCTTCGGCGGGGCGATAGCGCGCGCCCATTCGCCGGGCCTGAAAATCACCGCACAACGAACAGCTGGAAATCTCGCGGAATGCGTTTTGGCTGGGCAACCACACTTCCAGATCATACGTTTTGCGCGCGGCAAACCCCATATCGCCGGAAGACAACACCATGACCCGGTAGCTCAGGCCCAACCGTTGAAGCACCGCTTCCGCGCAAGCGGTTAGATGCTCGTGTTCTTTTTCTGATTTGTCCGGTGTCGTGATGCTGACCAGTTCCACCTTGGAAAATTGATGCTGGCGGATCATGCCGCGCGTGTCGCGGCCCGCCGCCCCGGCTTCCTGGCGGAAACACGGCGTATAGGCCGTAAAGCGTAGGGGCAGCTCTTCTTCTTCCAAGATCTGCTCGCGTACCAAATTCGTCAGCGGCACTTCCGCTGTTGGAATCAGCCAAAAATCATTGGTGGTTCGGTATTGATCGTCGGCAAATTTGGGAAGCTGCGCCGTCCCATACATGGCCTGGTCTCTCACCAGCATGGGCGGCACCACCTCAAGATATCCGAATTCACTGGTGTGAAGATCGAGCATGAAGCTCGCAATGGCCCGCTCAAGGCGCGCAAACGGTCCCTTCAAGGCCACAAACCGCGCCCCCGACATTCGCGCAGCGGCTTCAAAATCCATCCGCGTGCCGCCCAAATCATCATGAGCCTTGGGCTCAAATTCAAGCGACGGGGCGTCCCCCCATTTGCGGACCTCTACGTTAGCTTCTTCGTCTTCGCCGATCGGCACATCCGCCGCCGGAATGTTGGGCAGACCGGAAAGGTCTTCCTCGATGGCTTTACCTAATGCATCGGCTTTCCCTTGCAGGTCTTCCATCTCGCCTTTGATGGCATTGACTTCATCCATCAGAGCTTGTGCTTTTGCATCGTCGCCGGACTTTTTGGCACCGCCGATTTCCTTGGAAGCCGCATTGCGCCGTTGCTGCAAGTTTTGGAGTTCGGTCAGCAAGCGCCGGTGCTCTTCATCTTGTGCCAAGATCCCGGCGGATTTGGCTTCCAAGCCTCGTGCGGCCCAACCATTGTCGAAAGCTGCTGGATCGTTTCGGATCTGCTTCAAATCAAACATCGAAATTACCTAGTTTTGTCCGGCCCGCAGGCCAAGGAGATCATGGCCGCTTGTCAGGGCTTATAGCCTGAGTCGGCGGCATTTTCGGTGAGCAATGTGGGTTGGTGGATGTGAGGAACGATCGGGCTAGCCGACCGACTCTGCTTCCCTTTCGGCTTCCTCCTCTTGGCGCCGCCGCTCGATGGCCGCAACACATAAGATGGAAATCTCATAGAGCAGGATAACCGGAACCCCAAGGCCGATTTGGCTCACAATGTCTGGAGGCGTCAGAATTGCGGCCGCCCCGAAGATTCCTACGATCGCGAATTTGCGGCCTGATCGGAGCTGCTGAGCCGAAACGAGGCCAACACGGCCAAGCAGTGTTAGCAAAACCGGCAACTGGAAAGAAATGCCGAACGCCAACACCATCGTCATGATGAACCCAAGGTAGCGGCTGACCTGCGGTAAGCTTTCGATTGCCGCCAGGCCAGCGCCGCCTGCTTGCTCAAAGCTCAGCAAAAAGTTGAGCGCAAGAGGCAGGATCACATAGTAAGAAAGCGCGGCCCCAAGTCCGAAAAGAACAGGCGTTGCCACCAAGAATGGAAGAAACGCATTCTTCTCATTGGCATACAGGCCTGGCGCCACAAACATCCATATCTGCGTCGCCAGCACCGGGAAGGCAACGAAGATCGCTCCCCAGAGAGCAAGTTTAATCCGGGTCAGGAACGCCTCCTGTGGCGCCGTGTAAATAAGCGTCACATCAGTGGTCTCGGCCGCAGTCTGATAGGGCACAATCAGAACGTTGAACAAATCGTCCGCAAAATAATAGGCCCCTATAAACGCAACACCTATCGCCACAAGCGACTTGATCAGTCGCCCGCGCAGCTCGATAAGGTGCTCCATTAGAGGCGCCTTTGTGGCGTCGATATCGTCTTGGCTCATGGACTTTTATCCGGCCGTGCCCGTGTTTGGCTGGGGCTTTTGCGCTTCGGCTTGTGAGTTTTCCGGCGCTGCTTCGTTCCCTTCCTCACCCGGTGGATGATATCCTTCTTTCGTATCGACGGGCTTCGGCGTGCCGATCATATTGTCGACCGACTGATTGATCTGCGCTTGCAAGTTTTTAAGATCTTTGCCGCCGGCGATGTCGCCCACTTCTTTCTGTATCTCTTCGAGTTCTGCCTGGCGTGCCATTTCGTCAAAGCTTGCCTGGAACTCACGCATCATGGCGCGGGCGCGGCCAGTCCACCGGCCTACCATGCGCATCAATTGGGGCAATTCCTTTGGGCCCACAACGACCAGCGCAATGACCATGAGGAACAGAAGTTCCCAGCCGCCTATGTCAAACATTCGTCAACCCCTGACCGGTTACTCGGCGTAACCGGATTAAGCTGCGCCATCTTTGTTGGCAGCCTTCTCTTCACTTTCGGTGTTGATGGTCTTCATAGGCTGATCGGTGTCTTCCGTCAGTCCCTTCCGGAAACTGCGGATCCCTTTCGCCACGTCTCCCATGAGTTCGGAAATTTTGCCTCGACCAAAAAGCAAAATTGCCAGAACGACAACTAGGAGGATTTGCCAAACGCTAATACCCATTAAAGTCTCTCCTGAATGGAGTCCATTTAACCGCCAAAAGCACTTTTGCCTGGTCTCATGTCAAGCGATATCGGCGGCAGCGGTCCCAGTTTACATAAGAACGTTTGGTTCTGGGTAAAGGACTTTCAAAATCACATAAAACGGCGTTATCGCTGAAAAATCAGCACTTTATCCTCTGAGATTTGAAGCTCAGTCCGATCGCCAGGGCTCAGATGGAGCGGAGCGGGAAAGCGCGCGGAATATACATCCGTTCCATTTACGCCTTCGAATTCCACAAGACTGTCTTTTCCGAGGAACCGCACCCCCCGAACGACTACGGGCAATCGGTATTCTTGGCCGCCGCCTGAACTCGAGGGCGCCAGATCCGCATGCCTCAGCACGATCGCAACCTTGGTCCCGTCATTGAGGCCATTGGTACGGAAGCTGCCAAGCGGTGTTTCCGCAACCCCATGTTTAACAACACCTTCTATTTTATTGATTTCACTAAATAATTCGGCGGAATCTAGGTCAATAGGATTTGCATAAATCTCGCTGGGCGTGCCCACTTGAACAAACTTTCCGGACCGCATCAGGATAATCCGGTCCGCAATCCGCATGGCTTCCTCGGCATCATGAGTCACCAACAGGCCGCTTGCCCCCTCGTCTTTGAGGGTGCGGCGGGTATCTTCCCGGATCGCATTTCGAAGGCCCCGGTCCAAGCCGGAAAATGGCTCGTCCATCAACATGATACGCGGTTTGGGGGCCAAGGCCCGGCATAGGGCCACTCGCTGCTGTTCGCCGCCGGACAGCATGTGCGGATAGGCGGACGCCAAGTGACCAATGCCCATTCGCTCAAGAGCAGCCATAGATTTCACCTGCCGCTCAGCCTTCTCAAGCTTCTTGAGGCCGAACCCCACATTCGCCAGAACGGTCATGTGCGGAAACAGGGCGAAATCCTGGAACATGAGCCCAATCTGGCGCGCTTCGGGAGGATCATGCCGCTTTGGCCCCGAAATCTCTGTCCCATCGAATAGGACAGAGCCGGCCGTCTGACGTTCCACACCAGAGGCAATGCGCAATGTGGAGGTCTTGCCGCATCCGGAGGGCCCTAGAAGGCACACCAACTCACTCTGATCAATGGTCAAATCCACCTGGTCCACAACGCGCGTGCGACCATAGTCCAGGGTGATCTGGCGCAACTCCAACAAGGGAATAGTCGATGTAGCGTGGTTGTTCATGACAACTGCGCAGTTCCCCACCAAGCCGACCTACCGCCGAGCTTTTGCGAATTATTCTTAACTCGCTGGTGTAAGCGCAATAGCGAACTTTAGCAAGGCGGCAAAGCGCGCAGAATTAGTCCGCCAAAAGGCGGCTTAGTCCCGCGGCTCTTCGCTCTCTTCGGCGGCATCAAGAGAAACGGCGTCTTCACCATCTTGATCAGTCGCCTGTTCGTCCACGTTATCAGGCGCTTCTTCCGCCCCCCCATCTCCAGCATCAACCTCTTCGCTGGTGGCATCCTCGTCGTTGGCGGCGTCCCCAGCCGTGGCCCGCACCACGCCTTCTTCATTCAAAGAGTTCGCGAACTCCTCGATGGCATCCACGGTAGCGTTGGCTTCATCGAATTCTTCCTCGAATTCGTCTTCATCATCGTCCGCTTCGGATTTCGGCGCGGGCACTTCGAAATTCGGTGGCAAGTTGGCATCCAAGAGGCCCGCCGCTTTTAGCTCTTCCAGACCCGGTAGGTCTTCGATGGTAGCGAGGCCGAAATGACTCATGAATTCATCGGTCGTGCCATAGGTCACAGGACGCCCTGGAACCCGCCGGCGTCCGCGAGGCCGCACCCATCCCACTTCCATTAATACGTCCAAGGTTCCCTTGCTGACGGAGACGCCGCGGATCTCTTCGATTTCGGCACGGGTAACCGGCTGGTGATAAGCGATAATGGCAAGCGTTTCGATCGCGGCCCGGGACAACCGCCGCTGCTCAACAGCATCCTTCTGCATCATGAATGCCAGATCCGCAGCCGTCCTGAACGTCCAACGTCCGTCTACGGAGATCAGATTAACACCACGGTTTTCGTAAAGCTTTTGCAGCTGTTCGATCAAAGACGGGATGTCAATGTTTTCCGGCAATCGCGACGCGATGGAGTCTTCATCGAGCGGCTCCGATGCCGCAAACAACAATGCTTCCAACATACGAAGATGCTGGGCCTGATCCGGAAACAATTGCGTCACGTTAGATGGCGCCTCTTCGTTTTCGCCCTGATCTTGTTCAATTTCTTCGGCTTGTGGATCGATGGTCATCGATGACATTCGTTTCTTATCCTTGATCAGTGTTATGCTGAACAGCTTGCTCAGCGGCGCGTTTTCTAATGTAGATCGGTCCAAAGGGATTGAGTTGGCGCATTTCCAGATGACCGTCCTTTACGAGTTCGAGCCCAGCGGTCAGCGAACTTGCCAGGGTTGTTCTGCCATTCTCAAATCCAATCTCTGCAAGCAGCAACCCGTCCAAGCGGCTCCAGTCTTGGATCTTGCCAAGCATGTTTTCCAAACGGGCCCGCGCCTCTTCAATCGCCAAGACCGGCGCACGGACGATCTGCATGGTTTCGCCGGTTCGCTTGACGCGTTGATCGGAATAGGCCTTGAGCAAATCGAAGATCGTGTCGGAGTATTCCGTACGCCGATTAATGCGCACGCCTTCGGGCATGCCGCGCTGGAACACGTCACGGCCAAGGCGATCGCGGCCCATAAGCCGGGCTGCCACATTGCGCATGGCTTCTAAGCGCTGCAGCTGAAATGCCAGCCGCGCCGCTAACTCCTCACCACTGGGCCCCTCTTCTTCTTCGGGCTCCGGAAGAAGCAGCCTCGATTTCAAATAGGCAAGCCAAGAGGCCATCACCAGATAATCGGCAACAAGCTCCAGCTTGCGGGCGCGCGCTTCTTCGATGAAACGTAAATATTGATCCGCAAGCGCCAGGATGGAGATCTTCTTCAGGTCTACTTTTTGCGACCTAGCAAGAACCAGCAACAGATCGAGCGGTCCCTCAAATCCATCGACATCGATGATCAGATTGGATGGGTCGGGCACCGCATCACCTGATTGGTATGCCGGTGCCGTTGGATCCTCGAATGTTGGTTCCATCGGTTTTGGACGCTCTCTTTCCAGCGGCTTTTGAACACCACATCCCTCTTTAGGCTTGGGGATTTAGCAACGTGGCGAGTTCTGCCGTTAACTCCTCATCGTCCAAAAACTGGGGCTTTGTCAATCTTGACAAGGCGATCGCAGCGCGCCGTGCCGAGTCGGGCCCAATGGCCCCCACTTTCGATGCTATTCTGTCCATTTCGGCAAGGTTTGAAGCGCAGAAAAGTGCCATATCGCACCCGGCACGCAAGCATTTGACGGCCCGGTCTTCCATGGCACCGGAAAGCGCCGCCATGGCGATGTCATCACTGAACAGCAAGCCGTCAAAACCGATCTCGCCCCGAATCACCTGGCCGATAACCCGGTCGGATATTGTCGCCGGGTTATTCGGGTCAATCGCGCTGTAAATCACATGGGCAACCATCGCCGCCGGCATGTCCTTCAGCTGGCGGAAAGGCTCAAAATCCGTCGCCTCTAGGCTCTCAAGATCGGCTGTTACCACAGGCGCTTCAAGATGGCTGTCAGCCTTTGCGCGCCCTTGGCCTGGCGAATGTTTAAGCACCGGCAGAATGCCCTGATCCAACTGTGCTTCACACATTTGGCGCCCCAACTTGGCAACGGCTTCCACCTCATCCCCAAACGTGCGGTCTGCGATTGATGGGTGAGTTTCGGGGCTGGATAGATCAAGAACGGGCGCAAAGTTGCCGGTAATCCCCAACTCCGCCAAATCATGGGCCATTAGCCGGGCGTTGATGTGAACAGCGCGGCACGCTTTTGCGGGATCGTACCGGTACAAGTCAGCAAAGGCCGACGCCGCCGGACGATCGTGCCAATCGGCCCCCCGCAATCGCTGAACGCGGCCACCTTCCTGATCAATGAAAAAAGGCGCCTCGCGCCCAACCAAGGAACGCGTGTCTGATACGAGATTTCTTATCTGGTCGGGCGCCGCACAATTACGGGCGAACAGAACGTAGCCCCAAGGATCCGCCGACTTGAAGAATGTGGCCTCGTCAACGGTGAGATGTGTCCCACCAATCCCTAAGACCAACGGCAGCATCTATTTGACGGTCAGACAGTCCTGCCCCTGTTGTTTAAACTGGGAACACAAAGATGCCGCTGCTTCACGGCCCTCAAGCGGACCAACGCGGAGACGATGATAAATCCCGCGATTTCCAAGGTCGACGGTTTGGATATCCGGCTGATAGCTCGATACAAGACCACCAAATTTAGCCGCTAACCGGTCCCAGGCCACCAAGGCATCATTCTTTGTGCGTACCGACGTCACCTGGACGAAGAACGGGTCCACGATGGCGGGTGCCGGTGCTGGTGTCTCAACCGGTTCAACAGCGGCCACTTCGGCCTGAGGCGCGGGTTCGACTTCGAGCCTCAACTCGTCGCTTGAGCTTGGCGCAGGTGCAGGCTGAGCTTCAACCGGAGCCGGTTGCGCTGGTGCGGCGCCAGGTGGAGGTGCCAAATTGGCAATTGTTTCTTCCTGCGGTTCCGCAGCCGGAGGCGCCGCCTCACCAACAGTCTGTTCTTTAATCAAATCATCCAGCGCTTCTTGCGCCTGAGCAACATCAATATCGGTGGCACCCGCAGCCGCTTCTGGTGCGGAGGCTGTTTCCGGAAGAATGATGGGTTCTTCCGCCGGCGGAAGGAGTTCTTCCGGCTCACTGGCTTCCTTGCCGTTGATTGCGTCAAAGACGGTTTTGTCCGTATGAGGTATCTGAAGGCCACCCCGGTTTTCAGGAACCGATTTCGCCGGCGACGTTTCCGCACGCAAGATCGGCGGGCCGTTTTGCCCTTCCCGCTTACCGAGATTGACGCCAACCCACAAGACCCCAAGCAATGCAGCGAGAGTAATCAGCGCAATGACGATAACGATAGGCCCGCGCTCATTATCGGCGTCATCCTCATCGAAGGGATCAATATAGTTATCGTCCGAAAAATCCTCGTAGACGGCTTTTTCCGGGTTTGCCATTTATCGCATTTCCTTTACCGGCTCGACCCCAAGTATGCCCAAACCAACGGCAATCGTCTGAGCGACGGCTAATATCAATCCAAGACGTGCTTTTGTAAGCTGTTCATTGTCACTCAGCACGAACCGAAGCGTCTCGTCCTCTTTGCCCTTATTCCACAGAGCATGAAATTCCGACGCTAACTCATACAAATAAAACGCAATTCGGTGCGGCTCATGCGCTTGCGCAGCTGTTTCCACAATACGCGGAAAGCCCGACATTAGCTTTATCAACCGCAATTCCGAGTCGTCACTCAGCAGCTCAAAGCTGCCACCTGAAAAATCATTAGGCGAATCGCTCAGACCTGGCAAGGCTTCGCGCGCCGTTCGCATGACCGAATGCACGCGGGCGTGTGCATACTGAACATAAAAGACGGCATTATCCTTGGACTGTTCAGTCACTTTCGCGAAATCGAAGTCCAATGTGGCGTCGTTTTTTCGGTACAGCATCATGAAGCGCACCACATCCGGGCCCACTTCATCCACGACCTCGCGCAATGTGACAAACGTGCCTGCCCGTTTGGACATTTTCACAGGTTCGCCGTCGCGGAACAGTCTCACAAGCTGGCAAACCTTAACGTCGAGCGCCGCCCTGCCTTCAGAAATTGCTTTAACTGCCGCAGTCATGCGTTTGATATAACCAGCATGATCTGCCCCCCAAACATCGATGAGGTTGGTAAAACCACGCTCGAACTTGTTGAGATGATAGGCAATATCAGAAGCAAAATAGGTGAAGCTGCCGTCTGATTTTTTTAGAGGGCGATCCGTGTCATCACCAAATTCCGATGCCCGGAAAAGAGTTTGCGCCCGTGGTTCCCAATCATCCGGCTTCTTCCCTTTTGGCGGCTCCAAAACACCCTCATAGATCAAACCGGCCTCTTCGAGGGTCTTGATCGTTTTGGCGATGGCGCTGCTGTCTCCGGATGAAGCGTCATGCAGCGTGCGCTCTGAAAAGAAGACTTCTTGCTCAATCCCTAGGGCGGCAAGGTCGTCCCTAATCATTTCCATCATGGCGGCAATTGACGCGTCTTTGACCAATGGCAACCACTCGGCCTCACTCTTTTCCTTGAGAGATGCGCCATGTTGCTTGGCGAGCGCTTCACCAACCGGTTTCAAATAATCCCCGGGATACAATCCTTCTGGAATATCGCCGATGTCTTCGCCGAGCGCCTCGCGGTAGCGAAGGAAGGCAGACTTCGCGAGCACATCCACCTGAGCGCCCGCATCATTGATGTAGTACTCGCGCGTTACGTCATAACCTGCGGTCACCAATAGGCTTGCAAGGGCATCCCCAAACACGGCACCGCGGCAGTGGCCCACATGCATCGGGCCTGTGGGATTGGCGGATACGTATTCCACGTTAACTTTCTCACCGGCGCCCACCTGGCTCTTCGCGAAATCAGTACCAAGCGATAAAATTTGCGAAAGCTGCTGCTGCCAAAAGGATAGATCCAGCCGCAGGTTAATAAATCCGGGTCCGGCAACATTCGCGTACTGAACACCGTCTTTCTGCTCAAGCTTTTGCACAAGAAGTTCGGCAATCTGCCGTGGCGGCATTTTGGCCTGTTTTGCCAGCACCATCGCCGCATTCGTGGACAAGTCGCCATGTGCCTCGTCTTTGGGTGCTTCCACCTTCACATTGGAAAAGTTCAGCTCCTCTGGCAACTGCCCATCGCGCTGAAGCGCGTCCAGACAACTCCTAACTTCAATGTCAAAATGTTGGAACGGATTCATAATCGTAACTGATGGCTATCCCATCTCTTTCAGTTTGGCGGCGTCAATTCGAACAACCGCCGATGTTCACTATAGGCAAAGCGGTCAGTCATGCCCGCGATGTAGTCCGACACGACCCGTGCCAGCGCGAGCCGTGACAGACGGTCGACCTGAATTTGTTTGCCGTGCGGCATCAATGACGGATTCTCCAGCAGCAAGTCAAAAAGATCGGTCACCACGCGCTTGGCCTTGGCCATGATGCGATTGACCTTGAAATGCCGGTACATGTTTTCGAACAGAAACGCCTTGAGGACGCGGTTGTTTTCCACCATCTCGTCGCTGAAAGCAACGACCGCTTGGGGCGCCTCTCGAACATCTGCCGCGTGCTCCGGCCCCAGTGACGCAATTCTTTTCCGGGTCTCGGCCAATAAATCGTCCACCATCGCGGCAATGAGCCGCCTTACGGCTTCGTGTATGAGGCGGCGCTCTTCGATGCCCGGATTGCCCTCCATCGCCGTCCGGAAAATCTCACCGACAAGGGGAATGGCCAAAAGCTGATCCACAGTGATAACCCCCGCCCTGAGGCCATCATCAATGTCGTGATTGTTGTAAGCAATATCATCGGACAAAGCCGCGATCTGGGCCTCGACCGATGGAAAAGTGCTCAATTCCAAATCATGCTGCCGCTGATATTCGACAATGGCTTCTGGGAGCTGATCCAAGTCATCGCCTCGGCCCAAAAGAGGCCCATTGTGCTTTACCAGCCCTTCCAGGCATTCCCAGGTCAGATTGAGACCATCGAAGTCCGCATAACGCTTCTCTAGCGACGTCACCAGCCTTAGAGCATGGCCATTGTGATCAAAACCACCGAAATCCGCCATACACGCATCCAGTGCCTCCTCGCCGGCATGACCGAACGGCGTATGGCCGAGGTCATGAGCAAGTGACACGGCCTCTGTCAGGTCTTCATCGACCTGGAGCACACGCGCGATAGATCTGGCGATCTGAGCCACTTCCAGTGAATGAGTGAGCCTCGTCCGGTAATGATCCCCCTCGTGGTATACAAAAACCTGGGTTTTGTACTGAAGCCGCCGAAACGCAACCGAATGGATGATCCGGTCACGATCCCGCTGAAAACAAGTGCGTGTGGATGCCTCCGG
Source organism: Alphaproteobacteria bacterium (assembly GCA_965228775.1). Lineage (GTDB taxonomy): Bacteria > Pseudomonadota > Alphaproteobacteria > JANQMY01 > JANQMY01 > JANQMY01. The sequence continues at coordinate 5,226,950 of OZ245840.1, read as the reverse complement.
TTCCGAGTACAGCCTGCCCCGGCTTTGATGCGGAAAGCACGCAAATGGCGCAAAATTCATCAAAGACACCCTTTTTAATTGAAAACGGAAGGCAGAACCCAGTTTTTCATACGCTTTATCTGATCAAAGGTGCTGACATACACCAATTGACACGGAATATCTGATAATTACATACCAAGAGCAGTTGAATCACAGAGCGACATCATGAGTACGACCTTAGAAACAGCAAGTTCAGCAGAAGTCACCGTAAGTGAGCGCGCCGCCAAGCGGATTGCGGAAATTATCAATGCGGAAGATGGCGATAAAATGCTGCGTGTTTCTGTTTCCGGAGGCGGCTGCTCCGGTTTCCAATATGGTTTCACCTTAGATGATGCCAAAACTGACGACGATTTGGTCATTGAAAAAGAGGGCGCAACCGTCCTGATCGATTCCGTTTCACTAATGTATATGGAAGGATCGGAAATCGATTTTGTGGACGATCTGATCGGCGCTGCCTTTCAGATCAACAACCCACAAGCCCAGGCTTCTTGCGGCTGCGGAACCTCTTTCTCCATCTAAGTCACCCTGACGCCAGTCCTAAAAGTCACATTTGGATGATCACCCTATGTTGCGGGCGTGATTTCCCGTAGTCTCGCCGCGAAGGTTGAATCACCATCAATTGCTGGGGGCGGAAATGGAAAGAGTGCGTCGGCATCTGCCTTTGATACTTTCCCTTTTTATTGCGTTCGTTTTTATCCAATCGCTCTTCTTCAAGTTTACGTCTGCGCCGGAAAGCATCCATATCTTCCAAACCATAGAGAACTGGATCGGACTTGGCTTCTTTGAGCCTGGCATGCGGTACCTGGTTGGTGTTGCCGAATTGATTTTCGCCATACTGGTTTTGATCCCAGCCACCCGTCTTATTGGCGCCATGGGAGCGCTGGCTGTCATCTCCGGCGCGATCTTCTTTCACTTGGTGTCGCCGCTGGGCGTGGTCGTACAAGGAGACCCGACCCTCTTCATCATGGCTGTCGGTGTTTTCCTTTCCGCCATTGGCTTGCTCTACCTATTGCGCGATGACTTCGAAGTTCTGTTAAAGGACATCGGACTCCGCTGATCTGATCGAGAAAACAAACTATGAAAATCGCTAGCTGGAACGTTAATTCACTCAAAGTACGATTGCAGCACGTGCTGGATTGGCTGAAGGAATCAGATGTCGATTTAGTCTGCCTTCAGGAAATCAAATTGGTCGACGAAAAGTTCCCGACGGCAGCCTTTGAAGATGCGGGGTTCCATGTCGCCGTTCATGGGCAACCGACCTATAACGGCGTCGCCATGATCTCCAAACATCCCCTGGAAGACATCAAAAAGGGTCTGCCAGGCGACAAGTCCGACGACCAAGCGCGCTACCTGGAAGCCAGTATCCCGTTTGAAGACAAAATGATCCGTGTTGCCTCCATCTACCTCCCCAACGGAAATCCGGTGGATACGGACAAATATCCCTACAAGCTGAAATGGATGGAGCGGCTTCGCCGCCATGCCCAAAAGCTATTGGATACGGAAGAGATGTTTGTCCTGGCAGGCGACTACAATGTCATCCCAATGGCCGAAGACGTTCATTCTCCGGAAGCTTGGGCCGACGATGCGCTATTCCGCATCGAGACCAGACAAGCCTTTCGGAAGATCGTCAATTTGGGCCTAACCGATGCCTTCCGCGCTTGTCATACGGCTCCTCATAAATACACATTTTGGGACTACCAGGGCGGCGCATGGCGCAAGGACAACGGCATTCGGATCGACCATCTTTTATTGTCTCCTCAGGCGGCCGATCTGCTCGCGGGCTGCGCGATAGACAAATATGTGCGGGAATGGGAAAAGCCCTCCGATCACGTTCCTATTTGGTGTGAGCTGAAAGCGGCCGCGTAAACCAGACTTAGTTCTGGCTCGATAATTCTGAAATAAGATCTGCCGCCGTTTCGCTTGCATCTTCGATGACAGAGGCTTCGATCTTGCCCTGCCATTCCTTCCGCACCGATACGATGTCTTCACGGGATTCCGACTTGGCATTGCTTTCCGCAACCGTTAGCCAAGCATATCCCAGCGCCTGATCTTCCGGGCTTTCCGAATGACCTAAATAAAGCTGGCCGAGCTTTGCCTGGGCGCGCACAACGCCATTGCGCGCAGCTTTCTCATACCAACGGAAGGCATAGTTCAAATTAGGCTCGGTCGCCCCATTATCGCCTGTCTCGGAAATATGGCCAAGATCCAGCTGAGCAATCGGATGGCCGTCAATGGCCGCTTCTTCCAGCCAGTAAAGAACCTTGTAGTAGTCCCGTTGAACGCCCGCTCCCGAACGGTACATCGTTGCAAGAGCAACCTGTGCCTCGGTATGGCCCTGCAATGCAGCTAACTCGTAGTAACGGGCCGCCAGGGAAAGGTCGCGGTCCGTTCCCTGACCGCCAAACAGCATGTTGCCGATGTAAAACTGGGCATGCGAATCACCCGCAGAAGCTGCCTTGAAAAAGTGATCATAGGCTTTCTCAAACTCTCCAGCCGAATAGGCATTAAGGCCTTCCTCGGTCTCAACCGAAGAAGCCGCTTGTATCGGCGCAACGGCCAAAATGCAGCCGAGCAGCACATACAGGCAACTATTCGTCAGATATCTGCGTAACACGTGACTTCCTCAGCGCCCCCAGGGTGAGTAACGGCCCCCTTTCGGGCCGGGCCTACGGTTTGAGCGTATTTCCATAACACCCCAGACTTAAAGGATGGTTGTTTTGGTTGCCAGGATTTGAAACGCTCTTTCAATTCTTGATCTGTCAGATCGACCGTCAACGTTCCCTTCTCAGCGTCGATTGAAATCATGTCGCCATCCTGGAGCAAGCCGATCGGCCCTCCTTCCTGGGCTTCCGGTCCCACGTGCCCGATGCAAAACCCGCGTGTCGCACCTGAAAAGCGCCCATCGGTGATCAGGGCCACTTTATCCCCCATTCCCTGGCCATAAATGGCTGATGTTGTCGACAACATTTCGCGCATTCCGGGCCCTCCTTTCGGCCCTTCATAGCGGATAACAAGAACCTCGCCCTCTTTATACTGACCTTTTTCGACAGCTTCAAAGCAGTCTTCTTCACAATCGAAACAGCGGGCAGGTCCGGTGAACGTGATCTTTTCCATCCCGGCCACTTTGACAATTGCCCCATCCGGCGCGAGGTTGCCTTTCAGACCGACGACGCCGCCCGTGGGTGTAATCGGGTTTGTCACCAGACGGACAACCTTCTGGTCTGGGTTCCAGGAAACCTCTTCCAAATTCTCGGCCATCGTCTTGCCGGTTACGGTCAAACACTCCCCGTGAATAAAGCCGCCTTCAAAGAGCGTCTTCAGCGCAATTTGGACGCCGCCTGCCTCGAACATGTCCTTGGCCACATAGCGGCCGCCTGGTTTGAGATCCGCGATATAGGGCGTCCGTTTAAAAATCTCCGCCACATGGAAGAGATCGAATTCGATCCCGCACTCATGAGCTATGGCGGGAAGATGCAATGCCCCATTGGTTGAACCGCCCGTAGCAGCGACGATCGTGGCCGCATTTTCGAGGGATTTCCGAGTGACAATATCCCTTGGGCGCAATCCGTTCGCGATCAAATCCATCACCGCGCGGCCGCTGGCTTCAGCATAGGCATCCCGGCTCTCATAAGGTGCGGGCGCGCCGGCCGACCCCGGAAGGGCCAGCCCCATCGCCTCCGACACGCACGCCATGGTGTTCGCTGTATACTGCCCACCGCAGGCCCCCGCCGACGGGCACGCAACGCACTCTAAATCATGTAAATCGTTATCGGACATGTTTCCGGCGGCATGCTGGCCCACAGCTTCAAAGACATCCTGTACTGTCACATCCTGCCCTTTGAATTGCCCCGGCAGTATCGACCCTCCATACATGAACACGGAGGGCACATTCAGACGGACCATGGCCATCATAAGCCCTGGCAGAGATTTATCGCAGCCCGCAATGCCCACCATCGCGTCATAGCAATGCCCCCGCATGGTGAGCTCACAGGAATCGGCAATGACGTCTCGGGAAACGAGCGAAGATTTCATCCCCTCATGTCCCATCGCAATGCCGTCGGTCACTGTGATCGTGCAGAACTCCCTCGGTGTGCCGCCTGACTGCTTTACGCCGGCCTTAACAGCCCCCGCCTGCCGCATGAGGGCGATATTGCAAGGTGCAGCTTCGTTCCAGCAAGACACGACGCCGACAAAGGGCTGACCGATCTCTTCTTCCGTGAGGCCCATGGCATAGTAGTAGGATCTGTGCGGCGCCCGCTCCGGCCCCTCAGTCACATAGCGGCTAGGCAGTTTAGACTTGTCGAAAGACTTTACGTCCATGGGCTTTCCCTTTCTTGCAGGCTGATGACGCCAATCCTATTGCAGATCATCGTCCGCCGGGAGCCCTAATACCCCGAAACCAACACGTTTGTTTAAGCGGATTTAGCTAGCCGGTTAAGCGCTTCCGTCAACTTCGTCCCAGTCTGCTGAGCATCTTCCAATCGTTCGCGCTGCAGCTCAATCACATCTTCCGGCGCTTTCGACAAGAACTTGTCATCGGACAGTTTTCGCTCAAGCTTCTGGATTTCTTTCGAAACCTTCTCAAGTTCGCGAGAAAGACGCGATTTTTCTTTATCGAGGTCGATGATTTCAGCAAGTGGCAACGCCAGCGTGGCCCCATCCAGAACGATTTGCACAGCGCCTTCCGGCACTGCTTCCACGGTATGCAGCGTTGACAGACGCGCCAACCTGATAATCAAGCCTTCATGGCGTGCTATTCTGTCTGCGGATAACTCATCTGCTTCGCGGATGACCAAGGGCACTTTCGCACCGGCCGGGACATTCATCTCAGCTCGAACCGAGCGGATTTGTGTGATCAGTTCAATCACCCAGGCCATCTCGTCAGCGGCTTGCTGTCCAACGGTAATGGTGTCAGCCGGCCAAGCGGTATCAATCAGCATTTCATCGCGCTTAGCTCCAACCGAGCCTATGTTCTGCCAAAGCTCTTCCGTGATAAAGGGCATAAAGGGATGCAATAAAACGAGCATCCGATTGAGAACCCAAGCGGTACAGGCGCGCGTTTCATCTTTGGACGGACCATCTTCACCGTTCAAGATAGGTTTCGTACACTCAAGGTACCAATCACAGAAGACATGCCAGACGAAATGATAAATCGCATTGGCCGCTTCATTGAATTTGTACTCTTCAATCCCTAGCGTAACGGCCTTTTGGGCTTTATCGATTTCGTGGACGATCCACAGATTGACGGTTTCCTGAACCGTTGACGGATCAAACGCTGGATCTTCCGCACACTCGTTCATCTGGCTAAAGCGGGCCGCGTTCCACAGCTTCGTGCCGAAATTGCGGTACCCCTCAACCCGAGATTCAGCCAGCTTTATGTCCCGGCCCTGCGCCGCCATCGCCGCCAGCGTAAACCGCAAGGCGTCGGCACCGTATTTGTCCATTAACTCGAGAGGGTCAACAATGTTACCCTTGGCCTTAGACATCTTGGCGCCCTTTTCATCGCGCACCAAAGCATGGATATAGACGGTGTCGAATGGGATATCCTTCATGAAATGAAGCCCCATCATCATCATCCGGGCAACCCAGAAAAAGATGATGTCAAATCCCGTTACCAAAACGTTTGTCGAATAGTAGCGCTTAAGCTCTTCCGTTTCCTCAGGCCACCCGAGCGTGGAAAACGCCCAAAGACCGGACGAAAACCAAGTGTCGAGAACGTCCTCATCCCGCGTCAGCGTGGTGGGCTTGCCATAGTGCTTGTCGGCTTGCTGCTGAGCTTCGGCTTCACTTTCCGCAACAAACACGTCGCCATCCGGCCCATACCAGGCCGGTATGCGATGCCCCCACCAAAGCTGGCGTGAAATACACCAGGGCTGAATGTTCCGCATCCACTCGAAGTAGGTCTTCTCCCAATTGGCCGGAACAAATTTGGTCTTGCCGCTTTCCACCGCTTCAATGGCGGGCTTCGCCAGCGTCTTCGCATCAACGTACCACTGGTCCGTAAGCCATGGTTCGATAACCACGTCGGAACGATCCCCATACGGAACCATATGTGTGTGATCGTCGATCTTATCCAGTAGACCTTGGGCTTCCAGGTCCGCGACAATCCTTTTGCGGGCATCAAAGCGGTCAAGCCCGCGATACATCATCGGAACGTTCTCATTGAGCGCTGCATGCTCGTCGAGAATGTTGATCATATCCAGATTGTGGCGGCGTCCGACCTCGAAATCGTTGAAGTCATGTGCCGGTGTGATCTTAACGGCGCCTGATCCTTGTTCCGGGTCCGCATAGTCGTCCGCAACAATTGGTATCTGTCGTTCGGTAAGCGGTAGCGCAACCATCTTACCGATCAGGTCCTTGTAGCGCTCGTCATCTGGATGAACCGCAACAGCGGTGTCACCCAGCATGGTTTCAGGACGCGTGGTCGCAACCGTTATGAACTTAGAGCTGTCGTCCGCAAGCGGATACTTAAAATGCCACAGGTGACCGGAAACTTCCTTCGACTCAACCTCTAGGTCAGAAATCGCTGTAAGCAGTTTCGGGTCCCAGTTAACCAGGCGCTTGTCTTTGTAGATCAGACCATCACGATACAGCGCGACAAAGACTTTCAGCACAGCAGCAGAAAGCCCATCATCCATCGTGAAGCGCTCACGGCTCCAGTCGCAAGAAGCGCCGAGCCTCCGCAACTGCTTGATGATGGTCCCTCCGGACTCACTTTTCCATTCCCAAACGCGCTTGACGAATGCTTCCCGTCCCATCGTTCGCCGGTCCGTCTGGTTTTCTGCGGCCAGCTGACGTTCAACCACCATCTGCGCAGCAATTCCCGCGTGATCGAGCCCGGGCTGCCACAGCACGTCGCGCCCGCGCATGCGCTCAAAGCGTACCAGAATGTCTTGGATGGTATTGTTCAGGGCATGGCCCATATGCAGGCTGCCGGTGACATTCGGCGGCGGAATTACGATGCAATACGGATCCGCATCCGGCCGTTTCCCACAGGCAAATGCACCTGCGGTTTCCCACATTTCGTAAAGGCGTTTCTCCGCCTCCTCGGGCCGGAAGTTCTTTTTAAGCATGATCGAGACCAACGAGTTGAGCGACGTTGAAATTCAAACAGGCAGCCCCTGGAAGAGACTGCCTGCATATAACTCTGGGATTTACACCGAAGAATCGGTGTTGACAATTGGCCTCTTGGGTGCGCTGCGCGGTTATTGGCGCGACACCCGCTCAATCTCTTGTTTGACCAGCTTTTCTACAAGCGGCGGAAGATTTTGATCGAGCCATTCTTTTAGCATAGGCCGAAGCATCTCACGGACCATCCCTTCAATGGTGTTTTCGGGGGCATCCGCCACTTGGGTTCGGCTCGACAACGCGCCGAATGAAGCGCTCAGGGCACCCCGTGCAGAATCACTCATCAAAGAATCACTCATTGCTGCCTCTTTTGGCTCTTCATCTACAAAAACAACGTCATCCGGCTCTTCGGTAACAGGAACGGATGTTTCAACTTCTGGCTCCGGTTCGGGTTCCGGCTCCGGCTCTGGTTCGGGCTCAGGTTCCGGCGCCGCCGCCACTGGTTCGGGTTCCGGTTCTGGCTCGGGTTCGGGTTCGGGCGCAGGCTCCGGCTCAGGTTCGGGCTCAGCTTCCGCTACAGGCTCTTCCACCACTTCAAGGACAGGTGCCTCGTCTGGAGCTTCTTCCGTCAACTCCAATACGTCGTCTTCTTCAGCTGCAGGCTCCTCAACAGCCGCGGCTGCTTCTTCAGGGGCTGCACCTTCAGCTGATTCCTCGCTATCCTCGGAAATAATCCGGCGAATAGACGCCAGGATCTCTTCCATAGTGGGTTCTTGTTGGGTGTTTTGCTCTGACATACGCTTCCCGTTAGGCTGGCTAAACCATGCACTATCCCTATGACAGGGAAAGACAAACTTATAGTAAATCTACCGATAAAAATAACTATTTCGCGCCGAATCTGGCAGGCCCAGCGCTCAAATGTTTACTCTTTGCGGATCCACGTGCCAAACGGACGCCACTTTACTGATCGGTAATTTCTAAGAGGGTCATACGTCTCTACCGGCAGTTCAAGCCGCTCGGCCGTCAGATGTCCTACAGATGATAAGACTTGGTACCCGGCAATAACTTCATTCCGCTGACTTGAAACAAGCGCCACGCGGGCATCGAGCAGCTCTTGTTCCGCATCCAGAACATCCAAAGTGGTCCGGGAACCTACTTCTGCTTCCCGCTGAACACCTTCATAGGCAATTTCGTTCGCCCGCACCTGTTCTCTGTCGGATTCGATGGTCGCGCGCGCAGTCGCCAGAGACGACCAAGCCGTCGCGACACCTTCAACCACTTGCCGCTCGGCGCTCACGATCAAAGCCTGATTTTGCCTTTTGATCTGGCGTGCCTGGCGGATCTGGGATTGGACACGGCCCCCCTGGTAGAACGGCCAAGACAGCTGGCCTGTGATGGATTTTTCGTCGGACTGGCTACCGCCGATCGACGTATCTTCCGCATGGGCCAACTGCCCCTGAAATGACAGCTGCGGCAGGAGGCTACCTCTAGCTACGGCTACCGCAAACGCTGCAGCACGCTCGTTGTTCTTGGCGCGAACCAGGTCAGGATTGTTCGATCTTGCTACGCCAAGCGCCTCATCTTGTGTCGCCGGCAATGGTGGCAGTGCCGGCGGCGGCTCAAGTGTCCCCGGGCTGTTCCCTACGATGCGTGCATAGGCAGCTCGGCTATTGGTAAGCTGGGATTCCGAAGTGATCAGCGCAGAAATAGCACCGGACAATCTGGCTTCTGACTGTGCCACATCCGTTCGTGTGATTTCGCCAACGCTGAAGCGGTCCTGAGATGCCTCAAGCTGCTTGCGCAGGACAGCGACGTTGTTTTGATTCAGGTTCACAACTGCCGTGTCACGCCAGACATCGATATAGGCTGTAACGGCGCTGAGGAGCGTTTGCTGCTCAACCGAAATCAGATTGGCGCGTCCTGCCCGCACTTGTGCCTGAGACTGGCGAAACGAGTTAAGCGTCTGAAATCCCGTGAATACAGGCTGCGTGATTGTCGCAGCCCCCTGGATGGGCTCAAGATCCTGAGTGGGTGCCCCAAAACTTGGAGCAGAGCGCCGCGTTGTCAGCCCGGCCGATGCCGAAAGCGAAATCGTCGGACGCCAGCCGGAAATGGCCTGGGCAACATTCTCATCGATCGATCGAAGATTGGCCCGCTCGGCCCTAAGGTCCGGATTGCTGTTGTACGCGGCAACCAGCGCGTCTTCTAGCGTGTCGGCAGATGCCGGAGATACGGTGGCCAGGCTGAGAACTAAGCCAACCCCGATCATTGTCTTTTTCTTCATCCGGATACCACTACCCATCAATCCAAAGCTCCCCGGTTTTCCCCCGATATATACTTATGCATGCGTCAACAAAATTTGAACGCCACCCGACCATAATGGAAAAGAAATAGCAATTTTGATGGCCGCGTAAATTCACACGCTCTGCCGCCCAAAATGCACATTCTAAGTGGCTGGATCTAATGACGGCCTCATCTTCCTCAACAAAAGCTTAAAACGTAAACTCTTCGACCTGCTCAAAGCCCGGCAATATCCCTCCGGCAGCGTCAAAAATCGCGCGGCCGGTCGTGGTTTCGCCGGATCGCACCATCAAGACACAGGAGCAAAGCGGCCCGCGCTGTTTCAAGGTCACAAGGCGGCCTCCCTCTTTAAGCTGCTGCTCAAGTTCATCGGGAACCGTATGAACGGCCCCATCTATGAAGATCACGTCATAAGGGGCGCCCTTCTTGTGTCCCGCAGGAAGGTCACCAGTCACCACGGCAGCATTGTCGATGCCGAGATCCAAGAGCAAACTGGTTGCCCCGTCTGCTAGGGCGGCATCGGATTCCAATGCCACAACCACTGTCGCCATATGCGCCATAACGGCTGCGGCATATCCCGAACTTGAGCCCACCACGAGGATCTCATCGTCTGGGGCGATCTCACATGCCTGGATCATCTTGCCCAACGTGCGGGGCGCCAGCAGAAAACGGCCGCCACCGATTTCTATGTTGTCGCTTGAATAGGCGGCCGTGCGCTTGGTGTGCGGTACAAACAGCTCCCTTGGAACCGTTTCCATGGCCTTTTGGAGCCGCCGATCCGTCACATTGTCCGTGTTAACCTGGCTCAAGACCATGTTTCGACGGGCCGTCCGAAAGATATCGGTCATTTTCACCCCTATATTTTGTCAGCTTAGCGTTGGGGACTTGGCTGGGGCCGATTCAACATCGAATCAGCACTGAAATTTCTCTGCGGTTATAAATGGCTGAGTCTCCCAAAACAATCGCGACACACTGACTTGGCGCCTTGCCATGGCACAATACCCCTTCTTAACGATTGTGCACGGGCGCGAGCTTTGCTATATCCCGCGCCTTCGCACCAACAAAATGGCCACGTGGCGGAGTGGTGACGCAGCGGATTGCAAATCCGTGTACCCCGGTTCGATTCCGGGCGTGGCCTCCATCCATTTGTATATAGCCTGATCGACGGTTCTCGCGCGTACGGAAGAATCGCCGGAATTCTATTCGGATCAGGTTCGCGTAAAGTCAGATCGCCAGCAGCTGAAATCAGATTCATCGTGCTGCTCCTCTAAGTCGCAAGCGCCTTAAGACCGATTTCGGGCTTTTATTAGGCCTTTTTTTGGTTAATAAACTCCTGTTTTCAAGACTTAGGCCCGTTGGACTTGGTTCTATTTGAAAAAAAGGCGATTTTACTTCAGTAATAACTCCAGATGGAGAAGCTAGAGCGCGATTAGGTTGAAATCGAAACGGCGCTAATGTCGTCAAAGGTTATTGAATCGATCACGCGACCAGAAATGAACTAAGAGCATGGCCAGGTTTTCAATCGGACCTTCTCATGCACCAGGACAAAATTCGTGAGTGAATGCATATGAATGGGTTTGTTTTCGTAAAGTGGCCAACACGTATATTCCTCGCGCTGACGGTTTGTTCCTTTAGTGTTACCAGCGCGCTGGCGCAACAGACGGAAACCGAAACGCTCGAGCAGTTCAGAACGTCGACAATTGAAGAACTTGATGCGGCTCTCGGATCCGAGACATTGGATTTTGCTCGCCGGGCGGTCCTCCTGAACCGCCGCGGTCGTAAGTTCTTGGAACAAGGCGAAACTGAACGTGCGCTGGAAGACTTCGGAGACGCCATCGGCTTTGCACCCAAATATGCGGCCGCGTACTCAGGGCGCGGCGAGGCCTTTGAGAAATTGGGTTCCGACGCCGCCGCGATTGGCGACTATACGCAAGCAATCTTTTACGCCCCTAACTTTGCAAATACCTACATGCTTCGCGGAAATCTGCTCGTGAAACTCGGCAACCACTCGCAAGCAGCACGTGATTTTGGCGAAGTTGTGCGCCTCAACCCAAACCATTTGGGTGCCTACATGGCGCGCGGTAGCGCCTATCGCGTTTTGGACAGAGATGACAAAGCGGTTCTTGATTTCGATCGCGCCGTACGGCTGGCACCACGCAGCAGCACCACATTTCTAGCCAGGGCCGAAACCAACCTCGCCCTCGACCGCCGCGCGGACGCAATCAACGACTACCGGGGCGCATTGACTTTGGATCCAAAGTGTGCGGAATGCATTCAGGCGCTTTCGGATTTAGGCGCAAGTGACCCGAAAGCCAAACCCGACGAAATTACCGCGGATTCTTCCGGCAACGAGTGAGTGCACAAAAATGAGTGGCGTGTGGGAAGTTCGCCCTTTGGCAGCTACGATTGGCGCCGAGATATTTGGCATCGATCTTTCAGCCCCACTCGATCCAGATGCAACAACATTCATCCGCGAAGCTTTCCTGAAACACGGCGCAGTCTTCTTCCGCGGCCAAGTTCTATCGGCTGACAGCCATGTGGCCCTTGCAAAAAAATTCGGCGAACCCGAAGTTCACCCCATCGTCGAAGGCATGGAAGGCCGGCCGGAAATCATCCGAATTATCAAACCGGCCAATGAGCCTGCTTCGTTCGGCACAGAATGGCATTCGGACAATTCGTTTTTTCAAAACCCAAGCATGGGCACCATTCTGTATGCGGAGGAAGTGCCGAATGCCGGTGGCGATACATTGTATGCAGACATGTATCGGGCCTACGAAGTGCTTTCGGACGGCATGAAAGATATGCTGGGCGGCTTAAGGGCAGTTCATAGCGCCAAAGTCGCATATGATCCAAGCGGAACCGCTGGTGCCAAATACCGTGGCGAGGCAACGCTAAAATACAAAATGTCGGATGCGGTCCATGAGGAAAACATTCATCCCGTGATCCGCACTCATCCGGAAAGCGGCCGTAAAGCGCTCTACGTAAATCCCATGTTCACGCTGCGCTTTGAGAACATGACGGAAGAAGAAAGCGCGCCCTTGCTGAACTATCTGTTGGATCATTCCACACGCCCGGAATTCACTTGCCGGTTTAGATGGCAAAAAGGATCTGTCGCATTCTGGGACAATCGCGGCGTGATGCACTACGCGATGAATGATTATGAAGGGTCTCAACGGATCATGAGCCGGATCACCTTGACCGGCGACAAGCCAGTTTGAAACCGGCAAGCCTACAAAATCACGAAAATCCAAAGCCGTTCAACTTTTACAGGCTTCTTTAACGGCGATTTAAGCCGCCTGTGGGATAGTTCTCGTGTCTTCCCCCTGAAGACACCCCACCAATACCCACTTTGGGCCATCCTCACGGGTGGCCCATTTTTTATGTGCGGTCCTCTCAGATTAATCGGGACCAGCTTGTCCCTATTGGCCGGCCTTCCAGCGATTGTATTTTGAACGCCCCCACCAAACGGCAAGCCGCCGACGGCGTCGCCGCACCCAGGGTATGTCCACGGACAGAACCACTAGGCCAAGCGGGATCATCCAAAAGCCGAGAATCGGTAGGAACCCCAACATACCTCCTATGAGGAGAGCAACGCCCAATGCGATACGGGCCAAGCGCGAACTTGGCAGAGATATACGTCGACCCGCGAATGTTAAGCTGGACATAACAGACTCCGGCTATCAGGCGATGGGGTTCTTACGCAAGCTAAATCAGAAACGTATACCGAAAAATAAAGTTTGATTTGATATACACATTTACAGTGGATCTGCCGGACAGTGTCTGGTATACGCTCCGCTTCTTGGTGGACAGGTGCTTCTACGTCCCTTAATCCATCTTGATAGTGATCCCCGGTAGCTCAGTTGGTAGAGCAAGCGGCTGTTAACCGCTGGGTCGCTGGTTCGAGTCCGGCCCGGGGAGCCATCACTGCTAAAAGACGCCATTGGTCACTGGATCAATGGCGTTTTTTGCGTTTTGGAGAGCATTTCCCGCCTCGCGGGAAACAGCGGTGCACTTCACGAAATCGGGATTAAATTGGCGCTGATCCATCCCTCCTCACTATGCGTATGATGTGAGTAGAGTAATCAAAAGTGCGGTTTGACCAACTTATCATCGGGGCGCTCTCTAGCGGGGACGTCCCAGGCAAACAAGACCGAAGCACAAAGAGAAAGTTGGTCAAATTGGTGGGGACTGAAGCAAGGACCAAGAGCGAAAGCACGCAACCACTAGCAGTTACTCTCTTATTGTCCTCTTCAGAACAGGGCCGAAAATTATGAAGATTGCCATTGTCGGGACCGGTATTTCAGGTCTTTCCGCCGCCTACCTACTTAACCGCCATCATGACATCACCGTCTTTGAAAAAGACGACCGCCTTGGGGGACATAGCAACACGGTGGAGGTCGACTATGACGGCCATCGCATCCCTGTCGACACCGGCTTTATCGTCTACAACGACCACAACTATCCGAACCTCGTGGCTTTGTTCGAACATCTCGGCGTACAGACGGACGCAAGCAATATGAGCTTTTCCGTCAGTGCACAGAATGGAAGGACCGAATGGGCAGGAGGCAATTTCTGGGAAATTTTTGCTCAGAAAAAGAACCTGCTAAATCCTGGCTTCATTCATATGCTGACAGAAATTTTGCGCTTCAATCGCCAGTGTATTGAAGATCTGGAAAATGGTCTCCTGGCAGATGTTTCCCTAGGTGACTATTTGGATGCGCGCAATTTCGCAAAGAAATTTCGGGATCTCTATTTGCTGCCAATGGGCGGTGCCATTTGGTCCACAAGTCCAGAGAGCATGCTGGACTTTCCTGCCGAAAGTTTCGTTTCGTTCTTTAAGAACCATCGGTTGGTGTATCGCGAACGCCCTCTCTGGCGCACGGTCACAGGTGGCAGCCGAGAATATGTGAAAAAGATCTCCGCATCTTTTAAGGATCGCATCCACCTCAACTCGGTCGTCTCGAAAATCCAACGTGTCGTTGATGGTGTCTTCGTGGAGTGCTGGGACGGCCGCCGCGAAAAGTTCGATCACGTGGTGATCGCAACCCATAGCGACCAAGCGCTGAATCTTCTTTCGGATGCGCAGCCAGACGAGAGTTCACTGTTAGGCGCTCTCAAATATGCGCCCAACAAAGCTTATCTACATCGCGACCCGGCCTTGATGCCGAACAAACGCGTCATCTGGTCTAGCTGGAACTATATGTGCGGCGAAAAATCCACTGGCGAGAACGTAAAGGCCACCGAAGATACAGTCTCCGTGACCTATTGGATGAACCGGCTACAAAACATTGACAAGAAACTGCCTCTTTTTGTCAGCCTCAATCCAATCCATGCGCCGCGCGAAGAACTCACTTTTGCGCAGTTTGACTATGACCACCCGCAATTTGATTCAGCTGCTTTGAAGGCGCAAAAGGAATTAGACCTCATCCAAGGAACACGCAGAACCTGGTTTTGCGGCGCATACTGCGGAAGCGGCTTCCACGAAGATGGTCTAAAGGCCGGATTAAATGTGGCCAAACAGCTCGGCGCCGTCGTACCATGGGAACAAGATCAACTTCTTCGCGAAGCCGCAGAGTAAGATGTCGATCACAAACCACATACCGTCCGAAACCAAATTGTACCAAGGGCAGGTTATGCATGCCCGGCTCAATCCATTCCGGCATCGGTTTACCTATCGTTTCTTCACCGGTTTTTTCGATATTGACCGCGTTGACGACGATAGCCGCCGATTGAAACTATTCTCGCACAACCGATGGAACATTTTTAGTTTCTATGACCGGGATCACGGTGCCCGCGATGGTTCCCCCTTACGTGTTTGGGCAGAAAAATTGTTGCACGAAGCCGAACTGGATTTTGTTTGCGGCAAGATCAAATTGCTCTGCCTGCCCCGTATATTTGGATATGTGTTCAACCCCCTTTCTGTTTTCTATTGTTTCGATACTGAAGAGAAGCTCCGGGCAATCCTCTATGAGGTCCACAATACGTTTGGGGAATCCCATACTTATGTGATGCCAATTTCAATGAACGACAAGAAGGCTACGGCTGAACCGCACGAAGCAGAAAAGTCGTTTTATGTTTCTCCCTTCATCGGCATGAAGGCGAAGTATCATTTCTCCATAAACGACCCGGCGGAAACGATCGCAGTCAATATTCGGCAAACTGATGATGATGGCGATCTGCTGCTGGCCTCACTGACCGGCCGCGAACGGGATTTCTCGGACCGTGCGTTGATACGCCTTTTCTTCACGCACCCTCTTCTGACATTCAGCGTGATTGCAGCCATTCACTGGCAGGCGCTGCGCCTCTGGCTCAAAGGGGCCCGGTACCATGGCCACGCGGCGGCAAAGCCCGCAGCAAAAATATCTTACGAAGTGGTTCCCCCTCGCCTATCATAGGTGAGAGTGAGAATTACAAAGGAAGATCAAACGACGAAAATTGCCTCAAAAAATAGTGGGGAAGAAAACGATATGACACACATTGATGCGAATGCCACCACACTTGGATTTACCGGCGGTACAAAGCAAAGTGAGACCCCACCTGCACAGTCGGAAACGATTGTGACGACCGCCAACCTCCATGTTCTGCGGGGCCTGCCCAAATGGTTCGCACTTGCAGCCCGCATTGCAACCCGGATTGAATGGGGCGCCATTACCGTCATTGTTCCTGACGGGCGGCGTTTTAAGTTCGAAGGCAGCATTCCGGGTCACCACGCCACGCTTCGTGTTCACGATCTATCTTTTGCCGGACGCCTCATTCGCGGGGGTGGCATTGGTTTCGCCGAAGGGTTTCTCCAAGGCGAATGGGACAGTCCTAATCTAGAATTGCTGCTGGAAATTTTCGCGCGCAACAGCCAGAAGGTTGAGGCCTTTTTCACCGGACGCCCCGTGATGAAGTTTGTTCAGCGAATGCTTCACCTGCTGAACAAAAACTCGCGTTCCGGTTCCAAACGGAACATCAGCTATCATTATGATCTTGGCAATGACTTTTACCGGGAATGGCTCGACCCGACGATGACCTATTCGTCGGCCAAATTTGATTCCTCAAACCAAGACCTCTCCGAAGCCCAACTGAACAAATACCAAACACTCGCTTCCCTTCTCGATCTCAAACCGGAACACCGGGTGCTCGAAATCGGCTGTGGTTGGGGCGGCTTTGCCGAATACGCAGCAAAGCATGTGGGCTGCAATGTGGTCGGTGTAACCATCAGCCAAGAGCAGTTGGATTTCGCCCGCAACCGTATCTCCAAAGCAGACCTCGCCGACAAGGTCGACTTACGCTTCCAAGACTATCGTGACATTGACGAAAAATTCGATCGTGTCGCTTCCATCGAGATGTTCGAAGCTGTGGGGCAAGAATATTGGTCGACCTTCTTCGACAAAGTATCAGACAGTCTCGTTTCCGGCGGGAAAGCTGGACTTCAAATCATCACCATTGATGAAGAGCATTTCGATACCTATAGCCGTAACTCAGATTTTATTCGGCGCTACATCTTCCCTGGAGGCATGCTGCCTTCCCCAACACATTTGAGGGATCACGGCTCTGCGGCGGGTCTTACCTTCGACCGCAACATCGATTTTGGGATCGACTATGCGGAAACCCTTGCCGTTTGGCGGAGCCGCTTCCTGGAGGCCTGGCCTAAGATTTCGACGATGGGCTTCGACGACCGCTTCCGCAGAATGTGGCACTACTACCTATCTTACTGCGAAGCCGGGTTCCGATCGCGCAACATAGACGTCACGCAGGTGTCCTTCTCAAAACCTTGAGGGGAACAAGACGAAATCTTTGGCCCTAAAAATGGGCCGCAGATCTATCCCAGACCCTAAACCTCTGGTGCGGGCAGCTTCTGCCAACCAGTCGCCCGCTTGACCACAGCCACATACCAGTGTCTTGGCAGCATGTTGATCAATTTCAGCAGGTAGGTAAATCGGCGGGGGAACGTAATCTCGAACTTTCCTCGCACCAAACCGGTCACGATCCGCTTCGCCGCCGTTTCGGAGGGGACAATGAAGGGCATCGGGAACGGATTTTCGTCCGTAGCCGGTGTTTCCACAAATCCGGGATTAATGACACTCACATTCACGTTGTGGCGATCAAGTTCTATCTTCAACGTCTCAGCCATATTGATAAGCGCCGCCTTGGTGGCACCATAAGCAAGACTCGTAGGCAGGCCACCATATCCCGTCACAGAGGATACAATGGCCACATGGCCGGACCTTCGCGCGATCATCCTTTCCAGAAGTGGCGCAAGGCCATTTGCGACGCCCATCAGGTTCACATCTAGCGAAGTTCTAAACTTTGCAAGGTCAAGTTCCGTCACTTCCATGGGCAGATAGATGCCGGCATTGAGGATCGCGAGATCTATGGCTCCCGTTTGCGTCTCTAGAGCAGTCACAATCGCCACCATGCGGCTTTCATCAGTAACATCGCCCGGAAAGACAAGAATTTCGCCGGAGAAGCCGTAGCACTCTTCTGCAAGGGTGTTTAGCGGCTCCTCACTTCGAGCCGTGACGGCGACCGTCCATCCTTTTTTGGCAAGCAGCTTGGCCGTCGCTCGTCCGATGCCCGAACTTGCGCCTGTAATCCAGGCCAGACCGGGAGTGTTATTTTTCTGATTTGCCATTGCTCATCCCTCTGAAGATCTGTTCTTTGTACGCAAAATGCGCAGGAGCAGATCCCACCAACTTTATCGGAAGGATGGAGCGGAGAAGTCTATATAGTCAGGAAACGACGTGTCGGGGATACGGCGCTCTAGCGGGTGAGAACGCGGTTATCATTGCTGGCAATGTCAACTTTGTCGCCAACCAGTACATATTCGATCGTTTGGCCGCGAACATTGAAGATCGATTTAACCCAGGTGCCCGCGCGGTCGTACCAAATCTGCTTTTTCAGATCACCATCGATAACGTATTTCGTGGCTTCCACAGAGCGCCCGCTGACTTCAATCACCTCACGACCATCTTCTTGAACATTTACGTCCATCAATTTGCCGTTTTGGGTATTAAACATCTTTGTGCAAGCTACAGTCGCGGTATTCCAATAGCTTGTAGGCAGAGCCAATTCAGCCATCGTGCCGTCAAAGCGCGTGCCATGCACCATTAGGCCCTCTTCGCCCCGTTCCGCGGTCAACTTAATCTCATTGCCATTGTCATTCGACATGGTGTCGAGTTTGACCAGCTTGCCGTCTTGCCACACTTCACGACCCGTTTGGCTGTAGCGGAACACGGTGACAAAGGCGATGTTGATTTTCACGTCAATCTTCGTGTCGACCACAACTTGGTCCCCATCCTCACGAATGTTGACCACATGCTGGCCGATGGTCTTGCCATTGCGCTGAACATCGAAGCTGAGCTGCCGCAGCGTGCTCTCAAAGGCACTGCTGGGCTTGCTTTCTACTGCCGCCACCTCAAGGGCCCGGTCGGCTGACGCGATTGCTGGAATGAGAAGTGAGATAACAAAAGCAATTACGCCAACGAAACCATGTTGAGACATGAAATTTGAACCCCAATACGCACACCAAGGAGGATTTCTTGATTGTGACAGACAGTTTGTTCTTTTGTGAAGGATCTCGCCCCGATCCTCTAACCCAAGGCAGATCCTATCACAATCCGTGCCAATTGTCCCGGCACAATTTGATCAACAGGTTGTCATGAACTGTCACTTATTTGAGGCGATTTAGGCCTGCCAGGAGACGCCCCACAGGGCCCGTAAGGCGCAGCGGCCCGTCGGATACGGCAAAACACAAGCAGTCACCATCAGGATCAGCAAATGGTCTGTGTTCAACGGACGGATCAGCGATGGCGACGTCGCCCGCTTTGTAGCTCCCCGTGTGGTCGGAAAATCCACCCTCCAACACCAACGTGAGCTCATCGCCCTCGTGGGTGTGGCGCGGCATGGAACGGTTGGCCTTAATTTTGTAGAGGACCGCATCACAGCCATCTGGCCTATTCGGGAGCCGAAATTCCTTCAAGCCGGGCAGTTTGCGGCGCCACGGAATGCTCTCAAAGTCGCCAACAACGCTTCTCAAGGGCTCCGGCAAGGACGAATGAGCGTGAGGCGCCTGATCCGCGACCGTTTCGTCGGCGACCTCCAAAAGCGACACATTGTTCAGAAGTGATGGATCAATGGTAGGAACGTCAGCCACCCGTTCGATGTTGTGGCTGAAGAAAGCACCCGCGATCTCGTCCATCTGGCGCACGAGTTTCCGGGACTTTGGCGACAGCGCCAAATGAGTCGCGACGAGCAGCGACGACGTCTCAGAGAGACTGCCCGCGCTGTACTCCAGCAATAGCTCCTCAAGTTTGTCGTCCGGTCGCATCTAAACCCACATAGACGTTTAACCACATAACCATTTGATTTAAATGGCATATATGGTTTCATAATTTCTTTGTAATACTAAATGTCCCTATCTATACGTTGAGAGACATAAGCTGGATCACGTGCGGGTCAACGCGAAATCGGTGCAATGCTTGAACCGAGATGGGCTGGCGGATAGTTTGGCGCGATCTCAACCCCTGTTCCAGCGAGACGTCATTTCATGTCCATCAAAAACGGAATGCTGGAGGCGATCGGCAACACGCCCCTTATTCGCCTCAAAAAGGCATCTGAACTCACCGGCTGCGACATTCTCGGTAAGGCCGAATTTCTGAATCCAGGCCAATCTGTGAAGGATCGCGCGGCCCTATTTATCATCGAAGATGCCATCAAGACCGGCAAGCTGCGTCCAGGCGGAGTGATCGTAGAGGGCACCGCTGGGAACACGGGGATTGGGCTCGCGCTGGTCGGAAATGCAATGGGCTTTCGGACAGTCATCGTCATCCCCGAAACCCAAAGCGAAGAAAAGAAAGACATGCTGCGGTTGGCGGGCGCCGAACTCATCCAGGTACCGGCCGTGCCCTACCGTGACCCGAATAACTACGTCAAATACTCTGGGCGGCTCGCTGAGAAGCTGAACGATATTGAACCGAATGGCGCTATTTGGGCCAATCAGTTCGATAATGTCGCTAATCGGGACGGTCATGTTCGCACCACGGCTCCCGAAATTTGGGATCAGACGGAAGGCAAGGTCGACGGCTTCACCTGCGCTATCGGCACGGGCGGCACGTTGGCGGGCGTTGGCATTGGCCTCAAGGAGAAGAATTCAGACATTCGTATCGCCGCGGCCGACCCTATGGGCGCCGCCATGTACAATTTCTATAAGCATGGCGAACTGAAAGCAGAAGGCACTTCCATCACAGAAGGAATTGGCCAAGGACGTGTTACCCAAAACTTGGAAGGCGCGCCGATCGATGACGCTTACCAGATTCCGGATGAAGAAGCCCTGCCGATCGTATTCGACCTGTTGCTTGAAGAAGGCCTGTGCCTTGGCGGATCGAGCGGTATCAATGTGGCCGGCGCGATACGCATGGCGCAAGACATGGGTCCCGGACATACCATCGTCACCGTTCTCTGTGATTTCGGAACGCGGTACCAAAGCAAGCTGTTCAATCCGGCCTTCTTGAAAGAAAAAGGCCTGCCGGTGCCAGCATGGCTCGACCGTGGCCCCCAATTGTCGGAAGAATTCAGGAACTCGGCCTTTGAGTGATCTCGCATCGGGCTTGGTAACAACCAACTGGTTGGCGGAGCATCTAACCGACGACAAAATCGCGATTGTGGATGTGTCTTGGTACCTGCCGGACATGAAACGAGATGCGCGTGCTGAATTTAAACGAGCACATATTCCAGGTGCCGTCTTCGCTGATCTCGATGCGATCAGCCACCCGACGTCTCCACTGCCGCACATGCTGCCGGAGCCAGACTTCTTTGCCCAACGCATGTCGGAGCTTGGCATCGGAAACCGGCACAAAGTGATCTCTTATGATGGGGCGGGCTTGTTTAGCGCTGCCCGTCTTTGGTGGATGTGCCGCGTGTTCGGCCACAAAAACGTCGCCGTTCTCGATGGCGGCTTCCCCAAATGGCAGGCGGAACAAAGGCCGGTGACGGATAAAACACATCCGAAGCCTTCGGCCCAATTCACAGCCACGCTAAACACCGAGATGGTGGCAGACGCCGAAGCAGTCCTGGCAACGTTATCGAAAGAGGACACTCAGGTGGCGGATGCTCGGGGGCCAGCTAGATTTCTTGCGCAGGAACCGGAGCCGCGTCCTGGTGTCCGGGGCGGACATATTCCGACGTCAAAAAATGTACATTACAAGTCCCTTCTGCAGGACACCGGTGAACTCAAACCGGCAGGTGAAATCTCATCCGTATTCGAAACAGCCGGATTGGATCTAAAGTCGCCCATCATCACATCTTGTGGATCTGGCGTGACTGCGGCCATCCTCCGATTAGCGCTTCACCAGGTGAATGCGCCCAATGCTCCGCTTTATGATGGCTCCTGGGCAGAATGGGGCGCGCGCCAGGACCTACCGCTAGAAAAATGAAGCAGGACACGAACCGCCCATTGCCGGTTTCTACGGTGGTCACCTTCCTAGAGATGAAGGCGAGGCCCACCACTCTCAGTTCGAGTCCCTTTGATGAAAGTGTCAGGCTGGTTCGGGAGGAGAACCCCTCCGTCGCCTTTTACCGATATCTCTATGATGCTGTCGGACGCGATTACCTATGGGTCAATCGCAAATGGTGGAGTGACGAAAAGCTGTCCAAAACCATCCACGACGATGCAGTGGAAATTCATTGCCTCTATTCGGATGCGCAGATTGCGGGCTTTTCGGAGATAGACTTTCGCCTCATGCCAGATGTGGAAATCACATTTTTCGGCTTGATGCCCGACCACATTGGAAAAGGCCTCAGCAAGCCGTTTCTACAAGCGGTGCTGCAACGTGCTTGGCGCAAATCGACCAAACGGGTGCACCTGCAAACCTGCACGTGCGACCATCCCGCAGCCCTGCCCCTCTATCAAAAGTCTGGATTTACCGCCTACGGAAGAACAACCGAAACCTTGACGCCGTTCGAGGACTAATCGTTGTTCTGATCGAGGATCTGACTCAAGAACTCTTTGGTTCTGGCGTGTTCCGGATTCTCAAAAAATGATGCCGGCGGGGCTTCCTCCAGGATGCGGCCATCATCCATGAAGACGACGCGGTCGGCCACCGTACGGGCAAATCCCATTTCATGGGTCACCACAATCATGGTCATGCCGCCTTCCGCGAGATCCAGCATTACGTCGAGCACCTCTTTGATCATTTCCGGGTCGAGGGCGGAAGTCGGCTCGTCAAACAGCATCACTTTGGGAGTCATGCAAAGCGAACGCGCAATGGCCGCACGTTGCTGTTGACCGCCGGAAAGCTGATTTGGAAATTTGTGCGCTTGTTCGGGAATGCGAACCCGCTCTAGAAGTGCCATCGCCTGCTGCTCTGCCGCCTCACGGTCCATTTTGCGCACTTGTATGGGCGCCAGCGTGCAATTGTCCAATATCGACAAATGAGGGAACAGGTTGAACTGCTGAAAGACCATGCCGACTTCCCGGCGCACCTCATCAACAACCCGCAGGTCTTCATCCAGCACATTCCCGTCGACAATGATGGTTCCACTATCGTGTGCTTCCAACCGGTTGATGCATCGAATGAGCGTCGACTTCCCGGACCCGGACGGACCACAAACGACAATCTTGTCCCCTTGCTTCACCGATAGATTTACATCTTTCAAAACATGAAGATCGCCGAAGCGTTTGTTAAGATTTGCAATCTGAATGATTTCGTCTGGAGACGAACTTTTTTCTTCGGTCATCGGAGAGTCGCAAGTTTGGAGGCTGTATCTCGGGACTGTTCCAGATTCGCTTCGAGGCGAACAGAATAGCGAGACATGGCAAAACAGAATGCCCAAAAGACGAAGGCAACAAAAACATACCCGGTAGCAGCCGTCTGGGCGGAGAACCAAGTAGGGTCGGTTAGATTAACCGTGATCACGCCCAGCATGTCAAAGAGGCCAATCACGTAGACCAAGGATGTATCCTTAAACAGGCCGATGAATGTATTGACGATGCCGGGAAGCACATGTTTCAGCGCTTGAGGAAGGACAATAAATGCCATCGCACGCCAATACCCCATACCGAGGGAAAGCGCTGCTTCAAATTGGCCTTTCGGAACTGCTTGGAGCCCCCCTCGAACCACTTCGGCCATATATGCGGAACTAAACAGAGCCACAGCCACCAGCGCGCGGACCAGCTTGTCCACCGTTACACCGGCCGGAAAGAACAGCGGTAACATATTGCTGGCCATAAACAGAAAAATGACCAGCGGCACCGCCCGCCAGAACTCAATGAAGCCCACACAAACCAGCCGAACGACCGGTAATTCGGACTGCCGCCCGAGAGCCAGCAAGACACCCAGCGGAAGCGAGGCAACGATACCAACAAACGCGACAACCAACGTAATCAGCATCCCGCCCCAGAGGTTGGTTTCCACTGGCGTCAATCCAAACATGCCCCCAGCCAACAGGAGCGCGGCTACAACCGGAAACGCCACGAGGAGAAATACGGCAACACTGGTCTTACGGGGTGCCGAGGGCCAAGCGAGCCATCCGATAGATATGCCCCCCAAAGCGAAAACCAGCAGCACGCGCCACTGTTCCTCAATGGGATAACGGCCGAACACAAATTGATTGAATTTAGCACCGATGAATGGCCAGCATGCGCCTGCACCTTCTGCACGGCATGCGGCGCCGTCTTGCCCTGTCCAGACAGCGGACAAGAGAGCCCAGTTCATGGCGGGCCAAAGTGTCAATACAAGAAGCACCGCCACGGCGATGGTGATAAATCCATCCAGAGGCGTTGAGAACAGGTTTGTTCGCACCCAATCGGCCGGAGAAACTGGCATGTTCTTGTGAGCCATAGTCTAACGCCCCGCCGGTTCAGTGCGGGCATAGTACCAATTCATGATCAAAGACGTCAGTAGGCTGAGCGCCAGATACACGATCATGGCAATACTCAAGACCTCAATCGCTTGCCCCGTTTGATTGAGGGTGATCCCCGCGATGGATACCAATTCAGGATAGGCGATAAACACCGCCAGCGAAGAGTTCTTGGTCAGATTGAGATATTGGCTCGTCAGAGGCGGCACGATGACTCGCAACGCTTGAGGCAATACGACAAAACGCAATATCTGCCCTCGTTTCAGCCCAAGCGCTCTTGCGGCCTCTAGCTGCCCTGCCGGAACCGACTGAATACCCGCCCGCACGATCTCCGCAATGAAGGAGGCCGTGTATAGTGTCAGCGCCAGAAGAAGCGACAGATATTCCGGACTGACATTTGCGCCGCCTGAGAAGTTAAAGCGCCCCAGTTCCGGGACGCTCCACCCCAGCCCTTCCGCGCCCCATACGAGAATGGGAAAATGAAGTCCGCGATTGTCCAGAAAAATCAGTTGGCCGATCGAGAAGGCTTCCTGAGGGAAAGGCAGCGCACGAAGAACGCCGAAGTATAAGAAGAAAATTTGAAGCAGCAGCGGTACGTTTCGCAATATCTCGATATAGCTGGTCGCAAAGCGTGACAGCAGCCAGTTTGATGACAGCCGCGAGATACCAATGGCGAAGCCCAATATTGTGGCAAGCGCGATGCCGACAATGGCAACCGCAAGCGTGTTTACGAAACCCACATAGAGCGCGCGGCCATAAGAGGACGTCTCGCTGTATTCAACCAATCTCTGGCTGATAACAAACCCTGACGTGGTGTCCAGAAATCCAAACCCGGAGGCAATCTGTTGCCGGCTGAGGTTTTCGGCAACGTTTTGCGCGATTCCAATAAACGCCCAGAGAATAAAGAGGACCAAAAGACCCTGAACCAAATACCCACGATACGTCTCGTGAAACCATATCTGCTGGACTTTTTCCGTTACCGAATTCTGCTTGGATTTAGAAGCGGATGAACTGTTCATGCAGCCTCATCGAATAGGCGGTGCGTATTGCAATCCGCCTTCCGTCCACAAAGCATTTAGGCCACGCTCAATTTGCAATGGCGACTCTAGCCCCACCGTCCGCTCAAAGACCTCTCCGTAGTTGCCAACTTGCTTAACGATGTTAAACGCCCACTCATTGGTCAATCCAAGGCCTTCGCCAAAGGCGCCTTCCTTGCCAAGCAGCCGTCGTATTTCGGGGTTCGTTGACGTGGCTTTTTCGTCCACATTCTGAGATGTGACCCCAAGCTCCTCCGCCGTCAGCATTGCATTGTGGGTCCAGCGCACGATGTCCGCCCACTGAGCATCCCCCTGCCGGACCGATGGGCCCAGCGGCTCCTTTGAAATTACCTCAGGCAATACCATATGCTCATCAGGGCTTTGTAGTTTCAGCCGATCCGCATAGAGCGCGGATTGATCCGTCGTGTACACATCGCACCGTCCGGCGTCATAGGCGGCCACAACCTCGTCACTTTTCTCAAATGCAACAAGATCAAACTTCAGACCATTGGTGCGGAAATAGTCGGAAATATTGAGTTCTGTCGTGGTGCCGGAGTTCGTGCATACGGTCGCCCCATCGAGCTGCGTCGCGCTCGTGACCCGCGAACTCTTGCGCACCATCATGCCCTGGCCGTCGTAGTAATTCACCCCGACAAAGTCCAAGCCCAGATTCGTGTCGCGCGACATAGAGAACGTCGTGTTGCGGGACAAGACATCGATTTCGCCGGATTGGAGCGCGGTGAAGCGTTCTTTTGACGACAGCGCCGTGAATTTAACCTTTGAGGAGTCGCCGAAAATGGCGGCCGCCACAGCGCGGCAAAACTCAGCATCGATGCCGGTCCAATTCCCTCTATCATCGGGATTAGAAAACCCAGGAAGCCCCTGGCTTACGCCACATTGCACAAACCCCTTTGCGCGAACGGCATCCAACGTTCGCCCACCCGATGTGGCGGCTGCGGTCCCCGAAGCTCCGTCTGAACTAGGTATGGCCCCGGATGGCTGATTGCGTTCGCCACAAGCTGCGATAAACGCAACAAACAGGAGTGCGGTGACCCGCAAAATTGACATTATTCCTCTTCCCCAACCGCTTGCGCTGTATGCGTCAGCCTGTCAAAAACACCACGTTTGTGCCACAACTTTTGATCACCACCAAACTGAGGCCGAGGCGGTGATCCAGTTGGCGTGGCTCGATGTGATTCACTAGGTATACAGATGAAAGAAGATACAAAGCTCGTCACGACAGGGCGCAAGTTTGACGATGACATGAAAGTTGTCAATCCGCCGGTCTATCATGCATCCACCGTCCTGCTTCCGGACGCCAAGGCCCTCAAATCACATGACCTGAAGTACAATTATGGCAGGCGCGGATCGCCAGCAGCCTATGCCTTCAAGAAGGGCTTGGCCGAACTTGACGGCGGCTATGACGCCGTTCTGACCCCCTCTGGTCTTGCCGCCATTAGTACGACGCTATTGGCTTTCGCCTCGGCGGGTGACCACATCCTGGTAACGGACAGCTGCTATGCCCCCACGAGGCGCTTTTGTGATCTGGTCCTCGAACGCATGGGTGTCGAAACGACCTTCTATGAGCCAACCATCGGCGCTGATATCGACAATCTGATCAGGGACAATACGCGGCTTGTGTTTTGCGAATCGCCGGGGTCTCAAACCTTCGAAGTGCAAGATATCCCTGCCATCGCAGAAGCAGCCCATAAGCGCGGCGTTATGGTGATCACGGACAATACGTGGGCATCTCCCTACTTCATGAAACCGTTCGATCTGGGAGTCGATATCTCACTACAATCGATCACAAAATATGTCGGAGGGCACTCTGATCTGCTGATGGGCAGCATCACTTCTTCCCAGCAACACTGGCCAACTTTGTTCAAGATGCATAGCGTGTTGGGAAGCTCGGTTGGCCCTGACGACATCTATTTGGCGCAACGTGGTTTGCGGACGCTCGGTGTTCGCATGCGCCAGCACCAGGAAAATGGCCTTGCGGTCGCTAAGTGGCTCGCAGCACGGCCGGAAGTCGAGAAGGTCCTCCATCCGGCTTTGCCCTCTCACCCCCAGCATGACCTTTGGAAGCGCGACTTTTCCGGTGCTTCGGGAACATTCAGTGTGACCCTAAGGCATTCGCCGGATGACGCAGTCGATGCGATGATTGATAGCTATCAGCATTTCGGCATCGGTTACTCGTTCGGCGGATATGAAAGCCTTGCGATCACCATAGATCCGTCGGACAGCCGCACAGCCACAAACTGGGATACTTCAAAAGCTGGAATTCGCTACCATATAGGCCTCGAAGACCCACAAGACCTTATCAGAGACCTTGAAAACGGGTTTAAGCAACTCGCAAAGGCATCCCCATGACTGACTTTACACCCGCACCTGGGTTTCGCCCTCAAGCCGCTGACGCTGTGCTGGGCGAACTGGCCTTCAATACGGATGGCTTGGTCCCGGCCATTGCACAGGATGCCGAGAACGGCGATGTGTTGATGATGGCTTGGATGAACGCGGATGCCGTGAGGCAGACATTGAAGACCGGCTGGGTTACCTATTGGTCGCGCTCACGGCAGAAATACTGGCGAAAGGGCGAAAGCTCGGGCCATGTACAGAAGCTTGTGGACTTTCAGATCGATTGCGATGGCGACACTATTCTCTTGAAAGTGGATCAAACCGGCCCGGCCTGCCACTTGGGAAGCCGCACTTGTTTCCGGCAGCGCGCTGAAGATGGCAAGCTCACATCAACGTTGTCACATCCGTCTTGATCCGTCGCATCAATCGTCTATGAATGAAGCCAATCAAGACTGATAATAAGGGGGCCACATGTCCGTGGAAGTAAAGGCCGATGTCACCGGCAAGGTTTGGAAAATTGAAGCGAAGGCCGGTGACGCCTTGGAAGAAGAAGATCCCATCATCATTCTAGAGTCCATGAAAATGGAAATACCGGTATCGGCACCAACGGACGGAAAAGTGGTCGAAGTATTGGTGGCCGAAGGTGACCCCGTCAAAGAAGGTCAAACCGTCGCGATTTTCGAATAGGCAACTTTAGAGGCCGAAAACCTGTTTCAGATGGCCATTAACGAATTTCTGATCCGGATCTAGCCGCGCACGAAGCCTCAAGAAATCATCCCAACGCGGATAAATTTCTTCAAAATCCTTTGCCACAAGACTGTGCAGCTTGCCCCAATGCGGCCGCCCACCATAGGACCGGAAGATGGCTTCACATCCATCGAAGAATTTCTTGTATCGCTGCCTCCCATACTGATGAACGGAAATCGTAACGCTTGGCCGGTCATAGAATGGGCTGAGCCAGATATCATCTTCGGCGACACGCCTGAACTCGATCGGAAACATCACATTGAGGCGGCGGCCGCGAATGAACGCTGCAATTTCCCGCGCACAGTCAGCGCCCTTCTCAGCCGGTATCGCATATTCCATTTCATTGAACAGTACCGTACGAGGGCTCGGAAAGGCCTCGCAACTCCACCGAATTCGCGTGGATTCACCGGACGCATTGGTCAAATATTTCTGAAGCCGCGGCTTCAGAAACGGAAGGAAACGTCCCGCCTCGCAAGCCATTTGAAACACCCGGTTTTCGGCATCTCGCGTTGACCGCATTTCTGGCGGCCTGGGATCGGGTGCCGACTTTTGGGTTTCATTTAGGGTTTTGGCGATGACGTGATCCGCATACGGAAACCAAAAGAACTCAAAGTGCCTATTGGCATCATCGAAAGCTTCAAGGCGCCCTAGACAATGGTCCACATCCATTGGCCAGATGTGTTCTTCCAGCTTATACGCCGGCCGGCACTGCAGACGCACTTGGGACATGACGCCAAGGGAGCCAAACGAAACGCGGCCGCCTTCAAACACATCAGCATTTTCTTCGGGCGAACAATGCAAAATATCACCAGATGCCGTCACCAAACGAAAAGCGGCCAGTTGAGTGGACAGGCTGCCAAGCGCGCGTCCAGTTCCATGAGTCCCCGTGCCAATCGCGCCTGTTATTGTTTGCTTATCAATATCCCCTTGATTGGCGAGCGCCAGGTCGAAATCCTTCAAGGGCAGCCCCAACGAGCTGATGGTGCTGCCGCCCCATATGTTCACCTCGCGTTTTTCCAGATTGCACAGTTCCACACCGGAAAGAGCATCCATAGCGATGATGGTGCCGTCCGTTTCTACAAGTGGTGTGAATGAGTGCCCGCTCCCGGCGACCCGAACGGGCCCAGATGCCCTTCGGACAACCGCGCTGAGATCTTCTTCGGATTGAGGCGTCTCGATTTTCTTGGGCGCGCATTTAACCCAGCCGGACCAGTTCGCCCACGTTTGTTGCGCCATGACTCCACCCGCTGCATTTCGGCTTTGGGGGCGTTGCCGCAAAGCCATCCCCTGACGGGGCTTATATTACCATAAATAGAGCCACGAGCCGCAAGATGCTCAAAATAGGAGTATTTATAAGGCCTTAGACACCACTTGATCACTGAAAGACTTGATCGACTCCGTTGGCCGCCCCCCTCCCAGTGTATTGATAGGGGCCACCAGGCGCGAAACACCAAATTCGGCCATCCGTTTCGCCCCCTCAAGTCCGCCACGCGCATCCCACATGGCGGTAATTTCGATATCGTCCGCCGGCCTCCCAAGGCGTTCGCAGGTTTCGCGCAATTTCTTCAACCGTGGCGCCAACCCCTCCGGGTCCTCCATCGGTGGCGCGATCCAGCCGTCCCCATATTTGGCCACGCGCTCAAAGACTTTGCCCGCATTTCCGCCGATGATGATTGGCATGTGAGGGCGTTGCGGTGGCAACGGATGGCTTTTAAAGCCAGTCCAATTCAGAAAATCGCTTTCATGTTCCACCACGTCGCCAGACCACACCTTCTTCATGGCCGACAAATAATCATCGAAACGGGCACCTCGCCGCTCATAAGGGACGCCCATGGCGCCAAACTCCTCTTGAAGCCAGCCGATACCTAACCCCAGCATGAGGCGGCCATCGGAGATGAAATCGAGGCTCGCGGCCTGTTTCGCCAAAAGAAGAGGTGAGACTTGCGGCAGAATGTTAACGCCCGTCGCCAACCTAAGTTTCGTCGTGACGCCAGCGACCAGCGACAGAGCGATCAGAGGGTCGACCATGTTGGTTTCCGGCACCGCATCCATCTTACCTCTGTCATTATACGGATATTTTGACTCATAGTTGACCGGAACCATCACATGCTCCGCGGTCCAGACGGATTCAAATCCACATTCCTCAGCAAGTTGGGAAAGCCGGACGATGGGCCCGGGCGATCTCATGCCGATATTGATGGGGATTAAACCAAATTTCATAGAGCCCTCCAGGTGCCTCATCCTGTGTTCGGGATGAGTATTGTCTTTTGTCCGATCCTATCCCAATACTATGCGGTGCCAAGCAAATTGAATTGAGTTTCCGTAAAGTGACCACCAATAAAGCCATTCGGCTGCTGATCGTAGATGGATATGATCAAGAGGGGCGAGACGAGCTGGTCCAATTTGGCTGCCCAACGGCAGCTCCGTTGTATCAATCGATGCTTGAGGCGTGCTTGCCTCAGAATGTTTCAGCCTCTTTTGATGTGGCCCATCCAGCGGATGCAAACTCACCATTGCCCACCGGAGCGGATCTTGGAAAGTATCACGGCATTGCGTGGACAGGCTCCAGCCTTACCATTCACAAGGATGAGCCACGCGTCACCCGGCAAATCGAATATGCCAGAACGCTCTACGAAGCCGGTGTTCCGCAATTCGGAAGTTGCTGGGCGGTTCAGATAGCAGCGGCAGCGGCTGGAGGTGTCTGCACAGCGAACCCGAAAGGCCGTGAGTTTGGTCTTTCACGCAAAGTGACCTTAACGGGCGCTGGAGCGTCACATCCAATGTACAAGGGCAAGCCGATGTCCTTCGACGCCTTTACGGTCCACTACGACATGGTGGAGACGGCGCCACCTAACTCCAAACTCCTATCCTTCAGCAAGCTGACGGAAATTCAAGCACTGGACATTGAATATGCGAACGGATCGTTCTGGGCCGTCCAATACCACCCCGAGTTCACGCTGGACTATATGGCCAAACTTGCTACCGGCCGCAAGAAAGGTCTAATCAATGATGGTTATTTTGAAGACGATGCCAGCGCCGTTTCCTTTTCTGAAGACTGGTCGGCGTTGCACGACGACAAATCCCGCAATGATCTCGCATGGCGCCACGGCATCGATAACGATATCCTAGATGACCGTGTTCGTTTCGCCGAAGCGCGCAACTGGCTCAATCACAGAGTTCTGAAACAAGCTAGCTAGCAATCTAGTCGTGACATTTGGTTGGGAGCAGATCTGTTCGGCACCAACCGAACATATCCCATTCGCGAAACAGATTATCCAAACAAATTGTATCTGAGAAAGTCGTGAATGTTGACTTCAGGCCCTGGAACGTTTGGTCCGTGAAAATAGCCATGCCGTGAATACAGGCCAAAAATCACAATCGGCTTATTCGAATAAAATCGGTAGGGCACAATCGACGCTTCCACTTCGGCATCTTCCCGAGAGAAATAGGTGTACGAATACGGCCCTCTCTCTTCGTCAAACAAAACAAACTCATGGTTTGAGTCCACGCCCATCCAGCCCCTTTTCGTCATGACCTCCAAGGTGGCATGACTATCTACGCCGGGCGTAATCATCGTTTTAAACAGTCCCAGTGCGCTTATGTCGTATAGAGCGACTTTTCGAGTGACCAATCCATAATGAGTGAAAATCTTCTCTAAGGTTCGCGTACGATCTGTACAGCACCCAAATCCGCGCTTGAGAAACTCCATCGGCTCCACGGTCTGCCCCGGCGCCGCGCATTCAGTGTTTGGAATGACACGATGGATCGAAGCCTGAGCTGCTTTGGCACAACCCAGCTCGTCTTCGAATGAGTTTATCTCCGCGCATTTTTCATCAAGTTCGAAGACAGAAATCGCGGTCAAGTCTTCTTGCGTGAGGCGTTTACTGACAGAATTGGTCGCGACAAACACCACGCCACAGACGAGAATTGCCGCCAATATCAGACCAAAGATTTTTTTTGCATCTAGCCCAAAAACAGAACTCATACAGAGA
Source organism: Alphaproteobacteria bacterium (assembly GCA_965228775.1). GTDB lineage: Bacteria > Pseudomonadota > Alphaproteobacteria > JANQMY01 > JANQMY01 > JANQMY01. The sequence goes on along the minus strand of OZ245840.1, from coordinate 5,194,567 downwards.
TCACCCCGGTAACCCCGACCCTTCTTTGATGAAAACCAAAGGCGAGCCAAAATAGCACCCCGCCTCCCTCTTTCATAACGAATTTGCGATTTGACACCATGAAACGCATCAATTCTTTGCTTTTTCTGATGGCCGTCCTGGGTCTGGCATTCCCCAGATTCTGTTGATAAACGTCTAGCGGCATCTTGGATGAATGGGAATGAAACATTGCCGGTGGAAATGACAATAGCAGCAAGGTGGGACTGGATCGCGCATGTGGCCAAAGCCATGCTTCAGAACCATCATGGTGAGCTGTTGACGAGCTTGAAGCCGCACATACCCACCGACGGTGTCGTCATCGATGTTGGCGCCCATTCAGGTCAAACCGCCAAAATATTTGCGCGCCTTGCCTCCAACGGAAAGGTTTACGCGTTCGAGCCGGGGTCCTATGCGCTTTCTGTGCTGCGTCCTGCCATCTGGGCCTCTCGATTATCTAACATCGAAATCATCCCCATGGGCCTATCGGACGAACCGGGAACCGCGACCTTGAGCATGCCGGTCAAAAATCACGGCGGATACGGTTTCGGTCTGTCCCACATGGCGACGCCGGATGACTCCAGACCGACTGTTGAGGAGACGATTACGATTTCAACCTTAGACAAATTTGTTTCGGACAGGGCTCTTGATCGCATCGATTTTATCAAAGCGGATATCGAGGGTTGGGAGTTGGCATTTTTGAAGGGAGCCAGCGCTACAATCGGAAAATTCAAACCGGTCTTCATGCTGGAAATCGCTGAAAATTCTCTGGAGCGTGCAAATGCATCTCCTTCAGATTTGTTTCAGTTGTTGGGCGCCCATGGCTATGCAGCGATGAAATTGGAAAGTGGCGAAGCCGCACCTAATTTTGATGGGGACGCTGACTATATATTCGCCCCTCCTCATTGAACATGATTCGACTGTCGAAAGTTGTCCGTATTGTGAGTGCCACAACCCGCAATCTCATTGAGCATCGCTGGCAATCGGAGCCTCTTCTGGTTAATGATCTCTACCAGTCTTCAATCCGAACAAGTCAATAAGAAGAAAATGGTTTTTTGTGAATAAGGCTGAGCAAAACACCGGCCCATCGCGGCCCGCCATCGCAGTCAATAACGTCATTGCCGGCAATCTGAACCCGACCCTCTACGCGCTACCGATATGGCTGGCCTATGCGGCATTGGCGCCAATCGCGATCTACTCTTTTGTCAATCTTGTGGTTCTCCTCATCGTGTGCGCATTTGGCGCCCACGGATGGGCTGCCGTCCAAAAGACGATCGTCAACATCTACTCGCTCTTCGGCGCGCCCTTAATTGCTCTTTGCGTCCTTTGGTTCGTTGCCGCAAGCCTCTGGGCTCCTCAACCAGAGGACGCCATATGGAAGCTTGCACGGTTAGTCATCCTTGGCGGCGTTCTGATTGCCGCTTTGTCTGGGATCAGGAATCTCTCGGCACAACATACTAAAGTTCTGCAATCCGTGATTGCCGCCACAACCGTCCTTATGCTGATCATTTACATAATCGAAGCCCTGTTCGGATTTCCGATCGCACAGACATTGAAAGAAATCGATGTTTCCTATCTTGGTGACGACGCCAAAGGACGCCTTTTGGAGATCTATCGCGAACAACGCGCCAACTCCAGCATCTCAAGGGGAATGGTGGCCTTGGGGGCCTTGAGTTTTTCCGTCGCCTACATTGTCTGGCAACGGACAAGGAACATCTATCTCGTTTTGTTTTGGCTTCTGATGTCTCTTCTTGTTGCCAGTACGTCTCGCATGCAAGCGGTTACGGTTGCGATGATTGGTTCGGCAGGGGCAGCCGCCTGGATTTGGTTCTTTCCACGTCATGGTTTACGGCATCTGGCGATCGGCATGGTTAGCTTTCTGCTGCTTTTTCCATTTACGGCAAGCCAGCTACTGGACCCAGGCCGATTTGGCATTGAAGATGAAAACCTTCCCTACTCCACTCAACACCGCATTCAAATCTATCAACACACATCTTCTCTGATTATCGAACAACCCTTGTCCGGCTTCGGCTTTGACGTTTCAAGACGGCTCAGCGATGAGGCCCCTCGATTTTTACCGGCGAACCATCCCCCACATGCCGCCAGCACGGCATCGAATCTGCCTCTCCATCCTCACAATTTGTCACTCCAAATCTGGCTCGAAAGTGGGTTTGTAGGCATCGCTCTCCTGTCCGCCTGTTTCCTATTGCTTGCTGACAGGGTCTCTGGGTCGCAAATTGACAAAGAGCAACGTCTGCTTGTCGCAGCGACAGGCGCCTTCCTGTTCGTCATTGCGAGCCTGAGTTTCGGCATTTGGCAATTCCATTGGCTGTCTTTGATCGGATTGAGCACCGGCGCCGTTCTGGCGTGCTGCAGCCAGCCCACAAATAAGGTCTAGTCAGCGTCCAAACGCCTTGAGCTGCATCCGATGTTGTTTGGCGCAGTTCGTTTTGGAAGGAAACGATGGCGATCCCGGGAGGATTCGAACCTCCGACCTACGGATTAGAAGTCCGTTGCTCTATCCAGCTGAGCTACGGGACCAAAGCCAATCGACGAACCGGGTCAATGTGTCCAAGTCTGCGCCCGGTTAAACCGAAAATTGTCGGCATAAGCTTTCTTATGAAGCTTTCTCTCCTTGGGCTCAACCACCTTGAATGGGATGTTGTGCCGCTGACAGTATTGAACCGCATCTTCCTTGGAGTCGAATGTCAGGCGCAATTGGCTGCGCATGTCTGAAGAACTGGTCCAGCCCATAACGGGCTCTATCCGCCGGGCGGCCTCGGCATCGTATTCCAAGATCCAGTTTTGGGCATTGCCCCGCCCCGACTGCATGGCGGTTTTGGCGGGCCTGTAGATTCGCGCAAGCATTGCTACTCTCGACTCAGTTCCTTGATCCGCGGAATTTAGGGAAAATTCAGCCAAAAATCGAGTGCATTCTGATCATAGGCTCGTTGGGGATCAACCGGCCGAATTACGGGCAAAAAAAGAGGCGGAGGTTTGACCCCCCGCCTCAAGCCTAGATTTAGGGCAAAATCTAGTGCGTTTTACCAGTCGATTTGAGCGCGGATGTTAAAGGCGTCAAAACCGTTGTCGCCGTTTACGTCAGGCGCAATGTTGGAAGAACCATCGAGGTTGTTTTCGATGTCGCCATTTGCGTAGTTGAAGCTCAATAGCGTGTGACGGTTCAGCCACCAGTTAACCGCGATGATGTGCTGGGTCAGCTCACCACCCAATTCCGTGCCGTCAGAAAGGTCCAACGTGTCGTAACGGTAAGCGATTTGGAGAGCACCCCAACCGCCTGCGCCAACAGGGTTGTCAATCTTCGGACGACCGAACTTGCCTTTCTTGTAGCCGCGCTTGCCGCCCAAGAAGTAACCAGCGTCGATATACCAGCCATCAAAAGTGAACTCGTCGCCGCCACTCAGATCAAGATTGGTCTGGGCCCACTCACCCTGAATGTGGAACGCATCCCACTGCCACGCACCTTCAATACCGTAGAAGAGATCGTCTTCATTGGCGGAAAGCAAGCTGCTGGTTTCAACAACTTCGGCATCAACAACGTGCACGAAAGGACGCTGTTCGTAGTCGATGGAACCATCGGTTTCACCAAGCTGACGGTGACGAACTGAACCACCAAGGTGGAACAGGTTGTCATTTACCGTGGTCCAAGTAGCAAGACGCGCAGCCAGGGTACGGCCTTCGTCGAGGAAGTCGTTTTCGTTTCCTACGTCGTCCTTATCAAAACTGCCACGGAATGCACCAAGGTCAACCTTATAACCAACATTATTGAATTCGTTGGAGTAGCCAAGGACGATACCGAGCTGGCGGCCCAAGCTGAATGCGTCGGTGAACGCTGCACGCTCAGAGAAAGTTACGAAGCGAGAAGACGTTTGCTCTTCAAGAGAGTTAGGGGTTTTGGCCTGACCAAGAAGGACCGTGAGGCCACCAAGCTGCTTGCCCTTGTATTGCAAGTAAGCGTCGGTCACGTCCGCTTCGTTGTCGGCGAAATCAACTTCAAACTTGTATTTGAAGACTTTCCAAGCCTTACCTTCGATGCCCAAGCGAGCGCGGCGAGCTTCCGTGCCTTCTGCATCAAGGTTGCCAGCGTCGTCTTCGACCCAGCCAGCGTCAATCATCAAACGGCCACGAAGGTTGGCTTCGAATTTGCCGTCGCAGGTGCCGAACTGAGGGGCAGGATCAAATTTCCACTTGATGCAATCGCCCTTTTCAGCTGGTGCAGCCTGATTTGCCTTTAGTTCGATAACTTGATCTTGCAGCGCATCGATCTGACGCTGAAGAGATTCCAGCCGGTCAGCTTGAGCCGGCGTAGCGGCCATTACCGCAGCCATTGCCGTGCTACCAAGCGCGACTGAAAGCCATTTTGCTTTCGACATAATGTTTCGTCCTTACCCTTTAGACAATTAAGACATTGGGGAAGGAGGGCTGCACCGCAGCGTTACTCACGCCTCACGGGTCCATCCGAGACTTAATCGGTGCCTCGGTAAGGAGTAAGGCCCCCACCACTCCGCTGCCGGTCGTACGCCCGGTGTGTGGAGGTTAGGTGACGGTAGTGTGACACTATGATGACACACCCCTTAACGGCCTAAATCCTCGGCATTTACGATGAAAGTGTGGACTTTCAGCCACATCCCAGTGTCGTGAATCGTGAGCAGCGATGCATCGCCCCGCTCTCCCAGAAGGGGCCACGATTTGAGGCAGGAGCGTTAAAAAAACGTAAAATTTCTTCGCTAAGCAATATGTGGCAATTCGGTATGTCCGCCGAAACACAGCCAATCCAAGGTCGACATGGTCCATGCATTATACAACTTTGGCTCGGGTCGCCGCTTCTCAACCAACATATCGGACAGGGGATCCTCCAAACATGAAACTGTCTCTTAGACGCCTCACCATGGCGGCAGCGCTAACCGCGTGCACCAGCCTCATTGCGCCAGCCAATGCCATCGAGCTGAACGAAATTGCCCGCTACGATAGCGGCATCTTCGACGAATCAGCGGCCGAGATCATTGCATTCCACCCAAAGTCAAAGTCGATGTATGTGGTCAATGCCAATGACGACAGCATTGACGTATTCACCGTTGGCGGATCCGATGTGGGATCAGCCTCGTTAACGAAATCCGGCACGTTGGCCCTGGAAGATGGAGAAAGTCCGAACAGTGTTGCGGTTCACGGAGATCTCATTGCCGCGGCCGTCGCCGGATCCAAAAAGAAGGGCCGTCCGGGCAAGGTTGTCTTCTTTAGCGCTGATGGTACACGCATTCAGGATGTCGCGGTGGGTGCCAACCCAGACATGATCGCGTTTACAGCCGACGGCTCGACCGTTTTGACCGCCAATGAGGGGGAGCCTTACGAAGGTTCCGAAGACGGCGAGCATCCAGCGGTGGACCCGGAAGGGTCAATCTCGATCATTGATGTGAGCGACATAGGCAATGGTGTAAGCGCAGAAAACATTGGTTTCGAAGGCTTCACCGCGGAAGCCCTTAAAGCCAAAGGCGTTCGGCTTTTCCCGGGAATCGAACCGGCGCTCGACCTGGAGCCGGAATACCTCACCATTTCCAGCGACGGGAAAACGGCTTGGGCGACCCTTCAGGAGGCTAACGCCCTTGCCATCATCGATATTGCCGGGAAAAAGGTGAAAGACATCGTGAGCCTGGGCGTGAAAGACCACAACCTTGAACGCAATGGGCTTGATTCGAATGACAAGGCTTCGCCTGGTGACATTCGGCCTCACCCGTTTAAAGGATTGTATATGCCAGATGGCATCGCGTCCTATGAGGTTGGCGGCAAGACATATCTTATCACCGCAAATGAAGGCGATGCCCGCGAAGAAGACAAGCGCATCGGCAAAGCGAATTTGGACGAGAAAGCCATGACGCCGGAGCAACGTGCTCTTGCCGGCGACCGCATCAAAATTTCCTCTATCGATGGCGACACCGATGGGGATGGCGACATCGACCAAGTGCATACGTACGGCGCCCGTTCATTCACAATTTGGTCGGATACGGGTGAAATCGTCTATGACAGCGGCAATGAAATCGAGGTCAAAACCCTCCAACAACTCGGAGCGAAGAACTTTAATTCGCACAATGAAGAAAACGACTCTGGCGACAGCCGCAGTGACGACAAAGGGCCTGAACCTGAAGACGTAGCGATTGCTGAGCTCGACGGCAAAAACTATGCCTTTATCGGTTTAGAGCGTGTTGGCGGCGTTATGATTTACGATGTGACCGATCCAAAAGCCCCTCAATTTGCCCACTACTACAATGGCCGCAACTTCGATCCTTCTTTGGACGCGGCGGGCGATGATCTGAAGAAGATTAAAGACCTTGGGCCGGAAGGCGTTACCTTCATACCAGCTGCCGACTCCCCTTTCGGCGCGCCGTTATTGGCCGTGGCCTACGAAGTAAGCGGGTCGATCGCACTTTATGAAATCAAAAAGTAATCACCGCTCCGAATGAGCGATTAGAAATGGCGGCCCAGCGGGTCGCCATTTTTTGTTAAGCTTAACGAGTGATCTGTATACAAATTTAACGATTAGAGGCCTGTTAATCCACCAACTCTAGCATGTCTGCCAAATCAAACAGGTGCAGGTGTGAGACAGAGACAATGGATTTCATTAATGGGATCATCAATGATCTAGCGTCCCTTGTGGCACATCCCCTTTTCTATGTGGCTCACCCGGGACAACGGATCTACTTTGTGTATCTGGTGTCGGCGATCGTTCTGGCTTTTTGGGTCTATTTGACCCTGAAGCGGCGCAACAACGAGGCGCCTGCAAACTTTTTCGCCTACTGCTTTCCGAAGGAAATCTACACCCATCCTTCCGCAATACTGGACTACAAGTTTTTTTTCGTTAACCGCATTGCGTTCGCGCTTTTCCTCGGCACCCTGATCTTGTCGTCCAGCCTGGTATCGGCGCTCACCCAGATCCTGCTGGGAGCAGTATTTCCAAGCCCTACCGAGACTGCGATTTCAATTTTCGCAGCGGGCATTTTGCTCACCATCGCTGTCGTTTTGGCGCAAGATTTTGGCGTGTTCTACATCCATTATCTCATGCACAAGGCCCCTTTTCTTTGGGAATTTCACAAGATTCACCACAGCGCCCAAACACTCACCCCCATGACGGTGTACCGGATGCATCCGGTCGACGACATTCTCACCGGCAGTTTTTCCGGTGCATTGATGGGGGTTGTCTACGGCGTGTTTGCATTCAGCTTTGAGAATGCCGCAGCGGAGATCAAGATCTTCCACCTCAATGCGGTCGTTTTTGTGTTTTACCTCGCAGGATACAATTTACGCCATTCGCACATCTGGCTTCCCCTAAAAGGTTTCTGGGGCAAGCTTCTGATTTCCCCCGCCCATCATCAAATCCACCACAGCAGCGAACTGCGCCATGCCGACAAAAACATGGGGTTCATCTTTGGTATTTGGGACTGGATGTTTGGCACGCTCTACATTCCGGAACAGAAAGAGTCCTTCCGCTTCGGACTGCATGGCGGTGAAGACCGGGATTACGACACGCTTGCCGCCCTCTACTTCCTCCCCTTCCGAAAAGCCGCCCAATTGCTGCGCGGCCAAAACGTGGATGCTCAAGCATGATCCCTATACGGACCGCCATTGGCGCATCATTCGCTGCCCTAGTCTTCTCGACATTCTATGCGATCGGCACACCGATCTCGGCGCCGTTCGTCGACAATGTATACATTGAAGAGCTCACTTGGGTTGAAGTACGGGATCACCTCAAACGGGGCCATACAACCATCATCATCCCCACTGGTGGTGTGGAGCAAAACGGACCCCATATGGTGCTGGGTAAGCACAATTATGTGGTTCGAGAGACAGCCGGTCGTCTTGCCCGCCGTCTCGGAGATGCGCTTGTTGCCCCCGTTGTGAACTATGTGCCGGAAGGTGACATTGACGATAAAGATGGCCACATGCGCCTGCCCGGTACTTTTACCATTCCAGAAGAAACCTTCGAAGAAATTCTGGAATATGCAGCACGCAGTGCCGCAGTACATGGATTCAAAGAGATTCTTTTCATCGGGGACAGTCTTTACAATCAACCGGCACAGGAACGCGTGGCCAAGAAACTAGCCGGAGAGTTCGCGAACAAGTCCATCCGTGTGCATCACATTCCTGACTATTATTTCAGCGACCAGAACAGGCAAATCGAATATCTTCAGGAGAAGGGTTTTACGGACGAGCAAATAGGCGGACATGCAGGCATTCGCGACACCTCCGAAATGATGCTGGCCTTCCCTGAAGGTGTGCGTTCGGATCTGCGAAAGCTACATGGTGGACATGGATTCAAGAAGTCCGGTGCGCACGGTGACCCTAGGCTTGCAACGGTCGAAATCGGCGAGAACATGATCGCCTTGAAGGTGGAAGCCGCATACAAACAAATCCTCGGCTTGCGATCTGAGCACGCTTCATCCTCGTGACACGGCTCCTTAGTCCTCGCTCGACGAAAACCGAATACGTTTTGCACTCGGCGTTACAAACAAACGTCCACCGCGGTAGTCTTGAAAAAACTCATATCTGGCGAATTGGATTTTTTCCTCTAATAGCAACCAAACGCTTTCGGGTACTTTGCGGCACCGATCAAGATTGCCGAGCACGATCACACGCGGACGTTTGTCGAGAATTCTGTCGATCGTATCGGAAATCTCAACCTCAAATGCTTCCGCATAGGATGGCATCAATGCGTGTGGGTAATGGGCGAATTGAGTGGGCGGCGAGACACCGGTCAGCTGGTAGAGAATGGTTTGTTCGCAGGCCACGTAAATGGAGTCTCCGTCTGACAGCAGCGGTCTGATCTTGCGGGCAAGCGCCCGTGGCCGGTCCGAAGAAACATCATCTGAAAAAGCCAATTGTGCCGCCACCGCAGCGCCTTTTCCGGCTTCAATAAACCCGCGAATACCTAGATTAAAACTCGCCACCACAACAAGAACCACACCGAACCGGTAAAACGTGGAACGGTCCGGAAAACGCGCGAAAACAAGACCGGCCAAAACGAAAATGGCGGGGAGCAAGAGCAAAAAATAGTGCTGGTAGAAGCGAAAGCTGGCTGACAATGCGAACAAAGCTGCAACTAAAATCGGCAGCATGAGCCGTGAAACCTCTGCGAAGGATACGTCCTTCACAATGTCATCCGGCTGCGGACGTCTGCCCCCAATTGCCCATCCGAACCAAATGATGGCAATGAGCGGAAGAAAGGCCTGGCCGGTTTCAAAAAAGCGTTCGAGAGACTCTGTTGTCGAAACCGTCGGCTTGTAATTAGCAAGATACGCGTACTGAAGGCGTATGTATTCCGCCATGTCACCGTAAATCAGCAGCGGCAACAGCAGCACGATGTTGGCAAGAAGAAAGCCGCAAAAGATCACCAGCCCATCAATCACAAAGGACTGGAGTGCTTGAAACTGTTCCCCATCCCGAGATAGCCGCATAAGCAAGTAGCCAACGGAAAACCCGACAATCAGCAGACCTGTCAAATAACTGATTTGAAATGACATGCCCATCAAGGCACCAGCACCAAGAAACATCCAAACGCCGCCGGACCGGACGCCCATGAGGATGAGTGTCAGCCAACAAAGAGTGAGGAAGTTGACCAGGATTTCAGTGTTCACAGAGGCACCGCCCAGCCCCCCTGTGGCCACCGCATAAGCCAATGCCAAGGTCAGAGCAGTTTGCGGATTTAGACCACCTACGCTCATCAGAAATTGGCGCAGCAAGACGGACGTCCCAGCGACAACCGCGATGCCAAGAAGACGAACGGCAAACGGATCATCGCCCAACAACCCGATGACAGCCGCAAACAAATAGTACAGCCCCAACGGCTTGTGATCGAAGACGGCCGTATACGGCAGGTATCCGTTCAAAAGCTCGCGCGCCACCACAATGAAAATGGACTCATCCCAATCAATCACGGACTGAAACGAGCTGGGAAGACGCAGCAGAATAACAACCAACACAATGGTCAGAACCGGGCGCGCGGCGATTTCATTTTTTATGTTGGAAAGCAGCATGGTGGTATTTGACGTATTGTCTGCTCTCTGATGACCTAAACTGCCGCTCTAAATGCCCAAAACTTGCTGAGCAAAAAGACGACCGCTGGTGCCAAAATCAGTGCGGCTGCGAAGCCGATTCGATGGTGCACAGACATTACATCGACGGCGACGAACACAACAAGCTGGCTCACGGCCAATCCCACCAGCGCCGTTGCCAAAAACTTTACCCAAGAATGAAATCTATCCTGTGTGGTGTGCGCCACTGTCTGATCACGGAACGTCCAGAACATGTGCCCAGCGAAACTGACCGGAAAACCGGCGCCAAATCCGGCAATATTGGCCCAAAGCGGATCGATACCAATGCGCTCCACAAGCACGATTGCGGACACATAATGAACCAGCGTGGCGCTGACACCTACGATCCCAAATCGAGCGACTTCGAAAACGGACGTCAAGATTCAGCCCCCTCCAAGTGCGAACAAACCCGCTGCTTGTTATGCATCAAGCAGTGTCACACGCCAAGGTGGACCGAGGTTCCGTTGAGCGGCGTAGTGTCTTGAAATCAAAGGGAGAAATGGTCGGGGCGGCGTGATTCGAACACGCGACCCTCTGGTCCCAAACCAGATGCGCTACCAGGCTGCGCTACGCCCCGACATGTTCGCGAGAGCCGGGAACATAAGCAGTCTTCCCCGGATGAGCAAGGGTACAAAACAACAAAAGCACCCTTTGCTCACGATCAGGTAAACGCCAATGCTCAATCCCCTCAGTTTCACACGGGCTTGAGGAAAAGCGCCCGCTCTTTCTCGCGCCGTTTGAGCAAGTGTGGGATTACCTTGAGCTCCCCATCGATGCGGGCGCGGGCATGATTGAGGAAAGAATCCGCTGCCTTTTGATAGTCGCCTTCTTGCAGAGCCGCAAAAACGGTCGTCCTTTTGAAGCCGCCGGTGCCAAGATTGTAGCAAAGCGAAACCAATGCGCTGAACTGGTTCTCATTCAGCGGAACGGGGATCGATTTGGCAACTTCCTTCTCACACGCAACCACATCGCCGCGCAGAAGATCTTCCGCTTCGGCTTCCATTATCTTCATGCCTGCATTTGCGGTGATGGTGTGGCCGTACCCGATGAACCAACGGCCATTGAATTCATATGCCTCCAGGCGAAGTCCTTCGGATTCCTTAATGATATCCAACCCGGCCTGATTCATCTTCAGGTCGGCGTTGGAGATCCCCATCGGCGTGGGAGCAACTGCAGGCTCTTCAGCCGGCACGGCTGGTTCAGTGACCTTTTCTTCAGCTTCGTTTTGTTGGGAAGATTCTTGGGCTTTTTCAATGGCCGGAGACGGCTCTTCGGCGGGTTCCTCGATGGGGACACAAGCGACAACCCCATAAACGAGCAGCCCCCCAGCGACGGTGGACAAACGCCCACGCGTCATTTTGCAACGCAGATAACGCAACATCTCTCTCACTCCTGAGACACGCAACAAACACAGCTACACTCTTAATAAGTGTAATCCTATGCCGCGATTGGGCCGCGCGGCAAGGCAGAGTTGAGTTTCAGCATGTTTGAACGACGAATCTGAACTATCCAGGGCTATTTTGCTTCACCTGGAGATGCTTTGGTGCGCCGGCGCATTACCTTAAAGACAGCGTTCGCTGACATAATTGTGCGGCGGCCAACCGTGAGCTTTCCACGCACATAAACGACCGATTTAGCCACTTTCGTTACGTCGGCCCGGCCTTCCACCCAGTCATTCGGGCGGCCAATGGCGACAAAATCTGAGTTCATCCGCAAAGTGAGTATGCCACCGCCCACTTTCTCCCAAACAGCGTTTGCAAGAACACCGTCCATAAACGCCATCATCATGCCACCATGAAGAATACCGTGACCGTTACAGTGGCGTTTAAGGACACGAAATCCATGAACGCGACCGTCAGACGTTTGTTTGTCGTACAAAGGACCGTTGTAGGAAGAAAATGGCCCCCGGTCGCTTCGCTTGAAGCCCTCCGGAACGTCGGACTGCTCTGGCTCTACGATCGTCATGATGCGGGCCCTTCAGTGTCCGGCATATTTCGAAAGAACGGGTGGCGCACCACGTCACCAATTTTGATATTCAGATCAGTGGAAACCCCCGCATTCACCTCCAGCGCGCCCACGGCAGGAAAGTGGGAGGGAATAGGTTTCAGGGAAAACGGGGTCGTGTTCTCCGCGATGTGCACAATGACTCCATCACGATCTATGAAAATAATATCAAGAGGTAAGGGTGTGTCTTTCATCCAAAATGACAGGCGGCGCTGTCTTGGAAAAAGAAACAGCATGCCCGCATCGCGGTCCAAGTGCTCGCGGAACATCAACCCTCTAGCCCGCTCTTCCTGATTTTCAGCAAGCTCAACTGAGAATGTATGGCGCTGCCCTTCTTGGGTCTCCAAGACAACAGATTCCAGCCGTTCCAACGGCGCCCGCGCCATTGCGGCAAGCGCAAGGAAAGCAACGAGGGAGAACCAAACTGAAATACGAGAGGGAAACTGCATTGTCTCACACTTACATGGGTTGTGCGGACACGTAAACGCCGAGATCAGGGGGAGAAATGTCCAAAACCAAAAAAGCCGCCCTTCAGCACTGAGCTGAACGAACGGCTCCTAAAACTCGTAATCTAATGAACAGATCGGACCGGCTAGGCCTCGATATCGTCGCGAATCTCAGCGACCATCAGCCCCTTCGGGCCAGATCCGAATCGCACATGAACTTGCTGACCGGGACGAAGCTCGCGCACATTATTCCGGCGCAGCGTCTCCATATGGACAAAAATATCCGCTGTGCCGCTGCCTCGTGTCACGAACCCGTATCCGCGTGCCCTATTGAACCATTTGACGACGGCGATTTCGAAATCGCCAAGCGGAATAACAGGCCGCTGGCTCGGTAGTGTTTCGCCCTCTTCCCGCGCCCTCGGCGTAACCGCCGTGCTTTCATCTATTTCCAGAATGCGCAAACACTGCAGACCTCGCGCACGCCGCACGGCCTCGCAAATAATCGTTTCGCCTTCCAAAGCCGTGTCTTTGCCATATTGGCGAAGGCATGACATGTGTAGAAGAATATCCCCGGAGACGCCATTGATCGGGATAATGAAGCCGTATCCCTTTTTAGCATCAAACCACTTAACGGTGCCGCTAACCTGGAAACTCTCTTGGGTTGCAGCGCCAGCAATCTCGACTTGTTGCTGTTCCATCCCTGACACACGCACTTAATTAAAGACAAAGTTAAGGTTAACACAGTCCAGACGCAGGGGAAGTCAAAACAGTTCTAAAAAAGGCAAATTGTTGCGAAAGTGTGGGTGAATAGTCACGCATTCGTTAATGTTTGTATTAACACTTTTTAACTTCCGAAAATTGCGAACTGTTCTTGACAGAAAGCATGTGGATAACTTTTATGGCTTCGCCGAGGGGGAGTTTGCTTGGGCGCCAACCTTAAAGCCGATTGGTTTCTTGGGGATATTGACCAATTGACTGTTGCGTGTACGGACTGCGTAAATCTATAAGAATTCGTAAATTGGTACCTCTTCCGGAGGCGTTGGGACGTCGCTTCCGAAACCGGAGTTAAATTTGGATGATCCGTGCACTGGCACTTGGTGTTGGCTTGGCGCTGCTTTGGCTTGGCCTGTCCGGACACTACACGCCACTAATCCTTAGCTTCGGCGCAGCTTCCATCGTACTCATCGTCTATCTGTCGATTCGCTTGGACATTCTCGACAGCGAAGGCATGCCGTTGCAGTTGGGAACCGGCTTTGTCCTCTATTGGGTTTGGCTGGGTGTAGAAATCGTGAAATCGAACCTTCATATCGCCCGAATCATTTTGTCCCCGAACATGCCCATCAATCCGCAGATTATCCGTTTTCCCTCAACCCAAAAGACGGATCTTGGCCAAGTGATCTACGCCAATTCGATCACGCTCACGCCGGGGACGACGACGATTGAGATTGAAGAAGGGCAAATTCTTATCCACGCACTGACAGATAAGACAGCCAATCTGGAAGGTGGCGCGGAAATGGACAAGCGCGTCACACAGATCGAACGCGCGCAGGAGGCAAGCTGACATGTTTGAAGCACTCGCAGCCGCCATCCTCGTCACCATGCTTTTGGCAATCATCCGATTGGCCCTTGGTCCCGTGCTTTACGACCGTGTGCTGGCCGCAAACACCTTCGGAACAGCGACAGTGCTGTTGATCGCGGTCCTCGGCTACATGACCGGGCGGCCGGATTTCTTAGATATCGCCCTGCTCTATGCCCTTGTGAACTTTGTTGGCACGCTGGCCATCCTCAAGTTCTCCCGGTACGGACGTCTCGGGGACCAACTTCCCGACGCGGATAAGGGGGAGCAAGACTGATGGAAGCGCTTTACCCTGTTATCAATGGCGTTAGCTGGGCGCTTCTTATCGCCGGCGCTTTCTTCCTGCTGGTAGGTGGCATCGGGTTGCTGAGGCTTCCGGACTTTTACGCACGCACACATGCCGCAGGTGTCATCGACACATTGGGAGTTGGCCTGATTCTTCTGGGTCTCATCCTGCAGCAAGAGATTGGCCTCACCACATTCAAGCTTATTTTGATAGGCTTCTTTATTTTCTTCACCAGTCCAACATCCTCTTATGCCGTTGCACACGCGGCTTGGGTTGCCGGTCAAAAGCCTTGGACGAAGAACACAAAACCTTCATCAGACAATCAAGAGGGCCCAAGCTCATGACTGACGCCGCGGTCCTCGGCACTATTGTCGTCGACGTTATCCTTTTTGGTCTTTTGGTCATCACTGCCGTAGAGATTGCGCGATTGCGAAATCTGTTCGGTGTTGTTGCGTTATCCGGTGTGTTCAGCCTTCTTTCCGCAGGCCTCTTTGTGACACTGGATGCCGTGGATGTGGCGTTTACGGAAGCAGCGGTGGGCGCCGGTGTGTCCACTGTCCTTATGCTTGGCGGCCTGTCCCTAACCACACAACGGGAACGCGTTCCAAGCCACACACCATTGCTTCCATTCTTTGTGGTGGTCGTGACTGGCGGTGTGCTGGTTTACGGCACCATAGATGTGCCGTCCTTTGGTGACCCCAATGCCCCGGTCCACCAGCATGTGGGGCCTGACTATATTGAAGGATCCGCCCATGTGATCGAGGTACCCAACGTGGTCACCTCTGTTCTTGCAAGCTACCGGGGCTTCGACACACTCGGTGAGACCGTGGTCGTTTTCACTGCCGGTATCGCCGTAATCGCCCTTTTGGGAACAGGATTGCGCCGCCGAAGGGATGAACAAGAATGAAACATCATCTCATCTTACGTGTGATCACTAAAATCCTGATCGCCCCCATCCTTTTGTTTGCTCTCTATGTCCAGTTCCACGGAGACTATGGACCCGGCGGTGGATTTCAGGCCGGTGTGATCTTCTCAACGGCATTTGTTCTGTATGCGCTGGTTTTCGGTCTTGAAGAAGTACAAAAAGTAATCTCCCCGGGTCTTGTTCAAGGCTTCGCTGCCTTTGGTGTATTGCTGTATGGCGGTGTTGGCTTTGCCTCTTTCTTCTTCGGCGGCGAGTACCTGAACTACTCAGTCTTTTTCGATCCGCACCATCCCCATGAAGGGCAGCACCTTGGCATTCTGCTGGTGGAACTTGGTGTACTGATCACGGTTGGCTCTGTGATGATCGCCATTTTTTATGCCTTCGCAGGACATGTTCCCGAACCTCAGGACAAGGATTGGTAATGGATACGGAATTCATTATCGGCCACTACAATTATTGGCTCGTCATTCTACTGATGATGACCGGTCTCTACACCGTTGTTAGCCGTGGCAACTTCATTAAGAAGATCGTCGGCCTGAACGTGTTCCAGACATCTGTCTTCATGATGTACATCAGCATGGGGAAAATTAGTGGTGGCACGGCGCCTATTCTAGAAGACGGCATTGAGGTCTACTCCAATCCGCTGCCACACGTTCTTATTCTGACAGCCATCGTTGTCGGTGTCGCAACAACCGCGGTGGGCCTGTCCATCGTTGTTCGCATTCACCAGGCCTATGGCACCATCGAAGAAGACGAAGTAAACGAAGCCGACCACCGCATGGAGTTCGGTGAGGAGGATTCCCCCTGACCGAGCAAACTGCATTTCACGTCGCCGACCATCTTCCCATCTTGCAGGTTGTCGTGCCGCTGGCGGCAGCGCCAATTTGCCTGTTTCTGGGACGCGGCATCATTCCATGGCTATTTGCAACAGCCGTCTGCTGGGTGGCGTTCGCAATCTCCATTGCCCTGTCGTTGCAGCTGATCGATGGAAGCACCGTTTCCTATGCGCTCGGCGGATGGGCGCCCCCTCTCGGCATTGAGTACAGACTTGATGCGCTAAGCGCGGTTGCACTTCTGATCGTCACCGGCGCTGCAGCCGCAGTCAGTCTCTACTCTCGCCCCAGCGTCATGCGGGAAATCGAACCCGCCAATCACGGCATTTTTTACGCGCTGTTTCTTTTATGCGTAACAGGCCTGGCTGGTGTGGTGGCAACGGGCGACGCCTTTAATGTTTTTGTCTTCTTGGAAATCGCATCGCTATCGACTTATTCGCTGGTCGCTCTTGGCGGCCGTAAAGACCGCCGCGCGCTGAGCGCTGCTTACACCTACTTGGTCATGGGCACCATTGGCGCCACATTCTTTGTGATCGGCGTAGGCCTTGCCTACATGGTGACCGGCACATTGAATATGGCGGACCTCGCCGAACGGCTTCCTGCTATCGCCGATAACAGAACCGTAGCGGCGGCCTTCGCGTTCATCACAATCGGGATGGGGATGAAGCTGGCACTGTTCCCGCTCCATCTTTGGTTGCCGAATGCATACACTTTCGCCCCGTCGGCTGTTTCCGCATTTCTTGCCGGCACATCGACTAAAGTGGCGGTTTACGTTCTGATCAGATTCCTGTTCACGGTTTTCGGTCTGGAATTCGAGTTCGAGAAAATCGCGCTGACCACGGTCCTGATGCCGCTCGGCATTGCGGCCATGTTCGTCGCGTCGATTGTTGCCATCTTCCAGGCCGATGCAAAGCGGATGCTGGCCTATTCCAGTGTGGCCCAGATCGGCTACATGATTTTGGGGATCAGCCTTGCGACCACAACAGGGCTGACAGCCGCTATCTTGCATATGGGCAACCACGCGATCATGAAGGTCGCCCTCTTCATGACCATGGGCGCCGTCATGTACCGGATCGGCACGACCTCGATACCACATATGGCAGGTCTTGGCCGCGATATGCCCTGGACCATGGCTGCCTTTGTTATCGGCGGTTTGAGCCTGATTGGCGTACCGTTGACGGTCGGCTTTATCAGCAAGTGGTATCTGATACAGGCAGCCTTGGAACTAGGCTGGTGGCCAATCGCAATGCTGATCGTGCTGAGTTCACTGCTCGCAGTCATTTACGTATGGCGCATCGTGGAGATGGCCTATTTGCAGCCATCCCCACCAGACCGCCAAGTATCGCGCGCACCGCTTACCATGCTGGTTCCCATGTGGATATTGGTTCTTGCGAATGTCTATTTCGGCATTGATGCGACCTTCCCGGCAACCCTGGCCAGCAATGCAGCTTGGCTTCTTCTAGGGGTGCAACCATGAGCGCTCTGATCGAAAATCCGGGCTTGACCCTTCTGCTCACAATGATTGCGCCGGTGATTAGCGCGGTCCTCATTGTGCTAACCGGCCGTTGGCCAAATGTGAGAGAGGCTGTCAGCCTACTGACAGGCGTTGGCCTCATCGTGCTGGTACTGTCACTGCTTCAGAATGTTCTAGACGGCGGCGTGGTGGAAGTTGTCTTGCTAGAGGTCATGCCCGGCATTCCGCTGGCGTTTGAGATCGAACGCCTCGGCATGATGTTCGCCGTGGTCGCGAGTGTCCTTTGGACGGTCAATACCGTCTACGGCATTGGCTATATGCGCGGCAACAATGAAGACAATCACACGCGCTTCTTTGCCTGCTTCGCCGTCGCAATCGCCAGCACCATGGGCATCGCCTTTGCCGGCAATCTGTTCACGCTGTTCGTCTTCTACGAAATTTTGACACTCTCCACCTATCCATTGGTGACCCACAAGGGGACGCCGGAAGCACAGGCCGGTGGCCGACGCTATATGGGATTGCTGATGGGCACGTCTATCGGCTTCTTATTGGTGGCGATTATCTGGACATGGGCGATCGCGGGAACACTCGATTTTGAACTGGGCGGCATTCTGGCCGGTTCCGTGGATGAAGGCATCCTGCCAATCCTCCTGGCACTCTACATGTTCGGCATCGGCAAAGCTGCGTTGATGCCATTCCACTTCTGGCTTCCGGCCGCCATGGTTGCGCCGACACCGGTGAGTGCGTTTCTGCACGCAGTAGCCGTTGTGAAAGCGGGTGTGTTCTCCGTCCTGAAAGTGGTCGTCTATGTGTTTGGCATCGACCTGCTTGCGAGCACTGGCGCCAACACTTGGCTCATTTGGGTGTCGGCAGCGACCATATTGCTGGCTTCCGTCATAGCCATGACGAAAGACAATCTGAAAGCTCGGCTTGCCTACTCCACTGTGGGCCAGCTCGCCTATGTGGTCTTGGGTGCCGCAATGGCATCAACGTTGGGGATTATTGGCGGCAGCATGCAAATCGCCATGCATGCCATGGGCAAGATTACGTTGTTTATGTGTGCCGGCGCCATCTATGTGGCCGCACACAAAACCCTCGTGAGCGAGCTTGATGGCCTCGGGCGGAAAATGCCTTTCACTTTTGCGGCCTTCTTTATCGGAACACTGAGCATTATTGGCCTGCCGCCGACCGGAGGCGCCTGGAGCAAATGGTTCCTCATGCAGGGCAGTGTCCAGTCGGGCGACATGATCCTGATATTTGTCCTGATGCTTAGTTCGGTTCTCAATGTTGCTTACCTTATTCCTATTGCCATTAGAGGCTTCTTTGCAGGCACCGAGTTTGCGGGCGCCCAGCCAGCGCCTGTTGGTGCAACCGTATCACCTGATGCGCAGACGGGACGCTGGTGGCAGAACATCGAAGAAGCCCCGATCCTTTGTGTCATTCCCCTATGCCTGACCGCATTGGGATGTTTTGTTTTGTTCTTCTACGTGGATCCGATCGCGACCTATCTCGGCGATATGCTCGCGCCACCGGAAGCGGTGTCGGCACCGGCCATTGAATAGAGACGGAAGCGTCATGTCAGACAAACCAACCGATCAACCAAAAATGTGGCTCGCCCGGCGCCTCATGTGGGCGGACAATCCGAAAACGCCTGATCGTATCTTCTACATATTATGCGTCTTGTGCGTTGCTCTTGTAGCAGTGGACGTCATCCACCATCGGCATGCCTATTCCGCGCTGGAAGAAACCTGGGCTTTCTATTGCATCTACGGGTTCGCCGCTTTCGCCTTTGTGGTTCAAGCCGGACGTGTTTTGCGCCTGATCCTGAAGCGTGACGAGGATTATTATGATCGATAGTCTCGTCAACGGGTCGGTTCCACCAGCACTCATATTCATTGTCGGCGGTTTGCTTGTTCCGTTGCTGCCGAACATTGCGCGCGGGCCCTATATGTTGGCCTTGCCGATCTTAGGCGCGTTTATTCTGTTCAGCGTTCCGAATGGCGAATATCTGCAGTTCGAATTGTTCGGGCTAACGCTCACAGCATTCCGCCTGGACCCGCTTTCGAAAATTTTCGGCATCATCTTTCACCTGTCGATCTTCTTGGGCGTGCTTTATGCGCTGCACGTGAAGGATACAGTCCAGCAGGTGGCGGGCCTCGTTTATCCCGGCGCCGCCATTGGAGGTCTGTTCGCGGGCGACCTCATCACGCTTTTCGTCTTCTGGGAAATGATGGCCATTTCGTCGGTCTTCTTGATCTGGGCGAGCCGCAACGAAGCGGCCTACCGGTCGGGACTGCGCTACATGATCATCCATATAACCTCTGGCGTGATCCTCCTGGGTGGCGTGATCGTCCATTATTCGGAAACCGGCTCGATAGCTTTCGATAAGCTCGGCCTTGTCAGCTTCGGTACGCTGTTGATCTTCATTGCCTTCGGTATCAAGAGCGCCTTCCCGTTCCTGCACAATTGGCTGCAGGACGCTTACCCGCGCGGCACGGTAACCAGCACGCTTGTGCTGTCGATCTTCACGACCAAGCTTGCCGTCTATGGCCTTGCACGCGCGTTTCCCGGCACCGAACAACTGATCTATATCGGCGCTGCAATGACCGCCTTCCCGGTCTTCTTTGCCGTCATCGAAAACGATCTGCGCAAGGTGCTTTGTTACAGCCTGAACAACCAGGTGGGCTTCATGGTGGCTGCCATTGGCATCGGCACACCGTTGGCCCTAAACGGCGCGACGGGATATGCCTTTGTAAACATCATCTTCGAGGGCCTGTTGTTCATGACCATGGGTGCCGTCTTGCTGCGTGCCGGGACCACAAAGGCGTCTGAACTGGGCGGGCTTTATAAATCCATGCCCTATTCGACAGTGTTCTGCATCATCGGCGCCATGTCGATTTCGGCCTTCCCATTGTTCAGCGGCTTCGTCTTCAAGGGCATGATCTTACAGGAAGCCGCCCACTACCATTTCTGGGCTTGGCTGGTTCTGTTGTTTGCCTCCGCCGGTGTTCTCGAGCATTCCGGCATTAAGATCCCATTCTTCGGTTTCTTCGGACTGCATGACAACGGCAAACGGGTCAAAGAAGCACCGACAAACATGCTGATCGCGATGGCGATTTGCGCTGTGCTTTCGATCTTTATCGGCATTCAGCCACAATACATGTACACCATCCTGCCCTATGAGGCGGAATACACGGCCTATACGTTCGACCACGTAATAACGCAGCTCCAGCTTCTGGTCTTTGCGATCTTCGCCTTCGTGGTGCTGATGCGGAGCAATCTGTATCCGCCGGAGATACGCGCGATCAACTTGGATACGGACTGGTTCTATCGCCGCCTGGCGCCTGCCGTGGTACGCCGGATCGGCGCAGTCATTGCTGCAATGCAAACCACGCTGATGAATGGGCTGGAACGCCAGTTCCAACAATTCTTTGGCACTGTCTATCGCCACCATGGCCCACAGGGTGCGTTGGCGCGCACCTGGCCTGCAGGGTCTACGGTGCTGTGGGTTGCGATTCTGCTAGGCGCTATGTTGATCGTGCTCTATTTTTATAGACCATGAGCTATGTGGAGAATTGGCAGTATTATCCAATTGTCACGTTCCTGGTTGCGTCCTTTCTCTATCTTTGTGTGATCGGCGTATACTATCTGGTGAACGGTCATGACCGTTTCATGGAGGTACGCGGCGCCTTTTGGCAGATCTATCAGGTCACGATGGTCTTCATCGTTGGATTTTCCTTCGTCGTGGTCGCGGGTAACTTCATCCGATGGGCGCCAATGAATTGACGTTGTGAACTGATGCCTAATTGGGATCAAAATCAAAAGTAAGGCACTGACTTATGGAAATGAGCGGCGAATACAAAATTCCTGCGTCGCGTGAGCAAGTGTGGGAAGCCCTCAACGACCCTGAAAAACTCAAAGAAGCCATTCCAGGATGCGAGTCGATCAACAAGCTCAGCGATACGGAAATGGAAGCGGTTGCCACCGCCAAAATCGGCCCCGTCAAAGCCAAATTCAAAGGCAAAGTGAACCTGGAAGATCTGGACCCACCGAACGGCTATACCATTCGCGGCGAGGGCTCCGGCGGTGCCGCCGGCTTCGCCAAGGGTCTCGCCAAAGTCAAACTCACCGAAGAAGACGGCGGCACTCTGCTTGCCTATGAGGTGGACGCCCAAGTGGGCGGCAAGCTCGCCCAAGTGGGCCAGCGGCTCGTGGATTCCGCAGCGAAGAAAATGTCGGACGATTTCTTCTCGTCTTTCAGCGGCATGATGGGCGGTGTCTCCACCGCACCCGAGCCAGAGCCAAGCAAAGGTCTTGAGGGCTTGGACGGCGTGCCGGCCGGTGTTTGGGCTGCCGGCCTCATTCTTCTGACCATTGTCCTACTCGCCGTTTTCGGTACAGGATAAGCAAAACAGATTTCATATTTCGACGAACCTATGGGAGCCGCCTGAATGACCACTGTCTCAATGACCGTAAACGGGAAAGCTGTGTCCGAAGATGTGGAGGATCGCACCCTGCTGGTCCATTATATCCGGGACCATTTGCGTCTTACCGGCACCCATGTGGGATGCGACACCAGCCAATGCGGCGCCTGTATCGTCCACGTAGATGGCAAAGCCGTGAAATCATGCACCATGCTTGCGGCACAAGCCGAAGGCGCAGATATAAAAACAATCGAAGGCCTCGCGGATGGAGACAAACTTCATCCCGTGCAAGCTGCCTTTAAGGAACATCACGGGCTTCAGTGCGGGTTCTGCACACCAGGCATGATCATGTGCGCGGTTGACATGATCCGCCGCATTCCAAATCTTGATGAAAAGACAATCCGCGAAGAATTAGAAGGCAATCTTTGTCGTTGCACGGGCTACCAAAACATCGTCAAGGCGATCCAGGCCGCGTCCGACGAAATGAGGGCTTAGACAGATGAGCGGCACAGGGATCGGCCAACCAGTCCGGCGCAAAGAAGATCAACGGTTTATCACCGGCAGTGGTCGGTATACAGATGATTTCAAGTTAGAGCGGCAGACCTATGGATATTTTGTGCGCTCACCACACGCCCATGCGGCAATCAAATCAATCGACAGCTCGGCAGCCCTTGAAAGCGATGGCGTCATCGCGGTGCTTACCGGCAAAGACCTTGCCGCTGACGAGCTCGGGGGTTTGATTTGTGGCTGGATGGTCCATTCCAAGGACGGCTCCGAAATGAAGGCCGGGGCACACCCTGCCCTTGCCGTCGACAAAGTGCGCTATACCGGCGACCACGTGGCCATCGTGATCGCGGAGAGTTTGGCTCAAGCCAAGGACGCCGCCGAACTGGTGGAAGTGGACTATGAAACGCTGCCGTCCGTCAGCGACGGCTTGAAGGCACTCGAAGGTGGCGCCCCCCAAGTTCATGACGAGGCGGCGGGCAATCTCTGCTTTGATTGGGAATTGGGTGAAAAGGCTGCCACCGAAGCCGCCTTTGCGGACGCCGCTCATGTGAGCAAGATCAGCTTGAGCAATAACCGGCTTGTGCCCAATGCCATGGAACCCCGTGCCGCCATTGGCGCCTATGATGCTGCTTCGGGCGACTACACGCTCTATACCACCAGCCAAAACCCCCATGTGGCGCGGCTCGTATTGTCCGCTTTCGTCCAATTGGCACCCGAACACAAGCTTCGCGTGATTGCCCCGGATGTGGGCGGCGGATTCGGATCGAAGATTTTCATCTATCCCGAAGAGACAGTGTGCGCATGGGCCGCCGCAAAGGTAAAGCGACCGGTCAAATGGACAGCCGAACGCTCGGAAAGCTTCCTGGCCGATGCTCACGGCCGCGACCATCATACGGATGCGGAAATTGCTCTTGATGCGGATGGAAAGATCACGGGCCTCCGCGTCCACACAACGGCGAACCTTGGCGCTTACCTTTCGACCTTCGCCTCATCTGTCCCGACCTATCTTTACGGCACATTGCTGTCGGGCCAGTACAACATTCCAAATATCTATGTGACCGTCGACGGGGTCTACACAAACACGGCACCTGTCGACGCCTATCGCGGCGCCGGAAGGCCCGAAGCCACATATGTCGTGGAACGGATCGTTGATGCAGCAGCGCGTGATCTCAAAACGGATCCCGCGGAACTTCGCAGAAAAAATTTCATCTCCGAGTTCCCCCACCAAACGCCGGTCATCATGAACTATGACATTGGCGACTATCCTGCCAGCCTTCAGAAAGCGCTGGAGCTTGTTGACTATGACGGCTTCGCCTCCCGCAAGGCAGCCTCCGAAGCCGCCGGAAAAAAAAGGGGCATTGGTTTTTCCACTTACATTGAGGCATGCGGGATTGCGCCTTCCGCCGCCGTCGGGTCGCTGGGCGCAGGCGTCGGTCTTTGGGAATCCGCTGAAGTGCGCGTGAACCCCACAGGCAGTATTGAGGTGTTGACCGGAAGCCATAGCCACGGCCAGGGCCATGAAACCACCTTTGCACAGCTTGTCTCGGAGCGCCTGGGCGTTCCGATCGATCAAGTTGAAATCGTCCATGGTGATACGGACAGCGTTCAGTTCGGTATGGGGACCTATGGCTCCCGCTCTGGGGCGGTGGGCATGTCCGCCATTGACCGGGCGCTCGACAAGGTGATCGCTAAAGCGAAGAAAATTGCGGCACACATGATGGAAGCCGCTGAGACCGACATCGAGTTTTCAGACGGCAATTTCACTGTCGCTGGCACGGACAAGCAGTTGGCCTTTCCGGAGGTATCGCTTGCCGCCTATGTGGGGCATCAGTTCCCGACCGATGAGATCGAGCCTGGCCTTAAGGAAGGCGCTTTTTACGACCCAACCAACTTCACCTTTCCTGCCGGCTGCCACATCTGTGAATTGGAAGTCGATCCGGAAACCGGCACGACCGAGATACTGAAGATGGTCGCTGTTGACGATTTCGGGCGCATCATTAACCCCATGATCGTGGAAGGCCAGGTCCATGGCGGTATCGCCCAAGGGATCGGACAGGCCCTTCTGGAACACGGCATCTACGAACCAGAGTCGGGCCAGTTGCTGACCGGTACGTTCATGGACTACACCATGCCGCGGGCGGATGACCTTCCCCATTTCGATGTTGGGCTTACGGAGACCCTCTGCCCGTCAAACCCACTGGGAATCAAAGGGTGTGGCGAAGCCGGTGCAATTGCGGCTCCGGCAGCAGTAATGAATGCCTTGTCGGATGCCTTGGGAACAATGAACATCCCCATGCCCGCGACACCTCACACAATTTGGTCAATTCTTCAGCAAACGGAAAACGCTGCCTAAATTTTTAGGGAGAAGGAAACATGTACGCACTCAAATACCACCGCGCCAACAGCCTTGAAGAAGCTAAGTCGCTTCTGTCTTCAAGTGAGGACCCCAAAATCGTTGCGGGCGGTCAGACCCTTATTCCGACGTTGAAACAGCGTTTGGCTTCTCCAACCGACTTGATTGACATAGCCAATCTACCGGATTTCGCCGGTATTTCCGTGAACGGAGATACGGTGAGCATTAAAGCTGGAACCAAGCATGCTGATGTTGCCGCATCTGCGGATGTGCGGTCGAAGATCCCCGCTCTTGCTGAATTGGCAGGTCTGATTGGCGACCCTCACGTGCGTCACATGGGAACAATTGGCGGATCGCTCGCCAACAATGATCCGTCTGCCGACTATCCGTCAGCTGTTCTTGGACTAAACGCGACCGTTCATACGACCGAACGTCAAATTACGTCGGACGACTTCTTCACCGGCATGTTTGAGACGGCGCTCGCCGAGGATGAAATCATCACTCAAGTGGATTTTCCCGCAGCCGAAAAAGCCGCCTACATGAAGTTCCCAAACCCGGCCTCTCGATATGCCATGGTTGGCGTCTTCGTGGCCAAGACCTCTGCCGGCGTTCGCGTGGCGGTCACCGGTGCAGGCTCTTGTGTTTTCCGCGTGCCGGAAATGGAACAGGCTTTGGCGTCTAACTTTGCGCCTGATGCTGTTGCCTCCATCAAAGTGCCTGCGGACGATCTGAACAGTGACATTCATGGCTCTGCGGAATATCGCGCGCATTTGGTGACCGTCATGGCGAAGCGAGCAGTCGCAGCTGCAATCACCTAGGAGCGCTGAAACCCCTTATTGAAAATAAAGACGCCCCCGAAGCTCTCTGAGCACCATTCGCGTCAGCAAAATAGCCAGAACCCCAAAGGCCACGGCAATGGCGCCACCTGTTGCGGCGTCGCTGCCTTGCCAATACATAATACCGCCAAAACCGGCGAACAAACCTGCTAGCAAGTCCATCATTACAAGACTTGTGAGATCTTGGCGTGGCTTTTGAAGTTGAAAATCCGTGCTGTGTGACAACGGAATGACCCGCGGCATACGAAGGCGCTTAATACGGTTCCACAGCGCATACGCGCCCGCCCCCAGCAGCACATAGAACGCCGCAACAAGTATCGGCGCCAACACCAGGAAAGCGAGCACGAGAATTGCTGCCATAATCACAAAGGATGTTCTGGGATAAACCAGAACCAGCGTGGCAAGGCGCCCAAACAGACCTTTTTGAGCGGATAAGTCCGGCACCCATGTGGAAGCTTTGACTTCAGGGACAATTTCTTCGACGGCGGGAACAGTTTGGCGAAACGCCATGCAAACTCGCTTTTTACACTCGATTATCGGATCCGGAATAAAGCCATTTCGGCTCAGTTTGCCAAACAGCGTGTCCAACGCTAAGAAGCAACCAGATAGAATATCTAAGATTTTCGGCCCATTCTTTGTTAACCATGCCACAGAAAACGGCCAAAATTCAATATGTGAGGACCATGAGCGCTATTGCCCTGCCGAAAGACGTGGATGAGACCCGCGATCTGCTCAAACGCGGCCATTACTTTGCGGATCGTGGGCTCGCAACTGTTCTCTTCCTTAGCCTGAAGATGCAGCGGCCATTGCTTCTTGAAGGAGAAGCCGGAACCGGCAAGACGGAAATAGCAAAAGTGTTGTCGCAAACTCTTGGCCGACCCCTCATAAGGCTACAGTGTTATGAGGGGTTGGATGCCGCCTCCGCCGTATACGAGTGGAACTATCAAGCGCAGATGATCGAAATCCGCTTGAAGGAAGCGGCAGATCAGGCAAAAGGCGATGATATCGCAAAGGACATTTTCAGTGATCGCTTCCTGATAAAGCGCCCTCTTCTTCAGGCACTCGAAGAAAGTGATGCCGGCGCTCCAGTGTTGCTCATCGACGAGATCGATAGAACCGACGAGCCGTTCGAAGCATTTCTTCTTGAGCTATTGTCCGACTTTCAAGTCACAATTCCTGAACTCGGGACGGTGCAAGCCAATACGCCTCCGATCGTGATCCTCACGTCCAACAGAACCCGCGAGATCCACGACGCCCTCAAGCGCCGCTGTCTTTACCATTGGGTGGACTATCCCGACGCTGCACGCGAATTGGAGATTGTCTCAGACAAAGTTCCGGGGGCGGATGAACGCCTCGCCAAACAGATCGTCCAATTCGTTCAAGAACTTCGTCAGGAAGATGAACTTTTCAAACTTCCGGGCGTCGCCGAGTCCATAGACTGGGCAACCGCCCTAACGACTTTGGATGCCAAAGAACTCGATGCGGCTAATGTGGATCAAACCCTCGGCGCCCTTTTGAAATATCAAGACGACATCGCCCATTTGCGTGGAACGAAGGTGGACGAGATTATCAGGTCAGTTCAACAGAAAGAGCCTGCATGACGGCCTTCGTCACCGATAGCGACTCGGGTCGACTGCCCCACAACGTTGTTGCCTTTACGCGCCTGTTGCGGCGCGCAGGTTTGCCCGTCGGCCCCGCAAAAACCGTTCTTGCCGTAGAAGCGATCGATAGTATCGATATCCGCAGTCGGCGCGACTTCTATTGGGCTTTGCACTGCGTTCTCGTAAACAAGCGCGATCATCACGTGCTTTTCGATGAAGCCTTTAAAGTTTTCTGGCGCAGCCCGGGCGAAACCAATCAACTTCAACAATTGCTCCAAGACGCCCAACAAATCATACCGGAGAAACCAAGTGCTGCAGCCAGGCGCCTGGCCGAAGCCATGATGCCGGAATATCCCAAAGAACAACCGGCCGACATGCTGGAAATCGACGCGCAAGCCACTTCGTCTGCAGACGAAGTGTTGCGCTCAAAAGACTTCGAGCAAATGACCGTTGCCGAGATACGAGAAGCCCGCCAGATATTGTCACAGATGGATTTCATCGTCGCCCCACGGCGTCAGAGACGTTTTCAACCAGCCAATCTATCAAGTGACTTCGATCTCCGCAGAACGATGCGGGCAAGTTTGAGAAGCGGTGGAGACCTCATCCCGATGCGGCACCGGCAGCGCGTCAAGCGGCGCCCGCCTCTTGTCGCTCTATGCGATATCTCCGGTTCCATGTCATCTTACACAAGAATGTTTCTGCATTTCTTGCATACGCTGGCGCAGGATGGTGACCGGGTGCACTCGTTCGTCTTTGGCACGCGGCTCAGCAATATCACACGTCAACTTAAGTATCGTGACGTGGATGAAGCCCTGGATCGCGTCTCCCATGCTGTCGAAGATTGGGGGGGAGGCACACGCATCGGCGAAACGATCCATCACTTCAACAGACAATGGTCCCGGCGGGTCTTGGGCCAAGGCGCCGTGGTCCTTTTGATCACGGATGGTCTGGACCGGGATGCCGGTGACGGCCTTGCGCCGGAGATGGACCGCCTTCATCGATCGTGCTCCCGGTTGATCTGGCTAAACCCCCTCTTGAGATACGATCAATTCGAGCCCAAATCATTGGGGATACAGGCCATGCTGCCTCACGTGGATGAGTTTCTCCCGGTGCATAATTTGGAAAGCCTGTCGGGGTTGGCACGCGCCCTCCAACACAGCCGGCAAGCATCGCGCAAGATCGAAAGAAAGGCTGCGTAGTGACGAATTCGCCTCAGGAAAACCATGATCAGGTTTTGGAAACAGCACAACGCTGGCAGAAAGAGGGAAAAAAAGTCGCTGTCGCAACCGTCGTTTCCACATGGGGGTCCGCGCCCCGCCCCGCCGGCAGCCAGCTTGCGGTCGACGAAACCGGCAAATTTGTAGGCTCGGTTTCTGGAGGGTGTATTGAAGGCGCCGTTGTTACTGAAGCCCTAAACATTCTGCAGAATGGCGGCACAAAACTTCTGGAATACGGCGTCACAAATGACAAAGCCTGGGAAGTAGGCCTCGCCTGTGGCGGCAACATCAAGGTATTCGTGGAGCCTGTAGCGTGAAGCAATCTAACTTCGATCAGCTCGTTACTGACAAAGCCGGCAAACAGGCCGTCGTGCTGGCGACAAATTTGGATACGGGCGACGACCGTCTCATTTATCCGGCCAGCGAAGACGATCCGTTACTAGACGCCGCGCGCACAGTATTGCGGGATGACAAACCTCAGACTGTTGACACGGAAGATGGGCCTATCTTTTTGAACCCCTTCAACCCACCTCTCCGGATGGTCATCGTAGGTGCTGTTCATATCGCGCAACCTCTTGCGCAGATGGCATCATTGTCCGGCTACACTGTGACGATTGTTGATCCGCGTACTGCCTTTGCGACACAAGAGCGCTTTCCGGACGTAGATATCATTACTGAATGGCCGGACGAGGCGCTCAAAAACTTAGCTCTCGATCATCGTACAGCCGTCGTGACGCTGACTCACGACCCCAAACTGGATGATCCCGCTCTCGAAATCGCGATAAAATCGCCCTGCTTTTACATCGGCTCTTTGGGATCCAAAAAAACGCATGCCAGCCGGATCGAACGGCTGATCGAGGCTGGTTTTTCCGAAGACGAACGAAGCCGCATTCACGGGCCGGTCGGACTCGCCATCAACGCCAAAAGCCCATCGGAGATCGCCGTCTCTGTCCTCGCGCAGATCACATCTGTTTTGCGCAAATCAGATGTCTCATGAAATTTGGCACTTTCCCAATAGACGACGCCGAAGGTTTAATCCTCGCGCACGCAGTGGTAACGCCTTCCAGAAGATACAAAAAGGGATATCAGCTCACTGCCGCTGATTTAGCGCTGCTGAAAGATGAAGCCATCTCTGAAGTTATGGGCGCTCATCTGGAAGAAGGCGATGTCCCCGAAGATCAGGCCGCAAAACGTTTAGCCGAATGGATCGCCGGACCAGGCTGTATCCTCACCACGCCATTTACAGGACGCTGTAACCTAACGGCCGAAACCGCTGGCGTCCTTATTCTAGATGACGCGCAGATCCGCATGGCGAACAAGGTCAATGAGGCCATTACCCTTGCTACCCTGCCGATGTACTCCAAAGTTGAAGCAGGTCAAACCATTGCGACCGCGAAGATCATTCCGTTTTCATGTCGGGAGACCGACCTCGCCAAAATCGAGAACACAGTTCGGTCCGGCCATCAGCTCCTCGCGGTCAGGCCATTCGTCAAAAAGAAAATCACCCTCATTTCCACGGTACTAACCGAGACCAAATCCACCGTGATGGATAAATCGCGTGCGGTTCTGGAGGAACGCCTAGAGGCGTGCGGCAACCATCTGCACGGTGAAATGCGTTGCAATCACGAGCAAAAGGATCTTTCCAGCGCAATTGAAACTGCGTTGTTGGATGGGTCGGACCTCGTGCTGATTTTTGGCGCCTCTGCCATCACAGACCGCGCAGACATAATTCCCTCCGCCATTGAGACGACTGGTGGCACGGTGGATCATCTGGGTATGCCGGTTGATCCGGGCAACCTTCTGCTTCTCGCTCATAAAGGCCGTGTACCAATCATTGGTTTACCCGGCTG
Source organism: Alphaproteobacteria bacterium (assembly GCA_965228775.1). GTDB lineage: Bacteria > Pseudomonadota > Alphaproteobacteria > JANQMY01 > JANQMY01 > JANQMY01. The sequence goes on along the minus strand of OZ245840.1, from coordinate 5,164,120 downwards.
CGCGCGTTCCCCAAAACTCAACGGATTTGATTGGGTATTGGAACGCCTGCTTGCCGATGTACCCATAACACCCGAAGATATTATGGACATGGGTGTGGGGGGACTATTGAAAGAAATTCCAACCCGCCCACAACCACGGGAAAAGCGCGTGAAAGACGCTCAGCCGCCGTCGATCGGCGCAATCATTTTGGCGGCAGGCCAATCTACCCGCATGGGATCTTCCAACAAGCTCTTGGCAGACGTCGATGGCAAACCGATGGTGCAGCATGTGGCTGACGCCATCTCGGCTTGCGGTTTCGATAAAACGATTGTCGTCACAGGGCACGAAGAAGAAAAAGTAAGAGATGCGCTTTCGTCATATTCATTCGATTTCGCGCACAATGAACATTTTGCCGAGGGCTTAAGTTCATCTCTCAAAACAGGGATCAAGGCGTTCCAAAAGAAGGCACCACATATCGATGGTGTTGTCGTTTGCTTAGGCGATATGCCCAAGATAACCCAGGAACACCTTTCAAGTTTGGTGACTGCCTTCTCTCCCGACCAGGCCCAACAGATTGTCGTACCCACCCATAACGGTAAACGAGGCAACCCGGTTCTCTGGGCGGCCAATTTTTTCAGTGAGATCCTAGAATTGAAGGGGGACGTGGGCGCCAGATCGCTGATCGGTCAGCATGAAGAAAGTTTAGTAGAAGTTCCCTTACAGACGGACGCCATTTTTCTCGACATCGATACCCCCGCCGCGCTGCAAGCCCACCGGAAGAACTCAACATCTTAGAGCGCGATCACGATTTCTTGAGGCGCAGTCTAACATAAATAGCCGGACAGCCTTTATTCTGCCGCAAGTAGCAAATCTCTCGCGTTGGTAGCGGTTCCAGCAAACATGGAACTATAGACCTGCTCTATTGGCGCAATAGACCAAATCAGTTGTACATCCAATACGACTCCCAATACGATTTTTGTGGTTTGGGAGGAAATGGATTTACGGCGGTGTGAAAGTCCGTATACGCTTCGCCAGGCAATTCCCTTTTCTCGTCTGAAACATCACAAAAGGCATTCGGTGCGGTCTCGGTAATGGTTTGCACAAAGACCAATCGTACTAACGCCAGCTTCGGCATCGCCTTCGACGAAACGTGCCCAAGCATCTTGCAAATAGTGATTTAAGGAAGACGGATATGACTCTTAATTTGAAATCTGCCCTGCGCATGTCGGTTGCGATCTTGGCTTTGGGTGTGGTGGTTGCGTGCGATCAGCAAGAAACGGTCGCAAACGACGCTGCTCTCGCAGAAAAAACTCCTGTAGCTGACGCGGCCCCTGAAACCAAAAACGAATACAAACCTCAGCGCACCGCGCATTCCGATAGCCGGCCTAAGTCAGTCCAACACTGGTGGCCCGAACAGCTCGACTTGCAAGCCTTGCGGCAGAACGCATCGAATGCAGACCCTATGGGCGATTTCAATTACGCCGAAGAATTCAAGACGCTTGATCTTGCTGTTCTGAAGAAAGAGATCGAGGAACTGATGACCACCTCACAGGATTGGTGGCCGGCAGACTATGGCCATTACGGTCCTTTCTTTATTCGCATGGCTTGGCATGGTGCGGGAACTTACAGGACAATCGACGGCCGTGGCGGTGCCGATGGCGGCCAGTTGCGTTTTGAGCCTTTGAACAGCTGGCCAGACAACACCAATCTGGATAAAGCCCGCCGCCTGCTTTGGCCTATCAAACAGAAGTATGGCCGGAAGATTTCCTGGTCCGACCTGATGGTCTTGACCGGTAATGTGGCCCTGGAGTCCATGGGCTTTAAAACCTTCGGTTTTGCCGGCGGACGTGTAGACGATTGGCAACCTGAGTTGGTTTATTGGGGACCGGAAAGCGAATTCCTGGCTGATGAACGCTACAGCGAAGGCCGGAAGCTCGAAAAGCCACTCGCCGCCGTTCAAATGGGGCTGATCTACGTGAACCCCGAAGGCCCCAATGGCAAGCCTGATCCGCTGGCAGCCGCTGCGGACATTCGCGAAACCTTTGGCCGCATGGCGATGAATGATGAAGAAACCGTCGCGCTCATTGCTGGCGGGCACACATTCGGTAAAGCCCATGGCGCCGCCAAGCCCGACGATTGCCTTGGCGCAGAACCAGCCGCCGAAGGTGTCGAAGCACAGGGCCTTGGCTGGAAGAACAAATGCGGCAGCGGCAAAGCAGGCGATACAATTACCAGCGGTCTGGAAGGCGCATGGTCCGCCAACCCTGTCGCTTGGACGACGCAGTATCTGGATAATCTGTTCGGCTTTGAATGGGTTCAAACGAAAAGCCCAACCGGGGCTGTCCAATGGATCCCCGACGATGAAACAGCTGCGAACCTGGTCCCTGACGCACACGACGATTCCAAGTTCCATGCCCCCATCATGTTCACGACAGACCTGTCTCTGAAAGTTGACCCCGCTTACAGGGCAATTTCCGAACGTTTCCAGGAAGATCCGGAAGCATTCGAACTCGCCTTCGCCAAAGCCTGGTTCAAGCTAACCCACCGGGATCTGGGCCCACGCGCCATTTATCTGGGCACCGACATTCCGGATGAGGAACTCATCTGGCAAGACCCGGTTCCGGCCGTTGATCATCCATTGGTCGATGCAGGAGATATCGCAGCACTTAAGGCCAAGGTACTAGAGTCCGGTCTTTCAATTTCCGATTTGGTCAAGACCGCTTGGGGGGCCGCTTCGAGTTTCCGCGACACGGATAAGCGTGGCGGCGCCAATGGCGGACGCATCAGACTTGCCCCACAAAAAGACTGGGAAGCAAACGACCCTGCAGATCTGACCAATGTCCTGACGGCACTGGAAAAAATCCAAGGTGACTTCAACGCCGCGCAGACCGATGGGACCAAAATCTCAATGGCAGATTTGATCGTCCTTGCGGGATCAGCGGCGGTGGAAAAGGCCGCGCAAAATACGGGCTATGATGTGGTGGTGCCATTCACCCCGGGCCGCACCGACGCATCGGCCGAACAAACTGACGAAAACTCCTTCTCAGTTCTCGAACCGGCGGCGGATGGTTTCCGTAACTATCTGGGCGAAGGAAAACTTCGTCCAGCGACTGAGCTGCTGGTTGACCGCGCAGACACACTTACCCTCACAGTGCCTGAGATGACGGTTTTGATTGGTGGTCTGCGGGTGCTGAACGCAAACAGCGGTAACACGAAGCACGGCGTGTTCACCGACAAAACAGATACGCTCAGCAACGACTTCTTCGTAAATCTTCTAGACCTCAGCACTCAGTGGAAACCGTCTTCTGATGCAAAAGGCGTTTATGAAGGCCGCGATGGCGGAACCGGCGATGTCAAATGGACTGCTACCAGCGTCGACTTGATGTTCGGCTCCAATTCCGAACTCAGGGCCGTTTCCGAGCTTTACGCTTTCGACACGTCCAAGGAAATGTTCGTGAAAGACTTCGTGGCGGCATGGACCAAGGTGATGAACCTAGACCGATTTGATCAATCGTAAGAGAGCCGACTACAAACGATAAAGCCTCCGAGTTTTAAATCGGAGGCTTTTTTGTTTGAACACAAACGGTTCGACGACTGGCAAGCGCCAGGCCCCAAAAGTGCGTCCTACCGCATCTCTTCAACGTTGGAGACGATATGCGTGACCAATCCATAGTCCCGCGCTTCGTCCGCCGTCATCCAGAAATTGCGATCCGTATCTTCAATCACTTTCTCAAGCGATTGGCCGGTCTCAGCGGCAATAATCTTGTTCAGCCTCTCGCGCATTTTGATGATCTCTTTCGCCTCGATAGAGATATCCGACGCAGGTCCGCCAACACCGCCCAGCGGCTGATGCAACAAAAAGCGGGTGTTCGGCAGGCAGAAGCGGTTGTCCTTGTGTGCACCCAGGAAGATGTGCGCCCCGGCACTGGCCACCCAGCCGGTCCCAATCATCTTCACTTTGGGCTTGATGAAGCCAATCACGTCATGAATGGCGTCGGCGGATTCCACATGACCGCCCGGTGAGTTGACGACCACCTTGATGTCATCATCGCTTTCATGAGCAAAGGCCAATAGCGTCGCCACGGTCGCTTCGGAGACCTTTTGGTTGATTTCGCCAAAAATCAGAATCGTACGCGCTTTGAAGAGCGATTGCGCAACCATGGGCGGCGCTTTTTTGTCTTCCGACTTTTCTTCGCCGTTTTCCGGTTCGTCATCGAGATGGACCACAATGCACTCCTTCCAATAAGTGTCTGAGGTTATGAGGCCGTTTGGGAATCAGGGACGCCATAAGGACGCGCCAAAAGCCGCAAAGGCCTAACTTTTCCAAGAGTTTAGCCGCATCGCGGTAAACCAGGAATGAAAATCCTGATACCGTCTTAATCCAACGGGACCACTGCTGACAAGACATCCCCGATCTCGTCATGGATCACCAGGTCGGCCAGACCATCTTGATCGGTTTCTTCGCGGTTAATAATCACCAACTTAGCCCCCCGGCGCTTGGCGAGGGTCGGAAAACCGGCCGCCGGGTACACAACAAGAGATGATCCAATCGCGAGAAACAGATCGCAACTCAAAGTGGCTTCTTGAGCCAATTCCATCTCAATCTCCGGCATGGCCTGACCGAATGAGATTGTGGCCGTTTTCAAAATCCCGCCACAAGCTTGGCAAGGCACAATTTCCCCTCTGTCGAGGAAAGGAACCCGCAAAACCTCAAGATCATGCGGTTTTCCGCAAGACAAGCACTTGGCGTAGGTCGCATTTCCATGCAGTTCGATCACTTTGGATGCCGGAACGCCTGAATCCTGGTGCAAATTATCAATGTTTTGAGTGATGACATGAGAGACCTTCTGCTGGTCCACCAGCTTTGCGATCGCCAAATGCCCTTTGTTGGGACGGGCGCCTGACATCATGTCTTCGTTTCCGAACTTGCGGCGCCAGGATTCCCGCCGTGCTTCCTCGCTATTTACGAAGTCATCAAAATAAATGGGCTGCATTTTGGACCAAACGCCGCCAGGGCTGCGAAAGTCCGGAATGCCGGATTCCGTGGAAATCCCGGCCCCCGTGAAAACCACCGTATTCTCGGCTTCGTCCAGCAGTTCTTTTAACTCTTCGTACATTTTTGCCCCAAAATTGTGATGCACCCTTCCCCTGAGACCATGGCATAATTCCGCCTAGATTCCATCGTCTGATGGGATCTTCGACTGGGGAGCAGTTTAGAACCAGGAGATGGAGAAAATAGATGATGAAGCAGCGTCTTGGCAAAAAGAGGGGCAAGGTTTGTGCAGCGCTTGCCGCCGCAGCCTTGTTTGTTTCAACCGTTGGTGTTCAAACGGCAAGCGCCGGCGGCTATGGCCACAAATATCACTATGGCTACGGGCATCATGGCCATAGCGTCGGGTTCGGGTACTCAAAATATCCCGGCTATGGCCATCACAAACGTGGATATCACGGTGGCGGACGGTCTTACGCGGCGATCATTGTCCCCACGATAGCCATCGGTGTTGGTGCTCTGCTGTACCTGGACCACAAACGGAAAAAGCATGGTCATGGGCATCACCATCATGTTCACCACCACCATCATCACCAAGGTTGCCAAAGCGAATACAGCTCTTGTGGCGGCACGCCCACAGCACCTCAAGCGGCCCAACGGCCCGGTAGCACGGGAACAATAGATGACCGCCTCGCAGGTGGACCGAACGTGGCCAGAGCATACCCGTCAGCGCCTCCGCCAATTCAGCAAAGATCAACGGCAGACAGTCCACTGGTCGCAAGCAACGCACCTTGCAAGCCGGTAACCCAGAAAAAACGTGGACCTGATGGGTACATGCTCACTTATCAAGCCATGCTCTGCTACCATACCAATGGCACGGCCTTCATTCAGCCAGGGTCACTGGTTCCTATCGGTCCTCAATAGCTGAATACAAACCATAGCTAAGCGGCGGTGGAATCACTCCACCGCGCTTCCCCTGCGGTAAGCTCCTCTTCGACTTTATCGAACTGATCGAACTCAAGATCTTCGGCATCTTCCTCAGGTGCCTCTTGTGTTGACGTCGCCGATTGACGTTGTTGTATGAGCGTCGAGAAGAAAGACGCAAATCCCGTCACAATGAAATTCGCGCCGAACACAAGCCCAAGTACCCAGAATGCCGTCGTTGGCAGTCCTGCGTACACCAAGCTGCCCATCAAGCAAGCCATCAGTCCAGAGATCATGAACCAGGTCCATCCGGGACGGTCCATCAATGCGAAAGACAGAAGCAACTTGCATACACCTTCGGCGATAAGAAGAATTGCAATAGGTATGACCAAACCCAATATATCCGTATAAGGATTGTTTAGGATCATGCCGCCCATGGCAATGCTGAGCGTCGCAAGGGAAAACAAGCACACCAGGGCCCAACTATGATGCGACGAATAGGCGTGAACAAACTGAATGCCCCCGACAAGGAGGAACAGCCAACCCACATAGTGGTCAAAAAAGGGCCCATGGGTATGCGGAACGACGATACAGAATACGCCCGAAAACAGGCTTAGAATGCCCAGAAAAACCGAGAATTCGGCGGCTCGGTCAATTCGGTTGGCTTCTTCGGTCATGGACAGCCCCGTACGCACCAATATCCGAGCCACTGAAGGCAACAGACATGCTCGAAATTACAAACCCAAATCATACCCAGAAGTCTTAGCAACTCCTTTAATGCGGCAGCTGTTTCCTGACCACCTTGTCTCAAATTGGCACAGACAGACGAATGAGATAACACATTAGGAAACAATCGAATCGCACTCCATCCGAACGAGGATCAATTTTGTCCAAAAGCCATACGAAAAACGGTATCCCCGCTCCCCCCGCCATCAAGCCGCTACCGGACAAAACCTACAAAACCGCATTGCGCGATCTTCAGATTGAACTTGTGAAGTTTCAGCGTCATGTCATCAAGAAGGGTCTAAAGATCCTCATCGTTTTCGAAGGCCGCGACGGCGCCGGCAAAGATGGGACAATTAAACGGCTGACGGAACATATGAGCCCCCGTGACACGCGTGTGGTCGCCTTGGGCAAGCCAACAGATCACGACCGAAAATCCTGGTACTTTCAACGTTACGTCCCGCACCTGCCAGCGGAAGAGGAAATCGTTATCTTCAACCGCAGTTGGTATAACCGTGCTGGAGTCGAGCCCGTGATGGGTTTCTGTACAGACGAACAGCATGAAGAATTTTTGAACAACGTGCCGCGCTTCGAAGGCATGCTTCGGCAGTCAGGCATTCAAGTCATCAAATACTATCTGGATATCTCCCGAGATGAACAGAAACTGCGGCTGGGCGCTCGCCAGACAGATCCGCTTAAACATTGGAAGACCAGCCCCATTGACCGTGTCGCATTAAAAAAGTGGGAAGATTACAGCCGTGTACGGAATGAAATGTTCGCACGAACGCACCATGCTCTAGCACCGTGGCATGTGGTCCGCGCGGACAACAAGCGCGTGGCGCGCATCAATCTGATCAGACATTTCCTGAGCTTGATGAGCTATCCCAAGAAAAATGCAAGCCTTGCCCAGACGGATCCGTTGATCGTCTTCCCGTACAACGAAACACACCTGGAAATGGGGTTGATCGCACCCTGAGATTATCGAGACGCCACATGTGCGTTTGGATAGATGAAGCCCTCTACCGCGTAGGTAGAGACGCCCAGTTGGCGCCCGGGCGTATACCAGACCCGCACCGCGCTCCAATCGTTGCCGCCGGACACATCCAAGACAGGGGTATCGATGTGGATGCGTCCCCTATTCAACCAGTTGGCATGCTTCACCACGATCTGACGGTCATTAATGACTTTCGTTACGACAGCCAGATGTCCGCGGCGTCCCTTCTGCCCCCTGATCACGAGCACAGCCCCCGTCCGAGGCCGGTCCCCCTTTGCAAAGCCCCGGTCGGCTTTGTCCCACCAGGTCCAGGCATCGCCAAAAATCCGGATGCCGCTTTGCTCGCGTGCATAGGGAACACATTGAAGCGGCTTTGAAGGCGTCACGATACGTGGGTTGAGGCCTGCGACAAGACCGTGATGTGGGCCGGCCGAGTGATCGCGTGGCGCGCCTGCGCAGGCGGCGCAAAATAGAACGGTCAGGAACACCAAGATACGCATGATATTTTCTGCAAATTGCCGTTAGATCGATATTCTGCCCTGCTCAAATGAAAAACGATAGTCTTAAGATTCCATCAACACTTCCTTAACGACTTGTTCACTATTCAGGTCACGTTAGCGCGCGACACCGAGGATAAGTTCATGACGTTTGGGGCAGACCCTGAAGGAACCCGCCTACCCATCAAATTGGACACCACCACAAATGGTGAGTATCTGCCTGTCCCCCTTCCGCACGCGGCACGCCATGCCAATCGGGTGGCTCATGATTGGGTCAGTCAAATCGCCGAAAAACTTGGCCAGAGCCGCCGCAAATTTTTGACATCCAGTTGTGGGGCCGCCGGCACCCTGCTCGCCATGAACCATGCCTTTGCGGAAGCCGGGCGCACGGGCGGCTATTTCGAGGTTAGTGCAGACGCCGCCTTCGAACCAGAGGTTGCGGCGAATACGGTCGATGGCAACGAGTTCATCTTCGATGTTCAAGGGCATCATGTGAATCCGCAGGGCAAATGGCGTGACCAGTTGGTCAATCAATGGAAAGTCGGGCTGCGTTTCTTTCCGCAAGCAAACTGCAAAAACGAACAAGACGCCATCGCGTGCTTTTCAGCCGACAATTTCATCAAGGAAATCTTCCTGGACAGCGACACCGATCTTTGCGTCTTGTCAGCGGTACCGGCCGCACCGAACGATAACCCTCTGTCGACGGAGGAAGCCGCCGCCACCCGAGCCATGGTGGACGCTATGGAGGGAGATCATCGCCTTCTAATCCACGGGCTTGTCCATCCGCAACTGCCGGGTGCCATCGAAAACATGCAGACCCAGGTAGAGGACTTCAATATTTCCGCATGGAAAACATACACCCAATGGGGTCCGAACGGACGCGGCTTCTGGCTCTATGACGAAGAATACGGCATCCCGATGATCGAGCGTGCGCGGGAGTTGGGCGTCAAAATCATATGCACCCATAAGGGTCTTCCCCTTCCGGGTATTCTTTTTGGTGGGCGGTACACCAAATATGCCCGGCCATCCGATATCGGCGTGGTCGCCAAGATGTTCCCCGATATGACTTTCATCGTCTATCACTCCGGGTATGAACCCGACCACGTGGAAGGCCCCTATAATCCGGACGCTGAGGATGTCATTGGCGTAGACGAGCTAGTCAAATCGTTGCAAGACAACGGCATCGCCCCCAATTCAAACGTGTATGCAGAGCTGGGAAGCACCTGGCGCAACGTTATGAAAGATCCAACCCAAGCTGCCCATCTCATGGGCAAGCTTCTCAAATATGTGGGTGAAGACCGCGTTCTTTGGGGGACGGACTCGATCTGGTACGGAAGCCCTCAGGACCAGATCCAAGCATTCCGCACGTTTCAAATTTCCGAAGAGTTCCAGGAAAAGTTTGGCTATCCGAAAATCACTAAGGAAATCCGCCGGAAAGTATTCGGTCTGAACGCCGTCGTCCCTTACAAGCTTTCGAAGGAAGAAATTCGCAAGCGCGCCTCGACTTCAGACCGCATCGGACGGGAGCGTCACACTTATTTGGCCGACCCCGACCCGAGTTTTGAGACCTATGGCCCCAAAACACGGCGTGAGTTTTTCAACTTACTTCAACTGAATGACGGCGCGCCGGTCTGAGTATCAACTTTACTGAGCAACAAGCTAGTTAAGCTGCAAAGCGCGCGCTCAGTTCTGACGCCGTTACCGCAGGGGCGTCTTTGTGCCGGAAGAAGATCTCCAGCGTGCCGAGTTCAAAACCGAGTTTTGAAATCTTCGCCCGATTGATCAACACACCGCCATGCTGCAGGAACATCCAATCATCCACGTGGACCCGCACATCTCGCCCAAACATGCGCAGGTTCAAATCGTAGGTCCAATTGAACGCATTGCCTCCAATACGGCCATGAGCGATCCCGAAGACATCCTCAGCACGCCCCTCATACCGGCCGCCCTTTTTCTTTTTGATATGCCACATACGCCGTTGAGTCTCGCCATCGGAGTAAAAGAATTCTTCCGACAGAGCGAGTGTGCTGCCGTCCCATTTACCGGTTAGATCGACTTTGAATTGGCGACGTAATTCACCAAAGCGGTCAACAAACATGCCCCAAGCTTCAACCTGACCTTCAAAAAATTCTTCAATAAGAAGTTCAGGTTCTCCTGAATTGAATGCTTCGATTTTCATTGCCAGCCTTTATGCATTAACCTGCCGGATTGTGACGGGCGGCAGGGTTTAGGGAGCGTCTTCAAACGCTTTGCATTCTTTACGCCGACCCAGCCCCAGCGGTTCACATAAGCCAATGATTTTTAAGCGTTTTCTCGCCTAGCGGGGATTGGATCAGGGGAAAAGCAATCTATGCGGCTCTACGATTTCTTGCCGTCTGGCAACGGCTACAAGGTAAGATTGCTTCTGAAGCAGACCAACACGTCCTTCGATTGGGTCAATCTCAACATTCTCGAAGGAGAAACACGCACGGACACCTTCTTGGCCAAGAATCCGAATGGACGAATTCCTCTTCTGGAATTGGACAACGGAAACTTTGTCGCGGAGTCAAACGCGATCTTGTTTTACTTGGCTGATGGCACAGCATTCTTACCGCAAGACAAACTCAAACGCGCACAAGTGCTGCAATGGATGTTCTTTGAACAGTATTCTCACGAGCCCTACGTCGCGGTTTCGCGTTTCATTCACGAGTTCTGCAAAGAAGGCGATGCGAGGTTTCAGGAAGTGCCAGCCTTACAGGAAAAAGGGTATGCCGCCTTGGGGGTGATGGAAGACCATCTTGGCGACAATGATTTTTTCGTTGGTGATACCTATACGATCGCCGACATAGCCCTTTATGCCTATACACATGTCGCGGAAGAAGGTGGATTTGAGCTTGAGCCGTTCCGCAATATAAGGACATGGATTGACCGCGTCGCGGAGCAATCACATCATATTCCCATAACGTTCGACGCATTCTGACGGCGGGGAAGATGCGAACTCGCAATAGAGACCAACACACATGGATGCGGGCTGCACGTGATCCGTCGATTGCCTTTCTAGCTGTCTGCGTAGCTGGACTTCTTTCGGCATTCGTTTTCTTTCATTCCGGCGAACAGCGCACAGGCCTATCCTGGCTATTTTTTTTGAGGGGAGAAAAACCCGCGCCAACTGAAGTTGGCATTGTAGATATTGACGACATATCGAGGGGCAAGAACCTTCCAGATCAGATTGATGTGCGCGGGTTTGAATGCATCCCCAATATTGGCAATGACGTTAGACCATTCGCAGGGCCGATGCCCCGCTGCCTCTACGCCAGACTCATTGACATCCTGGCGGCTTCCAACGCGCAGGCCATTGTTATCGATATCTATTTCGAGAAGGATGGGACGCCAGAGGAAGACATGATCCTCGCAGCGGCCATGCGAGACGCGGGCAATGTGATTATCTTACGGCGCGTCAGTTCCGTGATCAGTGATGTGAACAATACCGTCCAGGCACAATTGGCACCCATCAATCGGCTCATAGATGACGCTGCATTCGCATGGGCTCCGTTCCAACTGCCAAAAGGTGAGTTTGTAGAGGAATATTGGACAAAGCTGGAAGCTTTTGGCGGCTACGCGACATTACCGGCAATGGCACTTCTTATGCCGTACAAGGATCAGCTTCTCACCGCCGCAGCGCCAATAGGTATTGAAGAATTGGTTCGGGAGCTTCTTCAAAGGGATGGGCAACGCTCACAAGCAACGGAAGATTTTCTCGCCGCCACCGCGGACGAAGACATGCGTCGCAAGTTGGCCCTTCTGCGGGCAAACGAAAGCTATCTCCTAAATTTTTTTGGCGGGCCAGGAACCATCGAAGTTCTCAATGGCTTCGAACTGCTGAGATCTGGCCAAGCGCCAAACTTGGAGGGGCGAACCGTTTTTATTGGTCAAGTCCATTTGGACACGTACCAACAAGCGGATAGTTTTCAGACTGCCTTTTCCCAAGACAACGGTATCGACCTTGCCGGCGTTGAAATCGCGGCAACAGCCTTTTCGAACCTCTATCGCGAGCAAACGCTCACACGACCGGCCCCCCTCACGCTGACGATCTTTGTCTTGGCGTTTAGCCTGATTTTTGGCCTGCTTGTTACGAAGGCAAGACCGCGCATTGGTGTTCCGGCCGTTTTCATAATCTTGTTGATCATGTCTGTTGCGGCACTTGCTCTGTTTTCAGAGCAATTGATCTGGGTCCCCATTGTTAGCACCTATGCCATGGCCGGAACCGCCTTGGTCACCGGCTCCTTCCTGCAAAGAGAAAACATACGGCGTTGGGCAGAAAACCGAATACCGGATCCAATACGGCGCCTGCTGGGTTTAGTGACAGATCCGGACTCGAAACCAATTGCTGTTACGGGCTTAATTCTAAAGGCTGATGTAGAAAATTTCACAACCGCCTCTGCGATTGCCGTGGACAGCAGCGCCATCGTTGATGGCTTGGATCAGTATATGACTGACGTCTCTCCAATCGTTTGGCGAAGCAATGGACTCATCATCGCTCCAGCTGACGATAGCTTTATTGCCTTCTGGGACCTGCCTTTGGAAGACAGTGACAAATGGCGGGCCGCCATCAACAGTATCCTGGAGCTTTCGCAAATCCCGTTCATAGTTCAGGGCCCCGATGGTCCCATCATTCGCCAAAACAGGATCGGCGTAGACTATGGTCCGTTTTCTGTCGGAGGTATGGGCGTCGAGAACGGTAAGGCGCTCAATGCACACGGTTTGGTCGTCATCCGTGCTGCAAGACTTGAGACGCTGAATAAAGAGCTGGGCACCCGAATCTTGGTGAACTCAACTTTGGAACACACGCTCACCAATTTTACGTTGAGAGAGTTGGGAGAACACCACCTTAAAGGGATAGATGATCCTGTTAGAGTTGTTGAGCTATCACAATTCCCGCAAAACGGCACATAACCATTTTTCGTTCCCGCGCACCGGTTTCAGAATCACTTTCTACAACTTTAAATTTGCTAGAGTTATCAGCGAATTGGCTGAGATTTCTGATGAAGCAACTTGGCATCGAAGGGCACATCGGATACACCCTATTATTATAACAAGGTGGCGCAGCGATAATGCGCACTAGAGGGTTTCATGCCGGCCGAATACCGACCGATGGCTCTGCTCCTCGCACTGGTGGTTTGGGTGTGCGGGTCAGCAATTGCGATCGCCAGCGATGATGTCTGCGCAGAAGACGCGGCTGGAACTGTTGTGGCCGTGATGGGGCGCGTTGAACTCCCCCCTACTGGATCAAACAACTGGCGGCCGGTAACTCCTGGCACTGCCATCTGCAACGGCACATCAGTGCGAACGGGCCCGGACGGTATGACCGCCATTTGGCTGTACCGTGAACACACAATGGCGCGTCTGACTGCCTCTTCCACAATCTCATATGCTGCAGAATCGACTTTCCGACCGCTTTTGGAGATTTGGAATGGTGCAGCTTATCTGTTTAGCCGTACGCCGCTAAAGCTGGATGTCAAAACACCTCATGTGAGCGGCGGCATTGAGGGAACCGAATTTCTGTTACATGTGGACGAAAGCGGCGACAGATCTTTCATTCAAGTTTTCGAGGGGACCGTCAGCGCGAAGAATAATCTTTCGGAAGCGAAGCTCTACGTGGCACAGGGAGAAACTCTCACCGCCACTGACGGTGAAGCACCCCGCAAGCTTTCTCCGACGGACAACGCAGATGTCCAACTTTGGCGCGGCTTAGTCGACCCACTCGATGCGGTTCAGTGGACGCTCTACTACCCAGTCATTTCAGATCAGAACTCACCTCTGGGGGCCAGCCTAGCTGCTGGGGACTTAAAGCAAGCACGGTCCATCATTGGAGAGCAGCCAAAATCTGATGAAACGATCGCATCGCAAATCATCATCGACACCGTACAAGCTCGAAGCAATCAGGACAGAACGGCTGTCTTGCAATCCGCGCAAGAGGCCTCGGCCAAGTTTCCACAGTCGGAACTTGTTGCCCTCGCGCTGAGCTACGCGCAGCAAGCCAACAGCGATGTGGAAAACGCAAGAATCCAGTTGGACGCGTTTGCGCTGGCAGACACTCCATCCTCTCCCCTGCTGTCCTTAAGGCGCGCCGAACTTGCTTTCATCAATGGCGACAAGAAGAGCGCCAAGACACTGGGCCAAGCTGCATTGGATGATCCGCTGACCGCGGCGCGTGCGGCAACCGTCCTTGGTTTTGTAGCGCTCAGCGAACTTTCCTTAAAAGAAGCAGAGGACTTGTTCAAAACCGCGATCGAAATGTCTAGCCATGATCCAGCGCCTCGTTTCGGACTGGGCCTCGCCAAGATTAGGCGTGGCGATGAAGATAGCGGGCGCCAAGAAATCGAATTCGCAACGGTCTTCGATCCGAATGTGAGTTTGTATAGAAGCTATCTTGGCCGCGCCTATTTCGAAGAAGGCCGCAGCGAAAAGGCCCTTTCTCAATACGATTTGGCGAAGGAACGTGATCCTCAAGACCCGACACCGTGGTTCTTTGAAGCCAACCAGCTGTTCCTCGAAAACCAGCCGATCATTGCATTTTGGGGCCTCAACGAAAGCCTTCGGCTTAACGACAACAGATCTGTTTATCGAACGGATAAAGCGCTTGCTGGCGACTTTGCCGTACGCGGATCCGTGTTGAGTGGAATTTACAGAACGCTACGCCTGGAAGAATTTGGTATCCCGGAAGCGTCGAGAGCCATTGGCTTGGCTCCTAGCAATCATGCTGGACACCGGTTTTTGGCGGACCTTTTTGCTGACCAGCCATTCCAGGACTTTGCCCGCGCAAGTGAAATATTTAAGGCACAGATCCTACAGCCAATTACACTGGACCCAGTTCGTCCCCAGTTGGCTGAAACCGACCTCACCTTCTTAGGCGGCGCGGGTTTCAACGGCATCAGCTTCAATGAATATACGACGGCATTCGAAACGAACGGCCATCGACTCACATTGGCCGCCCTCGGGGGTAACTTCGGAACAGCGGCGAATGAATTTATTCTTTCCGGCGTCCAAGGAAAGTTTGGCTATAGCCTGAGCCAATTCCACTACGAAACAGATGGTGTCCGCGACAACAACGATGTGCGCCACGACATTCTATCCGCTTTCGTGCAGGGCGAAGTGACGCCAAAGATCCGCCTGCAAGCGGAGTTCCGTTATCGCAATACGGAACAAGGAGACGTCACACAGAATTTCGATCCCACCAATTTCTCTACCGTCGATCGCTCGAACATAGAGTCATTTTCCGGAAGGGTAGGAGGACGAGTAGATCTGAATCGTTCTAATACGGTTATCGCCAACTTTGGCTATAGGGATTTTTCTGTAGATGTAAATGCCGAAACGTCATCCGTCTCTGCTGATGTTGAAACAAACACAGACGGTTTTAGCACTCAGGTGCAGCACATCTATTCCGGTCAACTTCTATCAACAGTTGCTGGCGTCGACTACCAAGAAGATGATCTCAGGCTGGATAGCCGAGTCGATATCTCAAATACCTTCGGCGGAATCTGCCCACCAATACTTGGAGATTGTGTAACTGAGTCGTTGGCGATCATCGACCGACGTGCTGTTAGCGCATATGGTTATGTTTATTTTACACCCAGCACGAGCACGCAAATTACACTTGGTTTTTCCCACGACGACCTAAATGAACAGGTCAACAGCTTCGATGAAGTGCAACCAAAAATTGGCTTTTCACACAGGGTTTTCGATCACCTTACGTTGCGCTTCGCATACACCCAAGCATCGGGAACCGATCCAGACACGCCGCTGACTCTGCAGCCAACTCAGATTGCGGGATTCGCTCAATTTTTCGACGACAGCATCGGCTCAACGAACGAGCAGGTTGCCGGTGCTATCGACTACATCGGAAATGATTTCATACTCGCACAATTCAGCGCCTCTCATCGCAAAACCACATTCAGCATTTCCGATCTGGCCAACTCATTCGCATTGGAGTCGACCTCAAAACTTCTAAATGTGGGGGGGCTTATAACCGTCTTTCCAAAGAACAACGTAAAGATCAGCGTTAGCTCTGACTACAAACGTCTTAAGAATGGCGGTTTACTCATTGGGCCAGACACTCCAAACCTTCCTTTGGAACTGGAAACTCTGGTTCTACCGATAAGCGCATCATATTTTTCTAGCTTTGGCACTTCGTTTGAAGTCAGAGGCACATACGTGCGCCAAGAACTTCAATTAAGCCCCTTATCCACGATCTCGGACAACACCGAAGACTTTTTTACATTGGATTTGGAGGTCACTCACAGGTTTAGGGCCGGACGAGGAGAGATATCCATTGGCGTCAAAAACCTGCTTGGCGCGGATTTCAGGTACCAGGACCTAAATTCTCTTCTCAACGACACGAGCAATCCTGAGTTCACTGACGAAACACTTCTGTCCGTTAGCGGAACAATTCGTTTCTAGCATTTTGCGATTTCCCACAACTCAGTGAAGCGCCTCATATTATTTGGGGCGAAACTTGACGTACGATTTCCCCACAACAATCAGTACACATCACAATGGGGTAATCAAATGAACAAAACGATCATGACAGTTGCGGCCGCCATCGTCGCAACGACAACTCTTGTACTGTCAACAGGCGACGCATCAGCTTGCTATTGGATCTGGATACCGGGATTGGGCTGGCAGTGCATTTGATTTAGTCATTACACAAACTAAATAGTTTTTACTCATCCGCCTCCGGAAGGGGGCGGGTTTTTGCCTTCAGATACAACCTATAGCCACACGCCCCACCAACCTCCCCCCTACATTTCACTTTTCCGACAAATCATGGGATGATATCTGAAGTCATCCTGTGGCGGAGGATCCTATGGGGCTGGGTTTAGGGATAGCGGGGCCACGTGGTCCTGTCTTTGCTGACATGTTGTCGGAAGAGCAACGTGAGCGGTTGATTGCGTTGGGGCACATTCGGCATGTTAAAGAAAGAAAAGAAGTTTTTCAGGCGGGGGACGAAAGCGACGGTCTCTATCTAATCGAAGATGGCGTCGTACAAATCACTCTCGCCTCTCCAAACGACAAAGGCATGGTCGTCAACCGGTACGGGCCAGGCGACATTTTCGGCGAGATGGGGGTTCTGGATAAGCTGCCGCGATCAGCCAATGCGGTCGCGCGCACGGACACGACTTTGTATTTCATCCGGGCAGGCGCCTTTATCGAATATGTAAAGAAAGATCCGGAAGTTTCCATCATGGTGATGGAAATCCTGACCCACCGGCTGAGGCGTACGAGCGAGAGTCTGTCTGACGCCCTTTTTTTAGGCTTGGAACCAAGACTGGCTAAAGCTCTTCTCGAGCTGGCGGAAACTCATGGCGTCCGCACAGAAGACGGCATTCAAATTTCTATGGCCATGTCTCAATATGAAATTGGTCAAACCATCGCCTTCTCTCGAGAGAGCACCAATAAAATGCTCAACAAATGGCAAAAGATGGGACTTGTGACTCATGCTGACGGCAAAGTGACCATCCATGATCCAGATAGACTGGCGGATCTGATCGACAATTACGATTAAGGCGTTCAGCGCGACTGCAACACGCGTCGGTCCGTGCAGGTATCACCAACGCCTAATCGCGCCACGCCACACGTGCCTCTGGAATCACCAACGTCGCTCGTGCACCGCCAGACGGAAGGTTTTCAAGCCGAAAATCGGCTTCTTCTTCCGCTTCGCCACCACGCCAGAAAGGCGTGTTAGGCGTCACGAAAATACCTTCGCTCTCATCATCGGCGTTTAGCTGCCTCAGGATCTCTTCTTGGCCGATGCCTTTGAAGGACCCAATAGGCGAAACAACCGAGAAATGTACCCGGCGCTCGTCAGTCACCAAACAGGTGAGAATCACCGACCCGTCTGCTTGCGACTCACGAGCCGCTGTCTTGAGCAGTTTTGTCAAAGAGCGTGTCAATTTCTGTTGGCTGTAATGAAATCCGGCAATTTTTTGAGAATAGAGTATCTCACAAGCAACACTGTTTTCTGCCTCCGGATCAACCAAAAATTCTACTGCTTCCCCCAGCAATTCCTCTATAGAGTCAAGGAAATCTGTCTTTTTTTGTTTTTCGTCCATACTCTTCGCCGCCTCCCGCCCTGCGGTTTCTGGGACAACCCGGCCCAGTTATCCACAATCATTCTAGACTGCGTCCAAAAGAGCAGTTTGTGAATTCCTTCACATGTCGGTAAAATGGAGCAGTACAAAGGTGCGCAACAGAAAATTGTACCAAGCGTTCCGTGTACTATCAGAAAGTTATAACAAGGTCAGACATCTAAGCTGGCGACTGAAAATAGCCGGCTCCTTTGTTCTGGGAGCGCAACGGCATCTAGGGCAATAGAATAGAGGTACTATGAAATACGAAGACGATAGCGAAGGACCGAACCCAGTTGATATTCACGTAGGTCAGCGTATTCGCATGCGGCGCCTAATGGTGGGCGTTACGCAAACACAATTGGCAGACGAACTCGGCCTTACCTTTCAGCAGGTTCAAAAGTACGAAAAAGGCACGAACCGCGTCAGCGCCAGCAAGCTCTATGCGATCTGCAAAGTGCTGACGGTTCCGCCAGAGTATTTTTTCGAGGGACTGCCGAAAATAGGTGAGTCATCGCGCAAGCAGCAGAAAGTCGCTGACGAAGCTCACATCTTGAGCACGGCGGATGGCATTGAGCTTATGCGGTGCTTCAAGAAGATCGATCAAAAGCCTATTCGGCGCCATATTGTGGGGCTTGTTAAGTCACTGGCCGCCGAACTGGAAAACTAAACTCCCCCCCAAACGGTCTTCGGATCAACCAGCGCGAAATTGTGATGACCATGTGTTGGTCATCCGCAATACATGGTAAGGGTTGCGGCCAACGACAGCCGGTCCCCTCAGCCCTGTCATGCCTTTTTGGGAGTCATGATTATGGAGATTAGCGGCGGCACCTTTTTGATCGGTCTGCTTGTTATTTGCGCCATCGGCATCATCAGCGTCCGGTACATTGTTTCGGACGACGATGGTCCCGACCGCATTCTCTAATCAAATCACGACCTGAAAAGGGGTTTTCGATGGTGGAAGGTCTCGCCTTGCCGTTCGATCAATTGCGTCGGCGGCGTATCTATCTTATGCGCCATGCGGAGGCTGACTACTTCGATGAGAACGGCCGGCGGCGCCCCGATCCACGCATTGTGCCGCTGACGGCCCATGGCCGCAAAGAAGCGGCGGCAATGGCAGCCCTATTGGGAGACGCTGTCTTCGATAGAGCATTTTGCTCCGGTCTCCCGCGAACCAAGGAAACTGCCGAAACCGTCCTCGGCGACCGTCAGCTCACACTAGAAATCGAGCCGCAATTGGAAGAAATCCGGGGAGGGTCACTCGAACAACGTGAAAGCATGACCCCGGCGGATTATGCCTACACCATGTTCAAAGCCCATGAGCCCGATGCCTCTTGGGCACTTGGCGAGCGCTTTGTTGATTTCGAAGCACGCGTGTTACCGGCCTTCAACAAAATTCTACTGGAACCAGATTGGTCGAAACTCTTACTGGTGTGTCACGGCGGCGTTAACCGCGCCATTCTGAATTCTTTATTGGGCACCGGCCTAAAGGGCTACGGCATTTTCGAACAAGATTCCTGCTGCCTAAACGTCATCGATGTGGACATGGACCCGACCACCGGCACGATTGAAAGAACGATCTTTCGCGGTATCAACATAACCGCGGCGGACCCGGCCCGAATTGCAAGTCTGCACCTCTCAGTCGAACGGCTGGCGATGCGGAAGAATGACGGCACAAACTAAAAGCAAAACTCGGACGCTCCCCCAAGGCGCCGACTTTAGCCCCCAAAACTGACGCCCTAAAATCCATAGACCAGCGATAGTCTCGTGGTCGTGTCGATTTCTTCGTTCCCTGCCGGCGCGTCTCCGTTGTATCGCACTTGGTAAGAGAGTTTTCCGGAAACCCGCTCCGTAATACGGGCGACGACCGCAGCTGTCGTATCCACCGTCAGACCTCCATCTTGGATTGTCTCAACGGAATGAAGGAAGCTTGCAAAGGGCGAAAAATCCCACGAGAAATCGCTGAATGCTCTTAGCGCCGGCGTAACGCTTGTATTCCCACTGTCTTCAAAACTGTCTATTCGCACACCAGGTCCTGCTTCAACGGCCCAATTCAAGGTCGGCCGGGTGAAGACGCGATACCCTAAACCGGCGCCGGACGTAATGCGGTAGTTAAACCCACTAAACGCATCATCCTCGTACTCGGTGGCTCCATACGTGTAAATGCGCGGCGTAATATCGTAGTCGACGGCGGCATTCGCAACAAATCTTTGTTGAGTTTTTTCATTGTCCCGCCGCTGGATATCGAAGGATGTCTTGAAATCGTATGTCCACGGACCATCTTTGCGATTAAGACCAAGAGCGATGGCCAAACTTTCATCATCCGTGTTGCCTGTATTGACAGCACCCCCAAGCTCAACGTTACCGGTCAGGTTTCTAGTAGAAAAGAAGCCGACCGGTTTTGCCGCCGCCCCTTCCTCTGGCTTCTCCGACACCTCGTCTGCAGCCTCCCCGTTCGCTTTCGAAGGCTCCGCTGTCACCAAAACCGGAACATCCTCCAGCTTAAGGGCAGATTTCGCTTCGGCGATACGGTTCGGCGCGTAGAGCACCATCAAAAATAGGATCTCTTCGCGCGCTTCCGGAACCGCGTCGCCTGCCATTCTTACAGTTGCCGCGAAGTGTTTTCCGCCATCCTCTGTGATGGACTGGACGAGCATGTGCTTCACAGCCTCTGGAATTTCTGCCGCACTTGCCTGTGAGAAGGAACCAAGCGCTGAAACGGCATACAAAAAAACCGCGATGACAGCGAAGTACTGTTTGCGGCAAAAGATAGAAGGCAACATATGTCCTCTCTTGATATGGCGGCTATGGGCATCGGAAGGACGCCCATTTAATCTCGTTCGGAAATAGGGATGTCGCAAAGCGCAACGATATGTTTGTGCAATGATCAGTTGACGGCAGGTGTCCGGCACAATTCGGCAACAGTTTGAGACCGACCGGCACCCGTTACAATGCGGCAATGATGCCGCCGCAGCTGCCGTGGTTCCGCCACCCCACAAGAATGAGCGATCAATTCTACACCGCTGACAACATTTTCTACGTAATGCTTAACCCGCACCGATTTGTCTTTGGGATCAAGCCCTTTCTGCAACCGCGTATTGTGTGTTGTGACGCCTGTTGGGCAGGTATTTTTGTTACACTCTAGAGCTTGAATGCAACCAAGTGCAAACATAAATCCGCGTGCTGAATTTATAAAATCCGCCCCCGAACAAAGGGCCCAGGCAACCTCGCCAGGTGTAATAAGTTTTCCGGAAACAACAACGCGAATACGATCCCGGAGTCCATGATTTTCGAGAGAGTCCACAACCGGTGTAAGACTTTCGCGAATAGGCATTCCCACATAATCGATCAAACTCATTGGCGCAGCACCGGTCCCGCCATCTGCGCTATCAACCGTAATGAAATCCGGCGCTGCAGTTTCACCTCGAGCGTTTATTGCCGCACACAGATCGTTGATCCAACCCGGTTCGCCGACGACGAACTTGATCCCTGTTGGTTTTCCGCTCACGTCGCGAACATGAGCTACAAAATCCAGAAGCTGTTCGATGTTCTCAATTTCCGGAAAACGGTTTGGACTTATCGAATCCGTTTTTTGAGGAATTCCACGAATTCTCGAAATTTCCTTAGTCACTTTGGCGGCGGGCAACAGACCGCCTTTTCCGGGTTTCGCTCCCTGGCTGAGTTTGATTTCGATCATCCTTACTTGCGGATGTCCCGCAACCTCTCTCAGCTTGTTATCATCCAGTTTGCCCTCCGGTGTCCGCACACCGTACTTAGCAGTACCGATTTGAAAGACAATGTCGCAGTCACCTTCTAGGTGATAGGGGGATAACCCGCCCTCGCCCGTATTGAGCCAGCACCCCGCCATACCTGCGCCGTGCGACAGAGCTTGCACTGCCGGTTTTGAGATTGCGCCATAACTCATCGCGGAGATGTTGAAGAAGCTAGGTGCCTCATACGGATGTTTACATTGGGGCCCAATCACCAAAGACGATGCCTTAACCGCATCTTTTTCCAATGTCGGGAATGGGGTGTTTACAAAAGTTATCGTTCCTGGAGGCCGCAGGTCCCGCGTCGACCCGAAGGGGACAGTATTGTTGATATCCTTAGCTGCGCGATAGACCCAGCTGCGCTGTTCACGATTGAACGGCATCTCTTCGCGATCCATCGCGAAAAAATACTGGCGTAAGAATTTGCCCAGAAACTCCAGGAAATATCTGAGGTGTCCGACCACAGGATAATTGCGGCGGATCGCATGTTTCGATTGAGTGACATCTAATACATAGACCACCAACAAGATCGGGATGATCGACCCAACGACCAATACAAAAAGGACGGACAAAACTGCCCCGCCACTAGAAAGAAAATCGAGCATAACCTCCACAGACCTTGAGTACCGATCTCCAAAAAACGCCGAATACTAGCTCAATCCATTTGCTTGTCTATGCAGGTTCCCGTCTGAATTGCCGAACGGTCAGAAGAGTGATTGACACGTTCATTTTTAAGACTAACCTGCACCAAATTTGATGGAGGAAATTTATGTCGAAACCCGTCTGTCTCGTAACCGGCGTCGGACCGGGCACGGGAAGTGCTCTTTGCAGAAGGTTTGAGTCAGGGGGGTATAGCGTCGCCATGTTGGCGCGCGACGCAGAAAGGCTCCAGTCATTGAACGAAGAACTTCCAGGGGGACATCCATATGTCTGCGATGTCTCCAGTGAAGAGGCAATCAAAGATACGGTCGCCAAAATCACGGCGGATCTTGGGGCTCCCGAAGTGGTCATCCACAACGCTGTTCGTGGCACACGGGGCACTGTCCTGGAAATTTCCCCGAGAGACCTGCAGCGCAATTTCGAAGTAAATGTCCTAGCACTCCTTCACCTCACTCAGGCAACTGCGCCCAATATGGTTGAAAATGGTAAGGGGGCCATCCTTGTCACCGGCAATACGGCGGCACGGCGTGGCAAAGATTTCTTTTCGGCTTTTGCCCCCACAAAAGCAGCACAACGGATTTTGTGTGAGTCCATGGCGCGCGATTTGGGCCCAAAAGGTATCCATGTGGCCTTCATCATGATCGACGCGGTCATTGATGTGCCTTGGACAAGAGAAGCGTTTGCCGGCAAGCCCGACGACTTCTATATCAAGCCCTCAGCGATCGCCGACGAGGCCTGGCATCTTGCCCACCAAGACAAATCAAGTTGGGCATTTGAAGTTGAGATTCGACCGTTCGGCGAGAGCTGGTAGCGCTCGGCCCCCGAATATCTTCCCACAGATTAGTTGAGCCCGCATCGTGAGACCCCCGCGCCTATGTGATTTTTTGTATCGCATTGGTTTTCTAACGGAGCGACTAACACTTTTTCTCTGTTTGCCGTACACTACGGGAAAGATGACGAGACAAGACGACAGGCTTTTGTCGTTTCGAGAAGGGGAGAAACTCGATGAAGAAACATGTCCTCGTTTTTGGCTGCCTAATTTCCGCAGCCATGGCGTGGCCGGCCAACGCCACTGAAACCCGCCAAGGCAACCCTGAAGATCTTTTGAATCCGGCATATATGTCGGCGGCCCTTTGCGGAAAAACAGGGCAACAGCATGGCGTCCTCTTCAAAGTTCCTGAAACGATGACAGCCCTGAATTGGAAGTTCTGGCAGCGCTCAACGCCCGCCCCCGCAGATGGCCCTCCCCTTTGGGACAATTTGGGTGACTACAGCTACCCAATTTCAACAAAAGTTCCGCTTGCCCAGCAATATTTCGATCAGGGACTGCGTTTGACCTATGGCTTCAATCATGCGGAAGCCATTCGGGCCTACAAGAAAGCGCAAGAGCTTGACCCCACTTGTGCCATGTGTTTTTGGGGTGAGGCTTTTGCTTGGGGCTCCAATTTGAACCTTCCAATGCTTCCAGACGCTGTTGAGCCTGCTTATGTTGCCGTGACACGCGCTAGAGAGCTGTCCGAGAATGCAACGGAGAAAGAGAAGGATCTCATCAGAGCGCTGGCGAGCCGCTATGCACCTGATCCAAACACTGACCGGGCGGCACTTAACACGGCCTTTGCGGATGCCATGGAAGAGGTTGCCGCCAAATATCCAGATGATGCAGATATTAATACGATCTATGCAGACTCATTGATGAACCTATCGCCCTGGGATTACTGGGAGCGCGATCAAATCACCCCCAAAGGCCGGCAAGGCGGTTCGGTAGCGGTGCTGGAAAAAGCCCTCGCGCTCAACCCCAATCACACAGGCGCTATTCACTTGTATATTCACGCGGTCGAAGCTTCGACAAAGCCCGAACGCGCTGAGCCGTATGCGGATCGTTTGGCTGATTTGATGCCTGGATCCGGACATTTGGTGCACATGCCATCTCATATTTACTATCGCGTTGGCCGTTTCAAAGACTCCATTGATACGAACGCCGCAGCGGTTAAGGCAGACGAAAGATATTTTGCGCAAGTCGATGCCGACGGGATCTATCCCTTCGTCTACTATCCGCACAATGTACATTTCTTAATGGCATCCGCTCTCATGGCGGGTGACAGCAAACGAAGTCTTCGGGCAGCAAGAAAGTTGGACGAACTCATTCCCGACGAGTTTGCAAAACTGGAGCCCACCGCCCAGCCCATCAAATTGGCGCCCCTTTATGCCATGGCGCGCTTCGGCGACCCGGAAGAGGTGCTCGCCATCGAAAAACCGTCCGAAGACCTGCCATTGATCGTAGCGGTCTGGCATTACGCGCGCGGTGAAGCGCTTGTCAAAATGGGCGACCTTGAGGGCGCCCAAAAGGAAGGCGAAGCAATTCAAGCCATCCAAGACTCGGGCACGTTGGAAGTTCTTACGGAACGATTGGTTCCCGGCCCTGGAATTGCCGAAATCGCGGCAGAGGTTTTGGCCGCAAAAATGGCCCAGCGCAAAGGCGAGTGGGATGAGGCGGTTGAGCACTTCGAGAAAGCCGTCGCGGCTCAGGACGCGCTCAACTACACGGAACCCCCCTATTGGTACTATCCGGTCCGGCAGTCGCTGGGGTCTTCACTGATTGCAGCGGGCCGCGCTGCGGATGCCAAGAAGGTGTTGTCCGATAGCTTGATCAAGTATCCAAACAACGCCTGGGCTCTTTTTGCTCTGTCGCAAGCCCAGAAGGCCATAGGTGATCCAACAGCCGCAAAAGCGACGGACCGTCTCTTCAGAAGGGCGTGGTACGGGAGAGGGTCGGTGATCGAACTAGGGGATATCTAGTTGGCCAACGGTTCTTAACTATAAACAGAACTCTCGCAAGTAATCGCCTCGAAGCCGTAGTATTCGCCCTGGGCATGGCTCGTGTATTTTGGTAAAACCCAATGGTACCAAAATAATGCCGCGTGAGCGGCCGATGAGTAATGCGCAGAAAACGCGTATTTGTGGGGTTGAGTATGAGATTTCGCTACGCATTCTTGATATTGGCAGCATTCTTGTTTGGAACTGCGGCTCAGGCAGCCGATGTGCGCTCTTTTGATTTCCGGGGCATCCAAGTCGGCATGGCCATTGAAGACGTAAAGGCGCTGGTTGGTGGTGAAGAAATCACCAAAACGGACAGCAAATACGGCTTCGTCAAGGGTCACGAACTGAGCATTAAAGAAGAAGACGATGCCGGAACCACAAATCTGCTGGTTGTGTTCGATGCCGAAGGCAAGGTCTACCAGATCAACTCAACCCAATACATCAATGAACGCAGAAACTTACGGAAATTATTTTATGTGATCTTTGACAAATACGGTGTCGATCCAGCGACAGAAAAAGGCAAGATCATTGATGATTCCAGCACCCGGGAGAACCGGAAATGGGTGCAGGACAACTGCGGTTGCGCCGAGATGATTATCGATACCGAAGTGCTGCGCAGCCAGGAACGCACGCGTATTACAGTCGTTATCGTGGATTCTGAAATTCGCGAGGCCAACGACCGCGCAAATCGCACTCGCTACCTGGATCTGGAAGCGGCTAAAGTCCTAGAGCTCAAGGGCGGTGAAGGCGTCAAACTCTAGGCGCCAGGTCAGCCTGTCGGCATTTTTGGATAGCATGTGTGGAAGTGGCGCTCCCTAGGGGAATCGAACCCCTCTTTCCAGATTGAAAATCTGGCGTCCTAACCGATAGACGAAGGGAGCGCAGGTAGACCGGGCTTATAGGGTCCTTGGCGCCGGAAGGCAAGCCCCCGGGACGCAAGGCCATCAGCCCCTCATGAAGCCCCGGTTCTTATCGCATTCTTGCCAGCCACGCAAAGATTTTCGCTGATTTTCGGCGAATTCCGTTAAATTCATCCCCCTGGGGGCTCACTCAGGCGGCAGGGGCCGCATCGTCGATCTGAAACTGGACACGCCCCTCCCCAGCCCAATCATCCCACCTCAGTTTTCCGGCAAGATGAAGCGGCTTCCGGTCCGACGACAGTAAGGCCGCCCCCTTGGCATTCTCTTGGGCTCGAAAGGCAATTGCCTTCAGACGATGGCCCTCAGGGTCCGTCAACGTGCAGCGCACATGACCCTGCCCCACAACGTCAGCAAATGAGATCCGCGCGGCCGGAATGACAATCTGGGGTTCCGCGTTTCCGGCCCCAAACGGCCCCGCCTGCTCAAGCAAAGACATCAACTCACCATTTGCGGCAGCAACCGAGACCGCCCCATCAATCTTGCGAACGCGCTGTCCGCCATTCTCGCGAACCGGACCTGTCAGCCGTTCTGTCAGGAAGTCCCTCACCTCTTCCAGTTTGTCCGCGTGAAGAGTGAGGCCCGCAGCCATGGCATGCCCACCGCCATTGACCAGCAAGCCTGCTTGGTTCGCGGCAATAACGGCATTGCCCAAATCCACGCCGGGGATCGACCGCCCCGATCCTTTGCCAATACCGTTTTCAATGCCGATGACGATGGACGGAACGCCGAAACGGTCTTTCAACCGGCTCGCCACAATGCCAACCACACCCGGATGCCACCCTTCCTCGGCAACCAGGATGCAAGGCGCTCCGTCAGGCAATGCGAACGCTTTCTCGATGGCTTGTTCCAGCACCAGCGCCTCGATTGTCTTGCGTTCCTGATTGTAGCGATCGAGTTTCTCCGCCAAGGCCTGCGCTTCGCGCCAATCTTCCGTCGACAAGAGCTGTGCGCCTGAAAAGGATTCACCGACCCTGCCGCCAGCATTCACCCGCGGTCCCAACAAGAAGCCCACATGATACGGACCCGGATCGGTTTTGAGAGAGGCCACTTCGGCCAGTGCGCGAAGACCGATATTCTGACGTCCGGCCATCACCTTAAGGCCCTGGGTAACCAGCACCCGGTTGATGCCCACCAACGGCACCACATCGCAGATCGTTCCCAGTGCCACTAAATCAAGCCATTGCATCAAATTCGGTTCGGCGGCGTTCTTCTCGAACCAGCCAGTGCCCCGCAAGCCGCGATTGAGCGCAACCAAAAACATGAAGACCACGCCCACCGCCGCAAGCACGCCTTGTCCGCTTAAATCGTCCAATCGATTGGGATTGACCACCCCGACACTTGGTGGCAGTTCCGGCTCGGCCTGGTGATGATCGAGTACGATCACATCAAGACCCGCTTCCTGCGCCTCGGCCAACGGATCAAAAGCCAGCGTGCCGCAATCAACCGTCAGCACAAGGTCAATCCCTTGATCCCTCAGCTTGCGGAGCGCCGGCGCGTTCGGGCCATACCCTTCCTCGATGCGGTCCGGCACATAGACCACCAGCTCATGTCCAAGCGCGCGAAAATAACGAACCAGTAACGCAGCCGACGTGGCCCCATCCACATCATAATCGCCGAATACGGCAATGCGCCCACCATCCGTCAGTATACGCACCACATGATCGACGCATTTATCCATATCCTGCAATGTAGAAGGGTCCGGCAAACCATGCTTCAGGCTTGGGTTCAAGAAAGGGTCGACGTCATCAACCCCCACCCCCCGGCCTGCCAGGATGCGCGCGAGAATGTCCGGGATGCCGCAGCGCTGCGCAACTTCAAGGGCCAAGCGCTCTTCCGTCAGACGCGGCACCCAAGCGGCGCCGGTGAGGGAGGTGCTCACCCCCAGGAAATGTCCGCCCCCGTTGTGGTCCGAATTATCGCGCGCAACAGGAACGGTCATCTCATTCTATCAGCGGGTTCTGTTATGGCGCCCACGCACCCAACGGACCGTGCCGGTTCGAGACCGCATCACCACGGAATGAGTTTCGACCGTGCCATGGCCCCATTTAATGCCATCAAGAATGCTGCCGTCGGTCACACCGGTCGCGGCAAAAATCACGTCCCCTTGGGCAAGCTCACCCATGGTGTACTTCTTATTGAGATCTTCAATACCGGCCCGTTGCGCCCGCGAGCGTTCATCATCATTGGCAAAGACCAAACGTGCTTGCATTTGCCCGCCAATGCAGCGCAACGCCGCCGCCGCCAGCACACCTTCCGGCGCGCCGCCGGTCCCCATATAGATGTCGATACCCGTCGCAGGATCGGTCGTGTGAATAATCCCCGCAATATCACCATCGGGAATAAGACGGATGCCCGCCCCAATCCCACGCACTTTGGCAATCAGTTCCGCGTGTCTTGGGCGGTCCAAAACGCAGGCCGTAATTTTCTCAACGGCAACACCCTTCGCGTCAGCAAGTGCCTTGATGTTTTCCGCCGGGTCCGCGTCGAGATCGACCACGCCCTCGGGGTAGCCGCCGCCAATGGCAATCTTCTGCATGTACACATCCGGTGCATGGAGAAGACTGCCCCCTTCCGCTGTCGCCACCACCGCCAACGCATCTTGCATCGCTTTCGCGGTCAGTGTTGTGCCTTCCAACGGATCGAGCGCAATGTCCACCACGGTGCCTTCGCCCGTACCGACCTTCTCGCCGATGTAAAGCATCGGTGCTTCGTCACGTTCACCTTCGCCGATCACCACCGTGCCGTCGAATTCGATCGTGTTAAGCGCCTGGCGCATGGCATCCACTGCTGCTTGGTCGGCGGCTTTTTCGTCGCCGCGCCCCGCCAGCCTTGATGCCGCAATCGCCGCCGCCTCTGTTACGCGCGCCATTTCCATGGACAATACGCGGTCTAATCTAGCCTTTGTCTCGGACATGCTGTCCCCTTTTCCTTCATTCTATGCATCGATGGCGCCGCTCACACCGGCACACCGCATGCCCTGCACCTACAAATCCATAACCCGTATCCGGCAGCTTGGCTGCACCACGTCTTCCAACGCTTCAATCCCAGCCAGCGATGATGCCATTGCTTTTTCACTCGTGCGATGCGTCATCAGCACCACCGAAACCGCCCCATTAGAATCCCTCCCTTTTTGCAGAATGCTCTCGATGGAGACATCTTGATCTGCAAGAAGCGTGGAAATCTGTGCGATAACACCCGTCCGGTCCTTGACCCCTAAGCGAATATAGAACTTGCCCTCGCGCTCATCGAAATTCGCTTGCCGGTAGGGTTCAAGATCCGCCACCGGTGTCAAGAATACCGGTTGGGAGAGCCCCCGCGCGATATCGGAAAGGTCTGCCACCACGGCCGAAGCGGTCGGCCCTTCGCCGGCCCCCCGCCCTTCGTAAACCGTGCGGCCAACGGCATCGCCTTCGACGACAACGGCGTTATACACATCGTCGATATCGGCCATCGGAGTTTCCGCCGGCACAAATGTGGGGTGAACCGATTGAAGCAATCCGCCTTTGCCTTCTTCGGCAATCGCGAGCAGCTTGATGCGATACCCGAATTCGGCAGCATACTGAAAATCCAACGGCGAAATCTGCTGGATGCCTTCGCAACGCACCGCGTCGAACGCGACTTCGGACCCGAACGCGATGGACGTCAGAATACTGAGCTTATGAGCCGCATCGGTCCCGTCGATATCGAATGTCGGGTCGGCTTCCGCATACCCCAGCTTTTGCGCTTCGGCCAGCACATCCTCGAAGCCACGCTGGGTCGCCTCCATCGTGGTCAGGATGTAGTTGCTGGTACCATTCAGAATGCCAATGATGCGGGACACTTTGTTGGCAACCAAGCCTTCCCGCAATGATTTGATGATGGGAATGCCCCCTGCCACCGCCGCTTCATAGGCGAGTGTCAGCGCATTTGCTTCGGCGCGGCGCGCCAGGTCGATCCCGTGGGTGGCGATCAATGCCTTATTGGCGGTCACAACATGCTTGCCATTGTCGAGCGCATCGCGGACCAGATCATAGGCATCACCATCGGCGCCGCCGATCATCTCCACAACCACATCCACATCCGGATCGCGCGCGAGCGCATGAACACTGTCTGCCCATTTCACGTCACTGAGGTCAACGCCACGATCTTTCGACTTGTCGCGTGCCGAAACGGCCGTCACCGCTATCGGGCGGCCGCAGCGGCCGCTCAACAGCTTCCGTTTTTCAGTGAGGATCTTGTAGGTTCCGATACCGACCGTTCCAAGGCCGGCCAATCCGATGCGAAGAGGTTCGGTCAAGAATGGGCCGCCTTTCGTTTCGGCAACGGCTCTGCCTCGTCCCCGGCATCCGCGCCCTCGCAAGAGATCAGAAACTTCCGCACATTGCGCGCTGCCTGACGGGTGCGTTGTTCGTTTTCAACCAGACCGATCCGAACATAGCCTTCGCCATACTCGCCAAATCCGACGCCTGGAGAGACCGCCACTTTCGCTTCCGTCAACAACAGTTTGGAAAACTCCATCGACCCAATGTTCCTAAACCGCTCCGGTATTGGCGCCCAGGCAAACATGGTGGCCGGAGGACTTGGAATTTCCCAGCCAGCACGTCCCATGCTTTCCACCAAGGCATCGCGGCGCGCTTTATATATGCCGCGGATCTCATCGATACACGATTCGGGGCCGTTTAGCGCAGCCGCGGCCGCAACCTGGATGGGCGTATAGGCGCCGTAATCAAGGTAAGACTTAATACGTGTCAGCGCATGTATGAGGCGCTCGTTACCGGCGGCAAACCCCATGCGCCAACCGGGCATGGCATAGGTCTTACTCAAGGATTGGAATTCAACCGCTAGGTCTTTCGCCCCCGGCACCTGCAAGATCGATGGCGGTGGGTTGTTCTCGTCAAAATAGATCTCTGCATAGGCAAGATCCGACAAGATGAACATGTCGTGCTTGCGGGCGAAACGAACGGCTTCCTTATAGAAGTCGAGATCGACCACCTGGGCCGTCGGATTCGACGGATAATTCAAGACAAACGCCAATGGCGGCGGGACGCTGTGGCGAACCGCTTTATCCAGCGCCACAAAGAATTCATCCCCCACCGGTCCAGGCCCGGAATAGACCGGCAAATGGCGGATATTGGCACCGGCAATAATGAAGCCATAGGCATGAATGGGATAAGACGGGTTCGGCACGATGACCACGTCGCCGGGCGTCGTGATTGCTTGCGCCAGATTTGCAAAGCCCTCTTTGGACCCTAACGTTGCCACCACTTCGGTTTCGGGATCGACGCGGACGCCAAAACGCCTGTCGTAATAGGCCGCCATGGCCCGCCGTAATCCTGGAATGCCGCGCGATGCCGAATACCGGTTGGTGCGCGGCTTGTAGACCGTTTCCACCAACTTTTCGACGATATGCTTCGGAGTGGGCATATCCGGGTTGCCCATGCCGAAATCGATGATGTCTTCCCCGGCCGCTCGCGCTTTTGCTTTCAAACGGTTGACTTCCTCAAACACGTATGGCGGCAGGCGCTTTATCCGGTGAAATTCTTCTTTCGACATGGGAACAAAATCTCAGTTCATTGGCCATTGAGGTCCGGGCAGGATTGCCGGATCCCCGAAATAGCCCAAAACGTAATGCGAGGGAGGCCTTATAGCCCTGAATCCGGCCTCTGCCCAGAAATTCTGTGAAAACCGTAGTGACAAAATCCGGCTAAATGATGAATGGATTTTGACGGAATTAATCATTTGCCGAAACGAGCCCAAAATCGGGCCGGCCAGCCCCAAGAGGTTAACGGCAAATACACCTTTCACGCCCATCTCCCCCCATGGGCGCATGGGGTTGATCCAAAATTTGCCTAGAACCCGGTCACCCACTCCCCCGCCCAGCTCTCTCGTCATCACGAGGAGCCTGTTTAGGCGACGAAGTGATCCAGAGCCGCCTGGAAGGTGTTTGTCGCTCTGGATCGCCACGCCCGCAAATGCGGGCTCGCGATGACGACATTGCATAGCAGTGGCGATGTTGGTTATGGCCCTCTGACAAGCGCTCACGCGTTTTCGGGGGCGACAATACGAGCAATTCTCACGCAGCATGAGGGCACCTTGCAGAACTGGTTGGCCCCCATTTGCTCAAGCAGCAGGTGCCCGCCCGGCACTTCAACCGCTTGCTTAAGTCAGCTGAATTTTACCATAAAGTGCAGCAGGTTAGAAGATTCTCCTCCAAAACCCTTTACGCTCCTTTTCAGCCCCTTCCGTATCGCCGGAAGGCTCTTCACCCTCGGGATTTTTAGGGCTCACGGGCGGTCCTACATAAGTGGACGGCGCCGCCGCCGGTGGCGGTGGGGCGGACGGGTCTGTGCCGCCTTGCAGCAGCTCGCCCGTATAGGCTTGGCGGTCCCTGTCGGCGATCAGCCCTTCCGTAATCTGCTTACGCTCTTTCACCGTCAGGCTTGGCGTCGGCGCTTCACCCACTTCGGCCAATTGCGGGAAATCCTTGTCGGGCCCTTCCGGCAGTTTTTCCGGCAACCCCTGGTCGGTGCCGGTGATACCGTCATACCAAGCAACAGGATTGGCCCAGTTTGGTGTGGCCGAGCACCCGGCCACGCCAATCGATACGGCCGCGGCAAAAACAAACGCAATAGGACGGTGACCAGTTTTCTGCACAGAGATACCCTTCTCAATCATTTATCTGCCATCTTGACGCAACCTCATTGAGAGGCCCTGACGGCCCAATTTGCAGCCGTTATACTATAGGACAATCAAAACCCAAACTGATGGCCGCACACGGAATAGTAGGCCTTCGGCACGTTTCAGGAGATCCCAGCATGGCGTCCCAAGAGACCCAAGATCTGCCGGTCCCGAATCCGATTGATGTCTCCAAGAACGCGTTGCATATGGCGACCCAAAGCGCCCGGTTGATTGCCGCCATTATGAACAATGCGTCTCAGCCCAGAAAACGGGGCCTCGACCCGTTCAATCTGTCCAGCACGGTCACCACCCTGACCGGGAAACTGATGGCGGACCCGGCCTATCTGGCCCAGGCCCAGCTGAGCCTGATGCAACGGCACATGACCCTGTGGCAGCACACCGCCCGCCGCCTGATGGGTGAGGACTTGCCGGATCTTGTGGAACCGGATCAGGGCGACCGCCGTTTCAAACACAAAGACTGGAATGACAATCAATTCTTCGATTTCCTCAAACAGTCTTACCTCATCAATTCAGAATGGCTGGAAGAGACGGTTTCGGAAGTCAAAGGACTGGACGACGAGACCCGGCACAAGGCCCGCTTCTTCGCAAAACAGGTGGCCGACGCCTGGTCACCGTCAAACTTTCTTTTTACCAATCCGGAAGTCATTCACACCACGCTTGCCGAGAATGGTGAAAACCTCGTGCGCGGTCTAGAGCACCTGCTGGAGGATTTGGAGCGGGGCCACGGCGAGATCGCCCTCAAACAAACAGATATGGATGCGTTTGAGGTGGGCCGGAACATGGCCATCACACCGGGCAAGATCGTCTATCAAAACGATCTGATGCAATTGATCCAATATACGCCGACCACGGAGCAAGTGCATAGAACGCCATTGCTGATCATCCCGCCTTGGATCAACAAGTATTACATTCTGGACCTCAACGAGAAGAAGTCCTTTGTGAAATGGTTGCTGGACAAAGGCTATTCGGTTTTTGTGGTGTCCTGGGTCAACCCCGATGCGGAGCTTGCGAAGAAAACTTTCGAAGACTACATGCGCGAAGGCATCTTCGATGCCCTAACCGCCGTGGAAGACGCCACGGGCGAACGCGAGGTCAATGCTGTGGGGTATTGCATTGGCGGCACGCTGTTGTCGGCAACCCTTGCCTACATGGCGGCCAATGACGACACACGGATCAAGTCGGCCACGTTCTTTGCCGCCCAAGCCGACTTCACGGAAGCGGGCGATCTCAAAGTCTTCATTGACGACGAACAAATCCACAATATCGAAAAAGAGATGGAAAAGACCGGCGGTGTTCTGGAAGGCAGCCGCATGGCCTCCACCTTCAACATGCTGCGCTCGAACGATCTGATCTGGTCGAATGTGGTGAACAATTATCTGCTGGGGCGCACGCCGCCCGCCTTCGATCTTCTGTTCTGGAATGCAGACGCCACGCGCATGCCGTCCGCAATGCATCTCTATTACTTGCGCGAATGCTATCAGAATAACAGTCTGGCGGAAGGGCGCATGATGATGGGCAATCAGCAGCTTGATCTTAAGAAGGTCAAAGTGCCGGTTTACCTACAGTCGAGCCGCGAAGACCACATCGCCCCCGCGCGTTCCGTATACAAAGGAACTTATTTGTTCGGAGGGCCGGTGAAATTCATGGTGGCCGGGTCCGGCCATATTGCAGGTGTCATCAACCCGCCCGCGCTGAAGAAATATCAATATTGGACCAACACAAAGAAGACCAACACCATCGACGAATGGTGGCACGGCGCGAAAGAGCACGCCGGTTCATGGTGGCCCGATTGGGACAAATGGCTCTCGGCCAAATCCGGCGATAAGGTCGATGCCCGCACCCCCGGCGACGGCAAGCTTGAAGTGATCGAAGACGCCCCGGGGTCTTATGTGAAGCTGATGGATGATTAAGCCCCTCCTCAACCGTCAACCCCGGACAACAGCGCGCCTACGGCGGGTATGACGTCTGTAAGAAGAAGCGCCTCCTCCAACTGTCATCCCCGGCGCAGCCGGGGATCCAATGGCCCAACCATCCGCCTCATCGTTCAACATGATACGATCACGGGATGGCTTATTTCACCTACATCATGGCGAGCCGCAAACACGGGACACTCTACGTCGGTGTAACCAACAATATTGCGCGCCGGGCTTTCGAACACCGTGAGGGCCTGGTAGAGGGATTCACAAAACGCTATGGGGTAAAGCGGCTGGTGCACGTGGAGGTTTTTGAACAGATTGAAGACGCCATCAACCGGGAGAAAGTGCTCAAGCATTGGCGCCGAAGCGAGAAGATACAACTCATCGAAACGGGCAATCCCGACTGGCGTGACATTTACAAAGATCTGAACCGATAAGCCATTAGATACCCGCCTTCGGCGGGTATGACAGCAAAAGAAGATGACATGCGGTCCAAACAACAAACACTTCGGCCCTCACCGTATGGACTTCCAGCCCTCATTGGCTAAGCTGCAGCCGCAGTATCACCAACGAAGAAAGCGGGAACCATGGACCTCAACACCGAGCACGTGATCACCACGGAAGACCAGTTGCGCAAGCATTATGACCTGCCTCATCCGATGATTGCGAGCAAGGGCGTTCCCCACCTGACAAAAGCGATCAAGCGCTTTATCGAACTCTCGCCCTTTGCATGCCTCAGCACCTATGACGGTAAGGGCCGGACCGATATCTCTCCACGCGGTGACGCGCCAGGCTTTGTGAAAATTGCTGACGACAACACACTATTGCTTCCCGACCGCCCTGGGAACAACCGGCTCGACAGTATCGGTAACATTATACAGTGTCCGGACGTTTCTCTTCTGTTTGTCATTCCCTCCGTGCTGGATACGGTGCGGGTTGTGGGCTCTGCTTCCATCAGCGTCGCCCCAGACCTGCTAGAGCAGTTTCCGGTGCAAGGAAAACTGCCACGGTCGGTCATTTGCATACATGTGAACGAGGCGTTCGGCCATTGCTCCAAAGCTTTCCGCCGGTCCAAGCTCTGGGAAACGGACTTCCGCCCCGAAAAAAGGGCCGTGCCCACATTGCGCGAGCTGTCGACGGACGCGGATCTTGACGATGACATGAAGAAGCTTGTGGATGCCGCCATCGAAGACGACTACAAGAACAACATGTACTGATTATTTCTCTTCTTCCAAAAAAGTCACCACTTCGACCATGTTTCCGTCCGCATCCTTTATGAAGGCGGCGTAGTAATTCGTTCCATGTTGAGGCCGTAGTCCCGGAGGGCCACTGTCCTCGCCGCCTGCCTGAAGCGCCGTCTCATAGAAAGCGTCCACCTGACCTTTAGTCCGTGTACGAAGGCAAATATGAACGCCGGTGTCGCCCCCCTGAGGCCGGTTGGGGCGCACATTCAGCCAGAAGTCGGAGTACTTTTTGCCAAAACCTACCGTATTGGGCCGGTCGTCAATCACCGCATAGCCGATCTCTGCCAGAACGGTCTGATAGAAAGCTTTAGCGGACGCAAGATCCCGCACACCGATGGACACATGATCGATCATGGTCAATCCCTTCCCGAGGTAAAATCAGGGAAAAAGAGGCCGCTGGGTAAGGCCCGTGTTTTCCGGCAGATCGAATTTCAAATTGAAGTTTTGAACCGCCTGACCCGAGGCGCCTTTCACCAGATTGTCCGTGACGGCGACAATGATGATGTGCCCAGGCGCACGATCCGCCGCCACGCCAATCATGGCATGGTTCGAGCCGCGCACATGGCGCGTGGCCGGCGTCTGACCAAGTGGCAAGACGCTTACGAATTCTTCTTCTTCATAACGCGCCGCGAGAACCTGATGCGCTTGCTCCACCGATGTACCATCGGCAAGCTTGGCGTAGATTGTCGCCAGAATGCCCCGGTTCATGGGAATAAGATGCGGCGTGAAAGTGATGGTAACGGGCCGGTTCGCCGCGATCGACAATTCTTGTTCGATCTCCGGCATGTGCCGGTGACGCCCCACCCCATAGGCATGAAGGCCTTCGGACACTTCACTAAACAAGTTCGCCTGTTTCTCAGCACGCCCCGCGCCGGACACGCCCGACTTAGCGTCGATAATGATGCGGTCGGTCTCGATGGCGCCCTTGTGGACCAATGGCACGAGGGGCAGCAAAGACGTGGTCGGGTAGCAGCCGGGGCACGCGATGATCCGTGAGGTTTTGATCCGGTCCCGGTAAAACTCGGTTAGTCCGTATACGGCTTCTTTTTGCAAATCGACGGCTTTGTGCGCCCCGCCATACCATTCTTGGTAAGTATCGAGATTGTCGAGACGGAAATCGGCGGAGATATCGAACACCGCCACATGAGACGGAATCTTCAGGACCACTTCTTGGGTGGTCGCGTGCGGCAAGCCGCAAAAGACCGCATCGATGTTCGAATAGTCCACTTCGTCGATGGTGACCAAACGCGGTACGTCCACCATGGCAAGATGCGGTAGAACCGCATCCAAGGTCTGCCCGGCGGAGCGGTCGCCCGCAACCGCCGTGATTTCCACCTGCGGATGGCAGCTCAGCAGGCGGATGAGTTCCGCCCCCGTATAACCGCTTGCGCCCAAAATAGCGACTTTGATCTTATCCATGATGATCACCCGATCGAAGATAACGCGGATAGACGTGACGCTGTTCCCAGCTCACGCCGCATCCACGCACAAATTATGCGAAATGTAAGAAGTGTCAAAGGCAGGCTGCCGTCACCATCGGGCCCAGCAGCCGCCGGAAGCGAATTAGCGCTTCGAGAACTGGAAGCTTCGTCGGGCCTTGCGCTTGCCGTATTTCTTCCGTTCCACAACGCGGCTGTCCCGGGTGAGGAAGCCCGCGCTTTTCAGAACCGACCGCAGATCCGGTTCGTAATATGTCAACGCCTTGGAAAGGCCGTGGCGCACAGCACCCGCCTGACCGGAAAGGCCACCGCCCTTCACCGTGCAGATCACATCATATTGGCCCTGGCGCTGAGCGGTTGCCAGCGGCTGTGACATGATCATGCGCAGCACGGGGCGCGCAAAGTAACGCTCCACGTCGCGGCCATTGACCGTGATTTTGCCCGTACCCGGCTTGATCCAAACGCGGGCAACGGCATCCTTCCGTTTGCCGGTGGCATAGGACCGCCCTTGCGCATCAATTTTCGGTTCCGCCGGGGCGTCGGACGTTTCGGCAGGTGTATTTTCCGCCGGTGCGCCTTCGGTCGCTTGCGCGGTCAGCTTGCCCAAATCTTCGAGGGTTTGCGTTTCTTCGGCCATTAGTCGATCCCCTTGAAGTTCTTGCTGTTCATGTTTTTGACGTCGAGCGCGACAGGCGCTTGCGCCTCATGGGGATGTTCCGCCCCCGTATAAATCCGCAAATGGGTCATCTGACGGCGGCTCAGCGGCCCGCCCGGCATCATGCGCTGCACAGCCTTCATCAAGATCCGCTCGGGAAACTTGCCATCGAGGATCTTGTCCGCCGTGCGCTCCTTAATGCCGCCCGGATAACCCGTGTGCCAATAGTATTTCTTGCCGGTGCGCTTATTGCCGGTGAAAACCACCTTGTCCGCATTGACCACAACCACATGGTCCCCGCAATCCATATGCGGCGTGAAACTTGGCTTGTGCTTGCCGCGCAAGCGCATGGCAATCAGCGAGGCCACGCGGCCCACCACCAGACCTTCGGCGTCGATCAGAATCCACTTCTTCTCGATATCGGCAGGTTTTGCAGAATAGGTTTTCATGGGTTTGTCACCACTCTTGAGGGCCAAAGCCCTGACAGTCATATTGGCGCGCGGTTTTAGAGGAGGTTCCTCCACCTGTCAACCGCACAACGAGCCAAATTTACCAGTTAAAACAATGAATTAAAAATAAGGTATTATTTTACCACAAAAAACCCCGCTTATTTGGTGTGCGCCCCACCCGGACAGGTTTACCATGACCGCAAAAGGGGAAATTCTCGGGAGAAACCAATGAACGCGTCGGACCAGATGGCGGCCGAAACGGCTCAAGATCCACTCTTACTCACCAAAGTGGCGGATGGGGTGGCGACGCTCACGCTCAACCGGCCAAAGCAGCGCAACAGCTTGTCCACGGGCCTTATGTCGGCCTTGCAGTTCTCCCTCGACGAGGCGGCCGAAAACCCAGAGGTGCGGGTGATCGTGCTCGCCGCCGCCGGCCCGGTCTTTTCATCGGGACACGATCTGAAGGAACTCACCGCCCAGCGCAGCCAAGACGACCGTGGCCGCGCCTTCTATGCCGAAATCATGGCCCAATGCGCGAAGATGATGCAGACCATCGTCAATCACCCAAAGCCCGTCATCGCGCGGGTTCATGGAGTGGCGACGGCGGCAGGCTGCCAATTGGTGGCAAGCTGCGATTTGGCGATCGCGGTCGACAGCGCCCACTTCGCAACGCCGGGGGTGAACATCGGCCTTTTCTGTTCGACACCCATGGTGGCCCTGTCCCGCAACGTGTCGCGCAAACACGCAATGGAGATGCTCCTCACCGGCGAGATGATGGACGCGCAAACAGCGGAACGCTTCGGCCTCATCAACCGCGCGGTGGCGGAAGATCGGCTCGACGCGGAAGTCTATGACCTTGCCAGCAAGATCGCCTCGAAATCATCCAAGACACTCGCCATCGGCAAACAAGCCTTCTACGACCAGATCGACATGAAGCTAGCGGACGCCTACGCCTATGCGGGCGAGGTGATGGTGCACAATATGCTGACCGCGGATGCCGAAGAAGGCATCGGTGCGTTCATCGAAAAGCGCCCGCCGGTTTGGACGGATAAGTGATTTCTCTGTTGATGGTCTAACCCACCCGCTCCCCCTCCCAACCACCCAGTGCGACCTATTTCTTTTAGAAATAGTCGCACCGTTCTTTTGTCGCGTTTCCGGACGGCGAACCGGAAGTCCACTTCGCCTGGAAACGCTTGAGGGTACCGTATCCGGGTGGTTGGGAGGGGGAGCGGGTGGCACGGCCACTTTCCACAATAGTGGAAATCAAAACAAAAAATGCCTACAACCCCCTTCATGAGCGAACCAGACTATTCCGACGAGCTGATCACCCAAGTGTTGCGCGACGTAAAGACCATCGCCATGGTGGGGGCCAGCGCAAACGAAGTGCGGCCAAGCTACTTTGTTTTCAAATATCTTCAGCAGAAGGGCTACAAAGTCATCCCGGTGAACCCCACCTTGGAGGGCGAAACATTGCTGGGAGAAAAAGTGTACGCCTCGCTTGACGACATTAAAGAGCCCATCGACATGGTGGAGGTTTTTCGCGGCGGTGAAGCCGCCGGCGAAGTGACCGATCAAGCCATTGCCGTTGGCGCGAAAGTGGTTTGGATGCAGTTGGGCGTGGTGAACGAAGCCGCCGCCCAACGCGCGGAAGAAGCAGGTCTCACAGTGATTATGAATCGCTGCCCCAAAATGGAATATGGGCGGCTGAACGGCGAAATGGGCTGGGTTGGCGCGAACAGCCGCGTGATCGACAACCGCCGCAAGTCCCTCGTGGGCAACCGCCGCCAAGACGCCGCTACATTGACACGCAAACCAATCGGACACGGAAAGGGATCGATATGAGCGATTACGGATTTGGCACCCTAGCGGTTCATGCGGGGGCGGCCCCCGACCCGGCCACCGGTGCACGGGCAACGCCGATTTATCAGACCACGTCCTATGTGTTCGATGATGCGGATCACGCAGCCAGCCTGTTCAACCTGGAAGCCTTCGGCAACATCTATACGCGCATCAACAACCCGACCACATCGGTTCTGGAAGAACGCGTGGCGGCGCTCGAAGGCGGCACGGCGGCCCTCGCGGCGGCTTCCGGCCATGGCGCTCAGTTCATGATCTTCCATACGCTGATGAATCCCGGCGATGAATTCGTAGCCGGTCGACAGCTTTACGGCGGCTCCATCAACCAGTTCAACCACGCCTTCAAGAAGTTCGACTGGCATGTGAACTGGGCAGACGCCACCAACCCGGAAGAATTCAAAACTGCGATCACCCCCAAGACCAAAGCGATCTTTGTGGAAAGCCTCGCGAACCCCGGCGGCGTTGTGACGGACCTGGAGCCCATCGCGCGCATCGCGGAAGAAGCCCATGTGCCGCTCATCGTGGACAACACCATGGCCACGCCTTATCTCTGCCGCCCGCTAGAATGGGGCGCGGACATCGTGGTCCACTCGCTCACGAAATTCATGGGCGGCCATGGCAATTCCATCGGCGGCATGATCGTGGATGGCGGCAAATTTAATTGGTCGGCGGATGATAAGTTCCCCACCCTGTCGGCCCCGTGCGAGAGCTATCATGGCATGAAGCTGCACGAGACATTCGGCCCCATCGCTTTCGCGATTGCTTGCCGCGTGCTGGCCTTGCGCGATTTCGGGCCTGCCCTGTCGCCAACCAATGCCTTTTACCTGCTCAACGGTATCGAAACCCTGCCGCTGCGCATGCAGCGCCATTGCGACAACGCCAAGGCTGTTGCCGAATACCTTTCCGAACACGACAAAGTGTCTTGGGTGAATTACGCAGGCCTTCCGGGCGATCCGAACAATGGGCGCGTACAGAAGTATTGCCCGAAAGGCGCTGGCTCCGTTTTCACCTTCGGTGTCAAAGGCGGCTACGACGCCGGTGTTAAGATCGTGGACAGTGTGCAGCTGTTCAGCCATGTGGCCAATATCGGCGATACCCGCAGCCTGATCATCCATCCCTCCTCAACCACCCACCGTCAGTTGACGGAAGACCAGCAGAAGCTGGCGGGCGCGGGACCGGACGTGGTGCGGCTGTCCATCGGCATCGAAGACCCTGCCGACATCATCGCGGACCTGGAACAGGCCCTCGCGCAGACCTGAACGCATACCAAAAGATGGCATTGCCGGCGTTAGCCGGCAATCCAATAGCGGAAAACAGAAAAACATGATTTAGCGTAGTACTCTGCGGAAAAGCCAGACGATGCCCGCCTTCTGGCGGGCATGTTTTCAGCACCGTCGCCGGAGGGCTGGTGCTTTGGCGAAACAGCTATCTGTCACCACCAACAGTCTTACCCAGCCGCTGCCATAACGTGAGAGTGTTAGATATCTGGGGCCGCCACCAGGGCCTTCGGGTTAACAATTAGCGATTTGCGGCGCTTCACATCTCTGTAGTTTTCTCTAAGGCTTTTGAACTGGTCATTAGCGTTTTCTCTTGCGGACCGGTATTCGGAGTCGTTTATGATCGTCCTCCGGAGATCTTCATCAATGTCTCTGCTTTGGCTTAATGCCGCCGCCCTTGCTTTGGCCTCTCTCATATAAATGTGGGCAAGTTTGTAGTGGGCATCGTGAAGACTAGCGGACAGAATGTCGAATTTATCTTCCACGAACTCGGTATACCGGTTTTGCAAAAGACCAAATTTTGCAATCAACCGGTCTTCGTGCCCATCCGCACCGATAATATTTTCATAATCCGTGGTTGTCGCACAGGCGCGCTCAAGATAGCGCTTGGCATCAACAAAATTGCTCTGCTCATAGTAATATCGGCCCAGATCATAACTCGCCTCTCTTTGCCCCCTATCACTGGCTTCTCTTAATAGACCTATAGGGTCGTCGTTTTCAGTTTTGAGATCATTGTGGTCCAGAAGAGCGCGCCCGAGCTTATACAGCGCGCCGGTATGTGTGCGGCCACTCTTATCAATAACATCTCTGTAAATATTTACCGCTGTGTCTATCCTCTTCAGCCTGTTGCGATAGGCTTCGGCAATCCAAAACTTCTTCTCCAAAATGTCCGCTACCGAACTAGTTTTTTCCAAAATACGGTCGAGTTCTCTTTCCGCCACTCTGGACCGCCTGGAAGCGGCCCTTAACAACCACTCTGAACCGCGTTTGCGGCGCTCATCATTTTCATTTTCCTTTTTATACTTCTTTCGGGACCGCCAGCCATTCGCTTTGTCGTCTTTGTCAACCGGCTTGTTGTCTTTAAATGCCGTTAACGAACCGTGGCCGACTGAGTCGTAGAAGTACATTGCCAATTGAAATTGTGCTCCAATATGGTTGCCACTAGCGGCACCAAGGAGATGATCTCCGGCATCGCCAGCGGTTCTTTGTTTTGCGGTTTCTCTAGGTTCTGCTTCTTCGTTGGTGTCCTCAAGCTCGATCTGATCAAGTGACCAACTGGGCAAACTGTTTGGGAGCTGATCGGGACGCGGGGATTTGAGCACCTGAAGGTCTCCATCGCGATACAAACAGGCGAGCCTGTAATGGGCATAAGGATTATCTATTTTTTTGGCTTCGAGGTTCCTGCCTCCAATTGCCGCTTTATAAAAACCCTCCGCCACTAACAGCTTGCCATCAGCTTCTTCAAGGACGCCGCGCAGATAATCTGCATCGCCATTGGCCTCAAGTGCGTCTGGAATCTCAAGTTTGGGGTCATGTTTGATGCCTAACAGATCCTTCTGT
The DNA here is from genome assembly GCA_965228775.1 of Alphaproteobacteria bacterium. GTDB lineage: Bacteria > Pseudomonadota > Alphaproteobacteria > JANQMY01 > JANQMY01 > JANQMY01. Next base: position 5,120,667 of record OZ245840.1, on the reverse strand, counting down.
GCTTCGGCCCGTTTGACGCCATCTTCATTGAACATGGCGGCGCCCAGAAAATGGATCGCTTCGGTTAGGTTTGCGTCAACGCCCCGCTCCCCTTTGAGGTAGAGCTGGCCGAGAAAATATTGCTCTTCAGACGATCCAGTTTGCTTAATCAGGTCCAAAACTTTTTTCGCTTCGGCGGCAGCGCCGGCACCATTTACGCTTTCAGCTGTCAGAACCTGCCCCAGCAGAAATTCTTTATCGAAAGCTTGGGGGACTCCAGCGAGGGCTGGCGCCTTGAAGCTGGCAGGATCGGCCGCATTTGAGCCAAGTAGAGAGCCGGGTTCAAGTTTTTCGTCGGCGACATCATTGCCAAACTCAGAATCAATCGACCGTAAAAAATCCGAATTAGCTTTTTCATTCAATTCTTGGAGCGCTCTGTTCTTCGTTTCCGCATTTTCGTCTTGATAAAGAGCATTAACGCGTCTTTTGCTTGTGAACTGCGAGAGGTAGCTAGTCGAATTGACCTCCAGTCTGCGCATGTTAGCAAGTTTTCTCTGAGCAGGCCCATATCCAAGCTCAGCAGCCTTTCTGAAGTAAACAAGAGCTTCCTGAAGGTTCCAGCCCTTGCCCTCAAACCCCTCTTGATATATCTCGCCAAGAGTGAACAAGAAATTTGGATCGTTACCCAATTTAATATCTTGCAGCTCACGTTTCGCAGTTGGGTGGCCTTTTTCGCCTGCTAGAGCTAGCCAGTACAGTGCGGTATCATTGTCGTGTTGCACCATGTTTACACCGCTTTGATACACTTGGTTCAAAGCGAAACAAATCTCTCGATCATCCGTTTCGTTTGATGCATCTTGAAAGAGTTCAAGCGTCATCAATGCGCGAGGGTCACCTTCTTGGGCTGCCAAAGCGAGCCATTTGGCAGCCTCAAAGGGGTCAGGCTGGACTCCGCGCCGGCCGGTTCGATAGACGCAAAACAAAGCAAAATGGAGAGTAGAGTTTTCAGGACTGTTGGCAACGACCTGAAGATCCTGGTCATTACCCTTAGCTGCTTTTTGTGCCAATGCCAAGGCTAGCCGTTCCGCCACGTCCTCAGGGTCTTGCTTGGCTCCATTTAGTGCTGCTCTGTATGCATCATTCGCGAGTATCAGATTATTGACCTCGGAGAGTGCATTATTCCGATATACGCTATCGTCGGCCTCCTGACTATTTTCACTTTGGGCACGGTTAGGGTTAGCTTCATTTTGCACCGCGCTGGGCAAACCTGCCGGTCCCAGTTCAGCGTTGGCCTGCTCGACTGGATTTGGGTTTGAGCGGTCATCTTCCGGGCCCCTTCTTTCTAGTCCCGCCTTCAACCCCTGCAAAATTATTTCAGTAGCGTGACCATAGTCATTTAGGTTGTTTTCACAAATGCCGATCGCCGTTCTCAGTTGCCCCATTGTGGCGTCTTCAAATTCCGAAATGGCTTTGGCGAAATGATAGAAAAAATCACGATTTCTGTCTGCATTTTGATGCAATTCATCTAGCTTGTTTTTGGCAAAAACGGATCCGTTTCTTTCGGACACGACAAGAAATTCAGCGGCTCTCGCCAAGTCACGAGGATGGCCATTTCGTCCCTCATAGTAATTCAGGAAAAACTCATACTCTTCGTCCATACCGGCTGCATTGTTGTTATCATCAATAACAGGAAAGTCCGGCTGTTCTTGTTCCTGTGGCGCAGTGTTTTGGTTGGCTCGCTCGATGTTGTTTCCATTTGAGCCAGCGGCGGCTGTTGTAGCATCGATCTGCCTGGTTTGCTCTTTATTGGGAGTATTGTTAGGAATAGTGCCGCTTGGTACCCTTAGACCTTTACCTCGATCTGCCGTGCGCAGTGCACGAGGACTTTGGCGAGGACTTCTATTTGGTGTATTGTTTCGAGAGGTTTTGTAGTGCTTGAGGCTCACATCAGCCAACTCGTCATTGGCCGGAGCGTTTGCGTAACCCTTCGCATACAATTGACCTAGAAGAAACTGTGCTTGATCTCTAATTCTTGCGTTGCCTCTGGCGGCGGCTTTCCTTAAGTATTTTTCCGCAGCAGGATAATCTTTGTCGCCAGCCCAGCCATATAAGCAGATTTGGCCGATATGATAAGCCGCGAGATCATGGCCATTCTCATCAGCATGCTTCAGGAGATCAAGTGACTCTTTAGTGTTTTGTACTTTTTCGTCACTGTTTCCAGGTTTATCAAGTAATGCCATGGCATCATTATAAACTTTATTGACCTCCTCAAAACCGGCCAATTCATCCAATTTTTCTTGTGCGTTAGGGTGACCATACTCTAGCGCGAGAGTGTAGTGCATTTTGGCTAGCCATTTGTCTGGCTCAATTTGACGGTGCCCCCTCCTATACATTTCAGCCACCTCGAACTGCCAGTTCGGTCGTCTTCGGCAAACATCGTTCAGTTCCGTTGGCTGGTTGCATTGTTCCGCGAGAACGAGCCAGTACAAATACTCCCGATCAACTGCTGACATGTTTGACGTGTTCGAGGTGTTTAAAGTGCTAAAGTGCCTATTGTCGAAACTGAAATGGTAATATGCTCGGCTTACAGCTAAACACATTTTCGGGTTATCGGCCTCAGTAGAATTTTTTTCAATTTGTGCAAGCACTGCTTTTGCGCCGGGGTTCTCTTCGTCCGCCGCGAGCACAAGCCAACATGCAGCGATCAACTGGTCGTTATTGGATTTTGCCCCATCCGCGTATAAACTATACAGAGCAAAGTGAAGCTCAGGATTAAACTCCTGCTCCAGGCGCCTTTTTTCGCGGTAAGCGCCATCGTGCGACGCCATCTCTGCCCACCTCAACCATTTCGCCGACTCACCAGGGTCGCGCTCAACCCCGTCTCCTCCGTCTTTATATTGTTTGTACTTGTCGAGACATAGATTGCATATGTTAAGACGAAGATCAGGATCACCATCCCTAATGATATTATCAAACTCATTTTTGGCTCCGTCGTCCTCTCGCTCGAGAGCCTGCACGCAGCTTATCGCAAGTTTCCGACCCGTAGTTAAAGACAAGGCATCTGCATTGGATGCCGCCATCTCCAACTCTCTTTGAAACTTTTCAGGGTTTGTCTCAATTCTCAAAACGCCGCTAGCGAGAGACTGTTGCGCCAATTCATGATTTTGGTTGGCCGCTTTTCTGAGATAATCATTTGCTCCTTCTGGATCGATTCCAACGCCAATACCTTTGCTGAGGCAGCACGCATATTGAAACTGGGCTTCCGCGTGCGCCGATTTAAACTCAGCATCAACTTCGTTTTGCTCAGCGACGAGCTTGTACCAAGGCGCTGCTTCTTCGAGGCTGCCCGAAACTTCTGGCAAACACCGTTCTGCAGGTAATCCTCGTCTGTAAGACTCCGCAATTTGGTACTGCAGCTTCGATGAGCCATTTCGTTCGGCATTTTCTAATTTTTCGATTGCATTCTTATTGCTTTGTAACACCGAGCGGCGAAGCCAATATGCGCAATCGTGCAGTTCCCCGTTTGCTGAAAGTGATTTAGCTAGCCAGTTTTGCGCCCTATCATTCCCTATAAAGCTTGCTCTATCCCGATACCAGAGTGCCATTTGCCTATCTTTGATAACGCCGTCGCCCTTTTTGAAGCACAACGCATACTGATATAGGGCTTCGGCATGCTCTTTTTGGTATTTGGCATCAACATCAGTTTGCTTGGCAATGCTTTCATACCATTCCGCTGCACGTCGGGGGTTCGCCGCTAAAGATGGTAACTCGTCGGATACCTTTGCGCCCCGTCGGTAGATCTCAGCAATCTGGCACTGCAAATTTAGAGGACCATTCTTCTTTATTCGGTCTAACTCCTCCCTTGCTTTGCCCGGCAGTCCTCCGTAGCGATAGACGTTAGCCAGTTTCAAAAGGTAGTAAATCCCTACCTTTTCGTACCTCGACCCCGATTTTGTATAGCTTGTCGCTATCGCATATTGCGCCGACTCATTGCCCTGAAATGCCGCATTTTCACAAAAATCCCATGCTCTGCTTTGATCAATTGCGACACCAGTACCTTTGCTGAGGCAGCACGCATATTGAAACTGGGCTTCCGCGTGCGCCGATTTAAACTCAGCATCAACTTCGTTTTGCTCAGCGACGATCTTGTACCAAGGCGCAGCTTCTTCGAGGCTACCCTCAACTTTCGGCAACCCCTCATCGGCACGCAATCCTTGTTCATAGTACCGTGCAATTTCGTACTGCAGCTCCAAGGGGCCATCCTGTCTGATACGCGCCAACTCGGCCAGCGCCTGCGGAAAATTCTGTCGCGCTGATCGCAAGAGCCAATAGGCAGACTTCGCCAAGTTCGACGGTTTATCAGCGAACTCCCTTCTTTCCATACCGCTAAGCGCTAATTGGCAAGCGGCGTTCCCATTTTTGGCTTCTTGCTGAAGCTTCAGATGTTCATCGGTTGGGATTGATCCTATTGAAGCTGACGCTTCTTCATGCTCCGCAGGCTGAGAACGAGGCCGCTGATGACTTACCACAGTTCTATTTGCATCCTGCTCACGTAGTTTTGTCTGCGTGTGTGCCGATTGAATTTGCGTTTGACTAAGAGAGGTTTGAGTTGAGTCGATTGTGCTGCGAACGGTCCCCGTTGTAACTGCTATGTCTTCATCGGACCTTAGCTTTGACCCCTTTTTTTCGACTTCATCTTTGCTCAAGCGTCCTTTTCCGCTCGCTGAATAAAGCGCGGGCTCCTCTTCGTCGGAACTCACTATGTCATAGGTGCTATCGGGGTTTTTAAACGAAGGGATGTTTTTTCGTGGGGGAACTAGCGTATCTGACATCAGTTTACTCCTTACACAAATTTACACATGCGGCGCGCGGCGTTTAGGCCGTATATCGTCGGTACAGAGACGAGGTATTTCCTGCTCACAGTGTGTAAGGAGAAAGCCCATCGCCGGGGGCGTATAGACTGACGGGTGCAAGTTAGAAAATTGCTTCAATTGGTTGCATGTAAGTCTCACAGAGGGGCAACTTCAGGAAAAAATGAATGAATGCCCGTTCATCACATCGCTACAGCGTTTTCCAGGTGACGTACCAAGAACGTATATCGGCGGAAAATATAAAAACCTACCTCAGCGAAGTACCCTGCCGGCAAGCGAGTGGATGCCCGCCTTACGGCGGGCATGGCAATTGAGATGAAGGGCTACGGGCAGTGAACATCACAATCCATAAACCGACACATGCATTTTACTGTCGGGGGTGAAGGGTTCGCGGTGCCAGCCGCCCCAACGGTCTTTGAGTTCCAGCCCGGCCAATTGCGCCATCAGGTCCAGCTCCTGCGGCCAGGCATAACGCATGGGCAGCGGCACGATTTTGGTGCCCGCCTCTGTCATGCGGATGTATTGATAATCCACCCGCTGGGTCACCGGGTCATGGATCGATGCCTCGAGGGTCACCCCTTTTTCCGATAAACGCGCGGTGCGCACATTCTGGTGACGATGAAACTGAGAAACGTCGGGCACGAACATTTCCAGCGCGAAAACACCGCCCTCATTCAAATGCGCCGCTGCGTTCTTAAAGCACCGCACCTGGTCTTCTTGGGATGTTAAATTGAAGAGCGTGTTGAAGATGAGAAAAATAAGGTCGAATTTTCCGTCCACATTCACATCGGCCATGTCACCTATGATCACCGGGATGTCCGCCCCACCCGGCTTTTCGCGAAGCTTCGCAACCATGTCCGGAGACGCGTCTATCCCCTGTACCGAAAGCCCTTTTTGTGCCAGCGGTAAGGCAACCCGCCCCGTGCCAATGGCCAATTCCAACACCGAACCACCCTTGGCTAAATCCGCCAGCAGGGCAACGGCCTCGTCCGTCGTTCCCGGATCATGAAGTTCGTCGTAGTCGTCCGCATTCAGTTCGCCGAAGGTTGCCGGGCCATAGGTTTTCATCACAATTCCATTCCGCAATCACGAGCGCCGCCGATCAATTCAGCACCTCATCGAGATCTATGTCCTTGAGGCGCGCCAGCAAGCGGCGCATCCAGGTCTTCTGGAGTTCCAGCCCCCGGTCGTCTCCCATATCCACCTGATCGATTGTGGTTAGTGTTTGCAGAACCAACAACATGGCACGCCCATAATCGCGCAAGAACTGGTCATACGCATAATGCGCCACGCCCGCGCCGGCCAATGCCGTATGGTAGTCCGCCAGCAGATCTTGCACCACGTCGGCGGGCTCCGCCGAGCGCAATGCGCCCGATAGGAAGTAAGCAACATCATAGGCCGCTGGTCCGCGGCGGACCAATTGCCAATCGAGCAGAACCACATCGTCGTTCCGGCTTTGATCGAACAATACGTTGTCGAGCCGCAGATCGCTATGCACCAGCGTTTGCGGCGCGGATGCCATCAGCGCACGCATGGTTTCCAATCCGTTTGGCTCCAGCCAAGCGATATAGCGATCCATCCCCTCGTCCAGAAGGTCTTGAAACGCGGACCTGAATGCGGGCCGTGCGTTCAGAAACGTCTGATGGCGCATGCGGGCATCAATATCTTGGGGCAAAAGCCAAAAATGCTCCGCCAGGTGATCGTTTTGCCAAAACCGGGCATGATTTTGCGCAATACACCGCAGGATCTTCCGGCATAGATCGGGCCCGGCGCCTGCGACTTGGTCGCCACTGCGGGCTTGCGCGATGTCTTCGATCAGCAATATGTAACGGCGCCGTTTGCGCGCCGCGATCCACAGTCCAATCGCGCCGGTTGCCCTGGTCATGAAGGCCGGCAGCTTGTCCGCGAACTCTAAAATTTCTTGCTGTTTTTCCGATCCCCGGTCGCGGTCGAATGCACCGAAATAACAGTGCGGTGTGCGCACGGCGACACTGTGGGCAATCGTTTCAAAGAACATGCTTTCCCGTTCATAGGCGCCCAATAGTTCGCCCACGGGCCGGTTCACTTTCTTCGGAAGTTTGACGACCAAGCTTTTGGGGGCTGCCCCGGCCCCGTTTTTGTAAGTAAGCTTTAGGCGGAAAATATCGCCAAGGAATCCTTCGCCTTCTCCCAACTGCTGATGATCCACGCCGACAACTTCAGCCCCGCCAAAAGCTGGATCGTCCGCCAAGGCCTCATTCAGCCAATGGGGCGTCACCTCCGCGATGGTTTCTGGAATGTGGGCTCTTTCGGTCATGCGCCTGTTGCCTCTCGACGATTCCATCAATCAAGAGACAATCGTAGACCGAACGGCCAATTTCCGTAAACCGAAATGCCAAATTCATGCGCTGAAGACCACCGGCCATGCAAGGTCAGCCCTTCACGCCACGCTCTGCTTACGAACTAATTCAGCTTTGCCATTACTGGGCCGTTACTGAGCCGCTACTGGGTCGCTTCAGCGCGAAACAGAGCTTCAAGCCGATCATCGGACGTATCCAGAAGCTTTTTCACCCAACCATGAAACGCCTGGCCGCCGCCCTCGTTGCGGCCGAACCAGATCGTATCCATCAGACCGGATTGCAACGCCTCATGCTGACGAATGCCGGTGGCATAGTCTTCGTCACGCACCACATGCTTCAAGAATTCGAACTGGTCCTTCGCCCCTTGGATCACGTCGGGGTCGTTGGGCTTGTGTTCCATCACATAGAACTGGGTCGTGAAACTTTCGCCCACGGTCTTGCCTGGGAAAAGCTGAGAGATCATGGCGCCGCGCACACCCCCGCCATAAAAGCTGGCGATCGAAATGTGGGGGAAAATCGTCCAAACACCATCCATGAGCGCACTTTCAGGCCAGGCGCTTTCGTCCAACTGGTCAAGATCGATCGGCTCTTGATCCTCTGGCCCTTTTACTTTCGTCGTGGGCGTCGCCACGCGCTGATGCGGCCCCCAGGCGAAATAGTTCGCGCGATTGAACATATCGGCACCGAACGAGTCCCGGTGCAGAACCGGCAAATGGTAGAAATCGAGATAGCCGTCATAAGCTGTTTTCCAGTTCGGCCCGCGCAACACGCGGCTGTCGAACAGATGCCAGTTCTCAAAATGGAAATGAGCCAGCAGATCGTCATAGCCGGATAAAAATGTCTCAATGTTCAATGTGGATTGGGGGTCAAGTGTGACCCAGATGAGCCCGGCCCGTTCGAGAAGCGGAAATTCTTTGAGACACAAGGCCGGCTTGTCGATATCGCCATAGTCTTCCGGCGACGCCACGCCCATCAGCGCGCCGTCATTCTTGAAGGTCCAGCCATGGTAGCCGCAGGTGAACCGCTTTGCGTTCCCCTTGCCCTCGGCAACGGGATTCCCACGATGAGTGCACATGTTTAGGAAGGCGCGTGCCGAACCATCCGGCTGCCGCGTCAGCAGAACCGGCACACCAACCACATCCATGGCTTTGAAGTCACCCGGTTCCGGCAATTCGCAGGACGGCGCCAGCATCAATGGCAGCCGGCGAAAGATCTTTTTCTTTTCCTGCTCAAACAAGGTTTCGTCTGTGTAGCTCGACGCCGGCAATGCCAAAACCGTCTCCGCTTGCTCCATCGTGCCTGCTTTAGCGTGGCTCATCAGAGAGCGAGTCATTTCCAGTAATTGCTCATTGGCCATTTCGCGTTCCCTCTCGGCTTATTTCGGCGGGTTTTATCCGCCGTGTGGCTCAATTGGTATATATTAACGACCATTCATTTATATTTGTCAATGCGGATTTTTTCAGCCATAGTCCGGGGGCTTGGGTACTTCCCAAAGAAAGTGATCATGAATGGCAAAAGACGGATCGAAAGAACGGCGCCGGGCTCGATTGACCGGTAAAAGCCTTGGACGGCCCGAGGGGACTTCCGGCGAAGAGACACGGCAGCGCTTGCTGGAGGTGGCCGCCACACTCTTCGCCCGCGAGGGCTATCGCGGCGTCTCTTTAGGCGAGATTGCGGGGGCCGCCGGTATCTCGGCACCGGCGATCTATAATCATTTCAGCTCCAAGGACGATCTGTTCATCGAAACGGCCACCAACATCTTCGAAGAAATCAGAGATGCTGTCGCCCAAGCCGCCGCAGCGCCGGGGTCGTGGCATGACAAGCTCGCCCGCGTCCTCGCTACCTGCGAAGACCTTTACAGAGAGGACGCCGTCTTGCAGCGGTTCGGCGGTGTTTTTGAAGTGCAGGCCGCGCGCGATCCGGAACGCTATGCCTCGGTACGTCAGGTGCAGCGCGAACTGGACCAAGTCTTTCGTGAAATCATTCAGCATGCGGTCAATACGAACGGCCTTCCCGATTCCACAGATGTAGCCGTGATGGGCGATCTGCTGTCATCGCTCATTATGGGGGGCATTGCGGCACGCACGCTGACATCGCCCGCTAAAAGCGACCATCAGAAATTGGTAGCGGCCTTTAAAGTACTGCTGGGGATCGACGAAGCGGCCGGGCTGTCCACGGTGACGCATTTTCCCAACCGTTCGGCCTAGCCTGTCTCTGTGCCTAGCCGTCTATCGTGATTTCCACAGGTATGCTGGGCGTCAGCCACGCAAAACCGGGACGCACTTTTTCTAAGATGAAGCGCGCCTGCTCCTTGTCCTCTTCAACGGCGCGCGCGACACCAGTCAATTCCTCGCCCAAGATAAAGAGCCCCACACGCGCCCCTTCGCCACGCAGCTGCCGCCACCAACGGCCGTCCGCACCGATATAGACTTTGTTCCCCTCACGAATGAAATTAACGGGGATGACCTCCCCATCCGGCAGCGTGAGGATCATGGTCTTCTGAGCCAGCTCCCCTTGAGGGTTTGCCCGCAGCTCCGCCATATCGTCTGTCGGGCTGACGCAACCGGCAAGGAACAAAGCCAACGCAAAAGCGGTCAGTAGAGTGCTCAATCGAGTCATGTGTTGCTCCTAATGAATGGTTCGCCCGCCTGCCACCAGCAGATGTTCGCCGGTGACATATCCAGCCATGGGGCTAGCAAAGAACGAAACGGCATGCGCGATTTCTTCCGGTTCGCCCATGCGCTGCATCGGCACTGTTTGCAGTGATTTCTCCAAATAGTCTTTCGGCAGTTGATCCAAGATCGGGGTCCTTGTCATGCCTGGACAGACTGCGTTGACTGTTATGCGATACGTCGCAAGTTCCAGCGCCAAGGATTTTGTGAACCCCAGCAAGCCCGCCTTTGCGGCCGAATAGTCCGTGAAGGCAGGGCCGCCCACAAAGGCACGTTCGGATGACGTGTTGATGATGCGGCCGATGCGCCGTTCTTTCATCTCGCCAACCACTTCCCGCGTGCAATCCGCCGCAGCCGTCAGGTTAAGACTGATGAAGTAGTCCCATTGCTCCGCATCCGCGAGGCTGAACGGCTTATTGTCTTTCCGCAGGCTGCCTCCCGCATTGTTGTGCAGAATTTCAACAAAACCCAGCTCTTGCCGGATGGTCCGGAAAGCGTTTGTCAACGCGGCGCGGTCGAGCAAATCGAACGCGAGAGGCACACATTTGCGCCCTTCCCCTTCCACCAGCGATGCTGTTTCCTTCAGACCCTCTTCATTGAGGTCCGTGATTCCGATATCTGCGCCATCCTGCGCAAGACGAACGGCGCAGGCACGGCCAATACCAGACGCAGCGCCGGTAATCACGGCAACCTTGCCAGTCAAACTCACGGAGCGTCTCCCGAGGTTGGACACGGCGCCCCCGCCGCGGCCCAGCTTGCGATGAAGGCCGAAAGCTCTGCAGCGGAATAAGGTGCCGGTTCACGGCCTGGTCCCGGCTCCCACCCCCACAAAACAAGCTCGTCGTGACTTACGTGATCCGCCACGTCTCCCAGCGTGCGTCCGCCATTGCGTTCAGGATCTTTGATCTGCTCACAGATTTCCTGCGATGATTTCTCCCACCAAACCATTTCCACAGGGGCCAGCATCCAAACCGCAGAGCCTGGCGGACCATGCGGCACCTCCGAGTTCTGCGGCCCATGGCATGTGTTGCAGGCCATGGTCTCGGTCCCGAATCGGTCTTCGCCCGCATGGATGTACATGCCGTGATATTGCCAGCCTTCCCCATAGCTCGGGCCGGACCAGCGGGGACGATTGTCCTCCGGCACATGGCAGTTTACGCAACGGGGATGAGAGAACACCTCGTATGCTTTTTCCCAAGTGGCCAACGCTTCCGCCTCAGACAAAACCGCTACCGGTGCGACAGCTGCTTCTTCAGATTCCGCAAAAAGCTGCGTCGTTCCAAAGGCCGTTGCCAAAAGAAGACCAATTGCTGCTGCTTTTTTCATGCCCCCCTCCCTCACACGAACTGAACATGTTTGTTGAAGGGCATCTCACGAAGCCTCTGCCCGGTGGCATCGAAAATGGCATTGGCCAGCGCGGGTGCTGCAGGTGGCACCGGCGGCTCGCCGATCCCCCTCACCTTGTCCGCGTTTTCGAGCCCGCGTACGACAATTTCCGGACACTGATAAAAACGCAGCCCCTCATGGGCGTGGTAATTGGTTTGCTGAGCAATCCCGTCCGAATAGGTGATCTCGGAATTGATGGCATGGCCCAAGCCCCAAACCACGCCGCCTTTCACCTGGTTGTCGAAGTTAATCGGATCGACAATCGTCCCCACATCAGCGGCCACATAGACCTTGTCAATTTTGATCCCCTGATCGGTTTGGGTCACCTCGACCACTTCCGCGCACGGCACGCCAAACGACAGGCAGAACGCGACACCACGGCCACGCCCCGGCCCAAGGTCGCTGCCCCAATTGGACATCTCGCCCACGGTCTCCAGCACCTTCCGCGACACGTCATGCCACATGAGCCGAATGCGTTCTTCCAACGGGTCCGCCCCGGCTTCGTGGATCAGTTCATCCAAGAAACCGTCGTGCAGGAAACCATTTGACGATGCGCCGACAGACCGCCAGGAGCTTGTCGGTGCAAGACCGGGCACGGCATAGCCGGTGACGCGGTAATTGGGGATCGCATAAGGCTGGTCCCATGCCCCCGCGATGATCTGGCTGTCGGCGCCCGGCGGCGTCGGCACGGAAGGCTGCCGGGACGCTTGAGACCGGACTGCCGATGTGGAGGCCACTTGGAGATCGTAAGTATCCACCTTGCCGTCCTTCACCACGCCCTTCATCCGCCCCATGGAAATCTGCCGCGGATAGTCGTGGATGAAATCTTCTTCCCGGCTATAGGTGAGCTTGATGGGTGTTCCCTTGAGCTGCATGGCCACTTCCGTCGCCCGCTTGATGTGCTCATCTTCCAAACGGTGCCCGAAGCTGCCGCCAATGAGCTGTGCGTGAATATGCACATTGCCGCCATCAAGGCCGGTAATGCCGGCCACATTGTCCTGGACGAAGCGGGGAAGCTGTGTGCCTGTCCACACATCCACCCTGTCGTCCGTCACCAGAACGATGGCGGACAATGGTTCCAGCGGCGCATGCGCCACATAGGGAACGCGGTATTCCGCCTCAATGACATTGCCTGCTGCCAGAGCATCGTCCACAGTCCCATCATCCCTGTTCTTGGAATCGAGACGTTCTTCCACGAACGACTTGCCCACTTCCGCCCAATGCCCGTCCATCTCGGCGGGATATGGGGCCGGCCCCCAGTCGAACTGAATCGCGTCCGCGGCCTTGAAAGCACGCCAGGTGTTGTCGGCGACAACCGCAACGCCGCCCGTGACCGGTAATATCGTCTGTACACCCCTCATTTGCTCCGCAGCGCTGGCGTCATATCCATTGAGCGTTCCGCCTTGACGGGGATTAAGCTTCACGGTGGCGAAAACCATGCCGTCGATTTGCAGGTCAATCCCATAGCCTGCTGTGCCGGTGGATTTTGGCACCACATCGAGCCGCTGCATGGCTTTGCCCACCAGGCGCCACTGGCTTGGCGGCCGTAATTGCACGTCCGTCACGGGCTCAAGCGCCGCCGCGACCGGGGCAAGTTCTACATAGCTGAGGGCCGACCCGTCCGGCAACTGCACCGCACCGTTTGCGGTTTTCAGCCGGGAGACCGGCACACCGCTTTTCTGCGAGGCCGCAAGCTTCAGAGTCTCCCGCGCAACCGCACCCGCGATCCGCAATTTATCGAAACTATCCGGTGTGGAGCTTGAGCCCCCCGTTCCTTGGGCCCCCAATATCTTGCCGACGGCGCTCATGATGCCGCGCGTTGATTCCGCAAGAAAGCTTTCATCCGTTGCCATGAATGGCGCCAGGTCTTCGGCCAGCACCGTATTGAAATAAGCGGCGCTTGGCACACCAGGACTGACGGAGAACTGGCCGAACTCCACATCCAGCTCTTCGGCGATAAGCGCTGCCTGCATGGAATAAGTGCCCTGCCCTTTATCCGTATGCGGCGTAATGAGCGTGATACCGTCTGCGTCGATCTTGACCCAAGGCGTAATCGCCGCTTCGCCGTCGCCCAAATTCGCAAGCAATGGGTTTTCATGGGGTTGACGATAAAGGTAATAGCCAAAGGCAACACCACCCGCGATGGCGGCGGAGCCGATTAAGAATGTACGGCGCGCAATCTTTCCAATCGTCGACATGATTACGCCCCCTGTATTTTGGCGGACGCTGTTTTGATCGCCTCGCGAATGCGCGAGAACGTGCCGCAGCGGCACAGATTGGCCGACATGGCTTGATCGATCTGCGCATCCGTCGGTTCGGGGTTGAATTCCAAGAACGAGGCCGCGGCCATGATCTGTCCGCTTTGGCAATAACCGCATTGCGGCACTTGATGCTCAATCCAAGCCTCTTGAACCGCATGAAGCGCATCCGGCGTGCCAAGCCCTTCGATGGTGGTGACCTCTCCCGCCAGGTCGCCCACGCGCAAGGAACAGGACCGCACCGCCTGCCCATCCACATGCACCGTGCAGGCGCCACAAAAAGCAATGCCGCAGCCATATTTTGGTCCGGTGATCCCCAGCTCGTCCCGCAGGACCCAGAGCAAAGGCATGTCTTCTTCCACATCCACTTCGTAGGACGTGCCATTGACCGTAAGTTCCATGATTCTAATCCTCCCCAACTATCGTCGCCGAAGTTCGGCTCTTCGCACGCGGCCTGACAACCTCTCCGCATCCAGACTTATCTGAATTAGAAGATGTCGCATCTAGTCTTCCTTAAGGATTCCAATCCGGTCGCGGAAGTCCATGGCAATAGCGTATCGTTGACATGTCAGCGCCACACGCTTCTCCCACCGATATGCAAGTAGACAGATCTTTTTCCGCCATCGCATGTGCCGGGCGCCGATTCTTTGGAATTGGAATGTTTTGAGATACGAAACTTCGCCCTGTGGATTTGTTTATGTTTTCCATAAATTGATCCAAATCCATACCCGATTTCCGCGCCATATCACGCACCTCGTGAAGTAGTTCCAGGGTGCATAGAAACAAGGCGTTATTTGCAAGCTTCGTTACCTGTCCCGCCCCCAAGGAACCACATGGCATAACGTTACCAACCACTTCGAGAGCCTTTCGGCATTGTTCTATGGCAGCCTCATCGCCGCCCACTAACAGTGAAAGCGTACCTTCTTCCGCCCCCGTCCGCATACCACTTAGTGGACAATCCAGAACTGTGATGCCTTTTTGCAACCCTTCTTGCGCAACACCCCGGCAGTAGTCCGGTGAAATTGTGCTCATGAGAAGAACCACCGATCCAGATTTCAAGCTCGATAGCGCGCCTTGAGGACCACGTAAAATTTGATCGTTCTGTGCTTCGCTGAAAACGACAGACATTAGAATATCCACCTCAGCCCCCACATCCCGAGGTGTTTCAACTTCTTTCAAGCCTTTTGCGGCCAAACGTTCAATCGCGGCACGCGTTCTGTTTGCGCAGCTAACGACAGGGAAACCAGCGTCGAGCAAACGCTCTGCCATAGGCTCCCCCATATCACCCAGTCCTATGACTCCAATTGTCTGGATTGCCATCACCTTGTCCTATTTGAAACCGCTTCCCGGCCTTGGAAGCATGCCGGTTTGCCCGGCAGTGGCGAGTAAAGTGCCGTCTTGTGCAAACAAATGCGTGTGGCCGTGAAACGCACCATGGGCAAAGCCGGAAAATTGCGTGTCCAGCAGAACCCATTCAGATTCGACGATGTTGTGTATACGGAGCGTATTGTCGAGGCTCGCGGAGCCGCCCGACTGGCTATGGCCCCCTGCCAGAAAATCTGCGATGATCGCCAGAACCCCAGCACTCAAGGGTTCACCAAAGGGCCGCCGAAACCACAAACGTTCGACGCCGTCCTCATCCGATTGATAGGCCGTCCGTTTTTCGAAACGCTTGTGCATGTCATCCGAGGATGCAAAGTCACTCAATTTCGGCGCACAGGCATCAGGTGCCGGAACGTCTGGCATTTTCGCGAACACAGCTGTTGGCCGGTCTTCCCGGCCGCCCAACGAGGCCGTGACAGTAACTACTGTGCGGTCGCCGACGAAAGATGTGGCGCGCGCTTGGGTAACCTTGCCCCCGACCACGGGCAATTCCACATCGATCTCAACTGTTTCACCTGGCCCGCCACTGGACAGGAACTGCGCGGCCGCCCAAATGAGGGGCCGGTCCGCCGCCCATTCCATGGCGCAAATGGCGGAAGCGAGGCTCACGCCGCCCATGAGGAACTGGCGCTCGGGCGGCCCCACCAACACATCGCTGGTGACGGGCAATTGAAATCGCTTTGGATCATCCGTCGCGACCGGCTGGTAAAACGCGCGATCCATCAATCGTCCTTGTCCGTTGTTTCCATCCAGGAAAATCCATACCGCCCGCCGACGACCTTGTCGGCCGTGAAGATGCGGTCAAGTTTGCCGACCGTTTCCGCCGTCAGATCGATTTCTGCCGCCGCCGCATTCTCTTCTAGATAAGCAATGCGTTTGGTACCGGGGATGGGTACGATGTTGTTACCCTTGGCCAACAACCACGCGAGAGCGATCTGTCCCGGCTTCACCGAAAGCTCACCGGCAATATCTTCAAGCTCCGCGACCAATTTCAAATTCGTAGACAGATTATCCCCTTGAAAGCGTGGCATGGTGGAGCGCATATCGCGCTTATCCACTTGATCGCCGCCCTTGATGGCCCCCGTCAGGATCGCGCGCCCGATAGGGCTGAACGGCACGAACCCCACCCCCAACTCGTCACACGCCGGAAGGACATGCTGTTCCACATCCCGCGTCCAAAGAGAATATTCGGACTGAACCGCGGCAATCGGGTGAACACTATAGGCTTTGCGCAAAGACTTCGCGGAAACTTCGCACAGGCCGATATGGCGAACCTTCCCCTTTTTCACCAGTTGCGCCATGGCGCCCACTGTTTCTTCGATCGGCACATTCGGGTCAGGACGATGCAGAAAGTAGAGATCGATGTAGTCGGTCCCCAGCCTCTCCAATGACTCATCGCACCGATCTTCCACCTGTTCGGGGCGCCCATCCACATAGGGCGTTTCCGCGTCGTGAATGAAACCAAACTTGGTGGAGATCTGAACATTCTCGCGGTGGGGCTTCAGGACGCGGCCGATCAGTTTCTCGTTGTGTCCGCGCCCATAGCCATTCGCCGTATCGAAAAACGTGACACCCAGATCCACCGCGCGCAGCAAGGTCTTTTCGGACTCTGCGTCGTCCGCTTTACCGTATACGCTCGACATGCTCATGCAGCCGAGGCCGATTGCGCTCACCTCTAATCCGCCGAGAGAAGCCCTTTTCATGCGCACCTCCGCCTCCCTGATCAGGAGCTTGACATTTTATGACGTTTCTTTAGAAACAAAATCATAATTCGGATTCGGTTTTTTTACAATAGGCATCTTTGGAAAGGCAAACCATTGCCCAGGAGCCGCTGGATTACAGACCTGCATTGGAAGCGTGACGGCAAACAATCCCGCAGCCAAAAAACGCAAGAAGCCCTGTTGGACGCTGCCGAACTTCTATTCTACGAAAAGGGATCAGATGCGACGTCCGTGGCGGATGTGGCCGCCCAGGCCGGATGCTCGGTAGGCGCGGTCTACCATCACTTCCGTGATAAAAAGGCACTGCTTTATGCGCTGTTCGAGCGGATGACGACCCAATTCCGGGAAATCGGACGCGATGCCGTGAACCCCGCGCGATGGGAAGGCGCCACGATCGTCGACATTCTTCGTGGCTTTATCGAATTCTCATTGGAGCTAGGGCATGTGCGCCCCGGCTTTAAGCGGTCCGCATTGGAAGCCACCCAGATCGATCCGTCCTTGAAAGAACACTTTGCCGAACTTCAGAACGAGCTCTTCCGTGGGCTGAACGAACTCTTGATGGCACGCAGGCATCAAATCGGTCACCCTTATCCGGAAATGGCCACCCGCTTTGTTATCGATCAAATTAGCGCCATGCTGAGATCCCGGAACGACCAGGTCACGCGAAAATCTCAGATCACCACCTGTACCGACGACGCTTTTGCGCGCGAAGCCTTGGTATTGGCTTGCGCCTATTTGCAGGTCATTGGCGTGGATGAAAGAAATTAGAAATGTGGCCGCCCCACCCCATCCTCATTGGTGCTGCGGGCATCATATGTGCGGCCATGATGAACAGTTCCATGAAATGGCTGTCCGCGGAAGAGTCCGTATTGATCCTGACAGCATGGCGCTATCTTTTCGGTGGGCTCATCGCAACCAGCGGCTTCCTATTTTTAAAGCCGGCTTGGCCAGGTATGGGCGCGCTCCCATTTCACATCACGCGCGGCGCGATCCAGCTTTTTTCCGCCTACGCCTTTTTCGTTTCGCTCACGCACATAGCGTTGGCGGAAGCCACGACACTTGCCTTCACATCGGCGCTGATGATTTCGCCCATCGCCTGGATTATCCTGGGTGAACGTATCAGCCTGTTCACTGCGGGAGCGGCCTTAGTGGGTTTTCTAGGGGCCGCCCTTGCCGTTTCCGGCAGCCCGGCAGGCGGCCCGGAGGACGGCAACCGCTTGTTTGGCATTTGCGCGGCGTTGGCGGCAGCCTTCTCATACGCACTTTCATTGGTGTTGCTTCGCTGGCGGTCGCGCAGTGAAGACACAGCGACACTTGCCATGTTCACAAATATATTGCCGGCCCTCATGATATTGCCTGTACTGTTTGTTTGGGCACCGGCCCCGGAATTTGGCCGCCTGCCGTTCTACGTCATGACCGGCTTGTTTGGCGTTGGCATATGGACCCTGATGACCATAGCCTATGCCCGCGCCCCCGCCGCTCAAATAGCGCCTGTGGAATATACTGGTCTTGTTTGGGCGGCATTGCTGGGGTGGCTGTTGTTTGGGGAAATTCCGGGATGGCAGCTTTGGCTGGGCGCTCTGGTTATCATCGGCGCCTGTTTTGCGGTTGCCTTCGAAGACCACTTTAAAACACGAAAAGAAACCGGCGTACCGGTCAGCGATGTCCTGAACTGAGAAAATTGGGTTGGAAACTATGATTGACGCGGCCAAACTCTACGATCCTGTTGCCTGGGCGGATATTGATAACATCCATGCAACTTTTGAAAAATTGCGGGCCGAAGACCCGGTGCATCTGTGTAAGGCCGATAACTTCGTTGATATCTGGCACATCACAAAGCATGCGGATATTTTCGAAATAGAGAAGCGTACGGATGTATTTCTCAATGCGCCCAGGATTGTCGTGCAGCCGCTTGACCGTGAACAATTGGTGCGCGACCAGAACGGCGGCAGTCTGATTGCGGTTAAATCCCTTGTAGCCATGGATGCGCCGGAACATCCGAAAATGCGCGTTCTTACGCAAGCTTGGTTCATGCCGCAGAACCTCAAAAATGTGCAGGCAAGCATCGACAATTCCGTTGACCGCGCCTTTGAGGGGCTTAGCACAGCAAATGGCGTATGCGATTTCGCGAAGGATGTGGGGGTCGAATATCCACTGCGTGTCATCATGTCCGTTTTGGGCGTTGCGGAAGAGCATTACCCAAAGATGCTCAAGCTTACCCAGGAGCTCTTCGGACCCGATGACCCGGACTTTCAACGCGCCGATCGCGCTGACACCGAGACCAACCAGGAAACGGTTAATGAATTTGCCGCTTTCTTCGCAACACTCACAGAAGAAAAGAAAGCCAACCCCACCGATGACATCGCGAGCATTATTGCTAATGCAGAAATCGATGGCGAGCCCATGGGGTTCTTTGAGCAAGTGGGCTACTACATGATTGTTGCAACGGCGGGTCATGACACCACCAGCTACACGTTGAATGAGGCAATCCACCAATTGGCTCTCAACCCGGAACTATTGGCGCGGCTGAAAGCGGATCCGGGCACGATGGCGGACAAGATCACCGAAGAAGCCATCCGCTATGCCTCTTCCGTTCGTCATTTCGTAAGAACAGCAAAAGAGGATTTCGAGCTGCGCGGCAAAACCATCAAAGCGGGCGACACGGTCGTACTGTGGTACCCCTCGGGGAGCCGTGACGAAGATGTCTTTCCGGACCCAAACACATTCAATCCGGACCGCGATCAATCCACACGCCACGCAGCATTCGGACATGCGGCGCATATGTGCCTTGGCATGCACTTAGCACGGCAGGAGATTTCCACGTTTCTGAAATCTTTGGCGAAAAAGGTGGAAAAACTGGAACTCGCAGGTTCTCCCCAATATACCCAAGCACAGTTCGTAAGCGGCATTAAGAGCTTACCCATCAGGGCCACTCTTTCGAATACTTAAGGAAAAACGACATGTCAGACTCTGTTACACTGTTTGTGGAATCCGAAGTGGTTCCAGGTAAACTGGAAGAACTAAAGGCCGTCATTGGACGGCTGGTGGAGCATATCGCTAAGACAGAGGAAGACACGCTGATCTATAGCTGGCATCTCAATGAGGCGGGCACCGAGGTGCGGGTGGTCGAACACTACGCCAATTCAGATGCCGTATTATTCCACGCCAAGAACTACGCTGAGTTCGCGAAAGAGCTTGCAGCCCTGCGCAAGGTGAAGAAGTTCAATGTGTGCGGCAACCCATCGCCCGCTCTCCTGGAGGCTTTCGCCGCCATCCAGCCGGAAACCTTTTCCTATCTTGGCGGCCACTTCAAATAGCGGGAGACTGAATTCATGAAAATAGGTGTCTCTCTTCCCGTCCGGGAAATGCAGGACGACCTTGCATCGATCGTCAAATTTGCTCAGCTGGCGGAGGAATTGGGATACACGCATTTGCGCGTGCCCGACATGGTATCACGCCCAAAAGGCGGGCATTTGCATGACTCCATGACCATGCTGGCCTTTATTGCCGCAAAGACCGACAAAATTCGTCTGGTGCCATCTGTGATTGCCTTACCGGCGCGTCAAACTTTGCATGTGGCGAAGCAAGCCGCCGGTATCGATGTGCTGTCTGGCGGTCGTTTTGTCCTGGGCGTCGGCGTGGGCGGCAGCAAAGAAGAATATGAGGCGCTGGGCCAAGATTTCTCCACACGCGGTGCCCGCTGTAGCGAGCAGCTTGAGCTACTCAAGCGGCTATGGACGCAAGAAACCGTTGACTTCGACGGCAAGTGGGACAAAGTCGATGGTTTGGGTTTGAACCCCTTGCCCATCCAACGTCCGATCCCCATTTGGATTGGGGCCATTCCCGTTCCGAGCGCTTCGGTAATCAAGCGGATCGGTACGTATGCGGATGGCTGGTATGTGCTGTGCTCGCCGGAAGAATTTCCGGACGTAAAAGGCCGGATCGGCACCGCCGCCAAAGAGGCTGGGCGAAACCCCAGCGAAATCGGAACAGAGGCTGGTGTTGCCGTGGTCGGCCCCCGCGAGGCCGAGTGGCAGGATCGCGTCAAAGGCTGGCGCGACATGGGCCTGTCCCAGCTGTGCCTGCGTACTTTAGGGGGAGGACTCACCCCTGCACAGCATCTGGACAAACTTAAAGAGGTGACGGACCAGATCCCGCGCTGATAAGCTAGATACGAAACGAACCAGGAAGAACAATTTATGACATCAGTAGATTATGTTGCACCGACCACTGTAAATGACGCCGTGGCAGCCCTGGGGGCTGCAAAGGGCGATGCTTACATATTGGCCGGTGGCACGGACCTTCTCGTGCAGATGCGCACGGGACGTGTCAGCCCTCAGCAGATTGTCGACATTAAGCGCATCGATGAAACGCGTACTATTTCGGAAACAGATAACGCCTTCGTCATTGGGGCCGCCGTGACAGGCGCCGAAATGAGCGCCCATGCTGGCTTGTGCAAAACTTTCCCCGGCGTTGTGGAAGCCATGGACCTGATTGGTTCGCAACAGATTCAGGGCCGCGCGTCGCCCGGTGGGAACTTGTGCAATGCCTCCCCTGCGGCCGACTGCGTGCCTGCCTTCATCGCCGCCAACGCGACCTGCACGATCGCCGGGCCCAACGGGACACGAGACGTTGCGGTGGAAGACGTGGTGACGGCCCCCGGCCAGACATGCCTTGCCGCCAATGAATTCGTCGTGAGCTTTACGCTTCCCAAACGAGCCGCCAACTCGGGCGATGCTTATTTGCGTTTGATCCCCCGTACGGAGATGGACATTGCTGTTGTGGGCGCGGGCGTTTGCCTGACAGTGGATGACAGCGGCACATGCACCTCGGCCCGCGTGGCATTGGGCGCCGTTGCGCCGACCCAAGTGGTGGTAGATGACGGAGCCGCCGCGCTGGTCGGCAGTAAGCTTGATGAGGCCGCCCTTGAAAAATTGGGCGCTGCGGCCAGTGCGGCCTGCAATCCCATCGATGACAAACGCGGCACCGTCGCGTACCGGAAAAAAGTGGCCGCTGTGCTGGCAAAGCGCGCTGCCCTGAAAGCATATGAACGAGCAAAGGCTTAACCATGGCGAAGCAACACATCACTACTTCCGTTAACGGAGAAAGTGTCGAATATCTCTGCGAAGCGCAGCAAACACTCTTGGATGTTCTGCGCGACGAGCTGGGGCTTACGGGCACGAAAGAAGGATGTTCCACAGGCGACTGCGGCGCCTGCAGCGTCATCGTGGACGGCAATGTGGTTTGCTCTTGTTTGATGCTGGGTGCCGAAGCGCAAGACCGCAAAATCGAAACGATTGAAGGTCTTGCTCAAGCCGACGAACTGCATCCGCTGCAAAAACAGTTCCTGGAGCAGGCGTCGCTTCAATGCGGTTTTTGCACGCCTGGCTTCTTGGTGGCCGCCAAGGCGTTGCTGGACAAGAACCCGGATCCGACAGAGACCGAAATTCGTTTCTGGCTGGCCGGTAATCTGTGCCGGTGCACCGGATATGACAAGATTGTTCGCGCAGTTCAGGACGCTGCCGCGGAAATGAGAGGAGCTTGAGCCATGGGTGCTGAACAAACCGAAACCAAATGGATTGGGAAGCGCATCGTTCGGCCGGACGGTGTCGACAAGGTGACGGGCCGGGCCAATTTCGGCGCAGACCTGCGCTTGCCCGGCATGTTGGAAGCCAAGATTTTGCGCAGCCCTCACGCCCATGCGCGCATCAAATCGATCGACACCAGCAAGGCGGAGGCTTTGCCTGGCGTTCTATCCGTGATCACGGCGAAGGATTTTCCGGAAGTCAGCGGCATGGCGGAAGCCGGCGAGTCTCAGGTAAACTTTGCCGACCTTTCCCGTAATGTGATGGCCCGTGAGAAAGCGCTCTATGATGGGCATGCCGTCGCGGCGGTGGCGGCCACAAGCGCATCGATTGCCAATGAGGCGCTCAGCCTTATTGAAGTTGACTATGAGGTACTTCCTCATGTGATTGATGTGGAAGAGGCCATGAAGCCCGATGCACCGGTCCTGCATGATGATCTCTTCACAAAGAATGTAGACCCTAAACCCGAGAAGCCGTCGAACATTGCTCAGCGTCTGGAATTTGCGACAGGCGACATCGACAAAGGGTTTGGCGACGCCGATGTGGTGATTGAACGCACGTTTAAAACTGCGGCCACTCACCAAGGCTATATTGAGCCCCACGCCGCCGTTGCGGAATGGACGGAAGACGGACAGTCGCGCATCTGGTGTTCGAGCCAAGGCCAGTTCGCTGTCCGTGATATGACCGCAACATTGCTGGGCATCGACCAAGCAAATCTTAAGGTAACGCCTGCGGAAATTGGCGGCGGTTTTGGCGGGAAGACAACCATCTATCTGGAACCTGTCGCTTTGCTGCTCTCGCGGAAAACGGGACGCCCCGTGCGTGCCGTCATGTCACGGGAGGAAGTGTTCCGTGGCTCCGGTCCCACATCCGGAACCGTCGTCCGCGCCAAGATCGGCATACGGAACACAGGGGAAATCACAGCGGGTGAGATTGAACTCAAATATGAGGCGGGTGCCTTCCCCGGATCGCCCGCCACGGCTGGCGCCATGACGGCCTTTGCCTGCTACGACCTCGAGAATGCCAAGGTCGTGGGATATGACGTTGTCAGTAACCGGGCCAAATGCGCGGCCTACCGGGCGCCGGGTGCGCCCATGACAGCCTTTGCCGTTGAAAGCGTGCTCGACGAACTGGCCGAAAAGATTGGGATGGACCCCATCGACCTGCGCCTCAAGAACGCCGCCAAGGAAGGCACGCGCGCGCTTTACGGCGCCAAATTCAAGCGGATCGGTTTTGAAGAAACGCTCCAGGCCGCGAAGGCACATCCACATTATTCGGCACCACTTGAGGCGAACCAAGGGCGTGCCATTGCGTGCGGATTCTGGTTCAACATTGGCGGAGAATCTACGGCCAATGTAAACGTCAATTTCGACGGCACGGTGACCGTGGTGTCGCCCAACCCGGACATTGGCGGGTCACGCGCTTCTATGGTGCTGATGGCGGCCGAGGTGTTGGGCATCGACCCAGACCGCATTCGCATCACCATCGGCGACACGGCATCGATCGGCTATAGCGGCTTGACCGGCGGCAGCCGTGTCACCTTTGCCGTTGGCATGGCCGTTGTCGATGCGTCTAAGCAAGTGGTCACGCAGCTTTGCGAACGGGCCGCTCAGATCTGGGAAGTGGACGTGGAAGGCGTGGAGTGGCATGACGGCGCCGCTCACCCGGCCAGCAGCAATGTGGGTGATTTCGAGCCCCTTACGCTGGAGAAGATCGCCGCACAATCTTCCAAGCTTGGCGGAACGATCACTGGCGCGGCCGCCATTAATGCACGCGGTGCCGGGCCTGGCTTCGCGACACACATCTGCGATGTGGAAGTGGACAAGGACACGGGCCGCGTGGACGTGGTGCGCTACACGGCGATCCAAGATGCGGGCCGGGCGATCCACCCAAGCTATGTGGAAGGCCAAATGCAAGGCGGCGTGGCGCAAGGCGTAGGATGGGCGCTGAACGAAGAATATATCTTCGACGACAAAGGCTGTTTGGAAAACCCAGGCTTCTTGGATTATCGGATGCCGGTGACTTCGGACTTACCGATGATCGATACACAGATCATTGAAGTGCCGAACCCATTCCATCCTTATGGGGTGCGCGGCGTGGGTGAGGTACCGATTGTGCCGCCCCTGGCGGCGGTTGCCAGTGCCGTTTCCCATGTGGTGGGCAAACGGATGGAACAGTTACCCTTGTCGCCGCCCCGCGTTCTTGATGCGATTGACGGGTGATGGATAGGATGGAGCAAAAAGGGGTCAGAGCCCTTTTTGTCCCGCCTTACGACTCTATGGCTTAACAATGCCCCGCGTTGTCTTGTCCAGCGAGGTTGCCAACCGCTTCACAGATCAAGTCAAAGAATTTGATCTGGAAGCGGACAATATGCGCGCCCTCATGCGAGCGATTGACGCGAGATATGAGGGCTTGCGCGCTTTTCTGGACGAGCACATGTTCGTCTCCATAGACGGTGAAATGATCCAAGACCCGTTTATGGAACCCCTCGAACCGCAGTCAGAAGTATGCTTCCTGCCGAAGCTTAAGGGGGGCTGAGCTTCATAAGCCCAGTGAACGTCACGGTGACGTAACCGTCAGCACCTCAAATTCGCGATGGCCGCTTCGCCCGCGCCAACGATCAATCCAATAAATCCGCCAATAGCCGATCCTTCAGGGCCTATTAAAGCTCCAGCCAAAGCGCCGGTTGCGGCCGCTTGCAAGACGATATGCTCCTTGCCGACCATGCAGACCGAACTGTTGGACTGGAAGGTAATACTGTTAACCGCATGGTGATGCTCCGCCACCGTCGTCACCTTTGTGTTGTTGGTCGCTTTAAGGCCGTCATAAGTCGCCTCATCGCTCATGGTCCAGCAGGCTTTGCCAATATCCGCGTCCACGTGATTGAAATAAACACTGTTCGAATGCGCATAGGTGTTGTCCGCATGGACTTCATTCACATAAATCTGATTGTTGTGAATGCGAAATCCGACCTCCGCGGAGGGATAAAGATGATCGTAGAAGAATGTACGGTCGAGCACATCTGAACAGTTGTAGCGGAATGACACCTGCTTCGTTTCTGTATCATATGTATTGGTGATGGGAAGCTCCGCATTCAGATTAAGATGGGCGTTTAGATATTCCTTAAACTCGCCCACGGCCGGAGAGCCATTTGCATAGGGCCCCAAATCCTGATGCGCGGGCGTCGAAAAATATGTGCTCATGTCGCCGATATCATAGGTATCGACAACATCGGGACCGTCGAAGATACCATTTTGGTTCATGTCCAGAACAAGGTTGAACGACGTTCCGTAATGTGCCGGGAAGGTGGAACCGCTCAACACCGTATCTAGCCGATGAGAGGTCTGTGTGGGCGCGCGGCAGGCTTGCGCGATGCCGGGAAACTGCGTGACATGGATATCGTCACACAGATCCCATTCCACGCCGGGCTCCACCTCCGGCAATTTGGCCTCAACACTGTCGGGGACATTGAAGGACTGAGGCGTCGATGGATAGACCGCGCCATTGAACAGAAAGGCCGGATTCGTCCAGGCGCTGACGAAAAGGCCGCCTTCTTCATCAGTGGTAACGTTCTGATAGAGCGGCACCGAAACGCCCTCTCGGGCACCGGCGCCGTTGCGGCCCACACTTCCTAAGATAATGCTGTTTGCAGTCGATGAAACCGGCACGGCAACCGACGGCAGGTTCAGCGTGCCTGCCGCTTTCATGGCCTGCCACGTTGTGAAACTGGCCGGCAATAATTGTTTCGCCACCACATAGAGATTGGCATTCGCCAGAGCAGGCAGGTTTCTGCCCAAGGCATAAACATTCTGTGCCCGGTCCGCGTCGAACAATTCACGTGTATTACCGTTATCGTCGAGAGACGCAAGCTGGCTGTGCATGGTGCTGGGTTTAACAACGATGATGTCCGCCTCGTTGTTATTGTTCGCCACGTCCCCATCAGACGCCCTGAACACGCCGTCTCCATTCATATCCAGGATCGTGTTGTAGACGCCCACTTCCTCAGCGGTCCATTCAACCGGCGTTTGAAAATCACCCGACGCCGTAATCTGAACCGGCGTTGGCGCGCCGCGCACATCGGTCAGCGGATAGGAACCATAACCGTCGAAATTGCGCGTTTTGACGTATTTCGTGATGTAGAGCTTGGGCTGCTGACCTGCGATGGGCCGGGCCAAGTTCAAGCCTTTGAGGAAGATCTGACGGCGCACTTGCAGACGCCGTTGTTTTTTAATGCCCGCGCGCGCACTGACTGACAAAACCTGGCGCTTCGCCTTTTTCTTGCCGCCACCGAACTGGGCCCAGACCAGATAGTGGTCCGAGACGCGCCGCCCATCAATGCGCAGATTGATGCCGTGCCGGTCCACCCCGCCGAACTGATAAAATTGCTGGATCGATTGATTAAGAATGACGCGGTCATAGGCGCAACTGGATGATTGCGCCGTATTCGTCTTGGTGCCGTCGGCGAATGTCCATAGCCATCCGTTGAATTCGTTACCCCGGAAGCGCGGCTGATAATAGACACAGTCCGCATTGAGATCGCCGATCATTATCCGGTTTGGATTGACCGCCTGGAAGTTTGTCTCTGTCGATTGCAGTTCGTTCCGCACACTTGCAAATTTGGGTGCATTTGCCGGTGTGCCCGCGGGGCGGCCGCCGCGGCTGTATTGCGGTTTGGTGTGAATGGTCGTGATGTCAAAGGAAAAATATGTGTTGTCTGGTTTCTGATAACGGAAACTCGCAAGCGCAGGTGGGCGCATCCACACTTGCTGGGCCGTCTGCTGCGTTCCATTTACCGCCGTATACGGATGTCCCAAATAGTCGAATGTGCCCGTGAGCACCAGGCGATCTGTATTGTAGCAAACCGAATAGTTCTCTCGCCGTCCGGCCCGCCCCGCAGGCGCGGAAATGTTTTGACATTGATAACCGGCACCCGCCAGCAAAGGGGCCAAGCCCTGGGTAACGCTATTCCCCCCATTCAAGATCTCTTGCAGGACAACGATTTTGTACCGCATGACGATCGACGCCATTTGCTGAAGCAAATTCGGTTTGGCCGGATAAGGAGCCAACCCCGCTTTCCGGTTTCCGAAGTTGAGCACATTCCAACTAGCGACGGTGATCGACCAGGGATCATCTTTGGCCGCGACCTCTGGTACGATCACCGCCGCCTGGGGGGAGGGCTCCGGTTCAGCGTCCGGTGACGGCCGCTGAGGTAAGAACTGACAGCTGCCAAGCGCCACCGCGATCAGCGAAATGGTGGCAACGGCGCGAATGCGAGTCTGTCGGGCCATACGGCACCTCTATTGCTGGGAGGTTTGTTTCATCCCGATTTTGTAGGGACCAAATCCGGAAACGGCCATGTGGGACCGCAAAGGCTCAACCTCCAGATCGGGCTTGTCCTTGCGCACGGCCTTCACTTCCCAATCGAACTTTTGCGTGGAGTCCGGATTGTCCGACGCAACAACAAACGTGCCGGCCTTGATGCGGTTTCCATCAGTCAGCGCCACGGCGATCCGGTCGAAACCATCCACATTGGTAAGTTGGATGGTCCGGTCTTCCGGTTTCGTGAGCGCTTCGAAGTAAGACGGCAACTTCACTTCCGCACGGCCCTCCACCAGCTGCCCGCTGCCCCGGTAATAGACCGCCCCCTCTGGGCCTTCCAACGTGGCATGAAGAAGATAACGGCTTTCATCCGTTGGGTGATCAATCACAAACGTTTTGAAAACCCCCGCATCGGGATTCATAATCTGGATCGCTTGAGGCGTTTTGCCGAAATTAGCCTCGTCGAAAACCACAAGCATCGATGCGGGGTTACCAAGCGTGTTGGCCGCGCCAAACACCACCGACCCGTTGTACCGCCCCCCATGTCCTTGGCCCTTAAGTTGGCCTTCGGTCATTACGTTTCCGCGCACATGCAAATCGGACGTGGGCGTGTTGGTCCCAACCCCGACATTGCCATTGGGGTCAATAAAGATGCCATTGATATCTGTCGG
This sequence comes from Alphaproteobacteria bacterium, assembly GCA_965228775.1. GTDB lineage: Bacteria > Pseudomonadota > Alphaproteobacteria > JANQMY01 > JANQMY01 > JANQMY01. The sequence continues at coordinate 5,092,483 of OZ245840.1, read as the reverse complement.
GCCGCCTTGCGCCTGGGCCTGCCAGCTTTGTCCCGCCTGAAAAGCCGCCCCGGCACACAAGACAGCGGCGAGGGTTGCTGATAATGCAATGTTCGTTACGTATTTTGCCATAGCGTCACCTATTGAGCCGCTGCCGCAGCGCGTTCCTTTTGGCGTTGAATGATATTCTCATTGTCCACGCGCCAGCTTGGCGGGGCCGATGCATGAATGGTTTGAGACCGGGCGCGGTAATTGGTTTCGAAGATGCGCTGCATCTCATTGTCGCCCACCATGAAACCATCCGCGAACAGCGTGCTGCCACGCTCACGCGCTTCATCGTCGGCCGGTTCGACAACCAGATTGTAGACCTGATCATCGTAGAGTTCGCGGCTTAGCATGGTCACGGTCTCCAAACCGTCCCGAGTCATCACTTCATCGCCAATGCCGATTTCACGAGCAAGCTTTACCTGAAGGCCCGCCACGATAACGGGGTGATGTTGCGTGAGTGAGATTGTCTTGCCGCCATCCGTCGTCAGCTTGATGACATGCTCCTCCTCGCCCACGACTGTGCCGGTGACAAGGCTGGTATCGCCATTGCGGTTGATCACCACCCGGTCCTGCTGGGCAACAACCTCTTCGACGGGCTTCATCCCATCAACCGTTTCGATCATGGAGCCTTTCACCAGGCAGCCCCAGAGGATTTCGATTGGCGGAATGTTTTCTACATTGTCATTCGCCGCCGACGCACCGGAACTGGAAATCGCGCCAACCAAAGGCCTGACCGTTCCCCCATCGTCAACGTTCACCTGAATGGACAAAAGAAATATCGCCGTTGTCCCGCTGGGCATACAGGCATTGGCCTGCCCAAAATCTTGGGGGTTTAGCGACCATGTGATTTTGGAATTTGTCGGATAGCCCGCACGCTGAAAAAACTGGTCCGATGCTAATCCGGGGAAGATGCAGCCGCCGCCCTGTGTTTTATGCGTCAGCATAAAAAATACATTGCCGTTCGACGGCACCGACCCCGCCATGATAATACGCCGGTTAAAGTCCATCGATCCGATCACCGGTAGAATGATCTCGTGCCCCTGCGGTTGCCAATAGTCACAGTCAGCTTTGTTGTTCGCGTTGCGCCACATGCACGCCACAATGTCACCAGTAGAGACGCCCGGACGTGTATAGGCGGGCTGGGTATTGACGATATCAATCGTAATGTCATCCGTCGCCGCGCTCACCGTGCCTTTGCGTAACTGCCCTTCGCGCGTGACATATGTGTACAAAAAACTTGAGCTAAAGGAAGGACTGTCCGAAACCCCATTGGTCGCAACTTCGGTAAACTGCCCTTGCCCCGAAGGTGAACTGTTCACCGCCTGACGAATAAGCCTTTTGCTCGCGTCGTACAGAGAGACTGTTACATGCGTTCCAAGTGTCCCTCCCTGAACGGACGAAAATCCGCTGGACACAACCTCATTGCTCGACGGGGCTGCATTGCCGACACCGGTCAACACATTCACGTCGGAGACAAGATATTGCTCGTTTGCCAAATCCGCTTTCATGGCGGCCAGCTCTTCCGCCATGGCCTTTTCACGGTATTCCGGATCTTTGTAGCGTTCCCGCTCCGCCTCGATTTCTTTGTGGAATTGCGGGGCAAATTCCGGCGTTATCCCGGCGAGCTTTAGCTGTTGGATGTAATAGCGGTATTCGCGTTCATCGCTGAGATCCAGCGGCACGGGTTCCAGCATGCGGCCCTTGGACAGAATATGTGCCACGTCCTCCGCTTGTTCCGGCCAGTGGTACTCAATTTCACTAGCCGTCTTTACTTCGTCTACTGATTTCTCCGTCACGACCGCGTCATTGGGAGCTTCTGCCACCGCGTCGTCCTCCGGCGAGCACGCCATCAGAGCAAACACCACCAGCGCTCCATACAAGACTGAAATTCCCCTGGAAATTCGATGACTCTTGCCGCGTGCCATACCGGCCTCCCCTGTTTTCAGATCGGCGGCACCTCACCTGTCAGGCATTTCGGCCTTGCACCCGCTTATTCTCATTAGCCCCGATCTTTGGGAAAGAGCCTAGCGGCATATCTTCCTTAGGTATTGTTAATAACATCACACAACCAATACGCACACCCCACTCGCCTTCGGGAAGTGTCTAGTCAATGCCCCCCATCTCCCGGCAGGGGGATCGCATATGGCGACGTGCACCCTCATTTTTCTACCGCTCATTCCTGCGAACGCAGGAATCTCGCGCCATTTACTAGGAGATCCCGGTTCGCGAAAACGCGACCGGGACGAGCGCAAGAGGAGTAATCCTCCATATGCAATTCCCCTTCTGCCCGGGAGGGCCATGACCCGTTTTCAAACCGGCCGTAATCAGGCGGAAGGCTTGTTTTGGCAGAGAATGGAGCTGTCCGAAGGCGCGCAAGCCTATCGCTTGTTCAATGCCCGCGAAGACAATGTGGTCAAGATCATGATGAATGTGTCTTAGAAAAAGCCGGCGCAACAGTTTCGGTCACGTGAGACACCCCACGCTCAATTTGAACCAATTCCGGACGAGCGCCAAGATGCCGAGGCTCGCGAATATTCCAGACCAACCCGATGCGTTCCAGCAACTTCAGCATCGTCCATCCCGGATCCGTCTGACGCCGATAAAGGCCAAGTTTCGCCGATCCGGGAAACGCATGATGGTTGTTGTGCCAGCATTCGCCAAAGGTAATCAGGCCACAGAATTTCACATTGTACCCCTGCACGGCCGCGCCCTGCACATGCCAATCTCTGTGACCCGTATTGTGCGCAAAGTATCCGATGAACCAGTGCCCCAGAATGGAGATCATGACCCGGCCGCAGACGCCCCAAAACACGAATCCCCAGCCGCCCAGCACATAAAGAAGGATACCCACCGGAACTTGCTGCAACATGGAAGTGCCCTCAATGAACCGATAAAACGCACTGTTGGACACTTTCTTGGGGAACACAAAATTCGGAGGGTGGTCGAAATGCAGCTTGCAATGGATCTGCCACCAACCGTCTTTCAGGAAACCACTCTGGTGGCATAAGAATGGGTGGCATGCCGGTTGCCGTTGGGCCCAATCCCGCACATCATGCGTATACATCATCGTGAAGGGACCGCCGAGGCCGACGAGCGTGCCTAACCAAACACCTGTCTTTTCCATCCATGCCGGGCAATCGAAACTGTCATGAATGAATTTTCGATGCATGCCGAGGGAATGGCCAAAACATAAGGTAACGGCGCAGGTCACCAGCCAGCAGAGAACCGCCCCCCAGGAAAAATACAAGCTGCCGCCGACGATCCAGCCGCCAGCCATGGCCATAAACCAAAGCGATTTGGACGGGCTCCACCGGACAGTTCCGGCAGACGCATCTGTTCTGGAATCGGCTGCCACGCGGGGGTTATCGTATTTGGAAGGATCACCCATCCGCGTGATCCCTCACGATGACGGATTGAATGAGATAGTCGGCGCTCTGACCGACGGCGAATTTCTGCAGCGGCCCGAAATACCAGACCGGGTCGAGTGTCCGTTCATAGAGAACCGTAAGGTCGACCTTTGTCGTGCCATCCTCAAGCTCATCGAAATGCACGCGCGTTCCTTCGATCTTCAAGTATTTCGAAAGATAGCTCGAATTGTGAACCACCGATGTGCGCACACCGTCCGCTGCCACCTCATCGATCCGCAAATGGAAATCGCCTTCATGAGTGTTTGTGACGAACCAGCGCTTGTAAACGAACCGCAGCTTGTGAACATCACCAGCCGCCAAGGAGCCCGCTTCCACCGATACGGGCAGCGGGAACACCGACAAGAACCAATGCCGGTCTTGCGGTAAGTGGATCGGCGCGGCCATGTTTGCTTTCAGCTGTGAAATGCTCTTCTCAGTTACGAATGATCTGGTAACCGCATTGTCGCGCTCGAAAGTCGTTGCCGGGATGAGTCCTTCGAGCGCGGCAACGGCAACAAGAGCGGGCACGACAAACCCGTACATTCGCGTTCTGTTTTCCGCTCTTTCACGCAGTGCTTCGGAAAGAAAGTAAATCGACGCGAAGAAATAGTAGATCGGCATGAACATCACCACACAGATGAACCCCTCAAAAAGGATCGCTGATGTGGCAAGCATAACGATCGTCGCGTCTCTTATGTGCACAAAGTAACGGACCAGAATGCGTTCGCTTTCCGGCCTAGGCACCAATTGGATCAGCGCGACCGAAACGAGAAACGGGACAACAATGTATAGAAGCGTTGATTGCGAAAAATCGGAATCAAGAACAAGGCGTATGGCAATAGCCGCCGCCCCAATGACAAAAAGCAAATAAACCCATCTTGGTTTACCTAACCCGGTCATGCGGACCCCCTTATGCGGCCATACTACCGCTAGTTGGGGGCAAGGCAAATATCATTCAATGCGGCGAAACGGCCCTAGAAGGCCACCAGGATGTAGCACAGCACTGCAAATTCTGTGTCATGTTGAAGCCGGAAGCTTAGGCGTCCGTGAGCCAATCAAAAACTGGCTTGAGTTTCTTGAAGTTGGCCGTACACGTCTTGATGACGTTCTTATCTGTGGCCACGTCCGTGCCTTTGAAATCAATCCAAACGGAGAGCCCCTTGCGCTTCAATAGTTCTGCTTGCGGATGACCCTGCTCATACGGAGATGGCACGCGTTTCAGGTCAATCTTGCCAAGCCGTGCCCCACCTTTTTCAAGTTTCGCCAGTGTTTTAGCAAGCGGCGCACCATCTTCGCCCGCAACCCTTTCCCGGTAATCGACCAATTGCTGTTTCTCAAACACAAAATTACCCACACCTATTGTGAGCGATGTGGGGTCAAGACCGAAGAACCAATGCGGGGGGTGGGTGTCGGCAGCCTGAGGAATAAAGGAGATGTGCAAATGGGCGTTGTAAGGCGTCTTATCTTTCGAGAAGCGAATATCCCGATTGATGCGAAACACCTTGGAGCCATGGGGGGTTCCGGTCAGCTTCTCCAAGGCGGCGGCCATATCCTCACAGAACATCTTTGCCGGGGCCTTGATCTCCTGCTCGTACACTTTCTTATTTTCGGCAAACCAATCCCGATTGTTGTTGCCCTTCAAGTCTTTCAGAAAGCCAACGGCTTCGTTTGAAAATCCATCGAACACGAAATTGTCCTCCCTATACGGCTAAAACGCTTGTGTATGACACGCTCACCCTTCGAGACACCGCCTAACGGCGGCTCCTCAGGGTGAGGTACAGATAAGGTGCAGGATTTCCTCATCCTGAGGGCGAGTGGAGCGAACGTCTCGAAGGAAGAGGAAATCCGCTGAAATCAAGCTCAGCTAACCGTCCATCACATCAAGTCACTTGCCAGGCGGTTAGATAAGCGCCACGTAAATACTAAATCCCGCAAACAAAAGCATGACAAGAGTGGTCAGCCCAGCACCGACGCCGCGCCACACCCCATTTCCATCACCACTGGTTAAGCCAACGAAACTGGCAATCCGGCCAACAAGCAATGCGCCCCCTCCTGCCCACAGAAGCATTGCCGGCGCAGCACTGAGCTCGGCAGCGGCCATGGCAAGCAAAGTGATCGGCACATGTTCCGTGAAATTGCCATGAGCGCGCATACGTTTGAGCAATATCTCATCGTCACCATGTAGAAATGGCGTCCCTGTTTGTGCCCGGCGGATGCCGACCACGGCCCCCATCGGCACCTGCATCAACGTCAAAATCGCGACGAATACGATCGTGATAGAAAGGTCCATCTTTTCCTCCGGTGGCTGATTAAGCTTCTATACGGATAAAGCGGCGGGGCGCAGGGTTCGGGCCACACCCCGCCAGCGGTGTTGCGCTAACCCTGCATGCTTTCGTATGTGATCAGCGCGATGCGACCGCCCTGAGGATCTTCGATGGTGCTCATGCGGCCAACGCCCGGCATATCCACCGGCTCGCTCAGCACCTTGCCGCCGGCTTTCTTTACCTTGGCCGTGCGGCCATCCACATCGTCGACGGTAATAAAGATTGTCCACTTGCCTTCATCGCTCGGCGCAGGAGAGAAACCTCCGATCGGGCCCTCGCCGACCATGATGCCAGGATAGTTCGATCCGTCCTGCATGGGCATGTCGGCAATATTCCAGCCAACAATCTCGCCATAGAATTTCTTGGCGGCCGCTGTGTCGGGCCCGGAATATTCGATCCACCCCGCAACTCCGGGGGTCGTCATAGTGTTTCCGCTCATCTCATTCTCCATCCTTCGCACTGTCCGCACCGTGCAGACCCCCCAAGGACGGATGGGACGCTGTCAATCCGACATGGATTTGGATTTTTTTTCGCAAAGGGCGATTTTTCCATCGAGAAAGCGCCGTTCCGCCGATGTTGGCCCTAAGGAAAGCGCCCTTTGATAGGCTCGCCTCGCCTCATCAAATTGGCCAATTTCTTCCAGCAGGCCGCCCCGCGTCGCATGAAACCAGCGGTAATCCGCCAATTGATTAGCAAGCGGTGCTAGCAAATCAAGCGCGGCTTGAGGCCCATCAACTTTGGAAACCGCCGCCGCCTGATTGAGTTTCACAACCGGCGTGGGCTCGAAGCGGTAGAGCAGATCGTACAGACGTTCGATTTCACGCCAATCCGTGTCATCTGCATTCTCAGCACGCGCGTGAACGGCCGCGATCGATGCTTGAATTTGGTATGCGCCCGGCGACCGGTGCAAGAATGCCTTCTCCAGAAGTGCCTGGGCTTCCGCAATCATTTCCCGATTCCACAGTGTACGGTCTTGGTCATCCAAGGCAACAAGATCGCCCTTTTCGTCAATGCGCGCCCTCGACTTGGAAAGTTGAAGAAGGAACAATGACAAAAGACCCATCAGTTCACTGATCGATGGAAACAGGGTGAGCAAAAGCCTGACCAACCGAACCGCTTCTTCGCAAATGGGCTGCTTTATGTGCACATCCCCAGAGCTCGCCGACCATCCCTCATTGAAAAGAAGATAGATCATCAGCATGACGGCCCTGAGACGCTCGTGACGTTCCGCAAGACCGGGCGTTTCGAACGGCACGTTCGCGCGCCCAATTGTGCGTTTAGCCCGGGTAATCCGCTGTTCCATGGTTTTTGGCTTTACCAGGAAGGCGCGGGCGATTTCGTCGACCGACAGCCCCGCAACGATGCGCAATGCCAATGCCGATTGGTCTTGCGGCGACAAAGCCGGGTGACAACAGACGAACAGAAGACGCAATACGTCATCGCGCAGCCCCCGCTGATCCAGATGTTCGATATACCCTGCTTCCGGTTCTTCCGATGCCTCCTCCGCGTCGCTTACGGATGCAGCCACAGACCTTTTTCGCAGCGCATCGCGCCCGGCATTGCGCCCCGCCACCAGCAGCCAGGCAAACGGATCGTCGGGAAGACCGGTGCGGGGCCACGTCTGAACGGCCTTAAAGCAGGCAGCTGCGAAACATTCCTCAGCGAAATCCAAGTCGCGAAACTGACGGTTTAAAGCAGCGATGGCCTTTGGCCGGATTTCCGCAAAGCGTGCTTCAATCCAGGCATGCTGTGTCATTCTTCCGTGCTCAGCACACCGCCGCCCCACCCAACGGGGCGAACCTCGATGGCGCCATACCCTGCAGCCAATGGTCTGCCGATCTCAATTGCTTCCTCGATCGTCTCACACTCGACCACATAGAACCCCATAAACCGTTCTTTGGTCTCGGAGAATGGGCCGTCGACAACAATCGGCGCCTTGTCAGGCCCGCCTTGATCCCGCACGGTAACCGCATTGGTCACAGGCATGAGGCGCGCTACCGCGTAATCTCCTTTCGCGGCTTGGGTTTCCTGAATATCCCGGTGGATCTGCATAAAAGCTTCCTGCTGTTCTTCCGGCAGGCTTTCGAAGACACCATCCACCATGTAAATCAGAATGGCATACTGCATTCCCAACACCCCGAGCACACGTTGATCAGACCACCGATCATACTCGGATTAAGGGGGGAAACAACCGAATGAAAAAATGCTGGTGACTTATGCTGACACGCGGACCGGTTTCGCCAAGGTGTGGCAGGCATAAACGGCCGCACCGAAAAGGAAGACGGCGCCTGCTTGATGCGCCAGTCCCAGCCAGATCGGGACAGCCGCCAATAGGGTCCAAATGCCCAGCAGGATTTGAAGACCGATGGCCGCCAACATCATGTTTTGAGCCTTGCGCGCGTTCACCGGCAGCATGGCATTACGGCTGCGATACCAAAGGACGGCACCGGCAATCGCCACAAGGTAAGCCACAATCCGGTGGTCGAACTGAACCAGTTTACGGTGCTCAAAAAAGTTTGCGATCCACGGCGACATTGGAAACAAATCCGGCGGAATGAACGCCCCTTCCATCAAAGGCCAGGTATTGTAGATCAAGCCCGCATCGAGCCCGGCCACAAACGCCCCCAAAATGATTTGAATGTAGATGAGAGCCGTCAGGGCAATTGTGCCGTCCCTGGCAATCGCAATGTCCGGATGAAGAAATCGCGGGTGTCTGGTTGGTGACGTGTGCCGAAACAAATCAAGGGCAACCCAAAAGATGAAACCGAGAATGATAAAGGCAAGCCCCAGATGGGCCGCCAGCCTGTACTGGCTCACATCCACCCGTTCCGTCAGGCCGCTTGCGACCATGTACCAGCCCAAGGCCCCCTGGAGCCCGCCGAGCACGAACATAATGATCAGCTTAGGGAGCAATTCAGGACGAATGGATTTGGTAAAATAGAAATAGAGGAACGGGATAAGAAACAGAATTCCGATGAGGCGCCCGAAAAAGCGGTGCCCCCATTCCCACCAATAGATGGTTTTGAATTCGTCCAAACTCATCCCTTTATTGATGTAGCGGTATTCCGGGATCTGTTTGTATTTCTCGAATTCACTCTGCCAGGCGGTATCACTTAATGGCGGGATAGCGCCCGTTACGGGCCGCCATTCGGTGATGGAAAGGCCCGAATCCGTAAGACGCGTTGCACCGCCGATCAAGATCATGGCAAACAGGCAAACGCACAGGCTGAGCAGCCAGATACCGATCGCCCGGTCCCGGTTGCCCTGTGTTGCATCAACTTGGTCGATATCCAATGTGTTTACGGCCATGCGACCGTTATAGTCCGATTTCTTTGCCAGAAAAGGCGGTCGTTTGAAGCAGTTTGCGTGTTGGCCTCCCCCTTCGAGACGCTCGTTTGCGCTCGCCCTCAGGGTGAGGCTACACAATAACCTCATCCTGAGGAGGGCAACGAAGTTGCCCGTCTCGAAGGATGGTAGGACAAAAAGTCAGAGTTCACCTATGCCGTTCGTGTATATCCTGAAATGCAGTGATGGATCGTACTATACAGGACTGACACGCCGTTCCCTCGAGGCCAGAATCAACGAACACAATGCAGGTACGATCCCCGGATATACGAAGTCTCGGCTTCCGGTCACTCTTGCCTTTCACCAAGAATTCTCCAATTTGATTGACGCGATCGCCATGGAGCGACGGATCAAAGGATGGTCGCGCGAGAAAAAGAAAGCTCTTATCAAAGGCGATTACGATGCACTAAGAAGCCTTTCCAAACGCGGCCCTGCGGCGCCTTCCTAACCCCGTAACCCTCCCCCTTCGAGACGCTCGCTTGCGCTCGCCCTCAGGGTGAGGCTACACAACAACCTCATCCTGAGGAGGGCAACGAAGTTGCCCGTCTCGAAGGATGGCCGCGGTGAAAAAAAGCCGCATTGATTGCCGGTAACTTTGAAGCTCTAAGACAGTTCGCAAAAAGAGGCCCTTAATAATGCCCCATATTCCCCAGCGGATCCGGAAGCTTATCGGCGTCTTCGTCCTGCTTATCTGGCTGCTGTTCTATGCCATGTGTGCCATGCTGGTGGCCATTGCCGTCCTGCCTGACGCTCATTGGTTTGTGGAGTTTCTATATTATTTGATCGCTGGCATGGCCTGGATCGTGCCCATCCGATACCTCATACTTTGGATGAACAGGCCCGATCCGGAGGTGTACTAGCAGGAAGCGCGATCCGCCGTTACTTATTTCGCCGAGTCCCGGGTCATTTTCACCTTAAGGCCATCCATACTGTCATCGAATGCGATCTGACAGCCCAGCCGAGACGTTTCCTCTATGTCGTCGGCCAGTTCCAAGGTATCCTTTTCGTCATCATTCGGCCCACCGATTTTGGCAAACCAATCCGCATCCACATGCACGTGGCAGGTCGAACAGCTGCAAGATCCCCCGCAGATGGCATTAATATGCAAACTCGAATTCCGAATGATCTCCATCACGGACCAGCCGTTTTTCGCCTCAAGAGAATGCTCATTCCCCTCTAGATCGGTCACATGCAATGTTGCCATTCTGGCTCCTCTTAGTATTTTCGCATTGCGGTCGGCCCCGCGAACCATTCAAGGCGAATGATGCGGCTGGCCCACCTTACGGAAATCAAACTGATCCTTTCCAATATTGGCGTGGTCGGGAATTGGCAAGGCCGCGCCGGAGCCGTTTTGTATGAAAACTCTTCTTTATACCCCGTCTTACGAGCGCATTCGGCAGGAATTGCACGAAATCGCACCTAATGTGCAACCCATACTGATGGCGCCCTCCGGCAAGCTGTTCGATGGCGGCACCGAAATCCCGGTCGAAGACATTTCTCCCGAAATCGCGTGGCCGAATTCTGAAGTGTATATGGAGGGCCCCGTCCGGGAGTTCATGGTTGCAATCCTGAAATCGCCGTCTTTGAAATGGGTACAAACATCCTCGGCCGGTGTCGAACATCCCGTGTTCGCCGCAATCGTGAGTAATGGCGCCCTGTTGACCAACAGCGACGCAGGCGGTGTCGCCATCGCGGAATTCGTGATTTCATCCGTACTCGACGTATATCAACCCTTCGCCGCCCGGCGCGAAGCACAGTCCAAGAGAGACTGGAACCGGCTCTCTTTCCGGGAAATCAGCGGCACCAAATGGGTGATCATCGGGTTCGGCAATATTGGCCAGGAAGTGGGGAAACGCGCTCACGCCTTTGGTGCCGAAATCATCGGCGTCCGGCGCAGCGCGCAAAATTGTGACTTCGCGACGGTCATCAAACCGGCGGAGGTTGCGAACCACCTTCCGGATACAGATGTTGTCGTCGTCGCTGCCGCACTGACCAAGGAAACCCATCATGTCATCAACGGGGACTTCTTGCGCCATATGAAACCGGACAGCGTCCTGGTGAATATTGGGCGCGGCGGCCATGTGGATGAAGCCGCATTGCTGGAAAGCCTGGATAAAGGCATCCCGGGCACCGCCGTTTTGGATGTATTCGATGAAGAGCCGCTGCCCCCCGAAAGCCGGTTTTGGTCTCATCCGCGCGTGCGACTTACGCCACACACGGCCGCGTCAAGTGACGGTGTTGTCCGACGGAACGATGCCCTGTTTCTGGCAAACCTGAGACGTTATGTGTCGCAAGAGCCGTTGAGGCACCAAGTAGACGAAAGCATGTTGTCAGCGGAAACCGACAACTTAGGGCTCGATTAGAAGCGCTCTAACGCTTGCCGCCTCCGAAAACCCGGCGGAAGAAGCCGCGCTTACGCGGCTTGTAGTCAGGGTCCAGAAGCTTGCGGGGACGGCGATGGCCTTCACCCGCCGTGGCACGCAATTCGTCGGTAGCCCGGACCGCATTTTCAACCTGTTCGAGGATCTCTTCCGGATCTTCCAGAACCAAAGCGTCCTCTTGGGTATCAGCATGTTGTGCCGCCTTTTCAGCGATTTCCGGCACACGCGGTTCCATGAAAATATCGTATTTGCTGTCCATGGAATAAGACGGCAAAAGACGTCCGGCCTCATAACGGCGCTCGCCCTCAGCCCAATCCGTCATCCGACGGTCGAGCACCGCTTCCACTTCCTTCAAGCGAAGGAATTCATCACGCCAATCCGCCGCCAGCGTCGACGCTGGTGCTGCGGGCCGGGTCTTATTGCTATGGCGAAATCTTCTGCGTCTCATCGTCTGTACTCTACATCAACTGTTTGGTGCCGCCACGCTTAGACATGGTGAACACCCGTACGGGGCCTCCCACCGTGCCTTCTTCGTTGACAACTTTCTTGCGCAAAATATTGAGATTGACCAGATCGGCCGTCATGGTGCCCATTTCATCCGGCCCCATGGAATTGACCACATCCAGGAACGGCGTGATGCGATCCTGCTCTACCTTGTCATCCAATGCGCCCAGCACCGACTGATGGAACACGGGCGAAAACTCGCGCACAAGGCTTTGGGTCAGTTTTTGTTTCTGGGTCCCGTCCAGATAATCAAGCTGTTCCACAAACGGGCCGCTCATCCGGGTGAGGAAGAACTCGCTGGCGCCGAAAATGAAACCGGCTGTGTCGGAATCGATGCCGCGCAAAAATCCGACACTGGCATCGGAGTCCGCGAAGAAACTGACGGATGCCTGGTTTTTGCTGGATACTTGATTGAGATAATGCCGCCGCCGCTTCACGCGGTTATTGAAAACCGTCGACACGAAATATTCGTCAAAGGTCGGGTACATCTGATCACTGCCGAAACCGGCAAAGACCAACCCGCTCATGATCATCCGTTCCAGGAATAATTCCTTGACGACGGCAAAACCGGCAATGTCGCGCAGCTTTGCAATGGCCGCCGCATCGTCGGTCAAATCACCGAAATGATCGCGAATGACCGCATCTACCGTATCGCCGAATTTGGCGTACACCTCATCCGGCGTCGTATCGGCAAAACAATCCAAGTTAGGAAGCTGATTTCCCTCTTCGTCATGAAAGGCCCGATGCACGAAGTTGATGGCCATTACGGCTGCTTCTTCGCGGCCCAAACTACGGTCATCGGTCATGCCGGCAAACTGAAGCCGTTCACGCGCCAAATGGATAATCTGCGAATAAATCACATTCAGCGTCAGGGCGAACCAGCGCTCTTCTTCCTCGGGCTCAAAAAGCGATACATGTGAATCGAGGTGACTGAAGAACGTCGATGCCAGATCTTCGACAGACGCAAAATCGGTCTTGCCATGCACGTCGATAAACTCGCCGATCACGGACTGCCATGGATGACCCAGAATGTCGGCGCTGTTGTAGATCATGATCGCAAGCGGCGTATCTTTCCCTAGGGTAAAGATCTTTTCCGCCTCGTTCGCAATCCGGTAACGGCCACCCGCCCAGCTGGTCATCGCGCTATCCGCGCCGATGGTCAGCACATTTCTGTTCATGAGGATAATTTCGGACGTCATGGCGTTACTCGTTCCCCCTCAGACCGCCAAATACAACCTACTTATTTCATGATTTTTTGGTCCTTAACGCAAGGACTGTGTGTCAGCAAAGTGACACAAAATTGGGAATTTCGGCAGGATGTCACTGAATGGGGACATCGCAAATGCGATCCCCGACGGAAGCCGCTGCGCCAAGGCGACTTGTCACCCTTACAAGATGAAATCTATCATGCCCGCAGAACTTGTAAGTTAGGAGCATATTATGCGGATAGGTCGCGTTTTAGGATGGATGCTTGGCTGCTTGATGTTGGCGGCCTGCGCCTCGTCTGGGGCCGACGTGGAGGTGTCTTATGATCGCGGCACCGATTTTGTCTCCGAAAAATCATATCAATGGGTCAGGCAACCGGTCGCCAAATACGCACCGGGCGACCTCAACATTCGCGAATCGGTGCTGACCACGCTCAAACTGCATATCAGCGACAGCTTGTCGGCCAAGGGCTACAACACCGGCCCCTCGCCCCGTTTCTTAGTTAACTATGCTTTGGGCGCCGCGCAGAATGTACGGGTTCAGCCAGGCGTTGGCGGGTTTGGCGCCGGCAAATACACACCGTTTGTGACGACGGAGACCGAATCCGTATTGGTGATCGACGTCCAAGATGCGGCTTCCGGACGCTCTCTTTGGCGCGGATGGGCCCCGGTATCCTTGGAGACAGGACAGGATCGGCTGGCCGCCATCAAAGACACTGCCGACGCTGTCCTCAGCCGTTTCCCGCCGAAATAGCCCAAACTTTTGCTATTCGGCCGCCACACCAGAGGTTGGCATAGGCCCCACATATTCGGACTGTGGCCGGATCAGGCGGCCACCATTCAGCTGCTCCAAAACATGGGCGGTCCAACCGGCAACGCGCCCCATGGCGAAGATCATCGTGAAGCTTTCACGCGGCAGCTTGAGCGCTTCGAGCACGAGAGCCGTGTAGAATTCCACATTGGTTTCAAGAACGCGGCCCTTCTTCTTGTCGGCCAAAACCGTCAATGCCGATGCTTCGATCTGCTCCGCAAGTTTGATCCGGTTCTCATCTTCCCGCAGGCTCTTGGCCACCCGCTTTAGAACATCCGCACGCGGATCACGCACGCGGTAGACGCGATGGCCGAAGCCCATAAGCCGCTCGCCGTTCTCGACGGCCTTCGTCAGCCAAGCTGTTGCATTTTCCGGTGTGCCAATGGCATCGAGCATATCGAGGACAGGGCCTGGTGCACCGCCATGCAACGGCCCTTTAAGCGCACACAGTCCACCAACAACGCTTGAGAAAAGCCCAGCCTGCGTCGAGGCAATCGTGCGGGCGGCAAATGTCGATGCATTCAAGCCATGATCGGCAACCGTCACCAAATATGTATCCAACGCTTTCGCATGATGCGCCGGCACATCTTCATTCCTCAGCATACGCAAGAAATCTTCTGCATGACCGAGTGACGGATTTGGCGGCACGGGCATGTCACCTGCCCGAATTCTCAAAATAGCGGCATTGAATACGCCAATTGCGGCCACTGCCAGAAGGGGCTGGTCAGCTTCTTCGACGCTATCCGGCAAGGCACTTAGCAAATAACGCAATTGCTCGATTACGCTCAGATCGGATGGCAATGGCAAACAGTCTTGGAGGATTTCGAATGCGCGCACCCGTGCAGGACCAAGATCGGCTCTGTCTTCGATCTTCTTGCTGTCGTGAAATCCACCCCACAGCAGTCCCAATACGGATTCAAAGGTGAAGTTTGTGGTCAGCTCTTCAAGATCAAAGCCCCGCACAATCAGGCGCCCGGCCGCTCCGTCCACATGGCTCATGACCGTCGTGGCGGCAACTACATCATCTAGTCCTGTCGGCATTCGTTCCTCCTCTTCCTGTCTCACTTGGTGGACTAGATGGGGGAATTAGGATATATCGTCAATATTGATTATATATATCAATATAAATTCAACGGAGAAGCATGGAAAACGCCCGTTACATCACCGCCGAAGAGGCAATTCAGCGCCTGAAAGTCAGCCGGCAAACACTCTATGCCTATGTGAGCAGAGGGTTGATCCGTTCAATCAACCAAGAGGGCCGCGACACGAGGCGGAAGCTTTATCTCGCGGAAGACGTGGAGACGCTTCTCAAACGAAAGGCCCAAGGCCGAAAGCCGGACCGTATCGCGGCCGGAACGCTGGCGTGGGGTCTACCGGTATTGGAATCAGAACTTACTCTCATCGATCAGGGGCATCTGTATTACCGGGGGCGTGAGGTTGTTGATTGGGCCCAAAGCGCCACCCTGGAACAGACCGCTTGCCACTTGTGGGGCGCTGGCGATGGCGATACGGCCCCGTTCGACGACCCCTTATCCGTGGGATTGGTTTACTCAAATCCCGTCAAAGGCGGCCCGGTCGGCCGTTGGTCAGTAATTGCCCGCAGCACCGCCGCCCTCGCGCGCCTCAACACTGATGACATGCCTATTCAAAGGTCTCACCCTGACCTTCTGTTTCGAAAAGGGGCATTTCTGATCCGTGCACTGACGGCGGCCATTTGCGAACAAAACGTCAAGTCGGCACCGATCCATCTGCAATTGGCAGATGCTTGGAACGTCCCGCACTCCAAGGCGGACGATCTGCGCCGAACGATGGTACTTCTGGCGGATCATGAATTGAATGCCTCTACATTTGCGGTCCGGGTGGTTGCGTCCACGGGAGCATCCCTAAGCGCCTGTCTTCTGGGTGGACTTGCCGCTCTGTCCGGGCCTCTCCATGGCAGTGCGTCGGACCAAGTGCGTGTTTTATTCGATCAAATCGATCAGGGCGGCGATCCCGCTCGGGTTATTCAATCGCGCCTGCGTCAAGGGGAACGAATACCCGGTGTGGGACATGCCCTCTATGGCGACGGCGACCCGAGGGCCACCGCAATCCTTGAGAACCTCTCGCTGACCACGATCGAAGAAGAAACGCTTAATCAAGTATTCGCCCAGACAGGCCATCGTGAAAACGTGGACATGGCGCTTATTCTGCTGGAACGGCATCTAGAACTGCCGGCGGAGGCCGCCCTCGCCCTCTTTGCCATTGGCCGTTCTGCGGGCTGGATTGCCCATGCCCTGGAGCAGAACAGGACCGGCCATCTCATCCGCCCGCGCGCCCAATATGTGGGACCGGAACCTGGGCTTCATCTTTGATTTACTTTGTTTCCGGGCCCTGCCCACCCGTTGACCTAGGTCAAGGTTGACGCGTGCGAATAGCTCTAAATATCGATCATAACAATAACAAATTCGCGACTTAGAGTCGTCCCAACCCGTTTTGGACAATAAGACCTATTTGATCCCAGAGAGAGATGCATATCATGCAAAAGTCGCTTTCCACCGTTTACAGAAAATCCGTCTACACTCTTTTTTCCGCGCTGCTCATCGCAGCCTCAAGTTTGTACGCTGGCAGTGCAATGGCTGAGGAAAAGGATGTGACCGCAGAAGTAGCGGATCCACCACGTATTCTCATTCCGCAAGTCAATTCGGAACGCGGGCGGAAACTGTTCGTGGATAAAGCATGTGTGGTGTGCCACGCGGTCAATGATGTAGGCGGCAGAGCAGCACCCCCCCTTGACGCGATAGAAAACGAGACACATTTTGACATTATGGACTTCACCGCCCGGATGTGGCGTGGAGCAGATGTGATGATCGTGCTTCAAAACATGGAACTGGGATATCAAATCGACCTGACGGGCCAAGAGATAGCCGACTTAGCGGCTTTCGCCAGCGATTTGGAAGAACAGAAAAAGTTCACTGAGAAAGAAATCCCTGAACTCATCAATGAATGGATGCTCCAAGAACCCTTGGAATTCGACATGAACGATTTCACTGCCCCCTGATTTGCAGTATGCTGACAGAGGGCCAGACTGAGACGCTTCGAACTTAAAAAGGACGCAGGTCAATGTCACTTTACCCCACAATTTTGCTCCCTTGCTTTAACGAAAAACAAGCCGAACGCGCTGTGGCCGCTGTTGCCCCGGTCGCCGAAGCCTATGGCTCGCTCGTTGTAGGTTGCCACGGAACACCGCCTCCGCATGTGGCGGTGCCCGCTGTCTACCCGCTCGAATCCGGTGCCCATGTTCAAGAGATCATTGACGCTGTGGCAAAGGCGAATGAGGCCGAAACGACAGCCATCCAGGAAGCCTTTGTCAAAGCCTGCCGCAATGCGGGCCTCGCCTATTCCGAAACCGCCGACTTGGCCGCACGCGTTTCCGCCACATGGCGTGGACCCACAGGGCTTATCCCGGATATCTATGTGAGCGAAGCCATGACGTGCGACCTCACTGTCATTTCGCAAAATGCCGACACGACGCCTACGGACGAAATCAATGTCTACACATCCATTCTTATGGGGTCCGGCAAGCCGATTTTGGTGCTACCTGCGGGACAGAGTGCAGGTGTACCCGACAAAATCGTGGTGGGGTGGAACAGCAGCTTGGAAGTCTCTCGTGCGGTTCACGCCGCCCTGCCCCTTCTCAAGGAAGCAAATCACGTCACCCTTTTGAATGTCGGGAATGACGATGTGACATCACCTGAAATTCCGTCGGCGCTGGCTGCATTGTCCCGCCACAGCGTCCGGGCCTCTCACGATCAAGTGGCGCCCGATGGTCGGGTGTCCGACACGCTGCAAAACTATACCCAGTCGGCCAATGCGGAATTGCTGGTGTTGGGTGGCTATTCCCATTCCCGGCTTCGGGAATTGGTCCTGGGCGGCGTTACGCGATCGGTGCTGCAGGAAGCCAAAGTACCGATCCTTCTTAGTCACTAATTTCAAATTCAGAGAGGCCTTTATGAGCTGGTATACCGTGCGTCTTGAACTTGCCCGGACCAAGGAGACACCGGCGGGCAACCCCCGATGCGGCTATCTTCTGCGCGTTCCGCTGCGCGACGACGGCACGCTGGACGAAGACGAATGGCGGCAACACAAACATGCCGCCACGGTGAAACGGTTTTGGGAAAACGAAGACGACGAATTCGGACAACTCATCCACACGCGCCACCGCACATGGGCCTTTTCCTATGAGCAAGGCGAGGAAGACGACGAGCCTTTGTTTCATCTGGAAACGCATGCATTGCTGAAAGGCGAATATGTATCCGTCAAAGAACATGACGGCGAGACATTGCCTTTTGTTATCAGTGATGTGCGTTCAGAGCCGCTACCGGTGTAAGGCTCCCTCTGAATTCCGATTCAAAACAACGCCGACCAGGCTTCTGAAAACCGATAAACGTTCAGGTATGAGCGGAAAGAGCTGTGCCCCAGTTCTTCGTTTGAAAAAAATGGTCGGAGCGGCGGGATTTGAACCCACGACCCCTTGACCCCCAGTCAAGTGCGCTACCAGGCTGCGCTACGCTCCGACATCTTTCTCGAAAGACCGCTAACGGCCCACTTCTCACCGTTTGGCGCGCGATCGGACGGTTAACCGAATGCCACTTAACCTGATCGCGCTCTAAGGCAAGGGCCGGACTATAAGCCCAGTTACGGCGCGGATGCAATCGTCATTGAGGGCGGCGGGAACAGTCTTTGCCCGCAGTCTCAGGCGTCTTTAAGCCCTTTAAGAGCCGCCTGAGCTTCCTTGAGGGTTGTGAGCGCAGATTGAAGCGTCTTGCGGTCTTCCGAGCTGAGGCTCGCTTCCAAGGCCTTTTTGGGCGCCGCCGCCTTTACCGGCGCTTCCGTTTGAACTTGTGGAGCCGCCACCGTCTGCGCGCTTAGCACAGCAGGCCGCGCGCCATTATTGCGCCCCGTCTCCGTAACGAATTTGGCCCCTTGGTCCCGGAATACTTTCTGCACCCCTTTGATGGTGAAGCCGTCATTGTAGAGCAGTGTTTGAATGCCGCGCAGCAGATCCACATCTTCGGGACGGTAGTACCGCCGTCCACCGCCACGCTTCATGGGGCGGATCTGCGAAAACTTGCTCTCCCAAAACCTCAAAACGTGCTGAGGCACATCGAGCTCATTCGACACTTCGCTAATCGTTCGAAAGGCCTGTGGCGATTTCGTCACGAATGGACCCCTTTAAGGCATCAACACATGATGCCCGCATGATGCACTTATTCGGCGGCTTCCCGGCCAGGTGATGGCGGCTGCCGATTGATCTGATCTTTTAAAACGTGGCTTGGCCGGAATACCAAGACGCGTCTTGGTTCAATCGGCACTTCCTCGCCCGTTTTCGGATTACGTCCGACCCGCCCACCTTTTTGGCGCACGGAAAACGACCCAAACGATGACAATTTGACTGTTTCACCGCGCACCAAGCTGCGTGATATTTCTTCAAGCACGCTCTCTACCAGATCGGCTGATTCATTTCTGGATAAGCCAACCGACTGATAAACCGCCTCACTGAGGTCTGCGCGGGTGACAGTTTTTTCTGCCATAAAACACACTCCCGAATCCTTCGAAAAAGCCTACGGGGACGGAGATAGTCCGTCAATATCAAAGCGTTGGTCCGCTTTGTTTAAGTATTAAGCATGACGTGAAGACTGCCTTTTCAACTCTTTTTTGTGACGGCAACGCAAGGTCTAGCGCTCATTTTCGGCGTATTTGCGCGGCAGGAAGATGGTAATCACGGGAACGAGCAAAACAGCCGCCGCCGTCCGGTAAATAGCGATGACCGTAGCGGCAACCAGATTCTCCGGATTGTGTTCAACGCCGCTCAGCGACCACCCATAGACCTCCGGGATGTCCCAGAAGATGGCTTTGCACAGCTCATCCAACGCAAACAGGAACCGGTTTGCAGTGGTGTCGTCGTCAAAGAAGAAGGCATTCGGCAACCCTAAATTCGCCGACACAATATCGATTCCATCGATCGCCAAGGCAAATCCGAAGAATGTCGCAAGGATGCCGAACGTCATCAATGAACCAACACCAAGGCGTGTAACCGCTCCTGCTTGAAGCGGCGTTCCAACGCCGAAGCTGCGCAACAAAATGAGATAGGAGCGCCCGAAGGCCAGCACACCAAACAGAAAGATGGTGATGCCGCTGGCGAGCATAATGTAAGTCAGTGCCATGACGCGCCCAGGATGGCGCCGCCACCCTGCCCCCAGATTCAAACTTTCTAAAACCCCACTTGCGCGATAACCTTAGCGGTTCATTGGCTTTTGGAACAGCTTGAAGTCGAGAAACCTGCCGAGGCCTTGCCATGCATGGTGGCAAGACGTGTGGTGACGTTTATGCGGACGCCTTTGTCTGCTGAGATGTTTCTGAAGAGCCTGCACCTTCCCTGGCGTCTAGCGGAAGCTCCAAGCCCAGATATTGGTGGACCGTCGCGATCATCTCGGCCAGATCAATTGGCTTCGCAATGTAGTCGTTCATGCCAGCTGCAAGATACCGTTCTTTGTCGCCTGTCATGGCATCCGCCGTCATCGCAATGATGGGAATATCATTCACAGGCGCGGGCAATTCGCGGATCCGTTTGGTGGCATCAATGCCATTCATATTGGGCATTTGAATGTCCATGAGAACGAGATCGTATGGAAAGGCCTTAACGGCCGCCACAGCCTCAATGCCATCATGGGCAACGTCGACCGTAACGTTTGAAACGGACAAAGCCGCCAGCACCAATTGCCGGTTAACCGCGTTGTCTTCCACCAAAAGAATACGAGACCCTGCTTTTCGTTCCGAAGGCCCCGGATCACTAGTTTGAACCGGCGGAGCCTCTGTCATGCTTTCGTTTGCGGAACGCTGTTCCGTCTCGCGGAGCGGCTCGGCCGTCAATGCCATTTGTAAGGCTGCGAATATTTCCGCCTCTCGGATCGGCTTCGCTGCACGTGCCACAAACCCCCGTGCGACGGCCTCACTCTCGCTCACCAAGTCGGATGACGAAGAGAGAATAAGCGGCAGGCCTCGTGTAACAGTATTGGCCTTCAGTCTTTCCGCCAATTCAACACCGTCGGTTACCGGCATCATATGATCAATAATGGCCGCGTCAAACGGTGTGCCCTCATTGGCGGCCCGCTCCGCTTTGGCAAAGGCGGCGCCAGCGTCCTGGACCGACGTTACCGCCATGCCACGGCATCCCAACATAAGCTCGAAGATGCGCCGGTTGAGTGCAATGTCATCCGCGACGAGGATGCGCCGGCCGTCAAGATCCACCAAATCTTCCGTCGGGGATCTGTCGTCGCGCTGGCGCGCGACCGCAAACGGGATAGAGACGCTGAACGTGCTTCCAACACCCAGCTCGCTTTCGGCGGCCACTGCGCCCCCCATGGCCGTGGCAAGCTCCTTACATATGGCAAGCCCCAGACCTGTGCCGCCAAACCGCCGGGTGCGGGAACTGTCCACCTGGGTAAACCGGTCGAAGAGACGTTCGATCTGATCTTCCGCGATCCCAATACCCGTATCGATAATCTCGATACGGACAGAACAGCGATCGCTTCCGTTAGAAGCCTGTTGATCGGGGCGCGCGATGACAGCAATGGATCCTTGTTCGGTGAACTTGATCGCGTTCCCAACGAAATTCATGAGCATCTGGCGCATGCGTCCGCTGTCACCCAAAAACCATAGGGGCAAATCCGGGTCGATATGCATCGCCAAATCCAAGCTCTTCGCCTGCGCTTTAGGCCGTTGAAGGGAGAGCACGCTTTCAATGACGGACCGGAGCGAGAAAGTCTCCTCATCCAAAATGAGAGCACCTGCTTCAATTTTGGATATGTCCAGAATATCATTGATGATGTTCAGAAGCGTATCACCGCTGTCTTTGATGGAATTCACATAGTCGCGCTGCGTTTCATCAAGGGTCGAATTGTTGAGCAGACTGGCGAAACCCAGCACGCCATTCATTGGTGTACGGATTTCGTGGCTCATTGTCGCCAAAAATTCGGACTTCGCGTTTGAGGCTTCTTCCGCCTTGTCGCGTTCTTCTTCAAACCTATGTGCCAGGTCAGCATTCGCCTGCTGTAATTCAAACACCTGCCTGTAACGTTCTGCGGTCTTGTACCCAAAGAAGAGCAAAAGCATGGTGAACAAGGGAGCGGCGACACCAACGATCCCAGCCAATGTCCCCCCCGCGGTTATGAACTTTGCAAAACTGAGTACCGCCAGCGGCAGGAGGCCTGCGCAGAGAACTGTAAAACTTGCGGCAATGCAAAAGAAAATGATCACTTCGGCGCCAAGGACGATCACGATCAGCAAGGCCTGGTTTACGGGGTTTTCCGGCTGCCACATGATCCATGTGAGAGCTCCCCATATGACGCCCGAAGCCGCCCAAATGAAAGAAAGCAGTAAAACCCAATTCCGATTGCTGAGAGCCTTATTCCGCCGCTGATAAAGCTGGGCTGCAAACATCCCCAAAAGGGATTGTGCCAACACAGCTGAAAACCACATGGCCCCCACTTCCACGGGTGCAATGCCGATGTCCGGCACCAAGCCGCAAAAGATAAATGCGTAGAACAGACCGAACGGGATGTTGCTCGCATAGAACAATACCGACGCATCTTCGAAAAGAATGCGTATGCGCTGTTCTTGAATACTCTGCCCGATTGACGCCGGCGCCGTATCGGTCGGCTGCGTTCCCGTCATAATTTTCCGGATTTTTTGTTTCCCTAGAAATAGTCTCGCATTTCAGGGTTAACATCGCCTTGCACACCCGTTTAACGGGATCGATGAGATGTGCAAGACGTTAAAGTTCTTTAAACGGTATTGTTCTTGAGGTGGAAGGCCAACCGCGCTCCAGAGCCGTTTTGATTTTGTTTGAATCGCAAACCGGCTCCAGATTCTTAGTTTTGCGCGTTTCCGGACGGTGAACCGCCAATATCGGATCTTGGCACTTCACCTGGAAACGCTCTAGGGCTGAAGAAACTACCAACGGATCAATGACGATCCCCAGGTAAAGCCGCCGCCCATGGCTTCCAGCAAAAGCAAGTCGCCCTGCTTCAGCTTGTTGTTTTGTTTCAAGTCGCACAGAGCAAGCGGTACCGACGCAGCGGACGTATTGGCGTGTTTATCTACGGTCACCACCAAGCGATCCGACGGCAGGCCAATCTTCTTAGCGGTCCCATCCAGGATGCGCTTATTGGCCTGATGCGGAATAAACCAATCGATATCCGCGATTTGAAGCCCCGTGGCTTCCAGAGCTTCGTGAATCACTTCGGAGATGTTGACCACGGCGTGGCGAAAGACTTCGCGGCCCTGCATTCGCAAGAAGCCCGCCGTTTGAGTGCTGGATGGCCCCCCATCCACATAAAGCATGTCCCGCAGGCGGCCATCGGAATGCAGATGGTTGGTGAGAACGCCCCGGTCCTCCGGCGTGCCGCCGCCCTCGCCCCGCGACAGAACCATGGCGCCGGCGCCATCACCAAACAAAACGCAGGTGGTCCGGTCTTCCCAATCCAGAATGCGTGAGAAAGTTTCTGCGCCAATCACCAGCACATTTTCAGCCTGACCGGCTTTGATGAAATTGTCAGCGACGGAAACAGCATAAACAAAGCCTGAGCACACAGCCTGCACATCGAAGGCAGCGCCACGGGTCATGCCCAGGGCGGCTTGTACTTTGGTCGCGCTTGCCGGAAACGTGTCGTCCGGTGTTGCTGTCGCCATGACGATTAGGTCGAGATCACGCGGGTCCATGCCCGCATCCGCGAGCGCATTGCGCGATGCTTCAATACCAAGATCGGATGTGAGTTGATTGTCTGCCGCGATGTGCCGTTGCTTGATGCCGGTACGGGCGACGATCCATTCGTCTGTCGTATCAACTTTTTTTGCGAGTTCTTCGTTGGTAACAACTCTCTCGGGGAGATACGCACCGCACCCCAGCGGAACAGACCTGATGACGGTCATTAGGCAGATACCTCGTCATTCGCCGCTTTGGGCAGCGGCGTGTCGGTCTCTTCAGCCCCATAGAGATGGGAAACATCTTGTTCGATTTTTTCTACAAGATCATGAGAGACCATATTGTGGGCAAGCTCGATGGCGCTTGCCATGCCCATTTCATCCGTGCCGCCATGGCTTTTCACGACCAGACCGTTCAAACCAAGAAACACGCCCCCATTTACCGAACGCGGATCCATT
Organism: Alphaproteobacteria bacterium; assembly: GCA_965228775.1. Classification (GTDB taxonomy): domain Bacteria; phylum Pseudomonadota; class Alphaproteobacteria; order JANQMY01; family JANQMY01; genus JANQMY01. The sequence goes on along the minus strand of OZ245840.1, from coordinate 5,068,279 downwards.
TTTGTGCGCAATACATTGAATGCGCCGGACGCCAAGAGATACCCCATGCGCGCGAAGAAGGATCGGCGAATGGCCGTCGAGAGATAGTGCGAGATAAGCTTCGCGGTGCCTTCGGCCGTCTTCAGCGCCACATTACCGGTAAAGCCATCGGTGACGACCACGTCTACGGTACCGGCGCCGATATCGTCGCCTTCGACAAAGCCGTAAAACTTAATGGGAAGGTCCGCATCCTGAAGAATTTGGGCGGCTCCCTTGACAGCCTCATTGCCCTTCAATTCTTCGGTGCCGATATTCAACACGCCCACGAGCGGGCGCCTAAGACCAAACACTGTGCGGGCGAAAGCTTCTCCCATAATCGCGAATGTCACCAATTGCCGTTCGTCGCAATCCACATTCGCGCCAACATCCAGCACAACAGACTCACCGCGTTGGGTCGGCCACAAGGCCGCAATCGCCGGCCGGTCTACACCGGCCATTGTTCTCAGCTGGATTTTCGCCATAGCCATAAGCGCGCCGGTATTGCCGGCCGAAACGATAACGTCCGCCTCGCCATCACGTACCGCACCGATGGCGTGCCACATGGACGTATCCCGCCCCTTGCGAATGGCTTGGGACGGCTTGTCCTCCATGGACACAAACTTGTCCGTATGACGAATTTCCGAAACCGCTTGCAGTTCCGGATATTCCGCCAGAAGCGGTTCGGCGACAGATTTGTCACCATACATCAAGAAACGCGCATCCGGGCATCGGACACGGGTTATCTCGGCACCGCCCACGACGATTTTGGGACCTGCGTCAGCTCCCATTAAGTCCAATGAAATGGTGCGTGGTTTCGTCAACCGACCAACCTGTTACGCTGTGAAAGAAAGCGGTAAACGATCCACCGGCCGATGCTTTTCTGCGGCGATGAACCAACAACGAAAACGCGTTCTCGTCGAACGCTGGCGTTGTTTAGGCGGCGTCTGTCGTGTCCACCACTTCACGGCCATCGTAATAGCCGCAGGAGGCGCATACATGATGCGGACGCTTGAGTTCGCCGCAATTCGGGCACTCTCCGAACGTATTCGCGCTAAGACGATCATGAGCGCGGCGCATGTTTCGCTTTGATTTCGTTACTTTACTTTTTGGTACTGCCATCTGGCTGCCCTCTCATCCTACTTGGGCGCGGATGTCTGAATGTCGTGAAGCCGATTGCCCGATCGGCGGGCAGACCATACTGATTTGGTGTAAAGACTCAACCGATATCTGAAGCCACACTAAATTGCCGAAAAATTCCTAGAAATTACAACCCTTTAGGGCACCTTCTTCAATTTTGAAAGCACCGCAAACGGGTTCTCCTTTGTTTCGATTTCCGCCGGATTGTCATCAGACTGGAGTGATTTGCTTGCCTCTGGCTTCCGTGGATAGGGATCTAGAGACAGGGAAAGGTATTCAACCGCCAACTCACCCACATCAATTCCATCACTGGGCAGCAGCTCGGGCGGGTCCTCTTCCATAACCTCGCCCAACATCACCTCTTCTTCCTGATCATATACGGCCAACGCCTTTTCCGGCAGATATCGAACAAGAAACCCATCCTCGATTTGGTTTTCCACCGGCTCAAGGGTAACGACGCATTCCTGTTCCACGATGGCCGCAAACGTCGCCTCAACCTGCCATCCACCACGCCCCCATGGCGACACGACCGCCTCGCCCGAAAAATGGCTCAACGACCCGAGGTTCAAGCGCTCAGCGATCGCGGCGCGCTCAGCCTCGGTCGGAAGCAACGAAAGTGTTTCCCCCTCGCGGTCAAGCTTGGCTGTATCCACGATCAGGCTAAATTCAGAGGTTTGATTAAGCTGCTGCATGAGCGGTTAAGTGGTGAGAGGCGCGCTCGAAACAAGCCTTTACGCCGCCCACATCGTCAATCGCGTTTAAAGCACTAATTTCTGACTCTATCGCGCGCGTATATGATGCAACACAAGTCGCCGCCGCCTCGGATACATCCTTACCGCCGTAAACATTACGAACGACAGCGTCCTGCAAGGGCTGGACGCTTTCCGACTTTAGCGCTTCGTCATACGCGCTGGCCCGCCCGTAATAGGCTTCCGCCATGTTTCTGATCTTCTTGCCGACTGACAGGTCGCCCACCCCCATTTCCCGTAAGGAGCGGTCCATATCGGCAAAAAACAGGGTTAAAAGGCCTTGTTCGATCTCTTTGCCCTGATCGCCGGACGCCAACAGTTTTCGAGCGACAAGGTGTAAGTGAAGCACAATGAGGTCGAAGCGCCCATCTAACGAGTCCGGAACGCCCAGGTTTTGATAGAATTGTGCCTGGCGTGCCTGCGTGACAATGGCCGTATAGAGGTCATGAACGCGGTCCAGCCGGTCATTGTGGGCCGAGAAACGCGTCTTTAACGAAGACCAAGCGGATTTGAGCATCACAGCAGCCATTGAGGTTTTTCCTGTCCGTCTTGAACTAGAAGTCCTGACGCGGTAAGTCAACAATATCAAGAATATGCGTGGGAAAGCCCGAATTGGGCTTGGATAGAAACATTTAGGGCGAGGACTAAAATCATGTTTGGCGTACCGAAAATCGGCCTGAAATCTGCTGCGCTAACGCTTGGATTGATGGGGGCAGTCGCATGCTCCCCTGTGGTGGACCAGCGCGGCTATATTCCCGACCCCGAAAAGCTGGCGACAATCCGGTCCGGTATCGACAACAAATCTTCCATTGCAAGCCGCCTTGGGTCGCCGTCTACGATTGCAACGTTCGACGCAAACGTCTGGTACTACATTTCCAGCGAAGAAGAGAGGTTCGCCTTCTTCAACCCCACGACCACCAAACGCGAAATTGTGGAAGTTCGTTTCGATACGGACAACCTTGTGGAAGGCGTGACCTATTACGACTTGGAAGACGGTCACAAGATTAACATTGTGGGTCGCGAGACGCCGACTCGCGGCAAGGAACTCACTTTGCTGGAACAGGTATTTGGCAATCTGGGCCGCTTTGACGCCTCACGGATCGGCGGGAACTGATAGAGAGCTTAGCGCCCTCACCCTTCGAGACACCGCCTTTCGGCGGTTCCTCAGGATGAGGAGTCAGCAGACGAGAGGGTTTCCTCATCCTGAGGGCGAGTGAAACGAGCGTCTCGAAGGAAGAGGAAACCTATCGACTATACGCACAACATTCTTTGAAGTGAGGACCGTTCGCCCAAACAAAAAAGGCCCATCCATTGGATGGGCCTTTTGTTTTGATTTGTACCAATCTTAATGGGCAAGCACTGCAAGAAGCAGCAAAGCCACAATGTTGGTGATCTTAATCATCGGGTTCACAGCAGGACCAGCCGTATCCTTGTATGGATCACCAACCGTGTCGCCGGTCACAGCAGCTTTGTGAGCCTCTGAGCCCTTGCCGCCATGATTTCCGTCCTCGATGTATTTCTTCGCATTGTCCCATGCACCACCACCGGAGGTCATGGAGATCGCGATGAAGAGACCGGTTACGATCACGCCCAAGAGCATAGCGCCCACGGCAGATAGTGCCGCCGACTTGCCAGCAATGAGCAGGATCGCGAAGTAAACAGCAACCGGAGACAGCACCGGCAGAAGTGACGGCACGATCATTTCCCGAATCGCCGCTTTCGTCAGCAGGTCAACGGCCCGGCTGTAGTCAGGCTTTGCGGTGCCTTCCATGATGCCGGGAATTTCCCGGAACTGACGGCGTACCTCTTCCACAACCGATCCGGCTGCGCGTCCCACCGCCTGCATTGCAATGGCACTGAACAGGTATGGCAGCAAGCCGCCAATCAACAGACCGACCACCACGTAAGGGCTGGAAAGCGAGAAGTCAACGTTTACGTCTTGGAAGAATGTGTATTTCGGATCACTCGCGAAATATTTGATGTCTTCCGTGTAAGCTGCAAACAGCACCAGAGCGCCAAGGCCAGCAGATCCGATCGCATAGCCTTTCGTGACGGCTTTGGTGGTGTTACCGACGGCGTCCAGTGCATCCGTGGTTTTACGGACACTATCGTCCAGTTCCGCCATTTCAGCGATGCCGCCTGCATTATCCGTCACCGGACCATACGCATCCAGGGCAACCACCATACCGGCCAGCGACAACATCGTCGAAACCGCAATCGCAATTCCAAAGAGGCCAGCAAGCAGATAGGTGATGAGGATGCCCGCCACGATGACGATGGCCGGAAGCGCCGTAGCTTCCATGGAAATCGCCAGCCCCTGGATAACATTCGTGCCATGACCGGTTGTTGACGAGGCAGCAACGGCCTTCACCGGGCGATAGTCCGTACCGGTGTAGTATTCGGTAATCCAGATGATCAAACCGGTTACCGCCAGACCAACAACGCCACAATAGAAAAGATCCATGCCGTTGAAGGTTTGACCGCTGATGGTCATCTGCGTCGATGTACCGATCAGAGAATCCGTTACGACCCAAATTGCAGGTAACGACAATAGAGCCGTTGCAATGAAGCCCTTGTAGAGAGCGGCCATAATGTTTTGGTTTTGCCCCAAGCGCACAAAGAAGGTGCCGATGATCGAGGTCACGATGCAAACACCGCAGATTGCCAGCGGATAAAGCATCATGGAGTCAAGAATGGCTTCGCCCGCGAAAAAGATCGAAGCCAAAACCATCGTCGCAACAACGGTAACAGCGTAGGTTTCGAACAAGTCGGCGGCCATCCCGGCGCAGTCACCCACGTTATCGCCAACATTGTCGGCGATCACGGCGGCGTTGCGAGGATCGTCCTCAGGAATACCGGCTTCCACTTTACCCACAAGGTCAGCGCCCACGTCAGCACCTTTTGTAAAGATACCGCCGCCGAGACGCGCGAAGATCGAAATCAAAGAAGCGCCAAATCCAAGAGCTACAAGCGGGTCGATAATGGCCCGGCCTTCAGCTCCCATGCTCAAGAGCAGACCGTAGTAGCCCGCTACCGCCAGAAGCGCGAGGCCAGCCACCAGCATGCCCGTGACGGCACCCGATTTGAAAGCAATCGCAAGACCAGCCGCCAGGCTGTTTCGAGCGGCCTCGGCCGTACGCACATTCGCCCGTACAGAGACGACCATGCCCACATAACCCGCGACGCCCGACAAAACCGCGCCGACCAAGAACCCGATGCCGACCCAAATTCCGAGCAGGAATGACAGAATCACGAACACGATCACACCCACAATCGCGATCGTCGTGTACTGCCGATTTAGATATGCCTGGGCGCCTTCTTGAACTGCCTGCGCAATTTGCTGCATTCGCTCTGAACCGGCACTTGCCGACAGAATGCTCTGCACGGCCCAGACGCCGTAAATAACAGCCAGCGCACCGCTGGCAATAACCAACCACAAACCTGTGCTCATCTTTTTTTCCTTTGGAAGGTAAAGCCTGACGATCGCCAGCAGTTCTTAACTGAAGTCCCAGCCCGAACCGCGACGTTTCGGTGACAAAGCGCGCGGACCATGCCAAAGAAGATGTGCAAACGCAACCGCAGGCGCACTAAATCTCAGAAAAAACCGTCATTTTCATTTGCTGGAGCGCTGCCAGGTGCGGCGAGGTGACGCAATTTCGGTGGCCGACGTGATTTGAGACCGCAGCTTAGATCACGCTGCGGACGACACTCTCAATGACAATTTCTTCGACCAACTCGGGGTCGATGAGCTCTTTAACTTTTGGCATCAAAGCCGCAGCCAAAGCCGCTTTGTCGATATGTGCCTCGCCTCCATAAGCATGCAGTGGATGCCGATGCACATAGCGAATAAACGCGTCCTGAATGAGGGGCACTTGCTCTTTTACTTTGGGCACCTTGCCGACTTTCACAACGCGCAGCTGGATACCAACATAGTAATAGTGAACGAGCTTGCCCTGCTCGACCACCGGCACAACCAAGGCCGGCATAAACACCAGATGGGGGTCCAGCGGCACCACTGATTCGTCTCCGGTTTGATCCGCGCCGTGATCGTCTTTTTTCGGCTTTGCCGGACCGGCACCCGCTGGTGCAACAGACAAAGCCATCAGAATAGCAGCCACAAGAGCGACCTTGACAAAGCTCAGCCAAAGAATGTCTGTGCGGGTCCAAAACATGACCTCAGACTGGCACAGGGGGATTAATGGATCGTTTCGCGTGATGGTGTCAGAAATGCGTGAAACCAGAAGGGGTTAGCGGCTTGAGCGCCCCCCCTTCAGCGTTCGCCCATAAGCCTTTTTCAGCGATCACCTCACCAATCTCGGTGACCGTATCGGGGATCGCCGTTCCAGCTGGCGCGGTAAACAATACTTCGTAGTCATCGCCACCGGTAAGCAATGCCTCGGCATCCACCAGTCCCAAAGATATGCTCGCCCGCGCCGGCGCCGAGAGCGGGGTATTCTCCAAGTCGATACGATGGCCCACGCCCGAAGCCGCTGCCAAATGACCCGCATCGGCAAGCAAACCATCCGAAACGTCGATGGCAGCCGTTGCATGTGCCCGCAGCGTGTTCCTGAGATTGGTGCGTGGTTGAGGCAAGTGATAACGGGATCTCAGAAAAGCAAGGTCTCCATCGGCAAGACCCGAGAGTTCACGGCGAAGAACCTTCAGGCCTAGATAGGAATCTCCGATCGTTCCTGAAACAAACAAACGATCACCAACCTTCGCCCCGGCCCTTTTGATCATCTGCCCTTTCGGCACTGTGCCGAAAGCCGTCAGACTGAAAGTGGCGGGGCCTGGCGTCGATACCGTATCGCCACCGAGCAGATACACCCCGAACGTTTCTTGATCTTCCGCCAAGCCGTTCGCAAAGCGCGCAACCCAATCTTCGTCGATCTCATGGGGCCAAGCCGCGGCGACAACATAATGCGCTGGCTTTGCGCCTTTGGCAGCAAGATCCGACAAGTTCACTCTTAAGAGCTTTTTGGCGATGGCCTCGGGCGGGTCATCGGACAAGAAATGGACTCCCGCGACAATGGCATCCTTCGTGACCACCCAATCCTCATCCGCACCGCAAGACAGAATGGCCGCATCGTCCGTAAGACCGAAACTGTTGCCGCTTTCCAAGGGTTCGCCTTTGGTCAGCGGTACAAAATATTTGGCTATCAGGTCAAACTCGGAAAGCTTACTCAAGCAGCTCAGCCTTTCAGCGGTCTTCAGCCCTTGCCCATTCCGTTCCGCGTTGGCGCCGGGCCATGCTGTCCAGGACGCCGTTCAAGAGGCTTGGCTCGTCTCCTGAAAAGAAGGCGTGCGCCACATCCAAGTATTGGGAAATGACAACTGGCGGCGGGATATCATCCAACGCGAGCAACTCGAACGCAGCGGCTCGAAAAATCGCCCGCAATGTGGAATCCAACCGTTCCAACGGCCACGGGTCCGGAAGAAAGTCTGCGATGAGACGGTCGACCGCTTGTTGATCGCCCACCACACCCAACACCAGTCTTTCCAGAAACGCGGAATCCGCCAAATCGGGATCGAAATCGGCCGGGCCATCCAGGCGCCGGCGCCATTCAAAATCAGAGAGAACATCGCGGGCATCGTCCCCAGACAAATCCATTTGGTACAATGCTTGTACCGCCAATAGGCGCGCCAAAGCGCGCGCCTCCGCCCGGCGCGGTTTCTTCGGTTTATGAGCCGCTTCCGAGTCTGTGTTCATGGCACCAACACACCAAAGCGCTGTTGCAGGGCCACCATGTCCAAACAGGCCGCGGCAACATCACCGCCCTTGTTCTTTTGGTCGACTTTCGCTCTCGCCCAAGCTTGATCTTGGTTCTCGACCGTCAGGATGCCGTATCCGATAGCTAGGCCATACTGCACGGAAAGATCCATCAATCCCCGTGCGGACTCACCACACACATAATCATAGTGGCTCGTTTCGCCACGGATAACGCAGCCCAAAGCGACATAGCCATCAAAATTCGGCTCATCGTTTTCATCATGGGATTGAGCGGCAAACTGAATGGCGGCCGGAATCTCAAATGCCCCCGGCACAGAAATACGTTCATAGGTGGCGCCCCGCTTCTCGATTTCCGCAATGGCGCCCTTCGCCAGCTCGTCGGCAATCTCTTCGTAGAAACGCGCCTCGACGATCAGCACATGGGGCCTGTCACGCTTACTCATTCGTTTAGTCCTTTGCGTTCAGATTTTCATCCGCAGCCGGATTAATGGGCACTTGCTCGACCACTTTCAATCCATACCCTTCCAAGCCCACAATCGTGCGCGGATTGGAGTTGGACAGAAGACGCATCTCATGAATACCAAGATCCAACAATATCTGCGCGCCAACGCCATACTCGCGAAGCTGTCGCGGTGCCCGGCTCGGATCACCCGTACCGTCCTTATCCAGCATGTCCGACACAATGGTTGCGCGGGTATCTCTGATAAGCACGATGACACCACGCCCTTCTTTCGCGATCATGCGCATACTTTCAGCGATCACATCATCGCGGCGTCCCTGCACGCCAATAATATCATCAAAGACATTGATGGCGTGCATGCGCGCAAGCACCGGTTCCGGGCCGGACACATCGCCCATCACAAGAGCAATATGCTCTGCATATTTGACCTTGTTCACATAAATCAAGAGCTGAAACTCATCACCGTCCTTGCTGGTCAGCGACGTTTCCACCGCGCGCTCGATCAAATTGTCATGGCGCCGACGATAGGCGATGAGATCGGCAATGGTCGCCACTTTAAGGCCATGGAATTGAGCAAACTTCACCAAGTCCGGCAGACGCGCCATTGTGCCGTCATCATTCATGATCTCGCAAATGACACCAGCCGGATAAAGGCCGGCCAAACGCGCTATGTCGACAGCAGCTTCCGTGTGACCCGCACGCATGAGAACACCGCCTTCGCGCGCAACCAGCGGAAACACATGACCGGGGCTTACAATGTCTTCATGGTTTTTAGACTGATCAATGGCAACGGCAATCGTCCGTGCCCTGTCATGAGCGGAAATGCCTGTTGAAATACCTTCTTTGGCTTCGATGGAAACCGTGAAGGCGGTCTGGTGACGGGACAGATTGTTGGTCGACATCAAAGACAGGTTGAGATCTTGCGCACGGTCTTGAGGGAGCGTCAGACAGATCAGACCACGGCCAAACTTGGCCATGAAATTGACGGCATCCGGGGTCGCCATCTGTGCCGGGATAACCAGATCCCCTTCATTTTCCCGGTCTTCTGCATCCACCAGAATGAACATGCGTCCGTTCCGGGCGTCTTCAATGACGTCTTCTATGGGAGACAGAAATTCTCCAAATTCACTCACGCGTTATAGCTTTCTTTTTCGTTGAGGCGTGCGGTGTAGCGGGCCAGAACGTCAACCTCCAGATTCACAGGGTCGCCGGCCTTTTTGTGTCCAAGCGTCGTCACAGACTTCGTGTGCGGAATAATATTGACGTCGAACTCACGTCCTTCCACGTCATTGACTGTCAGTGAAACGCCTTCGATGGTGATCGACCCTTTGGACGCGATGAAACGTGCAATGTCTGCGGTCGACTCGAAACGATAGCGAATGGATTCGCCTTCGGGATTAACAGAGAGGACCTTGCCGACGCCGTCCACGTGACCGCTCACAATATGTCCGCCGAGTTCGTCACCAACGCGTAGGGCCCGCTCCAAATTAATCGGTGTTCCGACTTCCCATGATCCAAGATTGGTGCAGCGAAGTGTTTCTTCCGAGGCCTGCACGGCAAACCAGTTGCCATCATCGTCACGCCCCTTCTCCGTTACAGTCAAACACGCGCCACTGCAGGCGATCGAAGCACCGATATCAACATTCGCAACATCGTAGGATGTTCCAATGCGAAACGTTGTGATCGCATCTTTGCCGATCGATTTGATCCGCCCCACGTCGGTGACAATTCCGGTAAACATGTGAGCACCCTCAAAGTTCGTGTTCGTAAGTTTCCATCACATTATCACCCAACCGTTGGGAATGAATGAGATGAAAATTCGGCGCCAATTTCGGATGATCGACCCCAACAGGCGCAACCGCGCCCGTGCCGTCGCCCCCGATTATGCTCGGTGCACGAAACCACACCAGGCGATCTACCAACTCATTCTGCAAAAGAGAAGAGGCCAAATGTGCACCCCCTTCCACCAGCAAACTGTTGACGCTGCGTTCCCCTAAGGTTCTTAAGGCCTGTTCCATATTCATGAGACCATTTTCCCCGTGGGGTACGGTAATCACCTCCATACCACAATCAGCATAGGCTTTTGCCCGTGCCGTCTCGACGCCTTCCAATGTGCATAGCCATGTAGGCAGATCCGCCGCCGACCGCACCAGTTTCGACGTGAGCGGTAAGCGCAGCCTGCCATCGGCCACAATTCTGACCGGCGACTGGCCCTCCAATCCCTTGATGCGGCACGTCAGCAGCGGATCGTCCATAAGAGCGGTTGTGCTGCCCACAATGATGGCATCATGTGACGCCCGCAAAAGATGGGCACGCCGTCTGGCTAGTTCGTTGGTGATCCACTGGCTGGCACCATTGTGAGTGGCGATACGCCCATCAAGGCTTGTGGCCAGTTTTAGCGTTACCAGGGGGCGGCCTTTTTCGATCCTGCTTAAAAACCCCGCTAAGGTGCGCCTGGCAGCGCGCATGGCCAGGCCAACATCCACCTGTATGCCCGCATCGCGAAGCCGGGAAATCCCCTGCCCCGATACTTTCGGGTTTGGATCTTCCAACGCCACCACCACACGCGCCACTTTGGCACCAATGAGTGCATCGGCACATGGCCCGGTCTTGCCCTGATGGGAACACGGTTCGAGCGTTACATACGCTGTCGCCCCTTCCACAGGTTCAACGGCAGTTGATAGGGCACCGGTTTCCGCATGCGGCGTTCCGCCTTGTCCAGTGACCGCACGCCCAATAATGCGCGCGCGGGCTCCGTCACCTTTCGTAAGCACACAGCCAACGGATGGATTGGATCCAGTCTGCCCCACATGACGCCGCGCCATTGTCAGCGCGACGGACATAAACCGGCTGTCAATTTCTGAAGCCGTGGCGGATATCAAAACCGGCCGTCTCCATCAAGGCCGCTCAGCTCACCGACGAATTCTTCGAAGTCTTTTGCTTCGCGGAAGTTTTTATAGACCGAGGCAAAGCGTACATATGCCACCGCGTCGATGGACGCGAGCCCCTCCATAACCAGCTTGCCCACCAGCTGCGACGGGATTTCCGTTTCACCCATGCTCTCAAGCTGGCGCACAATGCCATTGATCATGCGCTCAAGCCGTTCGGGCTCCACAGGCCGTTTGCGCACTGCGATTTGGATGGAGCGCATCAGCTTGTCGCGGTCGAAGGGTACTTTCCGGCCACTCTTTTTGACGATTGTCAGTTCACGGAGTTGCACACGCTCGAACGTGGTAAAGCGCGCACCACAGGCGGCACAAAACCTGCGCCGGCGAATGGCCGAATTGTCTTCGGTCGGCCGGGAGTCTTTTACCTGCGTATCTTCATTTCCGCAGAATGGGCAACGCATGCTTTTCCTCCGCCTTAGATGTCATTTGTCCCGCTCGCCGACCTACAGATCGCCGTAGATGGGGAAATCACGGCAGAGCGCCAAAACGTCCTGACGTACCCGAGCCTCGACACCGCTATTGTCTTCACCGCCTTGCGCCAAACCATCCAGAACATCCGCGATCAGATGACCGATCTTTTCAAACTCATTCACGCCAAATCCGCGCGTGGTTCCCGCCGGAGACCCCAATCGAATGCCCGACGTGATGGCGGGCTTCTGTGGATCGAACGGGATCCCATTCTTGTTGCACGTGATGTTCGCCCGCTCGAGACCGGCTTCCGCGGCCTTACCGGTAAGGTTTTTCGGCCTTAGGTCCACCAGCATCAAATGCGTATCTGTACCGCCGGAAACGATATCCACACCACGGTTTGCCAGAACCGATGCCAATGTCTGCGCATTCTTCACCACATTCGCAGCATATGTTTTGTAGGAAGGCTGCAGGGCTTCACCGAAGGCGACGGCCTTTGCGGCGATGACATGCATCAGCGGGCCGCCTTGCAGGCCAGGGAAAACGGCTGAGTTGATTTTCTTGGCAATGGCCTCGTCATTCGTCAGCACAAGACCCCCACGCGGTCCCCGAAGAATTTTGTGGGTCGTGGTCGTTGCCACATGCGCATGATCCAACGGGTGCGGATGAACGCCACCAGCCACGAGGCCGGAGAAATGGGCCATGTCCACCATGAGATACGCACCGACCTCGTCGGCGATTTCACGGAACTTGGCAAAATCGATAACGCGTGAGTATGCGGACCCGCCCGCAATGATCATTTGAGGCTTGTGTTCACGGGCAAGAGACGCCACCTCATCGAAATCGATCAGCGCGTCCTCTTGCCGGACGCCGTACTGAACGGCGTTGAACCATTTGCCCGACTGATTTGGCGGTGCGCCGTGGGTCAAGTGACCGCCAGCCGCAAGGCTCATGCCCAGGATCGTATCGCCTGGCTTCAGCAAGGACATAAAAACGGCCTGGTTGGCCTGGGCCCCTGAATGCGGCTGGACATTCGCGAATTCGCAGGAAAACAATTTGGTTGCGCGTTCGATGGCGAGGCGTTCCGCTTCATCCACATATTCGCAGCCGCCGTAATAGCGGCGCCCCGGATAACCCTCCGCGTATTTGTTGGTCATGACAGACCCTTGGGCCTGAAGCACTGCCTTCGAAACAATATTTTCGGACGCAATCAATTCGATTTGGTCTTGCTGGCGCTTGAGCTCGCGTTCGATGGCCGCGTGAAGATCTGGATCGCGCGACGAAAGCTCTTCGCCAAAAAAACCTTCCGCCGTGTCCTGTACCGGCGGCATATCGGTGACCGTCATCGTGTTCTGACCCATCCTTTCAATTCCTTCGGCGGTTGCACCGAAAGAGCAACTTCTGGCAAACTGAGGTCGTTTCCGCCTCCCGCCAGTACGGTTGTTGCAGAAATCAGCGTAATCCCGCCATTTCCCGCACGATTTATCGAATTTGCTTTTCCGCCCCGACCTTGCCGATCCGGCAACTCAGAAACCTCAAGCCCGTATTCGCGCCTGAAATCCCATATGACAGTGTTAGCAATGGTCTCTAGCCAGCATCAAAAAGCAAGCCGGACGATACCATATATTGCCGCACCGGGACAATCTAACACAACCGGTATTACTTCTCACAGATATGAAGCCCTTCCAAATACATAGTCCAAATCCTGTTAACCAAGTTTTTGACAACTAATTATTCAGAAAAAGCAGTGGAACTGAACTAAAACGGCGCAGTGAACTTGTATTAACTCAGAAAATAAAGTGAAATGCGGCGTTGGATACGTGGTTTTACGTTTCGAACATAGATAAATATTTGGCGTTTGTTGCGTATTGGTCAGAAAAAGGACGGCATTCCATGTCCGAACAAGAACAGGACCGAGAGAACGAGACTGAGGGTACCCTTCGGCTGGCAACGGATATTGTCGCGGCTTACGTGCGGCACAATCAAATTCCGGCAGCGGAACTGCCTGACATGATCAAAACGGTGCATGAAGCGCTGGATGATCTTGTTGACGAAAAGGACGACCCGAAGTCGCCGGAACAAAAGCCGGCTGTGCCGATACGCCGTTCGGTGACACCGGAATACCTTATCTGCTTGGAAGACGGTAAGCGTCTCAAAATGCTGAAACGTTATTTGCGCTCCACCTACAACATGACGCCGGAAGAATATCGCGCGAAGTGGGGCCTGCCACCAGATTATCCAATGGTCGCCCCGAATTATGCGGCGCAACGTTCTGCGTTCGCCAAGCGCATTGGTCTCGGCCGCGGCAGCAAAGGCGAGACGTCACAAGAAAATTAAAGCCTTACCTGCGGGCTTTTTCAGACTTTGACATGACGAATTGAAGCTTACGCAAGGCCGTACGCTGCAATTCATCTTGCGTTGCCCGGGCATCTCCCACGATTGTCACCTCGGTCCCCGTCTTTTCGTCAACAGCGCACACTTTTATGTATGCGCCCATGGACACATATTCGAAAAGGACGTGAGAGGGGCCGTTCTGTTTGACCACAACAGCTGCTTAAGCGGCCCGCTTAAGATCATATTGGGACCAAACCTGTTCCAGAGCATCGGCAAGCTGAAGCATCAAGGCATCCGTATGCTGAGGGCTTGGCGTAAACCGTAAGCGTTCAGTTCCACGCGGCACCGTTGGGTAATTGATCGGCTGAACGTAAATGCCGTACTCCTCAAGCAAAGCGTCGGACACTTGTTTGCACAAAGAAGCATCCCCCACCATCACGGGCACAATATGACTTACCGACGGCATAACGGGCAGGCCGCGCGATGTTAGCAACGCCTTTAACGCTTCCGCGCGCTCGTGGTGTTTTTCGCGTTCCACCGTAGACGTTTTCAAATGGCGAATACTGGCCGTCGCCCCGGCAACGATTGACGGTGACAAAGACGTGGTGAAAATAAATCCAGGCGCGTAGGAACGCACACAGTCGACCACATCGGCGCTTGCGGCGATGTAGCCGCCCATAATACCGAAGCCCTTGGCAAGAGTGCCTTCGATCATATCGACCTTATCCATCACACCGTCGCGTTCGGCAATGCCGCCACCGCGCGCGCCATAAAGGCCAACTGCGTGAACCTCATCCAGATAGGTAAGCGCGCCATACTTCTTCGACAAATCGCAAATGTCGCCGATCGGCGCGATATCCCCGTCCATTGAGTACACGGACTCAAATGCGACCACTTTCGGCACATCCGGATCGGACTGTGCAAGCAGTTCCTCAAGATGGGCCAGATCATTGTGACGCCAGATCTTCTTAGGCCCCTTGCCGCGCTGGATGCCTTCAATCATCGATGCGTGGTTGAGTTCGTCAGAATAGATGACGCAACCCGGCAGCAATTTTGTAAGCGTACTGAGCGTTGCATCATTTGCGATATAACCTGATGTGAACAGCAAAGCGGATTCTTTGCCATGCAGATCGGCGAGTTCTTGCTCCAAAACAACGTGATAGTGTGTTGTGCCGGAAATATTCCGCGTACCGCCGGACCCTGCCCCCACAGTGTCGATGGCTTCGTGCATGGCCGCAATCACCTTCGGATGCTGCCCCATGCATAGGTAATCATTGCTGCACCACACCACGATGCCGCGCTGATCTCCCCCTTCATACTGAATTGCTTCTGGAAAGGCACCTTGGCGGCGTGCGATATCCGCGAAAACGCGATACCGCCCTTCCGACTTAACAGCATTGATCGCTTGCTTGAGCGTACCTTTGTAATCCATTTTTGTTTTCCTCCAGCCGCAGTAACCCGCCAAATCGGCTTAAGAGCTAAGCTTTTTATTTAATGAACCGATCTCGCCGTTCCAGACAAATCCGCCATTTGTCGCAGAAACCACAGGCACGCATACAGCATACCACCAGCCAGAGAGCGGTCACCAATAGATAGTTTCGATTGTCCCATTAGCCCGCGCCGATAATGCAACGGGTTACTAGTTGTCCCAAAGCCCCATTTCCATCAACAAATCCCGCAGAACACGCGGTTTGTCCGTCATAATCCCGGTTACCCCCAACGAAATCAGCCCTTTGATTGTCGCAGGATCATCGACGGTCCAAACATGCGTTTGCAAACCATTCGCAGAAGCTGTCTTTACAAACGACGCTGTGGTCAATGGTATACCGTTATAGTTAATGGGAACTTGCGCGCAGGCCGCTTGGAATCTGCCGGAGGGCAGTCCGAACCGCCCCAGCGTGAGCCGCAGCACTTCGCCCGGCCCCGCCGACGTGCAGAGCCGCTCCCCCAGGGCATCCCTCACCTGCCGGATTCTCTTACCAGAAAACGATCCAACGCAAACACGGTCAATCGCGTTTGTTTTCTTGATGGCCTCCACCAGCGGCCCCACCGAAGCATCTGTCTTTGGCTCGATATTCACACGCAAATCCGGCCATGTGCCCAATATGTCTTCGAAAAGGGGGATCGGTTCCTTGCCGCCCACACGCGCCTCTTTCACGTCCGCATAGGGAAGCTCCGCGATGACACCCGCCCGGTCCGTGACACGATCTAGGGCGTCATCATGAAAGGCCAGCAAAACACCGTCGGCGGTGACGTGAACGTCGGTCTCCACATAACGATAGCCGAGCTCGACCGATGCCTCGAAGGCCGACATGGTGTTTTCCAGATTGTCCACGGCGCCGCCGCGATGGGCAAACGGAATGACACCCGGATGATCTAGATACGGATAGTCCTTGTAGGTTCTTTGCGTCACTAGGGAACTAATGTCGATCAGTGTGACTTGTTCGCGGCAAGCTTTTGGCTGCTGCTTTCAGCAATCTTGTCGCTATCCCAGCCATACACATCGGGCCGGAAATTCAGCACCCCCTGATGATCGACCCATGACGTCACATAGACCAGGTGTATCGGAAGGCGTTTCTTAAGATGTGCCTGTGCCCAAACTTGTTCGTCGGCAATTTGTTTGATGCGGGCATCGCTCCACACGTCCCGGCGGTCGTGCAACAGCCATTTGACGAGTGTGTAGATGTCGTCCACACGCACACAGCCAGAACTGTGGGCCCTTAAATCTTCACCAAACAAATGCTTCTTCGGGGTGTCGTGAAGGAAGATCGCGTCTGAATTCGGGAAACGAATGATCACCGCCCCCAGCGAATTCTTTGGGCCACGCATCTGCACAAAGCGGTAGTTCTTGTGGATGTCGTCACGGCTCCAGTCGATTGTCTTCGGATCGACTTCCCGGGCGTTCTTACCCCAGGTGTAGATGCGGAACTTCTCCCGCTCAAGGTAGCTGAAATCACGCCGGATGCGCGGGATCACATCCCATTTCGCCAACCCAATCGGTACATTCCAATTCGGATTGAAGTCGATATGGGTGATCTTGCTCGACATGACGGGTGTCTCTCGATACTCCTTGCCCACCACCACGCGATGCCGCAATGCCACCTTGCCACCATCAACCGCTTCCAAAACGGCGGCCGGCAGATTGACCATAATGTAACGGCCATCGGCTTCCATCTTAAGGTCACGCATCCGCTTGATATTCAGTGCAATGACTTTGATACGTTCTTCTACGGGAATGTTGAGCGCATGGCGGGTGATATTGTCGACTTTACCCGTGACCGGAAGGCCGTGACGCGTCTGGAAATTCCGCACGGCATCGATCACGCTGAAATCCATCAGGAATGGATCACCGCCGGAAGCCGGCAAATCCCCGGTCAGGAGCAGCCGTTTGCGAAGCGCAACCACCCGTTCGTCGCGCACGCCGTGAGAGAGATCTTGGCCATCACCAATTTGAGGCCAGCCGCCCCAGGCCGCGATCTGCTTGTAGACGGCCAGCGACCGCAGCATGGCAAATACGCCATCCCTGGTCAGCGTTGGTGTACCGAGGGGTGCTTCTTCTAGGCGCTCTGCGTGGGAATCCCATGGGTCCACCAGATCCCGGTTATCCCAGCCAGAAGCGTAGCCTTTGGGTGACGCGCCCAAAACGAAGGTGACAGCCACGGCGAGGATCGCCCGCCGCGCCAGTTTGAGCCGGTCCTTGTAGCTCGCTTGATGTGCCACCAATAATCCCATCAAAATGGGCCATCCCCTTGGCCGTTGACCGCGTTACCGCCCGAACGGCGTTAACACTCTTAAGGGAATATATACCAATTTTTAACGATTAGGGGCAGCCCAATAGGATCTAAATCCGCGCAAACCCGGATTATTTTTGACAGACCTGGGTTTGATCCGACATCGCCCCGCAGCCGTATTCTTAACCAAACACGAGTGATCCAAAAACCGCCGGAGACCGGAAGATGATCAGCATCCTATTCGTCAACGCCTTGGCGACAGTGGCCATCATGATCCTGCTATGGATTGTGAGCCGGCAGCTCCAAGATGTTAGTATTGTTGATATTTATTGGGGGCCGGGGTTTTCTGTTATTGCTGCCCTAACGCTCTGGCAAGCACCAGCGCTGACCACTCACAACATCATTCTGACGGGATTTACCATGCTGTGGGGGCTTCGCTTGGGGACCTATCTGTTGATCCGCTGGACGCAAAAGGACGGAGAAGACGCCCGTTATGCGGCCATGCGGCGGAACCGGTCACCCAATTTTGAACTCAAGAGCCTTTGGTTTGTTTTCTTGTTTCAGTCGCTGATTATGTGGGTGGTCGCCTTCCCGATCCAGTTTGGGATCGGCGCATCGACGGGCGCCACGACGCCATGGCTCCTTATCCTGGGCTGTGCCCTGTTTGCACTAGGTTTTTTCTTCGAGGCGGTTGGCGATGCCCAACTCGCCAGATTCCGGGCCAATCCCAACAACAAAGGGAAAGTAATGGACCACGGCCTGTGGGCCTGGACACGTCACCCGAACTATTTTGGCGACGCGGTCATCATGTGGTCATTCTATCTTGTCGCCATTTCCGGGGCGCCATCCGCCTGGTGGACCATTTTCGCGCCGGCGGTCATGACTTTCTTCTTGCTGCGTGTTTCCGGCGTTGCCTTGATGGAACGGGGCTTGAGCAAAACAAAACCGGCCTATGCGGACTATGTGGCGCGCACCAGCGCGTTCATTCCACTTCCACCGAAGAAGAATGCCGCAATCCCAGCGGAAACGCCGTAGGGGTTAGAGGCGGTAGCGGATCTGGTCGGCCCAGAAACGTTCGATCTGCTGCAGAACCTTATTGATCGCGCCCAGATCATCATCGGCCAAAACACCAATTTCAGTGATGGCTGAAATGTGCCGGTCATACAACGCGGCCACAAGCTGCCAGACCTGACGGCCTTTTTCGGTCAGCCGTACGCGGACGGAACGCCTGTCCAGCTCGGACCGCTCATGATGAATGTACCCGGCTTCAACGAGTTTTTTGAGGTTGTAGGACACGTTAGACCCAAGATAATGGCCTCGTGTTCTCAGCTCACCTGCCGTTAGTTCCGAGTCGCCAATGTTGAACAGCAGCAGTGCCTGCACACTGTTCACATCACCTTGGCCTGTTCGGTCCAATTCATCCTTGATCACGTCTAGCAGCTGGCGGTGCAGCCGTTCGATCAAGGTAAGGGATTCAAGATATTGCTCTTTGATATCGACTTGGCTTGACGCCTCGTCTGTATAACTCACCGCTGTTGACACACTCATTGCAGCTTCTCTCCAAATACGCGGAGGCCCAGACCCTCATTTTCCTGTGGGTTCCGGTATAAAGCTGAAGATTTAAGGAGCAGTTAAATGAACGTTTGCGGTGGTATGCGACCGTCCAGGTTCTACCGCAGCCCTATTTATGTCCGCGAATAAAGTTAATGATTCCTGAAAAATCCACATCCCCCTGCCCTGCCGCATCAAACAGACTGTAGAGAGCGGAGGCTTCCGCCCCGAGCGGCGTCGCGGCACCGGCTTCCTGAGCGGCATTCTGAGCAAGTTTGAGATCCTTCAGCATCATGGCTGCCGTAAAACCTGCCTGATAATCGCGGTTTGCTGGCGAGGTCTCCACCGGTCCAGGAACCGGGCAATAACTTGTTAAGGACCAGCATTGTCCGGAAGCCGTCGAGGCGATGTCGAAAAGAGACTGATGATCGAGACCGAGCTTTTCGGCAAGCACAAAGGCCTCACTGACCCCAATCATGGAAATGCCGAGGATCATATTGTTGCAGATCTTCGCGGCCTGACCGTTCCCCGGCCCGCCCGCATGGACAATGTTCTTGCCCATAATGTCGAGAAACGGCTTGGCGCGTTCGAACGCTTTGTCGGAACCGCCGACCATAAAGGTGAGCGTCCCAGCCGAAGCGCCCCCCACGCCGCCGGAAACAGGCGCATCCACCATGTCGACACCTTTTTCGGCCGCCGCCGCTTGAACATCGCGCGCGGAGGTCACGTCGATCGTCGAGCTGTCGATCAGAATGGCCGAGCTTGGCACGGCGGACAAAATGCCGTCTTCGCCGGTATAGACCGAGCGCACATGCTTACCGGCGGGCAGCATCGTGACCACCACGTCTGCCGATTTCACCGCTTCGGCAACGGTTCCCGCCTTGGTTCCCCCATCGGCAATGGCGGTCGCCACTGCCTGTTCCGAGAGATCGAACACATGGACGGAATGGCCCGCCGCCATCAGGTTCTTGGCCATTGGCCCGCCCATATTTCCAAGTCCGATAAAGCCAACCGTTGCCATATCCATTCCTCCTAAATTTGAAAACTGCCTTATGGCAATTGTAGTTCTTTGTCGCCCAATGGCTTGAAATAGGCGTCGACCGCTTCCGCGCTCACGTCGTCGAGAGAGTCCGGCGACCATTTCGGCGACTGATCTTTATCGATCACCACTGCCCGTACTCCTTCGTAGAAGTCGTGCCCTTCGACGATGCGGTTCGTCATGCGGAATTCCATTTTCATCGCATTGTCGAAGCTGAGCTGAGCGCCTTCGCAAATCTGCCGGTATGTGATCTTCAATGAGGTGGGCGATTTGCCCCGCATGGCCTGCGCCGTTTCCACACACCACTCGCTGCCATCGCTGTCCAGCGCGGCAAGAATTTCTTCGACTGACAATTTGGAGAAGAAGAAATCAATCTGCTCCCGATGGTCTGCTATCTGAGCAGCACCCGGATCGTCCTGAAAAGAGCTGATCGCCGACGTAATATCAGTTCCCTCCGCAAGCTGATTTTTGAAGTCCTCCAGCTTCTCAGAGGACATGAAAGCTGTTCCTACGCCCGCATACAGACTATCCGCGGCTTTAAGCCGGGCGCCGGTCAGCCCCAAATACATGCCCAACTGCCCTGGGCACCGCGGCAGGAAGTAGCTGCCGCCTACATCGGGGTACAGGCCAATTCCCGTCTCCGGCATCGCGAACACGGTGCGGTCGGTGACGATGCGATGATCACCATGCACGGAAACCCCGACACCGCCGCCCATGGTGATCCCATCCATCAGCGCGATATACGGCTTCCGGAAATGATGAATCTGCGCGTTCAGCTGATATTCCGTCCGGTAGAAATCGATCGCATATGGCGTCCCTTCTTTGCCGGAATCGTGCAGCGCGCGAATGTCCCCGCCGGCACAAAAGCCTTTTTCGCCCGCCCCTTCGATAACGACCGCCTTGATCGCATGATCGTCATCCCATTTAGCAAGCTGCGGCCCCATCAGCTGACACATTTCCAGTGTCAGCGCGTTGAGGGCCTTTGGCCGGTTCAGGGTGATCACACCGATGCAACCACGTTTTTCAAAAAGAATTTCCGCTTCCGACATGAGGGTTCCGTTTACTTCAAAAGGTCGCGCGCGATAATCACACGCATGATTTCGTTTGTGCCTTCAAGAATTTGATGCACCCGCGCATCGCGCAAATGACGCTCTACCGGATATTCCTGGATGTATCCATATCCGCCATGGATTTGCAGCGCTTCGTTGATGATGTTGAAACCGGCATCGGTCGCAAACCGCTTTGCCATAGCACAATGGCGCGTGGCATTGGGGTCTTTCTTGTCGAGGCTGGAAGCGGCCCGCAAGATCATCAACCGCGCCGCATCAAGGTCCGTCGCCATATCGGCGACCTTAAATTGAAGCGCTTGAAATTCCGTCAGTGGACGTCCGAACTGCTTGCGCACTTGCATGTGCTCGGTCGCCTCTTCCAGCGCCGCGCGGGCTGCGCCAAGCGAGCAGGCACCGATATTGATCCGCCCGCCGTCAAGGCCCTTCATGGCGATCTTGAAACCTTCGCCTTCTTCACCAATGCGGTTGGCGATCGGCACACGGCAATCTTCAAAGATCACCTGAGCGGTTGGTTGGCTGTGCCAGCCCAGTTTCTTTTCTTGCTTGCCAAAACTCAGACCCGGCGTGTCCTTTTCAACCACCAGGCAGGAAATGCCTTTGGCGCCGTCGTCGCCCGTGCGCACCATGCAGACGTAAATGTCAGAGGCGCCCGCCCCCGAGATAAACGCCTTGCCACCATTCAACACGTAATGGTCGCCGTCTTTCTCTGCTTTGGTGCGCAAGCTGGCAGCGTCTGATCCGGCGCCGGGCTCCGTCAGGCAATAACTCGCGATCAAATCCATGGTCGCAAGACCGGGAAGCCACTTTTCACGCTGGTCATCATTGCCGAATGTGTCGATCATCCAGCTGGCCATATTGTGGATCGAGATGAACGCCGCCGTGGACGTGCACCCGGCGCTCAATTCTTCAAAGATGATGGCCGCATCCACACGGCCCAGATTCGAACCGCCCACATCTTCACGCACATAAATGCCCGCAAACCCTAGCTCCGCCGCCTGACGCAGTGTATCCCGGGGAAAGATATGTTCTTCGTCCCATTGGGCCGCATGCGGCGCCATTTGCTCCGCCGCAAAGCTTTGCGCCATGTCTTGGATGGCGCGCTGTTCTTCAGAAAATGCAAAATCCATTCGCCTCTACCTTTGCCTTTCCTTTAGTATAAAGTGCTCATCCACAAAAGCCGCAGACAAAGAAAAAGTGCCTCTAATAGGCATTAAAAAATGGAGATCACAAGGCCGATGCAACATCACCGTTCGATTGTGCAATCTTCCGGTTTTCCCGCGACCCGAATGCGCCGGCTGCGCGCACAGCCCTGGTCGCGGGCAATGGTGGCCGAGAACGGGTTAACGGCATCGGATCTCATTTGGCCGGTTTTTGTCCGCGACGGCGAAAATGCGCGCGAGCCCGTGGCCAGCATGCCCGGCGTGGACCGTCTGTCGGTTGATCTCATCGCCGATGCGGCGGCAAAAGCGCGCGATGTGGGCATCCCCTGTGTTGCGCTGTTCCCCTATACCGATCCGTCTAAAAGAAACTCTGATGGCTCCGAAGCGCTCAACCCGGACAATCTGGTTTGCCGGGCTGTACGCGCCGTGAAATCACAGGTGCCCGATATCGGCGTTCTTTGCGACGTAGCTCTCGATCCGTATACAGATCATGGTCATGACGGTGTGATGAAGGACGGTGTTATTCTGAACGACGAAACCGTCGAAATCTTGGTGAAGCAATCGATCGTCCAGGTGGAAGCCGGATGCGATGTGATCGCTCCGTCGGATATGATGGATGGACGGGTCGGTGCGATACGGCAAGCTCTGGAGGGACATGGTCACAAGAACACGTTGATCATGGCCTATTCCGCGAAATACGCCTCCGCGTTTTACGGCCCCTTCCGCGATGCCGTCGGCTCGTCCTCTGCCCTCAAAGGCGACAAGCGCACCTACCAGATGGATGCAGCGAACAGCGACGAAGCCCTGCGTGAGGTTGCGCTGGACCTTGAGGAAGGGGCCGACATGGTCATGGTCAAGCCCGGCATGCCTTACCTCGATATCGTCCAGCGGGTTTCGTCGGAGCTTGGCGTGCCTACATTCGCTTACCAAGTGTCCGGCGAATATTCGATGATCCGCGCATCGATCGACAATGGCTGGTTCGACAGGGACAAAGCGATCCTGGAAAGCCTTACCGCTTTTAAGCGCGCGGGCGCCGCCGGCGTGCTGTCTTACTTCGCCATGGATGCAGCGAAGTTGTTGAAGAGCTGATCACAGCTTTCGAGTCGCCCCCTGAACCGGGAACCGCCAATGGCATCCTTTGTTGTCCGTCAGGTGTTCAAGATATCGAGCCGCAGCTTGTTTGTTATGGCGGGCGATGTTTCAGATGGCGCCGTCAAAGCCGGTATGAAAGCCGCCCTATATGACGATAGAGGAGTGGTGCATTGCTTCCCAATCGCTGCCGTTGAATTTATCACCTATGCGGAGGGATATTCCGGAGGGGAGATCGCTCTTTGCATTCAGTACGATGATGGAGCACATCTCAAGAGACTTCAGTCTCTGGCTCTCCAAGGGACGCATGTAGAAATCCACAGGATTTAGAGGCAATGAAGGCGATGCCTACGGACTGCCGTTAACCACGTCACGCCCAGACGAGATCATGGGCGCATGGGGTTCATCCAACTTTTCAGCAGCCGCCCCCATGCGGACGATAGCCGAGCGGCGGTAGACATGCGCGTAAGGGGCGAGATTTACTTGTCAAACAGCGGCCTCCACCACAAAGCATACGCCGCCGGCACTGCCGCTGCAAGGAATGGCGAAGTCGATGCGAGTTGTTTCTAAATGTCGTCTTCGCGAAAGCGAAGCGACAAACCTGCTCAACCAACATTCTCTCTAACCGTCATCCCGTGCGCGACGCGATGCGCTAGTATCGCTTCGCAGACACGGGATCCGGTCCAGCTCTATACAGAAACAAAAGGTCTGTTTTGGATACCGGATCTGCGGCACACCATTTCATGATGCACCGCGTCCGGCATGACAATCGAGCTAAGCCTTCCAAGCCGTTATCGGCCTCGAAACGCGGTCAAATTAGCCACCTCCGTCCAAAGTTTTTGGTATCCAGGCAATCCGAAATTTCTACTTTAAAGAGATGTGATAAAGATCACTACCAAAGGTTACCCCCCGTGATAGTGTTTTGATGTTCTTGGCAGACAACGGAGAACATCATGAAACGCGCTCTCGTATTAACAGGCTGCCTGAGTGCATTGGCTTTGGCATCCTGCACAGTTCGACCGGCAACGGACGACACAGTCGATCCAGGATCTCAAAAGATACCACCAGTGTTGGGCATTGACTCCGAAGCACGAGTTCCGGATCAGTACATTATCGTATTTTCCGAAGAAACCAGTGCTGAACAATTAAAATCAGCAGCGGAACAAATTCGCCAGGCTGGTGGTGAAATTATTCACCGCTACGAAACAGCAATAAAGGGATTCAATGTTCGTGTGTCGAAAGAGGGGTTAGAAAGGCTCCGGTCAATAGAAGGCATAAAATACATCGAAACCGATAATGTCGGCAGATACCAAGTGGTTCAGACCAACCCGCCTGACGGACTCGACCGGGTGAGCGAACGTCTCTTACCGTTAGATAATCGGTACACCTATAATTTGGGCGCCACAGGCGTTGGCGTAAATGCCTATGTAATCGATTCCGGCATGCGGATTACGCATACGGATTTCGGTGGGCGCGCGTCCAATGCGTTCACGGTAGCCGGTGTGGACTTTTCAGACTGCGCCGATCACGGAACGCATGTTGCCGGTATCATTGGCGGAACAGAGTTTGGCATTGCGAAAAACGTGAACCTTCATAACGTTCGTGTCGGAAGTGCTGGTGGGTGCGTCCCAACCGACGGAAATCAAATCGCTGGCGTTGACTGGGTGGCCGCCAACCGGATTTTACCGGCTGTCGCGAACATGAGCATTTGGGGTTCTGGATCGCCTGCCGTTGACGGCGCGGTAGCGGGAGCCGTGAATCAAGGCGTCACGTTTGTCGTGATCGCTGGGAACGATTTCGGCGTAGACGCATGCACCAAATCTCCCGCGCGGGAACCCACGGCGATTACGGTCGGATCTACTGATCCGGCGAGTGATCAAAGATCCGGATTTTCGAATATCGGACCCTGCATAGACATGTTTGCACCGGGCGATGATATCGTATCGGCCACAGATGCGTCGGACACGTCGTCAGGGCCGAAAAGTGGCACCTCCATGGCCGCACCACATGTTGCAGGCGTTGCGGCCCGCGTTTTGGAAGTCGATCCAACGCTCAACCCTGTTGGCGTCCAGAATGCCATCACCTTCGCCAACAACACCGCCGCGACGCCAGGCTGGCCAGGCATCTCAAGTTTGGGCGCCGGGTCACCAAATGAGCTTTTGCACTATGGTTCGCGGAATAACGGATTCGATGATGGTGATCCGCACATCACAACCGTAAACGGCATTCGCTATGATTTCCAAAGTGCCGGAGAATTCGTCGTGCTGAGAGATAACGCCATAGAAATCCAAGCGCGGCAAAAACCCGTTCCAACGCAAGTGCCGATACAAAATGCTCACAACGGATTACGGGTTTGTGTCAGTGTAAACACAGCCATCGCAGCCCGCGTCGGACGGCAACGCGTTACATATCAACCCAGCCAGTCCGGCGCGAATAGCATGGAAATCCGCGTAGACGGAGGCCTCGTCTCGCCGGGCCCAACGCCCATAACGCTGTCAGGTGGGGGGTATGTGAAAGAAATCACTAATGGTGACGGCATAGAAGTGGGCTTCCCCGATGGGTCCAGCATGATCGCCACAAGCCGGTTTTGGACCAGTCAGAACACGCCCTATGTCAATTTAAGCGTCTACAATACGATGGCGAAAGACGGCATTATGGGTGAGATCACAGGGTCGACCTGGTTGCCGCGACTATCGAACGGGTCCATAGTCGGTCCGAAACCGTCAGATCCGGATCAACGCTACAAAGTCCTGTATGATGACTTTGCTGGGTCCTGGCGCGTCTCCGCCGGCACATCCTTGTTTGACTATGGGCCGGGCCAATCCACCACTGACTTCACCGTGATGAATTGGCCGCCGCAAGGACCGAGCTGCGAAATACCCGGAACGCCGCCACCTGCCGCGTCAATTAGTCAGACAGAGGCAGAGCAAGCTTGCCAACCGATTCAAGATACAGGCCGACGCGAAAACTGCATCGCTGATGTTGCCGCAACGGGAGAGAAAGAGTTCGTACGGGCCTACCTCTTAAGCGAAAGGCTGGACCAGGGCGCCACCAGAACTTTGGTCACCGTTGACCGGCAAGCCCTTTCAGCATTCGTGCGCCCGGTAAAACCGCAGGCGGAAAACATGATTTCCGGGGCCGTTCAGTTCTTCATCAATGGAGAGCGGTACGGACGTCCCATTCGACTAGACAAGAACGGAAACGCCCGGATCAAGTTGGAAATGAACGCTAGAAAATTGGAATGGGTCAGCGCCAAGTTTAACCCTCGTAGAGGGAGCCAATTCCTGGAGAGCGAAAGCCAACAAGTGTCGGTAAACCGGAGGAAAGAAAAAGTCAGATGGGAATAATTCAGGGCCCTCCCGAAGCTTGAGAGTCCCACAACCGAGACGGCCTTGTTCAACTATAGAAGGTCAACGCTGTATCCCCCGGTTTCGTTGAAGATCACCGGGGGATCGCACTTAGGGTAGGCGCGAAAACAATTACGCCTTTGCCACGTACACGGACTGAGGCGCCATGAATTCCAGCAAGCCTTCCATGCCGTTTTCGGAGCCGAAGCCCGATTGCTTATGGCCGCCGAATGTGGTGTCCGGACGCAGGTTCAGGTTTTGATTGATCCAGACCGTACCGGTTTCAAGCTGGTGCGCGATTTCCATAGCCTTATCGGTGTCTTTCGACCAGACGGCACCGGCCAGTCCGTAATCCGTATCGTTCGCCCGTTCGATGACGTCATCCACATCTTCGAACTTCAGCATCGGCAGGATCGGACCGAACGCTTCCTCCTGAACCACACGGGATTCTTCCGGCGGATTGTCAACAATGGTCACCGGCACAAAGTAGCCGCCCCCATCCGGAATGTCCGATCCTTCGATCAGCTCCAGATTATTGGCTTTGGCATCTTCCAAGAGATCCATCACACGGTCGTATTGGCGCTTGTTTTGGATCGGCCCAAGCACTGTCCCCTGCTCTGTGCCGTCGCCCATTTTCACGCCCTTCGCGATCGCGGCAAGGCTGTCGCGCAGCTGGTCATAGACGTCTTCATGCACATAGAGGCGCTTTGTGGCCACGCAGATCTGAGCCGTATTGAAGAAAGCACCGAAGAAGATCTTCTGAGCCACTTCGTTCACATCCACATCCGGCAGAACGATGGCCGCGTCATTGCCGCCAAGTTCCAACGTCAGACGCTTGAGGTCCTTCGATGCGCTTTCCATCACGCTCTTGCCGGTCGCTGTCGACCCGGTGAAGGAAATCTTGTCGAAGCCTTTGTGGGACGTCATCATCGGCCCAAGGTTGTCGCCGCCCGAAATAACATTCAGGACACCGGCCGGTAGGATATCGCGGAAAATCTCACCCATCTTCAGGGTACAGAGCGGTGTGAAGGGCGATGGTTTCAACACCATGGTGTTGCCCGCCAATAGCGCCGGGGCAATTTTCCAGACCGCCAAGTTCACGGGAAAGTTCCAAGGGGCGATGGCACAGATCACGCCCAATGGCACGTAGCGGGTTTCGATGAACTGCGCATCACTGTCTTCGGCCACATGAACCGGCGGACGCATTTCAGCCACCGCATGCAGCCATTGCCCCGCCCCCATGATTTCTTGCTGAGCGGCTTCGACAGGCCGCCCTTGCTCACGCGTGAACAGGCGCGCCATATCGTCAGCATGGGCCATCAAGGCATCGCCCGCCTTTTTCAACAGAGCAGCCCTTTCTTCGATGGGCACCTTCTTCCAGGTCTTGAAGGCGGCCCGCGCCGTCTCAACGGCTTGGTCCAATTGTTCTTTGCTGCAGTCCGGCGCTTGGGAGAACACTTCCCCATTTGCAGGATTGACCACATCAATCGTCGATGGAGACACCACCCCGACACCATTGATGGTCATTTCGAAATTTTCATTCATTTGCATGGGCAGGGTCCTCACTTTGGTTTGCGCATCAGAAAAATGCTGTTGTTCCGCCTATATCTAACCGAAACGCGGCGTCTGGCAAGTCCAGGCCAACCTGTCATGCGAAGTTTGCTTTAGCCATCCCCAAGGGCGGAAAAGCCCGCCAAGACCGTCTCAAGAATGTGATCCAGCCGGTCTTCGCTTTGCAAGTTCTCTTCCGCTAAATCAAGGAGGCCGCCGACGCATAGATCCGCCAGCCCATGGAACGCCGCCCAGAGCGCCTCGGATTGACCTTGGGGGCTGAGCCTGTGAAACAAAGTGCGCAAATGCTCTTCCGCGTCTGCGAGAACATCATGAGCCGAACGGTGGGAGATATCCCTGCCGAACATCAATTGAAACCGGGCCGGGTGCTCTAAGGCAAAGCGCACATAGGATTTTCCGATCAGAACCAAGTCGCGTGATTGCGCCGCTGCCGCGTCCAAATCTTCCGCCAGCATCAGGAAACCGTCTGCCGCGACGGC
Source organism: Alphaproteobacteria bacterium (assembly GCA_965228775.1). GTDB lineage: Bacteria > Pseudomonadota > Alphaproteobacteria > JANQMY01 > JANQMY01 > JANQMY01. The sequence continues at coordinate 5,039,456 of OZ245840.1, read as the reverse complement.
GGCGATCAGTGCTTCCTTATCTTTGAAGTGGCGGTATGGCGCTGTCTGAGACACGCCTGCCCGGCGGGCAGCCGCCCGTAAGCTCAGCTCATTGAGGCCGCGCAATTCGACAATCGTCGCTGCCGCATCGATCAAAGCATTCCGCAAATCACCATGATGATACGGCCCGCTGCGTTTCATCGGTCCAGACGTTTGATGAGGCTTGACGTATCCCACCGATTGCCGCCAAGCGCTTGAACGTCAGCGTAGAACTGATCCACCAGCCCGGTCACCGGCAATTGAGCCCCATTGTTCCGTGCTTCTTCAAGGCAAATCCCAAGATCTTTGCGCATCCAATCCACGGCGAAACCAAAGTCGAAGTTTCGATCAATCATGGTATCAAACCGGTTTTCCATCTGCCAGGATTGCGCCGCCCCTTTTGAAATCACATCGATCACGGCGCGCGGGTCAACGCCTGCTTTCTCCGCAAACTGAATACCTTCCGCAAGCCCCTGCAGGAGTCCCGCAATGCAGATCTGGTTGACCATCTTCGTCAGCTGCCCCGCGCCCACCGGCCCCATCAACCGCACCGCGCGGGCGAAACAATCGATCGCGGGCTGCACTTTGGCGAAGTCTTCCTTAGCGCCGCCGCACATGACAGTGAGCACGCCGTTCTCCGCACCGGCCTGACCGCCCGACACAGGCGCGTCGACAAATCCGACGCCTTTGGCGCCAGCCGCCTCCGCCATGTCCCGCGCGACGGTGGCAGAGGTGGTCGTGTGATCCACAATGACGGCGCCCGCGCTCACCGCTTGGAGGGCCCCGTCATCGCCAACGATCACTTGGCGAACATCATCATCATTGCCCACGCAGAGAAAGACAATCTCGGCGCCTTCGGCGGCCTCCTTCGGCGTTGGAAATCCTTGACCCGAATGGGCGCCGCACCATTTATCGGTCTTAGACGCTGTGCGATTGTAAACCCGAACGGTGTGTCCCGCACTCGCAAGATGCCCCGCCATTGGGAAACCCATCACCCCCAGCCCCAAAAAGGCGACCGTTTTTGACATTTGCCTCACTCCTCAAATCCGATTCATTGCCCATCATTCATGACCGACCTTTTCTCCGGACGCAAACATTGCCGCTGTATATGAAGTGGAAATCGGGGTAAGGAAGCCCTCATGAACAATGCAATCCGCATCGCCAAAAAGACAGCCAAATGGGGTGGTCTGGGTCTGGCGGCAATTTTTCTCGTCAGCGCATTCTCTGGTGTGATCGCATACACCTATTTGCATCGCTCGCTCCCTCAGCTACAAGGCGAAGTGACCGTTGCCGGACCATCAGGCCGCATCGAGATCGTTCGTGACCGTTACGCCATTCCGCATATTCGCGCCGACAACCGGAAAGACATCTTTTTCGGCCTGGGCTATGTGCATGCTCAAGACCGCCTGTGGCAGATGGAATTTACGCGCCGGATTGCTCAAGGCCGCCTGTCCGAAGTCTTTGGGGCGTTTACGGTCACGCCCGACGTTTATTTGCGGGCATTGAATCTGGAAGGCGCCGCCGAAACGGCGCTCGCGTCGTTGCCCCCCGAAACCGTCGCACTGTTGGAAGCCTATGCAGCAGGTGTCAACACCGTGATCGAGACGGACGACCGGCCGCTGCCCCCTGAATTCTTCATCACGGCCCATACACCGGAAGCTTGGACACCAAAAGACTCGGTGATGCTGGTGAAGTTCTTGGCACTCGGGCTTTCGGGTAACGTTTTCTCGGAAGTTATCCGTACACGTCTTATCGAACAATTGTCGGAGCAACAACTGGCCGAATTCATGCCCCCCGCACCCGGCAATTGGGATTTGGTCAAAGAACTCTTCGCCGAAGCAGGTGTTCAAAAACTCTTTGCGCAGTTGCCGGAACCGCCCCTTAAAGCCGCGTCGAATAATTGGGTGATTTCCGGCGCACACACGAAATCCGGCAAGCCAATGCTGGCCAACGACCCGCATCTAGGCCTTTCCGCACCATCTGTCTGGTACCTCGCGCATTTGGCATTTGAGGACGGCTCCGTCATCGGCGGCACCATGCCAGGCATGCCGGCGGTCCTGACAGGCCGCAACGAACACATTGCATGGGGCCTCACCACCACGGGGGCTGACACGCAAGACCTGTACATTGAGCACCTTAACCCGGACAATGAAAATGAATATCTGACCCCAGACGGATACGTGCCGTTCGAAAGCCGGGAAGAAACCATCAAGGTGAGGTTCGGAACGGACAAAAAGGTCACGCTCCGCAAATCCCGCAATGGGCCGGTTGTCCCCACAGAAGGCTTCCTAGAAGAACTCAAACTTGAAAACCATGCCCTCGCTCTGGCGTGGACCGCCTTGGCGGACGGCGACCAGACCGTCCATGGTGGCATCTCAGCCATGTTCGCGACCAATTGGAGCGCGTTTCGGGAGGCGATGAAAAATTACCACGCGCCCATGCAAAGCATTGTCTATGGCGACGTGGATGGAACGATCGCGCTGATCGCACCCGCCCGTGTCCCCGTCCGTAAGCCCGCCAATGACACGAAAGGGTTGCTGCCGGCGCCGGGATGGGATGCGGACTATGAATGGTCCGGTCACATCCCTTTCGATGACCTGCCGCAATATGTGAACCCCGCCAACGGCAAACTGGTGACCGCCAACGACAAGATTGTAGACGACACTTACCCTTACGCGGTGACGCTGGAATGGGAATCGGACGAACGGTCCCGCCGCATACGAACGTTGCTGAACCTGGAAGAAAAGCACGACATTTCGTCTTTCCGAAAAATTCAAATGGATGAAGTGTCCCAGCTCGCGCTCGACCTGATGCCGGAAATCCGCCGGGTGCTGGACACGTTCAAACCGAAAGAGGGACTGCAATCAGCAGCGCTCGACCAGCTGCGGCAATGGAATGGCGACATGAACGCGGATCGGCCGGAACCGCTGATCTTCGCGGCGCTTGTGCGAAATCTTTCCAAGCAAACCTACGCGGATGAGTTGGGCGATATGTTCGACCTCACATCGCGGACGCGCGGCGAGTTTCTCCGCCGTGTTTTCGGGGCAAACGCGGATTTGCAATCCTGGTGTGCCCATACAGACCAGGACGCGGACAGATCTTGCAAAGAAGTGGTCCATCTCTCTTTTCGTCAGGCCATACAACAGATCGAGAAAATTTATGGCCCCAAGATCTCCACATGGAAATGGGGCCTGGCCCATCCCGCAATGCATACGCATCGTCCGCTGGGATCGGTCCCGTTTGTTGGCGGTTACTTCAACATGATCCATCCCAGTGGCGGCAGCGGTGCGACCATCAATCGAGGCGGCATATCACAGACGGCCAAGTATCCCTTCGCAAACGTTCACGGATCCGGATATCGCGGCATTTACGATTTCGACGATCTGAACAGATCGATTTACATGCAGTCCACTGGTCAGTCCGGCAATGTGTTATCGCCCCATTACCGCGACCTCACCAAGCTCTGGGCCAAAGGGGATTATCTTAAGATGACCACGGACTTTTCTGAGATCTTGTCGGACCGCCATTTCGTCTTATGGTTAACACCTGCTGAATCCACCACACAATCCGAGGCGCCAAGCCACCCCTCAACGGGATCTTAAGGTTGACGACCAAATAATTGCGCTGTGATCAAGAGCGGCGCCCATGAGTAACAACGAACAACCAATCATCATCAAAAAGATCAAGAAGGGCGGACACGGCCACCATGGTGGTGCGTGGAAGGTGGCCTATGCCGACTTCGTGACCGCCATGATGGCCTTCTTTTTGATGTTGTGGCTGATCAACACGACGACGCCGGAACAAAAGCGCGGTATTGCGGATTACTTTGCCGTGGCCAGCTTGAGTGAATCCAAAAGCGGCGCCGGTGGCATCTTAGGCGGACAATCATTCGATTCTGACGGGGCACGCCGCAGCGGTTCTTCCTCCATCGTTCAGAGCCAGTCGCAACCGCAACCATCTGGACAGCGCCAGAAATCAGGCAGCAAAGACGGTACAAAAGCCGCAAATTCCGGCGGCTCGAAAGGGGAAAAAGGCAGCTCGGGCGATCAGCAAAAAATCACCGAAGAAGCGTTGGACAAAGCCTTGGCGGAACGCGAACAGCAAATGTTCGAAAAAGCGGCCCAGTCTCTTCGGCAAGCAATCGAAGACCTGCCGGAACTCGCCGAATTATCGAAGAACCTGATTATTGATCAGACGCCGGAAGGCTTGCGCATTCAGATCATCGACCAAGAAGGCCGCCCCATGTTCCTGCCGGGGCAGGAAAAGCCGATCCCGCGTGCCGAAAAGCTGCTGGAAGCGGTTGCGCAAATCATCGACAGGCTGCCTAACCGCATTTCCATCAGTGGACACACAGATTCGGTTCCGTTCGTTCGGGCCGATGGATATTCCAACTGGGAATTGTCAGCGGGCCGCGCCAATGCCAGCCGCCAAGTGCTTCAGCGTGGCGGCATCAAGAACGACCGGATTTACCAGGTGACCGGCAAGGCGGGCAGCGAACCTCTGTTCCCGGACGATCCCTATCTGGTCGGCAACCGCCGTATCAGTATCGTTCTGCTTCGGGAAGCCCCTGTCCTGCCCCCAAGCTGGCGCTAGTCGTTTAGTCTTTTAGGAATTCTGCATGCATTTCCAGCTCCACTTCATCGCCAATAGCGGGGAGCAATGTGGTCATGCCGAAATCTGACCGCTTGATCACGCCGTTCACCTCAAAGCCGACCGTGTATTTCTGATTGAGCAGGTTGCGCGCACCGCCATTGAAAAGGACGTCAAACGTCACGGGCTTTGTGACTCCCAACATGGTGAAGGTACCGGTCACAGTGCCTTTGCCGTTTTCATCAAGCATCACAGATGTGCTTTCGAATGTGGCTTCGGGAAACTCGCCCGTGTTAAACCAGCCACTGCCGCGCAAATCTTCTTCGAATTTGGGGAAATTCACATCCAAACTCGCGGTTTTGACGATGACCGCCACCTGCGCCGCAGACGGATTTTCCGGATCGTAAGAAAGCGACGCATCGATCTCGTTGAACCGGCCCACATATTTCGAATAGCCCAGATGGTTAACCTTCCACAGCAGCACCGCGTGTTGCGGATCAAGCGTGTAGTCCCCTGCCCGTAACGCCGCCGTTTCGGCTTTCACATTCGGCTGGACCAGCTGCCCGCACCCCGCCGCCCACACCGCCAGCACAATCGCCAAAAACACCGTTTTGATTGAGGTTCGCCCCATTTTCATCTCCATTCGGAATCGCCTGAGCTAGAACATGATCACGTCAAACTGCCTCTAAACACAATGGGGAGACGGCCTTGAGATCATCAAGAAAACCTGATTAGGTGCGCGCCATGTCGGAAAATGAGCCCATCAAAGAAGAAATTGAATCGCCCTGCCTGCGTTTATGCGCGGTGGACGGGCGCACCGGCTTTTGCATGGGCTGCTACCGGACGCTCAAAGAAATCACGTCCTGGGCTCGCCTGACGCCGGAAGCGCGGCGCGACATCATGGCCGAGTTGGAAGAGCGTAAAGAAAAGCACGGTCCGCTAGGCCACACCGCCACTGCGAACTAACCCACTGCTTGTGAAATGAGAAGGCCCAACGGATCCGGGTCGAGCTTGCGCCCATCCTGAGCTGCCCCCAACCAATCAAGGCCTGCTCGCAAGCGCACGGCATCCCCAATCACAATAATCGCCGGCTTCAGCTCCTGAAACTTTTCCGGATACTGATGAGCGGTTCCAATTGTGGTCTCCACCACGCGCTGCTGCGGCGTTGCCGCTTCCGCAACCACCGCAAGCGGTTCATCTGACGACCGACCCGCCGCAATCAAATGCCCCGTAATCTCACCAAGATGTTTTAGCGCCATATAAAGCACAATCACGGGCGATCCCTTGGCAATCGCCTGCCAGTCAAGATCCGTCGGCACGGCCCCGCCGCTCATATGGCCCGTTACGAAAGTCACGGCCTGGTTCACATCCCGGTGCGTCACCGGAATGCCCGCCTGCGCAAGCCCGCCAATGCCTGCCGTGATGCCCGGGATGACGCGGAACGGAATACCTGCTTGAACGAGCGCCAACGCTTCTTCGCCACCGCGTCCAAAAACAAATGGGTCACCGCCTTTCAGGCGCAACACGCGTTTGCCTTGGCGCGCAAGCTGAACAATGCGGTTGGAGATATCCACCTGCTTGAATGAGGGCTTGCCACCCCGCTTGCCCGCAAATTCGATCTTTGCCGTGTCCGGCAGAAGCGCGAGGATCTCTTCGCTTACCAACGCATCATGGACGACCACATCCGCCTGCTGAATGGCGTTGAGCGCGTGAAGCGTCAACATACCGGGATCTCCGGGTCCTGCACCGGTAAGCCAAACCCAACCTTTCTCAAAGACAGGTAATCCGCCGATGGGCGGAGGGGTCAGCTTCATTTCGGAAACAGAGTCAGGCATTTGTTCCAACAAATAAAACACTAAATAGATGTGATATTTTTATTATCACATCTTGAGCACGTTAAATAAGGCCATTGGCGCCAACATTCAAGTCTTCCCTGAGGGCTTCCACAAGTCCTCCCAAGACCTTGGCTTTAGTTGCTGACGGTCGAACCGGAACCACTATAGTGCCAAGAATGCGCTGTGCCGAAAAACAAGGAGTTTGGTGTGGGTACTGGTCGGCTGACTTTGGTCATTATTTTCCTGCTGGCCCTCGTGGGTTTGGTGGTTCTTCTCAACTCACTCTTTCCGGGCACTTTATCCGATGAAAACAACCAGATGCGCATTGTTTATTCGATGGCGCTGCTTGCCACCATTGGGTCGAGCCTCTTTTTGACCATAAGCCATCAAAACATCGGCACCAGCCTGCGGCACGCCCTCATCTGGATCGGCATCGCCCTCCTCTTGGTGGTTGGCTACAGCTATCGCGACGTTTTTGAAGATATGTCCAGCCGGGTCGGCGCCGAACTCAACCCCAGCGCCCCCCGCACCGTTGAGCCAGGCATCGTTCGATTGCTTATGTCAGATGACGGTCACTTCTACGCTGCCAGCACTGTGAATGGCCGGCGCGTCCGATTTCTAGTGGACACGGGAGCGACCTCTATCGCCCTTACCGCAGACGACGCCATACGTGTGGGGTTCGATGTGAATGAGCTGCTGTACAATCAGCCGGTATCGACGGCAAACGGGTCGGCCTTCGTTGCCAATGTCCGATTGGACAACGTCAAAATCGGCGACATTGAACTCCGGGACATTTCTGCAACCGTGCATCAAAGCGGTCTTGATGTGTCCCTTTTGGGCATGAGCTATCTTGGCGAACTGACCAGCATTGAAACTCGCGGAGAGTCACTCATTTTACGACAATAGGGTTTCTGCGCCGCCCAACCGGCCGCAAATTTCGAGTGCCAAACATTTATGATGATCATCGCCCAAATTACCGACCTACATGTGCGCCCAACCGGCGCGCCCAACGGCAAGTACAATACGAATGCCAGTCTCGAAATTGTTGTGGACGCAATCAATGCCCGGGAAACGCAACCGGATGTCATCTTGGCCACCGGCGATTTGGGCAATATCGGTGACCTTGGCGAATATGCCGCCGCAAAAGAAATCCTCGACCGGCTAAAGGCGCCGTATTTCATCATCCCCGGCAACCACGATGCCAGGGCCCCCATGATCGAAACGTTCCACGACCATTCTTACCTGCGGACGGACAACGGCTTTATTCAATACACGCTTGATGACTATCCCATTCGCTTGATCGGCTTGGACACGCTGCAAGATGGCAAAAGCGGCGGCACCCTTTGCGATGAGCGCCTGTCCTGGCTTCGCGATCGATTAGAAGAGCGCAGGGACCGCCCAACCATCGTCTTCATGCACCACCCGCCCTTCGGTGTCTCCATGAAAGCCAACAATGTGGCCCAGTTCCGGTCCATCATCGAGCAACACCCGCAGGTGGAACGCGTGATCTCTGGGCATATTCACCGGGTCATTTCCGCCCGCTTTGGTGGCACGATGGCAACTGTCTCCCCCAGCACGTGTTACGCGTTTGCTTTTGCCCCGCCAAAGCCAGGTGAAGGTCTTCAGCATTCGGACGAACCACCGGGCTACCAACTACACATTTGGCGGAAAGAAATGGGCCTTGCCACACACACGGTTTTTGTCCCCGCTGCGGCGGAAGCAGGACGCGCGCACCTTGCCGAGGCCGAGCTAGTCAGCTAATCAAATGTTCAAATTGCGGCGTTAGTGTTATCGCGTTTCTAAAGACAGCGTTAACCAATCTGCCGCCACTTCATTCGCTTTCCATAAGATCAGGATAATTGAACATGTTCCCGACCCCGCGTGCCGATCTGACTGTGAATACAGCCGATTATGAGAATGTTCCGCTCGTTGCGCCCAATGGATTTCGGGAATATGACGCCCGTTGGCTGTTCGGCGAACAAATCAATCTGATGGGCATTCAGGCGCTTGGGTTTGGCTTGGGCACGCTTATTCACGAAAAAGGCGTCCGGCCCGACATTGTCGTCGGACATGATTTCAGGTCCTACTCCGCGTCCATCAAGACGGCTCTAACGACGGGGCTCATGGCGTCGGGCTGTCATGTGCACGACATCGGCCTCGCGCTGTCACCGGTGGCGTACTTTGCCCAGTTCAACCTGGATGTTCCCGCTGTCGCGATGGTGACCGCCAGTCACAACTCCAATGGCTGGACCGGCGTCAAGATGGGGGCCGAGCGCCCGCTTACCTTCGGACCGGATGAGATGAGCCGCCTGAAAGAAATTGTTCTGGAAAACAAAGGCCAAAAACGAGACGGCGGCAACTACACTTTCATCCCGGACATGGCGGAACGCTACATCGAAGATCTCACCAAGGGTGTGAAGCTTGAACGCAAACTGAAAGTGGTCGCTGCTTGTGGCAATGGCACAGCCGGCGCGTTTGCACCACAAGTCTTGTCCGCCATCGGCGCGGAAGTCATCCCGCTCAATTGCGATCTCGACTACACCTTCCCGAACTACAATCCCAATCCGGAAGATCTGAAGATGCTGCATGCGCTGAGTGATGCGGTGAAGGAACATGGCGCCGATGTGGGCGTGGGCTTCGACGGTGATGGTGATCGCTGCGGTGTGGTGGCCAATGACGGCGAAGAAATCTTCGCAGACAAAGTCGGCGTCATGCTCGCGCGCGACCTGTCGGCGCAACATGACAATGCGCAGTTTGTGGTCGACGTGAAATCCACTGGATTATTCATGACGGACCCGGTTCTGCAAGCCAACGGTGCAAAGACCGACTATTGGAAGACAGGGCACTCTTACATCAAGCGGCGTGCGAACGAATTGAATGCGCTGGTAGGCTTTGAGAAAAGTGGGCACTACTTCTTCAATTCCCCGATAGGGCGCGGCTACGACGACGGTCTGGTCTCTGCCATTGCGGTCTGTCAGATGCTCGACCGGAACCCGTCGAAATCCATGGCGGATTTGCGCGACGATCTGCCCAAGACATGGGGGTCGCCCACCATGTCGCCCCACTGCCCGGATGACAAAAAGTACGGTGTGGTGGATCAGGTCACGAATATCTACAAGCAGGCCGAAAGCAATGGCGAGAAAATCGCAGGCCAATCCATCCGTGAGCTGATTACCGTGAACGGTGTGCGTGTGGTTCTCGAAGACGGCACCTGGGGCCTCGTGCGGGCCTCATCAAACGTGCCGGGCTTGGTGATCGTTGTGGAAAGCCCCTCTTCCGAGGAAAACATGCGCGCCATGTTCGCGGATATCGATGGCCGCCTGTCTCAAATTCCTGACGTGGGCGAATACGACCAGAAGATTTAGGAGCCTTTCCCCTTTTAGGCAGGGAGCCCTTAGCGAGTCGGTGTCACCCTCCCCTAGCCCCTCCCATCAAGGGAGGGGAATTCGTCTAAACAAGCGGACAGACAAATCCAATTCATAATCCCCTACCCTCGCCCTCGATAGTTCGGCACGTCCTGCGGCGGGAGCCAGACGCCTTTGGGTTCCGGTCCGCTCTGCCAGAAAATGTCGATGGGGATACCGCCACGCGGATACCAATAACCTCCAATACGCAGCCATTTAGGTTCCACATCTGCCATGATGCGGCGCCCGATCATCACAGTACAATCTTCGTGAAATGCCCCGTGATTGCGGAACGACTGCAAGAACAGCTTGAGAGACTTCGACTCAAGCAACCAATTTCCGGGCACATAGTCGATCATGAAATGTCCGAAATCGGGCTGGCCGGTGACCGGACAAAGCGATGTGAATTCAGGACAGGTAAAGCGCGTCACGAACACTTCGCCCCGTTGAGGGTTCGGCACTTTTTCCAGGACCGCTTCTTCCGGCGATGCGGCAAACGTTGCGTCCGACCCTAGCTGCGTGAGCCCTTGTTTTTCATCCGTCATGATCGCCTCCAAGTCTTATCCCCAAAGATCCCAAAACATGCGCGCCGATGTGATCGCCAGGAACAGGGCGAATGCGCGCCGCAGCGTTTTTCTGTCCAACCAATGTGCGAGCTTCACACCAAGAGGGGCCGCCAGCACTGTTGCGGGAACGATAAGGGCAAATCCGAGCAAGTTCACATAGCCCAAGGAAAGCGGCGGCCGCAATGGCGTTCCCCACCCCGCCAGAATAAATCCGATCGTACCGGGTACCGCGATGATCAACCCTAGCCCGGCGGCTGTCCCAACCGCTCTGTGGATGGGCACGCCAAACAGCGTCATCATCGTCACGCCGAAGGTGCCGCCGCCGATGCCCATCATGCTGCAGAAAAACCCCATGATGCCGACCATGGCATTTTTGACGGGACCAATGGGCAATGCATCTCCCAAGCGCCAGTCTTCATTTCCATAGGCCAAATTGAACGCCGCCAGCAGGGCGACAACCGCAAAGATCAGCGTGAGCGTCCACCCAGATGCAAAGTCGGCAGCGGCGGCCCCGACCAAGACTCCCACAACCAGCGGCAGCGCCCAAGAGCGCAGAATGTCCTCGTCCACCGCCCCTTTTTGACGATGGCTCAACGTGGACCGGATGGAGGTGGGAATGATCGTGGCCAGCGATGTGCCCACGGCAATATGCATACGGACGGAATCATCAATGCCCAGCGCCGACAGCAAATGGAACAACACCGGGACGATCACAATACCGCCGCCAACACCCAGCAACCCGGCCAGGATGCCGGCGACAACACCCGCAGTGAGCAAGGCAAGTGCAAACAAAATAACGAATTGAATCTCGTATCCGAAAACCATAGGCCGTGACGTCGATTTAGGCAGACACGGCGTGCTGATCCCGGGCCAATTCGGCACGTTCTTTCTGACACTCAAGAACCGAGTCGAGGGCCCTTTGTATCACATCCACACCCGCGCCAGGCTTATGCGCGTTTTCGCTTAGGTGCCGCCGCCACAACCGCGCGCCCGGTTGCCCGTTAAACAGTCCTAAAATATGGCGCGTCATTGCATTTAGGGGCACGCCACGCGCCAGGTTACGCCCGGCATAGGGCAGAAACCCCTCCACGATCTCAACGCGTGACCTTACCGGTGCGTTTGCATCAAAAAAGAGCCGGTCGGCTTCCGCCAGCACATAGGGGTTCTGATAGGCCGCCCGCCCCAGCATCACGCCATCCACCTGCTGCAGATGCGCCTCGACCGCCGCCAGATCCGGGATACCGCCATTAATGACGATTGTCAGATCCGGGTACTCGCGTTTCATCTGGTAAACCAGCGGATAGTCCAGGGGGGGAATGTCCCGGTTCTCTTTTGGGCTCAACCCCTCGAGCCAAGCCTTGCGGGCATGAATGATGAGTGTTTCGACGCCGGCGCGCACCATCTTCTCAATGAAGACCGGAAGTGTTTCCTCTACCTCTTGATCGTCAATCCCCAACCGGCATTTCACCGTTACCGGAACGGCAACGGCCTGCCGCATCTCCGTAACGCACTGGGCGACCAAGTCCGGCTCCGCCATCAAGCAAGCGCCGAAACGGCCCGATTGCACCCGGTCCGATGGGCACCCCACATTGAGATTGATCTCGTCATAGCCACAGTCCTCGCCAATCTTGGCACTTCGCGCGAGGTCCTTCGGGTCGCTACCGCCGAGCTGCAAGGCGACTGGGTGTTCTGTTTCGTCAAACCCCAAAAGGCGTTCCCGGTCCCCATGGAGAATGGCGCCGGTGGTGACCATCTCCGTATACAGCCGGGCATGCGCCGAAATCAGGCGCAGGAAGAACCGGTCATGGCGGTCCGTCCATTCCATCATCGGCGCAACGCACAGTTTTGAGCTGCTGAGGGTCAAGTCCAATGCCTCCGAAGAGATGCGAAATCAAAGCGCGGATATCACGCAGACCACCAAACGGCAAGCTCTGAGCTGACTTAACAAATATCGTGGCACCCGAATTGTCAGGTCCAGAGGCCCCTTCACTTACTCATGGGGCAAGAGGCCACGCTCCCGACACATGGCGTTCACCACGCCTTCCGTATCCAAACGATTCCGCCGCCTTAAACCCTGAATCTCATTGGCAAGCTGAAGCGACGCCTTAAGCGTCTCCCTCAAATTGGCAAGCTCTTGGCGTCTGTCCGCCGTACCCTCTTCTTCAATCCGGCTCAAGACACGCACCTGCTCATCGAGTGCCCGCTGACCGCGATTAAGACTATCCTGCAGTTCCGTGCTTGGATTGAATTCACCCCGGCGCCGTAATGCCTCAAAGACATCAATCAGAACCGCGAAGGCCTGCTGAACAAGCTCCTCGTCACCGTCGGCAGGCTCTTCATTGTCAATATTGTCTATCCCAACAATACCGGCGGCGGCCTCGTCTTGCAGCGGCGCATCCGCCCGCAGGGCTTCCACCAACGCCAATGCCGTCAGCTGATTCACCTCATCATCAATCAGCCTCATGGCAGACGGCCACCAACCAGGCGGATTGGTATCTTGATTTCTGAGCGGACGGTCGGGGCCGATATTGAGCGTCGCCACCAGATCGCCCGCTAATTCGTGTCCTTGGGCGGCGGCCAGCCGCAACCAATGTATGAAGGCTTTGTCGGCCAGATCGTATTGCTCCCGCGCGGCCTGGTAAAACAGCGCCAAAGCAAACTGCGCATCCCGGTGGCCATTTTCCGCCGACCGTGTCAGCCAGCGCACATATTGCCTCTCGTCACGACCCCCTTCGCGCCCCTCTCTGCAACAAATGGCATACTGATATTGGGCTTCCGCATTCCCGCGCGCGGCGGCGCGGCCATACCACCCGGCGGCTTGTTTCAGTAATTGAGTATTCTTGCCCTGCCGGATCGCCTCCGCTCTTTCCCGTTCTCTTTCCCGCTGCGCGAACAATTGCATGCCATCAAAAGCCATAGCGTTGTTTTCTTCCGCCGGTGGCCTTCTCTCGACAGCCTGTTCGTACGCCCGTGCCAGGGCCAACTGCTGCGCGGCAGGCCCCTTTTCGGCAATGCGCTGGAGGTGCATGACCGCATCCCGAGAGCCATTACCGGCGGCACGCGACAGCCAGACCATGGCGCGGGACACATCAGGCTCATTCCCCTTCAGAAGACAATCTGCCAGACGGTACTCAGCTTCCGCATATCCTTCCTCTGCCGCGCGTTCATACCATCGCCGGGCGGTGCGCAGGTCCACAGGCAACGATCCGCGCCCCTCTTCATGGATTTGGCCGATTTCGCAATACAGCGAGGCTGGGCCCTCATTATCTTGGGCGATCCTTTCGAGCGCATTCAAGGCGTCCCAACGCTGTCCTTGATCTATCGCCCGCCGAAAATAATCAATTGCTTCTAAGGTATCCACCTCCAGGCCACCAATCCCGAGGCGATCGGCGCCAAGCCCGCCCTCTTGATACAGGCGCCCCAAGCCGTAAAGAACGTCGGCATGCGCCGGTTCATCGGGACCTGAATGGAATGCCGATGCGGTGCTAACGTCCGGCGCGATATTCTCAAACCCGTATGCGTGGAGTTCCCTCAGTGCAAAGCGTAAGGCCGGCGATCCGTTTCTCTTAACGTCATTGACGGTTTGCACGGCCTCCCCATGCCCCTGATGCGCGGCGCGGAGCAACCAAATGGCCGCCTGCAGATCGGCCTGGACCGTGTTCGCCGGTGCCACCTGGCCATCCCGATACATAAGACCAAGACGGTATTGCGCCCCCGCATGGCCATCAATGGCAGCGCGCTGATAATAGCCGGCAGCCTTTCGAAGATCGGGGGCTTCATTGTCGGCCCCTGTGCGGAAAAGCTCGGCCATTGCAAATTGGTAAGCGGGCGGACCATTTTGTTTGCATGCTTCCAACTCATTGATCGCATCTTGATTTCGCGCCCGCCCGGAGAGGAAAATCAAGCGCGCCGCCCCCCGAAGATCAATATCCGTTCCATTGCCTTCTTTCTTACCCATGCCAAGATAGTAACGTACTGTGGCTCTGTCACGGACTCCAAGGTCATCCGTGTCCGCCTGCTCAAAATATCGACGAGCCCGATCATAATCTTGAGGCGTACGGCCGTGACCAAGGTAGTGAATTTCGCCAAGACAACTCCGTATAAATGCTCTATCGGCGGCTCCGAGGTCATCCGTGTCCGCCTGCTCAAAATATTGGCGTGCCCGATCATAATCTTGAGGCGTACTGCCGTAATCAAAGTAGTGAATATTACCAAGACAAGCCCGTACAAAAGCTCTGTCACGGACATCGAGGTCATCGGTGTCCGCCTGCTCAAAATATTGGCGTGCACGATCACAGTCTTGAGGCGTACTGCCTAAACCATGGTAGTGAATTTTGCCAAGCTCATATCGTATGTAAGCTCTGGCACTGACTCTAAGGTCATCCGTGTCCGCCTGCTCAAAATATTGGCGTGCACGATCATAATCTTTAGGTGTACTGCCGCGCCCATGGTAGTGAATATTACCAAGACAACTCCGTAAAAAAGCTCTGTCACGGACTCCAATGTCATCCGTGTCCGCCTGCTCAAAATATTTGCGTGCAAGATCATAGTCTTGAGGCGTACTGCCGCAAACAAAGTGATGAATTAGGCCAAGCTGGAATCGTGTCATAGCTCTGCGACTGACTGTAAGGTCATCCGTGTCCGCCTGCTCAAGATATTGACGTGCACGATTATAGTCTTGCGGCGTACTGCCGAAACCAAAGTAGTGAATTTGGCCAAGCTGATATCGTATGTCAGCTCTATCCTTGGCTTTAAGGTCATCCGTGTCCGCCTGCTCAAAATATTGTCGTGCAAGATCATAGTCATGAAGCGCACTGCCGAAACCGTGATAATGAATTCTACCAAGAAAGGCTCGCACCTCAGCCCTGACATTCTGTTCGGAAGCAGCCGTATCGGCTTGCTCGAAAAACGCGCGCGCTTCGTCGATGTTAGGCTCGATTCCATCGGCGCCGGTTCGGTAAAGCTCGCCCACAGCAAATTGCATATCCGGCGGACCGTCGTTCTTGATCGTATCAAGCTCCTCGCGGGCTGCCTGATGGTGATTCTGCGCCGCACGCAACAGCCAACGGGCGGCGTCAGCTGGGTTCGACGGAACACCAACCCCATCTTTGTTGCACATGCCATAATGATATTGCGCGGCCGGATAGCCAGAGAATGCAGCGCTTCGATAAAAAGAGACCGCTTCATCGATATTTGGCTCAACTCCATCAGCACCAGTTCGATAAAGCTCCCCGGCCTCAAATTGAATTGCAGGCGGGCCGTTTCTGGATAGGTCACGCAAGTCTAGCAGCGCTTCTTCGTGCTCTTGCTCTGCCGCTAGCACGAGGTAACGTAGCGCTGTCGGGAGGTCTTGCCGAACCCCAGTTCCATCACGATAAAGACGGAACATCTTGTACTGTGCATCGGCATGTCCGGCCTTGGCCGCACCAAGGTACCAACTAGCGGCTGTTCCCACGTCCTCTGGGTCTTGTTGCCACCTTTCTGTCGTCCGTCCAATGAGGTATTGGAGATCGGCGGGAACGTCTTCTTCCAAAGAGTTGACTAAGCGCGTTAGGTCTCTGAGTCCATGAGGATAACTTAAACCTTTATTGGGATCGCTTTGCTCAATGGCGCGCGTGTAATAGTCGACTGCCTTTTGTACATCTGCACTCGTTGGAGCGTGGTTTTCATTATTTATCCATTCTCCCGCCCTGGCATCAAATTGGCGTGGTCCATGTTCTAAGCGATAGCCGAGGAGTTCAAGACTCATGGCCAACTCCGGAACATCAGGACCGCTGAACCAGCGTTCAGATTCGGTATTATCGACACTAACGGGATCTAACCCATGCCGATAATATTCACTAATGATAAAGCGTGTGGCCGCGCTGCCTCGTTGCTTCAGATATTCCAATATGGCCTGCGCCTTGTCGTGCCCCAGCGCGGCAGCTTTCAACAAACAAAAAGCGTCAAATAGCAAATCTGGCTTACCAGAATCAAAACTAAGTTGATAAGCAGCGAAATATACATTGGAATTTTCTTCTGAAACAAATCGCGCAAGTTCAAGAGCGGCTTCTTGATCGCCATGGTCCACCGCCGCCACCAAAAGCAACCAGGCTTGAACGATGTCTTTAGGAACACCATCCATCCCCTCGCGAAAGACGTGAGAAAGCGCAAATAGAAGGTCTCCCGGACCATTTTTGATGACATTATCTATCTCGCCTTCCGGCATTAGATGCCCGCGCGCCTTCGCTTGCGCCAACCGGCGCGCCAATTGCCGCGCCTCTTTCCATGGGATTCCACTTCCAATCAGGCAATGACGAAACTTCGCATACTCCTCATCTGACCGCCCGCGTCCCTTAGAAAGCTCATTCCATCGGACGGCCTCATCCAAATCGGGGGTGACACCAACAATGCCTTCTAAGTAGACGTCTCTGAGCGCCCTAAGTAACCCGCGTGCGCTAAAGTGATTACGTTTGATTTTCTCGAGCTCATTTAGTGCCCCCTCATGACCTTGCTCCGCCGCGCGCAGTAGCCAGTGAGCACCTCGTTTGTAGTGGCCGCTATAGAAGTAATTCCCTTCGCGAGAATCACGTTGATCTTCATAGAGACTAAATTGAAAATCTGGGTCGCCGTGCCGCGCCAATCGCCGCAATTCATCGCGCGCGTTCCGTTGATTGTCACCGGCAGAAACGCTCAACCAATGCGCTGCCCGATCAGGGTCCGGAAAAACCCCGTCGGCCCCTTCACGGCAAATTTTGTAAACTTCGAATGGGACATCCAGTTGCGAAGCGCCGTAGGGATTAAGGACATCACGTATAAGTCCAAGATGGTTTTCCTGAATCGTATCTTCATACCCCTGCTGCTCCGCCCGGATAAAACAGCACAACGCCTTATACCGATCGTAATCAGGACTGTTTTTATCGTTGTACAAACGGCCAAGCCGGTAACTCTCTTTCGCATCAGGCAATGGCCTAGGTAGCCAACCCTGTTCTGTGCCGGTAGGAACATGCATATTCTCCAATGGCGGATTGTCCGGTGAAGCAAAATCAGTGTTGACTGGCGGTTGAGACTCTGGGAAGGGGCCACCGAATTCTAGAGCATCGGTTGGAATCAAGTTCGTGACGCCTGCCGGATGCGGACCCCCGTTGAGTTCATCAGCATGCCGGCACTGGAGATAGTCGTTCCAAATCTTTTCACGGTTTTTACTATCCGCCTGCTGATACTCGTCCCAAAACCGATTACGTTTTTTTATTTCCGCCCGTTTACGGACCGCTTCATCCGCCCTGGTATAAATCGTCTTCAAATCCGCGTGTGAAACTCGATAAGTGTAGCCTCCATTTCTTTTGTATTCCTTCTTTAACATGCCAGAGTACGTATTGCGTGATCGTTCCTCTTCAACTTTAATGGCTTCCAAGCGCTTGGCTATTTTGAGAAGGGCTGCGTCGTCAAGCTTGTTAAAACTAAATCCCGACTGGGTGGCACTGTCCTTCATAAGGCGGTCGCCCAACGTTTCATTCGGCAATAACCATCGCTCAGTAACGATGTACTGGCGGTCAAACTGCGCATCTATCAGCCGGGCCACTTCGTTGCGGGCACTCACGCGATCGATCTGACGACGCACCCACCACCCGTGCGTTTTCCCGGTACGGAGGCTCCCCACCTGACCGGAGGACGAATTACGGCTGAACAAAATCTCATGCCCTTCGGAAGCCGAAACTTCGTCTCCCCCAGACAATTGTTTATCGAGGATGCTCTTCAAATACTTTTTAAACTGACGACCGGCATTACCTGGCTCGACAGCGCCACTGTCTCCAAACGGCATGGAACGTTCGATCCTCTGCATGCAAAATGTGGCGGCATTTATCGCCGCCTAACTAGAGCGAGCACCATGCCCGAAAGACGTTAGAGAACCCTGGCAAATCCTTGCATGTCAGTCTCAGCAGCCACGAGGTGCATCCTTCCACCCTCCGCAATTCGCCGTTTGCGCTTTTGGGATACGCCAAGTATGTATAGGCAATCGGTATTGCAGCGCAGCATGGCTGCGGAAAAGCGTCATTCATGTCCCACCAAATGTATCTGGGTGATTTCTCGCTGGCGGTCGTCAATCGCACTGGCGCTTATTATGTGTGCAAGGAGATCGTCGATAGCTTGCCCGACTTTTTCGCGGCGGTTCGATACTGGCGCTTCTTTCGCAAGACACCCCCGCCTCAAAGCTTTCTTCTAAAACTGGCGGCACGCGCCATGATGATGGAGATCCGCTTTCTGAGAGGGAAGCCGCTTCTAAGATGGCCGGTCCCATCGCAGTCCAAAAACCTGCCAAGGCTGTTTTTCGATCCGCTTTATGTGCTGCGATGCGATCTCAAGCCCCATGACATCGTTCTGTGTCACGACGTCGGCCCCATTTCCCATCGAGACCTATTCAGTAACTCCGTAAGCGGCCTTTACCAGGAAGCGTATGAAAAGATACGGACCGTGAAGCCTGGCATGGTCTTTGTGAGCGATGCGTCAAAGAATGCCTTCATCGATCTTTTTGGCGGCGAGTACCGGTTTCTCAGAACCATAAGATTGTTCACACGGGTGAGTGCCGTGGACGGCGACGAAGACCCCGTGCCCAGCCTGTCGCGCCCCTTTACGCTTTCAGTTGGGGCCCTCGAAAAACGAAAAAACTACGAGCGCATCGTTAGCGCGTTCGCCCAATCCGGGCTTGCCGAAAAGGGTGTCTCGCATGTGATCTGTGGACCACGCGGACATGGTAATGAGAGTATTGTTGAAGCAGTGAACAAAACCCCAGGCGTGCATCTGTTGGGCCGGGTCAGTGATTCACAGCTAAGGTGGCTCTACAACAATGCAGATGGTTTCGTTTTGCCAAGCCTTTTGGAAGGTTTCGGGGTGCCCGCCATCGAAGCGTCCTATAAGGGGCTGGTTTCCGTGGTCAGCGCCGGCACCGCACAAGAAGAAGCCATCGGAAGCAATGGCATTTGTGTCGATCCTTTAGACGTGCATCAGATCGCCGGCAGCTTTCGCCGGTTGATGAACATGTCGGCAGACGAAAAACAGACAATCAGCGAGAATGCGGCTGCTTTCGCGAGAGCTTGGACAGTTGAAGATTACCACGCCGCGTGGCGGAAACTGTTGACGACGAATGGACAGGACGCATGATTATTTCCGACGAGTACAAATTCGTTTTTGTGCATATTCCGAAATGCGCCGGGTCCAGCGTCAAGGCAGCCAACCAGAACATCGACAATCGATTTGCTTACCCCCCCATCGAAGACCATGAGACGCTGGGAACATTGCACACCACCCATCTGCCGCTTTGGTGTTTGCGCGAATACTTTCCGGACGCATTCAAAAGCCTGTTGGAATACAGAAGCTTTGCGGTAACGCGTGATCCGATGGAACGGTTTGGGTCCGCCGTCATGCAGAGGTGCCGGGAGTTTCTGAAATTTGCGAATGCAGACATCACGCCCGATGTGCTGGTCTCCACCGCAAGAGATGTGATTGACCATTGGACGACGAATCCGAAAAGCGTGGACCATCAATTCGTCCACTTCACGCCTCAATCCCAATACATCCGTCTCGACGGCGAAACGATCGTTGACCATGTGGATTTGCCGGGCCAGTTCACGCGTCTGAATAAATTCCTGGCCGCCAACGGGTTAAACGAAATCAGCGAAGCATCGCGAAAAAATGCAAGCGTTGAGCCCCGCAACAGCGCGCTGCGGGCAATCCTTAACCCCCTTCGCCCTATCTACCGGGCGATCCTTCCGGCAGACCTAAAAACGAAACTTTGGCTTAAGCTAATTGATAAAGGCGTTTATGGACCGATCGAGGACGGCTATGCGCCCCTGCGGGATGACAAGTTCATTTTCGGCTTCATAAACGATTTCTATGCGGAAGATTTTGAAATCTACCAGAAAGCCTTAGATAACGAACCGCGGACCGAAGGACGCACCGCCGCCTAGACTCCTTTACTTCCGGTAAGCCGGCGGCAATGTGTCCGAAGACAAGTCCTTGTAGCGATCCCGCAGTTTGGTTTGCCGCGTTTCCAGCGACATGATCTTCCCGCCGATGATCACCACCTCCGGACGGGAGGAGACTTCAAACGGGTCACCATCCCAGACAACAAGATCCGCCCTCTTCCCCGCTTCCAGCGTACCGTTTGTGTCAGCCAATCCAAACATTTCGGCCGGGTTGCGCGTCACGGCGGCCATTGCCGCATCATATGGCAGTCCATTGGCGATCGCGTTGCCCGCAAGTTGCGGCAGCAGGCGCGTATTGTGCGTAAAGCCAATGTCGGAATCGTAAAACGCGATTTTCACGCCCGCTGCGTCAAGGCGCGCAGCGTTCTCCAACGTGGCAGCCATGGCTTCAAATTTCGCAGGCAGATTTTGAAACGGATCGATCACGACCGGTATGCCGGCCTCGGCGAGTTCCGCTGCAACACGCCAGGCTTCGACGCCGCCGAATATGATCACCTCTAAGCCGTAAGCTTTCTTGAGGTCGATGATCCTCAGCAGATCGTCCGCGCGATGCGCGCCAACCAATAATTTCTGCTCACCCGTCAAAACCGGGGTCAGTGCTTCAATATCGCTCAGGGAAAACCGCTGTTCGTTCTCATCGCGCCGGTAGGCTGCCGGATCGCTCCCGAACGCGCGCGCCCGGTCCAAATATTCCTTCATTATGGCCCAAACACCAAGGCGGGTGCCGCCCGCGAAATGGGTACCCCCAAACCCTGTCGCCACCAGTTGCGCCACGCGCGGACGCACAACAGATGAAGACATGCCGGACATTTCGGCAACGAACCCCTGTCCGGCAAAAATACTCGATCCCGGCAATGGGCTTACGAAGGCATGCGTGATCCCACCCGCCCGGGTGACGGGGATGACGCTGGAGCGGGGGTTGAATGCCAACGTGCCGTCGAGCGCCGCCCCCAGCGGAAAGCCATTCTCCGCACGCAGATCACTTGCCTCCGCATCCAAGGAAATCTCTTCAAGTCCGATCCCCGTTAGCGCAACGAAAAATCCCGGCGTTACCACCTTGCCACGCGCATCGACGATTGTTGGATCTCCAATCGGCCGAAGGTTTTCCGCAACATTCGTGATTAGGCCGTCCTCAATCAAAATATCGCCACCGGCAATCACCCCTTTTTCCGCAACCGTATGAACCGTTCCGTTCATGATGGCGATCGAATCCGCATGGCCCGCGATTGGCGCAATCACAAGCCCGAAGAAAAGGACCGCGAAAGCGGCAACACTTTGCCGAAGCTTACTCATTGGGCACCTCCCACAGTGTCGAGATCTTGCCCGAGTTCAAAGTCACTTTGCGGTGTCAGGGCCGTGTTCCCCCGGTCGTAAAGCATCGCACCGTCAATGAAGACTTTCTCCGCCCGGCTGTAGACCGAAAACGGATTGCCATTCCAAATCACTACGTCGGCCATCTTGCCGACCGATAGCGACCCCACATGCTCGTCGATGCCCATGGCCTTTGCGGGGTTCATGGTAATCCACGTGATCGCCTCCGCCTCACTGATGTTGAGGCCCATTCGGTTGCCGTCGGCCATCGCCTTAGCGGCTTCCTGATTGAGCCGCTGGATGCCAATTTGCGAATCCGAATGCATGATCGCGCACCCGCCTTCTTGCACATGGACCAAGGCCGCATTTTCGCGGACCGTGTCATAGGCCTCTAGCTTGAAGCCCCACCAGTCCGCCCAAACAGCCGCGCAAATGTCATTCTCCGCAAGAAGGTCGGCGATTTTGTACGCTTCCGTTGCGTGATGAAATGAGGTGACCTTGTAATCGAACTCTTTGGCCAGATCGATAATCTGGGCCATTTCATCCGCCCGGTAACAATGCATGTTCAGCAAGATGTCACCGCTCAAAATGCCCGCAAGTGACTCCATGGCAAGATCTCGGTCCGGCGGATCGCTTGTCTCATCCGTTTCCTCGTTGGCCCCATTCTCTTCCTCGTAATCGTCCCATTTCTTTTTGTAGGCGGCCGCTTCAATCCATGCCGCACGATAGCCGGCCACATTGCCCATGCGGGTGAACAATCCTTTTTCGCGATAGACGCGCTTCGGATTTTCACCGCATGCCATTTTGAAACCATATGGAGCGCCCGGAAATTTCATGCCCTGCACGGTCCGCGACGGAACGTTTTTTAGCGTCACGGTGCGGCCACCGAACAGATTGGCCGACCCTGGAAGTATTTGAAGAGAGGTGACGCCACCTGCCAACGCCCGGCTGAAGCCTGGATCTTGAGGCCAAACGGAATGTTCGGCCCACACATAGGAAGTGTTGGGGCTGCCGATTTCATTACCGTCCGCCGTCGATGCCGTGCCGGGGGACGGATAGACGCCCAAGTGGGAATGAATGTCGATGATACCCGGCGTGACGAACTTTCCATTAGCATCAATCGAAACGGTGCCATCAGGAAGACTGTCGGGTGTGCCCTCACCGACAAATGAAATCTTGCCGTCTTCCAACAGAACGGCACCGTTTTCGATCTTTATTCCGTCTCCGGTAAAAATCGTCGCCCCGGTGATAAGCGTTGGCTCTGACGGATAAGGCGCATAGGTGCTAGCATAGGGATCATCTTGCGCAGCGCCGCTTTCCGGTGCCTCCGTCGTGTCATCGCCACCAGGCCCGCAGGCAGACAGCAGAAGAGCCAAACCGAAAAGATAAAGTATGCGCATGCTGGGGCCCCTCCTGCGAAACGACTCACTGAATTACAGCAGGGAAAACCTACACCAGGCCGGTTCGCTTACAAATGGAAGGAGCCCTCACATACAAGAAACGATCAATTGTGAAGGCCGGCACCCCACACTTCCGTCAATTCAAGTTCATAGCCGTTCGGGTCTTTGATGTAGACAGAACGGGAACCGGGCCATTTCACTTCGCCGCCGTACAAGACTTCCACGCTAAGCTCCTCGCAGGCGCGTTCCACGTCATCAAAGTTCTCAATGTTTAGCCCAATATGGTGAAAGCCCCGTTTCTCATAACCGCCAAACGATTTCGACTCATAAAGGGCGAGCTTTGCATTTTCGTCGCCGATGATTTTGCCGTTGTCGGCCGGGATATCTTCCAGAATCTTGAAACCAAGAAGCCGGTCGTAAAACCGAACAGTTTCTTCCAAGTCCTTCACTTGTAAATTGAGATGATCAATGCCCCTCGTTCGTAATGCTGTCATGGCATGTTCCTCCTTTGGGACGAGACGGGTGTTGCGATCTATTAAATAAAGTATTTTCTTTCTTTATTACAAGGGCCTTGGCAAAACAATTACTATGTAGTTGTATAGCCATATGGCTATATATCAGAATACAGAGCTGGACCGGACCTTTCAGGCATTAGGGGATAGTACCCGGCGGGGCATGGTGGCGTTGCTTGCGGAAAATGGCGCTCAAACGGCGGGCGACCTGGGCGGCGCCTTCGACATCGCGCAGCCCACGGCCTCCAAGCATCTGAAAGTACTTGAGAAAGCGGGTCTGGTAACGCGTGAGATTGACGGACGAACCCATCGCTTTTCACTTAGATCAGCTCAGTTGAAAGAGGCACAGGACTGGATCGGGGAACACCGGGAATTTTGGAAGCGTTCTTTGGATCGCCTCGATCAGTTTCTCAAGAACGAGGACGATAAAACCAAATGAATACGGCAGAACAGACTCTTATCATCGAACGAACGTATCAGGCATCAATCGACCGCGTCTTCGACGCCTTTGCCGATGTGGAGAAATTTGCCCAATGGTTCAGCCCCAACCCCAATGTCAATTTGGAAGTTTTCGAATATGACTTCCGGCAAGGCGGCGCATACCGCATTTGTTTCCATGGAACCAGCGGAAGCAAGGACATTGTGGGCGGCACCTATCTGACGATCACCTCCCCGACGCAGATCGTTTTCACCTGGGAGTGGGAAGCCCCTCATACCTATGAAGGGCATCAAACCTTGGTGACGATCGACCTGGCCGACCAAGGCGGTGAAACACATTTGACGCTTACTCACGAAAAGCTTCCGAGCACAGAGGCCAAGACCAACCACAACCAAGGCTGGACCGGGGCGCTGGATCAGCTTGAGCCGTGGTTAGCGCGTGGTTCGTCAACATAATACAAAAGCGATTTTACTAACCTGTCAGCACACAAATGATAGATGGCGGAGGAACTGATGACGGATCACAAAATTGTTTCACAGGATGAATGGGTGAAGGCCCGCGTGGCGCTCATGGAAAAAGAGAAGGAGTTTACCCATCTGCGCGAACAACTCGCGGAGCAACGGCGGCAACTGCCCTGGGTAAGGATCGAAAAGGACTACACCTTCGAAACTGAGTCCGGACCGAAGGCCCTAGCCGATTTGTTCGACGGTAAGTCGCAGCTGGTCGTGTATCACTTCATGTTCGGTCCAGACTGGCAGGAGGGCTGTAAGTCCTGCTCGTTTTGGGCCGATCATTATGACGGGTCGATCGTCCATCTGGCCGCGCGCGACGTTTCCCTGGTCGCAATCTCGGTGGGGCCTCTCGACCGGATAAAGGCCTTTCAAAAACGCATGGGCTGGCATTTCAAATGGGTTTCGTCCGCGAATTCAGACTTCAGCAAAGACTTCCACGTTTGGGCGAGCCCGCAAGAAATTGAAAGCGGTGACACATTCTACAATTACAAGAAAGGCAATCACTATGGCGAACATATGCCGGGGATGAGTGTTTTCGTGAAGGATGATGATGGGCAGATCTATCACACCTATTCCGTCTACGCCCGTGGCCTCGATCCGGTGAACAGCGCCTATCAGATCCTGGATCTCACGCCGAAAGGCCGCGACGAAAAAGACCTCCCCTACCCCATGGCCTGGGTCAACCATCACGACAAGTATTGATAAAGAGCCTGCCCTCTTTGTTGATCCGTCATCACGAGGAGCCCCTTCGGGCGACGAAGCAATGTAGGGCGTATTAGGCGAAGCCGTAATACGCCACGGCATCTCTATAGCGTTTCCAGGTGAAGTGGAATCCGGTTCACCGTCCGGAAACGCGCAAAACTGAGAATCTGGAGCCGTTTTGTGTTTCAATCAAAACCAAAACGGCTCTAGTTGGTGCATTACGCTTCGCTAATGCACCCTACATCGCTGTGCATCTGTCAGTCCGCTCGCGATGACAATTCAGGCATTCCCAGAATCGCATTAGAAACAAAAAACCCCGGAGCGCGCTCCGGGGTTTTGCATGCCTTAACTGTGTGCCGGATTATTTGCCGGTCGGCAGATCTTTAAACGCCACTTCCTTATCGACGCGAATGTCCTGGGGGAGACCCAAGACACGCTCCGCGATGATGTTGCGAAGAATTTCATCCGTACCACCCGCAATACGAAGCCCCGGTGCGGCCAGATAGATATTTTTGAACTTCTCGATGGTCTCGGCCTGATCGCCACCAAGAGAACCGGCTGCCATGTCCATAAGGTCCAGACCAAAAGCGGCCATATCCTGCATGCGCTTGGCGCCGACCACTTTACCGATGGAGTTCTCAGGCCCTGGAATCGCCCCTTTGCTGAGCGCTGTGAGAGCACGATAGCGGGTGTAAGTAAGGCCTTGGCCCTGCACATACCAATCGGCAATCTTGTCCCGCACCAACCCGTCTTGGATGGCGGGGCCAAATTCCAGTTCAATGTTTTTGGCCAAATCGATCATGTCCTGGATAGAAGGACCGCCACCGCCGCCGCCGATGGACAGGCGTTCATTCATCAGCGTGGTGAGTGATACTTTCCAGCCATTGCCCACTTCGTCCAAACGGTGATCGTCATTGATCTCCACATCGGTAAAGAACACCTCATTAAAGCCGCTGTCGCCAGATGCTTGTTTGATCGGGCGGACTTCAACGCCGGGGTGTTTCATATCGACGATAAAGGCCGTGATGCCCTTGTGCTTCGGCACGTTGGGATCCGTGCGGGCGATAAGAAGCCCATAATCACAGAAATGGGCCCCTGTGGTCCAAACCTTCTGTCCATTGACGATCCACTTGTCGCCCTGCTTTTCAGCTTTGGTGCGCAGGCCCGCCACGTCAGAGCCGCCAGCGGGTTCCGAGAACAACTGACACCAAATCTCCTCGCCGCGAAGTGCCTTTTGCACATAGCGGTCGTTGAGCTCTTTGCTACCGTGTTTCATGACCGTTGGGATGCACATGCCAAGGCCGATACCGAAGATGCCTGGTGGCACTTCGTATTTCGCTTCTTCTTGATTGTAGATCACGCTTTGCATTGGCGTGCCGCCAAGGCCGCCCAGCTCTTTAGGCCAAGTGATCGCGGCATAACCGGCATCGGCTTTCTTAGCCTGCCATTCTTTGGCCCACTTGATTTCATCCTCGCCGGTTTCATAACGGCGTTTCGGAACGCCGCCTTCCGTCTTAGGCGTTGCATTGGCCGCAAGCCAATCTTTGGCTTCCGCGCGAAATTTGGCTTCTTCCGGAGTGTCGTTGAAATCCATCGTCTTTGCTCCTTACGCGGCGTTACGCGTTTCTAATTGTCCAACCAACTTGTCTTTCCAGACACGCGCGCTGCCAAGATTGACCGACAACAGCCGTGCCCGCTTGTAGAACAAGTGACAGTCATATTCCCAGGTGTAGCCAACGCCCCCATGGGTCTGAATGGTTTCTTCGGCGGCGTAAGTGCCCGCCTTAATGGCCGCCACGCGTGCGCCGGCCGCAGCTGTCGGCAGTTCTGCAGCATTCGTGTGCAGGGCCCACGCGCCGTAATACGCGTTGGAACGCGCCAGCTCCGTATGGATATACATGTCCGCAAGCTTGTGCTTGATGGCTTGGTAGGAACCGATCAAACGGCCGAAGGCATAGCGTTCCATCGCATAAGTCTTTGCCATTTCAAGGCAAACATCGGCGCCGCCCACTTGTTCGAATGCAGTCAAGATCGCCGCGCGGTCCAACACATCCTTTGCGATCTGCCAACCTTCACCGGTTGCCCCTAGGGGATCTGCCGGTGCGCCGTCAAAGGTGATGGTTGCCTGTGACCGTGATGGATCAAGCGATGTGACGCGCTCTCTTGATACGCCTGGACCATTCAGATCCACCAGAAACAGAGAGATCGACCGTTCGGTGTTGTCATTGGAAGTCTTGGCCGCAACCACGGCGAAGGTCGCCACATCGCCATCGGGAACCGCAATCTTCGTGCCGGTCAGTTTGCCTCCATCGGCGGACAGCTGAATGTTCTTTGGTAGAGCCTGTTGCGCGGTTTCCGCGTAAGCCAATGTGCCGATGGCTTCGCCCGTTGCCAGTTTTGGCAGATAGGTCTGCTTCTGCTCTTCGGAACCCGCTTGCAGCAAGGCCTCCGTAGCCAAATAAACAGAAGAGCTAAAAGGCACCGGTGCGATCGCGCGGCCCAGCTCTTCAGCGATCACGCACAGCTCCAGATGGCCAAGGCCGAGTCCGCCATATTCTTCGGGGATGGCCGTGCCCGTCCATCCCATTTCGACGATGGCAGTCCACAATTTTTCGTCGTAGGACTGGTCGCCCTCAAGCACACCGCGTGCCACCGTTGGAGAGCACTGTTCGCTCAGAAACTTGCGCGCCTGCTCCTTTAGAAATTTCTGATCGTCAGAGAAGTCAAAATTCATCTGGACATCCTCACCCTTTTTTGTTGCTGCCGATACCCGTCTTTGGGTTGCATCCGGACCCTGTCGGCCAAACTCCCTAAGGTTTTAGCGCTCTTTGAGGGTCAATCAAGGAATTCCCGCACCCATTTGCAAAAGACCGCATTAACCCTACGGAAAGATCACAGATGCAATTTTGGTAAGGGATTTCAGGGATGCCGTTAAGGAGATGGGCCGTCATGGCCAAGGCGCTGTTCCACAAAAACCAGCGGGTTTTCGTCAAGCCCGTCGGCACCACGGCACTGGTGGAAAAGGTGCTGCCCCAATGGGTGAAAGGTTTGGATGAGCCATTCCGCATCACCTATGACGTGGGCTTTGGCCGCGAGTTCGAGGAGAACGAACTGGAAGCGGAACTCCAAGATCAGGACATGGCAGTCCCGGACGCCGGTGAAAATTGGCGCGTCATTCGCGCCCCGAACAGTTGGAAAGAGGCCGACGAATGCGGCCATCACCCCAATCCGGGGAGCGTTCCCATCGTCGTGACCGGCGAGACCGAATGGGGCGGCTGGCGGGTGCCGGGGGCCGAATATGATCTTTATCCGAACAAAGTTGAGATGCAGGCACGCATTCTTGCCTCCAGCCTGGACCTGCTGAACGTCACGCAAGATTTGATCGGCCTGTGCGAAAAGAACGATCAAGATGTGCCGGCCTTTCTTCAGCCGATCGTGAAGCGCGGCAGACTGGTCCTCAAGAAAGTCGTGCAAAACGACTAAGACGAACTCTTTCGCTCAGATCACCTGGTTGGTATGAGTGGCCCATGCAGCCTTTCGAAAATTGTTCCAACGGAACACTCCGCGCCATAGAGACAGTCTTTACCGATATCGACGATACGCTCACAACCGGCGGGCGCTTGCCCGCGGTCGCCTATACGGCGCTTGAGCGCCTTGACCAAGCGGGGATCTCTGTCGTGCCGGTGACAGGGCGCCCCGCCGGATGGTGCGATATGATCGCGCGCTTTTGGCCCGTCCAAGGCGTGATCGGTGAAAATGGCGCCTTCTATTTCAGTTACGGCGGTGACAACAAGAAAATGAAACGCGTTTACTGGCAGGCTGACGATGTACGGCGCACCAATCAAAAAAAGTTGTCTGACCTCAAAGCCCACATCTTAGAAACCGTTCCCGGCGCAGCTGTGTCCGCCGACCAAGCCTATCGGGAAAGCGATCTGGCCATCGATTTCTGTGAAGATGTGGCGCCGCTTTCCCAAGACAAAATCGATACCATCGTGCGGCTGTTCGAAGAGACCGGCGCGACCGCGAAAGTAAGCTCGATCCATGTGAACGGATGGTTCGGTGATTTTGACAAGCTCACCATGACAAAAAGGTTTGTCGAAGACTTAAGGATGGGAAGTTTCGATGTGTCGAGGGAGCGTTTCATCTTTGTGGGCGATTCTCCAAACGATGCCCCCATGTTTAAAGCTTTCAAACATTCAATCGGCGTCGCGAATGTCAAAGGATTTGCCGATCGCATGGACCATCTGCCAGCATGGGTAACGTCCGAACCAGGCGGCGCGGGTTTCGCCCAAGTGGCTGACCGATTGCTCGAGGCGCGGGGCGCGTGATCGCACGTCCACCCCACACTGGTAAGCCGCCCGCGAGCTGTCTATATGTTGATCCAGTTTTCACCCCGTGACGCACCGCGGAGCCACTTATGTCGCAAGCCTCTCAAGAACAGCCTCAAACCATCTATCTGAAGGATTATCGCCCTCCGGCTTACACGGTGGAAACCATCCATCTGACGGTAGACCTGCAACCGGTGGAAACGCGGGTCACGTCCAAAACCGTGCTCAGCCCGATGGACGGCACAGAGGCGGGGACCGCCCTTGTACTGCATGGCGAAGATCAAAAGCTTGTATCCGTAACGGTCAATGGGACGGCCCTGTCCGAGGATGGGTACACGGTTGACGATGAATCTCTCACCATTCATTCGCCCGGTTTGAACGCTGACGCCAAGATCGAGTTGGTGATTGAAAGCGAGATCGCGCCGGGAAAGAACAAGGCTCTGGAAGGCCTGTACATGTCGAACGGCATGTATTGCACGCAGTGCGAAGCGGAAGGCTTCCGGAACATTACCTATTATCTGGATCGCCCGGATGTGCTGGCGGTCTTCACCACCAAAATCATCGCGGACAAAGCGAGTTGCCCGATCCTTTTATCGAACGGCAACCCGGTCGGATCCGGCGACCTTCCCGATGGACGCCATTGGGCGGAATGGCACGACCCGTTTCCAAAACCATCCTATTTGTTCGCCCTGGTGGCCGGAAATCTCGTCGCGGTCACAGACACATTCAAAACAATGTCCGGCCGCAACATCGATCTGCGCATCTATGTGGAGCCCGGCAATGAGGACCGATGCGACTACGCCATGGAGTCTCTCAAGAACTCCATGGCTTGGGACGAAGAAGCCTATGGCCGAGAATACGATCTGGACATTTTCATGATCGTGGCCGTCGCGGATTTCAATATGGGCGCGATGGAGAATAAGGGTCTCAACATCTTCAATGCCAAATACATTCTGGCCCGCAGCGATACGGCCACCGATGTGGACTATGCCTTGATCGAAGGCATTATCGGCCACGAATATTTCCACAACTGGACCGGCAACCGCATTACCTGCCGGGATTGGTTCCAGCTTTCCCTCAAAGAAGGGCTGACGGTTTTCCGCGATCAGCAGTTCTCGTCCGACATGCGCAGCGCACCCGTGAAACGGATCGCGGATGTGCGCAATTTGCGCGCGGGACAGTTCCCGGAAGATGGTGGCCCCCTCGCCCACCCGGTTCAACCGAAGGCCTATATGGAAATCAACAATTTCTATACGGCAACGGTCTATGAAAAAGGCGCCGAAGTCATCCGCATGATGCATACGCTTCTGGGGCCGGAGAAATTCCGTAAGGGAACGGATCTCTATTTTGAGCGCCATGATGGGGAAGCCGCTACCGTCGACGATTTCGTAAAGTCGATGGAAGATGCAAGCGGTGTCGACCTTTCCCAGTTCCGGCGCTGGTACGACCAATCGGGAACACCTGAAATCGAAGTGTCGGAGAACTATGATGCCGACGCAAACGCCTACGACATTACGTTTACGCAAAATCACCCGGCAACGCCGGACAAACAGGCAAAGCAGAATTTGCACGTGCCCATCAACATGGCTCTGTTGTCTGCAAGCGGAACGGAATTGCCGCTGGCTCTGGAAGGTGAAACGTCCGCCGACACCCCAACCAACCGGGTCATAAGCCTGACGGAAAAATCGCAAACCTTCCGCTTCAAGAGTGTTTCCGAAAAACCGATCCCCTCTTTGTTCCGTGGGTTCAGCGCACCCGTCACCATCACCGGCGCTGCGGCCAATGATCACCAAACCGAAATCATGACTTTCGACCGCGACCCGTTTAGCCGCTGGGATGCAAGCCAGCAATTCGCGACGCGACTGTTACTGGACTTGGCGGATGAAAAACCTGGAGCGGACGAACGGATTTCAAGTCTGATTGAAGCCTTCGGCCGTGCGCTTGCAGATGACTCTCTCGATCATGCCTTTGTGGCTCAGATGCTGGCCATACCTTCGGAAGGCGAATTAGCCCAGGCAGCAACGCCCGTCAATGTGGATGGCCTGCATACGGCACGCGAACGGGTTTTGTCAGACGTTGCACGCGCCTTGGAAGGCGAGCTGAACAACACCTATCAACGGCTCACCTCCAACGAGCCCTACTCTCCCGACGCAGCTTCCGCCGGTCGCCGCTCGTTGCGCAACGCAGCTCTATCGTATCTGTCGCAACTGGAAACGCCAGAGACCGATCAGCTGGTGGCGAACCAGTACAAGACCGCTGACAATATGACCGACAAAGTGGCCGCTCTCGCACTTCTTGCCGATTCCAAGAATGCCGAACGGAGCGCTGCTCTCGCTGACTTTTGCGAAGACTGGAAGGATGACCCGGTCGTTATCGACAAATGGCTGCGCATTCAGGCCGTTACCAAAGACGACACCACTCTCGACACAATCCGTGGTCTTACGGAACACCCTGTGTTTTCCTGGGAGCGCCCCAACCGCGTCTATGCCCTTATCGGCGCGTTCGGATTTGCCAATCACAGTCAATTCCATCGCGCCGATGGTGAGGGCTACAAGTTTTTGGAAGAGGCGGTCTTGCGCCTCAACAAATCCAACCCACAAATTGCCGCCCGCATTTCATCGGTTTTCGAATCATGGCGCCGCTATGACCAGGACCGTCAAAACAAAGCACGCGAATCGCTGGAGCGGATTGCAAGTGCGGACAAGCTATCGCGCAATGTGTTCGAGATCGTGTCTAAAACACTTCACGGTTAGTTAGGCACCACCGCTTCTGCGTGGCCGAAGGGATTTATCCACAAGCGCCTGTGGATAAATCCATCTGCGCTCTCTGATTCGTCCTGGCTTTCTTAACGGCTTGTTTTTTCAAGCGAAATGTTTTCACCAATGCCTCTTTATATAGGTGACACAATTGGCTCGCTCTGGATAATAACTTTTTGTTAACGAATCAGACATGGGGTATGGGCAGGCGGAGCTTCTGCGTGTAACGCGAGGCCATTCTTCCGGACTGCAATCCAGATGGGCGAACCGGAAATTCGAGACTCGAACGACAGTTTGGGGTCGTCATTGCCACCCGTACAGTCCGTGTACGGCGCAAAGTCCCACTTGCCTGCGGTTTTCCTCACCACATTTTTCGTCGTGGCCCTGATATTGATCCTGACGATCGAAATCCGCAGCCGCCACCAGGAAACCCTTTGGAACGCCGAACGCGTTCTGACCTCCCACGTGTCTCTCGCCAGCGCCAATATCGACGCCCGCTTCAAAGAAACGCTGGACACGACCGGCGCGATTGCAGCCCGCATAAGCCAGGCCCGCAAAGTCCCGATCAATCTGGACAGCTTCTATTCAGACGCACAAGCATCGATCCCTTGGGTGACGGGCCTTGCCTTGATCACGCCGCAGATTGGAGCTGTTGCGTTTGCGGGCATGCCGCCACCCGGACTGTCGGAAGACTGGCAATCGGAAATTCCGACGTCCCTCAAATCTCTCTCCGTTTGGCAGCCCACGAGCGAAACCACTCGGGAAAGCCCCTTAGCTGTCGTCGCGCCAGTTGGGGCGTCGCCAGCGGTCTTGATCGCCTGGCTCGATACACAGTCGCTGCTTCAGGACGCCATCAAGGGACCCGTTCCCTTGAATGCGGATCAAATGGTTTTGGTCAATCAAGATGCCGATTTTGTTTCCGGCATTACCAACAATGACGACCGCATCTTCATTCCCAAGGAATTGAATGGTTGGGCCAGCAGATCCGTCGAGTCCCTAACCAAGGCGATTTACAGCTATCCGCTCAATGGGGACGACCGGGTTATCGCCACAAGCGCCCTATCAAATGCTCCGTTTGCAGTGAGCCTGTCCCTCCCAATCTCCGCAGCACTTGCACCATGGTACCGCGCGCTCCCCACCTATTTGCTGCTCATGCTGGCCCCCGCCGCCGTGGGCGTTACGTGCGCCATATTCTTTATTCGCGATGCCCGGCGGAAAGATGCGCTCACCCGGTCGCTTCTGAACAGCAAACACCGCTACGAAACAGCCGTCACCGCCGCGAAATGTGGGGTCTGGGATTGGGACCTGGAAGAACGGCAAGTGTTCTGGTCGACCGCCATGTTCAAACTGCTGGGATACGATGACCCAGCGCGCATTCGGTCATTTGAAGAAGTATCCGCTCTCGTTCATCCCTCGGACAAAACCACATTCGACGGCCTCATTACGGATATGGAGGCTGCTTCGTCCGATTATGATTTGACCCTGCGCATGAAAACGCACGGCGGCGCGTATGCTTGGGTCAGATTGAAAGGTCACTCCATCCGGCAAGAGAACCTGTGGGCCAAACGGTTCTTGGGCGTCGCGATCGACGTCACCAACGAACACCAAGCCCGGGAAAAGCTGGTCGAAACGGAAGAACGTCTCAGGGAAACTGTGGAGAGTCTGGCGGAAAGCTTCCATCTTCTGGACGCTTCGGGCCAAACCTTGCTGTCAAACAAATGCTATCGCGAACTCTCAACCCTATTGTCACCAAGCGACCGGGACATTCTGGGAGATGGCAGCGGACCCACGAGCATCAGCGACCGAGAGATTCGTTTGCAGGATGGCCGGTGGTTCCAAATCAGCCATCAAAAGACCCATACTGGCGGAACGGTTCAAGTCGGCACCGACATCACCCGGCTTAAGAAACAAGAACGCATGCTGAAGGATAGCCAAGCCGTTCTTTTGGCAAGCGTCGATCACATCAAGAAATCACGCTCGCAGCTTAAACAGCAAACCCGCGAGCTGGCGGACCTGGCGGACCGCTATGCAATCGAGAAGAAGCGCGCCCAAGAATCAAACCGCTCTAAATCCGAATTCCTCGCAAATATGAGCCATGAGCTTCGCACGCCGCTCAATGCTATCATTGGTTTCTCCGAGATGATGATGTCGGAGATCTATGGCACCTTGGGCGACGAAAAATACCGGGTCTACGCAGCAGACATTTTCGAAAGTGGTCAGCACCTGTTGGCCATGATCGAAGACATTCTGGAAATGTCGCGCATTGATTCCGGCAAACTTGAGCTCATGCGCTCGCACATCAAGCTGGAAGACGTGGTGCGCGAGGTGCTCCAAGTGGTCGAGATACGCGCGCGCGAATCCAGCATCCGCATCACGACGGAGTTGGGGCGTCTTCCCTCCGTCTATGCGGATCCTCAGGCAATTCGTCAGGTTTTGCTGCAGCTCTTGTCGAATGCGATCAAGTTCACGCCTGAGAACGGTACCATTCACCTAGACGGAGAGTTCACGGAACGTTCCGTGGCCGTCACAATCAATGATACGGGCATCGGCATTCCGCAAGACCGCGTTCAAGCGTTGGGACAACCCTTTGAAATCGTCGAGAAGCAGGATGTGAAATCCCACGAAGGCAAAGGGTTGGGTCTTGCCCTCGCCCGATCCCTGATCGAGCTTCATGGTGGTACGCTGACAATCGATAGCCGCGAAGGTGCGGGCACCACAGTCAAATTTGAGATTCCGGTTGAACAGAATCTCAAACCGAGAGATGTTGAACAAAGCGAAGATATTCTGCGCGAGGAACAACTCGTCGAACAAGCGAGGAAAGTCATAGGAGGTCGTTAACCTAAACGAAAGGTCAATCAGGTCTTCTGGTATCCGATCGGTATGCGTTGCGTTCCCTGAAACTCATTACAAAGAGGGAGTACTATGTCTCGATCCGTACTGGTCTTGGACAACAGTCCACTGATGTTTGATCAATATCGCAGCTGCTTGAAAAGCTTCTCCTGCGATCTGAGTTATGTGCGAACGAGCGAAGAAGCCCTTCGGCTGGTCGCGCAAGACACATTCGATCTGATTTTCGCGGCGATCGATCTCCCCGGTATGTCAGGTTTCGACTTCAAACAACGTCTCCAGAAAATCGAACTGGCACGGCACACGCCTGTTATCGCCGTCTGCGGGCCTGCGGATGATTGGACACTAAAACGGATGCGTGCCGGCGGTTTCTACGCCTTTTTCGCAAAACCACTCAGCCAAGAGCGCGTGGCCTCGGCCGTTGCTCCGTTTCTGATGCCGGAACCGGTCTATGCAACGGCGACAGGCGTTTCCTGATAACCGGCTGATCTAAAAAAGCGCCGCGGTACGACTTCGACCGGTACCTCTTGGGGGTCGGCCTTAAGCTCGTCCGAAACGGTTCCACGAATATAGAGCTTCTTGTCACTGACGGCGGAACTCAAGATCCAGGCAAAGCCTATGTGGCATGAAAGCATGGGCGACCATATTACCGATGTGGTCGCGCCAACGCTTGTTCCTTGACTGAGGATCGGACATCCCGGCAATGGCGCTGCGCCCCCATAGCTTATGCCGGCCAACACCTGGTGAGGTGTTTTAGAACGTTTGCGTTCCAGTGTCTGTCTGCCAATGAAATGGGGCTTGTTAAAGTCGACGCGCTTCTCATACCCAAGTTCGAACGGCGTCACCGCCCGATGCGGCCGGGTGGCCGCGTCCGCACTCAAGAAATCTGTTCCGATACGTGGATGTCCAGCTTCGATGATAGTATTCCGGTGCGCCGTGGTCCCCACAGGGGTTGCCATCACCGTACGATGATGCATCAATTCGTCCCATAGGAATAATGCATCATTCACATCCACGAAAATCTCATAGCCAAGCTCGCCACCGCCGGACACACGCCCGATGGTCATCGGAATTTTCTGATGTTCTACTTCGCAGAGTTCAAGCGGCCTCAAAGCTGCGGCATCCGCAAGACCGATGGCCTGGAGAAGAGCGCGCGCATCGGGCCCCTGCAATGCAAGACCGGCCACGCCTCTGCTTACATCTTCGACCCCCGCCTCGAAGCCGGATATAGCGTCCGCGAGCCACAAATATGAGTTCTGCCAGGAAAACAATCTGAAATGGTCGCGCGTTATTCTGTAAAGCACGCCATCGCCAACCACCGTCCCCTGATCGTCACACCACAGAACATAACGCGCGGTGCTGTCTGCCATAGCGCCGATATTCGACGTGGTGAGATAATCCAGAAACGCCGTCGCATCCGCCCCCGTAACTCGATAGTGGACAAGCCCCGTGAGGTCGTACACGCCCACCCCGTTTCTTAGTGCCCAGTATTCCTCAACGGGGTCGGAGTAAAACACCGGCTTGGTCCAGCCATTTTCCGTTTCCCACTGGTTTGACAAACAAAGGCGGGCCGTTCGCAGATGAAAAGGCGTTGGTTGGACGGAAGGGGAAAGCAATGAGCTCATTTGCGGTCCCTTTCCCGGGCAATGATTACCTGCGCTGCGTTGTGACCTGGTGTTCCGGTAATGCCGCCCCCCGGATGGCTCCCGGCGCCGCAAAGGTACAGTCCCGGTACCGGCGTTTCATAATGATTGGCGGCCGGATCAGGCCGGAACAACAGGCTTTGATCAAGAGACATATCACCATGGTGCCAATGACCACCGGTGAGACCGAAATCCCGGGCAATATCCGCTGGTGTCAGAACCTGGCCTGCAACGATCCGATCGGCTATATCCGGCGCGAAATCCGACAAAACGCGGATCACCCGCTCGACAAACCGGTCCCGTCCGGCATCCCAGCCGCCTGCCAGATCGAATGGACAGTAGTGCACCAAGATCGACATAACGTGCTGACCGCTTGGGGCGAGGGTCGGATCCAAAGCACTCGGAATGATGATTTCCAGGGCCGGAAATTCGCTGAACTCATTGTACTTGGTGTGATTAAACGCAAATTCGAGGTAGTCCGGACTTGGACAGATAAGCAGGCGCGACCTTGTTACATCTTCTTCGGTCAATTCATCGAATTCGGGAAGGCCATCCAGGACAAAGTTCAGCTTCGCCGCGACACCTCTACTGCGCCACCGGCGAATGCCGCGCAGAAAACGCAGATCAGCGGAGCCCACCGGCAGAAGGTCCACAAATGTCTTCTTGGGATCAACACTGGACACGACGGCTCGGGCAGAGATGGTCTGCCCGTCCTCAAGCGTAACACCTGCTATACGCCCATCGATCACATTAAGGGAAACCACATCAGCCCCAAGCCGAATGTCGGCGCCGGCGTCGAGAGCAGCCTTTCCAAGAGCGTCCGATAGCGCACCGACACCCCCCTTGGGGTATCCAAAATAGTGTGGGTCGCTCAATTGCTGAGACGCGCGCCGATACATCATTGTCAACATGGAACCTGGGCTGCGCGGCCCGAACGCGTTTCCCATAATGGCGTCGTGCGCCAACGCACCCTTTAAAAGATCGGTTTCGAAATGTTCATCGAGAAAATCGGCGACGCTTCCCGACAACACTGTCATGAATTCCGCCGCCTGATCCACATGCAGCTTCTTCAAAGCCTGGCGCATTTTGTGCCATTGACGGTCACTGTCACGCTGATGAGCAGCAACAGCCGGCAGCGGTTCGGTGATCAACGTAGACAGCACGTTCGAAAATGCGGAAAGCCGCTCTTCGAATTTCAAATAGGCGCTCGCGTCGTTCGAAGAGAACGCTTCAATGCTGGCCTTTGTCTCTTCGGCGTTTCGTGAGAGCACCAAGTGCTGACCGTCTTCGCTCAGGGCTATCGTGGTTTGGAAGCCGTCAAGAAAGGACACACCATGCCTGGCCAGCCGCAGGTCCGATGCCACTTTCTTGTTTATGCCCTGCACAAGATGGGCGCAGACAGGGCCTTGCACGTCTTCTGCAATGTCTTCGGTGACGCTCAGCCCACCAATCTTTTGGCGCGCTTCCAATAACACCACCTTCTTGCCGGCTTTCGCCAACATGGCGCCACAGACCAGACCGTTATGTCCTGCCCCGATAATAGCCACGTCATATTGGTGGAAACTGCCCTTCGCCCTTGTCACAACCACCTCCGTGGCGTGAGATCCGTTTGGACCACCCGTGCTGCGGATTGCCCAGCCATCGCCAACAAGCCACCGGCCGGATGACATCCCGCACCGCACAGATAAAGATTGCTGATCGGCGACCGGTGTTGCGCCACATCCTGGAAACCTGAATTCACCAGCAACCTGTCCGGTGTTTCTTCTCCGTGAAAGATGTGCCCACCACTTAAGCCATACATTTCTTCCAAATCGTTGGGCGTTTGTACTTCCGTGTGCAGAACGAGATCCTTAAAACCGGGACTAAATTCGGATATCCTGTCAATCACCCGCTGACACAAAATCTCTTTCTTTTCGCCATCCCATGGGCCGTCCAACAGCTCCTCCGGCAGGTATTGGACAAACACCAACATGACGTGCTTGCCGGGTGGCGCCAATGTGGAATCAAACGCAGTCGGTGTGTTGAAAACGATATGCGGCTCTTGAGACAGAACATTGTTTTTCCAGTCATCATAGGCGCGCTCGAGGTCAAGCATTGTGGGCGTCAATTGCCAGTCCCCGGTCCACAATGGCGATCCTGCAGGAATGCCGGGGAATCTCGGCTGGCTATCAAGCGCAAGGCTGATCTTACCCAGCGCCCCGCGTGTCTTCACCTTAAGAACTTTGTCGATCATGGGCTGCTGAAGCGCATTCCAGTCGAACAAAGTCAGAAACGTCTGTTTAACGTCGAGGCTGGAGATGATGGTCCCTACTTCGATCTCTTCGCCACGGTCCAGGACGACGCCGACTGCCTTTCCATCCTTGAGCTGAATGTCGGAAACTTTCGCCTCTAAACGCACTTCACCGCCAAATGACCAAAGCGCTTTCACCAACGCTTCGGCCAAGGCCCCTGCCCCGCCCCGTACATACCCAACAGTGGCGGACTGTCCGGGGGCGAAGTATCCAAGGGACTTCGACAGCAAAGGTGCCGTCGTTGCTGAAAACGGGCCAAGAGAGGCCCCAAGCAAGGCGCGCCCCGCCAAGTGGGCCTTCAGGATCGGAATCTCAAACCAGTCTTCAAGCGCATCACCGATGCTTTGGAATGCCCAACGCATCGTCCGAAGCGTGTCCACGTCGCCGTATGCTGTCGCCTGTTCCTGCAAAAGCTCGAATGAGTTTACCGGGTTTCGTTTGCCTGAATCGGCGGTCTGGGCCAACAGCGGTTCGGCGAATGTCGCGAAGCGCCGCAAGGCGGTGATCATATGGCCGTAAGATTCTGCATCTCTCAAAGACTGGTGTTGCAGCGCCTGGACTGTTTTCTGCACGTCGGGATAAGTGGCAAGCAACTCGCTTTCCTGCGACAGTGTCACATGCGCCCTTGTGGGGTGAAACACCAAACCATGTCGGCCAAGATCGAGGTCATGCACAATCGACGGGTGAAGAAGCGAGCTCGCATAGCCAGCCGTTGGAAATGTGAAACCGGGAAACACGTCGCGGTTTGCGGCAGCACCGCCAACACGGTCGCCACGCTCCAGCACCACAACATTCTTTCCGGCCTTCGCCAGATAAGCAGCCGCCGTCAGGCCGTTAAGGCCCGCGCCGATAATTGCCACATCGAATTGCTGCGTCATTCCATGCGCCCGAAAACTGCCCCAGGGGCGCAGACACCGGCCCCGCCACCATCGGTAGCGACCTTAACGCCGACTAAATAAAGAATGTGTTTACCAAGCCGCGGTCGCGCCCCGCACTTGTGCCACGGGAGTTACCAGCAAGTTAACGGCAAATCAATCAGATGACGCCGCGCTTGTGTTCACCGATAGATACGTTCTTCGGCTGGAAGGCTTGTTTCAAAACCGGGATGGCTTTCGCGGGTTCGGCGGCACCGCACATGAAAATGTCGATGGCCGCATATTCCCGTTCCGGCCAGGTGTGAATGCTGATGTGGGATTCGGCCAAGACCGCAACGCCGGATACCCCTTCGTTGGGACCAAACTGGTGCAGATGAATGTGCAACAGGGTCGCCTTGGAGGCCACAACCGCCTCGCGCAGCGCGGCTTCGATATGCTCCACATCCGACAGACCCTGCGCGCCCCAAAGATCCACAATCAAATGGCTTCCGGCATAGACCAAGCCATCACGCTCAACAAAATAATCTTTGTTTTCAGTAACTTGCGTCGTATCGACGGAGGCATTCACGTGTTCGTCCTCCCGCGCAACAGCATTCGACAATTTCACCACCTTTGACTGAGACGACGCCATAAGCCCACTCCACCAACAAAATGTTCAACCAACTGCGCCCGTGGACATTTATCGGTTCATACCTCCGGTAAACGCCGGAGGTTGGGGACACATGCCTGACCGTATTGTCAGACCCATGCCGTCAGCGCGGCGCGCATATAATGAAAATTGATCCGCC
The DNA here is from genome assembly GCA_965228775.1 of Alphaproteobacteria bacterium. GTDB lineage: Bacteria > Pseudomonadota > Alphaproteobacteria > JANQMY01 > JANQMY01 > JANQMY01. The sequence continues at coordinate 4,998,677 of OZ245840.1, read as the reverse complement.
GCGTCAACAAAAATCATACGCACTGAGTGCGCTTTTTTGACCAACCGGTTTTGGGTTCTCTTTCGGAGACATCTGCCCTATATGTCCGCGCGCCAGAATGGTCTGGCAGTTCCGGATGATCACACTCCGGATCATGACACTCCTGATCATGACATGGGGGCATCAACGCAAAATGACAGAGAGCTTCATCGAAGGCCTTCACGGCGGATACTTCCAAGGGTTCAAGCTAAAAGGGCCGATGCTCGTCGATGAACGCAGCGAGTTTCAGCACATCCAAATCTTCGATACGGACGACAATGGCCGTATCATGGTTCTGGACGGGATCGTTCAAATCACCACGCGAGACGAAGACAGCTATTCGGAAATGCTGACGCACTTGCCCATGTTCGAACACGGTAACGTGAAGAATGTGGCCATCGTCGGCGGCGGCGATTTAGCCGTGGCCGAGGAAGCCCTCAAGCACACATCCGTCTCGACCGTTGACCTTGCAGAGATTGACGGCCGCGTGGTTGATCTGTGCCGGGAACATTTCGCCGACCTCAACGCCTCCGCCTTCGCCGATGAACGATTGAACATTCATATCCGGGATGCGGCAGAGTTTCTGAAGGAACCTGAACAGCGGGGCAAATATGATTTGATCGTAAGTGACCGGCCAGACCCGGTGGGCCCGGCTGAAGTTTTGTTTTCGGACCAGTTCTATCGGACAATCTCCGATGCCCTGTCGCCCAACGGTATTGCGGTGTTCCAAACGGGCGCCCCGTTTTTCCAAGCCGAAGAGTTAAGCGATACCTGCCGGCAGTTGGCTCACGTGTTCCCCCACAGCGGAGTCTATCTGACGGTGACCCCCACCTATACCGGCGGGTTTATGGCGCTTACCTGGGCGAGTAAGGGATTTGCGCTTGGCCGGGAAGAAAACCTGAAGCTTGTCGATCAACGGGTGAGCGACGTTTCTCCTAAGACAACCTATTACAACGCGAAAATTCACAAAGCCGCCTACGCATTGCCAAACTGGATCGAAGAACTGATCCGTTAAACGACAGCTTTAGGCGTGTGCCGGTTTCTCGATGACGTCCACAAACAGCCCATGGATGCGCGCCTGAAGCGACTTCAGATGGTTCTCAAGCTCCACCAGGCTTTTGCAATCCACCGCGGCACAAAGAATTTGTTCCAGGCCTGCGGACACATCATCGAATGTGAATGAGCTTTCGAACGCCACGCGGGTAATCTGTGTAATCTTATGATAATGCGAGCACGACTTGAGCAAGGCGGCTGCGTCTTCATCCTTCAACAATTGGGCTTCCGCAATCTGAGACAATGCCTCTTTTGTATTCACCCTTAGAATCTCGGGATGATCATTGGCGCGTGTAAGCTGCAAAAATTGACAAATGAATTCCACATCCAACAGGCCACCACGCACGTTCTTGATTTCCAACGGATCATTACTGGCATATTCGTCTTCGATCTTCTGACGCATGTCCAACACGTCCCGCGCAACAACCATCGGGTCCCGTTCCAGGCATAAGACATTTGCGACAACCTGGTCGATCTTGGCACGCAGAACGTCTGACCCTCCAATGACCCGCGCCCGCGTCATGGCCATGTGTTCCCATGTCCAAGCGTCTTCCCTTTGATAGGCTTCAAACCGATCGATGGATGTGGCCAATGGCCCGGAATTTCCGGACGGCCGTAGGCGCATGTCCACCTCGAACAGCCCACCTTCGCTTGTTTGAACCGTCAATGCGTTGATGAAACGCTGACTGAGCCGCATGAAATATTGCGTTACCGAAAGAGGCGCTTCGCCGTCCGACAATGCGTCCGCATCCGGAGCATCATAAACGAAAATCAAATCCAGATCGGAAGCCGCCGTCATTTCACGCGATCCAAGTTTGCCCATGGCCAAGACGGCCATGTCGCCGCCCGGAAGGGTGCCATACCTGCGCCCAACGTAATCCCTTGTCACAGGCAACAAAGCCGTGAGCACTGTTTCAGCAAGACTGGCGTAAGCCGCGCCGGCCTGCTCCGCCTTCGCTTTACCGGTAAGCGTCTGCACACCCACCCGCAAGGACTGCTCATGGGACCAACGGCGGGCTTCGTCCAAGATCATCTCGTACGAATCCGCCGTCCGAATACGTTCAGCGAACTCATCTTGCAATTCCGGCAGGTCCGGCAGCCTGTCGAGATATCCAGGCTCTATCACCGCATCCAGCATTTGTGCATTCCCAGCCAGGATCGGCGCCAGCCGGGGCGCACTTCCCAGAACAGAGGTAAGAAGGCCTAACAGGTGAGGGTTGGAATGGAGAAGCGAAAAGAGCTGAACACCGGCGGGCAGCCCTTCCAGGAAACGGTTGAAACGGCCGAAGGCGGCGTCGGGCTCCGACACTTTTGAAAAAGACTCCAGCAGGACCGGCACAATCGCCGTCAGTTTCTGTCGGGCCCGCTCGCTGCGCGTGGCCCGCAAACGCCCATGATGCCAAGCCCGAATGGCGGCAGAGATTTGTTTCGGCCGCTCAAACCCCAAATTTTCTAACGACTTTAGCGTCTCGGGATCATCATCGACGCCGGTAAAAACGAGGCTTCCCGTTTCTTTAGAGAGCGTGGGCTCATTTTCAAACAGGCTGTTGTAGTGCTCGCGAACAGTCGTAAGTGTACGGAGCAGTTCCTCACGAAACGATGCCTCGTTCTCAAACCCGCAGAAGGCGGCCACATGCGCAACGCCCTCATCCTCAACCGGCAGAGAATGCGTCTGCTGATCTTCAATCATCTGCAGCCGATGTTCCACAAGCCGCAAGAACCAGTAGGCTTCTGTAAGCTCGTCGACAACGTCCTGGGTGATCATCCCCCGGTCGCATAGTTGGATAAGAGTGGCGCAGGTGGATTTGCCCCGTAGACTAGGGTCACGCCCGCCAAGAATGAGTTGCTGCGTTTGGACGAAGAACTCGATTTCGCGGATGCCGCCCCACCCTAGTTTCACATCATGGCCGTTGACCGCAATTTCCCGATGCCCGCCATGAGCATGAATTTGCCGCTTGATGCTGTGCACATCTTCAATGGACGCGTAGTCCAGGTAACGGCGCCAAATGAACGGTGTAAGTCCCTCCAAAAAAGCCTCACCCGCCTTCATGTCACCACCAATGACACGTGCTTTGATAAAGGCCGCCCGTTCCCAGTTTTGGCCAAATGTCTCGTAGTAGATTTCGGCCGCTTCGGTCGACAATGCTACCTGCGTCGCCCCGGCATCCGGGCGCAGTCTCAAATCCACCCGAAAGACGTAACCGTCGGCGGTCATGTCATTCAGCAATGACACCAATTTGCGCGTGAGATTGATGGCGAAGACTTGCGGTTCATCATCGGTCAGGACCGATAGTTTCTCTTTGTCGAAAAAGACGATCAGGTCGATGTCGCTTGAATAATTCAGTTCGTGACCGCCGAACTTTCCCATGCCTAAGACAAAGAAACCGCTTTGAGCCACGGTTTTCTGGCAAGAGTCCGACAGGTCGAGATTGTTGGCAAACAACCAATGAACCGTTTCGCGAATGCAGGCATCCGCAAACGCCGTCAAACACTGCACAATACGTTCCGTATCCCCAACACCCCCAACATCTGCCGCTGCCAAAAGCAGCGCCGCCTTTTGTTTCGACCGCCGCAGTAGGCTCGCCCATTCTTCTTCCGAAGCCAAAGCGGCATTGTCTTCAAGCTGTTTGAGCAGTGCCGCGAATGTATGATCCAAATCACTTTCAAGAGCGTCGAAAAAGAATCCGGTGTTCTTGAGGGCCAAGCGGGAAAGAAACGGGCTGTTCCCAAACAGCCCCTTCAGAAACCGACGCGCACGCAGTTTTGACAGGATGAGTGATGCGCGCTCCGCCAGGGCCTCGTCGTTTGTTTCGCGGACGCACTCCACAAGCGCAAGAAGCGTTCTTTGGGCGCGTCGTTCGTCAAATGGCGTTGCGATTTTCTGTATGTTGTCGCTCAGGCTGTTCACAGCTTCTTCACCACAGTGTTCAGTTCTAGAAGATTCTGTTCCGACTTTACCTCTTTACGCACAAAAAAACCCGCCGGCTTATGGCCGACGGGTTCTTCGAAGAAATGCTGTTGCCGATTAGCAGCCTGCTGCCTTCTTCAATTGCATTGAAGGACGGAAGCGCAGCGACTTCGATGCTTTGATCTTAATCGGCTCACCCGTTCTTGGGTTGCGGCCTTTGCGTGCCGCACGTTTCGTGATGGAGAATGTACCGAACGTGCCGATCGTGTACTTGCCAGCACTCTTGCTTGACTTGAGACCAGCTTCAACTTCCCCGAACACCAATTCAACTGCACGCTTGGCTTCTGCCTTACTGATCTTGCCACGCTTAGCGACGGCTTCGATAAATTCAGATTTGCTCATTGAGATAACCCTTTAGTCAGTCCGAACACACTAGATATAGCAATACAGGCACCTCATTGCCACCAAATATAGCGCCGCGAACGATTTTGTTTTTTTGTAGAAGTCGCGAACCCCAAAGAACAAGTGGGATTCGAGATGCCCGTAGTGCGAATCATTAGGATTTTACTGGGAATCCGCACAATGCCAACAGAAAGAAAGACATACGGACATTTTTTTTCACTCTAAGCAATTCTTGTGTCCGATGCGCGTCACAAATTACGCCGCTCACGACTCTTCAATGACATTTACGCGATGACAGTTGCGTCTGATTCGGACGCTCTCGGGATCTTTCATTGTCAAAATGTACCGAACATGCACAGTGGAACGCTGCGCGAATCAATCATGGCAGACAGTGGGGGGCTTTATGGCCGAAGCGGCCTTGGACAAGACAGAATCCAAATCGATACTTGGCGGGAAAACAGCCTCACCGCTCGGTCAGTTTGGATGGTTGGCTTACGAACTCGCGCAAGGCCCTTACTTTCTGCTGATCAACATTTTTGTTTTCGGCCCTTACTTTTCGTCGGTCGTTATTGGCGATCCTGTCGCTGGGCAGTCCTACTGGGGATATATTCAGGGCACGGCAGGTCTCTTCATTGCCATGCTCAGTCCCATTTTGGGGTCATTGGCCGACGCGACAGGTGCCCGAAAAATAGGCATTGGCATTTTCGCTTCTATTGCGGCGCTCTTTACATTGGGGCTTTGGTTCGCATCACCAAACATGCCCGACTTGCTGCCACTGGTCATCGTAAGTTTGATCGTGTCGGCCGTGATGCTTGAATTTGCCAGCGTCTATCACAACGCTATGTTGCCGTCTTTGGTAAGCCACAACGCCGTCGGCAAGTTAAGCGGCCTTGGATACAGTTCGCAATATGTGGCCGGGTCCACTGTCTTTCTGATCTGGCTTTACTTTTTCTCACTTCCGGAAACGCCCGCCTTCGGATTGGATAAGGAAACTTTTGGTCCGGACCGGATTGTCGGTCCACTGACTGCCGTCTGGCTCGGCATTGTCATTTTACCGCTTTTCCTGTTTACGCCGGACATTCCCAGGACATCACTGAACGTTACGACCGCTGCCCGCGTTGGATTGGAGCGCCTATATGAAACCTTTAAGGCGCTTTCCCATTACCGCAACATTGCGATCTATCTGCTGGCGCGGCTGATCTACTACGATGGCATGACCGCTGTGTTCGCCTTCATCGGCATTTACGCAGCGGGCATTTTTGGGTGGACCACGGCTCAAGTGGGCATCTTCGCGCTGATCACGCTTAACATTTCGGCCATTGGCGGCGCCGTGGGTGGCTGGCTTGACGACAAGATCGGATCGAAAAAGACGATCATGATCGCGGTTGCCGGCTTTACGGTGACGAATTTGGTCTCGATCAGCATCACGCCCGACGTTCTGTTCTTCTTCTGGACGCCGGATGCAGTCGGCATCACGCAGATGCCTGTGCTCGGCGGTTTGTACACAGCCCTTGGGTTCGAGACCTTCGCGGAACATCTGTTTATTTCCGTTGCAATGTTCGGCGGGGTATTTGCCGGACCGGGGCTCGCGTCAAGCCGGACCATGCTGGCCCGCATCGTCCCGCCCAAAATGGCCGGAGAGTTTTTCGGACTTTACACCCTCACCGGTAAGGCCACGGCCTTCATCGCCCCCTTCGCCATCGGCATTGCGACGGCATTGTTCCAAAGCCAGCGCGCCGGTTTTTCGATTGTGCTCGTCTTCTTTGTCGTCGGCTTCATTCTCATGTTCTTCGTGAAGGAAGAACAATCCAAAGAAGCGCACTAGTCACTGGGTGCCGATGCGCTTGGTGGGAATATCCACCGGCGCATTAAGGGTTCGATGTACCGGGCACTTGTCGGCGATCTCCATCAGCTTGTCCAATTGTTCATCGGTGAGGTCGCCCTCGATTTCGATGTCGCGGGCGAACCGGTCAATCTTTGAGTCCGGCTTCTCTTCACAGGTTTCGCAATCCTGTCCATGGATCTTATCGTGATGTACCGTGACGGTAATGCGATCCACAGGCCATTTTTTTCGGTCGGCATACATGCGCATCGTCATCGACGTGCAGGCCCCCAGTCCTGCGCTGACGAATTCATAAGGCGACGGGCCGGTCTCGTCACCACCAAAAGACTTTGGTTCATCCGCATGCTGCACATGCGGACCAACGACCACATCTTGCTGGAATTTACCGTTTCCGGTTTCGCGCACCACGACGGCACCTTCAACCGGCGACGGTACATCCCGGCTTTCCTGAGCCGGCGCGTCGAAATCGATATAGCGAGACGCCCAAGCGGCCAGAACCTGCGCAACGTAGGCTGCATCCCCCCGGTCAGTTAGAAGATGATCCGCCGTATCCAGCGAAACAAAACTCTTCGGGTGGCGGGCGGCAGTAAAAAGCTCCGCCGCATTTTCGACGCCAACAGTTTGGTCAAGCGGCGCATGCATAACCAGCAAAGGTTTACGCAGGTCCGCCGCGGCAGAGCGAATTGAATGACTGTCCAAATCGTCCAGAAACTGCTTCTTGATTGAAAATTGGCGCCCGCCGAGCTGGACGGTGGCTTCGCCCTTGCTCTCAATCTCCGAAATGTCGGCCCGGAAATTCTCTTTCACATGGTTTGCTTCGGCTGGTGCGCCGATGGTGGCCACCGCCTTCACGTCCGGCAACGCCGACGCGGCTTTGATGACCGCAGCCCCTCCAAGGCTGTGGCCGATCAGAATTTGCGGGGCCCCGAGTGTTCCCTTGAGATAGTCCGCTGCGGCCAGAAGATCCGCCACATTGGAGGAGAAATTGGTGTTGGCGAAGTCGCCCCCGCTTTGCCCCAAGCCGGTGAAATCGAAACGCAAGACGGCAAATCCGGCCCGGGTCAGCCCCTGTGAGATACGAGCTGCCGCAAAAATCTCCTTGGAACAGGTAAAGCAATGCGCAAACAGGGCGATCGCTTGAACCTGGCCGTCCGGCATGTCCAAACGCGCGGCTAAAGGTTCGCCCAAACTTCCTTGAAATGTCACACGCTCAAAATTCTTTGCCATTATTGTTTTCCTTTGACCGAATAGGAAATCGCACCTTACGGGGTTTGAAACAGCACCACAAAACACATTGCTATCAACTGCGATGCGTGGGAAGACTCCGTTAGACCGCGAAGATGGGAACAGAATATGCAACTCCGCGCCTGCCTCTTGATCGCCGCCGCTTGGGTGTTTACCGCAGGCGTTGCCGGTGCCCAGCCTGTGGCATCAATCCTTCCTTATGAAGAAGGCGTGGAACGCCGTGAAGCCGGTTTATTTTTCTGTCATAAAGAGTCCATCGCCGCTGAACTTGCCGAACTGCTCAATCAAGGGATGCTGGCGCAACGGCAAAGCATAAACGGCGAAACCTTGCATGTGTTCGGCAAGGAACACCCAACCATGCGGCTTATGTCGTCGCGCATGGCCAATGGGGAATGTGAAGTGGTGAATTATGAATCGAGCTTTACGCCCGTGGCGCTCAGATTCGACGGGCGCTTTCAAGACGGCTTGGACACCGTAAGCGGCATGAACGTCATTCAAGCTAAGATGATGAAGTCCGGTCAGGAAATAGACGTGTTTGTTCTGACCGACGTGGCGTTCATTCCGAAGTCAAAGACCTAGTTTTCATTGGCCTTCCAAATAGCGTTTCAGCTTCTCTTTTTCGTCCGTGGAAAGCAGGTGGGCCTCCTCGCGCCGCTGCGACATGCTGCGGTAAAAGAGCAAGATAAGAACGCCACCGATCGAGAACATCAAAACAGGCGCAAGCCAGAGCAAAACCGTCCGGCTGCGGAGGGGTGGGTTTAGTAAAACGAAATCACCGTAGCGGCTTACGACAAATTCAACGATTTGCGCGTCCGTATCGCCAGCTAACAACCGCTCGCGCACAATGTTGCGCAGATCCTGGGCCACTTCCGCGTTTGATGAGTCGATGGACTCATTCTGACAAACCAAGCAACGCAGTTGCTGCGATATGGCGCGCGCGCGTTCTTCAAGAGCCGGATCGTCGAGAATTTCGTCCGGTTGAACGGCGGCGGCCGGTACAACGAACAAAATCCATGCAAACAAACAAACAAAGACCCTAGCCATGTGCCACCGCCTGTGGCACGCCGCCAACCATTGAGCGGCGAGCCTTGGGCGCGCCTATGCGCAAGCGCCGATCGGTTAGCGAGAGCACGCCCCCAAAAGCCATCAGCGTGGCGCCGATCCAAAGCCATACGACCAGAGGCTTTTCATAAACGCGGACAACCCACGCCTCTGTCCCAGTCTGGGCGGGTTCCCCGATGGTGACATAGACATCACTCCACGCCGTAGTGCGGATTCCAGCTTCCGTCGTGGTCTGCCCTCCCGGCAGGTACTGCCGACGTTCCGGGGTGAGCATGGCCAGATCCCGACCATTACTTTGAAGGCGGAATTCGCCGCGCGTGGCTGCATAATTCGGCCCCTGAACTGGCCGCACCTTCTCCAGCAGCAAGCTGTAACCGCCGATCTCTATACTCTGGCCAACCGGCAGATTGGCCACTTTCTCCGTCTGCCAAAGCGAAACACCGGTGATGCCAGCTACGAGGACGCCCACCCCGGCATGGGCCGTGACCATGCCCATGGTGGAACGCGGTGTGTGTCCCAAGAGATCTAATGATCGGGCAAAAGGCACGCGTCCGAAGTTGGCTCGGCGTACCAGCTCAAATACGGACCCAAGCACAAGCCAAGTAGCAATGCCGAACCCCAACGCGGCTAGGGCCTGATTAAGCCCTTGGATGGCAATAAGGATAAGGCAAACACCAATGCTCAGTCCCATGACGATTGATAGCCTTTGCACCACACCTGCCAGGTCCGCCCGCTTCCAGGACAAAGACGCGCCAATGGGAACCGCCAGCAGCAGCGGGATCATCAGAGGAATGAAGGTGCCGTTGAAGTAAGGCGGCCCCACGGAAATCTTCGCGAGACCGAAGGCATCAATGAACAGAGGATAAAGCGTTCCGATAAAGACGGTGGCTGTGGCGACACTCAAAATGAGATTGTTGAAGATCAGGCCGCTTTCCCGGCTAATCGTGGCGAACAACGGTCCCGGCGCGAATTCCCGTGCCCGATACGCGAACAGGGCAAAAGCCCCTCCCACCAAAACAATCAAAATCAGCAAAATGAACAATCCCCGGTCGGGATCGTTGGCGAAGGCATGAACGGAGCTCAGCACGCCGCTGCGTACCAGGAATGTGCCAATCAAGCTCAGGCCGAATGTGGTAATGGCCAGAAAGATCGTCCAGACCTTCAGCGTGTTACGTTTCTCAACAACGATTGCCGAATGCAGAAGCGCCGTGCCCATAAGCCACGGCATGAAAGAGGCGTTTTCCACCGGGTCCCAAAACCACCAGCCGCCCCAGCCCAATTCGTAATAAGCCCACCAGCTGCCAAGCCCGATGCCGATGGTCAGCGCCACCCAGGCCGCCAGGGTCCAGGGGCGCACCCAGCGCGCCCAGGCCGGACTGATGTTGCCGCCGATCAATCCCGCAACCGCGAAGGAATAGGCCATGGAAAAGCCCACATAGCCGAAATAGAGAAACGGCGGATGAAAGGCCAAACCCGGATCTTGCAGAATGGGGTTGAGCCCTTGGCCTTCAAGCGGTGTCGGAAATACGCGCGTGAACGGGTTTGAAGTGAGAATGACGAAAAGCAGAAAAAGCGTGGAGACAATTGAGTGCACACCAAGGACACGTGCCTTGAAATCAACCGGCAGATTACGTCCAAAGAGAGCCACCATAGCGCCGAACACGGCTAGAATTAGAAGCCATAGCAGCATGGAGCCTTCATGATTTCCCCAGACGCCCGAGATCTTGTAAATCATCGGCTTTGCCGTATGGGAGTTAATCAATACGTTCTGTACGGAGAAATCAGAAACGACGTAAAGGTAAGTCAGACAAGCAAACGACGTTGCCGTCAAAATCAATTGCGCTTGAGCCGCCCGGTCTCCCACCTTCATGAACGCGCGAATGCCGTAATGGGCACCGTAGAGGGGCACCACGGATTGAACCAACGCCACGCATAAGGCCAGTATGAGAAGGAACTGACCGAGCTCAGCGATCACGGTTTTGCCCCTTCAGTGTTGCCATAGTCATCGCCCTGCCAAGTGCCCGCTTTCTTCAAGGCATCGGCCACTTCCGGCGGCATGTAATTTTCATCATGCTTTGCCAGCACATTGGACGCCTGGAACAGACGCCCGTCATCGAACGCCCCTTCAACAACAACCCCCTGGCCTTCACGAAACAAATCCGGCAATGCGCCCGCAAACCGGACGACGACGGACTCAACGCCGTCCGTCACCGTGAACTCCACAAGATTATCATCACCATGCGTCACACTATCTTCGGCGACCAATCCGCCGACACGGATTGTCTGGCGAGGCGCAATGTCATTTTCCGCAATGTCTGAAGGGCTGTAGAAAAAGACGATACTGTCTTCCAACGCTGTCAGCACGAGAAGCGCGGCGACAGACAAAGTAGCCAAACCAGCAATGATCAGCGTCATGCGACGGCGGCGGCGTGTCATGATTTTCACTCCAGAATCTCAAAGCCCTTCAATGAAGGATAAACTGGGAATATAGAACCGCTCTCAAGTCCGCAAGTCGGCATGTTGACGCGAGTTTTTGGCACATAACGGCCTTCGCTCAGTGTCTTACTTCGGCCCCATTCCATCGGTTTGATGAAGCTGGGAGAAATATCGTGGGGAGGATGGGTATGGCGACACGGTCATATTCGGGCAATCCAATCGTAAAGTGGGCATTTGCTGCAATTTTGACACTTCTGGTTGCTGCCTGCTTGCCGACCTCGCAAAATCCTCTCCCCGTATCTGCCGATGCGCCTCTTGATCCTGCGCTTTTCGGCGCATGGATCGGCACGTTGGAAGACGAAGAATCTCCCGTCTTTTTGCACTTCATCAAAACCGTAGAAGGCAATCACAAGGCCATTCTTGTAACGGTTCAAACGCCCGAAGAACCGGACGGCGGCTGGGCCGAATTCGACGTGACCAGTTCTTCCCTTTCAAACGGAAAATTCCTCAACCTCTACTGGACGGAAAACGACGGCAACGCGGTGGAAGAGCTGCAAGGGTTCCATTTGATGCGCTATGAACTGGACACTAAAGACACGCTTTCGCTTTTCTTCATCGACGGTGACAAAGTCGCTGATGCAATCGACACAGGCGCATTGGATGGCACCGTTTCCTCCCCCGGCATGACAAGATCAGTTCGGATAACCGCGTCTTCGGAGAATTTGGCCACATATGTGACGTTCCAAAAACCGATGGAACTGTTCTCTGAAACCTATGGAACTTTCAAGCCTGCACTTTAGTGGGCTGCTGAGAAAGTCATCGCTGTATATCTCCATGGTTCGAGACGGCGCTATAGCGCCTCCTCACCATGAGGTTTTTGTTAAATTTCCTCACCCTGAGGAGGGCCGATAGGCCCGTCTCGAAGGGCCCAGATGACTTTTGCAGCAGCCAGTTAGAACATTTCCGGATTCTACTCGGCGCTGCTCAGTCCCAATTCGTCCGCAAGCGTACGAATCGCCTTAAGCGCTTCTTCGTTCGCGTCGAAAGTCGTCCGCGCGGTTTCGCGCGCCTCTTCCGCAAGTTCCAGCTCGCCAAGCACAGCGTAGGAGCGAATGAGACGCAGCCATCCTTCCAGATCCTCTGGTTCATCCTCTAGCCGTGCGGCAAGCCCCTGCACCATCGCAAGAATTTCTGGATTGTTCCGGATCTGATCGCGGGTGGACTCTGCCCCTCCTTCTTGGATTTGTTTAATCTCGGCAATCCGCGCATCGACGCCGGTTAGCCATGGCGCATCCTCAGGTGAACTTTTTTTCAGTTCCTCAAACTCAGCGAGTGCATTGTCCAATTCATCCGCCTGCATCCACGCCAAGGCCCGGTAGTATCGCGCCCGTTGATGACCAGGGTCGGTCTCTACGGCTTGTTCGAAAACTTCTCGCGCGCGTGTGGTAACCGTGCCCCTGTTCAATAGCAAAAGGATCTCACCGTAATCGGTCAAAGTATCTGCTGTAGGTTTCCCGCGCGTCACAGACTGCTCGTAAGCCGCGGCCGCCTCGTCAATCCGCCCCATGGCGCGATAGCCAGTGGCAAGCAATCGCCAGCCGGTCGCATCCTCCGGGTTGGTTTTCATGATGGCTGCTAGTTTTTCGATGTTTTGCACATACTCCCGTTCGGCCGAACGTTGGGACGCCGGCACGCCGGGCAGATGGGGGTTGCCCAGCATGGCGTACAGAAGTGTGCTTGCGCCAATGATGACGACCGCTATTGCTAGTGCAGCGCGCCTGAGTTGCGCTGACGAGAGTGATAAAGATCGGTCGGTATTTTCCGTTTCCACCGACTCCAATAGCCGGCGGGAGGTTTCGGCACGCAGGGCTTCCGCTTCAGACTCGGAGATCACACCCCGCGCCACGTCCCGATCCAAATCCGCGAGCTGATCCTCGTAGACGGCCTGGCTATTGCCTCCCTCGCCCAGAGCTTGATTTTGCCGAATCAAAGGAGAAAGCACCACATACAATGTGGCCAGTGACACCAATGCGATCAGTATCCAAACAACGATCACAAGTCTTCATTCTCCTAACTATCCCGTCCGTACGATTGGCCGAGTTGCCCTTGCCTGTTGGCGGCCCAATTCCTAAGCTGCGCCGTGACAACTTACAACACAGAAAGGGCACCCGCATGGAAACGAAAGCCGCCATCGCCTTCGAAGCAGGCAAACCCCTCAGCATTGAAACCCTGTCACTGGAAGGCCCTAAGGCTGGCGAAGTTCTCGTGGAACTCAAGGCGGCGGGCGTGTGTCACACGGACGCATACACGCTTTCCGGCAGAGATCCGGAAGGGATTTTCCCAAGCGTGCTCGGTCACGAAGGAGCCGGCATCATCGTCGATATTGGTCCAGGTGTGACATCCGTAAAGGCCGGAGACCACGTCATTCCCCTTTACGTGCCCGAATGCCGGGAATGTCCGTCTTGCCTCCATCCCAAAACGAATCTGTGTACGTCGATCCGCGACACGCAGGGACGCGGATTGATGCCGGACGAAACATCCCGCTTTTCCTTGGGCAAGGACATGATCCATCACTATATGGGAACATCCACGTTCTCAAATTTCATTGTTTTGCCGGAAATCGCCGTCGCCAAGGTGCGCGAGGACGCCCCGTTCGACAAGATCTGCTACATCGGGTGCGGTGTCACGACGGGCATCGGCGCCGTCATCAACACGGCGAAAGTGGAAGCCGGATCGCGAGTGGTTGTGTTTGGCCTGGGCGGTATCGGCCTCAATGTGGTTCAGGGCGCGCGCCTGGTAGGCGCCGAACAAATCGTTGGCATTGATATTAATCCCGCACGTGTTCCGCTTGCTGAAAAATACGGCATGACCGACTTTGTCAATCCAAACGAAGTGGAAGGCGATCTCGTTCCGTATCTGGTTAACTTGACCGGCGGCGGTGCCGATTACAGTTTTGAATGCATTGGTAAGGTCGAAACCATGCGGCAAGCGCTGGAATGCGCCCACCGGGGTTGGGGCGAAAGCATCATCGTGGGTGTTGCCGGCGCTGGCGAGGAAATCTCAACCCGGCCTTTCCAGCTGGTGACCGGGCGCGTGTGGAAGGGCACTGCTTTCGGTGGTGCGCGCAGCCGCACGGACGTTCCCAAAATTGTCGATTGGTACATGAATGGCCAGATCGCCATCGACGAAATGATTACGCACAAAATGCCGTTGGAGAAAATCAACAACGCGTTCGATCTCATGCACGAAGGCAAATCGATCCGCAGCGTGATTGAGTACTAAAGTAACCTACTACCAAGCCGCTGGGTGCGTGCCCAGCGGCACAGGCGGCAGCTCCCATCGCGCAGGCGTTTTCGACAATTCCACCGCTGGCGGCAAGTGACGCAAAACGCCAAGCGGCGTTTTGGTACTCAGCATACGAACATCAACCTGCGACATGATCTCCGGAAGATCGGGAAACCGGTCTTCCGGCACATTTCCCAAATCCATCAGCCACATCCCCGTGCGGCAGAGCGATACGCGCACGTGATAACTGCCCCCCTCCTCTTGGCGGCGCAATAGAGCGAGCGCCGCGCCATAGGCAGCCAGATAACCGGTGGTGTAATCTGTTGCAGCGGCAGGCAGAAGTTTCGGGATACCATCGCAGGCTTCGTGATGGGCAATGCCGGTAGCGGATTGGGCCAATTGCTCCCAACCGGGACGCGATGCCCACGGCCCCTCATGCCCATAGCAATTGATCGACACGAAGATCAGCCCAGGCCGCCGCTCAATCAATTCATTCATCGAAAGTCCAAACTTGTCCAGAGCGCCCGCGCGATAGGACTGGCACATAATATCCGTCTGCTGAAGAAGAGTGTTGAATTTCGACAATTCGTCAGATTTCCGAAAATCAAGAAAGCCGGACTTCTTCCCATGACCTGTATCCATCACAAAAGGCTCCACACTCGGCAGATGTTCCGATGTAATGTTAAGGACAGATGCCCCATGAGACGCCAAGGTGCGTCCACAGGCGGGACCCGCCAGCACACGCGTCAAATCCAAAACACGCACCCCCTCCAACGGTCGGGACGGCGGCGCCGATAACCGGTTTTCGATTTCCGGGTCAGGTACGCGATCGTCGACTTTGACAATCTCAATCAAGGGGGCATTGCCCACGGCGACGCCTTGAGGATGAGCCTCCCATTCTTCCCGGCTGCGAATGACGCACCCACACAAGCCTTCTTCGGCGATCACTTCTTCGAGCTGTTCAGCTTCCCAATGTGCGATTTTGGCCGCGATCTCATCTTTGTCCGGTCCGCACCCAAGTATTTTCAGCAAGCCTTCTTCCAGGTGCGGAAAGCCACCATGAATGTGAATAAAGCGATCATCCTTAGTTGGGTAAATGGCAACCGTTGCTTTTTCCGCCGATGGTCTTTTGAGCTCGCCGCCCTCAAGCCGTTGCAGATAAAACCCAAGCAAAGAGGCTGTGGCCAACGGCACATCTGCCGTGACCTTTTGAGCAGCACCGCCACGCCGTTCGAAGAACGCCGCGCATGCCGCAGCGCTTGCCGCAACTGATGCCGCGGCGGCCTCTCCAATCCGCAAACGCGTATCAAAAATGGGGTCCGCCCCGTCCACCTTGACGTCCACATTGCGCGTGGCCGGATCTGCCACGGCCAGAACATCTTGCAACGCTTTCATGTGACGTTTTCCCCTCGTGCCGTTGTTCCTGCATAGCCTATAGTGCGCGCCAGCAAGAAAACAGGGAGGAAAGCGATGGCGGGAATTTTGGACGGCATTCGGGTGTTGGATTTCGGACGCTATATTGCAGGGCCGTACTGTGCCGCGCTGCTGGGCGACCTTGGCGCGGAAGTCATCCGCATCGAAAAAGTGAAAGGCAGCGAAGACCGTTTTGTCATGCCCATGACGCCGGAAGGAAGCGACGACGTGGCGGGCGCACAATTTCTTCAGATGAACCGGAACAAGCTGGGCCTTACGCTCAATCCCATGAAGGAAGAAGGCCGCGACGTGGTCCGGCGCCTGGTCAAAACCGCCGATGTGGTGATCGCAAATTTGCCGCCGGCAACATTGGAGGCCATGGGGCTCGACTACCCCTCCCTGTGCAAAATCAAACCCGACATCATTCTCACCTCCGTTACCGCGTTTGGCAAAGGCGGTCCCTATAGCGAGCGCGTCGGCTTTGACGGCATCGGTCAAGTCATGTCTGGCGCCGCCTACCTTACCGGAGAGCCGGGACAACCCACCAAGGCCTATACGCCTTGGGTGGACTTCGGGACCGCTTCCTTGTGTGCGTTCGGCACCATGGCGGCTCTTTTCGCCCGGCAAGCAACCGGCAAAGGGCAACATGTGGAAGGCGCGTTGCTTTCCACGGCCCTTTCTTTCTTCAATTTCAATTTAATCGAACAGTCGCTCACCAATGTGAACCGCGAAGCGACCGGCAATCGAAGTCAAACGTCCGGTCCCGCGGACATCTTCAAAGCAAAAGACGGCTGGCTCATTGTATGGATTGTGGGTCAGCCATTGTTCGAACGCTGGGCACAGCTCATGGGCGATCCTGACAAGTGGACAGAAGATCCACGTTTCAAAGATGATGAAGCGCGCGGCCAGAATGGGGCCGCTCTGAGCGACCGCATGGCATCGTGGTGCGCGGAACGCAGCGTGGAAGAAGCTTTGGCCCAACTGGAGCAAGCCCGTATTCCAGCCGGCCCTGTCCTCAGCCCCGCGCAAGTCTTGCAAGATCCGCATATTCAAGCGGCAGGCTTTTTACAGAATGTGGCGTATCCAAACGTGCCCGGTGATGCCCCCGTGGCACGCACACCCGTTCAGTTCTCGGAAAACCCTGGTGAGATCAAAAGACGGCCGCCACAACTGGGCGAACATACGGATATGATTTTGAAGCAGCTCGACTTTTCCGACGAGGATATCCAAGCCCTTCGGGAAAAGCGGGTTGTTTAATTTCTAGCCGCCGTTGTGGCTCGGCGAAGAAACAGATCGGCTTCCTCTTCCCCCACCACGAGACCGGTGAGTTTGACGGTCGCTTCCAAATGGGCCTGAAGGTTCCGGATCGTTTCGCTGTTACCAGCCCGGACTTCTTGGATCATGTCGGCACCATAGTTCAGTAGAAACTGCTCGACGCGGCCGCTTGCTTCTTTGTGATGTTTACCAAACGCCGCGTCTGCCGCTAAATTCCGTGTACGGTCTATAAACAGGGCGACTTTCGCGGCGCGCTCAACGCTGTCCACATCCGGCGCCTCCGTAAGGTCCGGGCGCCCGCCACCGTTAGCGCCGAATGATCCCATTTGGATTGTTGGAAATGCCGCAATGATCGTATCGACCGACCGATTGAGCTGATGCTCCATTGACTCGGCCACGCGTCTGCGGGAGTCGAACAGGCGTTGTCCCCACGGACCATCGCGCTTCAAACTCATTTGGCGGGTGATCCCCCGCGATGCCTCGACAAATCTTGTCAGCATATTCAGACTTTTGGCCGGGCCGCGTTTTAGAAAATCCGCCCTCGTGATTTCAAAGGCTAGGCTTTCCATGTCCGCAAAGATCTGATCGCCTACCTCGCCCAGATCCGACGCCAATATCTCATCTTCGTTCTTGGTACGGCACAGAACCGGCAAGACGCTCAGAATATGCCATGGCCTCTTCATCCGCCCTACAAGCAGATAAACGAAGTATTTGGCTTGTTTCGGAAAGCGTTCCTGAAGCTCGTCATATGCTTTCCGTATAAAGATGAAGTCATCCTCATCGAAATTATCGATCGGCCGTGGAAAACGAGACTGCAGCTGGCTGGCATAGTCGGAGATGGTAAGGATCGCGCACATGTCGCGGGCATCTTCCAGGATCGCCTCACTGCCCAACCGCTTCGCCATCGCCACATATTCGGGCGTACCCGGTTCATAAGACAGGAATATCGCGCTCAGCGCATTCGCTGAACTACGATGCAATTCTGCTGTTGCCGCTTCCAGCTTGGCATCTTGACGGGACAGGATCTGTTTGACGATCAGATCCGTAAGTGATTTGTGAGCATCGGGAATGAGCTCGGACAGCCAATCCCACACCGGTGCAATAGACAAGCGCGATATGCGGCCAACCGTCTTCGGATAAAGCGGACCTGAAAACAGGATGTCTTCAAAAGGGCGGCAAAAAAGACGCAACGGTGTTGGCGTTCCAAACCGGGGAACACCCAGTTTCCGCAATGATGGACGTAAGCTCTCAATGATGAGCGAATGAGGCAAGCTACCGCCGGCAAGACGATCAAACTCGACCGCGCTTACGAACGGTTCCACATAGCGTTCGGGTAACCCCGACAATACGGCCTTAAGCTGTTCTTGGGTTTCCGACTTGATCATCGGCCGACACACCACCCATTTCGCTTCTTAAAAGAGGTTTTTCTGGACGTTTCATGCTTTGCGCGCATGAGCTGTCATTGCCTCAGCAATGTGCCGCAAATTGGTTAATAGGCAATTTCGCCAAAATCTTGGCCGGAAACAGCATCTTGATGCAATAAGGGCCGGCACTTAGGGAAAGCACCGGGCCGTAGAACGCATCCATTGTGAGAATGCCGCTAGAGCGTTTCCAGGTGAAGTGCCAAGATCCGATATTGGCGGTTCACCGTCCGGAAACGCGCAAAACTAAGAATATGGAGCCGGTTTGCGATTCAAACAAAATCAAAACGGCTCTAGTGCACGACTTTGATGACGGCCACATCTGCGTCGGGATGAGCACGGGTAATCCGCCGCACATCCACTGGATCCGTGGTCAGGGCATGGTTGTCCTCAAAATCCACACGGAAGACGAATTTGGGCCAAAGAGCATAGGTGCGGACGGTTTCGGCTTCGTCGATTGAAACCCGTTCTGCCCGCTCAAATGCTTTCCGTTTGGCGTATGCATGGTCGCCGTAGACATAAACGCAGTTCCACATTTAGGTCCATTCCTTCCATTTTTTCGAGCCGCGATGGCAAGGGGCCATTAGGGCATTGATTTGGTTGATATCGTGTTTGCGTTTCAGCAATCTCATGAAGCGCACCTTGTGCGCCACTCCAATATGCGCACTTTGTGCGCCTTTTCAAGAGCAAACGCACGAAGTGCGCATCAGGCGTTGCGTTGACCATGATCGGACGCTTAAATGTCGGCAGAAAACCTGGGTTCCCAAGCAATTGCGCGCGAAACGGGTTAACTTTTTAGAGTTTCAACTGAAAAGACGATTTTCCCATTTCGGGCGAATCGAAGGGAAACGGTGAGTTTTGGAGGCGGCGGACTTTAAGCGCTGGCGTAAATCGCTCGGTCTTTCACAAAAAGAGGCTGCGGAAGCTTTAGGCCTCAAAAGACGGGTTGTTCAGTATTACGAAAAAGGCGATCGGGATGGCAAAGAAGTGGTCATCCCAAAGACAGTGAGGCTGGCTTGCTACGCCCTGACCCTTGAGATATCGGATTATCACGGTCCCGAACCGCGAGACCGGGATAAGAAAAAAGAAAAGAAAACACGGCACGATCATCAGGAAGAGATGCGGTAAGCTCACCTGAGCGACTCCACCGGCCGGTTAGAAAAAATGCTTCAGATGAACGAATGGCGCGTTTGGTTGCGCAAACAGGTTTGGGAACAAGACCTGCGCGCATTGCCGTTTTGGTATCGCACCGCTTTGTCCTGGGCGCGGATTGCCTCCGTCGTTGCCCGCGATTTCACAGATGGCAGGCTCCGCCTTTTGGCCATGAGCCTGGTGTACACAACGCTGCTCTCCATCGTACCGGTCCTCGCCGTCAGCTTCTCCGTGTTGAAAGCGTTCGGCGTTCACAATGAGATCGAGTCCACGCTGCTCAATTTTCTCGCTCCGCTCGGCGAGCAGGGAAAAGAGATCACCAACACGGTGGTGTCGTTTGTCTCCAACATCAGCATTGGTGTTTTGGGGTCTTTGGGCATGCTGTTCCTGGTCTATACGGTCATTTCGCTCCTTCAGAAAATCGAAGAAGCCTTCAATGAAATCTGGCAGGTGAATTCTCTGCGGCCCCTCGCCCGCCGCTTTAGCGATTATCTGAGTGTTGTGCTGATCGGACCTGTGCTGATCTTTTCCGCATTGGGCATCAAAGGCAGCCTGATGAACAGCGCTGTTATTACGGCCGTCGGCCGGATTGAGCCCTTTGGAACGTTGATAGCGACCGGCGCGCAGCTCACACCTTACTTGCTGGTTATATCGGCCTTCACGTTCATTTATTGTTTCGTGCCCAATGCCCGCGTTCGCCTGGCAAGTGCGTTGATTGGCGGCATATCCGCCGGTGTCATGTGGAACATTACAGGCTGGGCGTTTGCATCTTTCGTCGTTGGATCTGCCCAATACGCCGCAATCTATTCGGCGCTCGCCTCTTTGGTTCTGTTCATGGTTTGGCTTTATGCCGGTTGGACCATATTACTGTTGGGGTCGAAGATTGCCTTTTACCATCAGCACCCGGAATATGTGACGCTTCAACGCAAAAGCCTGCTGCTGAGCATTGCCGAACGGGAAAGACTGGCGCTGCATGTGGCAATGCTGATCGCCCAGCGCTTTGCTTCGGGCTTAAAGCCATGGACAGCGAGTGATATTGCCCGCCATCTTGCTGTGCCGGGAGACTCGGTGAATCAAATCATTACGGCCTTTCAAGAAAACAATATCACCGTGGAAACAGCTGGCGACCTCCCCGCTTACCTGCCCGCACAGCCGCTCGACAGAATCTCTCTTGCCTATTTGATCGACGTGGTGCGTGGGGCAGACCAAGAAGGACATCACGGCGCAAGGCATACGTTGACAAACCCGCATATTCGAAACCTTGTGGCAGATATGCGCCAATCCCGCGCCAATACGCTTGGCGGCATGACTCTCCAAGACCTTGTTTCGAAGGAAGACGAGATCCGCCTGGTGGAAGAAACTCAGACCGGTCCTTCGCAACCGGCTGCCTAGGCAAATCACATATCGCGACCTCGCCCTTCGAGACACCGCCCAAAGGCGGTTCCTCAGGGTGAGGTCGTGAGTTGGATGTTAGATTTCCTCATCCTGAGGGCGAGTGAAACGAGCGCCTCGAAGGAAGAGGAAATCTCAAGAAAATCAGGGATCAACGGCAGGCAAAATCAGGGTAGCGTTCAGCCCCCCTAATGCGGACTTTTCTAGCGTAAGCTGACCGCTATACAGCTCCGCAATGTCGCGCACAATCGACAGTCCAAGACCGGTGCCGGGCACGCTTTCATCCAATCGTGTGCCCCGCTTCATCACCTCGTCGCGCGCTTCTGTAGGCAAGCCAGGGCCGTCATCTTCCACGCCGATGCTCAGCCGCCTGGTCTCGCAATCCACGGCCTGAACCGTTACCACGACCCGGGATTTTGCCCATTTGCACGCATTGTCCATAAGATTACCGACCATCTCCTCGAAATCCTCTTCCTCGCCGCGAAAGGCAAGGTCGCCGGAAAAATGGGTCTCAATCTCCACACCGCGTTCCGCATACATTTTCTTTAAGGTGCGGGTCAGGGCCGACAGGGCTTCATCCGGCGCAGTGCGGCTGCCCAACACGTTCGCCGCAGCAGCCGTCCGGGCCCGGCTAAGGTAATGATCCACCTGCCGCCTCATTGTGTCCGCCTGGCGGCTCACCGTTTGCGCAAATGGTCCAGATTGTACGTGTGCGTCATTTTTAAGAATGCTGAGAGGCGTCTTGAGCGAATGCGCCAAATTCCCCACATGGGTACGCGCACGTTCCAAGAGGGTCGCATTATGTTCGACCAGGCTGTTGAGCTCATCCGCCAAGGGCTGAATTTCGAGTGGGAAATCCCCCGTCAAACGGTCCGCTCTACCGGACCGGATGGCGGCAAGTGCTTCACTCACTTTATTGAGAGGTGAAAGCCCAAGCCGCACAAGCACAAAAAGCGCGAACAGCAAACCGATCGCCAATATCGCGAAGGACCAGTACAGCATAGTATCGAAGCGGCTCACATCCGCTTCCAGCGCGGCCGTGTCACCGGCCAAAATGAAGGTGAACGGCAGCCCTGAGCCCGGAAGAGAAATTCGCCGCGCAATGTAGCGCAAAGTTTGTTGGTCGGGCCCTGCCGTATATCCCCGCGTGACGCCGCCGGATTCAGTGCCGCCTTCTATGTCGATCACTTCATCCCAAAGGGAACGCGACCGGGAATCGGGCCCCGGCGGCGACCCCACACCTTTGGCGCCGTCGATTTGCCAGTACCAGCCGGAAAACACTTGCCCAAATCTTGGATCGCCAAGATCGGTCAAAGCGGTCAGCTTGCCGTCCGGCCGCACTTCCGAATCCGCAATCAGAGCTTCCAGGTAAACATTGAGCTGCGCATCGAACGAACGTTCAACGCTATCGCGGAATACGTTCGAAAGGACGAACCCGCCCGCAGCAAGCGCAATCACGCTCCAAAGAGCGGCCCCCACAATGAGGCGAACGGCAAGAGATCTTGGCCACAAAGTCTAAGCTTTACCTTCTGCTTGCCCTGCGGTTTCTTCCGCTGGGTCGCTTAGACGATACCCCAGACCGCGAACCGTGTGAATGAGGTTTACGCCCAGCTTCTTGCGCAAGCGGCCCACAAACACCTCAATGGTGTTGGAATCCCGGTCGAAATCCTGATCGTAAAGGTGTTCCACCAATTCCGTTCGGGAGACCACCTTGCCCAAATGGTGCATGAGATAGGCAAGCAAACGGTATTCGAGAGAGGTCAGCTTTATGGGCGTCCCATCGATCATCACTTTTGCCGCCCGCGTATCGATTGTGAGCGGCCCGCATTCAAGTTCCGGCGAGGCATGTCCCGCTGCCCGGCGCAACAAGGCCCGCAGACGGGCCAGAAGCTCTTCGGTGTGAAACGGTTTGGCTACGTAATCATCCGCACCCGCATCAAATCCGGCAACCTTGTCGCGCCAGCGGTCACGCGCGGTGAGAATAAGCACCGGCATGGCATGTCCGTCGCGGCGCCATTTTTCCAATACGGTTACGCCATCCATCTCCGGCAATCCCAAATCAAGGATCACCGCATCATAGGGCTCCGTCTCGCCGAGGAAATGCGCTTCCTCGCCATCATGGGCGGCGTCCACCGCGTAGCCCGCATCAGACAGAGCCGTGACCAACTGACGGGATAGATCCAGATCGTCTTCAACAACAAGAAGCCGCATGACTAGTTTCCTCTCACGCCTAAGATTGCGCCGGTACGAGCATCTACCGTCACGTCAAGCAACCGGTCATCGGAAGTCAGCCACTTGACTTTGATGACGGCATTGCCGCCACGGCGTTCCGTACATGCTTTTAGAGGGCGGCCGCCCGGGTCTCTTAATCGCTTGCGGATGTTGCTGACGACCGTGCTGAACGATACGCCCTGGGCAGACGACACGCCCTCACATGCCGACGCGGCTGTAGGCGCGGCGGCCGTAGCCATTGCGAGGCTTAAGCAAACGAACAAGAGGCGGACAGTGCTCATCATGCGCAAACTTTTAAGGCTTCCCCTCTGAACGCGCGATGAATAGCGCGCCCATCTCCGGTTCAGAGACGCAATGCCAGGATAGCACGCATCAACGAAATGATCTCAGCTTTGGAGTTCAATATTATGTTCAGGTCTTCCCTAATACCCGGTTTATTAAGCGCGGCCGTTATTGCGCTCATGACCGCTTCCCCTTCGGCGGCGATCGCTAAGGATCAATATAGCGTTACCACCCAAAAAGCCTACAAAACAGTCAAATACGAAAACAAAGGATACTCCAAAAAGGGCTATCGCGGCGGCGGATACCATGATGGCCATCATGGTGCCCTGCCCCGCCGTGTGATTCGGCGCATTCTCAGGCACCGGGGCTATCATAGCTTCGATTTCATCGAACGCCGTGGCGACCGTTTCGTGTCCAAAGCCTATGACTGGCGTGACCGCTATGTGCGCGTGGTCGTCGATGCCTATTCAGGTGAAATCATCCGCAAAAAGTTCGTATATGCGGGACGCCACGGGCGCCACGGCTATCATGACAACTATCTATCCGTATACCAATTAAGGCACCGCCTGTCCGATCAGGGCTTCCATAGGGTGCACCGTATTCGGATGCAACGCGGCCAGTATTACGCACACAGCTATGACAAATATGGCAGCCCGATCTTACTGACCATCAATGCCTATAACGGCAAAGTCCTCGCTTGCGATCCGATCTACTGAGGCGCACGGCGGTGACTAGGGAGATCAGACCGTTGCGATCATGGGCCAAAGCTGTTCCGATCCATTTTGAAGAGCAGCTTGGCCCAATTTCGCCGCCCATTCTCTTTCAGCGCCAAATTCAGCGCGCCAAGACCACAAACGCCGCGTCGCCGTATGCAACGCATGTTCCCGTGTGAAGCCGATCGCCCCATGCACCTGGTGAGCGATAGCGGCAGCTGACCCCGCCGCCTCACCAGCACGAACCTTCGCAATGGCAATTTCAAGCTCCGGAAATGACCTGTCCATAGCCGTAAAGGCCACCACGGATGCATGGTCCGCCGCCGCCGCTTCCGTCGACAAGACGGCGAGCTGCTGCTGAATGGCCTGAAACTTGCCGAGCGCCCGCCCAAACTGAACGCGGTCATTGGCATATTCAACGGATGTGTTGAGAACCCACCCCAAGGCACCGGCCATTTGGGCGGCTCGTGCCAACGCGCCCAGGTGATGCGCGGTTTGCACGGCGTTTTGGAGTTCTTTGCGCACAACCGGATTGCCCGAGACAGTCACGGCATCTCGCGGCTCCTTCGCCATGTTCTGGCCAGGCGTTACGTCAAGCTGCTCTTTTGCAAAGAGCAAAACTTCCGTTCCCTGAATACATGCAATATGCGCCGCATCGCGCCCCCAGGGCACCCGCGCGCGTTCTGGTTGACCAAACTCTCCAATGCCGAAAGACAAAGGCCCTTCAGGAACTTCAATGCCCGCAGCTTTGAGAAGCCAGCTCGTTACCAGCGTCTCTGCAAAAGGTAGAGGTACCCGGTGGGCGCCAGAGGCTCTGAAAAGGACATAAGCATCCGCCCAATTGACGGAATCCTCATCGGCGAAAGCCCTCGTCAACCCGGACGTTTCCACAGCCTGCCAGGCGCCGGCCTGCCACACCCCTTCTTCGGCATTGTCGCGAACGGCCGGTGTTATGCAATCTTCGAAAACCTTATTGGCCGTTTCTTCGAGGAGATTTCTTGTTTCACTCATGAGTGGCTCCCCCTAACGCAAGCCTAGGCCACGGGCAATGATGCCGCGCAGAATTTCACGCGTACCGCCACGCAAGGAAAACGATACCGATCCTTGAGTGAGATAAGCCATAACCGCTTCGAAATCCTCATCACTGTCCGGATCCACATCTGCGCCCAGCAAATCGTGAGAAATCTGCGGAATGCCCTGCTCGAAAACGGCGCCCAGATCCTTCACGACCGACGCCTCCAGATTGGGGTTCTCTCCAGCTTCAAGCATTCCAGCCACAGACAGAGACATGCACCGCAATGTGTAAAGCTGTGCGATCATGCGCCCGATGACGACCGATTGTTCTTCCGTCGGGTTGGTGCCGATCTTGTCCATCATCTTGAGGACCAGGCGCAAGCTGGATAGATATCTTTCGGGTCCGCTGCGCTCGAAGGCAAGTTCCGACATGACCTGTGCCCATCCGCCGCCTTCGTTACCCACAAGCGTATCAGCCGGAATGAACGCATCTTCGAAAACTACTTCAGTGAATTCGCGGCCGCCGGCCTGGTCGGCAATTGGGCGCCGCGTAATGCCGGGCCCCGACAAATCCACCAAGAATTGAGATAGACCGGCATGGCGCCCTTCTTCTTCCGTCGGAGTACGGAATAATCCAATCATGTAGTGGCAACGATGGGCATTCGAGCTCCAAAGTTTGGTGCCATTCACCACATAACCACCATCCACCGGCTCAGCTTTCGTGCGCACACTTGCGAGATCGGAGCCGCTGTCCGGCTCGCTCATACCGATGCAGAAGAAAGCGTCCCCCGAAACGATTTTGGGCAAGTACGCATCCCGTTGCGCCTGCGTGCCGAACCGCATAAGCAGCGGACCGCTTTGGCGGTCGCCGATCCAATGGGCCGCCACAGGCGCGCCAGCGGACAGCAGCTCTTCAAGCAAGACGTATCTCTCAAGGGCCGACCGCTCTTGTCCTCCATATTGTTTCGGCCAGGTAATGCCGATCCATCCGCGTGCAGATAGTTTCTTGGAAAATTCAGCGTCGAACCGGCTCCAATTACGGGCCCGGTTGACTTCTGGATAGTCTTTCAGCGTTTCCGCTAAAAATTCCCGAACCTCTCCTTGGAGAGCCAGCGCTTCGGGCGGCAGCTCGTGGTAATCGAACCGAAAGGGCAACATCCCCGCCTCTTTTGTTTGTTCGCCTTTAAAAGGCTGTTGAAAAAGTCATTCGGCCCCTTCGAGACGGGCCTAACGGCCCCCTCAGGGTGAGGAAATCACACTTAGACCTCATGGTGAGGAGGCGCAATCGCGCCGTCTCGAACCATGGAGCCTCATATTCATGACTTTTACAACAGCCTGCTAGAAGGGCGCGTCGATCGATCCGCCATCAATGCGGATATTTTCCCCATTGATATAATCCGCGCGCACGCTGGCGACAAACGCGACAAGATCGCCTACCTCTTCCGGCAAAGCGATACGTCCGGTTGGATTGCCTCCCATGCGTTCTAACGCCCGCTTCTCGATCGTTTCCCAATCGCTGCCCCAGCCTTTACGCTCGGCCATGGCCGTAAAGTGCGCTTCCACCTCGGGCGTCTTAATGAGCGCCGGACTGATCGTGTTGACCGTGATACCGGTCCCTGCAAGTTCCTTCGCAAGACTGACCGTGGCAGCGGCAAGGGCCGCTTTTGCCGCATAATAATGGGGCATCCGCGCATTGGGCCGAAAAGACCCAATGGTACCCACCTGAATAATGCGCCCCCATCCGCGCCCGCGCATGCTGGGCATGAAGCGTTCGATACAGCGCGTGGCCGACAACACGTTCTTTTCGTATATGTCCGTCCACTCTTGAGCCGTGAGATCGATCCACTGCCCCGCTTCCGCCGTGCCGTAATTGTTCACAAGAATGTCGATGTGGTCCGCTTGATCGCCCAGGGAATGCGCCAGAGCGTCCGCACCGGATTCTGTGGTGATATCTCCCCATACGGCTTTGGCTTCGCCGCCGCCTGATCGGATTTGCTCCGTTGTCGGGTCGGGAGCGTCTTCGTCCAGCCGATGCACCAGGACCATTGTGCCTTCGGACGCCAGCGTTTGTGCAATTGCAGCACCTGTTCCCCGATTCGACCCTGTCACCAAAGCCGTCTTGCCGGCCAACCCTAGATCCATGCCTCACCACCTGTTCTGCCAGGAAAAATAGTTAGAAGTTGTTGGTTAGTGAGAATATAGGATCGCGAACTCAGAGTTTGAGACTTAATCTTCCGGCTTTTGGTACGGAGATCCAGTCTCAATTGAGGGAATATTATTATTTTATTTCAATATGATAACCACATTTTCTCATGTGAACCCAAAGGACTGGATTCGAATTTATGGCGGCATATCAAGGGTTATGCGCCCCAATATCGCCAAATTGGATGCAGACGTTGCAGCCCAGCGAACATGCGGGTGGGCGCAGCTTTCGCTGTCCAATCATCCCAATCCCATGTAAGTCGACGATCAAAAGGGTTTCGGTAACCAAGGCATGAACGCATCTTCCCCAAAGAGATGGCGCCGTTATGGGCGCAATACGTTCATCGCTTTATCCATGTCGATGACGGCCGCGCTGATCGGCTTTGTCAGTTACGCAGCATTGCTTCTACCAGAGGCCCCCAGCCTCTCCGAGATATGGGAGCAGAAGGGCGCGCCGAGCATCACCTTCTTGGACCGGAACGGCGACATTCTGATGAAGCGCGGCGCCCGCTATGGCAGCCTTGTTCCCCTGGATGAACTTCCCAAGCATCTGATCGACGCGTTTCTCGCCATCGAAGACAGGCGGTTTTACCAACATTACGGGGTCGACTTACGGGGCCTCACCCGCGCCATCTGGGTCAATTATCAAGAAGGCCGCCTGGCTCAGGGCGGCAGCACCCTTACGCAACAGCTGGCGAAGAACCTTTTCCTGACGCCGGAACGGACCTTCGAACGCAAAATTCAAGAAATGCTTTTGGCGCTGTGGCTGGAAGCGAATTTGAGCAAGAACGAGATTCTGACGCTTTACCTCAACCGCATCTATCTGGGCGCGGGCACCTATGGGGTTGAAGCCGCCGCACAATATTATTTCGGCAAGTCCGCCCGGGATGTGTCCATCGCCGAGGCCGCCTTGCTGGCCGGCCTGCCGCAGGCGCCATCGCGATACGCCCCGACGAACAATCTTGAAGGCGCCCACCGCCGGGCGAACCTGGTTCTCAATAAGATGGTGGAGATCGGCGCGGCCTCCCATGGCGAGGTCTTTGCCGCCCGCGTTCAACCGGCGACACTGGTGGAGACAGAGGCATCCGGCTCCGCAAACTACTTTGTCGACTGGGTGACGGAAGAACTCTCCGAACTGATCGGGCGCCCGGATGTAAACTTGATCGTCAAAACCACCTTCGACCCCGCGCTGCAATTGAAAGCGGAATTGGCTTTGCTGAGCACACTGGAACCGAAACGCCAACAGCTCAACGCAGACCAGGCCGCTCTCGTGACCATGGATATCCAAGGCGGCGTCCGCGCCATGATTGGCGGCACCAGTTACGATGACAGCCAATTCAACCGCGCGGCCCAGGCTAAGCGCCAACCCGGCTCCGCATTCAAGCCTTTCGTCTATCTCGCGGGCTTGGAGCAAGGCATGACGCCAGAGTCGGTCATGGAAGACGCCCCGCTAACTGTGGACAAGTGGAAGCCCCAAAATGCGTCCGGCAATTATCGCGGCTTCGTCACGCTCACCACAGCCATGGAAAAATCCATCAACACGGTTGCCGTGCGCGTGTCTGAGGAAGTTGGCCGCGACAACGTTATCCGGGTGGCGCAACGGCTCGGGATCGATTCCGAGCTCTCGCCCAATCCATCGATTGCGCTTGGCACGTCCGAAGTTTCTCTATTGGAACTAACGTCCGCCTACGTCCCATTCGCCACAGGGGGCGTCACCACCAAACGGTATGGCATTTTGTCCGTAAAGATCCCTGACGGCATTTCCCTTTACGACCGCCCCGAACTTCCCATGGACCGGGTCATGGAACGGGAACATGCAGTCGCCATGACCTACATGCTCTATCAGGTCATGCAAGATGGCACTGGACGGGCAGCGCAATTGTCCGACCGTCCTGCTGCTGGGAAGACAGGTACGAGCCAGGATTTTCGCGATGCTTGGTTTGTGGGATACACGCCAACCCTCGTGACCGGCATTTGGGTCGGCAATGATGATGGCGAGCCCATGAAGCGCGTGGGCGGTGGCGGATTGCCGGCGCGCTTCTGGAAAGACTTCATGGACCGCGCGCATTACGGCCAGGAAATTGCCGAACTGCCTGGCATTGACAGAACCGTCCGCACGGCGACCTTGGACAATCGGGCAAGACGCTATCTGCGTGAGCTATCGCAAAAACTCGAAAATGTGGGCCGGGGTGGCAATCAGCGCCGCCGTGGCTGGTGGCCGTTCGGGAGATAACGCACATGTTTTCCGACCGGCTCAAATCGATTGCCTATTATCCAGCCTTGGATCGCTTCCTCGCTGGCTTTTTCCTTATGATGACAGCGATCGTGATCGGATACTTCACCGCCGTGTGGGCCATCGGCGCGACCCGGCCGGTCGCCAATGACATTTACGGGCCCTGGAAACTGCAAACCCTTGGCGGCAAGACCATCGACACACCCTACAGCGAAGCACGGTTGGCGCGCGAAGGCCCCTTTGTTCTGCCGCCTGAGGAAATTGCCGTTTTCATCGCTACGAAAGACACAGACGGCCGCTCTTTACGGGGCGCGTGCAATTACAGGATCAGCGGCGAGCCATTGAAAAGCCGTTGGTGGACCCTGACGGCCTTCGATCCCGCAGGCAGCATCATTGAAGTACCGGGAACGGACCATACGCTGTCGCGGGAAAGCCTGACGCCGGTGTCGGAAGAAAGCATTGTCTCGGACAGCATCATTGTTGAACCCCTTCAAGCGGATCTGGTGGTCTATGTAACCGCGCAAACACGTTACGATCGTTGGCTGCCTGTGAAGACTGACGAAAGATTCTCACTTGTATTGCGGTTGTTTGGCGCGGACGCCGGTTTGCTGTCCGGCGAGGACGACAACGCCATGCCAAAGATCGTGTTGGAAGAATGCCCCTAAACACGAAACTTCGCTGGCTGACCGTGTGCCTAATCCTCGCCGCCGTGGTTCATTTGGTGGTGGTTTACGCCACGCCGGTGGTTTTGACGACGGTCACACTCAACCGGCTGCTGGAAAAAACCCCGGCCAATCAGATGTTTCATCATCCGCAAGGCACGTCCACCGTGGCGAATGAAGAACTCAGCAATCCGTTGATGCTGATCTCCACCTGCGTCTTCGACGTAACGGAAAAACCTTTACGGATCGAAGCCTTCGTACCGCCGACATTTTGGTCGCTGGCCCTCTACACCAGAGACCGCAAACCCTTTTTCATGCTCAATGAATCTCAAACACCGATCGAAAATGTGACGATCGACCTTGTCGGCCCCACATCGGCGCGCGATTATCTGCGCCAGGATATTTCGGTACCGATCATCGAGTCGCCGAATGACCAAGGGATAGCGGTGATACGAATTCTAGCGGCAGATGAGCGGAAACGGGGAACGATCGATGATCTGAGGCAATCGAGCGTTTGTGCTTTGGTTGAGCAGACAGGCCCCACGATTGTACCGCGCCTTAAGCCGAGCTAAGAATGCTGAAGAAGTTGAGGGGATAGATTTCATGGGCAAGATTTTAACGTGGCTTACCTCGTCAAGCCTGCCGCGCCGCGCGCTGATCGGCGTCGCACTCATCTTGCTGTCCCCATTGTCCGCACAAGCGGCAGAGAAAGTGATTTTCGCAACGGACTGGAAGGCACAGGCAGAACAAGGCGGCTTCTATCAGGCATTGGCGGAAGGCCTTTATGAAAAGCGCGGCCTTGATGTTGAAATCTTGCAGGGAGGACCTGCCGTAAACATCCCCCAGTTAATGGCGGCCGGCGCCGTCGACATGGGGATGGGATCGAACAGCTTTATTCCACTTAACCTGATCGCTGCGGGCGCTGAAGTGAAAGCGGTGATGGCGTCTTTCCAGAAAGATCCGCAGGTTCTCATTACTCACCCGCGGGATGACATTAAATCCATCGCGGACATGCGCGGCAAACCGATCATGATCTCGGATGCCACAATCAATGCGTTCTGGGTGTGGCTGCGGGCCAAATACGGATTTGAGAATACGCAAATCCGGAAATACACGTTCAACAGCGCACCCTTCATCGTCAATCCGAAAGCCATTCAGCAGGGTTACTTGTCATCCGAGCCTTACACCATCGAGAAAGAAAGCGGCATCAAGCCACAAATATTCTTACTCGCGGATCACGGTTACCCAAGTTATGGCGCCATGATATTGGCACCGAACAAATGGATCGAAAACAAGCCGGATGTGGTCAAAGCCTTTGTGGAAGCCAGTATCGAAGGATGGCACAATTATCTGTACAAGGATGCCGCCCCGGGCAATGCGCTGATCAAGA
This sequence comes from Alphaproteobacteria bacterium, assembly GCA_965228775.1. Lineage (GTDB taxonomy): Bacteria > Pseudomonadota > Alphaproteobacteria > JANQMY01 > JANQMY01 > JANQMY01. The sequence goes on along the minus strand of OZ245840.1, from coordinate 4,967,044 downwards.
AAGACAATCCGGAAATGACGGACGACCTTCTTGCACAGGCGGTTGAGAAGTTGCGGTCCTATGGCATCGTGAAATCCGGCGATGCGGACGAAGGTGGCATCGGCATTATGACCCATGCACGTTGGGATACGTTTTTCGAAATCATGTCGGAAAACGGTGTTTACGACAAAGACCTGAACTATCGGGACGCCTACACTCTCGATTTCGTCGCAAAGCCAAGCGAAAAAACGGAAAGTCAGTAGACAGACCGTGACCGACAGTCCCCCTCTGGTTCAGGTTGAGAATGCTGCGAAGAGATTTGACAACGGCCTCACGGCTTTTGAAAACCTGTCGCTAGAAATCGCCACCAACTCTTTCACGTCCATTCTGGGGCCGTCCGGCTGCGGTAAGAGCACACTGTTGCGCGCCATCGCCGGTCTGACCGACACGACGAACGGCACGGTCTTGCGAAACCTGAGCAAAAAGGCTGTTGCCACAGATCAAATCGGTTTTGTTTTTCAAGAGTCAACCTTGATGCCTTGGGCGCCATTGAAGAAAAACGTCTCCCTGCCCTTAGACCTTATAGGGCTGCCGAAAGACGACATCGCAGCTCGCCTGTCGCCGGTCCTGGACCTGGTGGATCTTACCGGCTTTGAAGAAGCCTATCCACGCGAACTGTCGGGCGGCATGAAAATGCGGGCCTCCATCGCCCGGGCCCTTATCACCACCCCTGCCCTCCTTTTGATGGATGAGCCCTTTGCCGCATTGGATGAAATCACGCGGGAGAAACTGAACGGCGATTTGTTGCGCATCTGGCAACAACAAAAGTGTTCGGTCGTGTTCGTGACCCATAGTGTCTACGAATCCGTTTTCCTATCCGAGCGTATTATCGTGTTAAGCGAGCGACCCGCGCGCATCATTGCCGACATAGCCATAGATGCGGCCTATCCGCGAGATCCGGAGTTTCGCCTATCCCCTCAGTATGCGGAATACTGCCGGCAGGTTTCCGCGGCGCTTCGCCAAGGAATATCCGCCGCATGACCTCAATGAAGGCCGACAGTGCGGGACAGCGCACACTTAAGTTCGCCCTCCCCCTTCTGGTCGGGCTTGGCTTCCTTGGGGCATGGGAAGGCCTTGTGGCCGTTTACGACATTAAGCCGTTCGTCTTGCCCGCCCCATCCGCAATCTTTCAAGCACTGGTCGACAATTGGAGCAGCTTGCTGGCATCCACCTGGGCGACATTCCGGGTGACGGCGATTGCCTTTTTCCTGGCACTCATCGGTGGGGTCGCCCTCGCGGTTTTGTTTACCCAAAGCCGCCTTCTCGAACTTGCGTTGTTTCCTTATGCGGTGATCCTGCAAGTCACCCCCGTTGTGGCGATTGCACCTCTCATCCTGATTTGGGTCGGCCTTGAGCGCATTGAGACGGCGCTGCTCATCCTGGCGTGGATCGTCGCATTCTTTCCGATCCTGTCGAACACCACGCTGGGCCTGAAATCGACCGATCCGAACTTGCGGGAATTGTTCAGGCTTTACGGCGCCTCCCGCTGGCAAATCCTCACAAAGCTGCAACTGCCGAATGCAGCCCCTTACATTTTGGCGGGTATGAAAATATCGGGCGGATTGGCCCTGATCGGCGCGGTCGTGGCGGAATTTGTCGCTGGATCGGGCACAGCAACCGGCCTTGCCTGGCGCATCGTAGAGGCAGGCAACCGCCTGCAAATTCCGAAAATGTTCGCCGCCTTGCTTCTACTGTCGATGCTAGGGGTCGGTATTTTCTTTTTGCTTAGCTGGCTGGAGCATTACTTGCTCCGCCGTTGGCATGAGAGTGCGATCAATCAGAACGCGCGCTAATCGGCGACTTGCGCCAAACTTACCGCTTTCTGCTTCCCACGATTGTCTGCAATCTCGTAAGTCAACTTTTGCCCTTCAGACAGCGCCGACATGCCGGCCTGTTCCACATCTGAGATGTGAACAAACACGTCTTGAGTGCCATCTTCCGGGATAATGAAGCCGTAGCCCTTTTGAGCATTGAACCATTTAACTGTGCCAGTTGGCATGGGACAAATTCCCCGTAATTACAGCCGGGCCGTGGAAAACGGCCCCGCCTATTTCATCAATAGTTGCAATACTACTATTTTGTCACAGTTTACGGAAGGGTGTGTCAGTTTCCATTTACCATTTTAATTATACATAAAAAATATGTTATTATTTATTATTCACACTAATATTGACGTTTAATTGCCAATCCCCCATATTTCCCGTTAATAACGCAGCCGCGCGGTTTGCGCGGAGAATTCTTAAGAAAAGCGAGACTTACGGATGGCGACACCCGCAAAAGCAGTGACAGCAAACCGGTTGGATGACGGCGAAGTCGTCTATTTGGATGCTGCCGGAAACTGGGCAGAATCGCTGGAAAGCAGCAAATTCGTTACGGAAAAGGACGAAGCCGCGTCGCTTTTGGCTCAAGGTGAGAAATCCGTCGCGGACCGTGTGGTCCTTGATCCCTATCTTTTCGATGTAACGATTGAAAACGGCGTGGCAACGCCGGTAAAAAAGCGCGAATATATTCGTGCGAACGGCCCCACGGTGAGACTTGATTTGGGCAAGCAGGCGGGCACCGAACAGGTGCAATTCAAGGAAGCGTCCTAGCGCCCCTATCAGCCGACACCGGCATCGCGTTCTTTCGCGCTGACAACTCAGACAAGAAGTATACGTCATGTATCGCTATGATGAATTTGACCAGCAACTGGTCAATGAACGGGTGGAGCAATTCCGCGGCCAAGTGGCACGCCGCCTTTCCGGAGAGCTGGAAGAAGACGAATTCAAGCCTCTGCGCTTGATGAACGGCCTGTATCTGCAGCTTCACGCTTACATGCTGCGCGTCGCCATTCCTTACGGCACGGTCTCGTCGAAGCAAATGCGCATGCTGGCTCATATCGCGCGGAAATATGACCGCGGTTATGGCCACTTCACCACGCGCCAGAACATTCAATACAATTGGCCAAAGCTCGGCGACGTGCCGGACATTTTGAAAGACCTTGCCACTGTCGAAATGCATGCCATCCAAACCAGTGGCAATTGCATTCGCAATGTGACGTCTGATCAATATGCTGGCGTCGCGGCTGATGAAATCGAAGACCCGCGCATTGCAAGCGAGATCATTCGTCAATGGTCCACATTGCATCCCGAATTTTCTTTCCTTCCCCGCAAATTTAAGATCGCCGTCACCGGCTCGCCCCATGACCGTGCTGCCATTAAGGTGCATGACATTGGCCTGATCATTGTGCGCAATGATAAAGGTGAAGTTGGCTTCGAAGTTTATGTGGGTGGCGGCCAGGGCCGCACACCGATGGTGGGCCCGAAGATCCGCGACTTCCTGCCGAAGAATGAGTTGCTGGCCTATTTGGAAGCAATCCTGCGCGTCTATAACGAGCTCGGCCGCCGCGACAATCTCTACAAGGCGCGCATCAAGATTCTTGTGCATCAAACCGGTGCCGAGAAATTTGCGCAAATGGTGGAAGACGAATTCGCCAAAATCGACAAGGCCGGCGAACTTAATCTGCCCAATGACGAAATCGACCGCATCACGGCCTATTTCTCGGAACCTGCCTACAAAGAACTGCCGACGGTTTCCAGCGACTTCGACGCAAAAAAAGCGTCAGACCCGGCCTTCGCCGCCTGGGTCGCCAACAACGTCGCCGAGCACAAGAGGCCCGGCTACGCCATCGTCAATATTTCGCTCAAACCGATCGGTGGTATTCCGGGCGATGCCTCTGCCGACCAGATGGATGCCATCGCGGATCTCATGCAAAAGTACAGCATGGATGAAATTCGCGTCACCCACGAGCAGAACCTGACACTGCCATATGTGGAGCAAGGCGATCTATATGCTCTGTGGCAAGCTCTCAAAGAAAACGGTCTTGCGACGGCGAATATCAGTCAGATCACGGATATTATCGCCTGCCCCGGCCTGGATTACTGCAACTTGGCCAATGCGCGCTCAATCCCGCTGGCCCAAGAGATCAGCGAGCGGTTCGGCGAAGGCGAACGAGCCGATGCCATTGGCGAACTGAAAATCAAAATTTCCGGCTGCATCAATGCGTGCGGCCATCACCATGTGGGCCATATCGGCATTCTGGGTGTGGACAAAAAAGGCACCGAATTCTACCAAATCACTCTGGGAGGTTCCGCCGACGAGAATGCGTCCTTAGGCGACATCGTCGGACCGGCCTTTACCGAAGACAAAGTGATCGACGCAATCGAAACCATCGTCGACACCTATCTGGACAAGAAAGAAGACGGCGAGAAGTTCCTGGAGACCTATCGCCGGATTGGCCTGGCGCCGTTCAAGGAGACACTTTATGCCACTGGTTAAGGACGGCCGGGTCACGGAAGATGAATGGAAAGCCGTCGGCGACGACGATGCGCGGCCTGATGGCTGCAGCATCATTGTCACCCTGGACCGTTGGCAGAATGAGCGCGAAGAGTTGCGCAAGTGCAATCAGCCGCTTGGCATTCGTCTTCGGTCGGACCAATCGCCGAACTTAATCGAGGAAGACCTTGGCCATTTCGGTCTCATCGCGCTGGAATTCCCCGTATACAAAGACGGCCGTGCTTATTCCTATGCCCGCCGCCTTCGCGACGAGATGGGCTATGAGGGCGAAATCCGCGCAGTGGGCAATGTGCTGCGCGATCAATTCCTCTTCATGCTGCGCTGTGGTTTCGATTCCTTCGAAGTTCAGAAGGAAAAAGACGTGGCCGCCTGGAAGGACGCGCTCGCGGAAATGTCAGTGTTCTACCAGCCGGGTGCAGACACACGGACACCGGTCTTGTCGCTGCGCCAGCGCAAACTCGCCGCGAAGAAAGCGAACTGATCCGCAACCGTCGCTGTAGGGTGCATTAGCGAAGCGTAATGCACCGCGACGGAACAGTTGAGGCGTGTTACGGCTTCGCCTAACACGCCCTACCGCACTAACCCCCTGCGTGCATCGTTAGAAATACTGTAACGCGAAACGCTCAAATGGATTGTCGTCACCCGGCTTGACCGGGTGGCCCAGTATTGAGTCAATTCTGGATTACCCGGATGCGCAGGCTTACCGCCTGCTTACCGTGTAATGACGAATTTTGAGAATCAAGATTTTGCGTCATCACCCGGCGAATTTTCGCCAGAAAGTGAGCCCGGGTGATCCAGTAAATTTCAAACACGCAGCATGTCTATATAATGACGCCAGAAGTGCACTCAGTTCGCTGACAACCTCCCCACATAAAGCTGTGTCTTGTAGGCGAAGGTCACTTCGCCATCTTCCGCATGCTCTTCGAAGATGCGGGTAACGTTTTCCATAAGCGGTTCGTAGATGTCATCGCCCGGTTTGGGCGCATACGAAGTGGAACGCAGGCGCCCTAACAGCCCCTCTAGATCCAGCTTCTGCGGATTATCGAAGCTGAGCAATTCAAACCCGCCAGCCCCGAAAAATTCAGAAATGGCGTTCTCACCGATCCGGAAGGAATGGGAATGATTGCTATGGTTGGGACATACCGTCAGCGCTTCTTCATAGGCCGCCCCGAACGATGTCCCCACATCGCGCTCATTCCAAATCAGCGCCGCCCAACCCGCCGGCTTCAAAATGCGCAGAAATTCTGTTCTCGTTTCTTGGGGAGACATCCAATGAAACGCTTGCGCCACCGTGACGAGGTCCATCGATTTGGTTACCAGCCCTGTGGCTTCTCCCGACCCGGGCACCACCAATGAGCTTTCATAAGCTCTTAGATGATCGCCTGCCGCTTCCCGCATATCATCATTAGGTTCCACGGAAACGACCGTGCACCCGCGGTCCAGCAATTGCGCAGAAAAAATCCCCGTTCCGGCACCGATATCGCCAACCATGGTGCCCGGTGCCAAAGGACAGCGTGCGGATAGAGCATCTAGAAGTTCAGCCGGATAGGACGGCCGATACTTCACATAGTCTTCGCTTCTGCCGGTAAATTTGTCTGTGGTACTGCTCGTCACACGCGCCCCCGATTCTCCGCAATCGGTTGAGCCATACCACCTCCTTGCGATAAAATCATGCGTGTAATTCACAGGAACAAGGGCCGATGTCCGACGCCGTTTCGCCTGCCCCAATGCCGGTCACCTTCTCCCAATGGATGGTGGAATTCGCACTTACCGTGGCTTTTGTGCTGCTGATCGCCGGGCTTTTCTTGCCGGCCATTTCGATCACATCGCTGGGCCTGCTCGCGCGGGAGTATTCGATCCTGGAGGGAATTCAGCAGTTCTTTCGCAATGGTCAGGAACTTATCGGGGCGGTGGTCTTGTTCTTCTCTGTCCTGCTGCCATTGGCAAAGATCATTGCCGGCTTTGCCGCCCTGCGCCAATGGAACCAGAGGGGTTACGCCGCCAAGGGCGCTTTGGGCTTTCTTGTTTTCATTTCCCGTTGGGCCATGGCGGACGTCTTCGTGCTTGCCCTGACGATTTTGGTGATCAATGGCCAGCTGATCACATCAGCCGATCTAAGGCCCGGCGTCGCGTTTTTCACCGCCGGTGTGCTGCTGTCCGCCGCCTGTATGATGGGCATTCAGCGGATCATTTCCGCTGAAAAACCGGCCTAGATCGCTCTCGAAAATTTGCGCACAGAGTGCGCTTCCCTTATCTTGCGGAAAGTGCTAACTACGGCATGGTCATTTTTCATAGAAACATGATCATGCCCAGAATCTTTGTTGCGCGCGATCGGACGGTTAGCCGGTTTCCAGTTGACCTGATTGCGCTTGGTGGTGCGCCGCTTTTAGCGTATATCAGCGCGCCCGACGATGTCCGGGCGGTGAAAGTTAGGATTTGGAGTACAGAAGTCGATGAGTTTGGTGCCCGCCACAACGATTATTGAACCAAGGCGTTTCAACAGTGTTGAGCACGTGATTGAGACGTTGCGCCCCAGTGCGCCGACCTATGTGGTTCAGCCCAAATTGTTGCAAGCCAAAGTCACGGAGTTCCTACGTGGATTTCCGGGATGGACGCTTTACGCGGTGAAATGCAACCCGTCGACGGCCGTGTTGGACCCGCTTTACGCGGCAGGCATTCGGGATTTCGATGTAGCGTCGCTTGAGGAAATCCAACTGATCCGCAACCGTTATCCGGATGCCTCCGCTTATGTGATGGCACCTTTCCAGCCCGTTGGTGCCTATGAGACCGCATACCACGAATTCGGCATTCGTGATTTCGCCGTGGATACGGAAGATGCGCTAAATGCCATCTTTCAGGAAACCGGCGCTCAAGATCTCAATATCTTCGTCCGTCTTGATACGGACAATGATGACGCCATGTTCGATTTGTCGAGCAAATTCGGGGCCGATCGTAAAAAAGCGGTGCGCTTACTCAAAGCCATCGAAGAACGCGGCGCCTCCCCTGCCCTCACATTCCATGTGGGCTCTCAATGCGAAGACCCGCAAGCTTATGCACGTGCCGGTGACATCTGCGAGCTTGTCGCCAAAGAGGCTAGTGTCCGTATACAGACTGTCGATGTGGGGGGCGGGTTTCCATGCCCTTATCCAGGCGGCAAGACACCGCACCTTGATGATTACTTCGCGGTTATCGAAGCCTTCCGCGAAAAAATGCTGTTCGGCCCTTCGGTCGACCTGTTCGCCGAACCTGGCCGCGCCTTGGTGGCTGAAGGCGTTTCGCTGGTCACCCAAGTTGTTTTGCGCAAAGATAACCAGCTCTACCTCAATGATGGCGCCTACGGCTCTTTCATGGAACGCAATCTGGAAGGGGCCAAAATCAATTACCCGATCCGTGTGTTCCGCGAAGACAGCGCCGGTGCCCTTCAGCAGGTGGATGCGTCCAAAATGGATTACACCGTCTTCGGTCCCACTTGCGATTCCTGCGACAAACTGAACGACACGATGTCCTTACCCATGGATCTTCGGCGCGGCGACTGGATCGAATTCGGCATGATGGGCGCCTACAGCAATGCCTATGCCTCCAATTTCAATGGGTATCTGCCAAAGAACTTTACGATCGTGGGCGACCCGGAAGAGTTGGACGCCTCCAGCGGGACGGTTGTTGCACTCTAATAAAAGCCCCTTTGCCGTACGATCCCCCATGATAAGGTGACCGATCATCCCGACGGCAGAGGGAACACCATGACCACAGCTCAATCCATGCCGCCCTGGCCCTTTGTGCCCAGCGGCGCCCCCGTAGAAATCGCACGCGCCGAAGGCTGCTTTCTGTACACGAAGGACGGCCATTCGATTTTGGATGCGTCCGGCGGCGCCATCGTTGCCAATATTGGGCATGGCCGTAAGCAGGTGGCCGAAGCGGTTTTCAAAAGCATGAACCAGCAGAATTACGTGGTGCCGCCTTTTGCCACGGAAGACCGTTTGGGTCTTGTGGAGCGCCTTCAAAAGAACTGGCTGCCGGATCACTTGCCCCGGGTGCATCTTTCAAGTGGCGGCTCCGAAGCGGTGGATGTGGCCCTTCGCTTGGCACGCCTCTATCACGTGAACCGGGGAGAAGCGGAACGCTACAAGATGATCGGCCGGGACATCTCTTACCACGGCACAACCGTCGCCTGCCTTTCGGTAAGCGGTCATGAATCCCGGCGGAAGGGACTGGAGCCCATGTGGGACCAGGTGCCTAGGGCGCCGACCCCTTACCCGCTACGGCACCACGAACGACTGGATGGCGAGTGCGGTGACGCCTGCGCCCAAGCGCTGGAAGACATCATTCTGTCAGAGGGGCCGGAAACCGTGGCGGCTTTCATCGCCGAACCGATCATCGGATCGAGCGGCGGCGCGATCGTTCCCCCCGACAATTATTGGCCCAAAGTACAGGAAATCTGCAAACGCCATGGCATTCTTTTGATTGCCGACGAAGTGATGACTGGCTTTGGCCGCACGGGTGAGAAATGGGGCACCAATCATTGGAACGTCAAACCGGACATTATGGTATCCGGCAAGGGGCTTACCGCCGGATATGCGCCGCTGGTCGGCGTGTACGCAACTGAAGAGATGGTCGATGTGTTCGTCCAAAACAATCAGAGCCTCATGTTCTATACCTATGGCGGCCAATCATCCGCCTGCGCCGCTGCGAATGCGGTCTTGGATATTATGGAACAGGAAAACCTGGTCGGGCGGGTTCAAGAGATGGCACCCGTATTGGAGCGGCATCTCAACCGTCTGGCGCAGCACCCGCATGTGGCAGAGATACGCGGACGCGGCTTTCTGTGGTCGCTGGAAATCGTCAAAGACCGGGAAACACTGGAGATGTTCCCTGTCGAAGCGAACATCACCAACAAAATCGTCGGCGCCGGCGTGGCCAATGGGGCCTTCTTCTACCCAGGCGGCACGGGGCCTGTGCGGGATATCATCACGCTTGGTCCGCCATACATCATCACTGAAGATGAGATTGATCAAATGGTCAGCATACTGGAGAAGTCCATAGATTCAGCGGTTGAAAGAGCGCAGTAAAACTCCGCATAGAAACAACTTTAGTAAAATCAGTTTAGTTAAACTTGTCCATGTTCCATGAGAGGTTTAACTAATAGCCCCATCGTTTTTTTACACTTTTAAGCCATCCTTTACGCGTTCACGCACTTTAAGTATCACGACGCGATTGGCTTGAATTATGACCTCAGTACCGAGCCGCCTGAACGACCTTCTTAGTTTGGCGAAAGAACCATCAAGTGAAAAACGGCGCGAACTTCTGCGCGGCATCACGGACGTTTTTCTGGAATCGACCTCAGAATTCAACATCAGTCAGGCTGAAAATTTCGGTGCGATTGTGGGCCAGATTGCCCGCGAATTCGAAATGAGCGTGCGCAAGGAATTGGCGGAACGTTTGGCCTGCGTGCCTGAAGCGCCGCGTAACCTAATATCGCAACTCGCCAATGACGATATTGATGTCGCCCAATCCGTTTTGAGCCAAAGCGGCGTGCTGCACGATGCGGACCTCATTGCGATCATCCGTCTGCAAAGCCAGGAACATCTTGCCGCCATCTGCGACCGCCCGACGATCAGTGAGAACGTTTCCGACGAATTGGTACAGCGGGGCAATGATCAAGTTGTCTTAAAATTGGTTGCAAATGGAGGCGCGCAGATTTCGCGCGGTTCCATGGAAACGATCGTTCAACGCAGCGAAAAGAACAAGGCCCTCCAAGCACCGGTGATCAACCGTCAGGACCTGCCACCCGACCTCATGAACGAGATGTTCTTCTTCGTCTCATCAAAATTGCGCAGCTACATCCTGGATCGGAACAAGGATCTTGACCCTGATGCGGTCGATGAAGCGATCCAGCGCACGACGGATAGCTTGTCGCAAGACTTGGAAAGTTCCGAGCGGAAGCTGACACGCGCACAGGAATATGTGGAGCAGGCTGAGCATCGGAAGGAACTCAATGAGTCGTTCCTGGTCCGTATGGTCCGGGAAAAGAAGATCCGCGAATTTCTATACGCCTTTTCGAAGCTCACGGGTCTCGACGAACGTACCGCCAATCGTGTCCTAAGCGACCCGACCGGCGAGGCTGTGGCAATCGCCTGTAAATCCTCTCAATTCGACCGGTCCACTTTTTCGACCATTATTCTGCTGATGGATAAGGGGCAGCTGCGGAACTTGAACAACACCAATGTGCTGCTACGCATCTATGATCGGATTGATACGGAAACCGCGCAGCGCGTCATGCGTTTCTGGCGCATTCGGAAGAAGACGCTGCAAGAGAAAGAGTCGATCGCGGCTTAGAAGGTTTCTCACACTTCGCACCACCGCTCTTAGTCACCCTATACGCGATGCTACGCTTATTGATGTAGAGTGCGCCGCGCCGCCCCGCTCCCCCTTCCCAACCACCCGTGCGAGGGTACCCTTGGGGTGGTTGGGAAGGGGGAGCGGGGAGGTATGGCACAGGCTTACGCCAAAAAAAACGCCGATCGAATGACCTTTCGGGTGTTTCGACCGGCGCCGGTAACTTCCCTTGCCTTTCCGTGCAAGGATGACCTTCTGCTGAAATCGCGATCTCGATAATCGCGCCGCGACGGGATTTCGCCGCGTGTTTTTCTTTCTCATCTCGTCCTCCGTTTTATTTCTCCATAGCTGGTTCCAGTTTTGCGGGCTGTCCCACCGGCGGAACGAAATCCTCCGGCCGGTCATGGGGCGGCAAGCTTTCCACATATAGGGACTGACTTGGGAAAGCAAAACCGGTGCCCGCTTCATCTTCCACAATATCCTTAATGCGGTAGGCAAGTTCTTCCTTGAGTTTCAGCCATTCCCCCCAAATGGTCGTCTTCGTGAAACAATAGACCATGATGTCGATGGAGGAATCGTTGAAACTATCGATGCGGACGAAGGTGGACACGGCGGGCGGCTTGGCAAAATCCTCATGTCCCAGAATGAACTCTTCGATCTGATCGCGGATGAGCTTGAGCTGGTCCTTCGTGGTGCGGTATTCAACCCCGATCTTCCAGTAGATCCGGCGGTGGGTCATCTTCGTGAAGTTCACCACCGCGTCGTCCGACAGTTTGGCGTTCGGCACATACACTTCCGCTTTGTCGAACTGGCGAACCGTCGTTGACCGAAACCCGATATTTTCGACAGTTCCTTCCACCACGCCGGATACTTTGATCCAATCACCAGGTGAAAAGCGGCGCTCGACGATAATGGAGATACCCGCGATTAGGTTCTTGAACATGTCCTGGGCGCCCAGAGCGATCGCCACGCCAAACAGCCCGGCGCCCGCAATCAGCGGCGCCACCTGAATGCCCCACACTTCCAAAACGGCTGCGGCGCCGATCACCACAAAGATGACTTTCAGCGCCCTTACCAGCCAATTGGTGAGCGGTTTCGTCAACACATGCTCAAATTGGGTCAGCGCTTTCGCCAACGGGTCCGTAATCTTGTAGAGGCCCCAAAAAATAATGAAGGTCACCAATGAAATGACCAAATTGTTCACGAGAAGCGCGGGCGTACCTTCTAGCTGCAATGTCTGCCCGGCGAAGAAAATACCGAACGCAATAGGGATCAACTTGAAAGGTTCCGCCAGCGCTTCCAGCAGCATGTCGTCATATAACGTCTCGGTCCGCTTTGTGAGCACCTTGAGCTCGTAGATCAAGAACCGCGCAATAAGAGACCTCAGAACGAAAAAGAAAAAGAGAATGGCAATCCCGATCATCAGTCGGCTGACACTGATGCCCAGCACGGTCTCTTGCCACACGTCTTGTACGATGTTCCAGAATTCGGTCAGAACTTCCATAATCCGCCCATTGCCTTAGGTGGTACGTTCCCGGGTCGCTTCAAATCGAATATTGGGAAATTTCTCGCTCGCGTAGTTGAGTTCCCAACCGCTTTTGGCAAGGAACACTGGGGCACCGTCGCGGTCCTCCGCCATGGCGCCCTTGTTGCGGTCCAGAAACGCCTTCACGTCGGCCGGGTCGTCCCCATAAACCCAGCGGGCGGTCTCGAACGGGGCCGGTTCCAGACCCACATCGATATTGTATTCGGCCGCGATCCGCTCCCGCAGCACCTCAAGCTGCAGTTGTCCAACCACGCCAATAATCCATTGAGCACCAATCATGGGCTTGAAAACCTGCGTCACCCCCTCTTCCGCCAGGCTTTCGAGCGCGCGCCGCAGATGTTTGAGCTTCATGGGATCGTCCAACCGGACCCGCTGAAGGATCTCCGGCGCGAAGCTGGGAATGCCCGTGAATTGCAGGTCTTCCCCTTCGGTCAGCGTATCTCCCACCCGCAAAACACCATGGTTCGGAATTCCGATAATGTCGCCCGGAAAAGCCTCATCGACCAGTTCCCGGTTCTGGGCAAAAAACAGGATTGGATTGTGCACACCGATCGTTTTGCCGGTGCCAATCTGATTGAGCTTCATCCCCCGGCGGAACTTGCCGGAGCAAAGGCGCATAAACGCAACACGGTCCCGATGGTTCGGATCCATATTCGCCTGAACCTTGAAAACAAAGCCGGACACTTTCTTCTCGTCCGGCGCCACATCGCGCGTGGTCGCTTTCTGTGACCGTGGCGGCGGTGCCCAGGCATGAACACCGTCCAATAGTTCCCGAACGGAAAAATTCTTGAGCGCGCTGCCAAAGAAGACGGGCGTCAGGTGTCCTTCCCGGTAGGCTTCTAGATCGAATTGCGGGCAGGCCTCGCGCACCAGCTCCACATTCTCCATAAGCTCCGTACGTTCCTCTTCGTCCAGAAAGTCGGCAATGGCGTTATGGCCTATGCGCTCGCTCCCGTCATCGCCGAACGTGATGAAGTCATCCGAGCGCAGATCGTAACAGCCCTTAAACCGGCTTCCCATGCCCGCCGGCCACATGACCGGGGCCGTGTCCAGTGCCAGCTGATCCGCCACCTCTTCGATCAAGTCGAACGGGTCTTGGGCTTCGCGGTCGAACTTGTTGACGAATGTAATGATGGGGATGTCACGCAACCGGCAGACTTCAAAAAGTTTCCGCGTTTGGGCTTCGATGCCCTTCGCCGCGTCAATCACCATGACGGCGGAATCGGCGGCCGTCAGGGTGCGGTATGTATCCTCACTGAAATCCTCGTGGCCGGGCGTATCAAGCAAGTTGAACGTGACATCTTCATATTCGAAGGTCATCACGGCCGTGGTCACGGAGATCCCGCGCTGCTGTTCTATTTTCATCCAGTCGGAGTGCGCCCGTCGGTTGTCTCCGCGTGCCTTGACCTGCCCAGCCAAGCGGATGGCGCCGCCAAGCAGCAGCAAATGTTCCGTCAACGTGGTTTTACCGGCGTCCGGGTGAGAAATGATGGCAAATGTGCGCCTCGGCTGAGGGCCGCTGGCCTTTGATGCAACAGCGTCCATTGCGCCGGATTCGGCAATACTCACTTTCTTCTCCTAACTACGGCACGGGGCGATACTTTAAAATCGCCCCGTGCCATAGAATCTTTGTTGGTCGCGCCAGTGACGCGAAAAACCGGACCCACTTTTTCGCCTGGCGCTCTAGAAGCCGCGGGGTGTACCGCATCTACAGGCAGACCACAAGCAGCGCTAAAACTGCCGCTACGTCCTAATCGGCGATCACCGGATCGTCTAAGAAGTGGCGCCCTTCCCGGTCCTCAACCTCAATCACCCAGAGATCCGGGTCGAACTTCAACTGTTTTTCCAAATAGCGCTCGGCTTCTTCTTCTTCAACCGGTTCGGTCCCTGTCGCCTGCCGCCAGACAATCGCGCCGTCCAAATCCATGGTCCGCGACAACACCACGAAAGCCCCATTCAAATGGTTAAGCTTGATAAGTACGACGCCGGCTTCGCGATTGCCCCGCCGCAAGACGAAGGCAGCACCGCCACCCGTTTCACAACGTCGCAGGTATGCTTTGACCCAGAAGTCCGTTTGCAAACGAGGCGGTCGGTCCATGAACGTAAATGGGGCTCTATAAGGCGGGAATCAGACGTCTATTTTAGTGCGGCACGAACGAAAGACAAAATTAAGTATAGCGGCAAGGCACTCAAGTTATCTCAAAGATATCTAAAATTAAGCATTAGCAATTTACTTGAAAGAAATACCAAACCGTTAAAGTCCTCGTTGCAGGTTGAGGTCTACATAAAACATGATTGTGTTTCGTGCGTTATTCTGGCTGGCTGTTGCCATCGTGCTTGTGCCCGCCGATGTCTTTGAAGCCGCCCAAACGAAGTTCTATGAGGTGGCGCCCATCGTGGTGAGCGCGATGGGCGAACAGGTGGCCGACGCTCTGTTGGACGCCACGGACAGCTGCACGAGCCGCCCCCAGCTTTGCGATGCGGCGAGAGACTTTTTCTCGGCAACCTCCTCTCGCCTGGAAAGCGCCCCCGATGACGCGAAGCTTCTTCCGGCCACCCACGACGAAGCGATCTAACTTCTCCTTCTGAAAAACCAGGCGGCGGTATAGCTTGTGCCTCTCAAAAGATGAGGGACCACATGACCGACACTTTCGACCCGCTCAAGCATCATCCCTATCCGCACCGCGGCTTCTCAGAGCTCGGCCTCGGCGAGAAGTTTGTTCTGCCGTCCAGGACGGTTACGGACGCGCATTTCTCTGCCTTTCAGGCACTCAGCGGCGATAATCATCCCATCCACTACGACCGCCCCTATTGCGCGACCCAGGGACATCGCGACTTGCTGGCCCATGGCCTTCAGGTCCTCTGTTTCACAGCGTCCGGAGCCGGAAGTTTCCCACATGTGATCGGAGAAAGCCTGATCGCCTTTATTGAACTAACCGCGCGTTTCAAAGGTGCCGTCTATGTGAACGACACGCTCTACCCGTGCCTGACAGTTATCGACAAGAAGCCGCAGCGAAGTACCGGCGTTCTGATCATGTCCGCAACGGTCCATAATCAAGACAAGCAATTGGTTCTGGACGGCGAGCAAAAATATCTGCTCAAGCTGGAGTAAGTGGATTTAGGACGGGCTATCGCTCACCACGCAATAACCTTCCCAATCCCCGGCTCCCGTCGTCTGGTCACGTGCCCAACCAGCTGTCCCTACAAAACTGTCACCATCGTCCGACAGACGCAGCGCCAACCCCCCGGAGCCGAATTCCGTGCTCCAATGACCACGCAACGTATTTTGCCTGATGCGCCCGACAATAATGCCCGGCTTTGCGCCGCGGGTCCGCTGATACGTTCCCGTCACTTTATTTCCGCGTACGGACAGCCAGATCTTGCCGGACTTTTTGGATTCCCAATGACCGTCAAATCCATCGCATCCACCATGCGCCGGTGCTTCCACCACAAGCGGCATCTCACCGATTTGTGTACCCCCAAGGATCGGACCCGAGAAAATCCGAACCGTGTAAGTGCCGGGCGCCGTGGGAGCCTCCAGCATAACCTCCACATTCGTCGATGCTTCGGCTTCATGCTCTACGATGGCCTCAAGATCGCGCCTTCGTACCGGCCCGCCCCCATTCCGTCCCGCGGCCAACCGGGCAATCCCGTCCCGATAAATTCCGATCCAACTGCCGCCTGCCGCCAAACACATATTGTCGGGCCCGCGCGCGTTGATGGTCATGGCTTCGCCGGGCCGGTAGCTGGCATATTCGCCGCTTAAATCCACCGGCGGACTATCCTGAACGGCCAAGGCCAGCACGCGATCCCGCAGCTTCGTCACATGACCTCGTAGGTCCGTATCGGACATGTCCATCAAAGCCGGCGCACCGTCGGATCCTTCCGCAAAATGATTGTTACTTCCGGCAACACAGCCCGACCGTTTCCCGCAAAAGTCCAGCATGGCGATTGCCCGCCGAATTTTTGTCGCGGCATCTTTTGATTGACGGCGCATGAGTTGCGTACAAGGGTCCTGCGGCGCTTGCGTTGAGACCGACAGCTGCCAGTCAGGCTTCTTCTCAAGCCGGTCTAAAACAGAGGTAATGCGTGCCATCTGCAGCATGGTTTCGCCGACCGCATCCCCCAAATTCTGCCAGGCACGATAGATTTCGATCCGCCCTTCGCGGGAAATGGCCTTGGGAGCCCCGATCAGGTCGATATGTTCCCGTTGGATCTCACGAATATTGTGGGCTGCATCCGTCACGTTTCCCAGAACGATTGCCAATGTTCGAATGCGCCACAACCCTTCGGACAACGCATCATAGGGCAGAGATGTTTCGGCCGCCGCAAAGTCGATATCGTCCGCCAACCGATGAATGTGCCGCTGGCGCCATTTGAGCCATTCTTCCAGATCGGCAAGCCCGCGTGTTTCGCCCGGAGGATCATTGATCAATGTGGAGAGTTTTCTGAACTCCATCGCGATGGTAGAGGTCTGATCGCGCGCCGATCGCCGAAAAGCCCGCACCATGCGCTCCATTGCGGCGTGATCCTGATCCTCTTTCGCGGGAAGCGCATCCGCCAAACGTCCGCGCTCGTCCAGCATGCCCGCCAGACGTTCGAGGTCACCATAGACCACCGCTTTGTCTTTACAGTCGGTGATGGGGCATGACATGCCCCCGCACTCTTCCCCCCGCATCGTGATGAGACGGGTAAGAACATTAATCTCACCATAAACGGACAGGTGATCGACTTCCTCACCAGGCGCTTCGCAAGACGGAGCGGCTTGGCCGCTCAAGTCAGCCATTTGCGGTACGGAACAAAGGTCTTCCTCCGCGCAGGCGAGACGCCAACGGGCAAGCCTGCGGGTCATTCCTTTGGCAAGGGCCCCTTCTGTTCGGGCAAACCTTTTCGTGAGGGAATCCAGCGCCGCGCAAGCTTCACAATCAGCAGGCCCCGCAAATATCTCTTCAAGCTGGCGGCGGTCAATCGCGTCTTCCGCCGGTGCGAATATGCTGATGCCGCCGGCAGCGAAGAATGCGAGCGACATCACGCCGGCCAAAATGGCAGCGGCTCCAAAACTGGCCCACGCAAACCCCGGTTTCATCGATCATCTCCGGCCCAAACAGGCCCTCCCGAAACGTCGCCCAAAACTTCTACTTAAAGAAGAAGACGCACAATGAGTATAGGGAGAAACAAAGATCCGTGAACCAATTAGATCAATATGTAGATCAAGGTTAACGGCCACCGGCAACAAGCTGTTTTTGTTTGGATAATGCGTCCACTTTGGCGGCCGCTAGAAAGAGGTCGTAGCCAAGGATCATATCAACCACATGGCCGTCCGCCGATAGCGGTAAGCGGAGCCAGAATACAAACAAATTCCCTTTGTCCCGCCAGGTTACGGGCGCAACCCCTTGGGCAGGACGTTGTTCGGTGACAACACGGTGATGTGCGGCCTGCCAGTAGGCCTGATGCTCTTTAAAATCAATGTCCGACAGGAAACGTCCGGTAATTTCCTCATCCAGAATGTCGCGAATGCCGGTCCCCGCCAACCTGACGGAAAACGTGTCTTTGTCGATCACATTCATCAACGAAATGGTCGGCAGGTGTTTTTTGAGCATTGCCGGGTTGATGTCGGCACGGCTGGGCATTGAGCGCCCCGCACGACATTCTTGCCAGTAATCAAAGACGTCTTTCTGCTCGGCAAGAATAAGCTGGCGGCGAAACGCCAATTGCCAACTGTCTATTGTTTCGTCCGGCATCCCTGCCCCTCAGCCCCATCAGCTTTGATCTTGAAGTAAAACTCGCTCAAGAAGGAAAGGGTCACAAGGAAGGAAAATGCTCCAAGCGAACAGCCCTTCAATCCGCAAATAAAGACAACGCTTTTATTTGAGATGATCCAAATAAAAGCGTTTGATCATTATCCGGTTGCTTCAGCCAGCTTTTTCTTTTTCGGACGGCCTTTTTGGCCCAGCCCCATTTCTTTTGCCAATGCTGACCGTGCTTCTGCATAGCGCGGCGCAACCATGGGATAGTCTTTCGGCAAACCCCATTTGGCCCGGTATTCGTCCGGCGAAAGATTGTAATGCGTGCGCAGGTGACGCTTCAGGGACTTGAACTTCTTACCGTCCTCAAGACAAATCAAGTAATCAGGCATGATTGATTTCTTGATATTTATAGCCGGACGGCGCGGTTCCGGCGCAACGCCGACGTCAACATTTCGCGTTGCTTGATTTAATGCCGAGTACACTTGCTGAATGAGGCTCGGCAATTCCTGGGCACCAATCGTATTGTTTCCGACATAGGCGGACACGATTTCCGCCGTCATATCAACCAAGTCCGCCTTTTCTTCCATAAGAATATCCCCAGTTGGCGACCATCGTTTTTATATAATTTATGGTTACTAGTCTAAATAATCAAGACGCCTTTGCTTTTATACACATGATTTGGATAAGTGTTCAAGAAATTACTTTGTTTCTTTGTTAACCTCTATTAACGAATACCACAAATCGAAGCCCGCGAATATATTGCGATCATTTATCATTTGGGTTTTTGGGGGTTTTGTTGCTTTGCGGCACTACCTGCCACAAGTATAACGGCCTGTTTTTAGGGCACTTAAAGACAAACGATATCAGTTTGTCGCATTTCGCCGTTCCCACGCCGTCAAAATGATGAAATGGAGTGCAAACACGCCAGCGGACACCAATAGGTCAATGTTATCGATCGTGGTGGACGGATCGAAAAAGACTGTTGGCGTGTCGAATTGGTCGGCGGCATTCCCCAGAACAAGAAACACGAAAATATTGTTGGCGAAATGCACGCCCGCTGCCTGCTCAAGGCCATTACTGCGCAACACCAAGAACGTCATATACGTACCGGCGATCATGAAGATACCGATCGCAACGCCCCCGCTTGCAAGAACTTCAGGATTCCAAAAATGAAGTGCGCCGAAGATAAGGCCGGGCGCGAGCAAACGGATCAGATAGACAGGCGTAATAAGTCCAATCAGCTGCAGAAGATATCCGCGCACCAAAACCTCCTCCGCCATGATCTGGAGGAAGGTCAGCGCCAGAACCACCGGCAAGAAGATAAGGAACGCTTCCAACTGCAAACGATAGGAAATCGTGTCGGGAAAAAAGATCAATTGTCCCGCGGTGGCCACAACAAAAACCAGTGTCAGCGCGAAGAAACTTTGAAAGAAATGCCCATAACGGAACCTGTCATGAGCGGTCAGAAATGTACGCCAAGGCCGCCCGTGTAAAAGCGGAAAGATAATGCGGGCCGAAATAAGAAAGACAAAAATCGAGGCCATGAAAAACACAAACATGGCCATCGAGGTGCGTATCCCCTCAACGGTTGAAAAATCAAAACTCTTGAGGGTGATGAGCGTCGCTGGATCGGTGCCAAGCACGGCCCAAACGGCAAAGTACACCCCGAGGAAGATAACGAGGCCGACAAACAGAAACCCGACGAAGGAAAGCACATAACGCCACCAGGCATTTTTGCCTGACCGCGCCAGATCCGCGAAATCAAGGGGTCCGTCATCGATGACAAGTTCTTCTTGCATTTCCCCCTCCCAAATCACCATCTCGGATGGCGCTGCGTTGCTGGCCTTTCGCCATTATCGATCACAAGAGTAAACGGCAAATCAATAGACGTGGAGCCCAAACGAGAGATTGGGCGGCACCGCCCCAGCCCAAAGGAAAAGGCCGTCAGTGCAGGTTGGGCCACGAGAAAGGGCTGCCTTTGCAATTGGCGGCATCGAACGGGGGAATTCGTACCGGCACAGGCAAAGGTATTGGGCGGTGCCTAACTGGATGTTCTGTTACGTCCTCCTGGAGGGGATAGCGGTTCTAATGCTTCTTGCGCGACTTGATGATTGAAACGGCCTTTTTGAGCCAATCCGCATCATGGGTGAAATCATCGCCAAGCGATGCGAGATAATGATCCAAGGCGGCCTCAAGAATGGACTGGCTCGTTTTGCCTAAATGCGCGCCGGCATACTTCAATCTGAGATATCTTTCTTCGTCGAGGCGAAGCGTGATCGCCGTGCGCCGTATTGAGGGCGCTCGGGCGCGCGAGACGATGAGCGTCCGGGCTTCGGTTTTTTCTTTTTGTTCTTCCTGCTGATTTTTTTTTGGACGCATACTGACAACAGTCTTGCGCGTATTGCTGTTGTCTGTTCGTGCGTCCTTTCGTCGGCCGAACTGAGGCGTCGCAACCGGCGTCATACGGGAAAACAGAGCAGCTTCTCCGGCCCGCTCGATCGGTTTGGCGGCGATGCCAAACGCCCGCCCAGAGACTGCGGCCTCACCATCGCCCCGCTGATCATCCATGCCGTATTCGCTCTCCAAATCGAGAGAGTCCGCATCGTCCTCGATAGGCGCTGGTGGCTGCGTCCAATTGGACGGCGCATGTGGGCTTGCGACGATGGATTCGATGCGATCTTGCATCTCTGGAGAAACATCGTCGAATTGCGCAGGGCTTGAGGGCTGCTGGGCGGACTGTGTCTGCGCCTTATTGAACAGCGCAACAGGTGGTGCCGCCTCCCCTTTTCGCGCAAGAAGCCCAGCGGTCAAACTTGCAAATCTTTGTTTGGTCATTGGATAAATCCAATCATATGAGCGTTCTGGCTAGGCTAGGCTAGGCTCGGTTCGACGTCATGGCTCGGCGTCCAAATGCCGGCGCATGACGCCCTAACGCATTCGCGCCCCCCGCTTGGGCGGACCCGAACGTCCCATCCCCGCCGGTCAGGACCGACCGGTCGAGTTTGGCCAAACGCATATCCAAATACTCCCAAAGGCCAGCGATCTCTTTCGCAGAGCGCCCATTTGGGCTTGCTTCCATCACGGTACGGCCGTCGATCATGCTGGCCGCGAAATCCACCCGATGGTGAATGTTGACTGGTGCCACGGTTCCATGCTGCGACAGGGCAACGGCTGCTTCCGACGTAATTCGGGCCCGCGCTGTTGCTGCATTCACCACAAAGATCATTGGTTTGTTTTTGGCCTCGACGATATCGACGGTAGCCCCCACGGCCCGCAAATCATGCGGGCTTGGGCGCGTCGGCAAGACCACAAGGTCCGCAAAATCCACCACCTCGGCAATGGCCCGCGTCACTGCCGGGGGCGTATCGATCACCGCCAGCGAAAATTTCTTTTCGCGCACTTGTTCCAAGTTTTGGGCGAGATTGCCGAATTCAGAATGAATAAATACAGGCGTCTCGGCCGCCCTAACATTCCACCATTTGGCAAGACTGCCTTGCGGGTCCATGTCGAATACCGCCACAGGCCCCGAACCGCAGGCTTCCGCCTGAACGGCCAAATGACCCGCAAGCGTTGTCTTGCCCGACCCGCCCTTTTGAGATGCAAATACGATGACACGCATCGATGGAAACATGGCCCCAATTCCTCCTCAATGCGGCGCACGACATCGCGCGCCAGATATATCTGGCCAATCATAGAATTCGTTTGTGTGCGATTTATGCGCGGCCGCTACCGCGCGGCCGTCGTCATCCGGCTGATAACAAATCTGTGGGATGAGAAATCATTTGTGCTCCTGTCCAAACGCCGCAGCCGACCGGCCCCGCACCGGTATACTGCATTGACGGGCCTCGCCGATCGTGTGCGATCTTAAAGAGACCTGCCTCACCTTCACTCAACGGCAACACAAACCCACCCCGCACCATCGAGCGTGTTCACACTAATTGATGAGAGATTAACGCGGTGTAAAATACGGCATTTAGGACAAATAAATCTGTCTACGAATTATCTAAATACTGACTAAATAATTCTCAGAGGGAATCGGGCGCGTAATTCCAATAGCGCAGTATCAGGTCGGCGCGGTCGACCGACAATGAATCATAAATCATGGTGAGACGTTCTTCTTGACCGGCCCCACCGTCACCTACGGCCCACGCTTGCTGAAACAGTTTCAACACCGTGACGAAACGCGACCGCCCCATCTTGAGAGCCTTACACAATATGGCAAGCGGTTCGCCTGAAGCGTCGGCAACGATTTTCTTGACCAAATTGCGGGACACACCCGCGCCATCGGCCAGCGCCTCGAAGAATTGGTCCGCGTGACCGTGCTCGAGAGCATCAACAGCGCTCTGCGCATCGAACGCCCGGGGGCGCTGCGATCCTGTAATGATTTCCAAAGCTGCGACGGTTGCCGGGTTCAGGCTGTCGATGGCATTTTCCATATCCGGTATCGATCCAAACTCAAGGGCGTGGCGATCGACCGAGAACTTTTTGGCAATCGTCACTCTATCATCGGGGCCGGCACTCCAAAACAGGCGAAATGCCAATGCGGGCCCCATTTCCGGTCTCTGAAGCAAAGCGCCCACCAGTTCCGGTTCCCACGCAGAACGCCTGACAAGTTCTGATAAGACTGCTTCTGGAATTACAGTGCTTTCATTGGCGAGCAACTCTTTCAGTACCCGGTGCGATTTTCCTGACTGAGCAAGAACCGCCACCGTATTGGGCGACAAGTTTTTCCGGCGCGCAACGGCGATTTGTTGGTCTTCCAAACCATCTCGCGCGATCGCCACCAGATCCAATGCACAAAGCGCGGGCGATTTTTCCAAAAGCGCCTTGCTGAAGTCGCTGTCTCCGCCTGCCAGGAGGCGCACTGTCTTCGCGGGCACGTCGGTTCCGCCGAGGAACCGCTCGCACAGCATCGCGCGATGGCCGTAGTCGAGCACCGGCAGCAGGGCTGCCAACACATCGTCGATCAATTGCCGTTCGCTCTGAGTGACCTGAGACGCCGGCATTAAGGCCCGATCCGCCAACCGCCGAACGATTTCATCGATGGCAAATAGAGCGTGGTGTCCGGTTAGGGACACCACGCCACCCTCCGATTGATGGGGAGGGAATGCCCATGGGTCCGGCGTCTCGACAGCTTTGTCTGTGGCATCCACAGCCACAGGCGTTATGGCCATCGTACTTACTGCTCCCAGCCCAGTTTCCGGCGGCGCGTTGACCGCCGGTAATGCCTCACACCGGCGAGTGTTCCAGAAAGGCTTTAAGGAAGCGGTGATGAAATCGCTCATATTTGAAACAACACTATTTCAAATTTGATAGAAACTGGCTAAATCCCAACACCATCCAGCAAGCAAGGAACAGCAATGCGTATTTTCCCGGCGATTTTCCTGATGGGCAGCCTATTCCTAGCAGGGTGCAGCGGAACCGACCCGGCGCTTTTGGAAGATCCCAATTACAGCCTTGGCTACGGCGATGGCTGCAGCACCGCCAATTCGCGCGTGCGCGGCGGACACAATAAGGTTTACCGGAATCAGACCCTCTTCAAGAACGACAAGGCTTATCAGACGGGGTGGCGGGACGGCTATGTGGCCTGCGGTGACCGGCAGAATCCGGACGGATTTGGGCTTTAGCACGCTGGGCTTCCAGCAGAAACGGCGAATTGTGTGACAACCGTACCTTTTCGCGGCCACCGATTGGTCCATTATGGTTCACGGTTAAGCGCTGAATGAGGGAGATATGATCGGCCGTATCGCACTTTTCGTGCTCATTCTGTTATCGGTCACCATTGGGACAGCCCTTGCCGTCTATGGCGAAGTTGACCCGTGCCGCATGCTGGCCAAAGACCAGGCCATGCAATCCAATCAGGAAGGCGGCTGGCCCCATACGCTGGGGATCGATACGGAACCTTGGTACCGGCTCGAGACCAGCCAATATTCGACGGGCGAATGCATCGAACAGCTGGTCGGCATCTGGTCCGACAGAATTTTGTCCTAGCTAAGTTTCGCCGACACCGTATTGGCGGCAGCCGCCAAGTTTGATGCAGAGCGGGCCTCCGCCGTCGCTTCAATCTCTTGCGCCATGGTTTTGTTGGCTTTCAGAACCCGCTCAAAATCACCGCGCTCCAGAACCAGCAAATTGCTGTATCCCGACGACATTACCGTGGCGTTCCGCGGCTGATCGTTGAGCAGCGCCATCTCGCCAAAGTAGTCCCCTTTCTTGAGGGGCACGGTCCCGCCTTCCAGCATGACCACCACATCGCCCGAGGCGATGAAATACATGGCATCCCCCTTCTCGCCTTGCGAGACGATGGCTTGGCCCGGCAGCGCTAAATAGGGCCGTAAGACACGCGCGATCTTTCCGATCTCCGCCTCACTGAGACCATGGAAAAGAGGGACACGCTTTAGCATCTGTGTGAGTTGCAAGCCCAAATCCAAAGACGGCCGGCGGGCCAGTGTGCGGCTGCGTTTCTCGCGGTCATCTTCCAATGTGCGGTACACCTCACCGTCAATGAGGGACTGCTCGAAGCGCTGTTTGTATTCCGTTTCCTCGAAGCCGAGCGCAAGCTTTTCAAAGTATCGGGTTCTAAGCGCCCGCGCATAGTCGGCATACTGTACATCCAACGCACGCAGGCTGCCGCGCACGGCGCTCAGGCGTTTCTCCAAAACATCATCCAACTGCGCCGCAAAGTTGTCGCCCACCAATGCCTTGATGTTGCCAATGCTTTCGCGGCGCAGATCCCGCAGAGCGATCTCAGCGATAAGCAATGCTTCGAATTGATCCGCAAGCTGATCCGTTAAGGGGCCTGTAACACCGAACCGCCGCTGTAACCACAGTGCCGCCTTCAGATACCGGCTTGCTTGAAGAAATTTCTCACTAACTTCGTTGTAGCCGTCCAATCCGTTGGATTTCACCGCATCGATCAAGCGGCCCGCGTGAGCCCGCATGATGTCCGTCATGCGCCGGTCAAGAATGCCACGGCCGTAGAGTTCCAAATAAAGTTCGTTCTCGCGCGTCGCCAAAGAAAGCAATCCGGCGCTTATGATCTGATCTGTGGAAACGCGCTTAGGGTCGATACCAAGATCAATTGGCTCCGCTTCTTTGAGGATCTGAAGATCCCCCAGCGTTTCCGCGATCCCAGTTTCCTCGGCAATATCCTTCAAGCGCTTGCGGATATCAGCACGCGAAATCTGCAGAATGCGCGTTTGGATCAGTCTTTGTTGCGGCGATAGGACATTTAGATCAACAAACTTCATCAGTGGCCGCAGCGTGGGCGCTTTCACAAAAAGAGTGAACAGCACATACCCAATAGAGGACACCAGAACCACACGCTGGGCTTCCGCCGAAAGGTAAGGCGTTTCGCTGGCAGCCAGAGCGAGGGCTACCGTCACGGCGCCGCGCAATCCCCCCCACCACAAAACCGCATTGTAGGATTGCGACACGGGCGCCGAGAGCTTGAAATAGCTCAGCACGGGCATGAAGCCGAATATAATGAAAGCGCGTGAGGCCAATGTAGCAGCGATCAGTACAAGGAGCAGCCAGAAATCCGAAACCACCGCATCGCGAAGGACCAAGGGCGAATACATGGCCGCCAAGACGAAGATGAGCGAGGTGGCCCAAAAGTCGAGCTGACGCCAGGTGGTCTTCAGCGCTTCCCAAGATTTCGGCGATACGCGCGTCCGGCCGTCGGTGCCCATAACCATGGCGGCCACCACGCAGGCAATCACGCCCGAGACGTTGAGATATTCGTTCGCGATCAAATAGCTCAGATAGGCGAGCGACACGGTGAGCGTGATTTCGGTAACCGCCGCGTCCTGGAGCACGCCAATCAGCCAGCACACCAGGCGGCCAAAGACATAACCAACGATGATACCGCCGATCAGACCTTGGAAAAACAGAACCGTGCCGAACACGATCGGATCTTGGGACGTGCCCGTGAGAAGGCTGATCAAGATCGCGAAGATCGCAATGGCGGCGGCGTCGTTAAAAAGACTTTCACCCTCCACCAGGATCGACAAACGTTGCGGCGCGCCGATATCCCGAAAGACCGCTACAACAGCGGCGGTGTCGGTGGTGGAGACGATGGCGCCAATCAAAAGCGCTGCCAGCAGACCGATTTCGGCCGTCATATGAATGGAGACCCCAACGATCGCTGTGCAGAACACGACCCCCACAACCGCCAGCAAGACGATCGGGGCAAAATCGTCCATCATCCGGCGCACATCGATGGTAAGACCGGCGGCAAACAAAAGCGGTGGTAAAAACAAATTGAGAAGCGTGTCGCCCGACATGCCCACGCCACGCAGCGCTGCTACAAAGTCGCTGGCCGATGCCTCCGACATCATGGTATCGCTGAGCATGACGCCCAGTGCCACCCCCAGCAGAGCCAGCAAAAACGTATAGGGCATCTGTATTTTCCGGGCGATGGGCAGCAAGACGCTCACGATGCCCAAAAGGCCCGTGACGCCGAATACGATGAGAGCTGACCCTTCCATAAATCGATTTTACCGCCCTAATTCGCCCCGTTAGCAAGCCCGGTGGTGTCTCACCCCACTTTTTGGCTTGTATACAGCCCCTCAATCCACACGTATAAGCACCTTTGGCCAGCGGCGGCCTTGCTTTTTAGCGCCACAGAACGTCCGCCATTGTTTAAGTAGACTCAATCGATCGCCTGCAACTTTATGGACCAAGCCGCTTTAAAAAACGGTCACACTGTCGAGACCCTAACCGATTCATCGGATTTTCGCTGGTATCTCGCCACCCATAGCAGCTGGTTCGTCGGTATGGGCCTGCAAATGGTGATTTTCCCCTATCTTGTTGCGGAAGTGCTCCTGGGATCACCCAAGATGATCGGCATCGCTCAGATGTCGCTCATGGCGCCCACATGGTTTCTGATGCTGTTTGCGGGCGCCATTGCCGACCGTCAGGACGGCCGGCGCATGCTGATCATGCTGAACGGCATCGCCATTCTGCCGCCCCTTGTGCTGTCGATGGTCGTTGGAAGCGGCGTGCTCACCTACGGCTTGATCATTGTCTACGCGCTTTCCATGGGGGTTCTGAGCGCCTTTTCCATGCCGACGCGCGATTCTTTGCTGAATGATGTGGTTGCCCCCATTCGCGAGACCAAAGGCGACGAAGGATCAAAAGTTCAACGGGCCGTCGCGCTCTCAAACATGATGCAGTTCGGCGGCCAAACCGCAGGCATGATTGTGGCGGGAGCGGCGACATTTCTGGGCACGGCGCCGCTGATCCTTTTTCACGCCCTTGTCGCAGGGCTTGGCATGATCGCCTCTCAGCGGCTGCATCCGGCGGCCCACGCCAGGTCTAAAGACGATATGGCGACCCACCCGCTCAAGGCTGTTCGAGAAGGTCTCGTCGAAGTCTACCGATCGCCGGTCTTACTGCCGCTCGTGCTGACCGCACTGTCGGTTGGATTGTTTTTTGCGGGCACCTTCATGGTGACACTGCCGGTTCTGGTCCGCGAAGAATATGGCGGCGGGATCTACCGCTTCTCGGCCGCCACAGTCAGTTTCTGGATCGGCACCATCATCTCGTCCATCACACTGATCCGCATGGGGAATATTGCCCGCCGTGGCCACGCACTGCTGTTGGCCCTAGGCAGCGGCGTTTTCCTGCTGGCATCTTTATATTTTCCCCTTCCCTTTTTCTTCTTGTGTTTGACATTCTTCTGCTGGGGCCTTGGGGCGGGGGTCGCCCTCACCTTATCTCGGGGAATTGTGCAAGAAGTTGCCCCCGCCAGCCACCGGGCACGGATCCTCGCAATCTATCAGCTGGGGTTTAGCGGCGGGATGCCTCTGGGGTCCCTTGCCATGGGCTTTCTCATCGAAGGTTTCGGCGCCCGGCCCGCTGTTCTTATCCCAGCCGTTGCTATGGCCACCGTCTTGACCCTGATGGCGGTCCGTTCACAGCTGTTGTCGCTTGATCAAATCACCGCCCGCTTGGCTAAGGAGGCAATCGACACGGGAGACCAAAATAGCGAGGCGGTAGCAGCTCCACAATCGCGGCCGGAAACTTCTTCCGCGAAGCCTTAAGACGAAGACCGTTCAACGGCCCTGAGCAATCACTTCCCATTGCATGGAGTCGAAAGTATTGGTGATGGATCGGCTTTCCACGATCTCGGAAGACTTGAACAAGTCGTGTACGCCTTTGGGATTGTAGATCGCCGTGGCGCTATATTGATCGATATCCTCGCCCAATACGAATTGGACGATTATATGGCCGCCGGGGCGGCACACGCGCTCCATCTCCGCAACAAATTGATCCGGATACAGACTGTGATCAATAATATTGGTGAACAATAAGTCGAAAGCATTATCTTCGAAGGCGAGATTGTGAATGTCCCCCGCTTCCACATGAGGCGGCTGGGGCACCAAATCAACACCTTTGGCCGCTACGCCAAGATCGATCAGCGCCTGAACCTCCTGGCCGGTCCTCGCGCCCAGACAAAGCGCCGATGCCTTTCCGGACACATATTCCTGATTGCGCTGAAAAATGTCCTTAAAGCCGTCAAGCTTGGTTTGCCACTCCTCACCGAGCCACTTTTCCCGGCGCACCGGATCCAGCGTCTTGTCCTTCTGATGAGCAAGATAGGCATCATAGGAATCGTAATCGCGGAGGCCGCCAAGATCTTCTTCAAAAACAGACGGAAACCAGCGCGCGAGAAGCTTTTTGATGTTTTGCCTCATGACTACCTTGAGAACGGCGACTACGGATTTAGTAAGATGCAGATTTAGTGGTGTTATCGGGCTACCCCAGCCAGACTGGGACGCACCCCTCGGCGAACCTGGCACACGGTTTATAGGCACGTCAATGGCAACTAGCTTGCCTTATCAAATGGCAACCGACTGCCGGACCAGACGCAAATCTGGCCCGCTTATCCCCCAACTCATCTGCCTCAGGTCATACAAATCAGCATGCGTATTACCAAACCGAAACCTGGGCATCTTGCTGGCGCATGCCTATAGCGTTTCCAGGTGAAGTGCCAAGATCCGATATTGGCGGTTCACCGTCCGGAAACGCGCAAAACAAAGAGTCTGGAGCCGTTTTGAGTTTCAATCAAAACCAAAACGGCTCTAGGCAGCGGCATTGTCGCCGAGGCGTTGGTCCACAAATGCTTCAACGATGCCGTCAAGGGCTTCCCAGTCCGTGAACTCGTAATCTTGCGCTGTATCCGTCGGCCCGCCCGCTGCGCGCATGATATGCTGCAAAATGAATCGCTTAAAGAAATTGTACTCCGTGTACCTTAGCGCTCCGGGAATCTGATGCGCTTCCGATGGCTGCCAGTTTACCGACTTCACAAAATCCATCACCAGCTTTCGAAGGTCTGCCTTATCGCCTTCGTCTTTGCTCATGGCCGCCAAACTCACCGAGAGAAACATGCCGGGCATTCCCCACAATCGATCCGCATGCGATTTAAGAAAACGCTTTACCGCGGCCGGATAGTGATGTTCGTGAATAGGAGCGCCGATGATCACGGCATCAAACTTGCACCACTCCAAGTCTTTGGGCCTGTCGGAAACATCAACCAACACAGCCTGATGGCCTAAGGTTTCAATTTTCTTGGCCACCGCCTGACATATTTTGCGGGTTTGTCCCTCGATTGAACCATAGCCAACTAAAACGGTACTCATGCGCCCTGCTCCTGTTTTGCGAGAGCAGGACAAAACGACAATTACGGGTAATGCGCGTTGATCGAAGTCAATCTCGACCTACTCAGAGGCTTTTCCAACGCGGGTGCATTACTCTGACATCGACCGTGAAGGGCTGTCGTGCTAGGATTTCGGCATGAACAAAGCTGAATCCATAGTGGTCGATGTGTACCCCTGGGCAGAACCGACCGAAGAACAGAAAAAGTTTTTCGACTCTCTTCCGCCAGAAGAGAAAAGACGGATGATTGAGGCTGCGGTCAAAGATGGGATCGCAAGCGGGCCAGCCGAAGAGGTGTCGGTAGAAACACTCATTGAAGAGTCGAAAGCACAGCGGAAAAATGACATTTAAGCTTCGGCCATCCGCAAAGAAGCAACTTTTTGAGATTTACGACTACACGGCAGATCACTTCGGTGAGGCACAAGCGGAAAAATATCTGAGGGAGCTTGCATCCGTATTCGGCTTACTCGGCTCCAACCCTCATATTGGTCAACCCTATGTGTTGGGCACCCGCCAGTTCATACACGGACGACACATAATCGTTTACGAACCCGATACCGATTTCGTCGTTATTTCCCAGATCCTGCACGCAGCCCAAAGGCAATGATGCTAAGCAACAGGCCCCGTTAAAGACGCGCGTTGCGATAGTTCAATCCAATTACCATCCGGGTCGCGGACAAATGAATAGCGCGCGACGGCGCCATGGGTGATAGGAGGCCGCCCCTCGGCTCCACCTCTTTTCAGGACAGCCGCGTGCACCTGATCCGCGTCCCAAACCTGAAGCGTGAGATAGCGAAAGCCCGCCCCCTCCATGGACGCATCGTGGGGCGCCTTAGCGTCTTCTTCCAAGAACAAAACACTGTCACCCACCCGAAATGCATTTTCGCCCGATTGCAGGGACGGTGGCAATCCGATCACGTCTTTCCAGAAAGCCATGTGCTTTGACAATTCGCGTACCCGAACGGTCACCCCCATTTGCGTGATGCCGCGATGGCCAGGCGGTACACGATGCACCACCACAGCTTCGGGGTCCGTGATCTGTTCGGGTTTCTCCGTACCGGGCGATGCAATCATTACCTCCGCATATCCGGTTGGCGGGTTGGACGGTAATGGGTTTCTGGCGTGATTGATTTTAATGATCGATCCACGCAGTTGATGGCGATGCTG
Source organism: Alphaproteobacteria bacterium (assembly GCA_965228775.1). GTDB lineage: Bacteria > Pseudomonadota > Alphaproteobacteria > JANQMY01 > JANQMY01 > JANQMY01. Next base: position 4,936,216 of record OZ245840.1, on the reverse strand, counting down.
TTGCACGCCGCCACCAACAGATAATGGGCCCTCGTAATGAACACCCGGCTGTTCCTGCCAAAAAGCCAGCATCTCATCCCGCTTATTTGTAACGAGGCCGATGTCCAGTTGGTATTTGGCAAGATCCAGCATAGAGGTCATCCGCTCACGAATATTTCGGCTTGTCCCACCAGGGGAAATAGTCCGGCATGTCTTTCGCGGGGCTCATTTTGAAATCGGCTGGCCGCTTCTCAAGAAACGACTCAACGCCTTCCTTGGAGTCAGCGGAACGCCCCATGTAGTAGATGCCGCGGCTGTCGAGCTTGTGGGCTTCCATCGGATGATCCGCGCCCAGACACTTCCACATCATGTGACGGGTCAGCGTAACGGAAACCGAGGACGTATTTTCGGCGATATCTTTGGCGATGACCCGCGCTGCGGGGATTAGCTCGTCGGGCTTGTGCAGCGAGCGCACAAGACCTGCATCCAATGCTTCCTGTGCCGGGAAGACACGGCCGGAATAGGTCCATTCCAGCGCTTTCTGGATACCCACCGCGCGTGGTAGGAACCAGCTGGAGCAGGCTTCAGGCACAATGCCGCGGCGAGCGAAAACGAAGCCGAAGCGTGCTTCTTCGGAAGCCAACCGAATATCCATGGCAAGCTGCATGGTGGCGCCGACACCCACGGCGGGGCCGTTCACGGCTGCAATCACCGGCTTCAGGCTTTCGTAAATGCGCAAGGTCAAGCGCCCACCGCCATCGCGGATGGCCTCATCGCTCCAATCGAATTCACCGCCACGATTAAAGGTCCCGCCTCCGCTGGCACTCAGATCCGCTCCCGCGCAGAAACCTCTACCTTCGCCGGTAACGATAATTGCGCGCACATTGTCATCTGCATCAGCCCGGTCGAAAGCATCAATCATTTCTTCCATCATCTTTGCTGTGAAAGCGTTCAGCTTGTCAGGCCGATGGAGTGTGATGGTGAGGATACGGTCCTCCACGTCATATTTGATGGTTTCATAGCTGCTGGTCATGAAGTTGCCTCCCATGGATGGTTGGATTGAGATATCGTTATTGGCGCGCAGTCTATTCGGGAAAACCGACCCGGCAAAGGCCGCAATGCCGCACCTTTGAGGCAAGTTTGCCCTCCCGCATTGGCGCCCCCGGCAACATTGTCAGTGGGGGGTGAACCTGATAGATCCAGGGGAAACAAGAAATCTAGAAAATTTCACAGTTGGAGGCGCGCCATGCACCCGTTTGTTCACGCGGAGAAATCACCTGACCGGCCTGCCATTATTATGGCGTCCACCGGCAAGACCTTTACGTATGGTCAGCTTGAGGATTTGTCGAACCAAGGCGCGCAGCTTTTTCGGTCTCTGGGCCTAAAGCGCGGCGATTGCATCGCGATCTTCATGAGCAATGTGGACCTATTCCTGCCCATCGTTTGGGCGGCGCAACGGTCCGGCCTCTATTTCACCTGTATCAGTTCGCGGCTTACCGCGAGTGAAGTGGATTACATCGTAAACGATTGTGGCGCGAAGGTCTTCATCACCTCCGCAAGCCAGGCCGCCGTGGCAGACGAACTCGCCGATGCCCTGCCCAATGTGGAAAAACGATTTATGGTGGGGGCCACGCGGCCAGGATATGACTCACTCGAGGACGCATTGGCCGCTCAACCGGCCACACGTATCGCCGATGAATCTCCCGGAACCGACATGCTGTATTCGTCCGGGACCACGGGGCGGCCGAAAGGTGTGCGCCGTCCGCTCAACGAAGACCCGCTTGATGCACCGCAACCCTTCCTCATGTTTATCGGTGCCATGTACGGCTTCAATGAAGAGTCCACCTATCTTTCGCCAGCGCCGCTCTATCATGCCGCGCCGCTTCTCTACAATATGTCGGTACACCGTCTTGGCGGTACCACTGTCATCATGGAGAATTTCGACGCGGAAGACGCCCTTCGTTACATCGAAAAATACAAGGCAACCACAAGCCAGTGGGTGCCGACCATGTTCGTCCGCATGCTGAAGCTGCCGGAAGAGGTTCGCAGTAAGTACGATGTCTCGTCACTTGGGTGCGCTATTCACGCGGCCGCCCCCTGCCCGGTCGATGTGAAACACAAAATGATCGACTGGTGGGGGCCCATCATCAACGAATATTATGCGGGCACGGAGGGCAATGGCATTTGCGCCATCAACGCGGACGATTGGCTTAAGCATCCCGGTTCGGTCGGCAAGCCCCTTCTGGGCGAAGTTCACATTGTGGGTGAAGACGGCGAGGAAGTGCCGGCCGGTGAAGAAGGCACTATTTATTTCTCCGGCGGCAATGAATTTGAGTATCACAACGCACCGGAGAAAACCGCCGAGAGCCGCCATTCCAAAGGCTGGACCACATTGGGCGATGTGGGCCGGGTAGACGAAGAAGGCTATCTCTACCTCACCGACCGGAAGGCTTTCATGATCATTTCGGGCGGCGTGAACATCTACCCCCAAGAAGCCGAGAATGTGCTTATCAGCCACCCGAAGGTGATGGATGTGGCGGTCATCGGCGTGCCGAACGAAGACTTCGGCGAAGAAGTAAAAGCTGTGGTACAGCCGATGGACTGGAACGACGCCGGACCCGACCTTGCCGAAGAACTGATGGCCTTTGCGAAAGACAATCTGTCTGCCATCAAATGTCCACGATCGGTTGATTTCGATCAGGAGCTGCCACGGCACCCAACGGGAAAACTCTACAAGCGGCTCATTCGTGACCGCTATTGGGGCAATAAAGAGTCGAAAATTGTGTAACCCAATTCCATATTGTTCATCTAAAGGAGAAAACGATGCGCGTATTTGAAACAATTGACGATATGAGTGCTTGCGTGGGCGAGGAAATTGGCGTTTCCGACTGGGTGGAAATCGACCAGGACCGGGTCAATCTGTTCGCGGACGCGACCGGCGACCATCAGTGGATTCACGTAGACGTAGAACGTGCCAAGAAAGAACTGGGCAGCCCGATCGCTCACGGCTATCTGACGCTCTCTCTCATCCCATGGCTCGGCGGCCAGATCAGCACGATCAAGCAAGTTTCGCGCGGCATCAATTACGGGTCGAACAAAGTGCGCTTTACCAATATGGTCCCTGTGGGGTCCAAGGTGCGCGCAAAATCCAAACTGCTGAGTGCTCAACCAAAAGCTGGTGGCACTCAACTGATCAGTGAAGTGACGATTGAAATCGAAGGCCAGGAACGCCCGGCCTGCGTCGCTGAAACGATCAGCATCGTTTACCCATAGGCTGCTTGCCAACGGGCAAGCCGGCCATAGTAAAAGCGAGGGCCATATGAACGATCAGACGACCAAGACCAAAAAAGTGGTCAAGACCGATGACGAATGGCGTCAACAACTGACACCGGAACAATATTACGTGACCCGCGAGCATGGGACGGAACGCGCCTTTACAGGCCCCTATCATGACTCAAAGGAAGACGGCATCTATCGCTGCGTTTGCTGCGGCGCGCCGCTTTTCAAGTCGGACACGAAATACGATTCCGGCACCGGGTGGCCCAGCTTTTACCAACCCATCGAAAAGGACGCGGTCATCGAAAAAGAAGACCGCAGCCTCTTCATGCGGCGCACCGAAGTGCTGTGCGGAAAATGCGATGCGCATTTGGGGCACGTCTTCCCGGACGGCCCCCAGCCCACGGGCCTGCGCTATTGCATGAACGGCACGGCGATGACGCTCGACAAAGACGAGAAGTAAGATCCGGACACTTCCACCTCACCCTTCGAGGCTCGTTTCACGCGCACCTCAGGGTGAGGTTTTTGTTTTTGGCCCAGCCTCATCCTGAGGAGCGGCCTTGGCCGCGTCTCGAAGGATGGCTGTAACAAGGCACCCTTCTATGACCAATCCGCCTATCGCAGAAAAACGCTCCCACATCCTCGAACAACACGGGCAAAAACGGGACGATCCTTATAACTGGCTCCGCGATGAGAAATGGCAGCAGGTGATGCGCGAGCCGGATGTTCTGCAATCTGACATCCGGACATACTTAGAGGCCGAAAACGCTTACACCGCGGACATCATGGCTCCCACCGAAGAACTGCAAAAGAAGCTGTTCGAGGAAATGAAGGCTCGCATTAAGGAAGATGATTCAACGGTGCCCGCACGCGACGGGCCGTTCGAATATTTCATCCGCTATGAGATCGGCGGCCAGCATCCGATTTTTTGCCGCCGCAAGTCAGATGACGACGGCCAGGCGGTTGAGACGCTCTTGCACGGTGACCAGGAAGCGAAGGACCATTCCTATTTTCAGATCGGCGCGCTGGAACATAGCCCCGACCACTCTAAAATCGCCTTTTCGCTCGATAACAACGGCTCCGAGTTCTACACGATTTTCGTTCGCGATCTCGCCACGGGCAAGCAGCATAAGGATGAGTTGCCGAACGGGCATGGCGACTTTGTCTGGACCGCCGACAGCAAAGGCCTGTTCTATACAATTCTGGACGACAACCACCGCCCCATAAAAGTGCTGCATCATGTTCTCGGCACAGATATTTCCAAGGATCGTGTGGTTTACGAAGAAAAGGACCCGGCATTCTTCGTCAGCGTCGGCGAAACAGAAAGCCGCCGGTACATCGTCATTACGGCAAACGACCATACAACCACTGAAGTGCGTCTGATCCCTCAAGACAAGCCCGCCTCTAAGCCCTTTCTCATTTCTGCGCGGGAAGCAGGGCACGAATATGATGTGAGCGATTGGGGGGACCATTTACTGATCCATACCAATTGCGACGGCGCCGAAGATTTCAAAATCATGTCGGCACCTCTTGGCGCACCGGGCCGGGAAAACTGGCGCGATTGGGTACCCCATGAGACGAGCCGTCTGATCCTCAACATGATTGCATTCAAAAATCATGTTGTGACCCTAGAAAGGGTCGACGCCCTGCCACGGATTGTCATTCGTGAAGTGGCCGACGAACTCACCGTGAGAGACTCACACATTATCGACTTCCCAGAGGAGGCTTATGATCTGGGCGCATCGTCCGGCTATGAATTCGATACGCAGAACCTGCGCTTTTCATACAGCTCGCCCACCACACCCGCTCAAGTACTCGACTACAACATGGCGTCGCGCGACCGTACGCTGCGCAAAACACAAGAAGTCCCCAGCGGGCACACGCCGGAAGACTATGTAACCCAGCGCATTTCGGTGCCCGCCCGCGACGGCGAGACCGTGCCCGTCACCCTTCTCTACCGTACGTCGACGCCATTGGACGGCAGCGCACCGCTTCTGCTCTACGGCTATGGCAGTTACGGCATATCCATGCCGGCTTCCTTCTCCACCGCGCGCCTTAGTCTGGTGGACAGGGGTTTCATTTATGCTGTCGCACATATCCGGGGCGGCAAGGATAAGGGGTATCGTTGGTACACAGACGGTAAGCTAGAAAAGAAGACCAATACGTTCACAGATTTTGTGGATTGCGCCGAGTTTCTGATCGCGGAAAATTATACATCGGCCCGGAACATCGTTGCCCATGGGGGCAGCGCGGGTGGTTTGCTCATGGGCGCTGTAGCAAACATGGCCCCCCATCTGTTTGGCGGCATTATCGCCGAAGTACCTTTCGTGGATGTGCTGACCACGATTAGCGACGACACGCTTCCTCTCACCCCACCGGAATGGGGGGAATGGGGCAATCCCATCACCAGCGCAGACGCGTTCGAAACCATCAAGTCCTATTCGCCGTATGACAATGTCACGGCACAGGACTATCCGGCCATATTGGCGCTGGCCGGTCTCACCGATCCAAGGGTTACCTACTGGGAACCCGCCAAATGGATCGCGAAGCTGCGCGATCTGAACACGAGCGAAGCAACGATCCTCTTGAAAACCAATATGGATGCGGGCCATGGGGGCGCGTCCGGACGCTTCGACCGGTTGAAGGAAGTGGCGCTGTCTTACGCGTTCGCACTACACCTGTCAGGCAAGAATTAGCGTTTCGCCGTTTCAAAAGGGTCAGACCCTTTTGATCCTTACCGCGGCGGGTTTTTGAGATCCGCCGTCAGCTTGCCCACGGTCACCATGTTTCGGACAAGGGCTTCGAACAGCCCCTTATTGGTCATGTCGTGCGGCTTGCCGATGAACTTCTGATCGGCGTCCAAATCATAGACAAACGTCTCGCCACTCCCCAGCCGATGCTGCCATAGCTGCTTCTTAAAATTCTTGGACCCTTTGTCCAGCATCTTGATCAGCAGAGCGGCCGTTTCATAGGTTAGCAGTCCTTCCGCATACATACGATCCAGCCGCCGCCGCACACCTGCATCGGTCATGATATCGCTGCTGATTTTGGGCTGGCCGGTCTTCGTTTCCGTGATCAGAACATGCGAGAAGGCACCCGGCTTGTCGCGCTTTACGAACACGCCATCCAGCCCATTGTTCCGGTTATACTGCGACGGGATCTGGCTATAGCCCTGCGCGGTCACCATAACGGCGGTGAGAAGTTCGCCAAAATCACCCTGTTGGCGCGTGCCGCGAAAATGCAACAACCCCAGATAAGTTTCGTAAGTAACGAAACCGCCCTTCTTGCCCGACCGGTTCGCCGGTCCAGATTTCTGCCTCAGAAACCGAACACTGTCAGCCCCCTCCGGCACGTTCAGCAGGCGCAATTCCGGATGCCGCCTAAAGCGCCTGCGCGCCCGCCAGTCCAGCACCGGCATGGCAAGCAGCGCAAAGGACAATAGTCCCAGCAACACAAGAATGATGACGCTGTCGGTCATATGGATAAGAGCCCCTCACCGGCATCATAGTTCTGAAATCAGCGGTTCGCCAAGCAGCGGGCAAACCAAATCTTCAATTTGGAGCTTGCATTCGGCAAAAAATAGGGTTATCACCCTAAATTAGGGTACAAACCCTAAACAGGGAGGATCATATGGCTGAAACAATCCAAACACCCGCCGCCGCGGAATTGCCCGACCCCTGGTCGCTGCCGCTGGATAAGCTGAACGTGGCTAATGCGGAATTGTTCAAGCACGATGTTCATGGCGAATACTTCAGGCGCCTGCGCAAGGAAGACCCGGTTCATTTCTGTGAGGACAGTGAATTTGGCCCATATTGGTCAATTACGAAATTCAACGACATTGTGGCCGTGGATTCGAACCACCAAGTGTTCTCATCCCAGGGCAATATTGTCATCGGCGACGTGGAAGAAGAATTCAACACGCCCATGTTCATCGCCGAAGATCAGCCGAAGCATGACTATCAACGCAAAGCCGTTCAACCGGCGGTGACGCCAACGCAGCTTGCCGATCTGGAAGGCCTGATCCGCCAGCGCGTATGCACATTGCTGGACAGCCTGCCGGTCGGCGAGGAAATCAATTGGGTCGAACACATTTCCAAGGAACTGACGACCCAGATGCTGGCAACCCTTTTCGACTTCCCCTTCGAAGACCGTCATCTGCTGCCCTTCTGGTCGGATGCTTCAACGGATTCACCAAGCGTCGGCTCGCCGGATGCCACATTCGAAAAGCGTCACGAGACGCTTCAGGAATGCCTGAACTATTTTGCGCGGCTTTGGCAGGAACGTGCAAACCAGCCGCCGAAATTCGATTTCATTTCCTTGCTGGCCCATAGTCCAGACACGAAGGATATGATCAACGACCCAATGGAGTTTCTGGGCAATCTGATCCTTCTGATCGTGGGCGGCAACGACACCACGCGAAATTCAATTTCCGGCGGCGTCACCTTCCTCAACAAATTCCCGAACGAATATGACAAGTTGCGGGCAGACCCATCCCTCATTCCTAACATGGTGTCGGAAATCATCCGATTTCAAACGCCGCTCGCCCATATGCGGCGCAACGCGCTGGAAGACATCGTGTTCCAAGGCAAGCACATCAAAAAGGGTGACAAGGTGGTGATGTGGTATGTCTCCGGCAACCGGGATGAAGAAGTCATCGATAATCCGGATGAATTCATCATCGATCGTCCCAAAGCCCGCCACCATGTTTCCTTCGGCTTTGGCATTCACCGCTGTATGGGCAACCGTGTTGCCGAAATGCAATTGCGTATTCTTTGGGAAGAAATTATGAAACGGTTTCACAAGATCGAACTTGTGGGCGAACCGGAACGCGTCACGTCGAACTTCGTTTTGGGGTACACGGATGTTCCGGTTGTGATCCACGCAAAATAGGAAGACTAAATGCCCAAAGTAACATTCATCGAACATGACGGCACGCGGCACGAGGTTGATGCCGCGTCCGGTCTTTCCCTCATGGAAGCCGCCATCAATAACAGCGTGCCCGGCATCGACGCCGATTGCGGCGGCGCCTGCGCGTGCGCCACATGCCATGTATTCATCAATGGCGAATGGGGCGGCAAGCTTGACGGCAAGAGTGACATGGAAACGTCCATGCTCGACTTTGCTGAAAACACTAAGGAGACGTCGCGTCTTGCCTGTCAGATTAAGCTGACGGACGAACTCGACGGCATTGTTGCTGAACTCCCAGAGTCCCAACACTAACGCGAGCCGCGAAAGTGAAAACCAAAGACCGCATCCTTCACCGCGCCAAAGAGCTGTTCAACGAACAGGGCTTTGGCAATGTGACCACAGCGGCCCTCGCCCAATCCGTCGGCATCGCCGAAGGCAATCTTTGGTATCACTTCAACAACAAGCGGGCCCTGGTGGAAGCCATCACACTGGAATTCATCGAAAGCACGGGCCCGCGCTCGAAGTTAGAACCGCAAGACGACGACACCATCATCAGCGACTATGTGGCATTCTTGTCTGCCTTTGCGCAGGAGCTGACGGATTACAGCTTTCTCTATCGGGATCAGGCGGATTACGGTGAACACAGTGCCGCCTTGCTGGAAGTACTGCCAAAGCTCTATCAGGACAGCCAGCGCCAATTCAGAGCCTTTTTCGCCGCCATGGTACGCACCGGTCATCTGGATTGGCCCGAAACGCAGTTGGACGACCTCGCCATCAACGCGTCGATCCTGCTGAGGTACGGTCTGACCTATTTCCGGGAAAGCGGTCAATCCGGCGGAAGATCCACTGCGGACACGGTGCGGCAGGTGTTGATGCAGCATCTCACCTTGTTCGAACACGGTCTGCAGCCCGCAACAGCTGCGCAGCTTCGCCAAGCGTTTTCGGATGTGGCCGAAGCCGCTTGATCAAAATTTGAATTACCTAACCGTCTCACTATTTAGGCGCGTTGACGATCCAGTTTTCGGAAGACGTGGTGCTTTGTTTCTTGGGCGCTGCGGCAGGCTTCAACGCCGCCGGTGCCTGCGCGGGCGCTTGGCGCTGTACCGCCGGCACACTGCCACCGGTCTGGTTTTGTTGCACGATGGTGTTAATGGACCAGGCAGAGACTCCCATGAAAAAAAGGGTCAGCATCACCGTGAACCCGGTTTGAAGGCGTTCGAAAAAGCGGCTGCGTCTCTGCCGCCGTTCTTCCCGTTCGAATGTATTGCTGCTTGCCATGAGCGCCCCGCGCCGTGCCCCTGATCAAGCACAATGTTGGGCCTATGACCGCAATTGGCAAGGGAAAAAAGTGCCCCTTTTTGCACCAATATTGACGTTTTCGGCTTCTGAGGGCTTCAAACTTGGCATTTGTCCTGCTTAGATCGGCGCATTGGGGAAAAAGGGGTGCAACTGCCCCGGTGATACTGAAGAACCAGAACTAAATGTCAAAAATATTCATCAGTGTCGGTCGGGTTTCATCACCTGAACAGGAAGCTTTCGTTTCCGAAATCGAAAGCATATTGCGGGGGGCAGGCTTCGACCCGCGGGCGCTCAACAGAACCGATTTCGCCAACAAACAGCCACTTCTGTTCATCGAGAAGCTCATGAACACCTGCGACGGCGCGGTGATCATTGCCTTTGAACGCACCATGATCGAAAACGGTATGGACCTGCGCGGCAGCGATAATCCGCTATCCCTGCAGAACGTGCGCTTGACCACGCCGTGGAACCAGATCGAAGCAGCGCTGGCCTACGCCAAGCGCCTCCCCCTTCTAGTGATCTGCGAAAATGGTTTGCGCCAAGAAGGCCTTCTGGAAGCCAACTATGATTGGTACGTACAGGAAATGAATCTGGACCCGGCTCACCTGCGCACGAAGGAATTCAATGGCCGCCTTTCCAACTGGTCCGAAGAAGTACGCGCTTACGCACACCGGCGCACGCGGGGAAATCCGGCTCTGCTTGGGTCTTTGGAGCCAAACTCCTTATCGATCGGTCAATTCTTCTGGATGACAAAGCGGGCCCATATATTGGAACTGGCCGGTGCTGCCGCGTTATTGCTCAGCCTTGCAGTGAGCCTGACATTGTATCTGAGCTGAGCGCGTCTTCGATCTACCGTTCGCGGTACGCGGCTTCCTTGCGGATCGTCCGCATAATGCTCAACGCAATGCGATAGCCCAAAAAGCCGAAGAGAGCCAATTGGGCAGCAATCATCAGCAACAAAAACGGATTGCTTCCCCCACCCACATGACCGGCCCGGTCGCGACTTGGGACCGTGTTTGCCGATGGCGGAATCGCGGCCGATACCGCTGCTGTGCGCTGGACGGCCACGCGCTGTTCCGGTGGCAATTGAAACACCAAATCTCCCCGATCCTCGGTGCGCACCGCGAGAGACGCAAATTGCGGTGTTTGGCGGCGGCCTGTTTCAGAAGACCTTTCCACCACATTGTGCTTCACATAAAGGAACAGTTCAGACCCGGTGACAAAACCATCGCGGTTAAGGTCGCCCGCTCCCTTCAGTGCACGCACAAAAAACGTCCGAAAGATACTTTTGTCCGGTACTTCTTCACGCGCGCGGCCTGACGACAAATATTGATGAACCGGCGACGCCGTATTTTCCAGCATGACGGGCTGCACTGCGCTTCTGCTGCGGCCAAGAAGCGATCCCGAAAAACAACTGTCGAACACCAGAAGCACATGCTTCGCCCGAATGTCGCGCACAATCTCGCGAATTTTGTCTTCGCTCAGAGCTTTGGACTTGAATGCCGCGGGCTGGGTGGAGTCCGGTGCATCCACCGGAACCAGAAACCCTGTCTCCAATCCATTATTGTTTTTGATGTTCTCGCCATGACCCGCAAAATAGATCAGCAATCGCGACTCGTAGTTTTTGCCGTGCTCATTCGCGAACTCGAACAGGGTGGTTTCCAGTTCCTCGCGCGTCGGATCCCGCACCTCAAGCACATTGAAGTCGAGCTCGATCAGCGCGTCTTTCACCGCCTTCACATCATCGACAACGCCGGGCAGCGGCTCCCAATGTTGATATTGGCTGGCCCCAATGATGAGGGCATGGCTCTCCTCGTAAAGCGGGCCGCTTAGGGCCTCTGCGCCACTGTCTACCTGGCCGACGCCGCGGTCCTGTGCCGTCACGGCGCTGGATAGTAGCAATGCGAAAACCCCGGAAACAAGCGGTAGAAGTGGTCTCATCATCTCACCCCAATTCGTCTGTACAGGGTGAACGACATAAAAATTCGGGTCAAGCACCTATGGCAGACGCGGATCTCACGGATTCAACCACCCGAACGCACGGCGGATAAAATCACGGCCATTCTTTTCAACCGGAGTGCCATGGGCCATCAGCACTTTTTCCGCGGGCCATTGGAGAATGCGCTCAAGAGCTAAGCGGGCGGCCTTACGGTTTGTAAAGGCCATTCGGAACTTGCGCGGCACTTGTGCCTCGTCCCCCACCATGCCGTCCAGGCGGGCGATGATCTTGCGCCAGCCGGAAAACCATTCCTCGTCGAAGTTCTGGATAAGATCCGTGAACAAAACCGTGGCGCTTTCGCGGTGGAAGAAGACCACTTCCGTGGTGATCATGTTTCCGCCCATGACCACATGGTCCACCTGATCCGCCCACGGAACATCAATGCCCTCCTCGACCAGGCCGTCGAACGCAATGTCCTTGCGGCGCTGCTGAAGGCCGGGCGCGCCGTAGACACGCGCCTCCGGATAGGCGGATTGCCATTCGGGGATCGATAGATGATGGAGCGTATTGGGAGCCACAATGAACCTCACGGGGCCTGCGGCGTCCACTTCGCCGCGCAGCGTGTCCGACAATGCCACCGGCGACCAGACAAACAACCCGCCATCCACGAGCCTAATGATGACCATCCGCGTCGGGTAGCGGAAGCCGAAGGAGGCCACGTCCGGCCCATCGGCAAACCAAAGGCCTTCGCCAAAGGGCTGCATTGAGGACGGCTCCGATTTTCCTGTGCTGATGGCGGGCATGGCTGTTCCGATGACTCCGTTTCTTTATTCTGTTCTGGTTCTGCGTTAACCTAACCCAATAATATCAGATTGGGGGATCATGTCCGGCAGGACAGTGACGCGCGGCTGGGTGCTGTGTTTGTTTATCGTTAGGGGTTTGGGGCGACAGACTTTCCATCAACAGAAGTTCAAGCGGATTTGCGGCGGCTAACACCTTGACGGCGCCATGCCACATGGTGCGAGGAAGCGTGTTTCCTTCGTCTTTGAATTCCTATCGAGCCGGTGGATAGCAGAAGCCCTCTGGAAGTGCATGAATTGGGAACTGATCCACCGTTTTAACTCCATCCTCCTTGGGGCATTTATCGTCAGTCACATCGGCGTTCACCTGATGGCGGTTGCCTCGCCGGAGGCGCACAGCTCCGGCCTTTCCACCATGCGCCAATTCTATGCAAACCCTTTTTATGAAGCGGTGCTGCTTCTTTCCGTCCTTATACAAATTGTTTCAGGCTGGGCGGAATTTCAGTGGTTTCCAAAATCCGGGTGGCGGGTTGCGCGCAATCTCAGCGGTGCTTATCTGCTGCTGTTCATGGCGGTGCACATAGCGTCCGTCTTGTATGCGCGCCATTGGGACTCCGTTCCCACGGATTTCTATTGGGCTGCGGGCGGGTTCGCCTATGGGCCGATCCAATACGCGGCCCCTGCCTTCTACGGGCTCGGCGTGTTTTCGTTTTTCGCGCACATGATCGCAGTGACAGCGCTCTACTGGAAAGGCGCGCCGGAAAACGTCATTGCCTTTTTGTGGCTCTTCAGCGTGACGGTAACGGGCCTGATCCTGCTAGCGTTTTCAGGAGCTTTCTACGAGATCGACATGCCGTCTTATGTGACGGAACATTACGAGACGGCCTTGAGGCCGCTGCTCGATTGGCTGGGTGGGGAGTAACAAGTCCAAAAAATGTGCTGACGGTGTCGCTGGCATGGGCCCGGTCTCGGCCCCTGCCGGGGCATTCTCGACCTTCGAAAGGTCCACCGGACCTTTCGATTTGGCCCAAAGATTGGACCAAACCGGTCTCGAATGGTCGGGGCGAGTGGATTCGAACCACCGACCCCCTCGTCCCGAACGAGGTGCGCTACCAGGCTGCGCCACGCCCCGACCTTTCATGAAGAGGAGGTTTATAGCGCTGAGGCGCGGTGGCTGCAATGGGTCGCTTGATCCCCATTGCTGCCCCGTCCCGTTGTCATTCCCCGCGGCCAAGCCGGGAATCTAACGGCCTTGCCATTTGCCAATGCTTAACCGGCAACGTGAGAGCCAAAGCCGACAACACTGGTCCTTTGATTAACACCATTGGATGCCCGCCTATCGGCGGGCATGACACGCAGAGTATTGACGATATGCGCCTGTTCATTCGCTAAGGCTCAATTCTATTGGGCTGCTTCCATTCCGTGCTACGCTCCCTCCAACCAAGGGCCGGGCGGAATTGGGGAGGGATACCCATGCTGCGTAATGTGTTAATTGGGATCGTGGGGCTTGTCGCGGTGCTGGCCGCGTACCTGCTTTTGTGGCCGGTCGGTATAGAACCCCAAGCCTGGACGCCCAAAGCCAATCCCGGCAAAACCGGCCCTTATGCCGCCAATGAGGCGCTTTCCAAAGCAACGCTTCATGACCTTGAAGGAGGCCACGGGCCGGAGGACGTAACCGTCGGCCCCGACGGATTGATCTATACCGGCTTGGAAGATGGGCATGTGGTTCGCCTGCTGGAGGACGGCACGGTCGACCGTGTGGTCAATACGGGTGGACGCCCCCTGGGCATGCAATTCGACGAAAACGGTCAGTTGATCGTGGCCGACGGCAAGAAGGGCATTTTGTCCATCGATCCGTATACGGGTGAAATCATCGTGCTGGCGGCCACGTATGACGGCGAACCAATGCTGTTTGTGGACGACCTCGACATCGCCCAAGATGGCACGATTTGGTTTTCCGATGCCTCCACCCGGTTTCCCATTGAGCAGAACCAAATGGACTTCTGGGAAGGCAAGCCCACCGGCCGCCTGTTCTCCTACAATCCGTTTACGGAGGTTGTGACGCTTCACCTTGATGGTTTGCGGTTCGCAAATGGCGTGGCGGTTGGCCCCAATGACGAATATGTTCTCGTCAACGAAACCATGGGACATCGCGTGCGCCGCCTCTGGCTCAAGGGAGATATGGCGGGCCAGGACGACATGTTCGCAGAAGGGCTGCCGGGTTATCCGGACAATCTTTCCTTCAATGGCAAGGATACGTTTTGGATCGCCCTGGTAACGCCGCGCAACGACCAGACGGACGGGCTTTGGGAAGACACGTTCACACGGAAGGTCATCGTCCGCGCCCAGAACCTGTTCGGTGCCTTCGATCTGATTGAGCCGTTCGGCTGGACCATCGGCATGGATGTGAATGGCCAAGTGGTCAACAATCTGCAGGACCCGTCTGGCCACGTCTATACGGTGACCAGCGTCAACGAAATCGACGGCACGCTTTACCTGGGCAGCCTGGTGATGCCGGCTCTGGCCACCCTGCCCGCCCCTTAAGCGTTTGATTCAAAGACCCTTTTTCCGGCCTCTACGCTCACAAAAATGTGGATGGGTACGGACCAAAAAGGGGGCGACAGAATGTCTCACCCGCGTTAAACTCAAAGGATAAATCGGGCCGTGTCTCCTCAAGAAAGAGAGGCCACACCCAAGTCACGTGCCATTGCCACGTCCCATATGCCTCTCTGATCCTTGCGAGCGCGCGCCGCAACAACTGGGAGGTATTGCCATGGCTGAACAGCACCTATTCGGCGCCGTCGAAGACACCGCCGACCATCACCCCATCAACGCGATCGGGCCAAGCGATCTTATGGACGCGCTTGCTCAAGGCTGGAATGATTTTCGCGAACATCCGACGCACTACATGATGTTGGTGATCATCTACCCGATTGTCGGATTGGTCATGGCACGGATGGTGGCCGGACAGGATCTGCTGCCACTGCTGTTTCCGATCGTGTCGGGCTTTGCGCTGGTGGGGCCTGTTGTCGCCGTCGCGCTCTACGAGTTAAGCCGCCGCAAGGAACAGGGTGAAAGCCATACGGTGCGCGACGCCATGAATGTGGTACATTCGCCGTCTTTCCCGTCGATCTTGTACTTAAGCGCCGTGCTCGCCGCCGTCTATTTCGCTTGGATCGCATCGGCACAAGGCCTTTACATGGCGCTGTTCGGCACTTGGGTGCCTGAGTCAATCGGTGCTTTGATCAATCAGGTGCTTACCACCTCCGAAGGGCAAATGCTCATCTTGCTGGGTTGCGGCATCGGGTTCTTGTTTGCACTGTTCGTTTTAGCGATCGCTGCCGTGTCGTTCCCTATGCTGACGGACAAGCCGGTGGGCGCTGTCGTGGCCATTCAGACATCGGTCCGCGCGTTAATGGCGAACCCGGTCACCATGCTCATGTGGGGCGCCATTGTCACGGCGCTGCTGATCATCGGCATGCTTCCCGCCTTTATCGGGCTTGCTGTCGTGATGCCGGTTCTGGGGCACGCCACCTGGCACCTCTACCGGAAAGTGGTGGAACGTTAATAGACTTTTTTCACCAATCTATTTTGCGATATCGGCGCACATTTCCACCGTCCAATGTGCGCCGACGTCGAAGGTGTCACTAGCCCCCTAGCCCCAAGCCGCCGAAATAGAAACCAACAACGACCAGGGCCACATCCTTCAGCAAATGGGCACCATTCGAACCGCCGATAGCTGAAATCGCGAAGGCCGCGACCACCACAAACGCTAACAGGGCTCTGAAATCCCAATCCAATTTCTCAGCGATCAGATTCAAGTCGAAATTGAAGAACGAGAATGCGTAGATAGCAATAGCGATAACAAGCGCTGCCTGCAGAATGGGTTGAATAAAGAACCACGCGTGTTGCGCAAGGGTCGCAATCTTTTCCTCGATCTCTTGTGACCGCCGCCCTTCGTCAAGCGAACTCAAACTCTTATAGGCGAAGTAGAGGTAAGCCCCGAATATCGCGGCAAAAACCAGAAAAACAAAGAACAGGATCGATCCCATCTCGCCCCCCAATGAAAAAATGATCTGGCGACCATCATTTCACTGGCTTCAAACCGTGCCGAGGAACCGCTTCACGGCACAGACAGTCTTCCGCAACTGAGGCTACTGCAGCCTTACCGGATCGATGATGCCCGCTTGGCAGTCATTGCCGCGTGGGGCGGCTGCTTTGATCAGATCGCTCATTTTGCTGCTGGGCGTAATCTTGCCATCCAGGTTGATGCGGATTTCGACAATGATCTGCCGGATGCCGTCCTGGCGGCACACAAGTTCCACACGATCGCCGGCTCCGAAACCGAAAGCGTCGTCGAAGGCCGCCGCAATTTCATTCCGTGTCGCGACTTTTCCGATCTTTTGAACGAATAGATCGCGCACGGGAGAGTCATTGAGCTGCTGCATCAACACAAGCGATTCCACAAAATATTCCTCGGGACTGCCGGCGGAATAGCAGGTGCCGTGCTTCACCCATTCGTGGCGGTGCAGGTAGGAACGCGCGCCCGGCATCACCTGTTCTAAGGCGGCCCGCACATCGGAAGTCAGATCGAGACGCGGCAGGTCGCGCCAGCGCCCTGTTTTGTCGACAGCCTCCAGCCCTTTCTCCACGCCGCAATACACATTGCTGCGGGGCTGCGGCCACAGCCCGTGAAGCGCGAAGTGAGTGGCATCGAAACGGTCCGCGGTCTGCGACCGGCACTCGGGCTTATTTGGCCGCGTCTCACAAAATGCGGCCTGCCAGCTCGCCGCCAAGACGAACGCGCCCGCGTTACTGATTCCCGCCACATGTTCGGGCACCGCACCAAGGGTAAGGGTCGCATCGTCGTCGCCGCACGCCGCCACCAGGATCAGCATGCCGAAAACGCCCAGAATAGAACGGATCGTGCCCACCGCGTTTTCTCCGACTGTCATACTCTTTTCCCTATGGCTCGCCCGGCCCATGCGTCAATGCCCTCGTGAATTTCTTCAAAGCCGAAAATGACAAATTGTCATTGTCTCGCTATGGCAAAAAAGGCATCATGCGCCCCAACAATGCTTGCTCAATAAGACACAGGGAAGACGCTCATGCACGATCTCATCATCAAGAACGGGACAGTTGTGGACGGGTCGGGCCAACCGGCGCAAAAAGCAGACGTGGCCATCAAGGACGGCCGGATCGCTGCTGTTGGTGAGAATTTGGGCGAGGCCAAGAAGGAAATCGACGCCGAAGGACTTCTGGTGGCACCGGGCTGGGTGGACATCCATACCCATTATGACGGCCAGGTCACCTGGGATCCCTATCTCACCCCGTCTTCCTGGCATGGCGCCACCACCGTTGTTATGGGCAATTGCGGCGTGGGCTTTGCGCCTGCGGCACCGGACCGGCACGACTGGCTGATCGGCCTCATGGAGGGCGTGGAAGATATTCCGGGGTCGGCGCTTGCAGAAGGAATCCAATGGGAATGGGAAACCTTCAGCGAATATATGGATGCGCTGGACCGGCGGCCGCTGGCGATCGACGTGGCGGCGCAAGTGCCCCACGGCGCCGTCCGCGCCTATGTCATGGGCGACCGTGGCGCCAAGAATGAAAAAGCGACGCCGGAAGACATCGAGAAAATGGCGGATGTGGTGCGCGACGGCATGGCTGCCGGGGCGCTCGGTTTCTCCACCTCCCGCACCGTGCTGCACCGCGCGATCGACGGCGAGGTTGTTCCGGGCACCACCGCCGACAATGATGAGATGCTGGGCATCGCGCGCGTGTTGGGCGAATTCCCCCATGGCGTTTTCGAAATGGCATCGGACCTTAACCCGGAAGAAAAAGAATTCGACATCATGGCTCAGATGAGCCGGGAAAGCGGCATGCCGGTAAGCTTCGCCTGCTTGCAAAGCCCTCTGGACCCGGACAATTGGCGCCGCTATCTGGAAAGCATGGACAAAGCCAATGCGAACGGTGCCCAGGTGACCGCACAAATCGCTGTCCGGGGTAACGGCCTGCTGTTGAGCCTAGACGGTACGGCGCATCCCTTTATCAGTCACCCGAGTTATGTAGCAATCGCACATCTGCCATTCGAGCAGCGCTTGGCGGAAATGAAGAAGCCCGAGTTCCGCGCGAAACTTCTCAGCGAGAAGCCGGATGCGGAAACGCCGTTGGCCATGATCGTGTTGGGCGGATACGACCGGATGTTCCCGCTCGGTAAGGAACCGAATTACGAGCCCGGCCCCGAAGATAGCCTGGCGGCCATCGCAAAAGAGAAAGGCGTCACGCCGGAAGAGCTTGCCTACGACATCCTGCTGGAAGATGAGGGCCGCGGCTTCATCTATCTGCCGCTTCTCAACTACGCCAATTTCAACCTGGATCACGTGCACGAGATGATGGATCATCCGTACACACGCCTCTCCCTGTCTGACGGCGGCGCCCATTGCGGCGTGATTTGCGATGCCAGCTATACCACTTTCATGTTGACTCACTGGGCCCGCGACCGGAAACGCGGACCGACCATCAGCATCGAGCGGGCGGTGCAAATGCAAACGCGGGAAACGGCCGAAGCCTATGGGCTGCACGACCGTGGCCTGATCGCGCCGGGCATGAAAGCGGACGTCAATGTGATCGACTTTGAGAATTTGAAGATCAAGCGCCCGCAAATGGTCTATGACCTGCCGGCCAATGGCCGCCGCCTGGTTCAGGAAGCAGAAGGCTATGTGGCCACCATCGTGAACGGCGAAGTGATCTTCGAAAACGGCAAGCCCACCGGCGCCTTGCCCGGTCACTTGATCCGTGGCGCCCAGGCAGCCCCACAGGCCCTCGCGGCGGAGTAGATAGAGACAAAGGCCACACCCTCCCCTAACCCCTCCCTTGTTAGGGAGGGGAAAAGGCAAATAATTCCTCTCCACCTTCAGGTTCCTCCCCCCTTGATGGGGGGAGGTTAGGTGGGGGGTGAAACGTCGCTATGGAGGGTGATGGAAAAAAGAAAGGAACGGCATGCCAAATGTCCCAACCATCGATCTTCAAAACGTGGATCAAGGGGCGCTCGATCAAATCGACCGGGCCTGCCGGGATCATGGCTTTTTCCTGGTCACCAATCACGGCCTGGAAGATCATCTGGAACAGCTGCAATCGCAGGCGGAACGTTTCTTTGCCCAGCCCCTCGCCGTCAAACGGAAAGTCTTCCGCACCGCCGACAACCCCATGGGGTATTACGACCGGGAACTGACGAAACAAAAGCGCGACCTAAAAGAAGTCTTCGATTTCTATGCGCCGCGCACGCAAGGCAGCTTCGGGCGCATGCCGTGGCCCGACGGGGAGTCAGAATTCCGCGACGTGCTATGCGATTATTTCTATGCCAGCGGCGACCTTTCCCAGCGGCTTCTAAAACTCTTATGCCGCGCCCTGGGCCAGCCGGAGAATGCGCTGGATGCAATCTTTGCCGAAGCCCCCACCAGCACGGCACGGCTCAACCATTATCCGTCCACCGATCACCTGGAGCCGGGCGAACAAGCCAAGGTGGAAGCATTGGGCGACATGGCTCTAGGTCACCATACGGACCCCGGCGCTATTACATTACTTTATCAAGACAGTGTGGGCGGTCTCGAAACCTTTTCCCAGGAAATGGGCTGGATTCCCGTCCCCCCACAACCGGGTTCCATCGTCGTGAATGTGGGCGATGTAATGCAGGTTTGGTCGAACGGCCAATACAAAGCGGCCATTCACCGCGTGGTGCCGGTGCCCGCGGGCAAGTCGCGCTATAGCATGCCCTTCTTCTATCAGCCCGGTTCGAAAGCGGTCATAGAGCCCCTGCCCGATCTAGGCACACCGCAATACCGGCCGTTTACCTGGAAGGAATTCATCCAGGGCCGCATCGACGATAATTTTGCCAATATCGGCGAGGACGATATTCAAGTGGACCGCTACAAGATCGCGAGCTAGCAGGTGTGTCCCTCATCCCTAACCTCCCCCTTGTGGGGAGGTCGAAAAATTGACCGTTAGGGCGATTTTTCGGGTGGGGGAGCAACTCTTTCAAAAGCCTCTGGTCTTGGCGGCCAGCCAAGCGTTGTCGGCCCCACGGCTTACCAATGAACTTTTGGCGCAGTCAGTACCTTTACCCCCACCCGAAAGATCTCGCAGGCGCTCGATCTTTCGACCTCCCCACAAGGGGGAGGTTAAGGGGGCCCAAAAAATTCGGGCGCGCGGGTATGACGAAGTGTTGGGCCATTTGACCTAAATCTATTCCACATCCTTAAAGAAAGTCCGTGTAAGGCATAAGGGTTCAAACCCCAGCCGGTGATACAAAAGCTTTGGCGTATCGTCCACATGAGCGCCAATAAAAACCGGCCCGGCGCCCCGCGCCCGCACATAATCCACACACTGCTTGATAACGGCGGACGCAATCCCGCGCTTGCGGTAATCCGGCAGTGTAAACAGGTCTTCCACCATACCGATCTCTTCAGGACAGGTAATACCAGAGCCATAGGCACAGGGCGTATCGTCAACAATGGCCAGGAAGAATTGGCTGGGCCCTTCTTTTCTACGATACGCTTCCACGATGCCGCGTGTGACCGCTTCATCCATGGGATAGCCCTTGGTGCGTTGCCCCTCTAAGTGATCGAGACGCACCAACTCGTGCAGCGTGGCCCAATCCGCTTCCGACGTAACCGGTTGGAACGAGACGGCCGGCTCTTTTTCAGCAACCGGACGCGTCAAGTCCCCGAGCAACACTTGCTGCAGCGTCGCCGTCTGTTCGCCATATCCTTGAAGGGCCAGCGTGGCGGAAAATGAGGGCGGCACAAGCGGATCGATGGAGAAATGGCGGTAACCGTAGCCGTCAAAAACTTCCTCGACGGCAGCGAACAAAGCACTGCGCTCGCCAGCCGTCTGAGCCGTCACCCCGAAGACCACATTGGACATCCATACAGTAGGGTTGCGGGTGTCGCGAATAACCTCGCAATGGGGCGCATCCAGCCGCTCCTGCCCTAAGCTTCCGTGAAAATCATAAGCGCGGCTAACGCGCCTGATCAGCTCTTGTTGAGTCACTTTCACACCCTTCGGGACGCCGGTCCCTTCCGAAGGCTCTGGCTTCTACACCAAATCGGCAGGATGGAAAATGCAGGAATCTACAGCAACATTGCCGAAAGCGGCGAAGAAAACGTTCAATTCGACCATTGCCGGATCGCTGGTTAAAGCGGTGCACGCTGTCACAGGCATATCGAAAAATACCTGCACGGGGTCATCAAAGCCAACAGATATGACAGGCCGGCCAACGGCAACCAGGCCAGCAAAGAGGCCATGGCAAAATGATTGGCCCGATTTTTTGTAAGTAAAATGAAGCCAAAAAACGTTGTGAGATAAAGCAGAGGCATACTGAGCAACACATAGGGAAGTTGATCGATGAAGATTTCCCATTCATCCCAGCCGTCATAAACCAAGCCGTGCTACCGTCGGTTGGCTTGGCTGTGATAGGCCTCCGGAAGAATCAAATCGAAAATATGAAACGCATTCCACACCACGAAAAAATAGGTGGCCATGGTACCGTAGGCCGCCCACACGGCGTGTTTCGAGGCGATGCGATCAACCACCCATGGGGCGCCGAATGCAAACACCATTGCAGCGCAAAATATGATGACGGGATAATCCGTGAGCACGACGATCACATTGGCCTTCGCTTAGCGCAATTCAAGCACTCCCCGGATTTTCTTAGTGTGTCGTTAACGTAGACGCTCAATCTACTCGATTACGCTCGGCATGGAAACGCTGCCCGTGGGCAAATCTGCGGTGATATCAGGCGCATCCACGCCGGCCGTTTCCACCGTTACCGCGGGATCAGTCTCAGCTTCCGCAACCGCTGTGGATTCGATTTGCACGGGCGCCGGAAGCTCTACGATGACGGGACCGGAGAAGCTTTGCGGTTCGTCGCGCTCAACCGCCTCTGCCGACAACGGAACAGCCCGGTCGGGCACGACGATATCTGCGGTCACAAAACACGCCAGCAAAGCAAACGCCCCCGCCATCACATAATCCGTAGACGGTATTTCAACCGCTTCGTTGATATCGTCCGAGTCAACCTTGCTTCGGAATTGGAGACCGTCCGGCGTCATTTCCACGAACCACGCCACCAACAGGGCAATGGGAAGCCCAAGATAGAAAGCAACGGCAACATAAGTGTCCGTGGTCTCCATCAACAAAAACTTCGTTTCCAGCACGGTTGAAAGCTGAATGGCGATCCAACCGATGACGCCGTACACCGCCGCGACGCAGAAAACATTCCGCTCACGTAGTTCTTGGATGAAATCACGCACGTTGTAGTCTCCGCAGTCGCTCCGGCCGGTTGACGTTGAAGTCACTCCGGCTCTCTTGGTTAATGCCCAAGCCGTGCCAAACTGGGACGGCGCGGCCAGTCTGGCTAATACGAAGCAACCCGCGTGCCACCTGTCTTCCACATACGAAATCTTTCACATCATTAGCCACTGGCTTAGTCTTGCTTGGGCATAGGGCATCACCACATACGACATAATCGGCACAAATAGGGTTGTAATCATCAGTGTGCGCAGTGGCAGCGGCAATCCGGACAAAACAGGCTCAAGACCCCAAATGAGAAGCGTAATCAGCGGGTAGATGATCGCCCATGTGAGCAGGGCCATTTTGT
The DNA here is from genome assembly GCA_965228775.1 of Alphaproteobacteria bacterium. Lineage (GTDB taxonomy): Bacteria > Pseudomonadota > Alphaproteobacteria > JANQMY01 > JANQMY01 > JANQMY01. Next base: position 4,913,355 of record OZ245840.1, on the reverse strand, counting down.
GTCGATTGGGGGTCATCATGCTGCCTCCCGGTCGATCAGGTCCACATCGTTCCAGGCGAGCCAGTTTTCCTCTAGGTGAGCAACCGACGTGGTGCCCGGAATGACAATGATGTTGGGCGACCGGCGCAACAGCCAGGCGAGCGCCGGGCGCGGCGGCAGCTTCGCGCCCTGCTGCATGGGATGCGCCCCTAGGGGACCGTAAGGGATGAAGGCAATGTCCAATTCCGCCGTCAGATCGACCAGCGCTCCGTCTTCCTTTTCCCGGGCATTGAAGCGGTTCTGAATGCTTGCAATCGGCGCGACCGTTAACGCCCGGTCGAGATCATCCAGCGTGACGTTCGACAGGCCGATATGACCGATCCGGCCATCTGCCTGTGCCTCCGCCAACGCGGCTACGGATTTCTCGATCGATGTGTTCGGGTCCACCCGATGGAGCTGAAACAGGTCGATGCGGTCGGTCCGCAGATTCACCAGCGCCTTGTCGATCTGACGCAGCAGCGTATCGCGAGATCCATCGACAACGATATTGCCGGGCGCCGGTTTGTCGACGCCGCCCTTTGTGGCAAGGACCACGTCGCGGCCCGCAAGGGCCTCCCCGACGATCCTGTCCGCGTGCTCCGGCCCATAAGCCCAGGCGCTGTCGAAGAATGAAACGCCCAAATCGGCCGCTCGGCTTAATAGGGACACGCCATTTTCCCAAGCCGGAAAGGGTCCAAAATTGCTCGGTTGACCGGTCAGCCGCATGGCGCCGTATCCAAGGCGGTTCACTTCCAGTTCGCCGCCGATTTTGAAAGTCCTGTTGATCATTTGGGTCTCCATCGTTTTGCGTCAGTTGATGAAACCCAATTTGGGCCAATACATGGTTTCTTGGTAGACGGTTGATACGCCTTATTGTTATACAGATTACGTATGAGTAAGCCACTGGACCGCGTTACCCTGTTGGAGACGTTCACCCGCATCGCCGAGCGCGGATCCATCAGCGCGGCCGCCCGAGATCTAGGCCTATCGCAGGCCTCCGCCAGTCGGCAATTGGCGAGCTTGGAGGAACGGTTGGGCGCACAGCTTATCCGCCGCACGACACATGCCTTGTCGCTGACACCCGCCGGTGAAGATTGTTTGGCGGATGCCCGCGCCCTGTTGGCCAGTTGGGATGCCCTGTCGGAGCGGTATTCGGAACGGGATGACCGGCTGCGAGGCAAGTTGAAGGTGGTGGCCCCCGGCGCGTTAGGGCAATTGCAACTGGCGGAAGCGGCTGCCGCGTTTCAGCGGGACAATCCTGAAGTACTGCTCAATTGGATCGTCGACGACACGCCCATCCGTTTCGCCGAGACTGGTTGCGATCTTTGGCTTCGCGTGGGTCCGGTGCCCGACGACACCCTCATTATACGGACGTTTGGCCATATCGAACGCATGATCGTGGCCGCACCCGCGCTTCTGGAGGGCCACACCATCAAGCGTCCAATAGACCTGGACAACCTGCCATTTGCGGCATTGGTGCCCTATGTGGGCGTGTCGATTCCGCTGTCAAACGACAAGGGGCGGACCGAACAGGTCACCGGCAAGATGGCACTGTCCACCAACAATTTTTTCGCGGCGTATAAGGCAGCGCTAACGGGAACCGGATTTGCTGTCCTGCCACGCTGGTTCGTCGCAGAGGATTTAAGGGATGGTGTTTTGGTGGATGTCCTGCCTGGTTGGCGCGCGCCGCCCCTGACGTTGAACGCGGCCTACCTGCCCGCCCGGCGCCAGCCCGCACGCTTGCGCCGGTTCATCGATCATATCGAGACGTCGGTCAAAAGCTTCGAGGGCATCCTGGTGCCCTAAAGCCGTGTCAGTTTTGGCAGGATCGCAAAACGGCTTTAGATTTTTTTGCGCGTTTCCGGTCGTTGAACCGGGATCCACTTCTCCTGGAAACGCTTCGGACCCGCAGGTGACAGACATGGGCCATCCCGCCTACTCTTCTCCTAAAGGAAGAGGAGGAAAACCCATGAGCCACCGCTTCGGTCCCATTACACAGAACGGCTATGTGGTGCCCGATCTGGACGCCGCCATAAAACACTGGGTGGAGGTGTTGGGTGTGGGCCCCTGGTTCGACATGGGCGTACCGGCTTTTGAAGACATGTCGTATCGGGGCGAGCCCACCGATCCGAAAGTGCGCATTGCCCTTGCCAACAGCGGCGATCTCCAGATCGAGTTGATTGAGCCTCTGGACCAAAAGCCGTCCTGCTACCGGGAATTCCTGGATGCCACAGGCGGCAAGGGTGGATTGCAGCACGTGTCTTCGTGGCCCACGGCGGAGGAATATGACCGCTACCTAGGGGCCTTCACCAAGGCTGGCGGCGAAATCCTGTTCCAAGGGCGCGGCGGCAAGACCCGCTTCGTCTATTTCGACACGGGGCTCGACTACGGCACCGTTTTTGAGATGGCGGACCTGGCCCCCGGCACCAAACGCCTGTTCGACTCGATCCACGAGGCGGCCAAGACCTGGGACGGCAAGACCGCCTTGATGAGCGCATAAAATAAGGTTAGCCTATATTTGGAGGCGGGCGCTCTTTGAGATGTGAATATGGCGCTAGCAGGCACGTTCCCCATCCTTAACCTCATCCTTGTGGAAAGGTCGAAAAATTGACCGTCAGGGCGATTTTTCGGGTGGGGGTAAAGCTCTTCCTGAGACTTCAGACACTTTAGAGGCCAACGGCCTCATTTTTCCTCCGCTCATTCCTGCGCATGCAGGAATCTTACACAATTTACTCCGAGATCCCGGTTCGCAAAAACGCGACCGGGATGAGCGGTAGTGGAATAACGGCCATATGTGATTCCCCAGACATTGTGGGACAGTAATGGGGCCTCACCTCCAAAATTTGGATGGACCCCATGCGCCCATGAGTTACGCCCGGGCGTAGATGCAAAATCCGGATGTCGTCCCAATATTTTTTAGATGCACCGCCGGCCCACGCCCCCATCCCAGCCACCCGATAAGGGTACCCTAGGGGTGGCTGGGATGGGGGCGTGGGCTGGCCAGGCTAATCAATAAAGCCGCATAAACTTTTCTTAAGGCCCTGCCCTTAAGGAAGGGCTTGAGATCGGCAAACGAAGTGGTTATTTTCCGCCTTCTCTCAAAAGAGACCGATTCTGAGAGGGCGCGTTTCCAGACGGAACTTTGCCTCGAAACGCATGATTGGGGTGTGGCCAAGTGGTTAAGGCACCGGTTTTTGGTATCGGCATCGAAGGTTCGAATCCTTCCACCCCAGCCACCTTTCAGTGGGCCGTAGTACCAAAAAAACAATAATATCAATGGTTTAAACATCTGGTCCGCCGCCCGACACTATATCGGGTAACGCATGGGTACCCGAAGCCCACGTATTCACCACACCATTGGAGCAATTGGCCGCTCCGATAGACCTATCCCCCATCCCCCCTTGGGGATACCCCTGTTCTCCCCTCAAAGACCACACACGGCGGTCACGCAATTTTTGGTCAATGCCAACCTGGTTGTAGGTGCGTTTTGAGTTGGCAGTATCTATAAGCTCGGCAAGCGTTCTGGTGGTTTGCCGGATACCTACGGTATGAAAGCTGAGGAGTTGGCCGCGTTGATGAGCGAGTACAAGGCGGCTTACGAAGCGGCTGAAAAGACAAACAGTCACGACTGATCGTGTAGACAAGTGGCATAGCGTGCGAGCCGCAAACTAAGCACCAAAAAGACGAGAGTGATGGGTAAGAAACAAGGAATTTTAGATCAGTTTGCGCAATCAAGCACCGATGATTTCCCGTATGATGCGCACGGTCCTGGCTATCGATGTTCTTTCGAGTTGACCGATGGACTAATGATCCCATGCGGAATAATTAGACGCAAGCAGTATCTAGTCGACTTGGCCCTTGAGAGGTTTGAGACTGAGAAAGCTGGAAAGGGAGTGTTTTCGAACTCCGAGTCCCCATATCGAAACATTGTTAGCCACTTCGTTACTTCTGGCAACCGGATCAATGAATTTGCAATAAAGTCGGTGTCTGCAAGTCGCTACGCATTACCCCTGAGCCTGCTAGAGCAAATACAGGGAGAAACAGTTATGTCTTGGACCGGCTGGGTCTTTGAAATGTCGGATGGCAAACTTTTTTCATATGGTTCAAGTTTTTCCTTCGAGTTCTTTGACATTCCTGATGGTTACGAGTTTCGGGACGTCGCACGCGTCCATAACAATAGCTTTGTGGCACCAGACGGGACAGTGACCAATATTAGAGACAACCCAGAAAAGTGGCGCGAATGGATGCAGTCAGACGCTGGCGGGTCGATGTTTCGAGAACGTCCTTACTTCGAATGTTATATTGACTAAACAGTGGCATCGTCACAGCGCAAATGCGAACGGGCAACAAGCTAATCTTAATCACAAAGCAAACGTAACTAGCTAACTCGTGTGTCCAAGCAAACCACTACAGCTTGAATGCAATCGCAAGCGTATAGCCTTTGGCCAACTCTAGACTTATTCCTTCCGCATCTCCGGTGATCACTTCAAGTGGCTCGCCCTTGCGTTGGATGACCACGTTTTGAGTATACACTGTTAGAAGCACTTCTGGACGGTGGCAGTTCATACCCTGTTCGACGAAAGGCACTATCCTGTTGAATGGACGCCGGTCGTCGCCGAGATAGTCAACTTCACACGTCACAGTTGCCCATCGGTCATCTATTGTCTTATACACGCGACCAGCACCTAGAAGTTGGGCTGCCTCTGCGACTGCATCAGCTAAGTACACAAGGTCCGCCCTGCCATCGGGCAAGAACATCTCGGGGTGACGTAGCATGAAGTCAGTCGGATCATCGATAATTTGGATGTCTGCTTCTGTATACTCTTTGGTCAAACCACTTCCTGTATCAGCTTAAAACACGTACCAAGTCTGTGCATTGACACTAAATCCTCTCCTAAAGCGGAGTAGTTACTCTGACCCCACATGTTAAAACGGTCATAATCATAGCCTGCCTATTTGGTGTTTGGTTATTGGTATGCCTGACCGACGCTCTACACCCCTCTTGGCTATTGCTAGGCGTAGTTTGCCTGGGCAGTCTGAGCGCTTACATCAAATGTCCGAACTGTGGTCACGTATACAACTGGCACCCCAACGGTTATTACTTTCCGAACGTTACGCGGAGCTGTAAGTCTTGCGGAACTAAGTTCTAGTTTGCGGCAGGCTGGCGGTCACTGATCGACCGTGGAACCATTGTTGTCGCGGTCGTTGCTCTCTGGCGCATCGGTCCCACCATTGACGACGTCCTCTTGCTCTGGCTTCTCCTTGTCCGAGAAACGGCAAACACAATCTGTTACGTGGCCGTCTTCGCACATGATCAGGCCACTCTCCGTGCACTGTCTAATGCCATCACGCTCAGCACAGCAGTGTGAGTAGTTAATTGAAGTCGCACTTGCTGACGATGATAGCAGAGTAAACACAATCAGTACACGTTTTAACATTTCCGCAAACTAGCACGAAATCGGGTCGCCATCACCACTAGTGTTAATCCACCAGGCGGCATCAACGCTTTCTTCAATTAAGGGCGCTATCGTTTCAGGATGTCGGAACTCTGCGATTTACCCACGTGGGTACAAGTTTCATCTGCATTGTTGACGCCCGCCGTGGCCGTGGCGGCACTTAGCCTGGGCGTCATCAACTGGCAGCTGTCAGTCCGGCGAAGAAAAGACGACTTATTTGACCGACGCTATGCATTCTACAAAAAACTCAGCAACAGATGGCTAAACACTGCCAATTGGGAAGGTACGGGCGAAGACAATTCCATGGATGCCGAAGACGTCATCTCCTTCGCTATTGAAGCAAGCTTCCTATTCGGCGACGACATAGTACGGCACATAATGTCCTTGGAGCAAAAAGAACATTCTGGAAGTCAACTCTTCCCAAACCAAGATTTTGTGAAGCCGTTTGAGCGATACCTCAATCACTGATTTTCGTTTCTCCAGACTGTATTGGATCGTACATATGCTTCATCCATACAGAACATCTTACAGGCACCAATCTGGTTTTGACGCTAGCTTCTTCGAACCTTCATGCGGCCATGGTGCCAAATGGCCAGCCTTAATACCGGCCTGCAATAGGTCTGCTCCATTCACAGACAACTCGACCAGTAAACGCGGCTTCGGTGTGCGGTCGTGTCCATAGGTCGCTGTCACGATAACTTCGGCGTCTTTTGTAAGCTCAACCATGAAAGCTTTAGCATCGTAGCCAAGACTCCGTTCTTCTTCGCATTTAGCACCGCTTCTTGCACCAACCCCGCCTGTTTCGGGTGCATCGACGTTGTAGAGGCGAAAGCGTTCACCGTCTATTTTGCCACTGTCGGCATCGCTCCAATAGATGTTGCTGACAACATGGCCCGGCTCAATATCCGCCATGGCCGGGGTCACGAACAGAAGAAAAGGCAAGATGTGGTGTGGTTTCAGCATGAGCGCACCCGAGTTTAAGAACAGGACTGACTTACCATTGTAGTTATGGGGTAGTCGGACTTGACCTGGCGATCAGTATCAATACCTCTACTCGACAACAAGCGCATAAGCTTAACATACCACCATAAATTGCGCTATCATTCGGTCTTAGGGAGGCGCCAATGGTGGGGATTGTCTACAATACTGTAAGGGCAGCCGTGCGCTGGCTAGGTGCCGCAGTTCTGGTTGGTGCAGCTGGATATTGGGTTCACCACTCTGTTGGCGGTATGCCTTTCCTAAGTGATGGTGCAATCAAGCTTACCCAAGGACAGACACTTCGGCATGAACTTCGAAAGAATTTATCCCAGTCCCAGTTTAACGCCATTGTGTCTGCATTAGTTAATGCTGGGGACCTTCGAACGTCGGAACTGTACGCACGACTTGCCGATAAGTCTGGTTACGGACTAACAGAAGAAAATACGGCAAATCTCGCGCAATTGCAGAATAGATGGATGCCCTCCGGATGCAGTCCCGATAGGTTAGAACTTGTCGAAAGCATCTCAATAGCTGTTACTTGTTCGAAGACCGCATCAATACCGGCAGTTTCAGACATCACTGACTTTGCATTCGAAGCAAGTAGGATGTTACGAGGTCAAGACGCTGACAGCATTCAACTATTTATGTCTGGTGCGAATGTAACGTTAACGGCGGCTTCGTTCCTTGACGTTGTGGGTCTAACGCCGAAAGTCATACAGCATGCACAAGACGGCATTAAGCTAACCAAGCTTGCTCGCGGTGGTGGTTTTACTCTGCAAAAACAATTCATTGAAGACATTAAGAAAGCTTGCGTAGAGATCTTCACAGAAGATGCTGTCAGGGCAGTCTATGAAGAGCTGAACCTGCTGAAGAAAAAGCCCGAGGAACTGCTTCAGGTCGATATCAATGGAGCATTCAGGAGGTTTGTTGGCGCATTGAAACATTCTCGACTAATCTCATCCATGCAGGAGGCAGGGGAAATGCACCTAAACATGGGCGACAACAGGGACATCGCCGACACCTATATAATTTTGACCTTTGCGGACAGTCTCAGCGACATATCTGACCTAGCGGCTATGACCGATCAGTTCAAAGATGACACGCGTGGCATTATCGAAGTCACAGGTAAAACAAGCCCTGACCAGTTTAAAGGTATGTATACTCCCGGTGAGTTCGCAGAGGAATTCTGGCAGGAAACATGGCTCCTTGTTATCGCCACTATTGGCAGTCTTGTATGGATAATTTATTGGCGTCCACGCAAAGTGAAGCATTCGTAGGCTTGATACCTTTACAGGATGGTAATTTGCGGCCGCAGCAATCTGAAGTAGGTATCTTCATATCCCTCGGATAATTTACCAGCGGACCTCATGACGTGCTCCGTTCTTACTTCGCACATGATCCGCATACATACATGACTGCCGGAAAGTCTTATACTCACTGTCCAGGGCTTCGTCTGCATATCGAACGTTCTTTCCTTTTCTCAGCCAAGGGATCGATATGGCAACTCAACCGCTTGTAGCTGCGCCTCTCTTTACGCTCAAAATCAAAGAACTTAAGAAGTGATTCAGGTTTAACCGCGCTATGGCGTGGTTAACGCCTGCCTGGGAGGTTATCTATTGCGCGCCCGGTTGGTAATATCCATTGAATCCCTATCCAGGCGAATACGAACGAAAAGCCAAGAGGCCAAGTCGAGTACCAGTGACTTTGCGTAACGCAAAAGTATCTCAGTATCCGTCGTTTTGCCTCTGGCTTTAATTCCTCCAACAGCAGGTTATTCTCCGTTGCTAGGTCCAATGCACAGGAATGCAAAGAGAACTCAATATGCCCTGTTTGTTTTGCAAACTCTATTGTTGCCATAGCAAGAATCATCCCAAATAGCGGAAAAGTATATGCAAATCGGACCCAGACTGATCGATGAGATTCGTCCACAAAATTTGAATTGAGTTGCGATCTGACCAATTTCGCCCATCTTCCTGTCACAAAAAGTAGCAAGAAAAGAAGTCCAAGGAGCATAGACAGATACGCAGGCAAGGTGAGTTCCTTCGTCTCCAATGTAAGTGATGTCCAGATCAGCCCAAAAAAAACGGTGTTGTATGTCGCCAATGAGATAAAGGGATTACCCAGCAGACCTCTTCCTTCGTCGTCGAAAACGGCCAATTTGAAAGTTATCGAGAAGAAGAGAGCAACTGTCGCACTCAAGAACAGAAGTTGAGCCCAATTAATGTTATCTTCTTCCCAAATTGCCTTAACAATTACGGGGGTAATCAATATGACCGAGACGAACGCAAAATAAAGGAAGCTTGGCCGCGCCTGCACTATCGAGGTGTAGAAATCGAGGCCGTCCCGCGCTTTGTCTTTTAGTCTGGAGTAGTACCAACTTATCAACCCGAACATTATGGCAATCACGCCGAGTTCCGCGACTATCGTAAGAAAAGTATCGGCCAGAAATAACGGAATTTGTAGCCACAAATCCAATGAGCTTGATGAAAGATCTATTTCTGTGAGCCACGTCTGAATGAACTTTGCCGCAAAAATGATAATCGCGCCGCATGCCATAAGTGGTAGCATTATGAATAGGATGTCTGACAATCGGCCAACAAACAGCCTTGGGGCATACCGTACTAGGAATTTGTCGAAGCTGATCGATCGTGCGACAAGCCAACCGACAACTTTCGACCAAATAATGCCAAGTGAGACTTTTTGCATGTCTTATTTTACTTGGCTCTGCGCCAAACTTGGAAAATGTGCGGAAACGGGTTCGTTGAAACGTCTCGACATTCTAAGACTTGATGTCCGCGTGTTTCTAGCGCTCCGACTACGTCAGCCAAACTTAGTTCAGACTCGGAGTGAATGAACCAAAACCTACCGATTTGTTTTGGCTGTGAGATCAAATGCAATCGCGCGAAAGACTCCACCGTGACCTCTTCTGAAACCTTGAAAGAAAGCAAATAAAAAAGCCCATTATCGACTTTCATTTCTGACTTGTGCCCTTGCCAAATGGGCCTTCCACCTTCCAACACAATGATTTGGTCTGACGTATATTCAGCGATGGACAGATCCTGAGTTGCGATGAATATCGTAGTATCACCCCAATGACGCATTAGGTCTTCTTTGGCTTTCAACGCTTTGAGTGTTTGGGCGATGTATTCTCTCGAAATTGCATCCAAGTTCTCGAAGGGTTCATCTAGAAGCACAATCCTCGGTTTTGCCGCAAAGGCGCGTGCCAAAGAGGCTCGTTGTTGGTAGCCAGTTGACAGTTCATTGTGGCTCTTATGGAGGACATTCTTTAAGTCAAAATTCTCGGCCAAGAGATGTGCAATCTCTTCAGCCTGAGAGAAATGAATGCCTGCCTTAACAGCACTTGCGATGATAGCTGTAAGTAAAGGTTCATCGTGAAACGAAAACTGTGTGACACGAGTTCGAACGAATCGCATTCGCTCTTTGATTTGTCGCCAATTTAGCGTCGTATGCGACGATTGACCGAATGTGATGTCCCCACTGTCGGGCTGTAACAAGCCGGCCAATAGATATAAGAGGGTTGATTTACCGCTACCATTTCGCCCAACGATCGAAATCGTATCACCCGCAAATGCTGAGAACGAGATTTTACTCAGCGTATGGCTTTCTCCCGGCCAATTGAATGCCAAATCTCTGATCCGGATTTCGGTCTGGTTGGCCTCTAAGATACTGGGTCTCAGATGGCTACCCAGTATCTTAGAGGCATCAAATTGATTGTGTGAACGTTCCATAGCCCCCAACCCCCAGGGAACTCAACACCATTGGTAAACACTAGCAGATCTCGTTGCAGGAACTATAGAAGTCATAGAAACAAACTGGATGTGAGCAGCTTCACAAAAGCCATAAGACGAACGCGATCAGAGCAATTGTCATTGTTGCGTCCCAATTAGCGCCTCGATGATCCGCTCAGGACGTTAAACGATCAAAATATCCTGACCCATTTGATTCATGATGTAGCCGAACGCAAAGCCGCTTTCTGAAACCGCGAAGCCTAGCGACCCACCGTGAACTGTCTGTGAGGATTTCGAGCGGCACCTGGATCTGGCGGAACGCTTCGGGAACAAAACACCTGCCATGCTAAAATATGTCTATGTAGAAATGTCTGTGTTTCGTATACGGAATGATTTTAATGTCGCAATTCGACAAAACTAGTTAGCGGTCCTGCTAGTGCTGGTAAGCATTAGCTGTCTGTTCCTCGCCATTTATGTTGGCAATAGAAGTGTTAGGCGAGATGAGACGACGGCTTAAGTGTGTGTACTGATTAACTCAGTGCGCTCGAAGCTCACACAACAATGAGCCGTTAGGCACTGGATAGTGAAATAGTCCATCGCGACCTTAAGGAGATACTGCTTGTTCCAGGTCAATTGTGGGAGACGTTGCGTGAGCAGGGCGGATAACACCCTGCGATGTTCACAGTTCAGTTTCTGAACCAACTAAACTATTGGATTATTGTTGCATACGAAGTCATCTAGTGGTTTAGTTCGAATATCTACTGCTACGGGAGAAAGTTCTTATGCAAAGTTCGAATTCGACCGCCAGTCAAACGAATACCGAAGCGCAAACAACGGGTTCTGATGATAAAACCTCAGTAGCTACAAAGCCGGTTCTGAGGAATGAGTGGGTAGAGGATATCGCCAAAAACAAAGACATTGTTGAGCGCAACGCTTGCCAGCGTCGTTCATGAACACCAATGGAACTGTAAAGTACCGGACTTCGGACAACTTTCGTCGGGTGTCTCTGCAAGACGGTAGGCTTTTCTGTTACAATTCTTTGTACAATAGTCCGAAGATACTACACACCGAACTAGAACCCTTGCTGGAGTGGTTTCGTGTTCCCAGAACTGTTCGGGAAACAGAGCAGCATTTCAACGGTGAAGTAACAGACATACTTGAAAGTCTGATTGAAGCTCGACTAATTGCTGAAAGCGGTATCGACGAGCGAATTGACATCAAGATACGTCACGAACAGTTTGTTAGAGATGCCACGGAAGCTAGGTTTCTAAATCGTTTGGAAATTGCGATTAGTGATGCATGTAATCTTCGGTGCCCACACTGCATGCACTTTAACAACAACGACGTGCCGAGTGCTTCCAGCGCACAAAACATTTCTCACACTTCCGTCATGCTTGCGATCGAAGCGTTTTTATCCGCGCTTCCGAAAGGCTTCGCTGACACAGTGAGGGTCCATTTCGGCAATGGTGAGCCGTTAATCAACTGGTCAGCAGTCGTCTACGCAGTCGACTATTGCGAAGAAAGAAAACCGTTTAAGTTTCGCTACGCGATCAACTCTAATCTAACTCTGATGACCCCTGAGATGGCTGAGTTTATAGCGGATCATGATTTCAAGGTATCTACTTCGCTCGACGGCATCAAAGACGTGAATGACAGGCAACGAAAGTCACTTGGTGGCAAGGGTAGCTTTGATCGAACGATCGCGGGCATGAGAATGCTTCGCGACGCAGGGCGACCAGTAGACGGTTTTACTGTTACTATAACGGACAGCAATTTCTTTGAAACAGACACGCAGCTAATTGATCTAGCTGTTGAGTTAGGGGTTCGTGAAATTGCAATGGACTTTGATTTGGTCAACAGCGTTGCATACGACATTGAGGAATGTGTAGACCTGGTGTTTGATCTGCGCTCTTACGCGGGAGCTAACGGTATTTCCTTATACGGAAATTGGGAAACACCGTTCAAAATGTTGATATCGCAATCTTGGGATAAGCAACCCTATGCTTATTGCCCAGCAATTGACGGTTCAACACTTGAGTTTGGTGTGGACGGCTCAATAAAGACATGTGGCCACACAAATACTGTTGTTGCACGCGACTTTGATGCCAAGAGTGCAATGTCGTCAAACTCTTCTTATGCATCACTTATTCGAAGCCGTTTGCCAAACTCGAATGACTACTGTCGAGGGTGTGAAATTGAAGCAGCCTGTGGTGGTCAATGTCATGTAACGCAAGAAGCAGCTATGAAAAACTCCGATGTGCTGCCTCGAATGTGCGGCGTGATGCGTAAAATGACAAAGAAACTTATTCAAGAACAGTACGGATATGTGCTCCATCATTGAGCAAAAATAAGACCGCAGTGTTTTTGTCGTATGACAACCTACCGCCGCGATTAACAATGCTAATGTGCAACATCTGCTCTGAAAACAAGCGCATTGCAGATGTTCAACGAGGAATGAACCAATGAAACGAGGCGCATTACTAGTGTTAACAATCCTTCCGATTTCGGCAGCAATCGCAGCTTGGGGCAATTGCGAACTTTACAGTGATTGCATCAATCACAATGAAGACGGTACACATACGATCAAGTGGTCGGACGGTACGGAAGAGACACTCTCTGCCGGGTACACGAAGGACGACACTCATCGCATTGTTTATGACGCCGGTGGCTGTTAGCTTACAGACAGTAACTAGTGTTATATGTACTTTGTCAGCCAAGCCGGGTTTGCTCTCAGTCGAACTTCCTAATCAAAGCCTTTTTTCCGCTTGGCGGACAATCTCCCCAAGGGATATTGGCACGTTCGACCACATAACCGGGCGGCGGCATGTTGTTCTTTGGATGTTCGCATATGTAGTGATGTTTGCTATCCAGCTTTACGAGTATGAACATCTTAAACTGTTTGTACTGATTATTCCCGCTCCTCCACTGACCGCAGCTTGAAGATGTTCGAACGGCCGAGATAGCCCAACCGGCAGGTACGCTTGCTGTAGCTGAGTCACACATCTGAGTTTGTTCTGTATGCGCAGTCGTTGCCCATAGCGTTACAGTGAAAAACAATGTAATTCCAATAGACGTTGTAGGTCTGTTGAACATCCTTGTCCTCCAAAACATTTGCGGCCACATGGCTCTCCTAGAGTGTGCTTGATTTTGGAGTGTTTTCTTTGCGGCGCCAGTGAGTTAGTTCTCTAGCCAATTGGATTGCAAATCGAATTCCCACATCAGATATCGTTGGACCAAATGGATCGTGACAAGGTTCACACCCGCAATCGACTGCTGGTGCTACTTCGATTTCGCACTGCCAGCCCAGTCTGGTGGCACACCACCTCCTTGCTGCCAACCATCCCCTTCCATCGAAATCAATACTTGACGGTCGCCACAACGGGGCAATGGTCGCTCAGTTTCTTGTATGCGTTCTTCTCCGCATACCGCGCAAGTCCTTCATCGGGTAATGCGACCTTCCGTACGCCGCTAAGCTTGAGCCAAGTGTCTAGGGTGCTGTCATAGACGATGAAGTCTATGTGCTCGCGTTTGAAGCCCTTCTTGTGCCCTACCCAACATGTTGTGTTCTCACCAACTGGCCCCTTGCGCAGTTGCAAGCCATCAGGTGTACCATCGTTTATCTCTGCCCAAAAATGATCGGGAGCCGCACCTGTCCCGTACACCTTATTCAATCGGCGGTTAAAGTCTCCGAGCACGATGACGGAGTATCCCTGCTGTGCCTGCTGCTCGATCCAACTCTCGAGAATAACGGACTGCGCCTGCAGGGTACGACAGTGGTAGCGTCGCGAGCTTGCTTTGCCGTCCTTTCTTGTATCCCTGACAGGATCGAGTGAACCCGAGTGGCAAACAGACTTCAGATGCACATTTAGCAGTTTGATCTTTTTACCGTTCAGGTCGAGTTCAATTGCAACGCCCCATCTTGTGGGCCGCGCAGATGGCTTGCCGTCTCGGTCGAAGCCGATGTGCATGACGGATATCTCTGGTGCCGATGTCACGACTGGTGAAGTTGGGAACGTTTTCTTTCGAATAGCGAATGCTGTGAATATGTCCCGCTCCGAAGCAGGTAGGTTCTCCATACCAGGCTGGTAACGTCCCGACATGTGTATGTGGTAGTTCGCCTCAGGGAATATCTTATGCGCTGCCTCTGGCGAACCCACCTCCTGCAGCGCGATGATGTCAGGACTGTTCAGTGTGTCACGTACATACTTCCGTAGACGGTCAAAGTCTTCCTGGTCTCGCGCCTCTGAGCCGGGCCGTAAAGGTACACCTACCTCGTGGTGTAAGTCTGCGATGTTCCAAGTGGCCATGCTTAGTTCATCCGCGAGGAGAGGTGAGGCAAGGAATGTGGCTGAGCTGAGTAAAGCAGCTGCAAGTAGTTTGCATAAGCCGAACGCTTTTGGCATTACGTGACCCCATTCAATTAAGTGGACGTAGTTGCACTGTAATTTGCCACGCTCATATGACATGTGAAATTAGACACAGTTACATTGTTCACTGTTAGCCATCTTATCCAGCTGCCATCGACGGCGCGTAGCCGTCATACCGTCAACTTCTTTTGCAAGTAATGGCGGAGAACCAGGCCCAGACATAGGCACGGAACAGCCTCTTAGCAACAGTGCACAAATAAGGAGACCGTATCTTCAACCTATCCAACATCCCCGCAAGGTGACTTTCACCGGACGTTTACCTGCTATTAGCATCGCAAGCGGCGTAACAAACGGTCGCATGTATAGCTCCCGACGTAGTTGGATAGAACCCGCCTATACTAGAAATTTGTGTATTCTGTAGCGCTTCACTGCATATGGGCTAGTGCGATGAGGAAGCAATTCGTTAAGGATAAGGCTCCAGCTTCAATTACCCTTTTGACCTGGGCTGGGCGAATTTATTTACGGCGTTCCTAGCCATTCTAACCGCTGACACGTGGAAAAACGCATCAGCGAGTATTCGGATGTCAGTGGCGAAACGAAGGATGAACCACTACATACTGATTCAACGGTTTGGTACGAGTGCACCGACAGCTCAATGCAATATCGTTGCGAGTAGTGTGAGTGGATTTGGACAAAGGAACGGCAAACATGGCGGGACGGAAGCAACACTACATTCCCCAACTGCTTCTGCGGAAATTCGGAGAAAAGGTAGGGCGTGCGACACACGTGGTGGTTTACCCGGAAAGCCGAGACCCACATCCCGTGTCGACCAGGGATATTGCCGCACAGCGTTACTTCTATTCTAAGGAGTCGAAAGCGGGAGATCCGAAGTCATTAGATGATGAGATTACGGACTATGAGACAACGGTCGATCGCATTCTTGAAGACATAGAGAGTAAGCCAAACAAGGCTCCAATTAAGTCCATTGATGCGGCAAACATCGTCACCCACCTTTGCGTACGCAATCGTATGGTAAGAGATGCGTTCGAACATGGCGCAAGCTCATTGATTGGCGCCATCGACGCTAGTGCTCGAGATGTTAATGATTTCCACAAGCTCCTCGGAAACGACAGGATTCGAGACGAAATTGAGTCCGCATTAGTAGATCACGCGGAGATTCTTGCGGCGCGCGGTATTTCGCAAACACAATCGCGGGTAATACTGCACGACCAGCTTAACAATAACCTTGGCGGGTTGCTTGAATCTCTAAGACCACAGTTCGACAGCTTCTTACAGCAGATACTGGATAACGCCGGTAAATTTACAAAGGAGGCGCATAACACAACTCTTGCAAATGAGATAGCGCCCGAACAGCGTGTCCGGAAGTATTCAAAGCTGTCATGGCGGATATTAGAAAACACTGATGCGAACTACATTCTGCCAGACTGTGTAGTTGTGTCGAGGTTGACGGATGCTAGCTTCAGGCCACTCGTATTCACTCCGCTGGATGTTGATCTCAGAAGCATCGTGATGCCGCTATCGCCAACGAAGCTAATTGTTGGTCAAGACAAGGAAGAAGACTTTGACGGCACGGGGTCCCTAAATAACGCGTTTGCCGAGTGCAGTTGGAGTTTCTTCATCGCTAAGCAAAAAGAAGAAGGTCTCAATGTCCTTCGATCGCGAATTGGCGCTATTTCAAAGAAATTTGTTAACGCGTCCGTACTTGAAGCAATCGAAGAAATCAAAGACTGAGTTTCGAGGTTGTGCAAGATCCGCCGAAGTGGCATGCAAATTATGTCGCTGTTGGGCAACCTACTTGCTACACACCCCATAGATATTATTCCCACTCTTCACGCACGCACCGCCATACGAGCAATCACCGCTCGTCTGACAAGTTTTACCGCGCGTGTCGTTGCGATGTTCCGGCTTAGGCGGGTTCCTGTCATTGCTGTTCCCCGGCTGCATTCCGCCGGTGCACACGCCGGGTTTATTCACCCAGGTCTTTGAACAGGTCGCACCGTACTTGCAATCGGCGCTGCTGTTGCATGCGAATGCGTTGGTGGTGGGTGGTGTAATGACAATGAGCGCCATTGTCAGCGTGAGCGTCCAGGTCTTCATCAGTCTATCAATCCCTTCTCTTTGGCTCGCTTCATAATGACTTCCCAGTCCTTCCACTCAATTCCGTGTTTATCAAGCAACGCGGTGTAAGCCGGATCTGGTGGACATATTGAGGTACTTAGTGCGTCTAAAAATTCTTCCGAAGGCAGATAGTTATGGGTCTCAACGTAGTGAAAGATAAGGCTTGGCGCTGCAAAAGCTGGGCCGGACGGTGGAATAACCAGTATCTCAGCACTACCTAACTCAACCTCGCGATTGTTCCTGACATAAACATACCGCTCCTCCTTGAACCAGGTATCGCGATCACAATCACAGAACTCACATTCATGATAACCGCGCGTTTGATTGACACTAATCGTACAGAATGCCCATAGCTTCTCTAGAAGAGCTTGGTCAATGGCACCTACATTGAATTGATGCTCGGAAGATAACCAACCAACATTCAGAGTTCCGGGGATAACGGTGCGTCGCCCTCCCCAGTACTGATAAGGTGACAAGTCTTCAAAATGAGTCACATTAGTCTCTCACCATCAACACGTTCCATCTTCTGCAACTCAACCACGGCATCTCGAATGCGCAACGGTGTAAATCTCCTACTCGTAAGACTGAAAGCAGGAATACTCGAAGTTCCTTTTGTAACCCAAGTCCTTCTTAATTTTTTCGGCTGTAGCCTCACATTGCTCTTGTGTTGGATATGTGCCAACTTTCTCAAGATCCGCAAAATCGCTGCCACCGTATTGAACAACCACTAGTCCAACTAGCAAGACCCAAACCATCTCTCTTTCCTTTCCCTTAAAATCAATCGCTCAGTGTAACGAACTCTGTGTTGGTGTTTCGCACCGGAGAACTTTAATTGCCTCTAACACCCTCAACCACACGCGCTCACCTTCAAAATCCCCACATGCCAACATCTCATCTGCACGGCCTGCAGCTTCAATGGCTGCATCTTCGCTGTGGTGATCGATGAGCAGTTTAGCTGCGCGGTAAATGTCGATGTCGGTTATTGGCATATGCTGGCATTCCTAGATTAATTGATCGCATTTGACAGTACCTGCCGACCAACGCGCACAAGTGCGGGTATCGACACCACAACTCCCAGGACCACCGGCGCCAAGAGTAGGTTGACGAATTTCTCTCTATTGAATGTAGGACGCCGCCACAGTCGTATGACCGCATACATTGCTATCATGAGCGACACGATAGTGACGATTGCAAACTCCATTACATCTAATGCCCAGCTCTCAGTGAACAGAGCAAGGTACAGCCCAAACGCTGCTGCAATCATCTCGAACTCAAGCAACAGCATCACATCTCGATGCCCCTGTTTGTCCACGCCCCAGGGATAAAGCTTATTAGGCACACGCCAGTGCCACCTGTTTACGACTGCGTGCGCAAGCATCCCGGCGGCCAGGAGAGCGAACAGAAAGTTTAGAGTTGTAGAAGCGTTTAGGAAAATCTCCATCTCGCGCTTAGTATCTTCTCAAGGTATTCAAAGAGGTCAGCAACTTGGCTGCCCCCAAGGCACCGCGGCATTTCGAGTACTACCGTTCTCGCCCGGAAACTCTTGGAAGATCGCCTCCAGTATTTCTTCGATCACTGGCAACAAACTACCACACGTCCCCTTGCTGACAGCGCGCCCCTCATACACTCGAACTGCGCCAGCTCCACCTGGTGCGTTCTGGCGATCAATGAGCAAACTAATAGTTCGGGTATAGATTGTGTAAGTTGTGGAGGAAACAGTCGGCACTGCTCCGTATACTGCATTGCCTGACTGGTCCACGCCAACTTTCCCGTAGCCGGTCCCACCTTCTACAGAAGTAACTGCTTCACCTGTGTTGATTGTATATTTTAGTGTTGCTGTGTATTCGGTATCGCCGCCATCTCGTACAGTAAAACCAGCACCAGCGAGCCTCTGCTCAAGTTTGGGCCTATAGGCTGCGTATTCCAGACTTCTCTGCTGCCCGACATCAACCGGGATAACTGATATCGTTGCTCCAGGTGCGATGGTTAGCTGATGAAAGGTAGTGATTTTTGTGATTACTTGTGGTGTTGCACATGCAGTCAACAAAAGGGCACACATAATAAGTGCAAAGACAGGTTGAATACGCATACTTCCCCCAAAACAGTTGCGGCATTGGTTACACTGCCAGATTGTACCAGGTCGGGAGACAAGTCAAAGCAATCGCGATGTCATAACTAGGTGATGAGTTACCGAGGGCAAACCCCTCTGCGTGTACGGCCTGGCCCCGCCGAAGGCGGGTGCAAACACGGAGCATACTGGTTGCTGTTAAGTTGCCTCGACTATGGTCCTGATAAGAACTGCAAAAGCAGATCTGCATTGAGAACATGTTGTTATGACAGCCAATGAGCTACCAAGAACTCCTAGGGAGAATGAAGTTGCACTTTTTGCTACGATTGACGGGCAAAGAGTTGTTGCAGTCATCGAACGGGATAAAGCCGGTTTCATGTACTACATTGACACCCGTTGCTTCGACGAAGATGAGGACAAATTCTATTGGAGCGAAGCTATGAATACACAGTCTGGCATCTATGGCAGCGTGGAAGAAGCAATAGCAGGTGCCACAGAAGATGTTGGCCAACTGGTCCCAATCCAAGCAAAGTCCTGATTGCTAAAGATAATAAGGCTGGGCTATTTATCTAACGGTCCAACCGCAGGTACACAGCCACCTCTTGGCCAACAAACAGTCGCCTGTCCAGTCAACTTGTTCACGACATACACATTATGTCCTGCACCTGTCGATACGACCGTGTACAGACCGCCGTGAAGCACCGACGCAAGCAATATGGTTCCCGAAGCGATAAGTGTAATTACGGTTTTGTCGTCCATGAACTAAACACCTATGGCGACTGCCGCCTGCAACGCACATACAGATCACGCGTGATCACGTTATTCGCATACGATCCATATATCGTGCTAGAGACAATCGGCTGTGATGTACTGTCCGCCGCGATTACATCGTACCCGCCGGGACAGATCTCGCCTGCCTTGTTCATACATGCAGCTGCAGTCTGAATGGAGCCGTCACAGCTAATGTTGTAGCCAGTAGTCCCGTCAGGGAGAGTTACCTCTTTCACTGTCGTACATGCAGTGAGTGCTGCCAGGCTCAGGAGGCATAAAAGCACTAGCCTATACATGTGAACCCCCGTGTATGTGTATTACCGAAGGTTGCTCCTATTTTGGGAGCAATCGCGGATAGGTTTAGCTCTTTGGGCGCATTCGGTCAACACCAGTCGCGCTCATGAAAAAGTCCACCCATACGGCCCGTTATGACGCCTTCAGAGAGGCCCTGATCGCCGCCAGGCACAAAGCTGGCTTCACCCAGCGGGATGTCGCCGAGGCCCTTCAGCGGCCCCCATCTTTCGTGGCTAAATATGAGCGTGGGGAGCGCCGCCTAGATGTCGTCGAGATGATCGAGATTGCCGATGCTCTTGGTATATCGCCTATGACCGTGCTGCGGAAGATCGTTGACACTCCGGTGTCCTAGGTGTGTGCGTGGGCTATGAAATGCCACGTAAATTGAAGGAAGTAGAAGTCTCTATCCGCAGTGGATCGTCGGAGTTACTTCTGCACGTTCACCACTTCCAGCCGCTCGACATAGCGCCTTGCAAGTTCCTTTTCTACAACTGCACGTGCTCGGACATACCGTTCCTTGAAGCAAGGTGAATTAGTGATACGACTGATCTGCGTCTCACCATACCCCGTTCTCTCAGCGATCTGCTTGCGCGTTAGGTGGGGCTCTGTCAGTACAAGGCGGAGAACCCCGTCGTAGCGGCGCTGCCATCTAAGTTGTTTGTGTAAAGCCATTAGCATTCATCCTTCTCGGATCGCGGACCTGCAATCGCACCTCAGTCGTCAACGTGCTCGGGCAGGAACACACGCATGACAGTGATCGGCAACGCCCGCAGCCATTGGATGAAGGCGTCACCCGCCGAGCTGCGTGAAGTGTTGTGGATATGGTTTAACTGTAATTCGTCGAAGACCGTGCCCGGCGGAACGCCTAGGCGTTCGCATGCAACGTGCTTTGCAAGCATGTCGTAGACCAGGGGTGAGTTCGGATTAGAAGCTCGACCCGAAGTATAGGTCGCTCTCGATATGTGCGATTTGCCTGACATCGTCCAACCTTCATATTATCCAACGATTTACTTTATAGATACTCAAAACCAGATCGAGCTGACGGTTTATGACGGCAGTGACGGCAATGACGGCAGATTTTATCTTCGGCGGAAGGTTAACTGACATACCATCCGTACACACCCCATAGAAGCTTAAGAACACTGCCGTCATAGCTGTCATCAGTTACCCCCAAGCTTCGGAAGAACAACGGGTGCCAATTTTTCTGAACCATCATCTCTACTAATGGTGTAGATCCGTCCGCTTGCAGTCTTTTTGCCGTCAACCAGCAGACCCGTATCCCGCAACGCACCCATGATCCTTGCGAATTCTTTTCCTAACACCGCTACGTCTGTAGGTAACTTACTAAAGGGCTTCGCCAGAGAAGAGTTGAACTTATGCAGCTCGTCCAAGAGCCTACCTGGCCCACCCTCGAAACATCCGTACTTGTCTATGTACTTGCTAATGAGGCTACCAACTGTACTGGCATCTACAGCAGCCTGAGCAGAGGCCTGGCGGTTCTTCCAATAGGCGTCGATGAATGCGCCATCCTCCCAGCCTAGCGCCGATTCTGCCGCAGTCACCCACAGCGCTGCATCTGCCATGCGTGGCAGTTCCCACTTTTCGGCTCGAGCTCTAGCCTTCACTTCATTGAACCTGCGCAGCGCACAGGAAAGCGCATCGCAGATAACTCCGAATATGTACGCAGCGATATCCTCGAATTCTTCCGCAAGTTCTTCCTCAGTTCGACGTTCGGTTGGGGGAATGCCTTCCGGGAACAAAACTATGGCGCGATCATTTAGGTCATCTCTGGAAACTGTATCACCCGGAATACCGTTGATGACAATGGGCACACGCCGTGTAAAGACGGTCTCTTGTTCGAGTGTGTACATCTGTCGAGCAGAAACACCGCTGCCACTTACGAGCTGACAGATCACGTCGGCCTGACTAGTGGTTAGCCCGCTGGAATTGTCGAAACACAACATGTAGGAATTGTTTAGCGCCGCTAACAGATCCTTAGCTTCCTTAGGGAATGTTCGGAAATGTGCGGATGTTGGGTCGACAAGATTACGTATGTTTCGTGCCCTTGTTGTTTTGCCCGAGCCCTGCATTCCGAGAAGTGCCAGAATGAAGTGCGGCCCTGGGCAGAAGTATGAGATGATTGCACCGGCATAGAGCTTGTCGTCTTCTTCAGATGAGAACTGCCCAAACCTCTTCAGGAGACCTATATCGCCACCCCTTATTGGCGTGGGCAGTGATTTCATGTGTTGGGAACGGACGAACTTTATCGGTGGGTCATCAACTATACTCCAACCATCTTTGCCGATGCGAACCACCTGCCAGGGTTCATTGCACAGGTCTACGTATATCGCCCCTCCATGGTGCGCGACCCTTGTGTGCACCAAATGTTCTTCACCTTCGAAGCGGGCTTTGGCCTCAATCTGGTTTAGGGCTGCTTGCAGTGCATCATTCGAAGGCGCGCATCGTTCTTGATAGAAGAAATGACTTCGAAGATAGTCCGAAGTCTGTTGGCCACGGGCGGGCCACGTCTCAGTATGACCATTGACACGGACAGAGACGTAGGCGCGACCCTCCGCATCATGAAATGGTGTTAGACGCTCGGCGAGTGCCGAGAGAACTTGCATGGTAGTTCGGGACAGTCTATCGCCGGAACTCTGATCTTTACCGTTCAACCGGCTCGGCATGCCTTGATCGGCTTTGCCATCAGTGTTACTTATATTAATATTATCTTTATGCAGATTTTTCTTGCCGCCCCCTTCCTGGCCGTTGGGGGCGTTCCTTTTGTCAGTCATCTCATAGCACCTCCCCATCGCTCGAAGGCCCGTCAGAGGCCGAGGTGCCGCCAACACGGGGCCGGGAGGCGATCCACTCCACAATCTCCTCATCGATCCATCCGACAAGGTGGGGCGAAAGCTTTACCCGCTTCGGGAATTCTCCACGCCGTTCAAGACGCCAGACGGTGGTTCGGGAGCAACCGGATTTTTCACAAACCTCTGAAATGCGCAGAACTTTCATCAGTACACCTCCTGTTTCATAGACTTTCAGGGTATGCTAATGAAAACTACGAAAGCCGCTTACTTCATTTCGCAGATATTTTGCGTGATCTGTTGAATGCGCCTACGACCGATGCTCGGGTAACGTTCCTCCAATGCAGATACTGCTTCGTTCCTGGACATCCCACTGTCCGTCATTCTTTCGTATTCACTGCGGATGCGTTCGTCCCGATCCGAATTATCCGTCTTCTTCAGTCCGCCTTCACGCTGCCGCTTGTACGCATCGAACAGTTTCGAGTATGGCTGCACAGGACGAGTGAAAATATCCCATGCATATGACACACCTTCACTATCGCCACGACGATCGGCCAGGACAATCACTGCTGCAAGTGTGTTGTCCAATTCATAGTCAAGGAGGAATTGCCTGAACGCGGAATTGCCGGGGGGTTTCTGCGCACTCTGTTCCCAGCTGCTGCCAAACATGCTCATGAACATGTGGTCGAATATGTAGTGCGCGAGGTTCTCAGGCGGCCGACGCGCACCATTTAGCTCAAACGTCTCCTCCATTGAGGGAATTGAACCTGCGTCTCGCCAAGCGTCATAATTAGCACCGACCGCAGCTTCGAGCCGATCTGCAAGCGCGTCCGCTCCTTCGACCGTGTCACCGTCAAGAAGAGCCGTAGCTGACCACACCACAAACTTGCGCTCTGACTGGGTTGCATTCTTAACCACCCACTCATCCCATGCCTCCAAAGCCGCACGCTTCTCGGTGTCATACGAATGACGGTCGTACACTGCGGTCACAGTCCGGTCGACATGGTTAAGTATCTTAGACAGCGTTGTGCGTTCGACGTGCAGTTCGCCACTCATCTTGCTCGCGGCTGTGCGGCGCAAGTCGTGCGCTGTGAAGTCGTCGATCCCCGCATTGCTCCGCAAGCGCTTCAGTGGCTTCGTGTTGCTGCTGACCGGCCCTTTTGCGGTAGGGCTCGGAAACACCCACTTATCATGTTTGGCGTCAGAATGCAGGTTGCGCAGGAGAGCCATAGCGGTTGGACCTAGCGGAACCCGATGACTTCTATTGTTCTTGGCGAACTCCGCCGGGATGGTCCACCAACCAGTGCCGAAGTCTATATCCTGCCAACGCATGCTCGTGACCTCACCGGGTCGTTGTGCCGTCAGAAGGATCAGTTTGAACCGTGCACCCGTTTCGTCCTTCTCAAGCGAGCATGCATTCCAAAAGCGCGTGATCTCCTCATTTGTGAGGACACGCTCACGAGACTGATCCTTAGCTACTCTCTCGATGTTCGAGGCCGGGTTGCGATCCACGAGCTCCCGGTTGATTGCCCAATTGTACATTCGGCGTATGATCTCATGGGTGCGGTTGGCCTTGATCGGAGCCCCCCTGGACTTGATGCGGTCGAGAACGGCAACGACTTCGGCGCGCGTAACGGAGCCAGCCGGGCGGTTCCTAAACCTGGGCAACAAGTCCAGCTCAAGGACGCGCTTGTCCTCCTTCCAGGACTTCTTGTTCGGGCGTGCATATTCCTCAATGTACCGTTCCGCGAGCTCGCCAAAGGTAATCCCGGTGCGTGCATCGTACCGTTCGGCGGCGGGATCATTACCAAGCATTGCCTCCCGCTGCCGACGCAGGGCCTCTTTGCGCGCGTCTGCAAGTGAGAATGCCTGGTACTTGCCAATGGTGTCACGACGCTGAACACCGTTAACGCGATAGGTGACACCAAACGTCTTACGGCCAGTTGCGGACACGCGCAGCCACAGTCCAGGCGTCGTCGTGTCTCGGTATTCGACACGCCCCGTCTTAGGCGGTGCACATGTTGCAACAAAACGGTCCGTTAGCTTGTGTGTTGACATCGAGCTTCCTTGGGCTTCCGGGGTAACACATGGGTACCCGCGTCCACGAAACAAGATGAAACATCTTGGAAATTATTGAAAGCAGAACTTTTATCTTTTTGCCTTTTTTGTTAGGTTTTACTGGCAGAAACGTTCTTCAAGAAGCCGAAGGCGAAGAACAGTTCCACTGGTTCCACCCCAGCCATCTTTTCGGCCTATTGAGCGTCCACGGCGTATCCCCGCCGTTCCAGCAATGCGATGACGCCTTGGCGCCCGCCTAAATGGCCCGCGCCGACGGCCACGAAATAGCTGCGGGAATCGCGCAACATGGCTTCGATCCGAGGGATCCAGCGCAGATTACGATCCACCACCAGGGTCTTATAAAGTTCCGGCGATTGTTCCTTCATGTTCTTGTTGAACAGGCGGTCCATTTGATCGATGTCGCCCGTGGCCCAGGCATCGAACATTTCGGCCACGAGATCGCTGCCCTCTTCCATCTGAGACAGGGTCGACAGGAACATGTCCACCTGAACACGGGCCGGCTGCTTGGCAAAGAAGCCTAACTGCTGTTCCGGCGTTTCGAAATAATCCCAGCCCTTGCTGCGCAAGGTGGGATCGCTCCTCAAGGAATGCTCCACGCCTGAATCCGGTGAAAACCCAAGCGACGCATAAAGGCTTTGCGCCAGCATGATGCCACCCAGCCAGGGCGGCAGATTTTGAATTTGAGCCCAAGGCAGGCCGAATTGGGCGGAGATCTCTTCCGCGCGGGGCCGATGGTATTCCGGCAGCAAAGCGCGGATCGAATGGTTGGGATGCACTTGGGCATATTGTCGGATAACGGCCGCGGTGCGCTGCGTATGCTCGCCCCCGACGGGTGCTTCCAAGACAACCACATCAGATTCAGCCAAAGCCGCATCCACTTTTTCCGTCCGCCAATCGAACCCTGAGGGCAGCAGGTGAATGGTGCCGAACAGCCAAACAGGACCGCCTGCCCCTTCTACGCGCCAAAGGCCAGGCCGGTCGGTCGCTTGATTGTACCGCGCCGCCTCAAAAGAAAACTGGCCTTCCGCCGAAGCAGGTAGGTAGGATGGCAGGAAGAACGCAACAAATGCCGCCGCAAGAACGGCTGGATTACGCAGGAAACGAAGCATAGAAAAACGCCATTATCTGTAAATGCCTAGCCGCCCACTCCCCCGGCCCAACCACCCCCAAAAACTGACTTGGGGGTACCCTTATCGGGTGGTTGGGAGGGGGAGCGGGTGGATATGCCCGAAATCGGCATCGCCGATTTCAAAAAACCATAGATACCCAGGCTTAACGCCCTCCTAAGAGCGCTGCGGACCGCGCGCTACCGGGCCAAGAACCAAGAGATTTCCATTCAAAACGTCACTAAACAGGAGACCGAAATGTCCAACAGAAAATCGAAGCAAATCCTCTTCGCAAACGCCCCGGAAGGCATGCCCGATGACAGCACCTTCGCCGTTGACGAGGTGGATGTTCCCGCACCGAAATCGGGCGAGTTCATTGTACGGAACATCTTCATGTCCGTGGACCCTTACATGCGCGGCCGCATGACCACGCGCAAAAGCTACGTGCCGGGCTTCCAAGTAGGGCAACCGCTGGAAGGCGGCGCCGTCGGCCAAGTGATCGAATCCGAAAACGGCAGTTTCCCGGTGGGCACTTATGTGCAGAGTATGCTGGGCTGGCGCGAGATGTACCTGACCAATGGTGAGATGATCACGCCGGTGGACCCAAACATCGCTCCTCTTTCCGCCTATTTGGGTGTTTTGGGCATGCCGGGCCTCACGGCTTATGCGGGCCTTACCCTTATTAATCAGCCCAAGGAAGGTGAGACGATTTTCGTTTCGGCCGCCAGCGGTGCCGTGGGGTCAGTTGTCTGCCAGCTTGCCAAAGCCAAAGGGGTACGCGTGATCGGTTCCGCCGGGTCCGACGACAAAATCGCCTGGCTCAAAGAAGAGGCAGGCATCGACGAAGCCATCAACTACAAGAAGACCGACAATCTGACCGAAGCGCTTGCAAAGCTCGCGCCCAAAGGGATCGACATGTATTTCGACAATGTGGGGTCGGAACATTTGGACGCCGCCCTATTCAACATGAACGAATTCGGCCGCGTGGCCGTGTGCGGCATGATCGATCAGTACAACGCAACCCAACCGCCTGCGATCCACAACATGATCATGACGGTCCCGCGCCGCATTCTGATCAAGGGCTTCATTGTGTCCGATCACTTCGACCTCTTGGGCGACTTCATCAATGAAGTGGGGCCCATGATCAAGAGCGGCCAGCTGAAATATGAAGAGACCGTTCTGGAAGGCGTGGAGAATGCACCGAAGGCCTTCCTAGGCCTCTTCAGCGGTGCCAACAAAGGCAAGATGCTGGTGCGTCTTGGGCCGGACCAGGCGGTCTAACCGTCCGGCAGCACCAAGGTGTCACACATTGTAGCTATGTACTAAAGGAGAGTTGATTTGAGATTGCCCCAAGGCCGCGCCTAAACTTTTATTAGAAAAGGACGGCCTTGGGGGATCATGGTATGGCGTCACGGGAGAGAACGACGATCTCCGATTTGGAAGACAAACACGGCCGCATGCGGCCGCCGACCTTGTTTCGGCTGACACCTGTGGTTGCCCTGCTCAACATGTTCTGGGCGCCGGTGCGCGAGTTCGTACGTGTGTTGTCCTTTGCACGCTTCAGCCTGGTGGCTGTGCTCGGCGCGCTGTTTGTCGTCTATGGCACAGGCCAAGGCCGCGAACTGGAAAGCACAGAGCTTCGGCAAGGCGTCATCTTCGTGGCGGCCACCTGGCTGCTTGCCGTTCAAACATGGTTTTGGGCACGTCTTATCTTAGCAGACCGGTTTCCGCGCGACGTGCACAATCAATTGGTGGAAACGGTGCCGTCGTCGGCCCCCGCTGCGGCGCATCGGCGTCATTGGCGCCTGCAATTCGCGGTCAATTGGGTGCCGCGCCTGCTAGGGCTGTCGGTTTTTGCGGTCGCCATCGCCTCAACCGTGATTGTCGACCAGGCCCTCGCCGAACATTGGCAGCGCGATGCGTTGACAATGATTGGTATTCTGACGGTTTCCGCCATGATCTTTATCGTGTGCGTTACCCGTCGCCGCAAATTCGGCAAAGGGCCGGAGGCAGACGGCAATTATGTGCCGGAAGTCCGATGGACCGGCTTGATCATGATCCCGATGTCGATCCTGACACTTGGCCTGTTCAGCTATTTGGCCATCACCGACCCTGTTGGGTTTGGGTTTTACGTGGGGTCCGGCGCCGCGATCTTTCTCGCGTTCTCGGTGGTGGTCCCCGTCGGTAGCTACTTGGTGTTCATGACGTCCGAGAATGGATTCCCGGTTATCACTGCATTGTTCATCTTCGGGGCAGCCGGCACGCTGTTGGTGGAGATCCACGATATCCGGGTAACGAACACGGAACCAGTATCACGCCCCACCCTGCAACAGGCTCTCACCAATTGGTATGAGCAGGCGCCCCGGGTGAGGCACCCGCAAACCGGCGAAGAAGTAAAGCCGCTCGTTATGGTGGCCGCGGCTGGGGGCGGATTGCCGGCGGCTCATTGGACCGCGACCATTCTGGGCGGGCTGGAAGATGTGGGCGAAGAACCGCGTTCGTGTTTTCATCAATCCGTCTTCGCCGTGAGTGGTGTTTCCGGCGGTAGCGTCGGCGCGGCGACATACGTGGCCAGCCTAGATGAGAAAGGCATTGCATCGGAGCCGCCGGTTGAAAGTATTTCCCGGGAGGCATTGTCCGAAGACTTTCTAGCGCCGACCATTGTCGGTCTCATGTTCTCCGACGTGTTGCGTCACTTCGCCTTCCCAATCGACTATTTTGTGGAGATCAATGACCGCGCGAAAGCACTGGAACAAGCTTGGGAACGTCAGTGGAACACCGCCCATGAAAACGCCGCACGCAAGTCAGGCATGGCGGCGCCCTTTACGTCACTCCGTCATGCGAAAGGCATGGTCTCGTGCAACACTTGGGAGGACGATACCACTTGGACGCCCCTATTGATGCTGAATGGGGTTGTGCAGGAGACAGGGCAAAGGCTGATATTTTCGCATCTTGATTTCTCCGGAAACGCAATCGTCGACGCCATCGATTTCTTCGATCATACGTCTACGGATATTCCGCTGAGCACCGCAGCGCATAACAGTGCCCGCTTTCCTTATCTGAGCCCGGCGGGCACATTGGCGCGCGCCAATCTCGAAGGGCATGTGATCGATGGCGGCTATTTCGAAAACTTTGGGGCCGCGACGGCCTACGATCTCTTGCAAGCCATCGCCCGGCATGCGGATGAGATTGCTGCGACCGGACCGCGTATTCTACCGGTGGTTATTCAGATCTCCAGCGACACGTCAAAGCAGACGAAATCTCTGAAAGACCTTGGTCCTGCGCTGCCGAACGAAACGAGCCGCTTCGAAAACGAAATCCGAGCGCCCCTGGCGGGCCTTCTGGCCACGCGCAGTGCGCGCGGTACACTTGCCGCCAAAAGGCTGTGGCAATGGACCGATGATTGCGCACGCAACGCGGCCAACGGGCTGGCGTGCGGCCCGTCGATGCGCATTGCCGGCGCGCTGTTCCATCAGTTCCAGCTCACACGCGGTGCGTCAGGTCAAACGCCAGGGCTTGGCTGGCAACTATCGCGCCGATCCATCCGTGACATTTGCTTGCAGATTCGCGAAGTGCCGTCAGACCCCGACCTGTTCCAAGACAATGTGACAAACTTCAGATCGTTGACCGAATTACTGTTCGGAGAGGCTCGGATGCCCCGGACGGACTGCCCGCAATAGCTCTACAAAAAAGGTTCACATTCACGCCCCGCCGACCGTGATAAATTTGGTCGTTTCCGAGCTGGGATGGGGGCCCAGTGATTTATGAGTGTGGATGGGGCGGCGGGCGAAACGCGGGGGCGCACCCGGGGGGTGTTTGTACAAAGCATTCTCTGGGCGTTGTTCCTTCTATTTACAACGACGCTCACGCTCGAATGGGCCGTCGTGTTTTATCCGGTCTATGATCTGCCCCCTCCGTATGCGGATATATTTCAGACCTTTCACGACCTGCGCCTTGCGCTGCTCAACACACTCTCTTTTGTCTTGCCGGAACAATCCATAGAGTATGTGGGCATCGTCTTCTCCCTCGGTGGATTATGCATCACCTTGATGATGATTTCGGCGCGTCAGTCACTCGCAGCCACAAGCGGTGGTGACGATGTGGAGGCTGATGGTGGATTTGGTGTCCTCACCTTCCTGGAAATCTGGATCGGTTTGATCGTCGTCATCGTCCTCTGGATGCTGGCAACGGAACTTACCAATGCCGGATTAGAGGATGGGAATTGGACGCCGACGATCACCATGGGCGGCCTGTCTCTTGGCCTCATGGTCACGGCCTGGTTCGCTGGCTATGTGCGGGTCGGGCCGTTGAGAGTAAACCCTCTCCGGTGGATCATTGCCGCCCTAGCCATTTCCTATGCTATGACCTTGCTCTGATCGTATCTGTTCGATACGCGATTAAGGCTCTGGATTTTGGAAACATTTGTATTGGTGATGGTCCTTGGGACCGCGATCACGCATGCCTCCTGGAATGCATTCATCAAATCCCGCGATGACCGTCTCGTCGGCATGGCGCTGATTGGCGCGGGCGGCGGCCTGTTGTGTGCCGTCGCCTTACCGTTTTTTCCCATTCCGGCGGATCCCACGTTTTGGACCATCATGGCCGCGTCGGTCGGTGTACACACGTTTTACAATTACTTTTTAAGCGTGGCTTACACCCATGGCGACCTCGGACAGATCTATCCGATTGCCCGTGGTGGCGGTCCGCTCATCGTTGCATTTGTTTCGGTTGCGTTCTTAGGTGTCGTTTTCGATACGCCCACTCTGGCGGGACTAGCCCTGCTGATCGGGTCGATCATGATGCTGGCGTTCTGGAGTGGCGCGCCGCCTGGGCAACGGCTCAAACCCTTCTTCTATGCCGCTATCACCGCCGCGCTCATCGCCTCTTACACCCTGATCGACGCGGCCGGCGCACAGCTTGAGACAGGTCCGCATGTGTTCGTTTTGTGGCTATGCTTTCTCGACGGTATTGCGATCACCATTGTCTGCGCAGTCTTGCGCGGTAAGTCAGGGCTTGCCGGTTTTTACGCCGACTGGCGTATCGGGCTTGGCGCCGGTGGCGTCGCCGTCGCCGGATATTGGGTGGTCATTTGGGCTTACACCCAAGCGCCGGTCCCCATCGTCGCGGCCCTGCGCGAGACCAGCGTGATCTTCGCAGCCCTCATCGCAACAGTTTTCCTGGGCGAGCGGATGACGCCCACAAAAGCTTACGCCGCCCTCGGCGTTGTGATCGGGATTGTCCTGCTCAGGGTTTGAAGAAGGGCCGGTCGCCGCAAACCGTGACGCGTTCCATGGCCCGGCGCTGAGGGAAATAGTCCGACGCCGCATAGTGCTGACACGCCCGATTATCCCAAAAGGCGATCGAGTTCTTTTCCCATTTGAAGCGGCATTGATATTCCGGCACGCGCGCCTGAGCATACAAGTGATCCAAGAGGTCGCGGCTCTCAACGTCCGACAGGCCGACGATGCGTTCAACGAATGCCGTGTTCACATAAAGGCCACGCTCGCCCGTTTCTGGGTGCGTACGGACCACCGGATGGATTTGCGTCGGATACTTTTCAGCTAGTTTCTTG
This sequence comes from Alphaproteobacteria bacterium, assembly GCA_965228775.1. Taxonomy (GTDB): domain Bacteria; phylum Pseudomonadota; class Alphaproteobacteria; order JANQMY01; family JANQMY01; genus JANQMY01. The sequence goes on along the minus strand of OZ245840.1, from coordinate 4,881,951 downwards.
GCCTTTTCAGGGTCATCAGCGGCAAGGCGCCGCCCGAACACGCGAATGAAGGAATGCTCTGCCTCTAGGCCGCAAACAAAATCTTTCATTTTGTCGGACAGCCCATCATAGGCCGCGTACATATCGCAAAAAAGCGTATCACCCCCTACTTCCGGGACCTCGACAGCCCTGAGAATAGACCCCAGAGAAGGCTCCGGCCGCCAGGTCACGTCCGAATGCCAAGCATTTTCCTGCCCACGGCTTTTGTCATCGTGGACGATATGAAGAACTTCCGGATCCGGCTGGTCGGCGGGTGTAGCCGGATGGATCTCGAGATCCCCAAAACGGCGTGCGAATGCGATGTGCTGCGTCCGGGTTATCTCCTGATTCCGAAAGAAAATCACTTTCCACTGCAGAAGGGCTGCCCTCAACCCGTCAATCTCACGATCGCTCAGTTCTTGCCGAAGATCGATATCTTCAATGATCGCGCCGATTGTCGGCGTTAACGGACGAACCGCAAACGCCACATCATATTGCGGGTCCAGTGTTGAGGGTTGAACAGCCATTGTATCTCCTTGCGTCCTTTTTGGAACCCTACCACGAAATCCAGTCCACTTGGACTCCTCATAGTGCAGGGACTTGCGGGGCGCCAAATGACCTGTAGGATGACGCCCCAAGGGAAGACAAAAATAAATCAACCAGGGGAAACCGCGTGAGCGTTCCGGAGGCCGTCAAAGCGGGACAACCCGCCGAGGAAACATTTTCTGAAAGTTATAAGTGGTTTGCCCTCGGGCTTTTGCTGCTGGTCTACATTTTCAATTTTATCGACAGGCAGATTCTTTCCGTCCTGCAAGAATCCATTAAGCAAGACCTTGATCTGTCAGATCGTCAGCTTGGCCTGATCAGCGGCGTTGCCTTCGCCCTATTTTACGCAACACTAGGAATACCCATCGCGCGTTTCGCCGATAAGTCGCGGCGCACATGGATTATCGCCGCTGCATTGGCCGTGTGGAGCTTGATGACGGCCTTGTGCGGCGCGGCTGTGAGTTTCGTGACCTTGGCTCTCGCACGCATTGGAGTCGGCGTCGGCGAGGCCGGTTGCAGCCCGCCTGCCCACTCTCTCATATCGGATTATTTCGGTCCGGAACAACGGGCGACGGCCCTTTCCATTTATGCCTTGGGCATCCCCATTGGGGTCATGTTCGGTTACCTCGCCGGGGGCTGGATAAACGAGTTTTTTGGCTGGCGCATGGCCTTCGTTGCGGTTGGCCTGCCGGGTGTTTTCCTGGCGATCATCGTCCTCCTATTTTTACGAGAACCGCCGAGAGGTATGGCCGAAGCACAACGCATTGCCGCTGCCGCCGAGGCCCCTCCGGTCCGCGAGGTTTTCGACACCTTGTGGCGGAGCAAGTCATTTCGCCATCTGTCGATTGCCGCTGCCCTGCATGCGTTTCTGGGCTATGGCCTTGGCCAATGGCTGCCCTCCTTCTTCGTTCGCTCACACGGCATGTCCACGGGCGAACTCGGCACATATTTGGGCCTTATCGCGGGGCTGGCCGGCGGCCTTGGCACTTTCTTAGGCGGCTATCTATCGGACCGGTACGGCCAAGAAGACAAACGCTGGTATATGTGGATCCCGGCCATCGGTATGATTGTTCCGATGCCGTTGATGATCGCCGCGTTTTTAGTTGAAAGTCCGTACACAGCGCTTCTGTTCTATATTCTGCCATCGCTGATGGGGGCGTTTTACTTAGGCCCAACCTTCGCGATGACGCAAGGGCTCGTAAGCATTCGAATGCGCGCCGTCGCTGCATCGATCTTACTGTTCATTCTCAACTTAATCGGCCTAGGTTTAGGGCCTTACTTTGTGGGAGAGCTGAGCGACTTCTTGAGGCCCTCTTACGGCAATGAGTCTTTGAGATACGCCCTGCTGTTTTCAACGGTCGCCTATGTGTGGTCTTCTCTTCATTATCTGATCGCCGCACGCACCATCAATCAGGACTTAACCCGTGTTGCAAAGGAAATGGACGCGAGCGCGCCTAAAGTCATGGAAAGCGTTCCAAAACCGCCACCACATCTAAAGGGAACAAACGATGCGCAAGACCCTACCAAATAGCGGCACCGACTGGACCACCCTCAAATCGCAGATGGAGGAAATCGGCGCCGGCGACATGGATTGGCGCAACGGACGCACCGGCATGTATGTGTTTTATGCGGGCGACGATGTGCTCAAAGTGGCTAAAGAAGCTTACACCATGTTCATGTCCGAAAATGCACTTGGACCCATGGCGTTTCCGAGCCTCAAGCGCATGGAAGACGATGTGGTCAATATGGGCCTCTCGCTTCTCAATGCACCGGACGGCGCCGTCGGCAATATGACCAGCGGCGGCTCCGAGAGTATTTTCCTGGCGGTCAAATCCGCGCGCGACTGGGCCCGCAGCAAAGGCAAAAACACAAATGACGCAGAGGTTGTCGTTCCCTATTCGGCACACCTCGCCTTCGACCGCGCCTGTCACTACCTCAACCTTAAAATCGTCCGCATACCGCTTACCAGCGATCACTTGGCCGACGTAGCGGCCATGGAAAACGCCATTAACGACAAGACAATCATGATGGTTGGGTCGGCGCCCTGCTATCCCTTCGGCTTGATCGATCCGATCGAGGCACTGGGTCAGGTCGCAATGAACCACAACATTTGGTTCCACGTGGATGCCTGCGTCGGCGGCTACTTTGCCCCGTTTGCCCGCATGAACGGCGTCGACCTGCCCGCATTTGATTTGGGCGTTGACGGCGTCTGTTCGCTTTCTGCGGACCTTCATAAATACGGATACGCCGCAAAAGGCGCTTCCACTGTCCTCTACGCGAATGAAGAACTTCATGCGCATCAAGTTTTCGACTGTGCGGATTGGTCCGCAGGCCGCATGGTGACCCCGACAGCCGCGGGCACGCGCCCGGGCGGCGCCATTGCGGCGGCTTGGGCCGTCATGAATTACCTGGGCATCGAGGGATACAAGAAGAACGCAAAGATTGTTGTTGAGACTCGCGAAAAGCTCGAAAACGCCGTCAACGAAATCGACGGCCTGCATGTGCATGGGAAACCGCAGCTTGGGTTGATCGCCTTTGGGTCCGATGAATTCGATATTTTCTCCGTTTACGGAAAAATCTTCGAAAAGAACTGGTTCACGAGCATTACAAGCGAACCGCCCGGCATCCACCTCATGCTCACCCCCGCCCACGCACCTGTCATTGGCGACTACATCGACGTTCTAAAACAAGCCGTCGCCGACGTGCGCGCTGGCGATGCTGACGCCAAGCCAAAGAAAGTCCGCTACGGCGGCTAACAAAAAAGGGGGCACAAGCCCCCTTTTCCCATCGCGAGAACGGATCGATCAAGCGGCCGCGCTTGGGCGGGACTTCACGCGATCGAACCAAGCAAGGATGTTCTTGTTTTCATCGGCGATCGGTTGGCCCATGCCCGAAAAGAATTCCAAACAGGAAAAAAGCAGAACATCCGCAAGCGTAAACTTGTCGCCCGCAATAAATTGCTGCCCCTCGATAAGACCATCCAGCCACTTAAGCTTATCTGCCGCGATCTGCTTGAGGCCCGCTGCCGCTTCCGGAATGCAGTGTACGCGGTCTTTGAACAGGTCGATCCCTTCTGCCCAACGGAATCCGTTGCCCATGGGTTCGGCGATATTCAAATCCACACGGCGTACCCACATGCGCGTTGCCGCACGCTCTTCCGGGGTATCCCCAATGAGAGACGGGCCCTCACCGACCTCATCCAGATACTCGCAAATGGCGGTCACTTCGGCGATGATCTCGCCATTCTTCATTTCCAACGCCGGAATCTGACCGGACTTATTGACCTTCTCCGTATAGGGCGGACGGCGGTTTTCCGCCCCCATCAGATCCACTTCCTGCATGGGGATATCGAGGCCTTTTTCAGCCGCAAACATACGTACGATTTTGGGGTTCGGCCCCATTGAATTATAGATTTTCAAGACGCTTGCTCCTTAGAACTGCCTTGCGATCGGCCGCAAGAACGAAGGCCAGGTGCTTAGCACCTTCAGGGATTGGTTAGAAGTACAAGATAAATTGAACTTGCTCGCATTCGGGCTTATATGCTGAATGACAGGGTTTCAGAGGACGTCATGCGCCGCACATTGCTTGTGACTTTAGGTTGGGTGTTGGTGGTCGTTGGTGCCATTTTCACGCCCCTGCCGCCGCCATTCGCCTTTGGCGGCATCATGGTTATCGCGGGCCTGTCGATCCTTACCGCCAATTCAAAGATGGTGCGCCGCTGGGTACAAAATGCGCGATACCGCTACAAAGCCTTCTCTATGATTGTGGATCGCATCGACAGAATTCTGCCCAACTGGATGGGCGGAATTGGCAAAAGAACCGCGCCGGAACCCGTGAGCCGTCTGCGGCGCCAGCGTGATCAGAGAGGGTCACAGCAGGAAAGTGTATAAGCGGCAGAGCCAAAGCTCTCGACGCCCTTCCTCAGACCTGATACCGACATTCCCATAAGATATGTGAGGTGGAGCGCGGAATGGCAGTGACAATTCCCTTCAATAAAGAGATCGATTTCGAATACGGGCACTTGGAACATGTAAGCCCGCTCATCCGCCGGATCGTTTGCGACAATCCTGGCCCCTTCACGTTCAATGGCAGTGGGACCTATGTGGTGGGCAAAGGCAATGTGGCCGTTATTGACCCCGGTCCTTTGGACGAAAATCACATCGCGGCCATTCAGCAAAGCCTCGCAGGGGAAACAATTACCCATATTTTGATCACCCACACCCATATGGACCATTCGCCTGCCGCCAAACCGCTGAAAGCGGCGACCGGCGCAAAGACCTATGGGTATGGACCGCACGGTGCCGGCAAGAAACTTGAAGGCGTGTCCATCGAAGAAGGCGGCGATATGGACTTCGTTCCCGATGTGGCCGTGCGTCATGGCGATATCATCGACGGAAACGGCTGGACCATTGAATGCGTCTACACGCCCGGCCACACGTCGAACCATATCTGTTTTGCTTTGAAGGAAGAGAAGGCTCTCTTTTCAGGCGATCATGTGATGGGCTGGTCTACTTCCGTCATCGGTCCGCCTGATGGTGACATGGCGGCCTATATGAAGAGCTTGGAACTCCTTCTCACACGCGATGACGAGATTTACTGGCCGACCCACGGGTCTCCCATCAAAGATCCGAAACCGTTTGTCCAAGCATTCATCGACCATCGCCTTGACCGGGAAAACCAGATCGTCGGCGCACTGAAAGATGGTCCGGCGGTCATCACAGACATGGTGGAAAAAATGTATGTAGATGTAGACCGGCGGCTCTATCCGGCGGCGTCAATGTCTGTGCTCGCCCACATCATTCGGATGGTCGGCGACGGGCGCGTCAGCTGTGACGATGAAACGCCCTCTTTGCGCAGCACCTACAGGCTGCCATAGATAGGATTTATTCGATCGATCCGCGTTCCGCGACCGCGCTCAACACATCGAGACGGAACAGGTTCAACACGACCTGATAAATGAAACCGCCAATTAGGGTCGCTGCGAACCCTAGGGCAATCAACAGATAATTGATGTCGATCTCCGCAGGGGATTTTTCTGCCGTAAGCTGAAAGAACGCCCCAAAAGAGAAAAAGGCGAACAGGAAAAGCGATAGAGAGAAAATCAGGAAGCCGAATACCGGCAATGACGCTTTCATCAAGATGCGCCATGGCGGCAGGTCTGTATAGGCGCGGGACTGCCCTACGTAAATTCCTGAGACGCAGTAGTCGAATTCGCCACAACGATACCAAACCAAGGCGCCGAAGCACGCAATGATCAGCGTTGCCGACCCAAGCCAGTACAGCAGAATGCCCGCGCCCGACGCGCTGGGATACTGAAAGACCAAATCTGTTCCCACCACGATGAAGGTGAACAAGAATGTTCCGTAGACGATCGCCCATGGCAGTAACAATGGTTGCGCATTGGCATCAATGACGACAGACGCAGGACCGAAGCGGACATCCTTGAACAAATCGCGTGCCGTAATGACCCGCGCCAATGGGTAAGCAAGCCCGGCGGTTAACAGCACCAGCGACCAAATGCCGACGAATGGCAGCAAGCGCCGAAGCGATTGCGGCGCACGTTCGAACCGAATGCCGTGAAAAGCCGTGTGGTCCAAATTGTATCGGCGCCGCCATTGGCACCAGACCTGATAGGTCAGGAACAGGCCGGCCACAAAGAACAGTTCCATGGCGGCGGTCACTGGCCGCATGGGCACAAACAATTGCGGCAAGACAATTAGGACCCCGGCAAGGAAGAGCGTGAAGAGAGCAACAGCCCCAAAAGCAAGAATGGAGTCGATGGCCCGCCCTTGATATTCCGGCTGTCCCTCTTGGAAACTGATCGTGCTCCAAAGATATCGGCGCAATTCGCGCTGAGCCCAGAAGCGATAGATGCCTAATGTAGCAATGGTCAGGAGCGTGTTCTTTAAGAGAAGCCAAACGAGCTGATCGCGTTCCGCATGGAATTCTAGGTTCGACTCTCCGTCGGACGTCTCAATGACATCGTCTATCTCCTCGTCAAAGTCGTAAGCTGCATCCGAGGCAGAGTAGCGGTCCGTATCGGACAGATAATCGTCGTCTCCCGCATCGAGAGTTGACGGCACAGCAGACGCGTTGCTTATGCCAAATGACATGTTCGGTAATCGAAACCGCCGACGCGGTTGAATTTGCGTCTCCGCGTTCGTGTCTGAAGAGGCTCCGCCCTCTTCCGGCCGATGCGGGCCGTCGTCATCCGGGAGCGCACCGTCTAAGTTTAAAATTTCTGGATCTTGGAGGTCGCTTCGCGCATGCGTATTGGTTTCTTCCAGTTCCCTGAAAGCCGCCGCAATACGCGCGGCATAACCACTGTCTTTTGCCCCACCGTCCACGACGCAACCTCTGTTCGAACGGTTTTTACGCCAACGAGGCCTTAGATTTAGCTCTTATTTGCCAGCCTCGCACGCCAAATAGTGTGACATATCCTGACACAATTGGGAGGAAAAAAGACGGCCACCGACATATTTTCGGGAAAAAGCGCTGCTGGTCGCCGAAAACCATCATGACGGATTTATGACAATCGGAGCAGTCCGAGTGTCACGAATACAGAAGATCTAGGGCACTTCCTGCTAAGTGCCCGAATAGGTTGAGGTTTTGAATTTCAGCCGTGTCACATAGCCGTCAAAAACAACTCTTCATCTTGTAGTGAAAGTGTCAATTACGGAAATGGTCTGTATCGAGACTGTCACAAGAATTGTGACAATGATTTGGGTAGGTCGTATTTTAGGATGCACACGAAACTTTTACCATTTCTTAACAAACATAAACAGCTCGTCCGATCAAGGAAAGTTAACCGATACAATCCGCCGCACTCCCACGGATCGGGACTTTGTCAGGGCGTTAACGAATGTTAACCATACATATGATTAAGGGCTAAGTGCTTGATTGGCATGGGTATATTCAGCATACGACAAGGGTTAGCCCTGCCCTGCCGAGCTATCGCTTGACCATTGCTGGAGGGAGCCCCTATCGTATACGGAGGAGCGGTTGACCAGACGGCAACACGGATCGAAGCATCGAAACTATCAGTACACTGTTGCAGTCTGTCATAATCCCGCTATTGGGGCACGGAAAGATGAGCGGCGTACTGTCTGAAGAGCAGATCAAGGAAATCCGGTTGTGTTACGACGCACCCGGCCGCGCCTATCACAACGGACATCACTTGGACGCCTTGCTCAACCACTTCCATTCGATCAAACCCCTCTTGCTGTGCACAGACGCCGTCGAGCTGGCGATCTACTACCATGACATTGTCTACGACCCGCAATCGCCGGACAATGAATGGGAAAGCATGGCCCAGATGGTGGCCGACCTAGCCGGCACCATGGAAGCGGAGATCATTCGCGATGCCGCGGTCATGATCGAGGCGACAGTCCGCCACGAACTTCCCGAAGAAGCCGACCCGGCAGTCATCAGCGACTGCGCATACTTTCTCGACATGGACTTGTCGATCCTTGGCGCGGGGAACGAAGACTTCGACGCCTATGAGGCCGGCATCCGCCAGGAATACGAATTCGTCCCCGAGCAACAATACTGCTCCGCACGCGGCGAGATATTGGAACGTTTCCTAAATCGGCAACGCCTTTATTTCACCGACTACTTCTCCAGCCGGTATGAGGCACGCGCACGCCTCAACGTGATGCGAAGCTTGGCGTCGCTCAATACGCTGGCACCGGCACACTGATTTTCGTTTTTTGGACTACCTGTCCGTCAATAGCGCCCGCGAGAAGCGGCGGATGCGATCCGCATTGGTACCAAGGTCACTGACACCGATCCGCGACTTGGAGCGGATGTCCACCCGTGTTCCGCCCTCGACGGGGCGCACCCGAATGACCACATCGTCCTTGAAACCGAACCAGAAAGTCGTATCGACCGCTTCGATCCGTCCTTCTTGAGGCGACACCGCGATCACTTCCCAACCCTGTTGCTTAATCACCCGCAGACTGCGGCTCAGCACTTCTTTCGGATTCTTCCGAAGGATGATCGGTTGGATATCCGGATAGAACGCCGCCTGTTGATCGGCAATCTCATCGCCGGCATATGTCGCCGGGTTAGCAGACGAAGCAAGCCGGACAGACAAGGCATTCACGAATTCCGGCGGTGCTGCCATGTCCGTCGTGATGTCATGGATCGGTGGCAAGGACCGTGCGCGCAAACTCTGGTTCAGCGGCACCATGAACGTCACCAGCGCGATCACAGCGGCAAGGCCAGCCGGCCAGAGACCGCTGCGCGACCGTGTGGTCACGGACAGGATTGCCCAGAAGAAAACCAGCAAGAGTGCATAGAGCGCCACGAAGACCGCTGACGGCAGAACGCCGAACAAGGCTTGTTCGAGAGACCACCATTCCCACTGATAGCCAAAGCCCGCCAACAAAGACGCCGTACCGGCTCCGGCAGCAGCCACAAAAGCAATCAATGCGAGAATATGCCGCCAAAGCACACCCGCGCGCCGCATGCGCATGACGCTCGACAGGAAGGCGATCGTGCCGATGACCATCGCCAGATAGAGCGCCGGCAGCAGGATCGGGTACTCGTAGGTGGGCGATTGAAATGCGCCCGTTCGCAAGTTGAGGTGCTCGTGAAGGCCGTAAATCGGCGCTGCCAGCCCTAGGATGAGAGCGAGGACCGTTACCGCAGCGCGTCCACCCGTGAGTTGATCATAGTCTTCGAATTTTTCCGCTTCTGACATGACGCTTGCCAAAAGGCCCCCCTTTTTGACGTACCACCTACTCCGCTGCCGTCGGCAACCGATGATTCTTAAATTGCTCGCGCAACGCCATCTTCTGAATTTTCCCCGTGGCGGTGTGCGGTATCTCTTCGATGAAGGCCACATCGTCTGGCATCCACCATTTGGCGATCTTACCATCCATATACGCCAAAATCTCATCTTTCGTGACACTAGAGCCATCTTTACGCACGATGATGAGAAGCGGACGTTCATCCCATTTCGGATGCGGCAAGCCAATCACGGCGGCTTCCGCCACATCCGCATGGCCAACGGCCACATTTTCGAGGTCGATTGACGAAATCCATTCACCGCCCGATTTGATGACATCTTTCGCCCGGTCGGTGATTTGCATGAACCCGAGCTCGTCCAGTGTGGACACATCGCCGGTATCAAACCAGCCATCCTCATCAAGGATTTGGCCGCCCTCGCCTTTGAAATAGCCCTTCGCGACGCCGGGCCCACGCACCTTAAGGTGGCCGAACGCTACGCCATCTCGCGGCAGTTCCTTGTCATCGTCGTCCGTGATCTTCATTTCGACGCTGTAAACGGCACGGCCCTGCTTCAGCTTTTGTTTGATTTGGTCGTCTTGCGACAGTTTCTCCATACCGGCCTTCAACGCGCCGATGGTTCCCAACGGGCTCATTTCGGTCATGCCCCAAGCGTGCATAACTTCAACGCCGTAGTTCTTTTCGAACTTCTCGATCATCATTTGCGGACAGGCCGAGCCACCGATCGCAACGCTCTTCAATGATGTTAGCTTGAGGTTCCCCTCTTCCATGTGGTTGAGCAGCATGAGCCAAACCGTCGGAACAGCGGCGGTGAAAGTAACCTGTTCTTCTTCGAGCAAGGAATGGATGCTGGCCCCATCCATATGCATGCCGGGCATGACAAGTTTCGACCCCATCATCGGCGCGATAAAGGCGATGGCCCAAGCATTGGCATGGAACATGGGCACGACGGGCATGATCACGTCCCTGCTGCCAACCCCGAAGGCGTCTTTCGCCCCCACGGCCATGCCATGCAATACATTCGACCGGTGAGAATACAACACACCTTTCGGATTGCCGGTGGTGCCGGACGTATAGCAAAGGCCCGCGGCCGTGTTCTCGTCGAACACTTTCCAAGCAAAATCATCATCCGCATCGCCGACCAAATCTTCATAGGCGATCGCGTTTTTGAGTTTGGTGTCCGGCATGTGATGCCCATCGGTCATGATGACGAAGGCTTCCACACCCGAAATCTGATCCTGAATGCCTTCCAAGATCGGCACAAAAGTCAGATCCACAAAGATGATGCGGTCTTCCGCATGATTGATGATGTAAACAAGTTGCTCTGGAAAGAGGCGTGGATTGATCGTGTGATAGATCGCGCCCAGCCCCATAATGCCGTACCAAGCCTCCAAGTGCCGGTGCGTGTTCCACGCCATCGTGCCGATGCGGTCACCTAGGACGACGCCGCGCTTCTCCAGCGCCTTGGAAACTTTCCGCGCGCGGCTATGCAGATCCGCGTAGGTGTAGCGGTGAATTGGCCCTTCGACCGTGCGCGTCACGATCTCGCGCTCGCCATGATTTGTATTTGCGTGGTCAAGGATGGTCGACGCCAATAGCGGCCAATCCTGCATCAAACCCTTCATTCCAGATCCCCTGTTATCGCCCGTTGCCGGGCTGCGTTTTGGTTAAACGCAGTTTAGAATCGCGTATACGGGATTACAATCGCCTGTCCCCCTGTGATAAAGCGATTAGAGCCGCAAAACGCTGAAAAACTGCATGGTTTTTGGGCAAGTCGGCCTTCACCCGACGTAGTGCACAATTGTTACTCGGAGACCCCAGATGACCGTGCCATCCAACGCCGCGAAACGCGACATCGAAACCCTCATCCACCCTTACACAAACTTGGCAGCGTTTCGTGAGACGGGCCCGGTGGTCTTCAACAAGGGCAAGGGTATTTATGTGTATGACGATCAGGGCAACGAATACATCGAAGGCATGTCGGGGCTTTGGTGCGCATCGCTTGGCTTCGACGAGCCCGAACTCGTGGACGCTGCGATCGAGCAGATGAAGACACTGCCCTACTACCATCAGTTCAGCGGCAAAAGCCAAGAGCCCGGCATCGAACTCGCCGAACGGCTAAAGGAAATTGCACCGGTTCCTATTTCGAAAGTCTTGTTCTCCACCTCTGGCTCGGAAGCCAACGACACCCAAATCAAACTGGTTTGGTACTACAACAATGCGCGCGGTAAACCGAAGAAGAAGAAAATCATCGGCCGCCTGAAGGGATATCACGGTGTCACATTGGCAACCGCGAGCCTCACCGGGCTTAGCATGCTGCACGACGATTTCGACCTACCGATCAACGGCATTCTTCATACGGACTGCCCGCACTACTACCGGTTTGCGGAACTGGGCGAGACCGAGTCCGAGTTTACTGACCGTCTGGCAAAAAACCTGGAAGACCTCATCCTGCGGGAAGACCCCGAAACCATCGCCGCCTTCATCGCGGAACCGGTCATGGGGGCCGGCGGCGTTATTATTCCGCCCCAAGATTATTTCCCGAAAATACAAGCCGTTCTGGAAAAATACGACATCGTCTTCATCGCGGACGAGGTGATTTGCGGGTTCGGACGCACCGGCCAAATGTTCGGAACACAAACGTTCGGCATGAAGCCCCATACATTGTCGGTCGCGAAAGCCCTTACGGGCGCCTATCTTCCCATGTCCGCTGTGTTGATCCCGGAATTCATCTACGACGCCATGCTGGACGAAAGCAAAAGACTTGGCACGTTTGGCCATGGATTTACTTGGGGCGGCCATCCGGTCTGTGCGGCGGTCGCCAACCGGGCCCTGCAGATCTATGAAGAACGGCAGATCGTAAAACACGTCCAAAGCGTCAGTCCGGTCCTCGCGCAACGCTTCAAGGCGTTGGAAGATCACCCGCTTGTGGGCGAAGCAAAATGCGTTGGACTGTTGGGTGGCATCGAGTTGGTCGCCGACAAAGCAAGCAAAAAGTCGTTCGATGCAAGTCAGATGGTGGGCGCTGCCTGTGCGCGCTTTGCGCATGCGCAGGGCTTGATCGTCCGGAACCTAGCAAGCGACCGCATCGCCTTCTGTCCACCTTTGATCATGACGGATGCCGATGTGAACGACATGATGGACCGGTTCACTCGGGCGCTTGATGAAACCGAAGCCTGGGTGACGAAGGAAGGCTTGCGGACCGCCTAAACGTGCTGGCCGCCATTGATGTGGATTTCGGCGCCGGTGACATAGCTCGAATGGTCGGTACACAGATAATATATTGTCCTGGCGACTTCTTCCGGAGCACCGAGGCGCCGCATCGGTATTTCCTGCACAAGCTGCTCGGTACCGGGCGATAAAATCGATGTATCGATCTCGCCTGGCGCGATCGCATTGACACGAACACCAAGGGGACCGAAATCAGCTGCCATTTCCCGTGTCAGGGCGGCCAAAGCTGCTTTCGACGTGGCGTAGGCCGCTCCAGCGAATGGATGTACACGGCTGCCGGCAATAGACGTCACATTGACGATTGATCCGGCCCCGGCCTGAAGCTCTTTGATCAGCCCCTTGGCGAGCATGGCCGGCGCAAAGAAGTTGACTTGGAACACCTGACGCCAAAGGTCCGTATCGGTGGTAAGGGCGCCGAGGCGGGAGCCGCCATCGCCTTTCGGTGAAATGGCGGCATTGTTCACTAGCGCATTCAGACTGCCCGTGGTGAGGCGGCTGCGGATTTCTTGGATCGCTTCGGTCACATTGTCCGGATCGGCAAGGTCAATTTGCACGTGATCCTCAGGCCCGGCTTCCCAGGGGCAATCTTCAGGAAACGCCTGACGTGAGCATGTGATCACCCGCCACCCGGCACTGGAAAACCGCTTCACCGTCGCATGGCCGATGCCGCGGCTTGCGCCGGTGAGAATAAGTGTCCGCTTTTCCTGATTGTTAGATGTCATACCGTATCATTTACATCGGATGCGCGGGCGCGGACCATACCACACCTGCTTTGCCCACGCGCTAAGAGAGCATATGCTTATCGTAAAATAGGTTAAAGGTCAGCGACTTACAATTATGCACGGCGCCCCCATCCAAAGCGAATACGATCTCACGGCGATTGCCCTTGTTACCAGCATCGCCTTAATCTTCGGCCTGCTTCTCAATCAAGTGCGTCAGCCAGCCATTGTTGGCTACATTCTCGCGGGCGCGGCCCTCGGCCCAACCGGCTTTGGATTGGTGAGCAACAATGCCTCTGTCACCATCCTAGCCGAACTTGGCGTGCTGATGCTCCTCTTTCTCATCGGCATGGAACTAAACCTGAAATCGTTCCGGGCTGTGTATCAAAAAGCCGTTATCACGGTCCTGCTTCAGGTCTTGATCGCCGTCGCGTTCATGATGTTAGCAGCCATGCTGCTTGGTTTTTCAACAACGACGGCAACCGTTCTAGGTTTTCTGATTGCACTGTCCAGCACCGCCGTTGCAATCAAGATGCTCGAAGATGTGGAAGAGCAGCAGACCGATGTGGGGCGTTTGACCCTGGGTATCCTCATCGTGCAGGACTTGGCGGTCGTTCCCATGCTGTTGATCACCAGGTCCTTAGGCGACGCTGAGATACCCGTCTACAGCATCGTGATCCAAGTCTTGTTTGCATCGGCCCTCCTGGCAGGGTTTACATTTCTTTTGTCTCGCGGATCCGGCATCAAGATTCCTTTTGCCCGTGCCCTTACCAGGAATGCCGACATTGCGACCCTTGCCATTATGGCCTTCTGTTTTTCGGCCGCGACCATCTCGGGCATCTTGCAACTATCCCCCGCCCTTGGCGCGTTTCTCGCCGGCATGGTCATCGGTAACTCAAACCTGCGCAAAGTGGCGGTGCAAACAGCCATCCCGGTACAGAGCATTCTTCTTGTTATCTTTTTCTTGTCGATCGGCCTGCTGATCGACTTGAATTACCTTTGGGAAAATGTGGGCACGGTACTGGCGCTGCTCTTCGTGGTCACCATTCTGAAGACATCGCTAAACCTGGGCATTCTTCAATTGATTGGAGAACGCTGGGACAGCGCTTTCAAGACGAGCTTGTTTCTTGGACAAATTGGAGAGTTCTCGTTCGTGTTGGCAGCCGCTGCTGCAACGGCAGGCGTGTTCGGCGATGAAGCAAACCGCCTTGCCATAGCTGTCATCGCGTTAAGCTTGATGACCAGCCCGCTTTGGTACCTGACAGCCCATCGCTTTCATGACATGACCATCTCGGGCATCAACAATGCCCGCACGGCCATTAACTCCATGTACCAAGAGGAAATCGATGCGGTGGGCTTGGCCGCGCGATTGGGCAAGGAAGGCCTAAAGTCGGCGGTTTCAACGGCCAAATCCGCATCGGATTATGTGCGGCAACGTACAAAAACCGCGGATCAACAAGGATCGCCCCGTCCGGACATAGATGGTGCGAAAAAATCAGATCAGGACCGCGCTAACGGGGATGGCGGGTCCTCATGACCTGCGGGGTCTTGATGGATTAGAATTTCCGCGTCGGGAAACGCTTCTTGTATCGCTGCCTCTACGTCATCGGAAATCGCATGCGCTTCCAGCAGGGAAATCTTTGGCGGCAATTCCAAATGCATCTGAATAAAGACCTGCAAGCCAGAGGCTCGGGTTCTTAGATCATGCATGGCGATTACCGCAGAATGAGCCATTGCGATGTCCTTGATTTTATCGCGGTCGGCACCCGGTAGTTCCCTATCCATGAGCTGGTCATACGCTCCCCGGAAAATCTGAACGGCAGACCAGAAGATGTACCCCGCAATTGCAACACCGAAGACCGGATCAACCCAAGTCCAGCTGAATTGAATGGATAACAGCAATGCCACGATAACGCTCAGGTTCATCAACAAGTCGCCCTTGTAGTGAATCGAATCCGCGCTGATCGCGATTGACCCGGTCTTTTGCACCACATAGCGCTGGAACAAGACCAAGCCCAGGGTGACGACCGTCGCCACAAGGATAACCCCAACGGCAAAAACGCCGGCCTCTACCGGTTCCGGACGCCAAAGGCGTGACAGGGACTCAAAAAGCAATATGACCGCAGATCCGCTGATGAATGCCGCTTGCCCCAACCCCGCAAGTGCTTCCACCTTACCATGACCAAAACGATGTTCTTCATCCGCAGGCTGTAAGGAATGACGTATGGCGAACAGATTGATGATCGACGCAAATGCATCAAGTACGGAATCCACAAGCGACCCCAGAACCGCGACCGACCCCGAGACTGCAAACGCAACCGCCTTTATCGCGATCAAAAAGACCGCGACAGCGACGGCCGCCGCAGCCGCCCCCCTCATCAAGAGGCTTTTGTTCGCCGACGGCGTCTCTTGAGACGATGTATGTGTGGTTGACAATTCAGCCATTGAAAAATCTGTCTACGGAAAAAGTTTCTCTGTGGTCCACCGGGCTGATTTCAAACTGTCGCGCTGAAACACCAGCCGGTCGTGAAGACGGAACGGCTTCTCCTGCCAAAATTCGATCCTGCGGGGATGCAGTCTAAAACCCGACCAATGCGGCGGACGATCCACTTTCGACAAAGCATATTTGGCCGCAAACTTGGCAATGCGTTTTTCAAGTTCGAACCGGCCTTCCATGGTACGGGATTGTTCGGAAGCCCATGCTCCAATCTGACTGTCTTTCGGGCGGCTTGCGAAATAATCATCCGCTTCGGCATCTGATACTTCTGCAATTGCCCCCTGAATACGGACTTGCCGTTGCAGCGACTTCCAATAAAAACACAAGGCCGCCTTTGGCGTGGCAAGCAACTCTTGCCCTTTGATGCTTTCATAATTCGTGTAGAAAACGAAACCGTCAGCACTCACATTTTTGAGCAAGACCATGCGGACATTGGGCATCTGGTCAACGCCCACAGTAGACAGCGCCATTGCATTCGGATTGTTCGGCTCCTTTTCTTTTGCCAGTTGGAACCATTCATCGAACAAGACAAACGGATCACGGCCGCTCTCTACTGCAAGTCCATCAGCGCTTTCCGGTTTTACGTCGCTGTCCGCCATTATCGAACCACCTTCCTTTCGTGGTCACACATATCAGTTTGTGCACCCACCAACCACTCAAGAAATTTACTTTTTGTTCGGAAATTCAAGCCCCAAAGTCCTTTCACTTTTCATTCTCATTCTTAGTCGCGATAAGCGGCCAACTTCACATTTAAGGATTTGGTAGAGGTCGTTCCGGTAGGATTAACGCAAAGCCACAAAACCGCCCTTGTCACCAAAAATGTGGGGCCCGGCATAGAAAGATGCCGCCGATAAGGGCTGAACCAAAACTTAACGATAACGGTAAATGAAAGATCCTTTTAAAACTTTAGGAGTCGCTCGGTCCGCGTCCGACGACGAAATAAAGGGAGCTTATCGGCGCCTCGCAAAGAAGTACCATCCTGACTTCCATGAAAACGCGTTACGGGCCGCAGACCGTTTTCAGGAAATACAGGCCGCCTATGAGCAAATCAAAAAGGAAGGCAAGCGCGACAAAAAAGTAAGGCCGGCACCGTCTCAAGATAAAAGCCAGACATGGACCCCCGGTCCTGAAGCAACCTCGCGAAAAGAAGACTCTTCCCAAAAGAACAGCTCCATATTCAAATTCGGTTTTTGGGGCAACGGCGACCGTTCGCGGAAAGAGAAACCCCAAAACCCCTCCGGCCAAACCAATGCGGCATCCCCCAATACGGAGGATACCCATACGATTGATCCATCGGGGAGCGGCGACTCAAAGGTCCTCAAGATCAGCTTCCTGGACGCCATTAATGGTACGGACAAGAAGCTGGTGCTGCCGGACGGCAAGCGCGTCAGCCTCCGCATTCCCGCCGGCACCAAGGACGGACAAAATGTCCGGCTGAAGCGAAAGGGCGATGCATCAGACATTATGTTGACCGTCGAGGTCACCCCCCACCCTTATATGCAGAGGCGCGGGGATGATATCGTGGTCACCTTACCGGTCAGCCTGACGGAGGCCATTCTAGGCGCCCGCGTTCGCGTCCCCACACGAGATGGTGACGTGGTGGTCAAAATCCCCTCTGGATCGAACACAGGCACGGTCTTGCGGCTTAAAGGAAAGGGCTTGCCGAAAGGCGCCAATGGCCGCAACCAAGCCGGTGATCAGCTCCTGGAACTAAGCGTCGTTCTCCCTGAAACCCGCGACAAAGACCTCATCTCCTTCGTTCAAAAGTGGGGGCCCAAAAGCGCTTATGACCCCCGTAAAGACTTCCCGTCTTAACGGCGATTTTCCCATTCTTCGGGGCTTCAAACGCTCCAATTGACCCTCAAACTCGATTGTGTAGGATGCCGCTCTTTCTTGGAGCGTGGGCGGGTCAGGCGGTGCGTCATGCGGACGGCGCTGAGCCGGGACCTGCATTTCGCGCGACCAAGAGCGAATCAATGGCAAAAGACAGGGTGACTTATGTCCGGCATGGCTGGGTTAATGGCAGGCAAAAAAGGATTGATCATGGGTGTCGCCAATGACCGGTCCATCGCGTGGGGCATTGCGAAAGCCTGCGCAGCGGCTGGAGCGGAACTGGCCTTTACCTATCAAGGCGACGCTTTGAAAAAGCGCGTCGATCCGCTTGCCGATAGCATCAATGTGAAGCATGTGCTGCCCTGCGATGTTACGGACCCCCAATCCGTGGATGATACCTTTGCAGCTCTGAAAGAGGCCTGGGGGGAGTTGGATTTCGTCGTCCATGCCATTGCTTTTTCCGACAAAGATCAGCTCAAAGGGCGGTACGTAGACACCACGCCCGAAAATTTCCAAATGAGCCTCAATATCTCTTGCTACTCGTTCACGGCAATTGCTCAGCGTGCGGAAAAACTGATGCCGAACGGCGGCAGCTTGCTGACGCTGACCTATTTTGGCGCGGAACGTGTTATGCCTCACTATAACGTGATGGGCGTCGCGAAAGCGGCCTTAGAAGCCAGTGTGCGCTACATGGCAGAGGATCTCGGCAAGCAGAACATTCGTGTGAATGCCATTTCCGCAGGCCCCATTCGGACACTCGCGGCGGCCGGCATTGGCGATTTCCGCTACATCCTCAAATGGAACGAATACAACGCCCCGCTAAGGCGCAACGTAACCATCGACGAAGTGGGTAATGCGGGCGTCTATCTCCTAAGCGACCTTGGCAGCGCGGTCACAGGGGAAATCCATCATGTGGACGCTGGCTATAATATCGTTGGCATGAAAGCCGAGGATGCGCCCGACATAAGCGTGACCTAGAGCGGTAACTCCCGCAGCGGTGTTCCATGAAACATTCGAAACGACTGCAACGTCAAAGAGCCAGACGAACGGCTGGTGACGCGGGTCCGTCGCCCCGTCCGGTCCGCCCTCTGTGGTGGCAAATGCTGATGTTGGCTTTGATGGGATCCGTCGTTATTTGGGCCGTCTTGCTCAATTCCGGACTGGTGCCGAACATATTCGGTATCGGCCAGTGGACACGCGACTTCTTCCCGCCAGATCAGCGGGTTGCATTCGGCGAGGCGCTCGATGAAGGCCGCTTCAATGTGGAGGCCGCTAAAGCCATCGTAGATGGTGATTTTCGTCTTGTGGGCGAAATCGAGGGTGGATTGACTCAGCCAATCGGCGTCACCTGCACGCCAGGGCAAGGCCCAAACTGGCGGGATAGAGAACAATTCCGCTTCATTGTGGCCGACACGGACCTTATGGTGCGTAGCGCACAGACCGATCCGCGCCAAATCCGCATCCGGAAATATTATGGAGAGGCCTACAATAAGGCAGTCGTAACTTTTGAGGAATATCCCTATAAGGAAGTGTGCCGCTATACCGGCACCAGGCTGGAGGGATTTGCGCCTGTCCTGCCAAATCAGTTCGGGATCGTGGCCCCATCCAAAGAGGATGCGGACAAAGATGAACCAACTGATCAGCAAACAGAATAAATACGAAGACCAGTCGGATGTCGCACAACAGCTTTGGCCACCTTTTTAGAGTTACCACATGGGGCGAATCCCATGGGCCGGCACTTGGCTGCGTGGTCGACGGTGTGCCGCCGGGAATTGAGCTTAGCGAAAAAGATATCCAGCCTTGGATGGATAAACGGCGGCCTGGACAGTCCAAGTTCACGACCCAGCGTCAAGAACCGGACGAGGTCAAAATTATGTCCGGCACCTTCGCCGACGACCGGATCGTTACCCCTGTGACGACCGGCACGCCGATCAGCCTTTTGATTGAGAATAAAGACCAACGGTCGAAGGACTATTCGGAAATTCGCGACAAGTTTCGCCCTGGCCACGGAGATTTCAGCTACAACGCCAAATACGGTGTTCGCGACTATCGCGGGGGCGGGCGCCAATCGGCCCGCGAGACTGCCGCCCGCGTGGCCGCCGGTGCCATTGCCCGCAAGACCCTCAATTTCGTAACCGGAACCGACATCTCCGTTCGAGGGGCTCTGGTGCAGATGGGCCCCCACAAGATCGACCGTGCCAATTGGGACTGGGCGGAAACAGAACGCAATCCATTCTGGTGTCCGGACCCAGCAGCGGCACAGCAATGGGAAGACTATTTAGACACGGTCCGAAAAGCCGGGTCGTCCTGCGGCGCTGTGATTGAAGTTGTAGCAAGCGGCGTCCCCGCCGGGCTTGGCGCCCCTATCTATGGCAAATTGGATTCGGATCTCGCACAGGCCATGATGACCATCAATGCGGTCAAAGGGGTTGAAATCGGCAACGGATTTGAAGCCGCCGCACTGTCTGGCGAAGAGAACGCCGACGAAATTCAGATCGTCAATGGCAAGCCGCAGTTTAGCTCCAACAATGCAGGCGGCGTCCTGGCAGGCATCAGCAGCGGCCAAGATGTGGTCGTGCGTTTCGCGGTGAAACCGACCTCTTCCATCCTAACGCCGCTGAAAACCATCACGAAAGACAACCAGGAAACGGACGTGATGACCAAGGGCCGTCATGATCCTTGCGTCGGTATTCGCGCAGTCCCTGTGGGCGAGGCCATGATGGCCTGTGTTTTGGCGGACCACCTGCTCCGCCACCGCGCCCAAACCGGCGCCGTTTAGGATTTTTCGAAGACCATTACTTTAGAGAGGAAAGCAAGTGTTTCGCCGGATTGTTCAAGCCCGAACCGGCTGAACAATTCGCCCAAGTCTTGCTCCGCGTAAGACGCATAATAGGGCTCGTGAAATTCTTCCGGGAAAACACTGAGCAATCCGTCCATGCAGTCTTGATCCCCGTACTGAAGAGAATCGACAAACACCAATATCCCACCAGGCTTCAAGACCCGTGCAAGCTCCGCAGCAACGACCTTGCGCACTTTTGGCGGCAACTCATGAAACAGATAGATGCACGAAACAATGTCTTGGGACTGATCCGGCAACGGTATGTCCTCGGCGTTTGCCTCTATGACCGACGCATCGCGCCAGCCCTTCAGCCCTCGCGCGCATTGCTTTAGATAGTTCGGGGAGAGATCAAGACCCGTCGATTTTAGCCGCGGGAAATTGTCTTTCACGAATGTGAGAAATCGCCCCGTACCGCAGGCCACATCCAGCAACGACATACGGCGCTGGTCTCTTTCCTTCAAATAGTCGGCGATGGGAACCAATGCCTGCCGGCGCATGGCATCCGCAGCACCGCTGAAAAGAGTTTCCACCTGGAAATCATAGAGCTTGGCGGACTTGTCCGAGAGATAACCATCGGATTGGTAGTGGAAGTTTTGCCGGTAATACCGCGGAAACGGTGAGTCCTTATCCGCCGGCACATCCGCATTTTCTCGCGCGGCCCGCCTTTTGCGCACGCTGGGCAGGTCCCTAAAGAAGCGCCGGCTGCCTTGCAGCATCGACACTGGGTCTGGCATCAAATCGTGCGGCATGGCATAGGTGCCGTCTTCGATGTTTTGGAGATCGCGTTCGAACAGTTCACGCAAGCTGCGCAGCACAGTATCGCGATTGGCCGTTCGGCCGGTACCGTTCTGGCGCGCTTCTTTGGGCATGGTCCGGCCAGCCAGACGCGCCGCAAGCAAATAATGAGAAAAGTACCAAGCGACGCGGGTGCCCTGCCCCAACGCGTATCCCATGCGACTAACGGCCGATGCCATAATCCACTCTACTTACCGGTCAAAGACTGCAATCAATTCAGTATGAGGGGACCACAAGAATTGATCAATGGGCTGAACAGTCCCCATTTGAAACCCTTCGTTAACCAAAAATCGCGCATCCCGCGCAAACGTCGCCGGATTGCACGACACATAAACGATGCGCTGCAGATCTGAGAGCGCCAACTGCTTGGCTTGTTCCAGCGCCCCGACGCGCGGCGGGTCTAGAATGGCCATATCAACATTTTTGAATTCAGATGCCTGCACGGGACGTTTGAACAGATCGCGCCGCTGTGCATTGAGCTTATTGCCGATCCCGGCTTCGTTCGACGCCTTTGTGAGCGCATCGATCATTTCGGCGGCGGAATCGAAGGCGGTCACGTTGGCGTATCGTGAAACCGGCAAAGCGAACGTTCCGATGCCGCAAAACAAATCCGCCACACGCTTCGCACCGGATGTCGCTGCTTGGACCCTCTCAACAAGAACATTCTGTGCTTCCTCTGACGCCTGCAAGAATGCGCCTGGCGGAGGGACAACGCGAATGCCATCTACGCTCACCTGCGGCGGCTGCGCTTGATAAACCATGTCCCCGTTCCAGGTCAGACGGCTCAACTTTGCCCGCGATGACAATTGCGCGAGAGAGGCCACCTGATTTGCCGCCAGCTCAAACCGCTTCTTGGTCTCGACCAGTACGTCTGCCCCATGGTCCGTCCAGTTTACCGTCACGCGCCCTTGGTCTTTTGCACGCAAAGCAGCGTTTAATATCGCACGTATGTCATCGAAAGTTTTAACAAGGCCCGGCAACGCCACCGGACATTCTTCCAGATCTTCGATCTCATGCTGTCTGGCCTTGTTAAATCCAAGGACCACGCGCGACTTCGATTTCGCAGCCGACAACACTAATCTGCGGCGCGATTGCGGCGGGATTGGACAGACTTCCGCAATCTCGGTATTTTCAAATCCGCGTTGAGATAGAGTTTGGCGCAGATTCTCCTTCTTCCAGGCGAGGTAACTTTCCGCTTGGAAGTGCTGCAGGGCGCAGCCGCCGCAACTTCCGAAATGATGACAACTCGCGGCAATGCGGGCCGGGCTCGCTTTGAGGATACTGTCGAGGCGCCACGTCCCGCCGCCTTCTCGCGTCAAAGCAACTTCCTCGGACGGTAACGTATACGGAATATAGTGGGGCTCACCATTAATGGTAACGACCCCATCCCCCTTATGAGCCAGCGTTTCTATCGTAACAGTCAGCGCTTCTGTCATCTGGATTTGCGCTCAGCAGCCAACAAGAATTCCCTGTTGCCATCGCCGCCGGTGACCGGGCTTTCGGTAACGCCAAGCACACGCCATCCTGGTTGCGCCACCACCCAATCCCGAACACGCTGGCAGCATTCTGCAATTAAGGTTTCATCCTTCACGACACCGCCTTTATCCACACCGGCACGGCCCACTTCAAATTGCGGTTTTATGAGCAGAAAAAAGTGCGCTTGGTCCGCCAGTATCTCCAGAATTTTCGGCAGCACATGCAACACACTGATGAAGCTCACATCACAAACGGAAACCTGCGGGCGTGTTTCAAAATCAGATAGGTCCACATCGCGTATGTCCGTTTTCTCCCAGGACGTCACGCGAGGATCTCCGCTCAATCTCGAATGCAACTGCCCCTGCCCCACATCCACGGCGACAACCGACGCCGCGCCTCTGGTCAGCAAGACTTCCGTAAACCCGCCTGTGGAGGCCCCCACATCAAGCGCATAGAGGCCTGCAATTGACACCTCGAAATGATCAAGGGCGTGCGCAAGTTTAAGCCCACCACGTGAAACATAAGGATTTTCGGGCGCCCCCAACGAAATTTCGGCAGAGGCACGAATGCTTTGACTTGGTTTTGTGAGCCGCTTGCCGTCCACAAACACAGTCCCAGCAAGGATTTCTTGCCGGGCGCGGTTGCGGCTTTCGAAAAAGCCCCTGTCCGCAAGTAACTGATCGGCGCGGGTTCTATCGCTCCCCGCCATGGCAGCCTCTTTGGTTAGGCCCGTTGATTAGATTCAATCGTATCTGCCTGATCGCCTAACGCCTCCACCGCCATTGATACGATGTGAGGCGCATTGAGACCCGCCGCGTCATACATGAGTTCGGGCTTGTCGTGATCGATAAACGTATCCGGCAACGTCATGGGACGGATCTTGCAGCCTTCGTCCAACAAACCATTCAGGGCTAAGAATTGAAGCACGTGAGACCCGAAACCACCGATCGAGCCTTCTTCAATCGTAACGAGCACTTCGTGGTTCCTTACAAGATCACGGATCAAATCTTCGTCCAGCGGCTTGCAAAAGCGCGCATCCGCAACGGTGGTCGGATAGCCCATGGCGCCCAGTTCATCGGCGGCGCGCAGACACTGCTGGAGCCTTGCGCCGAAGCTGAGCAACGCAATCTTTGATCCTTCACGGACAATGCGCCCCTTACCGATTTCGAGGGCCGTGCCGATCTCTGGCATTTCTACACCGACGCCTTCGCCACGCGGGTAGCGGAATGCACATGGGCGGTCATTGACGTCCACAGCCGTGGCGACCATGTGCGTCAGTTCCGCTTCGTCCGCCGCCGCCATCACCACAAAATTCGGTAGGCTGGCGAGATAGGTGATGTCGAATGAGCCTGCATGGGTGGGCCCGTCGGCGCCGACAAGGCCCGCCCGGTCAATCGCGAAGCGCACAGGCAGGTTCTGGATGGCAACGTCATGCACCACCTGGTCATAGGCGCGCTGCAGGAATGTGGAATAAATCGCGGCGAACGGCTTGTAGCCCTCCGTGGCAAGTCCGGCGGCGAAGGTCACGCCGTGCTGTTCGGCAATCCCCACATCGAAACACCGGTCCGGGAAGGCTTTCCCGAAAACATCCAACCCGGTGCCCGACGGCATGGCCGCGCTGATCGCGACGATCTTGTCGTCCTTCTCCGCATGCTTCACCAGACTATTGGCAAACACTTTGGTGTAAGAAGGCGCGTTCGATGCGCTTTTCTTCTGCGTTCCAGTGATCACGTCGAACTTGGCGACACCGTGGTATTTATCTGCCGACTGTTCCGCGGGGTCATAACCCTTGCCCTTCTGCGTCACCACATGAATAAGAACCGGACCGTCCTGATCATCCCGGACATTTTTCAGCACAGGGAGCAAATGGTCCAGATTATGCCCATCGATCGGCCCAACATAATAGAACCCAAGCTCTTCGAACCAGGTGCCGCCCGCGGCCATGCCGCGCGCATAATGTTCGGCCTGTTTGGTCTTGTCCTGCACGAATTTAGGCAGACGCTTGGTGAGCTGCTTCGCGAAATTCCGGAAACCATGATAGGTGCCGCCGGAAACCAACCGCGCGAAATAGGCGCTCATGGCCCCTACAGGCGGTGCAATCGACATATCGTTGTCGTTCAAAATCACAATCATGCGGCTATGTCTGGTACCCGCATTATTGAGCGCTTCATAGGCCATGCCTGCCGTCATGGCCCCATCGCCGATCACGGCAATCACATTATTGTCTTTGTGCGACAGATCACGCGCGACCGCCATGCCCAGCGTAGAAGAAATTGATGTGGAAGAATGCGCCGCTCCAAACGGATCGTATTCACTTTCGGCACGCTTCGTAAAACCAGAAAGACCGCTGCCCTGGCGCAAGGTGCGAATGCGATCGCGCCGTCCGGTCAAGATTTTGTGCGGATAGGCTTGGTGCCCTACATCCCAAACGATGCGGTCGTCCGGTGTATTAAATACGTAGTGGAGCGCCACTGACAATTCGACCACCCCCAAGCCCGCGCCCAAATGTCCACCGGTGACAGACACGGCGTTGATGGTTTCCCGCCGAAGCTCATCGGCTACTTGGCGCAGCTGGTTTTCGTCCAGCTCCCGCAACTGGTGGGGGTCATTGACTTGATCGAGGAGAGGCGTTTCTGATGTTGGTGACATGTCAAAGCGTGTCCTTACACACAAGCCGTTGAACTAGTTACGGCGCGTTACTACAAAATCCGCGGCGGCCCGTAAAAGGTCCGCCCGCTCATCAAACATAACGAGGTGCTGCTTGGCTTGATCCGACAGCATTTGCGCTTGGGCCTTCGCCCGCTCAAGACCAAGGACGGAAATGAAGGTGGCCTTGCCCGCGCCCTCATCTTTTTGCGCGGCCTTCCCCAGTTCCTCGGCATCACCTTCCACGTCCAAAATGTCATCCGCGATCTGAAACGCCAGACCCAAATCATGGGCATAGGCTTCCAGGGCGTGGCGCGCGTCTCTTGCGGCACGCCCCATAATCGCACCGGACTCACAAGCAAAGGCGATCAGCGCGCCTGTCTTAAGGCGCTGCAATCGTGTGATGGTCGGAATATCTTGCGGCAGCGTCTGCATGCTGAGATCAATCATCTGCCCACCGATCATTCCCTGAGCGCCGACGGCTCGCGAGAGCTGCGTCACCAGCTCACACCGAACAAACGGATCTTGATGCGTCTTGTCACTGCCGACGAGCTCAAAAGCAAACGACAAAAGAGCATCCCCCGCAAGCACCGCCGTGGCCTCGTCAAATGCTTTGTGGGTCGTGGGCCGCCCCCGCCGCAAATCATCGTCATCCATGCAGGGCAAATCATCATGGACCAGCGAAAATGTGTGAACACATTCGAGCGCCACGGCCACACGAAACATCTTCTCTTGCTCAATGCCGAACAGCTTGCCGCTTTCCACAATCAAGAATGGTCTTAAGCGCTTGCCACCGGCTTCCATGGCATAGCGCATGGCCTCGATAACCCGCGCCTCCGGCCCTTCCGCCGCCGGTAAGAGATCACTGATGCGGCTGTTGATTTCGCCAGCGGTTTTTTTGAGCTCGTCTTCAAATGAGGGCATATATTTCTTGTCTGTCAGATGGGGGCGCTGCGTCGCCGATATTAGCTGAGGTTGGCTGCTTCTGTGGATACATCGCCATTGGGGGCGATGACGATCTTCTCGATCTTTGCTTGTGCTGCTTTCAGCTTTTCCTCACAGTGCTGTTTCAACGCCGCACCGCGCTCATAGATCTCGATGGACTCTTCCAGACCCGCTTGTCCGGACTCAAGCTGCGAGACGATCCGGTCGAGCTCGCTCAACGCTTCTTCAAAACTCATTTTCGCTATGTCGGATTTTGCCGATTTTGACACACTTCCACCCGCTTTAGACTTTGATGCCACGATGTGTGGTTTCCCAATAATACTAACGAGACAGATTCTGTCTCATTCGGCAAGCGCCTCTACATGCGCCTTGGAGCAGCTCGCCAAGCCGCCAATATGATATCCGCCTTCCAGGGTGGAAACAATTCGCCCGGCCGCGTGGCGGTCTGCCACATCCTTTAGACGGTGCGTTGCCCAGGCATAATCGTCTTCAACCAGATTGAGATCGGATAATGGGTCCGCCTGATAGGCATCAAATCCGGCGGAAATAAGAACAAATTCGGGCGCAAAAGCTTCCATGGCCGGCAAAACACGCTCTTCCATAACAATGCGGAACTCATCCGATCCCGATCCAGGCCTTAGCGGCACGTTGAGAATGTTATCGGCAACCCCGGTTTCCTCAGGGTTTCCCGTGCCTGGGTAATGCGGCGACTGATGGGTTGACGCGTAAAATAGATCCGAGCGGCTCCAAAAGGCGGCCTGGGTTCCGTTGCCATGGTGGACGTCGAAATCCATCACCGCGACTTTCCCGAGGCCGTGAGCGCGCTGCGCGTGAACAGCGCCGATAGCAACACTATTGAACAAGCAAAACCCCATGGCGCGTTCAGGCTCTGCGTGGTGCCCCGGCGGCCGCACAGCGCAAAATGCACTTGCCGCATTGCCGGACATGACCAGGTCAACACCAGCGACAACAGCACCGGCGGCGCGAAGCGCCGCTTCCCAAGACCCAGGGGACACGGCCGTGTCTGCATCCACGCGGCCAAAACCCGAATTTGGAACCACGGCGCGAACGTCTTCCACATGGCGCTGGGAATGCACATAGCCAATCGCGTCCAACTCAGCACGCGGGGCCTCGTGCCATTCAAGGTCGCCTTGAGTATCCGACTTCAAAATGTCCACGACCGCACGCAGCCGTTCGGAACACTCCGGATGGCCAGCCGGCGTTTCGTGATCAAGGCAGGCCGGATGCGTTAGTATTGCCGTCGTCATCGAAAGGCCACCACTCTGCTAGGCTTGCTTGTAGAACACCACACCGTCGGCATCTTCATGCCGCGCCACTTGGCCTTTTTCCTTGAGATAGTTGAGATGCGCGATGCTCTCACCAGTCGCCATCATCATCACTTCGTTCGTGATTTCCCTTTTGAACAAGGCCGGAAACACGTCCACTGCTCTTTTTGGCGTATCGAGCAAACTGTGCAGATCTTTCAAGTTTGTCTCATGCCCTTCGATTAGGTCGTCAAGCCGCCTGTGCAGACCATAAAATGGCTCATTGTGTGCCGGCATCACCAACACATCATCCGGCAATCGGGTTTTCAGCATGCGGCAAGAGTCCAGCCATTCCTTCAGGGGGTCGGCCTCAGGCTCTGTTGGAAATACGCTCACATTTGACGTAATACGTGGCAAAACCTGATCCCCGGAAATCAGAAGTTTTAGCTCGGGACAATGGAGGCAAACATGCTCCGGTGCATGGCCACGCCCCACGACGACATGCCAGTCTTTCCCTCCAATCTTGATGGCCTCGCCGTCTACGATCCGCCGGTAGGATGCCGGAAGTTTGTACACAGAGCGGCCAAAGCCGCCGAACCGCTTCCGGTAGACGTCGATTGCCTCTTCGGGAAGACCTGCTTTCTGGTAGAAACGAATAGCGGCAGCCGGAATATCAGCGCCAGTGTCCAGCACCAGCATCTTGCACATGAGGAAATCCGTCCGGGACATCCACAATTCCACATCGAACTTACGTGTGATCCATCCCGCCAAGCCGATATGATCCGGATGCAGATGAGTGACGATTAGACGCTTGACCGGTTTTCCCGAAAGCCTTTTCTCGAAAATCTCTTCCCAGGCGGCTTGAGTATCTTCATTGTTCAACCCTGTGTCGACGAGGGTCCAGCCGTCTTCTTCTTCCAAACACCACACATTGATATGGTTGAGGCGCGACGGCATTTTCATCCGCACCCAGAGCACACCAGGCGCGATTTCGATCGTCGCACCCGATTCCGGCACCATCTTGAATGGATAGGTTAATCCGCTTGGCGGCGGCGCGTTCAGTCCAGACTCATCCGTCATTGTTTAACCAGTTTTTCGTCGATTCCTGTTGATAATGTCTTAGGTGACGTTCCCGCCGGGGTCAAATTGCACACATAGCGCCCTCGCCCTTCGAGACATCGCCTTACGGCGCTTCCTCAGGGTGAGGCCGCAAGTGAAACACTGATTTCCCCATCCTGAGGGCGAACGAAGTGAGCGTCTCGAAGGAAGAGGAAATCTAAGGTAAAAAATACAACCACGCCGGGGGCAAACCTAACCAAACGTTTGACTTTACGACGCCATTTGGTCGGGCGTGAGAGCAAACAGCAGTTCGGCCCCCCGCGTACATGGCGCCACAAGACCGGATGTGGTCGTCAGCATATTTTCCGCAAAGAACCTCGCAAGAGCGATCTTCGCTTGAAGAAATTCCGTATCGCCCGCATCCAGCTGCTTTTGGGCAGCAACAGCACCTTTCGCAAGATAGAACCCGCCGGCAACGGTACCGAATAGTTTCAGATATGGCGTCGCCCCGGCCAATGCATCGTTCGGCGCACTTTTGACATTTTCAAGCAGCCATTCGGTTGCCGTCGTAAGGTGCCCCGCCGCTTCGGACAGATTGTTACCAATCACGCCCAGGCTTGCATCATTGGACTGTTTGGCTTGATCTGCCAATTCTTCAACTTCCGCAATAAATTTGCGCACCACATTGCCGCCGTCCAACGGCAATTTGCGCGTCACAAGATCAATGGCCTGAATGCCATTGGTGCCTTCGTAGATTGGGGCAATGCGCGAATCCCGGAAGTGTTGAGCGGCCCCGGTTTCTTCAACGAACCCCATACCGCCATGTATCTGAACGCCAACCGATGTCATTTCCACACCCATGTCGGTAGACCACCCTTTTGCAACTGGCGTGAGAAGATCGAGGCGCGCTCGCGCATCCGCTTTGGCGGCATCGTCCTCTAAGGACTCTGCCAAATCACCGGCAATCGTGGCGGCGTAACACACGCCACGGGCCGCCTCCACATGAGCTTTCATGGTCATCAGCATACGGCGCACATCGGGATGCTCGATAATCGGCATCATGTCCACTTCTTCGTGCTGGCGCCCGACAGGTTTTCCTTGGCGCCGGTCCTGGGCATAAGCAAGGGCCTGCTGGTAAGACCGCTCAGCGATCGCAACACCTTCGAGGCCCACGCCCAAGCGGGCATCGTTCATCATCGTAAACATACAGGCCATCCCGCGATTTTCTTCGCCAATTAGATAGCCGGTCGCACCGCCATTTTCACCAAAACTCATCACACAGGTCGGGCTCGCGTGGATGCCCAGCTTATGTTCGACACTTACGCAGTGTACGTCGTTTCTCTCACCCAACGAGCCGTCTTCATTGACCAGAAACTTCGGCACGATGAAAAGCGAAATGCCGCGCGTACCCGCGGGGGCATCCGGCAGACGGGCCAGCACCAAATGAATGATGTTGTCCGTCATGTCATGCTCGCCCCAAGTAATGAAGATCTTGGTGCCGGTGATCTTATAGGTACCGTCCGACTGCTTTTCCGCCTTGGACCTCAGCGCCCCCACATCGGAGCCCGCTTGAGGTTCCGTCAGATTCATCGTGCCGGTCCATTGCCCAGAAACCAATTTCTCCAGATAGATCGCTTTCTGTTCTTCCGTGCCATGGGCCGACAGCGCTTCAATCGCGCCTCGTGTGAGCAATGGGCACAGGCTGAACGCCATGTTGGCGGAAGTCCAAAATTCCTGCACAGCAAGCCCCAGGACTTTCGGCAAGCCTTGCCCGCCATAATTAGGATCGAACGGCACACCGCCCCAACCGCCTTCGACGATCTGCCGATAGGCATCGCTAAAGCCGTCAGGCGTTTTGACACTGCCATCGTCTTGACGCAGGCTTCCCTGCTGGTCGCCAACCCAATTTAACGGAGCCACGACTTCCGTTGCCAGCCGTCCCGCTTCGGTCAGCACGGCATCGATAATGTCGTCGCTCAGCTCGTCATATGCGCCGGAGTCCGCCAATGCGTCGATACCGACAACGTTTTTCAGGGTAAAGCGAATGTCTCTGGTGGGCGCAGCAAAAGTCATGCGTTTCCTTTCCAGTGGCAGGACCGGTCAGACCTTGGTCCTGTCTATAAACCTCAAAATGGCAGGATAGCTTGCGTTCTGATGTGCCCAAGCCCCGGCCTTCCGTCAAGGGGACATAATATCGTATTCAGCGCCTGGCAAATCGCCGTATAAGCCAAAAGCGGCGGGTATTTCGCTCAATTTTAGGAGAATTCGTGGGCGCTATCCCAATCAGACAGGCGACACCGGAATGCATCGAAGCGGCGGCCGATCACCTCCGCAATGGTGAACTTGTGGTTTTCCCAACGGAAACCGTCTACGGGCTTGGCGCGGACGCAACCAACGCCCGGGCGGTAAATGCTATTTTTACGGCAAAAGGGCGCCCCGCCAACAACCCGCTGATTAGTCACGTGGCCGATATGGACACGCTGCGCCGCATTGCTGAATACAGCCTTGTCGTGGAGGCTTTGGCAGAAGCCTTTTGGCCCGGCGCGCTGACTTTAGTGCTTAAGAAAAGCGTCAACTGCCCGGTAGATCCGGTTGCCACAGCAGAGCTCGAAACAATCGCCGTGCGGATGCCGGCCCACGAAACTGCGCTGGCCCTGTTGCGCGCCTTTGGCGGTCCTGTTGTGGCCCCTAGCGCGAATATTTCGGGCCAAGTGAGCCCTACGCGTGCAGAACATGTTCAGCTCACCGATGAACGCAGTTTGACGTTGATCCTGGATGCGGGTCCCTGCTCTGTGGGGCTGGAATCAACCATCGTGAGCCTCACAGGTCCTGTTCCCGTTTTGCTGAGGCCGGGCGGGATCACCAAATCGGAAATAGAGGCTGTGATCGGGCCGGTGCAAGAGGGGCCGAAAGTAAGCGCCGCACCGTCTGCACCTGGCCAGCTTGAAAGCCACTATGCCCCGGACAAACCTGTCTGCCTCAATGTGCAGGCGCCGAATAAGGACGAAGCGTTTTTAGGCTTTGGCCCAGAAATGCCGCAACATGGCGCCATGCTCAACCTCAGCCCGGCGGGCGATTTGTCGGAAGCCGCCGCAAACTTATATGATTACTTGAGAAAGCTAGATGAAACGGAATGTCGGGCGATTGCCGTGGCGCCAATTCCGGATACCGGCATCGGCCGCGCCATCAATGACCGGCTGACCCGGGCAGCAGCGCCACGCCCGACGAAGAAGGCTTAGCGTTTTCGTGAGTACACTGACCACAGATCAGGCCAAGGCCTACTATGACCGCTATGGCGCAAGGCAGGACAGCCAAGCCTATTACGAAGATATTGCGTTCGGCATCTTGGCCAAACAGGGGGCCTTTGAAAATGCAGACTCTGTCTTCGAATTCGGCTGCGGGACAGGACGCTTCGCCTCTCAGCTGTTTTCAACCCGTTTTTCGGCGACCTCGCGTTACTACGCATTAGACATCAGCCGCACCATGGTTGGCGTTGCATTGAAAAGATTGCGCCCTTGGAAAGACCGGGTCTCAATCGCGGTTTCAGATGGTGCACCAAAAATACCGGCAAATGACAATACACTTGACCGGGTGATTGCTACATTCGTTCTCGACCTTCTTCCTACGGAGGATATCGAAGCGTTCATCGCCGAAGCTCACCGCGCACTTAAACCCGACGGCCTGCTATGCCTTGCAAGTCTAAACGGCGGCAAAACGCTTAGCACCCGCGTGACGAGTTTGCTGTGGAACACAGCCTTCAAGCTCAATCCATTCCAAGTCGGTGGTTGCAGAGCCGTAAGTCTTCCTAGCTTTTTGCCCAACAACCAATGGCAAGTGAACCATCAGGAGGCCCGATCGAGTTGGGGCGTCAGCTTCAATACCGTGGTGGCAGGCCCGAAATGACGTCCCCCCGCCCCACCCCGACACAAGAGACGCTGGACCGGTTACGGCAAACAGCCGGTGACGGCGGGTGGCTGGACCAACCGAAAGATGTCAGCCTGTTCGTGCATGAATGGCGGGACCGGTATGTGGGGAAGACGCTGCTTGTCCTGTTGCCGAAATCGGTGGCGGATGTAGCCGCGATTGTCAAAATCTGCCAAGAGACGAACACACCAATAGTACCGCAAGGGGGCAACACAGGGGCGGTTGCGGGATCAATCCCTTTTGAAGATGGTGCCGAAGTGGTGGTCAGCTTGAATCGCCTCAACACTATTCGGGCCATTGACCCGCTCAACAATACGATGACCGTCGATGGCGGGGTGGTTTTGCAGACCATTCAAGAAACCGCCGATACCCATGACCGGCTTTTTCCGTTGAGCCTCGCCTCCGAAGGAAGCTGTCAGATTGGCGGCAACCTTGCCACCAACGCCGGGGGAACAGCGGTGCTGAGCTATGGCAATGCGCGGGACCTAGTACTGGGGTTGGAGGTGGTTCTGGCCAATGGCGACATCTGGAACGGCCTGTCGGCCCTGCGAAAAGACAACACCGGCTATGACCTCAAACATCTGTTTATGGGGTCCGAAGGCACGCTGGGCATTATCACCGGCGCTGTTTTGAAACTGTTTCCGAAGCCCAAATCCGCGGAAACGGCTTTTTTGGCCGTGGCGGATCCGAAAGCGGCCATCGAATTGTTGGCCAACGCACAATCTGTTTTCGGGCAAGGGGTTACAACATTCGAAATGATGCCCCGCATTGGCCTGGACTTCGTTACCCGGCACATTCCCACCGCAAAAGATCCGTTAGCGGATCATTATGACTGGTATGTACTTTTGGAAGTGACTTCCACACTTGCCAATATTGATTTGAAGTCCCGGCTCACAAGCTTTCTTGAACGGAACTTGTCGGGCGGCTTAGTTATCGACGGTGTGGTGGCGGAATCAGCAGCACAGCGCGCCTCTCTATGGCAGGTAAGAGAGGGCATTCCGGAAGCTCAAAAGCCGGAAGGTGCTTCCATCAAGCATGATGTATCGGTGCCGGTTTCGCGTATCCCGGAATTCTTGGACCAGGCTAGTAAGGCCGTCTTAGCTCGGATGCCGGATGTGCGGCCTGTTCCGTTCGGTCATGTGGGCGACGGAAACATTCATTACAACCTTAGCCAGCCACCAGGCATGGCCCGCGATGACTTCATCGCTCTGTGGGCGGAATTTAACGAGATCGTCCATGATATTGTTGTCGATCTAGGGGGCAGTATCAGCGCCGAACACGGCATAGGCCGCATGAAAGTCGCGGAACTAGAGCGCTACAAAGATCCGGTGGCGCTAGGCCTTATGCGGGATCTGAAGCGAACGCTCGATCCCAACAACATTCTCAATCCCGGAAAGGTGCTTTCCGCTTAGGGCACTTTTGGTTTTCATAGAGTCACAAAAGTGCCCTAAGTCCTTGTTTTAACGCGTTTCCGGACGGTGAACCGGAATCCACTTCACCTGGAAACGCTTTAGGCGGCACGCCATTTGATAGAGCATCCCATACTTGGGATTTGCTCGCGCGGGCCATCGCCGGTTTCTGCCACTTGTTTCATCGCTAAAAACAAGTCCCGCCGGGCGTCGGGGATCAATTGCGTTTTGGATTCATCCAGGCGGCCGCGATACTGCAATTCGTCCTTCGCGTTGAAACCGAAAAAGTCCGGTGTGCAAACCGCGTCATAGGCCCGCCCCACCTCTTGCGTGCGGTCGATCACATAAGGAAATGTGAAGCCATGTGTCTGAGCAAAGCGCTTCATATTGTCGAAGGAATCTTCCGGATAAGCACTCGTATCGTTCGACATGATGGCGATCGCGCCAATGCCAAGCGTCTGCAGCTCGGCCACTTCCTGCGCCAGCCTGGCCGCAATGGATTTCACGTAAGGGCAATGATTACAGATGAACATGACCAAAAAACCATTGGGCCCGCGTATATCGCCAAGCCCATAGGTCTTTCCGTCAATGCCATCGAGAGAGAAATCAGGCGCCTTCCATCCGAAGTCGCAAACCGGTGTCGGTGTCAGCGCCATGTTTTCCTCCTAAAAGACTTCGAGAAGTTCCACTTTAAACACAAGCGTCGCATCGGGACCGATGGGAGACCCCGGCACGCCCGAAGGCCCATAGCCCAAATCCGACGGGATCGTGAGCTCCCATACATCGCCCTCTTTCATGAGTTGGAGAGCTTCCGTCCACCCAGAGATCACGCCATTGACCGGAAACTGCGCCGGCTCATTGCGATCATAAGAGCTGTCGAACTTCGTGCCGTCCACCAAAGCACCTTCATAGTGCACTTTGACGATGCTGTTGAGGGCCGGCGACCGTCCATCGCCGCTCGTGATCACTTTGTATTGCAGGCCCGAAGCGGTCGATTGAACCCCATCAGCCTTTGCATTTTTTTCTAAGTAGCCAGCGTTGTCCAACTCGGTTGTCTCCGTTTCGTTACAGGCGGTCAGGCCAAGAATAAGGGCCGCAACAATCGTCAATAAGCGGATAGGCACTCGATCCTCCGTCATGTTGTTCACGGCTGTGCTTACTCTATATGCCGTGATTTGCCAATTGGTATTGCGGCGGGTGTGATTGACCCACACCGCCTGTGCACGATACGCTTAACCGCTTTCCCAACCTCCGGAGAAAGCAATGACCCAGCCTCTCACGATCACCCCTCTCCAAGATTCTGATATCGATCAGGTCATCGCCCTGTGGCATCGGTGCGATCTTGTCGTGCCATGGAATGACCCACGCGAAGACATCGCCTTTGCACGCGGCAAACCGAATTCGGAAGTTCTGCTGGGGCGCATGGAGGGCGAGCTGGTCGCCGCCGTTATGGTCGGTCACGATGGCCATCGCGGCAATGTCTACTACGTCTCCGTCGATCCCCAACACCAGGGCCAAGGATTCGGTCACGCGATTATGAACACGGCGGTCGATTGGCTGCGGACGAAGGGCATTTGGAAACTGAACATCATGGTTCGCGGCACCAACCGAAAAGTGATCGGCTTCTACGAACAATGGGGGGCAGAGCGAGAAGACAGAGCCGTGCTCTCTTTCCGGCTACGGCCGCATCCCGATACTTCGTCAGAGGAGTGACAATTGATCCGGCGGCTTAGGGGGCTCCTGTTCTTCTTCAGTATGTTCCGCGCGCTCGAGCAATTCGGGGCCGTCATTTGCCACCTTGTTGACAGCACTGGAGATCGGCCGGACCGCAAAGTAATCCTCCGGCGCGGACCGTATAAGCACGTCCGCCGCCCCCGTATCGTCTCCGGTGATCGTCAACCATGCATCGATATCATTGTGCGCGATGACAACCGGCATGCGGTGATGGATGGCGGCCATGGTTTCGTTCGCCGCCGTGGTGACGATGGCAACGGATTCCAACATCTTGCCGTCGGGCGTTTTCCACACATCCCAAACGCCCGCCATGGCAAACATCTCACCATCGGCCGGAGAGATATAAAACGGTAACGGCTTTTGGCCCACGCGCTTCCATTCGTAGAACCCGTCGGCAATGACCAAGCACCTGCGGGACCGGTAAGACGCCCGAAAGCTGGGCTTCTGCGAAACCGTTTCGCCGCGTGCATTGATGAGCGGCTTATCCTTCGGCATGTCCTTCGACCAATGAGGCACCAGCCCCCACCGCATCATCGTCATCCGCCGGGCATCTTCTTCGCGGCGGACGATCGGCACGTCTTGGGTCGGCGCCACATTGTAGCGAGCCGGCATATTGATGAGCTGCCCTTCGAATTCAAACAGCCGCTCCATCGCCTCCAGCGGCGTCGTAATCGCATATCGTCCGCACATAATTCTAGATCGTTTGGCCCTGCTTTGAGATTTGGCGGTTTTTGGTTCGCCCTATAAGTTTCGGCAACTCTGCACGTTTTGTCGATTCGGGAAACCTGAAATGGACCGTAGCTATCCCACCAGGCCTTTTGTGGGTGTCGGCGCCGTGATTTGGCGCGATGACCAAGTGCTTCTTGTGCGCCGGGGCAAACCACCGCGCCAAAGCGAGTGGAGCTTGCCGGGAGGCGCACAGCATGTGGGCGAAACCGTGCGCGAAACCTGCCTGCGCGAAATCAAAGAAGAGACCCAGCTTGATGTAGAGATTGAAGGGCTTTTGGACGTCATCGACGGCATTTTCCGCGATGATGACGGCAAGGTGCAACATCACTACACGCTGATTGACTTCAAAGCCCGCTGGATTTCTGGTGACGCAAAAGCATCGGACGACGTGGACGATGTGCGTTGGGTCTCGTTGGCGGAGTTGGGCGACTACGGTCTATGGCAGGAGACCGAGCGGGTCATTCGCAAAAGCGCCATGTCGTAGTGGTAAACGAAATTGAAATCGTTCCAAGCCATGCCCATATGCGGCATTGACGTGACAGTGTTGGGAAGCAGTGTAGGAACCGTTGGATGAGCAGATTCGCCGAGCGCGTGATGGGCGCCATCGAGTGGGTTTATCCATGGACCGATTACACACTCTACGGCGGCTGGAAGATTGAACAGCATATCGCCCGCCCCGAATACCGGCTCAAAAGTCCGTCCGGCACCATCATGGCCAAAGGACGCCTGACCAAATGCGTCAAGATTCTCAACGAATTCAAACGCAATGGCCGCATCCCCCCGCAGCCCAAGAACCTGGTGCTGATGGTGCACGGGATGGGGCGCCTCTCCAGCCTGTTCTACCGCATGGGAAAACAACTTGCAGAGAACGGCGTCGCCTCCGAACTATACCGCTACCCCTGCCCCGGACGGTCTTTGGAAGTTCAAACAAACCGTCTGCGGACTTTTTTGAGCCATTTGGAAGACGTGGAAGAAATCTCATTCGTCACGCAAAGTTATGGTGCGCTTGTGGTGCGCTCTGCACTTGCAGAAAAAGATCCGTGGCGGGAAAAAATCCGGTTGGGACGTATGGTGATGATTGTGCCCCCCAATCAAGGGTCGTGGGTGGCGGAACAAGCCCACAAGGCGAAACCGCTAAAAAAGATCATCGACCAGGATGGTTGGTCGCTTACGGCTGACGCGGCCGCGAAGATTCCGCCCCCGCCCCTGCCGTTCGCGATTATTGCCGGCGGCGCTGGACGGGACAGCGGATTCCTGCCGATCATTCCAGGAGACAATGACGGCCTGATTGCGGAGGACGAGACCTGGCTCGACGGCGCGGCGGATCACACCGTCATCCCCACACTGCACTTTCTATCCGCCGCCAACAAAGGAACCCTGGACGCGACGACCAAGTTTTTGCTCTACGGCGCATTTTCTCACAGCCTGCCAAAACAAACTGCGGTGGAGCCCCAGTCCAGCTGACTATCCCACCTCGATCGCATCGACGACGTTGGGATAGAACGCCACATAGTCCTTGATTTGCACCACAGCCTCGTATGGGTCTTCATAAGTCCACACCGCATTGTCGCCACGACCGCTTTCACTCACCAGGCTGAAATAATTCGCGGTGCCTTTATAGGGGCAATAGGTGGTGTGATCCGACCGCTCCAGAACTTCTGGCGAAACGTCGGTACGCGGAATGTAATGTACGATCGGATAGGTGGACTCTGCCAACGCCAGAGCATTATCGGTATCCGCGATCACTTTACCCTGCCATGTCACCTTAACCTGCGTACCGGCCTTTTCGATCGTGATCGGGTGGGACGCATCTGGAATTTTCATCGTCATTTTCTCGCCGTCTCCTGCGTTGTCAGATCGTATCGCGCGGTGGCCCTTTCAGTTCCACCGTATTGCCGTCCGGATCTTGTATGTATACGGACGGACCATTGCCTTCCGCGCCATATCGAATACCCAGATCGCCGACCTCTACACCGTGGTCCGAAAGATGGCTTTTGATAGCCTCCACCTCAAATGGTTCAATGCGGATAGCAAAGTGATCCAAGTTTTTGCCGTCGGACACGGGAGGGCCACCCCCTTGTTGCCCAAGCGGCGAGTCGACCGGAACCAGATCAATCAATGCCCCGCCAATCCGTAATTGATAGAGCCCGAAATCAGCCATTTCCCGCTCAACATCGGCGCCGATCACCTCTCGATAAAAAGCAATCGATTTATCGATGTCCTTAACTCTTAGGACCACATGATCAAGATGAACTGTCTTAAAGGGCGGCATAATGCTAAAGGTACCGGATGCTGATGCGAGTTGAAAAGACAAATAAGGTTTTGCGCTGGGCATTGCTTGTGGCCGCTTTGGCGATTTTTGCACAACCTGCCACCGCACAATCCTTGTCGGCCTCCAACAAGGCAAAATTGCTCGAATTGTCAGAAATTTTGGGGGCGGTCCACCATTTGCGCGCGCTCTGCGAAGCGGACGAGTCGCAAACATGGCGGCAGTCCATGATCAAGCTCATCGAAACGCAAGAAGCGCCTGAATGGCTTGCCGATCAAATGATCGAACGCTTCAACAAAGGGTATTATCGCGAGCAAGCAAACTACCCGGCGTGTGATGCAACCAGCCAGCGCCGTGCCGTGCGCCTGGCGAACGAAGGCGCGCGTCTCGCCCGCTCTCTGTCTCGAGGTTAGGCGCCTCCAGTTTTCCTAAAATCCTAATTTCTCCGCCACGAAATCATCACAATTGGACCACAAAGCCGCCGCGCCTCAGTGAGGTTTTGTTTACGCGGCATTCCTAGGCTCATGTGTATGGCGGGGGTGGCCACCCTAGCGTTTCCAGGTGAAGTGCCAAGAATGTACATTGCCGGTTCACCGTCCGGAAACGCGCAACAAAGAAACTAAAGCCGTTTTCTCCAACAAATCAAACGGCTTTAGTTGGAAGGACACACCGTCATGCTCGCAGCTCCCCTCACCCAGGCAGACACGTCTGCCGCTCAGCGCGCCTATCTCACACGCCGCAAGAATTCTCCACTCAGCGACCGCATCGCAGAAGCATCGTTCAATAGAGAAGTTTTGAAAGATTCCGGCATTGATGATTCCGACCGCCGAGAAGCCATGCGGCAGCTCGCTCGTCAAAAAGCGGCCATCGCGCTTCGCGCGGTCCGGGCCGAAGCCCGCGCCCAGCGGTTGGACATAGCGGTTTAGTCTTTTTGTTAGACGGACTTAGCCTTCCCACTCCCCCGTCCCAACCACCCCAAGGGTACCCTCGCACGGGTGGTTGGGACGGGGGAGTGGGAAGGTTAAGTACGCCGCCGCCGAAGGCGGCCCAGAACAATCAGATGACCACCTCGATCAAGCGCGGTCCCTTCACTTTGAGAGCGTCGGCGAATTGGTCGTTAAACTCTTCCGCGGTCTCTGAGCGGCTGGCTTCCACGCCCATGCCTTGAGCAAGCTGCACCCAATCGAGATTGGGATTGGATAGATCAAGCATCGACAAAGCCGTCGGACCGGGGTTCTCCGCGCCCACGCGCATCAGCTCGATATTCAGGATCGCGTAGGACCGATTGGCGAAAATGACCGTCACCACGTCGAGATTTTCGCGGGCCTGTGTCCAAAGTGCTTGAACCGTGTACATGGCGCCACCGTCACCGTGAAGGCAGACCACCTTGCGGTCCGGGCATGCAACCGCCGCGCCCGTGGCAAGCGGCATTCCTTGGCCGATAGAGCCGCCCGTTAGCTGCAGGTGATCGAAGGGGGCAGCACCAGCGGTCAAAATGTAAGGAGCCAATCCGGACGTTGCGGACTCATCCGAAATAATCGCGTTCTCCGGCAGCAGCGCCGCCACCGTGTTTCCTGCGGACCCGGCACTCAGGTCGCCCGTTGGCAGTTCCGGACGGGCGGCCTCTTGAACGCCTGCGGGTTCCGACGGTGCATCAAGTTCATCCGCCAGAGCTTCGAGCCCCGCGATCACGTCTTCTTCCGGCGCGGCCAGTTGATGAATGCTGCAATCTTCCGGCGTCAGCCAACTTGGCTTTCCGGGATAGGCAAAGAAGGCGACTGGCGGCTTCGCACCGGCGATCACCAGACGATCCACGCCTTTCATGTTTTCAACAACGTCTTCCGCGAAATAAGGAAGCTTGTCTATGTTCACCAAACCGGCACCACGGCGCATGCGGGAATAGAAAGTTTCCGTAATCAACTCCGCGCCGGTAGCCGCCGCGATACGTCCCGCCGCTTTCAGCCCTCGCTCTTGAAGCCCAGCACCGGAAACCATCAGCCTACCCCGCTTTGCTTCCTTAAGTGCTTTGGCGGCAGCGACAACCGCATCCTTAGACGGAATAGCAGGCTTGCGCGCCTCGACGGGTGCGACCGGCCCCGCGGATTCGTCCCATGCCGTGTCGGCAGGCAAAATCAGTGTTGCAATCTGACCAGGTGGCTCCATAGATGCCGCGACGGCCAAGGCACCATCCAAAGCGACCGTCTGTGCCGTAGGCGATTGTTTCACCCAACCGGATACGGGCCGGGCAATGCCCACAATGTCCGAGTTAAGCGGCGCGTCGTATTGAATGTGATAGGTCGCATGCTGACCAACGATGTTGACGATCGGAGTGTTGGCTTTCCGTGCATTGTGCAGATTGGCTAGACCGTTGCCGAGCCCTGGCCCCAAATGGAGCAAGGTGGAGGCAGGCTTTCCGGCCATGCGGGCGTAGCCATCGGCAGCCCCCGTGACAACGCCTTCGAACAATCCCAGGATCGAGCGCATCCCTTCCACGCGGTCGAGAGCGGCCACAAAGTGCATCTCCGATGTGCCGGGGTTTGTGAAACAGACTTCCACACCGCTGGCCACCAGCGTGCGTACAAGGCTTTCCGCTCCGTTCATTGTTTCCTCCGATTTGTTTTGGTTGGACGCAACGTAATCAATAGAACAGTAAACTAATCCAGACTGCAAAGCCGAATGCCGCAATCAGGCCGCCAAAAATACGATTGATGAGCCAAAAATGATCCCGGTTCAGCTTGCCGTGAAACTGCGCGGCGACAATGGTGATGCCGAACCACCAAAGCGTCGAACCGACCATCACGGCTCCTACCAAGAACCAGGACCCCACCCAAGAAATTTGACCGAAAAATTCCTGAAGGCTCGCA
This sequence comes from Alphaproteobacteria bacterium, assembly GCA_965228775.1. Lineage (GTDB taxonomy): Bacteria > Pseudomonadota > Alphaproteobacteria > JANQMY01 > JANQMY01 > JANQMY01. The sequence continues at coordinate 4,840,402 of OZ245840.1, read as the reverse complement.
AAGAAAACAGCGAATCCAAGCATGGTGGCGGGATTCGTCAAGGTGAGAAATAAGGTCGATCCAATTGCGTGGGGCAAATCATCGGTCCAGTTGGACACAAGCTTCGCCCGCCCCAGCTGGTTTTCGTCCGGCGGTTCCCGGAAAAAACTGTAAGCCCCCATGCCGATCAGCACCAGGCCGCCAAGCGCACCGATAATATGTTCTTGGGCCATGATGGCTTCGCGCACCGCATGCAGCCCGAACGCCGCCACGGTGGCAAAGATGCCGTCGCCCACCACCGACCCTAATCCGGCCACCATGCCATTGAGTTGACCGTGTTCGAGCGTGCGGCGAATGCAGATGAGATTGACCGCCCCAATCGGCGCCGAGACGGCGACGCCAATAAACATCCCGGCCAAGACAAGCAAGAAGAAGTCTACCAACGCGACGCCCTATCTGGCTTGGTTTCGACCCGGCGGCAACTAAAGCGCAACCACGATCCGACCGCGCACTTTACCGGCCATGATTTGGTCCGCGGCTTCCGGCACATCGGCCAAGCTGATGGTATTGGTCATCGCTTCGAGCTTTGCCAAATCCAAATCCGTCGCGAGGCGATCCCAAGCTTCCTGGCGCTTTGGCAATGGCGCCATGACCGAATCGATCCCCAGCAACGACACGCCGCGCAAAATGAACGGCGCGACTGATGCCGGCAGGTCCATACCTTGTGCAAGACCGCAGGCCGTCACCACCCCACCATATTTTGTGGACGCGATCACATTGGCGAGCGTTTTGGAACCGACGCTATCAATGGCGCCTGCCCATCTTTCCTTGCCGAGCGGGCGCGGGTCGCCGGACAGTTCGCTGCGTTCGATGATTTCGCTCGCGCCGAGCCCTTTCAGATAGCTTTCTTCTTCCGGACGGCCCGTCGATGCAATCGACTGATAGCCGAGCTTAGCCAGCAGTGCGAGGGACACGCTGCCCACACCGCCGGAAGCCCCTGTCACCACAATCGGCCCGTCTTCGGGCTTCACGCCAGCTTTTTCGAGGCCCAGAACCGACAGCATCGCTGTGTATCCAGCCGTGCCGATCGCCATGGTCTGAGCCGGGGAAAGGCCCGACGGCTTTTTCACCAGCCAATCACCTTTGACACGGGCCCGTTTTGCATACCCGCCGAAATGAGTCTCACCGACGCCAAACCCGTTCAGGATGACCTCGTCACCGGCCTCAAACCCGGCATGTGACGACTGCTCAACCGTGCCGACAAAATCGATCCCGGGAATCATCGGCCAAACCCGGACAACGGGCGCCTTTCCGGTCAATGCGAGACCGTCCTTGTAATTGACCGTGGAGTGGGAAACCGAGACCTCCACGTCCCCTTCCATGAGATCGTCGGTGGAGATGTCTTTGAAGCTGGTTTTCTGGCCATCATCGGTCTTTTCGACCATGAGGGCCTGGAACGTATCGGCCATGTTTCCTCGCTGAAAGGTCAGTCGTTGTGCTGAGAGTGATCAAATTCGGCGACAAACCACCCCAAATTGGCCGACACGTCAAGTTTGAGGACTAAAGGCGACTGATCTCAAATCATCAAAGTTGGAAACCAACAAAAAGTGGATCACCCGGACTCGCTTTTCTTTGTTTAATTGCTGTGCCATCCCACTCCCCCGTCCCAACCACCCGCCAGGGTAGCGTATCCGGGTGGTTGGGACGGGGGAGTGGGATGGTCAGGTCGCAACAACAGAAAAAAGGGGTCAGAGCCCTTTTTGACCCTCAAGAGTCTCAACGAAATGCACCGGGCGGCCGCCAGCTTTGCCAAGGATCTCATCTTCCCACATAACTGTCCGCCCACGAATGATCGTTCCTTTGGGCCATCCGGTTACGGTTTTGCCCGCATAAGGCGTCCAGCCGCATTTGGATGCGATCCAGTCATTTTCGATAGTCCTTTGCTGCTTCAAGTCGACCACCGTAAAGTCAGCGTCATACCCCACCGCCAGGCGCCCCTTCCCGGCAACGCCGAAGACGCGCTGAGGGCCGTGCGAGGTCATATCCACCAGCCGTTCGAGAGACAACCGCCCCGCCGCCACGTGATCGAGCATGATCGGAACGAATGTCTGCACGCCCGGCATGCCGGACGGAGACTTGGGATAGGACTGTTCTTTCTCTTCTTTCAAATGCGGTGCGTGATCCGTGGCAATCACGTCGAAGACCCCTTGCTCAAGCCCGTGCCATAATCCGTCACGGTGACGGGCCTCGCGGATGGGCGGGTTCATCTGCGCAAACGTTCCGAGCTCGTCGTAACATTCCGGCGCCGCCAAGGTGAGGTGCTGAGGCGTTACTTCAACCGTCGCCACATCTTTGTTTTGTGCGAGGATGGGAATTTCATCGGCGGTGGAAATATGCAGGACGTGAATACGGCGCCCCACTTCCCGCGCAATCTTTACCAGCCGTTTCGTGCACATGACGGCCGCTTCCACGTCGCGCCACACCGGATGCGTTTTGACGTCTCCGAAGACGGCAAGCTCTCTGCGCTCGCGCAAACGAAACTCGTCTTCTGAATGAAAGGCCACACGCCGCCGCCCGTGCCGCAACACGTGACGCACGCCCTCGTCATCGGCGACCAGCAGTGTGCCGGTCGATGAGCCCATAAACACTTTGACCCCACAACAACCGGGCAACGACTCCAGTTCCGGCAATGTCTCAGCGTTCTCGGCTGTTCCCCCCACATAGAACGCAAAATCACAGAACATGCGATCGGTTCCCCGGCGCACCTTGTCGGCCAGCGCTTCGGGTGTGGTCGTGTTCGGTTTGGTATTCGGCATTTCAAAAACAGCCGTAACGCCGCCTAGCACCGCAGCGCGGCCCCCTGCTTCCAGATCCTCTTTTTCTTCCATGCCCGGCTCGCGCATATGCACTTGGGAATCGATCACGCCCGGAAGCACGTGCAGACCGGTCACATCGGTTGTTTGTGCCGCGGACGCGGCTGACAGATCTCCAATGAAGGCGATTTTTCCATCGCGCACACCAACATCGGCCCCGTGGATGCCATCCTGATTAACGCAAGTGCCGCCCGATAGAATGAGGTCGTATGTGTCTGTCATTTTCTGTCTTTCTCTTCCGGCAGCGATTGGATCAGTGAATGGACCGCCTGTTCCACGGCGTCTACCGAAAGGTTGTCCATATAGGAAACCGGTTTGCGGTGATCGAATTCCGGATTATTGACGATTGCCTCATAGCTTTCACTGCGCACCACCATACAATTTTTCCCCCATGGGGCGTAGAGCGCATCCGGACTTGGGCCGAATACGCCCAGTGTGGGTATTCCGGCAGCGGCCGCCAGATGCATGAGACCGGAATCATTGCCGATGAAGAAATCGGTCTTCTTCAAGCACGCAAAGGCTGTCGGCAGATCGACTTTACCCACCAAGTCGATAACACTCTCGCTGTCCAGACCTTCCATCAACGGTGCCGCCATGTCCTCTTCGCCTGGACCGCCGAACACGACAATTTTCGAGCCGCTAAAGGGTCCGTTATCATTTGTCAGACGCCGGATGAGTTCCAGAAACCTGTCCGCTGGCCACCTTTTGCCCACCCAGTTGGCGGTCGGACAAACGGCAAGATAAGGCCCGTCCTCAAGAAGCCGCGCCGCATCTTCGGAATAGGAAGGCGACAAGACAATGCGCGGATCGGAGGGCTGCTCTAACCCCAGCGCTTTAGACAGCGTCACCACCTTGTGAGACGTACCTTTGCTGCGCCCTGCCACATGGCGTCTTCTGGCCAGAAGCACCCAAGAAATTGCGGACCCGCGCAGATCCACCACCACGTCCCAAAACCTGCCCACCGTCCGCCGCCACAAGTCGACCCAATGCCCGGCGAACTTCTTCTTATTGAGCGCGATCACTTCATGCACATCCGTCATCGCTTCGAACAGGGGCGCCACCACGGGCCCGCACGCCACGGTTATCCGTGCGCCCGGATAGTTGTCCACCAGATGAGCGAGCGCGCCGGTAGATAAGACGGCATCGCCGATACGGGTTGAAGTGATGAAAAGAATGCGCAAATGGTAAGTCCGGATTTCAAACGCCCTGCTTCAGGGCTTATAGAAAGGCCGGGCTTGTTTGTGAACAGGCCCTTGTCGAAACCCATAACAGAACCGGCTCCGCCATGACCACGATCCAATTTGCCCCCCTTCCCGACAGAGCCGTTCTGCGTATCGGCGGCCCCGAGAAACGCGACTTTTTGCAAGGACTGATAACCAATGACATTGAAAAACTGACGCCGGACGCGGCCGTCTACGCGGCGCTTCTGACACCTCAGGGCAAGATCATCGCCGAATTCTTTTTGGCGGAGCAGGACGATGTCTTCTTTTTGGATTGCGATGCTTCGATCGCCGCCGCACTGCTGAAGCGCCTGACCATGTATAAACTTCGGGCAGACGTCACCATCGCCCCGGCCCCAGAGCTAAAAGTCGCTGCGGTTTTCGGAGACACCGCAATCGAAATGACCGGACCAATAGACGGCACCGTTGTGTTCAGTGATCCGAGATATGAGGCGCTCGGCAACCGCATCATCGGGGAAGATTTGCCCAAGGTGCTGGCGTCGATTGCGGACGCTGTTGAGGTACCCCCGGACGTCTACAAAGCCTATCGCGTGTCGCTGGGCGTCGCGGAAGGCGTGGGAGAGTTGGGAACCGAGCAGATGTTCGCCCTGGAAGCCAATATGGCGGAACTGAACGGCGTGGACTTCAAAAAGGGCTGCTATGTGGGCCAGGAGGTGACGGCGCGCATGAAGCACAAAACCACGTTGCGCAAACGCATTGTCCCGCTATCGGCTGGCGCAGATTTGCCGGATGCCCCTGCCCCCGTCAAAGCCGGTGACAAAGAAATCGGAACGCTCTGTGCGACCAGCGCGGACACTGCCCTTGCCCTCATGCGTCTTGATCGGCTGGAAGAGGCCCGCACGGACGGACTCGCCCCCAATTCTGGCGATGTGGAGGTGACCCCCAATAACCCACCTTGGCTTTCCATTTTCTAGCTTGAAAGACAGAATCGACTGTGCCCAAAGAAAAAACCCGCTGCAGCTGGCCGGGAACCGTCCACGACGATTACATCAAATATCACGACGAAGAATGGGGCGTGCCGGAGTGGGATGACCGGGCTCTGTTCGAGAAGCTCACTCTGGACGGATTTCAAGCGGGACTGTCCTGGCTCACTATCCTGCGCAAACGGGATAACTTCCGAAAGGCCTTCGATGGTTTCGAGCCCGTTAAGATCGCCAGATACAAACCTGCCAAGGTGGAAAAACTTCTGAAGGACGCAGGCATCATTCGCCACCGGGGCAAGATCGAAGCGACCATCGGCAATGCCCGCGCTTATCTCGACATCATGGAACAAGAAGATGGGTTCTCAGAGTTTCTATGGGCGTTTGTGGGCGGCAAACCGATCATCAATGAGTGGACGTCCATGGGCGAGGTGCCGGTGGCCACAGCCGAAAGCAAGGACATGTCTAAGGCGTTAAAGACGCGTGGCTTCAAATTCTGCGGCCCAACCATCACATATGCTTTCATGCAAGCGGTGGGGATGGTGAACGATCATATGATCACCTGTTTCCGTCACAAAGAGTGCGCAAAACTGGCGAAACGGCCACGTAAATAGGCGTGTTTGGGCGATAGAGCGCCTCAGATATTCCCCAACGGAAGCTATCGATATTTCAAATCGAAACCGATGTTGCTTGGAATTGAGGCAGTTTCTGCACTAATTTGTCGTCAACAGAGTCAAATCCAACACTTTTAGGGTGGAGTACGTGATGGGAATTGCCATCAGCGGTACCGGCCTTTACACGCCGGCCAATTCAATTTCCAACGAAGAGCTTGTTCAGGCGTTTAACGCCTATGTCCAAAAGTTCAACAGCGAGAACAAAGACGCGATCGAACGCGGTGAGATAGAAGCGCTTCAGGAATCAAGCGTTGAATTCATCGAGAAGGCCAGCGGCATCAAAGCGCGCTACGTGGTCGAAAAAGAGCATACGCTTGACCCGGACGTGATGTGTCCCCGTTTCCCGGAACGCCCGAACGACCAGTTGTCGATCCTGGCCGAGATGGGCGTTCTTGCGGCGCGCGAAGCCATGAAAGCCGCCGACAAGAAACCGGAAGACATCGATGCCGTTTTGGTTGCCTGTTCGAACCTGCAGCGCGCTTATCCCGCCATCTCGATTGAGATCCAAGATGCGCTTGGCATTGACGGCTTCGGTTTCGATATGAATGTGGCCTGTTCGTCGGCAACGTTCGGCATCCAAGCCGCCGCCGACATGATCAAGGCAGGCAATGCCCGTTCGATCCTCGTTGTGAACCCGGAGATCTGTACCGGCCATTTGAACTTCCGCGATCGGGACAGTCACTTCATCTTCGGCGACGTGGCAACGGCGGTTGTTCTGGAGCCAGAAGATCAAGCAAAATCAAAGGATAGCTTCCGTATCCTCGGAACGCGCCTCAAGACAACGTTCTCCAACAACATCCGTAACAATTTTGGTTTCTTGAACCGCACCGCCCCTGAAACGGCGGGCGACAAAGACAAACTGTTCGTTCAGGAAGGACGGAAAGTGTTCAAGGAAGTGGTGCCCATGGTGTCCGAGATGATCGTCGCCCATCTGGACGATCTGGGCAAAGACGCCAGCGAGCTGAAGCGGATGTGGCTGCATCAGGCCAACAAGAACATGAACGACTTCATCAGCCGGAAGGTGTTGGGCCAGGATCCTGATCCGGAACAGGCGCCGGTCATCTTGGACGAATACGCCAACACGAGCTCCGCCGGGTCGATCATCGCCTTTCACAAATACAAGTCCGACTTGGCGGTGGGCGATTTAGGCCTTATCTGTTCGTTCGGCGCGGGCTATTCCGCAGGCACCGTGGTGGTTGAGAAAATCTCCTGAACCAATTGATTAGATTGGTTCTTTACCTCTCTTAGACTTGAACGACTGGATCGTATTTCATGACGAAACAGCCCCCCAAGCGTGCCTGGCAGCGCATGCTCAGCGGCCGCCGCTTGGACCTTCTGGATCCCTCGCCCCTGGACATCGAACTTCAAGATATCGCCCATGGCCTTGCCCGCGTGGCACGCTGGAATGGGCAAACAGAGGGCGATCACGCTTTCTCAGTCGCTCAACATTCCATGTTGGTGGAAGAACTTTGCACACGCCTAAAACCCAATTGGTCCAAAGAATGGCGCCGGGCCGCCATGCTTCACGATGCACCGGAATATGTGATTGGAGACCTGATCAGCCCCTTTAAGGCGGCGATCGGTACCGGGTACAAATCCTTGGAAAACCGATTGCTTGCGGCCATCCACATACGCTTCGGCCTGCCCGCAAAATTGCCGGACGAGGTTACCAAGACCATCAAGCGGGCTGACGGGATTGCTGCTTATCTGGAAGCAACACAGCTGGCCGGGTTCTCCGTCACTGAAGCCAAGCGTTTCTTCATTCACTCCAAATATGCCGACGGGATCGCCCTTAAACCTCTGGAAACCCCCGTCATTGAGACTACTTTTACCAGTAAATTCAATTCTCTAATGGATTGATCTGCAAAATCAGATTGGCAAGGAAGTCCCTTGTTTCGATCGTAATACCGCTGAAACAGGAATCAGATAGCTATCTAAAAGCTATAATGACCGCTGGTTTTAGCGAATCGATGAGGGAGGAACCCATGATCTATGTGTGCCCGTTAAGCGCGGTGGAAGACGTGATCGACGTTTCAGCCCCGTCTCATATGATCAGCCTGCTCGATCCTGAAACCATGATATCGACGCCGGACAGGATTTCCCCGGACAAGCATCTGCAAGTGCCCATCAATGACATCGCCCATCATGATGCCGAACTGGTTCCGCCAGGACATAACCACATCGAAAGCATCCTGAGCTTCATCGACACTTGGTCACATGATGACGCGCCGATCCTTATTCACTGTTGGGCGGGTATCAGCCGCTCGACGGCCACGGCGCTCATTACGCTGTGTCAGCGCAATCCCAATGCCAGCGAGCACACGCTGGCTCAGACACTGCGGGACGCTGCCCCTCATGCGCATCCGAACCGGCTGATGATTAAGCTTGCCGATGAGATCCTGGGGCGACAGGGCCGCCTCGTTTCAGCGGTCGAAGCCATGGGGGCAGGTTCGATGACGTGGGAAGGCGAAATCTTTTCCATGCCGACAATTCATCCGGACATGTCCTAGCCATGCCCACGGGACGGAAAAAACCACCGCCTGGCGACGCATCCGATGGCGGCAATGTGGTGGGCTTCGAGCGCCCGGCCAATGGCGGTCACATGGCGGACGAACATTCGACCATCGTTACCATTGGCCTTAATGCGGCCATCCTCACCATTTCAAACGACGTGCCCCAGGTGACGGTGGTGCGCCGCCCTGGCGAGCGCTCCTCTGCGGATGCCGGCGTCCCTGACGATAGTGACGGCCTGCCCTTCGGTCCCTTTGAACCTGCGCAACACCGAACCCTTGAACTGGGGCTGCGCACCTGGGTAGACGAGCAAACCGGACTTTCTCTGGGCTATACGGAACAGCTTTACACATTCGGCGACCGGGGACGCCATTCGGCGGACGGCGACGCCAGCCCGCAAGTGGTGTCCATCGGCTACCTGGCCCTCACCCATGAAACGGAACTGGCCAGTGGTACGGACACCGTGTGGCAGCCCTGGTATCAATACTTCCCGTGGGAAGATTGGCGCGGCGGCGAACCCGCGCTTATGGGCGAACTTATCCGCCCCTTGCTGCTGCAATGGTCGCAAGAATCCGAGGACAGTCCGAGACGCCACCGTTGGGACCGGGTCTGCCAGTGTTTTGGCTTTGAAACCTCAAGCTGGGACGAGGAAAAGGTCCTGGAACGCTATGAGCTGCTTTACGAAGCGGGGCTGGTCTATGAGGCCCAGAGGGACCGCCCTCACCTTCATGCGGACAAGCTAAGCCGTGTACAGCCGCCTCTCGGCGTGCCGATGCTTTATGACCACCGCCGTATTCTCGCGACCGCCATGGGGCGGCTGCGCGGCAAGCTCAAATACCGTCCTGTGGTCTTCGAGCTGATGCCCGCGGCCTTCACGCTGCTGGAACTGCAGAAAACCGTTGAAGCCATTTCGGGCGTCCGCATCCACAAACAGAACTTCCGCCGCCTCCTGGAAAAGACCCGAATGGTTGAACCAACAGGAGATGTCTCAACCAAAACTGGAGGGCGGCCCGCTGCCCTTTTCCAATTCCGGCGGGATGTTTTGAAGGAACGGCCGGCACCGGGCGTGAAACTGCCGTCAGGCGGCCGAACAAGCCGCCCCCGATAATGGCGGTTTTCTGCCGAAAACTAGATTTTTCAGAAAAATCCGTCGATTTGGCTTGCCTATTGACAAACTAATGCTCAAATGTAGCATAAAGAAGCCTCCGGTGGTTGAACCGGTTTTTTTATGCGCTATATATACTCATTATGAGCATAAGGAGGGCGTCAGGATGTCAAATACCTCGACACCAGTAACCGCGAAAGCGGACGCGTTGGAATACACCCCTGAAATCGCCAAGGAGATGGCGCCGTTCTACGAACGCGTTTCAAACGTCATTCCCGAAATCGAGTGGCCTTTTTACGCGCCCTACATCAAAGCTATCAATGAGCTGAAGCGTGAGAAGAACGCCGTTATTCTCGCGCATAATTATCAGACCCCTGAGATTTTCCACGGTGTCGCGGACATTGTCGGCGACTCTCTGCAGCTTGCGAAAGAAGCCGCCGAAGTAGACGCGGACGTGATCGTTCAGTGTGGCGTTCATTTCATGGCTGAGACTTCAAAGCTGCTGAACCCTCACAAGACAGTGCTGATTCCGGACATGGAAGCCGGTTGCTCCCTTGCTGCATCCATCACGGGACGTGATGTGCGGTTGCTGCGCGAAAAATACCCCGGCGTTCCGGTGGTCACCTATGTGAACACGTCCGCCGACGTGAAAGCCGAATCCGACATCTGCTGCACCTCTTCCAATGCAGTTCAGATTGTCGAATCGCTGGGCGTCGACCGTGTGCTGATGATTCCCGACGAATACCTCGCTCAAAATGTCGCCAAGCAGACCGATGTGGAAATCATCGCGTGGCATGGCCGCTGCGAAGTGCACGAACGGTTCAGCGCCGAAGAAATCCGCAACTACCGGGAAGGTCATCCGAACATTATCGTCTTGGCACATCCGGAATGCCCGCCGGAAGTGGTGGAGGAAGCCGACTTTGCGGGTTCCACCTCTGCCATGATCAACTACGTGAAAGAGCGCCAGCCGCGCCAAGTGGTAATGGTAACGGAATGCTCCATGTCCGACAATGTGGCGGCGGAAACACCGAATGTGGAATTCATCCGCCCATGCAATCTGTGCCCGCACATGAAGCGCATTACGTTGCCGAACATTCTCGAGTCGCTTCAAAACATGACGCACGAAGTAACCGTCGATCCGTTGGTTGCGGAACGGGCGCGTGCTTCCGTGGAAGCCATGATCGAGGCAAGTTCACCAGCCCCTGTGGCCGCACAATTGGAACATAGGCTCCAAGCCAGCGCCTAAGGACGCGTCTGCCATGACGAAGCCCAACATCATTGATGCAGGCGATGTGTTGATCGTCGGTGCTGGTTTAGCGGGATTGTTCACCGCGCTAAAACTGGCCCCGAAGAAAGTAACCCTTCTCGCGGGTGCAAGTTGCGCCAAGGAAAATGGGTCGAGCGGCTGGGCCCAAGGGGGCATTGCCGCAGCCGTCGGTCCGGACGATTCGGCAGAGCTTCACATCGAAGATACGCTCGCAGCGGGGGCCGGGCTTGTGGACGAAAAGATCGCCACCATCCTCGCCACGGAAGGCCCCGACCGCATTCGCGACCTAATCGCGTTCGGTGTGCCCTTCGATCGGGATGAGAATGGCGACCTGGTCCTTGGCCGGGAAGCGGCGCATTCTCGAAACCGGATCATTCACGTGAGCGGCGACCGTGCGGGCGCCGTGATCATGGATACGCTATGGGGCTGCGTCAAAGCCGACGAGCACATTGACGTTAAATCCGGGCTGCGTGCCGTGAGCCTAGCGAAACGCCTGGGCAAGGTGGTCGGCGTCTACGCTGTCGACGAGACCACGGCGGAACTGGAGCCGGTTTTGATCTTGGCCCAGAATGTTGTTTTGGCAACCGGCGGGATCGGCACTCTCTTCGATGTGACGACGAACCCTGCCCCGTCCAAAGGCGATGGGCTGGCGATGGCGGCTCGGGCCGGTGCCGCCCTTTCGGATACGGCATTTGTTCAGTTCCACCCCACGGCGATCAAAATCGATCGAGACCCCTCCCCACTCGCCACAGAGGCTCTGCGCGGCGAAGGTGCTTGGTTGGTCAACAGTCGCGGCGACCGTTTCATGGTGGACGCACACAAGGATGCGGAACTGGCGCCGCGCGACGTGGTGGCCCGCGCCATCAACAAACAGATCGCCAATGGCGAAGACGTGTTCCTGGATTGCCGGGAGGCCATCGGTTCGGCCTTTCCCGACCGATTCCCCACCGTTTTCAAATCCTGTATGTCGGGGGGTATCGACCCGCGGCACATGCCGATCCCCGTGGCCCCCGCCGCGCATTACCACATGGGCGGCGTCGTGACAGATCAGACGGGCCGGACCACGCTTGACGGTTTGTGGGCCTGCGGCGAAGTCGCCTGCACAGGGGCTCATGGCGCCAACCGGTTGGCCAGCAATTCCCTTCTGGAGGCCATGGTGTTTGGCGCACGGATTGCCAAGGCGCTCCGGCTTCTGCCAAGCGAAAAAAGGGCCGCCAGCGGCGTCGGTGTCGCGCCATGCGAGACAAAGCTGATGATGCGCAATACGGAGTCAAGCGCGCAGCTGGTGAAACGCTTGCGGCATATCATGACCCGGCAGGTCGGATTGGTAAGGACACGCGATTCCCTTCTACATGCCTTAGAGGCGATCCAAGACCTCAAAGAGCGCCCGGATCTGTCACTGGATCTCGTCAATATGATCACAGTGGCTGAGATGGTCGCGACAGATGCGCTTAGAAGGCAAGAAAGCCGTGGCGGCCATTTCCGGGCAGACTTTCCGAAGGCGGACAAACGCTACCACCGCCGCCTGCCTTTCACCTACGATCAGATAACCGCCGCCCCAGACGATTTCGTTACCCGTCAGGCCGGCTAAGACATCGCACATCATGAATTCTGTTTCTCTTACACCGCTGCCTCGTATCCTCATCGAGGACAGTGTCAAAGCTGCCTTGCAAGAAGATCTGGGCCGCGCAGGTGACCTCACCACGCAATCCGTGGTGCCGGCAGAGACAAAATCCCGCGTCATCATGCGCGCCCGCGAGACAGGCGTTGTAGCGGGTCTTGATATGGCCCGCGCAGCCTTTCGCCTGGTCGACCCCAAATTACAGATTGCCATTATCTCGCCAGACGCCTCGCCTGTGGTGAATGGCCAGGAAATCGCCGCCATAGAAGGCAAGGCACAGTCGATCCTTATGGCGGAACGGGTGGCCCTAAACTTCCTGGGCCATTTGTCCGGTGTCGCTTCCTGTGTGAACCGGATCGTAACCTCCATTGGAGACGCAAAAGCCAAAATCTGCTGCACCCGGAAGACCACTCCAGGTTTACGGACGTTCGAAAAATACGCCGTACGGGCGGGCGGCGGCATGAACCACCGGTTCGGCCTTGATGATGCGATCCTCATCAAGGACAACCACATCGCCATGGCGGGCGGCGTGGCCCCCGCCCTAAAGGCCGCCAAAGAGGCCGCCGGCCATCTGGTCAAAATCGAAATCGAAGTGGATTCGCTTGAACAGCTCAAAACCGTTATCGACATTGGCGCGGATGCGGTCTTGCTGGACAACATGTCTCCCGACACACTGAGGAAAGCTGTGGACATGGTCGGTGGCCGCATGATCACCGAAGCTTCCGGCGGCATCACGGAAGAAACGGCGCCCGCAATCGCCGCCAGCGGTGTCGACCTCATTTCCGTCGGGTGGGTGACCCATAGCGCCCCTTGCCTTGATATCGGCCTCGATTTCGACCAAGCTGTGGACTGAACACAGAAAAGGTCATTATGCAGACAAAAAGCATCTTCATCACCGGTGCCGCCAGCGGTATCGGCCGTGCCACCGCGCTTCATTTCGCCAAAGAAGGCTGGTTCATCGGCATTGCCGATGTGGACCGGCAAGGCTCTGACTCACTCCTGAACGAAATCGGCGCCGACAAGGGAATTGTCGTCGATCTGGACGTAACGGACCAGGCGCAATGGACGGATGCCGTTTCTAAGTTCGGAGAAGCGACAGGCGGCAAAATGGATTTGCTGTTCAACAATGCCGGCATTGCCCGGGGCGGCTGGTTTGAAGATGTGCCCATCGCCGATGCCCACAAAGTATTGGACATCAATCTAGGCGGCGTGGTGAATGGGGTTTATGCCAGTCTGGAGCCTTTGAAGGCCGCCGCGAAAGAACATGGCGTTGCGCGGATCATCAATACCGCCTCCGTGGCGGGCTTGGTGGGCGGACCGAAAATGGCGATTTACAGCGCCACAAAATTCGGCGTGCGCGGCCTTACGGAAGCGCTCAACTACGAATTCGCCCGTCACAACATCTCTGTCACCGACATCATGCCATGGTTCATCAGTACACCGCTTTTGGACGGCACGTTGGACGGCTCGAATGAATCGATCACCGAGTCGCTGGCAAGCTCGAACGTGAAAGTCTATCCGGTGGAAGATGTGGTCGACAAAGTCTGGCAGCTCGCGTCGCTCGACCCGGGCAAAGGACGAATTCACCATCCGGTCGGCGGCTATGCGAAAGCAGCACGCGTGATCTCAAACCAGTTTTCAGGCCTGCTGCGGCGCGTGATCCGCAATCGCTCAGATCAGGAAGTTCTTTAGAGGTTATTTCCGCGAGGCGGAACGTACGTGTGGCCTGTAGAAGATATGGCGGCCGATTTTCACGGTGCGCTTAAGACGCTTCGCCCAGACCGGATTCACGTAAACAGCGTGATAATGCGTGGCTGAGTCACTTACATTTTCGTGCAGGCCGAACATCACCTTCCAAGCCAGCTTTTGCGACTGGCCCCAAGAAACGCCATATTCGCCTGCTTTGAGAGAACCATCACAGGTGAAGGTAAATTGGCAACCGGTGCGCCGCTTATGGCCCTGGAAAACCACGCCGCAAACGGAGTTCGGATAGCGGCGGCTTGAAACCCTGTTCATCACCACTTCCGCAACGGCCAGCTGGCCGGCATAAGTCTCACTGCGCGCTTCGTGATAGATGGCTTGTGCAAGACAATGCGCTTCGCTGTTGAGTTCGGCAGCTGCTTCGGAAAAAGACGCCACAATCTCCGCATTCTGATTTTCAGCCGCCGCACCATAAATGGCTGGGGCATCCACTGGCTGCTCGAACTTGGCAAGCTCCGACGGCGTCTTAGCGCGATCAGACGTGAGGTCCGCGATCACAACAAGACCGGCCACTGCCCAGGCGGCAGCGCCTACTGCAAATGCCATCTTTTTGTTCGCCGCGTGAACCAAAGTCTGTTGCCTCACTTTTCTTTGCGCCTTTTGAGCGCGCCGATATTTTACCGCCCAGAGGTAAAATTTTGTAGCCGCGTACAATAAAATTCGACAAACGCGGTAATTAGCAACGATTCGTGCAATTTCCAGACCGTGAACCGCAAAAATTTGCGATTAACCATCTGAGTTCTTGATTCTATTAGGTTTTTATTTTTGCCTGTGCCGCCGCCAGTCGTGCAATCGGCACGCGGTAGGGCGAACATGAGACATAATCGAGTCCCATTTTCTGACAGAACTGTATCGAATCGGGATCACCCCCGTGCTCGCCGCAGATGCCGAGCTTGATTTCCGGGCGTGTTTGGCGCCCCCTCTCTGCCCCTAATGCAATAAGCTCGCCAACCCCATTCTCATCAATGGACACGAATGGATCGCGTTCCAAAATTCTCTTTTCCAGATAATCGTTGATGAAGCGGGTTGAATCGTCCCGGCTGATACCGAATGTGGTTTGGGTCAGATCGTTCGTACCAAAACTAAAGAATTCCGCAGACTCGGCGATTTCTTTTGCGCGCAATGCCGCCCGTGGCAATTCGATCATTGTACCGACGAGATAAGAAAGCTTTTCGCCGGTCTCTTTTTCGATCTGTTCGGCCACTTGCTCGATATGTTTCTTGAGCAGATCAAGCTCGGCTTTCATGCCCACGAGCGGAATCATAATCTCCGGCGTCACGGGGCTGCCGGTCGCTTTGCCTGCGGCAATCGCGGCTTCAAAGATCGCCCGTGCCTGCATCTCATAAATTTCGGGATAGGAAATCCCCAAACGGCACCCGCGATGCCCGAGCATCGGATTGAATTCATGAAGTTCGGTGACCCGGCGGCGCAGACGCGTCGCGTCAAGGCCCGCCGCCTCTGCCACCTCCTCGATTTCTTCCTTGGTTTTAGGCAAGAATTCGTGCAGAGGCGGATCCAGCAGCCGGATCGTTACCGGCATGCCCGCCATGATCTTGAAGATCTCCTCGAAATCCGACCGTTGCATCGGAAGGATTTTTGCCAATGCTTCGCGGCGCCCGCGCTCATCTTTGGCCAGGATCATTTCCCGCACCGCCAAGATGCGGTCCGCCTCAAAGAACATATGTTCCGTGCGGCAAAGGCCGATGCCTTCAGCGCCGAATTCCCGGGCCACTTCCACATCTGCCGGCGTTTCCGCATTGGTGCGGATCTTCATTTCCCGCAGTTGGTCCGCCCATTCCATGATCGTGGCAAAGTCACCGGACAGCTCCGGCTTAATCGTATCGACAGCACCCCACATGACCTGCCCCGTCGATCCGTCCACTGTGATCAGATCACCGCGATTAACCGTGCGGCCAAGACAGGTGAACGTACCCGCCGCTTCATCGATGCGCAGACCGCCAGCACCGGACACACAAGGCCTGCCCATGCCGCGTGCCACAACGGCCGCGTGACTTGTCATGCCGCCGCGCGCCGTCAGAATACCGACAGCGGCGTGCATGCCATGAATGTCTTCGGGGCTGGTTTCGATCCGCACCAGGATGACATCCTTGTTCTGCGCGCGCATTTCTTCCGCTTCATCGGCTGTGAAAACCACATAGCCGCTTGCGGCCCCCGGTGATGCGGGAAGACCGGTGGTGACGACGTCACGCTCCGCATTCGGATCTAGTGTCGGATGCAACAGCTGATCGAGCGACTCCGCATCGATCCGGCCCACGGCCTGTTCCTGGCTGATCAACCCCTCGCGGGCCATATCCACCGCAATCTTCAAAGCCGCTTTGGCCGTCCGTTTGCCGGCGCGTGTCTGAAGCATCCACAGCTTGCCGCGCTGAATGGTGAACTCGATATCTTGCATATCGAAATAGTGGCTTTCGAGCTTCTGGAAGACTTCCGTCAACTCGCCAAAAGCCTTTGGCATTTGCTCTTCCATGGAGAGCGCTGATGCGCCCGCTTCTTCCCGCGCTTTCTTGGTGAGGTTCTGCGGTGTGCGAATGCCCGCCACCACATCTTCGCCTTGCGCGTTCTCAAGAAATTCACCGTAGTAAGCGCGCTCACCGGTGGACGGGTTTCGCGTAAAGGCAACGCCCGTCGCACTGTCCGACCCCATATTGCCGAACACCATGGCCTGAACATTCACGGCCGTGCCCCAGGAATCCGGAATGTTGTGAAGCCGCCGGTAGGTGACGGCCCGCGCATTTTGCCATGAGCCAAAGACCGCCGTGATCGCACCCCAAAGCTGTTCGTCCGCGTTTTGCGGGAACGGCTTGTTTAGATGTTCCGTGACCTTGGCTTTGTATTGATCGACAACCGCTTCCCAATCCTCGTTATCAAGCTCCGTATCCAGAATATATCCGTTTTCTTCCTTGAAGATCTCCAGGATTTCTTCGAAATTGTGGTGTTCAATGCCCAACACCACATCGGAATACATTTGGATGAAACGCCGATAGGAATCGAAGGCAAACCGTGGATCGCCGGACAGGTCGATGAGCCCTTTGACTGTTTCATCATTGAGGCCGAGGTTCAAAACCGTATCCATCATACCCGGCATGGACGCCCGGCCACCGGAACGAACCGATACCAGCAGAGGATTTGAAGGATCACCGAATTTCCGGCCCACGCCCTCGCCAATATGGGCTATGGCCGCTTCCACCTGGTCCCTCAGATCATCTGGATAGGTCTGACCGTTATCGTAGAAATAGGTACACACATCTGTTGTGATGGTAAGGCCAGGCGGGACCGGCAGGCCGAGATTGCTCATCTCCGCCAAATTCGCCCCCTTACCGCCCAACAAATTGCGCATGGTCGCATCGCCATCCGCACTGTCTTGACCATACCGATAAACCCATTTGCTCATAATGGTCGGGTTCCTCTTCGTAAAACCATGGAAAAACGGCTTAAGCGCTGGTCTGGCCCGGGCCGCCCCACCCTCGAATGTGTTAACGCGGGTGTCATATACGACGGACCGGCCTAACCTTCAATCTTCGAAAAATCGGCAATGCGTCCCAGGGCATTCCGGATCAGCGACAGCATTCTGAGCCGGTTTTCGCGAACACCCGAATCCTCCGCATTGACTTTGACCTCATTGAAGAACGCATCCACCGGCTCGCGCAATTCCGCAGCGGCATTCATGGCCTCTTCAAAACGCTCGCCGCCAATGGCAGCGTCCATTTTGCCGATCGCTTTCGTAATCGCGTCATGAAGCGCCTTTTCCTCATCTTGCTGGAAAAGCGCTGAGTCAGGCGCCCCCTCATAAGCTTGCTCATCTTTTTTCTCTTCGATGCGCAAAATGTTGGCAGCGCGCTTGTACCCCGCAAGCAAGTTTTCGCCATTGGGCGTTTTGAGGAATGCGGCCAATGCGTCCACACGGCGCACTAGCAGCACCAGATCGTCTTGATCGGGCAAGGCGAACACCGCATCGATCAAATCGTGACGAACGCCAAGGTCCCGCTGCTGAACTTTCAACCGGTCTGCAAAAAAGGGCAGCAAATCACCCCAATCATCCCGCAACGCGCCGAAGGCCTCGCTCAATTTGAAACGGAGGTCGTTTTCAAGGGTGATGCGGATAGCCCCCAAGGCCGCCCGCCTGAGGGCGAATGGATCTTTCGATCCGGTTGGTGGCTGGCCGATGGCAAAAAACTGCACCAGCGTATCGATTTTGTCCGCCAGCGCGACGGAGATCGCCACAGGCGCGTGTGGGCAGTCGTCACTCGGCCCCACCGGCGCGTAGTGTTGCTCAATCGCTTCGGCAACTTCGGCAGGTTCACCGTCATGGGTTGCATAATAACGGCCCATAAGACCCTGCAGTTCCGGAAACTCGTAGACCATGTCGGTGGTAAGATCCGCCTTCGCGAGCTGCGCGGCACGGCGGACAGCCGCCTCGTCCGTCCCGAACAAGTTTGCGAACCAAACCGCCAGTTTCTCCGTCCGCTCGACCTTCTCGTAAAGCGATCCGATATCCGCGTGAAAGACGATGTTCTTGAGCGACTCAGTCCGTGTATGGAGCGGCTCTTTCCGGTCCTGATCCCAGAAGAATTCGGCATCCGACAATCGCGCTTGCAGCACTTTTTCATTACCGGCGACAATCGCTTCACCGCCATCTGGTGCCACCATATTGGAGACAACCGCAAATTTTGGCGCCAAAAGATCCGTTTGCGGATTTTTCAAGGAGAAATACTTCTGGTGCACACGCATGGCGGTTTGCAGCACCTCGGGCGGCAAGCCCCCCTCCGCCACCGGCTGGACAAGCTTTTCCGGAATGGCGCCCGTCAAAACGGTCGGCCATTCCACCAAACCGGCAACCTCTTCCAGCAGGCGCTGATCTTCCACCAGCTCGAACCCATCGGCAGATGCCTTTTCTTTCGCCTGCGCGTAAATCAGATCCCGCCGCTCTTTCGGGTCCAGCACCACATGGGCGTCTTTGAGCTTCGGCAGGTAATCGTCCCACCCAGAAACGGAAAATTCGGCGGGCGCCAGGAACCTGTGCCCCTTTGTTGTATTGCCCGACTTAATGTTGTCCACCTCGAACGGCACGACCTTGCCGTCGAACAGGCACAGTATGGAATGCAGCGGACGCACCCACCGCAAACTGCCACTCCCCCAGCGCATGGACTTCGGCCAAGGGAAGTTTTGAACAACCGCAGGAACGATCTCCGCGATGATCTCCGGCGTCGGGCGCCCCTTAGACTCAATGCGCGCTACATAAAACTCACCCTTCTTGTCAGAGCGCGTTTCCAGCTGATCTTTAGACATACCGACCGAACGCAAGAAGCCCTCAATGGCTTTGTCCGGCGCACCGACTTTGGGGCCTTTCCGTTCTTCGGTGCGGTCTTCCTGCTGCAAAGGCAAACCAGTTGCCCGCAACACCAAGCGGCGCGGCGTCGAATAGGTTTGCACCTCTTCAGCTTTGAACCCGGCTTCGTCCAATTGGCCAGTGATGAGGCGCGCCAGATCCTTTTCCGCCTGGGCCTGCATGCGGGCTGGAATTTCTTCGGAGAAGAGCTCGAGCAGCAGATCCGTCATTGCGCCGCCTCCTCATGAGGGTAAGCCCCTTGAGGCGATCTAAGCCAAGCTTCCGCACACCCTTTGGCAAGCGCCCGCACCCGGCCAATGTAACTTGCCCGCTCTGTCACGCTGATCACGCCACGGGCATCCAGCAGATTGAACACATGACTTGCCTTGATGCAGTGATCATAGGCCGGCAGCGGCAAATCTTGCTTCAACAAGTTCTCGCAGTTTTGCTCATTATCCGCAAACTGACGGAACAAGATCTCCGTATCGGCGTATTCAAAGTTATAAGCCGAAAACTCCCGTTCGGATTGGTGATAGACCTCACCATATTTCACGCCGCTGCCGTTAAAATCGAGGTCGTACACATTGTCGACGCCTTGCACATACATGGCCAAACGCTCAAGACCATAGGTGAGCTCGCCCGCCACAGGCTGGCAGTCAAAACTACCCACTTGCTGAAAATACGTGAACTGACTAACTTCCATGCCGTCGCACCAGACTTCCCAACCAAGCCCCCATGCGCCAAGCGTTGGGCTTTCCCAATCATCTTCCACGAAACGAATGTCGTGCATCGACATATCGATGCCCAACTCCGCGAGGCTGCCCAGATACAAATCCTGAATGTCCGCAGGCGATGGCTTGAGGATTACTTGGAACTGGTAGTAATGCTGCAATCGATTGGGGTTCTCGCCGTAGCGGCCATCGGTGGGCCGCCGTGACGGCTGAACATAGGCCGCCTTCCAAGGCTTCGGACCGAGGGCTCGCAAAACCGTTGCCGGGTGAAACGTGCCCGCCCCCATCTCCAAATCATAGGGCTGCAGGATGACGCAACCGCGCTCCGCCCAGTAGTGCTGAAGTGTGAGAATCAAATCTTGGAACGAGCGGGCGCCCCGTGACGGATTTGAGCCGGACATGTGCTTGGACTTTCAGTGAAACACTTAAAAGGAAACGTGCGCGACAGCGCGGCGCAACCTAACGATGGGATTTATGGGGGTCAAGAAGCGTAAGGAACAGGGCTCAGAGCCCAAACCGCGACCAGAAGGCCCGCACTTCCAAAGCGGAAAGCATATCGTCTGCCCAGCTGGCCGGAAAACGGAAACCGCCGCCGGTGGCAGGCGCCTGGAGGCTTGGTCCACGCCCTGCCATGCGGCCCCGGAACCAGGAGCGGTCGCTTGAGATCACTTTCAAACGCACATCGTCGCCATAGCGCTTGCGCATTTCCGTGCGCAGATCGCTGAGGCCATCGATCAGGCCGAGTTTTTCAGCTTGAATGCCGCTCCAGAATTCGCCGGAGAACAACCGTTTCTCCGTGGCATTCAGTTTGCCCTCACGGCGCGTTTTTACCAGGTCACGGAATGAGCCATGAACCTCTTTCTGAAGCGCCAGCAGCCGCTTCACATCATCTTCATCCACCGGCTGGAACGGATCCAGCATGGATTTCTTTTCGCCCGCCGTATAGACGCGCCGATCAACGCCCAGCTTCTCCATAAGACCGGTAAAGCCAAAACCGGCAGAGACAACACCAATCGATCCGACCACCGAACTTTCATCGGCAAAGATCTGATCGCCCGCGCAGGCCAGCATGTAACCGCCCGACGCCGCCACATCTTCGGCAAAGGCAAACACTGGAATGTTCTTTTCTTCCGCAAACTGGCGAATGCGATTGTGGATCAGGGTCGCTTGAACAGGAGAGCCGCCCGGCGAGTTAATCGCCAACGCTACGGCCTTGACACCGCCTTCGGAGAACGCGGACTCGATTGCGCCGGCCAGACCGGCCAGATTGAGCCCCTGCCCAAAGCGCGCAGCCGGACCAATGACCCCATTAAGAGGCAATACAGTCACCACTGCCGGCGATTTGCCCAGCAGTCCAAAAGGCACCCATCTGCGAAGTCGTCTCATCATAAGCTTATTATGTAGCCACGCGGTATTGCCGCCTCAAGCCCCCTAATCAAAAGAAACTGGCTTAAATTCTGTCAGCTGAGGGTTAAGGAATTGCCGTGCCGGAGAACACCTTCGGCGATTTCGCTGAAGCCTCCATCCTCCGCATGCAGTACAAGACCCGGCTCCAAGACAGCCGGTCCTCGCGCGCCCTTTTTTGCTTGGACGATGAAACGCTTCGCCCGCTGTCCGCGATGAGGCCATAGCGGGAAGATCACAATATCCCCCAACTGACGCTCAAGCCGTGACAGCACCGTGGCCAACTCTGCCACCGGGTAGACCATAGTGAAAAGCCCGCCAGGCCTCAGCATGCGGATGCTCTGAGACAGCCATTGGCTCAAAAACCCTTCCGGGCCCGCATGGGCCGCTGCCTTTTCATGGTTGGACGAGATCTGAACGGCACCATCCTGATAGAACGGCGGATTGGTGACCACATGGTGAAAACTGTTGGGTTCCGGAGACGTTAACGAATCGAAAAGATCCGCCTGAATGGGCGTCACCTGATCCGCTAGATTGTTTCGATCGATGTTCTGCTTAAGCAGCTCAAACTGATCATCGAACTTCTCTAAAGCAGTAATGCGCAGGCCCGACACCCGCTTTGCGAGCAACAAGGAGATAACCCCGACACCCGCCCCCACATCCAATACAGACACACCGGGTTCGGCCGGCACGGCAGCAGCGGCCATCACCGAATCGACGCCTGCTCGAAACCCCTTCGATGGTTGCAGCAGTTTCAGTTTACCGCCGATAAAGTCATCATCCGTTGCTTCAATCGCCATAAAACGCCACTAAACATTCGATGCAGGCCACACCACTCACGTGCTTGTGCCAATCTGAGATTCCGCAAGCAGGTGTTTCGCGCGCTCATAGTCCGCATCCGGCACCATGAGCCGTCTTTGAATGGCATTGACGCTGCCTTCGATCATGCTGGTATGCGCGTCCAAAACAACGCTATCGATACGCGCATCACTGAGCAGTGCTTCCGCAAAGGAAATCAAAACGAGATCATTGGTTCGGATGAGTTCCCGCATAAGCCCTCTCAGCCACCCGGCTGCCGCTCGCCTTCCCGTCAAATTTGCGTTACTCTACACAAAAGCGGGGTATTTGGGGATTAGCGGCACTGGGTCGCACTTGACCGTAATTCATGGGCAACCCTACTTTTCCCTTATAGGCAAAAGACATAAAGGGCAGTGAACTTGGGCGCCGTCATCTCATTAAATCAAGAAACTAGCCCTTTAGGAAACTCTGTTGAACGTCTGGTCAATTTGGTTTCCGACGACCTGGACGCGGTCAATGAAGTCATTCTTGACCGTATGAAAAGCCCGGTGGAATTGATCCCAACACTTGCGGGACATCTCATTTCCTCCGGCGGCAAACGATTGCGGCCATTACTCACTTTATCTACTGCACGCATGCTCAACGTCGAAGGTGACGCGCATGTGAAGCTCGCCGCAGCGGTTGAATTCATTCACACGGCCACGTTGCTGCATGACGACGTCATCGATGAAAGTGTTTTGCGGCGGGGCAAGACTAGCGCGAATGTTCTGTGGG
The DNA here is from genome assembly GCA_965228775.1 of Alphaproteobacteria bacterium. Lineage (GTDB taxonomy): Bacteria > Pseudomonadota > Alphaproteobacteria > JANQMY01 > JANQMY01 > JANQMY01. The sequence continues at coordinate 4,817,396 of OZ245840.1, read as the reverse complement.
GCAACAAATCCAGCGTGCTGGTGGGAGACTTCCTGTTTAGCCGGTCCTTTCGGCTGATGGTTGAAGTCGGATCCTTTGAGGTTCTGGATATCCTATCGAACGCGGCCGCTGTGATCGCCGAGGGCGAGGTCATGCAGCTGTCGACCGCCAAAGACACCGCCACATCCGAAGAAGACTATATGGCTGTCATCGAGGCCAAGACCGCGGCCTTGTTTGCGGCGGCGGCTCGGTCGGGCGGTATCGCCGCTGGTGCCACGAAAGATCAGGAAGACGCGCTCGAACAATTCGGACGCAATCTCGGCATTGCATTCCAGCTCGTGGATGACGCGCTCGATTATTCTGGGCGGCAAGCGACGCTTGGCAAAACCGTGGGGGATGACTTCCGCGACGGCAAGATCACCCTCCCCGTCGTCCTCGCCTATCGCCGGGGAACAGATGAAGAGCGCACCTTCTGGGAACGGACCCTCGAAGAAGGTCATCAGGAAGAAGGGGATCTGCATCGTGCAACCCGCCTGATGGAGAAATACAATACGATTTCCGACACCATTGATCGCGCCAGCAAGTTCGGCAATCTCTCACGCGATGGGCTAAAGCGCCTGCCGGACGGCCCCTTCAATCAGACCCTGAGTGAAATCATCGATTTTTGCATCAGCCGCGCTTACTAAAAGTAATTCCGCGTCAAAACTGAGCATTCGCCGCGCGTGTCTTTTGATGCACGAACACGGCGTGCCCTAGCATAGCGATTGCCGCGACAGCGACCAACATCACGCGCGTGGCCGGACTTGAAGCTTGAATGGCCACTGCCGCAAAACCGCACAGAACAAAATAACTGAAGTAGAGAGAACTTACTTGAACGTGGCTCCAACCGCTTTGATTGAGCAGCTGGTACAGATGTTCCTTGTGCGCCTGTGTAAGGTTACGGCGGCGGTAAGCTCTGCGCGCAAGCGTATACAGAACGTCAAAGATGAACGGCAAGAATAGGATGGGCACCACATAGATTGAGACGCCGCCATATCCGTCCGTAGACGCCAGCACCGCGAGCGACGCAAATGCAAACCCCAAGAATTGACTGCCCGTATCGCCCATGAAAATGCGTCCCGACAGGAAGTTAAAGACAAAAAATCCGGCAGAAGACGCAACCAGTAAAACCGCTGCGAGGTAAACAAACGGGGCATTCGCCAAAAACGAAATGACCGCAAGAAACATCCCGCAAATCATCGCGGCTCCGCCTGCGATACCATTGATGCCATCCATAAAGTTGAATGCGTTCATAAAGAAGACGATCCACAATATGGTCAGCAGAACGCCGATGGCACCAAGTTCGATGGCACCTATGAATGGCAGCCAAACCCTGGTGATGCTCGCAACGAAACCTGCAAAAAGTGTGGCCGCGATGAATTGAGCGGCAAATTTCTGAAGAGGCGAAATGTCATAGAGATCATCGACCAGGGATGAAACCAGCAGTCCGAAAACAATCAGTACAAAAATCAGAAACTGCGTTTCGGGTAAACGGACTTCATCCGCCACCGCGTAAAGCACCCCAAGCCCCAGCGTGAAGGTTGTCGCAATGGCCAGCCCGCCGCTTTTTGGGGTCGCTTTCTGGTGGCTGGAACGCTCGTTGGGAACATCGCGGATGTTCAGTGTCATGATGAAGCGGGTGAATGCCACCGACAGCAAGAACACAATCAAGGCAAAACCGGCGTGCTGTATGGCGGCAAAGCTGCTCATCAGGTTGCGTTCACGGATTGACCTGGCGCAGCACCGGGCGCTTTTGAAGCACCTGGCCGCTGTCCACCCACCAGTCTGGATGGGACGAGCGCAACGCAGCCGCCGCACTCTGGGCCTTATCGATATCTTCAAACAGCCCGAAACACGTCGCCCCGCTCCCGGACATTCTGGCCAGCGCACAGTCCGGCAGACGGGCCATTTCCCGTAACACGTCCCCAATGACCGGTTCGATTTCCAAAGCAGGCTGCTCCAGACTGTTGCGGCAGACTGATAAATACCGAATGAAATCGCTGAAATCACCCTGAGGTACATCCGCACCGATACCGGGATCGGAAAAGCCGCTTAACCGCTTGAAAACCCCGCCGGTGGGCACTCCAACGCCTGGGTTCGCCAGTACCATTGCCATTTTGGGGATGCCGTTCAACGGCACCAATGTCTCACCGATACCGCTCATCATGGCGGGCTCTGCAAGGTAACAGACGGGCACATCTGCCCCCAAGGACAGCAACACGTCTTCCCGCTTGGTGGCCGGAAGATCCAATGGCCAGATCTTTTCAAGCAGCCGGACGGCGCTGGCAGCATCCGAGGAGCCGCCGCCAATGCCCGACGCCACCGGAAGATTCTTGGTGAGGTGAAAATGTACCCCGGGCGTTGCCGCCCCGCTCGGCTGCAGGGACCGCGCGGCAGAGACGATCAAATTTTCTGCCTGATCCGATACCAAACCTTTGGATTGCGGTCCGTCGATCTGAAGCTCAATGTCATGGGCGGGTGATGCCGTGATGTCATCGCCGATATCGGCAAACACAACAAGGCTCTCCAGCATGTGATAGCCGTCGTCCCGTTTCCCCGTGACATGTAAGAAAAGATTCACCTTAGCCGGTGCTAGAAGCCGAAAGGAGCCCTGAGCGTCATCGGTCTTGTCAGCCATCGGATCAATTCAAAGATCTAGAGATTGGGGGTGCCGGTTCGTTCGGCCTTCTGCATGTGCCGGCTGAACGATCCACGCATTCCTTGGTCGAGTTTTTGCTCGATCTTCGGCACGATATCCTCTTCAGGTCCAAGACCGAGCGCGCGCTGCCACTGGAACCGGGCTTCTATTTCGCGCCCTACCTTCCAATAGGCATCCCCTAGATGGTCATTGATCGTGGGATCGTCCGGACGCAGACTGACCGCCTGTTCCAAGTGCTCTACCGCGATTTCATATTGTCCAAGCTGGTAGTGAGCCCATCCCAAACTGTCGACGATGTATCCGTCGCTGGGACGCAGTTCCACGGCCAGCCGAATCATCTCCAGTGCCTCATCCAAGTTCTGGCGCTGTTCCACCCAGGAATAACCGAGATAATTGAGCACCAATGGCTGATCGGGCTGAAGCTCCAGCGCAAACAGGAAATCCCGCTCAGCATCTTCCCAGCGGCCGGACCGTTCATAAGCAATGCCACGGGCATAGTAGAGCGACCAATGACGCCGCTGCGGTGTGCCCGCAAGACTGATGGCTTGGGCATAGACTTCCGCCGACTCGTCATAGTCTTTGCGGCTGCGGAGTAAATCGCCCAGCGCCACCACCGCATCCATATCACCTGGGCGTTTCGCCGTCACACGGCGCAGGAAACGGACGGCCTCATCCCCTTTTTCCAAACGCTCCAGATTGAAGGCGATCTGCAATTGGGCATGGCCATAAAGGCCCGACTCATTCGGAATGCGCGCATACACATCGGCTGCCTCTTCCCAACGGCCAACAGCTTCCATGAGATCGGCCAGCAGGAGGAGCGCCACATCAAAATCATCGCGCATGTACAAGGTGAGCTGCAAGTACACGAAGGGAAGGTCGATGCTTCTATCGCGCGCCAAAGCGCTCGCAAGCCCATACAGGACCTCGGCGGCACCATAATTGGCATCGGCAATCAGCAAGTCAGGTGTTGTGCCATTCTGAATCCGGCGCAACGCGATTTGGATCAGCGGATGGTTAGGGGCTGCTCTCGAAAAGTCAGCATACAGCTGAATGGCTTCGTCCGTTCTGCCTTGGCGTTCCAAAAACTGACCATAGGCTTGAATGGCGCGGATGGAATTGGCGCCACCCGAATCGAGTGTCGCTTTGAAATCCCGGTCGGCAGCTTCGTTACGCCCTGCCTGTTCGTTGATCAGGGCCCGGTGGTAAAACCGGAAAATATCAAAGGCCGGATTGGCATTGAAATTATCGATAAGCTCAAGAGCCTCATCCGTATCGCCATCCGCCTGATGGGTCCAAGCGATCAGCAGCGTGGATGCAAGCGTGCTGAACGGCCCATCCGCAGACCGTTCCAAATTATATCTTGCCTGGGAGAAATCCCCATCGCGGTAATCGGACAAACCGATAATCAAATGGGGAAAATTCTTGTCCGGTGTACGGCGGATAATCTCGCGTGCCCGAACCGTGGCCTTGTTCACCTGCCCGTCCGCAAGTTGCAACAGGAAGGCGCGGTCTAAGATGACTTCATTGTCCGGGTCACGTGCCAACGCGCTGGCGTAATAGTCAGCGGCGCTGGCTGTATCGCGAACGGCACCCGCATGGCGCGCCGCCAAATAGTTTCCATATAGAGAGTGCTTGGACCGCGGACGTTCCAGCCCCCCCAGATTGGAGAACGATTTCGTAAAGTCGCCCGCAGACGTACATGCCGCCAACAAGGCAACACTGAGGACGACACCAACTTTCCTAATTTTTCTGGTCACTCGGAACCGTTCTAAAACACAATAATTCGCGGAAACCCTCACCCGAAGGTCATACATTACTTGATCACGACGGGTTTAAGAACTCCTTCATATCACATATTCGGATAGTTCGGTCCGCCGCCCCCTTCAGGCACGGTCCACGTAATGTTTTGCGTCGGATCCTTGATATCGCAAGTTTTGCAGTGAACGCAGTTCTGAGCGTTGATCACGAACCGGGGAGCCCCGCCATTGTCATCGGTCACCACCTCGTACACACCCGCAGGGCAATAGCGCTGCGCCGGTTCAGCGAAAGACGGCAAATTGTACTGAATTGGCACATCTTCATCTGTCAGGCGCAGATGGATCGGCTGATCTTCTTCGTGATTCGTGCTCGACAGGAAGACCGAGGACAGTTTGTCGAACGAGACCTCGCCGTCGGCCTTAGGATAGTCGATCGGCTTGACGTTTGATGCTTTGACCAATGTTTCGTGATCGGCTTTGCCGTGCTTCAACGTAATCGGCAGACCGATACCCAGATTGTTCATCCACATATCGATACCACCAAGCCCCACGCCCAACACGGTGCCGTACTTGCTCCATAGCGGTTTCACATTTCGCACCCGTTTGAGGTCCGTGAAAATGCTGGAAGTCTTGTAGCTTTCTTCGTAAGCGGTGAGCTCGTCAGCGGCACGCCCTGCCGTTATCGCTTCACATACCGCATCCGCTGCCATCATGCCGGACATCATGGCGTTGTGGCTACCCTTGATTCGCGGCACGTTCACAAACCCGGCTGAACAGCCGATCAATGCACCGCCTGGGAAAACAAGCTTAGGCACCGACTGGAAACCACCTTCCGTAATCGCCCGCGCCCCATAAGAGATCCGCTTACCACCTTCGAAGAAGGGCCGGATGGAGGGGTGGGTTTTGAACCGCTGAAATTCGTCAAAGGGCGACAGATACGGATTTTTGTAGTTCAGGTGCACCACGAAACCGACGGCCACTTGATTGTCTTCCAGGTGGTACAGGAACGAACCGCCGCCGGTGCTGTTGTTGAGCGGCCAGCCCATCGTATGCATGACCATGCCAGCCTTGTGCTGCGCGGGATCAATTTCCCAAAGCTCTTTAAGACCGATACCGAACTTCTGAGGCTCGCATCCTGCATCCAACGAGAACTTGGAAATCAGTGTCTTCGAAAGAGAACCCCGCACGCCTTCTGCGATCAGCGTGTATTTGGCGTGCAGTTCCATGCCCGGCGTATAGCTGTCTTTCTGTTGCCCATCGCGGCCAACGCCAAGGTCGCCCGTAGCAACGCCTTTGACACTGCCATCGTCATTGTAGACCACTTCGGAACAGGCAAAGCCCGGATAGATCTCAACGCCCAGCTCTTCCGCTTGACCCGCGAGCCATCGGCATACATTCCCTAGACTGACAATGTAATTGCCATGATTGCCCATCAGTGGCGGCATAAGAAAATTCGGTACACGGAGGGAACCGGCAGCACCGAGATAAAGGAAACGGTCATCCGTCACCGGCGTATTGAGCGGTGCTCCCTTCTCTTTCCAATCGGGAATGAGTTCATTCAACGCAATCGGATCGATAACGGCGCCCGACAGAATATGCGCCCCTACTTCCGACCCTTTTTCCAGCACGGCGACACTGAGATCGCTGCCTGCTTCCGCGGCGCGCTGCTTCAGCCGTATCGCTGCCGACAACCCAGCAGGTCCGGCGCCCACGATGACGACGTCATACTCCATCGACTCGCGTTCAATTGTTGCGTCTGACATTTTGTATCCTTCGTGCCCAAATTTATTGTTTGCCGAGGCTCGCCTTAAAAGCGATGCTGACCTTTATGTAAAGCCCACTGACCGTAGGTCAACGCAACCCTTTGACCCATCAATTAAACGCAAATGACGGTGGTACAAATTTCTGATTAGACTATCGTTCGACGTGTTACATACCTGATTTGTGACAGAATGCGAGGGCAAATTCACGCCCGCCCTTACGTCAACCTGACTATGACACAGACCGAAAACGCCGCTATTTCCCTTCTCCGCTGGTATGCGGAACAAGGCATCACGGATACGATTGGGGATGTTCCCATCGACCGGCGCAAAGTGGTCGTGGCCTCAGCGCCGTCAAAACCAGGTCCTTCGGCTGCTCAGCAGGCGCCCTCGCGTCCCCCTGCGGAACCCGCGCGCGCCCCCATCCAAACCACCGCCAACACGGACCAGCTCGTCAGCAACGCACGGCGTATCGCGGGAGAAGCAAACTCGCTGGACGCTCTCAAAGACGCGCTAAGCCAGTTCGACGAATGCGCGCTCAAAAAAACCGCCAAAAACCTGGTCTTCGCCGACGGCAACCGCGATGCGGATCTGGTTTTCGTAGGGGAAGCACCTGGCCGGGATGAGGACATCCAAGGTCTTCCCTTTGTTGGCCGCAGCGGCCAGTTGCTGGACCGTATGTTGGCGTCCATCGGGCTTGACCGCAGCAAAGTCTATATCACCAACATCATTCCCTGGCGGCCCCCTGGAAACCGCAACCCCACAGCGGAAGAAACCGCCCTTTGCATCCCGTTCCTGGAACGTCATTTGGAACTGATGGCACCTAAAGTCGTGGTTGCGTTGGGCGGTGTGTCCGCCAAACAGCTTCTGAACACCACCGACGGCATTATGCGCCTGCGCGGAAAATGGAAGCAGATTACGATCGGCGACCGCACCGACGTTCCCATACTGCCCATGTTTCATCCCGCCTATTTACTTCGCCAGCCCGCACAAAAACGTTTGGCCTGGCAGGATTTACTTTCCCTTAAGGATAAATTGCAGCAATCGGGCGATCACTGACCAATTTTCGCCCTCATTTATCAAGCATAAAGCCCTGACGGATAGGTTTGTACTTGCAGGGCGCCAGTAGTGACCACTATTGTCGCGCTTTGGTGAGGCTCAAAGGGTGCGAAAATGGGTCAGAGTTTCGCCGCCATATGGCGGCAGAGTGGACTTTTGTGTTTGCCAATCGCCGCATTCTTTGTGGCCGCTCTTATGCCGTCCGCAGCGTCTGCGACCGAGGGCACCGAGACTCCTGCCGCAAGCGATATCGCCGAACCAGTTGCAGGTATTTCAACGGACGTTTTGAGCAGCGAAGATGTGGTTCTTTACCGCAAAATCTTTGCCGCCCAAGAAAAGGGCCGCTGGCAAACCGCCGACAAGCACATCAAAAAGCTCGACGACCGCATCCTTATGGGCCATGTGCAATATCAGCGCTATCTGCACCCCACAGCTTACCGGTCGAAATACAGAGAACTGCGCAAATGGATGTCGCAATACGCCGACCATCCCGGCGCCTCGCGGATCTATCGCCTGGCCGTCAAACGCCGCCCGTCCGGCGCATCCCGCCCAGATAGACCGCTTCGCCGCGCTTATCGGGAAAGAGACACTACAAGTGTTTCCGCGCTGACCCCGCGCCGCAAGACGCGCCGGATCCGCGCCATCAATAGGCACATCAAAACTTTGAACCGCCGGGGCCGCCCCACCGCCGCGTATAATTATCTGCACGAGAAGCGCACCAGCAAAGATTTGCGCCGTAACGAGTTCGACGATGCGCTGAGCTGGATTGCGGCGGCGTACTACCGCGAAGGCGTGGACGAGAAAGCCGTCAGAATTGCCAAGAAAATCGCCGACCGAAACCGTCATGAGGTTCCACTTGCCGATTGGACGGCAGGTCTCGCCAATTGGCGCTTGGGCAACTATGCGAACTCCGCCGTGCACTTTTCTCATCTGGCAAATTCAAAAGTGGTCTCGCAGGGAACACGCGCAGCCGGCGCCTTTTGGGCCGCCCGCGCGTATCTGATCGAGGGTGAACCGACGCAAGTCATCAACATGCTGGAAATCGCGGCCATCGACCCGCATTCTTTCTACGGCATTTTGGCCACGCGCCAACTGGGCCGGCCTCTCCCGCTGAACTGGGATGAACCCGCACTCGACCAAAAATCTCTGGACGCTCTTATGGCCTATGCGCCGGTCAAACGCGCCGTCGCCTTGGCGCAAGTGGGGCAGATCCATTCAGCCGACCAGGAAATCCTGCGCGCCCATGGACGGCTGCCCGCCTCCCTTGATCCGGCACTTGTAGCCCTCACTACGAAAGTGGAGTTGGCTGCCGCGCAGGTTCAAGTGGCCGAACATGTAAAAGAGCAAGACTTTCACCTCGCCCGCTATCCGGTGCCCAACTACAAGCCTGATGGCGGATATACGGTCGACAAAGCCTTAATCTATGCCCTGATGCGTCAGGAGAGCCGTTTCAAAGCGCGCGCCAAAAGCCGTGCCGGCGCCCGCGGCCTGATGCAAATCATGCCGCGCACCGCAAGCTATGTTGCCCGCGACCGATCGCTCGCGCGGTCGAAGCGCGACAAGCTGCTGGAGCCGTCTTTCAACATTGCCCTTGGCCAAAAATACATCCGCCAGCTCATGGATATTCTGGGCCCGGACAATAATCTCTACATGCTGATGGTGGCGTACAATGCAGGCCCCGGAAATCTCAAGAAGTGGAAACGGAAGACCGAATATCAGAACGATCCGCTGCTGTTTATTGAGAGCATTCCCGCCCGCGAAACACGCGGCTATATCGAGCATGTGCTGACCAATTTCTGGATCTATCGCGAACGTTTCGGTCAAGACACACCGTCGCTCGATGCCGCCGCCGCAAACACCTGGCCAACCTATGTGCCGCTTGATAGGGTTGAAGTTCCCGTCGCCTCCCGAAACTAGTGCACAGGCAAGAACATGGCCGGAATTGACGAAAGCCGCGAATTCAAACCCATCCGCATTGCGATTATGACCGTGTCCGATTCCCGGCATGCTGCTGACGATGAGTCCGGATCGATCCTGGTGGGCCGTCTGGAGAATGCTGGCCACACGCTTGCGGACAGAGCCATCGTCAAAGATGAAATTCCTGCAATCGTCGCGAAGCTCAAAAGCTGGATCGACAGCCCGGATGTAGACGCCGTGATCTCAACCGGCGGCACGGGCCTCACCGGCCGCGATGTAACACCGGAAGCGTTTCGGTCCGTCTTCGAAAAAGAAATCGATGGGTTCTCCGCCGTCTTCCACATGGTGAGCTTTCAGACGGTCGCCACCTCAACCATGCAGTCACGCGCCTGCGCGGGCATAGCGGGCGGCACACTGCTCTTTGCAGTTCCGGGGTCGCCAGGCGCCTGCAAGGATGCTTGGGACGGCATTTTCCAATACCAATTGGATTCGCGCCATCGGCCCTGCAACTTCGTGGAAATCATCCCCCGGCTGGAAGAACACAAAACCGCTTAATTGACCATCGTCTTTTTTTGGGAAGAACTGAGCACATCTCTCTCGTCATTGCGAACCCGCGAACGCGGGTGAAGCAATCCAGAGCCGCTTGGGTGGAACATTGTGCTCTGGATCGCCACGCCCGCAAATGCGGGCTCGCGATGACAATGATGTCATCTTTTGGCTATCTAACCTGAGTAGAAAACTGCCAAGCCCTTAGATCATCAACGGTATCGATATCCGCAAGGCGTTCTGTCAGCATGCCCACACTACAGGCCGGCCCCAGGCTTGCGAGCGTATCGTCAAGCGCATGTTCGGTCGACCATCTCACATTCTTGAGCAGTACATGTTTCCGCGCACGTGCGGACAACCCGATCAGCCAATAGCCGCCGTCATCCGCCGGACCGAAAACAGCATCATGGGACATCAGCATACGGAACGCCGTTTCAATATGAGATCCGGTTAAATCGGGAATATCACTGCCCACAATGATGACCGGTCCTGGCTGTGCCTCCCGGAAACAGCGCGACATCCGCTGACCTAAATCGCCGCCCCCCTGAGGAATACGCCGTACCTGGCGGGGCCAAACGCCGCCCCATCCGGTATTGGTTGATACCTCCGTATCCGGAGACACGGCAATGTGTGTGCGCCATCTTGAATCCGAAGAGATCCTGCGAATGACAGACGCGCTCCATTGGCGATAGTATGCCACCGCCGCCACGCTGCCCACGCCCGCCGCCAGCCGGGTTTTCACTGTGCCAAGCTTCGGCGCTTTGGCGAATATGATCACCTGTTTGTACACGGATAAAAGCGGCTCAGCCGTAAATCCTTGAAATGACGCTGGTGGGCACACCGAGATAATAGAGCGTCAGGCACGCCATATTGCGCAACGGACGGAGGGCATAGCCTTCCTTGCGATAGCGATCCGCACTGGTCACCGCTTCCGACCGCAGAAAGACGAGGCGCTTCCGGCCAATGCGTCGGACAATATCCACATCTTCCATCAACGGCATTTCGGAAAACCCGCCAATGCGATCGTAGAATTCCTTGCTGATGAGCAAACCTTGGTCGCCATACGGAAGCCCGGCAAGCTTACAACGCAAGGCCACCCACCATTCCAAACGGCGGGCTGACGGCCGGAAGTCATCTAGTGAAAACTTAAACACGCCGGCCACTTCACCCGATTCCCGGGTGCCGTCATAAGCACGCTCGACGCGCTCTATGAAGGCTTCCACCTCGTCGCTCCATTCGGGCATCAGAACTGTGTCGCTATGGAGGAACAGCAGCCAATCGCTTTTGGCTACCTGGCCGCCCTCGCGCATTTGATGCCCGCGCCCTCTGGGGGCCGTCACGAACTTGGCGCCGGTGGTTTCCGCCACAGAGGCCGTGCCGTCCACAGACCCGCCGTCGACAATGATCACTTCCCGCACCGTCCCTTTGACGGTCGGCGGAATGAGACAGGCGAGCGTTCGCGGCAATGTCCGCTCAGAATTGAGAGTTGGAATGATTACACTGATCATGCAGTGCAATATATGACAATCCGGCGTCTGCGAACACGCCAAGAGACAATTGTTCTTGTTTTGTTCTATCATGAACGCTACTCTTGCGGCATGAAAGACACAGGTCCAAAGAGTAATTGCACAGAAAATGTGCGGCCTGAAGAAATCGGTATTCGTCAGGAAGAACGGCGCGGCCGCGGGGCTGTGACAAACAAGGCCGGGCGCTTTGAAACCTCCAACACCGAACTTGTGGATGACGGTTGGCACCCGGATGACCCGGTCCCCCTGCGCACGACCGTGACCATTGATTCAACGCGCACCATCATTGCCCGGAACCAGTCACCGGACATTTCCTTCGACCGGTCGATCAATCCCTATCGCGGCTGCGAGCATGGCTGCATCTACTGCTTCGCCCGCCCGACCCATGCTTACCTTGGCCTGTCCCCAGGCCTCGATTTTGAAAGCAAGCTTTTCGCGAAACCGAAGGCAGCCGAGCTGTTGGAAAAAGAACTTCGGCGGCGCAGCTACAAGCCGCGCGTTATCGCCATGGGAACAAACACGGACCCGTATCAACCGCTCGAAAAGAAAATGGAAATCACACGAAGCGTGCTGCAAGTGTTGGAGCGCTTCAGCCATCCTGTCTCGATTGTCACCAAATCTGACCTTGTGGTTCGAGACATTGATGTTCTTCAAAAGCTGGCACAAAAACGCCTCACCAAGGTCGCCATTTCCGTCACGACGCTTGACCGCAAAACCGCCCGCAAAATGGAACCCCGCGCGTCAACACCCACTAAGCGGCTAAACGCGCTGCGCGCCCTGAATGAGGCGGGCATTCCAACCGCCGTTATGGTGGCGCCTGTTGTTCCCGCCATCAATGATCACGAAATTGAGTCCATTCTCGAGAAAGCTCGGGAGCGCGGTGCCGGCGAAGCCGGCTATGTGCTGTTGCGCATGCCTCTTGAAATCAAAGATCTGTTCAGAGAATGGCTGGTGGAGGAATACCCCGATCGCGCGGCGCACGTCATTTCCGTTTTGCGCGATATGAGGGGCGGTGTCGATTATGACGCCCAGTGGCACAAGCGCATGGTTGGGGAAGGCCCCTATGCGGAACTGATTTCAAAACGTTTCCATCTTGCCCGGCGAAAATTCGGATTTCAGATGGCATCGTTCAAACTTGATCTGTCCAAATTCGAACGCCCCCCGGTGGAGGATGGGCAGTTGACTCTCTTTTGAAGTGGGCTGGCCAGGCACAAACATCGAAGAGAATCACCTATCCTCCACCCATGCCTGATTTCTCCATCGAAGACTTCGAACGCGCGCGCGCCGGGGCAACCCTCATCATCGCCGGTGTTGACGAAGTGGGCCGGGGCCCGTGGGCGGGGCCCGTGGTCACGGCGGCGGTCATCCCCGGCAAAAACTTTGATTGCAACGGCATCCAGGATTCTAAAAAACTCAGCCCGCAAAAGCGGGAGGACCTTGCCGAACGCATCAGGCAGCAAGCCGATGTGAGCATCGGATCAGCCTCCGTGAGCGAGATCGATGATCTCAACATTCTACAGGCAACATTCCTTGCCATGCGCCGTGCGGTCGAAGGTCTTTCGCAAAGCCCAGGGCTGGTTTTGGTGGACGGAAACAAAGCGCCGGATCTTCCGTGCCCTGTCCAAACCGTTATCAAAGGGGACCAGATTTCCGCTTCCATCGCTGCCGCTTCCATCGTTGCCAAAGTGGAACGCGACCGGTTGATGTCAAAACTGGCCGAAGACTATGCGGGCTATGGCTGGGAACGGAACAAAGGGTATGGGACACGAGAGCACAGGGATGGCCTCGAAAGCCATGGGATAACACCACATCATCGCCGTTCCTTCGCCCCCATACACAAGATGTTGAGCGAAGACTCTTCGTTAACCTATTGATTCAAAAAAATTATTGACCTGGGAATCCTGGTGACTCAGGATCGCGCCTCGACTGATTTGATTATTGAGGACGGGGCATCCAGGCATGGCGAGACCTTCTGCCAAAAGTAAGAATTCATCCAAAGAAGACCTACCGCGGAACCGCATCATCGAAGGCAGCTGCATTGACGTGATGAACAATCTGCCTGCGGGAAGTGTCGATCTGGTTTTCGCTGACCCGCCCTATTACCTGCAGCTTGAAAAGGAATTGCACCGCCCCGACAACAGCCGCGTGGATGGCGTCGATGATGCCTGGGACAAGTTTTCGAGTTTCGAGGAATACGACACCTTCACGCGCGATTGGCTTGCAGCCGCAAAACGCATCCTGAAACCGAACGGCGCTTTATGGGTGATCGGCAGCTATCACAACATTTTCCGGGTGGGGGCCGCGTTACAGGATTTGGACTATTGGATTTTGAATGACGTCATCTGGCGCAAGAGCAACCCCATGCCGAACTTCAAAGGCCGCCGTTTTACGAACGCCCACGAAACGCTGATTTGGGCTGCCCGTGATGCACGGCAGAAGACTTATACGTTCAACTACGATTCCATGAAGGCCCTCAACGAAGACCTCCAAATGCGGTCGGATTGGGTCCTCCCGATCTGCACCGGACAGGAACGTCTGAAAGACGCCGACGGCAACAAGGCACATCCAACCCAAAAGCCGGAATCGCTTCTGCATCGCGTTCTCTTGGCATCGACAAATCCGGGCGATGTTGTGTTGGACCCCTTTTTCGGGACGGGCACCACTGGCGCGGTCGCCAAAAAGCTTGGCCGCGATTTCATCGGCATCGAACGCAATAAGCCTTATCTGAAATATGCCTATGACCGGATCGCAGCCATTGGCGAGCCTACGGAGAAAGAAATTGCCGTAACGCCGCCGAAGAAAGCACAGCCCCGCATTCCGTTCGGCTGGTTGGTGGAACGAGGTATGTTGAAACCGGGCGCGACGCTTTATGGCCCTGCCCGGCGCCACGCCGCGCGCATCCGCGCCGACGGCAGCCTATCCGCGGCGGATGCCTCCGGCTCCATTCACAAAGTGGCCGCGACCGTTCAGGGTCTTGATGCTTGCAACGGCTGGACGTTTTGGCACTTCGAACACAAGGGCAAACTCGCCCCCATCGATGTGTTGCGCCAGCAGCTTCGCCAAGAGCTTCACTAACCCCTCATTGCGGCCTGTGGGATATAAGCTTATCCTATTTTCCGGAGGCCGCTCTTTGAGAAGTGAATAAGATGAAGTTGGAAAAAAGGGGTCAGAGCCCTTTTTCTCGGCCCCCCAACCTCCCCCTTGTGGGGAGGTTAGGCAGGACACAACGCAAAAACTTGGATCAACCCCATGCGCCCATGCGTTACGCCCATTTGTGAAGCGAAGCTCGCCGAGAATGCACCTTCCAGCAGATTGTGATTTTGTCATCCTCGACGGCGAAGCTGATCGAGGATCCAGTAATCCGTGGCGTGTCTAAGTCTCACGAACAATGTCTACTGGATCCTCACTTTCGTGAGGATGACACTCGGTTTTACTTGCCCTGGTCTGTAAACAACGGTCCAGCGTCTGCCATGACAAGCCGGACCACTTTGTTCATCACAGTCGGCAAAGCGTAGTTCTCCAACGCCGTCACGGCGGCCCATTCGCCTTTCGGTTTGCCCCGCCCTTTTCCGACGCCCACACATATGTCGAGCTCCAAATGAAAGTGGGTAAAGGTATGACGGACCGGTTTTGGCAAACGGGTCCATTGAATGCCCTGCGGCTCACTTCCGCCGATTGCCTGTTGGAACGATGGTGGAGCTGTGGGATCTGTCAGCCAATCCGTCGACGGAATCTCCCACAAGCCACCGAGAAGACCCTTTTCAGGCCGCTTTCGTATCAGCACATGACCCTTTGGCCATTCCAGCCAGTAGATTGTCCCTCTGCGGGTTGGTTTCTCCGGCTTGGGGCGCTTCTTCGGCAAGGCGTCTGCGGTGCCCTTCGTCAGGGCGGCACAAAGGGAAGTGCACGGACAGCTCCCACAATCCGGGTTTCGGGGCGTACAAATAGTGGCCCCCAGATCCATCAATGCCTGGGCGTAATCTCCACTCCTCTTTTTCGGCGTGTGATTTTCCGCAAGCTGAACAAGTTCTGGCTTCGCATCCGGCAACGGTGTCTGCACATTGTGAAGGCGCGCCATGACCCGCTCGATATTGCCATCCACGGGAGTCGCATGCCGGTCAAAAGCGATCGCGGAAATAGCCGCCGCTGTATATGGCCCAATACCGGGCAAGGATTGCAGATCGGCTACATCCGAAGGAAAGGAGCCTCCAAACACGTCAGTGACGGCTTTCGCGCATTTGTGCAGGTTGCGGGCCCGGGCGTAGTAGCCAAGCCCGGCCCAAGCCAAAAGCACGTCATCCAGAGGTGCCGCCGCCAGCGCCTCAACGGTCGGCCATTTAGCCGTGAACTTTTGGAAATAGGGAATCACCGTGGCAACGGTAGTCTGTTGCAACATGATCTCTGACAGCCACACCCGGTATGGATCTGCTTTTTCACCGGGCGCGTACCGCCATGGCAATTCCCGGCGGTGGCGGTCATACCAGGCCAAAAGCCGTTTGCTTAAGGAAGCTTCCTTTGGGCGCCGGGTTTGCTGGGGCTTACGGACAGTCAGCGCACGAAACTCCATAAATGCGCCGTGATCGGTGCAGTGGATGCGATAAGGGGTTGGACACGAAAGGCCCTGGCTTATAAGAGGACATATGTCCAAGCGCAGAGACAAGGCAAGCAGAATTCGAAAGCCAAGGGGCGCCATGCGCCTTGATCAGATGGTTGCGCCCATCGCAAAACCGGCCCTGAAAAAGTTCGGCTTCCATGAATTTCATCTGTTCGAGCATTGGCCGGAAATCGTCGGCCAGCAGCTTGCTCAAGACTGTGTGCCCGTAAAACTCAGCCGCCCTTCCCATCGCCAGCAAGGCGCCACATTGGTGGTGCGCGTCGCCGGCTATCGCAGCTTGGATGTCCAATATTCGATCCCGCAAATTCTGGATCGGCTGAACCGGTTCTTGGGACGTCAGGCGATCAACCGCATCAAATTGATACAAGGCCCGGTCTCTCTGGAAAACGGTCCCCTGCCAAGACGCGTAAGACCTTTGAAACCGGCGGAAAAATCGGAAGTCGCCGAAGCCGCCTCGGGCATTGAAAACGACAATCTGCGGCGTGCGCTTCAGAACTTTGGCCAGACCATTCGGCAATCGTCCAATCCGCGGCGAGAGCGCCGTTGAGCCCCAAGGCCCCTGCCCCTATACTGCAGCGCTGCCTAATTTGGAGATTCTGTCCGGTGATGTTTAAAGCCTTCCCCTTCAACGCGCGCGCTTTTGCCCTTTCCGTATTTGCCGCCTTGTTCCTATCCGCATGCGGTGAAAACACCGAAGGCGCCGAGACCACTTCAAGCTCGACTGAGATCGCGGCATTGGAAACTGACGTGGCCGTCGGCAGCGAAGACGCTCCCGTCACCATCATCGAATATGCATCGATGACATGCGGGCACTGCGCAACGTTCCACAACGAGACCTATCCGCAGTTAAAGGAAAAATACATCGAGACGGGCAAAGTCCGCTATATCCTTAGAGAATTCCCTCTCGACCAGTTTGCGGCGGCCGCCTTTGTTACGGCCCACTGCATTGGTGAAGGCAACTACTACGCCGCCATCGACCTGCTGTTTGAAGAACAGAACACCTGGATCGCGGCGCGGCCGGAAAACAGGAAAGATGCTCTGGCCGCAATAGCACGCAAAGCAGGCGTCGGCAGAGCGCAATTCGACTCCTGCCTTGAAGACGAATCGTTATATGAACGCGTAAAGACAGTGCAGGAGAGCGGACGGGAACTGGGGATTAGGTCAACCCCGACCTTTTTTGTGAACGGCGAGAAGTACAGTGGTGCCTTACCGTTCGAAAGATTCGAAGAAATCTTGACCCCACTTTTGCCCGCTGAATAGACGCCCCTTCCCCCAAGGGGCCCAAATAAAGGTTAGCGCGTGAAGATCACTCGCCTTCGGCTTTCGGGCTTTAAGTCCTTCGTTGAACCCGTTGAATTGATGATCGAATCCGGCCTGAGCGGCGTGGTCGGTCCGAACGGGTGCGGGAAGTCGAACTTGCTTGAAGCCATGCGCTGGGTGATGGGCGAAAACTCTGCCAAGAGCATGCGCAGCTCCGGCATGGAAGACGTCATCTTCGCCGGCACCAACAGCCGCCCTTCCCGCAACATGGCGGAAGTGGTCTTGGTGATCGACAATTCAGACCGGTCGGCGCCCCAACCCTACAATGATGCGGATACGATCGAAGTCAGCCGCCGCATTGAGCGCGATGCCGGATCGGCCTATCGCATTAACGGTCGCGATGTGCGCGCCCGCGATGTGCAAACCTTCTTCGCCGACGCCGCCACAGGCGCCCATTCCACGGCGTTGGTCCGCCAAGGCCAGATCGGTGAGTTGATCAACGCAAAGCCGAAGAACCGGCGGAAGATTTTGGAAGAAGCCGCCGGCATCTCCGGACTTCATTCTCGGCGTCATGAAGCAGAGCTAAGGCTCAGAGCGGCCGAGACAAATCTCACCCGCCTAGATGACGTGGTTCAGCAGATCGAAGGCCAATTGTCGAACTTGAAGCGCCAAGCGCGCCAAGCCCGGCGGTACCGGAACCTGTCCGGCCTGATCCGCAAGGCAGAAGCGACGAACCTTCAATTGCGCTGGTCCGCAACCGAAAAGCATCTGGTGGAAACCAAGGAAAAATCCCAAGCCGCCGAGCAAAAAGTCGCGGAGACCACACAGCGTGCGGCTGAAGCCAACCGGCTGCAACTAGCCGCCAATGATGAACTACCGCCCTTGCGTGAAGCGGAAGCGAAAGCCGCGGCGGCGTATCACCGGCTAACGGTCGAACGCGATGGTCTGGACGCAGAAGAAGCGCGTGCCCAACGTGAAGCGGAGGAGCTTGAGCGGCGTCTTCAGCAGACGGTCGCGGACTTGCAACGCGAAAACGCCATGATCCGGGACGCGCAACAAGTTCTAGATAGGCTGACCTCCGAAGAGCAAGAGATTCGAGAGCGCGACACCAATGAACAGTCTGTCCTGGAAGAGCTAAAAGAACGCGCGAACGCGGCGGCGGCCAAACTTTCGCAGCAGGAAACCGAGCTTGAGGGGCTGACATCGCAAATAGCCGCCCTGACCGCGTCGCGGCAGTCGCTTACCCGGTCCGTTCAAGAATCGGAATCACGGCTTGCCAATCTAGAGCGTCAGAAGTCCCAGGCCATCGCAGAACAAGACGCCATTCGCGCAAACGGCTTCGACAGTGAGAAAATCGACCGCACAGCCACCGCTGTGGAAGAAGGCAAAGTGGCCGTTGAGCAGGCCCGGCAAGCCTTCGACGCCGCCGAGCAAAGCCGAAACGAAAAACAAGCGGCTGAAAAATCAGCACTCGAACCAGTTCAAGAAGCGGACCGCGCCCTAGGCAAACTGAAGGCGGAAGCCAAAGCCCTTTCGGACATGTTGGGTGTGACGGAATCGGACCTTTGGCAACCACTGATCGATACGATTCAAGTGGAAGCCGGGTATGAAAAGGCCCTTGGAGCAGCTCTCGGCAGCGATTTGGACGCAACCGACGATACGGCGGCGCCTGTTCATTGGGAAAACCTGGGTCCCATGGACAGCATGGGCGGCGCACCCTCTTTGCCAATGAATGCGGTTCCCCTGTCCCGCTTCGTGATGGGCCCCCCTGCTCTGCAGCGGCGGTTGGCGCAGATCGGCGTCGTCGATGCGGCCATGGGGGCCAATCTGCAACGGCAGCTCAAACCCGGCCAGCGGCTTGTTTCCAAGGAAGGCGATTTTTGGCGCTGGGATGGTTTCCTAGCCGCAGCGGACGCCCCAACCCATGCGGCCACTAAACTGGCGCAACGCAACCGCTTACAGGAAATCGAAGCGCAGGTTGCAGACGCCGAGCGTGCCGCGGCGGATCTGAGGGACCGCTATCACACCTGCCGTGCAGCCGCTGAGCAAGCAGCATCGCTTGAAACCGAAGAACGGAAGAATTGGCGCGAACGGCAAAACGCTTTGTCAGCGGCTCAGGAAGAGCTGTTGAGGGCCGAGAAACAAGCTTCGGCCCAAAGTTCCAAAATGAACTCGCTGGAAGACGCGAAAGCGCGGGCCGAAAGCGACATGGGAACCGTGCGCGAAAAGCTGGAGACGGCACGCCGGGAATTGAGCGCTCTGGAAAATGAAGACGCTCTGCGCCTACGAATCTCTACGGCCAAGGAAACCGTGGCCAATCTTCGGGCCGATACGGCGGATGCACGCGCTAACCTTGAAAGTGCCGGGCGCGAGGCAGCACAGCGCCAGCAGCGCCTATCGCAGATCCAGACCGAACGCGATGAATGGGGGCGGCGCACGGAAAAAGCGCGCACGCAAATCGAAACCCTTTCAGAACGCAAAGGCGATTTGAAGAAGGAACTGGACGAAAAACGCGCCTTTCCGGAAACGCTCCAGGAAAAACGGACGGCCTTACTGTCCGCAATGACGGACGCTGAGGCTGTGCGCAACCAGGCGGCGGATGCATTGAGCATCGGCGAAAGCGCGCTGAACCGTTGCAACAACACGCTGAAGGAAGCACAGCAGGCCCAAAGCGAAGCCCGCGAAGAACGCGCGCGAATGGAAGCGCTTCTGGAAGGCGCCCATGAGCGCCAAGAGGAAATTGCGGAACGTGTTCGCGAAACGCTTGATTGCCAGCCGGATCAGATCATGGAAGCCGGCGAGATCACTGAAAAGGATCTCGAAGTGGACGTGGATGCCATCGAAAAGCGGCTGGAGCGGCTGAAGCGGGAACGCGAAAACCTTGGCGGTGTGAACCTGCGCGCTGAGGAAGAATCAGCAGAACTCGAAGAGCAACTTCAAGGCATGCTGACCGAACGGGAAGACCTTGAGGGCGCGATCGCCAAGCTTCGCCAAGGCATCTCGAAGCTCAATACGGAAGGCCGCGAACGTCTTTTGAAGGCATTCGACGAGGTGAACAAGAATTTCGAACGCCTGTTCACATTGCTGTTCAATGGCGGCACGGCCTCTCTCGAGCTGATCGAATCAGATGATCCGCTGGAGGCCGGTCTTGAAATCAACGCGCGTCCGCCTGGCAAGAAAACCCAAACCATGTCGCTTCTGTCCGGTGGCGAGCAGGCGCTGACCGCCATTTCGCTCATTTTCGCGGTGTTCTTGTGCAATCCAGCGCCGGTCTGTGTCATGGATGAGGTGGACGCACCGCTTGACGACACAAATGTGGAGCGTTTCTGCAATCTTTTGGACGAAATGCGCCGTCTAACCGACACGCGCTTCATCGTGATTACCCACCACGCGCTCTCCATGTCGCGCATGGATCGGCTCTATGGGGTGACCATGGCGGAGCGCGGCGTAAGCCAACTTGTGTCTCTGGATTTAGCTGCGGCGGAAGAAGTGCGTGCGGCGGGTTGACGCACAATTGTGCATCGCCGAAATACATGACAATTTCATAACACAAACAAAGGCTTAGGCCAGTTCCGGTAAACTTGACAGTGCTGCCCTGCGAAACATATGTTGCGCCCGTCTTGCGGACGGAATGCGCGCGCTTTTCTAGGCCGGCTCTATGAAAACCGCTTCTCATAGAAACCAGAAATTGGGCAACCAGGATTTGGCACCTATGGCGAATGGCGACGATTTCGATGACCGGTTGCGCAAAGCGCAGCGAGCCCGTCAGCAGTCGACTGAAAACGAAGGCAGAAGTTCCGCAATCGGCACCGCCTTCCGGCTTTCGACCGAATTGGTGGTTGGTCTTGTTGTAGGTGTCGCGATTGGGTGGCTTTTGGATGAGTGGCTGGGCACGAGCCCATGGTTTCTCATCATTTTCTTTTTCTTCGGCATGGCCGCCGGTGTTTTGAATGTGGTTCGGACAGCGGCGATGATGAATTCGGCAAACAGTTCTGGCTCATCGGCGGGTCAGGCGAATGACCTCAAAAACGACGCCGATAAAAAGTAACACAAGCGCATTCGCGCAGAACCGGGGATAGACATCGTGGCATCAAAAGGATCTGAAGGCGGTCTTGGCATTGATCCGATGCACCAATTCGTCATTGAACGGATTGTACCTTTGGAATTCGCTGGCATCGACGTATCGTTCACGAATTCTTCTTTGTTCATGGTCATCGCGGTGATTCTTATCACCCTGTTCACCACCGTCACGATGAGCGGACGCGCCATGGTGCCAGGCCGCTGGCAGTCTCTTGCGGAACTCTCCTATGAGTTCGTTGCCAACATGCTTAGGGACAATGTGGGCACGGCGGGGCAGCGCTACTTCCCTTTCATTTTCACCCTTTTCATGTTCGTCCTGTTTTTGAACCTGTTGGGGATGATCCCTTATTCATTTACCGTGACGAGCCACATCATCGTTACCTTCGCCTTGGCGATCGTGATTTTCATTGGTGTGACGATCATTGGGTTTGCGACCCACGGCATCAAGTTTCTGAAGATGTTCGTCCCGTCGGGTATTCCGATTGCCCTCATGCCGCTTTTGGTGGTGATTGAGGTCATTTCCTATCTGACACGGCCGATCAGCCTTTCCGTCCGTTTGTTTGCCAATATGATGGCCGGACACACCATGCTGAAAGTATTTGCAGGCTTCGTTGTGGGCTTGGGCGCAATTGGCGGCTGGGCACCGCTGGCCTTCATGGTCGCTTTCACTGGTCTTGAAGTTCTCATCGCGTTCTTGCAGGCCTATGTATTCGCGATCTTGACCTGCATCTACCTGAACGACGCATTGCATATGCACTGATCTGAAAAGGTTTTCAAAAGCGGCGAAGGCGCCGCGATCGACTTAACATCTCAAACGACTATTCATCCACAAGGAGACACATGTCATGGAGCCAGAAGCGGCAAAACTCATCGGTGCGGGTATCGCAACGATCTCTCTCGCAGGTGCTGGTGTTGGTATCGGTACCATTTTCGGCAACTACCTCGCTGGCGCACTGCGCAACCCGGGCGCTGCTCAAGGCCAGTTTGCTAACCTTCTTTTGGGCTTCGCCTTGGCGGAAGCGACCGGCTTGTTCGGCCTTGTTGTTGCGCTGATCCTTCTGTTCGTTATCTAACGAAATCGTTGGTCTTTGGACCAAACTAAAGATGGAAATGCGTATCCATGGCTAGCAAAAGCTCACATCCGGCGGATGGCGATCTGCATACGGAGCTTGGGCATGCGGAAGACCACGGGTCGTCCGGCATGCCTCAGCTCAATGCAGCCGACTGGGCGCCGCAGATTGTCTGGCTGACAATCACGTTTGTTTTTCTGTATGTGATGATGGCGCGTGTGGCGCTGCCTCGCATCGCGACTGTTCTTGAGGAACGCCGGGACAAGATTGCCGACGATCTCGACAAGGCAGCACAGCTCAAAAAGGAAACGGACGACGCTATCGAAGCCTATGAGGCGGCGTTAGCGGAGGCGCGCGGCAAGGCAAACGCCATCGCGGCGGAAAACCGTGCCAAGCTCAATGAAGAAATTGAGCAAATGCGGACGGACATGGAAGCCGAGCTTTCCACAAAGGCTGCCGAAGCTGAAAAGCAGATCTCAACGGCTAAAGCAGCGGCCTTAGGCAATGTGCGTGGTGTAGCGATCGACGTAACAGAGCAAATCGTTCAACAACTCATCGGCGATGATGTGGGCGAAGCGGCTCTTGCCCAATCGGTCGACGCGGAACTGAATAGGTAGACACATGGAAATCTTTTCAGATTCGTCATTCTGGGTTGCGGTCTCATTTGTCCTGTTCATCCTCGCCCTGCTCTATTTCGGTGTGCCGCGGCGCGTGACAGAAGCACTTGACGCACGGTCCGCGCAGATCGCTCAAGAGCTGGACGAAGCACGGAAGTTGCGTGAAGAAGCACAGGCTCTTCTCGCAAACTATCAGCGCAAGCAGCGCGATGCGGAGCAAGAGGCCGAGGAAATCGTGACGCAGGCACGCGCCGAGGCTGAGCGCCTTGCCGCGGAGACCCGCGAAAACCTCGCGGCTCAGCTAGAGCGCCGCACGAAGCAAGCAGAAGACAAGATTGCTCAGGCCGAAGCGCAAGCGTTGAAGGAAGTGAAAGACGCGGCCGCCGGTGTTGCAGCTGCCGCCGCGCGCCGGATCATTACGGATCGTATTGATCAGGGCCGTGACGCTCAGCTCATCGATCAGGACATTCGCAGCCTGGGCTCGAAGCTCAACTAATTCGCACTTTGAATTAAGTAAAAAGGGCCGCTCAATTGAGCGGCCCTTTTTGTATCACGCTTCTTCCGGCGACCATCGAAGAACCGGCTTCCGCGCGGCCCCAGTCTCGTCCAGCCGCCGTCGTGGCGCATGAACCGGTGCTTGTTCAAAACGGTCCTTGTCGCCCGACTTCGCGGCCATCGCCAATTTCCGCAGTGTACCGATGAAATGGTCGAGGCTCTTCTTGGATTCAGTTTCCGTCGGCTCGATCAGCATGGCGCCATGCACCACTAGAGGGAAGTACATGGTCATCGGATGATACCCTTCGTCAATCATGGCTTTGGCAAAATCCAGGGTTTCCACTTCGGTGTCCGCCAGGAAACTGTCGTCGAATAGGGCTTCATGCATACAACGGCCAGGGAAAGCGGGCGTCATCACGTCGCGCAGCTCTTCAAGCACATAGTTTGCGTTCAACACCGCATCTTCTGCCACCTGACGCAGACCATCACCGCCATGACTTAAGATATACGTCAGAGCACGAACGAACATGCCCATCTGACCATGAAACGCTGTCATGCGGCCGAAAGCTTGCCCCGATTCGCCATTTTCATGTTCGACCACATGCCATTTGCCGTCCTCGTGAACGATATAGGGCAGCGGCGCAAATGCCGCGAGGGCGTCGGAGAAAACGACGGGCCCTGCGCCCGGCCCTCCACCGCCATGGGGCGTCGAGAAAGTCTTGTGCAAATTGATATGCATCGCATCGATGCCAAGGTCACCCGGCCGGACGCGCCCCACGATCGCATTGAAATTAGCCCCGTCGCAGTAGAAATACCCGCCAATCTCATGGACCGCATCGGCGATCTCTATGATGTCCTTTTCGAACAGACCGCACGTGTTTGGATTGGTCAGCATGATACCGGCCACATCCGGTCCCAATTGCTCCTTGAACGCGGCCACATCGACCCGCCCGTCTTCCGTAGCGGGAATGGCGCTCACCGAGAAGCCACAGAGCGACGCCGTGGCGGGGTTCGTGCCGTGAGCCGATTCCGGCACAAGAATACGCGTTCTATGTTCCCCTCGCGCTTCCAGGGCGGAGCGAATGGCCATCACCCCACACAGCTCGCCATGGGCCCCCGCTTTCGGCGATAGTGCGATCCCCGGCATGCCGGTCAGTTTCTTGAGCCAATCGGCAAGCTCGCCGATCATTTCCAAGGCCCCTTGAACGGTGGATTGAGGCTGTAGGGGATGGATATCGGCAAAACCAGGCAACCGCGCCATTTTTTCGTTGAGACGCGGATTGTGCTTCATGGTGCAAGACCCAAGTGGGTAAAGCCCAGCATCAATCGAATAGTTCTTTTGACTGAGCCGCACGTAATGGCGCACCACTTCAGGCTCAGACAGGTCAGGCAGGCCAATCGCTTCGTCACGGGCAAGACCACCTAGGCGATCCGGCGCGTCAGTCGGTTCGGGCAAATCAACGCCGGACTTGCCGGGCCGCCCTATTTCGAAAATAAGGCCTTCTTCCTGCTGCAGACCTTTGCTGTCTTCCACCATTGTGTCCTGCTCCGCCGCCTGCACGTCTTCCGCTTTGATTGGGTTTTGCATGTTCATTCACACCACCTCTTTCAGAGCGTCAGTAAGCTGGGCGAGGTCCACTGGGGTATTCAATTCTGTCGCTGCGATGAGTAACAGATCCGCCACCGTTGGGTCGTCCGGATAAAGCCGGGAGACGGGAATGCCCGCCAGAAGGCCGCGCTCTGCAAGTGCATCAACGACCTCCGCTGCCGGTTTACGAAGCCGCACCGTAAGTTCATTGAAGAATGTGGGGGTAATGCACTCGATGCCGTCAACCGCTTCCAACATATCGGCTAACGTCACCGCCCTTTGATGGTTCAGCTTTGCAAGCTTCTTGAGGCCGCTTTCTCCCAGCAAGGAAAGGTGGATGGTAAAGGCAAGCGAACACAGACCAGAGTTGGTACAAATGTTACTGGTCGCTTTCTCACGCCGAATATGTTGTTCGCGCGTGGACAGGGTCAGCACATAGCCTCGGCGGCCGTCGGCATCTACTGTCTCCCCGCATAGGCGCCCCGGCATTTGGCGCACATATTTTTTGCGGGTCGCAAACAGCCCCACATAAGGGCCACCGAAATTCAGCGGATTGCCGATGGATTGCCCTTCGGCCACCACAATATCGGCCCCCATATCGCCGGGCGCTTTCAGAAGTCCTAAGGATACGATCTCCGTCACCACAACAATTAGAAGGGCCCCCTTTTCATGGGCGGCATCGGCCAAGGCCGACACGTCATGCAGGTTTCCAAAGAAGCTTGGCGTTTGAACCACAACACACGAAGTGTCGTCATCGATCAGATCGATCAGATTTTCCTGGCCTTCAGGTGCCGGGGCCTTTCTGACGATTTCATCTCCTGTGAAATGGGCCGTGGTTTCCACCACCTGCGCATATTGCGGATGTAACCCGCCGGAGAGGATCGCCTTGTTCCGCTTCGTAATGCGGTTTGCCATCAGCACTGCTTCGCCGCAGGCGGTTGACCCGTCATACATGGACGCATTGGCAACCTCCATGCCGGTCAACATGGCAACCTGGGTCTGAAACTCAAAAAGGTATTGAAGCGTGCCCTGGGAAATCTCGGGCTGATACGGCGTGTAGGAGGTCAGAAACTCCGACCGCTGAATAAGGTGATCAACTGACGCCGGCACATGATGGCGGTAGGCCCCACCCCCAACAAAAAAGGGCGCATCACCGGCTGCGGTGTTCTTGCGAGCAAGCGCGGACATTTTCCGCTCAACCTCGATCTCGCCCATATGCGCCGGCAAATCGAGCCCCCCATTCAAGCGGGCTGAGACCGGCACATCCTCGAACAAATCATCAATGCCGGAGGCACCAATCGCGTTCAGCATATCCCGCCGATCGTCGGCAGTAAGCGGGAGATAGCGCATTAGCCAAGCTCCTTCACATAATCTTTATACTGATCTTCGGTCAACAATTTCTCGAGTTCCGAGGGCGCCGATATTTTGATTTTGAGAAACCAGCCATCCCCCATGGCGTCTGAATTGACGAGCGCCGGTTCATCGGTGAGCTTTTCATTCACTTCGATGACCTCGCCGGAGGCCGGTGCATAGATTTCGCTTGCCGCTTTTACGGATTCCACAACGGCTGCTTCCGCGAACTGCGCAACGGCTTTGCCGGTTTCCGGAAACTCCACGAACACCACATCGCCCAATTGGTCTTGCGCGAAATCGGTAATGCCGATGGTTGCCGTGTCCCCCTCGACACGAATCCATTCGTGTTGTTCCGTAAATCTAATTTCGCTCATAAAACTACGCCCCGTTTTCTGTGCTGGTTTTCTTTTTCCTGAAATAGCGGTGAGGAACGAACGGCATGTCCGCAACCATTGCCTCGTGCGGCTTACCTCTCACCATGATCTGAAGCTCTTGTCTCGGTTCGGCATATGAACTGTCCACATAGCCCATCGCCACTGGTCCACCGACGGTCGGGCCGAACCCGCCACTGGTGACCACACCAATTTCGGTGCCCTCTTTGTTTGTAATCTGACTGCCTTCCCGCACCGGCGCCCGGCCCGAAGGTTTGATGCCAACGCGGATGCGGTCTGCCCCCTCGTTCATCTGCTGAACAATTCGGTCGGCGCCGGGGAAGTCTTTTTCGCGCGCGCGGCGTTTTCCGATTGTCCATGCCAATGACGCTTCCACCGGTGTGGTCTCTGCCGACATGTCATGTCCATAAAGGCAAAGACCAGCTTCAAGGCGCAGAGAATCGCGGGCCCCCAGCCCGATAGGCTCTACCTCCGGATGCTGGAGCAAAGACTCGGCAAATCGGGCGGCCTGATCGGCCGGGAGAGAGATTTCGAAACCGTCTTCGCCGGTATAGCCTGAACGCGTCACAATGAAATCAAGGTCACCTTCTTCAAAGTGCCGTCCGTTCATAAATCCAAGATCCGCGACACCGGGCACATGACGCGACAAAACCTCAACCGCCTTTGGTCCTTGGAGGGCAAGCAGAGCTCGCTCATCGGCTATCTTGAGTTCCGCTCTGCGTCCTAACTTCTCGGCGATGTAAGCGAAATCTTGTTCCTTAGTGACCGCGTTGACCACGAGGAACAACCAACCTTGGTGTTCCGCCCCACCCGCACGGGTTACCATCAGGTCATCCAGAATGCCCCCTTGCTCGCTGAGCAGCAGGGTCAGTCGCATCGCGCCCGGCTTCAGTCCTTTGATGTTGCCCGGCACCACGGTTTCCAGCGCCGACGCCACAGCCTCGTGGCTCGCGTCGCCATTACCGGTCTCAGGGGCCACCAGAAAGGCTTGCCCCATGTGTGACACATCGAAAAGGCCAGCTGCCGAACGCGTATGCTGATGTTCTTTCAGAATGCCTGCCTTGTACTGAAGCGGCATTTCGAATCCGGCGAATGGCACCATGCGCGCGCCAAGCTTCCGGTGCAGATCCGCCAGAGGCGTCTGCCTTAATCTATCCGTCGTCTGAGAAGTGTCTTTGGTTTGCGCGTCGCTCATCAAGTGGTCCAATAGCATCGGTGTACGGCGCTTTCGCCCAGCTGTTCACTGATGCCAAAACGCGCCCCTCTGTCATCGGACCTGAGAGATTTACCTCGCTTCACTTTTGGCCCTGCCATTGGCTGACCAATACCTATGTGAAGCTGAGGGATTACCCCTTCGGTGGAAAAATGCCGAAAGGCACCTTTCGCTTTCCAGATTGTCATCCCTTTGCGGTCCTAAAGCCTGAGAGTTTCCGGGGCGGTTGCTCCTTCGGCGCCGGCGGCTATGCCGGTCTCTCCCGCAAAGTTCATCTGAGTGGCCAACAGCCGTCGTTTCGCAAGGGCGGCTGCCGTTAAATTCACAATAGCTCTTAAGGGCAATGAGTCAACGGCATGGACCGCCGCTGATAGATATGAACGATTTTCGGCGCTAGTTCCCGCTGCGCCGATTGTAGTTGAGTTGATTCGGATTCAGTTGAAAGCCGACAACAACGACATATTCGTCTCTGACAAAGCCCCCTACCCCCGGCATCGGGAAGGTGTCCACCGCAACTTTTGAGCGTACCTTGCGTTCCTCATCATCGAACCTGACAGTGAACTGAGCAGGCTCTTTCGTAAGGACTTGCTCATCTCCATCCGTTACCGCAACGAAGTAGGGTAAAACCAGAGGTTGGTTTGCGACGGTCGGTCCAAGGGCCGCCGTCAACCCCATCTCTAAGGTCACAAATATCTGGCCGTCTTCGTCAGTCTCGCAACTTCCTGAAAGGCCCTCGATCTTGCCGGTGCCGATGACGTCCGTGATGTCCTGGCCGCCTGTGTCCTTAAAAATGGTTATCCGATCCGCCTGCGGCAGAAGACCGATTCGCGGGCAGTCGCTGACTTCGAGTGAGTTGGAGCAGCCAGCCAACGTAAGTCCGGCCATGAGCCCTAAAAGTAATTTCTTGTTCATCATTCCTCTTGAGCCGCCTTTACAGCTTCGAGTGGCTGCCGTCGCAGAGCGGCTTCTTATCGGAATGCTTACATCCGCAAAAAAAGGCCTTGCCGTCCTTTTCCGCTTTGAATTCCGTTGGAACGAAGTCCGTCCCCTTATGGCTTCCATCGCAAAACGGTTGTTTTTGGGATTTGCCACAAGCGCACCACCAATAGGATTTCCCTGCCTCCACATCGATAGCGATTGGCTCTTTCTGAGCAATAACCGGGTCAGACATCCGATCTCTCCTTGCCTTATTTTCGCTGCATACGATCTATTGTAATTGGGTACGTTAGTGACCGCCGCGCGTGCGCGGGACTTTATCCAAGCGGGCGCGGACCAGCAAGTTACAATGGTAAATCCGGGGAGATTTCGCCCCAGATACCCTCGTTAGAAACCCCTTGATTACCTCCTTGCGACATAATGCCCGAAGGGCTTGATTGGACCGCTGGAGGAGCCCAGAAACATATTATGGCACCCGATCGTTCATCGTTGAAAATCCTTCTCGCCGCTCCCCGGGGCTTCTGCGCCGGTGTTGAGCGTGCCATCCAGATTGTTGAGCTGGCGCTGTCCAAATATGGCGCGCCGGTCTATGTCCGCCATGAAATTGTCCACAACCGTTTTGTGGTCGAACAGCTGGAGGAGAAAGGGGCAATCTTCGTTGAGGAAATCGACGAAGTACCTCAGGGACGTCCTGTCATCTTCTCCGCACATGGGGTTCCGAAATCGGTGCCGGCAGACGCCAAAGCCCGGGATCTTTTCTACTTGGATGCCACCTGCCCACTCGTGTCTAAGGTCCATGTGGAAGCCGAACGGCACCACCGTGAAGGTTACGAGATCGTCATGATCGGTCACGAGGGACACCCGGAGGTCATCGGCACGCTGGGGCAGCTGCCCCCCGGGTCGATCTCCCTCATCGAGACCACTGGGGATGTTGCGTCGTTCGAGCCAAAAGACCCCACGAAACTTGCTTACATCACACAGACCACGCTGTCCGTTGATGACACCACAGAGATTGTCGATGCGCTGGTCAAGCGGTTCCCGAACATAAAAGGTCCCCACAAGGAAGATATTTGTTACGCCACCACGAACCGGCAAGAGGCGGTGAAGGCGATTGCGCAACAATGCGATACAATGTTGGTGATCGGGGCGCCTAATTCATCTAATTCCCAGCGCCTGGTGGAAGTTGCCATGCGGCAGGGATGTCCGACGGCTTATCTGGTGCCGCGTGCCGAAGATATTGATTGGTCCTGGCTGGACGGCGTGAAGAGCCTGGGGATTACCGCTGGCGCATCCGCTCCTGAAATTCTTGTGGACGAAGTCTTACGTGCCGTCAAAGAACGGTTTGACGTCCAGGTGGAAGAAGTGACCATTCGCCAAGAGGACGTCCAGTTCAAACTCCCCCGCACATTAACAGCAGCCTGATCCGCGCATGGCGGTTTACACCGAAGTCACCTACGAAGATCTAGATGCCTTCGTTTCCACCTACGACATTGGTTCCGTTGTCTCATTCAAAGGCATCGCCGAAGGCGTCGAGAATACCAATTACATGGTTGAGACCAGCGAAGGCCGCTACTTCCTGACTCTCTACGAGAAGCGCGTGTCGGAAGCAGATCTGCCCTTTTTTCTGGGGCTGCTAGATCATCTGGGCGCGAAGGGCTTTCCGTGCCCTCTTCCAATACACGATAGACAGAACATCGCTTTACGCGCGCTGAACGACCGGCCGGCCGCTATCGTCTCATTTTTGGAAGGCGTTTCTGTCCACAGGCCGACACCAAAGCATTGCCAATTGCTGGGCGAAATGCTCGCCCAAATGCATCTGGCGGCACAGGACTTCAAATTACGGCGGAAAAACGCGCTGAACCCGGCGGGCTGGCAGTCCCTCTTTGCAAGCTGCCGGCAGAACGCCGATCGTTTTACGGCCGGGCTCGAGAAAGAAATAGAAGACGATCTGGCACAGCTTTCAAACAAGTGGCCAGAACACCTCCCTACCGGGATCATTCATGCAGATCTGTTTCCGGACAACGTGTTCTTCCTCAAAGACACGCTTTCGGGCTTCATCGATTTTTACTTCGCATGTGACGATATTCTCGCTTACGACTTGGCCATCTGCCTGAATGCCTGGTGTTTTGAAAATGACGGTCAGTTCAACATCACAAAGGCAAGAGCGCTAACGAACGGCTATCAAAAACACCGGGGATTGAGCCCCGAGGAAATAGAGTCCCTTCCGATACTCGCGCGCGGGGCTGCACTGCGATTTCTTTTGACGCGGCTCGCCGATTGGTTTGCCCCCATGGAAGGCGCATTGGTGAAACCAAAAGACCCGAGCGAATACCTTAAGAAACTAAGATTCCACCGTGATGTGAGGAGCCCGCAATCCTATGGCGTCGACTAACGACGGACGTGTTACGATCTATACGGACGGAGCATGTTCGGGAAATCCTGGCCCAGGCGGCTGGGGCGCTCTTTTGATTTTTGGGGACCAACAAAAGGAAATCTCAGGCGGCGCCGCCGATACCACCAATAATCGCATGGAACTGACAGCCGCTATTGAAGCCCTCAACGCTTTGAAACGGCCGTGCCGGATCGACCTGTTCACGGATTCATCTTACGTAAAGGACGGCATCACCCAATGGATCGATCGCTGGAAGAAGAACGGCTGGCGGACAGCCAATAAAAAACCGGTCAAAAATGAGGAGCTTTGGCGCGCCTTAGATGAAGCGCTGGGCCGTCATGACATCACCTGGCACTGGGTCAAAGGACACGCGGGTGATCCAGGCAATGAAAAAGCAGATGAATTAGCCCGCCACGGTATGGCATCCTTCCAGAATGGCGGATAACAGGCCGGGGCGCTAAAAAGTATGTGCGGGATCGCGGGGATTCTTCATCCTGATACGGACCGGTACAAGCCGGTCGTCCAGCGCATGATCGGCTCTCTTGCCCATCGCGGCCCGGACGACGAAGGCGTATGGACAAGCGACAACATCGTATTGGGCCACCGGCGCCTTTCCATCATCGATCTCAGCGAAACCGGTCATCAACCCATGGCAACGCCCTCAGGGCGGAGCTGGGTGATCCAAAACGGCGAGATCTATAACTACAAGGAACTTCGCGGAGAGCTCTTGGACCGGGGCCACACATTTAGCGGCACGTCCGACACCGAAGTGATCCCCCATCTGTATGAACAGGACCCCGAGAATTTTGTCTCAAGATTGAGAGGCATGTTCGCCTTTGCCCTTTGGGATGCACACACCAAAACACTGACGCTGGCCCGCGATCGGACCGGCAAGAAACCCGTCTTCTATGCACCAATCCCAGGCGGCTATGCTTTCGCTTCGGAAATCAAAGCGCTTCATCAGGTCCCCGACGTGGATGACGGCATTCGGGATCAGGGCATACATGACTACCTGTCTTTTGGCGTTGTTCCGGGGCCGGACACGATATTCAGAGGCATCCGCCGCGTTCCCCCTGCTCACGCACTTCGTTTCGAAACCGACGGCACGTCATCCGCACACCGCTATTGGTCACTACGTTTCGACAAGAAGGTCGCCTGTTCCGAACAGGAAGCCATCGAAGAAATCGACAAAAGACTACGCTTGTCCGTCAAGCTCAGACTGCAAAGTGACGTGCCCGTCGGCTGTTTCCTTTCAGGCGGCATTGACAGTGGACTGGTGACAGCCATCGCCGCACAAGAATTGCAAACGCCCCTCAAAACATTCTGCGTCGGATTCGATGTGGACGCTTATGACGAACGCCCGCTCGCCCGCCTCGTTGCAGAACGGTATCAGACCGATCACCACGACACTCTTCTCACTTCAATGGGCGAAGACCGCATTGACCAGATCGTCGGTCACTATGACGAACCGTTTGCGGACCAATCAGCTCTGCCGTCTTTTCTGGTATCGGAGATTGCAGGCGAAAAGATCAAGGTCGTTTTGAATGGCGACGGCAGCGATGAGATCTTTGCCGGGTACAGACACTATCTTGCTTTCGTACTGCAAAGGCGCCTTGATCAGTGGGGGTCACTGCCAAAGGCAGTCAGCCGCTCCCTGCTCAGTTTTTTGCCAAACCCACGTCTCAATCGGAATACCTATCAGTTTGCACACCGTTTCCTGCGTGTGTTGGCGGCATCGGAATATGAAAGATATCTAGTTCTCACAAAGGACCTATTGTCTGAAGCCGAAAAACAGTCGCTTTATGCCCCGACAGACAATGGAAAGGTCACATCTTCGCTGCGCTTGCTGGATCAATTGCGCATCGCTTATGGCGATCTAGAAGCCGTTGATCAGATGAGCGGCTACAATTTTGAGCGGCTTCTGTCCGATACGCTGTTGATCAAAATGGATATGGCCAGCATGGCCCATGGCCTTGAAGCAAGGTCGCCTTTTCTCGATCATGAGCTCATCGAGTTTGCGGCCCAAATTCCATCTGATCTAAAACTGCCTGGCCGCCAAACGAAGCCGCTGCTTCGTCAGCTGGCGGATAAATATCTTCCGGAAGAAGTTGTCCATGCCCCCAAACGGGGTTTTGAGATCCCGTTGCAAAAATGGATGACTGGGCGCTTGAACGGCACCTTGCACGAAAGGCTGACCGACCGCTCGTCCTTTGCTCAACAGCACTTTCGCCCGGAAGCAGTGGATGCATTTCTCACGACACAGGGCTGGGATCTCAAGCGGTGGTCGTCTGTTGCTTGGATGCTTCTGTGTTTGGAGATTTGGTGGTCGCACCGAACCAGCGCCACCACCAATTAAGTTATTAAGAGAGCCCTTGCTCCGTATGCGGCTAGACTTGCTCTAGAATGCGCTCAGCACCACTGTCGACGGCTTGGCCAGGGTTGCTTTCGAGATTGAGCTTCTTCAACACACCGTCTTCCACAATCATGGAGTAACGCGTTGAACGTGTGCCCATGCCGAATCCGCTACCATCCATCTCAAGTCCAAGCTTCTGCGTCAGCTCGCCATTGCCATCACCCAGCATCAACACTTTGTCGCCGACACTCTGGTTTTCCCCCCAAGCACCCATGACAAAAGCGTCATTCACGGACAGGCAAGCAATGGTATCGACACCCTTGGCCTTAATGTCGTCCGCAAGGCGGACAAAGCCCGGAAGATGCTGGTTGGAACAAGTCGGTGTAAACGCCCCTGGTAGAGCAAACACCACTACTTTTTTGCCCCCAAATAGCTCAGACGTTTTCAAAGGGGCTGGTCCTTTGTCCGTCATGTGCATAAGGGTGGCTTCAGGAATCTTATCGCCTTCACTGATTGTCATGCGTATCTAATGCCTCTTTAAATTGCCGGCGCCAATTGCGCTAGAGCGCGATCGGGATGAATGAATTCCAATCACCCGTCTGATCACGCAGCAAACGGTGTATCGTAGGTATCGTCATGTTTCTACGAAAAACGAACATAGCGTAGGCAATGACGCTGCGCCAAGGCGAGGCGGTCATCGGCAATAGAGAAACGATCCACTATCTCTCTTGCCTTTGTGAAATCCGATGGAAAATTCGTTACGACCCTAACGCGATTTGGGCTGTTGTCTTGAAAGCCCCTTCATCGGAGACCAAAACAAGTGTGAGGTCTTGCCCTTCCAATCGGGTTTTCGAATCCGGCAGAAACACCTGATAGGTGAATTTTAGCTCCGCACCCTCGGAGCTTTTTTCAGCTGCGGGTGTGCCAAAGCGAACCGCGGCTGGACCCGCCACGTACAGTTCTGGCACAGCGGCCCTAGCGCCCCCACCTTCCGCAGAGGTGAGTGTCACGTCCAAAAATAGGGACTGGTTTTCGCGCCGCACGGCCGCAGATTTTACACTGTGGCTTCCTAAAAAAGCGCCCTGAGGAACCTTTACCGGCAGGGTCGATTTGGCCTCTGCAATCTGACTGTGATCCGCCGTCTTATCTACTGCGGCACCGGCCGTCACCGCCGGTATTGTTAACGCGAACATCTCTTCCAACAGCACGCAGATTTCCTCGCACACTGCAATCTGCCAATCGAGTTTGATCTGCATGTCTTCGAGAGGTGATTCCGCAACTGCCGAAATTGGCACCAACAGATGCCCGTCATATCCGATTGCATCGGAATACGGCAGTTCATGATGGCTGGGCGCCGGCCACATCACATCAAACCGATCCACATTCTTAAGATCCTTAGCGGTGATCTTCGGTGGGAACCCCGAGACGCCCGGCATTTT
Source organism: Alphaproteobacteria bacterium (assembly GCA_965228775.1). Classification (GTDB taxonomy): domain Bacteria; phylum Pseudomonadota; class Alphaproteobacteria; order JANQMY01; family JANQMY01; genus JANQMY01. The sequence goes on along the minus strand of OZ245840.1, from coordinate 4,782,351 downwards.
CCAATACGTAACCCAGCCGTCGCGAAGCTTAATTTCAAGCGCGAGGTCGATCTTCCCATTCTCTGGAATATGGGTGTGAGCGGAAACGAGCCTCAGCTCAACATAATCATTGCCTTGCCATTCAGAACGCAGAACATCGCACGCTTCCTCACCCACCGAGGCGGAAGCGACAAACGCTGCAAAAAACAGCAAAACTGCAACGATGCTGGCTCTTGTGGTTAACATTGTATCAATTCAATACTGAAAGGCCGGTCTGAATCTTGCTACACTGAGTTGGTAGCATGCCGCACTAATAGTTCCATAAGAATGATAGGTGGGGTTATGACACACGGATTATTGGTTTGGGGTAATGACACTTGGCTCAAAATAAAGTGAGCCGTCTTTTCTTGCCGCGAAATTGCCGAAAATCCTGTGAATTCTTAGTAACGAGCGTATTTAGAAAGATTAAGATGTCGGCAGAAAGAAAAGATCAAAAACAGGACTGCCTTGAAGGGCAATTTCTTATCGCCATGCCCGGCATGGCAGACACCCGCTTTGAACGTAGTGTCGTTTACCTTTGTGCTCATACAGCACAGGGCGGCGCCATGGGTCTTGTGGTTAACAAAACCGCAGACAACATCACGTTCGAAGAATTGCTGGAACAGTTGGAAATTGCGCCGCCACGCTCCGGTCAACCAATCGATGTGCATTTCGGTGGCCCGGTGGATACTGGCCGTGGATTCGTTCTTCATAGTACGGATTATTCAAAAGAAGATTCCACCATCTTCGTCGGCAACAGCGTCGGGCTGACGGCGACAACGGACATTCTTAAGGCAATCGTGGGCGGTGACGGTCCGGAGCGGTCTTTGGTTGCACTGGGTTATGCAGGATGGGCGCCAGGCCAGTTGGAGTCCGAAATCCGTGCTAATGGATGGCTCCATTGCCCCGCTGACGACGACCTCCTTTTCGAAGCAGCACTAGAAAACCGCTGGGAAAATGCCATGGCAAAACTGGGCATTGATCTATCGCTGCTTTCCGGCGTCGCTGGAAACGCGTAAAGGCCTGCCAAGCCGGATCAGTTCGCCCAATGTAGCGCGATAAATTTCTGGGCTTCCTCAGCCGTCATCGCGGCACCGAAGTGGTAGCCCTGACCGAAATCACAGCCCATTTGGCGCAGTAGCTCCACATGGGCGTCGGATTCAACGCCTTCTGCGATAACGTCCATGCCAAGCTCATGCGCGAGATCAACGATCGTCTTGGTGATGACCGGCGCCTCGTCTTCCGTATCAATCGCGGATACGAATGACCGATCCACCTTCAATGTATTGAAGTGGTAGTTCTTCAAGCGGCTGAGCGCGGAATATCCAGTACCGAAATCATCAAGCGCAAGTCCCGCCCCCATTTCACGCAGTTTTTCAAGAACGGCCGCGGCAATCGCTTCGTCCCGCAGCACTTGCGATTCCGTAAGTTCGATTTTGAGCGTACCCGGCTCCACAGTGACCGCTTTTGTGATTTCCTCAAACTCACTGACCAAATCCGGGCGCAGCAATTCCCGGCTCGACATATTGACGCTGACGAACAAGGGGTCAGTCAGGGGGAAAAATGCCTGCCATTGATAAAGCTGAACACTTGCAAGGCTGAGTGCAAACCTGCCCAAATCGACAATCAATCCCGTTTCCTCAGCCACCGGAACAAATTGATCTGCCCCCAGAACACCACGTTTCGGATGCCGCCACCTCAGCAATGCTTCGAAGCCTGCGATCCTAGGGTGTTCGAGTGCGAAGATAGGTTGATAATGAAGTTCAATTTCTTCCCGTTCCAAAGCACGGCTTAGCTCTGCATGAACAGATACTGTCTGATCAGGCGCGGCTCTCATCGTTGGCGCATATTCGCGCCACTGACTTCCGCCCGCCCGTTTCGCCTCCTGAGCGGCAGACTCGGCACTCTGTAACACCTCACCAGCCATTTTGTGTTCCTGCGTCAACAACACAAACCCAATGCTTGCCCCTAGGAACACTTCCCGGTTGCCGATCTCGAAGGGACGGGACAGGAGGTCGAGAATGAGGTCCGCAATTCCTTCCGCATTGGCGTTTCCACCCTGACGGTTGAGCAGCAATGCAAATTCATCGCCCGCCAGTCGTCCCACCAAATCAGATTCACCGGAGAATGCTTTAAGCCTTTCCGCTACGCCCGAAAGAAGCTGGTCGCCGCCCGCATGGCCAACCCCCTCATTGACCACTTTGAAGCGGTCAAGATCGATGATGAACAGCTCTGACACATCATTTCCATCCGAAGCGCTGCCGTTCAAATGTTCCTCAAGCCTCGTCATAAAAGCCGAACGCGTCAGAACGTTTGTCAGTACATCAACCAACCCGCTGTCTACAGGACGATATTCATCGGCCACGCGGTCGCTGATATTCCGCAACATGCCGACGCATCGTATGATCGCACCGTCATCGTTCTTTAGAAACGAGGCCTGGAGCTCCAGGATCCGGTCATTGCTCTCATCGCCTTTAATGCGAAAGCTTTTGACAAATGTCGGTTTACGATGGGTCTCGGCCGAGAACATAAGGTCCCGAAAGTCAGGCACGTCGTGACCTGACAAGAGGGAGAGCCACATGTCCCCGGTCCCATCAAAACTCCCCACTTCCATACCGGCCAAGTGCTCAGCCTCCGCCGATAAGAAAAGAGTCTGTTCTTGAATGTCCCAGTCCCAAACCCCTTCACCTGACGCAGCAAGTGCCAGGGCCAAACGACCGCTCATAGCATCATCGGCCGAACTGGCTGCCTCAAGGGCGCTTTCCGGTGCCGTGGGAAGCGACGTATGACCTGGCGCAGGAAGTGCCGCAAATTCCTCGACACTAGTGTCTCTCTGGACATCTTTTTCGCTTAGGACCGCGTAAGAGAGGAGCAACAGGCCAATGACAAAAACGAGATGAATTAACACCGCCCAAGATTCGACCGCTTGGAGATCGAAAAACTCAAGCAGGCCTTGGCCTAAAAACGCAAGTGCCAGAAGAAATATTCCGGGGCTCGCGATCTGAGCTTGAGAAGAACCGCTGCGGGAAAGAAACGCAACGATCAAACTAACGCCGACCACACCCAAGAAAAGCGTCAATTGCACCATCAACATGGCAACGATCGCGTTAAACGGTGTCACCGCGAGCGCAAACAACGAGCCGAAAAACAATATTCTCAGAAAGAGATCATAGTTCGGGTGCGTGGCCTCTAAGTCCAGGAACCTCCTCAGAAAGTGGAATGCCACAACCGCAAGCAGGGCGGCCGCGATGGCCTCCACCATGTCCGAAACACCACTGCCCTCCCCCGTGAACGATCGGTGATACCCAAAAACGGTGTACTCAAACAGAAATCCAGCGAGGAGAAACAGAAAAATCGAAAAGGACATTCCAATTTCAGCATAGATGAAGCGGGCCAGATGAAATGCCGCCAGCCCTAATAAAAGGCCAAGCAACATCCCATGCAACAGCACCCGCGCTGTCGCGAATTGATCCTCTTCCGTTTCGAACAGGTCGGCGGGAATATCGTTGGGTGGCGCGTCGGCCTCGCTTTCCGACAACGAAGGAATGGAGATCGTCTGTGATAGGGCCTCGCCGAGCGGTGCAAAAACCAGGAACACCCCAATCAGCGCAAAGACAAGATATATCGCGTTTGTAGGAATGCACCTGCTTAGTCTGGGCATATGCTCGTTTGTCTGAAATATCTTATTTAATCTACAACGCGCCTGCGATGATCCGCACACAACGGTCAATACTAAGACTGCAGATCATCTTCAATCATCGCGAAGAGCAAATGATCCCGCCACGCCCCGTTAATACGCAGATAACGACGCGCATACCCTTCTTCGCGGAAACCTACCTTTTGCAGCAAACGCCGGGAAGGCTCATTGCTTGGCAAACATGCCGCCTCCAACCGATGTAGTGAAAGCTGATTGAAAACAAATGGCAGGACTGCCCGCACAGCCTCTGTCATATATCCTTTCCGCGAATGTTTTTTCCCAACCCAATACCCAACCGAACATGATTGGGTCACCCCGCGCCGCACGTTGCTTAATGTAAGCCCGCCAACAAGCGCGCCGTCCGTGTTGCTGAATACAAAGAACGGATAAGCCTGATCTTCCCGCAATTCACGAGCGTAGTATCTCAACCGCCGCCGGAATGCCGGCCGCGTGAGATCATCGCGCGGCCATGTGGGCTCCCAAGGGGTCAGGAACTCTCGGCTTTCCTCGCGCAGTGGTGCCCATTGGGCGTAATCCGAAGGTTGGGGATAGCGCAAGGTCACCCCATCGCCTTCGACCGTCGGCGTGAGATCATTCCTCGAGATCGTCCTAATGAGTGCCATAAATCACCCAAGACATGCTTGGCTCCCCCAGCTATTTGAATTTTGCCGCGATTTGGGCGTGACTTTCAAGCCGATTGATGGGCCCGACGGCGGCGAGGGCCAATTTGTCTGTCTCAAAAAGCGACGCGGCCAGGCGGCTTACCTGCTCCCGGTCAACGCGTGCCACATTTTCTTGCAGTTGTTCGGGTGGGATGGGCTCACCGAAGATCAGCACATGCCGGCCGAGCTGCTCACACCAGGAAGACGGCGATTCCAGCCCCATCATTAACCCTGATTTCATCTGAACTTTGGCGCGCTCAACTTCTTCGTCCGTTAAGGAGGTTGCCAGATCCCGCGCAACGTCGGCAATCACCGATGTTAGGTCTTGGACTTGTTCCCCACCCGTGCCGGCATATATGCCGATCATGCCGGAATCGTCGTAAGAGGCCCCATAAGCATAAATCGAGTAACACAGCCCGCGCTTTTCCCGGACTTCCTGAAACAAACGCGAAGACATGCCACCGCCCAGGACGCTAATCAGCACTTGGAGGGCATAATAATCATCATGGCGGTAAGAGAGACCATCAAACGCCAGCGTAATGTGTGCTTGCTCCAGGTCCTTCCGATCCAGACGCGCTCCACCGACGAAGGCGGCCCGGTCATAGCCACCATCGACCTGCTCTTGAGATCCCCCAAGATGCTTTTCCGCCAGCGCCACCAGATCATCATGCTGAACGTTTCCGGCTGCCGCCAGGACCATGCGATTGGCCCCATATTGAGATGTCATGTAACCGCGCAGCGTCTCTTGTTCGAAACTTGAAACGGACTGCTCCGTCCCAAGAATGGTACGGCCCATGGCCTGATCGCCATAAGCCGCTTCCTGGAGATAGTCGAAGACAATGTCGTCCGGCGTATCAAGCGATTGACCAATTTCCTGGATGATGACACCACGCTCTCTCTCGATTTCTTCGGGTAGAAACGTCGAGCGCAACAAAATGTCCGACAACAAATCGACCGCAAGAGGGATATCGTCTTTCAGGATACGAACATAGTAGGCAGTCTGCTCGCGGCTGGTATAGGCGTTCATAAATCCGCCTACATCCTCAATCTCCTGAGCTATGCCAAGGGCGGTGCGGCTTTCCGTGCCCTTGAACGCCATATGCTCCAGCATGTGCGAGATGCCGTGATGCGGCGGCGTTTCGTGACGCGCCCCTACATCGACCCAAACACCCACCGCGGCTGTCTGTAAATGCGGCATCGATTGAGAGACAACGCGCAGGCCGTTTGCGAGGGTTGTCAGCTGAGAAGGGCCTGTCATACGGGCGACTTTTTCCGGATATAAGATTTGACCGTTTCTAGATCGTTCGGCAGCTCTTCATACTGTTCTTCCCGATCAAAAAGGTCGTGCAAATGGGACGGCAGAATGGGCTCTGCACCTGTTGCCTTTTTCACAGCCGCAGGAAACTTGGCAGGATGTGCTGTTGCCAGGGTCACCAACGGCCCCTCAACATTGACTTCTGCGGATTGTGCGGCGGCGACCCCAACCGCCGTATGCGGATCGAGCAGATAACCGCTTTGGCCGTGCAGTGATTTTATCGTTTCTGACGTAGCGGCTTCATCAACTTTATGCGCAGAAAAATCCTTTCGGATTTCACTGAGGCTCAAATTGTCTACAACGAAAAGACCGTCACGCCGGAGACTGTCCATTTGGGATCTGACTTTGGATGCGTCGCGTCCCCCTGCGGAAAACAGCAAGCGTTCAAAATTCGACGACACCTGAATATCCATGCTTGGGCTCATGGTCGGCACGACGGACTGAACATCATAACGCCCGGTGTTTACGCAGCGCGCCAAGATGTCGTTGACGTTCGTCGCGATGATCAGATCACCGATAAACGCCCCCATCTGCTTTGCAGCGTATCCCGCATATATGTCGCCGAAATTCCCGGTTGGCACTGAATATCCGATACGGCGCGCCTCATCAGCGCCCAACGCAACCGAGGAGGAAAAGTAGTAGACACATTGGGCCATAATACGCGCCCAATTGATGGAGTTTACCGCCGACAGATTTCGTTCGTCACGAAACGCCTCATCATTGAACAGTGCCTTCACGATAGCCTGGGCATCGTCGAAAGTACCGTCGATGGCAATATTATGGACATTGTCGTCAAGAACCGTCGTCATCTGACGGCGTTGCACCTCAGATACCCGGCCATTGGGGTGAAAAATGAAGACATCCACGCCCTCCCGTCCGCGCAGGGCCTCAATGGCCGCAGACCCCGTGTCGCCGGAGGTCGCCCCGATGATGGTTGCCTTTTTGTTGCGTTCCATCAGCAGATGGCTCAGGAGCGGACCGATGAACTGCATGGCCACGTCTTTGAATGCCAAGGTAGGCCCATGAAACAATTCCATGAGCCAATGATCCGGTCCTATTTGGCGCAGCGGCGCGATCAAAGGGTTGTGGAACCCGGCATAAGCGTCATCCACAATCTTACGAAAGACATCAGGCGCGATGTCGTCGCCTACAAAAGGCATCAGTATACGGAATGCTAGATCCGGATAGGACAGCCCTTCGAACGAGGCCAGCTCGCCCGCCGAAAACCGTGGCCAGCTTTCCGGCACATAGAGGCCACCATCCCGGGCCAGGCCGGTCATGACCACATCGGCAAAACTTAAATCGGGGGCCTCCCCGCGTGTACTGACGTATTTCACGATCGTGTCACACTTTTTGATCTTGTTCTCAGCAGCGCTGCAACCTACCGGGCAGGCGCTGTGGGCGCAACAAACCTATCCGCCATTATCTGATGAAATCCTAATGCGCCCGGTGGATATTTGTTGCGCCAGATAGACCCCCACCAAAACGACGGCAAGGCCAAACCAGGTAAGGGCATAGCCCAGATGGTCGTTCTTCAACACAATCCGCGTCTGCCCACCCCTTGGCCAGCCACCGGGAACGGGCATATCAGCCACATCCAGGAAGAGAGGCGCAACCGGCTCCGAGCCCACCCAGGCCCCCATGGTCTGGTGGTCGCGAGAAAACCACTCGCCTTTCTCCGGGTTATTAGGGGGTACAAAGGCGCCCGGCTTACTATCTGTCCGCACCAATCCCTCTAGTGTTACGAGGCCAGAAATTTGCCCACTGGCCCGCGTCTCCGGCGCTTTCTTGTCGGGCGGAACATACCCTCGATCAACCAAGACGACCTGACCATCAGCTGTCTTTAGGGGCGTGATGATGTGGTAGCCACCTTTGCCGTCCACGCTTTGACCGAACAGATGGATCTCTTTGTCATGAAGGAAATTGCCCTCCAGCACGGCCGGAAGATACTCAACATCCTCGCCCTGCTGGTACAAGCTTTCGGCTTGCGAGAAATCGATGGGTGCTTGCGTTGTACGCGCCTCGATATCCGCGATGAGAGAGAGTTTCCAAACGCGCCGCTCAAGCTGCCAATTGCCAAGCGCCAGCAGCACAACCAAAGCGGCCAGCATGAAGGCCGTGGGCCAAAGCTGAGGCTTAAAGTGGATCATGCGCTGCCCGCTCCTGTGGGGCGGTCCGTCCTGCCCTCATGAGCATCGTGCCGATACTGCAGAATAATGAAGAGAGCTTTCAGAGGCCGCAGAGGAGCGACACAAATCACGAGGGCAACCGGTACCCAGATGATCAAGTGGAGCCACCATGGCGGCGCATAGGCGAGCTCTGTAAACAGAATGCCACCGACCACGATGAAACCCGCAACCAGCATGATGAAAAAAGCCGGACCGTCCGCGGACGCATCGCTTGGGAATTCCGTGCCGCACACATTGCATTTTGGCACGGCGGTCAGAAACCCATCAAAAAGAGAGCCGGTGCCGCATTGCGGGCACCGGCCTAAAAAGACGTTCTTGAGCAGATCGATGTGATCTGCAGGTTTTGGATCAGCCAATAGCGGCTCCGGCGTTAATGGGCGGCTGGTGTGCCCGCGCCCCATACATAGATGCATGCGAACAGGAACAGCCAAACAACGTCAACGAAGTGCCAATACCAAGCGGCGGCTTCAAATCCGAAATGATGATCTTCTTTGAAATGACCAGCTACCGCTCTGTAAAGGCAGACGGCCAAGAAAATCGTACCGACGATCACATGAAAACCGTGGAAACCGGTCGCCATGTAGAAAGTGGCGCCATAAATGCTGCCGGAAAATCCGAACGCTGCGTGCGAGTATTCGTAAGCCTGCACGCCCGTAAAGATCAGGCCCAGAATAACCGTGACGGTAAGGCCCAAGATCAAGCCGCGGCGGTCGCCATGCTGAAGGGCGTGGTGAGCCCAAGTGACCGTCGTGCCCGAGGTCAACAGGATCAGCGTGTTGATGAAAGGCAAATCCCAAGGATCAAACGTTTTGATCTCTGATGGCGGCCATTGTTCATAACCGAAATCGGTCGGGAAGAGAGCCACGTTAAAGTAAGCCCAGAACCAGGCGACAAAGAACATCACTTCAGAGGCGATGAACAGCACCATCCCATAGCGCATGCCGATCTGAACAATCTGCGTGTGGTGGCCCTGAAACTCAGCCTCTTCGATCACATCGCGCCACCACCCGAACATGGTGATGATCACGATTGCCGTACCAGCGAGCAGTACCCATGGCCCAAGGGGAACTTCTTCCGTCTGCCCCCCCACTTCGCGGGTCATGTAAGCCCATTCCGGATGCATGTAAATCACGGCACCGATGGCCATAACGAATGCCCCGATGGAGCCAACCAGTGGCCACGGACTTGGGTCCACCAGATGGTAATCGTGTTTTATTTCCCCGGAAGCCATATCAATTCTCCTCAGCCAATCGCTGTTTTAATTCTCTGTCCACGCCCTAATTCGCAGCGCGGTCCCCAGTGTCCCGTGACGCCGTCTGCTCCTCTTTTTTGAAGAACGTATATGACAACGTAATCGTTTTAATTTCGTCCAAATTTCTATCTTCATTTATCTCTGGATCAACAAAAAAACTGACCGGCATAATGGCTTTCTCGCCCGGCTCCAGCCTTTGTTCTTCAAAACAGAAACAATCGATCTTGCTGAAGTAGAGCCCCGCTTTCAGCGGCGTCACGTTGAAGGTCGCCGTACCTGAAACGGGCTGATCCGAATTGTTCACGGCCGTGTAGAACGCGAGATTTGATTCGCCGACCTTCACCGACATTTTTTTCTGGTCAGGCTTAAACGTCCAAGGCAATGCGTTCGACGTGGTGCTGTCGAAACGGATGGTCATAACCCGGTCAGAAATAGTGTCTGGCGCGACATCCGCCCGTTGCGTGGTGCCGCCATAGCCTGTAACCCGGCAAAAGGCTTCGTACAAAGGAACAGCCGCGTAGGACATGGCCCCCATCCCGGCTACGATGCCCAAGCAAGCAAAAACGATCCGATTGTTTCGTTTGGTGGCTGAAGGATCAGGGCGAGACACTGGGTTGCCTCTCTATAACAGGGAAAGACTGACGTTCCGCAACATTACCGCCGAGCTTCACGACCGTCACAGTAAAGAACAAAACCACCATGCCCAGCAGCAAGAACGCGATGGCACGGTTGCGTTGCTTGCGGCGTTCCAGTTCTTCAGCGGTGAGCTTGACCATCATGAGCAACCTAAAACGCCGAAATATTCAGCACGCTCTCCACAAGGAGTGCGGTGAAAATAATGAACAGGTAGGCGATGGAAAACCCAAACAGTTGCATCTCCGCCCGGCCCGCAGGGCCGATGGTCGACCGTACGCTGGGCAAAATGCAGTAAGCCATGTAGACGAAAGCACCGCCTGTCAAAACAGCCGTTGTCAGATAGACGACGCCCGCAAATCCCATGACCACAGGCAAGGCCGAGGACAGCGCCAACAGGATTGAATAGACAAAAATCTGCCGCCGCGTCGCCGCCTCACCAGACGTGACCGGCAACATCGGCACACCAACTTTTTCGTAGTCCGACGAACGAACAAGGGCCAACGCCCAAAAATGCGGTGGCGTCCATAGGAAGATAATTAGGAAAAGCACCAAGGGCTCGGCTGATACCGACCCGGTCACCGCGGCCCATCCAATCACCGGTGGCAAGGCGCCAGCAGCGCCACCGATCACGATGTTCTGCGGCGTCCGGCGCTTGAGCCACATTGTGTAGATCAGCACGTAGAAACCGATGGTCACAGCAAGCAGACCTGCCGCCAGATAATTGGCCGCCAAACCAAGGATCATAACGGAAAGTAGACTTAAGGTGATTCCAAAAGCGAGCGCTTCTTCTTTGTCGACGCGCCCCAGCGGAATTGGACGCTTTTCGGTACGGGTCATGCGCCCATCAATATCCGCGTCATACCACATGTTCAGCGCGCCGGACGCACCAGCCCCGACGGCGATGCAGAGCAATGCCGTCACCGCAAGGATGGGGTGGATACTGCCTGGGGCAATCGCCATGCCCACGAGTGACGTGAAGATGACCAGCGACATCACACGCGGCTTTAAAAGCTGGACGTAATCGCCAACAGTCGCCACTGAGGACGAAGAGCCGGCTTCAGGCCGGCTCTCCTTAGCTGTTTCGATTCCGAGACTAGCGTCGGTCACGCGTTAGGCCTCCAAAACTGCCTATTTGATTTGTGGCAGCTCGTTGAACTGGTGGAACGGTGGCGGCGATGGCAGCGTCCATTCAAGGGTCGTTGCGCCCTCACCCCACGGATTGTCCGCACACACGCGCTTCTTCATAAAGGCATCCAAGATGGCATAAAGGAAGATCAGCGTGCCGATAAAGGCAATGTACGAGCCAACGGACGACACCATGTTCCAACCTGCATACGCATCCGGATAGTCAACGTAGCGGCGTGGCATCCCGGCCAATCCCAAGAAGTGCTGTGGGAAGAAGATCAAGTTCACACCGATGAACGTTACCCAGAAATGGAGCTTGCCCAAAAATTCCGAGTACATGTAACCAGTCATCTTGCCGAACCAGTAGTAGAAACCGGCAAAGATCGCGAACACGGCCCCCAGCGACAGCACATAGTGGAAGTGGGCAACCACGTAGTAAGTGTCGTGCAGGGCTTGGTCCACACCGGCGTTCGCAAGGACCACACCGGTAACACCACCAACCGTGAACAGGAAGATGAAGCCGATGGCCCAAAGCATGGGTGTCTTAAACTCGATCGAGCCGCCCCACATGGTTGCGATCCACGAGAAGATCTTGATGCCGGTCGGCACCGCAATCACCATCGTCGCCGCCACGAAGTAGGCCTTCGTATTTACGTCCAAGCCCACCGTGTACATGTGGTGCGCCCAAACGATGAAGCCAACGAAACCGATCGCGACCATGGCGTAGGCCATGCCCAAATAACCGAAAACAGGCTTCTTGGAGAAAGTGGCAACAATGTGAGAGATCATGCCGAAACCAGGCAGGATCAGAATGTACACTTCCGGATGACCGAAGAACCAGAACAGGTGCTGGAAGAGGATCGGATCCCCGCCCCCGGCCGGATCGAAGAAGGTCGTTCCGAAGTTACGGTCGGTCAGAAGCATGGTGATCGCGCCTGCGAGAACCGGCAGCGAGAGCAACAGCAAGAAGGCCGTAACCAGGATCGACCACACAAACAACGGCATCTTGTGAAGGGTCATTCCAGGTGCGCGCATATTGAAGATCGTGGTGATGAAGTTAATCGCCCCCAAGATCGAAGACGCGCCTGCAATGTGCAGCGAGAAGATCGCCAAATCCATGGCCGGTCCGGGCTGCCCTACCGTCGAAGATAACGGCGGATAAATTGTCCAACCACCGCCGACGCCGTTACCGCCCACTGGTCCCGGAACAAAGACCGACAAAAGCAGCAATGCCAACGCGAATGGCAGCAGCCAGAAAGAAATGTTGTTCATGCGCGGGAACGCCATATCCGGCGCGCCGATCATGAGCGGCACAAACCAGTTGCCAAAGCCGCCGATCATCGCCGGCATCACCATGAAGAAGATCATGATCAGGCCGTGGCCGGTGACCAAAACGTTGTAAGTGTGCTTCCAGGCCTCAACATCGTCGCCGCTGGCAAGATCGATCCCCGGTGCCGCCAATTCGGTCCGGATAATCATGGACATGATGCCACCAATGAGCCCCGCGATGATCGCGAAGATCAAATACATCGTGCCGATGTCTTTGTGGTTGGTTGAATAAAGATATCTGACGAGACCGGTCGGATGATGGTCGTCGTGTCCCGCCGAAGCAGCGCCTTGTTCTGTAGCCATGCTCTTTGTCCTTTAAATCTTACTCAGCGCGCAGCGCTACGTCGGTTTCGTCTGCCAAGGTTTCATTAGACGCAGTTTGTGTCTGCACCCAGGCATCGAATTTTTCTTGAGAAACCACCTCTACCGCAATCGGCATATACGCATGGTCTTTACCGCAAAGCTCCGAGCACTGACCGTAGAACATACCTTCGCGTTCAGCTTGGAACCATGTTTCGTTTAGCCGGCCCGGCACCGCATCCATTTTCACGCCGAATGCAGGAACCGTCCAACTGTGCAGAACATCCGTTGACGTTACCTGCACACGAACGATCGCGCCCACCGGAACCACTACGTTTTCGTCCGTCGCGAGAAGCCAGGGTTTGTCTTGAGACCGCGCCTCTTCTTCCGGCAGCAACAATGCGGTCAAAGAGATGTCCCCATTGTCCGGATACTCGTATGACCAGTACCAACTGCTCGCGATTGCCTTAATGGTCAGGTCTGCTTCCGGGATCACGTCCTGCTTATAGAGCAACCGGAATGATGGGATCGCGATGATTGCCAGAATGAGGACTGGAATAAGTGTCCAAGCAATCTCGACGCCCAAATTATGGGTGAACTTCGCAGGCGTCTGATTTCTACGCGCGCTATAGCGGTACATTACCCACAGAAGCAGCCCGAGAACGAACAATGTGATGATTGTGATAATTGGCATCAGGATGATGTCATGCATGTTCACAAGCTGTCTCATCAGCGGCGTTGCAGGCTCTTGCAGCCCCAACTGCCACGGCTCCGCTTGCGATGCCAATGCCGGGGCCGCAAACCCTGCAGCGGCAATAGATGCCGTTCCCAGACCTGCCCAAATTTTGTTCTTCATAAGGATTCTGCTTTCACCCAATGTTTGCCCACGTTTTCCCGTGCCGCAATTTTTTCACTCAACAACTGTACAGAAAAGATTACGCGCTCGCCCTCGGCCACGCAGACTAAAATAATAGCTGCCGCGTTTGTACCGGCGAGCAGACACAGCGTCATTGCGACCTTATGCCACAATATTGATTCTATTGGATTTTTGCCGTTCCGGAGGGGGCCGTCATGGGACTGCAGCGCAACGAAATTAAACCCATTTTTGGCGAATCATTGCTGGCGAAGGATGGAACGCCCATATATCTTACGCGAGCTTTAAGGGGTTTGGGGCGTAGCACTGACATATGCAAACAGTGAAAAGTAATCACCACCTGCAAATGCCCAAAGGCGGCTTCGTGCGCCTAACTCTCTCTATTTCATTGTTATTGCTGGGCTTTTTTGGTCTGGTTTACAATGGAATAGCTCAAGAAACTGCGGACACATCCAGTGACACCCCCAAAAAAGCCGTTGTCGTGACGTTGGATGGCGCCATTGGCCCGCCTATCGCGGATTATTTGGCCAAAACGTTTGAAGATGCGGCGGAACAAGATGCCGGCATCGTGGTTGTGGAGCTGGATACCCCAGGCGGTCTGGTCACCAGCACACGCGCGATTGTCGAAGAAATTTTGCAATCTGAAGTTCCAGTGGCGGTTTATGTCTCGCCAGCCGGGGCTCACGCCGCAAGCGCCGGGACTTATATCATGTACGGCGCCCATATCGCCGCGATGGCGCCCGGTACAAACATGGGGGCGGCAACGCCTATAGAGCTCGGCGGATCGCCAGCGCAAAATCCACCCAGATCGCCACTTGCCCCGCCGGAAAACGATAGCAGCCAAGACAAGCAAGAAGACACCGACCAAACGTCCGGCGCCGCCGATAAGGCTGAAGAAACAGCAGAAGAAGCGAAAGAACCCGAAAAACCAGCCGCACCGCAAGGCGCCGCCGGCCTCAAGGCCGTGAACGACATGGTGGCTTGGATCAAAAGCTTGGCGGAACTGAGGGGCCGGAACGCGGAATGGGCCGAGAAATCCGTTCGCGAGGCCGCGAGCCTGCCCTATTCGGAAGCTTTGGAATTGGGCGTGATTGACGTTGTGGCCACTTCGGTCGATGACCTGCTGGAACAAATTGACGGTATGACGGTAAAGGTTGTGGAAGACAACATTATCCTCGTCACCGCGGGCGCGCCAGTTGAACGGTGGGAAATTGACTGGGTCACATCCCTTCTCATTCTGATTACAAATCCGAATATTGCCTTCATCTTCATGACCTTAGGCACCTACGGACTTTTCTTTGAATTGGCCAACCCCGGGTCGATCTTTCCTGGTGTGATTGGTGCGATCTGTCTGATCCTTGGTCTCTATTCCCTGAGCGTTTTACCCGTCAACGCGGCAGGCGTTGCTTTCCTCATTCTCGGCATCACGCTTTTGGTCGCGGAGGCATTTTCACCCTCCTTCGGGATATTGGGTGTGGGCGGATTGTTTGCCTTTGCGGCGGGGGCCACCCTTTTGTTCGATACGGACTCACCGGAATTCGAACTGTCCTGGCAGGTGATCGCCGGCACCACGGCAGCTACAGGCGCTTTTTTCTTCCTCGTCACGGTTTTCGTCATCGGCGCCATGCGCCGCCGCGTCGTGACGGGCATCGAGGACTTGATTGGCCAGGTAGGTACGATTATCGAATGGGACGGCAACCGCGGCTATGTGCAAGTAGACGGCGAACGCTGGCAAGCCGTTTGCGACGATGACGTCGCGATCGGCGACGAGATCATCGTTGAATCGGTGGAAGGTCTTGTTTTGCGCGTACGGCCCAACACAGGAAAAAGATCTAGAAGGAGACGAAGATGAGTCCCGATCTGCTAGGAGTCTATTTTGTCCTCGCAATATTTTTAATCGTCTTCCTAAGTTCGGCGATCAAAATCCTGCGCGAGTATGAGCGTGCGGTCATCTTTACCCTCGGACGGTTCACCGGCGTGCGCGGTCCGGGCTTGATCATCCTGATCCCTTACATCCAACAGATGGTGCGCGTGGACATGCGGACGCTTGTCCATGACGTTCCGACCCAAGACGTTATTTCGCAAGACAACGTGTCAGTCCGCGTGAACGCCGTGATCTACTATCGTGTGATCGACGCAAACCGGGCAATCAACAAGGTCGAGAACTACATCGAAGCAACGAGCCAGCTTGCCCAGACAACATTGCGGTCCGTCTTGGGGAAACACGAACTGGACGACATGCTGTCGGAACGCGATAAGCTGAACAGCGACATCCAAACCATCCTCGATAGCCAAACAGATGCCTGGGGCATCAAGGTCGCTAATGTGGAAATCAAGCATGTGGACATTGACGAAAGCATGGTCCGGGCGATTGCCAAGCAAGCGGAAGCAGAACGGGAACGGCGCGCGAAGATCATCAACGCGGAGGGCGAACTTCAGGCGGCCGAGAAGCTGATGCAGGCCGCGAAAATCATCTCACAACAGGGTGAAGCCATTCAGCTCCGCTATCTCGCAACGCTCCAGGAAATCGCGAATAACCGCACAAATACTGTGGTTTTCCCGTTCCCGCTTGAACGCTTGGGCAGTTTCTTCAAAGAAAAATAGAACGCGCCGCACCTCGTCTTTGCCGGAATCTGGTGTATATTTTTCGTCTATGAGAGACGAAGCCCTTATTCATTTCCATCGCGGTTCGCAAATTTCGTCCGGCATTCATCTTCGGCAACATGGCGGGGCGGTACCGGCCTTGCTTGCCTCTGCCGCCCCCCGGCTTGCCCCGAACAGCCCGGGACGGTCCGTGGCCGGATTTTGTGCCTCCTTCTTCGACTTGATTGACGACATTTGCCCCGCTCCGCCGGAAGGTTGGCAGAACTGGGATTTCGCAAAATGGGATGATTGGTTTGGCCGCATCAACGGCACGTTTCTCGTGGATCTAGAAAAACTCCGTGTGGTGCAATTTCCTATGTATCAAACACACGGCAGGATCGTTCAATGCGACTTGAGTGACATGCCCGGTCGGCTAAGCCTGGTGCGCTCGCGTGTTGCCTAATCAGCAGGTAACCCTCATGAAAAAACTTCTCCTCACCACCGCCCTCCTTCTGTCTGCAACAGGCTATGGGCAAGCGGCGGTAACCGTTATCGGCAGCGCTGAAGGACAAGAGTGTTACTTCGCCGCCAAATCGCCATTCGGAACCAGCGGCATCAGTGCATGTGATCAGGCCTTACGCACAGGTCAATTGGACAAAAGTGAAACGGCAGGCACCTACATCAACCGGGGCATACTTTACCTGCGCGCCCGTAATTTTGATAAAGCGTTCGAGGATTTCGAGTCGGCGCTCAAAATCATTCCGGACATGCCAGAGGCATTTGTTAACCGCGGCAATGTCTATTTTCACCGGGGTGAATTCCAAGCCGCCCTGTCCGACTACACAGCGGCCATAGACGGCAATACGAAACAGCTATACGCCGCTTACTACAATCGCGGTCTCGTCTATGAACGCATTGGCGAACGAGAAAAAGCCATTGAGGATTTCAAAGTGGCCAACAGTATGCGCCCTGGCTGGCAAGAGCCGCGTGACAAGCTTGTCCAATACGGCGTTACGCCGGCACCGGAAGAATAAATGCCAATAGGCACCCCATAATGTTCAGGAGTAATTGATGTCCAAGTCCCCCGCCACCACCGATCTGTTTTTTGAACAGGCCGGTCTTGACCGAAGCCGCGTTCAAACGATCGTTGATGACACACTCACGGGCGCCGATGACGGAGAGTTGTTTCTCGAGTACCGGCAGTCAGAAGGGTTCGTTTTCGACGATGGCCGCCTCAAAAACGCAAGCTTCGATACCACCCAAGGCTTCGGTCTACGGGCAATAGCGGACGAAGCGACAGGATACGCCCACGCGTCGGAACTGTCGGAAGAGGCAATTCAGCGGGCCTCCGCCTCTGTGCAAGCGGTGAAACAAAACCATTCAGGGACGGCAGCTCAGGCACCCGCGAAGACCAATACCAAACTCTACGCGGAAGATAATCCACTTAATGATCATCCGTTCGATCAGAAAGTGCGCATCCTTCAAGATGTTGACGCTTATGCCCGTGCCAAGGACAGCCGCGTCAAGCAGGTTTCCTGTTCGTTGCTTGGGTCATGGCAAGCCGTTGAAATTCTGCGGGCAGATGGTGAAACGCTACGCGACATTCGCCCCCTAGTACGGATGAACGTATCCGTGGTCGTCGAAGACGGCGACCGCCAGGAGTCCGGCAGCTTTGGAGCCGGCGGACGGACCAGCTACGACCATTACATCGATCCGGCAAACTGGCAGGGCTATGTGGATGACGCCTTGCGCCAGGCCCTCTTGAACTTGGATGCGGTTCCCGCCCCTGCAGGTGAAATGCCCATCGTCCTGGGACCGGGCTGGCCAGGAATTCTGCTGCACGAAGCCATCGGCCATGGTTTGGAAGGCGACTTCAACCGGAAAAAAACGTCGGCATTTGCCGGGCTGATGAACGAACGGGTGGCAGCGCCCGGCGTAACCGTTGTGGATGACGGCACACTGACCGACCGCCGCGGGTCTCTCACGATCGACGATGAAGGCACACCGACATCGAAAACGGTTCTGATCGAAGATGGTATTCTTAAGGGATACATGCATGACCGCATGAACGCCCGGTTGATGGGCATGGCCCCTACCGGCAATGGGCGGCGTGAGTCGTTTGCCTGCATGCCTATGCCGCGCATGACCAACACCTATATGATGTCCGGCGACAAAGATCCGGACGAAATACTCCGTTCCGTGAAGAAAGGCATTTATGCCGTGTCGTTCGGCGGCGGTCAGGTGGACATCACCAATGGTAAATTTGTTTTCTCCTGCACCGAAGCCTATCTGATTGAAGACGGCAAAGTAGGCGCTCCGGTGAAAGACGCCACATTGATCGGCAACGGTCCGGATGTACTCACCAAAGTCTCCATGATCGGGAACGACATGGAGCTCGATTCCGGCATCGGCACGTGCGGCAAGAACGGACAGGGCGTGCCAGTCGGCGTCGGCCAGCCAACCTTGCTCATCGACGAATTGACCGTTGGGGGTACCGGAGCTTAGTCCTTCATGGCCCGCCTATTGCCAAGCATTCTGGGCGCGGCGGTTCTCTGCGCAAGCACAGTGTCGGCCGACGAGATCCTTATTCCCGATCTCAAATGGTCGGCACTGGACGTGGGTGAGTTTGGTCCGGCGCAATTTGTTCCCTCCGAACAGCCGAACCCACATGATCAGAACACAGAGACTTTCTGGCAATTTGAACTTGGGCGGCTTGCCTTTCGCTCGCCCGCCATCTTGGGCGGCCTTGCGGCCCGAGAAGGCATGTCATGCAATTCCTGTCACTTGAGCGGCGGGAACAATGCTTTCTTTTTCGTGGACGGATTGTCATCGGAACGCGGCACTTTCGATACGACCAACGCACTTTTCAGTACCCACACGGACGATCAAATCGATAATCCGGTGAAGATTCCAACGTTGTTTCGGGTGGCGGAGACGGCACCCTACCCGTCCGATGGCCGCTTTGAAACGCTTACCCAGATGGCTGATCACGTCATCGAAAAGGAATTTGACGGGCTACGGCCGCCGGAGCGTGTTCACACCGCCCTGATTGCTTATCTGAGCGAACTCAACGATCCAGCGAAAAGCGACCTCATGGCACGGTCCGTCAGTATGGAAATCGGTAATTTGCAACGGTCTCTGAGGGTCGCCGGCTGGACGCTCCGACAGCAAGACATTCCTGCAACAGAATTCGTTGTGAATTCTGTCCGGCGAGATCTGGAACTGCTGTACAACCGTTTCATCGACCTGGAGGACGCACAGTCCATCATTGAGGTCTGGAGCCTCAGTCTCAAGAACGTACGCCTGCTCGCGGAGGAACATGCTTTCGATCAAGCGCAAGCTGCACTCGACGAGGTGGGCCTAAAAATCTCGCAGGAAGCAAGCTTGCTTCTGCAACTTGAGACGCAATCTCTTTACGATGCGGAACGGCTTGCCGCCTATATCGACACAGTGTTCGATCGATAGAGACCGGCGGCTAGTAAGAATATTCCGCAAACAGACGGCTCATATCGCCGCCCCAAGAATCCCGATAGGCCCTCAGCAATTCTTCGGCGGGTGTTTCGCCGGACTCCACTGTGGAAAAGAGAGCGTTCAGGAAATGGGTCTCGTCATCTCCCCACCTGTCTTTGCGGGCGCGTGCCGCAAGACCCGATTTTGCAACCTCTAAAACACGCCCCGCAACCTCGCGCAAAGTCTCACCGCGAAACTCCGTCTTGAGCGCCGTCTTAGGCACCTCCCGCCGAAGCATTTCCCGTTCTTCCGCCGTCCAATCCTTGACAAGATCCCACGCCGCATCGAGCGAGGATTGATCGTACATGAGGCCTACCCACAGGGCCGGTAAGGCACACAAGCGCCGCCATGGCCCGCCATCGGCGCCGCGCATCTCCATGAATTTCTTGATCCGCACTTCCGGGAAAATCGTGGTCAGGTGATCCGCCCAATCGCTAAGCGTGGGAATTTCCCCCGGCAGTTCATCAAGCTTACCGTCGAGGAATTTCCGGAACGACTTGCCCATCACGTCAATGTATTTGCCGTTGCGGTAGATGAAATACATGGGCACATCAAGGGCATAATCCACATACCGTTCGAAACCAAACCCATCTTCGAAAACGAATGGCAGCATGCCGGTACGGTCGGCATCGGTATCCAGCCAAATCTGGCTTCGGAAAGACAAAAACCCATTTGGCTTATTCTCTGTAAACGGAGAATTGGCAAACAGCGCCGTCGCGATCGGCTGCAATGCAAGTCCTACTTGAAACTTGCGCACCATGTCAGCCTCGGACGCGAAATCCAGATTGACCTGTACCGTGCAGGTACGGAACATCATGTCGAGACCATGGCTGCCGACCGTGGGCATGTAGCGCTTCATAATCTCGTAGCGCCCCTTGGGCATGGTTTCGGTTTCGTCGAGCGCCCAGTTGGGCGAAAAGCCAAGGCCGATGAAGCCTGCATCAATCGTCTTTGCGATCCGTTCCACCTGATCGAGATGGGTGTGCACTTCATCGCATGTCTGGTGCAGCACCTCCAAAGGCGCACCGGACAGTTCCAATTGACCGCCGGGCTCCAAACTGACGGATGCCCCGTTCATCCGCAGACCGATGAGCGTTTCGCCTTCTAGCACGGGCTGCCAACCGAATTGCTGCAGACCTTCGAGCAGCACTTTGACACCCTTGTCCCCGCCATAGGGCAAAGGTTCAAATGTACCGAGACGGTAGCCAAACTTTTCGTGCTCCGTCCCTATCCGCCAGGTTTCCGGCGGCTTACACCCATCTTCCAAAAATTCGACCAATTGCGTGCGGCTCTCAATAGGGCCGCCACCTTCCTGGGGTATGGACATGCGTTGAGCAACTCTCTCCGTGGGGCATACATATGAGCCCCGTTTTTTTCGTTTTCTTTACGGACCGTTTGGAAGGCCGAGTCTCATTTAACGGTTTCGCCCCACACGTGACAAGGCATGTGGTTGCCCGGATCGTTTGCAGATCAGCGCCAATCGCCCCGCGTTGCCTGAAGAAGGCTCAGCGCCGCCACGATCGCCGTGTCCGCCCGCATGATTCTAGGCCCTAACGAAACCGGCAAAACGAACGGCTTCCCGCGTAAGGTCTCGCGTTCCCCAGCGTCAAAGCCACCTTCCGGTCCTATCAACAGCGCCCAGGGACCGTCTTCGGCATTGGTAAGCGCGGCCAAAGCGGGCGGCGCTTCCGGTCCTTCATCGCAATACATGATGCGGCGGCCCGGATCCCAGTCATTCAAAATTTCGTGTAACGGAACCGGCTCGGAAACGTGTGGAACCGATAGGCAACCGCATTGCTCTGCCGCCTCGACCGCATTCGCCAGTAGCCGTTCCGTATTCACGCGCGAAACTTGCGTCCGTTTTGTGAGCACCGGTTGCAGCCGCGCCGCGCCCATTTCGGTCGCCTTTTGCGCAAGGTAGTCGATGCGCGCTTTTTTCAATGGCGCAAAGAGCAACCAAACGTCCGGCAATTGAGTTTGCACTCTTGTCCGGAAAACAGTTTCCACCTCACAAGCATTGCGTGCCATATGCCTGATCTCGCAATACCATTCGCCGTCCCGACCATTAAACAAACAAACTGCATCCCCGGCCCCGCGACGCATCACATTTTTCAGGTAATGGGTCTGGTCCTTCGAGAGGGCGACCGTATCCGCTTCTGACAGGGATGCCTCAACGAAAAGACGGATACTGGCCTGACCGGATTCTGGATCGATACGTTCTGTCATTTTTGTTGCGTAATAGATCGCAGCCTCGAACGCTACCCCCTTACCCCCATTTGAAGTGATCTTGCGTGCTGGCAATGAATGACTAGTATCCGCCCCATGGAACTCGCCCCCAAACGTCCCTACGAAGGCCCTGTATCTGATGCCCAACCCAGTAATTGGGTGGACACCTATGCGCCGGCGGCGGTGCGGCCCTATCTCAAACTCGCCCGCTGGGACCGCCCGATTGGGACCTGGTTGTTACTCATTCCATGCTGGTGGGGCATCGGCCTTGCGGCGCCGACCACCGGATCATCCATCCCCAACTTGCTTTTGCTCGCCCTGTTTGCGGTTGGCGCGCTGGTGATGCGCGGGGCCGGCTGCACCTTCAATGATATCGCCGACCGGGACATAGATGCCCGTGTCGCCCGCACCCAAAGCCGTCCACTGCCGAGCGGCGCGGTAACGCTTCAGCAAGCCTGGATTTTCCTTGGAATCCAACTGTTTATCGGCCTTCTCATACTTCTTTTTCTGAACTCTTTCACGGTGATGCTGGGCGTCGCTTCCCTCACGCTCGTGGCCGTCTATCCTTTCATGAAAAGGATCACCTATTGGCCCCAAGCCTTTCTAGGACTTACATTTAATTGGGGCATCTTGATGGGCTGGTCGGCCGTTACCGGGGGGCTCTCATGGACGCCTGCGTTCCTCTATGCAGCCGCCGTTTTCTGGACGATTGGGTATGACACGATCTATGCCCACCAGGACAAAGAAGACGACGCTCTTATTGGGGTCGGATCAACCGCGCTCAAATTCGGCGAGCACACAAAAATCTGGCTATGCGCATTTTACGGCATAACCGCAATCCTGCTGACCGTTGCAGGCAGCCTGGCTGGCCTTGGCTGGGGCTTTTATTCGATCTTGCTTCTGGGCATCGTGCATCTGGCGCACCAGATCGTCAGCCTCGATATCTCACAGCCACGCGTTTGCCTCAAAATCTTTAGATCCAATAGAGACTTTGGGCTTCTCATTTTTGGCGCCATAATAGCGGGCAATATGACGGCTTAGATACAGCTTTAGGCGCTAAGCCATGGAAACCCAAAGGGATTTATGGTTAATCAGCGCCAACGATCCTTTTACCGGATTGTGTCACAATGTGTTTGTTTGAAGCGTAACTCTGAAGGCAATAAGAAAATGAATTTGGGGAAAGCAGTAGGTCTGACGGCGGTTCTTATCGGCCTAATCATGGGCGGGCCCGCCCTCGCAAACGATTTTCATGGCGCGATGGCTTATGATGCCAAAACCGGTGCGCACGGATGGGCAAGCGACTATACGTCGAAGAAGAAGGCCCAAAATCGTGCGCTCAAAGAATGCTGGGTGTATGGCAATGAGTGCGAAGTGGTGGCCACTGTTACCAACGCCTGCGTCGCGCTAGCCCGTCGCGGCAGTTCCGAGCCGGTTTCCGCTTGGGCGGAAGCACCTGACTTGGCATCCGCCGAGACTTCAGCATTGTCTGATTGCAAGTCGAAAGCCAATGGCAAGGATTGCGAGCTTGTTTCCAAGTTCTGTGCTCTCGCACCTTAAACACAGCGCCTTCTCTTCAGCAGACTAAGGGGCCGCACTCATGGCGCCGAGCAAGCACGCTATCGCGGCCCCGGAAAACTTCATTCGGTCAAACACCGAGTTGCTTGATTGCCCCTTGGTGCCCGAAATCAAACTGCATCTAGCCAGTGAAATCGTTCCCATTTGGCAGCTCACCGAGGAAGAGCTTTCCGAAAAAGGTGTGCCGCCTCCATTTTGGGCTTTTGCCTGGGCGGGCGGTCAGGCCCTCGCCCGATACATCCTCGATCATCCTCATTGGGTCACAGACAAAACCGTGTTGGACTTCGCCGCAGGATCAGGGATTGTCGCGATCGCGGCAAAGAAAGCCGGAGCAAAATCGGTCCTTGCAGCGGACGTAGATCCGTTTTCCGTGGCCGCCTGCAAACTCAACGCCACTGTCAACGATGCGACAGTGGATGCAACAGAAGAGAACCTGCTTTTGGAGACATCGCGTCAATGGGATGTCATCCTTGCCGGAGACATCTGTTATGAGCAGCCGCTCGCGGACCAGGTTGAAGATTGGCTGGCGGCTCATGCGAAGCGCGGCGCCACGGTTCTCATCGGCGATCCGGGCCGCACTTACTTGCCGAAACAGAACCTGAAAAAGCTCATTTCCTACGCGGTAAAGACCACGCGGGAACTTGAGGACATGGACGTCCGCAACACCACCGTCTGGCGAATGTCCTCCACGGCTTGAAACCTATTTCGTCAGTACACCCGCGCAAGTTCTTTGCCGTCGTCCCAATCCTCGATGGGCATGATGTAGGGCAGCTCGCCATTGTCCAAGACCCAAGTATCGATGATGTATTCCTGCTGGCTTTCTTTTTCCTTCACGGTCGCAACCGTATGCGTCCAAAACGTGCGGCCGAAGAAAGACTGGGTGACCCGGCGTTCCGGCGAATGGTAGCGCAACAGCCCTTCCTTATTCAGCATGGTCAGATAGGTCGCCGTATTGGTCATTTCATCGACACAATCAAGCTGAAGCTTGCGGCCAACACCGGCAAAACTGCCCCCAATATCCCGGTAGGTCCCCGTTTTTTCGCCAACCAGCTTCTCGATCTGGGCAAGGGCGAGCATCAATTGCCGCCGCTCTTCGCCTGCCGTGTTTGGGGCAGCCTCTAGATATTGCGTGGCCGTCGACCATTCTTCGGGCGCCAGTGAAACACCGGTGGTGTAAGAGCAACCATGGCTGTGACAGATCATGAAATTGGAAGGATCCGGGTCAGCGGAAACGCGCGACGAGATTTCTTGGGAAATATCGCGGCCGGGAATCATGCAGCCCGCAACCGCCAGAGAAAACGCAGCAATAAAAACCAATCGGCGCATATGTCCCCCAAAAAGCCTTGTGCGAGGCGGCTTTTCACCCTTAGCTGCCGCCCGCTCATTTTCGCCCCTATGTTTCCATGATTTGCTTGCGTATAAAAGATGCCGCATTGCGCGAATATTTGACCCCAACCTCCCAATAACCAGGTGCCGCTTTGACTGACATTTCCCTAGATCACGTCCTTAATTTGGCTGATGACATCGTGAAAGAGGCCAAAAAGGCCGGCGCGGACGCAGCTGACGCATTGGTCTATGAGAGCATTTCGCTGGCCGCCAGTCACCGGCTAGGCAAGCTGGAAGATGTGGAGCGGTCCGAATCAAGGGACCTGGGGATACGGGTTTTCGTCGGCCAGAAGCAGGCCAGCATCTCGTCCAACGATTTCAAGAAGGAGACCCTGCTGCCTCTGGTGGACCGGGTCATTTCGATGGCCAAGGCCGCCCCTGAAGACCCCTATGCCTGCCTTGCGGATGGGGCATTGCTGGCAACCGAGCAGCAAGACCTCGACCTATTCGATAACGCACCTCCACCAAGTTCGGAACAGCTCGCCCAAAAGGCCGCCCAAGTAGAAGAAGCAGCTCTTGCGGTTGAGGGAGTCACGAACTCGGAAGGGGCAAGCGCAAGCTGGGGCAGCGCCACCTTTGCCCTGGCCACCAGCGAAGGGTTTTGCAAAGGGTATACGACCAGCCGCCATGGCATGGGCGTTTCGGTGATTGCCGGTTCCGGCACAGGCATGGAACGGGATTATGAATTCACGTCCGCGCGCCATGAAGAAGACCTTAAATCTCCTGCCGAGATTGGGCGTATCGCGGGCGAGAAAACAGTTAAACGGCTCAATCCCAAAAAAATGGAGAGCCAATCGGTTCCTATTGTTTACGATCCTCGCGTGTCGCGCGGGCTGATTGGTCACTTTGCAGGCGCCATTAATGGCCGCTCCATCGCCAGAGGCGTGAGCTTCCTGAAAGAGAAACTCGGCAAGCCTGTTTTCAAACCCTCCATCAACATCATTGACGAACCGCATCGGATGCGCGGACTTGGCTCCATGCCCTTTGACGGGGAAGGCGTCAAAACAAACACGCTTTCGCTGATCAAAGAGGGCGAACTGACCTGTTGGTTGCTCGATACGGCGTCCGCCAAACAGTTGAACCTCACCACCAACGGACGGGCAGCGCGCGGTACAGGCGGGCCCCCTTCCCCGTCCACCTCCAACCTTTACATGGAAGCAGGCAGCAGCTCGCCAAAGGCGCTCATGAGTGACATCAAGAAAGGCCTCTATGTGACCGAGTTGATCGGTATGGGCGTCAATGGTGTCACCGGCGATTACAGTCGCGGGGCAACCGGCTTCTGGATCGAAGACGGAGAGATCGCCTACCCGGTCAATGAAATCACTGTTGCCGGAAACCTGATAGAGATGTTCATGAATGCAACGCCTGCGGATGATTTGGTCTTCGAATATGGGTCCAATGCCCCGACCATTCGGGTCGACGGCATGACCATTGCTGGAACCTAAGCAATGGAAGCTGACCCCAGCCTAGACCATCAACCGCTGATCAATCGCGTCGTCAAAGAAGCGGGCGATATTGCCCTTAGCTTCATGGGAAGCGAGATCGAGCAATGGGACAAAGGTGACGACGATCCGGTCACCGAAGCAGATATTGCGGTGGACAAGTTCCTCAAACAAGAGCTCCTGGCCGCCCACCCGGATTACGGGTGGCTGTCCGAAGAAACAGCGGACAATACGGATCGTCTCTCCAAAAAAAATGTATGGATCGTCGACCCCATTGACGGGACACGTGCCTTCCTCAAAGGGCGACCGCATTTCACAATCTGCGTTGCGTTGATCTCCGGCGACCGCCCGGTAAATGCGGCCATCTACAATCCCATGTCGGAGGAACTGTTCGAAGCCACGGCCGGAAAAGGCGCGAAGCTGAATGGTGTTCCCATCGGCGTCAGTGTGCGGGAAGAAATCGAAGGCTGCCGCATGCTAGCCTTTGCCCCCATGTTCAAGCATCCGGCCTGGCCCGAACCTTGGCCGGACATGCACCTGGAGAACCCGAACTCCGTCGCTTACAGAATGGCCCTCGTCGCAAACGGATCTTTCGATGCCATGATGGCCCTTAACTGGAAAAGTGAATGGGATCTAGCGGCAGCGGATTTGATCGTGCAGGAAGCGGGCGGCCTTGCCACCCTGCATACGGGCCGGCAAATGTCATACAACCAATCAAAAGACACGCGGCACAGAAGCATCGTCGCTGCGGGACCGGAAATGCACCAGGCACTTATGAAACGTGTAAGCCATCTCAAGCTTCCTTGAGCGGAGATTAAAATGACCGAAACGAATACGCCTGACGAACAGCTTCTGCACCTTGTTTTCGGCGGTGAACTTATCGACCTGCAGAAGACCAAATTTGAAGACCTCGAGAAGCTCGATGTGATCGGCATTTTCCCGAATTACAAATCAGCTTTCGATGCATGGCGCGGTGCCTCGCAGCGGACGGTGGATAACGCGAAAATGCGCTACTTCATTGTGCATCTTCATAAGCTGCTTGACCCGGAAACGGACGACCCGGATTACTTGCCAGCTTGATCCGGTGAAGACGCCCAAACCCGTTGGTCGTTCTTTTCTTCTTTCATGCGGAATGCGGCCTCAAGATCCACGCCCGAATGATTGGCGACACTCAACAGCATGATGAGAACGTCGGCGAGTTCTTCCGCCGCCGGCGAGACTTCAGTGGATTGGTCAATCGCAATGTTCGTCTGCTTACGGATGGACTTAAACAGTTCTCCGACCTCTTCGCCCAGCAAGAGACATTTCTCAAGCACGGTCTGAGTCTCGAACCCCCGCTCCTTTTCCATTTCCCAGATATAAGTCTGAAAGTCTTTCAAGGTCGGGTTCGGGCCTAGAGTTGCCATTACGACTCCTCCGATTGGTAAAAGAAAAGATGTGAATCGCCATAGCGGCGTTGATCGGTCAATTGAAGAGCTGACTTTTCAAGCGGCAGCTCCTTGGTTCCGCGTTCTATGACAAATAGCGTTTCTTTGTGCGCCCAACCCCCGCTCAAGACCGAGTCGACAACGATATCCGTTTCGGTGTCTGCGTAGGGAGGGTCCATAAAGACTAAATCAAAGGGCGCCCCCACATTGGCGGGGATAGGCCCTAAGTCTTTTGCATCCCGGCGGAACAATCGGGTCTGTCCGGTCAGCCCCAGCGCTTCTATGTTTTCCCGTATGGCACCCCGTGCTTGAGCATTGGTGTCCACGAAGAGAGCGAACTGCGCACCGCGCGACAGGGCTTCCAGGCCCAGCGCCCCACTGCCCGCGAAAAGGTCAAGAACGCGCACGCCCTGCAGCCCGCTGCCCCTGTGTTCCAAAATATTGAAAAGGCTTTCGCGTAACCGATCCGTAGACGGACGCGTTTCTCGGCCTGACGGTGCTGTAATTTGGCGCCCCCTTAATTGCCCGCCGACAATACGCATTTAGTTCTTGCCTTTGTTTGACCGGATAAACGCGCCGAGCTGTTCCTGCAGAACTTTGTTTGGGATTTCTTCCACATCGCCGGCACTTAGCTTGCCCAGTTGAAACGGCCCATACGAAGTGCGGATAAGCCGGTTCACGCGAAACCCAAGATGTTCCATGACACGGCGCACCTCTCGGTTCTTGCCTTCACGCAGGCTTACCGTCACCCAAGCGTTCGCGCCCTTAGCCCGATCAAGCCGCGCCTCGATAGGGCCATAAGAAACGCCATCCACGGTCACCCCATTTTTGAGGCGATCGAGATCGGCCTGTTCGATCTTCCCAAGCATACGGACACGGTACCGCCTGACCCAGCCCGTAGAGGGCAACTCCAAATGCCGAGACAACCCGCCATCATTGGTCAAAAGAAGCAGCCCTTCCGACGAGATATCGAGCCGACCGACCGAAATCAGACGCGGCAGATCCTTCGGCAGATGACTAAACACCGTTGGCCGATTTTGAGGGTCTTTGTGAGTGGTCACTTGGCCCTGGGGCTTGTGATATTTCCAGAGTTTAGTCTCTTCGAGTTTCGGGATGGCCTTTCCGTCAACCGTAATTGTCTGCGCCGGCAAAACTTTTGTCGCTGGTGTTGTCACCAACTGCCCGCCCACCTTCACGCGCTGTTCCGCGATAAGCTTTTCCGCATCGCGGCGCGAACAAACGCCTGCGCGCGCCAAGACTTTGGCGATCCGTTCGCCGGGACGTGCTTCCGGAGCCTTCGATGCTGATGTATCTTGCCGGGGCATTCTTCGGGCGGCTTCCTGATTTTCAGAAGCCGTACTGGTTTCACAAGCAGATCGGCCTGTCCAGCCCAATGACCCCTAAACCAACCTTCATGACTCATGCGCTCGCTCAAGCGGAAGCAGCCATGGCGCGCGACGAAGTGCCGGTGGGTGCTGTTTTGGTGTTTGAAAACAAGGTGATTGCGGAGGCAGGCAATCGAACACGAGAGTTGGGAGATCCGACAGCCCACGCCGAAATGCTAGTGCTGCGGGAAGCATTTCAAACGCTCCGGCGGGAGCGCCTGACCGACTGCGATCTCTACGTCACCCTAGAACCATGCACCATGTGTGCAGGCGCCATCTCTCACGCCCGCATCCGCCGACTGTATTACGGCGCCCCCGACCCCAAAGCAGGTGCAGTCGACAATGGCGTGCGGTTCTTCCATCAAAAGTCCTGCCTGCACCGGCCGGAGGTCTATGGTGGCATTGACGAGATTGCCTGCGGTCAAATGCTGCAGGACTTCTTTACGCATAAGCGATGAATGGCGGAGGCAGAGGGTGATTTCCCCAATTGAACCGGGTAAGATTGCAACATCTAGCCATTAAGTGGCCGTTTCTTACAGACGGTCCATCCAGAAAAACGGGAGAATCCCATGGATTTTGAACACAATCAAAGAACGAGAGACCTGCTTGCGCGGGTCGAGGACTTCATGGACAAGCACATCTACCCAGCTGAGCCTGTCTTTGAAGAGCAAATGGCCGCCTTCGGCGATGACCGCTGGCAAGTGCCGCAAATCATCGAAGATCTGAAGGAAAAAGCCAAAGCCGAAGGCTTGTGGAACATGTTCCTGCCGGACAGTGAATTGGGCTTTGGGCTTTCAAATCTGGAATATGCCCCGCTGGCGGAAGTTATGGGCCGCTGCGGTTTCGCCTCCGAAGTCTTTAATTGTTCCGCCCCCGACACGGGCAACATGGAAGTTATTGAACGGTATGGCAGCCCCGCTCAAAAGGAACAGTGGCTGAAGCCCTTGCTGAACGGTGAAATCCGCTCTGCCTTCGCCATGACGGAACCAGGTGTTGCCTCTTCCGATGCAACCAACATCGAAACCGAGATTAAGCGCGATGGCGATGAATACGTCATCAATGGCCGCAAATGGTGGACCTCTGGCATTGGCGACCCACGCTGCAAGATCATGATCTTGATGGGCAAGACGGATACGTCCGCGGAACGCCACGCCCAACAGTCTCAAATTCTGGTCCCCGTGGACACACCAGGCGTCACCGTGGAACGGATGCTGCCGGTGTTTGGCTTCGACGATGCCCCGCACGGCCATGGCGAAGTAACATTCAAGGATGTTCGGGTTCCGGCGGAAAACATCATTCTGGGCGAAGGCCGGGGCTTTGAGATTGCTCAAGGCCGGCTTGGCCCGGGCCGCATTCACCACTGCATGCGCACCATCGGTGTGGCGGAACGCGCGCTCGAAAAGATGTGTCAGCGTTTGATGAGCCGCGTTGCCTTCGGCAAGACAGTTTCCGAACACTCCGTATGGGAACAGCGTGTCGCAGAAGCCCGGACAAACATCGAGATGACGCGTCTACTCTGCCTGAAAGCAGCCGACATGATGGACAAAGTGGGCAACAAAGTGGCCCGCGCTGAAATCGCCATGATCAAAGTGGCCGCTCCGAAGATGGCTTTGCAGATCATCGATGATGCGATCCAGGCTCATGGCGGCGGCGGTGTTACCAGTGATTTCGGCTTGGCGAAATCTTACTCCGGCATGCGCACCCTTCGGATCGCCGACGGACCGGATGAAGTTCACAACCGGACCATCGCGCGCTTGGAATATGGCAAACACGCTGAATACAAAAAGCGCGCAGCCGCCGAATAAGGTACCGAAACAAAGAATCGAAAAGGCCGGGCATTGCCCGGCCTTTTTTTGTTGGAGACTCAGGTTAGAGCAAGCCCGAAACGGTCGGAGTCGTCATTGCGAGCCGCCGAACGGCGGCGCGGCAATCCAGGGCAACATGATCCTAGCAAGCGACTCTGGATCACTTCGTCGCATTCGCTCCTCGTGATGACGTCACATTTCCCATTAGCCAATTAGTCTTACTCAGAATCGGCTTAGCTCGCGCCTGCAGCCTGCGCGAATTTCCAGGCTTGTTCCGCCAGCGGACGAACCGCATCAGCATTCGCAGCGGCGTGCTCGCTCGCCGCCGTCCCATCCCGTACGCGGCCCACAATCCCCTGCAAAATGCCTGCAAGGCGGAAGAAGTTATAGGACATGTAATAGTCCATATTAGCGATCTCATCGCGCCCTGTACGGCGGCAATAGGCGTCCGCATAGGCTTTTTCAGACGGGATACCCATCGCGTCCAGATCGAGATCCGCAATGGTGGCGGTGCCGCTGGAATTCCCCCCTGACGGCATGCGCCACTGCATCATGTGGTAGGTGAAATCCGCCAACGGATGACCGATGGTGGAAAGCTCCCAATCCAATACCGCAATGACTTTCGGTTCGGTTGGGTGCAGGATCATATTATCGAGACGGTAGTCGCCATGAACGATGCTGGTACTGTCATCGTCCGGAATGTTTTCGGGCAACCATTCCATCAGCCTGTCCATCTCGACAATTTCGTCGGTCACTGACGCCACATATTGCTTGGACCAGCGCGAAATCTGCCGGGCAAAATAGTTGCCGGGCCTGCCGAAATCTTCCATCCCAAGCGCTTGGTAATCTACATTGTGCAGCTGAGCGATGGTCTCGTTCATGGCATCATAGATGGCGGCGCGTTCGTCACGGTCGATCCCTTGAATGTCCGGATCCCAGTAGATGCGCCCTTCTACGCAATCCATGATGTAGAACATGGTGCCCGCAACACTCTCATCCTCACACAGAAGATAAGGGCGCGGCACGGGAAAGCCGATGCTGTGCAGCGCACTGATCACCCGGTGTTCGCGGTCCACCGCATGAGCGGATGGCAGCAAAACGCCGGGCGGCTTGCGGCGCATTACATATTTCTTGGAGGGCGTCACAAGCTGGTACGTCGGATTGGATTGCCCGCCTTTAAACTCGTTGACCGTCAAGGGGCCTTCGAAGCCTTCGACCGTGTCGCTCAGATATTCTTCCAGTTTCTTCTCATCGAAACGCAGCTTATCGGTAACATCTTTCGTGCCAGAGAATTTCTCCTGACGCGAAACGTCTTCAGCTTCCGACATTTTATCTCTCCTTATACTGAATAGCCCAGCGGCGGCTCAGACGGCACGCCACCCGATATCTTTTCGGCAAAAGCCTTCCGGCCAATCGACTTTCGACACGGCGTCATAGGCCTTGGCCTGCGCTTCGGCGGCTGTGGCACCCAGCGCCGTCACGTTCAACACCCGCCCGCCATTTGACAGGATACGGTCCCCGTCGCTTTTTGTCCCGGCGTGAAACACCTCCACGTCCGGATTATCGGATGCGCGATCAAGGCCCTTAATCTCGCTGCCTTTTTCATAAGCGCCGGGATAACCTTCCGTCGCCATCACCACCGTTAGGGCCGTTTTGTCGAACCATCTGAGATCCACATGATCCAAAACACCGTCGCAGGTGGCCACCAGTGCGGGCAGAATGTCCGACATCAGCCGCATCATTAAGACTTGGCACTCCGGGTCGCCGAACCGCACATTGTATTCAATGAGTTTCGGCCCGTCCGCTGTGATCATAAGCCCCGCATAGAGAACACCTCTGTAGGGGGTCCCGCGCGCCTTCAGCGCCACCACTGTCGGCTGAATAATCTCTGACATGACGCGGTCGGCCATCTCCTCTGTCATCACCGGAGCGGGAGAATAGGCCCCCATACCGCCCGTATTCGGGCCCGTATCGCCGTCGCCCACCTTTTTATGATCCTGGGCAGATGCCAGCGGCAGAATGTGTTCCCCATCCACCAGGGCAAAGAAACTGGCCTCCTCGCCCACGAGAAATTCCTCAACCACCAATTCGGCCGCCCCGAACTTGCCGGCGAACACATCGCGAATGGCGCCCTCCGCCTCCTCGCGCGTTTGGGCAATGGTCACGCCCTTGCCCGCCGCAAGACCGTCTGCCTTCACCACCAAAGGCAGCGGATGGTCGGACACATAAGCCAAAGCGTCTTCTGCCTGCCTGAAAGACTTGTAGCGCGCGGTGGGAATTGACGCCTCGTCACACAATTCCTTGGTGAAGCGCTTTGACCCTTCAAGCTGGGCAGCGGCCGCGCTGGGCCCGAAAGCTTTGATACCCGCCTCTGTCAGTTGATCCACCAAGCCGGCGCACAGCGGATCCTCCGGCCCGACAACGACGAACTCAACCTCATTTTCCTTGCAGAAGGTCAACAGACCAGCCAGATCGTTGGCGGCCACATCGACACAATCGGCAACCTCAGCGATGCCTGCATTGCCGGGCGCACAAAACAGTTTCGAACACATGGGGCTTGCGGAAATCGCCCAACACAAGGCGTGTTCCCGTCCGCCGCTGCCAACTACCAAAATTCTCATGATTTCGCCGACTGTTTTCGTATTTCGCCCTGAGCAGAGCCGTTTCTTGCTGTGCGCCAGTCTTGTATCATAGAGATTCCCGTTCTTGGCAAGTGAGTGCCCATGGCCACGTCAGACATTCTATCCAGCGACACCGGAAACGCTGGGAACGCCTATGAATTCAGCGTCAGCGAGCTATCTTTTGCGCTGAAGCGCACGGTGGAAGATGCGTTTGGGCGCGTCCGCGTGCGCGGCGAGATATCAGGCCTCAAGCGGGCGGCTTCCGGCCATGTCTACCTGTCCTTGAAGGATGAGGATGCCGTGCTGGATGGCGTTATCTGGCGTTCCGCCGCTGGTCGGCTGAAATTCAAACCGGAGGACGGGCTAGAGGTCATATGCACGGGCAAAGTCACCACATATCCCGGACGGTCCAAATATCAGATCATTATCGATCAGCTGGAACCCGCTGGCGCAGGCGCCCTGATGGCGCTGCTGGAAGAACGCAAGAAACAATTCGCGGCGGAGGGGCTCTTCAATCCGGATCACAAGAAAGATCTACCCTATTTGCCTGAAACAATCGGTGTGGTGACCTCGCCCACTGGGGCTGTCATCAAAGACATTCTGCACCGCCTGGAAGACCGCTTCCCCCGCAGGGTACTGCTGTGGCCGGTGCTGGTTCAGGGCGATGGCGCGGCTGACCAGATTACGGCAGCCATCAAAGGTTTCGATGGGATGGACCCAGGCGGCCCGATCCCCAAGCCAGACCTACTCATCGTCGCCCGTGGGGGCGGCAGCATCGAAGACCTTTGGGGCTTCAACGAAGAAAATGTGGTCCGCGCAGCCTTCGATTGTTCCATTCCGCTGATCTCAGCGGTCGGCCATGAAACCGATACCACTTTGATTGACTTTGTGTCGGACCGCCGTGCCCCCACCCCAACTGCAGCGGCGGAAATGGCCGTGCCGGTACGTGCGGAGCTGGCAGCAACGGTGCTGGATCTCACGCAACGGCAATTGCGCGCCCAAAACCGTATTTTTGAAGACAATCGCCAGAATCTCTCAAGCCTTGCGAGGGCGTTACCAAAGCTCACAGACCTCCTGGCCATGCCCAGTCAAAAATTCGATTCAATCGCCGACCGGTTGCGATTGTCTCTGAACGAAAATGTCTCGAAACACAGTTTGCGTCTTTCTGCCGTGTCGGCGCGGCTGCGCAGCGGCTTGGTAGACGACAATATTCGCCGGGGTCTCGAACGATCGGATGAACTCGCAAAACGCCTGCAGACCGCCATCACCTTGCGCCATAAGGAGAAACGCGATCGTTTGGAAAATATTTGGAAACTTGTCCGATCCTTAAGTTATGAGGATGTTTTGTCGCGCGGCTTTGCGGTTGTGCGAGAAAAAGGCGGAAATCTGGTTCAGTCGGGCCAATCCCTTGCATCCGGTGACCAAGTGGAAATAGAGTTTGGCCGGGATGACCGCGTTTCTGCGACCGTTGATGGCGATCCGCCCAAACCGGCCCGCAAAGCGCCCGCCAAGAAACCCAAACTGGAAGATCAAGGGAACTTGTTTTAGGGCGCCCGAAACTCTCGCTGACCGTAAGGAAAGTTACAGATGAACAAATTCGATCCAAGTTCCGGCTTACCAGGCCTTGCGAAACTGATCTATGGCGACGGCGAATTCCGCGTGGTCGAAGCAGGCGCTTTCGTGTTGTGCGCAGTCACGGGCGAAAAGATCTTGCTGGACGATTTGCGCTACTGGGATGTGGATCTTCAAGAAGCGTATATTTCGCCGGAAGCTGTCCTGAAGCGCAAACAGGAACTCAAACCCAACAAGCCGGGTGATGCATCTTGATGTACCGCGCAATTGCCGCCTTTTTTCTTTTGTCCGCTTGCACCCTGCCGGCGTCTGCCGAATTGGACGTCGATCTTCAAGGTGACGCCGTCCAAGGGGGCATGCTGATCGGCTCAACAGATCCGTCTGCGGAGGTTTTCGTTGACGCAAAACCAATCCGTATTTCGGAAGCCGGTCAATTTGTTTTTGGGTTTGGGCGGGATTTCGAAGGCCCGGTTAACTTGAAAGTTGTCGGCAACGGTACCGAATTCGCCAAAACAATCACTGTCTCCAAGCGCGAGTATCAGATTCAGCGCATCGACGGTCTGCCGAAAAAATATGTAGCACCGCCCAAGGAAGTCTACGAACGCATCCAGCGCGAAAATGCAGAAATCGCCCGTGTGCGGGCAACCGATACCGCAGGCGAATGGTTCTCCCAAAAGTTCATCTGGCCAACCGAGGGCATTATCTCCGGCGTATTTGGAAGCCAGCGGATTTTGAATGGTGAACCTAAGCGCCCTCACTTTGGTATTGATATTGCCGCACCGAAAGGGACTCCGGTTCTGGAAGCTGCGGGCGGCGTTGTGGCCTTGGCCGAACCGGACCTCTACTACACCGGCGGCACGGTTATGGTGGACCATGGCCATGGCGTCACAGGTGTTTACTCCCATCTTGCCTCTGTGGATGTGGAAGTGGGCCAAGTGGTCAAACAAGGCGACAAGATAGGCACGGTTGGTTCAACCGGCCGCTCTACCGGGCCGCATTTGGACTGGCGGATCAACTGGTTCAAGGAACGCTTAGACCCGCAACTTCTTGTGGGGCCCATGCCTAAGCAGGAAAAGAAAACCGCTAACTAGCAGGGCGGCAGGTTGCTGAAAAAGTCATCGCATTGCCTCTCCATGGTTCGAGACGGCGCTATCGCGCCTCCTCACCATGAGGCTTTTGTTAGATTTCCTCACCCTGAGGAGGGCCGACAGGCCCGTCTCGAAGGGCCCAGATGACTTTTTCAACAGCCTACTAATCTTTCAAGATGGTATTCAGAAGCGCGTCGAGCCTGTCTGTTTCATTGAGCTGCGCTTCAATGCCGAAATACCAAATCTGTGCGCGCGCATCTTCTGAAAGCCGCTGCCAGTCTTTTTCCGTTGTGATCAATGCCGCGTGAGAGGAAACAGCTTTCTCTCGCAGCATAGACAGCTCCTCTTCCGTAAAAATGTGGTGATCCGGAAATCTGATCTGATCAGAAAGAGGCAGTCCGTAGGCCCGCAATGTATCAAAGAACTTTTCCGGGTGCCCGATCCCTGCAAACGCCAGGTAGCGGCGTTTCTTGTCCATCGGCTGCTCCGTATGCGGCATGAATTGAGCCGACATAAGCCTGTCGCCGGGCAGGACGGATTTAATTTTTCGCGTCACGCCACCGTCTTCACCGACAACCACAACCCCGTCGGCCCGGGATAAACCACTATGGATAGTTTCGCGTAACGGACCTGCCGGAATAAGCCGTTCGTTCCCGAACCCCCGCGCCCCGTCCACAACGACGATAGAAAGGTCTTTTTTTAGCGATGGGTTCTGGAAACCGTCATCCATAATGATGCAATCGGCCCCTTCCCGAACGGCAAGTTCGGCACCTGCTGGCCGGTCGCGTGAGATGATTGTGGGGAAGCGCCGGGCGAGCAGAAGAGGTTCATCACCCACATCCGAAGCCGTGTCCGCCATGTAATCGACCCGTTTCGGACCGGCAATTTTGCCGCCATATCCGCGGCTCAGAAAGAATGGCTGACCGCCACGCGCTTTGATGTGACTGGCAACCGCAAGCGCGACAGGTGTTTTTCCGACGCCACCAGCAACCAGGTTACCGATGCATATGACAGGCACGCCCGCTGTTTTTGGTGTCACTAAGGCTCTGCGCAAGCGCCCGGCTGCGTCGATGACAACACCCGCCGGTGTTAGCAGCAGAGACCGCCAAGAAGCTCGGCGGCCTGAAGGGTACCAGAAATCCGGTTCTTGATGGCTCATATGCCCTCTTTCCCGGATTGCCCAACCGCATTCAAATAGCTAACGATTGTATTGTAAGCCGTTTCCTGAACCTTGTTGCTGGCCGTCGCTACTTTGAGCGCCCGGTGTGCTTGCTCTTGCCGTTCGGGCTCACGCTCCAAGAAATAAACGATACGCTGAGCCAGGCTATCCGCATCCGAGACAACGCCGATGGCTTCATACTCAGTCATTTCTTTAACGACTGCCGCAAAATTATCCGTATACGGTCCCACCAGAACAATGCAGTCGCTCCGTGCCGGTTCCAGCGGATTTTGCCCTCCATGCGGTACAAAACTGCCACCGACGAAGGCCACTTTAGAGATCGCATAGATCAGTCCAAGTTCGCCTAGCGTATCCGCAAGATAGATCGACTTCCCCAAATCTATTGGGTTCTGTTGGCTGCGGCGCGAAAAGGAAAAACTGTTCTGTGAAATCAGGGTCGCGATATCATCGCCGCGCTCCGGATGTCTCGGCACGATGATCGTCAAAACGTCGGGTATGTTTTCCAAGATTCGCCGATGCGCTTTGAGCACCACCTCATCTTCACCTGGATGAGTACTCGCGGCGACCCAAACCGGACGCCCCTCAATTTCTGCTTCAAGGCGCGCCCGTTCCGCATCGTCAAACGGCAATGCGGGGCTTGCAAGTTTCAAATTGCCCATTACTTCGACGTTCCGGGCGCCGATCGATATCAATCGGTCTGCGCTCGCGCCGTCCTGTGCGAGACAAGCCGAAAACCGGCTCAACAAGTGACTGCTAAGTTCGGGAAACCGCGACCAGCCGCGCGCGGACTTTTCCGACATCCGCGCATTCAATAAGACACAGGGAATACCGGCCCCGCTGGTCTGATGTAGCAAATTGGGCCAAAGTTCGGATTCCACCCAAACCGCCACATCGGGCTGCCAATGTTCAATAAACCGTTTTACATAGGACGGATGATCAAGGGGGGCATACTGATGAAAAGCGCTTTTTGGCAGGCGCCGCTTCATCAGCGTCGCAGACGTTACGGTTCCCGAAGTCACAAGTACAGATGTGCCGTCGATGGCTGCAATCTTATTGACCAGCGGCAGAATTGAGATCGTTTCCCCAACACTGGCCGCATGAAGCCAAACCAGTCGCCCAGCAGGTCTTTCTATACTTGCCCTGCCATATCGTTCTTCCAACCGGTGCGCGTCTTCTTTTCCACGCGCGGCCCGGCGGCGCAGGTGAGGCCCAACCAAAGGCGACAGGCATCTGGTCAGCAAAGAATAAGCGCGCAGGCTGACAGGCTGTGCTGTTCCGGATGCCACCATCATCCGCTATTCGGCCGGGTTTTGAGCTGCAAGGGGTGCCGGCTCAATTCGCTCCCGCCCCACAGCCTGATCCGACAGAGCCGTCAATCGATTGAGCTGTTCTTCTACGTTGAGGCGCGCCGCTTCCATTGCTTCGTCGTCCGCGTCAGGGGCCACGTAAACCGGTTCTCCAACCATGAAAACACCGCCACTGAACGGAAGGGCGAGCATGAAACGATCCCATGAGGAAAAGACGTTCCCGCGCCGTGCAGACCAACTGCCCGGTAAGATGGGAACGCCGGACATTTTTGCCAGCGTAACGACACCGCTCGACACGCGCATGCGTGGGCCACGTGGACCGTCCGGCGTTATGGCCACGCTCTCCCCGGATTCCAGTATCTTCAGCATATGGCGCAAGGCCGCGGCGCCCCCTTTCGTGGCGACGCCTTCCTGGCCTAATTTTTTCCGGCCTGCGGACCCTCTGATCGTGCCGAAGTTGAACCATTCAATCGATTTCGCAATCAACTCACCGTCCCGGTGATTC
This sequence comes from Alphaproteobacteria bacterium, assembly GCA_965228775.1. Classification (GTDB taxonomy): domain Bacteria; phylum Pseudomonadota; class Alphaproteobacteria; order JANQMY01; family JANQMY01; genus JANQMY01. The sequence goes on along the minus strand of OZ245840.1, from coordinate 4,743,342 downwards.
GAAATCAGCATACTGAGCTTCTGTTTCGTACGCCAAAACTTAGGCAGCATCATCATGCGGCCATGCCAGAAAACACCGATAATCGGTTTCTTAGCCGACCAAAAACCGCGAAGCGTATCGAACCCTTCATGCCGCCAGCGGCCACTGAAGAAAACAAGTTCGATATACAACGCCACGAGCGTACGTACTGAATAGATGAAGGCTTTGCTTCTTGTTATTTTTTTGCCGATCTTCATAGACCACTCTGTGACTTAAACTGACGGTTGCACCGCGGCAAACTCGTAACCCCACGCCCCGCGATGTTTTGACGCCGATCCCTTTTTGCGCCATTAGCCCGCTAATTTCAACAAACAAAAGTTCAATTATTACAATAGCTTAAGAATTTTTTTCATTGGGAAAGCGGACAAATTCACCCTTGAGATTTACCTGAATTTGCAAACGAATGCCGCTAGGATCAGCCGCTCGACACAGAGGATAGATCGGATTGTCCAATCAGAAGCAAAATCTTCTCACCCTTGACCAAAGCTCCCGCGGCTTGGTTCTGAGGTTTGGCCGGGAATGGGTTTTACCGCATTGGCGCCGGCTCATTCTGTGCTTTTTCTTTATGGCCATCTTCGCGGCCACGGCGCCCGCCTATCCGTTTCTCATTCAATACGCCAACGGTTTGCTCGAACAGGAAGATCAGGCTGTCATTTATCTGGTCCCAATCCTGATTCTGGCAGTCACCTCCATCAAGGGGATCGCCTTCTACATACAAAGCGTCCTCACTAATGCCATCACCCTACGGATCATTGCGGATCTTCAGAAGAAGATGTTCGGACATCTTCTACATTCGGATTTCGCGCGCCTCGCGCGGGATCCGACAGGCACGCTCATCTCAAGATTCACCAACGATACGAACGTCATAAGAGATGCCACGTCGCGCGCCATGACTGGCCTTGTGCGTGACGTTCTTACCGTTGTGGGACTGATCGGCTATCTGTTTTACCTGGACTGGATGTTGTCGCTCATCGTCCTGGTGATTTACCCGCTGGCCGCCTTACCCATCGTTGAAATCGGGCGGCGCCTGCGCAAAGGGTCCAAGAACACCCAGCAGGAAATGGGGGACATGACCTCCCTGCTGTATGAAAGCTTCAGCGGCACACGGATGGTCAAGACCTACGGTCTCGAAGCCTATGAACAGAATCGGGCTGACCGGCGTTTCGATGGCCTCTACCAGATCCTGATGAAAATGGCACGCAGCCGTTCCGCCCTCGATCCCTTTCTAGAGGTACTTGGCGGCGTTGCGGTGGGCGGCGTCATCGCTTTCCTAGGGTACCGCGCCGCTGTGAGCGGCGACGGCAGTGGCATCGATTCCGTCGGCGATTTTGCAGCGTTCATCACGGCCCTTCTTTTGGCGGCGCAGCCCGTCCGTGCCATCGGAACGCTGAATGGCGTCCTCCAAGAAGGATTGGCCGCAGCCCAACGAGTTTATGAGCTGCTGGACGAAAAGCCTGCCATTATCGATGCGCCGGACGCCCGGCCACTCAAAGCGGGATCAGGCTCTGTCAGTTTCAAGGGTGTTTCATTTGCTTACGAAAAGGGAATCAATGCTCTTGAAGAATTCTCAATAGAAGTGGCGCCAGGGCAGAAGGTGGCGCTTGTCGGGCCCAGTGGTGCCGGCAAGTCCACAGTGCTCAATCTCATCCCACGCTTGTTCGATGTGACCACGGGAACTGTTCTTGTGGATGAACAAGATGTCCGCAAAGTCACCATGAACAGTTTGCGCGAGCAAATGGCGCTGGTGAGCCAGGATGTGGTGCTGTTCAACGACACGGTACGCGCCAATATTGCGTTAGGACGACTAGAAGCCACCAATGAGGAAATCGAAGCTGCCGCAAAAGCAGCCGCGGCGCACGACTTCATCATGGCCTTGCCAGACGGCTATGACACCAAGGTTGGCGACCGCGGCACCAAGTTGAGTGGCGGGGAGCGCCAACGCATCTCCCTTGCCCGCGCCATTTTGCGGGATGCCAACATCCTTCTTCTCGATGAAGCCACCAGCGCGCTGGACGCTGAATCAGAGCGGCGGGTTCAAGAAGCACTGGACCGGCTGACCGAAAACCGGACTGCCATCATCATCGCTCACCGCCTGTCTACGGTGCGCAATGCAGATATTATCTACGTCATGGACAAAGGCCGTGTCTGTGAGTCCGGGACCCACGAAGACCTTACAGCCCAAGACGGTCTTTATGCGAAGCTTTGCCGGTTACAGTTTTTTGCAAGCGAAGAAGCCGATTTGCCAGACGAGAAAACAGAAGCATCCGTTTAGACATTGCACCGCAAATCAACGGATTTCCTATCCCCCGGATCAAGTCCGGGGCAGGCTTTCGAGACGCTCGCAAAGCCTTCCGCCAACCGCCCAAAGCGCGGATGGGGGCTCGCCCTCAGGATGAGGAAATCCTGCAACTAACATGGGCCTCACCCTGAGGAACCGCCCAAAGGGCGGTGTCTCGAAGGGTGAGTTAAGTTCGCTCCGGCCACTCCAAGACTCGCCCCTTACTCCCGGCGGAGAATTCTGTCGACCAAAGTACTGGCCAGCCACTCGGACCTAAACTTCTCCTTTAAGGCGGCAGGGTCATAGACCTGATCCACCCAATCGAAAAAAGAGATGGGCTGCTTATCATTATGTTTTGCATATTCCTCGAAAAAGAAATCGAGCACGCCTGTTTTCGATTGCTTGAAATGTCCATATTTCCAATGGAGTTGCTTGACGGCAGTAGAGAGATCTTCCCCTTTATGGACGAACAGAAAATAGGCACTCATAAACCCTGCCCGGTCGGCGCCAGATTTGCAGTGCATCAGTATCGGATACTCAATCGTCTCGAAAAGCTCTTTTGCCCGATGCAAACGGTCCTTGGACGGACCTTCCCGCGACCCAATCGGGAAATCGATTAGCTTGATACCGCGCCGGATGCATTCTTCCCGTTCCAACCGGTATGACCCGCAATCGCGTTCACCGCGCAAATTGATGATGGTCTTGATGCCCTTCCGCTCGATACGGCCAAAGTGAGGGGGTGCTGGCTGATTGGACCGATAGACCCCAGGTGCAACCTCATAGAATGCCTGGTAGACCGCACGGAAAAAGCCATGATCCACAAAGACAAGATCCAGATAGGCTTTCGCGCGCTGCCAGAACGTCTCTAATTCGGGATCGACATATTTGGACTGAACCGTGGACATCATGAAGCGTCGCCGCCTAACGGCGCCCGAACAGCCTTTCAATGTCTTTGAGCTTTAGCTCCACATAGGTTGGCCGGCCATGGTTGCACTGGCCGGAATGCGGCGTCGCTTCCATTTCGCGCAACAGCGCATTCATTTCATCGCCATTAAGGCGGCGCCCCGACCGCACCGATCCATGGCACGCCATGGTGGAACACACTTCTTCCAGTTTTTCACTGAGACGATGACTTTCCCCCCACTCCGTCAGATCATCCGCCAGATCCTTGACGAGCCCCTTCACATCGCAATCCCCTAAAAGGGCGGGTACTTCGCGGACAACCACAGCCCCCTCGCCGAACGTTTCAAGCACGAGCCCTAAGGCCGCGCATTCTTCTGTACGAGCGCCTAAGCGCGCGGCGGAATCTCCATCCAAATCCACCACCTCGGGGATAAGTAAGATCTGGCGCGGCACATCGCCCGCGTCCAAATGATGTTTCATGCGTTCATAGACGAGCCGTTCATGAGCCGCATGCTGATCGACAATGACAATGCCGTCTTGTGTCTGGGCAATCACATAAGTTTCATGCAACTGTCCGCGCGCAACACCAAGGGGGTGGTCTTCGTCTTCCGGTTCGACCGCTTCAACGGGAACAGGTTCGGTGCGGGCGCTGGGTGCGGCAAAATCTTCAAAAACACCGGTTTCCGCATTCGGTAAAGGCGCCTGGTAGGCTTGAGCCGCTTCCGCAAATCCTCCCCCGCTTGGCCGATAGGAAGAGCGCGCTTGATAAGCCATGGGGCTTGGCTGGGGCTCGGTGCGAAACGCGCCCAGGGCCGCTGCCGACACCGATGTGGAAGCCCTATGCCCCGCTTCCGCCAGCGCGTGGCGCAAGGCGCTTACGATCAGGCCACGGACGAGACCGGCTTCGCGAAACCGCACTTCCGCCTTGGCCGGGTGTACATTCACATCCACTTGGTGGGACGGCACATCCAGAAACAAGACCACTTGCGGGTGCCGGTCGCGGGCGAGAAAGTCCGCATAGGCGCCGCGGATCGCCCCAAGGAACAATTTGTCCCGCACAGACCGTCCGTTGACGAATAAATATTGCGACTGAGAGGTGGCTTTGTTCAATGTAGGCAGGCCCGCAAAACCCGTCAGTTTAATGCCTTCGCGCTCTGCTTCGATGGGGAGGGCATTTTCAGAGAACTCCCACCCCAGAATGGCGCCCAGCCTTTCCCGCCTTGCATCGAAAAAGTCGCCAAGCGAAGGTTCTACGGAAAACGAGGTTCGACCGTTCGATTTGAGCGTAAAGCCGATTTGCGGATGGGCCATGGCGAGACGTTTGACAATGTCGGAAATCGCGGAGGTTTCTGCCCGCTCCGACTTGAGGAATTTGAGCCGCGCCGGCGTGGCGTAGAAAAGATCGGCCACTTCCACGCGCGTGCCGGGCCGGCCCGGGGCTATCTTCGGTTCCTGTTTCTCGCCGCCCATGACGCTCACCTGCCAGCCGGACTCTGCCTCGGCCTGACGGCTCGTAATCGTCAGGCGGCTGACCGATCCGATCGAGGGCAACGCCTCCCCCCGGAAACCAAGGAAAGAAATTGCCAGCAGATCATCTCCCGGCAATTTCGAGGTGGCGTGGCGTTCAACACAAAGAGACAGATCTTCGCGCGCCATGCCCCGGCCATCATCGGTAATATCGATCAGGTCCTTGCCGCCATTTACAATGGAGATATCGATGCGGGCAGCACCTGCATCGATGGCATTTTCCACCAGCTCCTTGACGGCGCTCGACGGCCGCTCGATCACCTCGCCTGCAGCGATACGATTGACCAGACCCTCTGGGAGCTGCCGGATCGTCATCAGCCCATCTCGCTCAGCAATTTGCGTGCAAGCACTTTACCCTCTTCAACAGCCGGCTGATCGAAGGCGTTGATCCCCATCAGATGCGCCGAAATGATGGTCTCCAGCATGAAGTGCATCATCAGCGCGCCCATGGACGCTTCATCGAGACGGCCGATTTTCATTAAACGCACCGGCCGGCCGTTTGCCGCCAGCGTATCGGCCGTGGCGCGCTGTTCTGCATCGGCCAAGTCGCCCATGGTCCGGTTGACCAAATAGGCAAGATCCGTATCGCCGCCTGTCTGTTTTTCCGTGATGGTTGCGCCTTTGCCAGCAACAGCGTCCATGAGGACGGTGAAGACCTTATCGTTCGGCCCGCCGAGATAAAGCTGCAGCTGGCTGTGCTGATCTACAGGGCCCAGATCGCGAATGGGCGTTGTGCCATGCCCTTCCTTGCCCAAGCTCTCGCCCCAAAGCTGGCGGTACCACATAGCGAATTTTTCGAGCCGGTCGATATAGGGCATCAACACGCTTGCGGTGATGCCATGTTGCTGCACCAGGCCCAGAATGATCGCCGCGCCAATGGCAGGCGGCACTTCGGATGGTGGCGCACCGTCCAGGATGGGAGTCAGAACCGACGCCGCCCCTTCGCGGATCTTCACTGGGTCCAAGCCCATCATCATGGCGGGCAACAAACCGACCACCGACAGCACGGAATAACGCCCCCCCACATTGGGGTCATGATCGAAGATCGGTAGTTCCAGCTTCTCGGCCAAGCGCCGTAGCGGATTGTCTTTCGGTTCCGTCACCACAAGGAAACGGTCTTTCAATTCAGCTTCCATACCCGCCGCCTGCAAGGCCGCAATGGCCGACAGGAACTGCATCATTGGCTCGGCGGTACCGCCTGATTTCGAGATCACCAAAAACCGGGTGGTCTTGAGGTCGAGCCGTCCAAGTGTTGCGCTGAAGGTCTGGGCATCAAGGTTTTCTAGAATGTGAAACCGGGGTTGCCCTTCGGGCCAGGCAAAGCCAGGCGTGCCGAAGCCTACCAATTGGGCGAGTGTCTGAGCGCCAAGGCTTGATCCACCGATTCCAAACAGACACACATCCGTCGTGCCTTTCAGGAAGGTCTCTATAGCGGGCTGAGCTGCCGCGAGATCATCGCGCGCTTCCGGCAAGCGTAAAAGCGGCAGGCTGCTCTGCGCGTGGGCATCGCGAATCCATTGAAGCGCATCGCTGCTTTTTTCCAGCAACGCACTGAACGCGTCAGACGAAAGCCCTTTGCCGCCGATCTGATCCGCAAAGCAGTTCTCGGTTACTTGGGTGTAATGCATCGTACCTCGCGTCATGGAATGGGACTGTTACTGACCACGCCAAGAGGTAACAGAGTTCGCTGCAGGCTTCCACCGCTTGAATGCGGCGGGCTACCCGTCCAGATTTTCCGGCGCCCCGACGATCGTGACGATCAGGTTTTCGGGGTCAATCAGCCGCTCCGCCACACGCTTTATGTCTTCAAGCGTGACCGCATTGATGAGGTCGTTGCGCTTGTCGATATAATCGATGCCGAGATCTTCCATTTGGATCCCCACCAGCTGGCTCGCGATTTTCGTGTTCGAATCGAATCGCAAGGGATAGGAACCAGTGAGATAGGTTTTCGCGTTTTTCAGCTCTTCCTCGCTGATGCCCTCGTCCCGCAGCTTTTTGAGTTCATCTCTGACAATGGATATTGTCTCGGCCGCTTTGGCATTGTCCGTGGCCACTTGCCCCAAATAGAGGCCTGCCTGGTCCAGCGGCAATAGGTATGTGTAAATGCCATAGGTCAGGCCACGTTTCTCCCTGACTTCTTCCATCAAACGGGATGCAAAACCACCCCCGCCAAGCACGTAGTTCATCACAAAAGCGGGCATGAAGTCCGGGTCGTCCCGCAACAAACCGCGGGTGCCAAAGGTCATGACACTTTGCGGAATGTCCTTGTCCACCACAGTTACCTTGCCGGTGTTTTCGATCTCAAGCACGGTGTCGGCAATGGGCGCGCTTTTTTCCGGCAGACCGCCAAAGGTAGAATCGATCAGAGCACTGAGTGTTTCCGCGTCAATGTCACCAACGGCCGCAAGGAACATGCGGTCGCGTGTCACGTTCGCTTTTAGATACCCCTGCAGGTCTGCTTTTGTGATCGATTTGATCGTCTCGTCTGTACCTAAAACGCGCCGCGCATACGGATGCTCGCCGAACGCTTTTTCGTACCAGGTCCGGTTCGCGATCGTTCTTGGATCTTCCTCTGCCCTTTCGTGGGACACAAGGATCTGATCCCGAACACGTTCCACTGCTTCCTCATCGAAACGCGGCTCCGTCAGCGCTAGGTGTAGAAGTGAGAAGGCCTCTTCTTTGTTCTTTGAAAGCGTATTCACCGAAGCAGAAAACGTATCTCTGTCCGAACTGAACCCAAGCCGGATGGCTTTGTCTTCCAAGCGTTTTTGGAAGGCGAGCGAGTCCATGTCGCCGGCCCCTTCATCCAGCAAGGACGACAGCATGGCCGCAAGCCCATCTTTTCCTTCAGGGTCATTTATGCTGCCTGCTCGAAAGCTTGCACTTAGTGTGACCAATGGGATGGCACGTTCCTCCACGAGCCAAACTTCGATGCCGCCGGGCGTGACCACCTTCTGAATGTCGATGGCAAAGGCGGCGACACTGTTGGCGAGCACGCCGCCGAAGACCACCGCTGCCGCAGCAAAAGTTTTGAAAGAACGAAATGGCAAAACCATGTGTCAGGTTTCCTTAGCTAACTGAAGGATTGTTGCGGGCTTTAGGAGGCTTCCGGTTCCGGTAGCAAAATGCCGGTCACCGCACGGTCTTGAACCAGATACTTGCGCGCGACTTCATTCACCTGCTCGGCCGTTACCGCAGAAATGCGATCGGGCCACGCAAGGAAATCTTCTACTGTCAGGCCAGTTGTCACCGTAATGCCAATGAAATAGGCCATGGATTGCTGACTATCCCGGGCGTAGATGGCATCGGCCACCAGCGTATTCTTGGCACGCTCTAGCTCTTCTTCCGTGATCCCTTCTTCAAGAAACTTATCGACGGACTGTATCAGGGCGTCTTCCACGTCCTGAATGTCGACACCGGAGCGCGGCACTGCAAACACACCGAACTTGCCGTCGTTCAACGCTTCGCTCTGGTACCAGGTACCGGCGGATGCAGCGAGCTTCTTGCCGACCACCACTTCCTGATACATGCGGCTGGTGGTGCCGCCGCCGAGAACTTGGGACAAAATTTCAATCGCTTCCGCTTCGCCCTCTTCCGCCGTGGTGTAGCTCGGCACGATCAACTGCTGCGTAACGCGCGCCTGCTTTGCCCGAGCGTCTTTCAGCACAACACGCTGGGACGTGATCTTTGGCGGGTCGATCACGCGAACACGAGGTTCGATTTCCCCTGCCTTTATGGTTCCGTAGAATTTCTCCGCAAGGGGCCGCAATTCGTCTGCGGTAATGTCGCCAGCGACCACAAGGATCGCGTTGTTCGGCGCGTAGTGCTGTTTATAGAAGGCAAGTGCATCTTCGCGGTCGAGTTCCTCGATTTCGTGCTTCCAGCCGATGATCGGAATTCGGTAGGGATGATGCACATACAAGGCTGCAGAAACGCGTTCCGCCAAAAGGCTCAACGGTTCGTTATCGGTCCGCTGATTGCGCTCCTCCAAAATCACAGAACGTTCCGGCAGAACCACCTCATCACTGAGGACGAGATTGGTCATTCGGTCTGCTTCCATCTCCATGACGAGGGCCAAGCGGTCCTTCGCCACTCTTTGGAAGTAGGCCGTAAAATCGTAGGAAGTGAAGGCATTGTCACGTCCACCGTTGCGGGCCACCGTTTTCGAAAACTCACCTGGGGGAATTGTCTCTGTCCCTTTGAACATCAAATGCTCAAGGAAATGCGCAATTCCTGATTTGCCGCGCGGCTCGTCCGCGCTGCCAACACGGTACCAAACCATGTGGGTGACAACCGGCACCCGATGGTCGGGAATGACCACCACTTCCATGCCGTTTTCGAGTTCGAATGTCTCCGGCGCCCATTCTTCAGCAGACGCTTTTTGGCTTCCGGTTTTCGAAGTCACCTGGGTAATGCCAAATGTGGCAAGGCCAACAACAAGCAGGAGGCCGAACATCACAGCCGCAATGACTGTCGAGCGCCCCCCGGTTTGAGTTTTGTTTTCGGTCACGGTGAGAAGGCCCTTCTAACAATGGTAGCCGATTTGGGGTATTGCCGGTTTGGCGCAGCCGCGCGCCAGCACAGCCGGTTAAAGCCGTGCCCATCCAATCTACAGCTAGGATGCTTAACGAAACCTAGAAGATTCCGCCGAGAAAGCCACCCGAATCTTCATCAATTACTGGTGTGTCACCGTCTGTCGCGGGACGCCCTTCTTCTTCATTCTTGCGAAGGCGCTCTGCTTCATCATCGGCATCCACAACCGAAATGCCTGTCGGATTGTCTTGCCAGAACAAAATCCGGTCCGTCAGGCTGGTATCGCCGGAAGAAAGGGCCGCAACTTCTTCACCGAGAACCTCACGGATTTGTGGATCGGCATCGATGGCCCCTGCTCGGTTGAGCAATGCTTGTTCGCCAGCGGATTGACCTTCCAACAACTCCGGATCCACATCACGGCGCCCGAATACCGACTGTTCGGCGCGTTGCTGCGCTTGAAGAGCAGCGGGCGAGGATTGGCCCGACTTCGGAGGACGCAATGCGTAGTCCGGCGGAATAACCAATGGGGCTTTGGTCAGGACGGCGAACTCATCAGGTGGGTTCTTTTGGTTCGTAAAGACACTGCACGCGCCCAGGCCCCAGGCAACCAAGCCCACTAAGGCAACCCGAGAAACACTCTTGGTATCCATATATTTGCTCAATTGACCGTAACCCATAACAAACCTCTCTACTCAGGATACGCGCTCGCCAGCCTGTTTCGCAGGCTCTGAGAAAAATAGCGAATCGATGATCAGCAGCCCCACCCCGATGACAATCGCCGCATCCGCGATGTTGAAAACATACCAGTGCCAATCGCCAATATAGAAGTGAAAAAAGTCAGCCACTTTGCCGTACACGATACGATCTACCACATTTGCCGACGCACCGCCGATAATGAAGCCAAGCGACACCGCCAGCCAGCGATTTGCCGCTTGAAACAGCCAAACGGTCAAAATGACAATGACCAACAGGGCAAAGGCGATCAGAAAATAACGGCCCGCGTCGCTTTCCGCAGGAAACAGGCCAAAACTGACGCCTGGGTTCCAGACCATGATGATGTTGAAATAGCTGGTGACTTCAAACCCCTGGCCTTCCCGCAGATTGATGAAGTCCAATCCATAAAGAAGGTAGAGTTTGACAGCCCAATCGACGCAAAACGTAAGGGCCGCGATCGCTAATCCAAGTCTAAGCATTGGCCTCCTGCCAAATCTCGACAGCTTGTGAGCAACGGCCGCACAAATCTGGTGTTTTCGGGTTCAGCCCCACGTCCGGCAGAATCATCCAACACCGTCCGCATTTCTTACCCTTCGCAAGCCCGAAACTTACAGCAATTCCGGGCACTTCTTCCAGTGTGAAAGCACTTTCTGGCGGAACTGTGGTGTCGACCACAACCGCTGATGTGATCGAAATTTCCGCAAGATCTAAGCCATTGATTATATTGGCATCTTTCTCATCAGAGATGAACAGGGTCGGCGCTGCTTCGAGGCTGGAGCCGATTGTTTTGGCACGCCGCTCGATCTCAAGAGCACCTGTTATCACCCGGCGCATCTCGCGGACCCGTTTCCACTTGGCGGCCAAAGCATCATCCCGCCATGCAGGGGTCACTTCCGGAAAGACCTCCAAATGGACACTTTCGTCGTCTCCGTCATGCCGGGTCCGCCAAACCTCTTCCATGGTGAATACCAAGATAGGTGCCAGCCAGACGGTGAGGTGATTGAAAAGAGCGTCGAGAACGGTCCTCGCCGCGCGCCGGCGAATGCTGGTTTGCGGGTCGCAATAAAGCGCGTCTTTCCGGATATCGAAATAAAACGCGGACAAATCGTTTGTACAGAAATTAAAGAGCGTATTGAACACGCGGTTGAAGTTGTAATTGGAGTAGCCGGTGCGAACTTCTTCATCCAACTCCACAAGGCGATGCAGCACCCAGCGGTCCAGTTCCGGCATTTCGCTTACGGGCAATGCCTCGGTTGACGGATCCCAATCCGACAAATTAGCCACCATGAACCGCAAAGTGTTCCGAAGCTTCCTGTAGGCATCCGTTGTGTTCTTGATGATTTCCGGCCCCACACGCAGGTCCTCGGTGAAATCCGCGTTGGCCACCCATAGCCGAAGCGTTTCCGCACCGTTCTGCGCAATCACCTTTTGCGGGTCCATGGCGTTGGTGCCGGACTTGGACATTTTGAAGCCCTTTTGATCCAGCAAAAACCCATGGGTAAGGACAGCTTCGTAAGGCGCGCGCCCGCGTGTGCCGCAAGCTTCCAACAGTGAGGACTGGAACCAACCTCGGTGTTGATCCGACCCTTCCAAGTACAGAGACGCCGGCCATTTAAGGTCATCACGTTGTTCCAAAACAAACGAGTGCGTCGATCCGGAATCGAACCATACATCCAAAATGTCTTGGACCATTTCGTAGTCATCGGGGTTGTAGTCATTGCCCAGGAAGCGCGACGCATCACTTGCAAACCAAACGTCCGCACCTTCCTCATGCACCGCATCGATGATGCGCTGGTTTACGGCTTCGTCACGCAGCACTTCACGTGTTTTCTTATGCACAAAAAGCGTCAGCGGAACGCCCCATGCCCGTTGCCGTGACACAACCCAATCGGGACGGGTCTCGACCATTGAGCGGATTCGATTCTTCGCCCGAGGCGGAAACCACTGCGTTTCATCGATCGCTGTCAGCGCCTTATCCCGCAGGCCATTCTTCTCCATACTGATGAACCATTGCGGCGTATTGCGGAAAATCAACGGCGCCTTCGACCGCCAAGAATGCGGGTAAGAGTGCGTAAGCCGTCCCTTTGCCAGCAGCGCGTTCTTGTCGATGAGTTCCCCAATGACCGCACCGTTGGCGTCACCATCCTTGCCGTTTGGCTTTAAGACGCGCTTGCCAGCAAACAGAGGCACGTGTTCGTAATAAACGCCGTCTTCGGCAACCGTATGGGGCACTTCGATGCCATACTTCATGCCGATTTCGAAGTCGTCTTGACCATGCCCAGGTGCCGTATGGACAAAACCGGTACCGGTGTCCGCTGTCACGTGATCGCCTTCCAGCATGGGCACATCGAAATCAAACCCGTGGCCGCGGAACGGGTGGGCAAGAACCACGTCTCGGAGCCCCTCGACACTCGACAGTTCTCTAAGTTCTTCGATACCAGCGGCCTGCGCCACTTCAGTCTGAAGTGTCTTGGCCAGGATGATCTTCTCACCCGGTTTGGCCAAGCTGCCTTCTGCAACGCTTCCGATTTCATAAAGCGCATAGTCGATCTTGTCAGAGTACGAAACCGCACGGTTACCGGGGATGGTCCAGGGCGTCGTGGTCCAGATCACAACACTTGCGCCCCTCAGCGCATCGGGCCCTTTTACAATCGGGAACCGCACCCAAATGGTAGGCGACTTATGGTCCGCATACTCCACTTCCGCTTCCGCAAGTGCCGTCTTTTCGACAACAGACCACATAACCGGTTTCGAGCCGAGATAAAGCGATCCATCCATGAGGAATTTCAGAAATTCGCGGACGATATAACCTTCCGCATCGAAGCTCATAGTGGTGTACGGACGATCCCAATCGCCTTCGATACCAAAGCGCTTGAATCCCTCACGCTGGATATCCACCCACTTCGCCGCATAGTCGCGGCATTCCTTCCGGAATTCGTTGATGGGGACTTGATCCTTGTCCTTACCTTCCGAGCGGTATTTCTCTTCCACCTTCCATTCAATCGGCAGGCCATGGCAATCCCATCCGGGAACATAGTTCGAGTCCTTGCCCATCATCTGCTGGGAACGAACCACCATGTCCTTCAGAATCTTGTTAAGCGCGTGCCCCATATGCACATCGCCATTGGCGTAAGGCGGACCATCGTGAAGCACGAACTGCTCGCGGCCCTTCGACTGTTCCCGCAAACGCCTGTAAAGGCCCATGCCCGCCCAGCGCTCCAGGTGCTTCGGCTCCGCCTTCGGCAGCCCCGCCTTCATAGGAAAATCGGTTTTCGGCAAAAATAGAGTGGTCTTGTAGTCGAGGCCGTTTTCCGAACCGTCGGCCTTCTCATCCGCCGTACCGGCAGAATCCTGTTGAGATGTCATCTTGGTAACCATGCAAATTCGTTAGAAGGAGTTTTCAAACGCAGACCCGATCGCAGCGGCTGACCATCTGGCTCAGCGCGCAACCGGGCTTATAATTCGTCCCGAAAGTATCGCGATCTTTCTGGATATCAGGCCAAACATGGCAGCGTTGCGTCCTTTCTTTGCGGCGAAGCCTATAGCAGCCTGCCCCCTCTTTCGTCCACTCTCGTGTTGGGGGATCAACTATCCCCTGTCGTGTCCCGCTATGGCATCCAAACCACGCTCATAGGCTGTGAGCAATTCTCTATTGTCATCCAGAACAGCTCTTGCGGCCTCGCCATCTTTGGCAATTTGAGCTTTCAGACTGTCCAGCCCATCGAATTTCATTTCGGGCCGCAGGAATTCCACGAGCGAGACACGAATATGCTGCCCGTACAAATCTCCCTGGAAGTCGAACAAATGAACTTCCAGCAGCACATCTTCTTTATCGAATGTGGGCCGCCGTCCGATGTTGGCGACGCCATCGATAATCTGTGTATCCGTCCGGCCGCTGGCCCCCCGCGCATCAGGATCTTCAAACTCCACCTGCACGGCATATACGCCAAGCTTGGGAACGATGTAGTTTTCAAGTGAGACATTTGCGGTGGGAAAGCCAATCGTCCGGCCCCGTTGATCGCCTTTGAGGACACGTCCCTCAATTGACCACCAATGGCCAAGCAAGTCTGCTGCCTGACGTGGACGTCCTTCCGATAGATGCTCTCGAATCTTTGTGGACGAAAAGAGTTCCGGGGCACTTTCATTCTCTGCCCCATGCAGGGTCATTGGCTCCACAACGGTGACACCGAACCCTTCCATGAGCCCCATCCAGGATAAAACCGACGTGTCGCCTGAACGGCCCCGGCCAAAGGCGTAATCATATCCGACAACGACGTGAAGAGCGCCGAGCCCTTTCACCAAAACGTCATCGACGAATTCAGGCGCTGTTTTATTGGCCATGTCGCTGTCAAATGTCAGCGCATAAAGAATGTCGACCCCAAGGCGTTCGAGCAGTTTGGCTTTGTCGCGGAATGACATGAGACGGAATTCCGGCCCGTCGGGCTGGAAATATTCCCGTGGATGCGGCTCGAAGATGATCACACCGAGCGGCACGCCCAATTCATCCGCAAGCGCCGCCGCATTTGCAACAACAGCTTGATGACCACGGTGCACGCCGTCGAAATTGCCGATAGCAACAACGGGACCGCGAAGCGCGGGAGGTACATCGGTGTAGTGGCGAACGATCTGCATGCGACGGTCAAACTATCCTTATCATCGGCAAGCAGCCCCTAAGGCGGCCTCCGAAGCGGGCGCACTGTAACCGAGGGCATTTCGCCCCACAAGTCGGCTGCCTGCGGCCGTCGGCCCCCTTGTCAGGCGCTGGCCGCACTCGGCATACCGTTTTCAAAATCGGGCCGGAGACGCGGCAGCCGTGAGGTCCCAGCGTCGAGGCCGGTTTCGGCGATCGGACGGGGATGCCCGAAAACGAAGCCTTGACCGAAATCCACATCATATTCGAGAACGCCGATAACAGATTGCTCGTCTTCGATTTTCTCCGCGATCAGGTCGACACCATTGCGTACGGCAAGTTCCTTGAAGTCCGCAACGTGAATGCGGGCTCCGGCTTGTTCCATACCGCCAAGCAGAATATTGCCGTCCACTTTCAGGAAGCGGAAGTTCTTTTGACGCAGATCATGCAGGTCGAAATCAAGCGTTCTGACGTGATCCATGGAAAACGCGAAACCAAGGTCGGCCAAGCGCAATAGATTGTCCCATTCCCAAGAATGACAGTTCTCAATAGCATCTTGAGCGAATTCAAAAACGATGAACTGCGCCAGATCCGCATTGAGCTCCATATACTCGATGAACTGCGGGAAGAATTCCGGATCGCGCAGCGTATGGCCGGAGATGTTGCAGAAGATCGCAAAATCGTTTGCCTTATGGTTCAGTCGGCGCATCACTTGTACGCAGCGGAACAAGAGTAGATTGTCCACGATCGACATAAGGCCCGCGGGCTCCGCAACCTGCAGATATTGGTTGGGCATGATCAGCCCGCCTTCAGTGTCCCGAAGGCGAGAGAACGCTTCGTAGTAGCGAATGCGCCGCTGTGGCAGGCTGACGATCGGTTGAAGGTAGAGGTCAACGCGATTGTCTTCCAAAGCATCGTGGACGACGCTCAGGAGAACATCATCGTTCTGGTAGGCTGCGTTAGACGATTGATCCGAGCCCGATGCCTCGCCGGCGCCCATGCTCGCCTTCAACGATGGCGGCGCCTTTTCGTGCAACTGTTTGATCAGTCCCTCAAGCACCTGCACTTCGGCAACGATTTCTGCATTCCGGGTGCGGACGTTTTTGTCCAAGGATACCGTCAGATCATTAAGTGCTTTCTTGGCGCCTGCAAATTCCTGCTGCAGTGTCGCGTTCGCTTGTTTTAGTCCACGTAACTCCTGGTTCACGCGTTTCTTGGCGCGCGCGTTTGAGATGGCGCCGTGGACATTCAGCAAAAGCAAAAGAGCGGCGCCACCGGCCACCGACGATTCGAAGACCGGCCAAGGAATCAAAATGTGAAGTGCCACGCCCAAACTCGCGGACAAGACAAGATAGAAACCGGTTAGCAATGTATTCAGGATCGACGGCATTTAGGCCCGCTTCTGGCAATATGAGTGCAATCGAATGAGTGCACATCTATTCAGCCCCGATCCTGAGCGAACGAAATTTCTAATTTGTTAACCACGCTCGAAGGGGACAGAAGCGGGCACCAAAAAAGCCCCGGTGGTGCCCACCGAGGCTCTTTATAGAAAGATTAATCGCGATTAAGACGTGAACGGTGAAATCTGAATTTCAACACGCCGGTTCGCTTCGCGGCCTTCGCGCGTATTGTTGTCCGCGATTGGCTGAGCTTCGCCGAAACCCTGAACGATCAGACGCTGCGACAGCACCTGCTGCGAACTCAGATACTGAGCAACGCTGTTCGCCCGGCGTTCGGACAAAGCGAGATTGTATTGGTCCGAACCAGTCGAATCCGTATGTCCCTGGACATCCACATAGGACTTTTCGAATTCGTTGAGGACGATCGCAACCGAGTTGAGCACGTCATAGAAGCTCGAGCGGATGTCAGACTGGTTCGTATCGAAGGTGACGTTGCCCGGCATATTGAGGATGATGTTGTCGCCGACCCTGGTCACGCTGACGCCGGTTCCCTGAAGCCGCTCGCGCAGCTTGGCTTCCTGGCGGTCCATGTAGGCGCCGACCGCACCGCCTGCGAGCGCACCAATGCCTGCCCCAATAAGCGCATTTCGGCCGGCTTGCTTGCCACTCGACGTGTTGGTGAGGGCACCGATGGCAGCACCAGCCAGTGCCCCAATACCTGCGCCTTTTGCGGTATTGCTGGTTTTCTGCTCGCCCGTATAGGGGTCAGTCGTACACGCAGCCAACGCAAATGTGGCGCCGATCAATAGAATTCCGACTTTCTTAAACATGAGTCCCGTGATCTCCATTCTTGCTCGCCCACAATTCAACAGGTTGACGACGCGTTTGAGATGAGAAAGACAATGGTTTCGTCTATGAAATGTTAATAGATGATGAACAAACAGAAGAGACCATTGCCGCATGCCACCTAATGCGACTCCTGCGATGGGCCAATCCGAACTTATTGAAGGGAAAATGTGACATGACTTTGTTTGATCTCAGCGGAAAAATCGCGGTGGTGACCGGCGCCACCAAAGGGATCGGAAAGGCGATCGCCGAGCGTATGGCGGAACACGGCGCCAAAGTCGTGGTTTCAAGCCGAAAAGAGCCGGCCTGCGAGGAAGTGGCCGCCGAAATCAACGAGAAATACGGCAAAGGCGATGAGGTGGCCATTCCGGTTGCCTGTAACATTTCCCACAAAGAACAGCTTCAGGGGCTGGTCGACCAAACAAAAGCCAAATGGGGCAAGATTGATTCTTTGGTCTGCAACGCCGCCGTAAACCCGTATTTCGGGCCGTCAATCGATTGCCCGGATGAAGCTTTCGACAAGATCTTTTCATCGAATGTGAAGTCGAATTTCTGGCTGTCCAACATGGTCCTGCCGGAAATGGCGGAACGGGGCGACGGCTCGGTCATCATCATCTCGTCCATTGGGGGTCTGCATGGGTCGGCCATCCTTGGCGCCTACGGCATCTCCAAAGCCGCGGATTTCCAGCTTGCACGCAATATCGCCGTGGAATGGGGCCCGAAAGGCATTCGCGCCAATTGTATTGCGCCTGGGCTCATCAAAACCTACTTCTCGCAAGCTCTTTGGCAGAACGAGGACATTCTCAAGCGCTCCACGGAAGGCGCGCCTTTGCGCCGGATCGGTCTGCCGGATGAAATCGCCGGCGCCGCCGTTTTCCTGGCTAGTCCGGCGGGGGCCTTTACCACCGGCCAGACCCTTGTCATCGACGGCGGCCAGACCATCGCTTAATCGGGCTAAAGGCAAAAAAATGGCCTCGCCGCTGGGGTGGCGAGGCCTAGTTGCTGGGGTAATTGCCTTGGGGTAAAGGTTCAAACCGTTCAAGCGAACTGTTGATGAGCTAGATATAGGGACAGGCCGGATTTCGTTCTGTAGCGGCAATCACAAAACCGGTATGTAGCCGGCAATATCTGAAAGGCGGAGGCATCCAGTGGCATCAAAAGCGGGGCAAAACCCAGTACCGGGCACGGCTGCGGGGCTTTCGAACATCAAGCTTTTCGCGGGAATCGACGAAAAAGACCTCACGCATATCGCCCAAATGTGCCAATGGCGGGTGTGGAGCAAAGGTGCTCAGATCCTTAAGCGCGAAAGCGCGGACCGCGATATTTACCTTGTTCCCAAGGGATCCGTGCGGATCGTGAACTTTTCCCTATCGGGCCGCGAAGTGGCCTTCGCCACCGCCGGGCCGGGCGACTATTTCGGCGAGATCTCGGCCATCGACGGCAAGGAGCGCTCGGCCAATGTGGTGGCGCTGGAGGAATGCCATCTGGCATCGCTGGGGCCGGAACAGTTCCGCGAGCTGCTCGACAAACATTCCAGCATCGCGGTGCGGGTCCTGGAGAAGCTGGCCAGCATCGTGCGCACCTGTGATGACAGGATCATGGATCTGGCGACACTCAGCGCCTATCAGCGGGTCTATTGCGAACTTCTGGATATCAAGAAGCAGGATCCGGTGCGCGCGGAGTCGTGGCTGATCTATCCATTGCCGACACAGGCCCAAATCGCCGCGAAAGCCAGCACCACACGGGAAACCGTGGCACGTGTGCTCAGCCAGCTGACCAATGACGGCATCACCGAACGCAAGGGGCGTACGCTCTACATCCGCGAATTGGACAAGCTTGAAAGGCTTGCAGATCGTCTGTCTAAAGAGGAAGTGGCGGCGGCCACTTGAGCCAAAAAAGAACCCCCCGGCATACACCGAGGGGCCCTTCATTTCAGTCGCTTTCCTGGCTTGGCCCCAAAGGGCCCTCGCAGGATTATTAGTCTGTCAGATCATACCCTGACTCAGTAATACTCGATGACGTACCGGCTGCCGCGAACGACATACCCGTGGCCATACTTATCGTAGCACATTGTGCCGCCGATTTTGGCTCGATAGCCATTATGATAGCCATATTTATACACCGGATGGCAAGCTTTGCGATAGTAGCCATGTCCGTGGCCATGCCCGCCATAGTGCTTTTTGCCGTAATAGGCTTTGTGGCCATAGCCGCCTTTGTGACCATAACCACCTTTGTGCCCATAGCCCTTTTTACCGTGGTAGCTCTTCTTGCCGTAATAGCCTTTTTTACCGTAGTAGCCCTTGTGGCCCCGGTGGCCTTGGTACCAATAGCCCGATTTATGGCCGTAATACTTGTATTTCTTGTAGCCATGGGCCTTCCGGCCTGGGCTTTTGTCGATAAACAGGCCGAAGGAATCCGGACCGATCAGAATGGCCGCCTTGCCGCCATCATGATCCGCCTTTGCAACGACGGACGTGGCAACGACCATAAGTAGAACTGCGAAAGACGCCGCAACGGAGAACCCTATTCTTTTCATTCCTCTAACCCCGCAATTTTGGAGCGCCGGCCGAAAAAGTGGAATCCGGTTTTTCGGGCGACCGGCGCGACCAACATTAATTCCGCAGCATCGGGCGGCTTTTCTGGGCCACCCGTTGCTGTCGTCCAGCAACATCCAGCAGCTTGAGCCTCGTTTCCTGAACCCTGTCTGAATGGTTTGTTCATAAACGGCCATACCTCTCTGATCAGCTGGGCTGGAGCAAGGTTCCGGCCCGCACGGCACGAACCGTCAGCACGGAAATGATGGCAACGGCCAGAGTGCAGAAGGCCAAAGCCGCAAAAGCGATGCCGTGAGACACTGCACTGTCCGTTTGCGCCGCATAACGTGCTGCCGCCGCAGCGAAGGCTGCGGTGGGGAACGTGCAGGACCACCAGACCAGCGCGAAAGGCGATGCTGCGAATCGGCGCCACATCCCTGCCAGCAAGATCGCAAAGAAAAGCGCGATATAGATGAGTACTTTGCCGATCGGCGAGCCCATCTCTCCGGTAAGCGCCTCAAGCGCCAATGCGGCAAGCGACGGCGGCGCCAGGAAGATGAACAAGGTCGGCGCCAGTGCCCGCGGAAACGGCCCCAGAAAGATGACCCGGTACAGCAGGATCACGAACAAGATCACCCAAAACACAAATCCGACGGCGAAGAAAAACCAGGACAGTTCGTCAAAGCCCAATTTCTGTCCGGTGATCGGCGCCAGCAGATTGCCGGCCGACGGCAAGAACCAGCCGGGGTTCACATTGGACACATCGCAATCCCGCTCGAACCAGCGGCCGATAATGGCCACCGCCAACAGGAATTGCGTGACCGCCCCCACAAGCCATAAGGCCGTGGCCAATGTTGTGGAATGCACGAGGACCGCCCCCGCCAATGAAAGCAAGCTCATGGAAAATGTGGCGAAGAAGCTGGCCTTGATCGGGTCGTGAAACTCGAACGCAATCTGGCTGGGGTCCAGCGTGTAGCGGCGCAGCTGCACATAAGCAAGACCCGCAAAAATCGTCAGGGCCAGGATCGTCAGAATATCGGCGATCACCATCGGTGCCCCATAGAGCGCCCCGGCCTGACGCCAGGCCACGGCCAGCCCGGCATAGCCCATGCTCATGGAGAACAAGGCGAACGGCGTCCGGACAATCCAGCCCTCTTCTGATTTTGCGTCAATGGCCATGGGCCGCTCCGCCGGCTCCTTTCCGCCTTTTCATCAGTACAGGAACATAGGCTTGTCCAAAACCTTGGCGATACGCGGCCGGTAGGCTTCCTTATCGTACAGGGCATCCACATCCACCCGCTTCTGCCCTTGGATACAGATGTCGCCCGGCACCGCCGCATAGTTCCCGTCCTGAATGGCGGTCATGAAGCCGGATTTGCCCTCCGCCAGCAATTGCACCGCCATGGTGCCATAACCCGCCGCCACCATGCGGTCGAGGGAGTCCGGCGCGCCTGTGCGCATGAGATAAGCCAGCCGTTGGGTGATCACATCGATCCCCGTTTGGGCTTTCACCTCATCAGCCACCAGGAAGCCGATGCCACCCAATTTGTGCCGGCCGTCCGGGTCCGTCTTGCCGCTTTCAACAACGCGTCCGCCTTCGACCATCGCCCCTTCAGACACCACCACCATGGCATAATTGGAAGGGTTCTCGGCGCGGTCACGCGCGACCAGCTCCGACAGGCGCTCCACATTGAAGGGCACTTCCGCGATCAACACCCGGTCCACATCGGCAAGGTAACCTGAGATCAAGGCCGTCTCGCCGGAATTGCGGCCGAACACTTCCACGAAGGCAATGCGCTCATGGCTGCCGGTGGAGGTGCGCAGGGCCGTCAGCATGTCCACCGACCGGCTGATGGCGGTGGAAAAGCCGATGCAATAATCCGTACCAAAAACATCATTATCCATCGTTTTCGGAATGGAGATGGCCGTCACGCCCTTTTGATGAAGCTGCGCCGCATAGGACAATGTGCCGTCACCGCCAATGGGAACCAGCGCATCCAGTTTCAAATGCTCCAGCACCCTCAGCACATGAGAAGTGCAATCGACCCGCTCCTTACCGGGTTCGGGTTTCATATGGCTCAAGAAATCCGGCAGATCTTTCGGCCAAATCTGGCTGGGGTTGGTGCGCGACGTGTGCAGAATCGTACCGCCGGTGCGGTCGATGGTGCGCACAAAGTCATTGTTCAGCGGGATCAGACACCGTTCCGCAGAGGTCTCATCGTCGGGATTGAATTCCATCACCCCGGCCCAGCCCCGGCGAAACCCGACGACTTCCCACCCCAGTTCCGTCGCCCGCCGCACAACGGACTTAATGCACGGATTCAGCCCCGGTACATCACCGCCGCCTGTTAGTATTCCAATACGCATGCGCAATGCTCTCCTTAATGAACAATCCGTCCGGCATCTTCATCTAAATTTGCCAAACAACGCCTCATCTCACTTCCGCTCATTCCGGTTCGAGTTTTTTTGTATGGCTTGAACCATCCCACTCCCCCGTCCCAACCACCCGTATAGGGTACCCTTGGGGTGGTTGGGACGGGGGAGTGGGATGGAACAGTCCAAAACGCAGACAAAAGCGAACCGGGATCTGTTTGCGAAATGTGAGAGATGCCTGCCTTCGCAGGCATGAGCGGAGGAAAGATAAAGAATTGTTTTGTGGTCATAGGCAGCACTCCGGTTACTGAGAACATCCGCGCGCATCCACCGGCCAGATATCCACCAGCACATCACCGCGCACACAATGGTACCAGTCGTACAGATTCACGGTCGGATCGCAATGGGGAACAACGCAGCTGATGGACGTTCCAAGGTCAACTTTTTCGTTTTTCTCTTTCAGCAGCACGCCCCCCTGCTCGTCGCCGAAAAAGAAATAGCTTGCCCCCTCCGGCGCGCCTTCATGGATGATGGGTGGATCGGCATCAGTCGAGAAAGACTTAAGCCCCGCATCGGTTGTCACCAGACCCGGTGTGTTGTTGCTTATGACCGTAGACTGAACAAACAGCGCCGTTTCGAAGGGAATGGGCGCGTTGTTGGCAATAGGCACTTCGTTATATTCCCGGTCCATGAACACATAAGACCCGCCTTGCAGATCGGTCAGCACGCCCGCTTCCGGGTCGATGTTGAACGTGCCGGTGCCACCGCCGGTGAGGATCTCGCAGTGAATGCCTTCCGAGTTCAGCCGGTCGCGCATGGCGCCCAGTTGCTTCATCCCTTCCAGAGATTTCGACTTGCGTTCCTCGAAATCCTGCACATGCATGAGGTGACCGGCATAGGCCTGAAGCCCGCGAAACCGAAGATGCGAGGACGTGTCGATGAAATGGGCGAGCGCACTGGCCATATCGCCTGGGGCAATGCCGGTGCGGTGCAGTCCGATATCCAAATCGATGGCAAGGTTCATGACCACATTTGCCGCCGACGCGGCCTGCTGAATGTCAAAGGCGGTCTTCTGATTGTCGACTGTGAGGATGAGGTCGTCAGTTTTCTTTGCGAGCTCGATTGCGCGCGCGATCGACCCTTCGGTGACCACCGGAGAGGTAAGCAACAGCTTGTGCACCCCTTGCGCCGCTAAAGCTTCCGCCTCCGCCAGCTTCGCACAACAGATACCCACGGCCCCGGCCTCCAATTGCAGCTTTGCGATATTCGCCGATTTGTGGGTTTTGGCGTGGGGCCTCAAGCCGAGCCCATGCTTCTCGCAGAAGACCGCCATGTAAGCGAGATTATGCTCGAGCTTGTCCAGATCCAGCACCAAGACGGGCGTCGGCAGGCGATAACGTGATCCCGGCTGGCCGATCAGGGTCGCAGAAGTAGGCACGCGCGTGACCGCGTAGTCAGATGCAGATGTCATGGACAAGCCTCGTGTGTCTGATGGCATTTCTTATAGGCCAGAACGGCGGCGATGAGAGCCATTTTTGAGACCAATTTATGGGCGTGATGTATGGGCGCATGGGGTAGATCCAAGTTTTTTGGATAAGCACCCCCGCGCCAACAAAAAAGGACCCTGCCGGATCCCATCAATACAGTCGTTCTCTGTCCCATTTCGAGGCACCTTTCATCAGCACCTCCCTCGCCTGAGACATTATCACAAAACGTCATCCGTCGCACGCATTCCTCTCTTTGCGGCCTCGGACAACATATCCACTAAAGGTGGCATGTCTAAATTCGAACCGTCAGGGTTGTCAGCTAACCAACTAACTTTTAAACATGGGCGTGTCACCCCCGCTCACACTCAATTGTTCTGTTGACACCCAAACAGCCGGAACATCGCTAGCATGCAGCATAAGGATTTGTTTGCGTTGTTATTTGTTGTTTTCATTGTCCTTGGGGTAATGGCAGCCAATTTGGGGCAAAGCTTTTCATTGGAGGGACGTGCCTCCTATTACGGTGCATTATTAGGCAGTGTCTTTGGTTTCGTTGCAATAATTACTGCTGCATTCGTCAACGCAGACATGAACCGCCGTCGTGATGATAGACAACGCGACCTAGAACTACTTGCGCTATTCAGATCGATCAAGCTCGAGCTGGTCGATATGCAAGAGAAATATGAAACTGGAATGCAATTTCTAAATGAACGATATGAAGGTTTTGACGATCCATCTCTCACCGAAAAGCCATGGATCATGCCAACATTGATTGCCACAATAAGTCGACTGGTAGTGAACGATTTTAAACAGGAAACTTATTGGCTGACATCCGAACACGGTTTGCGACTACTCGGACACGTCGATGACCGATTGTTAGTCAATGCGCTAACCAAATATGCCGCAC
The DNA here is from genome assembly GCA_965228775.1 of Alphaproteobacteria bacterium. GTDB lineage: Bacteria > Pseudomonadota > Alphaproteobacteria > JANQMY01 > JANQMY01 > JANQMY01. Next base: position 4,719,174 of record OZ245840.1, on the reverse strand, counting down.
AAATCCGGTCAACGAAATCGGCTGCCGACAGGTTGGACCGAATAGCCCAGGTTCTTGAAGACGAAATCGCTTCAGTAAACGAATGGCGAGCGGAAATGGTGCCGGAGAGCATGGAACGCACACGAAAAGAATTAGACGAACTTAAGCTACGTGGCAGTGTGGTCATCATTCGTGTCAAAGTAACTCAGCGTTTGGTAGACGCACAAATTGCTAAACTTAAAACCAGTCTTTGATCGCGCGGACTATTCAAATCGGCTTGCCCCCGTCAGTTGAGGGAATTGAGCCTTTGAAACAAAAGAGCTGAGCATAAGACATGTCAGGGATAAGCTACTTTCAGAGATTCAGTCAGCGTGAGAACCACGCAACCAATAACACACTTCTGATGCTAAGGCATTTTTACCAACATTCGCCTCGCAAACTAAACCTGGTGCTTTCGTCCCTTTTGGACAGCGAAGAGTTGGATGTTGGTCTCATATTCGAACAACAAAAGAAAGGAACTGATAGCGTACCTGACGCTACAATCACCCAACGTGCGATCGAAGTTCATCTGGAGACAAAACGAGATGGACGACTAGACAAGAAACAAATTAGGAACCACATCTCAACTATACAAAACTCACCACAGATAGGAGGCCAAAGAATATTGTTTGGCCTTACACGCAGCCCCATCTCAGAAAACGATAGGAAAGAGCTGAGGGAGTTAGCAAAGAAGGCTGCGGTGACATTCAGGTCTATCACGTTCGCCGAAGTTGTCGATGCGCTTAGAGATGCATGCGCGTCTCATGAGACGGAGCTTTTAGACATAGTTCTTGACTACGAGTCTTACCTCACGAGTGAAAATCTCGTGCAGATCGGCGAAATCATGACTGCGGTTGCATGCACCAACTCCATGGAAGAAAATAGAGCATTTAGGCTTTACTACGAACCTGCACATCGTTCCGCAAAACTACGTTCCAAATTCATCGGTCTCTATACTAACAAAGAGATTCGTTATGTCGGAGAAGTCGACAAGGTCGTAGTCGGCAAGATCGAAAATGGAAAGTTTGTGACCGTACAAATCGAGAAAGGCAAAATCAACGACGACGATATGCCACGCATCTTAGGGGCCATAGAAGCCAGCCATTATTATCCTGAACTGGGCGAGATGGAGACGCGTTATTATCTATTCAACGCGTTTCAAGAAACCTCTTTTGTAAAGAACTCCAAGGGAGGACTATTTGGAACAAAACATCTCAACCTAAAAGACTGGCTTCAATATGAAAATGCCAGCAAAACATATGACGCAGCTAGCGCAGCAATACTCCTCCGCGGAAAAAAGTGGGAATAAGCAACGTGGTCTACTGGTATTGACCCGGTGAAAGATGCTGCTCTTTTTGTGCGATACTTGTCTTTCCCTCGACGGACCGGGTCACAAACCTCGTCCGTCCATCAAGGAAAGCGTGACAGCCCCCTGCTAAAGCTCGCGTTTTGTCCGGAAAGCGAATTCGCGCTATCCTCTTGCGCCAGATCAAAACCAGATGAAGGCGGCCTGACGGTCCGTCTCAAAATTAGAATTCTATGATCTACCGGTTCGGGGAATTCGAATATCACAGCGCTACGCGGGAATTGCACCGCAACGGCGAAATTGTGCCGGTGGAACCGCAAGTGTTCTCGTTGATCGGTCTGCTGATCGAGCGGCGCGACCGCGTTGTCAGCAAAGATGAATTGATCGAGAGCGTCTGGGAAGGGCGCTTCATTTCAGACACGGCCGTCTCCAGCCGGGTGAAATCCGCCCGTCAAGCTTTGGGCGACGACGGCAAGGCGCAGCAATACATAAAGACCGTACACGGAGCAGGCTTCCGGTTCGTCGCAACCGTGGAAGAACATGTGCCAGAACCGGCAGACGGCAAAGAGACGCCATCGGCCAAGCCGGATTTTGTTTTCCAAGACATCCGGTATTGCCGCAGCAATGACGGCACACAAATTGCCTACGCCACGGCGGGCGACGGCCCGCCCCTGGTCAAATGCGCCAACTGGCTCAATCATCTGGAATATGATTGGCAAAGTCCGGTTTGGAAACACGTCTTCGGGGACCTGATGCGCGATCATGCCCTGACACGGTATGACGCACGGGGCAACGGGCTGTCGGACTGGTCCGTGAGTGACTTCAGTTTTGAACGCCAGGTCGAAGACCTCGAAGCCGTTATCGGCCAAACGGGGCTCGAGCGTTTCCCCCTTTTGGGCCTGTCGCAAGGCTGTGCCGTAAGCGCGGCCTTCGCCGCCCGCCACCCTGAAAAAGTGACGAAGCTGGTGCTGATAGGTGGCTATGCGACCGGCTGGGCCCTCGACGATAATGAGAAACGGGTTGAACAGGGCAACGCCATGAAGACGCTGGTGCAGAGTGGATGGGGCATGAACAACCCGGCATTCCGCCAAATATTCACCGCCTTGTTTATGCCCGACGCACCGGAGGAAAATCAGACCTGGTTCAATGAACTGCAACGCAAAACCACATCGGGTGCAAACGCCGTGAGCCTTATGACGGCGCTCGGCCAAGTGGATGTAAGACGTGAATTGGCGCAGGTCAAAGCCCCCACACTGGTCATCCATTGCCGGGGCGATGTATTGCAACCCATCAAAGGCGGTCAGGCATTGGCCAAAGGGATCCCAGGGGCGCGCTTCATGACCCTTGAGTCAAAGAACCACCTGATGCCCGAAACGGACCCGGCCTGGCCCGTATGCGCGGCCGCCATCCAAAACTTTTTGGCGGAGTGATGGTGACGGGTACGAGGGTATCACCCTCGTGACGGACCAAGGCTATCGCATACAACAATTAGCGGCCTCCTTTTTATTCCGCTCATGCCTGCAACAGCAGGCATCTCCTACAATTCACTAATAGATCCCGGTTTGCGAAAACGCGACCGGGATGTGCGGCAGAGGAGAAATAGCCACTTACGATCCCCTTGCTTGAGGGACGGGATTACAAACCTCGTCCGTCGAGGGATTGTGCCATACCAGGCCTGTTTTAACGGCATAATCACACACTCATTTGGGAGCTGCAGCCAATTTATCTATTATCGGTTGTTTCAATCTCAATGCCATCAAAAAAAGGGCAATGCGTAACGATGAGTATTCGAATTCTAGCAGAGACATACAGTTTCGTCTCCAGAACGCTCTTACTACTGATCTTCTCCAGTTTCTACGTTACTTCTCCGAATCCAGGATTTTCTTGCGAAATCCCACCAGAGCATACTTATTTACCTCACGAAAAGGCCATCGAACATGCGGAGTGGATCGCGCGAGCCACGGCATTAAGAGAGCTAGAAAATGGTGTGGAGATGAAGGCCGTCGAATACATAAAGGGCGACGGACCACGTAGTTTTATCCTGCCCCGAGCTCAATCGATCGCTTCTTCATGGGAGCCAAATCAGCCAGACGAAGCCAACTACTTCGGACATACTGTTTCCGGGTTTTGGAGAAACGGCGGCAGATCATTAAACAGATCGGATTGCCTGATCCATCCTAGAATCTCTTTTCAGAACACGGAGTATCTGATATTTGGACCGCTGGACTACAATGTGGGGTTCGAAAATGTAACCAGCGAAAATGATCTTTGGCTCGAATACGTACGCAAGTATGTAAATAGGGAATCACCAAGAAAACCCTTCCCTAAACCCATCAACAAAATCGTCAAACATGCTCAAGCGATTGTCTTGTTTGAGGCCCAATGGGAACAAGGCAGAGCAACTTGGAAGGAACACGTTTTGCTGGGTGACAGAGAATCGTATGCACATACTCTTTTTGTCTCTCCGTCAGCATATTTCGATACAGAGGTAAATCCGAATTGCATCAGATACGGAACCAAACGAGTCGTCGGTGAATACAAGCGACTTTTCATTTTGGAAGCGCTACCCAAACAGAAACTGCGCACGGAGCAATCGATAGAATGCGTTGGGCCGGAGTTAGATGGGACCGCTTCAATAAAGGCAATAGGCTTATTCTCAGTCTACGGACACTCTACCCTCAACGTCACGAAAGATGGTCGAATTGAGCAGCCTGTTGGGTTTCACGATGTACAGATCTGGGAAGAAGACGGTGTGTTTTTGCGAGACCTACGCCGACGGGCCTCTAAATGATAAGCGAGTACCCTACTTTACCCCCGTTGGAGAGGCGTTCGTTCTATTTTTTGGATGCGGACTAAATCCAGTGAACTATTGCATTTCATCCTTAGGAGGCGGACTTTTCCCACCAAACCCAGAGGCTGCGTGAAAAATCAATCGCTGCCAAAACTAGCCACTCGCCCCGCTCTGTTGTTAAAGTGGCTGGATTTCGACTTTTCGCAGCACAGGGTGGCGCATGTACAAAGAACTAAAAGACGTTTGGGGGGAATTGACCGCCGAAGGACAGCCCTTCGCGATAACCGACGTGGAGGTGCGCGGGCAGAAGCTGAAGTCTTATGCCATGGCGCCGCCAAGCTTGCGGGATATTTGGCAACTGGCCGCGGGCTATGGCGACCGGGACTATCTGGTCTACCAAGACGAACGCTGGACCTATGCGGAGGCGCACCGCGATGTGGCGTCCATCGCCAATTGGCTGATCGCCCATGGGGTTGAGCCCGGCGACCGGGTGGCCATTGCCATGCGCAATTACCCCGAATGGCTGCTGGCTTATTGGGCGATCCTGTCGGTGGGCGCAGCCTGTGTGGGCATGAATGCCTGGTGGGTGACGGACGAAATGCTCTACGGCATTGAAGATGCGACGCCGAAAATGATCATCGGTGATCAGGAAAGGCTGCACCGCATTGCGGAGCACACGGACAAGATCGGTGGCGCCACGTTAATCGGCGTGCGGCTGGAACAAGATTTGCCCTGTGAGATCGTTCCGTGGTCGGACCTTCTGGCGCAAGGCGGTGACCTGCCCGACGTGGCCGTGGACCCGGATGACGATGCCTGCATTTTCTACACTTCCGGCACGACCGGTCGGCCCAAGGGCGCGCAGCTCACCCATCGGGGCTGTGTGAACAATGTGATGAATGTGGCGTTCGCCGCCATGGTGCAGGGCCGCGCGGTAGCCCGCGTCCAAGGCACGGAAGAAGAATTGCTGGCGCAGGACCCGCCTGTGCCGTCGGCTTTGCTGACGACGCCCCTCTTCCACGTGACCGCCAATAACTGCGTTGCTCAGGGGTCGACACTCGCCGGGGGCAAGATCACCCACATGTACCGGTGGGATGCGGGCGAAGCGCTGCGCCTGATCGAGCAGGAAAAGATCACCTCGCTGACAGGCGTGCCGGTGATGGCGCGGGAAGTGATCAATCATCCGGATTTTGCCAAGACCGACACGTCGAGCTTGATGACCCTGGGCGGCGGCGGTGCGCAATTGCCACCGGACCTTGTGGGCAAGATCGACAATGCGGTGGAAAACGCAAAGCCCAATACGGGCTACGGCATGACGGAAACCTGCGGCATCATCACGGCCATTGCCGCTGAATTCTTTGTGGACAAGCCGGACAGCGCAGGCCCGCCCATGCCTACCTTCGAGGCCCGCTGCGTGGACGAGGACGGCAATGACGTGCCATTGGGCGAGGCCGGCGAGCTGTGGGTCAAAGGGGCGCCGGTGATCAAAGGCTATCTCAACCGGCCCGACGCCACGGCGGAAACCATCACCGATGGCTGGCTGCATACGGGTGACATCGCGCGCCTCGACGAAGACGGCTTCATCTACATCGTCGACCGGGCGAAAGACATGATCCTGCGCGGCGGCGAAAACATTTACTGCGCCGAAGTGGAGAACACGATCTTCAAACATGATGCGGTCGCTGAGGTCTCCGCCTTTGGCATTCCCGACGACCGTCTGGGTGAAGAAGTGGGCGTGGCCGTGGTGCTGCGCGATGGGCTTTCCATTACAGGCGACGAGCTGCGCGCGCATTGCGCGGACCTTGTCGCGAAACACAAGATCCCGCGCTACATCTGGTTCCTGGACAAGCCCCTACCCCGCAATGCCAACGGCAAATTCTTGCGGCGGGAACTGAAAGAGAGCCTGAAGATCGCGGACGCGGCTTGAGCCGGAGCATAATCACCCCCCTCCTAACCTCCCCCCATCAAGGGGGGAGGAACAAGGCAGCTGATCGCCGAAACGGTATTCCCCTCCCTCGATGGGAGGGGTTAGGGGAGGGTGAAATCCTTGGTGCCGATTCAACCCGTCAGCCGCTTATACGCCTGCTCGGCGAGCGTCATGGAATGATTCATCCGTTCAAAGAGTCTTTCCAGGTCGACGCCTTCAGTGCTCTTCTTACCCGCCATGTAGCGCGCGTAAACGCCGTGAATGATCGCGGCGCCCTTCCAGCGGTTGAAACCGATGTAATAGTCGAGCATGTCGATGTTGCGGCCGGTCTTGTCCGCATAGCGCTTGGCCAGCACCTCGCGAGATGGAAAACCAGGCACTGAGGTGGACGTGCCCTCTTGGGTAAAGGCCTGGTCCCTGGGGTCCGGGAACTGGATGAGCGCATAAGCAAGGTCCGCCATGGGGTCGCCGAGCGTCGAGATTTCCCAATCCACCACGGCGGCCACCTTGTGGTCCGGTCCGATCAGCACATTGTGCAGACCGTAGTCGCCATGCACCACGCGGGCCGGCCCCTGCTCCGGCACATTTTCTAGAAAGTAGCGCTGCAGTTCGTGGGCCCGCTCATCGTCGTGTTTGGCATCTTCGATGGATGCCGTCCACGAGCGATACCAAGTCTTCAACTGACGGGCCACGTAACTGTCTTTCTTGCCGAGATCGCCCAGGCCCACCGCGTCCGGATCCACACTGTGAAGATCTGCCAGTACATCGATGAAGGAAAACGCGGTCTTTTCCCGTTCGGCCTCTGGCACCAGACGTTCCGTGTCCTCCGCCGTGTAAAGCGGCTGGCCGTTCACCCAGCCCATCACATAGAACCAGGCACCGGTCACATCCGGGCTTTCACAGAAGCCATGGGCTGCCGGAACCGGCACGGGCGTATCCGCCAGTGACGAGATCAGCGCCCATTCGCGGCTCATGTCATGGGCCTTGGGCAGCAATTGGCCTTCCGGCGGACGGCGGATGACCGCAACCCGCCCCTCTTCATCCTCAAGCTTGTAGGTGAGGTTCGAATGGCCGCCTTCGAGCTTCGTCCATTTGAACGGCGGGGTCAGGCCCGCCACATTCCCGGCAATCCAGGCCTCAACGTCCTTCACCCTGTATCCAGGCAGGTCTCCCTTGGGTTGGGTGCTGTCTATGTGTTCCGCCATGGTCGTTTCCATTCTTTTGCGCAAGTGAAGGGCTGGCGCCATTGTTACGGCAGGAAGGCCGCCGTCCGCAACCTAACCTCCCCCTGGTGGGGAGGTCAGAAAATCGCGCAGGGATTTTCTGGGTGGGGGGATGACGTGCCAGCTCATTTCGGGAGATGACAATCAATGTCCTTGACCCCCACCCGAAAAACCGCCCTTCGGACAGTTTTTCGACCTCCCCACAAGGGGGAGGTTAAATATCTTTTCTGATGCAGAAACCATTGATTTGGATGGCATTTCCGCTTGACACCAGCCCCAACAGTTTCTATATCCCGGCCACTGTTAGCACTCATTAGGGTGAGTGCTAACATCCTCTATCAAAATGTCTTGGAAATCCAATTAGGAGGAGAGAGCGAGAATGAAATTCCGTCCTCTGCATGATCGTGTGGTGGTCCGCCGCCTCGACGAAGATACGAAAACCGCCGGTGGCATCATCATCCCGGAAACCGCACAAGAAAAGCCGATGGAAGGCGAAGTTCTGGCCGTTGGCCCAGGCGCTTTCAACGAAGACGGAGAGCGCATCCAGCTCGACGTTAAAGAAGGCGACCGCGTCCTGTTCGGCAAATGGTCCGGCACCGAAGTCAAGATCGACGGGGAAGACCTGGTGATCATGAAAGAGTCCGACATCATGGGTGTCATTGAAATCAAGAAGAGCTCGAAGAAAGCAGCCTAAATCACTGATTTAGAGCTGTTTTTTTGTATCAAAAATTAGGAGGTTTGCTCTTATGAGTGCCAAAGAAGTCAAATTCAGCCGTGACGCCCGCGAGCGCATGCTGGAAGGCGTGGACATTCTGGCGGATGCCGTGAAAGTCACGCTGGGCCCGAAAGGCCGTAATGTGGTCATCGACAAATCCTTCGGCGCGCCACGCACCACCAAAGACGGTGTGACGGTTGCCAAGGAAATCGAGCTGTCCGACAAGTTCGAAAACATGGGCGCCCAGATGATCCGCGAAGTAGCGTCCAAGACCAATGACGTGGCCGGTGACGGCACCACCACGGCAACGGTTCTGGCCCAGTCCATCGTGCGCGAAGGCACCAAAGCGGTTGCTGCCGGCATGAATCCGATGGATCTGAAGCGTGGCATCGACCAGGCTGTGGAAGTGGTTGTCGCCGACCTGATGAAGCGCGCCAAGAAAGTGAAGTCCAACGACGAAATCGCTCAGGTTGGCACGATCTCCGCCAATGGCGACGACAGCATCGGCGGCATGATTTCCGAAGCCATGCAGAAAGTGGGCAATGAAGGCGTCATCACCGTGGAAGAAGCCAAGTCGCTCGACACGGAATTGGACGTTGTGGAAGGCATGCAGTTCGATCGCGGCTACCTGTCTCCGTACTTCATCACCAATGCCGACAAAATGGTTGCCGAACTGGAAGAGCCGTTCATCCTTCTCCACGAGAAGAAGCTTTCCAACCTGCAAGCCATGCTGCCGATCCTCGAAAGCGTCGTTCAGTCCAGCCGTCCGCTGCTGATCATCGCGGAAGACGTGGAAGGCGAAGCTTTGGCAACGCTGGTGGTCAACAAGCTGCGCGGCGGCCTGAAGATCGCAGCCGTCAAAGCCCCTGGTTTCGGCGACCGCCGGAAAGCCATGCTGGAAGACATCGCCATCCTCACGGGCGGCCAGGTGATCTCCGAAGATCTGGGCATCAAGCTTGAGAACGTCACGCTCGACATGCTGGGCACGTCCAAGCGCGTACGCATCACCAAAGACGACACCACCATCGTTGACGGTGCCGGCAAGAAAGGTGAAATCAACGCCCGCGTTACTCAGATCCGCCAGCAGATCGAAGAAACCTCTTCCGACTACGACCGCGAAAAGCTGCAAGAGCGTCTGGCGAAACTCGCCGGCGGTGTTGCCGTGATCAAGGTTGGCGGCGCCACGGAAGTGGAAGTGAAAGAGAAGAAAGACCGCGTTGACGACGCACTGAACGCCACCCGCGCGGCGGTAGAAGAAGGCATCGTCCCTGGCGGCGGCACCGCTCTTCTCCACGCAACCAAGTCCATCGAGAAGCTTGAAGGCGACAATGACGACCAGGCGGCCGGCATTGCCATCGTCCGCCGCTCGCTGCAGGCCCCGATCCGTCAGATCGCGGAGAATGCAGGTGTCGAAGGCTCCATCGTTGTGGGCAAGCTGCTGGAAGGCAAGTCCCAAACGGCGGGCTTCAATGCTCAGACCGAAGAATATGTGGACATGGTCAAGGAAGGCATCATCGACCCGGCGAAGGTTGTGCGCACCGCGTTGCAAGACGCCGCGTCCGTTGCCGGTCTCTTGATCACCACCGAAGCCATGATTGCCGAAAAGCCAGAGCCGAAAGGCGCTGCTGCTCCGGCAATGCCTGACATGGGCGGCATGGGCGGCATGGGTGGGATGATGTAATCACATCATCCGTCATCTGACGAATTAAGGGGGCGCTTTCGGGCGCCCCTTTTTTTGTTTGAGGCTTACCCCCCATCTAGTATTTCGGTGAGCTATCCCCTTGCACACCCTTAAGATTACGTGTTTGATATTGCACGTGGAACTTGAGCAAATCACCGTATCAAATCGTGTTCGCACCGGTTTGACATCGCGCGTGTATTGTCCACAGGGCCCGCAAAAAACGCGGCTTCCGTTATAACTTCGCTCAGGGGCCACAGACAGCCAAGATCGGCTGCCTTTAAGAGTTTTGGGGGCGTATCACGTGAATCAATTCACCGTACCAGAGACAGCCATATATACGGTTGCAGCCATTGCGTTGGTGTTTGTAATTGCCTTTGGACGTCAGATCGTAAAGGGGTGTTTTCTTCTTGTCCGCACCATCATTCAACCTTTCTCGCCATTGTTCCGCCTTCTCGGACGGATCGCCCGACCAATTGCAAAACTGATCCGCCGGATAGGCGGACCAACCAGCCAAGCAGCCTCTGGCGGTGGTGGAACATCTGGAGTGTCATCGTTTTGGCCGGCGCTCATGCAATTTCTGGAAATGAGCTCTTTAACAGACGAAGCGCTAAACAACGCGCCGCAATGGGTCATTGACAGCACGAAGAAGGACCGTATCGGCTTTAGATCCTTGGATATTTCAATTCCAAAGGACCACAGCGCTACTTTGGATTTCGAACTTGCTCAAACAAACGCCGAACACGCCAAGAGTTTCTATTCAAGCCGGGTACGTTTAGCCCCCTTTCAGCTAACGTCATTGTATGAGGACGTAGACGCCGCCTTTATCATCCGCACGTTCCGTGACTCCGACTTCTTTTTGTTTTTCGCCGTAAAAAAGATGCACAAAGTGGTTCGGCGTAATGTCAGGCGTCTGATCATCGCGATGACCGTTCTGCCTTTCCTCATCCCCTTCGGTATGGAGATCGCTTTTTCGCTTGTCGGATCAGAGGGCAACCTTCTGAATTTCATCTTCGGCGCTATTTGTTTGTTTATTCTGATCATAATGCTCGTCGTGAAATATATGTATGGTGAAACTCAGCATACGAACGGCATGAGATTGAATACTTTTCTACAGAACTATACTCAAACGCTGTCACGTCAGTATGAGTCCGCCAAGGGCTCGTTGCTTCAGGACACAACCAATCAGCGGCTCAACCCCAAGGAAATCGGTGACCGTGCTCAGGTTTGGTACACCAATATTCATTGGATCGCCCTGCGGGCATTGTTCATTCGTCTCTATGTGCGCAACATCGTCTATCAGATCAAACGCGACTCTTTTTGGATTCGATTTATCCTGCTTATCTTCATCCCGGTCGAAATCCTGATGGTGGCGAACCTCGGCAATATGAGCGTTTTGTTCAATCAGCTGTTCACGGCCCTGACTGTCCCCGTGGTGGTTACGGATACTGGTTCGTTACCGACGTGGATTCAGTATTCAACCTTGGGCCTTTTAGCATTCGGCTGGCTGCTGGTCCTCCGGCCTCTGACAAGGTTCGACCCGGAGCTCAGGGAATACGACTGGCCAAACTTCCAGTCCTTCGGGCTTTTGGACAACATGCAAGAAATCATCGCAAACGACAAAAGCGAGATTGTCGAACAACGGCGGCGGCGGATTTGACCGGACCACCCGGAACCGCAAGGTGATGCTGCTCCGGCAATGCCTGACATGGGCGGCATGATGTAAATGTAAATAAAATTTCGGTGAGACAGTGCACCTAATTAAGAACCCTTCTTTCAATGCGTTTGTTTGCCAAGTAATTAAGCGCACTGTCACCGTATTCTAGAAGTAACCAAATGAAGTCCTTGATCAAAAGTGCTTTGTGTTTGACCCTCTCGTTGTCATTCTTAGCTGCATTACCAAACGAGCTCTTTGCGGACGAATGCCAACCTGATGGACACATTCGTGTTCTTCTGACTTTACCTGATCAACTTGACATGGAAATACTCGTCCCGACCCAGCACTTCAGCAGAGGCTTCAAACCAGTTGAGGTTGATTCCTGCGGCACTATCCGACAAAAGGAGGTTTTTCTGAAGGATGACCGTCTTGCCCCGGAGAAAGCGCGAAGGGATATCCTAAGTGGTGAGATCAAGATAGCTCGGACTGACCAGTCCTCCATCAAAGATCTCCTCTTTGGCACACATTGGTCTTTTTCGAAGGCCTACGAGCAAGTAAAAACGAATGTTTTTAGTGCAAGCGGCTACTCTGTTGATTTGTACAGGGCGAAGTCTGAGAGCCGCAAGATTAACTTCGTATACAATGCAAAAAAGCAGGCGCGAAATGATCTCATTGCAACCTGCCGTACAGTAGACCAACACAAAAGTCTCTGTAACTTGAGCTTTGTTTCAGACAAAAAGCTCTGGGTTATTTTACTGGATATTCCACTCGAAAAACAAGAAGAGTGGCCCAAATTGGTTCGTCGTTACAATGACTTTGTCGACTCAATGGTAGTCGGCACGTACGATCAAAATGAACTCGTGGCTGACTTCACTGGTCCGCTGCGGGTGATGTTACTGGACCGTACTGAGTTTCAGATAGAACCTCTTTGGATTCAGACTGTACTTCTTGATATCCCCATTGAGATGCTCGACGTCGAAGAGCGCATCCGGGTTGTATGGGGACAGCGGAAGAAGCGGATCACAGAAATTCCGCTGCAGCTCAAACTCCCCAGTTATCTGCAGACCGATGGCATAGAGTCTATTGACGTTAATCTGACTAGCAAGCAGCCAGGCGAGGTGCGGCGGACCTACAGGATCGATACCGACGACATTGGCAAGTTTGGAACAGGTGGCATTTTCAGGCAAACAGGAAAATCCTTGTACGGACTTGAAATATTCGATCAAGATGCTGACGATAGAAAGAACAATCAAAGACCCCGAGCATTCTACTTTCAGCACGAGAGCCTGGTGCTTTTGGATGTGCTGATCCTCTGCCCAATCGGTGACATCAATGGAATATGTCAGGTCTACCTAGAAACCAACAATGATTTGTATATTGAGTTTCAGATGCCAATTTCCGGGCTTAGTATGTGGCGCGATATGACAGATTTTGTTCGGTCTGAAATGATGGTGCTCGTCGCAGATTAGTTGCACGCCTTTGAGGCGTATTCGTCGGGTTATGGTGACAAATTACGCCAATTACGGTGACAGTGCACTTAACTAACTGATACAGCCCATGCAATTACGCGAAGCGGATTTGGGTGGCCACGCCCGGCCAATCACGCCAAAACTACGTCGCTGCTGACTTCATGCCTTGCTGCATATTCTGCAGGGGTTTCATCTGCTTTTCCAGCAAGACGATCTCCGCTCTCAACTCGTCAAACAAATTTCCTTCCGCAAACGGAAGAAGATTGCAGACACCCACATGTTTCACGCGGGTCATGAACTGCCCGTCGTCCAAAACACTGCGCGCCCAGAGCAGCACCGTGCCGAACCAGACCACGGTCAGTTGCGACGCCAACAGCGCCGGCTCAAAGTCGGCGCGCAAAGCGCCCTCGTCCAAGGCTTTCGACAGCGCGTTTTCCGCCAAGCCCGCGCCGAGGTCCATAAACTCTGAACGGCGTGTCGGCCCGCCCTTTGGAGAGTCGCCCTCGATGTTCCACATGGGCAGGATCAGTGCCTTGCGTTTGACGCATTCTTCGGCAGCCACAATCATGATCGTGAGCACCTGCTCAATCGGGTCCACGTCATCGGGAAGCGAGGTGAGACTGCGCTCAATCATGGAAAAGGCGCGGTCTTCCAGGATGGCCGCGATGGCTTCCTTCCCGCCATAGAGATTGTAGAGGGTCTTCACGCTAAGCCCCACCTCTTGCGCAAGCGCGCGCATGGTGAAGCCGCTTAAGGTGTCCCGCACAATAAGCCGTTCGGCGGAATCCAAAATCCGCTGACGCCGCGCTTCCATGTTGATTGTGCGTTGGTCCATGCTGGCGTGGTTTCCCTCTTTCCTGATCCCATTCTGATTTCCCGCCAGAAACCGCGAATAACAATCACTCTAAGTAGCGGTTGATTCCGCCCGGCTCAACCATCCAGATGAGTTGACTACAACATTGTTGTAAGTTACAACATGGTTGTAGTCAACAAAGCCTCTTTCAAGCCTCTCTGGAGAGCCTCATGAACCACGTTGCGCCGATCTCGCCTGCCGCAGATGACTTCGACCCTTATGCCCTCCCGCTCGAAGACATCGATATGACCAACCCGGATTATTTCCAGAACCAGTTGCATTGGGGTCTGTTCGAACGCCTGCGCAACGAAGAACCGGTTCATTTTTTCGAGCACCCGGATTTTGGCCGCCTCTGGTCCATCACCCGCTACGAAGACATTCTGGCGGTCGACACCAACCACAAGCAATTCTCGTCCGAGCCATCCATTTTCATCTCGAATGTGGGAGACTTGGAGGAAGAAGGGGACGAGAATTTCAACCCGGAAACATTCATCGCGATGGATCCCCCTAAGCATGATGTTCAGCGCAAGGCGGTCACACCGGCGGTATCCCCCGCTGCCCTGATGGATCTTGAGCCGCTGATCCGCCAGCGGGTCGGCACGGTGCTCGACAGCTTGCCGGTTGGCGAGACCTTCAACTGGGTGGATCTTGTCTCCATCGAGATCACCACACAGATGCTGGCCACTTTGTTCGACTTTCCCTTCGAGGACAGACGCAAACTCACCTTCTGGTCTGACCTTGCCACCGCCAACCCCCAGGTGCTGGAACAAATGGGCATGACCATGGAAGAACGGCGCGAAGGCTTCTACGAATGTTTGGAAGTGTTCGGCACGCTGTATACGGAACGCGCAGCTCTTCCGCCTGCGAATGATTTCATCTCTTTGATGGCCCACAACCCGCATATGAAAAATCTGGAGCCCATGAACCTTCTGGGCAATTTGATCCTGCTGATCGTGGGCGGCAATGACACCACACGCAACTCCATGTCCGGCGGCGTGCTGGCCCTTCACAACCACCCGGATCAGTTTGCCAAGCTCAAAGCCGACCCTTCCGTCATTCCGAACATGGTGTCGGAAATCATCCGCTGGCAGACGCCTTTGGCTTACATGCGCCGCACTGCCATTGAAGACATGGAATTCCGCGGCAAGCAGATCAAAAAGGACGACCGCATTCTCATGTGGTACGTGTCCGGCAACAGAGACGAGCGCAAGATCGACCGGCCGAACGAATTCCTCATCGACCGCAAAGGCGCCCGGCATCACCTGTCCTTCGGGTTCGGCATTCATCGCTGCATGGGCAACCGTGTGGGCGAAATGCAGGTGCGTATCCTGTGGGAAGAAATCCTCAAACGCTTCGACCGGGTGGAAGTGGTCGGCACACCGGTGCGCACCAATTCGAATTTCGTGATGGGCTTTACGGATCTACCGGTGGTGTTGCACCCGAAGAGCTGATCGACTGTCTCCTCATGGTGGGGAAAGCAATCGCATATGACCATTATTCCAATGCCGCTCATCCCGGTCGCATTTTCGCGAACCGGGATCTCTGAGTAGATTGCGTGAGATTCCTGCTTGCGCAGGAATGAGCGGAAGAAAAATGAGGCTGCTGGTCGCCAAATGCGATAACCGTCTCCACAAGGGGAGGTTGGGTTTTAACAACCCCCTTTTTGTTTGCATCCCGCCGGGATGGTGCTATAACCCGCGCCCTTTCACACTTGACACATAACCGATAACGCCGGAGCGGCTCTGCGTCCGTGCGCTTCCCTATTGTCCTTGGACAACGGGAATGCGCCCGGTTCCGCACCGGCTGAAAGAGAGATGGGATCATGGCCACCACCCCACCCGCTACGCCTGCGCGCGCGGTCGGCATGGATTTTGGCACGACCAACAGCGTGCTCGCCTTTTCAGATACACCAGATAACGTGACCGTCGTTGAAACTGATGGCGCCACCAACTTCCCTTCCATTTTATGTTTTTACGTCGAAGAAGACCGGCCCGGGCGCGAGGTGCTGGTGGGCAAGGCGGGACCGGAAGCCATCGCGGCCTATCGTGAAATGCGCGAAGATTGCCGACTGATCCAATCCATCAAATCCTACCTGGCCAACCCTACCGTCAGCGAAACGCAGATTTTTGGGCGGCGCTACAAAATCGAAGACATCGCCGCCGTGCTGATCAATGCCTTGCGCGGCTCCGCGGAAGCACAGCACGGGGAACTGGGCAGCCGCGTCACCAGCGGGCGGCCCGTGCGCTTTACCGGCCACAAGGCTGATGAAAGCTTGGCCGTGACCCGGCTGTCAGCGGCGTACGACAAGGCAGGCTTTAAAGATGTTGCCTTCGCTTTCGAACCGCTGGCGGCGGCCTATCACCATGTGCGCAACCTCACCACCAGCGAGATCTGCCTGGTGGCGGATTTGGGGGGCGGCACCAGCGACTTTTCTCTGGTGCGCTTTACGCCGGACAGCGACGGCGTGCGCACAGAGGCTCTTGGCCACACGGGCGTCGGCCTTGCCGGCGACCAGCTCGATTACCGCATCGTGGAACATGTGGTGGCGCCGGTGCTGGGCCAGCACACGCATTATGAGTCCTTCGGCAAACGGCTGCCCATGCCCATCGGGGTCTACCGGCAGTTCCAGCGCTGGAGCGACCTGTCCCTGCTCAAAGGTGGCCGTACACTGAGCAATTTGCGCGACATTTTGCAAACGGCGGAAGACCGCCAAGCCATCACCCAACTGATCTACATCATCGAAAACGAGCTGGGCTTCGAACTGTTCCGCAGTGTCGGGCGCACCAAAGTGGCGCTATCGACCCAAGAGGTGAGCCCGTTCTCCTTCGTCTCGGGCCCTGTAAACATCCAGGCGGAAATTTCCCGCACAGATTTCGAAAGCTGGATTGCACCAGAAACCAAAGCCATTGAAGAAACCATGCTGGCGGCCTTCGCCGAAAGCAATGTGCGCCCCGGCCAAGTGGCCCATGTGTTCATGACCGGCGGCACCTCATTTGTGCCCGCCATCAACCGTATCTTTGAAAATCATTTCGGGGCGGACAAAATCACCCGAGGCGATGAATTCGTCTCCGTCGGCGCGGGCCTCGCCCTGCTGGCGCGGGAGGGGACAGAGACAGCCTAGTCTCCAGCCTGTCGAGGAGCGAACTTGTCGCCAAGAAGGTCATGCCCAATGCCATAGAGACAGGGCACGACAAACAAAATTGCAGGCACCGAAAACAACAAACCAAAGCCGACGGCCATTGCCATAGGCGCCATGAAAACGTCGATCCCGCCAAGGCCATAAGCAAGCGGCATCATCCCCGCAACCGTTGTCAAAGTCGTCAACACAATCGGCCGCAACCGGTCCGTTGCGCCTTGGGCGACAATGTCGATCATTCTAGCGTCTTTAGACTGATGATAGAGATCATTGGTGTGGTAGACCAAAACCAAAACACCGTTGACGACAATGCCCATCAGGCCGATCGCGCCGACCGCGCCAGTGAAGGAAAGCGGTGTATTGTGAATGAGCAATGCAATGCCGACGGCAGCAATGGCGAAGGGAATGACGGAGACCACAAGCAAAGGCTGCCAAATCGAATTGAACAGCACCACCAACAGAAAGTAGATAGCAACCAAAGACGCCAAGAGAGCCACGGCCAACCCCGACAGGGCTTCATCCGTGTCTTCGGCTTGGCCGCCGGAACTTAGCGTCACGCCCGGATAGCTTGACGGGTCGAACCAGGCCTCCACCCTTTCCGCAATGTCGGTTGGTGTCGCCACGTCGAAATCAAGATCCGCCGATACGATTGTGGAGCGCTCTGCGTTCCAGTGCCGAATTTCCGCAACCCCCGGCTCTTCCACAAAACGGGCAAAGCGATTAAGGGGCACCAGCTCGCCATTGCCATTCCGAACGGTCAGCTCCGGCAGGGAGGCGAGATTTCGAAACTCTTCCTGCAGGATGACGCGAAAATCGATCCGCTCATCGCCAAACCAGGATTGAGTCACTTCCTCGCCCTCATAGGCGGTGCGAATGGTGCGCGCCACCTGCTCCACGCTGACGCCTTCCCGCGCGAGCCAGGCATGATCCAATTGAAGGGCCACTTGGCGTTTTCCCAGCGGATCATCCCGGCCCGTATCCGAAACGCCTTCTTGCTGTGACAAGAACACCATAAGGTCTTCGACCAATCGTTGACGATGCTGGTCTTCACCGCCATAGACCCGCAGCTCGATGGGGCGGTCGAGGGGCGGCCCGCCCGCATCAATCGCAAAGCGTATGGCCTCGAACCCAGGAAGCGAGACCGTCTGCGATCTCAAATTGTCGACGATGCTGTTGATGGACCGATCGCGCTCATTCGCGTGCGAAAGACTTAAGACATAATCCGCACGGGGAGGTCTTATGGTCGCCGTATACGAGACAAATTCCGAGGGCGGCAAGTCAAGAAAGATGTCTTCCAGCACTTTGCTTCGCTGTTTCGCCGCCTCCACGGAAATGCCGGGTTCGAATTCCACCTCCACCGTCACCAAGCGCCCTTGATCCGTCTGGAAGAAAACGAAGCTCACATTGGTCAGAATGATGCCCATGACGAACAACAAAGCCGCACCGGCAGCGGCGGCAACAAGGTACCGAACCCTGAGGGCAAAGCGAACCACATGATAGAAAGCCCTTTGTACCGAGACGAACCAGCTTTCCGGCGCCTTTTTGTGAGCCCCCTTGTGCGAAATGATATGCGCCGGTAAAGCGAAGAAACATTCCACCAGCGAGAAAGACAAGGCAATGATGACCGTCGCCGGGATCACATAGGTCATCGCCCCCACCTGCCCCGGTAAGAAAAAGAGCGGCGTAAAGACCACAGCCGTTGTCAGCATGCCGGTTATAACCGGCAGCATCATACGGTGGGCGCCTTCGGCGGCGGCCTTCAATGGGGCTTGCCCGCGTTCCAATTCCGATTGGATGGCTTCAGCCACCACCACGGAATCATCCACAATAATGCCGATGACCAGAACCATTGCCGCCAATGTGACGCTATCCAGGCCGCCGACAAACCACGGTGCCACAGCGACAACACCAAAGATGCTCACCGGAATGGACACCGCCACCCAGAAAGCCGTCCGCCGGCTGAGGACAATGCCCAAAACGATCATGACCAACAGCAAGCCGATGAGCCCGTTGGTCTGCACCATCGAAAACCGGTTCCACACATCAATGGACAGATCAAAGCCGGTGTGAAACTGGTAGGCCCCTTCGGTGCGCTCTTTTTCCTGCGCGATGAGGCGATTGATGGCGCGGGCGGTGCTGATTACATCGCCATCATCGCTTTTGCGCACATCAAGCGCGATCACCGGGTGGCCGTTGATGGAGGCTGTTTCTGTGGGCCGCGCAAATCCGCGGTCGACGGTGCCTAAGTCTTTCAGCTGGATGAGCGGCGCGCCGGCCGACGGTCTGACGATAACGTCTGCCGTGTCCTCTACGGTTTGCAGCTCGGCCAGGGTGACGATGTTCTTTTCGTCCACATAGGATTCGAGCGTGCCGCCTGTCAGGGCCACGCTTCGCGCGCGCACGGCGTTTACGACATCAGACAGAGTTAAGTTGTATTGAGCCACCCGATCCGGGTCGAGTTCGATGCGCATTTCGCGGTCCCGCAATCCCACAAACCGGATCTCACCCACGCCCGGAATGCGCCGCAGTTTTTTCTCGAACTGCCGCGCATAGGTGTGGAGCTCGCTATAGGTGCCGCTGCCCGCTATGCCCAACGTAAAGAACTCGAATGCAGACGTTGTCTGCTCGAAAATACGCGGCGCGTCGGTGACTTCCGCCGGCAGATCCGTCACGCGCTGCACCGCATCGCGGATTCTTCTGTTCGCTTTTACGATGTCTGCGCCCGTCTTTAGTTCCAGTTCGATATAGGAACGCCCTTCCGATGACACCGACTGCATCGTATCGACCTCGAATACGGTGAGCAATTCGCGTTCGAGCTTGTTGGTGACATTGACCTCAACATCTTCCGGCGAGGCGCCGGGATAGATGGTGGTAACGCGCGTTTCCCCCAGGGAAATATCAGGGTACTCCGACAATTTCAGTGTGGTGAGGATTCCAATGCCAAGCGCAATCACGCCCAGGGTGAAAATATTGGCGACAATAGAACGCGCAGCGAAAAACTCCAGGAGGCGGATCATTTCGCTGCAACGTCTTTTTCCAGGAACACGATGCGCGCGGTATAGCCCGGCTTTATCAATTGCTCATCATTGGCCAGAACGATTTCGACGGGAAACGTATCCACACTGTCTTTCGCCGACGGCGCCATGCGCGTGATCTTTCCCGTGAATGAACGATCCGGCAGGGCTTCGAAAACGATCGTGCCGCTTGCCCCCACCGAAAGCCGCGCATAGTCCCGTTCAATCAGATCAAAGCGAATGACGATGGACAATAAATCCACAACCGTCGCGATAGCGTCTCCGACGCGTACGAACGACCCCACTTCGATATGCCGCGCGCCTATGTGACCGGAGAACGGAGCCGCAATTGCGGTATCGGCCAAATGCCTTTCCGCCCGCGCAAGCGCCGCCTTGCGAAACTCTCTGTTTGATGCTGCCACGGCAAGTTTTGTCTTCGCGCTGTTGCGTGTTTTCTCGGAGCCTGCATTCTTTGCAAAGAGCGCTTCGGCCCTTTTGAGTTCGTCTTGCGCGTCAGCATATTCCGCCTCCGCAAGAGCCAAATTTGCCCGCGCTTGGTCGACGTCTAACACGTAAGACCAATCGTCCAGTTTGACGATGGTATCCCCTTGCGCCACTGGATCGCCAAGATCCGCCAAAACCTCCGCGACCACCCCTTCCACTTGAGCTGCCACCTGGACATTTTTTTCGGCGTGCGCACGGCCAATCGCCACAATATCGCTGGCATAGACGGTCGTGATGGACGCTGCCACGGCCCCTTGAAACAACAGGCCAAGCGCCAGAACCATGACCCGTCTTGGTACTCTCAAAACATCGCTACGCACCATCTCCCGACCTCCTCGCGTTACAATCAGCAAGATAGGCACGGCGTGTTTCACCGAAATGTCCTGGACATTTCAAATTGTAACGGGATCAGGCGTGAGGCTTACCACACATATGCGGCAAAAACCTTCGGCGTCTATGCAAGTGACTGATAGACCGCTTGCACAAGTTTTTGCCGCCTTTGTGCCGCCATTCCGACAGGCATCATCTGGTTCATGGCATAGGCAATAGTCAGTTGATTTTCCATATCAACGATCACCTGCGACCCGCCGCGTCCTGCCCAGAAAATCGTTTTGTCATTGGCGGGCGGTACCGGCCCGAGTTGAAGGCCATAGCCCATGCCGTGGCGGAGGGGGATGCCCAACACAAGATCGTCGCCGGAAATCTGTTCTTCCAGCGCCACTTTTGTTCCGGCCTCGGACAAAATGCGCTTGCCGTTCATTTCACCCCCTTGCGCCATGACAGATTGCGCCAAGGCAATCCCACGGGCATTACCATGACCATTAGCGGCCGGGATTTCGGCCCGGCGCCAATCGATCGATGCGGAAAGTTCGCCGCCGTTCGGCTTGCGGGACGGGTTGGAAAAGACTTTCGCGGCATGCGGGCCTAATGGCCGGGGCGGCGCTGCGTCAGGCCAAGGAATAAGCGTCGATACGCGGACATCTTCTGATGCGGGTGTCCCGATCCAAAAGTCCGCCCCCAGAGGGTCTGCGATTTCTTTCTTGAAGAATGTCCCCAAGGTCTCGCCGGTGACGCGCCGGACCACTTCGCCCGTCAAATAACCTTGAGTCAGTGCGTGATAACCGGATGCCGTGCCCGGTTCCCACCACGGTTCTTGGGCCGCCAGAAGCCCGGTCGCCTTTTCCCAGTCATACAAATCGGATTCGGTAACAGGCTCGTTCCAAACCGGCAGGCCCGCCGTGTGGGCCATAAAGTGAGACACGCGCACATCTGCCTTGCCTGCCGCAGCGAATTCCGGCCAATACTTCGCGACAGGATCGTCAAAGCTGAGCTCTCCCCGATCTGCCAGGACCAATGCGCACAGTGCCGTCATGGTCTTCGTCGTCGAATACACATTGACGATGGTGTCGCGCTGCCACGGCTTCGTGCGTGCAGCATCAGCATAGCCCGCCCAAATGTCGACCACGAATTTGCCGTCCTGGATGACGGCAAACGACGCGCCAACTTCTTGACCTTCGGCGAAGTTAGCCAGAAAAGCTTCCCCACAAGCGGAGAATTTGGGATCGATGGTGCCCGACAATTCAGGCACATCCGCTGCAAAGCCTGGCATGCCAAAAGCAGACCATGCGGTTGCAGCTGTTCCCGCCAGCAGAAAACTGCGTCTATCCATGGTGTTCACGTCGTTTCTCCCGTTCTTTTTTACTTGTTTAATTCGCGGTTTTTGTGAGCCACGCCCCCTTGTGGGGAGGGCTATTGCATTTGGCGATGTTCGGATTTCCCATCCTTCGAGACGCTCGCATGGCTCGCCCTCAGGATGAGGAAATCCGGTATTCCACTTACGCCCTCATCCTGAGGAACCGCCGTGAGGCGGTGTCTCGAAGGACGAGGGCGTCATATGCGATTCCCCTGCCCTCAACGGGGAGGCAATTGAAAAAACAGCACCTTACCGAAACATCTTCACAAATCCAGCAAGCAATGCCGCACAGCTGCAATGTACCTAAGGCTCAGGTGTTTTCCCGGAAAGAACCGTGGCGAAAACATCGGTGTCCACATTTCCACCGCAAAGGATCGCGCCCACTTTACGGCCAGCATTCAGGTCTTTCTCCTGAAGTGCGGCGGCAACTGACGCAGCCCCCGCCCCCTCGGCCACATTATGGGTCGTCCGAAACACAAGCCGCATGGCTTCAGCCACTTCGTCATCCGTTACCGAAACAATCCGCGCAGCCCCTTGGGCGTAAATCTCGAAAGCCTCCGGCGATACTACACGCACGGCCATGCCGTCCGCGAAGGTGTGCGCCTTGTCGGTGGTGCATAACTTTTGCTTATCGAAGGACAGCTTAACGGCTGGCGCGCCAGCAGAGACGACGCCGACGATTTCCGTCTTAAGGTCCAGCGCATCCCGGACTGTGATCAACCCGCAAATACCGGACCCGACCCCCACGGGCACATAGACCGTATCAAGATCCGGACATGTGGTGAAAAGCTCATAGGCATAGGTAGCAACGCCCCGCACCAATTCCGGATGATAGGGCGGAACCGGAAAAAGCCCGTCCCGTTCTGCCACGCGCATGGCTTCTTCGCGGGCCGCGTCAAAGTCTTGGCCAAAGGTAACGACTTCGCCGCCGAAGGCCGACATGGCCGCATTCTTCTCGCGGGAATTCCCTTCCGGCACATAGATCACGCAACGCATTCCGGCCTGAGCGGCGGCGCGCGCCTGGCTCTGCCCGTGATTGCCTCTGGTCGCCGTAATGATGCCCGGTGTGTCCGGATGCGTTCGCTTAAGCCAGTCGATAAACGTCACACCGCCCCGCACTTTGAACGCGCCGGTGGGTGTGTGGTTTTCGTGTTTCAGGATCAGATCGAAACCGGCTGCCTCACTTAACAGCGGCCAGGCAAATTGGGCCGTCGGCGGCACCTGAGCATGGACCAAATCTGTGGCCGCGATAATTTCCTCGCGGCTGAAGAGCGGCTTAGGCTTTTTCTTTTCCTTACGCCTGCGGTTTGACTGTGCTTCCGACTTTCCCCGCGCAAAGAAACGAAACATGCCTCTGCCTCTTACCTCAGCTTCTTCACGACACCGTCGAAAAGAGGGTTGGCCTCGCTGAACACATAGTCGGTGCTGATGGCAGCGATTTCTTCGCCGACTCCCGCCGCCCGCAACGCATCAATGGCGAGATGCAGATTTTCTTCCGGGCAGTACATTTCCATATAGGTACCCACATTGGTGCGCGCATTTTTGGGCACGGTGCAACGGAACTTCTTTTCGAACGTGGCGGCAAGGTCTGCCGCGTCACCCTCATACCAAAAGCGGATGAGCTTTTGTGCCCGGGCGCGGCGCGACGCCTGCACCATGTCAAGAATGGTTTTGAGGGTGTCCTTCGATTTCTTGGACCACGGCGCCGTGCGCGAAGCAGCCAAATGCGCTTCGCTTTTTAGCATCACGCCATCGTCCAACACTTTGAGACTATTGGCGGACAGGGTGGCACCGGTAGACGTGATATCGACGATCAACTCGGCGCTGCCGGCAGCGGGCGCACCTTCCGTGGCGCCCAAGCTTTCAACGATGCGGTAATCACGCACACCCTTTTCCGCGAAGAAGTTCCGCGTCAAAGAGATGTACTTCGTGCCCACGCGCATGCGCCGCTGATGACGGTTGTGAAAGTCTACGGAGACTTCTTCCAAATCTGCCATGGTGCGCACATCGATCCACGATTTTGGGACGGCAACCACCACGTCCGCCCGCGCGAACCCGAGAGGCAGAATGCTGGCGATGGTGCCTTCGGGGTCGGCCGCCTGCTCAAGGATCAAGTCCTCTCCGGTGATGCCAAGATGCGCCGTTCCGGATTCAAGCGCGCCCGGTATTTCACTGGCGGACAGGAACAGCACCTCCACTTCCGGCAGGCGTTTGATCGTACCGGTGTAATCGCGCGCATCGGACGGCATGGAAATCGGCACGCCCGCACTTTCAAAAAAATCGAAGCAGCCTTCTTGAATGCGCCCTTTTGAGGGAATGGCGAGGACAAAGGGCGTCGCGCTCATGACACACCTCCTGTCACCGCCAGAAGACGTTCCGTCCAGATGGCGCAGCCTACCGCCGGAACCGATTTGGGTGCGCCGAGTTCCGTGAGTAATTGATCGTACCTGCCACCGCTTACAATGCGTTGGGTGGCGGTCCCTTTACCCGCCCGGATCTCGAACACGAAGCCGGTATAATATTCGAACGAGCGGCCGAATTCCGTTGTAAGTGTCGCCTTCTTGAGGTCGACGCCCGCATCAGCCATTAGGGTCAGGCGTTCTTCCAACTGATCCACTGCCGCGTCGATCGCTTTGTCGCCACCACCGATCAGCTTACGGATCTTCGGCAGAGCTTTGGCGGGCGCAGCCGAAATCTCCAGATAGGTGTTGATCCGATCGACCGACGCCTTGGACAGTGAAGAGGTGGACGCGTTCGCCGCTTGCTCCAGATAGCGTTCTGTAATGTCTTGGATCGAACGGCCGCCGATAGGCTGGATGTCCGCGACCGACAATACATCGCTGACCACAGCCCGGGCACGGTCTTCATCCATTTCACTAAGGGCGTCCAGAAACGCCCCCCCCTCATCATTGGCCTGGCCGTTCGCGGCACCCTCGGCCATCCGGTGTAGGAGGGTTTTGAAATAGTCAGGCCGCCAAAACTGCCGCCGCAACCGCCCGCGTTGCTTCTCGGACAGGTCGAGAGAGTCAAGCAATGCCTGAAACACGCCGAGATCGCCGATCTCCAGGTCAAACGCCTTGAGGCCGGTTGCCTGACACGCTTCGACCGCCATGCGAACCACTTCCACATCCGCGGACAGGCGGTTCTTCACGCCGAGGCATTCCACACCGGCTTGCATGAATTCATTGGGCCGGTCGCTTCCGGGCATCTGATAGCGGTAGGCCGAGCCGTTGTAGCAGAAGCGCGCCACGCCCGCCGCCTTGGGGTTGCGGCCCAAATACATGCGGCAGGTGGGAATGGTAAGGTCGGGGCGGAGGCAAAGTTCTTTGCCGTCCGGATCTTGAAAGACATAAATCCGCCGGCGGATGTCTTCCCCCGACCGGTCCAGAAAAACGTCCGCAGGCTGAAGCACCGGCGGCTCCACGGACTCGTATTTATTCGTCCGGAAAATTTCTTTCAGGATCGCTGCTTGCCGCTCTAACGCTTCCAGCGTCGGCGCATCATATTCGGCAACGCGAAAGGTGCTCATGACTTTTCAGCCGCAGGCATATGGCGGGCCAGCATCTCTCTCACCTGGGCAACAAGATCGCCCCGCCCGACTGCTACTTGCGCGGGCTGTCCTTTGCGCCATTCTTCGGATGTTTCGATTTCCGATGACAGCTTGGCGCCAAGAATAAGGTCTTTCAGCGTGACGTTTCCGGCGGCGCGTTCATCTTCCCCTTCAATGACGACCACAGGGGCGTTGCGCTTGTCGGCGTATTTGAGCTGGGCGCGCATACCGCTGCCGCCTAAATAAAGTTCGGCGCGCACGCCCGCATTGCGCAGTTCCGCCACCATCGCCTGGTAGCGGCCGATATTGTCGTTGTCCATCACCAGCACCACGACTGGTCCGAAGCGGGCGGTTGACGACAACGCTTCCCGGGCCATAAGCGCGGACAATAGCCGGTCGACGCCGATGGAGATGCCGGTGGCCGGAACCTCTACGCCCTTAAAGCGTTTGACCAAATCGTCGTAGCGGCCCCCTCCGGCAACGGAACCAAATTGCACCACCTGGCCTTTGTCATTGGTCACTTCGAACGTCAGTTCCGCTTCGAAGACCGGACCGGTGTAATACTCAAGCCCGCGCACAACACTGGGGTCGATCTCCACCGAACCGCTGGCCTGGCCGGACGCATCGATGAACTCGGCAATCTGCTCAAGCTCGCGTACGCCTGTAAGGCCGGCTTCCTGATCCTTCACCAAATCCGCAAGCCGTGCACAGACAGCGGCATTTCCGCCCCCGCCGGCTTCCACGAAGCCCATGACCAGATCGATCTGACCACCGGACAATCCCGCGCCATCCGTGTAGTCGCCGGAGTCATCAAGACGCCCCTTGCCCAGAAGGTCTTTGACACCGCCAACACCTAAGCGATCGAGCTTGTCGATGGCACGCAGGACCGTAAGCCGCTGGCGATAGCCATCTTCACTTTCCGCGTCTGCTCCAATGGCATCCAATATGCCATTGAGCACTTTGCGGTTGTTCACCCGCACTTTGAATTCATCTGCCCCCAGACCAAGCGTGCCGAGGGTTTCGGCCACCATAACGCAGAGTTCCGCGTCCGCCGCCATCAACGGCGTGCCCACCGTGTCCGCATCGAACTGATAAAATTCACGGAAGCGCCCTGGCCCAGGTTTTTCGTTCCGCCAAACGGGCCCCACTTGGTACCGGCGGAACGGCTTTGCCAAACTGTCATAGCGCTCCGCCACCAGGCGCGCGAGCGGTGCCGTTAAGTCATAGCGCAGAGCGACCCATTGCTCATCATCGTCTTGGAAGCCAAAGACCCCGCCCATGGGCCGGTCTTCATCGGGCAGGAATTTGCCCAACGCGTCCACATATTCAATGGACGACGTTTCCAGCGGGTCAAACCCATACTGTTCGTAAACAGTCCGGATGCGGTCGATCATGGCAAGGCGCGCAGACACATCTCCCACGAATTGGTCGCGGAAGCCGCGGGGCAACCTGGCCTTGGGCCGGAATTTTTTTTCTTTCTTTGCCATGATCGTGTCTGTCCGGAGCCCGGCGAAAAATAAGCGGGGCCAATGGGCGCCTTTCCTACCCCATCGGCCCGCAGGCGGCAAGCCGCCGGGACTTTTACTTTTGTCGTAAAAGGGGTCAGAGCCCTTTTTTCCGGGTATGACGAAGTGGGAAAATGAGGCCCGGCAACTCACGAACCCGTGAGTAGGAATGACATGACCCTACTAGGCGGATTCGTTAATTTACGGCCATGATCAGCGTCATCATTCCAACTCTGGACGAAGCCCATAACCTGCCCCAGTTGCTCACGGCTCTGGCGTTGGAAACGGTGGCCCATGAGGTGATTGTCTCGGATGGCGGCAGTGGCGACGGCACAACGGAAATCGTCCGGCGATTCGGCGCCCAATTGATCGAAGGCCCCGCCGGCCGGGGCGGTCAGCTGCGCCGGGGGGCGGAGATCGCCCAAGGCGAGACATTGTTCTTCCTTCACGCGGATTGCCAGATTAAGCCAGGCACGCTTCTCGCCATCGAGACGGCGTTGGCAAATACACCAGACCTGATCGGCGGTAATTTCGAACTGATCTTTGACGGCGACGACGGTTTCAGCCAATGGCTCACCGGCTTCTATGCCTGGTTTCGGGAAAAGGGCCTTTATTACGGGGACAGCGGCGTCTTTATTCGGCGCGTGACCTATGACGTTTTCGGCGGTATCCCCGACTGGCCGCTTATGGAAGACTTTCGTTTTACGCGGCTGATGGAACGGTATCGGCGCGCGGGCCATGGCGACACGATCTGCCTGAGCAACCCATCCTTGATGACATCGTCCCGGCGGTTCAGCAATAAATCACCTGCCTACATTTTTTGGCACTGGTGCTTTATTCATGGGCTTTACTACGCCAAGTTCCCAACAGCGAAACTGGCCCATTGGTATTATCACGACCGACAGCGCTGGTGGACCGCGAAGTGAGCGGCTAATGTTCCTGAATTGGCGGGTTGAACTTGCGGTCCGTCAGACGTCCGGAACCTTTTATGCCTCAACTCCTCATAGTCTATCACTCCAAAACCGGCGGCACGCGGCAAATGGCCGAAGCGGCGGCAGAGGCTGCGCGCGGGGAAGCGGAAACGGTATTCCTGAAAGCCGTTGACGCAGGGCCGAACGATCTGCTGAGCGCCGACGGTTACATCTTTGCGGCGCCCGAGAACCTGGCCGCCATCGCCGGAGTGATGAAAGACTTCTACGACCGCTGTTACTACCCAGTTCTTGGACGGATCGAAGGGCGCCCCTATGCGCAACTGATTTGCGCTGGCTCCGACGGCGAAAACGCGGCGCGGCAAACAGCACGCATTGCCACCGGCTGGCGTCTTAAGGAAGTCCAAGCCCCTCTGATCATCTGCACACACGCACAAACGCCGGACGCTATCTTGGCGGAGAAGACCATCGGCGAAGATGACCTTGCCCGCTGCCGGGAACTCGGTGCCGCAATGGCCGCGGGATTGGCAATGGGAGTGTTCTGACACCGCCCGGTTCGGTCATTCGTACCAAGACGGGTCATGGCTTGCGCGATAGGCGGGCCGCTCCCTGATACGTTTGACGTAGGCGGCAACTTTCGAAGTGGGTGACGGCAGCCAGCCGAACTTGACCGAAAAATCCAAGGTCCCGCCAAAAACAATGTCAGCCGTGGTAAACTGTTTGCCCAACGCCCAATCGTCTTCCGGCGTCATCACCTCAATCGTTTCCAAGCAACGATCAAGATCCCCCCACCCGGCCGATTGCGGGGGATAATCCTTCATCCCAAACTGGTTCATCGTGAACATAGGTTCCAGCACCGTGCCGGGAAAGAATAGATACCGGTAATAAGCTCCCCGCAGTGTTGAACCGACAGGCGGCGCAAGCCCCTTTTCCGGAAACTTGTCAGCCAGATAAGCACAAATGGCGGCCGTTTCCGTGATCACCACACCGTCATCTTCAAGTGTCGGCACCTTGCACATGGGATTGATCGCGCGAAAAGCGGGCTGGCTGTTCTCCCCCTTTAGATAGTCCACAAGGATTTGTTCGTGTTCAACGTCAAGTTCAGTGAGCATCCAGTGTGTGGTGACCGCCCTGCTCTGAGGATGGAAATAGTGCTTCATGACAAGTCCCTGCCTTTAGGTCTGAGTGGTTTGCCTGCACTATACAAGTACCCTCCTGACAGCCTGCTGTCAGGAGGGCCATGGTGTCATGAATAAAAGGGCTCTGACGGTCTTTTTGTTTGTTTGTAATTTGGGCTGTACCGTCCCACTCCCCCTTCCCAACCACCCGATAAGGTACCCTAGGGGTGGTTGGGAAGGGGGAGTGGGACGGTCAAGCAATCCAATCAAGTCCGACCGGGATGAGCGGCTATTGAAAGACTATTCGCCGCCGCCAGTGTTCGCTTGCTGCTCCGCATACGCATCATTTGCGAGTTTCAGCACATAAGCTTTCACTTGCTCGACTTTTGCTTCGTCGAGAACATCGTCGAACGCGGCCATGCCATTGTCCGCCAGCAAGCCTTCCAGCAAGATCTCGTTGTAGGTATCGAACACTGCCGGGTCCGATGCGCGCAGGTCCGGAATGGTATTGCCGGAAAGGCCCAGGAAGCCGTGGCAGACCGCGCAATTCTGGTGATAGAGATCGCGTCCGGCCAATAGTGTGGCTTCGTCGGCTTCCGCTGCCGGCGGCTCCTGCAAGGCCGGGCGTTCGTAAACCGACCCCGGCACTTCGTCCGCACCCCCCAGTTTGAAGGCGATGATACGGCCATCATTACCATAAGTGTTCACGGCTGCTTTTGGCTCGTTCATCACCGCCAGGGGGAAGGCACCGCCGAAACCAATTGCCAGCGCAATGTATTGTTCGCCATCCACCAAATAGGTGACCGGGGGCGCGATAACGCCGCCTTTGACATTTGTGTCGTAAAGCACTTGGCCATTGTCGGCACGATACACCACGAAGCGTCCATCGCCCGTGCCCTGCAATACCAAATTACCGGCTGTTGCCAGCAAACCGCCATTCCACCCTGTAGGATGACGAACCGACCAAGCGGCCTTTTGAGCAACCGGATCCCAAGCCAGCAAGGTACCCACCACTTCCGGCAACTCGCCGGTTTCCTCGATCAGGTCTTCGGTGATCTTCGCGACCTTCCCGAAATCCATGCCCAGATTCCACGCGCCAGGCACCAAATTGAAGTCTTCAGCTTCTGCCGGCACATGCAGTGTCGGTGTTTCCAGGGCCGGAATGTAAACCAACTTCGTTTGTGGGCTGAACGCCATGGGCTGCCAATTGTGGCCACCGGAAGTGGGCGGGTAGATCAGTTTTTCCTCGTCGCGGTAAGACTGGGTCGTGTCTTCCACCGGACGGCCCGTGGCCATGTCCACATGGGTGGCCCAAGTCACCTTCACATATTTCTCAGCCGACAGAAGTTCGCCCGTCGCCCGGTCCAGCACATAGAAGAAGCCGTTTTTCGGCGCCTGCATGATGACCTTGCGCGGATTGCCGTTGATTTCCAGATCCGCCAGGATCAGATGCTGGGTCGCCGTGTAGTCCCATGTATCGCCGGGCGTGGTCTGATAGTACCACGCCATTTCGCCCGTTTCGGGCCGGATGGCGATGATCGACGACAGGTAAAGATTGTCGCCGCCGCCAGGGCTGCGAATCCAACGCACCCAAGGCGACCCGTTGCCGGTGCCGATGTAGAGAAGATCCAAGTCAGGATCATAGGCCATGGCGTCCCATACGGTGCCGCCGCCGCCCACTTCCCAGTATTTCACCTCACTTTCGCCGGGCTTCCAGGTGTCCATTGCCGCATCCAGTTCCGGATGTTCCACAGGCTCATCCGGATTGCCCGGCACGGTGAAGAAGCGCCAGAGCTGATCGCCGGTCTCGGCGTCATAAGCGGTGATGTAACCCCGCACGCCCAGTTCGGCGCCGCCATTACCGATGATCACTTTGCCTTTCACCACACGTGGCGCGCCGGTAATGGTGTAGGGCTTTTCGCGGTCAATCGTATTCTTTTCCCAGACGGGCTTGCCCGTCACCGCATCCAAAGCCACCAAGCGTCCATCCAGCGTGCCCAGATAGAGTTTGCCGTTCCAGATGGCGAGGCCGCGATTGACCACATCGCAGCAGGCCTTACGCCCCCATGCGCCCGGCACTTCCGGGTCATAAGCCCAAATTTCTTCGCCGGTTTTGGCATCCAGCGCGTAAACCTTACTCCACGAGCCTGTAGCGTACATGACCCCATCGACCACGATGGGCGTGGTCTCAAGTCCGCGCACCGTGCCGGTCTGATAGCTCCAAACGAAGCCAAGTTCACCGGCATTCTCGTCATTAATTTCCGTTAGCGGAGAAAAGCGTTGCTCATCATAGGTGCGTCCATAGGACAGCCAATTGCCCGGCTCTTCATCGGCCGCGATGATACGGGCGCCATCCACTTTCGTCGTACGGGCGATTTTTTCTTCGAGAGTCTCTTGCGCCGGTGGCGTGTCTGCATCCGCGGTCTGCGGCGCCTCTTGTGTGGCCGGCGCCTGTGCGGTGTCGGATGTCTCGTCGCCCGATGACATGATCCCAAATATCGGGATTAAAAAAATGAGCGCGACCGCGCCCCCAATAGCCCAACCCAGTTGATTTGTATCGCTCATGGACTCCCCTTAGGCCTTCCCTTTATCGTTTGAGAGCAAAGCTACAAGGGGCCGCGCGGCCACGCAAGATGCGACAATGTCGCCCGGTGCATTGGGGAAAGCCGGGGAAGGCTAAGCTTGCCCGACCCCGCCATAGGCAATGCCGGTCAAGTCGGACATTTCCCGCTTCCAGGTGACCAGATCATTAATCGTAAACTGGTTGAGGTCCGTATGGCCGCACGCCCGCGCCATCACTTGCATCAGTTCGGTAGACGCTTCGAAGAAGTTCGCAAGCTGCTGGGCCGATTTCTCGACGATCAGCCGCGCCCGCAAATGATCTTTCTGGGTGGCGATGCCCACAGGACAATTGTTGGTGTGGCAGGCCCGCATGCCCAGACAACCGATGGCTTGCATGGCTGCATTCGACACGGCGATGGCATCTGCGCCCAATGCAAGAGCTTTCACGAAATCCGCCGGTTTGCGCAAACCCCCTGTGATGACCAAGGTAACGTCCGGTGCCACACGATCCAGATGCTGGCGTGCCCGCGCCAGCGCCGGAATTGTCGGTACAGAGATGTTGTCGCGGAAGATCAGCGGCGCCGCGCCGGTCCCGCCACCACGGCCATCCAGAATGATGTAATCAACCCCCACCTCAAGCGCGGCATCGATATCCTTTTCGATGTGCTGCGCGGAAAGTTTGTAACCGATGGGAATGCCGCCTGTCGCATCGCGCACGCCATCGGCAAAATCTTTAATTTGAGAGACTTCGGTCCAGTCGGGAAAACGGCCGGGAGAAATGGCAGACTCACCTTCATTCAGCCCACGGACTTCCGCGATTTTCCCTTTTACTTTGTTGCCAGGCAGATGACCGCCCGTTCCCGTCTTCGCGCCTTGCCCGCCCTTAAAATGAAAAGCTTGGGCTTGCTTAACTTTTTCGATGTCGTACCCGAAGCGTCCACTGGCAAGTTCATAGAAATACCGGGAATTGGCTTGTTGTTCTTCGGGCAGCATGCCGCCCTCACCGGAACAAATGCCTGTGCCCGCTTTGTCAGCACCTTTGGCCAGAGCCACTTTCGCCTCTTCGGACAAAGCGCCAAAACTCATATCTGATACAAAAAGCGGGATATCCAATGTGAGTGGCTTTTGTGCGCGCGACCCGATGACCACTTTTGTGGCGACCGGCTCATCATCCAATTGCGGCGGCTTGTGAAGCTGCGCCGTCAAGATTTGGATATCATCCCAAGTCGGGAGTTCGTCGCGGGGCACGCCCATGGCCACCACGACGCCGTGATGGCCGGTCTTTTTCAGTCCGTGCTTGGCATAGCCTTGGATTAGACCCACATGAGGTTCTTCGGCCACCGGATGCGTATCGGCATAGTCGCCCAGATATTCATCCCGCTGAAACGGTTGCGGATTTTTTTCGTGCCACGCCGCTATTTCGTCTTCATCGACCATCACCTGGCCGCGCTTTACCCACGCTTTAAATTTATGCAGCACTTCTTTGTTGTTGTATTCGCTAACGCCGGTATCGATGCGGTAGTCCCAATCGTGCAGCCCACAGATGAGATTGTCCCCATCCACGTAACCGTCCGACAACAACGCGCCACGGTGCAGGCAACGCCCATAGAGAACGGAAACCTCTTTTCCGTATTTGACCACCACCAAGTCCACATTGGCTACCAAGGCATGAGCAGGTGTTCGGTCTTCCAAATCCTTGAACCGTGCAACGGACACAAGCTTCATTCCATTCTCCTCAACTTCGGGCTCATCCGACATTGATCTTCCAATGTTCGTGTTTAACTGATGTGACTGAGAAATCCTTTGATCCGTGTTCGGATTTCGCTGACAGGTTTGTTTTCGGGGCAGGTCGGTGTCATCGATTTTTCCACGTGACGGCGATACCATTCAGCACCTGGGGACGCGGAAATACCATGCGCAAACACGCTCATCCCCACGGTGACAATCGTTATCAGCAGAATTTCCTCACGCGCGGCAACCCCCATCTCTTCCACGACCAGCAACGCAAACAAAATAGAGGCCAGTCCGCGCGGCCCGAACCAACCCAAAAACAGATGCGTCGGCCAATGGAGTTTCAAACCGACCAGCGACAAAGAAACTGGAACCATCCGCATCAAAGTCAACGCAAAAACCCCATAGACCACAATCTCCCAAGAGATGTCATGGGCTGCCAGCGGCAATAAGGCAGCGCCAAATATCATGAAGATAATCAGTGTCAGCAATTGGCCTTCCGCCTCAGCAAACTCATAGAGAAAATCCAGTTTTGATTTTGCCATATTGCCGAAGACCAGACCGCCCACGAAGGCCGCGATGAAACCGTTGCCGCCCACAAGCTCGGCAGCCCCGAAAGCCAAAACCGCAAGCCCCAATGCGGCAATGCCCTGAAACGTCTCCGACATCCATTTGCGCTCATCGCACATATCGATAAGGCGCGCGCCGCCATAGCCAATGGCGATCCCCATCGCAGGCCCCAAAGTGACTTGGAGCACCCCAAAATAGAGCCACGGTAGTTCTTCGGCGGCCGCCTGATGCGTCAGGTTCGCAAAACACAGGAACAACACAATAATGGGCAGCGCGATCCCGTCATTCAGGCCACTTTCCACATTGAGCGCTTGGCGAATGCGCTGAGGCACTTTCGGGCTGGACACCACGGCCTGGCCCAAAGCGGCATCGGTCGGCGTCAGAATGGCAGCGAGCAAGGCCGCTTCCCAGATCGAAAAACTAGGAAACGATCCCACCGCCGCCAGAGCACCAAACCCGATGGTCAGCGGCATACCAATCAGCAGGAGGCGCACCGGCACATTATGGTCCGCGCGAATGCGCGCAAGATTGATTCGTGCCGCATCCGTAAACAGCACAAGGATCAATGTGATTTCGGCGATGGTGTGGATGGTTCCGTGATCGAAACTGAAATCGACCACCGCCAGTCCATTTTGGCCGAGGATTAAACCCAGGAGAACGAAAACCATGGGCGGTGTGAGGATGAGAGTTTGCGCCCGCGCCGATACGAGGCTAAAGCTCACCACGCCCAGGGCAATTGCCGTGAGCCCCAAGGTCTCCATAATCTCCCCTTTCCGCTCCCAGATCCCGTTTGTGAAATATCGCACCAATAGAGCGGGCCTTAAAGATTGACGCCAATCACCATTTCGCTAGACTATTGTTCTCTTTTTGTTCTTTTGGAGGGAATTGCCGTGGAACAGCGCTTTACCATCATCACACTTGGTGTTGCCGATCTGCCGAAATCGCGGCGGTTTTATGCCGATGGGCTGGGCTGGACCCCTTCCAGTTTTGGCGGTGATAACATCACATTCTTTCAGGTAGGCGCCTATGTATTGGGCCTGTTCCCAAGGGACGAACTGGCGAAAGACATGGGGCTTTCCGAAACCCCGGCGCCTCAGACCGGCGGTATGGCCATCGCTTACAATGCACGCTCAAAAGAAGAAGTGGATCAAGTTCTTAAGCAAGCCGTCGCTGCCGGCGGCACCCTGATGAAAGCCGCCGAAGACGTCTTTTGGGGGGGCTATTCCGGCTATTTTCACGATTTGGACGGCCATGCCTGGGAAGTAGCGTTCAATCCCCATTGGCCCATTAGCGAAGAAGGCGCGGTTTCGATCCCGAAATAGGCGGGATCGCTGTTTCAAGGGTAATTGTTAACGGTCAAGCCCGGTTTGTTTACATCTCGTTAACCGACTCGGCCAAATCTGCTCATCAGCCTGAACACCAATAAATTACTGGGGTTTGGGTGGGTTGAACGAATCAGTGATTCGCTCGAATGCGTAACTTTTCGGCTCCAATCGTTAACGATTGGCGCCTTGTGTAAGTGAGTAGATTATGAGCATCACCCCTTCCCGGCCCTATCCGCCTTTTGGCGTGGCCGCTGAAAGCGAAAAACCCCTAAATCCTTCAGACTCTGACTCCGCCCATCTCACACTGGTACAGGAAACCACGAACGCCCTGATGATCTTGGACCGGGACGGAATTGTCCGGTTTGCCGATCGCGGCGCCGAAAACCTGTTCGGCGGTGGGCAACCGCTTATCGGAAAACCGACCCCCATCCCGGTACGGCCGGGGGAACACGTGGTCTCTGTCTCCAACGACGCCGACACCGAGGCGCAACGTTTTATCGAAGTGCGCGTCGCCGACAGCGACTGGCAAGGGGCGCCAGCCTATGTGGCCTCTGCGTCAGACATCACCGCGCGCCGCCAGATCGAGGAAGCCATCGACAACGCCCGATCCGCGTCGGAACGCGCGGGCCGTGACAATGAAGCTTTCTTTTCAAGCTTGTCCCATTCCTTGAGAACGCCACTGACCGACATCATCGGATTTTCCGAACTCATGAAAGATGAACGGCTGGGCCCGCTCGAAAACGACAAATACAAAGACTATGTGGCCGACATCCACGCAAGCAGCCTTCGGCTGCTTCGCATGATCGACGATGCCTTAGGACTGGCGACCGACGATGATGCTGACGCGACGGACAATGGCGCAACCACAGGCGACGTCATTCGGCTCGCGGATAATTGCCGCCGCGCCAACGGTGAAGCCGCGTTTTACATCTCAGCTGCCAACAACATCGCGGAGCAACAGATCACAGGCGACAGGGACAGCGTTCTCCAGGCTTTCAGACTGCTCATCTCCGACGCTGCACGAAACGCTAAGTCAGAATGCTCGGCGGTCTTGTCGGCGGAAACCGATAATGACTTTGTCAGCCTGGAATTCGACAAGTGTTGGTTCGACCATTCAGACGCCGACCTTGCACATATGCTGGATTCCCAGAACGAGGCCACGCCCGACTTGTTTGCACTGAACCCTGCCAAACAAAGATTTCAGAAAACGGCGGCCGCGTTTGCGGCCGTCAAACGGGTCACCGACCTTTACGGCGGTACGTTTGCCATTTTGGCCAATGGCGATAATGGGGTACGGTTACGCATTAAACTTAGAATCGCGACCTAACCGAAATTAAACCCTAAATGACATCGCTAGAAAGCCCCCCTGCGCCCGAGCCTGCTCCATCGAAGCCCGGACCACACGTGGCTTTGTTTGTCACCTGCTTGGTGGACATGTTCCGGCCGACAATTGGGTTCGCCACCGTCAAATTATTGGAAGACGCGGGCGCCCGCATATCCGTCCCAACCGGGCAAACCTGTTGCGGCCAACCGGCCTACAATTCCGGTGACAAAAAGAACGCCGCCGCCATTGCCAAACAAACGATCGAAGCCCTGGACCCATTCGATTATGTGGTGGCGCCATCAGGGTCCTGCGCGGCAATGATCTCGGTGCATTATCCGGAGATCTTGCGCACTGATGCGAAATGGTCGGCGCGCGCCCGAGCGGTGGCCATGAAGACTTTCGAAATTACGCAGTTTCTGACCGACGTCCTCAAAGTCGACAAAGTCAACGCCAGTTTCCCCGAAGACATTACCTATCATGACAGCTGCTCGGGCCTGCGCGAGCTCAAGATCAAAGCGCAGCCGCGCAAGCTTCTTTCTTCCGTAGACGGAATTCACGTTAAAGAACTGATGGATGAAGAAGGCTGCTGCGGCTTTGGCGGCACCTTCTGCGTGAAATATTCGGACGTATCAAACAAAATAGTCGAACGCAAAATGCAAGCAATCGACGCTTCCGGCGCTGACACGTTGTTGGCAGGCGATTTAGGTTGCTTACTGAACATGGCCGGAAAACTGAGCCGCGCCGGGTCTAAAGTGCGTGTCCGCCATGTGGTGGAGGTTCTGGCAAATATGGCGGACGGACCTGCCATCGGTGAGCCGCAAGTGGACGAGTCGAACGACCAATAAGCAGCACAGCAGATAGACCATGCACACGACCGCTGAGAAATTTAAGAAACAGGCCAAAGATAGCCTCGAGAACGACACGCTTCAGGAAGCGCTCGGCAAACTTGGGTTTGGCTTTCCATTGTTGCGCCAACTTGTTGTCGACGGCCTGCCGGAATTCGACGCCTTGCGCGACATTGGGCGCGATATCAAAAACCATACGCTGGAGTACCTCGACTATTATCTGGAAACGTTCGAGGACAAAGTGACGGCCAATGGCGGACAGGTGCATTGGTGCCCTACCGATGAAGATGCCCGCACCGCCATTCTGAAGATCTGCCAATCCGTCAACGCAAAGACCGTCACCAAAGGCAAATCCATGGTGACAGAAGAGATTGCCGTCAACGCCCATTTGGAGGCAAACGGGATCAAAACCATCGAGACGGATCTTGGCGAATACATCATTCAGCTGCGGGACGAACCGCCAAGTCACATTGTGGGCCCGGCCATTCACCTCAAGAAAGAACAAATCGCCGACACGTTCCGTGTCCACCATAAAGACTTCGACCCCAACCGCTCCCTCGCCGAAGTTCCCGAAATTGTACGGGAAGCGCGCGAAATCTTGCGGCAGAAATACATCGATGCAGATGTCGGCATAACGGGCGCCAATTTTCTAGTGGCCGAAACCGGCTCCAGCGTCATCGTCACCAATGAGGGCAATGGCGATTTATCGCAAACATTGCCAAAGGTTCACATCGTGGTCGCGAGCATCGAGAAAGTGGTGCCCACTTTGGAAGATGCGTGCACCTTCCTGCGCCTGCTCGCGCGTTCAGCAACGGGGCAGGAGTTTAGCGCCTACACCACATTTTCGACCGGCCCGAAG
This sequence comes from Alphaproteobacteria bacterium, assembly GCA_965228775.1. GTDB lineage: Bacteria > Pseudomonadota > Alphaproteobacteria > JANQMY01 > JANQMY01 > JANQMY01. The sequence goes on along the minus strand of OZ245840.1, from coordinate 4,680,875 downwards.
CGCGTCGAAGACCCGGACGGTCCGGACGAGTATCATGTCATCTTGTTAGACAATGGCCGTTCTGACCTTCTGGGGACGGAGTTTCAAGACGTCTTGCGCTGTATCCGCTGTGGGGCGTGCATGAACCATTGTCCGGTCTACACAAGTGTGGGGGGCCATGCCTATGGATCGGTTTATCCCGGCCCCATAGGTTCGGTCATCACACCGGCGCTAACCGGCATTGAAGCGAGCCATCATTTGCCGAACGCTTCGACTTTCTGCGGCAAGTGTGAAGAAGTGTGCCCCATGCGCATTCCTCTTCCAAAGATGATGCGGTATTGGCGCGAAAAAGGGTTTGAACAGCGGCAAGAACCCCGGATCAATCGCTGGGCCCTAGCGTTTTGGGCCTGGTGTGTGCGGCGTCCGAGAATATATTTCCACGGCTCAAGACTTATGATTCTTTTGCTCCATCTTCTGGGGCGTCGCGAAGGCCATCTAGTGCGTCTTCCTTTCGCGGGCGGCTGGACCGCCCACCGGGATTTTCCGGCGCCAGAAAAATCGACATTTCAATCTCAATGGCGCAATCGGTCATGAGCGGCAGAGACCAAATTCTTTCGAAAATCCGGGAGGTCCGCAGTCGCGGTCCGGTCTCTGCCAGCAACCGCCACATGCTCGATAAACGTCTTGCGGACCATCCGCGCAATCTCGTGCCCGCGCGTTCCGACGGCCCCGACGCCCAACGCATCGAGCAATTCATCGACTATCTCGGAAAAGCAGGCGCAACAGTTCTCCGCGTTCCAAAGTCGTCCGATGTGCCGGGCGCTGTTGCCGAATATTTGCGTGACAATAATTTGCCGGGGCGCATCAGAACAACCTCAGACCCGGAAATCGATTCATTGTCATGGTCTGATCAGGAGTTATTGGAACGGCAGACCGGTCCTGCCGAAAAATCCGATGAGGTCAGCGTGACCAGCGCGGTGGCCGGCATCTCCGAAACCGGCACGTTGCTGCTTACCTCAGGCAATCACAATCCCACCTCGCTCAACTTCCTGCCGGAAACCCACATTGTCGTGCTGCCGAGCCAGTCGGTGGTGGGGTCTTACGAAGACGCTATCGACAAGGTTCGCAAGCAAGGCGATCTGCCCCGGACCCTCAATTTCATTACAGGTCCGTCCCGTACCGGCGATGTGGAGCTTACCATGGAGATGGGCGCCCACGGCCCCCGCCAACTTCATGTTATCCTTGTTGACAGTTAAGAGGCATCACAAAAGGGCCCGCACGATCATTCCAGCCCCCATCACGCCGGACAATAGATAGACCGCCCGTTCAAACCCCTCCGGTGATAACCGGGCCGTTACGCGATTTCCTATCCAACACGCCGACAGAACCACCGGTACGGCAAGAACGAACCATTGAAAGACCTGCCAGGTCCACAGACCGAACCCGGCATGGGTTACACAGATCATCAAGGTCGAGGGCAGAAAGAAGCCTTGCAGCGTGCCGCGAAACTTGCCAGGCGGCCACCCGGCCAATGATCCGTATACCGCAATAGGCACGGCGTTAATGTTATAGGCGGTGCCGAAACATCCTGCGGATACGCCCGCAACCAACTTCCACCCCACATGGTCGCTTAAGTGAAATTGAATGTTTCCTAAACGAAACAGGCTGAAAGCGAGCATGACGACGCCGAGCCCAGCTTGACCAACCGCCACATCCACATCGCGCACAAGCAGCGCCCCCAGTGGCATCCCCAATAGGGAAAAGGCCAACAGCGTACCCGCGGAGCGAAAATCGGCATGGTGCCAATCCCGTGACAAAGTCACCAATATGGTCGCGGTCATGACCAGCGCAACAAAAGGTGCCGCCACCGGCAGTCCAAGCAACACCGTTAAAACGGGCATGGAAATCAGCGCGGTGCCGAAGCCAAGGCCCGCATGCACAGCCACCGCAACAAATAAAACAATAAGGACAATGAACGTTTCCATATATGTCGTCTTAGCGATCAAGAGCTATTAATGCGTTAACGTTTGAATAACCATGATTGCGCCGAAGAAAGCCCCTCTTTTTGCCGAAAATAAACCGTATTGCTTGATCATCATTTTGCTTACCCACCCGCTCCCCCTCCCAACCACCCGCAGGGTACCTTGATTGGGTGGTTGGGAGGGGGAGCGGGTGGCCGGGCTCCATCAATCCAAGGTGAGATTATGTGCAAGTTCCTTCTGGTTGGCGGCGGTAAGATCGGCGAGATGATCGCCGAGATGATGAGCAGCACAGGCGATTATGACATTACGGTCGCTGACCGTTGCGGCGACGCGCTCAAGAAATTCTCGGACACGGAGCGTGTCACGGGGATGGTCTTGGATGTGACCGACGAAACGGCGTTGAAACGCGCCATTGCCGGTCATGACGCCGTGCTCAGCGCCCTGCCCTATGATGTCACCAAACACCTGGCACAATCCGCGGCGGATCTGGGCGTCAACTATTTCGACCTCACGGAAGATGTGGCCGGCACGCGCTATGTTCGTCAGCTGGCGGAGAATGCAGGCAGTGCCATCATGCCCCAATGTGGCTTGGCACCGGGCTTCATCTCCATCGTGGCGCACGACCTTGCGCATGAGTTCGATGAAATCCACGATGTGCGCATGCGCGTGGGCGCCCTGCCTCAATACCCCTCAAACGCGCTTAAATATAATCTTACTTGGAGCACTGAGGGCGTTATCAACGAATACTGCAATCCCTGCGAGGCGATCCGCGATGGCGAGCAGCGCGAGATCATGCCGCTGGAAGGCAAGGAAAGCTTCGCCCTCGACGGTGTGGACTATGAAGCATTCAACACTTCCGGCGGGTTGGGCACATTGTGCGAAACGCTCGCGGGCAAGGTGCGCAATCTGGATTACAAAAGCGTGCGCTATCCCGGCCATTGCGATATCGCCAAACTGCTTGTGCGCGATTTGGGTCTCAGCCGCCGTCAGGACTTGCTGAAAGAAATCCTCGACGAGGCATTGCCGCACACGCTGCAAGACGTGGTGATTATATTCGTCACGGTCAGCGGCATGAAAGGCGGCAAGCTGTGCCAGGAAAGTTTCGCGAAGAAAATCTACGCGAAAGAACTCTACGGCAAGCAGCGCGGCGCCATTCAGATCACCACCGCCGCCAGTGCCTGCGCCGTGATCGACCTGATGCAAGACGGTAAACTGCCCAAACAAGGCTTCATCAAGCAGGAAGAAGTGCGCCTGAACGATTTCCTATCAAACCGCTTCGGCCAGCATTACGCGTAAACGATCCCATAAATGCCGTAGCCGAAGCTTATGAGCAAGATCGGGATCACGACCATCTGTCCCCAGGCAATGGGCCACAATTCGGGATAGGCAATGAGCGCCCCCCAATAGGTCAGGTAACAGGCAAAGATCAGCCCCCACAATAAGAGAAGTGGCGCAGAAGAGACCGGCGCCACCCAAAGATGCCACGCCAAATAGCCTGCCGTCGTGAGGAAGATGATTGAGATATGATACCAGCACGCATGGTAGCTGGCGATCACCACCGCTTCCGCATTGCTTGCTTTCAGCGCTTTGACCGTATGCACGTTGCCCCACCCTATATGGCCGACACCTAAGATCAGACAGGTGGCGATTGTAATTATGAACGGCGACATGGCGATCCTCGCTTCTTTTCCCTCGACTCCGGGGCCCTTTTCGCAGACGATCATATCTGAGGATTATTCAGGTTTTAAACTCGGGTTTTCGAAGACGATGGAACGTGCTTACAAACCGCGAAAACTGCCGGTCCAAGAACGCAGCAGGGCCACCGTAGAAGCCATACTGGAAGCAGCTGCTCAGGTTCTGGAACAGCAGGGATATGCCGCAAGCACCACCAATGCCATTGCGAAACGCGCCGGGGTGAGCATCGGATCGCTCTACGAATATTTCCCGGATAAGAATGCTGTGTTCGCGGCCCTTAAAGAAAAGCTTCATCGCGCACAGTTTGAGAAAGTTGCGGGTAAGCTTTCGCTGAAACGGAATGTCCGTCCGGCCACAGCAATCCGCCAACTGCTCAAAACGCGTATCGACGCCGCGTTAGAGCAACCCGCCGTGGTTGCCATTTTGGATCAGGAAGTCCCAGCAAGCGTATTTGCGTCGGAAAGAGAAGATGACTTTTCGTCCTTCGCCGCCCTAATGGCGGCTTTTGCGAAGCGTTACTCGAAACACATCCGTATAAAGAATTTAGATGTGGCCATTCCGCTCGGCATCCAAACGATTGACTTGATCATAAGCCATACGGCTGCGCATCGGGCAGCGGAGCTTGAAAAGCCCGCCTTCCTGGACGAGCTGTCGGACATGATGTGCCGGTACATTTTGAAGGGCTAGCTAAGAGGCTTCCGCTGTGTCCCAGTCCACCACATTGTCGTAAAGCCGGGCCAATAAGTCGCGGAGCTGTTTTGCTTCCTCGGCAGAAAAACCGTTGAGCGGCACAATCTCAAACTTCCGCGCCTTGGGAATGATTTCTTCCACCAACCCGAAGCCGGCTTCGGTTAGCCTCACAGAGACGGCCCGGGCGTCGCCTCCTTCGCGTTCCCGCACCACAAATCCGTCTTTCTCAAGTCTGGTGATTGCTCGGGACACGGTCCACAACTCAATGCTGGTGAATTCCGATAATTCGCCAATACGCATTTGTCCGCGCTGATAAACGGACGCAATCAGGCGCCAAATCGTGATGTCGATGTCATAATCTTTGAGCAGCTTACTGAATTTTGCCGCAACACTGGTTCCGGCCCTGTTTAACAGGAATGGCACAAAATCCGTGAGATCGAATTTCGAACGCGCCATGGGCACACCTCCCCTACTTTTACTTCTGGTACTTCCAAATCACATTCATGCGCCGTCCCGCCAACGACGCTTCCCGCTTATATGAAACGCAGACCTATTCCTATTTGGCGGCAGCTGCAATCACTTTGTCGAATACAGCAGGGTCCGGTATCCGGTTTGGATCATGCCGCTTGATGCGAATTTCTTCCGCCTCTTCTTCATTGTATTCGACAAAGATCTGCTTCAATTCTTCAAAGCTTGCCATCAGATCATCCCTCATGATCGGAAGCCCTGGGATCAGGTCGGCACAGGCGATGAGGCCAAAATCCAGTGTGTCCAAATAACTCTGTACCGTGATGTTTAGACCCTGCCCATGCGCTACCGCCGAAACGGGGTGATAGGTTTCCATCTTCGCGCCATTGAGGAAGATTTCATGGCGCGGGCCCGCCACGTTAGAGATGATCAGATTGGCAATTGGACGGTGCATGTTCGCCAACTGCAGGGCGCCATAGGCTTGCGCGGCCCACCGCATGGCCAGAGGCGCCCCAAACAGATTGAAGTTCTGGATCATGGCGTCTTTGGTGGCTTCCACATCGCCCTTGGCCTCCAGGCTGCCCATGTGGATGTATTCCAACCGTTCCACCGCGTCTTCGATATGAGTGCCCAAGGGACAGGTCATGCTGGTCACCAACGTGCCCATCTCATCAGAGGCTGCGGCATCGCCCCGCCGGAGCGAAACGGGCACAGCCGCCGTCAGCGTTTCTTCCGGCAGCTCATTAATGCGGTCAAGGAAGCGGCGCAGCGCCCCGCCACACATGGCCATCACCACGTCGTTTAATGTCACGCCCGCATTCTTTTTGATCAGCTTGATCTCATGCAGCGGCAATGATGCCACGGCGAATTTACGCTTCTTCGTGATCGCCCGGTTAAACAGGGTACGCGGTGCCCGCGCACCGAAAGGGGCGATCCGCCTGCGGTCCAGGGCAACACCCGCCACATGCCGCACGGCGCTTGCAAGCCCAGGGATTTTCCGCGCCAACTCGACAGGCTGATACAAAAACCGTCCATAAGCATCCGCCAGCAGCGCTAAGGTGGACGGTTCAGCCGGCTTTTCCGTCGCGACCGGTGGTTTGATTTTCCGGGGCCGGCGGGTCTTGTCGAACATCACGTCCAGCTGCGCAACACCGGACTCACCGTCGATCACAGAGTGGTGGATCTTGATAACCAGACCGACGCGATTACCTTCAAGCCCTTCGATCAGCGTGTATTGCCAAAGCGGCCGGTCCAGATCGAGAGCCCGCTCCTGGATCTTCGCGACCGCGTTTTCGTATTGAGCCATGGTACCCGGTTTCGGCAGCACATAGCGTTGGACGTGATAATCGATATCGATGTCGTCCGCTTCCACCCAAACCGGATGATCAATGTTTAACGGCGTGCTCTTGCGCTTCACCCGATACGTCTTCAGAAGATGCGCCCGGCTGGCCACATGCTCTTTTAGATCCTTAAAGAAGGTTTTGGCCTTGCCGCGCGGCAGTTTGAAGATCGGCGCGCTCGCCACATGCATGGGCATTTCTGACGTTTCGAAATGGAGCCAACTGGCATCCAGCGCTTTGACTTTATCGACGGGCATGTGTGCTTCCTCGAGAACGCGTCCAAAAGAGGACGATTGACGCCGACCAGGGCGCCGGGACAGGGGTTCAGGAAACTCTAAATACGGGTGTTGCGACTGGCCTTTCGCAATCAAGGGGTAGGCCGAAAAGGCAAGCTTTCCCCGACGTCTTATCTACGTATCGGCCTGCGCAATGTCAACGATTTTCTTGCATATGCAAATAATTTGAGCACGTGCTGCCTCTTTCATCAAAAGGCGGGACGCTCAGAGGTCAGACAGCCGGCTGTTGCTGTGTCGCGCAATGTATGCCGCCGCCAGTTTCGCCGATGGGGTCCACGTTCAACGTCACGATCTCCCGGTCCGGATAGAGAGCAGCCAGTTTTTGTGCCGCTTCTTGATCCGCCTGCCGGTCGCCAAATTGCGCCGCGATCACGGCGCCATTGCACACATAGTAGTTTACATAAGACGCGACGAAATCGTCCGTATCCACACGAATATCATACGGTTCCGGCAAGACCGTGAAGTCAAACGGCCTTCCCTTCGCATCCGTTGCCGCCTTTAGAATGTCGAACGTCTCATAGGCGGAAACAGACCAAGGATCACTTTCATCGATCTCATCCGGCAATTGGATCACGATCTTGCCCGGCGCCACAAAACGTGCCAGCGCATCGATATGATAATCCGTGATGTCTGCGCCCATCACACCGGGCGCCCAAATCAGTTTGTCAGCCCCCATCGCCTCCAGCAGGAGAGCGGTAATCTCATCACGGGTTCCGGCATTTCGGTTGGGGTTCACCCAACTGCTTTCGTGGGCGATGAGCGTTCCGTCCCCATCTGTTTCCACACCTCCCGCTTCGCCGACAATACCGTTATCCAGAAACGGCAGACCCAAGCGCTGCGCCACCCGTGCTGCAATCTTGCCGTCATTCTCATGGGTCTGTTTGTTGCCCCACCCATTGAAGTTGACGCTGCGAACCGCCAGCTGTCCGCCCTCGTTCCTTACGAACAAGGGGCCTGAATCCCGGCACCACAAATCGTCCGTGGGAATGTCCCACACCTCAACACCATCACTCAGCTTTCGGCGTGCCTTTACCTCGAAGCTTGCATCCATAAGCATGACCACCGGTTCGAACTCCGCAATCGTGTTCGCCACATCCGCGATGGATTGCTGAAGCATTTCCAGAAAGACACGGTCCGAATGCACGGATGTATTGACCGGCCATTGCATGAAGGTGCGTTGATGCGGGTCGGCCTCTTCGGGCACCCAAAAACGTTCAGACGCCATGGAACGAGCGCTTACCGATCCCAGGCTTTGCCCAGCGCTGAGCACACCGCCTGCCAAAACCATCCCCCCATTCGTGAAGTTCCTTCTTGTGATCATCTGTCCCCCGGCCCGAGATAGGATTTACATGCATTGCGCCATTCTAAGGGCACCCGTATTGCGGTGTCATCGGTATCCGGGCAGGTTTGACGAACCGCGCGCCCGCCACCAATATGCGGGCCGGGAATCATACACGGCACTTGAACCAAAGAGGATGTTGATGACATTGCCCCTTAGACCCTTGATATATCTTTTAAGTGCCGCCGTGTTGTTTTGCGTCGCTGCGTTGCCTGCCAATGCGAAGACGCCCAAAGACACGCTGGTCATGGCGATGCAGTTTGACGACATCGTCAGCCTGGATCCCGCCGAAGTCTTCGAATTCAGCGGCGCGGAATATACCGCCCAAGTCTATGACCGCCTGGTTGCCTTTGACCTTGACGATATCAGCATCATCCTGCCCTCCGTCGCCGAGAGCTGGACCGTTTCGGAGGACGGCAAAACCTTCACCTTCAAAATTCGGCAGGACATTACATTTCATTCGGGCAATCCCCTCACGGCGCGCGATGTTGCCTATTCATTGCAGCGGGTGGTGAAGCTTGGCAAAACGCCTGCCTTCATTCTGACCCAATTCGGACTCACGCCCGAAAATGTAGACACGCTGGTGCAAGCACTCGATGACCAGACGGTGACATTCACCACCGATCAGCCTTACGCGCCAAGCTTCATATTGTATTGCCTGACAGCGAATGTGGCGTCCGTGGTGGATTCCAAACTGGTGGAAAGCAAAGCGCAAGATGGCGATTACGGGCATCAATGGTTGCGCACCCATTCTGCAGGGTCCGGCCCCTTCAAACTGAATGCGTGGCGTCCGAACGATGCGCTTATCTATGACCGCAACGACGCTTATTGGAAAGGCAAGCCCGGTTTCAAACGCGTGTTCATTCGGCACATCGCGGAATCGTCCACACAAAAACTGCTGCTGGAAAAGGGTGATATCGATGTGGCCCGTGACTTGTCCGCGGATCAGTTGGCCTCATTGAAGGACCACAAGAAAATCAATTTGGTGAGCCGCCCGCGCGGCGAAATCATGTATCTCAGTCTCAACGTGGAGCGTGAGCCTTTTGCCTCGGTGGAAGGCCGGCAAGCGCTCAAATATCTGGTGGATTATCAAGGCATCGGGTCAACGTTGTTGGACGGCCAGGTGCGTGTTCATCAGGCTTTCTTGCCAGTCGGGTTTCTTGGCGCTTCTGAAGAGACGCCCTTCTCCCTCAATGTGGAGAAAGCTAAAGACCTGCTAACCGCCGCCGGTTTTCCGGAAGGGTACAAGACCACGATGGATGTGCGTAACCTGCCGGAGCTTCTGAAAGTGGCCGAAGCCATTCAAGCAAGTTTCGCGCAAGTGGGGATCGAGGTGGAAATCCTGCCCGGCGACGGGCGGCAGGTGCTGACGCGCTACCGGGCCCAAAAACACGATATGCATCTGGGCCAGTGGGGGCCGGATTACCAGGACCCGCACACAAATGCGCAAACCTTTGCGGCCAATCCAGACCCGTCTGAAAACTCGACAATCCGGACACTCGCCTGGCGCAACAAATGGGATGCGGCGGACCTGACCCCGCAAACCAGCGCCGCTGTTCTGGAACGTGATCCGGCCACCCGAGCGGCGCTCTACATGGATATTCAGCGTGCGCACCAACAAACGTCTCCCTTTATCATTATGTTTCAGCGCATCGCCGTTATTGCGGAGCGAAAAAATGTGGACGGCTTGATTTGGGGCCCAAGTTTCGACACCTATTTCTATTGGCAGGGAACCAAAAACTAGTTCATGTCTGACGTTTCCACCGCCCCCATCGGCAATGGAGAAAAAACGGAAGACCGAGTGCAGCGGCTTCTGCTGTCCGCCCTCTCCACAATCGGAACGATCGCGCTTACTTTTTTCGGATTGCTTCTAGTCACCTTCCTGATCGCGCGCGTGGTGCCGATTGATCCGGTTCTGGCGGTTGTCGGTGACCGGGCGACAGAAGAAGTCTACGAACAGGCCCGGAGGGACATGGGCCTCGACAGGCCTTTGCCTGTCCAATTCGCGATCTATGTGGGCGACGTGCTGCGCGGTGATTTGGGCATGTCCACTTTGACGGCCCGCCCGGTCGCCGAGGACATCGGACGCGTTTTCCCAGCCACGTTGGAATTGGCGACATTGGGCACATTGATCGGTGTTTTGCTGGGTGTGCCCATGGGCGTGTGGGCAGCGGCGCGGCAAGGAACCGTGGTGGATCAAGTCGTCCGTGTCACCGGGCTTATTGGTTATTCGGTTCCCATTTTCTGGCTCGGCCTTGTGGGCCTGCTCCTCTTTTATGTGCAGCTAGAATGGGTTGCGGGTCCCGGCCGCTTGGACATTTTTTATGAGGGTCTGGTCGCCCCGGTAACAGGCGCACTGCTTATAGACAGCTTGATCGCCGGAAACATGGAAGTCTTTTGGAACGCCTTTTCACACATCATCTTGCCGGCCTCTTTGCTGGGGTATTTTAGCCTGGCGTATATCAGCCGTATGACCCGCAGTTTCATGCTGAACGAATTGAGCCGGGACTACATTACGACGGCACGTGTCAAGGGGCTTTCGGAACGGCAGGTCATTTGGGGGCATGCCTTCGCCAACATCCGTGTGCCGCTGATCACTGTGATCGCTCTCTCTTATGCCGGACTGCTGGAAGGTTCCGTCCTTACGGAAACCGTCTTCGTTTGGCCTGGCCTTGGAAGTTACATCACAAACGCGCTGTTTGCAGCGGACATGAATGCCGTGCTGGGCGGGACACTTGTGGTCGGCCTGGTATTTGTCGGCCTCAACCTGTTGTCGGATGTGCTCTACCAGTATCTGGACCCGCGGGCGCGCCAATGACAGGACAAACAAACACGTTCGTCCAATGGCTTGAAGCAGAGACGCCGCAGTCCCGGCTTCACGCTCAATCCCAAGAAATATATAGGGTCTTACGGGCATTAGCCTCTAACCCACTCACGCTGATCGGCGCGAGCATCGTTTTCTTGCTCTTCCTAATCGCCGCCTTTGCACCATTGCTGACGGTTTATTCACCGCTGGAACAAGACCTGACAAACCGTCTTCAGCCGGCATCGGCCACACATCTTCTGGGGACGGATGAACTGGGGCGGGACATTTTCTCCCGCATTCTCCATGGCGCCAGACTAACCCTGTACATCGTAATTGTAGTTGCGTTGACCGCCGCTCCCGCTGGTCTCGCCATCGGCGCGACGGCCGGATTCATCGGTGGCGTGACCGAAACCATTCTGATGCGGATCACCGACATCTTTCTCGCGTTTCCGAAGCTGATCTTGGCCCTTGCCTTCGTGGCGGCCTTAGGCGCCGGCCTCAACAGCGCGATCTTGGCAATCGCATTAACCTCGTGGCCACCGATTGCGCGCATCGCCCGGGCAGAAGCCCTGGTCATCCGCCAAAGCGACTTCATTGCGGCGGTCCGCCTCATGGGGGCCTCCAACACCCGACTGATCTTCCGTCATGTGGTCCCCTTATGTCTGCCATCGGTGATCGTGCGCATCACATTGGACATGGCGGGGATTATCTTGATCGCAGCGGGGCTTGGCTTTTTGGGCCTTGGCGCCCAACCGCCCGCGCCCGAATGGGGCGCCATGGTGTCAAAGGGCCGAGAGTTTCTTACCGATCAATGGTGGATTGCCACCTATCCCGGCATTGCCATTTTCATCGTCAGTATGGGCTTCAATCTATTGGGAGACGGGTTGCGCGACGTTCTGGATCCGAGGGAGCAAGCCAAATGAGCTCTCCGATCATCACTGCCAAGGATCTGACCGTGACGTTCCCCTCACCGCAAGGGCCGCTGGCCGTGGTGGACAAGGTGTCTTTCCACCTCGGCAAGGAGAAGCTTGGCATTGTTGGGGAGTCCGGTTCGGGCAAATCCATGACGGCACGCGCCCTGCTGGGTCTTGTGCCGCCTCCTGGCCGCGTCTCGGCATCAGCCCTCACATATCGTGCCAATGACCTGTTGACGCTTCCGCAAGCTGAATTTCGCCGCCTGCGCGGTGCCAAATTGTCGATGATCTTGCAGGACCCGAAGTTCTCGCTCAATCCCGTGATGAGCGTTGGTGCGCAAATCGCCGAGAGCATTCGACTACATGAAAAGGCCGACAAGAAATCGGCATGGGACAAAGCATTGCACATGCTGGACCGGGTGCACATCGCGAACCCTGCGCGGGTTGCGCGGTTGTATCCTCACGAAATTTCGGGCGGCATGGGGCAGCGCGTGATGATCGCCATGATGATCGCGGCAGGGCCCGATGTGCTGATTGCGGATGAACCTACTTCGGCGCTCGACGTGACGGTCCGCACGCAGATTTTAACCCTGCTTGACGAACTGATTGCCGAAAGCAGCACATCGCTCATCTTGATCAGCCATGATCTAAATCTTGTCGCAAAATTCTGCGACCGCGTTTTGGTGATGTTTCGCGGCCAAATCGTCGAAAGCATCGACGCGCAAGACTTGCACAGATCACAGCACCCCTATACGCGCGGGCTGATGGAAAGCTTGCCGCAGTTGGATGATCGCCGTGACCGACTCCCTGTTCTGGAACGGGAGGCTCTGTGATTAAGGTACACGACCTCAGCGTCGTTTTCGGCGAACGAAGCGAACGTTTTGTGGCGGTGAACAAAGTGAGTTTCGCTGTCCCTCAAAATGGCGCGTTCGGAATTGTCGGTGAGTCCGGTTCCGGGAAGTCCACACTTTTGCGGGCCTTGTGTGGTCTCGTCGCGCCGCACGGCGGACGTATCGATGTGGACACAAACCACCAGGTGCAAATGGTCTTCCAAGATCCATTCGGGTCCCTGCATCCACGCCAAACAGTGGACCAGGCATTGCGGGAACCGCTGCTCATTCACCAACAGGCCAATCAGGATGCGCGTATTGCGTCCATGCTTTCCGATGTGGGGCTCGATGCCAAATTCCGCTTCCGCTATCCCCACCAGCTTTCCGGCGGCCAGCGGCAAAGGGTGGCCATTGCCCGCGCGCTTATCCTGGAACCGGAGGTATTGCTGCTGGACGAGCCTACTTCCGCCCTTGATGTTTCGGTTCAGGCGGAGATTCTGAACCTATTCCGCGACCTCAAAGAACAGCGCAATCTCACCTATGTGATGGTAAGCCATGACCTGGCCGTGATCAGCTTTCTTTGCGATACGATCGCCGTGATGAAAGACGGGCGCTTTGTCGAAACACTTGCCCGGGATGATTTTGCGGTCAAGAAATCCAGTGATCCGTATACGGCGTCTTTGTTTGAGTCTTATTAGACGGTGCCCCAACCCCAACTGTCATCCCGGACACAGCGCAGCATGTTTCATGATGCGCTGTAGATCCGGGATCTATTGGTCGAGGCCGAAGAAATTGGGGTTACTGGATCCCGCATCTGCGACGCAGCATTGTGATGCTGCATCGCGTGCGGGATGACATCAGTGAGAGTAGGTCAATACGACTTCGGCATGCCCAAAACGTGTTCACCGATGTAGGAAAGAATAAGGTTGGTTGATATAGGGGCCACTTGGTAGAGCCGGGTCTCGCGGAATTTTCGTTCCACATCATATTCCTCGGCGAACCCAAAACCGCCATGGGTTTGGAGACAAGCTTCTGCTGCCGCCCATGACGCTTCCGACGCCAGCATCTTCGCCATGTTGGCTTCGGCGCCGATGACTTTTCCTTCCTCGAACAAGGCGGCGGCCTTGCGCACCATAAGATCGGCAGCTTCGGTCTGCGCATAGGCACGGGCAATCGGGAACTGGACCCCTTGGTTCTGCCCAATCGGACGGCCAAACACTTGGCGTTCATTGGCATAGGCCGTTGCCTTATCGATGAACCAGCGCGCATCGCCAATACATTCGGCCGCGATCAAAACGCGTTCCGCATTCATACCGTCGAGAATATATTTGAAGCCCTTCCCTTCTTCACCGATCAGGTTTTCGGCGGGCACTTTCATGTCCTCAAAAAAGACTTGCGTGGTGGAATGGTTGATCATGGTACGGATGGGTTGAATGGTAAGACCATTGCCCAGCGCCTCTTTCATATCGACAACGAAGACGGAAATACCGTCGGTGCGCTTTTTCACCTCTTCCTGTTTCTGCGTGCGCGCCAGAAGAAGCATGAGATCTGAATGTTCCGCGCGCGAGGTCCAGATCTTTTGGCCGTTGACCACATAGTTATCTCCTTGGCGCTCTGCCTTGGTGCGCAAGGACAGGGTGTCCGTGCCATTGGTCGGCTCTGAAACGCCGAAGGCTTGCAACCGCAACTCTCCCGTTGCAATTTTCGGCAGCCACTGTTCCTTCTGCCTGTCGGAGCCGTGACGCAGGATCGTCCCCATAATGTACATCTGCGCATGGCACGCGGCGCCGTTGCAGCCCGCCCGCTGGATCTCTTCCAGCACGGCTGCCGCCGCCGTCAGCCCCAGACCGCTACCGCCATATTCCTCAGGAATAAGGGTTGCCAGGAAGCCGGATTCCGTAAGTGCATTCACAAATTCCGTGGGATAGGCCCGCGCTTCGTCCTTTTTCCGCCAGTATTCCCCGGGGTATTTGGCGCAGAGCGCTTCCACGGCAGCGCGGATTTGTTTGATATCGTCAGTGTCTTCAAAGAGGTGAGACATGAATGCTCCTCGTGATCCGGTATTCATTTGCGGATCTATTTAGAGCACTTCCGGGCCATATTGAACCGTTCTGGCCCCAATTTGCCTCAGATGGCCGAACTGAACCTATGCCGGCTCAATGGAGATGTCTTTAGGCGGGGATCTTTTCGGGTTCCAGCGCGGCGGATTTGCGTTCCGACCTCAACGTCGCGGCGGCCTCCGCCGCTTCCGCCAGCAGCTTTTTCGCTTCGGCGGCCTTACCGCGGCTGTCTTCCAACTCCGCATAGCGGGTTAAGACCTCTACCAAGCCTTTGGTGTATTCGATATCGCGCGCTTGGCTGACGGCAGCCCGAAACTGCCGGTAAGCTTCGCTATAGTTCTGCTGGGATGCTTCGTATTCCGCCGAGAACATCGTGACCCGCATTTCTTCATCCAGCATGCCGGCCGTCTTGAGCAACCGCCGGGCCTGAGCATAGGCGGCACGCGCTTCCTTTGGATCGCGAATATGCTGGAGCACAAGGGTGATGATCTTCTGACACAACGATGCCGATTTCCGGTCGTCTATTCGGCGGTAGGCGATGAAGGCGGACTGAAACCCCGAAACGGCCTCTTCCCAGCTATGGGCTTGGCAGAGTTTTACCCCTTCCAGCAGCATCTCATAGGCTTCACGCTCGTCTTTCTCTTTTTGCGCCTGCTTCGCGGCTGCGGCCGACGCGCCCTTCTTCGGCGCCGCCTTTTTCTTGGGCGGCTTCTTGAAGTGGCGCGTTAACTGCGCCAATGCGTTTCCGAGCGAAGCCATGCTGATCAGTGTACGGCAAAGGTGTGAAAACTGTCTGAAAGATCATATCTCTCAAAAGTTGAAAAGTTACGAGTACGGACAATTCGCAGGTGACGCTGATTCCCACCGATCCGCCTTCTTGCACCTCATTGCAGCGCGGAATTCTGCGATTCGTGAAGTGTACTTGCGCGAGTTTGTTGACAGAGATTAATAAGCAGCGAATTCGCATTTCTCAGAAATCTTAATAAAGTCATCTTCCATTTTGTTATAACGCCACGGCCTCGGTCGCTATTTGGCATTACAAGGACTACTGCGCCCAGCCGCCGCTGAAGGGGAAGGCTTGGCCCACAAAGAAATCGCTCTCATTGGAGGAAAGAAATAATGCGAATAGGGCGTCTTCGCGCGCAGTTGCCAGGCGCCCCAGTGGCACAGTCTTTTTCATGAAGTTCTGAAATTTCTCCGTGTTCGTCACTTCCGGTGGATAATAGTCAGGATTCTCCACGAAGTTTTGCGCAATCAGGTTGATCTGCACATTATGTGGCGCTGCTTCCAGGCCGACCGCATTCACATAGCCAACCTGGGCCGCGCGTGCGGCACTGTAGGCACCGACACCCTTGCTGCCCTTAACGCCCGTGGCACTTCCATACACAACGATCTTGCCGGATTTGCGTTCATACATTTGCGGCAGCACGGCACGCACCATGCGATGCATGGGATGGACCATGCCGTCAAACGGCCCCGCCCAAAGGTCGTCCGTTAGGTCCTGCGCCAGCTTGCCGCCCACCGGGTCGGCAGCATAGTTGATAATCAGCACATCGATTTGCCCCGCCCCCGCAACAATGGCTTTAGCTTCCGCATCATTTTGGGGCACGCTGTCATCGGTAAGCACATCGGCCCCGTGTTCCCGGAACACATCGATGGTCACGGGCCCCATAAAATCCTTAGACTGAGTAACCAGAACCCGTTTTCCCTGTAGCCGTTGTGCCACTAGTTTTCCTCCTGTAGTGATTCCCCTGGCCAGCGATAATACACCACCGGGTATTTTAAGCGCGGATGGAGATCGTCACGTTCATGGCGAAAGCCATGCCTTTGGTAAAAGGCTATCGCCGACGCATTAGCAGCTGCCGTGCGCAACCACATGCCACCGGACATCTCGCTCTTCGCATGGTTCAAGAGCAATGTGCCAACCCCGCGCCCCTTTTGGTCCGGGTCGACGAATAGCTGATCCAAATGATTATCCGCCTTGATGATCGCCATCATAGCCAGGATGCAACTGCCCTCCTCCGCCACAAAAAGATGCCAGCCCTTTTCGATGAGGCCGGGAATGCGTTCATGCAACTCTTCCCTTGTCGCATCTTGGGCAATTGTGATTCCGACAGAACGCCAGCTCTCCCACCAAATACGTGCCACCTCATCGTAATCCGGCGGTCGCGCCCCTCGCAATGTGATCGCCACCCTTTCGGTCATCCTCTCGCACACTTCTTGTTGCCTTCATTTAACTCATGGTAGCATGAGCGGCATGTGTACGGGAGGGGAAGTAGCATGACACTGGAGAGCGCGCGTCGCGCGGCCCGGTTTGGAGGATTTGCCGCATTCGCAACGGCGGCTCTGACGCTTATTGCAGCGGGGCTTGCACTTTACAATGGCCAGGGCGGCCCTTTCGAAAACAACTTTGTGGCATTCGTCCAAGACCCCATTTTCCTGCTGGACGTGGCGTTGGTCGTCGTGCTCGGCATCTTCATGCTGCGGATGGGGCGCGTGGCGGCCCTCGTGATGTTCACCTACTTTCTGATAACGAAGATCTTGCAATTTGCCGTGTCCATGAACTTGGGCAGCCTTTTGGTCGCGCTGGTTTTCTTGTATTTTTACGGAAATGCCGTGCGCGGAACATTCGCCTATCACAAGCGTATGCGCGAGGCCGACCCTTCTTATCGGGGCGCAAGAGCATGGCATTTTGCCACCGGCATCCCTGTGGTGATGGTGGTCGTGGGCATTACAGGATCGGTTGCGGTGATTCAGGCTGGCCTTCTGGATGCTCCCCAAGAAGAAAACATACTGACAAACAAGGTGACACCCGTCCCGCCGCCCGATCCTGTGGAAGAAATAAAGACCGGCGGCACGATGACCAATACGATGTCACAAGACGGGACCGTCAAACCGTATTGATCGCACCGCTATCCGGTCGTCTGCATGAACTGCTTGATCAGCGCCACCAGCGTTTCCGGCGCATCCTCCTGGCAAAAGTGCCCCACCCCCTTAAGGCGCGTAACAGGCGCATTTGGATAGAGGGCTTCAAAATCACCAATGGCCGCTTCCGGATCAATGGCATGGTCTTCCATGCCATAGGCCAGCATGGCGGGTTTCGCTTTCAGCGCATCGAGATTTCCATTTTGCAAACCGTCCATAATGTATGGACCGATGCGCCCTAAATGCACGTCCAGGGGAAACTCGATCGCGCCCTTGCAAGACGCACGGTCCGGGAACGGCGCGGAATATGCGCGGATCCACGTATCGTCCACGGCGGCGGAATTTTCGAAGCCAACGATCTTCATGACAGACAATACAGTGGAGCCAAGCTCGCCCACGATGCCGTCCAACGTGCCGGCTTCGTGGTGCTTGGCGATCCACTGAAACCATTGGGTCCGTTCTTCCGGCTGCGGCACACCACCATATCCGAAAATCGTGTTCATCAGCGCAACGCGCTTTACTTTTTCAGGGTGCCGGATCGTATAGGCACCGGTGATAGGACCGCCCCAGTCCTGACAAACAAAGGTTATGTCGTTGAGCCCCAGCTCATCGATCAGTACCGTGAGGTTTTCCACATGGGTCTTTAGGGTGTATTCGCGGTCCTGCGGGGTCTCACTTTTGCCGAACCCCATATGGTCCGGCACAATCACGCGGTAGGTCTCGGCCAGCGGCGGAATGAAGTTGCGGTAGAGATACCCCCAAGTCGGCTCACCATGCAGACAGATCACCACTTCTCCGTCGTGCGGCCCTTCGTCCACATAATGCTGGCGGAAACCAGCTGCCGTGCAGTAATGGGGCGCAAACGGCCAGGTGCCGTCAAATGTCTCGTTTTCGGGAATCATAACTCGTCCTTTTTTGGGGCGCTTTCCGACGTGAATTGTTGTAGCCGCAAACCCTATCAAGGCGGACCTACGCCTGGATAGGCCCCCGACCGATCAATTTTTGCGAAAGCGCAGATCACGAAAGCCCGACGCATCGCGTGCCAGAACGGCATCTGCATAGTCCGGCATGGTCGCCCAGATATGGCGCGTCAGTCTTTCATAATGCGCAACAAAGCGTTCGACTTGCTCACGAGACATTTGAGAGGCATCCGGGGCGGCCGCCGCCATTTCTCTTTCCTGTTGCAAGCGGGCCTCTATGACGAATTCCAGATCGGGGACCTGGATCAGGATGAGCAGATCCAACACCCTCCATAATTCCTGATACGCACCCTGCAAGTGGTCGTTCGACCATCGGCGCCACGTCCCATCGGGATCGTCTTGCCGTTCCAAGTCATTTAGCGGCTCCACCAGGGCCGCGACCTCGTGGGGGCCCGCCCCAACACACCATCCTTCGAACAAGATCACATCCGGCGGCTCTTTGATCGCATCACTGTTGGGCACCCTGTCGTCCACAAGCTTGTCGAACCGCGGAAGATTGACTTTTTCGCCCGGTCTCATGTGTTTCAGAGCGGAAAAAACGGACAGGCCAAGAGCCACATCATGGGTTCCCGGAACACCACGAGTGGCACAGAGCGGATGGACAGTCAGGCCCAATTTTGTCCGCTCTGCTTTCGTTAGATAGAGATCATCAAGGGACACGATGACCGCTGCGGCGCTGTGTTCCGACTGAAGAGTCTTAGCAAGCATGCGCGCCAACGTGCTTTTGCCGGAACCTTGCGCACCACTGAGCCCAACAATCACGGGCGTGGATTGGTTCTTAGCCATCAGCGCAAGATGACGCCCAAGCTCCTCAATAAGTGCTTGTTGGTCCGCTGACATCGGATGTTGAGCTGCGATGCTTACTCTTCGGCCTTTTCGGGGGGAGGCGCCCATTTAGCATTCGCGGCAGCCTCATTCCCCGGCCGGTCTGCTGCCCAAACGTCCGCCACATCTGTATCGAAATAAAGATAAAGCTGACCGTCGTGGATTTCCCACGCAGTCATATCCGGCTTCATCCGATAGCCCTTAGCAACGCCGAAGGCGCAAAACCCACCATATTTAGGTTGATACTTCTCAGGCTCTCTTAGGAACAAGTCGGCGTGCTCTTGGCTGGCGAAGCGCCACACCGCCCCCTCATATTCCACCGTATACTGATCGCTTCCCTGGACAGCTTCTTCCATGGTGAAATAGGCCACGGGGTCATACCCCGCAAGCGCGATACCGTCTTCGACATAGAGCCCATCATCGGACTTGGCAACGGCCTGGCTGGCCATCGCGCCCAAAGCCAAGAAAACAAAGAAAACAAAGATCTGGGTAAGACGCACGAAACCGCAGTTAATATGAGCGAACACATGATTTGTCATGCTGTGTCCTTTTCCTGTGATGTTCGACCGTCCGCCACCAAAGTTATACGAATCTGCCGGGAATTTCAGCCCAAAATTGACGGGTACAACCCCTTGGTGTTTCGCCGCCACGAAAGGGCCTATATGCTGATTCGTCATAAGGAAAAACGGGGGAACGCCTCATGATGACGGAAGCGGAAGTCACGTATCAAATTACCATCATGATGGATATGTTCTTTACGGGCGTATCGATCCTGTTCACAGTGATCTCCGCCTATATTGTCGGACTCTACTGGTTCATCCGGCACACCAGCATTGTCCTCAAATCCGTGGCATTCGGCTTCTTCTCGTTTACGCTTCTTCTCATTGCGGTAAACGGTGTGGGCGCCTTTCGCCATATGCTGTCGCTCAACCGGGCCCTAGAGGAAATTGCCCAGACACAAGAACTCAGCGCCGTCGGGCGTATGGCCAGCGAGCCGGTGGCAGGTGATATATTTGACTACACGGCGACCGGGATGGGCATCTTGGCGGCTCTCATCTATATCGGCCTGTTCTATCTCACCTTTATCCACCGGTGGCATGACGAGAAAGTGTGACTCTCAAGAAAAGGCGTCAGCCGCAACAGCGGTGTTCATGAAGTCACGAAAGCGCAGCCATTTTCCGTCGCGAACGGTGATGACATGAACGAAATCGGATTCGAAAGAGCGCCCGGTGCGCCGCGCCGTTAAATGCAAGTGCCCCGTCACCGTCACCATGCCGCCGTCACAGAGAAACTGTTCCGGCTCAAACTGGTGGATGTCCACGGACGATAAGACCGTTTCAAAAAAGGTCCTCGCCTCGTTAAGCCCCACATAATCTCCTGCGTAGGGAATGACGGACGGGCCATAGAAATTGATCAGTATGTCAGGACCCAAATAGGCCAGAATGCCGGGTATGTCTTGCGCTCCAAACCTTTCAAATAGTGCTTTGGTCACATCAACAGGGTCTGTCATTCTTTTCTCCGCTTGCGCCGTTCATGTTCAGCAAACCAATCGAACTGGACATCTCTCCAAACCATAATTGAGAAGACCTCCGGTCTGCCGCCGCATTTCTTCTGTCCCCGGAACTATCTGGGAATAGCGATCAAGCAACCCATTGATCATCTTGTCCGCCTCTACACGCGCAATGCCGGCGCCCATGCAATGGTGAATGCCATGTCCAAAGGTCAGATGTTTGTTGATGTTGGGACGGTTCAGAATGAATTGGCTCGGATTTTCGAAAACCTCCGGATCATGATTTGCGGCCGCATAGAAAATGGCCACCCAATCGCCTTCTCGCACTTGGGCGCCACCCACATCAATGTCTTCCTTCGCGATCCGGAAGAGGCGTTGTGGGGGGCCATCGCGGCGCAAGCTTTCTTCGATGAAAGGCCTTACCAATGACCTATCTTCTTTCAGCATCGAGAAAAAGCCGGGTTCTGTTGCCAGCGTGCACACAAGATTGCCCAACAGATAGGCCGTGGTTTCGGCACCGGCGACCACCAGCGTAATGCAAAACCGCGTCACCTCTTCTCTCGTAAGCTTCGCTCCCTCGTGCTCGGCCTGAATGAAAGCTGTCATCAGATCGTCAGGAGGCGTCACGCCTTTGCCGATATCATGGTATCGTTCTGCAACGGCATATCCATAGTATGCCGCTACTTCCTGATTACAGGCGGCGCGTTCTTCGGCGGTAAAGTCCGAGGTCACCATAAAAGCGTTCGACCATCGCCGCAGTAGGACGTGATCTTTTTCCGGCGTACCGATGAGATATGTCATGACGCGCGCCGGAAGTTCTGGCGCGAAACAACTCATGAAATCCACATCCCCGTCGGGAAGCTCGTCCAATATCTTCCCGACTGTTTCCGACACCCACGGCGCGATGTCATGTTCCACGCGTTTTGGGGTAAAGGCCTGCTGAGCGATGCCCCGCAGCTCCGTATGACGAGGCCGGTCGTGATTAACAAGCATGAGCGTGGGTGCTTCCGATGCTTCCTGCATAGGGTCTTGAGACGAGAAGGCATGATGGTTACGTGCGATATTGGCCACGTCCGCGTATTTCAGAAACACCCAAGCCGGATGAGGTTCGTCTTGGCCAGGCACTGTTCCCGGCGGATAGTCGTACAAGCCATATTGCGGGCCTTTCGGCCGCAGTAGCTCGTAATACGGATAAGGGTTGGTGACAATTTGTGGGCGGTTAAGGTCTGCTACGGTCACCGATGCGTCCATCGGCAGATCAACGGGATTTTGAGAGTTAATGCTCATGGGCGCCCCTATTTATTTCCATTTGATATTATGTCCAATGGACACATTTCTTGTCAAGAAACTTTGGTCTTTGGGCGAAAAATGACTTATGACCAGATGCTGCCTTGGAGTCCGCCAAGGACACGAGGGAAACGTAGCCGCATTGGGAGATCGAGAAATTGAGTAAATCAAAACTGAGCAAAATTCCGCGAAGCGAAGCTGCTTCGGGATTTCTCGAGCTGTTCTTCCCAATCCACTACACCGTCGGCATGACTGTCGAGGAAACGTTGTGCAGCAACGTCCTCACCCGGCAACAAGCAATCATCCTTTGGATCATTCGATCGAAGGGCGGCAAGACCAAATCCATGAACCGAAAAGTCATCGAACAGGACATGGCAGATTGGTACGACATCACCTCAAGCGCCATTTCGAAGGCAATCCGGTCTCTTTCAAAACCACCCTTGCGGCTCGTGAACATTCAAGAAGACCCGGAGTCCGGCCGAGAGAAAGTGGTGGTGCTCACCCCCAAAGGCGAGCGTTTCGTGGAGCAAATGTACGAAAACGGATGCAAGCTGATCGAGTTAGCAACCGACCAAATGACGCCGGAAGAAGTTGATATGGGCATCTACATGTTCAAGCGCATTTCGGAGATTTTCGCGTCAACGCCAGAATTGTCTCCACGGTCGCGGAAGGAAATGAAAGCCGCGGAGTAAGTCTCTCCGCGGCCGACAGGGCGGCTTCAGACACAGCCCTAGAGCTTATACCCGATCTGAGCGCCGAACGTGCGCGGCGGCGCAAGAGGGCCCACAAATTCCGCCCCGTAGACCGTGCCTGTCAGAATGAGATTATTGAAGTAGCGTTCATCAGTCAGATTGTCGCCGAACATTGATACCGACCATCGCCCATCCTCGCTGTTCAAAGCGGCTCGCACCTTTAAGACGCCTACCGCATCCTCAGATGCCGCATCAATATTGAACACCGTAAAGAACACTTTGCTTTGCCAGCCATAGTCCATTCGGAAAACGGCCTCCCCCAATCCCAGAGCATCTATGGGAATTGTATACTGTCCACCCACATTGAATTTCCATTCAGGTGCACGGGGCAAACGCAATCCCTCTAAGTCGCGCAGAAGGGTTCCGGGAGCTTGTGTCAGCGGCGCCGGGCGTAATGGCTCGGTCAGCGACCCTTGTGTGAATCGTGCGTCGAGATAGGTAAGTCCGCCATCGATCTGAAACCCTTCAATGATGGATGCCGCCGTTTCGATTTCAAACCCGTCGACCGCGGCCCGGCCCACATTGCGAATGATCGGCTGGTTTCCAATACTGTCCTGCGCCTGAAGGTTTTTATAACTGTAGTGGAAGTAGGCCGCGTTTAACCGCAACCGACCATCCAAAAGCGTAGATTTCACGCCCCCTTCATACGCCCAGATTGTCTCCGGGTCGAAAGGGTCTCGCTGGCTGCTGCCGATATTGAAACCACCACTTTTGAAACCACGTTGCACGGACGCATAGAAGAGAACATTTTCCGTGTATTGAAAATCGATTCCGAATTTTGGTGTGAAGGCACTGAATTCCGCCGGTTCCTCCACCGGCGCCACCACAAACCCAAATGGGTCCGGTTGAACACCTTCGCGGGACGTGCTCACGGCATTCGGAAAAAAGGCAACCTCCGGCGCGAACCTTGTGGTCGGCCCACCCGGAACCGGGTTTAAGACCACCAACTCGAAATCTTGCCGGCCGTCTCTTTGTTCCCAGCTATAGCGGCCGCCAAATTTGAAGGCGATCCTTTCAGTTACGTCGAAGGTCGCATCTCCATAAATAGCCCAGGCCTTGGTCTCTTGTTCGCCGTTTAAATGTAGTTCACAACATAAGTCTGTATTCGGAATAACAACCGGAAAAATGGGAATGACACCCGCCGTCTGAAGATCCGTTAGCCCTTGAATAAGGATGGGTTCCCAAAAGTTCCCAAAGATGTTGTTCGTAATATCGTTCTCTTCGCGAAAATAGTAGCCACCGGCGATCCACCTGAACCGCCTATCGGCCGGCGAACTTATTTGGACGTCTGCACTCCATTGCCAATGATCTTCTTCCCGCAAGACGTAGTTGTTGAATGTATCCGCCAGATCAAATTCGTTTTGGAAGACCGGGTTGCTGTCTTTGTAGTTGCCAATCACCGTCAGATCATACTCGCCGATGGCCCAATCCAACTGAGCGGTCGTTCCGAAAATCCTGGTGTCATTGAAATAGTCCACATCGCCGAAGATATTCCGCGACTTGCGATCCGTAATGTTGCCCGCATTCTTAATGGCAAAATATGGCAGCGTTTGCTGGCCTTCACGGGTTGAAAGCCATCCTGGCACTTCTTCCTGATAGCCGGTGCTTCCAAAGTGAAACACATTCGCCGCATCGTTGGCTTGATAATAGTCGCCGGACAAGGTGAGCATAGCATCGTTCGTCAGATCCACTTGGACCTTCATTCGCAGCGCAAAGTCGTTCTTATCTTCCACGTCTCTTACACTGGTCGGGCTATTCAACGTGGTGTATCCATTGCGGTTTTCATATTGACCGGCAACGCGGATCCGAATGCGATCCGTGACCGGACCGCCGAAGGCAGAAAACAAACGGTACCGGTCGTAATTGCCGAGGATCAAATCACCTTCAGCCGAAAACTCATCCGTTGGACTTTTGGTAACGATGTTCACGGCCCCACCGGTTGCATTCCGTCCATAGAGCGTGCCCTGCGGTCCACGAAGCACCTCGATGCGTTCCACGTCGAAGAACGCCGGACCGACGGCTGCGGCACGCGAGTAATAAACACCGTCCACATAAGCACCTGTGGAACTGTCATTTCCGGCGATAATGACCGGCGTTCCGATACCGCGAATGAAGATGGAAGTATCGCCTTGGTATTGGGCTATATGTACGCCGGGCGTCAGCACAGCAATCTGTTCCACACTCTGGATAGACCGCGCTTTTAGGTCGTCGCCGCTAAACGCCGTCACAGCCGCCGATATCTTCTGGATGCTTTCCTCGCGTCGTGTCGACGTAATGACAATCTCGTCTATTCCGCCCACGGATTGGAGTGATCCATCAACCGCGGCTTCTTCCGCAATCAATGGCGACGCCACACTGACGGCGCACAACATCCCAAGGCCCGTCAAACAAATGTTCTGATGTGATCGCTTCCCCATTTAGAGCTCCCCCTCTCCTGGCAATACGCGACCGTTCCAGGCAAACCCCTGGCGGTTGCGGCCGAATCCCTTCGGCGCAGTCGGTCGCTCAATGAGTCTTATTATGTCTGACTTAAATTATGTCATTTGGACATAATATGATTGTGACATATTCGAGTCAATCCGCTAAGGCATGATCATTTTTCAGGAGAACATGGTCATGCCCAAAATCGACAGTTAGGCATCACCGTTGGCCCCGTGATCGGGCGGTCAACCATAAGAGCCATATAGGCCCTCTGGCAGATCTTCCGTATGGAGCGCTTAAAAGAAGAAGAATTTCAAATGGAGGCTATCTGACACCCAGCGCCACCAATCCCATCCGGTCTCCGGATGCACGCCGAAGTAAACGAGAAACGCACCGATCCAGCTGATGGACAAGATGAGCGATAGTTGGAAGCCGGTATCTCCAACAGAAACCAGTCCAGTGCGCCCTATGCGCAATAGCTCGAAAAAGGCGACAAGTAACGCGCCGAAAAACACCGGCACGGCCCAGACCATCCACGGCCCAAACATGGGAACGACGCCTATGCCATAGCGGATCGCCAACGTGTGCACATCCGCCGTCACCGCAGCGCTCGCAGCGAACCAATATAGCGTGAGCACACTCGCCGCACCGGCAATGGCTAAGGCCGTGTGCGATACCAGCACGCCTTCCTGATAGGACGCCGAAAATCCGCGGCGTGCGATCCCGATCGACAGCAAAATAAAGCCAAGGACAGCAATTGTGCACGCCAGAATGATCGACGTGTAGACCCGTGCAAACGACCAGAACCCTTCTTTCGGCGTTTTCGCCAGATCGACGGTTTCGGTTGTGCCGATGACATCAGTCAAAAATTCTGTCTTCTGTTCCGTTTGATCGCAGTCTCTAATCTTTGTCTTGAATGGCCTATCAAAGAAGTCCTTGAGCAAAGTAAGCCCGCACATGCTGTATCCGGGGCCGTGGGACTGATGGGTAAAGATCGATACTTGGGCGTTGGGCAGGCTCGCCGCCAAATGATCGCCAAATGCGACCGGCGTGATTGGGTCCCGCAAACCCGAGATGATCAGAGCGGGCACATCTGACGTGGGCAATTCCCAGTCTTTCGGGTCCACCGGCGGCAGGTCGAGCTCCGCGCATATGTCCGGCAGGTAGCGCACTTCCGGAATACCCGCGAGCCATTCCTTATTGCGATCAAATTCGTCCTGCATCTCTTGTTCCGTTGGCATCGGAAAGCGGCAAGCCATGGCAAAATAGACGCCGGTGTCCGCATCCGGGACGCCTCCCACCATATTGTCGATGATCAGTTCCATGAACCGTTGGTCCCGCGCCACCACTCGGTCCAGCAGCAAGGGAATGATGGGGAAATAGTATTCCGTATAAAGATAGGTAAAGATGTAAGACGACAGATCGTGATCATTGAGGTGAAGGTCGCGGTCCTTCCCGATCACATAGGTTTCATAAAGCTTCTCGTCTTCAAACCGGAAATTGCCGATCCCCTCATCGAACCGAATCGGCTTTTCTTGCAGTGTTTCCAGCGCCCGTCGGCGTAGATCGTGCAGGTCACCAAAGCGAGAGGCACATTGGGCATCCGCCTGACATTCTTCATTAAGCGCATCGAAGGCAGCGCGGTAGTGATCATCTCCGCCGCGCGCCCATCCTTTATCAAGGGGCACCACACTGTCCATGACGGCCGAACGCACGCCTTCCGGGTCCACCTTGATGATTTCCTGCGCTAGTGCCGTTCCGTAAGAGGTACCCCACAAATTCCATTGATCAACACCCAGAGCAAGACGCACATCTTTAAAGTCCTGGGCGTTGGCGTGGTTCGTGTAATTCGCCGGTTCTTGACCGATTTCCCGCAGCCTCTCGTAGCAGTCTTTGATTACCCCGGCGGTACGCCGGTTCGATTCCGCAAAGCTCACATCCGCACTGGTGATAAACGCTTCGTCCAACTCATAGGTTGGGCACAGCCACTGTGCCGTGCTGGTCCCGCGCTGGTTCACGATGACAATGTCGCGGCTGTCCCGCAGCTTTTCCATATCGGCAAGCGCTGCAAAATTACTTGTCGCGCGGGAACCGGGGCCGCCATCCAGAAAGACAATAGGATCCGGCACTTTTACGTCACCTTTTGCCTTCAGCACATAGACATCTAGCTGAATGGTTGGACCGGAATCCGTGAGCTGATTTTCCGGAACGTCAACGGTCCCGCAGATGACGGAAACAGGCAGATCATCGCAGGAATCGTCTTTGACGAATGTGGGGGCGGCATAGGCGCTGGATAGAAATATCCACCCAATCAACAGGCACCAAATTATGTATGAATTCTGGAGCCTCCACCTTTCAAGGCAAGCCCCCTGGCCGACGCAACTCACTCTATCCCCCCAAAGCGCGCTCTAACTGTGCGCGTTAAGGCATCACAACTTAAAAGCGGGGATTGATCAAGCCCCAAGGGGGCGCCGAGAGCGTTACATCAAGGTCACACTATCGCGTGTCCAGGTGAGATGTATGACGGTTCACCGCCCAAGCCTCTCTGCGAAAATGCGCTGAATCAAAGACTTAGGGGCACTTGCGTTTTTGAGGAAACCAAAACCGCTAAGAGATATTCCTGCTAGACCCTTCCCAAAAAGGCTTGCGCAGTTCCGATTTGAGGATCTTACCGGCCCCGCTTTGAGGCAGAGGGTCGGTCCAAAAATCAATACTGCGCGGGATTTTGTATCCCCCAAGCAGAGTCCGGCAATGATCGGTCAACTGCTCCGCCGTCGCGTCGGCCCCATCCTTGAGGCGGACAATACCGTGAACCGCTTCTCCCCATTTTTCGCTGGGAATGCCAATCACCGCACATTCGAGAACAGCCGCATGTTTCATCAGCACATCTTCCACTTCCGCCGAGAAAACGTTTTCCCCGCCAGATATGATCATGTCCTTGACCCGGTCCACCAAGAAGACAAACCCGTCCTCATCCATATAGCCCGCATCGCCCGTATGCATGTATCCGCCCCGCAAGGCTTCCGCCGTCAAATCGGGCTTGTTCCAGTACCCTTTCATCACGTTGGGGCCCCGGACGATGATCTCCCCAATTTCGCCGCAAGGAACATCTTTGTCATCTTCATCGACAATCCGCACATCACAGAAAAATAATGGTCTGCCTGCTGACTTTACTTTCGAGAACAAAGGATGATCGGGTGTATGGCATTCGGGCGGCAGGCTGGTGGCGACAGGCGACAGTTCTGTCATGCCATAGGACTGCACGATCTTCGCATTGGGTACCAAGTCAATGGTCTTGCGGATAAGCGCTTCCGCCATGGGCGACGCACCGTAAGACAACAACTCCAAACTCGACAGATCGTATTGATGAAAATCCGGATGGTTCACCAGCATGTTAATCATGGTGGGCGCCAGCACCATGTGGGTGACTTTCTTCTCCTGGATCGTTTTCATCACTAGAACGGGATCAAAGCCCGGAACAACCACATGGCGGCCACCTGCGACCGTCGTTGTGTAGATGCGCGCACCGGCTGCCATGTGAAACAGCGGTCCCGTATGAATATGCACCGTGTTCGGATGGAAATAGAGATTGGACAAACCCGCAAGTGAATTGAAATAAAGATTGTCATGGGTCAGCATGACCCCCTTGGACCGGCCCGTCGTGCCGCCGGTATAAAAGATGGCAGCCACATCATCCCCGCCCCGGCCCGCATCGGGAATGGAGTCGGCTTCAGCGATAAGCTCCTCATACGCCAGCATGCCGGGCGCCGCCTCAGCTTCGGCGAGAGCCACGTGTTTGATGGAGGGTGCGTCTTTCAGAAGGTCGGGAACCAATGCTGCGTGTTTTTGATCCACGAACAAAATCGTCGGCGCACTGTCATTGAGGGCGTAGACCATTTCCGGCACCGACCAGCGCGTATTGATGGGCACCAGCATCCCGCCGCCCCAAATGGGCGCAAAGAACTGCTCCACATAGCGCCCACTATTGACGGCCAGGATCGCAACCCGGTCGCCTGCTCCCATCCCCAGCTTTTGCAGGGCACCCGCCATACGGGCGATGCGGGATTGCAGCTCTGACCACGTAAAAGCGTCTTCCTCGAACTCAAGCGCGCATTTTTTTCCTTCAAGCAAGGCGGCGCGGCGTAATGCTTGTGTTAATTCCATGAACTGTTCCTATGAGGTGTGTCCGCGAGACCCTACTGATCGCGCCCAGTTTGACAAGCCTTCGGTGGAAAATTGCCCGCATGGCGGCCCTTTGCAAGGGCTCCACTGCGAAGTAGGTTTTGGGAACAGTGACCACAATTTGCGGAGTTCCCGTCCATGGCCCCTATTCCCGCTCTTGCGCCGGACAAGCTTTTTACCCGTTGCGACCCGGATGCATTCACCTTTGAAACCACAAAAGAGTTGAAGGGCAGCTCTGCCATTTTGGGACAGGAACGCGCCAGCGAAGCGATGGTCTTCGGCCTCGACATGTCACTGGATGGCTACAACGTATTTGTCATGGGAACGCCCGGCACTGGCCGGCACCGATTCGTGCGCCGTTTTTTGGAGGGGAAAGCCCCCAGCCTGCCACCGGCATCGGACTGGTGCTATGTGAACAATTTCGATGACCCCCTCAAGCCGCGCGCCCTGAAATTGCCCCCTGGCATGGGGTGCCGGTTCCGCGCCGATTTGGAACGGCTGGTTACCGATGCGCGGGCCGCGATCCCCGCCGCTTTTGAAAGCGATGACTACCGCATCCGGCGCCAAGCCATAGAAGAAGGCTTCAAGGAAGAGCAAGGCGCCATGCTCGAAACGCTTCAGACAGAGGCAGAGACGCGCGGCATGAGCCTCATTCAAACACCAACAGGCATTGCCTTTGCGCCCGTGCGCGACGGACAGGTCATCAGCCCGGAAGATTTCCAAAAGCTTCCCGAAGACGAGAAAAAACAAGTTCAAGAGCATGTGGAGGCCCTGACCAACCAGCTTCAAACCGCCATGCGGTCGGCGCCGAAACGAGTCCGGGAACTTAGGGCACGCATTCTGGAACTTGACCAAGACAACACCGAATTTGCCGTCGGAAGTCTGATTGAAGACTTAATCGAAGCCTACAAAGACCAGGAACAGGTGATTGAGCACCTGGGCCGCCTGCGCGCGGACATTATCGAAAATGTCGACCTCTTCATTCCCGCCCCACAAATGCCGGATCAGGCACAAGCGGAAGCGCAGAGCGCAATGGCTGCCGTCTTCCGCAAACCCGAAGAAGCTGCCGCTCTGCGCCGATACGGCGTGAATGTGATCGTTGACAATAGGGGCGCCACCGGCGCGCCCATCGTGTTTCACGATAATCCCAGCTACCCCTTTTTGTTGGGACGCTCCGAGCACCAGGCCCAGATGGGCGCTTTGGTAACAGATTTTAGTTTGATCAAGGGAGGCGCCCTTCATGAAGCCAATGGCGGTTACCTCGTCCTCGATGCACGCAAGCTACTTACCCAGCCCTATGCCTGGGAAGGGCTCAAACAAGCTCTGCGGGCAGACGAAATAAGGATTGAAACACCAGGGCAGTCACAAGGATTTTTGGGCACGATCTCCCTGGAGCCGGAACCGATCCCGCTTGACGTGAAAGTCATTCTGATCGGCGATGCCATGCTTCACTATCTGCTGCAAACACAAGATCCGGATTTTCCCGACTTGTTCAAAGTGGCCGCGGAATTTGATGACCGTCTGGAACGCACGCAAGACGCTCACCAAAAATTTGCCGAGCTTCTGGGCGGCATGGTTGATGCGGAAAAGCTGATGCCGCTGCATCGGTCGGCCGTGGCGCGGCTTACCGAAGAAAGCGCACGGCATGCAGGCGACTCGGAACGCCTCTCCACACGCATCGCTCCGCTTGCGGACATTGTGCGTGAGGCCAATTACTGGGCCGGGCAGAACAGCCGCGACGTCGTCGATGCGGACGACATTCAAAAGGCCATTGATGCACGCAAGCGCCGTGTCAGCCGCTACAGCGAACGCATTCAAGAAGAGATTTTGCGCGAGACCATCTTAATCGACACATCCGGCAGCAGGGTTGGTCAAATCAATGGCTTGGCCGTGAGCCAAATCGGCGAAACGGCTTTCGGCAAACCCAGCCGGATTACCGCGCGCTTACGCATCGGTTCGGGCAAAGTGCTGGATGTGGAACGGGAGGTGGAACTCGGCGGCCCCCTTCATTCCAAAGGCGTTATGATCCTCACAAGTTACATCGCCTCTCACTACCTCGCCGATGAACCGCTTTCCTTATCGGCCAGCATTGTTTTCGAGCAGTCCTATGGCGGCGTCGATGGAGACAGCGCCTCATCGACGGAACTGTACGCCCTCTTGTCAGCGCTATCGGGCCTCCCCATCTCTCAAGGGCTGGCCGTTACTGGGTCCGTGAACCAGTATGGCGAAGTGCAAGCCATTGGCGGCGCTAATGAAAAAATCGAGGGTTTCTTCGATATCTGCAAGGCGCGCGGACTGACAGGACAGCAAGGTGTTTTGGTCCCGGCATCCAACGTGAAGCATTTGATGTTGCGCGATGATGTGATTGATGCAGCGCGCGACAACCAGTTCTCGGTTTATTCGGTCGAGACCATTGACCAAGGCATTGAGCTGCTAACCGGTGTGGAAGCGGGCGCCAAAAAAGAAGACGGCACATTTCCGGAAGGCACCGTAAATGCGCGGGTCCAATCGCGCTTGCGTGACCTTGCAAGCAAGCGCCGGGCGTTCGGATCGAGCGGCGAAGGAGCAAGTGCATGAACAATCAAGTATCGGATGCATCACAGGCAGCCCGCCGCCGTATCGCCTTGGCGGTTGGCACGGAAGGTATGGGCACCCTCTTGCCGCTCGTTCTCAAGGCTCTGGCGTCCGAAGAACCCGCAGAAATTACCGGCACGTTCGTTGAAGATCAGAACCTGCTCAATTTGGCGGCCCTTCCGGTCTTCAAGGAAGTATGCCGGGTAAGCCGCGCCGCCACAGCCCCTCAACAACAAGACCTTACCCGCCAGTTACGGCTGCGCGCGAATGCGGTGCGGTCCGCTGTACTGCAGGCAGCCGAAGCGTCGGGCGCCCGATGGTCGTTCCATGTGGCCCAGGGGTCGATTTGCGCAGAGGCACGAAAGTCGGCACAGGACGCTGATCTCGTCGTGATCGCTTCGGCCCGGCGTGCGGTTACCACACGCGCCGACACACGTCTTTATGCGGAGGAATGGGTCAGTGTGCCACTTCAGACACGCCGCAAAGTGACACAAGATGCCAATCGTCCGATTGCCCTTTTCGTTCAGCGCGGTGAGATACCGCGGCGGGCGCTGAACACCGCGATCTCAATAGCGCGCCGTTTTCAGCGCCCCATGATCGTGCTTTCCGAAAACCCAACGGTCGACCTTAACGCCGCCATTGTGAATGTGAGCAACCGCACTGTGCAGCCTAGGCTCATTGGCGTGCCCAACCCAACACCGGAGCGGCTGGCGGAAGCCGTACGCGACGCCAGGGCGGCACTTCTTGTGGCACCCGCACTCGACGCCTTTCTGGAAGCGGATGCGTTACGCCATTTCCACGAAGAGTCTCACGCCCCGACCCTTTTGGTACACGAAACGGCAAGCACTGCGGCGTAACAGAGATTTCAATTCCTCAAGTTTTAGCAAAACCGGCCATAAGAAAGTCAATCTTGCCGTCCGGTCGTTACCCTCCGTTTAACTTATTCGCCTACAAGGGAAGCCAATCGAAACTCTTTTGGCGGCCCAAAACGTCTTTGGGCGCTTTAGAAAGGCACCCTCGCGGTGTAGGTGACACATGTTTGCAAAGAACCGGACAGCGGACGAACCGAAGCCTGTCAAATCTGCAATCCCTACGAAACCCGCACGAGCTGAAGCGCCGACGCCGAAATCGAAGGGCGGTACGCCAGCTCTCTTGTCTAAAGATGTGGCGATCGAAGGCGATATGACGTCTACGGGCGATATTCAAATCGACGGCGAAATGAAGGGCAATCTGAAGGCCGGGTCCATCACGGTCGGCCGCGAAGCCATGATTGAAGGCGATGTGGAAGCGGAAGCCATCGTAATCCACGGGCGTCTGATCGGAAACATAAAGGCACGTGATGTCCGCATCCGCCATACGGCCCATGTGGAAGGCAATATCACCCAGGAAGCTCTGGTGATCGAGCCAGGCGCCTTTTTCGACGGCACATGCCGCCAGTCTTCCGACCCGTTGAACGAGTTTGGGTCCGCCCCCAAAACCTCGAAGCCGCTTGACACCAGCACCTTGCCTGAGGCGCTCCCGGCCCTTGGCGGCACACAGGCTGCATTCGCCAAATAAACGTTAGAAAGGGCCCAAATCCGGGCCTCTTCACCCTTACGCCATTCGTGATATGGTTAATGTATAGTTGACGAAGTGCAATCGGCTATACGTTGGTATCACGGGGGGTTTCATGGGTTTTCAAACAGTACGCAAGGGCCTGTTCCTGGCGCTGGCTGCGATCTCATTTTCCATAACGGCTCTGGTCATCGCGCCTCGTCCTGCGACTGCGGACTACTCAGCCGGGAAGTTCGAATTTGACCGCGGGCTCACACGTCGCGCCGAAGAACTATGGCGGGTCTGCGCATGGCGGGAAGACGAAATCTTCTGCCAGGTGGAACTGGGAAATCAATATCTCTCCGGCGACAGGTTTCAGAAGGACAATGTGGAAGCCTATGTTTGGTATTACCTGGCGCTGATCAATCCGTCCCGGCACGGTATTTCCTTATTGATGGCCTATGAAGCCTTCGAAAAGAAAGCGACCGCGCGCAAGGAACTTCTCGAACTTCAAAAGATCATCACGACAGATGAATGGACCCAGGTGGAAGACCGCCTGGACTACATCCTCAGCACACGTGGCGCCATGGGCATGGTGCGGCTTGGCGAGATTTACGACGAACAACGCAGCACCGAAGGTGAAATCGCGAACTCTGTGCGCAGCAATCTCAACAAGGAAAGCTTAGCCGCCTCCAGTGCGGTGGTGAACACCATTCGCCGCGGATTTCGCGATGGTGGCGCCTGGTATACACGCCTCATCCGCGGTCAGGTTGGCTCCAGTGGCCGCAGCGTGGCGGATGCCAACGGTTCCGCGTCGGGCGCCGTCTTTGTGCGCAGAAACAATTTGCAGGCAATGAAATATTATCTGCTGGCGGAACGGTACAATCAGCCAGCGGGCGTTTTGCTCGCGGAGAACATCCGGGAGCAGCTGAAAGATGAAGCCGCCCTTATGGAGCGCGCTCAAATGCTGGCCGACGAATGGCGTTTGCCCGCCAAATATCCGGGTCCGCAGTTCGACGCCTCCGACCCTATCGTTCGGGATTGGTACCGGCGCAGGCTTCAATAGCGATTACTCAAAAAACAAAAAACCAAAACAAAAAGAAAGAAAACAAATGAGGAAACCGATCGCCATTGCCGCCCTGGTAATGGGCCTTGCAGTGCCTGTCGAAACGCCGGTCTTGGCGCATGAAAATGTTCTGTCGCTTGATCAAATGCTGGAACTGTTCGGTTGGGACTTTGAGAAGGCCGAAATTAAAACCGAAAAAGTGGCAGACAATCTTTATGTGTTGTTTGGCCTAGGTGGGAACATTGCCGTTTCAGCAGGCGATGATGGCATTCTGATTGTGGATGACCAGTTCCCGCAACTCATGCCCAAAATCAAAGCGGCTCTGGGAGAAATCGGCTCGGACAAAGTGGATTTTGCCATCAACACCCATTGGCATTTTGACCATGCGGACGGCAACCTCACCTTGGGCAAGGAAGGCACCTGGATCGTTTCGCATGCTGCTTCCCGTGAAATGATGTTGAAAGACAATCTCATCAATTTCGGCGCGATGGCCTATGAACAAAAAGCCTATCCGCCCCATGCGCGCTCTGTCATTACCTATGACACCACCATGCAATTCCATTTCAATGGTGAGCAAGTCGACTTGATGCATGCCGGACCGGCGCACACAACCGGCGATACGGCGATTATCTTCCGTGGACAGAACGCCGTCCATATGGGGGATGTCTTCAACAACACGGGATACCCCTTCATCGATGCGGATAATGGCGGCTCGTTGGAAGGTATGATTGTCTTCTGTCAGGCGGTGCACGATGCGATCGACGACGAGACCATCGTCATTCCGGGTCATGGTCCCGTCACGAACCGCGCAAAGCTCAAACGTTACATCGAAATCCTATCTGTCACGCGTGACAGAATGAAGGCCCTCATCGCCGAAGGCAAAAGCTATGAAGACATTGTCGCAACGAAACCGACAGCCGAGTTCGACTTCGAGATGAAAGCCAATGCGTTCAATGTCCAAACTTTCTTGGACCGGTCTTATGCGAGCTTGATCAAGAAGTAAGGCCCGCATACGCCCGGCGCGGCGGCTTAATAGGCAACGCGCCGCGTAAAGCCGCCGTCAACGACCACATTCTGACCGGTCACCCATGACGCCGACGGGCTGGCCAGAAACGCAACCACCCGCGACACTTCCTCTGGATTGCCAAAGCGTTTGGACGGATGATGATCGCGGTTGGACGCGTAGTAGTCCGGAAGGTTCTGCTTAATCCAATCCCACGATCCACCTTCTAAGAAGATTGGCCCGGGCGACACACAATTCGCGCGGATACCGTCGGGCATATACTCTTGGGCGAGTTGGGACACATAGTTGACCAATGCCGCCTTGATCGCCCCATAGCTCAAGCCGCCACCAGGAAAGCCGTGATATTCGACGGCAGTGATCGTGGCCATCTGCACAAAGGCGCCATCGGTCGAACTTTTCAGTCCCTCCAAACAACTGTCGAATAATGCGACTGCGGACAGGAGGTCGACCTTATAGTTCTGATCCCACCCTTCTAACGACCGGGGAATACCCCCCAAGGCACTGGCATTGGACACTGCCACATCCACGCCGCCCAATTGATCCTGAGCCCAACTGGACCAATCCGCGACCGCCTGCGGATCTCCGGCATCGACAGGTTTGCCGATGATCTTGCCCTTCGCGCCCAGTTCTTCGATCGTCGCATTCAGACTTTCTTCGCCTCGGGCGCAAATTGCAACGGAAGCCCCCTCTTCCAAGAAGGTTTGCGCACACGCCTTCCCCAAGCCCCGCGAAGCAGCGGTGATCAGTACCTTCTTCCCAGCAAGTCCCAATTCCATGGTGATTTCCTCAAATCGTCAAATATGAATGGAAAAAGCGTATCGGCCACCACCAATGCCGTAAAGCGTGAAGAGCATCCCCGTTTGAACGGAAATGCCGAGCCGTGATACATCAGACGATCTAACCCTTTACAGTGAGCACGCCATGAACCTCGACACATCGCCCGAACTTGAAGCCTTCCGTAAGAATGTCCGGGCCTTCTTCGAGAACGACTTCCCAAAAGACATCATTGAAAAAAACAAGCGCGGTGCGTCGCTCACCACTTCAGACATCAAGAAATCCGAGCAGGCGCTGGCTTCCAAAGGATGGCTGGTACCGGCTTGGCCGGCGGAATATGGCGGCACCGGTTGGACCATTGAAGAGCAATATGTTTTTGACGAGGAACTGGAACGGGCCGGCGTCCCGACCGTGACCCCCATGGGGGCCATCTATGTGGGCCCCGTAATCTATACGTTCGGCACGGATGCACAAAAGGAACGCTGGCTGCCGGGCATTCGGGAAGGCAAGACTTCTTGGGGTCAGGGCTATTCCGAACCGGAATCAGGATCGGACCTTGCCTCCCTGCAGTTTCAGGCGAAGCGCGATGGAGATGAATATGTCCTCAACGGCACGAAGATCTGGACCAGCGCCGCGCAGCATGCAGACTGGATGTTTCTGCTGACGCGCACGGACAATTCCGGCAAAAAGCAGGAAGGCATCACGTTCATTTGCGTCGACATCAAAACACCAGGCGTTGTGGTGCACCCCATCATCACCATTGACGGAAAGTATGTGCTCAGCCGGGTGGAGTTCACGGACGTACGTGTCCCGCTCGACAATCGTATCGGCGAAGAAGGCAAAGGTTGGACCTATTCACAATACCTGCTGGGTCATGAGCGCACGTCCTATGCCCGTATCGGCAGCAAACGGAAAGCCCTTCGGAACTTGAAGGACATTGGCGGCGCAACCTCATTGGGCGGCAACCGCACATTGATCGAAGACGACGCCTTCCGTACCAAGCTCAGCGAAGCCGAACTGAACGTAGACAGGCTGGAAATGACGGTGTTCCGCATACTGTCCGTTATCGCGGCGGGCGGCACACCCGGCAATGAGTCGTCCATTCTAAAGATCATGGCGACCGAAACGGCCCAGCAGATCACCGAACTCTATATCGAAGCGGCGGCAAATAACGGCCTGCGCTTTTTCGAAGACTCGGTAACGCCGGACTGGGCTTCGGATTACACCATCCCGGACTATGCAGCACCCTCAGTGTCCAACTATTTCGGCACGCGTGCCCAGACGATCTATGGCGGCACAAACGAAATTCAGAAGAACATCATCGCAAAGCGCGTGCTGGGCCTCTAGAGTGGCTCAAGCGACAATTATCTATAGCGTTTCCAGGTGAAGTGGAATCCGGTTCACCGTCCGGGAACGCGCAAAATAAAGAGGCTAGAGCCGTTTTGAGTTTCAATCAAAACCAAAACGGCTCTAGTTGAGAACAACGGTTTTGGTGCCGTTCAGCAGCACGCGGTGTTCAGCATGCCAACGAACCGCACGGGACAGCACTTGCGCTTCCACTTCATGACCAATTCGGATCATCTCTTTCGGCGTTGTCGCGTGGGTCACACGCCGCACATCTTGCTCGATGATGGGGCCTTCGTCCAAAGCAGGCGTTACAAAATGCGCCGTCGCCCCGATGATCTTAACGCCCCGTTCGAAAGCCTGATGATAGGGCCGTGCGCCCTTAAAGCTGGGAAGAAAGGAGTGATGAATATTGATGCACTTCCCCTCTAGCGCTGCACACATGTCATTCGACAGGATTTGCATATAGCGCGCCAGCACGACGAGATCCGCGTTGAGCTCTTCGATTAAGCCGCGAAACTTTTCTTCTTGCTGCGGTTTGGTTTCCTTTGAGATCGGCAAGTGATGAAACGGAACACCATTCCACTCCGCGATCGGCGCCAAATCCAGATGGTTGGACACAATGCCCGCAATTTCGATGGGCAATGTCCCGTTTTGCCATTTGAAAAACAAATCGTTCAGGCAATGAGCGCTCTTGGAAACGGCAATCAGCACGCGCATTTTCTTTGCCAGGTTGAACATGGTCCAATCCGTGTTCAACCGCCGGGCCACCGGTTCAAAGCCCGAGCGTAACTCATCGCCTGTGGCATTTGGGCTTGCCACATGCATACGGATGAAAAACGTCTTGGTGTCCGGATCGCCATAGACCGTTGAATCTCGGATATCGCATCCAAGCGCCGCCAAAAATGGGGTCACTTCCGCCAGGATTCCTGGACGGTCTGGACATTTCAGCAGCAATATAAATTCCGGGGTTTCAGTCATTTGAGTTTCTGATCTCTGTTGGTTTGAACCCAATCACGTCAATTTCCGTACGATCGAAGGCTAACGCGCATTTGGTTAACGTTTGTCAATCATCCAGTTTGCCAATTTCTGCTGTTTACCAAGAAACAATGTTCCTAAGGCACACTTTTACGTCAGTAGACCCCTTGCACAACAATGGCGTGAAATGTCGGATACAAATGCGCACGCAAAACCGCTGCCTGGTGAATTGGATCCAGAAGCGACCGCCGACATTATGCGTGAAAGGCGCGCCGAGCTCTTTTCGCATAACCAACTCACGGCGAGCATCGTTTCGGCACTGAATGCCACTATCTTGGCGGTATTACTGTACTCGCAAGCAAACCATTTCTATCTGGCCATTTGGTATGCGCTGATCATTTTTCAGGCCACCGCCAGGCTTTTCGTTGAGATCATCCTGAAAAAGAAGGACCAGGCGGCACAGCGCTTCCATACCCGAAACCGCATGTTTCTCAATACATTCAGCGGCACCATTTGGGGCTCCACCATTTTTACCCTGCTGCCTGGTGCCGATCCAATGGCCCAGGCGCTCATATGCTTCATCATTTCCGGCATGACGGCAGGCGCCTGCGTCGCCTTCTCGACTCATGTGCGCGTGGTTCTGTCATACAACATTCCTGCGTTGGGCCTGCCGGTCGTGTATTTGGCCCTTCAGGGCGGCACAATGCAGTATGGCATGTGTGCGTTGATTGCCATCTACTTCTTCGTAACGCTTTCCATGGTCCGGCGGTCGAACCAGCAGGTCACGGAATCGATCAAAAATCAGATCGTGGCGGAGGAAAAACGCAAACAGCTCGAAGAGCAAAAACGCATTGCGGATAAAGAAATCGTTGCGCGCAACCGCTCCGAGTCCCGCCTCGTCGCCATGCTGGCGCAGGCACGCTCTTTCAACGTCACCTTGGAGCGGATTTTCCAAGCCTATATCACCCATGACCGGACCCACGACGCCTTTATGAAAATGGCGATGGAAGAGTTAAGCAACGCGATCTCCGTGGAACGGGTGAGCGTGTGGCTTTTAACACCCGAACGTGACGCGCTTGTATGTCATGACCTCTTCGAAGCTTCTACCGGACAGCATAGCAGCGGCGTTCGTTTGGAGGCGGATGATCACCCGGCTTACTTCGAAGCCATCAAATCAAGCATGGCGATCGTCGCAAGTGACGCCTATAGCGATCCGCGCACAAAAGGGTTTGGGAAGAATTATCTCGCCCCTCTGAACATTCTCTCTGTACTCGACGTGCCGCTTAACGGGATTTCCGGTGTGCGCGGCGCCATTTGCTGCGAGAGTGTCGGCTTCCATCGCGATTGGAATTCCGAAGAAGTGGCGTTTGCAACCTCGATCGCCCAATTCATCAGCATGAGTTTGCTTTCCGAAGATTCAAGGCGCCTTGCTGAGGCGCTTCGAGGCGCGATGGTCGAAGCGCAGAACGCAAGCACCACTAAATCCATTTTCTTGGCCAATATGAGCCATGAAATCCGCACACCGATGAACGGTATCATGGGTATGCTGGATTTACTGCGCCAGACGGACCTGAATGAAGATCAGTTGGACCGCCTGAATACGGCACGGGTCTCCGCAAACGTACTGCTGGCCATTTTGGACGATGTCTTAGACATCTCTAAACTGGAGGCGGGACAAGTCATTCTAGACAACCGGCCGTTCAGCACGATCAACCTGGCGAGAGAAACGGTCGATCTTTTCACACCGAAAGCAAACAGCAAGGACCTTACGCTCGGGCTTAATCTTGGCCCCGACGTTCCGGATACCGTTGTCGGGGACGACGTTCGCATCAAACAAGTTCTCTCGAATTTGGTGGGCAACGCCATTAAGTTTACGCCCTCCGGGAAAATCCATGTGGACGTTCAGCATGAGATCCAAGATGGCCGGGATTATCTGCGGTTTAAAGTCATCGACACTGGCATCGGCATACCGCTAACCACACAAAGCTCCCTCTTCAAACGGTTTGTGCAAGCGGATTCCTCCACAACGCGGGAATTTGGCGGGACTGGTCTTGGCCTTGCCATCAGCAAACAGCTTGTTGCTTTGATGGGCGGAAAGATCGGTGTGGAAAGCGAACCCGGCAATGGCAGCTGTTTCTGGTTTACGGTCCAGGCGCCTATTTCAGAAGAATCCATCACACCCGCCGCGCCCAGCCAAGCAATTAGTGTGGACACTTCGGCGAGGCCATCCCGAATTCTTGTGGCGGAAGACAATCCTGTGAACCAGAAAGTGGTCCGCGCCTTCTTGGAAGCGGCTGACCATGAATTGACAGTGGTCAACAACGGCGCCGAAGCCTTGGCTGCCGTGCAAAACGAAACATTCGATTTGATCTTGATGGACATTCAAATGCCCATCATGGACGGTGTTACGGCAACAAGAGCCATCCGGTCCCTGACTGGACCGCAACGCCTCATTCCGATCATTGCCCTCACCGCAAACGCCATGGCGGGCGACAAGGAAAAATACCTTCATGAAGGCATGTCGGATTATGTAAGCAAGCCGATCAACCCATCGGAGTTGATAGAGAAAGTCGCAAAGGCTGTGTCCGGCACACCTCCACCGGACATACTCGAATCCTCACCTCAGCCGGACAGTGGCCCATCGCAGGAAATCGAAGGCGACGGTCTCGATGACCTGATTGCTGACTTGGACGCCGCCGCTTCAGCATAGGACAGGCTTGATCCGGTCAGCACCAGCCGAATGGACTGCCGTTCAAGCAGGCGCCGTGTGCGGCTGAACGTTTCGCCATATACGATAGGCCTCCAAAACAGCCAGCGGCACGAAATGCACCAAAGCCGGCCCCAACTCATTGTGGATGAAGATCCAATGTAACGCGGTCGCTACGGCCGCCACATAGACCAAGCGCTGAAGGTTTTTCCATTGAGTGCCCATCGTCCGTACAGAGAAGTCGTTGGACGTCAAAAACAACGGAATGAAGATCACAAAGGCCACCCACCCTGTCCAGATGCCAATCTTCACGATGTCCGCCATAACCGCGGACATGGATCCAAGGTCGATGACGTAATAAAGCGTGTGCAGCGAGCCGTATCCGAACGCGGCCACGCCGAGATAGCGGCGCCGCACCATCAACCAGGCGAGCCAGCGCGTTTTGGGGAACATCATCCGAAGGGGCGTTAACATCAATGCAATGATCATAAGGCGGGCAGAGAATTCGCCGGTCGGGTGCAGCAGCTCTTCCAGATCCCGCCCCCCGAGCCCTTCCGCCAAGAATGCGAATGACGGCAATGCGAGCAGCAACCAAAATGTATAAGGGTGGTTCCAAATACGGCTGGCCATGATGCGTTCCCCGTTGTTATCTGTGCC
This sequence comes from Alphaproteobacteria bacterium, assembly GCA_965228775.1. Taxonomy (GTDB): domain Bacteria; phylum Pseudomonadota; class Alphaproteobacteria; order JANQMY01; family JANQMY01; genus JANQMY01. The sequence continues at coordinate 4,638,937 of OZ245840.1, read as the reverse complement.
GCCTACCCTCCTAGAACAGCAGCCACGCGCGGGAAAGAAAAACTCTGTAACGCTCGGTAACGCGAAACAGGGGTGCAAAATCGACGGGGATTTTTCAAAGGGAAATGGTACCGCCTCCCCGGATCGAACGGGGGACCTCTAGATCCACAATCTTAGAACAGCAAATTTGGCATCAAAACGCACTCAATAAAGCGCTAACGACCGGCCTAAAGAATAAGCAACAACGCGAGCAACGCATTCAATACCATCAACGCAAAATCGATGACAAAAATCTGCAGCATCACGCCTTTGAATACGTTCCACAATCCCGCGCCTTTGCGGTTTTGCAGAGCCATTGGCACGTTACCAACGAACTGAGATCCATGAGCCAAAGCGTTGAACATCAGCAATAACGCGAATTGCGCGTCTGTCTCGAGGCCCCCAAGTTTGAAAAAGAGACAGAAGTTCAATGCGGAGAGAGCGAAATTGAACCCGCCCATGAAGCGTCCAGATTCGACCAAAGCAGCATACGCTGAGTTATCGCGATCAGCCTTTATGGGCACCATCACTTTCCCAAACACGTCTCTGCGCACGTAAAAGGCAACGAATCCCATCCCATACCAAACTGCATTTGCTAGAAATACTGCGCTTATCACGATCTCGATCATTGAAAGTTTCTTTCAGCTGAATTGTTTTGGGAATGATCGCACTCTACGGTGCCGGGATATTGGGCAGGTAGCCGAGCAGATCGCTTTTTCAGTTAGGCAAAACACTGAGCTATTCTTCAACCTTGGAAGCTCATTAGACCCACTGATCAGTATAGTGATCCGATTGCAGACCTTGATTCCGCGGTCGGATAAACGCGCTGGTTCGCATCCAAAGACAGCCGACACCCAAGCCTATGCGCTCAATAGAGGATCCATTCCGAACAAGCACCAGGCCGCGATAGCAGCCCAGATGAGCATCATGATCCAGTAATATCCCGGCTCCTCACTTCGATAGATGCTGCGGTAGGAGTACACGTGGCCGGTAAAAAGATCCCACAAGACCCAAAGCGAAAGCAAAATGCCAATCCACTGCCAGAATGATAGGTAGCTTAGATATTCCATATCAATCCGTTTCAGTTAGTTGATGTCTTTTTCGTTATCGAGGACGCCATTCGGCGCAAAGCCGGGCGAGTAACAACTCACGACCGTGGGCGTACCCACAATGGACTGATGCCCCCCTTCAAACCGATAACCGTAATTCCACAGACGTCGCGAATAATCGACGTCGGATATATATTATCATTTTTGATAATAAACAATCCCGCATTTCCGTTGGCATAAACACACAAAGACTATTCGCTGCCGCCGCTTATTGGACCCGCCCCGCAAACGATAGAAACAGCATTGACCACTATATCGACGACCTGCGTCGAGTAAGCCGGGTCAACTCGTACGCAGCAAGGTGCGCCTGTATCGGGGCCATATGCGCGCGGTGCGCTTTCGCCCGATCATCGGCGCTAACCTAGCGGCCTTGTATTGAAGGAAAATCGAGAACGAATGGTACCGCCTCCCCGGATCGAACGGGGGACCTCTAGATCCACAATCTAGCGCTCTAACCGACTGAGCTAAGGCGGCCCATGGAAAGGGTGACGCAACGGGCGCGTTGGGCCCGGCGAAGGCTGGGGACATTATGCCCTAAGCCGTCTCATTGCAAGGGCCATGCGGCCCCTGGACCAATGGCATTTCCCCTCATATATGCGTAGAACATAAAGCTCAAAGTAACGAGGCGCCCCCCATGGAAATCACCCCCCGCGACCCCCGCATTACAACGGAATTTGTCACCGCGAACGGCCTTTCCTTTGAGGTCGATATGTGCGGCGATGGGGACAAATTCGCCCTCCTGCTTCACGGGTTTCCCGAAACAAGCTTTTCGTGGCGGCACCAGATGCCGCTCCTGGCGGATATGGGGTATCGCGTATGGGCCCCCAACATGCGGGGCTATGGCCGGTCCAGCAAACCGAAGGGGATCGGCGCCTACGCCATCGACAATTTAGTTGCCGATGTGCGGGGGCTTGTGGATGCGGCAGGCGCCAAGTCGGTCACCCTGATGGCACATGATTGGGGGGCCGTCGTTGCTTGGTATACCGCGATGGCCCGCGTCATACCCATCGATCAACTGGTCATTATGAATGTGCCACATCCGGGGCCCTCCCGGAAGGCAATGCGCAGTTGGTCCCAGCTGCGCAAGTCCTGGTACATTTTCTTCTTCCAAATCCCGTGGCTGCCGGAGTTCGCCTTGCGCTACAACGACGCCGCCGCAATTGAGCGCGCCTTTGTCGATATGGCTGCCGATAAGTCGCGCTTTCCTAGAGAAGTGACAGACGTTTACCGCCGTAACGCGCTGATCCCAGGCAATCTCAATCGCATGGTGAACTACTACCGCGCCCTCTTGCGGCGGCCCCCTAAACATCCCGCCCTAAAGGGGGGACAACTGCCCCTCATCGAAACTCCCACAATGATTGTCTGGGGCGAAGAAGACACAGCATTGTCCAAATTCATGACCTACGGCACGGAGAGATTCGTCCGTGACCTGACCATCCGCTATCTGCCCGGCGTCTCCCATTGGGTGCAGCAAGAAGCACCGGAGACGGTCAACGGCATGTTGAGTGATTTTCTGTCGGGCCGCCCCGTCCGGGAAATGCATGAAATCGAGACCACCCCTTCCAAACACCAGGCAGAAGCTGCTGCTTAGGTCTACACATCACAATCCCGGCCTAAGGCGCAACACAAATGAACAATTCCAGCAACACCCTTTGTTTCGTCTATTGCGCAACCGGCAAGACCTTTCAGGAAGAGTGTCACAAATCGATCGCATCGCTTCTAGAAGCCCATGACGGCAAAGACGTCAGCATAGAGGTTTTTACGGATGACCCGAAGCAATTTGGAGAGCGGGGACATCTTATTGATAAGCCAGTCTACGGATCAATTGACAAGATTAAAGCTCTTAGAGGAACAAGTTTCGACCGGTTCATATTTCTTGACACTGACACGACGGTCGTCCGTGACCTGAGCGATCTGTTCATTCTGTTAGACAAATTCGATCTCCTAGCGACCCAGGCCCCGATCAGATTTCAATACCCCGAATTAGAAACAAAAATCGGCCCCATGGCTTTTCCCCAATACAATGGCGGCGTTCTAGCCATGCGGAAAAACACACAATTTTTGGACGCCTGGGAAGGAAATTTCGAAATCTGTAAACAGATGTTCTCAGAGGCCTACACCAACCTAGATTTTCGCGGACAAGATCAAATCTCACTGCGTAAAACGTTGCTGGAGCTCCCAGACTTTCAATTCTTCACATTGCCTGGCGAGTACAATGTCCGGCCATTCGGGGGCGGCTTCTCGGGACCGCCCTTTATCGTTCATGACCGTGATTTTCAGAATTTGGACGCACCGCAACAGAAGCGATTGGTGGCTCACACAAGATCGTTCGGAGCCGCAAGCCAGCTTGCCTATCCAATGGCCTTCCTGAATGGGCGAAAAAACACGCTCAAATTCGTATTGCGATGTATTTTCAGCAGCATTCGATACCGTCGTGTCATGGACTACATCGCACCTCCAGCAGCAGACTAAACTCTATCATTCCTATTGCTGTTCCCAAAGGCAGAGGAACCACATATGGCCATTACTCCTCTGCCGCTCATCCCGGTCGCGCTTAGTTATTGGATGGCTTAACCATCCCACTCCCCCAAATCGCGACATTGGCCAACCACCCTTATAGGGTACATTTGGGGTGGCTGGGACGGGGGAGTGGGATGGTACAGTCACAAACGCATAACAAATGCGAACCGGGATCTGATGGCGAAATGTGAGAGATGCCTGCTGTTGCAGGCATGAGCGGAAGAAAAAAAGGCTGCTAATCGCGATATGCGATGGCCCATCCCTAAGAGAGGTACTCTTGTTACGGATGATTTTTCGCGCTGCAAGAAGACAGAAGTTTATCCATGAGTTGCCACTGGATGGCGCCACCGAACGCAAGGCCAGTCATTGCGGGAGATATCCCCCAATAGATGCTGGAAAACACCACCACACTCTCGGAAACCTCATCAAGCGACCCCATTTACCATATTTCGTCCTTCCCAGAGCCGCCGGGAATCGTTAAGTATTTCTTAAATCAGGCTCCAGCGGGCCGTATTGGGCCATATCCCCTCTAGGTCCCGTCACAAATCATCGCTGGCGCCGGTCACGTATCAGGCGGAAACCGCACTGTAAGTTGAGTAGGCACTGGTGGGACGGACGGATACTTCATTAGTCGACGGGTTGGAGCGGGACGCCGCCCCAGCATGGCTGTGGGACACCGGACGTCAACGCATGGCCTGGGCGAACGATGCAGCTGTTAGCTTTTGGCGCGAAAGCTCCGCTTTTGATCTTATCGACCGCCTCTTCTCGCCAGCGGAAATCGGTGCCGTTGAATTCGGCCAAACCTTCAGCGCCTTGAAAGACGGGCAACAAGAAAAAATTTCTTTGGTCCTTTACCCGGATGCCGGCGGCAGCAAAGTGGATGCGATATGCCAACGGCACCTGCTGCCTGATGGCCGGATAGGATTGCTGGTCCAACTGACTTCCTCTGTGGTGGAAAAAGATAGCCGGGCGCTTGATCGTATTCGAGCGGCTTTGGAAAACCTGCCGGGCCTGGTCACCGTGTTCGGAACAGACGGCCGAGTCCTATTAGAAAGCGATTTGGCGACGGAGACTTTTGGCGATTACACAAGTCTGCCGGATCGTATGGGCACTCAAAATGCGCGCGATTTCTTTGCCGATTTGTTCGACCGTGGCATCGCACACCAAACGTGTGACATCGCAACGGATGTGGGCAATCGGCGCCACCGCGTCTCCGGAAAGCGCATCACCGACCCGCAAACAGGCTTTGCGGCGGCGATTACGATTTTCACCGATGTAACCGACCGGCTTGCCATGGAGCAGCGCCTGCAGCCGGCACCGCCCGGCGGCACCGAGAGGCAGGCCAGTCAGATCTACAAAGTCCTGGAGCCGTTGACCGTGGGCATCCTATGTCTTGATGACAGCGGCAAGATCGAGTTCGCGAACACAGCCGCTGCCAATCTCGCTGGGTCCGAACCAGCTTCGCTAACGGGCATTCGCTTTGCGACCCTCCTCAAGCCGGCAAAGGCCATGCCGGGCGCTCTAAGCACCCCCGCACCATCACTGGCGGATCGCAGCCGAAAGCTGCTTTCCGGCGAGGATATGGCGATAAAACGCGCGGACGGCGTTCATCAGATCGCGCGTGTCACGCTGTCTCCCCTGCCAACCATGGAAGGGCTATCCCCCTTTATCGCAGTCCTTGAAGACGTCACGGCGCATCATGAAACGCTGGCCGTTCTTGTGAGAGAGCTTGAAGAGGCCAAAGAAGAGAGCGCGCAAAAATCTCAGTTCCTTGCAAATGTAGGACACGAGCTGCGGACACCACTCAACGCCATCATCGGATTTTCTGAGGTGATGCGGGACCAGCGCTTGGGTCCGTTGGAAAACGAAAAATATCGTCAGTATGCGAAAGATATTCATCACAGCGGTCACCTGCTGTTGAGCTTAATCAATGACCTTCTGGACTTGTCAAAAGTGCAGGCGGGCAAACTGAAACTGCATTTTGCGGAGATCAATCTCAGAACCGTCGTCGAACAATGTGTGCGGCTGGTGCAGCCACAGGCCCAAAAGAAGAAGATCAGACTGCGCCTCAATGTTCCCCCCGTATTGCCATTGGTCCAAGCAGACGCGCGCAGCTTGGAGCAGGTCATTTTGAACCTGCTGACCAACGCCATTAAGTTCACCCATGTGTCGGGCGACGTGACCGTTTCCATCGCCACCGGCAAGGACGGCAATCTGGATCTGCGGGTCAAGGACACCGGCGTCGGCATGAGCCCCGAAGAGCTCGAAAGAGCCATGAAGCCCTTCGAACAAGTAGACTCTACGGTGGCGCAGAATGAGAAAGGGACAGGTCTTGGCCTTCCCCTGGCCAAGGCGCTGGCAGAGGCGAACCAAGCGGAATTCAGCATTCGTAGCGCTCCGGACGAAGGCACGTCCGTTGCCCTGAGCTTCCCTGCCACTCAAGCCCGAGCGTAAGCCGCCCTCCAGAGATCATTGAGCTTTCTCAGCAATTGACAATAAGTCGCAATTACCTACTTTGGGCCAATGTTTCTTCGGATCAGCAATAGTTCTCACGGCGTTCTTTCGAAGCCGCGTCGGCGTTGCGGGGCATCTATCCAATGGCGGTAGCCGACCCCACGCTTGATGCGCAAACACACCAACGTCTTGCTGGCACCATTGATCTGCAAGGTCGGTGGTTCCTTATTGCGGCGCTTGTCATTGCATTTCTGCTGTCGCTCCCAATTCTGTCGGTCGCTGCAAATCTCTTTTTAGAGAGTGGGCCCGTCTGGCAGCACCTCATCGACACGGTGCTTACCAACTACATTGTTAACTCCATTTTGCTGGCGGTTAGCGTGTGTCTTGGCGTGTTGCTTCTTGGTGTGCCTGCTGCATGGATAACGACCATGTATCGTTTTCCAGGACGGAGATTCTTCGAATGGGCGCTTATTCTGCCTCTAGCATTCCCGGCCTATGTGGTGGCGTATACGTACACAGATTTCCTGCAGTTTTCCGGTCCGTTGCAAACCGCCCTGCGCGACTTTACCGGGTGGACAGCTGCCGATTACTGGTTCCCCGAAATCAGGTCCCTTGGCGGTGCTGCTGTTATCCTGTCTTTCGTTCTTTATCCGTATGTCTATCTATTGGCGCGCGCGAGCTTTCTTGAACAGTCGGTCTGTGTTCTGGAAGTAAGCCGATCCCTAGGACATGGACCTTTGTCCACCTTCTTTCGGGTTGCCTTGCCTTTGGCCCGGCCGGCCATTGCGGCGGGTGCCGCCCTTGCGCTGATGGAAACGCTGGCGGACTACGGAACGGTGTCCTATTTCAGCGTACAGACCTTCACAACCGGCATATACCGCACCTGGTTTTCACTGGGTGACCCGATTGCCGCTTCCAAATTGGCTGCCTGCTTGCTTCTATTCGTGTTGCTTGTGCTTTCCCTGGAAGCGTATAGCAGGCGTCAAACCCAGTACCATCACACCAGCAAGAAGTATCGTCGGCTGGCGGGCGACACGCTGAATGCTTGGTGGTCGGCAGGCGCGATCATTGCGTGCTCTATACCCATTTTGCTGGGTTTCCTATTGCCTCTCATCATTCTAGTTGACCTCGCTGCCAGCGATGGCGCCTGGTCCATTGATGCGCGCCTAGTGTCCATCGCCTTCAACACATTCATTCTTGGATCGCTTGCGGCGCTTATCGTGGTAACGATCGCCGCGCTGTTGACATTTGGACTTCGGCTATACCCGCACGCCATCACACGTCTTGCCCACCGTATGGCTGGCATGGGATACGCCATACCTGGTTCAGTGATCGCCGTTGGCGTCTTGGTGCCTCTCGGACTTTTCGACAATGCGGTCGATCAATGGTTTCGCGACACCTGGGGTGTAAGCACCGGCCTTCTGTTAACCGGCAGCATCGGCGCATTGCTCTTCGCGTATGCGGTGCGGTTTGCCGCCGTCGCCCTTCAGACAACCAACTCAGCGTTCGCGAAAATATCCGGCAATCTCGACAGCGCCGCCCGCGTGCTTGGGGCCACCCCAGGCGGCCTTCTCTTTCGCGTTCACCTGCCGATCATGCGGGGTTCGCTTTTGACAGCCGGGTTGATCGTCTTCGTTGAAGTGGTCAAGGAGCTACCGGCAACGGTCATTATGCGCCCCTTCAATTTCGATACCTTGGCGGTCCAAGCGCATAATTTAGCTGCGGATGAACGGTTGGGTGAAGCTGCTATGCCCGCCATCGCCATAGTAGCTGTCGGCATACTCCCGGTCATTCTTATGGCGCGGGCCATCTCAAATGCGCGGCCCGGCGCCCTCAACGATTGAATGGTTCAACGCAACCAATCAAGGCCATCCGGCGCGGTCGAACAAGATCTGCGCCAATGGCTGGTTTTCACCTAAAACACTCACATTAAGCGTGTCTGTCTTGAAGGTTCCCAGGGTTGTCAGCTGGTCCACCGGCTCTAGATCAGCAGTAACCGGATACTCAAAATTGCCGCTGGCGAAGATAGCCTGGGCCTCTGCACCGGCCAGAAACTCCAGAAGTTTGACCGCATTTTCCTTGTTAGGTGCATGCGCTGCAACACCCGCACCGCCAATATTCACGTGAGTGCCCGTGGTCTCTTGATTTGGAAACAGAAGACCGACCTTTTCTGTAACAGCCGCATCATCTGCCTTCCCACTGTTCAGCAGACGGACATAATAATAGTGATTGCCGATGGCAACATCACATTCACCAGCAGCAACCGCACGAATCTGATCCGTATCTCCACCTTGCGGCCTGCGCGCGAAATTATCGACAACGCCTTTTGCCCACGCGGCGGCATCGTCTTCTCCTTTATGTTCTATCAGCGCCGCCAGCAATGACAGATTATAGATGTTGCTGCTCGACCGAACACAGACCTTGCCTTTCCATGCAGGTGCCGCAACATCGCCGTAGGTCTTGAGCGAAGATAGATCGACACGGTCTTTGGCGTAGTAGATGACCCGTGCACGTGTTGAAAAACCGAACCATTTACCATCCGGATGCCGCAAATGCGCCGGAACGCGCTCCGACAAAACATCAGATTGGACAGCCTGTAAAACACCTGCCTGATCAGCCCGCCACAAATTGCCGGCATCTACCGTAAGCAAAATGTCGGCGGGGCTGTTGCGTCCTTCGACCTTCAACCGCTCGAGCAGTTCACCACCCTTGCCTTCAAGCAAATTGACATTAATGCCGGTCTCTTTTTCGAACGCATCATAGATCTGTTTGTCCGACGAATAATGCCGGGACGAATAGATGTTGACGTCGCCGGACGCCGAAACGGTCTGGGTGAAGGAAAACAAAGCGGCAGCAATTGCCAACGCCGACCCGGTAATTCCACGACAAATCTTCACTTTGGACATCCAACTCTTGTTAACTTTTGAGAATGCCTCTTAATATCGGAATGACCGGTAGCATATCAAGGAAAATGCCGCTCTAAGGCCGTTAACTTTTCGACATTCTGCCCGATTTTCACTAGGTTTCCGGTCCATATAGGACCGAGATCAACATCCACACTCTATTCGTTTGCGATTTGCGGAGGTTTCATGAGAGCTCTTCTGATCACAGTTCTGGTTATTGGAGGTCTCATTATCGGCGGCCTGCTGATTGCCCCCTCCTTCATTCCTCAAGAATGGTATCGCGAGCCGATAATCTCAGCCATTGAGGAAGAAACCGGACGGGAAGTGACCATTGACGGAGACATAGGCCTCTCCTTTTTTCCCCAATTCAATTTCCAGATGGAAGGCGTCAGCATTGCCAATGCCGAAGGCGCCAAGCACCCGATCATGGCCTCCATGAAGACGCTGGATATCGGGGTCGATGTCTTCCGGTTGACGCAAAACGAGATTGTCATCACCCGTTTCGTTCTCGAAGAACCTGTTATTCACGCGGAAATAGACAAAAACGGCAAATCCAATTTTGACTTTGGCGGTGAAGGTGCGGTGGAAACATCGCCTCCCGCGGAACAAGACGAAGACACCTCATCGCCCGATGGTTCGCAAGAAGAATTTCAAGTGGGCTCAATCAGCCTGGGCGATATCCGCCTCACCAATGGTCTTGTGACCTACACGAACCATCAAACAAAAGAGGAATATGAGGCATCCGACATAAACGCTTCTGTTTCCTTGCCCAGTTATGACGGCCCCTTTTCTGTGGATGGATCTCTGGCGTGGTTGGGCGAGAACATCGCGGCCAATATTTCTGTAGGTAACCTCAAAAGCCTGATAGATGGCGCCGAAACCACAATCTCTACACGGATTAATTCCGACCTAATCACCCAGTCATTCGATGGCAATGCCATGGGAGACAGCTTGCAGTCGATTGTGGGCAAGGCGGCACTGGACATTCCGTCGTTGCGAAAACTGTCCGCATGGCTTGGATCGCCCATGCCGGCGGGCCATGGCTTCGGCCCCGTCACCATTAAGGGCGACCTGACGGCCCGCGACCAGCGGCTCCTATTCAAGAATGCGGATGTACGCTTCGACGACATCAAGGCAACGGGCGGGCTAACTCTGATCTTGGACGGCGACGTCCCATATGTGTCCGGCCGGATGGACGCCGAAACACTCAACTTGAACCCTTATCTTGGTGGCAGTACCGGTGAGCCGGCCCCTACCGGTCAATCGAACGGAGGCGGTTCTGGAACTTCCCCATCCACAGGTCAAAGCGGCAGTGCACCGGCAAACAGCCCTTCATCGGGAACCGGCTGGAGTGATGAGCCCATAGACCTCGCTGGTCTCAAAAGCCTGAACGCCAATCTTAAGCTCACGGCAAAACAGGTTCTGTTCGGCGGCGTAAAGCTCAACAATAGTAACCTGGACCTGAAAATCAGCGGAGGGTTACTTACGGCGGATCTCGCCAATATTGCTCTTTATAAGGGTTCTGGTTCCGCCAAGCTGATCGCCGACGGCCGGGGACGGACCCCCAAAATAAGCCAAACCTTCTCTTTGGATGCCATCGACCTGTTGCCCCTATTTAGGGACGCAGGCGACCTCGACCGCATTGAGGGCACAGGGAACATGGCCCTGAACATCACGATGAGCGGCCGGTCGCAAAAACAGATGATGCAAAACCTCAACGGTACCGGAAGCGTCAATTTTCTCGACGGCGCCATTCGGGGGATCAACCTTGCGGACATGGTGCGAAATATCCAAAGCGCCTTCGGTGGCCTCCAAAACACCGGCGTGCAAAAGACAGACTTTGCGGAGCTGAGCGGCAAATTCAACATCCGTAATGGCGTGCTGTCGAACAGCGATTTGCTGCTGCTCAACCCTCTTCTGAGGCTGACCGGCCGCGGGTCAATCGACATTCCGAATCGGACATTGAATTACCGGTTCGTTCCAAAAGCCGTCTCCACGATTGAGGGACAAGGTGGAACGCGGGATGTCACGGGCATCAGTGTTCCCGTCATCGTCAGCGGATCCTGGGACAATCCGAAATTTGCACCGGACCTTGCCGCGGTCATCGGCGGCGTGCTGGGAGGTGGACAAGGGAACGACTCGGAAGAACCGGCCGATCCGGTGGAAACACTTTTGAAAGGCGTCCTGGGCTTGCCGGGGAATGACAACAACCAACAAGAAGAGCAGCAAAGCGACGAGAACGCGCAACCCGAACAACAGCCAAGCGATCCTTTGCAGGATTTGTTCAAGATCTTGCAAAATCAATGAGCGCACCCGCAACGCTTGTGTGGCAGTTACGCACCAACTCTTAACTTTTTTACGGGCTTATGGGGACGGTCGCCGACTCGTAAAAAGGAACGCCCTGTGGCCCGATTCGATCTTCGCGCACGCTCAATGTTCGCGGCTTTGTTTTTGTGCAGCGCACTCGCGGCACACGCGAATGCCGCCGACAGCCGCGTGCTGAAAGTGGCCAGTTTTTCCGGCGGATATGCACAAGCCCAAAAGGAAAGCATATTCGATGTGTATACGGAAGAAACAGGTATTTACATCGAGCTTGTGGAAACAGATGACGGCATCTCAGCGCTTCGTCCGGACGCGAGCGGCGCGGCGCCTGCACAGGTGGTCGTTTTGGACTTGCAGCAGGCAAAACGTGCCTGTGCCGACGGCGCCCTGACGCCCCTGACCGCGGAAGAAATCGTGACCGCAGAAAAGGACGTTTCGCTCACTGATGACTTTATTCCATTCGGCCTTACACCCTGCGCAATCGCGAACAGTGTAAACAGCCAAGTCATCACCTATGACCGCACGGTCTTTTCAAAATCGCCTCCCTCAAGCCCAGCGGACTTCTTCGATTTAGAGAAATATCCCGGCAAACGTGGCTTGCGGCCAGACCCTCACGCGGCCCTTGTTTTGGCATCTATCGCTGCGGGCTCATCGCCAGAAAACGTTTATAAAACCTTGGAATCCGCGCAAGGTGTCGAAGCTGCTTTCCGCATGCTGAAAAAGCTTGAGGATGACGTGGTCTGGTGGCGCACGGGCCAACAAGCCGTCGATTATCTCGCCACCAAAATGGTCGTCATGACGACGGCATTCCATAGCTGGGTCTACCGCGCACGCATTAATGAGGGACGGCCGTTGGCACTTATCTGGAATGGTCAGCAAGCGGAGCTTGATGTATGGGCCATTCCCGCCAACGCCGGCAAACAGTCATTGGCCGCAAACTTCATCCGGTTCGCGACAGACAAAGAGCGCCTGGCGGCCCAATCAAATCTCATGCCCTATGGGCCTGCCCGCATGTCAGCTTTTCCCTTGATCAAAGATGAAATGCGCGAACACCTTCCCAACACGCCGGAACATGGCGACGCCATCGTTTGGAAGGATCATGAATGGTGGGCGGCCAACGGCCATCACTTGGAGAAACGGTTCGCGGTTTGGGTTGCGAAGTCCGAAGCCTTTTGATTTCGCACTGCAACACACAGGGGAAGATCACATTTGTAAGATCTGGCACAGACGTGAACGAGTATGAAGAAATGAAGATTTTGCGACAACTGGGTAGCACGTTCACATCAAAACTTGGCGACGAAAAGAGCACAGTTTTTTGTGCCCACAAAAACATCACAGAGGAACACGATCACTTTCTCTGTTTTTGTCACATAGCCTGAAACCCAGCCAAAACCTGGGACTTTTGATTTTCGTAGAAAGCGAAATCACAAAACTTTCTGCACGCTATAATTAACTATGTTTTCTGAATTCGTGAGCTAGACTACTTTTTATCGCAGTTTCCTGGCGTTTCAGGCACGGCTTTGACGTGGACGGACTGTGGTTGAGGTGCTATCAATTAAGAAACGGGTAAGGTTTTGGTTCGGGATCAGAGTCGTTGCGCGGTTCGGGGGAACAACGTAGAACCGCTCTCCAGTCTATTTCTGTCACTGGCTGTCATTTGCAGGCGGACAGATTCTTCGTCACCACAATCTTAGTCGTAAGCGTTTTTTGGGGTTCTCTAGGAGGTATCGGCTACGTTTTGAATCTGTGTTCGTTCAAGAGAATCTGATGTACCCTTCCTCGAAACAAACGCCGCGATACTGCGATTGAATTGCCGGCATCGTCATCACACGAATAGTAGGAATTGGTTCTAACGAGTATTAATGGGCCCACGAGGGTAGTAGCTCATCGGGAGGTAAAAGATGAGAGTACGAATTGGCCGCAATTATAAGCGGCATGGTGCAAGCGCAGTAAGGCGACTGCAAAACTTCAAAGAGACAATCGGCACACTGTCGAACGGCGCAGTTATCGCGCTTGCGATGGTTGCCTTGGTTTCGTTTGGCACAGACGGCGCATTTGCTCAATTGAGCCAGGCGACCGGCACAGCCAATCAGGCTTCGCAAGAAGGTGCGGCTTCACAGGAGCGCATCAATGACTTGGACGATCAAAAAACCGATCTTGAAGCTGAGTATAAGGCGGTCCTGATCGACCTCGAGAATCTGCGCGAATACAACGAACAGCTGGACGCTCAGATTCAAGACCAGAAAGAGCAGGAAGTTTCTCTCAAAACCCAGATCGAACAATCCCTGGGTGTTGAGCGCAACGTCATTCCGCTTATGAACCGGATGATCGAGCGCCTTGAGAAATTTGTTGAACTGGACGTCCCCTTCCTTCCGGAACAACGCAAAAGCCGCGTTGAGAACTTGAAAGCGCTGATGAAGCGTTCCGATGCCACGGCCGCTGAAAAGTTCCGTCGTATTCTGGGCGCCTACCAAATCGAGAACGACTACGGACGTTCCATCGAAGCGTATAACGGCGAAATCGAAAGAGACGGGAAGATCCTGTCCGTTACCTTCCTGAAAGTGGGACGGATTGCCTATCTCTACCAGACCGTTGACGGCAGTGTGACCGCGGTCTGGGATCACGACAATAAAGTATGGGAAAACAAGAATGGCTTCCGCGAGGAAGTATCCACCGCCATCCGCATCGCGAATTCGCAGCTGGCGCCGGATCTCATTCTGATCCCTGTAAAAGGCCCTGTGGCTGAGTAGTTGGAGACGCACCGATGAGAAATTTTGTACGTAAATTTAGTATCGCAGCGTGTGCCGCAGCCGCATGGATGGTGGTGGGCGCTGCCGCAGTGACCGTCGCTCCGGTTGAAGCACAAGCACAAGAGATCAAGAGCCTGTCCGATCTGTTGAAGGCTGTTCAGCAAGGACGTGTTCGGGATCGTCAAACCAATCAACAGCGTGAAGCGGAATTCCGCCAAGCAAAGAATCGTCAGCAGTCTTTGTTGAACAAGGCGAAGGACGATCTGGCCCGCGAAGAAGCCCGAAGCGACGCGCTTGAAGCAGAATTCGCCGAACGCGAACGCATTCTGAATGACTTGGCCCAACAGCTCCAAGAGCGTTTGGGTGCCTTCGGTGAGATGTTCGGTGTGATCCGTCAGGTTGCCGGCGACACAAAAGGTCAGATCGAGAACTCGCTGATTTCGGCTCAATTGCCGGACCGCGCTGGACCTCTCGGATCTTTGGCGACCAGTCAGGCTCTACCGAGCATCGATCAGCTTGAAGGTCTGTGGGTAACACTCACTCAAGAAATGATCGAACAAGGCAAAGTTGCCACGTTCGAAGCGAACGTCGTATCACGCCGTGGCGAAACGGAAGCCCGTCAAGTGACCCGTCTTGGTCCCTTCACGGCTGTTTCCGAAGGCCGCTTCCTCACTTACGAAGTGGATGAGTCCGGCGTCGGCAAACTCAAAGAACTTGGCCGCCAGCCTGCGAGCCGCTTCCTAAGTGCTGCGGGCCGGGTCGAAAACGCTAAATCTGGTCCTGAAGCAGGCTTTGTGCGTGCAGCGGTCGATCCATCAAGCGGCACGATCTTGAGCCTTCTGGTCCAAGCTCCAAGCTTGATCGAACGGGTCAATCAAGGTGGTATCGTTGGTTATGTCATTATCGGCGTAGCTTCGTTCGGTATCCTGCTTGGACTGTGGCGGATCTTCGTTCTCTGGACCACCTCGGCGGCTGTGAGCTCGCAGATGCGTGCGAAGCAGGCCCGCAAAGGCAACCCGCTTGGACGGGTCATGATGGCTTATGAAGAAAACACCAGTGCCGACGTGGAAACACTTGAGCTGAAGTTGGATGATGCCATCCTGCGCGAACTGCCGCGTCTGGAATTTGGCCTCAATACGCTGAAGCTATTGGCAGCTGTGGCTCCTCTGATGGGTCTACTGGGTACGGTGACTGGTATGATTATCACCTTCCAGGCGATCACATTGTTCGGCACAGGCGATCCGAAACTAATGGCTGGCGGTATTTCGCAAGCCTTGGTGACGACCGTTCTGGGTCTGGTTGCAGCTATTCCGCTGCTGTTCCTTCACAGCTTTGCAAACGGTTCCGCACGGTCCGTCCAGCAAGTGCTTGAAGAACAAGCGGCTGGCCTGGTGGCACGCCACGCAGAAGGGCAGTAACACGCCATGTTGCAGTTCTTAGACGCGATCAATCCGGTCCGCGTTTATGGGGATCTGGTTGCCTTCCTGGAAACAGGAGGCAACGTCCTCTTCGTGATCATGATCGTCACCTTCTTCATGTGGGTACTGATCGTGGAACGGTATTGGTACTTCTGGACCACACATCCTGGCCTGGTCAAAAAGGCTCAGAGTGAGTGGGACGCTCGTTCCGATCACCGTTCCTGGCATGCCCATCAGATCCGTAACATGCTGATCTCCGAAGTCAGCCTCGAAACCCGCCGTGGGATTGAAATGATCAAGACCATGGTGGCCGTGGCCCCCCTCTTCGGATTGCTCGGCACTGTGACGGGTATGGTTGAAGTGTTCGATGTGATGGCGGTAACCGGATCAAGTAACGCCCGCGCTATGGCGTCCGGCGTTTCGAAAGCAACCCTGCCGACGATGGCCGGCATGGTGGCCTCACTTTCTGGCCTCTACTTCAGTTCTCAGTTGGAGCAACGCGCCAACCGGGAAGTGGACAAGGTGGCAGATCACCTTGAGTTACGGTGAGGAGGAACCCATGCGTAGAAAACACGGAAGGCCACAAGAAGAAGCGGAAGTGAACATCACGCCGATGTTGGATGTGGTGTTCATCCTGCTGATCTTCTTCATCGTCACCGCCACGTTCGTCAAGGAAGACGGCCTCTATTTGTCCCGTCCTAACCCGGACGACGACAAGGACAAGCCGCAGAATCTCGATGCGACGATTTTCGTTCAGATCACGGATCAAAACGAAATTTTCATCGACAATCGTGTGATCGATGTGGATGCGGTCCGGGCAAATATCGAACGTCTGCACGCGGAACGTCCTAAAGCTGGTGTCCTGATCAGCCCGTCTAAGGAAGCCGAAACCGGCACTCTTGTCCGGGTGATGGACCAAGCGAATTTGGGCTGCCCCGGATGCGGCGTTTCGATTGCAAGCGGTGGCTAACAAAATCCAAGGCCGGCGGTTGCGCTTCGCCGGCCTTCAAAGGGAAACGCGGCCCCAGAGGTCAACAGACCAAACGGGCTCAAGTGTAAGTAAGGGAACAAGCGTATGAGATCGAGGCGCCAACAACAGGAAGAAGAACAGGAGATTAATCTCACGCCCATGTTGGACGTGGTATTCATCATGCTGATCTTCTTTATCGTGACCGCCACTTTCGTCAAGCAAGCGGGCGTTGAGGTTACACGGCCAGAGGCTGTTACGGCCGAAGAACAAAAGCGTATCGCCATTTTGATCGCGATTACGGATGACGATGAGATCTGGATCAACAACAAAGTCGTGGAAGTTCGTTCAGTACGGTTCGTGGTCGAAAAACTCCATGCGGAAAACCCGCAAGGCGGCGTCGTTATTCAAGCTGATTTGAAATCGAAGTCCGGCTTGGTCATCGACGTGATGGATCAGCTCAAAGAGACAGGTGTCCCCGTCGTGTCACTTGCAGCAGAGACGGAGTAAGAAAATGGGTGCAGGACGTTTATTGATTGGCGTTCCGATTGCCGGTTTTATCACTTTCAGCCTCTTCGTGCTGATGATGACGTTGGTAACGGGCGACCAGGAAAGGCCGGAAGAGGAAGGCGTTAACGTTTCCATCGACCTTACACGGGTAAAACGTGACGAAGATACAAATGTTCGCGAGCGGACACAGCGGCCTGAGAAGACGGAAACGCCTCCTCCGCCGCCGCCAACTGCCATCACACAGCAGGTTCGCGATTCAAAGTTTGACACTGGCGGTCTCGACCAAGATGTGAATATCAAATTCGACGGTATCGATGCTGCCGCACCGACGGACGGGGATGCCATTCCGCTTGTACGAGTCGCGCCGATTTATCCTCAACGGGCAGCTTCACGCGGCACGGAAGGTTGGGTTGTGGTCCAATTCAACGTGCTGAAAAGTGGTCAGGTAGATTCGAAAAGCATCATCGTTGTGGAATCTCAACCTCCAGGCACGTTTGACCGGGCAGCGATCAACGCTGTGAAGCGCTGGAAATACAAGCCGAAAGTGGTCAACGGCCAACCAGTGGAACGGATTGGAATTCAAACGCAGCTCACATTCGAGTTGCAAAAATAGATCTCGCTGCACGGAAACTGTAGCGGATCTTATTGAGAGAGATCTTTGATGAAGATCAGGCGGCCTTCGATTTCCACGGGAGAAGTCGCAGGTCTTGGATAGCGTGGGACAGTAACCGAGTACCGGAAAGCTTCGGATCTCATTCCGATTGGTCTTTTTCCGGATGTGAACAGAGTTGGCAGTGATGGAAGCGGTCTAGAAAGACGCACATCGCTGGGGATTAGGGTCCAGGAGGTATTGTAAATGAAGTGGTGCATCGGCAATCTTGGAAAAGGAGCCTCGCTCGCTGTAATCGGCTTTGCAGCCGCGGCGTTCGTGATATCCGGACCGCAATTGACCGGCGGATCGATGGACACCGCCCACGCCCAGGCACGCGGCGAAGGGTCTGAGTCCGCGAGTGGCTCCGGCCGCCGTACACGTCGAATCGAGCAACTTCGCCCCCAAGTGTATAAAGTGCTTACCGAAGCCCAAGAGCTGATGGAAGCCAAACAGAATGAACAAGCCAAACGGATTCTGCAAAACGCGCTGAACAATGGTGGACTTAACGGCCATGAGACGGCACTGGTTCAGCAATTGCTGGGCGGACTTTACGCCAATGACGGAGACTTCAAGCGGGCCGCTCAATATTGGGAACAGGCGGTCAATTCGCAGGCCCTACCCCTTGGCGCTGAAATCACGTTGCGCGGTCAGCTGGGTCAGGTTTACGTGGCCCTTGGCCAATACAGGAAGGCCATCAGCTACATCAATCAGTGGATCGCTGAGGCGGAATCGGTTCCGCCGGATACTTACTACTTGCTTGCCCTTGCCCATTACAATCTGAAGGAACTTGATGCAGCGCTCAGAAACGTCTTAGAGGCCCACAACCGCTCTAAGCCGCAGGTGGTCGAAAAATACATTGACCTTGCAAGTGTACTTTACCTTCAGCGCGGCCGTTACAGGGATGCTCGTCCCTTTACGGAACTGGGGGTCGCAAACTTTACCTCTCAAAAGAAATGGTGGTCTCGTCTAGCGGCCATCTATAACGAACTGAAGCTAGATAAAGAATATTTCGCGGTTCTGGAAATGATGTATCGCCAGAATATGCTGGATAAATCGGCTCAGCTGGAAAATCTGGCCTCTTTATATATAACCAACAATACGCCCTATAAGGCGGGGCGCTTGCTGGAAAAAGAGATCAAAGCCGGCCGCATCAAGAAAACCAAGGACAATTGGGAATTGCTGGCCAATGCTTGGTCCGCCGCGCGGGAATGGGACAAGGCCGTCAGGCCCTTGCAAAATGCCGCGGCCCTATCCAAAGACGGTAACCTCTATATCCGGCTTGGCCAGACATATCTAAACGACGATGAATGGCAAAAGGCCGAAAGCAGTATCAACAAGGGCCTTCAGCGTGGCGGGTTGGACAATCCGGGCCTTGCATGGCTTTTGCTCGGCATCACTCGGTACAATCAAGACAAGACCGACAGTGCTCTTGAGGCCTTCGCCAAGTCCACTGACTTTGAAGATACCAAGATCAATGCGAAGAACTGGCTGAAGAGCCTAGACCGCGAAAAGAAGTACGCGGCCCTGGTAGCGCGCATCGAACAGGAAGAGAAATTCAAAGAAATCGAAGAGCGGAAGAAAAAACTCGAAGCTCAGCAGGAGAACGAACAGGGTTAATCTTTCATTACCTCTGTTCGCGGTTTCAAACGCGATATTGCAAAGGCCACTTCCAAAAGAAGTGGCCTTTTTTGATTCCCATTCTTTTCAAGGCAATTCCTAACCGGATATCCCCGGTCCTTCATGTTTTCCGCATACGGCACAAAATCGGACATTCCAGTCTGTACCGATACGGGACTGACACATCCAAGACTTGTCACAATTCTACACGAAAAAGTGCCTGCATGAGCGGCCTCAAGGTTAAGGACACTCAAAGCTGAGTGCGGGGTTTACTCCCTCCCCCACCAAAACCCGCTGAAATCCGGGCTTTTTACCGGCACTCCATTCAGACCCCTTCAAAACTGGTCCGCAGGCCAACCAATTGGCACGTGCTCTGCAACCTACGAGGCGAGCCTGACGGAAACAGGCACAAAGAATTACAGCCAACACCACCATGTTTAGGAGATTTATCAATGTTGAACACGATCAAGAATTTCGCAAACGACGAAAGCGGTGCAACCCTCGTTGAGTACTCAATCCTGATTGCTTTGGTTGCAGCAGCAACCATCACGGCGATCAACGGCGTTGCTACCACGATCACCGGCCGTTGGACGACCCTGCAAACCAACTTGGCTGGCTAATAGCCACAGTCGGGCTTTCGATTTGTAAGGCCATAGAGGCGCCGAGGTCTCCCACTTTAACGGATGATCTCGGCGTTTTTTTTGGACCAACTAGGTTCATCAGGAGGACATCATGCAAAAGATGGCAATAGCGATGCTAGCCGTAGCCTGCGTATTGGGTGGCGCATCTGTCTACTTTGTCCGCGGGATGATTGAACAAAACCGCGAAATCGTCGTTCAGGAAGTGGCCCCGTCCATGGAACTAACGACCATCGTTGTGGCCAATAAGAAACTTGGCTTCGGCGATCAACTTACCGCAGATCTTGTTCGGGTCATCGATTGGCCCGTTAAGTCTTTACCGCCCGGCGCTTTCCAATCGGTCGAAGATCTTTTGACCGGTGGTGACCGCCGCGTCGTCCTAAAAGACATTGAAGCCAACGAGCCGGTTTACGCTTCTCGTGTTTCTGGTTTCGGTGGCCGTGCCAGCCTGTCCGCCCTTATCGGCGAGCAAATGCGCGCAGCAACCATTCGCGTGAATGATGTCAGTGGTATCGCTGGTTTTGTTCTGCCTGGCGACCGTGTCGACGTTCATTTGACGCACGACATCACCAAAGACGAACTCGTTACCGATCTCTTGATCGAAAACGTACGTGTTTTGGCAGTTGACCAACTTGCCAACGACGATGCCAACACACCGACTGTTGCGAAAGCAGTTACGCTTGAAGTCAGCGGCGAGCAGTCACAGAAGCTTTCTTTGGCCGCAAATGTCGGCTCGCTGGGCTTGTCTCTTCGTAACCACACAGACGCTGTGAGCGGCGTTGGCCGTACGGTTCGCCTTTTGGACCTGCGCACGCGTCCTCCTGGAGTTTACGGTCCTCAGATCCAAGTTTTCCGGGGCACCGAATCCACCAGCATCGACGTGGTTCGCGAGCGTAAGTCTAACGGCACGATTTCATCTTCTCCAAAGCGGAAGACGCCTGTCTTCAAACACGCACCACTGTCCGCACCGAAAGCTGGCGAAAAGTCCGCCTCTAACGGTTCTCAGACAATGGCTTCCGCCGAACCGATGTCGGTCATACCGCAGCCTGTTCAATAAGAAATGACCGGGCACACACAGATGTGCCCGGCCGCTCAATCGGATTTTAAGAAAGTTCAAGGTAAAAGACCCTGAAAGGACGCAGACTATGTTTACCTTTGCCTCACACTTTCCGTCCCAGGCGGCACCGGCCCTAAGCCGTAATGCCTCCGTCGGCGGACTACTTAAAACACTGGCCTATGTGTCAGTCGCAGCCACCGCACTGTGGATGGCAGCACCTAACGCACACGCCGAAACGCCTTCTGTCACAAGCGTGGTAGCTGTAGCAGCTAACGACCACGGTTATGGCGGTGAATTCTCCGTTTCGGTTCAGAAATCTCAGGTTCTTCGCGTAAACCAGTCGTACAAAGACCTTCTGGTTGGCGATCCTGAAATCGCTGACGTTATTCCGTTGACGGACCGTACGGTCTATGTCCTCGGCAAATCCGTTGGTTCCACAAGCCTGTCGATCTACGGCGAAAACCGTACGCTGATTGGCGTTGTGGACGTAAACGTCACACACGACGTTCGGGGTCTGAAACGCCGCCTGCGTGAACTGATGCCGACCGAGTACATCTCGGTTCGCGACGTTGGGGGTGCGATCACTCTTTCCGGTCAAGTTGCTGATGCAAGCACCGCTGCCCGCGCAGTTAAGCTGGCGGAACGCTATGCACCGGACGCTGTAAACAACCTGATTTCCATCAAAGGCAGCCAGCAAGTCATGCTTGCCGTTCGTTTCGCGGAAGTGAAGCGTAGTGCCGCCAAGGAATTTGGTTTCAACAACAATATCGGCTTCAACGACGGCACGTCGCAATTCAATCTTTTGACGGGCAACCAAACGAGCCCAACATTCGATTTGGATGAATTTGCGCAGCTTGCAGCCGGCGTTACCACCGGTAACTTCATGATCGACGTGTTCTTGGACGCTTTGGAACAGAAAGGTCTGGTTACGACCCTGGCTGAGCCAAACCTGATCGCCCTCTCCGGCGAAACGGCAAGCTTCCTGGCCGGCGGTGAATTCCCAATTCCGGTTGCTGCGAACTTCGATGACGACGCTACGATCACGATCGAATTCAAGCAGTTCGGTGTAAGCTTGGCCTTCACACCTACAGTTCTGGGCAACGACGTCATCAACCTTCTGGTTGCTCCTGAAGTGAGCGCACTGGATCAGGAAGGCGGCGTTACGATCTCCGGCGTTGAGATCCCAGGCCTGCTGACCCGCCGCGCAGAAACGACAGTTGAACTGCGCCACGGCCAGAGCTTCGCGATCGCTGGTTTGATCATGAGCGACTTCATCGACAATGTTCGTCAGTTCCCTGGCATCGCAGACACGCCGGTTCTTGGTTCTCTGCTTCGCAGTGCTGACTTCCAGCGCAACGAAACGGAACTGGTCATCATCATCACGCCTTACCTCGTAAAGCCTGCAAATGATGGCGAATTGGCTCTGCCGACGGACAATGTTCACCGTCCGAACGAGTACGAACTGTTCTTCCTTGGCCACGTAGAAAGCCGCATCCGCAAGCTGAACGGCGGTGACTACACCGACGCCGGCTACCAGATCGGCGGTCTTGACGGTCAATTCGGTCACATCGTTCCGTAAGAACGGCAACGTTTCACAGATGAGGTTCAAAATGAAAACGTCTCTCGTAACACTCTTCGCAGCAAGCGCCGTTCTTCTCGGCGCCTGCAGCTCCAACGGAGTGGTTTGCAAAAACGTCTTGTGCAGCACCACCGATACGCCTGAGATCCACGGTGCCGCCGTCCGGCAGAACATGGAAGTCCACATCGCTAAGGACGTTCCGATCCGCCCGACATCCTCTCCTTCCTTCAGTGGTGAGAAGGCAGCGAAGGCAATTGACAGGTACGAAAAGGGTGAAGTGATTGCTCTTGAGAAGTCCAATGTCAGTGAAATCAACGTGAATACCGAATAAGATTTCAGTCCAAAATTTCCTTCGCGAACTACAAAGGGCCCGCTTCGGCGGGCCCTTTTCTCGTTTTGAGACAGGTTTCAGGCACCGCTCTGATACGAAACACGCTTAAAAAGGTATGAACACGGACGACCCGTTTCTGTCCCAATTCGAGAAGATTTCCGCCAAATCCTCTGGACCGGAATTTGCACTCTCTCTAACGCTGTTTCACGCCGTCTATTGGCAACACACGTGTTAGTCAGCGGTTATGGAATAGCTGGTATTGGTAGTTAGTTGAGAGCGACGAAAATGAAAACCAAAGCAATTGCAGCTATTCGCCCCTCTTCCATAGCGGAAGACCTGACGGCACATGCGGCCGCGTTGAACAACGTGGAACTTCAAGTATCCGTATGCGAACCAATGGATTTCATCGCAGAAGTTGATCTAACCATCTTACCCCCGATCGTCATCGTTGAACTTGATCTCGATCAGTTGGAAGAAATTCGCGCTCTCGAGGGACTGATCAATCGCTGCGGCCAAGCCCACGGCGTCCTGGTGACATCCGAAAACGCCTCGCTCGCTCAAATTCGTCAGCTCATGCGGATGGGCGTTATCGACTTCATTCCGCAGCCTATCGTAGCTGCTGACCTCAATGCCGCCGTTGAAACCGCTGTTCAAAAGACCAAACCGCAAAATCTGCGCGCCGCCTCGAAAGGTAATGTCGTCTCAGTCATGAGAAGCTGCGGCGGCGCAGGCGCAACAACCATCGCAACCGAACTTGCTGCTTCTTTCGCCAAGAACAACAAAGGTGACATCCCGTCGATCGCTCTCCTTGACTTCGACATGCAAAACGGCAACGTCGCCATCGCGCTTGACCTTATGCCGAAAGTTACCCTGCTTGATATTCTCGAATCCCCGTCGCGTCTCGATACGGCGTATCTGAAGGGATCGATGAGCCGTCACAAGTCAGGCATCGATGTTCTGGCGGCCCCATCTGAGATCATCCCGCTTGAAGGAATGACGGAAGAAACGGCCCGCACGATCCTCTCGATCGCGCGCCAGGAATATGACTATGTGATCATCGATATGCCGTCTACCTGGACCAGCTGGACGGCCGCCGTTCTGTCGGAATGCGATGCCAGCTTGATGGTCATGCAGCTCAACGTGGTCGCCATTCAGCGTGTCCTGCGTAATCTGCACACGATCAAAGAGCAGGGCCTCGACGACAAGGCTGTCGCGATCGTCGCCAACCGGACCAGCAAAGGACTTGGCTTCTCCGGTGCGGATCGCATCAAAGAATTCGAAACGGCCCTCAAGCGATCCATCGAGTTCACCATTCGCAATGACTACAAAACGGCCGCCGCGGCCCGCGACCGGGGCGTTCTCGTCCGCGAAATCGCACGCAAATCGGTCATTGGACAAGACATTGAACGCATCAAAGAAGGTCTCGCCACCCGATTTGAAGCGGACACCTCAGTTGCCTTATCGGCGTAGGGAGAGTTCAGATGCTACAAAGATTCCGGACCCAAAAAGCACCCGCAGGCCCCGTTCTCAAGTTTAAGGGGGAGCCTTCCATCGATCTTCCGATAACGGAAGACAAGGAAGATCCGAAAATAGAGATGCCGGCTCCCAAAAAGGAAGAAGCCGCACCAGAGTTTTTCGACTTCGAACGGTCGGCAGATTATGTGGATCTCAAAGTGCAGCTCCACCAGGAACTGCTGACGATGATCAATTTGGGTGCGCTCGAAAAGCTCACCGAAGCGGAAGTGCACAAAGAAATCGGCGAGATGGTCAGTGAGCTGCTGGCGCAAAAAGAAACGCCCTTGAACAGCACGGAACGCAACCAGCTGGTACGCGACATTGTCGACGAAATCCTTGGCCTTGGCCCGATCGAGCCGCTTCTGAAGGATCCTTCGGTGGCCGACATTATCATCAATACCCATGAGCAAGTGTATGTGGAACGCAGTGGTAACCTTGAACTGACAAAGGTGAAGTTCAAGGACAGCGCTCACCTGCTGCGCATCATCGACAAAATCGTCACCGGTGTCGGACGCCGGATCGACGAATCGCAGCCGACCGTGGACGCCCGCCTGCCGGACGGATCTCGCGTCAACGCCGTTATTCCGCCGGTTGCCGTCGATGGACCTCTGGTCTCCATTCGTAAGTTCTCGGCAAACCCGCTCACCATCGACCGGCTGATCAGCTTTGACGCCCTGACCGAAGAAATCGCGCAGATCTTAGAAGGGATCGTTAAGTGCCGCCTCAACGTGCTGATCGCGGGTGGTACCGGTACTGGTAAAACGACCATGCTCAACGCCCTGTCCAGTTTCATCGGCGATACGGAGCGCGTGGTCACCATTGAGGACGCCGCCGAACTCAATCTGCAGCAGCCTCACGTGGCCCGCATGGAAACCCGCCCCGCCAATATGGAAGGCCGGGGCATGATCGATCAGCGCGAGCTTGTCCGTAACTCTTTGCGGATGCGCCCGGATCGGATCATCGTGGGTGAGTGTCGTGCTGGCGAAGCATTTGACATGCTGCAAGCGATGAACACCGGCCACGACGGTTCCATGACCACGATCCACGCGAACACGCCGCGTGACGCCATGAGCCGTCTGGAACAAATGATCGGCATGACCGGTATGGACCTGCCCATGCGTTCCATGCGCGCTCAGATCGCATCGGCGATTGACGTTGTGGTTCAGATCAAGCGTTTCTCTGACGGTAAGCGCCGTCTCGTGAGTTTGACGGAAGTGACCGGCATGGAAGGTGACATCATCACCATGCAAGAGGTCTTCTCGTTCAATCAGACCCATGTGGACGAAGACGGCCAAACCCATGGCCAGTTTGTGTCGTCGGGAATTCGTCCGAACTTTATGGATCTGTTCGACACGCGCGGCATCGAAATGCCCGAAGACATTTTTGAAAATCGCGGTAGCTTCTAAGGAAGGCCCGGACACATGAGCGATACTGTCCTTTATCTAATCTATGCCGGTATTTTCCTCGGCGTCTTGCTCGCGGTAGAAGGGCTTTTCTACTTCACGCGATCCATGTCCGACGGGCATGAGCGGAACGTCAACCGCCGTATGCGGATGCTTTCCAAGTCTCGTGACGGCCGGCTCACGCTTCAGAAATTGCGCCGCGAGGAACAAGGCGATTTCTCCAAGAGACTCGCTTCGGTCATTCCATCCCTTGAGAGCTTGATCGCAAGCTCTGGCCTCATGATCACGACCACGCGTCTGTTCGTCATGATGGGTATCACGGCTTGTGCCGTTTTCGCCCTGATGCGCTTGGTGGTTATTTTGCCTGTATCCAGCAGCTTCTTTATCGCTCTGGTCGCCGGCTTTGCATTGCCATACTTCTACCTGACTTTTCTCCGCGAGCAGCGTCTCAAGAAGTTCGTTACTCAACTGCCGGACGCCATGGAACTTATGGTTCGTAGTCTGAGCGCCGGCCATCCGGTCCCTGTTGCCATGGAAATGGTTGCCAGAGAAATGCCGGATCCGATCGGCACGGAGTTTGGCATGGCCATCGACGAAATGACCTACGGTCTTGAGTTCGAAGCTGCCCTGCAAAACATGCTGGTGCGCATTCCCAATCTTGATCTCAAGATGCTGGTGATTGCCATCAACATCCAGCGTTCCACGGGCGGCAATCTTTCCGAAATCTTATCCAACCTGTCCGGCGTCATTCGCAGCCGCTTCAACATGGTGGCGAAGGTCAAGGCAGCATCAGCTGAAGGCCGGATGTCCGGCATCTTCGTCGGATCGCTTCCTGCCATCCTTGGTGTCTTCGTCCATACGCTGAACCCGGACTATTTCGGTGCCGTATGGGACGACCCTTGGTTCATGCCCATGATGGGATTGATGGTTGGGCTTCTGGCAACCGGCGCCTTTACGATCTGGCGCATGGTCAACTTTAAGGTCTGAGGGGTTTGACCGAGATGATTGAGTTTCTAAACAGCGGCATCGGCGGTGTGGTTCTCTTTGTTGCCATCACCCTCACCTTCTTGATGGCATTTGGCGCGATCTGGCTTCTCGTTGGGCGTAACCAACTTCAGCGGCGTCTCGAAGACGTGGCTGACCAGCGGGAGATCGCCACGTATGGCGGACAGCTGCGGCAAGAAGACGACGCTCTCCCATTTGAGGAATTCACACAACGGATCAGTAAGTCCTTCGGCCCGAAGGACGAAGCTGAGAAGACCGAGATCCGGGGCAAATTCGCTCAGGCCGGTTTCTATCACTCCCGGGCGGCTGAATATTTTTACGCCAGCCGCATCCTAATGGCCTTGATCATGCCGATGTTAGGCGTGTTCTTCTATCCCAACATCATGGGCGAGTTCACGCAAACCTCTTTGATGATCACGGTCTTTGCATCCGCCGGTATCGGCTACTACGCTCCCGAATATCTGCTCACCCGCAGAATTAAAGAGCGCCAGCAGGCCGTTCGCGACGGACTTCCCGACGCACTGGACATTCTGCTGGTGTGTGTTGAAGCCGGGGCCAGCCTTCCCATCGCCATCCAGCGGATGTCCGATGAAATGGAACAGGCCTACCCTATCTTGGCCAAAGAATTCTCTCTGGTGTCACTGGAATTGAAGGCCGGCAGTGGCCGCGAGAAAGCGCTGAAAAACCTGGCGGCGCGCGTGAATATCGAAGAAATCAGGTCTTTGGTAACCTTGTTGGTGCAGTCTGAGGCTCTCGGAACAAGCATTGTGCAAACCCTGCGGGTCTACTCGTCCGAGATGCGGAACAAAAGGTTACTGAAAGCTGAAGAACAAGCGAACAAGCTGCCGGTTAAAATGGCGCTGCCATTGATGCTCTGCATCCTCCCGGCACTGATGATCGTTATTCTCGCTCCGGTAATTATCCGTATGGTACGGGTTGTCCTTCCTGGTGTTGGTGGCTAATCCACCCGGCAACAGGATCCCGCAGGCTTCGAAAGGAGTCGATCAGGATCATGTTGTCACCGGTCATTAGCAATCTGCCCAAAAAACGGCTGCGCGCCGGCGCCATGTCGATACTGTGTGCAAGTATTGTCACTGCCTGCGCGACGCCGCCCAAGGAAGTCTCCGACGTTGCGCTGGAAGACCTGGTTGCGGAAACACAAATTCTGAGTGCGGAACAGCAGGAGCTTATCCTGGTACAAGCCGATCGTGCCTTTCGGGCAGGTGATTACCAAACCGCTCTCCAAAAATACACCAACCTGATCAAAGCCAAAAACGAGGCACCTGAAATCTTGCTCGGCCAGTCGGAGTCGCTCCTGGCAACGCAGGAGTTAGACCGGGCCCTGATTGGGTTTAAGAAACTGGCAAAGTCGCCTGGCTTTGAAGCCAAAGCGTATCAAGGTGAAGGCATTGTCCTTGCGCGTACGCTCGCGATGGAAGAAGCCAAGAAAAAACTTCACAAAGCTGTCGAACTGGATCCCGACCTTTGGCGCGCCTGGAATGCGCTTGGGCAGATTGCCGACATCGAAGAAGACTGGGTTGCCGCAGAGATCGCTTACAAGAAAGCTCTCGAGGTCAATCCCAAGTCTGCCGCGACCGTGAACAATCTGGGCATGTCGGCCTTGCTGCAAGGCCGCCTTGATGCCTCGCTCGCTGCTTTCGAGCAAGCTTTGGAAATTGATCCGAGTTCGGAAGTCGTCCAGCGCAACCGTCGCTTGGTTCTCGCTATGCAAGGAAAGTACGGCGAAGCTCTTCGCAACGCCTCGCCGGAACAAATTGCACGAGAGCTCAATAATGTTGCATTCGTTGCGATGCATCGGGGCGACCATTCTGAAGCGCGCAAACTTTTAGACAGGTCTATCGACGCGAGCGACACCTTCTATCAGAAGGCGGAAGAAAATCTTGAACAGCTGGATGGCATCGCCGACCAGTAAATCGCCTTCAAAACTCAGCTAAATTGTGATTTGGAACGGCCTCTTTGGGGGCCGTTTCTTTTGTTTGAGCTTGATTCCCCACACTTTTCGCGTGTTATAACAAGATTCACACACTTAAGAATCCTTCTAAGGTTTTCCGATTTTTCGAAAATCGTTGTTTTTTTGCAGCGTCGTGCTATTATTCACCCATCGGTGCTCAATTTACAGAAGAGAGAGAAAATCTCATGAGCCTGTGGGAGGAAAACAAGGCGAGGCGTCGTGCTCAAATCTTGAGTGCAGCGCGTGAACTAATCGGCGAAGGTGGCATGACGGCGTTGACCATGCGAAAGCTTGGTGAGCGGGCGAAGGTCAGTGTTCGTACGATTTACAATCTGATGGGCTCTCAGAGCGATATTCTGAGGGCGGTCATCGCGAAACCCATGAGCGATATGCTCGAGGCGGTATCGGCGGTTCCCCAAAATGCCCCAATCGAAAAGCTGGACGCGATTGTCAGCGTATCGATCGGTCAGTTTGTGAGACAGCCAAAAGTACTGCGGGCGGCCGTGGCGGCATCCTATCATTTGCCGGGCTACAACTGGCATGACTGGGTGAAATCGCAAGCCATTCCGCTTTTCCGGGAATGCATCGATGATGCTGTGCAAGATGGTCTGCTAACGGATCAGCTTTCTCCGGAGATACTGGCCGAGAACATATTTCATGCAACGAACAAAGCGTTCACGGATTGGACACACGGAACTTCTTCCGATGCCAATCTGCGGGTTCAGGCCATGTCTGCATTGTACTTGCCGCTGCTTGGTGTAGCGACAGACAAGGCGCGCGGCCGTATTCTGGAACGTTTGAAATCGCTGGATAATCTGCGCGCGACACAAGCACGCGCAGCTTAATTGTCTCGTTGTGCCAGATGAGTTGAGGCATTGCCGCGCGCGCCTATTGTTGCGCGGCGAGCCCTGCGACCACGATCTGAACGAACTGGTCTTCGGAAAGAAATCCGGGAGGCCAGCCAAGATCCAGATCCGCCAACGGTTTTTTCGCGACAATCTCGTCGATGCTTAGCCCCTGATCCATTAGCGGCTTGATCGTATCCCGTATCTTGATCAGCTTTTGGCGCGTTTCAGCTAAGTCAGCTTTACTCGCGAGCGGCCCATGGCCCGGGATAATCTTTGTGTTGTCATCCACCATGTCCAAGATCGCGGCCTGCGCATCGATCATACCATTAATGTTGCCGCCACTGGTAAAGTCGATGAATGGGTAAAGTCCGTTGAAGTAAATGTCGCCGGTATGCAGAACGTTTCCTTCTTTGAATTTTATGACCGCGTCTCCGTCCGTATGCGCATTAGATAAGTGAGTTGCACCGACTTTCTGACCATTAAAGTAGAATGTCACATCTTCGGAAAACGTGATAACAGGCAGAGCCACCTCCGGCGAGGCTGGCACGGTCCGCCCCAGCGCTTCCATGACTTGGTCGACACTCATCCGCTTGCGCACATTGTCATGAGCAACAATCACGGCACCGGCTTTGCCGAAATTCTCATTGCCACCCGTATGATCCCCATGCCAATGAGTATTCAGCACGTAGGTCACCGGTTTGTCGGTCAAGGTGGCGATTGCCGCCTTAATTTTATCCGACAGCGGAGCATATTGATCATCAATGAGAAACACACCGTCGTCACCAACGGAAACACCCAAATTGCCCCCCAGCCCTGTCATCATATAAAGGCCGTTCCCAAGCTCTTCCGTCTTGATTTCGACACTGTCGAAATCCTGTGCGCTGACGCCGGAAACCGTCAGTGTAAAGGCCGCCATGAACAGTGGCAGCTTGAGTATCGATTTCATGGGGTCCCTCCAATAAGCCCTTATAGTTAAGGCTCATTTGGCCATAGGCACCCGGAATTGACAAGAAGATGATCTAGAGCTCCCCAAAATGTGAGAGGCACAGAAAGATCTTTATGCAGTTTGTTTGAATGCGTCCGAAGTGGCGGTGCGAGAAAACCGATTCATCAGCAAATCGGCCATCTCCATGTCAAAGCTCGACCGGACCTCAAAGGCTTCTTCTTCTTCGGGATAGAATGGCCGGAAACTTCTTGTGTTCGCGATGGACCGTGGGCGCCAAGCACGAAGATCGAAATGATCGACTTTCGTAATCGCGATAAATGGGCTGGCACAAAAAAGAGAGGGCAAGCTGCCTAGATGTTCCGGCTTCTTCTTCATTTGTACATAGTCGCGCAGCCGGCCTGACGCATCGCATTCAAACATCTTATAGGGATGCTGCGTGACAGGCACCACCGACAAAACTGAATCAACATCAGTCGTAAGCAGTTCGATTGCTTGATTGATGCGATACCCTTTTCGCAAGGGACATGCGACAGGCAAGTAACACACCGCATCCGGAACGTATCCATCCCGGTGCTTCACCCAGTCAAGCGTGTGGCGCACGATATCCGTTGGACAGGTGTGGCTCGTAGACAGGTTGACGGGCCGTACGAAAGGCGCTTCGGCGCCAAAGCTTCGCGCAATGTTCGCGAGGCTAGGCTCGTCCACCGAAACGACGACGCGGTCAAGTTTTGAGTCGAGGGCTGCTAAAATGGAATGAGCAATAAGGGGTTGGCCACCAATCGACCGGATATTTCGAATCCGGTTTTCATCGGAACCATATAGGGCTGGGATGAGGCCCATGATTCTCATGAATTATTCTCCTCACGGGATGTCACTTGTGATGCAAGCGGTCCCCCAACCGCTTGATAACCATAAGGAAAATCGCTTTAAGTCCTGTTAATCTTTATGACCAAATTGTATCTATCTCGCCAAATAATCACGGCGCGAGGTCAAATAGATCCTGAAACTTGGATGGCGCGTGCTGACCGACAATGAGCTGCTCCAAAACCCCAATACCGTTGCGGGTCTTGCCATCAGGGCTGGTCAATGTCGCTGTACAAAATGCCTGAATGTGGTTGTTGCCAAATTCACCATCGTCCAGTTCAGCAGTGACAAATGAATCGTGATCCACTTCCAATTCGCCCTGATAGCGCCCATGAGCCCATTTTGGATGGCCATAACCAATCCCATGCATATAAAAATGCCAATGAGGGGTGAGTTCGATCGTGTAGTCGCCTCCGTCAAAGCGTTGTGTACGGATGATCGCAGAGCTGGCATGACGGGTCTTCGGCGTAAACGTAAGGTCGGCCTCGGCGTCGCCCACTATCGGGTCCCCATCCGGCAGATGCCGGATCACGGCTTTCCGGTTCCAAGGGTGGCCGGACGCATCCTCATTGGAGTGAAAAAACACGACACAATCGTCGAAGTTTAGCGGCGACCATAGCCAATAAAACTGAGGCGGCATTGCAGGCGCTTGCGGCTGTTCGTCCGGAGCCCCAATGGGACGGATACCCCATGACCGGTCGCGCGTTCCCCGCACCGTATTCGGCGAGATCTCGAACGTTTTACCGTTAAGGGAGAGCTTTCCTTCGTATGCACCGTTCTGCGTCAGCCGCGTATAATCCATAAAGGCCCGTGGTCCATTGCGGTACGTGAACCTCGGTTCTTTGATGGCATCAGCGCGTTTCATGAACAGCAAGTCCGCCTCAATACCCCGGTCCGCGGCGTCGATCACAAGCCGGAGTTTGTTGAGCGGCTCCACTACGTCCAGTCTGATGGGCCCCACCTGAAGGTCCATCCGTTCCATATTCAGAATGCGAGATGCCCGCAAATTGGTCTGCACGCCGTCGGTGACAATGGAAAACGACGCATCAATGATATTCAAATGGGGATACACGCCCATGGCACAGGCAAAAAACAGAGACCCGTCAGGCGTATAGCCGTTGAAGAAATAACGATCATAAAAGTTCCGGTCCGTACCGGACACCGCAATAGGGTCCGGCGTCTGATGAATCGGAAAATCGTCTGCCTTGGTGAGGATTGGTTCGTTACCGCTCATGATCCCTGTGCCAGTTGTTCGGTTGCGTATGTGGTAATGCCCTTGTAATCGGCCTTGCCATTAGGCGCCCGGCCGAGGGATTCTTTGATGAGTATGCGTTTCGGCACCTTATATCCTGCAAGCCGTTCACGGACGAAATCGCGTACAACGCTTTCCTCGCAAGCAGCTCCGGAAACCGGCTGAACCACAGCCGTTACCGCCTGCCCCCATTTTTCGTCCGGCAGGCCAACTACCAGCGCGTCTTCGATTTCCGGAAATTCCTTCAGGACTTCTTCCACTTCTTCGGGATAAACCTTCTCGCCCGCCGTGTTGATACAAACACTGCCGCGCCCGAGCAATGTCAACGTGCCGTCCGCTTCCACGATGCACCAATCACCAGGAATGGAATAGCGCTTGCCATTGATGGTCTTAAACGTTTTTTCCGTTTTCTCCGGATCCTTGTAGTAGCCGAGCGGAATGGCACCACCCCGCGCGATAAAACCTGCCTCGCCGCTGCCGGGTTGCACTTCTTCACCCTCTGGCGTGAAGACTTTGCATTTGTCTCCGATAGCAAATTTAGCGGTTTTGACTTCACCATCCGCCGTCATGACCGACGTGCCGAACCCGATCGCTTCAGAGGAGCCGAAGGAATCCATCATCATGGCGGCCGGCATATATTCCAGAAGGCCTCGTTTTACCTCGACGCTCCACATAACGCCGGACGAGATGATGGTCTGAATTGAAGAGACATCATATTTGCCATTCGCCCCTTCAAGGACCGACAAAATTGGCTTTGCAAAGGCATCCCCGACGATCGCCAAATTAGTGACTTTGTGTTTGTCGATTGCCGCGCACAATTCTTCAGGATCGAAATGGTTCGTGTTTGGCAAGGTGATGATGGTGCCGCCATTGATCAAAACGCCCAATGCCGTGAACAAACCTGTACCGTGCATCAACGGGCAAGCTGGAATCTGCCGCGCGTGGATTCCGGTTTCGGCGACAGCGGCGAGATAGTCTTCCCAAGACTCAGGCGCGGGACCCAAAGCACGCAGACCGTCAAGTTGCGCTTCCCGCAAAACACCTTGTGGCCACATCACACCTTTCGGCATGCCGGTGGTCCCGCCGGTATAAAGAAAAAACAGATCTTCCGGTGATCGTTCAATGCCGAGCGGGGCGCCATCACCTGTCTCCGCCATAGCTTCATACGACAAAGCGTCCGCCGGCGTTGCATCCGCCGTGGACGGCACCTCAACCCATGTTGTTACCTTCGGCAGATCCGCGCGAATGGCGTTGATTTGATCGCGGAAGTCCGATTCATAGACAACCGTCTGCGCATCCGAATTATCGAAGATGTAAGCAAGCTCGTGTTCGCGGTAGCGGTAATTCACATTCACATGGACGAGGCGCGCCTTAAGACAGGCAGCAAACGTCTCCATGTATGCGGGCCGATTACGCAAATAAAAACCGACCTTGTCGCCGGTTTGTGCGCCATTTTGCAGGAATGCGCGGGCGAGATTGTTGCTGCGCTTGTCGAATTCGCCCCAACTTATGACACGATCACCATGGATCAGTGCAGGATTTTCCGGCGGCACAACACCCGCTAGACGATCCAACATATCTCCAAAGTTCCACTCCATGGTGCCTCCCATCCGTTTCCTGTCCAAATTCTTGTTCTCTTGGGCCGGATTGTCCGGCTTTTCCCTAAGCAGCTTGACCGCAAAGGTTTTTCGTTTGTGATGTGGGGGCAAGGTGACTAAAGTCTGGCCAAATTTCAACACAGAAATGGCGGAAAAGTATGTCAGACGCAAAACCAACAATCGCAGTTCTCGGGGGCACGGGAGATCTGGGCGGGGGCCTTGCCCGCCGCTGGGCCAAAGCCGGCTACACGGTCATCATCGGATCGCGTTCCGCCGAAAAAGGGATCGCCGCGGCCGAGGAACTGAAAGCAGCCCTTCCCGGCTCCAATGTAAGTGGCGCCGACCTCAAGGACGCCGCCACCCAGGGCGAGATTGTCGCGGTGACTGTGCCTTATGCCAATCACGGCGCGACGCTTGAAGAGATCAAAGCAGCGGTTCAGGGCAAGATCGTCATCGACACCACGGTTCCCCTCCGCCCGCCCAAAGTAGGCCGCGTTCAATTGCCGGAAGCCGGATCTGCCGCGCAAGAAGCTCAGAACCTTCTGGGCGAGGACGTGCGCGTGGTTTCCGCTTTTCAGAACGTCGCGGCCCATCACCTGCTCGCCGATCATGACATCGATTGTGACGTGCTCGTCTCCGGCAACAATGTGGACGCGCGGGAAGTCGTCATTGGTCTGGCCGCGGATGGCGGTATGAAAGCCTGGCACGCGGGCCCGATCAACAATGCGGCGGCGGCCGAAGCCCTTACATCCATCCTGATACAGATCAATAAGCGGGAAAAAGCTCATTCCGGCATTCGCATCACACTGGGCAAATAGGACGGCACCCAGCCCGTGACAACACCTACCCAACTTCAGCTGATCGCGTTGCGCGACTTTCCGATGGTGAAACCGGCGGACGATTTGGCCGCGCTCATCAACGCGGCTTTGTCCGGCAACCAAGTCACGCTGCAGGATGGCGACATTCTTGTCCTGGCGCAGAAAATCGTCTCGAAAGCGGAAGGCCGCCAGGTCCAACTCGCGGATGTCACCCCTTCCGCTCAGGCGGAAGAGCTGGCGAAAAGCACCGAGAAAGATCCACGCCTTGTGGAGCTGATTCTCCAAGAATCGAATGAGGTGGTTCGAACCAGGGGGCCCATCCTGATTGTCGAGCACAAACTGGGCTTTGTCATGGCCAATGCGGGGATCGACCAATCCAACATCTCCCATGCCGGCGACAACGACAATGCGCTGCTGCTGCCGGTTGATCCGGACAAATCAGCGCGAGCTTTAAAATCCTCCTTGGAAGCCAGCCATGGCAAGCAGCTCGCAGTGATCATCAATGACAGCGTTGGACGGGCCTGGCGGATGGGAACGGTAGGCCTCGCCATCGGCACGGCGGGCATCGATCCTCTATGGGACAGGCGCGGGGACAAAGATCTCTTCGACCGCACGCTTGAAATCACCGAGGTGGGACTTGCCGACGAAATTTCCGCGGCGGCGTCGCTGCTCATGGGGCAAGGCGACGAAGGAACGCCGGTCGTCGTCGTCCGGGGCGTCGACTATGCCGCCAGCGACCGGGGCATCGCGCCCGTCCTACGGGACAAGGAATTCGATTTATTCAGATGACGGATGGTCAGTCTCATATCTTGGCTTTGTGCGGCGGCGTTGGCGGCGCCAAACTGGCTCTTGGCCTGTCGCACATCTTAGATCCCGGCCAGCTTACAATCGCCGCCAACACCGGAGATGATTTTGAGCATCTGGGGTTCCATATTTCGCCTGACGTTGACACGGTCATGTATACGCTCAGTGGCCTGGCAAACCCAGAAACCGGTTGGGGACGCGAAGGCGAAACCTGGAGCTTCATGGACAGTTTGCGCGCCTATGGAGGCGAAGATTGGTTTCAACTGGGTGACAAAGATCTTGCAACCCATGTGGAGCGGACGCGACGCCTTCACGCCGGTGTTCCATTAAGTGAAATCACTCAAACGCTGTGCGAACGCGTCGGCATCAAGCACCGGGTGACACCGATGACCAACGACACGGTTCGGACCATCATCGAAACGCCGCATGGTCCCTTAGCCTTTCAGCACTATTTCGTACGAGACAAGTGCGAACCGGTGGTGACCGGGTTTCAAATCCAAGGCGCTGCCACAGCCATTCCCGCAGAAGCACTTCAACAAGCGCTTGAACATCCGTCTCTCGCGGCTGTTGTTCTCTGCCCGTCCAATCCATTCGTCAGCATAGATCCTATCTTGAATCTCAAAGGCATGAGGCATGCGCTTGAACAGACAAGCGCGCCCGTCATCGCCGTCTCGCCGATCGTTGGCGGCACGGCCATTAAGGGCCCCGCGGCCAAGATGATGGCCGAGCTCGGCCTAGAAGTGACCAGCCGCTCCGTGGCCAATCACTATGCTTCTTTCCTTAACGCCATCATTATTCATGACAGTGATGCCGATGAGGAAGAGAGTTTACGAACCGTCTGCCCCCATGTATTGGTGACCAATACAATTATGAAATCGCTAGAGGACAAGAAGCGTCTTGCAACAGACGTTCTGAACTTTGCAAAAGCGATCTAAATAGCGGGAGGGTGGGCCTTCGATGCGGGCGGTCGTACCCATAAAGAGTTTCGACAATACAAAGTCGCGGCTGAAGCATCTGCTTTCCGCCGACGAACGCTCTCTGCTGTCTCAATTGATGCTGCATGATGTTTTGGATGCTCTTTTGGCGGCAAATGGGGTTTCCGCCGTATCGGTGGTCACGCCTGATCAAGCCGTTTCGGAGTTTGCCGCAGGTATCGGCGCCGACACGATTACAGATGACGGCACAAAAGACTTGGCCGGGGCAGCCACCGCGGCAGCGCATTTTCTCACGATTTCCGAGGCATCATCCATGCTGCTGATCCCGGCCGATGTGCCTTTGGTCCAACCCCAGGACATCGAGCAAGCAATCGCGGGTCACGGTTCGGCACCTGCGGTGACCCTGGTCGAGGCAGGCGAGGATGGCGGCACGAATTTGATGATCAGCAGCCCACCAGAAGTCATCCCCTTTCGCTTTGGCAAGAACAGCTTTCGTCTTCATGTGGAGGAAGGCCAAGCTGCTGGAATCGCCGTAAACACACCGAAAATCCCCAATTTGTCGCTGGATATCGACCGGCCGGAAGACCTCGAAATTCTGTGCAAAAATGAGCCAGGTGGGCGCACTGCTGCTTTTGTCACAAAACTGGAAAAAGAGGGCCGGTTCGTGGCATCCTAGAGCGGGATCAGGAGTGAGGCTTGCCGAACGTAGGCGTTAAACGCATTTTGCGTTTAACTCCGTCCGATCCCGCTCAGATTCCTAAATTAGATCACGTTTATCGTTTTGCCTAAAACGATCGTGATCTAGGGTCGGGAGAGGCGTGAGCGCCGGGTCGCCGCAGAAACAATAACGAGAGAGATCGCCAGCGTGTTGGATAAGACTGAAATCAACCGGGAAGAAGCTTCGCGCCTGGGCGCGGAAACGCCCCTGTCAGAGCTGATGGCAAAGGCGGCCGATCTGCGCGACGCCGGGTTCGGCGACTTGGTCACATTCTCCAAGAAGGTGTTCATCCCGTTGACCCACCTTTGCAGAGATGTTTGTCACTACTGCACTTTTGCAACACCGCCAAAGAAGGGCGAAGCCGCCTATTTGTCCCCGGAACAGGTTCTGTCCATCGCCAAGCAAGGAGCGGATGCGGGCTGTAAGGAGGCCCTGTTCACCCTCGGTGACAAACCCGAATTGCGATATCGAGCCGCTCGCGAAGGCTTGGAAGGTTTGGGCCATGACACGACCCTTGCCTATCTGGGTGAAATGGCCAAAAGGGTCTTGGACGAAACAGGGTTGCTGCCACACCTAAACCCCGGCCTGATGACCGCCGATGACCTGTCTTCTCTCCGCCAAGTCTCGGGCTCCATGGGCATAATGCTGGAAACCGTTTCGCCCCGTTTAAGCGAAAAAGGCATGCCGCATTACGGGTCCCCTGACAAACTGCCGGACGCACGCCTCGAAACACTGCGCCTCGCCGGCGAAGCCAAAGTACCCTTTACCAGCGGCCTCCTCATCGGCATCGGAGAAACGCGCGACGAGCGGCTCGACAGTCTGTTTGCCTTGAAAGACCTCCACGACCAATACGGTCACATTCAAGAAATCATTATACAGAACTTCTTGCCCAAACCGGACACGAAGATGTCCGAAGCACCGGCTTGCCCAACGGATGAGTTTCTGTGGACACTTGCCATGGCGCGCATCATCTTCGGTCCGATGATGAGCATTCAGGCGCCGCCCAATTTGAATGAGGGTCATCTGCAAGATCTGGTTGCCGCCGGCATCAATGATTGGGGCGGCGTCTCGCCCCTGACACCGGACTTTGTCAATCCGGAGGCTCCTTGGCCGCATCTTGAAAAACTGGCCCAAGAAACAGCGGATGCCGGCAAAATGCTGTGCGAGCGGCTGAC
This sequence comes from Alphaproteobacteria bacterium, assembly GCA_965228775.1. GTDB lineage: Bacteria > Pseudomonadota > Alphaproteobacteria > JANQMY01 > JANQMY01 > JANQMY01. The sequence goes on along the minus strand of OZ245840.1, from coordinate 4,600,239 downwards.
GGTCTATCCGGAATACATAGAAGACTATCAGTCGTGGACGGACCCTAAAATCGCTCCAAAATTGCTGAATCTGGCGGACGCAAGCGGCCTTGCACGCAGCGATAACTGGGAAGCAGGCGCGCCCGTCACCGAATTGCCGCCACTTGCTGGCACCACGGCACCAAGCATCCGCACCGGCGTTTCCGCTCGCCTTCATCAGCTCACGGATCAAGCCCAAAAGGGAGACGCCCTGTCGGTTCCGGAAATCACGGAACTCTTCGAAACCAGAGGGGATGGTGTTGACCATATCTGCCACGCGGCGGACGACCTGCGGAAAAGCGTGTCGGGCGACACGGTCACCTATGTGGTTACGCGGAACATCAACTACACCAATGTATGCACATTCAAATGCCAGTTCTGCGCCTTCTCGAAAGGCAAGATGAGCGAAAATCTGCGCGGTAAGCCTTATATCGTTGACTATGAAGAGATCGGACGCCGGGCGAAAGAAGCGTGGGATCGCGGCGCCACCGAAGTATGCATGCAAGGTGGCATTCACCCCGCCTATACAGGCCAAACCTATATCGAGCTTTGTCAGGCCGCCAAAAAAGGGGCACCCGGTATTCACGTCCACGCTTTTTCGCCCTTGGAAGTGTGGCAAGGCGCCAAGACGCTCGGCCTCTCTCTCAAAGAGTTTCTGCAATCCTTGAAGGACGCCGGCCTTGGCACCCTGCCGGGCACAGCCGCTGAAATCCTTGATGACGATGTGCGCCGCGATTTGTGTGCAGACAAAATCAACACGGCGGAATGGCTGGAAGTGATGGAAACAGCTCACGATGTGGGTTTCCGCACCACAGCAACCATCATGTACGGGCATATCGAGCATCCCATCAATTGGGCGCGCCATCTAGCGCGTCTGCGCGACCTGCAAAGCATGACAGGCGGTTTCACGGAATTCGTACCGCTGCCTTTTGTGCACATGGAAGCCCCAATCTATTTGAAGGGTAAAGCCCGCCCAGGACCAACCTTCCGCGAGGCCGTCTTGATGCACGCCGTTGCCCGGCTTGCCCTTAACCCTGTGATCCCGAACATCCAAACCTCTTGGGTAAAGATGGGACTGAAAGGCGTCGCAGCTTGCCTGAATGCGGGTGCCAACGATTTAGGTGGTACGCTGATGAATGAGACCATCACGCGTTCCGCTGGCGCTGCCCACGGCCAGGAAATGCCCCCTGAAACAATGGAAGAAGTGATCCGCTCGATTGGCCGGACGCCCCAACAACGCTCTACGGCCTATGGCCCGGTATCCGACAGCCAGCGGGAAGCGTCTTTTGGGGCCACTCCTCTCACCGCCCCCGTCACCCTTCCGGCAAAAGAGTTTGAGCGGGTTTTCGCTTAAATCCGCCAGGAACCCCGCTGATCCACGATGCGTGAGTAGTCACACCGGCTCACCATTGTGTGATGCCGCATTGATTGTCGTTCATTCGGCATACATCCAACATATCGTTAAGCTTAACCGAGCCTGACATCAGGCTGGTTGACACACTTCTTCACCGTCGGCTGCGCGATCGGACGGTGAAAAAGTTTTTTGCAATTTGGATCGCGTTCTGGGGACGCCCCTCTCCCACCGCTTGGCAGAAAGCGCGGAGAGCAGCGAATGAGGTTGAATTAGGAGTTAGAGCGATGAGATGGCTGCGCCGAGGATCGCTATGGTTTGTTGGCCTCTTGCTTGCCTGGGAGGTTTACTACTCCGGGCCGGCAGATTCCGTCCTTGTGAACGGCTCCCTCACTCTTGCTGAGCGCCTTGTTGAAGGTTCGAAAGAACTCCCCGACATTCTGCAAGCTGGATTGGATTACGCCACTGGCTTTATGGACCGGGTCGGCCATGCGGCAGTCATCGCTTCCGATGCGGTTACGGCGGAGCGGCCAAAAAATCTGAAGGCACTAGACGATGAGGTGGTTTGGGCCCTGACTTTGGCCAGCAAACGCACCGGCGTGTCGTACCTATACCTGGCCAACACCGCCCATCTTGAGAGCAACTTTAATGTCAACGCGAAGGCGCCCACTTCATCGGCCACCGGTCTCTTCCAAGTAATTGACAGCACTTGGCTTTCCCTGGTGGACCAACATGGCGCACAGTATGGCTGGGGCGGATATGCACGCAGCATCGAATGCTCCGCGCCGGGGCGCTGCCGCGTCGACGACCCCGCCCTGCGCCAAGAAATTTTGGACCTGAGATTCGATGGGCAGACGTCTACGTTCCTGGCGGCGGAGTTCGCTAAGGAAAACAAACGGCAGTTGGAAAACAACCTCAACCGGACTGTCTCCGACTATGAACTCTATGTAGCGCATTTCCTGGGTGTCGCCGGGGCCACAAAATTCTTCCGAAATCTGGAACGGCGCCCGTTCGGTCTTGCGGCTGAAACGTTTCCCCGGGCCGCGAAAGCCAATCGCACGATCTTCTACGGCCGTTTGGGCGGCGCCAAGACGTTTCGCGACGTCGACCAGCGTTTCCAAGAACGCTGGTCTCAGTGCCGGCCTTATGTTCAGGACTTCACGCCGGAAACAATTCTGCTGTCGGCCGGTTCACAGGATACCTAAACAAAACCTGCGCAACACGTTCAGCGTGCGTTCATGGCGAGCTTGCAAGAATGCAATTATCGCGACGAACACACACAGCGTGTTGGCGCGGGCTGAGTAGACAAACAGGATAACCGGCGGACCAAGGTTCGAGCGGGGGCAGCCCAAGCACAACGCACTCAAGTCACCGTTCGCCGCGCGTGTTGGTGTAAATGCATTTTAAAGGGGCGCGTATCATGGCCCATCTGCTTCATATCCTGTTTGTTGTTTTCTACCGCAGAACATTATTGTCCATTCTTGTGATCGCACTGGCGTGGGACTTCTATTATGTGGGACCGAAAGACTCTGTCTTTCTTTATGGTGTCCTCACCCTGTCCGAACGCGCATTGGAAGGGTCCAAGCATTTCCCGGAATTCATGGATCAAGCCTATGACGCTTTCAGGTCATTCTATGAAAGCATCAACGACGCGGGCGCCATCCTCTTTCAGCAGTTTCAAGACGCTCGCCCATTGAAAGTCGGCGCGGTTGATGCCGATCTTGCATGGGCCTTGACCATGGCAGGATATCGGACGGGAATTTCGCCCGATTATCTGACCAAAGTCGCGACGCTTGAAAGTCAGCTTGATACACATGCGGAAGACTCTCGCAATGACAAAGCCGGGCTATATCTTTTAGATACGCATACATGGATTTCGCTGATGGATGAACATGGCGGCAGCTACGGCAAAGGCGGCCATGCCCATGAAATCGTCTGTTCAGAATTTGGGCCGTGCGCGGTGTCAAACAAAAGCGAAAAACAAGCCATATTGGCGCTTCGTCACGATGGCGTCACATCAACATTTCTCGCCGCCGAGCTCACTCGAAAGAACCGCCAAACACTCAGCGACAGGCTTTCACGCGATGTGTCAGCTCAGGAACTTTATTTGGCGCACAAATTTGGTGCCCATGAAGCGGCGGTTTTCATTGCCGCAGCCGATAACCAACCTTTTGCTTTTGCAGCGGACCTCTTGCCGGATGCCGCGATTGAGAACATAGACCTGTTCTATGGTCCGCTTGGAAGCCAGCGGACGGTCGCTTCCGTGCGGGCAATTTTGACGGAACAATGGAACGCTCCTGGGGCGGATCATATGCCGCCAAAAGACAAGACGGAAAGCATTCCGATTTCCTAAACCCTAGAGCGTTTCACGATCTGCGACTTACGGAGTTTCAAAAGGGTCAGACCCTTTTGAAAAGCTCAATCGCGGATGTTGTCGCCACCGTCGTCCAGTGACGGGGGACGAGACCAATAATTGTATTGGGGAGTCCAGTCTGGCGCGCCGATCCCAGCAAGCGACAAGAAGTGCCACATCGGTGAATACAGGTCTCCGGGCCCGAAATTCGTGGCGCCGCGCCTGACGATTGTTTCACCCTGTTTTTCGTAGATCACAGCGCCAGGATGATTGCCCCCATCGGGCGTTACTGACTGCTCTGCCAGGTAAATGCCGCCCGCATGAGACGCCATCCGAAACTTCCACCCACGATTCAAGGCCATGCGGCGCTGTACTTCCGGTGCATCTTTTGACAGCATCACCACGGCAAATGCGTCTTCCAGATGGTCGAGAATGCCGTTGATGCCGTCGGCCCATAGGGTGCAGTAACGGCATGCCTGCCCCATATTGTGGATCGCAAGCAGCCGGTTTTGATCCCCAAACAGATCTAACAAGCTGGTTTCGCCATTGATGGTCTGGAACGCATAATTGCCTACCGGGCGCGCAGGCTCTGCCTGGCGGAGTTCCGCCAATTTCAACGCCTTTTCGTAGAGTTCACGCTCGAGTGCTTCGGCTTCGGTCATCGCACACACCTCCCGAGAATGGCCAGGCTCTTACCCTAACACCATTCTTGGGAATGTATGACCGTTTGTCTTTATTCGGCCGCGACGGCGGATTCCAGTTTCCGGATATTGATCGGAATGTTGCTCATCCGCGGAATGCCGGAATACGGATCATAGTCTTTCTCAACACTGGAGAGCCGCCCTGTGTTCGAACCGTGGGTGCGCACATCATCATCCATGCCGGGAAGGTCGCCCCAGCAATGGGTCATGGCGATTGACCCTTCCCGCACATCCGGTGCTGCTTCCACAATGCCTTTGATGGACGCACGCTCGGCAATCACCTCAATGATGTCCCCCTCCTTCAGGCCTTGAGCCTTCATATCGTCAGGGTTCATGAAAGCCGGATTGTATTTGTATTTACGGCTCATGTGGGGCGCGAAGTGCCAATTGGAATTGTGATGATCGTGCAAACGACGGCTGATCATTCGGAAGGCATATCCCTTCTCCCTATCGTGAATCGTGCCGGCCTTCACTTCCTCCAATTCTTTCATCATCACTTCGTTGCCCACATCGAAGCGGCCCGCATACCCTTCATCGCGCGGTGCAACGCGCACTTCCGGTACATCGAACAAACGCCCTTCGGGGCTTTTCTTGACCTCAGACAACGGCACCGGCGATCCCTTCATGAGGATTTCCCAAACTTCCTCACCGGTTGGTTTGTTCTGCATGTCGATTTTCGTTGCGTTCGCAGCTTTGTTCGCCGGATCCATGAAAGACCACGGCTCGATGGCCAGCTCCAGCCCCATGCGCTGGGAAATCCCGTAGAACAATTCCCAATCTTCAATCACATCCGACCCTTCAGGCGGATCCATGATTTTCTCGCAATACTGAGCATATGGTGCCTGATAGCCCTCACCGGACAGACCGATCCCCAGCATTTCCTGCAGCGCCGTGGCGCAGGCATATTCCAAGCTAAGTTTCGGTGCGATCACATAGTGAGAAAGCCGGGCTGATGCAGTCATCATCGGATCGATACTGACGAACAGATCCAGTTCCCGGATTGCATCGTAGGTTTTGAGCTGGTCCGGCCAAGCCATCATCGGGTTGCCGCCAAGACTAATCAGCGCCCGAACCTTGCCCTCTCCTTCCATGAGAATTTCGTCCGCCGCCGCTGCGGTGGGTAAACCCGCTGCCGTGTCGGTCAAATTCCGCACACGAAGCTTTTCACCGAACCCCCATGCGGGGAACGGGCCGCTGGGTTGTGCTTTCGCCGGGGCGCGGTTCACGAGCACACCCGGATTGGGCAGCTTTTCGCCTTCTTGCAGCCAATGGCCACAAACGCTCATCATCGACAACAGCAAATATTCGGTAAGGTTTCCGTATGCAGCCATATTCGGGCCGGTACCACCGGTGCAGCCGGCACGGCCGGCTTTCGCGATCATGCGGGCTGCTTCTTTTAGCTTCTCTGCGGGGATGTCAGCCTGCTCGGCCACAAATTCAGGGGTAAAGGAATCTACCGCCTCGCGAAGCTCAACGAAACCATCCACGTTTTCCGTGGTGAACTTTTGGTCGTAAAGACCTTCTTCGAAGATGACGCGCAGCATGCCCGCCAAAATGGCCGGATCATTCCCCGGTTTCGGCTGCAAGTGGATTGTGGCGTGCTTCGCCACATCGGTCACGCGAGGGTCGATGACCACAAGGTCCAACCCGCGCTGCTTCGCTTTCTTAAGCGCGCGCGCAGGATTAACCGGCGTGCCGCCAAACATAGAGACAATCGGATTGGTGCCGACGAACATCCAAGCATCAGCAATATCCAAATTGGTGGTTCCGCCTTGCCAGGCGCCATGCAGGGCCGTCGCAATGGCCTTGCCCGGCTGATCGATGGTCACACTTGAGAACTTCATGGGCGACTTGATCGCATCCATCCAGGCATCCGCGAAGCGGTTGGTGGCGAAATTGTTGAACCCATGCGTTCCCACGTAATAGGCGATGGAACGCGGCCCATAGGTGTCGAGAATATGTTTCATCTTCTCGGCAATTTCATCGAAGGCCTGCTCATGGGAAATCGCCGTATGCGTCCCGTCCGGCAACATTTTTTGAGAGTGCATGAGCCGTTTGTCGGAATAATGCATGTAGGGCAGCTCACGGCCCTTCACACAGGTGTACCCGTGATAGATCGGGTTGTCTTTGTCGCCGACAACTTTGACCGGCCTGCCGTCTTCCATCTCCACAAGAAGCGCGCACTGCGCGTGACAGACACGGCAGATCGAATGTTTCATTTCACCCATAAGTTCCTCCGTCGGCGGCCGTGAAAACGGCTCAATTCGTTTAGCCAAAGGCTACCGCCCGCCGTGCGAAAGATCCATCAAATCAGGTAAGACCCGTCTCGAAATCGGACATCCCGCGCAGGAAATCGAAGTTTTGAGCACCCTTCGAACAACACAAATGGGTGTCTTTGCAAAAAGTCAGGCGGCCTTGGCAGACCGGTCTTCAACAACAGGCATGACCTCTGCAATCAGACGTTTCGTTTGATCCATCACCTCATCCGCATCTGCCGCCATGGGCAGCATGACGAATTTGGAGGCGCCGGCTTCCACATGACGCTTCAGAAGCGAGACGATCACGTCTGTGTCTCCGACCGCGAGCGCCTCCGCCGGATCGAACCCCTCGGCACGGCGCGCGGTCACGGCCTTGATGGTCCGCTGAGCCGGGGCATCATCGAAGGCTCCGAACCGGAATGGCACCGTCACGCCATAGTGATCTTCGTCGATCGAACGCCCATGTTCGGTCAGTGCGTCTTTCACATTCGAAATGACGCGTTTCGTGATGGCGGGCGTGCAGAGGCCCCCGAGCCATCCGGTGCCGACCCGGGCCGTGCGCTTGACGGCGGCCTCACTGTTGCCACCGATCCATACCGGCAAGTGTTTTTGTTTCGGCTTCGGAGAGATCGTCGCGTTTTGATAGGTGAAGAACCGGCCCTCGAACGTGACCTCATCTTCCGTCCACAGACGGGTGATCAATTCGATCACTTCATTGGCACGCACACCGCGCCCTTTCGTGCCTCGACCGGTGGCATTCCATTCGGCGTTCCAAGGCGCGCCGACACCAAACACCGGCAGCAGCCGTCCGCCGCTCAATTGATCGATGGTGGCGCATTGTTTCGCCAGGACCAGAGGATCACGGTATCCGGCGACAACTGCATTCATGCCGAATTTGATACGATCCGTGCCGCCTGCCAAAGCTGCCATGACGCTCATGGATTCGAATTGCGGTTCTTTTGAAATCAGCCGGTCCGATTGCCAGAGCGAATCGACGCCGCTTTCTTCACACAGCTCCACGAACGCCCAAAAAGCTTTTGCCTCTGTGAGAGCCGGCACGGTAGACCCCAATCCCAATCGAATGCTCATCTGGCGTTCCCTATCTTTTGCGCGAGCACCAATGCTGACATAAAGTGGCGGACAAGCAAAGACATCAGAGCCTGGCATTTTGTCCGGCCGATTACCCTACGGAATATTTCATGGCCAAGCTCCAACTCATCGCCCTTCTCACCCTGTCCTTAGTCGTTGGAAGCTTTAGCACAGGTTCAGCGAACGACGCTGACCTCCTGAAAAATGCCAAAAGAATCCACGATGCCGTCATCACGGTCGATACTCATGTGGACATTCCCACCTTTTTCGCGAGCGACCGTTTCGATATGGCGGAAGTCAACGCATTGCCTGCGCAAGTGGACCTGCCGCGCATGGAAGATGGCGGCCTCGATGCGGCCTTCTTCATTGTCTATGTGGGGCAGACCAAACGCGACCCAATGGGGTATGCCCAAGCCATGTCGACAGCCACCGCCAAGTTCGCGGCGATCCACCGGCTCACCAGCGGTGAAGACTCGGAACGCGTTGGACTGGCGCTCACCGCAGACGATGTTCGCAACCTTCATAAAGAAGGCAAGCGCGCGGCCCTCATTGGGATCGAGAACGGCTATGTCATCGGCACACAGATCGATCTCCTCGATGTCTACTATGATCTAGGGGCGCGCTATTTCGGGCTTGTCCATAACGGTCACAACGACATTGCGGATTCCGCTCAGCCTCGATTGAATTTGGGGGACAAACCGTCCGAGCATGGCGGCTTGAGCGAGTTTGGCCGGGATGTGGTCAAGAGGTGCAACCGGCTGGGCATTATGATCGATGTCTCCCACGCCTCAAGACAAGCGACGTTGGATGCCATTGAGGCATCCCGCGCGCCCGTTATCGCATCGCATTCTTCAGTTCAAGGAGTGTACGACCATCCGCGTAACATGAGTGATCGGGAACTCAAGGCTTTAGCCGCCAATGGCGGGGTTATCCAGATCGTTGCGTTCGATACCTATCTCATTCCGGTTTCGAATGAGAAGAAAGTCGCCTTCGGTGCATTGCGCAAAAAGTTTCCGTTCAAATCACTCGATGAGATTTTCGGCGCAGCGCCGGACACGCGCAAATCCTACGCGCGGGAAATAAGATCTATACAGACAAAGTTTCCCCGCGCGAATGTAAGCGATTTCGTCGACCATATCGACTACGCCGTGAAACTGATCGGGATTGACCATGTGGGTATATCGTCAGACTTCCAAGGCGGCGGCGGCATCGACGGCTGGAATAACGCTGCAGAGAGCCTGAATGTGACGACCGAATTGGTCCGGCGCGGCTATTCGGAAGAAGACATCAAAAAAATCTGGGGCGGCAATTTGCTTCGAGTGATGGAAGAAGTGGACGCCCGCAAAGGCCGCGGCGGGCGTCTCTTGTCTGTTTTCCGCTAGAGCCGTTTTGGTTTTGATTGAAACGCAAAACGGCTCCAGACTCTTTGTTTTGCGCGTTTCCGGACGGTGAACCGCCAATATACGTTTTTGGCACTTCACCTGGAAACGCTGTAGTTGGGCTTTTAAGCGAGCGCTTTTTCGAAAAGCACAAGCTGGCGGGACCATGCGCGTTCTGCCTGTTCTTGGTTATAAACCGCGGAATCGATGGTGCACCATCCGTGCAAGGCCCCCTCATATACCTCGATTTCGGCCTCCAGACCGGCCGCGTCAAAAGCACTCCGCAGCACATTCTTGGTTTCGGGTTCTTTCTCATCATCGTTTTCAGCCACCGCCACCAGATAGCTCGCTTTCATTTTCGGGATGAGAAGATGGGGGCTGTCTTCGCCTTCGGTTACAAGACGGCCGCCATGAAACGACGCCCCTGCCCCAACGCGATCCGGTAGCGCCGCTGCCGTGCGCATGGTCATGGCCCCGCCCATGCAATAGCCGGTTGTACCCATCCTGCGGACCGTGTCCACTGCGGCTTGCTGATCAAGAAATCCGGCAAATGCTATGGCATCTGTATCAGTGGTTTCAGGTGTCAATGCGCGCGCGAGCGGCAGCACGATATCCCGCGTGGCTTGATCCCGAAAACTGGCGCCTTCCTCCACAACCGGCGATTTGGCTTGGCGATAGTAGGGATTGACCACCAGCACCGCATAGCCCGATTCCGCCAGTCGTTTTCCCATCGTGCGGTAGGCTGGCCGAAGGCTTAATACATCCGGCCACACGATGACGGCAGGATGTTTGCCGCTTGCCGGGTGAACGAAATAGCAGTCAGCGATCCCATCCGGCGTCGTAACTTGCACGTCCGTTTCAGTCACATCAGCTGCATTGGCAAGAGGTGGAAACATAAGAGCCAATGACGCAGCACCGGTCATCGCGTTGAAATGCCGCCGGGAAACGGAATGGCCTTTCTTTAGAAGGTAAGCCTCATCGTCTTTGATGGTCTGTTCGTCACACATGAATTAGCCTCTCGCCCTGTTTGTACCCACGCAAGCTATGCCCTGCTGAAAGCTGCTTACAAAATCAATAATGTTTGAAAGCGGACCGGCACTTTTCTGGCCCGCGCTGCTGTTTGCTTTTAGTCTTATCGTTCGTTGGTCCATTCGGCAATTTTCGCTTCAACAAGCCATATGCGGTCTTGGCCCCAGGTCGCAAGCATCCGCCCATCCGGATGCAAGAGCCGGAAGCTTGGCACACCCCATAGGCTGGATTCGTACATTGCCAATCGATTTTCTTCCATCTCTACCCGCCAGGCATCATTGTCCACAATCCCTCGCGCTTCAGACCAATCAAGACCCGCGCGTTTGACAACTTTCGCAAGCCCAGAGTCAGACCCTGTGTAAGTGCCCTCGGCGAAGGCTGCTTTTGCGAATTCGAACAAAAACGCGCGGGCCTTGCCCCGCTCTCGTGCCCACGAAAAAAGAGAGTATGCGCGCTCCACCGGCTTGCCAACCGGATCGCTCACCTTGCCGAACCGGACACCAGCCGTTTCCGCTTCACGCTTGGTATCCAACAAAATGTAGCGGCCCTTTTGCGGCGGTACAGGCACACCGCGCATGACCATTGGTAAAACGGGACGCAGAACCAAGTTCACCCCGGTGCGGTCCACCAGATCATAGGTTCTTTCAAAAGAAATATAGGTATACGGACTACGCAGCGACGGAAAATACTCTAACGTCAGGTTATCCGCATTTTGGCCGGGACCGGCCTTTGTAATACTTGGTTTTGTTAAACCAGGGGCGCTGCCTTTGGCGACGCCAAGTTCCGCCAGACGGCTCTCAAGATAGGCCAGCCGATCGACGCCCCAATACCATTCGCCCGCGTAGTAGAAAGTTGCGCCGAGGTAATGCCCCCATTTGGTTCGCTTCCGGTCTCCGCTCGCCATCTCCGCCGACGTTTCACTCTCTTCCGCTTTGCCATAACGGCCGGCCAGTTCCTCCAACTTTGCCTGATCAAAACGCCACAATGCACCACTCACCGCGCTCGCGATTTCGGGAAAGGCGGTGCTCTTGACGGCAACCGTCAGAATTCGCCCGGCCAACCGGACACTATCTTGGCGAGGCTGTTCGTGACGGTCTTCGAATGACAATCCGAAGTAAGGCGCAATGTCCGCCGCATCACGCCGCGAATACGCAATCAGCTCTTGCCGTTCCGGGGCAGCCGCATCCGATGGCGGCGATACAAGATGAGGTATTAGCTTGATGTCATACGCCCGCTCAAGAAAACCGATGGTCTGGGCAGCAAGATGGCTGTACGGATCATCCACTTGATGAAAGTAGTGAACTTCGTGGGATGCGCCTTCGCGATTCCGCCGGGCTTCAGCTTTTTGACGCTGACGTGCAAGCCGTTTGGAGCTGGTGACGTATTGCGAAATATACGGGCTTACGCGGGCGCGCAGTGACATGGTTTTCGGCTCTCGAAGTTTAGTTCCCCCAATGGCGGCGCGAGGTTAGCACGCCCCTTAACAATTCCTATCCTTCCGGATCTGATTACGGGAAACCGGACGCAAAAATCGCGTCCTGGCGTTGCGAAAAACACGTTTTTCAAGTGTCACAACCCGGCACTACCCAGGCGTGCTTAACCCCGTGTAATACACCGGATAAAGGCAAGATTAACCCTATGCCGCTAGCCTCACACGTCCTGGCAAGGGGGACTGACAGGTCATGATGGGGCATACAAAATCCGTCAAAAAGCAGCTGAATTGGATCAACTTCCTATTTATTGCGTCGGCGGTTGTGGGGGTATTTGGTGCGTGGGAAATCGCCCGTGGCGCTCTCCTGCACGAACTCAATTTCATGCACATAAAATACAATCATGTGCTGGCCGACGCGGTTATGGACTTCGAAAGAACCGGCAAAACCACCGCAAGTGACCTGCGCGAAATTGTGGAACGTGTCAAAGAACAGCCGGTCCAATGCTTAAAAGTTGCCGGTCCGTTGGAACGCGCCGCCATGTGGGCGGCCGGCACATATGAGGCCATTAATCTATGCAAAAAGGATATTGTTCTTGCGGACGAAACGCTTGCACGTCTTGATGCATATGTGTACGGCGACATCCCGAAATGGGAAATCTGTGCGACCCTAAAAAGCGCCGTCAAGGGCTTTGGAGAGAACTCCTCCGCGTTCGAACCATTGGTCAGCCGCACCGTAGACTTTGTTTTCTACACGATGATGGGCCTCATCATCCTCAAAAGTATTTTGATCGCCGTATTCGGCCTGGCAACTTCACAGGGCGTCGTTAGGAACTACACGGATCTTGAGGAAGCAAAACGGGAGGCAGAAGAACTTTCGAAGAAACTTACGATGACGCGAGAACGGTTTGAATATGCCGTTCGCGGATCGGAAGTCGGTATTTGGGACTATCAGCCGGATACTGAAGAAGTTTACTACTCCGCAAAAGTCTGGGAGTTGCTCGGCTACACGGAACATGAAGCCAAATCCCGAAACTTCAAATATGAAGACCAAATTCACCCGGACGATGTGGACGCGTTCAAAAAAACCTATATGGACCACCTGAACCTGGGAACACCTTACGACTCCCAGCATCGCGCACGATGCAAAGACGGCGTGTATAGATGGTTCAGAGTAAAAGGGCAGGCCAGATGGGATGCAAACGGAAAGCCCATTCGCTTGGCCGGCAGTATGAGCGGCATTGAGGAATTGGTCCAAAGCCGCCGCAAAGCCGAAGAGGCAAACAAGCTCAAATCCGAATTCCTTGCCAATATGAGTCACGAAATCCGCACACCAATGAACGGTATGCTGGGCATGGCCCAGGCATTGCGGATGACCGACCTCACCGAGAAACAAGAAAACATGATCAATGTGATCACCCAATCAGGCGACGCCTTGTTGAGTGTGATCAACGATATTCTGGATCTGTCAAAAATCGAAGCCGACAAACTTGAGGTCGAAACGACGGAATTCAGTTTAGATGGCTTGTTAGAGTCGATCGAGCTTCTGCATCGTCCAAAGGCGGATGAAAAACAGCTCGAATTCAACATCGAGCTCAATGAGAAAGTAGGCACAACCTATCTGGGAGATCCCACCCGGGTCCGGCAGATCCTCAACAATCTCATTTCCAATGCGATCAAGTTTACGGAAACCGGTTCTATCGATGTCATCATCGACGCACCAACAGGCGATTCAAACGACCTGGTCTTTACCGTAAGCGACACGGGCATCGGCATGGAACAAGAAAGCCTCGAAGCTTTGTTCGTGCCATTCGCGCAGGCGGATTCGAGCACAACGCGGCGCTTCGGCGGCAGCGGGCTTGGCCTCACCATATGTAAGAAGCTTATCCATCTGATGGGGGGCTGGATCGATGTTCAAAGCAAGCCCGGTGAGGGATCAACGTTCCGCTTTGGACTGCCCCTCCAACAGATCCGTGTTGAAACGCCAATCGACACCACTGGAACAATGGCTATTCCAGCAGACGCAGAAGCGCCGGTTTCCTTGCGCATCCTTGCGGCTGAAGATCACCTGCAAAACCAGCTGGTGCTCCAAGCCCTTCTTGAATCCATCGGCGCCCAACTCACCATCGTTGAAAGCGGCAAAGAGGCTGTCGACGCCTGGGACGCAGGCAATTACGACATCATCCTCATGGACGTGCAAATGCCGGTCATGGACGGCGTCGAAGCGACACGTGAAATCCGCATGCGTGAACAATCGCAAAATCGCAAGCCAACACCAATCATCGCTCTTACCGCCAACGCGATGACACACCAAGTCGAAGAGTATTTAGAAGCAGGCATGGACGCCCATATCGCCAAGCCAATTCAGGTGGATCAATTGATCACCACGCTGATGCGCCGCGCACAAGGCGAAACCCAGTCAGAAGACGCACTGCCCCAAACCCAAGTGGCGTCCTAAACTCTTTTGAAGGCAGCAAGCCAGGCCCCCATCACGATCAGCAGCCCGCCGGATCCTCGTTCCACCCATCGCACGAAGGCTGGTGCTCGAACCCAGGCGGCCGACCGGTCCGCCGTCACGCCATACATCCCCAAAACCAAGGCTTCAATGACTTGGCTCGTCACCCCCAAGATCAAAAACTGCAGCCAGATATTGCCATTCGGATCTACAAATTGGGGGAGAATGGCGCCAAAGAAAACGAAGCTTTTGGGGTTTGCCAATTGCAAGATGACCCCGCCGCGAAAAATCCGCGCTGTCGGCGGCGCCGACACATCAGATGGCGTTGCTCCTTTCGCTTCCCAGATGAGCTTGAGGCCAAGCCAAGTGAGATACGCAACGCCTGCCCATTTGACCGCCAGGAAAACCGTATGGGACGTCAAAAGGATAGCGCTTAATCCGAGAGCGGATAAAATGAAGTAGAAGCTGTTGCCGGTGACCACGCCCGCATTGGCGGCAAGTGACGTTCTTACGCCATAACGCGCGCCCACCGAAAACACGTAGAGGACCGCTGGCCCTGGCGTCAGGCACAGAGCCGTTTCGACCAGCACAAACATGGTCCACGCATTCAGATCCACTTAGAATCCCTTAAACCGGGCAAACTCGTCCACCGGCGCCCGCTCTGACCGAAGCGTGTTGACCGTATGATCCATATCAGGCACGCCCAGCGCCATGCCGCAATAAACGACCTCATTGTCCGGTAGCTCAAACTTTTTGTGAAGGCTTTCCCGCACCATGCCCCAGGCTTCCTGCATGCATGTGCCGTATCCTTCCTCGACCGCAACCAAAGCCAAGGACTGCATGAACATACCCATATGCGCCCATTGGCCATGGCCCATGCAGCGGTCAATCACGAAGAACAAACCCACTGGGGCACCAAAGAAGTTGTAGTTCTCAGCAAGCCGCGCGAACCGGCCCGCTTTGTCTTCGCGGGCAATCCCAAGCTTCTCATACATGTCTTCGCCCACCTTGAAACGGCGCGACCGATAGGGTTCTTCGACTGTTTCCGGATAAATCGGATAGTCGCCTGCCTCGCCGCGCGGATTGTTCGCTAAGACTTCCCCCGCCAAGGCGGAGCAGGCGGCTTTTTCCTCACCGGCCACCACAATGACTTTCCAGGGCTGCATGTTGCCGCCCGACGGCGACCAGCGTGCTTTGTCCAGCAGACCACGGACGGTTTCCGCATCCACCGGTATTTCTTTGAAAGCACGAATGGAAATACGTTTATAGAGAGCATCGGCAGTGTTCATGGTGAGGGTCCTTCAGTGGTCCTTAGATTTGTTTCCGTTCTGCCCGACCGCTCCATAAAACTCAATGCACAAAAGTGCACAGGCCCCTGCCGCCTCAGAGAGAACGCAACGGAAACCTAAGGACCGGCGGCTTAGAGGGCTTGGCGCATTTCGGAACCGCCCCTCACAAAGCCATACTTTTCATAGAATGGCTGGTTTTGTTCCGTTGTCTCCACCAGGTAAAGGCCATATTCGGCACAGCCCCGTGCCCGTGCATTCTCCACCGTTGCCGCCACGAGCTGGCCACCAATGTTCTTGCCGCGGCCCGCCGGGTCCACGATCAGTTCTTCAAGCTGGCAATACTCGCCGCCATAGCGCATGGCGACATTATACGACACGGTCGCCATGCCCAATATCTGCCCCTCTTCTTCCGCAACGATGATCCGCCCACGGTTCTGTTCAAGCAGCCCATCAAACACCTGACCCGCGTTTTCGTCGGCACTCAATCCGGTGAACGACGCGAGAGCGCCCAGCAGTTCCAGACAACGGCCACGATCCGCCGCGCGCGCATCTCGAATGTTCACTTCCATGATCAATGGCTCCTCTGCTGTTGCTCGGTATGATTGGAGAAGGATTCAGACTTTTGCGATCATCTTTTTCAGAAGACGTTCGCCCGCCCTATTCAACAGTGCTTCAAGATCTTTCTCATCGAAAGTTTCCCAGCGCCATGTGAACCACCTCCGCACAAGAACTCGTCCGAATAATTCCTTCCACGTTACGCGTTCGACAACGCGAAACGAAGATTTTTCCTTTCCTGTATTCAAGGAATACAGGCGCGCTTTCAGTTCGACCGTTGGCCGCCAGAAAAAATCCATCTCCCAGGAACCAACAGTGCCACTTTCAAACCCGCCTTGTTGATAGCTTGACAAGAATACGTCCAGACCAAGATCGTCTTCCTTAAAATCCGCTCGATCTGCGCAGGCCGTCAGCGCAAACAGCTCTTTCAACTGCTGTTGCAACCGAGCTTCAACACCCTGATTGCTGCCACCTGTAAAGAAGTCCCAAAGACCGCCATTATCCACCCTCGGCACAACAATGACCGACCCAGCATAGACCCTAGGCGTCTTTCTATTTTGGCGAAGGAAACGAAACATAGCGTCGTTATTTAACTACCGTTCACCCGAAGTGATACTCCGACTTTGGTAACTTGCTCCAAAACTTCGCTTCTATCTCGCATCTGATTTTACCTGGCCGTTCATCCTCATGCACAGGAACTCCAAGCCTCTTGACGAAATCATATCCGACACGGGGGTCATCTAGTTTATATTTGTCGTCGGCAAAAGCCTTTCCAGGGCGCCATTTAGCTCTTGGTCCTATTCCGAGTATTGCTAAGACTTCATCCCAAGATGAATATTCGGGTGCAGTTTCCATGTATGGCGAAATGTTCTGAACGGGAACACCAAAATACTCAGCCACGACACTGGGCCTTCCGCCATAGATTTTCATCATTTCGTCGCGACCATGTTTTATGCCCACGTGAGTGAAAAAGTCCGACAGAAATCGATCTGTCGTCGCACCGTTATCAAACAAACCCAAAGCCCAGTGTTGCTCAGTGATAGAAAACGCAGCTGCTTTGGTTTTTAGGCCCTCGCTTAATTGCTCGTGAAGCTCGTAGGCAGCCATATCGATCAAACTTGGCCATTCTACCAACAACCACTTTGGATAACGGGTATGCAGATCAATATCCGTTTCCCAGTTGTGGTCACCGAGAGCGGCAACCATCTCATGTTTTATCTGATGTTTTTCAAATATCGGAAGCAATGCGTTCAAAAACTGTTCGGGTGAAGTATTGAGAAAATAGGAAAAAGTGAACACGGACCAACTACTTCTCCAGCCATTGATTAAATCGCGGTTCGCGTTTTTCTTGGAAAGCTGTCACGCCTTCCCGCGCATCCGGGTGGTGATCCGCCATGGGCGTCTTCGCCGCGATCTCATCCAAGGACAGATCGAACGGCATTTCTGCTGCGCGGTAAATCGATTGCTTCAGAAGGCGCATGGCGATTTGCGGCCCATTCGCCAGTTCCCGCGCCAAAGCCATGGCATGTCCGTGAAGGGCTTCGTGTTCGACCACTTCATGAACCAGCCCCAGTTCGAGGGCCCGTTCCGCCGGCACGATCCGCTTGCGCATAAGGAAATCCATGGTCTTGGCAACCCCTATCAACTGCACCAGCAAATACTGCCCACCTTCGTCCGGCAATAAACCGAAGCGCAGCGTGCCCGACCCCATCTTGGCCCCTTGCGCGGCGATCCGGAAATCGCACGCCAGCGCCAAGGAAAAACCGGTTTGGATCGCGACCCCATTGATCGCCGCAATGGTGAGCTTATCCAGTTTGCGGATGGATTGATTGATCGGCTGGGAAATCCAGCGCAAGCCATTATAGGTGCCATTGTGATTGTGATGCCCATGATGGATATCCGGCACCAAACCATCTTCACCATCGGCAAGCGGCTTGCCGCTGATGTCATCTCCCGCGGAAAAGGCGCGGCCAGACCCTGTAAACACGACGACACGGATGGCATCGTCCATTTGGATCTGCGTGATGGTTTCCAGCAGGTCGCGTTTCATGGTCGCGGTCATGCCATTCAACCGCTCCGGCTGATTAAAGGTAATGAGCGCGATGCCGGGATCTTCCACCTTCACGTCGAAACCGCGATAGTTGCCTTCCTTGATCATGGGGTCTCCTGTCTCTTGGTTTTCCCAAACCCTAGCACGGTCCGATGGTCACGACAGCCATCTATGAAGGGATGGTGTAATAGTCGCTCTTGTCGTCCGTGAAGATATGACAGTCGATGGTAAGACCGGTGGGCGCGTTTAGTGCACCGATTGCCACAGAGACGTAGGACAAATCGCCTTTCGTTTGCCGCCAAAACAGGGATGATCCGCATACGATGCAAAATCCACGCTCGGCGCTCTCGGACGATTCGTACCACGCAATGCTTTCGGCCCCATGAGTGATCACAAGCTTTTCTTGGTCCATATCCGCCGACGGCCAATAATGGCCACCCCATCGCCGGCATTGGCTGCAATGACATGCATTTGTTTTGATCACATCGCCATCAAGACGAAATTTGATGTCGCCACAAAGGCATTGGCCCGTTTTTGCTTCCGCCATTTTCGCTCCTTTGTCTGGCCGAATCTGACGCAAGCGTAGCCAAACAAAAGCGGAATGAATAGCGCGACTAGAAACCGTCGGTGGAAATACCGTTGTCGGCCAAGAAGCGGCGCATGGTGCCAACCACTTGGCCGACGGCAGGGCGTACGCCTATACGCTCCCGCCAATCAAGAAGTTGTTTGTTGGACTTAGGAATGGGGTAACCAATGAAACTTGCGAAGAACTGAGCCATGTAAAACGCGATGTCCGCGTAGGAATAGGATTTGCAGAGATAGTCGCGGTCCGACAACAGCGCATTCATTTCCACATAGTAAGCGGGAATGGCCGCGAGCGAGGCGTCGGTCTGAGCTTGACGGTCGGGGGTCTGATTGTGCGGGAACAAATTGACCACATTCGGAAAGAACACTTCGTCGGATTTGAGTTCCAGAAGCCTTGCCCGTGCCCGTTCCTTCGAGTCCTGCGGCCACAAAGGAGGCGCGGGCTGTATGTGCTCGAGATACTCGAAAATTTGCGTGGAATCGAAAATCTCAAGGTCGCCATCCATAAGGACGGGCACCTGTTCTTTAGGATTGATCTTGAGCACATCAGGGTGACGAGGTTGATAAAGTGTCTGGAGCGAAAACGGAACAAACTCGCGGTTTGCTTCGATTCCTTTTTCAAGAGCCGCAATCTCGACCTTCGCACCAAACATGCTCAACGGACCGGACAAAAGTTTCATGGCAACCTCGCGCGATGTGGCAACTTCATTTGGTTATGAACGCCCGAACGGCGCATCACAATTACATCCGGTGTAATAACGGCAGCTTAGGACACCTTCACTCGTTCTTCACGCAGGGCCTTACGGCGCACCTTGCCCGCATCGTCCCGCAGCGGCTCGGACACGAATTCAAGCGTCCGGGGCACTTTGTACCGCACTAATCTTTCATTCAGATGATCCAACAAAGCGTCCTCAGTCACATCACCATCCGGCACATCAACGATGCCATGAATGGCATTGCCAAGATCTTCGTGAGGCAGACCGATCACCGCAGAAGAACGCACGCCCGGAAAAGCATCA
Source organism: Alphaproteobacteria bacterium (assembly GCA_965228775.1). GTDB lineage: Bacteria > Pseudomonadota > Alphaproteobacteria > JANQMY01 > JANQMY01 > JANQMY01. The sequence goes on along the minus strand of OZ245840.1, from coordinate 4,580,679 downwards.
ATGGCCGCCTCCACTTCCGCCGGATAGATATTGGCACCGCCTGACAGGATCATGTCGGTAAGGCGGTCGGACAGATACAGATATCCGTCTTCGTCCAGGTAACCAAGATCCCCCAGGCTTTCCCAGCCCCCATCGATGGATTTCGCCTCCGCACCAATATAGCGGTACGTGGTGCCCGGCCCCGTTAGCGGGCGCAAGAAGACCTCTCCTATTTCCCCAGGCGGCAAGGTTTCTCCGTTCTCACCGACAATTTTCATCTCGCAGGTTTCAACCGGTTTGCCTACAGATCCTCTGTGTTCCAACCATTCGCTGCCGGTGATGACCGTTGTGCCGGTTCCTTCCGTACCGCCATACAGTTCCATGATCACATCAGCCCCCAGCCAATCGATATAGGCTTCTTTCAGCCATGCAGGGCACGGGGCCGCCAAATGCCAGAGCGCCTTGAGAGACGACAGGTCATGTTTCAACCGTTCCTCTTCCGGCAGGTTCCAAATGCGCTGCATCATGGTGGGCACCACATAGATCATGTCTACCTTCCACTTTTCGATGAGCGCCAATGTCTGGGCTGCATCGAAACGCGTCGTGATCGTGATCTGACACCCCTGGAACAGCGGATACATGGCCCACAGGAATGGTCCATTGTGATAAAGCGGCCCAGGCACCAGAACCGATTTCTCCGCCCCCAGATTAAGCGGCGTTTCGACCGGATCCACCTCTGCTGGAAATTTCGAAACGATCAGCTTCGGCCGCCCCGTGCTGCCGCCAGATGTCATCGCTTTGAATGACGCCGCCGTTTTTCCCGCCAATGGTTCGTCGGACAATGATGGATCGGCTTCATACCCGGTCGGCAAAAACTTTGGACCTTGTACATCGCCATCTTGCACACCGACCACGAGCTTAGGCGCGCCGATTTCTATGATCTGATCGCGCTCGAACTTTGGCAGTTTTGCAGACACCGGCTGAGGCGTGGCCCCTGCTTTCCAGGTGGCGAAACACGCCTCGAAAAACTCGATACTATTAGGCAGCGCGATGGTCACAAAATCATCCTGCCCTACCCCCAATGCCTCATAGGCCCGCGCGAGCCGGTTTGTCCTGGCATCCAGCTCGCGCCACGTGATCGTTTTGTCGTCATGGGCGATCACGATGTCGTCGGGCTTTTGTTCTGCCCAATAGGTCAGAATGCGGGATAGGGAAATGACAGACATAGAACGGCGCCCCTCTTTTTGGTCTTGTGGTTTGTTAAAAGGATAAATGCCATTTCGCGGCATATGAAGGAAGGCTTTTGACACGCAACAGCCAACCCCAAAATTGCGCCCACGGGGCTAAGGGGCCATAGTTAGCGGCCTTAAAACAAAACAGACGAATGCGGCCGTGAAAGAGCCGCGAATGAAGGGGGAAACACAATGACGGACATCATCATTCGGATTTTGACCGGCGCTTTGTCGGCCATTCTGCTGGTCGTCGGCCTTCAATACATGATGGACCCGGCGGCAACGGCCGGCCAGTTTGGTCTGGCCGTAACAGATGATATCGGATTGGCCACCTTGCGCGCCGATATCGGCGGCTTTTTCTGTGCAAGCGGAGGCCTTGGACTGGCAGCCGCTATTCGGCATCAGCCAAGCTGGCTTCTGGGCCCAATCACCTTGATCATCTTAGCATTCGTTGGGCGCCTCATTACCTTGGCCGTTGACGGCGCGGCACCCGGCGCCTTCACACCAATGATAATCGAGGCTGTTACGATTATTGTGTTCGGCTATGCGATGATGAGAGGGCGTACGGCGTAAGCGCAGCGGTATCCACGCACGAGGGAAACAGCCGAGTAACTGCTCGCCTGTTCGGGGAAACACCACATAATCCAATGACAAAACCGACACAATCGGCACATTTTATCAAGAGAAGGCTTGATAGGCGGCGACCGCCGCATAAAATCTGAGGTAGTAGATTCCATCAGCGCGATTGACGCCAGACGCAGAAGCTGGACCAAGAGGCGGCTCGACATTGGAGGGGGCGCAGGGTGGCACAGCGAACAGCTCGGGATCCGGACCGCTTTTTGCGGGATAACAGTATTTCCAACATTCGCCAGGAAACGGTGACCGCTGGCGCATTGAGAGGCCTGTTCCTCTGGGCGCGCTTTTCCATGAGCTTATTTTGGTTCCGAATTTGGAATCAAGACATCAAGACAATCGAGGAAAGCGAAATTGTTGTCGGCCGCTCCCTGTCGGAGTTTCTGAAAAAGGCGCTTAGAAAAAGCGCGCGCGACAAACTGGATCACCTCAAAGCGGCCGAAGGCGAGCCCTATCTGCTCATCAGATGTACGGCACCGGTCTTCTACTTTTTTTCTCAGCGAAACTATTCGCTGCTACAAAACCGCCGCAAGGAAGAAACGAAATATCGAAAGCGAATGTTCGGTCTGGATGCAATGGCGGCTGGTTTTTTGTATTACCTTGGCGCGCGTCCGCAGTATCACACAATTGCCGCCAAGAACCGGCGCGGCCAGTTCGCCCGCGATCTTCTGTCGGCGCCCGGCCAAGCGGAAATTGCTGAACGCGACGGTTTCGACATGCCCTTGCGGTTTCACCAAAGCATCGTTGAAAACAGTTTTCCCGGATGCCCAGCCAGCAAGACCTATGGCGTGACGTGCATTTTCAAGACCTATTTCGGCCTACGAAACTGGCGGCAAATTCCGATCTATCTCCTGCCTGTGCGCGATGTCATTCGTAACATTCCCGAAGAAGAGCGAGAGGAAGTGCTTGAGCAGCTTCAACGCCGCGCTTACAGCATTTCCGCTCCGCTCAGCGATGGCAGCTATGACGCCTTCGCACGCCCACTGCATGAAGGCCTGCCCCTTCTCTTTCCTGGTAATCATGAGGGTGACTGGCTGCTGTCGTTCGATCCTAACCGCCTGGTTGAAGCCGATGACGACAGGGCCCGTAAAGCCGTCAGTGATCTGAGGAAAGCCATTCAAGCTGCTCAACGGGAAGGCTGCACGAAACGTATCATCGTCAGGTTCCGCGACCTGTTGATTGTGGACAATTTGCGGGCGCTGGTGTCGCGCCGGGAATTCGACCCCGTGTTTTGGGATTCAGCACGTCTGATTGTTGGGCCAAAAGAACGGTGGCTGCGTCAGATGTATGGAACACCGCTAGAGATCTAGAGCGTTTCCAGGTGAAGTGGAAACCGCTTCACCGTCCGGAAACGCGCAAAACTAAGAATCTGGAGCCGGTTTGCGATTCAAACAAAATCAAAACGGCTCTAGTGATCAGACAAAAGCTTCTCCACGGAGAACCTCGTGGCGGCTTCCGCCTGTTTCGGGGTCAGCGCGCGGTCCTGGCGCATATACCGCCATGCTTCGAAACTGAGCGCCAGCTCTAAAGCTGCGTATACGCGCTGATCTTTCTGAATGGATTTGGGAACGACCTGCATGAGGCCTTCGCGTTCCAGCGCCAAAAACTGCTCGTAGTCTTTCTTCAGGTATTCGGATTGGAACCGCCGGACGCTGCCGGAGACTTTCAGCGGCATAATGCGCTCGAACACGTCAATGCGCCGATCGATCAATTGCCCTATTTGGTCGCGCCAATCAGAGGCTTTCAACGGGCGCGACAGAATAGGCATGATTTCAGCCTCTATGATCGTGCTCATTTCACGATAGAGACTGTCCATCTCCTCAAAATGGCGAAAAACAGTCCGTAGGCTGACGCCGGACTCCTCCGCCACTTGTGCAGCACTAGGGCTGATCTCACCACCGCGCACGAGACTAAGCATAGCCGCCACAATCTTTTGGCGGCTGCGCTGACTGCGCTGCCGCCTGCCATCCGACTGTGCCGGTTCGTCTAGAGTGTCGCTGATATCGTTCATCCGCCCTGGCTTAACAGATTCGGTAAGGGCGACCCTGCCGGCGCCACAGTTTCAATATTGAGCTGTCCTTTCAGCCCTGCTGTCCGGTGTACCGCCGCAGCCCGCCATTCCTCAGAAGAGGACATATCAAACAAGGCTTTTCGGTTAGGGTACATCGCTATCGCCACTTCATCCCACAATTCTTCCACTTGACCAAGGGAAAGAAATGTCACGTCCGCCGCGAAAATCGCGCGCCCCCCGTATTTCGGTAGAATGTTCACCACCTTGGCCCCGTAAAGCATGTAGGCGTCGCGTCCCGAAAGATCCGTTTTGCGGCCATCTTCATATTCGGCTTTGTCTTTGAACTTCAGCAGGTTCACCATAAAGATGGGCCCCTCGGGACCGGGCTGCATCATTCCTTCGATCTGCTTAGGATCGGTGGGCATCACATCGTTCACGACCTGCATGGCTTCTCCTAACGACAAAATTGGATTCCGTTTTCCATTAAATGTATTGTCACACACAATGTCAATTCATTAGAACATATCGGCTGCGTCAGCGTATATAGAAATTTTGATCAGACCAGAAACAATCGCCTTTACGCTGGCGATAACACCACTGGCAGAGAAACCAAACCACGGGCGGACAGCCCGATTTTGTATTCCGGCTGATCGCCCACGAGCGTAATCGCTTTGGTCCGCCGCAGCAGTTGGGTAAAGATGATTTCCATGTCCAACCGCGACAAATGATTGCCCAGGCACAAATGCGGCCCCCGGCCGAAAGCCATGTGGCGGTTCGGTGTGCGCCCCACATCAAACATGTCCGGGTTAGTGAAATGATCAGGATCTCTGTTGGCGGCCCCATACAACAAACCGAATTTGGTGCCCTTTTCGAAACGGCGGCCAAACAGCGTCACATCCTCGCTGGCATAGCGATGGAAATAAGGCAGCGGCGATTCGTACCGAAACATTTCCTGAACCGCAAGCGGTGTGAGATCCGGATCATTCCGTAAGCGCACCATTTGATCTGGATATTTCAATAAGCTCAACATACCGCTGCCCATCACGTCGATGGTCGAGCCGTGCCCAGCCATCAGGATAAGCATGCAGGTGGATATCAGCTCCCTTTCATCAAGTTCGCCTGCCGCCTGCGCCGCAATCAATGTGGACACAAGATCCTTCTTCGGCGATTTCGTCCGGACCGAGATGAGGTCTTTAAGGTATTGATAGAATTCCGTCGTTGCGGACTCCGCAAGCTGCTTATGGTCTTCGGTCCGGTCCACATCGAAGAACTGCACAATGTTTTCAGACCACACGCGCAATTGACCGCAATCTTCATCGGGCACGCCGAGCACATTGCCGATGATGTGACCGGGCACATGAGCGGCAAGGTCGGCAATAAAGTCGATTTCTTTTTTCTGCAAAAGCCTATCGAGCAGTGTGTTCACGTATGTCTCGATCATGCCGCGATGACGTTCGACGAAGCCGCCGGTGAACTCCCGGAACACCAGCTTTCGCAGCCGGTCATGCACCTTGCCATCGCTGTCTAGCAGACTGAACTGAACGAACCGTTCGTGGTTCGGCATGTCATGCCAATTCGCCGCCCGTTTCGCTGCCGCCACTTCCTCGGGCGAGCGAAATGCTTCCAATGAACGGACCATTTTGGGATGAAGCGCCGCTTCCGACACATCGTCAAAACGCGCCAGCAAATATACCCCGAGATCATCCGAATAGACGTGACCCTCCTGCTCTCTCAAATGCCGGTAGACAGGATAAGGGTCCTCGGCAAATTGCGGGGATAATGGATCAAACACAAATTTTTGGAGGGACGTGGACATAGACACAGACCTTACCATTACAGCCGGTAAGTGATACGCGGCCTTTAGCCCGCCATGGGATTGAACTTGCCGTCTTTTTTCAGCGCCCGCTGATAGGCGGGCCGATCATGCATTTGTTTCAGGAAACGCTGGGCGTTGGGGTACTTCTTGCCCATGCCCACCCGGGCCGCCGCCATCTCCATGCAGTAGCCCATGACGATATCAGCTGCGGTGAGGTTGTCGCCCGCAAACCAGGTGGACGCGGACAGGTCTTTTTCGATCAGTGTCAGCATGGCGTCCAGGCGCGGCTTTAAGAATGCGTCTTCCGCCCGGCCGATCACGGACCGGACAATTGGTTTTAAGAAGAACGGCACGCGAGTCTTCAACGCGTTTAAGACAAAGTTCGTGGTGAGCAAAGGTTGAAAGCTACCCTGGGCCGTGTGGAACCAAAAAAGATACTTGATCCGTTCTGGCGCATTGGCCAGCGGGCGCAGCTTGCCGGCCCCGAATTGATCCAGGATGTAATCCACAATTGCGTTCGTTTCGGACAACACCAAGTCGCCATCGGTAATCACCGGGGCGGTGCCAAGGGGCGAGATTTTCTTATATTCGTCCGGCGCCAGAAATGTTTCCACATCCCGGTCGTACATTTTGAAATCGTACTCAACACCCAATTCTTCCAGCAGCCACAGGATGCGGATCGATTGTGAGTTTTCCAGGTGATGCAGTGTGATCATGCGTGCCCCCTATTGTGCAGCAGTCCTCATACCGCTTTTGAAGGCATTTGGGAAAGGCGCAAAGGTGCACAGAGCGGGATCAGGAAAAGTGTTAGCGGTTTTCCGTCCGATCCCGCCCTAATTCATAGAGATAGGTCAGTTATGGCGTTAGCGTGCTTACTCTACTTTTTCTTGTCCAAGATCGGTTGCGCCACATCCGTGCCGATGAATTCCGGCGCTGGCTCCAGACCGAGAAAGATCTTGCCCAATTCCGGATAGAGAGAGTGAGACACCCAGCGGTGGCTTGCACAGCCATGGGCATCGCGCAATTTGCGTTCCAAAGGATTGGCCATGAACGAAGCGCTGGTACCCGCCGTATTGTGCAGCACGTCGACCACTTCCATACAAGCATTGGCCGCAAACACACAGGCAAGACGCGCCGTCTTGGTGGTTTCCGGACCGGGCACAGGGGCGCCCGCATTGAGTTCGTCTTGAACCGCGCCCAAGGCTTCGAACATGAAGGCGCGCGCGGCCCGGTATTTGGCCTGACACTCGCCCATTCGGTGCTGGGCAATGGGCCGGTGCGCCAAACTTGAAGACGACAAAGCGGGAATTTTGTTTTGGGCCAGATCCGAAAACGCCTCTAACGCTCCCTTGCAGACCCCCAAAGCCACAGCCGACTTGTTGTAGGACAGACGCAACGGCACCGGCGTTCGATAAACAGGATTGTCGTACTGGGCAGGCAAGACGAAGAGGTCCACACCAGCCCACTTCTCCGGCACATTGGCACCAGTCGCCCTCACTGTGTGGCTGCCGGAGCCGCGCAGCCCCGCTACGTCCCACGTATCGAGAATCTCGTACTCGCTTTTGTGCATCATCCAAAGTTTCATTTTTGGATTGCCGTTTTCGTCCAGCACGGGCTCGCCGTTTTCGTGGATCGGGCCCGGCATGAAACACCATTCCGCGTTGTGCACACCGCTGACAAAGGCGATCGCGCCCCAAACCTTGAAGCTGCCATCTGCCTGTTTCTCTGCCCGCGGAGGTTCGACAACGGCACCGCCGCCGCCGCACATAACCACGCGGGGATTGTCCACATAGACTTCCTTCGCAAGCGCCTTGTCCATGCCGCCGACAGCCATTGCATTGATCTCAGAGCCCAACATCACGTTCCAGCCGACCGAGCCGTCGATGGCCGAGATCGCCTCAAGAACTTCTACTGTTTCCAGAATGGAAGCATTCTCGCCGCCCAGCTCATGCGGGATGGTGTAGCGGAAGAAGCCGCCATCGATGAGGGCATCGACCGTGCTTTGATCCAGCTTGCGCTGTTGCTGCGCCATGTCGCCGCCCTCGCGGATTACCTCTTTGAGGTCCGCCACACGCTCCAGCGCCGGCTTGTCGAAGGCGCCATTTGGGCCGTAACCAAACTGCGATCCGAAACCATTTCCACTATATTTCGATAAGTCTTCTGCCACTGACATGGGGCTCTTTCCTCCGCTGTGGGCCGCACAAAGCGGCGCGCAATTCTCCCGTTTCCAACAGATTGGGAGAAAGAATCCGCCCCGTCAATTTCACAGCAAAACTTTGCACAATGGACCAGTCTCGTTTTCTTCTTGACATACTTTAATGATCATTCAAGATAGTTTCATGGCGAAGGCTGGCAGACATCGTGAAGGAGAAGAAAGCCGCGAAAAGGTGTTGGCCGCGGCGCGGAGACTCATCGCCGAAAATGGTTATTCCGCCACCAGCATGTCCATGATCAGCAAGGCATCAGGCGTGAAACCGGCGTCGATTTATTGGGCGTTCGAAAGTAAGGAAGGCCTGTTGGCCGCCGTACTGGAACATGCGGCAAGCGACTTTTTTTCTGGCAATCGGCAATTGGGCGCACCCTCACCCGCCAGCATTCGGGACGTGATCCAACGATCCGCCCAGGCGATTACGTCGCAGCCCGACTTCCTCCGCCTACTGCTGATCATGTCAATCGAACGGCAAAGCGGCGACCCCAAAATATTGGAGGCGGCACGCGCCATTCGCGACATGTCACGCAGTGTAATGGAAGAGCAGCTCGAACCGTTTGTGTCCGCACCATCAGAAGAGCATCGCCTCTCGATCCTGCAGGATGCAAGCCGTCTCGCTATCATGCTGTTTGATGGAACTTTCATCAGTATGCAGCTCGAGTCTTCGGAATCCTCAAGAGAGCATCTGGCACATCTTGTGGCAACAGCCGTCGAGGGGGCCATCACACAACTTTCCGCCGAGCAAGCAAAACCAAAGAAACAAAAGGGAAAACGCCATGAACGCCACAGCGAAGACAGTGTCGCCTGACATCCAAGCGCAGGTGGGTGAGCCGCTTTCGGGTGGCGACATTTGGGAAAACGCCAAAGACCTGCGGCAGTTCTTGGCGGACAAATCCGACGACATCGAAGAAGCTCGCCGCCTGACGCCGGACGTCGTTTCGGCAATGAAAGAGGCTGGCCTCTTCCGCATGAACATGCCCAGAATCTGGGGCGGCCCGGAAATGACGTCCATGGAACAGGTAGAAGTCATCGAGGAGATTTCACGGGGAGATGCATCCGCCGGTTGGTGCTTGATGATCGGCTGTGACAGCGGTCTTTATTCCGGCTTCCTGGAGGATAGCGTTGCGCGCAAGCTGTTTCCCCGCTTGGACATGGTACAGGCGGGCTGGGTCTATCCCATGGGGCAGGCCCATGAAACCGATGGCGGCTACAAGGTCAAGAAAGGCCAATGGGCGTTTTGCAGCGGATCGACGCATACGGACAATATCGCGGCAGGCTGCACGATCTTTAAAAATGGCGAACCGAAACTGGGCGAAAATGGCCTGCCCGAATGGCGAATAGTCATTGCCCCGAAAGACCAATGGGACGTTCAAGATACGTGGCACACAACCGGATTGCGCGGCACAGCCAGTAACGACTACACCATCAAAGGCGAAGAAATGTTCGTGCCCGCCGAACATACTTTCTCCTTCGTCGAACCGAAGCGCGACGGCACGCTGTGGGTCAAACCCGACACACTGCTTCGAAAAATGTCCGGCATTCCGCTTGGCGTGGCGCGGGCCGCCATCGACTTTGCCATCGGCACGCTGAAAGACAAAGTGGAGATGCCCACCTTCAAGCCTTACCGATCGAACCCGCGCGTGCAATCTTCCATCGCGGAGGCGGAAATGATGCTCGGCGCCGCCCGGTCTTATGTTTTCAAGTCGCTGGAAACCCAGTGGGCCAAGTTGGAAAAAGGCGAAGCCCTCACAGAGAAAGAACGTGCCGACGTATGGATGTCGCGTTTGAATGCGTTCCAAAGCGCCAGAGAAATCGTGCGCATTCTTTACGATACGGTGGGCGGCAGCGCGATCTACGCCCAGAAAGGACCGCTGGACAGGGCCATGCGCGATACCACCACCATGTGTCAACATTTGGTGGGACAACGCAAAACCAGCGAAATTGTGGGGGCGTTACTTTTGGAAGACGATAGCACCACCAAACACCCCATGCTTTAGGCGGCACGAGATATAGACGGCGGCCATCCGCTTGTGGCACACCTTGCAGGCAAGCCGCTCTATGCCTTCGGACGCAAGGAAGGAACCTGTTGTCCATGACCGTCTACATCGTTGCCAAGATCACCATCAATGACCGGGACACCTACTCTAAATATGAGGAAGGGTTCATGGACATCTTCTCCCAATACAAGGGAAAGGTTTTGGCTGTTGACGAAGCGCCCCATCTTCTCGAGGGCGAATGGGCATGTACGCGGACGATCTTGGCTGAGTTTCCCGACAAGGACGAAGCCATGTCGTGGTACAAGTCCGAGGCCTATCAGGCCCTTGCGCAACATCGCTTTGCCGCGTCAGACGGCAATATCGTCGTGATCAACGGGTTCGGCTAACCAAAGGCCCGCCCCTACTTTTACAGAGGAAAAACTCATGGCCGCTTATCTTGTCGCCCAATTGGTCATTCATGACCGTGACGCCTTCAGTCAATATGAAGCAGGCTTCATGGACGTCTTCTCTCAATATGGCGGGAAGATCCTGGCGGTTGACGAAGCGCCGGAAAAACTGGAAGGCGACTGGCCCTTTACCCGGACCGTCTTGCTGGAGTTTCCGTCAAAGGATGTGGCCAGTGAGTGGTACCATTCTGAGGGGTATCAGAAAATCAGCGCCCACCGCCGGAATGGCTCCAACGGCAATCTGGTCATCATCAACGGGCTGCCCGTCTAGAACGACTAGAGCGCGATCAGGTTAAGTGCCAAAATTCGACATTGGCGGTTAACCGTCCGATCGCGCGACAAACCGCGATGCGTAGGCATGATCATGTTTCCATGAAAAATGATCATGCCCTAATTCAAAACGCAAGTGCCACTTCGTTTTTGGTAGGGCGGGTCACATTCCCAACCATTGCCTGTGTGGTCTAAGTGTGCGTTTTGCGGCAGCTCGATTGGGTCACAGGCATCACGATTGGCGCGGAATCCTCGCTCGCATTTCCAGCCGGGACCAAATGTACTCTCCGTCAAGAAACCGTTTTCCGGTATCAGGATCGGGTCGCACATATCGTTCTTACGCCGATATCCGCGATCGCAAGCCCAACGATCGCCAGAAACTTCCAAGTACCCGTTTTCCGGCACGACAACTTCATCGCAGCGTTCGCCATTTTGCCGAAACCCCCGATCGCATTTCCATCTGTCCCCAAATGAGTCCAGATAGGCATTCGCGGGGACCTTGATCGTAATGCAGGCATCATTGGAGGCTTGAAAACCACGCTTGCACTTCCAGCCAGACCCAAAGCTCGTGGCTGACGCATATGCATTTTCGGGTATGATGATCGGCGCACACGCGCCGTCCACCTCAAGATAACCAGAGATACATTCCCATCCGATGCCATAGCTGGTCGGATGGGCATTTTCCGGTATTTCAGTCTCACTCTTTTGGGCCTGTGCAGCACAAATGGGTGCTGCAACGAGAACAAAAAGGATGATCTGGAATTTCGAGGTGAACCGGCGACGCGGGCGCGCCATCAAACTCTTACTCAGCCTTCAGATTAACGGCGGAGGATTTACCCCGGCGCTCGTCGACCTCGATTTCGTAAGAAATCTTCTGGCCTTCATTCAGCGTCGACATGCCGGCACGTTCCACGGCACTGATATGGACGAAAACGTCGTTTCCGCCTTCATCAGGCTCAATGAAGCCGAAGCCTTTTGTGGGGTTGAACCATTTAACCGATCCGGTTGCCATCGATTTATCCTTTCATATGTGGTCAAGCGGGCTTCTCCCGCCTGGCCGGTTCTGCTTGCCTGACTTTCTTAAACTGGGGGTGTCAGGCAGGAACCCGATTTCGTCGCGAGGAAGCATTGCTTTTTTGAGACGGCTTTCGCCGTGCATTGGTTTTCGGCGCCCCTGATTTGGGTTTGGCGCGCCGGGATTTGCCGCCCCTCGGTTTTTGCGCGCCGTCGCCTTTGTTTTGCCAAGGCTTTACTTGAGCGCGTACTCGTTTCTTGCGCTGTGGGGCCGGTGGTACCACCACCGCTTCAAGCGCTTTGCGGTCTTCATCGCTTAACAGTTGGCGGCCGATCAGCCGTTCAATGTCGCGCAATTGTTTCTTTTCCGATGGATCGCAAAAGGAGATCGCCACGCCGCTCTTGCCTGCCCGCGCTGTTCGTCCGATCCGATGCACATAAGCTTCAGGTACATTCGGCAGTTCGTAATTCACCACATGGGAAACGTCATCAATATCGATGCCACGGGCGGCAATGTCCGTGGCCACCAGCATTGTGATCCGCCCCTTTTTGAAATCCGCTAGGGCCCGGTCGCGCTGCCCCTGGCTGCGGTTGCCGTGAATGGCAGCAGCTTTGTGGCCTGCTTTCTGTAGATGCTGGCAAACCCTGTCGGCGCCACGCTTGGTCCGGGTAAAGATGATGGCGCGGTCCACTTGTGAAACGCCGACCACTTCCAGCAACGCGGCGCGCTTATCTGAGCTGGCCACCAGCATCATATGCTGGTCGATCCGGTCGATCGGTTTCGATGTCGGCGCCACCGACACTTCTTGGGGATCGGTCAGAAAATCATTGGCCAGTTTGCGGATCTGCTTCGGCATGGTCGCCGACAGCAAGACCGTTTGGCGGTTGGCCGGAAGCTTAGCCATCAATCGCCGAATAGCGGGCATGAAGCCCAGATCCAGCATCTGGTCCGCTTCATCGAGAATGACCGTTTCCACCTGATCGATCCGAACGGCCTTGGTGGACAAATGATCCTCCAAACGCCCCGGCGTAGCGATGATGATATCCACACCCGGTTTCAGCGCGCGGATCTGCGGGCCTGGCTTGACGCCCCCCACAACGATCGCTGTTTTCGGCTTCAGATTCCGGCCATAAATGCGCACTTGTTTTTCGATTTGAGCGGCTAGTTCCCGCGTCGGCGCCAGAATGAGAAATCGGCACGTCTTGGCCTGCGGACGAGCCGGTTGATCCGCCAAGCGCTGCAGCAAGGGTAGCACGAATGCGGCCGTCTTGCCGGTGCCGGTCTGGGCAATCCCCACCACGTCGCTTGCCTGCGCCATGATCGGAATGATCCCCTCCTGAATGGGAGTGGGTGTGGTGTATCCTTCGGTACGAAGCGCCCGAAGGATTGGCTCGGCCAGGCCGAGATCGTCAAATTGTGTCAAAGAAGTATCGTTCAAGCCGCCTTTGGCACATACGCAACATGATTGTGCCGTGGACGAGAGGTCCTAAGTAAAAGGAAGCTTGCGTAGACCAGCTGCCGAAAGTGAGCGCATTAAGGCGCATATGAAGGCAACGATCTTAAAGGGTCGGTGCGCAGTTTAGGCCACGCCTACGACTAAATCGACGTCTACGCGCGGTGCCTGTGGCCCGCGATAGAACACAGCTGGGCAAAAATAGCAACGGAAATCGGCACAAACGCAAACTTTGCACATCTTCCTCAGAAATCGACGCTATCGCCGCGCCTGCATCGCTATTTCAGCGAACTCATCCATCGTCTTCAGCATCTCGTCCGGATCTTCGGTCCAGATGGTGAGCAAGGCCGTGTCCACACCTTCCGCCGCCAGGCTTTTCAGCTTGTCCGCATCTGCCGGTGCACCGGCGATGACAATTTGAATCGATTGTGGATCACGGCCGTGACGCTCGAACGCGTCCTGCAAGGGCGCCAAGCGTTCGGCGACGGAACCCCGCGCCGTGATCGGCATCCAACCATCGGCGCAGCGGGCAATGGCATCATAGGTGCGCGGCCCCATGCCGCCCACGATGATCGGCGGCCCGCCTTTTTGCGCGGGCTTGGGGTGGGCCCATGACGGTTCCAGCTTCACGAACTCCCCGTCGAAGCTTGCTTCTTCGTCCGTCCACAGCGCTTTCATAACGGCAAGATATTCCTCGAACCGGTCGCGGCGCGTGTTGAACGCAACGCCATGCCCTTCCCCCTGCTCTTTATTCCAGCCGTAGCCCACGCCCAGAACCACACGGCCACCGGTGAGAAAATCGAGGGAGGCGATTTGTTTGGCAAGCCAGATCGGATCATGCTGGGGCAGCAGCGTCACGGACGTGCCAAGCTGTATACGTTCCGTCACCGCGCCCGCCATGGACAGGGCAACGATCTGATCGTGCAAATGATGATAGTAATCCGGCAGCGGATCGTTTTTACCGGGCCGCGAGCCCGGCCATACGGTTTTGCGGGAAACAGGGATGTGGCTGTGTTCCGGCAGGTAAAGCGCGTCAAACCCGCGCTCTTCCACTGCCCGCGCCAGATCAACCGGATGCAACGCCCGGTCCGTATCGAAGGTGGTTATGCCAATCTTCATGAGGGTTCCTACTTCGCCTGCTTAACGGTCTTACCGCCGATCAACGCGTCGATCCGGTCTGTCGGGAAAGCCAGTTCCTCCAGGATCGCCCGCGTGTGTTCGCCATGGCGCGGGGCCGGGCCCGGCACATAGGTTTGGCCGAAATAACCGCTCGCGGGCCGGGGCTGCCGCACACGGCCGGTCACCGGATGGTCGAATTCCTGCACCAACCCCGCCTCCACCACTTGCGCATCGGCATATACCTGCTGCGGTTCGAGAACGGGCGCGACAGGGACATCCGCTTTGTGCAAGCGTTCGACCACTTCCGCCACGGTAAAGTTGATCACCATGGAATCCATCAGCTCGAAGAAAGCGGCCAAAGCGGCGCCACGGCCGGCGGACGTATGGAACCGTTCTTCTTCGTAGCAATCCATGCGGTCGAGACCTTGGCACATGTTTTTCCATTGCTGATCCGTACTGGCCGCGATACTGACCCAACCGTCGCTGCATTTGTACAGCCGATAGGTCTTCAACATGTTCGGACGGTGTTCCGCATCTTCGTCGAGCAATGTGGAATCCATCATCACATCCGACCAATTAAACTGAAGGCTCGATTCCAGCATGCTCACTTGCACATGAGAGCCTTCGCCCGTGCGCCCGCGTTTGATGAGCGCCGCCATGATCGCCTGCACATTCGTGTAGGCTCCCACCTTGTCGGCAACCATGCCCCGCACCAATGTGGGCTTGCCGTCTTGTTCTTGAATGCCGGCCCATCCCGCCAACGCCTGAATAAGCGGATCATAGACAGGCCGGTCCGCATACGGACCGCTTGGCCCGAACCCGGAGGACGAGCAGTAAACGATCCCCGGATTGCGTTTGGCCACCGCATCATAGCCGAAGCCAAGCCGGTCCATCACGCCCGCACGAAACCCTTCCGCCAGAACGTCCGCGCCCTCAATCAAGCGCCAGAGGATTTCTTGACCTTCGTCTGATTTAATGTCGAGCGCGATAGAGCGCTTGCCGTTGTTCGCGCTGATGAACCAGCCGCTCATGCCGTTTTTCTGACTGCCGAAAAACCGCAAGCCGTCGCCAGGCCCCACATCTTCTACTTTGATGACATCCGCACCATACGCGCCCAGCAGATGCGTGGCGGCGGGTAAGGCAATCATCTGACCCAATTCTAGAACTTTGATACCGGCAAGGGGCAGCGCTTCTTCCGTGGTCGAAGGGCTTTGGGACATCTCGCTCCTCCATATGTTTTCGGAGGAGTGTAACGAACTATTGATGGAATGTCTTATGCCGCGCCGTCGATCTTGGCCAAATAGTTTTGCATTTTCTCGGCCGCCTGTAGTCCAATTGCCATAAATGCTTCGGCTTCGGCACTTTCTGCGTCCGGCATTGTGGACAACCCGTCAAGACGCGCCTTCGCAAGCCAGGCCACAATGCCCGGATCTTGCGACCAGGCAAGCTGGTTTGTCATATTGCCGAGTGCGGATCGCATGAAATCCGCATCATCGTCCGGATGCGGCACCACCGTACACAGAGCGTTTTTCTCTTCATCGGTATTATAAGCCGCTTCCACATGCCCCAAAAACGCCGCGCTGAACACTTGCTGGCAGGTGCGGACGGATTGAAGCGTGATGCTGTCCCCGTTCCAAATCGGCACCACGGGGCGCCGCTCCAACCCGTCGGCGGTGCAATTCACATGCAATGTCTTCGCGTCCGTTTCGATGGTGCCACCGTCCAGCACGATGGCATTTGCGTCAATGCGCCGAACCCGCCCCTGCCGGATAACGTTCTTGATACGGCGTAATTGTTCCAGCTCCGCCAAGGTCACCGTGGCGCAGCGATACATAGTGGGTTTCACAGTGTCGTCGAAGCGCAGCAGAATGCCCGACGCCGCCACACGCTCGAACATGTCATCTACGGATGTGGACTCCGCAATGCCTGCGAATTGCCGCGCGAAAGCTTGTGAAATACTGTCTTGGAACTTATCGCCCGGCTGAATTAGGCCTCGATTGAGCAGCCAGGAATCCCGCGGCATGATCCAGCGGATCGTATCCGGATCGACACCGTTCTTCAGCAGGAACAGGCAGGAATCCATCGCCGTCTTGCCGGCGCCGACAATCACGTAAGCGCCGAACTGCCCGGCCACTTGCGGCAACCCGTTGGGCGGTACCAGGTTCACGCCGTCCGCCACCTCATATTTAGGTCCGGATACGGACGGCACCGTCACATTCATATAGGTGCTGTCGACCGTTTTCTTGGCTGTCACCTCATAGGTGTCGCCCGACAGGTTAGACACAAACCGGCCCTCACCTTGGTAGTCGCAGGAAGGGAAATATTGGACGCGCCCCGACGGCAGAAATTGCTGCTGCATCACCTGATCGAAATAGGCGCACACTTCGCTATTGGTGGCGAGTTCGTAGAGGCCTTTGTTCCACCCGACCTGGTCGATCTTGTCGCTGCCGAGATGCTTTGAGTTTACCCCGTAAAACGCCGACGGTTGGTGTAAACGCACAAACGGGTACGCATCGTTCCAATGTCCGCCCGGCTGGTGGTGACGGTCCACCATCACCACCGTCGCTTCCGTTTCGGTCATGAGCACATCGGTGAACGCCATGCCCATGGCGCCGGAGCCAATGACGAGATAATCGGCTGTGAGGTTGGTGGGTGGCATGTGCGGCTCCTTTTGTCTGCGGTCAGGCATTATCGCCGCAAAACACTCTGCCGTCATCCCGTGTGCTGTGCATCATGTCAGTGATGCACTGCTAACACGGGATCCATCGCAACCAGTCTCTGCCCCCTGCTGGATCCCGCATCTGCGACGCAACGCTAACGCGCTGCATCGCGTGCGGGATGACAGTCAGAATACGCGCTGGCCCTACTTCCCCTGCCAGTTCGGCGCGCGTTTTTCGATAAACGCCTTGGGGCCTTCCTTATAGTCTTCCGTCTTCGCGATATCGCCCATCTCTTTGAAGCTGGCCTTCCACAGCGTGGCGTCATCGTCTTTAAGCGCTTGAGAGGCAACGCGGCGGCTGGCCTGCACCGCCAAGGGTGCATTCACTGCCACCCGCTCGGCCAGTTTTTTGGCTTCCGCCACAACATCCGCTTCCGGAACAACCTTGTTCACCATGCCCAACTCGTAAGCGCGCTGCGCCGGCAGTGGATCGCCTGTCATGATGACTTCCAAAGCCGTCGCCATGCCGATGGCCCGTGGCAAGCGGAACAGTCCACCGGCTGCCGCCACGAGGGACCGCTTCACTTCCGGCAGGCCGAAATTCGTCTGATCGGAACAGATGATCAAATCGCAGGACAAGGCGATTTCCGTGCCGCCCGCCAGCGCGCTGCCCGTCACGGCTGCGATGACCGGCTTGGTGCGTTCACGGTTTGCAATACCGGCAAAGCCGCCTTTCTTCGTTGCCAAGGCCGCGCCGTTTCCGGCCGCGATTTCTTTAAGGTCCGCGCCTGCACAAAAGACAGGTCCGTTGGCCTTGAGGATGGCAATCCACAAATTGTCGTCTTCTTCGAACTGATCCAACGCGCTTTCAATGCCCGTGGCCATCTCGCCATTGATGGCATTACGCGCTTTCTCACGGTCCAGGGTGATAAGTGCAACGTGACCTTCTTTTTCAAACAAAACGCCCATGAAGTAATTCCTTTTGGTTGGGTGATGAATTGAATTGTGGCTTACACGATCTTGCTGTCGTGTTTGCCCCAATATTTGTCGCGCAGGATGCGCTTATACAGTTTGCCGGTGGGCAGGCGCGGCAGCTCGTCGATGAAGTCGACGGATCGTGGCGCTTTGTAATGGGCCACATGGTCGCGCGCATAAGCGACCAGCTCCGCGGCGAGTTCGTCCGACTCCTGAATACCTGGTGCCAATTGCACGACTGCTTTCACCTCTTCGCCCATATCTTCGTTGGGCACGCCGAAGACGGCGACGTCCGCGACCTTGTCATGCAGCACCATGGCGTCTTCAATCTCCTGCGGATAGATATTGACGCCACCGGAAATGATCATGAAGGCTTTACGGTCTGTCAGGTAGAGATAGCCTTCCTCATCCAGGTAGCCCACATCGCCAAGCGTGGTCCAATTGGCGTGCGCCGGATGCCGGGAGTCATGCGTTTTGTCCGGCGCGTTGTGATATTCGAAGGTGGTCAAATCCTGCTCGAAATAGATTGTGCCAGAGTCTCCCGTTGGTAATTCCTTGCCGGCTTCATCGCAAATGTGGAGCACCGCATTCGGAGCACGGCCGACGGATCCAGGATGTGCCAGCCATTCTTCGCTGTTGATCGTTGTCGATCCGTTTCCTTCCGTACCCGCATAATATTCGCGGATAATCGGCCCCCACCAGTCGATCATCTTGCGTTTGATTTCCACCGGACAGGGTGCCGCTGCATGGATCGCCACCCGATGGCTGGACAGATCAAAGCCTTGGCGCGATGCCTCTGGCTCTTTCAGCATCCGTATGAACATTGTGGGCACCCATTGACTATGGGTCACTTTGTATTTTTCGATAAAGCGCAAACTTTCGATGGGATCGAACTTCTCCATCATCACCACCGTGCCGCCAACACCCAATGTTCCAAGCGTATAGGCCAAGGGCGCCGCATGATAAAGCGGCGCAGGCGACAAGTAGATCGTCTCTTCCGAGAAATCGTAAATATTCCTTAGCGTCTCCCCAAGACGGTCATGCTCGAACACCTTCACATCGAGCAGCGGCCGCTTAATGCCTTTCGGGCGGCCGGTGGTCCCCGAACTGTAGAGCATGGTATCGCCGCGCCATTCGTCGGCCAGGTTTTCTGTAGAGTAAGGCGCAATCGCGTCCTCGAAAGGCTCCCAGCCATCGATCGTGCCACGCATCATCAGCCGATGCGGACAATTGGGAATGAGCGGGGGCAGGTCCTTTGCCACGTCCTGACGGCGGAGCGACGAAACAATCGCCTTGGCTTCGCAATCATTGACGATATACGCCGCCTCCTCGTCTGTGAGGTACCGGTTGATCGCGGTCACATAGAGGCCTGAACGTATCGCCGCCCAAACCGGTTCAAAGAAATGAACGTCATTTTCAAGGAATACGGCGATGTGGTCTCCGCGCCGCAACCCTTGCGCATACAAATATTGCGCAAACTGATTAGAGCGTTCGTTCAGTTCTCTGAACGTAACCGTTTCTTCTTTGGCCGCATTTATGACCGCCGGTTTGTCTGGAAAATTCTGTGCGTGAATGCCTGGATACATTGTTTGTTTTACCAGGCCGCCCACTCCCCCTCCCAAACCACCCGATTAGGGTACCCTGTGGGTGGTTTGGCCAAAGTCGATATTGAGGAGCGGGTGGCTAGGCCCCCATATTAATCCAAATCTTTCCCGTCCATGCCCGCATTCTTGCGCGCTTTGGACATCATCTCCTTCACGATGGAGCCGAGCTTCGTCGGATCTTGCTCATGGTCGTGGGATGGTCCGCGATGCCAGCTTTCGGCGATGGCGAGCAGTCCACCACCAGCTTCGAAGACGCGGCCGGATATCTCCTTGGATTCCTCCGACGCCAGCCAAGTAACAATGGGCGCCACGCGATCCGGCGCACGCTCTGCTTTGGCTTCTTCCGAATATTCCCGTAAATCGTCCGTGAGCCGCGTATAAGCAATCGGCGCGATGGCATTCACCGTGATGCCGTATCTGCGCAACTCGCGCGCCGCGATAATGCTGAACGACGCAATGCCGGACTTGGCGGCCCCGTAATTGGTTTGACCGGGATTACCATAAATGCCGGATACGGAAGATGTGTTGATGATGCGCGCATCCACCGTTTGGCCTTCCTTGACCAAAGCGCGCCAGTGCGCGGCCGCGTGATGGGACGGTGCAAAGGTGCCTTTCAGGTGCACTTTGATGACCGCATCCCATTCCGCTTCCGTCATATTGACCAGCATGCGGTCGCGCAGAATGCCCGCATTGTTGACGAGCACATCGATCTTGCCGAATTCGGAGATGGCTTGATCGATCATGGCTTTGGATTGGTCCCAGTCACTGACGTCGGCACCATTGGCGACGGCCTCGCCGCCCGCCGCTTTGATTTCCTCAACCACTTGCTGCGCAGGGCTTAAATCCGCGCCCCCACCGGCCCGGTCGCCGCCTAGATCATTGACCACCACTTTGGCACCGTGGTCCGCCAGCATTTTCGCATAGGCCGCGCCAATACCACGTCCTGCGCCCGTAACCACTGCCACACGCCCTTCGCATAGTCTCGCCATCACCGTTCCTTCCATATATGTGTTGTTGTGTTTAGCTAACTTTTACACGTTGCAGTCACCGCCCGTCCATCTAAACTCTGCCCCAAATGTAAAACCGAAGGAGACCTCATGGCTGACCTGGTAATTCGAGAAGACCGAGAGGGATTGTGCACCCTCACCCTCAACCGGCCCGACAAGTTGAATGCATTGAATGTGCCGCTGTTTCAAGAATTGCGCGCCCATGTGGACAATCTGGCGAACGAGACGGAAACAGTCGGCGCCGTGGTGCTGCGCGGGGCGGGCAAAGCCTTTTCGGCCGGTCATGATCTGAAGGACATTGCCGCAGGGGAACACCCGCCCTATGAAAACTATCAGGCAGAGACCATCGAAAAGCTTGCCACCCTGCCCCAACCGGTGATCACCGCCGTGCACAATCATTGCTACACCGGTGCCCTGGAATTGGCGCTCGCGGGCGACATTATCATTGCATCCTATGCAGCCCGGTTTGCCGATACCCATACAAAATGGGGGCTTACTCCGGTATGGGGCATGAGCCAACGCCTGCCACGCCGTGTGGGCGTCGCAAAAGCCAAGGAGATGATGTTCACATCGCGCTTTTATTCAGGCGCCGAGGCGCTGGACATGGGGCTCGTGAATTTCTGCGTGCGTGATGATCGTTTCGACGACGAAGTGGAGAAACTGGCCCGCGAAATCTTGGGCAATTCCTGGTTTTCAAATCGTGCGGTCAAAATGCTGGTGGACGAAAGCGACGGCATGCATCTGCCCGACGGTTTGCGCTACGAGATCGACAAGAAAGTGGGCCGCGCGCCGGACATGGCGGAACGGGTCGGCTCTTTCGGAAAGAAGTGACCGATCAGAAATCTCATTTGTGATGAATCTGTTTTGAGCCGCAGATTGCCGTCACACAGGCACTTTCCAAGCGCGCGGCGGCTTCCACCCATGGGAGCCGCGCCGCAATGTGGCCGTCCGGGCGGATGACCAGCACCTCTTCTGCGCTGAACAGGTCCGCAAACTGATCTTCCGCAGGCTCAATCATACTGCCGGGCGCAATCGCGGCCACATCCACCGCAGTGCCGCTCGCCTGCACCCGGCGAACCACGTCTTCTAGCGCGCCATCCAACCCTTGGAACGCCAGCACCAGCAGCCGGTCGCTTTTCACGAGATCCAGCGTCGACAGCCTCTCGCCCTCCTTTTGCAGCCAGCAATGTGGCAAGCGCGATCCCGGCGTCGTGGACGGAACATACTGCGAGATGGGATGATCGGATAGAGGGGGCGGACCGTCGCCGACGATTGCAGGTGATTGATAGCACACACCTAGATCAAGACCGGTCATGTTGAAATGCGCCGCCTGGCGCTCTATGGCCGCTTGAACCGTTTCTTGTTTGGACGGATCAGCCAGCACACTATCAAAGTCCCCCATCGTCGCAACACCATCGCCATCCATGTCGAGGGCTTGGGCCACTTCCACCATGTTGCGAAAATTCTGATGACTTTGTTTAGAGTTGGCGACCGCCGGTGGCCTCCGTTCCGCTTCATAGGTCGCGAGCAAGGCCGGGTCGGCACCCTTCAACACCATGGCCACCTTCCAAGTCAGATTGTGTGCGTCCTGAAACCCGGTGTTCATTCCGATGCCGCCCGTTGGAGGAAACCGATGGGCCGCGTCCCCCACGAGAAAGACGCCGTCTTTCTGATAGGCATCAGACACCTGAGCCGTCATCACCCAGGTGGCGATGCTTTGAATGTCCACGTCCACGTCGGCGCCGATCGCATTGTGCAGTTGGGCGATGACAGCCGCCGTATCAATCTGTTCGGGCGGCTTGTCTCCATCAAGCGTTTTCATGAAGATCCAATTGCTGTCGATGTCGTGCGCAATGAAAACACCCTGGCAGTCCGGGTCCATCACCCAGAACAACAATCCTTCCCGACCTTTTAGCTGCTCCCGCAGATTGGCGTGAAAATGCACATTCACATAGCTTTGGATGTGATGGGGGCCCTCCATGCTGGCACCAATGGCCGCGCGCACTCGGCTGCCCGCGCCATCGGCCCCGACAACGAAGCGGGAGCGGATGGTTAGGGCCGATCCGTCGCCATTTTCTACCTGAGAAACATAGCCATCGCCGTCCTCTTCGAGCCCTAACCATTTGTGTTCGAACAAAATCGGCCGATCGCTTGAAACGTGACGGGCAAGCACCTGCTCGAACTGATCCTGGCTTAGATTGCTGATGGGCGTGGGCGTTTGCGAAAACATCCGCATCACCTGATCCGGATCGCGGGCCATGGAATAAACACCCAGGTCACGTCCCAGCAAGTGATCCACCCAACGAATATTGGCCGTGTCCATGGGGTTGGGTCCAAGGGACCGGATCTCTTGATCGTCGATGCCGAGCGACCGGCAAATCTCCAGCGTGCGGCTTGAAATCACATGGGCCTGCGGCGCACCATGGAGGCCGGAACGGCGCTCCACAATTCGGTAATCCACACCCAGCTTATCAAACATCAAACCGGCGGCGATGCCGACCGGACCGCCCCCAACAATGAGGACATCCGTTGTGAGAACATCTGCCTGCTGAAGGCTCATAACTTTTGCTCGACAATTGGGTTTTTCAATGTGCCGATACCGGCCACGTCGATTTCCACCACATCGCCTTCTTGCAGGAAGACCTGCGGATTGCGCAGCGCCCCCGCCCCTTCGGCGGAACCTGTCACCAGAACATCACCGGGCTCAAGCCATGTCACTTCGGAAATGTGCGAGATCAGATCCGCGAAAGAAAAGATGAGGTCATCGATCTTCATGTTTTGACGCACGTCCCCATTCACGCGGGTTTGCAACACAAGATCATCGCCGCTCACCTCATCCGCCGTCACCATGCAAGGACCAAAACCGGCACTGTGATAGCCGTTTTTGCCTGTGGTCACCTGATGGGACCGGATTTGATATTGCCGGGCCGAGCCGTCGTTGAAACACGCATAACCCGCAATGTGCGTCGGCGCCTCGTCGACAGACACATTGCGGCAGCGCCGGCCGATGATGACCGCAATCTCTCCTTCGTAGTCAAAGCTCGGTTCCAGTGCCGGTTTTTCGATGGGCTGGCCGTGTCCCACCAGGGTATGCGGCGAGCGCAGAAAGAACATGGGCACCGTGGGCAATTCGTTCATGCGTCCCAAGACCTGGACTTCCTTGAAGTGGCTGTGGGTGTTGAGCCCCGCGCACCAAATCGCCCCTGGGCTTGGAATAACCGGGAGCCATTCCACTGCCTCAAACGAATAATCCGCAGGCATATTTGCGGCAATATCTCGGGCGCCTGCAAAATCATTGGCGATCAAGTCGCGCAGGGCCGGAGATTCATCCCCCAATCTGGACGCAAGATCG
The DNA here is from genome assembly GCA_965228775.1 of Alphaproteobacteria bacterium. Lineage (GTDB taxonomy): Bacteria > Pseudomonadota > Alphaproteobacteria > JANQMY01 > JANQMY01 > JANQMY01. The sequence continues at coordinate 4,556,902 of OZ245840.1, read as the reverse complement.
ATCACACCATCATCAGTCAGAACGCCGTATGACGCTTTGCCGTTGACCTTGTAGCTCGCAAGTTTCATCAGATACTCCCCTTGGCTGACCTAGTCCGTGATCGTCAGCAATCTGGCCATGGTCTCCGCATGGGCATCCACCATCGCTTCATCTGTTGCATTCTGGCCGGTGAGCAATTCGCATTCGGCGGTCATGGAGAACATCGACGCACTGCCCACGAGCAAATAGTAAAAATGCGTAAGCGGAATATCGGGAACAACGTGGCGCTTGCGGCCGTCGGCGAATAATGTGCTGACGGTTTCGAAAAACGCGCCGCTGTAGTTTTCCACCAGCCATTTGAGCCGCCAGCCATTGCAGCGGCCTTCGTCAAACATAATCCGTGCAATTTCCGGAACCTCTGCGCTCGCCCGCACATAGCGGCGGATCAGGAAACGCACCCGTTCGCCGGGCTCAATATCCTTGGATTGAACAATGGCGGGCCCCAGGATTGAACGCATACGGCCATAGAGTTGCGCCACGCACGCTTTCCAGAATTCTTCCTTACTGCCGAAGTGGTAGGTCATCAGATTCCGCTGCACCTCGGCGCGGGCTTCGATCTGACGCGTGCTGGTGCCGTCATATCCCTGCTGCGAAAAAAGATAGATGCCCGCTTCTAGGAGTTTTTCGCGAGTCTGCTCCGTTTTTCCGGGGGCCGTGTCGGCAAGGCCGGTGGAGGTGGCTGTCGCTGAGGATGCGGTCATAAGAAATGTCCGTTCGATATTTGACAATTGTCATAACTTAATTTATTTATTTTGACAAGTGACAAAATCAACTTTCAATCGAATGGTGCTGACCATGACCGACATCCCCGCCGCCACAATCTCTGTGCCGAGAACAGCCAAAGAACGCGGCAAGATCGCGCCCGCGAAGTTCGCCCATATCGTTTTCCGGACGTCCCGCTTCGAGGAGATGGTGCGCTGGTATCAAACAGTGCTGGAAGCGGAAGTGGTGATGGCGTCCCCCATGGTCACCTTCCTGGCCTATGACGACGAACATCATCGTATTGCCGTCATCAACATGCCGGGCCTGCCGGATAAAACGGATCAGGCTGCCGGCATGGATCATTGCGCGTTCACATACGATTCCGTGGATGACCTCTTCGCCACCTATGAGCGGCTGAAAGAGGCGGGCATCAAGCCCTATTGGTGCATCAATCACGGGCCCACCCTGTCCATGTATTATCAGGATCCGGATCAAAATCAGGTGGAACTGCAAATCGATGTCTTTGACAGTAACGAAGCGGTCAATGCTTGGTTCCAGGCCTCCGATTTCGACACCAACCCGATCGGCGTGAAATTCAATCCCGACGCGCTTGTCGCGCGCCATCATGCGGGTGAAGACCGGGCTACGCTGCTCGCCCGGCCACGTATCAATCCAGATGAAGTTTTGGCGCAGTTGCCAAGTTGATCGCAGGTGGCCGAACACAACGCTAAATCGCATTTGTGATAATTCGAGAAGGCCTAATTGACCCGTCACGCCTTTGACTCTTTTTTCTCTCCAGGAACTTTCTTCAAAGAACTTTCTTGGGGTTGGCGATGTCGGACAAAACGGAATTCGATTACATCATTGTAGGCGCAGGCTCTGCCGGATGCGTATTGGCGAACCGCTTGTCGGAAAACCCCAGCCACCGCATCCTGCTGATCGAAGCGGGTCCGAAAGACCGCTCGCCCTGGATCCACATCCCCGCCGGTTTCTCCCGCATGTTCGTGAACCCCAAATATAATTGGGGCTATATGTCGGCGCCGGAACCCGGTTTGGACAACCGGCCGATCTATTCACCGCGCGGCAAGACCCTAGGCGGCAGCAGTGCCATTAACGGCATGATGTATATCCGCGGGCACGCGGCAGATTATGACGGCTGGCGCCAGATGGGCAATGAGGGCTGGGCTTACGAAGATGTACTGCCCTACTTCATGAAGTCGGAAGACAACAGCCGAGGGGCCGACGCATTTCATGGCGCCGGTGGCGAAATGGGTGTCAGCGACCAAGTGGAAGTCCATGCCATTTCAAAGCTTTTCGTTGAAGCTGCCGTCCAAAGCGGCCTTCCGGCAACGGATGATTTCAATGGCGCAAGCCAAGACGGCGCCGGCCTTACGCAAGTCACTGTCAAAAACGGCGTACGGGAATCGACCGCCCGCGCCTTCCTGCGTCCGGTCCAAAATCGCGCCAATCTCGAAATCTGGCCGGAAGTTTTGACCCACAAAATCCTTCTTGAAGACAACAAGGCAACGGGCGTTCAAATCTCGCGCGGCGGTGAAATCCAAACTGTGGCCGCGAGGAAAGAGGTGATCCTGTCAGCCGGTACCTACAACTCACCGCAGCTCTTGCAATTGTCCGGCATCGGCCCCGGCGACCTGCTTCAAGATTTGGGCATCCCCGTCGCCCACGAGCTGAAGGGCGTCGGCGAAAATATGCACGACCATACCTATGTGGGCATGGTCTATGAAACCGCGCGCGGCCAATCCTCCAATGCGGATATCAAAGGCCTGGGCATTTTGGCGCATGTCTTCAAATACATTACCCAGCGCAAAGGCCTGCTCACCATCCCCACCAGTCAGGCTTGCGCCTTTATCCGGGCGCTGCCGGGCGCCGACCGCCCCGACCTGCAGATCGCCTTTCGCCCGGTGAGTTTTGAATTGGGCCCGAAGGGTGCCGAGCTTTCCGACTATCCCGGCGTTACCGCGTCTTGCTGCCGCCTGCGTCCGCAATCGCGCGGGCATGTGCGCATTACATCGGCCGACCCAACCAAAGCCCCGGAAATTCTACATAACTATTTGGTGGACCCGACAGATCAGCAATCCGTGGTGCTGGGCCTGAGATGGATGCGGGATGTGTTCGGCACCGCACCGCTGCGCTTGCAATGCCGCGAAGAAGTATTACCGGGACAGGCTCGTCAGTCCGATGACGAATTACTGGCCTATGCGCGGGCATCGTCCACACCAGTCTATCATCCGGTGGGCTCCTGCAAGATGGGGCAAGACGATATGGCTGTGGTGGACGATCAGCTGCGTGTGCACGGCATCGACCGCTTACGCGTGATCGATGCGTCTATCATGCCGGTGATCAGTTCCGGCAATACCAATGGGCCGACCATCATGATCGCAGAGAAAGGCGCGGACCTGGTGAAGGCCGCGGCTTAGGCGAAGAGTCACCCTCCCCTAACCCCTCCCATCAAGGGAGGGGAACACCTCCGCAAAATAGTCGAACGCCCAACCTCCCCCTTGATGGGGGAGGTCGGCGCGTAGCGCCGGGTGGGGGTGACCCATTCGATTTCAAACATCCTCGCCCGCCGCGCGTGCGCGCTCGAGCTTCGTTTCCATGTCATGGTCCAGGAAACGCCACGCCAGCAACAGGAAGGCCACGGCGGCGATCAACATGACGTGGGCAGACAATAGTCCATAGCGTAGCGCTTCACCGGACTCCATGCCCCCGGTTGTCAGGTAGTCACTCACCTTGCCGATGGTGAACGGCCCCATGGCCAGACCCACAAAGGTGGACATGAAGATGATCAAGGCCACGGCAATCGCCCGCATGCGCGGCAACACCAAATCCACCACAGCGGAATAGGACGGCCCCACCCACATAGGCGCAAGTGCGCTGAACAGGAAGGACAGCACATAGGCCGCCACAATACTGTCCACAAAAACGAACGCCACACCCACCGGAAGGGCGCAGCTTGCCGCCGCGATTCCCATAATGTGGCGGGCGCCCGTATAATGCTGCTGCAAGCGATCCGCCAACACCCCGCCCATGGTGACACCGATCCAACCGCCAATGGCCGCGCCAAGACCAATAAATGTCCCCACTTCCGTTTTACTGACGCCATGCACGCGCTCTAGGAACGGAATGGTCCAGAAACCGACGCCATAGGTGACGAACGCAATGGACGGAAAGCCGATCACGGAAAACAGAAATGTTTTCGAACCAAAGATCACCCGAAACGTGGCGGCGTCCCGCAATGCCAGAGACTGTGCCCAGGAAAAGGCGCCGTAAATGCCGATGGCAAGAGCAATCCATTGCACCGGCTCGCCAATCCAGCGGGTAAGCAAATACGCCAGCAGGCACAAAACAGCCCCAATGGTGATGTTTAGAGCAAACGCATCCCGGTCTGCTTTGGCTTGGTACAATCCGTACAACGTCAAAGGCGGCAGCACCGCAATGAATTCTTTCACCGTCTCGCGAAACGGGTGCGGATGCGGCGGTGTTATGTGTCCCTCGCTCTGCCCGCGCTGAGGTTCTTTCAGCGTACTGACCCAATAAGCGATCGCGAGCCCCGGTAGCCCCACAATCATGAAGGCCGCCTGCCAGCCTTTGAGCCCCAAAGGTGCAAGGGACGGGTCCGGAAAAGCGTTGTTCCAGCCATCGAGCACCACACCGCCGATAAACAACCCAATGCCCGACCCGATATAAATACCGCTAGAGTAGATCGACAGAACCGTCGCACGCACTTTTGGAGAAAAATAATCCGCCAGCAGACTGTTCGCAGCAGGCGACGCGCTCGCCTCGCCAATGCCCACACCAAAACGGAATGTGGCCAACATGCCGAAGTTTTTGGCGAAGCCCGACAGGGCGGTCATGAGGCTCCAGAAGGCAAGACCGATGGAAATCAGACGCGTGCGGTGCCAGGTATCGGCCAACCGGCCAAGCGGGATGCCGAACACCGCATAAAAGACGGCGAAGGCGGTGCCATACAAAAAGCCGATTTGAGCATCGGTGATCCCCAAATCGGCTTTGATGTCTTCCGCCAGGATCGACAGGATCTGCCGGTCGATAAAGTTAAAGACATATACCACCACCAACACGCCGAGGACGTATTTGGCATATGCGCCATCCACATCCGTCGAAGGATCGGCCGCACGAGGCTTCGCCTCGGCGGTCTCTTCGCCCACCGTCATAAACTTCCCTTCCCAATTATTATTGGCGCGGATGCTATCACATGGAAGAGATCCCGCTAGGGGATGATCACATATGAATTTTGAGAGACAATCCGAGCCTGGTATGTTGGCTCGTTACGGCGTTACCTTGCCAGCCCACTCCCCCGTCCCATCCACCCGATAAGGGTACCCTAGGGGTGGATGGGCCAAAGTCGACATTGGGGAGTGGGCTGGCGGGGCGCGAACAAAAAAGTTGGATGAACCCCATGCGCCCATGCTTTACGCCCAGGCGCAAAAGGTTAATGAAGGGGCAGAAGGCCCCCCAAATTGAGGCACGCGATGGAATTTGAATTGTCGGAAGAGCACCGGATGCTCAAAGATCTGGTGGCCAAGTTCGTGGACAACGAGCTGATCCCGCTGGAACCAAACGTTCTCGCGCGGGACGCACGCGGCGAACCGGCGGCTCTGTCCGATGAGGAACTCGAACCGCTTTACGCAAAGTGCAAGGAACTCGGCCTCTGGGGCCTTGATGTGCCGGAAGAAGTGGGCGGCGCCAACCTGCCCAATGTGGCACTGGCGGCCATCAATGAAGAATTGGGGCGCACGGCCGTCCCCTTCACTTTCCCCCCGGACTCGCCAAACCTTCACATGCTGCTTGCAACAGCCAATGACGAACAGCGCAAACAATATCTAGAACCTTACGCAGAGGGCAAAACCACCTCGGCCATCATTATCTCCGAACCGGGGGCCGGCGCCGACCCGGCGGGCATGATGACCCGCGCGGTCAAAGACGGTTCGGACTGGATCATCAATGGACGGAAGATCTGGATCAGCCGCGCGCCGGAAGCGGATTTTTCCATCGCCATGGCTGTCACCGACCCGAATCTGGGCGCGCGCGGCGGGATCACCGCTTTCCTGATCGACAAGGACACGCCGGGTTTTGAAGTGGCCCGCGAAATTCCCATGCTGGCGGGCCAGCGGACCTACGAAGTCGTCTTCGAAGATTGCCGCGTCCCTGAAAGCAAAGTTTTGGGAGAGGTTGGGCAAGGCTTCGCCCCCATGCAATTGCGCTTGACGGTGCGGCGCTTACAGATGGGCGCCTGGAGTATCGGCATGTCACGCAGGGCCCTCGATATGATGTGCGACCATGCGCAAGACAGGGTGACGTTTGGCGAACCACTCGCCAACCGCCAAGCCATTCAATGGTGGATCGCTGACGCTGCCACGAAAATCCATGCGTGCCGCCTCATGGTGATGGATGCCGCCGCAAAACAAGATGCGGGTAAGGAAGTCCGCACCGAGGCCTCCATGATCAAAGTCTGGGGCACGGAAATGGCGACGGAAGTTCTGGACAATGCCATGCAGACATTCGGCGCCATGGGCATGACCAAAGAATTGCCATTACAGCTTATGGCCCAAAAAGTCCGCACCCAACGTGTTTACGAGGGACCGACGGAAGTTCATAAAATGGTGGTGGCACGGCGCGTGCTGCGCGGCGAAAGATAAGCAAAAAGGATCAGATCTGATGAAACAGAAAATCGGCGATACGGAAGTAACCCTAGATGGCCATGTGGCCACCGTGGAAATCCAACGGCCGCCGCATAACTTCTTCGACCATGTGCTGATCTGCAATCTGGCGGACGCCTTCGATCTGCTAGACGAAGAAAAGGACTGCCGCGCCATCGTGCTGGCCGCCGACGGCAAGAACTTCTGTGCCGGGGCCAATTTTCAATCTTCCGACGATGATGCGGACATGAAAACAGCCGACGGACGGTCAAGCAATTCAAGCAGTCTGTATGAAGAGGCTGTGCGGCTTTATGGAAACAAAAAGCCCGTGGTGGGTGCCATCCAAGGGGCCGCCATCGGCGGCGGTTTCGGACTGTCGCTTGTGCCCGACTTTCGGGTCGTGTGCCCAGAAACGCGGTTTGCGGCAAATTTCGTGAAGCTTGGCTTCCATCCTGGCTTTGGACTGACATACCGGTTGCCGAAACTCGTCGGCGAACAGAAAGCCAATCTCCTTTTCTATACCGGCCGCCGCATTAATGGGGAAACGGCAATGGAATGGGGCATCGGCGATGTCCTAACCTCGCAGGACCAAGTTCGTGCCGAAGCCCACAAGCTTGCGGCGGAGATTGCCGAAAATGCACCGCTCGGCGTCATGTCCACACGTGCGACCATGCGCGAAGGTCTTGCCGAAGCAATCCGCAAGCAGACGGATCATGAACTCAAAGAACAAACATGGCTGCGAGCAACGGAAGATCACAAGGAAGGCGTGCGCGCGGTGGCTGAACGGCGGCCGGGGAATTTTGTTGGACGGTAACTTATGGCAAAAGTTTTGAAGGCAGCGCCGGTCGTTCTTTTGTTGTTAGGCGCCTGTGTTTCCAAGACGGACCCGGCGGTCAGCGACTACCGCCGAGGGCTTGCCGCCTACAGCGCAGGGCTGACGGACCGCGCCATCACCTTCTACACGTCAGCGCTGGAGCGGGGAACACTGTCGAAGAATGATCAGGCAATCGCCTACGAACGGCGTTGCGCCGCTCACATCGCCAAAGGTTTTTTCGCCTTTGCCATAAACGATTGCACCGAAGCGCTTGCGCTCAACGATGAGTTCGCCAGCGCCTACAATGGCCGGTGTTGGGCCCAAGCGCGCACGAACAAACTCGGCCTTGCCGTCACGGACTGCGAAAAAGCCGTGTCTCTCGACCGTGACGAAAAGTCATTCGCCCACAATCTTGGCTTCGTGTATGAGGGATTGGGCGATACGGAGAAAGCGAAATCCGCCTACGGGCAAGCGCTTGCCATCGACCCAACCTATTTGGACGCCCGCGAAGGCCTTGACCGCGTCACGTCCGCCCCCAACCCCAGTTAATGGACAGACAAAACAAGCATGAGTATTGAGCACGATATCGAATACGGTTCCAGCCCCGATACGGCCCACAACCCACAAGACCGTCTGGCTTTGAAAAATGCGATTCATGAATCCATGACCGACGGACTTGCCTGGTCGGTCAAAAGTCAGCATCCGGAAGGCTACTGGGTGGGCAAACTGCAAACCAATTCCTGCATGGAAGCAGAGTGGGTTTTGGCTCTCCATTTCATGGGGCTGAACGATCATCCTTCCCGGCCTGGCCTGATCAAGTCGATCCTGCGGGAACAGCGCGAGGATGGTTCTTGGGAGATCTATTCGAATGCCCCGGCCGGCGACATCAACGCAACCGTCGAATGCTATGCCGCCTTACGCTGCGCCGGCATGAGCAAAGACGATGAGATTTTGAAAAAAGCTCACGCGTGGATCATGCAACGCGGCGGCCTGAAACACATCCGTGTCTTTACGCGCTATTGGCTGGCCCTGATCGGCGAATGGCCATGGAAGCACACACCAAACATTCCACCGGAAGTCATCTATTTCCCGAAATGGTTTCCCTTCAATATCTACAATTTTTCATCCTGGGCGCGCGCCACATTGATGCCCATTGCCGTGTTGAGCGCGAAACGTCCCGCACGCCTGCTGCCGCCGAGCGCCCGGCTGGATGAACTGTTTCCGGAGGGACGCGAGCGTTTCGATTACTCGCTGCCGAAAGATGTGGAATTCTTCAGCTTGGAAAACTTCTTTCTGTGGGCGGACAAGTTCTTACACAGTTCGCAGAGCATTGGCCTGCCGCCGTTCCGTCAGGGCGCGGTCGCCCGTGTCCTCGAATGGATCATCAAACACCAAGACGCGGACGGGGTTTGGGGCGGCATTCAGCCCCCTTGGATCTATGGTTTGATGGCCCTGCATGAGGAAGGCTATCCCCATTCCCACCCGGTGATGGAAAAAGCCTTGGGTGCTATTCAAGATCCGCGATGGGCCTATGAGGAAGACGGCGCCATCTACATCCAAGCCAGCACCTCGCCGGTGTGGGACACGGTTCTCACGCTCCTTTCACTTCAAGACTGTGAGGCCGAAACCAAGGAAGAAAACGCCCCTGCGGTCGAAAAAGCGATCGATTGGCTTCTCAAAAACGAAGTGCGCACAGGCGGTGATTGGCAGCAAAAGGTGAAGGATGTTGAGCCTGGTGGCTGGGCGTTCGAATATAAAAATGCATCGTATCCGGACGTTGACGATACGGCGGTAGCCCTCATGGTGCTCGCCCCTTACCGAACAGAAGAGACTTGGAAGAAAAAGGGCCTGCCCGATGCATTAAAGCGTGCCGCCGAATGGACCATCGCCATGCAGTGTGAAAATGGCGGTTGGGGCGCGTTCGACAAGGACAATGACAAAACGATCCTGTGTAAGATCCCCTTCTGTGACTTCGGCGAAGCGCTGGACCCGCCCAGTGTGGACGTAACGGGACACGTGTTGGAAGGCCTGGCGGCTCTTGATTATCCGAACAGCCACCCGGCGATCCAGCGCGGGGTTCAATTCATCAAGGACCAGCAAGAGCCAGACGGCAGCTGGTGGGGACGCTGGGGCGTAAACTTTATCTACGGCACTGCTGCGGCCCTGCCCGCTCTGAAAGCGGTTGGCGAAGACATGCGCGCGCCTTACATCGACCGGGCTGCCAAGTGGCTTGTCGACCATCAGAACGAAGATGGCGGCTGGGGCGAGACCTGCGCGTCATACATGGACCAAAGCCTTGCTGGTGTCGGCGATAGTACGGCATCTCAGACGGCATGGGCACTGATGGCATTGTTGGCCGTAGCGAGGCCTGAGGACCGTTCCGTTATTGAGCGGGGCGTGAAGTTTCTGGCCGAAAATCAGCAGGACGGCACCTGGGACGAAACAGAATATACCGGCACAGGATTTCCGGGGTATGGCCTGGGCCTTCGGATCAATCTCAACAAAAAATCCCTTGAAACTGATCTACAGCAAAGCACCGAACTAGGCCGCGGATTTATGCTGAATTACAACTTGTACCGCCACTACTTCCCAGTGATGGCCATGGGACGGGCGGACAAATATTTGGATAGGCTCAGCAACCAACCGGCATAGGCATATGGCACATACACTCGAACGTGTTCTCATCAGCGTACCCAACAAAGACGTTGCCAAAGATGTGGCGGGCCGTTGGACGAACCTGCTGGATGCAGAAGAAGCGGGCGAGAAATCTTACAGAGCCATTGATGCGGACTGCGTGACAGTACGGGTTGGCTGCCGTGATTTGGACATTCTGTGGCCCACCGCTGAAACGAGCCCTGTGCAAACCCATCTCTCGACGATCGGCAGCGGACCATTCGCAGCGGGCGTGGGGGTCGCCGACCTCGATGCTTTTCGAACCCACCTTAAGTCCATTGATGTGACGCCAGCGGATGACGGAAACATGCTGTTTCTCAGCGCCGACGCCACCGGCATTGAAGGATTGCGGATCATGGTCAGCGGGCAAACGTCGAACAGCCCCGCCGGCAGGATGAAAAACCTTTATGAGGTCACGCATTTGACCGCGGATGGGGAACGGGATGCGGATGCAATCGCCCGATTGCTCCATACGCCACGCGGTCACTTCGTTCACATCGCATCGGAACAATATGGCTACAGCGGCAACCTAACCCTGTTCGACCCAGAGAAATTAGACCGTATAGAGACAATTACGCCGACGGATCTTTCGAAGACCATGGGGCGGTTTTTCGACCGTTTCGGGCCAAGCCTTTACATGTGTTACGGCGAGGCGGAAGACGTTGGCGCCATTCGCGCGCGCCTACGCGACCAGGCGCCTGACGATTGGACGGGCACACTGGAAGGCGACAATCCCGACGGGCTTTTCATTCACCCGAAGGCTTTGGGCGGTGTGATGTTGGGCGTGAGCCGGGTCACCCATGCTTGGACCTGGTCCGGTTATCCGGAACGGCGCGTACCAGCTTAGAAAACCTCCAGAAAAGGACGGCTGATCTCATGAGCGAAAAGATCGATACGGGCACGGAAGAACTTCTCTGTGAGATCAAAGATGGCGTGGCAACGCTGATACTCAACCGGCCCGAGTCCCGCAATGCACTGTCGGACACGCTGTCGCCTGCCATCCGGCGCATGGTGCCGGAATTGGGCGAGAATACCGATGTGGGTGTTGTGGTGATCACCGGCGCCGGAACAACGTTCTGCGCGGGCGGCGACGTGAAAGGCATGGGCGGCCGCTCCTCCAAAAAGGATTGGACCTACGAGGAACGGGTCGACGACCTGATCATGCGTCAACGCAAAATGACCGGTGCGATCTACAATCTCCGCAAGCCAACAATTGCCGCTCTGCCTGGACCGGCCGTCGGCGCGGGCCTGTCCATTGCCCTGGCCTGCGACATGCGCATTGCCGCTGAAAGGGCCTTTATCAGCACGGGGTATACCCGCGTCGGCCTTAGTGGCGACTACGGCATTAGCTGGTTTTTGACCCATCTGGTAGGGCCCGCCAAAGCACGAGAACTCTTCTATACGGCAGCCCGCGTGGACGCCGCCACATGCGAAAAGATCGGGCTTGTGAACAAAGTTGTTCCTGATAGTGAACTTCAATCCGCAACCTTCGAGCTTGCCCAATCCATCGCGGAGGGCCCGCGGCTGGCGCTTGCCTTCATGAAAGACAATCTGGACAAGGCATTCGACGTGGATCTAGACGGCGCGCTGGTTCAAGAAGCTCAAACTATGATGAAAGCGGCTGCGACGAATGACCATCGTGAAGCGGTCGAAGCTTTTGTGGAAAAACGCAAGCCGAATTTCACCGGAACCTAAAGATTGGCGGACAGCCCATGTCGACAACCACGGACATTTCCATAGGCGAACGTTTCTCGAAAATGAAGCGCGCCGCCGTAATTGGCTTTGGCACTTGGTTTGTGCGCGGTATTTCCAATTTCCTCGCCAGTCAGTCCCTTATTGGCGATCCTGAGTTTTTCGACAATGAGGTGTTTGCGGACGAAGTAGCACTTCTTGAGAAGAATACGGACATTATTCGCAAGGAACTCGACGAGGTTCTCAAGACCCGCGAATATATCCCCGCATTTCAGCAGGTGTCGCCGGACCAAGTTGAAATCGCCAAGGGCGACAATTGGAAGACCTTTATCCTTTACGGGTTTGGATTTGCCGCTGAAAAGAACTGCGAACGCTGCCCTGAAACGGTGAAGGTGCTTGAGCAAATCCCCAATCTCAAAAATGCGTGGTTCTCTATCCTCGCGCCCGGCTATCACATTCCACCGCATCGCGGTGTTACCAAGGGCCTTGTACGCATTCATTTGGGCCTGGTTATCCCGAAAGAGAAAGAGAAATGCCGTATCCGGGTGGGGTCGCAAACCCGCCACTGGGAAACGGGCAAATGCATGATCTTCGATGACACGTTTGAGCACGAAGTGTGGAACGAAACCGACGAAGAACGCACGGTCCTTTTCTTGGATGTTGTGCGCCCGTTCAAGACACCGGGGCGCCTTCTCAACGACTTTTTCTTGTGGGCAATTAGAAAATCAGCCTACGTACAAGATGGCCGCAAAAACACGGCGGATTGGGAAGAAAAATTCGAAGCCGCCGTTCGGCGCGCGGACGGATATACCGACCCCGCCTCGTGAAGCGGTCAGGCGGTACGCCAGTCGAGGATGGGGAACCCTTTTTCCGCACCATATTTGCGGGATTTGGGGTCCGGATTGACGATAAACGGTTCGTCCACATCTTCTAGCAAGGCTTGATCCGCCACATCGTCCGAATAAAACATTCTGTGTGCGGATGGATATCGGTCGGCACAGAATGCGTTCACCCGGTCGCGCTTCACCTCGCCCCGGCAATTGGCGCCTTTCAGCTTTCCCGTGATGCGCCCGTCGGCATCAAGCTCCATTTCAGTGGCGATCACATGATCGAATTTCAAGATGTTTGCCATCGGATCTGCCCATAGATGATAGCTTGCTGTCGCCAGGATCAGCGTATCGCCCTGCTCCCGATGCTTCTGGATCTGCACGATTGCGCCCTCATGGACCCGGTGCGTCATCCAATAGTCCGCATAGCCTTTCGCGAACGCCTTGGCCGCTTCGTATGTCACGCCGCCGAGGAACCCTTTGAGGAAGGCCTCCTTCAACTTTTTGCGATCCCGGTCTCCCGCCACGAAGCGCGCGGATGCCAGCAGCACGGGCATCGCTCTTAACCATTTCTTTGGATTTTCCCGCAGAAAAGCGAGGTAGAACGGCACATGCGTATCGCGATTGGTAATCGTTGCGTCCAAATCAAAAATCGCAACTGTCTGCTTTTTGCCGCCGTCCATTGAAACCTTCCAAAACTCTTCGTTACGCTACGTAAAATCGCTGTCCAGGCTGTGTCTACGTTTCTAGAAGCCAGAGCTTAGGAACGAATTTTCGCCAATTCCTCTCCGGCCCCATGCCAAATTGCCGCAGCGCCTTGGAACTCAGATCATTAAGCTTACATAGCGCCCGTTGCCAGTCGCCTAACTTCACCGGCAACATTTCACCCTCTTGCTTGGCTCGCGGAGGCACCGCTGGCCGGAAGAGATGTCACATACTGAAACAATGTTTGACCCTAAATACTGACTATTTTGGGCTTTGGCCTTCACGATCGTTACAGATATCCTGTAAGACAAAAGACTGATCAGTGGTTCCGGTCCGAATTACTGAATTGAATAAACAAAACGACAAACAGTTTCTTGGGATCGGAGCATGTGGGGCAACATTAAGAATCTAGTGCAGGGTGGGCAGATCCCGTGAGAATTGCGTTATTCTCTGGTAACTATAACTACGTGCGTGATGGCGCCAATAGAGCGCTGAACCGTTTGGTTTCTTATCTGGAAAAGCAAGGCGTTGAGGTATTGGTCTTTTCTCCGACCACCGCAACCCCCGCGTTTGCGCCTGCCGGCACGCTTGTCTCCGTCCCTTCCGTCCCTGTTCCGCTGAGATCCGAATACCGGATCGCGATGGGGCTTTCCGATAATATCCGCAAGCAAGTGGAAGCTTTTAAGCCGGACCTTATCCACCTTTCCGCGCCGGACTGGCTCGGCTACAGCGCGCTGCGCTTTGCAATCAAGAAGGGCATTCCAGCGATCGCGTCCTTCCACACCCGGTTCGATACATATTTTACCTATTACGGCCTGCCTTGGCTGGATCGGGCGTTTTCGAAGTATCTGGGCCATTTCTACCGTCACTGCGAGCGTGTCTATGCGCCTTCCGAGTCCATGGCTCAGGAGATGCGCAGCGCGAAGATGGGCCGCGATATCCGCATTTGGAGCCGCGGCGTCGACGGAAGCCTTTTCAGTCCAGAAAAACGCAGCCTGGAATGGCGGCGGTCACATGGCATTGGCGATGATGAAGTTGTTATGACTTTCGTCGGCCGGTTGGTCCTTGAAAAGGGGCTAGACGTCTTTGCAAATGTGAGTGAGGCGCTGACACGCCAGGGCAATGCTCATCGCGTGCTCGTGGTTGGTGAAGGCCCTGAGCGTGAGAAATTCGCCCGTCAGTTCCCGGCAGCCATTTTCACGGGCTTCCTCAGTGGCGAAGACTTGAGCACGGCTTACGCATCTTCCGATCTGTTCCTGAACCCAAGCACGACCGAAACCTTCGGCAACGTGACGCTCGAGGCCATGGCCACGGGCTTACCGGTGATCTGCGCGGATGCCACCGGCAGCCGCTCATTGGTAGAGCACGGCGTCAACGGCTTCCTTTGTGAGCCGACCACGCTGCAAGACTACACTGCCTATGCCGGTCAATTGATCGACAATGGCGAGCTGAGAACCAATATGGCCAGCGCAAGCCAGCGCCTCAGCAAGGCCTATGACTGGGATCAGGTCATGCATCAGCTGATGGTGCAATATTCCGAAGTGATCGAGACAGGTGACCGCCCAGGCGGGAAACAACGTCTGTCGCCGGCCTTTTTCAGCCTGTCCGACGCCGTCCGCCGGAGCCTTTCGCTTTAATCCGTAGGCATCATCCTCTAGGTTGATGAATCAATCGAACAGCCGATCCTATCGCTAGGATCGCAGAGGATGTGCTGCTCTCATGAAGATTGCCGATGTCGCCGAATTCTACAGTGAGCAAGGTGGCGGCGTTCGCACCTATATTCACCAAAAATTTGAAGCATGCCTCAAACACGGTCATGAGCTGACTGTCATCGCTCCCGGCGCCAGCACCTATGTGGAGCAACGCCCTGGCGGACAGATCGCTTGGGTGAAAGCCCCCCGCATTCCGGTGGATCACCGCTACCACCTTTTCGTGAATTCGAAAGAGGCGTTCGAGATGCTGGACCGCTTCGCCCCCGACGTGGTGGAGGGATCGTCTACCTGGAAAGGCGGATGGATTGCTGCCAAGTGGCCCGGCAAAGCAGTCAAATCACTCATTCTGCATCAAGACCCCGTGGCGGTTTATCCGCATACGCTTTTGGAGCGATGGGTCAGCACACAGAATATCGACCGTGGCTTCGGCTGGTTCTGGAGATATCTCCGCTCCCTCAGCAAAGAGTTCGATACTTCCATCGTCGCGGGCGACTGGTTGGCGGACCGCTTTGCCAGTTTCGGCATGGCGCGGCCGCATGTAGTGCCCTTCGGCGTCAACAAGAACGACTTCTCGCCGGACTTCGCAAATGAAAACCGACGGACAGAGATGCTGGCAGACTGTGGCATCACCGATCCGAAGGCAAACCTGCTTGTGTCCGTCAGCCGCCATCACCCTGAAAAACGCTTGAGCTTGCTCTTGAAAGCGTTCGACCAGGTCCGGCAGTCCCGAAAAGTAGGGCTGTACTTGATCGGCGACGGGCCGACACGGCGTTGGGTTGAAAAGGCTGCCGCCAAAGTGCCAGGCGTCCACGTGGCCGGCCCCATCAAAGACCGCCCTTTGCTCGCCCAAAGCATGGCAAGCGCCGACGCCATGCTGCATGGTGGCGCCGCAGAGACTTTCGGGCTCGTGGTAGCAGAGGCCTTATGTGCCGGTTTGCCATTGATCGTGCCGGACCGCGGTGGCGCCCACGACTTGGCGGAAGACAGCTACGCGATTTCCTACAAGACAGGCGACCTTGAGCAGTGCCGTAACGCCATACATAAAATGCTCGACAGCAACCTGCCTGCTTTACACAAAGCGGCACACCACGCGGCCGAAAGGAAAGTGGTCACCATGGCCACACATTTCGAGCGATTGTTCGATCACTACCAGCAATTAGTTGGCGGAAACGCCGCATCGGAGCGCGAGGCTATTTAGCGTCGTCCCACGACCGTTCGCGCAGCTTTACCTCGTTCATCTGACGAGCTTCGAACCGCTCTGCCAAGAATGTGTAGAAGAACCAATCCTTCATGGCATAAGGCGTGATGTGATAGAGCACCCGTTCCATAAGGGTCCATCGGACATTGGACCGGTCGCTGCGCCGGTCAGACGGCGAACACCAATGGCGAATGGCATATCTGGAACGCCCGAATTTGAAGATACGATGCATCAGCTCGTGATCTTTGATCACATAGGGCCATAGCTCTTTCGAATACCCTCCCGCGAGCTTCAGTACTTCGGTGCGGAAGGTGTGGGCATATCCGCCCGTATGCAATTGACCGCGCAGTATGTTTGCAACAATGAACGTCTTTAGACGCTGCAATTGGCCGCTCATGCTATGGGCATCGCCGGTCACACTGGCAGCCATCACCGCCACAACGGCCCGAGAGGACTTTGCGAATACTTCTTCGGCCGTTTGAAGATAGTCGCGTGGATAGAATGTATCCGCATCGCATATGGCTACAAATTCCGTGTCCACGTGGCGGATGCCGGTTTCCAAAGCGTGGACTTGACCCGGTTTTTCTTCGTCTAGGAAAATCGTCTCGATGCGGTCACGGCCACGCATTTGTTGTTCGCAAACTTCCAGCGACCGGTCCGTCGACCCATTGTTGACCAGGATAAGTTTGAACTTGCGGACCGACTGCCTCTTTAAAGACTCAAGCGTCTTCGGCAGAAAGTCTTCCTCGTTGTAATACGGTATTACAACGGTCCACTGAATTTCATCTTTCTTCCGTACAGGGAAAGGCATTTTTTCCTCTATGCCTTAGCGGGTTTGGCAAGCGGCGGATTAAAAATAATTGCCGGGTCTTCAGTCATACGGCCAATGACTTCGTCCATGTGACGTGGCTCGAAATGGATAACACAATTCGTCGGATAGTTTGTCAGCTCTCCCACAAGCAACTGCTCCCCAACAACGTAAAGATCAACGCGCAAGAAATAAAACCCATGAGAAAGTTGACGCGCCAGAGAGACCATATCCGGAATTTTATCCTTGAACGGAAAATCGCGATTGGCCGGATGGTGGCGAAAAGTGACGTCCAAGCGGCGCCCTTCTAGGTCATACAAATCCCGCAAGTGCGTTCCGTGACGCCCATAGTCGATTTGGATGAAACGCGGCTCGCCATGAAAGCAAAAGATCTTTATGTCATCCGGCGACTGATCACCTTCCCCCACAAATGGCTCCACAATCACTTTGGGCTGAAGGTTCTTGTAATTGGGTTCCCTATTGAGGAAGAAGAAATTGGTCTCGAGCCAGTTCTTCATCTGCGACAGCTCAGGCGCCCCTGGCTGTTCCGCCCTCACAAAAATCACAGCGCCACTCAAATGGGTCGGCTTGGCCACACAATTTTCCGGAAAAACAAAGGCCTCAACTTCTTCCGGAGACTTAAGGACCGCAAGTGTCTCTATGGTGTGGCCCGGACCGGCTTTCTCCGCCACATAGTCCTTAACCAATTCTTTGTCGGAAATCCGTTCAAAAATCGGATCACGCGCCTCGTCGGATAGCTTAAAGCGCATCAAAAATTCCGGAAAGCCGCGCGGATTTCGCACATTCGCAAAGCGAAAATTATCCAGAAAATACCTATACTGAGAAACCGCGTAGTTGCCCCAAGGAGAATCCGGGACAAAACGCGTTATAAACCGCTCAAACTTGTTAAAGTATCTCAGGAACGGATTTTTGCTGAGCTTTTCGCTCACTCTTCCCTCACCATCAAAGCCCATGCAAACAAGATCCATGTACATCAATCGGCAAAGAACGTGAAGCATGGCAAGTGACGCCTCACCGATACAGCGGGCCCTGACGTCCCTGAAGGCAATTGCCGCACATGACTATTTCAAGTCGGATGGCTTCAAGCGCCTTCTATCGGCAATCAGGTTCCTTTTGCTGGTTGCGGTCTTTTCCTATCTGATCTGGAAGCTAACCGATATTGGATGGGGTGCGGTGGCCGCGGCTCTGCCTACGGCCCCCCTCTTCTATGTGTTTTTTGCCATCCGATATTGTGTTCTCCCGGCCACCGAGTTGGTGATTTATCAGCGTCTTTGGTCTCTAGACCTGCGTGCTCACTGGACCGTCTTTTTCCGCAAGCGGGTCCTTAATTTTGGTGTCCTGGATTACTCCGGCGAAGCGTATTTCCTCGGCTGGGCGCGAAACCGCTTAAATCTCACCGACAAACAAGTCTTCGGCGCCATTCGCGATTCGAACATCCTGTCGGCCGTTTCCTCAAACGTTGTCACCATCACCTTTTTGGGCATTTTTGTCTCGCAGGGTATGGCGCAAACCCTGTCCACGAATACGCCCAATGCGTGGATTTATCTCGCTGCCGCAGCTTTCATTGCCATATTTCTGACAGCGGCCATTATCACTTTCCGGCGCCAGCTCATTGGCGTGTCGCGCGAAACCGCCACATGGTTACTTGGGGTACATACGGGCCGGATGCTCGTCATCATGCTGCTGATGGGCGCTCAATGGGCAAGCGCGCTGCCTGACATTCCCTGGTCCGTTTGGTGGCTTTTCTTAACAGCGAACCTCGTGCTGAACCGGCTTCCCATGTTGCCGAACAAGGATTTGGTCTTTTTGGGCCTTAGCGTGGGGCTGGCGGAATATGTCGACGGTCCTGAAGCGGCATTAGCGGCTGTTTTCCTGGCCTCTTCCGCCCTCACACAGCTCACCCACCTGGCGGTCTTTACCGCTACCAGCTTTACGCGCGACCGGGAAAGCGCGTCGGGCGATGCCGAAAATTCCTAATCCGCCATAAATTTTGTTTTCCCAATTGTGCGCACCAAGGGTACCCATAGACATAAGAGATACCAGCATTAGAATGCCGCTCCGAGACACTCGGCAATACAAAAGGCACATAAGGTAAACTAGGGCATGTTTGGGAAATTGGACCGATACATTCTGAGATCGATCCTAAACCCATTGGCGATCGCTCTATGTATCGCCGCCATGCTGTTAACCTTAGAGCGCATGCTCCGCCTGTTCGACTTCGTGCTCGACAAAAACGGGCCTGTTGATGTTGTGTGGCAGATGTTGGGGTACCTTCTGCCGCACTATTTGGGGCTCGCCCTTCCATTAGGGCTTTTCATCGGCATCCTGATGGCTTTCAGGGGCCTTTCCATGTCCAGCGAGTTGGATGCAATTACAGCAAGCGGCGTATCCATGAAACGTCTGCTGGTGCCGGTTTTTGCCCTAACGACTCTGTTGATGATCATTGATTTCATCTTGGTGTCCTATTTGCAGCCCTATGCCCAATACCGCTACCGCCAACTCTGGTTCGAAGTCAGCAGCGGCGCCTTGGGCATCACGGTTCCAGCAGGAGAGTTTGTGCAGGTTGCGGACGGCGTCACGATGTTTGTGGGGTCTACGCAAGGTAATTCGGACCGCCTCAAAGACATTTTTCTTGAGCGGCGCGCGCCGGATGGCGACCGAAATGTGTTTACGGCGGCGGAAGGCGCTATTTTTGCGGGGAACACGGAAGATTCGTTCACGCTGCGGCTTTTCGACGGCCGCCAATTGCAGATGGGCTCAGACGACTCGCCGCCAGGCGCACTTACCTTCGACAAGCTGGACGTCCCTCTGGAGCTGCCGCGTGTGGGTGCGTTCAGGCCGAGAGGCGGCGAAAAAAAAGAAGCAACGATCAACGAGCTTATAGAAACACTGAATTCAGAAACGCCTGAGACATTCGAAGACTATAACGCCTTTAGAGCCAGCTTCCATTGGCGGCTCATCCATCCGCTAACGTTTCTCGCCTTGCCAATGCTTGCTGTTGCTATGGGGGTGGTCGACAAACGCCGCCCCTCGGTAATTCAGCCGGTCGTCGGCATAGCCCTTGTGATCATTTATCACGAGATTCTTGAAGAATGGGGCGAAGTGCAAGTTGCCACGGGTGCTATGTCACCCTGGGTTGCCATGTGGCCCATCTATTTCCTGTTCTTCGGACTGGGGGCGTATCTATTCAGAGCAACCTCTGAACAGCCGGGCGGCCTGCATGCGATGTCACTGGATCAGCGTCTCTTACAGATCGGACAAGCCCCACTCGCGCTGGTGCGGCGTTTCCGTCACCAGGCTCCATAGAGACGGACACGATGTTTAACGGCTATCCCGAAACAGTCCGGGCCACCACGCTGACACGATATTTGGTCCGCCTATTCTTGATGCGGTTTTTGTTCGTTTTGATCTTGTTGGTGTCGATCCTGCAAGCGCTGGATCTGCTCAACAAATCCGACGACATCTTGGAGGTGGCCGGGGCCGGTTGGGGATCTGTAGCGAACTACATTATGCTGAGGGCCCCGCAGCTAGCGAGCCAATTCACGCCATTTGCGGCATTGCTGGCCACACTCATCACCCTGGGCACGCTTAACCAAAACAGCGAAATCGTGGTGATGCGCGCGGCTGGGCTTTCCACCCACCGTATCTTGTTTCCGCTCGGGATGGCCTGCGCCATCATTTTCGTATTTCACATGCTTCTGCATGAGGCATTCGTTGTGAAATCGAGTGCTCGCCTGGACTTTTGGGAACGCAACAACTTCGCTTTGGACTTGGAACTTAAGCCGGATTCACAGCAAGAGATTTGGCTTCAGGAAGGTAACTCTGTGGTCAACGCCCGGTGGATCACGCAGACTGTCGACAGCATCATCCTCGACAAAGTCACAGTGTACGAAAAAGACGGAGACGGACTGCTGCAGGGAACGGCGACCGCCGAATTCGCTTCTTACCGGAACGGGCGCTGGACGCTTTTTGACGTTATGCGTCTCAATGCGGCTGATCTCTCCACCACTACGGCAGAGACCGAGGCCTGGCAAGTGGATCTCCGGCCCGACAAGCTTGCAGCCCTGGCGCTAAAGCCTGAATGGACCTATTTGGTTACGCTGATCCAGAACATCCGACAATTCCGGGAGGCCGGACTATCCACCGGACATCTGGACCTGGCTTGGTTTCAGCGCTTCTCTGGTCCTGCCGCCAGTCTGGTCATGCCACTGATGGGCGCTGTGGCAGGGTTTGGTGTGCATCGCCATGGAGCATTGCTCTTGCGAATAGTTGTCGGTGCGGCTCTTGGCTTTAGCTACTTTGTATCTGAGAACTTCATGATTGCCATGGGGCAATTTGGGGTCATGCCGCCGATCGTGTCGGCATTTGCGCCGCTCACTTTCACGCTACTGTGCGGGTTCTCAATTCTATTCTTTACGGAAGAATAGCAAGCCTATTTTCAAAACAGCCTCAGTTGAGAATGTCTCTCGCGCGCGCCAAGCGGATGACTGTTTCTGCACCATCTTGAGGCACTTCAAAAGCAGCCTCTTCCAGCTTCGGCCGACTTAAGCCATAGCGCGGATTGTTGGACAAACCGAAAGCTTCTTTGGGAATGCCCAGAAAGTTCTTGTCGAACTTCCAGTTGTCGTTGCGGTCATGATAGATCCCAACGGCGTATGTGCCTGGTTCGTCAATCGGTATACAGAACTTTGTCTGCCCTTCGCTTGCAGGAACGCGGATCCGGATAAGGGCACGGCTACCCCTTAGAAAGTCTTCCGGCTTCTCATCATGAAGGTCGGCAACAATCGTCCCCTTCGCTTTCCGAATATTGTCGACGACGACACGGATCGAGATCTTGTCGTTTTCGCAGCCATCATCGTCTTTGTACTCAAGGGTTGTCACTTCGGCTTGCGCAACCAGTGAAAACGCAAAAAGACCAATGACCGGAAATGAAATCAATCCAGGACGAAACCAGTTACCAAACATCTATTTTGCTTCCTAAGCACACCATCGCCGCGCGGATAACATGGGCGGCGACCTATTTGAGGGGAATACAGTGCAACTTGCCAACGGCAAACATGTACTGAGAATACAAAAAACCTATTTCATTCGGAATGAATGCATGCTGAATATCGTTTTCAGTGCCTCTCCTCAATAAAAACTTAGTGAAATCTTAATGGGCCTTTTTCGCTAAAATCCGCCTTTTTTGGGGCCGATTTGGCTGTTTGCGCCCCCCTATCCGGTTCGTATCAACTCTCGCTACCCAATATTACAATATGACAACTTTTTGTGACGGCACGGCGCTAGAGCATTCCCACAAGATCTGATAGCTGTCTTTGGCTTTGTCAGGCTCGAAATCCTGCTGTTTGACGGGATGTTCTTTGCTACGACGCCGTTTTGGAGTGTCAAAGAGCACCATGATGGAGGCAGAGCCGGCAATTTTTACTTAAGGTTGCGCTCTTCGCAGGGCACGACTCTTATTTAGGTGGGAATGGGGGTAATCCGCGCGTTAACGGTAATTAGGCTTCTGCGCGGGAATCGATAATGGTATAACTGGGTTGAACAAACTGGGCGCGACTTTGCAAGGCTGGGTATGTGGAGCGGGTGTCAGTAAGTTAGCCCATACGGAGTGCCCGTTGATTTATGGGGCGTTTCAATACCAAGCTCGATTGACGAAAGAGATACGGGGATGGGGAGAGAGCAACCGGTGGGCAGACCGTACACTGTCTTTTCTTCCAATATCTTCCATTCTTCGAACTAACGAAATCCCGGCAAGATATGGTTCAAGAGTAACGGCGTAGGCCGATTAGGGCAGGCTGCAATTTATGATTAGAAAAACCAAAACTGTAAATCATGATTTGGCGTTCAAACCTGCACAATTCGACTCCCTCGTAGAAGGCCTTGACTTCGCAGCTCAGGGAGAAACCGGCCTCAATTTTTACACCGTCCGCGGCGAACTTAATCAAGCCCTCCCCTATTCGGAACTCAAATTCCGCGCAGAGCAGTTGGGTCAACGGCTTAGCGGACTTGGATTGCCACGCCACTCGCGCATCGCGCTTTTGGCAGAGACGATCCCTGAATTCTCCATTTTCTTTTTCGGCTGCCAATATGCTGGCTTGCTGCCGGTTCCCGTTCCTTTGCCGGTGAGCCTGGGTGGCAAAGCGTCTTACATCAATCGGCTGCGCAGCCTTGTGGCCGCGGCAAAAGTATCCGCCGTCGTCTCATCTTCCGATCTGGTGGAGATGGTTCGCGAAGCGACAACCGAAATGCCCGGATGCATTGTGGGGTCTCATGAAGACTTTGCAAATCTCGACAAGAAAGGTGACCTGGCTCCGCTTTGTTCGGACGAACCGGCCTATCTTCAATATTCGTCAGGCAGCACCAGTTCTCCGAAAGGTGTCGTCATTTCGCAGCGCGCCATTACGCACAACGCGCGTGGCATCCTGCAAACCGGACTAGAGGTTCGGTCCGGCGACAGAGCATTCTCTTGGCTACCGCTCTATCACGATATGGGCCTTGTGGGCTTCTTCTTGACGCCGTTGATGTCGCAAATCTCGACAGACTATATGGCGACCGCCGACTTTGCGCGCCGTCCTCTCAATTGGCTAAAGCTTATTTCCGAAAACCGCGGCACCATCGCATTCAGTCCGTCTTTCGGATTTGATCTTTGCACCAGGCGAGCGGCCAATCGCGATACGGATGAATTTGATCTGTCTTGTTGGCGCGTCGCCGGCATTGGCGGCGACATGATACGGGCGGATGTGCTTGACCGCTTTGCCGACCGGTTTGGGGCAAACGGGTTTAAGCGCAAGACCTTCCTTCCAAGCTATGGACTTGCAGAATCCACACTTGCCGTGAGCTTTGCAAAAGTTGCCGACGAGTTCGAGACTGACCGGATCGATCTGCGCGAATTCTCAAGAACGGGGCACGCAACCCCGGCGAAACAAATCGACGACGCGCTAAACGCCCGGCGCTTTGTCCTCTGCGGCAAGCCGATGCCAGACCATGACGTGAGCATCCGCGACGAAGATGGCACACCGAATGCTGACCGCGTCGTCGGTCATGTGTTTATCAAGGGCCCTAGCCTCACGGACGGTTTTTTCGACAATCCAGCTATGACAGCCCGGACGATTTCCGAAGACGGTTGGCTCGATACGGGCGACTTAGGCTATATGGTTGACGGTAACCTCGTCGTGACGGGCCGTAGCAAAGACCTCATTATCATCAATGGCCGCAACATCTGGCCCCAAGACATTGAGTGGGCCGTGGAACGGTTACCCGGCCTTCGCGGCGGCGATGCGGCTGCATTCTCGGTGGAAGATCAGAACACGGAAAATGTCGTGGTCGTCGTGCAATGCCGGTTACGTGGTACCGAAGAACGTGAAGCCTTGATGCATGATGTTGGGGCAACCGTCCGTGCCGTGGCTGGCGTAGATTGCCTGACCGTTCTGGCCAAACCTGGAAGCCTTCCCATGACATCTTCGGGCAAACTTTCGAGAGCGGCCTCGAAGAAACGATATCTCGATGGTGAGTATGCGGTTACAGAGCCTGCGCGCGAACCTGTCCGCGTCGCGGTCTGACCCCTCAATTTCTCGGCGTTGCATCGGCATGCTTTTGCGGCCTAGGCCTGCAATTGCCTTATGTGGCTAATCTCCGAAAATGACCCGAACGATCGCCCTCACAGGTGGAACTGGCTTTATTGGCCAGCACCTCATCCAGCATCTCATTGACCAAGGTTGGCGTGTACGGACAATGACCCGGCGTCCGCCTCCCAACGAGGCACGTCCGCAAGTCACTTGGATCCCAGGAGACCTTCAGGATCGCCCCGCGCTCTTGGAACTTTGCACCGAGGCGGACACGCTTGTGCATTGCGCTGGCGCCATCAAGGCGGCGACCCGAAGCGGATTTTACGAGACCAATGAGACGGGCACCCAAAACATTATGGATGCCGCGGCACAAATGGGGTGCTCCCGCTACGTCCATTTGTCGTCATTAGTGGCGCGCGAACCCCAATTATCAGACTACGCCAGCAGCAAACGAGCCGCCGAAAAGGTGGTTGCGAGCCTCGGCCCAGCGGTCAATTGGACAATCCTCAGGCCACCCGCCGTATATGGGCCCGGGGACCGGGAGACCCTAAAAATCATGCGCGTCATGACCTATGGAATTGCCCTCATTCCGGGCTCGGCCAGCCACCGTACCTCCTTCATCCACGAAACGGATCTCTGCCGCGCAATCACTGCCTGCGTCAGTTCCGATACGCTGTCGGGAGAGACAATCGAACTCAGAGACGCGTCCCCTGGGGGTTATGACTGGCACGCCATATGTGCGGCTGCGGGAGCAGCCCTTGGCCGCAAAGTATCGGGCATTCCCATTCCCCATTCCGTCTTATGGCCTGTGGCCGCGTTGAATGAGGGGTTTGCGTCAATAACCGGCAGAGCGGCCATGATGACGCGGGGGAAACTCCGCGAGCTGTTTCACGATGACTGGGCCGTGAACGAAAACCGTCTTTGCGACACCACAGATTGGCACCCGCAAATTGATCTGGAAAACGGATTTGCAGAAACCTTTGACTGGTACCGGAAAGCCGGATGGCTATAAACCAAATGGCCGGAATAACGATGGCAATCGAAGCTCAATTTGATAGAACAATCCGACAGGTGACGGTTTTTCAGAGACATCGGGATTTCGTCACACAGAATTTTTCGGGATGATATGAACGCACAAAAATCAGACGACCCTGTCTTCGCGAAGGTCTGCGAATTGCTTGAACCTTTTAACAAGGACAATATTGACCTTTCGGACAGTACCGAGATCACGGTGGATTTAGAGATCGACTCTGTTGCCGTTCTGGACATGATTATGGAAATCGAAGACACATACGATATTTCGATTGCCATGAATCAAATTGCCGAAATTAGAACAATTGGCGAGCTGGTGGCCGCCATCCACGAACTTGTTGGAAAGCCGTAGCACAATGGATCTGTTTGATAAGTTCGATGACCTTCCAAAACGATACGAAGAAATCGTTGCACTGGGGCGCAATCCGTTGGGCGTTGAGATGGAAAACATCACATCGCCCACACAAGTCGTAATCGAAGGTAAAAATACGATCCTGGCGGGGTCTCACAATTATCTTGGACTAACGTTCGATGAAGAATGCATAGAAGCCGGGCGCGAAGCGCTTGCCACTTACGGTACCGGCACCACCGGCTCGCGCATTGCCAACGGTACGTTTCGCGGCCATCAGCAGCTTGAGCAAAAGCTCAGTAAGCTCATGAATTTGGCCACTGTCATCGTGTACCCGACCGGCTACCAAGCCAATTTGGGCGCAATCGCTGGCCTTGCAGGCGCCAACGATACGATCCTCATCGACGCGGACTGTCATGCGTGCATTTACGATGGCTGCATGATGAGCGGGGCGACGGTCGTCCGGTTCCGGCATAACTCGCCGGAAGATCTGGACAAGCGGCTGTCACGTTTGGGCGACGAGAACTCCAACAAGCTGATCATCACCGAGGGCCTGTTCAGCATGTATGGCGATACGGCGCCATTGAAAGAAATTGCCGAAGTCAAACGCAACCACAAAGCCTATCTTTACGTGGACGAAGCGCATTCCGTGGGCGTCTACGGTAATCTGGGCCGCGGCCTCGCGGAGCAAGACGATGTTGCCGAAGATGTGGATTTCGTCGTCGGCACTTTCAGCAAAAGCCTCGGATCCATTGGTGGGTTTTGCGCGTCCAATCATCCGAAAGCTGAATACCTGCGCTATGCCAGCCGGCCTTATATGTTCACGGCGTCCATTTCGCCCGCGACCATCGCAACGGTCATGAAAGCAGCGGAACATATCGAAAAGAAGCCGGAGTTGCGTCAAAAGCTGTGGCGCAATTCCGAGCATCTCCACAAAGGGTTGTCAGATTTGGGCTTCAAGCTGTGTTCCTCTGTAAGCCCAATTATCAGCGCTGAAATGCCTGATCAGGAAACGGCTGTCCGCTGTTGGAACCTGCTTTTGGACAATGGCGTCTACGTCAATCTCGCAATTCCGCCGGGAACGCCCAAAGGGGAATGTCTCCTGCGCGCCAGTATGTCGGCCGCTCATACGCCCGAAGAAATCGATCAGATCATCGAAGCCTATGCGGCCGTCAAGCGAGAAGTAAACGAGTTTCGCCCGGTAAGCTAACACGCTGCTCCCCAGAGCCAAAAGCCGCGTTACAGGGACACGAAGTGCTTGAATGGTGTAAACTGATGAAAATTGGCCTTCAGCGACCACCCAATTCATCCCAGAAAACGACAAGGTTCGATACGTGAATATCGCCACACCAAGTCCAACAAGCACCACATCCATTGATATTGTTCCGGTCACCGACAAAGCCATGCGCAAAGCATTTGTCCGTGTTCCGTGGAACGTCTACACGGATGATCCCAATTGGGTGCCACCTTTGCTGATCGAACGCGAAGGTCACATTGACCCCAAACAAAACCCCTATTTCGACCATGCCGAGGTACAGCTCTGGATCGCTTATAAGAATGGCATGCCCGTGGGCCGTATCAGCGCACAGGTCGACCAAGCCTCGTTAGCGCGGCACAAAGATGACGCGGGCCATTTCGGCTTTCTGGAAGGTGTGGACGATCCACAGGTGTTTCACGCACTGATGGAAACCGCAGAAAACTGGCTCAGACAACGCGGCATGAAGTCCATCGTTGGCCCGCTAAGTTTCTCCATCAACGACGAAGTTGGACTGTTGGTGGATGGGTTTGATCGACCGCCCTCTTTGATGATGGGTCATGCCCTTCCCTATTTCTCACAATATTTGACGTCGCTTGGTTATGAAAAAGCGATCGATACGATCGCCTATGATTTCGACGTCAACAAAGATGGCTTGAACGACAAGTCACGGGCCATCGTCAACCGTCTCTCTTCCAACCCCAAGGTGACAGTCCGCTCCCTGAACAGCAAAGACTTTGACAATGAGCTACGGCGCATCATCGACATCTTCAATGATGCCTGGTGGGACAATTGGGGTTTTGTTCCTTTCAGCGAGCCGGAGATCAAAAAGCTTGCGTCAGACTTCAAACTGCTGCTCGAGCCGGAACATGTGAGCATTATCGAAGTCGACGGGGAACCGGCCGCATTCGGGCTTACGATCCCCAACATCAATGAGGCCATTCGAGATCTAAACGGACGATTACTTCCTTTCGGCTGGGCAAAACTGGGCTACCGAATATTCGCAAAGAAGATTAGAACCGCTCGGCTGCCATTCATGGGGGTTCGCCGGAAGTATCAGAAATCTTGGATGGGTGCCGCCATGTCCCTCATCATCATTGACATGGTACATTCCCGCAATGTGGGCAAAAAAGACCAAGCCGAGCTTTCCTGGGTGTTGGAAGAAAACTATGGCGTTCGCAAGATCATCGAGAGCACGGGATGCAAGCCGTATAAGACCTATCGCGTGTTTCGAAAGGCGCTGGTTTAGCGGCCTACATGTCCGACTGATAGACGACGGTAACGCCGGGCAATTGTTTCATTTGATCAAGATCGTTCTCAAATTCACTCATAAAATCGCGCGCGGGCGCCGCCAGATAGGCCACATGACGATAGGCCCACCCCACATTCACAGGCGGCAAATCACTAATGAGTACCGCCGCAACACCTCCGTTTTCCACGAAATTGTGGGCTTGAACCGCGGGCACAATCGCATGCCCCATCCCGAGTTCCACAAAAATGCTCGCCGTATCGAAATCATCAAAAACGATTTCCGGCGTCAGGGTCACACCATGTTCCGCCGCCGCTTGCTGAATTGCATCTCTGTGGGTGGTGCCGGCTGATAGCCCAAGATATCGAATCTCCTGCAAGTCGGAGAGCTTCAGCTTCTTTCTGTCTGCCAGCGGATCATTTTTTGCCGTTAACAGAAACAATTTCTGTTTTACGACGGTCACCTCATCGATACCTCTAACGCTTTCCCCCGTCGTCACAAAGGCGAGATCCGCCTGTTCAAGGCGTAAGATGTCGAAACACCTGCGTGTGGACGGCGCCGGCAGGAAGCGCAGATTGACGGTGGGATGGCGCTCGCGAAAACCGACGATCGTCTGACGCAAGAAATGCCGCACGGTTGTTCCGCCGGTCGTTATCGTCAGCGTACCCACTTCCCCATCGCGTATTTCACGCACGCGCTTCAACCCGACCTCTATCGAATCGAGGCCTTCCAGCGCGAGATCCCGGAACACTGTTCCAGCTTCCGTCGGTGCAATACCCCGTCCGCTACGTTCCAGCAGCGGAACGCCCAGCTCTTTTTCAAGCCGGCTGATATGCTGACTGACGGCGGATTGCGTTTTGCCAAGTTGGCGCGCAAGGGCACTAAAGCTGCCGGCTTCGCAAGCCGCCACAAACATTCTCAGGTCTTCGAGTGTCATAAATTTACTATAAGTAAAAGCTTATAGCAATGCAAATTTCCTAAGCATTGACTGATAGGACAGGAATCCCTACCTTCCGCCTCATAGAACACCGTAGCGGAGCGTCTGACCCATGAATGACCGTCCCATCGCACCACGTGATTTGATTGCAAAAAAGCGCAAAGGCGAGCGATTTGCCGCCATTACCGCTTACGACTACACATCGGCACAAATCGTGGATTCGGCAGGCATTCCCTTTATCCTGGTCGGGGATACGCTTGGCATGGTGGTGCTGGGGCACGAAAAAACGCTGTCGGTTTCTCTCGACGCCATGATCCATCATACAGCGGCCGTGGCACGCGGCGCCAAGCGCGCCTTGGTGGTGGGCGATCTGCCTTTCATGACATATCAAGTGAACCCTGAAGATGCTTTGCGCAATGCGGGGCGCCTGATGCAAGAAGCCGGCTGTTCCGCCGTCAAGCTGGAGGGCGGTAAAGATATGGCCCCCACGGTTGCAAAGCTTGTTAAGGCAGGCATCCCGGTGTGCGGCCATATCGGTTATTGCCCACAATCCACCAACGCCACCGGCGGCCCACGCGTTCAAGGCAAAAGCATTGATGCCGCGAAAGAGATGATTGAGGATGCCCTCGCACTTGAGGAAGCTGGCGCTTTCGCCATCGTGCTGGAGTTGGTCCCGCGGTCGCTTGCTGCGATGATCACAGAACGTCTGTCCATTCCGACAATCGGCATCGGATCGGGTGTCGACTGTGATGGCCAGATCCAGGTATTTCACGATCTATTCGGGCTTTATTCCGATTTCGTCCCCAAACACACACGCCGCTATTTGAACCTAGCTGAACAGCTGCAAGATGCCGCCTCTGACTATGTGCGGGACGTTGCCGATCGTCAGTTCCCTGGCCCGCTTCAGAGCTCGGATTTGAAGCCGGAAGTGAAGCGTGAGCTCAATCGGGAACTAGCCGTCGACGAGGCGGAAACAATCGAGATGTCGCCGGTTTACCCAAAACTCGTCAACGGCGGCACGGACTAAGGCGCTCCTTCCTGTTTAGGCTTCGTTAACCGAAACGCCTCTGCTCACATTTTCGTCTGCCGACGGAAAGTTCAGTAAACTTTTACCCAGACTTTCGATAATCGCCGAAAGACAATATTGGGGCGGCCGGATCAGCATCGCCCTTAATCGGTGATGACGGCGGATGGCAAGCGCAACACTTAATCTCAGAGACCTCAACTTTCTGGTCGCAGACGCCAGCAAGAATTTTCAAACACTCGTCACGCGCATTCTGAAGAACTTCGGCGTCGAGCGCGTCATCGAAAGCGACAGCGGACCAAACGCGTTCGATATTGTTAAGAACAAAAAAGTCGATGTGATGCTCTGCGACGTCAACCTGCCGGAATTGGATGGTTTTGCGCTGACCAAACAAATTCGCGGCGACGATAGCCTCTCGAATCGCACAATTCCGATATTTGTGCTGACCAGTCACACCCAAGCAAACAATGTGTTTCGCGCACGGGACTCCGGCGCCAACATGGTGGTCGCGAAACCTGTATCGCCCACAATTCTATTCGATCGCCTTCATTGGGTCGCAAAGTCACCGCGTCCGTTCGTTGAGTCAGACGGTTACTTCGGACCTGACAGGCGCTTCAAGATCGAAGGCTTTCCGGACGGCGTTGGCCGCCGTGGAGAGGATGCGGACAAGGAATTCGGCAAAGAAGACGGGCCCGCGATGTCACAAGACGAAATCGACGGCTTGTTCAAATAGAGGTTGGAGCCAATCATGGCAGAAACGGCAAAAAAGAACACGAACGCCAACAAGAAAGCGAAAGTGATCGGTGCGGAAAGCCGCCTTTCCCAGTTGGCGCTAAGGCCCGGCGGCGTATCGAGAGATGTGGCCGTCGAAAGCGCCAATGCGGCCGTTGATGATTTGCGTACCGACTACCCTAAATGGTTGGAAAGCGATCTCGCTGCGCTCCAAGATCTCATTTTGAACACGCACGCCAATGGTGGCCAAGACCGGGAAGAACTTGAAGAAATCTACCGCAAGGCGGCACAAATTCGTGACCTGGGTACGAGTTTCGACTTTCCGCTCATTACAGCGGCGGCGGATAGTCTCTGTGAACTGATCTATCGGCTGATGGAATCAAGCGCTTATGATTCAAGAGGTATCGACTGTCACGTCAAAGCGCTGAAATATCTCAAGCGGCCGAAATCTCAGGCCGACAAGGATGATCAAGCATTGCCTTTGGTACGGGGTCTGAAGGCGCTGGTAGAACGGCATGAAAAGCCGAAGGCGTCCCCTACGATCAAGAAATCGGAAGGCTAACGCTTGCGATACACGGTCGGTCCAACCAGTGTGACGCTATCTGTCACCCGTGAGAGGTTTTCGGAATGGCCGATGTAGAGCATTCCACCGTCTGTTAGCAGGTCAGCCATGCGATCCGTGGTTTGTTTCTGAATGTCCTGCTCGAAATAGATCATAACATTTCGGCAAAAGATGACATCGAATTGGTCGACCAGCGGCCAATCTCCGATCAAATTGAGTTGATCGAAGGCCACGTATTTCCGGACGTTATCGGCAATACAGAACCGGTCCTGACAGTCTTGCAACATGATCGTGTCTTCCGAACGCATTGGTTCTGGGATCGAGTCCAGTTCGCGGACGCTATAGCAGGCGTTCTGTGACTTCGAGATCATCGTCGTGTCGATATCCGTTGCAACAATCTGAAAATCAAAATCATCAAGATCCGGCACCGCGTCGATAACTGTCATCGCGATTGAGTAAGGTTCCTCACCGGAGGAACACCCAGCGGACCAAAAGCGGATGGGCCGAGACTTATTCGCCGCCGAAAACACTCTTGGAATCACCATGGAACGCAAATGATCGAAATGGTGAGGTTCTCTAAAGAAGCGCGTGAGATTGGTTGTGAGCGCGTTGATAGCAAATGGGAGTTCCTTGTCCGCCTCCCTTCCGTTCAGCAAGGCCACATAGTCCGCGAACGTAGAGAGGCCCAGGACACGCAACCTTCTGGATAATCGCGAATACACAAGCATTCGCTTGCTTTCCGGCAGATGTATTCCGCAGAGGGACTTTATGCGGTCCGATATTGATCGGAATTCATGATCCGAAAACGCAAAGTCCGTAAGAGCGACGCCACTGTGAAAGTGGTCCCGCGCCATATACTGCACACTGCCTGCCATGATCCCGCCTCGGCTAATCTAGATACAATGTCTTTTTTGGAGAGCTTGTTCAAAGCGGGCAGTCTCTCAAATCGAACAAAATAGATCGACCGGAAGATCGGCTGTGGCATGCACCGGAAGAGTGAAGGAACCGAATGACGCACTTAATCCCCAAATACTGAGTAGCCAGCCCGCGACGAGGGCATGATCATTTTTCATAGAAACGTGATCATGCCCTCGTCGCGCGATCGGACGGTTAACCGCCAATGTCGGATCTTGTCACTTAACCTGATCGCGCTCTAATACAAGCAAACAGATGATGCCAGTGAGGTCTAAAGATTCTGTTTCAGATCCGGCGAAGATGACGGAAATCCGGGCGATTTCCGCATTGCTATTCCGCATGATGAATAGTGAATTAACGATCTTTGTACAGATTTATACAATCGAATGGCGGCGTTAGCTCGCAGAAGAACTTTCGGCCAAAGATTTGATGAATGAGACCAGCAAGCGCGTGATGTTCCCTTCCGCCTTTTTTGCCTCCTCAAAGACCTCTTCGTGAGACAAAGGCGACTCTGAAATACCGGCGGCCAGATTACTGATGAGAGAAAGTCCAACGACCCGCATCCCGCAATGAACTGCCACAAGACATTCGGGCACTGTGGACATGCCCACCGCATGCGCCCCCATCTTGGCGAACATTCTAACCTCGGCGGGGGTTTCAAAATTTGGGCCCGTCACTTGAACATAGACGCCAGTGAAGACATCGACCCCTTCGCGATCCGCGGCCGCGACGAGCTGCTCCCGCAAAGACCGGTCATAGGCATCTGACATATCGAAAAACCGCTCGCCGAACTTGTCGTCGTTTTGGCCCACCAACGGGTTTTGGCCCGAAAAGTTGATATGATCGTCGATCACCATAAGCGATCCTGGCGGTTTCTCTTTCAGTAGACCACCAGCCGCGTTCGTCAGAATAAGCGTCTCGATCCCAAGCAGCTTGAGCGTCCGAATGGGAATGGCAAGTTGCCGCGCCGAATAGCCTTCATAAAGATGCATACGCCCCTGCATACACAGGATGGGGGCGCCCCCTATGTTCCCAATAAGAAACTGGCCCGCATGACCAGCTACCGTCGAATAGGGAAATCCATCAATCTCTTTATACGGAATTGTGGTTTGTGCTTCGACCAAGCTTGCGAAGGTTCCAAGACCGCTGCCGAGGACAATCGCCGTTTTCGGCATCGGGCCCGTATGCCGGCTCCGAATTTCATTGGCGCAGGTTTCGATTAATTGAAAATCGGCCACACCACCTCCTAGGGGATTATGTGTAGGGGCTTACTTTCCACCCACATGAGAAAAGATACTGCGCAAATCTTCGTCCGGCCGTTCTTCTTCGATTTGCAGATTAGCTTCACAATCTATCAAATGCCGATCGATCAAACGCAGCGCTTCGGCGCGATCCCCCGCCTCGATGGCGTTCGCCAGATGAGCATGGTCGTCGCTGCAACAAATGCTGCCGGAATTATTTCCATAAAGAGCAATAATCAGCGACGTTTGCGTCACCAGATCTTCGAGGAATCCGTTCAGGACCTCGTTTCCGCCGATGGCAGACAGAACCAAATGGAATTCGCCGGTCAGCCGAATCCAACGGCCGCGCTGCTCATTCCGTGCAGCATCGGTTTCCATCTCAATATGCCGGCGCATACGCTCGCAATCGCGCGCCGAGGCGCGCTCCACACATGATTTGACAACAGCGCGCTCGATGATCCGGCGCGCTTCAAAGACATGTTGCGCATGTTCCACTGTTGGCCGCGCGATGAACGCGCCACGATGCGGTCTCAGCTCAACGACATTGTCATGGGTGAGTTTATTGAGGGCCCAGCGGACAACCGGACGGCTGACATCGAAAATTTCCCCCAGCAACTCCTCGCCAAGCTTTGTCCCCGGCGCGAGGCGCTGTTCCAGAATGGCGTCCATAATCTCTTGATAGACCCATTCTCCGGCCTCCTGATTGCTGGACTTTTTGTTGTCGTTCCGCCCCGGTCTTCGACTGACCTCCAGCAATGCGCCTGATTTTGAAGCCATGTGATGAACCCCCCTAGGCATTTAGGCGACCGATACGCCGCCCTTGTGAGACCAGATCTCCCCCGTCCCCACTGTAGCACCAGGGCGAAAAAAGCCCCAAAAACATAAGAACGCTGCCATTTTTCGGCAGTTCTGGCGATCGCTCACAAAAGCTGGCTCGCAATTCGTGACAATCTTGGCCTTTCTTGTTAACAAAATCAGGCAATCTTGGACAAGACTCGAATGGGACAAACCCGTAAGATTATTCGCCAGTCTTGAGCTATTCAGAATAACAATGCCGATAAAATTCGGCCTGCACTGCAGATTTATCCCTCGCTAGAGGCAATT
The DNA here is from genome assembly GCA_965228775.1 of Alphaproteobacteria bacterium. Classification (GTDB taxonomy): domain Bacteria; phylum Pseudomonadota; class Alphaproteobacteria; order JANQMY01; family JANQMY01; genus JANQMY01. The sequence continues at coordinate 4,522,068 of OZ245840.1, read as the reverse complement.
TCAATCATAGGTGCAAAACTTAGAGGTTTTTGCTATCAATGCGCGCTATCATCGGAGTCCTAGATTCGTTCGGTGTCGGTGCCACTGAAGATGCCAGCCGGTTCGGCGACCAAGGGTCCAACACGTTCCTGCACATTGCCAAATCTTGCGCAGATGGCGACGCCAATGGCGACGGCCTGCGCTCGGGCCCGCTCCACATCCCCCACCTGCTGCAATTGGGCTTAGGCCATGCCGCAGCGGACCTGACGGTAGAACCGCTTTCCTTCGCCCTGCCTGACGCGACCATCGGGAAATATGGTGCCGCCGCGGAGCGAAGCTATGGCAAAGACACCCCCAGCGGCCATTGGGAGATGATGGGATTGCCGGTGGAATTCGACTGGGGATATTTCGAGCAAGAGACACCTTCCTTTCCAGCGCCCCTAATTGAAGCCCTCATAGCGCAGGCTGACCTCCCCGGCATTCTTGGCAATCGTCACGCCTCGGGCACCCAAATCATCGAAGACATGGGCGAAGAACATATCCGAACGGGCAAACCGATCGTCTACACATCCGCCGACTCCGTTATTCAGATCGCGGCGCACGAAGAGCATTTTGGGCTGGAGAGACTGCTCGCTCTTTGTGGAATCGCGCGCAAGCTTGTGGACGAATACAGTATTGGCCGTGTTATCGCCCGGCCGTTTGTCGGGTCAGGCCCAGCTGACTTTGAACGCACGGGTAACCGCAAAGATCTGGCGACACCGCCCCATGCGCCCACATTGCTTGATATTCATAAAGAGGCGGGCAATGACGTGATCGGCATTGGGAAGATCGGTGATATCTTTGCCTATCGCGGTATTACCCAGTCGATCAAAGCCAACGGCAACATGGAAATATTCGATCGGCTGTTGGAGCAGTTAGAGGATGCCCCGGACAACAGCATCATTTTCGCGAACTTTGTCGACTTCGATACATTGTTCGGTCACCGGCGCAACGTTGCAGGTTATGCAAATGCCCTTGAGCAATTCGATAAACGGCTGCCGGAGTTGCACCAAAAGATGCGTAAATCGGATGTAGCAATTTTGACGGCAGATCATGGGTGCGATCCCACTTGGCCTGGATCGGATCATACGAGAGAATATGTGCCCATTTTGGCTTTTGGCACAGACGTCGAGGCAGGACCAATCGGCAAACGGGACACGTTCGCCGATATCGGTCAATCTCTCGCAACAAAGTTCGGGCATGCTCCATTGTCCGCAGGCAAATCATTTTTGTGAGTTCGTCAAGCTAAGAAGGACATGGCCTTATGAGCCATAATGTAGTGACAGACATATCCGGCACGCCGGCACGCATCTCAGCTACGCAATCGCATCCGGCTCGCAATGAAGGCACGGCCTTCAATGGTGACTGGGTGGAAGAGATCCGCGTCAATCTTTCTGCCGTGGAAAGGCGGGTCAGCAGCCTTGCCGGGCGGCGCTCGGTGAAGAAGGAATGGCAGGCTGCCTGGCTGCTCAAGGCTATTACGTGCATCGACCTGACGACTTTGTCTGGTGATGATACGCCGGGCCGCGTACAACGCCTATGCGCGAAAGCTAAGCAACCCGTGCGGCCCGACATTCTAGAAGCCATAGGAGCATCCGGTCTGCCAATCACTACCGGGGCCGTGTGCGTCTACCATGAAATGATCAAACCAGCCGTCGAAGCACTCCAAGGCACGTCGATCCCGGTTGCTGCGGTGTCCACGGGGTTTCCCGCAGGCCTGTCGCCGTTCGAAACACGCATTGACGAGATCAAGCGGTCTGTGGACGCCGGCGCTCAGGAAATCGATATTGTAATCACGCGGGGCCATGTGCTGACAGCGGACTGGGAAGCGCTTTACGACGAAGTGGCTGCATTCCGCGAGGCATGTGGGGACGCCCATCTCAAAGCCATTCTCGCCACAGGTCAGCTTGGTTCAACTTCCAAGGTGGCAAAAGCATCCATAGTGTCCATGATGGCGGGTGCCGATTTCATCAAGACGTCGACCGGCATGGAAGGCGTGAATGCGACCCTTCCCGTCAGCCTCGTCATGATGCGGATGATCCGCGACTACTTTGAAAAAACCGGTGCCTATGTGGGCTTCAAACCGGCAGGCGGTATTTCCAATGCGAAGCTCGCGCTTCAATATCTCATTCTTGTCAAAGAAGAATTGGGCGATCGCTGGCTGCAGCCGGACCTGTTTAGATTTGGCGCTTCAAGCCTGCTGGGAGATATCGAACGTCAGCTTGAACACTTTGCCACCGGGCGCTATTCAGCGGCCCACCGCCACCCGATGGGATAATCTATGACAAATGTAGCCGAAATTTTTGAAGACATGTCCTACGGGCCGGCGCCCGAACAAGCGGACTATGTGTTCAAATGGCTTGATCACCACAACCGCGCTTTCGGCATGTTTATTGGCGGCAGCTGGACACCAGCCCTGTCGGGTGATCGTGCAATCGAAAGCAAAAATCCGGCGACGGGCGAAATGCTAGCAACCATCAGCATCGGGACGGAAAGCGATGTGAATGATGCTGTGGCGGCCGCAAAATCCGCCGCAGAGCCCTGGGCCAAACTGTCGGGCCATGCGCGTGCGAAGCACCTCTATGCGCTTGCGCGGCTCATTCAGAAAAACAGCCGTTTTTTGGCGGTGTTGGAAACACTGGACAACGGCAAACCCATTCGCGAAACCCGCGATATTGACGTGCCATTGGTGGCTCGGCATTTCTATCACCACGCAGGCTGGGCCCAACTGCTCGATAGTGAGTTCCCAAATCACGCGCCTCTTGGCGTTGTGGGCCAAATCATCCCATGGAACTTCCCCTTGCTGATGTTGGCCTGGAAAATCGCGCCCGCCTTGGCTGCGGGCAATACGGTGGTTCTCAAACCCGCCGAATACACAAGCCTCACCGCATTGTACTTTGCAGAGCTATGCCAGGAGGCGGGCCTGCCCGACGGGGTCGTGAACATTGTGACCGGCGCCGGCGAAACCGGCTCTTTCATCACTCAGCATCCGGATGTTTCAAAGATCGCTTTTACTGGGTCGACCGATGTGGGCCGCCTTATTCGACGTGCAACCGCTGGCACCGGCAAAAAACTGTCTCTGGAGTTGGGTGGAAAATCACCCTTCCTCATATTCGAAGACGCGGATATCGATGGCGCGATCGAAGGCTTGGTGGACGCGATTTGGTTCAACCAGGGCGAAGTCTGCTGCGCAGGTTCGCGGCTTCTTGTGGAAGAAAGCATCGCCGAAAAAGTCGTCGGCAAAATCAAGACGCGTCTTGAGCATTTCCGCATTGGTGACCCCCTCGATAAGGCCATTGATATGGGCGCGCTCGTCGACCCTATTCAGAAAAACAGTATCGAAACCATCTTGCGGCAGGCGGTTGATGAAGGGGCCCATATGTGGCAACCGTCCGAACCCTGCCCCGCCGAAGGATGTTTCTTGCCACCTACATTGCTGACCAATGTGTCGCCCAGCAATGTGGCCGTGCGCGATGAGATCTTCGGCCCGGTTCTGACCGCCATGTCCTTCCGCACACTGGATGAGGCGGTAACGCTTGCCAACAACACACGCTACGGCCTCGCCGCCAGCATTTGGTCTGAAAACATCAACCGTGCTCTGAGTGTCGCCAGCGAATTGAAGGCAGGCGTCGTGTGGATAAACTCCACAAATCAATTCGACGCCGCTTGCGGATTTGGCGGTTATAGAGAATCCGGCTTCGGACGCGAAGGCGGCGCCGAAGGCATGCGGGAATATTTAAAAATTAAAGATGAATGGTTGACCGAAGACGCTCATGCAGTGGTTCCGGCCCCCGCGACGGACGGCGACTTCCACAAAATCGCCGGGGTTGACCGAACCTATAAGAACTATATCGGCGGCAAACAAACGCGCCCCGATGGCGCCAATACGGTCGTGCACCTCGACCACAAGGGGCAGTTTGCCGGGCGTGTTAGTGAAGGCAACCGAAAAGACATCAGGGATGCAGTCGAGGCGGCCTACAAAGCATCCGGCTGGGCGAAAACCACCGCTCACAACCGCGCGCAGATTCTCTATTTCATTGCGGAGAACTTAGATGCACGGGCCAGCGAGTTCGCAAAACTCCTGCAAACACTCACAGGTGTTACCGCACGCAAAGCTCAGGCGGAAGTAGACGCAAGCGTCTCTCGGCTCTTCTCTTATGGGGCGTGGGCGGACAAATTCGACGGTCAGGTTCACACACCACCTGCGCGCAGCATCACCCTTGCTCTTCATGAACCGATTGGCGTCATGGGCATCACCTGTCCCGACACGCAGCCACTCTTGTCATTCGTCTCTCTGGTGGCGCCGGTATTTGCAATGGGCAATCGATGTGTCGTCATTCCGTCGGAACGGTTTCCCGTACCGGCTTGTGAGCTGTATCAAGTCTTTGAGACGTCGGATGTACCGGCCGGGACCATCAATATTGTCACGGGAAATCGGGACGAACTTGTGGACACGCTGGCCAAGCATGACCAGGTGGACGGGATCTGGTATCACGGCACCAAAGACGGCAGCGCCAAGGTGGAACAGCTTTCCGCCGACAATCTCAAACGCACCTGGGTCAACAACGGCCGCGCCCGGGATTGGATGAACGCCAAAACCGGCGAAGGCCGGCGCTTCTTGGAAGAAGCTTGCCAAGTCAAGAATGTATGGTTGCCATACGGCGACTAAAACGTGAAAGGGTTCCTTTTTGGACAAGAAAGTATTCTCAGACATCGAACTAAAAGACATTCCGGCGCGAGACCTTACCGCTTGCGAAAGCGCCGAGGCCGCTCTCGACCGTCTCACGGAGATCTATGATGCGGGCCTCAAATCGATCAAAGATGATTTCGAGCTTTACGCCGCCAATGAATTGAACATCGGCCGCGAAATGGCGGTCTATCCCTATCTGTGCGCCCATATAGAACCTGGCTCGGCACCATTGTCCGGTGGCCTGGCCTTCGGGAAAGTTTCTTCGCCGGGCGTCTATGGGACGACGATTTCGTCACCTCATCTGTACCGGGATTACCTTTTGGAGCAGATGGGATTGCTTGTTGAAAATCACAAAGCGGCATTGTTCGTCGGTAAAAGCCATACGCCCATTCCGCTGTCATTTGCACTGGAGCGTGCGGAAGCTCAGCTGACACGCGAACAACGCCAGCAGCTTCAACAATACTTCTTTCTCCCTGACCTCGCACAGACAAATGATGACCAGGTCGATGGGCACGCCTATACACGGCGGGAAGGCCCTGGCCCCCTATCCCTTTTCTCCGCGGAGCGCGTCGACTATTCACTCCACCGCTTGCGGCACTATACGGCAACGGATCCAGCTCACTTCCAAAGATTTGTTCTGTTTACAAACTATCAACGGTATGTGGACGAGTTCGTTCAATTCAGCAAAAAGGAAATCGAAGCAGGCCGCTATGCGCGCTTTGTGGAACCGGGAAACCGCGTGACAGAAAAGGGCTGCGATCCCACCGGAGCACCGCTTGCAAAAATGCCTCAGATGCCCGCCTACCATCTGGTGCGCGAAGGGCGTACAGGCATCACCATGGTGAATATCGGGGTGGGCCCATCGAACGCCAAGACGATCACAGATCATATCGCTGTTTTGCGGCCTCATGTGTGGCTCATGGTTGGTCATTGCGGTGGCCTGCGCAGCAGCCAGCGCTTGGGCGACTATGTGTTGGCACATGCTTATTTGCGTGATGACCATGTGCTGGACCAAGTCTTACCTGCTGAAATTCCATTGCCAACGATCGCCGAAGTTCAACTGGCCTTAGCCAAAGCGGTGGGTGAAGTGACGGAATTGAGTGGATCGGTGTTGAAAAACCGCCTCCGTACGGGAACCGTCGTGACCACCGACGACCGGAACTGGGAGTTGCGCTATGACGAACTGGCCCTGCGGTTCGACCAATCGCGCGCCATTGCCATCGATATGGAGTCCGCCACCATTGCGGCCAACGGATACCGTTTCCGCGTTCCTTACGGTACTTTGCTGTGTGTCTCCGACCGCCCACTTCACGGCGAAATCAAACTGCCGGGCATGGCTGATGCGTTCTATGAGGAAAGTGTCAGTCAGCACCTAGAGATTGGCTTGCGCGCTCTAGAGCTTCTTCGGCAAGAGGCTTCCGCCGGAACATTGCATTCCCGCAAGTTGCGCAGCTTTGCCGAGCCTGCGTTCCGTTAGAGCGTTTCCAGGCGAAGTGCCAGAGTCCGATATTGGCGGTTCGCCGTCCGGAAACGCGAAAAAAGACCTAAACCGTTTTGATTTGTTGCAAACTCAAAACGGTTTTTAGAGTTCGTCTCGCTCGATCCATTTGTCCGTGTCGGGCGCTTTGTATGCGCGCAGCTTTTTCAAAAGATCCATTTGGTCTGTGGAATAAATCAGCATGCCGCGGTGCTTCGGTTTCAAAAAACCCTGGTCCACCACATGGTCGAGGAAACCGATCAGCTGATCGAAGAAGCCGTCTACGTTAAGAATCGCGCACGGCTTTTGATGGTATCCCAGCTGGGACCAAGTCCACGCCTCAAACAACTCTTCAAACGTCCCAATGCCGCCGGGAAGAGCTACGAAGGCGTCGGACATGTCGGCCATCATCGCTTTGCGGTCGTGCATAGATGACACCACATGCAGGTCTGTCACTTTCTCATTAGCAATTTCCGCATCCGCAAGCTTTTTCGGAATAATGCCTGTGACCGCGCCACCCGCATCTACGGCGGCGTTGGCCACAGCCCCCATGAGACCCACGGCGCCGCCGCCATAGACCAAGCCAATCTTATTGTCGGCCAGCAAACGGCCAAAATCTGCCGCTGCCTGCCGGTAGACGTCCGTTACGCCCGGACTGGACCCGCAAAACACGCAAATGCGCATGATGTTCCTTTATGGACTGGTGATGATGATAGGTTCTAGAGACAAACTACCACAGAATTAAGCCAAATGGGCTCAACATGCCAGGGGCTATGCTGCCAGATATGCATCGATTTCTTGAAGATATCTCTGCTGATCCGCCGGTGCCAAGAACGAACCGAGAAAACTGTTCTTAGCAAGCGTTACCAAGTCTTCCTTTGTAAGGTCGAGTGCTTCGGCTATGGCCCAAAAGTTCTGAGTCATATAGCCACCGAAGTAAGCTGGATCATCGGAGTTCACGGTTGCACGCAGCCCAAGGTCAAGCATGCGCTTTATCGGGTGATCTGTAAGCTGATCAACAACGCACAGTTTCAAATTAGACAAAGGGCACACTGTCATCGTCATCTTTTCATTGGCAAGCCGTTCAACAAGCCTCACATCCTCAAGTGCGCGGTTGCCATGGTCGAGCCGGTCAATCTTAAGAAGATCGAGCGCCTCGTGCACATAGTCAGGCGGCCCCTCTTCGCCCGCATGTGCCACAAGCTTCAAACCGTTGCTCTTCGCCGCCGCAAACACTTTCTCGAATTTCGAAGGCGGGTGTCCCAGTTCCGAGGAATCAAGTCCAACGCCGATGACACGGTCGAGAAACGGCTCCGCCTGCCGAAACACATCAAAGGCAGCGTCTTCACTCAAATGGCGCAAGAAGCAGAGGATTAGTCCACTGGAAATGCCGTATTTTTTGCCCCCATCGGCAAGGGCCCGTGAGATGCCATCGATCACCACTTGGAACGGAACCCCGCGATCCGTATGGGTCTGCGGATCGAAAAAGACTTCCACATGACGGACACCTTCGGTCGCTACCTTAGACAGGTAGGCATCGGTCATGTCGTAAAAGTCTTGTTCCGTCAGAAGAACATTCGCCCCCTGATAATAGATGTCCAGAAAATCCTGAAGATTGCTGAACTGATAGGCTGCCTGCACTTCCTCCACGGATTTGAAGGGAATGTTCACACGGTTCCGCTGCGCGAATTCAAACATCTGAGCCGGTTCAAGGCTGCCTTCCAAATGGAGATGAAGTTCCGCCTTCGGAAGACCTTGAATGAACGAGAGCAGCTCAGGCATACATTTCCCTTTCAGTCGCTGTTACAAAAAGGGCCCGGCGATCACCCGCCGAGCCCCACTTTTTCCAGTCGGGCCATTGTTCAGCCCGGCCGATATCCTTAGAAGCGGAGGATACCCTCAACACCCCAAACACGTGGCTCGTTAATGAAGCCCGTCAGGTTGTTGAAGTCGATACCGCCGACCAGCTCAATATCATTGGTGATATTGCGGCCAAAGGCAGCGATCTCGTATCCGCTGTCTTCATTGATGTAACCAACCCGAACGCCGCCTTCCAACAACGCATCACCACGGAACTCCTGTGAGTCGGAGAGGAAGAAGTTGACCCGGCTACGGTAAGCCCAATCGGTGAAGACAAAGAATTCACCACTCAGGTTCGGCACCGGCATGCTGTAGCGTGCTGTCCAGTTCGCAATCCAGCGCGGAGCTTGCGGCAACCGATTGCCGTTGATGTTAACGACATCAACCGGGAATGGACCGCCCGTGTCACCAACAACTGGATCCAGGAGATTTACCGCGGCTGCACTTGAAACCGTGGTCAGATCGTTGTCATTGATTTCAGTGAAGTTGTAGCTCGTACCGAATGTAATGAACAAGTTCTCGAACGGATTGACCTCACCATCAAGCTCAAACCCGTACCCTTCTACTTCATCAGCATTCAGAAGAGTGTTGATGTTCGTTGCACCGCCAACAGCAGTCAGCTGGGCGTCATCGAGTTCAAAGTAGTAACCTGACAGATTCAAGCGCGCTAAACCACCGAACAACGTGCTCTTAATACCACCCTCAAATGACAAGATGGTTTCGGTGTCCGCAACCGACACCCCATTGGTAGCATCGTCAATCCCGGTAGTGCCATCTCCAAATGCAAACAGGATGCGGCCCTGGATACTCGGTGCACGGAAGCCACGAGCGGCACGTGCATACACATTGACGTCGTCATTGACCGTATATGTCAGTGAGGCATCCCAGGTCACAACACTCGCATCTGTCGAGGCAGTAATCGGAACCGCAGTGACAGGCTGTCCGTCAAAGCTCAACGGCGCAAGAGGCCGTTCCGCACTAAAGTCTTTACTGTCACGAGACCAACGCACACCACCGTTGAATTTCAAATCGTCGGTGACATCGATATCCAACGCGCCAAAGAACGCAAAGGTGTTCGCGTCTTGCTCCTGTAACGCGATGCCATCATTAAAAGACGCACCCGGCGCCAACGAAACGCCAGGGAAGGCCGTCTCTTCGAAGTTGAACGACTGAATATTCAGTTCTTCATAGAAGAAAAAGGCGCCCAACTGATAATCAATGCGTCCCAATTCATTGCTTGCGATGCGGACTTCCGCCGTAATCTGATCAAGTTGCGGTATGTCATCTTGAGTTTGCGCATCGAACGGGATGAAACCCGGACCAAACGTCGAAGCATCAGCGTTGAGGCCGCTGATGTTCGCTCCGAAGCCACCGTCAATGTCTCCTTGAGTGGCAATTTCCGCGCCTTCGTACCCAACAATCGTGGTCAAAGTATGCGTGCCAAAATCATAGTCGACGGTCGCGCTCGCGCCGATATTCTGAACGTCCTGGAAGTTGGTCCCGTCTTGCGACACAGAGAATTGGTCAAAATTGCTGCTGAACCCACCGCCTGGCTCGATAATGTTGGCACGGAACAATCGCGCCGTACCCTCCAAACGACGGCCATGCACATTAATCAATGCGCTTAGGTTATCGTTGGGCGTATAGAGCAGTTGCAGGCGTCCGGCGAATTCATCGAACCCTTCAAAACCGCTTTCATCGCCACCTGCGAAGGTATTGTCTACATAGTCGCTTTGGCGCTGATATTGGATCGACACACGGGCCGCCAACACATCTTCCACAAGCGAGCCGCCAACGGCACCTTCAAAATCGATGAAGCTGAAGCGGCCACCGGCAAGGCTGGCATAGCCGTCAAACTCATGGCTTGGCTTAACGCTTTCGAACTTCACCGTACCGGCCGGTGTGTTCCGTCCAAAGAGCGTGCCCTGAGGACCACGCAGCACCTCGATCCGGTCTACGTCGAAAACCGGGAAGCCTTTAAGGATCGGGTTTTCAAGAACGATCCCATCGTACACCAGCGATACGGGCTGCGATGCGTTCAAATCAAAGTCCGTGTTCCCGAGACCACGAATGTAGAAACGCGGGAAAGTACGGCCAAAAGAGGATTCTACGTTCAAACTTGGAATGCGTGCCCGCAGGAACCGAATGTCGGCACCGGCAGCCGTTACATTGTCCAGAACGTCACCGCGGATCGCGGCAACGGAGGACGGAACGTCTTGAAGATTTTGTTCCCGCTTCTGCGCCGTCACGATGATTTCGTCGATCTGCGCAGAGGCTTCGCCGGAAAAACCGGCGGCCAAAGTGAGCGCTAATGCGCTTACGGAATATTTCCAACCATTCCGCTTTAAAGAATTTGTAGATGTCATTTCTCTACCCCCAAAAGGATCCCAGATTTAGTTTGCGGGCGGCCTCCGGCCATTGCGCCGTGACTGAAAACATTTCCAAACCACGTGTTAACAATTCGACGCTTTGATTGTTGACAATTATCGTGAAACAAAACCGACTGATCGTCAACGAACACCCTGTCTGCCGAGCTCTACCGCCCTATTCCGGGGTCAAACTTCTCTCCGAACCTGGCAGAAAATTCGCGAAAGGAATCACACGCTTCCGCATTAAGGTTAAGAGTACACAGGCGATTGACGGAAGAAAATGACACATTTGCATCAGTTCTGAACGAACTTTAGTCTGTGTCTATTTTGCAACAAAAACTGCCTGGTTTACAGGCAGTCTTCTGCCCATTTCTTCAAATGCTGGCGCAGACGTTGTTTCGTCAAATCGTCACAAAACGCAGCGTCAACAGCATTTCCGCTGATTGTTAACAAATCGCGGTCGGAAAATCCGTGGGCGGCGGCGACCTTCTCATATTCCCTGCGAATATCCGTATCGAAGAAGGCCGGGTCGTCCGTGTTCAACGTTACCTTGAGCCCTTGGTCGAAATATTCCCGGACTGGGTGTTCTTCTAAAGACGGCACGACGTCCAACACCACGTTAGAGCTTGGACATAGCTCCAGCGGGATTGCGCGGTCCGCAAGTTCTTTCACCAAATTCGGATCTTCGCGGGACCGGACCCCATGGCCGATCCGTTCAAGTGGATATGCCGCAAGAGCCGCCCGCACGCTTTCGGGGCCCGCAAGCTCGCCCGCGTGGCAGGTCAGGTGCAGGCCGGCGCCCGCCGCTATTTCAAAGGCCTTCTTGTAATCATCCGGGTGCCCATGGGTCTCGTGCCCCGCCATGCCAAACCCCACCACTTTCGGGTGCGGATGTTTTTCGGCAAACCGGGCCGTCGCTTCCGCGTGTTCCACGCCATCATGGCGCACACAGGTCAGGATATAGCGGACAATGACACCGAAATCCTCTTCGAGCTTATCGGCGGCGGCGCTGAGGGTTTCAACATAGGCTTCATACGTCAGGCCGAAAGGCTCTGGATGAGAGGGCGAAAAGAACACTTCTCCATAGCAAAGCCCGTCTTTCGCCGCTTTCGAGTAGTAATCATAGGTCAGATCGAAATAGTCCTGCGCCGTGCGGATAGATTGCGCCATGTCGTCGTAGGAGTTCACAAACTCCGTAAAGTCCGACGTGCGGTACTTTCCGTTCTCGTCAAATATATGAGATAGATCGATATTGTGGCGATTGGCCAGCTTTCGCGCCAGCTCGGGCTGAACGGTCGCTTCGATATGACAATGAAGCTCCACAAGAGGCAGCGGCCGTTTCTTTTGGTTTTTGTTCATAGAGATTCTGATCTTAGGACTGTGGTGACGCCGTGGATGCTACCGGCACTGACATTTTTGTTTTTTCGTAAGCAGGGTCGCCCAACACATACGTTTTGCCGATAATGCGGTCGTCCCCCAATATATTCATGACAAAGAGTTTTTCTCGCACTGACGTGGCAAGCGCATAGCGGCGCGCAAACAAAGGCGTGGCGGCGAGGTCCAACACCAGGAAATCCGCTTCCTTACCTGGCTCCAGATTGCCAATGCGATCATCTAGTTTGAGGGTTTTGGCACCGCCAAGCGTTGCCAAATAGAAAGATTGGATCGGATCGAGAGGCCCGCCGCGCAGCTGGCAGACCTTATAGGCTTCATTCATTGTCTGGAACATGGAGAAGCTTGTGCCGCCGCCAATGTCTGTTCCCAACCCTACATTTATGTTGTGGGCATTGGCCCGCTGTAGATCGAACAATCCGCTTCCAAGGAAAAGATTTGACGTGGGGCAAAAGGCGATCCCCGCATCCGCGCGCGACAACCCTTTAAACTCATCCTCATCAAGATGGATACAGTGCGCAAACACCGAGCGGCTTCCCAGCAAGCCCGCATCGTCATAAACCGACAGGTAATTCTTCGCGGTGGGAAACAATTCCCGGACCTGTTCGATTTCCTCCTGGTTTTCCGACATATGCGTCTGCATGTAGACATCTGGGTGTTCTTTCAGCAACCGTCCGGCCAGGTTCAATTGCTCCGGCGACGACGTAACCGCAAAGCGAGGCGTGACTGCATAAGAAAGCCGGTCTTTCCCATGCCAGCTTGCGATCAAATCGGCACTGTCCGCATACCCACTTTCCGGTGTATCGCTCAAAGCTTCCGGCGCGTGCCGGTCCATCAGCACTTTTCCGGCAATGATACGCATGCGCCGTTTCTCTGCTTCGCGAAACAGAGCCTCCGTCGCGGACTTATGGACGGTGGCGAAAATGAGCGCACAGGTGGTGCCGTTCTTCAAAAGCTCGTCGAGAAAAAATGTTGACATCTGAGCCGCATGATGCGGGTCGGCAAAACGCTGTTCGGCCGGGAAGGTGTAATTGTTGAGCCAGTCCAAAAGCTGAACGCCATAAGACGCGATCACGTCGATTTGCGGATAGTGAATGTGTGTGTCGACAAATCCGGGCGTGATGAGAGCGTTTTGGAAGTGTTGTACGGTAACGCCCTTGGGTACTTGCGGTTCGATCTCAGGCCACGCGCCAACCGCCTTTACCAGCCCATCTTCCACCAACAGGCCGCCATCGTCCCAATACTCATAGGCCTGATCAGGCGATCCACGTGTCGGATCTCTCAGCACATGGAAGATCGCGGAACGATAGGCTTTCTGGGACGTATCAGACATCACCGATCCCCGGGTTAGAGCGCAATGCGAATGCGCTGATGGGGACTAAGTACCACTTCTTCCAGATTTTCGCCCGGCCCGCCCCGGTCGATCACCAAAAAGTCGCTAGGCGCGTCGAGAGCAAGCGAATAATGGTGCCACGTGCCGGCGCGGTAATTTACCCCTTGCGCCGGACCGGCAAGGAACACTTCAAGGTTTTCCGGCCTGTCGCGCCCAACCACGACCAGATACGGCCTCCCGGACAGTGGAATAAAGGCCTGACTGCCCAGTGGGTGGCGTTCCATCGATCCGATCTCTATGGGCAAGGGACGCGGTATCGAGCGGAAGATGGAAACAAGCGGACGTCCATCACCCCTCACGAGGTCAAGCTGTGCCAAATCGTGAAAGCGCGTGGTGTGTCCCTCATTAATCGAGAATGACTCAGTCGCCGATGCCACGTCGATCACGTCGCCGAAGGGCGCGAACGCGTCTGCCGTAAGAGTCTGAGGCGTCACCATGCGCACCGCGTTTCCCGCCGTAGTCTTGTCAGTCATGAGAAAGCCCTACAGCGCTCGATACAGAGGCTTCGATTTCGGCGCCATCTCTAATCCACTGGCCAAGGGCGGCTCTTTCTTCGTCGGTCATGCCTGTCTCATTACCAAGCGGCATCAAATCGCTGATCACCGCCTGTTCATAAATTTGATTTGCATACTGCTTAATTTCGGCCGCTTTCTCAAGGGCGATGCCACCGGGGGCTATATCGAAGTCCGGATGAATGGGCACCGCCGCATGGCAAGAGGTGCAATGGCGCAGAATAATGCCTTGCGCATTTGCAAACGTGGCCTGCTCCTGCGACACAACCGGCGCGCCTATGTTTTGAACCGACGTTGCATAGATCATCACAGCGACAAAGCCGGCAACGCCGCCCGCCATGTATTCGTACCGAATGTTACCGGTATGGCGCAGATTGAAGAAATGCCGGATGGACACGCCCACCGCGCTGATAGCCGCCAGCAAGAACCAGTTGTGCGGATTGCCCACAATCATTGGGTAATGAAGGCTGATCATGGTGAACAACACCGGCAAGGTCATGTAGTTGTTGTGCACCGACCTTTGCTTGGCCTGCGTGCCAAGGGACGGATCGGGATTGCCGCCGGCGGTCAGTGTGTCCACAACTTTGCGCTGGTTCGGAATGATCACGAAGAAAACATTGGCCACCATGACCGTGCCAATAATCGCGCCCAAATGGATAAAAGCACCACGATCGCTAAACACATTCACCATGAAAAACGCTGCGAGCGTCAGCACTGCGAACCAGATGGCGCCGAAGAGCATTACGTTCTGCCCGATAGAACTTCGGCAGAGACTGTCATAAACAACCCAGCCACCGCCAATCATGGCAAGCCCCAACAAAACGGCCTGCCCCTGGCTCAAGATGACTTTTGATCGGTCGATAAGAAAGGTGTCGGCCGAAAAGTAATAGATCAATACCAACAGGGCGAAACCACTTAGCCATGTGGTGTAGGCTTCCCATTTGAACCAATGCAACTCGTCCGGCATTTGTTCAGGGGCAACGAGATACTTCTGCTTGTGATAAAAGCCACCGCCGTGTACGGACCATACTTCACCCCCCATTCCCGGCTTCGGATCTTTTGCCGGACGGAGATGATTGTCCAACCAAACGAAATAGAAGGATGCGCCAATCCACGAGATACCGGCGATCAGATGAAGCCATCGCAGCGCGAGATTTACCCAGGCGGAAAAATCAATCTCCATCTTATCGCACCCCGCCGCGCGCTTCGATGTAGGTTAGTAGTTCGGCGGCGACGCCTACCGCGATGATGTTTGGGTCTTTGCTTTTCAATGAACGCATTCCAATTGGACAAATCAGCCTGCCGATGGACTCTTCGGTGAGCCCCTCCTCTCGGAGGCGGCGTTCGAAGCTCGCGCGTTTTGTGCGCGATCCGATGAGGCCGCAATAACGGTAGTCTTCCCGCTGCAAGACAGCCTTCACCACGTCGTAATCCAGATCATGACTGTGAGTGAACACCAGAAACAAAGCATCTGCCGGTGCGCCCGCGACCTGCGCCAACAACTCTTCCGTCAGCCGAAAGTTGGCATTTTCCGGCACGTTAGTCGGCATATGATTTTCTCGGCTATCAACCCAAACCAACCGGATGGGCAGTGGTCCCAAAGCGCGGGCAACCGCGGTTCCCACATGGCCTGCCCCAAACATGTAGACCGACGCCAGCGATGGTTCGACAATTTCAGAGATGCACTCGGTGGAGTCTTTTGTGTTTTCCCGGTCCCCTATGGATGACTGAAAGGTTTCGCTTGGAGGTACATTTTCGGCACTCACCGAATGGCGAACATGGCGCCGGTCATCGAGCGTCATTTCAAAACGAGCCCGTTTCCCTTCACTGACGACCGCATTCAATTCTTCAAGCCAGCTTCGATCCGAACGCGATAGCCGGGTCGTCAGCAGGCGCACATATCCACCGCAACACTGGCCAAGCTCCGGGCCTAGCGGATAATCATCCACCTGACATTCCAGGCTACCCGTCGTCAACATATCTCGTGCACACGCAACGGCCCGATACTCCAGCTCGCCGCCACCGATTGTCCCCCACTGCTTGTTTTTTGAGACAATCATATGTGTCCCTGCTTCTCGCGGCGCGGACCCGGACACATCTGCAACCGTGATCATCGCAGCGGTCTCTTCTTCCTCTAATGCGGACAAAGCAGCTTCAAACCAGCGGGTCATAATTCCGCCATTAGATCGATCCCGGCGCGCTGACGAACGTCTTCAACGGCTTTCAAGATCCGCTCAGGCGTGGCCGGTGCGTCCAAAATCGGCATTTCGCTATGACCGCCAACACTTGCAACCGCATCCGTGATTGCTGAAAAAACAGAAATGGCCAACATCAAAGGGGGTTCACCCACCGCTTTTGACCGGTGAATCGTTTTTTCCGGATTTTGCCCATTCTGCCAAATCTGAATATTGAAAGACTTGGGCCGATCACTGCAGACAGGTATTTTATACGTGGACGGACTATGCGTCCGCAACCGGCCCGCCTGATCAAAAAAGAGCTCTTCCGATGTAAGCCAACCCATCCCTTGAATAAAGCCGCCTTCGATCTGCCCTAGATCAATCGCCGGATTGATGGATTTCCCCACATCGTGAAGAATATCCACGCGAAGCACTTTGTGCTCACCCGTGAGCGTGTTGATGACAACTTCGGACACGGCCGCGCCATAGGCGAAGTAATAGAATGGCCGTCCCTTATGAGTCGCCCGGTCGTAATGAATTTTCGGTGTCTTGTAAAAGCCGGTTGAAGACAATGAAACCCGCCCCAGATAAGCTTGTTTCACAAGATCTTCGAATGAAACCGTCTGATTTTCCAAATGGACTTGACCATCTTCGAACCGGATCTTTGCGTCATCGCACTGATAAAATTCGGATGCGAATTTGATCAACCGCCCTTTGATCTGCCTTGCCGCATCTTGGGCTGCCATCCCATTAAGGTCGGTGCCCGACGATGCCGCCGTGGCTGAGGTATTGGGCACTTTGTCCGTATTGGTGGCCGTTATCTTGACCCGGTTTACATCGACCTGAAATTCGTCGGCCACGATCTGCGCCACTTTTACGAAAAGCCCCTGGCCCATTTCCGTGCCGCCATGGTTCAGGTGGATGCTGCCGTCCATATAGACATGCACAAGAGCGCCCGCCTGGTTGAGATGCGTCGTGGTGAAGGAAATACCGAATTTCACGGGCGTCAACGCAATGCCGCGTTTTAGGATGGGATTTTTGGAATTGAATTCTCGAATTTCCTCACGGCGCTTCTGATAGTCCGCACTTTCCGCGAGGTCGGAGATCAGATTCGGCGCAACGATTTCCTCGACCGTCTGATGATAAGGCGTTATGTTACGGCCATTCTCCGTATAGAGATTTGTCCGCCGCACATCCAAGGGGTCAAGGGACAGGTGCTGCGCGATCGCATCCATCACCCGTTCTATGCCAATCATGCCCTGAGGACCGCCAAATCCCCTAAAGGCCGTATTCGATACGGTGTGAGTCTTGCACCGGTGTGACCGGATTGTCGCGTTCTTCAGGAAATAGGTGTTGTCGCAATGGAACATGGCGCGGTCATTGATGGCCATGGACAGATCGGTGGAATAGCCGCAGCGCGATGCGAGCTCAAATTCAATCCCTTCGATCTCACCGCTTTGGTTGAACCCAACGGTGTAGTCGATCTCAAAGTCATGACGTTTACCCGTCAGCACCATGTCATCGTCGCGGTCAAGCCGAAGCTTTGCTGGCCGTCCGGTTTTTGTGGCGACCAATGCGCAGGACGCCGCAAGCAGTGCCGGCTGCGTTTCTTTGCCGCCAAAACCACCCCCCATGCGCCGCACTTCCACCGTTACCGCGCTGTTGGGCCTATCAAGAACATGCGCCACCAAGTGCTGAACTTCGCTGGGGTTTTGCGTGGAAGAATAGACCAATACATCACCATCTTCGTGGGGCACGGCCATTGCAACCTGGCCTTCCAAATAGAAGTGATCCTGTCCTCCGACGGTAAACTTGCCCTCTAAATGATGGGCCGCTTTCTCGATGGCAGCAGCGCTATCGCCAAGCTTCATGGTTTGGGCGGGTTCTATAAAAAGGTTTGCATCCCGCGCCGCACTGATCGTGGTCGCCGCCGGCAGATCCTCATATTCGATTTCCGCCAGCTTGGCCGCCGCACGTGCATCGTCGATAGACTCAGCCGCGACCACAAACATGGACTGCCCGTGATATTCGACAACACCATCAGCAAACAGCGGATCATCTTTGATGACAGGACCAACATCATTTGTTCCTGGAATATCTTCCGCTGTGAGCACACAGACGACGCCATGAGCCATACGGACTTTTGACAAATCCATCTTTGTGATGTGGGCATGCGCACGCTCACTCATGGCGATGTAAAGGTGCAGCAGATCTCGTGGTTCCGGCGTATCGTCCACATATACAGCCGTACCGGCCACATGCTTGTGTGCGCTGTCATGGGGCAGTTCGTCATGTACGCGCCCTGACAGCCGCGAAACCGCTCCCTCATGCTTGGCCTTAAGCATGGAACACCTCGTCGGCAGTCAAAACATCCACGCTGTAAGGTGCATCCACAGATTCCAAATGCGCTTTCAGCAATATGTTCTTGGCGACAGTTAGGCGGTATTCCGCTGTCGCCCGCATATCGTCGATTGGGGCAAAGTCCTTTTCTAATGCCGACATCGCGTTCTGGACCGTCTCGATGTTCCATGGCTTGCCTGCGAGCGCATTCTCACAAGCCGATGCGCGCTTCGGAATGGCGGCGACCCCGCCATAACACGCGCGCGCCCGCATCACCTTGCCATCCTCCAGAGTGATATTGAAAGCACCACAAACGGCAGAGATATCTTGGTCAAACCGCTTGGAGATTTTATGCGCTTTGAAAACCTGGCCAGGAACCGGCTTCCGGACGAAAAACCGTTCCACGAATTCCCCGGGCTGACGATCCTGCTTCTGATAATCGAGGTAGTACTCTTCAAGCGGCATCACCCGCGTCGCGCTGCCTTTTCTAAGCTTCAATTCGGTTCCGATCGCGATGAGAGCCGGCATCGAATCCCCTATGGGAGAACCATTAGCTATGTTCCCCCCCATGGTACCACTGTTGCGGATCTGTGTGGATCCAAGACGTCTGAGCAATTCTCCGAAGTCTGAATAAAGTCCCGCAAGCGTATCGATGACGTCCGTATATGAGGCGGCGGCGCCAATCTCCACCGTGTCCTTGTGCTCGATGATCTCTTTCAGCGTCGCGACACCGGTCGTCAAGATTGTAGTTTCCAGGTTACGCTGTTGTTTCGTAACCCAAAGGCCCACATCCGTCCCGCCAGCCAGAAAAATAGCCTCTGGCTCAGATTCTGCGGCGTCCGCCAGCTGGTCTAATGACTTTGGTGTCAGAAAACGCTTGTTTGTCTCTGTACGCGGACAGCCGTATCGAATGTCCAGCATGTGGCCAGACTGTAGCTCCTGGAGCCGCTGCACCATATCGCCCCAATCATTCTCAACAGGGGGATAACTGTGCATGGACTGCGCAGCCTGCAGGATTGGGCCATACCCGGTACAACGGCATAAGTTTCCGGCAATGGCGTCATTCACCGAGGACACGGACGTATCTTCGCCGTTCCGGTAGTGCGCATACAAAGCCATTATAAAACCCGGCGTGCAAAACCCGCACTGCGAACCGTGATGATCCACCATGGCTTGCTGCACTGGATGCAATGTGCCGTTCGGACTTGCAAGACCTTCAACGGTGATCAATTCTTTTCCGTCCAGGACCGGCAAAAATAATATGCACGCATTCACTGCCCGGTACTCAACCGCGTTTTCTGTCAGAGTTCCGACCACCACCGTGCAGGCGCCGCAATCTCCTTCCGCACACCCTTCTTTAGTGCCGGTTTTCCGCGCCTGATAACGCAAGTAGTTGAGCACTGTCGTCGTCGGATCTACATCAGAAACTTGATGCAGTTCTCCATTCAGGATGAATTTGATGACGTCCGACATCCGTTAACTCCCGCGATACGTGCTGTATCCGAACGGCGATACGAGGAGCGGCACATGATAATGGGCATCAGGATCTGAAACCCCAAATTCAAGAACGACAATGTCCAGGAAGGCAGGCTCAGGAATCGTCACCCCCATCTCCCGGAAGTAATCTCCCGCATGGAACTCCAAGCGGTATGAGCCCTTTTCCATACGGTCGCCTTCAAGCAGGGGGCTGTCACAGCGGCCGTCTTGGTTGGTTTGCGTCTCCAATAGGAACGAGACCCCGTTTTCGCCGATTTTGTGGAGACGCACTTTCATGCCCCGGCCAGGATGGCCATGCGCGGTATCAAGCACGTGGGTGGTGAGGCGCCCCAAGATCTACTCCTGCTTATTGGAATGTTTCGTATTTGGCGCATGCTCTGATAATCGGCAGGCCTCTGTAAAGTACTTTGTTGACAATCTGACCCCCAAATCTTTAACAATCGCGCTCTGTTTTGGCGCATAACCAAACCAGATATACTCGCAAGGCGACATCGGACTCGCAGTTTACCGCGATTTGCAGCCACATATTAATATCTGGCGGTTGGAAGGATTACATTTTGGATAGGCTTGTCTCTTCTGAATACCCTAGAGACCTTGTTGGCTATGGCCGCACGCCACCGCAAGCGAATTGGCCGAACAACGCCCGTATCGCCGTTCAATTTGTCCTCAACTACGAAGAAGGCGGTGAAAACAACGTCCTCCATGGGGATCCAGGCGCAGAGACTTTTTTGTCCGAGATCATTAATGCGGCGCCCGTACCCGCCGCCCGCCATATGAGTATGGAATCCATCTACGAATATGGTTCGCGTGTGGGTGTTTGGCGCATTTTGCGTCTGTTCAAGAAGTATGACATTCCGCTCACCATCTTCGCAGTCGCCATGGCGCTGGAACGGCACCCCAAAGTTGCCGATGCTTTTAAGGAAGATGGGCATGAAATCTGTTCTCACGGATTTCGCTGGATCAATTACCAAGATGTGCCGGAAGATTTGGAGCGTGAGCACATCGGCAAAGCGGTGGAAATCATTCAGCGCTTGACCGGTGAGCGCCCGCTCGGCTGGTACACCGGACGCACTGGGCCTAACACGCGCAGACTCGTCGTCGAGGAAGGCGGCTTTCTATACGACGCCGACGATTACAATGACGATCTTCCCTACTGGACGAATACCGACGCAAAGCCGCATTTGGTTGTTCCCTATACACTGGATGCCAACGATATGCGTTTTGCCACGGCGCAAGGCTTCAATGCCGGAGACCAGTTTTTCACCTACCTCAAGGACAGCTTCGATGTTCTCTATACGGAAGGAGAAGAACATCCAAAAATGCTATCTATCGGACTGCACTGCCGCCTGATAGGCCGGCCCGGCCGGATCGCCGCGTTAGAACGTTTTCTCAACTATGCCGCAGGCCACAGCCATGTTTGGTTCTGCAAGCGCATTGATATTGCACGCCACTGGCACGGCACCCACCCATATCGATCCTAGTTTTCGGATCGAGACCTATTCGCTTATGACTGACACAACATCTCCTCGTTTCCAAACAAGCCACCTCTTCTCAGACCGCGATACGTTTGTGGCCGAGTTAGGATCTGTGTACGAACATTCTCCATGGGTTGCGGAAGAAGTTTGGGATGAAGGAGACGCTGACGGCATTTCGTCGCTGGAAGACTTACAATCAGCGATGCGCAAAACTGTTGATCGCTCAAACGAAGCAACCAAACTAACCCTTATCAGAAACCATCCAGACCTTGCAGACCCAGCCGCAAAAGCAGGCAAACTATCGGACATGTCCAACCGGGAGCAGATGAATGCGGGCCTGACGGAAGCGAGCCCTCAAGAATCACAGCGTTTCGCCGAGCTAAACGTGAGGTACAAAGAAAAATTCGGCTTTCCTTTCGTGATTGCCGTGAAAGGGCTTAATCGCGACCAAATTTTGTCGGCATTTGAACAACGCCTCAGCAATAGCAAGCCTCAAGAAATGCAGACCGCACTAGAACAAATTCACCAGATCGCCTCATTCAGGCTTTCAGAGATCTTTGATGCCATTTCCAAGCGGCCATAAGGGAAACTCATGACCGAAACAGACGTTTCTCAAGGATGGATTGATCTTGCCCAACCCCGGTTGGGAACGAAAGTTGTCTACGCCACCGATGATTTCTTCGCCCCCAAAGAGCGTCTGATTTCACCGGCGGCACCTGTCTTTGTCCCGGACAAATTCGATGACAACGGCAAATGGATGGACGGATGGGAAAGCCGCCGCCGTCGCGGCGGGGGGTATGATTATTGCGTCCTTCGCCTGGGGTGCCGCGGCATCATCAAAGGTATCGACATCGACACAAGCCATTTCACAGGCAATTTTCCACCGGAAGCATCCATCGAATTCTGTTCATCGGAAAAGGAAAATCCTGACACGGAAGATATCTGGCACTCACTCGTTGGCCGCCGCGCACTCGAAGGCAATTCTCATCACTTCATTGAGGCCGACAGCGGTACGCCGGTCACACATTTGCGGCTCAACATTTTTCCGGACGGCGGCATTGCGCGCTTGAGAGTGTACGGCATGATCACGCCTGATTGGCATTCGGTCGTCTCAGGTGAAACGATCGATCTTTGTGCCATGGTCAATGGGGGCCGTCCTCTTTTGTGCAATGATGAACATTTCGGCTCCTTGTCCAACCTGATTGCACCGGGTAAGGGCATAAACATGGGTGACGGTTGGGAAACCCGGCGGCGGCGCGAACCTGGCCATGATTGGGGGCTTATTGCTCTTGGGTGCCCCGGCACCATTGAGAAAATTTTGATCGACACGGCCTTTTTCAAAGGCAACTATCCGGACCGTTTCTACCTTCAAGGTGCCTTCGTTGACCAGGATCCGAAATCAATTACGGAAGCGGACTCCGAAAATTGGCCGGTGATCGTCGAAGAGCAGAAGCTGGAAATGGATCGGGAGCATGAATTCAGCTCACAGATCAAAGAACACAATCCAATCAATGTGGTTCGGCTGAACATTATCCCGGACGGCGGCGTTAGCCGGTTACGGTTGTATGGGCGCCGCGCCGACGGCTTCACCTCCTGATGAAGCCCGTTCTTCCGGATAGGGTGTCATCGGCAAGTCCCGCCCTCTCCATCCTTTACTAAATGGGCTGCCAACGACGCCTTCCGAGACGTCAATGACATCTTCAAGTCCAAACTGACCAAGCCGCCATTGCAGATAGCGCGACCGCACGCCGCCTGCACAAATGAGAGCGATTGGTTTTTCGCGTCCGACACGGCGGTCTATTTCTGCGATGAAGTCCTCGATCCCGCCATCGCGGTGCATGGTCAGCAATACGGCCCCGGTGGGCGTACCCGTATCTCGCCATTCGCTCGGCCGGCGGATGTCGATGAGAACGATTTTGCCGATTTGCAGCCGGTCATAGGCTTCTTTCGGGGTGATAACCTCCCCCGCCCAACCACCAGATGCCGAGAGGACAAGCAGACCGATTGCAAGCACAATCGGCCGCCACAGATTGATGCTATTGCGCCACCCAAGAACCATCAGGCGCCTGACAATAGACTTGAACGCTGGTGCCTTGTTCCCCCGATCCCGAATCGACAAGGTGGCCGTTTGTGGTGACACATTCTTGGTCACCACCAGCAGACGCTTTCGCAGGTTCTGTTGTCACTTCATAACTTTTGGCAGTGCCGTCTTCCGCTTTCCAGCTGACTTTCGTTGGCTCGCCAGAAGAAACGGCCTGCTGTTCGGCATAATCCATGTGCCGCTCATCATCTTTCGTAACTGCGCGTGCTACCAGACACCCCGCTGCGGCACCGGCGGCGCCGCCGATCAGCGCATTTTGCGCCCGGTGACCATTACCTCCCCCGAAAACAGCACCGGCGATGGCTCCGACGGCCGCCCCTGCAGCAGCACCCTTTCCGCAGTTTCGCCATTTGCGGCCCGCTGCGTCAGCCGGCGGAATGTATAGACTCGTGGAAAGAAAAGCGGTGATTGCGAGTGTCCAGGCAAGTTTGTGCATTCCGAGGCTCCCCAATGTCAGATAGACGGATCAATGTAAGGTATGGATACGCAACTGATCGTTTCTATATCACGCCGGAAAACTCTTTGCGACGCCGGCCAGATTTATCCGGCCTTTTTGTGACCTTTTAACACTTCGCTAAACATCAATTCGATCGCCCGGTGCGGCAAAAAATCGATTGTGCCACACACATTTGCCGCAACTTCCACGCGGATTCTTAACGCTTTCTCTATGGTTTCACCGTACAGAAAGCCCAGTATTTTCGCAGTGGGTGTTGCGTGACAGATTTATCGTCAAAGTTGGCCAATCGGATGACGCGCCGTTATGCGATCGCTTTGCTGCTGGTCGCCATTGTCTCTACCGCCGCCCTCATTTCGTTCCTTTACATCGCTTATGACGAGGAGAAGCGCGCCACCGTCATCCGTATGACGAGCGGTCAAGAAGCGCTGAGTCAGCGGATCGCCTTTTTTGCCAACGCCTACGCGCAGGCGACGGACGAGCTTGATATAGAGGACTACCGTCAAGAGTTGGGCCGCGCAATCCGGAAGATGCGCCAGAACCATATGGCCCTGACCGAAGGCGACCAGTCCCAAAAACTGTCATATGATGCAATTGAGATCAGCAGATACTACTATTTCTTGGGCGACAATCCGTTCGACCGCCAGATCATGAGGTATCTTTCCAATGCGGACCGCGTATACAACACGGCCCCCGAAGATCTGACACCGAACAACTCCGATTTGTTGTCTCTAAACCTTGCCGGAACCAATTATATTCCGCAAGCCTATAGTCTTATTACGGATCATCTGAAAGACGAAGGCGAACGGCAAATCAAATATATCGAGTTGCTCAAGATTGCCATCTGGGCATTCACGATCATTCTGCTTCTTTGGGAAGTCTTCTTCATTTTCCGTCCGGTGACGAATCTAACCCGCCGCACCATGAGCGAAATGGAAAGGTCCCGCAAAGAAGCCATTCGGCTGCAAAAAGAAGCGGAAGCCGCCGCCGAGACCAAGGCCCGGTTCTTGGCGACCATGAGCCATGAAATCAGGACGCCGCTCAATGCGGTGATCGGCATGACAAGTCTGCTCATGCGCGAACCGCTAAACCCGCAACAGCTGGAACACGCGAAGGTCGCCAATGAATCCGGTCAACACTTGCTGGCACTGATTAACGACATTCTGGATCTCAGCAAGATCGACGCAGGCCGCATGGAATTGGACAAGACGGAATTTGAGATTTCCGCTCTCATCGACCAATGCGTGACCATCGTTTCGCCGGGGGCTCAAGAAAAGGGCCTGATGATCAATACGGACATCGAACCAACGGCAAATCTGAATGTACTTGGGGATCAATCGCGCCTAAGGCAGGTGTTGATCAACTTGCTCGGAAATGCCGTAAAGTTCACGGAACAGGGTTTCATCGCATTAAGCGTTCAAGCCGACCCGTTGCCTAAAACTCAAAAGGATATGGCAGGCATTCCCCATCGATTCTCCATTCGCATCAGCGATACGGGCATTGGCATTGAGGATGATCAGATCAACAAACTGTTCGATGACTTCTCCCAAGTGGACAACTCAACCACCAGAAAGTTCGGCGGCTCCGGCCTTGGCCTCGCTATATCCAAGCGTCTCGTGACCATGATGGGGGGCGAGGTTGGGGTTGAAAGTGAATTGGGTGTGGGCAGCACGTTCTGGATCAAAGTACCTCTAGAGGCACGGCCACGGCGCAGTACCACAATTGCGCACCCCTCCCCCCCATTGCCCAACGCCGAAGCACGCCCGGCCGCGACAGCCTAGAATAGATCCATCTCGCAGGAATGAAATGGCCCGCCGCCGAATGCAGACAGGCCCTTCACGGCGATGATTTTGCTTACTTAAGTTTGGCAGCCCAGTTCGGATCGCTCTTGGCGATGTAGCCCGGGATGTCCTTTTGCCAGCGCTGCTGTACGGACTTGTCGAAGTTCAGATAAATCTTTCCGTCCACCAGCTTCCACACTTCCGGATCGCCAAAGACCAACTGGTTTCCGGCTGCCAGCGCATATGCACAATGGCCCCCATATTGCGGACGGTTTGCATCCGGATCGGCCAAAAATTTATCAAGGTTCTCTTGGTTTGCAAAAATCCAGGTCGCGCCAAGATAGTCGGTCTTGAATTGCGGGTCCCCTTTCACCGGCGCCTCGGCGAAATAGGAGACGGGATCATAGCCATTTAAAGCGTATTCCCACATGCTGCCCTTACCGCCAAAGAATCCTTTCTCATAATTCCACAAAGGTTCTTCGGCCATGGCACTACCCGCCCACCCCGCGGCCAGCAAAATTGTCACAGCCAGTGTTCTCAAAAATGCACGCATGCTAAATCTCCAAAAAATCGATTAGTCAAAATTCACCATCGCGCACAACCGACGTCTGCTTCTCAACACGCCCGGGCGCTCTTACCGCATAACACGGAGACACCATGACCGATCTTCAAAAACGCTTGATCGACTTTATGGACAAGAACATTTACCCGAACGAGGATGCCTATCACGAGCAACTCAACACGGCGGACAACCGGTTCGCAGCCGTTCCTCTGATGGATGAGCTGAAGGAGAAAGCGAAAGGCGAAGGGCTGTGGAACCTGTTCATGCCCAAGGAATTCGGCGGCATGACCAATGCGGACTATGCACCGCTTGCCGAAATCATGGGCCGTGTATTGTGGGCACCGGAGGTGTTCAACTGTAACGCGCCAGATACTGGGAACATGGAAGTGTTCATGAAATACGGCACCGATGCTCAAAAAGACAAATGGCTGACACCGCTGCTCAATGGCGAGATCCGCTCAAGTTATGCCATGACCGAACCGGATGTGGCTTCCAGCGACGCAACGAATGTCAAAACCTCGATCCTTCGGGATGGCGACGACTATGTCATCAATGGCCGCAAATGGTTCATCACCAATGCCATGTACGAACGCACCAAGATTATCATCGTCATGGGCAAGTCAGACCCGGACAATGAAAACCGTCACCTCCAGCAAACTCAAATCTTGGTGCCGAAAGACACGCCTGGCGTCAAGGTCGTCCGCCCTCTGACCACATTGGGATATGACGATGCCCCCATCGGCCACGCGGAAGTGCATTTCGACAATGTGCGCGTGCCCGCGGAAAACATTTTGCTCGGCGAAGGGCGCGGCTTCGAAATCGCTCAAGGCCGCTTGGGCCCCGGCCGCATTCATCACTGTATGCGGCTGATCGGTTGTGCCCAACGGGCGCTGGAGTTGGCGTGCCACCGTGCAGAAACCCGCGAGACCTTCGGCCGTAAACTCAGCAAGCATCAATCCGTACGGGAAGAAATCGCCAAATCGTTCGCGGAGATCGAACAGGCCCGCCTGCTGACCCTCAAAACCGCCCAACGCATGGATGAGGTTGGGGCGCAATCAGCGCGGGACTTTATCGCCGCATCGAAAATTACGGTGCCCCTCATGGCGCAAACGGTGATTGACCGGTGTATGCAGATCCACGGCGCAGGTGGCTTATCAGGTGACTACTTCATGGCAGAAGCGTTCAACTATGCCCGCTGGTGCCGTCAAGCAGACGGCCCCGACCAAGTGCACATGATGTCATTGGGCAAGCAGGTGATCGAACGTTTTGCTCACGTGTAATTGAGCCTAAATATCAAAACGTCATCCCGCGCTTGACGCGGGATCCATCCCAAGAAACATGATGTGCGGCATTCATGAATGGTTCCCGGATCAGCACTGCACCACTTCGTGCTGCAGCGCATCCGGGATGACGGCGAAGAATTGTACACCGGCCTTAGCAAACCAGCTATGTCAAAGAGCGGCCTCCCTCGCCAATCTTTGATCGCTTACTCGAATTTCCTTCCCTTCGAGACGCTCACTACGTTCGCCCTCAGGGTAAGGAAATTCTTTTTACCAACCGCTCATCCTGAGGAGGCTGCGAGAGCAGCCGTCTCGAAGGATGGGCTCTCGGTTACTCCGCTGCCACCTGATGGTTCAGCGGCTCTGGGCTTACGGCAATGACTTTTGGCGGCGAGGAAAATTCCATGCCGTCTTCAAGCGAGCCATATTTTAGCGTCATGGTATCGAGTGCATAGTTCTGCGGCAGCTTCCAAGGGTTCTTCGACCCTTGTTTCGGGAACAAATGCATCGACCGCTGAATATACCCGGACGAGAAATCAACCCATGGCGCTTCGATCACGTCCGGGTCCGTAAGGCGCGGTGTGCACTGCGAATACCCATGAGAGTCCATGTGATTGACCAGACGGCACACATAGCTGCAGGTCAAATCGCTGCGCAACGTCCATGAGGCGTTTGTGTAACCGAAGGAAGACGCCAGGTTCGGAACATCCGTGTACATCATGCCTTTGTAATACATGGTATCGGCAAGATTGACCTTCTTGCCATCCACGAAAATCTCGGCGCCGCCAACCACTTCCAAAGCAAGGCCGGTTGCCGTGACGATCAGATCGGCTTCCAGCTCCTCGCCGGATTTCAACTTGATGCCATTTTCGGTGAAGGTCTCGATATGATCGGTGACCACCGAGGCCTGGCCCGCTTTGATCGCATCGAATAGATCCCCATTGGGCACCAGGCACAAGCGTTGATCCCAAGGATTGTAAGTGGGCGTGAAATGCGTGCCCACATCGAAGTCTTCACCCAGCTGCTCGCGCACACCGTCCAGGATCATCTTTTTGACCTTCTCCGGATTGCGCTTGCACAGATTGTAAAAATACATGCCCAGAAGAACGTTCTTCCACCGGGTAATGCCGTAAGAAACTTTTGACGACACATTCTTACGCAACCAATTGGCAATGGCGTCTTCTTGCGGGCGCGACACCACATAAGTGGGCGAGCGCTGCAACATGGTGACGTGGCCCGCCTCCTTCGCCATTTCGGGCACCAGGGTGACAGCCGTCGCACCGCTGCCGATCACAACGACTCTCTTGTCCTTGTAGTCGATGTCTTCCGTCCAGAACTGAGGATGGATGATTTGGCCTTTGAAATTTTCCGCCCCCGGAAAATCAGGCGTATAGCCTTCATTGTATTTGTAGTAGCCGGAGCACATGAACAAGAAGTTGCAGCTATATTGGGTGCGTACGCCCGTTTCCGGATGTACCACATCGACGGTCCACAGACTGTCGGCCGTCGACCAAGACGCGCTCTTGACCATGGAGTCATAGCGAATGTGTTTGTCGATCCCATATTCTTCCGCCGTCTCGCGCAAATAATTTAGGATAGACGGCCCGTCGGCGATGGCTTTCGGGTCCGTCCACGGACGAAAAGAAAAGCCCAGCGTGTGCATGTCGGAATCGGACCGGATGCCCGGATAGCGGAACAGATCCCAGGTGCCGCCCATATCGTGGCGCCCCTCCAGAATCGCATAAGTCTTGTCAGGACATTTGGACTGCAGATGATAGCCCGCGCCAATGCCGGAAATGCCGGCCCCGACCACCAAGACATCGAAATGTTCAGTGTTATGTGATCCCATCTGTGTTCCGCCCTTCTATATCTGCAACGGCCAACAGGCACGATGCCTCCCAGCCATATAGGGTGTCTTTCCGGGAAACATAGCGCCTTTCTGACAAAATGTCAGTTTGTATTTTTGCACCGTATGGCATCCCCATCCCATCGTCAAGAAAAATGACGCCTGTGTCATTTATTGCGCGCTCTAACCCCTGCTCATGGGCATAAACGATGGGCGCATGGGGTTCATCCAACATACAGGCCCCGCACCTCCCCACCCCGCCAAACGAAAAAAGGACCCCATTGGGTCCTTTGTCATTCCACAGCTCATCACTGGACAATCGCATATTGAGGCACTCCAAATTGGCGCCTCCCTCGGCTAAGAGTATGCCACAATTAAGGAAATTGGCCTAGCGGACACACTAATTCCGCTGTTCATCCCAACGGATACTGGGTGCTTGAACTTTAAAACTCTTTAACATATATTCCGAATTGTTCGTTTCAGGAAAAATGTAAAAGGACTTGCCGTAAATGGATGCGTATCAGCGCCTTCGAGAATCAAGCCTCGCCATGATCAGGACAAATACGCCTCAACAATATTGGGAGGATTTGCGTGCTCGTACCAGGGTGGTTTACGTAGACTCATATGCTGCGGTCGAAGCAGATAGGAACATTTTAGCGGGTCAAAAGATTGACTACCTTCTTCAAAGTCGGCATTTCAAAATGGAAAAGCTGATTGTAGACCTAGCCGATCATCACGGCCTATCACACACTTTAAACCTAATCGTCCAGAACAACCGCCGACATGCCTACGTATTCGATGGTGATGTTGCGATGACACAGTCGTATGTTCAAACGATTGGCGCGATGCCGCAACCAGCCAAATTCCGAGAGCAACTCGCCAACTCGATGCGGCTGCCGCGGCTCGATCTTGGTGACGAGCCAGACGGTGCTTTTGTATTGCCTAAGCTCTATGGATTAATTGCTCACAATCCGATAGGACGCCATTTTCGTGAAGAGGACCAAAAGCTCGGCATGATACAGTTTTGTCTTCCTACAGAAGATTGCAAAAGGTGGGCAATTGAATTTGCCATTGAAGAAATAGTGACTTCGTATAACACCGAGACCAAACGGGAGACACCCAAGCGTGCTCTTCGTTGGAAAAACCAGGACGGTAAAAAAGGGAGCAGCTTTGGTAAGCGAATATGAGCGTAATTGCACAAGGGTTTGTAGGGACGCGCCTCACAGAAGCGCGGATGTCCAGGGGGGTTAGCGCCACTGACCTCGCTGATATGGCAGAGATTAGCGTTCAGTCCATTTCAAAATATGAGAATGATCGGCAAAAACCCAAACTTGATGTTGTCTACAGATTTGCATCCATATTGAAATTCCCATTCGACTTTTTCTTGCGGGAAGCATCACCAAAGGATGATTGTCCGATATTTTGGCGAGCACGGCTTTCAGCACCTCCTGTTGCCCGCGACAGAGCGGAAGTGCGGCTGGAATGGATGAAAGAGGTTGTCGATTATCTATCAACCTACTTTGATCTGCCTAACTTAAACATTCCTCGTATTGATTTTTACGAGGATAGCCTTGCGGATTCTGATTATGTTGAAAGCGTGGCGGATCAAATTCGTAGTTTTTGGGGAATTCGCCCCGGACCAATGCCGGACACAATTGAACAGATAGAATCTAATGGTGTTCTGGTGAGTAGGATTCATGTGCGTGCTGATAAACTGGATGCCTTCTCACAATGGTCCAGATTTGACATTCCACTTATTGTTTTGTCCCGTGACAAAGCTAGTGCATGTCGGCAACGCTTTGATGTATTGCACGAAATTGTTCATATCTGCTGCCATAGGAGTGTGTCGCAAAGGCGATTGAATGATAGGGCGTTCTACAAAGCCATCGAGAAACAGGCTGACCAAATCGCATCGGCGATGCTTTTACCAGCATATGAGTTTACTAACGAACTATATGCTCCTTCATTAGACGCCTTTTTGACGATAAAGGAACGTTGGGGAACATCCGTTGCCGCTATGATTATGCGTTGCAAGCATCTGGAGATTATCGATGATGATGAGGCACGACGTCTTTGGATAAATTATAATCGGCGCGGATGGCGAAATAGTGAGCCACTAGACGGTAAAATTCAGAAAGAAGAGCCTCACCTGATTCGTCGAAGTTTTGAGTTACTGATGGAGGAGGGCGTCCAATCTCCCGCGGAGATCTTGAAAGCGCTCCCTTTCCCCCCGGCGGATCTAGAAGAATTGGCAGATCTTGAGCCAGGCACTCTTTCGAATAACCTTCCTTCACGTGCCACACCGACGCTAAAGGACGAATTTCGGCAAGCCGACAATATCGTGAGCATTTTTGACAGAAAAGAATAGTCTGTAGACCAATTTTTTCTTACTTTCCTCCTATTATTGCGACTGTGTGCTCTAACGCTGACATTTAGAATGAGCCTCGAATCTTTTCAGCATGCATTCGACGTCATTATCATCGGTGCCGGGGCGGCAGGCCTCATGTGCGCGGCGGAAGCTACCAAACGCGGGCGCCGCGTGCTGGTGCTGGAACGCGCCGCCAAAGTGGCGCAGAAGATCCGCATTTCCGGTGGTGGCCGCGCCAATTTCACGAACCTGCATGTGACACCCGATAACTACCTGTCGGACAATCCCCGCTTTTGCGTCTCGGCCCTGAAGCGCTACACCCAGTACGACTTCATTGACATGGTCGAACGTCACCGCATCGCCTATCACGAGCGCGATCACGGCCAGCTCTTCTGCGATGGTTCCGCTCAGCAGATCATCGACATGCTGATGGCAGAAGCGCACGGCGCGACGGTACAGACGGACACAAAGATCTCTAAAATATCGAAAGAGGCGGAGACATTCACAATAAGCTCCGACAACGGAATGTTCTCCGCGGATTCATTGGTCGTCGCCACCGGCGGGCCGTCGATTCCCAAGATGGGGGCCACCCGTTTCGCTTACAAAATCGCCCGGCAATTCGGATTGAATGTGATCGACCCCCGCCCCGGCCTCGTGCCGCTCACCTTCGATGCCCCTATGTTGGCAAAACTAGAGGGGCTTTCCGGCGTCTCCGTGGACGCCACGGCCACGTTAAGCAAAACCCGCTTCGCGGAAGCGTTGCTGTTCACCCATCGCGGCCTCAGCGGCCCGGCGATTCTGCAAATCTCATCCTATTGGCATGAAGGCGATGCCATCACGATCGATATGCTGCCGGGGACGGATCTTTTCCAACACTTGAAAGAGGCGAAATCATCCCATCCGAAAAGCGAGGCGCAGACAGTGCTGGCGCAGCTTCTTCCAAAACGCCTGGCACGCCGGATGGTGGAGTGGACAGAGAGCGCCGGCAGGCTCGCGGACACTTCCGACAAATCCCTGCGGCGCCTGGCAGAACAGGTCAATGACTGGCGCGTAACACCTAACGGCTCCGAAGGCGACCGCACGGCAGAAGTGACCGTCGGCGGCATCGACACTAAGGAGCTGTCGTCGAAAACGATGGAAGTTCTGTCCGTGCCTGGTCTTTACTTCATCGGCGAAGCGGTGGACGTCACTGGACACCTTGGCGGCTTTAACTTCCAATGGGCCTGGGCGTCAGGCCATGCCTGCGGGCAAGTGGTATAAGATCTACAGATTACGGTGTGAGAGAGCTATGAAACGCTTTGGTTTGTTTACCTTTGCCATCACAATGACATTTGTGCTGGGGATCTTCTGGAACACCACCGCCATGACGAATGACAATGAGAACAAAAGTGGATTGGATCTGAGCGGTATGGGAAAACTGCTCATCGTGCGCGAAACGTCAGACGATAAAACCGCTTACAAAGTCATGCACCACATAAGCTTTGACGGCACGCAGATCAGCTATTTCGAGAAAGGCACAGGGCCCACGGTTTTGTTGCTTCACGGCTATGCCTCTTCTGCGCTGAGCAATTGGGTCGCGCCACGCATCGTTGATGCACTTGCCGATGCGGGCTTGAATGTCATCGCCGTCGATCTGCGCGGCCATGGCCAGTCTGGCAGACCGCACAATCGAGAAGCCTATGAGAACCTCGCGATGGTGCGCGATGTTCAACATTTGGCCGACGCTCTCAAAATCGAGCAGTTCGATGTGGTCGGCTATTCCATGGGGTCCACCATCGCCATGTGGCTCGCCTTGGAAGACGCACGGGTGCGGCGCCTGGTGGTAGCAGGCCACGGGGATACGATCACCTTGGACAAATGGACCGGCGCGGATCATGTGGCGGCCGGTTTGCTCGCCGACAGCGAAGAGGGACTCGATGAAACGCAGATTGGCTATCGCCGTTTTATCGAAAATGAAGGCGGTGATTTCGTTGCATTGGCGCGCGTTGCCCAAACCGACAAAGGAATTCCAGCGGAGCGCGTGAAAGAAGTCACAATGCCGACGCTCATCTTGACGGGCATTGACGACGATATGGTCGGCCCGGTCGATGGTCTTGCCGCCGCGTTACCCAATGCCACCGTCAGTCGTCCGCCTGGGGATCACCTAACGGCCCCCTTGCAGCCAGCATTCACAGATGCACTTGTTGAGTTTTTGAAATCAAAATAAACGGACCACAGATTGAGCTTATTGCTGCCCCGTGTGCCAATTGACCTCAAAGGGACCGAGCGGTTTCGGCCCTTCATATAATCGGCGGGACCAATATGGCCGTTAAAGCAAACCAGACAAGACAAGCGGAAAAGTAAAGCCCGAGCGCCAATGGTATACCAATGCTCTTTCGGTAGGCCGCACACCACATATAGGTGCCCGCAATTATTGCAATGAAGACAACAAGAAAGAAAAACCAAGATCGGTCGAGATTAGCGAGAAAAATGCCAAAGTCTCGGTAAATGAAGAGGCTCAAAAACCCCACCCCGGCTGGGTTAAACACCCAAAGCACAAGAGCACGCCGAACAGCATCCATGAACGTGTTCATGTCTTCATGTCCTAAGAACATTTCATCTGTGGACTACACTTTGGTAGGAAAAACACGTATTCAAGATGCGAGTTTCTGTACAAGCGCTCAAGCGCTTTTAGTTGTCAACGCAACCATTTTGTCTTGGAATTCACCTTGGCTGAGCCCCAGGAGTTTGGGCTCTATATCCACAACCGTGGCCGCAATGAACAGATAAGCGCGAAGCTTGGCGTCCTTCGGCTCAAACCCCAGTTCCAGAAATACGTCTTCAAAGAATTCCATGGAGAGTTTGTCCAGCTTCCTGACAGAGGCGGCAGCCGCCTTGTTGTGTTTGGCCCAAGCGCGCATTGCCCACATCAGCTTGCGCCCCCCGTTTTTCATGACGATCTTGCTAAGCGCCGTAATCCGCGAGACCGGATCGCCTGTCGCTTCCGCGCGCGCCCGCGCGAAATACGCGACGAGCTGCTCATTCGAGAAAAAATCCGCCAGAGCATCAAGGAAATCATCCAGATCCCGGAAGTGATGATAGAAGCTGCCTTTCGATACGCCCAGCGCTTCCGTCAGAGCGCGGATGCTCACGCCTTCTATCCCAGCCTCGCGCAAAAGGGTTTGCCCCTGCTCCAGCCAATCCGAGCGTGTCAGCCCTGTGCCCAATCGGCCCATCGCCTTCTATCCTTTTTCGTTCAATCAGCTTGCAGCCTTAAAACATACTCTATAGTATGTTTTAAAAAAGGGAAGGGAATCTCATGGTCATGGCGACAGTAAGCAGATTTGTCGATCAGGCGCGCGCGCTCGCCCCCCTCCTGCGCGAAACGGCACGCGAAGCGGAGCTGGCCCGCCAACCCTTGGACCAGGTGATCGACGCGGTACGGGCAACGGATCTGTTTTCCATGATGACGCCCAAAGCCTATGGCGGGCACGAAGCCGACATCGATGAATTCTTCGAGGTGAGCCTCATTCTTTCCGAAGCCGACACCTCCATGGGATGGCTCATCGGTTTTTACATTGAGCACTGTTTTTGGTTTTGCCATTTTCCCAAATCCGTGCAGGACGAAATTTTCGGCGATAAGAACTATGCCCTGGCGCCAGGCGCCCTGTCAGTGATGGGCGGGAAGGCAACGCCCGTGGAGGGCGGCTATCGCCTGAGCGGGCAATGGCAATGGGGGACCGGCATCGTCCATGCCAGCTGGGTCATGGCTGGCGCATTGGCGGACAAAGGCGATGGCGCCATCGAACCCATGTTCTTTGTTTTGCCGCGCGATGAGACCGAAACCATCGATACCTGGCACATGGCGGGTATGTGCGCCACGGGCAGCCATGATTTCAAGATCGACGATATCTTTATACCGGCAGAACGCGGACAATCCTTCATGGACTTGCTCAATCTGAATACGGAAATCGGCACGCTTTACGACGCCCCTTTATACCGCACACCGATGATGCCCATCCTGGCAATCGCGGCGGGCACACCGTGCCTGGGGGCGGCCAAACGCGCCGTTCACGAATTCAAGGAACAGTCCAAGAAGAAACTGGAAATGAACACGGGCAAGGTGCGGTCCGAAAACCCATCCAGCCAGGTGATCGCCGCCCAGGCCGCGCTGGAGGTGGAGATGGCCGAAGACATGATGCGCGCCGTTGTGGCGGATGTGATGGCCCAACGGATCGACGCCACCCCGGCAAAACGCGCAGGCTGGCTTGCCCGCATGACCCATGCGGTGGCCACCTGCCGCGCCGC
This sequence comes from Alphaproteobacteria bacterium, assembly GCA_965228775.1. Lineage (GTDB taxonomy): Bacteria > Pseudomonadota > Alphaproteobacteria > JANQMY01 > JANQMY01 > JANQMY01. The sequence continues at coordinate 4,486,189 of OZ245840.1, read as the reverse complement.
CACCAACAAAATCTGCGAGGCAGCGGGCGCCAGCTCCAACAATCTCAACAATCCGCTGCAACGTTGCTTGCGGGATATCAATACGGCGTCAAACCATGTGGTGTTCGACCGTGACAGCCGCTATCGCGATCTGGGGCGCACTCTGGTAGGAATGGACCCGGCCAGCGCCCTTCTTTAATCATCACCCACAGGAACCATCATGACCAAGCTTTTGTATTTGGAAGCCAGTCCGCGCAAGGATCAATCCTATTCGTCGCGCGTCGCGAATGCTTTTTTGGACGCCTATCGCACGGCAAACCCGGGCCATCAAATCGAACACCTGGATTTGTTCGGCATGGACCTGCCCAGCTTCACCGCGGAAGGCGCCAACCAGAAGATGGAAAACATAATGGACATGATCCAGGGCGGCGACGGCATTGACGCCACAGGCGAATGGGCCGGCGTTATGCAGGAAATCAAAAGGCTGGAGAGCGCAGACAAAGTGCTGCTGTCGGCGCCCATGTGGAATTACGGCGTGCCCTACCGCCTGAAACACTGGATCGATCTGGTGGTGCAAGTGGGCGTAACCGTGAAGGTCAACGAGAACTTCGAATATGTGGGCCAAGTGACCGGGCGGCCTTTGCAAATGATCATCGCCAGCGGCAGCCCGTATGAAAACCGGTTTCCGCAAGCGGCCGACGGCACCAAATCCGATTTCATGTGGTCTTATCTGAACCACGTCTTCGGCTTTATGGGCTTTACGGATATTCGCACCTTACGGGTCATGCCCACGGGCATTCCCGGCCCCGATACCGACGCCATGGTGGCGCGCTGCGAAGGCGACGCGCGTGAGGCCGCCGCTTCGTTTTAGATCGCCCCTACCTTTTTCTTAGGGTGATCGCATATCGTACGTTCGGATTTCCCATCCTTCGAGACGCTCGTTCCACTCGCCCTCAGGATGAGGAAATCCGCTTCCGCCTTACAACAGCCTCACCCTGAGGAACCGCCCTATGGGCGGTGTCTCGAAGGGTGAAGCTTAAGTGCGTACTCCCCCTTTCGCTGGGCAAGCAACCCGTCTGCGCTATACTGCGCCACGCGGTTCGAGGGGAGGATAATAATGATCAATAGACGTCTCTTGATAGGCGGCGCGGCCGGTCTTGCCGGTACGGGCGCCCTGGCTTGGGCCTATAGAAACGAGATCCTGCGCTGGCGCTTAACTTCAGTTCGTAATGACGATGCGGTGATTTCAGAGGCCTTGTTCGCGGATGCAGATAGTTGCGCCCTCACGCCTGCGCAGGATGAAGGGCCTTATTTCGTCCGCGCCCCGGTGCGCAGCGACATTCGCGAAGACCGCCAAGGCATCCCCTTCGACCTTACACTGAAAGTGGTCGGCGCCGATGGCTGCTCACCAAAACAAAATGCGCTTGTGGAAATTTGGCATTGCGACAATGCGGGCCGCTATAGTGCGTATCCGGAGGATATGAGCCGGTCGCCCTTCGACACGTTTCGATTGGTCGGCACAAAAGCGATTGACGGGCATGTTCCGCCATTCAACGACAAGACCTATCTGCGCGGGGCCCAAGCCACGGATGAGACCGGCATGGTGGCTTTCAGAACCATTCTGCCCGGCTGGTACGATCCGCGCATTCCGCACATTCATGTGAAAGTCTTCTTGAACGATACAGACGTTCTGACAACACAGCTCTATTTTCCGGATGCCTTTATGGCGGAAGTCTACAATAGCCATCCGGACTATGCGCCCCATGGGGCGTGTCCCTATTCCACAAGCAACGACACGGTCATCAGCATGTATCCCGACGCCAGCGGGTTGATGTTGCGGCCGACAGAAACCGATGACGGATTAATGGCAACGGCGTTGCTTGGAATAGCATGAATGATGACGGTGGCTTCGAAAAACCACCGTCACTCACACCCGGATCAGAAATCCGCAGACACTTCCATGCGGAAGGTCCTTGGCTCACCTGGGAAGTGGCCGTTCCGGGAGAGAAAGCCGCTTTCAGCGTACACCTTGTCGAAAAGATTACGCGCATTAATCTGGAATTGCAGGTTGCGCCACGTCGTAATCCAACTTGCATCGAACACCGCAAACGGCCTTACGGTCTGGCCACTGAGGCTGATCTGTTCCGACACATACTGACCGCCAAAGGCAATCGCGGAATTGATTGGCGCAATATCATAGCGCGTCCAGAAACCGAACTGATTGTCAGGGGCGTTGGCGAATTCATTCCCAACAGAGTTTGTAATTTCGTCCGACCCCTGAAGGATTACCGTATCGTTGAAACCATAGTTCAGCGTGAATGTCCACTCGTCGGTGATGTCCCCCACCAGGTCCAGCTCGATCCCCCGGGAGCGCGCTTCGCCGATAGTGGCCAGAGCCCCGGTCGGCGCGCCCGGTGTGGGATCAGCCACAAGCACATTGGTCTTGTTGATTTGGTACGCGGCGAATTGCGCGTATACCCGGTCGCCAAACAAATCGACCTTGGCACCAGCTTCAAAAAGCCGCCCGCGTTCCGGCGCGAAGGGCCCGCCGGATGTTGGATCCTGACTCGAGGCCCCTTGCGGCGTAAACCCGGTCGAATAATTGAAATAGGCCGCGATCTGTTCGGTGACGTCATAAACAACGCCCGTACGAACTGTTAGCGCTTCATCGCTTTCCGAAGTATTTGTCGGGGTCACAGCGCTGGTCACCAAAACTGTCCGCGCCGACTCAAGGTCTTCAGAGAACCCTTCCAGGCGTCCGCCAAGTGCAAGTGTCAGTTTGTCAGTGAGCTGAATCTGATCCTGAAGGTAGATGGACCATTGATCGAATGTAATGTCCCGGTCAATTTCCAAAAACGGGTCGAAAAGGGACGGGTTGGAATTGCCGTAATCCGGGTTGAAGAAGTTGAGATCCGGCACGATAAAGTTCGGCGGCAAGGTACCTGCACGCCGGGAATCCGATGAAACGAGGAAAAAGTCCTTGTTGTTGCGCCGATAGTATTCGCCACCCACCAAGAATGTGTGTTGCGTGGGGCCTAGGTCGAAATTGTATACCAGTTCGGCCAGCGCCGTATATTGCTGAATATCGCGGAGTTGATCGCGGAATTCGCGCCGCGCGAATGTTGTGCCACCGCCGTCAACAAACAGACCTCTATTCTCGTGATAGTTCTGTGTCTCCCGGCTGTCGATCACCCGGCCGGCCACTGTCAGGTTCAGGTCGCTTGTTAGCTGATGATTTACATTAAGCGAAAACACCTTCGCTTCCAGCCGCTGAAAGTCCGTTTCTTCATTCGTGTTAAACCGGCGCGTGGTGAGAAAGTTTCCATCATCGTCCACAGGCACGCCACGCAGCCGGGCGCCTTGAAAGTCTTGCTTGATGTAGTCAAAGCGGAATATGGCGGATGTTCCCGCCGTGGGCCGCCACTCGAAATCAGCCGCAACAACGATGTCTTCTTTTTCGGTGTTGAAGCGGAAAGTATCGGTGTTTTCATAGGCCGCCCCAAGGCGCATCAGAAATTTGCCATCCTCATCAACAGGTCCAGTTATCTCGCCGCGCGCACCGAACAAATCGTAATTTCCGGCGACCCCGCTGACGGTGGCCGCAAACTCATCCCCCGGCGAGCGGGTGACATAGTTGATAAGCCCGCCCGGCTCACCGCCCCCAAACAACGCACCGGAGGGTCCTTTGATGATTTCCACTTGCTCTATGTCAAACAGGAGGGGCACGGAAAATCCGGAAAACGGATCGCCCAGCAAACCGTCATAACGGATTTCATCTTGACGGAACCCCCTGAAGGTCACACCCGAATAACTAAAGACGGACACGGATGAAATGTTCCGGTAAAGATCGGTAATCTCCACCGCCGCCTGGTCCTTGATCAATTGCTCCGGCAGAATTTGGATCGACTGTGGAATGTCGCGCAGATCGCCCGGAAACTTGTTGCCCAGGCTGGGCGCCGTCTTCAGGTAAAACTCTTGGGCGCGGCCTTTGATGACGATTTCATCCAGCCCCCCGCCGGCCGACGGGCTTTCAACGTTTTGTGCATTTCCAGCCGCAACGCTGCCGATCAGGCCGACCGTCAGAGCCAGCATGGAAATCTGTGACTTATTCATTTGGTTTTCCCCTGTCTTTTATGCATATGATTCTCATTTGCATATCTCAAAAGTACATCCCCCAAGACCCGCATTCGCCTTCGGATTATTCGCTTAGTTCTTTCGTCTCTAGATGAGCAAAGTCGACCGGAATGTCAGCGCGCACCGTTTTTCCATCCGGCGCCTCTGACGTCACCAGGACCTTCAGTTGGTCCGGAAGTGCGTCCGACGGTATGATGAGGCGCGCCCGCAATCCGTTCGGCCCCCCGCTGAACTGGCCTTCCGACAAAATCGCGTCCCGACCATTCGTAATCTGTATTTTCGGAAGCGTTAACGCGCTGGCACATTCTGGGGCGAGACGCCCCATAACTGTTAGTGTCCCGCCTGCAGGTTCGACACGGTAGTCGAACGGGCACTCATTTAGATGCGTCTGAACGGAATCTGCCTCTAGACCATTCGCACCGCCCCCTCCCGTATAGGCGTAGGGGACGACCATTCCTATACAGAATATTACCGGTAAAATGGATGGCCACTTCCACCAGCCCATGCCGCGCCAAGCAGGTCTTGACTTTGCCCCACGCACCGTCATGCCACCGCCTCTTTGAGCTGTTTGGCGCGATGGGCCTTCGCTTCCGCATTGCGTATGCGTGCGGAATAGACATACACACCGGACAGCGACATGCCGGACAAAATGACGCCAAACACGAAATAGAGAAGCTTCGTCCAAATACCGCCGAATGTACCGAAATGAAGCGGGTCCGCCATTTGGCTGACGCGTTGCATCACGGAAAGATCTTCACCCCTGACCACACCGGTCATTTTCCCGGTGGCGGAGTCGAAGGCCACTTGGTTGGCGCGCTCCCGCACAAGAATAGCTGTGCTCTGACCGTAAAATGTGATCGGGTCGCCGGCGAATCTGGGCATACGAAGCAGCATGATTTGATAATTCTCGAGGGTCTGCCGTGCTTCTCCGGCCAGAGCGCTATACGAAATCGACGCAGCCCCAGACGGCGCCTCACCGTGTATCGCAGGCGGTGCCTTAGGTTCCGGCCGGGCAACAGTCTGACCAAAGATGAACCCGAGAGCTTCTATCAGATACCAAACGCTTGTCAGTGCAATCACAACCACAAACCAAAGGCTCCACACGCCGCCAAGACGGTGCATGTCCCCCCAAAAGGTACGCGCATCCCTTTGTCTTGGTTTGCGGAAAAAGCCACGCCAGAATTTTTTGTAAACGAACAGTCCCGAAATTAGTGACAAGATCATGAGGATCGACAGGCTCGAGACCAGCACGATCCCCCAACTGCTTGGAATGATCAGACGGCGATGGGCATCCCGGAACAGTCTTTGTGCATTGAACCATGCCCGTTCGCCTTGCACCTGCAACGTACCCGGATGAATAAGCAAACGCCGCCGTTCGCCTTCCGGCGTAATGCCGACAGCCTCCGCCGCGTGCCAGGGATCAAGCGGGGCCGAGATCCATTCGATAGACCAGCCGGGCCGCGCGGTGCGGGCGGCCTGCGCCAAACCTTCCCAATTTTGAACCGCCGGCGCCGATGACGGTGCAACGCGGCGCGCGGGGTCGATCAGCCAATCGATCTCATGAGAAACCGTCGCGAGCGTCCCTGTGATGAGCACAAAGCTTAGCAATATGAAGAGCTTCAATCCCACCCATCGGTGAAGATCTAGCCAAACACGTTTCATCAGTTCCCCCAGCGGACACTATCGAAAACGTTTCCTACGTGCCGCGGAGCCCGGCTGCGGAACGACAGCATCCGACAAACCGGCGGCATCACGAGAACGAAATCGCTTCCGATCAACAATTGAGGCGTGCATCTCCCGCCTCCGGATGGCCGCAAAGTCTCCCGCCTTTGCCGAAAAACAGATTGCACCAATGCCATCCATTGCAACCAAATCGCGACCTACAAATCCTATTTGAGAACGATTGTCAATTGCAATTTTGATCGATTTGCTCGGCAAAAAGGCCCGATGGGGCTCCGAGAGCAGTGGTATAACGCTTCACATGCCCCACCCGGCAAGATAGACGTGGGACCGAAGCGGCCCTTTCACTTCTGCCTGCCAGCAGACATTTCCAAACAGACGGATTTCCAAATGAGATCTACAAAGACGAACACCCATCGTTCCCTAGGACAGATCATCGGCATTGCCGTTGCCGCTCTATGCCTCTCTGGCCTGAGCTTCGCCGCGCCGGAGAAAGAAACCGAAGCCGCATTACTCGAGAAAGCCCGTGCCATTCATGAGCGCGTCGTCGTCATCGATGCCCATGCGGATATTGTGTTGCCGACGACCAACAAACAATATCTGGGGGCGGACGGCCTTTCCAAAACCGCGCCTGACAAACTGAAAACCGGCGGCGTCAACGCCGTGGTCATGACGGCGGGCATCGGCTATGGACCGCGCACGGCGGAAGGCGACGAAGCGGCCCGCGCTGTGATCGACGAAGAGCTGATCGCGGCGCGAAAACTGGCGGAAGAAAATCCGGATCTTGTCGCCATTGCAACAAGCCCCGGCGACATCACCGCCATCAAAGCGGATGGCAAAACGGCTCTGCTTCTTGGCTTCCAAAATGCGCGGGCGCTGGAACGGGACATAGACGTTATCGACGACCTCTACAGCGCCGGCGTGCGTGTCTTCGCGCTCAATCATCTAGGGCACAATGATTTTTCCGATTCTTCGCGCCCGAATTTCGATGGTGCAGCTGGTGCCTATGAAGTCGAAGAAGAACATGGCGGTTTGTCCGGCCTCGGACGAACAGCCATCAAGCGCATCAATGCGATCGGCGGGATTGTGGATGTTTCGCAAATGTCCAAGAATGCCACATTGCAGACAATAGAACTGTCAAAAGCACCGGTGATCGCCAGCCATTCGAATGTGAAGTCGCTGTCGAACGTCACACGCAATCTGTCGGATGAAGAAATTGACCGTATCGGAGAAACCGGCGGCGTGATTCACGTGGCTGTCTTCAGCGCATATCTTGTGGACCTCTCCGATCCTGCCCTCCTGGCCCGGATCAAGCAGGTGCGCGATGAGGCCGGCCTGCCGGAAACCTATTCCTATCCGTTCGAGCTCTATTGGGAGATCGAGGATCCCGAAAAGCGAACCAAATTCGTTCTCTCCATGCGGGACACGATCGGCCGCAGCAGCGTCGACCGCCTGATCGACCACATTGACTACATCGTAGAGCGCGTCGGCATCGACCATGTGGGCATCGGTTCGGACTTCAATCATGGCGGCGGGATTGAAGGGTTCAACGATGCGAGCGAAGCGTTCAACCTCACCTTGGGTCTGGTGCGCCGGGGCTATTCGGAAGACGAAATCGCCAAGATTTGGGGCGGCAATTTCTTGCGCGTGTTCGCCGAGGTAGAGCGCGCCGCAAAGTAGCTTGTCAGTTCTTGATAAATCTATCAGGATTATCTATTGTTCTATCAGTTTCTAACTGATGGGACGTAATGCCCTTGGCAACCCAGGCCAGACAAACACCGGCAAAACAGCGGATCGCGCAGGTCGCGCTGGACCTTTTCGCCGCGCGTGGCTTCGACAATGTTGGCGTTACGGAGATTGCCGAGAAGGCTGGCGTCTCTCAGCCCAGCATCCATTACCATTTTCGAAGCAAACAGGACCTGTGGGAAGCATCCATGGGGGCGCTGGTTCAAGACATGGAGCGGGCATCGTCGCTTCGGGAAAGTGTTCTGGCGTCGCTCGACCCGCTGTCCAGCCTCAAAGCACTCTGCGCCATGATCATCGAGCAATCGGTCAAAACGCCAAATCTAGGGCGCGTGATTTTGTCGGAAGGGCAAACGGGAGGGCCGCGTTTGGATTGGCTCATGCGCCATGTCTTCGCCGAAGGCTATTACCAGTTCCTGGAACTCATCGAAGAATGCGTCGAAGCCAAGCTCATCAAACCCTACAAGCCGTATCAAATCTTGATGCTGTTGCATGGGGCCGCGGTAACGCATTTCAATGTGGCGCCTTTGGTGGACGCCGTGTTTGGTGAAGACCCGCGTTCGCGGGAAAACGCCAACTCTTTCCAGGAAATGTACATGGACGTCATATTTGCGGGGCTTGCCCTGCCAAAAAGAAAGGGAGGGTCCAAATAATGCCACGCTTGAAACAAGCCGGCCGTGAGGCTGAAAATCCGTATGCCAATCAAATATTCGATTTACTGTTCGGCGACCGCGACCCCATCAAGGAGCCTGGAACCGCCACGGGCACCCCCGGCAATTGGTGGACAGTGTTCAACATCGTGCCGGATGCATTCGCGCACACGACCGACGGCTTCCGTTTCTACCGGTCGGAGGACCGTAAGATCGATCCGAAGCTCCGCGAGTTGGGGCAAATTCGCGCCGGTTATACGGTGGGCTCGCAATTCGTCTTTTCGCAGCATTGCAAAGCCAGCCGGGATGTGGGGTTGACGGAAGACCAGATCACGGCGATCCCCCATTGGCCGGTTGCGGAGTGTTACAGCGACATTGAACGCGCGGTGCTGGCGTATACGGACGCCCTTGTCCTCGAACGGGGCCGTGTGCCGGACGGTGTTTTCGATACGCTCAAAAAACATCTGTCCGACGAGGAAATTTTGGAACTCACTTACATCACCTGCACCTACATGATGCACGCCATCATGAGCCGCGCGTTGAAACTGGAATATGACGATGTGGACGAGCGGGTGGTGGAAATCGCGGCGCCCGACGGCGCTGATGATGACGTGATGAGCATGGTCGACAAATAGGACAGCAAAATGGGATATCACCATCTGGCATTGGCCGCCAAAGACATGAAGGCCACCCATCATTTCTACGAAAACATCATGGGCTTCGAATTGGTCAAGGTCGAGATCGCGCCGCTTCAGGGCGGCGGCTGGGGGAAACATTTTTTCTACCGGGCCGATGGCGACGACACGCGCTTTATCGCGTTCTGGGAACTGCACGAAGCACCGACCCAGGCGGACCACGAATTCGATTTGAACAAGGCCGGCAATCTGCCGGAAGGCACCAACCACTACGCGTTCAACGTAGACAGCGCGGATGAACTCAACGCATGGCGCGAGAAATGGAATGCCGCCGGGTTGGATGTGCTGGAGATCGATCACAATTGGTGTCATTCCGTGTACACCCGCGATCCGAACGGGAACATGGTGGAGTTCTGCCTGACCACGGGTAGTTTCACGGAGGCGGACCGTGAAAGGGCCCTCGCCGCCTTGGACGAAACCGAGTTCAAACCGTCACCCGCGCCTGCCAACATTCAGATCTGGGCCGCGAAAGACGCATAAATCGGGACGGCGCCCCTCGAATGCGAAGGGCGATCCGGCCGGTGAAGCGCTCGTTACCGTTTGCGGCGGCGACGCCGCTTTCCGCGGGCGATTTCGGTTTCCAGGGCCTCGAATTTTGGTTCCCAAAACCGGCGGAACCTTGCCAGCCAATTGTCGACCTCCGCCAGGGGCGATACATCGAGCGCATAAATCCGCCGGGGGCCATCGATCGTCGCCAAGGCGAATCCGTTATCCCGCAGAACTTTCAGATGTTGCGAGACGGCTGATTGGGTGATCCCGAATTCCGCCCTCACGATTTCAACGATCTCACCCGATGAATATTCGCCATCGACGAGAATCTCCAAGATACGGCGGCGCACCGGATCACCCAGAACATCAAAAGCATGCATTATTCACCTGTATATGCAGCCGCTGTCCGCGCCGCCATCGCCCGCGTAATTTCGGCATCTTCGCCCGCCGCGATATGGGCCTCACCCCACGCGTCGGCACAAGCCCGGACAAAAGTTCTCCCCTGTTCGGACGTCATCCAGGCTTCAGTGGCATCGCGGTCAATCGTTTCTCCACCGCTCTCCAGATGCAATGCCATGTCCACAAAGGACAGATCCCAGCCGACACCCGTGGCGCCAGGCCCAAATTGTTCCCAATGCTCTTCACTGGCGTCGTCTTTCATCATGAGGTGTTCAAGTGTCAGGAGCGTTCCGTCGCTGTCAGGCGTGAGGCGCACGGTCACCCAACTTAGACTTCCGCCAAATTCCCAAGTTACATCCAGCGCGTCAGGCGGATCGCACCGCTTGATCGTTCCTTCAGCATTGCCCTCCAAGCGATACCGGCCACCAAGCTTCAAGTCACCACTGACCGGTAGAAACCATCGCGGGATCCGTTCGGCGTTCGTCAGGGCATCCCAAAGATCATCCGGGTCGGTGGCGTAAACGCGCGACGCCACAACGGCCCGGACCGGCTGTCCATCATAAGTTCGGTCTTTGACCTCACGAAACTCGGCGCCGAGCGCACGGCTGTAATCCATGACATTCCCGCTCCTATTCATTTCAGCACATTCTTATATAAGTGTTCACTAAAATAAAGACTATTTATGGAGTCGACCTTCGGAGTCAGATCGGATATTTCGAGCAGCACCGGAAAAACACTGAATCGGAGTCCACATGATCATCCGGCCCATGGCCGAGCAAGACTGGCGGCGGGCGAAAGCGATCCGCTTGGCCGCGCTTGCCGATACGCCGGATGCCTTCGGCACGACGCTGGCCGAAGACGAAGCTCGTCCGGACGCGGAATGGCGCGCACGTCTCGCCGCCTCCGACCGCGTTACCTTCGTGGCGGAGCTGACAGGCGAAGATGTGGGTCTTGTGGTCTGCGCGCCTTTTGAAGGCCTCCAAGATACGGCCGGCCTCTTCGCCATGTGGACCGCGCCGGAAGCACGCCAGTCGGGTATCGGCAGCGCCCTGGTGCAGGCGGTCGTCGACTGGGCGCGCCAGAGGGGGTACAAAAAAGTGGCCCTGGATGTGGCCGATACCAACCGCGCGGCCATTGCCCTTTACGAAAAACACGGCTTCATGCCCACCGGCGAGGTCAGCACCCTGCCCCCGCCCCGCACGCATGTGACGGAGCACCGCCGCGAATGCGTTCTTTGATATCGGCCCTTTCAAAAATCGGATAAGAAAGCGTCACAAACCGCACAAACTGCAAAGCAGGGGCCGCTGGTTTGTGCTTTATCCGGAGCGCATTAGTGAAGGGCGAGGCGGGTGCATCCAGTAAACAGGGCTCTGGCCTATATCGAGGCGAACTTAGCGCACGATATCTGTGTCGATGAAATCGCAGATTACAGCGCCATCAGCCGTTTTCATTTGTCCCGCGTCTTCTCCCACGCCACTGGATACACCTTGGCCCGTTATGTCCGTTTGCGGCGCCTCACCGAAGCAGCGCAAATCTTACGCGAAACCCAAGACAGCGTTCTGAACATCGCGTTGAAAGTGGGGTACGACTGCCACGCCTCTTTCACACGGGCCTTCACAAATGAATTCGGACTAAGCCCGACCGATTTCCGCGACGGAGAAGCGGACGATGTGGCCCTGGTTCATCCGGTCCTGTGGAGCGAAACACGAAACGTGGCCGTGCCGACGCCGCGCATCGTCGATGGTCTGGACGTTATCCTCACCGGCTATCAAGAACATTTCGACGACGGCACGGAAGCGGCGCCCATGGGCGTGTTCGAACTGGCCCACCGCTTTGTTGGTGACATATCCCATATTCAAGACAAGACCGGCCCCGGCCTGTTTCAGCATGTGTTCGATGTGGATCCCGACCACAGCTTTGCCTACGAAGTGCTTATGGGCGTCCCCGTTACCGGTGACCGCCCGACGCCGCCCGGCATGATCAAGGAACATGTTCAATGGCCGCGCTATGCCGCCTTCCCGTTTGAGATCCCCGCCAATCAAATCAACCCGGCGGGCTTTGCGGTTGCCATTGACTGGTTCCCCCAATCCGATTTCGACGTGGCGGGGCGCACTTTTATTCAGTTCTACGAAGGCGATGTTCACGCCACGCCCGAGGACATGCCGCCCATACCCGATCCGGACACCGTTACCGAGCTTGAAATCTGGGTACCGATTAAGTGACACCCGCCACCGCTCTCGACTTTTGGCAAACACCGCTTGGGTGGACCCTATTGTCCGTGGGCCAGATCATCCTTGTGGTGATCGTTTTGCTCTTCGCTGTGGTATATCTCATCTATGCGGACAGGAAGATTTATGCGGCCGTAGGTTTACGGCGCGGCCCCAACGTGGTCGGTGCTTTCGGCCTGCTGCAGAATTTCGCGGACGCCCTTAAGTTCGTCTTCAAAGAGTTTTTGATCCCCGCGTCAGCGAACAAGCCGGTCTTTCTGTTGGCACCGATTTTGAGTGTGGTCACGGCATTCGGCGCCTGGGCGGTCATTCCCTTCGGGCCCGACTGGGCGATTGCCGATATCAATGTGGGTATTCTCTACATATTCGCTTTGTCATCCATGGGCGTGTTCGGTGTCATTTTGGGGGGCTGGTCGTCTAATTCCAAATATCCATTTTTCGGATCTTTGCGGTCCACCGCCCAAATGATCAGCTATGAAGTGGCCATCGGCTTTGCCATTGTGACAGTCATCATCCTGGCTGAATCCGCCAACCTTCAGGATATCATCCGCCTACAGAGTGGCGGGTTCTGGAATTGGAATGTACTAGGCGGGCCCGGCCTTGAGCAGTTGCCCTTAGCCCTTGTGATGATCCCCATGATGGTGATCTTTTTCGTCTGTGCGCTGGCGGAAACCAACCGCCCGCCCTTCGATCTGCCGGAGGCCGAGTCGGAACTGGTGGCGGGATATCAGACGGAATACAGCTCCACCGGCTTTCTCATGTATTATCTAGCGGAAACAGTGAACATCATTTTGATGTGCGCGCTGGTATCCATCTTGTTTTTCGGCGGATGGCAGGCGCCCTTCCCCACCCCGTTTCTCGAAGACTGGTCGACAGTGGCCGCAAACCTCTTCGGACTGTTCTGGCTGTCCTTCAAGATTGTGTTCTTCTTTTTTATGTTCGCGCTGGTGCGCACGGTGGTTCCGCGGTACCGCTATGACCAACTCATGCGGCTGTGCTGGAAAGTCTTCCTGCCGGCAACGCTGGCCGGCGTCGTTCTTGTCGCCGGCTGGAAGGCTTATCTCCTACACGGATAATTTGCGCGGTTCGCGTTTCTATTGTGTAGCGATCGCTTTTTGGAAAGCCGGACGGCCTTTCAGACGCTCCACATAAGCGCGGATGTTTTTCATGTCCTCGCTCACCTGGCCCAAACCGTTGGCCACGAAGAGGGAGTGGCCGAGCATAATGTCCGCGCCCGAAAAATTCCCGATCAAGTATTCACGACCTTCAAGCGCCTTGTCGACCGGCTCAACAGCCCGCATCAGCAACCTTTCCGCCTGTCCTTTGACCGTAGCGTCTTGACGTTCCGGCGGCAGTAAAAGCGTGTGCACCACGATTGTATTCACCGGCGGCATGACCATCCCCTCGCAATAGTGGAACCATTGCAGGTATTCAGGAAATTCCGGTGCATCCACGGCCGGTTTCAACCCGCCATTCTTGTGACGCTCCAAGATGTAGTCCGTGATCGCGCCGCTTTCCCACAAAGTGATGTCGCCGTCTTCCAAAACCGGGATACGTCCCAACGGGTGACGGGCCCGATGTTCGTCGGACTTCAGATCCTTGGGGTGAAACGCCATCTGATTGAGTTCGTAGGGCAGCTCAAGTTCTTCCAGCAGCCAAAGAATACGAACGGCGCGCGAGTTGGGGGCAAAGTGTAGCTTCAGCATTCTGTTCCTCCGATCCGGCATTGGGTCATGCCGCCAATTCGGTCTTATTTTAAAACTTTATTGCCCCAACCGATACCGAATTGCCGTTGCGGCAAGCAAGTTCTTTTTGCCGCACCGTTGCTGTCAGACATGCTGATCTATCAAGATGGGGTTGCCATCCGGATCCAAGACCATGCAGCTCGCGGGTCCGGTTGTGGTCTCATCCGCCTCATCGATAAACTGAGTGCCGGCTGCCTTTAGATTCTTTTGTATATCACGAACGTCGGTATACGAATTAACCTCCTGCCCATTGGCGTCCCAGCCGGGATTAAATGTCAGCATATTCTTCTCGAACATGCCTTGAAACAAACCGATGACACATTGATCGTTTTTCATGACCAACCAGCCTTGGGTTTCGTCGCCTTCGATACCCTCAAATCCGAGTTTCTCGTAAAAGGCCTTTGATGCGGCGAGATCTTTGACGGCCAGGCTGATCGAAAAATTGCCGAGGTTCATGTCCATTTCCTTCCCTGAAAGTTGCTTGGCTTTTCCTAACCACCGCCAACGCAGCTAAACCGCTATTGCAACAGTGCAAGCCGGTTGTGCAATTGGCCGGTTTAGCTGTTGCCGATTTGCATCGATCTTTGCCAACAGTCCCTATCAGCTTCAATCGCATGTTGTACCCTATAACTTCATTGCATATAATAATGATTATTAATTACATTTAGATGAGGCGGGGCCATGCCAGAAGCAATTTTTGCGAAACTAAGAACACGTTTGTCCAAAAGGGGTGGCAACACCGCCCGAAGCTATCTGGGATGCACATCCACAATCGCGCTTTGTGCCCTGTGGAGCATGGTGCCCGGCTTGGCGGCGGCCCAAGACAATCAGGGTATCGATGAAATTGTCGTTTATGGGCAGGGATCGCAGGTTGATCTGACAGACCCCTTCGCAGGCGGACAAGTGGCACGCGGCGGCCGCGCCGGCCTCTTGGGCAACCTCGATTTCTTGGACGCCCCTTTCAGCGGCACAGCCTACACCCAGCAGATCATTGATGCTCAGCAGTCTGATAGTGTGGGTGACGTCTTACGGAACGATCCTGTGGTACGGGTTACCAATGGCTTCGGCAACTTCCAAGAAGTTTACATCATTCGCGGATTTCCCGTGTTTTCGGACGATATTACGCTGAACGGCCTTTTCGGCATTCTGCCGCGGCAGTTCGTGGCGGCCGAATTGCTGGAGCGGGTTGAGGTCTTCCGGGGCGCAAACGCCTTCATCAACGGCGCAGCCCCAGGCGGCAGTGGTTCTGGCGGCACGATCAATCTTGTACCGAAGCGGGCGTCCGATGATCCCCTTCACCGTTTGAGTCTTGGCTACGAGAATGCCGGTCAATTCTATGCGGCTGCTGATGTCGGCCAGCGGTTCGGTCCGAATGATGACTGGGGCGTGCGTTTTAACGCCGTGTATCGCAATGGCGAAACCTCAGTCGAAGACCAGGACCGTGAACTCAAGGCATTCACGCTCGGAACGGACTATTCCGGCAACCGCTTCCGGTTCAGCGCCGATATTGGATATCAGGACAACCGGCTGGATAATCCGCGTCCGCAAGTGACACCGTTGGGCACCGCACCAGGTGTTCCTGACCCGGGCAGCAACTATGCCCAGCCCGGCACATTTACGGAAGAAGAGCAGCTCTTCGGCGTGGTGCGCGGGGAATTCGATATCACGGACACCATCACGGTCTGGGCTGCCGGTGGCGGACGCAGCGGCGAGGAAGCAAACGTCTTGGCCAACCCAAATGCGGCGGCGGACGGCTCAACCACCGCATTCCGTTTCGACAATGCGCGTGAAGATCGGATCTTGTCTGGCGATATCGGCGCCCGTGCGGAATTCGAAACGGGCCCCGTCGGTCACAATCTGGTCATCTCCGCATCGATCATCGATACGAATTCAAAGAACGCCTTTGCCACATCGGACTTCTTCAATCCGTTTGCCAGCAATCTTTTCAATCCCACACCCCTCGCAGCCCTTCCGGCTGCAGACTTCTTTGTCGGTGGCGACTTGAACGATCCCTTGACGACAGAAGAAACTACAAACACCAGTATCGCCATCGCCAACACAGTGGCCTTGTTCGACAAGCGTGTACTTCTGACTGGCGGTGTGCGCTATCAATCGATCGATACATCTTCGTTTGACTTCAATACCGGTGTGGAACTGTCCGGGTACGATGAAAGTGCGGTGACCCCTGTTGTCGGCGCCGTCATCAAACCAACGGAACAAATCTCGATTTATGCGAACTACGCTGAAAGCCTTCAGCCTGGAGAGATTGCGCCGGCAACGAGCGGCAGCGTTGCCATTTTGAATGCCGGTGATGTGCTCGATCCTTTCCAAGGAGAGCAGTTTGAATTCGGCGGCAAGGTGGATCTTGGCTCGTTCGGTGCAACCGTCAGCCTGTTTTCGGTGACTCAACAAAACGCAATCGTTGTGAATCAAATTTTTCAAGCGTCCGGCGAACAGCGTAATCGCGGCATTGAGGCAAGTTTCTTCGGCGAACCCATTGAAGGCCTCAGAATCATCGGCGGCCTTACATATGTGGATGCCGAGCTGCGCGTCACGCAAGGCGATGTCAATGAAGGCAACGATCCAATCGGCGTTCCTGAAATACAGGCCAACGTGAATGCGGAATGGGACATTCCTTTCTTGCCAGGTCTGACCGTTGACGGCCGGGTGATTTACACAGGCGAGCAGTTCATCAATGAAGCCAATACACTTGAGATCGAAGATTGGGCCCGGCTGGACCTGGGCCTGCGATATGTCACCGAATTCAACGCGATCCCGATTGCAGTTCGCGCACGCCTCGACAACATCACCAATAACGCGTATTGGGCGTCGTCCGGCGGTTTTCCAGGAGCAAACTATTTGATCCAGGGTGAGCCAAGAACGTTTAGTCTGAGGGTATCGGCGGACTTTTAGGGAGCCGCGGATTGCAAAACCGATCTTTCCGGATATGGGTGTTTGTCCATAAGTGGACGAGTCTCATCTCAACCCTTTTCCTTCTGATGCTTTGCATCACCGGGTTGCCGCTAATCTTTCATGACGAAATTGAAGCGGCGCTCAATCCGGATAATTGGCGTCCCGCCAACCCAAGCGGGGCGCATCTTTCGCTTGATGAAATCCTGGACATTGCCCTTGCGCAGCGTCCGGGCGAAACGCCTATCTATATGAGCTTTGATGTGGACCGCCCGGTGGTCAATGTCACGACAGGACCGGAGGCTGGTGCCGCCGTTTCGCAGATGCATTTCGCCTCCTTCGACGCCACCAGCGGCGATCTGGTACCGGCCGCTGATGCCGGTGAATCCGTGATGGATTTCATTTTACAGCTGCACACGGACATGTTTCTGGGCCTGCCCGGCATGCTGTTTCTTGGCTTCATGGGTCTTCTGCTGGCCGCGTCGATCGTGTCCGGCGTCGTCCTTTATACGCCGTTCATGCGGAAGCTCGATTTCGGCACCGTGCGCCGGAACAAGTCGCCCCAAACGAAATGGCTCGACTATCACAATCTTCTGGGGATCGTCACCACAGGCTGGCTGTTGCTCGTCGGTCTGACCGGCGTGATCAACACTCTCGAAGAACCCATCTTGGAAGCGTGGCGCGCCACGGCGCTGGCGGATCTCATGGATGAACTTGAGGGGGCTGGCAGCCAGGCATCCACCACATCAATTGACCGTGCCGTGGATTATGCGCGTAGCCAAGCATCCGGCATGCAATTGCAGTTTGTCGCATTTCCCGGAAGTGACTTTTCCACAAACGGCCACTACGCCATTTTCTTCCACGGCACGTCGCCGGCCACCGAGCGCATCATCACGCCTGTGCTCGTCGACGCATCGGACGGAACGCCTGCGGGCTTGCGTAACATGCCATGGTTCATGCAGGCCCTATCCCTGTCCCGGCCGTTGCATTTCGGGGATTATGGCGGCCTGCTCCTAAAGGTGATCTGGGCTGTTCTTGATCTTCTTGCGATCGTCATCTTGGTCAGTGGGCTTTATCTGTGGGTCGGAAAACGGGGCGGCAATGGCCTGAATACCCGGCGAGAGGCCGAATAGTGAACTTAAGTCAGATATTCCGAATACCGATCATCGTTTTGGTGATCAGTCTGGCGGGTCTTGTTGCCGCATTGCTCATAGAGGGACCGGCCGACATCGCTGCGGCTGCGGCGGCTGGCGTGCCTATCGCCGTTATTGTTTGGGCCCTTTGGGCGCGGCGGTAGCCCAACACAGCGGTCGTTCCTACGCGGGCAAAGGTTCTGGTTTACTTGTTGCCTGACGAAGTACGTCAAGATAGCTTGGGCTCAATTCCATGCGATCCGCAAAGCCCTTTTGCTTCAGAAGCTTGTGTGCCAAAGGCAGCCGGTAACACGGCACATGCATGAACATGTGATGTTCGCAATGGTAATTGACCCAGTAAGGGGCGATGAGAAGCCGTTCCAGGAAGTTCGTCCCCGTGGTCCGCGCGTGACGCATGGGATCGTCATTATCGGACACCACCGCATGTTCGCCAATATTGCGTATGCGGATAATCAAGGCATTCCACGTGGCCATGGGCAAAATCCACAGCAGGAAATACGCCCACCAGTAGCCGAGCGCCGCCAGGATAGCGAACAAAACCGCATTGGTGATGAAGAAGGGAATGACCGCCCGCCTGGCCGCCTGCTTACGGGCATCGGCCTTCGGCCCCGGGCGGATGCCCCAGCCGAGCGCGTTCATGAATTGATTGCTGCGCTGCTTGAAGAAGGTGCGTCCGGTAAGGTCGCGGATAACTTTCCGGCGTAGCGAACTGCGCGTAACCGGAAACGCAGCCGACAACCCCAAATCCGGATCCTCCGGCTGTTGCGCATATTTATGATGTTTCAGGTGGTATGTCCGGTAATCCGCCAGATTGACCCCGATGGGGGCAGCGCCCAGCCAATGCCCCACCCAATCATTGATAGCTTTGTTCTGCGCCAGGCAGCCATGGGCTGCGTCATGCATGATGACGGCAAGTCCCAGTTGCCGCGCTCCAATCACCAAAACCGATAGTGGGAGAAACCACAGTGACCAAATGGACAACGCCATCGCGGCGGCAATTACGCCCCAGACGTGCACCACAAGGCCCAAGGCTACAAGGTCGTTCCGCTTACTGACCGAGGCCCATTCTTCTTTGGTGAATAGGTCCAGTGGTCGGACCCGCGCAGCTGCCGGCATAAGCCATTCCTGTGTCTCAATTCCTGAGGTTTTCGGCGATCAACTCAGCAGGGCAGCTTGTGCCTGTCAAGAAGGCCTCTCGGATGGCGGTGCGCTTCTGCAACAGGCCGTACACAAAAGTCTGACCCCGAAATATTTGCGAAATCATGCGCACCGCCTTATGTGTTGACGCTAATTGGCCCCGATACGCGGAATGGCCCAAGGATACAGACGCGCCAGAGGAATGGAGAACTGATCATGAGTGACAGCACCGGCTACACCCCCCCGAAAGTATGGACTTGGGACCAAGAAAGCGGCGGCCGCTTTGCCAACATCAACAGGCCGATCGCAGGCCCGACCCATGACAAAGAACTGCCGGTTGGGAAACATCCCATGCAGCTGCACTCATTGGCCACGCCAAATGGGGTGAAGGTGACGGTGATGCTGGAGGAGTTGCTGGCGCTGGGTCACGAAGGAGCGGAATACGACGCGTACATTATCAATATCGGTGATGGCGACCAATTCGGCAGCGGTTTCGTGGACATCAACCCGAATTCGAAAATTCCCGCCTTACTCGACCGCTCGACGCCCACGCCAACCCGCGTTTTTGAGTCCGGTGCCATCCTTCTTTATCTCGCGGAGAAGTTCGGCGCGTTCGTGCCGGAAGACCCGAGCCTGCGCGCGGAATGCTATTCTTGGCTGATGTGGCAAATGGGCAGCGCCCCTTATCTTGGCGGCGGCTTCGGTCACTTTTATGCCTACGCGCCCGAAAAGTGGGAATACCCCATTAACCGCTACACCATGGAAGTAAAGCGCCAGCTTGATGTGCTGGACCGGCATTTGGCCGACAATCAATATTTCGCGGGCAAGGACTACACCATTGCCGACATGGCCATCTGGCCATGGTATGGCGGCCTTGTGAAAGGTACGCTGTATGAGGCGGGCGAGTTTCTGGACGTTGAGTCCTACAAGCATGTTAATCGGTGGACGGATGAAGTGGCGGAACGAGAGCCGGTAAAGCGCGGCCGCATGGTCAACCGCGCCTGGGGCAAGCCGGAAAGCCAGCTGCGCGAGCGCCACGACGCCAGCGATTTTGATCTGCGCACCCAAGACAAGCTGGAACCAGAAGGCGGAGACGACGGCAAATAGAAGACTCGGATGTAGGGTGCATTAGCGACGCGTAATGCACCAAACGGACCCGCGGCGGCGTATTACGGCTTCGCCTAATACGTCCTCCATCTCTTTATTACACTAACTGTCCTCGCAATAATGTAGAGAATCGAAACGGGAACCGGAGGTCATCAATGCACATAGGCGCGTTTATTTTCGATACGGACTATTCCATCGACATTGCGGAGCTTGCGCGAGAGTTGGAGCAGCGTGGTTTTGAATCTCTGCTTGTGCCGGAGCATACCCATATACCGGCGAGCCGCCTCTCGCCTTGGCCAGGGGGCGGCGACCTGCCGAAGGAATATTCGCACACCCTCGATCCATTCGTTTCCCTGTCATTTGCGGCCGCAGCCACAAAGACGCTAAAGGTCGGCACCGGCATTTGCCTGTTGCCGCAGCGGGATACGATCGTTGCCGCGAAACTCGCTGCCAGCCTGGATCATATGTCCAATGGCCGTTTCCTTTTCGGCATCGGTGCCGGCTGGAACCGGGAAGAACTGGAACACCACGGAGCGGACTTTACGTCACGGTTCAAGAAGCTTGAAGAACAACTTCAAGCGATCAAAGGGCTGTGGACGGACGAGGAATTCGGTTTCGATGGAGACTACGTCAAATTCACGCCGAGCTGGTCGCACCCGAAGCCCGTCCAGACCCCGCATCCGCCGATGATTTTGGGCGGAGAGAGTGACGCGACCCTCAAACGTATTATGAAATATGCCGATGGCTGGCTTCCGCGCGGCCGCGGCGATTTCAACGCCGCAGACCATATGGCTCGCTTTAAACAGCAAGCCGATGCGGCCGGCCGCGATATGAACACGTTAAGCGTTTCGATTTTCGGCGCCTCGCCGAAACCGGAAGCTTTGGAAGGCTATCGCGAAGCCGGAATCACGCGTGCTTTGCTTCCCCTGCCGTCAGCGGGCCGGGACAAAATTCTCTCAATTCTGGACCGCTACCACGCGCTGGTGCCCTAGGGAACCTCTTGTTTCTGAATCTCAGAAGTGCCGCAAAACCTTGATTGATCGGTATTGTTGAGCTTTCTTCGTCATCGCGAGCCCGCTTTGGCGGGCGTGGCGATCCAGAGCAACCCGATCAGAGCAAGCTGTTCTGGATTGCGTCAGGCGCTTACGCGCCTTCGCAATGACGAATTGGATCAACCGACCAAGTCAACTCGGCATCAAGGGCCGGTCGTCTTTCGTCTGCGCACGTTCAAATGACGGGCGGGCACAACACTTGTCGAGCCAGGCGGTCACATTCGGAAAGGCCGACAAATCTACCTGTACTGCTTTGATGAGTTGCATGACAGCAGCGACGTTGAGATCCGCAATCGTGAAATCCTCACCCAAAAGGTAGGCACTTTTTGACAAGTGGTCGTCCAGCACTTTCAACGGTCGCTGCAGGCCCTCCGTGGCACGCTCTATGATCGCTGGATTGCGCTTGTCTTCCGGCGTAAAGAATTTCTGAATAACGATTTGCATTTGAAGCGGCTCTATCTCGCTGATCGCCCACACGCTCCATTGCTGCGCGCGCGCTTCGTTCGCCGGATCGCTCGGATAAAGATCACCGCCATAGGTTTTGGCGGCGTAGAGGTTGATGGACATGGATTCGAAGAGTTTTAAGTCGCCATCCACCAAGCAGGGGATGCGGCCATTCGGATTGATCGCCAGATATTCGGGCGTTTTCGATTCCTCAATGAAATGCGTGGGGATGTGTTCGTAATCCACCCCCACCTCTTCCATGGCCCAAACGGACCGAAAGGCCCGCGACCCACAGATGCCGTAAAGTTTAGGACGTGTCATACAAGCTCTCCTCTGCTAGTTGCCCTGTTCCGGCAATCAGCAGAGGGCTGCTATGACCGGAAACGCATTATGGGTGATTCCACCAAGCCACGTCCGAGAATGAACGCAAATCGAGTTCGTGGGTCCAAACCGAACGGTGCTGTTGCGCGATATGAAAATATGTATCGGCAACTTTGCTCGGCAGCAACAAGCCATCATTTTCCTGACCGCGCGTTTCGCGCAATTTCTGGAAATTTTCGGCCCCCAACATTTTGCCGAGTGTGTCCGGCGCATCCACCGCACCGTCAATGAGAATATGTGCAATGTGAATGCCTTTCGACGAAAACTCGGCATTCAGTGTCTGACACAACATGCGCCGCCCGCCCATGGCTGCCGCATGGGAATGCTGCCCGCCATTGCCGCGCACAGCCGCTGTCGCCGACGTTACCAAGAACGTCCCCTGCCCGCGTTCTTCCATCAAGGGGCAAACCGACTTGGCAATCCGAAACAAGGCGAAGGTCGCCATGCGCCAGCCCAGTTCAAACTGCTTGTAGTTGGTATCGGCAAGTGACCGGTCACCGATCTGAGCCCCCAAATTGAACACCACAACCTCGATCGGCCCAATCTCCGCCTCAATTGCGGCGGCCCTATCCTCGATGGCGTTTTCTTCGACGGCATTGAGCAGGTAGCCCGTGGCGTCACCACCTTCGCTCTTGATATCCTCAACCAGCTTATCGAGGCCTTCCTTGTCGCTACGCCGGCACAACACGGCATGATAACCGCCTTGTGCGAACCGCTTCCCCACCGTGCCGCCGATGCCGGCACCGGCCCCCATCACTAAGCAGACTGGTTTCATTGGTGTTGCCTCCTCTTTTGGCCACAGCGCTGACTGTCGCGATTTGCTTTTAGTCTTAAAAGTGAACTAACAAATGAGATATAGCGGCTGCCGCAACGGGCGCAAGCTTTTTCGGTCCTCGGCAGCAGGCACGCCGACGAAAATGTATCAGTCTGGATTGGGCAACGTTGGACGGACGTGTGCGCCTATTGACGGATCGCGTCGGACCCGCGCAGCAAAGCCGCTAAAGCATCCAACCTATCCGCCGTTTTTTCGCTGGTTTCATAGCGCCCAACAAAATCAATGAGCTCAAGGATTATGGCATCCTTAACCGCGTCAGCCGGGACCCAGGCTTCGATAGCGTCCCGTATAGCGTTTTTCACAAGGCTGCGGGTGAGCTCCACATCTTCATTATGCAACCTTTCGAGGTCAGGTCGGATGTTTTCTGGTTCCGTCTGCACGCCGCCACTCACACGCTAAGGATGACATGATCACAGCGGTGATCACCTGGTCTGTGAAAGAAAACAGTCATGAAAAGAGTTTATTTCCTGATGACTTTGGAGACGCCGGGGACTCGTGCGATTGGCCAAATGTCGACCTGTCTACAGTCGGCCCTGAATCTGAAAACAACTGTTATTTCTTGTAGTCCGGAGTCCAATATCACGCCATGGTGTAAAATCTCAACCTTTCGAACATGGAAAAAATGTCGAGACCATTTTTACGGGCAACGTCAGACGTTATAAAGTAACAAAAGTTAATCGAACGTTATCGGTTGGTTGGGATTGATCGGCCCCAAAAGCGCAGGCCAGACGGTACAGGTCACCATTATCCGCAAAAGGCGTAGACCTCTCGCGCAGCCAATGCCTTTAAATTATTTGCGTGCCAGGACCGGACGTTCGCCAATCGGTCTAACCGCGGATAACCCGGCCCGGCCGCGCGCCTGTATCTTGGTCGTTTTCCCGAGTCTTCACGCCTGCGACGAAGGTATTCAGGTACCCTTCTGCCGGTTGAAGAATGCGCGATCCCCCCGCCGGTAGATCATTTTCCACCGACAGCTTCCCAAGATTGAGCCGGGCAAGATCGAACAAATTGAGATCCGCGCGCTTGCCCACTTCAATACTGCCGCGGTCGGTTAGACCGAATAGATCCGCATTCGTTTTCGTCTGTTTACGGACAATCAACTCGATCGGCAAACGGTCGCCGCGCGACCGGTCGCGCACCCAGTGTGTCAATTGGTAGGTCGGCCCCACCGCGTCAAAGATCAAGTTCACATGCGCGCCCGCATCACTAAGCCCAATCGTGGTTTGCGGATGGGTCAGCATTTCGTGAATCACATTGAAGTTGCCGTCGATGAAATTTGCGCCCAACAGGATTGCAAACCGGTTGCCATCATTTTCCAACAGGAAGTCATACATAAAGTCGGGAATCTCCCGCCCGGCCGCTGACGCAAGCGCGCCGATATTCTGCGACGCCTCCGGTTCGTAATTGATCGGCATGTCGATCGGGAACATGGCGGGCGCCGCCATTCCCAACAAGCCGAAAATGTTCGCCATGGTCCCCGGCTGGTCCGGACGAATGTCTTTATCGGACAAGATAGCGGCTTTAACTTCCGGCTTGCGCATCTCCGCCAGCATTTGGTCGAACGGCAGTTTCGCGAGTTTCAGATAGGTCTCGCGCCGCTGGAACATGTGATACGACTTCAAGCTGGTTACAAAACCGATTGGCCGCGACGCCACTTGGGGGCGGATCATGACACCTTCCGCATTGGCCTTTTCCACCAGGCCGATACAGTTGCGCCACTGGTCGGGCCGGTCGCCGTTCTGCGCCAACGTAAACGTAACGCTACGGCCGCTTTCGCGCCCGACCTCCGTGAACAATTCCACTTCTTGCTCGGTGGTGTATTTTTCCGGACCCGCAATGTCACCCACCACGCCGGCAGGTACCGCCTGAAACACACCCTTGCCGGCAGCCTTCATGGCGCGGCCAATGGCGAGCAATTCATCCCGCTCCGCATAGGTGCCGGGGATCGGCTCCCCCTGCACAGACCGGTGACCGATCGTGCGCGAGGTTGAAAAGCCAAGTGCGCCCGCTTCCAGACCTTCGCGGACAATCTTGCACATGGCTTCAAGGTCTTCCGCCGTCGCATCCTGATGCGCCAACGCCCTGTCGCCCATCACATAATTGCGCACAGCGCTGTGGGGAATTTGCGTCCCTACATCCATAGAGAATTGACGCGTACCGAGATAATCGAGATATTCTGGAAACGTTTCCCAGTTCCCCCATTCAATACCTTCGTAAAGCGCCGTACCCGGAATATCTTCGACACCTTCCATCAGCTCGATCATGCGCTGTTCGCCGCCCGGCGGACATGGTGCAAACCCGACACCGCAATTGCCCATAACGATGCTGGTCACCCCATGGCTGAACGAAGGGTCAAGCGTGTCGTCCCAACTCACCTGGCCGTCAAAATGCGTGTGCACATCGACCCAGCCGGGCGCAAGGTAAGCGCCCTCGGCGTTGATTGTCTCCCTCGCCGCCTCATCTACTTTGCCGATGGCTGAAATCAAACCATCTTTAACCGCGACGTCGCCGCTGACAGGGGCATTGCCGCTGCCGTCGACGATCGAAGCCCCCTTAATGAGATAATCATGCATGGCGTTTCCTTTGATATGGTTTTGCTTTGTTTGATTAGCTGCCCGGCGTGTTGCGGACATAAGGGTTTCCCCGCTCCGCCGTGAGATCGAACTTCATGCCGTTCACCTTCCAGCCTTTAGGTGTGCGCACAAAGACATGGGTGTAGTTCCCCCACATTTCCCAAAACGCATTGGCGCCGTTTTCCGGCGCGGCCCCGGCTTCCAACCGGTTCCAAGCATATCCATGGGAGAGCATCACGGCTTCGTCTTCGCGGAAGAACGTCACCCGGTGATTGCTGCGCATATGGAAGCTTGTTTTGTCTTCAGTGAGGTTTGAGGCCCATCCGTTCAAGAGCTGCCGGGCCGGGATGGTGCCGGGCGTACTGCCGTCCAACGAATTGAAATCCGCGTTCACATCTTTGGTAAAATAGGTCCGGGCGGCACGCCAGTCTTTGCCGTCAACGGCCGCATCGATTGCGTCGGCGATACGGATCATCTCGGCGATATCTTCCCGGTTCGCCTCGGTTATAGCATCCCCGTCGATTTTGGATGCTGCGGCCGGTCCGGGATCAGTTCTGAGCTGAGAGGGGGCGGGCTGCGCAATGGCGTTGGCGGCCCAAGCACCAATGCCAAACACAAGGGTGAGCGAAGCGAGAAGCGATTTCACAAGACTGGTCCTTCCACATGAATGACGCCGGTTGGGGTGGACAGGCCTTTCTGGCCGGAACCACTCAAAAACACTGCTCCTCGTGTTTAGGTCGCCTCCTTCACCGATTCAAGCAATATCGGCGTCATAAAGCCGGAAGCGTGACAGCCGACACATCCCGGATGGCCTTCAAAATACCCTGTGATTTTCGTATTCCGAACTCTCTTATCGGCCAGGGGGGATAAGGCGGCCCGTGAGCAATCTGCCACCAATGACGGCCCCCAGAATGACAATCACGGCAGCGGTGACAAACATAGACGAATAACCGGCCGCTTCGATGGTGAAACCCAGAGCCGGCGCCGCCAAAAGGGCTGCCCCGTCATCCAGCGCGTTGAAGATCGAAATCGCCGAACCTCTGTCGGCGGCGCTGGCCCGGTCCGTCACCAAGGCCAAGAGAACCGGATAGCCAAAACCATGCCCCACGCCACACACCAATGCGGCGATGCAGAACAGGAAAAGCCCGCTTGACTGCGACAACAGAAGCAGGCCCGCGCCATAGGCCATGAGGGACCACCAAGCTGTTTTCTGATGGCCCAGCCGGTCCGGAAGGCTGCCCGCAAAAACACGCAGCAATATCGCCGTGACCGTATAAATCGCGAAGAACAATCCGATGGAGCCGATGCCCGTGACGCCCACCCACGTTTTGAGAAAAACGAACACCGCGATCATCGAAAAGAAAAAGGCACTCGCCAAAAGCCAAACACCTATGAGCGAAGGGCGCATCAATGTGGACAGCCAACCTTCACTTTGACCATCCGAGTCTTCCGCCGGGCTGTGCTGATCGTTCAACCGCAGAACCATCAGCATACCGATAATTGACAAGAACATGCTTGCCAGGAAAATACCTTGGTAGCCGCCCAGTTCGATGGCACCATTCCCGACCACGGCACCTAACCCCACGGCCCCCATGGCCGAAATACCGAATAAGGCAAACCCTTGCGACCTTTGTTCCTTGGGGATCACGTCGGACGCATAGGTAAAGAACGCCACATTGAGCGCCGCTTCGGCAGCCCCGTGCACAATGCGCAAGGCAAAGACCGACAAAAGGGAAGAAGAGACTAAAAACGCACCGCACAGGATCACATTGATGATGGATCCGATGACCAGCACACGGCGCCGCCCTCCGCCATCAAGCCATCGGCCTACAAAGGGGCTAATGGCTATCGACACAAGTTCCGTTGCGGCCACGAGCCAGCCGATGAGCTGCTCGCCCGCGCCCAGTGCGGACACGTGCCCCGGAAAGTGAAGGAACAAATAGAATGATGTCATCTGCGCCAGATTGGCGAAAAAGCAAAGCGCAAAGCCGCGTGATCGAAAGATAGACAACATATTTTGCGGACGTGCCAGAAGGTTGCCCTATGGCGCCCTTGCGTTCAGAGACATATTTTGGCACTTTCTATGTCAATAGATGACCAAGGAATCGGGACACATCTTATGTCCATAGTGGAAACAGATGAATTAGGATTTGAAGCTCCGGCACCGGTGGGACATCCGGGACGCGCGGGCCTCCCGGAAGGGGCCTTCACCGGCCCCGAAATCGGCGAACGCCTGCCGGATTTCACCCTGCCCGATGCTTTAGGCAACACGGTCACTTTCCATGAGGATCGCGGAGCGGCGAAGTCTGCCGTCGTCTTCTATCGATCGGCCGTTTGGTGACCGCCTTGCATGACGCAGCTGGTCGAGCTGCAAGAAGGTTTCAAGAAATTCCAAGAACACGGCATCAAGCTCTACGCCATTTCCTATGACGATCAAGAAGTGCTGCACGCCTTCGCCGAGAGTTACTCAATCGAATACGCCCTGCTGTCGGACCTCGATTCCACGGTCATCAAACAGTACGGCATTCTGAACACGGAAATTCAGCCAGGCGATGCGGTGCTGTACGGCATTCCGTTTCCGGGCACGTACATCACCGACGAAAACGGCGTGGTGATCCAGAAGTTCTTCCACGACACCTATAAGCGGCGCGAAGGACCGGAACTGCTGATAGATGCCGCCCTTGGCCGTGTGGTGTTGGACGATGACGCGCCGGCAGTGGCCGAAACCGATGACGAAGGCATCACCGTGTCCGCGACGCTTCATGGCGGGGCGATTAAGCAAGGCGCGCAGCGCGAGATCGTCGTGCGGTTTGACCTTCCAGACGGTCTCCACATTTATGGACAGCCGGTACCGGAGGGTATGATCCCAACCACTGTCACGGTTACCGGCCCGGAAGGATTAGCTGTAGAAGACGCAATCGTTCCGCCAACGGAGCAACTGCGCCTGGAAAGCTTGGACTTGGAGCTTCCCGTCTGGTCCGGGCAAGTGGATATTCGCGTGCCGGTCTATGCCTTGTCCTCATTGCAGTCAGAATGCAGACCGTTGGATCAAGATACCATCGATATCAGGGTCGATGTCCGCTATCAGGCCTGCGATGACAATGTATGCCTCTTGCCCAAATCAGAAAGCTTCACGGTCACGGCGCCCATGGAAACCATTCACGTGCAGAACATTGACCTGCACACGGGCCATGGCCAGCAGGAAGCCACGTTTGATGGCACGCCTCATTTACGGCGCTTGCTGTTCCGGAAAATAAGGCAGAGCCCGCTAGGCTTCCTACGGTACATCTTCAAAGAAATCGGCTTACGCCGGGCTGCAAAAAAGCGGAAGAACGGGTAATATATCGGAACGCAAGGGGAGCGTTCCAAAATGCACAAGCAACACTATTGCCTCAGCCTCTTCATTTCCTGCGCGTTGATCACAATGATCGCCGCCACCACTCATGCTGCGGACAAATCCCGGAAAATACCGATCGGCAGTTGGACCGGCCTTGGCTATCAGCTGGATGACGCCGAAGCCGGTAGTGGCCAATTCTCAAGCTGGACCATCGAGCTGACCATGGGGCCGGACACGGTCATGATCGCTTATCCCTCGTTGGACTGCGGGGGCGTCTGGAACCTGGAGCAGACGACCGACCACGCAACTTACTATCGTGAGACGATTACCTACGGCCTGGAAAACTGTATGGATCAAGGCCTCTCGGTGTTGTCCCCCATGGACAATGGACGTATGCGGATTGAGTTTTATCACCCCGACGATGTGTTCATCGCAATTGGATATGTTGACCCTAGACGGAGTTAGTCCGTGGCGCAGGTTAGGTAGAATTGATGTCATTCCGGTTTCTCGCCTCAGCGCGAAGACCGGAATCCATACCCATCGAAGCCAAGTTAGAAGGCACAGGGATTACGGATCCCAATCTTCGAGCATTGCTCGAAATTGGGATGACAAGAAGGGCCAAGCCTACGTTTCATCGTCGCTATAGCGTTTCCAGGTGAAGTGGAATCCGGTTCACCGTCCGGAAACGCGCAAAACAAAGAATCTGGAGCCGTTTTGTGTTTCCAAGAAAACCAAAACGGCTCTAATCCAATTCCGGCACGGCGGGAAACACTTTGCCGTCCTTCTTGGCACGGATCGCCCGCACCAGCGTGCGCCAGTCCACTTGCAAGGCCCCTGCCTCTAGCGCTTCGTTGTGGGCCCGCTCATTGAGGTCGAAGTGTTCCCGATGGGTGCCGGGCTTCTGAATCCACTTCCGCTTAAGACCAATTTTTTCAACAAATGCCACCAGCTCGGCAGAACCTTCCGCTCCCGGCAGTGTGCTGATCAGGTGAGACGACGGTCCATGGTGCCATCCCCAATCCCGCAACTGGTCAACGATAATCAAGTTTCTATATCCCTACCCAATCGGACCGGTTTACGGCGGACCTGGGCCTCCCTATGGTGCCGCCAATTCAGCTATTGAGGAACACATTATGACAGGTATGACCAATCGCCCCGTCAACCGCAAGATCGTCTTGGTGGATCATGTAAAGGGCCAGGTAAAGCCGGAGCATTTCCGCCTTGAAGAAGAAGAGGCCCGTGCCCCGGATGACGGCGAAGTATTGATCGCGGTCGACACGATTTCCATCGACGCCTTTATCCGAACATCGCTGAATGATTGGGAAGGCCTCCATACGCAGACCCCGATCGGCGGCGTTATTGGCACACTCAATGTGGGCCGTGTCGTGGAAAGCAATGCCGATGACTTTCAGCCGGGCGATGCCGTGACCGGCGGCTTGGGGTCGCAAACATACGCGACAGTTCCGGCAAACCAGGTCCAGAAGATCGACGACTCTCTCCCTCTGTCCACCTACCTGGGGGCGTTGGGATTGACGACCGGGCTAACCGCCTATTTCGGCATGCGCCATGTGGGACAAGCCAAAGCCGGTGAAACCGTGCTCGTGTCCGGCGCCGCCGGGGCGGTCGGATCTGTTGCCGGGCAAATCGCCAAATTGGACGGCGCGCGCGTCATCGGCATTGCCGGTGGATCAGCCAAATGCGACTTCCTCACCAACACGCTGGGTTTTGACGGCGCCATCGACTACAAAGCGGGCGATGTGGACGGTCAGCTCAAGAAGCTTGCGCCCGACGGCATTGATGTGTTTTTCGACAATGTGGGCGGCGACATTCTGGATGTGGCGCTGGACAATATCCGCGAGCGCGGCCGCGTCGCCATCTGCGGGGCCATTTCTCAGTATGATGATCATCTGAACGTCCAAGGGCCTAGCCTCTATCTCCGCCTGGCCGAACGCTATGCCCGCATGGAAGGCTTTACGGTCATGCACTTCGCGTCTCAATACGGCGAAGCGTACGCGCAATTGTCTGAATGGCTAAAGGCAGGAGATCTCAAAGTAGTCGAGCATGTGGAAGAAGGCATCGAGTCGTTCCCCACTGCCCTGCACAAGCTGTTCACCGGCGGCCACATGGGCAAAATGCTGGTGAAGGTTTGACAACACCGCCGGCCACTCAAGACTGACGTCATCCCGGGGTAGCATTGCACCACTTTGTGCTGCAAAGCACCCGGGATGACGGTTTTACTCTGCCGGCAGACCAACTTTGGGCCAGGCTACGTTCTCGCCTAGAGCATTCGCAAAACGATGATTGGTGTCGCGATGCGCTTCTTCATCGGCACGCACTTCGGCGACAACATCTCTCAGACGGGCATTGGCTGGCATCTTCCAGTAGTCAATTGCGATTTCGGGTGCGGGCACATTCTCTAGATGGCCAGCATCGATTTCTTCCAGATAATGGTCATAGCTGCGCACGGCTTCTTCTTCCAAATACCCAACAAAGCGGTGGGCTGTTTTGGGAAAGACCAAATAGAAGAAGAAATAGAAATTATAGAAAATCGCCTGAACGGCCATAATGATGAAACGTTCGAGAACCGTGGGCTTGGCGACCTGAACAAATGTCATCAGATGCATCCGTTCGTTTTCGGCTTCATCCAATAGCTCGCGAATCCACCCCCGATCATCCCGAATGTGACGCAGGGCTTTTAAATGCTGCAAAAGACCGCCCACCATCCCAGGAACTGCGGCCACGGTTTCCAGCACCACCGCACGGTGACCATAACGCTTCTTAAAGAACAGATCAGCGAAGACCCTCAAAAACTTGACCATGCCATAGGCCACACGGTCGCTTGCTGTTTGGGGCTGAAAGTGTTTTCCGGTCCGGCGTTCTGTCATCTCTCTCACCTCTGCATGATCACTTGCGGTCTAGATTTTCTTAAACATGTATTCAATATACATCTATATAGCGGCCCTCTTGATTTAAATCAATATCTGAAATACATCTTTATGAAAAAATTGGAGTCATGGCTATGCGCTTTACCCGCTATACCGACTACGCCTTACGGGTGCTGATGTATTTGGGCCTCAAGGGTGACGATCTGTCGACAATTAAGGAGATTGCCGAACGATATGGCATTTCGGAAAATCACTTGATGAAAGTGGTCCACAATCTGGGCAAAGAAGGCTTCATCGAAACCATCCGTGGCCGCCAAGGGGGCATGCGCCTCGCCCGCCCCCCGAAGGAGATCAACATCGGAGACGTGGTGCGCAAATGCGAAGATGACCTTCGCCTTGTGGAATGCTTCGATCCGGAAACTAACACCTGCCCCATCGCCCAAGTGTGCGGATTGGCTGGCATGATCGACGAGGCGCTGGCGGCCTTTATGAAGGTGCTCGACAAAAAGACCCTGGCCGACGTTCTGAAGACAAGCCCCGGCATTGCGCCAATTCTGGAACTGGCAGGTTAACGCGGGTATCACGTAAAATAGGAAAGTCTTTGCAAAGAGTGCGTTATTTTTTGTTGCCTTGCCTGCCCACTCCCCCTTCCCAACCACCCGGCAAGGGTACCCTCGGGGTGGTTGGGAAGGGGGAGTGGGCAGGCGTTGCGACAGAAAAGATGTATTCTTGATATTGATTATTAAAAAGCCACCTTCTATATAAACATGTATCGAAAATACTTTTTTGGTGACCAACATGAGCTCAATAGAAGTCATTCCCGCCAATCCAAGGCGCCAGCCGCTTCATCCGGATATTTCGGAAGAGATGATCGCGCAACTGGTATCGCGCTTCTACGAGAAGGTGCGCAAGGATGAGAGGCTGGGACCCATCTTTGACACGGTCATCGGCGATAATTGGGATGAACACCTCCCCAAGATGAATGACTTCTGGTCATCCGTGACGCGCATGACCGGGCGGTATAAAGGCAAGCCCATGGTCAAGCATCTGAAGCTGAAACAGGTTCGGCCGGAAGACTTTGACATTTGGCTCAGCCTTTTCCGGGAGACCGCCAACGACCAACTGGCCCCGGACATTGCGGACATATTCATCACCCGCGCGGAACGCATCGCGGAAAGCCTTAAGCTCGGCATGTTCTACTTACCGATCGAGAAACCCCAATGACCCGGCAAATTCCCGAAGGCGCGATCAAACACAAGGAAACTAAGCGCTTTACCGCGCAGACGGTGCCCCCGGCGCTCACACGGAACCACGACACCAAACCAGGCGTCTGGGGTATGATCTGCGTGGATGCCGGAACGCTTTATCTCGACATTGGTGATCCGCTTGAAGGAACGCTGCGCCTTAACAAGGGCGAAAGCGGGGTGGTCTTCCCGTGCGAAGTCCACAAAGTGAAACTTGAGCCGGATGCCGAATTTCACATTGAGTTCTATTCGCTTCCAGACCGCACTTGACCTCGACGTGTACTCCCACCTCCCCCTTGTGAGTAGGTCGAAAAAGGTCTTCCAAGAAGAGCTTTTCGGGTGGGGGTAAGCAAGTTTCTCCAACGCATAAATCAACGAACGAACCATCCCCCCACCCGAAAGATCGGTCTAACGACCAATCTTTCGACCTCCCCTCGAGGGGGAGGTTATGCAGACGCGGTGCCCTACTAAATGAGCACGCGGTATACTCACGCCAACGCTCCAGAAAAACCGACATCCAAACCAGAGATGCAAAACGACAAACCGCTAGAAAACAAGATTGCCCTCGTTGCGGGCGCAACGCGCGGCGCCGGAAGAGGCATCGCCCGAATGTTGGGAGAGGCCGGTGCGATCGTCATCTGCACGGGCCGCAGCACCCGTCAGGAGGCCTCGCCTATCGGCCGGCCGGAAACAATCGAAGAGACAGCGGAATTGGTCGACCGCGAAGGCGGCACGGGCATTGCCATCCGAACAGATCACAGCAATGTGGCTGAAGTTACCGACCTGTTCGACCGCATAGAGAAAGATTTCGGCCGCCTCGACCTTTTGGTCAACGACATTGGCGGTGAGGGACTTTCGGATTGGAAGCCGGTGTGGGAAACGGATCTCGACAAAGGCCTTGAGCTGCTGGACACAGCCGTCCGTACACACATTATTACGGCAAGGCTAGGCATACCGCTCATGATGGAGCAAGAGGATGGGCTGATTGTGGACATCACGGATGGCGATCACGCGGGGTACAGAGGTGCCTTCTTTTACGATCTTGCGAAAAACCAATCCATTCGTCTTGCCTTCGCTCTTGCCGCCGAACTGAAACCGAAGGGGATTGCGTCCGTCGCCGTCACTCCCGGTTTTCTTCGGTCTGAAGCCATGCTCGATATTTTCGGTGTCACCGAAGCCAATTGGCAAGATGCCGCAGAAAAAGAATTGGGCTTCAGCGAATCCGAAACGCCTTGCTATGTGGGGCGGGCCGTGGCCGCCCTCGCCGCCGATCCAAATGTGATGGAAAAATCCGGCGGCGTTTATGCCAGTTGGGAACTGGCGAAGGAATACGGTTTCACGGACATTGATGGCCGGAAACCGGACTGGTGGCGCTACGTGAATACGTCGATTAACGAGATTTTGGATCGCGGTGGACCGAAAGGCGAAGAAGAAGAGTATTGGGTCAGCGCTTGGTACAATCAGTTACAGGCGGATCCACGATTTAGCGATCTCTGCCGGCGGATTGAGAACGTATGGGAACCACCATCCAAACAATAGGGTCATCCGCCGGTTTAACCGGCGGATCCAACCATCGGACTGCCGTGGGTTGATTTTCAGATTCCTGTGCGCGTTGACCAATGGATTCGCCGACTAAATCGGCGAACGACGCATAGGGATAGCGGCGCCAGCAGCGCCGCTATCTGCTATCTGCCTACTCCGTCAGCGCCTTGATCACTGCCTCGACCGTGTCGCCGGCCTTGGCGCGCATTTCATCATCGGTCGCATCCTGGATGGGATGCTCAACGAAGACACACCGGGCGTCTTTCATGCCCAATGCGGTTGCTTGTGTGTCTGCCGCGTCGACGAATTCTGTGGACGCGATGGAGACTGAGGGAACACCCTGAATTTCGAACCAAACCGTGTCGTGCAAACTGCACGTCGTGCAAGATCCTCAATCGGCCAGGGCTTCGATAACGAAGTCGCACTCCCTTTTGATCTCGTGGCGCAAATCGTCCGGACACGGTTTTGTGAAGGTGGGCTTCGCGAACCGCTTCACTTCAATCCCCGGCAATTTCTCTTTGAGCTTGCCTTCAAGCGCATCGAGATAAACATCGCCGCGCGGCTTGCGGATATCCATCAAGCCAACCACGCCAGAGATAGCGCCGGAGCGCGGCGTAACTTGCCGGGTCACCGGCACCGCTTCATTTGTGGGGTCAAGGATGACTGTCATCCTTTTCTCCTTTTCTAATTTTCACTGTCGGTATTTTGCCAAGTGGGCGCCGAAAACGCCAATGTTAATCGCCAATTTTTCGCGAAACGGAAATGGACCCCATTTCCCCCGTGGCCCAACCATGGAAAGCGCCAGAAAACTTGCCCGCATCAGACCCGGCAACCACGATATGAATGTATTCTTCGCTCATATATTTCGGCACGAGAGAATTAAGCTGCTCCTCGGACATCTGCGCCGCCGCCTCGGGCTTTAGCCCTGCGCCGGAAATGTCGTTGCCCACCATGTCGCGCAAGGGGCGTTTGGTGACTTCCTGGATGCGTTCGCGGAGGCGTTTCTTAGTGTAGTCCCCCTCCACCATCAGTGTATCCACATGTTCGGGGCACACCACCAAGATCGTGTCGATGGGATAGCCGTGATATTTCGGATGCCAAACGCCTTCCAGGCCCAGCCCCAACGTGCCCGCCATCTGATCGGGCTTGCGAGATTCCTGATCCACAATCAGCGTCGGGCCGCTGGACATGGCGAAGATCGTGACCACATTGTCGTCTTTGTTAAAGCCGCGCTCCACATGAAGCGGCTCCCAAGGGTTGCGTTCTTCCCATTCCGCAAAGCACATGGTGAATTTCATCGGGTTGCCCAGGGTCGACCTGTCCGTGCCGCCAGGCTTGGCGCCGCCAACATTGCGGACCACCAGACGCACGGCTCTGCCAATGGTGGCATTGGCGCGGTTGCCATTGCCAAGCGCCCCCAACTTCATATTCATATCCAGCTTGTGGCGGATCGGCCCATTGATAATCATCACCGGGGCTGCGCCCATGGTGGTGGCATTGACACCATGAATATTAAACTCATCCGTACACACTGCTTCTACGGCGGCGATGATGACCGGCATGTATTCGGGTTTGCACCCTGCCATCACCGCGTTGATGGCCACTTTCTCAACAGTCACTTCGCCCATATTAGGCGGCATGACGGCAATGACCTCTTGCGCACCCCGCCGCGTACCGTCCAGCATGCGCAAGACCCGTTCGGGTGTCGGCGGCACAAGCGGAAGACCATCGGAAAAACCCTGGTCGAACATGAACTCGAATTCGTCGTCAGCTTCGGCGATTTCGATCTTCCGGGCCCGGATGGGGCTGTTGTCGGCCTCTGCCCGCAATCGATCCGCGACCATAGGATCGACCGATTTCGACCCGCAGCCCGGGCGCCATTCGGGCAGGTCACCCCATGCAACGCCGGCTTCGCCTGCTCCAAGACTTGCAGACACGTCCCGCTCCAACGCTTCCCATTCCTCGCGGGCAAATCCGATCACCTGCTTTTGCTGCGCCCCGGCACCATCTGCCCAAACCACCGTTGGGACGGTTTCGATGTCATAGTCGAACGACACCTTGCAGGCGGACTCATCAAGAATGGGAACCGCCAATCCATGCCGTTCGCTCAAAACAGCATTGCCGTCCTTCGTTTGGCCGAGTACCAGAATGTCGGCTTTGTCGCCCCATGCGCGGTGAAACGCATCCAGCACGGGCATCACCAGATTGCAGGTGGGACAATCTTCTTTGACGAAACAGACAAGCGAAGGCCGCCCGGTTGGGAAACTGTATTGGTTTCCCCCTGCATCATTGAGCGAAAAGGAAGGAAGCGCGTCGTCCATATTTTTGTTCCTGTTGGATACAGCTATTGGGCACCCAAGGTATGGACCGCCGAGGCGAAATTGTTCAAGCCTAAATCTTCGCGCATGTCGGAGGTTACGTCCTCAAAGCTTGGATCAAGAGAGATACCGATACCATCGGCGATCCGCACCATGCGCTCAAAATTGCCAACCACACCGGCGGCATCCACGAATTCAGCGGGCGTCACCACCGCCAACAGAGCGCTTCGTGCCTGATCGAGAACGGCGGGATCATCCGCCACCACGGCTTCTGCAAATGCCGTGAGTTCCTTACCTGCGGGCAATCGGTCATCCACATTTTCGGCGCCTTCAACAACACCATTGAGGTCGACTTCTTCACCTTCTGACTGTGTGCTCACACGGAGCAACATCGCATGCGCGGTCGTTCAGTAAAAACAATCGTTGAGCGCCGACACCCGAGCCGCCAAAAGCTCGATTTGAGCGCGTGAGAGATTTCGTCCCTCCGTGACCGCGCCGAACTTACCGGCCGGAATGTATTGCGCGTCACTAAGCTCGAACCAATCGCGCACAGCGTCCGGCACTAAACTCAGCGCGCGCGCCACATTCGGAATGCTCTTTGCGAAATCGCCGCCCCACAAATCTTGGTCCGGCGCATCCGGCTCTTGCCGGGCAAGCATCGGCACGAAAGCTTCGCCTTCCACCAACGGACCCGGTTTTGCCTGAGAAGGTTCGCCGGCCACCGGGCTTGGCAAACCATGCACCGGCACACCCAAGCCCTTATTGGTTTGGTCCATGCTGCGGACCGCCACCACGATGCCCAAGGCTTCCACATAGTGGCCATGGGTAAATCCCGATGTGGACAAATCATCAATGGCTTGTTTGGTGATGCGCGTAACATCGGTCACCATCATATGGATCATGCCGATCATCGGCTCAAACAAGACCCCTTCTGACAAAGGGTCCGTGGTGTGCGTCCCTTCTATCGTATAGGGGCTGAGCGCCTGTTTGCGTTCCACACAGAACGCACACGTGTTGGCGGCCCGCGCTTCTGCCGCGATGGCGATCCGTTCCGCGCCAGTCCACCAGGTTCCCGGCCGTGCGAGACGCGACAGCACCATCGCGTGAGCATTGGCCAAATCATCACGGACCGGTACGGCGCAGGACGTAAAATCTTCCTTCACCCGGCTCAGAATGCCGGCGTCTCTTTGATCCTGGGTAATCTTGGGCATCGCCCACCTCCCCGTTTGTTGTCTTTATTTGAGGGCCTTCTTGACGGCCGCCAGGACGCGTTTCCCGTCCGACCGTACTCTATAATCAGTAGACTGGTCGATCCAGCGGATCGTTCCGGAACCGTCCGTAAGAATGGTGGTGGGAATGGCCAGCGCACGGCGCATGCCGCGGTCGTCGCGGGGATCGCCAGCCATGGCATTTGGGTGTTCAACACCGTAAGCCTTGATCACCTCAAGGTCCGGATCCGCAAGCTGAACCATAGACAAGCCATGTTTGGAGTTCATCCAGCCTGCTTGTTCGACCGTATTCGGGCTGATCGCCACCATCTTCACGCCTAAAGCGTCGAAATCATCCTGCAAGTCTTCCCATCGCTGCAACTCAGCGACACAGTAAGGTCACCAATGGCCCCGGTAGAATTTGAGCAGCAGCGGGTCATTTTGCCCTGGTGCGTAGGAAAAAGTGCCACCTGCGCCGTCCGGTGCCGTAAAGGCAAGTGCCGGACCGCCGACACTGACGCCAATACCTTTGGGGACCCCATTCTGCGAAAAAAGATAGAGAACGAAGCCGCCCAGGATCACGGTGATCGCCGCGAAAGTTCCAACAATCCAGCCGGGAGACAGGATCAACGTCCACATGGCCAGCAGAAAACCGATCAAGACTGAGAGCTCGCTCAGCACCGGCCGCCTGCTGAACCCTTTCTTCTGAACCAGGAGGCGATTGAAGTAGAGCGCCATCCGGCCGATCACGAGCACCATGGCCAAGCCCAGGGTGACGCAGGGGTTCCAAAGAAATGTCAGAATTTGTTCAGCCATCGCACGATCTTAAGCGTGCCGGGGCTTTTCTGGCAAGTAATGCAATTGTGTAGCGATGGTTCAAATTTGCCCCTTGCGGCCCGCCGAGCTGACGCAGCATCGGGCCCGCCTTCGTCGTAAAGGACTTCGGCGGGACAGCCTTCTCGCTAGTCTTGCTTCGCTCGATAAGCCGCAAAGGTTGGCGGAGGCGGATGGGAATCGAACCCACCACACGCATGGCTGCGTGTCACTGGTTTTGAAGACCAGGGAAGCCACCAGACTCCATTCGCCTCCATATAAAATGGCTAACTCAAAATTCGACCCCATCGAATTTTGAGAGGGCTTAACCATCCCACTCCCCCTCCCAACCACCCGGATACGGTACCCTGGCGGGTGGTTGGGAGGGGGAGCGGGCTGGCGTTGCAAACACAAAATTGTGGATTGGACTATGTCACAGCCATTGGCTAGAAAGAAACCCGTGATTTTTTGAGAAAGGAAAAAGCCTCGCGATGGCGGACACAGATAAGGTCCGGCTGACGCAGTACGCTGTGTCTGCTGGTTGAGCCGGTAAGCTCGGACCTGGGCAGTTGTCGCAAGTTTTGCGGCCGTTAAAAGATATATTTCCGCAGGCGGATTTTCCCGATGTGCTGAGGGGGCTCAGCTCACCGGACGATGCTGCTGTGCTGAAACTGACCGACGATTTGTCGATGGTGGCAACGGCGGATTTCTTTGCGCCAGTGGTGGATGACCCCTACCAGTTTGGCGCCATTGCCGCCGCCAACGCACTGTCCGACATTTATGCCATGGGCGCTGAGCCCAAGCTTGCGCTGAACCTGGCGGGTTTTCCAAAGACACTCGACCTTGAGATTCTGAATGAGATCTTCCGCGGGGGCGCCGACAAGGTGCGTGAATCGGGTGCTGCCATTGCAGGCGGCCACACCACCTTCGACGAAGAACCCAAATACGGTCTTGCAGTCATGGGTGTGCTGAACAAGGCGGAAGCTTTCGCCAATGAAGGCGCAAAGCCTGGCGATCAATTAATTCTCACAAAACCCATCGGCACCGGCATCATCACCAC
The DNA here is from genome assembly GCA_965228775.1 of Alphaproteobacteria bacterium. GTDB lineage: Bacteria > Pseudomonadota > Alphaproteobacteria > JANQMY01 > JANQMY01 > JANQMY01. The sequence continues at coordinate 4,446,447 of OZ245840.1, read as the reverse complement.
GGCGCTCAAACAAAGCAAAATTGAAGAGCGGGACACGGAAGAAGCCGTGGCCAGCATGGCGCGCCTGAATGCGGGTGCCGCCAAGATCCTACGGGCCACCGCTCCCGGAACAATCAACGCCGTGACGGACATCACCGGCTTTTCTCTGGCGGGACATGGTCACGAAATGGCCGATCAATCCGGCGTGGCGCTTGCCTTCGAGTACAGCAAAATCCCGCTGCTTGGCGGCGCGGGCGATCTGGCCGAAAAAGGCGTGGCCCCCGGCGGCGCGGGCCGCAACAAAGACTATTTCGGCCAATGGTTCGAACGCGGCGGTGGCGTCACTGATGCTCAAGAAACCGTTGCCTTCGATCCGCAAACCTCCGGCGGATTGCTGGTTGCCCTTGATCCCGCAAGCGCGTCGGACGTGATTGAGGCCTTCAAAACCGCAGTCGAACCATGCTGGCATATCGGCGAAGTCACTGACGGACCGGCCGGACAGATTTACCTTAGTTAACGCCAGCGCTTTTCAGGAGCAGTCCGACCAGGCTATTGTTTGTTGAAAGACTGCCGAGCCACCCGCTCCCCCATCCCAACCACCCCTAGGGTACCCTGTCGGGTGGGTGGGATGGGGGAGCGGGATGGCTTGGCCAAACAACATGAAAATCAATGGATTCGAGCCTTTTTAGGAAAATCCCCCAGGTCAATGACCTGATCCTCAAGCCGCATATCGCGCTTTTGGAGGGCGCGTGGCGTCGGGAAGAGATTGTGGAGGCGTTGCGCACCGCCTTGGAAGACGTGCGCGATGGTTTGCGCAATGGCGCGGGCCTGCCCGATTTCGACGGGCCGGGTTTTGCAGCACATATTGAAGACCTGATGGCGGCATCACGGCAGCCAAGCTTACGCCGCATCATCAATGCCACCGGCATCGTCATCCACACCAATCTTGGCCGCTCGCCGCTTGCTCCCTCCGCATTGGACGCCATTCAGGAAACGGCTGCAGGCTATACCAACATCGAAATGACACTCGCCACAGGCCAACGCGGATCGCGATACGATCATGTGCGCGATTTAATCTGTGAGCTGACGGGTGCCGAAGACGCAATCGTCGTCAATAATTGCGCTGCCGCCGTCACCCTGGCGCTTGCAACATTCGCCAAGAACAAGGAAGTGGTGGTCTCGCGCGGCGAGCTGGTGGAAATCGGCGGCGCCTTCCGCGTGCCGGACATCATCGCGCAAAATGGTGCGCGCCTTTCCGAGGTTGGTACCACCAACAAAACACGCCTGTCGGACTACGAAACAGCGATCACCGACGAAACGGCCGTTCTGCTCAAGACCCATACCAGCAATTACCGCATTGTCGGCTTTACCGAAACGCCGGAGCGCACGGCGCTGGCGAAGCTTGCCAATGAAAAGCGACTAGTGTTCGTCGAAGATTTAGGCAGCGGCACGCTGATTGACCTGTCCGTCCACGGATTGGGAGACGAACCGACGGTTCAGTTTACCATCGCCTCAGGCGTTCATTTGGTAACGTTCTCCGGTGACAAGCTGTTGGGCGGCCCCCAATGCGGCATCATGGCGGGCAAGGCCGACTTGATCGCCAAGCTGCGGAAGAACCCGTTGCTGCGGGCCATGCGCATCGACAAATTGTCCCTGGCAGCGCTGGAAGCGACGCTGCGGCTTTACAAGTCGCCCTTCGAGCCCGAAGAAGAAGTTCCCACCTTGCGCATGCTGACGGCAACGCCCGAGGAGCTTGAAGGGACGGCGTTAGGCCTTGCGGACACGCTGAACCCATTGCCAAATGTAACGGCAACCCCCACCCCCCTCGCCGGGGAAGCAGGTGGCGGTTCCTTGCCAACCCATCAACTTGCATCCTATGGCTTGCGCCTTACGGTCGGCGGGCTCACACCCGATGCCTTGATGGAACGGCTGCGCCAGGCGAGCACGCCCCTCATCGCGCGCATCTCCAAAGGTGATGTGGTGCTGGATATGCGCACCCTTCTGCAGGATGATGTTGAAGACCTGCCCGGCCTTATCGGCGCCGTCGACACCGTATGACAGAACAGCTTTCCCTCGGCGTGATCGGCCATGTGGATCACGGCAAAACCACTTTGGTCAAAACCTTGACCGGCATGGAAACCGACCGGCTGAAGGAAGAAAAACAACGCGGCCTGTCCATCGTCCTGGGCTTCGCCTATCTTGAGACCGAACGTGGGCTGATCGATTTTATCGACACGCCGGGCCATGCAGATTTCGTCCGTACCATGATTTCCGGCGTAAGCGGCATCGATGCCGCGCTGATCGTCATTTCCGCTAATGAAAAGATCATGCCCCAAACGGTGGAACATATTCGCATTGTGTCCCTGCTCGGCATTGATCAAGCCGTGGTCGCCTTGACGAAAACGGACCTGGCGACTGACCAAGAGATTAAGGAAGCCAAAACAGAAATCGAGGCCTATCTTGCCGACACCGCTTTTTCGAGTGTCACAATCGTGCCCGTCTCCGCGCCCACCGGGCAAGGCATCGACGCCTTGATCCAATCGCTGAACGGATTGTTCGACTCGAAACCGAAACGCGCTGATGTGGGGCACTTCTATCTGCCCTTCGACCGCGTCTTCTCCGTTAAAGGTTTTGGCACGGTCGGCACCGGCACGTTGAGCGCCGGTACGGTGTCCGTGGGCGACGTGGCGGAAATCGCGCCAGATGGCCGCAAGGCACGGGTGCGCAGTCTGGAAGTTCATGGCGCGTCGGTAGACCGCGCCATCCCTGGCCAGCGCGTGGCGGCCAATGTGCGTATTGACGGCACCGGCGACATAGCACGGGGCCACGCGTTGACATCGCCCGACTGGCTGCCCGCCTCTCACTATTGGGATGGCACGCTGCACCTGTTAAGCGATGCGCCGAAGGAACTGAAGAGCGGCGCGAAGATCCGTATACTGCACGGCACGACCGAAGAGATCGCGACCATAAGACTGCTCGATCGCGAACGGCTGGCGCCGGGAACGACAGCCCCCGTTCAGTTCCGCTTGGCGCAGCCCGCCGTCGCCTGGCACCAGGAACGGTTCATCGTGCGCTCCGTAACGCCCGTACAGACCATTGGTGGCGGGCAATTCACGGATACACAGGCCAAACAGCGGCGCAGGCGCAAGCAAACAGAGACGGCACCGGCGAAGAAGGCGGACACGCGGGCAGTCGCACTGCTCTCCATTGTTGGTAATGCAGGGAATGACGGTATCTCCCTCGCCGAGCTTGGACAACGCGTCGATTTAGATGAGCAAAGCCTGCGCCAACTGTGTACGGATAATGAGTGCGCGATCGAACCCAACGGCCTTGTGTTTACGGGTGATGTGGTTAATTGGGCCACACAAAAACTCGACGCGTTGCTATCAGAATTTCATGAAAAGAACCCGACCCGCCTGGGCCAGCAGCAAAGCGAATTGGGGTCGCGCCTAGGGGTACCGCAACGGCTCTTCCGGTTCGCCATGGGCCTGTTGACCGACACGAAACAAATCGTTGTCCAACAAGGTATCGTGCGGCTGGCGAGTTTTGATCCCTTCGCGCAGCTCAAACCGGATGAACGAAAAATTCTTGATGCCTTAGAGACCCGGCTGATCGAACAAGGCGTCGCCGCGCCGACCCTCGCCGAGCTGACGGCGGAGAATCCGAAATACAAAGACATCTCACGCTTCCTTGTGGACACCAACCGCGCCATTGCCGTGTTCGACGAAAAAAGAAAGCACCTCTTCTTTTTTCACCATTCGGCCATCGATGCGGCCGTGGCGACGTTGCGTGCAACCTTTCCGCCACCAGCTACCTTTACGGCCAGCGAGGCCCGCGAGGCCTTGGGCACAACGCGCAAATATGTCATGCCGTTGCTTGGCCATTTGGACAAACAAAAAATCACCCGCCGCAAGGATGATGTGCGCACATTGGCCCCTTAGCGGGACAAAAATGCCCAACTTGCGCGGATTTTAATCGGTACAAAAACCTCCTAAGGATGCGGGTGACGAACAAATGGGTCTTCGGGGACAGAACCGAAAGAACCAAACTATCCTTATGGAATTTCGTAGAGAGCAAAAGCGCTGTCGCAAAAGAAGTAGCTCTCGTAAAATCGCAGGAAGTAGCGCGGTGTGACTTGGTTTTCCAGTCTTTCTATCATCGAGTATGAAACACCATTTTGAACCAGGCAGGATTCGACAAAATGGCCCAGAGCCTCCGGGAATATTCCAAGGAGATATGAATTACCTCGAGTGATTTCTTTAAATTCCGTATACGTTCCTGTCAGGCCAAAATTGAAAAAAGAAGAGGCTTCGAATACGCTGGCATATTCACGGAGATAGACGTCTACCTTTTCTATGAGACTAAATGGGTCTTCTATCGCTGAAGCCCCATAGATGCTTTTGGTCTTTGGCCCAGCCCAGGCAATTGATCTGGTTTCTTGAATTTCAAATCCTTCCATAAATTCGCATTGATCATTGACAAGATCTTCCATGATTATGCGACTCTCGTGAATTTCTTCTAGCAGAATGGCCACTGTTTCCGGTGAATTTGATTTGCTTCCTTTCCACCACGGCGAACCCGTAACTTCTAATCGGACCGTCGATGGAAGTGTGATGTCAATTCCGGTAAGTTCCGTTGGATGTTCGATTTCGACGCGATTGATCAAATCGAACAAATCCACCTGAATTGTCTTCATCAGAATAACCAATCCGCCTTGCGCTTCTCCGTGAAGGCGGCGACGGCTTCCTTGTAGTTCGGTTGTTTGACCATTTCGCGTAACAGCGCGTCGGATTCTTGGACCGCCGCGCCAACATCCCGGTGCCAATCCAGATAGATCTGCCGTTTGGTTTGGCGCAACGATTCTGGCGAATTGCGCGTGATCATATCGAGGGCATAGGCTTGTGCTTCCGCCAGCAAGTTTTCCCGATCCACCAGCTTGTGGACTAAGCCCAATTCATGGGCCTCATCCGTTAGGAACTTGCGACTGGACAGAAGAAGTTCGGTGGCACGCGCCCCGCCGATTAGACGCGGCAAGATCCAAGACAAGCCGTATTCGGCCGGCAGATTGAGCGGACCGTGTGCTGTGGTGAGTTTCGCGCCCGGCACGGCGAAACGCACATCCGTGTAACACGCCAAAACAAACCCGACGCCCGCCGCAGGGCCGCTCATCGCCGAAATAACGGGCTTGGACAGGGCAAAGTGATACACATAGTCGTTCTTGAAAGCCGCAAATTCATCCGATCCGGGCGTCACCAGATCGGGTCCGGTCCCCGCACTGTATTCACCGGATTTGGTGAAGCTCTCAAGCCCTTTCGTATCGGCGCCCACGCAAAAGAAATCGCCTGCGCCCGTTACGACAATTGCGCCGACGCCCGGGTCTTGGTCCGCCTGCTGCAGAAGGGCGCGATATTCCGTATGCATACGGCCCGTCCAGGCATTGGCCCGGTGCGGTCTGTTGAAGGTAATGGTCGCAACGCGGTCCGTTACGTCAAATATCGTTTCCTTGAGTTCCACGAGCGCCCCAATCTTTTCTGTGTTGTCGAATCTATGCTTCCGAAGTCTTCGGCTAAACCCGGATAGCGCCCAATAGTACGAGCTAGACCTAAGTTGTACACACCCAAAAGAGTGTATAGAAAAGCCGAGAGGAAACACAGAACAGGGGCCATCGATGATACGCCAAGCCATCGCACTCTTTTGCCTAACCCTGTCGTCTGCCGTCGCCGGCGACTGGAAAACCATCGAGCCCGGCGGCGAGACAAAATGCGCCATGGGCACGCCCTATCGCTTTCATGTGCGCGAGGGCGACCCCACGAAACTTATGGTGTTCTTGAATGGCGGTGGCGCCTGCTGGTCCGGCGACAATTGCGATGTGAAAACGGAACCCACCACCTACCGACCTTTTGCCGATGGGGAAGGCAATGATCCGCGTACGCGGGATGGCGCCTTCGCGCTCGACAATCCGGAAAACCCGTTCAAGGAATGGACGCAGCTCTTCGTTCCCTACTGCACCGGTGACATTCATTTAGGGACGAAAGATCATACTTATACAAAAGCTGACGGCAGCGAGATTACGGTTTACCATCGGGGGCGCATTAATGCGCAGGCTGCTCTCGATTACGTTTATGGAGAGATGGAAGCCCCGAAAACCGTCTTTCTGTCGGGCGGCAGTGCGGGGGCGGTTGCCGCCCCTTACTATGCGGCGGAGTTAGCCCACCACTACCCGCAAGCGCAGATCATTCATTTTGGTGGTGGTGGCGGCGGCTACAAGATGGCCGCTCAAACTCAAATCTGGAACGACTGGGGTGCTTTCGAAAACCTTCCCGGCTGGATCGATACGGAAAAGTTCACGGCTGAAACAACCACATTTAATGATCTGTATGTGATGGCAGCCGATGCGTGCCCGCACATCAAATTTCATCAGTACAACAATGCATTTGACGGCGTACAGGAACAGTTTTCTCAAATGTTAGGCGCCAGCAGCTCACTGCACCAGCCATTGCAAGACAATCTGGCGGAGATTAAATCCTCTGTTCCCTACTTCCGCAGCTACACGGCCCCGGGCGATTTTCATACACTGCTGAGATTTAGGGAACTTTACACCACCACATCTGACAGCGTGCGTGTGCTGGATTGGGTACGCGATATAGCCGACGGTAAAGACGTGGTCGATGTGACCTGCGGATCGGCGGAAGCTTGTAAATGAGATCGCCTGGCCATCCCGCTCCCCCTTCCCAACCACCCGTAAGTGTACCCTAGGCGTGCCCCCGGGTCCGCGCTTCGCGCGGCCCGAGGACATGGTTCACGGGAAGGGGGAGCGGGATGGTTAAGCTCTATCAAGATTATTCGTCATGAAGACACTGTTTGGGTCTTCGACATAGTCTGCGAATGGGGCGCAGTAGGCAAAACCGTGCCGCTCATAGAGAGATCGCGCGGCGGCAAATGCCGGCTGAGATCCAGTTTCAAGGCTAAGGCGTGTATACCCCCTGCTACGCGCCACATCCAATATATGCTTTAGCATCGTTGCGCCCACGCCTTGGCCCCGTGTTTCGGCCGCCGTATGCATGGATTTGATCTCGCCATGCGTCAGATCGATTTGCTTAAGCGCACCGCATCCTAAAAGAATTTCACCTTGCCACGCGGTCCAAAACGAAATGTCGTCTTTGCGCAGACCGTCAAGATCCAGCGCGTGAATGCTTTCCCGCGGCGAGACCTCATGCATGAGCGCAAGGTGACGTTTCAAAAGGGCAATAACCTCCGGCCCGTCCGGTGTATCTTCCTTGATCTCCATGTCCATACGGAATTGTGGGACGTCTACTGAGAATTGACAAGCCGCCGGTAACTTTCGTGGAACCAGAGGATCGGGTCCTCCGCCCCGGCCCCTTCCGATAAAGGACCATTTTCATATGCTGGCGAGTTCAGTCCCTTCTGTACCCGCTCGCAAATCCACACATCTTCCGTCTGAAAATCATCCGTCTCTTGGGGGTGAATGGTCTAATGGTCAGACGAAATCCGACCCGTTGCCGGATCAAACCCGGGAATGTACTCGCGCGCGCCTTCCGATTGCCCGGCGCCAGACCACACCCGCACCCGCAATTCGCATCGCCCAGCCGATAAAGGCACCAGGCTAGAGACGCTGAAACCAAAAGGTGTCGGAACAATCAATGTTGTCGGGAACAGGAAATAGACCCCGCCATATCCCGGCGGCGTTGCCGTTTTCAATGGGGGCACACGTGCCAGGTCACGCCGGACTTTGGCAGGCAGCCGATGCCCGGAACCACCATTGTCCGTGGCGTACCAGACAAGATGATCGCCTACGCGCTCCCATACATTCTCGTCGGGCACCGGTCCGCCAAGCGTATGTTCGTGGAGCTGCTCAAGATGGTATCCGTCGATTGCGTTTTCAACGAACACCTTCCAATCGCATTTCATGTCGTAGATGAGAGAAGGTGTCTCTTCCAACTCCGGATCGCCGAGCCGGTGAGGCCAAGCGATCTTCTCAAGCCCCGAGACAAAAGCCGAAAAATCAGCTTCCGGATTCGGATTCGCGAACACCAACTCTCTGTATATGCCGACAGCGGCCGACTTTAGGCCCATTTCGGTTTTATCAAGATCCGGAAAACATGTATCCAAATGAGGTCCGCCGCGCATTTTACCGTCAAGGCCATAGATCCATCGATGGTACGGGCAGACCAGCACATTTCCAATCGGCCCCTCTTCCTCCACAAGCTGCGCGCCCCGATGCCGGCACACATTGTGAAATGCCCGCAACGTGCCGGATTTATCTCGTGTGACAAGCAACGGGTACGGACCAGCCTGGCCGATCTTTGCATCACCGGCTGCCTTCAGGTCCATTTCGGTGCCAATGAAAACCCAGGCATCCCGAAACAAACACTCGCGCTCCTCCTGGAACCAGTTGGCGTCCGTATACGCCCGGCGCGGCAGGCGGATTTCCGACCCGGTCATGCGTTTTTCTCCAAACTTTCCACAAGCAAAAGAGCCGCCCGTTTCGATGCATCATTGAGGCGATTCATTTTTCCTATCGGCATCATCGAATCCACGTTGAAGTAAATTCCGGTCAACCCGGCGGCCACCGCCTGAACGTGATCTTTGTCGGCAGAGGGGAACTCGTCCGCAACGAGCGCCGCAAGATCGTCTACAAATCCATTGACCCAACGGCGCACGGCTTTCGCAATCCGCGGATATTGTGGTGCGGCAGAAATAAGCGCTTCGGAAACCAAAACCTGTTTCGGGTCCGCATAGGCAGGGTCGAACAACCAGTCAATCAGTGTTCGCAGCCGTCTCTCCGCCGGCAAAAGTGCATAGGTTTCCCGCATTTCACTGTTCGACTGAGCCTCAAAACGATCCATCAACGCCGCGAGAAGATCCTCGCGGTTGCCCACATTGTGACGGATCAATGCCCGGGCAAGGCCAGCCTCTTCCGCGATACGTTCCAGCGTGGCGCCCTCGACGCCGTAGCGCGCCACGCAAACCTCATAAGCTTCTAGGATTTGAGAGCGCCTTTCCTCTTTCAGGCTGGGACGCGGCATTTTTTCTTTTCCTCAATAATAAATTATCACACTTGACAATTTATATAGCACAGCGCATATAAATTATCAACTTAGACAATCTATTCATCCCCTGCCCCGGAGTCCAGGCGTCATGGAATGGCTGCACACCCCCATCTCGGAAATCTCGATAAGCCAGTGGGAAACGACCCTTAGCGATTGGGTGCTTGTGATCGCATTCGTGTTTTTGGCCTTCGAGTTCGTGCGGTATGCGATCCTGAAGAAGCTCAATTGGTCGTTGGTGGGCGACACGGTAACGAACTACATAACCTTCGTGGCATCCATTGTGGGCTCGGCTATTTTACTGGGTGGCCTTTACATCGGATCGATGTTCTTCGTCTATGAGTATGCGCTGTTCGATATCCCGATCACGCTGGCCACTGTCCTGATCTGTATCGTGCTCGCCGATTTGATCTATTACTGGGAACATCGCTTTACCCATCGCGTAAATCTTGCCTGGGCAACACACACCGTCCATCATTCGTCGCCACACTTCAATATATCGGTCGCCAACCGTTTCGGCCCCATGGATTCGGTCTGGCCGATCTTTTTCCACCTGCCGCTGGCTTATCTGGGCTTCCATCCCGTTCTCATCTTTTTCGCCGAGATCCTGGTATTGGAATACCAAACCTTTCTGCACACAGAGAGTGTGAAGAAGCTCCCGCGACCGGTGGAAGCCGTCATGAACACTCCATCCCATCATCGGGTCCATCACGGTTCGAACGATAAATACATCGACAAGAACTATGCCGGCATGTTCATCATTTGGGACCGGATGTTCGGCACCTTTGCTGAAGAAAAAGAGAAGGTGGTTTACGGGCTCATAAACCCAATCAACTCCATCAATCCCATCACCGTTTTTTTCCACGGGTTTGCGCGGCTGGCCCAAAAGGTCGCTGCTTCCAATAGCGCGGGGGACGTGATGGGCGCCCTATTTGCCCCGCCAGAGTGGCAGCCCAAATCAAGGACAAGTGCTGCTGACCACTCACTTACCCAAAGATCGTGAAAGGAGTATTCCATGCCATCCACCGCCAAAATGCTTTTCGACGTCGCGTTCACGGCCGCCATCCTCACAGGAGGGGCTTGGCTCGCGGCTCATCTGTCCACGCCAGCGGCTGCCGTTGGAGAAACCCAGGTTTCCGGCACGCAAAACCTTGAACTTCATATCAACAGCATACGGAATGACAAGGGCAATGTGATCATTCTGGTGTTTGATTCGGAAAACGCTTTTGCGTCCGAAGACCCCAACAAGGCCGTGGATTTTCGCGAATTGAAAGCGCAAAAAGGGAAAATGGTGGTCGACTTTCCCAGCCTGACAGCCGGCCCATACGCGGTAAGCCTGTTTCATGACGAAAACAGCGATTATGAATTCAATATGATCGATGGCATTCCCTTGGAAGGGTACGGCGTGTCGGGCGCAAAACACATGTACGATTCACCACCCTTCGCCCGCGCCAAAACGAAGGCCGGTAAAGTGGACATCGCGGTCCATTACATCGATCCAAAACAGTAAGTGTTTGACACAAAAAAAGCCCTGCGTTCTTCGCAGGGCTTTTCGCATTCACTAGGCTTTCTTAAAGCGCTTTCATGGCCGCCAAAGTTTCCTCCGGCTCCGGCCGCCTAGTGTAGTCCGGATTGACTTCCGAGTACCGGACGATACCACCACTATCGATGACGAACCGCGCCGGCATCGGCAATGACCAGCTATCGTCACCGCTGAATTTGGGGAGTTCAATCCCGCCGCCGCCATAGATCTTTTGCAGCTGCGGAGGAAGCACAAACTTCAAATTCAGTTGATCGGTATACGTATTTTCCGCATCAAACAGGATGTCAAAGCCATAGCTTTTCTCCTGTATCAGCTTCAAATTAATATCGGGCATTTGCGGGCTGATCGCCACCAAATTACCGCCAAGCGCTTGAATATCGCTCAAAATGTCCTGCAGAGCATCCAGCTCCAGCTTGCAGTATGGTCACCAGGACCCTCGATAGATGGTCAACATCAAGGGGCCACGTGCCAGAAGATCGGCACTATCGACCGTATCGCCATTTTGATTCGGCAATTTGAATGCGGGCAAGGTTTCACCGGCCTTGATAACCTTTTCAACCTGACCGCTATTGGCAAGATCCTCCGTCGCATCATGCATGATTTTCGCAACTTCGGGAGGAAAGCGTTTTGCCGCCGCCTCTCTCATTTGCGTGAGCTTTTCGCCAAGACTCATGTCTGATCCTTTCGTGAGGGTGAAGCTTCAAATTACGCAATGCGGCCAGTGCTTGTCCAGGGACCGATTGGTCAGATTGGCGAAGCCACGGTCGCAATTTTGCGCCAGCTAAAATGAGAAATCATGAGGCTATAGTTGCATCTCAGGCTGGCTTTGGGCACAGTCGGGCCTTCAACCCCTACACTTCAACATAACGTGAGGAAAAGATGTCGTGATAAAATCACATACCGACCAGTTGGGTCGAACGCTGCGTAATTGTATTTCTGTAATCACTTGCGCAATTCTTCTGTCCGGTGCTGGCGCAACCGCCTCCGCCGAAACTTTTGTTTTCACTGCCATTCCCGACCAAGACGAATCACGCCTCAAAGAACGCTTCGGCAAAGTCTCCGACTATCTGGAAGCCGAACTTGGCGTCGACGTGCAATACATTCCCGTCAAATCTTACGCCGCTGCCGTCACGGCCTTCAAAAACAATCAGGTGCAGCTTGCCTGGTTCGGTGGCCTGTCAGGCGTGCGGGCAAGACTCGCGGTAGAAGGTTCCACCGCCATTGCCCAAGGCTATGAAGACCAGTTCTTTGAGACCTATTTCATCGCCAACGCCAAAACCGGACTTGAGCCGTCGGACGACTTCCCGGCCGATATCGAAGGCCGTACATTTACGTTCGGCTCCAAGGGTTCCACATCCGGCCGTCTCATGCCGGAATTTCACATCCGCGAACAACTGGGCAAGACGCCCGATCAAGCCTTTTCGCGCGTGGGCTTCAGCGGCGACCATTCCCGCACGATCGCTCTGGTCCAAACAGGCGCCTTCGAAGTCGGCGCTGTGAACTTCAAAGTCTGGAAGAAAGAGCTGGAGCTTGGCAAAATAGATTCGTCCAAAGTGCAGATCATTTGGAAGACCCCTCCGTATCCGGACTATCAATGGACCATTAGAGGCGATGCAGACGCGACATTCGGCGACGGGTTCTCCGAAAAAGTCAAAAACACGCTGCTGGCAATCACGGATAAGGAAATTCTGGACTCCTTTCCACGCACAAAATTCGTGCCGGCCAGCAATGCGGACTACCAGCTGATCGTGGATGTGGCGAAACAGGTGGATCTCATCGAGTGACACTGGTTTCCCTCGACAGAGAAACCATCGGATACAATGGCGAGGCCGTCCTGAACGACGTGACCTTTGCCATTGACCGGGGTGAGACCATCGTTTTCGTAGGCGAAAGCGGCGCGGGCAAGTCCACCTTGCTCGCGCATCTTTATCGCATGCTCGAAAACGAAGCCGCCCTTGTGCCGCAAGAGCTTGGCCTTGCGGATAACCTTTCAGTTTTTCACAACGTCTATATGGGACGGCTCGACCGGCACAGCTTCTGGACCAATCTGCGGAACCTGGTTTGGCCCCAAGCCACCTATCTGCGCGATGTAAAAAACATCCTGCAGGACCTTAGCCTCGGTGACAAACTCAATGAACGCCCAACAGAGCTCTCCGGTGGCCAACGCCAGCGCGTGGCTGTCGGCCGTGCGCTCTATAAGGCAGCCCCTGTCATTGTTGCCGACGAACCGGTTTCCGCACTGGACGAAAACATGGGCCAAGAGGTTCTTCACTTGCTGGCAGCCCGGCACGAAACCTCTTTGCTGGCACTTCATGATGTAGATGCCGCGTTTGGTGTCGCGGACCGGCTGATTGGCCTGAGGCATGGTAAAGTCGTGTTTGACAAATCTCCGCAACAAACCAGCCGTGCGGAAGTGCAAGCCCTTTACGAGCGCTGACGGATGAGGGCATTTTCTTTCGCATCGCCTAGCGGCATTAGCTTTGCCCTGGTGCTCGTGGCTTTGATCATCTTGCCCACAGCGGACCTTGAGATCGTGTCGATCGATCCTTGGTCAGAGATGGCCCGCTTTGGGTGGGGGGTGGTAACGCCAGACTTTAGCCGCGCAAGCGAGCTCGCCGAAGCCATTGCTCTTACGGTGTCTTTTGCCTTTCTCGGATTGATCCTCAGCAATGTCGCCGGTTTTTTCTTATCTCTTATTTTTCAAAACATCTTTATACGCACGATATGTGCGATCCTGCGGTCTATCCACGAGCTGTTTTGGGCCTTGATCTTTCTGCAGTTTTTTGGCCTGTCGCCGCTTACCGGATTGCTGGCCATCGGCATTCCCTATGCCGCCATTTTCGCGAAAGTCTATGCAGAAATTGCAGAGGAAACACCCTCACCGTCTATGCCGACCCTAAGCCGGTCCTCCGGCTGGTTCACCCGATACCTTTATGGCCGCCTGCCGGACCTTCTGCCCAAATTCAAAACCTATTCGCTTTACCGGTTAGAATGTGGCCTCAGATCCAGTGCAGTGCTTGGGTTTGTGGGCTTGCCCACCCTCGGTTTCTATTTGGAAACAGCGTTTAGCGAAGGGCATTATTCAGAAATCTCCGCACTTCTGCTGCTGTTCTACATATTGATCGCCACGATCCGCTATTGGGTACGCTGGGCCACCTTGCCCCTTCTTGCTCTTGGCTCTCTTTGGCTTTTGCCTTGGGGCATTGTGGACATAGACGCGGCGAACATCGCAAGGTTTTTCACTCAAGACATTGTCCCAAACCCCATGCGTCCGGAAGGTACCGGCGGCTTGGATGCATGGCTTGGAAGTTTGTTCTTTGAACAGATCGTTCCAGGTGCCATCGCCACGTTGCAGGTCACCATGCTTGCGCTGGTGGCCACAGGCGCCCTTGCAATGATCCAATTCCCGTGGATCTCGCCGCAGTTATTGGGACCAGTAGGCCGGACTACAGGTCATGTGGCCTTAGTTGTCATTCGCTCCACACCGGAATACCTGCTCGCCTATCTGCTTTTGCAGTTTTGGGGGCCATCCATGCTTCCGGCTGTGGTCGCGCTAGCGCTCCACAATGGCGCGATCATTGGCCATTTGGTGGGTCGGCAAACAGAAACGCTGACGCTTCGGCCGGACTTACCGAAACGCCAAACGGATCGTTATTTCTTTGAGGTGCTGCCACGGGTGTATCCGCAACTGCTCGCCTTCCTCTTCTATCGTTGGGAAGTCATCATGCGCGAGACAGCGGTTTTCGGAATGCTGGGGGTCGCTACGCTCGGCTTTTACATCGATAGCGCTTTTGCTGATCTACGGCTTGACCGGGCGATGGTGCTTATCCTAGCCACCGCCCTTCTCAACATTGCAATCGATCAGATTTCGAGCCGCCTGCGCACCTTTGCCCGCCGGTCGAGCGACCTCACCGTCTCCCGGCCCGGCCTTCAATATGCTGCATGATACAAATGAGGGGCTAGATATCCCCCACCCATTCGCCATACAGATGGTGGAAATGCCGGAGTTTTAGCTCGTTGTAGTCGGCCAAGCGCAGATGTTCGCGCGCCGTGGCCTTCAAGCCGTCATACACATAAGGCAAGTTCCGTAGATCTTGATTGAAAATCATGGACAGCATGCCCAGTTCCGGCGCCTCGGTCCAATCCGCATCCGCGTCAAGCCAATGGACCTCTGATACAGGCGTGTAATTGCCGTCTTCCGGAATAGGCGTCAGATACATACATTCCATGATGCATTCTTCGTGATTGTCCCCATTCGGACGGAACCGGTAATTAATCGGGTTGAACGACCCCCATGGATGCCAGTTCGGGAACAGGGTGAAGAAGATGGATGAGGACAATTCCACATCCGGAATCTTATCCGCAATGGACGGTAGTGTCTTCTGCAACTCGCGGCGTTGCATCTCAGCGCCGATCGCTCGGGGAGAGGCTTTGTCCCCCAGCTTTTCGGCGATTGCGTTCTGAACATCCGTCGTTCTTTCCGCAAAATCGTTTGCTACGGAAGCAGCTTGTTTCCCCGCCACCCACAAACAAAGGTGCGGATTTGCGTCTTTCAGATCGCCTTCGACCCAGTCCGCATCAACGGTGAATTTCCCGGTTTCGCCCTTCGGCGTCGTTACTTGCACATGGCCATCGCCTAGATCTTCATATAACCAGCCTGTCAGCGGATGGCGAAGCCGGTTTATGTTGTCCTGCGGCGTGTCATCCCATTCCGGCATACCTTTTGAATCCAATGCACCGCACCGGATTGCTCTGGAATAATTGCCGAACGCATCATATTTCGTGCACAGATCATTCGGCCCGCCCGTCAAGATCTGCGGATGGGTCATCAACACGTGGTAGGATTCCATAAAGGCTTCCTGGACCACTTTCCAATTGGCCCGAATGACCTTGGCCACATGCGCCGACTTATAGCGGCGTTCGAAAGGCAACAATTCAAAATTGGTCGCCAAGTCACCCACATGCTCTTCCAATGGCTTACAATTGGGATCCGGGTTGATGAAAATGAAACGTCCCCAACGCCCAACCTTCACTTCCGGTAAAGCTTCATCTTCCTTTTTGAGATCCTTGTAATCATGGGCACACGGAACGACTTTCAAGCTGCCATCCAGATTCCAGGTCCAGCCATGGAACGGGCAGCGCAACTCGTTCAAACACTTGCCGCGCGCTTCGCGTAACTTGCGCCCCCTATGGAGGCACGCATTGTAATAGGCCTTGTACTCATCTTCCGCCACGCGGACGATCAAGAAGGACTTCGTGGCAATGTCGTAAGGCACCACGTCACCCACATTCGGAAAATCATCCTCATGGGCGGCCATCTGCCAAACACGGCTCCACAGCCTCTCTTTCTCCAACTCGTGATACTCACGCGAAATGTAGCGCGCCACCGGCACCAAAGCGGGGCCGGGATCAAGCGGCGCATTACGCCGAAACGCGGGAATAATATTATCCGCATTGGTATCTTCTTCGAGCATCTTCTCGAAGGATGCGTCCATCGTAACAACTTGGGCGCGGGCCGTTGATGACATGGTGGATCACTCCCTGGGTTTGAACTTATTGCCGCTATTGATTTGCATTTAGCCCATTCTGACGGAAAAGCACATCGTTCGGCAACCGCCAAACGTCCTTTTGCAATGCAGGCAATCAGCGTTGTAAAGAGAAAATGGGTCGCCCATTTATGCAGCGGGCGAGAAGGCCTTCAGCACAAATAACCGGGCATTTCGAACCGTATACGGACTTATTAACGATGCTCGGTGTCTATCGCCGGACCGCGGGCGTTTCAATTTCCAGCCCTTTGGCGCGCCACGCAAGGTAGAGCTCTAAATCAATGTATTCCTGAGATCCAAAGGGATATTGCTCGGCCCGCACACCTTGATCACAATTCCGCAAGCGCCGATGCAAAGACCCAATGGCTTGCCATTCAAATTTGTAGGCAGGATATCCGTTTCCATGCCCCTGACTTAACTTGTCTCCGCGCAGCATTTGGCCCCAATTGACCTCATGACAATGATTGCAAGCCAAGTTCAATTGGCCTTTGCGAGCATAGTAATAGTCTTTTCCATTCTCGAAATGAGATTGAGCCGGCCCGTCAATACTCACCTCTATGGGCTTGCCCCGGGACAAGTTGGCCACGAAAGAGGCAAGGGATAACAGCGCGTCTGACTCATAGGCAGAGGGCTCCGCTTTTTGATACGTTGACTGACAATTTTGAATACGTTTCTCAAGGTTGAAGAGCTGGCCACTTTCTGCATCGATAGCGGGATATCTGGCAGCGGTTCCCACAAGCCCTTCGCCATTTTCGCCGTGGCAAGTGGCACAGGACGGTCGCTCTCCACCCGGCGGCGTTTGGAAAAGCTTTCTTCCTTGATCAACCCATAGATAGCCGGGATTGGCAAAATCGTCGTTTTGAAGCGCCTGTGTTTCAGCCTGCTGGAATTCAATGCCGGAGCGGATCTCCGCATCCGAAATCCCACGCTCTTGGGCATAGAGCCCCCCAATGCCCCACAACATGGTCACGGCAACAGCGGCCCAATAATGAAGAGGTCTCCGCATCTTCATGTGACCGTGATGGACCGCTTCTCGGACGTCACCGCACCGTGTTGATCCGTCCACGTAAACTCTAGATCGCCGGTCTCGACCGCAACAGTGAAAAAGGTCAAAAATGGGTTGGCGGTAACGGCCGGAAAAAACTCTGCGCGAAAGATCTCAATACCGTTATAGGTGCACTTAAATTCCTTCAGAATGTCGCGGGGGATCACTTCGCCGAAAACGCCGCGCCGAAACCCGCTTTCCATGGGGTGCGAGATCAGTGTTTTGATTTCGATCACGTCGCCCTTTTGGGCGGTTTCGGGAACTGCAATACGAACCTTTGCCATGTTGCCCCTCGTCAGCCCAAATCGATACACGCGGCCAGCGTGACAATGGTTCTGGCCGTGCCGGACCACAGGCTGCCATCGCTCATCTGGGCAATGGCTGTAATGGTCTGCGTGTCAGCAAGCCGTATCCGGCTAGTGATCTTCGCCTTCCCGGCACGGGGCCCAAGATAGTATTTTACGATATTGGGAAGCGGGTTTTTCTCCGCGAAGACTTGAATGGAGGTTACGTGATCCGTTTCCGTCATTGAGCTGTCCACGTCAATTGACATGGGAACGGAATTTCCGTTTTCCGACAAGACCGGCAGTTTTAGGGTAACCCGCCCTTCTTGAACGGGAATATCTCCAAATGACTCGCGAATGGCCGCTTGCATTTCCTCCGGTGTGGCCGACAGGCGGGCCGGGAGCAGCGTAATCGCCACGGCTCCGCCCAACGCCGCTAATGCCGTTCGCCTGTCTATCCCGGCGTCTTCGTTCAGCGACGGTGTTGGCGTGTTAACGGACACCCTTATTCCTTTCCGAAAGTTTGCAAGAATGCAATTAAGTCTTCCACTTCCTGAGCCGTGAGAACCGGCTTTCCCTCATACTTTTTCTCAACCTGGGCCAATCCGTCAATGCGGTAATAGGAGGGCATCACCGTGTCCGCATTCAGCCGTGTGGGATCAACGATACGGTACCGCAGCTGCGCCGCCGTATAGCGGGCTCCGACATCGGACAAGTCGGGACCGATCGTCCCCGGAAACGGTTCGCTAACCGACGCTGCTTGATGACACAACAGACAATGTCCCCTGTCCCGATCCACATATACGTCTCTTCCTGATGAAGGATCTCCAGGTTGTTTCGTTAACGGCTGCGGAATCGTGTCGTCGACAACCTCATATGCAACCAGGTCTGCCCCGATCGAGGGCCCTGTCCCCAAGGCGAACACCATGCAGGCAATGAGGAAGACCCGCCCCACGCAATTCTTACCCGAAGACTTCGGACGTAATTGTCTTGAACCAATCATCTGCATACTGTGCTTCCAAGACACGGTGGTCGCTGGGCGCGTCCAATCGGCTGACGCCGCCCGCGCCTTCCACCCGGTCCAGCGCGTTGGCGCCCGGCCGGTAAACATCCGCGATGGAAATTCCATATTCCGGCCCCACCAGACTGTAGCACGTATTCGCCAGAGTGGTGGGCAAAGCCTCCTCGCCGTTCAGCAAGCGCGCCACTTGGATGGCACACACTTTTGCCTGCGCATTGGCCGAAAACGCCGATTTAGGCATCGCATTGGCAATTGACGCGTCGCCCAGCACGTGAATGTCTTTTTGAAGCGTCGACTCAAAGCTCACGGGATCGATGGGGCACCAGCCGGATGCATCAGTGACGCCGGCGCGGACCGCAATGACCCCTGCCTTTTGCGGAGGAATAACATTTGCCACAGCCGCTTTCACGGAATCGAAATCCGTATTCAGCGTCATCGTAGATGGATCGACTGAGATCACCTGTCCGCCATCGGACAATCCAACCCATTCCACCAAATCGCCATACAGTTGCTGCCAGCCCTGTTGAAACAAAGCCTGTTTCGAAAACTTCTCTTTCGCATCCAAAATCATGAGCTTGGATTTGGGCTTATTGGTTTTGAGATGATGCGCAATCATGCTTGCCCGCTCATAAGGGCCAGGCGGACACCGGAACGGATTGGCCGGTGCGGCAATGACAACAACACCACCGTCTTCCATCGATTGGAGTTGATTGTTCAAGAGCGCTGTTTGCGAACCCGCTTTCCAGGCATGAGGCATGATCTCCGCAGCGGCTGCGTCATACCCTTCCAGACCGCTAAAATCCAAATCGACGCCAGGCGCCAATAGCAATTTGTCATAGGACAAAACCGTGCCATCGCCGAGCGCTACCGTTTTCTTGGCCGCGTCAACATCTGTTGCCATCTGTTGGATCACGTTGACGTTCTGGGCTTTGACCCCGTCATAGCCGAATTCTTGATCCTTCAGCGTGCGCAGTCCGCCAAAAATCAAGTTACTAAAGGGGCATGCCACATATTTCGAACTTGCTTCAACAAGCGTGACGTCCACAGACGGAGCGACCCTTTTAAGAAAGCGCGCGAAGGTGGCGCCGCCGAATCCGCCGCCCACGACCACCACCCGTGCGGATGATTGTGCAAGAGCCAAGCTCGGCGCATAGAAGAAAGAGGCGGCCGCGGCACTTCCTGCCAGAAACTTACGCCGGCCAATCCTGGTAGTCTTCGCCATCAAAACGTCCCCTCCGACCATCCGGATTTATTGTGTTGCGCCAAGATAAGCCGCTATCTGTTCTACATCCGCATCTGTATATCCGCGCGCGATACGGTTCATGACGGTGGCGTTTTCGTCATCGCGAAACGCAATAAGAGCCGTTCGGATGTCTTCTGCCGAATAGCCATCTAAATTCGGCACGGAATGATCATTATCCTGCTGGGTAGTATGGCAACCGGTGCAGCTTGCCGACATAAGGGCGGCCGCACTTGTGGAGGCATCGGACGCGTATGCGCCCGATGCTCCCAAAACACACGCGAACAAAACCCTCAAGGGAAGGAAACGCACGTTACACTTCCCTGAGGTTTTGATCCTTAATCGGCAAGTTACGGACACGTCTGCCGGTTGCCGCAAAGATCGCATTCAGAACGGCAGGCGGCGCGACGGCAATGGTCGGTTCCCCGACGCCACCCCAGAAACCGCCGGACGGCATAACGATCGTTTCCACATCCGGCATTTCTTCCATTGTGATCGACGGATAGGTATCGAAATTGACCTGTTCCATCAGACCGTCCTTCGCCGTCATCTCACCGTGAAGAAGTGCTGACAATCCGTAGACGAATGACCCCTGAACCTGAGCATCGATCTGCTGTGGGTTAACGGCATACCCTGGGTCTGTGGCGGCTACGATGCGGTGCATCTTGAGCTTGCCTTCGGCAGAAACGGTGACTTCCGCACACGCGGCCGTATAGGACCCGAAGGAATAATAGAATGACAAGCCACGCGACAACCCGTCATCCTTGCCCCAGCCAGACTTTTCGGCGACCGCTTTCAGCACGGCCTGTGCCTGAGGAAAATCTTTCAGATGCGCCAACCGGAATTCAAGCGGGTCGCGCCCGGCCGCATGGGCAAACTCGTCCAACGCACAATCCAGATAGATCGCGTTTTGGTTAGCGTTCACGCCGCGCCAGAAGCCGGGACGAACCGGCGGATTTCGCATGGCATGATCAACCAACAGATTGTCAAATGAGTATTTGAGGGTCTGATCCTCAACCAATGGATTGAGACCAGAAGGCAGCAGCCCTTGGAACGTGGCAAGATCCAATCCATTGATCAGCCTTTCCGGCAAAATACCCGCCAAGATCGACTGACCGGAAATGCGCAGATGAATACCCGTCAAATTGCCGTCTTTGTCGAGACTGCCACGGACGCGCCCGTGTGTGGTTGGGTGGTAGAAGTCATGCTGCATGTCTTCTTCCCGGCTCCAGAGCAGTTTAATGGGCGTGCCGGGCATTGATTTTGCGATGGTAACCGCCTGGGAAACATAGTCCCCGCCGCCCCGCCGGCCGAACCCGCCGCCAAGGTGCAGTTTATAGACCTCACATTTTTCAATCGGAAGACCGGAAGCCTGAGCAACCGCCGCCAAAGCGGCTTCCCCATTTTGCGTCGGACACCAGACCTCGCACTTCTCCTCGGTCCAGACCGCCGTTGCATTCATGGGCTCCATGCAGGCGTGGTTTTGGTGCGGCATGCGATAGGTTGCCTCGACAATTTTGTCGGCACTGGCAAACGCGGCTTCTACATCGCCGACCTTATTGCCCACCAAAGGCGTTTCGGCAGTCAGCCCTTCTTCCAGGATCGCTTCAAACTCAGCACTGGAAAAATCAGCGTCGCCGCCTTCCCATTCGATGGGAAGCTGCTCAAGGGCTGAATTCGCGCGCCACCACGTATCCGCAACAACCGCCACTGAGGTGTCGTCAATTTTCAGCACCTTCTTCACGCCTGGCAGGGACATGACCGCATCGGCATCGAAACTTTTCAGTTTGCCGTTGCGAACTGGCGATGCCTTGACCGAGGCATTCAACATGTCATCGAACTTTAGATCGGCGCCATAAACTTGCTTACCCGTGAGCTTGTCGACCGTATCGAGGCGCTTTACAGGCTTGCCCGCGATCTTCCAATCCTTTGGATCCTTGAGCGAAATTTCCGTTGGCGGGGTAAGTTTCGCCGCGGCGGATGCGACCGCTCCGTAAGTGGTGGTCTTGCCGCTTGCCGGATGGCTAATGACACTGTTTTCGGCTTTACACGCCGTTGGGGCAACACCCCATTCCTTTGCAGCCGCCTCAACCAGCATCATCCGCGCCGCTGCACCACCTTCACGCACATATTGGTGGCTGTTGCGAATGCCCCGGCTGCCACCGGTTGCGAAATCGCCCCAGATACGATCGCGCGCAACGTTTTGCCCGGGCGTGGGATACTCCGTGATGACTTTCGACCAATCGCATTCCAGTTCCTCAGCAACCATCTGCGCCAGTCCGGTCAAGGTGCCTTGACCCATTTCGGAGCGCGCGATGCGGATAACGACTGTGTCATCCGATTCGATCACGACCCAGGCATTGACTTCAGGTGTTCCGGTTGCGGCCTGCGCACCGGAAAAGGGAACGGCAAAGCCCAACGACAGGCCGGCGCCGGTGGCAGCCGCGCCAACGACAAAATGACGGCGGGAGAGTTCAAGCGTATGTTTGTTCATGATCTCTCTCCTTACGCTTTGTTCTTGGCGGCAAGGTGAATAGCCTTCCGCACACGAACGAAAGTGCCGCACCGGCAAATATTCGTCATTTCCGCATCAATGTCTTCGTCGGTCACTTTGGAATTGTTGTCCACCAACGCAGCCGCCGACATAATCATGCCGGTCTGGCAATATCCGCATTGCGGAACGTCCAATTCTGCCCAGGCCAGTTGTACCGGGTGGGATCCATCCGGTGAGAGTCCTTCAATCGTGGTGATCTTTTCATTTTCCGTCAGCGAATCGACCGGCAGAACACAGGACCGGGTGGCGACGCCATCAACATGCACCGTGCACGCACCACATGCCGCAATGCCACATCCATATTTGGTGCCGGTCATCCCCAGCTGTTCCCGGATAACCCACAATAGCGGCGTATCGCCTTCGACATCCACGTCGACGACTTTGCCGTTCACGTTCAACTTCGCCATGCTTCACTGATCCTTGCTCGTAACACTGCACTCAAACAATATTGAATGCCGCGGGAATTCCCTAAGGAGAATAGTAATTGGGACTCGCGCAAAACTGCAAATTCATTTCCGAATATCGCGCTTCTGATGGATACCGGCCGCTACAACAACGCTGCAATTTTTGTTCGTGTTTGATGACAGCCGGTAGAAATCAGATTTCATGTCCGCAACCACCCAATCGACGAATGTTTTGACGATTGTGCGTGTGCGGTCTTGCCGCTAGGAAATCGCGACACATATACCGGCACCGATTGCGGAGGTTGTAATTGACGCGGCAAAATCTCTCGATAAGAGCGCTTGATTGCAGCTTCGGTAACGAAACCACCCGATCTATGAGCCCAAATGCATCACAAGCGTGATTGCCTAATCGTTGAGCAGTAGTGCTGCTTAGGTACCGTCAGAATTCTCTTACAGTATTGGTGACGGCCGCCCCCATGAAGTACATCTAGAAAAAGAAGAAACGACGATGAGTCTTTGCCTTTATGTTCTACGAAATTGAAAAGAATGATCACGGTTTACCGCACGATCCCCTAAAAGCGATTGTGGCACCGCGCCCCATCGGTTGGATTAGCAGTCTCAATAAAGATGGGGTTGCAAATCTCGCCCCCTATAGTTTTTTCAATTTCGTCGCGGCGCCGCCACCCATCGTCATGTTCTCAAGCGCAACACCGAAAGACTCCCAAAACAATATTGAAGTCACCGGCGAATTTGTCTGCAACTTTGCCTCCAGCGATTTACGTGAGGCGATCAACAAAAGCGCCGCGCATCTGCCGAACGATCAAGATGAGTTTGAGTATGCGGGACTGGAGAAAGCACCTTCTAAGCTGGTCAAGCCCCCACGCGTTGCCGCATCTCCCGCTCACTTGGAATGCGTCTACCTGCAAACCGTCGTGCTGCCCTGGGATCCGGACCGGGAAATTCAATGGAGTGTGATTTTGGGCCGAGTTGTCGGCGTCCATATCAAAGACGCGTTCATCGAAGATGGCATTGTTGCCACTCAGAAGATGGAGCCGCTGGCTCGCCTGGGATATCTCGACTATGGCGAATTGGGCAACGTGTTTTCTCTCCCACGCCCGGATTGACCCTTTCCACCCAACTTAGGGTGTCTTCTTAGCTGCCAAATCGCTGTAATCTTTGAACACAGATTCGGAGGTCACCATGGCGAACGAGACACCCAACACCGCATCGCGCCTGATTGAGCTCGAAGCCTCTATCCATCGACATAAGTTTGCCGATGAAGACACGCTGACTGCAGAATTGCTGAACACTTATCGGCGCTCTGTTGGACAGCGCACAGAAATTTCCGCTACGGCCGAAAGCTTGGTAGTCGCGATCCGGGAACGCCAGTCCGAGCAGCCATTGCTAGACGCCTTTTTGCAGCAATTCGGCCTATCCAACGAAGAAGGCATTGCGTTGATGTGCCTCGCGGAAGCTCTGCTTCGCGTGCCCGATGTAGAAACGGCCGATGATTTGATCGCCGACAAAATACTCTCCGGCGACTGGTCGGACCATTTGGGCCAAGCGGAGTCCCTTTTCGTTAATGCCTCCACTTGGGCCTTGATGCTGACCGGTCAGGTCATTTCTCTCGATAAAGCCCTCACGCTGAACCCGCAGAAATGGTTTGGCGGACTCGTCAACCGCGCGGGCACGCCCGTCATTCGAAATGCCATGTACGGCGCCATGCGCATTATGGGAAGTGAATTCGTCCTGGGGCGAACTATTGACGAAGCCATACGCCGGGGTAAAAAGGAATTTGGTCCAGAGTCTATCTATTCCTATGACATGCTGGGCGAAGGCGCCAGAGACCAGCCTACGGCGGACCGCTACTTCAAAGCTTATGCTGAAGCGATCGACGCCGTCGCAGAGGACAACCAGCGAACCGACATAAACACCGCCTCAAGCGTTTCAATCAAACTCTCGGCGCTTCACCCGCGCTACGAATTCGCACAATGGGACCGGGTCAAAGGAGAACTTGGCAGCCGCCTTCAATCGCTTGCCGAACGGGCCGCGGAAGGTAGCGTCGCTATCACGATCGATGCGGAAGAAGCTGACCGGTTGGAGATATCACTGAAGCTTTTCGAACAAATTGCCCGCGCACCGTCGCTTAAAGGCTGGAACGGCTTTGGCCTAGCGGTTCAAGCCTACGGAAAGCGTGCGCGCCCGGTGTTGCAGTGGCTTGCGGCGTTGGCGGGCGAGACAAACCGGCAAATTCCCGTGCGCCTCGTGAAAGGCGCCTATTGGGATACGGAGATCAAACATGCGCAAGAACTTGGGTTGCCCGATTTCCCGGTCTTTACCCGTAAAGCAACGACGGATATTTCTTATCTGGTCTGCGCCCAGGAAATGCTTAAACAGCGCACGCGATTGTATCCCCAGTTCGCAACCCACAACGCGCATACACTCACGGCAATTCTGAAAATGGCCGGCGACTATCGCGGGTTCGAATTCCAACGACTGCATGGAATGGGCGAACTGCTTTACGATCAAGCAGCCAGGTCAATTGACGATATGCCGCCAACACGCATCTACGCGCCCTGTGGTGGACATGAGGATCTGCTTGCGTACCTGGTGCGACGCCTGTTGGAAAATGGTGCCAACAGTTCTTTCGTCAACCGCTTTATGGATCTCGACATCCCCGCCGGAGAAGTTGTTCAGGACCCAGGGGACAGACTGGCTGCACGGGAAACCATACGGCACGATCAAATTCGTCAGCCTAAAGACCTCTTCGGGGAGGCACGTAAGAACTCTGGCGGAATTGACCTCACCGGCGAAACAGTGTGTGGCAAACTGATTGAGGCCCTGTCACAGCTAACCGATGAAGTTTGGTCAGCTGGCCCGATCGTTGGTGGCGTGGCAGCAGAGGACCCCAGTATTCCCGTCAAAAACCCAGCGAACCATCAAGATATTGCCGGTCATGTGGTTTGGTCGACGGATGCGCACATTGAAACGGCCTTCGAGAAAGCAGCGCACTATCAACCGGCCTGGAATAATCTCGGCGGTGCTGCCCGCGCCACGATCCTTGAGCAGGCAGCGGACCGGCTGGAGCAGAATCGCGACCGTTTCATGAGCCTGCTGATCCGAGAGGCCGGAAAGTCGATCCCCGACGCGATTTCAGAGATTCGGGAGGCTGCTGATTTCTGCCGCTATTACGCAACGCAGGCACGACAACACTTTGACGCGCCAATACCGCTCACCGGACCGACTGGGGAGCGTAATGAATTGAGCCTTCATGGGCGCGGTGTGTTCGCCTGCATTAGTCCATGGAATTTTCCCCTGGCGATCTTTACCGGCCAGATTGCGGCGGCTCTGGTTACCGGCAATACCGTCATTGCAAAGCCTGCGGAACAAACGCCCCTTATCGCTCATGAGGCCGTCCGCCTCCTGATTGATTCAGGCGTACCCGCCGATGCCCTCCACTGCTTACCAGGCGACGGGTCGGTTGGCGCCGCCCTCACCGCGCATTCCGCTGTTTCCGGCGTCGCCTTCACGGGGGGCACGGAGACAGCTCGGATCATCAATCGAACGCTTGCGTCAAAGGACGGGCCGATCGTTCCTTTCATTGCCGAAACCGGCGGACAAAACGTGATGATCGTCGATTCAACGGCGCTTTTGGAACAGGTAACGGATGATGTCATTCGGTCAGCCTTCATAAGTGCGGGACAAAGATGTTCCGCGTTGCGCGTGCTCTATTTGCAGGAAGACATCGCCGACAAGGCACTTGCGCTTATCACAGGCGCTATGAACGAGCTTCAGATTGGCGACCCGTTTCTATTGTCTACCGATATCGGACCCGTGATCGATCAACCGTCGGCTGATGAATTGCATGCGCATATCGAGCAGATGTCTCGAACTTCCAAATTTCACCACAAAGCCAATCTTGGGAGTCATTGCTCTGCAGGGACATTCGTTGCCCCCCATCTGTTCGAGATCTCTTCGATCAAAGAACTGTCGAAAGAAAACTTCGGCCCCATCCTGCATGTCATCCGGTATGCCACCGATGATTTGGACCGGCATCTCGAAGAAATCAAGGCAACGGGCTATGGCCTCACCTTCGGTGTCCATTCGAGAATAGAGGGACAGACCAACGACTTGTTCCTGCGGCAATCAGCCGGAAACACTTATATCAATCGGAACATGATTGGCGCCGTGGTCGGCGTACAACCAT
The DNA here is from genome assembly GCA_965228775.1 of Alphaproteobacteria bacterium. Lineage (GTDB taxonomy): Bacteria > Pseudomonadota > Alphaproteobacteria > JANQMY01 > JANQMY01 > JANQMY01. Next base: position 4,419,556 of record OZ245840.1, on the reverse strand, counting down.
TTGGGGGTCACGGACTGTCCGGAACCGGCCCCAAAGCAGGTGGTCCCAACTATCTCATGCGATTCGCCACCGAAAAAACGCTATCCGTGAACACGATGGCATCAGGTGGAAACGCTGAGTTACTGCGGCTTTGAAGGCCGGGAATGGCCCCCGTTAGGCAATCATATACCCTAATCGCAACATTCAAGCTGTCCATACATCTCAGGTTCAGCTAAGACACATTATTGCCTTCACAATACTGTCCAATACCGCACATGGGACTGGGCACAAAAATGAATAAGCAAAGCTCTGGTAAAGCGGAGTGAGGTTTGCCGAACAATTCAATGTTCGGAAACGCGTACGTCAAAGACTCCGGAACCGGTTTGTTTTCTCATCAGAACAAAGACGGTTCTAGTAAGGAATGCCGAAATGTCTCGAAACACGCTTATGGTTTTGGGTTTATGCGTCGTAGTCGCCGGCGCCACAGGACTTTGGATTTTCCAACAAAGCTCAGATCAACAAACCACAACAGCCAGCCCGTCGCTTGAAGTTGCCGAAGAGCAATCCGACCAGCTGTTTATGGACAGCATGGAAGACAGTTTGGAAGACGATGTTGAGCTTGCCGTCGAAGACGAAATCGATGAAGACTCCGAGGTCCGCTTCGAAAACGATCCGGGTGAGAACGAATAACCCACCCGGTTGTCTTGGTCTTCTCTAAACGGCTTGCTTGATTGCCGTACGCGGCCGGTAAAGAGCTTTGCCGATTTCTGACATGCGAAACGCATCAGAAATTCCGACAACTGTTTCCGCGGCGCCTAAAGACAAGAAACCATCATCAGGCATGATTTTGACAATCCGCTCCAAAACGGCTGCTTTCGTATCGGGCTCGAAGTAGATCAAAACGTTTCGGCAGAACACGATATCAAAACGGCCAAGCGGCGCCGGGTCATCAAGCAGATTGAAGACACGAAAATCGATCTTCGTCCGCAACGCGGGACTGATGGTCCACTTGCCGTTGTTTTCACGGAAATAGCTGTTGCGATAGCTGGCCGGAAGTCCGCGATTGACTTCAAAGTCCGAGAATTCACCCGACTTTGCGCGCGTCACCATCTCTGCCGAAATGTCGGTGGCTACAATCTCAAACAACCAGCCTTCATATTGATTGCTCAGCTGATCTAAGATCATCGCGATGGAGTAAGGTTCCTGTCCACTTGAGCACGCCGCACACCAGATGCGCACACGCCGCATTCCCGCCCTTGCGGTTTTCAGATAAGGCAACATGACCTCTCTGAAGTTTTCGAACGGCACGTCGTCCCGGAAGAAAAAGGATTCGTTCGTCGTCATGGCTTCCATGACATCATTCAAGATCTGCTCACTGACAAACCCGCCAAGCGACGCAACCAATTCCGATGCATCCGCATAGCCATGACGCTTCGCAACGGGGTTAAGCCTTACTTCGGCCAGATATGTTTTGTCCGGTGTCAGGGCCAAGCCCGATCGGGACAACAAGAACTTACTCAGAATTTCAAAGTGTTCCGGATTCATTTTTGGGCTCCTGCCGACAGTGCAATCCTAGAGATTGCGTTTCCAATTTCACTGAGAGGTTTGACAGCGTTACAAACCCCTTCGGTGGCTACTGCTCCCGGCATCCCCCAAACGGTGCTGGTTGCTTCGTCTTGCGCAATCACTGGCGCGTCAAGGCCAGCGAGTTTTTGACAGCCGAGAAGCCCGTCTTGGCCCATCCCGGTCAAAATTACGGTGAGAACTCTCGGCCCATAAATCTCTGCGAGGCTACGCAGCATTGGGTCCACAGCCGGCCTGCAGAAGTTTTCCGGAGGCGTCTGCAAGAGTTGTATTTGCGGTTTTGTCGCTGTACCGACGATCATCATATGATAGTCGCCAGGGGCAACATAGATGGTGCCGCCAAGAATCCTTTCTCCGTCAGCGCCTTCACGGCACGGCCTGCCTGATTCCTTCTCAAGGCGCTGCGCGAGAATTTTCGTAAAGGTCGCCGGCATGTGCTGAGTAATGACAATCGGCTGTTCGATCTTTGGAGAAATCGAAGATAACACCGTGCTCAACGCTTCGGGACCACCGGTCGAGCTGCCGATTGCGATGATCTGCGGCGTGCGGATGGGGCCTGTTCGAAGGTCAACCTTCTTCCCACGATAAAGCCCTGCGCCTTCATCTTGCGGTTTCGCGGATGCAACGCTACTTGCTGCGGAGCTTTTCGAGGAAGCAACACTTCCCGCCTTATTTTTTCGGGCCGCTTTACTTAACGCCGTGACTTTACGCAGGAGATCAGCGCCGAATTTATCGCCGCGCAAATCCTCCGTGGCGGAAGGTTTCGGAATGTAGTCTTTCGCCCCCAGTTGAAGGGCTTTCATCGCGATCTTCGCATTGCGCTCCGTAAGCGTCGAAGCCATCACGATCTGCAAAGACGGCTTTGATTTAAGAAGAAGCGGCAGAGCCGTCATACCGTCCATCACCGGCATGTCGATATCCAATACGACTACTTCCACGTTATGCCGTTCCAACATGCGCAAGGCGTTCTCACCGTTCGATGCAGAGGCCACGACTTTGCACGTACCGTCTTTCTCTAGAAGACGCGTCGTAATGCCCCGAACAACCGCGGAGTCATCCACCACCATGACGCGGGTCACGTCTCCGCTTTGCGGCCGCTCTTTTGACTGCGGTAATGCCATTACTTAATTACTCCTCCCGCACTACTGGACGTTCATGAGGACGGGACAATAGATACGCTAATACGGCAGCAATGGCCGCTGCCAGAACGATTACCAAAAGATATGATCCCGTATTCGAAAAGAAGACCAACGCCAAACTTGTCAGCATCAGGACGGTCGCCGTAACTTTTGCATGCAAAGGCACCACTCGATAGGTGTGCCAATCCTGCAGCACCCGCCCAAACTTCGGATGTGTGTAAAGCCAATGCGCCAGTTTTGGCGAACTCTTCGTGAAACACCACAACGCAATAATCAAGAAGATAGTGGTTGGCATGAGAGGCAGAAACGCGCCAATGATACCGAGGGTTACGTTCAACCAACCAAATCCCAATAACACCCAACGTGTCGGTTTCGCGATCGCCGATCGCGATGATAGAGCATTCGATGGGGTAACGTCCTGTTCGATCGGGTTATCTGGATTCAGCGAAATCGACGACACGCAACTTACTCCAACTCAAACTAATCTTCGCAAATCCTCGGGCTGCGGCCAGGGGTAAGGCCAGCCGCAGCCCGGTTTACAGTTTCATCTGCGTTACTTGCCGAGGCCGTCGATAAATGCCTCGATCTCTGTACTGAGATTGACCGCCTGTTCGGACAGCTCAGTCGCCGATTGCAGCATTTCAGTAGATGCCGCCCCCGACTGCGTTGCCGCTTCCGTAACCCCAGCAATGTTGCTGGATACTTCCCGTGTCCCGGAAGACGCCTCTTGTGCGTTTCGCGAGATTTCCTGGGTGGCAGCGCTTTGCTCTTCCACCGCGGACGCGATTGCCGTGGAGTTCTCGTCGATTTTGGTAATCGTATCTCCGATACCGCCAATCGCCGTGACAGCTTCTTTGGTCGCTGTCTGCATACCACCGATCTGCTCGCCGATTTCCTTCGTGGCTTTCGCAGTTTGGTCAGCCAAGTTTTTGACTTCCGATGCCACAACCGCGAAGCCTTTACCGGCATCTCCGGCGCGAGCGGCTTCGATGGTCGCATTCAGAGCGAGAAGCTTGGTCTGGCTTGCGATATCATCGATCAGACCAACGACTTCCCCAATTGCTTCAGCCGCATCGGCCAAGCTCTTAATACCGTCATTGGTCTTTTCGGCTTCTTGCACCGCAGACCTTGCAATCTGAGCGGACTGCGTGACCTGGCGGCCAATTTCTTGGGTAGAGCTCGCCAGTTCTTCAGCCGCTGATGCCACAGCTTGAACGTTTGCCGACGCTTGCTCAGACGCGGTCGACACCGCACCGGCCTGACCACTGGTTTGTTCAGCCGATGTAGACAAGGACTCTGCGGTCGCTTTCAGTTCTTCCGAAGCGGAAGACACAACGCCGACGACTTCTTTCACGCGGTTCGCAACACGAATTTGCTCGGTCACGATACTCCAGGTGAGAAGTGGGCCGATATATGTGCCCGAACTGTCACGGATTGCCGCAACGCTCAGATCCAGAGTCTCCTCACCCAGCGAAATCATGGTGCGATGTGGCAGGTTCGATGGATCGGCCAACATCTTACGCTGGTGCGACGGGTTCTTATGGAAGATATCGATCGACTGCCCAATAAGCTCATCAGCTCTGATTGGAAGCAGATGCTCAAGCTGGCGAAGTGTATCGATACTGGTGCGGTTCGCGAAAGTAATCTTGAAATCTTCAAGCTCACACATCATCGCGTTGATCGGCATGTTCTGCACCATCTCCATCAGACGGGCATTGTCCTCATCCGCTTTGACCTTCTCTGTGACGATGCTCCATGTCAGCATCGGGCCTAGGTATTCGCCATTCTTATCGCGGATCGCCGACACATTGAGATCAAGAATTTCATCACCGACCTGGATGTTTGCCTGGTGTGGCAAGTTAGACGGATCAGCCAGCAAGCCGCGCTGATAGGTCGGGTTCTTGTGGAAGATATCGATCGACTGGCCGACAAGCTGATCCGCTTTAATCGGCAGCAAATGTTCCAGCGTCTTAAGTGTGTTAATGCTGGTGTTATTTGCGAAAGTAATGTCGAACGTTTCCGGGTCACACATCATCACGTTGACGGGCATGTTCTGCACCATCTCCATCAGACGCGCGGCTTCCTCGTCAGCACGAACCGATTTGGTGACGATGTTCCACGTTACCATCGCTGCGATATACTGACCGGCAGCATCCCTTACTGGCGAGATCAACAGATCAAGTATTTCGTCGCCAATAGTAATGCGTGCTTCATGGGGAAGGTTGCGATCATCTGCAAGGATACGCCGCTGATGCTGCGGATCTTTGTGGAAAACATCGATGCTTTGCCCGATTAAGTCGTCTGCTTTCACCGGCAGCAAATGCTCGATACCACGCAATGTCTTTAGTGTGGATGCGTTCGCATAGTTGATTTTGAAATCAACAAGATCACACGTGATGATATTGATCGGCATGTCGTCAAACATGCGTTCCAAAGACGCCACTTTGTCTTTTAACTTTGTGATCACGGCACCCGTATCATCTGTACCATGATCTTTATTCTGTTCAGCTTCCGCCCCGTCGACTGTTGATTCAAGCGGCTCTGCTTCCAGCGCGTTCAACATTTCCCAACTCCGTTGTCTATCCCACAGATGGTCAGATTCGTGCCCCCAAAAGTCATGCAGTCGTCTTGCGATGCACGCACTTTTCTCGAAAAGGTTGCACCCGGGGCCTTCTTCCTCAAAACTTGATCTGCTAACAAATACTTTACGGACCAAGTCTTTGGAGTGATTATTAACTATGCGGACTAAGGAAACTTTAAAATCAAAGTATTTCTTGGGAACATTAGACGCTTTTACTTTAATAAAAATAATAAATACATGTCATTGACCTCCATTATTAACCTAGATCAACTTCTATGTTCATTAAAAACCGTAAGGTTTTTGTTCATGTTTTTTCTCGATGCTTCGAACACAAAGTAGTTTATTAGTGCATTTTACGTAGTTATCCTTTCAGGTGATTTGAGTGTGAATTGTTTCATATGCGCGCAATACGTGAGTATATTGGGGGCTGAAGTTTCAGCACCAAGATCAACGTATGGTTGGGCATCACATTCAGTGGCCGGCGAAGTCCCTCCATTCGTCACGGTGAAGAATAAATCGGCGGGGAAAAAACCTTTTCACGGAAACGTGATCAGGCGAGTCAACGGAACCAGAACGATAAAAGTACCGGAGGGGGTGTAATGACCCTTGCAGACAGCGCACAAGAGCTCGTGGCGCACGCGCCTATTTTTGGCTCCATACAGCCTGCGAAACTCAAGAAAATACTTGAAGATACGAAAGCCAAATTGGTATCCGACTCAGCGCGCCAATTGATTTGCCGCCGCGAGCAACCGAACCATGAGGTCAGTATCATTATGGACGGGTGGGTTATGCGTTATGACCTGTTACCTGACGGCAGGCGCCAGATTGTCGAATTTGCGACGGCCGGCGACACTATTGGACCGATCGGGTTTGCCCCATTGCTCCATCAGTATTTTGTCCAGACAATCACGCCTTTGAAAAGATGGGTGTTAGACGCTGACCGGTTCGCCGTAGCGGTTCGTAAAGAACCCGAATTGCACCGGCGCATGACGCATCTTGCCTTCTCGGCTCTTTCAGAACGGGAAGATATGCTGACGGACCTCGGGCGACGTTCCGCCCCCGAACGAATCGCACGGCTTATTCTGCGACTTATTGCCCGAATGGATCGGGTCGGATTGTCGCGCGGAAACGAATACGATTTTCCTTTCAAGCAAAGTCAAATCGCGGATGCGACAGGTCTCACGGCTGTTCATGTAAATCGCACATTGATGAATTTCAAAAAGGCGAATGCGATTCAGACGCAAAACGGCAAGCTTAAGATCGAAAACCTCGATGTGTTGCTGGTCCTTGCGGAAATGTCCATGTCGGAATTCCGCGCCATGCGCGAACAGCAACCACACTAATTCAACCAAGAAAAGCTTTCGATTGCCTTCTTCTTTTCTTTGCCGTTTTCCTAAGCAAATGGAAGAAGGCCGAACGGTTCAAGGAATCCCGCGTTATTCCCTGATCTGATCACCCCTAAGAGATACCGTTTGTGGTGTGATCGCCGACTAATCGAATTCTACCGGCTGGAAACGCTTTAGTTCGTTTCGCCCTTTTCCGGAATGCCCACGATGCGGCTCACATCGAGAGCCATCAGCAGTTCGTTTTCCAGTCGGAATAAGCCGTTCGATAACTCCCGCCATTTGGGCGTCAAGTTTGCCGGGTTCGGTTCACAGTCATTGACATTGAGTTCCAATACTTCGCCGACTTCATCCACCAGCAAGCTGTAAGCTTCGTCGCCATGCTCAACAACCACACTTTTGGGATTCTGATCCGGAGAAAACGGCTCCAAGCCAAGCACAACGCGCATATCGATGACGGTCACAATACGGCCACGCAAATTGATCGACCCGGATATCTCAGCCGGCGACAACGGAACCGCTGCAACATTTTGATTCGACAGTACGTCCTGAACCTGAAGAACCGGAATCCCGAACGTTTGCGGCCCGACCATCAGAGAGAGATATTCTTCGAATTGAGTGCTGCGTTCTGCTTTCGGCATCGCTTCGCTGAATTGAATAGCTTGGGTCATGCTGCACTCCTGCTGGTGCTGACGCATTCCTTCAGCTTCGTCAGCAAAGAATCTTTGTTGAGTTTTTCGACATGAGACGTAAAGCCCGCATCATGGCACCGATTAATGTCCTGCGGACTTGCGTGAGCCGAAAGAGCAACGATCGGTTTGTCGCTAAAGCCCGGATCATTGCGAAGTTCCGACACAAATCCGAAACCGTCCATAACCGGCATTTCCAGGTCGGAAACGATAATGTCGAACTCTCCACCGGCCTTACACAATTCCAATCCGGCCTGACCATTGTCCGCCTGGGTCACGGTGTATCCGGCCGCTTCCAGAATCGGCGTTAGTAGATTGCGGAAGAACGAACTGTCATCCACCAGCAAAATCTGCTGGGCGACAGCTTCTCCTAGCGATGCATCCCGGCGCACACCGAACCAATCTTCACAGGCTTCCTTGAGGAAATAAGTGGTATCGAGCAGGTCCGTCGCCTTACCTTCGATAATGGCCGTACCGATCGTTCCGGAACACCCGCCCCTCATCTCGACAACCACATCCGATTCCACGATATCCACAATATCGTCCGCGACCAATCCGACAGAGCGGCCCTGATCGGAGAAGGCAAGCACCGGCTGCTTACCTTGGTCGCGAATGACGCTTTTTTCCGACAAAGTAACCAGCGGCATCAGACGCCCGCGATATTGAATGGACGTTTGTCCACCTGCATCCTCAATCTCGGACACATCGATTTCCTCGATGCGGGAGACCAAGGCAAGAGGCACAGCTTTCGGCGCGCCTGGACCTGCACGGAAGATCAACATGGACGTCTGTTCGCCCGAGTTACCACGTTCTTCGACGGCGTTGACAGATTGGTCTTCACTTGTTGAAGCTTCACCCGTCACATTCGCAATGCCGATCGGATCTAAGATCATGATGACGCTGCCATCCCCCAAAATCGTGTTCCCGGAATAGATCGGAATGTTTCGAAGTGCTTTCGACACCGGCTTAACCACGATCTCTTCCGTGTCGAAGACCCGGTCGACCACAATACCGAACATATAGGTGCCGACTTGAGTAACGATAACGTAGGTTTCGCCGTCATCCCTGTCGTCGTCCACTTCCAACAGAGACTTGAGGGTGACCAACGGTAACAGACGATCGCGGAGCCGAAGCACGGGCGTGCCCTTGACGTCCTCCATTTTGTAGGCGGAGTTTTTCGTCACACGAACCAATTCGATGACACTGTTCTGCGGAAGGGCAAATCTCTGTCCGCCACATTCCACAATCAGTGCAGAAACAATCGCCAGTGTAAGCGGAATTTTGATGGTAAAGCGGGTACCACGGCCGGCAACCGAATTGAGCTCTACTGTCCCGCCAATCTTTGCGATATTGCTTCGTACAACATCCATGCCAACACCACGTCCGGAAACGCTGGTGACGGATTGTGCCGTTGAGAAGCCTGGCTTGAAGATAAATTGCTGAATCTGTTGGTCCGTAAGGCCTTCCAATTCGGATTCCGTAGCAAGCCCATTGGCCAGAACTTTCTCGCGAATGCGCTCCGTATTAAGACCATGGCCATCGTCAGAAACCTCGACGATGATATGTCCGCCCTCGTGACGGGCTTCGAGAGTCACAACACCTGTTTCGGACTTACCTGCGGCACGCCGCCCTTGGGTGGTCTCCAAACCATGGTCTGCAGCATTTCTCACCATGTGGGTGAGAGGGTCCTTAATTTCATCAAGAACCTGCCGGTCCAGTTCTGTTTCTGCCCCGTTCATGACCAACTCGATTTTCTTATCGAGCTCCTGTGCAAGATCACGCATAATCCGCGGAAGTTTCGACCAAGCGTTCCCAATTGGCTGCATCCGCGTTTGCATCACGCTTTCCTGCAACTCGGTGGTAACCTGATTGAGGCGCTGTAGCGGTGCTGCGAATTCACTATCCTTTTGGGCGCGCAAAATCTGCATGAGCTGGTTTCGCGTCAGCACAAGCTCGCTGACCACAGTCATGAGAGATTCAAGCACGTCCACATTGACGCGGATACTGCTGGAAGAAGCGCGCTTTGACTTGCCCTTCCCTGCTCCCTCAGCCTCCGCTTGTTCAGCCTTTGGCTCTTGAGCCTCCGCGGACGCATCAGGCTTGTCTTCGGACGCGTCTTCGATGCCCAAAACGTCGTTTTTCACCGAAGCGACCCGTTCAGCAATAGAGCCAATGAGTTGATCTGAAACATCCAGTTCTTTAAGCGCGGCACCAAAATGCTGAAGGACCGAATTGAAGTGATCCTCATTAAGTCCCTTATCGACCAAATGCGCATGAGCCGACCGAAGATCTCTGCCTTCATATTCATCCGGCCCGCCCAGGGCCAGCGCGACAAAGGCCCGCTGCATACCCTGAAGCCGGTCCATATCCACATCCGCAAAAAAGTCTTTCAGACTCTCGTCTTCGAGAATGCGTTCATAGAAAAGCTCTACCGCCGCATCGATGGACGACATCCCGCCTACCTTGTCGTAAAGGTTTCCGTCTGAGGTTCCCTCTTCCGCAGGTTCTGCCGGCGTCTCTCCACTGTCAGCCGAAGTGCCTCCTTTGGCCACTTCGTTGAGGCGGTCAATTATGGCGCTGTCGTCTCCTGATGGCTCTTTTCCGGTTTCTTCCAAAGCCGCGACGAGCGACCGTATCTGGTCCAGCGCCTCTAGAACGGGATTCATAGCGTCTGGCGTCACGGGGATCGCCCCATCACGAAACTGTCCCAGGACATTTTCACCCGCATGCGCCAGCGACGCCAAACGGGGCAAGCCGAGAAAGCCACACGTGCCCTTTATGGTATGAAGTACACGGAATATGTGGGAGATCAGTTCGGGATCGTCAGGATTTTGTTCCAACCGGACCAATTCGCCATCTAAAACTTCGATGCTCTCATTGGTTTCCGCAAGAAATTCGTCAAGAAGGTCATCCATAGCAGCACATTTCTCAATACCCTGGTGACGCGCATAAGTGCCGTACACCGAATAATTTCGACTGCAGAATGGAGGAGTTTAATTAATGGAGACTTGAAATCTGCCGAATTCAAAGAAAAACAAAGCAATCTATGTTATTGATTTATATCATTTATTTGAATTGTACACTTGTTTTACTTGGTCAGGTTTGAACTGAGAATGTTTGTTCTACGATACATCTATCCAATTGGATCATTTATTTGATCAATTAACTGAAATTTCACGGCGTTTTACCATTCTAGTCTTCACTTTCAGTATGCAGAAAAACTCACATGCGCATCGAAAGTGGCGTTGATCTAAAGGGAGGCCGGGATGGCAGTGAACATGGATATGTCAATTCTGATCGTGGACGACTACAAAACCATGCTCAGAATTATTCGTAATCTTTTGACGGAACTTGGCTTCAGCAACATTGCCGAAGCGACGGACGGCAAAGCTGCTTTCGATAAACTGAAAAAAGAACGATACGACCTCATCATTTCCGACTGGAACATGGAACCCATGACGGGCTATGAGCTTTTGCGAGCCGTACGTTCAGACGACGGATTACGCAAAACGCCATTCATTATGGTCACGGCCGAAAGTAAAGCGGAAAATGTTGTCGCTGCCAAAAAAGCCGGTGTGAACAACTACATCATCAAGCCGTTCAATGCCGCGACGCTGAAACAGAAGATGAAGCGTGTCATCGGAGAGTTCTAGTGTCGAGCGTGTCATCAACCGTGGTCTCGATCGAAGACCAGGAAATCGCCGACGAAATTGCCTCCAAACAATTGTCGGCTATCCTCGAAATCATCGGAAAGCTTTTAAGTGAACAGGTCCTCGTTCCGGACCTAGGGGAGTTGCGGCCGCAGGTGCGCGATACGCTGGGCACGATCGATGCAGCGGCCGACTCTATTATGTCAGAGGTCGAAAAACTTCAGACTACTGACCTCTCGACACCAGACGCCGCTGAATGCATTAAGGCCAGCTGCATGAACATTCTGGAAGCCTGCAGCTTTCACGACCTTTGCAGTCAGCGGCTTACAAAGATCGACAAAACAATAGATCGTTTCACTACTGGGATTGAAGCGGTACGCGATTTCGTCGCCGGTGGCAGCCAGCCCGTGGATGAGCTTCCAACAGGCAGCACGTCGCACGACATATCCGAGTTGGATGATCCCGAAGCCGGATTATTGAACGGACCGGCTTTGGACGGAGAAGGCATAGATCAAGACGAGGTTGATCGGCTTCTCGACTTTGACTGAAACTAAGGGACTTCAGGGGGAGGACATAATGGATTACCAACGGATTTTTAGAGATCACATAAGTTCATTGAAATCAGAAGGCCGGTACCGTGTGTTTGCAGAACTTGAGCGGCACGCGGAATACCCTCCTTATGCAAATTATTATGAAAACGGCGCCGCACAAAAACCGGTAACGGTTTGGTGCAGCAATGATTATCTGGGCATGAGCCGCAACGCCGAAGTGATCGCGGCCTTTCACGAAGCAGCAGACCGATGCGGTGTTGGCTCCGGCGGCACGCGCAATATCTCCGGCAACAATCACTATCAGGTCGAACTTGAGGACGAACTCGCTGACCTTCACGGAAAAGAAAAGGCCCTTCTCTTTACCTCGGGTTATGTGGCGAACGATTCTTGCTTGTCGACGGTCAGTCAGCTCCTTCCAGGTCTCATCATCTTTTCGGATGCCTTGAACCACGCATCGATGATCGAGGGCATCCGCCATGGCAAATCGGAGAAGAAGATCTTTCGCCACAACGACATTGCTCATTTGGAGCAATTGCTGAAGGAAGCGCCCTCCGATCGTCCGAAGCTCATTGCCTTTGAATCCGTTTATTCCATGGATGGGGACGTGGCGCCCATCGCGGCCATCGCCGCGCTTGCGAAAAAATATGGCGCCCTGACCTATTTGGACGAAGTCCATGCGGTGGGGATGTATGGGCCCCGCGGCGGCGGTATTGCCGAACGCGACAGTGTCATGGACCAAATCGACCTCATTCAGGGAACTCTCGCTAAAGCTTTTGGCACGATGGGGGGTTATGTTGCCGGCGATGCAGCGATTATCGACTGTTTGCGCAGTTTCGCATCCGGCTTCATCTTCACCACATCCCTAGCGCCTCCCCTGGCGGCGGCGGCTCTGACCAGTGTACGGCACCTTAAAAACAGCCAAATGGAACGAGCGCTGCATCAAGAACGGGCGCGAACTCTCAAGAAAAGGCTTACGGAAGCCGGTATCCCACCGATGGAATCAGAAACGCATATTGTTCCGGTTCTGGTGGGCGATCCCGTTCGCTGCAAGCAAGTTAGCGACGAGCTTCTCCACCAACACAGCATCTATGTGCAGCCGATAAACTATCCGACCGTGCCAAAGGGAACCGAGCGTCTTCGCATTACGCCGTCTCCTTTGCATTCAGAATGGATGATGACCGAATTCGTCGAGGCACTATGCGATGTCTGGCATTTCGACGGATTGAAGAAGGTAGCCTAACTGAGGCCTCACAGGTGGTTTCAGTAGCTCGAGGGAGCAACGGACTTGGAAAGCGCCCAAAATACCTGGGGGGAAATCGGAGACCGGCCTGAGCAAAGCGGTTCTGATCCTCACATACCGACCGGTGAAGAGATACTCGATCGGCTGCGGGTCTTTGGCTCGGAGCTTGATCGCCTTTCCACTCTTCAGCTCACGGAACAGCTAGAGACCGAGGAATTCATCTGCGAATGCCTCAACACGCTTTCGAAGTCACTTGATATCCAGATTGTGGAAACCTGGCTGTTTGACCAGCGGCAGATGGAGCTTGTCCGTTCTGCCCCTTGTTGTCCGGAAGAAGAAGCCCCATTAGGCCTAAGCGTACTTGATGTGGGAGAGTTTCCCGACTACGTGGACAAAGCGAAGGTCCAGCGTACGGCGGTCTTCGAAGATGTCCAGAATGCATCGGAATTACAAGACCTCTTCGCCCGTCATTTGGCCCCAAGAGGCATACGATCCAAACTCGACGTTCAGATCCGTTCCAGCCTTCGGGCCGTTGGCATCCTTTGCTGCGAGGCAAGTACCGACAAGTGTTGGACGCCCGATGAGATTTCTTTTGTCTCTTCCGTTGCCGGATTGGTCGGCCTTGCCCTTGAGGCTGTGGAGCGGCGGAACTACCACAAGATCCTCCAACAAGCGGACGACTGGGTATCTCAGCAATCAGAAACCCTGAAGCGATTTGCCCTTATGGCGGAGCACGCAACCGACGCCATCATCATTGCCAATCCAAAAGGCGAGATAGAGTGGGTCAACAAAGGCTTTGAGCGGCTAACGGAATACACTCTGGAGGAGGTAGCGGGGTGCAAGCCCGGCCCTATTTTGCAGGGTGACAAGACCAGTTCAGAAAAGAAGGCGGAAATTTCCCACGCAATCGCGGAGCAGAAGCCTGTTCGTTTGGAACTGCTGAACTATTCCAAATCCGGCCGGGAATACTGGTTGGATATTCGAATGGATCCGATCTTCGACGCAGACGGAAAGCTTGAGAAGTTCATCGCCGTGGAGAAAGACGTAACCGCTCGCGTTCAGGAACGGCAACAGCTTGCGGCAGCCCTTGAAGACGCTAGGGCCGGATATAGAAGCAAGTCCGATTTTCTGGCGACCATGAGCCATGAAATCCGTACACCTCTTAATGGCGTGCTTGCGATTGGGCGGCTTTTGCAAGCGAGCCCCAACTGTGAAGCGGAACGGGACAAAATCGATCTCATTGTTCAGTCCGGTGAAAATCTTCTGGATATTCTCAACAACCTTCTGGATTTAGCGAGTCTTGAGTCCGGCAAGCAAGAAATCGAGCATGAGGATTTTTCCGTTCATCAGATCCTGTCGCAAACATCGGCCCTCCTGAAGGATTACGCGGCCGAGCGCAACCTTGTCATTGACGCTGAAATAGATGAGACGGTTCCGGCCTCAGTGAATGGCGATTCCGGAAAGCTCTCTCAGATCCTTTTCAATCTCTTGGGCAATGCGATCAAGTTTTCATCCGACGGTGTCATCACCGTGCGCACCAGATCCGACATTTCGGCCAACGGCCGGACAAAGCTTACTTTCTCGGTGACGGACAACGGAATTGGCGTTTCAGAAGACATTATCCCGACCCTTTTTGAACCCTTCTCTCAGGCCGACCCCTCAATCACACGCAAGCATGGGGGGACCGGTCTTGGCCTCTCCATCTGCAAGAACCTTTGTGAGCTGATGGGCGGCGAAATCTTCGTCACCTCCGAGCAGGGAATAGGAAGCACGTTCACATTCCACATCATGGTGGATGCGGCCGAAAAGCAAATCACCGCTAACGCGGTCGGCCCCAGCCGGTCAGATGACAGCGGTTCACCTGCAAACAGTGTCGCGATGACGGCAGCGGCACCATGTGTGCTGGTGGCGGAAGACAACGCCATGAACCAGCAAATCATTACAATGATCATGGAAGCCATGGGCATGTCGCCCGATTGCGTGGCCAACGGTCAAGAGGCCATGGATGCGCTCGAACTTAAGCATTACGACCTTGTTCTCATGGACGTGCAAATGCCCGTGATGGACGGCCTAACCGCCACACAGAACATCCGGCAGTCGGGAAAACCTTATAGCAATATCCCAATCATTGCGGTGACCGCCAATACGGTTGAAATGGGCGCCGAAGGCTATAGAGCCGCAGGAATGAACGGATTCGTGCCCAAGCCCATTACCCCGTCAGCGCTTATTCGTGAGATCGAGAACGTGTTCAGCGCGGTTCAGGCACCGCTGGCCCTAGCAGCCGGATAGCGTGCAACACGAGAGCACTCTTCTCACGAGAATTGCACACATTCTTATACTAGCCAAATTCGCGAATCATGGTATTTCAATAATCGTATTTCGTGCATCGTCGATTTTACCACACGTTTCGTTATAAAAGAGTAATTTGTTAAGCAGGTTCTCTTTAGGGTGGTCTGATAGTGACTTGCAATAACGGGGAAAACGACCGTGACTAAGCAAATCGTCTACACATCACAGCCGACGCGTTCATTTTCAAATGACGATCTAGCGGGCCTTTTAAGTGGCGCCCGACAGCACAATCAGGACCACAACATCACTGGTTTCTTGCTCTATGACGGCCGGGAATTTGTACAATTGCTTGAGGGCCCTGCAGCAGAGATTGAGGCACTCCTGGCGCGTATCAAGGCCGACAAGCGGCACGACAATGTCCAGGTGATCGTTGATACGGAAGAAGACACCACATATTTCGCCGAGTGGTCGATGGCCTACTCATTTTTGGAAGGCGACTCTTTGCAGCGCTTTGGCGGATCCATGTCCGATGCCAGCGCCACCGCCATTGCAGAGCTTATATCGACCAAGAAATCCACGGCCTTACGCATGATTGGCGACATGCTGGAAACCGTCTCTGATCCGGTTCGCCTGGCCGAAGCAGGCTAAACTGCAACCATCAGACGTTCCCGAAATCCCATACAATAAAACCCGCTCGCGGCGGGCCTAATGTGCGATCGGTCCGACGAACTGACGAACCGATCGCGGGGAGGAAACTGACCCGGCGCCTCACGAACAGTGAGACGCCGGATCTTGGT
This sequence comes from Alphaproteobacteria bacterium, assembly GCA_965228775.1. Lineage (GTDB taxonomy): Bacteria > Pseudomonadota > Alphaproteobacteria > JANQMY01 > JANQMY01 > JANQMY01. The sequence goes on along the minus strand of OZ245840.1, from coordinate 4,403,714 downwards.
AATTCCTAGTAGCGGAGGGAAACCTCCAGCGATACCTGACGGCCGCGATTGATCTGTAGGATCTGGTCTTCCAGACCATTCGCGTTTGCCGAAGAGTTGGTGAACGGACGGCCACCACTGGTGATCGTGTAGATCTTATCGGTGACGTTCGAACCGATCAGAGCAACCTGCCACAGACCATCTGTGTCACTAACAGCGACCGAGGCGTCGCCCCGCCAGAACGAGTCCTGTACGAGTGCATCAAGAGCATCACCGGTGTTGTAGCTGCTCGAGTAGTGAGCAAAACCGGAAGCGCTGAAGACAAACTCTGTGTTGGGGATCGGTGCTTCGTAGATGCCACCGATATTACCCGTCCATTTCGCATTGCCAGCAGTCTGACGGCCATCCAGATTATCTCCATCTGCGTTGACGAATGTGTCCGTAAACGGAGAGTTGGTGTAGGCCAGAGAACCACGAAGGGTAAAACCTTCGAAAGGCGTGAACCACAAGGCATCAGCTTCAAAACCGCTTGTGGTCAACTCACCGGCGTTGAACGTGGCAAACTGAATGACGTCCGCCAGGAACTGTTGAACCTGCAAGTCTTCGAACACATAGCGGAAACCGCTTATGTTGAAGCGCAGAGAGTTGTCCAAGAGGGTCGTGCGGACACCACCTTCAAAGCCTTTCGAAAACTCAGACTGGAAAACCAGAGAACTAAAGTCGCCGGAAGCCTGAGCAGCTAACAGACCTGCAGTTGGCAGCGCACTATTGTCGATACCCCCAGACTTGAAGCCGGTCTTGTACGCGGCGTACCAGATGATGTCGTCCCAAGGTTCGTAAGTGACAGAGACTTCAGGTGTGTACACATCATCGTCAAAGTTGATACCCGCCACATTCAATGGCACGAAGCCAAAGCCAGCAAGGCCAGAGTGCACATACGGCACACTAATGGAGTTCTGCTTTTGCTCGCGCGTATAGCGTAAACCTGCGGTGATCTCCATCCGTTCGATTGGCCGTAAGGTCAAACTACCGAAAACCGAAACAGCGTCCGCTTCCGTCCGGTGTTCTTTCAGATAATCCGCTGTCTGACCGGTCGTTGCATCCGGCCCTGCAAAGAGGGTCGCACCGAATGCGTGCTGGAACGGCTTAAACGTAATGAAACGCGTCTGGTAGTAAGCGCCGACCATGAAGTCCATCCAATCGGTAAGATTAGAACTTTGGACCCGAACTTCCTGCGAGAAGCTCCGTGTCGTGTTCTGCGCCAGGTTACAACCACCACCATTGATGTCGTAGCTGAAACAATCGTTTTGGAAGTTATCCAGATTGTAGAAGCCGGTCTGGAAAACCGCAGTTAGTGAGTTTGTGAAGTCATATTCCGTGCGCAGAGACAGGAACAAAGTGTCTTGTTCCTCAAACGGAACACCGCCGCGATTGTTTGGAATATTCGCCGCTTCAGGAGCATTTTGGTCACCCAACTGAACGACACCGTCAAATGGATTACAGTCATAACCGGACGGCAAACCAGGAGGCGGCGTCACACCTGCGGGATAAAGTGTCCCTTGAGCGGTAGCGTCCTGACAGAAAATGTCAGCGAACAGAATAGCACCGTCATTCTCGTAGCTGGAATACGCGGCCTTGAAGTTCGTGCTCCAATTTTCCGTCGGATCCCACGTAAGGGTTGCGCGCATATCCAGGCTTTGCTCACCACGGTTCGGGTTTGTAACTCCCGGTGCGGTGTTTTTCATGATCTCGTCACGATCGGTAAACCCAATCGCATAACGCGCACCGATCGTGTCGGTGATCGGACCAGAAACCACAGCTTCCGTATAAACGCCTTTTTCCTCGAACTCATATGAAGCTTTACCGGAAAGCTCGAATTCGTCCGTTGGATTGTTAGACCGGAATGAAACAACGCCAGCAGAAGCACTTTTTCCGAAGAAGAGTGACTGCGGACCTTTCAGAACCTCGACCTGGCCAATATCCAAGAAGCTGCTTTGCACCAGACGCATGGTGTTCGCAAGAACCCCATCAACGTTAATCGCAACAGCCGAATCAAACGCGGCGCTAATGGCACTGGAGCCAACACCACGAAGGATCAGGGTACCACCGGAACCGGAACCACCTTGTTGAATTCTGAAGTTAGGAATAAAACCCGCCACTTCGGAAATCGTGTCGATCTGAAAGCGGTCTAGATCCTCTTCGGCAAATGCCGCAACGGTGACCGGAACTTCCTGAAGACTTTCTTCCCGCTTACGGGCTTGAACGATAATTTCGTCCATCTGTGCATAGGCGATGCCGATTTCGGATCCGAAAAAGGCGGCGGCCGATGCCAGGCAGACGTACTTTAGGCGACGCAATGCCATAACGCGAACCTCCCCTTGAGCCCTCCCAGGTGCTCATTTTTGGTTTGATTTGGCACTCACAACGGCGTGAGTGCACGTGACATCACGTTATCAAATTCTAATTAGATTTCGATCGCACGCCCGTGATCGCAACGCGTTTTCGCGACCGTCTGTCGCGAAAATGACACACCAAATTAGTGAATCACCAAGGCGGGAATTCACAAAATATAACACGCCTGTCTGGTGATTTACTTAGTGTGCGCCGCACACAACGTGCGCGGCCGGCTCGAGGGTAAAATCTACGGCCTGGCCCTACTCTGCCGCGTCTTGCCTGAGCTTGATCGCTGATCTGCTCGAATCGCTTGTAAGCGATCGAATGATATGATCCGCGACTAATGTGGGCGCCGAAACTTGCCCAAATTGACGGTAAGTCATTGCGCCAACAACACTGCCCCAAATCATATGCAAGGCAAACTGTGGGTCTACTGGCCGAAAGTCCCCTTCTTCAATCGCCTGAAGAATAAGATTTTCAACGGCTGCCGAGGAACGTGCATAGGTCTTGCCGAACTCTGAATTGGGCGCGACGCTTCTTGGCATTGCCGTTACGAGAAACCAAAGCTCAAATGGTCCGGATGTCAGCCAGTCCACATATCCAACAAGGATAGCGCGCAGCTTGTCCGCTGCCCGCCCTTCCTGCCGCAAGATATCGCTTGCAAACGCGGAAGGCCGCTCGTTGGCGTGTTTCAGCAACGCATCCAAGATCTCATTTTTATTTGCAAAGTAGTGGTAGAGCGATGGTGTCCGAAGGCCTGCGCTTTCGGCGATCTGGTTCAATTGGGTGGCAGCAAACCCCTGCGCACAAAAAAGCTTGGATGCGGCGACCATGATTTCGTGCCGCACATCCTGACGGTCCTGCCGCTCTTCGCGCCGTGGCCGCCCCGCACGCCGCTTAGGCTTGTTTTCCATCTTTGAACTCAGCCCCTGTGCTCAACTTCACCGCGCGTTTAGTTTTACAATATTAGTCGGTAATGTGCGACTTTTTCAAGGGATTGTGATCCAAATTGAAAGGAAATCCGCACGATTGCGTGATCGGCCCATTAGGCACCTGCGATCAGGTCCAATTCCTATGAACACCACCCAATACAAACAGAGATAGAAACTCTCCTTCGCCGCGGCAAGAGAACCGACCGTTAAATTCGATCAAAGAATTGATCGGAAAACACTTCCGCAACAGGTGAGCTAAAGAGAGCCGCGTGACCGTCAGCCGCTTCGGCGCACCAGCGTGAGATCCAGAAGTGCGGCAACGCCGAAAAGGAGAAGCCCCAATAGCAGTCGCGGATCGCCAAGATTGATTTGCAACTCCACGGGATAGGCAATGGTCTTATCCAATGCCGCAACTTTGAACTCATGCCGGTCCCAGGTTTCGGGAATCGTAACGATCTCCATAAAGGTCCTGCGGCTCCGGTAGCGCATGAAAGCCCCCGCATCCCAAACCTCAGGTGTCTCGAGGGCATCGACCCCAACCAAATCCAAAGCAGCATGGACAGCATTGCCGGCAGCGACCGGGTGACATGCCCGCCTAAAGAGCTGCGCATACATGTGCTCCATGTACCGGTCCATGAGCTGTGACGCCGATTCACCAGGTGTCGCACCGGCAACGTCTGGTGGGTTGTCGGCGAAATCGATGGCGTTCAGCATAAAGAATTGCCGGCCGGTATCCGTCTCCATGAATCGCTTGATCCGCTCGCGTGTTTCCGCGTTCCCGGCTCTCTCATCAAGCTTCGCCATATAGAAGGCGATCTCGTCATCGGTCAGCGGCCCACCGAAGTCTGTATACCAGAATGAGAATACCAAAAAGAAAAGGGACGGAAGGCCCCATATCAAAATCCGCCGTCGTCGCATTCCTGTTTTCCCGCTCTAATCTTTCGTATTCTGGTCATTCAGTTTTCCGGCCATCAATCCGCTACACGACATCTCGGCTATAATGTCAATGGAATGATCCAAGCCTTATCAGAGCCCCCATGAGTGTTCCGCCATCAGAATCATCGACAACACAGCTATATGGATTTCCAGCCCTGTTTGAGGAATTGGCCACACAGGGGGTTTCCAAAGCCGATGTGCTGAAACATGCGTTGCTATCCGACCGAAAAGAACCGCTGGACGTTTCAGACCGCATAGCTCTCTTTCGCTCGGCTCAAGCGTTGGCCCCAAAGCCTGAGACCGCTTTATTGGCCGGCGCGCGTCAACGGATCAGCAATTACGGAGTTTACGGATATGCGCTCGCGTCGAGCGCCACCGTCGAAGACGCCTTTCGCGTTATCGCCGATTTCTTCCCTTTGTCTGGCTCATTCTTTCGCATCACATTGGATGTCAAAGGCAATATTGGCATCTTTACCATTCACCAGCCTGAATCCCTCGGCCCGGTTTTGCCCTTTATCGCGGAATATTGGCGTTCGTCTCAAACACAGATTTTCTCATCGATCCTTGGGCGCCCTTTTCCTTCACTCGATATGCACTTCCCATACGCGGCGCCGTCTTATGCCTCTCTGTATGCTGATTTTCTAAACTGTCGGGCTTTCTTCGAAAGTGACAGAATGGAATGGCGTTTCGACGCAGGTGTCCTCTCAGAACCTTGTCTCAATGCAGACCCAGACACCGCAGACTTATGCAAAACCTATTGTGAGCAATTCGTCGATGAAAGCGACAGCAGCAGTAACTTCCAACGGGACATTTTACGGCTTTGTCTTCCTTCCCTGGAAACAGGCGTCGATGCCGGCGCGATAGCGCGAAGTCTAAACATGTCCGTGCGCACCTTCTATCGCCGCTTGAGCGATGAGGGGGCCACGTTTAAGTCCTTGGTGGACCGTTTGCGATGTTCCGTCGCCACTGAGTACTTGAGGAACACTCGTCTTCCGGTGGAAGAAATCAGTGTTCGGTGCGGCTATCAAGACGTGTCCAACTTCCGGAAAGCCTTTCGGCGCTGGACCGGCCGTGCACCTTCTTCCTACCGTGCGGACGGGGAAAGAAGGCACACATCTTCTTCCCCGTAGATCAGTACAAAGACTAGTAAATTGTAATACGGTGCAATTCCCGGCGATGGCCCTCATAGCCACCGGTGGCTTTGTGAATAACGCTGCGATTGTCCCACATGACCAGCATGCCGTTTTGCCATTTGTGACGGTAGAGGAATTCCTCTTTGGATTGCCAATCATTAAGTTCCATAATAAGCGGACGGGACTCCTCATCGGCCATGCCTTCGAAGCCAATGATGTAGGACACACCGCTTAGAAACCCTTTCCGACCGGTTTCGGGATGCGGCGGCACAAGAGGATGCTTCTCTTGCTTATAAGCGTCCTCAGAAGGCGTGATATCCATGCTGCCGTTTTTGTTCACGTCTCCATAGATGCCTTCCGGTGAATATCCCAGAACCGCAGAGTGGATGGCCGTCAGCCCCTCATACTTCTCTTTCATCTCCGCAGGCATCTTCTCAAACGACAAATGTTGGTTTGAAAAATGCGTGTCACCGCCCTGGGGAGGGATGTCGATACTATAAAGCAAAGTCGCTGACGGTGGTTCGGGCAAGAAGCTCCAATCCGAATGCCAGTTCTCTGCAAAGATCGGCGTTTCGTCTGCCGCTTCACGTCGAACAGCCGCGATATATTGTCTACCGGGCAGCGGATTGAAATATGGGTCTTCGCCAAAATCGCCAAACTGGCTTGCGAAAGCTTCAAACTGATCGTGATTCAAATGTTGATCCGGAAAAGCCAAGACGTGATGCTCAAGCCAAGCGTCGCGTATCTCTTTGATGACGTCCGCTGGCAGCGGCTGCGAAAGATCAACGCCCGTCACTTCGGCACCGCAGGCCTGCCCACTCGGTTTGACTGTAATTGTTCCTGTCATGATCAATCCTCCCAACGTTCTGGTGTCGGGGAGGAGTGTAAATTTTACCCACGGTCAAACAAGGTGATTTTGTGCCAATTATCGGGTGAATTTATGCCAGCCGTTCAAACGCTGATGGTGCCATCTCCCTCACCACTTTTCCCGATAAGTCCGAATATCGAGCTCGTGAGTCCAGCACGTTTTGGGCTGCTGAGACAGGAACCAATAGGCCTCCGCCAACGCTTCCATATCGATAAACAAATCATTGTCCAGATCATCAATATCGATGTCCGCCCGTTCTTTGTACAGACGGGCAATGTCGGCGGACCGCACACCTCCATTGATCATCACGTGAGCCACATGAATACCTTGAGGCGCCAACTCTTTGGCTGCCGATTGGGCGACGGACCGCACGCCGAACTTGCCGCTTGAAAATGCCGTAAGCCCTTCCTTGCCTCGAATGCCTGAGGTTGCGCCCGAGAAAATGACCGTGCCGCGCTTTCTCGGTCCCATGACCCTTGCGGATTCTCGAACCGCAAGAAATCCGCCCAAACAGCAGAGCTCCCAAACCTTCTGAAACAGCTTGGCGGAAGTTTCTTCGAGAGCAGAAAGTGTGTTCGCTCCACCATTGTAGACGCAGACGTCGATTTCGCCGGTCTCTTCCTCCACACTGGAAAAAAGTGCGCTCATCTCATTTTCTTTTCGTATGTCTGCTGTACGAACGCTCGCTTCCGCCCCCTTCTCTGCAAGCTCACGTATCAATTCTTTAGAGCGAGACGCATCGCGCCGAACAATCACGGTGTGATAGCCGCCAAGTGCGAACCGGGTGGATATCGCCCGTCCGATTCCATCTCCAGCCCCAAGCACAAGCGCAACTTTTTTACGGCCGTTATGGTCCATTCGTTCTCTTCCTTACTGCTTGTGCTTGGTCTATCCTCACCAGGAGAAAACCATTGCCTGCTCAGGCGGCATGTTGCCTGCGAATGCTTTCATATAACCGGCGTCGATCGCCGCCGCGCCGGTACCTTTATCTAGTTCCAGCCATTGCGCTGCCCAAGGCGCGAACGCACCCCATGCGGTTGCGAAACGTTGGTGGGTGGTCTCAAACCCCTCCTGGGCCGCACGCTCTTCGGCAACAGACGGGATGAAAAAAAGCTGTGGCTCGGGACCGGGCATCGGCAAAGCTTCATCAGGGGCCGACCTGTGTGTCGCACCGATCGTAATAGAGTTACTCAATCGGTCGCCGAGCATTACGTGTGCTGCAGACCGCACAACGGCATTGCCCGCAATATCGACGAAGGCTGCTGTCTTCGTTTCAGGCGACGCGTGCAAATCATCATATGTCTGGATTTCCGCATATTGCCCCAGCTTCTCGACAAACGCCCGATTCCCTGGCGAGGTAATGCCGATGACCTTTGCTTTGGCTGAAAGATGCTGCATCGACCAAGCGAAAGAAAGAGCGGTTTTGCTCGACGCGCTGGTCACATAGACCGTGTCGACCGTATCGGCAACCTGTTCCGCCAACATCCAGCCGGTCATGAAAAGGGCCCAGAGAATCGGCTGAACACTTGCGTTATCATCTGAATACAGAGGATCTGCGGCACACCGATAGTATCTATTGTACCAAGGATGAAGCGCCGTTCGATGAGCGGAAGCATCCGAAAAACACAGCGGCGTTGTCGCCGATGGCGTCAGCGTAAGATGTGACGACATGGGCAAGTATCCGAACAGACGTTCGCCAACCACAATGTCCGCGTTTTTACTTGAGGCAACTTTCCCAAACCCCCAGACCGGAACATTGCCCCACCCTTCCTCCGCAGGAAAATAAGACCAATAGGCAAGAGCATCCCCAAAGACAGCATAGGTAATGTTGTTGGTGGTTAGACCAAACTGTTCAACTTCTACCAGGACTTGGCCTTCGACAAGTGCGTCCGGCAAAGGCTCGGAGGTTAAGCGCGTCGCTCCTAAGTCGGATTTGTTCACAAGCAAATTTTGTTTGGACATGATTTTTTCCATGTTCAAGACCACCAAACCCTTTGGAAGGATGTGGTGGGGCATCTTCCGAAGTCGGCAATATCACACGTTTTGTTGCCGGCGAACAACGCCTTCAAACATGGCTAAAAGCTCTCAACCGGCGCCAAGGTCTTTAGCCAGACGCTGCGAAAATTTGCGGGAAAAGCCGAAGATCGACATTTGTGGATTGGCCCCAAGGCTGCTGGGAAAAAGTGACCCGTCAAAGATCGACAGATTCTCCAAACCACGAAAACGACCATTGCTGTCGGTAACGCAGACTTTTTCATCTTCGCCCATGGCACAACCACCCATCACATGGGCACTCGAAAGGCCAATCTGTCCCGGATCGATCGCTAGTTGATCGATTGTGCTTCTGGCGCCGCTTAAAGTCGGCTGCCAGCTTGCTGCCGCATGGGCCGCTCGAACAGCGCGCGCACCAGCAGCAAATTGAATCTCAGCCATGCTCATCAATGCCCGGCGAATACCGTTTCGGATATAATCTGTTAGCGGATAATTCAAAACCGGGCGGCCGCCATCTGTTAGCTCGACCGTCCCGCCTTGACTTTCTTCATGAAAACCATCCCGCAAGAATGCCATCATGCCTTGAGTATTCGAGAGAGAACGCATGGACTCATGCAGCGATTCTCCATGCCCTTTCGTGACGCTAGCATATACACCCGGCAGAAGAGGAATCACTTCGAGCTTGTATCCCATAGGCCCCTCAACACCACCCGACCAAGTAAATTGATCAGAGTAGATCGATTGAGGAGCGCCATAATAGGGATCGATTTTCTCGTCAAACTGCCCAAACGACACCGTGACAGGATGCAGAAATGTGCGCTTGCCGATACGGCCGAATGGGTCCGGCGCTCCAGAACGGAGCAAAATACCGGGAGTGTGAATGCCTCCAGCGGCCAACACCACATGCTTTGCTTTGACCGTGATCGTATGCCCTGTCTGCGAGTGGCCGTCTTGTGTGGAAGCAAGAGCTTTTACACCGGTGACTCGGTCGCCTTCTAAGAGTAGGCGCTCAACACCAGCGCGATAAACCAATTTGCTGCCATTCTCCAAGGCCGCCGGTACAGTTGTCACAAGCATGGACTTCTTAGCATCTACAGGACACCCAACCCCGCAATAACCTAGGTTCCAGCATCCATCGACATTACGGGGAATAATATCCCAGGTGTAGCCGAGCGCTTGTGCTCCTCGTTTCAGAATCTCATTGTTCTGGTTTGGCGGTGCCGGCCACTTTTGGACACTGAGTTTGTCTTCCATATGTTTGAAGAACGGGGCCATCTCTTCAACGGAACATGCTTTCAATCCGAAACGCTCACGCCAATGGTTCAACGTCTGCGGTGGCGTCCGAAATGTGGAACACCAATTGACGGTCGTGCCACCTCCCACATTTCGGCCTTGGACGACCGCGACCGCTCCGTCCTGCGTCGTTTGCAGACCGCCCTCTTGATAGAGATCCGTGAGTCCGTACCTCTCGACCATATCGAACTGGTCGGAAGATTTGAGCATGCCTTCTTCCAGAATGACGACGTTAAGCCCGGCCGCACTCAAGATCTCCGCACTGGTGCCGCCACCCGCCCCGGAACCAACAATGACCACGTCAGTTTCTAGAACCAGATCTGTGTCGAGCGCGCTAGCGTTGACAATGTCCCATCCCTTCTCACGAGCATTCTTGTAAGGGTCGGCGATCCCCGCCACTTCGACTTCGTTCAGCATCAACGTATCTTCCAATGCAAGTTGAGATGGGCCTGTCAGTCCACGACCTTTTGAGGCGGTCCGGGATAACCGGATGCTGCTTGATGCTCAGGCACCATGTACCATGCCGTTGCAGTCAGCTGCGACATGACTGAATAGGCAGCAACCGGCAGTTCGAAGCTACTCTCTCGCCATGACTGCAAAATTTGTTCGATGTTCGCCACGGATAGGTCCGGCCAATCGGTGACGGTTCCGGTCATGGGAACACGGGTGGCAAACCCGGTGACGAGATCCACAAGGCTTTGAATGCGCCGAACCGTATCCGTGGCAACCGGAGTCAACATAAGATCGAATGAATGTAAGTGCGTTTTCAAGTCTTTTGCAGGATCAGCTTGAGAGATCACAGCAGGCAAAATGGCGGAGAGAAACTTTACGTCGACCTCCCTCAGCACTCGATAGTTTTTGTTTTCTGCGAACGCGGATCGGGGATGAGTAATCAACGCTAATCCGCTTGCGGAATAAAGGGCGATGCTTCCTAAAAAAGAAGTCTCAACGGCGGAACCCAAGAAATTGCGCCGTGACATCATCACAGAGATCTTGTCTTGAGCTAACGGTTCTTTTTGACCCATCTTGTTGCCTCCGTGCGTGGCGCCACAGGCAATATGAATTGCTCTTTCGGCTCCTCGGCGATGCCGGAAACACCTTTTTTAGGGCCTACTTCGAAGCAAAAGAAATGAATACGTTTACGCAGTGATGCAAAGAATGGGCATATCCGTGCCCTAGCCGCCAAGGCAAAACGCCGCTCTAGCCTGCCTGTTTTGAGCTTCGCCAGAACCTCAGCATACGCTCGGTGGAGCCGTCTCTTGCGACGAATAAATGATAAAGCGCCGCCAGAACATGGATCACGATCAAGGCGATTATAGCATCCGTTATGAATTCGTGGATGTTGCGGAAAAATAGGAACCCCTGTTCATCACCTACGCCGTCGCCAAACGCAAACAGGCCAAAGGGCGCAACAACAGAGTCCGCGTTCATCGCGCTTAACATGCCTGACACGATGAGCGTTCCAATCAGGACATAAAGCCCCCAATGGGCCACATGCGCCGCCAATTTCTGCCACCCCGGCATTGCCTCAGGCAGGGGTGGCGCGCCGTATCGTATGCGTAAGACAATTCGTATCAGGAATAAAACAGCGACAATGGTCCCGAGCTGGGAATGGTCGACGCGGGATTCAATTCTGTCCGCCTCTTCCAAGAATCCGCCAAACTTCTGCGCAACATAGAGGTCCAGCATGATCAAAATCGCCATCAGCCAATGGACGACTTTTTGACTTACCTGATAGTCAATTTTAATTGCCGCTGACATATCACTCCCCTTTTTATGATGTCAGAGAATTCCTGACCCGCATCCGGCTTTTTTGTTATGTGGCGCGGGTCCGCCCATTATTAGTCATCGTCTCCCGCTTCATATCGTTCCGCGGTTTGCGCCCCGAAGGCGGCAATTAGTTCGAACAGTTTTTCAGGATCCGATTGGCGGAGCTTCGCCATATCAAGTTCCATGCCGGAAGCAAAAATGAGTTCCGGCACATTGCCGTCCACTGCATCTAGGATAGCTTTTGCGCAATCCATCGGGTCATCGCCGGCGTCAATCACGGCGTCCGATTTACCTCGCTGGGATCCATCTGCGGCAAAAGCGTTCTTTGAAACATCGGTTGCCACTGATCCCGGCAGTACGTTCGTTACGTTAATGCTGTGGCGCAGAGATACTTCCGCCCGCAACGCATCCATGTATCCGATGAGGCCGTGTTTCGCCGCCGCATATGCAGTGCGCAGTGGCGGCCCAATTCGTCCGGCAACGGAGCTGATGGCCACAATATGCGCACCACCAGCTTCCACCATCTTTGGCAGTTGCAACTGCGTCAACCAAATTGGTGCAATGAGATCGATGTTCAGCAGATCCGTATAAACTTGAGGTTTCGTGTGAATGGCAAGGCTGCGCTGGCTAACACCCGCATTGTTCACCAATATGTCCACACGGCCTTTCCAGCCCCACGCATCCGCGACTTTGGCTTCCAGAACATCGTAGTCCGTCGTCTCGAAGGGCAGAATGTGTGATTCCGTCGGCAACTCATCGGCAACACTTTTCAATGCATCAACCCGCCGACCTGACAAAATGATATTGGCCCCTTCGGCCGCAAAAGATTTCGACAGCGCGGCACCGATACCGGAGGAAGCACCCGTAATCCAAACTGTCTTATCTGCAAATCTTGTCACACTTTCCTCCGTTGGGTTTTGTCATCTAAGCCATCAGTTCTTAGCCGATATGGCAGCCTTCTTTCGAAGCGCCAAAGCGGATTGCGCCAGCTTTTGCTTTGTCTCCTCGCTCGCGGCAGGCCCTGGTCTCGCCGCAATATCTTTGAGTTGCAGCGGCCGACCTTCCGGGTCGCGAGGCATCACCGATTCCAATGTCTGCTTCGTCTTGCGATTGATCAAGAGCACCGGCTCACGCCCTTTGCCAAACACATGTTCATTGCCCCATTGATACATGGCCACAAGAATGGGCAGTAATGTTTCGCCTTTGTCAGTAAGAGAGTATGCATATCTGGTACCCTGGTTGCCCACATTTTTTCTTTCGAAGATGCCTTCATCCACCAGGTGACTGAGCCGCTCGCTCAACAGGTTCTTGGCTATGCCGATACTACGCTGAAATTCGCTGAAGCGGGTTCTGCCATAAAACGCTTCGCGCACGATCAGCCATGTCCAGCGATCCCCAAAAGTATTGAGAATACGGGCAACAGGACAGTCGAATGTGTGGGGACGCGACACGCCGGCCCTCTCTACTCCGCAAGATGCGTTGGCAAAAATAGCACTCCTATTTGGTAGCAAAATTAAACCAAACTTACAAGCGAGCTCGCTTTGCAGCGAGTTTGTTGAACCTTGTGGGGGTCTCGTCGCATCCCTCCACCGTCCTAGGTGAAAAATTGACAAATTAGGTAATCATACCTAATTTAGGTAATATTACCTATTTCGGTCGAAATACTGCGCTTGGAGCTTGCACATGGGTCAGAACAACAAACACATCGTCATCGTTGGCGGCGGTACGTCCGGGTCAGTGCTTGCAGCACGGCTGAGCGAAGATCGCGCCTTGTCGATCACTCTGTTGGAAGCAGGGCCAGACCATGACACGTATGACAGCCTTATTCTGGACCCGGCCCGCGCACCAGAATTTTGGATGGGCGGGTCGCAAGTTGCCCAGACGCCGATGCTTACGGACACGGGGGCAATTCCCATGTTTCAAGGACGTGTCCTTGGCGGCACGTCGGCGACGAACGGCCTTGCGACCCTTCGTGGTTTACCGGAAGACTATAATCAGTGGGCGGATGCCGGGCTCGATGGCTGGGGCTGGGATGACGTCATCGATACTTTCATCGCCGCCGAAACAGACATCGACTTCCCCTCCTCGCCGATCCATGGCAGCGATGGTCCTTTGCCCGTCCGGCGTTGGCGCCGGGAAGAAATGAGCCGCGCGCAGCTCGCCTATCTGGATGGCATGATCGAAACCGGGAATGCCACCGTTTCGGATATCAACGACCCTAGCCAGTTACCGGGGATCGGTCTTTTTCCCGTGACAATCGATGAAACCGGGAAACGTGTGTCCACAAGTCTCGCTTACCTCACGCCAGAAGTCCGCGCGCGGGACAATCTTGAAATCCGCACCGGCGTCGAAGTTTCTAAGCTTGCGATTGACGGCGATCGTGTTGTGGGCGTTACGCTGAAATCTGGCGAAGACATTGGCGCCGATGAGGTGGTTGTCACGGCGGGCGCCATTTGGACGCCTTGGCTGCTCATGAGGTCCGGTATTGGGCCCGCCCGCCATCTGGCGGACCACGGAATCGCCGTTCACGCAGACCTGCCTGTGGGCGAAGCCATGAGCGACCATATCGGGCCCGCCATAGCCTATCGTCATGAAGGGCCCCGTGGCGGCACCGCTGGACCGGCACAGGTGGTTCTGGTCGGCGCTTCCAACGGGACCGACGTCGATTATCACGCGTTTCCCATCGCCCCAGGGCAAACCGACGGCCCCACAGATTTCATGATGGCAGTCTTTCTCATGCGGTCATCCGGCCGCGGACGCGTTCAGCTCGGCGCCACGGTAGATGCCGATCCCATTGTCACCGCCCCGCCATTGCCCGACGACGGGTTCGAGCGTTTAAAGCATGCATTTGATCGCATCGCCCAGTGGGAAAAGTCAGCCCCGGCAAAAGCGCTAGGCTGTGAACCCATCGAGCCACATGATCTGACAGCGCCGGATGCCGTTGCCGCCGCGTTTGAGAAGTTTCCTTTCAGTTACGCTCACATGGTGGGAACGTGCCCCATGGGCACTGTTCTCGATGCGGATTGCCGCATCTTGGGAATGCGGGGCTTGCGGCTGGCCGATGCGTCCGTCATGCCGACAATCCCGTCCGGCAATACCTATCTGGGCTGCGTAATGGTGGCCGAGCGCATTGCCCGAAAGATGATGGCTGAGGCATTGTAGCGTATTCTGACAAACCGAATCGGAGACGCACAATAGATGGACAGGCGTATTTCGACTGCGGAGCGGATCCTGATCGCAAGCCGCCAGCGGTTCAACAAGAAAGGGTTTGCCGCAACGACGCTGACAGAGATTGCAGACGACGTCGGCATTTCACAAGGTAATCTTTCATACCATTTTCCCACCAAGAATGACCTGGTGATCAGGTTGCAGAAAGAACTGCGCAGGCACGCGCAAGCGCGCCTCGGCCACGCTAAATCCGGCTCCGTCTCTCAAGATTATGTGGAGCATCTGCTCTCGGGAATGACCATGATGTGGGAAAACCGGTTCATTTTCCGCGACCGCTCTCAGTATGCGGACGACAACATAAGCGCACAGACAGATCCCGAAATGGTCACCGATTTCGAAGCGCTTTTCTCTCTCGTTCGCCGGATCGAAAAAGAAGGCATGTTCAGAAGTGATCTGCAGGTCGATTTGGAAACCTTGACCCGCTCATTGTGGATCATTAGCCGCTATTGGATGGATCACCTTCATGAATTTGAAGGCCGGGAAGAAATCGCTTGGGAAGACCAAGAGCGCGGGATCCAGCATCACTTCGCTGTGCTCCTTCCCTGCTTGCTCTCCTCTGCAAGGAAAGAATTCTTGGATACACTGGCTCGGTTCTCCAAGAATCAAGCGCAGCCCCATGTGGCACAGTGAGACCGGCCCAGGATCTGCCGAAGCGCTTTGTTACGTGAACCTTGTTACTGTTTTTGGTGGTGAACCGCTTCCTCGAACAGCGACACCAGATGACGCGCCAGTGGCGCCAGCATAGTTTCCGATCGGATGATAAGCGCGCTTTCCCAGGTGATCCGCAGATCGAACTTCACTTCTCGTAGGTGCCCCTCGTCCATTTCATCCTTAAAGATCGCCCGGGGGCCAACGCACAGCGCATCACTCTTGAGAACAATTTTCTTCAGCAGATCATAATTGTCCGATCGTATTTTCGGCTTCGGAATTTGCGGACCGCCCTTTGCCTGTTTTGCCGCCACGCTCGTATTCGGTGCCACCAAGGGAAATTGACTCAGTGCTTCTTTATCGATTTTCTTGATTTTGAAAATGGGATGATGTTTGCGGGCAATGGCGACAATATCGTCTTTGATCATGGGCAACGCCAGCATATCTTTGCTCTTTTGATCACCCGCCCGAAACGGACCAACAATCAAGTCAAGTTCCGACGCCTCAAACATCTGTAAAAGGGTCACGGCATTCTCCGTCACGATTGAGACGGTGACATCGCCGGTTGTCTCTAAGAAACGGCTCAGAACGGCGGGCAGCAAAATCTGCTCAATGATCGGGCCAACACCCAGATTGATCTTTCCCGTTTCCAATTGTGTGGTCAGTTCCACGTACCGTTCTATCTCACGCAATCTGTGATCCAACGGCTCTGCCTTGGAAAGAATACGTAAAGCGATGTCTGTGGGCGTAAGGCCTTTTGGCGATCGGTGAAACAGTTCGACCTTCAGCTGGTCTTCCAATCTGGACAGCTTCCGGCTGAGGGTGGGTTGGGACTGATTTATAAGCGTGCTTGCTTCCGAGATGCTGCCCGTTTTGACGATGGCACGAATAAGGTCGATATCGGTAATGTCCATACTAAGCACCAGGTTTCATTGTTTATCCAAGAATCCTGCTATTCACTTTTGTAGCTACTGATCTGAAATATATTCAATTTATTTACTACATACCAGCCCCTATCTTGTTGGTCATGAAACGCCCGGCAACGGATCCAAGATCAGCAGTCTACGGAGGAAAACATGGTTAGATGTGTATGTCTGGTGCAAGAAGGTCAGACCCCACAATCGAAACAAGCTGCACTTCAACAGAAACTAAACGCATTTTCTGAGCGTGCATTCGGGAAAGAGGCCGACATTACTTGGACCGCAGTGCCCGCGGGCAGCGGCTTTACGGCTGCAGGCCCGTCTACTTCTTCTGTCGTGTCGTTCACCGCCGAGCAACCGGTCGGACAAGAACAACGCGTGTCTTTGCTGAAAGACCTTTGCGATCTTTGGACGGGCGAGACCGGATGCTCCGTCAACGAAATCGTCGCCGTCATAAACGACCCCCAAGCCCAATAGGAGGACACCATGCCTTTGTATGTTTGTAACGCCGCTAAAGGTGCAATCAGCCAAAACGCTAAGTCGAAGATCGCGGAAGACGTCACCCGGATCCATTGCGACGTGACCGGCGCGCCAGCCACATTCGTCCACGTCTTTTTCTTTGAAGACGCACCTCAATGGTCCCTTAACGGCAAATCGGCCCTACTGTTCGGCAGCATTCGCGCAGGTAGAACGGACGAGCAGAAGCAGCAAATTGCAGACGAGATACGGCAATCACTCCGCACTCAAACGGAAATGCTTGACGATGACATCATCACGATGATCGCCGACACCCCTGCCAGTTGGGTGATGGAAGGTGGTGACCTCATGCCAGAACCGGGAGAGGAAGCAGCATGGCTGGCAGCCCATGAAGCTAAAATGGCGGCAGAAAAAACTGCCTGAGAGGGTCTCTGAAAATGGCTTCACGCATCTTTCTTGCATTCAATGCGATCGCAATTGGCCTTATAGGGGTGTTGTATCTCTACGATCCAAACTTGTTGCTCGCGCGATATGACCTGGAAACAGGAAGCACCGGCATGGACAACATGTTGCGGTCTGCGTATGGCGGTATTTTTGTCGGGGCCGCAGCTCTTTTCCTGTTGGGTGCCATTCACCCTGCCCGCCGCCGCGATTCACTCGGCTTCGTCGCCATATTTATGATTGGGGCAGCGATCGGACGGCTTGCCAGCATGGCTGCTGTGGGTGCACCACCGGCAACGATTATGCCCCTGCTCTATTTTGAATGTGTGGCAGCTTTGATCGCTCTTTATCTGTATTCTCGGCCTATACCGGCCAACTAAGAAAAGAAATAATGCGGGCGCCCGGTCACCCGTTCGTCAGAGCGGCAGGGTCATAAATCCCGAGCGCCCGATACATGTCGAAACCTGCGATCTGACGGACTTCCGGCGAAAGCTCCGCGACGCGCTCACGCGGCACGTCCAGATACTGATTTTCTTCCTGGCGCAGCCACCCCAAAGAATAAGTGAGAATAACGCCGTATCGCGAGTCTTGTGACGTGTTGGCACCGGCGCCGTGAAGCAAGCCACCCGCCCAAAACAGAACTGAACCAGCACATTGGCAACAGAGATTCGCCAACACTCTCTCCCTAGTGAGCGCGCGGCACCATTATTTATTCTGCTGAAACTCTACCAGGTTCGGCAAAAAACGCTTGAGCATCTCGGGAGCTTTGCCCCGGTCAGGGCCGCCCATGATCATGACGATACGTGTCTCATCAATGCCGTCCGGCCACCCATCAAGCAGCTGGGGAGAGTTGACGATATGACCAACCACATGCAGCACGAGGGGGCAGCCGGGATGGCCATCGAGCTCTACAAGGCCTTTCATTCTAAGAATGTTGATGCCGAAGGACGTTTGGAGCGCTGCAATCGCTGTTTCTAAGGCACGCGGATCGACAGGACCGGTTGCGGAAAAACAAAAGGCTGTGGCCGCATCACCATGGCTGTTGACGTCGTGCTGATGATCGTGATCGTCATGATGATGTGCGTGGTTTTCCCCATGCCCATCAGTGCCGTGGCTGGAAAACTGCAACCAAGCGCGCACGTCCGGCGGTTTACCGGACGGGTCGAAGGCGGCAAGCGAGAATACCGATTGTGCCGTCGCCTCGCTTGCATCTTTTAAAGTCGCATTGGGATTCATGCCGGCGAGTTTACGTTTCAACCCTGCCAAGTCATTTTTGGACACGGGGTCTTGCATCAAATCGCCCTTAGTCACCAACAACAAATCAGCGACAGCGACTTGACGATGCGCTTCATCAAACCGGTCGATCAAGTCGGCCCCATAAACAGCATCCACAAGTGTTACCACCCCATTGAGAGCAAATCGCTGGAGGATTTGGTCGTCCGCCATAAACGTCTGAAGCACAGGCATGGGATCCGCCAGCCCTGTGGTTTCGATTACCAGGCGGTTAAATAGAGGCCCGCGTTTTTCATCAGCATCCCCCAGCAAGCGCAACAAAGTCTGCCTGACATCCCCGGATACAGTGCAGCAAAGACATCCCGTCGACATTGCAAAAGCTCTGTCGCCCTTATGCTCAATGAGCGCACCGTCAACACCAGCCTCCCCAAACTCGTTGACGATCACTGCCGTTTCTTCAAAGCCGGGCTCTGCAAGAAGCCTGTTTAAAAGCGTGGTTTTTCCGGCCCCAAGGAAGCCTGTTAGTATTGTTACAGGAATACGGATCATGGGCGGCGCGCCACCAAGTTCGCTACACGACTTCCTGAGACCTTAATGCCTACGTCAGCAAAAATATTTCACTGCAGACGGGCAGATCACAAAGACTGATTGATCATGGCTTCAAAGTCGCTATCTGATGCGCGCCGCGGGTTGGACAGTGCTGACAAGTCTTGCTTCGCAAAAGTGATCAGCCCGGGAATATCATCATCCCCGATTCCCATCGCACGCAGTCCCGACGGGAGGCCAATGGCGGCATTCATCTCAGACACCGCATCCGCAATATGGGTCGCTGGCTGAAGCCCCATCGCTTGGGCAAGACGCTGATACTTGTCTCCACATTCCGCTTCATTGAACCGCAAAACCGCCGGCAGAAACACGGCATTGAGTGTCCCATGATGAAGGTTGAGGCGCTTGATGCGTCCAGCTGCATGGCTCATCGCATGGACAGCTCCCAACCCCTTGATGAAAGACAAAGCGCCCTCGGTCGAGCACATCATCATCTGCCAACGCGCCTCCCGATCCTGGCCGTCTTTCACCGCCGCCGGTAAATGCCGCCACCCGCGCCAGAGGCCGTCTAGCGCCACGCCATCCGCAGGCGGATTAACCGTGGGCGCAAGAAATGCTTCGATGCAATGGGTGATGGCATCCATGCCGGTCGCTGCCGTCATTCCAGCCGGCAATCCGAGGGTGAGTTCAGGGTCGCAGATTGCAGCCTTGGGAATAAACAACGGACTTGCGAAAGTCATCTTGCGACCATCGTCCAGGATGATGACAAACCCAACGGAAACCTCGCTTCCGGTTCCTGCCGTTGTCGGTATTGCAATCACAGGCGCGACCGCCTTGATCAGCTTGCCGCCACCGACCAATGGATCATATTGAGCGAGCGGGCCGCCGCTGCCGGCGAGAAGCGCAACCGCCTTACCGAGGTCCATTGAAGAGCCACCGCCCAAGGCAATGACGCCGTCACATCCATCTGCCGTATACTGATCGAACGCCTTCATGACGGCTTCTTCGGTTGGATTTCCCGGCGTGCCGTCAAACAAAGACAGCTCCATGCCGCTCTCGAACACATCTGTCACGGCCGCGACGAGGCCTGCTGCACGTACGCCTGCATCCGTGGCGATAAAGGGTTTTGAAATGCCGGCCTTCTGAAGTTCCGCTGGAAGCTGAGCGATAGCGCCGAAATCGAAATGGGTCGTCGTCAAATAAGTGAGTGTAGCCATAATGCAGTCAAACCTTTTGCAGTCTAGTGAGCGCGGGATTGGGCGCGCTGGAGCTGTGTTGCCACGCGCGTAAGATGGGCCGCTATCTGGGCCGGGCTGGTGGAGCGCCTGGCAAAATCGATAAACTCGAGCATTAGCGCATCGCTGATGACGGCGGATGACAGCCAGGCCTCGCTTGCTTCTGTAATCGCCCCGCGGAAAATCTGCCGGGCCTTTTCTATGTCCGCCTTGTGAATTGCGCCGATCGTCTCGTTCACGTTGATCTCTCTGCAGTCCTCTATCTAAAAGCTGTTTTCTTCGAGATTCGTTGGCATGCCGCTGCGGCACCCTGGCCGAGCGCCAATTCGCGTCTCAGGCCCATAGGAAATCGCAACATACGCCCGATATGTAATGTTATAATATCACATTTTGTGGCAACAACAAATCCGAACCGTGCCTGCCTTAGGCACCGCGTGGTTTTGTTCTTAGACACACGATCAGCGACATCAGGAAAAACAGTGTAAAGAGCGTTGTTCCCCATGCCGGTCTTATGATTGCCCCATAGGGAGCCGGAAGCGTCTCAATAGATGATTGGGTGAGCGGGACCAATAGTGGTGAAAGCAATACCATCCATCGTGCATAAAGCGTCTTGCCCGACAGCATGGCCACAATAAGCCATATTGACCCCACCATCATCGGAACCCCGATAACCAGCATAATACTATCATGGTACTGAATGAGTCGTTCGACCATCTCAGTGACCGGCGCGATAGTTTCAGGCGAACCAGCAAATTGCGCCTGGAACCCTGCTGCATAAAGAGCGTAAGAGCCATGATATCCGGGAAACAACGCAAATAGGTACACGAACAAAAAGACTGGCGGCAATGCCAACCATGGCCCGGCAGGCTCAAGTGCTTTGTAAACGGGCCAGAAGCCAAACATCCAAAGTGGAATCGCGGCGTTTCCAATGATGCTGCCCCAATAAATCTGATTGTAAGGCACAGCCGGGAGGTTCTCGAATGTGTTGATGGCCTCTCCCGCCGCAAGACCTCCCTGCAGCAGATAGTCTGAGATGCCGTTCACGACCCCGCCAAGAATTGCCAGGCCGCCTGTCACTAACAAAAGAGATCGACTATCCATATTCCCCCCCCTTTTTCCGGAAAAAACAACCGGCCTCAACGTATGCGACAAAAAAACCAAGACGCGCGCTTAGACCGCCCCCCTAACCAAGGATGCTCTATTTGCGAACAATTCTCAACTAAGATCTCTTATTCGGTCGACATAGTCCTTTGGTATTGTGTTGAACCGACCGTTCAATACTGTCCTGACTAAGAGAGCTTTCAGCCTTCTGCCACACGAAAGCGTTCCCCAACCTCGGCCTGTCGTTCTGGGGACCGGCCCGAAAGGATTCGTCTAGATGGGCGTGCATTGTTGCGGACATGACGAAAATCACAATGAGCAGCCGTATACCGGCTCTTATCGGAACCGTGTTGTGGATTGCGATTCGCGGCCCAGAGCTAACCTAGAGACGGTTTCGAGGCGGTTTAAGCCATCTGGAGGCACATCTAGCGCAGGACAATTTGCTGGCACCATACATTGTTATGTTATATCGTTTCTCTTCATTTCACTCGTTGGCCGGAAGCAGTTGTTTGAACCGATCCGTAGAGCCTGAAAGCAAAAACGACAGAGAGAATTTTTAAACATTTCAAAATGCGCAGCCGCAGGAGTTTCAGCGCGCGCCATTCCTTTTTCACTTTACCTTACAAAAGAGACTAGCTAGTGACGCCTCCAAACGAAGTACCAGCAGCAACTCTGCGGGCGCCAGTCAAATTAGTGGATCGTGCAGAAGACCTCTGCCTCATCGGTACGGAAGACATCGGTGGTGTCATCTGGCAGCGGCAGATACCAGACGATTTCCCGAATTGGATGGACGACATTACTCCTCAAAATTTGCCCTCCGTTCGGGCCATTGTACCACCTCACGAAATGCGCGTCCTTATTACTGAGATCTGCGATACATCAAAGATGCCTGAAGGCCCCAATCTCGAATGGTTCAAAGAAGATGTGTGCCACCTTGCGGAGACATTTTCGCAGATCATGTCAGCCCCATATTTGCAGCTGCGTTTTGACGTAGTTTCAGACGATGCCTGCCGTAAGTTTCACATAGATATGGTCCGTGCACGGTTGATTTGCACCTATCGCGGGCGGGGCACCCAATATGGTGTCCCTTGCGGCGAAAACGATCCTGATCAGGTATTCAATGTGCGCACGGGTGATCCTATCGTTTTGCGCGGCAGAAGATGGCCTACGAAAACGGCGGAAGAACTGCGCCACCGCTCGCCCCCCATTGCTGGAACGGGCGAGACGCGATTGATCCTTGTGCTGGATTCGGTGGCTTGTCTCGACGATACTCTCGCAAAGCAGATATCTGAACCCAAACGCCGTATCGGTGGATCAAGATCTGAAGCAATGCCGATAGGAATGGGAAGTTAAGTATGAAGACTGATGCTGCATCGTCCAACGCCCTCGACATCTCTGCCATCGGCGTGTCCGCCCTGTGTCTTATTCACTGTCTTTCCATACCACTTTTGTCAGTGATTTTGCCTGTCGCAAGTGTCTTCGGTGAGGCTGAATGGCTGCACCGCCTGTTCGTTTTGCTTGCAGTGCCAATTACCGCCAGCGCAATCTTCCAGGATCGCGCAATGGAAGGCTGGCGTGAGTTTTCGGTCATCGCGACAATTGCGCTGATTATACTGATGTCAGCTGCTTTTATCGAAAGCTTACATGACGCCGAGACAATCATGACTGTGGCAGGGGCCGGTTTGCTTGCTCTTGCCCACGGGCTCCGCTGGCACCGGCGGGCGCAACGCTGGCAGTAACGTGAGGCCGTTAGGACCCAGAAGGTAAACCTACAGGATTGCCCTGATGTTGCTCGGTCGACGCGAGCGTATCCAGAAGTTCGACGACCTCACACACAAGACCATCTCGTGTCTTTGCGAATAAGACATACTCCACATCGTAGCTGTTGCCCCGCCGACTGACGGCGTGAATGTTGAAGCGAACAACACTTGATGCTTCATCGCCAATTTCATCCTGAATATCTACGCGCATTTTGGAGCCGTCATAGATTTTATTGAACACCGCATCGTTGAACGCACATACCGCAGCCTTTCCCACATGCGGACCAGCAATGTTTTCCGGGAGCGAATAATTCAGACGCCAAGTGACGTCTTCTGTGTACATGGAGGCAAGTGCATCACAGTCGCCGAATGCTTCAACGATCCGTCGCGCGGGTGTTGGGGCCTGTGTCACAAGTTTCCTCCCTGATAGCGTTTCGTTCCTGCATTAGTCCCAACATCATCACGAAACGCAAGCAGTGTTCCGTTGAGCCTTCACTCGAAACTTGGGACCAATAAACATGTGTATTGAGTGAAATTGCCCCAGCGATAACTAGTCCTGGGCGACAGTTTCTTCTAATTGGCCGTGACCGGTTGAAAAATAATTATATCATGATATAATTTATTCACCTCTTACCAGATAGGAAATCGTCATGATCACCGTTCCCGTGTGCATTATCGGTTGTGGCCCCATCGGGCTCACAGGGGCGCTTTTGCTGGCGAAGCTGGGTATCAGAACGCTGCTGCTGGAAAGAAGAAGTGAGCTCAACACGCATCCAAGGTCGCGCTTCGTAGATACGAACACGATGGAATTGATGCGCCTGCTGGGCATTGAAAAGGAAGTTGAAGGAACCGGCCTCGGGCCTGATTGGACAGCGTTTAACCGATGGAGCACATCGCTTACTGGTAAGGAACACGCTGCCATTCCGAGCCCGACATTTCATTCGGTTCCAAGATCAACCAGCCCCTGTGTTCCGGTTATGACGTGTCAGGACTACGTGGAAACGGAACTATTGAAACGGGTACGGCAGACCGATTTAATCGATTGCCGATTCTATACCGAAGCCTCCAATGTGGCGCAGACGGCCGATGCCGCCACCTTGACCATCCGAAACCTGGAAACAGGCGTGGAAGAAAGCGTGAAAGCGCAGTACTTAGTCGGTGCAGACGGCCCCCACAGCCGGACAAGAGTTGTTATCGGAAGCGAGTTAGAATCAGACCCCTTGGCCCTGTATTCCCAAGACGTCATTTTCGACGCGGATCTGTCCGAACACGTCGGCGACCGAAAGGGCGCCCTCCTCTATTGCGCTACAAGTGATGGTGTGCTGACGTTTCAGCCTCTAAACGGTATTCGCCGGTGGCGTTGTCAAATCTTCAAACCTCAAGAAGAGGACTTCAGCGAAGAGGAAATCACTCGCCGCATCCGTCTGGCTGTAGGCGACGAACATGTCCCCATTGAGCTCAAGAGTGTCGGCAACTGGCAGCCAACACCGGGATGCACGTCGGCGTTTCGAGGCGGGCGCATTTTTCTTGCTGGTGATGCCGCACACATATCCGTCCCTACGGGAGGCATGGGCAACAATATTGGATTTGCCGGCATACGAAATCTCACCTGGAAACTGGCTTACGCTATCCAAGGGTTTTCGCCCCCACGCATCCTGGATACCTATGAATCGGAACTAAAGCCCGCGGCGCTCAAACGCATTGCCCATGGCGTGGATACGACAAACGCCATGCGACAGCTATTCCAAGAAATCTATGGCGGCGAAGATGTTTCCGGTGGCAAGCATGCGACGCGCAAATATGGCGACTATGACGGAATCATACTTGGCCACGAAATGACATCAGACCTGATCGCGCCGGAAAACGAAGACGCTCAGAGCGTCAACGATCCGGTGATGGATTTTGTTCCAGCCATTCGAAATGGCCAGCGCGCGCCACATATCTGGATCGATGACACAAAACGTGTTTCAGCAACCGATTGGTTCGCCACGTCCTACACACTTGTTGCAGGGGCGCAGGTAGACCTTGAACGCTGGAAGGCAGCGATCAGCGACATTCCCAATAAGTTTCCAATTCAGCTCCACGGCCTGCCCGTCAGCGATCCGTCTGGTGTATATGACGACGATGAACTGATCCTTGTACGGCCAGATGGCATCATCGCCGACCATTGGTTGAATGGCGAGATAGATGGCGCGCCCCTCGAGCGATTACGCCAAACGCTGCCGATAGCATAGAAAGCGTCTTATTTCACCGACCTCATCGGAGCCCTGCCAAACTTTCAGGCACGACTTAAGCCCATACGATCAGGGGCCCGTTTGTGCCCTCTAAAGCGCCACACCAACACCAAAGCCAATCGTTCGGCCGCGCGCGGGCGCGCCGGTTTCCGCCCCGGGGAAGCCGAACCCAAAACCATAGAGATCATATTGGTCGTCCAGAAGATTGTCGCCCCAGAAATAAAGCTCTGCATTTTCGGTGGAAATCCCGGCCCTCAGATCAAGCTTGCTGTACCGGTTCAGATCAAAACTGTTCTGAACGTCCGCTGCGCGCTCGCCCTGATACCGGTAGCTGATATGGGCATTCACTGCGGGGGACGGCAGGTTTAGAAAGCCGGGCAAATCGTGCTCCCATGAGAGGGACACGCTGCCGCTCCAATGGGGCACGTCGGGGGCGCGATTGCCGGCTGAAACATCTCCCCCGAATACGCCGGTCACATCACTTTTGATTTCCGCGTCAATATAGGTCGCGGCACCCGACAGGATTAATCCTTGTCCAAGGTTCCAGCTCCCTTCCAATTCCGCACCAAAACTTTCCGTATCCGCATTAAGAATGTTGCTTGCGAAGGAAATCGGATCAAAACCGATCAAATGATCGTCTTTCACATCGTTGTAGAAAACGGCTCCGTTCAAATTGAGCCTGGCCTGGGAGAAGACGCTTTTGAAACCAGCTTCAACCGTGTTAACCCGCGCGGCTATGAACGGTTCGCTGTCCGTGGTCGACGTGGCAAATTCGTTGAAGCCGCCTGTCTTGTAGCCGCGGGCGCCCAGCACATAAATGTTGGTTTCCGGCGTAACCGCGTAGGATATGGCTGCCCGGCCCGTAGCATAGGTGTCTTCGAGCTCGCGGCTGTCGGGCGTTACGAGCGAACCGAAGAAGTATCTCGCATCATATGTTTTTTTGTCTCTTGAGGCACGAACGCCACCGGTCAGTTTCAAGCTGTCCGTTACGGGATAGGTCACCTCTCCGTAGATCCCGTAACTCGTCGTGCCGAGGCCCCGCTGTCCGCTGGTGGGGCGGCCAATATCAACGGTGTCGCTGTTGCGGTCGGAATCCCGGAAACTAAAGCCCGTTACCCAAAAAATGGAAGAGTCCGGCAAAGAGGTCCAACGTAAATCCTGAGTGATCACCCTTTCATCAGCGCTTTGTTCTTGGATGGTTTCGCCCGAAAACGAAAACAGAGCCTGGTTGAGCCTGCGATCGAAGCTTACTTCATTGAACAGATCGTAAGTGGTGTACGCTGTGATGGAGGTAAGGCGGCTGCCGGTGAAGTCATGACTTATTGTGGCCGTATACCGATCCAGAGTCTTTTCGTTGTTTTCGAAACGTCCCGGATCGACATCGAAAAACGGGTCATCGCCAAATGGCCGCAGCAACTGAATCGCAACTTGGTCTTCCGTGTCTTGATACTCCGCCGTCAGATAGACAGAGGTGCTACCTTGCTCCCACAAAAGACTGCCCCGCAATGCCAGATCCGTCGGTGTTGTGATTGGATCGCCTGTCTGAACATTATCAATCCAATGATCGGAACCGGAATATCGGATGGCAAAACGGGCATTTAAGTTTTTCGCCAGCGGTCCGTTGATGACCGCTTCCACCAAGTGTTGGTTTTCCTGCCCGTATTCGCCCCGGACCGAGGCTTCGAAGTCGCCGGTGGGCCTTCGTGTGGTGATGTTGATGGCGCCCGCCTCGCTGTTGCGGCCGAAAACGCTGCTCTGTGGCCCTTTCAACACTTCGATGCGCTCAACGTCCAGCGTGGCGAGCGATATGTTTTCTGTGGAGGTGGGGACGCCGTTGATGGAAAGCGACACAGATGTGTCATCGCGGCTCGCCAGGTAAAGCGACCCGACACCCCGAATGCGAATGCTGGAGAGTGTCGGCGCGCCGGAGGAGTTAATGTCCAAGCCGGGAACGGAACGCAAAGCATCTTCCAGATTGAACTGCCGCCGGATTTCCAAGCTCTTGCCGTCGATAACGCTGAGGCCGAAAGGAACGTCTTGCGCGTTCTCGTCCCCATGACGCGCCGTCACAACAATATTGTCGATCTGTCCGTCGTCTGCATATGCCGGACCCGATGCAATCGAACAAACGAGTGATAGTGATATGGAAATTGAAACGGCTGCCGCATGTCTATGCGAAGTGCGATTGGGTTGCATATCCCCCTCCTGAAACTAAAACGCCTACAATGTGATTTGAAATTCGATGGTTATTCTCCGCCGATGAGCGTTGGGGCACGCTCATAGGATTGCCATTCGTCGAGAAGAAGCAGCGGCGCGGCCTTAAGGCGCTCCGCGGAAATCGGCCCTGCGATGGTTTCCGTCGGCCGGACCACTCCGTTGACTGATGAAAGAATGCGATATTGCGGTGTTGCCTCCAGCTCGTGCCAGCCGCCATCCCGCCATGCCCAGCGCGTGCCGTTCACGTGAATGAGATTGTTCTCTGTCACCAAATTAAGACTGGATGCCAGCGGTTTGCCGAGCATGTTGTCCGCGGTGACCTGCCCTGTCCGGCTAGCCAATACACTGTGAATGTCTTGCCTTGATTTAATTTCCGCCAGCAGCGCTTTGAGTGTATCCGGCGTCTGCTGCGCGGCCCAATCAAGCGTGGCGAGAGGGGCGTAATCCGTCACCCAACTATCGGATTCTGCGGCGGCAAGGGCGCCGACCGGAACTTCACTCAAAGCCAGAGCCGTCGTCGCCGCCTCGGAATAGCGGGTGAGTATCTTTGCGAATGCATCCAGACCGTCCGTATCCGCCACGCACAAAACGCCGATGGCCCCCGCGACGCCTTCGCTGACCCATAAGGCCCCCGACGTGCTACGTAAATCAGTCATGTCCACAAGCTGGCGGCGCGCCAGCGCTTTCGCAATCTCAGCCCGGCGCAACCATCGCCCGACGCCGCGGTCGGCAATGTCCCAATGGGGATCTTCGGCAAGCTGTAACGTATCGCCACTGACGGCAGTCGCACCAAGCCCGCGCGGCCATTGCAACACTTGATTGACGGTGATAGGCGTGCCGAGACGCCGCGACACACACGCTTGCATGTCAGAAGTATCCATGGCCACGCCATTGATCTGTCCGGCGTTCTGTCGGGCGTGAGCGATCTGAATATCGCCTGACCTGGACGATTTGACCTGTGTGCCCCACAGGGCGGCAAAATCCAAAGGCGCATTGGTCGAGCCTGCGGGATTACCTAAAATGTCCACTTCCTGACTGTTTTCGAGAAAGCCGACCTGCCACCGCCAGTCGCCGGCGGGCGCGATCGCATGACTTGCCGTCGCCGCCTGGGCTTCCGGCAAACGCATTTCACCGTCAAGACCAAAATCCTGCCGGGTCGCGGCCCCGCGAAGGAGGCGGTCGGAGTTCAGGCCGAGGCGCGGGGCCACATCTTCCGCCCGAAGCCAGTGTCCGGTCGGTGTCGACCAAGAGGCATC
The DNA here is from genome assembly GCA_965228775.1 of Alphaproteobacteria bacterium. GTDB lineage: Bacteria > Pseudomonadota > Alphaproteobacteria > JANQMY01 > JANQMY01 > JANQMY01. The sequence goes on along the minus strand of OZ245840.1, from coordinate 4,375,121 downwards.
CCCGGCAGCCGACCACCCCTTCCACCGAACCGACCAATTGAGCGTAACGTCGCAGCCGCGTGTTGCGCAGTCGCCAAGAGGAATGGCCATGTGGTCGTATTGCGCCTGCGTTTCGGCCTCATGTCCGCCCACGGAGGCTTTCGTTACCTCCAAGCCGTGCGGTAGATCCGCATGCAAGTAGCCCTCCCGCGCAATCACCTGGCGCAAACGCCAGTGGCCATTTATCGCTCGTGTTTCCCTGTCGATTGTCAGCCGAAGATCACCGCCCTCCACCGAGAAGGACGAGGAATTCGTTTCATCCGGGAACCAGCGTTTTTCCCAAGCGGCATCTTCGGCCCGTTCGGCTTGAGCGACTTGATATCCACCTTCCTCGATGAGTTGATTTTGCAGAAGCAAGCCGGTGCCGACCAAAGCCACCACGGCCAGTACCGCCAAGACGCCGGATGGCCCCGCGATCCGCGCTCTTACTTGCCTGAAGCCATGTTGCAAGCGGCTGTCGAAACCGCGCGGCAGTAAGACACCGGCTGCGGCAACTACGAGGCCGCCAAGGGCGAGTTTGAACACATCCAGCGTTAGCAAGTAACCAGCCCAGGGAGCCCAGCCTGTCAGCGGTGAGAAATTTGTGCGGCCAGGGATCCCCACTTCCAAAGGCGGATAAGTGACCAGCTCAAGTTCGTGGTTTACGATCAGTATAAAGATGACAAACATCGACATGGCATAGGCAAGGCCGGTGCGCCGGATCAATGTGTGGACGAGCAAGACAATAAGCGCCATTTCGATCTGAGACGGTGCAATCAAGAGCAATTGGAAGTTCAGATAAAAGACGATATCGAGATATTGGGGGGCGACAAGTACCGTTGCAATGAGTGCGGATAGGCTGGGGACCAAGGAGAGTATTGCCGCTACGACAATGACCGTTACCGCGCGCGCGAAAAGGCGCAACCAGTAAGGCGCAATTGCCACATCAAACATTGTGTCCAATCCCAGCACATGATCGCGCCTGCAAATAAGGCCGGTAAGCCCCGCAACGACGAAAACAATGACCAGGAAAACCGACTCGTTGAGCAGCGGAAGCAACATCCCGGGATTGGGCACCATGGGGCCTTCCGCATGCCAGATGATGTGGACGAATGTATTGCCCAAGCCGACGGAAAACAGAATTGCCAGCCCTGCCCACCAGGCACGGCTTCTAAAAATTTGATTGAGCTGCCAGCCGGTTTCCAAGACGAAAGCCTGGCTCCAGCGCTGTTGTGACGGCCTCGGCATGGCAGCGGTCAGACCGTCAATTGGTTTGAGAGCTGACGGTTTGATTTCGGCTCGCGCGCGCTTTGTGACACTCGATGGGCTCCCCCCTTCGAGCACGAGCGTTTCTCTTGTCAGCCGATGCAGCGTCCAAGCCAATACGAGAAGAGGCACAATACCCCATAGAATACGGTTGATCTGAAGGCTCGGCGTTACGGGCAGAAAGCCCCATGTCTTTTGTTGGGGTGTCCACGTGTCGGTCTCCGCAAGGGCGAAACTAAAGAGGGACGGATCCATGATGGTGGCAAGCGACGGGTTAATGTCGCCGCCCTGGAGGACGATGACCGCGAACATCCAGAGAAGGATCATAAGTGCGGAGGTGGCAAGCGGACCGCCAAGGCTGCGGGTATAAAGCGTCGCAATGAAGTAGAGCGCGCCGATACCGACGGCCAAGGGCGCAATCAACAGTCCGAATGCGAAGGCAAAGGGCAGCCACGGTGTCGGAAAGATGGAACCGGGGGGAAGAAGCTGCATCCATTCCCATACCGGCGACACAAAAAACCCAAACAAAGCTGCACTGCCCAGTAGTGCGCCCACGATGGATGCACCGATAAACCGCCCCCACAACAGCGCCTGTAGCGAGTTCGGCGTTGCCAAAACGATCTCGTGCAGCAATGCCTCTCTGTCGCGCAACACGGGTTGGGCAAACACCCACGCCCACGCAAAAAACAGGAAAAACATGAAACCTGTGGCCATCAGGTAGATCACGCTGGCGGCGTTACGCGGAATGTCCGTGGCCCCCAATCGCTGCATGTATTCCGCGTTGAGCAATGTGATCAGCAAATAAGCCGTGAGCGCCAGAAACGTCAGCAGAACGATACCGCTCCGCAGGCCGGCGCGAAACTCAAGCCAGGCCTCTCGAAGCATCAACGTCGATCCCCTCATGCCGCTTCCTTCGTTCCGGAATTGGCAAGCGCCAGGTAATAAACGTCTTCGAGAGTCGGGTCGTGAGGCTCAAACCCATCACCAGGCGGGACCGGGCTTTCGACGATGACGCGCGTGCCCATGGGCCGCGCACTGATATGCAGAGCATCCGGCAGTTCTTCACCGCGAGGCACAACCTTTTCCCAGAGCCGTCCGCGGCATGCCGCGATAAGGTCCGCCGTCGTCCCCTCGGCGACAATACGGCCTTTGTCAATAATGGCGAGGCGCGCGCACAGGTTCTCAATGTCTTCGACGATATGCGTCGACAACAAAACGATGGCGTCAACGGCAACATCGGATAGCACGTGATGAAAGCGATTGCGTTCAACAGGATCTAATCCGGCAGTGGGTTCGTCGACGATGAGAAGACGCGGCGATCCGATAAGCGCCAGCGCAATACCGAAACGGCGCAGCATGCCGCCGGAATAGGTGGACACTGTTTGTTCGGCTGCTTCAGCGAGATTGACACGGGCCAATAGCTGTTCGACTTCGCGTTTCCGAAAATCGCGATCCGTGTACCCCTTCAACCAAACGAAGCGATCCAACAAGCTGCGTGCGGAAACGCCCGGATAGGATCCAATTTGCTGCGGCAGATATCCTAAGCGGGCCCGCTGGTAATCTGGGTCCGCCAACACATCGACACCGTCAAGAGAAATTGTGCCACTGTCAGGTGACTGCAACGTCGCCAATGTGCGCATCAGCGTGCTTTTACCCGCCCCGTTCGGGCCAAGGAGCCCATACATGCCCGGCGACACCTGGAGGTGTATCCCGTCGAGGGCGCGCACACCATTCGCATATGTTTTGCGGAGACCGCCTACAAGAAGACCGGAATGGTCGACCGTTTCACTCATTGCACTCTACCCCGACACACTCCCGATGACTGTCTTTCTACCGGTTTACTGCCGGTCTAAGCCCCGGAACCCCGCCACTAAATTCACCTTTGTTTATGCAACTTAGTTGCAAATTTGTGTGCAGCGTGCTACTCTGATCCTTGGACCGATGCTCCATTCCTAGAAAAAAATGTTATATGGTAACAAAAATCAGCACAGAGTCGCTGATGCGGCAGGAGCAACAAAGGTTCATCAAGCAATCCCACAAGCTTTCGCTGCAAGACCAATTCATTTGCGACGAAAACAAGAACTCGTTCATGGGTTGGGGCCGTTTCGGAAGTTTTGAAGGAACGTCGATCAACAACGGCTACCTTCAAATCGGAGTGTCGATCGGGCCCGAGACGAGGCTTATCTATCGAACCGACCGAACGTCCATCGAACAAATGCTGCAACCTGGCGATTTAAGCGTGATCCTGCCCGACACTGTCGGTGAAACGGTAAGCGCGCCGATGGAAGTATTGGGCCTTTTTGTCGATCTGGAACAGTTCGACTCGGCTGTCTTTAGCCGCCGGTCACCTGAAGATTTTCGCATAGCCGCGAGTAGTATTACGCGCGATCCGGTTATCACCTCAGTCATGCAAGCCATGTGGCAGACGGCTGAAGTGCGTGGCTTGGCGTCTCCCTTCTTTTATGAAGGAGTGGAGGTCATTCTCGATCAGTTGATCCGCAGTTCAAGTAAAAGAAATGGTGCCATCAGAGGGCTGAATAAAAACAAGACGCGTCTTGAACGAGCGAAGTCCTTCGTTCATGAGAACTTGGAACGGACCTTCAGCGTTTCCGAAATGGCAGCCGAAGCAGGCATAGAGGCAAGCCAGTTCTTCGCGGCATTTAGAGAGGCCACCGGCAAAACGCCGTTTTCTTACGTCACGCAATGCCGTATGGAACGGGCCAAGGTGATGATCTTGGATGGCACCTCCATCACCGAGGCAGCAGCGTCCGTCGGCTACGCCAATCCCAGCAAGTTTGCGGCTGCATTTCGGCGTCATACAGGAAAATCACCGACAGAGTGGTTGAACACACGAACTCAACTATAGTGAAACAATCCATTTAATATGTTTGTATGACTTAACTTGTTAGCGGGTGCTTCCACTTTTCTGCCTATTTGAGCCGTATACGGACTCAAAATGCGGCTCTGCCTCCCAATAACACTGAACACGGATGAAGTCTGCGGCCCCGATCGCATAGCCCCTAAAGGGAAGCTCATCTTCTCGGACCACATGAGAAGTGACACACCGTTCGGCCATGAGCAAACGTCAAGTGTTAGGGGTCTTCTGGGTTATTGCCCCCGAGCAGCTTGCTCCACCGCTTTTCGGTTTCTTTGACCTTGTCGTCATCTTTCATGAGTTCGTTGATGTCAAAAGGCTCCGGAACGTTGAGCCCCTGTTTAACGGCGGGACGAGACGACAGCATATGGAACCATCGGGCGAGGTTTGGCGTCTCCTTAAGATCAATACCTGTCCATTCCGCGCAATAGATCCAAGGCCATACTGCAATATCGGCGATGCTGTAGTCACCAGCTAGAAACTCCTCCGTAGCAAGGCGGCGATCAAGAACCCGATACAGACGTTTGGTTTCATTTAGGTATCGATCAATCACGTATGGCATTTTCTCCGGCACGTTTCTTATGAACACGAGCGCCTGCCCTTGCATGGGTCCGATTCCACCCATTTGAAACATGAGCCACTGCAGGGCAGTTGACCTCTTCTCGTTGTTGGTTGACAACAGCTTCCCCGCTTTCTCAGCCAGGTAGATCAGTATTGCGCCTGATTCAAACACACCGAAATCGTTGTTTTCTCGATCGATGATCGCTGGGATGCGGCCGTTGGGATTGATCCTGAGGTACCAATCTTGTTTTTGTTCGTTCTGAGCGAAATCTAGATGCGTCGTATTGTAGGGCAGTCCCAACTCCTCAAGACAAATGGAGGCTTTCCAGCCATTCGGTGTTGCTGCTGTGTACAGATCAATCATGGGCGACATCGTTTCCATTCGTTGATTGACAGGAGGCAGACCGATCTATTGAGAGTTCGGCAGCCAGCCCATGATCGCTTGTCCTTTTGGGGACTGTCAAAAAATGGAAAATCTTGCGGACTGGGTTGGAAAACCTTCGAAGGCGAGATCCGCTAAGTCATTGATTTCAATGGTGCCCAGGGGCGGGATCGAACCACCGACACGCGGATTTTCAGTCCGCTGCTCTACCAACTGAGCTACCTGGGCCCACGAAAAGGAAGGATGGCCAAGCCCGCAAGGGTCAGCCGGAGCCGCCGGGTATAGGCGATATTTCACCCCCTGTCCAGCGTCTCATCGCCTGGATTTCCGCCAAAAATGAAGATCCCCGCGCCAATAAGGCCCGATTACAAAAGGTTAACGATCATTATCGGGTTCCGGCACGTAGAATTCTGCTTCCGCGCCGAAATCATCCGGAGGCTCTACGGCCGGTACGCTGTAATTCCCGCCGAGCCAACGCGCCAAATCCACATCAGCGCAGCGCTTTGAGCAGAAAGGACGAAACTTCTCCGAACGTTCCTTACCGCAGATCGGACATTTTCCCCGCGTGCTCATGACACCACCTCATCCATGGCGTGCACGTGGAACCTGTCGCGCGGCGAGGGCACTTGCCTTTCGAAGACGACTTGGCTGATCCCCTTTTCAGCCAGTGCCGCGCGCACCCCCTCTTCCCGCGCTTCAATCCATTTAATTACATCGGAAGACGCGACAGCTTTCAGCGGCTTGCCTGGAAACTCGCGCGCGGCCCGTTCAACGGATCGCAGGAGACTGTTGGCAACAGTGGCCGCGGTGTGCAATCGCCCGCTTCCCTCGCAAGTACGGCAACCTTCCGTCATCATCTTGGACAGTGGTTCACGCACTCGCTTTCGCGTCATCTCCACCAAGCCGAATTCCGACATGGCGGATACTTGGAAAGGCACGCGGTCTCCAACCAAGCCGCGTTCCAAATGTTCGACGACCCGTTCATTGTTTTCCGGCAGATCCATGTGAATGAAGTCCACCACAATCAGTCCGCCAATGCCGCGCAAGCGCAATTGCCGGCCAATCTCGTCGGCCGCTTCGATATTCGTCCGTACACTGGTTGCCTCTAAGCCGGTTTCTTCGGTCAGGCTGCCGGAATTTACATCAATGGCCGTTAGCGCTTCGGTGGTTTCGATGGTGATCCAACCGCCGGACGGCAAAGATACTTGTGGATCGAAACATGCCTCAAGCTGACTTTCGATTTCGTATTGATCAAAAAGACTGCCGGGTCCCTGGTAAAAAACAATATCCACGCCTTGATCGGACAAATGTTCATCGCGAAACGACTGGGCCTGTTTGAAGGCAAGGAGGTTATCGATCTGTACACGATGAGTGTCGCGGTTCACCGCGTCCCGTAAAACGCGCGAAATCGGATCCACATCTTCGTGCACAAGCGACGGTGGCGACAATGACGCTTTCGTCTGCTCGATCTCTTTCCAGCGTGCAGCCAACTGTTCCGCGTCTTCCCGCAGCACATCTTCCTCCAGCCCCATGGCGGCGGTGCGGACGATAAATCCTCCGTCTATTGACGTATCCGATAAGATTTTTTCGATGATAGATGTCAAACGTGCCCGTTCCGCCTCGTCCTCTATGCGGCGAGACATGCCAACACCTGCTTGGTTCGGCACATACACCAGCAACCGGCCGGGCAACGTGACATTGGCCGACAGCCGGGCGCCTTTGTCCGACATCGGATCTTTGACCACCTGCACCAAAATGGTCTCGCCCTCGCGAACGCAGGCACTAATGGGCGGCAATTGCCCATCATTCATGGCGGACATTTCGGCAAGACACTGCGCTTCGCGGGCCCCCAAGAATCCGGCGCGTGCAAGACCCACATCTACGAAAGCAGCCTGCATACCCGGCAGCACCCGCTGCACGCGGCCCAAGAAGATATTGTTGAGAACACTTGCGCTTCGCGGATCACTCTCATTTTGATCCCGGTCAACCGAACGCCGCTCAATATGCACTTCGCATAGGCGCTCCTCTTCCACAGAGGCCACGCGTATTTCGCCCGGTCCAACATTGATTAGAATTTCATTCTTCAAAAGTGCATCCTCAAGCGTTTCCGGGTGAAGTGCCAAAATCCGATATTGGCGGCTCACCGTCCGGGAACGCCAAGTACCAACAATCCGAAACCGCCAAGATTTTTCAACAAACCATGCCGGCTTAAGATGAGCGCCAATCGCAAACCTTAGAGCTTTTCCGAGTGATATTGAAGCCGTTCCGCCAAATCCAAGCATTTGGCGAGAATCAACTAACTTAGCTGTCCTTTACGGGGGGCCCGACGGCTATTCCGGCGGCGGCAAGAAGGTTCGCTGTTTCCCGCAAAGGTAACCCTACAACGTTGGAATACGACCCCTGGATGGCCTCGACAAACAAGGCGGCCCGTCCTTGGATGGCATAAGCACCCGCCTTGCCTTCCCATTCGCCGGTTTTCAGATAGGCCGCTATGTCCTGGTCCGACAGGCGGGCAAATTTCACGCGCGTTTCAATGCGCCTGGACCAACGATGAGCACCCTTGGCAACGGCCACCCCGGTCCACACACGATGGCTGCGCCCGGAAAGCAATTTCAGGAAATGCCTGGCTTCGGCCTCCGATGCGGCCTTTGGCAAGATGCGGCGCCCGCAGGCGACCACCGTGTCTGCGGCTAACACGGTGGGCTCATCTTTAAACGCACCACAAGCGGCCTCCACTTTTTCCATAGCGAGGCGCAGCGCCAAGTCCGCCGGCAATTCACGCGGCAAAGGCGTCTCATCGATGTCAGTGGGGTGAACGATGTCGGGTATCAAACCGATCTGCGCGAGCAAATCCCGCCGCCTTGGCGAGCCACTCGCCAATACGAAGACCGGCCGGCCAGTAGTCAATATCGCCTATTTGAAACGATAGGTGATGCGCCCCTTCGTCAGATCATAGGGCGTCATCTCGACCAGCACTTTGTCGCCCGCCAAAACGCGGATGCGGTTCTTCCGCATCTTACCCGCCGTGTGGGCAATGATTTCGTGCTCGTTCTTTTCAAGCTTTACCCGAAACGTCGCGTTCGGCAGTAACTCCGTCACAACGCCCGGAAACTCAAGTAGTTCTTCCTTAGCCATTGGCTCCTCTTGGTTAAACTCGTGCGGGACCATGCAGATGAAACGCCGTAAAATCAAGCTTCATTGCGGAAAAAGGCGCGTTTTTAGGGTTTTGCCGTGTCTTGATCCGCAAACCGGCCCTTGATTTTGGCGATCAGATCGTCCCGAACCTGCCGATAAGCGTCCAAACGCTGTTCTCGGCTGCCGGTCGCAATGGTGGGGTCCTGCGTCGGCCAATATTCCGTTTCAACCGCCATCGTCCGCGTCAGCTCCAGTGCGTTATGATGGGCCTCCGGCGTCAATGAGATAATCAAATCGAAAAGCGTGTCTTCCAATTGGTCAAAATTTTTCGACCGGTGTTTTTGGAGATCGATGCCCATTTCTTCCATCACGGCCACGACGAACGGGTCCAACTCTCCCGCCCGCACACCGACGGAATCGACGTAGATCTTGTTGGGGAAGAAATGACGTAAAATGGCCTCTGCCATGGGCGACCGCACTGCATTCATATTGCAGGCAAAAAGGACCGCGTCCGGAAGGGGGCGGCGGCCGGCGTCTTCCATCGTGATCTAGCCTTTAATGTGCAGCACGCACAGCAAGGTGAACAAGCGCCGTGCCGTGTCGAAGTCCATGTCGATCTTGCCGTCAAGACGGTCCTTCAAGAGCTGCGACCCTTCATTGTGCAATCCGCGGCGTCCCATATCGATGGACTCAATCTGCGACGGCGTCGCGTTGCGGATGGCCTCGTAGTAGCTCTCGCAGATCAGGAAATAATCTTTGACAATTTTCCGGAATGGCGTGAGCGACAGAATAACTTTGCCATGGGGCGCGTCGTCCTCCAGCCTTATATCGAATACCAGCCGGTTTTCCTCGATGGACAGGTGCAGGAGGTATGGCCCGCCCTCAGACCCGTTAGGATGGAAAAAGTTCTCCTCCAGAAGGTCGAAAATTGCGACTTTGCGTTCATGCTCCACATCCGGCCCACGGCGCACGACAGTCTTTTCGTCCAAGACCAAATCGGCGATCTTAAATTGCTGTCGTGGCGGGTCGGAAGTGTCGGACATTTGTTTGCGGAACCGGGCCAAAATCTACCAAGGCCGAATTCTTCCGCTCATTGGCGGCACGGCCTCTGTCGTGGGCAAGTTTACGTCATTATCTCTTAATACTTTAGGTCCGGCCGGTATATGAGCAGGGCGGATTAACGATTTAGGCGGATGGATACCGACCGCGCATGCGCGTCAAACCCCTCCGCGTTCGCCAACGTTACCGCAGCGCCACCAATCGCCGCAAGCCCGTCGGGCCGGCAATGGACCAGCGACGTGCGCTTCATGAAATCGTAAACGGACAGACCGGACGAAAACCGCGCGCTACGGGCGGTGGGCAACACATGATTGGTGCCCGCCACATAATCCCCGATCGCTTCGGGTGTGTAACGCCCCAAAAAGATAGCCCCGGCATTACGGATTTTTTTCGACAGCCGCTCGGCCTCTTCGTCGGCCAATGCAAGCTCCAGATGTTCGGGCGCCAGCGCATCCACAAGTGGCACTGCATCCTCCAATGTGGGCACAAGAATTGTCGCGCCAAACTCCTTCCAGCTTTGCCGTGCGGTTTCTCCTCTTGGAAGCGAAACAAGCTGCCGTTCGATTGCATCGCGCACTTGCTGGCTGAACGCCTTATCATCCGTAATCAGAATAGATTGACTTGACGCATCGTGTTCTGCCTGGCTCAACAGATCCGCAGCGATCCAATCCGGATTGTTCTCGCCATCAGCAATCACCAGAATCTCCGATGGACCGGCGATCATATCGATCCCGACCTTGCCGAAGACATGCCGTTTAGCGGCCGCCACAAAGGCATTACCTGGACCGACAATCTTATCGACCGGGTCGATGCTTTCAGTGCCGTAAGCGAGTGCTGCCACCGCTTGCGCACCGCCGACTTTATAAATCTCGGTAACACCCGCCTTATGGGCCGCGGCAAGGACCAGAGGGTTCAAAACGCCCTCTGGCGTCGGCACCACCATTACCACCCGCTCGACGCCAGCCACGCGAGCAGGGATCGCGTTCATCAAAACAGAGCTCGGATATGCCGCTTGGCCGCCCGGCACATAAAGGCCCGCAGCCTCGATTGCCGTCCACCTCTGCCCTAGGCCGATGCCTTGATGGTCTTCAAACTGATCATCTTCTGGCAACTGCCGGGAATGAAATGCTTTGATACGTTCGGCCGCCACATCCAGGGCCGACAAGGTTTCCGTGTTGCACTGCTTTAACGCCTCATCGACTTCCGCCGGAGAGACACGGACGGTTTCCGCCGACAGGGCGACCCCATCGAATTTCTCCGTGTACCGAAAAAGAGCTTTGTCGCCGTCGCTGACGACATCCGCGATGATCGCGGACACGACTTCGGAAACCTCGGCTGAGGTTTCCCGTTTCATCGACAAAAGGGCGGTAAACTGGCGCGAAAATTCTTTCGACGCCGCCTCAAGGATCACCGGCATGTCTATTCTCCGGCCTCATCCAAGGCATGTTCGGGGCGGCCTTGCGCAGGCCAGGGATCGCTGACATCGTGCATTTGCCCCTCCAGGCAGTCAACATCCAGCCGGATGGCGCCACCGCCTGAAAATGTCAGCGTAATGTTGCCGGCGGGCGCGTCCGATTCTTCGAAATTCATGGCCAGCAACTCAAGCACGGCTTCATCATTGGCGCGGCTGACACCTTGCACTTTCGCCGCTATCACATCATCGAAATGCAACCCTGTCCGTACACGCTCATTTTTCGGATTGCCGTTGCTGCCGGCCGCCGAGAGTTCCCATCGGAAGCGATTGAGCATCACCACAAACCGGCGCTCTCCCGGGATGTACGTGATATCTCCCACACGGGCGATGGCGTCCTGAAGATGCGCCGAGACAATCTGAAGATCATCGCTGTCTTGAATAATGAGGTTCAGTTTGTCCGTCATTCTCGCCCTTTAGTCTTCAACTGGAGATACGCCGGATATCGGCACCGCATGCCCCAAGCTTTTCTTCAATTCGTTCAAACCCGCGATCCAAGTGATAGACGCGGTTGACCACTGTTTCACCTTCCGCTGCAAGCCCTGCCAGCACCAGGCTGACAGATGCCCTGAGGTCCGTGGCCATCACCGGTGCGCCCTTCAACTGGTTCACACCTTTGACAACGGCCGACTGGCCATCCACGGAAATGTCGGCACCCAGACGGCTGAGTTCTGGCACATGCATGAATCGATTTTCAAATATAGTTTCTTTGATCGTGGATTCACCCTCTGCCGTGGCCATAAATGCCATAAATTGTGCTTGAAGATCGGTGGGAAATCCGGGGAATGGCTCGGTGGTCACATCGGCCGCTTTGGCCCGATGACCGTTTCGGGCAACCTTCAGCCCTTCATTCGTTTCAGCAATTTCCACACCGGCTTCGGTAAGCACGTCGATGACGCTACTGATGAGGTCGGCACGGGCGCCCACCAAATCCACTTCGCCCCCAGCGATGGCAACCGCCATGGCATACGTGCCGGATTCTATGCGGTCAGGCAGTACACGATGGGTAGCACCGTTAAGGTGGGCCACTCCTTTGATTTCAAGCTCATCAGATCCGATGCCGGAAATCTTCGCGCCCATGGCAGTAAGACACATGGCCACATCGGTCACTTCCGGTTCACGGGCTGCATTCTTTAAAACCGTGTGACCGTCCGCCAGCGCCGCGGTCATCATCGCGGTGACCGTGGCCCCCACAGTCACAAATGGAAACTCAATTTCAGCGCCTTTCAGGCCACCGGACGGAGCCGATGCCAACACGTACCCATCTTCCAGTTCGATAGCAGCGCCGAGCTTCTCAAGAGCCATAAGATGTAAATCCACCGGCCGGGTGCCGATGGCACAGCCCCCCGGCAGCGATACTTTCGCCTCCCCCGCCCGCGCCAAAAGCGGGCCCAGCACATAGAACGACGCCCGCATTTTCCGGACAAGGTCGTAAGACGCAAAAGTCGATACCAATTCGGGGGCCTGCATGCGAACAGAGCCCGGGCCTCCGCCGTTAACGCCATATGCCACCTCAACGCCAAGGGTGGCCAGAAGCTCTCCCATAAAACGGGTGTCTGCCAGGGAAGGCAGATTTTCGATGAAGAGCGGTTTGGGCGTCAGCAATGACAATGCCATCAGAGGCAGGGCGGCATTCTTGGCGCCGCTAATGGGAATTTGTCCGTTGAGGCGTGCGCCGCCACGTATCGAGATACTGTCCATAAACTCTACCTAACCTGATGTGATCGCCCGGAAAAGGGGGACTGTGGGGTGAAGTGCCAGAAAACGGCGAAAGCCCTTTATTTTCATCTAATTAGGGCGAAGAAAAGGCTTCAATCGTGCGAATTTTTGTCCATTTCTGGGGCGGTTCCGCCATTTTTTTCGCCGTCCGGGTGGCTTGGGCCGGCTTCTTCCTGGCGCTGCCGGGTTTGCGCCTTTCGGCGCTTCAGGTTCTCTCGCAAAGCGGCTGACAGCCTATCTTCGCGCGAAACGCCGCCGCTTGGCCCCGACACAGAGGCGTCATTCTTGTTCTTGCTCATGGCGACATGTTAACGCGCTTCAAACTTCCGCACACTATAGAATATGAGGATTGCCGATCGACGTCAGATCATGGCTTCCCCTGCCGCGTCACCTGAGGTATAGCAAGCGCTTCCTTTGCGCCGCCCGGCGGATCAGGCCGCAGTAGCTCAGTGGTAGAGCACTCCCTTGGTAAGGCGCCCGCTCTAAATCCCTATCCCCTTGAAATCACACACACTCCGCAGCCGGAGAAATCCCGCTGCCGCAAATGTGCTGCGCTCACTTCATTTTCTTCGCCTGCCCGAAGGCCGGAAAACGGAAGCGCGCTCGCTTCAGACACGGCGCCTTGCAAAAACTCCAAAAAATATTCGTTTTCTATGCTGGAGCATCAGGCATCGCCAATCGATTTGTTTATGCCAACAAAACGTAATTCGTGGGTGGCGGGATGACAGATCGGATCTGCCCTCATTGCGACGGCAATGACGTCGAACGGTTCATTGATTTCTTAGGCAACACGTTCTGGGAATGCCATTGGTGTGGCGAGACTTGCACCGAGCCGCGGTTCGACGGGCCACCGCCGCCTTTGACTAAGACTGAGAAAGCACTCTCCGAAGTTCTCGGCAACGCACTTCAACAAGCAGTGGGGGACCGATCATGAGAACCGAGCGTTCGGAAAAGTATGAGGCGCGATGCCGTTGGCTCGCGAAGGCTGGCGTACCGGATGGGCAGATCGATTATGGCATGGACGTGACGCCCGAGCAGCTGGCGACATGTCGCGCCCGTCGCGAACATCCACAATCGATCGACGTTTGGGAGCCGCTGCCAACGAAGTCCCCCGGCCCCAATCTGACCCAGCCATATTGCTGTTACATCAACACGGTCATTTTCTACTGCAAACCCTATCGCGTTCGGCAGTACGGAAAGCCTTGGCGCCTCTCTGATCGGCACGAGCTGGGTTGGTCTAAGGGCGGCAATTGCTTCGAGATTTGGGATGAGTTGGAGACACTGTTCCGGTCTAACCAAGTTCTCCACTTTGACGGCATGTTCTGGGAGCTATTCGGCGGAAGGGTGATCTGGCGACACAAGCGTTGGTGGATGCGCCGCAGCGGATACAAGAACACCCGCCGGGCACACGAACTTAACGGGACTTCGCCGACGGCCCCAGACGCCGTTTCGCGCCGTAAAGCCGATCAAAGGCGATACGAACAAGCCATCGCTGACGATAACACTTCAGGGAGAATCTGATCATGGGTCTGCTGAACGAACTCCGCAACGGCCGCCAGAAAGCTGGCTTAGAGGCCAGGATCTATGAGCACCTCGTGCCGAACTATGAGGCGGCCGAACACAAACGAGGGTGGCGAATACGGGAAAAGGTGCCGGGCGCGCGCTGGTATGCCCAACCGGATCTACTCCGCGATTTCGATGCGTGCAAACGGCTTGCATACGAGATCTTCCCAAAGTGCCATTGGGCCTTCCACCGCTACCAATATGGTGTCTCGCTCACTTTTTTGGCTGACGGTCTCGGTCAAGAAACACCTGAGGTCAAAGTGGAGATTCGGAACGCAAGCACCGCCATGCTGATCGCACTGATCAAAGCCAAGGACGCACAACGGAAAGCAGCGAGACGCCCATCATGAGCGATATTGTCGAGAAGGTGGCCTTTGCCCTTTGGAACTCAGAACACCCGCCCCACATCGCGGAAGCGACCACACTTGAGATGATGGGGGAAATCGTCACGCCGCTGGGAGATGGCGATACGCTTCACCTTGATCTGAAGATGGATTGGGAAATGAATCGCGACACCTTTCGAAAGATGGCCAGCGTCGCGATCGCAGAGATTGAGAGACACAAGGCCGCGGAGGGGAAGTAATGTCCCGCTTGATAATCCAAACGTCAATCGCTGCGGCGCTCTTTTCCCTAATGGCCTTTCTCGTGATCCTTGGCGAAGAAGGCATTCAGGATGCGCAGCGGCCGGCAGAGTGCGCCTGTGAATGCGATGCCGACTAGCGTTTGTTTTTCGGGTGATTGTTGAAGAAGATCTTGGCGCCTGTGTGGCCGCAATCGGTGCACGATAGACGCAGTTCGATCGATCCGATCGGCTCATCCTGGGGCAACGTGTGAGGGTCGACATTGTCCCGCACCTTTGCACATGCTTGGTTCAAGCACTGGACGTTTACTCTATACCCTTCAAAATCGCGGAGCGTAGGCATGCGAGCGACTATAGCACTCTTGGCGGCGGTCATGTGGACCGGCACATCATTGGCGGAAACCACCGTCATAGACGGGGACACGCTGAAGATCGACGGCGAAACGATCCGGATCAAGGACCTGGATACGCCGGAAACACGGGGCGCCGAATGCCTGGCGGAAGACATGCTCGCATCGCGCGCGAAAATCATGCTGGATGACATGGTCTACGAGGCAACGTCGATCGCAATCACTAAGAGGTATGGGAAAGATCGATACGGCCGGACATTGGCCGACGTTTCGATTAATGGTGGGGACGTAAAGACCGCGATGATCGCGGCACGGTTAGGCGTCAAGTGGGAGGGGAAGCAGGCCGATTGGTGCGGGCCTCTGGAGTAGCTATTCTTTGGACAAGCAGGATCGATACGCGCTGATTTTCATCCTCGCGATCATCGTGGGGTGGATTGCTTTGGCAATTCCCTCAATCTTTCAATGGAATAGGAATGAGCTGCAAGGCTATTTGGGTGGTGTCGTAGGTAGCCTAATAGGACTGCTAGCTCTACTGGCTGCGGCGGCTCTAAACGCTGAATACGAACGTCAGAAGCGAGATCGCGAATCTCTACGAAGACTGAAGAGCGTTTTGAAGCTGATGCGATATGAAGTCGTTTCTCGACTTCAAAAGTTGCAGGTGAATTTGGAGATGTGGAACGACAACCAATCCGATAAGCAGGACAAAAATTTAGCGCTTTCCCGGCTTCTTGCCCAACGCTGTATTATGCCGAGCCAATCGATGAAATCAGAACAGACGCTAGAACTGCTTGGCGCGTCGGCTGAGCCGCTGACCGTCGACACGTTAGTATTGTATTCTTCGAACTTAGATCTTCTGGCAGATGGCGCCAAGGAACTCGAAGAGAACTTCCCTAGTGAGGACGACTTCGATCTCGACGAAATAACCAAGGTACATATGTTCGCCCACACGTTGGCAGAAGCTGATCTGTTGGTTAAACAAATCAAAGTGTCGATCGAATTTTGCGAGGCGGTAATCCTTCAGATTGACCGAGAGATAGCCAGATAGAAGATCGATCAATCGATCTTCTGGAGTATGAGGTCGATCTTGTTGTTGATATCTTCCCGAAATTCTTCATTGTGCTCGGCTTCCATATCTATCTTCGTAGAAATAATCTGTTGCTCCGCCTTGATGGCCTGCACATCCTCTTTGAGCTGATCGACGTCCTCGCCGACCTTTTCGAGCTCAGTGATTTTGTCGCTGTTTTCCTTGACATCATCAGTCAGCTCATCCGCCCACGCCCATATCGCGAACAATGTGGCGCCCACGATGACGGCCGTCATAATGATGTGCTGTGCGGTCTGTGGCAGCGGCAGGCTTTTCACATAGTCGACGAAGCTCATGGTCCCCGCTCCTATTCCTCACACGCCTTGGGCATGCGACGCTCACAGGCCACGGCCTTGATGCAGCGATAGTTGAAATCGAATTCTTTCCATGCGGCCGGGATACCGCTGAATTCATGTGGTGTATCCGGCAGGGCCGAACAGGCGACGGCCCGGTCAGTCGTCGGCCTTGCTTCCTTCTTCACGAAGAGCCCGCAGCCGCTCGTCAAGCTCATCATCAGACAAGCCATCACCAGTGTTTTCAATCTCCCTGGCCGCCTCGATCTGGCGTACATCTTCTTGAAGCTGTTCATGTTCCAAATCCTCTTCCGCTTCCTTGCGGGCGCGCCAGCCGCTGGTGAGTTTCTCCCACGCCCATGAGAGAAGCACGCTCACGATCCACTTGAACATCAGGGATCGCCCTCGGCCAGGAACTCGTCACGGGCCGCCTCGTACCGGTCGTATTCGGCCTGAACATCGATCCCGAGGCTCTGCCAATAGGCGGCCATCTCGGCTTCGGTTTTCTTGCCGGAGACGATTTCTTCCATGCTGTCATGATAGAATTTGAGGCCACCATACAGAGTGGCCGCGAGCATGTTCTTTTCGAACATCTTCCGCTGGCTGATGATCCCCTTCAGGGCCATCAAGCAAACCATCTTCCACATATCGCCCTCCTAACGCTCTGCGAAACTGTCCCGGACGGCTCGAACGATCCCCTTGAGGATGTCCACATCCGCCACCAGATGGACAAGCTCCTGATTGCTGGGCCGTCGATCGGCCGTGCAAATCGGCCTGATCGCCTGGACCGCCGCGTCGCCCGCGATCACCTGTGCCCGGGTGAGCTTTCGCTGTTCGATCGCAATCCGGAACAACACGAGATTGGTCTCATAGGCGCGGCAAAGGAACACCACACTGTCGACCTGCTGGAAGGGATTCAGTTTCACCGTGAAGGTCTGAATCCGTTCATTGAAACCGGTACATCCGGCCAATAAAAAAGCCGCCAGAACGGCGGCCGTCATTGTCATTTTTGGCATGGCTATCTTCCTTTCTTCGCTTGGCTCCTGCCGTAGGTGTAGACACCGGTGAGTGTCGCTAAAACGCCATAGTCTTCTAAGGTCAGCTCACGAACGAACAGTCCCGCATGGTCAGCGACGATCACAAAGACCATCATGACATTCATCCAGAATTCCGTGGACGTAATGCCAAGGCTTTGCCCATCAGTATGAACCCAAGGGGATCTCGGTTTCCGAGCAGGGCGCGGCGGTGGTGCGGCACTGACCACGCCGGTTACTTTTTCCATCGACTCGTTCAAGAGATCGGACTGGGATTTTTCCTCGCTTAAAAACTCCGGGATCGGACGTTCGGATGCTTCAAACGGCGGCTTCCCTGATGGCATCTCGGCCTCCTCGCCTTCTTCCTCGGGGTTCACGATTTCAATGATTTCCGGTTCAGTGTCAGTGGTCTCTCCCGGCATCGGCGTGAAGTAGAGTGCCACCTCGCGGGCGCGGCGTTTGACCAGCCCCGCCATTGTCACTTTCTTGTTGTTCCGATCCCGTCCCTTTTTCCACTCCTTGAACCAGAACTCGATCTGATCTGCGGCGGCGTCGGCGTTGATCTGCTTCAGCACTGTTGACGTTCGGAAATTACCAGCACCGATGTTGAACACGAACGACGTGAGCGCATCCAATTGGTTTTGGTTGAGATCTTCACGCTCCAGATACCGGAGCACCCCACTCAGGGCCTCCTCCATATCATCTTGAAGGAGCGCCTCGCCTTCGGCCTCGGTGATCACCATGCCGGGCCGGGCTTTACGCGTGTGCCCCCAACCGATCGTCCAGACACCGCTGGGACACTGGTAGGCTTCCTCGCGCCACTCTTCGCAATCCTTGATCAGATCAATGACGGTCTGGGAAAACTGAACGCTCATGCCGGCACCCTCTTGGAGAGTGCGTCGAACTGGGCTTTCAAGGCGTCCAGTTCCTGTTCCACGTTTCGTTGTTGTGGCGGTGCAGCTCCGCTGAAGGTGAAGCCATCACAGACAGCCATGGCCGCCGCCTGCTGGGCCTCCGTGGCCTCATCGCTAAAATTGATGCGCCAGGTGCTTTTGTCGTCCACGCGCCCGACAGACACCCCCTTAATAGGGCACACGGCTTCAAGGGCTTCGTGCAGTTCGATGATGTTGACCATGATGTTACATCTCCATCTTAAAGGTCATGCCGGTTTGGAAACGGTTCGGATCATTTGCATCGCCATAGAACGTGACAATGCCCGTTCCACCGGCTGCTTCCAGGGATTGAACGTAGTGAAACCCTTGTTCGGCCAGGGCCAACAATGTGGCGTTGGCGCCGTCGTTTTGAGCCGGCTGTACCGCGCCGGCGAATTGCGGCTGTGTGGCGGCGGTGGTGCTGTCGTAGCCGATGGAATTGGCGCGCGTGTTGTCGAGCACCCCATTGGTTTTCGACTTCGAGTTATCAACCGCTTCGAACAAGCCGCCATCGAGGCCAACCACAAAGCTGATCCGGTTGTTGGTAGAGTCGTTTTTGGGTTGCGGCGCCGCCGAATTATAGCTGTAGGTGTCGGTGGAATCTGCGCACAGCGCGCCAGACATCACCCGATTGTACATGTTCCAGACGAACAGTTTCGGATGTGAGCCGCCAAGGGCCGGTGCAGGGAGCGGCGACCATTCGCATTGGCCGATGGTTCCGGTGGTCCGGATGGTCCCCACATACCGCTGATCAGTAGCGCCCGATTTCACATAAACGCCATCTTGGAGCACCAACGCCGTCGCGCGGCCGGTCCCTGTGGTCCAAGCCGTCGACTGCAGCTGCGGCGTGCCCCCATTGTAATCGACGAACATGTCGAAATTGGTGTTTGCCGCGAGCGCGCTGATGTTGAGCGGCAATTCCGAGAAGGGGACCACATGCCAGGCGCTTCCGTCATACAGGCCAATGTTGTTGCCATTGTGGTTGGCGAAATAGACCGTCGTTGCCGCCAGCACATTCGAGGTCATAACGGACTGGCCCGACGTCAGCGTCAGCCGGCCTTCGCAGACCGCATGCGTGCCGCCTCCACCTCCACCGCCGCCATCGGTCCCCGTCACACGCCGCGACACTTCGTGCCACGTGGTTCCCACCCGGATGAACGACAAGGACGCCAGCGCCGCCGTCAGCGTGGCATTGGCGCCGTTGGCAAGGGCGATGTTTGCGCCGTGCTCGATGGTGATCGTGCTGACGCCGCCCCAGATGACCGTGAGCTCCTGCCCTTCATAGCCATCGTCAAAGTCCGTGATGTTGGTGCCGCCGGCCGTGCGCAGGATGCGCTTATGCGCGACGGATGGTGTGGCATCGCCAGCCGTCATCGTGTAGTCGATCGATGCGCTCAACAGCAGCCAGCGGCCATTGCCTGTGGATGCGTCGCCACTTGTGGGCCGCAAGACCGTCACGCCGTTGTCGGCACTTGCATCCGTGGCGGACCATTCGTAAACGCGTGTCAGGCCTGCATCGCCCTTGACCGCGTTCCCCATCACCTCGGCCTGATCACCCGTCTTGAACAACGCCGCCGCGTCCAGGGCGACGAGGGCCGTAATCGTCTGGTACTGGCCCGCCAAGGCGATCTCTTGGAAAATGCCACCGATCCGCCAGCCGCGTGACGTGCGCGTCTTCGGCCGATCGACCGTGGTGTTGAAATGCTGGTCGCCTTGACTGACTGCCGTGGTGCCGTCCAGCTTGGTTGCCGGATCGGCCGCGTTCACCCCAAGATCCGGATCGGCGACGATCTCCATACCGTCTTCGCCGGCGTTGACCCGCATTTTCTTGTGCTTGTCACCAGCGGCCAGGTCCGGGAAGAATTCCAGCGGTTCCACCACGAACACATCCTTCGTACCCGTGTCGAACGTCGGCATGCTGGTCCCGCCCGTATTGTTCCGGAGGACCTCGATCACGGCCAGCTGGTTGGACGCGGATGTCCATTGAACCTTCGCGATCACCCATTTGGGCGTCGTGACTTGGTCGCCCTCTTGGATCCGCACCACCATGAAATCGTTGTTGGCGAACACCTCGGAAAACAAGAGGCTGTACTTGTCGAGCCGCGTGCCGCTAAGGGTGAATGGTCCGGCACCGGACGATTCTGTGGTTTCGGCAACGCTCCCGCGCGTTTTCAAAGCCATGGCCTATTTCTTCCTCTGTTCGATTTCATAGTTGACACTCACGCGCCGCCGGCGGCGGGGCGCCCAACGCTGAGACGGCATCTTTCGCAAGATGCCCATCAGGCTGAGTTCTTGGGGATGGTTTTCCCGATCGAGGAGCACCACCATGTTTTCGGTCATGCCGGCGACACGCGCGATCTCGAACGCAGTGTCCATGCCGGTTTCTTCCGGCAGAAAATCCCAGCCGAAGGAAAACGCGCGGACCAGATTGTCTGCCTCCAGACGATCCTGTCCGGCCATCGTCCGCACCTTCCGGGACAGGTCTTCCCAGACGATCCCCCGGCCATACCGTTCGCGGCGTGGCGGCACCCAAAGATCACCGGACCAGATGCGGCCAATCAAAGGCGGATCACCGAACAAGTTCTCCACCGTCAACGTGATGTAACGGGCGGTCTCCTGATCAGGCGAAACGATCCACACATGCGGATAGCCGTCTTCCACACCCGATTGCTGCGGACCTGAGTCCCACACGTCCGATCCAAGCGGCGCCACGTTCGACAGCTGCACCCGGGCGGTGCCCGTGGCGAGCAGGTTGGTTTCCTGCAAGGTCAAACAGCGGAACGGCTTCGCTTCGCCAAGGTCGGCCGTGATCGTGACCGATGTGGACAGGGCCTGGAATGGATCCCCAACCGGATCCGACTGCGTCTTCCCGATCGGCCCGAACCCGGCCTCGTTGTCGGCCGTAAGCACGGCCTCATCCCAATGGCTCTCCCATCCGATGCCCTGGGCGATCTGACCCTGGAGCGCGGACCCGCCGACGATGTACGGAAACGCTTCCAGTGTGATGTCCGACGGCGGGATCTCGATTTCGATCGACCCCGCGATCGTCACCGTGTAGGCGAAACCCTCCAGCTCGATCTCCGACGTGGAGTAGGTAATGATCAGCGGCTCGCCGACAAAGACGGCGCCAAAAACGGCCGGAGGTGCGGAGAACATCAGGCGAGGCCGACCACCGAAGAGGTGAAGATCCGTTCGCTGATATTCGTGTTACCATTCTGCATCCGGGCGAACACCTTTTCGCCGGCGTCCACATGGCACGGCCAATAGACCGGCGGCCGCATGCCCCCCGAATACTGCGAATAGTAGATGTGGATATCCGGCACCAACAGGCGGACATTGCCACTGTCAGGACCGGCGCCGATATCGTGATACGTGTCCGCAGAAAAGCCGGCGGCGTTCGGCGGATCGTTCTTGCAGCCCGAACTGTAGATCAGGCCGCCGAAATCATAGCTGGCGGTTCCGAGCTCCACCCATGCGCTCTTGGTGTTTGCGGACCCGCCCGGGTCAATCTCCACACCCCGGGAGTTGCCCACGTTCGAGCCCAGCGTTTCGGTGTGCTGGAACGGCGACGCGAAACGGGTGTTCCCGCCCATCACTTGCAACCGAGCCCGCATGTCGCGATTCGCAATCTCCGCCTGCTGGCGCATCCAGATCTTGGACCCCGCCGGCACAAAGACCGGGATGATGATCTCGAAACTGTTATCCCCTTGAACCCAAACGGAAAACAGCATGTTGCCGATAAGGGTCGCAACGCTGCCGCTGTTAGGACCCACCCCAATGTCGATGAGCTTCGCACCGCCGAAACTGAGGTTCCGAAGCCCCATCACGATAGCGCGCGCATCAAAGGGCGTGGATCCGAACACCTCCACCCAAGGCGTCTTCGTATTGCTGTTCGTGGCCCCCAGAAGCACGCCAGGCACGGACGAATCCGTCCATAGCGTCTTGTCCTGGGCGTACATCACACCACCCCACAGCGCGGCATTCGTCATGGCTGGCGCACCGAATAGCTGAGCGTCCGCGCGGTCCCGGCCGTCTGCCGAATGGCAAAGCGCAAATTGCCCAGAGAGCGATAGTTGAGGGTCTCCACGATCTGCCGCGACATGTCACCGTTGACGGTCAGGCTGTCCTTCAATTGTTCCGCATCCGCGGACCGCACCTTGTCGAACACCTTAACCACGAGCACATCACCCGACTGCAAGGGCGAAACGTCCAGGTGGAGTTCCACATTACCGGAAACCGACGCGGCCACGTCCACATCACTGCCGACAATGGCGGCCACCGTTCCTTCACTTACCAACGTTGCCATTCAAATCTTCTCCCCGATCGGGATCCGCTGCAGGAACTCTTCGACTTCATAAACCTTCCGCACACGGTCCACGCGATGGTGTACAAGCTGACGCGACTTCACGATCCGCACATAGGCGCTTAGTTTCTGTTTGTTCGTTCCCTGATCAAACGACATGACGAAACCACCGGACGCGCCTTTTTTCCGGTCAAGCTCGAACGCATTCGTCATCATTTCTTCGTCGGTGTTCCAGACGAGCTCCGCCCGGGCGCGGCGGCCGCGGCCGCGCTTGATCCGGATCTGATGGCCGGACTGTGCCCGCTTCACCAGCGACCGGTCATAGAAGCCAAAGTCTCTCGACGAATCGCCCTGTGTCGGCCGCCAGGGCCGCCCACCGTCCAGGACGCCCACATCGATAAAGGACCGGCTCGCATCGGCCACCCGAACCTTGCCGTACCGCGCCAGCACATCCGCCGGCAGGAAGTGATAGACGTCGCGCAGGCCTGGCAACACGCCCGCCGTGATGGCCCCGCTGTCATAGACGTCGGTTCCGTCAACGCTGACGTTGGACAGGGTCAGCTGGAAGGTCGCCGCCGGCGTCAAGTTGGTCCCGATGAGAACCACATATCCCCAGGTGACGGCCAGCTGGCGGTCGAACGCGCACTCCCAAGCCGTCCCGTTCACGCGCGACGGATTACCCACGCCCGCCACTGCATGGCTGACAGGCCTCAGCACAGAGCCCGCGAGGGTCAGCACACAGCTCGGGATCTGGTTCTCAACACCAATGATCATGCCAGCGCCGTAAACCTGCTTTCGGCCTGGGCATAGTCAACCTCGATCCCATAGATACCGGCACGCTTTTGGACAAAGCCCAGATTGTCATCGTCAATGATCATCTGCGATCCGAACGTCAGCTCGGGCACGATGGCATTCACCCGCTGCTCCACCGGAAACGCATCGATCGACATGGCGGCCTGCAACAGCGTGCCGAACGCCTGGGCATCGGTTTGGTTTACAAATGGAGTGATGGTCTCCAGCGGTTTCGAATCCGGAAACGCCTCCTTGATGGCATCGCCGGCGTCCCCGTCCACCAAGACCGTCCGATACTCCTCTTGCATAAACGACCGTTGCGCCTCGTCGACCCCGGCCCCTTCCAAATCCGTCATCACGGTATAGTTCCGCGCATACTTGATCCGGTGCTGCCATGCGGGCGGATTGAGCGATGGCGGGTTCCGGCTGGGATCGGATGCCAGCACATCCTGATCGCTGATCTGAATGACCGCCGCCCCACCCGGCCGCTGCAGCACGCCCAGCCGCAAAACGGAATCATTGTCCCAAAAGCCCCAGCTCGCGGATCCCCTGTGGAGCTCATCGATCACACTGGCCAGTGTTTTCTCCACCGACCCGATCCACGCCTGCGCTTCCCAGGGAACGATCGCGTTCATCGCCGCAACGTCCTCGGACGAAATATCCGTCGCCGGCACACCCAGCACGTCTTCATAGAGCGCACAGATGATATCCGCGACGCGGCTAACCAGTTGGCCGTTCCGCACCCACCCGATCGGATCGATGGTGATCTGCCCATTCGGTTCCTGGAACAGGGTCAGCACGCCCGTGGCCGTGTCCACATGATACTCCCCCGCGCTGGGCGGGAACGACGCGGCCCGCAACAGCGCGACGCCATTGTCCCAGCACCCGGCATCGCCCTGAATGGGCAGAAACGGCGTCCCCGAAATCTTGTACGTCGGCCGGCCACTCACGTTCTCGGTCCGTACAGGTGTCACACCCCTGGGCTTCCCGATGCAGATCGGCAACGGCTTGTCTTTGAGATCCGCGCCCCCTTCCACACCACCCGTCCCGGCGAACACATTTGGCTGGACAGGCTGTTCGGCCAGGCGCGTGCGCGACCGCACGTTCAATCGAATGCTTTCCGGCGAGACATTGCGGGTTTCCACAACGCCCTGAAACACCTTCACAGCCCCAGCAAACGACGCACCGCGTTTCACCACCCAAACCACCACCTCGCGGCCATTCAGCGCCTGGACGCGCAACGTGTCGTCATAGGCCCCATGGATATTGACCACGTCTACGAAGCCGGATGTGGCCTCCA
Organism: Alphaproteobacteria bacterium; assembly: GCA_965228775.1. Lineage (GTDB taxonomy): Bacteria > Pseudomonadota > Alphaproteobacteria > JANQMY01 > JANQMY01 > JANQMY01. Next base: position 4,350,404 of record OZ245840.1, on the reverse strand, counting down.
ATCGGCCGGCCAGCCGTTCGGAGCTCAAGAGACTGGCCCGGTAGAATAATGGCTGTGACAGGTCGCCCGCCCAAAACCGATTGGGATCGGGATCGGTCGGCAGATTCACGAAGTCCTCGGACCCCAGATAAAGCGTGGTCTCAACCTTGCTGACCTTGTCATAGACCTTGACCGTGACCAGAACCGTGTAATCACTCTCGAAACGATCGAGCAGATCGGCCAGCGGCGTGAAGACCGCCTGGCTGTCTGCCGGATCCAGCGCCGCAAGAGGACGCCTCGCCAACGTGTACTTTGCGAGAGCCATCTACGGATTATTCGTCTTGCCACGGAGGACACCGGTCACCGGCGCGGTCAATTGAAGGTCTTTGCCGGCCGGAATGCTGATTGGCCCTTCGGTCGCGAAATCCGGTTTTAAATCGGCATAACCGATGATTATCGAACTCGCGACGAGATAGACCGCCGCATACCGGATGTCATCGATCGAACCCGTCGTCGCAGCAAAGACGGCCGGGTCATGTGTCCATTTCCGTTGCCCGTTGGGCCCGCCATCCGGCACCCATTGCACATTCGCCAACGCGACGCCGCCGGCCACGTATCCATTTCCGGCCGCCACCTCGCCGGTCAGCGAGGATTGCAGCTCGACCGATGTGCTGATGTTTGAGGCATTGGTGTACAGCGCCGACTTGAAGGCGGCCGTCGCGAAATCAATGTTGCCGTTGCCGAGCTTGTCCACGACGAAATCGGAGAACAGGAGCTGTGTTGCCATGTCTAGTTCGTCCCCTGAGCGGTTTCTAGGACAGCGGTTTGCCGATCGACGGCCTGGCGGAGGTTTCGGAGCTCGGCCAACAGATCGGTGGTCTGATCGTTGATCGTATCGCTTAGCTCAATGCCGAAGTTCTCAAAGACTGTATTGCGTTGGACCTCCACGTCTGACAGGACCGTCGACAGCGTTTCGTTGATCCGATTGGCGATTTCGAAGAATTGTGGCCCCGAGTTAAAATTCTGCCGCGCCACATCCAGAAACTGCTGCCCGATCGACGGCAGGTCCTCGATCGCGTTCAGCTCGCCCCGGAGCGCGGCCGCCGCTACTTCTTGAAACTGCCCTTCTGCAAACGACAATTGTGCAGCCGGGCCCGCGACGCCGGCATTACCAAAGACGATCTGGTTTTGCAGCGACTGCAGCGGGTCGATCAAATTCTCGTAGAACGACCGTGCATTCAGCTGGGCATCCCGGAAGGCCGAAACCGCATCATCCAACGTTCCGGCCAATGCATCGTTGGCTTGATCCGCAAACCGTTCGATGATCGCTTGCCGCTCTAGCGCGTTCAGCATCTCAACCTGGGCGATGTTGGCGGCCAGCTCCTCAGCTGTCGCGAGACGTTGTGCCGCCACTTGGTCGAAGTCTTCCAGGGCCAGCGCAAACGGATCCTGAATATTCAGAATGGCCCGGCGGATTTCGTCATCAAATTCGACACGGAGCTGATTGAACACCTTGGTATCCAACCCTTCAACACCGAGCGATTTCAGCTCCTCTTTGAAGCGCCGCAGCTTAGACCCGGTTTCGGTCACAGCGTCAGTTGTCTGATTAAGCGCTTCCTGCGCGAACACCGCAGCCGATGCGATTTCGTCCAGCGACCGGCCGGCGGCGTTCATGTCCCGGACCAACGTTTGCACCTCGCTATTGTCGGAAACGAACGCTTTCAGGATGGTGCTCGTAAGTTCTTCAACCGCCTGCTCTGATGTGTTGACGGTGGTAAGGTTCCGGCCGCCCTGATTGATCCGGATCCCGTCGCGGCTGCCCACATCCACATTCACCGACGTGCGGAGGAAATCGCCGCCGGTGACGCGTTCGAACTCACGCAGTTGCCGCAAGGCCTCCGCCAAGATGGCGTCGCGCGCGGCCACATTGACATTGTTCTTTTGGGCGAGCAGTTGCGGCCGCGAGAGATCATCACTGAAAATGAAACCACCAGCGGAATTGTTTGACGGCTTCCCACCGAACAAACCACCTACCAATTTACCCAGTCCCCCGCCGATGATGGACCCGATCGGCCCGAAGGCTGAGCCCGCGATCCCGCCGATCGCCGACCCAATCTGTGAGCCGGTGTTACTCCGGCCGACACCGAAGGCGTCCAAAAGAGACCCGCCAAGAAATCCCTGCCCAGCGCCCGATATTAGACCTGAAAGCGTCCCGCCAGCATCAAAGAAACCAGGTGCTAACGGATCTCCGTTGATGGTCGGGCCTTGCGGCGCACGGCCAAAAAGCCCTCCCCTTCCGGCAACACCGCCTGTGTTGAAAATGTCGAGGAAGCCCGTAAGGCCGCCGCCCGTGAAGCTCCCGGCACCCAGCGCCGCCGTTCCGGCTGTCCCGATCGCAGCAACGTTTGTTCCCGCACTGATGACGCCGCCCCCACCCCCGAAGAGGGAACCGAGACCGCCACCCGCCGCAACGTTACCGAACGCACCTATGAGCGGCTGCAGGATAGGCCTCAGGACATTCGTGGCGAAGATGTCATTGACCAGGCGCTTGCCGAAATTCTCCAGCTGATCACCAAGATCGCCGAACACATCAAAACCGCGATCACGAAAATCGTTCCAGAAGTCGACAATGAACTGCTGGCCATTACGGCCAAATTCCTCCAAGGGATCAATGGCGAGTTGTTCCAATGCCGCGGCCGTCTCGTCGATCCGTTGGAATTCCTCACGCGCGAGCTGGGAAGCCCGAGCAAATTCCAGCGCCTCCTCGGTTGTTTCGAACAGACCGCTGCGAACCGCATCCTGCGCCTCAATAATCAGCTCGTACTGCTCGAAACTCTGGGAGAGCGCGGCACTGAGCTCCAGCGCAAACTCTGCGTCGCGATCCAATTGGAACTGGGCTTGTGCTCTTTGCAAAGCGCGCTGCGCGTCCACATTCGCTGATGCGGCATCGACGACCGATCGCGTCAGGTTTTTAAAGTTCCCGTCGACAACATCGATCGCTAGTGCATAGGTTTCGAAGACGCGTTCGCCCTCGGCCACCTTGGTCGTCAAAAACTCGATGTTTGCGGTGTCGACACGGAGCTTAGCAATCTCATCGGCAAACTTGCCGACAGAAAGTGAACCTTCGCGATTCCGTGACAGTGAACCGATAACTCCGTCCAGAGAGTTTTCAATGCCGTCCAATTCGGCCTTAAGTTCCTGCGCCCTTTTTCTTACCGCTTCGAAAAATCCAAGCGGGTCAATCGCCTCCTCGAACGGCTTTCCCTGATTTAAACCAAGGAACGGGATATTGACGCCCTGAGTAACTTCAAAGGCCGCAACAGCATTGTTTATGGTCTTGCTGATACTATCCAACGTCCCACCTTCTGGAGCCAGACTTTTTGCAATCTGTTGCGTTACTAGGACAATGTTGATCAGCTGATCGAGAATGTTCCTTTCTAGTACGTCGCCTATTGCACGCCACGCGATTTCAGCATCTTCGATCGCGGCTATCCACTCAGCAATATCATCGCGAAAATTGAACAGAACGACCAAACCCGCGACTGCGGTGTTGATCGGTGCAAGCAAGAGACCGAGCGCCAGTCCGACACCAGAAACCGCAGCGCCCAAACTTACCAGTGCGGCCCGAGACGCGATGGCCCCGAATGACAGATTTCGAAGTATGGGAACAAAACGCGTGACTAGGCCGCCTACGCCCGCCAAGGTTCCGCCCACAGCACCAATAGCGGCGGCAAGTCTCGAAAACACTCGGGTCAATCGAGATATGGCCAACAATTCCACTAAGGTCAGGAACAATCTGAAATTGTCATTAACGACATCAAGTATGTTCGCTAGCACGCGGAAGCCTGTGCCAACCAACCGACCCAACTGACGCGCGAAATCTCGGACATCTCTTTGATCGAAGAGATTTGCCAGCTGCAGCTTCAATTCTCTTAGTGCAGGCAATGATCCCTCACCAAGAGTAATCGACAAGACGGTTCTGGTCGCTTGCAACCGCCGCTCTACAAACTCCGTCGTGTCGGCTATGTCTCTGAACGCCTCATTTGCTGCGCCAGCGCGGTCTTCCATCGCATCCAAAGCCAGAGCAAACGCGTCTGCCTGGGAACCGGTCAGTGTAAAGACTTGTGTCAATCCCTGAACACTGCCGAAAAGTGATGCCATAACAGCGTCACTCCCGCCAGCTTTGTCCGAGACATTCTGAAGAAATCCACTGAGGCCCTGGCTTCTAAGGGCCAAGCTGTCGAATTCCAATCCCAACGCTGTCGCCGCTTCCTTCGCCTGTTCCGAGGGCTTCAAAACGTTGGAGAAGACTTGGACCAAGCCGGTCACGGCCTCATTGGTTGCGACACCACCTTTCGTGATCGCCGCAATCGCCGCGACAACCTCCTGAAATGGTACACCCAACGTTGCCGCAAGAGTCGTCACTCTGCCAATTTCTTGGCCCAGATCACGGATCGTCGTTTGGCCTTGCCGCACCCCAACAAACAGAGTGTCCGTCACATCCGTAGCGTCTTGCGCAGATCTCGAATATGCGTTCAGCACGCCCGAGACCGTCTTGGAGGACTGCGTAAGATCGGCTAGGCCAGCCGTCGCCAGAACATTGGAGGCCGTAAGAGTAGTTGTTGCTTGCGCCGCATTCTCAGCGCCAGCTGAGATTATCTCGTACGCCGCCCGAGCCTGCTCGGCAGGTAAGGATCCGAAATCAGTGCTGATCCCCTTCAGGCTTTCGCCTAACGCATCGATTTCGGACTTGTCGGCCAAGACCGTCTTCACTTCGGCAAGGGCAGTTTCAAACTGCTTCGCCTTGTCCCTGCCACCGGCCACGGCCAACTGAAACGATGCATATCCCGCGGCTAACAGACCTACCGTTTTCGCCAAAGAGCGTGCCGCAAAGTTCAACTCATCAAACTGTTGCTTGATCTCTGTGTTTTCTATAGCCAGTTCGGCGGTTGCACTCGCGGCCTTTCGAGATGCGTCGGCAACTTTGCCTGTGGACTTCGCAAGCTTTTCGGAGGACCCGGCTGCCTCCTGAGTTTTCTCTTGCAAAAGGTCACGTACGCGAGACGCTTCCGTCGCACTTACAACGCCCTGGCGTTGCGCACGCTCTATCGTACGCAGGCCCTCCGCATACCTAGTATTCGCCTGTGCGACTGGATCAAGGGAACGCGCAAGTCGCTCGTACTCTTCGCGCGCGCCGGCCTGAACACGATTGACCTGCTCAACGGCAACTGCGCTTTCATTTGCTGTTTGTCCCAACGCGGCCAGGCTACGGCGGGCGGACTGCGCCCCTTGGCCGGTATTGTCTTCAATCGAGACTTCGGCAATGAGGCGGCGGCGATCAACCATTCGTTGGGTCTACTTGCGTTCAGGGGGTTTTGTGGATTGGAGAATGTGGGACCGGTCAATATCGTCCAGAAAGCCGATCACCAGATCAAAGAAGTGGAGCTCTTCGCGGTCGGTAACGCCGTTGGTTTCACAATAGAAAACGATGTCTCTGTATGCGATCGGCTCGGGCACGATCTGTCCGGACATCGTTACCTGGAAACCACGGCGTTGCTTTAAGCGAAGGAATGCGCGCCACAACAGCCAATGATCATGGTGAAGCTGAGGCTTATCTAGGACTTCCGGCGGGATTGGCGCGTCTGGCTCCTCTTCTGCGAGCGCGAGGATGTCTTCCTCTTTGTCCGCCCATTCGTGCTCGTATTGGAGGAGTCTGGTGAGTTTCCCAATGCATCGACAAGTTTGCTGTGCGATTTCAGGATGCGCTGGTTCAAATCCGAAAACGCCAGCATCACCTCACCAAGCACGAGGAGATAGTCCGGGTTGTTCACGATTTCCTTGACGCGTTCGGGTGTGCACTTGATCGGCCTGTTATTGTCACCAATCATGTTTTTCCAGTCGACCCAGCAAGCGCAGAGCACGGCTTTGCCGAGCTCTTCCTGCTGGTCCGCGGTCATATTGTCGGCTAGTGCCGGATCATCGGCTTCACCGATCTTCTCGATGAATTCGTTTCGGACTTTGGTTCCGATCTGGCTCAACGCGGGGACCAGGCAGACTTTTAGGTCTCCCAACTTGGGCACTTCCAGCCAAACCGGCTCTTCGAATTGTGTTCTGTCGACTTTGAAATCACTCAGTTTCATCTGTTCATTTCCGACTCCTTCGGGGTTTATGAAAGTCAGGGGGCCAGCGACGGCCCCCCAAAAGCTAAGTCTGAATTATCGGATCAACCATGCTCCCAATATTCGAAACGGTTGATCCGCGGCTTCGGATCGGTTGCCAACGACGGCGCCAAGACAGTCGCTTGAGCCGACACTGAAACGGGTGTGGTTTTGTTCTGGACCGGACGCGATGGGCTTCCGAGCTTCACACGTTGGAAATCCAACACATATCCATGGTTCGGTGCCGGCAAGGTCATTGCGATCTTTGACTCTGAGCCGGCCCGAGCCTTGTCCCAAAGCGCTGACGTCCCGAACAACGTTTCGAGATCGAGTGTGGCAACCACTTCACCGTCAATCATGTCGGCGAAGCCGGTCGAGAACATCTCATCGATCCCCTGAAACTGATTGTTCCAAGAGAGATTGCAGCGTTGAATATAGTTCGGACCAACGATCGTGCCGCCTGCCTCATAAATCGCGCCAAACTGCGCAGCGCCGGTCATGACAGGATTGGCATTAACGGACAGCGGCGATGCATCGAACGATGAGGCGGCGGCTGGGTTGGTTGACAAAGCCTGCACCTGCCAGGTCGCATCGATTTTCTGCTTCGCCTGCAAGTTCAATTGTAATTGGTCCATAACGACGTCTTTGTGCAGAATAAATGCTGGCGTCGCTTGGCGCGTCAGGACAGATTCGATGTACATCGGCCTGATGGTGGACCCCATTTCCAGCACATCCGGGAAGAAGACATAGATCTTCTTTCCTGTGCCCGCATCAGCTGACCAGCCCACCGGCAAATGGTCCAGCGTGATCTTGTTCGCCTCGATCGAGACAATACGCCCGAACTTGTTGTTAGAGGCCGTGTCAAACTTGTTTCCCGCGGCGGCCCCACCAATCTTCACGAACTTGTTCACGGCGAGGCCCGTGATCGTCGTAAAGTCCAACGCCGTCGACGTCAGCCCATCGGCTACTGCAACGATGTCGCCAGTCTCTCCAAAAAAACCAACCACCTTAAGCCGCGCGGCCGCTGGCACCGTGGCTTCGTCCGCCCGGCCATCGGGCGCAACCAATGCTGTTGCATTGGACCCTGCTTGGGCTTGGAAAACGCCATTGTTGGCTGCTTCGGCGAACCCGGTCGCTCGAACAAGGTGTCCTGGAGCAAAGGCGGCCTCGGTTGTTACTGTGAATGTATCGGAGATCGCCGCCACATCCGTGATGATGTCGTCCCCAACAACGTTCTGCCGCACCGGCGTTTCCGACCAGTCGTTGAGCAGCAAGTTGCGGAACCAATCATCATAAGTCCCGAATGTCATCTCGGTTCCGATGGAACCGCCCGTCGCCTCCCCCAGAAGAAACAAGTCAGCCGGCAGACGGTCATCACGAAGCTCGTCACTTTGACCGAATGAAGGATTGGGCTCGATCGCTTCCGACGTTACCCGGACCTTCTGCATTTTTGCCGGTGACGGCGCTACTCCAAGGGCCGATTGCATTTGATAAGCAACCTGCAGACTTGTTGGTCTCGACATGGTTTTCTCCTACAGTAAAGGGGCAAGCGCCGCCCCAATGAAAAGCTGTTAGCTCGTAAACTCGCGCTCGAACTCGACACCGAATGAGTTCCCCCAGTAGACGCCGTTGTAGCGTTCGCCTTCGTCACCGGCCTGTTTGTCCTTAATTTCCAGCCGACCGCCATCAAGCAGCTGTCCTCGCAGCGCGTCCCAAATCTGGCGAGCATATGTTCGCGCGTCCGATCCGCCCGACCCGCTTGGTACATATACCGTCACTTCGAACGCCCCCTCTTCGAGCCATCGGTTTTCCCCAGGCGCGCCGATGCTGACCTGCTCTTCTAACGTCGGTCCAAAATAAACCGTGTAGTGAGCAAACGCGTCGCGATTTGCGTCCAGAGGCGCGACCGGATTGGCGACATTGTCCAGATCATCTCTGCGGGGTATCGCCGAGAAACTGGCATCAAGATGCGCGAGAACAGTCGTGCGAAGTTCCGCGGAGTGATCCGTCATCTGGGCACCATCGTCACTGCTGGGAACGCTTGCCGGTAAAATCGGTCACCGCCCTTTTGCGCACTCGCTGGTACGAAAAGCTTCCGGTATCGAACTGTGTAGAAAGCCCCGAATGCCCGTTTGCCTCTGCGAGCGGCAGCACGATAGATGCCCCGTACAGCGCGTTCTTCTAGCTGTGGGCCATAGATGACCGGCGTGATAAAGGTCAGGCGATCGTTAGGTTTCGGCCGATATGTTCTCGGCACCAAGGAACCGTTGGCGAGAACCTCATGGTTACGACGGTAGAAGCCAGGATGCCCGGCCCTTGTGTCGTCGCTTCGTCCAACCGGTGAAAGTCTTTCCAATACAGCCAACATCTTCGGTATCGGATTGATCGCCGGCCGCAAACGAAAGACGGCTGTTATTGTGCTTCCTGGCGGTGCGCCGTCCACCGATTTTGCTTCGCGGCCATCGACAAACAGGTCACGCTTTGGGCGCGTCCCCAAAACCAATTCGTTGCTGTCGTTTGCCTCTTTGATCTCATCTCGCGCGAAGTCTAAAAAAGCGTCGTGGGCGTACTCGGTTTCAACGAACTCGCCAAAGAAATCTATGTCTTTGCTCAGGCGGTCGAGCGGTACCAGCTTGTCGGTCACTGCAGTGTTGGCCTGATGTGTGTGCCGCGCAGTTGCGCGATGAAGACCACGATGTCAGGCCCCTCTTTGACGATGTCTACATGTTGCAGCGTAAACAGGCCATCCACGGTCTTGAGACGGTCGCCTCGGATTGGGCCGACCAACCAACCCGCATCGGTGAAGTCCAAGGGCGTCAGTCTCGCAACGCGATCGCCTTGCTGAACATGCTCGTTCCAGTCTTCAGGACGAAAGCCCCGAATGACGGCGGAGACCGTGATGGATGCATCCGTGTCTTCCCGAATGAATGTGCAGCTTTCGCCACAAGCACGAATGTCCCTCGCAAACATGGCGACGGCCGCACATGGTGGCGCCACTACACCAGAGGGGCCACTATCAACATCATCGTTTTGGATCGTGCCCGTTGCTGCAGCGGTGCCGATATCGCCCACACTCGGGTTTGCGATCGTGACCTGAAAACTCTCTGCGGTCTCGATTGTCGTGTCACCCTGAACACTAACGATGATGTCTTGCGTCGTTTCAGTGGCTGCGAACGAAACCGTTCCAGACGGTAGAACACCGCCTACAAAATCACTCGCATTCGCGGGATTGGCGCCGGAACCGGTAACCGCCCAATCCACCGAAGACGGACTAGACGTTCCATTTGTCCGAGTGACACGAAAAGTAAACGAGATCGCGCCGGTGTCGCCCTCACTCTTATCAGCCGAGACAGCGGTGAGGCTGTGCGTCGGCAGAAGAACAATGGACGGTATGGGCCCGCCGGCCAGCTTTTGGCTTGCAAGGGGCGATGCCGCCAGTGTCACTGGCAAATTCCCCGCATGTACTTCGCGACAAGGCTTCGCGCATCGGCGCAAAGACCATCATCCCCGTCTGCAGAAACCGCATACTGAACCGATTTCACGCCCACCGTTTGCTCTGATCGAAGGTGTGGGTTTCTCTGAGACCCAAACCAAAGGCTTCTGACCTCAGAGATACAGGCGCGCTCTATATCTCGCGGCAAGGTGCGTTCACTTTGTGAGGGCAAACGATGCCCGGCCTCGTAGACAATCACGGTCTTTCCGCAATCCCAAGAAACACGTTCACCACCGCTCAGACGATAAAGATACCCTGTTTCTTCCTGTGCCTCGTAGTCGGCTGCATCGACCGATGTTCCGTCTACCGATACGGAAGTGACCGACCTGAGTGGAAACCGGGAAAGCCTTAGAATGTCGGTCGCTTTCTCGAGCCGGAAGGTTTCCGTCAACGTCTCGACGCCGAGTGTTGTCGATCCGCGGCTATCCTCTCGCACACCAATGTAGCGGACGACATGATCGCTCGCGTCATCGATCAAGGACGATATGCGAGCGTCGTAGGTGTTTTCCGTGAGGCCCAACTCCTCCTTGACGCGGGCGGTCGTCGTCAATTGGGTTACGGTCGCGGCGGTTGTGGCCTCAAGGAACGCTGACATGTCAGTCGGTGGCAGTTTCCGGCGTCTTTACATCCGCCGTCTCTTTGGGGGAACCTTCACCATTTTCTGACGTCTTTGATCCCTCTGGGGCGACCACCTCTTTGGCTTTCTCGGCAGCGGCGTCTTCTTCTTCGATCTGCTTCCTAGCGGCGGCCGCAAGTTTTTCCCCGGCTTTGTCTACCGGCTCAGCCGCACCGCGCGCACAAAGCTTTGCGGCCTCTTCATCTTCGATCTCGTGTATTTCGCCGGCAGCTCTGCTGAAGTTTAAACCGGCCATTGATGTCAACATCTTAACTTTCATGGGCGTATCGAGGGGACGCAAAGCGTCCCCTGCTCTCCTTTTCTATATAAGTAGCCTGCGGATTAAACTGGGTGCGTCAGAAGCTTGACGGGATTTGTCCCGGCGTCGACAAGTTCACCGTCATGCCGAGAAAATGCCAGGAAGCCGATCTGCAGGAATTCTGCATATCGTTCCACAAGCCGCAAAACGGTCACGCCGCGAACATCCCGAATCTTGTACTTCTTCAAATCGCCGAACAGGGCAGAGATCGCGCTGCTGCCAACGTTGGCGACGTCCTGGTTGATCGTGTACGGATACTGAAGAATTGTATCCGGTTCGCGGACAGCCAGCCCCGGCAACCAGAGTGGACGCCCTTGGGTATCCTTCAGCTTTTTCAGAATCTTCAACGTACTATCATTGAACATAAAGCGCGTTCCCGGATTGCGCCGGTACGCCGGATCAACACTATGCTCAAGTTCGACTAGGTCATCGTAGCTGATAGCATTGTTTGCGGCGGCTGTGTGTCCGGCAGACGCCGCGGTTACGACACCGTTTGGCTGCGCGGTGCCGGTTCCCGTTGTGAAGTGCTCGTTGGTGATGCGTGCAATACGCTCTCCCATCATGTCCGGCAGCAACTGATCGAGATTGAATGCCCCGTCCTGCATCAGTTGCAAAGACACACGGATGATCTTCGATGAATACGTGTACGAATTGAAGATCACCTGGCCGAAGGCGACGTCCTGTTCATTGTGCGCGGTGTTTTCACCAATCAACTCGCCTTTCTGATTGGTGTCATTGGTCGTAGGCCAAGGCAAGTCATTGCCGGTCTCGGTCGGCATGGGGTCTCCAGCCTCCCGCATGCCGCCAAAGGCGAGCATGGCGCGTTCCAAATTGTTTTGGAAGCCTTCGGGAACGGTATAACCACCTGCAGCAGGCGTAGTCACACCTTGGGCACGGATCTCATCCGGGTTTATTGTCTGGAAACCCGATTGCAAAACACCGCGCTGTTCTGACGACAACACCTCGTGACCGCCTCTGCACCAAGCGGAAAAGGCTTGGGCGTAGTCCTGTTCGCGGGTTTCGTCAGCGCTGGTTTCTTCTTGGGTTGCCGTTCCATCTTCGCGGCCGGCTTGACGCTCATCCGCCGGTTCTTCGAGCGATTTCTCCGCATCGTGCAGTTTTTCGTGCCGGACAGCCTCAGCCAACTTGTTGTCAGCCTGCTCCATCAGATCATCGAAGCGTTGTTCCTTCTCCTTCGCATCCGCTTCGCCGGTCTTGTCGTCGATGCTGTCGAAGATCTCCCGAGCGTCCGCGATTAGTTTTGCTCGTTCTTCCCGCAGCTTTTTTGCACGGTTAAGTGACATCGTCATCTCCTATGTTGACAATAAAAAAGGCCGCCGGACGGCGACCCAATCAAAGCGCGTTTGCGGGAACCGTTAACGCGCGACTTCTGCCAAGCGCGAGTCCATCAAGCGCTTACGCATCTCTGTAGTGTCCGGCTGGTACTGTGACTCTTTCCACAGCTCAAAGGCGCGGGCCGCAACGTCGGTCTGCGGATAAGCCGGATACGTGACAGCTGACACATCACGTAGGCGGACTTTCTTCAGTGTCCGAATGACCGTTCCGTCTTCCTCATCCCAACTATCTTCAACCGTGCGAAACCCGAATGACATTTGAGTGATGTCGCCACGCTCTATGGACTTAAGCAAGTCCGAGGCGGCTTGCGTGTCTGGGGGGGAAATCTCCACTGCCAAGCCTCTTTGATCTTCAGACAAAGATAGTGTGCCGGCGGTATTACGGCCAAGAACGTAGTGGGGGTCATGATTGATCAGCGCTCGGACGTCATCCTCTCGAATTGCATCCGTGAACGTACCCGGCGCAATCCGCTCGCGGAAACCTCCTAAATTCTCCGAGAGCTGATTAAAAACAGCGGCATGCCCGCGGAGAACGGGTGCATTCTCGCCGCGGGTCTCCACCCTCAGCTCAGCATCGCTAAAAAATCGACGTTCATTCTTGTTGGTCATCACCCTCTCCATCAAGGTTAGTGGGTTCCGGTTTTTCGTCAACGGCGCCCTTTCCCAGCTCACCAACACGCGTCATGTTCTGCTGAAGGACAAGATCATCACCACCTTCTTTGGGCGGCAGGTTCATTTTTTTCCGCGCTTCGTTGGGCGTCATAATCGCGTTCTGAACGCCCTTGCCGAGCCCATCCATCCGGGTCTGGAAGTCGCCTCGGATAAGTCCATCTAAATTGAACTCCACAAAGTACTCACGGTTATTCCGTCCAAAGAGCTTCAGATTGAGCTCTTGTTCTATGCACGTACACCAGGGGCGGATCGTATGCTTTGCGAAGTTGAGATCTTGCTGCTCGGAGTTCGAGAAATTCGCCTTCGAATCCTCCATCAGGAATGTGACGGGGATATTGTAAATGCATGCTATCTCGTGAATTTGATGTTTCCGAGTCTCTAAGAACTGGGCGTGATCCGGTTGAATGCCAACCGTGTGGATCTTGTATCCCGGCGGCAGTGCAGCCGCCGAATGTTTGTTTTCAGCCGACTTCGTTTTGGCCTCGACATCCTGACGCATCCGCTCAGACGCGGCTGGGCTGAGGCGATGTGGCGCTTCTATCCACAAACCCGGGCGGGCATCATTGGCGAAAAACCGCGATCCATATGCTTCAAGCGCTTTCGTCAGGCCAATCGCATTGCGCATTTTGCTGATCGGCGAGAAGTGAGAGAGTCCATCATCCGCGAACGAAAACGCTAGATCGAGGATTTCCGAACTGTCATACGTTTCTGTTCGACCGTTAGACAGTCGATATCGGTACCGTTTGCGCCCACCTTCTCGAAACACAGTCGCCGTTGTCGCATCAAGCGGGATAATGTCGCGCACTTCCTGTCTCTGGTCCAGAACAATGCGAGACTGATGACGCCCAGGCAAAAGAAGCTGCTGCATCATCATCTTCCGCCAACCGTATGATGTTTGCTCGTCGTTCGGAAACTCATGCAGCACATAGTAGGCCGAGTGATCGATAGCGGGCTCTCTTCCCTCGCCATCACGTTTAAAGACCTGTAGCGGAAGAGACGCGATCGTGGATGAAATCACGTTTACAGCCTGCCAGACAGCCGCGACCTCTAGAGCGTTTGCTGTGTTGACATTTACGCCCGCATGGGAGGGCCCACCGCCGAACAACTGGACCAACCACTGCGCTGGGTTGGATAAAGGTGTGGCGGGGTTTTCCGGGGAGGACGATCGCTCCTCTTTCTGGAAAAACGGCAATATGTTCATAGGACTACGACCGGCGCCTCGTAACTCTCGTCTTCATACGGACTTTCCTCCTCTTCCAACGCCACGATGGCCCTCGCCATCGCGTTCAGCGTCGCATCAAGCCCGTCAATCTTGTGTGGCGAGTGCGGCGTCTCTTTCTTGGGCAAAATCGACTTATCAACTTTGCGCGTGACTACCGCACTGGTGACATTCCAATGAAGGATCGGATGTCCGTTATGTTGAATAAGGCCCGCCTTTACTCTCGCCTCAAAATCGATCGCTGGTGGGCAAATGTTGGCAACATTCTTGGCTATGATCCCAGCATCATAACCCTCGGCCATCAGGTTGGATGCCAACGTGAGCGATCCAGAATATTGGTCAAAAGTGATCGAGTTCGCGCCCGTCATCCCTGCCCATTCCAACAGGTCCGATTGAACACGATTGTGATCTATGTAGTTTCCGTCTGTCAGGATGAGATACCCATCCTGGAACCAAGCGTTGTATTGCTCGGCCATCTCCTCTTCGCGGTCGGTGACGAGCTTTTCCGGCAGATAGAACTTCGGAAACACCGTATAAAGATCACTATCCCGATCATAGAACAGAGCTGCGATCGCCGTGATGTCCGACTTGTCCGATAAATCCGCTCCGAGCCAGCACTCCTGCCCAATGAAGTCTTCGATGCGCAGATCTGGTCGTGTCAGCGCGGCCCATTTTTCCGCCGGTATCCAAGCACTCGCTGCGTTCAGCCATTTGCCGGTCCGCTTCGTCTTGAACTCGAAGTCGACTTCCGCATCCTGCTTCGCCTCGATCGCCATCTCTCGGAGATCGGAAACTTGAACGCTTACGTTCAAATTCGGGTTGGCTTTCCCCCAGTTTTTCGGATCGTATGGATCGTCGTCTTCATCGATCGCGTAGATCAGTACAAGCATATGCTCGGCCTTGAGAACGCCCTCGAGGACCTTTGTCCCCATCGTTCGGGTCCGGTAACAAATGCCGTAGGTGTTCGATCCAGCCGTCGTCGGATACCATCCCAACGGGTTCTTGCGAGCGCCGGTGGCTGACCGCAGGACATTGAACAGCGCCGCCGATTTGTGGGCGTGAAGCTCGTCGATGATCCGGGCGTGAGGATTTAGCCCGTCCTTGTTATCGCCTTTCCCAGTGAGCCAATAGATTTCGCCACCGTTGTCGCCAATCTTTATTTCTGCATCAGTGGCATGCAGCGCGAACTCTTCTTCCAGATCCGGAAGTCGATCGATCATTTTGCGCATCGATTTATAGACAATGCGCGCCTGCTTTTCAGTGGGTCCGGCGGTTACAATCTGCGGGCCGTTCTCACCCTCACAAAGACCCGTGTACAGACCAACCCCAGCCGCCTCGAACGATTTTCCATTCTTTCGCGCGACCTCATTGTAGACAACCGTGAAACGCCGAAAACTGTTTTCCTCTCGACGCCATCCCCAAGCTTCCGTGAACTTGAAGCATTGGTGTGGTTCAAGAGTGACGTTGGGCGTGTCCCACTCACCCTCAAGGTGCGGAAGTTCCTCCAGGAAGTCGCAGACGTTGTTTGCTTCCCATTCGTCGAAGTAAAACGGAAACCCTTTGGTGCGGGCTCGCTCTTCATCGAACAGCGAACGCTCACAAGCGAGCTTTATCCATTTCCCCGCTGGAATCCGCCCGTCAAGGATGTCCCTTCTGTATCGTTTGGCGGCCCCAATGTAATCACGATCGGCGACGGGCTCGATTTTTACCAAAGCGGTTGCCGCCTTTTTTGTGGTGGAGCGATCCCTCGTCGTAGCCGAACAAGATCGAACCTAACCGCCGAAGCTCCATCGTGTCCGCCGCGTTCGTCTTCTGCTCTTTTCGCGCGGCGTCTTCCCAGTCACACCATTTGCAGCAGTACATAACCAACGTGTCGTAATGCTGAAGACTTAGGCGATCGCCGTCACGTAGCGCGCGGATAGACCGGTCCCAGACTTTCTTCCGAGCCGCTTTGAACCAACTCGGCGGCTTCCATTCGGCGGGAAACGGCGCTTCGACTACGTTTTCGTCTTTACCGCCCTTGATGGCTTCAAACTTCGGAGCCGCGGCCGGTTTCGCCATGAAAATTCCTCAAAATTTTATCCACGCCAACCTTTTTCGTCGAGAAAACGCGGTCGCAGAGCAACGCCGATAGCGATTTAGCCCGCCCCCCCATCGACTTCGACCGCCGGGCGCCCGGTTGCAGCGAAAGCGCTGTCCTGCGTCGCCGTCTTGCGACTGTGGCAACGGTCGCAACGCTGTCGCCATTTGCTCTTGTCCCAAAACAGCGCGGGATCACCCCTATGTGGCTCGTCATGATCAACGCAAGAAGCTGGCTCGCCGCAATCAACACAGTACGGATTATCAACAAGGAACTTCTTGCTCTCATTCCGCCAACGCCACCCATAACCCCTGGCATTCGCATTCGGCCTTCGGCGGTCGTAAGCCGCCTTCCGCGCGCGTTCGCGTTCCAGTGCGCTGCGCTTGCGTCCGTGGCCAGGCGGTCTCAATGGCATCGTTCATGCGGGTCTATCATGACACGGCCTTAAGTAAGCGCCGATTCCGCCATGATAGACCCTCTCTCTTGGTGTACCTGAATTCGAAAGGACCCGGCAGTGTGGGGCGCCACATGCCGGGCTAGTTTCTCGTTTCACAGACGATAGCCTTCGCTTGAGCACAAAAAAACCGCCTCACGAAAAGCTCCGTGGGCGGTGCGTCCAATCCTCTTGCGAAGATAGCGAGAAAATCGTCAGATTCGCCGAATTTGTCAAAACATTTTTTCAGAAAATTTCCGTCGCATAATTTCGCGCATAATCCGGCACCTTAATTGTGAGCTATGGGCGCCATACGCCAGTCACTACTCTGTTCGCTTCCTCAGCCAGCAAGATCAGGTTTGAGACGTACAGCAAGCGCCAATACTCGTAGGTTCTGCGCCGGCCGGCGCGTGGATCAATGAGCTGCTTTTCCAGCAACCTCCAAGAGACGTTGTACGCTCTGCGCTCCAGCAGCACAAAGCCGATATCGTCCAGCACGCGGCACCAATCCAGGTCATCAAGGCACCGGTCATAGTCGCTATTGGTTGGCTCGAAATCCGTGTTGTTGGCGAGCCTGCGCCGCACAGCATCGCGATTGTAGCTTTCCGAGTATTCGCGAAGGATGGGCGGCCAGGCGGCACGCGGCGTGCCGAGATACGCCTCGGTATCCGGCATCTTGGCCAGCGTCTTGATAGCGACGTGGACGCGCGTCTCGACCTGCTTGCGAGTGAGAGCGTGCCGCCCTGTTCGATAGGGCTGCATTGTTTCGCGATCCAACGCCATCAACATCAGATCCCCTTCTTCGCAATTCGGAGGACAGCTCCCGCATTGATCTTCAATCGGTTGTACGCTGCATCGTCATTCAGTGAGCTGTCCGCCACGATCTCGCACATTCCATAGATGAACCGGCGTCTATGCAGTTCGTCAGCGATCTCGCGCTTCAAATGGGCGGGACGTGGGTAGAAGTCATATTTGGGGCCCGTCTGGTTTCGATACCTTTTCGCAGCCAGTTCGAGCAGGTCGAAAGGTATTCCCTGAAGGTCGTCGATGTAGTCTTCCGACCGGGTCTTCTGCTGCGATCGGCTTAAATTCGTGGGCGGATAGTAGACCGCCAACCGCCCTAACACGTAGCCAATCTGTTCACGGGTTGAGGCTGTGAATTCCGCTGCATGCTCACGCAGGAATCGGTTGGCTGCTTGCCGGTCAGCGGTTTGGATCTTGCGAAAGCGATCTGTCTCAACGTCTGCCGCTAATCGCGTCAGCCAACCCGGCAAGCGCATCATCATATTTTGATCCGCCACTGCCCCGATGTGCACGATTTCCAGTGCTGCGTTCGTCACCGATCTGACCTCCATTCTTGAAATCGATAATCTTGTCCTGGATCGAAGGTGTGTATGCCTTCAACGAGTTAGGGGGATTTTTGCCACGGGCATGGGTCGCGTCCATGCCCTTTGTCAGCGCGGCGTTGATGACCTCTGGCGTGCCCCCGATATCCAGAAATCCCTTGGCCTGGGTACTGAGGGTGTTCTCATCGGAGGGCCAATTCGGGTGGTTTGGCCAAAGCCGTTCTCGCTCATCCAGGAAATGATCCACAACGCGCTGAATGGGATGACCGCGATTGCCGGTAACGGAACCCGGTTCGCGCGCGCGCGCGTCACCACCACCTATTACTACTTCCTTTCCTTTCCTTTCCTTTCCTTTAAGAGCGTTTTCCGATGGAACGCCGTCGGAACTTCCGCCGGAATTATTTTGGTTTTCCGGCGGCGGTTTTTCGTTTTCCGAGTTGACGACCGGTTCTGTTCCGGTGGAATCGCTTTGGTCTTCCGGTGGATTATTTTCAAAAGCCGCCAGCTCGCGCCTCATTTCTTCTGGAGTGATCATTCCGGCCTCAACAAGTTTCTTGAGCCGTTTTCTTTCACGGTCTTTGGCAAGCTGGTTTTCGCGCTGGCAATGAGCATCCCACGACCGCAGTGCTTGCTTGCAAATGAACGGGTGATAGTAACGATCGTCAGCACACAGCAGGAAGCCATGCAGCGCTTCATCCTTGATCGCCAGCCAGGCATCAACCTGCCATCCGTACCCTGCTAACTTGGCCAGGATCTTGTCATCGTTCGGCAGAGATCCCGCCGGCACTTGATGCCACGACTTCCCCCAAAGAATAACACCCGCTCGGAATGCTTCAGGGCTCGCCTGAGTGGCGAAGTCACTGTCCGCCAGATTGTTGACATACAGCGGCATATAGTCGAACGTTCGAAGGTCCACGTAAGACGGAATAAGCGGATCAGGTAAATCGGTCATGTAGATCGCTCGCTATCAAACTTGCCAACTTCGTTTCCCCAACCTGCCCAACCGGCACGTCGTTCACGGGCGAACAACTCGCAGTATGGACCGGCGCAAAGCCTCTCTATTGTTGAGTACGCCTCGTCTGGTTTACGGCTATGTTGGCGGCGTGGCGCAACTATCAGGTTTCTTTCGCGGCGGCTCTGCGGACGCGGCTTTCCACGCGTACCAAGCAGCAGAAGCTCCGCTGCCGATCGAAACCAATATCCTGTCCCGAAAGTGAAGCCGTCCTGGTTTCGCGTTTGTTTCGCCCAGGGGGCACCGCTCGCGTATCTGAAGCCCCACGCCTCCATTACGCACAAGGCATCTGGCAGCATCGGGAAGGTCGCCCACAAAAACAAAGCGCAATTAGGGGCTGCGAGGTGGTTGACTGGAAGCTCTGCGATCTCTTCCGTAGGCATACATTCATATTTCGACTTGGGGTTTTTCAACTCACCCTTCGTCGAGTAATTCTCAAACGACCAAGGCGGATCGGCGCATATGACTTGATATCCGAAAGGCTTCAGGTGGTCCCAATCGGACATCATCAGATCAGTCTCTCTATGTCTCTGCGCACGTCGGGGCGCGGGTTCATGTTAGCAAGTGCAAATCGCTTCGCTGCCTCGGGGTTGGTCTTGTGGACATAGTATTCCCAAAGCGCGAGAGCATCGGCTTGGTTGTCGTCGGCCGGCGCCCATCCCCTTTGTCTGCAAAGGTCAGTTACATACTTCTTTTTCTTTTGGCCCTTGGGGCAGAAGTAGGACCGAATGGTCGCCACATAGATCCCTTCGCAGGGTAGCCCGTTGCATACGGACAAATATTGGATCAGCGCCGCCTGGGAAATCAGCCAGACCGTTGCGTTGTCTTGCCTGGGGTAAGGTTTCTCGAAGGCCACAGCTTCGACGTCGTGGCGCTCAATCATGTGCTCAAACCAATAACCGAACTCGTACAGTGATGGCCCCTGCTTCCCCGCGCGTGACCCCTCAAAAGTACGGGTTCCATATATGGGGTACTCCTCCGGATCATCGTCCGGAGCCCCCACGGCCCAGCCCGTGTATTTCGAGGGATCAAGCGCAAGGATGCGGGACAAGACTGCCTCCGATTGGTTTGTGGTCTGACTTAGTGGAGTGTCGCCGCGAACTCGCCTAATGGCGTGCCACAGAGATCACCCAGCGCCGCCTCCAATGCGTCGAGCTTCTCTCGTTCATCGCTTTCCATCTTGTTCAGCTTGGCGGCGATCTTCATTTCTTTCCGCCTCTGACCAACGATCAGTTTGAAGTGGCTGGTCTTGATGCCGAGAACGTCCGCGGCTTCCTTGTACACCTCCTTGATGTCCGATTTGAATTGGCCGTTGGCGCTCTCCATTTCATCCAACAGTGACATGATCCGCGTCATGTAGCTCTGTGCTTTGTCCGGGTCATATCCGCTGTTTCCCTGTTTGACCTTGGGGGCGGAACCATCTTCAGACTTTGGTTTTCGGCCTCGCTTTTTCGAGGCTCCACTCTCAGCGACCGTAGTCTCTGTCATAGGTATTGTTCCTTTCATTGGTGGGGACAAGACGGGCAAGCCGGTGCGAAATACGCACGCACCGGCGGCCCTGCGCCGAGCCTATCGACCTGCTGGATAGGGTTGGTTTCGGGAAAGGCTCGGAATGGGATGGGACAGCCGATGGCATAACGGCTGCCCCAACCGCGCAGTTGTGAGATGTGTCCGGGGCGGAACCTGCGCGGCAATTCGGAAGTCTTGGTTCAAGACACGAGGCCCCGACTCGGCTCATGATCTCGCCCAAGACAGAAAAAGCTGATTTCAGCTTGTCGATTGAATGCGGGCCCCTAAGCCGAGCGACCAGCTCAGGGGCCCTGTTCACCGTATCCACCCGCAGAAAATGGAAAGAAGTGACACGATGAATTCGATTGATGTTGTCGCGGCCGTGCTGACGGTCGCCGCCACCCAAAATACGCCGGCTCAAACCGACGCGGATTACGCTCTCAAAACGTTCACATTCATCAAGAAAAAACTCGAAGCTGAAGACTTGCTTGAGCCAACCGGTCACGACAACAGCCTCCGCGCATTGGCGGAATTGAGCGGCATGACGATGCAGGAGTTTATGGAGAGTATGTCCAAGACGAGACAATGAGCGAACGCTGGAGCGGCCAAGCGGGGTAGGCTTGACCGCTCCGCCGCGCTCAAAACCAATCAGCACAATTGGGGTAAAGGTCGCGCGGATTTCGCGCCTTGAGCGGGCCTGCGAAACCCCGCATGCAACCATTGGTCGGCAAAAAAGTAAACATGATATAACAACTTTTTTGCGAATTAACGAATTGTGGAGTCCACAGGGTAGAAAAAAACCTAGCCAAGGTGGCAAAAACCATTCTAACGTTTTCGCGATAAAAGCGCATGCCATTAAACATTCGTAAATCTGTTCGTTAATGGCCGTCGCCCAAACATGGGGGCGCACATGTGCGGGTTGTGTTGCGCGATATCCTTCAGCCGGTCTGAAAAGACGGTTCTGGCCCCCTGTCCACAAAATGAGTTCGCAGATGAAGCAGCTTAAGCGTTCCAACGCACTAACCGGCGAATACATCCGCGTCGGCCCCTTCCTCATCGGTGAGTGCAAAGTCGTACCAATCATTTGGAGAAACCAACCCCTTGGACGCCTTGTATATGATCTCCATCGTGTGACGGGTCGGCGTGACCTGACCGTTCTTCAACCTCGAAATCGTCGAGATCGATATACCCGTCTCTTCCGACAATTTGGCGGGCTCGATGCCCTCGTTATCCATCCAATTCGCGAATCGCATGTTGAATCTTTTGCATCTAATGCAAAATCGATGTCAATGTGTTTTGCATCAGATGCCATGGACTATTTTGCATGGCATGAAAAAAATACGGTTATGCCGAGACGTGCGAGAGAAAATTCGTCTGTATTTACGCCTACTTATCTAAAAAGCTGGCGCAAATTTAGGGACATGTCGCAGGAGGATCTTGCAGCTGAGGCGGGCATGACAGCGGCAACAATTTCCCGTCTCGAGAATGGGAAAGTTGCATATACGCAGCCGGTAATCGAATCACTTGCTGACGCATTGGACTGTGATCCGTCGGACATAATCTCGAGACCACCAGAGGAAACACACACACCCGTCATGGATATGGTCCGCAAGATGGAGCCCGATCAACTTAAGCAGTTGCAGAGGATTATTCTCGCCCTATCTGAGGACGACGCTGCCTAACAACGGCCCTCAAAGAATGCCATCAACCGGGCCGTTTCTTCCAGACTGAACACCGCCGTCAGTGTCTTGCCGTTGTACGCTTGGACTTGAGCGGCAAAGGCTGCGCTGTCAGCCAATTCGTCGAAAAAGTCTCCTGGCCTCGGTGCGAGGCTTGTCAGGCGATCAGCAGACAAAGGCCAGCTCTGCGTTTCAGCCGCTTTGTCGCCAAATCTAACTTTCAAGGAAGTTGGCGACTTACCCAAAAACTCATTCCAGTCGATCTGGGCCGAACGCTCGCCTGATACACACTTAAGCATCAGAGCGTATCCCTCCCCCTGTCCTGATATCCTGATTTGATCAGGAACACCCGCAACGATCACTGTGCTGTCATCCATTGGGTTCTTCTGCAGTACAACATACCAGCTGCCCATTATGAACTCCGCAAGCGTGTTGCTTGGGGTGATTTTCTCGCTTCCGACGAGCTCATCCAACCCGGTGGACTCAGCAACCGACGGTGTCGTCTGCAAAAGGACGCAGATCATCACCGCTACTATCTTCAACACTGACGTCCCCATCCTCGGCCACCCCTCCTCGCTTGGTCATATAACTTTGCGGCGAAATTCTCGCTGATTTTACCAAAAATTGCACACCGGCCCCCGACCGATTCTTCCAGACGCCAAAGATGAGCTCTTGAGACTTTTGCACCTTATGCAATTTTCATATTGACGCTTGCATGTAATGCAAGTTTTATAGGTTGCATCGATTCGAATTTCCCTCAGCGGAGGCATCGGCCGCATGTCAACCAAAACCCAGTCAGAAACTGTCAATCCGAGCGACAATGACACTGTCGAAGTCTCGCGGGGCGATCTGAAGCGGATGAGACAAACCCTCAGATACGCCAATGACCGGCGCTCGCTGACGGACACGAAGTTCGTTCAGAAGTGGAACACGCGGTCGTCGGCCTTCCAGGAACACACTTGGATCAAGGCCGATCTTGCGATGTTGGACCGTGCGCTGGAACCGATGGAGCGGAACGATGAAGGTTGAGTGGTGCATCGGGCCGCGAGAAATCGCTCGGCTGACAGCGCATCGCAAGCGCCGTGTGCCGGGACCGCTTCGCCGCCGCATCATTTGGGCGCTCTCCTGTTGGGGATGGATATGAGCCGGTCGATGCAGATGGCGACCGTCATCGCCAAGTTCGTCATGGAAATCGCCGAACATGTCGACCACAAGCGTGTGTTAGCCGCCCGCGATCAAGGTCCAGAACACGAAGAGCAGGTGTTGAAAGAGGAGATCATGCTGGTGGCGGGCGCGAAGTTCGTTGCGTTTGCCCTTCAGATCCGCGGCGAAAAAACGATGGTTCGCTTTGCCACCGTTCTGTCGAAAATCATCCTGGCACCTCCCAAAGATCCCAACGGCGCCAAGACCAACATTACTCAAGCAGATGCACAGCGAGCTCGCAAATCACGTGCACGAGCAAAAAAGAAAAAGGCGCCGGCACAATGATGGATCCGGATTTCCGCCGCCGACTTCTTCACGCCCTGCGGAGTGGCGAATACAAGCAGGGAACCGGAAAGCAACTTCGAGACGAGAACGACTGCTTCTGCTTCGCCGGTGTCGTCTGTGATCTGATTGATCCTGAAAAATGGACCACTTGTTCCGAAGGGTATGCATACGGCACCTATCGCGTAGCCTGGCCCGATACCGTTCAGAGAAAATCGGGCATACCTCCAAAGATCTTCTGCCAGTTCGTCAGCATGAATGACCGCGGCAAGACGTTTACCCAGATCGCCCAGCGGATAGAGGATTACCTTTGATGATCCGCCGGCCGCTCACACTCGACGATCAACGCAAGTGGTGGCGCGATGCCGTCAACGGATTGGCCGCGCCGATCGATCCGGACCTGCCAGAAGTCGGTTACTACGAAACCGCGCTGGTCCAAGGCGGCGTCTTAGTCCCTGTAGAAATTGCTCTGCATCAGGAGATTGACGAAGACACCGGCGAGCTGGCCGATGACACGTTCTTCTATGGATCGATCGGCGGAGAGTACGCGACCGAGCCGCAAATCACTGACATTTGGACATGGTGTGCGCGTTACCCGATCCCCCGCAACAAGTTTCGGCACATGATCGACAAGATCAAATACGCCAAGGTTTACGAGCCGTGGACGCCCGAGGCTGACCCTTTTCAACCAGTGGACCTCAACGACATAGAACCGAGTTTTGCATGACTGACGCTTCCCAATCGCAAGAACCCGCCGGCATCGGCCACAATAGTCCGCCTCCTGACAAAGGGACGTACGAGTGGATTAGGCCGAGGGCGCAGGCGCTCATTGACACATGCAACAAATGGCTTCGGGAGCGTCCCGAGATCCAAACCGATGGACAAGCGCAGGCCGCCAAGGACTTCCAAGATCAGTTAAACGCGCTCATTCGAATGGGCGCGGACGCGCGAAAGGCGGAGTTGGATCCACTCGATCGAGAAATTCGCCAGGTCCGCCGGAAGTTCGACGACATGATGACGCCGGTCAAAAAGGCCTTGGACCTTTTCCGCCCCAAGATGACCGCATGGCTCCAAAAAAAGGAAGCAGAACGGCTTGCGGAAGAAAAGCGGATCAAGGAAGAGGCCGAGGCCCTACAACGCAAGGCCGACGAAAAGCTTGAGGAGTTCAACGAACTGTATCGGCAGGCTCAAGATGGGGAACTTCAGGGGACCGAAGTCGATATCATTGCGGCCTCGGAGGAGGACCGGAAAGCGCGCCGCGACGCCAAAGAGGGGCGCGACCAACACAAACGGGTGTCTAAGACCAAGACCAAAGCTCGCGGCTCATATGGACAGCGCAGCACGGCTTTACGGCAACATCACTCCGGGACCATCACCGACTACAAGAAGGCGCTCAAACACTACAGCGACTCGCAGCTGGTCGAGAGTGCTGTTGAACAAGCCATGCGCGCGGATATTCGCGCCAATGGGCCAGCCATTCGAGACGGCACGTTCTCAATACCCGGTGTCCAAATCAAAACAGAGAGTGCCGCCGTATGACCCAAGCTGTAGCCAGAAAGTCCAACCGTACCGTGATCAGTGTCTTAAAGGACCCGGCGACAGTCACGCGCGTGCGGGAAATGCTCCCGCGGGACCGCGACGAACAACGGTTCCTGCGCACTGTCCTGTTGGCAGTCAACAAAAACCCGGCGCTGCTAGAATGTGATCCAATCTCAATGATCGGGGCCGTTGTGCAAGCCGCGTGGTTTGGTCTTGAGCCGAATGCGTTGGGCCACGGCTATCTCCTTCCCTTCAAGAAATGGAGCGGCGGCCAAGTGGTGCGCGTGGACTGTCAATTCTTGCCCGGCTATCAGGGAATGCTCGACCTTGCCCGGCGTGGCGGTGGCCTGAAAAAGCCGCATGCGGACGTTGTGTATACGGGCGATGATTTCTCATTCGCCTACGGCACCAATGAGCACCTGCATCATGTCCCGTCGGGCAACCGCAACGAAGATGAATCCCGCTGGGCTTACTGCTGCGTAAAGGCGGATGATGAGTTCGTCTTCGAGGTCATGCCCTGGTCGGACGTGCTTAAGATCCGCGGCCGGGCGCAAGCCTACCAACAGGCATTGAGATCGAAAGCTGAAGCTGAAGACACCAATAAGAGAATGACCGACAAACAACGAGCTTTCAAACTTCGCTCGTATGAAGAATCTCCTTGGGTCGCGTGGCTTCACCAAATGGCAAAGAAGACCGCCATCAAGCAGCTTTGCAAGGTATTACCGCTTTCCCTGGAACAGCTCCACACCGCCCGGGCCGTCGACGATTTGGTCGAAGCGGGAAAGATGGACACGCGCGAGATCGGACTTGGGGCCCATCCGGCCGACATGCCCGAGAAAGACGAAGGTGATGTCCTGGACCTGATGGCGACGGCGCCGACCGAGAAACCACATCCCGACGACTACGAAGATGAAGCCGACACTAGCTCCGCAAGTTCATCGGGCTCTTCCACCACGGCAACAGAAACGCCGGAAGGTGACAAACAGGGCGATGCGAAAACCGAAGACAGGGGGATCGGTTCCGGCAACGTCGAACGTGAAGACCTGAACGTGCAGCCGGAACTGCCGACCGGCGATGATGACAAGGAAGATAACCCGTATTCGCATCTCGACTTTGACCCGAACGATGTCGAAACGGAAGTCCGCGAATGGATGGACGGTTTCGAGACCGTAGATCAGCTCAAGAAGGTCCGCGCGAACCACGCCGAGCACCTCAAAATGATGTCAGAGTTTCCGCAATTCCAAGGCCTCGAGCAAGAACTCGATGCCGCCATTAAGAAGGCCGAAAAATAGGGCCTCAAATCACGTTCACAACGATGGAGAAAATCATGAAGTACCAAGACGAAAACGACGGCCCCAATCCTGTCGATGTACATGTGGGACAACGGATACGGATGCGCCGCCTGATGGTCGGCGTTACGCAAACTCAGCTCGCTGACGAACTGCGCCTCACCTTTCAACAAGTCCAAAAGTATGAGAAGGGCACCAACCGCGTGAGCGCCAGCAAGCTCTATGCGATCTGCAAGGTGCTGACGGTGCCGCCTGAGTACTTCTTCGAAGGGCTTCCGAAAATCGGGTCATCGTCGCCTAAACGCCAAACGCTTGCCGATGAAGCTTCGTTTCTCGGGACAACCGATGGCATCGAGCTGATGCGCTCTTTCAAGAAGATCCATACGAAACCAGTCCGCCGCCACATTGTCGGCTTAGTGAAATCCTTGGCAGCGGAACACACGGCGAGCGCCTAGCCATGCCGGACCAGCAAACAGACATGGGTTTCGGCTTCTCTCGGCAGGACCAAATTAACTGCGCCATGCGCGAAGTCGAGAAACGAAAGGCCGTTTACCCACGTCTGATCGCGGCCGGCAAGATGACAAACGAGAAGGCACAAGCGGAGATCGAGTGCATGCAATCCATCGTCGAAACGCTCAAGGGTTTCCGATGACGGGGCTGCAAAAACTCGGGATCGTGATCGGATTGTCTCTGGGGGCTTGGGCTGTTTTCGCCGTGGCGAGTGCATTTCTGTGGGGGATCCTATGAAGGAATTCGTCGTTTTTCTGGATGATGAAACATTCGAGACGCTCTCGGAGAGCGCGTTCAAACACCAGTTTACCGGAATGTCGGAATACTCCGCATACATCCTGACCCACTACGCGGCGGCGGTCGATCGGCAAAGAGACACCCCGCCCACCCAAGCCCTCAAGACAGAAGAGGTTTCATGACGCGCGAACCACAGCACATAAATGACATTCGTCCGTACCCGCTTCATTGGCCCGGAAACCAGCCACGAACCGCCCCCATGGATCGGCATGGGGCACGCCGGTGGCATGCCGACTGGAACACAGCAACGCGAGATCTGGCTTTTGAGTTGGAAAAAGCGCTCGTTCACGATTGGCAAATTTCCAGCAATCATCGTGTGAACGGTCGCGCGGCTGCAACCGATGATCCGGGCGTCGCTGTTTGGTTCATGAAGCCGCGAGTGGATGGCTTCATTTTGTCGGTAATCGCATGCGATTCCTTCGATCGAATGGCTCAGAACATCAAAGCGATCGCGATGACGCTTCAACGCCTTCGGCAGATCGAAGACTACGGGTGTTACTCCTTCGACAAGGCAATGCGCGGCGCCGCTTACACGGCACTGCCAGCTCCCGAGGCACCGCCTCGGAACTGGTGGGAGATCCTTGGCGTGGATCCCGATATCGATCCGGACGCTCTCAAAGCGGTGCACAAGGCGCTGGTTAAAAAATACCACCCGGACAATGCCAACGGTGGTGATCCGACGAAGTTCCGCGAGATCCAAGAGGCTTTCGAGAGGGCAACGGCATGAACAGAAAGCAATTCTCAAAAGCCTGGCATTCGCTGGAAAAGCTGAAGGAACCGCACCTTCAGACACTCAGCCAACTGACCGCAATGCAATCGTTGCTTTGCGATGCTGTAGGGAAGGACAGCGAACCACAGGCATTCTGCGAAGCATGTGGCTGCCCGTTTTTCGAGGGCGACGACTACATGTATGACGCTGACAGCGGCATCGCCAACTGCTTCCAGCTCTTCGGGACTGCTGAGGCTCCGTGTTGGCAAACAGAAATGGAGTAAGCCGATGGTTGCCTATAACTATCAAAAACGCTTCGCACCTTTAGTTGAGGCCGGCACCAAAACACAGACCGTCCGCGGGCCTCGAAAACGCCACGCACGGCCCGGCGAGGTACTGCAAAACTATACGGGCATGCGGACCAAGTCCTGCCGATTGCTGCGTTTAGGCGTTTGCACCGATGTGAAGCCCGTGCGTCTGTCCCTCGATCCCTGCATCAGGCTGGGCGAAGTTCGCATAGGACGCGGCTTGAGTGCTACCTACTTGGGCGGCTCCGAATTGGATGAGTTTGCGAATGACGACGGTTTCGAAGATTGGTTCGACCTAGCGACGTGGTGGGATATCAACCATCGGGGCAAAACCGTGTTTGAAGGCTTTCTGATCAAATGGGAGCCGGAACCGTCATGACCGAGAAACTCGACCGTAATGGAACGATGACCGTCACCGTCGTAGATCGTGACCTGCAAAGTCGCCTTTGGGGAAACGGTTACCGCTTCATCAGCCAAGTGTTGAAGACAATCGAGATATCCGATCGCTGCCCGAAGTGTGGCGGTCCCAGGGGTAAGCCGCGGCTGCAATCGTACATCGAAGACGGTGATCCTTATTCGGTAAGTCGGTGGGAGAATCCTTGCGGGCACCTTGATCGGTACGAAGACGTCCTGAAGGAAGTTGATCACGCGGTCGCGGCGGTGCGGCCAAACGGCGGCAACCCGGACACTGTGCGTGAGCATTTCAAGATATTGGACATGTTGCACGGTTGCGAGGATGTCGACCTATGACCGAATACGTTGCCCGCAGTGTAAAAGCCGCCGCCGACATCATCGGCATTCACCGAACCACGCTTGCCGAGTTTCTCGCGGACGAGAACCATAAGTTTTTTGTCGAGACTCCTGGCGGCCGGAAGTGGTTCACTGCGGGACACATCCGACTCATACAAGAGGCCTACCTGTCATGCCCCTCAAAGCAGTCAAGCGACCAGGGCGCCGGTACTACACTATCGTCGGTACTGTCGCAGGAAGAAGAATTTATAAAAGCGCAAAAACGAGCGTCAAATCCATCGCCGACAAGAAGGCCCGGGCCCTCGAAATCGAACTCGAAGATCGTGCCATTCTCGGCCCGGCGGCAGTCATGACCTTTGCGCAGGCCTACAATGAGTACGTCGACGCCGGCAATTCTGACCGGTTTCTGAAGCCGCTTCTTGACAAGATGGGGCGGATGAAAATGAAGGATATCAAGCAATCGACCCTCGATCGTGTAGCGCGCGAGATCTATCCTGATGTGAAGCCGTCCACACTAAACCGTCACGCTTATACGCCCTTCATTGCTGTGTTTCGTCATGTGGCCGACGATTTAGATATCAATCGCAACTGGCGCCGGCCGAGTGGACACAACAAGAGAACCCGCTTTCGCTGGCTGTGGCCTCACGACATCGAGAGAATTCACAAGGTCATGCCGCCTCATTGGCAAGCCGTGGTTGACGTGTTGGTGGGGACCGGATTGCGCGAAAGCGAGGCGATCAGACTGGACTGGCTTTATACGAGCCTCAATCACGGCGAAGCCTGGATCCACGAGACGAAAACGAGCCCAGAGCGGAAGATAGAGCTGCCACCAAGAACAGTCGCAACGCTGGCGACGTTGAAGCACCGTAAGGGGCCGGTCCTGCTAAACCGGCTGGGCAAACCCTTCAAGACACAAGAGACCGGCGGCGGGGTGTTCCGAACCGGTCTGGAGTACTACTGCAAAAAGGCAGGGGTCGAACCATTCGGATCGCACACCTTACGGCACACTTGGGCGACTTGGTTCTATTCGTGGAACCGGGACGTGCTGCGTCTGAAACAACTGGGTGGCTGGTCGGGCGACCAAATGGTGTCCCGATACACCCACATTGCACCGCGGAATATGCGAGAGGATCTCATGAAATACGGCTGGTCTTTCGACGGCAACGATCAAGAACGTCTGGCGAACAAAGTGCTGTGAATGAGCTGCAGCACTTTCCGACGTTCTCCGACTGTTCCCGACATTTTTCGACACTGGACATTAACGATGAACCTCTATAAAAGCGCAGATCCTCGCCTTTTCCGGGCGTTTCGCCGCAGTAGCTCAGTGGTAGAGCACTCCCTTGGTAAGGGAGAGGTCGAGAGTTCAATTCTCTCCTGCGGCACCATTTTGTCCCGTAAGTTATTGATTTTATTGATATTTTTTGAAGATGGTCAAACTAGACCACCTTTTAGACCCCCGCGCGAAATGTGCAGCTATGTTCCACTACGTATACGGTGACAAAGCCAACTAACGCGCTATGATTGTACCGCCTAGGTATTGTCGTAACCCTTGGCATCGCGATGCTCCTAACACCGGGAGTACCCGCGATGAGAAAATTACTTTCCAAACGACAGGTCTTAGAATTAGTGCCCTATAGTTCAACGCATATTTGGAGGCTTGAGAAGGACGGCCTCTTTCCCGAGCGGCTAAAGCGCGGGAATGGTGGCAGAAATGCAAAGGCCTTTTGGTATGCTGACGAAATAGAGCGCTGGATCGAAGGCAATATTAGTCGTTACCGAAAGGAACTCACCGACACTCCCTAACGGGAGAGAGAACGGTCGGGGCAATAGCTCCGGCCGTTCTTTGTGTCTATCGTTCTCTCAAATCGTCTTCGTAGTTTTGTATTCCATGTGTTTGTTGTATCTGTCGCCCGTTTGTGAAGGACCAAAAACGGCAAGATATGTAGTTGATGAGGATACACCGTACACGTACAAAATCTTTCCTTGATTATCGGGCGTGTTTTCTGCCCGGCGGGCGCGGCTCCCAGGCATAATCTCCGCGGATGCCATTTTTCTTTCGGAGAATGTGTACATTTTTGTAGTTGCGCTTTGCCCGCTCACAGTCCCTACACTTAGCCTTACGTCTGATTTCTCTAAGCGGTGTCTTGTGTGACATCCCGGCTGGCGGCTCAAACGGCGAGAGCTTCCAACACGTGCGGCATTCAAAAAAGAGCGCGTGATGCATTAACGCGTCACCGAGCGTACGCAACTCGACCTCGTAGACCTCAACCCGTAAACCACGATCCATGTTCTATATTTGTTCTCTTTCGTTATAGAGTCAATATGATTGAATTGGAGATCGGAAAGGTGAGGATATGTGCGGACGGTTTACACAGCTTGCGACGTGGCGGGAATACTGGGAAGCCATCCAGATCATAACGGGCCGCGAGGAAGATAAGCCGCCTAAGTCCAATCTACGACCTAACTATAATGTCGCTCCTACACATGATGTTGTTGTTTTCTCGGCCCACGGCATCGAGCTAATGCGCTGGGGGTTGATACCGATCTGGGCAAAGGAAAAGCCCAAGTTCTCGACATTCAATGCGAAATCCGAAAGCATCGAAGACAAGGCCACCTGGAAAGGCTCACTCAACAAGATGCGTTGCATCGTACCTGCAAACTCATTCTATGAGTGGAAAAGGGAGGGCAAAACAAAAACACCCTACTCTATCGGGCGGAAGGATGATGGCCTTCTCTATTTCGCCGGTCTCCATGCTTTCAATGACAAGATTGAAGGCGAGATACGATCCTGCACGATCATCACCACAGAGCCGAACGACAACATGGCCAAGATCCATAGCCGCATGCCGGTTATTCTAAATGAGAAGCAAGCGGGTGTTTGGCTTCGAGGTGATAGGTACACAGATGAACACAGAGACTTGTTGAAACCCTGTCCGAAATCCTGGCTTACGGCGATACCAGTTGCAAGTGATGTGGGCAGCGTGAAAAACAACAAAGCGGAGCTATTAGAGGCAGTGGGGGGTAAGCTCTTCTGACGGTCGAATGGGTCGATATTGTCGAACAATGGTATGTGGCCTATTCCTAGTCTACGTCCTCCAATGCGTCCCCGAAGTACACTGTCTCACAGGTCGTTGTCGCATTGGCACGGGCGTGCTCATCGCTCCACAGAAAACACTCGGCTTGGCTCAAGAACCGTTTTTCAATTGGACCGAACTCATCGGTATCGAAGTATCCTCTGACTTTCGATGGATCTGGATCGGCGGACACATCACTGACTGTGGTATAGGTGTATGTGACCGTGTAGCCCTCTCCATCTTCGTTTGGTGTATTCAATTTCGACGTGGAGGTGTACCACGGACCGTAACCAGCGTTTTCGCGAACCTCTTTCAGATAAGTGTCCTGTAGCCAATTAAACTCCGCTTGGCTCTTTTGCCAGAAGTAGAAATTAAGCCCAGCCAGCAATATCAGGAAAAGGATAGTCGCGTTGTTGATACTCTCTCTTGTCATACTTAGGTAGCGGTAATCTATCACAGAAGCACAAATTCGTAAAACACGACCCGTCGTGATCTACCGTGCAGAAGATAGTACGTGAATTATCCTATTTCTCGTCCCCACACGGACTACCGTGAGCTTCTTCTGTGTTGTTCGGCGTAGTCCTGTTAGCTGAAAATCGATAACGTACAAAGTCTGGCAAACCACACGGTCGCCAAAAGGGCCTCTCTCCAGACGGCCACGTTTCTGTTTCCCAAAACGCGCTATGTCAAGAAGTTAGAATGATTATGAGAGCAGTTGCGAGCGGCACAACAACCAGATTTGTTAGCACAGAACCTGTTATCTCATTCCCAAGTTCCATATACCCTTCTCTAAATACCGCAATCCCTTCCTCGTCAGGGGGGGTTCCGTATTCTTCAATGTGTTCTTCAACCCACTCTTTCAAAGCATCTGGAAACTTTTTCCTCGAATAGAAAACAATGCTGACGAAGAGTAGCATCAATGGCCAACCAAAAGTCGTAATCACTACACGCATTTGAATATGATTCAATCGCTTCAGGAATGATCTAATTGGAGTCAGTTCCGGTTTCGGATCTTCTCCCAGTTCCTCACTTAATTCCAGGTCCAGTTGGCGATGCATTGCTTGGTCATTGTCCACCCATTCCAGCCACCCGTTTGCAACTCCGGCTCCTATGACTAAGTTGAAAGCCAGTAAATCTTTGGCCCAGATTGGAAACTCATAACTCCACCAAAAGAATGCGAGGTCAAAAAGGTTGTGCGCGACATACCGATAATGGTTTGTGATTTGCTCTAGTACAGGATTTAGCCCTTCTTGGGAGTATAGGCGGTAAAGACTGACGAGGCACAGAAATGCCAGAACAATGCCGGCAATTCCCCACAAACTTCCGAATCTCCGTCTAAAAGTGCGCCAAATGGGCAATTGTAAGACACCTCTGTGCTAATTTGGTTGTCATATTTATTGTTAGCTGAAGTCATATGGAGTGATGACGCCAAGCACACCGACGATCAATGCTATGAGCCCTGCAACAACTAAAAACATGCCTGTTACGTACCTATCGAATACGTAGCCTTCCGCATCGGAAAACAAACCACTTTCATCTTTCCAAATACCTTTCCGCAATCGCTCCACAAATCCTCGTTGAAAGAGAACTTTTAGACCAAACACCTGAAGTCCTAGCCCGGCTACGAGCAGCACAATCGAAAGCCACATAGACTGTTACACATTACTTAGGATAAAGAGACTTACGACAAATAGAATGCCGCCTAAGGCCAATGCGAAGCTAGTCAATGTCATGAACAACCCTGCAGCCAACTCTGCGCTACCCGGATTATTCTTGTACAGTCTTGCTGCTATCCATTCTATGGTTTGCGATCTTCTATTTCCATACCAATGAAGATAACCAACCAACAACACAACCAGTAGCCCTACAACGATCCCAACGATTGGCACCAAATATACATCTACAAACATACGCGGTAATTATATCAGATATTAATCTTCATTTTCATCCTCTTGTTCTCGCTGCTGTATCTTCTCGACAGTTACCGATATGTCTTCGACTGTCGAATTCATTAGACTGATGATTTCAGCGACACCTCCGGCTGTTTCACCGCCAAACGTGGATGCTGTCTCCAACCCCACATCAAACAGAAGCTTCGACGATGCTTCCAATGATGGGTTCCGAGGATCATAGTCCGCAAGCTGACTAAGTACATCTGATATGTTTTCTAGGGCACCTTGCGCCAAATAGAGATAAAGGGCACCTTCAATACCTCGATTAGCAATATAGCTCGTTCCGACGCCAGGGTAGGCCATATGCTTCAATGCCACCAACCCAGTAGCACCGCTGCTAAATGCTCCCCCTGACAATAGAGCAGTGACTGCCGCTGCGGTGTATGGATGATCAACCGCAAAGGCCCAAACCGCGCTGTCCTGCGTCATTATCATCGTCGCTTGACCAACTTCGATTTGGAAGTCGCCGAAAGACTGTCGACCTGTAACCACATCCTCAAACCATTCTCCGTTCTCATCGACAATGCGAATAGGATTGTTTCTAGCATAAGAGTAGCTATTTAAGCCTTGGGGATCTCTAAGGTAATCCTCAAGCTCAAGTGTTGTTTTAGCTCTGATAAGGTCTGGCGCGCCGATCGACTGTGACACTGGATCTTGGCTTGTGAACCTACCCATTGAACCATCATAGTAGCGCGCGCCTAGATAACTTTGATTTGTTTCCTCATCGTAATTATGCCCGGTGTAGCGGTTGGTCTGGTTGATGTCGCCGGTCTGATCATCAAGCAACTCTGCACCGAATGGATAGTAGTCAAGGCGTTGCTCTGCCGTGCCGCTTGCGTTCGTTACCACACGTGTTGAATTGAGATGGTCAAGATGGTTGTGGTAGGTGCTCGTAGCACTTCCATCGCCTTCAATGGTTGCAACTAATTCTTCACCTGCGTAGATATGCTTGGTCGTTGTTGCTCCAGCAATCTCATAGAGGCTCGATGGATAGAGCGTTGTAGTCGTACCGTTGTCCTTTGAAACACGCTGTCCCTCGTGGTCATAGAGGTAATCAACCGTAATACCACTTTCTACCGATCGTGTAAGGCGGTTCTGGTAGTCCCAGGTGTTCGTAAGACTGCCGTACGTTTTAAGGTTCCCATTTTTGTCATAGGTAAGAGACGTACCGTTTATTTCTGTCGCAGCGTGAGCGTTCGCATAGTTGCTTCCTGTGTCTCCTTCATACTTGTACGTGCCCTGATCACTCTTTGAGGTAATGTTCCCGATAGCGTTATATGCGTAGGTGCGGAGATAATCACCGCCTGCATAGCCGGTTGTAGATGCGGAGGTTAATCGGTAGAGGTCGTCGTATCCATAGGTAGTCGTTGCAATCGAGCTTGTGCCAATAGTTGCTACGATCTCGGTGATATTCCCAACACTGTCATAGGCATACTCAAAGTATTTGAGCGTGCTTGAGGAAATTGTTGTTGTGGTCGCGGTGGTGCTGCCGTTTAGTATTTCGGCATGGGAAAGACCACTACCTGAATTGTAGAGAGCGGTAACATCGGTCGAGTCGAGGGTACGATCATAGATGGCAACTTCGTCTAGGCGTCCGTCGAACCCCTGATCTGCACCACCTTCATTCCCTCGGCCGATGGTAAAAGGGTGTGATGAATTAGTGATTGATGAGTGTAGTCCGGTACCCGAACCAGTACTTGTTCCATTGACGTACCAGTCAACACTGCCTGCTGTGGCATTGTATGAGGCGACCACATGATACCAGGTGCCGGTTGAGAAGTTTCCTGATGTCGGCGTAATTGTCGTCCTGGAGAGTGACGTGCCGTTGTGGACGATAAAATCGAGCTTATGTGTTCCTCCATCGTTAACGATGCTCGACCAATAGGCGACGTTCCCACCTTGCCCCGTGTGATACTTTGCAACGAGCCCGGAGTGATTACCGGATTGGTAGGCGTCTGCATTGACCCACACGCTGAAAGCTAGGTCACTGGTAATATCAAGGCCTGATTGTGATCCATCGGCGATGGAGAGGTACTCGCCGTTGTCGCTTGGGTTGGTAAACTGGGCGGCGGTCCCTTGTTTGCCGGTGCCACTAGTGACCGTGTTATTATCCGCAACATCGTTCGTGCTATGACTATCGATGCGAGTGCCGGAACTCTCTTCAAGTTCCCAGTATGAGATAAGGTTTTGGGTAAGGTTGTTTGGCGTACTGCTGCTGGTTGATGCGCTTGCTACATATCCTTCGATGTGCAGCGACGCGAGCCGATAGAGCGCATTCTCATCGTATGTCTTTGTTTCTCTCGCGCCGTTTCCATGGTCTTTGATAGTCACAAGCCCATGTGGACCATAGTCTAGATTTCTAATGACATCAGCAAACGTGCCGCCGTTCTCTCGTTGCTCGATCTTTTCGAGCTGGTTTGCGGTGTTGAACGTCTGTCGTACTTCACTATTGTCAGGATAGGCAATGAGTGTCTGGTTTTCCTGTCGATCATACTCGTATTCAGTTGCGTAGGTTGTGCCATCTACGATGCGTGTTTCTGTATCAATCAGTCCGGTTGGATTGTACGTATAGCTGGTTGTTGCAGCTCCATTTGATACTTCACACAGCCGTCCCTTGCCGTTCGTGCATGTATCGTAGGTATAAGCTAATTCGGTGCCGCTCTCACCTGTATAATCTTCGGTCAGTACACGGTTGATATCGTCATAGGTAAAATTGATGGTCTGACTTTCAGGGTCAGTCTGACTGGTGAGGTTGCTGCTGTCGTCATACGCAAACGTCCAGATACCGAAAGTCGTATCACTGCTGTCATGCAGATCCTCAAGTGACGTACGCCTGCTCAATCCGTCGTAGGCGATGTTTCGTACATTATCGAGCGCGTCAGTTATTTTGGTGAGATTGTCATTGTGATCCCATGCGTAGGTTGTGGTGTATGTCGAAGTGCTCGTATTCTCCTTGACCTCCTCAAGCCGCTCAAATGCATCATAGGCGAAGTCCTTGTCGTTATTAAGCGGATCGGTGACTGTTTCAGTCCATTGGTCGTAGTCGGTGTTGGTTGTGCCAAGTGTGGTTGTTGCAGCGACAATGCGTTCGAGCGCGTCATAACCATATTCAGTATAGAGATCGCTGTCTGATGATTTGGTCGTTTGTGTCGAGCCTTCATCGAAGTACGGCAAACTCTCTTTTTTAAGCAATCCAGCCGCACCAAACACGAAATCTCGCACCGAGTACGTATTAGTATCTTCTGCTTCGACACGCTCTTGAATGACTCGGTCAAAACCGTCGAGGTAAGTCTTGGTGGTGGCTTTCAGCGATGAGGACAGCTTATCGTCTCGCTCAATAGCTACTGCGCCGCGTGTATCGGTGTATTCATAGTTGATCTGTGCGACTTTAGAGCCATCACTCGGATCGGGGATATAGATGATGTCAACGCGGTCAAGCGCGTCATACTCGGTCTCAAAGTCTTCACCATTGGGATCGGTGGTGATACGCGCCTGGCCGGAGGAGTAGTCGTAAGTGTATCGTGTATTGTTTCCTTCAGCATCGGTGGAGCTTGCAACAAAAAGGTTTCGGCTGTCGTAGTCATACGTTGTTGTCTTGTCGCGTGGATCTTTCTCCTCGGTCACAAGCCCATAGCTGTTGTACGTCCATTCGTCGTCAATATATGTCGTACTTGTTGCCCAACGTTCGCGCTTGGTGAGGTTGCCGTTGGAGACGGCACCCTGGGAGAGAGTATCGTAGTAGTATTTAGTGTCACGCACGGTCGAGCTTGCGTTATCAACCACAAGCTCACGAGATGGAAGGCTTGCAACATCACTTGTGGTACTGGATGCATAGGTATAGGTCGTCGTTCGCTTGTCGGTTCCGGTATCGGTAAAGGTGCCGTCACTTGATCCATTGACTTCACCATACTCAATCAATTCGAGAAGGTTGCCGTTAGCATTATCGTATGCCATGGCTTCGGCACGGTCTTTGTGATCGGTGTCTCCATCGTAATCTAGGATGAGTTCTTTTGTTTGTTTGACAAACCGCGCATCGTCACCAATGTCAACGCTCTCCCAGGTACTCACCGTTGTCTCATAGTTATCGCCGGATAGGTTGTCGATCTCGGTTCGGTACGGGAACCCTATCTTCCAGAAATCATCGCTTGTTTCACCGGTCGAAGTGGCATTGCCGTTATTCTGATGAAAATAGGTTGTTGTTTTTGAAAGATCGGTTGTCTTGGTCGTAGTGGCAAATC
The DNA here is from genome assembly GCA_965228775.1 of Alphaproteobacteria bacterium. Lineage (GTDB taxonomy): Bacteria > Pseudomonadota > Alphaproteobacteria > JANQMY01 > JANQMY01 > JANQMY01. The sequence goes on along the minus strand of OZ245840.1, from coordinate 4,312,383 downwards.
CGGCAAACTTCCGATCACGCACGCTGGTCGAGGCGTAGTCAAAGGTTCCACCTGCGTAGGTATAGTCCTCCTCCCAGGTATTGCCCTCACCACTGTTAAACGTCACCTTTGATACCGTCTTTACATTCATCGGCATCTCGGTATTGAGATCGTTACTGCCGTCGTTGTACTCACGCGAGTAGGTGTACTCAACGGCGATAGTGCCGCCTTCGGGCTTTTCGATCTGGGTTAGGTGGTCGGTCCTTATGGAGTCGGAGAGATAGACATGCTCATTGTTGACATCATAAAGATCGGGTGAGCCATCACCATCATATTCACTAAGACCACTTGCGTATCCTCTCCCTCGCGCACCTGGGCCAAGAAAGAAGTATGCGTCATTCGGGAGGTTATCTCTCCAAGTCGCATCAAGCGTCCAGCCGTTACCATTTCCAAGGCGTAGGTCTTTGTCATACGTCGCCGGTGAGCCGTCGACCTTCTGATGTTTGATAAAGTCGATATCCTCGTCACTGTTAATGTCCCCGTACCGGATAGCTACATCGCCGGTTGGTTGCAAGAACCATTCGGGATCCTCGACAAAGGTCAAATTTTCCTGACCGATGTAGATCTTGCCACTGTCGAGGTCATGCAAGTCCGCACGTCGATCACGATTGACATCAATTAGATTGGTGGAGCGTGGGCTTCCGTTGTAGCTTAGGTAGGCATTTCCCGGACGATCAACTTCGATGAAGCTTCCCCAACCGGTGCCGGTGTTGGGCCAGGTCAAAATCTCGCTGCCTTCATTTCCATATACTAGATCAACGAGACCATCGGCGTCCCTATCTCCGACCCGATACCCTTCTTTGTCATATAAATTCGAAGGAGCGTACGCGGGGTCTTCTACCCAGGTGAGATCTCCCTGGTTGATGTACGCTTTCATGTTCTCCAGATCCAAGAAATCGTCTTTTCCGTCGCCAGTTAAGTCAACCGGAAAGACATAATAGAACTGGTCGCTGCTGCCGCTGCCATCGCCAAAGAACGCTAGTGTCGATGGTATGCCGCTCGTATCCTTTGAGACGAAACCACCATTTCCGTCATTGATATAGAGATACTTTCCGCTTGAGCCGCCACCGATATCTTTCCACAGAGCGATAGTGTCACTTAGGCCATCACCGTCAAAGTCGCCTGACTGGATCGCTTCCTCCTGATCTATCGCAGTCGAAAGATCATAGCTTGACGCATAGCTCCACGTTTTGAGATTGGTTTCTTCGTAGGTGTACTTTTCTGCCGGAAGTGATTTGGTAACCGAGGTTCCGTCCTCCTGACCACTTTCGGTGATCTCGGTCAACAGGTCACGCTTGGCATTATCGCCCGTTGCATAGGTCAAGGCATATTTTCGTACCCAGGCGTTATCGATTTCAGCTCGTATTTCTTTGATGCGATACTGTGTTTCGGTTTCAAATGCGGAGTAGTGATTGATGAAAGCCTGTGTCTTTGCCTCACGATCAAACTCAACAGCAAAGTCTCCGTCGGTTGTGCCATGTCCAGTGTATGTGATTTTCTCCGGATAGATCTGGTTGCCGTCCTTATGGTAGGTAAACTCTTGATAGTTGTCGTTGGTATCGCGTATTTCCGACACCATCCATTTGTGAATTTGACCCGTGCTTGACGCATTGTTTTGGCGAGATGCAGTGGTAGAGCCAAAGGTATAGACGGTTCCGTCTGTGGTGGTCGCGGTCCAGGCATCGTTTGCAAACTCATAATCGACAAAATGTCCTTGCTCGACTTTTGTTTTGTACTCGGTTGTGGAACCGACACGCACAAGTTCACCGGAGAGCGACGAGTAGTAGTCGTTGTTGTTAAATGGGTGCTGTCCACCGCTCTTATACAGCCGCTCGATGTACGGAATGTTGATTGACCACCCGTACCCAAAGAGATCATGGTCACTGCCACCGCTACTTGAATAGGTAAGTTCAAGGTTAGGTGTCATATCGCCACGACCGGGCGGTATGGTGATGGGATAGGTGTACGTAAAGGCACCATTAAAGGCGCTTGCTTCTGCGCCTTCGCTGCTTGACCCGCCGCCGCTTTCGCTCGTACTTTCACTGGTCGCCGCGCTTGTCTGTGTATCAAGCGTGTCGGGGAGGAGTTCCTCCGGCTGTTGCGTTTCTGTTTCGGTAAGCGGCATGTCGGTCTGTGTCTCGACGTTGGTATCAGCCGCAGGCTCCGACGTCACTTCAACCGGAATATCGATAAGTGGCTCGACTGGGGGTGATGTAGTTTCTGCTGGTGGTGAGACAGGTTCGCTCGGTTGGGAGACCGGCGTGTCAACGGTCGAGGTACCACCTGCAGCTTGCTCTTGGGCAAACGCGGGTGCAAGCGGTGTGAATATGAGAAATGAAATGCATAGAAAACTAATAATAGTACGTGAGCTTTTGTGCGCTCTTGCGCACCGTGAAAAAATGGTCATACCTCCGATTGGTTATTGGATAATGGGGTACAAAGAACATTTCACGCTGTGTCCGCAAATAATACCATAGGAATCAGGCGTGCGTGCAGCACGAGCTTACAACTCTACTTCCATAAACAAGCTCGCCACTTCATCAGACTGCACACACAAATATTCGAGCGTTTGCTCTTGGCTGGCATGGCCGTAGGCTTTCATCAGAAGCGGAAGGACGAGGTGTGGTTTCGTTTTACGGTTCTGCCGTAGTTGGTGAAACCCCCACGTCTTGCGCAATGTATGACTGCCGTAGTTGCCGTGCAGTCCCGCTTCCGCACACCAGCTCTTGACCATGTTCGTCATGGTCGAAACGCATAGTGTACCGCCAGTACGTGAGCGAATAAGTGGCGCGCTGTCATGCGGATCAGGGTGTACTGAAAGCCATTCAGCTATAGCAGCAATTGCCGCGTGGTTGAGTGTAGTCGTCCGGCGCTTCTTTGTCTTTCGCTCCCGGAGATCGAGAACATCACCTGGGCAGAGATGGCTTACTTGCCCACAGGTAATTGAAAGCAACTCACTGGCGCGATACGCGGTGTTGATCCCAAGTACAAAGAGACACAGGTCACGTGGTCGTCCGCGAAGTTGCACCCGTATTCGTTCGATTGCCGCTAATTCTCGGATCGGCTCCACTTTGATTGTTGATCCTATCTTCGGGTGGTTGGGATTTCGGGATGTCTTTCTCATAGCGTTTAACAACACATATACGCGCAGCCGCGCACGATCTTTGCACGCAGACTTTTGATGTACCGGTAACAATCGTTTGATGAAGTGCGCCAACTTTTAAGGAGAAGTTGGGCTAGTCAAGTAACTTCCTGAAATCCAAAGTGCTTTGCAATGCGTATTGCTGACGTGATCAGGATACCTACCTATATTATACATGGTTACAACGGCGAAGCCCAACTTCTCCTTATAGGTTGGGACTACTACCACGATGCCAGGGAGGTATCGTTGATAGATGCCGTACCTGGTGCCGATCCACATTGTCTCCCTGGATCGTCTTTTTCACATTTTCACTAAGCAATCGATGCGTTCTGGAATCGCGCCGATAGCTATTCGCCGCGAGCCGCGCATTGTTCTCGTTAGGTACAAACCCGGACACGAAAAGCCGAGAGGCTTTTGTGCGAACCCGTCCCGGCTTCACATCAGAGGAATGCTGGAAAGATATTGTGACACTGCTTAAGGGCAGTTCAGTTGTATCCGCACATCTCGAACAGCGCGTGTCGCTCAAACTCCTCGTATACTGCGTTGCCGTGGTAATGAGCGTCTTCCTTATCTTTGTGAGCGGGTCAACGGCCGAAATGGTGGTGTATGTAGCATCTGCGGCTGCTTGGGGTATCGCCGCATACCGTGCAGTGAGACGATTGTATGTTCTCGTTATGGAGATCGAACCCCTTGGTACCTGCGTCATGCCCGGCTTCACCAACGCCGAAGCGCGTTATCTGGCATACCTACTCACCGAATTGAAGAAGACCCAAAAAAGAACCCCGCCGAGGCGGGGTTAGTTGTGAATGTACTTTTACTCAAGGAGTTCTCGAAGTTATCGGCGTCTGGGTGGAACACCGTGGTAGTGGATATGCACAGTACCGGCATTGCTCGGCCGCGATTTTTTAGGGAAGAGCAACTCACCACCTAAGCGACCACATTCGTCACCGGCAGCGACAAGTCCGCCCAATGTGCCTTTGAATGCCTTGTCGGCAAAACGAACCCAGTTTGGGTCTGCATGTTTTCTTGATGCCATCTTCGCCTCCATAGTTTTGATAGTGACTGATATTTAGCGATTACTCCGTCTCAATCAAAGGTCGGTATGTGACACAACGGGCGACATGTGCGGTCACTTTCCACTATGTTCCATCATCACATCTTTGAAACAATTGCTTATTCAGAAGAAAACCCCGCCGAAGCGGGGTATGCGGGTTTAGTATTCCTCGGCACGCATTACCGTCAAAACCCGCGTAGTGATGGATGGATCACTTGGATCTTCTGACCCCTGCGACATGGAATTGTCGTAGTAGTCGATTTTAAAAAGAACATTGATGTTGTCGACGGTAAGGATGGCGCAATCGTGCTCACCGTACGGATCATTTTCTTTGTCGAACGCATCGAACGACGCGACAGCAGCAAGTATCTTCGATACCAACGGCTCATCAAGTGCAGCGATGCCATTGGTAAGGATGATGCGTCCGCCGATCCATTTGCATCGAAGTTGGTCATTGAGCCGCCGTACCTCGGCGGCATTGGTACTTTCTGTCATAAACTCCTCCTCCGGGTAGTGCCATGGATGAGGAGTGACCTCACCCACAGCACTTCCCGGAAGAAGATTTGCTAATCGGCTTTCAGTGCCGTGAGGATAAGCGCCAGCGCCTCAAATATCGGCATCAAGTACCCGTCGGCTTGCCAGAGCCGTCGTTTCTCCGGCACCAGTGTTACCAGCTCCGGCAGAAATTCGGCGACCTTAGCCGCGATGACACTCTTGGATTCCTTTTGTGAGATCTCGAAATGTAGGAACACATCTTTTTTGGCGATGGGCTGCACGGCAATTCCGTATCCGCTGGCAAGGTCAATGATCTTTTCGACTGTTGTTCGTGCCGTCTTTCCTCGCATTGAGCACTTCGCTTTGACATCCTCAACAATGACCACATCGGGGCGGTTCTCGGTAATGAGGGTATTGAGATCCTTGATGTGTTCGCGGTGTACTGTCCGTGGAGATACTACCCCATGGTCAAGCATAAAAAGTGGCGGGCTCTCAAGAAGGGCAAACCCGGTGCCGTGGGCAGTTGGTACAAAAGCCAGTACTCGAATATTCTTGATGTCGTATGGGTTGTGTTCACTCATTCCGGTGACACACGGTAGACCGGTTATACGTGCACGCATGTCCGCAAGCGATTGTGCTTTCATTTGGGATCGTCGACCATCACCAACCTTGATCTCTTGTTGTAGCTTCTCTAAGCGCGGAAGTAGATCGGCGATGGTGGATTGGGCAACGTTGGGAAAGAGGTCGGTGATGTCCGTGCCAAACAGTAGTTCAAGTGCAATGGCAGTCTTGAGCTGTGGAAGACATTTGCAGTGCTCATACTGTGAGATATTTGCCTTTGAGGCCGACCCAAGCAATGTCGCTAGTTCCGCCTGCGTCAATCCACTTTTTTTGCGATGTGCTTTGAGATAGCTAGAAAGTGGCGACGACATAGAGCAAAACAACGGACACGCGGAAACCCGATGAAGTGGCTTACCGTGCGCCGCTACCTAGCCTATCGAACCAGCAGTGTTACCACAGGGAGGAAAAGTCAAACGACCTTAAACCTCGAAGCTACCCAACGACAAAGAACAATCTGATGCGGACAAGAACCGGAGTGGCTGTACTCGGAGTGTCGAGATACCGCATAAGCAATCAATAATACCGCAGCTATTAGCCGTTTCAGAGGAACTGCTTGGGGAAATCGGACCCAAGCAGTGGACTTTGGGGACTTTGGGGACGTCTATGGGGTATGGAGTGAGTTTGATGATACCAACCGCCCTTGGCGTACCGCAACGTAGACGCCGCCGAGTGTTCGGCGCGTCTGTTCTCTTATTTCGTCCCCAAAGTCCCCAAAGTCCACTGGTGGCGCATTGTTAGTTGTGCATTAGAAGTCGATGGTGGTTGTCGTACTGCTCTCTTGATCATTGCCCGCGCCTGGCACCACTGGCTCCCACGTGAGTTCTTCGTCGCCACTACCTATATCCCGTCCTTTTGCGCGGACATCTACAATACCAAAGCGATTAAACAGCGCGCGGAGCTTTGGCATTTCTTCGGTTGAAAGCACATAGTTTCCGTTGCTCTTTCGTGGCTTCAAAAGTAGTTGTGTTCGCAGTATCGCTCCAATCCATCGATTGGTGATGCGTTCGTCATATTCTCGCCCGTAGCGCCTGCAAAAGAGAGCGGTGATGTCCTTCAGTTTAATGGTGCCCTTGGTATCTTTCTGCATCAGTATGCGGATGACATCGAGTACATGGGCCTGTATTGTCATGCCGCGTTCTGTTTTGAGGTCTTGGTTGCGAGATTGTGCAAAAGTCAAAAAGCTCCTTCGGACGCTTTCGCTGGTAGAAACCGACAAAAGCGGCAAAACGATCTGATTGATGCGTCCCTCGATTGTGGCGTCCGCTGAAGCGGTTAATGCGGCTATAGCTGCATAGTTTCTGATCCGGTAGCAAAGTAGTTTGTTTTGTAGCACCTGGGCTTCTTCTTTTTGATCTTTGGGAAGATTGACGGGTATATCTTTCGGGACTGGACCGGGGTACATCTCCTCGGTGATGAAGCGGCTCTCCAATGCCTGATCTTCATAGTATCCGCGTGTTGCTATAAGTTTGGGACCGAAGACATTAAAAGCGCGGGGATTAAACTCGCGCTTCTCATTTACGACCGTGCGAAGGATCGGAAAGCCGCGCACGTTGCCGTTATTCAAAATCTTGACCATCTCGGCGGTTTCATCCGAGAAACGAAAGTCTGCTTCGTCAAGAATGAGCGTGCCTCGGAAACGGTCCAACATATGGAAAATCGGCGAGACCGTTGATGCGCCGCTTGCAAAGATCGGCTTGTACATGAGCGATCCTAGTGTGATCAAAAACCGCGTCTTGCCGGTGCCAAAGTCACCACGAACTCGCAAATACGGTAGTTCGTTGAAACGATCGTACACCCACGAGAGCAGGACGTAGTGCGCAGCGATGCTCCTGAAATGATCTTCAAGGTCTATGTACCGGTTGAGATACGCTTCAATGTTGGAAATCAGGCTTGCATCGCTATCGTAATCGGTAGGCTCTTGCGCAAAGAGTATAACGCCGTGCTGTAGCAAGTTGTTCCGGGCACTGTATGGCGTAAGCACCATCCCCTCATCTTTTATTGCATCTTCAAATACCCATGTTCCATCCCGCCCTACAACAAAACGAGTGCGGTCCTTTTCTTTGTCAAACACCAGCTCAACGATAGACCCGTCACTCAAGATGGCAGACGTCGCAGGTATCTTTGTCGCTTCGTTCTTTGCCGTGCTTTTGGTTTTTTTGTTTTGTGATGTTGGTTCCATGTGCAGTTAGCATATGGAGCTAATCGCTGCCGCCGCAGGGTGCGAATGGTCGGCTAACCCACACCTTTCAGCCGCTACTCATCGCGGTATTGCTCGGTAGTCTTGAGGGATGCGTAAAATGAAAACAAACGCCAAGGCTCTCAAGCTCCCGAAGACGGCATATTGCAATCTGATAAAGCAACAGCAGCAACAATCCGACCAAAAGTTGAGGCGACATTTGATGGATTGCCAGGAAGAATGGGCAAATTCGCCACTCTCCGGCAATTCGCAAGAGCGTGGTATAATTCCAAACGCACGCAAAGCTACTAACACGATGTGTGCGAACCAGCCAACGTATACACTCTCGGATGAATCGCTTGCAGCGCTCAAGGAACTCGCTCTCGTACTGCAAACCATTCATCAACGAATGCTGCGGGAAGGATACACGATTGTAGGAAATAGAGTTGTAAAATTGGAGAATGATGGCGTCGAAACGAAAAACAAAAACAGACGTTCTCAAAGACATAAAGAGCGGCAAGTACCGTAGCTGCTATCTCATATACACTCGGAAAAGCACCGACGAGACAGAAAGCCAGAAGAACTCAATCTCGTATCAAAAGTCCGAGATAAGTCGCTTTGCGCGTGACAAAGGGTTCTCAATTGCACCAATTACTCTAAGCGGTTTTTGTACAAAAGGCATCATCTCCGAGAAGCACTCAGGCTTCAAAGAAGATGATGACCTGATCATCTCGGATGGTCTCGTGCAATACCGGATAGAACGACCAAAATTCCAACTGCTTCTGCAATACCTAAATCGTGGCCATTTCAAAGGGATCATTTGCCTATGTTGGGATCGTATTAGTCGAAACAGAGGTGACGACACTGCAATTCGCAAACTGATGCGCAAAGGCGTCGATGTGCGCTTCGTTTATGCCACTTATGACAACAGCAGTGCCGGAGAGCTACACATGGATATCGATGGCATGTTTGCGCATCATCACTCGCGCGTAACCAGTGAAAAAGTCTCCGCTACGATGCAAAAATGCAGAAGTGAGGGTAAGTGTACGCACCGAGCGCCAATTGGTTATCTCAACACCGGCAGCATGGATCATAAGCCGTTTGACCCTCAACGTGCCCCTATCATTGCGGAAATGTTTGAGCTGTACGCAACCGGCAACTGGAGCTTGTCTGACATTGCGCGGCACGCAGTAAAACAAGGTTTAACGACCGTTCCCATGCGTCGCCGTCGCACGAAAGAAGAAATGCTGGCTGACGAAGACGATGAAATAGAGATCGAGAAAACAAGCCGACCTATCACTGAAAACCATATAAGTCGCATCCTCACTAATCAGTTCTATACGGGGAAAGTCATTGGTCCTGACGGCACACATATTACGAGCACCAGTCACGATCCGCTGGTTAGTGACGACCTTTTCAATCAGGTGCAAGCATTCCTGAAAAAAAATACGGTGAGTGTGCATTACACGGAAAAACTAGATCACCCGTTGCGAGGTTTTGTTCGATGCGCTCATTGCCGTCGCGTCTATTCTCCGTACGTCAAGAAAGGCATTCTCTATTTCAACGCCCGATGCGTGAAGGGATGCAAAAACAAGATGAAGAACTGCAACTTCGACCACATTGCCGAGGAGATAATTAGTCTCATCTCAAATCTACACTTTACCGACGACGAGCTGGAAGAGCTGGATGCACGTGCGGACACCGATATTTCACTGTTAGAAGAAAAACGAAATACGGAATTTGAAAAGATAGAACGGCAAAAGAAACGAATTCGAGAAGATCGGGCATACCTGCGCGGCAATCGCCTTCCACTTCTCAAATCGGGTGCTTACACGCCCAAAGGTCTCGTTGAGGAACTAACTAAACTTGATCGTGAATACGATGCTCTGCATGAGGATGAGGCTATTTCAGAAGAAGCCATGCGCGCGGTGATGAAAGAAGTGATAGCTCTTTCAGAACTCATAAAAAAGGTTGTTCCTATTTATGATTTTGGATCTCCACGCGAAAAAGAGAAAATCGCCCGTATTGTATTTTCAGAACTTTTTATCGCGGAAGATACGTTGAAGTATAAGGTCAAAAAAGGCTTTGAAGCCTTCGAGGACCGTATTTCTGCTGTTAGTGACCCCACAGCATGGCTTTCAGAACTTTGTAGGGATCGAACACACATACAATTGCACATCCAGGCGCTTGAGCAAGTAACGCGCAGGGGTTGATCGTTGCGTGTTAGTGCCTAATACACTCACCGCCCTCGGTAAGCACATCTTCCTCCAACCAAAACTCTTGAGCTATAGGAAGCTCGAAAGCATGAATGACGGTATCTAGCCTATAGGAATGGTTGGTGCACGTATTTTTGTTTGCGTCTCGGGGACAATACAGCAAGATCTTTCCAGACCTTTCCGACAGATCGATGTAGTCTAGGATTTGTCCAAGCGCCTCATGCCACTTATTGCTCTTATCCACTTCTATCACACTGGTATCATTCACACAGTCCGCGAAAACTGCCGAGCTATCTCGATTGGCGTCTTTCAACTGAACTTCGTGTTTGTAGATTGTAGTAGGACATAGACAATCGCGTATCGTGTCTTCAGAGGCCGCATAAGATACCGATGCGGGGACGCCAGCGAGTAGAGTTATTATAGCGCCTAGACTGCTCGAAACCGCCCACATAGATAAAGAGCACCTACTGTCTGCATTAAAATGTACAAGCACCAGTTTTCTAGCCTGAAAGCTCGACGAATTGGACCGCTTGTGAAGCATCAGACAAGTCAAAGATCTTGTTACCGGAACTTGCAAGGCACTCTTTAGCACGTACTCTCAACGCCTTCATCTTGGCAACATCATCGTCGGTGAGTGATAAACCTCTCGGTAACAAAAGAGTTTCGGGTTGGACGGTAAGGATCGTATTGATGACATTAACAATCGTCTGGTTGTCCACTGCTTCCAACTGCTGGAATAGGGTGGCGTACGCCTCCTTGCTGGCATTGTTCGGGCAGGCAAAGAATACGCGCAAATTTCCTTTTCTTGCAATCACATTGAGGGTTATGTGGACAGGTACGTGCGGAGTGTTGATCCTTTGTTTGTGTAGGTCATGGGATGGATTAGTGAATCCTGCATAGAACAAACTGCCGCCGTGTGGGACGTCGCGACGAAGATAGGCGAAGGAATCCCAATCCTCCTTTTGCAGTGTATCCACAAAGTGCTGGAAGACGGAATGTGCTATCCGAAAGCGCCGATACTGCTCGGACAAATGATTGATGTTGATGGTAGTGTGTTGCCTCCCTCTTGATGTACCTGAATGAAACATTAGAACAGGTCTGAAAATCTCTACCTGGCTGTCGACAGAGAGCAATATCTGTGTTCGTCTCAAAGAAAAGGCGACTGCTTTAAGAGCGAGAAGAAACTGTTGTTTAGGCAAGGTAATATCGATAGCCGTATCAATCTCATGAAAAATGTCATGGTCGTGCTTTGAACAAAAAACGGGCACGGCGCCCGCCAAACCAACGCCAGTTCTGATGAAGTTGCTTTGGTTTGAGCCATCTTGCATTCTGTAATCAAGACAGTGGCTCCCGAAGGTAGTCCGCAACACGTTTTTGGGGATGAGATGACACGATACAGGCTTCGCTGTACAGTTAGGGTACAAGCACGTAAGTTTATTGATCCCTTTTTGTAGAAACTGATTAAAAAGACGTACGGGTAAGGATTTAATCTGACCTCCTTGCGACTTACTGTACTTGAGCGCAGCTCTAAAAGTTTTCTCGGTTGGTATCAGCTTGTCTGCGCTCGCTTTTTCGCAACATTCTCCGTATTGCTTGCCGGTACCACAGAAGCACAGCGAGTGGGTGGACAGTTCCAATGCACTTGCTAGTCCACGGACAATTTTCTGCGCTTCGTTTTTAATACTGACTTTGCTTTCATTTGCTTCGTCCATGTTATCTCGTTACTAAGTCTATGGTGCCAAAAAATATCACTTTCACTAGTACGATTGGTCTTTCGTTTGTGTAAAGAACTATTGGTGTTTTACGAACTGCTGCCTAAGTGATTACTAATAGTAACAAACATACGCTACCCATATGATCCGTGTGTCGGATTATGGCGACATGCGTTTTCTCAAACACAGAAAAACTACTTACCTTGCGTGCACCAATCGCAGGAATAACCCTCGGACGTTTGGCTTAAAGGAACACGACCGTCTTAGCCACGTTTACGTGATAGGTAAGACTGGCGTGGGTAAAACCACGCTACTTGAGAACATCGCGCTTCAAGACATTGCAAACGACAATGGGCTAACTCTTATCGACTATCATGGCGATCTGGTTGAAAGAATCGTTAGCTGCATACCCGAACACCGCCGAGACGACCTCATCTACTTCAACGTAACAACAGACACTCCATACGGCTACAATCCATTAAAGCCAGTCCGGGCAGAGCACAGGGCGCTAGCAGCCTCGGGTCTCATTGAAACCTTTCATGCGCAATGGGGCGAACGCGCTTGGGGACAACGCATGGAGCACATATTCAGACAGATAATTCTACTTGCTCTGGAGCAGCCGGTCGAAATGACGTTTGCAGATATCCTCCGGTTGCTGAGGGATAGTGCTTTCCGCACAAGAACCTCTCGAAACGTGAGCCATAAGCCAGTACGGGACTTTTGGCTCTGTGAGTACCCAAAGTATGGCTTTAGGTACAAAGCGGAAGCCATCGCGCCTATTCAGTCGAAAGTGTCTGCCTTTCTTGCCGACCCGAAACTCTGTGCCATTCTGACCGAACCAAAAGAGAGGCTCTCGTTCCGCAGAATTATGGATACGGGAAAGATATTACTTGTAAATCTTTCGGTCGGACAGATTGGGACAGATAGCGCCGGTCTCCTCGGCGGCCTTCTCACGTCTTCTATCGGGCTGGCAGCTCTAAGCCGCGCAGACATACCCGAACACGAGCGACGGTTCCACTCTCTAATCTCTGATGAGTTCCAACACACGACAACTAAGTCATTTGTAAGTTTGTACCCGCAATTACGCAAGTACAAACTATCGATGACAGCAAGTCACCAGTACACTCACCAAATCGCGGAGGATGTGCGGTTTGCCATTCTCGGCAATGTCGGCACGATCATTACGTTTCGGCTCGGTGCACATGACGCACGATTTCTTGCCCCAGAGTTCCAACCTGTGTTTAACGAACATGATCTTATGAGTCTCCAGAACTACAACATCTATCTCAAACTGATGATTGATGGCTCCCCGTCAAAGCCATTTAGTGCAATCACCTCGCGGATACTGTCCACTTCGTCGGATAGGAGCACACTCACTTAATGCATGGAGGCGGAACAGCCGTTCTCAAACAGGGGGATATCTAGTTGCTTTTTTCCATTATAAAGAAAGGCGACACTTTTTCTCGCTCTCGTAATCGCAACATACAGCTTCGACTTTGTTACATCAGCGAGATGATCCGGGTCCTTGGATTCTAAATAGGACTTCATATCCGCCGTTGGAACAATAAGTACGTGCTCGTATGTTCTGCCCTTTGCATTGCCAAAATTTATCGCCGGATGCCCATATGTATTTGAATTGATGTTGTGTCTTAACACCTGCGGCTTAAATGCCTCACAATAAATCTTTAGGTTCTTCGGAGTGACGGCAAATACTCCTTCATGGCCGTCACCACTGGCGACCTTCGATTTCGTTTTTGGTAGTTTGGGATACAGAAGATCAGCGTAGTCACAAATAGTCTGGTTACATCTGTAGCATTCATTGTGCCCAACGATGCTACACAAACCGCCTTTCTCTTTTTGCATGAACCAATCGACAATCCCGATGCCTTTATAGTTCTTGTGTTTCATTGCCGTGTTGGTTGAATACGTCCACTGTCTTGGATCTCCAACGGCAGTGATCTTGATCTTGGAGGAGAACAATAACTCCAGGAGGTCGAGATCATAACCATTCAGATCCTGAACCTCGTCTATCAACATCAGGTCATATATCTTTTCCAATCTGTCGACCACGAGCCCGCCAGCCTTCTCATCGCACGCGACAACAAAGTCACTTAGCCGTTTTTCATAAATGTTCGAGCCGGCATCGAAGTAGTAGTTGTCTATGTCTGTTTTAGGAATGAAACGATTGGGCTGCGTAATGAAGTTGACGGACTCTGCGCGCCTATTCGTCATCATACTTAGATAAGGGCGCGCACCGTCCTGAAGCAAAAATGAAAACCATGATTGTACTGTTACATTCGTTGGTATAACACCGTTGCGGCTAGTTATAGACTGTCTAATTTCATCCAGGTTATCGTTGGTATACGTCACGATCAGGACGTTCTCGTCTGCATCCGCTGACAAAGCAGCTTCTACAAGCAAGGTGGTCTTCCGAGAACCAGCAGAAGCCAAAACGACAGTGTTCTTATGATTGGATTGCATCTTCAATATACTTTGGAAACACAATCGGTTCGCTCGTCTCAAAAACCCTCAATGCGCACTCTGTTTTGTTTCTCTGCATAAAATCCAACAAATCGTTTTCGGACGTATATGTGGTACCCAGAACTTTGTTGATTTTTTCAAGCCCATTCCATTTTACCAACTGCGGTTCGAGCGTCGGGTATGCATTGTCCTGGTCGCTGTGGATCGATATGCAGTCTTCGTTTGCGTAATCTACATAGCGATTGACTACATTTTCTGTATAGTTACCGTCGTTGTCGGTGACTACAGCGATAGTTCGCTTTAGCTCTTTTGCAATGTCCAAAAAACGCTTAAAGGAAAGACCTTTGACGTTGATAACGTCAATACCATTTTCGATTGGCAAATTACCGTACCGGTCCAGGTGCGCTTTCTGCACGACAAGTTCGTCAGATGGCCCTTCGACCAAGACTGCCTTTTTTGCGAGAACAAGCCGCAATGTATCGTACCCGGATAGTCTCTTGAAATAGCTTTGCGTATCGGGTGGCAAATTGGACAATTTGGCCTTTTCACACCCGTCTAGGAGTATGAGGCTTTCTAGACCGAGTTTGTTGATAACATAGGCGCTATGCGTAGCTATTAGCATTTGCTTGTCGGCGTATCGTTTGCTGATGCGTTCCATAAGCATACGCATCATCGAAAACGACAGGTGATTCTCCGGCTCCTCGATGAGGACCATACTGTCTTTCTCCGCACTACGTTCCAGCGCCAGCATGATCTTGAGCGCACTTTGCTCGCCTTTGCCGACAAACTGGAACGGCATGCTATCAATGTGCGGCGTCAGATTGGCTTCCCAGTTCGTCTTTTGAGAAATGTCAATCGAGATCGCAAGATCTTTGTCGCTAATTGTTCCTTTGTGCTCAACAAGTTTGTCGTTGATCCGTTTGATTGAAGGTTCTTCCGCAAACTTCTCCTTTAGCTTTCTATAGGCCATCGACAGGGCAACTTGCTCTTTGGTATCGAGGCTACCTTGCACGATGTCTTTAAGATAATAGTCCGTCCCGCTATGAAGCTGAATCGTCGTAGCGTCAATATACGACACACCGACGTTGAGGCCGCGTTGCGTAACTGCGTTATCGGCAAATGACAACCATCTTATGCTGTAGTACTCGGCAGGGACGACCCTCATTCCACCTGGGTCATCTCTAATAAGGCTTGCGTATTCCTCTCGGTAGTCTTCGTTAAATTCAATTTCCAGCTTTACACCAACTGAATTTGAACGCCTTGAATTCTGTGAGCCTCGCAGCTTATTCAGCTCAACATTCTCGGAAAAATACAGCTCAATAAGTATCTTTGGTAGTGGCGGGTTTTCGCCTTTTTTGAGCGCTGTCAAATAGCGGTCGACACTGGCCCTGTTAAACAGATACGGCGAAAGTTCGTAATCAATAAGACGACCGTTTAGTCGTCTTGTCAGCCCGAGGTTGACGGCTTCGAGCAAGGTAGACTTTCCAGCCTCGTTGTTGCCCACAAGAACGTTTAGATGCTCATTGAGATCCAAAGAGAAGTCTTCAAAAAGCTTGAAGTTCTTTATGACTATCGATTCCAGCATACCCGCCATTGTACGCTATAGGATGATACAGGCCATAGTTTTAAGTGGATGGCACCAGAACCGTTCCGAGTACCGAAAATTGATGCAATGTCGCGGAACGCGCTCTGATCCAACAGCCTACCGATTAAGTTCTTCGAGAAACTTTTGAGAAATTTCGTCAATCGTATTGAAATCCGTAAGTAGCTGCGGATGAAATACAATACTCCTCGATTGCTCGAAATAAGAATGGATCATTTCCGGTCTAAACACTCCCAACGCATCTTGTTCTGCATACAATTTATCATACTCCATATAGGAGCCATTCTTGATCGCTTCCATTTTCCGATTCTCGAGATCTCTGTAAGCACCTTCATGCTCCTTAGCAATTGCGTAGGGCGGAACATACAACGGAATCCTATGAGCCAGCGCATGCCTGAAACTTTCAAGATGCTCAAACCAAGGGGCTAGGCCCTTGAGGTATTCTCGAAAACCTCTAGAAAACGTTTCCAGCACTTGACTGTTATTTGGCCGCAAACCCACTTTGGGAGCTTTCAGAACTGCTCCGTTCTGTTCCGTCAGTTGTTTCTCGTAGACCCAGATCCAAGCTAAATTGTCTGTACTGCCAAACGCATTAAATAGGAACCCCTGAAGGTTAATGTTTACATCGGCAAGCTCGTCGTTGGTCGGTCGTTCCTCACGATCTGGCGGCAGTATCTGAAAGACGTTTTCTAAACATCGAACCAATGTTTTTACTCGCCGCAAGAATCCGTGCTCGGCATGTTCCCGAGCACGCTCCGTATTGTAGCATTGTCTCGTATAGCTCTCGAAGAGTCGGTTCTTCTTGTCGGTTATGGTTCCGTACCCTTCTCGGAGCTTTTCTAGATCTTTTTCCGAAAAACACACTGACCTGTTTCCTGAAAATATTGATACACCTGAAACTGATGATCCGGGCGCGCTGTGTTAGGAGCGTGATTGAAAATACCTCTGCGCGTCACTCTTGACTTTCAGCAATTGTGACGTACTTGTCGAATCCTACCGACAAGTCTCCGATATCCAGACTACATTCATAGACCGAGAGGTTTTGATGCAGCTCGTTCGCGGCGTAATAGAGATTGTCGGATTCTTCTAGATCCGATTTGATGCCGAAGTACACTTCCTTTATGGCACCGGGTGACAGAGACAAAACATATAGCGGGCGGTTCTCTTCTAATTGGATAATGTCGAACTCACCACTGACGGTTTGTTTGTTTTTATTTGAGATACCGTCGAGACATTTTGCTACTCTCACTTCCTCCTCATATGACCAGCAAATCGGCTTGTGAAGAAACAGGCGTTGCAGTTTTTCATAGTGTTCGTGAGGAAAATGGTGCGTCGCGCCGACAGCAATTCCATTCTTCGGTTTGCTTATGAATGGGTCGTTGTTCTGCCGGGAGACATAGATGACACTGCCATACTGTGACGGGACGAGATTGGTTTTCTCGTTGGTAAAGCCCGCCGCCACAGCATCGATACCGATGACCATACCTTTGTGACTGTCGGCGTAATGTGCCCACATAAGTGGATTTGTCGGCGTCCTGGTCAGTGAAAGAATGCCCGTGTTCATTGCCCACGCAGAATTTTTTAGTATCAGGTTCAGGCCGGAGAATATGCCGTATGCCGAATTTTCTGCGTATTCTTCTGGATACGATGGCGTGTCGAATGGGTCGTTGAAGTATTTGGACTGCGAGAAACCGATTTTACTATCTTGCAATATGGTCTTTCCCACGTTGAAACTCACATACTTGTACAAGATCATGCGCACCTTCGATCACTATTCGCATAGTGATACATTTCACCATCGTTACTTCCGACGAAATGAACGATCTGCGAGCGATGTGGGAAGTTAAAAAAGACTGTTGTTAGTTTGCCGTTACTTTCCGACGTTTTATGACGCGTACGTTTACATTTCACTAATAGGTTGTACCTGCGACACCAAATATCGGCGCTTTCAGCCGAGGAATCTGGCTTTGTTGGACTTCTAGGAACGATCAATAAAGAGCACCGCATGTCCCGCTCGTTTCCAGCGCCCCCAAAAAAGACATGGCAGCAAGGACGGCGGCCTAAATGGTACGGCAAAGTCCGACACTGTCTGAAAACACATAAATGAGTTTCTGCCGCTCGGTGCGATTTCCGAAACCAATTTAATGAGGTTATCCATGTGCCGGTCACTCGTGGTTACAACAAGAACCATCAAGGGAGAGGTCAGCTTTAAGTGCTTCTTGTAGAGACCGCCGCCGACGTAGTGGCGGTATTGGAGGATGCTCTTCTTAAAGCTCTTACGATCAAAACGCCCTGATCGGTTGGGTTCGGTATTGCGGTCGGCCTCGATTGCGAAAAACCGATAGTGTTTCGTTCCATCTTTTGTGTATTCGATACCGCAAACAGCATCCGGTATGAGATCGCCGTTATACGTTTTCTTTGTCGCCGGATCATCATACGAAACGTTGATACGAAGGCCGGTACCAGCTCGCTTTAGTATCTGCTGTTGTGGAATATACAGAAGGTCGGGACGATCAAGGGTTCCTAATTCGAGCGATGCAGTGACGCATGACACCATCAAGCGGTGTACCCACGGACCGTATGGTTTCGGCGCATACTCACTCCATAGCGCTTCTTGCTTGAGTACCGCCTCTGCCCTCCGGTCGAGATCATAGACGAGTTGGTTGCACCTCGCGTCAATCGTCTGAAACTGTTGCTTCGGACGGATAAGGTACTCCCCGTCGTTGTAGAGGTCAGCCAAGCGTTTAAGCGCCCGGCCCTTATCTTTTGCCAAATGCGCCGAGAATGCGTGGAGGTAGGATGTTGGCAGCGGCCCATGCTGGTGCAGCTTTTTAAACCACAGTAAATCGCGTGGGGCCAGATAGATCCGCTTGCCCGTGGGCTTGCGTTTGGTCCGCATACGACGTCCGAGCGTGTCAGTTTTTCTCATCTGCGTGTCCCTTTTGATTGAAAGACATGCAGTTTCAGATTTATGGGTGCCTGTATACGGGTGGAATGGCGTGCTATGCGGTGTGATGTGTGCTCTCTATACAGAGTGTTAAGTGGTCACAATCTCGTCAACAGCACCGTCACACATCTGGATTATCAAGGTCGGGGCCTTCAGGACGTCTTGTGTCGTCCTCGGGCGGTTTACCATCGTCGTCTTGTTCGTCTGTGTCCTCGGCTTCGTTCTTCGCTTCAAGTTCGCTGTAGTGGACAGCATAGCGGGCGCGCATCACGTCTCGAAGCGCATCCCGTTCTTCCGTAGTCATCTGCGGTTTGTGCTCCAGATAACCAAAAGGGAACGAAAGCGGCACGGCTGATTTGGTCACACCACGAAGATAGGCGGCGAAGTGTCCCTTTAGCTGACTTTCAACAAAGCTACTGTCGCAGTGGAGCATGGGGGCAAGTGTTTTTGCGTCTTTCGTGGATACACCACCGGCGAACTTGATCGAGGTATTTGCGGCAAGTGATTGTTCGAGCCGGTTATCAAGCTGGCCGAGGTACTGGTGGCTCCATACAGTCCCCAATTTGTATTTGCGCAATTGTTCAAGGATCGTCGATATGGTTGCATCCCCACCGGACACATAGTCCTGAAATTCATCCACATACAGCAAGGTACTCATCCTGCGGTCGGCGGGAATGGTTGCACGTTCCTGGACGGCCTGAGCAATCAACGCAATAAAGAATCTGCCAAATATCCCACAGCCCGTCTGTTTGAGGAGATCCTTTGCCGTGTTGATCAAGATGACCTTTCCGGCGTTCATTTCGGTAAAGAGGTCAAGCTTGGAACGTGGGTGCGAGAACATCCGTTCAAAGGTCTGATTCTCAAGAATGCCCCAGAGCCTACGGAGTACCTGTTTCTTGGTCTGGTCAAACTCACCAGACCGGAACTCTGTTTCAAAGAAATGACGGGCCGATCCGGTGAGTTTTGCAATATGTGGCGCGAACTTTACATGGCTGTCCGGCTCCATGAGATCCCGTAGGGTGTGTATCGTCGCATCTGGTATGTGGAGCATCAACCGCATCACATATCGGAGTATTACGTTTTGCTTCTGGGTCAGCTCGGCCGAGAGGAGCGAACCGATTACAAAGTCATAGAGTTCAAGTATCGAGTTGATCAGCCGTTCGCGTTCCAGCGGCGCGTACCCTTGGAGGCGTTCGATACCGACGTCAAAAAGGTTTAACGAAACCGGCCATTCAACATCCGTTGGATCAATAATGACGATACGGTCGTGTAACGGGCCGCCGGGGGCAAACTCCGCGAGCCGCCCAATGTTGCCGATGAGATCGCCCTGGCTGTCGAGTACTACCACCGATCGCTCGCCGCGCGCTACCGCCTCAAGATCGCGCGCAATGAGGTATTGAAGGGTTTGCGTTTTGCCATGGCCCGAGCCCGCGACAAGGTGATGATGTTCCCACCGCGTCGCCGTCGGTATGACAAAATCGATCTGTCCTCGGAAGAGTGCCGCAAGCGGCGTGCCACCGAGATAGGTATCAATAAGTTCAGACGGGTCTGTGATACCGGACTTACTTGGATACTTGACCGCTCGCTTCCATGCGTCCGGGTCTTCCGGGTTGCCACCCGAAGCGGCTATTAAGTTGTATTTGAAGCGTTCCCTATGCCGCTGAAAAAGGCTTGCGTTCTCCAGCTCTTCATCGAACACCGTTTTGATCATGCTTTCTGCAACGGCATCAATACCCCCGATGCTACGGATAAGGTCCGTGGGTACGGTGATGTCGTTTGAAGATACCTCTGTTTCCAACAGTTGCGGGCACGCGGCATAGAGGGAATCGAGACAGCACGATGCCAACCATACTATTCGGTCAAACGTGCCTGCAAAATCTTCGACCAACTCGCGCTGTATATTGAGTGCATCCCTGATCTGCCAGTATTCAGTTATGGTGTGACGGTCTGACCAGTCGATACGTGGAAGCTGAAAGAACCCCTCGTACTCACATAGGCGCTCGATGAGGTTGATGACAGTGCCGCGCTGCGGGTGGTCATTAGACAGGCCGCACGCCTCTAGTACAGCATCGGCAAGTGCATCTGCGAGCCGGTCTTGCCCGTCTGAAGTACACAGACTATACCCGTCAAACTGTGCTTTGACTTTAGTGTATAGTTCGTGCGTGAGGGCGTAATCGCTCGGACGAAACAGCCCATGCACAAATGCATGAAGCCGTGCGCCAACATGGAGCACGGTCAGAGACCCTTAATGATGATCTGCCGTGCCTCATCTTTGGGCAGCGGCTCAACCGTGTGGCGCTCGGTGCCATTCCACTGTTTTGCGCTTTCCATGACCTGTCGCAAAAATGAGGTGACAGCGGTAAGCCAGGCTTCCTTTTGTGCCAGTTCGATGACGCTGTCACACGAGAAATGACGCCCATGGATGAGGTCTTTGACAAAGATCGTCTCTCGCTTTTCATTAAAATACCAATAGCCCGCGCCTCCGGCGACGAGCACGGACGCGCCCAATGCCATCAGTCTATCTTCGAGGAAAGAACCCAAAACACCAAGCGAAACGACAAATACGACTACCGCAATCAACAAACAACAACGAAGCAAGTTTGGCTGATCGGCAACGATGAGGATCGCATTGTCAAAATTGTATCGATGCGCGATCACTTGTTCGTCGTTATCGAGTTCCACTTTTCCCCAGAGTTTGAATTTGACCCGTCCGACCCTGCCTGACGTTTGTTCTCGCTTGAAAAGAATATCCAATGTGCCGTCCCTACGTGTGCGTACCGAAAAAACGCAAGGGTCACGCATTTTGTTTCCAAATATAGACGCATGTACGGGAACTCACTCATTACGAGCGCTATTATTAAGTCTAATATCTTTAGTTGAGTCAAGCGGCGTGTTGCGCTGGGTTCGGATTATTCATATGGCTCCGTAGGAGCCATGAAGTCGGAGATTTTTTGAATGGCAATTTGAAGCGAAATGCGCCGGAATGTCCGCTATATCGTGACTATACGAATGACCATACGGGATATGCTCCCGTATGGCCGTTCTTTGTGGCAGTCCCGTCACCGGACGTTGGTCAGACGGCGGCATACACGCCGTCCTTGCCGGTCACTTTATCCGCTCGTTTCAGTGCGGAAAGCGCGTTTGTTATCGATTCCTTTGTTTTGTGGTCCGTGGCCCCCATGGCGGTTAAGAGATCGCCGCGCGTCATGCCGTGCGGATGCCGTTTGATCGCTTCGAGCACTTCGGCACGCCTGCCAGTACGTCGCGTGTTGCTCCTCGTACTGCGCCGAGGCTTACCCCGTTTGGCTGCGTCATACGCTTCAATGGCGGCAAGCTCGGTATCAATAGCGGTTATGCGTGCCTCGACCTCCGCGCGCTTTTCAAGTGCCTGTTCGCGGGCGGTTGAAAGGCGGGTGCGCTCGCCGTGGATGAAGTGCTCAAATGTTTGTTCCGGTGCTTGGATCTGCGCCGAAGGTGCTTGCGCGGCATCTTCCGGCAGTTCGGATTGAAAAGAAGAAGTCGTGTTCATGCTACTTTCTCCTGTTGTGTTGGAGTTTGTATTGTTTGCGGTGGTTTAAAGGCGGCATAATCCACCGCTCCGATGCGTTCTTGTGCGAGTTTCATGTAGTCGGGATGGAGTTCGATTCCGATAAAGTCACGCTCCAACATGCAGGCGACATAGCCGGTGGTGCCACTGCCCATAAATGGATCAAGGACGGTGTGTTGGGTTGGTGCTCCGGCTAGGATGCATGGCCGGATGAGTTCGGGGGGATAGGTGGCGAAGTGTGCGCCGTGGTAGGGTTTGGGCGATACAGTCCATACGGATCGTTTGTTTGCACCTTTGTTGCCTAATTCAACAATTGTCCCACGCTGCTCATCTCCACGTATGCCTTTTCCAAATGGACCTTGAGCATCTTCAAGTCCAAATTTAACAACCGGATATTTGGCGCGAGAAACGCTGGATGACTTGTATGGCTCTCTGATGGCATCTGCATCAAAGTAGTATTGAGCGTTTTTAGAAAGGAGAAAGATGTACTCGTGCGCTTTAGTACATCTGTCTGCGACACTCTCTGGCATTGCCGATGGCTTGTGCCAGATAATGTCTTGACGAAGATACCAACCGTCAGCTTGTAGCCCAAAAGCGACGCGCCACGGTTGACCCACAAGGTCTTTGTTTTTGAGACTGTGTTTGTATCGAGGGGCTTCAAATACGGACCGATTTTGTTTGGGCGCATTCTTATATTGATTGTCTGGCTGCGCCCAACCGCTGCCGCGTCCATATTGGGATGCGGCATAACAGTCACCCATGTTGAGCCACAGTGTCCCGTCGTCTTTGAGCACCCGCCGGACTTCGCGGAAAACCACAACCATTTGTGCAATGTACTCTTCGGGTGTTGTTTCGAGCCCGAGTTGTCCATCCACGCCATAGTTCCGTAGACCCCAATAGGGCGGCGAGGTAACACAGGTCTGGATGCATTTGTCGGGAAGTGTTTTGAGTGTCGTTAGGCTGTCGCCAAGAAACAATTTCATTTTGTCCTCCATGTTTGAGAGGACATCTATATTTATCATTCGAGTACGGAGGTAAACGTACGCTATGTGCTACTGTATGCGAGGTACGGTGATATACGCGCCACTATGTGTCGTGTTCACGATTTTATATTCCGCGTGCCGTTTTTATTGATACATTGATACCAGTGTTGCATCACGTGCCAGGTGCAAGAAACCGGTTCCAGGTGTCCAAGAGCTTCCTACGCTTCTTGAGCCGGTCAGATCGCTGATACGCTCCTGTCACGCCGGTATCAACAACATGTCCGAGTGCCGTTTCTTTTACCTCATATTCGGTTT
Organism: Alphaproteobacteria bacterium; assembly: GCA_965228775.1. Taxonomy (GTDB): domain Bacteria; phylum Pseudomonadota; class Alphaproteobacteria; order JANQMY01; family JANQMY01; genus JANQMY01. The sequence continues at coordinate 4,289,052 of OZ245840.1, read as the reverse complement.
TCGTTTTTTCCTCCACCCAGGTACGAAACGTCGCGCGGAAACCATGCGGTCGGGCACTGTATCCCTGATCCTTCATAAACTTCGACATTGCGACATCCGAGAACGCTTTTCCCATTGGGGAGGGAAACAGAAGCTCTTGCTTCTCGCTTGTCTTGGCTGCCTCAATGACGTGGAGTGCTTCTTTTGACAGCGGGACGCGATGCTCGCGTCCCGTCTTCGTGCGATGAGCCGGTATGATCCACACATCATCATGCAGTTCCTCATACGAGGCGAACCGCACCTCGCTTGTACGTGTCACCGTCAACATGAGAAACCGTAGTGCCGGACAACATCCGGTTCCTCGGCAGCCGAGCATTCTGTAGAAGGCGGGAGCGTCTTGATACGGCATCGAAGGAATGTGCTTTCTTTCATGGCGACGTTTGCCGAGCAATGCTTTTGCTTTGAGTGTTGCCTGCATATCTACCTCAAGCCCGAGCGCTGCGGCGTGCTGGATTGTTAGGTTGATACGGTTCATTGCCTTACGCGCGGTATCTGGCTTCGTGTGCCAGATGGGTTCGAGCACCGACTTCAGCATGTGCTGGTCGAGGTCTTCGATGGCGCGATTGCCGATTTTTGGAATGATGTGTACCGACAGCGGCGACATCCAGCGACCAGCCATGCCGTCACCCTTGAGATCGGCCTGACGTGCGACAAAGCACCCCTCTATTGCTTCTTTAATCGTCAGCCGCTTGGGTTGGTACTTTCGCCTGGCGCGTTCTTCGATAGGGTCAACCCCGTCTCGTAGTTTTCTTCGTGCCTCCGCCGCCCGCTGCCGCGCTTCAGCTATGGATACATCAGGCCAGCGTCCCAATCCCATCTCCCGGCGTCGTCCGGAAACAGAAAGTCGGAGCATCCACTTCCCGTGTTGCTTGTTTCGCTTTAAGAGCCACAACCCTTGACCGTCTGAAAACTTACCGGCGCCGAGTTGCCGGGCTTTCATGTTATTGAGCGCATTATAGAGCACAGTCCACCTTTTCCCTAAAACTAACCGCCAAAATAGACCACCTTATAGTCCACCCTTTAGCATGAAAAACGGTGAGATACTATGTTTACTGATGATTTTATAAAAGAAAATTATCTAAATGAAAACAGTGCTTTATGAGACACGGTGTTCAACTATGAAAAATGCAAAATATGCGCTCCTGCGGCACCATTTTTTAAAGCATTTTCAAACACTTATTGGTTTGAAACGGTGACATCCATTTTGTCACCTAACCATAAGTGCGATGTAAGTGCAGTGTTTGCACCACATTGGGAAGTCACGTACAGAGCGTTTCGCAAACTTGATTTTTGTGTCCGAAACAACTTCTTATCGTCTTCCCACTGCGTCACGCTGCCCAGAGTTTCAGGTCACGTGTATTAAGAAGCATCAGGACCTGCGGGTGGCGAATACTGGTGCCAGTCTGTTGCCTCCTCATACGCATTCATCAGTTGCAAGAGGGTTTCTTCCTGCCCATGTTTGCCGATCAATTGTAGACCTAGTGGCAACCCGTCACTCGAGAACCCGCATGGCGCCGACATACTTGGCAATCCGGCGAAATTAAAAGGCGCCGTGAAGGTAACAAACTCAGCAGCCGCCTCATCTGGCAGAGGCGTGTGGGGCGGAAAGTCAGACAGGGACATGGCGGGAAACGGAGCACTCGGACAAGCCAGCACATCAGCGTGCTGGAACATGTTTAAAAGTCTCTCAACCCCGACACGACGAGCTATCCGGAGCTCTTCCGCTTGATCAGCAGTCAAACGAAAACCCTGCTCCAGCAAGTTTCGGAACACAGGACCATATTGGTCTGAGTGCCGAGTAAATAAATTTTGATGCACACGCACAGCCTCCAGAGCTGTAACCGGCCCCCATAACGCGGCAAGATCAGAAAACTGTGAGAAATCCAACTCGACAATCTGATGCCCTTGCTCTTCAAGCACAGCAACAGCCCATGCGAACGCGATCGCAACCTCAGGATCAACACGGACCTTGATAAATGAAAGATCAACGCCGATCCGCAAACGCGGAGGTTTTGATATCCGTTGATTAGGATCTATTGGCGAAAGGCCTGCTAAGGTACTGAATAACAGCATCACATCAAGTACGCGGCGCCCGAACACCCCCACATGGTCCAAACTTGGTGCTAATGGAAACACACCAGCGGTGCTGAGCCGATCATATGTTGGCTTAATCCCCACAATCCCGTTCACCGCTGCCGGAAAGCGAACCGAACCGCCTGTGTCAGTCCCTAATGCTCCGAAAGCAAGTCCAGCAGACGTCGCTACCGCCGATCCACTGGACGACACACCGGCCCATCTATTCTCACCCCAAGGGTTTTGAGGGGGCCGGTTTTCTGGATGATAGCCAGAGAGGGCAAATTCTGTTGTAACGGTCTTTCCAACGATAACTGCACCTGCTCTGCGCAGGCTCTTGACAACATCTGCGTCTTGATCCGGAACCAAAACCTCATCAATGATCGAACCGCATCGCGTGGGCAAACCACGGGTTCCAAAGATATCCTTGACGGCGATAGGAATCCCATGAAGCGGGCCCCGATATTGCCCTTCGAGAATTTCGCCTTCCGCTTCCGACGCAGCCTTGCGGGCACCCTCATGGTCCACGACCACATAAGCATTAAGATATTCGTCCTTCTGCCTGATTGCACTGAGTACTGCTTCCGTAAGGGCAACCGGTGAAAGGTCTTTCGACGCAATAAGCCTGGCAACGTCCGACAGCGGACGAAGTGTTAACGTGTCTACATTCGTCATGATTTTTTACAGCCCCAAAAGAGCGCTCCTTACGGAACGGGCGTCGCCTCCCTCTTGTTGCGTTCCCCCAGCCGTTTTCGAAACGGCCCCGCATCCAGACAGGACCGGGTGTGAATTACGGTCACTCTTGGAGGCACGATCTCAAACATCCAAATCCCCCCTATTCACTGACTGATGGAGAGGGGCGGTCCCCGTTACGGTCTGCCGCCGATAGGTTGTATTTCACCAACCGTTCTGACATGCGTTTAGCGTCATGTCTTAGATTGCCGATCCCTTCATAAGGCACACCGCGCGTAACAGGTCGGTTGGGATACTTCTCCATCTGCGTCACATGCCGTTCGCGCATGTGATCGAACGCGAGCCACGCCCAGAGATAAGGCGGCATATCGCCATATTCTTCCCGTGTGTCGCGATAGAGATCGGTAAACGCATCCGTTACCAAACCAGGGCGTTCCTTAGTCCAATCACGCTTAAACTGTTGCTTGACTGTAGCAGCCAACACGTCGCCTGTGTAAATGTGATAATAATCGCGGCGAGACCGCCCTTCCCCATTGAATAACAAGGCGGTTTGATCGACACCGTCTATGACACGATCCGTGGGAACCAACGACAGCGCATTACCGAGCCGAGCGAAGGTCGTGAAAAGATCGTGAACGGTGATCATGTCATTCACCACTTGATCTTTCTCAATCACGCCAGGCCACCAGGCAAAGGCGGGAACGCGTACACCACCCTCTCGATAATCGCTTTTGTAACCGGCGAAGATCACCTCGTGCGGACCATTCGGTGCGAGTTCATGCATGGGCCCGTTGTCAGCCATAGCAATCACAAGCGTGTTTTCTTCTATGTCGAGTTCCTGCAATAGGGCAAGCACCTCGCCAATATCACGGTCGAGCTGTTCCATCGAATAGGCGTACCAAGTAGAGACATTGCTGGTGAGGTCTTCCGGTTTCACGAACGGGTCCGCCATGTGCGGCCAATAGGCAAGATAAAATGGAACATCGCTCTCCGCGTGTTCGCGCACATAGTTGAGCGCCTGCTTTTGATGCACGCGCATCAGCTTCTTGTAGTTTTCGGGATTGGGCGGGCCCATGAACTCTTTCGCCGTGCCGCCTTTGCGTGCCTCCAGCTGATTAACGTAAGCAAGCGGGCGAAATTCTTTATCCAGCGTATGTTTTTTGTCCCACTGAAACGGCATGAGACCGTTGACCTGGCCCGCCATAGCTGCCCGCGCACTCCAGGTCATGAAGGGGTATTGGTTGTAGATTGAAAAATTCGCGTAATCGAATCCTTGATTGTGAAGATAGGCTTGCTCGATATCGCCCTGGTGGCCTTTGCCGACAAATCCGGTGGCATATCCATTTGCACTCAGGATTTCCGCAATGGTCACTTCGTCAGCATGAAGACCAGCCCCTTCAGGCGGGAAGCCTACTTTGAACATGCCCGAGCGCACGGCAAGACGTCCGGTCAATGCTGCTGCGCGCGAGGGCGTGCAGGACGGTTCCGTGTACATGCGGGTAAAGGCCATGCCTTCGTCCGCCATCTTATTAATGTGCGGCGTGTCGTACCCCAGCACTTTGTTGAGTTCCGGGATACCCACTTCCCCCAAGCTCGCATCGTCCCACATAATGTGGATAATGTTGGGGCGTTTCCCGTGCTTCTGCTTCAGAGCTTCTAAGGCCTGGTCGATCTGTCCGTCTTCCTCACGCCACTGATCACGATACTGATCCTTCGTGAGCTGATGCTCCACATCGTAAATGATTTCATTGGCACCGGCATCGCACGCACCAAGAAGGAGGAGCAATCCGGCGAGCTGTCGGCTAATGTTCATGATCGAACGCCTTTCCCATTTCCGCAGTGTCGTTGAATTCACGCATGACGATCACCTTGCCGCCGGAGTCGAAGGTCAGCCAATGAACGAAACGCATTCGGTATTTACGCCCCGTGGATTTCACGAGGCTCTCCTCTTCTCCGCGCACCACCACCGTGCGGTCACCGGCGGCCCATTCCGCCATCTGGAGCGGTCCCATGTCGATCGTTTCGCCGATTTTGGTGAGATATTCAACAAACCCCTCCGCACCGTGATAGATACCGCCGAAAGGAATATAATCCGGCAACGGATTTTCGAGCGTAAAGCCGGGCGCGAGATAGGCAGCACACGCCTGCGCTGGATCGCTAAGCGCCATGGCATAAAAGCCTTTCGCATGATCGATAAGATCGGACATGATCTCCCCCTACCCCGGCAAGCCGGCCATCAAGACCTTGCCGAATCCTTCTTCAAAGGGTGTGAAAGCGCGCGGCTTCACGCGCACATGCTGAAATTTCCAGCCATTACTGGTACGCACGTAATCGTCTTCGTACTGCGCACAGAACCAGAAGCAACTGCCATCTCCCTTCAGCACCATCGGCTGATGCAGATACCAACAACCTTTTGCCGTATCGCCCGCCACCTCTATGAGCGGGTTGCTCACCCCATGAACCGCAAAATCAACAATGGTTGACGCAACCGTGAAAAAGGCGCGAATACCTTCCCGGGTTTCTGCTCGGCCCATGAAATCGCCATCCCAGACCGCATCTTCCGTGAACAGATCAGCCAAGGCGGCCGGGTCATACTCATTGTCACAGGCAAGCGCATAGCGCGCCTTGAGCTGCTTGATTTCTTCAATATCCGCCAGCCACAAAAGCCGGTCTTGAACTTGCTGCTCTTTAGGCGACATGGCGAAGCTCCGGTGTGCCGCGTTCCACGTCAGCTGCGAAGCGCGCCAACAACTGCGGCGAAAAGACTTGATCCAACGGCACACTGCCAAGAAACGCACCGATGAAAGCGCCAATCGTATCTTCATTGCCCTGGATCAGCGGCAGCCCTTGTTCCACCTCGCTGGGCAGGGGCTGCAACATAGACAGATGCACTGTGTAGTCGAACATGGGCTTCAGTTTTTCGAACTGACGCCGGTCATAGTCAGCAAGCGCCCGGTCGATCGGCTTGTCACCCTTCAAGCCAGCCGAGAGCTCTTCCGCCAGAATGGCCGCATGGGTAAAAGCATTGGTGATACCTTGCGCCGTAATCGGATCGCGATGCAGCGCTGCATCGCCCACAAGTGCCCAGCCAGGGCCATGCGCCCGCCGGAAGAAATTCGGCAAAAGATGCGAACCGGTAATGCGCGTCTCCCGGATGCCCTTCTGAACACGCTCTTCAAGTTCGGGAACCAGCTTTAGGCTGTTGGAAAACGCACCGTCCAGGTCCTTGCGGACGGAACGTGCTTCTTCTGCCGGCCAGAACAAGAACAGCATGTCGAGACCGTCATTGGTGGGAAACGTGATGTAGAAGCGGCGGTCGCCCGTACGAATGTTGAGACTGGCCGCATGGTCTTTGTCCCGTATGCCGGAGTAGTAAGCGTAATAGCCGCAAGTGTGCGACCCGCCATCCACATAGACCTCGGCCCCCACCGATTTGGCAACCGAGGACCGGATGCCATCCGCACCAACGACAACCTTGGCCCGTTCAGCTGTTTCAATGCCGTTTTTGCCCGAACCGCGGATGCCCGCAACGCGCCCCTCATCGAATATCAGTGAACTGACTGTAAACTGGTCGCGCACCTCTACGCCAGCGCTGGCCGCGGCTTCCACCAGGATAGGATCGAGGACGGTGCGGCGGGGCGTGAAATCTTCACCAACCCCGTCACAGGCAGGCGCCTGTCCAGACAGTTTGATATCGTCGATATTAAAGTGAAGCTCAGAGATTGCTGGTGTGCCGGCGTCTCGTACGGAATTCAGCAGCCCCCATTTGTCGAGCAGGCTTGCACCCGTCCGCTTGACAAAATGGGTCGACATAATGTCTGTGCCGATGGCCATACGATCCACCAACAGAACCTTGTGGCCGTCGCGTGCAAGCAACATCGCCAAGGGGGCCCCACCACAACGGGCACCGACAACAATAACGTCATACATAACCTTACCCCTTTTCAGACATGCCACGCATGAATGTTTGAATTAGGGGATCAATAACTTCCTCCCCCGTCATGCCAAGATCGAGCTGGCTTGCCACCTGCAACGCCGCAAGGCCGTGAACGGCAACCCACATCAAATGGGCCAACTCATTTTTGGTGAATGACAATCCGTTTTCTTGGATGATGTCGGCGGCAATGGCTTCGGCGGCGGCGAAAGCTGCGCGCCGTTCCTTCCGGACAATCGGCAGTTCAGCCACATCCCCCTGGTCCAACTCGTACATGAGCTGGTAGACCGCCTTTTTTTCGACCGCGAAACGCACATAGGCGCGCATGCCATTTGCGCCCGCATCAACCCCAGAGGAAGCCGCTTCATGCGCTTCCGCAATGACGGCTTGAATTTCCTTGAATCCGTCCGCGCGTATGGCGGCAACAAGGGATTCCTTATTGTCGTAGTAGCGATAGAGCGCGGTAGCGCTCCACCCCAATTCTTTTGCGATCGCCCGCAGGCTGGTGCCGCGATATCCCACTTTCTCGAACAGCTTTAGCGCTGCCCGCCGAATGTCGGCTTCGATTTCTTCGCGCATCTCTGATGTGTATGCCGGTCTTGCCATGGAGATAAAATAACAATGTTAACTTAACATTGTCAACTAAAAGTTGGGAAGAAATTTGATCAGCCTTAACATGTGAAAAACACCGGATTTCTAACGAAATTCAGGGCGTTACTAGAATTTGTTGGGGGCAATCGCATCACGCGATACGGTCGGCATTCTGCAATTCAATACATTAAACGGTATAGCTACCTATACTGTGGAAAGGGCCCTTCAATTAGCGGACCAGGCAGTTTCTCTACTGAATAAGCCTCCCTTACCACTGCAATCTCACACCGAAATTCCCTTCTACGGCATGTGAGTCTTGAAGACGTCCGGTTAAGGCACCAGAGCCGCTCACCTCTCCGTAAACACTTACGTTTTTGTTGACCGCAAATGTCGCCCCCGCACCTACACGCCCCCAAACCTTGTTGCCCACATGGTGAAACTCTTCGCCCGACGATATGATGGATGTTTCCCGGTCCGCTGCATACTGAATATCGAAGAGGCCATAGACCGCTACATTGGCATCTTCACCCGCCCAATGGGCATCGCTCGTATGTTCAATTGCAAAGCCTTGCGTGACGGTAAATTGCTGATTGTCTTCAAGAGCAACCTCCGCGCCGTCCGCGTCCACGAAGTCATCGGCATAAAGCCCACTCCAAACAAACTGCACGCGCGGTGTGAAGAAAAGCTGATCGGAAAGCTCTTTCCGCAATCCAGCTTCCAAAGAAGCCGACACGCCCCAGGCATCTATATCTGCCTTCGTGCCCTCTCCATCCACCGAGACACTAGTGTTAAACTGAACGGCTTGGGCCGAGGCATCTACGTAAAACCCCCCTTCTTGCCGCCATGTCATGGAACCACCGGCTCCGTGATAACGTGTATTCAGCCTTGACCGGGCTGTTTTATCTTCCCGATCCCGCGCGGCACTATTAGCGCGGCCGACAATGCCACGCCCTCCCAATGTGAGGCAGCCGTCCGCATCCGTGTGGAGTGACCGGTCGACACCAAACTCCAACTGGCCATATTGCATACGCATAGGCGATCCGATTTCGGGCGTGTCCCGAAAGTGTCCACCCCGCGCTCGTGTCCAAGGCTCGGACTGATCACAATCGCCTGTCGCATCATCCGTATCGGGATGTTCGAAGTAGTCCGCCTGTCCCGCCCGTTGATAGAGACTGTCGCCCCGCCCCCCTACGGCGTTGCTCATAATACCCAGCATGCCGGGAAGCGCCGCCACATAACCTGCAACCTGTTCAAGCAACGTGCTTTGCAGATACCAGATGCCGTCTGACTCCAGATTGAGATTATAGCCGTACTTCCCGGCCACAAGCTGTTCGTTGAGGACGAAGTCTCCGGGAGCGGTTCCTCCCGATGCCGAGACATCGACGACCACGATTCCCGCACCGGGGCCCGTCCCGGTTGCCACACCTTCACCCGTGCCCACATCAGTCACTTCCAGCATCGTCGTCCCGCTGGAAACCGTTCCCAGTAAAGTCGTCGTCACATCGCCGACTTGCCCGCCAATGACGAGCTTGTCGGCCACCGCCGTCGCATCCAGTGCCGCATCAATGCGCAGAATGCCGTCGCCCGCATAATCGCCGCTCACATTTATCACATCGTCGGCACCGCCATCCGCCATGGTGACGACGCCGAGATTGACGAGATCGCCCATGATGTTAGTAACGCCCGGACTATTCCCGTCCGCGACCAGGGACGAACCGTCTTGCACATAGGCCAGCATGACATCGAGGGTACGCGCACCCAGGCCAGGCATGTGCACATCGGCATCCGTCGCATCGAGAAGGTAGATCTCTTCGAAATTCGTGAACATATCGGGCAACACACCGGAATGACTGTGTATTCTCAATTGGTCGGTCCCATCACCTCCATCGACCATGCCGCTGAAGCCGCTAATGTTGGAACCGGCATGGACGACCATAATGTCGTCATCCGCCAGCATGTCGATATTGCCCGCTCCACTGAGTGAGCCCGCCACGTCGAACGAGTCCGCTCCCGGTGTGAAGAGGAAACCGCCTGCCAGATTGAGAGTCGCACCGGCCGCGACGGTCGCCGCATTCACATTCGTAATGGAACCGGCCGCGGCCACATCGACCGTTCCGGCATTGACGTTAACAAAATCAAACGAAGACGCACCGGGACCGGTCAAGTTTAGGATGCCGACACCTGTCTTTGTCAGTGTTTCAAAACCGAACGTAGCACCAAGTGTCGCAATGGTATTGATGTTCGGATTGAAAACGTCCGTTCCAGCACCGCCATCTACGGTGCCAATGACCATTGTCCCGTCATTGATGGTGAACGTATCGTTGCCGGCGCCAAGGAAAAACGTACCAGCGCCCGCGTCCAACGTGCCGGCAACGTCTAATGTATCCGTTCCATCGCCAAGATCGCCGGTCGCCAGCAGCATTGCTCCAGCGTTGACGTTGACTGTGTTCGCACCCGCCGAGCCGGTAATTGCCGCCTGCGTCGGCCCAGCAGCCTGAACCGTGCCGTCCACATTGAGTATTGTGGCGTCCGCCATGGTTACGGTAGGCGTTTCCAGCGTGTCGTCCACATCAAGCGCGCCGCCATTGATCGTCGTCGCGACGGCATAGCTTTGCGTCCCGGCGAGCGTCAGCACGCCCGTATTGTCTTTTTGCAGGGTTTCGAAATTCGTCACCTGCGTGCCGCTAAAGGTGAGGGCGGATGCGTTGTCGACAACGACTGTGTCGGCGCCCGCATTGCCGTCGATCGCTCCGGTAAAGCCGGACAGGTCGGCGCCGTCGCGCAGCGTCAGCGTGTCGGCGGCGGCCAGCATGTCGAATGTTGCGGCACCGGACACAACGCCAGAGATATCGAACGTGTCCCCGCCTGCCGTGAAGTCGAAGGCACCATCTGCATCAAGTGTTGCGCCAGACGCCACAGTCGCCGCATTCACATTCGTGATGGAACCCGCCGCGGCGATATCGAGCGTTCCCCCATTGACGTTCACGGTCGAGAAATCGGAAACGCCGGGTCCGGTGACGTTCAGCACACCGGCGCCAGTCTTGGTCAGGGTTTCAAAGCCTTGCGCCGCGCCGAGGCTGGCCGTGGTCGTGATGTTGGGGTTGAAAATGTCGGTTCCGGCGCCGCCGTCGACAATGCCGATGATGCTCGTGCCATCGTGGATCGTGAAGAAATCATCGCCCGCGCCGAGAGCAAAGGTTCCGCCCCCGGTGTCGAGGGTTCCCGCCACATCGAGTACGTCGGCGCCGTCGCCCAGATCGGCGGTGGCCCGCAGCACGCCGCCCGCCCGTACGCCGACTGTTTGAACGCCTGGCGTGCCGGTAATACCGGCGTACCCGCTGGCGCCGTCGTCCAGAACGCCGCCATTGCTAACCACCAGAAAGGTCCCGGCGCCGGAATTGAAAGAGACCGTCGGTGCGCCGATGGTCCCGTGCACATCCACGGTTCCAGCGTTGATGTCGATGCCGCCCGTGAAGGTTTCCGCACCGGTCAGCCTCACTTGCGATTGAAAAGCAAGCCCACCGTCCTTTTGCAGCCGCTCGAAATTATCGATCTGGCTGCCGTCAAGAATGACGGTGTTCAAGCCCGCGACATTCACCACGATGGTGTCGGCGCCCGCATTACCGTCGATGGCATTGGTCAGGCCGGAAAGATCCGCGCCGTCGCGCAGAGTGAGCGTGTCGTCCCCGCCCAGCATGTCGAAGGTTCCTGCGCCTGTCACAACACCAGAGATATCGAAATTATCCGTACCCGTTGTAAATCCGAAGGCGCCGTCCGCGTCGAGGGTGGCGCCGGCGGCGACCGTCGCCGCGTTGACATTGGCGAAAGAACCCGCCGCGGCGATGTCGAGCGTGCCGTCATTGACGTTCACGGTCGAAAAATCGGAAACGCCGGGTCCGGTGATGTTGAGGACGCCCGCGCCGGTCTTGGTGAGCGTCTCGAAATTCGCAGCCCGCGCCAGCGCGCCCGATGTCAGGATATTCGCGTTCAGCGTATCGGTTCCCGCGCCGCCATCCACGGGAACGCTGGTGACCGCGCCTTCCTGAAAGGTGAACGTGTCGTTGCCCGCGCCGAGATCGATGGTCGAGGCACCGGAAATCGTTCCGGCCACAGTCAAGGTATCGGCGCCAGCCGTGAAACTGAGCGGCCCGTCCACATTGAAGGTCGCGCCCGCCAGCACGCTGGCTGCGGAAACCCCGTTAATGGCGCCGTCGGCGTCCACGGTCCCGGCGTTGACATTGATGGTGTCGAAGGCCGACGCCGCCGGGCCGGTGAGGTTTAAGAGCCCCGCGCCGGTCTTCAGCAGCGTCTCGAACCCCAGCGTCGCGCCCACTGATGCAGTCGTGGCTATGTTCGTATTGAAAACATCCGTACCCGCACCGCCGTCCACCGTGCCGATGACGGTCGTGCCGTCATGGATGGTGAACGTATCATCGCCAAGACCGAGAGCGAAGGTTCCCGTCCCGGCGTCAAGGGTTCCCGCAACATCGAGCACGTCGGCGCCGCCGCCGAGATCGGCAGTTGCGAGTAGCGTCCCCGCCACATTGACGGTGTTGACGCCAGCCGAACCGGTGATCGCGGCTTGCGCCGGGCCCGCGGCTTGAACCGTTCCGTCAACATTGAGGGTGGCGGTATCGGCCATGGCAACGGTCGGTGTTTCGGTTGTGCCATCTATGTCCAGTGTGCCGCCATTGATGACGGTCCCGCCGGTGAAACCTTGCGCGCCGGTCAGCGTCAAAACGCCGGTATTGTCCTTTTGCAGAACCTCAAAATTCGCGAGGTTGGACGCATCGAACGTGCGCGTCGTCGCGGTGTCGACGAGGATCGTGTCGCCGGCCACGCCATTAGCGCCGCCGTCGATGACGCCGCCTATCGTCGCGCTGTCGAAGACATTGACTGTATCGTCGCCGTCGCCGCCGAGCACGTTCGTGTTGACGGTACCGGCCCTCAGGTTGATGGCGTCGTCGCCCAGCCCGCCGTCGATCGAGTCCACCGAACCGGTGGTGTTGATGGTGATCGTATCGCCACCGTCGGTCGCCGCGCTCGAATCGTGCCCAGCCGCGCCGCCGAACACGCCGCCGGTGACCGAGGCGTTGCCGGTGATCGAGATCGTGTCGGCGCCGCCCGCGCCTTCGACATTGTTGGACGCAACGGTGGTTCCCGTCACCGTCAGGGTTTCGTTGCTCGCAGAACCCAGAAGGTCGGCCAGCACCGAGGCGCCGGACAGCGTCACGTCGCCGCCGGTGACGTTGAGCGCCGTGGCGACATTGTTGGCAGTGCCGGTCAATCCGTTCAGCCGAAGCGTGTCGAAATCCAGTGTGGAATTGACCGAGCTGACCGACTCCCAACCACGGATCGTTGTCGTGCCGACATTGGCGCTCGCGCCGTCGAAGATCAGCATGTCGGTGGCTGTATCGGCATCCGAGCCGTCAAGGAATTGCGTCCCGCTATACGTCACGGCGCCTATCGTGGCGGTGTCGGCACCGACACCGCCGGTGAACAAACTCCCCATCGTGCCAGCGGTCCAGTTGAAAATGTCGTTGCCGCTGCCAGCGTCGATATTGCCGGCAAGCGTCGAGCCGGCCAGGTTGATGGTATCGTTGCCGCCCCGACTGCGAACACCGTTGCCGCTAGAGACATCGCCACCATTGAGGTTGAGCGTGTCCGCACCTGCATCACCCTCGATCTGTCCGGTGATCGTGCCAGCATTCAGGGTGAATGTGTCGGCATCGGTGCCAGAGTTAAAGGTATTACCCAGATGCACAGAGCCGTTGATCACCCCCGCATTGAGGGTGAAATTGTCGGAGCCGGTTCCCATGACGAGGCTACCGATGCCGGACGTGGTGGTGTTGCCCACGGTGACATTGGTCAGATTCAGCACGCCGCTGTCGTCGCCCGCGCCGGCATTTACGGTGGTAACGCCGCCACTGATCAGGTTGATCGTATCGCTGCCGCCGCCGGCATCAATGCTGCTGTGCAAGATCGTGCCGTCTAGGGTGATGACATCATCGCCGTCCCTGGTGCGCACGCTGGTGCCACCAAGGACTTCACCGCCATTGAGGATGAGCGTGTCGGCGCCCGCATCGCCCTCAATGCGTTGATTGATGATGCCGCCGTTCAAGGTGAAGGTGTCAGCGTCGGTCCCGCCGAACACGCTCGTGCCCAAGAACACACTGAGGCCGACCGTGCCGGCATTCAGCGTGAAATTGTCCGATCCTGTGCCGAAAACCAGGCCGCCGGTCAGGTTGACATTGGTGAGATCAAGCGTACCGCTCTCGTCGCCCGCCTCCCAGTTCACCGTGCCGACCGTGCCGCTGGTAAGAGCGATCGTGTCAACGCCGTTTCCGGCGTCGATGCTGCCAATGGTGACGGCGTCACCAAGTGCGCTATCGTCCAGCGTGATGATGTCGTTGCCATTGCGGCTCCTGACCTGCAAGGCGGAGCCGTCGAGAAGGTTGATCGTGTCGGCACCGCTATCGCCTTCGATGCGGCTGCCGATCGTACCACCATCCAGAGTGAACGTGTCCGCGTCGGTGCCGGCGTTGACATTGGTCCCCAGAAAAACACTGCCGCCGATATGGCCCGCGCGATGGGTGAAATTGTCCGCGCCGGTCCCCATGACGATATGGGTCACGGTCACATCGGTCAAATCTAGCGTCGCGGTCTCGTCGCCGGCGCCCCAGTCCGCACCACCGACCGTGCCGCTTATCAAATTGATCGTGTCGACGCCGGCTCCACCCTGGATTCCCCCGATAGTAACCGTGTCGCCAGGGGCGCTATCGTCCAGCGTGATGACGTCATTCCCGCCGCCCGCTCTCACTTCCAAGGCCACAGAGCCGTTCTTGAGATTGATCGTGTCGATGCCCAGATCGCCCTCGATGCGCCCACCGATCGTGCCGCCGTCCAGAGTGAACGTGTCCGCGTCGGCGCCAACATTGACACCCGCCCCCATGAATAAGGAGAAACCGATATGACCGGCGCTATGAGTGAAATTGTCCGCGCCGGTCCCCATGGCGATATTGGTCACCGTCACATCTGTGAGATCGAGTGTGTAGGTCTCGTCGCCATGACCCCAGGTCACATTGGTGACCGTGCCGCTATCGAGGTTAATCGTGTCGACGCCGTCGCCGCCATCGATGGTGGCGATGGTGACAGTGTCGCCGGGGGCGCTATCGTCCAGCGTGATGATGTCATTCCCGCCCAGGCCCCTGACTTCGCCGCCGATGGAACCGCTGTTCAGATTGATGGTATCGACGCCATTATCGCCGACGACGCGACCACCGACACTGCCGCCACTCAGTGTGAAACTATCCGCGCCGATGCTTGTGCCGCCCAAACTTGAGCCAAGAAAGATGGAGCCCCCGACCGTGCCCGCATCATGGATGACCGTGTCATTGCCGGTCCCCATGACGATATGGGTCACCGTCACGTTTGTGAGATCGAGCGTGGCGGACTCGTCACCCGCCCCGTAATTTACAGTGGTGACTGTGCCGTTGATCAGATCGATCGTGTCCACACCATCTTCGCCCTCGATATTTGTGACCTGGGCGCCGTTGATCAGGCGGATCGTGTCCGTCCCAGTATCGCCGCGTACAGTAAGGCCTGGCGCCACGACGCCGTCGAGCGTGATCGTATCGTCTCCGGCAAGCCCGTCTACGAGACCGCCGGGCGCGTTGGCCAGGTCGCAAATGATGACATCATTACCGGCCGTGCCCGTATCGGACGGGGTGCAGGCGGCAAGCGCCGAACGGGGCGCGATAATGGCAAGTCCCCCCGCGATGGCCGCCACGGCTGAAACCGACGCCAATGAAACGCAATTGCTATCCGCTACAGAACCGGACTGTGCGCCGCTGCCGGAAACGGCCTCTGCGGAAAACGGCGCAAAGCTGACAACCTCTCTGCCGCGCTTTGCGATACGTCCGCCGCAAGAATAGGTAAAGACGCGACGCAGGGCACGGCCAAACCAAGGCTGTTTTTGTTCCCAAACCTCTGTATTTTCCAGGGTACCAGAATCAGTGGTGCAGCGTTTTACATTTGCATCGCCGAGCATCATTCCCCTTCCGAGAGAAGTTAGAAGTTCGGGGAATGGTTGGCGGAATGGTCAAACTTAATTGCTAATTTTATAAATCAATCGGCTCCAGAACCGACCAAAGCAGTTCATCCACAGCACATCCGGGCAAATAAACCGGCTGTACGCCGCTTAATCTGCATACACATCATTGCATCCATTTTGGATCATTTCGTTACTGGGGAAGAGACACACCGACGCTTAGGCAGAAGAATGCCCAGCCGAATCACGCCGACTTCAAAACAAGACGTCTGATCACAGAACAGACAACATCTGCGAACCAGAGCATGTCGACACTGAACCCGCTTGCGGACGAACACCTCTTGTCATTCCGCGCAGTGCAGCAAAAAATGTTGCAGCGCAGACACGGGACAATAATGAGAAGGCGCTCATTTTCAACGGCCCCAAGTCAGCCAAAAATTCATCCGTGTGGATTGTACTGTACCGGCCGGAAAGATGGCCGCATACTGTATTTCCCTGAGACTCACTGCACCCACAGACTGGGACAATGGAATTGATGGTTAGAAAGCTGCGAGGCTTGCTCGAAAACTACGTTTCGCACCCAGACACATTCGTTGATGCCGCGAATAGATATACCTTGATTTCGGGCACTGTTACGTTTTCCACTTCCAGCCTCCTTTTGCTTTTCGCTGAGCCGTTTCTCGCACCATTTTTCTTGTATCAAGCAGGCCTTGGTATTTTGGTTTTCATAAAACCAGCCCTAAGGCGCATCGTAAAACGTGAAACGCGGCTCCCAGTTGCAGCATTTTGTTTTGTAACGCCGCTCATTTTTTGGCTTCTCATCGGCTCACAAGCAAGCCTTCCCCTCTACATAATTGCGGCAACTGCGTCCGGCATGCCATTTTTTCGATGGCAAAATATGGGGTCGATTGCACTCGTTTGTTGCGCCGCATTGGCCGCCTTTGCCGTCTGCTCTGTCTGGCACCCCACTCCGCTCATTACCGTTCCGGCTGGGTACGAGGGCTACACCCAATTCGTCATCAACGGATATTTGGTCGGGCTTATGTTCTTATCCGTATCGCTCATAAGCGGTGCATTCAACGCATCCGAGAGCCGCTTCCGGGCTTTAAGAGACAGGCTTATGGTCGAACGTGACCGCGCCAGAGAAGCCTCCCGCGCCCGCGAAGAGTTTTTGGCCATGATTAGCCATGAATTCAGGACACCGCTTTCCACACTGATTACCGCGACCAAAGTATTGCGCAAGCGGGCAAACATGCAGCACCTTAGAAATGAATTGCGCGCCATTGAGGCCTCTTCGGAGTCCATTCTCCTCTTTTTTCAAAACGCGCTTGATCATGCGCAATACAGTTCGGGACAATTCGTCCCTAAGCTTGAGCATGTCAATTTGAACGAAATCGCGCGACACGTAGTGAGCGTGCTGTCAAGCGGCATCGAAAAGAAGTCGCTCAATGTCTCCATAACTCTATCCCCTTCATGTCCGGCAGTCATTGTGAACGACGCAAATCTGATCCGGCAGCTCCTTCTTAACTTCGTAAGCAATGCCTTGAAATACACAGACAAAGGACACATTCGGATAAGGTTTGAAGCTACTCAATCAGAAACACAGCGGGGCTTGCGCATAGAAGTCGAGGATACTGGCATGGGCATCTCGCCCGACCAAAAAGAGCAATTGTTTGACCCGTTCATTCGGAACTCTAAACCTTCCCGTGGCATTGAAGGGATCGGCCTTGGCCTTGCCATATGCAAACGCATTGTGGAAACCCTTGGCGGAGATATCGGTGTTGAAAGCACCTTGGGATCTGGCTCCCTATTTTGGGCTCAGATTCCGCTTGTTGATATTGACGAAAGCCTGCAAGCTTCATCTCAGTCTTCAGACGAATGCCTCACTGGGCTCAAATTGCTGTTGGTCGAAGACCATGAATTCAACAGGCGCATTTTAAAGGAACTGTTTGAAAATGAAGGCATGATCGTAACCGATGTTGATGATCCGCATGCTGCGATGGCAACCATCGCACGCACCGACTTCGATGTAATTGTTACAGATCTTTTCTTGCGCCAGGCATCGGGCGTAGAACTCGCTCAACGCATTCGAAAACATCATGGCCGCATTCCCATTATCGCACTAAGCGCAAGCGCCCGCGAGAAAGACCGCGCCGACAGCTTGGCGGCAGGCATTGACCAGGTACTCACCAAACCACTCTCCATTCCTGAATTCCGCAGTGCTGTCACACAGTCGAAAGAGAAAAGACAAGCTGAAGAGAAAACTGCCTAAAGCGGGAAACCCGCTTATGTCTCGATCCGCTGACACACACTGACATACAACTCATCTTTATAGTGAGCATTTGAAATTTTGTCAGCACAACATCGATTCAAATGTAACATATTGTTTACTTCTGTAATCTAACTGTTAAACCCTAGATGGTGGCGCGGAAATTTTGGCTGATGACAGAAGGAACTCAGATGTCACCAAGATTATCACTGTCGACAATCCAAGCCTTGCAAAATGCTGAAAACGGAGATCCATCAAAACCACGAAAGCAGGAAAAAACCGAGCAGCTCGAAAGACGAAGCTATCCACGTTTCAATTTCGGAATTCCGGTCCGATTTGTCTGCACCGACGGCACCGATCATCAAGGTGAGCTTTTAAACATATCCAGATCCAGTCTTGCTCTGACAAGTGGGGCGCTTCCGTCGAAGGGGAGTTTCATCACGCTCCATATTGACGAACAGTGTAGCTACGAAGGCCATGTGGTTCGGCTGTTTGACACTGGATTTGCTCTGAAACTGCGCACCGAACGTGGACGGAACGGGCGCCCTATCGAAATCCGCCAACAGTCCAAGAATGCGCAAAACAGATCGCAGCTGCAGGTCCCCACGAGTTTACGAAAACGAACAGCAAAGGTTCGGCGGCCGGGTGGCGTTATCGCGAAATGCCAAGTCACCCGTTTTTCTTTTGATCGACTGAGCGTGAACATGGAAGACCCGCCCCAATACGGAGAAATGGTGCAAGTCGGCTTGACACGCGGTCACATATCCAAATCAAAAGGACGGAATGTCGAGATCGAGTTGTCGGCCTCACCCGAAACGCGGTCCGTCAACTAGAACCGTTTTGGTTTTAATTGAAACACAAAACGGCTCTAGGCTTTTTGTTGATGCGCTTTAAGTCTGCGGTGCCGACGGTGACATCATCCCTTGTGATGAAGCAACACCGTCGGCACTATCAAAAAATTGGTGACTAGCGCCGCCACTCATCCGAGGGGGATCGCATATGGAAGAGTACCCCTCTTGCGCTCATCCCGATCGCCATTCAGCGAACCGGGATCTTGGGAGAATACATTAAGATTCCTGCTGGAGTTTATGCTCGTGCTGGCCAAAGGCCAGACACGGGCGCAGGAATGAGCGGAACACTATAGCGTTTCCAGGTGAAGTGCCAATATCCGACATTGGCGGTTCACCGTCCGGAAACGCGCTAAAACAAAGACTTAGGGCACTTTTGCGATTCTATGAAAATCAAAAGTGCCCTAGATCGCCCTGAAGAACGCTATATGCGATTGCCCTGCCACTCGTCCGGAGAGTGATTTCTTAAGCCTAAGCCGACGAACCTGTCATTCGGCGACACCAAAGCGTTCGGCAAGCAAGTTGAGTTTTTGCAGCGCCGTTACTGCATCTTCTTCGTCCACCGCCTTCTCCGCTTGCGAGACAAGTTCAACTAAGTTCGAGTCTTTTATCAGCAATGCTGAGCCCTTTATTGAATGTAACGTCTTTAGGGCCGCAACATAGTCACTCTGGAGCAACTGTTCTTGAGCTTCTTTTGTCAGCTCTGCATTAGCCTGCATAAAGAGAGCTGCATATTTTTCTATTTCCATTGATAATGACCACTTACCTGTTTTTTTTCAAACAAAGCGCACACCACTAGAGACTAGACGGCAGAACCTACGTCTTTATTCCAAGAACGTATTCTTTCCGGCCTTTGCTGGAGATGCGCTTTCTTTGGTTTAACGCCGAACCACAATTTGTCTGTGGTCCATCATTTTGGTCATTGTTTTATCTCATCCGCCAACAAATCATACTCAAATATGGTCCAAAATAGACCTAGTCTAAACACCTTTGTTTGTAAGGCCTTCTGTATAAGGATCACATTTCCAAGGCCGCACGACTCCAAACTGGATCATATGCTTCCAAAGAATTAACGGTTTAGCTGCGCGTTGCGTGCATTCTTTGCGTGAATTTGATCAACAGTCTAGCGAGCCATCCGTTTTGCGTAATCTACTGAACCATAGAATCCTAAACCGTTGGGCACCTAGACCAAAAGTATATAGCAGGCAGCAAACCGGAGGAGCCAGTTCCGAATGCGGCGTTGGGGCGGGCGGCGGCACCCTGGGACGACCATGCGTTTTGTTGGTATCCCAGGTGCCGCCACTCACATATGAGGGTCACCGAAACCCACAGCTTGCTGAGTTCCAACAATCAAATGCAAACCAAGACAGTTTTCGAATGACCAGCCCACTATCGTTCGAAAACCAACGGCGAGTGCGTTCTTTTTCGCCCAGTCTTGGATTTGCGTCGGCCATGGCGTTGTTTGTTTTCGCTGTCGCTTCGATTCCGCGCCCCCTGGGCGGAGACAAATGCGTCATGGCCGATCGCTTTCCCGGAATATTTCCAGAGCGCGATCAAGCTAAACACAGGCGTGGCCATACCCTCGGTTTCAAGAGGGCCGGATCACCCGTAAAACCCACTGATCGAGAGTTTCACAGGGAAACCCCAACAAACACCAGGAATTACAGAGAAGGCGTCAAGCCGGCAGCCACTGCCTTTATCGCGGCGGCTGCCGGCAAATTCGCGTACGTTCAAAACTTACATTTTAGCTTTGGCGATAGTTCCCACCCAGCCACTGTCGTCATTGAGACGGCCGCCGGCGGCAATTCATCTGCCGCGGCCGTCGACCATTTCTCGTGCAGCGCGAGCCGATACACTGCTTCTTACCGACGCAGGACAGAGTTCGCCGCCACCGCCGAAAGCGTGGCGGGCAATACGGTGTGCGCGGCGCTATCTTCCGTTCTCGATGCCGCCGCGCCGCCGTCCCCCCAATTCATGCAACCGCTCGGAATTCGCAACGCAACCGCAACTTAACTAGAGTCAACAATTTGTCGGAGGGATAAACCACCAGTCTTTCAACTATTTTTGTGACCTATCAGGTCTCCGATATGGGCGCGGACCTATTGGAGTATTTATGACAGACACAAGCTCAAACTCTGCGTACGGATTTAAGAGCGATGCTTCTCAGTTGATCAATGGATCTTCTTGGGATAATCACAATGCCCCAACGTTCGACCAAAGGCTAGCGCCCAGCGCATTACATTCGAGCGCACTTCCCCCCCGCAATCTGAACAAGCCAAGAAAGATCCCCCGCTTAACATGGAACAGGCCCGCTCTCTCTGCACACAATATAAAGTGCAGTTTCGACGATACTGAGACGCCTGCCCTCTCGATTGATTATCTGGAATTTCCGAACGGGTCTAAGACCGCCGTACTCGGATCGTTCGGGGCCGGCAAGACCACATTACTTAAACTCCTTACGGGGGCGCATACTCCTTGCGAGGGTGTTGTTGAAATTGGCGGCATTCCTTTGCAGATACTTAGAAAGTTCGGCGGTGCCACTGGGATCGGATATATCCCCCAAAAAATTCGGCTAAATTCAGGCACTCTCCGCGAGATCCTCCTGCCATATGACATGTCGCGGAGTGACGAGTTGCTTTCCGAGGCCCTTGAATTTGCCGAATGCGGACATCTTTTGGCGGGACGTGCTGGTGGGCTAGATCAGCCTTTAGAAGACAATGAATGGCAGTTAACTGAAAGCGAGGTGCAACTCATCAGCTTGGCCCGGCTCTGGCTTGAAGATCCGGAAATCGTCATCCTGGATGAACCCTTTTCGGAGGTGGGGCTGTCAACTATCGCAAAGCTTCGGGAGAAGCTCATCGATTGGTGTCACCCAAAAACCCTCATTCTCGCAACCGATCAAAAACCGCTTCTTCGGTTGGCGACCACAGCGATCGTTTTGTCAAAGGGACGTCTTGTTGCGGCAGGAAACATTGACTTGGTAACAGCGGCGCTATCTTCCGCAAAACTGAGGTACGCAAATGACTAAAACCGGAGTTCTCGAAGACGCACCTCTAGAAGACCAGGATGGCAGCTCCAGATCAGAAATGTACTATCTCGGTGTTTCTGCATTTGAAAGGGTATCCTGCGGAAAGCACCTCGTTCTAACAGGATTGCTTACAAGCTTCTTTGCAGGATGGTTTGCAATCGCTGCGCTCGAAGGCAATGTCAGTGGAACAGGGCATATCGTCTCCACAAACACCGGTCACGTCATAAGGGCGCACCAAGCCGGTAAACTGAACGAACTCTATGTCACCGAAGGGCAAGAGGTTCGGGCGGGGCAAATCCTCCTCAGTTTAGACGATCTTCGGATCAGGGCAGACTATGAAACTCTGCGGGGCAAGGAACTCGCCAACCGGGCTTCAATTTCGCGTCTTCGCGCCGAACTCCTCAATGACGCATCACCTATATTCGATTCAGAAATCGTTGCGCACGATAGCGCCATAGCAGAGCGCGAACAGAAACTTTTTGCCAAACGGAAGCAAAACTATGCCGAGGCGATGATGAACTTTGATTTACGTCTAGCATTCGCAAAAAATGCTATGCATTCAACACAACCTCACGCAAAGGGAGGTCTGATAAACGTCGTCAGTCACATCCGTAAGAGTCAAGATGTGACGGACTTAGAAGAAGAGCGGGCCAGATTCGTCGCAGCACACCGAGAGGACATCACCTCCCAATTAGGCCAACTATCGGCCGAACGACAATCTCTCATTGCAATACTGGAGGAAAAGCGTAGTCAACTTTGGGGCTCCATCATTGTTTCTCCAGTCAGAGGTAGAATCAAAAACCTCCGTACAATGACATCTGGCACGGCAATCCAACCGTATCAGAAGGTCATGGAAATCGTTCCAATCGAGCACTCTTTCATAATCGAGGCTCAGATCCCGTCTGATCAAATTCAATACATCTCACCCGACATGACAGCGAAGGTTAACCTCTATCCTCATGGCTGTATGTTCTGGAAAAAAATAGACGGTAGTGTTTTGGGCATAGAAACGGGCTTGGCTGCACGTCCACGCCAACAAGACTCATCGTTTCGCACAGTCAGAATTATTGCAAAGATGCCTCCTAGCAGTCAAAGCAAGACCGTCCCCCCTATCGAAACCGGCATGGTCGTGAACGTGGACATTCAAACCCCCAGAAAGACCGCAGTAAGCACACTCGTTAGACCATTCTCTATGAACCAAAAACTTTCGTGTTTCGGCTAAGGCCACAGCCTGCCGTCAGCGATAACACGGCAACCAAATTTGTTAGGGAGATAAAAATGTCAGGAAACGGAAAAACCGCCCGTGCCGTCACCAACTTTGAAGATTACGTCGCTGTCCAACAGACGACGAAAAGTGCCGAAAACAGGAAACTATCCGATTTAGCTTGGTTCTTAAACGATCTAACTATTTCGCAATTGGCACCGCTACCTGTTTTGTACAAGAAGATTGAAGCACTGGGTCCAGGCCGGCACAGCCACCTTTCCTTGAAAAAAAGTGAAAGCTACAAGTTTGCCAAAAACGCCGAATACGTGCCGGTCGTGGCAGATGAATTTTTTGCTGTACAACACTGCTACCCGATCGTTTTTTCAATATCGGACCCGGCCTGCGCCGTCGCGCTGCTAGGAGGCGGAACCTGCCGGAATCAATTCGTTGACAGGCAAGGTCGCTGGCTAAAGGGGTTGCACGTTCCATTTTATGTTCAAAGGTATCCATTTATTTCAGCGCGAACGTTGTTCCCAGACCAAAACGACATTGCAATCGACAGGGCGGCCATCGATTTGGAAGAAAATGCCAAGCGGCCTCTGTACATCGACGGTCATCCGACCGCCGTTGTTGAAGACGCTATAGAGTTTTGCCGGTGGTATTCGATGATGGAAAAGACAATGCTGGAGTTCTGTGCAGACCTTGAAGAAAAGGGACTACTGACGGAAGAGCATGAATTGTTGGACAGATATATGAAAAGTGGCCTTTCACTATCAAGATTTCGCATTGTCGATGAAAAGAGGCTTATTCAACTTCCTTCAGACACCTACCTAAGATGGGGGCACAAGGGGTGGCTCCCCATGCTTCAGTCGCACTTGGTTTCGCTTGGCTGCTTAGAGAATTACTCAAAAGAAGTATCGTAGGTGGAGGAAAACGGCACTGCAGCGCACTTGAATCAGTTGTCCAAGATAGCTGCCAGTTCCTCATACATTTCTCGAAGATAGGACCGCACCAGATCGGCCCCCTTTGCCGTGATAATAACCAATATCCGGCGAGCGTCCGTTTTGTCAGGCACTCTGGCGGCAAGTCCAAGTTCAATGAGTTCATCCAGCCTTCGCAAAGCAGTTGTGCCAGGTGCACCTGCATTTGCGCACAAGGCACTTACATTGATTTGTTTCTCGTCGACATAGGTATCGTAAAGATCAAGGAGCATTGAGAAGGCGGCATCGTCAACAAGTTTTCCTGGTAGAAACGAATTCCGTCGGTCGCGAAGGCGAAACATAGCTTTTATGAGTAGACGGAAGATTCCAAGCTCCTCTGATGCTTTATTTGACTTGGTCCCATCTGATTTTGTTTTACAAGTGGCGTCATCAGCGTAAACACCTTCGGATGGATAGACGACAGGATTCGCTTTTCGCCTGCCAGGCGTGTTTGTGTCTGAATCCTTTGTCGATTCCCATGCGTTCTTTTTGCCTTCCACAGACATTCACAACCCTAGATTTGAATTTTTAAGATTGGCGACACAGGTGTAAAAGCACACCGATGCAGCGCTGCTGTTGTGTCAAAAGTCTGCCGAAATAGAGCGGCAAAGAGGTTTACGAGCGTCGAGTCTTTCAGTCATTTCAATATATCTTTTGTATCGAGAACATTGCACTTTTGATTCTGGTCCCTGCCCCTTCAGACACAATTGTGACCAATCGTATTGTCCGTTTCGATACATTCGCGGCGCATGCTCAATAAGGTGGAATAAAGTTTCTTGACTCCCGATAGGCCATAGACACCACTTCCAGTGGTTCAACCTATTATCGCTGCGAGCAACTCTCTTCCCCGTCAAATCACTCGCGTTATTATAGAAAGCTCGATTCACGCACATGGAATCCGTGTTATCCTGACTCGCAAATGATTCTGTATGCCAACTGCAAACGGAACAGAGAGAGACCGGGGAAAGAAACGACAAGCGTGGGACCAAATGAACGAGCCGCAAGAGATCATAGTCGCGGATGATCATAAGTTCGTCCGCGAGCTTCTGTCTGATGTGGTTCAAAGGAAATGGCAATCCGCAACAGTCCATGAGGCTGAAGATTTCGACGCCCTTTTGGAGATCGTTCACAAGTGTTCTGCCGATCTTCTGATCATAGACTTCGCAATGCCGGGTGGTCACATCTTTGAAGCGCTCTCAGACCTGAAGAGCAAATGCTCCACCATCAAAATTGTTCTGTTCTCGGGAATGATGTCCGCACAGGACGTTGCAGCCACGTTAGAAGCGGGCGCTGCTGCTTACGTCCCCAAATCCATGGGCATTGCCAGCTTAGGCCGCATCATCGACCTCGTCGTCCAAGGCGAAACCTATGTTCCAGCCGATGTCGTATCTGAACTTGCGAAAGAGATCTCGGCCGACAGCAACGGCAGCGAAAACACGATACATGGGGAATACGGACTAACAGACCGTGAAATGGTCTTGCTGAACGAGTTGGCGAAAGGGAAATCAAACAAAGTTATGGCGAGTGCCTTGGAACTATCGGAAAGCGCCATCAAACAAGCGGTTCGAAACCTCGTGCAGAAGCTTCATGCCAAAAACAGAACGGAAGCTGTTGCCTTAGCCGTACGCCTCGGCATTGTTGGCGAAGACATCGAAGACGATTGACTCAATTAATCCCAACATCAGTTGAAAAGGCGACAAACGACTCGATTAAGCTGTTTCGATAGGCTATTTCGTTGTCCGGTTTCATCTCACATACGGCTTCTTTACATTGCCCAACCTTATCGTGATGTACCTAATCTTACAGGCTATCTCGTCGATTGACCGAATTGTGCTGATTGCAATGAAGCCGTTCGTTTCGGCCATCTTAGCACGGTGTTAGCCTCAACAAGATTACCAAACCTCACACATCCGCCTTGACGGTCCCCCGCCCGTCCCGCATTTTGCCAGCCAATAGAAACTCACCGAGCAAGGAAAGCGTCATGGACATTACGGGCAAAACGATTGTGGTCACGGGGGCCGCCAGCGGCATTGGACGGGCACTGGTCAAGCGGTTCACGGCCGAAGGCGCCAAACACATTGTTTCCGCCGATATGAACATGGCCGGTACGGAGGAAACCGTTTCGCTCTATGGCGGTACAGCTATGCAGGCCGATGTGAGCCGCGAAGAAGATGTAAAGGCTATCATCGAAAAGACCGAAGCGGATGTGGGGCCAATCGACCTCTTCTGCTCCAATGCCGGTATTGGACGCGGGGCAGACCTGGCAGCGCCCAACGACGAATGGCAGCTCAGCTGGGATGTGAATGTCATGTCCCATGTCTACGCCGCACGGCATCTAGCTCCCAAAATGGTCGAGCGCGGCGGCGGATACTTCATGAATACGGCATCCGCTGCAGGATTGCTAAACCAAGTCGGGGGCGCAGCTTATGGCGTCACAAAACACGCGGCCGTGGGTTTTGGCGAATGGCTTGCGCTTACCTACGCGCATCAAGGCATCCGCGTGTCCATGCTATGCCCTCAGGCCGTCCGCACACCGATGACAGAAGATGCCTCGGCACCGGGCACAAAGGCCGCTGCCGGTGACGGCATGATGGAACCGGACGATTTGGCTGAGATCGTCATCGAAGGCCTACGCGAAGAACGCTTCGTTATTCTTCCGCATCCGGAGGTGTTGGAATATATGCGGCGCAAAACGGCGGACTATGACCGCTGGATTAAAGGCATGAACCGGCTGCATCAAAAACTAACCGGATTGGCCTAGCCAGTTAGGACTTAGCAAACGACCTCACTAATTCTTCATTTGACCTTGGCGCCATCCCTGACATGGTGTCGTCCAATCTAGGTCGTTTAGGCTTTTTGAGGAATTTGTCATGCTGCGCCCGAAGAATCTCCACCGTATCGTGTTTCTGTTGGTGGGGCTTGGTCTTGTGACCGCTCATGCAGCGTCTGCACAAGAGCAAACACCGAGTATTGAAGACCGGTTGGAGGGCGGGCCCGATCAATCCGACCCGCAGCGGGACGAGCGCGACTTTAAAGTTGAGCCTCTCGTCAAAGGACCGGAGGCCATGACGAACGATCGTCTGGGCGGTCTGATTGAGAAGATCGGCGAAAACGTCAAATTCAATGACCGCAACATATGGGAATTTTCGGTGGTCGAGATACCGGTCCGCGTCGTTACAGATGAAAAGGCAGACCGTATGCGGATCATTGTTGCAGTGGAAAAAGCAGAAAACCTAACACCGGCCCTGATGCAGCGGCTCATGCAGGCCAATTTCGACGCGGCCCTCGATGCCCGGTATGCGGTCGCTCAAGGGGTTGTTTGGGCCACATACATTCATCCCTTATCGGCCTTGAACGATCGCCAGTTCATTTCCGGCGTTGGACAAACCGTCAATCTTGCGCGCAATTTCGGCACCACATTTTCGTCAGGCGCCCTGCTCTTCGGCGGCGGCGACAGTCAAGATTTGATTGCACGGGAATTGATCGACGACCTTCTGAAAAAAGGCGGACAGGAAATTTAGCGGCCTTTCTCGCGGTTCAGCCCCACACGGCGTGCAATCATACGGTCGAGCCAACGGTCCGGCAGCAATGCGATAAGCGTCGAGCTGATCCATTTGTTTTTCATGACCACATACCGCGTTTTCGGACGGGGCAACGTCAATGCCTGATAGACAGTCTTAGCAACCTCTTCCGGCGGCAGTCCTTGCTTCCCCATTTCCACAGTGACCGATTGAAATTCTTCCAGGATCGGAAAGTAGTCCGAATGCTTGTAAGCAGACACATCTATGTCCGATGCTTTATCCCAAATGGGCGTGACGATTGGGCCTGGTTCGACCACCACCACATCGATGCCGTAAAGCATCAATTCGCGGCGTAATGCGTCGGACTGGGCTTCCAACGCAAATTTGGACATGGCGTAGGGCCCCAGAAACGGCATCGCGCGTTTTCCGGAGACGGAACTCATATTCACGATCCGTCCTGGGCTGCCTTCCGCATTCTTGCCCGCCCCCAACAAGGGCAGGAATGCTTGAGTCACGAGCAGGGGGCCAATCACGTTGATTTCGAGCTGTGTACGGACATTATCAGGCGGAATATCTTTGAGCGGTCCGGACTCTGCAACGCCTGCATTGTTCACCAAACCTGCAAGACACTCGCTACCGATCTCTTCCTTGACAAGATCCGCCGCCGCCGCAATCGCCTTTTCGTCCGTTACATCGAAAATGAGAGGGCGAAACATATCGCCGAATTGCTGGGTCAAACTGTCCGCGTCGGCCTGTTTGCGCACGCTGCCCCACACGATGAAGCCGTGCGACGTCAAATACTCAACACAAGACCTCCCGATGCCGGTTGAGGCACCGGTGACGACAACATGCTTCATTCCCCCCTCCCACTTTTGACTTGATCACCCAATGTCCGGAAACTCGGCCGCAAGGTCCACTTCATTTCTGAGGGGCCGGTCTGCCAAATAGTTTTTCAAGTTTTCGACAAACAGCTCATCCCCTCTTGGCAGAGTTCCACTGCCGGCATTGGATGTATGGGCAGTCACCACGATTTTGGGGTGTGTCCAAAAAGCATGATCGTTCGGCAGCGGTTCCTGGGAAAACGCATCTAAGACCGCAAAACCGAGTTCCTCATCATCGAGTGCTGAAATAAGCGCATCATCATCGATGAGATCTCCACGGGCGATGTTCACCAGAACACTGTCCTTTTTCATAGCGTCGAAGAACTTCGCATTTGCCAAGTTCCGAGTGTCATCGGTAATCGGACAAGCAAGAACCACAACATCCGCTTGGGGCAGCTCTTTCAATATGTCATCTTGCCCGATAACGCGGTCCGCTAACGGATGGTCCTTCTTTGAGTGGCGCACCCCGATAATATTTGCGTCGAACGGCTTTGCTCGAGCCGCAATGCGCTGACCAATATTGCCAAATCCTATGATCAGCCAGGTTGATCCGCTGATTTCCCGGAACTGACGATACCGCCACTTACCATTTCTTTGAGCCTCCAAGCGCGTTTCAATGCCCTGAAAATAGTGAAGTACATGACCCAGCACATATTCAGCGATGGGCAAGGCCTGCGCGTCACTGTTGGACAATCGGGTACCAGTGGCCGCGATTTTCTTGTAGATCGGATTATCAAGACCCGCATTAGCGGTTTGCACCCATTTGAGAGAGCGGGAATTGGTCATGAGGCTGACGAATTCAGGCACTTTACGATGATACATGAGGTCCATGGACAACCAGGCGAGATCGGGCGCAAAACTGGACAGCTCGACAGCTTGCCCATTCAGCATCACCTGACCGTCCTTGGTCATTTGACAGATTTCAAGTTGGCTTTCGATATCAGCGATATCAGCTTTGATTCTGTCATATCCGGTTTCGAATAGAAGCAACTTCATTTGTTCTTCGCACTCCACATATCATTTCGAATTCGACGACAAGAAGTCATCAACGGCTGCATTGAAAGCCTCGGGCTGATCGATGTTTGCCGCGTGTCCAGCACCTTCAATGACCACTTTCGTCGCGTTGGGTATTTTCGACGCCATGTAGTCTGTGGCCGCAATGAAGGGCTTGTCATCCGCACCGACGAGGACAAGCGTTGGAACTTTGACGTCGGCCAGTGAATTAATCACACTGCCATCTACTTGAGCCAACATACCCCTCGCTGCCAATGCAAGTGCAGGCGCAGATCTATGTTCAGCCAAGCGCACCTCAGCGCTGTTCCGCGCGAGAGGCTCTATGCCTTTCGCTTCCAGGATTTCCGCCGTCCGCGTCGCGTTCGCATTCCATTTTGCCCGCGCATCGTCTTTCTTAAATCCAGGGCCGGTATCGAACAACATCAAAGCAGACACGCGTTCCGGATGACGCCGGTAAAACGCAAGAGACATATAGCCGCCAAGCGACAGGCCACCCACGACCGCCTTCTCTGCGCCAGCTTCGTCTAACAGAGCGACCATGTCGTCAACAGTGTTTTGTTCCGAATAGTCTTCTGGTCTGTCGGAACTTTCGGTTGCTCCGTGGCCATGCATATCCCAAGTCACGATCTTATAGCTTTGACTTAAGGTGGCGACTTGATCCCGCCACATGGCATGAGATGCGCTGTAACCATGGGTTAGGAGAACCGGCACCCCATTGCCGGTCACTTCATAATTCAACTTGTGGGATTTGCGGTCTAATAGCGGCATGGTTCTATCCGAGCGTTGAGAACAATGCCCGAGAAGATGACGCTTTGCTATCAGGAGATCAACGACTAAGTCGCGATGGCGCTCTACGCCGCTTGAGCTTCTTCTAACGAGGCCAAAATATCAACCAGCTGATCCGGCATGGAAACAAATGGCGAATGAGCGGATGCAAGACTGATCACATCAGTGATTTTCGCGTCTCTCAGCATCGCGCGTTGTGCCCCCAATGGGATCGTGCGGTCTTGCGTGCATTCAATGTAAAGCTTCGGCAAAGCCGCGAAAGCACTTTCCGACATGCGTATGGGGGTTAGGTGAGGAACCAAAGGCTCCGGTCCAAGCTTTCGGATCAAAGGATCCGCAATCGCAAGGTCACAATCGGTATAGAACAATTCATGGGCTCGCTCTGGCTTGATGATTCCCACCAAGCCCTCTACCTCAACGGCTGCATCTAACAGTCGCGGCACCGGCAGGTGCCGCTCGGTGAGTTCGATGAGCGTGTCATTCGGCTTGGGAATTAAGGCAGCTACGAACACCATTTTTGCAATCGCGTCTTGGGCGCCGCCACAGGCCGCTGAGATTGCCACCCCACCCATACTGTGGCCGACAAGGATGACATTGTCTCCCATTTCCGCGATTTCAGCTTGGATGGCGCCACTGTAGTGAGCGAGCGACACATCGGATGGATCACGCATATCTTCGCCGTGCCCTGGCAGATCCATGGCCCGTACATGATGGCCAGCTGCCCGTAGCCGCTTAACGACAGGGTCCCAGCACCACGCACCATGCCATGATCCGTGCACTAACAAAAAACTCGCCATGCCCACCCTTGTGCGAATAACCGGTACCCGGCATCAGTCACCTGGACGCGATCCAAGTGTTGCAATGCCGAATGACCATGAAAGCCCCGGAGCGTCCTTTGACCGATCGCCTCACCGAAATCGCGAACCGCTCCGATCGACACGATTGCATTCAGTGCCGATACACTCGAACGCTAAGGCCATAAAGTTTAAAAAATATTTATAGTTGCATCAGGCCGATAGGTATTTTCGCAAAATTTGATCTTACTGCGTCAAAAAAACCCACGAAAAAGTGACAAATTTGGCAAAATTCTCCTTGCAAGCGAGTCCTGCCAGAACACGAAGCAAAATTTCCGAAAATAATCATAGGTTGCATTCTGTGCTGCGTTATTCCTAAGCCCATCTTTACCATGTTCATCCTCACAAAAATTTCAGCTGATGTGTTGGCAGGTGTTTTCTCCACACAGCAAAAGCGGAGTATCTGATGAACTGCGCCCCCACCCCGCCGCGCCGGCGATGGTTTGGTCGGAGCGGCGGTTCCTCCCAATTTCGAGGAACAGGGATGACACCACGAGGAGACGGAAGCAATGTTCCGAAGACTGAACGCGAAAAGACGATTGCCGTCATTTCTGGCAATTGTCGGGATTTTGATGACACCAATGCTCGCGGCCACCACGGAAGCGGCAGCGGAAAGCCGATGGTCGACACATAATCCAAGCAACACGCAAACGCCCGATTATTCGCCATTGGACATCTTTTTGGGCGGCTACGCGGACAAGAAGGGATCGCGCACCACTTTCGCTTACCAGGCAATGGGCAAGCGGGGCGCTAAGTTCCTGGACGAATATGTCACTTACCTTCAATCGATACCGGTTTCCAAAATGAGCCGAGATCAGCAATTGGCATTTTGGCTGAATCTGCACAACGCAGCTGCTCTGCGGGAAACTCTTTCCGCCTACCCCGCACGGCGGGTCAAAGCATTGGTAGAAGGTAATGGGTCCGCATGGGAACGCAAAAGCCTGATCGTGGAAGGCGAGCCTTTGTCCCTGGCGCAAATCGAGAAAGATATTCTCTTGACCGAGTGGAAAGATCCACGCGTGATCTATGGCATCTTCCTACCGGCGAAGTCTGCACCGGCTCTCCCTGTAAAAGCCTTCAAAAGCGGTTCCGTTTTTTCAGCCCTTGAAGAAGCAGCCGAAAAATATGTGAACGGCAAATATGCGGTTCCTAAGACCGGAAAAAGCCCAACAGTCTCTTTGGTGTACGACAGGTTTGGCCGCGCCTTCGATGATGACCAAACGAAGGTCATCACCCATCTGCAAGAATTCGCAAAGTCCCGCCTTTCGAAGCGTATCGCCGGCGCCACGTCCATATCTGGCTACGACTTCGACTGGGCTTTGAACGAACATAAGCCGCGTCAAACCAGCAGTGGCGGTTTTAGCAGCGGTGGCGGCGGTTTTAGCGGCCGTGGAGGCGGCGGGTTTGGCTCTTAAGCCACGACAATTCCTAACACGACGATGGGGTGGGGAGATGATGACTCCCCGCCCCATTCACGCATTGTCAGGAATCGGGATCGGCCTGATAATCTGCTGTGCCTCTCTCGCATATCTGTCATCTGCCTTTTCCTATGGCTCCGTGATCGCCGATCACCCGTTCGTTTCAGTCATCTTGCTTTATGGATTGGCTGGGGTGCTTGTTTTTCCGCTCTTCTATCTTCTGCCTCCTCTTCGGAGCACTCGGCAGAACTTCTTACTGATTGTGGGCATTGGAATTGCCGCAAGGCTCCTTTTCTTGCCGACCACCCCCATCTATGAAGACGACTTCTATCGGTATTTCTGGGACGGTGCAGTCACAGCCCACGGCATAGATCCGTTTAAACATCCGCCTTCTGATTTTCTGCCCGAAGATCGCGCCTTGGAAACAATTCTATCGCCATCAACAGCTGACTCTTCGGGCGAAACGCAAAAGCTCGAAGCTCTCGCTCAAGAGTCCGGTTCAGTCATTGAACGGATCAACTATCCCTATATCAAAACTGAGTACCCACTCGTTGCGCAGGCAGCCTTTGCACTATCTTACGTGATAGATCCTTGGGGCTTGACCATCTGGCGTTTAATTTGTCTGGTCTTCGAGGCCCTAACGTTGCTCTTCATCGTCAAGACTCTTGACGTTTTAAACATGTCTCGGCTGTGGAGTGCGCTCTATTGGTGGAACCCAATTGCAATCGTGGAGATCGCCAACCGCGTTCATATGGAAGCACTTTTGGTGACGGCCCTGGCGGCAACAGTCTTTTTTGCCGCGTCACGGCAGTCGATCGCCGCCACAGCCGCATTATCTTTGGCAGTTGGGATCAAATTTTGGCCGGCGCTCTTGTTCCCTATTCTCTTGAGGACACAACTGGGCAACCCGCGAAAACTGCTTTGGATGAGTGTCACTGCCGCAATTCTATGTATCGGCTTCCTAGCGCCTCAATTGCCGAACGGTCTTGAATCGAATTCTGGCCTCGTCACCTATAGTCAGTCTTGGCAAACCAACAGCTTCGCTTTTGGGCAGTTGGAGAGGCTGTTTGGCGCAACGGGCTTTTCCGACCCGGACCTTGCTGCCCGCTTTTTTGTCTTCTTTGTGGTGAGCGCAAGCGCCGTTTTCTGTGCCCTTCCGAAAATTCAGAACACACATGACCTGATCGGCCGCATGCTTTTCGTTTCGGCGGCCCTCTTCCTACTGAGCCCAACGCAGTACCCTTGGTACTTCCTATGGTTTGCGCCGTTTTTGGTCTTTGTGCCGGTTTGGCCGCTGCTCGCCATTCCCATCACATTGCCGCTCTATTTTTCCAGATACTACTTCATCGATAATCAGCAAGCTGACTTCTTCGATAGTGTGATTGTATCTATCGAGTTTCTTCCGATTTTTACCGCACTTGCTTACTGGCTGTGGCGCCGCCGGCCTTTCACTTACGGAACACTCCATGCTGCATAACAACAGGGTCGCCGTCATCATCCCAGCCCGGAACGAAGCCAAAGCGTTGCCACACATTCTGCAAGACATCCCCGCCTGGGTTGATCAGATTATTGTCGCCAACAATGGTTCTTCCGACGGCACTGCAAGCATTGCCTCATCTTGTGGCGCAACTGTGGTGAATGAGCAGCGCGAGGGTTACGGATATGCGTGCATGGCAGGCATTGATGCCGCCAAAGACGCAGACATTTTGGTGTTTCTAGACGGTGACCGAAGCGATTTCCCGGAACAGATGGAACGCTTAGCCACACCGATCGCCCTAAGACGCAATGACCTGGTGATCGGCAGCCGCGCCCTTGGGCATCGCGAACGTGGCGCTCTGACGCCGCAACAGAGATATGGCAATGCTCTCGCCTGCACCCTGATATGGCGGATCTGGGGCCATCTTTATACGGATCTCGGTCCGTTCCGGGCAATCCGCCGCGACGCACTGACCGCCCTGAACATGCAGGAAATGACCTATGGGTGGACGGTGGAAATGCAGGTCCGCGCAATTCAACTTGGCCTGCGCATTCGCGAGGTTCCCGTCGACTACCGCCGCCGCATCGGCGTCTCCAAAGTGTCCGGCACAATCAAGGGCGTTTGGGGCGCGGGCACGAAGATTCTTGCGTGCATATTTCGCTCGGCCTGGCGGGAGTGGCGGCATTCCATGGAAGCGAGGCATCACACCTCAAAGGGGCCTCAGAAAGCCAGATTTTTCGGCGGAAAACGGTCCTAACTTCTCGCCCCTTCTTTTGGGGCTATCTCCCCAGTGAAAATTCTGTCACAAAGCCAACGTAAAAGCTGAGTCCATTTTTGAGGTGTTTGCGCGCCGCGCGTTTACCGCCCGGCCACCGCAGAATCCGATCGCAGGACTTCTATGCCAAATCACATCGTGGACACGATGATCGAGGAAAGATCCGGACGGTTTGGAGCCAATCCCATGGTTTGGGGGGCAACAAAATTGGTTCTGTATCCACTCCTCAAATACCGCCAGGCCGTCCGTCTCGCCGATCACATTCGGCATATGGACGCCAAAGACATCTTCGAATTCACCCGCGATCTTCTTGACCTCAATGTAGAGGTCGACGGCGCTGAAAACATTCCCAAGGATGGGCGTTTTATTCTTGCGCCCAATCACCCGACCCTGGCGGACATGTTTCCGATCTATGACGCTTTGCGGTCTGTGCGGCCCGATTTCACCCTGATCGCCACAAAGGACGCTGTGCGGGTGGCACAAAATCTGCTGGACCTTCTTATTCCGGTAGACGTAGATGCCGCGGCACAAGATCGCCGGACGTCGCGCCAGGTCCTTCGTCGTGTGATGCGCACCTTTCAGGAAGAGCGTGCACTGATCATTTTTCCGTCAGGCGGTTTGGCAAGGCTGCGCGACGGCAAGCTGCGTGAACAGCCTTGGTTTCCGACCCCGATCAATCTGTCCCGCAAGTTTGATGCGCCCATACTGCCGCTGCACATCTCCGGCAAAAATTCCTGGCTCTACTATATGTTCGGGAAAATCAGCCGCGAATTGCGGGACATGACAGTCTTCTATGAGATCCTGAACAAGGAACGCGCAACTTATAAGCTGACTTTCGGCCCCCTCATTGATCCGGGCGCGATCCCCAAAGAACCGCATACGGCTATTTCGCAACTGCAGTCCTACGTCGAGGACGAGCTCCCCTCTCTCTATCAATCAAGACCGTCAAACAGCGCACTCGTGTCGCCCTTCTAATCTGCCGCAAAGCCCTATAAGCTCGCCGGTCTTGTTTTGACGAGGCGAAAAGGGAATTGGTGATGACCCGCCGTCCACGGGATTGGGTTCTGTTCGGCATCCTTGTATTTCTCTACGGGTCCGCGTTCATGTTCATTGAGCTGAGCGTTGCATCGATCCCGCCGCTGACGGTCGTTGCCGCACGCATCGTCCTGGGCGCCGCCTGCGTCTATGGCTGGATGCGTTACCAAGGCTATCGCCTTCCCGAATTTATGGAACCGGCTGCGGCCGGCGGATCACTCCGCATCAGCCGCACATGGGTCTATTTCCTTCTGCTGGCTATTGTCGGGAACGTGCTGCCTTTCTTCCTCATCACGTGGGGCCAGATTGCGGTGGACAGCAGCCTGGCAGGGATTCTGATGGCGTTCATGCCCCTTGCCACCATGATGCTGGCCCATTTCTTCGTACCCGGCGAACCGCTGACACCGCCCAAGATTATGGGCTTTATCATGGGGTTCGCCGGCGTCATCGTCCTTATGGGACCAAGCACACTCAGCCACCTGTCCACCGAAGGCACCCGCCTGATCGCCCAGCTCGCTATTCTTGGCGGCGCATTCTGTTATGCCGCAAACGCCATCATCGCCCGCCACGCGCCGCGTCTGCCGGCGATCGTTTCTTCGGCCGGGATTCTCGTCATCGGTGCCGTGATCAGCACTTTCCTTGCTCTGATCCTCGAACAACCCTGGACAGCGGATCCGGACATATTGGCCATTCTGGCGGTCGTCTTCCTCGGTATTTTCACAACCGCCTTGGCGACGGTGGTCTACATGGAGCTTGTGCAAACAGCGGGCCCCAGTTTCTTCGCGCTGACCAACTATCTCGTGCCGGTCCTGGCGGTCTTCCTAGGGGCGCTGGTCCTTGGCGAAGTTCTCGACTGGCGCGCCTTCGCAGCCCTTGGCCTCGTGTTACTGGGCATTTTCGTGAGCCAATCCCAAGTAACGCGCCTGTGGCTTTCTCAGATCTTCAGCTCGCCTTCCAAATAGGGGGCACACTGACCATAAAGCGTGACGCGCTCACCATTGTGCACACAGCGGAGCTGCCCGCCCCGCGCCGACAATTGCCGGGCCACAAGGTCTGTCTTGCCCAGCCGTTCCGCCCAATAGGGCGTCATGGCACAATGAGCAGACCCCGTCACAGGGTCCTCCGGGATACCCTTGGCCGGGGCAAAGAAGCGGGAGACAAAATCGACACCGCTCCCGTCGCGCCCCGGCGCTGTGACCATCATGCCCCAAAAGTCGATCTGTTTAAGAGCAGGTCCAATGGCGCTTGAATAGCGCAAACCCTCTATTTGATCCTGATTGTCCAGAACAACGATCAAATTCACTGACCGCCGTAAAGCAGCTGGCGCCACGCCGAGCAATTCCGTCACCACGGAACGCACATCATCGTCTTCCAACGGTTCCGACGGGATAGCGGGCAGATCCATGGACATCCAGCCATCCGCCTCGCGCGCAACCGTCAGCGTACCGCTTCTGGTCTCAAAGGAAACTTGGTCAAGCGATGGGTCAACGTCATTGAAGACAACATAGGCGCTTGCAAGCGTTGCATGGCCGCACAAATCCACCTCCACTTCCGGCGTGAACCACCGCAGGTCATAGTGGCCCGGCGCGCCATCTTGCGCGGGCACGAAATAGGCAGTTTCGGAAATATTGTTCTCCGCGGCGATGCTCAACATCAGGTCTTCCGGCAAGGGCGCCTCAAGCGGCATGACACCGGCTGGATTGCCCCGAAATGTTTCACCAGTAAACGCATCAACCTGAAAGAACTTCATGTCACCAGAACTCCGTTCCGGGTTCTCCTTTAAAGGGCCCGACCACATCCGATGTGATCCACCCGCCATAAAACACGCCAGGCTGGGGGATCACCTTTTCCCCATCCACGAAGCAAGATGTCGTCATGGCGGGGTAGAAGGCGATGTGGTCTTTCATGGGTTGAAATTCAAGAGACGGTTCCGGATAACTCCACGCCGCATTTTGGGCCACGTGATCGCCAACAACCACCGACCAATAGCGCGCCTGCCCTTTCCACTCGCAGAAGCTTCGGCGGATCTCCTCACGCAGAAAACTCATGTTTACATCCGTAGGCGGAATATAATAGCCGGGCGGATGGCTGGTCTCCAGAACACGAAACGCCCCCTTGGTGTCGGCGATCGTCTCACCGCCAAACAGGATCTGAATATGCTTTGTGGTCGGCTCGCAAATCGCAGGCCGGGGATAATCCCAAACGGATTCTTGACCGGGCCCCGGTTCGATCCGTTCGGGCCGGCCGCTTCTGCTCATTGCTCGCCTTTCTCCACAAGACCGTTCAACCCGTTCAGAAGAAGCGATGTGGCGAAATCCGTCGCTTCCTCAACATTCGGGTTTTCGCGCAGCACCAATTGGTCGCTCATCTCAAAGGCAATGCCGATCATAGCCGAAGATAAGAAGCCCACATCCACTTTGGGCGCGATGCCGGCGGCCACCGCCTTTTCCAAGTCCACCCGCAGTTCGTCGAACCCGGCGATGATCTCCGGTGTGTCCATCCGCACACGCAAGGCACCGGAGTTCCGCCGCAGAATCGCAAAGTTATGCTGGTCGTTCACCACGAAGTCGAAGAACACGAAGAACATGCTACGCACCCATTCTTCGAAATTCTGCGCGCGAATCCGTTCTGAACGCAGGCGCGGCCGAACACGCAGCGCGTTCTCGTCCATGATGGCTTGGAACACTTCTTCCTTCGACTTGAAGTAATTGTAAAACGTCCCGGAAGCGAGGCCCGTCTTGCGGATAATGTCGCGCACGGTGGTTTCGCCATAGCCAAGCTCCGCGAAGACGTAGCGCCCGGCTTCGATGATGGCACGGCGATTGTTCGCTTTCGTCTGCTCACGTTTGCCCGGTTTCTGCGCCGGTAGCGTGTCTGTTTGGGATGGAGGTTCAGCCATAAATATGTGTTACTTTCGATTTGCAGAGTCGCGGCGCCACTGTACCCGCTGCGCCCCCTGCGTCAACTTGACCAAACTGAATATTACAACCTTGTGAGGCGAGCGCTTTTTCATGCCCAGTCACCCGCTTCTTGACCAAATTATGCAACATAAGGACCAGGTGATGGCCCGCGTGCCCCATGCCAAAGCCATGGGTATTGAGCTGATCAGCGCGGCGGAAGACGGCGCCCGCATGAAGATCCCCTATGCCCCGCATCTTGTGGGCAATCCGGAAACCGGCGTTGTCCATGGCGGTGTTGTCACGACCCTCCTCGACCATGCGTCCGGCTTGGCGGTGATGTGCGCGCTGACGGAATTCGTGTCGATCGCGACACTGGATCTGCGGATCGATTATCATGCGCCGGCAACGCCCAAGCGGGACATTCTGTGTCATGCCCATTGCTACAAGCTCACCAAGAGCATCGCCTTTGTGCGCGGCACCGCCTACCATGACACCCCCGACGATCCGATCGCAGCGTCCGTGGGGGCCTTCATGCTGGGCGCCAACCGCGCCCCCAGCACATTTGAGACAGGGGTGTCGGCATGAACAAAAAATCCGGCCAACCAGCCAATGCTGCGCTTTACGAGAACTTCCCAAATATTCCGTATGTTGACTTTTTGGGCATCCGCGTGGAACGGCGCGGCAGCGAGCTGACGTCCATCTTGCCTTTCGAAGAAAAACTGATCGGCAATCCAACGCTTCCAGCCTTGCATGGCGGCGTCATCGGTGCGTTTCTGGAAACCTCGGCGCTCGCGCAGATTGCCTGGGAAGACACATTGAACCGTCTTCCGAAGACCATCGACATTTCTATCGACTATCTGCGCTCGGGCCAGCCGCGGGATACCTATGCCCGCTCTATCATCGCCAAACACGGCCGCCGCGTTGCCAATGTGCGCGTGCATGCCTGGCAAGACGATATCAACCGGCCCATCGCGACCGCTCACGGCCATTTTCTGCTGCCCCCACCCGATGATGCGTAAAGCAATCCTTCGGCCCCTTCGAACGGCATGACGGAACAGACCGAAAGCCCCCCAAAGCGGCTGCCCGAGCATCTGCCAGAGCGTCCGCCGACACCTGTCCGCTACCAAGACATTGTGCGCATCGCCTGGCCGATCGTGCTGGCCAACGCAGCCATTCCCCTGCTGGGGTTGGTGGACACCGCTGTGGTCGGCAATTTGGGCGATCCAATCTATCTGGGCGCCGTGGCCATTGGCGCCACGATCTTTAATTTCATTTATTGGGGATTTGGTTTTCTGCGCATGGCCACCACCGGTCTTACCGCTCAAGCGGCCGGTGCAGGCAATATGTCGGAGGTCGACGCCACGCTTTTTCGCGCCACCCTCGCGGGCGCGGCCTTGGGCGCCGCCTTCTTGATATTGCAATGGCCCATTGGCGTCGGCGCGCTCTACCTGATTGGCGGCAGCCCGGAAGTTCAGCAGCTCGCTTGGGGGTACTTTACCATCCGCATTTGGGGCGCACCGGCCATGTTCGCCACCATGGCGATCTTGGGCTGGTTCATCGGGCAAGAGCGCACTCGTTTGGTCCTGCTTATTCAACTCTTGCTCAACGGACTGAACATCTTGCTCGACATTTGGTTCGTGGTCGGATTGGGCTGGGCAGCGAACGGCGTTGCCGCGGCCACGGTCATCGCCGAATGGAGCGCCTTTGCCCTCGCGGTTCTGCTGGTGCTGCGCCTGCGCCATCAGCAACACGCCTCCCACGCCACGAAAAGCGGCACACATATCCCGCCGCTGGCGGAGATTCTGGAACCGGTCGCCGTACGCCGCACCTTGCTGGTCAACTCAGATGTGATGATCCGGTCGTTCTGCCTCGTGATCGGCTTTACGTGGTTTACGGCGCAGGGCGCGAAGATGGGCGATATCGTCCTGGCGGCCAACGCGGTGCTGATGCAGTTCTTCTTCGTATCCACATATCTGGTGGACGGCATCGCCATCGCCACGGAAACCTTGGTGGGCAAATACAAAGGGGCCCGCGACCGCTGGGCGTTGCGCGGCACCGTGCGCCAAGCATTTGTCATGGGCGGCGCGATTTCCGTCATCATGTCGGCGCTGATCTTTATCTTTGGCGCAATGGGCATCCACCTGCTGACCAATGTGGATGACGTTCGGGCCACCGCAATGACCTTCCTGCCATACATGATCGCCATGCCGATTATTGGGGTCTGGTGCTTTGTGCTGGACGGCATTTTCATTGGCGCCACCCGAACAGCGGATATGCGCAACGCCATGCTGGTGTCCATTGTGGTGTATATCGCCGTCTGGTACGCGCTGGCCCCAGCCTATGGCAATCACGGTCATTGGATCGCATTTCTCTTATTCTTCGCCATACGCGGTTTGACCCTTGGCGCCCTCTATCCGGGCTTGGAAAGAGATGTCCCTGCCCGTCAGGCATGATCAGCTCCGATCGCGTCAACGATCGAGGCAAAGCCATCCGCCTGCAGATGTTTCACAAGATCGCGCTTAATCCGGCCTACAAGCCCCGGCCCCTCATAAATGAGCGCCGTATAGAGCTGCACCAAAGATGCACCGGCGCGAATTTTTTTGTAGGCGTCCAATCCGCTGGCAATGCCCCCCACACCAATCAAAGGCAGCTTGCCTTCGGTTAGGCGGTAAACGTCGCTCAGAACCTTCGTTGAAAGTTCGAACAAGGGCTGTCCGCTAAGCCCCCCCGTTTCGCCTGCATGAATGCCTGTGATCCGGTCCCGCTCGGATATGGTGGTGTTGCTCACGATCAGCCCGTCTATGGCGGACTCCATGATGACCTGCGCCACATCCTCAAGCTCTTCCGCGATCAGATCAGGTGCAATCTTCAACAAGACCGGCGGATCGTTCTTCAGTTTCTGGCGGGCTGCATCGACATCGGCAATCAAGCTCGCAAGTTCGTCCCGCCCCTGAAGGACCCGCAAACCAGGCGTGTTCGGCGACGACACGTTGACAGTAATGTAGGACGCATAAGGTCCCAACGCCTCAACCCCAGCCACATAATCCGCCTGCCGATCTTCGGAATCCTTATTGGCCCCCAGATTGACACCCAGCACGCCGCTGCGGCGTCCGCGATTTTGAAGGCGGGGCAGTGCTGCTTCAAACCCTTCATTGTTGAAACCGAGACGGTTGATCACCGCGCGCTGATCCGGCAAACGGAAAATCCGCGGCTTCGGATTGCCGGACTGCGGGCGCGGCGTGATGGACCCCACTTCTACGAAACCAAAGCCAAGCCCCAGCATGGCATCCGGCACTTCCGCATTCTTGTCGAAGCCGGCGGACAGCCCCACCGGGTTTGGAAAATGCAACCCCAGCACATCGACGCCAAGGGCATCATCATCCGCCTTCGGATGAAGAAAGCGTGTCATACCGGATTTGAGGGCCATAAGCGTCGCCTTATGCGCGGCTTCCGGTTCCAGCAACCGCAAAAAAGGCAGACCAAGGCGGAAGGGGTCGAGCGTCATGACAGCTCCGGGAAGTCGTGCTGGCCCTTATCGGCATTCCATGGCAAGGGTTTGACCCACGAGACCGCTTCCAGATTGAGCGCGCCGAAAAGGTGCGGAAACAGCTTGCCGCCCCGGGACGGCTCCCACTTCAATTCAGCGCTTACCGCGGCGGGATCCACGGCCACGAGCACCAGATCCGGCTGATCGGCGAAATAAAGCGCGGCTGTCTGCTTAACCGTCTCGATGGAGCTCAGATGAATAAATCCATCCTTCGTGTCGAGTGCGGAGCCCTTATAGGCGCCGCCCTGTTCCGCCAAAGCCCATTCGTCCGACGTGCAAATCTTGAAAATCAACTCAGCCATGAAGGCTCAAAATCCTTTCCGTTAACCTTTTACGCCCATGTGCTTAGTATGGGCGCATGGGGTTCATCCAACTTTTGCGATTCCCGTCCCTGCTGCAAGCCGCCGCGTGAAAAGGATCACCATATAAGTTTAGCTTATTTTGCTAAATTCCTGAACCAATTGAGACCGTAGTGTTAGATCCTGAGACGTATTCTTCGACTGACTATGAACTCCCTCATAGGTATAAAAATGTTATTCTTACAATCTTAGAGAGGTTAATAAAAGTCAGAACGCTGAGTTAAACAAATGCAGGTCAAAAGAAGTGACGGCGCCACGGGCCCTATCACAATTACCCTTACGTGCAAAAGTGTGGGTGCAAGCTACGTTTGCAGTGCGAGTCTCAAACCTAGCATTTGGAATCTGACACCAGTGCCGGACTCCTTTGCAACTACAAAGACTTGCACTGGGGGCTCCTGCACTTGGCGAGCCTCAAACGGGAAACATGATTTTCGCCTTGAAGCTCAAGCAACTCCGTTCACGGATGATGATGAAGGAGAAGTTTTATTCAGCGTTACCGTCAGTCAATCGGGCGAAGATATTCCGAAACACGGAACTTCCAAAAACCCAATGCTAGACATAAAAGGCACAAGGCTCCAGACAGACTACAAGATCAAACGGATGCATTTGCCGATATCTATATTTTGAGTCTAAGAAATGAAACTGTTTCGCTCAGCCGGTTCTTTCACAACAACACTTCTACTACTCATTTTTCATTGCAACGTGACAGTGTCCGCACAATCAAGCGAAGGAAACACGGAAGAACGCAATATATCAATCCTTAGAGGCTCTGTAACAGCTGAGCAGGCAGATAGCCTAAAAGTCGAATTGAATACACCAACAGTGCCTGCAGGAGCAATATTAGGTGACGACAGCTTGGCGCTTACTTCGCTCAGATCTTCCGCCGATCTATTTGGTCAACTGCTTACCGGCATCGGAACGGATGGATCATTCCAACCAGGAATTGCGATTGGCGGTGCTCCTTATTGGTGGTTCGGTCCAGCCGAGACCCTAGAGGACTATCGCAACTCTCCTTATTTACTAACGCTTTTGAAGCGCACCCAGCTCGGAGTTGCAACGCGAACGGTGCCTGACGAAAGCAATGACACAGACGTAAAACTCGGCGTAAGCCTAAGCTGGCAACTCATACGCAAGCAGGATCCGAGATTCTCTGCGAATGGCGAAGCTTGCCTTGGACGAGCTCTTCACCAAACAGTAGATGCAATTCAAGAACAGATACAGAATGACGAAATCAAAGCAATAAAGCCGTTCGGAGAAAGACTACGAACTATAACTCAGAACGCACTTTCAAGTTATCCGGACGGCAACTTATCTATTGGACAGATAAACGAGATCCGAGAAATTGGATTACGCTTCAGCAGTTTCGAGGAAAGCTCAGTATCACAATCTTTCGCGAAGTTTCGCTCTGATTCCTTTGAGAAATATACCGTACTTGAAAAGATCTATTTCGAAGAAGTTGGCAAAGTAACATCAGCAAGGCTGAAGGAAAATGAAAAGACTTTAATAGAGCTCGAGACATACGCAACAGCGCGGGATAAATGTAGACGTGATTTTAACGAGGAGCTGCGGAATACCAACTCTTTATCGCTTACGGTTGCGTCCGCTTTTGGCGCAGACGGCGGTCGATTCGACGACATTTCGGAGGAAGAAACGGCATTCTGGCTCGCCTACAAATCCGGCTGGAAAGTCAAACTCGACGAGAACATCCAATTGCCTCTTCAGGCTTTTGTCGGTTACACGCTGGATGAAAACGTGGAAGTGACCGATGATGTGATCGAACGGGCCGACCAGTTGACCGTCGGTGTGGGAACGAGTTTCGAAAGCAATGATTTCAATATCGATTTTCAAATCGCCTATATAAACACCAACTTCAACACGGACCGTGATACATCGAGCGACTACCGCATCACGTTCGCCCTCGGCTACCGTATTGCGGATGCGACCTGGCTTGAACTTCGTGCCGGTACGACCAATTCCGATGAAATCGAAGAATCGCCTTTTGTCGGATTGAATCTGAAGATCGACGCCGCTGCGCTTTTGAACAACAATTGATGCTCTAAAATCGGCAAAGATAGTCTTACAAAAAAACAATCACTATGGGCTACTGCGCCACGGTCACGTCAGAGATGGTGGCGAGCACCTTGCCGCCGCAGTTGACGATCACCTCCCGATAGTTGGTGATGGCGCTTTCGTGGGCGAAGGCCACCTCTACTGTCGTGACCACTTGTGTCACCATGCCGTCGGGCGGTGTCGCGGAAAGAG
Organism: Alphaproteobacteria bacterium; assembly: GCA_965228775.1. Classification (GTDB taxonomy): domain Bacteria; phylum Pseudomonadota; class Alphaproteobacteria; order JANQMY01; family JANQMY01; genus JANQMY01. The sequence goes on along the minus strand of OZ245840.1, from coordinate 4,244,514 downwards.
TGAGGCGTTGTCCCGGCGGCTGCATGCGGTCGAGCGCGCCCAACTGCCATTCGATCGTGTAACCCGGCGTTGGAAGGTCTACTTCGCCTGTCACATGCAAGGTGGGCTGGGCATCTGGGCCGGGCATGGCATTGACCCAAGCCTGCCAATTCCGGCTATCAAGAACGGCGCATTTCTGGGAGACGGACGGAACGACCGGGTCATCTTGTGCCGGCGCCATGGCTGCCTCTTGAGCGGGTCCGTCGCAAGCCGCACAAAACAGCACCGCCAGCCCCATAATCGCTTTCTTCATCTCGCCTTCCCCACATCGAAGGTATGTGGGGAAGAGCCTATCAAAAGACCCCGTAAAAGATCAAACTCGGGCCCGCGCGGCCGCCTCAAGCCCGGCAGACGCCGACGCAGCATCCGCTTCCTTCTTTACACTGACGAGAGGCCAAAACAGCTGTTCGCCGATGCTGGTTTCGGGCAGGTTTTCCACACCCATTTTCTTAGGATATTGACGCGTAATCTTGGCCGTTCCGAACAGCACATCCCAGAAGAACAGAAGATTTCCGAAATTGCCTTTGTAATTGGTGACACCGTCATCCGCATGTTTTCCGTGATGCGCACTGTGCGTTGCGGGCGTTGAGATCGTGCGTTCCACGATCCACATAACAGGCGACAGCCACTTAATCTTGTACAGAGGCGCATCCCAACGCACATCAGAATGGGCACCGATGATCACCGTCATCTTGATGACCAAATAAAACGCATAGGCCCAGCCAAGCCCGAGATAGATGAGGGCGCCGGAGAGCCACAGTCCGGGCATCATCAGGTAGTAAAAGACATTGTTGCGATAGACGATGCGTACGGACAGATATTCCGCATTGTGGTGGGGACGGTGCAGCTTGTAGAGCCACGGAACCGTGTGGGACAGGCGATGCCACCAGTACTGAGTCATATCGTCGAAAATCAGCAACAGGGCAAACTGAACAAGGAAAGGCCATGCGGACAAAACACCTTCTGCGTTTGGCGCCAAGGTCATGGCGATAAATCCGCCTGCGAACAAAATGAAGGGTTGTGTGATCAAGGCCAAAGTTGTGCCGCTGAAAATTTCGACAATCGCGTCGCTGCGTGTCTGCCCCGGTTTATCGAAGAACCGGGTACGGAAAATTTCCAAAACCACAAAGAACGCAAAAATGCCCAAAATGACGAGTTGTTCCGGTTTCATGGCGTCTCTCCCTTGCCCGCGGTTAAGCGTCTGGTACGGGAGATAGCCGGAATGGGCGGCCTGAAATGCTAAAAATTTATCATTTAAACGATTTTCGCTGAGTCTTTTCTAAACTTGCTGAAATCGCGCCACATAACGGCCCATGGCACTCTCACACCCCTCTTGAGCCACCTTCATAGCGTTTCTGCCAACGAATTGTCGGGCAACGCCCACCCCCAACCCATCGATAAATGCCAGCAGATCCGCCGTTTCTCCCGCCAGGTCGGCTGCCGGGATCAATGGCGCCAGCAGACCTCCCAGCCCATCCTGCCATTCGCGGTAGCGCCGTTCATTTTCTTTGGTAAGCGCTGAATCATCCATAGAGGCCGCCCAGAACGCGAGCCACACCCGCCATTCTTTCAGCCGTTCGTCATCTAGCGGCAGCGATTCCTTCAAGACCGCCACAAGCCGGTCATGGGGATCCCGTAACCTGGCGGCCACTTCCCGCATACGCCCTGCTGCATTGTCGTGAACCGTGCGTAACGTATCTAATAGCAATGCGTCCCTATTCGGGTAATAGTGCGTGAGCGAACCAGTGGTACAGCCCGCTGCTTGCGCCACACGGCGAAGGGTGGCCGACGACAGCCCTTCTTCGGAAATGACATTGATGCTGGCGCCGATAAATTCAGCGCGCTTTGTTTCGATATCGACTGATTTTGGCATGAGATGAGATTAGGCCCGGTGTTCCAACGCCCGGCTCGGGTCGCCATTTTCATACAGACCGACAATACCGCCATTGAGCGCCGTGCCGTCATGAACCGCATACCCCAGAAGGTTCTGCAACCTTTTTGGCAGTGTACGGACGGTCTCATGTGACACATTCAAATAACTGTTTTCCACCGGACGAAGCCAACCGGCACAATAAGAAATGGAAAGAGCGCGCCGCCGGCCGCTGCTCATATTTGCCCCTCCTCCGTGGATGACGTCACCCCGGAACAATACGGCATCGCCCGCCGACATGACGGCACGGGCAAATTCATCTTCCGCCGGCATCCGCCCTGCCGCCCAGCTATGGCTGTAGGGCGCCACGTGGGTCGCGCCGTTCTCAAGAGTCATATCGTCCAGCGCAAAGATCGCATTGACCATCAGGGGCGCTTCGCTAAGCGGCATTTGTATCCACGAATCCGTATCCCGATGAGGCAACTGCGCCGGCTCACCCGGCTGAATTTGAATGAGTTCGCCCGCATTTAGTTGGACCGACCCGGCAACGGGTGCCGTGAGCCGTTCCGCCCAGTCAATTAGAGCATCACGGCCAATGATAGCTTGGGAAGACGGGATTTTCTCGACGAGACCGTGAAGGCGAAGCGTCTTATGCCCCAAGAACTGATCGTATAGCGCTGAACCGGTATTGGCTTGGGCCTGGTCCTCATGTGCCAGCAAATAGGAGTCGATTTCGGTGTTCAACTGGCGGACGTCGCCTTCCGTTAGAGCGCCGCGCAAGATGGCACCGCCAATACTGCGTACGGCGTCATCAATCGCGTTCCAGTCATAAGGGGCGGAAAAGCGAGGTAAATCGGCAATTCTGGCTTCGGATGTCATGGCGTCGCGACCTCTTGTTTTCACATAACGTTTGTTATATAACAGACGTTATGAACAACGCAAGGGGAAAATTGTCTTGTCGCGGCTGCTCAAATTTTCGCTGACCACCACGGATATCGCTTTTCTCGTCTATTGGACGCTTGCAGCCCTTCTGGAGCTGGGCGTGATCCACATACCCAAAGAAATGATGTATGCGGATTATGACAACCCGCGCGTGGCCGCATGGAACTGGTCGTTCTTCCCCCTCGACATTGCCTTCGCCATCGCCGGTTTGGCCGCGGTGCGGGCGGACCGCCGCGGCGATCCTGTTTGGCGGCCCTTGGCCATCATCTCTCTGGTGCTGACAATGACCGCCGGCGGCATGGCCGTGGCTTACTGGACCCTGATGGGAGAATTCTTCCCCGGCTGGTACATCTCCAACATGATCTTGCTGGTCTGGCCGATTTTCTTTTTACCGTCTCTGGTTACCGGCATGACCTATCCGTCCACGGAGCACCAAGCCGCTTAACCGGCGCTCTCGTCCGGCATGATGTTGTCCAGATTGAGGCTGTTGTAGTTCCGCACGGCGGTGATAAGGGCCCGCCGGTCACCCCCGTCGAGCAGAGACAAAACATGGAGGCCACGCTGCCGGACGGTCTTTTCATAAGCAAGGTTCGGCATCAGCCCTTTCGCCGCCTCTAACGCCTCACGTGCCCGGGCCTTGTATTTGTTCCGCCGCGTTTCCAGCAGTGTTAGTCCGTACTGTACCTGAAGAATGGCATTGCCCGGGTCGAGGGACAGGGCGCGTTCGAATTCTTCCATGCCCGTCGAACGGCGGGCACCATAGATAATGGCGGTAATGCCGATGGGATCACGCCGGGCCAATTCCATGTGCCAGCCCCCGGAAATGGCAAGCGCCCAGGGGTTGTCCGGTTCCAATTCCAGCGCGCGGTCGATGTGCCGCCTGGTAACGCTGACCAGTCCTTCGAATTGAGACGCCATAACGCCTTGAGACTTCCCGCGATGGCCTAGAGCCACCACCAATTGCAGGTGGCCTTCCACATAGGTTTCGTCCTTCACCAGAGCCTCACGGGCGAAGGCCTCGGCCTGATCGATAAATCCGAGGCGTTCGTCCACCGGAGCGGTGGAGGTGGCATGGGCCAGCAGAGCCCGCGCCGCCAGTGCCAGCCCCGGCGCCGTCTCAAGCTCTTGGCCTGCCCGCGCCGCCGCAAGGTAATCTCCCGCTGCGTAGCGGTCTTCTGCAAAGCTAAAAAGATCTTTCGCCAGCAGACCCGCATCGGCTTTAGCGGCCGATATGGAGAGCAATAGAAAACACAGCGCGGCCGTCAGCCGGGCCTGAAGGGCGAAAAATGGGGGGCGATGTGTTTTCACAGAGCTCCTGACCTGTTTATCCGTCTGCGGATAAGCCTTCCGCGGACAAAGCTTTATCGATCAACGCCATTGTTTGCCCCACCCCATAAATGGCAATGAACGACCCAAAACGCGGTCCCTGTTCCTGCCCCAAAAGCACTTCGTAGATGGCTTTGAACCAATCCCGCAAGGGGTCGAAACCGTGCTCCTTGCCCACGGCGAAGACGATGCTTTGCAGGTCCTCCGCAGGCGCATTGTCCTTGTGTTGCAAGCGGTCACGCAGATCGGCCAAGGCCGCACGCTCCTGGTCGCTCGGCGACCGGTACTGCTTCGTCGGCCGGATAAAGTCATGGTAATAGTTCACCGCATAGCCCACCATGCGGTCGAGCCATTGATGCTCCGCCGGATCCGCATGCGGATCATATTGCTTGATGAAGCCCCACAGCACATCCTTGTCTTCGGAATTGCTGGCGCTCACCAGATTGAGCAGCAGAGCGAAACTGATGCGCACATCATGTGCCGGCGGATTGCCATGATGGATGTGCCAAGCCGGGTTTTCCACCCGGTCGCCACTTTCTTGTTCCGCATACTTATCCAGAAACGTACCGTATTCGTCGACCGCCTTCGGGATCACATCGAAGTAAAGCCGCTTCGCGGTCTTCGGCTTCTGGAACATATAAAGCGACAAGGTCTCCGGCGCCGCATAGCGCAGCCAGCTGTCCACGGTGATCGCTTCATTCCCCTTGGATTTGGAGATTTTCGCGCCGTGCTCGTCCAGGAACAACTCATAACTCAGCCCCGCAGGCGCGCGGCCGCCCAGCGCTTTGACGATTTTCGACGACAGATTGACGGATTCGGACAAATCCTTCCCCGCCATCTCGTAATCCACGTCCAGCGCCACCCAGCGCATGGCCCAATCCGCTTTCCACTGCATTTTGCAATGGCCGCCGGTGACGGGCGTTTCGAATTTTGAGCCGTCCTCGTCTTCAAAGACCAGCGTGCCCGCTTCTTCATTGCGCTCCAGCGCAGGCACCTGCAGCACCTTGCCCGACTTCGGCGAAATCGGCAGGAAGGGGCTGTAGGTCGCCCGGCGTTCGGGGCCCAGCGTGGGCAAAATAATGTTCATCACGTCATCATAATGGCGCAGCATGGCCAGCAGTGTGTCGTCAAAACGTCCGCTTTGGTAACACTCGGTGGAGCTCAAAAATTCGTACTCAAATCCGAATTCGTCCAGAAAACTGCGCAGCCTCGCATTATTGTGATGGGCAAAGCTTTCATGGGTGCCGAAGGGATCGGGAATTTTCGTAAGCGGCAGCTCCAAATGCTTCTCGATCATCTCCGCATTCGGCACATTGCCCGGCACTTTGCGCAAGCCGTCCATATCATCGGAAAACGCGAACAGCTTCGTCGGCTGGCCCGTGAGGGTTTCAAAGGCCTGACGCACCATGGTCGTCCGAGCCACTTCGCCGAACGTGCCGATATGCGGCAGACCACTGGGCCCGTAGCCGGTTTCGAACAGCACATACCCCTTTTTCGGCAGCTCGCCGCGCAGCCGTTTCTGCACGCGCCGGGCTTCATCAAAGGGCCAGGCTTTTGCATTTTCAGCGAGCTGTTGAGGGGTCGACATTGTATTTTCCAAATCAGTTCAGAGGGTTGAAAGTGGGCGGCAACCTATGGTCTTCGGTCATCCAGGTCAATGTCATGTGCAGGTTCGCCAGGCCACCAACCTATGAAGACGAATTCTCTTATGTCATGATCGGGGAAAGAACATGAGGAGACCGGCATGGCCCAATCGCATGTACCGCCAGAGAGCGGCGCCGACCACGAAGAAGCGCGGGCAAAACCCTTCGTCCCATCCTTCGAATTGACCGCAGGGCAAGCCCCGCCCATCGCGGCCAATGAGGGTCTGTCTTACATGTCCTTCGACAAAGACGGTGACGCGGGCACGGCCAAGGCGCTGGAAGATGCGCTGCAACTGGTCGCTGACGGCAAGGGCCGGGCGGTAAACGACTTGTTGGAGAACGCGCCTCCGGGCCCCATCGAAACCAAATGGGGTTTGGGCTTTCGTCGGTATGCGGAGTGCCTGGACTATATCCGCGAGAACAACATCGAGGCGCCGGACGGCGGCATCGCCATTCCCCTGCGCTATTCAATCCACGAAGCACCGTCCTATTCGGTCGTAAGCTCGAACGCCCTGTGGCGCGATCCGGCGCGCGAACAAGATGCTCGCGCCTTGCGCCGCGACGAACGGGAAGAGGTGCGCCGGTGCCTCTATTTCCCGCAAGTGCTGCGCGATGCCCGGCGGATCGGCGAGTACTATCCCGGCCTGTCGCCCACCAGCCCCGACTGTATGGACAAGCTTGGGGTTTCGCTCGCTCATTTAGAGTCTAAGTGCACGAACTTCTATGATGCCCATGAAGTGGAACGCGTCTACTACCCGGAAATCGAAAAGCTGCTGCTGGAATTCTTCCCCGATGCCACCGACGCGCTGGTCTATAACCACGATGTGTTCGACAAGGATTATCAAGGCGACCGCACGGAAAACCAGGCTGACAAGAACCCTGGCGTCAACGGGGCTTACGCCAATCTCGTGCACAATGATCTGAACGACAATAGCGGCCGGGTGCGCTGCCGCGAACTGCTCACGAAGAACTTGCGCAATTTCGGACGCGAGCAGCACTACACGGAAGCAGAAGCGGACGCCAAAATGTCCCGCCGTTTCATGTCGATCAATCTGGCAAAGCCCATGGAGACGGTGAAACAAAACCCGTTTGTGCTGTGCGCCTGGCCCTCCTTCGCGGACCAGCCCTACATCACCAATTACCGCATCTATGATGACCGTGTGGGAGAAACAACGCGCTTCACCTACCGGCCTGATCATGAATGGTATTGGTTCCCCGACCAAACGCCCACGGAAGTGTCGATGCTCAAATGCTATGACTCCCAAACGGACGGCAGCGTGTCGCGCTGGTCGTTCCACACGGCGGCCATCGACCCGACCCAACCCGACGATGCACCGTGCCGAAAAAACTTGGTCGTGCGATCGTTCGTGTTTTTTTAGTCATTTTTCATCTTGGCAGGCATGCCGTCGTAGGGTGCATTAGCGAAGCGTAATGCACCGCACCGATGCTGGCGTATTACGGCTACGCCTAATACGCCCTACTTTTTGTCGCAGCATTTTTGTTGGGAGGCCGGGGGAGTAGGCTGGCTCGGAGCACGTTGAGCTAAACACCGACTCGTGCAATGACCTTGGGGTGACTGAGGACAACAACATTCTCTTACCGGATCTGCCCGCGCTTGCGGTGGGCGCAAGCGCGGCCGCCTTTGCCACGGCGGATGGCGAAGTGGACACGATCACGCTGGACGCCGCCGCCGATATGCTGACGCGCAAGCAAACAATTGTGTGTCATTTGCCGTTCATGGCGCAGCGCCTGAAGCTGCCCCACACCCTGCCCTACGACCAGCATTTGGATGTGCTGGAACTCTTCGCGTTTGCCAAGCCCGCGCAATTCTGCCTGCCCACGCCGCGCGGTCTGGCGCGGCATTTCAACCTGGCGGAACCGGCGGAACTGGAAGATCAAGCACTCACCATCCTGCAATCGGCCCACCTTCTGCTCTCGGCCATTGCGGGTTACGCCCAAACTGACAAAGAAGCAGCCCAAGCTGTGGCCGCCCATATGGCGCGCGCCGGGTGGCCCTGGGGCGCAGGCGTTCTGGCAGCACTTGGCGGGCCGGGCACAAAAGGCAACCGCTCGCTGTTCGATGTGGCCCGTCAATTGGATGAATGGGAGGACGAGGCGCAAGAAGGCGCTCCGGGCACCAAGCCCGTCGCACCGGAAGCGGCACGCCAGCGGCTCGCAGCCCTCACCGGTACAGGTGCGGAACCGCGCCCGGCGCAAATGGAGTACACGTCCGAGGTGACGGATGCATTCGCCCCGCCCTCACAGCCTGGCGCCCCGCGCGTGGTGCTGGCCGAAGCCGGCACGGGCATCGGCAAGACGCTTGGCTATATTGCGCCTGCCAGTCTGTGGGCGGAACAAAACGGGCCAGGCGTGTGGCTGTCCACCTATACCAAAAACCTGCAACGGCAGATCGACCAGGAGCTAGACAAGCTTTATCCCGACCCGGCGGTGAAATCCCAGAAAGCGGTCATCCGCAAAGGCCGTGAAAATTACCTCTGCCTGCTGAATTTCGAGGAAACGGCAGGTCAGGCGGGTGGCGGTGCGCGCGCCGTGGCCTTGGCCCTCGTCGCCCGGTGGATACAACACACGCGCGATGGCGACATGGTGGGCGGGGATTTTCCAAACTGGTTGCGCTTGCAAGGCCTGTCCACCGGCAATGCGCTCACCGACCGGCGGGGCGAATGCATTTATTCCGCCTGCCAACATTACCGCAAGTGTTTTGTGGAGCGCGCTGTGCGCAAATCCCACCATGCGGATTTGATTGTGGCCAACCACGCGCTGGTGATGCATCAAGCGGCGGTGGACGCGGCCCTCACGCCGCCCGCCAAGGAAGCCGACACAGCCGCTGAGGACACCAGTACTACAAGTACCCATATTCAATATGTGTTCGATGAGGGCCATCACGTGTTCGATGCCGCCGACAGCGCCTTTTCCGCCGTATTGAGCGGCGTCGAAGGCTCCGAACTGCGCCGATGGATACGCGGGCCCGAAGGGCGCGGCGCCCGGCGCAGCCGGGGCCGGGGTTTGCAGGAACGGTTCGCGGATTTACTGCCCGACGATGACAAAGCCCGCAAAGCGCTGGATGACGCCATCAAAGCCGCCGCCGCCCTGCCCATGCCGGGCAGCGCTGCCCGCATCGGTGAAGGCATGCCCTCCAACCCGGCGGAACGGTTCTTGGCGGCGGTGCGCCAACAAGTGCTGGCACGTAACGAAGAGGCGCCCCATGCCTATAGCCTGGAAACCCCCTGCGACCCCGTCATCGATGGCTTGCTGGACGCGGCCAAGGAATTCGTTGCCGCTCTGCAAGACATTCAAAAGCCCCTTCTGCAGATCGTGAAGATCTTGCGCAAGGCGCTGAATGACGACACGGACACGCTGGAGACACCGACGCGGGTGCGCATCGAAGCGGGCATCCGCTCGCTGGAACGGCGCGCGCGTCTCACCCTACCCGCCTGGATCGACATGCTGATGTCTCTGTCGAAGGAAACGCCGCCGGAATTTGTCGATTGGTTCTCGCTGACCCGGTTTGACGGGCGCGAAGTGGACATCGCCATGCACCGCCATTGGGTGGACCCCACCTATCCCTTCACCCGGTCGGTGCTGGAGACATCGCGCGGGGCGCTGATCACCTCCGCCACGCTGCGTGACCAAGTGGCGGCGGAAGAAGGCGTGGATGCAAGCTGGGAGACGGCGGAAATTCGCACGGGCGGCGCCCATCTGATCGAACCGCCGAAACGCCTGCGCCTGGCGTCGCCCTTCGACTATGCCAAGAACACACGTATACTGATCGTTCGTGATGTGAGCCGCACCGACCCGGAGGCTATCGCCGCGGCCTACCGCGAATTGTTCCTGGCGGCCGGTGGTGGCGCGTTGGGCCTGTTCACGGCCATCGCGCGGCTGCGCGGCGTCTATGACAAGATTGCCAATGAATTAGAGGCCGCGAACCTGCCGCTCTATTCCCAGCATGTGGACGCCATGGATGTGGGTACATTGGTGGACATCTTCAAAGCCGAAGAAAATGCCTGCTTGCTGGGCACCGATGCGGTGCGCGACGGCGTGGACGTGCCCGGACGATCTTTGCGGCTGATCGTGTTTGACCGGGTACCCTGGCCGCGCCCGGACATTCTGCACAAGGCCCGCCGCGCCAAGTTCGGCCAACGCACCTATGATGACATGCTAACGCGGCTGAAATTGAAACAAGCCTATGGGCGGCTCATCCGCCGCGCTGACGACCGGGGTGTCTTTGTGATGCTCGATTCCCGCACGCCCACGCGCCTGACGACAGCGTTTCCGGAAGGGGTAGATGTCGAGCGGGTTGGGATCGCTGAGGCTGTAACGACAGTGCAGGAGTTTTTGGGCAGCAGCTAGCCAACACCGTCATTGCGAGGGCGCAAAGCGCCAATGCAACCCAGGGCATCTTGCTTAGGAACAAGCGTTCCTAGATCGCCGACTTAATCTTTCCTTGCCGTGTTAAAGCCGTATCTTCAGAAAATTGAAATTTGGAAACGGAACAATTTATGGTATCAGGCGATATCGTGATCTTGCTACAGCCCGTCGCGTAATCAATATCGAACTTTGGGGGGAACCGATAGCCAATCCGGCTATCGTCGCGGCCTTTTTATGAGCGTTGAAATAAAACTGACAAGGGGTGACATCTTTCTACTTAATTTGATCCTACTCCGAAAGCTTGGGATCAATTGGTCGATTTTGGTGTTTTACTTCTTTATTGGCATGACAACAATTCTTGTCTTGGCGGAAATTCGTACCCTCGCTGACATAGGTGAGTACTTACTAGTAACTTGTGTCTTGGCGGTTTTCGCTTACATAGCTGTGAACATATATTGTTTAATTGCTGCCCCGATCTTTGCGTCCGAATATACCGGCCTTGGCAAGCACCTTTATCTTCTTGAAACTGACGGTCTTCGAGAAAGCACAAAATACAGTGATGATTTGCTGAAGTGGGAAGGCATAGGCCGAATTATACAGACAAAACGATACCTCTTCGTCCAAAAACTGCCAATGCTGTTCCACGTCATTCCAGCTAGGCACTTTGCTTCCCAGGACGACTATGTCGAGTTTTGCGACGCCCTAGAAGAACTGAAATCAAAAAGCACATCGGACTAAATTGGCCTCTGGGCTCATCTTTAGTCAGTTGAAGTCGGCACGAGAACAGAAGCACGGATTATTCTGGCCGCTATTCCATTGTCGTGCGTTTTCTCCTCACCTACGCGATATTCACACTAGGTCCCAGCATTTTTCAAAGAGTTGACCTCCCGGCATTGCGAGCACAAGCAATACAATCCAGGGCAACTTGTTCGGCGGACGAGGCTCACCGCGTCACAGGCACGGCTTTCGAGCAGCGAGGATTGGCAAAAGGCTTCCGCAGCAGATAAGTGCCGCGGAAGCTAGTATTGAAACCGTTCTCTAGAACTTGTAACGGCCTGTGGCACCCCAGAAGCGCGGTTCCGTGTGGAACCCGGAGAGCGACCCTTCCCGGCCGACGGACGAGAAGTTGTTTGCCGTAAAGTCCTCATCGAAGACGTTCTTCACCCAGACCGACAGGTCGACACTGTCTTCGAACAGTGTCACGCCAGCGCGCAGATTGACCAGCGTGTATGAATCCGTCTCTGCGTTTGGATCGTTGCTGTTCAATTGCTCTGTATCCGTCCGATAGCTGAGATCGACCCGGCCATAGGCTTCGATCACGTCATTGATCGGCTGGTTCACCTGGGCACTGGCCGTAAGCTGCACCAACGGTGTCAGCGGCACGGTGTTGCCGGTGTTGTCGCAGACGATGAAGTCGAACCCATCCGGCGAATCGAACAATGGTGTGCGGATACATTCGCCATCTTCAAACGACGTGAATTCCGCGTCCACAATGCCCAAGCCTGTTTGCAAGGTCAGCCATTCCGTCGGGGCCGCGAAGATTTCCAATTCGCCACCGCGCGTGGTGATGTCGCCCGCGTTTTGCAACACAAAGCCTGTTCCCACGAAGGAGTTGGCCTGGAAGTCGTTGAACTTCGTCCGGAACAAGGACGCGTTTACCTGAACCTTCTTGTTGAAGAGGGTGGTTTTCGCGCCAACTTCCCAAGACGTGGACGTCTCAGCATCAAACAGCTGAGGCGCGCCGGTGGCCGGGCTGATCCGGTCCGTATTGGTACCGGCCGATTTGTAGCCCCTGCCGAAGGACGCATAGGTCAAGAAATCCGGCGTCCAGAAATAGGAGATCTTACCGGTCCCTGTCACCTGTTGGTCGGTAAGCTCCGCATCCACATCCGGCACAAGGAACGAGAACGGCGTGAAGGCGTTAAAGCCCGCCGCGGTCGGCAAGAACACGCCAGGGGCGACTTCCGTAAATTCGGGAACCGTTTCATTGAATTCCGCACTGATCAGCTTCCGTTCGCGCGTATAGCGGATACCACCGGTCAGCACGAGATCGTCCGTCACGTTCCAATCCGTTTGGCCGAAGAACGCAAAACTGCGCTGGTCCTGTTGGACATTGTTGATCGACCCCTCACCTTCCGGGAAGGCCGGCAGCAAACCACCCACAAGAAGGCCAGCTGCCAGAACGTCGTTCAAATCGGCACCGCCGAGCAAGGTGGTCACGTTGTCCAAGTCCTGGGTGAAGAAATATCCGCCCAGCACCCAATTGAAACGCTCACCATCATTGTTGGCGATGCGCAGTTCCTGCGTGAACACGGTCTGTTCCACATCCGAGCCTGAGAAGCGCAGCGAATCGAGACTTGTGAAGTCTGCATCCACGGCACCAACCTGATCAAAGGACCGGTACGCCGTAATCGACGTGATGGTATGGCCGCCGAGGTCCCAATTGATTTCGCCGGAGATGCCATATTCCTTGATGTTGATAAACGGATCGAGATCCGTCGCAACCACATCATCATTGAAACGATCCGCCAGGATGACCTGCCCGCCCAGTGTTTCAATGTTGTTGGTAAAACTCACGAAGCCCGCGGGCGCCGTCAGGATGTCCGGCAAGGCGGCCAAGAAACCCGCCGTTGTGTCCGCAGGACCATCAAATACGTTGACCGCGGAACAGCAAATCTCATCTAGTTCCGATACATCCCCAATGATGCGGATGGAGAGCTGTTCTGTCGGCGTAAAGAGCAATTGCCCACGGAACGAATACCGGTCGCGGTCATTCGTATCCGTGCCGGTAACGATGTTTTCCACATAACCGTCACGTTTGGTGATAGAGCCCGTGAGGCGCGTCGCCAAAACACCATCGACGATCGGAATGTTAATGGCGCCATTCGCCGTGATAAAATCGAAATTGCCGCCGCTCACTTCCGCATAGCCGCCAAATTCATTCTTTGGCGCAACAGTGCGAAATTGAATGGCGCCCGAAGACGTGTTCTTCCCGAACAGAGTACCCTGAGGACCGCGCAAAATCTCGATACTTTCAACATCGACGATATCGGAGATACCGGACGCCTGGCGCTGTCTGAAGACACCATCCACAAAGATGCCCACGGATGATTCCAACCCAAAATTGTTGGACGATGTACCGACACCGCGAATGCTGAATTGGTTTTGCCCCGCGGTCTGCGACTGCGTCACCGTCAGGCCGGGCGTGAAGCGCTGAAGATCGAACACGTCCGTAATGTTGGCATCGTCCAAGAAATCAGCATCAAAAGCCGAAATAGAAATCGGCACATCCTGCAGACTCTGTTCCCGCTTTTGAGCGTAAACCAGAATCTCATCGATTTGAGCCGTCGCTGACGTCATGCCGCCAGCGAGGACGGCAATCCCCGCCGCGCTGCTGAGAAGAACCCTGCGCGCAGCCGCAGGTATTCCAGATTTTGTCTGGTGATCAGTCATATAGCCTCCCTGCCCCGCAGCTATTACTGTCGGGGGACCGTCTTCTTTTGCGGCAAACCAAGCGGCATATGCTTGACCGAGTACCACTTTTGCTTGCCTTATCACGAAAAAGCATAACAGATGCCCGGATCAGTGCAATCACGATCGCAGAGGTGAGAGATCACTTTTTAAGTCGTCATTTTCATAATGATTACAATATCTTATGGGAAAAATACGGAGTCTGAATGTCACATACTTGCGCGGTGCAAATATACAAATTTGTCGTGTGTTGCTGATTTACGACGGATTTCCCCAAAGAACAGCGTGAGTCGTCGACGCTTTTCCTGCGCACCCGGATTGTCCGGGAACACACTGATCGCACACGCCCTCAAGCAGGATTCCCTCAGTATGCTGATATGTACTTATTTTTCGAAGAATCTTTGTACCGCCGAACGATCTGCGTCGTCACGCAAGGGCAAATCAAAATGACGCCCCAGTAAATCTTCTAATTCATCTACGGAAGAAATCGTTCGGATTTCGGGCTTCTCGCCAATTCTTCGTTCGGTGAAACTATTGTCGACGATCATCCGGCGCATGCCATCGCCCGGCAGCTCTACCACCAAGTGGTTGACGAAAAGGCTGTCCGGATGGGTAGAAGTATACCAGTTGGCGACGTCGTAGTCTGCGTGTGTCTGGGGGTCCAACGTAAAGCGATAGATGTTTGTCCAGCGATCACCAAGGTCACCTTGCAAAAGAAAGCCTTCCCCGTCTTCCAACAGGCGGAAGTCTTCCAGTGACGTTTTATGCGGTTTGTTAAGGACAAACGGAATTGGACGCGTTACACGCATGCCACCAAATCCCGCATCGAAGAAAAAATCACCTTCCGCAAGCGCCACACGGATGATCATATGGGTGGCCCCCGTGGGATGATCGTCCGGCATCATCCAGCGGACCCGTCCGACCAAACCGACGGCATCGAAGCCGAGCTGTTTAAGAGCCGCCAACGCTAGGCCATTTTGCTCAAAGCAATAACCGCCACGGCGCTGATGTACGATTTTTTCCTCAAGCGCTGGCACGTCCAAAGGAACGCCTCGCCCTGACAAGACATTCAGGTTTTCGAAGGGTATGGATGTGGCCTGGGCAAGGGCGATCGCCCGCAGCGTGTCCAATGTGGGCTCTCGCGGCCCCTCATAGCCGATGCGGTCGATATAACGGTCAAGATCGATGGTGCTCATGGCCACACTATGTGTGGCTTGCGATGGCGCAAGTCAACGGCATTACAGGTAATGCCGCACCAAACTCACCTGTTTTTGGCCCTGTCTTTCTCATCGCCATCCCGTGCCCTTTGCCATGCCGCCCGTCTCTCCAGCCCTTGCCAATACGTTACCAATTCTGGATGGCGCGGAAGGACTGCCATCAATTCCAAGCCCCACCAAATGGTGCTGCCAACAATGACGTCCGCCGCCGTAAATTTGTGACCGACAACAAATTCCCGATCCTGTAAAAGAGCGCACAGGGTCTCGGCGACGTCTTCGAGTTCTGCAAAGGGGCGGTAGTCCACCTCTGTCTGGACTTTCCCCAGAACACGCCACAACACCGCAGGTTCTGCGGACACGGGGGCAAAAAACATCCACCGCAGATAATCAGCGCGTAATGGGGAACCGACAGGAATGGAAAGGTCCGCCTTAGGAAATGCCTCCGCCAAATACGCGCAAATCGCGGCAGTTTCTGTGACCACCTTATCGCCATGCCGTAATGCGGGAACACGCCCCATCGGATTGATCGCCAGATAATCGGGTTTCTTGTGGTCTTGGGCTTCGAGGTCAAGCAGCTGAATATCAAACGGTTCGCCCATCTCTTCGAGCATCCAGCGGATGATAAAACCGCGCGACGGGATTGCGTGGTAAAGAGTGAGATCCGTCATGTGACCGGCCGTCGGTTATTGCAAAGTCCGCAATCTTAGGACTGGGTCCACATATGAGCAATGAAGCTTTCGCCGATGGCTATTTTTTGGCGCCCTGCCGTGTCATCAAATGTTGCAACACAACCGCATTGTTGCGCGCTTCATCCTTCGCGGCGAATAAGAGGGTAACCGTTTCCAACTTTGCCGCGGACCGGATCGTTTCGAGAACGTTCCGCGCCTCTTCCTCTTTGAGCTCGTTCTGAAATCGTTTCTGAAATTCCGGCCAGCGCTCCGGCGCGTGCCCAAACCATTTGCGCAACTCGGCGCTGGGCGCGATTTCCTTCGCCCACTGATGAATATGAGCTTTCTCGCGGCTGAGCCCGCGCGGCCACAGCCGATCCACAAGAATACGACGCCCATCGGCAGGCGATGGAGCGTCGTATACGCGTTTGATCAAAATCGGCATGTTAAGCCACGGCCTGAGCTGCAATCATGAGAATCGCGAACCAAGATACCAGATAAACCGGTGTCCGTAGAGCCGGAATGGCCAGCGTGTAAACGATCGCGTGCAGAACGCGGGCAAGGAAGAAAACCTGTGCCCACAACCCGATGGCTGCACCAGCACTGTCGCCAACAAGGTACCCGGCGCCCAACACAACGGCGATGAACGCGGGCATGGTTTCCACCATGTTGAGATGCGCCCGTTGTGCCCGCTGCGCCCATAAGGGAGGCGTCGGCTGGTCTGCCGGAAAGTTTTCAGGATAGTTGTGCAAAAACGTCACCGGCCCCCATACGAACAAGCGCGCAACAATGTAAGGCGTCCATAGAAGAACGGTCAAAGCGCCCGAAAGCGTCAGATAAAGATATGCGGTTTCCATGTCTGTCTCCTTTTCCTTATGCAGAAAATCCGTTGTGGATGGCTTCCAGCTTGTTGCCGAAAGGGTCGCGCACAAACGTCGTGTACACATTCGGCGCGGGATAGGCGGCACGAGGCCCTGGTTGCCCTTCGCATGTGCCTTCATTCGCCATGGCGAAACTGTGAAATGCGTCCACGGCTTCTTGAGAGGGCGCGGCAAAACAGATATGCGTCCCGTTCCCGGTACTAAACGAATTGCCGTTTTCCGGTTTCATGACGAGAAACTGAACGGCGCCATCGCCATAGGCAGCGAATGCGTCGCTGGTGGCGAGGCGGCTGGCCCCAAGGGTTTTAAGTAGCCCGTCGTAGAAAGCGCAAGCGGCTTCAATATCCGGCACGCCAACGCTCAAGTGATCGATAATGTTCATGAGAAAGCTCCGTGAGAGAAGCGGGCGCGGCAACCGCGCCCGCCTGTTGCCTTAGAGGTCGGCTGCCGCTTTGTGCTCAATCTTTTTCCATTGAGCGTCGGCTTTCGTAATCGTTCCGGCTTTTTCTTTTTGATACATGCGGAAGATCTCTTCATTCAGGAACAGATAGAGTTTTCCGTCCCGAATATCCGCATACCGAGGGTCACCGTCGAACTTCTTCCCGACAGAAACGCCAAAGGTGCAGAAACCGCCATGCGCCGGAACATATTTCGCCGGGCTCTTCTTGAAGGTTTCCATATTGGCTTTGCTGTCGAAGTAGTAAGCAACGCCGTCATGGACAGCCGTAAAGGAGGCTGATCCGTCCACACGGTTGCCCAGATCGACAAAGGCGACCGGGTCAACACCATGCAGTCCCAATGGGGCACCGGCGGCTGTCAGGCCGGGGACCACATTGTGTTCGTCGGCGGCAAAAGCAGGGGGAACAAGCGCCATGGTTAATGCGATGGCGGCGATGGAAAGTGATTTATTCATGGATAGGCTCCGTTGTTGAATGTGATGGAGCGCTATCTGAGGCGGGTGGGACGAATTATCAATTCATCGGTGGAAATCTGGGCGTTCAGGCAATTCCTTTGGGACGATGTGCAAAATCGAGCCCAAAATCGCCTCAAAAATCAAACTGCGTGCCGCCGGTAATCCGTAGGCGAGGTTCCGAATTTGGCGGCAAAGGCCCGGGTAAATGCGGCGGGGGATTGATACCCCGATTGCACCGCAACTTGGCTCACACTGAAGCGCGACTCATCCAGGAGTGACAGCGCTTTCTGCAAACGCCATTCGCTGAGATACGCCATGGGGCTCATGCCCAAAAGCCCTCGGAACCGGTCGGCAAACCGGCTGCGTGACATCCCCACATCCGCAGCCAGACTTTCCACCGTCCACGGATGTTGTGGGTCCTCATGCATCTTACTGAGCGCTTTGCCGATCTGCGGGTCTTGTACCGCGGCCAAGATCGACTGCATGGCCGCGCTGTGTTCCGCCCCGAGGCGCAGCAGCTCTACATAGACGCTTTCGGACAGGCGTTTAACCGCCGCAGTCGACCCAGGCTCCGGACGGAAGATCCGGCGCACGATCAAGCGAAGAGTTTCATCAAGCAAAGGCGCTTTTGCCCTATCAGACGCCGTCGTCACCAAATAGTCGGGCAGCGCACGCAACAGGGCATGATCGGCGCCGTCGCGAAAAGAGAAATGTCCACAGACCATCTGGGTGGACGCGTTGCTATCGCCATCCCCAATTGCAAGGACCCCAGACCCGTCATAGCCTACATCGGACAAGACCGTCTCCAAGGGTGGCGCGGGCCGCCCAGGCTTGTCCGCCAAAATATGCTCGCGCCCACCGGGAATCAAAACCAAGTCGCCCGGCTGCAAGGTTACACTCGCTCCGGACCGGAACGTCACATGACACGTGCCCTGCACCACCAAGTGAAACCGCGCCGCGCCAGCCAGCTCCGGGACGGTCGTGGCCCAAGCCCCGGAGAAATCCGTCCGGAAATAAAGGGCGCCCTTCAAATTCAGCGTCGATAAGATGTCGTCGAGTATGTCCATGGCGGCTTGTGTTATTGTTTCTTGAGTAGAGCGTTATTCTCCGCAGAATATGGTGTACCGCCCTTCATTGATGGAATGTGATCACATGAAGTTGAAGTTTCTTCTAACCGCCTTGGCCGTTGCCGCCCCCCTGGGGCTTGCCGCTTGCGATGAACCGGCCCCGTCCGACCCGTTTGCCGGTACTTGGGTAGATCTAACCCATGAGTTTTCGCGGAACGCTGTTTTCTGGCCGACGGCTGCCACGTTCACCAAGGAAACCGTCTCGGAAGGTATGACCGAAGGCGGCTGGTTCTACAGCGCCTACAACTTTTCTTCATCGGAACATGGGGGCACCCATATGGATGCCCCCATTCATTTTGCGAAAGGGGCTCTTTCGACACACGAAGTTCCATTGGACAAGCTGATCGGACCGGCTGTGGTGATCGATGTGAGCGCACCGTCCGCCGCCGACCGCGACTACCAATTCACCATCGATGATGTTCTGAACTGGGAAGCTGACAATGGACCATTACCGGACGGCGCGATCCTTTTGTTCAACACAGGTTACGCGGCGAAATGGCCGAATGCGGAAGAATATATGGGCACAGCCGCACGCGGACCGCTGGCAGTGGGGAAGCTACACTTTCCCGGACTGTCGCCGGAGCTTGCAAAGTTTCTCGTGGAAGAAAGGAACATTCGCGCCGTGGGCCTCGATACGCCGAGCCTCGACTATGGGCAATCAAAGACCTTCATGACTCACCGCATTCTATCGGCGGAAAACATACCGGGTTTCGAAAATGTGGCCGCATTGGATCGATTACCCCCGAAGGGTGCCACGATAATTGCATTGCCCATGAAGATAAAAGGTGGCAGCGGCGGACCGTTACGCATCATCGCGCATATTCCGTCTACGAATTAGATAGCTTGCACCATCGTGGACGCTTCTTCTAACCTTCCCCCCGCCGGCACTGACGACCCGCTAGCCGCCCTGCGCGCCGGTGATGCCGCGGCAACAGAAACATTCGTGCGGGACAATGCGGGGTGGATGCTGGCACTCGCGCGCCGTTACGTCACGGACCAAGCCCTTGCGGAAGATGTGGTTCAGGCAGCCTTCACGGACATCTTTCGCGGGCTCGACAATTTCGAAGGCCGGTCAACCCTCAAAACATGGATGCACCGCATCGTGGTGAACCAGGCCCTGATGAGCTTGCGCAAAAGCAACCGCATGGAAACCGTTCCGATTGACGACCTTTTGCCAGACTTCAACGAAAGTGGCTGTCGTATTGAAGAACGATGGACAACGACCGAAACGCCGGAGAGCCTGCTGCAAAAAGCAGAGACCCGCGAGAACGTGATCAGCCTCATCGACCAACTGCCCGAGAGTTATCGTGCCGTTCTGCTGTTGCGCGACATCGAAGAGCTATCAACCGAAGAGGTTGCAGCCATGCTGAGTATTTCAGAAGCCAATGTAAAGGTACGCCTGCACCGGGCACGCGCCGCATTGAAGAAACTGTTAGAGCCCTTGTTCAAGGGGGAAACACCATGACCCATAATCCTAAGACATCGCTCATGCGCCGGCTTCAAGGCTATATGTTCAAACTGCCCTTGATGATGTCGTGCCGTGAATTCGAAACCTTCATTGCCGATTATTTCGAAGGCACATTATCTCCGCGCCAAAAGTTCGAGTTCGAACTTCACCTAAAGGTTTGCAGGGAATGCCGTGATTACCTTGCCGCTTATGAAGCCGCGCGCAAAGTCACGACCTCCACCCTGCAAGACGAGCACGTGGCGGCCCTTTCCGACGTTCCTGAAGACCTTGTGAAAGCGGTTCTTGCTGCCCGTCAGAAATAAGCTGCCAGTCTCCTTGTGTTTACACGGTGCAGAGTTCGCCCGTACTGCCAGGGGCTAGGCGGTAACCGCCGGAACCGCGCAACAGAATACGGGCGTTGGCGGGGTCGCGCTCGATCTTCTGACGCAGCCGATAAATATGCGTTTCGAGCGTGTGTGTGGTGAGGTTTGGCCGGTAGTCCCAAATCTCCTGCAATAATATCTGTTTACTGACCAGTTTTTCTTCCGCGCGGTACAGATGAACCAGGATTTTTGATTCCTTGTTGGTCAGCTTCGTACGGCGGCCGTCTTCGTCGATCACCACCTGGGCGGAGGGTTTGAAGAACAAATGGCCAATACGAAGAATGGCATGATCGTTTCGTTCGGCGCTGCGCATGTGCACCCGCGCCCGCGCCAACAGCACCGGAAAGGAATAGGGCTGAACCATATAATCATTTGCACCGGCATTAAGGCAGGAAATGATTTCCTCGTCTGCGGCTGCGGAGGACAAAACAATAATGGGACACCGCACATCGAAAGACCGCAGCTTTCGGCTGAGCACACGCGCGGAAAAATCGGGCCCATGCTCTTCGATGAGAATGAGGTCGGGAACGTTCTTGTCCATATAGGAAAGCGTTGCCTCAAGTGAGTCGGCAAGATCCGCTGCAAACTTGTTCTCTTCCAATCGGCGGCACAAGGCGGGCCCGCTTCCTGGATGATCGCTGACCACCAGAATTCGCTTCTTTCGTCTCATCTTGTCAATAAATCCTTGAAATCGCATAAAAAATTCTCCGTCTGACCGCATGCCCAACTGCACCCCGCTCGCCGTTGGGCACCCGATCGCCTGTTCTTCTGATGCGATGACGCGCCGATTGGTTACACAACATGGGCATTTTTCTGGAAGCCGTACAAACGCCGGGCTCCACAGCTGCAAGAAAGCGACAGCATGGTGTCCTTACGCGCCTAGGCAGCCGTGAGATTCGGCTGCTACGGTGATGACCAGTGCAGGGCCCAATATTTTAAAAAGAGAGATTTTCATGGCCTATCCACCGATTTATCCCCACGACCCGATCGAAGAAATCGCCCCTGACATTTTCCTGGTGAGGGGAGCCATCAATCTGAATCCGATTCTGCGGATCACCCGGAACATGGTCATT
Source organism: Alphaproteobacteria bacterium (assembly GCA_965228775.1). Classification (GTDB taxonomy): domain Bacteria; phylum Pseudomonadota; class Alphaproteobacteria; order JANQMY01; family JANQMY01; genus JANQMY01. Next base: position 4,223,128 of record OZ245840.1, on the reverse strand, counting down.
GTACGTCATGAGGGTGACCTTACGCTTGTCAATCCGATCCGATTGAATGAAGCGTCCGAGGCGGAACTGAATACTATGGGGACGGTCAAGCATGTGCTGCGATCCGGCCCGCTGCACGGGGTCGACGACCCTTATTACGTGGATACTTACAAAGCTGAGTTTTGGACCCGGCCCGGTGGCACCGCCTATACGGAACCGGCGATCGACCATGAGCTCTCGGAAGGTGGCCCATTGCCCTTTCCGAACGCGGAGCTGTTCTGTTTTGACGGAACCGTTCAGCCGGAGGCCGCCTTGTTATTCAGGACCGGCAAGGGACTGCTCGCCACCTGCGATTCGATCCAACATTACGGGGACTACAAGCACAATAATTTACCGGCGCGGCTGCTGATGCCGTTCATCGGCTTTCCCAAAACCACCATCATTGGTCCGATCTGGGTGAAAATCATGACGCCGGAAGGCGCGACCCTGAAACCAGAGTTCGAAAGGCTTCTATCGCTGGAGTTCGACGCGCTAATCAGCGCCCATGGCAGTTTTCTTCAGACCGGGGCCAAAGCCGCCGTGCGCAAAGCGTTCGATAAGGTTTACGGCGACGGCTAAGGGTTTTCGTCAGTTAGCACCACTATCTTGCCGGCCGCTTCATTATTCTCCATGCACCGGTGCGCCTCAATAATTTCATCCAGAGTGAAAACGCGGCCAATGCGGGGCCTTAGCCTGCCGGTTTCGATTTGCTTTACCAACATCGGCAGAGGTGTACGGACAAAGTCGTCCGCGCCTCCGGCATAGGTGGTCAGGCAAACGGCGGTCGGTATGGCCCCCATGGGGCTAAACTCATCAAAGGACCATTTGTCTCCGACCATGCCGGTCATGCAAACAGCGCCTTGGGGCCGGGCGCATTGCAGGGAATCCAAGAGTGTCGTGGTCCCCACTAATTCCAAAACCTTATGCACACCTTCCGGAAAAACCTGGCGGACCTCTTCGGCAATTGTGCCATTGTCGATGAAAACATGCGCTGCCCCATTACCAATCAATAGGTCTTTACGCGACGGATTGCGCGTTGTGGCGGCCACGGTCACGCCATGATGTTTTGCGATAGCGGCGGCGGCAAGCCCGACGGATGCGGTGCCGCCCCGCACGAGTAGGGTCTCACCTTTTTCCAAGCGTAGCGACGTGAATAAAGACCCCCAAGCAGTTTGAAGCATTTCTGGAATGGCACCCAGCACTTTCCAATCGAGCGTGGTCTCAAGCTTTTGCGTTTGTTTTACCGGGACCGACGTATATTCCGCATAACCACCATCAAAAGAGCGCCCCATGCCGCCCATAGCCGTTGCGACAACGTCACCAGGGTCAAATTCGCCACCCGGCGCGTCTTCAACCACGCCAACCGCTTCGATTCCAAGGACCCTCGGAAACTGGACAGCGGATGCTGGCGAGTGGCCTTGGCGTGTGAACAGTTCTGAACGGTTGAGGCCGAACGCCTTTACATTGATCAGCACCCATCCTTTTTGAGGCACAGGTTTGGGACGCGCTTCAATTTTGATGACGTCAGGTCCGCCAGGCGCGTAGACCACGGCCGCTTTCATCGTTTCAGACATGGTAATGCCCTACTACTGTGGCGGGTTGGTCGTGGTAAAAATATAGCATGCAATTTTCCACACCCCATCATCTTGTTTTTGAAACAAGAAGATCTCTTGATTACCTTCCGATGCTATCTCGCCTGTCGCATTGATCGTCACACTCCCCTGCGATCGGGTCCGCGCAAAGGCCCAGCCAGCCCCTGTTGGCACGATCTCATCAATCGTGAAGCTGACCTCAAGATCAATGGCCTCAAAGACAGCAGCATACGCCGCGCGCACCGCCTCCTGTCCCACTTGGGGCGCGCTGTGTTGGGGCATAAACACGGCATCCGCCGCATATAGAAAGATAACTTCGTCGATACTCGACGCGTTCAAGGCTTTCTCATAGGCGGACAGAACATCATTGATGGCGGCAACGTCTTCGTTTTTGTCGGCAAAGGCCGGCTGCCACGATGCGGCCAGGACAAAAACAGACAAAAGCGCAGAAAGGCAGTTTCTCATGATGACCTCTTGGAGTTTGGCGCAAACGACATAGATGCGCCCAACATAAACCTTCTCAAATTCGAAATTAGACCCGATAATTCGAAATTACTTTCCTATATTTGGAAATATTATGACGGACCTAAACGCTTTGATGGTGTTTGCGCGGGTGGTTGAATCGGAAAGCTTTTCCGAAGCTGCACGTCGGCTACGCATGCCGGTATCGACAGTCAGCCGAAAAGTAGCAGAGCTTGAGAACGAACTCGGTATCCGCCTGCTTGAAAGGTCGACGCGCAGCCTAAGGCTCACCGAAATTGGCCGTGAGATTTTCTTGCATGCTCAGCGCAGTGTCGATATCAACGAAGCTGTCGAAAGCACGGTTTCTGACCAGCTCACCGAGGTACGCGGAACTTTACGCTTGTCGGCCCCACCGAGTATTTCAGATGCTTTCCTGGTACCGATCATAACGGCATTTCAAAAATCCCATCCCAATGTCAGCGTCAATGTGCTCGTCACCGATCGATTGGTCGACTATGTGTCTGATGGTGTTGATCTCTCAATCCGGCTCGGATCGCTTGAAGACTCGGCCCTCATTGCGCGCCCCCTCCTACGCTACTGCCATCAACTCGTGGCCAGTCCGGCCTATTTGGAAAATAAGAAAAAACCCAAAAAGCCAAATGATCTTATGGACCACCGACTTTTGGCGTTTTCGTTCTGGAATCGCCGCAATCGCTGGACCTTAGTGCGCGGCGATGCGTATGAAACGATCACGTTCAAGCCACACCTTGCAATGAATGACTTTGCAGGCCTCGCGGCCGCATTGGAAGCGGGAGCTGGGATTGGGGATTTGCCGCCCCTTGTGGCCCCTCATCTGATCGCAGAAGGCAAACTGGTGAGAGTGCTGCCCAAATGGCGCTTTCGCACAATCGACCTATCCCTTGTGCACCCGCGCAATCGGCACATGACCCGGCCGGTGCGGTTGTTCAAGGATTTTGCGGCTGAGATGGCGCCAACACTTCTTAAGAAGGCCCAAACTGCCTCGACCAAGTAAGACGCCAGACCGGTAATCGTCCCATCCTATCGTGTCATCACGGAAATACGATTGGACGCCTTCGCTTGCACAGTCCAGTGAAACATGGGAAAGGCCTAGAAAAGAACAAAGGCCGTTCATCACCGTAACGGAGCTGCACGGAGATTAAAGGGAGGGCGCTGCATGTCTCAACATGTGGGCACGGACGTTTCAGACTTCGATGATGCTGAGGTTATAGAGCGGGATCCTGCGAGGTCGACGATCTTCCTGCACGGGTCGCTTGCCCTCCCCCTCGCCATTTATGGCTATCCGCTCGCCATTTGGCTTCCGGCCCACTATGCCGGGCATCTCGGTTTTTCCCTATCGGTCATCGGTCTCATTATCATGCTGGCCCGGTTGACTGATGTGGTCACCGACCCACTGATGGGGCAAATCTCCGACCGGGGACGGACGAAGTTTGGCCGCCGCAAACCCTATATTGCCCTGGGCGTTCCCCTGTTGATGATTTCCACGTGGTTTTTGTTCGCCCCCGATGAGGGAGTTGGCCTGTTTTATTTCCTATTTTGGCTGACGGCCTTCTTCGCCGCCGCCACGGTCATTCAAATTCCCTTTCGCGCCTGGGGCGCCGAGCTCTCGCAGAACTATCATGTGCGCAGCCAGGTAACCGCCGCCCGCGAGTTTTTCGTACTGGCCGGGCTGTTGATGGCAGCCGCCGTGCCCATGGTTGTCGAAATCGTCGCGGATGGCGGGGCCATCAGTGAAATATTCGGGGCGGTGTGGCGCGACATGATTGGCGCATTTAACGGCGACATATTGAACCGCACACCATCGAACCGGGCAGCTTTGACTGGCCCCGTCATGTATTGGCTGGCGATCACCATCATTGTGCTGACCCCTCTGCTGGCAGCCCTCATCCTCTTTACCGTCAAAGAACCACCGTCGCGCGGCGTGGAGCGTGTGCCGCTGATGGAAGGGTTCCGTCATTTGTGGCGCAATGGCCCCATGCGGCGGGTGCTCATCATCGCTTTCTTGGTGATTTCCGGTGAAAGCCTGCGCAATGCGGTTTCGCTTTTCTTCATCCGCGATATTGTTGGCATACCGACAATCGGGGCGGCCTATTTTCTTTACTTCATTGCCGGTATTGCCGCCATTCCGTTTTGGCTTTGGCTTGGCAGGCGCGTCGGCAAGCACAGAGCCTTCTTGGGCACATTGGCGTTTGTGAGCTTTGTGAGCGCGTGCAATCTGTTTCTTGGCTACGGCGACTACTTTGCTTTCTTCTGTCTCTTCCTGATGAAAGGCTTTGCGTTCGGTGGCCTTCAATTTTTACCCTTGGCGATGCTGGCCGATGTGGTGGACATCGAAACCGCCCGTTCCGGCGGACGCCGCGCGGGCAGCTACTTTGCGGTCCTCGGCTTGTCGGAGAAACTAGCTGCGGCGTTCTTTACAGGTATCGCACTGAACATTGTCGGCCTGCTTGGCTATCACGCGTCCGGTGGTGTGGAGGGGTCAACAGAGGCAGGCGTATTGGCCTTACGGCTTGTTTACTGCCTGGGACCAATTGCGCTTTACGGCCTCGCAGTACCGCTGATCTGGTCTTACCCATTAACGGCCGACCGCCACGAACGTCTGTTGAGTGGCCTTGAACGACGGATACGCCGCCGCAAAGCGGCGGCGAAGTAGCCGTTGGCGCAAAGACTATGCCGCTAATACAATCTTGATGCGGACCAGCCTTTTGGCAGCCTCCTTCACATCGGCTGGATGCGGCGTGCCGTCCTCATCGAGCCGTACTTGAGACGGCCCGGCATCCCGAGGCGTTGCCCGAAGAAACATACCCAGCGTTTCCGCGATGACCGTTTCGTTCTCGGCTTCTACTTCCGTAACGCCGTTCACGTTTCGGCCCGCCAAGGTCAGCCGAACGGTCTTCCCGCCAACGAGATTACGCCACCAGCGGTTGGAACGGGCCGTGAAACAAAAGACCTCGTTTCCGGCCCGTGCATAGCTAACCGGCAATGTAAATGTACGACCACTTTTTATACCGGTGTACTGAAGAATGATCGTATTCGCACTCATAAGCGCATGAAGCGGAGACCGAAGAATGATCTTCACCACCGGGTTAAGTATTTTATACGCGAGATTAGACATATTCGCCTCCGTAGGACAATCACGCGCCAGTTCTGATCTTCTCTGGAACCATTGTCAGCAAGCAGAATACCTCCGACGCCTGGTTCCACAGATCTAGGGTTGCCTTCTGATCCGGATTGGTAAGACCCCAATAGCGCTCGGCCAATCGATTGGCCAGATCTAGCCCGCCATCATTGGAAATTTGAATCTCACCATCAAATGCAACCCATTTTTCTTTCTCGCCAACCTTGTTGGTGATCAGAACAGATGCCCGTGGATCGTTTGTGATGCGGCGCACTTTGGCGGTGCTTTTGTCGGCAAACATGAGAACTTTGTCCCCCGTCCAATCAAACCAAACAGGGACGCCCATGGGGGCTTTGTCTTTACGGTGCGTGATCAGGATGGCTTGGCGGGTCTCTGCGAGGAAAGCATCGCGCTCCGCATCGTTCGCGAAAGGGGTTGGCATATTAACAGCTCCATTATTAGGTCTTCGACCTATTTGGGATCCTGGTAATATTATGTCAATGACCTAATACCGAATTTCTACGATATAAATCGGACCGTTTCCGCCGACCTGGCCATGCCGGCCGCCCGGCCCCCAAGAAATTCCTCTGCCGCTTTGACATAGATCATTTGCCTTTCAGGGAGAATTTGGCCAAAATCTGACAAATTGTCATTTCTGGAGCTGTAGCAGATGAGTGTCACGGAGGCAGTGCCCCATTCCGATTCCAAATCGGCGGTAGAACATTTCGATGTGCTGATTGTCGGCGCCGGCATTTCCGGCATTGGAGCGGCCTATCACCTCAAGCAGCAATGCCCCGGCAAGAGTTTTGTAATCCTGGAGGAATTGGAAAGCTTCGGGGGAACCTGGCTTACCCATAAATATCCCGGCATCCGGTCTGATAGCGATCTCTACACATTTGGCTACCGGTTCAAACCTTGGGTCGGGCCGCCCATCGCCACCGCCCAGGAGATACTGACCTATATGGGTGAGGTGATCGAGGAGAACGAAATCGATCCGCACATTCGCTATAAGCACAAAATCAACGCGGCCCATTGGTCCAGCAAAGACAAGCAATGGACCATTGAGGGTGTACGGAACGATACGGGTGAGCCCGTGCGCATCACCGCCAACTTCCTGTGGATGTGCCAAGGCTATTACCACCATGGCAAAGGCTACACGCCTGAATGGGAGGGCATGGAAGACTTCCGTGGCCAGATTGTTCACCCGCAAACCTGGCCGGAAGACCTGGACTACAAAGACAAGAATGTCTTGGTGATCGGTTCGGGCGCCACCGCCGCCACATTGGTACCGGCTATCGCAGGCGACTGCGCCCATGTCACCATGTTGCAGCGGTCTCCTACCTACTTTCGCGCGGGGCGGAATGCCAATGAGCTTGCCGACCATCTGCGCATGCTGGACATCCAAGAAGAATGGATACACGAAATTTCCCGGCGCCAGATCCTCTTCGAACAGCAAGAATTCACGCGCCGTTGTTTCGAAGAACCGGAAACCGTCAAGCAAGAACTTCTGGAAGGCGTTCAGGAATATCTGGGAACCGATTACGACATCGGAAAACACTTCACGCCCAAATATCTCCCCTGGCGCCAGCGCCTCGCCTTTGTGCCCGACGGCGACATATTCCAGGGGATCGCGAAGGGCAAAGCCACGGTGGTCACAGATGAAATCGACCGGTTTACGGACAAAGGCGTCCTGTTGAAATCCGGCGAGGTACTGGAAGCGGACATCATTATCACGGCCACCGGCTTTAACTTGAGTGTTCTTGGCGACATCGCCTTCGACCTTGATGGCGAACCGGTGGAATGGCCCAACACCGTCACCTATCGCGGCATGATGTTCACGGGCGTGCCCAATATGGTCTGGGTCTTCGGCTATTTCCGCGCAAGCTGGACCCTGCGCGTCGACCTTCTTGGCGATTTCGTCTGCCGTCTGCTGAACCACATGGACCGCATGGGTGTGAAATCCGTACGCCCCGAATTGCGGCCGGAAGACAAAGACATGCCCACTCTTCCCTGGTTGGATGAGAATAACTTCAATCCGGGCTATATGATGCGGAGCATGCATTTAATGCCAAAGAGCGGCAACAAACCGGAATGGCAACATAACCAAGATTATTGGGCGGAAAAGGACGAGATCCCGGAAATCGATCTGGAGCGCAGCGAGTTCGTGTACGAATAAAAGGCCTTTCCCAACGGCTGCGGATCAAGTACCCATAGACGTGTGAAAGCGATCGTCTACCACACTTATGGACCGCCGGAAGTCCTGCAGCTTGAAGACCTGCCGGAACCAAAACCGTCAGCAAACAAACTTTTAGTACGGGTGCGGGCGGCAGAGGCAACAAAAACCGATTGCGAATTGCGGTCTTTCAAGTTTTCGGTGAATTGGTTTTGGCTGCCCATGCGTTTGGCACTGGGCATCTTCAGACCACGCTTCCAAGCCATGGGTATGTATTTTTCAGGCGAAGTCGTTGCCGCCAGCGACAACCACAAGCAATTTCCCGTAGGATCGCGTGTATACGGATCGTCCAGCTTCCGGTTCAGCGCCTATCGGGAATTGGTAAAGATCCCCGCGAATACCCCCCTGGCACTGATGCCCGATAATATGACATTTGAAGAGGCCGCTGCCGTTCCGCTGGGCGGCCTCAACGCTTTGCATTTCATGCGCTTTGCAAACATCAAGGCGGGGGAACAGGTTCTGATCGCAGGAGCCGCCGGCAGCATAGGCGCCCATGCCGTTCAAATAGCAAAGTCGATGGGCGCGGTTGTGACGGCAGTCGATCACGGGCGCAAAGAAGACTACATTCGTCAGTTCGGCATTGACCATTTCATCGACTACACCAAGGAAGATTTCACGCGCGCGAGCGCTACCTATGATGTGATTTTCGACATGGTCCCCAGCAGTTCCTATGGCGGATGCCTGAATTCTCTCCGCCCTGGCGGACGTTACCTTCTCGGCAATCCGCGCTTTTCGTCCATGCTGCGGTCTGTGCTGACCAACCGGATGACGGACAAAACTGTGCGTTTTGCCTTCGCGAAAGAAACGGTCAGTGAACTGACATCGCTCACGGAGATGATCGAAGAAGGGTCGATTACCTCAATCGTCGGTCATACATTTCCGATGGAGCAAGCGGCAGAGGCTCATCACCTTGTGGAAACGGAGCAGCGCCTGGGGGCTGTCGTCATCACGATTGACGGTGACTCATAAGGGGAATCCTTTTCCCAACCGCTATGCATCCGCGAGCAGTCTCTCCGCTGCTCGCCGCGCATCCTCTGCCACAGCAATCGGGTCGCGTAGATGCGCCAGGACAATGGCACCTTCTTGAATGAGATGAAGCTCGCGGGCGAGAGCCTCAGGATCTGCAACGCCGAGTCTATCCGTCAGCTCACGGAAATAATTGAGCAGCAAACCCTTATGCTCCGCGGCACTTGCATGAATGGGGTTGTCGCGCTGCTGAAATTCGGACGATGCCTTGATGAAGATGCAACTTTTGAAGCCGTCTTCCGTGAACCATTCGCCCAGCGCCTCAAAAACCGCCAATACCTGTTCTTTCGGATCTGAAGCCAATGCTTCCACCCGCCGCGCCAGCCAGTTCCGAAACTGTTCATCCCGCAGCCGCAGCACCGCCAGGATGAGATCGTTCTTTGTTCGGAAATGCTTGTAGATCGCTGTTTTTGAGACGCCGGTTTCCTTGGCAAGGCGATCCATGCCGACCGCATGAAAACCGCCGTGATAGAACGCCTTCATAGCGTTCTGAACCAGCTCATCCCGTTTCGAAGCGCTCATTTTTCCCCACAACATAAACCGATCAGTTAATCTAATATGGGCATATTTTTTGTCAACAGGGCGCCCATTTTTCCAGTTTTCATATTTATACCTTGACCGATCGGTTCACCTTTACTATTTACACATTTACCGATCGGTACATGTCATGTTTGACCACCGGACGGGGAGACAGAACCGCCCAACCGGGCGGTTTTCGGATGGTGAGAAGGGAGAATTTCTCATGGATATCTACGCTATTTTCGGATTGCAGTTCGCGCTGAGTACTGTCGTTTTCGCTGTACTGGCATGGGTTCTGGTGACTCATTGGCTTGAAGAATTACCTTTAAAGACGGCTTTGACGATTTTGATCGCCCCTCACGCCTTTCGGCACATCGGCATGTCGTTCTTGGTACCCGCCCTCAATGCGGAAACCCTGCCGGTCAGCTTCGCAACCGCCGCCGCTTACGGGGACCTTGCGGCGGGGATTTTGGCGCTGCTGTCAATTCTCGCACTGCAAACCTCAACGCGACTGGCGCTGCCGCTGGTCTGGCTGTTCAACATTGTCGGTGTTGCCGATCTGGTGAACGCCTTGAGGCAGGCTGAAGCCGTGCCGCATTTCGGTGCGACATGGTTCATCCCAACCTTCATCGTGCCGCTTTTACTGGTGACCCACGGGATCATTTTCGCACGGCTTCTGCGCGGCGAGCGGAAAACCGCCCATTCATAAGGAGACGCATCTCATGATGCGTCTAACGGCGGCGTAACCGATCTCCTCACGTGTTGCGCCGCCCCCTATTCAGGCTAAAGCGTAAGAACCATCTGAGCGTTACAACGGGAATAGGGTGACGGCACCAGATCTTCGCCGGTCACATCTTCAAACCCGCACCGCCGGTAAAGCCTGATGGCCGCTTCCAAGATGGTGTTCGACTCCAGCCAGATCTTTTTGGCATTCATGCGCCGCGCTTCATCAATGGCTCGCATAACAATGGCCTGACCAATGCCGCCCCGCTGCGCCGAGGGGTCCACGGCCATCTTCGAGAGCTCAACGACGTCCTGCCCAGCCGGAATCAGGGCCACACAGCCAACAGCACGCCCATCGGATTCCGCGACGATAATTTGGCCGCCGGGTCTGAGCACATGTCCCACTGGGTCATTCAAGATTTGCTCGTCCTTTTCTTCCATCGAGAAGTATTTCTCGATCCATGCCACATTAAGATCGCGAAAGGCCGCCGCATCGCGGTCTTCGAATAAGCGGATATTAGGTTCTGATGTCATGTATTCTGCACCTGAGGAATAAGCTCCTTACCGACGCGCTCTATCACGTCATAACGCGGATCAAAGGCCGGCAGAATAATGATCTCATCCAGGCCTGCCTCCTTGTACTGATGAAGTTTCTCGGCCACCTCATCCAAAGTTCCGACGAGACATGTGTTGGTGATAAGCTCCGGCGTCACGAACTTTTCCTCTTCCGGCAACACCCAGCAATTATGACCTGCATGAATGCGCTGATGGCGTCGTTCTTCCGGGATCGCTTCTATCATGGCCACATAATCGTCCCAAACCGGCTGCGCCGCACGCGGTGGCGGCTGCTTCAACTGGCGCCACCCATCATAAGCATAGTGCAAGCCCGCCATGGCCATGGCACCACATTCAGCTTTCACCCGCGGTGAGTCTATTGCCTCTCCCGGATCGAGGATTGTAACGGTCGTCAGCGCCGTTGTTCTGTAAGAGGCGTCTTCAGAGGACTGTCCGGCGGGGCGTCCTTCGTCCACCATGCGCAAAAACCGTTCGAGGACAGATAATGTGGGCGGCCACCCGAGGATGGCGCCGTCCCCATGCTTGCCCGCAAGCGCCAATGATTTAGGCCCAAACCCCGAAACATAAAGCGGAATAGGGTCATCGAAATTAACGAAACCTTTATCCGGCATCACATGGCGTATGGGCGTGACATCACCGTCAAATTCCACAACGGCTTCCTCACCCCGCAAGAGGGGACGCAATTCGCCGAGGAACCGATCGAACTTGGCGATCCGTTGAGGCTTGCGCCCCATGATGCGCATGGCCGTATTTCCGGCCCCTACCCCCAAAAAAGTGCGCCCAGGCGCCAGGGCATTGATGGTGGCAATGCTGGCAGCGGTCACCGGCGCGGGCCGGGTTCCCGTCACGGCGATACCCGTGCCCAGACGGATGCGAGAGGTCCGGTCGGCGGCAAGCGCTAACGTTGCGTAGCAATCCGACCAGATCATCTGGCTGTCCGCGAACCAAAGGCTAGAAAACCCGAGCTGTTCGGCCCTAACCGCATAGCCGATATCCCCAATGTGCGACGCCACGCAGATCCCAATATCCATCGGCTTTCCTCCCATTTTTATTTAACCTCTAAGACCAATTATGGCCCAATTCGGCGGATATCTCGCAATCTCTTGCTCCGGCTGCTTGCATTGCCTAGGTTGACGCCCAAATTAGACTTTTTGGTCGGCCCAGCCGGCCCTCTCCCCCGTCCCAACCACCCGATAAGGGTACCCTGGGGGTGGTTGGGACGGGGGAGCGGGCGGCCAGGTTCAAACTCATCATCCAGGAGGCCGCGTGTCGCAATCCAGTCCCATCAGCCCTGAAGCTGCCCTTATCTACGCCATGGTCCTAATCTCCGCATCGGACAGCAAAATGAGCGATGAGGAACTCATCGTCATCGGCGACATCGTCAAATCCCTGCCGGTTTTCAAGGGTTTCGACAACAACAATCTGGTTGCCGTGGCCCAAACCTGCGCCGAAATTTTATCGGCGGACGAAGGGTTGCGGACCGCTTTGAAACTCATTGCCGATACGTTGCCGGAGCATCTGCGCGAGACGGCTTACGCGGTCGCCGTGGATGTGGCCGTCGCCGATGGAAAACTCGAACAGGAGGAGCTTCGGGTTCTGGAACTGTTACGCCACGAGTTGCCGGTGGATCGTTTGGAAGCAGCGGCCATCGAGCGCGGGGCGAAGGCCAGATACGCGACAATGTAACGGGTAACCGCCCGGTCGGTGCGGCGGATATGCAAGAAGTACTTGTACAAAATGAAGCCACCTTGCGCCTTGGCGCATTCGTCGTGCTGTTTGCGACCTTTGCCCTCTGGGAAGCCCTCAACCCACGCAAGTTGCGCGCCCTCACCCGCCATAACCGTTGGTTTACGAACATCTTAATGAGCATACTGAACAGTTTGGTCTTACGCTTCCTGTTTCCGGTCCTTGCCGTTCAGACCGCCCTGATCGCGGACGCCAATCAATGGGGCCTTCTGAACTGGACGAACCTGCCTTTCGTTATCGAATTCGTCATCGCCTTGCTGATTTTGGATTTGGCGATCTATGCACAGCACGTTCTCACCCACCATTGGCCGCCCCTGTGGCGGCTTCATAAGGTGCACCATGCGGACCGCGACGTAGACGTGACCACGGCGATCCGGTTTCACCCGATCGAAATTGCATTCTCCATGCTGCTCAAAATGGCGCTGGTCGTCGTTTTAGGCCCACCGGCCGCCGCCGTAATATTTTTCGAAATCGTGTTGAACGGCACGGCCATGTTCAATCATGCAAACATCCGTATACCGACAGCTGCCGACCGGATACTCAGAACGGTTCTCGTGACGCCAGATATGCACCGGGTACATCATTCCGTCATCACGCGCGAAACGAACTCGAATTTCGGATTCAATTTGTCTGTCTGGGACCGGGTTTTCGGCACCTACAATGCTCAGCCGCAGGGCGGACACGACGCAATGACCATCGGATTGCCAGAGTACCGCGACGGAAAGCCGGCCCTTCTCTTGTGGTCTCTTGCGCTTCCGTTCCAGAACGATAAGGTGGCGGCATCAAGGGGACAGGATGGCCAGGCACAACAATCGCCGGCCGCGGGGGAACGACAGGAACCGTCATGAAGACGCTTTATTTGCTGCGCCATGCGAAATCGAGCTGGTCCGATCACGCCATGGATGATCATGACCGCCCCCTAAACCGGCGGGGCCAGCAAAACGCCCCGCTCATGGGACAGTTTATGCGCAAATCCGGGTTTGTACCGGACATGATCTTATGTTCCACGGCGCGCCGTACCGCCGAAACCCTAAGCCTGATCGTTCCCTATATCGGCGACCAAACCCCTGTCCGCTTCGAACGCAACCTGTATCTTGCAAGTTCCGATGCCATGCTCGACCGAATTCGCGAGGCGGACACCTCTTGTGAACGCCTGCTTGTCGTAGCCCATAATCCGGGCATGGAACATCTGGCTGCGGATCTTGTGTCGCGCGAGAAGCTCAACGGCACGGAAAACCTGCTGGAAACCATGCTGTCGAAATACCCGACTGCGGCCCTCACGGTTGTGGATTTTGACGTGGAGGATTGGCGCGAAGTCGCGTTGGGTACAGGACTGTTGCGCGAATTCAAATGCCCGCGCGACTTGGTGCCGGGCAAGCACTAAGAACTGACACAAAGTGCAAAAAGGCTAACGCCTCTTACGGCCTGAAAAGCCGCCCATCATGCCGCCCAGATCCGACCAGCCATAAGCAACTTCGTGAATCGGAACACCCCACTGCCGCCCTTTGCGGGTTGCAACAATGCCGCCACCTTGCTGTTTGTAAAACTGGCGGTGGGGATTTTCGGCAAGAGCCCAAACCAGCGCAGAAGAATTGCCACGCTCGTCAAGGCTATCGAACAGGTTGGACAACAGCATCGTGCCGTTGCCCTGCCCCACATGATTGGGATGCACATAGAGTGTATAGACTTCACCGAAATAGGGCAGAACCCGATCCCGTGATGGGCCGCAGCTGCCTAACCCGACGATGCCATAGTCTGGATCTTCTGCGACAAGGATCGCTTCTTTGCGTCCGGACGTCCGGATCGCACGATCCCAGGCGCGCGTAAGTCTGCGATAGGACATCCCCAAGAGAACCCAGTCAGGGATGAGCCCCGCATAAGATTCGCGCCACGAATCTACGTAGACCTTCGCAATATCCGGCGCGTCTTTTCTATTCGCGTTGCGGACAGTGACCATTTTTCGTTCTTCTCGCCTTGGATCTACCGTACCCGTCGTAGCGCTACGCAGCAAGAGCCCCACGGTTGTGAGGAAGCCAGCGCCGAACGCACGCGCTTAGTAGAGACCAAGCTCCTTCAATGTTAAGGGACCGGCGACACCGTCGGTTCCCAACTGTTTTGACTTTTGGAACGCTTTTACTGCGTCAGTAAGCGACGCATGGTACTGGCCATCTACTGGCCCACTGTAAAACCCCTCTGCTTTCAAGACGGTCTGTAGTCTTTCGACCTCGAGCCCGCGATCGCCCTCTTGAAGCAGATAATAACCCCGTTGACCTTTCTTAGCCTTATATAATCTTTGTTTTGTACTTTTCAGGTACTGATTTTGTTGCTGCGGATCAAGAGCTAGATTTTTCATCTGCTCTCGTTCAACGGTCACAACTTCCAGCTTATTCTTCAAACGCAGATCTTGGAAGCTTTGATTTTCTTGCTCAAGTCGGCCATGCAACTCCGACATGACTTTGTCGGCATCCTCATATTTGCCCGCTTCGAACAAGACAACCGCCTTTTTATGCTCCTTTTCTGCTTCTGCCAACGATGCTTCTACCACCACATCCATATTACGGCGATTCTGAACCGCGCTGAGATCTGATGACACATCTACTTTTAGCGGAACTTGGACGGTCTGAGTTTTACCTGATTCAGCGTCTAAATAACTGAATTCGATATCCCCCAACACAACCGGACCCAACTGTTGCGGCGACAAAGAAGCTTTGATCAACATCGTCCGCCTCTCGCCTGCGTAAATATCCTCTAATTCGATGGCGTTTTCGTGAAACTCTTGTGGAACTTGGTGGCCAAAAACATCCACCTCCCCGATACCCTGGTCCCATTTGAACCTTAAAACGGGGTTCTTCGCAACTGTCTGGTATAACAACTTCAATTCCTGCGCGAAGATCCGCGACATTTGGTCTGGATTTTCCACGTAATAATAGCGGCCCGCCCCGTTCTCAGCGATGGCCTCCATCAAATCTTCGTCATAATCCCGGCCAAGTCCGAGCGTTGTCACGGAAACGCCCTTGGTCCGCCACGCACGCACGCGTTGGGCGATCTCGCGCGAATCTGTGATTCCCTGATTGGCCAGCCCATCGGAAAGAAGCAGCACGCGCGAGATCGATGTCCGATCCTCCGGCATTTTCGGCATTGCCTCATAGGCCTGGTTCATGCCTGCCTCCATACCGCCGAACAAATTCGTCGACCCTCGAGGCTCAAGATCATTGATGAGCCGCTTGATCAGGCTGGGCGCTTCCGGGAATGCGGCAGGCCACAACACGCTGATCTGGTCGTCATATTCGACAACCGAAAGCATATCCGATGTGCTCAGTTCATCAATCAATAAGCCAGAAGCACGCTTAAGATAGTCAAGCTTACCTCTATCCGACATGGAGCCGGACCTGTCCAAGACCAGGGACAGGTTGACGCCCGGCCGTTCCGCGATTTCCTCCTCGCGTTCCGTACCCCGCATTTCCAGCAGAATGTATACGGTGGCGTCTTCGCCCCGCAGCACCAGGCTATTGTCCAGGGTTGCCGAAAAGTCGACGGCATTGGCCTGCGCTTGGGTCGCGGCCAACACGCCGCCCAATAAAATCAGAACACCGATTGTGGATAGAAGTTTCCGCATCAAAACCCTCCAATACATGTTTGAAGGGCGTGCAGAGATTTCTGGATTTCGGCGTGGTCCGCATCACCCTTCGCAATTAAAAGGGTGAGCGCTGATTATGGCGCAGGCTCGAACAGATTTGGGCGTTATTGGGGCGGACGTAAACGTAAAGGGCTGGAACCTTTCAAGATCACGTGCAAACGCCCTAGTTCATTTGTGCGCCGCCATCCACATTCAATGTCTGGCCGTTTACATAAGACGCATCGTCCCCTGCCAGGAACGAAACCGCCGCCGCCAATTCTTCCGCACGCCCCTGGCGCCCCATGGGAACGCTGCCTTTGAGTTGGGTGCGAAACTGATCTTCGGTAATGCCGTAATTGTCAGATGACCTGCCGATCGTGCCATCCATCATATCGGTATCGTGCGTGCCCGGTGCGATACAGTTTGTGCGAATGCCGTACTGAACAAGTTCCAGCGCAAGCTGCTGCGTCAGTCCCACAACACCAAACTTGCTGGCACAATAGGAACCGTAATCCGGCAGACCACGGCGCCCGGCGAGTGACGAGATGTTGATGATCGACCCGCCGCGTTTTGCGTCGCGCATGGCACGGCCGATGGCTTTCGTGACCAGATAAACACCATTCAGATTGACATCAACGGTCTGATACCAAACGTCATCATCCATATCCAAAATATTGGCCGCACCCGCATCACTAGGTAGGCCAGCATTGTTGACCAAGATGTCCACATGACCGAAAGCATTGATCGCGGCGTCGACCATTTTCTGCACACTGTCTTTATCCGTCACGTCGCAATCAGCGGAAATCGCACGCCGCCCCATTTCTTCAATTTCCAGCGCGGTTGATTTGGAGCCTTGCCAATTCATCTCTTGTTCGTGCTTGGGAAACGACGCTGGGTCCCGCGGAAACGCACTGACCACAACATCGGCACCATCCTGCGCCAAGCGCAATGCAATTGCGCGCCCAAGCCCGCGTTGACGCCCCGCCCCTGTAACAAGCGCTACTTTTCCGTCCAAATTCGCCATGACGTTCCGCCTCCCAATTTTTGTTTCTTAAGTTTTGTATCTGAAGGCGGCACGGATTGTGAATAGTGCTGAGGAAATGGGGTCACAAGAAACAGGGGCTATCTGCATTTGATGCGGAAAAAGTTCGGTCAAAACCGCAATTTTGCGACGGTACTTTCAAACGAGAAAAAAGTTTTTGACTCAGCCGTGCATTTTTTCGCGTCAAATTCCGTGCATCCATGCACAGAATTTCCGCAGAACATCACTTGTACCCCACAGAAACAAAATTTTTTGAACTTCAATTCGCTTAACAAAAGTCACACATAAAAGATGTCCAGTTGTTTTGTGCAGAGAAAAGCTTGGGAACTACTTGTCAGATGCTCACGATTACAAGACGCTAATGAGAATTGATTCGAAAAGTGAGTGGGAAAAAAGCGATTAGGATTAACGAAGGGTTGTCATTTTAAGGCCATCTTTAGGCTCTACTTCCTGGTAGGGCTGCAACGCGAGGTACAATATGAGTGCGGACCTGGACGTATTTGATTTGTTTTCGGAGGCCTACGGTCGAGAGAAATTAGAAGCCATGTCGCTTCGCGATTTCTTGCTCGGATGCAGAGACGACCCGATGATGTACGCGTCCTCTCCGGAACGCATGATTGCCGCGATCGGCGAACCCGAACATATCGACACCAGTCAAGACCCGCGCCTCTCGCGTATCTTTTTCAACCGCACAATCAAGTCCTACCCTTCCTTTAAGGGCTTTTTCGGCATGGAAGACACGATCGAAAGGATCGTTGGATACTTCCGTTATGCGGCTCAAGGTTTGGAAGAACGCCGGCAAATCCTTTATCTGCTGGGCCCCGTCGGAGGCGGTAAATCTTCCTTGGCCGAACGGCTCAAGGAATTGATGGAGCATCACCCGATTTACGTTTTGAAAGCGGGTGATCAAATCAGCCCCGTTTTCGAAAGCCCGCTTGGCCTTTTCAAGGAAGCTCAATTCGGCGATCTGCTGGAAGAGAAATACGGCATCGAACGCCGCCGCTTAAACGGCATTGTGAGCCCGTGGGCGATCAAACGCCTGGACGAATTCGGCGGCGATATCGCAAAATTCGAAGTGGTTCGTCTGTACCCGTCCAAATTGCGTCAAATCGCCATCGCGAAGACCGAACCGGGCGACGAAAACAACCAGGACATCTCGGCATTGACCGGCAAGGTCGATATCCGGAAGTTGGAACATTACAGCCAAAACGATCCGGATGCGTATAGTTATTCCGGTGGCCTCTGTTGTGCTAACCAGGGCCTGCTCGAATTCGTGGAAATGTTCAAAGCACCGATCAAAGTGCTGCACCCGCTGCTAACGGCGACCCAAGAAGGCAACTATATCGGCACGGAAGCGCTGGGCCCAATCCCGTTCCAAGGCACGATCCTGGCCCACTCGAACGAAGCCGAATGGCAGGTCTTCAAAGGGAACAAGAACAACGAAGCGTTCCTTGACCGGATCTGCGTCGTAAAAGTTCCCTACTGCTTGCGGGTCACTGAAGAAACAAGCATCTATCAAAAACTGCTCAGCGCCAGTGAACTGGGTGCCTCTTCTTGCGCGCCGGAAACACTGACCATGCTGTCACGCTTCTGCGTGATGACCCGCCTCAAGGAACATGAGAATTCAAACCTCTATTCCAAGATGCGCGTCTATGACGGTGAAAAGCTGAAAGACACCGACCCGAAGGCAAAGTCGCCGCAAGAATACCGCGACGCTGCCGGGGTCGATGAAGGCATGACGGGCATTTCCACCCGTTTTGCATTCAAAGTGCTGTCGGAAACATTCAACTACGACACACAAGAAGTAGCGGCTGACCCGGTGCACCTCATGTATGTGCTGGAACAGTCCATCCGCCGGGAACAATTCCCCGAAGATGTTGAGAAGAAATATCTCGAATTCATCAAGGCGGATCTCGCGCCGAAATATGCGGAATTCATCGGCAAGGAAATCCAGAAAGCCTATCTGGAAAGTTATGGCGAGTACGGACAAAACTTGTTTGACCGATACATCGCTTACGCCGATGCCTGGATTGAAGACCAAGACTACAAGGATCCGGATACGGGCCAGATGATGGACCGTCAGGTGATCGACCAAGAACTCTCGAAGATCGAGAAACCGGCCGGCATCGCCAATCCGAAGGATTTCCGGAACGAAGTGGTCAAATTCGCGCTGCGGGCCCGCGCCGGCAACGCTGGCAAGAACCCGGCCTGGACCTCTTACGAGAAACTGCGCAACGTCATCGAGAAGCGCATGTTCAGCCAGGTGGAAGACCTGTTGCCGGTGATCAGTTTCGAATCGAAGAAAGACAGCGACACGCAACAAAAACACAATGACTTCGTGGAGCGCATGAAGGACCGCAACTACACGGAGCGGCAAGTACGTCGCCTCGTCGAGTGGTATATGCGGGTCAACAAAGCAGGCTGATCGACGCCGCTTTGGGTCTTGCGTCTTGATGCACAGTGAACGGTTTTTGTGCTTAGATGGACGGGCTGCTTCGCTTGCCAAATGTTGGGAAGCGGGCTGGGTAACGGGGACACTCAGTCTTTGTTAGAGCGGCAAGAGAGACGGCAGATTTAGATGAGTCATTTCATTGACCGACGCCTTAATCCGAAGGGCAAAAGCCTTGGCAACCGTCAACGCTTTATCCGACGTGCGCGGACGGAAATCCGCGAAGCCATCCAAAAATCCCTAAAGGACCGGAAGGTTACCGACACCAGCGGTGGCGAGAAGATTTCGATTCCCACCCGGTCGACCAAAGAACCCCGCTTCCGCCTATCCAATGAAGGCGGCCACCGGGAACGCGTTTTTCCAGGCAACAAGGAATATGTCTCGGGCGACCAAATTCGGAAGCCGCGCAGCGGCGCTGGCCAAAGCGGCAAGAAAGCCAGTGACTCTGGAGAGGGCGAAGACGATTTTCAGTTCACCCTGACCCGCGACGAGTTCCTCGACATCTTCTTCGAGGATCTCGAATTGCCGAATTTGGTAAAAACCACGCTCAAGGAAATTACCAATTTCAGCATGAAGCGCGCCGGGATCACGACAGACGGCTCGCCCACAAACATCAACCTTGTGCGCACCATGCGCAATTCCTATGGCCGGCGCCTGGCGCTGAAACGTCCGAGTACGAAGGAACTCAATGCGCTAAAAGAACGCCTGTTCGAGCTGGAAGCAAAGGTTCAAAAGACCGATGAGGAGCGCGCGGAAGTTCCCCAGCTTCACAAGAAAATCGAAGAGCTTGAAGCCAAGCGCCGCTGGATTCCTTACATCGATCCGATCGATGTGCGCTTTAACGCCTTTGAGCCATCCCCCATTCCCACTGCCCAGGCGGTCATGTTCTGCTTGATGGACGTGTCCGGGTCCATGGGGGAACGGGAAAAAGATCTGGCCAAAAGGTTTTTCCTTTTGCTTCACCTGTTCCTGATCCGGCGCTACGACAAGGTGGACGTGGTCTTCATT
Organism: Alphaproteobacteria bacterium; assembly: GCA_965228775.1. Lineage (GTDB taxonomy): Bacteria > Pseudomonadota > Alphaproteobacteria > JANQMY01 > JANQMY01 > JANQMY01. Next base: position 4,202,961 of record OZ245840.1, on the reverse strand, counting down.
CGGCATACGCATGATGCCCAGGAAGTGGACGAAGAGACGTTTTTCTATTCTCCACAGAGCGGCGGCACCATCGTATCCACGGCGCTAGAGGAAATGATCCGCATCGTAGGCGAACGGTATTCGTCCGCCGATTGGAACATTTATGCAGCCCAAGCGTCTGATGGGTATACTCAGACCGGCGATGCGGAGCGCTGCGTGCGCATGCTGCAGAACGACATTATGCCGATTAGTCAGTACTACGCCTATATCGAAATTTTGGACGACCGCGAAATGGAAGTCTTCGCCCATGACGATTCCGGCGCGGAGCTTTGGCGCGCTTATGGCCGCGTGCGGGCGGAATGGCAAAATTTTGCCACCAAACGCATCAGCCAGCCGTCGCACATTTTCCCGGTCTTCCGCGAACTCTTTAACAAAGAAACTGCCTCACAGAGCTAGGCCCTTATGACCACTGCGAACGCAAATAGCTCCTCTAACCTTCTGTTTGAAGATTCCGAATGGGATTTTGACCGGTTGCGCATCATTAATGAAGCAATCGAAGAGATCGCCCTGAAAGATTTGGGCCTCGACGTCTACCCCAATCAGATTGAGATCATTTCGACGGAACAAATGCTGGATGCGTATTCGTCACACGGCATGCCGTTGATGTATCACCACTGGTCGTTCGGCAAGTTGTTCGCCCATCACGAGACCATGTACAAACATGGATATGCGGGCCTTGCTTATGAAATCGTGATCAATTCGAGCCCGTGCATCAGCTATCTGCTCGAAGAAAACACGATGACCATGCAAGCTTTGGTGATCGCGCACGCCGCCTACGGTCACAATCATTTTTTCAAGAACAATTACCTATTCCAGCAATGGACAAATGCGGAAGCCATTCTGGACTATCTGAACTTCGCGAAACGGTACATCGCAAAATGCGAAGAGGAATACGGCACGGAAGCAGTGGAACGTGTTCTGGACTCCGCTCATGCGATCATGGATCACGGCGTTTTCCGGTACCGCCGTCCGCCAAGGCTTAGTGTCGATGCTTTGATCGAACGGCAACGCAAGCGCATTGCTTATGATGAAGCCACCTTCAACGACCTTTGGCGCACTTTGCCGGTACGCGATGAAGATCAGCGTGATGATGAAGAAGATGCGCCGGATTCGGAAGCAGCCCATGCACATATGATGCTGCCGGAAGAAAACATCATCTACTTCCTGGAAAAACAGAGCCCTGTCTTAAAGCCATGGGAACGCGAACTACTGAGGATTGTGCGCAACCTGTCCCAATACTTCTATCCTCAGAAGCAAACCAAGGTGATGAATGAAGGCTGCGCCACATTCGTTCACCACTACATTATGTCTGAGCTGTTCAATCAAGGAAAGATCAGCGAAGGCTCGATGCTGGAATTCCTGCATAGCCATACCAGTGTTGTCTTTCAGCCCACATTCGACGATCCCCGCTATAGCGGCATTAATCCGTATGCGTTGGGGTTTGCCATGATGGAAGACATCAAGCGCATCTGCGAGGACCCGTCCGAGGAAGACCGCGAATGGTTCCCCGATATCGCCGGCAGCGGTGACTGGCGCGGTGTATTGAAAGACGCGTGGGCGAACTATCGTGATGAGAGCTTTATCCAGCAATTCCTAAGCCCGAAACTGATGCGCGATTTCCGCTTCTTCTCATTGCTCGACAAGTCCGAAGACCCCAATTACGTGGTCTCTGCAATCCACAATGAACAAGGCTACCGGAATGTGCGGACCATTCTGGCTGAGTCCTATGAGCTGTCGCGTTTGGAACCGAACATCCAGGTGACGGGTGCGGATCTCGCCGGTGACCGGAAACTCACGTTACGCCATACCCGCCAAGACGGCATTCCGCTGCATGCGGAAACGCGCGACCAGGTGATCGGCCACATTAAAAACCTTTGGGGCCACGAGGTGGTCTTGGACGAGTTCGACGAAAACGCGAAGCCTGAACCCGAAGAAGAACCGAAGATTCCAGCATTTCTTCAGTAACGCAGATCGCCCAAAACAATAAGTCCGATTGCCGTCAGTACTATTCGTTAAAACGTCAGTATAGTTGCAACTATAAGACCTTCGCCCTTTCCTGAATGATTTCGTTCATCTTAGGTTCAGGAGATTCTTCCTAAAAAACCTTTGTCATTCCGGCGGTTTCAGGTCTGCGGGGCCGGTTTGACGGCACCTTTTTGCCCCCGGCGCCCGTATCGGCCTATGCTCCATACCCAGTCCTATGCCCATGTCGGGGGCATTAATTCTTCCCAAAAACGCAAAGAAATCAAATATTTGCTTGATGCCAAGTGGCGTCCCGCAAATGCTATTTCCGAAGTATTTTTCCAATTACTCATGATCGTTATTGTGGCGGCACTCTACCCTAGCATGCTTGTAAGGTAAGGAATTTTAGATCCGCCTGACCATCATTGGAGACTTCGGAGATGAACGAAGCTTTTTCTACGATCATTTCAACACTACTGGCTTTCAGCCTAGTGTTAGCGGCATTTGCCTGGTTCTTTAGAACCATAATCAGCGAATGGATAAAGGCGCATATTGATCATCTCTATCAAGTACGAATCTCCGAGTATGAGAGAAAACTTGAGGCTAAAGAGCGTTCACAATTGGTGGCAGAACTACTAGCGGAATGGATGGCTTCTCCCCTAGAGGATCAAGCCATGACTTCGGAACAGCGAAAAAGACTGAACACACTGTCTTTTCAAGCCACACTTTGGCTGCCAGAACAAACTGCAAGAGATCTCGCACGGATCTTGCAACTTTCACCTTCCGCAACAAACCAATTTGATATCCTTCTGCAAGTAAGACGGCATTTAATCGGACAACACAGTCTCGAAACCAAAGACGTAACACACTGGCCAAGGGAAGCCGAATTACCAAACAGAGGTCTACCTCTCGGTGTCACCAGAGGTCAGCTATTAGTTCGCGAGATTAGTGTCATTTCGGACGACGGAGAGTCGCCTCTAAGTTCTGATGACATGGCAGACGGGTTTGATGTCCCCGACGGTGGCGAGATAGCTTTCGTACTAGTCATACTAGGTGAGAACGACAAAACAATCGAAATTAGGACGCGTGACATCCGTCACATCAAGCTTTTGGAAGAGACGCGCCAAGATGGCCGCATAGTGACCCAGTTGATTAGCGTCCACCCGAATGAAATAGCAGACGATATTAATCGATCTCTACATGGGGATAACGTGCGATCGAACGAATGAAGGCGCCCTGATTCAATATCAGAATGCGCCGACTGCCGCAGCAATCTTAAGCTTGTCGTCTCTGAGACCATCAAGATGCAAAAACTGCTGTGATGCAATTGGTGGAAGCTTTCGTTGGCCATCCCGATGCCGGGACTTGACGCGCTGCCAACCATTCAGAAAAGTAAGGCGCGTCAAAAACCAGAGGACCTCACACATGTCGATCAAAAAACGCGCCATCGGATCATTCAATGTTCATCCGGTGGGGCTTGGATGCATGAATCTCAGCCACGCCTATGGCCCGGCCCAGAACCATGATGAAGCCGTGACCTTCCTTCAGCGCGCCATCGACATTGGGTATGACTTTCTCGACACAGCGACGATCTATGGCTTGGGCAAGAACGAAAGCTTGATCGGCGAAGCGCTGCGTCATCGGCGAAACGATTTTGTGCTCGCCAGCAAATGCGTCATGGGGTTTGCCGACGGCAAACGTTTCAAAGATGCGCGGCCCGAAACCATCAAAGCGGCCTGCGAGGCGAGCCTGAAACGCCTGCAAACAGATGTAATCGATCTTTACTACATGCACCGGCCCGACCCGAAAGTGCCCATCGAAGACTCCGTTGGCGCATTGGCCGAACTGGTCGAACAAGGCAAGATCCGCATGATTGGACTGTCGGAGATGTCGGCAGACACGTTGCGCAAGGCACATGCCGTTCACCCCATTGCTGCGATGCAGTCGGAATATTCGCTGATGACCCGCAATCCCGAGATTGCAGTCATCAATGCTTGCGAGGAGTTGGGGGTTACCTTTGTGCCGTTCTCTCCGGTGGGGCGCGGTTATCTGTCGAATGCGCCGCTAAAACCAGGCGAGTATCACGAGAAAGACTTGCGCAGATCCTTCCCGCGTTTCAGCGAACCGCATTACAGCGAGAACCTCAAATTGCTGGATCTTGCAAAAGAGGTTGCTGGAAACCTCGACTGTACCGTGGCCCAGCTCGCGCTTGCATGGACATTGGAACGCGGCGATACATTTGTCCCGATCCCCGGCACCACCAACCTTCAGCACCTTGAAGATAACTTCAATGCCGCCGGCCTCTCTCTGTCAACGGATGTTATGGACCGGTTGAACGAAGCGTTTGCGCCTGAAGCGATTTCCGGACCACGCTATTCACCAACCGCCCAGGCCTCCGTTACCACAGAACAGTTTGAGTTCGAGGCCCAGGCTTAGGCGCCTCTTAGGCGTAAACTGCTTATTGAGTAAACACCAATGAAGCGGTCACCGGCACTGTCGGTGTAATTGACGGAAGGCCCGCGATCACCTTCAATTCGTCCAATCCGGGCCCTAAATCAAATTCATCCACACTCAGAAGGATCGGCTCCGCCGTGGCAACGGAAACACGGTTCACACCGATCCGTGTGATGAATATCTTGGCATCGTATTCGCTGCTAAGCCCGTGCAGATCAAGCTTAAATGGAATCTCGATCTCCTGGCGTTGCCCCACTTCCAACGCTTGCAGGCTGTTCAAATCGACAGTAGCGCTCATCTGAGCGGTTGGGAATTTCACCACCTCGAAAAACAGATCCCGCATGCGTTCGTTGCGGATATCGATATTGGTTTCGACGCTGTCCAGCGGAATATCGACTGTGACAGCCCCTTCTGGCGAAACCGACCCGCTGAGCTGTTTGAAATAATGGGTTTCGCCAATGTCCCCCGCCTTAACCGACACAAATGAAATCCGGGAATCTTCACTCACCAGGTTCCAAGCGGCATTTGGATCTACTGTCGGTGCTTCTTCACACGCAGCTAGAAAAACAAGGACCGCAGAAAAAAGCAGATATCTCATGTGGGTCTCCCAACCTCCCGGAATCAAATTGCGCCATGCGGGCACCGGCGGAGCTTACCGCCAGTGGCGCTGTCAATCCATGCCCTTCCATCAATTGATGGTGAGGGGGTCTGATTGGATTCGCAGGAGACGGTTTCCTTAGCTGTTCACCCGTGGCCCCGGATCGAACTCCACATGAAGCTGCTCCACGCCGCGCAGCAGGAAGTTGGGCGCAAAACGGAAGGTGTTCTTACCGTCGGCAAAACGCATATTTTTCAACCGGTCTAAAATGATGGGGAACGCCGTGTTCAGCTCCTTACGCGCCAATTGTTCGCCGAGACATGTGTGGATGCCGGAGCCGAACGCCATATGCTTCTTTGCGTTGTCGCGGGTAACATCGAATGTCTCCCCGTCACCGAAAAGGGCTTCGTCGCGATTGGCAGATCCGAACCGGATAAGAACCTTATCCCCTTCTTTGATATCTACCCCACCGAGGGTCGTATCACGGGCCGCAATCCGCCACATATTGTTGGTCGGCGTCAGCATACGAAGGGTTTCTTCAATGAAGTTCGGGATGAGTTCTTGGTCGGCCTGCAGCCGCGCCAATTGTTCCGGGTGGCTTACAAGATAAAAAATGCCCGCAGTGAACGAATGTGCCGTCGTTTCGTTTCCGGCGACCAAGAAGGCATTCACCATGCTGATCGCCTCGCTGATGGTAAGTAGCCGCGTCTCACCATCTTTCGTAATTTCCGCATTGGCAATTTCGGACACGATGTCGTTGCTGGGATTGCCCCGCCGCTCTTCCAGGCGTGCAATAAAGTATTTCTGAAAGTCCATCGTCAGGCGCGCCGCCTCGATGCGCCCGGCCTTGTCTTCCAAGCCACCCAACTGATCGACAAACGCATGGCTCCACTTCCGGAAGGTCGGAATATTGTCGCGGGGCACACCCAATGCGTCAGCAATCACGGTCATCGGCAGCTCATCACCGAACTGTGTTTTGAATTCACACCATCCCTCTTCGATAAAGTCATCAATCAGATCGTTTACAACCTTTTTGATGTAATCCTCCATCTGCAGGATGCGCTTGTAGTTAAACGCTTGCTGGGCGACCCGCCGGTAAGGCGCGTGGTCGGGAGGGTTGGCGGTTTGGAGCGTGTCTGCCGGTGCGACACCTTCCTTCAGAATTTCCGCCACTTCAGGGTCCATCTTCTCCGCCCCGCTGGCCCGAAAGAGATGTGCGAACTTGCTTGAAAAATCATCCGTCCGTTTACAGACTTCTTTGACCAAATCGTATGTGGATACATAAACGATGTCGTTTTTGGGATCGCGGAAGACAGGCGCTTGCGTGCGCAAAAGGTGATACGCATTGTATGGATCGCGCAAAAATTCACCGTCAAAAAAGTCAATCTCTTCAATTTGCGTCATAGTCCCGCCTTATATTTTCAACCCATGTCCATGCGAAGCATTCCATCTACCGCCTTCACAGATTAACGCGTTGAACGTTTTTCGAAAGTGCTTTGTTGAAGACTGCTTGCCGTGCACATAGGATTAGTACCTCAGCTACTACAAGGGTCGATCTCATCATGGCGTTGAAACTTTATGGCGGCGCAATCTCGCCATTTACAATGCGGGTTGCCATACAAATCAAAGCAAAGGGATTGGACATTCCGCTTGTTGATCCGCCGGGCGGCCTGCATTCGGAGACGTATCGCGCTCTAAACCCAATTGACAAAATTCCCGCCCTTGACGCCGACGGCACAATTATTCCGGAATCGGACGTCATTGCCCATTATTTGGAGACGTGTTTTCCGGACACGCCGCTAAATGCAACAGACGCCAAAGAACAAGCAAATATCAATCTCATCAGCCGCATATGCGACCTTTACGTTATGAACGCAATGCTTCCTCTATTTGCACAGTTGGATCCGGCAACGCGCAATGCGGAAGTGGTGGATCAAACGGTCACCGCTGTTCAAAAAGGATTGGAATTTTTGGATGCGTTTGTCGGACCCAGCCCATTTGCGACTGCTGGCCGCCTCACGCTGGCGGATTGTACCGCCGGGCCTATCCTGTTTTACGTGGACCGCTTCTTGCCTGTCGTTGGCGCCAACGCGCCATTCGACAGGTTTCAGAATGTTTCGGCCTATTGGAGCCGCGTTCAAGAAACGGATGCTGTCAGAGAGGCGCTAGATGAAATGCGGCAAGCGCTTGACGCGTTGAGCGCTTAAAACACGAAATTGCCGGTGAGAAGCGAAACACCCCTCACCGGCCAAAGATTATTGATAGGCCTTCAGCCCCGCAAAATCCGTGTTCTCCACATGCTTCAACTTATCTTCTTCGCTGCAATTACCCGCATACTGAATAAAGAAGTTATTCACCGTGGTTTGAATTTCGCCGTTGCTGCTGATCATGACGCGTTCGCCATTGACCCGCTTCATGGAGTTGCCGGAAGCGGCAGCAATCGCCGGATTGGACAGCATCATGCTGAAGGACTGGATCATCGGGGAGTCGCCGGTGATGGTCACCGTGCATTCTTCCGACCCTTTGGCGTATTTGGCCGACGCACTGATGCCACCGCCAAACATTGCAGCGCCGACCGCTTGCGTATCGCCATCGGTCCGCGTCCATTCATCGCTGATGGCCGCTGGCAAGAACGCGCTCAAACCTTTTGCTTTGAGCTGACTGATCAGCTGAACCGCAAATTCCAACGTAGACTTGGCTTCCGCGATGTTGCCGTCCAGATAGGCCTTCACACCGGCCACCAATTCAGCCGTCACATCGTCCTGCTGGTCTTCAGGAATCTCAATGGTCTCGGCCGCAGCAAATGCGCTGCCCACCGAAAACACAAAGCCCGCGGCCAGCGCAATCAGTTTTGTTCGAAGGTAATTCATCCCATTCTCCCCTCAATATGACTCGATTTCCGATGATATCAGCCCGCGTATGGCCAAGAAAGGGCCTCGCAACACCCCAGGAAAGGCCCCAACATGTCCACTACAACAACCATTGATGATGTAATTGCCACTCACGACATCCAAAACGTGCTTGTGCGGTATTGCCGTGGCATGGACCGCATGGACCGCGCCCTAACCCTGTCCTGCTGGCACGAGGGTGGAACAGACGACCATGCGCCGCTGTACAGCGGTTCCGCGGAAGGCTTTGTGGAATGGCTCTGGCCGGTGCATGAGCAAATGATCAGCACACGTCATGAAATCTTCAACATCCAGATAGGCATCAAGGGAGAGGAAGCCGGATCGGAGTGCTACTACCGTGTCTTCCTGGAAATTCCCGAAGGCGAAAAAGTCTTCTTCCTGATCGGATCGGGCCGGTACGTGGATACGTTCGAGAAACGCGACGGCGTCTGGGCCATTCGCCACCGGCAAGCAGTGTTTGACTGGTCGCGCGTTGTGGAACGGTCACCGGAACTCGATGCCATGGCTCTGATCGCGCCGAACAATCCGGACGCGCCGCCGACCGTCGGCACGCGTGATGAGACCGACTATTCCTACTCAATTTTGAACCGCTTTTACTCTTAAATGGAGATTCATCGTGACGAATGAGAATGTACAGCGCTTGCTCGACCGCGCAGACATTATGGATACGATCCATAAATACGCCACAGGCATCGATCTGCATGACTGGGCAACCTATCGGTCGATTTTTGCCGATGAAGTTGAATTCGATTTTTCGTCTTTCGAAGGGCAACCGCCCACGATGATGAAAGCGGATGATTGGGTCGCTCAGGTACGGTCCGTGCTTGCGGGTTTCGACGCCACCCAGCATGTGCTGACCAATCACGTGATCGACATCGATGGCGACCGTGCATCGACCACGGTTTACATGCAGGCCGAACATTTCCTGGCGAACAATCAAGGGGACAACAGCATCGCGCTTGGCGGCTATTACAATCACGTGCTGAGCCGGACGCCCTCAGGCTGGAAGATCACCAAGTGCAAGCTGACGGTCACCTGGAACCGGGGCAATCGCCACCTATTCCAGATGGCAGCTGCAAAAGCAGCATAAGCAAAAGACAAAAAAGCCGCCACAGCCAATGAGACGGTGGCGGCTAACGTGTGAGAGGGGCCTTCGCGGGTCGGGAGGATCCGGTCTGACAGGCATCCACTCACGAAGCGGCAGCAAGTTTAGATCCGATGGTCAGTCAGATCGTGCTGCCACATTGCTGTAAGGCGCAGCTTTGTATTTGCCGGCCCATTTTCCAGGTGCAGATTCAAGACTGACGAGCTGGCCGGATGTGGTCGCCATGCAGAAAGAGCGGACAGTCGACTTGTCGCGCAATTTGCTGTCGATCCAAAGCTGTACTTTACCACCAGCGCGGCTTTTCACTTTGACCATCTTGTGCGTCCGAACGTCGCCTGCTTTGGCTTCGATTTGCGCGTAGCAAGCATTCAGAGCTTTTGTGTACCCAGCGGCTGACGCAGGCGCGGCAACAGCGAAAGCCAACGGCAGAGCGACCGCGGCCGCAGCCAATACATCAATCGTTTTCATGAAAGTTCTCCTCAAGGTGCGGTTTTGCAGCAAGCACCCCACCATTTGGGATGCAATGTCCAATTGAAAACACCTCCATTTCGCACCTGCGAGGAACAAAAATGCACAGGCTGCAAATAAATCTAAAGACGTCAAAGCGCCGAAATAAGGAAAACCCAATCAACGTAAGTAGTTATGGAATCAAACCTTCGCTACGGGCCGTCCTATTAAAGAAAAGAGCGAAAAAATCGCGCAGTGCCTCTGGAAAATTGCACAGCTGTTCCCCATTTCTCCAAAGGGTTTGCGGTTTATCGGGCATATGAAGTCGAACATCTTGGGGGTGTTATGAAGACCTGGATGCACTTGCCCTATTTCCTAGCCGTGATCCGCCGCGGTTCTATGGAAGCGGCAGCAAAAGAACTTGGGGTCAATCGAACAACGGTTGCCCGGCACATATCGGCATTAGAGGCCGAACTTGGCGAAAAAGCGTTACAAAGAGAGTCCGACGGTTATCACCCAACGGAAGTGGGCGCTGAAGTATTGGCGATTGCTCAGGAAGTCGAAGACCGTGTGGTGACGATTGAGCGGCGCATTTCTGGGAAAGACCAATCGCTGCGTGGCGAAATTCGCATCAGTGCACCGCAACCCATGGCAGCAGGTCATCTCAGCCCCATCTTGTTGGATTTCGCGAAGGAATATCCGGACATTGTCCTCAATGTTCAGGGTACCAATGACCTCATCAACCTCAATCGTGGCGAAGGCGATGTTGTCCTTCGGGTGACGCAGCAACCGCCGTTGAGCTGGGTCGGTCGCAAGCTTGCCGATTTTCGCTGGGCGCTTTACGGCGCGGACTGCCGATACACCAGAGCAGATGCCGCAACGTCCGACCGGCCTATGTCAGAGCCGACGCCTGTTATAACAGGATTGACCGACGACTCGATTGTCAGTTCGCTGTCACCATACTTGGCCCAGCCAATCGTTGCCGCGCGTTGCGATGACATACTGACCATTCGCGAAATGACCGCAAGCGGGTTGGGCGTGGCGAAGATGCCTTGTGCAATGGGCGAACCCGACCCTCGGCTCGTGCGCTTATCTCCCGTCTTCGATGATGATGGATGGGATCTTTGGATCCTGACTCACGAAGACACTTACGCCTCGAACCGGGTCAAAGTGTTCATGCGTTTCGTGGGTGACAGAATGCGCGCCCTGCGCCACGTATATGCGGGCGAAGACACATCGGAAAAGACAGGCCCCAGCAGCGCGGAAAGAGAATCCGTTTCCTAGTCTTCTTCTTAGAAACAAAAATCTGGTGAAAGAACTGGAGCGGGTGAAGGGAGTCGAACCCTCGTCGCCTGCTTGGGAAGCAGGAGCTCTACCGTTGAGCTACACCCGCATACATATGTTCTTACATTAACGAGAACATCTTGGACCGCCAAGAGCAGACCACAGTGCCCGCCGTACCCAACCGGCCTGCTCAGCTCTCCACATGAAAGAGTTTGTTGTAGATGCACCAGTTGCCGTCGGTTTTGATGAAGGACAACGTGTCGAGAAAAGTCATTCCCAAATAGTCATCTCGAACCCGCGCCACCGCTGTTTCACCGGCAATATCAAGCGAGACGATATCCAACACCGGCGGCTCTCCTTTTTCTTTTGCCGACGGCTGCTGCCCTTTTACAAAATCCGCGAATTGCGCCACGGACATTTCACCAAACCGGCCTTGCATGTATCCGGTGATCTTAGCGTTCGGATGAAACGCCTGATGCGTTTTCTCGGCGCTCGATTCAAACATGCCGTCGAAATAGGTTTGGATCACGTCTCTGATCTGAGCTTCGTCGGTCATGTTATGGCTCCGCACGGGACAATGAGAGTTGTTTCCGTAAGTTGATTGCCTCATTCTCGACACGAGGTGCTAATGTGATCTACCCTATGAGCCGCTGGGTCAAGCCCGTCAGACCATTGGTCGACCTCACCCATTTTTCCAACACCGCCGCCAGCTTTTGAAAAAGTTTAACAGCTGTGCCAAAAATCCTGCCTAAATCGGGATGAGACATGCCTGGAAACGGCGATTTGAGTGTATGCGGCTCCTTTTCTCGTATAATTTCAGCCAAAAGCTGGGTCTAGACAGAGACAAGAAGAGGCAAGATCTATGGGAGAACACGTCAAGCTTAAGCCGGGCGAAGCACGCTGCGAAGCGCCCACTTACCAGGACATTTTGGACAACGACACCCGCGAAGCGCCAGCATCGTTGCGCGCCGAATCTGCTCCATTCCTGGGCGATGAAGGCATCCCTGTCGAACATTATACGTCCAAGGAGTTCTTCCAGAAAGAAGTCGAAAAGCTATGGCCAAAAATTTGGCAGATGGCTTGCCGCGAGGAAGAAATTCCGGAAGTCGGCGACTACATCACTTATGACATTGTCGGCAAGTCTTTCCTCATTGTACGGACCAAAGAGGACGAGATCAAAGCTTACTACAATTCGTGCCTCCATCGCGGGACCAAACTGAAACATGATCAGGGATGCGCGAACCAATTCCGCTGCCCGTTCCATGGTTTCACCTGGAATCTGGACGGGTCATTCAAGGAAAATCCGACCGCGTGGGACTTTCCGCACCTGACACCAGAAAAGCTTCAATTGCCTGAAGCACTTGTCGACACATGGGGCGGGTTTGTCTTCATCAATATGGACAAGAATGCGCGGCCTCTTTACGAGGTGCTGGATATTCTGCCGGAACACTTCGACCGCTGGAAAGTCGAAGACTGCTATAAATTCGTACACGTTGCAAAAGTCGTGAAAGCGAATTGGAAGGCGGTCGCGGAAGCCTTCATGGAATCATGGCACACGATCGATACGCACCCGCAAATCATGCCGTATCTGGCCTGTGCCAATTCTCAATATGACGTGTTTAGTGATCACATTACACGTCAGATCAGCGCGACCGGCGAACCAAGCCCGCATGTCTATGACAAGAACTACACCGAGCAACAAATTCTAAACTCGATGACCGCCACATCCGGTCGTGTGGAAGATGACAGCGGCCTTCAAGTGCCGGATGGGCAGAAAGCGCGTGCATTCATGGCAGAGGTGAGCCGCCAAGCCTATCACGCCGAAGACGGCTTTGACTATTCAGACAAATCCGATGCCGAAATGCTGGACGCCCTTCTGTACAACGTCTTTCCAAACCTTTCGGTGTGGGCCGGTTTCTTGCCGAACCTAGTCTATCGCTGGCGTCCCAATGGCATGGATGTGGACTCCGCGATCATGGAAGTCATGTGGCTGAAACGGTGTCCAAAAGACAAGCCTCGGCCGGAGCCTGCCCCCTGCCATTGGCTGACCGAAGACCAAAACTGGACCGACGCCCCGGAACTTGGCGGGCTTGCCGATATCTTCGAGCAAGACATGGGCAACCTTCCCTATGTTCAGGAAGGTATGCATGCGTCAGGCACTGGCGTTGTTCATTTCGGCAACTATCAGGAAATGCGCATCCGCCAGCACCACATCACGCTGAGGAAATATCTGAACGACGAAAACTGAGCAGGATTAAGCTCAATAGATATTGAAGGGCGCCGGAAGGCGCCCTTTTTATTTGGGAAAGCCGGAAAGGCGCTCGTCCAGCTGAACACCAAATGTGTTCAGCGCCATCGAAACCAGCGTGTACTGACCAACCGCAAAGACCAGGTCCATAATCTGCTTGTCAGAATAGTGGTCCGAAAGCTGTTCCCAGGTCCCATCGGAAATATCTTTGTTTTGGTGCAGCTCGTCCACGGCCTGCATCAGGGCTTTGTCCTTGGGCGCCCAATCAGCATCCGGGCCCTTAATGATTTTCTCGATATCCTCGTCGGTCACGCCTTCGCGTTTTCCGATTTCCACATGCTGCGCCCACTCATATTCAGCTTGGCACAGCCAACCGACACGAAGGATCGCGATTTCCCGCTCCCGCCCCGGCAAAGTGGATTTGAAGAGCACGTGGTTGGCAAACACCACCCAGCGCTTGTAAAGCTTGGGATGTTGCAGCATGGTGCGGAAGACATTGTCGAGCTGCATTTGGCCCTTCAAAGGAGCGACCAGCTTCTGCTGCTCCTCGGACATCTGATCATTGGTGACCGGCGGAATTCGGGGAACACTGCGTCTCATGGAGAAATCCTTAGAAAATTCTGATGTTTTCGATTGCTTAACCCTATTGGGTCCTTCCACCCATGGCAACGCGCGGAAATCCATGTTGCGCTGCAAGATTAGAACTGCATACCGGTCGACCGATTGTTGTGGATTTCGCGATCTACACGCACTATTCTGCCGGTCCATTTTTCGAAGGTCAGCAACAGTTTGGCGTACTGATCAAGTTAACAAAAGCTAAATAGAAACGCGTCCGACCGCCCCATCATCAACAAGTCCATGACAAGAAAATGCCGCAAACAAGCGGCAGCATTGGCGGCAATATGACGTATCCCGCTCACAGGGAGGCAACGATGAAACCAGAACACCGAGTGAACCTATTTCCTCCGACTGCTGATGTTTTGACGGCTCAGTTTCATACGCCGACACGGGAAGAGACGGAAGCGTGGCTGCGCGTTCATCTCGCCAAATGGTCTCTGGTCAATCGGGTTCAATATGACGATGCGCTGATGTCCATTCGCACGAGTACGGAACAAATTTCCATCGACTTTCGGTTTCCGATGGCACAGTTTCATGTGTCTACCGATGACGATCTGCCCAAACTCATCCTGTTCTTTGAAGGGTTTGCGGTGAAGGAACGGCCACCGCGCGCCGCCTCGGAAGCAAACACCCTTTTCGACGATCATTTGGTGGTCCCAATGGCCACGCCGGTATCGGACACGGACATGCAACGTCTGGGGCACGCATTCCAAACTTTGTCTAATCATTGGGCAAACGCGTCGCTTGGAAACACCGCCCTTTTCGGCACGTGATTGATCGACGCGTCTCAAACGGCTTTTTGCAATTATCCGCCCAAGGGGCGTAGCGGATCGCTGCCGTCCCATGCGGCTGCCACCTCCCGCACCATATCGTACAGGCCGGTAAGGATCGGTGAGGGCTCGTAAAGCTCGATCATATGGCCGAGACGGCTTCTTGCGTCGATAAAATTGAAATCTACACCCACCGCCGTGGATGCTGCTTGTGCCAATGGAAACCCGGCCCCTTCGTAATGTTTCGTGGCCGCCGTGAGGTCATCCACAAAACAGGCGACGTGATGTAACCCTTCGTCTTCAGGTCCAAACATATCCCGCACGGCCGAGGGACCATCGCCATGCTGCTGGAAGAGCTCTACCATCACATTTCCCATCTGGCCGTATGCCGATGTGTGATCGAAGCTAATCTCCCGGCCGCGATAAACACACCGTTCTAAAGGAATGTGTTCGGCCAGGAAGAATGGTCCGGCCCCCATCTCAGCGGACATTCGAAGGGCTGCCGACGTGACGTCGGGCACGTGATAGGCGATCTGTACCGCCTTCAACTTCAAATTTGGCTCTATGTGCCCTGACAAGGCCTTAGTTACCCTGAAGCCGCTCAACCACCGGCGCGAAGGCTTCCGCCACATCGTTCGGGACACAGACATAACTGATCCCAAATTCGTCGCGCCGGCGTTCCAGTTCTTCGCAGATCCCGTCCACTGTTCCAAAGAGAGCATGCGGATGACGCAGCATTTCATCCGCAGACAAACCAAACATTCCACCAAACTGTTCGGCGACAGCTTGCGGCTGATCGGTGACCACCGTGAAATACGCGCCGATTTCCAGTTCAATGTCCCCGAACCGATCGCCCGCGCCTTCTTCGATCCACTTGATCTTTTGCAGGGTCTCTCCATGCGTGGAGTTCCCCACACCATCCTGCCCAATGGCGCCGGCCCGGTTGTTGAAGTTGATGCTGACAATATCCGCTTCCCGGCCGGCCAGCCTCAACACTTTCGGGCCGCCGCCGCCGATCATAATCGGCACGCCGCTTTTGTTCGCAGGCTTCGGGACCGCCTCATAATCCTTCACCTGTACATAATCACCCTGAACATTGAGGGGGCCATCGCCCATGGCTTGTTTCGCCAGCGCGATCGTCTCTTCAAGCCGCTTGATCCGTTTGCCAGGACTATCAAACTCAATGCCCATCGCATCATATTCAGAAGTGATCCAGCCCGCACCCAAGCCCAATTCTAAGCGGCCCTCAGACAAGAAATCGATGGTCATGGCTTCTTTCACCAAGACCGGTGCTGGCCGGTAACCGGTGCAAAAAACGCGGCAACCAATCTTGATCGTGCTTGTTGCTTCCGCCGCCATGGCCATGGCCGGGACGGCGGCGATGTCTTGAACAGGATGGGCCGCTTTTTCAAGCGCCGGCCCAGGACCAAGATAGTGATCAGCCAGATGAAATGCCGAATAGCCTAAACTTTCCGCCTTCTGAACCGTATCGCGCCATTCGCTAGCGGATGTTGTGTTGAAACACTGAACAGAAAAACGGAACGGCTTTTTCGCTGCCATGTGAGGCCTCCCAAGAATGGTACGATGGTTCTTTTCAGCACATTTAAGCGCGACTGGTCTGCCACTTCAATGCACACGGAACACTTTGCAGAGCCCTCGGACCACGTGAGACTTTTGCTGAATTATTTCCTAGCTCACCGGCAAACAAAGCGGCACAATCAGCGAAAACATCATCGGAGGCGCGCTTGACCTACAAACTCTCTTTAGCTGCCGGCAATGTGCAGGAATTCGATCCGCCGGACATGGTAACAGCCGCGCAGAGAACAGGCTATGACATGACGGGCCTGTGGGTCGACATGGATCTGTGGACACCTCAGACGACGCGCGACGTAAAGCAAAGGCTTGCCGATGGCACCGTCTCGGTTCTGGACGTGGAAGTCGTCTGGATCCAGCCGGGAGATCCCGATCCCAAACACCAGGCGTGCATCGATATCGGCGCCGAGGTCGGCGCGCAATTTGTCTTGATCGTCAGTAGCGACCCGGACCGTGGCGCAACCAAAAAGAAATTCGAACTCCTCTGCAATCACGCGCAACAGGCCGGCTTGACGGCGGTTCTCGAATTTCTTCCGATCACGGAGATTAAGTCGCTCGACGACGCTTTGGATGTGGTGACGGATGTGGCACACCCTTCTTCCGGCATTCTGGTCGACACACTTCATCTTATTCGGTCGGGCGGCAGCGCCGCGGCAGTGGCTCAAGCCGACCCCGCGCTCTTCCCCTATTGCCAGATCGCAGATGCCCCCGCCGCCTTGGCAGAAGAGACCTACGAAACCATTTTGTCCGAAGCCGTAGACGGACGTCTGCTGCCCGGGGAAGGAAAACTGCCGTTGACCGATATTATGACCGCGCTGCCCAAGGGCCTGCCTGTCAGTCCGGAAATCCGGTCTCTGGCCCTTCGGGAAAGTTTTCCGGAGATTGAACCGCGTGCCGCCGCCATCTACGCCGCCAGCCGCCGTTTTCTCGATGGCCTTTAGAGTATTGCGCGGAGAACAATTTTGACGGATTCCGATCCCCCTAAGCCCTCACCGCAAATCCCAGGGGACAAAGGCGCCACGCCCCCTGCCCCGCCCGCCAAGGCAACCGCGGTAAGCGCAAGCCAATCAATGCAGACAGCTGCCGAGAGCACCAGATTCTCGCGGGGGGAGCTGTCCTGGGCGCTGCACCAATGGGCGCGCGACCCTTATGTCATACTCATTACCATCTATATCTTTTCGCCCTACTTCACGAACACCGTCGTCGGTGACCCTGTAAAAGGTCAATCCATTTGGGGGTACACGAACGGTATTGCAGGGTTCTTTATCGCGGTGTTCGCGCCGCTGATCGGTGCCATTGCCGATAAGGGCGGCAGCCGAAAGCCCTGGATCGCCGTCTTCGTCGGCATCATGGCGCCTTGCATATTCATGTTGTGGTGGGCCTTACCAGGCGCGGATGGCGGCCTTCCCATTTGGATGATCGCAACTCTGATCGTTATCATCGCGGTCGCATTCGAATATTCCGCGGTTTTTCACAATGCCATGCTGCCGCACATCACAACGCCTGCGAAGCTTGGGGGATTATCGGGATTGGGCCTTGCTTCCGGAAATGCGGGATCTTTGCTGATCTTGATATTCATGCTGGTTTTCTTTGCCCTGCCAGGACAAATCGATTGGTCGTTTTTACCCGCGGCCCCACTCTTCGGGCTTGACCAGGAAAGCTATCAACACGCCCGAATTTCCGGGCCCATAGCGGCTGTCTGGTTGGTGATTTTCACCATTCCGTTGTTTCTCTACACGCCTGATGCCAAACGCAGTCCCCAACCTATGAAAGAGCTGGTGCTGCAAGGTTTGGAAACACTCATAGCCACGCTACGCAAACTGCGCCACTTCCGGAATATTGCCACCTACTTGCTCGCCCGCATGTTCTACAATGACGGCAAGACCGCCATCCTCATCTTCGGCGGCGTCTACGCCGTCGGCATTTTCGGTTGGGATGAGGTCCGTATGCTGATTTACGGCATCGTCCTTAGCATCTTCGCGGTGATCGGCGGCATTGTGGGCGGATGGCTGGACAATACGGTGGGCTCTAAACGCGCCATCATGATTTCCATCGGCACAACCACGCTGGGCGTCATCGCCACAGTATCTACGACGCCCACGCAGATTCTGTTCTTTATTCCCTATGATCCGGCGACCGCACCGCCCGTGTGGTCATTCCCTTATTTCAACACTTGGCCGGAGATCATTTTCCTTAGCATGATGACAAGCCTGGCCGTCGCCATCACAGCGGCCTATGCCAATAGCCGGACCATGATGGCACGGCTCGCGCCGCCGTCGATGACCACAGAGTTTTTTGGGCTCTACGCGCTTTCAGGAACCGCAACAGCCTTTCTGGCCCCTATGACGGTGGGCTTCTTTACGGACCTATTCGAGAGCCAGCGTGCGGGTTACGCAAGCATCCTGCTGCTCTTAAGTGCGGGCCTTGCCCTTATGCTCTTCGTCAAAGAAGAACAGGCCAAGCCCCTCCATTGACGTGGGACGGCCGGGACGGTCGATACTAACTACTCGGCCGCCATCTGTGCGTCCGATGTGGAAGGCCGCGGTTGAGCGCCGCGAATGAGCTTGCCTTGAAGCGGGGCGTCCGTCGGCTCGCCATTCTCGAACGCAATGACACCGTTGACGATGGTCGCCGTATACCCGTCCGCTTTTTGGATCAAGCGCTTCCCGCCAGCCGGTAAATCATAAACGATCTCCGGTGCATGGAGTTTCATACGATCGAAATCGATCACATTCACATCCGCACGCATGCCCGGTGCGATAACGCCCCGGTCATTTAGCCCCAGCAGCTCGGCACTATCTTTTGTCTGCTTACGGATAATCCACTCCAGCGGCAGTTTCTCGCCGCGGGAACGATCTCGGCCCCAATGGATAAGAAGCGTGGACGGGAAACTGGCATCACACAATACCCCACAGTGAGCACCGCCATCACCCAAGCCCAGCGTCGTATGCGGATGTGTCATCATCGTCCGCACATCTTCCAAATTCCCATGCTGATAATTCATCAGCGGAAAGAAAATGAAGGCCTTGCCGTCATCCTTCAACATGATGTCGATGATCACGTCTCGGGGGTCACGACCTTCCCGTTCGGCGATGGCCGCAACACTGTCTTTCGGGTCCGGCTCATAGTTGGGCGGGTTCCCCATTTCGAACATCTTGTGATAGGCGGTTAAAAGGAACGAGACGATGCTGTCCGGGTCCAGCGTCACTTCTTCGGCCAACAGGCGCGACCTGAATTCAGGGTCCTTGAATGCCTTCACCTTCTCTTCCAAAGGCAGATGGAAGATCTCACGATAGGTTTGGTGGAAGGTGAAGGGGCAAAGTGTGGTCGTAAACCCTTGCAGAACGCAGGTAGGCCGCGGTGGCACTTGGCCCTTAATGGGCAGGCCACTTTCAGCCGCCTTAGAGATACCCCCCAGGACTTGCTGCCAGATCTGCGGGTGGCGGTCATCCTGTTCGATCGTCATCGAAAGAGGGCGGCCTGATACTTCGACCATCCCACGGATCATGTCGAATTCAGGCTCGAAATCCCAGAAATCGGCAATCAGCTGGATCACGCCTTTACCGCTTTCGCCCATGGCTTTGGCAATTGTGTGCAGCTCTTCTTGCTCTGCTTTGAAGGTTGGCGTGTGTTTGCCGTCCTTGTCCCGATGTTTTTCTGTCCGCGAGGTGGAGAAACCTAGTGCCCCCGCCTCTAGAGCGTCCTGGACAAGCTTACCCATTTGTTTCGCTTCATCCGGCGTTGCCGGTTCAAGGTCTGCCGCCCTGTCCCCCATTACATAGCCGCGCAAGGCCCCATGAGGCACCTGCAACCCCACATCAATGGCCAGTGGAGATGCTTCCACGGCATCCATAAATTCAGGGAAGCTTTCCCAGTTCCATTTGATCCCTTCGGCCAAGGCCGTCCCTGGAATGTCTTCCACACCTTCCATCAGGCCGATCAGCCATTGATGCCGTTCCGGCGAGCACGGTGCGAAGCCGACACCGCAATTGCCCATCACAACCGTCGTGACACCATGAAACGTAGAAGGCTGGAGATACGGGTCCCAAGTCACCTGGCCGTCATAGTGAGTATGCACATCCACAAAGCCTGGTGTTACAATTTGACCGGCCGCGTCTATCTCTCGGCGCCCGCCTTCAGAGACCTCGCCCATCGCCGTTATTGTGCCTTTGTCGATGGCTATGTCGGCCTGCTGCCCCGGAGCCCCCGTCCCGTCATAAACCAAACCGTTCCGTATCACGATATCGTGCATCGACTTCCTCCAAAAATCAGGCTTTTTGTGTGCTCAGATTAGGGGAATAAGGATCGATTTTCCAACACAAGCGATCCGTTTATCAGACACTGCATGCACACGCAGTCCATATGCGCCTCAATTGACAAGGCTTTCAGGCCCCCTAATCTCTGATTCTAAGGCGGTGTGAAGGGCCCTGAAAATGGATAAAAATGTTGAAGCCTGGGAAAAAGTCAGGCTTCACCCCAAGAAATTTCATGACCCGCGACAGACGGCTGACGGTAAAAAGCGCGCGTCCGTTTCACTGAAAAAGCTTGAAACCCTTTGGTTTAATACGGGTTCCTTGTGCAATATCACCTGCGCCAATTGCTACATGGAATCCAGCCCCACGAATGATCGGCTGGCTTATCTTTCCGCCTGCGACGTTCACGAGTATCTGCAAGAGATCGAATGGCTCGGCTGGGAGATTCGCGAAATCGGATTTACGGGTGGCGAACCCTTCATGAATCCGGATTTTCCGGGCATGATCGCGGACGCATTGCATCGGGGATACAAGGTCCTGGTCCTCACCAATGCTATGCAACCAATGCTGCGCCCAACGATCAAAGAGCAACTACTTACCCTTGTGAGCGAGTATGGCGATCAACTGACCCTTCGGGTCAGCCTCGATCACTACACGAAGCAGTTTCACGAAGAAGAGCGGGGGCCCAACACGTGGGATAAGTCGCTCGAAGGGTTGCGCTGGCTGTCAGAAAACGGCTTTACCCTGAATGTCGCTGGACGAACCATCTCAGGCGAAGCTGAAGAGACCGAACGGGACGGTTATGCAAAACTCTTTCGCGAGCTTGCGCTGAACATTGATCCGTATAACCCGGCTGAATTGGTTCTGTTCCCGGAAATGAACGAAGCCCTCGACGTGCCCGAAATCACCACCGAGTGTTGGGATATTTTGAACGTCTCGCCTGACAGCGTGATGTGTTCCAATAGCCGTATGATCGTCAAGCGAAAAGGGGAACGCCGGCCAGCCATCTTGCCATGTACGCTGTTGCCCTATGATCCCCAGTTCGAGCTGGGCGAGACGCTGGCGCAAGCCGCAAAGACGGTTCATCTGAACCATCCGCACTGCGCCAAGTTCTGCGTGCTGGGCGGTGCAAGCTGCAGCGTGTCAACGGATTAAGCGATGATCCGGCTCTCGGCCTACCTCGCAATTCTCTTTGGTCTGACACTCGCCATCGGCGAGCTGGCCCGAAATTGGGGAGATTGGCAATGGTGGCCGTTCTGGCTTGTGGACTACATCGCGGCCGCACTACTCATTTTTGGCGCAATCCGCTTCATCCTTAAACATGAACGCCATTGGCTTACGGGCGGCTGGGGCTTTACCTCAGCAATGTTCTACATGTCCTTTTTCAGCCACGTGGCACGCCTGAGGGAACAAGCAGGTGGCCATACCGGCCCCATGGACGAACAAGCGCTCACAAACATTATCGGTGTCATGACAGCGACGGCGTTTGCCGGTTTCGTGCTGACATTGGCCGGCAAATCAGACCAATAGCCAGGCGGCGCAAATCATCTATTGCCGAAAATGCTTTGACAGTTTGAGGCCTTGGGCCTGGTAGTGGGAACCGATGCGGTCACCGTAGATCTGTACGGGCTCTCCCATCAGTTGCTCGTAGACCAAATGTCCGATGATCTGGCCATGTTCGAGAATGAACGGCACATCGTGGCTGCGCACCTCCAACACAGCGCGAGAGCGGGCACCGTGGCCAAACCCTGGATCGAAGAACCCGGCATAGTGCACGCGGAACTCCCCCACCAACGGATTGTACGGCACCATTTCGGCGGCATGGGTCGGCGGCACGTGAACCGCCTCGCGCGACGCCAGGATATAAAATTCGTCCGGGTCCAGAATAAGCGTTCCATCGCCCGTCGCGTTGAGCGGTTCCCAATAATCCCCCAACTCGTATGCCGCGATTTTCTCCACATCAATCAAACCCGCATGCCGTTTGGCGCGATAACCGATCAGGCCGTTAGACGCCTCACCTTTCAAATCCACTGAAAGCGCAAGCCCATTATCGATAACCGCCGGCATGTCTACCAACTGTTCTTTTTCGTGGAGCCTTTGCAGGGCGGCATCTGTGTGTGACGGTGTCCCGCGGCGGAACCGGATTTGATTGAGGCTCACCCCCGTGCGCACAAGCACGCTAAATGTACGGGGCGAAATCTCCGCATACAGAGGGCCTTCATATCCCGGTGTTACCTGATCGAATTCCGTCGCACCGTCCGTGATCAGGCGCGTAAAAACGTCAATCCGGCCGGTGGAACTTTTCGGGTTGGCTGCCGCCGAAACCCGTTCCGGAAGGGACAGTGTTTCCTGCAACGGGACCAGATAGACGCATCCGGTTTCCAGAACGGCACCTTTCGTCAAATCGATCTCATGCAGGCTGAGCGCCGACAATTTGCCCTGAACGCTTGTGTCTTTCCCTGGCAGGAAGCTGGCCCGAACACGATACGCCACCGCTCCAAGGCGCAAATCCAAACTGGCGGGCTGCACTTGCTCATCAGAAATGGGCGCATCGCTGCCAACCCTGCCTTCCCGCATCAAAGTGCGGATCGCATGAGAGGGCAATATGCCGGTCGTAACCGATGCAATAGGCGATGATGCCGACGCTGCGGATGCCGAAGAATGAGCTGTCATTGCCAAACCCTTACAAACACACCTTCCCGGACATTTCCCCAGGAACTCAACCTTTTACGAATTGAGATGACTCGAGAAGCTATGTCAAATCTCGGGTCTCCGCATCCACAGATTTATCCACAACACCCAGACAATATGTCGTCGCGGCAAGCTCACAATTCTTCCACATTGTTCACAACACTCCACATTGGTCCCAGAGTTATCCACAGATTTACCCCCGGTTGACGCGAAGCTCAGAAGTGCCTAAAACCCTTCGTCACGTGGTGATTTGTGCCGACCGGCTTGCGGCCACGTAAAACAAACTCGCTAAAAGGTCGCGGCGGAACCCCGACCTTTCAGAGGCCGGGGATTTTTTTTGGGTTCCGCCAACAAGCGCGAGGAAGTGCGATGACCAGCAAACAAAACGGTCAGCAATGGCGTTCCAGAACCAGAGCCGTCCGCAGCGGCACGAACCGGTCCCAGTTTCAGGAAACGTCAGAAGCCATGTTCGTCACGTCCGGCTATGCCTATGACAGTGCGGAACAGGCCGAACGCCGGTTCAAAGACGAAGAAGCTGGTTTCATCTATAGCCGCTTTGGCAACCCCACCGTTGCCATGTTCGAAGAACGTATGGCGGCATTGGAAGGCGCCCCCGCGGCGCGCGCCACGGCCACCGGCATGGCTGCCGTTACGGCGACCATGCTGTGCCACCTCAACGCGGGCGACCACGTAGTGTCTGCCAAAGCCTTGTTCGGCAGTTGCCGGTTCATTATCGACAATGTGCTTCCCCGGTTCGGCGTCGAGACGACACTGGTGGACGGACCGGATTTGGATCAATGGGCCAATGCCGTGCGTCCGAACACGAAGGCATTGTTCCTGGAAACACCGGCGAACCCCACTTTGGAGATCATTGACCTCAAAGCGGTTGCCGACATCGCCCATCAGGCCGGTGCGCGCCTGATCGTGGACAATGTATTTGCCACGCCCATCCTGCAGCGCCCGCGGGAATTCGGCGCCGACATCACGGTCTATTCCGCAACGAAGCATATTGACGGACAAGGACGCTGCTTGGGCGGTGTCATTCTGTGCGACGAAGATTTTCTGAATGATCATCTGCACACGTTCTTGCGCAATACGGGACCGGCCTTGAGCCCCTTTAACGCCTGGGTTTTGGTTAAGGCGCTTGAGACACTTGATCTACGAGTCCGCGAGCATTGCCGTGCCGCCGTGGACGTAGCCGACTTTCTGGCCGAACAACCTCAAGTCAAGAAAGTGGTCTATCCGCACCGGGAAGATCATCCCCAATTTGCGCTGGCGAAAGCACAAATGGAGATGGGCGGAAATGTGGTCACTTTTGAGGTTAACGGCGAAAAAGACGCTGCGTTTCGCTTCGAAAATGCCCTCTCGCTTGTCGATATTTCCAACAATCTAGGCGATGCGAAAAGCCTGATTACACATCCGGCCACAACCACACATTCGCGTCTCAAACCGGAAGCACGAGCAGAGTTGGGCATCACGGATAGCATGGTGCGCTTGTCTGTGGGTCTAGAGGATGTTCAGGATATCTGCGATGATCTTGGAACGGCGCTGGCGCAGGTTTAGAGTATTTTGTTCGCGGCTTTCGTAACCATATTTGTAGAAACCCAATGGATCCGGGGGCTTTCATAGGATTTTGTGTAGACATCCATTGGAATTGCCGGAATATTCGAAAAACCCCCGACGAAACAATAAAATGCAGCGAAAAAAACGGCTGCACAGTTGCGTATTGATTGGGGTGACAAACAATGTACGACGATAGCACGCGGAACATTTCGGTCTCTGTGGAACCCAACTATATGGACGATCAGTCCATTCCTAATGAGAACCTGTTCGTTTGGGTGTACCACATCGAAATCCAAAACCACGGCAGCGAGACGGTGCAACTTCGCAACCGTTATTGGCACATTACGGATTCCTTGGGCCGGGTTCAGGAAGTTCACGGTGAAGGCGTGGTGGGCAAACAGCCCGTTCTGCAGCCGGGCGAAGCGTTTCAATATACCAGCGGCGTTCATCTGTCCGCCGGTTCGGGGATCATGGCAGGCACCTATGAAATGGAGACAAATGGCGGCGAAATGTTCCGGGTGACCATTCCTGCATTCTCCCTCGACAGCCCCCACGAAAATCAGCTTATCCAATAAAATCTCACAGATTTGACTACCTGCCCGGCCAGAAATGGCCGGATAAAGCCTCGAAAATGCTTGAGAGCATTGACGTGGTGGCGCGAAGGCTCCATTTGGAGGCTCTGTGAGGATATGATCCAAGGCGATGCCCCCATCGTAGCTATTATGTCCGTGCCCGATTGGCTGCGGGCAAAAGAACAAAAAGGAGAAGCCACCGATGAGCGCTGTTGATACTGCCTCGCATCAGGATTTTGAAGACCGCCCTACCCGCGAGGAAGCAGAGGACGCTATCAGAACGCTTCTCAAATGGGCCGGCGACGATCCCTCGCGTGAAGGATTGCTCGATACGCCGAAACGCGTTGCCAAAGCCTATCGCGATTGGTTCAGCGGTTATGAACAGGACCCGGTCGAATATCTGGCGCGGACGTTTGAAGAAGTCGAAGGTTATGATGAAATGATTGTCCTGCGGGACATTCGTTTCGAATCCCACTGCGAACACCATTTGGCCCCCATCATCGGCAAGGCACACGTGGCCTATCTGCCGACCAACAAGGTTGTCGGCATTTCCAAATTGGCCCGCGTCGTCGAAGTTTTCGCCCGGCGCCTTCAAGTCCAAGAAAAAATGACGGCCCAAATCGCCAACTCAATCCAAGATGTGCTTGATCCCCAAGGTGTGGCCGTTGTTATCGAAGCATCGCACCAATGCATGACCACGCGCGGCGTCCACAAGCCTGGCGTCACGATGGTCACTAGCACTATGCTGGGGTCATTCCGCCGCGATCCAATGACGCGGCGCGAGTTCCTGACCATTATCGGCAACCCCGCCAGCACCATGGAAAGCTGACATTTGGGCCACCTGAGGGGCCTTGACGGAATCGCCCAGCCTCAGTAGCCATAGGATCGTATTTGCAAGTGTCGGCCCCATAATGGACCTGCACTGACAAAACAGTCTTTCACCTGCTTTGGTGCCGGCTTGCTTGATCTCCGCCCCATTCTCCTTGTCGCTGGTCTTTTACTGACCACGCTCGGCGCTGCCATGTTCATCCCGGCGCTGGTGGATGTCTTGGCCGACAATGACGACTGGCAGACCTTCCTTGGCAGCGGATTGCTGACACTTTTCATCGGCGGCAGCCTGACGCTTGTCAATTGGGGCCATGCCACCAAACTCAGTCTTCAGCAAGCGTTCTTAATGACGATCTTTTCCTGGGTCGCTTTGGCGGCGTTCGCGGCGATGCCGCTGGCATTCTCCCAGCTGAATATGTCCTACACGGATGCATTCTTCGAAAGCATGTCTGGACTTACCACCACAGGGTCGACAGTAATTGTTGGTCTCGATTTCGCACCACCCGGCATTTTGCTGTGGCGGGCACTGCTGCAATGGTTGGGCGGTGTGGGGATTGTAGTGATGGCCGTGGCCATGCTGCCCATGTTGCAGATTGGTGGCATGCAGCTCTTCAAGGTGGAAGCTTTTGATACACCGGAAAAGGTCTTGCCCAGCGCCGCGCGGTTTGCTGTCTCGATCACGCTCATCTACGTGGTTCTGACATTCATCTGCGCCGTCAGCCTTCGTCTTGCGGGCATGGGCTGGTTCGATAGCGTTGCCCATGCCATGACCACTATTGCCACGGGCGGGTTTTCTACGCGAGACAGCTCCATCGGCGGTTTTGACAGTGCACAGATCGATTACATTGTTATTGTTTTCATGTTGGTCGGTTCACTGCCCTTCGCCCTTTACCTGCAAACCGTCCAAGGAAAATCAGGCGCGCTGTTTCAAGATGTCCAAGTAAGGGTCTTCTTGATCGCCGTGCTGTTGCTGGTCGCCATGATGACCAGCTACCAGCTTTATGCGAACGTCAACGAAGGCTGGGATGCGCTGCGCTATTCCACTTTCAATCTGGTTTCCGTGATGACGGGCACGGGGTATTCGTCGCAAGATTACAACGCCTGGGGACCGTTTGCCGTCGTCGCCTTGTTTTGGATTATGTTCATTGGCGGCTGCGCCGGATCCACATCTTGCGGGATTAAGATTTTCCGCTTCCATGTGGTTTGGGCGGCTATGACTGCCCATGTGGGACGCACACTGTATCCGCATGGCGTTTTCACCCCCCGTTATGCCGGCCGAACCATCGACCAAGCGGTCATCACGTCCGTCATGAGCTTCTTTTTCCTATTCTTCGCGAGTATATTCGTCCTTGCGGTGGCGCTAAGTTTCACCGACCTTGACTTTGTGACGGCGTTGTCGGCAGCCGCGACATCCATTGCAAATGTGGGTCCTGGTCTTGGCAATATAGTCGGCCCTGCCGGCACGTTTCATGACCTGTCCGATGAAGCGAAATGGATGATGTCGGCCGGCATGTTACTTGGCAGGCTTGAACTATTCACTGTACTGATTATCTTTACGCCCGGTTTCTGGCGCATGTAGAAAGCAGCTTACAAATGCCCGAACAAATGGAAAAGACTCTGGAGTTGCTGGAACGGCTTATTGCGTTCGATACGACGTCCCGGAACAGCAATCTTGAACTGATTGATTTTGTCTGTGAATACTTGAGCCAATGGAACATTAGGCCCATTCTCATTCCCAATGAAGACGGTAAGAAGGCCAATCTCTATGCAACAATCGGCCCGGACGTGCCCGGCGGCATCGTGCTTTCAGGGCATACAGACGTTGTGCCGATTGATGGACAGGATTGGACCACAGATCCTTTCAAGCTGACGCCAAAGGATGGAAAACTCTTCGGACGCGGCACATCGGACATGAAGAGCTTCATCGCGCTTGCGCTTTCCTATGTCCCCCGTTTTGCGGAGGGTACGCTGCGCCGGCCAATTCATCTCGCTTTTTCCTACGACGAGGAAATCGGTTGCGTCGGGGTCGGTTCCATGATCGATCGTATCGTTCAGGACCTGCCAAAGCCCGAAATTGTCATTGTCGGCGAGCCCAGCGATATGAAAGTGGTCAACCGCCACAAAGGGATCCGCACATTCGTCACAACCGTCACCGGCAAGGAGGCCCATTCCAGCAAGCAAAATCTGGGGGCGAATGCCATTGCAGCCGCTGCCCAGCTTATGGGCCGCCTGGAAGACCTGGCGGTCGAGATGCAAAAACCGCAGAGACAAGACCCCGCATTCGAGCCACCCTATACGACCGTCAATCTCGGCATGATTAAGGGTGGCAGCGCCATCAATATCATCGCCAAAGAATGCAAATTCGGCTGGGAATATCGCTGCCTGCCAGGGACCAATGAGACGGAAATCATCGACGCATTCATGGATTTCGCCGACAACGTGGTGTTGCCTAAGCTGCGCGAAAAAGCGCCAGGAGCCTCCATTGTCACGGAACCTAAGTCAGTCTGCCCGGTGCTCAACGTTTCTGACGGGTCGCCCGCCGAATCTCTCGTGCTGGCTTTAGCCGAACAGAATGAAACACATGCCGTCTCCTACACCACTGAAGCCGGGCTTTTCGACGGCGCCGGACTGCATACGGTGGTGTGCGGCCCGGGCAGCATAGATCAAGCTCACCAACCCAACGAGTTCATCGAGATGTCGCAGCTAGAACTCGGCCACCGCTTCATGGACCGGTTATGCGACCATGTAAAAGCGTAGCGTCAATTAGGGCCGGAAAACCTCACGCAAACGCGCCTGCAGCTGCTCATCCAGCCGCTCACCGAGCGATTCCAACATTTTGAAGTAAGCGGTGTCGACTTCCGCCAGTGTCATTCCTTCAAGCAGCGTCGTTGTCGATTCTGCTTTCACGTTAATCGTCCCGGTACGGACGCTCTGCTGCCACGGCACATCGTACTCAAGCTTCACGTCCAGCGTCGCGATCAATTCGCGCGATTGTTCCTTAAAAATAAAGTCTTGCAGACCCGTTTTGGTGGGAAGTTCCTTTTCGACGACACTCGCATTCTCTATGAGAAACTTGAAGGAGCCTGCTGAACCACCTTTCTCAAGGCGCGCACGGGCCCAAGACCTGGCGACTTGCGCCGGAACCGCGCGAAACTCATGTTCAACGTTCGGCGCGCGCAACGGCGGTTTGTACGCATTGACGATGTCCACGGACTCGACCGCCACACCAATCGGCGGTCTGTCATTAAACGCAAAATCCGGAACTGGGGGTGGCTCGACACGGGGCGTACACGCCGCCGTCAACACAAGAAATGCAAAGACCAACTGAAGGCGCATCAACATCGCAAGTCCCAAACTGATTCGGTTTCTGCAAACAGAACTATCGCGCCAAGCGCGACCGGGCAAGGTTGGAAAATCAACTTCGTCTAGTCTTGTCCGACTTCTGCGGGATCGAAATCGTATTCCGTTTTACAGAACTCGCATGTCACGCGAATGACGCCATCCTCGGCGGCCATCTCTTCAAGGTCTGCCCGGCCATACCGTTTGAGCACGCTTTCCACACGCGACCGTTCGCACCGGCAACCCGCCTGCAATGGTACGGCTGAAAACATGCGGACTCCGTCTTCATGGAACAGCGCATACAGCAACTCTTCCGACTTCAAGGTTGGATCTGTGAGCTCGTCGTCACTTACGGTATCGAGAAGGAAACCCGCTCTTCGCCAGCTGTCTTCTATCTCTTCTTGCTGTTTCCGGTTTTCGATTTCCGGCGTATCGCCGCCTACTTCCGGCAAGTTCTGAATCATGATCCCACCGGCCCGCCATGCGGAACCGAAAGGCTCTCCTTCCTCTGACGGCTGAAACAGATTGGCAACGCTGAGCTTCAAGCTCGTTTCGATTTGTTCGGACTGACGGAAATACTGGTGAGCACAGTCAGCCATGCTCTGACCTGACAGCTCCACGACGCCCTGGTAACGTTCTGTTTCCGCGCCTTGGTCCACCGTAAGGGCAAGATGGCCGCTCCCCAATAGGTTCTCATTGGTTCCGGCCACTTTCTGAAGCGCCTCTTCATCAAAGGAGGCGTAGCCGCGTAAAATGCCTGGTGTGAAGAAGTCGGCCACCAGCATCCGGACCGGTCCGTCGCTGCGTGTTTGCAAAGAGAAGGTACCATCAAACTTCAAGGAGGACCCCAACATTGCCACCAATGTCAGCGCCTCGCCCAGCAGGCGCGAAACCGGCTCTGGATAATCATGGATGCGCAAAATCTCATCCACTGATGGTCCCAAACGGACGAAGCGCCCACGAATATCGGCGTTTTCGATCTTGAAGGGCACGACCACATCGTCTTTCGGGCCATCCCGAAGAAGGTCAAGAGCGGATTTTTCAGCCATTTACGAAAGGCACCAAGACAGCACGCCTTTCTGTGCGTGCAACCGGTTTTCCGCGGCGTCCCAGACCACCGACTGAGGCCCGTCGATCACGGACGCGGAGACCTCTTCGCCGCGGTGCGCAGGAAGACAATGAGTGAACACCGCGTTCTTCTTTGCAAGAGACATCAGCCGGTCATCCACACGATACGGCGCCAGCAGATTGTGCCGGGTTTCCTTTTCCGTATCTCCCATCGACACCCAGGTGTCGGTGACAACGCAGTCAGCATCCTTAACGGCAAGTTCCGGATCATCCGTGATCGTCACACGCGCTTTTTCTTTGGCAACCCAATCAAGAACGCGTTTGTCAGGACGCAAACTTTCGGGACAGGCGACACGCAGCTCGAAATCAAACCGAGCTGCGGCCTCGGCCCAAGACGCCGCCACATTGTTTCCATCTCCCGACCATGCCACCACGCGGTCCTTGATGGAGCCGCGATGTTCTTCAAATGTAAGTACATCGGCCATTAATTGGCACGGATGCGTCCGGTCTGTAAGGCCGTTGATTACCGGCACCGTGGCGTGTTCCGCCAGTTCAAGGAGGTTTTCATGGGACGTGGTGCGCAACATGATTGCGTCCACATAACGTGACAGAACGCGGGCCGTATCCGCAATCGTTTCGCCGCGCCCAAGCTGCATTTCGCTGCCGTTCAGCAACACGGTCTGGCCGCCAAGCTGGCGCATGGCCACATCGAACGAAACCCGCGTCCTAGTGGAGGGCTTCTCAAAAATCATTGCGAGCAATTTGCCGGTAAGGGGCTGGTCGTCATCCGGTTCTGCTTGCCCTTTGTCCTTGCGGGCATCCTTCACACGGCGCGAGTGATCGATGATCCCGCGCAGTGTTTTTGAATCCAAGACTCCTATGTCGAGAAAATGGCGCACGTCACCCGACATTACGCAGCACCTTTCTGCTGCTTTTCCTGGAGCGTTGCACAGGCCGCCTCCACTTTCTCCAGTGCCAAATCGATGTGTTCCTGTTCAATGACCAGCGGCGGCAGAAGCCTGACCACGTTCTCGCCGGCCCCAACGGTCAAGAGCTTCTGGTCGAACAGTGCGCTCACAACATCCGTATTCGGAATTTTACACTTCAGGCCCATCATGAGACCTTCACCCCGAAGCTCTTCAAAGATGTCCTTATTCTCATCGACAATGCGCGCCATGCGCTGGCGGAGCAATGTGGACATCTCTAAGACATGATCGAGAAAACCGTCCGCTGTCATTACATCCAGCACCGCATTTCCGACCGCCATGGCCAGCGGATTGCCGCCGAATGTAGACCCGTGAGTTCCCGCCACCATCCCGGCCGCTGCTTTCTCGGTTGCAAGGCATGCGCCCAACGGGAAGCCGCCGCCGATCGCCTTTGCGATCGCCATAATGTCCGGCTGAATGTCGGCCCACTCATGGGCAAACAGTTTGCCGGTGCGTCCCATGCCGCATTGAATTTCATCTAATACGAGCAATAATCCGTGCTCGTCACAAATTTTTCTCAAGCCCTTCAGGAAAGCGCCTCCGCAAACGCGGATGCCCCCCTCGCCTTGAACCGGTTCGACCAGGATGCCGGCGGTTTCCGGTCCGACCGCCTGCTCGACCGCCTTGAGGTCGCCTAAAGGAATCTGATCGAACCCGTCCGTCTTGGGACCAAATCCTTCGAGGTATTTCTCCTGCCCGCCTGCGGCAATGGTCGCCAAGGTGCGGCCGTGAAAGGCGCCCTCAAACGTGATCAATCTAAACTTCTCAGGATGACCATTCGCGGCATGGAATTTTCGTGCCATTTTGATCGCGCATTCCATCGCCTCGGCACCGGAATTGTTGAAGAAGACCGTGTCCGCAAAGGATAGCGCGGTAAGGCGTTCCGCCAGTTTTTCCTGGCCCGGAATATTGTACAAATTGGATGTGTGCCAGAGCTTGCCGGCTTGCTCCGTAAGAGCGCGCACCAGATCAGGGTGCGCATGACCAAGACTGTTCACGGCCACACCGGCACCGAAATCTAAATACTTTTCGTCTTTGGTGGAAAAGACGAATGGCCCTTCACCCCTTTCGAAGGCGACAGGTGCCCGCGCATAGGTGGGCAAAATTGGTGTAATCACGGTTTTACTCCCGATCACCGGCGGCTGGCCTTCAGCATCTGAGCTCTCGCTCACCGAGCCGGTTCTGATCAAAGAAGCGTCGGAGTATGGTGGCTTGGCCCCCTCTTTGTCAACGCAGATCCGTTCAAAACTGGCGTTAAGCCTTTAATTTATAGCCCTTTTTGAAGATTTGATGACTGACGATCCAAAGCAAGATGATCAGCCCGGTGATCAGCAGCACGCCGGTGGTCAGATCGCCACTGGCTTGCCCGATAAATCCATATCGAAAGCCATCGATCAGATAGAAGAAGGGGTTCCACTGACTAATTTGGTACCAGGGCTCCGGGAGCCGGTCGACGGCGTAGAATGTGCCGGACAGAAAGGCGAGCGGCGTGATGATAAAATTTGTCACGAACGCCATGTGGTCGAATTTTTCTGCCCACACGCCGGCAATGACCCCCAGCAATGCCAACAGCATTGAAGCGCCCACAACGAAGAACAAAACGGCCCAGAGGTGCATAATTTGCAGGCTGGCAAAGGGCATCATGACAAGCCCGGTCCCAAGGGCGACCACGACCCCGCGTGTTACCCCGCCCATGACGAATGCAAAGGTAAGCTCCGCTGGCGACAAGGGCGGCATAAGGAAATCCACCACATTGCCCTGAACCTTGGAAACCAGGAGCGATGAAGATGTGTTCATGAAGGCATTTTGCACTACGGCCATCATGATGAGGCCGGGCGCCAAAAACTCCTCAAAAGGGACGCCTGCTGAAATTCTGCGCGCGCCGCCAAGCGCTACGGAGAAAATCACTAGGAAAAGCAAGGTCGTAACGATAGGGGCTAGAACCGTCTGGGTGATGACTTTCAGAAAGCGTTGCACTTCTTTCTGGTAAAGAGTCCAGACACCCAGCCAGTTAAACCTGCCAAAACGCCGGATACCCGCCGACGGGAATTCTTCGACTGCCATATTCTTGCTTTCCGATGAGGGGCGCCCCAAACACGCCCAAAAGGGACCGCCTTCAATAGGACAGGGGCTTGAGGGTGGCAAGCGGCGAATCTGCTCTGACGCAGGTGCACAATAAACGCAAGAAAAAAAGTATATATTGTGCGTCTTGACACCCAAGCCACGATATGTAGTTTCTGGGGAGCGTTAACACATTCTTAAGGTTAACGAAGTTTAATTTTTTCCTAACAGCGGGGACCCGGGTTTTCGACGGCGGGGACGGCGAAAACTGGCGGAAAAGTGCGGTTTAGGCAAAACGCGAGGTAATTGCCATGTCTTGGACAGATGAGCGGGTAGAGCAGCTGAAGAAACTGTGGGCCGAGGGCCTCAGTGCTAGCCAGATCGCTCGCACTATGGGTGGTGTAACGCGTAACGCAGTAATTGGTAAAGTACATCGGCTTGGGCTTTCTGGACGCGCTGTGACAACCCGCTCCGAGCGCCCGCGCTACAACACATCACATGCCCGGCCCCGCCCCAGCCGGCCTGCTCTACCGGAACCGGTCGTGGTCGACGAGCCCGAACCCGCGCCTGGTGAGTTTTCGACGGTTTTGTCGCTCAATGACAGGATCTGCAAATGGCCGATCGGCAACCCGGGAGAACCGGGGTTTCGGTTTTGTGGCCATAAGGCAGTTGACGGGACACCCTATTGTGCCGACCACGCCCGCAAGGCTTATCAACCATCTACACCAAAACGGGATCGTGCTAACCGTTTAGGGGCTGCCTAACTGGCCTCAGATCATCCTATGCACGCATGACCATCGTTGCCTTGACCCCACCGCTGCCATCCGGTGGGGTCAATTTTTTTGCAATATCGGTCGCAATTACATCATGGAGTCGTTAAGCGCATACCCGGCGGACCGCACGGTCCGGATCGGATCTTTTTCACCGGATACGTTGAGCGCCTTGCGCAACCGGCCGATATGCACATCGACGGTGCGGGCCTCCACATAGACGTCAGATCCCCAAACGGCATCCAGAAGTTGTTCCCGGCTGTAAACGCGGCCCGGAAACTGCATCAGATGATCGAGCAAGCGATACTCGGTTGGACCAAGATGAATATCGCGCCCTGCCCGTCTCACACGGTGAGCCGTACGATCCACCGCAATATCCCCAAACGTCACCAGATCTTCCACCAGAGCCGGCCGAATGCGGCGCATGACCGCCCGGACACGGGCCAAAAGTTCCGTCACGCTAAACGGTTTTGATACATAGTCATCTGCACCCGTATCCAATCCCCGAATGCGGTCTGCTTCCTCACCGCGAGCCGTAAGCATGATGATGGGAACGTTTCGCGTTTCAGGCCGGCTGCGCAATTGGCGGCAAACTTCAATTCCCGACAATTGCGGCAACATCCAATCGAGCAGAACAAGGTCCGGCTGCTTTTCGGAAGCCAGCATCATGGCTTCTTCGCCGTCATTCGCCTCTGTAACTTCGTAGCCTTCCTTCTCCAAATTGTAGCGGAGCAAAGTCACGATTTCCTTCTCGTCTTCCACGACGAGCACGCTTGGCGCTTTCGATACAGAACTCACCGTCTAGCCTCTTCAGTTGGTTGTCTTCTTATAATCCACATTGGTTGTACTGGTAACGTCGCCTTTGGGCCGCTCGTCGCTGATATAGGCGCCTTCCACCATGAAATGTACCGTTTCGGCGATGTTAGTTGCATGGTCACCGATCCGTTCAAGATTCTTGGCAATGAACAAAAGATGGGTACAGCTGCTAATGGTCCGCGGGTCTTCCATCATGTAGGTCAGCAATTCGCGGAAAAGGCTGTTGTACAGTTCGTCTAGATCTTCATCACTGCGCCAGACGGCCAAGGCCAGCGCCGCATCTTTTTTGATGTAGGCATCGAGCACATCTTTCAGCAAGCGCAGACCGATGAGCCCCATGCGCGACAGGCCTTGGGTTAACGGCACCGGCGTCTCTTGGTTCAACACCAAGGCCCGCTTGGCGAGGTTCTTGGCCAGATCCCCTACCCGCTCAATATCACTGCAGATTTTGATTGCCGCCAGAACTTCCCGGAGATCAGACCCCATGGGCTGCCGCAAAGCCAGAAGCTTTACCGCCTGGTCTTCGACCTCATGCTCGAAATCGTCTATCTGGGCATCCGCCGCCACAGTTTGCTCGGCCAAAGCATTGTCCCGTTTGCTCAATGCCTCGATGGCCGCAGCCAACTGTTCCTCCGCCAGTCCGCCCATTTGCATGAGCTTTGTAGACAGGTCTTCCAGTTCGTTGCCGTAGGCTTTAACTGTGTGCTCGTTCATCGGGCCCGTTTTCTTATGGTTTGAGTCCCGCGGATTTTATCACCCAAAACGCCCAGTGATATAGTCCTGCGTACGCTGATCGTCAGGATTGGTAAACAGCTTCTCTGTCGGCCCCACTTCCACAAGGATTCCCAAGTGAAAAAACGCTGTACGCTGAGAAACGCGTGCCGCCTGCTGCATAGAATGCGTTACGATAATGATGGTGTAATTCTCACGAAGTTCGTCGATAAGCTCTTCGATTTTCGCCGTCGCAATCGGGTCAAGGGCCGAACACGGCTCATCCATCAAAACAATTTCGGGATTAACCGCTATAGCGCGCGCAATACACAGACGCTGTTGCTGGCCACCGGACAGGCCCGTGCCGCTTTCTTGAAGGCGATCCTTCACTTCGTCCCAAAGACTGGCGCGCCGCAAACTCTTTTCCACGATTTCATCGAGTTCTTCTTTGCTGGAAGCAATACCGTGGATACGCGGACCGTAAGCGATGTTCTCGTGGATCGACTTGGGGAACGGGTTTGGCTTCTGAAACACCATCCCGACTTTCGCTCGAAGTTCCACTGGGTCGATCGCAGGATCGTAAATATCTTCGCCGTCAATTGTCATCAGACCACGAACAGCCGCTCCCGGGATCACATCGTTCATTCTGTTGATACAACGCAAGAATGTCGATTTTCCGCACCCGGACGGCCCGATAAACGATGTGACCTGTTTGGGATAAATCTCAATATCAACGCCGAAGAGTGCTTGTTTGTCCCCATAAAACATGTCGAGATTTTCGGCGACAATCTGCGGATCACCTTTGGTAAGCGCGTCCATCTCTGCCTGAGAAGTTCTGGTGATTTCAGGCGCCTGTACGATCGAAGCTTCTTCAGACATTGACGTTATAAATTCCTACTCTGCTCGCCAAAGCGAGATCTCCACGTGATGCAGCGGCACAGGCAAGTCGGTGCGACTCGGCAAGACCGTTCGGTGACTGGCAACCTATATAGGCGTCATCCCCAATCCATGACATTTATGCGACACTTTTATGAAGGGCCTTTTCTGTCGCAAGCCGCTGCATATTGACAAAGCGCGCATTTTATATAACCATTATGTTATGGAACAAGTAGGTTATATAAAACCAACTCCTCAGCTTGATGCGGTTTTCTCGGCCTTGGCAGACCCAACACGCCGGGCAATCTTGTCCCAGCTGGCGGAAGGCCGAGCCTCGGTGAACGAGTTAGCTGCCCCTTTTCGAATAAGCCAGCCAGCCATATCGCGCCATCTCAAGGTGCTGGAGCGGGCTGGCCTTATTGAGCGGGGCATCGATGAGCAGCGCCGGCCGGCAACGCTCAAAGCAGAGAACCTGGCCCCTGCAGTCGACTGGCTGAGCCAATTCAAGGCGTTTTGGGAAGGCAGCTTCGATCAGCTTGATCAAGTTCTTCAAGAGATGAAACAAATCAATGCGAAGGAAACAGACCATGAGTGAATTGCCGGAATTTGTTCTAGACCGCGCATTCAATGCACCACGCGAATTGGTTTGGCGTGCCTGGACCGACCCTCAACTCTTGTCACGTTGGTACGGGCCGAACATCGAAACGGTCATTCACAAATTCGAACTGAAACCTGGCGGCCTCTGGCTCAATGAAATGAAAATGAAGCAGATGTCCGACCTCAGCAAAATCGTTTTCCAAGAAGTCGTCGCTCTGGAAAAACTGGTCTGGCTGCACTCTTCGGCAGACCAGGATTGGAACGTCATTGCCAATCCCATGATGCCCGATTGGCCGCGCACCATTTCTACCACAGTCACTTTTTCTGATGCGGGTGAGCAAACCAATGTCAGGCTGGTTTGGGTCCCCCATGAGGCAACAGAGACAGAAATCGCCTGCTTTGCCGGTGCGGTCGAAAACTTTGGCGGCGGCTGGGAAAGCGGCTATGCGATTATCGACACCATTCTTGAAGAACTTCAGGCAGGGACGTCTTAAAGCTCAATTGTTCACGGAAGCGCGGCGAGACACTCGATTTCAAGCCGCGCATTGAGCGCCAAGCTGCTCACACCAAATGCGCTGCGGGCCGGATAGGGCCCGCCGTCAAAGTATTGCTTGTAAACCTCATTGAATTGAGGCCACTCGGCCATGTCCGCCAGGAATGCGGTACATTTCACAAGGTTTTTGAAGCCGAGATCGTGGGCGGACAAGATCTCGCCCATATGATCCATGGCGGCCTTCGTTTCCGCCGCAATACCACCGTCGACCACTTCCGCTTTGCCTTTCTTGGTGCCGATAACACCGGACAGATACAGCGTATCGCCATGGCGGACCGCCTCAGAAAATGGAAACCCTAATTCGGCAACACCCGGCCTGGAGAAATGGACGCCACCCTCCTCGGCCATCACAGCTGCGGGTAACGGCATCGTCAACGCAGCGGCGATCACCGATCCAATTAGGCGTTGCCTCATAGCTTTCCCTCCTTTACCGGAATTAATTCGCGACACGCTCGAAAGGAATGACTTTCCCATCTTCTTCTTCAATGCCTTGATCGGCGGGCGCCGGCAGCACGACCGTAAAGCAACTGCCCTGGTTTTCTTCACTCTTGATATGCAAGCGGCCACGATGGCGGCTTACGATGTGCTTCACGATGGCAAGACCCAAACCGGTCCCGCCCGTCTCGCGGCTGTGTTTCACATCAATTCGATAGAAACGTTCTGTCAGGCGCGGGATATGCTCGCGCGCAATACCAACGCCATGGTCGCGCACCTGAACGAAACTGGTTGGGCCATCCGTGGAATGATGAACCCCTTCCGGCGTACCTCGCCCGATTTCCACGTCCACAGTACCGCCCGTGGCGCCATATTTGAGTGCATTGTCGATCAGGTTTTGAACCACTTGGATCAGTTCGTCGCGATCACCAATCGCCCTTGCACCACCCTCAAACGTATCGACGTTGATGGTTGCCCCCGTCGTATCCGCTAACGGTGCCGCTGCATCTACCACGTCGCTTACAACACTTAGCAAGTCGATCGTATCGGACGGCGCCACATGCTCATTCAACTCAATGCGGCTTAAGGATAGCAGATCGTCGATCAAACGGCGCATACGCCCTGCTTGCTCATGCATGATCTGCAGAAAGCGATCCTGCGCTTCCGGGTCGTCACGCGCATGCCCCTTGAGTGTTTCGATAAACCCGGCAAGCGACGACAAAGGCGTTCTCAGCTCATGGCTTGCATTAGCGACAAAATCGGCACGCATGCGCTCAGATCGTTTGATGGAGGTCAAGTCGCGCATCATCACCACGCAGGCAATGGGGCTTTCGGGATGGCCTTCAATCGGACATACGCTGGCGAGGTGACTGCGCTCCACCGGTACCCGGTCTGTAAATTCCACCTCGCGCAAGGTGCCGTGAGACATCGCTTCATCAATGGCTTCAACAACCGGTGGGCGGCGAATAACCGTGCCAATGACCTTGCCGTGCACGGCTTCCGAAACAAATTCATCTCTCGCGGTTTTGTTCGCATCGAGAATGCGTTTGTCCTTATCAAGAAGAATGACTGCGTCCGGAAACGCATCGATGATAATCCGCGCCATCTCTACTTGATCGACGACCGCTTCCGTTTCTTCCTCAGGCTCCGACCGCTCGGCCACTTGTTCCGCGCGGGTCGCGGAAAGACGGCTTATGACGCCGCCGGAAAACAAGACAATTGCACCGAACAAGAATGCTGCATTAGAGGCCATCGCACCGGTAAGACCGGCTGCCAGAAAAAGACCGGCAGAAACCGCCGTCAGCAAGAAGATCTCCCGCTGGTGTTGAGCACGCACTCCGGCGACAAACCGCTTAATCCTGGATGTGCTGCTGGGTGCTGTTTCTTTAGAAGAGGATTCCATCCACAGCTTCTCTTAGCCAACCGCGTGCAATCGGTGAATCGATAGGATCTATTATAGCAGTGAGTGGACGCCAACTGTTTTTTGGCGAGATCACAAGATTTTTCAACGAAGTGCCGTCTTCAGAATGCAGGATTTCGAGTTAGTTTAGGCAAGGTGTCGCAAGGGAACCCGGTCTGTTCGCGCATTTTTGGGTTGTTTGGTTCTGAAATCTCTGGCCTTTTGTCCGCCTTCTTTGGAAACGCAAAAATGAACCGGTGCCTTCACGCAAATCTGCAAGAGCGCACTGAAAACCGCAGGAGCAATGGATATGGGCCGATTAGAGCAAAAAAGCGCACTTGTCACCGGTGCGGGCAGCGGGATCGGGCGGGCGAGCGCCCGATTGTTCGCCCAGGAAGGCGCGAAAGTCCTCATTGCTGACCTTAACGAAGAAGGTCTTGCGGAGACCAAAAGTCAGATTGAGGCAGATGGCGGCACAGTCCTTTCTCGGTCTTTGGACATTGCCACGGAAGACAATGTACAGGGGCTGATCGAAACCTGCGAAACCGAACTGGGCGGTCTGGATGTCATTTATGCCAATGCGGGCGTATCTGGGGGCCGCGTTCCACTGTTGGAAGGATCACCAGAGGACTGGCTCGAAATTTTGCGTATCAATCTTGTGGGCCCCTTCCTGGCCATCAAACATGGCGCCCCGAAAATGGTCGCGCGCGGTGGCGGGTCCATCATTTGCACAGCGTCCGTGGCCGGACTGCGTTCGGGCGCTGGAGCAACACCTTACAGCGCCAGCAAGGCCGGCGTGATCAGCCTCATCCAAACGTCGGCGAACCAGCTGGCAGGCACCAAAGTACGCGTGAATGCGATCTGCCCCGGCCTCATCGAAACGGGCATGACCAAGCCCGTCTTTGACCGCGCACGGGAAAAAGGCACGGAGAACAAAATCGGCCAGCTCAACCCAATGAAACGCGCAGGCGCCCCGATCGAAATTGCGAACATGGCCTTGTTCCTCGCAAGCGATGAAAGCTCTTACGTCAACGGCCAGGCGATTGCGGTGGACGGCGGCCTGTCCAGTTCGCACCCCGTGGTTCTGGGCCACATGGCATAAGCGATTACAAACCAACCCAAGAGAAAAACATGAACAGAGTTCTTCAGCACACTGGTGCCAAATTCCCAATTGTTCAGGCCCCCATGGGGTGGATCGCGAGATCACAACTCGCTTCCGCCGTTTCCAATGCCGGCGCCATGGGCATCATCGAGACCTCATCCGGCGAAACGGAAAACTGCATCAAGGAAATTGGAAAGATGGCCGAGCTGACGCCAAACCCATTCGGCATCAATCTGCCTTTGCTGTTCCTGCGCGATGAAAAGATGGTCGACTTTGTGACCAATTGCGGCGTCAAATTCGTCACCACATCCGCTGGCAGCCCGTCGAAGCTGTTAGAGCGGCTCAAGTCCAAAGACATCATCGTTTATCATGCTGTCCCATCGGTCAAAGCCGCCATGAAAGCGGTCGAGGCGGGTATCGACGGGCTTGTTGTCGAAGGCGCCGAAGGCGGCGGATTCAAGAACCCCGAAGAAGTATCGACACTGGTTCTTCTGCAAGCGATCCGTGAAAAGACGGATGTGCCTATGATCGCAGCCGGTGGCATCTGCGATGGACGGGGCATGGCGGCGGCTTTTGCTCTGGGGGCGGAAGGTATTCAAATGGGCACGCGCTTCGTTTCGTCGAAGGAGAGCCCGGTGCATAACAATTTCAAAGATGCTATTCTGTCTGCGGACGAAGCCGGCACCTGGGTACTGAACAAAAAATCCACCCCTTGCATTCGAGCCCTCAAATCAGAGCGCACGAAAGAGATTCACGAAGCAGGGCTTATGCCGAGCGACACGTTCGGTAAAATTCAGGATCTCTATTTTGGCGGTGATATGGAAGCCAGCGTGGCGCTGGCCGGTCAAAGTGCGGGCCTTATCGATCAAGTGAAACCTGTTGCGCAGATCATCGAAGAAACCGTAGAGGGCTTTCACCAAATCGCGGGTCGTATGGGGGGCCTCGCGGAAGCGAGCACTTTTTGATGAAGGCATGACTGGCGGTATGGGCAAATACATATGCCGCCATCACAATCATGTCATTCAACGATTGAATGACGCAGTTTAAGGCCGTTTGCGACACACAATCTTCGCAAGACAGATTTTGTTCATGTAACCTTCAGTATAATTTGGTCACGATTATTGCGGGCGCAGAAGAATGTCTGCAATCGGACGATAGGTGACGTGACCTCGTTCGAACATGTGACCTGGCGCGCCAGAGCGCTTCAACAAGGCCGCAAAACGCTTTAGTGTTGAACGTGGGGAACGCCAAACAAAATGCCAGTGAGAAGTTCTATGTACCGAAACAAAAATACAAAGACGAAACGGACATTTATACAGAGTGTTGCGTCAATGACCGGCGCAGCAGCCCTTCTCCTTTTTACTTATCAAGGTGCGTCAACAGCCCAGGAAAATGCAACACCGGAAGACCCGACGGCATTTGGTCTCCAAATCGCGGAAAAAACGAAGCAACAAGAATCTGGTTTCGTGAGCAGCGAAGCGAGCCTTGTCATGGTACTGACGGATGCCTCCGGATCCAGCAGCACCAGAGAATTACGGCAGAAAGTTCTAGAGATGCCCGCCACTGAGGTGGGAGACAAATCACTTCTGGTGTTCGACCGCCCACGCGATGTATCGGGAACGGCGTTGCTGACCCATGCTAAAATTATCGAGCCGGACGATCAATGGCTCTATTTGCCATCCCTCAAGCGCGTAAAACGCATCGCGTCTGCGAATAAATCGGGCCCGTTTGTCGGAAGCGAATTTGCGTTCGAGGATCTGTCGTCTCAGGAAGTGGGCAAGTATTCGTATCTGTGGTTGAGAGACGAGGCGTGCCCCGCGCCTGTCGAAGACCGCCAGTGTTTCGTGGTTGAGCGTACCCCCCGTTACAAAAACTCTGGTTATGTACGGCAACTTGCTTGGGTTGATCACCAAGATTTTTTGGTCCGCCAAGTCCACTACTACAACCGCCGAAATGTTCACAGCAAAACGCTTTCCCTGAAAGACTACCGTCAGTATGGGGACCGCTTTTGGCGCGCCCATGAGCTGTTCATGGAAAACTTGATTACAGGAAAAAAGACCAGCCTGACTTGGGCCACATACGATTTCGATACCGGCCTCACCGACAACGACTTTGATCAGGCAAGTCTAAGGCGCGTACAATGATACGAAAAAGGCCACCCAAAAGGTGGCCTTCTTAATACGGTTCGTGCGGTTAGCTATTCAGCAGCCAATATCTGGCCGGCAAGCCCTTCCGCGCCGCCATTGATATTCTTGAGATAATGAATGCCTGCTTCCGCGATAGAGTCGCCCGGCATCTTATCGCCTTCCGCATGAAGCTCATCCATATCTACATAGGCCGCATATTTAGGCGCCGTCCGTTCGGTAATGATTCCCGCCCGCAACAAAGTCCGGATCAGCACACGGAAGATATTCGTGCTGCTCTGCATGCGGGTGCGCATGTGTTCGTCGGTCATGGCTTCCATGATCGCCCCCTGCGCCCACTGCCAATCAATCCCGAATTCTTCGTAGATATAGGCTTTTTGCCGTGGATCGGCACTGTTGTGGAGAAGCGTTAGGAACACTTCGCATGCCCAATCTTCAATCTGATCGCGTTCCGCCGGATCAAGCTTCGGCACTGTGCGGTCCGCCCAAATCTTCCCGAACTTGTGGTGGAACGCTTCATCGGTCATGACCAGCTGGATCATGCGCTTCAGCACCGGATCGTGAGTCTTTTCGTAAAGCGTTGCAAAGATCCCCATGGCGAGGCCTTCCAGCACCATCTGCATGCCCACAAGCTTCTTCCAAACAAGCGGGCTACCCACCATGTCCACAAGCATATCCTTGAGGACCGGCCCCACTGGACGCGGCGTCCCCCAGCGGGATTTGATGTACTGTGTAAATGCCGTCACATGGCGCGCTTCTTCACGTGTTTGGTTCGCCGCATATTCCTGCGCGCCTGGATCCCGCAGAATGTGGCAAAGACTGGCCGACAGATTCAGCGCGCCCTGCTCCCCATGAAGAATGCCGGACATGGTCAGACGCACGCTTTCATTGAGGAGCCGTGTCTTTTGTTTCTGATCCAGCTTGTCAACAATCGCCGACGAAAAATCGATCACGAAGCTTTCCGGCATCAAGTAATCGTTTTCCAAATCGAAAGGCTGAGAGAAGTCCACATATTTCGGATCCAGCGGGTCCCAAAAGTGGTCGTGTGTCGCTGAAATGATCTTATCGAAAGCCGTTGAGCGCGCACCATACCTGTCCACTTCCATCATGGACGCAAAATCATCCGGCTGAACCGCATCGTAGGCGGGATCGATGGTCAAATTCTTC
Organism: Alphaproteobacteria bacterium; assembly: GCA_965228775.1. Taxonomy (GTDB): domain Bacteria; phylum Pseudomonadota; class Alphaproteobacteria; order JANQMY01; family JANQMY01; genus JANQMY01. The sequence goes on along the minus strand of OZ245840.1, from coordinate 4,159,003 downwards.
TGGGTCATTAGGTTTCCTCTGGGCTTTTCCTCGTAAGACCGGCCTTTGCACAGACCTCTATGGATCTTTTTTTTGCAACGCTGTGAAACTTTGTCCTAAACAATAGTCCCGCAAGACTGACAATTTATCAATACAAATTCCAATCGCTATCGATCACGCTTTCCTATTGACGCGGTCTACCCCGCAGGTTTGATAACAAAACAACTGGATTACAGGGCCGGAAAAGCCAGGGAGGCACAATGACCGAATTCCACTTTGCAACCGTCTGGGAAGCTCTGGCGGACAGATTCGCCGATCAAACGGTCCTGCGTCACGGAGATAAGAGCCGCAGCTGGCGTGACTATGATGAGCGTGCCGCGCGTATTGCCACCGCACTTGATAAAGCCGGTCTGAAGCCGGACTCGAAATTCGGCCTCTATCTCTACAACAGCCCTGAATATCTGGAAGCGCAGTTTGGCGGCTTCAAGATGCGCGGTGTCCCGGTGAATGTAAATTATCGGTATACGGAAGATGAACTGGTCTATTTGCTCGACAATTCGGATTCGGAAGCACTTTTCTTTCATGCCGGTTTCGCCGACCGGGTTGCGGCGATCAAGGACAAGCTGCCGAACATAAAGCTTTTCATCGAAGTGGACGACGACTCAGGTCAGCACTTTGATGACGCGGTCAAATTTGAAGATCTGATCGTGGCACATGAGCCCATGCCGCGCATCGACCGGCCCGCATCCGACATCTACATGCTGTACACCGGCGGCACCACCGGCATGCCCAAAGGGGTCATGTATACGGTCGGCACGCTGACGGAAGGCTTTATGCTGGGATACGACTTTCGCGGCTTTCCCAGACCCGAGACCGTCGACCAGGTTGTTGAAGCCTGCGTCAAAGTTCACGAAGCAGGTGCTAAACCTGTCAGCTTGGTGTGTTGCCCGCTTATGCACGGGACCGGCATGTGGGTAGGCGCGATGATCCCCATGATGTTGGGGGGCACGATCATCACCATGCCGAATGTCCATTTCGATGCGGATCTGGTTTGGCAAAATGTAGAAAAGCACAAAGCAACCGATGTGACCATTGTTGGAGATGCTTTCGCTAAGCCCATGCTTCAAGCATTGGACGCTGCCCAAGAAAACGGATCACCTTATGACATTTCCTCGGTCGGATTGATCATAAGCTCTGGCGTTATGTGGACGGCGCCGGTCAAAGAAGGCCTGCTCAAACATGGCGATATGATGTTGGCAGACATGATGGGGTCGACGGAAGGCACCATGGGCCAGCAGATCACCTCGCGCGAGCTGCCCGCGAAGACCGCAAAATTCGAACTGGGTGAAAACGTCAAAGTGTTCACCGAGGACGGCAAGGAAGTCAAACCTGGCTCAGGCGAGATCGGCATGATCGCCACTGCCGGAAATGTGCCGGTCGGATACTACAAAGATCCGGAAAAAAGCGCGAAGACATTCCGCGAGGTTGACGGCGTGCGTTACAGCTTCCCTGGCGATTTCGCACAGGTGGAAGCGGACGGCACCATCACCTTATTGGGGCGCGGCTCAGTATGCATCAACACCGCCGGTGAAAAAGTATTCCCGGAGGAGGTCGAAGAAGCCATCAAGTCGCACCCCGGCATTTACGATTGCCTGGTGGTCGGGCTACCGGACGACCGCTTCGGCGAGCGCGTAACAGCCGTGGTTTCACCCCGAGACGGGCAATCCGTAGACGCAGAGCCCCTTATCGAACATACGCGCACCAAGCTGGCGGGCTATAAGTTACCCAAGTCCATCATCCCGGTTGAAACGGTCAAACGCGCGCCCAACGGTAAAGCGGACTACAAATGGGCAAAACGAACCGCGGCAGACGCGCTGGGCATCACATTACCGAACTGACCCGCACCTGCCGCGCACTCAAACGAGCTCGGCATCCGTAACGATCTCCACGAGCGCCGGCCCGTTATAGTCGAGTGCTTTTTGGATCGCCTCTTCTAATGCACCAACTTCCGTCACGCGTTCGCCATGGCCGCCACAGGCACGCGCAAACGCGGAGAAGCTCAAATTGTGCAGTGACGTTTGCCATACTGGCCATTCGCCTGCTTTCTGCTCTTTGGAGATTTTTCCAAGCTCACTGTTGTTGAGCAGGATATGCGTGATGTCCATGCCATATTTCACGGCGGTCGTGAATTCCATCGCATACTGACCAAATCCGCCGTCTCCGCTTACGGAAATCACTTTGCGCCCCCGCATGTCCTCGAAATCTTGGGTAGCGGCCCAGGCCCCCATGGCGGCAGGAAACCCAAAACCGATCGATCCAAGATAACCCGACATGAGAACCGCTTGCCCCGTACATTCGAAGTAACGTCCGAAGGAATAGGTGTTGTTGCCCACATCCACCGCGATGATGGCATCTGCCGGTGCCAATTTCGTCAGCGCGGCAAAGATAGACGAGGAATTGACCCCATGGCCGTGATCATCTGATACGCGGCTTGCTTTTTCTTCCCGCCAGATCGACCACCGCTCGGCGATCTCAGGCAATTGATCTTCCACCTGTAAACGCTTGGGCATCAAATCGCACATCATGCTAGCTGTCGCACCGATTTCGCCCCAAACCGGCACGTCAACAGCATGAAACTTGCCCAAATGCATCCGGTCGAAATCCACCTGCACGATGCGTTTGGACGGTTCGATCCCCGTATGGTTAGAGAACGACGTACCGAACGCCAAAATCAAATCGCACTCATTCATGAACCAACTGGCAATCGGTGTTCCGGACCGTCCAAGCACACCCGCCGCATGCGGATGATTGTCCGGAATCTGGCCCTTCGCCTTGAACGTAGTCAAAACCGGCGCTTTCAGCACTTCTGCCAGCTCGATGACTTTCGCCATTGAGTCCTTCGCCCCATAGCCCACAACTATGATGGGACGTTTGGAGGACGCGATCTCCGCAAGCGCTGCGTCCAGCGACTCCTTCGGCGGGCTGATGTCTACTGGGCCTATGCGTCCATCCGGTTTGGAAGACGGCGCATCGCCCGCCGGAATGGTCTGCACATCATCCGGGAAGATCAGATGGGCCACGTCACGATTGACGATCGCATTCTTACAGGCCAGCGTCATCAACTCTGCATGGTTAGAGGTATGCAACACCGTCTGGCTGAATTGAGCGACAGGCGCGAAGGCCGCCGCCAGATCAATGTCCTGAAATGCTCCGGGGCCGAACACTTGCACTTGAACCTGCCCGGTCAAAGCCAAAACCGGCGCGCGGTCCACCTTCGCGTCCCACAGCCCGGTCATCAGGTTTGTCGCTCCCGGCCCCGCGATCGTCAGACACGATGCCGGACGACCGGATGCTTTCGCGTACCCGGAACAGGCGAAAGAAGCGGCGCCCTCGTGCCGGATACCGTAATAGCTCAAATTGCCCGCGCCTTCTTGCAAGCGCAGCGCATCCGCCAAACCCAAATTAGAGTGACCAACCATGCCGAATGTGGTGCGCACACCCCAATTGACCATTGTTTCGGCCATAACATCGGTCACCGTGCGTTCGTGCGGCGGTTCCGCCGGCACGCCGACGTAGATACCGTCGGCCCGCTCCTCGACCGGAAACATCTCTTGCCCCGTATCTTCATGCCCGCCAGGCGGCTTGCCAGTCAGGGGATCGAAATCCCATCCGTGCCACGGACAGCGAAGCCAACATTGATCTTCGATACCTTGCTCAATCGATCCCTCGCCAAGCGGACCGCCTTGGTGCGGGCACCGATTGTCCATGGCAGCGTACTGCCCTTGGAAATGCACCAATGCCAAGGTTTTCGTGCCGGCCGTCACCGTCATCACGCGGCCCTCTGGCAAGCTGTCCAATTCGGCAACCTTGTGCCAATCCAGTTCCGGTTGCACCGTCGTTGTCATCGCATCATCCCCTTTAAACTGTGGCGTCGGCTTTGGCGGCTGGGGATTGTCTGGATTGGTCTGCTTACGGCCAAAAATCTTGGCAAAAAGACCGGACGCCATGCGCTCTCCCCAACAACTGGCCTGAGAAACCTGAATAGATATCTGAACCTTATCCCGGCGAAATCCAGCCGACAAAACACGTTTTGTTGGGTTTATCCGTCCGCAATGTCAGGAAAATGACGCGCAAAAAATGGGCAGCGTGAGGAAGAATACGCGTTATCGAAAGGCGATCCAGCGGATCACGCCATGTTGTTTTCGTCCGCTGTCAATCGCTGACCGCCAAGCAGCGCGTTGAGCGTCCAAGCCATAAACTCCGAGCGGCTTTGCTGGAAAACCTTGCCATTCGGATCCGTTACAGATGCATTGCCGTCCACAAGTTGCTGGGCAATATTGGCCGCACTACGTGCCTCGGCATCGGTCGCTGTCTGGCCTGAATTTTCTCGCGCGCGCAATACATCACCCAATCTTTCAGGCGAGAAGCTAAGCAGCAGCTTGCCAAGTGTTTCTGGCTCGTATCGCTGAAGCGCGCCAAAGATCTCACCGCCACTTGCTAGATCGCGGAGAAGATGAACGGCCCATTGCTCGGAATCCCAACGCGCCCCAATATTCATTAAGCTCGTGGCGCCATTGGAAGCAATATCATCCAACAAAATTTCCATGCGTTTGGGAGAATCGAAAACATGGGCCTCCAGCTCCTCCAGGCAGCGTGAGACATAATTATCATTTGCAGCCATTTGTTCGGCGAAGGTCTCGTCGTTCCATGTTTCAACGATCCGGCCTCCATCCACCAAGCCACTTCTGATGTTTCCGATGTGTACCTTCAGCGCTTGAAGCCGCTGTTCCGCAGCATCCAATTCCGCGTCTTTCAATTCTGTACCAGCCAACGCGTCGCGGAGGGCTGCCTGCGTCAATTTTTCGATCTTTTCAGCGGTGGCAGCATCAATCAGCCGCGGCAACTCTCTGAGCATTACTCCAGATTCTACCGACTGTAGCCCGTCAATTCCATCCTTACCCAGATTGTTATAGTTCGAGCCAAATGAAAGGTTGTTATCGATCAACTTCGCACGTACTTGACCATCGTCAGCCTGTTCAAAAACAAAGTTTCCGCCGTTCCGGTCGACCTGTCCGGAGATAAGGTCGTGAATATGCGCATCCGCAAGGCTCTTCTGCACGCTCGGAGACGAGAAGTCTATGCCGCCAACGTCCACACAAACGTCTTTGGTGGCCCAAAGATGATTTTTTTCCATTAAACTGCCGATAAAGGCCAATCGGTCATCCCCGGTCAGGTGCTTGGCTTCCATCTTCCGGAGTTCTGCCGCGCCGATTTCGTCCGTCGCGAATCCATAACGCTCTATCCCTCCGCTCATAATATGATTGCTCATTAGGTTAGCAGTGATACCTGCCGCCTCCTCACCGGAGACCGGCAGTTGTTCGGTCCGGAAAAGCTCCGCACCGTTGACGAAAAGCTGGGTGGAGCCAGACTTACCATTATGTATCGCAAAATCGGTCTTGGGCACTAGGTCAAGTTCAAGCAACTGATCGACCCGGAAGGTCGCCACCTCCCTGCCCGATAGATTGGCCTCTTTTTCGTTGGCTGGTATGCCACTTGCCAACGCCCCCGGGTGAACAACAGCACCGCCGTTCTGCCCGGCTTTGAAAACGCCTATTTCCCCATTCTTGTAGGTTATTTTGTCAACCGTAGACTGAACCCCTGATGCGAATCCGTCTTCGGACCGCACCTCATTCGACGGAACGAATGCTGCCTCCGACATGTCTCGTCCCAGAAGCTCCGCATAAAGAGGCCGACTCGCTTCTCTCAATCCGAGAAGGAGTGCATCGGCCGCTTGCAATCTGTTGTTGACAATACCCGCATAGTTCTGGTCATCAGCGCGCTTGGTCAACTTAGCCAGATTATGATTCACAAATTGATTAGTTTGCTGACGAATTTCCGCGATACGATCCAATTTCTGCGACGTGGTAAGTCCGGCATTGTCGTTCACCACATCTTTTTCGAATGCTTCAAGCGCGGCGAGAAGGTTTTTGTAGCTCGTTCCCATGAAGAACATCATCCGGGTAGGTCCGGCGATCTGCTTGAAACGCGTTGCACTAAGGATTCCCTCGCAGGACACCGGCTCTGCTTGCGTTGAAGAGGTGTCGCGACCCGCGACCGCGCCGCCTATTTGTGCAGCGCTTTGCCTATGAAGTTTATCGAGTTCCGGAAGAACATCCGTACTATTCGCAGACATGCTGCTCATGTGAAAGTCATGCCGAGCATTTTGGACGGTCTGCCGGGTCTGAGCAGCATCGTCCGGAGATGCAGCGCATACGGCACGGCCACGAGCCCGTGTTTGCACCGCGTTCGCTGGCGCCTTCTGGCTATCTCCAGATTTCTCGATAGAGTGAGACCCGGTCTCATAGCCGACAATACCACCAGGAGGCATGAGAAGTTCCTTTGGAGTTTAGACCCTTAGATAACTTCTGGAGACTTCGCCGCTTACGCTGCCGTCAGCGATGGACCCGGAAACATCTTTAATCTTTCCACTCCAAAATTCAGCGATGTCCACCATTCCCGAAAGGATGGTTTCAAACCGTGTGCGGTCCATTTGCTCCGCCCGCTCTTGATAGGAAAGCACGACAGACTTGTCCTCAGGGATGACTCCTAAAGTCGCTCCACCGGTACCGGCCCACAAAACGTTCGCTTCAAGCAGAAGAGAACAAATGTCCACGGCATTCTCTTGCGGTATGCAGCCTAGTTTGCAGAAAAACGTCAGTAGGCCGATCTCTTCTTCATAATCGACATTTACCGTGACAGTGTCGTCAAACGTCAATGCCCAGGCACCATTCCTTACGTGTTGGACGCCGGGGAACCCGGTCTCCTCTAACTCTTGGAACAATTTCTCAAGCATTGTGGTAACTGACATATAACGCAGGGTTGAAAACAGAGTTTCAAACAGCCTAGTCAGAGTGCCTTAACAATTCCGTAATCCATTTGAGCTGGCCACGGCAACAACAGGATCGATGAAGGTGCAAGCGGTTTTCCGTTCGATCTCATTTAAGTCAATTTAGAACGATCACGATCTCGAGCGGACTTACCGGAATGCAATCCACTGGCCGGTGGCGGACCCTTTTGCGATCACTTTGCCGTCCAGGTCCGTGAGGCGCCCTTCCATGAACATGACACTCTTGCCTGCCCGGACGACCCAGCCCTCGGCCCGGTATGTGTTGCCGGCGACCGCCGCTTTAAGAAATGAGATTTTGATTTCGAGCGTGGTCATGGATTTTTCGCCATTGGTCGATGCGATGGCGGCCCGTGCCATGGCGCTGTCGATCCAACCGGTGACGAAGCCCCCCTGTACGATCCCACCCGAATGACAGAATTCCGGTCTGGCCGTGTATTCGATGACGGAACGCCCCGTTTCGCCGTCTTGTTCAATGACGCGCCCGTCCCCCATGGCGACCATAAGGGCATCTGCTTCTTCCCGGGCTTCCGTTTCGATCGTGGACATATTGATTTTCCCCTCGACTAATTTTGTTCCGAATTTTTTTCTTGCGCTTTTTCAAAAGTCTCTATTGTTTTTCTGTCGCACTGGCGTCGGCTCAAACGGCGCCCTCCGAAACCAGCACAATCTGGGTGATGCGATGACAGAAAAAAAATCAACCGACATTTATGTGGACCTCCCTGAAGGGGTCTCGCGCAAACAAATCATGGGCGTGGTGGAACGCGCTGCGGCCGCTGCGGGGCTCTACATTTCCCATATTGGCGGCTACTCCCGCCGCAAATACCCGGGCTCCGTTCATTGGCATTTCAAACGTGACAAATCCGAAGTCGGGCTGATCGATGCCACCTACTGGGACGTCAAATCCTTGTTGTGGCTGATGATCCGTCACAGGGAACCCGATTGGGTTCACAGGACAGCGCCGAAACTGAAACGCGCCCTTCAGACAGAACTCAAGGCGCTGTCTCTGTAAGAGTCTAGCGGGACTCATGAGTTCAGTCTGTACCGAATGGGCAGCGTTTTCAGCCCGCTGACAAAATTCGCTTTGACACGCTCTGTTGGACCGGCCAATTCAATCTCTTCTACCCGGTTCAACAGTTCGGTATAGAGCGCCCGCATCTCCATTTTTGCGAACAGGTGCCCCAAACAGTGATGGGCACCGTAGCCAAACGCCAGATGGGGGTTGGGATTGCGTTCGATATTGAAGACAAACGGATCCTCGAACACTTCTTCGTCGCGGTTGCCCGACGGATACCACATGGCAAGATTGTCGCCAGCCCTAATTTTCTGGCCGCGCAGTTCATAGTCTTCCGTCGCGGTCCGGAAGAAGTGTTTCACCGGCGTGACCCAGCGGATCATCTCGTCAATCGCATTTGGCAGAAGCGACAAATCAGACTTCAGTTTCCGCATTTGATCCGGGTTTTCGATCAGGGCCAGCAAGCCACCAGCGGTGGAGGAACTTGTGGTGTCATGACCTGCGGTCGCCACGATCACATAATATGAAACCGCTTCGAGCTCCCCGATAAGCTGACCGTCTATCTCTGCATTGGCGATCACTGTCGCCACATCGTCTTTCGGATTGGCACGGCGGTCTACCGTCATGGCGTTAAAGTAGTTGAAGAATTCAGTGATGGTTTGAAAATCGGCGGCATTTTCCCGGACCATGTCCGGATCGGTCGCGCCAAACAGTTCCTGGGTGAGCTTCAGCATCATAGCTTCGTCTTCGGAGGGCACACCGAGGATTTGCATGATGCCGCGCAGCGGATACCAGACCGCAACATCATTCACGAAGTCGATCTCGCCATCGAGACCGTTTTCCGTCAGCTTATCGATCGTCTGCTTCGCAAGGTCCGCAAATGCGGCCTCCAGTTTCCGAATGTTGGGACCCATGAACCAGGATTGGGTCAGCCCCCGGTATTTCCGGTGGTCCGGATTGTCCATATCCACTAGGGACCGCAGCAATTTCTTGCCACCGGTAAATTCTTCGACGCTTTTTTCCGTCTCGATCGATTGGATGGTGAGGCGCGGGTCATTGATAAACCGATCATTCTGTTTTTCGATCTCTATGATGTCCGCGTGTTTGGTGACCGACCAAAAAGGACGCCAGCCGTCAACCTCCGTCCAGTGAACCGGCGACTCCGCCCGCAGCGTTGCGAAGGTTGCATGTATCCTTTCGTCGTCCGCCATCGCCTCCGGTTGCACGAGGTCGTTCGACAGCCTGGCCTGTGTTACCGCATCCATGAAAAATGTCTCCCTAAACTGATTGGGGCAGCCTCTTCACAAGAGACCGCCCCAACACAATCATTCTTTTGTCCGTAAGCGGAGCGTACTAGGCAGCTTCGTAACCGAGCACCGCTTTCACTTCGAGGAATTCTTCAAGACCGAATTCGCCCCATTCCCGTCCATTGCCGGACTGTTTGTAACCGCCAAATGGTGCATTCACGTCCGGACCAGCGCCATTCAGATGCACATTGCCAGTCCGCAGTTTGGACGCTACCTCACGGGCATGATCAATACTGCCGGACTGAACGTATCCGGACAGACCGTAGACCGTGTCATTCGCCATGGCGATGGCATCTTCTTCGGTCTTGTAAGGCAAAATCGACAGAACTGGGCCAAAGATTTCCTCTCGTGCAATGGTCATGTCGTTGGTGACATTACCGAACACGGTCGGACGCACGTAGTAGCCTTTGTTCAGACCTTCCGGGCGGCCCGTGCCGCCTGCAACAAGGGTCGCACCTTCGTCGATGCCCTTTTGGATCAGATCTTGGATCTTGTTGTACTGCACTTCGCTGACAACAGGACCGATATTGGTTCCATCCGCCATCGGATCACCGACCTTAACGCTTTCGGCAGCGACTTTGGCAATTTCCAGCGCCTGGTCGTGCTGCTTTTCCGACACGAACATGCGGGTTGGTGCGTTACAAGATTGGCCGCTGTTCATGACAACGCTCTGGACACCGCCTGCCACCGCAGCCTGAAGATCGGCATCTTCAAGAACGATGTTGGCAGACTTGCCTCCCAGTTCTTGAGCCACACGCTTCACCGTATCGGCAGCTGCTTTTGCCACCAAGATACCGGCACGCGTGGAACCGGTGAACGACATCATATCGATGCCCGGATGCGAAGACATGGCTTCGCCCACAGACGGGCCGTCACCATTTACAAGATTAAAGACACCTTTTGGCACACCTGCTTCATGCAAAATTTCCGTCAGCAGGATCGCGTTCATTGGCGCCACTTCACTGGGCTTCAGCACCATGGTGCAACCGGCGGCCAGCGCGGGCGCGACCTTACAAGCGATCTGGTTGATGGGCCAATTCCAAGGCGTGATGAAACCGCACACACCGACCGGTTCTTTAGCGATGAGTGTCTTGCCTTTGACTTCTTCGAACTGATAGTCGCTCAAGATCTGAGCGGTGGTGCCAAAGTGAGCGGCGCCCATGGCAGCTTGGGCTGCCTTGGACAGCCAAATCGGCGCCCCCATTTCGCTTGAGATCACCTCTGCAATGTCGTCATTGCGCTTCTGATAAGCAGCAATGATGCTCTGCAGCAGTTCAAGCCGTTCATTCTTGGATGTGCGCGAGAAACTGTCGAACGCGGCGCGGGCGGCATCCACGGCCTTATCCACATCTGCCTTGCTGCCCATGCTGATTTTGCCACAAGGTTCTTCGGTCGCCGGGTTAATGACATCCAGCGTTTTCGGCGTTGCGGGATCGACCCATTCGCCATTGATGTAAAATTGGAGATATTCCCTCATGGTGTTCCTCTCTTTCGGCCTCACTTAGGGTTGGTGAAATCGGCGGGCTTACGATGCGGCGGCCCCATAAGGCCGCGCCCGTTGGGGGAGGTTATAGCAGCACTTCGGCCACGACTAGAAGCCCCTATTGACCAAAGGTCACCGCCAAAAATCGAATGGCTCGTGGGCAAGATTGTGCCGTTTGGAAAGCAAGCCGAACGCTGCGTCACTGCGCCGTATAACCGCCATCGACCACCAATTCAGTTCCTGTGACGAATGACGCCTCGTCAGACGCAAGGAATAGTATGGCGTTGGCAATCTCGGACGCCTGCCCCATCCGGCCGATCGGATGCCGGGCCGTGATCATCTCCAGCACCTCATCTGGTGTCTGCTCACCATCTAGCGTGGCGATGCTGACCACACCATCCAAGACCATCGGCGTTCTTATGTAGCCAGGATGCACGGAGTTGACCCGAATAGCATAGCCGCTCTGAGCACATTCCAGCGCCACAACCTTCGACAGGAGCCGCACGCCGCCTTTCGCCGCATTGTAAGATCCACTGCCCGGATTGCCGACCATCCCCATGATCGAAGAGACGTTGATGATACTGCCGCCATTCGCTTTCATGGCTTTGATACCGTGCTTGCAGCCCAGGAAAACACTATCAAGATCGACGGATAAAACATGACGCCAGTCCTCAAATTCGAGTTCTTCCACATGAGCGCCACTGGGCGCGATACCGGCGTTGTTCACAAGTACGGATACATCGCCAAAAGCCTCTTTCACGCGGGCAAAGGCGGATTCCCATTCAGCTTCGACAACCACATCCTGCACGAAACTGATCGCGCGGCCTCCGCTGTTCTCTATTTCCTGGGCAACCGCCGCCACTTCGCCGGCATCCAAATCCGTTAGGGCAACAGCCGCTCCTTCCCGCGCCATCAGGCGCGCGCTCTCCGCGCCAATACCGCGCGCCGCGCCCGTGATCAGAGCGACTTTGTTCTTCAGTCTCGCCATCTTCTTTTCTCGTTCGTTAAAGCACCCAGCCCAGGTGGCCCTTCGCCCATTGGCCGATCGTCTCGGAAGTTATAAGTTGGCGAAGAGGAATTGCGGGCCCGCTAAAATCGGAATGCGGGTAAACGGAATCTAACAAAGATGCAAGGGCAGAGTGATGGCAGCGACAAACAAACAAATTCTTTTGGCTCAAAAACCAACCGACAAACTGTCTGTTGACCATTTCAAACTGTCGGAGGGCACCATGCCTCAGCCTGGCGACGGGGAGGTTCTGTGCCGCACGCTCATCATTTCTCAGGACGCCGCCAACCGCGCTTGGATGCAAGGCAAGACCTATCGGGACGAAATTGGGGCCGGCGACGTCATGGCAGGCGGCGTATTAGCTGAGGTCATCCAATCAAATAGCGATAAGTTTACCACTGGTGACCTCGTAGAAGCCGACGGCGGCTGGCAAGAATACTTCGCAAAATCAGCCAAAGAGCTGCAGAAGCGCCAGCGGCATGATCCGCTCACCAATCTTCTGAGCGTCCTAGGGGTCACGGGAAAGACTGCCTATTTCGGATTGCTGAAGATTGGCGATCCCCAACCAGGCGAAACGGTGGTGGTCTCCGCAGCCGCCGGTGCTGTCGGTAATGTGGTCGGCCAAATCGCGAAGATCAAAGGCGCACATGTGGTCGGCATTGCGGGGGGCGCCGAAAAATGCGCCTGGCTCACATCCGATTTGGGGTTCGATGCCGCTATTGATTATCGCCAGGAGAACCTGTTTCAAGCACTCAAAGAAAAGTGCCCTAATGGCATCGATGTCTATTTCGACAATGTGGGGGGCGATATTTTGGGCGCGGTTCTTTTCAGAATGAATATGCATGGCCGCATTGCGTGTTGCGGCGCCGTCTCCCAATACGACACAGGCAATCCGGCACCCGGACCACGGGGTGTACCTGGGCTGTTGGTGACCAAACGGCTCAAAATGCAAGGCTTCATTGTTAGCGATTTCTACAGCGAGATCGAAAAAGCAGAAGCAGATCTTGCCAAATGGGTCGCCTCCGGAGAATTGAAAGTCGTCGAAGATGTACTAGATGGACTGGAAAAGGCCCCCGAGGGCTTGGTTGGTCTGCTGGCCGGTAAAAATCTTGGCAAGCGAATGATCAAAGTAGCAGACCCGAGCAATTAGCTTGCTTCAAGGTCCCGTAACAGATCGTCCAGGCCAGTTTCGTCAGACTCAATATCAGGCTCTTCTTGAGAGTCCTCGGACGGCGCGTCTTCCGGCGACGTTTGAACGAAATTGGTTTTGGACCCTGTCCACCAGTCAATCTTCTGAAACAGCAGGGGCGCATCGACCGGCTTCGCAACGTAATCATTCATTCCGCTTTGAATAAATCTCTCGCGGTCCCCCTTCATGGCATTCGCCGTAAGGGCAATGATGGGGATCTTCGACGTATTTCCGGGCATACTCCGTATACGGTGCGTCGCCTCGATACCCCCCATTTCCGGCATGTGAACATCCATCAAGACAACGTCATAGGGCCGGTTTCTGATCGCCTCGATCGCCTCCAAGCCGCTTCCGGCCACATCGACCGAATGACCGGCCCGTGTCAGCATGGCCACAAACAACATTTGGTTTGCGGAATTGTCTTCCGCCAACAAAATGCGAACACCGCTTTCAACAGAGATTGCGATTTGATCCTCAACTGTCTCACGAGATGCCAAGTCCTTGGCATTGCCGGTCAATCGAGCAATTTGCCGGTAGAGCGCTTCTTGGCGGACAGGCTTTGGCAACAATGCATCAAAACCAAACCCTGTGGCGTCTTCCTTGGTCATCAATCCGGACGAGGACGACAGTATGAGCTTCGGTGTGCTATCGCCGAGGGATTGCTTCAATGCAATTGCCAAAGAAGAACCATCCTGTTCAGGCATCATGTGGTCGATCACAATCACATCAAAGGGGCGACCTGACCGGTCTTCCTTGGTTGCACGCGCAAGAGCCTCGTGGGCATCCGCAGCCAGCGAAACGTCCGCACCGACACTTTCCAACTGCAGTCGAAAGATGGACCGGTTTACGTCGCTGTCATCCACGATCAGTATTCTCTTCTCACCACAGACTTGGCGGCAAGACTCGAACGCTTCCCGGTCTTCATCCCGTACTCTTTGGAATTCCAGCTCAAACCAAAACCTACTGCCCCGGCCGGGCGCGCTTTCCACATCAATCTGGCCACCCATCAGCTCGATAATCTGCCGGCAGATGGCAAGCCCCAGCCCCGTCCCGCCATATTTCCGCGTTGTGGATGCATCAGCCTGGGTGAACCGCTCGAACAGACTTTCGATTTTTTCCTTCGAAACGCCGATACCCGTGTCCGCTACCGCAAAGCGAACACGGCATTCACGATCCGTTTTTTCGGCAACGGAAACTTCGACGGTGATACCACCACGTTCCGTGAACTTAACCGCATTGTTCACCAGGTTGAGCAGCACCTGGCGTAAGCGGCCCGGATCACCTCTAAGGGAGACCGGAACGCGTGGATCCGTAAAGGCGGCGAACTCTATTCCCTTGCCATAGGCGTGCGCGCCCATCAGGTCCACGACACTATCGACAACTTCCGGCAAACTGAATTCTGTCACTTCCAGTTCGAGCGCACCGGACTCGATCTTTGTGAGGTCCAAAACATCGTTGAGGATCGACAACAAAGACTCGCCGGAATTTTTTATGGTCTCTGCGTATTCTCTTTGCGCGGCCGTCAGGCGCGAGTCTAACAACAGGCCGACAAATCCCAAGACACTGTTCATAGGCGTACGGATTTCATGACTCATCGTCGCCAGAAACTGCGATTTGGCGCGGTCGGCCTCTTTTGCAAATTCCACGTCACGTTCGAGCCAGTTGATCCGCGCGGACAAAGCCGCAGCGATCGAAATCATCTGGAACGATGCAGCAGCGAAGATCACCTGCTGCCATCGATAGACTTCGGGTAAGATCCCCTTGCTCTCCACCAGCCAGAGAGCCAAGGCAGTTAGAAACGCGGAGGCAGAAAGAACGTAGTAACGCGCATTGCGTGACCCATTTCGCCATGATCTCAAGCAAGATACAAAAATGTAAACCAGTGACAGCAACAGCATGAGTTCGAAACAGCGATAGATCAGACTGTTGTCGATCGGCCCTAAGGCGACCAGGCTCATCACACCCCATAGTGCTGTAAGCCACCATCCCACACGGTACAGAACTGGAAAATTCGCCTTAATTTCTAGGAACGAGACCGCAAACAAAATACCAAAACCTGACGCAAGAAACGTCGCGGACATATAGATCTTATGCGCCGCTGCGCCGTCTCCGAGCCAGAACCAAAGGATTCCGAACTGCCCGCTCCACACGCCAACAGTGCCCAACGTATATGCCGCAAAGTAAGCATAGGTCTTGTCGGTAATCGCGAAGGCCAAGAAAGCGTGATACAGGCCAAGACCAACAATAACGCCGAGTAGCAGAATCGAAAGCATGCTGAGAACTTTCTGATCCTGCTTAAACGTCTTGAGGTTGTTGAGCTGAACGTGAAAGCCGTCAAAAGAATAACTTTCGAAGCGGGCAATCAAGTAGCTCGTCTCTCCGAAGGGAACATCAATCTCGAAATAGGAATCGCCGCCCACAACATTCTGTTCCATCGGGGGCCGATAACGGCCACCAGCATAATGTTTCGTTCTTTCGTCGGTCACATGCCAAAGGTCGACATATTCGATGGCGCGGCCAATCCAAGAGAACGCCGCAATATTGCTGGGAGACGAGTTGCTGACCTTCACAATCAGCCAGTAGCTACCACCATATTGCGTGATCCCGGTTGGATGTTCAGGGGATATGATGTCGCCCGCTTCATTCACATATGAAGCAGATATATCCTCGAATGTCAGGTTACCTGACGGATCGTGGATGAGCGTCCCAACTTGCAGCAGATCCAGCCGATCACCACTGTAAATGATATCGGCCGCAGCGGAACCGACATTTCCGGCAGTAAGTATCAGTATAGATATGAAAAGCCATGCCCGCGCACACATGGCCGCTGTTATAGCGTAATGGGGTTAATGCACCTTTTCGTTGCTTTTCCTTAAGGCACCGCGCATTGGAGCGGGCGTATAAATTCCTTGGTAAGATTTTCTGCCCAAAGACAGCCTTAAAACAAAGAGGGGCGCCCCAAACAGAAAGGAGCGCCCCTCAACATGGTTATCAAAGCGTTACCCCGAGTATCAAAGCATCTCTTCCGCGACGAGCTGGAGCGCTTCGTTAGAGGCATTAGAGGAAAGCAGCATGGACCCCACTTCGCCTTTCTTGCCTGCTTCCTTCCAGGCTTGAAGACGATCCCGAATCCTATCGGCCGGCCCAACAAGAGCACACTCATCTACCAGCTCATTCGGCACGGTATCGGCAGCCTTGGCCTTATCGCCACTTAGGTAAAAATCCTGAATTTTAACTGCAGCTTCTTCAAATCCAAGACGCTTTGCATAATCATTGTAGAAGTTCTTTTCACGTGCACCCATGCCACCAATGTATAGCGCCATCATGTGTTTCACCGGCATACGGCATTGCTCAATGTCGTCCCCCATTACCAGGGTGACAAATGGGGCAACATCAAAATCCTTCAAGCCTTTGCCGCCACTTGCCCGGCCAAAGCCAGTATCTAGATCTTCCTTAAACAGATCATATTTTTCCGGGTTCATCCATATCGGGAACACACCGTCCGCGACTTCGGCGGCGCACCGCAAGCCTGCGGGCGTGATCGCAGCGGTATAGATCGGTGTTTCCGGATCCCCATGCAAAATACTCTTCAGCGGTTTGCCAAGTCCGGTCGATCCCTCGCCTGTAAACGGAATCTGGTAATATTCGCCGTTGAATGTCAGCCGGTCTTTCCGTTCGAGTATCTGCCGGATGATGGCGATGTATTCTTTTGTCCGTTTGACGGACTTGCCATAGGCTTGACCGTACCAACCCTCGGCCACTTGCGGTCCGGAGGGACCAAGTCCGATCAGAAACCGTCCACCAGACATTGCCTGTAAGGTCATCGCCGTCATGGCGGTGCAACTGGGCGTGCGCGCGGGCATCTGCATAATGGCCGTGCCCACCTTGATTTTCGAGGTTTGTGCCAGCATCCAAGCCGCCGGCGTTACGGCGTCCGAACCGTAAGCCTCCGCCGTCCAAACGGACTCAAACCCGAGTCGTTCCGCCTCCAGCACCTTGTCCATCGGCACTTTCATTTCCGCCGGCGAATAGCCTGCCAACAATCCGAGCTTCATTTTCTCAATCCTTGTCCGTTGATGTAACTGTGTTTCCCTGCAAATGTCTCCCGTTGTTTTATCAGATCACTTCGCTTTTGCCAGAGCCCCCTTTTGGGATTGCCTATTTTGCATTTGAAGGCGGTTGCGTAGCAGGCCGCCCCCAGATACTGCCCCCTCTAGACGCACTTTGCCGAACCTTATCTGCCCCGTCAGACAGGCGGGTTCCCAAGGGCAGCTTTCGGTCCGGATCGTAGTTGGACGCAACGCCATCGACTTCCGTGAATGGCGCCCAAAGTTTGTGAGTTTCCATGGTTTGGCGGACTTTTGCCGCAACGTCTTCCGGCAATGCCACGAAATGTTCGCGCAATCTCTCCAAGCACCAAACCCTGTATTGGGAAACGGGCAGTTTCCGGTACGGCACACCTTCCAAGGTTATATCGAAATGCCTCTTCCCCTCACTCCACGCAATAGCATTGCCGTTCAAGTAAGGCAGATAGGCATTGGCGATTTCCTTAAGAAACGCAACCCATGCCGGTGGAATACCTGTCTCCGGTTCGAATGAGCCCTCGATCTGACTGGCCTTCGCGTTCCACAACCGCCCCGTCCATTCATAAACGGCCGGCGCCCGGTCTCTCATGATCCTGGCCGGTGTCGGATCGATACCAAAGTGCCGAAACATGGAGGCGAAGAATCCGAAATCCGCCAGACAAGGCCGGCCACCGAGAAGGAAAGGCGTTACCAACAATTGCCGCTGCATCGTATCAAGGGTTTTGAGATAGATTTGCTCCACATGATCACGGGTGGCAGCAGTCACACCATCTCCTTGAACATACTCTTTGATTTGCCGGCGCGTGATTGTCCAAGTCTTTATCCAAACCGGCCCCGGCACATCGTGGAGCATCTCTTCGGCGATCCGGCGGCCCATCAGCCGCGCGTCTTTCTGATAGCTCCACCGATAATGAAGGGCCGGCCGCCACATCCACTCATCGGCATAATCCTCGATCAATCGGCAAAAGAAGGCCGCATACGGATCTTCAGGCAAAACCGGGTTCTGCGGATATCTTTCTTCAAACCAATCGATCATTGGTGTGGTGTCGGTCAGCCACACACCATCCGGCGTTTCAACCGCCGGCATCTTCATCAGACCCGTATTTTCGAGAACCGTGTCACGAAAAATTTTGGATGACAGTTCGATCCGCTGATACGGGATTTCCTTGTATCTCAAATAGGCTTCCAGCTTGCCGGTGAAATAGGACAAATCAAGGCCGTAGACTTTGTAGGGAGCGTCAGTGTTGTTCATTTCAAGATTTCGTTTGTGTGAACTCCAGCGCGGCACTTTAAGAGCGGCCCGCCAGGCGGACAAGCATACCTTTTGCAGATTGATGACACCGGCTGTCATCAGAGAAACGTACAGTGGCGCGCATGGCCCCATTTGGTGTACGCTTCCCTTGGACGGGGAGCGGCCCGTTTTTCTTGGTAGACGGGTCAAAGAGGGGAAATGCGGTACGTCCTGACAACCGCGCTTGTATTCTTGCTTGCGGCCTGTGACGGCGGATCGTCGACCATTCAAGTCCTTGACGGGGATAGCCTTGAGCTGGACGGTCAACTGCTCCAGCTGGACGGCGTTCAAGCACCGGACATGAACAGCCTGGCCTCTTGCGAACAAGAAATGGTGCTGGGGACCACCGCCTACCGCCATCTGCACGATTTTGTAAAGGCCGGTGTAACGCTGGAACCGACGGGCAAGACCGCCGACCCTGGCGCCTACTTCGTTCGGCTCTATACGGAAGATGGCCAGTCCGTCGCGGCCAAAATGCTGGAACTTGGCCTGGTCGCGGAGTGGCGTGGCGAAGAACATGACTGGTGCGCGCCCCGCCAGGCGTCTCTGCCATAGTTTTGCCGTTTCCGTTGCTTTTACTACCTTTCGTGTAAACCACCAGGGACCTGTAACACCTGGCGGCTGTGGGAGTGGTGTATTGTGTTGGGTAAAGCGTATGCAGGGTTGAGAAACCCTCACCTCCGGGGCGTGTGGGGCCTCGGTCAAATTCTGGTTCTGTGTTCTCTGTTGGTCGCGGCTTGTGCCACACCGCCGGACAAGCCAGGCAATATCTGCGAAATCTTCGACGAAAAGCGTCATTGGTACAAAGCGGCGAAGAAATCTGAAAAACGCTGGGGCGTCTCCATGCCTTTAAAATTGTCGATCCTGCGCATTGAAAGCAGCTTCGACAATAATGCGCGGCCGAAGCGGGACTGGTTTCTCTTCGTTCCCCTTGGCCGCCCGTCCAGCGCCTATGGCTATGCTCAAGCCGTGGACGGCACCTGGAAGCAATATCAAAAGTCGACGGGACGTCACGGCGCTGATCGGGATGACTTCCGGGATGCAGTCGATTTTGTCGGCTGGTATATCCACCGAAGTTCGCGGCAGCTTGGCCTTTCCAAATCAGACGCCTATTCACATTATCTCGCCTATCACGAGGGTGTTGGCGGATACAAAAAGCGCTCCTACCGAAAAAAGCCCCACGTGATGAACGCAGCGCGGCGGGTGCAACGGCAGACCACCACTTATGCGCGGCAGCTCCGCGGGTGCCGGAAAAGCCTGGAGCGCGGCGGCTGGTTTTTCTAAGTGCAAAAGACACGCAAACCGGAATCCGTTGCGTAAATCGCAAGTGTGATAGCAACGGCCGCGCATCTGCTTGCCAGTCCACCAAGGCCGGGGCATAACCTTTTCCTAAGACATTGGCCAATCGCGATTGGAGAAGGAAACGGAAATGACCATCAATGAAGAACGCGTACGCGTAACCATCGAAGACGGTGTCGCGGATGTACGCCTGGTGCGCGGCGACAAGATGAATGCGCTGGATCCGGCCATGTTCGAGGCGCTGGTCACGACCGGCGAGCAGCTCAAGGAAGATAGAAACGTTCGGGCAGTGGTTTTGTCGGGCGAAGGCCGCGCCTTCTGTGCCGGTCTGGATATGGCAAATTTCGGCAAGATGGCCGATGGCGGATCTAAAGCCGACAACGACAATAAGGATGACAATCTTGGACGGCTTGAGCGGCGCACGCGCGGCATCACCAATGATCCTCAGTATGCGGTGTGGGTCTGGCGCGAGATACCGGTTCCGGTGATCGCGGCGGTACACGGGGTTGCTTTCGGCGGCGGCTTTCAGCTTTGTCTCGGCGCGGATATGCGCTATGCGGCGCCGGACACGCGGTTCTGCGTGATGGAAATCAAATGGGGATTGGTGCCGGACATGGCGGGTACGCAATTGATGCGTCATCTGGCCCGCGAAGATATCGTCCGTGAACTGAGTTATACCGGCCGCATCTTCGAAACCGACGAGGCGCTTGAGCACGGGCTTATCACCCGCAAATGTGACGACCCCCATGCGGCGGCGCTTGCGACGGCCCGGGAAATCGCCGGTAAGAACCCTGATGCCATCCGCGCCAATAAGCGGATCTTCAACCAGGCGGTTTACACCGATGCCGCGTCGGGGCTGCTGTCGGAATCGCTTGAGCAAGACAAGCTCATCGGCAGCCCAAACCAGGTCGAAGCGGTCATGTCGCAGCTCGAAAAACGCGCCGCGAATTACAAAGATTGATTTTTTTCTTTGCGTTATGCCCGGCCTGCCCACTCCCCCGTCCCAACCACACTTTTTTGGCTGGTGCTGAGCCATCCCACGCCCCCATCCCATCCACCCCTAGGGTACCCTTATCGGGTGGCTGGGAGGGGGAGCGGGTGGCCAGGTCACTCATTCAACTAAAACTCACCTCTCCACAAACTCACGCACATCGGCAGCGCTCTCTGCCACATGCTCTTCCATGGGAATGTGCCCCACGCCCATGTAAATCGTCACGGTCGAATTCGGAATGGCACTGTCGAACTGCCAGGCATCTTCCACAGGAACCAGTTCGTCGTCCTGCCCCCACATGATGAGGGTCGGCACCTTGATTTCGCCGAGGCGCTTGTAACGGTCATCGTCACCATAAGTGCTGTAACGGATCAAATTCGCTTCGCGCGTGCCTTCCATGAGCGATAGGTCCCGATAAAGATCGACCATCTCGTCGGTCACATAGGAATCATCCGTAAACGCTGCTTTCAGGCCATCTTCAAACAAAGATCGCGGCGTGATCTGCGTCAGTATCTGCCCCACGACCGGCATGCCGAGCAATCGAAACACGTATGAGCCTTGATCATCGTCCGTACGCGGAAACCCGGATGCGTCTACCAGAATGAGGTGGGTAAGTTTTTCCTGATGGGACAATGCATAGATCCAGGACGTGCGTCCCCCCATGCTGTTGCCCGCCAAGGCAAAGCGGTCCACCCCCATCTCGCGCACCACCGCATCCACAAAATCGGCCATGGCGTCGATGTCATAGCTGTCATAGGGCGTCCCCGCCACCGCCCCCGTCAGGCCATGCGCCGGCAAATCCAAACTGATGATGCGAAACGTGTCGCCCAATTCCGCAACCCACGGCTCCCACGTATGCAGGGACGCATTGGACCCGTGCACCAGCACCAGAACCGGTCCGTCCGGATTGCCCTCATCCCGCACATGGGCGGTAGCGCCGCCATCCACCTGGATGAACTGGGACGCCTCGCTGCTGTATTTCGCGATCACCTCTTCGCGCGGCAAAGAAGGATTGCGCAACATCAAAAAGGCGATGGCGAGCAACGCCACAATTGCCCCAACACCGTAAACCAACACCCGAGCCATTTTCTTTCCTCCAACTGTCCCCAATGGGGACGCGTTTTACGCCGACCGGACCACTTCGTCACCCCTTCACCAACGCCGATCTATGGGCGTGAACCATGGGCGCATGGGGTTGATCCAACTTTTTGTTCTCCTTGGCCTTCCCGCTCCCCCTCCCAACCACCCGCTAGGGTACCGTATCCGGGTGGTTGGGAGGGGGAGCGGGGAGGTAAAGCAGTCATACTATAAGCTTAACCTATATTTGATCGCCATGCGAGCTTTTGACGGTCGGCAAGAAGGGATTGCATGCCCCTCTTTTCATCGCGTAGACCGAAGCGGCCGGCCCCAAAAAATTCATCAAGAAACTCATTATTTGAAAGGGAGACCTTGCCGCCATGACCGACGACACGCCTCACATCACGGAAGAAGACCCCGTTCTCTATTCGCTTGAAGACGGCGTCGCCACAATCACCCTCAATCGGCCAAAGACGTTGAACGCCATGAATAATGGTTTGATGCGGGGCCTGCATGCGGGGATCGAGCGCGTCGTCGACGACAAAAACGTGCGCGTAGTCGTCCTAACGGGCGCGGGCCGTGGGTTTTGCGCAGGCGCCGATCTTTCCCAATCGTCACGCGCGCCGAAAGACGGGCAACGCCAAAAAGCCCCACGCCCAACCGCCTCCATGGAAGACATCTTCAATCCGGCCATCCGTGCATTGGCCGATTGCCCCGTTCCGACCATCGCGCGCATCAATGGCGCCGCCGCAGGAGGCGGCTTCGGACTTGCGCTCACATGCGACATTACGATTGCGGCGCGCTCTGCGTTCTTTGTCGCCACATTCGGTCCCCGCCTTGGGATCGTGCCGGATCTGGGCCTCACATGGCACGCCCCCATGCGCGCTGGGCGGGCCCGGGCACTGGGCCTGTCACTGCTGGGCGACCGCATTACCGCGGACCAGGCCGAAAACTGGGGTTTGATTTGGCGCGCGGTCGATGACGATCAGCTAGACGGCGAAGTTGGCCGCACCGCCGAAATTCTCAAAAATTCGTCTCCAAGCACATCGACCCGCATCCGGCAGGCGATTGATGCCGCTCCGGTCAACACACTTAGCGAACAGTTAGACGTGGAAGTCTCACACCAAGCCGTCTTGTTACCGAGAAACATGAAAGAGGGCGCAACCGCCTTTATGGAGAAACGGGCGCCACGGTTCGGCGGCGAAAGAGACTAAACGAGCTGCGGCATGTTTAGTCGCAGGTCACTTGTTCCACCAAGCGGCTTGCGAACTTGCCGATACGGGCCTGAAGTTTGCCGTTATCGAAGAGCGAACCGCCCAATAGCGCCTGTTGCGGCGCGCCATTGGCGAACAACAGAACCAGTGCGTAGTAGAGAGTAAGGAAGGTAAGGTCCGGAAACTCGCGCGCGACACTGCCCTTACCCGCGACACCCCCCAGGCGCTTGGCAAGATTTTCGAACAGCGCCGTGTCGAACTTCTTCAGTCCCGCCAATTCGGGGAATTCTTGATCGGTCACGCTTTGCAGCACCATGGGGGCGATGCTGGTCTGGTGTGTCAGTAGGCGGATCATCGACTGAACCGCCTCATCCAATGTCTCGGGCGTCACCGGCCGGCCGTCGAACACCGATGTCAGATCCTTCGAAATCATCGCGGTTTGATAGCGGCACACGGCTTCGTACAAGACAGCTTTGCTGCGCCAATGGAAATGCAGCGTGGAGACATTGATGCCCACATCATCGGCAATGTCCCGGATGCCCACGCCCGAAAACCCCCGCTCCGCGAACAAGACTTCCGCTGAAAACAAGATTTGCGCGAAAGTCCCCTCCGGCATCTCCGCCACGCGGGTTAAAGCGGCCTTGAAGTCGAACGGCTTTGGCGATTTCGGTCTTTTTTTCGCAGATTTCTGGGACTTGGGCATGTGGAGAGCATAGCTCGATTCGACTACTCAAACAACTGTTTGATTGATCATCAAATAGATGCTATTACACCCGCCCGAGACACCGCAGAAGGAGAACCGCCCATGTCCGAACAAGCACTGGTCTATCCCATGTTTGCCATGGTCATTCTGAGTTTTGCCGTGCTCGTCACCTTGTTCCGCACGCGCCTAAAGTCCGTGCGGGCCGCACAGGTGGAGGTGGGATATTTCGAAACCTATTCCGGCCCCAAAGAGCCCGACGGTTCCGTCAAACTGTCCCGGCACTTCGTGAACCTGTTCGAAACGCCGGTCTTGTTTTACGCTGCGTGTCTCGCGGGCATTGCCACGGGCCTTACCGGCATCGCATTTCACGCTATGGCGTGGACCTATGTGCTGCTGCGCATGGCGCACGCTTACATTCACACCGGCGCCAACGTGCTGCGCTGGCGCATCGCGGCCTACTTCTCAAGCTGGTTCGTGCTGCTCGCCATGTGGGGGTATGTGTCACTGCATGTGGCGGGGGGAGTTGGTTAGGCGAACCATTGGCCGTACACTCCCGGCGTCATCCCCGGACTTGCTCCGGGGTCGGCGCAAAGCGCCGGGTGGGGGTGTTTGGTTGTGTCCGTCACGATGGTGGGCTGAGCTGCTCAAGTATCTCCGCGATTACACCATCCGTATTCCCCAAAACGTCATTGTTCCAGAATCGAAGTACTTTGTACCCTTGCCCCCGTAACCACTCATCGCGCGTCTGATCTGCGGACCGGCCTTTGTCAGTATTGTGTTGGCCCCCATCGACTTCAATTACAATGCGGGCATCATGGCAAACAAAGTCCAAAACATATCGTCCAACAGGCGCCTGCCGCCGAAAGTAAGCGCCGCTGAGTTGGCGATTTCGTATCCGCTGCCAAAGCGTCCGCTCGGCGTTGGTCATATTTACGCGAAGACGTTTGACGTGTGCATTGGGCATTAGCGGATAGTAGCACAAGTCACCCCCACCTAGCCTCCCCCATCAAGGGGGAGGGACCGCGCTGTGGTCTGGCTAAACGGTATCCCCCTCCCTTGATGGGAGGGGTTAGGGGAGGGTGAAAATTTGGGTGACACCACCGGCCTGATTGTCGTTGGCGAGCTAAGCCATCCCGCTCCTCCTCTCAACCACCCAGTGCGATCTATTTCTTTCGAAATAGTCGCACCTTTTCTTTATCGCCTTTCCGGACGGCGAGCCGGAAGTCCGCTTCGCCTGGAAACGCTTACGGGTATCGTATCCGGGTGGTTGAGAGGAGGAGCGGGTGGCCAGACCTAGAACCAACCAAAGACAAAAAGAGTCAGCAGATGTCAGGGGCGCCTCTTGACCTGATGGCACGAATACCCAAACTCTCAGGCATGGCCAAAACCGTGAAAAAATCGAAGGCGTCTAAGAAAAAGTCGCTTGCTCCCGAAACCTTGCCGGACCGCGTGTTCGAGACAGCCCATCCGTCTGCCGATCCGGGCTTTGCGGAAGCGCCGGCGGCGAATTTCGTGCCCTACAAACCCGCCCGGCCGGAGAAAACCGAAGGCGGCGTCAGCCTCGACTTTGTCTCGGAATTCACGCCTTCCGGTGACCAGCCTCAAGCTATTGAGGAACTGACGGTAGCGCTGAAGGAGCGCGAACGCAACCAAGTGCTGTTGGGGGTCACCGGGTCAGGCAAGACCTTCACCATGGCCAAGGTGATCGAGCAGTTGCAGCGCCCCGCCCTGGTGCTGGCGCCGAACAAAACGCTCGCCGCCCAGCTTTATGGGGAGATGAAGAACTTCTTCCCGGAAAACGCCGTCGAATATTTCGTGTCCTATTACGATTACTACATGCCGGAAGCCTATATTCCGCGTACGGACACATATATCGAAAAGGAAAGCTCGATCAACGAGCAGATCGACCGCATGCGCCACTCGGCCACGCGCGCCCTGCTGGAGCGGGACGATGTGGTGATCGTCGCCAGTGTCTCCTGCATCTACGGTATCGGCTCGGTGGAGACCTATTCCGCCATGACGTTCCAGATCAAACAGGGCGAAAGCTATGACCGCACCCAATTGCTGGCGGATCTGGTGGCCCTGCAATACCGGCGCAACGACCAGGCGTTTCAGCGCGGCACCTTCCGGGTGCGCGGCGATGTGGTGGAGATCTTCCCGGTGCACTATGAAGACCGGGCCTGGCGCGTGTCGCTGTTCGGCGACGAGGTGGAACATATTCACGAATTCGATCCGCTGACCGGTCAGAAGACGGACGAATTGGAGGTGGTGAAGGTCTACGCCAACAGCCACTATGTGACGCCCCGCCCGACCCTGCAGCAGGCGGCGCGGCAGATCAAAACCGACCTGAAGGTCCGGCTGGAAGAGTTGACGGCCCAGAACAAATTGCTGGAAGCCCAGCGGTTGGAACAGCGCACCCAATTCGATCTGGAGATGATGGAAGCGACCGGCTCGTGCGCGGGCATCGAGAACTATTCCCGCTATCTCACCGGGCGCAATCCGGGCGAGCCGCCGCCCACCCTATTCGAATATCTGCCCGACGACGCCATCGTCTTCGTGGACGAAAGCCATGTAACCATTCCCCAGTTGGGCGGCATGTTCCGGGGCGACTACCGGCGCAAATCGACCCTGGCGGAATATGGCTTCCGCCTGCCCTCTTGCGTGGACAACCGGCCCCTGAAATTCGAGGAATGGGACATTATGCGTCCCGACACAGTCTATGTGTCCGCCACGCCAGGCCCGTGGGAGCTGGAGCGCACCGGCGGCGTGTTCGTGGAACAAGTGATCCGGCCCACGGGGCTGACGGACCCGGATGTGATCATCCGCCCGGTGGACACCCAAGTGGATGACCTCATCGCCGAATGTAAGGAATGTGCCGGGCGCGGCGAGCGCGTGCTAGTCACCACCCTGACGAAACGCATGGCCGAGGATCTGACGGAGTACATGCACGATCAGGGCGTGCGCGTGCGCTACATGCATTCGGACATCGACACGCTGGAGCGGATTGAGATTATTCGCGATCTGCGCCTGGGCGCGTTCGATGTGCTGATCGGCATCAACCTGCTGCGCGAGGGTTTGGACATTCCCGAATGCGCGCTGGTCGCCATTCTGGATGCGGATAAGGAAGGTTTCCTGCGCTCGGAAACGTCGCTGGTGCAGACCATCGGCCGCGCCGCGCGGAATGTGGACGGCCGCGTTATTCTTTATGCGGATCACATGACCCAGAGCATGGAAAACGCCATTGCCGAAACCGACCGCAGGCGGGCGAAACAGGAAGCCTATAACAAGGAACATGGCATTACGCCCGAAAGCGTGCGCAAGAATATCGATGACATTCTCGAAAGCGTCTATGAAGGCGATCATGTGATCGTCGAGACGGGCGAGGAAGACGGCAAGGCACTCATCGGCCACAATCTGGACCAACACATTGCGGATATGGAAAAGCGCATGCGCGATGCGGCCGCCGATTTGGAATTCGAGGAAGCGGCGCGCCTGCGCGACGAAATCAAGCGCCTCCAGGAAACGCAATTGGCCGTGGCCGACGACCCATTCGCGCGGCAGTCTTCAGTGGAAATGGCGGCGGGCAAAGGCCCCGATGCCCAGCCCGGCAAGCCGAAAGCTTCTGGAAAGCCGAAGGGCCGCTCTTCCGCCGGCCGCCCCGGCACCCGCGCCTATCGCGGCAAACCGCCGAGGAAACGGAAGGGGGTTTGAAGTCTAGAGTAGTATCTAGAGAAATGCCGCAATAATTACCGTTGATAAACAAAATCTTGCGCGCCATAGTCGTTTTATTTGATGAAGCTACTATTGAGTGCATTTGCCTAAGCGTAAGCAACATCATCGAGAGACGCTTTGGGAGGCGAGATCGTGTCGAGTCCAGGAACTAGTCAGAATTTCCAGTTCGAATTCAGGCGCAGTGCAACCGAGCTAGAAGCTTACAAAGAAGAAATCTCGCTCGAAAAAGACTACGCAATAAACCGCCTTAGTGAACTTACAAAACAACTAGCGGAACTAGAGAGACGCAAAGACCAACTTTTGGCACCTATTGAGGATTCTGCTCCCTCAAAAGAGGAAGAGGTCGTTGAGGACGATGATGGAGAGGACTATCAAAAAGAGGTGGGAGCGACAGAAGAAAGAACGGACGCAGATTTCTACTTTAGCTCCAGATTACAGCTCACCAACAAGATTAATCAAAGGAAGGCTCAGCTGACTAGCATCTCCGAGAAAGAGAAAATAATAGAACTAAGTCAAACTCTACTGAATGAAGCAACAGCATACCATGAAAGAGATCAGAGGTCTGATGTTTTCGTTTGGCAAATACTGTACCACACAAACAAGAATTTTCTCAGGTTGATGAGTTTTGAAACACTTCTGGCGTACTGGAGAAAAATCAAACAGAGAGTCGATCGTGCTAAGCCTGCCTCAACCGGACAGAATTCCAACCAATCCACGACAAATCCTAATCTAGAAAACGAAACACCCACACAAAAAGATCAAAGTACGCTTTCGAACGTTCAGTATGTTGATCACCTGATCGAGCGTGCGAAAGGAATTCGCAACAATGAGGACCATATTGTCGAATTTATTCAGATTACGGAGATTGTTCGAGCAATGCTCGCAAACGACTACGTTCAAAATAGTCGGGGCAACATTGAAAATCTTTGGAGTAACTTTGTAGTGGCTCGTAACGTTCGCGTCTATTTCTGGTGGGCTGTTGGCACCGCAATACCTTTTCTCATAATCTTGCTTTTCCTCCATCCCGAATACTTAGGCGGCTTGGCAAAAACTTCGAACTGTTCCATTCCCTTTATTTGCTCTCAATCACTTGTTTATGTCCCAGATCGCCCCCTCAAAAATACCATCCCGGCGACAAGTATTGTTGCGTCACCCAAAGCGACGGGACTAAAGAATAGTCATCCATCAACCCATGGTTTCTTGCAAGATTGGGAGGCAATAGGCGGCACGGAAAGTCACTCACAACCTTCGGCTAATGCTCACGCGGCAAACAATATTAGCCCTTCAGAACTAGTTTCTCCTTCTGAAAGCTCTAATCCAAAGTCGGAACAGATCAACGATCGATCAAACACAAGAGTTGGCGAAGATAAAGACAAGGAACTGCCGCCATCACTGATCTTAGCTGTCTTTGGCGGTATACTAGGTGGATCATTGAGTGCAATCTGGCGCCCCAGGCTGGAGCCAGATATTGCGCAGTCTTTTCGAATTCCAAGCGTTGATATCACGTTTGTCAGGCCTTTATCTGGCGGCGTTGCCGCAATCATTTTTTTTCTTGTATCAAACTCAGCCGGTATCACATTCGAAGATCCCATTTTCTATGTAGCAAGTATTGGAGTTGGTTTTAGTGAGCGGGCCTTGTTTACTCAATTGGGAGAGCAGGGAAAACGCGCCCAAGACGCTATCGACAAAGCGATTTGATTCTGTCTTCTAGCATGCCACGTCAGCGCAGACTGTCCCAAAGAAAAACGATACTTGATCCGACACTTGAATTCTGAATCCAAACGTTTCATCAAGAACGGAATATTCGATGCCTCCACAGAATTGTTGGTGCCAGCATATCCCAAAAATGACTTCAAAAGTCAGGTTTCCTATGCGGCCAATGTCGCGTGGATGCGACAGGTTTACAGACAAGGTCTTTAACGATGCACTGTTGGTTAATAATTAGCTCCATTAGTTAGCATGAGGATCGCGTTTCAAGTTGCGGTTTTAATGTTGCAATGATTACCGATCCGGGCGGCCTCCAAAACAAGTCTGGGGTGCCGACCGAGCGGACGGCAAGGCAGTGTCGTTTAGCCCGACGTCACCCCTCGGCGCGCAATAGTAAGTCCGGGGGATCCAGGTATGCCTCTCTAAAGATCAATACCTCACGTCTGGATTACCCGGACGCGCCGATCAAGATCGGCTTGCCGGGTAATTGTCTGTTTGAACTTCTCTATGTTTGCAGTGTCCCGGATGATGGGACGCCGGGTCTAGGGTGGCGACCCCAGACCCGGCGCGGAGGGGTCAGGCGCTGCCTCTTCCTCACGCGTGATCCCGCACTTGATGCGGGATCCATAACCACCGAAGCCAGTTTTTGAGCGCTGGGGATATGGATCCCGGATCTGCAGCGCGTCATTTCATGCCGCACCGCGTCCGGGATGACGGTCAGGGGAAAGCGGCACGCAGCGTGATTCCTCCCCCTAGATGGGGGGAGATTAGGAGGGGGGTGCGCCTCAAACAAAACACCACACTTACGCCGCCTTAACGCCGGAACGCTATGAAAGAAGCGTGCTTTTTTGTTCTCGCGTTTCCGGACGGAAAACCGCTTACACTTTTCCTGGAAACGCGAGCGCGTGCTGGTCGGTTAACAAAAGGTTTCACGAGTGAGCGTGAGGATTGCGTTTCAAATTCTCATGGCGGGCGTTTATGGCGGCCTGCTAGCGGCGGCCTTGGTGCTGCCCGCGCCGCTGGGCCTGTATGCGGCCCTTGCTTTCTTCCTGTTGACCTTTGCGGGGCTGTGCCTGCTGGTGGCGGATTACATCAACACGCGCGGGCTGCTGTTGCGCCAGAAGCGGCTGTGGATCTATCTGGATACGGATGAGAACGATGCCGCCGCTAAGAACAACAAGGTGATCGCGCGCCTGTGGCGGCAAAAGCCCTCGCCCCTGAGCCCGATGGGCATTGCCGCCTTTCTGCTCATTTCCATGGCGGCGATCGCCATGCATGTGGCCGCAAGCTATGGCGCGCTGGACATCGCCCCGCCGGTGGCGCGCTTCGCGGCGGACACCTTGCACCTGGATAACACCACCGTATTGCCATGGCTGGTGGCGATCGGCGCGGAGATCATCCATATACTGAATGTCTTTCAAGCGACCACATCGTCGCTGGACAGCCCGGCCGCGACCACGGCGGGCCTGGTGGCCAGTGGCCCTTGGGGCGACCCGCTGATCGCCATCAACCGCTTTATCATCGGGGTGATCCTGATCGGGGGCCTGCGCCGCGCCTTCAGCTTCATCGAGCAAGACCGGCGCCTCGCCCTCAACGCGGCTGAATTCGGCGTCTATCATCATGCCTTGGTGCTGGGCCCGAGCCTGTTCGGTGCCGTGGCAAGCCGCACCGAAAACCTGTCCGACCCTGCCAAAAGCAATTTCGCGAACCGCAATGCGGCCGTGGCCAACCTGGCCCTGTTGGTGGGCTTTATGGCGGGCCGTTCCAATGGCCTGCTCGCGGGGCGGTTGCGCAAACGCCGGGCCCGCAAGCTGCTGACCGCCCTGTATCATGGCGATGATGAAGCCGCCTATGTGCGCAAATGGGCCGTGGTGGGATTGTCTTTCGTGGCCAACCGGGAGGTGATCGCGCTTATCCGCGAGGCCAAAAACGACCCCACACGGACGGTTCAAAAAGCTGCCGAAGAAGCGCTGGGCCGTATTGGCGCGATTGCGGCGGAAGCCGTCTGATTGACCGCTAAGCCCTCCCCCGACCGCTCGTCCCGGTCGCGTTTTCGCGAACCGGGACCTCTGATTAGATTGCGTGAGATTCCTGCGTACGCAGGAATGAGCGGAAGAAAAAAGAGGCCGCCGTCCATTTTTTTGGTCGCATCACCTGCCCACTCCCCCAGTATCTGACATTGGCCAACCACCTCCAGGGTACCTTGGAGCGTTTCCAGGCGAAGTGGCCGCCGGTTCGCCGTCCGGAAACGCGACCAAAAACGAAGTCGGGTGGTTGGGAGGGGGCGTGGGAAGGCTTAGCCAATATGCAGCGCAACATTTTGTTAACCCCAAGCTGACATCTGTCACCTGCCCGTTATATCATGTGTCTCATGATTCTGACGGCGGACGGTTAGAGGGACAGACGGAGGTCTCGGGATGAAATGCATTGCCTTTATGACGGGGGTTGCGGCGGCGGTGATCTGCGGGCTCTCAGCGGTTTCGAGCCCCGCTTTGTCGGGCCCCTTATTCGATGACGAAGGCGTCGTGCGCGGCTTTTACGTGCAGGGCGAAAGCGGCATCGCGTTGCTGCCGGACCAAGACGCCGTTTCCTTCACGCCTGCGGCGAACACACCGATCACACTGGATCATGATGAGTCGGTCAATTATGGCGGACAGCTGGGTGTGGTCCTCTCCGAAGGGTTCCGCATTGAAGCGGAAGGCATTTTTCACAGCGCGGAACGCACGGGCTTCGGCGCCGCCGGAACCGACACCGACATTCTGCTGCTGATGGCCAATCTGCTGTACGATATGGATGTGGGGGATTTCCCCATTCGGCCTTATTGGGGCGGCGGCATTGGCGCGGCCATGGTGGATTACAATGTGTCGTTGCTGGGCGGCGCGCCGTTCGACAATGAAACCACGAATTTCGCCTGGCAGATGACCACGGGCGCACGGGCGCATGTTGTCTCCGGCCTGTTCATGGATGTGAACTACACCTACAGCCGGACACGGGCGCCGGGTGTGGCGTCGTTCAACACGGCAGCGGGCGGCAATATCGGATTGGATGTGCAACGCATCGGCCTGCATGCGGTGCGCGGCGGGATCGGCTTCGAGTTTTAAAGTTGGTGACTGTTTCCCGGCCACCCACTCCAGTGACCTATTTCACCTTCTTCCGTAAGTGATAGGTGAGCGCCAGAGCGAGGCAATGGCCAAGTTCCGCTTTCGGAAGCGCCTTTGACGCGTCCATAATCAGCGCGCGATTGCCTTCGTAAGCGAATGTGTCCGGATAGAGCTGCCGGAAGGTGGACACCAAATTCGTCTGACAGTGGAAGAACACCGCGACCGCGTCATCGCGCCCTTTTGCCTTGTCGATGCGAATGGTGCTGCCGCTTTTGGTGTCGGGCGTCAGATAACTTGGCTGCCCCCATTTCAACGCTTCTTCCAAAGGCCCGACACCATCCGTTTTGCGTGCCGTCTCGAAAATCAGCTTGCGGATGGCTTTGAGCTTGGTCTGCACGCGCTTTGGATAAGCGCGGATGACAGTATCTATTTCAGAGTTTGTTTTCATTGTTTGTGCACCTGGCCATCCCACTCCCCTGTCCCAGCCACCCCCAGGGTATCCTATCGGGTGGCTGGGACGGGGGAGTGGGATGGTAAAGTCAATTCATCAGAATTGCTTGAACTTTTTGATCTTGGTTTTCACCTCGTCGAACGATGTGCGCGGATGGCGGTTCAGCCCATAGGGCACCCAATAGGCTTGATTGAGATCGAACACATCGCCATCCCTGGCTTGAGAACCCGCGATCGCGTCCTCGATCACATGACAGGCCCAACGGTCGCTGAGGCCGCCGACAATGCGGTCGACCGCGATATCCGGATAGTAGAAGCACACATATTTGCCTTCGGGCACTTTCCATTCACCGATGACCACCTGGTCTTGGCCGGGATACCACAAGATCGCCTTACCGTTGGGCGATGTGTATTCCACTTGGTTGCCGTGACGCGGCCCATAGGAAATGCGTGTTTTATCCGCATACAGATCGGAAATTTCGGTGGCATCATAGGCCGGCGCGGCGGCGATGCGCTCCTTCACGGATTCACATATGTAGTTGAGCTCTACCGGGTCCGGTTCCAGTGGCCCGCACCCGGTGATGAGGCGGAAGGCATCCTTGCTGGGCGCATCCTTCACGAGCCCGCACATGCCATAAAGCGCGCTGGTGGTGTAGGTGACCGGCGCGCATTTCTTGAAACGGGCGGGCATGCCGGTTCTTGGGTCAGTTTTGCACGCGGCCAGAACCAGCAGCGCGCAACACATCGCCATGATGTGCGTCACATGCAACCGCTTCCGCAGCGTTACTCTCCACCCCTCACCCAACATGGATAAATCTTACGCAAGCCCAATCACCTATGACAAGGGGCCCGCTACGCCTTAATTGAGGCGATCAGCGCCGTGATCATGTCGCCGGGCAACCGGCCAGGCGGGCCGAAATCCATCAAGTCGAAATTGATGGGAAGCGCCAGGGCCCCATGTATTCCGGCCCACACCAAATGGGCCATGCGGTCCGCATCGCCCTTGCGAAAGACGCCGGTCTTCTGGCCGTCCCGAATGGCCGCACACAAGATGTTATGAAAGGCCTGCGGGCCCACTGGCGGGTTTTCGTCCTTGGGCGCGGCGTCGGGGCGGACAAATAGAAAAACGCCCTTATAGACCTCACGATTTTTGGCTGCGAAATCCACATAGAATGCCAAGATTGCTTCCAAGCGGCGTTCGGGATCCGGATGCGTCTCCGATAAGGTGCGCAATTGCGCTTGCGCTTCTTGGACCGCGGGCGTCCAAAGCGACCGCATCAGATCAGTCAAGTTGGCATAGTAGCTATAGAGCGTGCCGACCGAGACGCCCGCGCGAACCGCTATGGCGCGCGCGGACAGGGCGGATAACCCGCCCTCCGCGTAAATGCTGGCGGCCGCGTGGCGGATCTTCCGCCTCACTTCGGCACGTTGTTCCGGTGTGGCGGCGGTTCGGGCCATTGTTCAATCCGTATTAATCCTGCGAGATCTTATGCCGCCATGGCCTGCGTATTCAGCCCCCACTTCGCCCGCAGATCCGCAAGCGGCGTGTCGATCTCATCTTCCCATCGGGCGAATTGCAGGTTCTGGGATATTCTGCCGAATTGCCATCCTTCTGCAATGGCATCCATTGCCCACGGAATAATCTTGGGACTGACATATGCCATATGCGCCGTGGTCACTGCCATGCGCATGGCATGGTATGGGAAGCGAAGCTGCGCCAAATAGAATGACGCCAAAGCAAGTTCTCCATAGTGGGTCGCTTGAAACCCGGTAAGCACATGCATGATGTCGTGGATCTGAAACCCCCGCACGATGGTGAAGCTAAGGTCATCCGGCAACCGGGCAAGCTTGCCCGACTTCTGCAGCTCTTCGTTAAAGGCTTTGTAATTGCGCCCCAAATTCTGCTCCAGCTTATTCTTCACGATGAAGTCATAATAGATGCGCCCAAGCGTGCCCGGCGCACAGCGAGACAACCGGTCAAGCGTGAGCGGCTCAGCCAGAAAACGTTCGCTTAGAAACGCTGCCGCGCCCGGCTCTTTCTGAAGCTCCGCCACATAGTCATCAATGGCGGATTGGGGCGCCCCGTCCCACCAGTCGTGAAAAAGGAAATAAACGCCGTAGCCCAGCGGGTCATCGACGGACTGCAAAAACTTCTCTGCAAACTCTCGATCTACTTTGACATTAGACATGAGATTTCCCTTCGCGATCATCCGATAGCGCCTTATAGCAGCTTTTGAAAATAAAATGAACATGTTCATTTTATTTTTCTGCCACGGCTCGACAATAAAAAAGGCCCAGAAAACCGGGCCTTTTCGTTCCGTTCGCGTTTTTGCAGGCGATTTCCGCTAATCTTCGATCATCAATGTCCCGGTCAGCCAAATGTCCTCGGATGTGGAGCCGACGCGGATTTCATACATCCCCGGCTCCACCTGCCAGCCATGATCCTCAATATCCCAATGGGCGAAAGAATCCGGGCGCAACTCGATGGAGACATGCCGCGTTTCCCCCGGCTCCAGGGAGATCTTCGTAAACGCCTTCAGCTCCTGAAAGGGCCGCGCAACGCTGCTGTCCCGCGCCCGCACATAGACTTGCACCACTTCTTGTCCCGCAAGCGGGCTTTCATTGGCGACATCGAGCGCAATGGTGACCGGCGATCCTAAAGCCGCTTTGTCCGGCACCTGAAGATTGTCATAGAAGAAGAAAGAGTAGCTAAGACCGTGGCCGAAGGGAAATTGCGGGCTGATGCCGCGCGTTTGATACCAGCGGTAACCGGCATAGATCCCTTCGCCGTAACGCATGCGTCCGCGCTCGCCCGGGTAGGACGTAAACGCAGGCGTGTCTTCAATCTGATACGGAAACGTACAGGGCAACCGGCCCGATGGGTTTGATGTGCCATCCAATATGTCGGCAAGCGCGGTTCCGAATTCCTGACCCGGAAACCAGCACCATAAAACCGCATGGGCTTTGTCAAGCCACGGCATCTCAACGGGGCTGCCGGCATTTACCACAACGATCGTATTGGGGTTTGCGTCCAAGACACGCGCAATAAGCTCATCCTGTTTCCCCGGCAATTTCATGTCATGCCGGTCATTGCCTTCGGTTTCCCAATCGGAATTCGTCCCCACAAGGAGGATCGCCGCATCCGCATTGGTGGCAGCAGCCACAGCATCCCCCATCATGGTGTCCGAAACAGGCGGCTGCGCACCAAACCGGACGCCGGACAGCATTTTGTCACTGGTGCGCGCAAATTCGATGACGAGGTCATAGGACCTGCCTGCTTCCAGTTCTATGGCGGCGCGTTTTTCCGTGGTTCCGAACCCATAGAAGGACTCGCCGGGCGTCTGGTCGTTCCAATTGTCGACCAATTCGGCGCCGTCGATCATCAGCCGCGCAAGGCCCGCGCTCATGACACCGAACTCAAACGAACCGCTGGCTGCAGGCGTGAAACTGCCCGACAGGCGCACGGACATGGGCCCCGAAATTCCAGCGGCTTCTTGCGAACCGAAAAACACCATGCCGCGCGTCTGCGTCTTCTGGACTACCGGCGTGCCGTCAAAATTGTCACAGGCGAACATTTCATAAAGCAGACCCGATTGGTTTTGACCTTTTGCGGTCAACTGGTCCACCGACAAGAAAGGCACATACTTATTCGTTCGGCAGCCTGCCTGGAAATCGACCTCTACATCGTCAGACCATTTGCCCGTCAACGCTTCCAGCGGATGACGTGCATAATGGGGCAAAACACCGGAACTGCCGCCGCCCTGAATTTGGCCGCGCTCCGCATTCGGGCCGATGACCGCGACGCGTTTGATAGCCTTCGTGTTCAAGGGCAACACGCCTTCATTCTTCAGCAGCACAAAACTTTCCACTGCCGCCTGCTTGGCCAAAGCCCGATGTTCCGGCTTATCCACCGCTTTCTCATCCTTTGGTTCAGGATTAGCGAGCTTCCCGGACCGTTCCAGCAAGAACAGAAGACGGCGCACCTTGTCGTCAATCACCGCTTCCGGCACATCGCCCGCTTGAACCGCCTCTAAAAGGCGCCGCCCCATGGTGCGTGCGGGCCCCGGCATCTCAAGATCAAGCCCGGCATTGGCGTTGCCCACGGTCTCCCGCGCACCGCCCCAATCGCTGACGATAAATCCGTCGAACCCCCAATCGTCTTTAAGAAGATCCGTCAACAGATCTTTTGACGACGCGGCATAGGTGCCGTTCACCCGGTTGTATGACGACATCAAGCTCCATGGGCGGGTTTCCTTCACCACCCTTTCGAACGGATAGAGATAGAGTTCGTGCAACGGCCGTTCGTCTACGTCCGAGCTCATCGTATGACGTTCGTGTTCCGTATCATTAGCAATGAAGTGTTTGGGACATGCCCCCACATTTTCCGTCTGCACGCCTTTGACAAAGGAGACAGCGATCTCGGCCGTGAGGTAAGGGTCTTCCGAATAGCATTCAAAATTCCGCCCGCCGATCGGCGTTCGCTGCAAATTTATTGTCGGGCCCAACAACACTTGGGCGTCTTTGGTCTTAGCCTCCTCTCCAAGGGCCCGGCCCACTTGCTCGATCAATTCCGTGTTCCACGTGGCCGCCAACGCGCTTCCCACGGGAAAACAGGCGGCCGACACATTGGTCATGAAATCACCCCGCGCCCCATTCGGCCCGTCGGTCATTTTGAACGGCGGAATGCCCAGCCGTTCAACGCCGGTGGACAGCCACAAAGCCGATCCCGCCGCCATGGAAACTTTCTCTTCCAAGGTCATTTGAGACAGCAGTTCTTCTATTTTCGTGGAATGCATGGGGCCTCACTCGATTTGGGCGATATTGCGTATCGTTCTTGTAAGGGACTTACCTCTGGCATGGCCGTGTGTCTATCCCTGCCGAATTGCCGCAGCGGATGACCCAATAACGCGCGGGCCGCGTACTCAATATATAGCAACCAGCGAAAACCAAATGACGCAACGAAACCTTATAGTGATCTTGGGCGATCAATTGTCGGCCAACCTGGCATCCCTGAAAGGGGGCGATCCCAAGACCGATGTGATCTTAATGATAGAGGCTGCATCGCCTGCAAAACGCGTCCCCTATCACAAGAAGAAGCTTGCCTTTCTGTTTTCAGCCATGCGCCATTTTGCCAAGACGCTCGAAACCTCCGGCTGGTCCGTTGATTATGTGACCTTGGATCAACGGGAAAACACAGGGTCTCTTACAACCGAAATTGGCCGTGCCATCAAACGCCACACCCCTTCCCGAATTATGGTGGTTGAGCCGAGCAGCTGGTCTGCCCGTCAAGCCATGGAACGTTGGGCCGACCGTTTCGGCTGCCCTGTGGATATCCTCGAAGATGATCGCTTCTTGTCCAACGCCTCAGAGTTTCGCAATTGGGCTGACGGCCGGAAGCAATTGCGGATGGAATATTTCTATCGCGAGATGCGGCGCAAAACGGGTCTGCTGATGAACGGCGATCAGCCGGAAGGCGGCAAATGGAACTTTGATTCCGAAAACCGCAAGCCTGCCAAAGGCGATCTTTTCATGCCGATACCAAAGCGTTTCAAAGCAGACGCCGTTACGCAAGACGTTTTGCGACTGGTGGCCCAACACTTCCCCGACCATTTCGGGGACCTCACACCCTTTTGGTTTGGCGTGACAGCCAAGCAAGCCAGAGCCGCTCTAAACTCTTTTCTCAAAGACGCCTTGCCGTCGTTTGGCGATTATCAAGACGCCATGCTGACGGGAGAAAAGTTTCTTTATCATTCGATCCTGTCCACATATCTGAATGCCGGATTGTTGGACCCGCTTGAGACTTGCCGAAAGGTGGAGGCCGCATACAAATCCGGTCACGTTCCCCTAAATGCCGCCGAGGGTTTTATCCGTCAGATTATCGGTTGGCGGGAATTTGTGCGCGGGATCTATTGGCTGAAAATGCCATCTTATCAGCATACAAACTTCTTTCAGGCCAAACAGCCGCTGCCGGCATTTTACTGGACCGGCGAGACGGAAATGACGTGTCTGCGGGAAGCGATTACGCAAACCCGGGAAGAAGCTTATGCTCACCATATTCAAAGGCTGATGGTGACCGGTAATTTTGCCATGCTGCTGGGCACCGACCCTCACGATGTTCATGAGTGGTATCTGGCCGTCTACGCAGACGCTTATGAATGGGTTGAGATGCCGAACACAATCGGCATGAGTCAATTCGCCGATGGCGGATTGTTGGGGTCAAAGCCCTACGCCGCCAGTGGCAATTACATCAACAAAATGTCCGACTATTGTTCTTCCTGTCGCTATGACGTCAAAAAGAAGACAGGACCAGACGCCTGCCCCTTCAACCCTCTCTATTGGGACTTTCTAAATCGGAACGAGAAAGTTCTGCGCGGCAATCCACGGATGGCCCAGATATACCGCACATGGGACCGGATGGATGACGAGAAGAAGACAAACTACCTGACGAGTGCTGCCGCAGTCAGGTCTGGAATGCGTTAATACTGTGAGTACGGATTATACGGTAGATCCGTATTGCCATAGTCCACACCCAATTTATAGAGTTCCGACGTGACTTGACTGCGGTGATGGGTGCCATGATTGAACAACTGCATGCAATAAAATTTGCGCGGCAGGATTCGGGTACGGCCAAGTTGCTGGCTTTCGAAGGCAATCGTGGTATCCAGCCAATCGTCAGCACGCTCCTCAATCAGTTCAAGTAATCTTTGATCGAACGCCTCGGTGCTGACGCAAGCGTCTGGTAATCCTGATGAACCGATTTGTTTGGGTCGAACACAAAATTTTCGGGCATGCCGTTTTCAACAAAGCCCAGAAGAACATGGTCAACCATCAGAATATGGTCGAGCGTGTTGTGGATGGAACGGAAAAACATGCCACGATCTGATTGGCGCGTTTCGTCGGATAAGGCGCCGCAATGGCCATACAATGTTTCGTTCTGCCATTTGTTGTAGAGCGCCATTTCCCGCGCCCATTCCTTCGAATGCATACCGAACCTCGTCTACATTGCAGAGCTATCGCACATAACTACTTTTGGATTTCCCATCCTTCGAGACGCTCGCAACGCCTGTCCTCCGACCGCATAAAGCACATACCGGGGGGCTCGCCCTCAGGATGAGGAAATCCAACACGCAACCAGCGCCCTCATCCTGAGGAACCGCCGTAAGGCGGTGTCTCGAAGGACAAGGGCGCAGAATGCAGTCGCCAAGCCCCCTTTAACTTCTATTATGCGTGCCCACCCAGCCACGCCAGGTAAATGCCGAATAGAAGAGCTGCACGTCGCTGAACCCGCCATCCCGCAACAGCGCTTCATCCATTTCAGGACTCAGCATCATCTCACTTGCTTCGATTGCATCGCGGGCTGTCCTGGCCTGCTCGGGATCGGCCCCCGAACTGATTGCATAAGCGGCATAGCGGTCCAGCCAAATCGAACGTTCGCTGGGCGATTGTGGAAAGCTGCCATGGGCGGCGATGAAAGAGGCACCTTGGCGAAGGCGCCGATGGATCTGGCGGATCGTTTCCACCCGCTGGGCTGACGGCAAGAAATGGAGGGTGAGTAAACAGGTGGCGCCGTCAAACGGACCTTCCGGCGCGTCTTCAATATAGCCTTCCACCAGTTCCACTCTCTCTATCCTTGGTCCGAGTGTTTGTGCCGCCAGCTTGAGCATTTCGGGTGCTGGATCCACTCCCACAAATGTCCATTGGGGGTAAGCATCCGCCAAGGCTTTCAACTCAATCCCACCGCCCGCACCTAGCACAAGTATGCGTGCATTTTCCGGCGCGTTTTCGGCAAGAAGAAGACCGGCCATCCGGTGCAATCCCTCAAGTCCAGGGACAAAACGGCTTACGCCATCCGCATAATTTGCCACTGCTTCAGGGTCCGCAAAGTTTTTGAGAAACTGCGAGGTTGCGTCAGCTTCGTCATCCATGACTGTTCCTCTTCGACGGTCGCTTTGAAAGATTGTTAAACCGTTTGCGAAAATCAGCCTGCAAAATCGAGAGCGTCAAGTCATCAAACGACGTCAGCAAAATATCCTCTGCCTGCTGAAGAACATCGCCGAGAGCTGCATTGACAGCCTGTTCCACAATACAGTTCGGGTTTTCGTTTCTGTTGCCAATAGCGAAAAGCGACGGCTCGCCGATAGCCCTGTAAATGTCACCAAGCGTAACGGTGTCGAGATCTTTCGCGAGCGTCCAGCCACCGCCATGTCCCTTTTCCGATCGAACAATGCCCTCAGCTCTCAAACCGGCCAGCATGCGCCGGACCACAACCGGATTTGTTTGCGCAAATTGCGCAAGTGTTTCGGAGGTAAACGGCCCCTCTCCCTCTGCCATGTGGATCAGGAGGTGGAGGACGCCGGATAGTCGGCCATCACGCTTCATGTAACTTTTATAGTTACGATAAATGAGATGTGTCAAGTTTGGGCCGCCAATGGCGGTCCGGCGCCCTAATCAAACCGCGCCGGCGCCCATCGAAAACGGCAACAGAAACTAACCAATTGAAATAATGAGGAAAAATCCAGCCTTATTCTAAAGGCTTTTTCGCTATGATAGGCCAACCGCGAAGGAGGCCCATTATGGCAAAATCAGCGCGCGAAAAACTGGCTCAAAAGAAGGAGCCTAAAAAAGTTGTCCTGGGCGGCGATTTTTCCGGCATCAAAGCCGGGCAAAAGATGTTCGTGGCAACACCGCAAATCGTTGCCGACTACATTACAAAGATCCCCTATGGCGAAACCCGCACCATTGAGCGCATGCGTACGGACATCGCAAAGCGGCGAAAATGCGACGCCTCCTGCCCTGTTTCCACCGCCATATTTGTAAGAATAGCGGCGGAAGCTGCCATCGAAGATATGAATGAGGGCAAGCCCCCGGCGGACGTCATTCCTTTCTGGCGCTTAATCTCCAGCAAAGATAAGGTAGCAAAGAAGCTTGCGATCGACAGTGCGTGGATCGACGAACAACGGGCACAAGAAGGCGGAGCGTAACGTGCGACGCGGTCAGTTTTTGGTGGGACTTTTGATCGGCGCCTTTGTTGGAGGCATACTGAGCATTTGGCTCGTCTTGCCGAATGAGCGCTCTGCCAAAAGCGGCTTTATGTTTGACGCGAGCGTCGACGAAGTCTGGGCTGTCTTCACGGACCCCGGGTCCCAAGCAAGTTGGCGTGATGACATCAAAAGCGTTGACGTGATCTCCGCCACGGGCGAGCGGAAATGGGTTGAACATCCGCAATATGGCCCCTCCATTCAGTTTACGGAGACAATGCGAGAGCGACACAGACGCCTCTCCATCAAGATGGACGCGGAAAATGCGTTTACCGGTCAGTATACGGCGGAATTCGAAGAGCGAGATGGCGGCCGCACCATGGCGTATATTTCCGAGTCGGTGCAGTTGAAGGGCTTTCTGCCGAAGATCATGTCTTATCTGTTCGTCAATCAACGTGACTTCACATGGCAATATTGCATCAACGCACAAGCGGAAATCGAGCGGCGGCGCGGCCGGACTAATTGAACAGCGCAAAGATCTCCTTTCTCTCCGGCGATTGACTTTCACTGCAACGAAAATGAAAATCCGCCTTCGGTTTAAGACTGTCAGGCAACGATACTTCTTGCACGATCGTCGGGCTTAACCGTCAACAAAGGGGGGCGTAAATGAGAGTGTTTAAGTGGCTGGGCATCTTGCTCGCGATCTATGTGGGTTTCGTCGTCATCTTTGAAACGGTCTATCTGCGTATGATGCAGCCTACTCTTGAGAGCACGGGCATCCCCATGCTTGTGATCACCTCGACGGATGAAGACGGCAATGCCCTCAGCATTCGGGTGGCACGCCTCGAAATCGATGGCAAACTTTATGTGTCCGCCCATCATTGGACAAAAGGCTGGTACCACCGCGCGGTCAAACACCCAAACGTGCAGATCGAAATTGATGGTGTGGTATCGGACTACACTGCCGTCCCGGTGGAGGGAGAAGAATATGAGTACGTGGTCACCAAGGTCCCCCTACCATTGACGGTACGCTTTCTCATGGGGTTCCCGCTGACGCGGAGCATCCTTCGATTGGATCCGGTCGTGTCCAATAGCCTTTGACGATTGTTTGTTTTTTCAGCTGCTCATGATCGGGAGGATGGTCGATGGAAATTTCCGGTAGTTGCTTCTGCGGCGAGCTAAAATATGAGGCGGTGGTCAATCCTGAGATGGTTGGGATTTGCCATTGCCGTGATTGTCAAATTCTAAGTGGATCCGCATTCCGGACGGCAGCGTTAATCTCCGGAGAAAATTTCAGATTTACAAGCGGTCAACCCAATATTTTTGAGAAAGTTGCTGACAGCGGTGGTATCCGCCGCATGGCCTTCTGCGGACTGTGCGGCACACACATCTGCTCATATCCCGAAGAAGAAAGAGTCTCGTCGTTTGTATCACTGCGCATCACGACCGCCCGTGAGTACGATCAACTCCCCCCACGTATCGAGGTATTCTGTTCCTCTAAAGTGCCTTGGCTGCCGCCCCTCGGCGGCATGATTGCGTTTGACCATATGCCAACTGGATAAAGGTCCGTTAGCTATTGAAGCTGTGGTAACGAAGGCTTGTTACAGCGTCTTGAGAAACAAGAAAACTAACCCGCCCTATTCGCCAAACTGTTCCATGCCGGCGGCCAACATGGCGTCCTCACCATGAGACACAAGCACATTGATCCGCGGATCGGCATTGAGATCACGCAACCACTGCCTTAACTCTTCCATGCGCGCGCCATATTCCGGAACGATCAGTGCACTGTAGGCCGCCGGCTTGGGCGTGTTGGTAGTGATATCCTTCAATGTCCACGCGATGTCACCCGCAAGGGCCCAAATCGTGCCTTGCACATTTGCAAAATAGACCGTGCTGCCGGGCGTGTGGCCGCCCGCCGGGACAGCAACGAGACCGGGAAAATCGGCAAATGTGTTAATGCGTTCCGGCTGCAGAACCACACGGCTAACACAATCCGCTTCATCCAAATGGGTAAGACCCGGCGACGTCATGTAGTTGCCTTGGGTTGCTTGAAGCTCTGTTTGGAAAACGTTGATCTGATGCGAGACCGCCTCGCAGATCTTGCCCATGCCGCCCGTATGATCAATGTGCAGATGACTGACCGCGATGGCGTGAACATCGTTTAGCGCCGCCCCCATGCGCTCTGCCACGGAACCGTGAAAATCAATGGGATCCGAACCAAGGAAACGCTCCATAGTTTGGCCAAAGGCCTCCGCCCCGTCCCGGTCCATCCCCACTTCGATCAGAAAGATCCTGCCGTCTGCCCATTCGATCACATAA
This sequence comes from Alphaproteobacteria bacterium, assembly GCA_965228775.1. Classification (GTDB taxonomy): domain Bacteria; phylum Pseudomonadota; class Alphaproteobacteria; order JANQMY01; family JANQMY01; genus JANQMY01. Next base: position 4,115,173 of record OZ245840.1, on the reverse strand, counting down.
GACGGGTGAATGACTTTGCGCCCCGCCGCCTCCTGGCTTGCGGTGTTGATAACCCGGATACGGGTGGGGGCACCGTCAACCCCAACCGCCCGATAGATATCCGTACGGTTCGGAAGGTCCGGAGACACGGACCGTATCTCCCAATGCGCTTCCAACAGATAGGCCGTGGCCAGGCCCATCGCCGCCAACATCGCGAATAGAATTGTCAAAAATAAGCGGCGCACCCTAGATCCCCCTGACTTTCCCCCGCTGACAATTAAACCATTTTATGCGTGACGGGATCGAATCCAATCGTTTCGAATTTAGAAACAATGCGTTCCTCCTTTTACCCATTATTTCCACCAAAGATCGCACCTATGTTCTGTGTGTCGGATCAATCGCGGGCATTCACATCATTTCAGGAGTTTCATCATGACGACCCAAGACATTCACACACTCGATACGGAACTGAACACCATGATCCAGAACGGCGAAGCGCTGGAAGCGTTTGAGAAGTTCTACGCCGATTCCGTGGTCATGCAGGAAAACGAACAAGACCCAACCGTTGGCAAGGACGCCAACCGGGAACGCGAAAAGGCTTTCTTCGGCAGCGTGACCGAATTGCGGAAGATCGCGGTGGTTGCGTCGGCCGCGCAGGGCAGCACGTCGTTTTCTCAATGGTTCATGGACTATACCCACAAAGACAATGGCGACTTGGCCTATCACCAAGTAGCGGTGCGCACCTGGGAAAACGGTAAAGTGGTCAAAGAAGTTTTCTACTACGGCTAACGCCAATCTCTCCTCAAACTTAAAAGCCGCGGGCGCCATACCCGCGGCTCTTTTCTTGTCGGGCATCTCTGGCCGGCCACACCTTGGTCAGGACGTCAGGTTCTGTTCCGCAAATTCCCAATTCACCAAGTGATCGAGATAGGCGTCGATGAAGGCCGGGCGCTTGTTCTGATAGTCCAGATAATAGGCGTGCTCCCACACGTCGATTGTGAGCAGCGCTTTTTTACCATGGGCAAGAGGCGTGTCCGCATTCGCGGTTTTGACGACTTCCAGCTTGCCGCCATCATCGATCAGCCAGGCCCAACCGCTGCCGAATTGGGTAATCGCCGCCTGGGAGAAGGCTTCCCGGAAAGATTCATAAGATCCGAAATCCGCGTCGATACGCTTACCGATGTCACCGCTGGGCTCACCGCCGCCGGAGGGGGACAGGGAATTCCAGAAGAAGGTGTGGTTCCACACTTGCGCTGCATTGTTAAAGAGTCCCGCGCGATGCGCATCGCCAGCCACGTCCGCAATAATCTCTTCGATCGATTTGCCATCCAACGCCGTATCATTGACCATGTTGTTCACATTGTTCACATAGGCCGCGTGGTGCTTTTCGTAGTGAAAGTCGAACGTGCGTTCGGACATGTGCGGGTCAAGCGCGGTTTTCGCATAAGGGAGAGCGGGCAATTCGATCATGGATCAATCCTCTGAACTGTGTAATTCAAGTCAACGGGCACAGCAGAGCGAACAGACCGGCGCGACGCGCCGATGTATCAACATAAACTGGCCCTTTACGCCCCTGATCAGGGCACTTTTGGTCTTAGTTGAATCGCAAAAGTGCCCCAAGCCTTTGTTTTGGCGCGTTTCCGGACGGTGAACCGCCAAGTACGTTTTTGGCACTTCACCTGGAAACGCTATAGAGACGTTCCGTTAAACAAATAAGGCACTGTTCGGATTTTTGAAGCGCAAACCGGGCGATTATCGCGGAAAATCGAAAACGCGATCAGAGATGAATCTGTTCAGCACATTTGCCGAAATTTTAGCCACATTATTGTCGTAGCCATTGTGGCAGAGCGACCCCGCCCAGGCGATCGACCCGGTTGAAAAAACCGCCCCGCCCGATGGCGTTTCGAAGAACGTCATGTCGGCGCGCACATCTTTGTCTGGCCCCAAAGGCTGTGTCGAAAAGAATTCTTCCTTCACGCGCAACATGTCGGGCGGCATGTCGCCGGCGCTCGCGACCACCAGCGCATGCGCAGGCGAACCCAGGCGCGGATCGAAGCGATCGATTTCCTCCCCGCCGGCTGCGCCGCCCCGCAATCCGAAATCCCCGATCACTTGGTCCGGCACACCATCGAAAATGAACGCCGCTCGGGGATCATCCGCCATAGCCGTCCGGATATAAGGACGCGATTCATCGAACCCCTGCGCCGCAAACCCCACCCCCACAAGCTGGTTGGGCGGGCGCCGGTTACGCCGCCAAAGGCCGCCATATTGGCCGTCAAACGCCTGATAATATTCGCACGGGTCCGCGATCCAGGCCCGCGTGCCGTCTTCCGCCCGGCGCACTTCCATGGCACCAGGCCACGCATCGCTGAAGCCGACACGCCAGTAAAACCCATTGCCACCCATATACATGAGCCGTCCGCCCCGGGCGAGATAGGCTTCAAAACTGTCGAACATGTGGGTGGACAGATATTCCGGATGCGTGCCGGTGATCAGGGTCTGATACCCCTCCAACAACGACACACCTTCCCGGTGAATGTCGTGGTCGGTGATGAGGTCATAATCCCATCCCCCCTGCTCCAGCCAATGCAGGATGGCCGTATCCGCATTGAACGACCACATGCGCACATCGGGCCGCAAATTCATGATCGGACGCAGGTAAGATGAATAGTGAATGCCGCTTTTATCCGTATGATGATCATAATGCGAAAATCCGAAGGCAGGCGTATCCACCAGCATCTGCATTTCTGGTGTGGGTGTTTCATTTCGTCCGTAAAGAACACGCTGCAAACGCATAGTGACGGTTTCATTCGCATACGCAAGATAGGTGGCGGTGGACGCAATGAACGCAACCGGTGCCTTCTTTTGCGACCGTTCCGGTGTCACGAAAACCGTTATGTAGTCCGTTTCATCGCCTTTTCTAATCCGCGCGGCATAGGCCCCACTGCGCGTACCTTTGGGCACGGTCCAGCTGAAGGACGGCTCCCATTCCAGATCATAAATGTCATCGTCGTGGAAATGGACGGCGCTGTAATCCCATGGCGCTTTTTTCCAGTCCTGGTTTTTGCCGGACCAACGGAAACCCGTGACCGCGCCGGTGGGCAAGTTCTTGAAACGCCCATGCAAACGATGGGCTGATAGATCCTGGAATTCCTGGCGTCCGATGCCGGTGGCAAAATCCCAGAACCCAACAACATCCGCATCACTAGGGTCACATTCTTCCCGCCGGATACATTCAGTGATCTGTTCGCGAGGCAGTGCCGTCCCCATGAGCCGAGGGGAATCAAGCCGGCCATTGAAATGGCACCCTGTCCTCAACTTCCCGGCAACGCTTTCGCATCTTGCCGCAAAAACCAGTTCCGTGGGATCGATGGGGGCGAGATCAACACCCTCTCTTGAAACCTCAGATGCGGAGATGCCAACGCCGTCGGCTGGCCCCTGCCCTTGCGGCATTTGGAAAAGCTCAAGCCGCTGCTCCGATGCGCAATAAGCGAAACCAACAAAACTCCACCGGCCAAGAGGCAGCTCGGTATCCAGAACCAACGCCGTTTCGCGCCCGGCAAGCAGTGCCAGCTTGCCGTCGGCGTTCCGGACCAGCGCGATTGACGACGCACTGGCGATACACTGCGGTTGGCCCTTGCGCAATGTGGGATAGACGGCACAGCCGAAAGAAAAATCCACCAATGGCTCAGGGGAGACGTCCGCATCCACATAGGCGCACGATCCGCTGACCAATGGCTGAACCTGCCCCGGTTTCTCGCCCGCGAAATCGGATGCGATCTCTTCTAGAACGAGGCCAGGCGATCCTTCTTCCCCGCTACCATGGATGATGCGCACAAGATCGGCCTGGTACGCAGCCCCGTCACCGCTATGCACCATAAATCGAACCGTGTCCCCAGGACGTACACTGATCTTATCGCGATATCCGGCAAGGGTCTTTTTCATAGATGGTCTCTACTAACCTCGAGATCGCGCTAGAAAAATTTCGACAATTTCCTCGCCCGCATCTTCTTGAACGAAATGCCCCGCATTGGGTATGGAATCGAAAGTAGCCCCCGGCAGCATGGACGCCCATTTCTGTCCCCACGGCACATCGAACACATTGTCATCGGCCCCGAAGATCAAATGGATCGGCAAGCCCAGTGTCGGCAACACCTTGAAACATCTTTCCTGTTGGGCCGCATTTCCCGCTTCCGGTTCCCAATTGGGAATGCACCACGGAAAACGCCGCGCCCCGGCTTTAGATCGCCCTCCTTCGGCAAACGGCGCTTCATAGGCCGCGACAATGGCCGCCGCATCCCCTTCTTGGCGCGACCGGGCAAAGGCCATGATTTTTCCGCACGGAAAATCACCATCCGTCATGATGAGCCAGAACGGGTTTGTGGCATTATCGCGCCAATTGCGGATACCATCCGTATACACCATACCTTCGTGGTGCAGCCATGTATTCAGAATGACCACGCGGGAAAACCGCCCCGGCATGTCCACCACTTGGCGCAACCCAATGGGCCCGCCCCAATCCTGAACGAAGATCGTGATGTCTTTTAGATCCAGCGACTTCACAAGATGGGTGATGCTTTCGCAGTGCCGCTCGATCACGTACCAATTGTCATCCACCACTTTATCGCTGCGTCCGAAACCGATGTAATCCGGCGCAATACAGCGATACCCCGCCGCCAACAAAGGTGGGATCATCTTGCGATAAAGGTATGCCCAATCCGGTTCCCCATGCATCAATAAGGCAACCGGCGCATCCTTCGGCCCCTCATCCACATAATGCAAACGCAATCCGTTCCAATCCAGATAGTTCGGCGCATAGGGAAAGTCGGGCAAATTCTCGAAATTTGACTCCGGCGTACGAACGAATTCCGGCGTGGTCATGATCACGTATCCTCTGTTGTGATGGTGATGCGGGCAATGCTACCGCAGCCGGTCGAACCGGTCCAATTCGATTGCGTGCGCATGGTCTTTAGACAAGATGCGTGACCGTGCCTGGCGAAGGCTTTTGTCCCCGATGTTGGACAGGATGAAATCGTCGAGGCCCTGCTCCGGACTAAGAAGGGAATGCACTTCATCCATGATTTGCCGCTGCGTGAGAGAAGGCCACTCAACGCCATGAGAGTCATAAGCCGCCAAACGCACATGACTCTCATTGAGCGACAGCCCGCCCCACAGGCTCAAATAAGCGAATGGGTCGCGCATTTCGTGTCGGAGGTCCGGCTTAAATCGGACACCACCTAAATGGAAGTACCCATAATTCGTTCCCACGAATTCGGACCGGTGCATGATCTCCAGCAAAGATTCCGGCAGCAAAAGACAAAAAACACGCGCCGTTGAAGCCTCTGCCCATTGAAGCGTTGCCGAAACGGAACCGTATCGGGTGATATGTGCCGAATACACCGGACACAGACGATGTACCGTCCCAAGCAGCGCGGGGATGGCCGCGCGCAGCGAGCTTGGAAATTTTTCCATCAAACGTTGGGGGGACGCGTTCGACCCGCTCGCAAGGAGCGCGATGGTTGGGTTTTCCTCGAATGGGCTGCCGTACCGCCTCGTGTACTCTTCCGCAAGGGAACAAACACCAGACGGCCCGCGGACGATGCAGCTTCCGGTCTTATCCGCATCATAAGACAAGAGTTCCAGCACCGTATCACCCAACAGAATGTAAGAAGCAGCCGGCGCCTCAAAGGGGTACGCCAAGGCCCTCTCAATCATATCCTGTGTCACTGAAGGCTTCTGCCCGTTTATCACAATAAAGCCGCAACCTATTACAGTTGACGCCGCTTTGCGAATTAGGCAATCAATGCGGGCTAACCGTCACGGCAGTGTAAAGACAGTGGGAAAGTTCATGACAACACAAGAGGACATCCGCGCCCTATTCGACCTTTGGAACGAAGCGCTCAAAACGCAAGACCCGAAAAAGGTCACCGCACTTTATGCGGATGACGGCGGCATTCTCCTGCCCACCCTGTCGAACGATGTCCGCCATAACCCAACGGAAATCGAAAATTACTTCATTACCTTCTGTAAGAAGCGTCCCGTGGCAACGATGATCGAATCCAACATTCGGGTTTTCGATGACGTGGCCGTCAATTCCGGAGCCTGCAGTTTCGAGTTGGACGCGGATGACGGGACGCGCGTCAATGTGCGCGTCCGCTTTGCGTTCACCTATGAGAAACGGTCAAACTGGCCGGTTCCCGGACCGGACTGGCGCATCATCTCGCACCATTCGTCGGTCTTCCCGGAAGACGGATAGAATTACGCCTTGGCACTTGGCCGTTCGGAAACGGCGGCGTGCCAGCGCCGCAGATCCTCTTGCTCGGGCGTTGCCTCCACCTTGATCCATTTCGCAAAGTCGACGACCACCAATGCGGAAATATCGGCCAGCGAATAGGACTCGATGGCTATGAACTCGCGCCCGTTCAGACGGTCATTGAGCGTATTGAAAAAATGCTCGATACGCTGACGGCCGCGCTCTGCGAGTTCCGGGATTTGGGCATAGTTGACCGGCCCAGTGGTTGCCCGGTCCTTCATGCCCTTTGACGTGTTGCGCAAGACTTCCGCGACCGCCATCAACCCTTCTCCTTCCACTTTGGCATTCCAAGTGGCGACCAGACCCTTTTCTTCGGGTGTCGTACCAAGGAGCGGAGGATCAGGTTTGTAGGCTTCCGCAAACGCCGCAATGCCAGCATTCTCTGTGAGCACCGTTCCATCTTCCAGCTTCAATGCCGGAACTGTGCAAGACGGATTGATCTTCTTGAAGGCATCGCCCAGCTGTTCTTGGCTACCCAGATCTACTTGGACATTTTCATAATCAATCCCCTTTTCCGCCAGCAGGATACGGGCACGGCGCGGGCTTGGGGCTGGTGTGCAATCGTAAAGGACGAGGCTCATTTGAATGCCTTTCTAGTGGTGAGGAAAGTGGAGAGTATGGCGGTACGGCCAAGATGCGTCAGATCTGTTTATCAAGCCAGGCTAGAACGTCTGCCGTCACCGCGTCCCGATTGGTCTCGTTCAGCATCTCGTGACGGCCATCTTCATAATACTTGAAATCGAGGTTGGAAATTCCCGCATCCCGATACCGTTGCACCACCATGTCCAAAAGCGCTTTGCCGCCGTGGACAGGATCAAGGGAGCCGGAAAAGACAAACACCGGCAGGTCTTTTCGGATGCCGCCGATCGCCTCGGCGCTGCCAAGCCGTTCCCCCGCCATCATCAGCCCCATCATGCTTTCATCCGCCACTTGGAATCCGCAAAGGGGGTCTTCCACATAAGCGTCCACCTCCTTTGGGTCTCGGCTCAACCAATCGAAGTCCGTGCGCGCAGGCGCAAAGGGCTCGTTAAACGCGTTGAAGGAAACGTCCGCCCCCGAGGCCGCGAGGGCGGCGAGCTGATCCACCGCGGACGAGCCCGACAAAATCAGCCCCTCGATCAAACCGCTGTTCTCAAGCACATATTGCTGGGCAGCAAAGGACCCCATGCTGTGGCCAAACAATACGACCGGCTTGCCCGGCAGGTCCGAGCGGATCTGTTCCGTCAATTGAACCACATCCGCCACTAGACCGTTCCAGCCGGCGGTCCCAAAATCTCCCAGCGTCTCGGAAGTTGCGGTTTTGCCGTGGCCCCGATGATCGTTTGCATAGACAGCATAACCTGCAGCACACAAGGCTTTCGCAAAGCGGGCATATCGGGCGCCATGTTCCGCCATGCCATGGGCGATCTGAACAACGGCTCGCGGCGCCCCTTCCGGCAACCATTTGTAGCAGGCGACCTGTTGGCCATCTGCCTTTGACGTAAACGTAAACGTTTCCGGCTTCATTAACGATTTCCTGTGCTTATTGCGGCCGCGAAACAGCCCAGAGCGGTATGAGATGAGCTTGACAGGGAATACAGCGTTTTCCTAATCTTTTCCGTACAAAAACGGTCAAAAACTGACCCACGGGAGGAGGTCTCGCATCGGTATTTCAGAGGTTCGGGACGCAATAAGTGTCGGCCGCCTCATGGTTCGCCACAGGGGGAGCCGATGTGTAACCAAACTGGATTATATCATCACCACACTGACGGCTGGGTCAGTATTATGTATGCGGTTACTGACGGGCCACCCCATGCGCGGCCGACAGCCACCGAGTGAGTTAAATATCTTCCAACTCCCAATCACAAAGGGCGCAAACCGTGGTTAGCCACAAAGACCTGATTACCGAAATCGAAGATTCCCCCGATGGCCCCGAAGTCGCAGCCTTCTTCGATTTCGACGGCACACTTATCGCGGGCTTCTCCGTCACCAAATTCATGCAGGAGCGCATCACCAGCGGCCGCATCAGCCCCCGCGAGACCTTCGAGCAGTTCGCCGCCGCCGTGAATTTCGGCATAGGGCGCACCGGCTTCTCCGCCCTCATGGCCAGCACCGCCCAGTTTATGAAGGGCCTGAGCGAAGACAGTTTCAGGGAATTCGGCGAAGACGTTTACGAGAAGCACCTCGCAAGCGCGGTGTATCCGGAAGCGCGGGCCATTGTGGAAGCCCATCAAAAAAAGGGCCACACGGTGGCTATTGTCTCTTCCGCCACACGCTATCAGGTAGAGCCTGCGGCCCGCGAGCTGGGGATCGACGACATTCTATGCACGGAACTTGTCGTGGAAGACGGCGTCTTCACAGGCGATGTTGTGCGTCCTACTTGCTGGGGCCAAGGCAAACGTACCGCCGCCGAGAGTTATTCGGAACCACGCGGCGTCGACATGGATGAGAGTTTCTTCTACACGGACAGTCACGACGACTTGCCGCTTCTGGAAGTCATCGGCTATCCGCGCATTCTCAATCCATCATCGAAGCTTGCCGCCGTCGCCAACCGAAGCGGTTGGCCGATCGTCCGTTTCCGCAGCCGCGGCACGCCGGGCTTGAATGAGATCGTCCGTACGATCGCTGCTAACTCGGCCATGTTGCCGTCTGCAGCCGCCGCTTTGCCGATCTTGGCGCTGACCGGATCCATGACAGAGGCACGTAATTTCGCAACCGGCCTGTGGGCGGACTACACCAGCGCACTTGCCGGTTTGAAAGTGGATGTGGAAAACGAAAAACATCTGTGGTCGCACCGGCCGGCGGTTTTCATTTTCAACCATCAAAGCAACGCGGATGCGATCATTATGGCAAAGCTTCTGCGCCGGGACATTGCCGGCGTGGGCAAAAAAGAGATTGCCGACAACCCGATTATGGGGGCCATCTTCCGCGCTGCAGGTACGGTGCTGATCGACCGTAAAAACAAAGACAAAGCCATTGAAGCCATGCAACCCCTTGTGGATGCGATGAAGGTGGATAACAAATCCGTCGTCATTGCACCGGAAGGAACGCGCAGTGCTTCTACGAAACTGGGCCCGTTCAAAAAAGGCGCCTTCCACCTGGCGCTTCAAGCAGGCGTGCCAATCGTGCCGGTGGTCATCCACAACACGCATGATTTTTGGCCGAAAGGGCACACCATTATTCATCCGACCACGGTCAATGTGACGGTGCTGCCGCCGATCGATACCAGCGGCTGGAATGCAGAAACCCTGGACGATCACATCGACGATGTACGGACGGAATATTTGCGCGCGCTAGGCCAGGCCGAAAAGGAAAAACCAAAGCGGCGCAAAAAAGCTGCTCCCAAGAAGGCGGCACCGAAGAAAACGGCCGCAACGAAAGCAAAGCCGAAACGGCGCGCAACCCCCAAAAAGGCCGCTGCGCCAAAGAAGCCAGCAGCGACGAAACAGCCTGCCCAGGAAGCAGCGCCTCAAGCGACGGATGAAGCCGCCGGGAGGATCGATTGAGCCTACGCGTCGGGGTTTTAGGAACGGGATCATGGGGCACGACCGTCGCGTCCTTGGTTTCCAATCAATCGCCGACACAGATTTGGGGGCGCAACACGGAAACCGTCCGGGAGATTAACGCTCAGCAAACGAACGAAACCTATCTGCCGGGGATCACGCTGTCGAAAAAACTGACAGCCGTCGAAGACATTGGCGAGGTCATCAGCACGTCCGACCTCGTCGTCATGGGCGTGCCGTCAAAAGCATTTCGCGAAACCCTCTTGCATGTGAAAGAGAACATTCGTCCCTGGGTACCAATCGTCAGCCTGGCCAAAGGCTTCGAGCTGGAAACCAAGTTCCGGATGACCCAGGTCATCAAAGAAATTCTCCCCGACCACCCCTGTGGTGTTCTAACAGGACCAAACCTCGCCAGAGAAATCGCGGGCGGTCAGGCCGCCGCCTCCGTGCTGGCCATGGAAGAACCGAACATGCTGGGGCGCCTTCAGCCCATCTTCAACAACGGCTTATTTCGGGTCTACACAAACAACGACCTTACCGGTTGTGAATTAGGGGGCGCACTGAAAAATGTGATCGCCATTGCGGCCGGCATGGGGGACGGCACCGGCGCGGGCGACAATACGCGTTCCGCCGTGATTACCCGCGGTCTTGCTGAAATGACGCGGCTGGGGGTCGCCATGGGGGGCCGCCCTGAAACGTTTGCAGGTCTTGCGGGCATGGGCGATATGCTGGCCACGTGCACCAGCAAGCTCAGCCGGAACCACCATGTGGGCGAGGAGCTTGGCAAGGGCCGCAAGCTTGATGATATCATTGCTGAGATGAATATGGTGGCCGAAGGCGTCAAGAGCAGCCGGGTCGTCATGGAGCTGGCCGAAGAACTGGATGTGGATATGCCGATTGCCCGCGAGGTGTACAAAGTGTGCCACGAAGGATCGACCGCGCGCCGCGCCTTTCGCGGCTTGCTTCGGCAGGAAACACGGTCCGAAGCGGACCCGGGGTGAGGGGAAATTATGTCGAACGCGTTGCAACAGTCTTCACATCTAGCATCGACTTCGGCAGAACCATGGCCGCACAGCAAGACATCGAAACTGCTCTTCCTCATCGATGCGTGTACGGATGAAGAAAAGAAATACCTGACCGATTGGCTCGAAAAGCAACGCCCGAATGAGGCCAGCATCCTGGCAAGCGGCAATCTCGCCTACCTCTCCTCTGTCGGCCGGGATGACTCGCCGACACATGAAGGCCTCGAAAATCAAGTCACGTTTGGCGAAGACCGTTTGTTCATCCCCATTCGCGTCGCATGGCTCACGGATGAACGAACGGGACAGCGCCGCCCCCGCATACGCGATTTTGTGTTCCGGCAGTCTTCAGGCCCCAGTGTCGTGCAACGCAAATGGCTTTTACGGCGTTCACCGGACAAAGCCATGCCCCTTGCGGGCAGACCTGCCACGCTGCAGGAAATGAAACTCAAATACCGGGCGAAGATCGGCCTGCCTGCGGATGAGGAACCTAACAGCAACGAGTTTGCCGATTTCGTTGCGCGGCAAGCCATCCTTTCCCTGGAGCAAGCCGAACGCTCGGTCAATGGCGCCCATCAGAAGCTCCCCTACTTCGTGTCGCGCACGCTCCAATCCCGCAAGGGTTTTCGTCAAGCCATCTCCAAGATCGGGGAAGAGCAAGGCCAAACATCGGAACAAGCCTTGGAAGAGGCAGGCGAATATTTGAAAGAGCTGGTGGCCTTGCCCAGTGAATTTCATGTGGATTCATTCGCTCAACTATCGCGCTTTATCTATTCGCGCGGTTACGATCCGGAAATCGTGCACGACCCCGCCCAGATCGAAAAACTGCGCGAGCTTGCAAAGAACCACCCGATCGCATTTTGCTGGACTCACAAGACCCATGTGGACGGCATCGCGCTCAGCGCCTTGCTGCACAAATACCGTTTTCCCCTGCCCCACCTGATTGGCGGCATTAACATGGCCTTTATGGGGATCGGCTATCTCGCCCGGCGCAGCGGCGCCATCTTCATTCGCCGGTCGTTTCAGGATAACCGCATCTATAAGGCCGTGCTGCGGCGGTATATCGGTTATCTGATGGAGAAGCGTTTCCCGATCAGCTGGTCGATCGAAGGAACACGGTCGCGCATCGGCAAACTCATGCCGCCCCGGTTCGGTATTTTGAAATATGTGATGGAAGCAGCCCGCACGGCGAATATTGACGACCTGCATCTCATTCCGGTGACCATCTACTACGATCTTATTCCGGAAGTGGCGGAATACGCCGCCGAACAGCGCGGACAAACCAAGCGGCCTGAAAGTCTTGCATGGTTCATCGGATATGTCCGTGGCATGAGCAAACCGCTGGGGCGTGTTTCCGTGCGTTTCGGCGACCCTGTGGTCGTGGGTCAGAACATAGAAACAAAGCCTAAATATCAATTGGGCGCACCGGCCGACACGAAGGATGCGTTTGCGCTGGAACTTCAGAAGGCAGCATTCGAAGTGGCCGTGCGGATCAACAATGTCACACCAGTGACCCCATCGGCCGTCGCGACATTGGCGCTGCTGGGCGCCTGTCCCCGTTCCCTGTCCGTAGAAGAAATCACCGACGAATTGCGTGACATTATTTCTTGGATGCAGTCACGCGGCATCCCCATGACATCCGATTTCGGCGAGCACACATCGGAACGTGTTCAAGAAATTGCGGACACAATGATCGAGCTGGGCATCCTAACCCGCTACGACGAAGGCCTGTCGCCAGTTTACGGGATCGCCCCGGACCAACATCTGATCGCCGGTTATTACCGCAATACGATCGTGCATTTCCTGATCGTCCGCGCCTTTATGGAATTGGCATTGGTCAAGGCCGCCGAAATGCCGCCGGGCCAATCGGAAGCCGTCTTCTGGGACGAGGCCCTGCGCATTCGCGATATCTTTAAGTTCGAGTTCTTTTATTCCTCCAAGGAGGAATTCCGCGAGCAAGTTCAGCGTGAACTCGACCTGACGGAACCGAATTGGGCCAATCTCATCAATGGCGGTACAGACTCCGTCAACAAGCTTCTCAATACGATGCGGCCTCTTTTTGCGCACGCGACCCTGAAACCCTATATCGAAGCTTATTCGATCGTAGCGGACGGCTTGTTGCAGTTTGAGCAAACCGAACCGTGGGATGAAAAGGGCTTCCTCACCAGATGCCTCAAATATGGCAAGCAGGCCTATCTTCAACGCCGCATCACAAGCGAAGAATCGATTGCCAAATTGCTCTACACAAACGGCGTCAAACTTGCTCGAAACTTCGGTCTAATTGACGACACGTCCGGCGAATTGCAGGGCCGCCGCGTAGCGTTCGCGCGCGAACTGCGCGACATCGGGCGCCGCATCGACATCATCGACGCTCTCGCGGCGCAACGCCGGCACACGGACATCATCAGTGTTCGCGAAGTGAAGTCCACGGACGGTCAGGAGACCATTGCCGTTTAACGAATAAATCCCAATGGGCCCAAAGGGAATGACGGAGACACCATGCCACAACTGACCGGACAAGACGCCCAGTTTCTGTACATTGAAAATGGGCACAATCTGACGAATGTCACATCGGTGGCCATTTATGATCAGTCTACCGCGCCCGGCGGCAAGGTGCGTTTTAAGGACATCATCAATCATGTGGAAAGCCGGCTTGATTTTTCACCGGTGTTCAAACGCAAACTCGCCCATGTGCCCCTAGAACTCGACTATCCCTATTGGGTCGAGGACGAGTTCTTCGATGTGGAGTACCACGTCCATCACGCGCGCCTGCCGGACCCGGGCGACTGGCGCCAGTTCTGTATCCACATAGCGCGCTATCACACGCGCCCCTTGGATATGAACCGCCCGCCCTGGGAAATCTATGTGATCGAGGGCCTCGACGGGATCGACTGGCTGCCCAAAGGTGCTTACGCGGTTGCCACGAAAGTGCACCACAGCGCCATTGATGGCGCTTCGGCAACGAAATTCATCAGTGTCTTGAATGATATCAACGCCGAAGGCGATCCGGCGCTGGGGCCGGAATATCCTTTCACGAAGCTCGGCACCAAGCCGACCTTGCCGGAAATGATGGCCCGCGCCGCCTTTAACAATGCCCGCTCCCCCTTCCGGATCGGCGAAACCTTGTTGCGGTCGGCACCGGCGCTTTACCGCTCGGCCATGCGCACCACAAGGCGTTCGGAGCGCAATGTTAACGTGGTGCCGGAAACCCGCTTCAACGGCGCGGTTTCGCCCCACAAAATGTTCGATGCGACCATCTTCAAATTGGCCGACCTGTCAAAAATCCGCAAGGCGGTCAAAGGCGCGACCATCAATGATGTGGTGCTGACCATATGTGGTGGCGGGTTGCGAAAATATCTTCAGTCCAAGGATGAGCTACCGGACGACTCATTGATCGGCTGGGTCCCTATCAATGCACGCGGTGGCGAAGACGTCTCCGGTAATAAGATCACCGCCATGACGACCCCCATTCACACGCAAATCGCCAAGCCATTGGAGCGGCTTACTGCCGTGATGCGGTCCACACAAAAGAGCAAAACCGCACAAGACGGCGTGAGCGCGCGGCTCATGACCGACATCACCCAACATATTCCGTCCACCACCCAAATCATGGTGGCCAAGCTTGTGCTGGATTCCGGACTGCAGGCGCGGGCTTGCAACTGCTTTATCTCGAACGTACCGGGTCCGCAGATCCCGCTCTATATGAATGGCGCGAAATGTCTGCACACATTTGGAATGGCGCCGCTGGGCGAAGGCATGGGCCTGTTCATCGCCACCCCCAGCTACAACGGCGAGATGTCCTTCAACGTGATCTCCACGCGGGAAATCATGCCGGATGTGGACTTCTTCGTTCAGTGCTTACGTGAGTCCTTCGACGATCTCATGGCGGCAGCGGAGAAGAAGTCGAAAACGCGCGCTACCCCGGCAAGCAAACGCGGGGCCGCGGCAGCGGAATAGGGGTCACCCAATCAACGACGCAAAATCTCGCGTCGGATTGGTGCCGTCCCAGTCCTTTGCCGCATCGGCAATTTTCTGAAACAGCGCTTCGGTAGCCGGATTGTATTCCAGCACCTCCAACATGCAGTTCATCAATGGCGTTGTGTCGTAATAGCCAAAACGGCTGGTGCCCGCATGGCCCAAATTCGCGGCTTCATATCCCAGCTTCGCGAAGTATTCCGTATCTGCATCAATATCGTGAGTCCAAACGCACATATGGTGAAATCCAGATTGCCCCGGCTTGACGGTATCCCGATAGGCGCACGGTTTGTCCGTGGTCGGCTCGATCAATTCGATCTGAACGCCGCCCGCCTGAGCCATGGCCACGTTCATGGACAACTCACTCGGTTCTCCACGATAGGTCATATTGGTGAGATTGGGGCCATGCTCCGCGAAGAAGAACGGCCCTACCTTCAGTTCGTCGACCCATTTCTTGACCGCCGCGTCCAAATCATCGACCACCCAAGCGTTCTGAAAGACCGTCCGGTCCGTCGGCAGCTTCATATCGCGTCTCCCCATTGTGTTTAGCGGCACAGATGCGCTCGCCGAAATTTATGCAGGCATCGTATCGCGCCTGATTTCTTCCT
The DNA here is from genome assembly GCA_965228775.1 of Alphaproteobacteria bacterium. Taxonomy (GTDB): domain Bacteria; phylum Pseudomonadota; class Alphaproteobacteria; order JANQMY01; family JANQMY01; genus JANQMY01. The sequence goes on along the minus strand of OZ245840.1, from coordinate 4,099,797 downwards.
CAAGGGTTTTCGTATCCCATGCACTCTCGTCCGGATCACCAGCCCCGAACACATTCAAATCACGGCGTAGTAACTGGTCAATGTGTCCGGCCCGTTCTCGAACTTGTTGGCGATATTCCAGATCATCGCCCCAATATTGAGACATCTCCAACAGCAAATTCCGATCATGCCGGGCAAACAAACGTCCGGCACGGGTCGCATGATGCGCGCGCTGGCCAAGTGCGCGGAGCGCTTTCACACCCAAAGCCACACCACCTTCGAACATTTCCCGCTCGAATTGATCGACCCCCAAATTGAGAAGAGCGTAAGCATGGCGACGGTCCGATGCGCGGGCCAAAACTTTCAGATGCGGAAAATGCTGCCGGGCAGCCCGCACCACTTCCAGAGATTTTTCCGGACTTGCCACGGCGACGATCAAAACCTTTGCTTCATCGGCCCCCGCGGCCCGCAGCAAATCGGCCCGCGACGCATCCCCATAATTCACCTTTTGACCGAAGCCGCGTAGCAGCTCTATTTGATCCGCCGAATGCTCCAAAACGCTCGTGCGATAACCATTGGCGATCAGCAGCCGTCCGATGGCCTGCCCAAAGCGGCCAAAGCCGGCAATAATCACATCGGGCTGGTGCTCCGTAACAAATTCGGGCACTTGGCGGTCCGCCCCCGTATCCGCCGATGTGGAAACATACTCACCCAAAATGAAAAGAAGCGGCGTCAATGCCATGGTCAACGCCACGACGGCGATTAGCGGATCCGCCACCTGGTTGGGCACCACGCCCGCGCCAATCGCAAAGGCAAAAAGAACGAAGGCAAATTCACCGCCTTGCGCAAGGCCCAGAGCCATCATTGTTGCGTCCGGGCGTTTGTGGCCAAATGCATGAGCCAAACCAAAAATGATGACCGCCTTGAGGGCGATAAGACCAATCGTCAGCCCAAGGATGATGAGAGGCTCCGCTGCCAATAACGCAAAGTTGATGCTGGCGCCAACGGATATGAAAAACAAGCCCAATAGCAAGCCGCGAAAGGGGTCAATGTCTGCTTCCACCTCATGACGGAACTCACTGTCGGCCAGCACCACCCCAGCCAGGAAGGCCCCCAATGCCGGTGACAGGCCCACCATCTCCATGAGCAGCGACACCCCGACCACAAGGACAAGAGCGGCCGCCGTAAAAATCTCTTGCAAATTGGTAGACGCGATAAACCGGAAAGCAGGCCTTGTTAGCAGGCGTCCGGCAAATACGATCAGCGTTACGGCGCCGACAACCGCCAAAGCCTGGGCCCACGGCGGAAGGCCAGCCAGCGCGCTTGCTTCCGGCCCGTGATGTCCGCCATCACCAGCGTGATGCGCACCCCCCAGATCCAGGGCCAGCAAAGGTAACAGCGCCAACATGGGGATGAGCGCCAAATCTTGAAACAACAGGATTGAAAAGCCGGATTGCCCCACTCGGGTTTGGCTTAAGCCCCGTTCTCGCAAAGATGTCAGGACAATCGCGGTGGAAGACAATGACAGGATAAGGCCGCAGGCAACCGCCACGTTCCATTCAAGGCCGACAAACATCGCAACCCCGGCGATCGCCACGGCCGTAATCAAGACCTGCGCCCCGCCAAGACCAAGGATGGCCGTCCGAAGACGCCACAGAAGAGACGGCTGAATTTCGAGGCCGATCAAGAACAACATGATCACCACCCCGAATTCGGCAAAATGCATAACGTTTTCGGGTTGTCCCAAAAGACTCAGCCCGAACGGACCGATGATTGCCCCGGCAATCAGATATCCCAGAACGGAACCGAGACCGAGCCGCTTGGCGATGGGAACGGAGACCAGTGCAGCCGTCAGGTAAATGAAGGCTTGTACGAGAAACGATGCATTTTCCATATCTTACGTCCCACTAAGATGATGAGAGGGTGGTTTCCGTCACGGGCAAATCTCTGAGCGCAATAAGCTGCGCTCTATAGGCTTCGGCGGCTTCGACAAGGCCCGCATCGGTAATGGTATGGCAACCATAAACGACAAACGGCTCTTGCCATTGGCAGCTGCACAGCCCGGCCGTCGCTTGAAACGGACGCAACAACTCTTCAATTGAGAAGGAATCGTAACCGTTCGATACGTAAGAGCCCGCCCCACCGCCGACCGTAACCGCTGTAAGCCATTGTTTGCCTTGGAGCGCTTTACCGTCATGGCCATAGGCGAAACCGTGAGTCAAAACCAGATCCAGCCATTCCTTGAGGTGGGCCGGCGATGAATACCAATAGAAGGGATGCTGAAAGACCAACACATCATGGCTGAGCAGCAAGTCTTGTTCACGCTGAGCGTCAATCATGAAATCGGGGTAAGTCTCATAGAGATCATTGACTGTTATTCGGTCAAGCGTCTGGACAGCTTCCAACAGGGCCCGGTTCGCGCGCGACTTATGATAGGCCGGATGAGCGAACGTCAGCAGAATGGATCGTTCCATAGAAAGCTCCGAATGAGACAAAAAAGGCCGGCGTCCGTTTGAGACGCCGGCCTATTTTAGCAATCCTGATGAGTGAGGCTACAGGGCGGCCTGATCCGTCTCCCCCGTCCGAATGCGGACAGCTGAGCCCAGGCCGACCACGAAGATCTTGCCATCGCCGATTTTACCGGTCTGAGCGGAGTCACGAATGGCCTCGATCACCTTTTCAACCGCACCGTCATCCACCGCGATTTCAAGTTTGATCTTGGGTACATAGTTGATTTGATATTCCGTACCCCGATAAACTTCGGTCTGCCCTCTCTGGCGGCCATAGCCGCGCACCTCAGAGACCGTTAACCCCTCAACCCCAATGCCGGTCAGGGCTTCGCGCACCGTGTCCAGCTTGTGGGGCTGAATAATTGCCATAATGAGCTTCATATCTATCCTTCTCCAGCGACAACTCTTTAGAGATTGTAGCCACTTTCACCGTGATGCGCGAGATCTAATCCGCCCACTTCATGTTCTTCATCCGCCCGGAAACCAACTAGGGCCTTTGTGACGAACACAATGCCTACTGTTGCGGCAGCTGACCAAATAGTAGTCACTACAACACCAATCGTCTGCACACCGAATTGCCCGCCAAAGGTCATACCTTCCGCAAGGCCGGCACCACCGAACGATTCCATGACAAAGATTGCAGCCAACAGGGTCCCTGTTGCACCACCAATGCCGTGAACAGCAAGAACGTCCAGCGAATCATCCACCTTGAAGTTCTTCTTCACCAAATCGACCGCGATATAGCAGAGCACGCCGCCTGCAAGCCCCAAGGCAACGCCGCCGATCGGCCCAACAAAACCGGACGCCGGTGTAATGGTCGCGAGGCCAGCGATCGTACCGGTGACCAGGCCGACAAGGCTTGGCCGGCCGAACTTCAGCCATTCAATGACCATCCAGACCAAAGATGCGGTTGCCGCCGAAAGATGCGTCACCAACATGGCCATGCCCGCATCGCCGCCGGCTGCCAAGGCGCTGCCAGCGTTAAAGCCGAACCAGCCAACCCACAACATCGCTGCACCCACCATCACCAGCCAAGGTGCGTGAGGCGGGTGAACACTGTCGGGAAAGCCGCGGCGGGCCCCCAGCATTGCCGCGATCACCAAGGCCGAAACACCAGCCGTGACGTGCACAACAATACCGCCAGCGAAGTCCAAGACGCCCATTTCATAGAGCCATCCGCCGCCCCAAACCCAATGGGTTACCGGCGCGTAGACCAAGAGCAGCCAAAGCGCGGAAATCATCAAAACGGCGCCGAACTTAATCCGTTCCACATAAGCACCGACGATCAGCGCCGGCGTGATGATCGCAAACGTCATCTGGAACATGACGAAAACAGTTGTGGGAATTGTGCCGGAAACCGAGTCGCGGGACACATCCATCAAGAAGGCTGAACTCAACCCGCCGAAATAGGGATTGCCTTCCGAAAAGGCGATTGAGTAAGCGACAACGAACCAAAGAATGGACGCAAGACACGCAATGCCCATGCAATGCATGAGTACGGAAAGAATATTCCGGGATTGAACCAGACCGCCGTAAAACAAGGCGAGACCCGGCAGCGTCATGAACAGAACCAGCGCCGTCGAGATTAAGATCCAGGCTGTATCACCACTATCAATCATGGAGGTTCCCTTTTGTTATTCGCTTCTTCTGTGTTGTGACAGTTCGTATGCGCTTAATAACTGAGCAGTCTGTCTAGAGATCGCGCAGTTTGCTGATTTTCTGCCCAGTGACAAGAGGGTGAGGCGCCCCCAAAAGCCGCCGAAAAACAGTGCACAAAAAATCACCCCTCTATGCCTATATTGAAGGCAATGCCACTGCCTTCCGCTCTCTCGACGGCGACCACAAACCTGCTTCGTTAAACTGCTCGATTCTTGAGCAGAATCAGCTTTCAAGCGCAGAGTGGAAATTTTGCGCCCAGCGCGCTGCACCGGCAAAATTCACCGGTTTCTTTGCGCCCTCTCTTTTCGGCGCCTAATATGTAGGCAAGAAAAAAATTTTGTCGGCGAAACCTGCAAGGGGAGCAAACGAGCGGTGACCCAGAAAATCGTCAACCATTCGACAGCCACACAGGCGATCAGCAACTTTTCCAAGGAACGCTATGTGAGCCAAAACTACGCCGCGCGCGAATGGGAGCGCGTCTGGAGTGAAACCTGGCTATTGGCCGGGATGGAACAAGATGCACGAAATCCCGGCGACTATTTCCTATTCGAAGTAGGGCATGAGTCGATTTTGGTGTCCCGAAGCCAAGAGGGGGAATTAGGGGCGTTCTATAATGTTTGCCAGCATCGTGGAAACCGGCTGGTCCAAACCGAGCGCGGCAATTCAGACAGCTTTCGATGTGCCTATCATGCCTGGACCTACAATGGCGACGGCACGGTCCGCTCCATCCCGGACCGGAACAAGTTTCACCTCGGCTTGCCTTGCGAGCAGACATCGCTGAAGCCAGTTCATGTGGAAACCTGGAACGGCTTCATTTTCGTGTCCATGGCGGAAAAACCGGCCCCCTTTAAAGACTTCCTGGGGCCTATTGTCGACCAGCTGGCGCCCTACCGTTTTCAGGACATGCTGATCACCGAGGACCAGACTGTCCATCACTACTGTAACTGGAAAGCAATCATCGACAATTTCAGCGAGCTGTATCACGTGGACTACATCCATCCACAACATCAGAGGTTTGTGGATTGCTGTAACGACCAAGTGGAACTCTTTCCGTTTGGCCATACGGGCGTGATCGTCGAAGGCGCAACGGTAAACCCCCGCTATCCCATTCCCGCGGAACCAACAGACATTCTGACCGAGCAACTCAAAAACCTGGATCTCGACCCGGCGGACTTCAACAATCGCGTGTCCGACATTCGCCGTGCTGTGCAGTTACGCAAACGCGAGATTGGGCAATCCCGCGGCTATGACTATTCCCAATTCAGCGATGAACAATTGTCCGACATTTGGCAGTTCAATTTGTTCCCCAACATCATTCTCTCTTTCACACCGGAATCATGCTGGATCCTTCGTCCGCGCCCGCATCCAACCGATCCGCAGCAAAGCTACTTCGACAAAATCACGCTCACCCTTTTCCCGGACCCTGCCTTGCAAGCGAAAGCGGCGGAGAGCGCCAAATCAGGCATCGCCCCGGGCGGCCGTGAACACGAAGTCAGTCACTTCATGCCTGGCCGCGATCCGCTGGCGGACTACGCCAGGCCCGACCGGGATGTGTTTGATCATCACGCTATTCTCAATGGCGAAAAATCCATGACGATCACGATCGATCAAGATATTGAATTGCTCGGCGGCGTTCAGGCCGGAATGCGCTCCAAGGGGTTCGACCAGGTCTGGCTCAATGATGACGAAATCCGAGTGCAGCATTTTCACAATGCGCTCGACGACTTAATGGAAGCACACTGATTATATGATTACGATTTATGGGTTGAAGAATTGCGACACATGCCGAAAGGCGCTGAAATGGCTGAAGGAGAACAACACAGCGCACAGCTTCATCGACATACGCGCGGAAACGCCGTCCGTTTCCGAAATTGCGACCTGGGTCCAAGCCGTTGGAACGGCCGTACTTGTCAATAAATCGAGCACAACGTGGCGCGGGTTGGACGACACCACCAAAGAAAGTCTTACGAACGCCAATGCTGCGGATTTGCTGGTGGAAAACCCCACGCTGATCAAGCGCCCCGTTTTCGTCAGTGGAAAGACGGTCATCGTCGGGTTTAAGGATGCTCAAAAGAAATCGCTTGAAGAACTGCAATAAGAACTCGCCAATCTGTGCGCTAAGGGGATAAATATGACCAATGAAGCCAGCAACCGCGTTTGGCGTTTGACAGCACGTCCAACGGGCAACGATTTCACCGAAGCCCTTAGTTTTGAAGAAGAGAAGACGCCCGCGCCTCAAGAAGGCGAATTGCTGGTGAAAAACCGCATTCTCTCCATGGACAGTGGCACCCGCATGTATATGACGGACCGTGAAGATTCCTATCAGCCGGGAACGCCCCTAGGCGCCCCTATTCTTGGGACGGTGATTGGAGAAGTGGCGCAGTCGCGCCATCCCGCCTATTCGGAAGGCGACCTCGTGCGCTGTTACGGCAATTGGTCCGACTGGTCGATCGCCAACCCGATGGCGGCCTATGTGGCGAAACTGGATGGGCAAGAACAAGATCTCGCTGAGTATGTGGGCATCCTTGGCGCAAATGGCTGGACGGCCTATCTGGGTGTCGTCGAATATGGTGCGGCCCGCGCGGGAGATGCGTTTCTGGTATCCGCCGCGGCTGGCTGCACCGGTGCCATGGCCGGACAGATCGCAAAGATCGCCGGGTGCCGCACGGTTGGTCTGGCTGGAACCGATGACAAATGTGCGTTCCTTGAGAAGGATCTGGGGTTCGATGGCGCCATCAATTACCGCAAGGGTGATCTTACGAGGGCCATCGCCGATGAATTCCCAACCGGCATCAACCTTTATTTCGACAATGTGGGTGGAGACGTGCTGGATGCATCCCTTGCCAACATGGCTGACTTTGGCCGTGTTGCCGTCTGCGGACTATTGGCGAATTACGCCGCCGAGGGCCCGGTGCCAGGGCCGTACAAGTTCGACCTCGTTTTGATGAAACGCCTGACCATCCAAGGGTTCTTCTCGCCGGATTTCTATCACCGTGAACCAGAGATCAATCCGATCTTGCGTCAATGGCGCGATGACGGCCGCCTGAAACTTCCTATCGAAGAAACCGTCGGTCTGGAGAACACTGTCACGGCGTACACCAAGCTCTTTACCGGCGCGAATATCGGAAAAGTCGTCGTCCGGGTTTAGGGTTGGATTTTGGCTCGACCGTCCTCCTTCCCCTAAACATCAACCTCTTTTCTTCGGCGACATATACCGAAAAACCAACGGCATCATCCGGCTCAAAACACGTCCCGCCATACGGCGTAACCCCGTCACCTTTGGTGTGTTACGGGCGGACTCGAATTGGTCGATCCCCACTTCTTCACGCATATCCGCCGAAATCATATTGACCGGTGCATCAAGCGGAATACCCGTGCCATCGGCGATACGCACCATACGTTCAAAATTGCCGATGACACCCGCCGCATCCACGGTGGCTTCAGGGCCCAACACGCGCACCAGCTTCTCGCGCGCCGAAGTGATCGCATTGTCCCCGCCAGAGACGGTGGCTTCCGCGAAGGCGGTCAGCTCCGCGCCGCCATTGACGCCGCCACCCCCATCGCCCATCACGGCTTTCAGGTCTACGTCTTGATTGTTGCTTTCGCTGCTCACACGGAGCATCAGGCTGTGTGCCGTCGTTCAGTAGAAGCACTCATTAATCGACGACACCCGCGCCGCGACCAACTCTATCTGCGCACGATCTAGCGCCCGCCCTGGATCAGCCTCTAAGTCTGTGATCTGATTGTCCGGAATATATTGCACACTCGAGAGCAGTTTCATTTGGCGCACGCAATCGGGCACCAGGCTCATGGCGCGGATCACATTGGGCGCGCCGGATTTCTCATAAAGATCCGCATCGTGTTCCGTGAGTTTGTTCGCCGGGATCATCGGCACGAAGCCAACACCGCCTTCCGCACCTGCCGGTCTGTACCCTGACGGCGCGCCGGACTGTGGCTCCGGCAAGGCTTCCAGCGGCAAACTTAAAGCACGGTGGAATTGATCCACCGATGTGACCAAAACGGTCACGCCAAGCAATTCCACATAGTGGCCATCAGTCAGGTCGCCGGAAAACGTTTCTTCGATCCAGCTTTTGGTGATACGCGTTGCGTCCGTTACCAGCCGGTGTACCGCATCTACCGCCGCATACGGAAGAACATCTTGAACCGTACTGTGTGTTCCTTCGACCATGGAAGGGCTAAGCGCCTCTTTCCTAAGAGCACAGAACTCACACGTACGAGCATTGCGCGCTTCAGCGGCGATCGCTACTTTCTCGGCGCCTGTCCACCAGCACCCTGGTTCCGCCAGCCAAGTCCAGAAGTTTCGATAAGCATTCGGCAAGTCTTCACGGATTGGCAAATCCGTCGGCATTTCCACGAAGGCATTCATATGGGCCTCCTTTCGCGTTTCCCTGAACATATATCAGCTCACGGAAAAGAAATTTGCAACGTCCTAGAGGCCAGAAAAATTTGGATCGCGCTTCTCGCGGAAAGCGGCCAATGCTTCCTTGTTGGCGGGCCCACCGATCAAGTCGGCAAGCCCTTGGTTTTCCGCCTTTACCGATGCGCGCATTTGATCTTTCAAAGGGTCCATGATGAGTTTCTTTGTCATCATCAGAGACGCAAGCGGCAATGCCGCAAGCTTCTGCGCCTGTTCCATAGCGCGCGGCATGAGCTTGTCTTGCGGCAGAACTTCCAAAGCAAGCCCCGCATCTACACATTGCTGTGCAGACCACCATTCTGCGGATAACAGGAACCACATGGCATTTTGCCGTCCCATCAATTTGGGAAATGTGACCGTACTTGCCGCTTCCGCCGTCAATCCCAGTGCCGAAAACGGACACCGCAGCCGGGCCTCTTCCGCCATGTAAGTAAGGTCGGCAAGCCCGCAGATCGTAGCGCCAACACCAGCGCCGACGCCGTTGACGGCCACGATGAACGGTTTTGGAAACTCAAAGATCGCTTCGAGCAGTCCGGGAAAACCGTGCCTCGGCTTTTGCTGAGGTTTTCCCATTTCCATGAGATCGGCGCCTGCCGAAAACGCTCGCCCCGCCCCTGTGAGGATCAGCACACGGACCGACTCATCCGACGTGGCGTCAAGAAAAGCATCCGTGAGCTCATCCATAAGCTGAGCATTAAAAGCGTTCAGCGCTTTTGGACGGTCCATCTCAACAATGCGAACGCCACCTTCTTGTTTGATATTGAGGGTTTTCATCACCCATCTCCCAATAAAAAAGCCGGCCTTGGAGTCTCTCCAAAGCCGGCTCTCATTCTGAGTCAGTTAGTAGACTTAGACTGTTTCGACGATCACGGCAGGCGCCATACCACCGGCGGCACACATGGTGACCAGCCCGCGCTTCAGACCTTGACGCTGAAGTTCGTCAACGATCGTGCCGATGAGGATCGAGCCCGTGGCGCCGATCGGATGGCCCAATGCCATGGCGCCGCCGTTCACGTTCACTTTCGACCGGTCAAGGTCCAGATCGCGAATGAACTTCTCCGCAACCACTGAAAAGGCTTCGTTGATTTCCCAAAGGTCGATGTCGTCTTTGGTCAGACCAGCTTTCTCCAGCACTTTCTTCGCGGCAGGCACCGGTGCGTTCAGCATCAATGTTGGGCAATCACCCATATTCGCCGTCGCAACGATCTTGGCCCGCGGCGTCCAGCCATTCTTTTCAACAGCCTTTTCAGACGCCAGAAGCAGAGCTGCGGCCCCGTCCACAACACCGGAAGAGTTACCCGCATGGTGGATGTGGTTGAAGTCGGTCAGATCCGTATACTTCTGACGGATCAGGTCACCATACGTGGTGCCTTGTTCGTCGACCGGAATTTGCGCCCAAGCCGTGAAGGACGGTTTGAGTTCACCCAGGCCCTGCAGCGTGGTTTGCGGGCGCGGGAACTCTTCTTTGTCGAGAGCCAGTGTGCCGTCGTCATTATAGACAGGCACCAGCGCACGATCGAAACGGCCTTCGTCGATGGCGCGGGCTGCATTCTGCTGAGAGACGACTGCCAGCTCATCGACAGCCTGGCGGTCGATGCCTTCGATGGTCGCAATCGCGTCGGCACACACACCTTGTTGAGACTGCGGATGCATCTTGCGCAGATGCAGATTGCCGCTGTCCATCATGGGAGGTGTTTTCGGATCAGCGGTCGACGAGGTGTAGCTCATCATTTCCGTGCCGCCTGCGATGACCACGTCTTCCAGCCCGGACATGACCTGGCCGGCCGCCAAGTTGACGGTGGTGATGCCTGAACCGCAGAAGCGGTCGAGCGTCACGCCAGAGGCTTTGATGTCGTAACCGGCATCAAGAGCGGCCATGCGGCCCAAATCACCGCCTTGCGCACCGCGCTGGGACGACGTGCCCCAGATGATGTCATCAACAGCGGTGGTGTCGATATTGTTCCGTTCGCGAAGGGCGCCCAGAACCGTCGATGCCAAACGTTGCGGGTGAATGTGCGCCAAGGCGCCCTTCCCCACTTTGCCAATACCGCGCGGGGTACGGCAAGAATCCACAATATAAGCTTCAGCCATGTTTCTCTCCTAATACGTATACGTAGCTTTTCAATTCGATCAGCGCGGCGCCATGCGGATGGCACCATCCAAACGCACATCTTCACCGTTGAAGTAGGAATTCGTAATCATCTGCACTGCGAGGGAGGCATATTCCTCAGGATTACCAAGACGGGCCGGGTTAGGCACTTGAGCTCCCAAAGCCTGCTTCACTTTTTCCGGGGCACCTTGCAGCAGAGGTGTGTTGAAAATGCCGGGCAGGATCGTGTTGACACGGATCAATTCGCGGCTCAGGTCGCGCGCGATCGGCAACGTCATACCAACAACACCGCCTTTCGACGCGGAATAAGCCGCCTGACCAATCTGACCGTCTTCCGCAGCAACCGATGCGGTGTTGATCATCGCGCCTCGTTCGCCGTCAATCGGGTCGAGGGCCATCATGCCGGCAGCTGACTTCGCGATGCAACGGAACGTACCCACAAGGTTGATCTGAATGATCAGATTGAATGCATCCAGCGGAAAGTGGGAGATCGCACCGGTTTCCTTATCGCGTGATGCGGTCTTGATGGCGTTACCCGTACCGGCGCAGTTTACAAGGATGCGTTCCTGGCCGATGGCGGCCCGCACTTTTTCAAACCCAGCATCCACGTCTTCTTCCGACGTCACATTCACTTTTGCGAAAGCGCCATCCAGCTCTTTGGCGACCGCTTCGCCTTTTTCCTCATTAAGATCGAAGATCCCGACCTTAACACCCTGGCTTGCCAATGCGCGGGCGGTTGCTTCACCAAGGCCGGAGGCTCCACCGGTGATGATTGCGGAAATATTCGAGTTGAGTTCCATGAAACGGTCTCCTGTATGGTCTTGTTCTGAATAGTCGCTCAAACGGGCATTTGGGTGAGGCCCAAGCACCACCGCCTCTGCCGCGAAATTCTTGCTGCAGGCGTTATAAACGGGTGAGGCCAGCAGTCAAAAGAAACCGCTGGCCACATATGTGATTTGCTACTGAAAATTCGGCCTTTGACCGGCCAACCTCAAGTTGACGTCGGGTTTTCAGCCGATCCGTCACGCGACCTTTACGGGAGGCTCGTTTTCGCTGTGCTCCCAGATTTTCTCGTCCGGTGTGCCCATGACCATCTCGTAAATCCCTTCAGGATAGTTGGTCATATGAGGACCGGGCGCGGTTTTCACATCCGGTTGTGGAACGGCGCCGCCCTTGTCCTCGAATGCAGATGGCGCCCTATACGTGGCCAATTCCTCGGCGCTGATCCCGGCAAGCTCAACAACTTCCGGATCGATCCATGCGCGGGCATCGATAGGCTCTTCCGAGTAAGACAGTTCCAACGAAAGCTCTTCGGGCCCGGCAAAGTAAATGGACTTGCAGAAACCGTGATCGACCGGCCCAAGCACGGGCACCCCCTTGGAACGCAATCTGTCCCGCATTGCCAGAAGCTCGTCGTGGTTCCGCACTTTGAGGGCCAAGTGCTGCATGGTGCCCCCGGCACTGTTGGCCCCCGGATTGCCCGCATGAGATGTTCCCAATTGATGCGGGATTTTCGCAATGTCCGGGTTATGCACAAATGCGATAGAGCTTTCGTCGTTCAGACGCAGAAAACCGTGAAAGGTTTTTTCCACGCCATGCATCCAATAGAGGGCTACCAGCTCCATGCCCAATTTGTCCGTAAAGAATTCAATCTGCGCTTTGATGTCGCCGGTGCAGACGGCCAAATGATGTAAACCTTCAACTTTGTTCATCGGTCTGTTCCTTTGCATTAAAGTTGTTGCCGAACCCAATCGTGGACCTTGGTTGAAAATTCTTCCGTGTGAAACAACATAAGCTGATGTTTCCCGCCTTCTAAGCAATAGAATTCTACCGGTCCGGAAATCCCATCCGCCACCATTTTCATGACCTCTGGCGTGAAGGATGGATCTTTCTCACCGCTGGCGACCAAAATCGGCTTTTCATTTTTATCGACCGGTATTTTCGGGTCGAACGTAAATAGAGTTGCCCAGGAACTTAGGTCATATGACCATGTGTTCCAGGGATCGAGGCGCTTCTGCTCCCCGGCGCCGGCATAGCCATAGTCTTCGTCGAAGTTAAATAGAATGCCGCAATCAAGGCGCGCCGCACGGCCGACGGTCGCCAACATTTGTTGAACCTCTTCAGACCGCCAGGGCCCCGCCATCATGGAAATGGCCGCACCACCGGGCACGGCGGGCGAGCCCATAAGAATTCCCCCTGTAATGGCATCGGAGTAAAGCGAGCTATAAGCAGCAGCGACCCCCAAACTTGATCCAAGCGTAAAGACCGGCAACCCAGTTTCCTTCTTTACATGTTCCGCATACATCGCAGATGCATTCGCCCATTCCTCCATGGTCCACTGACCGCGCGGCCGGTTTGTGGTCGACTTACCATGCCCCGGCGCGTCATATGACCATATGTCCACACCTTTGGCTGCATGGTGACAGCAGAAAATGTCATAGATTGCACCATGCGACGCGATGCCATGGGAAACGACCAGTGCATAAGCCGGGTTTTCCCCTCGATACCTGTATGCGTGAATTTCATTTACGACGTGTTCTTCGCGCTTCATCGCAATTCTCCGTTTCAGTTCATCATTATACTGACAGGTCCTTATGCCATGTGTGCTGTCAGCGGGTCGTAGCTAAAGATCCATTCCAACGTCTTGCCGCTGGCACGTTTCGCAACCACGTTCCGCGCGAACGCCTTCACGCCCCGCGCGTGGAAGATGTCCGCATTGCGGCGCGACCCTCTTTGAATGCGCGCCGTGCGCTCCCGGCGCAGTTCTTCATATTTCCGAAGACTGGCAATTGTGTTCGAGCCCGATGACAAACAGCGGGCCAGCACCGCGCCATCTTCTATGGCCATGGCCGCGCCTTGGGCCATGAACGGCAGTGTCGGATGGCACGCATCGCCCAAAAGGGTGACGCGCCCCTCCCCCCATTTTTTCATGGGGGGACGGTCAAACAACGCCCATTTGTAGCAACTGTCGGGGTCCATATTGTCGATCAACGTTTGGATCGTCTCATGCCAGCCGGCGTAATCTTGCTTGAGTTCCGCGTGATCCCCCCGCTCGGTCCAGGATTCTATTTCCCACCCCTCCTTTTCCACAACGCAAACGCAATTCACCAGCGCACCGCCGCGCACATAGTAGTGGACGAAGTGTTTTCCCGGCCCCCACCAGGCGGTTGCCATGGGGCGAACCAGATCTCTAGGCAGACTGTCCACGGGCACCAGCCCGCGCCATGCCACATTTCCGGTAAACGTCGGGACTTCAGGGCCAAACAAGTTCGACCGCACAACAGAACGAATGCCATCGGCTCCAATGAGGACATCCCCCGAAACCTCTTTATCGGAGAGTTGGACGGCGACACCATCGTCGTTCGCACTGATTGATGTCACCTGTGCATTCGTATGTAGGCTGATTTTTTCGATACGTGCGGCGGCTGCCGACAGTATCCTCATCAAATCAGCGCGGTGCACATGGTAGTATGGATATCCGAATGCCCGCACCGCCGAGTCACCCAACGGTGATGAAGCGATGACCTTTCCGGTCCGCCAGTCCCGCATTTCGGTTCCTTCCGGCAGGAAGGCGATGTTGCGAAGGGCCACCTCAAGGCCAAGTTCGTGCAGGACACGGGCGCAATTGGGGCTCAACTGAATACCCGCCCCGATCTCTCCGAATTCCGGCGCCTGTTCAAAGACGTCAACGTCGTACCCTTGCTGGGCTAGATTGAGGGCGGCAGACAGCCCCCCGATACCGCCTCCGGCAATGAGTACCCGTCCCTCTCCCATCTGGTCTTCCTTTGCAAAAATCGTTGGTTCTTATGGTCTTTTTGCTTGCCAAATACTGATCGATTGATCAGTATTATAGACATCCTGATCGATCGATCAAGACAAAAGAGTCGGAAGGAGGGTGGCTTGGCCGAGACACGCACCAAACAAAAGCCAAAAGCGGATGCGACGGCGCGGCATCGCATCATTCAGGAAGCACGCAAACGTTTCGCTTCAAGCGGCTTCGACGGAGCAAGCACACGGCAAATCGCGGAAGATGCCGGCGTCGCCCAAAGCCTGCTGCTCTATCATTTTGGCTCCAAAGATGTGTTGTGGAAGGCGGTGATGGACGACACTTTTGAACAGGCGCGGCAGATCGTTGTTACGATGCCCCGTGTTTCCGAAGCCCCGTCTTTAAAAGACGAGCTTTTGCTCAGTGTGCGTGCCTTCATCAAAATCTGTCAGAACATGCCTGACCTCCACCGGCTCATGACTATTGAAGGGCGCACCAAAACGGACCGCTTGGTGTGGCTTGCGGAAACGCATCTCAAGCCGATGTTTTGGCAAAGCATCGACTTGATTTCTAGAGCTCAGAACGAAGGCATCGTAAAATCAGGTGACCCTGCCTTGATCCATTATGGCTTCATCGCCATCGCTGGTATGGCCTATGCCTTTGCGCCAGAAATCAGCCTCATGACCGGGCGCAGACAACAGCCGGACCCGGCCGAAGTTGAAAAACTGGTCTGCGCTTTCCTGTTCACCACCCCCTAATGAAAGAGTGTTAACCAGCCCACACTAATCTAGAGCCAGATTGTCCTATGACTAGCTGATGTTCCAGATGAGTTCGCCTTCCCTTTCAAAACTTCTTAATGACGTTCTCTGCGCAGTTACCACCGTCCTGATTTTATGCGTTCATGCATCGGCAATCGTTCTTGCCGATGAAAAACCGGGTGAGATCCGAATTGATGGCGTATTTGGTACCGATGACCGGGAACTGGTGAACAGCCTCGCCCCACCTTGGAATGCGGTGGGTAAGATAAACATCAAAGGCTACCGCAAGCGCCAACATTGCACGGCAACCCTGATCGAACCAAACAAGGTTGTTACAGCTGCACATTGCTTGCGGGACAACCAAACAGGCTCACCTTTTCATACGGATCGCATTCACTTTCTCGCCGGCGTTCAACGAGGCGACTTTCTTGAACACGCCACGGCAGCTTGTGTGCATTTTCTCAATCTAGAAAGCGCCTCTCTTTCGCCTGCCGACGATGTGGCAATGGTCGTTCTTTCAAAGGAACTAACAATCGCTCCGGCACCGATCGCAGTGATAAATAGCGTACACAGATCTTTAAACCTTGTTCACGCGGGATATACAAAAGACCGCCCCCATTCGCTGGCGGCCGACAGCACATGTGAATTGAAAAGCCGCCAAGGAAATCTGTGGTTAACCGACTGCGACACCAATTTCGGGGCTTCCGGTGGTCCTGTCTTCGCAAAAAATGACAATCAATTGACGCTCGCAGCCATCATGGTCGGTTACTCCAAAGACAAGTATTCCATCGCCATACCCAGTACCGCGTGGAATTTTCCAAGCGCCCCCCAAGCGTGCGACTAAATAACACTGAGCATACGGTGAATTCGATAAATCCGATCAACCATATGCGGCCAGTCCTATTAAACTCTTGAAAGCGATTGGTTTGTCC
The DNA here is from genome assembly GCA_965228775.1 of Alphaproteobacteria bacterium. Taxonomy (GTDB): domain Bacteria; phylum Pseudomonadota; class Alphaproteobacteria; order JANQMY01; family JANQMY01; genus JANQMY01. The sequence continues at coordinate 4,083,645 of OZ245840.1, read as the reverse complement.
GTCGAATTGGCTGGCATTGACCGGTCGGCACTGCTAAATGTTGCAACAGATTTAGGAGATCTGAGTGGCCGACATCGCAACCCATATCGACATACCCTGCCAACGGTGCAAAGTGCGAAACCGCGCCATCTGCTCCGCGCTGGAAGACGAGCAATTGGTGGATCTGAACGCCATCAGCGAACACATCACGCTTGAGCGCGAAAGAACGGTTTTCTTCGAAGGCGATCCGGCAGATTATCTCTACAATATCATCGACGGCAATGTGCGCATTCACAAATCTCTGGCCGATGGCCGCCGCCAGATAACCGGCTTCCTATATTCGGGCGATTTCCTGGGCCTGTCGGTTGCCGGCATGTACCCCTACAGCGCAGAGACCATTGCAACGACCACCTTTTGCCGCTTTTCGCGCAAGGGCATGAACAAAATCATCGAAAAATACCCGGCCTTCGAACACAATTTGCTGCAGCTCGCCTCGCATGAGCTTGCGGCCGCTCAAGAACACGTTCTTTTGCTTGGCCGAAAAACCGCCGCAGAGCGTCTGTGCTCTTTCATTCTGAACACACACAAAAAGCAAGAAAGCATTATCGAGCGCCATTCGGCCAGCCTGCCCATGACGCGCCAGGACATCGCAGATTATTTAGGCCTGACGATCGAAACCGTGAGCCGAACCTTTACCCGGTTGAAAAAAACCGGTGCTATCCGTCTGCCGGAACCCGACATTGTTGAGATCGCCAATATGGATCATTTGGAGGATCTCGCGCTCGGCGATACAGGCCTGTAAGGCACGAAACCGCCCTTGACCTAAGTCAATGTGATTGCGGCCTTGCATTTGTAGATTTCACCCTAGGGAAGTTTTGCCATACGGTTTCAACACCTGCGGCACGTGGAATTATTTTGGGCCTTAGGGAATGTCGGTAAACAAATTGGAAAATACAGGACAGGCCGGACCTGTCGAAAGATGGCGATCCATCAGCCTCATGGTCCTTCAGCACGGCCAGCAAAATTGCGATTTGACGGTGCGCACCATGCGCCACATCTCTGATGAACCGATGGACGAAAGGCGTGCCATGCTCTTGGACGAAGCCTTAGGGGCCCTTCGGCAGCAACTTGAAGATCAACATCAAAAATTAAAAATGGTCATTTCAGGATTCAAAACCGGACCATAATATAGGGAAAGGCGGGTTAGGCGTCTTCATCCGCACTCTGTTTTGTTTCCGCGGAGCCCGCCGTCAAAAGAGGAAACGAACATGACGGTCACCAGCGATACGGAATCTACCGACCTCACCATTCGCAAGATAACGTTTGAAGATCCTTGGCGGTGGTTGGGCAAAGGCTGGAAGGACCTGACCACAATTCCCCGCATCAGCTTGATCTATGGTCTGGTCTTTTGCGCGGAGTTAGCCGTCGTGCTGGCATTGTTGGTGGTCTATCAGATTTCAGCTATTGCATTGCCGGTTGCAGCCGGTGTGGTTTTGATGGGCCCCGCACTTGCCGCTGGTTTATACGAAGCCAGCCGCCGCCTTGAAGCGGGTGAGCTCGTCAGCTTACAGAACGTTTTCATTATTCGTTCCAAAGCACCAGGTCAGATCGCCTTGTTCGGCGTGGCATTGGTTCTGATCTTCTTGGTATGGCTCCGAATTGCCATGCTGCTGTTTGCGCTTTTCTTCAGCCAGCTTGAAATACCGCCCATCGAGACATTCCTATCCGATTTGTTCTTGACCACCACCGGCCTGTCCATGCTGGTCGTCGGTACAATTATTGGCGGTGCGATCGCATTGGTAATTTTCATGATGTCCGCGATCTCCGTCCCCATGTTGTTTGACAGGAATGTGGATACGATGACGGCCATCATCACAAGCATTCGCGCATTTTTCGAAAACCTTGCCCCCATGTTGCTCTGGGGCTGGTTGATCGTGGTGATTTTTGTTGCCGGGCTTGCAGCCGGCGGTATTGGCCTTGCGGTGGCGTTTCCGCTGATCGGCCATGCCACTTGGCACGCCTACCGCGCGATTGTGGAGTAACCCGAAAAGCGCGGTCACTCTTCGTCTTTTTCTTCGAATAAAATGCGTTCGGCGGCTCCTTCAAGGTCTTCATATTGGCCGGACGCAACGCTCCACAGAAACGCCGCGAGCCCTAACCCGCCAAGGATGAGAGCAACCGGTATCAAGAGAAGAAGCGCCTCCATACCCGTCAGCTCCTTAACCAGCGAGGCGCGTTTTCGTGCAAACGCAGCGCATTCAGCGTGACAAGCAACGATGAGCTCGACATAGCGATCGCCGCGACCAATGGCGTTACATAGCCCATAACCGCCACCGGAATGGCAATGGCATTATATGTGAATGCAAGGGCAAGATTTCCTTTGACAAGCCCTTGCGCTTTTCGAGCGACAGCCAGCACTTGCGTTATGGCTGAAAGGTCATTTTTCTGAAACACGAAGTCCGCAACGTTTTGACTAAGGCTCGCACCATCCGACGGCGATAGAGCCACAAAAGCCGCCTTCGCCGCTGGTGCGTCATTAACGCCATCGCCCACATAAAGGGGCCGTTCCCCGCGTTCCGTCTCGGCACGGACGTACTGAGCCTTATCGAGTGGCGACAATTGCGCGCTGTACGCCGACAGTTTCAATGCATCCGCCACCGACCTCGCAGGCCCATCGCGGTCGCCAGAAAGCATGGAGAGCTTAAACCCGTCTTCCCCCAGATTTTGACACGTCTCTTTTGCGAAAGGCCTCAGGCTCTCCTCAAACACAAATGCCACCGGCGCCTGCTCCCCTTGCCGCAAATAAACAGTGGCTTTGCTTTGGTCAGCGTCGGTATCGATCCCCACCCATTCGGCGCTTCCCAACCGAACACGCTGACCATCCATCTGAGCTTCCACGCCCTGTCCGGCCACCTCTTCCACTTCAATGGGCCGCAGGGATAGATTGCGGTCTTGAGCCGCTTTCACCAGCGCTTTGCTTAAGGGATGTGCACTCGACTGGGCGAGACAAGCAGCAAGTTGGAGAGCTTGTTCCTGCACGCCCTTCTCTTCGCTGAGCAGTAACCGGCCCTCGGTGAGCGTTCCTGTCTTATCGAATATGACCGACGTTACCTTGGACATGCGCTCAAGCGCATCTTCCGATTTGCACAAGATGCCATTCCGGAAGAGACGTCCAACCGCCACAATATTGACGACCGGTATGGCCAACGCCACCGCACAGGGACAGGTGATGATCAACACGGCAACGCCGATCATCAGCGCTTGGTTCCACGCAGCCCCCAATGCAAGCCAGGCCAATACAGTGATCCCGGCGATGATGTGAACGGCAGGCGCATACCCCTTTGCTATTTTGTCCGACACTTTGCGGTAGCTGCCTTGGCCCTGCTCGGCCACCTCCATCAATCGAGTGATTTGGGCAAGAACGCTGCTGTCCGCTTTGGCTGCCACTTGAATGGTCAAAGCGCTGGAGAGGTTGGTCGTGCCTGCAAACACGCTTTTGCCGGGTTCGGCCCGTTCGGGCAGGGACTCGCCCGTCATCATGGACGTGTCCACATCGGAGATCCCCGCCTCTACATGGCCGTCGGCGGAAATCGTAAAACCAGCGGGCACGAAAATGCGGTCGCCCAGCGACAGCCTGTCCGGAGAAACAGTTTCCGCCGATCCGTCGTCCAGCAAGCGAATGGCGGTGTCGGACCGCAGCGCCAACAGATCCTTCACGGCGGACCCCGCCCGCCGGCGCATGCTTTGATCCAAATATCTCCCGATCAAAAGAAAGAACAACAAGGTGACCGACGCATCGAAATAGGCGTGTTTGCCGCCAATGAGGAGCTGCCCCAAACTCGCCACGGTCGCCAATAGGATCGCCAAAGAGATGGGCACATCCATATTCATCTGTCCGGCCCGCAAGGCGCGCCAGGCAGAGCCAAAGAAAATACGTCCGGAATAGGCGACAACCGGCACCGCGATGAGCGCGGACAGCCAATGGAACAATTGCCGGGTTTCATGCTCCATGCTGCCGCCAAAGCCGGACCAAACAGCGATTGACAGCAACATGATGTTCGCGGCGCCAAACCCAGCCACGGCCAGCGCCTTTAGAAATGTCCGATCCTTTTCCGCATCCGCGGTATCGATCGTTTCAATCGCGTAAGGCATGGCCTCGAAACCGGTCTGCTGCAAGCTTTGAACCGCCTGCAAAGCTATGGCGGGCTCACCTTGCCACGTTACCGTCACACGGCGTGCTGAAAGGTTGGCACGGGCTGTCTCGACGGCGGGCAGCGCCAGCAGCGCTTTCTCAATCTTCTGCATACAGCCGCCACAGGACATGCCAGGGACAAAGAATGAGATCGACTTTTCATCCCCGCCCCCTGATTGGACACGGGACAGAAACTTCAACTGATCAGGGTCCACAACAGGCTGGCCAGCTTGCCGGTCGAAGGACAGTGCCGGCGTGACGTCTTGTGCTGCGTCCAAGGTGGTTGTCATGGCTTCACATACACTTTCTGTTCAACGCGAAAGAGATTGTCGAAGCCATCTTCGGCCTTAAGGCGAAGGAACCATTGGCCTTCGACAGCCTGCCGGTCCAAACGCGTACGATAAACTCCTTGGCCAAGCGCTTCGAATGTCAGCGGAATATCCTGATCCTCATGGACCGTTCGACGGAGCACGCCTGTCACCTTCAGACCGGTAACTGGATTGGCATATTTGTCGGCAAAATTGGCTGTGAAAACAATCTGCGACGTGTCCCCGTCATCGAGCGTTACCGCCCCGGTCCAGCCTAAATCCGTTTGAGTGCGGGCCGCCTCGATTTGCTGATTGTAATCCCGTCCCGCCTTGTAGGCCGATTTGGATTGCAGCCCCGGAAACGTCGACACCGCCAAATAAATCATGATCGTGTTGGTGAACAGGATGAACCCGAAGAACCCGCAGAACCCAAGCAGCACATGCCGCCCTGTGAGCTGGAACCTCTTTTCGCTGCGGCCTGCCATATCTGTCATGTGTCTGGTCCTTTGAAGCTCACGCTTTCAACCACGCGCTTGCCGGTGGATTGCTCGGTAATCACAATGTCAAACGATACGGTCGCGCGTTCTGCTGCCAATTGCGTAAAATCCTTGCGCGGCAATTGCACAAAAAACTTGCCGGATTTGAGCGTATCGGCCGGCACGAGAAGGCCAAGCTCGTTTTCATCGCGCACTTGGCCTCTGGTCAGCGCCGCGCCGTCTAACCCTTCTACCGAGACCGCAAAGCGGCTTGCGGCATCACCCTTGTTCAGGATTTTCACTGTATAGCCGTTGCGCACATCGCCATTGGACAAGAGAACGAAGAGTGGATTGCGGTCGGCGATGACATTTACTTCAGTTTCCGCCCGCAACAACAAGGCGGCCAACATAATGATACCCACCAAAGCCAGAACAAAAACATAGATTATCGTCCGTGGGCGAATGACACGGGTGCGGTCACTTGTTCCGGAGATGCGTGCCTGCTGATTTTGCAGAGAATCATATCCGATGAGGCCCCGGGGCCGGCCCACTTTATCCATGATTGAATCACAGGCATCAATGCACAGCGCGCATTGAATACATTCCAGCTGCAACCCATCACGGATATCTATGCCCATGGGACAGACGGCGACACATTGATTGCAATCGATGCAATCGCCACGTCCTTCCCACGTGGCGCCCATTTTGTGAGAACCGCGCGGTTCGCCGCGATCTTCCTTGTACGATACAGCGAACGTGTTTTCGTCGAACATGGCGCCCTGGATACGCGGCCAGGGACACATGTAAGTGCACACCTGTTCGCGGGCGATACCGCCAAGCAAATAGGTCGTAAAAGTGAAAAGGCCCATGGAGAGGTATACGATGGGCTGTGCTTCGAACGCGATCAGTTCCCGGGCAAGCGTGGGCGCATCCGCGAAGTAAAAGACCCATGCGCCGCCGGTGGCCGCCGCGATTACGAGCCAGATGGAATGCTTGGTCGCCTTCCGGACAACTTTCGGCAAAGACCAGGGTGCTTGATCAAACTTCATCCGCTGGTTTCGGTCACCTTCCACCAAACGTTCGATGTAGATGAACAAATCGGTCCAAACCGTTTGCGGACAGGTATAGCCACACCAGACGCGCCCGGCGATGCTGGTCACCAGGAAGAGCGCTACCGCCGCCAGAATGAGAAGACCCGTAATGAAGTAAACTTCCTGCGGCCAAATCTCGATAAAGAAAAAGTAAAAGCGCCGGCCGGGAAAGTCGATCAACACGGCCTGGTCCGGTGCCATCGGCCCCCGGTCCCAGCGGATCCATGGGGTGAGATAGTAGATCCCTAACGTCACCGCCATGATGATCCATTTGGCATTCCGGAATTTCCCGAAAGCCAATTTGGGGTAGATCTTTACCCGGCTGGCATAAAGCGGCTCCGCATGTTCCTTATTGACGGGCGCCGCTTCGATATGAAGCCCGTTCTGATCTTTCTCCGGAATGGTCTCTACATGTCCATGCATCCGCCTGGCTCCGGTTACTCCTCGCCGCCCCCAAGGCTGTGGACGAAGAGGGCAAGCTCCTTGATCGTGCCTTCATCCAAGCGCCCCTGCCAAGCCGGCATGACGCCATTGCGGGCATTCGCAACCACATCGTAGATGGCCTCACGGTCAGATCCGTAGAGCCAAATGCCATCGGTCAAGTTGGGCGCCCCCATTTCCCTGAGGCCACCACCGTTTTCGCCATGGCAAGAGACACATTGTTCGTTGAAAACGCTCTTGCCCACTTCAAGTACTGCCGCATCATGATCCTGCCCGGACAGAAACAAAACATATTCCGTGACCGACGCCACTTCATCGCGGGTCAAAAATCCGTCCGCCAAGTAGCGCGGCATTTCATTGAACCGTGTGTCTGGATCATCATCCCAGCGAATGCCGTGACGAATGGTGAATTCAATATCGGCAAGGGAGCCGCCCCAGATCCAATCATCGTCGTTCAGATTGGGAAATCCCGTAAAGCCTTGGGCCCCGGATCCGTGGCACCCCGCACAATTGTCGCGAAAGGAGGAGGCACCGCCCGCAAGCGCAATCTCAAACAAGGAAGAGGAGTCTCGGATTTGGCTGAGAGAAAGCTTGGCAATCTCTTCCCTGTGGGCCGCACGCACCGCATTTACCCCCGCGATTTCGCCAGCCACCTTATTGCGCTGGGAAAGACCGCGCGTTCCTTCCGTATACGTCCAGCCATCCGGCGTCCAATAAGGAATTGCCGGCATGAAGACCCAATATCCGATCGCCCAAACGATTGTGATGTAGAAAACATTCAACCACCAGCGCGGCAATGGGTTGTTGTATTCCTTGATACCGTCCCATTCATGGCCGGTTGTCTCTATCTCTTCTTCCGGCGTATTGTCTTGCTTGGTCATTGTTTTGGCTCTTCAGATTCTTTTTTCAGGACAGAGTTTGCAGCGTGGTCAAACCGCTTCTGGTTCGCAGGCCAAAGTGCGTAGAACAATACGCCGACGAACAAAAAGACAAAGATCAACAGACCGACAGTGCCGGAAATTGCGTGAATGGTTTCCAGTTCCATAGCCCACCTACCGCTTGTTCTCTTCCGGTTCAAACAGATCGAAATCCACGAGCGTTCCAAGCATCTGCATATACGCAATCAAGGCATCGAGCTCTGTGATTTTGCTTGGATCGCCGTCGAAATCTCTCACGGACGTTTTGGGATAACGGGCGAGAAACTCTTCCGGCAAAGATTCCGGATCGGCTTGCGTCACCAAGTCTTCCACCGCTTTCTCAATCATTTCCGGCGTATACGGAACACCTACCGCCGCATTGGCTTTCAAATCAGCTTCGATTTGGCTGTAGTCCAGCTCTGTCGTTGCGAGAAACGGATAGCCGGGCATAATCGATTCCGGCACCACATCTTTCGGCCGCGCCATATGGATTTGGTGCCATTCATCGGAATACTTGCCGCCGACACGGGCAAGATCCGGCCCGGTCCGCTTCGAGCCCCACTGGAAGGGGTGGTCATAGAGGCTTTCCGCAGCCAATGAGTAATGGCCATAGCGCTCGACCTCGGACCGCAGCGACCGAATCATCTGGCTATGACAATTGTAGCAACCTTCGCGGATATAGATGTTCCGGCCCATAAGCTCGAGAGGCGTATAGGGCCGCATGCCTTCCACTCTCTCAATCGTCGACTTCATGAGATAGAGCGGAACGATCTCCACGATACCGCCGATCGCCACTACAATCAGCACAAAGACCGTCAGCAGGATCGAACTTTTCTCGAGGGTTTTGTGTGTGAACTTTGCCATCATTTTTCTCCTTAGGCTGCCGGAGACAGCTGAGGCTGTCCGATGGCATTCACGCCGCGTTCCTCAACACGCACGTCGCCTTGGATGGTTTTGTAAATGTTGTAGGCCATGATCAGTGAGCCGATCAGGAACATGACGCCGCCCAAAGCCCGGATGACATAGAATGGGAACATGGCCTCGACGGATTCGACGAAGGAATATTGCAGGAAGCCAAGTTCGTCATAAGCCCGCCACATCAGCCCTTGCATGATGCCGGACACCCACATGGCCGTGATGTAAAGGACGATGCCAAGGGTCGCGATCCAGAAATGCCAGTTCACCAGTGTCAGCGAATAAAGCCGTTCGCGTTTCCACAGCCAGGGCACCATGCAGTAAATTGCCCCGAAGCTTACGAAGCCAACCCAGCCAAGCGCACCGGAATGCACATGACCAATGGTCCAGTCCGTGTAGTGACTTAAGGAATTGACCGCACGAATGGACATAACCGGTCCTTCGAACGTGCTCATGCCGTAGAAAGCGACGGAGACCACCAGCATGCGGATAACCGGATCCGTCCGCAACCGGTCCCAAGCACCGGACAAGGTCATCAGACCATTGATCATTCCGCCCCATGACGGCATCCACAGCATGATCGAGAATGTCATGCCAAGCGTCTGTGCCCATTCGGGTAAGGCCGTGTAATGCAAATGGTGCGGCCCTGCCCAGATGTACAGAAAGATCAACGACCAGAAGTGGATGATGGACAGACGGTAAGAATAGACCGGCCGATCCGCCCGCTTTGGAATGAAGTAATACATAATGCCCAGGAACCCGGCCGTCAGGAAGAACCCGACCGCGTTGTGGCCATACCACCACTGGATCAGCGCGTCCTGGACACCGGAGAACAACGTGTAACTCTTTGACCCCATGAAGCTTACCGGCACAGCCAGATTATTGCCGATATGCAGCATGGCGATGGTGACGATAAAGGCGAGGTAGAACCAATTCGCCACATAGATATGCGGTTCTTTACGCTTCATGAGGGTTCCCATGAAGACGAGCAGATAAACAACCCAGACGATGGTCAGCCACAAATCAATGTACCATTCCGGTTCCGCATATTCCTTAGACTGAGTAACGCCCATCAAATAGCCGGTAGCGGCCAAGACGATGAAAACTTGATATCCCCAAAAGACGAACCATGGCGCCAGATCGCCCGCCAATCTCGCGCGGCAAGTCCTCTGCACCACATAGAACGATGTGGCAATCAGAACGTTGCCGCCAAAGGCAAAGATGACAGCCGACGTGTGGACCGGACGCAGCCGTCCGAAATTCGTATACGGCGTATCAAAGTTCAGCTCCGGAAAAGCAAGCTGGAAGGCAAGGACGACCCCCACCAGGAAGCCCGCGATGCCCCAGAAGATGGAGGCTATGACACCCGCCTTGATGACATCGTCGCTGTAAAGACTATCCTGCTGGGCTCCATTTCCCGCCCCCACCAGATAGTGGTTGCCAAGCCAGATGCCTGCCCAGAGGCACATGAGGGAAAACATGAACCCATGATTCTGTATGCCCGCGTCGTGCCCTTGGGCGGCGACCAAGAGCCCGCCGAAAAACCCGACAAACAAAAGGGACACAGCAAAAAGCTGTGATGCCCCACTGCCCAGCCGGGCAGGTTCTATCTGTGGTGATGTCATATAGGTGGCAATCTATGTTTGCGAAAAAGACGGATGGCGGGCCGAATGCCCGCGGAGCCCAACTCCTGCCCCCTTATGGGCTCAGGGGGCCTTTGCGTCCTTGATCTAGGTCAACCGCTGCAGTGCAATAAAACCAGGGAATCTGCCAGTTTGCCGCATATATATCGGCGGTTGTGTCCAATTGATCTAAATCAATGCTCGAAAATGACGCCAGCGCCATTTTTTGAATCATGGAAAGTGCAGGGCCCCGAACAGCCCGAATTCGTAAGACACATAGCGCTCAGAGAGAAAGGTCGGCCATGACAGCCCTTGATCGCCAGCTCACCAAAGACGAGATCTACGACACGTTGGACCCAAAGGACTTTGAGAGCCAGCTTGAAGTAAACCGTTACGGCAAACGCACATCGGCCTTCGACAAAATCATCTCCGCAACCCACGACCATTTCTGGGATCCCGTCGACAAGCGCTATATCGATTTCGATGAACCGTTCGATCTGAAGAATGAATACTTAGTGGATCCAGTTTTGGTTGCCGCTTCCAGAACCGCTGTTTGGGATGCCCTTGACGCGGAGAACCGGATCAAGCTCGCCAACATGGATGTACACTGGTCCATGTCGAGCATCTTGCATGGCGAGCAAGGCGCTTTGTCATTGTCTGCGTCTCTCTGCCATATCCTGCGCGACCCGGGCGCGCAGGAATACGCCGCGAACCAAGCGCGTGAAGAGGCGCGCCATGTGACGGCCTACGCAAAGTATGTTCAATCACGCTGGGGCAAGCCGCTGCCTGTAGGGCCGGCTCTTGGCAGCCTGCTGTCCGAAATGGTGAATTCCACTCTCGCCTGGAAGAAGATCGTCGGCATGCAGCTATTGGTCGAAGGCCTCGCGATGGGCGCCTTCGCTACCTTCTTCAAGCATGGTCGCGACCCTGTCTTGGTGAGGCTGGTGCAACTGGCCATGACAGACGAGGCCTTTCACCACAAATTCGGCAAGATATGGGCAGACCGGACGATTCCCAAGCTGGACGAAGAAGAGAAGAACACAATCGAAGACTGGGCTTGGCAGGTTTTTGATACGCTGCTTTACAATCTGGCCAGCCCGGAACAGAAAAAGTCGATCTATGCAGAAGTCGGTCTTGATTGGCAGTGGGTGCAACAAGCATTCATGGAAGCCCTCACCGATGAAGAGCTGCGCCGGCAGATGGAGGAATCTTCCAACATATTCCGTGTCTTGATTAAGACACTACTCCAAGCGGGCATCATTACCCAACGCACCGCACCTCGTTACGCAGCGTTCGTCGACATGAAAGAACTGCATGATGAAGGCGAAGAGATGGTCGGAGATTCGATTGCGGCACAAGGCATCGATTTCTTGAAGACCATTAACGCCGGCCCTAACCCTTTATTGTCCCGTCCTTCGGTTGCAGCCGAATAGACCTCCCCTCTCAACTGGGACATCCCGGCTTTGCGTGCCCTGCAAAGTCGGGATTTTTTTTGCCAAAAACAAAAACACCGGAGCTTCGTTAAGAAACTCCGGTGCTTCGAGTGCAGGAAGCCGTGAGGGGGTGGCGAGATTAGCCAGCCAGGTTGGTCTGCAGGGTCGTCCAACGGCCGGTAATCGTCGTAGCAACACCGTTGATCGCCGTGATCGTTGCAGCTGCAACAAGAGCGATAAGGATAGAGTACTCAACGAGGGTTGCGCCGCTTTCGTCGTTTGCAAAATTCTTGATCGTGTTCAACATTTTCAAAGTCTCCGAAACAGTGGTGGTTGGTTTAAATCAATCGTGCCCGTTTCCGTCGGGCTCGCCACAAGGGTTGCAGGCAGCATGCCAAACACCGGTGCCAGAGAGGTCAAACCCCACCAAACCACCATACACGCACTCAAAAACCTAGGTTTTCTGCCGCAAATTGCCGGCCACGGATTGGCACGGAAGTGATTCCCAACCTCAATCAGCCCATGATCGAGTGGTCGAAGGGACACTGCGTTTGGAGGGACTGTTTGGAATTGCGACAAATCTTAAGGAATAGGCACCATTTCGAAACAAGCACCACTGTAGCGATTTGAACCATTTTTGTCTGTATGGTGAAAAATCGGTTAACCGTGAAGACATATTGGCTCTCTTATGAGAGAAGACGCGGCTTAACCGACAAGAAAAAGAGGACGACAGCCGTCGACCGGCCCTCGCCCTCTCTTTGTTCTGTTTAGGATCTAAGCTGCGGCACCATCGATCAGCTCGATGCTGTGGAACACGCCCGCATCAACGGTGATATCATCTTCATCCACTAGATCCCCGTAAACGGTGATGGTCCCGAGCGGATCGCCGTCGTGGGCACCACCGTTGCCGCCTTGATTGCTGGTGATCGTAATGACGCTGTAATCGACATCGTTGTCATCGTCATTGGTGGAATCGAATTGTTCGACACTAATGTTTGCCGTATGCCCTTCGATAACGATTTGGTCGCCTTCTTCTTTGGAGAAATCGAAAATCACATCATTACCGATGTCATCCACCCAGTGGTCGTGAACATTGCCGTTCTCGCCAGCAACGCCATTGCCGGTCCAATCAATCTCGCCATCGTCGCCGCGGTTACGTTCGAGAATATCTTGTTTCGCATTTAGGAGCGGCATGAAGAGGAATGTGTCGGCCCCGTCGCCACCAATCAGTAAGTCATCAGGCGACGAAGCACTGTCATACTCATACACAATTCCATTTGGGTCCTGGTCGGGTATAGGTTCACCAGCGTCGCCATAGGCCACAAGAACGTCATCACCATCTCCTCCGAAAAGGGTTTGGCTTCCGCGCCCGTCGGCAATCTCATCATCACCGGATGTGCCGTAAACACCGGTCTTGCCAGCAAACGTATCCTCGCCATAGAAAACAGCCCGTTCGATGGGAATGTCGTCTTCTGTGACCTCGTCTCCAAAGACCTTAATGGTCCCTAAGGCATCTCCGTCATGGGCACCGGCGCCACCTTGATTGCTTGTCAGCGTTATTAAGGAGTAATCCGTAACGCCGTCATTGTTGCGGTCGACTTGCTCCACGCTCGCAACCACCGTATGCCCTTCGATAACAATCTGATCGCCTTCCGATTTGTCGAAGTCTCGAATGACGTCGTTACCGATCCCATCGACCCAATGATCATGAGCATTTCCGTTTTCACCGGCAACGCCCTGCCAATCCACACGCCCGGTATTCGCATCGGTGTGTTTTGCGATGATCTCTTCCTTAGCATCGATATGCAGTTGGAAATAAAACGTGTCCGCACCATCACCGCCGATCAGCCGATCATTAGAGGCGCGGATGGGTTCGTCCGGATTTACCTGGGGCGCATCTGTTTCCTGGGCGATCTCCGGCTCGCCAGAATCGCTGTAGCTCACGAGCGCGTCATTGCCGGCTTCGCCCAGTAGCCGGTCGCGGCCATAGGAATTCGTCAGCGTATCATTGCCATTTCCGCCTTTAAGACGATCGTTGCCAAGCCCGTCATAGAGGGCGTCATCGCCTTCGCCTCCATTAAGAACATCGCGACCGTCGCCGCCATCCATCATGTCATTACCGGCGCCGCCATTCATGCGGTCCCGGCCGTCACCACCATCCAACATGTCATTGCCCGTTCCGGCATTCATACGGTCGTTTCCGGCACCGCCCAAAAGGCTGTCGCCGCCTTCACCGCCATTCATACGGTCATTGCCGCTGCCGCCATCGATCACATCCCTTTTGTCACCACCGATCAGCCGATCATTGCCGCCAGCACCGTCAAGGAAGTCTCTTCCCTCAGCACCGTTTAGCCGGTCGCGGCCATTGCCGCCGACAAGTTCATCTTCCAGCGCCGCAAACACGCCTTCCGGCGCGTCATCGGCGTTATCATTGTTGTCGTCGTTGGCATCATCAGCCGTGTCGTCATCGTTCGGACCATCGTCTCCGTTTGACGGATCTTGATCGTCCTCATTCTCGTTTTCACGAGCGGATCTGATGAATGTGAAGAAACGCGCAAAGAGCGAGCTAAAACCGTTGTCGGACTCTCCGTCGGAGTCAAATAGATTGCGGAGCCAAAAATTCATGATGTAAACCTTCGTGTGATAATGCACTACTCCGGTTCACAGGCACTCCCCAAACTCCCGCTGCAAACTGTTCCTTCGTTATACCTCGTCCTGCAGCCATCATTTGAGGCGATTTTGTGATTTGCCGCCACGTGGCTAACGCAAGGTAAATTTTGATCTTTACACGTATTACTCTTCCTTGAAAGCTCGAGCCATTTGGTCGCGAAGCGGCTTCAGAATATAATTCAGCATCGTCCGCTCGCCCGTGGTTATAAACACCTCGGCGGGCATCCCCGGCACCAAGTCCAGCTTCTCTGTTTTACCAACCTTCGGAACCGCAAATCGCACGCGCACCGCATAGAACATGAGACCGGTTTGGGTGTCCGTCGACGCATCGGCACTGATGTGGACGATGTCGCCATGAAATTCCGGCGTAGATTTTTGGCTGAAGGCAGAGAAGCGAAGACGTACGTCCTGCCCGGGATGTATCTGGTCGATATCGTTTGTTGCAACCTTCGCCTCGACAACCAGCTCATCTTCAGCCGGCACAATGGTCAACACCGTTTGGCCTGGTTGCAATACGGCCCCTTGCGCATGGACAGCCAGTGCGTTCACATATCCAGATTGAGGCGCTCGCAATTGGGTTCTTGCAAGAATGTCGCTTGCAGCCAGATATCTTTCGTCAGCTTCACCGAGCTGAGACCGGTAGTCTTGAAGCTCTGCAAGCAGTTGAGACCTTTTTTCTTCGTTGAATTGAATTATCGCGAGCGAACCTCGCTTATGCGTTCTTTTGCCCGGGCAATTTCGGCCTCCGCCGCACCGATCTGCCCTTTAAGCCGCGCTGCATTGCGCTTGGCTTCCGTCAAACGGGTTACCGGCACCAGCTTGTCTTTGTAAAGACCTTCCAATCGCTCGACTTCAGCGTCGATCAGCTCATATTCTTCTTCCGTCGCCGCCTTTTGAACTTCATACCCTCGAATAAGTTCCTCCAGCTGAACCAATTGCTGTTCCAACTGTTGGCGCTCACTTTTTCTAAGGCTGCGCCGGGCCGCAAACATGTGAAGGGCATTGGTAATTGCCGTAAACACATGAGCCTCTTCCGACTGAGTCATGACTTTTTCCGGAAATGCAATCTCATCCAGCCCGTCTCGTTCGGCCTCGAGCCTGGCGATTTTTGTCAAGAGCTCGGACTGGTTCTTTGAAATGATCTCAAGGTCAGCCCGTGCAGCCGTTTCATCGAGTGTCACCAACACCTGTCCCTCCGCCACATGGTCACCGTCCCGCACATGAACCGATTTAACAGTTCCGCCCTCTTTGTGCTGAACGTCCTTGGAATGAGAATCGACCACAAGGTGACCTCCGGCGATCACGGCACTGGCCAGTTTCGTGACCGTTCCCCACATGGCGAATGTCGAAAACAAAAGAAGCGTTGCGGCGTATCCCGCACAAACCCAACGACCGACACTTCCGGTGTCAGCGCCGATCGCTTTTATCAGGGAGGCAATAACACCTTTCAATCTATGCCACATGACGGCCCTCCCCGGCGGGTTTAAGAATGGCGGGCAGGACATCATCTTTTTCCCCAAAGGCCTGTGGTTTGCCGCCTTGAAGCAGCATAACGTGGCTCACGGCCGCGAGAATGCTTGGCCGGTGCGCCATGGCAATGACAATTGCGCCCCTTTCCCGCGCGGCCAAAATCGACTTGACCAAGGCAGTCTCACCCGCCGCATCAAGATTGGAATTTGCCTCATCAAGGATAATTAGGAACGGATCGCCGTAAAGCGCCCTTGCCAAAGCGATCCGCTGGCGCTGACCCGCCGATAGGTCAAAACACGCTTCATCGCATTGGGTCTCATATCCATTGGGAAGGCTTAAGATCAGATCATGCACATGAGCAGCTTTCGACGCGGTTATGATGGCGCGCGTGTCCGCTTCCGCAGCGAAGCGGCTGATGTTTTCGGCTATGGTCCCGGGAAATAAGGCCGCATTCTGTGACATGTACCCAATATGGCGCCCGATCGCATCGTGGTGCCATTGGCCGAATGTTGCACCGTCAAGCCGGACGTCGCCGTCATAGTCATCAATGATCCCCGCAAGGAGCCGCGCCAACGTGGACTTGCCGGAGGCGCTGGGGCCAAGGACGGCGAGCCCCATACCCGGCGTCATCTCAAAACTCAGCCCGCTGAGGACCGGCTGCTTACGCCCAGCCGGTGTGAACGAAACGTCTTCCACCAGCAACTCCGCTCTGGGGGGCGGTAGTTCGAAACTTTCCTGGCCGGTGGATGGAGCAGTCAGCACATCGCTGAGATGCCGGTATGCTTGAAGGGCCTCGCCATATTGACGCCAATTGCCAACGGCGAGCTCTAGCGGCGCTAGGGCACGCGCCGCAATGATTGACGCCGCGATCATGGCGCCGGCGGACACTTGCTGATGTATGGCAAGATAGGCCCCAACCCCTAGAATAATGGACTGCAACAATAGCCGTATGCCCTTGATGGCTGAGGAAAATCCTCCCGACACATCACTCAACCGGTTTTGCAGGCAAACCGTTTCATCATGGATCGTGCGCCACCGGGCGGTCATGGCACCGATCATCCCCAACGCGCGCACCGTCTCCGAGTGGCGATATACGGAACCAAAGAGCCGCTGTTTTTGCGCAAGAAGCCCAGCAGTAGATCGGCGGGAGCGGCGCATCATAAGCTCGTTGAGGGTTGCCAGAACAAACAGGATGATTGCGCCCACCGTTGCTGTCACACCAAGCCAAAAATGGAGGAGAAACACGACGCCTAAAAACAAGGGAAGCCAAGGCAAATCGAAGAAGGCAATCGGCGCCGGACCCGACAAGAATTGCCGTATGGTATCCAAGTCGCGAGGTGCCGACGTGGATCGAGCGGCGCCGCTATTAGATTTCGCGATAAGCGATTGTTCGAAAACATGGTCGCAGACCGCGCCATCCGCCGCTGCCCCCACGCGGGCCAAGATCCGTAGCCGTATGGTCTCCAACACGGCGTAGAATGCGAATAAGAATGCGACCAAAAGAATGAGCGCTGTCAATGTCGGCACGGATTGGCTTGCCAACACACGGTCATAGACCTGCAGCATGAAAATCGGTCCGGTCAGAAGCAGAAGGTTGACGACCGCGCTAAAGACGCCAACAGATATGAACGCAAACCGATAAGAAGAAAAAGTGTTCCCCAGCCCCGCATTGTATGCGGGATTATTCATTCAACTACTCAAATCCAATTACTCTTATTTATCCGGCGCATTGACGTGTGACGGCACGAACCGCCGGCCCTCGACTCTTGCGAACGCTCCCACACAATTCCTAACCGCGCCTTCAGAACTTGCTTAAAATTTTATCGAAATTGCGATCTAACGGATTCAGGCGGCCCGTTTTCGGGAAAGCTGGCGGCGCCCTTTTTGCTTCTGTACGGAGGAGTGATGTAGGTCCGCTTCGTGCTCGTACCGCTCCAAAATCTCTTCCAGGCATTTAGAAACGCGTGTGCTGTTCCGAATAAGCTCAATCTTCGGCCAGGTGGACCGTTCCCCATCATTAATCAGCGATAGTGTGTCGTCCGGAGAGATTTGCGACAGTATTTTGCGCGGATCGAAGAAACGGCGCTGGGGGATAATGTTCACATCCGCTGTGTATTCCTGCAGGGCGACGGAATAGAACATATGGGCGAACGAGCTGACGCCCGGGATGCGTTTCGTCAGGAAACTGACCGCCGGACGGGATGCTTGAAGGTTCGCTTTGAACATCTGCTCCCACCAATCCAATGTGGTGCTGACAACACCGCTTTCCGAATTGGTATCGCGCACAGCCCATAGAATGGCCGGATTGGTTTGGCTGGCAATGAAGTGATTGACCCCATAAATCCGTCCCAAGCGCCGCCGTGGCAGGTCGTCGCTCACAGACCCATCGATCCACCGCAGTTCGGGCAAATAGGGCTTGCGTACCCCGTCATAGTCTTTGGCCGCCAACTGTACGGGCGGGAAAACACCGGGAACGGAACAAGAGGCGATGACCGCCTCTCTCACATAAACATGCGGCGCGGTGATCACATTGAGCAGCCGGGATTTTTGATTGACCTGTGTCGGGGCCACGGAAATGTTGATGTAGATCTTCGAGATATCATAAGCCTCTTCGAAGGTTACATCGGGGATCATGTCTTCCACGGCGCGGGACAAGGTGCTGATCGACTGTGGCTGCGGCCAGATTGTCGGGTCTTCTTGCTCATAATCGGAATAGAGCACATCCAAAATGGATTCGGTGGTGAGCTGTTGATCTATCTCTTCAGGTGTTCTTGTCCCGAAAACAGCCGCGACGAAGGCGCCGCCACTGGATCCGGAAATCACATTCGGCAGCAGGCCTTCGTGATGCAAGGCTTTGATCGTGCCGATATGAAAAGGGGCCAAAGAGCCGGCCCCGCTTAGCATAAGTGCCGAACTGCCGTAGCAGTGATGGGCCCTGCGGAAGAAATCTATACGCTCTTCAAACGGAATGACGTCGTCCCCAACATCCGCCAGATGATTGAGCGCATTTTCGACTTCCGCCATATACTCCGTAATCAGATCTTTCGTGCCGAAATGCGCTTGATTGTAGAGCGCCGTTTTGGCGATACCTCCCAGATTACCGTGAATGCCCTCATTGAGCGCAAAGAGCAGTTCCCGTTCGTCTTTGGTTTCGCGTGCATGGCGCAACATGTCGAGCCGCTCGCGGATACGTCTGTAGTCGTATCTCGGGTCTCTCTCTTCCGCCTTCCATCGGTTAGCACCAGACTTTTGGTCCAACTCCTGAGCAATTTCCGCCCACTCCTGATAGGAATTCGCCGCAGACAAACGTTTGTTAGATGAAGCCAAACCAAACAGCATACTCAATTCCTTCGATATACTTCGTGACCGGATTTGTCCCAGATATACTCATACTTTGGCGGAACAAGACGCAATACACAATACTAAAGGGTGGCGGGCCAGGCGGCGCATGATGTCCAAAAACACCCGCAAAACGCCCATTCTTTGCATATTCATCCACCTTCGTGTAAGTGCGTGATGGGGTGGCTTTAATCCAGACTACTGTTTCACGGTCTGCACTCTCCGCACACAAAGGATCCCTATGATCGCATTTGCCTCGCCGCGGGCAATCTGTCACAGCTGATCGATGGGTATCTTCAGGTAGGAAACGCCATTATCCTCAGGCGGAGGAAGCCGCCCAGCCCTTATGTTCACTTGAACAGATGGTAGAATCAGAACCGGCATGGCGAGCGTCGCGTCTCGTTTGTTCCGCATATTCACGAACTCATCTTTGCTTATGCCGTCACGAACGTGAATGTTCTCGGCTTTTTGGCCGGCTATGGTCGACTGCCAGGTGAAAACATCCCGGCCTTCCGCCTTATAGTCGTGACACGTGAAACACTTCGTGTCCCCTGGCAGTGAAAAAAGTTTCTCAATAGAGTCGAACAATATTGCAGCATCTCCACCCGGAAAATCACACCTTGCTGTGCCGTAATCCGGCATAAACAACGTGTCACCTACGAAAACGCAATCGCCGATAAGATAGGAAAGGCATGCGGGCGTGTGACCCGGCGTATGCATCACACGGCCCTCAAGGTCCCCCACGGAGAATGTGTCGCTATCAGCGAAGAGATGATCGAACTGAGACCCGTCGGCGACAAAGTCGCCTTCCAAATTGAACACTGTACGGAAAATCTTCTGAACATCCTTGATGTGCTCACCGATTGCGATTTTTCCGCCTAACAGCTGTTTGAGATAGGGGGCCGCACTGAGATGATCCGCATGGGCATGGGTCTCTAAGATCCAATCCACAGTGAGGCCGCCAGACCGCACATAATCGGCAACCTTGTCCGCTGATCCATAAGAAATACGTCCGGATTTCGGGTCATAGTCCAGCACAGAGTCGATGATGGCACAGTGCTTGGATGCGGGATCACACACCACATAGGTGACGGTAAAGGTCGCCTCATCAAAGAAGGCTTGCACGTCGGAAGCGGCGCGCGGCGACTTCTTGTCCCGGCGAAACCATCTCATCATACACTTACCCCACTGGCATTCGTGGCTGCCATGTTTCCATGGCTTTCTGCGAAGTCACCCTAAATCCCAAAGGTCGCGCATCCCCTTGATCCAGGTCAAGAAGGCAGCGGATCGCACCGCAGTCCCGCCTATTTCCGCGTCCCTGTCACAAAACCTGATCGCGGACCGTCATTCCAAAACCACATAGTTTTCCTGTTCGAAAGAGGAATTTGATGAACATTCAAACAGCAATCCAACACGAAAAAGAGATCCCCGATGTTTTGTCGACCCTGGCGGAAATTCACAAGGTGATCGACGCCCATGGCCTAGACCGAAAAATTCATCACTTGGTCGTACTGCGCGCATCGCAGATCAACCGTTGCGGCTTTTGCGTCAAGATGCATATCCGGGAAGCGCGCGAAGACGGCGAGACCGACCAGCGCCTGGAACGCGTGGTCGTTTGGGATCAAGTTAGCGATTTTACAGAACGCGAGCGCGCCGCTTTGGCCTGGACCGAAGCCCTGACCGTGCTTGATCCGTCCCGTGACCTCGCACCTTTGAGAACACGGTTGCGCGAACATTTCTCCGATGAGGAAATCAGTGCCCTGACCGCTGATATCGCGATGATCAATCTGTGGAACAGGATCAACGTGTCTCAGCATTAACGTGAGATAAGTCATGGCTTGGACCCGCCCGGACAAAGACGAGATGTGGCATGGACGCTGGCTTCAATAAACGCTAGAATCGTTGCAATAAAAAGACCAATGGAGGTTGCCATGAAAAAAATAATAATAGCGGCAGGTCTGACAGTGTTGATCGCCGCCTGCGACACGGAAGAACAGGTATCGACAGCCCCTCCGGAACCAGCGGCTCCTGATACAGCTTCAGCAGAGACGGCTGAAACGCCGATCCCAGCGGTCACCGAGGGAAAAACGGCTGGATACAGCGCAACGCGCAACGCCTATTTTGGCGACCTTCATATCCATACGCGTAATAGCTTTGACGCTTACATATTTAATGTACGGCGCACCGCGGATGACGCGTATCGCTTCGCGAAAGGTGAAACCGTTCCACATCCGTCCGGATTCGATATGACCATTGCGGGCGGAGCGCTGGATTTCTATGCCGTCACGGACCACGCGGAGTATCTAGGCATACTGCCGGCAATGAATACCGCTGGCCACAAGCTGAACGAGCTAGAACGGTCCAAGAAGATGTTCTCCACCGAACCGGAGGTCATTCAATCAGCCTTCAATGAAGTGGGCACTTCCGTCCGCACCGGGGAAAGAATCGAAGAGATTTACGATCAGGAAGAGATGAACTCCATCTGGGCGCAGAATGTTGCTACCGCGGAAAAGCACAATGAACCCGGTAAGTTCACCACTTTTGCCGCGTACGAATACACTTCCGTCAGAACACGCGAAGGCGCCGACAATTTTGGTGGCGGCAACCTCCACCGAAATGTCTTCTTCAGAGGAGACGCACCGCAGCGCGCATTTTCGACGCTTGACTCCGCAAACCCCGAGGATTTGTGGGACTGGATGGACGAACAGCGGGCTGCCGGGATTGAATCGATTTCCGTCCCTCACAATCCCAATGTCTCTGATGGTCAAATGTTCCGCCTTGAAACCTACGATGGCGCCCCACTGGATGCGGCTTACGCGGAACAACGTATGCGGAACGAACCTTTGGTCGAAATCACGCAGGTAAAAGGAACATCGGAAACCCATCCTTCTTTGTCTCCGAACGATGAGTGGGCCAATTTCGAAATCTATGACCGGTTGCTCGGGTCCTATGCCGTTTCTCGGACAAAAGGCAGCTATGTGCGCGAAGCCTATCAGAACGGCCTCAAACTTCAGGAGGAGCAAGGGTTTGACCCCTTCCGCTTCGGTCTGGTTGCTGCGTCCGATAGCCATGTGGTGGGCGGCGCCTATGCCGAGAACGACTACTGGTCCAAAGTAGGTATCGTCGATGGATTGCCGCAAGCCCGCGGCTCAGTGCCATTCGACCCGGAAGTTTCTTGGAACGAACAAAAAGAGACGCTGCAAACCCGAAACGCTTCTGAGTGGTTTTCACGATGGAGTGCCTCGGGTCTAACCGGCGTTTGGGCCGAAGAAAATACCCGCGAAGCTATCTTCGATGCTTTCCGCCGCAAAGAAACTTTCGCCACCACGGGCCCGCGGATGAAAGTCCGTTTCTTCGCTGGTCTTGATTATGAAGACGGTATTCTTGACGCCGCCGACATGCTCGACCAGGCTTATGCATCGGGCGTTCCCATGGGCGGAGATCTGATAGGAGACGGACGCGCCCCTGTTTTCGTCGCTTGGGCCATGCAGGATACATCAGGTACGGCATTACAACGTGTACAGATCGTCAAGGTCACATCCAGCATTGAACGGGTTTTTGATGTTGCCTGCCATATGGGCACACCAGATCCTCAAACACATCGGTGCCCGGATAATAACGCAAGCGTGGATCTTGCCACTTGCACGCCCACCGGAGAAGGCGCGGGTGAGCTCAAGACCACTTGGCGAGATCCCGACTTCGACGCATCGCAGCGCGCGACGTATTATGTCCGCGTTCTGGAGAATCCAAGCTGCCGCTGGTCCACCTGGGACGCCCTGAAGGCCGGCACGCCGCCCAATCCAACTCTGGAAAAGACCATTCAAGAGCGGGCTTACACATCGCCTATTTGGTACATCCCGAACGCCGGATGAGACAGTTGATTCGTGAGCCGCTGGTGCATTTCGCATTGGCGGCACTCGCCATTTTTGGTTTTCATATCGCGTGGTCGAGCTGGACAGACCGTATACAAAACACGATCACCATCACCACGGGCGACATGGAACGATTGGCAACGCTCTATGCGTCAGAGGCCGGCACCGCACCGACGGCAAATGATATGAAGGCAATTGTCGCGGACCACATACGGAATGAAGCACTGGCCCGAGAGGCGCGGAAGCTGGGCCTTCATATTGGCGACACCATTGTCGATCGGCGCTTGGCACAAAAGATGACGTTTTTGGTGTCGGACCTGGCATCCCTGCCTTCCCCAAGCGAAGCGGAACTGAAGTCCTGGTACGAAATGCATGCAGACCGTTTCACGGCACCAGCCCGCGTCACCTTTGACCACATTTTCCTAAGCGCAGAAGAAAGAAAACGAACGGTTCGATCGGATGCGGAGAGCATTTTGGGCCTCATGAATTCAGATCAGCCGCCTGATTGGAGAAGAACCGGCGATCCCTTCATGCTGAGCCGCTCTTACGGTGACCTGCCCTTGCGAGAGGTCGCGCGCCTGTTCGGCAATGAATTTGCAAGCGCCCTGAGCAAGACACCAGAAGACAAAAGCTGGCAGGGGCCACTCACTTCTGCTTTCGGAGAACATGTGGTTCGGGTTACGCACAATCAAGAAGCTGATCTGCCGCCATTTGACGACATTCAGCAATCTGTCCTGGCGGTTTGGGAAGATGTCAAGCGACGAGAGCAGAATGCGGCGGCCATTCAAGAGATTATCCAGAAGT
Organism: Alphaproteobacteria bacterium; assembly: GCA_965228775.1. GTDB lineage: Bacteria > Pseudomonadota > Alphaproteobacteria > JANQMY01 > JANQMY01 > JANQMY01. Next base: position 4,060,116 of record OZ245840.1, on the reverse strand, counting down.
ATCACATCGTCGTTGAAAGTCCCGATGGCTTTTAGGCCGCCTCTTTTACTTCTGGTGTTATTGGCACTGGGCGCCAAAAGCATGATTGCCCCGCTGCATGCTCATGAAGTAAGGCCCGCTTATCTGGAGATTGTTGAACGCGTGCCCGGCACCCATGCCGTCACCTGGAAACAACCCATTAAGGGCGATCGGCGTCTGAAGATTGATCCTAGTTTTCCAGACCAATGTACGCCTACGGATGAAAGCATCACTCCGCTTGGCGGAACCTTGGTAAAGCGGTGGCAAGTCTCTTGTGACCTTAGATCTGGCTCCATCGGGATTGATGGCCTCGACCGCACACTGACAGATGTCTTTGTCCGAATCCAGCTTAACGACGGGACCGATGTTTCAACAGTCCTGAGGCCCGGAGATCCGCCAATTGATCTGTCGGGACCAGCACCAACCGCCACCGGCGCCTATCTGCGTCTCGGCGTCGAGCACATCCTCCTCGGATTCGACCATTTGCTTTTCGTGCTGGGGCTTTTTCTGTTGGTGCGCCGGAATCAGCTGATCACCACCGTTACCTCGTTCACCATTGCCCATTCGATAACTCTGGCACTGTCCGCCTTAGCCGGCTGGTCGCTGCCGTCAACACCCGTCGAAATCGTCATTGCCATGAGCATTTCTCTCTTAGGGCTGGAAGCGCTTTACAGGTCTCGGGGGCAGGACACATTGGGGTCCCGTTTTCCGTGGTCGATTGCTTTTGGGTTCGGCCTTATCCATGGCTTTGGTTTTGCCGGCGCTCTTGCCGATATTGGATTGCCGCCGGGTGCCGAAGTCATGGCACTGCTGTTGTTCAATGTGGGCGTGGAAATCGGACAATTGGCGTTCATCGCCATATTGCTGGTGGGCGCCTACACGATTTCAAGGATTGAGGCATTGCCAGCACGCTCTATCCAAACGGCGGCCTGTTATGCCTTAGGTATCACAGGCGGGTTCTGGACCATTGAACGGTTCACAGCCGCATATATTTTCATTTGAGTAGACGGCGGAAAGGGCCGTCTGTCATATCGACTTATGGCGGAGCGCCATTGTGATAAGGCAACTCCGCGCAGATAGTGTTTCTTGCTATCCTTTGCAGCTGCAGCCTTGGTGTTCGCAGCCGGATCCACCTTTGTGTCCTTCCGCGCAAGATTCGCTGCAATAATTGCGATCATCTTTCTTGACCGCATCATTCACATTTACGATGCACACACAATCCGTACACGCACATTTTTGCTGTGTTACGTTCACCATTACGCTTCTCCTTCGCTTATCTCATCAGAACCACCCTGTTCATGGACGAACAGATGGTCGATCATTGTGTTCAGAACATCGCGCACACAATCATCCGCCAGGGAATAAAAGACCTGCTTACCCCGACGTTCTTGCCGCAACATGCGGGCTGCACGCAGAAGCCGAAGATGATGACTCACTAGAGACGCAGAGAGACCCAGTTTGTCGGCAATGTTGCCGGCGGGAATCTCACGCTCCATACAAACCACCACAATCGACAAGCGGGTTGGGTCCGCCAATAGTCCAAATGTTTCTGCAAGTTGGGCCGTTTGGTCAGACCGCAATCCAACGTCATCCATAGAGATACAATTAAACTATTGTTCAATTGTTTGCAAGAGAGTTTTGCTGAGAAAGCCAGTGTCATCGATGGATCACCGCAGACGCCGCACCAATGCAGCACGATACACCTGTTGGCCGCGCCACCTCGAGTTGAAAGAGCACGACACTTTTTGATCGTTTTTCCCTAAGAATTGAGCTGGCCACTTGGAGCAGTGAAACCCAAACCCATATAACTTCAAACACTTAAGCTCTCTTCCGGACCGCCGTTTCGGAATAATCGGTTTGAAGCTAAATGGTGTGTTCCGGCTGGGGCTTAACTATAAGCCTCTTGCCAAATAGAAGTGGCGGAAGCGTTCAACGGACGAAAATCGGCCCGCATGAGCGCTACGACACTCTGATGTGAAAGCCCTGGATGGTCCCCGTGCCAAACCCAGCAGCGCACCGCATCGCACGGTACAAACGAAACGCCCTGCGTTCAGAAGATTTGACATGTCCTCCAACGCTAAGCGGCCCGATTTTCGCGTTGGCACGCCAACCACGCGGCGCGGAGCGTGCCCGTTTAAATGTAGCGACAGGACTCGATTGCAATGCGACAGCGTATGGAATCCGGTAAAGCGCCGTCCCGGCCAAGCTGGCACGACATTCCCTTCCAGGATGCCCTGTCTGCGTTCAACTCGAATCGGGAGTTGGGGCTCAGTACAAGCGTTATTGAAACTCAGCGCACCCGCTATGGTCTTAACCGCCTGCCTGACGCAGCGCGCAACGGACCGGTCCTGCGGCTGCTGCGCCAGTTTCACAACGTCCTGATCTACGTCCTGATGGCGGCGGCTGCGACCACTGCCGCTTTGGAACATTGGGTCGATGCGGGCGTTATCATCGCGGTCATTCTAGTGAACGCGATCATCGGCTTTGTCCAAGAAGGAAAAGCGGAAGAAGCCCTCAGTGCCATACGGAACATGTTGGCCCCTAAAGCCACGGTGCTAAGGGAGGGGCGGCGCACAACAATTCCGGGCGAGGAAGTGGTGCCTGGGGATATCATCATTCTCGAGGCTGGCGACCGAGTCGCCGCTGATTTGCGCCTACTGGAGGCGCGCGGTCTCAAGATTCAGGAAGCCGCCTTGACCGGGGAGTCGGTCGCCGTCGACAAATCGACCGAACCGGTCGATATCTTGGCATCGCTCGGTGACCGGCAGTGCCTGGCATATAGCGGCACAATGGTCGCGGCCGGTCACGGTAAAGGTGTTGCGGTGGCCACAGGCGTTGCCACGGAGATCGGCCGGGTCAGTGGCCTTATCCGTCACGTTCAATCCACGGACACCCCGTTAATCCGCCAAATGGCGGTGTTCGCCAAATGGCTGACAATCTTCATTCTGGCGGCCAGCACCGCCATTCTGACATTGGGTTTGACCTTGGGCGATTACGGGTTTCGCGAGCTTTTCATGGCCGTCGTAGGATTGTCCGTCGCCGCTATTCCCGAAGGCTTGCCAGCCATTTTGACGGTAACGCTCGCGATCGGAGTCCAAGGCATGGCGCAGCGAAACGCCATCGTGCGCCGTCTGCCAGCCATCGAAGCGCTGGGGTCCGTTTCCGTGATTTGCTCCGACAAAACGGGCACACTCACCAAAAACGAGATGTCCGTCACGTCGGTCGCTACCGCCGCGCGGCGCTTCGATGTTTCGGGCACGGGGTACACACCTGTCGGCGGATTCTCCGTGCACGGCCAGTCAATTCTACCGCAGGACTTTCCCCTTTTGACCGAACTCGCACGTGGCGCCCTGCTATGCAGCGAAGCCGATTTGGTGCGCAGCGACGAACATTGGGCCGTGGTGGGCGACCCTATGGAAGGCGCCCTTCTCACATTGGCATGCAAGGCCGGCCTAGACCCAGACTTTGAACGGCGCGCTACGCCCCGCACGGACGCCATCCCGTTCGATGCCCAACATCGCTTTATGGCGAGCCTGCATCACAATCATGAGGGTCAAGCGGCAATCTACGTTAAAGGCGCACCGGAACGCTTGCTCGACATGTGTACCCACCAACACGGGGAAAACGGCCAGGTCGATGCCATCGACCTGGCGTACTGGCAAGACCAAGCCCAAGTCATTGCCGAAGAAGGCAAACGCGTTCTGGCTATTGCCATGAAAGCAACCCATACGGATCATCAGGCTTTGCGTTTTGATGACGTCGAACGAAGCCTGACGCTTCTGGGCTTGGTCGGCCTGATCGATCCGCCGCGCGAAGAAGCAATCGCAGCAGTGGCGGAGTGCCAAGCGGCGGGCATCCGGGTAAAAATGATCACCGGCGACCATGCGGGGACGGCACAGGCCATCGCCCGTCAACTCGGTCTTGAAAACACGCAATCGGTGCTGCGTGGCACGGATATCGACACGCTCGACAACAGCGCGCTGCGTGGCCGTGCCGCCAGTGTGGATGTCTTCGCCCGCACAAGTCCGGAGCACAAACTCCGGCTTGTTCGAGCGCTGCAGGACTCTGGTGCCGTGGTCGCCATGACCGGAGATGGCGTCAACGATGCACCAGCGTTAAAGCGCGCGGATATCGGTATTGCCATGGGACGCGGCGGTACAGAGGCCGCCAAGGAAGCCGCGGAAATCGTGCTGGCCGACGACAATTTCGCCACCATTGCGGCCGCGGTCAAAGCCGGCCGCACGGTGTACGACAATTTGAAGAAAGCCATCATCTTTTTGCTGCCGGTCAATGGCGGGGAATCCCTCAGTCTGATCATCGCCATCCTGCTCGGAGTCACTTTGCCGATCACGCCGGTCCAAATTCTTTGGGTAAACATGGTGAGTTCTGTCGTGCTGGCCATGACGCTCGCCTTTGAGCCCGCCGAGGCCGGCGTCATGAAACGTGCGCCACGCTGGCGGGACGCCCCCATCCTGTCCGCCTTCGTGGTCTGGAGAGTGGCATTTGTTTCTATTCTCTTTTGCGCCGGCATCTTCGGCAAGTTCGCGCTGGCACAGGCGCAAGGCGCCAGCCTGGAAGTAGCGCGCACTGTCGCCGTGAACACATTAGTGGTGATGGAAATTTTCTACTTGTTCTCGGTGCGGTATCTGAACAATCCGTCGATCACCCTGCAAGGCGCCGTGGGGACCAAACCCGTTCTCATTGCCATCTCAGTGGTCACAGCGCTCCAGTTCTTGTTCACCTATGCACCGTTTATGGAGACCTTCTTCGACACACGGCCATTGAGCCTGATCGAGGGCTTGCAGGTCGTGGCCGTCGGCATCGGGCTTCTTCTAATTCTCGAGCTGGAAAAACGGATACGCCTTTGGGCAACAACACACAGTGGCCGGCTCAGACTTCCCCTCCAATTGGGTCAGCGCCACCATGGAGACGCCGGTGACTGAAACCATTACCAGCTACATTTTCTACGAAATCGCCGCCCTTCTGGTATTGGCCGCCGGCGTCGGCTTTGTCGGCTTAATGTTGCGCCAACCGCTAATCGTCAGCTTCATCGCCGTGGGCATCCTAGCCGGTCCCTCCGTGTTGGATATTGCCAAATCCGACGAGCATATCGACCTGCTGGCGGAATTGGGCATTGCCGTTCTGCTGTTTCTGGTGGGCCTGAAACTCGATCTCAAGCTGGTGCGTACGCTCGGCCCGGTCGCCTTGATGACGGGCCTGGGTCAAGTGGCGTTCACCACGCTGTTCGGATTCTTGATCGGCCTAGCCTTGGGTTTCAGTGTTGTCACCAGCCTGTATGTTGCGGTGGCGCTCACCTTCTCTTCCACCATCATCATCGTCAAACTGCTGTCCGACAAACGGGAGATCGATTCTCTCCACGGGCGCATTGCCCTTGGGTTTTTGATCGTCCAGGATTTGGTGGTTGTCTTGGCGATGATTGCACTCTCCGCAATTGGCGTCGGAACAGCCGGAGAAGCAGCGTACACGGAAGTCCTTTTGGTGTTCGGATACGGCGCGGCCATGCTGGTCGCAGTAGTACTGTTCATCCAGTTTCTCGCAAACCCGCTGGTCGAGCGCCTTTCACGCGCACCGGAGCTTTTGGTGTCATTCGTGATTGGGTGGGCCGCCCTTTTGGCGGCGCTCGGCCACTATCTCGGCTTCGGGAAGGAACTGGGCGGCTTGTTGGCGGGCGTTTCGCTCGCCTCAACACCATTTCGAGAGGCCATTGCGGCGCGCCTTTCGTCCTTGCGAGATTTCCTGCTGCTATTTTTCTTTATTGCGTTGGGGGCATCCCTCGACCTATCCATATTAGGCGCGAGCGTGGGGCCAGCCATCATCTTTTCGCTCTTTGTGTTGATCGGCAATCCGCTGATTGTACTGACGATCATGGGCATCATGGGCTACCGCAAACGCACTGGCTTTCTTGCAGGGCTGACCGTTGCACAAATCAGCGAGTTTTCCTTGATCTTTATGGCTATGGGTGTTGCCCTTGGCCATGTAGCGGATCAAGCGTTGGGTCTTGTCACACTGGTCGGCTTACTGACGATTGCCGCGTCCACCTACATGATCACTTATTCCCACAGCCTTTATAGCTGGGCGGAGCCCTTCTTGGACATATTCGAGCGGCCGTCCGCCGGAAAGTTCAAGGATGCTGGCAACCCGGCCCGCGCGCCCAGCGACGTCATCGTTTTCGGCCTTGGCCGCTACGGCCTTGGCATTGCGGAGGAACTGCGGCGCGCCGGATGCCGCGTCTTGGGTGTCGACTTCAATCCGACCGCCGTGCGCCATGCCCGAAGCCAAGGATTTGAGGCAGTGTTCGGCGATGCCACCGATCCTGAATTTTTGGCTCATTTGCCACTTAAGGACGCCAAATGGGCATTGTCGGCAGTGCCGGAACACGACACAGGCATCACTCACGACGACCCACGCCGCTCTCTCATCCGCTCACTGACGGATCTGAGTTTTGAAGGCCGCATCGCGGTCGCGGCGCACAGCGAAGAAACCGCCCTTACACTCGAGGCTCATGGCGCCGACCTGGTACTTCTACCATTCCGCGACGCCGCATCGCGGGCGGCTGCCTTGGTATTGAGCGGCAAATCCCCCCTTCCAACCGAAACAACCGACCCCGAAGGTCAGAAAGAGTTTGCCGCATGATTTGGAGACGCAAATCGGAAAAGACCGAAACTACACCACTAACGTTCGGAACTCTGCTGGTGGTCTGCACCGGCGACGATAGTGACACCGAGCTGCTCGCTACCGCGGAAGACCTTGCTGGTGAATGGAACGCATCAATCACCCTTCTTTCGGTGGTGGAACCGCCCTCGGAACTGGGGTGGATCGCCCGCGCGGCCGGTACATCGGTCAATGACCTTACGGAGCGCATGCTCCGCGAGCGGGAAGAGAAGCTCCACGCTTTGGCGGACACAGCAGATCTGTCGACGCGTCCGAATGTCAGTGTGCGCATGGGAAAGCCCTTTCTAGAAGTCATTCGCCACGCGATCGATCACAATATGGATCTTGTGTTGAAAACGGCAGAGCGATTGGCCGGCATTGAGGGATTCCTATTTGCGAGCACGGATCAACACCTGCTGCGCAAATGCCCTTGTTCCGTGTGGCTTCGCCTGCCCGAGACACCCCGCAAGGTCAAGACGGTCCTTGCCGCTGTGGACGTTGACCATACCATGGCCGCTGAACCCGAGACTTTGGCCGGTCTCAATCGCCGCATCATAGAAACCGCCGCCAAGGTGGCCACGGCAGAAGGTGCCCGGGTGCATATGCTTCATGTTTGGGACGCCCCGGGTGAAGGCTTCGTCCGCATGTGGTCAAATGCCCCCGACCCCGAGAAGGCAGCGCACGCCTATGTCAAGGAGGTGGAAGCAAATCATGTGCGCGCCTTGGACACCTTAGCAGACCAGGCGCGCGGCTGGATTGGTGCCGACACCGCGGCGCGCATTCAGCTTGTGCCCCGGCTCGAACGCGGTGCAGCGCGAGAAGTGATTCCTCAGCAAGTGCATGCCCTGGGCGTGGATGTGATCGTCATGGGAACCGTCGCACGCACGGGCGTGCCCGGCTTCGTGATCGGCAATACGGCGGAGGACATTCTCAACAGCGTCGATTGCGCCGTGGTGACGGTGAAACCACCCAATTATGTGAGTCCCGTGCGCAGCGATGGCCATTCGTAGATCTATGCGAGACAAAGAAACAGCAAACGGTCTAAGACGCATCGCTTCAGGCCCCTGCGTGTGACGCTTCCGCTGCATTTTCTAATCACCGAGTTCGGAAGAAATAATACACACCCGCGCGCGGACGCTGTGTTAGGCTGACCTAAACAATGACAGCGCGGTCTATAGCAGCGTGGCGGAAAGCGACACCCAGGAAAACTCCCAACGGCTCTCCAACCGAACGAAATTCTTCTATGGCCTGACGGACATGCCAATTCAAGTGGCATCCTTGCCCGTGTCGGCTTTCATTCCAAACTATTACGGCGCAGATCTGGGCGTGAGCCTCGCGGCTGTGGGTACGGTCTGGCTGTTCGCCCGATTGTTCGACGCGGTGTTGGACCCTCTGATCGGTTATGCGAGCGACCGGACCGACACACGTTGGGGCCGGCGCCGGGTTTGGATGGTAGCGGCGGTGCCCATCCTGATGCTGTCGGTTTACATGATCTTCTTTCCGGCACCTCCCGTAACGGCCGCCTATCTCATGTTTTGGATGGTGGTGTTCTGGCTCGGCTGGACCATGTTGTTCATCCCTTACTATGCCTGGGCTGCGGAACTCTCCACGGATTATCACGAGCGATCATCCATCGTTGGCTGGCGCGCGGGGCTTGGTCTTGCTGCCAGTGTCATCAGCAAACTGATTCCTGTCCTCGCGCTCATTTTTTTCGGGTTAGGCGGAACGCCGGCCGTTGTCGCGATCATTGGCATTATCATGCTGGTTCTGTTGCCGGTCTGTGTTGGCCTCACAGTCTGGCAAGTGCCAGAACGCACCGACGCAAAACCCGTGACCATGCCGATCCTCAAAGGGTTGCGCATCATGCTGACGAACGGGCCTTTCAAGCGATTGGTGACAGCCTTCTTCTTTCAATTCACCGGCATCGCGTTTGGCACGGCGACGATTGTTTTCTTTATCCGTGGCGTCCTTCAAGAAGAAGAAGGCAGCATCCTGATGCTGTTGGTTTTCTTCACAGCCAGCTTGTGCGGTGTGCCATTTTGGCTGTGGTTGTCAAAGCAAATAGGCAAGCACAAGGCTTGGATCGCTTCTTTGATGGTGTATCCAATATTCAGTCCGCTTTATTTGTTCTTGGGCCCCGGCGACTTCAACTGGATGCTGCCGGTGGCCGCCATCACAGGGTTCGCGGGCGGATCTTTTTCGACCTTGCCCCATTCCATGAAGGCCGATGTTATTGACATTGACACCATGCGTACGGGCGAAGACCGCGCCGCTTTGTTTTTTGCCGCCTGGTCGTTCACCTTGAAGATCGCGCTTTCGGTGGGGCCGTGGTTGTCCCTGACGGCACTTGCTCTTGTGGGCTTCGACCCCACGCCGGGTGTCATCAATTCGCCGGAGAAATTGATTGGTTTAAGACTTGTTTATGCACTTGGCCCGCCAGTCTTTTTCGTAATCGCTGCGTTCGTTGCGTATAATTATCCGATTACTGAAGAACGGCACACGCGCATGCGTGGCGCGCTCGAACGCAGGCAAGCGCGCAGGCTCGAGCGAGCACGGGCTGCAAGCACCGGCTAAGCGACAATATTTTTGAGATTGCTATGAATGGCCGACTAACGGCCTGCTGCTTGGTTGCGGGAGTAGGATTTGAACCTACGACCTTCAGGTTATGAGACGAAACCAGCGCACTCTATCCAATTGATTTTACTCACATATTTCCGATTTTGCGTGTGAGCGTGTTAGAAAGTGTGCTAATTTTCAGCCAAATTCAGGTCCTTTGAGCGTTATCCGGTCTCTACCGAAAGCACTCTATTTTCCCATTCACCAATTTCCTTTCCACCAATCTAATTACACTAAAATAATGTACATTTTTTATAAAAGCAAACAAAAGCTTCACAGGATACCTACAGATTGAGATCATAACGGGTACTACGGCCCCCGCCACCGCACGGAACAATCACCCCTTTAGCTGCAAGGTCTTGCAGGTCACGTGTAGCAGTAGCCTTCGAAGCATGCGTGATCGCCATATACTTCTTGGCACTCATGCCACCCTTAAATCCTTTGGGCCCTTCCCTCATCATGCGAACAATTACCTTATGCTGACGATCATTGAGTTGCCCCTGAAAATGAACAAAAAATCTCGTTTTCTTTAGTGAGAAATCAATCGCCTCCATAGCCTCGTCTTGCGCTTTAATCGCGATGCCCACAAACCAAGACACCCAGTCAGAAATCTCATTTCCTCGCTGAACATCTTTGAGCGCATCATAGTAATCACTTTTGTTGCTCTCAATTGTGCGCGAAAGACTCATAATAAGTGGTCGGCCAAAGCTTTGTGACAGGGCTTTGTCTGAGATGGCACGCCCAATGCGGCCATTGCCATCTTCAAAAGGATGGATTGTCTCAAAGTAGATATGCGCAACGGCAGCACGC
>OZ245840.1:0-4042500 GCA_965228775.1 Alphaproteobacteria bacterium | reverse complement strand
ATGGATTGAGAGGGGGCCGTCAAGCGATAACAGGCGGCTTTTTTCAGATTTTTTTAGCCGTCAAAGAACGCGACATTTACTTCGCTATTTCGCCTGTTTTCAGGAGCGCAGAATCAACTACAATCCGCAGTATATCAGGCCTTTCCGGCATACAACATTTGTTAATATGTTAGACCGTCCAGCGTCATCGTTAGAAAATCATTAACCCCTCGAAACCTAAAATTCCCCTATTTGAAGAAATCAAGAATCCGGAAAATTGCGCAGCGCAATAAATGAAGACGCGCAGACCGGGGCGGAGGACTTGCAGTTGACTTCTCAGGTGAGCGCGAAAGCTTGGAATCCGGTGAAATGGCTTTTGGCCTCATCGGCAATGGTTGGCTGCATTGGCCTTTTCGGCGCGGCGACCCTGCTCAGCCAGTGGACGATGGATGCGGGCACGCCGTCGGATCCTGCTGCATTGGGTGTTTTCGCGAAGCCGAACGGCGATATCTCCGTATTTGCCCATGAAGATCTAGAGATCGCGGCAACCCCTCAAGTACCGCCGGTACAGAAGGCAAAAGTCACCGTTCGTAACGGCGATACGCTGATGAAGATACTGACAAAAGCGGGCGCTGACCGCAGGGATGCTTATCATGCGATCGAGGCGATGAAGCCGGTTTTCGATCCACGGCGCATCAAGGTTGGCCAAACGCTTGAAGTGGGGTTTGCCCGTACATTTCGTGACAATCCAGTCTTAGGCACCGACACGCCGCCAATCCGGAAGGCCAGCATGCTTTCCAGCACCCCGGTGGAACCACGTCTTGTCGGCATGTCCCTGCAATCGGACCTTATCACCACGATCGATGTACGGCTCGATGAAAGTGGTTCGTACACGGCAGGTAAATCCACGAAAGATTTGACGGAACGCACGGTCAACGCGGCCGGCACGATCAACAGCAGCCTTTACCTGGCTGCCGTTGAAGCCAACATTCCGCATGGCATCGTGGCGGAGCTCATCCGCATCTATTCTTATGACATCGACTTTCAGCGCGAGATCAGAAAGGGCGATAGCTTCAAAATCTTTTTCTCGCGCTTCTATGACGACGAAGGCAGAGCCGTAAAAGACGGCATCATTCAATACGCCTCGATGACCACAAGCGGCAAAGAGAAAGAACTCTTCCGCTTTACGCCGTCTGACGACAAAGTCACCGACTATTTCGACAGCAATGGCAAAAGCGCGAAGCAATTTTTGATGCGTACACCGATAGATGGTGCGCGGATCTCTTCCGGCTTCGGACGCCGCCGCCATCCGGTCTTGGGGTATTCAAAAATGCACAAGGGGACGGATTTCGCGGCCCCGCGTGGCACACCAATCAAGGCAGCAGGCAACGGCGTTGTGGAACGGGCAAGCCGCTATGGCGGTTATGGCAATTATATCCGTATACGCCATGCCAATGGCTACAAAACAGCCTATGCTCACTTGCATCGTTATGCCAAGGGTATCCGGAAAGGCAAACGCGTGAAGCAAGGCCAAACCATCGGATATGTTGGGTCCACTGGCAGGTCCACTGGCCCGCACCTCCATTACGAGGTCCACTACAATGGCAAGGCCGTGAACTCGATGAAGGTGCGCATTCCGTCTGGCCGCACCTTGAAGGGCGATATCTTGACCGCCTTCAAAGGGACGCGTGACGACATCCGCGCCGACATGCTACAAACGCCGCTGTCGACCCCGGTTGCCACTGCAGAACTTGCAAACGGGAGTTCGGCGACACCGTAACCACCAACAGTGTGGTGAGCATGAGCGGCACCGGCACCTCCCCTCATATTCTCGTATTCGATTCCGGCGTGGGGGGCCTAACGGTCTTTGATCAAATCAAACACGTCTTGCCTGACGCTGCCGTCTCATATGCGGCGGACAATGCTGCTTTTCCCTATGGCACGAAATCCGAGTCCTGGCTGAAGAAAGAAGTACCTCAACTCCTGGACAGAATGGCTGGTGAGGCGGCCGTGGACGTCGTTGTGGTGGCCTGCAACTCGGCCAGCACGGTCGCATTGCCGGAGATCAGACAGGCCCTGTCCGTGCCCGTCGTAGGGACCGTGCCGGCAGTCAAGCCGGCGGCCGCCGAGAGCACCACTGGCGTTATCGGATTGCTGGCAACGCCTGGAACCATCGAACGCCAATACACAATAGATCTGATCAATGAATTCGCGGCAAATTGCACAGTGCATTTACATGGATCGTCAGAGCTGGTGGAGCTTGCGGAACGCAAAGCGCGCGGCGAGCCGTTTGAGCAAAAGGAGATTGTCTTGGCGCTCGCCCCTCTTTTTGAAAAAGACGCAGCCGAAAACATGGATACTGTGGTGCTGGCCTGCACGCACTTTCCGCTGCTGATCGATGAATTGAAAACGGTAGCCCCACGCGCCCTTCGTTGGATCGACAGCGGTGAAGCGATTGCCACGCGGGTGGCAACCATTGCTGAAGCCGTCGGCATCGGCAATGGTCAAGATGCCCCAATCGCCGCCTACACCACAGGATCGGTCAACGACTTCGCTCCGTATCGAGATCTTTTCTCGGCACGCAGCCTCGACCGCATTGTGACCGTCACGCGATAGAGGCTGCGTTTACTGCCATTTTAATGCAGCATTTGCCTGGGTTCATCGTCTGACGGGTCGGTCGTCGAACCAAACTCATTCCGCACATTGACCGATTTGCCGTTGATGACCAATCCGTCTTGATCGGCTGTAACGGACACGGTTTTGCCGTCGGCCACTGACCCTTCCAAGATCATCTCAGCCAGTGGATTCTGTAAGTTACGCTGAATGACCCGCTTTAACGGACGCGCACCATAGACAGGATCATATCCAGCCGATGCAAGCCATGTCTCTGCCTTGTGATCCAGATCGACCGCGATTTCCCGATCCGCAAGCAATGCCGCCAAGCGTTTCACCTGGATCTGGACAATAGCGTCCATTTGGTTACGCGTGAGCCGATGGAACAGAATGGTCTCATCCAAACGGTTCAGGAATTCAGGGCGGAAATGAGAGCGGACAACCCCCATCACCTGATCTCTCACCTGTGATGAATCTTCACCATCCGCCTGATTGGCCAAAAACTCCGATCCAAGATTGGACGTCATAATGATCAGCGTGTTCTTGAAGTCTACCGTCCGGCCTTGACCATCCGTCAGGCGGCCATCATCCAAGACCTGCAACAACACATTGAAAACATCCGTATGCGCCTTTTCGATCTCATCGAAAAGCACAACTTGATACGGCCGGCGGCGGACTGCTTCAGTAAGTGCACCGCCTTCCTCATATCCTACATACCCTGGAGGCGCGCCAATCAGGCGTGCAACCGAGTGCTTCTCCATATATTCGGACATATCCAGACGCACGATTGCCTGATCATCATCGAACAAAAATTCGGCCAGCGCTTTGGTCAGCTCCGTCTTGCCGACACCTGTCGGGCCCAAGAACATGAACGATCCGATGGGCCGTGAAGGATCTTGCAGGCCCGCACGCGCCCGGCGAACTGCATTGGAGACCGCCGCAAGTGCTTCTTCCTGGCCGATCACCCGCTTGCCCAGCTTCTTTTCCATGGACAGGAGTTTCTCGCGTTCGCCTTGCAACATGCGATCCACGGGAATGCCGGTCCAACGCGAGACAACGCTAGCGATATGCTCTTCGGTCACGGCCTCATTGACCATATGGTCTTCCGTGTCATCAGACTCGGAAAGCTGCTTTTCGAGGTCTGGGATAATGCCGTAGGCAAGTTCGCCTGCGCGCGCCAGATTGCCCTGTCGCTGGGCAACTTCGAGATCCTGACGAGCTTTGTCCAGCTCTGCCCGCACATGTTCTTGTTGGCCAAGCTTGTCCTTTTCCGCCTTCCATTGCGCCGTCATGGATGCAGAGTTCTGTTCCAGATCAGCCAGTTCTTCCTCAAGTTTCTCAAGGCGCTTGACGGACCCGTCATCGCTTTCCTTGCGCAGCGCTTCGCGCTCGATCTTGAGTTGGATGATGCGCCTATCGAGCTCGTCCAGTTCCTCGGGCTTCGAATCCACCTGCATGCGCAAGCGGCTCGCCGCTTCGTCCATCAGATCGATGGCCTTATCCGGTAAAAAGCGATCCGAGATGTAGCGGTTCGACAGAGTGGCCGCGCTCACGATAGCGCCATCGGCAATCCGCACACCATGATGAAGCTCATATTTTTCTTTCAGACCACGGAGGATTGAGATCGTATCCTCCACCGTAGGCTCTTCAACCATCACCGGCTGAAAGCGCCGTGCAAGCGCTGCATCCTTTTCTACGTGCTTACGATATTCATCCAATGTGGTTGCGCCGATACAGTGCAATTCGCCTCTCGCCAGCGCCGGTTTGAGCAGGTTAGAGGCATCCATCGCACCGTCCGTCTTCCCCGCCCCTACGATCGTATGCATTTCATCAATGAAGAGAACTATGCCGCCGGCCGCTGCAGAAACTTCGGACAGAACCGCTTTGAGGCGCTCTTCGAATTCGCCGCGATATTTCGCGCCGGCGATCAGCGCCCCCATGTCCAACGCGAGCAGCTTTTTGTCGCGCAGCGATTCGGGCACATCGCCATTAACGATGCGCAGCGCAAGTCCTTCCGCAATGGCGGTCTTACCGACGCCGGGCTCACCAATCAAAACAGGATTGTTTTTGGTCCGGCGGGAAAGCACCTGAATGGTACGGCGAATTTCTTCATCGCGGCCGATGACCGGATCCAACTTGCCCTCTTGCGCCACCTCGGTAAGGTCTCGCGCATATTTCTTTAGGGCATCATAAGTGTCCTCTGCAGACGCACTATCCGCGGTGCGCCCCTGCCGAATATCTTCGATGGCCTTATTCAGAGACGTTGCCGTAACCCCAGCCGCCTTGAGTGCGGCCCCGGCTTCAGTTCCTTCCTGGATCACCAAGGCAAGAAGAAGCCGCTCCGCCGTGACAAAACTGTCGCCCGCCTTCTTCGAAAGCGATTCGGCCGTATCGAAAACCTTTGCTAATTCCGGCGACAAATAAAGCTGGCCGGCCCCAGCCCCTTCGACTGAAGGAATCTTCCCAAGAGCCGAATCATTCATCTGGACAGCAATCGCCGGCCGACCTCCGGCAGACTTGATCAAATTGGCCGCCAGGCCCTCTTCATCATCCAGCAGAACTTTAAGAATATGTTCGGGCGTAAATTTCTGATGGCCCGACCGGACGGCGAGCCCTTGAGCGCTCTGGAGAAACCCTCGAGAGCGATCCGTGTACTTTTCAAGATCCATAATTCACCTCTTCAAAGCGCACTGTTCGTAACCACCTTCATCAAGCATGGTCTGCAAGTGCCTTTACCGTTAGGCTGCCGCCCCAGATTCGAGCGCGGGCAGCCTCCACTTATATGGGTGTTGCAGTTCAGCAACACAAGGTGGCACTGGCCAATTTGATGCCTATTTATGAGGCCCAAAGAACACGGATTTATTGAACATGGCCGACGGCACTAAAACGTTAATAAGCCGGATCTACCGGTACCCAATAAAAGGCCTTTCGCCGGAACCAATGGAGAGCGCATCAGTGGCGCCGAGGGAAACCATTCCCGGCGACCGCATATTCGCTCTGGAACACGGCAGCCACGAATTTGATCCGCTCAAGCCAAAGTACTTTCCCAAGACCAAGTTTCTCATGTTGATGCGTCACGAAAAACTGGCTCTTGTCGACAGTGCGTATGATGCCGCAACCGGCCAGCTCACTTTAAGCCGCGACGGCAAACAGGTCGCGGCAGCGGATCTTGGCACACCGGCTGGAAGAACGGTCATTGAACAGTTTTTCGCGGCTTATCTCGGCGATGAAGTGCGCGGCAGCCCAAAAGTCGTATCGGCAGAAGGACACAGTTTCTCGGATGTGGCGATGAAGTGCCTATCCATCATCAATCTCAACACTGTGAGGGAAGTGGGCCGGATAGCCGGCGCAGACATCGACCCGCTTCGCTTTCGCGCCAATCTGTACATTGACGGCCTGCCCGCTTGGGCAGAACGGGACTGGGTCGGCGAAGGGGCGAAGCTGGGCAATGTAAGCGTTCGCTTCGTTCAAGAAACCACGCGCTGCGCCGCCACCAATGTCAATCCAGCGACGGGCGAGCGGGACATGCACATCCCAAAGCTCCTACAGAAGACGTACGATCACCCGAATATTGGTCTGTATGCAGAAGTAATAAATGGTGGCACGTTTCACCTCAATGACGAGGTGACGCTAGCGTCGCAGTAACGTCCCTTGGGGAGATTGTACTGTTTAAGCGTGAGCTTCGGACGCCTCGGCGGGCTCGTCCGCATTCTCAACCGCAGCCTGTTCTTCACCCCCATTATCGGGTGTTTCAGTGGCTGGCGCTTTAGCCTTTGAAGAGCGCCCACGGCCACGACCACGGCCATTGGACCGAGGAGCCTCGGCTGCCGCAGCAGTTTCAGTTTCTTGGGTCTCTTCTTCTGCGTTCCCATTGGCAGCCTTCGCGGCGCCATTCTGCGCAGTGGCGGCAGCACCATTCGCAGCTGTCTGGTTTGCCGCCAAAATCCGGTAATAGTGCTCTGCATGCTGAAGGTAGTTTTCAGCGCTGATGCGATCACCGGAGGCATGGGCATCTCGAGCCAATGATTGGTATTTCTCGCAAATATGGGCAGCTGACCCGCGAATTTTTACGTCTGGACCGCTACTGTCCAACGTTTTGTTAGCCCCATTATGGTTCTTGCGACCACGGCCACGCGCGCGCTTTTGATTCTGTCCTTGCCTCATAAGTGCAACTATCTATCTGTTAACGGAACAATACTACTCAAGCTTTTGTCATGCCGAACGAACGGCATTCTGCACAACCAAATTCTATACTGGCCCCCAGAAGCAAGTTCGGACCGGCGAAAAAAACTGTTAGCTGAGTTGATCTTTTGTCTCTAGCCTCAGGAAGTAAAAGCCTGAATGACGAGACCGCTTACTCAATAAATACCTGTAAGACCCTAACGTTTTGCTAACCGTATTCCAAGCCCTTTTTTGCGTTTATCCCCAGGAGAATTCTGACGAACAGCGGCGCTAATGCATTAAAATGCAACGATCCCGGTCTCCCAAATCCCGAACCACATCGTCAATGTGAAATCCCACCGCCTCGTAGATTTTTCGGACCTCTTTTGCTTGGTCCGCCCCAATTTCCATAGCCGCAAATCCCCGCGTGCCGAGCACAGATTTCAGCGATGCCGCTATCTCTCGATAGGCTTTAAGGCCATCGCCACCGCCTGCGAGAGCCAGACAGGGTTCGAATTCACGAACATCCGGATCAAGCTCTTGAATATGTTTATCCACGATATAAGGCGGATTGGCAATAACGATATCGAACGATCCTGTAACCTTGCTAAACCAATCGCTAACACGAAATTTGGCACGATCATGAACGCCTAAGCGTTCAGCGTTTTTCCGCGCAATTTCTATCGCTCCCGGATTGAGGTCAACACCAACGCCTGTCGCTTTCGGCAATTCGCGCAACAAGCTGAGCAGCAAACACCCACTCCCCGTGCCTAAATCGAGAAGCTTAACATTGGCATCCGCTGACGGCACTCTTTCGAGGACCGACAAGACGAGGGTTTCGGAATCCGGCCTTGGCACAAGCGTTTCCGGCGAAACCAAAAACTCGTCTTTCCAAAAAGCGCGACGCTCCAGGATGTATGCGACCGGCTCTCGCCGTAGCCGGCGTTTCGCATAGACCTGCAGCTTTTCAACTTGCGGACCAACGAGTCTGTCCTTCTCACGCCAAATCAAATCGCCTGGCGCGCACCCAACAATTTCCGCTGTCAGCAATCTGGCATCAAGTTTAGCCGTTTCGATACCCGCAACCTTGAATCTGTTCATGAGGCCGCGCAAGTGATCGCCTACGGTATCTTTGGCAACCCCATTCATCTGCATACGGACTTCATCATGGTGCTTAAGCAATCTCCGCATCGAGTGCGGCCAGCCGGTTGGCCTGATCTTCGGAAGTCAGCGCATCCACCAGCTCCCCCAATGAATCGCCAGCAATAACGCGATCAAGCTTGTAAAGGGTTAGATTGATCCGGTGATCTGTCACGCGGCCTTGCGGAAAATTGTAGGTGCGGATCCTTTCAGAGCGGTCGCCCGACCCTACTTGTCCTTTCCGATCCGCTGCCCGCTCATTCGCAAGACGGTCGCGTTCCTGCTCAAAAAGCCTGGCCCGCAGAACTTTCAGTGCCTTGGCCTTGTTCTTATGTTGGGACTTCTCATCTTGCTGACTGACCACAAGCCCCGTAGGCAGGTGAGTTATGCGTACGGCACTGTCGGTCGTGTTGACCGACTGCCCGCCTGGGCCGCTGGCTCGAAAGACATCAATACGCAGATCTTTTTCATCGATATGCACGTCGACCTCTTCCGCTTCCGGCAAGACGGCAACAGTGGCGGCCGATGTATGAATGCGGCCACCGGCTTCCGTAACAGGAACGCGTTGCACACGGTGCACACCGGACTCAAATTTCATACGCGCAAAGACGCTATTGCCCGTAATCGACGCCACGATCTCCTTGTAACCGCCGACCTCGTTTTCGCTGGCAGAAATAATCTCTGTACGCCAACTATTGAGATCTGCAAATCTCTGGTACATGCGAAAAAGATCACCCGCAAACAAAGAAGCCTCGTCACCGCCGGTACCCGCGCGCACTTCCAAGATAACGCTTCTGTCGTCCGCACTGTCTTTGGGCAAAAGCTTAATCTGTAAATCGGTTTCGATGTCCGGCAGTTTTTGCTTCAGCTCTTGCAGCTCTTCTTTGGCAAGCTCCGCCATCTCGGCATCCATCGCCTCGTCAGACAGCATTTCTTCAAGGCTGGCGATTTCCGACTGAGCATTTTCGTAGGTGCGGATAACCGCAACCACAGGCGACAAATCCGAATACTCTTTCGAGAGGCTCACATATTCTTCGGGCGAGATATCGGCCGCCATGGCCGCTTCGATTTCTTCAAAACGATCCGCGACCCGCCGCAATTTGTCTGGTGGGATCAAACGTCTCTCTCCAGATAAGTCTTTCGAAGCCCCCGAGACCCGCCCATTTGCCCAGAACAGGCATAAGGTTCGCCGGGGCGCGTACGCCCCGGCAAAGAGGTCTTAAGAAGCTTTAGCGAGCGCCGCCGATTCTTCCGACTCCGATGCGCGTTCAGCTTCCAGCTCTTCGGCTTTCTTTTCAACCAGTTCCACGATGTGGTCAACCATCTTGTCGTTGTCGACCTTGTGATCTGCAACGCCGGAGATGTACATCATGCCCGATCCGGCCCCGCCACCGGTGAAACCGAGATCGGTTTCCCGCGCTTCGCCGGGACCGTTCACAACACAACCGATGATCGACAACGTCATGGGCGTCGCGATATGCGCCAGACGGTCTTCGAGCACTTTGACCGTCTCGATCACCTTAAAACCCTGCCGCGCGCAAGAAGGACACGAAATAATGTTCACACCCCGGTGACGCAGATTAAGCGATTTGAGAATATCGAAGCCGACCCGGATTTCCTCACGCGGGTCCGCAGACAACGACACCCGGATCGTATCGCCAATGCCGGACCATAAAAGCATGCCCAGTCCGATCGACGACTTGACCGTTCCTGGAATCATACCGCCCGCTTCGGTAATCCCAAGATGTAATGGAAAATCACCTGCCTCGGCTAGACCTTGATAAGCCGCCACGGCAAGGAAAACATCGGACGCCTTCACACTAATTTTGAACTCATGGAAATCGTTGTCTTGAAGGATCCGCGCGTGATTCAAGCCACTCTCGATCATTGCTTCGGGACAAGGCTCTCCATATTTTTCAAGGAGTTCTTTTTCCAGCGACCCGGCATTCACGCCGATACGCATGCTGCATCCATGATCCTTCGCGGCCTTAATAACGTCACGGACCCGCTCTTCCGACCCGATGTTGCCAGGATTGATACGCAGGCACGCAGCACCAGCTTCGGCAGCCTCAATAGCCCGCTTATAGTGAAAATGGATGTCCGCAACGATAGGGACGTTGACTTGTTTGATTATGTCTTTCAATGCGACCGTAGACTCGCGGTCAGGACACGAGATACGGACGATATCCGCACCGGCTTCCTCAATACCCAACACCTGCTCAACAGTTGCAGCCACATCCGTGGTCAGCGTGTTGGTCATAGATTGAACTGAAATCGGGGCGCCACCGCCAACAGGCACGTTGCCCACCATAATTTGGCGCGATTCCCGGCGGAGGATATCGCGATAAGGTCGAACACTCATAAATTTACCTTTTCAACTCGAAAAAGATTTAACAGCGTGTCAAACAACCGACTTTCTTGCGCAGGACAAGCCCGCCCCTCGTCCTCGCATCGGCAGACGTCAGCAAGCCAAAAAGCTTAGCCAACGCCTAAGTTGACGACCGAAAGCGTGTCACCGTTTCTTTAATAGGACGCTAAGAAATGCGTATCTTAATCGGCAGGTGAAATCAACAGATCCGCATTGAGGGATTTCTCAACCAAAACCCCAACGCCGGCCGGTCCAACGGACGCGCCATCCACAAAAATCTCAAGATTCCTGGAATTGCGGGCCGCCATAACCAACCCTTCTTCGTTCGGAACGAAGAACCGGTCACCTTTGCGCATGGTGGTCTGGATAACCACAGCACCGCTTTGCGGATTATCGATTCGAAGCCACGCATCACCCTTCGCCAGGATGGAGACGCGAGATTCTGAAGGTGCGGCGCCGAAGGCCTGGTCATCCACAGGAGGTGCGGGTGCAGCAGCAGCCGGTGGAGCAGGTTCAGCTGCGGCTGTTTCCTCCGGATTGGTGCCCGAAGCTGAAGTAGTTTCAGCGGCAACCGGTTCTGCCTCGCTCGCTTCAGCGCCGGCAGCGACTGGCGCTTCTTCAGGCGTTTCGGTGATAGGCTGAGCAATCACCTCGGGCGTACCGGTCGATGGTGCCGGTGTGATCGCCGCCGTTGGTGCAATTGCGTCTGGCGGTTCTGGCGCGTTCGATGCCATGCTGTCGACCATTCTGGAGAGCTGGAGCCCCCCTAAGATCGCCGCCACAAGCAGGAACAACACCAGCATGAAGGACCCTTGCGGCATGTGAACTTCATTGTTCGCTTCAGGAAACGCCAGTGCCGCCGCCTCTTCTTCCTGCCGGTCTGTCTCAAGCTTAAAGCGGGCAACCGATGCTTCCGCATCCAGCCCCAAATAGCTGGCATATGACCGGACAAACCCAAGCGCATAAGCGCGGCCAGGCAAGGCAGACATATCACCGCGCTCCAAAGCTTCCAGGTGAGCAGCACGAATGTTTAACGCTGTTGCAATGGTCTGGACATCCTCGCCCAGCTTCTTGCGCGCCGTCCGCAGATCGGAGCCTAAAACCGACGTATCTTTTTCCGAATGCTCTGTCACGTCTCGCAAATAATCGGGCCGGTTTTCATCTTCCTTGCCCTCTTCGCGGGAATTCTCCACCGGCAACCTCGTTACATTGCCGTCTTCAAGAGCGTCAGAGTCTGTTTTGACCGTATTGGATTCCATTACACCGCCTCTGCTGTATTTACAGCCGTCTACGGACGTTCATCTTGACCTCAGATGGTTAAGGAAGTCAAAAACTCACGGATGCAATTTTCGGAAATCTAGATCGAAACGCCGTGCTTTTTGGCGAATTCTTCGAACCCGTCCCGCAAACTGGCCTGAGCGCGACCATTCAAGCCTTTTACATGCTCTTCCAATGCGGCGGTATTAAGGCTGCGGATCATCATCTTCACCGGGCCTACGCTGGCGGGTGGCATGGAAATCTTTCGGAAACCAAGACCAATCAGTGCCATGGCTTCCAGCGGCCGGCCCGCCATCTCACCGCACAGGCTAACGGGAACATTGTGACGGTTACAGGTGTCGACGACCGACCTGAGAACCGAAACGACCGCCGGGCTTAACGTATCGTATCGATCCGACAGGCGTGGATGACCACGATCGCTGGCAAACAGAAACTGCATAAGGTCGTTTGATCCAACAGAGATGAAATCCACATGCTCGCAGAGCGCATCCAGCTGCCAAGCCAGTGCGGGAACCTCCAACATGGTGCCCACCGAAACCTTTGTGGGTGCGGTAAGACCCAAATTCTTTCTACGGTCCAATTCCCGGTCCACCAAACGTCTGGCCGCAACAAACTCTGAAACCTCGGAGATCATGGGGAACATCATCTGAAGTTCCCGCCCCTCCGCAGCGCCGAGTAACGCACGGATCTGATACCGCAGCAGAGCGGGCCGATCGAGCGCGATACGAATGGCGCGCCACCCCATAGCCGGATTTTCTTCGCGCTCATGTGTGAAATAGGGCAAGACCTTATCGCTGCCCAAATCCAACGTCCGAAAGACAACCGGCCGCCCCTCAGCGGCATCCAGAACTTTGCTGTAGAGGTCCATCTGCATTTGCAGACGGGGAAATGTGGAACTGACCATGAACTGCAGTTCGGTCCGAAAGAGACCAATGCCGGCCGCCCCGGACTGGGCCAGATGCGGCAAATCCACCAGCAGGCCCGCATTGATGTTGAGAGCGATCGGCACGCCATCTTTTGTCACGGCAGGTTCGTCACGCAATGCCGCATACTGCGCCTGCCGCCGTGCACGAAATCGCACCTTCTCCGCATACGCATCAATAACGTCCTGCTGCGGACGGAGATAGACTTCGCCACTATTGCCGTCGAGGATGATGGCGTGGTTGGATTCGACACGGTCAAGCAAACCCGCGACACGGCCGATCAGCGGGATGTCCAGGGCTCTGGCAACGATGGCCACATGCGAGGTGGAACTGCCCTCTTCCAAAACCAGTCCGCGCAAGGACTGTTGATCATAGTCCAGGAGTTCAGCTGGCCCCATGGTTCGGGCACATATAATTGCGTCTTTCGGAATTTCCTCCGAGGCAGCCGTGGTAGTTTTTCCGGCCAAGTGCCTGAGAAGCCGATGGGACAGATCCTCAAGGTCATGCAGCCGCTCGCGCCAGAAGGGATCCGACTGTTTGGTCATCTGTGCGTGCGTATCGCCCTGCACGCGCTGAACTGCCGCCTCAGCGGTCAGGCCCGTATCTATCGCTTCGCGAATGCGCCGGATCCACCCCCGGTCGTGGGCAAACATGCGGTAGGCTTCCAGCACATCGCGATGTTCGCCCGTCGATGATAAGTCAGGGCGCGCAAGTGTGGCATCAATCCATCCGCGGAGCTCTACAATCGATTGAGACAGTCTTTCCTGCTCGGTCGCTGTATCCTCTGCAATGGCGTGCAGGACCTCTACGCGCGGCTCGTGCAGAACCACATGGCCCATGGCGATGCCATCTGCAATCCCAACACCTTCGAGACGCCAGCTTCTTTGCAGCAACTCGCTTGCCCCGGAAAAGTCTTCAGGATTGACCAGGGCTCCCGACACCACCATTTCGGCCAAGACGACCGCGATCGTCTGAAGCGCCTCAACCTCTTCATCCGTATAATGACGGCGAATTTGGTTCTGAACGACCAAAACACCCAACAGTTGCCCGCTGCGCTGGATCGGCACACCCAGGAACGAATTGAATGGATCTTCACCGGTTTCCGGCCGATAGGCGAATTTGGGATGAGATTGTGCGTCCGATAGCTTCAGCGGCTCCACGGTTTCGGCAATGACACCCACAAGACCTTCGCCCACCTGCAACGTGGTCTGATGGACAGCCTCTGGATTGAGACCTTCTGTTGCGCATAATTCGAGGAGCGTATCTCCCCGCCGGAGATAGATAGAACACACTTCGGCGACCATATTTGCCGCCACCAGACGCACAATGCGGTCTAGCCTAGCCTGAGGCTCAATCGCCTCAGCCATAACCTCCCGCAGGCGCCTAAGCAAGACGCGCGGCCCTGTGCCAGCGTCCGTTATCATCAGGATCTATCCCTGTTCAGACGCAATCGCGTTCGGACCCAAACGCACAGCTTTTGTGTGCATGCACGTTGCATCAGGCAACATCCAGATCATACGCCGTGTGAAGAGCACGCACCGCAAGCTCTGTATACTGATCGTCAATCAAGACGCTCACCTTGATTTCTGATGTGGAGATTACCTGAATATTGATGCCTTTCTGCGCAAGTGTCTGGAACATCTTTTGTGCAACGCCTGCATGACTGCGCATGCCAACACCAATAACGGAAACCTTCGTCACGGATTCATCGCTGACGAGTTTTTCATATCCAATGTCTTTGCAAGAATTTTCGATGACAGAAACCGCGCGCCCCAAGTCTTCGCGCGTGACGGTGAAGGTCAAATCGGTCGTCCGGCCATCCTCGGAGATGTTCTGCACGATCATGTCCACATTGATGCTCTCGTCGGCAAGCGGGCCAAAAATACCCGCCGCTACGCCAGGCGTGTCTTTAACATTGATCAGGGTGATCTTCGCCTCATTCTTGGAATACGCAACGCCGCTCACCAGTTCCTGTTCCACGATTTCATCCTCATCACAAACAAGCGTCCCCGGTGCGTCTTCGAAGCTGGATAGAACCTGCACACGCACGCCCTGCACCATGGCCAATTCAACAGATCGGGTTTGAAGTACTTTTGAGCCCTGCGAGGCAAGTTCAAGCATTTCCTCGTAAGAAATTTTCTCAAGCTTGCGGGCTTTTTCGACAATTCGCGGATCGGCCGTGTAAACGCCGTCCACATCCGTATAGATATCGCAGCGGTCAGCGCTTAAAGCAGCCGCCAGGGCAACAGCGCTGGTATCCGTTCCGCCGCGCCCCAAAGTCGTGATTCGTCCATCCGGACCGATGCCCTGAAAACCGGCCACAACGGCCACCTGCCCCTGCGCCATCCGAGCTTCGAGTTCTGACGTCTCGATATCAAGAATACGTGCCGCCGCGTGAGCGCTGGATGTTTTCACCGGAATTTGCCAGCCAAGCCAGGAGCGCGCGGAAACGCCCATTTCCTGAAGACAAAGCGCTAGCAGGCCCGAAGAGATTTGTTCGCCCGCCGACACCACGACGTCATATTCACGTGCGTCATGGAGTGCCGCTGCGTCCTTTGTCAGCGCGACCAGCTCATTGGTCTTGCCGGACATAGCCGAAACAGCAACGGCGACTTCGTGGCCCGCATCGACCTCGCGTTTCACAAGGCGCGCTACATTCCGGATTCTATCCATGTCGCCAACGGACGTACCACCAAATTTCATGACCAAACGGGCCATGGTCCAATCCTTTTAATCTTTTCGAAATCATACTTTTGGGGCCGGCGGAACAGGCCTTGCCCTGCTCCGCCTCCAGGATCATATAGATTCTCATGTGATCGCTGGGGGCGCGCATACATACCCCGGCCAATTGTCCGAAGTAAAGAAAGGCAGACGTAAGCCCCAATGAACCTGGCCACACCCAAAAACGCCCAAACATCCATAGACAACGCCGAAATCGCAAAATTTTCGGCTATGGCGGCGGAATGGTGGGATCCGGAAGGCAAATTCAAACCACTTCACAAGTTTAATCCAGTCCGTCTTGACTTCATTCGCGCCCAAATTTGTTCTCATTTCGCAAAAGACCCCAAAAGCTTGAAGCCGTTTGAAGGCTTGTCTGTGCTCGATATCGGTTGCGGTGGCGGGTTGCTGTGTGAACCACTTGCCCGCCTAGGGGCAGATGTCATCGGTGTTGACGCAGCGGAAAAGAATGTCAAAACAGCGGCATCTCATGCGGCAAGCCAAGGATTGGCGATCAACTACCGTCATGGAACAGCCGAAGAAGTGCTCAGTGAGGGACAACAGTTCGATCTGGTGCTGAACATGGAAGTGGTCGAACACGTGGCCGATGTGTCGAGTTTCATGGCGTCAAGCGCTGGTCTTGTGCGGCCAGGGGGACTTATGATTGTCGCCACGCTCAACAGAACACCGAAAGCCTTTATGCTCGCCATTGTTGGTGCTGAATATGTGCTGCGCTGGCTGCCTGCGGGAACGCATCAATTCGATAAGTTCGTAAAACCAGAGGAACTTCGGAAACCGCTCACAGCGGCAGGCATGGCCATCACCCATGAGACAGGCGTGTCCTTCAATCCGATTTCGGATCGCTGGAGCCTCACTGGCGATATGAGTGTCAATTACATGATTGCCGCAAACAAGCCGTCGAATGCCGGCTAGTTTACTGTGCTAGCTATCGCGCTTCGCCGGCCCTGGGATAGGTGCGACGGGCACCCCTTCATCGACAAGCTCTTTCGCATCTTCAAGGCTTGCTTCGCCGTAAATGTCTCTGTGCTCAGTTTCGCCGTAGTGAATTTTGCGCGCTTCTTCAGGAAACTGATCGCCCACATAGTCATGGGTTTTTTCTACGTGGTCACGGAACTCAGACATCATTTTGGCAAGCTTGGCCTGCTGCCCCGCCAACATTGATTGCTTACCCTTGGCCCGGGTCTTCGAAGACACCCGCGGCGCCATGATTGCTTTAGAGACCTTCTTAGAGCCGCAAAACGGACAAACGACCTTCTTCTTCGCCGATTGTTCGTCAAAGGCGGCGCTATCCCTGAACCACGCCTCAAACTCGTGCTCTTTCTCACAAATCAGATCGTACTTGATCATTCTGCTTATTTCCGCGCTGGCCAAAGCCGAATTGTGACAACCATATTGCAAAAATGGAGCGGTCGGCCGCAGTTCTCAAGTGTTTTTTGGCACCAATGCTGGGAGAGTGCCAAAATCCACACATTTCTAGCGGTAAATCAAGGGAATGCGATATCTCTATCGTGCGTCAGAGCGGGTATCCGGCTGCGTGCCTCCGCTACTTCCGGCAAATTTAGCTCGGAAACCAAAATCCCCGGATCTTGATGATCCAGTTCAGCAATAATCTCGCCCCAAGGGTTGATGATCAGACTATGACCATAAGTGTCGCGCCCGTTTTCATGGTGGCCACCTTGGGCCGGCGCCACAACAAAACACCCCGTTTCTATTGCCCGCGCTCTCAACAACGTGTGCCAATGAGCGCGGCCCGTGACATCTGTAAACGCAGCAGGCACCGCCAGGATATCAGCCCCGGCTTTGGCAAGCTCTCGATAAAAATGCGGAAACCGCAGATCGTAACAGATGCTCAATCCTAGTTTTGGTCCATCGATGTCCGCCAAAACCGCCTGTGTGCCAGCCTGATAATTCTTGGATTCGCGATAGTTCTGGCCGTCGCCTACTTCCACATCGAACATATGGATTTTGTCATATCGAGCCGCAACATCTCCGCCGGGCCGGATGAGATAGGCTCGATTGGCGCATTTGGTGTCCGACAAACGAACGGCCAAGGATCCGATTAGAAGGAATATGTCCAACTCAGCGGCCAGCGCCTTAAAGGCTTTGAGAGCCGGGTCGTCTTCCTCAGCCACAGCTTTCTCAAACAATGGTTTTGTGCGCATCTCCATCAAAGCCGTCATTTCAGGCGTCGCAATGAATTCCGCGCCTTGCGATTTGGCCTCTTTGATCAAGGCATATGCATCCTCAATGTTTTGCGCCACGCTATCGGTCGAGCGCATCTGCACACAAGCAACTTTGAGGGAGCGGCCTGCCATTTAGGAGGTGACGGTCAGCAGGCTGTCGAGCTTGCCTGCGGCTTCCAGGGCCGCGAGTTCATCGGACCCACCAATATGTTCACCGCCAATAAAAATTTGGGGCACGGTGTATCCACCATTAGCCCGCTTTTCCATTTCGGCGCGCTTGTCCGCGTCCATTCCCACATCGATTTCCTCGTAGGGAACGCCCTTGGATTCTAGAAGAGCCTTGGCCCGGAAACAGTAAGGACACAGCATTGTCGTGTATATGGTTACGTCCGCCATCATCTACTCGCTCGATTTTCTACCCCACCTATATGGCCACTTGCTGCGGCAAAGCAACTCTTGCGAGGGTGAGAACATCCACTTGCCGGGCGCCGCCCCTGGAAAGGGCCCGCGCACACGCGTTCGCCGTTGCACCTGTGGTTAACACATCGTCGATCAAAATCACGTGTTTGTCAGCGATCAGGTCGCCGGTACCGTCGCGCGTGCGAAAGACCCCCGCCACGTTCCGGTTTCTAGCCCGTCGCGACAGCGTGCCTTGGGACGGTCCCGGCTTCATACGCTCTAGGACAGTCATGCCAGCGGGCAATGACGTGATGCGCGACAGAATACGTACAAGCTCTGCAGACTGATTAAACCGCCTTGATACCCGGCGCCGCCAATGGAGCGGCACGGGCACCAAAATATCGGCCCGCGTCAGCATGTGTTTGCCTGACCGATGCAGCCAGGCGGCAAGCGTCGGCGCAAAGTCCGTTCGGTCTCCATGCTTTAGCGACAGAACCAGCGGCTTACTTGCATCATCATAGACAAAAACAGCCCGGGCATGAGCATAGTCCGGAGGACTGGCGATGCAGGCTGCGCATTTTTGATCCTCGAAGGTTTCAAACTCAAACGGAACGCCACAGCTGTCGCATACCGGACCATCGAGAAAATGAATGTTCCCCCAGCACTCGGAACACAAGTGACCCGCATCGTCGACCGGCTTTCGGCAGACTAGGCAGACAGGCGGAAAAATCGCGTTGGCCGCCGCCCGCGCTAAGACGCTGCCGTAAGCCGCCATTCTGTGATGCCATGGTTCATGCATAAAGTTGTTCCTGCTTCCAACACAACCCAGCACAGATTAATGCATGGGGCAATCGCTGATCAGCAGATCCGCCCGATCCCGTTTTGCCGCCCTTCCATGGTCTGATAAGAAGAGACCACCATGGTGGATGATACCGCGTGACCAAAGAAATCTTCGATACGGCGCTTGATCGCCTGCGTAAACGGCGGATTGCCGGTGACTACCAAAATCATCGCTTTCTCGTGGAACGCTGTGCTGCTGATCTCTGCGAACGATTGGAAGCGGTCAACAAGCAATTCCCTGTATCTGTCAATCTGACAAGCCACCAAAGCGTTTTTTCCGTTCAGATGCCGCTGCCGGAAAGTGCGCTTTTTGCAGAAGCGGATTCTGTCCCGTCAATGCTCGGTGGTATGGCCCAACATCGCTTAATCCTTGACCAGGAGGTTGTGCCGTTTGCTGTTGAGAGCGTCGACCTTTTCATCAGCATTCTGAGCTTTCATCATCTCAACGATTTACCGGGCACATTGATCCAGCTACGCCGGGCATTAAGGCCGGACGGCCTCTTGCTAGCGACAATGTTCGGCAGTCAGACACTTTCCGAACTGCGGGAAGCATTGGCTCAAGCTGAAATCGATGAGACGGGCGGGATGAGCCCTCGTGTGTCACCTTTTGTGGATGTACGCGACGCAGGCGGCCTTCTTCAGCGCGCCGGATATGCTTTGCCCGTCGTTGACAGCGATATTGTGACAGTGACCTACAGGTCGCTCGCCGGACTCATGCGTGATTTACGCGGCATGGGGCAGACAAATATTCTCAGCGAAAGGTCTAACAGGCCGCTGACACGGTTAATGCTTTCGCGGTGTGAACAGATTTACCGCGACAAACACGCAACCGAGAACGGTAAACTAAAGGCGACCTTTGAAGTGCTTTACCTCACCGGCTGGGCACCCCATGAAAGTCAGCAAAAACCCATGCGCCCAGGAACGGCAAAAGCGCGCCTCGCGGACGCGCTTCGCACGAAAGAAGAGAAAATTTGAGCCAAGTTGCGGGCGCGTTGGGCGTCAGCCGCCGCCTAGATTCGAATTCGTCGTTGTAAACGTACCGCTAAGCGAACCGCCAATGGCCGTTACGCTGCCGACAATCACGACGGATAGCCCGCTCGCGATAATCGCGTATTCGATTGCCGTAACGCCGCCTTCCTCTTTCAGGAACGCTGCCCCCTTGCGCAGCAAGGCTTTCACAAACGACTGTCTCATTATCTCACTCCCGCATCAAAGCGGAAGGATCTTGCCGGCTACAACAAAATATCCCGTAAATGCGCAATCAGCGGCTCATCCGCCGGTGGCATGGGATAGTCCCGCAGCTTGTTCGCACGAACCCAAGAGAGCCTTTGATTTTCCTTCGCGGTCACCTGCCCTTCCCATTTGCGGCAGAGGTAAAGCGGCATGAGCAGATGAAATTTCTCATAGCCATGCGAAGCAAAAACGAAGGGGGCAAGGCAGCTGGGTGGTATGGTAATACCCAGTTCCTCATGAAGCTCCCGGATTACGGCATCTTCCGGCGTTTCTCCTTCCTCTACTTTCCCGCCCGGAAACTCCCAAAGACCAGCCATCGATTTGCTGGCGGGACGTTCCGCCAACAAAATCCGATTGTCCGCATCAATTAGGGCACACGCCGCCACCAACACGATCGCGGTCATGAGCAGCTCCCAGACCGCATAAGGCTACCCGTTAAACTATTGCCAGCTGCTAAAGGGAGAATGTCGGAAGTAAATAAAATCATATCAATTCTCCGATCCCCCCATAGGAACCTTGGCCAAATGCGATCACTTATGCGCCTCTCTTAGCTTCGATAGTCTGCGTTGATGCTGATATAGCCATGGGTGAGATCACAGGTCCAAACGGTCGCCATGCCTGTTCCGACCCCTACATCAATATCGAACTCGATTTCCGGCTGTTTCATCTTTTGCGCGGTCGCAACCTCATCGTATTTGGGATGTACTTCTCCGCGCTCGGCCACGGGCAGCCCTCCTATCTTGATTTCGAGCTTGTCCCGGTCGGCTTCTTCGCCGGACTTGCCGACCGCCATGACGATGCGCCCCCAATTGGGATCCTCGCCGGCGGCGGCCGTTTTAACGAGAGGGGAATTGGCGACCGCGAAAGCGATGGCGCGGGCAGCCTTGGCACTTGCCGCCCCGGCGACACGAATGGTCAGAAACTTTGTGGCACCCTCTCCGTCTCGTACAAGCTGGCATGCAAGATCAGTCATCACTTCTTGAAGCTTGTCGCGAAAATCCTTCAACCGACGGTCGCCCGCACGCGTGATCGGGTCATGTTTGGCGCCTCTGCCCGTTGCGAAGAGAAGCACCGTGTCATTCGTCGACGTATCGCTGTCGACAGTGATCGCGTTAAAGGAGTCCCTAACGCTCAGAATTAGGAGCGTCTGCAAAACATCTTGAGGAATTGCCGCGTCCGTAAAAACGAAAGCCAGCATGGTGGCCATATCAGGCGCAATCATGCCAGAACCTTTGGCGATCCCATTTATTGTCACCTTCTGACCATCAATCTCTGCAGTGCGCGTGACCCCTTTCGGGAAAGTGTCCGTGGTCATGATGGCCGACGCCGCCGCTTTCCAATTAGAATTGTTGGTTTGACGCATGAGGCCAGGCAGCTTCCGGACGACTTTGTAGGCGGGCATGGGCTCGCCGATTACACCGGTCGATGCGATGAAAACCTCGCGTTGCGGACTGTTCACAAGCTTGGCGCCCGCCGCTGCGCTTTTCTTAACGGCCTCCATTCCCGCTTTGCCGGTAAATGCATTCGCATTCCCGGAATTGACCACCAAAAGCCGAGCAGTGCCGCCAGAAGACGCGCTTGCGCCCTTCTCAAGCAGATTTGAACGGCACCAATCCACGGGTGCGGCCGCGGTCTTAGAGGTGGTAAAGACGCCAGCAACAGTCGTTCCTGGAGCCATACGCACTGCCAGCAAATCATCTCGCCCCCGATATTTGATCTCGGCAGCGGTTGTAGCGAATTCCACACCTTCTAATGGTGGCATCTTCGGGAAGGATTTCGGCGCCAGTGGTGACTTATTGGACCGCTTCTTAGTGGCGGCCGATTTTTTCTTTTTCTTAGGTTTCTTGGCCGCGGCGCTCTTCTGCCCGCCCTCTGCGGACGCGGACTGGGCGCGCCTCAAAAAGGCATTGCGCAGCGTTTCGCCCAGACCGGCGCCAGACTGTTGGGATCCAGATTGAGAAGAGCTTTTTTTGGCCATGGGTGATACGTCCCTGCGGCAGGGGTTGGGCGCAATTCGGCGCTTTGTGAGGATTAATTGGCCGTTTATAGCTGTCCCGTATACATTGACAACCATCTTCAGTAAGCGGGTGCTGGGGGCAGACCTGTCGTTGACAAGCCGAGACCCCCCGCTTATCTGTCCAAGGCGCGTTTTTAGGCACAAATGTTCCCCCAACGTGGCTTGGTTTCTTATGAATAAAATGAAGGGTTTTGGCCGATGTTAGGCATTGGCGCCATTGCGAGGCGGATATTTGGATCGGCGAATGACCGGAAGTTGAAACCGCTAGCGCCGATGGTGGAAGCCATCAATGCGCTTGAGCCGGATATGGAAGCGCTCAGTGACGATCAATTGCGGGACCGCACACGCGAATTCCGTGAGCGCCTCACCAATGGCGAAACCCTCGACGATATTCTCGTAGACGCTTTTGCAACCGTTCGTGAAGCCGCAAAACGGACCCTCGGTCAGCGGCACTACGATGTGCAGCTCATGGGTGGCATGGTGTTGCACGAAGGCAAAATCGCGGAGATGAAAACCGGTGAGGGTAAGACCCTCGTGGCAACTCTGCCGGTTTATCTGAACGCTTTGTCTTCCAAAGGTGTCCACGTGGTCACCGTGAATGACTATTTGGCCCAGCGTGACGCTGACTGGATGGGCCAAGTGTACCGGTTCCTTGGCCTGACAGTCGGCTGCATCGTTCATGGACTTTCCGATGAGGAGCGCCGCGACGCCTATGCGTCTGACGTGACCTATGGAACGAACAACGAGTTCGGGTTCGACTATCTGCGCGACAATATGAAGTACAGCCTGAACACGATGACCCAGCGCGGGCATAATTTCGCGATTGTGGACGAGGTCGATTCTATTCTCGTGGATGAAGCACGGACACCGCTGATTATTTCCGGTCCCACGGATGACAATTCAAACCTTTACATTACCGTCGATGCCATTGTCGAAAAGCTGACTGAAGAAGACTACGAAATCGACGAAAAGCAGCGCCAAGTGGCCCTGACCGAAGAAGGCAACGAACACCTTGAAGAAATCCTGCGTCAGAACGAGCTGCTGCAAGGAGAAAATCTGTACGCGATCGAAAACGTTTCGGTCGTTCATCATGTCAACCAAGCCCTGCGCGCGCACAAGCTGTTCACAAGAGACAAGGACTACATCGTCAAGAACGGTCGCGTGGTAATCATCGACGAGTTTACCGGCCGCATGATGGAAGGCCGTCGGTACTCGGAAGGTTTACACCAGGCGCTGGAAGCGAAAGAGCGCGTTTCCATCCAGCCGGAAAACCAGACCTTGGCATCGGTCACATTCCAAAACTATTTCCGCCTTTACGACAAGCTCGCCGGCATGACCGGCACCGCGGCGACGGAAGCCGCCGAATTCGAGGACATCTACAAGCTTCATGTGGTCGAAGTGCCGACCAACGTTCCTGTCCAGCGCCTAGACCATGACGATGAGGTGTATCGAACGGCGGACGAAAAATACGATGCAATCATCGACCTCATTGAAGAGTGCAACACACGAAAGCAGCCTGTCTTGGTGGGCACGGTGTCGATCGAAAAGTCTGAGCTGCTTTCTGAACTTCTGAGTAAGAAGAAAATCAAGCACAACGTCCTGAATGCACGCTATCACGAGCAAGAAGCTCAAATCGTCGCACAAGCAGGCGTGCCGGGTACGGTCACCATCGCGACGAACATGGCGGGCCGCGGGACCGACATTCAGCTTGGCGGCAATGCGGAAATGCGCATCCGCGAAGAAACAATCGACATTGAGGATGACGCGGAACGGCAGCGCAAGACGGATGCCATTGCAGCTGAAGTTCAGAAGCTCAAAGACCAGGCCTTAGAGGCTGGTGGCCTTTATGTAGTGGGCACGGAGCGGCATGAAAGCCGCCGCATTGACAACCAGCTTCGTGGCCGTACCGGCCGGCAAGGCGACCCGGGCGCATCCAAGTTTTTCTTGAGCCTGGACGACGACCTGATGCGTATTTTCGGGTCCGAGCGCATGGACGCCATGCTTCAAAGACTTGGCCTTGAGAAGGGCGAGGCGATCGTTCACCCATGGATCAACAAGGCGCTTGAGAAAGCACAGCAAAAAGTCGAAGCGCGTAACTTCGATGTGAGAAAAAACCTGCTCAAGTTCGACAATGTGATGAACGATCAGCGTAAAGCGATCTTCGAACAGCGCATCGAACTGATGAGCGAAGAGGATTTGAGTGAAACCATTTCCGACATGCGCCATCAGCTCATTGACGACATTGTCGCGAACCACATTCCTGAACGGGCGTACCCGGAACAATGGGATGTAGAAGGTCTAGAGGAAGAGGTCCGCACCAGCTTATCGCTTGACGTTCCATAAAAGACTGGGCTGCGGAAGAAGGCATTGCCGACGAAGAGATCAGAAGCCGGCTCTACGAACATGCCGACAAGCATATGGCTGAAAAAGCAGCGCAAATTTCGTCTGATCTTCTGCGCCAAGTAGAAAAAAGTATTCTTCTTCAAACGGTCGACCATCATTGGCGCGAACATCTGCTGCACCTGGACCATCTGCGCCAAACCATCGGTCTGCGCGGCTACGGGCAGCGGGATCCGTTGAACGAATACAAGACAGAAGCCTTCTCATTATTCGAAAGCCTTCTGAACCGGCTTCGCCAGGATGTGACGCGTCAGCTGATGGGCATTCAGCCTATTCCGGCAGATGAAGCACCGCTGATCGAGGATGTGCCAGTGCGTGAGATGCATGAAGAACATGCAGATCCGCAGACCGGCGAGAACGAGATGGCTGAAGAAGAAGCGGCGGGACAAACCACAGTCCTCAGCCGCGCGCCGTCCAGCGCGGGCATTGACCCCACCAGACCGGAAACCTGGGGCAAAGTCTCGCGAAATGCGTTGTGCCCCTGCGGGTCAGGCAAGAAATACAAACATTGCCACGGTGCGGTCGCATAAAATTTGAAATTTGATTGCCACACTGATCAAAAGCTCAATTTAGCAACCTTTCTCCAGCTCTCTGCAAAATTTCACCAGAACACAGGCGTGTTGGCTGCAAAATAACGCATCCCGTCCGTTTTGCGTTGGTGAAGCGGACCCATGCACGCTAAAATCGCGGCCAACATGGAAAGGGAGCGAAGATGTCCAGAGCCCAGTTGATCGATATGGCGAAGCATAACATTGCACACGCCAAGGAAGGAACGATTGAGCAAGCCGACTCAGTCATGCAGATACCGGCCGATGACTACTACCGGGAAGATCGTTGGCAGCAAGAAATGGATCGCATTTTCCGCCGCATGCCGCTGATGCTTGCGATGACATGTGAGCTACCCAATCCAGGCGACTATAAATCCCTTGAGGCAGCAGGCGTCCCTGTACTGATCAACCGGAACGCTGACGGGCAAATCCAAGCCTTTGTCAATATGTGCAGCCACCGGGGCGCCGTCATCATGGAACCAGGGAAAGGCAACACAAAGAGGTTTATCTGCCCCTACCATGCATGGTCTTACAATCAATCGGGTGACCTTGTAGGTATTCTGTCCAAGGATGAATTCGGTGAGATCGATAAGTCCTGCTACGGCCTCACACCTTTACCAGTCGCTGAACGGGCCGGATTGATTTGGGTCATTCTGAATCCGAAATCCACCTTGGACATCGATACGTTTTTGTCTGGTTATGACGGTTTGCTAGGCCATTTTGGCTTTGAGAATTGGCATCATTTCGATGACCGGACGCTGCCCGGACCGAATTGGAAGATTGCCTATGATGGCTATCTGGACCTGTATCACCTGCCGGTGTTGCACAAAAACACGTTTGGTCCGGACTTCCCAAATCAAACTTTGTATTACGATTGGGGGCCGCACCAACGCGTGACATCTCCTGATAAATCCATGATTGCCCTAGAGGACAAGCCGGAAAAAGATTGGCCTACAGAGCTTATGATGACCGGCGTTTGGACGATCTTCCCACACGTCTCCATCGCATCTTTCGACAATGGCGGACGCGGTGTGATGATTTCTCAATTGTTCCCCGGCAAGACGCCGGAAGAGTCCTTCACGGTTCAGAACTATGTGCTGGAAGACGCACCGACGGAAGAGCAAAAGGCCATGGCCAAGGAACAGTTTGAGTTCCTCAAATATGTGGTTCAGGAAGAAGATTACGCAACGGGCTTAAAACAGCAGAAGGCTCTGCGTACCGGTGCAAAAGATCATGTGTTGTTTGGCCGGAATGAAGGCGGCGGTCAAAAGTTCCATGGCTGGGTCAAGGATATCATCGCGACCGATGACGACCAGCTCAACGATCTATTTTCCCAAAAGACAATGGCGGCAGCGGAGTAATACCTCCGGCTACCGCCACTGTGTCAATCAGTCAGAGAAATAGGGAAGAATCCCTATTTACTCAGCCTGTGTTTGCTTCCGGCTACGACGGGATTCAATGACCCGGCGTACCCAAGATTTCTGTTTGCCCTTTGCAAAGGCATAACGGAATACAAACATAAATCGGCTCATCAGCTTTTCCTCCAGCTGCGCGTGTTACGCGGTCCTTAAGGGAATGGGCCTTCACGCATTTTGTCACATAACTGTCATACTAGAGGTAGATTCTCTTTAAACGACAGGCATGTCAACACTATGCACTCTATACGTGCCGCACAGTGTGCGCCGCACGCGCACGGTGTGCGCATTCGGCAGATAAGCTGGAGTTTTATGGAGAAAGGCTCTTCCGCCGATTTCTGGGCCTTAGCGGTCGAGACGACCTTTGATGACATAATCGAGCAGATCAACCACTTGCGCCGGCGACTCAGCAACCGCCAATGCGGCACCATCTACTTCCTTTAACGGGTGTGTCAGATCGGGCGCATGTTGCACGATCAGGGACTTGCCCAAAGCCGATGCATATCCCGCATCAAAGGCAGCATTCCACTGCTTGTACTTATCCCCAAATCGCACCACGACAATATCGGCGCGCTCGATAAGTGTCCGTGTACGGATGGCATTGACCTTTGCCCCCTTATGATCGCGCCAGAAGGAGCTCTCTTCCTCGCCAAGAATGTGCGCGCCACAATCATCGCTTGACGCGTGGTCCGTTACCGGGCTTGAGAAATCCACGGGAAGATCGCGCGCATTTGCACCATTGGCAATCTCTTCGCGCCAATCCGTATGAATTTCTCCGGACAAATAAACGTTCCAGCGCTTTTCCATTTCTGCCTCCACAACTGAATATATCTGAGCCCTGGTCCCACAATTGTTTGTCTAAAACAAGCCCTGATTGACACTTCCTAACGCTGCGCCCTACCCTCCGCCAGCCCAGCAACCCATATGGATTATCCGTCGATGGAAAAATTTCGCCCGCCAGTGGAAGAAGAATTCTGGACAGATGAGCGGGTCTTTATGACCGAGCTCCTCAATCATCCGGAAGAACCGGAGGTATCAGTTGCAGTCGGACGTGTTCAACCGGGCGTTACCACCCAACTGCACAGCCTTTCTGTCGATGAACGCTATGTGGTCAAATCCGGCAGCGCCCTGATGGAGGTTGGCAACAAGCCTCCTTTCGAAATCGGGCCAGGGGATTGCGTGCGGATACCTGCTCACATCTCACAAAGATGCACAAATATCGGGGACGAGGATTTTGTCATCTATTGCGTCTGCACACCGAGATTTACGCCGGAAAGCTACACGGCTCTTGAATAAGGCATATATTATCGTGACTGGCCTCTCGGGCACTTTTGGTTTTCATAGAAGCGCAAAAGTGCCCCAAGTCTGTGTTTTAAAGCGTTTCCGCCAAAAGCCTTGGGCGGTGAACCGCCAATGTCGGATCTTGGCACTTCACCTGGAAACGCTATTGGATTTGAATGCGTCACCATAGAATGGTTAAACTGGGAAGGGGCCAAGTCCAACTCCATCTGCATACAGAGCAAAGATGGGACGCGGAGACGAGCGGGTCGTAAAATAGGGTTTGCGGGGGCATGTATCGAACTATTGGAGAGGTAACGAGCTGGGTACGCTCGCTGGCTATCGCTGCGAGCGCAACGCTCATCGCCATGTCTTCCTTGGGCGCAGTCTTTGTTCTGACCGAGCCAGGCACTCCCGTCCGTGACCTACTGGTTGACACGACAGTCGACCAGAGAATCTATTTCCTGAGCCGGGAAGGCTTGTCCGTTTGGCGGTTGGCCATCGACCCCGACCACAAACAGCTTTTTTTGCTCGACTGGGTTCTTAGAAACTTCACATTGGCATTGGCCATGCTCGTGCTCGGGATCGGGTTGAGGATGGAAGGCGTCAGCGTTGGCCTCGCGGCACGCGCCTATATCGTTGGAGGAACGCTTTCAGGCTTCTTTCTTCCGTATTTGTATCGTATCGCGACCGGCGCCAAACCCTACTTTCACATTATTCTTGATGCGTTCAATCCATTTTACGTGTCTGCGAGCGCCCCTCTCGCACTGGCTGGTGGTTTTTTCGGCATGGTCTTTTTTGGCCTTCGCCTTGGCGCCATTCGCCGCCGCCTTAAAATGTCATCTAACCTTTGACAATCCCGCCTGGAATGGGAGTAGGATATTAAAGTTGGCTTGATGCTGGGGGCATTGGGCCGATCGAAGGGGTATTCGCAAAACCTAATTTGAACGGCGAAACATGCGTCAGTGGCTCGCAAATTTTGTGCTCAGTGGCCAATTTGTTTATTGGCTTGCCGGTCTTGGCTTGCTGTTGATTTTCGTTCTTCCCGACCCTCTTTCAGGCTTTTTGCTTGGTCATGGTCTTTTCATTGCCGCAGGCGCGTTCATTGGCTGGCTTGTCCTCAGGATGGTCCGGGACGCTCGCAAATGGGGCCTTAGGCGAGCTCTTTACAGCTATATCGTGTTACCGTTGGGGATTGGTTTTCTTGTTTTCTTATCGAGCGTAGCCATTTCCGCTCTCTCCTGGCTTTTGGGCGATGACAACGCCTTTCAGAGCGGTCTAGCTTTTCTCGAAGAGCTGTCGTTTTTCTTGGCATTCCTGATGCAAGATTCTCGGGTACAAAGTGGCCTGCTTGTTGGCGGGGGCATCCATTTGTTTGAGGTCTATCGCGACCGCCGACACAAGCAAAGTGTGGACTATTTGGCTGCGATCCAGTTACTCCGACAGTTTCTGCATTACTATTTGAAAGCCTGGCGGCTGCGGCCAGCCAAAAAAGCACCCTTTCAGCATGAATGGAGTGCAAGTCCTGAAGATGTGGGCGAACCGACCGAAGACGAGATCCATCCTTATCTGGATCTGTTGCCCCGCCGATCTCTATGGCAGCGGTTCAAATCGGTTTTTGGGCGCCAATAGCCCTTTTTCTTCATCCACTCTGATGCTGTGCGTTCACCGTCAATCCTGCTATAGAGACGTGTCAATCAAGAGGCCCCGTAGCTCAGCAGGATAGAGCATCAGATTCCTAATCTGAGGGTCGGAGGTTCGAATCCTCCCGGGGTCGCCAATACATCAAGGGTCCATACAAAGGACATAGGTAACGGTTTATACCTGAGACATGGGTAACACATCCGGACCGAATGGGTTAGCCAAGGGTTCGAGCCTTCCGGTCTGATCATCAAAATATCCCAGATCGTAGTGCATAAAACAAACTTCGACACATCTGCCCATGCCGACTTTCAGTAATCTTCCCGACCATTTGCCGACTGAGTACTTTCCCGATGAGAGATCAGATGCCGCCCGCAACCGTCAACTGATTTTGGATCAAACGAAGATTATGCTGGAAGAAATGTCGATCCTCGATCTTCGAATGTCTGAACTGGCTGCCCGAAGCGGTGTTGGTAAAGGCACTTTGTACCGGCGTTTCGAGAATAAAGCCGCCTTGGCGAAAGCGCTCATTATCGACGAACTATCAGACGTACAGACGCAACTTCATCGAAAAAACAAAAAAGGGATTCAAGCGGAATCGCTGCTTCTCTGGTTCGTCAAAACCATGGCGAATTTCAACATGGAACATGCCGACCTGATTTCCGCCACCATTATGCGTGAGGATATGCCGGCCGACTGGTGGGTTGACTCAGGCGCCTCTGCTTGGCTCAAATATACGCTTGCGGCATCTTATGACTCCATCCTTTCCAATGGTCGCGGCGAATGGTTTGCACAATGTCTCATCCCGGCGCTGACTTTGGTGACTCCCAAGCCTTCCGAGCGACAAACCAAACTAGAAATCCAACGAATAGAATGGTTGACCAGAGCGATGCTAAATGCATCACCCTAGAGACACTGAAAAGTTAGACGCTCGATTCCATCGGCAACGGCAATCAATCGAATAGCTCTGTGTCCGTATCACAAGAACGGATTTTTGCCCGGCTGCTGAACTAATTCTCCCACGCAAGGTTCATAACAGCCCTGATGTCGTCAGCAGTTTTTATAGGCCTTAAATTGTTCGTGGTTACAAGCTCATAATCCAACGCAGGCTGGATCATCTCTTCGACCAAATCAGGTTCCACTCCAAGATCAGCCAAGGTCGTGGGCATACCCAACTGTTTCAGCAAATCTAGAAGTATGGAATGAAGCGTCTCAATTGGTCTTCCAAGTTTGGCTTTGATTGCGTTGTGCGGTTCTTCTGCATACCCCTCAAGCCACTTAGCCTGTGCGAGCATCAGTACACATGCGGCATCGCTGTGAGATACTTTCGCATACGGTCCAAGAACATGAACCATGAAATGACTAAAGCCGTGCATCACACTTTGCTGACAAATGCCCGTGTACCAGGCCGCCAATTGGCAGTTTCTCAAAACCTTCAAATCGCGAGAGCCTTGTTTTAACAATGGCATATTCTCAATGAATAGTTTTATGGCCTCTTCCGTTAGCGTATTGGCCATAGGGTGCTGAATCACAGCACATCGAGTATTGATAGCATGGTCCAAGCCACGTACTGCGGTGGATAAGAGAAGGTGTGCTGGCGTATGACTGAGAATTTCCTCGTCATAAAGAATAAGTTCAGGCCCGCTTTGCGGAACATAAAAAAGCGTCTTTAGCCTCGTCTCTTCGTCGACCGGCGTGCCTCCCGAGGTCCATTCTGCTGTGGCAAGGGTCGTGGGTATGATGATTTGCCGGATTGCCGGAGCAGCTTTAGAGCCGGAGACGGGTCCATCCTCAGTCCAGCGAATTTTGTATTGAAAAATTTTGTCCTTCTCGAAACAATTCTCCGAGATACACAGTTGGACCATCTTGCAGAAGTCGATAACAGAACCGCCGCCAACACCCAGAATAACATCGGCCTTCAATTTCTTGGCAAGTTTGGCCGCAGCGAAGATATTTCCCCACGGAGCATGTTCGCCAACTT
Organism: Alphaproteobacteria bacterium; assembly: GCA_965228775.1. Lineage (GTDB taxonomy): Bacteria > Pseudomonadota > Alphaproteobacteria > JANQMY01 > JANQMY01 > JANQMY01. The sequence goes on along the minus strand of OZ245840.1, from coordinate 4,011,364 downwards.
CATCCGTGGTTCCAACAACGGTATCTCCTAAGCTCTTTTCTATGTCTCGGATGATATTTGTTTTGGTATTGAGAGTCTTTGAACAGACAATCAACACACGTTCGTATCCCAACAATCGTAATTCCCGGGGCAGCACCTCGCTGGCCCTAGCCTCTAGTAGGACTTGGTCAACTCCCGAAAAACGAAACCGAGTTTCCTTTATTTGTTGAGCAGTCATTTCTGTACCTTCTTGGATGGTTTCATTGGACCCAGCTTGCGGGGCTGTTTGGCGTCAGTCATTGGAATCTCCGGCGCTTGATGGCTCAATCAAACTGAGACCGGCTTACTGAAACCTGCTTCAATCGATGTTCGGGACAACACCAATGCGGCTAATGGATCGACATTCACTTCGGCGTTCCCAATATCGATTCTAGATTCAGTTTATTGACACTCGTTCGAGCTTTTTGTAAGTGGACTGCAGTCCGATTAATAATCCAGGCGACAAGTCTTTGCAATAGCTGTCGGGAACGCGAACTTGGCTAATGTTGCATCTGCCGCACAGCTCGCCGAAATGAACTCGGATTTTTGGCTCATATACGAAGGGGATCTGAATGTTACGAAGGGCGCTAAACAGACTATTCGGCAAAAACGGCGTTAGGCAGAACAGAGCAATTGTCTTGAGCCGTCGGCCGAATGGCGAGGTTCGAACAGGTGATTTAACCTTAAAGACATCTGAGGCACCAAATGCAAAAGACGGCGAGATACTTGTTGAGTCCCTGTGGCTTTCCCTAGACCCCTATATGCGCCCCCAAATGAACGACATGGAGAGTTATCAAGACCCCGTCGCCATTGGCGGAACCATGCCGGGCGAAGTCGTTGGACGCGTCATCGACTCCAAATCTGGCAAATTCCAAGTTGGAGACATCGTCACATGTCACTCGGGCTGGCAGGAATATTATGCTGCCTCCGATTCTGAAGACGGCCTCTACAAAGTCGATCCCAAGGGAATTCCCGTTCAAGCATATTTGGGCGTCGCAGGTATGCCAGGACGAACAGCCTATTGCGGCCTGACATTTCTTGGAAAACCGGTCGCCGGAGAGACCCTTGTCGTGTCTGCTGCTTCAGGAGCTGTGGGCAGCGTGGTCGGACAATTGGCCAAAAGCCAAAATTGTAAGGTCGTCGGAATCGCTGGCGGTTCGAAAAAGTGTGAATTCGTTGTCAACGATTTAGGTTTCGACGCGTGTCTCGACTATAAATCGGGAGACCTATCGCAGCAGCTAAAGGCAGCTTGCCCCAATGGCATAGATATCTACTTTGAAAATGTGGGAGGCGATGTCTCAAAGGCTATTGTTCCTCTCTTGAACAAAGGCAGCAGGGTTCCGATTTGTGGGTTCGTATCGGTTTACAACACTACTTCGCCTGAGACAGTAGAGACACCGATGCACATCTTTGGGGCCATGAAATCGCCGCCGGAGCACAGGTTCTTTCTGGTGGCTGAATGGCAAGATCAGCATCAAGAAATTACCAACACACTGGCCGATTTGGTGCGGTCAGGAGATCTCAAATATCGAGAGTCTGTATCGGAAGGTTTAGAGAGCGCACCGGAAGCGTTTAAAGGTATGTTGGCTGGCAAGAACTTTGGAAAGCAGCTTGTTCACATTCGAGACTAACCTGTCTTGCAGTCTTCTCCATTTTCCATGCCGTAAGCAGAGTGGTGTATCGCGCGGGTTTATCGACCGGGCGATACACTACGATCCATTCAGATACTCTTTCCTAAAGTTATCTCACTGGCGGCAGCGTGATTGCGCTTCACATTACGCTTATGCAGCCTCAAACCCTAAAATCGCTTTCACTTCGAGGAACTCTTCGAACGCCAGGGGCCCCCATTCGCGGCCATTACCGGACTGCTTGTATCCGCCAAATGGAGCCATCGGATCGTTTGGCGTGCCATTGATGTTGACTTGCCCCGCACGCAGCTTCCGCGCAACCGCCCGCGCTCGCTCCAAGTTCGTCGATTGAACATAGGCTGCCAGGCCATAGTCCGTATCGTTACCAATTTCGATGGCTTCCTCTTCCGTCTCATACGAAATAATCGACACAACAGGACCAAAGATTTCTTCTCGTGCAATGGCCATATCATTGGTCACATCCGCAAAGATGGTCGGCTTCACGAAGTACCCTGTTTCGCATTCCTCAGGTTTTCCAAGACCGCCTGTCACCAGCTTGGCCCCTTCATCAATCCCCTTCTGTATCAGCCCTTGCACCTTGTTCCATTGAACTTCGGATACGAGCGGCCCCACGCGAGCATCGCTGTTTGGATCCCCCACGGTAACCGCCTCCGCAGTTTCTTTTGCTAAGGCAACCACTTCCGATAGTTTCGATCTGGGTACGAGCATACGCGTTGGCGCGTTACAGCTCTGACCGGAATTCACCATCACCTGCATAATGCCCCTCGGTATGGCTTCGGACAGATCCGCATCATCGAGAATAATGTTCGGAGATTTCCCGCCAAGCTCTTGGTGCACGCGCTTAACGGTCGAGGCAGCATTTCTAGCAACTTCAATACCGGCCCTGGTTGACCCGGTAAATGAAACCATGTCCACTTTCGGATGCCAGGACAATGCCGCTCCCACAACGGGTCCTTCTCCATTGACCAGATTGAACACACCTGCCTGTACGCCTGCGGCATCCATAATTTCCGCCCAAATGTACCCTGAGAAGGGGGCTATCTCGGAAGGCTTCAGGATAACAGTGCAGCCGGTAGCAATCGCCGGTGCTATTTTGCAGCCGATCTGGTTTGACGGCCAGTTCCACGGCGTGATGAACGCACAAACACCGATAGGTTCTTTGGCCAGCAACGTCGGTCCCTGCGGGTCATCGAGTTTGAAGTCCCGCAAAATTTTCGCTGCATTGATCAAATGATCTCTTCCCACACGCGCCTGGGCGGCCTTTGCAAGCCAAGCGGGCGCCCCCATCTCTTCAGTTATGGCATTTGCCATGTCGTCGAAGCGTTCTTGATATTTCGCGGCAACAGCCTCCAGTAACTCAATACGTTCCTGGCGGCTTGTGGTCGAGAAACTGGCGAAAGCCCGATGCGCGGCTGCCGCGGCAAGGTTCACATCAGCTTCTGTTCCCAGGCTGATGACACCGCAAGTTTCCTCTGTCGCCGGATTAATGACATCGAGATGGTCTTTTCCGACTGGATCGACCCAATCGCCATCTATGTAAAATTTTGTGTAGTCTCTCACTTCGGTTCCCTCTTCACGATCATTCGGTTTTGGAGTCTTTTTTGGCGCCGTCCACGCCGGACGGTTGTGGTGCATCACTTTGCGTCTTCTCCGCCGGCGGCACCGGCGCTGCCGATACTGGTTTTCCGTCAGCAGCAAATGCCGGTATGGGCACGGCCGGTTGCACGGTCTTAAGGCGCGATAGGTTTTCTTCGTGTTGCTTGCGGTCAATCTTGTAGAGCGTAAGCAAGAAAATCCCGATACCGTAGACGGCCAACATGGTCGGGACATAGAGTATCGCCAAATGACGGATCGTTTCCGGATCGACATAGTCTGGCCGCGTTCCTGATGGAAAACCAACCGTCGACAGCATGAGCCCAGCAAAAAGAGCGCCGAGTCCGGACACTGATTTTTTGGCGAATGTCTGCGCCGAAAAGAACAGTCCTTCCGACCGCCGCCCGGTTTTGAGTTCGCTGTCCTCCACAATGTCAGCGATCATCGATGTAATGAGTATCTGTGCCGTGAAAATAAGCGAAAAATCTACAAGGACGAACACGACCAGCGTGTAGAACAACGCGTCTGTACCTGGTGCGGGAAACCAGCCGATGAGACTCAAAGCCATGGCCATGGGTGATGCAAAAAAGGCAATCGCGCCGACAATAATCCCCCCTCTTTTCTTTCCCATCGTACGTGTAACGATCGGCGCAATTCGAAAGGCAATCGCTGCGGAGAAGAACGCGGCTATGGAAATTATCCCAACCTGTTGAGGCGTTAGTCCCCAGAAAAAGTTATTGATGTGATGGTTCAGATTTGCCGCGATCCCCGACGCCATTCCGAACATGAGCGACGCAAGAAAGATCGCGATGAATGATGGATTTGAGAAAGTTTCCGCCAACTCAGACATAGTACGGTTGAGATTGAACATTTGCTTCGGAGGCGGCTTTCTCAAATCGGGAATGTGCCTATGAGTTCCAATCGCCGAGACCATGATCGCCAGAAAGATTACGCCCCCTGCGAGAGCGCCATACGTTGAGTAGCCATCTATGTTGAAGTAGCCATTCGGTTCGCCTTCGGTGGCGACGAGCAATTGAGTAAGGGTAAATATGGAGACCGCGAAGGCTCCGACAGCACCGAGAAGCGTGCGATAGCCCACCAAGGATGTTCGCTGATCGTAACTGTCGGTCAGTTCTGCAACGAGAGAAAGCGAGGGAATTTCATAAAGGGTAATCGAAACCCTGATGAGAATAGCGAGAGACAGAAGATATGGAAATAGATCTGCACCTCGAAGATCCGCTGGCGGATTGAATAACAGGTAAACGCCGATCGAGACGGGTAAAGCCGAAGCGTACATGAACGGATGGCGGCGCCCCCAACGCGACCGCAGGGAATCAGACCACATTCCTATTATCGGATCTGAGACAGCATCGACCATTAGGGCGATGAAAATCGCAAGGCTGGTAAGGGCGGGCGGAACCCCGAGAACGGCACCATAGAATATCAAAATGAAGCCGAAACCGTAGTCCTTGACCGTATAGGCGATTGCCCCAAAGCCATAGGTAAACTTGGTCAACCCATCCATTGCAGTCGCATGAGATCCGTCTGTGTCGGCTTGTTTCATGTATCACTTACTCAGTGTGCCAATGGATAGATAGATTCCCAGGATGCACGAAATTCTTGAGTTCTAGTCAAACCGAAGGCCGGGACCTTTTTGCCCCGGCCTCCACTTTTTTCGGTTATGCGTTCCTAAAACCGCGAACGTACTGTGACGCCGTAGGTACGCGGTTCGGTATGGCCCGCAATCACCGACTGGGGACGAATAACATTCCCAAGCGGAACACTTGCATAGTCCACATCAAAGACATTCTTGCCCCAGAAGGAAATGTCGACAAGTCCGTCAGCAGTGGCTGCACCAACCCGCATATTGACCAGGGAGAAGTCACCGACCGTTTTGTTCGGGTCGTTTTCCGGTCCGTACAACGTATCCCCTGTCCAGCGAATATCGACCTGGCCATAGCCGAGCACATCATTGAAGATCTGGTGCATGACACGCGCCGATCCCGCTGCCGACCATTGCGGCGTTCCTTGAACGCGGTTACCGGCCACATCGCAGATGTTCGGAAATCCGGGCTGGCCGATGTCCGGCGACAAAGCCAGATTGACCGAAACGATACACGGGCCAATGTCGAATTCGTCATATCGTGCATCGACAAAAGCAACGCTGCCGGAAAGGCTGAGCCAATCAAACGGCACAGCCTGAGCATCCAACTCAAACCCTTGTGACGTTACCCGGCCGGCATTGGTGAGCGCAAAGCCCGTCGGCGTCAGTCCGGTTTGCTGAAGGTCATCGAAGACGGTCCGGAAAAGAGCCAAGTTGACACGAAGGCGGCTATCGAAGATGTCGCTCTTGACGCCTAACTCAAAAGACTTCGCAATCTCAGGCCCGAACGTGGCGGGCAGCAAGGTTTCCGCCGTCGCCGACGTGACATCACCGGTCAGAAGATATTCGACTGCCGCTGCCGTCGCACTGGTTGCCGTGAGAGCAAGACGTCCCGTATTCGTCCCGCCGGCCTTGTAACCTCGGCTGTAGGAGAAATACGTCATGATGTCATCGGTCCAGAAATAGGACAGCTTCGCCGTGCCGGAAAGGTTGTCGTCTTCAAAACGAATCCCTTGCTGGTCGGCATTGGCCGGGGTCAGGACCGGGTTCAACAGAAACGCAGGGAAAAAGCCGGTCTCACCGAAATCAGTATCAAGCGTCTTTTTCTCGTTGTTGTAGCGTAGGCCCAGCGTGACGATGAGATCTTCCATTACACTGAAGTCGCCTTGCGCAAAAATGGCCCAGCTTTCGTGGTCCTGATTGGAGACATCAAGTGTCCCCTCTCCTTCCGGAAAGGCCGGTAGTGAACAAGACGGCACAAAAACAGGTATCAAGCTTGTCGCGCAATCCGAGCCTGCCGGAATAAGTGGCGCAAACGCCCCCAAGAACACGATGTCCGAGAGTGTCGCCGTTGGCGCCAATGGCAGATTGAAGGCGTTACCCAAAGCCCCGCTGGTGACAGATCTGACATTGTCCAATGACTGATCAAAGTAGAAGCCTCCAGCAACCCATTCCACACGATCAGCAATGTTGCCGGAAAACCTAATTTCCTGACTGAACGACTTTTGCTCAGCCGTGTCACTGGCCAAAGCAATATCCGACCCTGTGATATCCGCATCCACGAGATTGCTGGATTCGAAGCTTCGGTATGCTGTGATTGATGTCAGTGTAAAGAGGTCTTTGATATTCCAGTTCAGTTCACCGGATATCCCCCACTCTTCAACATCAGATGTGGAGTCAACATTAGACGCGTAGATATCGTCATTGAACTGCGACGCTGGAACAACAAGCCCCGCAGGAACAAATAACGCGTCTTGAACACCATCAGCAAAGTTTCCGTATGAGCAGCACGATTCGTCCAGTTTCGAATAGTCGCCAATGATGCGCAACGAAATGTCTTCGGTGGGCGTAAATAATGCCTGCCCACGCATCTGATACCGGTCACGCTCGTTGGTTTCCGAGCCGGTCGTTATGTTTTCGACGTAACCGTCGCGCCGCGCCCAGCTTCCTGAAAAACGAGTCGCAAGTTTGCCTTCCACGATCGGTATATTGACCGCGCCTTTGACATTGTAGAAATCAAGGTTGCCGGCCTGAAACTCTGCCCAGCCACCGAATTCGTCTTGCGGTGCAACCGTAATGTACTGCAAGGCCCCCGCGATTGTATTTCGACCAAAGAGCGTCCCTTGCGGACCTTTCAGAATCTCAACACGCTCTATGTCAACCAAATCGCCAATGGCTGACGTTTGACGGGACCGGTAAACGCCATCGATATAGATGCCGACCGCGGATTCGAGCGCAACGCTGCCACCTGTCGTTCCCAATCCGCGAAGGCCGATCGAAGTCGCAACATTGTTTGCGGACGCCACAGCCACAAGGCCTGGTGAGAAAAACTGAAGTTCAATAAGGTCGTCGACCCCTGCATTCGTCAAGAACTCGCCATTGTAAGCTTGTACGGATATCGGCACCTCTTGAAGCGATTGTTCACGCTTCTGAGCCGTCACGATAATTTCGTCCAACTGAGCGAACGCCGAAGTTGCACCTGTCAAAGACGTCGACAGTGCCAATGCGGCAAAGCCCCACCGCCGGAGGTACTCAGGTCCCCTGGTAAGCATACTCATCTCCCTAGTTTCCCGGCCCCATTTTTTCCCGATCATAGTGGCAGGGTGCCGGCATTATTTTCATTCCAAGAAGAGATTACCCGTCCGCACAAATTCATTTGCACCCGGATGACCTCTCCGGTGGGTCCAATTTTGGGTGTGACGTACTTCAAATTCGAACGGCATTCCGCCCCTCCGGCCAAATACGCGGAGGCCTCTCTGGCGGTGCCGGTGGCTGTTTGTGCTTAGATGACGAGAACGACCCCCCAAGCGACACACCCATCTCGCCGATAATTGACACGCTAACAACTCAACCTGTAGCAATCAATATAAAATTGAATTCGTTTTCAATTTTAGTGAATAAATTTGAATTCATATTCGAATTTATCGTATAACAGCAGTGTACTTTTTCAGTGCTTGTTGTCATCAACAACGCATGTTGCAAACTTCAGTCGGCTTTCATAAGGCCGTGTTAAAGACCTGGGAAGGAACCATAGAGTGGACCCAATTACCGACCTTGCCCCCTATCTCGATCCAGAACTCGCCCAGGCGCTAAAAGAACGCCCCCCCGTTGACTGGACAAAAAACCCGGACTTCGATCGTATACGAAAGGCGATGAAGCCAGCCGCGATCGAGCGGCCGGAGGGCGTCACCATCGCAAATGCGATGATCCCAGGTTTCGATGACGATGGACATGAAGTACCCGTTCGCGTGTATACGCCCGAAAACGCCGCCAGCCAGAACACGTTGCTGTGGGTACATGGCGGCGGGTTTTTGTTCGGCAGCGTCGAAGAGAATGACGCCATGTGCGTGCGGCTGGTCAGGAAAGTGGGCTGCAACATGGTTTCGGTCGACTATCGCCTAGCGCCTGAGCACCCTTTCCCCGCAGGACAAAACGATTGCTATGCGGCTTTGCTTTGGGCCGGTGACGGCCCGTCGGAACTTGGAGGAAAGCAAGACAGAATTGCCATCGGCGGTGGCAGTGCCGGTGGCTGCCTTGCAGCCGCCCTGGCTCTCATGGCGCGGGACCTTGAGGGGCCTGAGATTTGTCATCAGTTCTTGGTGGTTCCAGTGTTAGATGACCGCCTTGAAACGAGGTCGGCGCAACTCATCGAAGATCCGCGTGTCTGGAGCCGAAAGAAGGCTTTGATGGGCTGGGAATTATATCTTGGTCAAAACGGTAAGGACGATGTTTCGCCTTATGCGTCTCCGGCGCGCGCTCAAGATCTTTCCGATCTACCGCCGGCAAGCGTTTTTGTGGAAGAAATGGACCTTCTAAGGGATGAAGCGGTTGAGTATGCGAACCGCCTCACGGCAAATAATGTGCGGACGGATCTTATTGTTTACGCAGGCACAAATCATGGCCATATGAATCTTGCCCCCACTGCGGAAGTAAGCCGAAGAACGGCAAGAGACTTTGAAGAGGCTGTAAAGATGGCGTTTGGAATTCCAATATTCTGACGCCAGAACAACCGCGCGACTTTTTTTCCGAAGTGTGTATATTCCTGCGTAATTGAGAAAAGTTATAACAGATGGACACAAATTAATGGGCCGAGCAACCACTCAAAGAAAGCCAAGCACGCAATCATTGGCGCATGCTTCCAAAAAGGATCTTTGGGATTTGTGCTGGGTGCGCGAACCGCAACAAGACCGCAGCGCCAGAACACGATCGAAATTGCTCGACGCTGCACAAGACATTCTCAACGAAGAAGGACCGGACGCAATTACGATTGGCGGGATCGCCAAGAGAGCCGGTGTGTCTTCCGGCCTGTTATATCATTACTTCCAAGACCGGCAGACGATCATCTATGCCGTCATTGACCGCTTTACGAAAGAAGTAACCCAAACTGCGGAAAAGGGTCTCGAGCCAAGCTTATGGGAAGACGTACCTTTGTTAGATGTTCTTGAAGGCTATCTGAGGTTTTGGCTGAAATTGCATCGTCGGTTTCCAGGCGTTTTGAGAGCCGTGACCTTTTTCGGTATGCAGGACTCCAATATCGATGCCCAGTTCGAAGCAACGCGGAAGAAAGCGTATAAGACTGTTATGGCGCTGCTTCGCCCAAGGTTCGACGAAATCAATCACCCGGACCCCCATGTTGCAACCACCATGGTGTTGGAAATGTTCCGCCTTATGATGATTCGCCGGGCATTCGGTCAACGGCCCGGTGGCCACCGGTCACTGCCGAACCAAAGCGATGAGGCATTCATCGCCGAGATGAAGCTGATGGCCGCCAAATACTTGGATATTTGATCTCACCGCCCCCTACCCCACACCATCAAACAAGCGCGAATACAATCTGGAGACGGTTTTCTTGCTAGCCGTAAAAGGCGCGTCTTAGAACGCGCAAACGATCGCGGCCGCATTCTTTAGCAACCTGCGCCCCTTCAAGACCCAATGCACCGTGCGGTGCCCCCGGCATCACGCGAAATTCCGTCGATACGCCGCATCGGATAAGCCGCATGGCGTAATCCGTATCTTCCGGCAGAAACAGATCCATGGCCCCCGTAAGCACATAGGTCGGCGGCAATCCGGAAAGATCTCTTTCGCGCGCTGGAGCGGCATATTTCGAAATACCGGGGTCGCCTGGAGCACCGTCCAAGTAGCATTCCCAACCGAACCTATTGTGTTGCCGGTTCCATCCGAATTCACCGGTAAACGGATGCGGGTCGTCTTCTTCTCGAATGGCGGTGCGGTCATCCAACATCGGCACCGCAAGGTACTGAAAAAGCACCGGGTACTCTGCGCGGTCGCGCGCAAGCAAACATAGCCCGGCAGCAAGACCGCCACCCGCGCTTTCACCGGCAATCGCTATTTTCTCCGCGTCAACCCCAAGATAATCAGCATTTTGGTACATCCAAGAAAGCCCGGCATAACAATCATCCATAGGGCCAGGAAACTTTGTCTCGGGCGACAAGCGGTAAGCGACTGACACAAGCACGCAATCCAGTTCTCTCACCAGAGAAACGAAACCGGCTTCGCCACGTTCCGGCGCGCCAAGAATGAAGCCGCCCCCATGGGTATGAAAAATACCTGGCCGCCCGGATTTTTTCTCCATAGGCCGGTAAATCACTATGCGCACTTCCGGATCACCCTCGTGTCCTCGTACAAACTGTTCTTCACGCAGAATATCGTCAGGAAGAGGCGGCTGGTTTTTCGCCACTGCCGCACTCATCTCCCGAACTTTAGGTAACAACTCAGGTGTGAGCACCACCTGAGGCATGCTTTCCACATGCGGCAGTAATTCAGGATCCACCAAATACTTCGATGACACGAATGCCCCCCAATCAATTTGACGCTTACTCATTCCAGATCAGCCCGGTCTCTGCCGTTACTAATCTTCCAGATTCATGATGTTTCTGATTTCCCGGCGCCGGGCTCCTTGATTGTAGGGATAAATAGACGGTAACGCCGACACCTCATTTAGGAGCCCAACCGATTCTTCATCCAGTTCGACATCGGCCGCCCCAAGATTGTCGTCGATCTGCGCCATCGTCCGTGCCCCGAAGATCGGAGATGTAACGCCCCGGCGTTCGGCCGTCCAGGCCAACGCAATTTGACTGGATGTTTTGCCTAGTCGTTCAGCGACACCGGCAACCGCTTCGGCGATTTCGTAGTTCTTGTCCGTCAGCAAAGCTTGCACACTTGGGCCGAGTGCGGCCCGCGTGCCGTCTGGTGCCTGCTTACCCCGCCTTACTTTGCCGGTGAGAATGCCGCCACCCAGAGGGCTCCAGGGAATAACGCCAATCCCTTCTTCGCGACAGTAAGGAAGGTGCTCATATTCGATACCACGGCAGATGAGTGAGTATTGCGGCTGTGAGCAGTCGAAACGCGCCCCTCCCATCTCCTTCGCGATGGCATTGGATTTTGCGATTTGCCATGCAGCATAGTTCGAGCAGCCAAGATACCGCACTTTGCCCGCACGCACGCAATCATCCAACGCCCGCATGGTTTCATCGATTGGTGTTGTCGTGTCGAACCCGTGAACTTGGTAAAGGTCTACATAGTCCGTCCCGAGCCGCTTAAGACTGGCATCAATCGAATCGAGAATATGCTTACGGGAGGCTCCCATATCATTGGGACCTTTCCCCATTGGGGCGACACATTTGGTGGCCAAAACAACCTGCTGGCGTTTGTCCTTGATGATGCGGCCCGTGATTTCTTCGGACAGTCCGAGTCCGTAGATATTGGCCGTATCAACAAAGTTCCCGCCCACATCCGCAAATTTGTCGAAAATCTTCTTCGCCGTGGCCTCATCACAGCCCCACCCTTCGGGACCGAACGTCATCGTACCCAGACAGTATTTTGACACCTTCAAGCCCGTTCGGCCCATCTTGCGGATTTTCATTTCTCACTTCCTTTGTTCCGGTTCGGCATTACTCGCCTTTCTCAATGGTGGCAGAGCCATCTATTCCCTGTCAAGAAATTGAATTCAGTTTTAGTTTTTGATTGCGGGTTGGACTGGGCCGTTTTAAAGTATGCCCAATGCAGATTGACTAACGGCTACGATGACAGACTTCGCAAAACTCTATAGAGCGTCAGCTTGGGCTGATCCGAGCGATATCCACGAGACGTTCGCGGAAATGCGGCGCGACGCCCCGGTCCTCTATGTGGAAAGCGAGGAATATCCGGACTTCTGGCATATTACAAAGCATGCGGACATTTTCGAAATAGAGAAACGAACTGACGTTTTCTTGAATGAGGCTCGCACAACAATCCAGAGCCGAGAGGCAGAAGCTGCCGCTGAAGCCTTGTCCGGCGGCGAAAGGCGTTTGCGCACGCTGGTCTCGATGGACCCGCCCGAACATCCCAAGATGCGTCAGCTCACACAACAATGGTTCATGCCGAAGAACCTCTCAAGGCTCCAGGAACAGATCGAAGCATCTGCCACTCAGTCGTTGGATCGAATGTCCACCTTGGAGGGACAGTGCGACTTCGCCCAGGATGTGGGCGTGGAATTTCCGCTCCGCGTGATTATGACCGTTCTAGGCGTACCGCAAGAAGACTATGCCTCCATGCTGCGCCTTACGCAGGAACTCTTCGGGCCAGATGATCCCGATATGCGCCGCCGCCCAGATGCGGCATCCGGGGGTGACGAGAATGGTCTCGGCACGCACATGGAATTTGGTCTGTATTTTCAACAAATGACGTGGGATCGGCGAAAAAACCCACGCGATGACATTGCGACGCTCATTTCAAACGCAAAGATCGACGGCGAACCGATCGATGATGCAGCAACCTTTGGGTATTACCTCATCATTGCAACAGCCGGTCACGACACCACGAGCTACTCTCTTATCGAAGCCGTTCATCAGCTTGCATCAGACCCATCGCTTTTTGACCGTCTCAAAAGAGACCCCGAAGAGATGAGCACAAAGGTCGCGGAAGAAGCAATCAGATACGCATCGCCGGTGCGGCATTTCATTCGCACGGCCAAGGCAAACTTTGAGATCAGAGGCAAGACGATAAAGGCTGGCGACCCGGTCATCCTTTGGTATCCTTCCGGCAGCCGCGACGAAGAGGTCTTTGAGGATCCTCAGCGCTTCAATCCGGACCGCAGCACAAAGGTCAGGCATGCCGCCTTTGGCCACGGACCGCATATGTGTCTGGGTATGTATCTCGCGCGCCAGGAAATCTCCACATTCTTAAGACTGATGGCGGAACGCGTCGACGCGCTTGATCTCAGCGGCGCCCCCCAATTTGTGCAGGCAAACTTTGTCAGCGGCATAAAGCGGCTGCCCATAACCGCAAGACTTACCCCGAACAAAATCAAAGCGGCCATTGCTCAGTGATAGGCGCTCAACAACAAAAGGTGGACCCGGACTGTTGCCATGACAATTGAGATAAAAACAAAAGACTATTCGTTTACGGCTGAATTGTGCGGCCCGAGTGATGGCGAGCTTGTCATCTTGCTGCACGGGTTTCCGCAATCAAGTTACACATGGCGTGCCGAGCTGAAGGCCCTTGCGGAAGCCGGGTATCGCGCATGTGCCCCAAATCAGCGCGGCTATTCGGCCGGCGCCAGACCCACTGAAATCGATTCCTACCGCGTGGAATTTCTTGTCTCGGACGTCCTGCAAATCGCGGACGCGTTGGGCGCCGATCAGTTTCATATTGTTGGGCATGATTGGGGCGGTCAAATCGCATGGGTAACGGCGGCCCTGCATTCCGAACGCGTTCGAACTCTTTCTGTGATCTCACGTCCACACCCCAAAGCTTTCATAAAGGCTATGGCGGAAGATGACGGCCAGCCGAACCGCTCAAGACATCACAAATCACATCTGCGACCGGAAATGACGGAAGAGATGTTGGCGGACAATGCCGCCCTCTATCGGCGCGGCCTCCCCGCCGTCGATCCGAAAGACATTGACATATACTTGGAAACTGTCGGCACGTTTGAAGCTCTTGACGCTGCTCTCAACTGGTACCGCGCCGTGGGTCAATCCAAAATCAGAGCCGCAGATATTCCCGCTGTTGTCGTCCCCACTCTCTATGTGTGGGGCAATCTCGACGGCACGGTGGGCCGCACAGCCGCCGAGGGTACGGTCGATTGGGTGCAGGCGCCTTACAAGTTCATCGAGATACCCGACGTGGGGCACTTCGTCACCGATCAGGTACCCGGCCAGTTCACACCGCTGCTTCTTGAACATCTTGAAGCTTCCTCGGCCAACTCAGCCGCACAGGCCGTACCAATTTCATCAGTGAAAAATCAAGACGGCGCCGCATCGCCATCATCCAGGGAGAATTAATATGAGCGAGCATGATTTAGTGATCCGCAACGGAACCGTTATCGACGGCTCCAATAGTCCGCGCCGAACGGCAGACGTTGCCGTCCGCGATGGAAAAATTTCACAAGTCGGCAAAGTTGACGGCAAAGGACAGCGCGAGATCGACGCGGACGGCCGGCTTGTTCAGCCAGGCTTTGTGGACATTCACACGCATTACGACGGGCAAGCCACCTGGGACGCGCAACTCGCACCGTCAAGTTGGCACGGCGTGACGACGGCAGTCATGGGCAATTGCGGCGTTGGGTTCGCCCCGGTCAGACAGGACGACCGCATGCGCTTGGTACAGTTCATGGAGGGCATAGAAGATATTCCGGGCACGGCACTTTATGAAGGCTTACCTTGGACTTGGGAGTCCTTTGAGGAGTATTTGGATCTTCTTGATTCCCTTCCCCATGATATCGACATCGGCACACAGCTTCCTCATGGCGCGTTGCGTCTTTATGCTATGGGTGAACGGGGCGTCAGCGGTGAACTTGCAACGGATGATGATATCGCCGCCATGAGCGATATTGCAAAGCGTGCCATCATGGCCGGCGCGCTTGGCTTCTCTTCGTCACGTACTCTAAACCACCGCTCCTCATTGGGCGAGCCGACGCCCGGTGTTCATGCGGCATTCGATGAAATGGTCGGGATTGCAAAGGGCGTCGGGTCGACCGGCACAGGCGTGCTTCAATTGATCAGTGACTTCACCGACTTCGAAAAAGAGTTTCACATGGCAACAGAGATGGCGCGGCAGTCCGGCCGCCCGATCTCAATATCGATTGGACAGTCCTATGGCAGGCCAAACCAATGGCGGGAACTGCTTGAAGCCATGACGAAAGCCAATTCCAGCGGCCTGGAAATGCGGGGTCAGGTCGCCACACGGGCCGTCGGCATCATCATGGGCCATCAGGCAACGATGAATCCGTTCGATGAATGTCCAACGTTCAAAAAGTTTGCGGATTTGTCACTCACCGACCGTGTCAACACACTTCGCAAACCCGATATTCGGGCCAAGATCCTTGAGGAACACGCGGAACTTACGAAAGCTGCAAACGACAAGCGCCAAAGAAGAAGATGGGAGTTCATCTTTGAGCTAGGCAACCCTCCGAACTACGAGCCGGATCCCGCCTCTTCAATCGGAGCGCAGGCTAAACGGAAGAATGTGGCCCCTGCCGAACTGGCATATGATTTTATGTTGCAGGAAGACGGCCGGGCTATGCTGTACCTGCCGATCATCAACTATGTGGACGGCAATCTGGACGCTGTTCGCGAGCAGTTGCTGCATGAAGCGGCAGTTCCCGGCCTGTCGGATGGTGGTGCCCATGTGGGCACGGTGTGCGACGTCAGCTTCCCCACAACTCTCATGCAATGGTGGGGCCGAGACCGTCCCCATGACCGCATACCACTCGAAACCATTGTGCACAAACAGGCACGGGCGACGGCCGAGACAGTCGGCCTACTCGACCGGGGCCTCATCGCGCCGGGATACAAGGCCGATATTAATGTCGTCGATTTCGATGCGCTGACGCTTCACGCACCGACAATCGTTCACGATCTGCCGGCCGGCGGAAAACGATTCCTACAAAAAGTAACAGGTATCGATCACACCTTTGTCTCTGGCGTAGAGGTTGCTTCGAATTCTGAGTCTACTGGTGAAACACCGGGCAAGTTGATCAGAGGCGCGAAAGCGCTGTCGTAATACCGGGTTGTCCTTGACCGTGGGGGTGGGCACAGCGCACGTCAAGACCGACACTATCGGTCTTGGCGGGCGTCACTCTTTATCCGGATAGGTCGGCGTCCAATCCTGCAGCCATCTGGGTTCTGCCACCAAGATCATATTGTCGTTAACGACATAGGTTATGGGGAACGTTCCGGTTCCCTCAAGTTTACCATCCCGTATTGCAATAAGCGTGTCGCGAAGATCCTGAACATCGGAATGATCATTCGTTGGAACGTCGCCGCCTTCAGCCCCGTGCGCGCCGCGAATAATCGTTGCGGCATCGGTCGACCGCAGCACTTTCTGCGCTGATTGCAGATAATCCCCAAGGCCCGCGGTGGGCGCGATTGCGCCCGCAAGATTGCCCGTCACGAAATCCCCAGAGAACATGACCTTGCGTTCAATGTCATAAAGCGAAACCGAGTTATCGGTATGCCCAGGCGTGTAGATAAGTGACAGTGTCCGTTCACCTAGATCAATGGTTTCACCAGGCGCTATCCACTCATCGACCATCAGTGTAGGTATTTCAAGCCCCTCGGCTGACCCTAGATGCTGTTCCCAAGTCAGTTTCAATTCACTGCCATTCGCTTGCTTGCGAATATGGGGCAGATCAACCACAGCCACGTGATCGAAGGCCCCTTCTTGACCCACATGGTCGTAGTGAAAGTGAGACGGGAGAAATGTAACCGGAAGATCTGTTAGTGAATCGACCACGGGACGGATGTCGTAGTGCCCAGCCCCTGCGTCGAACATAATGGCTCGCTCTGTACCAAGAATGAGATAGTTGAAATTGCGTGCCCAATAGCGTGGTTCAGCGATAGCGAATGTCTGCGCATCAAGTGCGACTACCACATAATAGCCGTCATCCGCCTGCTTGCCGCCTGGCGTCATTGCGACGTCTTCATTAAGCGGCGGTTCTTCGCCGGGCGTCGTCAATGGCACAAGAATACTGTGGCGTTGCGCGACTGCTACATAGGCCAGCAATAGGGCTGCGGAAATACCAACCAGGAGAGCCTTCCACATGAGCCTTACCCCTTCATTATTAGCGAACGAATAGCCCCGCCTCCCGCTGTTGACGAAGCTGAAGTGCATCTGATATTCGAAAATGAATTCAATTTCAATTCATCTTAGACACCTGCGGAAATAATTGCGCGTCTTTCGTTGATATACGTCTTCAACTGTAGGCCAGGTCCCTTCGTGATCCCTATCGGACATATCATAGAGTCGATCCGCCAGCCAAAATGGCAGGTTCTGCTATTGATGATGACAGTTCAAGCGTTCTTCGTCGGCATCTGCATGTATAGCTTCACATTGTGGATTGACCCGTGGATGGAAGCATTTAGAAGCTCGCGCAGAGATGCTCTCATATCGATTTCGCTCATGACCTATTCAATGGGCATCATGTCTTTCCTCGTTGGGCGTTTCATCGATCACACGCCGTCACGCCCTATCGTGGTCACCGGCCTTATCTGCTTAGCCACAGGAATGTGCCTTGTCGCCCTCGCCCCAAACATGTGGTTTATCTGGGCTGTCCACGCATTCATATTGCCTGCCGGAGGCGCAATGTGCGGCCCTCTCGTCGCCATGACGGTGGTAACACGGAATTTTGAAGCAGGACGGGGTCTTGCAGTCGCTTTGGTGACACTTGGCACATCCATCGGTGGGGTCATTTTCCCGTTCATCATCGTGGCTCTTTTAGATGAAGTCGGTTGGCGGATGGCATTCTTGATCATTGGAGCGGCGGCGGCAGGAATACTGATTCCGATCGCGTGGTTGCTGCTGAGAGCAGATTCAATAGATGTCAGAAATCAAACAGATCGCCCCGACACCGCCATTGGTACATCGGACATCATGACCCAACGGGTCTTTTGGGCCCTTGTGATCGTATATCTGAGCGCCTGGTTCGCTTTCACGAGTGTACAGCACAATATTCGTCCGTTCACCGCGGACCTCGGCATCACGGCGTCAAGTTCGGCAGGTCTGGTCTCCGCGTTGGCCGTCGCTATGATCGGCGGAAAGATATGCGTGGGATTGATGCTCGATCGATACGATCCACGGCTCCTCTTTCTGGGGACCGCGTCCATTTTGTTTGCGGGCATTACGGCCATTAGCTTTTCCACGGAATACCAATCTGTACTGCTCTCCATTGTCTTACTTGGACTGGCGGCAGGGGCCCTGCTTCCCCTACAAGGCACCCTGTATGCCGGCACTTTTGGCTCACACAGGATGGGAAAAGCCATGGGGCTGGCATCCCCCTTTCAATCGTTCGCCGCGCTTGGGCCCGTCTTCGCCGGGTGGACACGAGACGTGAGTGGCAGCTACGTGCATTTCTTTCAACTATGCGGCACGTTCCTATTTTTTATTGCCTTGCTCGTTTTGTTACTTCCAGCACCGGAACGGACAACGGCGAACACCTGATAGCGTACGGAAGTTTTCCAAAACACCCCCCAGATATGCATCAAATCGCCTGACCTCAGTTTCACCCTTTGTTCGGCCCCCTGTCCTTTCATCGTGAATACGATGGTTTGTTCCACATCGTTGGACGCCGTATTCGGTCACCTTACGCTCCTGCGATAGGCACAACCGGCACAGAATCGCACGACGAAAAGGGACAACTCGGATGTTCGACTCCATAGAAATTCTACAGCTATATCCTAAAGAGGCATCCAGCACGGCGGCGCGTGCGATCCGTTTTGCGTCGGGCATTGCACACAAACTTGGCGCTACTCTCTTCGTCAAAGGAGCGCCGCCTATAGAGTCCGGACACGGATTTTATGATGCGGACGATACGGGCTTAGCTGACAAATCAGCAGAAGCGTGGGCGGCCGAAGCAAAGCCGGGCAAACTGCGCCTGATTGTTACGTCAGGGGCGCCCGGAAGCAGCCGAAACATTCTACGCAAGGACCGCAATGTCATCTGCATTGAGCTGGCGGATTGGGAAACCGAAGAAACCTTATTTGCATCATCAGGTGTTGCCCACATATTGGGCGACCCAGAACGCGAACCGCTAGTGCCTGCGGGTAATTTTGCAGCCCATACGATTGGTTATGCTGCTTTCGCTGCTATCTCGGCAATAGCCGTCAAATTCTTGAGATTTGGACACGGAGACTCAGCCATCGTTAATGGGGCGGGCGCGCTGGCCTGGGTAAACTGGAAATCTGCTGTCCACGCCTCCCTCGGCGGCGATCCCATCCGCCAGGGCGAAAAGGCCGAATGGCCAATTGTGGAATGCAAAGACGGCTATGCCGCTTTTCTCTACAATGACCGCGACTGGGACGGCATCGTGGAAATGGTAGGCGATCCATCACTCAATTCCGACGAATTCCGAACCTTTGAGGGCCGCCACAAAAACCGAGACGGCTATATGGCCCCGATCCGGCGGTGGCTGAAAACCAAAACCAAGGCGGAACTGACCGTCCTTTTTGAAAAACATGCCATCCCTGGCGCGCCGGTATGCACGGTTTCGGACCTGCTACAAGATCCGCTACTCACTCATCGGGATGCATTCGAAAATACGCCCTCAGGTATCAAAGCGCCCAAACTGGCACATCGGATCGCACGAGAAGAAAAGCACTCGCTTCCTGCAGATACAGATCTGCACACGAACGAACTGCCGCTGAGTGGGTTGCGGGTGCTGGATTTTGGCATCATAACCGCCGGCGCCGGTGTGTCCGCGTTGTTGGCGGATATGGGGGCGGAAGTTCTAAAGATTGAGTCTCACAACCGGGCAGATCCATTCCGCATATGGCCTGGCGCCAAATCAGCGAATGCTGGGGATGACACAGAATCCCCTGTCTTCAAAAGCAATAACCGCAACAAGCTGGGTGTTGCCATTGACCTCAAAACGGAAGAGGGCAGACAAGAGTTTTTGGAGCTTGCGACGACCGCAGACATCGTGATCGAGAATTACCGTCGCGGCGTCCTCGACCGGCTCGGCCTTACATTCGATGCATTGCGCGCCGCCAACCCCCGCATTTTGCTCGCCTCTATTTCGGGCCAAGGCTTAGACGGCCCAGGCTCCGGCCACACGACATTCGGGTCAACATTGGAAGCCAATTGCGGATTTTCTTCTCTTACGTGTTACGACGAAGGCATCCCCTATATTTCAGGCCGGGCCCTAAACTACCCTGATCAGATTGTTTGCCTGTACGGCGCCGCCATTGTGGCTGCCTTCGCTGCGGATTGCCGCAAAACAGGCATAGGCCGCCATGTCGACGTTTCGCAACGCGACTGTACGCTTTACCAGTTAGGGGATGTGATTGCGCATGTTTCCGGCGGAGGCGGAGATAGTGCCGACACGGTGCGAGTGGCCTCCGGGCGCCCAGTTCTTTCCGCTTTGTTCAAATGTGCTGACGGAAATTTCGCTGCTCTCACCTCTGACGACCCTGATATAGCTGCACAAATAGACGGTCTCCCTTCCTTAGATCCATCCCAAGTTCAGGCATGGGCGTCGGAACGGACGGCACAAGAAGCTGTGACGGCGTTCCTTGCGGCGGGAGGCGGCGGCATTATCGACCGGGGAGGTCCCGGTATCTTCGCGGACGAGACGCTTTTTGCCTCCCAGATTTTCGAACACAGCCCAAATGGCGCCTTGGTCAAAGGGTTCCCATTTCAGTTAATCGAGACACCAATGGCTATCCACGGAAATTCACCTAAGGTTGGTCAACATACGGAAGAGTTCGTTCGGCGCTTGGCCACCACTTAATCCGTTATAACAATTGACCAAAAGAGACTAACTCCCTCGCCAAAGATGCCAATTCTATAACCGATCGTGCCAAGCGTACCGGTCGCACTCCCCGCCTGCCCCGCAGTTCGTAAAATCATCGCACTGCCGATGAAAACGCTTGTTTGGCGAAATCAAAACCAATTTGGCAGGGGGAGAAGAAATGACAGTTGGGCAAATCAAATCAGCGCGACGGACGCTAGAGATATTTGAGATGTTTGCGACCGTTCAACGGCCGCTTTCCGTCACTGCAATCGCAAAACGAATGGAAATGCCGCAGTCGAGCACATCAGAGCTGCTGCAGTCTTTGGTGAATCTCGGGTATATCGACCATGATGCGCGAGAGAGAACATACTATCCCACATTGCGGATCGGGATCCTAAGTACTTGGATCTATCAGCGTCACCGCCAATTCGGCAACATACCGGCACAAATGTCCGAAGTCGCGGAACTGACAGGTGAGAACGTTATCCTCGCCATGCGAAACGGCATAAACTCTCAATATGTCTTAGGACAGCATGCTGGGCACTTTGACGAATTTTGCGTTGAAAATGCGGAGAGCAAGCCCCTGACCTCATGCGCCTCCGGATGGGCGCTTATGGCTTATGAGAGCGATCTTGAGATCGGGAAGATTGTGCGCCGTGTTCAGGCAGAAGCCCAATGCGAACTCCATCGCAAACTCGCTTCCTGCGCATTGCAAGAGGTGAAGCGGTTTCGAGAACGCGGATATGCAATGTCTAGCGGCCACTCAAAAGAGGGTATTTCCGGGATCGCCATTCGGCTGCGACAGCATAGCGGGCGAACCCCGCTTGCTCTGTCCGTATCAGGACCAATCGATCGCATTGCAGAGAACAAAACCTTAATACTGAACGCCCTATGCGAGTTTGGTAAGAAGCTAAACCGAGAGGCCATTTCTCTGGTCCCTGGGGAGACTCTTGCCCCAGCGATGGAGGGTTAGACGCCTGCTACAAACCTGTTTTTCAGGCGGTATATAGCTGTCTTGTCACGTCACTTATGTTGGTAACGGTTTCGAGCGCCGATACCGTTTCGTAGAGCTTAGTGGCATCAGAGTCTTGCAGCACCGCAGCGACGCAGTCGACAAACTTGTCCCGCAGCATGTGGTCTGGAAACTCTGACGACCAATGACCTTTGGATGGTCCAATCTCTACACTGAGTTCCCGTCCGTCATTTAGACACACGGACAACATCTCGTGGCTCGCTAACGGATTATGTGTAATTTCTGTCTTCTCAAACAAATCACGTAATTCCGAACGTTTGATGTTTTCGTCCGTAAAAGTTGAAAGTGAGATTTTTCGGTCTGCCAGCGCAGCCGCAAGGCCGAATGGCAGGATGAACTTTCCTTCCAGACCGGTCTGGGGCATATCATAGTTGACACCATCTTCCGTCCGCACAGGATAGCGCGGCATCAATACGGTTTGCCGGACCGATACCACATCGGCAGGTTTAAGATCGTGCTGTATGACAAGCTCTATCATTGTCTCGAGCGAACTTTGCAATGCGTTCGCGCAAGGCAGGAACTTGAGAGAATTGCCTTTCAGCAGATAGTACCCCCCCTCCGGTTCGGTCATAACCGCTTCAACACCATTGCCGCCGCCCAGAGACAAAACGTCGAGAAAGCCAAGCTCCGTTCCGATAATATCTTCCGCCGCGGTAAATCCCTTTTTCGCAAGCAGCGCCGCAAACACGCCGGCTTTGGCGCCGTTACCTGCCTGCAACGGTTTTGTCATCGTCCCAAAATTGCCGCGCAGCCCGCCTACCTGTGACGCGGCGATGCCGAAAGTCGCGCGCATTTCTTCCGGGCTCGCGCTAAGCAGTTTTGCCGATGCGGCCGCAGCAGCCATCGCACCAAGCGTCGATGTGCTGTGATATCCTTTGGCATAGTGAAGAAAGCCCATGGCGTTTCCTAAACGGCACGCGACTTCGAACCCCCCAACATATGCCGCCAATATTTCGCGGCCAGAGGCATCTACTTTTTCTCCAACGGCAAGAACGGCTGGGAACAGGCAGCTCCCCATATGCCCCACGCTCATGCCCTTAGGCTCTGACTTGCCCTCCTTTCCAACCGATGCATAGCGGATGGTGGAATAGGTGTCATCATAGTCGAGGGCATGTGCCAACGTACCATTGATCAAAGCAGCATCGGTAGGGGAAGTACGATAGCCCCGCCTTCCGAGAACCGTGGAAACATCTGGGCCTGCGTTCTCCTGTCCGTAGGCGGACATAATGCAGCCGGTCTCCTCCAAAGATCCGATGAGTGCGCAGGCAAGTGTGTCAACGAAGGATCGCCGAGCATTTTGCACAACGTTGAAAGGCACCACATCAAGGTCAATATCCAAGACAAGGCTCGACAGAAAGCCTGTTACATTCACCATCGGCTACGACCCAACCTTGTTCATCACCGCACTTCCACGGCCAATGAAGTCTTGTTTGCCGATAGCCACACCATTGTGCCGGATGATGTTGTAGACTGTGGTCACGTGAAAATAGAAATTCGGCAGAGCATATTCCTTAAGAAACAGCTCTCCATTGGGATACTTTACCTTCGTTCCCGTCCGTAGACTGAATTCCACCGGCGCATCGACACTTGCGTCAAATTCCTCAGGTTGCAGCGCCAGCAACAAGTCTTTTGTCTGCTCAATCGTATCGATTAGATCGGCGAGACTAGCGTCCACGTAGTCCATCTTCGGTGGCGTTTTGTGACATAGATGATAGGCCGCCCGAAGCGCAAAATTGCAGCCAATCTGAACCTGTTTAGCGAAGTGCAACATGTTAGGAAACAACCGATAGGACGTAAACGCACTTTCGTAGATCATGTATTTTTCGCAGTGTTTCTTCGTTAACCGCAAAAAGTGTTGCATGTTGCCAAGCGCCAACAGCATATTCGGCACGCAATAATCATAAGTCGTGTTTCGCGCCATCTATTTCCTCTTTATACAGATCTCTGGCTACTTCATTCAACAGCCCTGCAAAAATCAAATCCGGACGGCATTGCCAAGCAGCATTTTCGCGTTCGCACCGTTCGTTTCTGACGCACGCGTCTCTCATCTCACGCACTAATCTCGGCATACTCGTTAGCCTTAATAAACCTCAGCAAGCGCACCAATCGCGTATGCGATCCCTTCCCCCGACATCTTTTGTTTCAATTTCATGATGGCTACCGTTTCCCCACTGATTGTAACCAACATAGCCAATACGCCCTGGGGGAGGGGTAGATCATGAGACTTAGGTCAGTGTTGTTAACGGCCGCAGCTGCTGCGCCGCTTTTTGCGTTTAGTGCGCTCGCTCAGGATGAGCCGGCACCAGAGCGCCGAGGCGCCGTGGGGTCATTGCTCGACGAAATCGTCATTTCAGCAACCAAAAAACGGGAAGTGGAGGATGTTCAAAGGGTTCCGATCGCGGTGAGCGCGTTCGGCGCGGACCAATTGGATGCCTTGAACTTCAAAGATCTGTCCACGGTAGGCGCTCTCATACCGAACGTCACCCTGCGCGAAATCGGCACGTTTAAGGGCGTTGCCGCGTTTAACATTCGCGGTCTAGGTACATTGAACTCGATCCCGAGTATTGACCCGTCCGTGGGCGCCTTTGTTGATGGCGTTTACTACGGCATCAACGCCGGTGTTATGTTCGACAACTTCGATTTGGAAAGCATCGAGGTTTTACGCGGGCCTCAGGGCATTCTCTTTGGGCGGAACGTGATTGGCGGTGCGGTTCTGGTGAACACCACGCGCCCAACCGATGAATTCAACGCGACGTTCTCCAGTTCCGTCAATTCCGGTTTTCGCGGTACGGGCGTCGATTATACCTTCAGCGGTATCGTATCGGGGCCATTGTCGGACAAGCTTCGGGGTAAAGTCGCCGTCTACTACAACAAGGATGAAGGCTGGTTCAAAAACCAATTCGACAATACGAAGTATGGCGAGAACGAAACCAAACTGTTCCGCCTTGCCCTCGCTTGGGACGCCACGCCAAACCTAGAGTTTTTGCTGCGCTTCGAACGCGGTGAACAGGATGGCGAAGGGACAGCTGCACAGTCACACCGGAACGCGGCAGGCGTCTTAGGCCTAGATTTCAGCCGGGACACACATGACATCTCCGTCAACAATCGCGGTGAACAATTCAGCGAATGGAATCAGGCAATCCTCGAAACCAATCTTGAGGTTGGCTTTGGCGATGGTGTCATCACGAACATATTTGGTTGGCGCTCTTACGAAAACGGTGTCTGCCTGGATATCGACGCCACGCCGGCCACCCGCTTCGACTCCAGTTGTTTGCAAGTGGGCGCTGCGGACCCGGTGATCCCTGGACCGGGCAATGACCAAGATCAAATTTCGAATGAGTTACGCTATGCAGGCGCATTCGGACCGGTCGATTTGACAACTGGCGCGTTCTACTTCGGTCAGGACATCATCTACAGTGAAAACCGCAGCCTGTTCGGCGGCGCCGTCCGGCAGAGTGGTGGCGGCATTCAGGAACACCATGTCTTCGGTGCATTCGTAAATACCGACTGGCATGCAACTGAAAAACTCACACTGAACGGCGGTATTCGGTTTACCAAGGAATGGAAGGATGCGCGCATCACCAGTTTGGAAGCACCTAAGCCAGGCGCTGCCATAACCGGTTTCTGTTTTGTGGGTGATGGTACCTGCCCGTTCGACTTTGAAGACTCGGATTCATGGTCAAACATCGACTACAGGTTCGGCTTCCAGTATCAGGCAATGGAAGAGCTGATGGCCTATTTCCACTGGTCAACGGGCTTCCGTTCCGGCGGCTATAACTTACGCAACTCGGCACCGACCGACTCTCCTGGTCCATCGGACGAAGAGAAGATCAAGAACTACGAAGTGGGCATCAAGTCGGAGCTGTTTGAAGGCGTCCAGGTCAATCTCGCTGGTTTCTTCACACAAGCCAATGACCTTCAGCGCGCCGTTCTTTCGGTGGGTTCTTCTGGACCGGTGCAGCGGATTGCCAACACGGCCGATGCAGAGATTTTCGGATTTGAGATGGACGCTCAAGTATCCATTCTGGAAAACCTGGCCGTTATCGGCAGCATTGGTTATCTGGATGCGGAATATACCGAAGTTCTCTTCGACTTAACGGGCGACGGTATCGTGGATGGCGACGATCTCTCTCTTCCACTGCCGAATGCACCGGAGCTGACGTCCTCTATCTCGTTGGTGTACGACCTGGAACTGCCGAATGCCGGCCTGTTGTCATCACGCGTAACGTACAGTCACCGGGATGCCACGACAGGCACAAATACGGATACGCAGATCCCGTCGCAAGACACGCTGGACTTCAACGTCTCTTGGGTTCCATTGCCAACGGATCGTTTGCAGGTCTCACTGTTCGGCCGAAACGTAACCAACGATGTCTTGTTCACGAGCGATACGCAGCTGCCGGCGAGCATTGGCAGTACCTATGCAACCTTGTCCAAAGGCAGACAAATCGGTCTTGAAATGACGGTGAATTACTAATTTCCTCCCCGTACAAAAAGTACGTCCTAAAGCCGGCAAGCATCATGCTTGCCGGCTTCTTTTTTGTCTCCTCACGTTGGAAAGACAAACAACATGAAATACGAAAACATCAAGGTCGCTATGAACGAGGCTGTCGCGACTGTCACCCTCAACCGCCCACAGATAAAGAACGCATTGAGCGTTGCGCTGCGGGACGAGTTTCGTCATTTCATCGCCGAAGAATCCGGTACGCTTCACGCAGTGATCCTTACAAGCGCAGGTGATGCTTTCTGCAGTGGCATGGACTTGTCCGAACGCGGAGGGGAAGATGTTATCCGCGAGATGTGGACGCTTATGCAGGCCATATATGAAAGCGACGCGGTCTTCATAGCGGCGGTCAATGGTATCGTACGCGGTGCAGGCCTGACTTTCATAAATGCCTGTGACTTTGCCATTGCCGATCCGGAAGCGACATTTGGCATTCCGGAAACCAAGCATGGCTTCTATGGACCGGCAGCTTTGCCCACCACCCAGTTGGTTGCGGCCAAAAAACTTGTGGCCGAGATGGCTCTTTCCGGTGACGTCATCTCTGCCGAGCGCGCCGCCCAAGGGTTCCTCATTAACAAAGTCGCGAAAGCAGGTGCTTTGTTAGAGGAAGCGCGTGACCTCGCCCTGCGCCTGACAAAAATGAACCGCACAACGCTTGCCATTGTCAAACGCGGCTTAAACGCCCTGCCCTACGACGCAGCCCTTCGCGACCAAGGGATTGAAATGGCCCTGGACCTGAACCGTACACTGTTCAAAGACAAGCCGGGCGGGCCCGTCAATCAGACAGGTAAGTATAAGAAATAGGAACGCAGTGAACCGGGCCGGTGGCAGGGATGGCTGTCACCACCGGCCCGTCTACGCAGTGTCCATATCTTTGGAGGGACACGGACCTCTTTGTGGGGGCTTAGAGCGTTTCCAGGTGAAGTGCCAAAAAACGTAAATTGGCAGGTCACCATCCGGAAACGCGCAATACACACAAAATCCAGAGCCGTTTTGCGTCGCTGTCAAAGCCAAAACGGCTCTAGTTTCCCCCCGGAACAGTTGGCTTACCCAAGATCGAGTCGGCAATAATCCGCTGTTGAATTTCCGAACTGCCTTCAAAGATTTTCGTCAAGCGCGCATCACGCCAGTAGCGTTCCACAGGATGCAAGGTCGTGTATCCAGCGCCACCCAGTATCTGCAATGCTTCGCTCGTGACACGTTCCGCCATTTCGGCTGCAAAGTATTTCACCATTGAAGCTTCCTTATCGCAGCGCCGACCGGAATCGATCTCATGGCACACATAGTACATAAGCTGCCGCGCTGCTTCGATCTCTGTGGCCATGGTGGCCAGCTTAAATCGGATGGCCTGAAAATTCGCGATGGGCTGGCCGAACTGTACGCGTTCATGGGCGTAAGCGGTGGCATCCTCCAACGCGCCTTGCGCAAGCCCGATGGAGCGCGCCGCCGTGTGCGCCCGGGCGCCTTCCAATCCGCTGGCGATTGACTTGAAGGCCTTCCCTTCATTGTCCCCCACCAGCGATGCAGGCACCCGCACTCCATCGAAGGACAGCTCGTACGTCTTCCAGCCGAAATACCCAATCTTCGGGATCGGACTGCCCGAACACCCTTCAGGCAATGTGCCTGGCTCCTTTTCGACAGGAATGACCGTAAGACCCTGCCAAGCTGGCTTATCGGGATCATTACTGGTCCGGCAGACCACATTGATCACATTCGCCCCGTCCGCAAAAGTGCACCAATATTTGTTGCCCGTGATAACCCAGTCGTCGCCGTCGCGAACGGCCCGGCACGAGACAGACGCCACATCCGAACCCGCATTGGGCTCGGACATGGCGAGCGAGCCGAGATACTGCCCCTGCACCATCAGCTCGATTTTTTTTCGGCGCTCATCTTCATTGACGGCCGGGATCGATTTGTAATGATTGTTCCCCCGCGCAATGATCGACCCCACGCTCATCCACGCGCGCGAGAGTTCCTCCGCCACCATGCAGTATTCGAAGTAACCGAGACCCAGTCCGCCATATTCTTCCGGTACCGTTATGCCGAAGAAACCGAGTTCGCCCATCTTGTCGATCAGGTCGCGCGGAATGTCGCCTTTTTCCGGATCGAGCTTATTGGCAATGGGCAACACTTCGTTATGGGCGAAGTCGCGCGCCATATCGCGCATCATGATGCGCTCTTCCGTCAGATAGCCAAGCGACTGCGATTGCGTGTCAGACATGGGTCACCTCACATTCCGATGAGGTCGGCACGGTCGACCGTATTCTGAAAAAACCGGGCCGATGCCGCGTCCACCATCGTGCCCTTATGACCGACGGAACCGATTCCCTCGGCCTCCGCCTTGCGGTACACATCGATAATCTCACGTGCAAAGTCGACCTCTTTCTGGGTCGGAGAGAATACGTCCAAGGCGGGCTCTATCTGCGAGGGATGGATTGCCCATTTGCCGACCATGCCGATGGTCAGCGCCCGGCCGCATTCTTCCACATAACGCTCCGTATCCTTAAAGTTTCCGAACGGACCATCCACAGCATCAATGCCCGCCGCACGCGCCGCAATGGTGAGCTGATACCGGGGATGATGGAACACATCGCCCGGGTAACCACCCGTGACGCCAATATTCTTCACGCTCATCCCCTGGGATGCCGCGTAATCCCCCATCCCGAAAATCAGACATTCGAGCCGGTCGCAGCTATGGGCGATATCCCAAACATTGTGCATCGCCTCAACTTCCTCAATCAGCACTTCAAGGCCGATCTTCTTTTGAAGCCCCAGACCTTGTTCGAGCTGATCCAAAAGTTTGTCTACGAACAAAACGTCTGAAACCGTAAACGGCTTCGCGAGCATGATCGTATCCAGGTTCTCACCGGCCCCTTCGACAACAGTGATAATGTCTTTGTGGCACCATTGCGTGGTCACATCGTTGACGCGCACACAGCGAACCGTCCTCCCCCAATCGAGCTGATTGAGTGCTTCGATGATGGTCTGCCGGGCGCCGGCCTTGGCCGAAGGCGCCACCGCATCTTCAAGGTCGCAAAAGACGTGGTCCGCATTCGATGCCGCCGCTTTGGTCAGCATCTTTTCGCTGACGCCGGGCACCGCCAATTGAGAGCGCCGCAGGCGCATGGGTTTATTTGATTTCGCCATCTTATTCTTCCTATTTATCTGCCCAATGACTTCTGCGCTTAATCAATGCCGTCCGCTGAAGTTCCGCCACCAACTTATCGTCTTGATTGAGACCCCAATGTTGAAAAACGACAATGCCCGCATCTTCCCGGTCGGCATCCCGCTTTTCGAGAACACGGCTATAGGCAAACAGCGTGTCACCATGCACCACAGGGAAAGCCAATCGAATTTGATCAAGACCAATTTCCGCCAATGCATTTTCAATCGTGTCTTGAGACGCGAGGCCCAGAACGATCGAGAAATTGACGCCACCGTAAGATATTACGGAGCCAAGGGGCGTTTTGGACATCATGTGTTCATTGAAATGCCCCTGGGCCGTGTTCATCACCATATTGGTGAAGTTCACGTTTTCCAGATTGGTGATCGTTTTCCCACGCGCGTGACGGATGGTCTGCCCTACTTCGAAGTCTTCGAAATAGCTGTCGGGGCTGGTGAGGTTCGCGAGTTTGCTCATCGGGCCCCTCCTTCGCGCATGCGGTTAGCCGCCTTGAAATCGGACAAGTTGCTGCGCTTAAAATCGAGAACCCGCTCGCTCTTTTGGTTAAACCCTTCGGAATGCCAGGTGATGATGCCTTTATTGGGGTCTTTCTCCGATAGGCGCTTTTCCAGCGTGACCGATTGCGCCGTCAGCGTATCACCCGGATAGACCGGCTGGTGATAGGTCAGCTCATAAACACCGAGAAATGGGCCGGCGATGCCTTCCGAGCAATCTTCGACCGTCAGCCCAAGGATGACATTAAAAACAAGCTGAGGATTGACCACAATGTCCGGATGGCCAAGCGCCACCGCATACTCGCGATTGAAATAAAGCGGATTGTAAGAAAGGGTCAGATGCGTGAATTCGATCGTATCGGATTCCGTGATCGTTCTGCCCCAATGGTGGTGGATCGTCTCTCCCACCTCGAATTCGTCATACAGCTTGCCGCGCGGCTTGTATTTGGCCGCCGCCTTTAGCTCGTTGACATCAATGGCCATTGCTGTCTCCTGAAATGTTGAGCGCTCACGGTGATTATTACATTTCAGTGCGGCCCCTGGGACGCCTGGCCGACAAGATCACATATGCGTTAGGTTGAGCGAGATCCTCCACAGAGATCCGTGTTGGTGGCACCTTCGAGCCTCAAGAAAACCCAGGGGCATTGCCACGGATGAGTATCGATTTCACATTTGGCGGAACGATGAAGGCGCCCCTTTGCTTGGCACCCATGTTTTTAGTGTCAAACCCAGCGCTCACATTGGCAGCCTGCTCAAGAGGCGTCATGGGCGGCTTCCCCGCTCATTCCACGCGCACCAGAGAAGGCTTCGTCGAATGGCTCGATGAAATGGAAGCGGGCCTTGCCGATATGGAAAATCCAGGGCCATGGGCGGTCAACCTGGTTGTCCACAACACCAACGAACGGCTGGAAGGTGACCTTGCCCTCTGCATCGAGCGGAAGATCCCCATCATCCTCACATCTAAGGGGGCGCCGAAGGATGTGTTCGGCAAGATCCACGACTATGGGGGGCTCGTGTTTCATGATGTGGCATCGGCGCGTCATGCGGAAAAGGCGGCGGAAGCTGGCGCCGACGCACTCATTGCCGTCGCCAGCGGCGCGGGGGGGAAAACCGGCACCATAAATCCGTTCGCGCTTCTCAATGAAATACGAGAGGTCACCGATAAACCCATCATTCTCGCGGGCGGAATGAGCACAGGACGGGACGTGTTTGCCGCCGAAGCGATGGGGGCAAGCCTCGCCTATGTGGGCACGCGGTTTATCGCGACACAAGAAAGCCTGTCGGATGATTACACGCAACAAATGATGATCGACTGTTCCGCAAAGGACATCTTGTTCACCACCGCGCTCAGCGGGGCGCCACAAAACTGGGTCCGCCCTACTCTTGTCGACGGGGGTATCGACCCGGACGAACTCCTGGCGATGAAACCGGGAACGCGGGTGAAGGCCACTGCCGAAAAGGCGCGTTACTCAAAAATCAAATCCGCCGGCCAAGGCATCGGCATGATCAAGTATGTGGAATCTGCAGCCGACCTCTGTGACAGGATCATTGCAGAATACCAAGATGCCAAAAGAAGTGTTGCCTCCTCCGGGCAGTAGACCCCTCGATTTATTGCACACTCACTCTATTAGATGTTTGTCGAAGAACTTCACAAAATCATCAAGCGCCACATACATTTCAGGTACGCCAAAAAACCCGTGCCACATCCCTTCGAAAACCAGTAACTCAGTTTCGGCCCCCGCATCTCTCAGCTTGCGGTGGAGGCGCACCGTATTGCTGAGGAAAAGGTCGCGCGTTCCTGTGATCAGAATCGACGGCGGAAAACCCTTCGTATAGTCAGCGTAGATGGGCGAGATAAGCGGGTTCTTTATGTCTTGTTGACCCGCGTACATCTTGGCGGCTGCCCCAAGCACACCGTCATACGTAATGAGCAAAGGATCAAGCCCCTCGAGTGTTGTGTAACTGTCACCGGTGCGGCTTAGATCAGACCAGGGCGTGTTCATAGCAACCGCCGCTGGAAGCGGAAGCCCTCGGTCGCGAATAGCCAGGGTTGTCGCTGCCACCAGACCACCACCCGCCGACGTACCATAAATCACGATATCACTGGGCTTGTATGTCTTCAGAAGCTCCGTATACACAGCAACCGCATCTTCAATGGCCGCCGGGAACGGATGATCCGGTGGCATGCGATAGTCTACCGCGTAAATTTTGTAGCGCCCCAGGTTTGCGACGAGAAGAGGACTTGCTAAACCCGCGACACCTGCGTTGAAGGCATAACCACCACCATGCAGGTTCACTAGCACTTTGCCCTGCTTCTCCGCCGGAATTGCGTCTGGCGACACAATACGAACAGTTACGTTCGATATTTTGGTCTCTTCCACGGTGACCGGCAATTGCTGTTGCAATGCGTTGGCTCGTGCCGCCATCTGACCGTCCTGCTGTACTTGAAGGGCCTTCCATTCTTCCGCAGAGGCCGGAATCGTGGTTGCGAAGTCAGCATTCAGCGGAGCGTTAAGGATCGCCTGGGCTTCAGCGCTAATCGTCGTTGGCGCTGGCGCCTTTCGAAATCGGTTTTGCCCTTCATCCGCAATCACAGAACCTTGGATTGCCGTCATAACCACAACTGTGATCACCACTGAGAAACTAGCGATCGACCGGCGGATCAACTGCATGAAAAACCTTTCTTTGAAACGATCGAATGTTCCGGTGTTTCTAAACCTCAACACGATCGCCGATCGGCAGCTTGCGAATAGGTTTGGCACCAGCTGCGCGCAAGGCATTGGCGACCGCTGGCGCGATGGGCGGAAGGCCCGGCTCTCCCACACCGGTAGGCGCTTCCGTGGACGGAATAATGTGCACGTCGATATTCGGCATATCGCTCATGCGCAGCGGGAAGTAGTCATAAAAATTGGACTGATCCACTTCGCCATCCGTCAACGTGATTTGCTCGCGCATCGCCGCGCCCAGGCCCATCGCGATGGAGCCTTCCATCTGAGCCTTTATGTTGTCGGGATTGATCGCAAGGCCGCAGTCCACCGCGCACACGACTTTGTCGACCGAATAGGTTCCGTCATCTTTCAACGTCACGTCCGCCACTTCTGCCACATATGAATAGAACGACTCATGCATGGCGACACCGCGTGCCTTCCCCCTCCCTTTGGGGACCGGTCCAGCTTCAGCGACGGCCTTATTAAGAACGGCCAGGTGGCGGGGATGATTTGCCAGAAGGTTGCGCCGGAACTCGACAGGGTCCTTCCCAGCGGCCAGAGCCATCTCATCCACGAACACTTCCATGGTGAAGCCATTCTGGCTATGCCCCACTGACCGCCAGTGAGACATGGTCACCGCGGTCTCGGGATGATGGGTCTCCAGTTTCAAATTGGGCACTTCGTAGGGATTAATGTCCGCCCCTTCAACGGTGGGATGGTCGATGCCGTTGTGAATAAACCGGCTTTCAAAAGCTGTGCCTTTTGCATAAGCGGGTGTCACCAGCGTGGTGTGCCAGGCGATTAAATTACCTTCTTTGTCCAAGCCACCCCGCATCTTAACGAAGCTCATCGACCGGTATTTGCCGCCTTTCATGTCGTTTTCGCGCGCCCATTGCAGCTTCACCGGAGCACGGCCACCAATTGCCTTGGCAACCATGGCGGCATCTTTGTTGTAGTCACCAGTGATCGTGACGCGGCGGCCAAAACTTCCGCCTGCGTATAATGTGTGAACATGCACCTTCTCCAGAGGTAAGCCCACAATTTGTGCCGTATACAGTTGGTCACCTTGGGGCGCTTGAGAACCCGTCCAAACGTGGCATTCGTCTTCGCGCAGATCGACAACAGCATTCATAGGCTCCAAAGCGGCGTGCGCCAGGAACGGCAATTCGTACTCCGTCTCTATGACCTTGTCTGCATTCGCAAAGGCCGCCTCCACATCACCATCATTACGCGCGACCGTGCCTGCCTCTTTCGCCATCGCGCGAAAGCCGGCGAACAATTGGTCCGTGCTTCGGGTTTCCGCGCTGCTGAAATCCCATTCAATATCGAGGGCCTCAACCGCCTTTTTTGCGATGTAGTATCTTTTGGCAACGACAGCCACACCCGACTCGATCTGAACCACATCTTCGACCCCATCGATGGCTCTAGCCGCTTTATCATCGAATGACTTAACTTTACCTCCGAACTTCGGCGCATGGGCGATCGCTGCATGCAGCATGCCAGGAAGCGACACGTCCATCGTGTACGTAGCCGTCCCGTCGGTCTTTTCATCCGTATCTGGACGTTTCAAACGGGTCCCGATGAGCTTGTAGTCCGCCGCACTCTTCAATGACGGCTGAGCGGGCGGAGTGATTTCTGACGCTGCGGCAGCAAATTCGCCGAACGTTCCCTTCTTACCGGATGCATGAGACAGCATCCCCTTTGAGACGGAAATCTCCGTAGCAGGAACGCCCCAAACTGTAGCCGCAGCTTGCACCAGCATGAAGCGGGCGCTAGCCGCCATTTGGCGCAATCGATTCCATTCCAGGCGAATGGAGCGCGACCCGCCCGTAGCCTGAACGCCTGTCGAATCCTTGTAGGTTTCCACATCAACAGGGGCAAATTCCCAATCCATCTGGTCCCAATCCGCATCCATTTCTTCGGCGACGATGGTAGCGAACCCCGCAATGATCCCTTGGCCCATATCGAGCTTGTTGACCACCACTGTTACCGTGTCATCAGCTGAGACCCGAACAAACGGATTGAAGACGGATTTACCGGCCTCCCTTTCTTCGGCAGCGAAAACACCATCGTTCTGATCGGCAAGGCCCAGTCCAATCATGAAGCCGGCGGTGCCAAGGCCCGTGACCTTCAAGAACGTTCTTCGGCTTTTGACATGTTCAGACGGCGCCTTCTTAGGGGATCTTGTGCTCATCTCTTTCACCCCGTCTGCCTTTTAGCCGCATTATGGATCGCGGCTCGAATGCGGTGGTAGGTGGCACAGCGGCAAAGGTTACCGTCCATCGCTGTGTTAATGTCGTCGTCCGTCGGATTTTGGTTTTCCAAGAGCAATGCGGTTGCCGACATGATTTGGCCGGATTGGCAGTATCCACATTGAGCAACCTCCAACTCACGCCAAGCGGCTTGAACCGCCTTTTCCGTTTCGGTTTCAAGCCCCTCTATGGTCTTGACCGATTGTCCTTCGACAGCCGCAACAGCCGTCGAACAGGAGCGTATTGGTATGCCGTCGGCCAAAACAGTGCAGGCACCACATGCCGCGACTCCGCAGCCATACTTTGTGCCTGTTAGCTGTGCCTCATCGCGGATATACCAAAGCAACGGCATGTCTTGATCGCCATCGAAGGCGATCTTCTGACCGTTAAGAGTAAAAGTGACCAAGGAGCGCTCCCATCATTGCCTTCGCGGCGCCGGTCATCTCCCAAAAGGACAACCAGCCTGGAAGTAAATTTAATGCGCCCCTCTCCGTACGCTCTTGCCTATCGCGCCAAGCCTATAACGTATTGCGCCAAGCGCTGGTCAGGCCGACCGACTTACTGCGGTGCCGCGCGGCCGCCGCGTAGCAGCCGGCCGGGGGTTGCCCCGGTTGACTCCGAATGGCTAGCCACTTCGACCCCTGACACAAAGGTGTGGTCGATACCCGTTACCTTTTGCAAGAAACGCCGCCCGCCGGCCGGTAAGTCTGTCACAACGTGCGGCGCGTGAAGCGTAAGCCGGTCAAAGTCGATCACATTGATGTCCGCCTTATAGCCCGGTGCCAAAAGCCCCCGATCGTTCAGACCGACCGCCAAGGCGGTTGCGCGCGATTGCTTATGGACGATCATCTCGAGCGGTATCCGATCTTTAGGACGGTCGCGTCCCCACCAAATCATCAACGTGGTTGGGAAACTGACATCGCAGATCGTGCCCACATGCGCTCCACCATCAGATAATCCGGGAACAGACATATCGTGCGTCAATTGCGCTCGAACGCATTCGAGATTGCCATCCACATAATTGATGATCGGCATGTAAATCAGCGACGTTCCATCCTTCTCCAGCATCAAATCATAGGCATGTGCCTTGGGCGTAACACCCAAGCGACTGGCTGTGGCCTCAATCGATGTGGATGGATCCGGCTCGTAATTGGGCGGGTCGCCCAGTGGGAACATGTTCTGCCATTTAAATCTAAGGATCGAACCGTCCGCCACTGCCTCATATTCGTCTAGTATCCGCTGCTTGGTTTCGTCCGCTCGAAGCCGGTTGATCCGTTCTGCAAAGGGCAGGTCCTCAAGCGCTTGATAGCTTGGACAAGACTTAAACGGATTGACCGTTGCCAAATGGCTGACCAGGACACCAATTGGACGGGCGCCGACTTGCGCCTTGATGCTAATACCATCTTCCTTAGCCTGCTCCATGGCATCGAGAAGTCTTTTCCATTGATGTGGCAAGCTGCTCGTTTGCCCAACTGAAATGGAAACCGGCCGTCCAGACCGCCGGCCCATTTCCCGGGCCAGAGTGAACTCGGACTCAAAGTCCGTGAAGTCACTAACCAACTGCAGAACGCCTTTGCCTGTACCGCCAATAGCTTCAGCGATGCCGATCATTTCATCGAACTCCGCATCCAAAGTCGGGGTCGGCTCACCAAGTGACGATTTGTGACGAACTGTGCGCGATGAAGAGAACCCGATAGCACCTGCATTCACTGCGGACCGCGCAATCTCGGACATCTTCGCGATGTCCTCGGGCGTTGCGGGCTGACGTGAAGCACCCCGCTCTCCCATGACGTAGAGACGCACCGCGGCGTGAGGCAATTGCACTGCCAAATCAATGTCATGGGGCATACTTTCCAAACAATCGAGATACTCTTCAAAGCTTTCCCAAGTCCACGGGAGTCCTTCATGAAGGGCGGTACCCGGAATGTCTTCTACACCCTCCATCAGCTGAACCAATCGTTCTCGATCCGACGGTTTCACAGGCGCAAACCCAACACCGCAGTTGCCGGTAACAACAGTGGTCACCCCATGCCAACTCGAAGGGGCCAGTTGAGCATCCCACGTTGCTTGACCGTCATAATGCGTATGAATGTCCACAAATCCCGGCTGGATCAGTCTGCCGTCGGCTTGGATTTCGCGCTTACCCCGGCCATCAACTTTTCCGACCTCGGTAATCACACCGTCACGAACGGCAACGTCCCCTTCCTGCCGGGACTCCCCGGTTCCGTCGATGATGGCGCCATTTCGAATCACTAAATCATGTTCGCTCATGATACTGCTCCCATAGGGGTGAACGGTGCAAGCTGGAAATCAATGAGCTTCCGTCTCGCCAGGCTTCGCACCTTTTTGAACCTTGCGCCGGTCTTCCGCGATATAGGCGCGCATCGCCAAAGCATCTTCGGCCGTCAACAAATCGCCGAAGCCTGCCATTCCGGCATAGGCATACGCACCATTCAGGACGATATCGTCAAAATTTTCGTCGGTGGTTGGAGACATGTTCCACAGATTGGGGTAACCGCTAGGCACATTCCGGGGCAGATGACAGCGAACGCAATAGCGTTTGAATTTCTTCTCACCAAGCGCGAGTGTCTCCGGATCTGTTGGCAAGCCAGTGGGGATATCGTTCTCAACCGGTTTTTCGAGTGGAGGCGGCAGGGACACGTCGCCGCCATCCAGCTGGAAAACCAACAGACGTTCCGAATTAACAAACTTCCGCGCCGCACTTCCCGGAACGAATGCCCGCAGCCCCACACCTCCCGCGCCAGCCTGAACGGCAATATATTGCTTGCCATCAAGCTCATATGACATTGGGGGCGCCATAATCGCGGTTCCTATTTGAACAGCGCGGACCAACTCTCCCGTTTCCGCGTTAAAAATGTTCAGAAAACCATCTGCGCTTCCGGCAAAAACCAGATTCCCGGCCGTCGTCAACACACCACCGGCCCCGATCGTCTGAGCTTCGCTTTTCCACCTCGGCTTACCGGCATTCGGGTCCCATCCGACGATGTGAGACTTGAGCACGATTGGCGGCAGACCTTCTGTTAGATCAGCATCTTTGCTGGTCGCGATTGTGGAAAGTGCCTTAGTGTTTCGATTGTTCGGCTGGTATCCCTCGCCGTCGTCAAGTGTCGTGAACTTTGACGAAAACTCTAAAGTCGGAATGTAGACCAAACCTGTCTGTGGACTGAACGACATGGGCGGCCAGTTATGTCCGCCCCCCGGACCAGGCGATATTACCCGTGGCTGTTTGGAATAATCAGCGTTCTCCGTCAGGACCGGGCGGCCAGTTTGCATGTCCACATGGCTTGCCCAAGACACTGGCACGAAGGGTTCCGCGGAAAGTAGCTCTCCTGTCCGGCGGTCCAGTACATAAAAGAACCCATTTTTGGGTGCCTGCATGATCACTGGGCGGCTTTCCCCCTGCCAGGCGATATCCGCCAAAACCATGTGCTGGGTCGCCGTATAGTCCCAACTATCCCCGGGTGTCGTTTGGTAGTGCCATTTGGCGAGGCCGGTTTCGGCATCCAGCGCGACGATCGAGGACAAATACAAATTGTCGTTCAATTTGCCTTCACCTCGCTTCCAACCAGGCCAAGGGCTTCCATTACCGACACCCACATAGATGGTATCGGTCGCTTCCTCATAGACCATCGAGTCCCATACGGTGCCGCCCCCGCCATGATCCCATGGGGTCTGATCGCTCCAGGTTTTGCGCGCCAACGTGATGTCCGGCGTTTCGTCCGGCCCCGGCCCAGGCACAGTAAAGAAGCGCCATCTGAATTCGCCGGTTTTGATATCGAATGCGGTGACGTATCCCCGCACCCCCATTTCCGCGCCGCCATTCCCGATGACGATCACATCACCCGCCAGCCGAGGGGCGCCGGTAATGGTGTGGGGGCTATCGCGTTCTATGAAGGTATCGACCTTCCAGATCACATCCCCAGTCTGTTTGTTGAGCGCGATCAGATAACCGTCCGTCGTCGCAACAAAAACTGCACCGCCTTCCAGCGCCAATCCGCGGTTCACCACATCGCAGCAGGTCACCCGTGCGCGCGCACCTTCGACCTCGGGGTCGAACACCCAGATCTCTTGCCCATTGCGTGCGTTGAGAGCATACACAACGTCCCAGGGGCCCGTGAAATAGAGAACGCCATCATCCATCAACGGCGTCGCTTCGGGACCACGATGCGTGTTCCCTCGAACGATGAAATCGGCGTACTCAAAGGCAAGGCCCAACCGGCCGATTGTGGCAGCATTTATCTGGTCCAGAGGTGAAAAGCGCTGCTCGCCTCCGGATAGTCCGTGGAGCAACCACTCTCCGTGTTCTTCACCGGACGGGGTCGCAGCGACATTTCCTGCAGGAGCCTCAATCTCTGAAACGCTGGAAACCTTTGTCTCCGGCTCTGAACATCCCGCCGCCAAGCAAGAAACGCAGATTGCCAGTATGATGCCCCTCATGGTCACGAAATGCTCCCTCATTTTGCCGATCACAATTCCACGCTTTCGAGCCTGCCGCAAAATGCATGTGAGCGATTTCCACAAGTCATCACAACCGCGATGAATGCCGCCTGTTGATTGGTCTTGCTTGATATCGGACGGACAGAATTCCCATCATTCGCACGCCGAATGAGTCACCAACGTTGGCGTGAGGACAGATGGGTCAGCTTGCAGAACAACACGAACATCATTTCCGTTTCGCGGAATATGAAGACGTTTTCCACAATGTGGACGCAACAAAAATACTTCCATGGTACCTGGAGGACAAAGGCTTCCACCGTGTCTTTGTCGTGTCTTCCAGAAGCGTGAACACGAAAACAGACATTGTACGGAAGGTGGAGGCTTGCCTTGGCGAAAAGTTCGTTGGGCTGACGGATCGCGTCGGCGAACATGCACCGCTATTGGATGTGATCGCCGCCGCCGAGGCGGCGCGTGATGCGCAAGCCGATTTGATTTTGGGCATCGGCGGCGGCTCTGTCATGGACTTATGCAAAGTCGCTCAACTGTGTTTGACGGAAGACTGTTATGACAAACAAGAATTGCTGGGTCTTCAGTCCCGGGTGAAACCAGACTTTTCAGACATCATCCCCGGCGCCAAAACAGTGCCCACCATCCGCCAGATCTATATTCCAACGACCATGGCGACTGCCGAGTGGACGTCCGGCTCCACGCCGGTCGATGAAGACACAAACTTAAAGGCACGGTACCGGGTGGTCGGCGGCGCGCCAAAAGCGATTATCTACGACCCTGACATCGTGGCCCTCACACCGGAAAAACTCCTGATGTCCACGGCCATAAGGGGGTTGGATCACGCAATCAATACGAGATGTTCCGCGCGCGCCCATCCGATTGCAAGTGTACTCGCGGAACAGGCCATCAAGCTCTACGTCGAAAACCTTCCGCGCTTAAAAGAGGACCGGCAGGATCGTGAGGCCATGCATCTTTGCCAATTGGCGACATCTTATTGCGGTATCGGTCAGATGTCGGCCATCCACGGGTTCAGCCACTGGATGGTGCACATTGTCGGGCCATACGCATCGGTAGGCCATAGTGACGTGGCCTGCATACTGATGCTTGCGCAAGCAAAGTGGCTCGAGGGGCATGCGGAGGAACAACACACCGCCATCAAGAAACTCCTTGGCCGCCTAAATGAACCCTTCCATGAAATCCTGGCGGAGCTGCTTCACAAGCTGGATATGCCAACCACCTTCGCGGATTTGGGCATTACAGACAAACAATTGGATGAAATGGCACCCCTGGCGCTGGATCATCCGCTCCTTACGAAGTTCAATCTCCGCCCCTTAGAAACCGCGAAGGACGTAAGACAGGTGCTCGCCCTGGCGGAGGCAAGCTGAGGAAAACGGGCGCGCCGCTCTTACGGCTGGCTCGGAACCGGATTGACGATCGCAACTTCCAGCTTACGGTTCTTAATCCTGCACACACCGCCGTCTATCGCATATTCATCATGGTACGTACCGCTCACAAGGGCCGTCTGTGTTTGCCCGGAAGCGTCATTCGCTTCAATGGTCAAATTGAGCAGCACATAGATCGTCCCCTTGGCCGTACCATCGCCGACAATATCGATCTGGCTCGTTGTCAGATGATGAAACGTGCGCCGTCCACCTGCCGACGCTTCCAGGTACCCCTTGATCTCCTCTTTGCCGGACATGGACCGCCGCGGCAATACAAGCTTCGCATCGTCCGTGAACAATGCCGCGAAGCTCTCCGCATTGCGGCTGTCCAGCGCAACAAAATAGCGATGGGCGGTTTCTAAACAGGCCGCCCGAAGGTCGGCCATATCATTCGCCGATACTCTGGACACGAAGAACGTGGTCGAAATTCCCACTATCAATAAATACCTAAACAATATCATCGGCCTAACTGCTGTTACATTCTCTTGGTTTTATGGCTTATCCGGCGCTCGACGATTTTTTTGCGGCGTCCACATCCCGGCGCAGGCTTGAGGCGCTTAACCAGAAAATGCCGCCTGCAATCAGATGTGTCACTGACGCAATAATGAGAGCAGTTTGAAGACCCTCGCCAGGGACGCCCGTTGCAAACATATCGCTCAATTGTCCGACCGCGGCACCACCGATGCCGTATCCCACAAAACTCAATGCGACGGTCTTCATGGCCGATGCCATTCCGCGCATCTGAACGGGTGCCGTGCTTTGGATCAGCGCATTCGAGATCCCCAGCATCGAATTTCCGCAGAAGACAGCAAATCCGAAGAACACCAGGGATAGCGCGTAGTTCCCAGTTACCAGTGACAAATAGAGGAATGGGAATGCCGTGATCATGGCCCCGGTGATGATCCAGGAATACCAACGTATGTCCTTCTCAGACAAGCGGTCCGCAATGTAAGAAGCTCCCACCAGGCTCACCAGGCCGACAATTCCGATAATCGGCCCCAATGTGATGCCCACTTCCGCCATGCTGAGATCGAACTTGCGAATATAGAAAGACGGCATCCACTGCATGACGCTGTTTGTGGCGAATGCTTTTACACCCGATCCAATCAGGACCAAAAGGAAAGTGCGCGTTGCTAAAAGATGAGTGAATGTTGATTTGAAGCTCGCACTAGAAACTTCTTTTATGCCATCCGCCTCCCCGCGCTCTGGCGCTTTGACGGTGAAGTAGAAAACGGCCGCCAATAGAACTCCTGGAAGACCAAACACGACAAATGTCAGCCGCCACCCAAAATTTTCTGCGATGATTCCGCCAAGAAAAAGAGACAGCATCAACCCAACGGGAATCCCGGCACTACACACCGAAATCGCTGTAGCTCGGCGGCTCAAAGGGAATTTGTCGGATATCATGGAATACGTTGTGGGCGTGACACCTGCTTCGCCAAAAGCAACACCCATCCGCATAAGGAGTAGTTGGACGTAGTTCGTCGCCAGGCCACAGAAGACCGTGAACGAACTCCAAACGGTGAGACAGCCCACCAAAACCGTTTTACGCGGCACACGGTCTGCCACGCGACCGATAGGCAATGCACAGGCCGCATGCATGAGCCCAAACCCCAGTGCCAAATACCCGAGTTGTCCGTCCGACAGGCTTAGATCAACCTTGATCTGTTCTTGAACGATCGAGAGAACTTGCCGATCCAGAAAATTGAAGACCGAAACGAGAAACAACAGCCCCAAAAAATAGGTGCCCGATGAGCTTTCGAGGGACAACCGCAACCGGTCCGCACGTTGACGAAGCGTCTGAGTCGACGCAGTCGACGGTTGACTAAGTTTTGGCTGTTCCATTTTGGTCCCCTAACATGCGCGGCAATGTCCGCGTTAAGGGGAGACGTTGCTGTCAGCAGAAAAATACTGGCAAGACTAGGGACAGATTCATCGCATTTGTGATCACAATCCGGGGCCCATTTTCAGACAACGGAAGAGTCTTTCACATCCTCTATCGCCGGACATAATGAGCTTGCCATTAATCGTCTTCCCTTATTTGTCCGGCCACACCAAAGCGCTGCGACATCCTTGGTGAGAAACGGCCAAACCAAACAGGTGAGCACATCTTTACTTGCAAAACGCGCCAAACCCATAACAAAATGTGCCACAAGGAGTATCTGTGCCTGGCGAGCCTGGACCCATGGTCCGGCTGGCGAGAAAATTGATCAACAAAAACTGGGATGAAAACGCCGAAACAGGCCAATGACGATCAAGGACAAATACCCCTTCGTTCCCGCGACACGGAAAGCCTGCGCGGCACTCAAAATTTCACCGGATAAGGTGCTGCGACGTGTCGGCTTGCCTCTCGATTCATTTCGGGATGAAGAAGCCCGCATTACAGCAACGGAACACTATGCTATTTGGCATGCCATCGCCGCCGAAGCGAAACGCCCCGGCTTGCCATTGAGCCTCGGCAAAGCGCAGGCTCATGTTCCGTACAATGTCGCTGTTTATGCCTTTTCCTGCAGTCCAAACATGGAAATGGGCGCTGACCGACTGGCACTATTCAAGCCGCTCGTCGGCCCCATAGGGCTCAAAGTCGAAAAATCTCCCAGCACGTTTTCGATCACATTCACGTCTAGTGATCCGGACGCGCCCTTACCAAGCGGCTTGGGAGCATTCGAAGTTGCCTACTTTATCGAGCTCGTCCGCATCTTTACGGCGGAGCATGTGGTACCGGTCGCCGTTAACTTGACCGCACCGATTGATCTTCAATCGGAATATGACGCGCACCTTGGTGTGGCAGCGAGATTTTCCAACGCAACCAAAATTGTCTTTAGCCGAGAGGACGCCCAGCTTCCCTTCGTGTCCGCAAACGCCGAATTGTGGGCTGGATTCCAGGAAACACTGACCGCGCGCCTTCTTGAACGAGACCGAGACGCGCTGATGAGTACACGGGTGAAAAAAGCTCTTCTAGAGATCCTTCCGAGCGGCCGCTCATCGGTAGAAGACGTTTGCGACCGCTTGCATGTGAGCAAACGCAGCCTTCAGCGGCATCTCAAAACCGAAGGGCAGACTTTTCAGGCTATCCTAGATGCGACCCGATCAGAGCTGTCCATGCAATATCTCGCAAAGGATGATATCAGCGTCGAAGAGATTTCTTACCTTCTCGCGTTCCGCGACCCGAACTCCTTTTACCGCGCCTTTCGTAACTGGACCGGCATGACCCCAATGGAAGCCCGAGGGCAAAACACGCATTAGCTTCATCGCATTTGCGTTGGCGCATTACGCAAGTGTTTTGGCGTGATCCGCAGTTGAACCCACCCCTACCTCACCTAGGCTAAGCCCTCGTCGAACAAGATCGCGACAGAGTTTTGGGGGATGGGTTCATGATTAGTGTGACGGTGAACGGCAAGCAGCATCAGCTGGATGTGGATCCAGATACGCCTATTTTGTGGGTCGTTCGCGAAGCTCTTGAGCTGACCGGTACGAAGTTCGGTTGCGGCATAGCGCAATGCGGTGCGTGTACGGTACATCTGGACGGTGCCCCGGTTCGCTCATGCTCCACGCCCATTGCCGCGGCGGATGGAAGTTCAATTACAACGATCGAGGGCCTCGCGGCAGAAGATGGCACATTGAGCAATGTGCAACAGAGCTGGATCGACGAACAAGTGCCACAATGCGGGTATTGCCAGCCTGGACAGATCATGTCGGCAGCGGCGCTGTTACGCGACATCCCAAACCCGACAGACGACGACATAGATGCCGCCATGTCTGGC
Source organism: Alphaproteobacteria bacterium (assembly GCA_965228775.1). Classification (GTDB taxonomy): domain Bacteria; phylum Pseudomonadota; class Alphaproteobacteria; order JANQMY01; family JANQMY01; genus JANQMY01. The sequence goes on along the minus strand of OZ245840.1, from coordinate 3,966,923 downwards.
AATGTGTGCCGGTGCGGTACCTATCCGCAAATCAGAAAAGCTATTAAGGCCGCGGCTTCGCGCTAGGGGGAACGACGATGGGCAAATGGACAAGAAGAGCGGTTATCGGTTCCGGGCTTCTCGCGGGCGGTGTATTCGCAGTGGGTGTTGCGATGCGCCCCGGAAACCCGGTGGATGCCTTGAAACCTCTCGTCGCCGGTGGCGAAGGTGAAGAACTGATCAACAGCTGGATCAAGATTGACGCCAACAATGTAGTCACGGCGATTGTTCCGCATACGGAAATGGGACAGGGTGTCCGAACCTCTCTCGGCCAGATGCTTGCGGACGAGCTCGACGCGGACTGGGAAAAAGTTATCGTCATAGAAGCCCCAACAACGGGCGACTATGTATCGCAACATATGGCCCGCTTGTTTGTGGCCCCCGGCACACTGGGTGCCCCCAATTGGCTTGAACCGACTATCGATGGTGTTTTTACGCGCCTCGCCAAAATGGCCGATGGCTACGCGACCGGCGGCAGCGCATCCGTGAGATCGACCGGCCAGCGCAGCATGCGTGTAGCCGGTGCCGCCGCCCGGCAGATGCTCATCGGCGCGGCGGCTGACGCCTGGAACGTTCCTGCTATCGAAATCCGTGCTGAGAAGAGCACTCTGTACCATGACGCAAGCGGCACATCAGCCCCTTACTCTCAGTTTGCGGCAGCAGCCTCTGAACAGCCCCTGCCGACACATCCGAAACTCAAAACGCCGGATCAGTTTAACCTCATGGGCAAACCCATCCCGCGCGTCGATCTGAGGGAAAAGGTTGACGGCACCGCTAAGTATGGGATCGACGCCACGATTCCGGGACAAGACCTGAAATACGCGGCGGTCTTCGCCGCGCCCGTGATCGGCGCCACGGTTGCCACCATGAATGACGAGACTGCGAAGACGATGCCTGGCGTGGTGAAGGTTCTCAATCTGGGGGACTTCATCGCCGTAGTAGCTGATGGTTACTGGCAGGCACAACAAGCGATTAACACGATTGAGACCACCTGGACGAAAACAGAAAACGACACGCTCGACCAGGAGGGACTGTTTGCAAGATACAACGACGCCTTGGATGAAGCAGCAGAAGACGGCGGCACCAGCTTGGTTGAGGAAGGCGATACGGTCGCGGCATTTACAGCAGCACCGACACAAGTCGAGGCTGAGTACCGCGTTCCCTTCTTAGCGCACGCTACAATGGAACCGGTCAACTGCACGGCCTGGGTACGGGATGGTGTTTGCGACATTTGGACGGGCGCGCAAGTCCCCTTACGCGCTCGTACGGAAGCGGCCAACGCCATCGGTTTCGAAAAGGAACAAGTCCGTATACATCAAATGGCTCTGGGGGGCGGGTTCGGCCGGCGGCTGCGTGACGACTACGCGGTCTTTGGCGCGCGTGTTGCGCAAGCTGCCGGTGTTCCTGTCAAAACAATCTGGTCGCGGGAAGAGGATATTCAAAAGGCGTACTATCGAACTTGCACGACCAGCAGATTCAAAGCGGGGTTGGATGGTTCCGGGGAACTATTGAGTTGGGACAATTTGTTTCTTCATCAAAAAGATCCGCCGGATGCTGCTTTAGTGGACTACTACGACATCGCCAGCAAACGCATACGCGTTCTTGAAGAAGTATCGATGCATTTGCGCTTCGGAGACTGGCGTGCCGTGGATGCGAGCCAGCAAGGCTTCTTCAAAGAATCGTTCGTCGACGAACTTGCCACCGCCGCAGGAAAAGATCCCTTCGAATTTCGGCGCGCGCTACTGCAGAAATCACCGCGCTATTTGAGGGTCTTGGAACAAGCTGCAGAAATGGCGAACTGGGGAAGCCCACTGCCCGGTAAACACGGGCGCGGCATCGCCATCACGCAAGCATTCGGTACGATTGTTGCTGAAGTCGCGGAAGTGGACATGTCAAGCGGCACACCACGCGTTACCAAAGTCTTCTGCGCCGCCGACCCGGGCTTTGTAGTGAATCCGTTCGGCTTTACCACTCAGATGGAAAGCTCGATTGTTTATGGATTGACGGCCGCTCTATACGGCGAGATCTCGCTGAAGAATGGCGCTGTAGAACAAAGCAATTTCCACGACTATGAGATGCTGCGCATAAATGAGATGCCGGAAGTTGAGGTATCCATCATCAATGGCGACAGTGAAACTCTCGGCGGCGGTGGCGAGCCCGGACTGCCACCCGTTGCACCCGCTGTATGTAATGCGATCTATGCCGTCACGGGCGTGCGGGTCCGAGAGCTACCCCTCTCAAAATTCAACTTCAATGCAGGCGCCTAACTCTAAAAGTATCAGGACACACAAAAGCCTACTGCAATCGTTGGCTTCGCGCTTCCATGGGCGTCATTCCGGTCCAACCGCGAAACGCGCGATAAAACGAATTAGGGTCTCGAAACGCCAATAGGTAAGAGATTTCGTCGATGCTCATTTCATCATTGGCCAGATACTGCATCGATAAATCAGACCGTGTCGCATCCAGAACGGATTGGAAGGTCTCCCCTTCACTTTTGAGATAGCGGTAAAGGCTTCTCTTGCTCACATGCAGATGTGCACAAACCGCGTCAGCCGACGAATGCCCAGCCGGCAGCAACTCCATGAGCGCTCGCCGGACGCGCGCACTTATGGAAGCATTGCGATCGCGATTCATTAATCTGCGATACAAACCGGGCTCAAAGTCTTCCCACATCTGCTCGTCTGCGGAAATAAGCGGCAGCTCTGCATCTTCACGCGAGATACGAAGCTCTGCACTGCCGGACTGCCGGACTGCAACGCTCAAATATTCTTCAACTTTCTGCCTATTGGCCAATTGTCCAGGCAAGGAGACCGAGAGGGGCACAATACGCTCGTTTGTACAGTTCCGCGATAAGGCAAGCAAATAAAACATCTCAAAAGCAGCAAAGCTATCTGGAACGGGAACGTCGGGATCAACCGGTTCCAGTGAAATATTCAAAGCCGTAGAATCGTGCTCAATATTAATCCGTAGAGGGAATACCAAGGGCTTAAAAACACTCAGACGTTCAAATCCGGTTCCCAGTTTAGCACTGCAAGAAAACGCAAGGGTGGTTGGGGTCATGGCACCGCGGGCCGTCGAGCGTGCCAAATAGAGCACGGCATCCTCCCGGCTTGCCTCCATAAGATGGGCATTCCAGATCGCAAAGAACTGGCGTGCCGTAACACCGCGTCCTTCATGATCCAGAGAATCTGGCGGCATACCGGCGCGCTTAAACACCCGCTCCGGCGAATGCTTCAGAACCCGGCACATACGCTGTGTCCCGACGGCGAAGGGATAGCGATCCCGCTTTGTGAGTGTCATATCTGCACCAAGTTCCGCATTCCAACCATGTCCAACCTTTCTGACAAAGGGCGGGAAACCGGTCTAGCTGAGCCTTCGGCAACGTCAGGAGTTGGCGCAAATGGTTATAGATTTGGCATGAAATGCAAGAGCACAGGCAAGGGTTTGAGATCATTGTACGGAACTGCCGACCACAGCCGGTCCGCGAATACGGCTGCAAACGACAAAACCAATGCGGGCTGACAGGAGCGACACATGCCATTTGAAACGATCCTCTACGAGGTTGCCGATCAGGTTGCCACCATCACTCTCAATCGTCCGGATCGGTACAATGCGCTTAATCCTACGCTCCGCCAGGAACTCTGTGACGCTATTGAGCAGAGCAATGCGGACACAGACGTAAGGGCGATCGTCATCACTGGTGCGGGCAAAGGCTTTTGTTCCGGCGGCGACATGAAAGCAAACGCCAACGTGAAGTCGATCGATGAAGCCAATCCGCTATCCAACAAATTGGAACCGATCCGTGACAAGATCATCCTTTCTATGCGCGGCTCAACCAAGCCTTACATCGCCGCAGTCAACGGAGCGGCAGCGGGCGGCGGCATGGGTATAGCACTTGCTTGCGACATTCGAATCGCGGCCACAAAAGCAAAGTTCGGCCAAACATTTTCACGGAGAGGCCTCCATCCAGATTGGGGGGGGACATACTTCTTACCCCGTTTGGTTGGTACAGCAAAAGCATGCGAGCTCATCTGGTCGGGACGGATGATCGGTGCCGAAGAAGCGCTCGCACTAGGCATCGTTTCCCAGCTGACGGAACCGGATGCATTAATGCCCACGGCCTTGGAGATGGCCCGAAGTTTCGCGGCAGGTCCACCCGTTTCGATCCGGTTATCCAAGCGCGCAATCTACCGCAGCATGGAAGCTGATCTACGGGACGCGCTGGAATTTGAGACCTATGCGCAAAACGTTTGCCTCTCTACTGACGATGTCAAAGAGGGCGTTCGCGCATTTGTCGAAAAACGCGAACCCAATTTCTCAGGCCAGTAGAGCCGCGCGGAGGAACACTACAATGATCGACTTCACATTTGGCGGCACACTGAAAGTTCCGTTGATTGCCGCCCCCATGTTTCTTGTCTCCACACCGAAACTGGCTCTTGCCACGTGTTCCCGCGGCGTCATGGGTAGCTTTCCGGCCCATTGTACCCGCACGCGGCTCGTCTTCGAACAATGGCTGCAGGAAATGCAAGCAGGCCTGGCCGAGATGGATAACCCTGCTCCTTGGGCGGTCAACTTGGTCGTTCACAAAACCAATGACCGCATGGAAGGCGATTTGGAGCTGTGCGTTAAACATAAAGTACCTGTGGTACTCACATCTAAAGGCGCACCCGACGATGTATTCGGTCGAATTCACGATTATGGCGGCGTGATTTTTCACGATGTGGCTTCCGCGCGCCATGCAGAAAAAGCGGCCGAAGCCGGCGCTGATGCTCTTATTGCCGTTTGCGGCGGCGCCGGCGGGCACACTGGCACCATTAACCCCTTCGCATTGCTCAATGAGATCAGAGACGTCACCGACACGCCTATCATTTTGTCCGGAGCGTTGAGCACGGGGCAGGATTTGTTGGCGGCCCAGACGATGGGCGCGGTTCTTTCTTACATGGGCACACGTTTCATCGCCGCGACCGAATCCGGAGCCGACGAGCATTACAGCCAGATGCTTATCGACTGTACGTCTAAAGACGTTTTCTTTTCCGCAGCCCTCGACGGAGCGCCTGCCAACTGGATTACGCCCAGCCTTATTGAATGCGGCGTCGACCTGAAAGAATTGGCGACAACAGTCCCGGGGGAGGTTCTATCAACCGGTGCGGTTCGCGAGCGATATTCGAAGGTCAAAAGCTGCGGGCACGGCGTCGGCATGGTAAAGCGCATCGAGTCCGCCATCGACATTTGCGATCGTATCATCGCGGAATATGAGGCTGCGAAGTCCGGCATGCGGAAAGCACTGGCAAGCTAGCCCTGTGTATCATTCAAAAACAAATCCATGGGGGCCCGATGAAATACGAGAACATCATCGTCGAGAAAGACGAGAACACCGCCACTGTCACGCTCAACCGTCCGGAACAAAGAAACGCCTTGAACCGCGCACTACGTGATGAATTCAAGGACTTCCTTGCCAACCTTGCGGAAGATACCAAAGCGGTGGTTGTGACGGGCGCCGGCCCCGCCTTCTGCGCAGGCATGGATCTCAAAGAACCTGTTGGCCACAATGAGGGACGCGAGCAATGGGCGTTTTTCAAGCAACTATTCAACTGTCAAACCATCTTTATCGCGGCGCTTAATGGGCCGACAGTCGGCGCAGGCAACACTCTGCTTGCGGCCTGTGATCTAGCGGTGGCGGAACCGAACGCGAATTTGGCGCTTCCGCAGATTCGTCATGGCATTTACGGCGGTGTCGCCGCAGGCATGCTGCACCTTGCGTTGCCCAAGAAAGTAATTGCTGAAATGGTTCTCACGGGCCTCCCCCTTTCTGCGGAGCGTGCACGCGAGCTTGGATTGATCAATGCGGTCTCAGAGCCTGATCAGTGCTTAACGACGGCAAAGAAATTGGCAAAGCACGTCGCCGGATTTGATCGTCTGGTTCTCAACACCGCAAAACATGTTATCCAGAATGTTCCGCATAATGATGGCGACCGGGAAGCGTACCTGAAAGAAGTACGCCTTGGCCAGCTTCTCAATTTTCCGATCACCCCAGATAAGGTGATCGATACGGAATATGGCGGTAACCGGAAGTGAGCCTGTAACGCTAATCTGATTTGTTTGGCCTGATAAGGTATTTTTCACCGGTCGCTTTCCGGCTGTAAGCCTTCAGCATCTCAACATTCAACGCCTCTTTCAATGAGACCTCCGCGGTATAGTGGCTGGCGAAAGTGGTTTTCAATTCAGAGAAAACACGTCTGCGTACAGCCAACATACCGTCCGGTCCGATCCTCTCTAAGGCGTATGTAGACAGCCAGCCGCCAACAGACCAGGCCATCCCCAAATTGAAAGGCAAAACAACTTCTCCAAGATCCAGGCGGCCGTAGATGTACACTTGCTTGTGTTGAGGCGAGCCATACCGGCTATAGTCCGGCATTTTACGCGCCATCGCGATCTCCATCGCGCCCAGTATGTCGCCCGTAAGCCGACCGCCTCCGACAGCGTCAAATCCCAGCGTGGCATCAGTGTCTGCAATCGCCGAGACCAAGTCTTCATGGAAGGTGGACGCCTTGGAATTGACCACATATTGCGCCCCCAACTCGCGAAGCAGTGTTTCGTGTTCCTGTTTCCGCACAATATTGACCAGGCCAATGCCGTCGGCCGCGCACACTTTATTCAGCATAAGGCCCAAATTGGACGCCGCTGCGGTGTGTACCAATGCCGTGTGGCCTTCAAGACGCATGGTCTCGATCATGCACAGCACCGTCATCGGATTGGTGAAACAGGCTGCCCCTTCCGTTGGAGAGACATCATCCGGCAGCGCAAAACACTGTGCTGTCTTAAGCGTTCGAAATTGCGCATGCAGCTCACCCCCACGGCACGCGACCGTTCTGCCCAACAAGGCCTGAGCCGCATCGGAATCACCGGCGGCAACCACCACGCCCGCGCCCTCATTACCGATCCCATAGGCTTTGCCGACACGATTGGCCATGGACGCTCTGCCTTGGGGGGGAATGTCCACGGTGATGAAGGGGCGATCCGGGGTACCTGATTGCCGTGCGGTCGATACGTCTGACGTGCCGAGCATCATGGCGAGATCGGATGGATTGATCGGTGACGCCTGGATTTGCACCACGACCTCATCGGACGCTGGGTCGACCACCGGTATTTCGCCAAGCGAGAGCTTGAGCGTGCCGTTGTCTTCAATGCAGGATTCCAATCTCAGAGCCGTGCTCGGAATATTAGCCATGCCTCTTCTTCTCTCTAGCCAGGGTTAGAGCTTGGGCACGTAAGCAGCTAACGGAATTGAAAAAAGCAGGTGCGCGCGACACCGATGCGGAAACAACAAGATAGAGCACCATTGTTTCCATGCCTCGCACCACCTTAAAGCGCCCAGCCAGACGGCGAAGGTGCCTCGACAGATTTGGCACCGATTGTTAGAGATTTGGCGTATTGCGCAAGATCACGGCTCATCCGAATGAAGGTTTGGGCAGTCTTTGATATCTCTTAGTCCATCCACAAAAATCTTTGGACCGGAGGGGTCGAAATCCCCCTACGTGACCGCCACTCCTGATGGTCGCACCCTCCAAAACGCAGCCCACAAGGAACGAACAGTTGAACCCGCCCATCAACCTAAAGGCGAAGCGGCCAGGCAGCGTCGCCTCACAGGTTTGTTTAACGAAGCTCTAACCCGCCCCAAATATAACAGTTTACGGAACAAGTGGGACTGGACCGTGACCTTATCACCGCCATTGCAGCACGCGCTCGCCACCATCAGCCCAAAGATCGTTAGATCCACCGGCCTTGATTTCGTGCGAGATTTTCTAATCGCGACGGCCGAGTATTTCGATGCCGACTATGCAATGGTAGGGCGCCTTAATCCGCTTACGAACAAAATGCGGACGATCGCATTCTGGAGCGATGGCATTTGGATTCCGAACGTATCCTATGATCTCTCCGGAACTCCCTGTGATATTGCTGTTGCCGGCGATCAGTGTGTTTACGACGACCGAGTCGCGGAAGCATTTCCACTTGACGACGATCTTAAGCAAATGTCGGTCCGCGGATATGTTGGCGTTCGTCTTGGCGGACAAGACAGCGACATAGGGATCGTAAATTTAATGTACAAATCTCCGGTTCAGAACGCGGAGATACAAACGGCCATGCTCAAGCTGTTTCAAGAACGCTTGACCAAAGAGATTATCAACTCGGAAATCATAGAGCGCTACGAACTCTCAAATTCTTGGAGTTCTAACGGAACCCTGGATGTAGACTTCCTGACGGGCGCTGTTTCCGTCCCGGCTGGCGTACGCGAAACGATTGGTTGGGTCCATAATCGAGACCTCATTTGCTTCGCGAACTTTTTGGAATGTGTACACCCGGAAGATCGGTCGCTTTTGAACGTATTGACTGCAGATCATTCGTGGGCCGATCAACGGCATGAGTGCGATTTTCGTCTAAGAACGGCAAAGGGCGGTTACCGCTGGTTCAACCTAAGACTATATCGGCTGGCATCGACGGAGGAAAACCCCTCGCGTGCGATCGGCTATCTCACCGATGTCCACGCGCTCGTGGAAACTAGGCTTGAGGCGGTCTCTGCCAATCGCACAATGGGCGAATTCTTGAGCATGACCAGCCACGAAATCCGAACACCGCTGAATGGCATCTTGGGAATGGCCCAGGCGCTTCAAATTGGAAACCTGCCGGAGAAGCAGCAAGAGTTCGTGCGCCACATCCTCGATGCGGGCTGGAACCTCACATCGCTTCTCAATGACATGTTGGATCTATCGAAGCTTAAATCCGGCCGGGTTGAGATTGAGACAACGACATTTAATATTCGCGAAACCGTTGAGAAGGTTGCCCATCTGCACCGTCTGAAAGCGAAAGAAAACTCAGTCCCGCTGATCGTGGAATACATGCCATCGGAAGGCAATGTTGAGCGGCTTGGCGATCCCCACCGCTTCGGCCAGCTTCTGCACAATCTTCTTTCAAATGCGGTGAAATTTACTGCGCAAGGCGAAGTAACCTGCCGTGTCGACCTGACCAATGACCAATGTGTATCGGTCGAGGTCAAAGACACCGGCATCGGCATCCCAAAAGACAAGCAGCAGCGTGTCTTTCAGCCATTTACACAAGTGGATGCATCAACTACACGCGAGTTCGGCGGCACGGGTCTCGGCCTATCCATCGTGCGGGCAATTGTCGACGCGATGGGCGACGGCGCCCGTATCAAGCTCGACTCTGAGGAAGGCGTTGGCACGCGCGTACTGTTGACTTTGCCTTTTGCCTGCACGGACATGGGTCTTGACGGGATCTCGGCTGGCGGCCTCACTGAATCCGGACTTGGCGGCACACGTGTGCTGGTGGCAGACGACAACGAAATCAACCGCCTTGTCGTCCAAGAGTTTCTGCAGGATTCGGTCTCTGAACTGGTTTTCGCTAAGGATGGGCAAGAGGTGCTGGAGCGACTAAGTGAGGCCGATTTTGACATCGTCTTCATGGACATCCGCATGCCTGTGATGGATGGCGAAACGGCACTTGGTCACATCCTCAATCTGTCTCACAAAGGCGTAGACGTGCCTAAAGTGATCGCGCTCACCTCTGATGCCATGAATCACCAGGTAGAGCATTATCTGAGCATTGGATTTGCTGGCCATGTGGCTAAACCATTCACGCAAGAGCAACTCCTCGCGGCCATTGCCGACAACCTGCCAAATGAAGCCGCCGCGTAGATCCGAATCTCACATAAGCAGCACGGCGGACGGCTCGCGATAAACAGGCCGCATTTCGAACCTGTTGGACATCCCATTGGCGCGCCCCCATATGTTCGCCATGCCATCAGATCAGACAATCAAACTCTTTCACGCTCATTTGTATTTCGAAGAAGCGGAGATCACCGCAGCCGAACGGATCTGTAAGGAGGCGTCCGAAAAGTTTGGCCTCAAGATGGGGCGGTTACACAAGGGCCCGATCGGCCCGCATCCGCGGGGCAGCTGCCAGCTAACCGTCCCCGTTGAAAAATTCTCTGACACCATCAGCTGGCTCATGATGAATCGGGGAGACCTTACGGTGTTCGCCCATGCCATCACAGGCGATGATTTTCTTGACCATACTCAAGGTGTCATGTGGCTGGGATCAAGTGAACAGCTAGACCTCAGTATCTTCGCCAAAAACGACGAAACCTGAATTCGCGAAAATCAAGCAGTCAACAATAAATCTGCATACTGATGGAGTTCAGGCATTAATCATAAGAACACTCTTTGATTGGTTTGCCACCATGTTTCTGATAGACTGACCCTATGTTTTGGTGAATTGGGGGTCTGGGGGCCAATTGTGTTAGGGGCCGCGTTCCGTTCTGCTTGCCTCAATCTCTGCCGCAGTGTGTATCGCACCGTGGTGACGAACGACATTACCCCAAACTGGTATCCGCACACACACCGCATCGAATGGATCGCCGACGGCGTTGTCCATGCCATTGGGCTTTTCCTGGCAATCGTTGGCATTGCCTGGCTTCTTGCAACCGGATTTGCGCATGGCGGGATCGCTCTTGCCTTGGCACTCACAATATATGCGGCATGCCTGCTCGCCATGCTCAGCTTTTCAGCTTTGTATAACACCAATCGGAATATGGAGCGGTCAGCGCTTTATGCGCGTATCGATCTCGCAGGGATCTATCTCATGATCGCGGGGACCTACACACCCCTTGTCTCCATGAAATTGCCCACCGAATGGGCCGTGGCCCTATTGACCTTTGTTTGGATAGGGGCGCTGGCCGGTGTGAGTTTGAAACTTCTCACGCGCTGGCATGACAAGCGTCTCGTGGTCTCTTTTTATGTGGCCTTGGGGTGGGTCGCCATTATCGCAGCGAAACCTTTGTTTGAGTCGATGTCTTCTCAGGCCCTCACGCTGCTTGTGGCGGGCGGTCTGCTCTACACGGTGGGGATCCTGTTCCATCTTTGGAAAGACCTCCGCTTCAATGCGGCGATCTGGCATGTTTTCGTGCTGACGGCCGCAATTTGCCACTTCATGGCAATTTATATTGATGTGGCCGCAGCCCAATATTAACCCACCCAGGGGTATTCGCGTCCATTGACCATCCGTTGCGGTAGCGGTAGCAAAGACGCAACTCATCACAATTGAAAGCAGATTTATGAGAGGCCCCACATCTCACACCTATATCTCCCAACGCTTGCGCCTCCACTATGTGGATTGGGGAAACAAGGACGCCCCCCCCATGCTGATGGTTCACGGCGGCCGTGACCATTGCCGGAATTGGGACTGGGTCGCTGAAGATCTTAGAAAAGACTACCATATCATCGCGCCGGACTTGCGTGGCCATGGTGATTCTCAGTGGATGATCGGCGGCAGCTACAATCAGGTCGATTACATCTATGACATCGCCCAATTGCTGCATCAGACCGAAATGACCCCGGTTACGATTATCAGCCACAGCCTGGGCGGCGCTATCTCCCTCATGTATACGGGGCTTTACCCGGAAACCGTCAAAAAGATCGTCGCTATCGAAGGCCTCGGACCACCGCCGGAATTCGTTAAGCAGCGTATCGCACAGCCCATCGAAGACAGGCTTGGCAAGTGGGTCGACGAATTGCGTGGCATCGCAGCGCGCACGCCTAAGCGCTACGCCAGCCTGGATGATGCGTTTCAGCGCATGAAGACGGAAAACCCGCACCTTTCGGAAGAACAAGCGCATCACCTCACCGTCCATGGCATTAGCCAAAACGAAGACGGCACATATACCTGGAAATTCGACAATTACGTCCGGGCTTTCCCGCCCATCGGTATTCCCTTTCAGGATCAGTATAAGCTCTTTGAACGGATTACATGCCCTGCCCTGTTGGTGCGGGGAACGGAGTCGTGGGCATCGGACCCGGTCAAAGACGGTCGCATAAAGCATTTCAAGAACGCGAAGCTCGCGAACTTTGAAAATGCCGGCCATTGGGTCCATCACGACCAGCTGGACCGTTTCATCGCGGAAGTACGAGCCTTTCTGAGCGAGGATGACCAAACACAGACCGGTTCTTAAGGAAGATTTTGTCCTGATGTCATAATCTAGCGGTGGTTCGGCCCCGCAAATCAGTTACAATGATTTCGGGACTTTTCTGCATCGACCGGGGGACATCAGTTGGAAGAACATCACGTTGCGATTCCGTTTTTGCGCGAAGGCGTGATCTTCCTTATTGCTTCCGGCATCATCGTCCCGATTTTCCATCACTATCGGATCAGCTCCGTTTTGGGCTACCTGATCGTTGGCTTGATCATCGGACCGTTCGGTCTCGGCGTCTGGGTCGAATCCTTCCCCTGGCTGGAATATATTGTCATCACCAATGTGGAAGGTATCTCGCGGCTTGCCGAATTAGGTGTGATCTTTCTGCTTTTTGTCATTGGCCTTGAGCTTTCCTTGGAACGCCTGTGGGCCATGAGGCGCCTGGTCTTCGGCCTAGGGGCCGCTCAAGTCCTGATCACCGCCACCATCATAACGATCATTGCCGGGCTGTGGGGCAACCCACCAACTGTCGCAATCATATTGGGCGCGTGCCTCGCCCTTTCGTCCACCGCCATCGTTATGCAGCTGCTGATGGAAAGACGACTGCTCGGAACACCGCTGGGCCGGTCCAGCTTTGCAATTCTTCTCTTCCAGGACCTGGCTGTGGTCCCCATCTTGTTCATGCTCGGCGTATTCGGACAAGAAGCCAATGGCAGCCAGACGGATATTGTGCTGGGCCTGGTTCTCGCCGTTGGTCAGGCGGCGATCGTGGTCACGCTCATGTATGTTCTGGGCCGTGTCGCATTGCGGCCCCTATTCGTTTTCGTCTCCCGAACCGGTAGCCCGGAAATGTTCATGGCGGCCATTCTGCTCGTGGTCATTGGGGCGTCAGCTGCAACCGGTATGGCGGGACTGTCGATGGCCCTTGGGGCATTCCTCGCCGGGTTGCTGCTGGCCGGCACAGAATTTCGGCACGAAATCGAAGTGGATATCGAACCATTCAAAGGCCTTTTGTTGGGCCTGTTTTTCATGACCGTCGGCATGGGCATCGACTACCGCGTGATTGCCCAGGAAGCATTGTGGATTCTGTCCGCCGTGGTTGGTCTATACACCCTAAAGACTGTCGTCACGACGGGCTTGTGCTTGGCCTATGGCCTCCCGCGTCATGTGGCCATTGAGTCCGGACTACTGCTGGGTCAAGGCGGTGAATTCGCATTCGTTGTCATCGGCCTCGCAGTCACGCTTGGCCTTATGCCCACGGAAACGGCCCAGTTCATGCTCATCGTCACTGGCATTACTATGATGTTGACACCAATCGTCGCGGAAGTGGGCAAGCGCATCGCCCCCACATTCGAGAAGACCCAAGAACCGCAGCCTCAAGGCCACGGCGTCGACGCATTCGCGGAGGGCGAAGGCCACATTATTTTGGCTGGCTTTGGCCGCGTCGGCCAAATGCTTGCGCGCATTTTGGACCGGGAACATGTCACTTATCTTGCACTCGACCTGGATGGCCCCGCCGTCGGGGATCATCGCAGCATGGGACGGCCCGTTTTTTATGGCGATGCCTCTCGGATCGAACTTCTAAAGCGTGCGGGCGCTCAAAACGCTGCTGCCGTGGTTGTCACCATGGACAATCCGGATGCCGCAGAGCGTGTTGTAAGCAGTGTACGGAGCAACTGGCCCGCCTTACCGATCTACGCCAGGGCACGCGACCGGCACCACGCCCGGCGTCTGCTGGGTCATGGCGCAACAGACGTCGTGCCTGAAACGGTCGAATCGAGCCTTCAGCTCAGCTTGCGTGTCCTGCGCGGAATTGGAACATCCGAAGAAGTCTCCGCAAAGCGCATCAGTCTTGAGCGGGAAGCCGCGCTAGACGAATTGAAGCTCTAATCTCGGCCCCTATAGCGTTTCCAGGTGAAGCGCCAAAATCCGATATTGGCGGTTCACCGCCCATGCCTTTTAGCGAAAACGCGCTATACAAAGACTCTGGAGCTGTTTTGCGTTTCAATCAAAACCAAAACGGCTCTAGAGAGATAGGATGAAACCATCCTTCGGATCGGCCTTGCCGTCCAGCACCTCGAGGTAGGTCTGCCGAACGGCATCTTCCCCTTCGCCTCGTTTGACGTTTACCCAATCTTTCGTGTGCGGCACGAATTTGTTCCACGTTTCCGCAAGGCGCGTCTGGAAACCTGCTGGGCCCCAATCGCTCATCCTTTGCTTGACGTGATCGGGCGCGAAAAATAGTGCGGGCTCAGGCCCCGGCAGAGCCTCTCTGCCCGCGCCATCACGTGCTTCCCAGTGGGTCCCACCCACCAAACAGCTATATTTGAGATTATCTTTGTAGTGGTTATGCACGGTGTTCAGCACCGCTCCATTGCCGGCCATATCAACGAAAACGGCCGGTTCCTCCGGCAGCAGACCAATATCTTCATAGGAAACAACGGTGTCATAACAGCCCAATTGTTTGACAAAGTCGGCGTTTCCGGACGAAGTCAATCCCACCACTGTGGGTCGATTGCCTTCCCGATTGAAAAGACAAAAGGCGAGGCCAATTGACGTCTTGCTGGATGCACTGGAAAGAACCACCGTCTGTGCACCGAAAAATTCTTCGCGACCAATAAAATCATCGATCAAGAACGATGTCGTGAACAAAGGCCGGAACAGCATGATCTGCGGCTCTAGGTCCGGCCGGTAAAGCGGGTCCTTGTCAACGAACGTATACTGATTATAGACATCGTGCAGCTTCGCCCGGTGGGACACACCGTCGAAGAAACTGCTATTCGACAGTTTGGTTGGCTCAATGACCAACTGATTGGACATGGGAAAATACCCATAGACGCGACGGCCCGTTTCTATACCATCCGCTTTCGATTCCGAAACTGTTCCGAAACCCCAAACCGGCACGCGCCCCTGCCCTTCCGCAGCAGGGAAGAAATGCCAATACTGCATTGCATCTCCAAACACGGCATAGGTCACATTGTTGGACGTGAAAGCAAAGGAATCGACGGTCAGCAACGCCTGCCCATCCGCCAAAGACTCAACGTCGTGACGGGCAAAGCTACCGTCGCGCAAATCCGCCTTGTTCACTTGAAAATCGACAATGTGGTAAGTCATATTCCGTATACCCGCTTAAAAGAAATTTTTGAAAAGAGATAGTTAGGATAGGTACTGGCCCACAAGTTCTTCGGAAACCTCCGTCAGTTTCCGAGCCAGCTTCTTGTCCCGCGCATATTTGCTTGGTGTCTCAGGATTACAATCTGAGAAGTAAAGTCCGCTGACACCAGAGAGATCTGGGTTGGTTGCCACATAGCATTGAGTGGCGGCCCCCTGGTGGATCGTGCGCATAATCGGCATAAGGAGCAAACCAATTGCCATTGAAAACAATCCCGACATGTTGCGCCCCAGATTGGTTTGGATAACACCGGGATGCAGTGAATTCGCTGTCACAGGCGTATCCTTCAGACGCTCCGACAAGTCGAGCGCGAATAAGGCATTGGCGAGTTTGGACTGACCGTAGGCCGACCACGCCGAATAACCGTCTTCACCCGAAAGATTATCGAACTGTATCCCGCCGCTCGGCGCCTGAGCATGAGCCGAACTCGACAGCATCACAATGCGTCCGCTCTCAGCATCTAGAACTTTCGGCAGCAGCCGGTTGACAAGAATGAAATGGCCCAAATGGTTCGTCACGAACTGCAATTCCAGTCCGTATTTTTGCTCCAGTTTTGGGAGAGCCATAATACCGGCATTGCAGATCAGCATATCGATTGGTGTATCCAACTGCTTCACTTGCTCCGCACACGCTACGACGGAATTAAAGTCCGACAGTTCGCACGCTACAGGTGTCGTCTTTCCCTTGACCCCGGCACAGGCATCAGCGGCCTTGTCTTTTGTGCGGGCCGCCCCAATCACATGGGCCCCACGCATGGCAAGCACCCGCATGGTTTCGAGCCCCAGCCCAGAATTGCAGCCGGTAATGAGGGCGGTTTTCCCTGTAAGATCAATCCCCGCTGTCACTTCTTCCGCTGTTGAGCGGCGATTAAACGGGCTGCGGGGCGGCTTGCTTGGTCGACCGGCCATGGGTTCCTCTCATTTTTGTTGGTTTTGGCAACGGCATCTCTTTGGCACTATAGCCAGGATTGCGCATGGCGCACGTGATTTCAATGTTTGAAAGCCGCCCAGGACCGGTCTACTTTCTGCCCATCCTTCGGTCATGAGAAAAACACAATTGGAAAGGAACGCCCCGATGAATGTACAGCCCCAAATGACCACTCCGGAAGAAGCGGGCATGTGCAGTAAGCGGCTTGGCAGATTGCCGGATTATTTTCAGAGTTACCTCGACCGGAGGAAGTTTTCAGGCCTGTCCATGCTGATCTCGCGCGGCGGGAAAATCGTTCATCAATCCCATCAAGGGGTGATGGATTGGGACACGGAACAACCTATTGCGCCGGATACGCTCTTTCGCATCTATTCCATGACCAAGCCCATTACCAGCGTCGCCCTTATGATGCTTTATGAAGAAGGCGCTTTTCGGCTTGAACATGAAGTCTTCCGGTATCTTCCCGAATTTGCCGACATCAAGGTTTTCGAGAGCGGAAATGCCGACAGCTTTACCGTGCGCACACCGGATCGCCCTATCCAAATCCGTGATCTGATGACTCACACCTCTGGCCTTACCTATGATTTTCTGGTGCAGCACCCGGTCGACAAACTGTATCGCCGGGCGAAGCTTCGCGGGATCGGCGCGGAAGACATGAAGCTCGAGACCTTTGTTCACAAGCTTGCAGAACAGCCATTGGTTTTTTCGCCGGGAACAAAATGGAACTACAGCTTCGCAACAGACGTGTGCGGACGGCTTGTGGAAGTTCTGTCCGGTCAACCGCTCGATCAGTTCTTCAAAGCGCGAATTTTCGATCCACTTGGGATGGAGGACACATTTTTCCGCGTGCCGCAAGATAAAGCGCACCGCCTGGCAACCTGCTACGAACGAGATCCGCAGACAAAAGAAATTCGCCTCCAGGACAAGGGCGCATCAAGCGTCTATCTCGATGACCGGGCTTTCCTTTCGGGCGGCGGCGGACTTGTTTCATCGCTTGGGGACTACCACCGTTTCTGCCAAATGCTTCTCAATGGCGGTGTTTTGGATGACCAACGCCTTTTGAGCCCGACCACGATCGAATTCATGACCCAGAACCACTTGCCCGGCGGTCAGTCCATGTCAGAGATGGGGGACGAGACGTTTAGCGAAACCCGCATGGATGGCTCCGGCTTTGGACTTGGCTTTTCGGTGGTCACGAACCCGGTGGAGGCCATGGCGCCGGTCAGCGAAGGCGCTTTTTCTTGGGGTGGTGCTGCCAGCACCTATTTTTGGATCGACCCTGCGGAAGAGCTTGTTGGTATTATGATGACCCAGCTTATGCCATCTGCCGCCTACCCCTTGCGGCCGCAGTTCCAACAACTCGCATATGCCGCAATCATAGAGTGACCACAATTCGCGTTCATGCTAAATAGCAGTGCTGGGGAAATTGAAGACGCTTATGTCGTGGGGGATGAATGTTCCGTCTTTTGTTTGCCATCGCTTGCCTTTTGGCAGCATACCCGGCGATGAGCCACGCCAAATGCACGGGTGAAGAACAAGGCTTTGTTAAGTCACGCGTCGGCGAAATGCCCGTCGATCTGGTTTTCGACAATCGGTCCAGTGACAAGCTGGTGCTGTTTTGGATCGACTATAACGGCAAGCGTCAAAAGTACGGGACAATTAAGCCCCGAACCAAGTTCACTCAATCAACCTTCCTGACCCACCCTTGGGCCCTCGCGCGCGGCACGAATGACTGTTTCGGACTCTATTGGCCTGACGGTCAAACCCGCACCATTGTGATTGAATCTCTGTATGAAGTGAAATCCGGCCCACTTTGGGGAGAAGACGATGCAGCCGAAGTCTGCCCCAAGAAATGTGGCGAGTTTGAAGCACGCTGGACCGGTGAATGGCGGAGTGTCATTCCCGCCGTAAGGTCCGCGTGTCAGTGCATCGGCGGCAACGGGTAGTCAACTCCGCAACTTCGCCAAGGAAGATGACCTAAATCAAGGGCACCGGATGGCATCTGTGCATGATGAGCAGCACCGACGCTCAACCGCACATATGGAGCCCACCATCATGCCCTCGATGATGAAAGCCGCCCTCTTTGTCGAACCAGGCCGTATTGTTCTCGACGATAAACCAATCCCGGATGTCGGTCCGAACGACGCTCTCATTCGGATTACGACGACCACCATCTGCGGCACGGATGTTCACATTCTCAAAGGTGAATATCCCGTGTCCAAAGGATTGACGGTGGGGCACGAACCGGTTGGCATTATCGAAAAGCTTGGGCAAAACGTCGAAGGATATAGCGAAGGCCAACGTGTCATTGCAGGTGCGATTTGCCCGAGCGGATACTCAAATGCCTGCCTCGAAGGATTGCATGCACAAGACGGGCAATGTTCTTCCCACGGATTGAAACCTCTGGGTGGATGGCGCTTTGGCAATACGATCGATGGCTCACAGGCGGAATATCTGCTTGTGCCCGATGCCATGGCAAACTTAGCTCCCGTCCCGGACACAATAACAGACGAGCAAGTGCTCATGTGTCCCGATATCATGTCCACGGGCTTTGCCGGTGCGGAATCCGGCAACATAAAGATCGGTGATACGGTGGCCGTCTTTGCCCAAGGGCCGATCGGCCTCTGCGCAACAGCGGGCGCGAAGCTCAAAGGCGCCACCACGATCATCACCACGGAAACCGTTCCCGAACGAATGGAAATGTCGAAGCGGGTGGGGGCCGACATCGTCATCGATTTTGCCAAAACCGATCCGGTCGATGAAATCTTGCGCCTGACGGAAGGCCGGGGCGTTGATGTGGCTATCGAAGCACTTGGCTTACAGTCTACATTCGAAAGCTGCCTGAAGGTTCTCAAACCTGGCGGGACGCTTTCCAGCCTTGGTGTCTATGCAGATGATCTCACTATTCCGCTCGCCGCGTTCCACGCGGGGCTTGGCGACCACAAGATTGTCACGTCGCTCTGCCCTGGCGGCAAGGAACGCATGCGACGGCTGATGAATGTGATCGCTTCTGGACGTATTGACCTTAAGCCGCTGGTTACTCACCGGTTCAAGCTCGATCAAATCGAAGAAGCTTACGAGCTGTTCGCCAACCAGCGGGACGGTGTCTTGAAGATCGCAGTGACGCCTTAAATTGGCTTTAGGTATTAGACCTGACGGTCAATAAGGAAATTGCGCATTGCGCCCTCGTCCTTCGAGACACCGCCTGCGGCGGTTCCTCAGGATGAGGGCAAAAAGACGAAACTTCAGATTTCCTCATCCTGAGGGCGAGTGAAACGAGCGTCTCGAAAGAAGAGGAAATCTACCCGCTCCATTTGCAAACGATCTGCGGTTTGGGAAACGGGGCCAGCCAGCCAGTCCCAAAAATTAGCCGCGAGAATATTTTTCCATCCGCTCACGCAGGGGCGGCTTAAGGATCTTACCATTAGCATTGCGCTCAAGTGGTTCTTCCTGGGTTTCGATCGCAATCGGCACCTTGAAAGCGGCGAGCTGACCCGAAACATGGGCCTGAAGTTCTTCCTGGCTTGCCGTTTGTCCAGGGGACAGTTGCACCACAGCGCCCACTTCTTCGCCCAAAACCTTGTGCGGAATACCAACCACGGCCGCATCCATAACGGCTGGGTGGTTGTAGAGAGCATTTTCCACTTCCACGCAGTAGATATTCTCTCCGCCCCGGATCAGCATGTCCTTTGCCCGATCAAGGATAAAGACGAAACCTTCCTCGTCCATGCGGACCAAATCACCGCTTTTCAACCATCCGTCCTCGAATGATTTGGCGGTGGCTTCAGGTTTGTTCCAATAGCCCTTGACCACGTTCGGACCTTTGATCCACAGCTCGCCCACTTCACCGGCGGCCAGTTCTTTTTCATCCGTATCGACCACTTTGAGGTCAACCACGGGCACGGCCACACCTGCGCTGTCTGGACGATGGAGATAATCTTCCGCGCTGTTCTGCGTGGTGATTGCGGATGTCTCCGTCAGCCCATAGCCCTGCCCCGGCTGCACCTGCGGAAAGGCTTCCTTAATGCGGCGGACCAGTTCCGCAGAAGCCGGTGCACCACCGTAGGAAACGCTTTCCACACAGGACAAATCGTATTTTTCGAAGTTGGGAGATTCGAGCACCTGCCAAGCGATGGCTGGAACGCCACCGAACGCATTCACTCTCTCGCGTTCCATGATCTGGAGTGCTTCCTCCACCTCCCACTTGTACATCATGACAAGCTTAGCGCCCCCGGCCAGCACGGGCACCAAAATGGAATAACACCCCGTGGCGTGAAACAGCGGCACTGAAATCAGCATGGCCCGCTGCGGATCGTCCGGGCTCGGCGTTGGCGGCATTTCACCCCGGCGCATGAAGGCGCGTGCCCCCCCCAACAAGGTGCTCATCAAGTTGGTGGAGACATTACGATGCGTGCCCAATGCGCCCTTCGGCTTGCCCGTTGTGCCGGAGGTATAGAAGATCGTCATATCGTCGTCGGGCTGAATGTCCGCCAACGGCAAATCGACGTCTTCAAGACCTGCATAATCCGCCGTCGTTCCAACCAGATCTTCGAAGGCTTCGGCCCGGCCGAGTTTATCTCGCGGGCACCGCACCCCGATCAAACCGCGAAGCTCCAGACCGTAAACATGCGGCTCAAGCTCTTGCAGTTTCCGGCCATCGGCGATCACCACACAGGACCCGGAATCTTGAATGCCATATTCCATTTCCGGGCCTGTCCACCAGGCATTCAGCGGAACGATGATAGCGCCGATCGACACGGTGGCCCAAAACGCCACCGACCATTCAGGATAATTCCGCATGATCAAACACACGCGGTCGCCTTTCTTGACGCCGTATTTTTCGGTCAGCACATTCGCGAATTTTTTGACCGCTTTTGTGTGCGCTGCAAACGTAACCCGCTCGTCTTCATAGACCATGTAATCCCGGTCGGCCCAGGCTTCGGACAAAGCGAAAATATCCCGCAAGGTGGCCGGCGCGTTCTTATAGGTGCGGATATCAACCCCGCGAATATTCACGGTCTCCATCTCGAACGGCGACCCAGGCGCGGTCAAGAAAGCATGCGCCTCTTCAATGGTCATGGCGGGCCAAGCGGTATTTTCTGCAGACATCTGTTTCCTCGCTGTATTTGTTGAGGTTTGATGCCCGACTTATCCGCCCTGATCAAGCGCTTCTCACAGCAAATTTAAATGGCGGTTTACCTATTGCGCACGGAGCCCCTATAGTCCGTCCAAAATTTCAGCACTCAAACAGGAGGAACTCCCATGACCCGCATGCCCGCAATGTCTTTGGCCGCCGTGCCGACCCGCCGTCAGAAAACGCTGGATGTGGCGGTGGAAGCGGAAAAGCGCGGTTTCACGGGCATCTACTGCCCCAGCATGGGAGACCCCATTGCGCTGTGCCAATCGATCGCCCATGTGACCAACGAAATTACCTTCGGCACCTCGATCCAGCCGATCTATTACCGCCACCCGGTGGAAATGGCCCGGACGTCGGCCTTCATTCACGAGATCAGCAACGGACGTTTTCGCTTGGGGCTCGGCGTCAGCCATGGCCCGGTCTATCAGCGCTATGGGCTGAGCGTAGGCAAACCTCTCGCCGACATTCGCGACTATGTAGCCGCCATGCGCGAGGCCGAAAAAGAAGCGGGCCAACTCCCGCCGATCACTCTGGCCACATTGCGCAACAAAATGCTGGATCTGGCGCTGGAAATCTCTGACGGCGCGGTTTGGGCCAATGGTTGCCGCAGCCAGATGCCGGAACAACTCAAAGCCGTCAGCGGCAAGGAAAACTTCTTTATCGGCGACATGATCCCTACCGTGATTGACGATGACAAAGATGCGGCCGCCGCCGTGAACAAGAAAACACTGACCATGTATGTGCAGCTTCCGAACTATCGCAATTACTGGAAAGCCTGCGGTTATGTGGAAGAGATGGAAGCCATCGAAAACGCCATCTCAGCAAAGGAATTCGACAAGCTGCCGAGCCTGATGAGCGACAAATGGCTTTCGGACAATACGCTTTACGGCAGCGCCACCGAAGTGCGCGACGGCATCGAAGCCTGGTTTGATGCAGGCGTCACCACGCCGATCATCGTGCCCTCTTCAACGAAGGGCGGGCAACTCACAGCCATTGAAGAATTCTTCGCTTTGTACGCATAGATCCATCAGCCTTCGGAGAATAAGAAAATGGACTATGTAGAACCAAAAGTCGCGAAAGACATGCCGGGAATGCGGCTCGCCCTGACCATGGGCGTGCCTGGGCCATGGAGTGAATCGGCCAAGGAAATTTTCCGCTTGAAAGGCATTGATTTCGTGCCGGTCGCTCAAGTCGGCGGGGGACAAAATGAAGATCTGGTGGCTTGGACAGGCATTCGTAATGCACCGGTGGCGGTTTACAATAATGAACCGCCGCGCGAGACGTGGACTGACATTTTGGCGTTGGCTGAGCGCGTGCAACCTGAGCCGCGCCTTATCCCGGACAATGCCGCCGACCGCGCTATGATGTATGGCCTTGCTCATGAGATCTGCGGCGAAAACGGTTTCGCCTGGCAGCGGCGCCTGATGATGGTGCACGACGCGGTGAAGGCTGGCATGATGAGCGACGGGTTCGAAGTGCTCGCCAATGATTACGGTTATTCGGAAACGGCGGGCGACGCTGCCCCCGAAAAATCAGCGGCGGTATTGCGGCTTTTGGCAAGCCAGCTTCATGAACAAAAGGCACGGGCCAGCAAATATTTTATCGGTGACAGTCTGACAGCGCTGGATGTGTATTGGGCGTGCTTCTGCGCCCTGGTGCGCCCCTTGCCGGAAGACCAATGCGCAATGCCGGATTATCTGCGGACCATGTACCAGAACCGGGACGACACCGTGAATGCAGCGGTAGATCCAATCTTAGTGGCCCACCGGGATATGATGTATACGGAGCACCTGACATTGCCATTGGACTTCTGACGTTAACACCGAACGGCAAATCTCATGTCCAGCCTTCAAGACCAAGTAACCTCTTTCATCGAACAAAACCAGCTGCGTTGCGACGCCGCAACGCGCGCGCTCGACCTGGCAAGCGAATTTGGCGAGGTGGCCAAAGAGATCCTCAAAACAAGCGATTATGGCAAACAGCCCATCGCGGTCAGTGATGGTCTGCGGGAAGAGCTGGGCGATCTCGCGTTTTCGCTCTACGCCCTCGCCGCCGAGCTAAACGTCGATCTTGATGCGTCGACGACAGCAGCACTCCAAAAATACCGGAACCGCCTGACTACAAAAGGTGATGCCGGATCGAGCCGCTGATCACTCAAGCTCGAATTTCACGTAGATGCTTAAACCTACAGTGACATCTGGAGGTGCAAACGGCACCGTAAATCCTGAGGTTCTTTTTGAAGCTGTTACGGTTATTTCATCAAGTCCGCCACGAGACCCCCGCTTATAACCATCCCTTAGAGTTGGGCGAAGCCGGTATTTGTTCGCATCGCTTTCTTCGATGATTACAGCTTGTCCAAGTTTGCGACCGCTCGCCGTGGCATATTGCTGAGCTTTCGTTTCCGCATCTGCAATGGCAGCGTTGCGTATCTCTTGAAAAAGGGCAGCTCTATCTCTCACCGAATACTCGAAATCCTCGATCATATAAGAATAATCCGTAATGAGATCGACCAACTTCCCGAGATTTTCCGGATCATTCGTTCGAATCTCCATTTCATAAGCGGCAAAGAACCCGAGTTCCTTTTCGTAATAGCGCCCATCCTCCTCGATATCCTGCGTTTCGGGACCAATCGCGAAATTTTGGGTCGTGATATCTGCTGTCGAAAGCCCATGGTCAATGAGGGACTTGATAAGCAACGAAGACTTGCGCGCCACATCATCCTTTGCCGCCGCAACATCTTTTTCTACTGATCGAATAGCGACGTAAAAGTTGGCTTGATCTGGGCTCACAGTTTTCGAACTGCGTCCAACAACAGCCACATACTCATCGTCGCCGGCGGGAAGAAACTCTTGATCGCAAGCGCCGACCAATAGCCCTGCCAACATTATCCCCAACACTGACGCACGCATAACGGTCCCCCCTTTGTCTTTGGAACTACTTTAACACGCAACTCTGCTCGCGAAAGCTCAGATTTGCGGCTGTTATCTCGCGAATTTTTGCGGACCATCGGCAAGGTCCCGGTCGGCGGTGAACACCACATCCATGGAGACAACGGGGGCAAGATCAAGGAATCGCTTTGGCAACTCCTGACGTACCCTGTCCTGGGCGACCACATCCGCCAATGGATGTTTGCCGGACTTGGGCAGCAGCACATAGATATGACTGTACAGTTCGCGTCCTTGCCACACGGACCTCAAACGAAATTCCGGCGCACCATAAGGTTTCAACACTTCTTCCGCCAATTCTTGCTGATTAGCCTTGTCTTCCGTGTCAATCGACCGCTGCGTTAGCTCAGACCAACTTTGCCGAATAATCTGTACCGGAATAAAAATCGTACACAACACCATCGCCAATACCACAGCGGGGTCGACAATGGGTGCCCATGCTGCATACGCGCTGCGTTCCAACAGAAAAGCGATACCAAAGGCAACGGCAATCCCGAGCGACAGGCCACCATCGATCATCCAGTTCTTGGCATCCACATGAAGAATGTCGGAGTCGGTTCGGTCGGCATAGTGTCTCAACCGTTTTGCAACCAGGAAGCAGCCAAGACCGGCAATCAGGCCGTACAACACGACGAAACCAGCAGCGGTCTCGTTTCCGCCATTCATAAGTTGGCCGAAAGCGTCAAACCCGGCCCAAATGAGGACAACCAAGATGATCAGACCTTTGGCCAAGACCAACAATGGTTCAAAGGCGGCATAGCCAAAGGGATAGGTCTCATCCCCAGGGCGCGCCACCAGACGCGCCACAAATAAACTCAGTATCGCGATTAATGTTTCAACCGCCGAATACGCACCGTCCAGCCACACGCCGTCGGAGTGCGTTGCATAAGCAAAGCCGAATGCCAGCGCCACAAAAAAGCCAGCGCCGTAAATGGTTAGCTTGATGCCGCGATCTTCTAGTCGCGCCGCATCAGTCATGGTTCACCCGATTGGTTACGGATCAAAAGGAATGGAAGAAAGACATGCGCAGGCTTTCGCCGCGCTCACCGCAGTCCTAAGTCGGCGCCTGTTCCGGGAAGGAATCTACGCCCTTATGGCCGTACCAAAGGCAACCGGACAGGCGTGCCATGGGATCCTCGCAAAGTTGTCTGTATCGGCAATATAAGGACGCTAACTGATTTGCCCAGGCCCAGGGAATCCCAAATCGGTCACTATTTCGAGAACACCTTGAATTTTTTGCGGCAGCTACATTGTCGCTCAATTACCAAGGCCCATTTACCAAGGGAGGAGCGTGCCGTCCTGATGGCGGAATTCCGGCGGTGTTTCAGGGCCAAGCGCCTGCATCTGTTTATAGAGCCCGGCCGCGGATTCTTCGGGCGTTGTGAACGTGTCCCAGTCTTTAGCGCCTTTTGTCATTTCGGTTGCCACCGTACCCGGATGAAGGAGCATGACAGCCACATCTCGCGGACGGAATTGGTGATAGAGCGTGACACCCAACATGTTGGCTGCGGCTTTGGACATTCGATAGCTGTACATTCGCCCTGATTGGTTGTCCCCGATCGAGCCCATTCGGCTGGTGACAATGCCTATCTTTCCCCCTGGTGAAAAATTATCCGCAAGCGCATGACTGACGCGCAAGGGGCCCAGAGCATTCAGATTGTAGTGATCCATCATTACATCGAAATCAATCTCACCCCACTTTTCGAAGGCG
The DNA here is from genome assembly GCA_965228775.1 of Alphaproteobacteria bacterium. Taxonomy (GTDB): domain Bacteria; phylum Pseudomonadota; class Alphaproteobacteria; order JANQMY01; family JANQMY01; genus JANQMY01. The sequence continues at coordinate 3,941,009 of OZ245840.1, read as the reverse complement.
CCAACTCCCGATACATGGACAAGCTCATCAATCGGCATCTCTTCCATTTGTTCCGCCAATGAGCGGACCGCCGCATCTTTTGTCACATCGACATCGGGGATCACACGAACACCTTCCTTGTACCAATGATCGCCATCTTGAAAACAAACCGCCGTCACATCATGACCTTGCCCCTTGTATTCCCGCACCAATGCGGCGCCGATTCCGCGATCGGCCCCGATGATCATCACATGTCTCATTCCTTCACTCCCAATCTTTACAGCAGACGAATCACGTCGCCCCATTCCGAAGACCGCCAAAATCATCTTAGCGGACTCAATGGACTTGGTTTTGGGCAAAATCAACGGATGATTTTGCAAACTTGGTCAGTTGAGCTAGCGTGAAGCCAGACTACGATGATTGGGGAAGGGATTCGGACGCAATGGCGAACGTGGACATAATTGATGAACCGCATCAGAGGCCGTCACGCGCCCTCATGCTGGCGGAATTGCCCCGCGCTCTGTTTGAGGGAATGACACTGGGCACCGCCGCCCCACTGCTGTTTAGCGTGCCCCATGGAGATGGCCATCCCGTTCTCGTCTTGCCCGGCTTTATGGCGAGCGACCGGTCGACGGAAATCCTGAGAGACTTTCTGGAACGAAAAAGATACGCAGCGGAACCCTGGCTGTTGGGCCGCAACCTCGGGCCACGCGGCAAGACCTGGGACATGATGCTGGGCCGCGTGAACGAAATATATGCAAGATCCGGCCGCAAGGTATCGCTGGTGGGCTGGAGCCTGGGTGGTGTTTACGCTCGCGAAATCGCGAAACGCCGGCCGGATGCCGTTCGTCAGGTGATCACCTTAGGCAGCCCTTTCGCCATGCGTGGACAGGCCAGCAATACGGGGAATATATACCGGTCTTTGAATAGGGGCCGCGCGGAAAGTGGACGGGCTGAGACTATGGCCAATCTTCATCTGCCGCCGCCCGTGCCATCGACCGCAATCTATTCAAAGACAGACGGCATTGTTGCTTGGCAAAGCTGCATGGAGCCACAATCGGACACGACAGAGAATATTGAAGTACCGGGCAGCCATTGCGGCTTAGGCGTCAACGGGTTCGTGTTGTACGCCATCGCCGAACGGCTGAGCCAGCCTCTGGACCAATGGCGGCCGTTCTCCAAACGGGGATGGCGCCGGGCAATTTATCGATAACTAGGAGTATTTGACATGGAATATGTAGACGTCGCCGCTGCGCGTGGCATGGATGGATTGCGCGTGGCCTTCGTGCGCGGTGTTCCAAGCCCCTGGGGCATGGCGGCAAAGGCCATGTTCGAACATCACGACATTCCGTTTGTTGCCGTGGAACAAAAAGGCGGCGAAGAAAATCCGGAACTGGTGGAATGGACACGCCACCGGAACGGACCGGTGGTAATATATAATGACGAGCCCCCGCGCGTGCGCTGGCATGAGATCATGACACTTGCAGAACGTTTGGGCAGCGGCCCATCACTTGTACCTGTCGATATCAAGAACCGTATGCAGATGGTCGGCATTGTCAGCGAATTGGCGGATGAGGGCGGTCTGGTCTGGCAAGCCCGAATGGGGATGCTTCATGCTGGCTACAAAGCGCAAGGCGACGCTGTCCTAAGAACCCCCATGTTTGTTGAGTACGGATACACACAAGAAGCTTTCGAAGCCTCTCTGATACGCATGAACGACATCATCGGCATGCTGACCGATCAGGTCCATGCTCAACGCAAAGCCGGCAGCCAATATCTTGTTGGAGATTCCCTGACAGCAGCAGACCTTTATTGGGCGTTCTTTTCACAACCCTTTCGCGTTTCCAGTCCGGAAATCAATCCAATGAACGAAACCACGCGAGCGATGTGGGAGGCCGGTGGAAAGCAGTGGGCCAATTTGGATGCCGCCCTATTCGAGCAGCGCGACTTCATTTTCGACAAGCACATCAAAACGCCGATGGAGTTCTAAGCCGGTCGAAAGACGCTATTCAAAAAGAGTCGGGCGCCCATTAGGACGCCCGATTTTTTCTGATTTGGAACTCGATTAGAAGCCGATCGTCAAGCCACTGCGAACATAGACAGAGTTGATGTCGTCTTCGAAAAGACCACCGCCACCACCGGCAATCGGCAGGGCGTCAAAACGCCGTTCGCTGGATGCGTTGACGATCTGACGAAACCCAACATCCGTGAACAGAGAGACGGAATCCGTCAGCGGGTATTTGACGCCACCGGTAACATGCCAGGTGAATGATGTGTCGCCGTCATCGTTCAGGTTCAGGCCGGCATTGTAGAAGACATTGTGGTTGGTGATCGCCAAACCAACGCCACCGCCCACATATGGAACAATGCCGGTGTCAAGCAATTCCGGACCATCAATAAAGATGTTGCCCAAAATGCTGACGGACGATGCTTGGCTGCCTTCGAATACGTTTTCAAAGCCCGGTCCATTTCCCGAGAAGTTCAGACTGCTTACATTATTTTCAGAATAGTTCACTTCGATCTCGGTGCGTGGTGTGAACCCCGCCAAATCGATATCGTTCCACTTGTAGCCGAGCGCACCGCCAAATGTGAAACCAGTGCTAAAACCCGTGTCGACGGTGGTCGTACCATTTGTGTAGTCAACATCACCAGTCGGAACCACTGCGCCCGCAAATAGCGATGCGTACCAGTCCTTTTCTTCGGCTGCCGCCTGACCTGCGGTCAACGTAACAGCTGCCGTGAGTGACAGGGCAGCACCCAGTGCCAAACCAGCTTTCCTGGAATTGGTCTTCAATGAAAATGAGGTCATGACTTCTCCTTGTTGCATTCCATTGGTGTTGAAAAGCTGACAGCAAAGACGCCGCCGCTTTTCGTTCATTTTTCCCCAGATTCTGATTTTGAGGGTCTGGACAAGCCGAGTCGTATCGTCGACGGCCAAACAGCACTTGGCCGGCGTTGAGTTACACTAACTCAGACTACGGATTATTTATAAAAAAAGCTCCACGCTTAGAGTCATTCGCCCGCGCGCCTGCAATCAAAAACACAATAACAGTGAGCTTTTATGACCGGTTTCGGTCTCTTGTTGTGTTGCCTATCCCTACACCCAAAATCATTTAGTGCGGGGAGACCCTAACACCGCGAATTTGCGAAAAACAATCGAACAATTGCAATCTCCGCGTTTGTTGAACACGCGTGAGCAGAGCGTCACATAGGCTCGATTATCCTTGTCAAAACGATTTGCGGTTCTATTGACCGGTATATTTCGGCGGCCGTTTCTCGACGAAAGAAGTCACGGCCTCTTGACGATCTTGTGTTGCGTTCGTGATCGTCTCATAGGCGATAGCGGCATCCATTACGCTATGCGCTATTTGCTTGAGAGGAATATTGGCGGCTGTTTTTGTCCAGCGCACCGCAAATCTTGGATTGCCAAGAATTTTCTGTGCGATTTCATCAACTTTTGCATCTAATTGATCCGTAGGCACTGCATAATTGATAAGCCCCATCGCTTCGGCCTTGGGCGCGGGCACCAAATCGCCGGTGAGCAACAGTTCCTTGGCCCGGGCATAGCCGATCAGCTGTGGCCAAATAACGGCACCGCCGTCCCCCGCCACCAGGCCGACCTTTACATGCGGATCGCCGATCACAGCCTTTTCATCCGCAACGATCACGTCACACATAAGGGCAATGCTTGCCCCCAGCCCCGCAGCGGCACCGTTAAGCCTGCAAATGATGGGTTTTTCGAGTTCCAGCAGATCGAAAACAATACGTTTGGCGTCCATCCCCAAGTCCCGGAACATGACAGGGTTATCGATCATTTCCTGAAACCATTCCATGTCACCACCAGCGCAAAAGGCCCGCCCCTGACCGGTGAGGACAACCAGATCGCAATCCTGGTCTTTCTGAATATCCGCGAAAACTCGGGACAGTTCCTCATGAAGATCGTGATCGACCGCATTGACCGGGCCATTGTCAATGGTCACGGTGAGCAAACGGCCCGCATAGTCAAATCGAAGCGTTTTGTATCCGGCATAGTCCATGGAACGTTCCCTGTACCGATTTTTAGAGTTGCGTGGCACCCGGCGCTTTGTCGGTGAGCTTTATATTACCCGCAAGCTGTAAAGCCCCAATACCCACCATCCGGTGCTGCGTCGCTGTATGGATATCCCGGAAGTGACGCTGCATGGAGCAATAGCCCTGAACCGATGTGCCGCCGCCCGCATTGTACAGTTTGTCGACGGCTTCGGCGCACATGAGCGTTGCATGGGTCGCGGCCATACGCAGTTGACGCCGGTCCTCCAGGCTTGGTTTTTCGCCCGCCACCATTTTAGCCCATACCTCTTCGACCGTATGAGCCAGATAACGATGGGCCCCTTCGACCAGGGCTTCGGCTTTTCCAAGTTCAAGCTGGGTGAGCGACGATTCATTGATGGTTTTCTTCTGCCACGCAGGAATCTTTTTTCGGGCAAGCTCCGCAAAATCATCGACAGCGCGGCGGGCAATTCCGAGCGGCACAGATGCCACGGCTGCCGCGAACAACCCGAAGAAGGGAAAGCGGTAAAGCGGTGCATCGATTGTCCGCTTTGAAGCGCCCAGCACCGTCCAGCGGCCTTCAGGGACAAAGGCGTTTTCCACTTCGAAATCCACACTACCCGTGCCGCGCAATCCGGAAGGGTCCCAATTGTCGTGCAGTTTCACTTGAGACTTCTCGAAATACATGACGTGGACCATAGGCTCACCCGTGGGAAAACGGAGCATATCGTCCCCGTCTTGCACCATGGTGCCACCGCAGATCCAGTCCGCATGATGGGTGCCGGACCCCCACTGCCAGCGGCCGGTAACTTCAACACCGCCATCGACCACCTTGCCCTTGCCTGTGGGTGCCGTCGCTCCCGCCGTGATCGGCACACGGTTCTTGGCGCCGTAGATTTTTTCCGCCCATTCAGGAGACAGAGACGACGCCGTTGTGGCAGTTGTCAGATAGATCATCGCCAGCCAGCCAACTGCGCTGTCGGCATAAGAGGCTTCCTCGATAGCTTGGAGGATTTCGGCCACATCGCATTGGTCGCCGCCGAGCGACTTGGGAATGGCCATGGCGAACAATCGATGATCCCGCAGGTTTTCAACCAAATCGGCCGGCACTTGCTTTGCCGTCTCGATTTCGTCAGTACGCCTCTCGATTTCGTTTTGAAACGACCGGATGGCCGCGATGCCCTGGGCAAGATGCGGTTCTAGGGCTTGAAAAGCGTCCGTCATCGGTCCCTCCTTTGTCTTAAAGTGAAATTGGATTTTTCCAACCATCTTCGAAGAAGAGTTCGCCGGCTCCGCGCCGCTTGATCGGGCCATAGCCGCCACCGACAGGGTAACCCATGGGAACTGCCGCACAGGTGTACCAATCATCCGGTATGTTCAGCAGAGCTTTCACATCACCTTCGACCTGACACAGCAATGTGGTCAGGACACATCCAACACCTTCCGCGCGGCAAGCCAGCATGAAGTTTTGAACGGCCGGATAGACAGATCCACCACCCACCACAGATATCCGGTCTTGTTTCGCATCCGTCACCGCCATCATTTTTGGATTGAAACAAACAATCGCCACGGCCGGCACTTCGTGAAAATGCGCACACAGATAATCGCCAGCCGCGATCGTCTTTTCTTCCTTGGCTTGCTCTTCCGCGCTTAAACCTTCGAACCGCTGGCGGTACATGGCCGCGAATTTTTCCCAAAGCGCCGTATACATCTCGCCCAGCGCCTTTTTCTTCGCGCCGTCACGCACCACGATCATCCGCCAGGGTTGCTGGTTACCGCCCGAAGGCGCCCATGTGGCGGCCGTCAAAATCCGAGACATCACATCATTAGGAATGGGGTCACTTCGCAGACGGCGAATGGCCCGTTGGGTGCTCATCATTTCATACAGCGCGTCAGCGGACATGATTCCTCCTTTTGTCTCTTGATAATGAGGGTGCGTGAAACCATTTCTAGAGTCAAGCTCTAGTTTTAATCAATAAATATAGATAGAGTGTACAGATTATGATGGTTCAGACACAAGAAACCCGCGCCCCGCGCCCTTCCCGTGGCAAAGCTCAACGCACCTATGACCGCCTGGCGGCGGCAACATTGGCGGAAATCTGCGAAAATGGCGGCTTCACCGCCGAATCGGCCGCGCGCCGGGCCGAAAGTTCTCCAGCCACATTCTTCAGCTACTTCCCGTCGAAGGACGAAGCTTTGGCCGCCGCCTTCGACCTGGCTTTAGACGAACTGGTGAAAGTGGCTGAACAGGGCCTGCGCATTGATGATCTGCTGGATCGGGGATTAGAGCCGGTTTTGACGGATTTTGTCGATGACGTGGTCTCTTACTTCACCCGCTACGCCTTGGCCTTCAGGGCCGCATTGGCGCAATTGCCGCAAAGCAAATCGATCCGCGACGCCTTTCGCGAACGGCAAGCGCATGTTTTGTCTCACTACCAGCGCTTTATCGAACTTGGCCAGAAATCCGGCTTTGTTCGCGCCGGTGACGCCAAAATAATGGCCGATGCGCTCTTGGTGATAACACAAGGATTGAACAACCCACTTCTAACCACACGCAAACAGAGCAACCTGCACCAAGAGCTCGCGCTTAACTTGGTGCTTCATCTGTCAACGTCAGGAAACCAGTGACGAGGGCTTTGTTTCGATCTGATCAGCCCGACAAAACATCGATAGCGCTCACGAAATCGGGAAATCATGCGACTTGCTCTGTGACCGCTCTATCCCTAACATTCGCAACGGCAGGATTGGGTAAACTCACAAAGGGTTAGTTTAGTGTCTAAAACAGAAGAACGTCAGAAGCTCCTCGGCAAACTTTCGAAGGGCTTGGTTTATGCAGCACCGCTTCTTGTAGCTGGTGCACTCACCACCGACGCATTTGCCGAAAGCAAGACATTGGTCGTTGCGGAAGCTGAAGCTGCTGCGGAAGCCACCGAAGCAAAAGCTGAAGGTGAAGCAAAAGCCGAAGGCGAAGCTGAAGGTGAAGCGAAGGCTGAGGGCGAAGCTGAAGCAGAAGCTTCTGCTGAATAGTTCCTCTGTCCTCCTTTATCGGAATTGAAGGGCGGCACCGCAAACGCAGGTGCTGCCTTTCTTCTATCACTATACCAACGCGCCCAACCTGAGCTACAGTCCGGAAAGAAACTTACCGGCCGCTTCCGTGGGCGACTTCATCGGCACACGGCATATAGTCTCCCCCTGCAGCCACTCAACGAACCGCGCCGGATCACTTGTGCCCTGCACCACATGCGACCAAAGCTGGGGCAATGCGTCCGCTGCAGAAACTTCCTCAATTTCGTCTTCCTCACCACTTTCAGAAATTACCGGCAAGATGATCGCATCAACTTGAATCGATCGGTTCAACACGTAACCTTTCACATCGACTAGACGCACCGGTGAACCGACGGCCAGCTCGTGAATATGACCGGATAGCTTCACATTCCGGCTGGACTCAAACTCCTCTGTATACATATCATCTAGCCAAATAGGCAAAGGCAACACTTCGACGGAACCGGAAGTTTGCCCAAGGCGTACACCGCCGCCCAGGATCGACGCTGATTCTGCCTCTGCAAGGGCACAGGCGAGAGAATCCCACCCCTGTTCTTTACCGCCCAGCACAAGAAAGGATCTCTTTTCCGTCGAAACCAAGGCACCGCGCAGGACTCCCTGGCCGCCATTCGTTTCCGCGATATCGCCAAGCAACTCCCGATTCAACAAGGGGACGATCCGGCTCAATCGAACATCCGAGGCAACGACCCGCGTTCCCCGCAACATGGTATAACCTTGCGCTCCTTCCACTACATCGATCGTGGTCTGCGGCACGCTAGTCGTAAGTGGAAGCGCGCTGGCGTAAGCCTCAAGGCGCTGCCCCACCGGACCATGAGTATATCGCACCCTGCATGCGGTCTCGCCCATGCGAACCACGGTATCGCCAGCCCATTCGCCATTGCCTACTGCTGGCACCGTCGGGCTTTCCGACGGCAATTGGTCCGTCAAGCGCACCAGCCCTTTTTGAGCCCAATCTGCAAGCGTATCCCAAACGTCGCGCGACACTTGATTTACCGGCGCACTCGTTTCCTTGCAGAGCAAATCGATAATTTGAGCGGGCGTCAGCCCTTCCGCCAGTTGCAACCAGATCCAAGAGGCCGTCGGGTTGGGCGTGAAGAAGCTTTCTGATTGTTTCGAAAACAACGCCAACGCATCGTCCGCCACGAATTCATCTACCGCATTCGGCTCCAGGCTGAGAGAGGGCATTTCCCGGCCGGCTGCATGTTCCGCCAATACCAAATCGCTATACCTGGGCACAGGGAAACACGTGAGGTACCGCTCTGGGGTTTCCCCGGGAAAGACGGATCGAAAATCACCGCACCTGGATTGTTCCCAGTCCCATTCGGCCCTTATTTTTTCCTCGAATGAAAGACGGGACCAATCGGGATGGTTTTCATTCGCACCGATCATCGAAACAATATCGAACACCACCTGGCGTTTTATGCGCGCTTCGTCGATACCGCCATCTTCCGGCGCGGAACACACATCGAGAGACGGGCTGAGATTGCATTCCAAAATCCACGGCTTTAGATCTGCGTCCAGCATGCAATCAAGACCAAACAATTCATAACACCCATCCGCATACACATCATTGGCCGTAACGCGGCTGAGCATGCGTTCCCGGGCCGACATCATTGTCAGCACAATGAGATCTTCGAGATCCTGAAATATTTTCTCGTCGTCATGTCCTTGCGCGTGCAACCACTGGCGAAACTTTGTGAATGAAATAAAGACCACCGAAGCCGGCGATTCTTCGTTTCCTTCATTCACATCAGGGTTGGTCAGGTGGACGAAAAGGTTTTTAAGGCTGTTGGGATCGGTGGAGTATTTCTCGGATGCCAGCTTCGCAAACCCTTCCTTGTACCAATAGACACGCAGTGGATCGACGGAGCGTACCACCACATAGCATCGCAAAACATATTTATGACCGTCATACAGATGCGGACGATGCAGATATTCCTGCACCATCCAGTCGTCGCTCTTTGGCGCAAGAGCTGCATCCTGCAGCACTTGAATGCCCCGCCCCCGCGACAAACCTTTCGGCTTTTGTATCCAGAGCTTGCCGGGCTCCTCCGCAGCGGCCTCCTGCAGTGCAAAATAATCTTCCGGCATCGAATAGACGCGGGGAAAAAATCCGAAGCGGTCTGCATGCGCGTGTCCCTTGAGACGCCCCCGGGCTTTGTCGAGCGTGTCGTGCAGCAGGCTCTTGACCGTCAATCCCGTGTTTCCGGGGATGTGATTGACCGTTTTCCCAGGTTCTAATGCTTTGAAGACCGACGGGACGGGCATGCCTGTGTACCAATAGGCATCCCACTCCTCAGCATTGCCTTTCTCCCAAATCTCCGGGTTCAAGGCTTCTTCAAAGGCCTTGTCCTGCCCATCGGATTTTTGCCCGCCAAACCAGTATTTGCGGCGTGTTTTGTTTGATGGCGTATCCATTTCCAGTGCTCTATGAAGCTTTTGTTTCTGCTATACAAAATGAAACAGCGGCGCATGACCAGGCCTGGCCACACAACAAGTCTTGCAGCGCTTTGTTCTTTGGTCACACTTCTAGCAAATCGTCGTCTGCAAGCCCCTTTTTCTTGGAGGAAATCGGGTTTAGGGTCATAATATTCACGTGATTAGCCCGTTATTGAGCGCAGATGAGGCGATGCGGATCGCGTTGCTGGCGTTGTAAGTAGGAACCGGGTGGTTTTGGGCTGGCGTAGACCGCGAGGTGCCTTGATAGGCTCAAAGGACATGATGGATCGGGGGGATCGATGTCTTTTCTGAGGGGTTTGGTTTTTTCACTCGCTATTGTGGTTTTAGCGACGCTCGGCCTGGCAGGCGCGCGTTGGGGTGGTCTGTTGCCCGCCCCCAGTGGCGGCTCCACAGATGTGGCGGACACGACCGATCAGACCGAATGTCCTGTGATCAGCTCATCTGCCCTGGAAACGTTCAATGAACGCGTGGTTGATCTTTATGCCCAAGGCGACAAAACCTGCGCCAAAGAATTGGCTCTCCGGGCCATCGACAAAGCGCGCGCGAAACTGAACGAAGGCGATACGGCATATATCGACGCTGTCAATAATTTGGCCCGTCTCGAAGCAGAAGATGAAAACTGGGACGCAGCGGCTGAATTATATGCGGAAGTCGTCGATTTCTACGCCGATACCGGCCAGGATTTCGGCATTCAAGCGGCAGAAGCCCGCTTTCGTTTGGCGGCTGCATTAGGACAAGCGGGCAAACCGCGCGAGGCGAATAAGATCTACGAGGAAGCGCGTTCGCGGGCGGAGTCAGGGCCAGATGGCGGCTTCGGAGGCCCGGAGGAAGATCCCCCGGAACTTGCTGCGCGGGGCATCGGAGAACCTGATGTAAGCGGTCATAGCGAAATCGATGTGTTTTACGGCACGGATCGCGCACCACAGATAGAAGACGGTGTCATTCAGTACACGTCCGACCAGGATGGTAGTCTTCATCTTGGCGTTGCCACAGTGACGATCCCGGCTTCTCATACATATGGCGAGCTCGAAAGCCCTAGCATTTGGCGGCTTGAGTTCCGGCCAAACCCAGACCGCCACGTCATTCTTAGAAGCGTCGACGAGTTGGACCCAACCACATTCCAGAGCGCTCTTGAGCGCTACATGCAAAAGGCGGACTCGCGCGAGGCTTTTGTTTTTATCCACGGCTATAACGTTACGTTTGAAGACGCGGCCCGGCGCACGGCACAAATGGCGTATGACATGAAGTTTCCCGGGGCCCCCATCTTTTACAGTTGGCCCTCTCGCGGCCAGCTGTTGTCCTATGCCCGCGACGAAACAATGGTGCAACGCACCGCCCCCTATTTCTCCGATTTCTTGCAAATGGTGGCTCGCGAAAGCGGCGCGGAAACCGTGCACCTGATCGCTCACAGCATGGGCAATAGAGCACTGGTGAACGCGCTTAAACTGCTCGATCAGAACACCGACGGCGCGGAAGAAGGCCCCTTGTTCAACGAGATCCTTCTGACGGCTCCCGACATTGACGTGGAGGTCTTCCGCCAAGTTGCCGATTCCATCACCGCCATGGGCAATGGCACAACTCTTTATGCATCCGCCAACGACAAAGCACTTGGCGTCTCTCGACGGCTGCGCAGCGACCTGACACGGCTGGGGGATACCCGTGAGGGTATCGCTGTTATTCCCAACATTGAATCCATTGATGCATCTTTGGTGCCGTCCGATTTTCTGGGGCACGGATATTTCGCCGACAGCCAAACCGTGTTGAGCGACATAGATCTATTGATCGATACCGGCCAACGGGCGGAAGACCGTGGGCTGCCATCGGCGACCAATGCGGATGGACAAACGTTCTGGCGCGTCCAACCTTGCGGAGCGACTGCACTTTCCTGCTAACAAGCTGCTCTGGGAGAAATCATGAACGCAATAGAACTTTGGCGCGGAGTGGGTTTTTCCTGGTCACGAACAAACAAATTTCTGGTCACCTTGTTGATAGGTGCTTGCACAACAAGTTTTGCGTGGGCGCAGGACGTGCCGAGACGCATCGAATTGACGCCGGACCTTGGCCCCCGTGCCCTTGAAGATTTTGCAAAACCACCCGAAGAGTTTTTCGCCGATGTAGGGCTCGTCTTCGATGCCCAAAAGACCAATTACGGCGAAATTCAAGACCTGACCTTCCCTGTTTTGGTGCCCAAAAGCCGCCCATTCCTTGAAAATGTGGTCTTCTACAAGGTGAGCGATTTCCAATATTCTGCTAGTTCGACCACGGACAATATCGCTGTTGAGATTGTCGGAACCACGGTGGCATACGAGGTGCCGGTCACCACATCCCAGGACTTCGAAGCGGTGCTAAAGTCTCTGGCGCTTGACTTTGTCTATGACGCCGAACAACAGCTTGCCGAGGCAACTGTCACGATCTACGGCATTCCCTATATAATCACCGTGGAATGTATGGCGCCCGGCGATCAGCGCTGCGCCAATCCGGGTTTCACGGACAACAATATCAAGAATAGGCTCCAGCCGATCGGGAAGCCAAAATCATGAGATCTTCCTTTGCGCGCATTCTTTCTCTAACGCTTTTGTTGGCTCTCACCACATGCGGTCCGTCGCCTGACACGGACGCGCCCGAGCCTGATCCCACCCCAGTGACCGAAGTACCCACCGTCGATCACACCCCGGCGGGGACACTGGTGCCGTCGAACAGCGGGCCGGGAAACCGGGATACCACGGTTTATTCGCCAGATATGCGGTTCCCGCTGGAGTCCGGCCCCGCCTTCTTGAACTCACAAATCTACGGTGTTGGCGGCTCCTTTGGCCCAAATGATTGCACCACATCCGTTTGCGAATGCGACCCGCGCAATTACAGCCTTCCGTGGCATGACAATTTCTGTGAATCCCGCAGCCGGATTGTACGCGGATGTCCCACCGGGGGCGGCCATCAAGGTCAGGATATTCGACCAGCTTCTTGTGACGACAAAAAGCATTGGGCGGTTGCCGCGGAGGACGGGCGCATCACCTATATCGGCAAATACTCTGTCTACCTGTTCGGGGAGAAAACCGGCATTCGCTACCGATACCTTCATTTAGAAATGGCGGCCTTGTCAGTTCAAAAAGGCGACCGTGTCAAAGCGGGCGACCGGATCGGCCTGGTCTCACGAGACTTTGGCAGTTCCCTGACGACCCTGCATCTTCACTTCGACATGAATGCACCGATTAAGGATGCCGAAGGACGGGCACGGAACACCTATTTGTCGCCTTATCAATCGCTCGTGAAAGCCTATGAACGCTTGGAAGGTCAGCAAAACTAACTCGGTCTTGCTAGTTTGTAGGCCCAACCACTTTCAGCGGGACGGTCGACATGGTCCAAGAGCTGCTTTCCACATAACCACCCCGCGACTTTTCAAGCGCCAGATAATCATCCAGTGCCATGAAGAGTGCACTCGACGAAGCACTCCGCGTATTGCTGCGTGTTGCCGCCGTCTCTGTGAGTAAGTTCCAGCGCACTTGATTGTTTTCCTGGGTTCCGAAAATCAAAATGTGATCCACTACGTTAAGAGGCGGCTGTGCCACGAACGTGTTTTGAAACGTGTAGGAATCTCCAGCACCCACCAAAGGGCCAATCCCGTCCACCGGAAACCCAAACATGCTGCCATCGGTGGAAACCACAATGCCACCCACATGTAATGGAACCGGCGCGTAATCATCCACTTCCACCTTCACCCGAAACCCGTCGCATTTCGGAATCGTGAATTGTTGATTGGGGCCAGAACTGCTCCAGCCCGCGTCTGTGGCGGCACGCGCGGCACAAGCTCCCGACGAACGATCCGTTGCCGCCGGCACGAGGGATACTTTCAGAGTACGGTCGTCTTGGAACGAGCCACCACCTTCACCTTGCAGGCTTAGAAGAGCCTTTTGCCTTGCATGAAGCCAGAGCAGACGCGCCAACTCGTTTGCCTCTGCTGAACCGTTCTTCGCCAATGTGTTTCGGACCCGCCCACTGCTGTCCAAGATCTGCACCTTGTTATTGCCGTCTCTGATCACCTCAAACTCGGCGGCCCCATTTTCGATTTCAACCAATCGGTTGGCTTCGTCATTGCGATTAACGCCTTGAACAAGTGCCGAGATGCGGTCAGCAGAAAGACCACTATCATTGTCTTCATCAGCTGTTCGGAAGCGGACGGTCAGCTTCCTGTAATTCGTGCCGACACGAACCAGAAAAGCAAAATCACCCACTTCTATTTCATCAGTATCGCTGTTCGGAACGATAACGCCGGTTCCTTGGGACACACTGCCCCGGGAAATCTCGATGGTCGCCTTCGCCTTGGCCGGATCTTGTGTATCCGCAAACGAGGCATCCTTGTCATAAATCCGGAACAAGGCGCCAATGCCCGCACCGGCCAAGAATGGACCCGAGACTTCTACTGCTGCGATATTGGCGCCGGTCACAAACCAGGCATCACTTCGGCCAGACTTCTTTGCGTTGAAAACCTGCCTGTCCAGTGCCCCTTGAAAATAGGGAATCTGATAGGTGCGAGCCTTTAGCGAGCGGCGTACCAGAGGCTCCATCTGGCTGTAGGTTACCGATTCCGACTTGCTAAGCACATCGATCAGCGCATCCGTAAAAATGCCATAGCCATTGGTTTCAAGCGCAGCTGTCGAATCTCCCGCAGCCGACAACACCACGATGCCGGGCAGGCTTGCAGGCACATAGTCTTCGTAGGTTGGCAGGCTGCCAGCCGGGGCCGCGTCTTGCGTATCGCGCGACCACAATCGGGCACGTGCCGTATTGTTCGCGGCCCGCGTGGCGGTCGCTGAATTGCAGCTGTCAAGAATGACGGCAATGTTCTCCGTCTTGCCGTGAACCTTCGCAAGCAGAGCGTTGAAATCGTCGTCGGTAAGCTGCCGGTCAAGCCGTGTTGAATCATACAAGACGAGCGTCTCGTCGAGCCCATCCGGCTCATCTGACTCCACGCGCTCCGTTAGCTGGCTGCCATGGCCGGCAAAATAGATGACCACCTCGTCACCGGCGCCAAGCCGTGGCACCAGCCAATCCTCAAATGCGGACACAACCTCCGCGTGGGATGCATCTTCGTTCGTCAATCTACAGACGTTCTGTTTTGGAAATCCGTATCCGCTACTGGAGGTGAGAAGGTCATACATGCGCTCGCTATCGCGGACGGCGCCACTCAAATCCGGAATTTCGTCGAGCTGATAGTCGTTGATGCCGATCAACAGCGCATGCTGAGCGCTACCGCCACTACGCGCCACATCTTCTGAAGGACAATCGCCATTCGCCAAAGCTCCATTGGCGAAACCCAAGCTCAAAGCGGCAAAAACACTTGCCAAACGCAACCACGCTTCCACCGTAAGCCCCCCTCTCTTAGGTGTGCGGAACATTGTACTCACTCCCAGTCTAGAGGCAAATCTTGACTAGGGTCGTTTTGGTTTTGATTGAAACGCAAAACGACCCAAGATTCTTTGTTTTGCGCGTTTCCTGACGGTGAACCGGGCCCCACTTCACCTGGAAACGCTACAACGTATACCGGGGATCGGCCTGTATCGGTGACAATGCCAAGGCATTTTTATGACAGTTCCAAGAGCTCGCCCACAGACGATTTCATCAAGAGCTTACCCGATGCGCTTCACCTTGTTATACTGTGGGGCATTGATCAGTGCTTCGTGTGGCGTCGATTCTTGATCGGGGGAGAATCATGGAACGATTTGTAGGAGCGTTTATTGGGCTGGTGCTGGCTCTGGTGCCGGCGGCTGCGTGGGCCGAAGGCGTTACGCTTGCAAAATCTGACCGCATGGTCGTTACCGCAGAAATCATCGGCAACGATGCGGTGATTGTTCTGGAGTCCATTGCCGACACAACGAACAATCTGTCCGGCAAATTTCCGGCCGTCGACTTTTCTGGCATTCGGGTGGACGTCAACCAGAATGGCCGCGTGGATGAGCGGGTTGATGTGGCATACGGCATTTCCGGCGGTTCCGCCAATGAGGTTTGCACGCAGTACCTATTGACGGAGACCTCTTCCACGGGATGCAAGGGATTCACATCCGATGCAACGCTGAAAGCCGAGTTCAAGCGAACAAAGTTTAGTTCCAGCGCGCACCCGGTATGGACCTACACAATCCCGACCAAAGAACTGACAAAAAATGGGTCTTATGCGCATCTAACTTTTAAGATTTATGAGGCTGGCCGAGGTTACACCCAACTGCCCAAGCCTACTCGCACCACACAGTCGTTTTCTAAAGTCACGACACTGAATTTCAGCCGCGTTGCGAAGTTTCTCGAAATCAAAAAAGAACTGACACCGAAGCCGAAAGTTATTGCCAATCCTACATTGCCGAACATTACCGGTGTCACCGGCGAATTGGTTCGCACCGAAGATCATTTGATCTCCGTACGGAAGAGCGCCACGCATATGCAGTTCATTATGGAAGCGCTTACCGATACCACCAACAATTTGGGCGGCAAGTTTCCAAACACTGACTTTGCTGGCATCGGCGTGGATATCGACCAGAACGGTACGGTCACGCGCAAAGTCGATGTAAAATACGGGACCGCCGGCGGCACGGCCGACAAGATCTGTACGCAGTATATGCTGTCGGAAGGGTCTTCAACGGGCTGTGGGGGTTTCGTATCCGACGCGAAAATGTCGGCGCGTTTTGCGCGAACCGGCAACCAGCGCAGCCCTCATCCCGTCTGGATCTACGAAATTCCGAAACCGGAAATTTCCCGCGACGGAAAGACAACCCATCTTTACTTCCGCTTTCATAACGCCGGCAAAGGCTACACGCGGTTCCCTACCGAACGGGACAGCAAAAAGTTCTCAAGCTCTATTGCCCTGAACCTGGAGACGCTTGAGGCGAAGTTCCTGCCGGAAGAAAAAATCGAGGAAGAGCTTCCCGATACAATCGTGGAAGAAGACGCGGACACGGGTGTCGACACCGTCGCCAATGATACGCAACCGCCACAGATCGTGCTCACCTCTCCTGGTGTGGAACCTGGTGCGCGGGTAAGCCATCCGGAAAAAGAGATCGATATCAAAGGTCTCACCGACGATGAGAGCGGCATCTTCGAGATCACCGTGAACGGCGAGGAAGCCGCCGTCACGTCCGGCGGTGCGTTCAGCAAAACCGTGCGGCTGGCCTATGGCGAGAATCCGATCACCATCGCCGCCACCGATATCAAAGACAACACGGCAGAGTTCGTGATCACGGTGGTTCGCGAGACAGCGACGGAAGATGACATTGCCTCTGACGACGATGACGGTACACGCGGTGTCGGCGTGATCGATGACGAGACGGCCACGGAAATTCGCGAGGGCGACAATTTCGCGCTGCTCATCGCCATTCAGGACTATGACGATGAAGGTGGCGTGCCTGATTTGGACAATCCCATCAGCGACGCAAAGAAGTTACGGGATGTATTATTGTCCGATTATGATTTCGAGCCGGAAAACGTCAAACTGGTGGAAGATCCCGCACGCGGCGATATTTATGGGGAGCTGAACGATCTCGCCAGTAAGGTCACCGAGAATGACAGTGTCATTATTTTCTACGCAGGCCATGGCCAATGGGACGAGCAGATCAACCAAGGCTATTGGCTGCCGCGCGACTCTGCATCGCTCAATTCCGCCAATTGGATCAGCAATGGTGAGATCCGCGACCAGATCAAACGCCTCAACAGCAAGCACACTTTAGTAATTGCCGATGCGTGCTTCAGTGGCGGCATCTTTAAAACACGCGGTGGTGTTGCCGATGCCAGCAAAGCGGTCAAGGAACTCTATGGCAAGACAAGCCGTAAAGCGATGACCAGCGGCACGCTCACGGAAGTGCCGGACCGTAGTGTCTTCCTCGAATATCTAGTGAAGCAATTAAAGGAAAACACCAATCCGTTTGTTCCAGCGGATCAGCTGTTTTCCAACTTCCGGATTTCCGTCATCAACAATAGTCCGAACACGCCGCAATACGGCGTGATCTTCGAAGCCGGTGATGAAGGTGGCGAGTTCATCTTCGCAAAGAAACCGTCTTCGTAAAGACGAACTGCGCGCTTCTACCGAATAGCTACCACGTGTCGATGCATGGGCGTTTTTTCCCCGTGCGCGGCGCGGGCGCCGGTGCGCTGCGCAGCGCCCCCAATATCCATTTTCTTGAGTCCGCCGGATCAATCACATCGTCGATCTCAAAAACAGAGGCTGTATTTACCGCCTTGCCATGGGCATACATGCGCGCCACCATCTTATCGAACAGGGCTTTGCGTTCCGCCGGGTCCTCAATGGCCTCCAGCTCTTTGCGGTAGCCAAGCTTGACCGCGCCTTCAAGGCCCATCCCGCCAAACTCGCCCGTGGGCCAGGCAACCGTAAACATTGTTGCCTTGAAGCCACCCCCGGCCATGGCTTGCGCACCGAGGCCATAGCCTTTACGCAAGACAATCGTGAAAAACGGCACGGACACGCTGGCGCTCGTAACGAACATGCGCGCTGCGTGACGGACAAGAGCCGTTTTCTCCACTTCCGGCCCCACCATGATGCCCGGCGTATCGGCGAGAAACAAAAGCGGAATGTCATGCGCATCGCAAAGCTGCATAAAGCGCGTGGCCTTGTCCGCCCCATCGCTATCGATGGCACCGGCCAAGTGATTCGGGTTGTTGGCCACAATACCAACCGGCCGTCCATCTATGCGCGCAAACGCCGTAATCATCCCCAAGCCGAAGGATTTGCGGATCTCTAAAACAGAATCCGTATCCGCCAGCGTCTCGATGACTTTGCGAACATCGTAGATGCGCAAACGATTTTCCGGAATGACCGACCGCAACATTCTTTGGTCGGCACAATCGCCAGTCGACAAATTTCCTTGAAAGTACGACAGATACTTTTTAGCGGTCGCAACCGCTTCAATTTCATCCGCTACCGGAATGTCGACTACCCCATTGGGCACTTGGACACTGAGCGGCCCCACTTCTTCGGGGCGGTAGATGCCGAGTCCCCCACCTTCGATCATGGCGGGTCCGCCCATCCCAATGTTTGAGTTTTCCGTGGCGATAATTACGTCGCAACACCCGAGGAGCGCGGCGTTGCCCGCAAAGCATCTTCCGGAGTTGATCCCCACCAATGGCACCAGGCCACTCAATTCCGCAAAGTATTGAAAAGCCAGACAATCCAAGCCCGCCGCGCCGAGACCATCCGTATCGCCCGGCCGTCCGCCGCCCCCTTCGGTGAAGAAGACAGTGGGCAGCTCCGACTTGCGGGCCAATTCGAACATACGGTCCTTTTTTCGATGGTTCTGAAGCCCCTGCGTTCCGGCAAGAACCGTATAGTCATAGGAAAGAACGGCGCACTGGCTTTCTTTCTCCCCAAACAGATCACCATTCACGCTGCCAACGCCGGAGATCATGCCGTCGGCAGGCGTGTTGTCGATCAAATCATCGATCTCCCGGCGGCGGCGCTGAGCCGCAATGACAATAGGAGCATATTCAACAAAGCTGTCGGGATCGCAAAGGTCATCGATGTTTTCCCGGGCTGTCCGCTGATTGGTTTTTCGGCGCCGCGCAACAGCATTGGGACGGTTTTCGTCATACCCCTTCGCATGACGATCAAGCACTTCCTGCAAATCTGGACGAATGTGGTCAAGGTCGACTTCCTTCTGCGTATCACCGCCAGACACGTCCACATCCGCTTCTTCAATGAAGACCAGGGGATGTTCTTCAAACACCGTGTCGCCGGGAGAAACCGTCACCTCACGGATTATGCCGGACCTCTCCGCCGAGATAACATGTTCCATCTTCATGGCTTCCATCACCAACAATTGCTGACCGGCATACACCTCTTGATCAACCCCCACATCGACGGAAACGATCGTGCCCTGAAGGGGGGCCGCTATCGCTTCAGAATTTGCTGGTCCCGAAATATCGCTGGAAGCCATCGGCGCCGGCACCGAAGGCTGAACCATTGATGGCGCCTCTCCATCCTTGCCATGGGCGAGGACCGCCAGAGGATCGGAATTATCGATCGCTGCCCCTGCCCTGCGCGACGGTGCGTCGCCCGCCATAGGGGCCGAGGAAAAATGCAACGGCGTTTTCTGGGTTTCTTGCTGTGCGATCAGAGCTTCTGCATGATCATCCACGAATTTTGTATAGATGCGCCCGGCCTTCACGTCGGGATGGTCCAGCAAGCTCATCAAAAAAGCAGCGTTTGTCGGCACGCCCTCAATACGGGTTTCCTGTAGAGCCCGGTATGCCTTCGAGACCGCTACACCAAAATCGTTCCGTGACGTGTGGGTAATGAGTTTTGCCAGCAACGAATCAAAACGCGGGTTGCTTCCATAACCAGCATAGCCATAGGCGTCGACGCGAACGCCTCGACCGGACGGCACATCAAACGCGGTGATCGTCCCCCCAGCCGGCCGCGCCGTGCCGTCGGCCGCCATACGTTCCATATTGATGCGTGATTGGATGGCAAAGCCATTATTCGGCACAACATCATTCTGCATAATGTTCAGGTCAGAAAATGTTTTGCCGCCCGCCAATTCAAGTTGCAGCCCAACCAGGTCCACATCCGCTACCTCTTCGGTGATCGTGTGTTCCACCTGCAAGCGCGCATTGGCTTCGATGAAGGCAAACGCATTGCCCGCGCCCGAGACATCCACCAGAAATTCAAACGTACCCAAGCTCGAATACCCTACGCTTTCCGCCATTTGGCAGGCCGCTTGAATAATCTGCTGGCGGAGGGATGAATCGAAATTAGGCGCAGGCGCAATTTCGACAATCTTCTGCTGCTGGCGCTGAATACTGCAATCGCGTTCGCCGAAGTGAAGCACATTGCCGGTACCGTCCCCCGCGATCTGAACTTCGATATGGCGCGCTTTGGGGATGTATTGCTCTACATAAACATCCCCGTTGCCAAAGGCCGACGCGGCCTCCGACTGGCAGCGTTCATAAGCTTGAGCAATCTCATCGGCATTCGAAACCGCGCGCATACCACGCCCGCCGCCGCCAGACAGAGCCTTGATCATCATCGCGGCACCATTGCCGAGGCCCTCGAAAAATGATGTTGCTTCATCCAATGACGTTGGGCCATCCGTTCCCTGAATAACAGGAACGCCGATTTCCCGCGCAAGTTTGCGCGCTTCCGCTTTGTCGCCAAACCGGCTAAGCGTCTCCGCCGATGGCCCGACAAACCGAATGCCCGCCTCGTCGCAGGCCCGCGCCAAGGCTGGGTTTTCGCTCAAGAACCCGTACCCCGGATGAATGGCGTCACAGCCAAGCTCTTTCGCTTTGCCGACAATCTGCTCGATATCCAGATAGGCCGCCGCCCCCTGCCCCGTAAGCTCAACCGAATGATCCGCCTTACGGGTGTGGAGCGATGCCGCATCATCTTCGGAATAGATGGCAACCGTATCGATGGCCAGGTCGGCCGCCGCACGGGCAATACGGATGGCAATTTCGCCGCGATTGGCGATCAGCAGTTTATTGATTGTCATTCTTGTATCCGGGTTTGTTCTTGATTTCTTATGCAGTGGCCTGGACAAGCCAAACCGCGCCATCGAGCTTCACCTTACCGTCTACCACATGGGCTTCCAGGGCAGAAACGATCTTGGCACGTACTTTCTCAACAATCTCCGCGGGCTGTTCTTCCAGCAGACGTTTCGTTGGACCGAAAGCGACAAAGAAATCTGCGGCCCGATCTGCTGAAAAATCTTCTGGCACGGCCATCGGCGCCGTAACCCCTTTGATATCGATATTGCCAAGATCCGCTTTCTGGAGGATGTCACGCAAATAGTCCTCCTCACCGAAAGCGAAGGGACCAGGTGCCCGGGGCGGCTGGGGTTCCGGCGGGCCCAATACCTCAAAGGCCGCCATCATTGGAATAATGAAGAATGCATTCTTCTGAATTTCTTGCCAACACACGAACGTCACCCGGCCGCCGGGTTTAAGCGCCTTGCGGATGTTCTGAAAGGCTCCGTACGGATCACCGAAGAACATGACACCGAAGCGGGAAAACAAAAGATCCGCAGCGCCGGGATCAAACCCATAGGCCCCCGCATCCGCCACTTCAAAAGCCGCGTTCGAAGCCCCGGCTGCCGCCGCGCGTTTCTTGGCCTCCGCCACCAACGCTTCGGAGATATCAACCCCCAAGACCCTGCCGCCAGCTCCGGCACCCTTCGCCAATGGAATCGACGTACCGCCCGTGCCACAACCGATATCGATGGCGACCTCACCTTCTTTAATAGCAGCCGCCTGCAACACAGCAGATTGGAAGGGCTCCAAAAACTGATCGATCACATCGAATTGCTGAAGCCAGGTTTCGCCCCCCTGCCCATTCCAATATTCGGATTGTTCTTGCTGAAATTTCTCTGCCGTTTCATCCATGAAAAATCATACCTTCGGTTTCTATAGGTGGCCGGACACCACCGCGTTGTCATCAAATCATACACCGCCTATAGTCCGTAAAAAACAAGCAAGCGGTGGGGCCAATTGGCGTCCCATCCCGAAAGATCTTCATGACCACCATTTCTTTGATCGATAATCCAGATAATGTAACGGCCGATTGGCTGACCGCAGTTCTCAACAATGCCGGCTATAGCGGGGTGATTTCGGATTTCACCAAGAAGAACGTAGGCACGGGACAGGTCGGTCAAAATGTACGCTTCGCCCTGACTTTTGAGGGGGATCACTCTGCCCCAGACACGATTGTCGGGAAATTTCCCTCGTCTGATCGGGAAAGCCGCGCAGCAGGGGTGTCACAGCTTACCTATATGCGCGAAGCAAAGTTCTACAAACACATACTGCCCACCGTCAAAATCCAAACACCCACACCGCTCTTCGTGGACTTCAACGAAGAGACCCATGACTTCGTTCTCATGATGGAGGATTTGGCCCCCGCCGTTCAGGGTGACCAGATTACCGGCTGCACCGTGGATCAAGCAGCGTTGGCCATGGAAGAAATCGCCAAGCTGCACGGACCAAGATGGAATGACACGTCGATCGACGATGTTTCCTGGATGGCCGGCACGAAAGGCGCCTCGTCGCCGCTCGACCAGACGCTCTACATGCATTTCTGGACGGGCTTTAAGGAACGATATGCGGATCGTCTGACATCGGACGAACTTCAGCTTGGTGAAGAGTTTTCGAACTATTTCGACCGGTATGTGTCAGATTATGAGGGCCCCCGATGCGTTACTCATGGGGATTATCGCCTCGACAATATGCTGTTCGGCACGGCGGAAGGTGGACACCCATTGGCTGTCGTAGATTGGCAGACCGTTGGCTACGGCGCCGGCGCTTCGGATGTTTCCTATTTCATCGGGGCAGGCCTTGTGGCCGAAGACCGGCGTGCGAGTGAAAAAGACTTGGTCAAGCAATACTACGAGGGCCTTCAGTCTTTCGGCGCCGACGACTATTCCTTCGACGACCTTTGGGCCCATTACCGGCGTTTCAGTTTTTCCGGATTTGTCATGGCGGTCATTGCGTCCATGCTTGTGGGCCGCACCGACCGTGGCGACGATATGTTCATGGCCATGGCCAAGCGGCACGCACAACAGGCTTTCGACCATGAGGCCCTAGCGCTTCTAAAAGCGTCCTAACTCTGTCAAAGAGCGGGCGCGGAAATCGGCCCGCCTCTCCGGTCTCCACACCATACCCCCGATTACTTCTATACGCGGAAGGAAACTAAAGACTTCTTCCGCATTTTGCCGAGCCGACGGTTGAAGCTTTCTGTTTCTTCATCCGTATGCTCACAATAGTGGGCCGCTTTCTAAGAAGACGGCCTAAGCCTCTCTCAAAACCTCCACCATGGCGCGGGTGAGAACGGTCATGTCATCCTCATCCATTATGTAGGGCGGCATCACATAGACACACTTTGCAAACGGCCGTATCCACACACCGCGTTTCACGAATTCCCGTTGCAGCCCCGCCACATTGACGGACTCTTTCATTTCCACAACGCCAATCGCGCCCAGCACCCGCACGTCGGCGACCGTCTCAATTTCGTTGCAGGGAGCAAGCCCCACCGCCAGCCCGTGCTGAAGGTCCAAGACCCGCTCTTCCCAATCGCCCGTCAGCAACAAATCGATGCTGGCATTTGCAGCCGCGCAGGCCAACGGATTGGCCATAAAAGTGGGGCCATGCATGAATAAGCCGCCATTAGCTTCCCCTTGAGAGATGCCGTGCGCGACTTTGCGTGTGGCAAGCGTTGCGGCCAAAGTCATCATGCCCCCGGTCAGGGCCTTCCCCAGACACATAATGTCAGGCGTGATGCCCGCATGATTACAGGCAAACAGAGCGCCGGAACGCCCAAAGCCCGTGGCGATTTCGTCCGCGATCAACAGCACATTGTGCTGATCGCAAAGCTTCCTCACCCCCCGCAAATAGGCCGGGTGGTAAAAGCGCATGCCACCCGCCCCTTGCACAATGGGCTCCAGAATAACCGCGGCAATGGACTCATGGTTTTCGGCAATGAGCGCTTCGAACGATTTTAGGTCTGCCGCATCCCAAGGCTGATGAAACTTCACCTGTGGCATGTCTGCAAAGAAGTGCGTGGGCAACACGCCCCGGAACAGTTCGTGCATCCCGGTGACGGGATCACAGACGGACATGGCTTGAAACGTATCGCCATGATAGCCGGAGCGGATAGTCAGCAGCTTGGTTTTGCCCGGCACGCCTTGGGCCTGCCAATACTGAGCGGCCATTTTGATGGCCACTTCCACGGAGACGGAGCCCGAATCCGCAAAGAAGACGTGGTCAAGGCCTTCGGGCGTGAGCTCCACGAGCTTGCGTCCCAGATCAATGGCAGGCTTGTGGGTGATGCCGCCAAACATCACATGGGACATGTCCTTCATTTGCGCGGTCAGCGCTTCGTTCAGCCGTGGATGGTTGTAGCCATGGATCGCCGCCCACCAAGACGACATGCCGTCAATCAGTTCTTCGCCGCTTGCAAGCTTAATACGCACGCCCCGGGCGCTTTCCACCGGATAGACCGGCAGAGGCGCCGTCATCGATGTGTAGGGATGCCACAGATGATCGCGGTCAAAACGCAAATCTTCTTCGGAAATCGTCCTACGATCTGTCATCGAAGAACTCCTTTGCGCGCGCAGCCACGAATGACGGTGAAACCGAGTCCGTATGAGGAATATCCAACAGACTATCAAGGCCTGAATAAGACAGGATGATAGAGCGTGTTTCCGGCACCGGCTCACCATTAAAAATGATGCCCGATATATCGATGCCGCGGCTACGCAAGGCTTCAATACTGAGCAAAGTGTGGTTGATACTGCCGAGGTAATAATTAGACACCAAAACCACCGGCAGCCCCCAACGCTGCACCATATCGATGTTCAGCGTCCGATTATTCAAGGGGACCATCAATCCGCCCGCCAATTCCACGACCAGAAACCGGTCGGTCTCCGGCAAAGTCAACCGGTCTTCTTCGATCACCACGCCTTCCGCTGCGGCGGAGGCATGGGGCGATGCTGGAACATTCAGGCGATACGCTTCCGGATGGAACACCCGCTCGTGCGGTCCTACCAGCGCCTTCACCTCATCCGTATCCGTATGATCAAGCCCGCCGGATTGAACAGGCTTCCAATAGTCTGCGGACAGAGCCTCAACAATAATGGCGGAGACGACCGTCTTGCCAATTTCCGTACCGATTCCGGCAACAACACATCCATTCATGAGACATTATCCATCGAAGTGCTCACCACAATACGGTTTAACGCATCATGCAGCCGGTCAATTTCATCTTCCGTGTTGAAAGAATGAAGACATATCCGAATACGCTCCATTCCCACGGGAACGGTGGGGCTGACGATGGGCACTGTCCAAAACCCGAGGGCGCGCAGGTCAGCTGCTACCGCGCGCACGTGTTCGTTGCCGGGAATAATCAGCGCCTGAATCCAGGTTTTGCTGTCCAGCCAATGGTGCGGCCCTTTGCCGGACAACGTCCGAAAATAGTCGATCAGCCCAAAGAGCATTTGGCGCTTCTCTTCAATTGCCGGCAGCAGATCGAAGGCGGCCGCCGCGCTCGCGACCATATGGGGTGACGGTGCGGTGGCGTAAATAAAGGGCCTTGCGAAGTTCATGAGATAGTCGCGCATCACTTCCGATCCGACCACCGCAGCCCCATGCAGCCCCAGCGCCTTTCCGAAAGTATGAACACGTGCGAACACCCGTTCCTGAAGTTCTTCGGCAACAACCAGGCCCCGCCCCTCCGGACCGAGGATGCCGGTGCTATGCGCTTCGTCCACCACAATGGCCGCCTCGAAGCGGTCCGCCAACTCGACGATCTGGCGCAACGGCGCCACATCGCCATCCATTGAGTAAACAGATTCAATGCCGATGACTTTGGTGCCTTTAGCGCGGCGCAATGCCTCTTCCAACGAACCGAGATCATTGTGTTTGAAGACGATCCGGTCCGCTTTCGATAACCGCGCCCCGTCAATCATGCTGGCGTGGATCAGCTCATCGAGGATGAGTGTATCGCCGGCCCCCAACAGGCATGAAAAAACACCTGTGTTCGCGGCATAGCCAGAGCCGAACAGCAAGGCTGACGGCGCCCGGTGAAAAGCCGCGATTTGGGCCTCCAACGCTTCTATCTGCGCGTCATTACCGGAAATCAGCCGCGATCCGGTGCTGCCGAGCCTGCGATTTCCTTCTTCAGCAAGCCGGACTTCCAGCCGGTCGGCCAGTTCCGGCGCCCGGCTCAAACCCAGATAATCGTTCGAGGAAAAATCGATGCCGTCTTGGTTTTGGCGCAATTGGCGCAACAATCCGGCGGATTTCCGCGCGGCAAGCGCCTCTTTCAGCTTGTCTTTCAATGCAGTCATGCAGCTGGTGATAGCAGGACGCCACGCCAGGTCAAAGTCCCCATTATGCCTCGCCGGACGACCGGAATTTGACCGCCCTAAACGGCCGAGACTGGAGTTTTCATGGGCGTGGGGTATGGGCGCATGGGGTTCATCCAACTTTTTGGGCTCTGCCGCCGCGACATACCCACTCTGACAAAGATACGCATCATGGGAGCCAGACCTGTGACAGACCGACCGAACGCTTTCAAACCATAGGAAATACGGGCTAAGCGGGCACACCATGAGTGCGGCTCCTGCCCCCAAAAGCTGTATGCCGTAACTGGCCTATGGGCCAGCCCTCGCTACGATAAGTTACATCAAAGGATGGAGGCTGGCAAAAGGCACTTCCGATCAAAACGGCAGTACCGGACCGATCAAACCTGGTCTTTCTGATATTTTCTTCATCAAACTGTCGAATCAGAACTCTATCTGACATAAACGTTTGCGTAGAGATACAACCAAGAAAAAGTGTATCGGAGAAACAACCCACCTCCATCGAATCGGTTATAGGAACAACTGTACGTGGTGGAAAAAATTTTTTCAGAGTTCCACTCAAACGCGCGGGTTCGTTCACACCCCCCTGCGATGGAACTTGGGGCAAAACGATTCCGCGGGAACTTCGTTTTGGGATCGGAAATACAAGATGACGAAACAGCAATTTGAGGGAGCCCGGGTCGCCGTCATCGACCCAAACCGTGAGGTGCGCCACGCCATCTGCGAGGGCCTGCGTGCACGCGGATTTGGCCATGTGGATGGCACGGGATCCCTTGCCGAATTGGAAGATATGCTCGGGAACCATTTGGTCGATTTGGTCATCGGTGATGCCGAATTCGACGAGGAAGGTTTCACAAAAATCGCCAAAGCCGTGCGCCAGGGTGACCACGGTCCCAATCCCTATTTGATCGCCATGGCATCCCTTAGCGATCCAACAGAGGACAATTTCAAGCAAGTGGTGGCGGCCGGCACCGACAATGTGCTCGTAAAACCCTTGTCCGTAAAAATGCTGATCGACCGGATTACCACGGTCGTTCACAAACGGAAACCATTTGTCGTTTCCACCGACTATATCGGCCCCGACCGCCGTTTGCGGCCGCGGCAGCAAGTATGCCTGCCCCTTCTGGATGTTCCGAACACGCTGAAAGAACGCTTTGACGGCACTTTCGACGAGGACAGAATCTTGGAAGAGATTGCGCAAGCCAACGAAAAGGTGAACCTTCAGCGCACCACACAGAATGCGGTTTTGATCAACGAGATCGTGCGGCAGATCGTACCCTATTTTGAAACCGGTGACGTGGATGACGGCATCCTTCTTCACCTGAACCACTTGCGGCGGGCCGCGAAAGACTCCGCGAACCGCGTCAAGGACAGCAAAGACAAGCATGTGGCCCGCCTGTGCCAGTCTTTGGTTCCCGTCACGCAAAAACTCATCAACGACTACCAATCGCCGGACCGCAAAGACCTAAAACTACTGCAAGATCTGGGCACCTCTATCTACATGGCGAATAAGACGGATCATCACATCGAAGAACTCACTCAAGACATCACGGATTCTATCGAGAGTGCCAAGCGGTTTGCAGGCATCGATACGGAAAACGGCGAATAAAGGGGCCGAGCAACGGTGTTTCTGTTTCGCCAGTAGGCGGCGCCCTAACGGCAAAATGAGCTACTGACACAATGCTGTCAGCACGCTACGCTTACGGTCAGCTCATCAGAAAAAAATACAGGAACGCCGCCAATGACCCTCGCCTTTGAGAGCGCCACTTCCCTTGCCCAAAAAATCCGTGACAAAGACATCAGTTCCCGCGAACTGACGGACATGTACATCGCCCGTATCGAAGAACATGATGCGAAGCTGAACGCAGTGCCGGTTCACAATTTCGAGGAAGCGCGGGCACAGGCAGATGCATCCGACGCGGCCCTTGCGAAGGGAGAGGCGCTGGGCCCCCTTCACGGCATCCCGATGACCATCAAAGAATCTTACAATCTGAAAGGCCATCCGACCACATGGGGTCTTGAGGCGTTTAAAGACCTGCCGTCGGAAAAAGACTCTGAAGTGGTGCGCCGCTACAAGGAAGCGGGCGCCCATTTTATGGGATTGACCAATGTGCCGGTCAATTTGGCGGATTTTCAAAGCTATAACGACGTCTACGGACAAACGAACAATCCGTGGGACGTAACGCGCACGCCAGGTGGATCGTCGGGCGGGTCCGCAGCCGCGTTGGCGGCCGGGTTGACGGCGCTGGACTCCGGCTCGGACATTGGCGGCTCGATCCGCAACCCCGCCCATTATTGTGGTGTTTACGGCCACAAGCCCACTTGGGGGATCGTGCCGTCTCAAGGGCATGCCTTGCCGGGCATGTTGGCACCGCCCGACATTGCCGTGTGCGGCCCGCTGGCCCGCAGCGCCGAAGACCTTGCCCTGTCCATGGACATTGTCGCGGGCGCAGACCCGATGCAAGCACCTGGTTGGAAGCTCGATCTGCCGCGCCCGACGAAAAAATCTCTGTCCGACTTCAAAGTCGCTATCTGGCAGAATGACGATCTGTCACCGGTCAACTCCGACATGGCAGACCGTGTACAGATGGTCGGGGACGTATTGAGCACGGCGGGGGCAACGGTTTCCGACGCGGCACGGCCCAATATCGATTTTTCCGAAAGCCACCGCGTTTATCTCTATATGCTGCAAGGCGTCACCACAGCAGGCTGGCCAAAAGAAGAAGTTGAGAAACGCAAGGCGATCGCCGAACAACTGGACCCGAATGATCTGAGCGATCAAGCAACCATGGTACGGTCCGCCATTCAAGAACACCGTGACTGGCTGCGGGAATCAAACCGCCGCGAACATCTGCGCCTTGCTTGGCGCGCCTTCTTCGAGGACTGGGACATTCTGATTTGCCCGCAAGTGGCCACGACAGCGTTTCCGCATGACCACCGCCCCTTCAGTGAGCGGACGATTACGGTCAACAATTCTGAACAGCGCTATTTCAAGCAATTGTTCTGGGCGGGTGTGATCACCGGAAGCTATCTTCCCAGTACGGTGTTCCCAACGGGCCCGTCGACGGATGGTTTGCCCATTGGCCTTCAAGCGGTCAGTGCCGAATTCAACGACTATAAAACCATCGATTTCGCACGGCTGATGGCGCAAGAGATTGGCGGTTTCACACCCCCGCCGGGATATTGAGCTGTCTGTGAGTGAATTCGACTATGTAATTGTGGGCGCCGGTTCCGCCGGATGCGTGCTGGCCAACCGTCTGACCGAAGATGGCAAACACAAAGTGCTGCTGCTCGAAGCAGGTGGCAGCGACCGCCATGTTTTCGTGCAAATGCCCAGCGCCCTGTCATATCCCATGGCCATGCCGCGTTTTAACTGGGGCTATGAATCAGAACCCGAACCTTTTGTGGACGGGCGGCGCATCGACATGCCGCGCGGCAAAGGCTTGGGCGGGACATCGTCCATCAACGGCATGGTCTATGTGCGCGGGCACCCTTGCGATTTCGAGGAATGGGAAGCCTTGGGCGCCAAGGGTTGGCGGTATGCGGACTGCCTGCCGTATTACAAAAAAGCGGAAACCTGGCAGGGCGGCGAAGACGCCTATCGCGGTGGCAGCGGCCCATTGGGCGTGACCGGCGGCAACAACATGACCCTCAACCCGCTCTATCGGGCATTCATCGAAGCGGGTGGCCAGGCCGGCTATCCGGTAACGGACGATTACAATGGCTACCGCCAAGAGGGGTTCGGCCCCATGCATATGACTGTGCGGGGCGGTGTGCGGGAATCCACGTCGCGTGCCTATTTGGACCCGATCCGCAAGCGTCCCAATTTAGAAATCGTCACTCACGCCTTGGTCCAGAACCTTGTCCTCAACGGCAAACAGGCGACGGGCGTCCAATATGTTCAGGGCGGTGCTCAACATACGGCATCCGCCACTAAGGAAGTGGTGCTGGCGGCCGGGGCCTTCGGGTCCCCAAATCTGTTGGAACGTTCCGGCATCGGGGCGCCGGATGCTTTGCAAGCGGCGGGCATTTCCGTGGACCATGCGCTGCCCGGCGTGGGCGAAAATCTGCAAGACCATCTGGAGATTTACTTTCAATACTATTGCAAACAGCCCATCACGCTAAACAGCCGCCTTGGCCTTCTCAGCAAGGGCTGGATTGGCGCCCGATGGCTGCTCTTCAAATCCGGCCTTGGTGCTACCAATCATTTTGAAGCTTGCGCTTTCATCCGCTCCAAAGCGGGTCAGAAATGGCCGGACATCCAATATCACTTCCTGCCCGCCGCCATTCGCTATGATGGTACGGCAGCGGTTAAGGGACACGGCTTTCAAGTGCATGTGGGCCCCAACAAACCGAAAAGCCGCGGCCATGTGCATATCACCTCGTCGGATCCGGAACATGCACCCGAAATCGTGTTCAACTATCTTCAGCATCCGGATGATATTGACGATTGGCGCCATTGCATTCGGTTGACCCGGGACATTATCGAGCAACCAGCGCTTGCACCGTATCGGGGCGACGAGATTCAACCAGGCCCGACGGTTCAAACCGACGACGAGATCGATGGATGGGTGCGGGAGAATGTGGAAAGCGCTTATCACCCAACCGGCACCTGCCGTATGGGGCAGACCGATGACGGTGGTGCGGTCGTGGACACGCAGTGCCGCGTCATCGGCATCGACAAATTGCGCGTCGTAGACTCATCCATCTTTCCAACGGTTCTGAATGGCAATATCAACGCGCCCACCATTATGGTGGCCGAAAAAGCAGCGGACATTGTCCTTGGCAAGCCGCCGCTGCCGTCATCACAAGCTGACTATTGGTTCGATCCCGAATGGGAAACACGGCAACGGCTGAAAGAACCATTATCTTCGTAAAAAAGGGCTCTGACCCCTTTTCCACCCTTTTTCCAAGTTTAGGGACGGCTGGCGCGGATCTGCTCACACCCCTGTGCCCAGCTGGAAGTGGGCTCAACGCCGGTGCAGGCAGTGCCCGTTGGGTATTCCGAAAAATCGGCTTCGGCCGCATCCCGTGACACGACCACCGGATTCGTCCATGAAACCACCGGCATAGGTGGTGTACGGTAACTGCCGTCCACTTTTGGCGTCCACCACCAGCCGAACCAATTGCCGTCGTCATCTTCCTTAAAGCGAATGCGTCCCGGCGCGATTGGTGCGCCGCGATTGGCTTCCCGCGCGGAATACATGCGCCCGTGCTGCGCAAACAACTCCCCCTCCAGGGAACCGTCTGCCTTCAGTTCCATGTGCCGTACGATGGCCACATGGCCCGCGCCCTTGCTGGGATCATAGGCTTTTGAACTCGTATAGGCCTCACATTTGCCGCCGGTTCCATTTTCCGCATTACACGGCGGTTCGGAAAAATCGATCTCCAACGAAACGATGGCGCCCGTGACCGGACGGCATGCCGTACTGCCATTGAAATAGTTTTCCATCCGCACCTTGTACGGTGCAATGCGCGCGGTGGAACGCACCTGGTCCCCCAGCAACCGGTCAAGGTTGCGGGCCACATAGCGGGCATTCCCCATGACAGGGCGGCCGCAATAGTAACTGGGAACGCCATACATGAATCGAACGAAACGATGCACTGCCTCCGTACACTGATAACAGGCGGCCTTGACCTTTGTGCCATTGGAATAAGCAGGAACAGTCCAAAGGCGATCGAATTCGTTGCCATATCCCCGCCAGGAAATGGCGCCGGCTTTCTGCCCCTCGATTTCCAGGAAAGTGCGGCCACAACTTTCCACTTCGGACAGAGACGGACCGTCGGCCTGAACCGGCGCAGCGTTAGCAGCACTACAAACCAACAAAAGAAATAGTGCCGCAAAGCGGTTCATTCGTTGACCACCACATCCGACGTCACGGAATTCGCGATAAAACAAAGGCGATGTGCTTCTTCATGAAGCGCATGAACCTGCTCGGCCGTGGGGATGTCGCCGCTCCATTCGACCTTTGGGTTGAGCTCAACTTTGTCGATCCAGAACGTGCGGTCTTCCCGGCGCGCCATGCGGCCAACAGCTTCATCCGTATAGGAATCCACAACGTGACCGCCGCGACGGGCGAGATCCAAAAACCACAACATGTGACAGGACGACAAAGCCGCGACAAACGCCTCTTCCGGGTCGATCGCCGCTTCATCGGACAAGGGCGGCGGCACCACCGCCGGCGAGGGCGACCCCGGCACGGTCACGCCACCGTCGAAGGACCAGCTGTGGACCCGTTTGTATTTGTTGTCGGTGAAGGGCTGGTCACCGCGTTCCCATTTGATGGTGGCAAGATAGGTGGACATAGCTCTAATCCTTATGCCCCCTGAAACGCCGGGCGCGCCGAAATGCGCTCATGCCACGCATGAAAATGGGTAAGGCTGCCGGGCAGATCGACCTTGACCATTTGGGCAAGCCCGGTTCCGGTAAATCCGATAATGTCCGCCATGGAAAAAAAGTCACCGGCAATGAATTCTCTGCCGTCTGACATTTCATCATTCAGCCAGGCGAACTTTTTAGCCGCCAATTCCCGCTGGCTTGCCGCAAAGTCGGGCATTTGCGCGACCTTGTCCTTGAAGAATTCAGCCGTGTGCTGAACGACATTGGCGCACACATTGTGCAGTTCCAGTTCTACGCGGCGGCACCACATTTCCACTTTCGCTTTGGACACCGGATCGCTTCCGAACAATGCCGGTTCCGGGTGTATCGCCTCAAAGTACCGGCAGATGGCGATGCTTTCGGTGATGATGGTCCCGTCATCTAGTTCAAGTACCGGCAGCGTGCCGAGCGAGTTCTTTTTCAGAAAGTCCGGCTGACGTTGTTCGAATTTGAACATGTCAAGGATTTGTGACGGAACGTCAACGCCCTTCTCCTTCAGGAAAATGGCCACTTTCTTCGGGTTCGACCCGGCGTTTCCGGTGTAAAGCTTCATTTTGCGCACTTTGTTTCTTTGTCTCTAAGGAACCGAATTATCCACAAAGCCCGGCGGATCACAAATGCACACAGGTCAATTCCGCTATGACCACCGATGAGCCTTGTAAGCCTGTCCATACTCTCCCTATAATAGAAATTAGTGGGGTAGCGCGGCCTCACAGATTTGGCCGCGTGGTGAATTGTCGAGGGGGAATACATGCATTCACGTCTTACGGCGCATGCCGCGTGCTCGTCTGAAACTGACAGCAGCTTTTTTGGACGGACGAACAAGTGGCTGGATGGAAAGTTGCGGCACGCCTTTGCCGCCCTCATTCTGTTGGCAGGCATCGCAATGGCGGTTCTCTTGCCGGTTGGCCCTGCGAGTGCGGCAACATTCGACGAACAGCTGGACATGTTGCTCTCTCAGCCGATTTTTGTGGCCATCATTGATGGCGATGCCAACAAAGAACGTGAAATACGAGAGCGCCTCAAATATGCCTACCAAACAGGCGGAGATGATGCCTTCTTGCGTGAAGTGCAAAAGCTGGGCGAGGAATTTGGCCAGAACGCCATGGTTCAAAAAATTCCTGCTGCTCGCAATCAGGACATCATCGAGTTTTTCAGCACCAGCGTTGCCATCGCGCGACGGCTGGAATTTGAGGACAAGCGTATTTGCTATCAATGGGCATTCGGCGCTCAATACAATGACCGCGTCGCTCCTCAGGCGCTTGATAGGGCAATCGGACCGCAGCTTGGCGAACGGCTGGTGTACTCGATCGTAGGGCTCATCAAGAATGCGGGCGATCAACCCGTTCCCTACGACCGCTTCAATGCGCAGCTTAGCATTCAGCAAACCGCATCCTCCGTGCTTGGGCGGCTGGACCAGGGGCCTTTGCAGGTCATCGCGGGCATGCGCCCTGCCTATAACGAAGAAGAAATGCGGGTTGTCTGCCGCGCCATGGGCGACATGTATGCCTTTATTTTGGGCCTTGATAATGCGTCAGACACATTCCGGGAGATGTTCCGGCCACAACCGAACACGGTTTCGCATTTGGGGGCGGGTGGCATGACAGCAATTCGCCAGGTTTTTAAGGATGGCGATCCGGAAAACATTTTTGCAGGCAAGGATCTTGGATTCAGTAACGCATTGCGTCCATAGACTCTTGAGTTAGTAGCGTTGCGTAAGGGGGAAGTTTGATGGATTGGGCATCGATTGTCATTGCCGCGATTAGCGGCGGTATCGGCGGCGCTGTCGGGGGCTTGCTCGGCGGCTTATTTGGAGAACGGGCACAGTCCACGATCACGGTCATCTTTGTGATCGCCGCCGTGGTGGTCCTACCGCGCTTTATCGAACCTTATGTGGAGCCTGTCATCGGTCCCGCCTTGCGCGATGCCACGGGACAAACAGCTGCCTTCGAAGAACAACTGGAACAAGTGATGGCCGAGCCCATCATCGAAGCCGTTGTCGATGGCGACCCCGCAAAGGAAAAAGAAATCCGGGAGCGGCTCACAGAAGCCTATCGCACCGGCGGGATTAGAGGGTTTGCGAAAGAAGTTGAGGCGATTAGCACCGAGTTCGGCGAAACCACCGTTTTTGCAAAACTACCGTATGCCCGCGACCAGGACATAATCTCTCTCTTCCAAACAAGTGTCGACATATTGCGCCTCATGGAATTTGAGAACCCAGCAGCATGTTATCAATGGTCCTATGGCGCTCAGTATAATGATGAACTAGACCCAATTATATTCGAACAGATCGTCGGAAGAGATCTAAACCAAAAGCTGATGCGCAACATGGTTGCCATCGTGAAAAATGCGGGCGACATGCCGGTCGTTTATGACCGCGCCGGCGCGCGTTTCAGCATTCAACAAACGGCGGCGGCCGTGATTGCCCGATTGGACCAAGGGACATTACAGGTTATCGGCGGTGTTCGGCCTGCGAAGTCCGATGAAGAGAAGCGTGCCGTTTGCCGGGCGACCGGAAACATGTATGCGTTCATCATCGGCCTCGACAACGCATCGGATACATTCCGTGAAATGTTCAGGCCGCGGGAAGATCTGATCTCGCATTTAGGCACCGGCGGCCGTGCCACCATCCGCCAGATTGTGGAGACCGGTGACCCGGAAAATATCTTCGCGGGCAAAGACCTTGGCCCCATCTATTCGTTGAGGCCAAAACGCGAAGAATAGTGGCGGGGAGCTTCCGAGCAAGGTTGCTTGGCTAACGGGAAACGTGACCTCATCACGGCGAGTTTTTTGTCTTTGGTACCTAGCCTGCCCACTCCCCCGTCCCAACCACCCGGATACGGTACCCTGACGGGTGGTTGGGACGGGGGAGTGGGCAGGTGTTGCAATAACAAATAAAGCGAAGACTTTTTTGCCAGCCGACTAGGTCGTATTACCACCATCCGCCATATACACGGATCCGGTGACCCAAGACGCGTCATCGCTTGCAAGGAACAACATGACTTGCGCGATTTCCTCTGGGCGGCCGTAGCGCTGCAGTGGTATGCCCGCTTCGGATAGGGATTTGAGCTCGCCCGCGTCGACCCCCATCAGGTCGCCCATACCGGCGTTCAGACTGCTGATCATACGGCCTTCCACCGGTGACGGATTGACCGTATTCACCCGAATATTGTGAGCTGCACATTCTTTCGCGGCAGACCGCATCATGCCGACAACCGCATGTTTACTGGTGACGTAAGGCAGAATGTTGCCATACCCTTCCACCCCCGCCACGGAGGACGTGATCACGATGCTACCGCCACCCCGCTTCTGTATCGCCGGGACGGCCGCTTGCAGACCGAAGAAAACGCCTTTCACATTCACATTCATCACATGATCGAATTCTGCTTCGTCGAATTCGGGGATCGGCTTGACCTTGCCTTCCACACCGGCATTCGCCAGAAACACATCGACACCGCCATAACGCTCTTCAGCACAGGCGACCATGGCTTGGTTGTCTTCCGCCTTCGTCACATCACCAACGCAGTAGCTCACCGAATTGCCGCCAATGGCGGCAACGGCTTCTTGCAGCCGGTCTTCATTAAGGTCCGCCAGCAGAACCTGCGCGCCTTCTTTGGCGAACAAGGCGCCCGCCGCTTGGCCAATTTCGCCTGCGCCGCCTGTGATGATTACTACCTTATTGTCTAGCCGCCCCATGGGTTCCTCGTTTCTTCGTTTTGATTTGGGTTTGTTCAATTGCTGTCTAGGTTAAACGAAACGCTAATGCGTTCCACATCCTTTCGCTGGCGTTCCACCCGGTGCGATAACCAGGACGGCCACATCAGCAACGTATCCGCCGCCGGTTTCCGGTACCAATTGTTGTAATTGTAGTAAGGCGGCTCGCCGGTTTGCTTTTTGCGCGCGTCGACCGGCACTTCGTACATTTTTCGGTGAAAGGCGGGATCTTCGAAAATGATTGCCGACGTGTCGCCGGATGTCTGCACGTAATATGTTCCCGAAACGGAAGACATGGCGTGGGTGTGAAACTCGTGCACATCGTCTTTTTTCATGATGTTCGCCCAAATCTGGACTTTCCAGTCGTTCGGGTTACGCCCACGGTCCAGATTGATCTTTTTGGCATAGACGGAAGCAATCTGTTTCAGGCCCGCCACCAGCTCTTTCGTGGTGGCGAGGGACAAGAATTTCTTGTTTACGTCCGCATCGTGATAGGTGGTGTAATTGCCATCGCCGATAACCTGCCGGATCTCTTCCGCATAGGCGGCGGCATCCATCCCCAGCTTCATCTCCAAAATCACCACCGGAAACACCAGATGAAATTCGGATTCTAGGGACTCGGACATGGCGCTGCTTCTGCGATTGGTGTAAGGCGTTGTTCGTTATAGCGAATCATCGCCGGAAGTCTCCTATTTCGCCGTCAAAAACGCGGCCAATTGGCCAAAAAAGGTGAGGCCGTCCAATTTTCGCCATGGTTCGCACTATTTTTGCGCGCCGGCGGCGTAAATGGTGCTGGGAAGTAAAGAGTTCCGCCAAAATGGCTCAAGAGAGGAGCCTTTTCCGGCCCCAGAGTTTCTTTAAGGATTTGGTGTATTCAAAATTGGCCTGGTGCCGTATTTTAGCGCGCCTTGGTCTTGATTCACCCATTTTAGGCTTAACATTCCTCGGAGAGAGCATTCATGCCTACCCGTTCTCTGTTTTGCGGCTTAATCATGGCTTTTACTTTGTGGGCCCCCGCCGCCTTCGCAGCCCAAGCGGAAGCTGCTGTAAACCCAGTGCCGGACACCTTCGGCTGGGTTGAAAACGTTCTCGTGGGCAAGCTTGGCCTTAGAATGAAAGGCAAGCTCGATACGGGCGCCGACAGCAGCTCGGTTCATGCCTATGATGTTCAACTCTATAAAAAGGGCGAGAAGGACACTTGGGTGAAGTTCAAGCTGAAGGGCAAGGAAGGCCGAACCATCCGCTACGATCAAAACGTGATCCGATTTGCCTACATCAAGAAGAAGCAAGGCGGCTTGCTGAAGCGGCCGGTGATCAGAATGCCCATTTGTTTGGGCGGCATTTACGCTCATGCGGAGTTAAACTTGGCGGACCGTGGTCATTTCAACTATGACATTTTGGTTGGGCGAGAATTCCTTGCGTCCCGCGTGCTGGTAGACCCCAGCCGCACTTTTGTCAGTCAACCGACTTGCGAGGCCGTGAGTGGGGAGTAGTCTGCGGCAAAGTCTTCTGTTCGCATGGGTGTTGGGGGCCTCGGGCCTTCTCATCATATACACCAAGGTTGTCCAGCTGGATTATCCTGTTTTTCCGGACACGGAACGAACCGTTTGGGACTTTGAGACCTATCTTGAATTTGAAGGCGACAATGAACCCGCGCGCCTGGAAGTCTTCATCCCTTCCGCGAAGAACGAACGCAATATTCTCGAAGAACAGTTCTACAACGGTGCCTTCGGGCTCAGCTTGGTCAACGAAGAAGCCTCCGCCAACAGAAAAGCCGTTTGGACGCATCGCTATCCGGACGACAAAAAGGTCTTACGCTACCGCGCGCAGATCGTTGGCGAAAACAGGCGGTCGGACTTTGGTGAGAACACGAAGTTCGAACGCCGCGAGTCGAACGGGCTAATCGCGGACCCCGTTATGCGGCAAGCCCAAATGGTTTGGCAGAACCGATTGGGGAGACAAGCTGCCGACGACCGTTCCTATGCCCTTCTCGCGCTGAGCGAT
Source organism: Alphaproteobacteria bacterium (assembly GCA_965228775.1). GTDB lineage: Bacteria > Pseudomonadota > Alphaproteobacteria > JANQMY01 > JANQMY01 > JANQMY01. The sequence goes on along the minus strand of OZ245840.1, from coordinate 3,902,540 downwards.
ATTTTCGCACCCGAAATGTCCGATGAGGTTCAGTCTTTACTGCCCGACCTGCCGGAACCTTTAAACAAACTCTCTCTTGCGGTTGATGTGCTGGGAAACCAAGGCATCCCAGCGCGCGTTGCCAATGGTGTCTACCTCACCGAAGCACGGCGCCGCGCAGAAATACAGCATTGGCTGGAATACCGGGCGGATGGGCGTGACTTTCGGTATTTCGTCCATGATGAACCGTCAAGCTTCTTCCCGATTTGGTATGGCACCGATCGCCTGGTAGATGCCCGCGGTATTAGCGGCCTTGATGCGCAGATCGCGCTGCGATCAGGTTCCCGGCTTGCCCAGGAACTCGCCCAGCAAACGGGCGGCAGCGGGCGCCCGTCCCCGCTCATAAATTTCGGTTTCCAAGATCTGCCGCTCACCACGCAGCTCGTTTACAAGGTGCTGATCACCATTCCCGTCGGCATCACCTTGCTTGTTTTCTTGCGCCAATTCGTGGGCATCTCCACACTGGGCACGTTCATGCCCGTGTTGATCGGAATCTCGTTCCGCGAGACAGCACTTCTCAACGGGATCATCCTATTCACGGTGCTCGTGGGCTTGGGCCTGATGATGCGCGTCTACCTGGAACGGCTGCAATTGCTGTTGGTCCCACGCCTTGCCGTGGTGCTTATCTTTATTGTCATCAGCATGGCGGGCATCACATTACTTATGAATGAATCGAACCGCGCCGTCGGCTTGTCGGTTTCTTTGTTCCCGATGGTCATTCTCACCATGACGATCGAACGCATGTCCATCGTGTGGGAGGAATATTCCGGCACGGAGGCGATCAAGCAAGGCGCAGGCAGCCTTTTGGTGGCCAGCATTTGCTATTTGGTCATGACCAACAATCTTGTGGAACACTTCATGTTCACTTTCCCGGAGGCGCTCTTTGTACTGATGGCAATTTGTCTTCTAATGGGCCGGTATACCGGCCTGCGCCTCAGTGAAATTTGGCGTTTCCGGCATATGGCGCAGCAAAAAACCAGTGCTTAAGACATTTCAGTTTCTGCGAAAGTCCGGCATCATCGGATTGAACGAACGCAACATCAAATATGTGAGCGAGTTCAATCCGCGCCGTCTGCACCGCCTGGTGAACAACAAAATCGAAACCAAAACCTTGGCTCTGCGGGCGCATATCCCCGTCCCTGACCTTTTAGGAACAATTGAGTCCGCGCGGGATATCGGCGGTCTGGAAAAAATCGTCAAAGGCGCACCGGGTTTCGTGATCAAGCCCGCTCAAGGCGCTCAAGGCAATGGTATCTTGGTGATTGATGGGCCGGTTGCCGGTGGCTGGCGCCTGGCCAATGGCCGGCGCATCACCAATGACCGCATTCGTTTTCATGTGAACAACATCATGTCGGGCATGTACAGCTTGGGCGGCCAGCCGGACATCGCCATGATCGAATACAGGGTCAATTTCGACCCCTTATTCGATGACGTCTCTTTCAAAGGCGTGCCCGATATTCGCATCATTGTGCTGAAAGGATTCGCGGTGGCGGCCATGGTGCGTCTGCCCACGGCAGACTCTGACGGCAAAGCAAACCTCCACAAAGGTGGTGTTGGTGTCGGCGTCGACTTGCCAACCGGTGTTACCACGTCAGCAATGCAGTATGACCGGCCCATCGATGTTCATCCGGACACGGCACAACCTCTTTCCGGCATTCAAATTCCGAACTGGGATGATGTACTGATGATGGCCGCCCGCTCCTATGATGTGACCGGCCTTGGCTATTTAGGGGTGGATGTGGTGCTCGACCGCGACAAAGGGCCCTTGCTGCTGGAGCTCAACGCACGCCCCGGCATTTCAATTCAGATCGCAAATGGCGCGGGCCTTCGGGACCGGCTTGAAGCCGTCCTTAAACGCCCGGATGATGAAGTGCTGACCGCCAATAAGCGTATCGCTTTGTCAAAGGAAATGTGTGGGCTTTCGTCAGCTTCCGAGAGTCCAAAAGAGGATAGCGAGCCCGCCACTGACGAAGAAACCGACAATGAACCACCAATTGCGGATCGCCAGCATGTTGCGCAATAGGTAGAGGCGTGGCGAGAACGGCCTATCCGGTGAGAGGCGGCCGTTGAGCACATCTTCCGCAAGCTGGCGATGAAGCGCCGCAAGACCACTGCCCCACCCGCCAGTTCGAAGATAGCGGTACTCGCCGTATCGCGGCAGCACCAGCGAAACGAGGCGCCTCAGCAAAGGCAACGACAAAAACGCAGCGAGCACGCCAAAGACGAAGGCGAGTTCCCCCCAGGCATACCTCTCCCCCTCTTGATCCAGAGCTATTTGCGGTGCAATCAGGGTCATCCCGACGATAGCGCCGCCCGCGATCAACGGTACATCCCAACCGAAATAATCCGGATACGCACGGTCCCGCATATAGGCCAGCAGGGCCGAATAGCTCGATGTCAGATAGGCGCGTTCGTCGCCATCGAATTGGCTTTCCGAGAATGCGTCATCATCCTCTGGGATTGGAATGGTCCCTTCGCGCACATCCGCCACACCCGGCAGCAGGTACACGAACCCGAACGCCAGAACCCAAAGCCCGCCAATAGATACCATGAGTTCAAGGACGATCGTCAAAATGCGGAATAAATCTTCAAAACCAAACCTCCGGTCATACCGCACCACTTCCGCGACGATGAATGACAAGGCAAATGCGAGGAACACGACAAAGAAGAGTGTGAACGCGTAGACCATGCCGGTCACGAACAATCCGGCCGTCTTCCCTAGCCAGCCACGCCAAGTTTGTGCCGTATCCGCTACGTGATCGCCGGGATCGAGGATTGCACAGATGGTCCTTGGGTCGTCGCGTTCCAGCAAAGCGAAAAAAGTGATCCCCGCAACAAGGCTGGTGCCCCCAAGCAACCAGCCGTTGAGATCACCGCCGCTGTGCCCCGCTGATAAATGACGCGCTGCCTGGGCACACACCACGGCGATCAGCAAAAGCGGCATTTTCAAAAAAGCCGCATTGAGGAGAAGGCGCCATCTGGACTGTTGGGGCGGCGACACGCCAAGCAACACCGCGCTCTCAAGAAAGAAGTAGGAAGAAAGCCCAAAAAAGAGGAGTGCCGTTGCGTTCTGCGTCATGGGCAGAGCCACCGAACCAACGGATTGAGGTCCAAACAGACTGACCAGAACCACTGCCCCGAGGGCAAGGCCGATCAATACATTGACTCCTGCCAGGGCGCGCCCCATGGGCCCCAAATGATCCTTACGCTCACTCACAAATCGGCTTACCCCCTCGCCTTGGTTTGAGACTAGACCAGCGGACGGCTCGGCGCCACGACTTTAATTTGGCCAAATCCAAGGGTTTTCAGGCCAATATCTTTGAAGCCATGAGAAATTGACTATATTAGTGTCAATAGTTTTGGGGGACCGTCGCAACGATAAGAGGTTGGGAATGCTGCGATATATCCTTTTGGGCGCCGTGGGGCTGGTATTGCTTGTGCTGGCCGGTTCTCAGATTTTCAAAGTGCAGATCGGCGAACGCCTCTTCACCAATGTGATCAAACAGAACATTGGCACCTCTGCCGCGGATAATCTGACGGATGGCCTTCATGTTGGATTGTGTGGTGCCGGTTCTCCCGTGCCGGACATTACCCGAAATGGTCCGTGTACCATCGTGATCGCAGGCGACAAGATGTTCGTGGTCGATATTGGCAGTGGCGGCGCCCGCAATGTGGGCAATATGCGCTTCGCCCTCGGCGATGTGGACGCCGTGTTCCTGACGCATTTTCATTCTGACCACATAGACGGGCTGGGTGAACTCATGACCTTGCGCTGGGCGCAGGGAAACCATGCGGAACCAATCCAGGTTTACGGCCCCACCGGTGTCAAACAAGTGGTGGAGGGATTTAACGCAGCCTATGGACTGGATGTGGGCTATCGCGTTGCCCACCACGGAGCCGATATCGTGCCCCCTTCCGGCGCCGGCGGCACACCTGTGCCCTTCCGGGCCACCGGCTTGAACAGCATCGTCCAGCTCTATCAGGAAGACGGCCTGACGGTAACGGCCTTCGGCGTCGACCATACGCCCATCCACCCGGCAGTCGGATACCGCTTCGATTATAAGGGACGGTCCGTGGTTATCGGCGGCGATACCGTCAAGCACCAAAACCTGATCGACCAATCGAAAGGTGTCGATTTGCTGGTGCATGAGTCGTTGAACGCCGAATGGGTCAGCAAAATGAAGTCTGTGGCCGACAGCCGTGGCCTGACCGCCTTAGCCAAGATCATGCACGACATTTTGGACTATCACACCACCCCCGTTGAGGCGGCGGAGATTGCCGCCGAAGCCGGTGTCGATCATCTGGTGTTGAGCCACATCGTGCCGCCGGTTCCCATCAGCTATCTGGAAGCCTATTACCTCAAGGGCACCGCCGACGCGTTCAATGGTCCCATTACCCTCGGCAAGGATGGCATGCTATTTAGTCTGCCGGCAGGTTCGGACAGTATCGACGTAAAGTCGATGTTTTAGAAACAACGAAAACAACGGTAGGAAAACATGATCGGATACACAACGCTTGGCACGAACGACCTGGACAAGGCTGTGGCCTTTTACGATGCGCTTTTGGGCGAACTTGGCGCGAACCAAATCATGAATGATGGCCGCATCGTGGTTTATGCCAACAAGCCGGGCGAAGGCATGGTCGCCGTCTGCAAGCCCTATGACGGCGAACAAGCAACCGTCGGCAATGGCGTGATGGTCGCCCTTAATGTGGGCAGCAAGGACATGGCCGAAAAAATCTACAACAAAGCGCTCGAACTTGGCGGCACTGATGCTGGCGAACTCGGCCCTCGGGGCGGCGGCGCACTTTACGGCGGATATTTCCGCGATCTGGACGGCAACAAACTCTTCGCCTTCACCATGGGTGGGTAGGTTGTTTGCGGCGCCTCATCGGGCGCCGGACCAATCCTGGCCACCCACTCCCCCTCCCAACCACCCGGATACGGTATCCTGGCGGGTGGTTGGGAGGGGGAGTGGGCGGCCCAGTCAATCAAGACACAGTGGAACTCTGGATCCCCATCACCATTGCCGCGGCGTTCGGCCAGAACTTACGCTCGGCATTGCAAAAATATCTGGTCGGCGAACTATCCACCTTAGGCTCGACCTATTCGCGGTTCCTCTTTGGTGTGCCGTTCGCGGCGCTTTATCTGCATCTCATCCTTGAGCTGACGAATGACTCGCTTCCACAGATCAGCAGCGCCTTCTTGATCTATGGCGCCATTGGCGGTCTTAGTCAGATCGCGGGCACACAGTTTTTGATCAGCGCCTTTCAGTATCGGAACTTTGCCGTCGCCACCACCTATTCGAAAACAGAGGCACTGCAGACGGCGCTTGTAGGGCTGATCCTTTTGGGCGACACGCTGAGCCCTTTGGCAACACTCGCCATCTTCATTGGGGCCGCCGGTGTCATCGTGATGTCCATGGCGCATACGGATAGTTCCTTACGCGGCATTGCTGGATCGCTGAGAGAACCAGCCGCTTTGCTGGGCCTTGCCTGTGGTGCCGGTTTCGGGATTGCCGCCGTGTGCTATCGCGCGGCCTCTCTGGAATTGGGCGGCGGGTTTTTGCTGTCTTCCGCCGTCACCCTGTTTTATGTGCTAGCTTTTCAAACGATCGCCATGGGCCTTTACCTCGCGGTGACAAACCGCGACGAGATCATCAAAGTCTTCGCGGCCTGGCGTCTCACCGCGTTGGTCGGTCTTGTAGGCATGCTGTCATCAGCCGGATGGTTTGCGGCCATGACCTTGCAGAACGCCGCCTATGTGCGCGCCTTGGGCCAAGTGGAGCTGCTGTTCACGTTCGCCGCATCGATTTTCTTCTTCCGTGAGCAAATCAAAGCGTTGGAAGTCTGGGGCACGGTGCTCGTGATCGGCAGCGTTCTCCTTCTCATCTTCGCAACGACCTAACAGTCCTGACGGAGGCCGGATTCCCCTTCTTGAAACCGGCGCAAGGCGGCGATCAAATCTTTTGGGTTATCGCCTTGGATTGAATGCCCGGCATTGGGGATGGTCAGCCATTGTCCGTTCGGCACCGCGCCCGCAAACGCCGCCGCTTGCTCCTCAGACAGAATTTCGCTGTGTTCGCCACGTGCGACCAATACCGGGCAGGAAATTGCGCCGATCGTCTTTTGGATCTGAGGTGTCTGCTTAACAACATCATCCACCGCTTCCCGCATTTGGGGATCGGTCTTCCAAGTGAGGTCGCCATTTGCGAGACGCCTGAGATTGCGCCGCATGGAAAAGGCCAGCAGCTCTTTGTGGCGCCTTTTGTTGAACTTCGACGCAGCCTCGACGAACTCGTCGAACTGGCTCAACGAAAACCCAACCTTCACAAAGTCTCGAATGGGCTGCGCCGCCTCAACGTTCACGTCCGGTCCCACATCCACGCACACTAGTCCCGAAAGATCTTGGCTCGACCTTATGGCGTAAGCGATGCTTGTGAGCCCGCCAAGCGACATCCCCACCAAGACCGGCATTGGAGGCACAAGCGTCAGGAAAGCCGCCAAATCCTCCACAAATCCTTGAAGACTGTAGTCACGGTCGGACGACCACTCGGAATCGCCGTGACCCCGCAAGTCGAGCGCAAAGCAGTGATGGTCAGACGCCAGGTTTTGACACACCGTGTCCCAGGTCCACGCATTTTGGCTACCGCCATGCAGAAACACGAAACAAGGCCGCCCTTCTTCCCCCCATTCCAGATAGTGAAAGCGCCGTTCGCACAGCACGGCGTGATGACTTCTCGGCGGCTCGTAAGGGCGCCAGGGCAGGCCCGCAATTTCCGAGCGGCGCCGGTGATATGTCGCGATGTCCATCGATCATCTCCTTACTTAGATTAGTCTAAGTTTATAACTAAGACATATCTAAGTAAAGTGTGCCGCATGGAAAAAAGAAAAACGCAGACTTCCCCTAGGCGACGCTATCCATCGGACCGTGCCCGGGAAAGAATTCTTGAGGCGGCCGAAACCATGTTTTTGACGGGAGGTGTTGACGCCGTGAAGATACAGCCGCTCGCCCATTCACTGGGCATCACCGACGCCGCCATCCATTATCATTTCAAGAACCGGGAAGGCTTGCTTGAGGCGCTGCTCAAACGATGCGGCCGTAAACTAAAGGAACGTTTCGGCAGCGATCAAGCTCATTCCCTATCACTGCATGAACGGATGACGTCGATCGCCGACACGCTGCATCATGCGTTTACAACAGAAGGGTTCGCCAAGCTGGCCTTGTGGCTTTACATGGCTGGCTGGACCCCTAAGGGCAAAGGCATGCTGGAACCCCTGGCCGCCCAACTCCATGAAGACATGCATGGCGCTCCGCCGGAGAACTCGGGAGACATCGACGAGCAAACGCGTTTTTCGTTGTGCTTGCTGCACGAGGCCATGGCGATGGAGTCAACGCTCGGCGGCGCGTTTCTAAAAAGTGTGGGCCTCAAAGACGATACTCAAACGCGCGCCAAATACCGGCGATGGATCGTAGACCTGCTTTCGAAAGCATCCGGGCTCTAATTGAGCGCACAGCCCTCGATCGTGATCCTGTGCATAAGCCGCCGGTGACCGTGATAGTCGTTCACCGCATAGTGCCAGGTGGACCGGTTGTCCCAAAACGCGATCGACCCCTTTTGCCATTTGAACGTGGTCGTAAATTCCGGCTTGCTGGCGTGTACATACAGATAATCCAGCAACGGCTTGCTTTCTTCCGCTGTCCAGCCGTCAAACCGTAGGGTAAACGCCATATTCACGTAGAGCGCCTTCCGCCCACTGATCGGATGGGTGACGATCACGGGATGAACGGCATCTTGCTGGGCGGCCTTGGAATTGCCGATACGATTGCCGATATCCGAATCTTCATTGTAGACAAGAGATTCCTCACCGAAAATATGACGGCTGGAGTGAACGGCCTTTAATCCGTTCAAGGTTTCCTTTAGCCCGTCTGACAATGCCTCATAGGCTGTGTACATATTCGCGAACATGGTATCGCCACCCTTATCGGGCACTTCGCGTGCGAGCAAGATCGATCCCATGGCCGGTTCAATATCGTAGGAATGATCCGTATGCCAACCACCACCGATATTGGCCGTCTGGTCAGGTTCCTTAAGCACTTCGGCAATTTGCGGATGGCCATCCACCGGTTTGAAGAAGCGGTTCACATTGATGTCGCCCCAACGCTGCGCGAAAGCGATATGCTGTTCGGGCGTGAGGTCCTGATCCCGGAAAAAGATCACACCATATTGGGAAAACGCATCCCGCATGGTGGCAAATTCTGAATTCGTCAGCTCGCCGGACAGATCTACGCCCAGCACTTCCGCACCAACCCCGCCGCAGGGTTTCACATCAATCGTCGCCATGAGGGGCCTCCCAACATTTGTCCTTATGCTCTTGTTTTAGCGTGTTTTACCACCGTAGAATGTAAAATATTTGACATTTAGGGTGAAAAATGGCCGAAAAAACCGCCACATTCGACTTTGGAACGCCGGGCCTTATCGAAGCTCTGCCGGACGCATTGCGTGATGCCCTGCAATCGGCCGGCACGCCCGTGCGCTATGAAGACGGCCAGCAAATTCACAGCCGTGGTGATATCAAACCCGGCTTATCCATCGTTCGATCAGGGTCTGTGCGCGTTGGCAATGTGGGCCGCGACGGCGGCTATATGCCCACAGCGGTTTTGGGGCCGGGCCAAACCTTCGGCGAATTCACGCTGTTTGCGGATTTGCCGAGAACACATGATGCGGAGGCCGTCGGAAACACTGTCGTCGTTCAGGTGAACCGTACGCGTTTCGAGCGCGTAATGGACGATCATCCGGATCTTCGGCGCTCATTGCTGGCCTCCCTCGCTTCGCGCCTTCACCAGGCATTGGAGTTCATCGACGACATTCGGCGGCTGCCGCTGATCGTCAGGGTCGCGAAAGCTCTGGCGGTGATGGCTGCTTCCGAAGACACCGACGTGACGATACACGTCAAACAATCCGTCTTGGCGGAGACGATGGGTGTGTCGCGAGTCTCACTTGGAAAGACGCTTGAACAGCTGGAAACGGCTGGACTGCTGTCCCGCGGTTATGGCGCCATCCACATTCCAGACCGCACGGCCTTGCAGGCATGGATCGAAGCGCGGGCTCAAATTTCCCCTCTGGAAACAACCTCGCGTGATCGGCTTTAAGCCGGCACACAATGTAAAAAACCTTACATTCTCTCCAGTCCGGTTATGATAACTCTCAGACGGATTCTACCGGCAGGGCATAACGCCAAAATCAGGAGGACACAGAGAATGAGAACACCCCTATTCTTGGCATGCGCATTGGCAGCATTGCTTATGGGCTGCACGGAAGAAACGGCGTCGCCTCCCCAACCGGAGCGCTTCGAGCCTGTTGCGGAACAAACGGCAACGGATACCACCCCACCGGTAGGCGTCGCCACCGAAGCGACAAAAGTGGCCAATACGGCAATGGCCAACAGGCTGCCGCTCGCATCGCAGACCGATTTTGAGAACGCCAATCGCGGTTTTTTGGCGAAACTTGACGCCCCCATCTTGAATGAGGACGGCACGGTTTCCTGGGACGTGAACCGCTTCGATTTCATCGAGGGCGACGCGCCGGACACGGTCAACCCCTCCCTCTGGCGGCAAGGCAAACTCAACCGCATTCATGGCCTCTTCGAAGTGGTGGATGGCATCTACCAGATTCGCGGCTACGACCTGGCCGTCATGACACTGATCAAAGGGAAGACCGGCTGGATTATCGTGGACCCGCTGACCACTCCGGCACCGGCCAAGGCAGGCCTTGAACTGGCAAACAAAACACTCGGCGAACGCCCTGTGACCGGTGTGATCTTCACCCATAGTCACGCTGATCATTTTGGTGGCGTGCGCGGCATTATCTCGGAAGAGGATTTGGCAGGCGGCGATTTGCCGGTCATTGCGCCAGCGCACTTCACGGAAGAATCCGTCAGCGAAAATGTGCTGGCCGGAAATTACATGGCGCGCCGGGCCGCGTTCCAGTTTGGCGGTCTCCTGCCCGCAGGCAACACCGGTCAAGTAGGGACGGGCCTTGGCCAAATGCTTTCCGTGGGCAATGTGGGTCTGATCGAGCCAACCCTGGAAATTAGCGAGGAAGGCGGTACACAGACCATCGATGGTGTGACATTTGAGTTCTTGGATGCGGGCGGAACGGAAGCGCCCGCCGAGATCGTCTTCTATCTGCCGGAGTTTAAAGCGCTGTGCGGGGCCGAAGTCGTCTCTCGCAATTTCCACAACGTATTGACGCCGCGCGGTGCGCAAATCCGGGATACCCTCACCTGGAGCAAGGTGATCGACCGCATGACGGTCGCCTTCCTTGACAAGTCGGAAGTGTTGTTTGCATCTCACCATTGGCCGATTTGGGGGCAGGAAAACATTGCGGCGGCCTTGCGCAACCAGCGCGACAATTACCGTTATGTGCATGACCAGACACTGCGTCACGCCAACCTTGGTGAGACGATGGTGGAGATCGCCGAGAAATTGCCCGAACCGGATTTTGCGTCACAGGACTTTGGCGTACGAGGTTATTACGGCACGCTCAATCACAATTCCAAAGCGGTCTATCAATACTATTTCGGTTGGTGGGATGGCGTGCCCGCCAACTATCACCGTTTGCCGCCAGCCGACGAATCCAAAAAATATGTAGAGTTCATGGGCGGTTCTGAAGCGGTTCTTGAAAAAAGCATCGCTTCCTTCAATGAAGGCGAATTCCGCTGGGCCGCAACCGCCCTCAACCATTTGGTCTTTGCGGAGCCGGAAAACGAACAGGCCCGCGCATGGCTTGCGGCAGCGTACGAACAAATGGGCTTTCAAGCGGAATCGGGCGCGTGGCGAAACTACTATCTCGCGGGCGCAGCCGAATTGCGCAATGGCGTGCCGGATACGGGAGAGATCCGGACGGCCAATCCCGAACTGCTGAAAGCCGTGCCGACCGAGAAGCTTTTCGATGCCATGGCCGTTCGCTTCAATCCCGAAAAAATGGAACGCGATCCGTATACGGTTCAATTCGAATTTCCCGACCGCAATGAAGTGATTTCCGTTGAGGTCAGCAAATCCGTTGCATTTCCCCGGCCTGTGGCAGCGGAAAACCCCAACGCCACTGTCACTATGGACAGGACCACATTCGATCTCATCTTAGCGGGAGACGCGAACTTCTTAACACAAGTGGCGCAGGGCAATGCCAGTGTGACCGGTAATCCTCTTGCGGCGCGCGCCTTTATGAATTCGCTCGATCAATTCCCGTTCTGGTTCAACGTGGTTACGCCCTAGCGGGGGATGGAAAAGCCTGTACAAAAAAAGGCGGCACCGAATGGCACCGCCTTTGTCATTCCATGATCCTGATTGATTAGCCAGCGTCGGCCGGTGCAGGCGCGCACGCACCAATTACAGCGTTTGCTTCTTCCGATGCATTTGCTTCGCGGTCCGCTTGGGTCATCGCGGCGAGCTTAACCGCTTCTTCCTGAAGTGCTGCATTGTCGCCGATACCATCTGCAATGCACTTGCACAGCTTTTCCTGTTCAGCGCCGGTCGCCGTCGGCTCATTAGCATTTACGCATGCGCCATAAACATCAGCGGCAGATGCCGTGCTGGCAAATCCGAACAATGCGATAGCTGCCGCTCCTGCGATGAGTTGTGCTTTCATGATTTTGTCTTCCCTAACTTGGTTGAGAGTTTTTGTTTTAAGACCCATACCCAACCGCGCTGATAGACCACAAATTTGCAGCAGCTGCAATCGTATAAATACCAGCACAATACTGGGGTTCATGTTGCATCGCGCAAAATTGCGTCAAGCGTGTGCGTAGCGAGACCACTAGTCCCTGTCACAAAAACCTGCTTGAATGCCGCGAAAGCTGGGAGGGCAGTTATGCGTTTCATCCGGGGTCTTCTGTATCTCATCATCCTTGTTGCAATTGTCATTGGCGCTGTTGCGTTTGGTGCGCGCTTCAATGATGGACCCATCGCGATTTTTCCAGGCGGTCCGCTGGAAGCAGGCGAGCTGGTCACCGAAGACGTAGAAGATTGGTCGTTCGCGAAAGAGATACAAGAAATCGAAATGCAACTTACCTATCAGAACACCTCGCGCACCACCTGGATCGTGGTACATGAAGGCAAGGCCTATATTCCGGTAAGCCTCAGCTTCCCACCGGGCAAAACCTGGCACTACGCGGCGGACGAAAATGGTGAAGCGATCGTTCGGATCGACGGCAAGCGATATCCCGTTTCTCTCAGCAGAGTGATGGACGAAGGCTTGGCAACGCAGATCGACACATCCTTAAGCGCCAAATATCCCCCACCCCCCGGCGGTGGCGAAGGCGGCCGCTGGTATTTTAATGTCAGCTCGCGCTAACTGCTAACATCTAGCAAGTCTGCGAATCCCGCATCGGGTGCGACCGCAACGGGGCAATTGCCCGGTCGATAATGGACGCGATCGTGCTCACGGCAAGCACGTAGCTGAGATAGAGGGCTCCCTGCGCCAGCCATGGCGCAAGCGGTCCCAAGAGCTCCCATCTCGATAGCGCGACCATCACCAATGGAACGAAGTAGAAAATGCCGTTCCAACGGCCCAGAAAGCTCATGCGCAGTTGCTTTTCCCGATAGAGAAAATAGGAATCCAGCACATATTGCGAAAACGCCACGGCGATGAGAGCAGGCAAAAAAACCGTCACTTGCCCCAACATCGCAGCGCCGGCCAGACCTGCAGTGACAAACAAAAAATCTGTGGTGTGATCAAACAACTGACCGCCTGCCGACGCGGCGTTGGTTCTGCGCGCGACGATGCCATCGAAATAATCACTCAGTATGGCAATCACCAATAACGCGATCAAAACAAGGGGCGTAACGAAGTCAGGCTGCGCGAAGGCATAGGCCACCGGCAAAACGAGAAGCAATCGAATGCTGGTGAGCACGTTTGCCATAATCAGCCAAACAGGTCGCGCTGTGCCCGCCGCCAGAACAGCAGGCCGATCGCCGCGTTGAACAGAATGAAGAAGTTATGCTGCACAAGGCCGAACGCAGCCATTTGACCCTCGTTTTCCGGGAACAACACGACCCACAGCGTGATCGCTACGGCGCGCATCGGTGTCGGCACCGCCGCGGAGAAGAAAATCACTGGCAGAATGCCCAACATCGCCACATAGGATGCATCGACGCCGAACAAGATCAACGCGGAAGTATAGACGAAGACCGCCGCCAAAATCGCCGGTGACCGCAACAGGAAGAAAGCGCCATAGTGCCAAAGCTTCGCGAGTTTGAAGGCATGCAGGATGCGCGCATCCCGCAGCTTGTTGTTCGGCAGGATGGTGCCATTGAAATAGAGGATCCAGATCGTGAAGACGACGGCGCCCCCGGCAGCCAGATACGGTATCAGCGCGAAAACTTCCGGGAGGGCAGATCCGCTCAAGAAATATCCGATGGTGGCCCAGACCAGCAAATAGAACACTTCGCAGAACATAATGAAGATCATCACGGAACCGACTTCCCAAGCCGGAACATCGTGACGCCGGTTGAGATAAAGAGCCATGGCCCCCTTACCCACCTGTTCGTTGAAGATTGAGATGATGTAGGCACTGGCCCGCACGGGCATAATGTCCGTGTACTTAATAGGACTGATGAACCAGGTAAGCGCGCGTGTCACAACGAGCGTGTCGATAACAAAGTAAAAGAGCGAATAGCCCACCATAAGGCCCAGCCAACTCACCCAATCCACATTGGCAAAGACCTGCGCCATATAGGTGACGAGCGACAAGCCTTCACGGGCTGCCGCGCCATTTAGCCTGTAATAGAGATAGGCAAAGCAGGCCGCTGTCAGGACCAAAAAGATGACCCGGCCTATAGTGCTGCCTTTGCGTGGCGCTGCCGCCTGGCCGTCTTCGTTTCGAGACGTGTCAGCGTCGGTCATACTCTTCCCTCTTCTGCATCGATTATCTTGAGTAGCGTGTCGTCGAGTGGCGTAAGAGCGATGCCCAGATCCTTGTCGCCATTTTTCGCGATGCGCTCGTCGCCTGTGATGATGTCAATTACGGCGGGCGAAATGCCGCCGCCGGTCAGGCGGCTTGTGACGCCGGCCCCCAGTTTCGCAAGCCATATGGGCACAGACCCTATGGTCACCTGTTTTCCCATCAAAGACGCAAACCGGTTGATGATATCCCGGTACGCCATCGGTTCGGGCCCGCCCAACTCATAAGTGAAATACCCCTTCGGCATACGTTGAGCCGTAGCGATGATTGCGCGTGACAGATCATCCACGTCTAGTGGCCGCATCGTGTAGCGCCCACCACCCAACAGGCGCGCCTTACCTTGGGCAACCGATCTGACCAAAGCGTCCGCGCCGGCAGTACCGGGGCCAAAAAGAATCGGTGTACGGATGATTGTGGAAGAAATGCCGCCTGCGCCGACAATTTTTTCGGCGTCACCTTTGGACTTCAGATACTTGTTTCTAGACGCATCGTCCGCGCCCAGAACACTAATGAAAATAATGTGGTCCATCCCCACTTGCTTGGCCGCTTCGACCACAGCGCGGGTTGCGTCTACGTTAGCGCTCTCATAGGTGGTGCCTTTCCCTTCAATCAGAATGCCTGCCAAATGAACGACGCACTGGGCCCCGGCAAGAGAAACGGCCAGCTTGTTGGGATTATTGTAGTCGATCAGCCGCGGCTCAATATTGGGAGACGACGGCAAGGAGGCAGCCGCCTTTTCGGAACGCACACCGCCAATGGCGCTCATATCGCCCATCGCGGCTATATGTGTAAGAAGATTGGTTCCAACAGCGCTGTTAGCGCCGGTAATCGCAATTTTCATCGCCCGGGATGCCCCTCTCCAACATTTTGCAGCGCAACATCCCGCATTTTCCCCACACCTTCTATGCAACGCCTAGAAGACAATGTAGCAACCAAATCAGGTTTTGCACCCCCTAAAAGCGCTGTGAAACAATCCTGAAACAAAAAAATTACAAAGTCGCGCTTGCCGTCATGAGTGCCATGCCCAACATTCATGACTGCCATGTCCGGCATTGGGAGAATGTTCCGTTTCCTGATAGTGTCGTTCACCGGGGGCTATGCAGGCAGCAATATTCAAACAAAGTTTGCGGCTAAGAGAGGGAGTACCGTGATGAGATGGATCTTACGGCTGTTGGGGGTTTTGTTCGTTGTCGCGCTTGTGGGATTTGGCGTCGAGCAATACGCCGCTGAAAGCGGAGAGGTGGTGGTTCTCACCACGCAAGACTCGGACCGCAATCCCATAGAGACCCGCCTTTGGATTGTCGACCATGAGGGCTACCAATATTTGCGCGCCGGAAACGAAATCGCCGGTTGGTATCAGCGCCTCTTGGCGGATACGGAAGTGGAGGTCGTGCGGAACGGTGACGGAGCTGTCTATACGGCCGTTCCGGATGCTTCCAAGACCGAAGCCATACATCGTCTGATGGCGGAGAAATATGGTTGGGCCGATTCATATATCGGCACCATATTTCCGCGCGACAACGCCATGGCCATTCGGCTGGAACCGGTCGAAGCGGAGTAGCACGCGGCTGCCTACGGAAAGCACAACAGAAAAAATCAGTTGAGGGGAAAAACACAATGAAATGGATCTTGCGCATCTTGGGCATTCTTTTGGTTGCTCTGGTGGTCCTTGTAGGTGGCCTGCAATTGGCATCGGAAACCGGCGAAGTCGTGGTATTGACGACCACGGATGAAACCGGCGCACCGGTGGAGACGCGCTTATGGGTCGTTGAACTTGATGGATATCAGTATCTCAGATCAGGCGATCCCGGATCCGGCTGGTATACTCGGCTGTTGGCGAACCCGACTGTCAAAGTGGTCCGCGATGGCAAAGAGGCCACCTACACGGCTGTTCCGTCTCCGGAGCTTCAGACTCAAGTGAATGACCTGATGCAAGAGAAATATGGTTTGTCCGATGCCTATATCAGCACGCTTTTGGGACGCGGCGACGCCATTCCAGTTCGATTGGAACCTGTTGGGGAGTAGTTTCTAAATAAACGTGTCTCCCCAGAAAACGCGCCAAAGAAATTGAGCGCGTTTGTCTGGGGCCCATAACCACCGTCGCTGCTGTTCTGCACGACCAATTGTTTTTCAAAAACCAAGTCATACCGACAAACCAGCGCTGCGGCGTATGGTTCCCAAGCTCGCACCGTCCCGGCGCTCCTTGGGATGACAGTTTTGAGCGAACAATTGACTAAATCCGCCGGCCGGCATCTTTCCAATAGCGGTCGCGCACTTCTCTTTTGAGAATTTTGCCGTTCGCGCTTCGGGGAAAGTCTTCGACAAAGTCCACTGTCTTGGGCGCCTTTACGCTGCCCAGTTTTTCCTTGGAACTCTTCAGGATGGTTTCTGAATCCAGATTTGCCCCGTCATCCAGCTGAACGACAGCCTTGACCGTTTCGCCCCATTTATCGTCGGGCACCCCAATCACCACGACCGCTTTCACCCCCGGCAGAGCCGACACCGCATGTTCGACTTCCGCCGAATACACATTGAACCCACCGGTGATGATCATGTCTTTCTTGCGATCGACAATGTAGAGGTAGCCGTCCTCGTCCAGACGGCCAATGTCCCCTGTCTTGTGCCAATCGCCCGCGCGGGTTTCAGCCGTGGCTTGCGGGTCTTCGAAATAACCGTCCATGACTGTCGGGCATTGCACGACGATTTCTCCGACCTCACCTGTGGGCAGAAACTGGCCTTCGTCATTCATGATTGCAATTTCGGTGAAAGCCGTAGCTCTGCCGACACTGGCGAGACGTTCGTCCGGCGCGATTTCGCCATCAACAAAATGCTCCGCCGCCGGAAGGCGCGCGATCATCATTGGGCATTCGGTTTGGCCAAAACCATTCGTCATGACTGGACCGAAAACGCGGATCGCTTCTTTGACTTTTTCAATGGACGCAGGCGCAGACCCATAGCTGAATTGGCGCAGAGAAGAGAAATCGATCTCTTTCACATTTGGCTGATCCAACAAAGCGTACATGGCCGTCGGCGGCAGAAACAAATCGGTGATCTTATGGTTTTCGATCGCGTGGAAGATGGCCTGCGGATCCACCTGGGGCAGGATCACAGACGTGCCACCTTGATACATGATCGTCAGAATGATCCGTCCTCCCACATGTGTCATGGGTGCGGCGGCCAAATTCACAGGCGGCTCGTCCGGCGGCGCATCGCGCAAATAGGAAATACCCTTAAGGATCGCATTGAACGTCTTGTTGGTGAGTGCAACCGCTTTTGGCAGACCGGTCGTCCCGCCCGTCATGGGAATCGATACAACGTCCGATGGCTGATGGTTTACATTCGGCGGCGTCTTGGGAAACGCCTGCGCCCAAGACTTTAGATCGGGACCGAAGTCTCCCTCACGATCGATGCAGATGATCCGCTTGATATCCGGCACCACTTGCCGGATCACCGGCACGGCCTGTTCGAACGCACTATGATAGAACAACACATCGCAACCGAACTTCGCCAACAGTGACGCATTGTCCTCCAGCGAATTGCGCGGATTGATCGGCACCCAAATGGCGCCAGCGCAAATGATCCCAATCGTTGCGGCAAACCCCCAAGGATCGTTGGGGCTGAAAACAGCGCCGCGCATCCCTTTTTCAATGCCTGCGTCTATCAACCCATTCGCAACACGTCGAGAAAGGTCATGAATCTCGCCGTAAGAGATCGGGGCATCTTCAAAGATGAAACAGGTACGGTCCCGGTACTTATCGCAAGCACGGTCGATCAACGCGGTTAAACTCTCTGAATGCGTGGGATCGATGATAGAATCGACCATCTCTGCTGCCGATCGTGAGGACATCACGGGCTCCACTTCTTGTTGAATTTCATGCGCAAGATAAGCGCATCCAACGCCGGTGAAATACTGATAGACAGGCCGCGTGAAGATATATCACATATGCGATTTACAACCACGATTGTGATTTGTGTATTGCGGCGGTATTTTCCTTATGTCCAGATAAGCACCAAAAAGAACGGCACACAGGAAGGGTTTAACGATGGGCGTCGAGCCTGCTGAAGATTTCCGCTCACAAGCCAAGTTGCGCGCCAGAGGCCATCTATTTGAGGACTTCACGGAAGGTGAAGTCTTCCATCACCATTGGGGCCGCACGATTACCGAAAGCGACAACACGCTTTTTTCGACCCTCACCCTCAGCTTCAACCCCCAATATTACAATCGGGAATACGCCAAGGCGCACGGCCACAAAGACACGGTGATCAATCCGCTACTGGTGTTCAACGTGGTGCTAGGCCTGAGTGTAGAGGATCTAAGTGAAATCGGCGGTCCGTTCCTCGGCGTCTTCGATCTCACCTATCACCAGCCGGTTTACCCGGGCGACACGATCACGGCCCGCAGCACCACCCTTGAAAAGCGCGTCTCCAGCAGTAATCCAAACAATGGCATCGTCACCTGGCACACAGAAGGCTTCAACCAGCGTGGTGAAAAAGTCATCGATTACAAACGGACAAATCTCTGCCGCAAACACAATACGGAGAAAACGGTCTCATGAAGCTTTCTCCCGATATGCAAAAACTCACCGGCAATGACACCTATTTCGAGGATTTCAAAGAGGGCCAGGTCATTCGCCACGCACGCGGCAAGACGATCGAGAATTTGGAGAACGTGTTGTTCACCAACCTCACCATGAACACGGCGCAAGGACACTTTAATGAACACGCCATGTCTAAAACACCGTTCGGACAAAGGCTGTCTTATGGTGGCGCCAACTTTTCAGTGGTGATGGGACTTGCATCGCAAGACACCTGTGAAAATGCCATCGCGGAGTTGGGACTCGATAAGATCAAGCTGAAAAACCCGGTGTTTCATGGCGATACGGTTTATGCCTACAGCCAAGTATTGGAAAAGAAAGACGCCGACCGCGAGGATGCGGGCGAAGTGCGTTTCAAGCATTGGGGCGTCAATCAAGACGACAAGGTGGTTTTTGAAGGCGAACGCCGTGTGCTGATCAAACGGCGCCGTCATTGGCTGGAGGGCTGACCCATGAGCGCGTTCCACAACACCGGGTTTGGTTCCCTGCAAGGCCTGAAAGTTCTGGACTTCACCCAGGCACTGGCGGGGCCTTATTGCACCAGCATGCTGGCCGACCATGGGGCCGACGTTATCAAAGTTGAATCCCTTACGGGCGACGGAAGCCGTTTTGCCGGCCCCTATCGCGATGAGGATACGGAAAAGAGCCTGTGCGGTTACTTCCAAAGCGTGAACCGGAACAAGCGCAGCATCTCTGTCGACCTCAAGAGTGAAGAGGGC
Source organism: Alphaproteobacteria bacterium (assembly GCA_965228775.1). GTDB lineage: Bacteria > Pseudomonadota > Alphaproteobacteria > JANQMY01 > JANQMY01 > JANQMY01. The sequence goes on along the minus strand of OZ245840.1, from coordinate 3,883,225 downwards.
CGCGATGCCATGCGCAAGTTGGCCCTAGAGGCGGACGTCGTGGTGGAAAACTTCCGCAGCGGCGTGATGGACCGGCTTGGTCTGTCTTACGAAACCCTGTCGGCGGAAAACCCTAAACTTGTCTATGCCGCCATTCGCGGTTTTGGCGATCCGCGCACCGGCGCGAGCCCCTACAAAGACTGGCCGTCATTCGATGTGGTGTCACAAGCCATGGGCAGCCTGATCACCACGACCGGACCGGACCCGGAAACACTGGCCAAGGTCGGCCCCGGTGCCGGCGACATCGTGCCAGCCATGATGACGGCCTTTGCGATCATGGCCGCCATCTATCGTGCCCGTGAAACCGGCCAGGGGCAGTTCGTCGATGTGGGCATGGTCGACGCGGTATTGTCCTTGTGCGAACGAAACGTCTACCTCCATTCTTATAAGGGGCTCCCCGGACGGCCGGAAGGCAACCGCCACCCGCTGATCTGCCCCTTTGCCATATTCCCAGCAAAGGATGGGCATGTGGCGATTGCCTGCGCGAGGGACAATATGTGGCAAACCCTGTGCAAAGAACTCGCCATGCCGCAATTCGCATCAGACGAACGCTTCGCGACAGGCCGAGACCGTCTTAAGAACCGTGCGGAATGTGAGGCCGTGATTACCGAACGCACGAGTAAACTCACAAAAGCGGAACTTACCAGCCTTCTGGGCGGAAAGATCCCCTATGGTCCGGTGATGGATATGGTGGATATCTCAGCGGACGAACATTTCACGGCACGGGAGATGATCGTGGATGTGGAACAGCCCGGCTGTGCGACACCGTCAAAAATCGCCGGCATTCCCGCCAAGATGACAGAAACGCCCGGACGCATTGCGGCGCGCAGCCCGCTTCTGGGCGAACACACCCAAGAAATTCTCTCGGCCATTGGCTATACGGCCGACGAAATCGCCAACCTAATCGAGACAGACGCGGTCAAAGCAACCGCCTGAGACTTCCGAAGGAGAACATCATGTATCAACGCCCCTTACGCCTCCGCCGCTCCCAGCTAGCGGTACCGGGCTCCAGCGAGAAAATGCTGACCAAGGCGGCCGGCAGCGCGGCGGACCACGTATTCTGTGATCTGGAAGACGCGGTTGCCCCCAACGCCAAACCAGCGGCGCGCCATCAGATCGTCGACGCCTTGAACAATCTGGACTGGGGCAAGAAAACCCGCTGCGTTCGTGTGAACGACACATCGACGGAATGGTGTTACGAGGACATCATCACCGTAATCGAGGGGGCGGGCGAAAACCTCGACACCATCATGGTGCCGAAGGTGATGAACGGGGCCGACGTTCTGTTTGCGGACAAGCTGATCTCGCAATTGGAACAGAAGCTTAAACTTAAAAAGAAAATCGGCATCGAAGTGCTGATCGAAGAAGTGGAAGCGCTTCAAAACGTAGAAGAAATCTCCACGGCTAGCCCGCGCCTGGAAGCCATGATTTTCGGCATGGGGGATTATTCGGCTTCCATGGGCGTCGACATCCGCGAAATCGGTGGCGCCAACGCAGGCTATCCCGGCGACATCTGGCACTATGCCCGCTTTAAGATCACCGTTGCCGCGCGGTCGGCCGGAATCGATGCGGTCGATGGTCCGTATGCAAACTTCAAAGACGAAGAAGGTTTCCGGACCGACTGCAAGCGTGCCAATACGCTGGGCATGGTCGGCAAATGGGCCATCCACCCAGCGCAAATTGAACCGGCGCTAGAGGTTTTCTCACCTCGCGAAAAAGACGTGACATGGGCCCGCGAGATGGCGGCAGCCTATCAAAAAGCCGAAGCCGAAGGATTGGGGTCGGTCAACCATAAAGGCGTGATGGTGGACGCAGCCTCCATGCGCATCTTCAACAACATCCTCAAAAAGGCCGATTTGATCGGCATGTAAACGAAAAGCGTGAGCCTATGAGTGATACGGTCATAAAATCAGCAGCCAGGGTCCTGGAAATCTTTGAATATTTTTCGGAGCGGCAGGCCCCCGCCTCGGTCGGCGACATTGCGCGCAATCTGGGCTTCCCACAATCCAGCACATCGGTGCTTCTGAAAAGCCTGCTGTCGCTGGGCTATCTGGACTACGACCCTCAAGCCCGCGTTTATTCCCCCACCATGCGCATCGCGTTTCTCGGATCATGGGTCCAACAGCGGGCCTTGGGCGGTAACAACCTGGTCACCATTCTCGAAAAAATTCACGAGGAAACAGGCGAGTTGGTCCTGCTGGGCATGCAGAACGGCGTGACGGTTCAATACGCCCACATTGTTGAATCTTCACATCCCGTTCGTATGCATCTCAAAGTGGGCACAAGACGCCCGATCACGCGCGCCGCCGTTGGGCGCGCTCTGTTGAGCCTCCAGCCGGACTCGGAAATCCGCAAGATTTTGCGCCGGGTAAATGCGGAAGAACCGGTAGCCGCAAACCGTATTAAAGAAACCGATCTGATGAAAGAAATCGAGAAGATCCGCGTCTTTGGTTTCACGGAAACCAGAGGATCCATGACACCGGGCGGCGGCGTCATCGGCACCTTACTTGATCTACCGGAAGGCCCGCCCATGGGTGTTGGTGTCGGCGCCCCGATCGAGCGTTTGGAAAAGTCCCGAGATCACATCATCTCCGTTCTCGATAAATACCGTACACAGATCAGCCTGCCGGTGCGCTCCCTTCGCGCCATAGCAAGTTAGAGGAAACGCCATGCTGGAAAATGTAACTCAGGCCGCTGCCACAAACCCCATGATCGGACTGCGCGGACAGCTTGTGGATCTTTTGGCCGAAATCAAAATGGGCGACCGATCCGAATTCCTGCAGATCACCGCAGGCGACGTTTCTTCGCCGGACCCAAATGGCAGGACACCGGATTTCACGCTGACGGCCCCGCCGGAGGCTTGGGACGAATTGATCAAGGCCGATCCGGACATCGGTTTCCAGTCTCTCGCCGGCATGGTGGAAGCAGGACATATGGAAATCGGCGGCGAACGCCTGACATTCGTGCGTCACTTGATGATTATGGAGAATATCTTCGACGCGCTGCGCCCAGAAAAACCAACCGCCGCGATCGCACCGCTCAACGAACCTGAATTCGATGACATTGTTGGACGTTATGTCCGCTTTAACGTGGCAGGCCGCCCATGCCGCGTCTATTTCGAGGAAGCGGGTCAAGGCACGCCCCTTCTCTGCCTCCACACGGCAGGGTCGGATGGCCGCCAATACCGGGAAATTCTGCGCGATCCGAAAATTACCAAGAACCATCGGGTTATCGTGTTCGACCTGCCCTGGCATGGCAAATCGTCGCCACCAGCCGGTTATGAAAAAACGCCTTATCTCCTGAGCACGGACCTCTATGTGGAAACAGTCATGGCATTCAAAGAAGCCATTGGCTTGGACAATCCCATCGTGATGGGCTGTTCCATCGGCGGACGCGCGGTTCTGCACCTGTCGCTGCGCCATGGCGATCAATTCAAGGCAGCCATCGGCCTGCAATCCGCGCTCTATGCGGAAAGCCCCAGCGCAAGCGAAGAAAATCAAGATTTCGCGCTTTACCGGCCGGACATTCACGGTTCCGAAGTGGCGGGCGCACAAATGATCTCGCTCATCGCGCCGCAAAGCCCTGAGAAAGACAAGTGGGAAACTGTCTGGCACTACATGCAAGGCGGCCCAGGCGTGTTTCTTGGCGATTTGTACTACTACTTCGCCGATGGCGACCTTCGCAACGGCCTGGCAAATGGTCTCGATACGGAGAAATGTCCACTTTACCTGCTTACCGGCGAGTATGACCTGTCCGCCACGCCGGAAATGACGGCGGAACTCGCTAAGGAAGTGGGCGCCACATACTTCGAAGTCATGAAACGCATGGGGCACTTCCCCATGTCCGAAAACCCGGAAGAATTCAAAACCTATCTCCTTCCGGTTCTTGAAAAAATCCAACAGCAGCAAGAGGCAGCGTGATGGCGGAAGCAGCAATAGGCTCCTATGAGATGACCGGCGCGACCGGCACCGGTCATATGACGGAAGAGCGCCGCATGATGCGGGAACTCGCACGGGATTTCACGAAAAACGAAGTCATCCCGATCGCCAATAAACTTGACCCGGAAAAGGGCGACATTCCGCGCGAACTCATTGAGAAAATGGGCGAACTTGGTTTCTTCGGTATCATGATCCCGGAAAAATATGGCGGGCTGGGCCTCGGCGTTTTCGAATATTGTCTGGTGGCGGAAGAACTGGCGCGCGGCTGGATGAGCGTCGCCAGTATCATTGCCCGCGGCAATAGCTTTTATCGATCCATCCCCGGCACCGGTGATGAGCGCCTTGAAAAAATTGAGCGCATGGCGCGCGGCGACTATCTGGGCGCCTTCTCCATGTCTGAGCCCAACGCCGGGTCGGACGTTGCCTCGATCACATGCCGGGCGCGCAAAGACGGCGACGAATGGGTCATTAACGGCAGCAAATACTGGTGCACATTCGCCGACGGCGCAGATTTTATCAGCGTCATCGCGCGCACGGACACGGGCGAAGAAACCGGCAAGCGTCATATGGGCTTGACCTCGATCCCGGTTGAAAAACCGCGCGGTGAGTTGCCCAAAGGCGTCACTGGCCACCCGATCCCGAAAATCGGCTATTTCGGCTGGAAAACCTACGAGCTTCACTTCGACAATGTCCGTGTACCAATTTATGAGAAAGGCAGCAAGGACAATGAGGGTAAGGCGTTTTATGCGGTCGCCTCAGGCCTAGAAGTGGCACGTGCTCATACGGCGGCGCGGTCCATCGGACTTGCGCAAGGCGCATTGGAAGACGCCATCGCTTATGCCCATGAGCGGGAACAATTCGGCCAGCCCATCGGCAATTTCCAGGCTATTCGTTTCAAGATCGCCACCATGGCCACAGAAATCGAAGCGGCCCGTCAGCTCATGTATCACGTGGCAAACGAAATCGACTCCGGCAGGCGCTGCGACAAGGAAGCGTCCATGGTGAAGTATTTCGCCGCCGAAATGGCTGAACGCGTTACCAGCGAGGGGCTCCAGATTTTGGGTGGCGCAGGGTACACCACGCTGCACGCCATGGAGCGCTACTGGCGCGATGCGCGCCTCACCAAGATTTTCGAGGGCAGCTCGGAGATCCAGCAACGCATCATTTCCGACAACCTGCTCGGTAAAGTGAAACGTCAAAAATAGGGACAAGCCCCATGGCCATCGCAGAATCGATCGATCTTGAAATTCTATCCGGCGCAACCCGTGCGATCGCAGCGGATCTCGACCAGTACGACTACGACAAGCTGTCAGCGGATGCGGTTACCTGTGCCAAGCAGGCCATTCTGGATTGGTTTGCCGTCACTCTTGCAGGCGCCTCGGAACCGCTCACCAATATCTTGTGCGATGAATTGGCGGGTAAAGGTACCAACCGCCTCATCGGCCGCTCAGAGAAGGCAAGTCTGATCGACAGTGCTCTGATCAATGGAGCCGCTTCTCATGCACTCGACTATGACGATGTCAATCACTATACCGGCGGCCATCCCACGGTTGCCATCTTTCCAGCCGTGCTTGCCCTTGCCGAAAAACATGGCGCAAGCGGCAAAGAAATCATCAATGCTTTTGTCGCGGGATATGAAGTGGCGGCCCGCATCGGCCAGTTGGTCCTGCCGTCTCACTACATGATTGGCTTTCATGCCACCGGAACCGTGGGCGCGTTCGGGGCGGCCGCCGCAGCAGCCAAGCTCATGGGCCTGGACGCAGACAAAACGGCCATGGCCTTGGGCATTGCGGGCGCCCAAGCCGCCGGCCTCAAATCCATGTTCGGCACCATGACCAAACCGCTTCATGCGGGGAAAGCGGCAGCGAACGGCTTGTTCGCAGCGCGGCTGGCGGCGCAAGGCTTTACAGCAAACGATGAGGTGCTGGAGACGGAACAGGGCTTTATCGCTACTCAATCCCATGAATCACCGAAAGAACTGCGCCCCATCAAACCCGGCCAATATGTACGCAGCAATCTCTATAAATATCACGCCGCGTGTTACCTCACCCATTCAGGGATCGAAGTGACCAAACAGCTTGTGGCGCAAAACAGCATCGTCCCGGACAATGTGAGCGATATCGAGATACATGTGCCGCAAGGGCATCTCAAAGTATGCAACATCCCCTCTCCAGAAACAGGGCTGGAAACAAAATTCAGTCTTCGCCATACCCAGGCATTCGCCTTGCATGGTGTGGATACGGCTTTGCTGGACACCTATAGCGATCACAATGCACAAGATGCCGGTCTGCGCGAAACACGGGACAAAGTGACCGTCATTGGCGACCTTGAACCCGGTACGCTGGCACGCGTCTCCATCACCACCAAGTCGGGCGACACTTTTACCGATGAGACCGATGTAGGCATTCCTGCGGAAGACCTTACGGACCAGCAGACCAAGCTGGACGAGAAATTTGTCTCTCTTGCCACCGCGGCCATCGGCGGCAACAAAGGACAGAAGCTGATCGATCAAATCCACACGCTCGAACAGGCACCTTCCATCAACGGTATTCTTGATCTCGCGGCGGGGTGACCCCACACTGTATGTCCCACGATACATCAACCTGAGGCAGCTTTATGGGTCAGTTCGGCATCGGCCAGTCCGTTCGCAGGAAAGAAGACGACCGTTTCATCATCGGCGACGGTCTCTACACAGACGACATTCGTATTGACGGCGAAGTCTATGCCGCCTTTGTCCGGTCCCCCTTTGCCCACGCCAAAATCAATTCCATCGATTTCGATGACGCAAAAGCCGCCGAAGGTGTCTTGGATGTTTTGACCATTGCCGATCTGGATACGGCCAATGTGGGCCCATTACCCTGCATCGCCCCGGCGATCACTAACAAGGACGGGTCCACGTCGGAACGGCCGCCAAGGCCCGTGCTCGCCAGAGACCGGGTGCGGTACGCAGGGGAGCCGGTCGTATGTGTGGTGGCCAAATCGATGAATGCCGCGCGCGATGCCGCCGAGATGGTCTTCGTGGATTATGAGGATCTGCCAAGCGTTGTAGATACAGAAGGCGCCCTGGCAGAAGGCGCGCCGCTTCTCTACGACAGCAATCCGGGCAACTTAGCTTTCGACTATTTCTACGGCGATGAAGCCGCGACAAACGCGAAGTTCGACGAAGCCTCGCACGTTACCAAACTTCGGCTGATCAACAATCGTGTTGCCATCGTCCCCATGGAACCACGGTCGACGATTGCCGAACCGCATGGGGATGACAAGTTTACCATTCATACGGCCAGCCAAGGATCGCAGATCTGGAGCTTCATGGTGAGCATGCTGGTGCTGCAAATGCCCATGGAGAACATACGGGTCGTGGCCAACGATGTGGGCGGCAGCTTCGGCCTGAAGGGCTTTCTGTTTCCGGAACAGATCGCTCTAACGATCGCCGCAAAACGCCTGGGCAAACCGGTGCGCTGGACAAGCGACCGGTCGGAAGCATTTCTTACGGACAATCAAGGCCGCGATAATGTGTCGTATGCGGAGCTTGCCCTCGATAAAGATCACAATTTCTTGGGCGTACGCGTCAACACAATTGCCGCCATGGGCGGCGCGCTGTCGGCCTTTGCCCCTCAGGTACCGTCTGTCGGGCCCGAAGGGTTGCAAGTGGGCGTCTACGACGTGCAGTCCATGTCGGTCCGCGTGAAAGGCGTGTTCACGAATACGACACCCGTTGATGCCTATCGCGGCGCCGGCCGACCGGAAGCGGCTTACCTGATCGAGAGGCTTGTGGATCAGGCGGCCCATGAACTCAACGTGTCACCCGCCGAACTGCGCCGAAAGAACTTCGTGAAGGCAAGTCAGATGCCCTATACCGGCGCTGGCGGCTTTACGCTCGATGACGGTGACTTTGATCTGGGTTTGAACAAGACCATCAGCGCCTCCGACTGGGACGGGTATGACGCGCGCGTGGCCGACTCGAAGGCCCGTGGCAAAGTCCGTGGACGAGGCCTTTGCTACTACATGGAAAAGACCGGCGGGGCCCCGAAAGAAGTGGGACGCGTTCACATCCTGCCCGACGAACAGGTGATCGTTTCCCTGGGCAACAAAGGGTCGGGACAAGGGCACGAGACGTCTTATGGTCAGATGATTGCCGATCAACTGGGCGTTCCGTTCGAAAACATCCAGTTTCGATCCGGGGATACCGGCGACCTGGGAGATGGCGGCTTCACCGGCGGATCGAGCAGCACCTATATGGGCGGTGGCGCTTTGGTAAATGCATCCGCCGATTTGGTGGACAAGGGCACAGCCATTGCCGCTGACGAGCTGGGCGTCGATCCCGGCGAGCTTGAATTTGCGCCGGACGAGAGCATCTTCCAAGTGCCTGGCACCAACAAACGTTTGCCGCTGATGTCGGTTGCCAAGTTGGGCAAAGATGGCGACGGCATTGTGGGGGACGGTGTTTACGAATCCAACAACCCAACCTTTCCCAATGGCGGCCATGTATGCGAAGTGGAAGTCGACCCTGAAACCGGCGTCGTCACGATCGATCGGTACACAATCGTCGATGATTTCGGCGTGGTCATCAATCCGATGATCGTGAACGGCCAAGTCCATGGCGGCGTCGCCCAAGGGATCGGTCAGGCAGCCGGTGAATGGGTACAATATGATGATGACTCCGGGCAAATGCTGACCGGTACGCTGCAAGACTATTGGCTGCCGCGCGCCGATGACATGCCGCACATTCACATCGAGCATTTTTCGACGCCAAGCCCCAGCAACCCGCTCGGGGTGAAAGGGTGTGGTGAGGCAGGTGCGACCGCCGCGCCACCTGCCTACGTGATTGCGGTTCTGGATGCAGTACGGCCGCTGGGTATCGACCATCTCGACATGCCGATTACGCCAAGCCGGATGTGGCAAGCCCTGCAAGACGCAGAAGGCTGATCATGGACTTTCTCAATCACGTCAAAGCCTGCGAAGCCCTCACCGCTGACGCCCCCATCGTTTCCCATATCGCAGCCGCTTTTTGCGGCCGTATGCTGAGGGATTTGGGGGCTCAGGTGACGCGCATCGCACCGGGCGGGCATGATCCGATCACGCCGCTCAAGACGGTGGCATCGGAACATGTGGGTCAAGGCGGCGGCGTATTGGATGTGTTTTTAAACAATGGCAAGAACCGGGTCAATCTCGTACTGGAGAACTTAGATGGCACCAATGAAGTGCCGCCTGAACTTGCGTCCGCAAATCTGATTTTGACGGACTCTGTTGCTCTTGCCGAGCATTTGGAAAAAACGGCGAACTCTCAAAAGCAGACCGTTGTCTTGCTTCAACCCTTCCCGGATGGCCGCGAAGAGAATGCATGGCCTGTGGAAGACATTTCACTTCAAGGGCTTTCCGCATTGGCGGATCTAATGGGCGATCCTAACCGCGAACCGCTCAAACTGGGCGGTAATCAGGCGGCCTATATTGGTGGCTATGCCGCCTTTGCGGGCGCCATGGGGGCATTGGCGGGACAACAAGCCGGTCACCCTACGGGGCGCGTCACGCTGGATTTATTCAGCGCCAATTGCTGGGTCAATTGGAAGGCCCTTGCCGCCGGCGCCATGGGCATGGCGATGACCCGCGAAGGCACAAACGCCGAATGGCCTATTCTTCCGTGTCAAGATGGTTACGTGGCGCTCATCTATACGGAACGAGACTGGACACCGTTGGTGGACATGATAGGGGACGCCCGCCTCGAAGATCCCAAATTCGCGAGCTTCAAGTCGCGTGCGGAAAACCGTGATGATTACATGGCGGTCATCGAAGACTGGTGCGCCGGAAAAACCATGGCCGACCTCTATGACCGGTTTCAGAAAGCGGGCGTACCGGGCGGGCCCGTTCTATCACCCCAAGACTTACTCACAGATCCGCTATTCAAAGCCACGGATTATCTGCGGGAACTGCATGGGGACAGAGACCAAACCATTCTTGTGCCTTCCATTCCGGTCAAAACGGTTGTGCAATCCGCAAAAGGATCAGCAACCCGAAAGCACGTCACGTCCCGTGCTAAGGCACCAAGTGGCCTGCCGCTGTCCGGCGTGCGGGTGATCGATCTTGGCATTATCACGGCAGGCGCCGGCACGTCCGCGCTGCTGGCCGATATGGGCGCTGATGTGATCAAGGTGGAATCATCCAGCTATCCCGACCCGTTCCGCGCATGGGCGGGCGCGTCAGGCGGCGATTCCCCCCTCTTCAAATTCAACAACCGCAACAAGCGTGGCGTCGATCTTGATCTCAAGACCGATAACGGCCGCAAAACTCTGCTTGAGCTCGTGGCAGGCGCGGATATCGTCGTTGAGAACTTCCGGCGCGGTGTTTTGGACCGGCTTGGCGTTGGGTTTGACGCGCTTAAAGCCGCTAACCCGCGCATTGTCTTGGGGTCCATTTCAGGCCAAGGCGAAACCGGCCCCGGCGCCGGACACACCACGTTTGGGTCGACTTTGGAAGCCCTATCGGGGATCAGCGCGCTCACCGGACACCCCGGCGGCAAGCCTGTCATCAGTGGGCGGAACTTAAACTATCCGGACCAGATCGTTTGCTTGTTTGCTGCGGGCGCAATAGTGGCGGGATACATCAAAGCGCAGAACGAAGGTTGCGGCCTTCACCTCTCCATTCCACAGCGAGAGATCTCCACCTACGCGATCGGCGAATACATCGCGGCAGCCAGTCAGAGGATCTTACCGGACGACGCCCTGCTTATCGGCAATGCAAGCGCGAATGCAACACTTCAAGGAATCTATAGGTCCGCTGACGGCGCGTGGATTTCCGTCTCGGCTACATCGGACGTGGCTGAGAGCGGCCTTAAGAAATTCATCTCGGAAAAGGCCGGCGGCACACACGAGTCACTCGATCATGCGTTACGGGAAATCATCGCGGCGAAGCCATCGAGAGAGATCCTGACCGGGCTAAGACATCTGGGCATTGCCGCATTCCCGGCCTTTGGCGGCAAAGAAGCGTTCGAGGAAGCAGGCCGATTGGCGACAACGGCGCTGTCCAAGAGCAGCGCCGGCACCTTGGTCAAAGGGTTCCCCTGCCAGTTCACACGAACCCCGATGAGCATCTTTTGCGAGTCCCCGGCCGTTGGCGCGGATACGGACGACGTGCTCGCCGAACTCAAAACCACCCATTGAGAGACGAGATATGACATTCGAAGAACTACAGCAAAAACTGGCCATCCCGCTCATCGCAGCGCCCATGTTTTTGGTATCCAATCCAAAGCTTGCTCTGGCCGCCTGCCGCTCCGGCATTCTTGGAACCTTCCCGGCCCATTGCACCCGGACGCGTGACGTGTTCGAGGATTGGATCAAGGAAATGGAAGAAGGGTTCAAAGAAGATACTGCCGGGACATACGCCCCTTACGGTGTCAATCTGGTGGTCCACCCGACAAACCCCCGTTTCGAAGGCGACCTGGAGCTATGCATCAAATACAAAGTGCCCGTCGTCCTCACATCGAAAGGCGCTCCTGGCGATACATTCAAGACCATACATGACTATGGCGGACTCATCCTTCATGATGTGGCCTCCCGCCGTCATGCGGAAAAAGCGTTGGAAGCAGGCGCGGATGGGTTGATCGCCGTCTGCGGCGGTGCCGGTGGCCATACCGGCACCATCAACCCATTTTCTCTGGTGAATGAAATCCGTCAGATTACGGACAAGCCCATCATCCTTGCGGGCGGCATGACCACCGGCCGGGATATTTTGGCGGCACAGGTGATGGGCGCCAACATGGTCTATATGGGAACACGGTTCATCGCCACCCACGAAGCAACAGTCACCGACGAATACCGTCAGATGTTGTGCGATACGAATGCCAATGACGTCTTCTTTACGGCAGCATTGGACGGCGCGCCCGCGAATTGGCTAAAACCAAGCCTGCTCGCCGCGGGCATTGACCTGGACGAACTGATCCGCACGCCGCAAACCGAAGTTATGTCGACTGAAAAAGTGAAGGGGCGCTACAAGAATATCTATTCCGCAGGCCATGGTGTGGGGAATATTCACAAAGTTGAATCCGTTACCGACGTCTGCGAACAAATCAAAGCGGAATATGCGGAAGCCTCAGGCCAGATAATAAGTTACGCGAGCTAGAATAACTCCAAGACTGTCTGAATTGTCATTGCGAGCCGCCGAACGGCGGCGTGGCAATCCAGAGCACCATGACCTGAACAACCTGCCCTGGATCACGTCGTCGCATTCGCTCCTCGTGATGACCTCGCTTTCCTTTGCCGAACCAATCCGAATCGGAATGCCTCTAGAATGTAGTGCCTGGCTTATAATACCGGTCATGCCAAATGCCCATGGCGGGTTCACCTTCGTCCGGCATACGCCAACTTCGCACTTTGCTTGCCGTTGCAAGAACAACCCGATATAGGCCGCGCGGCTGCTCGATCGTATTGTCCACATAGGCATTGGCTTGTTCCTCGGGAACGTATCGGCAGGCGATTTGGCGGTAGAGGTCGCGCCACTGATTGTCTTCGCCAATGTCATGTACAAGTTCTGCCTTGCCCTCGATCAGCACTTTTCGATAGGGATGCGGTTGTTCGTCGATGCACAGGGCCACACGGGGGTCTCGCCTAAGGCAATCGAACCATTCGGATTTTTCACGGGGTGTGAAATAGATGGCGCCGTCCTGATGGATGAACCAGATCGGCGTAACCAGGGGAGAACCATCGTCGCGCACGACGGCCACGCGCATCAACACGCCCCGTTCCGCCAAGAACTCATCTCTTTGACTATCCGTAAGCGTCGGCATCAATCTCTCCCGTTCTAGAGCCGTTTTGGTTTTGTTTGAAGCACAAAACGGCTCCAGACTCTTTGTTTTGCTCGTTTCCGGACGGTGAACCGCCAATATCGGATTTTGGCACTTCACCTGGAAACGATCTAGTCTTTCTTCTCAGGCTTCCCGTCTTTTGGGGTGGGTCCTGTTGATGACGGTGATACCGCTTTTCCGTCCTTTAGAAAAGCGGACGACGGGACAGTGCCTGTTGACGCAGTCTCGCTCTGAGCCGCTGTGCGATCAAGGTCTTCCCTTAAGCTCCGTGCCCCAATCATATAGTGAATTGCCGACCACAAATTGATGGTGACGAGCCACAACATGGCGTACCGCAAGCCTTCGCCGGAGTCTCCCTGATTAAACGTGTCGCTCAGAAAACCGATAATGAAAGGTCCCAGCCCCAACCCAATGAGATTGAGCACCATGGTCTTTGTGGCGGCGGCAAGCGCACGCATGCGAACCGGGGCGAGCCCCTGCACCACGGCCCCGGTGACACCGATAAACGTGTTTCCGAGTATCATGGGAATGAAGTAAAGCGCCAATGCGAACGTTGCCGAACCTGCAAGGAAAGCCGCAATGGCAAAAGGTGTTGCGATCGCCATCGAAAGGGCGCACATCCACAGATACCAACGCTGGTCTTGCCGGGCCAGACGGTCCGCCAGCAAACCGCTGCCGATGGTGCCGATAAGACCGGCGATCCCTAGAAGGGGCCCCACGGTCAGCCCCACATCTTGAACCGAAAATCCATGTACACGGACCAAAAAGGCGGGCAGCCATTGGAAAGTTCCGTAGGCCACCATGGCCTGCAAGCCCGCCGCCACCGCCAGATGACGGAAGGAGTTCAATTGCCAAAGATAACTGAACACTTCCGTGAGCTTCGGGGCCTCACCCGTATCGACCAGGTTTTCGGAAAGCCCGCGCGGTGGTTCCCGAACCGTGAAAAAGATGACAAGGGCGAGCAAGAGTCCCGGTAGGCCCACCACCAGGAATGCCATCCGCCAGCCGAAATTTTCCGCAACCACGCCACCGATCACGAGCCCCAGCATGATGCCCACGGGAACCCCCATGGCATACACGGAAAGCGCGGTCGCCCGGTTCTCCGGCGGGAAATAGTCGGCGATCATCGAATGGCAGATCGGGGCGCCCCCGGCCTCCCCTGCGCCGACACCTGCTCGGGCGACGGATAACTGCCAGAAGTTTTGCGCCACACCGCACAGCGCGGTCATGAAACTCCAGACACTCAGGCAGATCGCGAGCATGGTTCGGCGGACAGTGGTGTCCGCCAAACGTGCCAAGGGAAGCGCCAACCCGACGTAGAAAATCGTGAAGACGAGGGACAGCGAACCGACCTGGGCATCGTCAAGACCAAATTCGTTCTTGATGGGTTCTTGCAAGATCGCGAGGATCTGCCGGTCGATGAAGTTGAAGACCGCCGTGATAAAGATGATCGCCAGCACATAATAACGGTAGCGTGCCGGGAACTCTTTGGTATCGAAGCGGGAGGTGCCCTTAGCCGTGTCGACGGTCGTCATGTTTCCCCGTTTTTGTTTCCCAAAAAGTACTCCGAAGACGCGGCCATCCCGACAAAAATCGCCCAAGACTTTGCGCGAGACCACATATGTGATGAAATTCAACGATCAAGATTTCAAGCAGGCGGCACCTTAGTGGCATTCCACGCTGACACCGGCACCACACGATATGCTTTCGATGACCTGAAGACGTTGGTCGCCAAGGCCAGCCCGGCACGATCCGGTGACCGGCTGGCGGGCGTGGCAGCGGAAAGCGACGAAGAGCGGGTCGCCGCACGATTTGCGCTGGCCGACGTGCCGCTGGCGCGGTTCCTGACCGATACCATCATTCCTTATGAAGAAGATGAGGTCACACGCCTGATCATCGACACGCATGACGATGCGGCTTTCAGCACAGTAAAGTCCCTGACCGTGGGCGGATTCAGGGATTGGCTGTTGTCGGATATGGCGACGGCGGAGGTTCTTTCAGCCCTCTCGCCCGGCATCACGCCTGAAATGGCGGCGGCTGTCTCCAAACTGATGCGCAACCAGGATCTCATCTCGGTTGCCAAGAAATGTTCCGTCGTCACCCGTTTCCGAAATACGATCGGTTTGCCTGGCCGGCTCGCGGTGAGATTGCAGCCGAACCACCCTACAGACGACGAAAAAGGTATTGTCGCATCGATCCTGGATGGGCTGATGTATGGCTGCGGCGATGCGGTGATTGGGATCAATCCCGCCACGGACAGTCCGGCTCAAACACAGAAGCTTCTACACATCCTGGGAGAAATCATCGACAGGCACGCGATCCCAACCCAATCTTGCGTTCTGGCCCACGTGACCACCACACTTGATGTGATCGCCCAAGGTGCACCCGTAGACCTCGTCTTTCAGTCGATCGCGGGCACGCAGGCCGCGAATGACAGCTTTGGCATAAACCTTTCAATCTTAAAAGAAGCTCAAGATGCCGCCCTTTCCCTCAAACGCGGAACAGTTGGCAACAATGTGATGTATTTCGAAACCGGACAAGGCAGCGCCCTCTCGGCGGATGCTCATCATGGATGCGACCAGCAGACCATAGAAGCGCGGGCCTATGCTGTGGCACGCGCCTTCGATCCGCTTTTGACCAACACGGTGGTCGGCTTTATCGGCCCCGAATATCTATATGACGGCAAGGAAATATTGCGGGCGGGTCTGGAAGATCATTTCTGTGGAAAGCTTCTAGGCGTCCCGATGGGGTGTGATGTTTGTTACACCAATCATGCGGATGCGGATCAAGACGATATGGACACTTTGCTGACGGCTCTTGGTGTTGCCGGATGCAGCTTCGTCATGGGTGTTCCGGGAGCGGACGATATCATGCTGAATTATCAGAGCACGAGTTTTCATGATGCTCTTTACCTTCGGTCCGTTTTGACCCTGCGTCCCGCGCCGGAATTCGAAGCGTGGCTTACGCAGATGAACATTCTGGACGATGACGGCCGTATTCGCCCGCAATTGGGTAAAGGTTCAGGCGCGGCGGCTTTGGTTGCACCGGAAGCCATCTCATGACCCGACGGCCAACAGACCCGTGGTCTACCTATCGCCAGTTTACGGCAGCACGCATTGCCCTTGGCCGCAGCGGCGACGGACTGCCGACGCCACATTTGCTGGATTTCCAATTGGCCCATGCGCAAGCAAAAGACGCCGTCTTAAGCCGGATGGATACGGACCTTGTCACCTCTCAGCTTCGAGAAGTGGGAGTAGCCGAAGAGCGGTTTCTCACCGTGTCCAGTCAAGCGGAGAACCGGGATGTTTTCCTGCAGAGGCCCGATCTCGGCCGGCGTTTGAGTGTCAACGATGTGTCACACCTCACCCGAAAGCATTCAGACGCGCCGCCAGACGTGGTGTTTGTCATCGCAGATGGGCTTTCCGCCCTGGCCGTTCACCGCTATGCGGCCACAACGCTTTCATCCGCCCTGGGATTGATACCGGACTTAAATGTGGGCCCGATTGTCCTAGCACACCAGGCAAGGGTTGCTTTAGGTGACGAAATTGCAACCGGCTTTGCCGCACGGTCGGTCGTGATCCTGATTGGCGAGCGGCCTGGATTGTCCGCCGCCGATAGTTTGGGCGCTTATCTGACATACAGGCCGCGCATCGGCAGTCAGAATGCCGATCGAAACTGCGTATCGAACATCCGCGATGGCGGCCTATCCCCGGCGGACGCTGCGGCCCGCATCGTTTATCTCTTGCGCGCTGCCTTTAAGCAAGGGCAAAGTGGATACAAGTTAAAGGACATGTCGTACCAGTTGCTCGACGAAGGAGGGCCAGATGATCTCGACTGACGTTACAAAACCGAGGATCGGACTGGCGAAGGGACTTGCAAGAGCAAAGGTGATGGTGGCCGTCGTCCTTGCGGCTGGCGCAATTTCGACAGCAAGCGTTTCGGCATCCGATCTCACGCGGGCGGCGTTGGATTGGGAGGCTAAAGCGTTCGCCGATCTGGCAGCAATTAAGGACCGTTGTTACGAGCCGATTGAACCATTCACAGGCGAGGATCAGCAGAATGCAGAGGCATGGCTCAAGAAATCAAAACAGGATATGCCGTCGCTTCCGATTGTCGACTGTAGCTTTGTTCGAAAGGTCGACGGATCATCGGCGGCCCACCGTTATCAAATCGACGAAGAAAAAAGCTATTACCTCGACAGACGATTCAGTGCGGTCGACATCCAACCATTATCGCTCCGCAAGCATCCCTTCGGATCGCTCAACGGATTAGCGCTTAAATTTACCCCGATCCGCATGAAACATGATTTTGGTGATGATCTGCCCTTTGCGACGGGAACGCGCGAAACGACCCGCACGATAAGGGACGACGGGTCTGAACGTGTTTCCAATCTTACCAAGGTCTCAGATTTTTCCTTTGGCTCAAGCGGCGACCTCTGGATCATCGTTGAGGACAGCAAAAGGATTGTTCCCGCTGACGAAGATTTTCCGGAGCAAGTCTATGATATTAGCAGGTGGTGGCTCTACGCGCCGTCGGGCAACGTCACACTTGATTCGTCCTCTTGGGTCGGAAACGATGAATACAATAACGAGTTTGAATTCGGAATCTTTCCATATTCCGACATTTCGGAAATAGTCCTCATTTCCGATGGGAAAACTGTCATGCATGTCACATCCGACGAACTTGGGACACTTAACAAATTCCTGCTCTCGTTCGATCCGTATAAAGACAAGTAATGGTAAGCAAATTTTTGTCCCGCCGTAGATCGCACGTCTAATGGCCGCGCTCTCGTTCATCGCCCTGGGGGACATGCCCTACCGCAAGAAGGATCTGCCCGCCTTCCATAAGCTCATTATGGAGATCAATTCCCGGAAACCCAGATTTGTTGTTCATTTGGGCGATATGAAGAGCGGTCGCGGCAGCTTCAAGAAAAATTTTTACGCCACCCGCAAGGATTTATTCGCGGAAATAGAAGCCCCCTTCATTTACACACCTGGTGACAATGACTGGGTCGACGGAAAAGCTGCCAGCAAGGAACTTGGCACGGCACGCGCGCGCCTAAAACGATTGCGCCAGACCTTCTATGGCGATGCTGAAAACGATATCGATTCCAAACTCTGGATCATCCGTCAGGAAACTTTTGTCGAGAACACTTGGTGGACCATGAACGATATTCTGTTCGTGACCCTCCACACGATCGGCAATAACAATAATCGGGCGAAAAACCGCACAGAGTTCGAAAAACGGAACAGTGCCAATATGGAATGGCTCCAACAATGCGTTGGGGAAGCACCGCATCGCGCACTGGTCATCTTTACACATGCCAATCTTTGGCACCCGAGCGAAAAGAAACCGATCCAAACCGGATTCATCGAAACCATCGACCGGATCGGATTACTGGCCCAGGATCTTAGCGTGCCGGTCCTTGTGATGCATGGAGACAAGCACAAGCTGATTTTGGACCACCCAGTCGCTCGCCCATCCAACGGGCTCCGCTTGTCCAACTTGACCCGCGCACAAGTCATGGGAGATGACGATATTCGCGCCCTAGAGGTGACCGTACGAGACGGCAGTGCTGTCGGCTTCGAGTTTCACCCGATCACACCGGCATAGAGTAGCACCCGTCTTCAATACGTTTTACTTATACGGATTCATTTGTTCGACGGGCGATTGCTGGTCTAGTCTTCCCTAAATAAAACAAATATTGGGAGGACGACCGTGCTGCTGATCTCGGCCGTGTTGGAGTTTGCAAGTGAGTCTGATCGTGACCGTGCCATCGAGCTAACGGCGCCTATCCAGAAGGCAACGCGGGATGACGAAGAAGGCTGCGTCACCTATTGCTTTGCACCCGATCCCTGCCACCCCACGAAAATTCAAGTGTTTGAGGAATGGGACAATGGGGCCGCCCTTGCTGCTCATTTCAAACACCCGAATTACGATGCCATGGTGGAAGCTCTCGGCAGCGTGGGCATCGTCGATACCACCAACAAACTTTATCTGGTGGCCAAAACGGAACCCGTATACGGACCAAATGCGGAACGGCGCGAAGTCTTTTTCGACGGCGCCGAGGAACCGGTTGTGAATTGATATGTCGGCGGCGCGCGTCATCGATCTTCATGCCCATGTGGTGCTGGAGGAAGGGTTTGGCCAGGCAGGCCCCTACGGCCCTGAACTCACCGCGGATGAGAAAGGCGTTCCCTATTTCCGCATCGGATCATACCAAATGAAGCCCATGCAATATCGGGGAACCGTTTTTCTGGACGTGAACATGCGGCTGGAACAGATGGAAAAAATCGGCATCGACCTTCAACTGCTTTCTCCCAACCCGTTGACCATGTTCCATCTCATCGATGCTGAAAACGCCATCCGGTATTGCAAAATCCACAATGATGCCATGGCAAAGCTGGTATCCAACCATCCTGCCAAGCTTGTCGGGTCTGCCGCCTTGCCCATGCAAGATCTGGATGCCGCCATGGCGGAACTCGAACGCTGCGTCAAAGAACTGGGCCTCAAGGCAGCCTATACCGGAACGGATTATGCCTACCCACTCGATGATCCGTGTCTGGACGATTTTTATCGTACATTGGTGGACTTGGACGTGCCACTCTTCATGCACCCCGCTTCCACCGGTGGCGCCGATGGCCCTGCCGACAAGCGCTTGGAACGTTTCGACCTTGGGATCGTCTTCGGCTACGCGGTGGACGAAACCCTCGCCACGGCGTCGCTCATCCTTGGCGGCGTGCTGGACCGGCATCCCAAACTAGACATTTGCATCTCCCATGGCGGCGGCACCATTCCTTACGTTGCCGACCGTTTCGATGGCATGGCAGAATTCCGTGCCCGCATGACCGGCAAACCTCAGACACGCACATTCCGCGAGCGCCTGAAAGGGCTGTGGTTTGACGCCCATGTAGAAGGGACCGCACCGTTGCAAATGCTGATCGATATGGTGGGAACGGACAAGCTTGTCTGGGGAACCAATTTTGGCGGCTGGGATACACCACAAAAGGCAGATCCATTTGCAGCAAGCCTAACCCCTAATGCGGAAAAACTGTTGAGATTGCGACACTGATGTACCGACACCAAAAATCGTCATCACCGGACAAGCGCTATGCGCGCAGATCCGGTGATCCATAATCGAACAGTAAGACGTGAGAGCTTGAGTGCCGCGTGGATTGCCGGGTCGGTGCGATCCCCAGATCGCTTGCCCGGCAATGACGAAAGAAACAATGGAGAGAACGATGAGCCAACATACTCTCTTTACGAACGCAGCCCTTTTCAGAGGCGTAGACGATGACGTCATCGCGCCGGGAGCTATTTGGGTCGATGGAAATATTGTTCGGTATGCGGGTCCGGAAAGCGACCTGGGGCCGGTCCCGGATGATACTGCCCGCGTTGATTTAGGCGGACAGTTTGTTATGCCCGGCATGACGGAATCTCACGCGCATATCTCCTACACAAATAATGGCCCGACGGAGTTGGACAAGACGCCCGTGGAAGAAGCCATGGTTTCGTCCGTGGACAATGCGCGTCTCATGCTGGGCTCTGGCTTTACGTCGGCCATCAGTTTCGGATCGGTTCACCGGATCGATGTTTATCTTCGGGACGCCATCAAGAAGGGACAAATTCCCGGTCCGCGCTTGATCGCTTCTGGCCGTGATGTGGGCGCCACCGCCAGCAATGCGGATCTGCACCCGGATTATGCGAGACCGCAGATGGAAGGGCTGGGCATGTTGGTGGACGGCCCTTGGGCGGTGCGCCGTGCCGTCCGCACCCTGCGGAAAAACCGCGCCGATATCATCAAGATTTTTCTCGATGGCGAAGGCCTGTCGGATCACGCACCGCCAGGCGAACTCACCTATACGGATGATGAAGTGGCCGCCGCCGTCAATGAAGCCCATACACGCAATATGCGGGTGGCGTGCCATTCGCGCTCCGCCGCCGCTGTCAAACAAGCCGTACGCCACGGGGTGGATGTCATTGGCCACGCGAATTACTTGGACGACGAAGCCGTCGACATGCTGAAGAAAGCCCGCGACCGGCTGGCGGTTGGCCCGGCGATTGCCTGGGAGATCAAGTTCGTGGAGAACGCCGAAAAGATGGGCTTTTCCATGAAGACCGTCGAAGCACGCGGTTATGTGACGGAAATCGAAGAGACGAAGAAAGCCGTACGCCGGTTAAGAGAAGTTGGCGTGCGTGTTCTGCCCGGTGGAGATTATGGTCTGAACATCACGCCCCACGGCACATATGCCAAGGACCTGGAATATTTCGTCGACTATTTCGGCATGTCCAATGCGGAATCGCTTCTCTGTGCCACGCGAGATGGCGGACATACGGCAGACCCAAGCGGCATGCTGGGAACACTGGAAGAAGGTAAGCTTGCCGATCTCGTGATCGTGGACGGCAACCCGATAGAAGACATCACGGTGCTGCAGGACCACGGCCGCATTACCGCCGTCATGAAAGACGGCAAGCTCTATCGTGGGCTTACAAATGACAATCCCTATTTGGCTTCAACTGAGGAATTGGTGACCGCACGCGCACAATCCGCCGAACGGCAAGCCGCCGTTGAGCCATTGCTGCGAAGCGCATCCCAATAAAGGCTTCATCTGGACACGGCGGGACGGAAAAGATGACGACCAACATGATCACCGACGAGATGAGAGAGCAATATTCAAAGGACGGTGTCGTCTTTTTGAAGCAAGCCCTGCACCCCGAATGGCTGATGCTCATTGAGCAAGGCCTCAACCGTATCCTGTCTGACAGCGCTCAAACCAAGTTCAAATTCTACGAAGACCAGCCGGGACAGTTTTTGGAAACCGTCCGCAACATGGAAACGACGCCGGAAATCCAAACGCTGATCTATCATTCGCCCATCGCCGACATGATTGGCGCGCTGGTCGGATCGGAAAATGTTTGGTATTACTCCGACGAGTTCTTCATCAAAGACGGCGGCGGCGCCGGGCGCACGCCATGGCATCAAGACATGCCTTATTTCCCGATCGAAGGCGAACAAGTCGCCTCAATTTGGATTTCCTTAGATCCGCTTCGGAAGGAAGAATGCCTTGAAATGATTCCCGGCAGCCACCGCGAAACCCGCTATGACGGTTTCGACCCTATGGCGGTCAATGACGATCCGACGAAACCCTATTACGGGAAAGAGTTGCCGCCCCTGCCCGATATCGAAGCGGAACGGGACAAATGGAACATCGTTTCGTTCCCGATCGAACCCGGCGACGTCATCTTTCTGCATCCCGCTGTTCTCCATGGCGGCGGACCGACACTCACCAATGGACGGCGCCGGGCCATCACGATCCGTCTGTATGGCGATGATATTACGTTTGCGGAACGGCCATCGTCTAAGCCCTATGCCCCCTTTACGCCTGGGCTTTCTCAGACACTGGAACACGGTGAGCCGCTACGCGGCCCCTGGTACCCACGCCTGCGTCCCTTACCCCAGCATATTAAAGATCAATATCTTTGATGCCTCACGACGCGCTGCCGAACATCAGTTCCACATGGTCGCGCGGCACGGGTTCGGTTCGCAATGACACCGCGACCGTCACCACAACCGAAACGATCTCACCGATGGCGGCACAGGAATACGGGCTCGGCGCTTGGTAGGCGAGCCAATCAGCGGCGCCGCGCAAAGCGCCACTTGATCCGAACCATTCAGGATTGATCACACCGCTATGGGTCACCAGGAAGGTGAGCGCACCCGCAATAAATCCGGCAATGGCACCATTAGCGGTCACCCCGCGCCAGAGCGTGCCCAGCACCAGAGGACCGGCAAGGGCAGCCATCATACCGCCAACACCCACCCACACCAGCAGGGCCACATTCATGTTCATCAGGAACCAGGCCAACAGAGCAGAGATGATCAAGGTGCCCATGGTCGCCCAGCGGCTGATGCGCAGGGTCATAGCCTCCACGGCGGCTTCGCTCCAGCCTGCATGAATGCGGGGCGCATAGGTACGGCGGTAGAGATCATTGGCAATCACTTGGCTGCTGGACACCACCAGCCCGTCCGCCGTGGACATCACCGCCGCCAAAATCCCCACACCCAGCAATGCTGCCACCCATGTGGGGAAAATCTCGATAAACAATACCGGGATTGCTTCGTTGCTGCTGCTGCCGGGCATATGCAGCGCATCGCCCAGTAAGGCGCGCGCGATGAGCCCGCCAAGGCCGATCGCCGGCAGCAACATGCCCATGACGAAAACAATGCGCATGAACTGCCACCGCTGCCCGGAACTTTTCAGCGCCCACAGTTTGTTGCCGATATGCGGTAACAAACCAAGCGGCGCGTGCGAGACGATGATGGCAAACACGGCCCACCAAGACCCCACCAGAACACTGTCCGGATTAAGAGTCTTCACCAAATTGGCATCTTGCGCCTCCAGATTGGCCACAAGGCCGGATAGCCCGCCTTCAACACCAAAGCCTGTGAAGAACAAAATGAAAATCATGATGGCAAGGGCTAGCATAAGAATGCCTTGCGCCCCATCGGTCAGAATGTCCGCATGGGCGCCACCTGCCATCACATACATCATCAGTACACCACAAGTAATGATCAGTGCCCATCCTTCCGATAGGCCCAGCATGGTTTCGAACATGACGAGGCCCGAAACAAGCTGGCCTGCCAGATAGAAAAACAACATGAGGGAAAAGACGGCGACCATGATGCGCAGCGTGTCGGACTGATAGCGGTCCCCAAGGTATTCCGGGATCGTCCGGCTGCCGAAAGAATTACCTGCCCTAGAAATCAGCGTCATGCATAGCATGACCCCCACATAGACACCCACCGGGTACAGAAAGATGTACCACATGGATGACAGCCCCACATCGTAAGCAATACCCGGCAACCCCAGGAAGGTGGCCCCACTGGCTGTTGTGGCCGCAAAGGCAAAGGCCAGGAACCATGGGCCATAACCGCCACGGGCGGTCGCAAAATCATCTGCTGTCTTGACTTTCTGCTGCCCCAAATAGCCGAAGACGAGCATGCCGCCCACGTAAAGAACAAGAAACCCCCATGACCACCACAGCAGCCCCGAATCTAAGCTTTCCGGCACAATTCCCCCTAAATCACCATGAGATCGAGATGATCCCTCATCAGGTCAAAATCCCGATCCGAATGCAACAGTTGGTGTTTTTTCTCTATACAGAATGTTGCGATGATCACATCAATTGTCTTGCGCGGCGTTACGCCGGTTTTTCTCAACCGTCGATAATTACGCGCGCTGGCGGTCGCGATTTCCCGGCCGACCATGGGCTCAAAAAACAGACGGTCCAACGCAGCTTTCGCACGCCGATAATCCGACTCCTCCCGAAACCCCTGAAGGACTTCGATCATGATCAAGTCGCCGGTCAAGATTGATTGCCGCCCGAGGAGGTCATTCAATAAATCAGTTTGACGCGTTTCTTTGCCAACGAAGAAATCGATCCAGACCGAGGAATCGACCAAAATCACTTGTCGCGCCGCATTTCATCTAGCGACCCTTCCCAGTTCAACTTGCCGCGAAGCCTCTTAATGCTGCCCTGACCACGCGTTCGGACCAACAGCTCCAACGCGGCTTCGACAGCTTCTTTCTTTGTTTTGAAGCCGCCGGCCTTAATGGCCTGCGCCATTAGGTCATCATCAATGTCGATATTGGTACGCATCCATGACTCCAATGTGTATATTTTGTCAAATTATACACATCATCCTAGACTTTTCAAGACCAACTGCCTGGGTCCCTATTTTCCCAACGGTCAAAAAAAGTTTTTTCCGCCGCCGGTTTCCGGGTCACGGGCCCGAAATTCCCCATGGGCCAGCCAATAGGCATGGAAACAACAACGCCATATGTATCGGGAATTTTGAAGTGCGCATGCAGCTCGTCTTCGAAAACTTGATGCATCGTGGTGAGCGCCGCGCCAAGCCCCAAAGACCGGCAAGCCAGCAAAATGTTCTGTACACAAGGGTAAACCGCGCCGTAATTGGGCGGCGCCAACCCCACCCTGTCTTCTTCTGCCACTTTGAACGGCCAGTCGCGCTTGCCCGCCACCAACAGGATCATGGGAAACTCGTGCATGTGATCGCATTGATATTTAACGGCCCGCATCTGCCGCGCCATGGACGACATGTCATCGTCCTTCAGACGCCCGAAACCGCCGAACCGCGTTTCAATAGCGTGAGCGTATTTCTCGCGGAACCATTCCTTTTCTGCCGGTGCATGAATGAGAAGAAAGGCCCATGGCTGGGTGTTCTGACCGGATGGGGCCTGCACGCCGGCCTCCAGCACTTTGCGGATTGTAGCCAGCGGCACCGGGTCCGGTTTCAACCGGCGCATGGCGCGCATTTGACCGACGAGATCGAAGAAAGGCGGATTGTCGGAAAGAGTGTTGTTGTTCGGCATCGCAGCGTTTCCTTTTTCTCCAGTTTGTCAGATGACCCACCCGTCGTCACTCGCCTTATGTCCCAATCCCCTTCACTTTCGGTGGCGATTGAAGGATACTTCCGGCGACAGGGGGTCAGGCGTCATGGCATTCAGTGCGGCAAATCCATCCCGGAGGTCGGTGCTCGCCGGCGCATGCGCCATGACAGGCGGTCTGCTGCTGGGTGTTCCAGGAACATTGGCCGCGGGTGGTAAAAAGCATTCCGGCGACATCACCACCTGGATACGGATGGCCCCCGACGAAACCGTCACCATCCAATTCGTGAAAGCGGAAATGGGCCAAGGCATTCACACCGCGATGACCATGATCATCGCGGAGGAATTGGGTGTTGCTTGGGACAGGATTGTTGTGGAAACCGCCCCCACCGCACCGCTCGAAAAGAACCCCGCCCCAGAGCCCGGCATGCGCGCCACAGGCGGCAGCACGGCCGTGCGCTTCAATTACAAATTCCATGCTTTGGCAGGCGCCACCGCCCGGGAAATGCTGAAGCAGGCCGCTGCCAAACGATGGGGCATTCCCGTCAGCCAATGTGTGGTGGCCAATGGTCATGTGGTGAATGGCCGGGGCGAATCCCTCTCTTACGGCACGCTTGCGGAAGACGCATCCAGAGAAACACTGGAGGCGGAACCAAGTTTGCGCGCGTTTGGTGATTGGCAAATGCTGGGCAAACCGCTTCCACGCAAGGACACTCCCGCCAAAGTGGACGGAAACGCCGTTTTCGGGATCGACGTCGATGTGCCCGAAATGTTGATCGGCGCCATTCGCCACTGTCCGACGATGGGCGGCACATTGAAGAGCTTGGACGACCGCCGGGCCATGCGCATGAAGGGCGTGAAGGCTGTCATTAAGCGGGAGGCATCGTTCATCGTTGTGGCGGATTCATACTGGCGGGCGACCAAAGCCGCCGATGCGCTGGCCCCGGAATGGGACCACGGCCCCCAAGCAGGGCTGACCGACGCGTCTTATTTGGATTATCTGAAATCCACGTTGTCGGCCCCTACCATTCGTGTACTGAATGAAGGTGAACCCACGTTTTCAGATGAAAGTTACGAAGCGGAGTTTGTGCTGCCCTTCCTCGCCCATGCCACCATGGAGCCGATGAACGCCACGGCGATGGTGGATTTCGAACATGCGGAACTTTGGGTGCCAACCCAGTCGCCGGATTCTCTTCAACTCGAACTGTCAGAGCGCTTGGGGCTCGACCGTAATCTGATCAATGTGAATACGACCTTCCTAGGGGGTGGTTTCGGCCGGCGCGCAGAAAAAGACTTTGTTTATCCTGCTATCGAAGCATCGCTTGCCACCGGCAAACCGGTGAAGGTGATCTGGTCGCGCGAAGAAGACATGCAGCATGACTTCTACCGGCCCATGGCCTATGCCCGAGTGAAAGCTCAGCTCGACCGGCGGGGCATGATCAGCGATTGGCACATGGAGCATACGTCTGCGTCTCCCACAGCCCGTCTGCTGCCGCGCTTTATTCAAGACGATGTAGATATCTTCGCCATCGAAGGGGCTGCCGATCTGCCCTATGCCATCCCGAAAAAAACGATGGACTATGTAATGGCGCGCCCGGATGTACCCGTGGGCCCTTGGCGCTCAGTAGGTCATAGCCTCAATGAGTTCATTGTCGAAACGGTCATCGACGAACTGGCCATCTCGCGCGATGAAGACCCGGCGGAATTCCGGCGGCGCCATTTGAAAGATCAGCCGCTATGGCTTGCCGTGTTGGATGATGTGATTGCCAAATCCGGGTGGCACACGCCGGCGCCGCAAGGACGCTATCGCGGATTGGCCATCGGCAAACCGTTCGGCTCCATCGTGGCGCAAGTGGTCGAGCTTTCGGTGGAAAACGAAACCGACGTGCATCTGCATAAGATCACGGCGTCGGTCGATTGCGGTTGGGCGGTCAATCCAAACACCATCGACGCGCAACTGCAAAGCGGCATCATCTATGCTTTGACCGCTGCAGCCTTTGGCGAAATCACTTTGACTAATGGCAAGATCGACCAGGACAACTTCGACAGTTACGAAATGACTCACATCGAGCACATTCCGGAAATCAACGTGTCGATCCTCGAAAGTCGGCAAGAAATGGGCGGCATTGGCGAAGTGGGCACGCCCGCTTTATTCCCGGCTCTGACGAACGCGCTTTATGCGGCGACGGGCAAGCGTTTGCGTTCCCTGCCGATCTCAAAGCATGGATTTACGTTGTCGACACGTAAATCTTTTGATTAGAGCTAAACCGTCCCGCTCCCCCTTCCCAACCACCCCAAGGGTACACTCACGGGTGGTTGGGAAGGGGGAGCGGGACGGTCTAGTCCGCATTCAATACTGCGCTGTGCCGCCGTCCACGCTGAAGGACGCGCCGGTGATGCCGCCGCCTTCTTTCGACGCCAGCAAGACAGCCACCGCTGCCACCTCTTCCACCGTGTTCGGGCGTTTGATCGCTGCTTCTTGCGCGAACATGGTGATCATCTCATCAAAGGAAATGCCCATTGCCTCGGCAGTGGCTGGACCATTGTTTTTGATGATGTCGGTAATCACAAGGCCGGGACAAATAGCATTGATTGTGATGCCCAGCTCCCCCACTTCGCGGGCCGCTGATTTTGTCATGCCTAGAACGGCGTGTTTTGCAGCGGTGTATGCGGTGAATACCGGCTTCCCGTGTTTGCCTTCCATGGAGGCAATGTTGATGACCCGCCCGGACTTCTTGGCCGTCATGGTTTTCAGTGCGCGCCGCGTTGCCCAGAACGTGGAATAAACATTCCACTTCATAGCCTCATCGAACGCTTCATCGGACAGTTCCACCAAAGGCTGAAGATCGCCCGCGCCACCGGCATTGTTGACGAGAATATCCACAGTGCCGAACTGAGCGACAGTTTTATCGACAAAACCCTCCACATCCGCTTGAGACATGGCATCGCCCGCGAAAAAGACGGCGCGCTCACCTACGCCCAATTCGCTCAAAACTTGTTTGGCTTTCTCTTCATTGCGGGCCATGAGCGCAACGGATGCTCCTTCTTTTAAATACGCTTCCGCAATACCGCGCCCGATCCCGGCGGTGCCGCCGGTAATCGCGGCCACTTTCCCTTCTAACTTCATTACGTCCTCCCTGTCCGTTCTTTATGACGGACTTAGCGATTTAGAATTAGTTCGGCATACTGATTAAGTTGATCCGGGGTTTGAGCCCCAACCAGCAGCGTCGTGACCGGGCTGTCGTCAAACGCCTGCAAACGGTCGCGAATACGGTCCGGCGAGCCGGATAGACTGATCTCGTCCGCCAGTTCATCAGGCACGGCGGCGGCCGCTTCCATTTTCTTTCCGTCCAGATACAGGTCTTGGATCTTCTTCGCCGCGTCTTCGAAGCCCATGCGCGCGATCAACTCGTTATGGAAGTTCCGGTCTTTCGCGCCCATGCCCCCCACATAAAGCGCCAGCACATGCTTCACCGGCATCAATGCTTGTTCCAGATCATCATTGATGTTCAACATCAGCGGATAGGCAATCTCAAAATCTTTCGGACGGTTTGATAAAGAATCTTTGTACACATCCTGGCGATAAGGCGAGTAATAAAGCGGGAACCAGCCTTCGCAGATTTCCGTGGACATGCGCACATTCTTAGGGCCCTCCGCCCCCAGATAAATCGGCACATCAGACCGGTAAGGATGCGTGATGGGCTTTAGTGGCTTGCCGAGCCCCCAGCTGCCTTCCGCATCGGACGGATAGGGCAGCGGATAATGTTCCCCGGAATTCGACACGGGCTCTTCGCGCTTCAAGACTTGCTTGATGATGTCGATATATTCGCGTGTACGCGCCAGCGGTTTTGCAAACGGGCGTCCATACCAGCCTTCCACAACTTGCGGTCCGGACACACCAAGACCCAACACCACCCGGCCTTTGGTCAAATGATCGAGCGTCAGCGTATGCATCGCCGTGGAGGTCGGCGTCCGCGCGGACATTTGCACAATTGCCGTTCCTAATTTTATTTTTTCCGTGTGCGACCCAACCCATGCAAGCGGTGTGAACGCATCGGAGCCGTAGGCTTCCGCGGTGAAGAACCCCCAATAGCCTAGCTTTTCAGCTTGTTGCGCCGTGCCGATCAAATCCGCCGGCGGCTTGGCGCCCCAATAGCCGGTCATCATGCCAAGTTTCAATGTCATGGAGAGGTCCTCGCAGTGAGATATGTTTTATTGTGATGTGTCTTATGTATTTGTTCTAGGCCGCATATGTGGCGCGACAAGTTCAATAAAGCGCGCAACGACTTTTTCCAAGTCTTCCGGATCGTCAGAATACTGGTATTGCACCAACATGCCACGCATAAAAACGCGCTGCATGATCCCCAGCACACGCACGTCTTCATCGTCGCGATCCACGGACTCATACAAATCAACAGAGTTTTGCTCAATCGCCTTGTTCCAATTGTGCAACGTTGAAGAGATCCGTTTTTTTAATTGCTGATCGGTGCGGGATGCCGTGAGGATTTCGAGCAGCGCCCGGTACTCCTTCGTGTTTACAAGGCGCTCCCACAGGAAACGCATGTCATCGGCAACTTGGGACGATGGATCATCCTTTCCAACGGGCCTTTTTTTGCCGCGAGGCCTGATTGTCCGTTGCAGCAATCGATCGGCGGTTTCAGTGATCAGATCTTCTTTACTTGGAAAGTGATGCTGAAGGGCGCCGCGCGAAACCCCGGCCTCAGAAACGATCCGGTTGATGGTGGTCTCTGCGTATCCGAATTTTTCGAGGCATGTAATGGTCGCGTCGCAAATGAGCGCGCGGGCACGCTGGCTCTGCGCCTCTTTCTTATTGGCGGGCGCGCCGTTGCCATTATCTGCGGTTTTTGCGTCCAATCCCATCCCTCTGCAAAATGTTTGTCGATCCGATCGAAAGTGGCTTGTGGCCCTTTTCAAAAGCCTATATACAAACAATACGTACGGCTTGTAAAGATCGTTGACAAAAGACCCCTTAGGGACCGGAAAAGCAAGGAAAAGCCATGACGAAAGAGGTCATCCGTATTGGCGGCGCCAGTGGATATTGGGGCGAATCCGCTATGGCGACACCCCAATTGCTGCAATCCGGCGGGCTCGACTATATCGTCTATGACTATCTGGCAGAGATCACCATGTCGATCATGGCCCGCGCCCGGGCGAAAGATCCGACCAAAGGATACGCGACCGATTTCATCTCCGCCGTGTTGAAGCCGAACCTTGTGGAAATTGCGCGCCAAGGCGTGAAGATCCTAAGCAATGCCGGCGGCGTAAATCCCACCGCCTGTGGAGAGGCTGCGCGCGCGCTCGTCAAAGAACTGGGATTGGATTTGAAAGTTGCCGTCATCACAGGCGACGATTTGATCGGGCGCGCAGAAGAACTCGCCGATAATCCGCCAGCGGAAATGTTTTCCGGCGACGAATTTCCGGACGCCGAAAAACTTGCCAGCATCAATGCCTATCTCGGCGGCTTCCCCGTCGCGGCCGCTTTGGCGGAAGGAGCCGACATTGTCATCACCGGCCGCAGCGTCGACAGCGCCGTCACCTTGGGGGCGTGCATTCATGCGTTCGGCTGGGGACCGGAAGATTGGGACAGATTGGCAGGTGGCAGCTTGGCTGGACACATTCTGGAATGTGGTCCGCAGGCTACCGGCGGTAACTTTACCGATTGGGAATTGGTGGCGGAGACCATCGACAATATCGGCTACCCCATCGCGGAAGTATCCGCTGACGGATCATTCGTAACCACCAAGCCGGAAGGCACCGGCGGCATTGTCAATGTGGGCACGGTTTCGGAACAAATGCTCTACGAAATCGGCGACCCGCAAGCCTATATGCTGCCCGACGTGGTCTGCGATTTCTCCGAGGTGGAAATCACCGAAGAAGCGCCCAACCGTGTACGCGTGACGGGGACAAAAGGTTATCCGGCACCGGATACCTACAAAGTGAGCGCCACTTATGCCGATGGTTTCCGTGGCGGCTCCGTGATGACCTTCTACGGTATCGACGCGGACAGAAAGGCCGAAGCCTACACGAAAGCGGCCATCACCCGTGCACGGAACGTTCTGCGCATGGCCAACATGCCGGACTTCACGGAAACAAGTGTGGAAGTGATCGGCGCGGAAAGCCAGTATGGGGCCGCCCGCAAGGTCGGCAGTGTGCGCGAAGTGGCCGTCAAAATGGCCGCCAAACATCCGGATGCGGCAGGTATTGGTATCCTGCTGAAAGAGTCCACGGGACTTGGCCTCGCGACCCCGCCCGGCCTTTCCGGATTTGCAGGCGCGCGATCGAAACCTTCGCCCGTTGTTCGGCTTTTCTCCTTCGCCATTTCCAAAAAGGATGTGCCCATCGAGATCGAGATCGATGGCAAAAAAATTCCCCATGAAGCGCTCAAAGGAGCGGCGTTCGATGCATCCGCCCTCGAGCGCCCAACAGCCCCAAACACGCCAAGTGATGCCACAGAAAGTGTCCCTTTGGTGAAGCTGGCCTGGGGCCGATCGGGCGACAAAGGCAACAAAGCCAATGTGGGTATCATCGCGCGCAAGGCCGAATACGTGCCCTATATCTGGGCTGCGTTAACGGAAAAATCTGTGGGCGACTACTACGCGCACTTCCTGGAAGGCGGCGTCCACCGCTATTACATGCCGGGGCCCCGCGCCATCAACTTCCTCATGGACGACATTCTGGGCGGCGGCGGTATTGCCAGCCTGCGCAACGACCCCCAAGGCAAGGGGTATGCCCAATTGCTGCTCGATTACCCCATCCCCGTTTCCAAAGAAATTGCTGAGACGCTGTAATGCCCATTTTCCATTCCAAACTCGACACGGGTTCAGAGTCATATACGAAGAACCGTGCCGACATGATGGCGCTGATCGAACAGCTCCGTGAGCTGAATACCCGTGCCGAAAAAGTCTCCGAAAAACGGCGCGCCCGTTTTGAAGAACGCGGTCAGCTCACGCCGCGCGAACGCCTGGCCCGCATTCTCGATCCCGGCATGCCGTTTCTGGAACTCTACAACATGGCCAACTACCTGGTGGACGACGATAACCGCGACACCAGCCTGCCTGGTGCCAGCGAGTTGGGCGGCATCGGTTTCGTGAATGGCGTCCGCTGCATGATTGTGGCAGATGACAGCGGTATCAACGCGGGCGCGGCCACGCCCAAAGGCTTCTTGAAAATGGCCGGGTGCATGGACATCGCGCTGGAGAAAAAGCTGCCCTTCATCCATCTGGTGGAAAGCGCGGGCGCCAACCTTCTCAAATATGAAGTGGAGCTTTGGGCCCATGGTGGTGGCAATTTCTATCGTCTCGCTAAATTAAGCGCGGCGGGCGTTCCGACCATCGTGGTCTTGCATGGGCCGTCAACGGCGGGCGGCGCCTATATGCCGGGCATGAGCGATTATGTGATCGGCGTGAAAGGCAATGGCCGCGCGGCGTTAGGGGGCGCAGCGCTGGTGCGCGCGGCCACCGGCGAAGTAGCCGACGAAGATGAACTTGGCGGATCGGAAATGCACGCCTCCACCACGGGACTTGTTGAATATCTCGCGGAAGACGATGCCCACGGGTTGGAAATCGCGCGCGATGTAGTCAAACGCCTGGACTGGAATGCCCATTGCCACCTGCCCGCCCGCAGCGAAGACTATGAACCGCCAATCTATGACATTGAAGATATTGCGGGTTTGGTTCCTGCAGATTACCGCATACCCTATGACGTGCGCGAAGTGATCGCCCGCTTTGTGGATGGATCGGACTTTGTGGAATTCGCCCCGCGTTTCGGCCCCGCCACGGTCTGCGTGCAAGCAAAAGTCTTTGGCCACGCGGTCGGCATTATCGGAAACAACGGACCGATCGACCCTGCCGGCGCCAACAAAGCCACACATTTTTTCCAACTCTGCGATCAAGCCAACACACCTCTGATCTTCTTGAACAACACCACCGGCTACATGGTGGGGACCGAATACGAGCAAGCGGGGATGATCAAGCATGGATCGAAAATGATCCAAGCCGTCTCCAACATCCGCGTGCCGAAGATTACGCTTTACATCGGCGCAAGCTTCGGCGCCGGGAATTACGGCATGTGCGGGCTGGCCTATGAACCCGACTTCCTGTTCACCTGGCCCAACGCCACCACAGGCGTTATGGGCGGCGAACAAGCCGCCAAAACCATGACCCAAGTCATGACCCTGGCAGCACAGCGGCGCGGCCAGGACATTGATGAGAGCGCCTTCGCGGACCAGGAGAAACAGATCATCAATGTTTTCGATTCCCAAGCCGATGCGTTTTACACCTCTGGCCGTTTGTTGGATCAAGGCGTGATCGACCCGCGCGACACACGCAAAGTGATCGGCTTCTGCCTCGAAACCTGCTGGGAAGCCAAACACCGCACGGTTCAACCGAACGCCTTTGGCGTCGCGCGGGCTTAAGAGCACGCGATTTAGATAGGGACCAATGATGGCAAATCTACCGCCTACAGAGTATGTGCTTACGGAGCTGGACAATGGTTGGCTGACGATCTGGTTCAACCGGCCCGAGGCCCGCAATGCACTTTCCGGCGAACTCACGTCCGACCTTCGTGCCGTCTTGAATGCCGTTCGGGATGACCGGTCCGTGCGCGGCATCACACTGCGCGGCAAGGGCGGCGTATTCTGCGCGGGCGGTGATCTAAAAGGCTTCAAGTCCAACTTCCAAGGCGGCGTTCAAACGGTTGATGACGTCGCCGCTTCCAGCCGCGAGGGCGGCGAGCTTTTCGGATTGATCAACACTATGCCGCAAGTGGTCGTCATGCTCGTGGAAGGTGCCGCCATGGCAGGCGGCCTTGGCATTGTCTGCACGGGCGATGTTGTGGTGGTCACGGAAGATGCCAAATTCGCTTTGACGGAAACCACTTTGGGCATCCCGCCCGCACAAATCGCGCCATTCGTTGTCCAGCGTTTGGGCATGACGGTCGCCCGGCGTCTGATGCTCACCGCCGCCCGATTTACCGGCGCAGATGCAGGCACGATGGGGCTTGCGGATTTCGTGGCCAAGGATGTGGCGGATATGGAAAGCATCGAAGCCGACATCCGCAAACAAGTGATGAAATGCGCACCCGGCGCCAACGCGGTCACCAAAGAAATTGTGCTGGCCGCCTCGAAACTCGAACGCGACGCCATGCTGGACATGGCAGCGAAAGGCTTTGCCGAATGCATGCTCGGCACGGAAGGAAAAGAAGGCGTTGCTGCCTTCCTCGAAAAACGCAAACCGAATTGGGCACAAAAGGCATGAGTTCTTTTCGCAGCATATTGATTGCCAACCGGGGCGAGATTGCCATCCGCGTCATACGTACGGCCCAGAGCTTGGGCTACCGCACCATTGCAGTTTTTTCCGAGGCGGATGCAGAAGCCCCTCACGTGCAATTAGCGGATGAAGCAGCGCTGATCGGCCCGGCACCGGTCGGGGAATCGTATCTGGACATGGAACGCATTCTCAAGGCCGCGAAAGAAACCGGTGCCGAAGCGATCCATCCGGGCTATGGATTCCTGTCCGAAAATGCGGCTTTCTCGAAAGCCTGTGAAGACGCTGGGTTGGTTTTCATCGGCCCGACCGCTGATGCGATCGACTTGATGGGCAACAAGGCGGCAGCCAAGCGGCGCATGATCGAAGCCAGCGTGCCGTGCGTGCCCGGTTACGAAGGCAAAGACCAGGAAGATGCTACCCTCATCTCTGCTGCAAACGATATCGGCTTTCCCTTGATGGTGAAGGCGGCCGCCGGTGGCGGCGGACGCGGCATGCGGCTGGTGGATAAAGCAGACGATCTGCCCAATGCCATTTCAGCGGCACGCTCCGAAGCGGAAAACGCATTCGGGTCGGGCGAGCTTATTCTTGAAAAAGCAATCATCCGCCCCCGCCACGTTGAGGTTCAAGTCTTTGCCGATACGCAAGGCAATACGATCCATCTTGGCGAACGCGATTGCTCGGTACAGCGGCGCCATCAGAAAGTGGTGGAGGAAGCCCCCTGCCCTGTGATGACGCCCGACCTGCGCGCCCGTATGGGCGCTGCCGCTGTGGAGGCGGCGAAAAGCATCAATTATCGCGGTGCAGGCACGGTGGAATTTTTGCTGGACGAGAGCGGCGAGTTCTATTTCCTTGAGATGAATACCCGCCTTCAGGTGGAACACCCCGTAACAGAAATGATCACCGGGCTCGACCTGGTGGCCTTGCAAATTCAAGTGGCGCAGGGGCAACCGCTCGGCCTCAACCAAGAAGACATTCACCTTGATGGACATGCCATTGAGGTTCGTCTTTATGCAGAAGACCCGGCGCAAGACTTCTTGCCGGTAACCGGTAAAGTCGATCTGTGGTCACCGGCCGTTGGCGACGGCGTGCGTATCGATGGCGGCATTACCACAGGATTGGAGATTTCGCCTTTCTACGACCCGATGGTGGCCAAGGTCATCGCTTGGGGACCATCCCGCGAGACCGCCCGGCGGCGTCTGATCGATGCGCTCAAAGAAACCGTTTTGTTTGGATCCACCACGAACAAAAGTTTCCTCATCGATGTGCTGGAGAAAGAGGCGTTCGCCGCCGGTGAGGCGACAACAGCCTTCATCGGGAATGAGTTTTCCGAGTCTGATCTGGCGAACGCTGCTCCCTCGTTCGAGGACGCCGCAATCGCAGCGGTTCTGCAATACACACTCGAAAGCGAAGCCGTTTATGCTAACAGCCTGACCGTTTCGCCCGAATTGATCGACTGGTCGAGCACCAACCCGCTCGTCACGCGTTATCAATACACATTCGGCGAAACAGATTTCGAAATCACGGTTTCGCCTGACGGCAATGGCGGATACCGCGTCGCCGACAGCGACAACACGGTCGATATAGGACTTCTCGATATTGATGATGAGGAAGCCCGCCTCAGCCTCAACGGAAACCGCGTCACCGCCTTCTTCTTCGAACCGTCCGCCGGGCAGCTCTATGTGTCGATCGACGGCCGCAGCTTGCTGTTCAGAAATAAGATCGCCTTTGCCGGTGCATCGAATGAAGAAGGGGCCGGCGGCGGGCGCATCGTAGCGCCCATGCATGGTGCCTTGTTGGAAATGCTTGTGAAAGAAGGCGATCAGGTCACTAAAGGCACACGCCTTGCCGTGCTGGAAGCCATGAAGATGCAACACGACATTCTCGCTGAAGTGGATGGCACCGTTGCCAATGTGGCGGCAAGCGCAGGCAAACAAGTTGCCGCCGATGACTTGCTTATTGAGATAGATATCGAAGACTAGGCCACCCGCTCCCCCTTCCCAACCACCCGAACCAGGGTACCCTTGGGGTGGTTGGGAAGGGGGAGCGGGTGGCAAGGCGAGCAAACAAAAGGAAGAACAGTTATGCATTCTCCAATTTGCGACATGCTGGGTATAGAATTTCCGCTGGTTGCGTTCAGCCACTGCCGTGACGTAGTTGCCGCTGTGTCCAACGCGGGCGGCATTGGTGTTTTAGGCGCCGTTAATCTGGGTCCGGACCGTTTGCGCGAAGAACTCACCTGGATCGACGAACACACCAACGGCAAGCCTTATGGCGTCGACCTCATCGTTCCGAACAAATTCGAGGGAAAAGGCGAGAAGCAAGATGCGGACAAGGTGGTCGCATCTGTGCCACAGGAACATATCGAGTTCGCCAACAATATTCTCAACGCGCACAAAATCGATACGGATGATCTGAATTCGACGCGCAAGAAAAGCCTCAATTTCGGTAATAATCTGCAGGTGGAAAACGCGACCGCTTCTTTGGAGGCCGCCTTCGAATTCCCAATCAAGCTTGTGGCCAATGCGCTTGGCGTACCACCACAAATCATGCTGGATATGGGCAAAGAAAAAGGCGTCGCCGTTGCCGCTCTTGTGGGGGCAAAAGAGCACGCCATTGCGCAAGTCAATGCTGGCGTGGACATTCTTGTAGTGGCGGGCGGCGAAGCAGGCGGCCATTGCGGCGATGTCTCCACCATGGTCCTGGTGCCTGAAGTCTATGAGGCCATTCAGCCGATCAAAGATGTGCCGATCCTGGCGGCCGGCGGTATCGTCACGGGCGGCCAAATGGCGGCGTGCATGGCCATGGGCGCGTCAGGCGCCTGGACCGGCTCTGTCTGGTTGACCACCGCCGAAGCGGAAACCAATCCCATCGTCAAAGAAAAAATGCTGGCCGCAAGCTCGCGAGACACTGTGCGCTCGCGCAGCCGCACCGGCAAACATTCGCGCCAGCTCCGGTCACCTTGGACTGACGCTTGGGAAAAGGAGGGACCAATTCCTTTGCCCATGCCATTGCAATCACTCGTAAGCGAACCCGCCTTGGCAAAGGTAGACAAACTGTCCCAAGGCGGGCATGAAGGGGCCAAAGAACTGGCCACTTACTGGGTCGGACAAGGCGTTGGGCTTATGAACCAAAGCATGTCCGCCGGGGCGGTGGTCCAAGAATTCAAAGAAGATTTTGTTCGGGCCTATGAGCGGCTAAACACCAGCGTCGGCGCATAATCCGCTCAGGTCCGCCAGGGAGGTGCCACATGTTGCAGCAAGCCATCGATTTTCGGGATGAAAGCGAAGCCCTTTACGAGCTTCTGAAGGATACGGACGAAGACCGGTTTGACGAAAAAACACAGTTCAAGGACTGGACCGTCAACGAAGTACTGCATCATCTGCATATGTGGAATTATGCCGCCGACTTGTCGTTGGTAGACGAACCCGGATTTGTGGATTTTCTCAATCAGGTCATGAACAGCGGCGGCTCCGGCGGCATGCGCCCCTTTGAGGAGAAGTGGTGCAAAGGCATGAAGGGCCGGGAGATGCTGGACACCTGGCGCGGCTTCTACGTGGAAATGTCAGAACGTTTCAAGGAAGCCGATCCGAAGAAGCGTTTGAAGTGGGCCGGTCCGGACATGAGCGTGCGGTCCAGTATTACCGCGCGGCTCATGGAGACCTGGGCACATGGGCAGGAAGTGTTCGATCATCTCGGCGTAGAACGTCAGGAAGCAGACCGTATCAAAAACGTTGCCGTGATCGGCATGAACACATTCGGCTGGACATTCGTGAACCGTCAGATGGATGTGCCAACGGACGTACCTTATGTGAAACTCACTGCACCGTCCGGTGAGATTTGGGAATGGAACGACCCCAATGACAACAATAAGGTGGAAGGCAAGGCCCAGGAATTTTGTCAGGTCGTCACCCAAGTGCGGAACATCAAAGACACTGATCTGAAGGTGGTTGGCGAAACGGCCACGACCTGGATGTCCATCGCCCAATGCTTTGCCGGGCCGCCGGAAAACCCGCCTGCGCCGGGCACACGGTTCACGCGCTCTTAGGCCAAATTCAGCCGAACACGGACCACCCGGTACGCACAGCCACCCGTTCCAATGCTTGGGAACCTGCCCATGAAGTGCCGGACCGGTTGAGACGCGGCGACCAAACCGCAATGGACGCTTCGCCCGGAACGATGGCCAGAATTCCTCCGCCCACGCCACTTTTGCCGGGAAAGCCCACCCGAAAGGCAAAATCGCCCGACCCGTCATAGTGGCCGCAGGTCATCATCACCGCATTGATCCGGCGGCATTGTTCAGGCGTTACCACCAATTCCCCGGTGCTCGGGTCGATGCCATTGTTCGCGAGAAATAACCCGGCCTGCGCAAGTTGCTGGCAAGACAAGGCGAGTGCGCACTGACGGAAATAGGCCGACAGAACATCCTCTACCGGGTTCCGGAGGTTGCCAAATGAAGACATGAAATGCGCAAGGCTCCGGTTCCGCGAGCCTGTTTCGCTTTCGGATTGGGCAACTTCCGCATCGAACGTCACATGGGCATCGCCGCTTCGCGCACGCATAAAGGCTAACAACGCCTCGACCGCGTCGTTGGGCATACCGTTTCCCACCAAATGGTCGGTCACGACAATGGCTCCCGCATTGATCAACGGGTTTCTCGGAATGCCCGCCTCATGTTCGAGTTGCACGATGGAATTGAACGGCGTTCCCGATGGTTCGCGCCCCACCCGGTCCCACACCAAAGGTCCGCGCGAATTCAGCACCATGGCCAGCGTGAAAACCTTCGAGATGCTCTGGATCGAAAAAGGGACATCGCAATCCCCGACGGAAGCGTGCTGCCCATCCAAACAAGCAATGGCAATACCAAACTGATTAGGCGGGACGCGCGCCAGCGCCGGGATGTAGTCCGCAACCTTTCCGGCGCCCAGCGACGGGCGCACATCATCGAAGACTTCCCGCAACAATTGGTTCATATCCACCGGCAAATCCCCTTGGCTATGTTCATCCTGCTCTACGCTTCGTATAACCTAAGTTGGCCTGAAAAACGCCGCCCAATAATGCCGCTGAAAGAGTTTTGAATGACCTACTGTCTTGGCATCCTGTTGCCGACGGGCCTGATCATGGCTTCGGATTCCCGGAGCAATGCCGGTGTCGACCAAATCACAACCGTGGAGAAGATGGATGTCTTCGAGACCGCAGGCGACCGCGTGATCGTCATCCTGTCGGCAGGCAACCTTGCGACAACACAATCGGTGATATCGAACCTGCGCCAATGCTGTGGTAACGGCACGTCGGACCTTATGTCCTGTTCAACCATGTTCGATGCGGCTCAGATTGTAGGCGATATGTTGCGCATGGTTCTGGCAAAAGATGCCGCACATGTCTCCCCCTTCGGAGATCCCAACGCGACTTTTTTGGTTGGTGGCCAGATTGCCGGTGAGCCTCACCGGCTTTTTCAGATTTTTTCTGCCGGTAATTTCATAGAAGCCGGACCACGCAATCGTTTTCTCCAAAACGGCGAAACGAAATATGGGAAACCGATACTCGACCGCGCCCTTACCGAGGCGACCACATTGAAACAAGCCGCCAAGCTCACGCTTCTGTCGTTCGATGCCACCATCCGAAGCAACTTATCCGTGGCACCACCAATCGATTTGTTGCCCTATGCCGCCGACAGCCTAACATCGGAAGGTCTACGTCAATTTGCAAACTCTGCCCCCTATTGGGATCAGTTGCGGCAAGAATATTCCTCGCGTTTGATTGATCTGGTAAAGGCGCTGCCGGATCCGGACTAACGACCGCCATTGTGAAAAGAAAAGGACCGCCTATATGAGCGACCTCATGAAAGAAATCGGGTTTTACACCCTTGCCGGTGCCCCCAAATCCCCCCGCGAGCTGATCGATGAAGTGCGCGATGCCGAAGCGATGGGCATCGGTAACTGCTTTATCTCTGAACGCTTTAACATCAAAGAGGCTGCCACCCTGTCCGGAGCGGCGGGCGCCATCTCTTCAAACATCGGCATCGCCACCGCCGCCACAAACCACAACACGCGCCACCCCATGGTGACAGGCGCCTTCGCAACGACAATGCATTTCCTGACGGAGGGCCGGTTTTCGCTGGGGCTTGGCCGGGGCATCGATATGCTGTTCGACGCCATGGGCGTCCCCCGCATTAAAACCGCCCAACTGGAAGATTTCGTTAGCGTCATGCGGCGCCTTTGGAAGGGGGAAACCATCCTGGGTCATGATGGTCCGTGCGGGAAGTATCCCATGCTGCGCCTGGACCCGTCATTCGACGAGCATATCCCCATCACATTCACGGCTTTCGGTCCCAACTCCCTCGCCTTTGGCGGCCGCGCCTGCGATGCCGTCGTCTTGCACACATTCTTTACAGACGAAACCACGGAGCGTTGCGTGCGGTCTGTCAAAGACGCTGCGGAAAAAGCGGGACGCAATCCGGATGAAGTCCGCGTCTGGTCCTGCTTCGCCACCATTGGCGATCACTTGCCCTATCCCGTCCGGCTCAAGAAAACGGTGGGACGCATGGCGACCTATCTACAAGCTTACGGGGACCTCATGGTCCGTACCAACAATTGGGATCCGGACGTCCTGAAGAAATTCCGCGAAGCCCCGATCGTTGCCAATTTTCAAGGGGCGATCGACCAAAATGCAACGACGGAAGAGCTGGAGCAGGTTGCCGAACTCATCCCGGAAGACTGGTTGGCACCGGCAGCAAGCGGCAGTGTGGATCAGTGTGTTGCAGCGATCCAGGGTCAGCTCGACCTAGGCGTTGACAGCATTATCTTGCATGGCGCTTCCCCAACGGATCTCAAGCCGATTGTGGATGCCTATCAAGCACAACGCGATGGCAACCGGTTTAAAGACCTTCCAGGCCATCCGGGTGGGATCAAATAAAAACCACCTGCTAAGTATGGCAATCCAGTAGGGTGGATTAGCGCAGCGTAATCCGCCGCATGGAGATCCATCGGCGTATTACGGCTTCGCCTAATACGCCCTACTATGGTCGATCGCTTTGTCGACGCATTACCATCTCTTCGCGATGACAGTGATATTGATCAAAACCATTCACCAAGTCGATCAGTGTTGCGGTTCGACTTTGAGCGTTTTTCGGAATTCGGCGACGCGCGCCGTGATCTTATCCCAATCGGCTTGATGTGCCGCAACATCGATATTCACGAGCTTCCGCTCTTCAACAACCAGTGCGCCGTTAACGATCGTGGTGAGGACATTCGATGGATAGGCCGAGTGCGCAACCGTTGCGTATACGTCGTAATTCGGCTGCATGTTTGGAGCGGATAGATCCAGAATAATCATGTCGGCAAATTTTCCCACTTCCAGCGATCCGATCTTGTCTTCCATATCTAAGGCTCTTGCGCCGCCCATTGTGGACATATCGACCAATTCCAGTGCGGTGAAAGCATCCGTATCGTCATACCGCTGACGTGCCACACGCGCGGTGAATGGCATGACATTGAAGATATCCAATTGATTGGACGACATGGGCCCGTCGGTCCCTAAACCGATACCCAGCCCTTCCACGTACATCTTCCATGCCGGCGCCAGCCCCATATTGTGTTTGGTGTTGGATTTTGGGTTGTGGCCAATGCCGACACCCCGCTCTTTTAAAATCTGGATATCACTTTCGTCGGCGTAAACCACATGTGCCGCCAACAGATTAGGCCCAAGCACACCGATCCGATCCATATATTCGATGATCGTTTCTCCGTCGAGCATAGTGCCAAAACGTTCTTGAATGAGTTCTTTTTCGTTCGGAAACTCTGCCATGTGCATCACCAACGGCACATCATATTTCTCGGACAGAGCGCGCGCCTCGCGCAGCTTTTCCGGCGAAACTGTGTAGGGCGCGTGCGGCGCCACTGCGGGAATGATCAACGGGTCATCTTTGTACTGTTTGATAAACTCTTCCGCATAGGCAAGGCCGCCATAGGGTTCAGGGGCATCAACCACGGGAAACCCGATAACGCTCTCGCCCAATACGCCACGAATGCCTACTTCCTTGGTGCCGCGCGCCACTTCGTCTTCATGGTAATACATATCGGTCACCAAGGTGACGCCACCAAGAGCCAATTCCATCGCCGCATGACGTGCCGACACGTAGATAAGCTCGCGATTTAGAAGCTCCTTTTCCAGAGGGAACATCACGTCGAACAGAACATTGCCGACTGTATATTCACCGATCCCCCGAAACGCGACCATAGGCGTATGATTGTGCAGGCTGATCATGCCAGGCATCAGAATATTGTCATTGGCATCGATGACTTTCGGGGCGTCATACTTATCCGTCAAATCCGCGTCGCCCACGGCCAAGATCTTTTCGTTTCGAACCACAAGGACG
Organism: Alphaproteobacteria bacterium; assembly: GCA_965228775.1. GTDB lineage: Bacteria > Pseudomonadota > Alphaproteobacteria > JANQMY01 > JANQMY01 > JANQMY01. The sequence goes on along the minus strand of OZ245840.1, from coordinate 3,840,383 downwards.
CCGTCGCGGATAATGCGTTTTTCCTCGTCCATTGTTACGATCAAAGCGTTCTTCACGATCAGGGAGGCATCTTCTGCCTGCGCCCCAAGGGCTATCCCGAATGACAGAACAATCGCAAAACCGGCGGCCAAATGTCTCATAAACCCTCAAAATCAGACTGCGTTTACCAAACCCTAAGCCCAAATATACGGCCCTGGCAAACCGCCCTATGGATCACGGGCGCACAAAACGCTAAAAGACCCTCAACATAACGGGACATAGATGAATGAGGACTGGAACCGTGAATAAAGCGATCGAAACTTGGCACAGAGCACTCGATACTAGGGATATCTCGATACTCGATGATCTGATCGCGGATGATGCCGTGTTCCATTCCCCGGTCGTGCACACGCCTCAGAAAGGCAAACAGCTCGTCACCTGGTATCTCACCGGCGCCTTCCATGTTCTGTTCAATGAGTCGTTTCACTATGTCCGTGAGGTGATTGACGGCAATGAGGCTATGCTAGAATTCAAATGCAACATCGAAGGGATCGAGATCAACGGCGTAGACTTGATCACATCCAACGATGCTGGACAGATCACGGACTTTAAGGTTCTGATCCGCCCCTTAAAGGCGGTCAACAAACTGCATGAAAAGATGGGCGAAATGCTGGAGCAATTGGCACCCGAGAAAGCTGCCTCCTAAATTCAAAAATCATGACCCATATTGTTGTTTCCGCCTTTTACCACTTCACCCCATTTCCTGAATTTGAAACCCTTCAGGAGCCGATACAGTCTGAGTTATCCGCACACGGCATATTCGGCACAGTTCTCCTTGCGAAAGAAGGCATTAACGGCACGATTGCCGGTTCGCGTGAAGGGATCAATGACGTCATGAAGTATCTGCGCGGCTTACCGGGCTGCGCCACGCTGGAGCACAAGGAATCCTCGGCATCGGAAATGCCGTTTTACAGGCTGAAGGTGCGGCTCAAGAAAGAAGTGGTGGCGATGGGCGTGCCGGACGCCAATCCAAACAATCAAGTCGGCACCTATGTTGACCCCAAAGATTGGAATGCGCTGATTTCCGAGCCGGACGTGGTCGTCATCGATACACGCAACGATTATGAGGTGAGTATCGGGGCCTTCGAAGGCGCGACCGACCCGGAGACCAAGACGTTCCGTGACTTCCCGAGCTGGTTCCACGAAAACCGTGAAGCGTTAGACGGCAAGAAAGTTGCCATGTATTGCACGGGCGGCATTCGCTGCGAAAAAGCAACGTCGCTTCTCAAGCTTGAGGGCATTGAGGACGTGTACCACCTCAAGGGCGGTATCTTGAAGTATTTGGAGACCGTGCCGGAAACTGACAGCAAATGGCAGGGCGAATGTTTCGTATTCGACAACCGCGTCTCGGTGGGCCACGGCCTCAAGCAAGGGTCCTACGACATGTGTCACGCCTGCCGCCGGCCCATCACGGAAGAAGATAAGAAATCTCCTCACTTCGTTCCGGGTGTCTCTTGCGATCATTGCTACGACAAGAGTTCGACGGAACAAAAAGCCCGCTATGCCCAGCGCCAGCACCAAATGGAACTGGCGGAGGAACGCGGCGAGGCCCATATCGGGGTTGCTCAAAAACCGCCGAAAGATCCGTTTAAGGATTTCTTTGATGAGTGACGGCCTGCCGATCCTTTATTCCTTCCGCCGTTGCCCCTATGCCATGCGCGCGCGCTTAGCGCTGACGATCAGCGGACAGACCTGTGCTTTACGAGAGGTGGTGCTACGGAACAAACCACCCGAAATGATCGAAGCCTCGTCGAAAGGAACGGTGCCGGTCCTGGTTCTTCCAGATGGAAACATTCTGGACGAAAGTTTCGACATTATGAAGTGGTCCTTGGCGAGGAATGACCCCGAGGACTGGCTTAAGCCCGAGATTGGTGACCTGACGAAAACAGATGCGCTGATAGCGGAGAATGATGGCAGCTTTAAACATCACTTGGACCGCTACAAATATCCGAACCGCTATGACAATGTGGATGCGCTGGAACATCGCGCCAGCGGCATTGCTTTTCTTGAGAAGCTCGACGCCCAGCTCGACGGCCGGTCCTTCCTGTTCGGCAATCGCATGTCATTGGCCGATGCAGCGATCGTTCCGTTCGTTCGCCAGTTTGCCAATACGGACCGCGCTTGGTTCGATTCCGTTGACTTCAGATTCTTGCATGATTGGCTGGCTTCATTGCTGGAATCGGATTTATTCCAAAGCATCATGAAGAAATACCCGGCTTGGGCGGCCGGAGACCAAGAGCCTCTCTTCCCCGAGCCCCGGCAATAGTGATACACCCGAGGCAAGACTGATCTTGCAGGGAGGAGTGTCGCCGTGTCGAATACCGATCTGGTTTTGTCTTTTATCAAGGCGTGGGAAAACAGAGATACGCAAGCCATCTTGGATGGGTTGGCGCCGGACGCCTTCTATCACAACATCCCCATGGAACCCCTGAAGGGGACAGAAGCCATTAAGCAATTTGTGGCGCCGTTTCTTGAAGTTGCTGAAAAAGTTGTCTGGGAAGTTCACCACATTGCCGAGAATGCGGAAGGCACAGTGCTGACCGAACGCACCGACAATTTTCAAATGGCCGACGGCAAAACCATTTCCGTTCGGGTGATGGGCACCTTTGAACTTAAGGATGGCAAGATCACCGCATGGCGGGATTATTTCGACATGGCCGAATTCCAAAGCCAGTCGGGATAAAGCCGAGCCGTTCTCACAGGCTGCTAAGCAGCGATCACACCGAACAAAGACGCGGCCCTTTCAAAGGTCCAAAAAGCGCCCGCAATACCGGCCACGTAAAGGGCTGCGCGCCGCATCGCCTGTTGCGCGTGCTCACCCGCCACACGAACGGACCAGAACGCAGCAAGCAACGCGGCGACGAAAATGACCTGACCGATCTCAACACCGATATTGAAAAACAATAAGGCGGACAGGATCGCATCTTCAGGCAGTCCCGCTTCGCTCAGCGCGCCCGCAAATCCTAACCCGTGAAATAGCCCGAAGGCGAAAGCCACCACCCAAGGGTACCGGCGCGCGAGCGTTTTGGGGGCGCCCTCACCGCGCATCGCTTCCGCAGCGACAAACACGATGCTGAGCGCGATGAGCGTCTCTACCAATCCGCTCGGCACCCCCACCACACCAAGAACCGCAAGGCCCAAGGTCAGACTGTGGGCAATGGTAAAGCTGGTGACCGCGAGCAACAGTTGCCGTACCGATCCAATCAGGAACACCAGCGCCACAAGAAACAGCAAATGGTCGATGCCCTCCCAAATGTGAGAGATACCGAAAGGCAGATAGCTTTCCGCGGCATCCCAAACGCTCGTGCGCTCCGCCACGTCGAAATGATTGGTGCCGCCGGTTAAGCGAACATTCTGCGAGGGCCTGTCGAGCCAGTCGATGCGTGCAATCATCTCGACGGCCGTGGTTTCAAGCCCAGGGATGTGAATGGACTCACCGGCAAGACCGTCCGTGCACTTTATCTTCCAGCGCTTTACCAATGCCGCGCTGTCGCGTACGAATTGCTGAGGCGTAACTGGTACGCAGCCTTCCGGAAGCTCAAGGTCTAACCTCAGAACGGCATCGCCTCGTGCCGGAATTTTCCAGAGAACCGCAAACTCATCCGGCGAAACTTGCTCCAACTGCAAATAAGTGGGGCGCACTTCATGAGCGGCAGCTGGCACAGCCGAGGCCACACACACAGCGAACAAAAAGAAGGCGCGCAGGAAGCTCACTTCTCGTCCTTGTTTGAAGGCTGTTCGATTTCTACTTGGTATCGTCCGCGCACATCTTCGTAGAACGCGTCGCGCAGTTTCAATCGCTGCGCGTCGCGCCAATCACGCACGAGAACATCGCGAACTTCCTCCAATGAAGGTTCCCGGGGAGAGTTCCGCTCTTCGACGAAAACAAGATGGTACCCGAAAGGCGACCGTAAATAGCTGTACCACTCGTTCACGGGCACATTGTTCAATGCCGCCAAGAAATCTTCCCCAAATGTGGCAGTAATTTCGTTCCTTGAGGCAAGCGTCATCTCTGGTGGCAGAAGGGTTGGGTCTCCAAAGCTTTGAAGGTCCGCCCCCGTCTTGGCGGATTGCAATATTTCGGCGGCACGTTGCGTGTCCAGCGACCCATCGTCCAATGGTTTCAAAAAGATATGCTGAAAACTGGTCCGCCCGCCCACCACATATTTTTGCTCATGAGCCGCAAGAAATGCTTCGAGCTCCTGGTCGGTCGGAACAAGAGTTGCTGCAAGGTCGTCGGACAAAAATTCAAGCTTCTGGGCAAGACGCGCCCGCACTACCGCGTCCCCATCGCTCAAGCCCATGGCGACAGCTTCCCGCGACAGGATCTCTTCGCGGACGCGGGCGGCAACCAGCCCCTCCCGCTCTTGTGGCGTTGGTGGCCTCCCCCAGGTGCGTTCAAACAACGCGGCGATGTTCTGCTGTTGGGCAGCACTGATCGAAATCGTATCTGTGTCCGTCAACTCTTTCGGCGCCACCAGCGCGTATAAGAGGAATAGAACGAGACCGGCGGTCAGGAACTGCGCCAGCGGTTCTTGGCGAAGCCAATCGCCTACTCTAGAAGCCACCTGGGTCATACCGGAAGGCCCCTGCGGCTATTCCGTCGGTGTGTACCAAATCGGCGACGTGTAAGCGCGATCCTGTACCGAGACAGGCGCTCCTTCGGGGATCGCGACACCAAATTGTTTTGCATCATATGTAGACCAGCGCGGCGTTGGAATCTCAATAACACGTGCATAGTAAAACGCCCGCTGGCTTGCATCAAATTCCGGATCTGCCCAGACAGTCCCCAATTCCGCAGCGCCGATCGTGTTGGACCACGACGCATTGGCCACATCCACCGTCGACCCGACGGAGGGCAATACGCCATCCGCACCAATCTGCCGATTGCCGGACCAGGCAATATCAAAGACCTTTTCTTGCGGAACACCGTTTTGGTCAAGCCATCCCTTGACGATCTGTATGCGGTCTATATTGGCGCCCATGGCATCGCGCAGCGCGAAGACCAGGAAAGACGGCGTCAATGCCTCTGCCGGTTTGCTTTTTAGATCTCCTCCCATCGGAACGCCTTTGGCATAGCCGGTTTTCGCAAGCTGCCGATTGTTCAGATCTTCGGACTGAAACGACCAGCCCCCGAAAAACCGCACGCGCAACCGGCTGCCCGTTGTCGCATAGACTTCTTTGCGCTCCATCGCATCAAAAATGGCTTCACGTGTGTTTTCCTTTGCCCAAACGGCGGCGAGGCCGGAGGCGACATAACTCCACTTTTGCAAACTGCGGTCGGAACCGAGATTGAGCGGCCCCACCATACGTTTCGGCGACGGCTCAACCCCCGTATGCTTACCGAAGAAATTGTCTTCCTGAGGGGTGGCCAGTGATGTGTGGCTATCCGTTGATCCAATCAACCCGAACTTATAGGGATTGGTGCCCATTTTGGCTTCGAGCGCCAAGCCTTGTTTCAGGGCCTCACGCGCATATTCATATTTCAGCATGTCCTGGGTCTTGGCCTGCGACAGATCTAGATTGGCCACATCCCAATTCTCAAAATCCGCGAAAGCATCATCCGGCGACAGGAAGGGATGCGCTTCACCATCCCCTTTGATCTGCGTCACCTCATAGAGCGGCTCCCAAGCTGCTCGTGCATCCACATAGGCTCTGTCGATTTTCACTCCATCATATTGGGCATCCACCGGAAACATGATGCCGTTCGACAAGTTTCCGTTGTGCGCAAACGCCATGATTTGACCGCCTGTCGTCGCCTCGTAATTCGCAAGCCACTTCCAAAGATCGCGCGGGTTCGGACTGCCATAAGGTCTGACCGTCGTGTACGGAACCATCTTGCCCGCAATGTCCGCTCCATCGCGATACATCACCACACGGTGCAAATTGTTGCCGAGGATTAGTGACGTCCATTCGAAACCGATAAAGGCCGTGAACTTCCCGGGATCGTTATAGGCATCCGCAAGATCGATGGTCTTTTGCCACGCCGCCTTATAGGCGGGCGTATCCGGCGTATACATAAGACCTTTTGGAATCTTCCCTTGGGAAAACAAGCCGATGATTTCGCGCGCGACCCCAACCGCACTTTGGCGGCCCTGGTTGATCCGTTCGTGCCAATCCTTCCCTTCCGGGACGGCAAGAATGTTCGGTGTACCCGCAATGAGGTCGGGAATGAAACCCATGCCATCGGAATGATCGGCCACCACGAGGAAATCAAGCGGACGGGAAAGCTGAACGGCTTGCCCGGACGTGGCAGTGACCTGCTCGCCACGGGCAAATTTGTAAGCTTCCGAGATATCTAACCGATTTCCAAACGCGCCCGCATCGGCTGAAAAGGACGTATGCAGATGAGTGTCACCGAAAAAGACCTGAGTCGCAAAATCGCGTTCCGCATAGGGAGAGTACGGCTCCGATTTTTCATCTTGGGCAACGGTCGGCCCTGTAAGACCAATGGCGGCTGCCAACAGACCGCTGATGACCCACGCCTTCGGCGCAAAGTTTTTCGAACGCTTCATTTGTGCCCTCCCCGACCCAATCAGCGCTGATTGGCTCAAGCCATTTTGTTATAACAGGAGGGTACACCATGTTGCCGGGCGCACACAATGCGCCCGAGCAGCACAGCTGAAATTTTCGCCGCTTAAGCGAAAAGGCTATTGCTGTGGCATTTGGCCTTGCAGCAGTTTGCCGAGATCCGGCACCTCGGTGAATGTGACTCCTTCCGGAATCACGTAATCAGCGTCGGCGCCGCCACTCGACCGATCGACTTTCGTCGCTGTTTTGACCATACCGGCGATGTTGGTTTCTAAGGTGAGGCCGTCTTCCGTCATGCACATAGAGCCCATTTGGCCTGAATAAACCTTGCAGTTTTCTTCGGCAATTTCTTTAGTCTGATCTGTCGCCGAAAACCCCATCGCTGAAATCATTTGATCGGCAAATTCTTTGGGCCCTTTTTCCTGAGCCGCACCGGCCATCGCGTCGTAGTAAGGGTTGTCCATTTTCGTCCCTTGCAAGGTTTGCGGGTCGAAGTTCACAATAGATTTGCCTTTGGTGATGGACCGTTGATTCTGAGACTGGCTAAACCCGGCCACTTTCATTGTGGTGTTTTCCCAGCGCGCCTGTTCTAGCCCCCAATTGCGCAAGCATTCCTTGGACGTGCCGGTCTGCATCGCACCAGTGTGCTCATACTCAATGCAGTACTTCTCTACGATATGGAGCTTTTCGATATCGACCGCCGCGCTGTCTTTGCTTTCATCAACAACTTTCGCGATCTGTTCAACCACATCAACCTCCGTTGGCGCCGTCGTGCCATCATTTTGCGCTGCTTCCTCGGTACAGGCTGCCAGTACGCCCAGCATCACCCCTGTCGCCAAAATCCGTTGATACGCCATTCAATCCTCCCCGTTTGACAAAAAGCGATCCGATATCGCCAAAACCTGAAGCAAAGCCAGTTTTAGCGCAAGCTTGGCGGCCAATTATGTGGCGAACGTCACGAAAACCCGGGTTTGGCCGCAATCCTTCTGCTGACCTGATATGGTGCGAGTCGCCATTCTTTCGGGGGAGATGTCGATGAAAAGCAGTTTCTGGATAGCGTTTGCACTCATCCTAATATCCGCAATGGGTCTTCAAGCGGCGGATCACCCCAGCAAGTTCTATGTGATTTACGACAGTTCCAACTCCATGTGGGGCGCGCTGGATGACGACTCCCGGAAGTATGAAGCCGGGCGAAAAGCACTTTCCGCCTTTCTTGACCGTGATTTTGCGGGCCGTGAGATTGCTTTCCGGGCTTATGGCCATCGTGAGAAAGCCGATTGCCGGGACACTGAACTCATGGTGCCATTCTCGGACCCGGCTTCCGCAAAAGGTCAAATCACGCAGGCAATGGAAAGCATTCGCCCCACGGGCAAGACGCCAATCACGCACAGTCTGCGGCAAGCCCTGCAGGATTTTGGCGACGGTACGGGAGATATCCTTCTGGTGAGCGATGGCATCGAAACATGCGACAAAGATCCGTGCGACCTGATGCGTGACTGGAAAAACTCCAACGTGGATATTCGCGTTCACGTGGTTGGCGTCGGCCTGCAAGATTTTGAACGGCAGGCTATGGCCTGCATCGCCGAAATTTCCGGTGGCCAATATTTCGATGCGGACTCTGAAGACCGTTTTGCCGATGCGCTTCAGAACGCGGGTAACGCCATCACCGCGTCCAAACCGGAGCCCAAATCTAGTGACGTGGATGGAGCGCAAGGATACGCATTGCGCATTGTTGCCACGGATGAACAGGGGCGCGCTTATGTGGTTGCTGGCCGATTGTTACAGGACGGCACAGAACTAGGCGAAGTAAAGAGCCATCATCGCAACATTCTCGAAGGACCCGGCGACTATACAATCGAGGTCGGCCCCGTATTGGCAGACGGCTCCCTTTTTGAGCCCGTCCAAAAAAGTTTCACGGTAGAGGGTGCGGGTGAAACCACCGTCGAGGTGACTGTTACACGCCCTGCCATGGTAAGCGCCCTTTTTCTGGAAGAAGGAAAAGAACATCCAGGCTCACTGGTTTCGGCCTATCAAGACGGCAATGAGGTGTTTCGGTTCCGAGCCTTTGACGAAGTGCTTGCGCGGCCTGGACTTTATGAATTCCGTGCACAACCGAACAAGGACAACAACCTTAAAAAGACGGAAGCCCTCGAAGCCGGAAAGCAGACCGAAATAGTTTTCGAACTGAACAAGACAATCAACTTTTTTATTGTTTACGTCTTACCCAACGGCGAGATTGTCCGGCGCAACTCCACGCTGATGCGTGGAGGAGAGGTCGTTTATAATGTGCACGGACAAAATGGAGGGTGGGCTCGGCCCGGACGGTACGAAGTGCAGTCACCGGACGACAAACTCCCCCTCACGCCAATGGAAATTGACGTCATGGAGGAAGGAGAAACCATTCGCATCCCTCTTGAGGCGGCGTTTCTGCAAGTGTCCTATGCGCCCTCCGACGACTCATATTTGCGCCCGGCGGATCGTGCATCCATTCGACCTGTCAGCCGAAAGGGAACCGACATTTACGCCCGTCCCAATACTGTGATTCCGGTATCACCGGGCACATATGACCTGATTGCCTATAAGAATGCAGGCTATTTTGACACTCAGCGTGTTTCCCTTGCCAACAACGAAACCGCAGATGTGGTCTTCACACCCAAGCCACTGGGACAAGTCATCATTACCTACGCGCCATCGGACAGTTATAAGACGGACCCGGACCGCGCCTTTGTTGAGGCGTTGGATGGGCAGGAACTCAAAAATGGCTTTGTCCGGCCAGGCAACGCCTTGAAACTACTTCCGGGCAGATACCGGGTGAATGGCTGGCGGGCGGCCGGCGACATTCCGCCTAAGGAGTTTACCATCACGGCACATGAAACGGTGGAGGTTAAGCTCTTTCCCGCCCCCTGATGAAATCTCAGCCAAACTGATACCAGGGGTCGTCGGGAAAGCGCTTACCCCTGGTTTTGAGCTGTCCGAAAAGCCCCGCTTCCCATTCGGCAGTAGCGGGCGTGTTCTGGTTCCAATCCATGACATAGACCCGCTTTAGGATCTTCCATTTGAAGAAGCGCTTTTCAAAAAGATCAAGGTATCGTCCCCCAACAACCATATCGACGGGCCCCTCTTCTCCTTCCAGATGATGGTACGCAACGCAGTAGGTTTCCGCCTTCGCACGATTTCCTTCAAGTTCAATGTGGACATTGCTGATCAGATGCATCGTCTGACGCATTTCCTTCAACGCGGGAATGACGTACTCACAGAATTCATGTGCATTGCCATTGAATGATCCGTGGTCGTCGGTTGCTTCTGGCCAGTAGACAGACTTCAAAACATCGATATCACACCGGTCGATTCCCCGGCAGTAAGTGACCAATGTGTTTTGGATTGCTTGACGGTCATGAAGTTCTTGTAACTCTTCCTCGGAAAGCATGCACCTGCCCCTTCGCGTTCTTGATTTGAGCGACGCGCATTATTGCTGGCGTAGAGCCCAATTCAAAGACGGGACATGCATCGAACGCACTGACCGAACATATTGTATGGGAGCTTCAGCCCCAAAACTGCACGAACGCAATGAGTTCATGCAAGAACACTGGGTTTCCTAAGAAACGGCCCGCAGCGGCGCGATCCCTGAAAGTTTTGTTTTGGCAAGCTCGTCCGCAACAATATTCGTCGCTTTGTGGCGCCAATCGCTTTCATCAAAAATCTGCTGCAAGGACATTGGGATGGCCGCGACCCGGTCGGAAACGTCGTCCTTTTCCCAGCCGAAGTATTCGGCTGCCACTTGAATGATGCCGCCCGCATTGATCACATAATCAGGCGCATACAGAATGCCGCGCAGCCGTAGCAGCTCACCGTCCTGATCGGAGGCCAATTGATTATTGGCAGCGCCCGCCACGATTTTGGATTTGATCATTGGGATTGATTTCTTGTCGAGAACGCCCCCCATAGCGCATGGAGCGAGAACATCGCATTCTATTTCCAAAGCACGATCGGGAGACACGATTAGAGCCGAAAACTCATCCGCCGCTTGTTCTGTCCGCTCATTGTTTATATCGCATACGGATAGTTGCGCGCCGGCTTCGGACAGCAGTTCGCAAAGGTGAAAGCCAACACTCCCTAATCCTTGAACGGCAACCTGTGCCCCCTCTAACGAAGGACGTGCCAGGCGAAACTTAACGGCAGCCCCAATCCCCAAGAAAACACCGTATGCAGTTGTGGGCGATGGATCACCCCCCGGCATGCCATCTTTCGGCGGTAAGCCACAGACGAATTTCGTCTCTTTCGCAACAGCCACCATGTCACTGACTTGCGTGCCCACGTCTTCCGCGGTGATGTAGCGGCCATTCAAAGTTGCGACAGCGCGGCCGAATGCCTCAAAAAAGGCTTCGCGGTCAATCGCTTCGCGGTCCGTCCAAATCACTGCCTTACCGCCACCAAGCGGAAGTCCGGCCATGGCGTTCTTAAAGCTCATGGCTTTTGACAATCTCAGAACATCGGATAAAGCATCGGCTTCGGTCGTGTAGCGCCAATAACGGCAACCGCCTGCGGCCGGGCCGCGTGACGTATCGTGTAGGGCGATGATTGCCTTTAGGCCGGTATGCTCGTCGTCAAATTTGTAGACTTCTTCGTGACCATCAAAAGCCGAATTTTCTGCCAATTTGTTCGGCGAAATTTGTTCGCAGCGCATATACCGACCCCATTACGTCGCTGAGCCATCAAAAGCTTAGTATGCGTCAATTGTCCCGACAGGTGCTTTCAATTTCGTTGCCCACATCGTTTCAATCGATCCGCCTGGACCGCCTTGGCGCAATTTTTGACATCCACAGATTTTCTTACTGTCTTGCAGTGTTCGTTAACGCCTCAACAGCTTCAAGAAGCACCTCATTTTCAATGGGTTTTTGGAGGCCGAGGTCAGCCCCGACATAGCGGGTAAGTGTCAACGCAGACTGAGCATCTTGCCGTGCGCCACCCCCGGAAATGGCGATAATTTTTGTTTCCCGATCAGACTCTCGAAGATACCGAATGACCTCAAGACCGTCCCGTTCAGGCATATAAACATCAGTGATCACCAAGTCGAAGTCATGCATGTCCAATTCCTGCATGGCACACTTTCCATTATCCGCTTCCGTCACCATATGCCCGCTGTCCAATAACAGAGCAGCTAGTGCCCGCCTGACGAGAGGCATGTCATCGACGACCAAGATATCAGCCATTTTGTACTCCTAATGTAGTGTCATGCGCCGGCAGAAAAATATCCACACGCGTGCCTTTTCCAACCTCTGAGGCGACAGAAATGCGTCCATTCCAGTCGCTGACTATTCTGTGTACGATCGATAGTCCGAGACCGGTTCCTCTCGGCGGTGGGCCGGCTGTAAAGAACGGATCAAAAATGTGTTTCTGTGTTTCTTCACTCATGCCGCAACCGTTATCGGTTACGGAGATTCTGAAGCAATCGAGTTGAAGATCACCGACAGGTTTTTCCGATCGATCTGCTGCAGCCTGTAGTGACAACTTGACAACGATACGGCCGCCAGACGGCAAAGCATTCGCACTGTTCATCAGCAAGTTTGAAACAATCTGGAGCAACTCGGTCTCATTGACAGAAGCAAGCGGGGAAAAATCTTCGATCTCTGCACTGATGGTGGTCGACGATGGTATTGAGCCCGATGCCAGCTCGACAGCCCGCCGCAGCGCCGGCGCCAAAGGAATATCTTTGCGAACAGAGCGATTGGCTTTAACAACCATCATTGTCTTTTCGACAATGTCTTGGCTGCACCGGCAAGCCTCCAACACTGTTTCAAGATTCGCCCTTCCATCGTCGCTCAACGGCTCTTTTCTCAACACCAACTGCGTGAGCATGACTGCCGGCTGAAACGTGTTGTTCAGTTCGTGAGAAAACCCGGCCGCAAGACGCCCCAGTGTTTCGAATTGCTCGAGCTCAAATCGTCTTTCTTGAATGACGTGCATCTCGCGGTGCACTTTCTCTACTTCGAGAGATGCCTCAATCAGGCGGGCATTCAATACATGAGCTTCTTGCCACCGCCGGAAGGCAAACCATACCGCGACCGCCGCCAGGGCAGGTACCGAGGCAATCCATTCATCCAGTTCCAGGTGTTCGTTTGACCTTGTATATCCGTATAGCTTCTCGAAGAAGTCGACCGAGACCAACAGCGCGGCGCACGAGCAGAAGATGGCGCTTCCTATGATCGAGTCGTAAACCGCACGGGGCAAGCGACACTTCTTTTGCTCTACCAAGAACGCGTCCTGCGCGGCAGCGATATGGGCCATCCCCTCCCCCGTTTTCGAGAGTAATCTTCTTAACCGCGACAATATTGCGCCAATTTGATAAATCTATGGTTTATATTTTGGATAACTCAGCAATTAAAGCGTGTTTTTTCTGTGAACTGACTCACACAACTATTTTGCCCTAATCTGACGGCGGATAATCTAAATGCGGAGAGATAAATGGACGTTGTTGAAGCGATGGAAAGCTGCATTGCCATGCGGTATCTGAAGGAAGACCCGCTGCCCCGGAAAACACTGGAACGTCTGATCTACGCTGCCACGAGAGCTTCCAGCGCGGGCAACAGCCAAGGCTGGGAATTCGCCATCATGACCGATCCTGATTTAAAGAAAGAAGTTGGAGAGGCGGTGGCGAAAGGCATGGCACCGGTTTTTGCCAATCGTCCGCAAGGCCTCGATCCGTCACAAACACGAATGTATGACGGGGCTCAGCATCTGGCGGAAAACTTTGCCAAAGTGCCGGCTTGGATATTCGGATGCGGCCGGAAATCGTATCCACCGCAGGATCCGCAGGAAGTGTTTATGTATGCCTCGGTCTATCCGGCCGCTCAAAACCTGATTGTTGCCGCAAGGTCGATGGGAATAGGCACCGCCTTCACCACGTTCCATTTCATGGCCGAAGACCTAATTCGTAAACTGATGAACATTCCAGATGACGTGTTTCTCTGCGTATCCATTGCCGCCGGGTATCCCGAGCGCGGTTTCACCAAGGTGAAGCGGCGCCCGGTTCAAGATGTCATGCACATCAACCGTTGGTAATATTCTAGATTGGTATGCCCGTCGATGCTGAAAGAAAATAGATAAGGTATCCCCCTAGAGCGACCCCTGCCAGCACAGTCCCCAAGGCGCCCAAGGCGCGCATCATTCGAAAGACGGCGCCACCATCGGCCAAATGAGAGCCCGATAAAGACCCCATGCCAAGTGCGTGAAAAATCCGTGCAGAAACAAATACGGCACCGAAAACCATGACAATTATTCCCGGTGTGCCAAGAATTTCGGCAAGTGCCAAAGTAGCGATAAATAAAGCTGCGTTCTCCGCCAAATTGCCATGGCGGCGAATCTTCCGCTCCAAATTCTGATCTTCTCCAAACCCGACACCGATGCCCGCGCGGCCCCGGTGCAAGCCCACGGTAAGCATCAGAATTTGCTGCAAGATAATGATAATTGCGGCGACCATCGCCGTGATCACTGGGGCTGTCACGAACCTTCCCTCTCTACAGTTCAAACCAGGCTAAGGACCGGTTTTCCGCACTTTTCCGCCAGTTTTCTGCTGTCCGCACGTAATCCCATCCCTAACGCGCCATATATGTGTCGCAAATTTGCTCATTTCGCCCCCATGAAATGCGACTTGATGTTGCGAAATTGCGCCACCATGTAATCATGCAACGGGAAGCAAATGGGAGATCGTGATGAGCAGCGTGCGCGGACTGGATTGGGAAGATCTGAAGACTTTTGCCGAGGTAGCGGGCGCAAGAACCGTTCGAAGTGCCGCCAAGGTATTGGGGGTTCATCACTCAACCGTCAGCCGCCGGATAGAACGGCTGGAAGATAATACCGGCGTACGGCTTTTCGACCGCCGCCCGGAGGGCTACGCTCTCACCGAGGCCGGAGAGGAACTGGTCGCTGTCGCCCGGTCGTTTGCCTCCGAACTTGGGGATGTAGAGCGGCAAATCGCCGGACGCGACAACGTGCTGACCGGAAAGATCAGCGCCACCATGTCCGAGCCGATCGCGGTTCACGCATTCGCACCACGCCTGGTGGAGTTTACCGAACGCTATCCTGGCCTGGACTTAGAAATCAAAGTGACCCACGATTTGTTGGATGTGGCCCGCCGTGAAGCCGATGTGGCCATCCGCATGGACAACAACCCGCCCCAAACGCTCGTGGGTAAGCGGCTGTTTCGATACAATCTGTCTGTCTATGCCAGCCCGAAGTATTTAGCGACACGCGACCTGGTCAACCAGCCTGATGACGGACGCTGGATCGGCTGGGACGATGCAGATGGTCTGTACCCGTCTTGGGCGCAGGAAACCGAGTTTGCACGGGTTCCTGCTTGGGGTACCTTCGGCGATCTTCGGCTTCAAATTGCGGCTGCCAAGTCCGGCCTTGGTATCGCTCTGTTGCCCTGTTTTGTGGGGGACAGGGAAGAAGGCTTGATCCGAGCAACAGAAAGAAAACCAACACCGTCACGCGACGTCTGGATTCTGACCCATTCGGACCTGCGCCGCACAGCGCGTGTTCGGGCTTTTATGCAGTTTGCCGAGGAAATACTGCGCCAACAGAAGAGCGCCTTCCTAGGACAGTAGCAGAATCACGGCCACGGTATTCAAAATTGCCAAGATGGTGGCGCCAAAGACGTTGGTGTCCACCTCGCGTATCTTGCCGCCAATGTTGAACTTGAACGGCTTAATGCCGTTGACGTCCTTCAAAGCGCCGTCATACATCTTCATGCTGCTGACGGTCATAACAAAAGTAATCATCCAATTGTAGTTCAGCGCCACCGCCATCCAAATATGCAGGGGACTGCCGAAACCCCAGAGCAAAACAATCACAAAAAGCGAGACGCCTGCTTGGGTCAGCACCTGCCACACCACGTGAAAACGGGCGTGAGGCGGCCACAAGGGATTGGTTGCGTGCGTTGAGTTGAAGTCGGCACGCATGGGGCCAACGCCCATGGCAAACGCGACCAGGGTTAGAATGATCTTTGCGGCAAAGACTGTGTCCATCTGAACGTTCCTCTTCTTAGATGAGTCCTGGATAGCTACCGCCATCCAATTGTAGGTTCTGGCCGGAAATGAAACCTGCCTGCGCGCTGCACAGGAATGCACAGGCATCGCCAAATTCTTTCGGCTCCCCCATTCGTTTCGCCGCAATGGTTTCGGCGATTTCGGCCCGAGCCTCTTCCATCGTGATTTTCTTGAATGCCACAGCAAGCTCAGCCATCTGCTTCTGCCGATCCGTATCAAAACGTTCCGGGAGCAGATTATTAATCGTTACATTGTCTTTCGCCACGTCTTGCGAAAGACCTTTACACAGGGCGGTCAGCCCGGACCGTGCTGTGGTTGACAGCCCCATAGGTGACCGGGGTGTTTTGACCATTGCCGAAGTTATGTTCACGACACGGCCGAATTTTCGTTCTTGCATGCCGCCAAGGACTGCCTTGATCATGAAAACCGGCGCCAGCAAGTTCGATTGAAGCGCCTCGTCCCATTCAGCCTCCCCCCATTGCTGGAATGCACCAGGAGGTGGCCCTCCATTATTGTTCACAAGAATGTCCGGCGCAGGACACGCCGCCAGGAGTTTCTCCCGTCCTTCTGATGTGTCGATATCCGCCACGACAGCCGTTACACTTACCTCCGACGACCGACGCAACTCTTCAGCCGTCTCGTGAAGTGTTTCTTCAGTGCGGCCATTGATGACGACATTCACGCCTTCTAGGGCAAGGGACAGGGCACATGCCTTTCCAAGCCCACGTGACGACGCACAAACGACGGCGCTGCGGCCACTAATGCCAAGATCCATCTATCCCTCTCCTGCCAATATGGTGTCGATGTCTTTTTTGACGCGTACGGCCAATCCGTCGGCTGAGTTTTCGTATCTCGCCGCAATATGCCCGTCAGGCCGGATCAATAAAGCATCGCCATCTGCGAGACCGGCATTGCCAGACCAATGATTTGTCCGTGCGAAAACGCTTACCGGTGACCGGGATATGTCGTCCTCTTCGAGGGCCACTGCAGAACCGCAGATAAGAGTGAAGCGATCGACCGCGAGTTTCGACAGAATTGAAACTTTTTCATCGGCCTCGCCGAGCCATTCGTGAGGCAGCAATGCGCCTATCTCATAAGAGGGAGAGTACTTACTGATATCGGCGTCCGCATCTTCTTCGACCGGCGTGGACCCGATGAAAGCAACCGAGTGGTAGCGGTATCCGAGTTGCAATTGAATGCTGTCGAAGTGAGGACGCTGAGCCTCGACAGCGCGCGCGAGCGCATCGCTTTCACCTCTCGTCCGCACTATTTTTGCGAAATGTGCAGCCGTTGCTTCCGGATCATCACCATAAAGCGCGGCAAACATGTCGAACACTTTCGCGGCATTGGCCAAGCTTTGACTGCTGTTGTTGACCGCAACAGGCCGCCGCTCCACCTCGTAGGTATCTAAGAGACTTTCGCGCGCTCGCCCCTGGAGGACTTGGGCAAGCTTCCAACACAGATTATGGACATCACCAATACCCGTATTGAGGCCAAGTCCACCCGTGGGGGGAAAACGGTGAGCCGCATCACCGGCAAGAAAGACGCGATCACCACGATAAGCTTCGGCGATTTGTGCCGTCATCGTCCATTGGCTGACATTCCGCACAGAAAACGTCATATCTTCATCGCCAATGGCATTCAGAACTTCCCGTCGGCAGCGTGCCTCATCAAACGCTTCTGCGCTTTCGACGGATGGGTCATAGGCCCTCATAAAGACCCAGGACTTGGTATCGTCATAGATGATAAAGGCGCCACTGGCAGCTGGATCGAAAACGAAGAAGAGAACACCCGGCCGGTGATCGATGAAACGGCCAAGATCCCCTTCGCAGTGAATCATCACATAGTGCTGGAGGGCATCCGGCCCTTCCATGGAAATCCCAAGAGCGTCACGAGTCCGCGAGCCGGCGCCGTCGGCCGCGATTACGTAGTCCGCATTGATTTCAACGGGCTCTCGCGCGCCACGCAAAAAGACATGCGCAACGACACCATCTTCATTTTGAAAAACCTCGCGGCATTCAGCGCCCCGCAGAAGGCTCACACCTTCTTTGTCTTGAAGCGCGCTTGCCACCAAGAATTCGAACCTGGGCTGTGACGTGTTGATAAGCGGGAACGGTGTGATGGCAAGTGCATCTTCCGTTTGGCGTTCATACGGCAGCTCGCCGAACTCGACACCGGCCAGGTTGGAAACAAATCGCACAGATCCGGCTTTTGCCAAGGGAGTTCCCAGGGCACGGATGTCGTTTCCGGGAATGCCGGCCTGGTCGCAAATCTCTATGGTGCGCGGGTTTACCGCATGCGCCTTTGGGGCGGTCATCCGCTCCATACGCCGGTCGATGACGATCGACGTGACCCCTTGATTGGCAAGCAAAAGAGCGGCTGTTAGGCCAACCGGCCCTGCGCCAATGATGAGCACCTGTGTTTTCATAACGCATCCTCAAAAAATGAGAATACTCTCAATTTTGGAGGATGCAAGTATTTTCTTGAATTTCTTTTTTTATCGGTTGAAGATGACTTCCTGTAAGTGAGATTTTCGGAACTCAAGAAACGACCATGCGCCACTATTTCCAAGACAAATCCAACCGCTTGAGCAAACGGGAGCGCACCAGATCAACCTTGATAGATGGTGCGATTGCGGTGATTGCCACTCACGGTCTGCAGGGCGCATCCATAAAGGAGATCACCAGCACCGCCGGATTATCCAATGGCACTTTCTACAATCACTTCGACGATAGGGAAGAGATCATCAAACTCGCGGCATTATCCGTTGCACAGGAAATCGCCGCCGATATTGCCCTAATGGTCTCCGACGTGGATGACGGCATCGGCCGGATCGTAATTTCAACGAACGAGTTTATCGAAAGGTCGGTCGCCTTTCCCGAATGGGGGGCCATGATCGTCGACGCCACGCGCTATCTAAGGGAGGTCCGGCAAGACGTTGCCACCCATCTACGTGCGGATATCGATCGGGCCGTCGCGCAAAAACAATTGGACGAGAGGCCCAACCGCCTTGGTATTCACCAGATTGTCACGGTCATCGCCCTCGCCATCGAGACACAGCTCGATGGCGGGAAAAGCAGATCAATCAACCGGCAGACCTGTGACTCTGTCTTGCGCCTCTTAGGCCTATCTCCGGCTAAGGCCGCCAAGGCAGTGGGCCAGTATCTGCGCTAGTTCTACTTGGCGAAGAACTTAAACTTGCCGTTGGTCATGGCAAGACAGGTCCGGTCTTGAGCGCGCCCATTCAATTTCACTGTTATAGGCACGGCGACACCGCGCAGACTGGACTTGTACTTGACTTTACCCCTCTCCTTCAGGGTAACGTCCCCCTCATCGACTTTGTAGTGAGCTGCTGCCGCCGGCACACAAGTGACCGGTGCTTGCTCCATGAGCGTTTCTCTGTCGATGGTCTCCGCCTGAGCGCCTGAAATTACAGCTATGCTGGTGGCGCCCAAAAAAGAAAAGATCAGAAACTTTCTTACAGTATTTGTTTTTGAAAATGGCATTGGTTAGTCCCCAAGATATGTCGGGGCTTTCAAGCCCCGGTTTAGCGGATGATGCACCCGCAAGCACATATAAGGTGGGAACCGAGCTTGATGGTTACCATGCGTGTTTTCGCGACCAATTGTTGCGAAAAACTGCCGCGGCCAATGCGCGCGGACGATCACAGCGAACAGACTGCCGGGCCACATGCGCAACCTTAGTCACACCCTATTTTAACAGATTAACAGATATAAAGGTTTGAACCGGCAAGGCGCGGGCGCGTCAGATCATGGCCGCTATGGCACCGGCACTTGGTGGATGGTGCTCTAAGTCTGGAAGCACTGAAGGGGCATCCTGTTTTGGAGATAAATGAGGATACTGCACGCGCGCATCGCCGCCAGTTTCTGATTGCCCCTACCGCCCTGGATCTCGGGCCATTTTGGAAATGCGCCCCATTCGGCAATTCGTACTTCTGCCACGACAAAGACTTGAAAGTCACGAATGCCCGCGATGCGGACGGGGCATCCTGGCTGCTGCTGGGACATGCGGTTGAGACTGATGCAACGAGACCAGCGCCAGCCGATGCACTTACAGCCGCGCGCACGGCTGACATCGCCGATCTCACTTTCAGCTGGTCCGGCAGATGGCTGCTCATCGGCGAAACAAGTGTTCTGACGGATGCATGCGCTCTACTTGGATGCCTTCACACCAAGGACAGTGAAGGCCGACTTTGGATCTCAAGCAGTCCTACCTTGCTGGCAAAACATGCGCTGGGCGACGAGGCTGAAATCGGCGATCACCGCAAGCTCCTCCACGAGAGGGGAGTTTCCTGGTTTCCGCCACCGCGGACCCGTTTTGCCCAAATCCGCCGCCTGCTTCCCAGCCAAAAACTCGATTTGCGCGACGGACATATCACCGCCAGGTCGTTCCTGCCCTCGATCGAGCCGGTCACCGATTATGACGCTGCGTTGAGTTCATTGAACACCATGTTTCGCAATGCGATGGCCGGCATCAGAGAGATAACGGATGGACCATTGTGGCTCGGTCTCACAGCCGGATACGATTCTCGCCTAATGCTGGCGATCGCGCAGAAGGCCAAGATCGATATTCATCCGTATACACGCCTAACACCACGCATGTCCGTGGCGGACCGCATTCTGTCTCCTGTACTGGCAGAAATGGCCGGCTTCGAACACATAGCCTCACCGGATCAGCCCACGAACCTTAACCGAAACAGTATGTTCACAGAGCATACGGCGGGCCATGTCTCCCGGGGCGATGCAAATCCATTTCTCGCAGGCGTCCGCGCTCACATGCAGGGAACAACCTTTGGCGGCCATGGATTTGCGCTGGCCAGCGGCTTCAGCAACTGGCACGAACTGCCCGACCGGATGCCAGATCCTGCGGAAGCCACACGCCTGTTCCTTGACAAAACCAGAGAGCCGAAAGATTCGACCGCGGCTGAAGGCCTCAATGAGTGGTTTGAATGGGCCACCGAAACACCGCATGCAAATCTGGACTGGCGCGACCGTCTATTCCTCGAACAACGTCAAACCGGTTGGCTCGCCGCCAAGGAACAGGTCTATGACATGGAAGCGCTTGAGCGTTTTCCTATTCTAAATAGCGCGCGCATCTATGCTTGCTTATTGAGCATCGACAGGGCGAAGCGACGTGGCTCTAATCTGCAGAAAGATCTGATTGAACGGATTGCGCCCGATCTTGCAGAGGTGCCTTTCAATCCACCGGACAGCTCATTTTTGACCCGGGCGCCCCATCGTGTGTTTCAACGCCGATGGTTTTTCATGTCGCGCCGTTTAAGCCGGCGGCTTGGTCTTCCGTCAGGTGTCGAAACTCAAAACGGCTCTAGTTGAAGGGATCATTGAAATGCTCAATAAACTCCGCTTCACCTTGATGCATTTTGGACGGCTTGCAAAAGCCGCCCCTGTATTACTGAAACACCGGTCAGACAAAGAATTGCGCCGCGCCATGCGGTCTTATTCCGGCACGGTTCCGCTTTGCCTCTTTTCCGAGCCTCTCCGCTGGCTCCGTATGCTGATGACATCCGCCAACCGCTATCAACAAGACGATCAGCGCCCGCACACATTCTATATGCCTGACTTACCTGCACGTCCCTTTGGCGAGCCAGACGAAACGTCTGGGCTTCTGGCGGCGCACGCAAGTGATATCGTTGATGAATATGCCACTATTGCTCCCGGTGAGATCACATCACCCTCAGTCGCCTTAACGTCGGCCGGGGATTGGAAAACCTTTCCACTGATCCGCGCCGCCAAGAAGTTCGATGAGAACATTCAGGCTTGCCCCAAAACATGGTCTGTCGTGAAACAATGTCCTTTGCCCACGGACGTGCGCGGGGGTGTGTATTTTTCGATCCTCGATCCGGGCACGAAAATAGAGCCCCATTGCGGCCCATCTAATCTTAAATACAGATATCATGTAACCGTGAAGCCATCGGCAGGTGCAAGAATACGTTCCGGTTCCCAGTGGCGCACGTGGGAAGAAGGACAATGCCTCGTCCTCGATGATTCATTCGACCATGAGGTAGAACACAATGGCGATGCGCGCCGCGTGGTGCTGATCGTCGATTGTTGGCACCCGGACCTCACCAAGAAAGAACGTGGCTTCCTAACCGAGCTGCATCAGTGCTGGCGAAACTAACACTATTACGGCCTACGGGACGTCTATTTTACCGCTGCCGCCACAACGGGCGGCACATGCTCGAGCAACCGGCTGTCAAAGGGTTTCGGTAACAAGGATCCCGGACCAAAGGTTAAGTCCTCACCCGGAAAAAGCTCTTTGACTTCATCGGTTGGCGGCATCCTTGCGATATCGGCGATGGCATCAGCTGCCGCAAGCAGCATCTCACCGGTAATGTGTTTGGCACCGGCATCGAGCGCGCCACGGAAGAGATACGGAAAGCAAAGCACATTGTTTACCTGGTTCGGGAAATCTGAGCGCCCCGTCCCCAAGATGACATCGGGCACCGCATCGCGCGCATGATCAGGCCAAACCTCCGGATCCGGATTGGCCAACGCCAGAACGATCGGTTGCCTTTTCATACCCTTGATCCATTCCGGGTCCAATACGCCAGCGCTCGACAGGCCAAGAAAAATGTCTGCGCCTTTAAGAGCTTGATCCATCGTCCGTACACAGCTTTTTGTGGCGACGGCGTCTTTCTGCGGCGTCATTCCTTGTTTGCGCCCTTTGTAAATGACACCGTTCCGATCAAAGACAATAACGTTTTTGCGTTGCAGCCCCGCTCTGAACAACAAATCAAGGGTGGCCAGGGCCGCAGCGCCCGCCCCCGAACACACCAGCTTGACGTTCTTCATCTTGCGCCCGGAAACGATGAGCGCATTTTCCAAAGCGGCGACCACACACACAGCCGTACCATGCTGATCGTCATGGAAGACAGGGATGTTCATTTCGCGCCGGCAGATTTCCTCCACCACGAAACAGTCAGGCGCCTTTATGTCTTCCAAATTAATCCCACCAAAAGACGGTTCGAGAGATTTGATGATTTCCGCGAGTTTGTGGGGGTCCTTTTCCTGAATTTCGATCCCCACGGCGTCGACGCCTGCAAACTTCTTGAAGAGCGCTGCTTTCCCCTCCATCACTGGTTTTGCAGCCAGGGGCCCAATGTCACCCAGCCCCAATACCGCTGTACCGTTGGTCACCACCGCCACCAAATTGTTACGGGACGTCAATTCGGAAACTTGATCGGGGTTCTCCGCAATCGCCCGGCATGCCGCGGCAACACCGGGAGAATAGGCCAAAGACAGATCGAGCTGTGTTTCCAATTCTTTCGTGGGAACAGTCGACATTTTACCGGCGGGGAACCGCCGGTGGTAAGCCAGCGCCATGTCGTCCAAGGAGGCCGTTTTATCCTCAGGTGCCCCTGAAAAATACGTTGCATATGGTTTTGGCGCGGTACGTCGCCAAGACGTCAAAAATCTGAACAAAGCGAATGCCCCCAATTTATTGAAGAGCCTTGTTATCCCCTCGGCCCTTTCCACCGAATGTTATGAGCAAAACACGATCAAAGCCAAGTGTTGGCGGCACACATCAGGGAAAATGTCCGGTCCCAAGACAAAGCCCGATATGTAATTCGCATCAGCGATTGCAGCTGCGCCCTTTTTGAACCGTTAACAAACGGTTTCGATGAATTTTTTGACTTTTTTCGGAATAAACCGTCCGGCCCAGCCGTTGTGGAGATACGCAGAAGGTGAGGCTGAACACCTCAGGGATTTTCAAACGGCAATCTCCAGTCGCAAACCTGTGGCTTGTCGGCACCACCTGCTGCGACCTGAAACCGGCAACTCAAGAGGCGGACCGCTGACAAGGCATGTCAGTGCAAATGCCAGCAGCTCCGTAGAAAGATCGATGCGGTTCGTGAAAACAGGTTCAAAAAACAACACGAACGGGCAACTAGATATTGCGTCCAAACTGGGTGGGTAGCTTGAAAATCCGAGCACTAAAAGAAGAGGAAATTCAATGTCACAGTTAAAAAATTCTAGCTCGCTTTTGGCGATTAGTTTTGCGCTTGCCTGTAACGCCGGAGTTGGCATCGGCACAGCCGCAGCCAATACCGAAAAACTCTCGTTCGGCGGAGAATTCTCCGCTTTCAATGGTGCGTCTGCGTCGGAGCGTCTTGTCATTGCCCAGCTAGAAGATGTTGACGACGCCGATGAACTGAATGACGACGTCGACGACGATATCAACGAGGATGTAGATGACGAAATCGACGACGACATTGATGATGAAGTCGATGACGAAGTAGACGACGAAGTTGAAGACGAAATCGACGATGAAATTGACGATGAAGTCGATGACGAAATTGATGACGAAATTGACGATGAGGTCGACGACGAAATCGATGACGAAGTGGAAGACGACATCGAAGATGAAATCGATGAAGAGGTTGATGACGAAGTCGATGAGAGTATTGAGGATGAGGTCGAGGACAGCGACGACGACTGATCAATGATCACGCATCCCAATCAAGCCGGAACGCCAAGCACGCGCCACGGAAAAGCGATCACCCGAAGCTATGGCGTAAAACGGGAAACCATCCGCCATCTGATTTCGGGAAACATAGAACGCGGCCCATCACAAACGCACTCTTAGCCTGCTTTTGTGATGGTTAACCCGGCGTTCATCTCACAACTGTAAGTCGTGGGGCACAATAGAATTGCGACCCACGCACCTTTTTCGGGATATTGGAGGCCAGAATGAAGTCCAAACTCTTATCTATTTGTCTCGGCGGTGCCGCAGTAATGCTCTCGCCGGCTGTCGCGCAAGATACCTATACGGAAGTCAGCGAAAACGGATTTGCGGACCGGGTCAAGGAAAGTCCATTCTCCATCGAATTCAGTACGGGAATCGAGTATGATTCGAATGTATCCGTCGTTGAACTGGATACGACAACGGCGGAAGGCGACTTTGCGGCGCTCTTCGATCTTGGCGTTGAGTACGAGACCGACATTGGGGAAAATACAAGCTTTGAGGTCGGTTACGATTTCGGCCAAGACATTCAATTCGACATTACGGATTTCAACACGCAAACCCATCGCGGTTCCGCGAAGTTGTCGCATGACCTTGGCGATGTGGACTTTGGCGTTTCCTATCAATTCGTTCATTCGCGCCTGAACGGAGAAGGCTTCCTTACTTTGAACCGTGTTTCACCATTCGTGTCTTCTTATGTGGGAGATCGAGCGGCCTATTTGCGCGGCTCGTATATCTATACAGACAAAAATTTCGTAGGCGTCTCTGACAGAGACGCAAACGTGAATGCGATCAATGGCGAAGTCTTTTATTTCTTAAATGGTCTGACCACGTATTTCATTGTTGGATACCGTTTCGAAATTGAAGACGCTGTTGGCGCAGAATTCGACTTCAACGCCCACAATGTGAAACTGCGTGTTGTACAGCGCGTTCCCATCGGAGACCGCCGCGCAAAGCTCAGAGCCGGATGGCGTTACGAAAAACGCGACTATGATTCGATCACCCCCTCTATTGGCGCCATACGGGATGACACACGTCACAAATTCGATGCCTCCGTGCAGATTCCATTGAACGATATTTTCTATGCGGAGATCGAATATAATTACGACATATTCGACTCGAACCTTCCGTCAGTTGATTTCACCCAAAGCGTGGCCACCCTGAGGATAGGGGCTGAACTTTAGCCCCTAAGAAGAGCAAGAATTCAGGGGCTTGACCGGTGTCACGGCTGGATTAGTCCGTACCCATATGTCGTATCGAAGCCGGGCGGGCCAAGATCGATTGAGTTCTGCTTAAGACCATCAACGACCTGCCGGGCGGAGGAACATTTTGTCTGAACACAGTGCACATGGATAACGGCGGATGCGAACGGGGCGGCCATGGACGTCCCCGAATCGCGCGATAAAGACCCGTTACTATCAGCTGAAACAATATCAACACCGGGGGCGGCAAAGTCGATGTGTTTGCCCCTCCCCGCAAGCCGATAGACACGGTTTCGCAAGTCGACGGCGGTCACGGCAACAACCTGATCATACGCTGCCGGATATCGGGGAACCGCATTCGGCCCGTCATTTCCCGCGGCCGCTACGAAGAGAACGCCTTTCTGCGCCGCGCGCGCGACCGCCACGCCTAGAACACGGTTTTCCGGCCCGGCCAAACTCATATTGACCACCTGCACCTTGTTCGACACCATCCAATTGATCGCCCGAACAAGGCTGTCGGTGGACGCGGTTTCTCCGGCACTTGGGTGAGAGACGAAAACAGACGCAGCTCCCAGCGAAGCATTGGGCATGATCCCCTGATAGGCCGCACCCCGGCCGACAAGAATTGAAGCGACCGATGTGCCATGAGCCCTTGGCCTCTCACCCACAACGTTCACAAAGTCTTTCACCTTAATGCGGCTTTCACGCAACGCTTCGTGTTGAGTGTCAACCATGGTGTCAATGAGACCAATCTTCTTACGCGACGCCATGCGCTCACTTTTCCAGGCAACATTGTCCGCCGCAAATGCCCCTGGCATATATCCATCCTGAGCTAAGGCCGAACTTGTTTGAGCGCGGTAAAGATGGTTGAAATCAATCTCAGCGGACGGGTCTGCGCCCTTTAAGGCGGCCAGTTCTTGCTCCAAATCCAGATTATCCGGCGCTTCGATCCTGACGAGCACCAATCCCAACCCTTCCAGCGGGTTTTGCTCAATTGTCTGATAGCCACGCGTATTCAAGATCTGCAGAACGTCTGGTTCCAACAGTAACACGCGTTCATCCGCTCGAATTTCTTGGTCGCTGTCGTCGCGTTCCACGTCAAACAGCTCTTCGGCGAGAGCCTCGGCAGCACCAAGTCCGGTTTCGGCTTCAGATGTCTCCTCATCGTCAAAGAAATCTTCCGCGTCGTCCTCTATTTCTTCCCCAAGGTCGTCATCAAGATCCTCAAGCGCGTCGTCTTCCACCTCATCTTCAATATCGGACTCTATTTCATCTTCGACGTCGCTTTCCACATCGTCCTCAATATCGTCTTCGATGCTGGACTCGATTTCACTCTCGATGTCGTCCTCTATATCGCTTTCAATATCGCTCTCAATGTCACTTTCGATGTCGCTTTCGATGTCATTTTCAATATCGCTTTCGATATCGCTCTCGATGTCGTCTTCGACGTCCTGTTCAATATCATCATCGATGTCGTCATCCAGATCATCCTCCGGATCGTCCTGGGCATAAGCAGGTGCTACGGACAACATCACACTGCTTGGCAAGCCCAACGCGAAGGCGACCAAAAAGAAGGCGGCAAAAAACCAAATTGCCCCTTTCCTGCTGGTTAATAACGCGTTGTTCAAGCTGCCCCGTCCTTTCCGATAACTAGTTGAAATTTAATCTGTTTCTTGGATAGTAGACGTTCTACACGGTACTTTATTCCGGCTTCTTCATATACCAACGGAATAAGACAATGTGCCTGAACGTTAGGTGTATATATGGCGCAAAATCGGGGGGAATTCGCAGAGGAACTCATTGAGCTCCTACCACGGTTACGAAGGTTCTGCGTGTCTCTTACGGGCGCCACACATGACGCCGACGACCTGGCGCAGGCGACCATTCGCCGGCTGCTGGAGAAACGCGCGCCTGACGATGTTGACCTGAGCAAGTGGATGTTCCGTGTGTGCAAAAATATCTGGATCGATGAAATCAGGGCCCGGAAGGTACGGACCGCATCCAATCTGGAGGATACGCCCGATGCAGCGGCGACCGATGGAGAGCGTGTGGTGATGAACCGTCTCATGTTCGATCGGGTAAACGATTGCATGGCCGCATTGCCCGACGAACAGCGGGCTGTGATCTCTCTCGTTGCCATCGAAGGGTATTCATACAAGGAAGCAGCAAGCATTCTAAACATTCCCATTGGCACTGTCATGAGCCGGCTTTCGCGTGCGCGCCTTGCACTCGCTGATTTATTGGGCGCACCGCAAAGTGTCGCTTAAGGAACCATACGAATGAAGTGCAAAGATAAATCCATTGTGACAATCGTTCTTTGTCAAGAGAAGGTTCTTCTGCGTGGATAAAGACAAAAACACAATCGTTACAGATGAAATGCTGTCTGCGTTTTTGGACCGCGAGCTGCCGGATGCCGACATGGCAATGATCAAAGAGGCGCTTCTCACAGACAAAGTTCTGGAGGCCCGCCTCTCACGGCTGAGACGCGCCAACGACGCCGTGCGTGAAACGTATGAGGACATTTC
This sequence comes from Alphaproteobacteria bacterium, assembly GCA_965228775.1. Classification (GTDB taxonomy): domain Bacteria; phylum Pseudomonadota; class Alphaproteobacteria; order JANQMY01; family JANQMY01; genus JANQMY01. The sequence goes on along the minus strand of OZ245840.1, from coordinate 3,812,534 downwards.
TCGCGACCCCGTTCCCCAAAACCTGATCGACCTTGTGCGGGATCATGTTTCAGATGACACGGAAACACAGGCAAAACCGGGCAACGCTCGAACCGCAAGGAATGATGACAAAGTAGTGGCATTCCCCGGCCCACAATTTACGGGTACGGACAAATTCTGGCCATCCGCCATTGCCGCGTCGATAGCTTTGATTGTGGGCATTAGTATTGGAACATTGCAGCCTTTTTCCGAACCGGGCACAAACAGCCATGGTGTACAGATTGCGGGCGAGCTGCCAAAACACAACGCCATCTCCGTGGCCTTGGAAACAGCCCCAAGCTCGGAGCTGGTGAGCCTCTCCGGCGGTGGCGAGATCGAGCCTATTCTTACCTTTCAATCCGTTGACGGAGAATATTGCCGGGAAGCGGCATTGCACAAAGAAGCGGAAAGCGTGGTTTTTGTCGCCTGCCGCGGAACGGACAGCTGGGCCATCGAGCTTGCCGTTAAGACGCCTCCGATGCATAGCGGACAAAACACATTCCGGCCGGCGTCAGCAGAGGCACAGTCCACGATTGACGTGTTCTTGAATAAACGAATGGCCGGGGACGCCTTCGGCGCGCAACAGGAAGCCGTTCTGATTGACAAGAATTGGGAAGACTAAAGCTTTGCCTCCCCACAATCCGCATGGCTGTCCGTGACCTGGATCTATGGCTGAGTTTCGAAAATGAAGAAAATGGTGGGCGTGACAAGGATTGAACTTGTGACCCCTACGATGTCAACGTAGTGCTCTCCCACTGAGCTACACGCCCGCACCATTTGACGCTTGGCAGATCAGCGTCACGAAAGGAGGGACGATATAGCGGGTTCAGATGCGCCCCGCAAGCCTCCAGTCGGTTGAAACAAGCGGATGTTACGCCGCCATGATGCGGTCGACTTCGTCCACTAAATCCCGAAGATGGAAGGGCTTGGACAGAACCTTGGCAGACTTCGGTGCTTCGGAGTTGGGGTTTAGGGCCACCGCCGCAAATCCTGTAATGAACATGATTTTGAGCTTCGGATCGAGCTGTGCCGCCCGGCGGGCCAATTCGATACCGTCCATCACCGGCATCACAATGTCCGTCAACAACAAGTCGAAATAGTCGGCTTCCAGCTTTTCGAGCGCATGGTCCCCCTGACCATATGAATCCACCTTGTGCCCGGCTTTTTCCAAAGCTGCCGCCAGAAAACGGCGCATGGATTCATCGTCTTCGGCAAGTAATATTTTGGCCATTGGGATGTCCCCATTTCCCCCAGAGCAATACTTTTCTAACGCAAACGCGGAGAATCACTCCGTTTTGCGCCTATTATTGAACAAGGAAAGGGTTAAACACAGTTTAAGCATAATAAAGAATGCACCGGGTAAGCTTTGGCAAGCAAAGTTCATGTCCGGCTCTTGATCCCGGCTGCCGCCAATGGTCCACTGCTGCCAATGACTTTAATCGACACGCAAATTCAGCAAAATCCACCGCCATGCGACCAGGAAACCGTCGTTGAAACAGGCGGCGACGTCTTCGAACACCCTTTCGATGTGATCACGCCCGATGACGTGACTTTACCGCTGGTCCTAAATTCTCCCCACAGCGGACGGAATTATCCGGCGGAGTTTTTAGCGGCTTCTGCCCTGGACGCGCTGTCGATCAGGCGGTCAGAAGACAGTTTTGTTGATGAATTGTTTGATGGGGCCGTCTCTCTTGGCGCGCCATTGCTGCGCGCCCATTTCCCGAGAGCCTATCTGGACGTCAACCGGGAGCCCTTCGAATTAGACCCAACCATGTTCGACGGGGCGCTCCCCGCTCACGTCAATACCACCAGTCTGCGGGTATCCGGCGGACTTGGCACCATTGCGAAAATTGTTGGCGACGGCTCCGAAATCTATCGGCAAAAATTGTCATACGAGGATGCCAGCCGACGGATCGAGACCCTGTACAAACCCTACCACAGCCGCCTATCGGCTTTGCTGCGACAGGCCTATGAACGCCATCACTGCGCAATTTTGATCGATTGCCACTCCATGCCGTCCATTGGCGGCCTGTTGGACCAGGATGCCGGGGCGGACCGTCCGGAAATTGTCCTTGGCGACCGTTACGGCACTGCTTGCGCGCCCATCCTCATGCATACGGCAGAGCAGACACTTCGAGGACTGGGCTATAAGGTTGCCCGCAACAACCCTTATGCGGGTGGCTTTAACACCGAGCAATATGGCCGGCCGGCTCATGGCCGCCACGCCCTTCAAATTGAACTGAACCGGAGCCTCTATATGGATGAGGCAAAGGTGGAGCGGTCGGTAGGGTTGGCCACGGTCAAGCGGCACATGACAGAGCTGGTGGCCGCCTTGGCTCAGATTGACCACCGGTATCTGAAACCGCCGGTCTAGACTTCCAATCATTCCCGAAAAGAAAAAAGGGCTGCGACCACAATGTGGAAGCAGCCCAAGTCTAGGGAGGAAACGCCCAGGAAGGGCCCAACGTCATGTCCAAATGGACAATGACGCGGTGCAAAAACTATCGCACTGCGCCGCACATAAATCAACTTCTTTTTTCCTAATTCTCGAGACAATGTGTCACTTATGCGACGTTTCGCCGCCGATTTCCGCGAAATTGGGCAGCATGCTTGATTATTGTGCAGTGCAGATCAAAACGCAGGCGCAAGCCTTCCTTAACGAAATCCCGGGAAAATTGGCCGTAATCTTTCGGGGCACGGGGCGTTCGCATCCAATGGGAACAGATCGCTGCTTCTTTTGCGGGCCATTCTGCGGCAAATCGACATGCACGATTTTTGGAAGATCAGCCTTACCGGTCTCACCACCGCCCTCCTATTGGGAACCAACCCGGCCTCTGCCAATGAAAGGCCTGGTCCGTCTTCCTATGATTGGCATGTTTGCGCCGACGAAGCCCGCCGGCTCGAAATACAGGAAAACATTCCGAAACTGCTCCTCACAGCGGTCACGCACACAGAGACGGGCCGCCGCGGTCCCAATGGCCGCCGCATCATGTCCTGGCCATGGACCCTGCATGCCGACGGAAGAAGCCTTCGCTTCAATTCGAAAGCAGACGCGGTCAAGGCGGTCCGGGCCCTCATGGCGCGCGGCATCAACGTCATTGATGTTGGCTGCATGCAGGTGAACCTGCGCTACCACCCTCATGCGTTTACAAGCGTCGAGGAAGCATTAGACCCGGCCGCCAACCTTGCTTACGCCGTGGCATACCTGAAAAAGCTCAAAAATCGGCACAATGGCTGGCCTGCGGCCATCCAGCATTACCATTCAGGAAACAAAGCGGTAAATGTGCGCTATCGCCGAAAGGTCTTGGCGACATGGGATCAGTTACGCCGCCGCCATGAACGGCAACGCATCGCCAGCGGCACCTCTGTTCTTGCACCGAACGACGATCAGGACGAACAGGTTTTTCCGGGCCCAAGATCGCCCAAACCGGCAGTGGCGCTTTTTGCCCCGCGAACGGACCGAAGGCCTTGGACTTTGGGTAAGGCGGAGGTTGCGGGGACAGCTCCCTCTTGGCGCGACATGCTCCGCGCTCCGAAGCCGGAGAACCTGCGGTTCAAAGCACACAGACCTCATGCACAGGTCCTGGTGGCGATAGAGCCGTGGGAAAAAGCCAAAAGCACGCCTCAGCGCGCCGTTGCCACCGCGCGCGAAGGGTTTGTCCTTCTGCCCCGGAATGTGGCTTTAGCCACACAGGCAGCGAATCAGTTGGGGCAATAGGCCATATATTGGGCTTTCGTTCGCGCAGAACACGAAGTATTGACCCTATTGCCGCAAGTCCGTATGCAACAGATTGGCAGTTTTGGTAGGTTTACGCGTATAAAGATAAAAAGCACGGCGAGAATCATAAAAACGACACCAATTTTGATGATAGTCCGGCGGATCTTTGGGGGGACACGCCATCTGGCTGGGTCCAGGAGTGTTGCTTTCGACCACGCATAAATCGCTTATACGTAGAAATTGGCGAGCCTATGGCCCTTTTTGAAACGTCCAAACAGAAATTCCGCTCCGCGATCGGAACGGGCAATCCTGTCGCTGACAAGCTGAAGAACGCAACATTAGGGCGCCTGAAGCGGGGCTCTAAGGGAAATGACGAGCCAAAAGCCGATCCAAGCCGGCCGATGATCGATCACCGCACCATTTTTATATCCGATACACACTTGGGAACACGCGGCTGCAAAGCAGAGCTGTTGACCGATTTCCTCCGCCACAACAATTGCAAAACACTCTATTTGGTCGGTGACATCATTGATGGCTGGCGATTGCAGCGGTCGTGGTACTGGCCCCAATCCCATAATGATGTGGTCCAGGAAATCTTAAAGAAAGCCCGCAAAGGAACGAAGGTTGTTTACATTCCGGGCAACCACGATGAAGCGCTACGCGAATACACCGATCTAAGCTTCGGTGATATCGACATGCGTATGGAAGACATCTTCGAAACCGCCGATGGCAGACGTTTCTTGGTGCTACACGGCGATCATTTCGACGGTGTGGTCAAATATGCCAAATGGCTCGCTGTGTTGGGCGACTGGGCCTATGCCTCCGCCATGGTGGTAAGCGACGGTGTCAATGTGGTTCGGCGCAAATTCGGACTGCCCTATTGGTCTTTGTCCGCCTATCTGAAACACAAGGTGAAAAACGCGGTCGAATATATCGGCAACTACGAAACCGCCTTGGCGCGCGAAGCCCGCGCACGAAAAGTAGACGGCGTCATCTGCGGACATATTCACCATGCGGAAATTCGCCCCATTGAAGACATCCTGTATTGCAATGACGGCGATTGGGTTGAAAGTTGCACGGCGCTTGTGGAAGATAAAGAAGGCAGCCTCTCTATCGTGCGTTGGACAAGCCTTGGGGGCGCCGTCGAAATAGACACGGAGCAAAGCCAAGCAGCCGCCTAGCGCGCGCTGGATCAACCGTTGAAGTTATGACGATTACGACGCTTCCCCCCACATGCCAAAGAGAACCCCGGCCCGACGACGGCCAGGGAAGCAAGCGTCGCATTTTAATCGCTACCGATGCCTGGAAGCCCCAGATCAATGGCGTGGTTCGCACACTTGATATTCTGGGTACAGAACTTGAAAAGCTCGGCCATGAAGTCAAGTATCTTGAACCCGGCCTGTTCAGTACACTGCCATTACCGTCCTATCCGGAAATCAAACTGGCTTTGAATCCCTGGTGGCATACACCTGACATCATTCGGGAATTCAACCCAGACGCCATACATATCGCAACGGAAGGCCCCATCGGTCTTGCCGCGCGGCGCTATTGCATGCAGAACCAACAGGCATTCACCACCTCGTTCCACACGCGTTTTCCCGAATACATTCATGCGCGCACTGGCCTGCCGCCCCACTGGTTTTACAAATATTTGCAATGGTTCCATGGCCCCACATCCGGCTTGATGGTGACCACGAACACGCTCATGAAAGAGCTTGAAGGCTACGGATTTAAAAATCTAATGCTTTGGGAACGGGGCGTTGATTTAGATCTGTTCCATCCGCAGTCGAAGGACTGGCTCGATCTGCCCCGCCCGGTTTGGTCTTATGTGGGCCGGGTCGCCGTAGAGAAAAATCTGGAAGCGTTTCTGGACTTGGATCTACCGGGCACAAAGATGATCGTTGGCGACGGTCCGCAATTGGCGAGCCTCAAAGAGGCATATCCCAACGTCCACTTCACGGGCCCCAAAAGCGGCGCGGAATTGAGCGCCTACTATGCGGCGAGCGACTGTTTTGTGTTTCCGAGCAAAACCGACACTTTCGGCCTGGTCATCCTGGAAGCCTTGGCAAGCGGCGTCCCGGTCGCGGCTTACCCCGTACAAGGGCCGAACAACATCATCGGCACCAACCCCGTCGGCGCTTTGGACGAAGATTTGCACAAAGCATGCTTGCGGGCAGTCGAGATCGACGCGGCCCAATGCAGAGAATATGCATTGCGATTCTCGTGGAGTGCATGTACAGAGCAGTTCGTTGACAATCTGGCTTTTAATATAAGCAGATCGCGCGCAGCTTAGAGCTCTGGAGCTGCTTTTTTTCTCACATTTACTTTGTAAGGCTTTCCATCCCATGGATCTGCGGAATATTGCCATCATCGCGCATGTTGATCATGGCAAAACCACCCTTGTTGACCAGCTTCTAAAGCAGAGCGGCACCTTCCGCGATAATCAGACGGTGGCCGAACGCGCTATGGATTCCAACGATCTCGAGCGCGAACGTGGCATTACCATTCTTGCAAAATGCACGAGCGTCGAATGGTCTCGCGATAATGTTAGAACACGTATCAATATTGTGGATACGCCAGGACACGCAGATTTTGGCGGCGAAGTAGAGCGCATATTATCCATGGTTGACGGCGTAATCCTGCTCGTGGATTCGGCGGAAGGCCCCATGCCGCAAACGAAATTCGTTACCTCCAAAGCACTACGCCTGGGCCTGAAGCCAATTGTGGTGATCAACAAGATCGACCGGCAAGACGCAAGGCCAGATGAAGTTCATGAAGAAGTTTTCGATCTGTTTGCGGCGCTTGATGCGACCGACGAGCAGCTCGATTTTCCTCTGCTTTTTGCATCCGGACGGGATGGATGGGCGGTACGCGAACTTTCAGAGCCACAGGAAGACTTGAGCGCTCTATTCGATTGCATTGTGGAAAATGTGCCGGCCCCTAAACTGGCAGACGGCGCGGACGCAGCGCCATTCCGAATGCTGGCGACGACAGTTGAGCGCGATCCTTATTTGGGACGTGTGCTGACGGGGCGGATTGACCAAGGGACCATAAGGCCCAATCAGTCCATCAAGGCGTTGTCCATCGATGGCGAACAAATTGAAACCGGTCGCGTTACACGGGTCTTGGCCTTTCGTGGCCTCAACCGCCAGCCCATCGACGAAGGTGTTTCTGGCGACATCGTGGCTATTGCCGGACTTTCCGAGGCGACAGTTGCCCACACACTTTGCGATCCTTCTTGTAACGATCCGATTGCTGCCAATCCGATCGACCCGCCGACCCTTGCGGTAACGTTCTCGATCAACGATTCCCCCCTTGCCGGACGGGATGGCAGCAAGGTTCAATCTCGCGTGATTGAAGAACGCCTCATGCGCGAGGCGGAAGGCAATGTTGCCATTCAGGTTAAGCGGACAGAAGAAAAAGACGCCTTCGAAGTGGCCGGCCGCGGTGAGTTGCAGATCGGCATCCTCGTGGAGACCATGCGGCGGGAAGACTTCGAACTCTCCATCAGCCGCCCAAGGGTCATCTATCAGAAAGACCCGGAAACAGGCAAACGCCTCGAGCCCATTGAAGAAGTCGTCATTGATGTGGATGAAGGATATACGGGCGTCATCATTGAGAAGCTGACGGCGCGAAAAGGCAGCCTTGAGGATATGCGGCCAACGGGAGGCGGGAAATCACGCCTCACCCTTCATGTGCCGTCACGGGGCCTTGTGGGATATCACGGCGAATTCTTGACAGACACCCGCGGCACCGGCGTCATGAACCGGCTCTTTCATTCCTATGACGCTTACAGAGGGCCGATAACTGGAAGGTCCAACGGCGTGCTCATCTCACGCGAGCAAGGCAAAGCCGTACCCTACGCGTTGTGGAATTTGGAGGAACGCGGAACACTTTTCATCGCTCCCGGTACGGAAGTTTATCAAGGTATGATCATTGGAGAGAATGCACGGTCCAATGATTTGGACGTAAATCCGCTTAAGGCGAAACAACTCACCAACATTCGCGCAGCAGGGAAGGATGACGCCGTCCGCGTCACACCGCCGCGCCTTTTGCCACTGGAAGAAGCAATCGCCTATGTTGCGGATGACGAACTTGTGGAAGTCACACCGAACCATATCCGCCTACGGAAACGCGAACTTCTGCCTCATATGCGCAAACGTGCGCAAAAAGAAGAAGCCGCCGGCTGATCAAACAGTCCTTCCAAAGCCAGGTATAACTTAAAGGCGTTTCCACACTTTGCTCTATTTATAGTTGCTCGTCCGGTTCCGAATGGTGTAGGTATGTCAGAATCGGTTAGCGCTGCCCAATGGATGAATTCCGACGCAAAGTTCCGCGGGAGCCCGGGGCGGCGACCAAGCCCCCCAACCCGTGGAGAAAAATGTCTATGGTTCATCCTGTGGACTCTTTTGTCGGACAAAAACTGAGAAACCGCCGATGGATGATGGGTCTTACACAGCAGCAGTTAGCTTCTCTCGTAGGCGTTCGATTTCAGCAGATTCAAAAATATGAGAGCGGCGTAAATCGGGTGAGTGCAAGCCGCCTGTGGGATCTCAGCCAAGCATTGGACGTTTCCGTGGCCTACTTTTTCGACGGGTATGGCGACGGTCCCCCGGCAAGCGGAAATGCAGGCACGGATACACCGTCTCCCAGCATTATGGACCAGCGGGAAACCATCGAGCTTGTGAGAGCCTATTACGGCATCGACGATGAAGCCCGCCGCTGTCTTCTGGAATTGATGAAAACGCTCACATTCGAAAACGACAACGACGAGCCTTGAGGTCTTCTGGCGAATAAGGCAGGGTCACGCAGCGGCGCCATTACCGGTTGCTGCCCCCTCTTGTTTGCTTTCCAGGGACCTTCACCCATGACCTCAAACGCGACTTTTGCTGCATTTGCGGAAACGCTGGCCGACGCGGCCCGCACGATCACCGTACCTAAATTCCGCGCCGACCTGCACATAGACAACAAAGCAAGCGGTGGTGATTTCGATCCCGTTACCGAGGCAGACAAGAACGCCGAAGAAGTTATCCGCAAACTGATAAAAGAAACCTACCCGGATCACGGCATATTTGGCGAAGAGCATGGTCTTGAGGAAGGCAGTTCAGATTATCTCTGGGTCCTTGATCCGATCGATGGAACCCGCGCCTTCATTTCCGGCATCCCCCTATGGGGGACACTTATCGCGCTACACGATGGTACAGCTCCCATCGTTGGCGTGATGGACCAGCCCTATATTGGCGAACGCTTTGTCGGCCATGACAACACCACCTTCTTTTCGCGCGGGACGGAACGCGTTCAACTAAGGTCGCGCCCGTGCGAGCGTTTGGAAGACGCCATTTTCAGCACCACCTTACCGGACCTGTTCAGAAGCCCTGCGGAAAAACAAGCCTATGATCTGCTCAACGATCACTCCCGGCTGACACGGCTTGGCTGTGATTGTTATGCCTACAGCCTCATTGCTGCCGCGGGCATCGATCTGGTGGTGGAAGTAGGGCTCAAACCCTATGACATTCAGGCCTTAATCCCGATCGTAACGGGTGCAGGCGGCGTCGTAACCAACTGGCATGGCGACCCCGCAGACCAAGGCGGCGATATCATTGCCGCGGCAACACCGGCCCTCCACACTCAGGTGTTGGAAATGCTTAAGCCGCTGGCGAAGCCTGATCCTGCTCCGTAGACACTGAAACGAAGCGGTCAAATTCCTCCCAGAATTGCGCGCGAATGGAATCCGTTTCCATCAAAATTTCGTGTTTCGCCCCCTCAACCGACAAGAAACGCCCTTGAGGGATGCCCTTGGCGACCGGTTCGTGCGTTGTACTGTCGGCAATCGTATCGGCACCAGCGCTCAGAATAAGAACGGGACACCTAATCTTTCTCAAACGCTCCGGCGATGACATTTCTTTCATTGTACGGAATGCAGCCGAAAGCCATCCGAGTGTTGGCGCCCCCAATGCCAATTTGGGTTCGTGTCCAATATAAGATTTGTAGCGCTCAAATCGGCGGTGATCGGATGTCACAGCGTTCTGATCGAAGGTTTCATCCCCCGGATCGATATCGCCACCACCTGGAACAAAACGGGCGCCCATGCCAAGCGTTGTGCCAAGCGACGCGATCGCCCGCGCAGCCCAATGTGGAATGGGCTTTGTATGCACCCCCGTCATGGGCGCCACGAGAATGGCGCGTTCCACAATGCAATCGGGCTGCGAAAGATACCTTAAGGCGATGTTGCCCCCCATGGAATGAGCAAGAAGAAAATATGGTGCTGGGCAGTTGGGCAGCACGATCTGTTTGACGAAAGCCTCGGTGTCTTTGTCGAATTCTTCAAAGTCACCCACATGACCTTTCAGGTAATTTTCCTGCGCCCGGCTCGAAAGGCCCTGGCCACGCCAATCCAACGTCGCGACAGCAAATCCACGATCGATCAGTTCTCCGATAACTTCACCGTATTTCTCGATGAACTCGGTGCGTCCGCTAAAAAGCACCACCGTGCCTTTGGGCTGCATGGCCGTCGGCAGCCAATAGGCCGTCCTCAATTTTGCACCGTCGACGGGCAGTATCTCGGTCCGAGCCCCTGGCGGCAATTCGGCCGCCTCAATCGTAACCAGCTCTTTCGTTTCCGCCATGCGCCCCTCCTCCCGATTTATTTATTGCTTGATTTAATGCGTCTTTTCGCTTGACGTGACGCCCCGACAAGGAGGTCTTAAGATGGAACCTCCTTACGATACCAAATCAAATGAAGCAAGGAATCCGGATGAGTTGGAAAGATCAAGTCGACGAGATCTACAAGCGCCGCGCCGAGGCAAAGCAGCAAGGCGGCCCTGAGGGCGTGGCCAAACAGCATGAAAAAGGCCGGCTGACCATCCGGGAGCGCATCGCCAAAGTTACCGACCCAAGCTCGTTTAAGGAGCAGGGCATGGGCGCTGGGGCGCCCGAGTTCGACGATGCAGGAAATCAGACAGGATTTACGCCTGCGAACTACGTGATGGGCATGGCCAAAATCAACGGCCGCAACGTGGTTGTGGGTGGCGAGGACTTTACGCTTAAAGGCGGATCCCCCAACGCGGCCGGCTTGCGAAAAAGTGTGTATGCTGAGGACATGGCGCTGCACTACAAGGTGCCGCTCGTCCGGATGCTCGAAGGCGGCGGCGGTAGTGTCGCCGGCAGTTCCAAGCACCCGCGCCCGCAAGGGGATGCTGTTTTCAATACGCCGCGTTTTCTGTCCATTGCAAACATATTGGGCCAAGTGCCTGTTGCGTCAGCCGCTCTCGGGCCGGTGGCGGGCTTTCCGGCCGCGCGCCTGGTCGCTTCTCATTTTTCCGTGATGGTGGAAGGCATTTCTCAAGTTCTCATCGGCGGCCCGCAATTGGTCAAACGGGCTCTGGGGGAAGATCTGACCAAAGAAGAATTAGGAGGTGTGGGTGTCCACCTCAAAAACGGCGTCGTCGACAATGCCGCTGCAACAGAAGAAGAGGCCTTCGCGCAAATCCGTCAATTCCTAAGCTATATGCCGCAGAACGTATGGGAATTGCCGCCAAGAGTCGAAACCGGTGACAGCCCAGACCGGGCCGAGGAGGCATTGCTCGATATCGTCCCGAAAGATAGGCGCAAGCCTTTCGCCATGCGCAAGGTGATCAAACACATCGTAGATAAGGAGTCGTTTTTCGAAACTGGCCGGGCCTATGGCCCAGGACAGATTGTCGGACTTGCCCGCCTTAACGGATATTCCGTAGGCATCCTCGCCAATGATTGCCGGTATTACGCCGGTTCCATGACAGCCGCCGGCGCACAGAAAGTTCGGCGTTTTATCGACATGTGCAATGCGTTTCACCTGCCAATCGTTAGTCTGGTGGATGAGCCTGGCTTCATGATCGGCTCGGAATCGGAACTTGCGGGCACAATCCGGTACGGCACGGCCGCCGTCGCCGCAGCTGTTCAATCGGTCGTGCCCTGGTCGAGTGTTATTGTCCGCAAAGCCTATGGTGTCGCCGCCGCGGCCCATTTCGGCCCCTATGGACATGTGATGTCTTGGCCATCGGCCGAAACGGGCGCCCTGCCCCTTGAAGGGGGCGTTGCCGTTACCTTTGGCCGCGATATCGCTGCGTCAGACAATCCTGAAGCGAAGCGCGATGCGCTGGAAGCACAGCTTGCGGCACGGTTGTCACCGTTCCCCCGCGCCGAAAGTTTTTCGGTTCACGAACTAATTGATCCGCGCGAAACACGCTCGATGTTGTGCGACTGGATCGACTGGGTTCAACCCCGTATGGAAACACTGAAATCGCCTTATACGCCCACGATACGGCCTTAGGCCCCGCCTGATTTACTGGACGCCACTTCGAAAATAGAGGTATCATTATTGAGTAGTACGGACAGAGCGGGTTTTGAGTAAAACACGACCCAACGGAGAGACTCCGTGCGTTTTTAGTGACAGTCGAATTGCGGATTATGTAACCCGCCTTGCCCCAGATAAGCCGGTCTAACCGCCGGAAATTATAACAATTGGGGAGTTTGAGATGGCAACGTTCGATTACTCAGTAAAAAGATTATACCTTGCGGCAGCAGTCGTTTTCGGCGCTGTTATGATGACAGCACCGGTATCCGCCGAACCTTTGAAGTCTCACGGCCTCTTTGCATTAGAGATGGAAATGTTGGGTGGCTACGATGGCCTTGATCTTGGTAATGATAAGGCGGGCGCGATTTATCAGTATACGCTGGAAATAAAAAATCGTGACGGCCAGGGCTTTTTGCATAATGCCAATGCCCGGTGCTTTTCGATTGGCTATTTCACAGATGAGCCGGAGCATCAAACGGGTTTCTGCACCATAACGGACACCGACGGAGACAGCATTCTCCAACGGTTTTACCGCAGCACCGTTCTTGGACATGTCACGTTCGTGTCCGGAACAGGAAAATATGACGGCTTGATCGGCAAAGCGGAATATGTGGTCAACGCTGAAGACGTTTGGGAAGGCAACCAAGTGGCAAGTTCTCTGACCATGGTCGGGTCTTACGAAATTCCCAAACGCGTGTTTGAGGCCAGTGCCGGCAATTAGAGCTCTTCATGGCACTTGAGATCGTTTCGTTTTGATGTTCTGCTTTGACAGCCCGAATGGGCAACCAATGAATTCTTCTATTTGGTTCAGTGAAGGCCGAACAAATGAAATCATCAATCACGGTTGGGGGATACGCTCGGGACGACATCAAAGGCACGGTTGATTTCGTCCAAAAGGCAGAAGAACTGGGGGTGGACCACGTTTGGTCCGCCGAAGCGTGGGGGCAAGACGCCGTCACATCTCTGGCATTTTTGGCGCCCCAAACGTCGAAGATAAAGCTGGGCACGGGCATCATGCAGATCAGTGCCCGCGCTCCGTCAATGACGGCAATGACAGCCTTGTCGCTGCATCAAATCTCTAACGGTCGCTTTCTGCTGGGTCTTGGCGCCAGCGGCCCTCAAGTGGTGGAAGGCCTTCATGGGGCGGACTATTCGGGGCCCCTCACCCGTCTCAAAGAAACCGTGGACATCGTCCGCATGGGATTTCGAGGGGACAAGCTGCGCTATGACGGTAAGTATCATACCCTGCCGCGCGTGGGCGGCGAAGGGAAGGCCCTGCGCCTGGATCATCCGCCAACGGAAATTCCAATCTACCTCGCCACACTGGCGCCTAAGTCGCTCGAATATACGGGCGCTGCCGCCGACGGCTGGCTTGGCACGTCTTTCTCTCCCGAATACGCTGATGCGCATCTCGATCATATCCGGCGCGGCGCGGAAGCCGCGGGGCGAACCCTTGCGGACATCGATCTCCACTGCCAATGCCAGATTTCCATTGGCGAAAACGTAGAGGAAATGATCGATGCAAGACGACCGGCCGTGGCTTTCAGCATGGGCGCCATGGGATCGGCCCAGACGAATTTCTATAACGCCGCCCTTCAGCGCGCTGGCTTTGAAGACGATGCTAAAGCGATCCAAAAACTATGGATCGATGGCAAACGGGAGGAAGCGGCCAAGCGCGTGCCGGACATCATGGTCACCCATTTCGGCGCGGTCGGCACACCGGCCATGGTCAAGCAGCGTTTCGAGGCTTATCGGGATGCGGGCATCAATGCGCTGACTTTGCACCTGATGTCGCCCGGCAATAAATCCAAATTCGAACAGTTAGAAGAGGTGATGGACATTATTCGCAGTGTTGACTGATCACCGCCAATAAAACTTCAGAGAAGTCCACGCACCGCATTCGATGACATGACTTGGCCGCTGCCTTTATAGCGCTCGTGATTGCTGTCGATTTCGCCAGCCCGGTACAGATAGTTCACCATCATGCCCGCAGACTGCTGCATGCCATTTTGGGAACTGTCCGCAAGCCAGTTAAGTCGCTCAACCCGCGCGCCATTCAGTAAGTGGAAGTGGCCCACAGGATCCCTGACGCGGTCTGCCGGTGTTGACGGCCGCCGCTCATTCAGCAGGTAATGCGCGCCAAGGCGCATGAGGATTGGCTGTAAGACGCCAGACGCCACAGCGTCTTCATGCCATTCATTTTCGTCCAGGAAGTTGAGCAACGCCGTCGCCGGTTCGCGCGATCCGGTGAGCGTGCCGATCGCTTGCGCTTCGGTGGCGTTCAACAGCGGCATGGGACCAACAATGGCCTTGTCCAGCCAATGCCGGAACCCGGGAATGGGTGAAAGGGTCGCGAATGTCTTCAGGTTCGGCAATTCGTGAGAAAGAACATCCACCACACGTTTGATAAGGAAGTTGCCAAAGGCAACCCCCGCTAAACCGGCCTGAGCATTCGAAATGGAGTAAAAGATCGCGGCGTCGGCATTTTCCGGATCGCCGGACGGGGCATGTTCGTCAAGCAAAGCCTGCACATCGCCCGCCATACCATTCACCAAAGCAACCTCGACAAAGATCAAAGGCTCTGACGGCATGTTCGGATGGAAGAAAGCATAGCACCGGCGGTCGGAATCCAGCCGGTTCTTCAAATCATTCCACGATCGGATTTCATGAACCGCTTCGTAAGAAACCAGTTTTTCGAGCAAAGAAGCAGGCGCATCCCATGTGATCTGCCGCAGATCCAGAAAGCCAATATCGAACCAGGAGGCCAGAAGATCCCGCAACTCATCGCTGATCGTTCTGAATTCCGGCGTGCCGCTCAGCAGCCCCAACAAATCGGCCCGCATGTCCACGAGGAATTTGATGCCCTCCTCGAGACTATTGAACTGTTTGAACAATTCTATACGGGGCGAGTTCAATGCCCGGCGCATTTCATTAGCGGCAGCCGTGAGATCGCGCTCATCTTCGATCTCAGCGAGCTGGCCGGCCGCTTTGCGCATGGCATCCAAATTCGGTCCAAACCGTTCCAGCAAAAGATCGAAGAATCGCGCCTTACCTTCCATGGTGAGCTTGAGATACGCCCGGCCTAGATCCGCAGCGCTGGCACGCGCGGAAACGGCACCGCCCTTGCCCGCGAGGCAGTCTTCGATTCGCTGAGCCATGAGCTCGATATCTTCGTCCGGCAAACCTGGATCGACCTGCGCAGCCACTTCCTTACTGGCGGTCCCGGTCAGCTCCGCCAAAGCGCGCGCCACGGCCCGGCCGCTCAGCGCAAAACTTGGGAATCTGCGTTTTGGAACAACCTCTTCGGTGACTGAGGCTGATTGATCGGTCATATCTCGTTCAGGCTTCATATTACTCACTCTATTTCGCGCCTACAGATGAGCCCTGGAAGTGTGGTATTCAATCCCTGTGACACCTCAATGATGATCTTTGAGAGTGAACACAGTATGAAAACGATAAGACTTGTTAATCTTTAATCAGCTTGTGGGATTTGGCGTGAAAAAGACTTGGCACACACGGTTTTCGGTCATCGGTTTAGCCGCCCTGTTTCTGGCAAACCTTAACGGACCTGCATCCAGCGCGGACAAATCATACATACTGACAACGGCAACCACGGGTGGCACCTATTATCCAGTGGGCGTGGCGATTGCGACTCTTAGCAAAGTGAAACTGCAACCGGTCAACGGCATTTCGCTTTCGGCCATCAGCTCCGCCGGATCTGCTGAGAACGTTAAACTTCTTCGGGAACAAGAAGCTCAATTGGCTATCCTCCAAGGCATCTATGCCGCCTGGGCGGCGGATGGCGCCGGCCCCCTCAAAAATGACGGGCCGCAAGAGCATCTTCGGGCGATCACAACTCTTTGGCAAAATGTGGAACACATCGTGGTTCGCGATCGTTTTGTGTCCGCTGGCACGATTGACGATCTACAAGGCCTGTCAGGACAATCCTTCTCGATCGGCAAGCGCAATTCGGGGGCGGAAGGGTCTGGCCGCTTCCTGTTAAACGCCGTCGGCATTCCACCCGACGATACATTCACGATGGTATACAAAGGATACGGCCCCAGTGCGGATGCCTTGCAGAATGGCACGATCGCCGGTATGAACATTCCAGCTGGCATCCCGGTGAGTGCCGTCACCCGCGCCTATGCCAGCTTAAGCGGCAAAGTCCGTATTCTGAGCTTTACGGACGATCATCTGGCAAAGGCAAACGCCACCTACAACATCTATTCCCGCTTTGTCATTCCCGCCGGCACCTATCCAAATCAGACAGAGGATATTGCTTCTATCTCCATGCCGAATGTGTTGGCTGTGCGTGCGGATGTTCCTGAGGATGATGTCTACGAAATCACGAAAGCGATCTTCGAGAACCTTCCGTTTCTGAACAATATCCACCCGGCAACGAAATCGATCTCGCTGGAAACCGCTTTCAATGGCCTCCCCTTGCCGCTACACGACGGGGCGGCCCGGTACTTTACAGAGAAGAACATAACGCTGCCCGCCGCACCGGAAATGGCGGAATAAAGGCCCTTCGCACGCTGTGGCTTCCGATCAAAGCACCCCTTCCAGTCTTGCGCCGGTCTGGCTGATCTCAGCTATCGCGCTAACATCGTCCCTTTCCCACCTCTACTTCAATACGTTCGGCAATTTGCCCGATCTATGGATCGCGGCCCTCCATTTCGGGATGTTCGGCGCCTTATGTTTCCTGCAAAACCCAATTCTTCCGAAAGCTTCGGGGAGCATCGCGAAGCTTGGTTTCGGAATCGACGCCGTTTTGGCCACCCTTGTGCTGGCCTGCGCCATCTATTTGATGGTCGCGGAAGACGCGCTCTATGAGCGGGGCGTGAACCTCAATCTCTATGACTGGTTTTTTGCCGTCACAGCCGTTGTGCTCGCCATCGAGTTGACCCGGCGCACCACGGGCTGGATCGTCCCTGGACTGATCATCATTTCCCTCAGCTATGTCGCCTTATGGGGGCCGCAGATCGAAGGCATCTTCAAGTTCGCGGGCCTCAGCTGGGAAACCGTTTTCTACCGCGCCTACTTCTCTTCGGATGGCATGTTCGGAACCATCGCGACCATCTCTTGGTCATATGTGTTCATGTTCATTCTGTTTGGCGCTTTCTTGGTTAGGTCCGGCGCGGGAGACTTTATTGTCGGCCTTGCTCAGTCCGCCGCCGGGCGCACGACGGGCGGGCCCGGATTCGTGGCGGTGGTGAGTTCCGGCATGATGGGCTCCGTCAGCGGGTCGGCCATCGCCAACACCGTGGCAACGGGCGTCATTACCATTCCATTGATGCGTAAAAGCGGCTTTTCTCCGCGTTTTGCTGCGGGCGTGGAAGCGGCAGCATCTACCGGCGGTCAACTGATGCCGCCCGTCATGGGGGCGGGCGCTTTCATCATGGCGAACTTTACCGGCGTCAGTTATCTGACGATCATCGCAGCCGCTCTTCTGCCTGCCATTCTCTATTTCCTGTCCGTTGCCTATTTCGTACGCATCGAAGCTGTCCGGCTGGATCTCAAACCCACAGGCGACCGCTCAAAGCCGCTTCTACGCAGCTTGGCGGAAGGTTGGCCCTTTTTGCTGCCACTGGCCGCTCTTGTCGGATTCCTGATGGTTGGCTTTACGCCGGTCTTTGCAGCTGCCTTTGCCATTGGAATCGTGGTCGCCGCCTCATGGCTGACGCCCCACCCCATGGGCCTGCAGGCGGTGCGCGAAGCGTTGGAGTCCGGCGCAAAGACCATGGCCGGCACGGCGGTTCTGTTGGTCGCGATCGGGATCGTCGTAAATGTGATCAGCACGACGGGTGTGGGCAATACATTTTCACTGATGATCACCAATTGGGCCGGCGGAAATCTACTGGTCACCCTTACATTGGTGGCCATCGCCTCTCTAATTCTCGGGATGGGTCTGCCGGTAACGGCAGCCTATGTCGTCTTGGCAACATTGGCGGCCCCCGCCATCCAAACACTGATTTTGGATCAGCAACTGGTTTCCGCCATCGCCGCCGGTGGCACCAGCGATATGCTCCAAGCCTCTCTGTTTTTGACGCAGCCGGAACTCGCGGGGCAACTTGGAAATCCGATGACATTTAGTCAGGCTACGGAAATAGCCGCAGCAATCCCTGCCGACATGAATCGTTTGGTTGCGGAGTCGATCTTGCCGGCTTCCCTTCTGACCGGCACGCTGCTGGCCGCGCATCTCATCATTTTCTGGTTGAGCCAAGATTCAAATGTCACGCCCCCGGTGTGCCTGACGGCTTTTGCCGCAGCCGGAATTGCGGGAAGCCGCCCCATGGCGACAGGCTTAACAGCTTGGAAACACGCCAAGGGCCTCTACATCGTGCCCTTGCTTATGGCATATACGCCCCTCATTTGGGGAAGTGGTTGGGACGCCCTGCTGATCTTCATCCCCGCCATATTGGGATTGGCCGCTGCTGCCGGTCTCTTACAGGGCGGCTTCGGCAAACCCGTACCATTGCCTTGGCTGGCCTTGTACCTGGCCGCCGCAATTCTTCTATTGTGGCCGCATGGCGTATGGCCGTTAACCTTGTTGGGTGCGCTTTTATTCGTGGGCGCATTATACGGGCCGGCGCTTTTTCAACCAACCCGCCCTCTTGAACACCGGTAGCAGTCCTACCATATCAATTGGGAGCGGATGCCTCTTATGGGTCCGCCATTTCGTGAGATCCGGCCCATTGGGCGGATCGTTTTGACATATCGCTTCATAGGAGGATGTGTAATGCGCACACTCGATTTTTCCCCTTTTTATCGCTCTACAGTTGGCTTTGACCGCGTTTTCGACCTTTTGGATTCGGCAACGCGGCTTGATGCGTCTGTGAGTGCGTATCCGCCATACAACATCGAAGTTACGGGCGAAGATGCCTACCGCATCTCTATCGCGGTTGCCGGCTTTGGGCTTGATGACCTCAACATTGAAGTTCGCGAGAACAAGCTGAAAGTCTCCGGCAAACAAGGCGACACCGACGAAAAAGCTCGGTTCCTGCACCGTGGCATCGCCGGACGCGCTTTTGAGCGTGAGTTCCACCTGGCGGATCACGTGAAAGTAACCAATGCGTCGTTGGAAAACGGCCTTCTGCATGTGGATTTGGTCCGTGAGATCCCAGAAGAAAGGCGCCCACGGCGTATCGAGATTAACGGTAGTTCCGGCACAAAAGTGATCGAGAACAAAGAAGCAGCCTAATCTCCTCCCCCCCCCACCACTGGGAGCGCGCGAAAGCGCGCTCCTTTTTGACATTCCGCATACGGCTAAGGCTTTCCAGCCAGCTTTGGGCCGTCACAGGCCTCAAGGAATTTACTCACTGATCACCTTGACTATGCTAGACTCGTCCCGTTATCTGGGTTTGGGTTCTAGGGGGTGACTGGTCGTGGAGGACGTGCGGATCGACGCACGGCACGAGGCAGAAGCCGCGTTACACCCGAATGATTTCCTGCAGCGTTTCCAGGTGAATTTGTAAAGGTTCATCGTCTGGAAACATGCCAAACAAAGGCACAGGGCGCTTTTGCGTTTTCTATGAAAAACGAAAGGGCCTTCGCCGAATGGGATTGACAGGCAAATGCCAAGTTGGCGCAGCAAGCTACTGAACCTGCAACTAAGGTTCACCCGTGGGCGGTCTTTGCACCCCGATACGCCAATCATTGCGCGCCGGCAGCAAGAAGACCGCGCAGCCAAAAACCCTAAGATCATAAATGATGTTGAGGTGACACCCGTTTCCTTAGGGTCGGTAAAAGGTGAATGGGTGATCCCGTCTACAATCGAGTCCCATCGGGTACTCCTCTATTTCCACGGCGGCGGGTACTGCTTCGGGTCCGCAGAGGCAAGACGCCCGCTGGTGGCCCGCATTGCATCGGCTGCAGGGGCTCGCGCCCTGGTGATCGACTATCGTCTGGCTCCGGAGCATCCATTTCCGGCAGCTCTGGACGATGCAATTTCCGCTTATCGTTGGCTGCTGGGGAAAGGAACGTCCCCGCAGGGGATCGTCATGGCCGGCGATTCCGCCGGCGGTGGCTTGGCCTTGTCCGCCTGCATGGCCTTGCGCGATGGCGGGGCGCCCCTGCCTGCAGCTGTTGTGGGACTTTCGCCGTGGACGGATCTTTCCATGTCGGGCTGGTCTATTTTACGTAAGGCAAAATTGGATCCGACAGTGACCTATCGCAATCTCGCTGTTTGCGCGCGGCACTATCTGAAGAACACAAACCCGACAAACCCGTTCGCATCGCCTTTGTTTGGCGATTTTCAAAATCTTCCCCCGTTGTTAATTCACGTGGGCAGTCAAGAATTGCTTCTGGATGATGCAACCCGTATTTCGGACAAAGCGGATGCAGCCGGCGTGAATGCCAGCGTCGAAGTATTTGATGGCATGCCCCATGTTTTTCAGGCCTATGCGTCACTACCCGAAACGAAGGGGTCCATTTCACGCATCGGCTCTTTCATTGCCTCGCGCACATCGCAAGCGGTCCGCAGTAAAGATGGGGCGGGATCGACCGTAACCCCTTTCGTTCCTAGACAGAAAAGCGCCAATAATTAAGCGCCGTCTGAGGCAAGCTTGTAGACCCGGGTCGGTTCGATGCGGCCCTCAAGCGTGTGCTCGCCAACAAATTCGAACCGTTCCTTTGGCACTTGCTTATTCAGGCCAGATGCATTCCGGCCAATGGACAAAATTGTTTCTTCACTGATCAAAATAATCGCCTCATCATCTTCCGTCATGAAACCTGCGCCAAGCCGCTCCAAGCGCTGAGCGGCGTTCACCGCATCACCGATGACCGTATAGTTGATGCGCCCCGGAGCGCCAATATTGCCGATGGACACATGCCCGGTAAAAATCCCGATGCGCACGGCAATCGGCTCTAGCCCCAAATCGCGGCGCATTTCGTTCTTGTCCTTGAGGGCGATACCGATAGCTTCGGCTGCTTCCACAGCACGGATGGCGTGATCCGGTTGATGGTCCGGCGCCCCCCAGAACGCCATAATCCCATCGCCGATATATTTGTCGATTGTACCGGCTTCCTGGTCGATACATTGTCCGATAAGGGAGAAATGGTCGTTCAGCATCTCGACAATGTCTTGCGCCTCCATCTGTTCCGACAGACGGGTAAATCCCACCACATCTGTAAACATGATGGTCAACGACTTCGTTTCCGGCTGCAGCTGACCGTCGTCCGCCTGACGCAACAGTTTCCGGACAAGCGCGCTCGGCACATAGGATTGGAACCAGTCCAATCCCACGGTCATGGTCTTAAACGCATCGGCCGTATCATTAAATTCCCTGAATATGCTGGGCGGCGTCTGTGGAAGACTCTCCAGTTGCAACCGGCTCACCTGGCGTGCCATGTCTGCAAGCCCTTCCAGCGGCTGAGTTATGAAGCGAGCCAGCCCGAAAATCACACCAAACAAGACCAGCATCACCAAACTTGCTATCCAAGTTCCACCCGATCCGGCCGCGGACATTTCCGCAGCATCGAAGGGGAAGGATGTCGACACCAGCAGAGGTTCTTTGGCCAAACCGCCGAGTTCTATGATCGGAATGAGGATAGAGCCAGTCTCAAGCGATGCACTTCGAAACACATACTTATTTTCCGAGGCAATTGCCGCTGAACTGTCATCCGTCCTGAACGATGCGGGCACCGTTTCATCGCGCCATAACGCCAGCAGCACAGGGTCTGCGGTTTCACTCACATGCGGCAAGGGCGAGCGCTTCGCGACGTCTTCGTCTGGCGTAAAATTGTTGGCCCACGGATGAGCGATAACCCGGTCAGAGCCATATAGAATGAATGCCCTATCGCCGTTTGAAACCGCTGCGTCTGTGAGCCACTGGGATATCGCCGATACTTTGGCGGCGACAATCACCTGTAGGCGATTATCTTCGTCGATTTCGAGACGGCGGACAAAAGGCAGAATAGTGGCACCGGAAATCGCATCGAAAACCGGCGGCGCAAGGACAATACCAGACGGATCAGCCTCGAGATTCCAGATGTCCGCGCCAAAGACGCCTGGATCAAATCGGGGCGCAAGTCCACCATTCTCACTGCGGGCAACCAGCACGGTGGTGCCGCGATGCATGCTAACGCCGACAATATGCGACTGGGGCACGGCGCTCATCGCCGCGGAAAGGGTGGCTTGAACGGCATCTAGATCAGACAGATCTATCCGGCCTGCGCGCACCTCCTCTTTAAGAAAGGTCAGTTGGTTTTGGAGCGGCTGAATAAACGCCATTGTACGCTCAACCACGAGGTCTGCTTCGGCGGTTGCGCGGTTTTTGACGAGCGTGATGTCGCTTCCGTTACGGCCCCACCCACCGAAGGTCAAAATGGCAGTCACGCCAAGCAAAACGAGAATTGCCATGGACACTGTCAGTGCCGTGACAATAGAGATTTTCTGTTTCACCAACCAATCCACCATTGGTGTGAGAAACTGCATATCGGACCCTTTTTATTCGTGGCGAGATGCCACCCCCGTCATACCAAAACTCAACTTCGCCGCCTCAGGCGGCCACTGGGTTCGCCCCTTCGGCACCTTCAAGCAGGCATTCCCGTAGCGCAGAATGCTGCAAATAGGTTCCCGTCAGCAGCGCCAATGAAAAATCGGTCTTTCGTAATGTGCATGAACGCAAAACAGCGTAGGAGAAATCCGCACCGTTACAGTCCGTGGATGTTAGGTCGGCGCCCTCAAGAACAGCGAATCGCAATTGCGCAGATTTTAGCACTGCTTTGGTCAGACTGCCGTCCTTCATCTGCAAAGGACCAAGGCGCGCTTTTTTCAATGACGCACGCGACAGTTTAGCCCCCGTGAGGTTAGCGCCGCGCAAGTCAGCATTGTCGAGTTTCGCAAATCTCAGATCGGCTGCTTGCAGCTGCGCACCTTGCAGCTTCACGCCTGTAAGATCCATGCCGTAGAAGCAGCCCTTCGGTGCCACCAAAGCGGTCAATTCACGGCCCACCAGATTGGGCAGGCGGCGAAAATCCACGTCTTCAAGCATCTGAGCTTGGCCTTTGGCCGAACCGCTTTTTGCCCAGCTCTCATGTTCTTGCAGCAATTGCGGTAACGGCCGGTCGAGCACGGTCGGTTTTTTTTCTGGCTGCCGGTCATCCAGCGTGTCCGTCCAATTCGCACCGTCCATGGTGGCCTGCGCAAAGGAGGTTCCGATTAGCACAGCGCCTGTGAAGTCAGCATCCGACAGCTGCGATCCCGACAGATCGGCCCCCTGCAAACAGGCGCGGTGGAAAACTGCATCGCGCAGATTTGCTTCCACGAGCCGCACGGAATCCATTTGAGCGTCGGTGAAATCTGCCGGGGCACCGCCACGGGCGCGGCGCATGCCATATCCCGTCGCCTCCGCGCCGAGCAATGCGGAGGGCAATGTTTCCGAACCGATGGGATGAGAGAGGTATTTTAGCCGCCCCTGACGATCCGCTTCGGCAACGGCCCCTTTTCGAAAGTCACCGCGATATAGATCGGCGGATTTGAGATTGGCGCCTTGCAACACGGCCCCTCGAAAGTCGGCGCGCCGGGCCCTTAGGCCCTTTAGGTTCGTACGGCTCAGATCGGCAACAAAAAAGATGGCGTTGTCACAAGCGGCCTCCGACAGATTGGCTCCCGTAAGAATGGCGCCGGTAAAATCAGCATCTGACAATTGCCGCTTGCTCAAATCCAAACCCGACAGGTCACAATAAGCGAATACGGCGCGGGCACCCCCTAGGCGGCCACCGAACAAGCGCTCATGCTTATCGACCATGGCGTCGGCTTCTTTTTGGGAAAGCTTGCGGAATGTAATCTGTTGGCTCATGCGCAAAAGCCTCGCTGGTGATCGAGGTTCATCATGAAGCCGTGGACTCTGACGCCGGCGCCGGAAGCGCCGTCAACTTCGCGATCAGGATTTTTCCTTTTTCGCCGCCCTTACCGCTGATCTTACCGTCAACGATGACGCGTAGAGCGCGCACGTGAAACCCGATGGCCTGCAGGTCCTCATCGGAAACAGCCGGTACATCGCGTGTCCGGCGGCACAACAATGCGGCAACATCCGTCAGCAGGTCATACCCAAAAGAACTGCCTTGCCCTTTTACATTGTGAGCGACGCCAAAAACCTCTCGCACCGCATCAACCCGCTGTGACGGGGTGCTTTGAGCTACTGCCAGTGCCTTTTCCATGGCCACCAGATCTGCCTCGACCAAGCTTGTGAACTGAGCCCCCAATGACGCAACGGCAGCCTTGGCTTCCTCGATTTTTGCGGCGAAAGCCTCTGATTCCGATGGCTGAGGGACTCTCAGCACCTTGTGCGATTGCGCCGTCATGCAGCAGCGTTCCTCTGGATGTGGGGTAGCAATTCGCCTAGGCTAAGAGTATTGGGTTAATGAGCATTAAAATGCCGGGCGCTCACCGGGCGATCTTGGTTAACAGGTGATGAATGTCTCTCAAATATCTTCACACAATGGTCCGCGTAACAGATCTTGAGGCCTCTTTGGATTTCTATTGTGACAAGCTGGGCCTCAAACAGATGGGCCGCTATGACAGCGAAGAAGGCCGATTCACGTTGGTCTTTCTTGCCGCTCCGGGAGACGAGGAGGCTCAGGTAGAGCTGACCCACAATTGGGATCCCGAGGAACTCGGTGAAGGCCGCAATTTCGGCCACCTTGCCTACCGTGTAGAGAACATCTACGACCTATGCCAATCACTGATGGACAAGGGCGTCACCATCAACCGGCCGCCCCGGGATGGGCGCATGGCCTTTGTGCGTTCTCCAGACAATGTGTCTGTAGAACTGCTCCAAGACGGCGCTGCCCTTGAACCAATGGAACCCTGGGCTTCCATGCCCAATACCGGTCACTGGTAGACCGATCGGAAACTGGCACATCCCATGAAAATTATGCATGTCATGGCGGGAGCACCCACCGGCGGCGCCGAGAACATTTTCCTGGAAGATGTTCTCGCATTAGCGGATGGTGGCGTTACCCAACATGTGGTCACCCGGCCAAACAATGAGTTCCGCCTTTCCGCCTTGGCCAGCAAAGGGATCGGCGTGACGACAGCCAGTTTCCACCGCTTCTTCCAGTGGCCCACGAAAAATCAGCTGCGGCAGGCCGCCAAGTCGTTCAAGCCCGACATTATTCAATATTGGATGGGACGCGCCGGCACTTACGCCATTTCTTCCAGCGCGCCAAATATCGGCTGGTATGGCGGATACTACAAGCTGCAGCGCTTTCGGAATTGCGACTATCACATCGGTCTAACGCCTGACATTGTGAAGCATATCGTCGACCAGGGTGTCTCTCCTGGGAACGTGGACCTTATTCATACGTATGCTGAGTTTCCCGACGTTACGCCAGTCGCTAAATCGGATTTTGATACGCCGGAAGACGCGCCGGTTTTGCTCGCCCTCGCCCGACTTCACTGGAAGAAAGGCCTGGATGTCTTGCTTAAGTCTCTCGTCGACGTGCCGGGCGCCTATGCCTGGATCGCCGGCGACGGGCCGTTGCGCGACGATCTGGAAGCGATGGCAAAAGAGCTACAAGTTGCAGATCGCGTGCGCTTATTAGGGTGGCGTGACGACCGGGCAGCCTTGCTGGCGGCTTGCGATGTATGCGTTTTCCCCTCCCGATACGAGCCATTCGGTACCGTGACTGTCGATGCCTGGGCTGCCAAAAAACCACTGGTTGCCGCCGCAAGCGCGGGCCCTAAAGCCTATGTGATCAACGGTGAAAACGGCATGCTTGTAGAGATCGACGATGTGGAAGGCCTTACCAATGCGATCAATGCCGTATTGAACGACGACACCCTGCGCGCTCGCATTGTGGAAGGCGGCACTGCCACGTACACGGAGAAGTTTACGAAAGACGCATTTATTCGAGATTCGCTCGCTTTCTACGGACGCGTTCTTGAGGAAACCAAGAATCAATCACATCATCAGCAAACGAAATAAAGAGGAAACATCATGACCGATCATCTATTGGAAAAGGTTGAGGATGGTGTCGCGACACTGACCATGAACCGCCCGGAAGCGCGCAATGCCATGTCGGGGGAAATGCTGGAGGCCATGACCGAGGCCCTAAAACGCCACGCAGCAGACCGCAGCATCCGGGCCGTCGTCCTAACGGGAGCCGGCGACGCCTTTTGCGCAGGCGGTGACGTTAAAGGGTTTGCACAAAACGCCTCGTCCAACAGCCAAACCGAATTCGACCTGGAAGAACGCGTGCATAATCTGCGAACCGGCATGGAAGCAAGCCGCATCATTCATGAAATGCCAAAGCCCACCATTGCCGTCATTCCTGGGCCTGCGGCCGGCGCTGGCTTTTCCCTCGCCCTCGCCTGCGATTTTCGGATTGCGGCAGAGAACGCAAAGCTGACGACCGCCTTCGCAAAAGTGGGCCTCGCCGGAGATTATGGCGGATCATTCTTCCTCACACAGCTTGTAGGCGCCGCTAAAGCGCGCGAGCTTTATCTCACAGCAGATGTCATCTCCGGCGCGGAGGCGGAAAAGTTTGGAATCGTCACGAAAGCCGTGCCGCGCGAAGAGTTGGACGCAGAGGCCAAGAAGTGGATCGACAAGCTCGCCAATGGTCCAACGATTGCCATGGGATACATGAAGAAAAACCTGAACATGGCCTTGGACGGATCTCTTAAAGATGTGCTGGACATGGAAGCCATGCACATGATCCGCACTTTTATGACGGAAGATCACAAAGGCGCTGCAAAAGCATTTGTTGCCAAGAAGGCGCCGGAATTCCGCGGGCGGTAAGTTATTCCTTCGTTCTGACCGCCCCCTGCTAAGCGGTCAGAACACCCCCTTCCGTCTTCGCGATTTCACCATCGCTTGACAGCACCACGGCAACGGGCCTTGTGGCCTCAAAATGGCTGCAGATGATCATGGCGACCACGGTGAGTGGCACGCTCAAGAACATTCCCGCAATACCCCAAACAAATCCCCAAGCCGACAGACTAAGAATGATGATGAAGGGGCTTAGGTTCAAAGACCGCCCCATCATTCTGGGCTCGATAAAATTGCCAATAAAAAATTGCGCGATTACGCCCAAGGAGGCCAGCACCAGCAGGGCGATAAGCGGATCACCAAACTGCACCAATGCCATCAAGGCCGGAACGATGGCCCCGATGATCGAACCGATCGCCGGGATGAAATTCAGCATAAAGATCAAGAAAGACCAGAAAAGCGCAAAGTCGATACCGAATAAAGTCAAGATGACATAGCTTGCAAGACCCGTCATGGCGCTGGTGAGGGTCTTCATCCATAAGTAAGACCGAATGCGGATGGTGATTTGATCCAGCATTTTTCGCACTTGCACTTCCCGGTCCGCACTCACGAAAAACATGGCGAGTTTTCGATCGAACATGCGCTCTTCTGCCAGGATGAACCCCACATAGATGAAGATCAAAAACGCATTACCGATCAAATCGCTCAGTGCACGTGCCAGTTGGGTAAGGACTGCGGACAAATCGGCCATGGCAAAGAGGCCGTCCATATCAAGCCTCTGGCGCCCCCCTAGAACGGCTGCCCCTTCCAGCAGAAGCTGATCAAGTTTCTCTTCGTAACCGGGGGCACGTTCTATCAATTGAGTCGCATTATCCGCGATCAGCAATCCGACCCCGGTCATCCCGATCACCATGAAGGACAAAGCGGATGCCAGCGCAGCCCAGCCGGGAATTTGAAAGCCTCCAAACTTGATGCTCTGCACCCCATCCGCAAGGGCGTCGATCACCCAAGCGATTAACAGCGCGACAGCAAGCGGGATCAGAAGATCCTTGGCATAGGTCAGAAGCCAAACGGCCGCTGCGATCGCGATTATCGTTATGCCCCAATGGGACTCTCTCGGTCGGGACAGGGGGTCGACCATAAAGATCTCTTCTTTTTTGGATTGCTGGCCTTATGGGGCAGGGTTGCCCCACTGGCGAATGCCCGCATGCCCTACTTTTTTAGAGTTTGATTCCCGTCATCGCGACGAAACGTTCATTGTATTCTTCGTCGCTGAGCTCAGCGCCCAAAGCGACAAAGTCTTCAGGGGAAAAGCTATTCATTTTTGCGGCAACTTCCTGCGCATCCGGGCCTGCCGGCCAGCGCAGCTTGTAGTTTGGCGTCGTAATGGCCTCGTGGATCACATTGGCGACAACTTCAGGCTGGGTATTGTGCTCAAAACCCGACGCAAAGATTTTACCGTTCCGTCTCATGATCGATTTATAGGGAGATTGTTTGTCATACCGCGTTGCCGGTGCCGAATTGTCGAAAATATTGGTCATAATGACCCCCGGTTCCACCAGCGACACCCGAATGCCGAAGCGGTAGAGTTCATGCGCAAGGGCGTAACTCATGCTTTCCAAGGCCCATTTGGATGCGGAATAAGGGATTTGATTAGGTGTCGGCATAATGCCAACAATAGAGCTGATATTAATGATGGTGCCGGCTTTCGCCTCACGCATGGTCGGCAGCACTTCCTGAATACAGCGCACCACACCGAAATAGTTGGTTTCGAACATGCGCCGGTGTTCATCGTCGGGCACCAGTTCCATGGGTGATGCGCCACCAATTCCCGCATTATTCACCAGAACATCAACCGGACCGTCCGCCGACGCCTGCCCCAGAGCATCCTTGATGGACGCATCATCCGTCACATCGAGCTGCACGATCTCGATCGGCAGATTGTCTTTTGCAGCCGCCTCCCGAAGCGGATCCGATTTCGCAAGGTTTCGCATACCGGCGAAAACCCGCCACCCTTTCTTCGCGAGCAAGACACTCGTGGACAACCCAATACCTGTGCTTGTTCCCGTAACAACTGCCGTCTTCATGTTTGCATCCTATCTGAGCCGATCTGTAACGTCGTATTTGTCTTTCATGTAATCCAAGCCTTCAACAACAATCTCTTCGAGGACCTCCATGTCCACATCTTCGAGCTTGTTGATATAAAGGCACGACTTGCCGATTTTGTGTTTGCCAAGCTTTTTGAGCAAATGACCGATATCCCGGTAGCCGGGCATGATGTAGAGGGTCAAAGCCGTTTTACGCGGAGAGAAGCCCGTCACCAGGAAATCCCCCTCACGGCCGCTGTCATATTTATAATGATAGCACCCAAATCCGATAATCGTTGGTCCCCACATCACCGGCGGCCAGCCGGTAACCCTTTTCATCATCTTGAGAAGTGTAAATCCATCTTCTCTGCGCTTAGCGTGATCAACAGAGTTCAAAAAGTCTTCGGCTGTAACATCCGTAGGCTGAGTTTTGTTTTCCGCCATAACATCTCCCCCAGTACATCTCACCAAGTCGCGTCGGCGCTTATTCTAAAGTCTGCAGGTTAGAAGGTGGCGCTCATAATCTTTGAATCCCGCCCGAAAGTACACCTTCTGAGCACGCTTGTTTGAATGTTCGACTTCAAGGTGAACCGCATTCAGCCCCTCTTCGCGGGCAGCTTCCAAGACCAGTTCAACGACTTGGCTGCCGATCCCTTTGTCGCGGAACGATGGCGCCAAGTAGAGATCGTCGATGATGCCATCAAGACCATTGAATTCCAGACTGAAGCCAAACGTCAGCGCGGTATATCCGGCAGGCCTCCCCTCAACGTCTATAACGAAAAGAATTCCATAATGTGGAGTCGCAATCAGGCTTTCGATGGCCCGCGCCGCCTTTGCTTTGTCCAGCTCAAAACTCGATTCTGAGTAGAAATCCGAGAGAAAATGCAGCACCAGCTGTTGATCTTCAGCTAAAGCGCGGCGAAGCAAAGGTTTCGGCATTGAGGAGGCTTATCTGTTTTGGTCCGAGCCAATCAGCTCGCACAATACAGAATTTGGTGCCGGAATGTGCGGTATCCGCCCGCTTCAAGTTCAAATTGTCGCGCGAATCCAGGTTGACTCAACTCCCCCCGAGTCTCTAAATGTTACTATATAACATTTCCTAAGGGGGTAAGAATGGCGTATTCGAGGCTTTTACTGGCCACTTCAACAGCTTGTTGCGCTTTGGCAACTGCTTCTTTGGCCGCTGATAAGGCTGAGCCGTTTCACATTGACCTAGACGAGATCATCATCACGTCGATGGGAACCGAACGGACGATCGGCGAAACCAATGTGGGCTCGTCTGTTCTTACCCAGAAAGAACTTCAGCAGCGCATCGAATCGTCGATCGGTGAGACCCTTCGATTTGAACCGGGCATTTCCTCGACCGCCTTTGGGGCTGGGGCCAGCCGCCCCATCATACGCGGTCTCGGCGGCGACCGTATCTCCGTGCTGGACAATGGTATCGGCACGATCGACGCCTCCCAAACCAGTGTCGACCATGCGGTCGCCGTCGAACCGGCCTTTGCGGAACGCATAGAAGTTATCCGCGGGCCGGCGACACTGTTATACGGCAGCTCCGCTGCAGGGGGTGTGGTCAATATTCTGAGCGACAAAATCCCGTCGGAGGCGCCGGAGAACGGTTACGATGCGGCTTTGCGTTACTCTTATGGCACCAATGATGATCGCAATGAGATTGTTGGCGCCGGTAATTTTGCGGTTGGCAAATTCGTCATTCACGGCGAAGGCTTCTTCCGTGAGACCGATGATTATGAGATTCCGGGATCGAATCTTTCTGGTCAACTTCGTCAGGTCATCGACCCAGAGCTGCGCGAAGAACGTGAAACGAATGGGTTCGTCGACAACTCCGATCTGCAAACAAGCGGCGGCACCGGCGGCCTCACCTATCTGTTGGACAACGGTTATATCGGTGTATCCGGCACCGTGATGCATTCCAACTATGGCATCCCCGCAGGCGTCCTCACGGAAGAAGATCTCGAAGGCGGTCATGGACATGGGGGCGGTGATGACGAAGAGGGCGAAGAAGGCATCCGCATCGACCTTGAAACCGTGAGGTTTGATCTGGCTGCGGAACTTGAAGGCGATTATGGCCTGTTCGAAAAAGTCAAAATTCGAGCAGCCTATGCGGATTATCGTCACCTTGAACTGGAAGGCGACGAAGTCGGCACGAAATTCGAAAACGATTCGATCGAAGGCCGTTTCGAGTTCACCAACAAATCTTATTCCTTCGGAGGTGGTGACGTCACCGGCGCCTTTGGGGCTCAATTCGAAATTCGGGAATTCTCAGCTGTTGGCGCCGAAGCCTTTGTCCCCCCATCTGACACGGAATCCTTCGGTATCTTTGGCCTGAAAGAGTTCCGCAAAGGACCATGGCTGTTCGATATCGGGGGCCGCTTCGAATATACTGAAAACTCGACAAGTGGCATCGAGACCGATTTCGCGAACTTCAGCGTGTCTGGTGGTATCGGCTACAAAATTGCTGAGAATTGGTATGTGGGCGCCACCGTTTTCCGCACGGAACGCGCACCTTCCATCGAAGAACTCTTTTCCGAAGGCCCTCACCTGGCAACCCAGACCTTCGAAGTGGGTGACCCGACCCTTAATGAAGAAGTGGCACGTGGTGTTGAAGTAACGGCACGCGGAACGCTTGGGCCGATCACAACGATCGTAAATGGTTACTACACAGATTATTCCGACTTCATTTACGAATCGGAAACCGGTGAAATTGAAGACGGCCTGCCTGTGTTTAACTTCCTGGCAGCCGACGCGGAGTTCTTCGGTTTCGAAGCACAAGCCGACTACGACTTTGCTGAAATCAACGGCGTCGACCTCTCCTTACACGCCCAAGCAGACTATGTGCGCGCGACAGTGGACGTGGCCGGCAATCAGAATTTGCCCCGCATCCCGCCGCTGTCTGCTCTGTTTGGCTTTTCGGCCTCCAGCGAGTATGTGGATCTGAGAACAGAAGTTGAATATGTGGCGGAACAGGAAGAAGTAGCGAACTTCGAACTGCCGACCGATGCCTTCACGCAAGTGAATGTCTTCCTCAGCGTCAAACCGTTTGGTTCTGAACGGGATATTTCGCTCGATATTCGCGGACGGAACCTAAACGATGCGGACGCCCGTACGCATTCGTCGTTCCTCAAGGATACAGCGCCCCTGCCGGGACGTGATATCCGGTTCTCTATCCGAGCCGCAATTTAAGATCCAAAGATCAAAAACTCACTCGTCTGATGTTATCAGGCGAGTGAGCATATAGCGTTGGTGATCCTGACCACCAAAGAACAAGGCCAGGACGCGTATTTCCTCGACCTCTTCATATACGGTGAAGTAAATCACGGCGCCGTCCTTTGTCACGTTTCGCAATCCAGGCATAAGCTCTGGCCGGAGCGTTCCTTGAAAGGGCGCTTTCGCCAGGGCTTCCATATCGTCTTCGATTTTTCTGATGCGGATGGCAGCCCGTTCCAACGCTTGCTCTGACGTATCGCCAAGCGCGTGATAACTTTCCAAAAGATGATCGAAAATGAGTTCTAGATCCCGGTCGGTTTGCCGGGAACGCAGAACCCTAAAGCCCACGCGCTGCTTTCTTTTTCTCGATTAGGGCGGCGGTTGCACCACGTCCATCATCAATTGAGACGAACTCGCCTTCGGCACGCTCTTTTAGAAGTACTTTGAGCGCATCCAGTTCGGCCTGTTTCAATTCAGTTTCTTCACGGACCAATTCCAGCCCCCGCTGCACAACAGCACTCAGGCTGGCATAGCGCCCCTCGTCCACCAAACGGCGGGCGAAAGCATCTTGTTGTTTTGAAATTGAGACTGAAGCTTTAACCGACATATGCTGATTATACTACTGAGTAGTATAAAAATCAATACACTTTCACCCGGCTTTTAGATCCTGCCGATCAACCAGGGAATTAGAGCTGGGGTTCTGCTGCGCAGCGGAACCCCACATGCATCAAAGAACTGTCGGGTGTGGACGATTGCCGCGCCGACACGCGAAAGCCATGACAAACATTGGCATCGCAAAGATATGACCCGCCCCGTTGAATTTTTTCGCTGGCTTCAGTGACGCCGACGGGGTCGTCATATGTCGCATAGGGCCGCTTCCAATCGGCTGTCCATTCCCAAACATTGCCGGCCATGTCCGTAAGCCCTGCGGGTGTCACACCGAAATGGCCAACCGGTGATGTAAACCGGAAACCGTCTTCTTCATTGTTGATGATGGGGAAGATGCCGGTCCAAACATTGGCAAGGTAGGTCCCTTCGGTCACCATCTGATCGCCAAAGGCGTACGCCACCTCATCGCCCGTGCCCGTGCGCGCCGCATGTTCCCATTCCACTTCTGTCGGCAGGCGTTTGCCCTGATGTGCGCAATAGGCAACAGCATCGTTCCAGGAGACTTGTGTCACCGGATGATCGTCTGGCGCATTGGGTCCCTTGGGCCCAAACGGTTTGGCCCATGTGGCCCCATCTTGAAGGAACCAATAACCGGTGGTCATTTGCATGACAGCGCCGGATCCAAATTTCTCGGCATCCGTCTGGAACTTGGTTTCTTCCACAAAAGCACGGAATGCAGCGACGGTGACCGGCGACCGGTCCAAACGGAACGGGGCCACATCCCGCTTCATGACAGGGCGCTCATCCCTCAGTCCTTTGGCCGAGCCAATCTGTGTGAGCCCGCCCTCGAAACCAACCATGGCGTCATCGGCCAGCGCGGCCCCAGAGACAGAAACCATGCAGGCAAAAATAAAGCCAACTTTAGTTGGGCCAATACACATACTCGTCGTCTTCTTCGAAAGTCTCCGCAATCGTCTTGTCGATCAGAATAGGGGATTCAATCAAAGCTGGCCAGGCCGAGGGCTGCTGCTCCGCATTATGAGCATCCAACATGGCCATCATCGTGGCGACCTGGTCAGGAAACTGATCGGCCACATTGTTCTGTTCCGTGGGGTCCTCAGACAGATTGAACAGCCAGACCTTATCCGGCCGGTCCGCTTTCTGAAGTTTCCAACCGTCGGCGATGACCACTTGATAATGTCCGCCGCGCCAAAACAATTTGTCGTGCGGCACCGGTGGCGGACCATCCCCATCACCGGATAACGTCCCGGCAGCGAACGGTATTAGATCCACACCATCCATTTTGCGGTCACGGGGCATTTGCGCGCCAGCGGCAGCCGCCGCGGTTGCATAAAGATCAAAATGATGCACCGGCGGTGAAACGCGTGTTCCCGGTTCAATTTTGCCAGGCCACTTCATGAAGAACGGCACGTGGATGCCCCCTTCAAAGAAACTGATCTTCCAGCCGCGATAGGGTTCATTGACCTCCGGGATATCGATGTAGCTGGCACCGCCATTGTCAGAGGTGAACATCACCAGCGTATTGTCCTCAAGCCCTTGCTCTTTCAACGCCGCCAAAACCTGACCGACACCGCGGTCAAGGGCGCGGATCATGGCGGCATAGACGCGAAGCTTGTGATCTTCAATGTGAGAAAGCGCGTCATAGTCTTCTTTGGTGGCTTGCAACGGCGTGTGTGGCGCCCAATGGGCCAGATACAAAAAGAACGGCCGGTCCTTATTGGCTTCAATGACTTTGACCGCTTCGTCCGTGTAGTAATCAGTCAGATAACCTTTCGGTTCAAAAGCTCCGCCACCGTTGAAGCTCGCGGCATACTGCAAAGCTTTCCACAGGAACCGGTCAATGGGATCGAAGTCCTGCTTTGAGTTTACCACATTGGGGTCATCTTCCGGCAGATAAAGACCGCTATGCATGAGCAAGCTTTCATCAAATCCTTGGTCATGCGGGGCCATGCCATTCTCACGCCCCAAATGCCATTTGCCGATATGGACGGTGTGATAGCCCGCCCCTTTCAGCGTTTCGGCAAGTGAAATTTCCTCCGTAGGCATGCCCATCTGTTCATAGGGCAGCCCCTCCCCCCCTTTTTCATCAAAGTGAGTGATGATAGGGACAGGGCGTTCTATCCGGTTCGACAGACGCGCCACCATGGGCAACATGCCGGGCGGTGTTGGTGTGAACTCAAAACCAAAGCGCGTTGGATAGCGCCCCGACATAATGGCGGCACGAGAAGGCGCGCAAGTCCCGTTCGCGGAATACCCGTTGACGAAATTCACACCGTCTTTGGCGATGGAATCGATGTGCGGTGTCGGCACAGAGCCCCCAGCCACACCGCCGCCATTGAAGGTAAGGTCATTCCAGCCCAGATCATCGGCCACAATCAAAACGATGTTTGGTGGGCGGTCCGCGCCTGGAGAAGGGACCGTCGCCGGTTCCGGTTTTTGCCAGTCAATCTCGACCGTTGGCCCAACCGGTGTGCGTTGACGGGCCATATAGCCCACAAATTCCAGCATTAGGGCGTCGCGGTACGCGTACGCCCCTGCCCCCAAAACCACCAAAAATGCTGCAATACCGGCTACCCATCTCATGCGGGCCCCCTAATGCTTCGAATATATTGGCATTCACCATGCCAATATATAGGCCATCGCCATCAAAACGCCAAGGGCTGTCGACGTTACGCGATAGCATTCCGCCAACGATTAAACGCGATGAACGCCCATATGCCTTCAGCAACCAAAAACGGGATAGATCCCAGCAAATACGCATAGGCGGCGGCCAGCGCGCACCCGAAGGCAAAAACGGCAATGTAGATTGGTGCGCGTTTCTCCAGCGCGTAAGACGTGACCATGATGATCACGGCAATGATGCCCAACAGTTCAACGGCTGTTTCATACGCCATTGCGGCGCAAACTCCTTCTTTTCGATGCTTGCTCGACACATTCTTCTGGCGTCGCACAGTTGCATTCCAATAATTGATCCAAAAGACGGTCGACCTTCTGGAGTTGTTGGATCTGACGTTTCACATCCAGCTTCTTCTGATGCGCAAGATCTTGCCAATGGTCCGCGATTCGTTTTTTGCCACCATACCCTTTGAGGAGCGTCTTAATCTCTGCAATTGAAAAACCGCCCGCCTGTGCAATCTGAATGAATTGCAATGTCTTCACCGCCTTTGGCGGGAAGTGCCGTTGACCGGACTGACGGAGGGGCGGTTCGATGAGCCCTTCTCTTTCATAGTAGCGGATGGCCGAGGGCGCGATGCCTAAACTGTCAGCAAGCTCGCCAATCTTCACGACGGCCTCCCGAATTCAAGGCGTTGTTTCAAATCGGTTAGCATGTCCTGCACCTCTACTGGTCCGGTGATGAAAAGGTCGAACTGATTATCGCCCGCGCGATCCGCAATGGAAAATGTCAAGAAGCCGCCGCAACATTGCCGCTCCAGTTCCGCGAACTCTTCCACAAGCTTTCGCACACCGGTGTTTTGTGGATACGCCAAACGTAACCCGTCCGCTGTCTTTTCGATGGACATCAGAGGGGGTGTGATATGCTCCCGCACCCAGGCGCGGCGATCCTGAAACTCCTCACCGTTCAGTGTACAAATGACTTCGACTGTTTCGGTCATGACAATCCCTTCCTAGGATTCCAAAGAAGAATGCGGCAGACATTTGTTTTGCGCGTTTCCGGACGGTGAACCGGACTCCACTTCACCTGGAAACGCTATAAAAGTTGAAGTCAACTTTAAGTCAAGACACGATCGTCTTTGCAACGCCAGCCAATGATGTCAGTCGAGGCTTTTTGCGATGATATCGATGAACTCCTGGCGCATACCAAGCTTGTTGCCTTTGTACGCGTCCCCCGGCATGGCCGCCAGCGCGGTCGCCACCTCCAACGCTTTGGGAACCAGATCATCGGCAGAGACCGTGGCATCCAAGAAACCAGCGTCCACCGCTTCCGCTGGACTGTAGAGCTTCGCTTGAATGGCAGACGCCGTCATATGCCGCTTCGACAGCCGGGCCTTGGCAAGCTGAAACCCAAAGACCGGCAACGTCATGCCGATGGCCGTTTCATTAAGACCAATCTTGAAGTCGCCTTCGATACCGAAGCGGGTGTCGGACGACAACAGCATGAAGGCACCGGCGGCAATGGCATGCCCAGTACAAGCTGCCACCACGGGCTGCGGAAACGAAAACAGCCGAAGTAACATCTTGCCGCCCTGCCCCACCAGCTTCATGGCTTCTTCGACGCCGCCGCTTTGCATAACGGACAGATCGAACCCAGCGGAAAACTTGCCGGGCCGTCCCACAAGCACGACCCCTTTGGCCCCTTTTTCGGCCCTATCCAACGCCTCATTCATGTTTGCGATAAAATCGTAACCCACGGCATTGGCCTTGCCGTCATCGATCGTCAGAACAGCAACATCGCCTTCTTGTGTGTAGTCGAGCATGTGTCTTCCTCTTCTTGTTTGTTGTGAGTCTAAACAAGAAAGGACGATGGAAAAAGCGCCATTCCGCATGCCGCCCACATGATTTCATTAGTACACAGATAATTGACGCAAGGGACGCCTTACTTTTTGGCCCCGCTGTGGGCTTCTTCACTGTCACAAACCCGACGTGATTCTAGCTCACAGTGCTGCTGCCTGCTTGGGAGGCGGCGGGGCCATGACAGAAGAACAAAACTTGCCCGAAATTCAATGGATCCACACAGCGAAGGACTTGGAAAACATTACCTTCGTGGACGATGTGGCCAGGATCCAAGTCCCCATCAAAATGGTGGATGTGCTGCCCTTTAAGAATGAAGACCGTGGCGACAGCGCACGGCTGCGCCAGGTGATCCGATCCATCCGGCGCAACGGCTACAACAATTTCGATCCGGTCATCGTGCGCATCGGCCGGCGAGGCCGCTGGGTCATTGTGGATGGCGGTCACAGATTGACCGCCGCGCGGATCGTCGCTCACGAATTCTGGACAAACCTCCTCCGAAAGAAGGTGGACTCGATCTACTTCCTGCTCTTCAGAACACCTCTAAGCAACACGCGTATTGATGAACCTCCTGATGAATAGAATAAGTAAAAATTCAACATACGTAGGAAATATATTTAACGAATACTTTAGTTAATACGGCGCATCTCCTAATTTAGGTTCAATTAACCTAAAAGCGCTCCTAACGTAAATTCAAATGCGTTTGGGATGACTGGGGAGACGTCATGAAACCGCTTTGGGTATTAGGGGGAATCTGCATTGCGGCGGTCGCGCTTGCAGAGACCGCAAAAGCTGATCCGTTGAGTGAATTCGAACTCGGCGGAATCACCATCAACAATGGCTACAAGAACAATTGGGGCGTCAATAACACCGGTTACGGCAACAAAGGTCTTGGCAATGGCAGCCGTGGCAATAAGGGCGCTTACAACGGCAATCATTCAAGCTATGGCTCCGGCGAAAACAACACGGGCCTGAACAACGGCAACCACAATGTGGACAAGTACGGTAAGGCCGGAAACAACAATAAGGGCGCCAATAACGGCAATCACAACTTCGCTGCCTTCGGCGTAGCGGGCAGTGGCAATAAGGGCTATGGCAACGGCAACTACAACGGCGCCATCCTAGGTCTTGCCGGTAATGGCAATATCGGCGCGCATAGTGGCAACGGCAATTTCGCGGCGTATGGAGCGGCCGGCAACTTCAATGTGGGCTTCGATCACACCAGTTCGAATGCAAACATCGGGACGGGCGGCATGGGCATGCCATCGCTGCCTTAAACTTCCGACAACTCACTCAATTTAGCAAAGCCGGACGCAATGTTGTCCGGCTTCTTCTTTGTCAGGCGATTAACTTTGTTTGCTATTTCTGCCTAAAACCTCCAATTGTGATCGTTCTTCATCTTTTGTTAACCACGAACCCCCGGTACAACTTTTCGTGGATTGGGATCTATTTGACTGGGGGACACATGAGTGCGCGCAAAAGCACGTGGCTGATCGCTATCGCTATGTCCTCTATTCTGGCCGCGCCGGTTCTGGAAATATCGGAAATGGATTTGGCCAAGGACCTCTGAGTGCGGGCCCAGGCGACGTATTAGGCAGTTTCAATCTGCCATAAAGATTTGAGTTTGGTGGGGGCCAGACAGATGAAAGCATTTTTGCTCAGTACCGCAACGATCTTGGCTTTGGCTTCCGCGCCGGCCACGTCCTACGCTCAAGCGCTGAACGATTTCCAATTGGGTGATATCACCATCAATGCCGGTGACAATTGGGGCATCAACAACACCGGCTCTGACAATTACGGCATCGGCAATAGTAGCACCGGCAATAAAGGCATCGGTAACGGTGTCGGGTCAAGCGGTGGCAGCGGTGCCAACAATAAGGGTCTTTACAACGGGCTTGCCAATGGCGCCCCCTCTAACCAAGAGCCGACAGGAACCGGCAATGCAGGTATCTTTAATGGCAGTTTCAATGAAGGCGCGGGCGGCTCCGGCAACGGCAATGCCGGTATCTTCAATGGAAACTTTTCCCCGCGGTCGGGCGGCGCGAGCGAACGCAACAAAGGAATCGGCAACGGCAATTTCAACACGGAATGCGGTGGCTGCGGCGAAGACAATTTAGGAATCGGCAACGGCAACTTTAATCAGCAATCCGGCGGCTCAGGCGAGGAAAACAAAGGCGCATTCAACGGCAATTTCAATCCACAATCTGGCGGCTCGGGCGAAAACAATGTGGGTTTGTTCAATGGTAACTTCAACGCAG
This sequence comes from Alphaproteobacteria bacterium, assembly GCA_965228775.1. Lineage (GTDB taxonomy): Bacteria > Pseudomonadota > Alphaproteobacteria > JANQMY01 > JANQMY01 > JANQMY01. The sequence continues at coordinate 3,773,079 of OZ245840.1, read as the reverse complement.
AAGGTGGCGGTGTTGGCGAGGAAAACATTGGCCTCGGAAACGGTAACTTCAATCCCTCTCTTGGCAATGGGTCGTCTGCAGACACCGGCAACTTGAATGTCGGCCTGTTTAACGGCAACTTCAATCCCAATGCAGAATCCACCGGCGGCGAAAACAAGGGTCTCGGCAATGGTAATTTCAACGCCAATTCATTCGGAAGCGGAGACGAAAATATTGGCGCGTTCAACGGTAATTTCAATCCGAATTCCAATAGCGGTGCCGACAACAATAAGGGCGCGTTCAATGGCAATTTTAACGCAGGATCGGTTGCCAGCGGCGATCTGAACAAAGGCGCCTTTAACGGCAATTTCAATGCCGGCGCGGATGACAGTGGGCGGATGAATTTGGGTCTTGGCAACGGCGTTGGAAATGTCAACAGTTTAATCACTGGCAACATGAATGTGGGCGCGGGCCAAACCATGAGCAATGGCAGCATTGGGGCGCCGAACATCAATCTGCCGGGCTTGCCATAAATAATCAGTAGAGCGACAAAATAATAACACCTCATGCCAGGGCTTGTCCCTGGCATCCAGAGCCGCAAGTCTCGAACCACACGGATCAAAACTTCTGTCCACACCGTGGACCCCAAGGATAAGCCTTGGGGTGACGGAGAGAGAGTTCTCTCCTCCTATCGCTTGTCGTAGGTGATCTGAAGCTCCGGCACGTTGCGCAGGATAACGCTGGCTTCCGCTTCCGGCACGAAGCCCGGCTTAAGCCGCATGTTTTCCATCTTGTCTAGCAAAGCCATCCAGCCCAAATTCAGTTCCTGACGCGCGAGGGGCGCGCCGATGCAATGGTGCACGCCCGAACCAAAAGCCAATTGCATACCCACCTTCGCCCGGCCCAGATCCACATGCTCCGGGTTCGGAAACTGCCGCTCATCGCGATTCGCGGCCGCATAGCGCAGCATGATCAAATCGCCTTGCTTCAGCTGGTATCCATCAAGTTCAGTGTCTTGCGTCACCACACGCGGCAATCCGGCCACCGGGGTTTCCACACGCAAGGCTTCTTCCACAAAGGTTTTGATATTGCCCGCGTCGCCGCGCAATTGATCCTGCAGTTCCGGCTGCTTACACAAGCACAACATGCCCCAGCCGAAACTGCTGGTGGTGGTCTCGTGCCCTGCCACCAGGAACTGGTTCAGGACGGAGATGCATTCCCCGTGGGTCAGATATCTGTCTTCATCTTCGAGCTTGCTGTTGGCAAGTACGGTGATCATGTCGTCTTGCGGCTGAGCGCGCCGCGCTTCCACCACACGCACCAAAAGTTTTTGAAGATCGAGAGCCACTTGCGCCCGCCGCAGCATTTCTTCCGGCGGCAATGGAGTCATCCGCAATGCGGCGGCAGCACAGGTCGCCGCATCATCAAAGAATTCCCGGTCTTCTTCCGGGATACCCAGACGATCTGCGATGATGCGCAGCGGCACGGGGAAAGCGAACGCTTTCATGAAATCAATTTCACTCGGGCCGTCGATGAACGATGCAATCGTTTCGTCGATCACGCGCTGCACATGCGGCTCCATGGAGCGCACACTGCCCGCTGTGAATAGTTTCGCCACCAATGAACGGTATTTCGTGTGTTCCGGCTCATCGAGGGTGAGCATGGTAGGCGGCACTTCGATCATCTCAGCGTTGATCGCGCCAAGCTTGGCTTGCACATCCGGGGGAGACATTTCGAAAGCGATCTTCTGCGCCACCCCTAAAGCTTCATCATACTTGCTGGAGAACGTCTGCGTATCGTTGATCGCCTGCCGGACCAAATCGTACCGCGTGATCATGTGCATATTAAGATCTTCCACATAGAAGATCGGCGCTTCGTCACGCAGCTTCTGATAAGCCGCATACGGATCGATAAGCGTTGAGGGATCGAGAAACTTGATGTCTGAAAGGGCTTGAACCGACATGGGCCGTATCCTCCTGCGCCTTGAAGCCGTTTTCGTTTTGCCTTACCCTAACCAATATTGTATCATGGTACAATATTTAAAAACGAAAAATCCGGCGGAGAAATGACACAAGCCCCCGCAACCACTGCAAAATATGCCAGTTCCAAAATGGCGGACCGGCGGGAACGCATCTTGGAAGCTGCCCGCGATTATGTGGCTGAAGTGGGTTATGGCCGCGTAACGACGCGGGGGCTTGCCGAACGCGCAGGCGTTTCACCCGCTACCTTGTTCAATATCTACGGCAGCAAGGAAGCTTTGATCGCCGCGTCGGTGGAGGACCATCTGGCAGGTTTTTTGGGCCGGTCCGGACCACCACTGACATCGGTGGAGCAGTTGATGGCCTCTATCAAAAGAATGCCGAAAGAAATCATCCGCAAGGCTCCCTATTCCCGCGCCATGGTGGCCATCTATTTCTCGCCAGAGACGGACAACCCCGTGCGCGACACGCTGCGCGCCACGGCTCAATCGAAACAAACCGCTTTGCTACGGGTGTTGAGCGAAACAGGGCAACTCAAAAAAGGGATGGACCCGGACGACCTCAGCGACCAGCTCACAAACGGCTTATTCGCGGTTATTCATGACTGGGCACTAGGGCGGCTGTCTGACGCGGCCCTCAAAAAACGTTTGCTGATGACAGCGCGTCTCACTTTGTCATCAGCATTGAATGGCGCGGCTGCCGAACAGCTTGTAAGAGCGGCCGCCTCATAAAGGAAAATGCGCCGAAATTTCTATTTACGCCGCGAGCGGCGCTGCAGATCCACTTTGCGGGCCAGCTCAACCATTCTCGCCCGAGCTTCAATCGACGGCGGAAATGTCTCTTCCGCTAACTCAAGGCCTGCAACTTCGATAAATCCGGTTAGTGATATGCCATTTTCGGCGCAGAATTTCTGCCATCCCGCGGCGGATTCCTTCGACACTTTTGCGGTCAAAACCACGCGGTCGGATGAGGTTTCATAAGACATAATCAATACTTAGTTGTATTCAGATCCTATTAGTTGCAACTAGTAGCAGTTTGACATCAATCTGTACACCGTTTAATTACTGCAAGCTGCAACTAGCTGGTGCTAACTATGGCATTTGAGATTGATACGAACACGGAAGGTGTTGCGATCGTGAGGGTCAGCGGCGAGGTGTCGGTCGATGAGCGTGCTGAAATCGCCCGATCCTTCATGACGCTGAGCGAAGCACAAAATAGCCTTCCTGTGATTGTCGATTATCGGCAAGCGAAGATCGCCGCCTCACCATCCGAGGCAAGCGAGTTTGCCCATACGCTTTCGAAACTAACAAGCAAAGGCGGTCCCAAACCGTATTTTATCATTCCTTCTGAGGAGGATCGCCATCTGGTCGATATTTCCGTGGCAACGCTGTCTGCCCTCTACAAGGTGGACATATATGTCTGTGAGGACGTCCCGGAAGCCTTGGAGAAAATTGCGGCGCGGAAAAAGCTCCGCAGTTCTTTCTAGAAAACCGCCCAAACAGATACTGCAAATCAAAGCAAGCGCATCTGTTTGGCAGCGGCTGTAAGGTCACTGCGATGGTCGGGATGAGCAAGGTCAATCAGGCGTTCGGCGCGTTCCCCCAATGAACAGCCTTTGAGATTCACAATGCCGTATTCAGTCACCACATAGTGCGCATCCATGCGGGTGTCCGTGACGGCACCACCTTCCAGTTTCGGAACGATCTTCGACACTGTGCCGCCTTTGCGCGTCGACGGCATGGCAATAAAGGACTTCCCACCAGGCGAAGCATAGGCACCACGTACGAAATCCAATTGACCGCCGGTTCCGCTATAGGGCACGCCCGCGATGGATTCCGCATTCACCTGGCCCGTCAAGTCCACTTCGATGGCCGCATTCACCGACATCATATTGGTGTTCTTTCGGATTACCGCGGGGCTGTTCACATAATCTGCCGGGTACCCGACAATGCTGGGATTGTCGTCCATAAAGTCATAGGTGGGATGATCGCCGATCGCCAAGGTGAACACATGCTTATGAGGCAACACGGATTTTTGCCGCCCATTTATCACGCCACTCCTTATGAGAGGCACCATGGCCGGCGAAAAAAGCTCTGAATGCAGTCCCAGATCCGTATGGTCACTCAGCTCACGGAGGACCACCGCAGGAATAGCCCCTATCCCCATCTGTAACGTGGCGCCATCCGGTATCTGCTGGGCAATCTGCCGGGCAATTTTGACGTCTGTATCGCCTGGCTCCGCGACCGTCGCTTCCATCAAAGGCGCATCGTTCTCCACCACCAAATCCACATCGTCAATGTGGAGAAGGCATTCGCCAAAGGTGCGCGGCATATTCTTGTTTACTTCCACGATCACTTTCTTGGCTTTGCGAACGACGGTCGCGCCATAGTCAGGGTTCGTGCCCAGGCTAAAAAAACCCGCGCGGTCCATGGGCGATACCGTGGTGACAAAACAGTCCGGCGAAATATTCTCGGTCAGCAACCGTCCCGCTTGATGAAACAAACAGGGCACGAAGCGCACCCATTCCTCTCCGTGTTCGCGTCCTTGCTTTGCCAGGTCACGATCGATATGGCTCATAAAGAGAGGATGGGGATGGAGGCGGTCCATGAGTTCCGGCCGCAGCAATGTCTCGCCTGCCGCCGGATTCGAGTGCATGTAGTAGAGGTTTAAGTCCGTTACCCCGCCCGTACGCGTTTTGTCAGCCAGCGCCGCCATAAGGGCCGGCGGCATGGCCACACACATGCCAAGGATCAGATTGATCTTGTCGGGAATTGTTTCCACGGCCTCGGCGGGGCTGACGCATTTGGCCTCGTAAGTGTCTTGATAGGCAGACATTGTGATCTCTCGAAATCTTTGGGACTGCCCACAAGGTACACAAGAATTATGTCATTTGCTCTCAAGCGCTTTGATCTTTTTTATCAGCGTGTCCCTAAAAGAAGGCTTCGCATCCGCTGCGAGATTGAGGTAGACGCCAAGCATGGCAATTCGGCGAAACTCTTCCAGACTCATCCGGCGGTAGGCCCAAGCGCTGGCGGCCGAATAATAGTTTCGGAAAATCTGTTCTCCAATGAGACGCGCGGAAATACGGCCTTCGAGCAAGCCCCGTTCCTGCGCAGCGCGAGCGGCATTTTCCTGCATTGTGGCCGCGCGACGGCCAAGCTTGTTGCTGGTTTCCAGACCACAGCTACTTCGTTCAAGGTAATCCCCGGCTAGATGCGCGGCGCGGTGAAAATCCGGATCGCATTCGATGTCTTTGGTCGCAACGATGACCACAGCTTCCGCTTTTTCCAGCGGATGGTCTTCGTCAATGTCCTCAAGGGCCACTTCGACTTTCTCGATCATGCTGGCGACCAGCTCAAACAAAATCTCGTCCTTGCCGCCAATCAGATTGTAGATCGTGGGCACGGTGACATCTGATGCCGCCGCGAGTTTGCGCAAGGAAAGGCCATCAAACCCGCCCTCTCCCATGAGCTGGCGCGCACACATCAGAATGCGGGCACGCCGGTCTTCCTTTGTCTCCGGCTTGGCTGCTCCGGATTTCGTCTTTTCGGTCACATTCACAAGATGGCCCCGACAGTTCACACAAAGTCATTGTCATTTTTAACACTGTACAAATAACAAGAGCATGGTATTTTAACACTGTTAAAAATTACTACCCGTGCTTCAAGTCTAGGGAAACGACCGATGCGCCACAATGAACAAATCCGCGTCCTTCAGGGCCTCATGACTCACTTGGACAATGACACGAATGTGGATACAGGCTACCAGCTCAAGAATCCGGTCAGCACATACACAGACCCCGCACGCGCCACCTTGGAATGGGAGAAGCTGTTTCAAGCCTATCCGCACGTTTTGGGAATGTCGGCAGATCTGCCGGAGCCGGGGTCTTTCTTTACAAATCAAGACCTTGGCAAACCAATCCTCTGCACCCGGGACAAAGACGGTACATTCAGGGCCTTCTTGAACGTCTGCACCCATCGCGGCACGCTGCTGGAAGCAGAACCGCGCGGCAAAAAGAATGTTTTCTCGTGCCCATTCCATGCATGGGCATTCAGCCCCTCAGGCGATCTTGTGGCTGTGCCCAAGGAAGAACATTTCGGCGCGGTCGACAAAGAATGCCATTCCCTGGTGCCACTTCCGGCCGCCGAAAGGTTCGGCCTCCTATGGGTCTCTCCCAACAAAGATCAATCCATCGACTTGGAAGATCTTCTTGGGGCGGAACTTTCCGATGAACTCGACTCCTGGGAGCTAGAAAACCTCACCTGGCACAACAATGTAACATACCCCCACGCCTGCAATTGGAAACTGGCCGTGGATACCTATGGAGAGACCTATCATTTCTCCACGTTGCACAGAGACACGCTTTTTCCTCGCTTCTACGGAAACTGTCAGATGTATGACACCTTCAAGCGGAACCATCGAATGTCTCTATGCATTCGCCCTATCGACAAGATGCGCGATGAACCACGGGAAAAATGGCATGTGCTGCGCGGTACCGTGCCGGTCTACTATCTGTTTCCGAACATTCAGCTGGTTTTGAGTTCCGGCGGCGTCACGCTCGTACGCATTTATCCCGAAGCCGGCGACCCGGCCAAGAGCCGGTCGGAGATTAGCTTCTACACCTTCCCGGAGGAGCAGCGCCAAAAGCTTGGGCCAGTTTTCGAGGAAGATTTTTCCATCACGGTTCAAATGGAATCATTCGCTTCCATCATCCAGGCAGAGGATTATGTGGCGGCCGCCAAAGGTCATATCGGCATGGAGTCCGGGGCGTTGGACCACGTCACGTTCGGCCGCAACGAACCAGCTCTGCATCATTATCATTCCACGTTCAATAAAGCCCTGGGCTTGCCGCCGCTGGAGAAAGTGCAAGGATAATCCGCCAAGCAATCCGGTAGCTGGGCCATCTGCGCAGAACTGGGCTAAGATGGGGCATGAATGCGCCTGATCAAATAACAACGCCTGCCCAAACAGTGGAACCAGACTTGTGGATTCCCCTGCATCCTTTCAACCGGCCTGGCTGGCAGCCTGCCTTTATGGCTTTGGGACTTTTCCTGGCACTCCAAATTGGTGGCATCGTCCACATCTACCTTTCCGGCAACCTGTCCCTTGTTCTGTCGAACACACCAGAGGCGGTCCCCCTTCAGGGGGATATGATTATTCTGGCCATATTGTCGGCTGGCTTCTGTTATCTGGCTGCGGTGCTCATTTATCAGCATAGGCTGTATACCCAAGTGCTGAATGGTCTGTATCCGGCCATGGACATGACGCCTGCGGATTATTCACATCTCGTCCGTTCTCGCAGCGTACCGCGCCAAAGTTCAATGATCATCGGCGCGCTTTCAGGTGTCGCATTAAGTTATGTGTGGCTGCTGTTCGACCCGCGCGTTTACCAGGGAGACTACAATCCCTGGGACTTTTATGAGCTCAGTGTGCTTGGACCATGGCACCGTATTGTCGGCGGCCTCATGGGAGGAGCCATCGGCGCGTTTATGAATTCAACAATCCATTCCGCCGTCTTCTTAAGCCGGCTTGGGAGCCGCCTGAAACCTCTCGACCTGTTCGATTTATCACCTTTGCGCCCCTTTGCACGCCAGGGGGTCGCGAATGTCTTGTGGCTGACGGGCTTCACGACCATTTTCGCCACATCCTATTTTCTGTCGCCGGAAGTCTTCTTAGGCATGATCATTGCCTTCGTGATCCTAAATGCGTTTCTGTCCATTGGCGGATTGATGATCCCCGTCATTGGAATGGCGCGGCGGATCCAACAGCGTAAGGAAATTGAGCTGGAAGGCGTCCAGAGCGTGCTTAAAGACCTGGGGCCGGCCCGCGATTTGGCCCAGTCAGGCGACCTGAGCAAAAGCGCACAGTTACTTTCCTACCGCAATTTCGTACAGTCTGTGCCCATCTTTCCGTACAATGTGACCACAATCGTCCGCATAGGTCTTTTTCTGTTGATTCCCCTCTGGTCCTGGGTGGCATCGTCCATGGTCGACCGCGGCGTCGGATCGTTTTTCGGCTGGGAATAGCCAGTTTACGCCACCGGGCCCGCGCCTCGGAGCTGAAGAAAAGCCCAATTTTCCGCGATTTCATCAATTTCCACGGTCGCACCAACGCACACTCCAACGGTCATTCACACGCTTCCTCGTTACCTGATGAGCGTGAACGAAGAACGATCATGCATCCTAAGGAGTTTGCTTATGTCACGCCCCATGCCAGAGGACGGCCGCCTTTTCTTGACCGACGGCGGGATCGAAACAACGTTGATTTTCCACAATGGTGTGGAGCTTCCGCATTTTGCGGCATTCCATCTGTTGAGGGAAACAGCAGGGCGCGAGATTCTGGCCCGTTACTACTTGCCCTATTTAACGATCGCCCAAGATGCCGGCACTGGGTTCATATTGGAAAGTCCAACCTGGCGCGCCAATCCGGATTGGGGCAAGAAGCTGGGATATTCCAAGGGCGCTCTCGCCGCGGCGAATAAAGAAGCCATCCATCTCATGAATGAGTTGCGGGTGGATTTCGAAACCCGTGCAACGCCAATTGTGATCAGTGGATGTATCGGCCCGCGCGGCGACGGATATGACCCGGGCCTGCGCATGACGACGCTTGAGGCGGAGGCCTATCACCGGCATCAGGTCACATGGTTTTCGGAAACCGACGCGGACATGGTGACCGCCATCACCATGACCTACGCGGAAGAAGCCATCGGCATCGCGCAAGCCGCCAAGAAAATGGGCATGCCCGTCGTCCTCTCATTTACGGTGGAAACGGACGGCAGACTGCCCACGGGCCAGCCCCTGAAAGAAGCCATCGAACAAGTGGACCAGGAGACCGCCACCTATCCCGCCTACTACATGATCAATTGTGCCCACCCCACACATTTTGAGGCGCAACTTGCCGAAGGGGGATCTTGGGTCGGCCGCATTCGCGGTCTACGGGCGAATGCCTCTCGTATGAGCCACGCGGAACTTGACGAGGCCGATTATCTGGATGATGGCAACCCGATGGAATTCGGCCATCAGCATACAGATCTTCAGAGACTGTTGCCCAACCTTGCCGTGATCGGTGGATGCTGCGGCACCGACCATCGCCACATCAAGGAAATCGCCAATAGCTGCCATTCGAAGCCGTTCGAAGAAGGTGAAATGGCGATTGCCTAGAGAATTTCCGGGCTATAGCCAAGTGGCCAATGCAACGGCTCCATAGGCTTGCGGGATTGATTTGTCTGCAAGCCTATGGAAGACACGTTTTTCCAAAGGCGGTATTGGAAAAGCGTATGAAAATCTTTTTAGACGTCGATGGCGTGTTGATCGACGGCTGGCATGCAGACCCAAGCCGCAGAAAGGCGTGGGATGCGACCATCGAAAGAGACCTCGGCATTGACCGCGCTCACTTCCAGAATGCCTTCTTCAGGACACCAACCGATGCCGCGCCGTCACTCATGTACGAATGCCTGGCGGGCAAACGCGATCTGAAATCTGCGCTGCAATCCGTCCTGCCCGATGCCGGATACAGCGGCTCGGTCGATAGGTTTGTCACCTATTGGTTCGAAAACGACAGTAACATCAACACAGCCGTTCTAAACATCGCTAAGCGTCTGGCCCAGTTTAGTGAGCTTCAACTCTATATCGCGACGGGGCAGGAACATTACCGGGCGGCCTATCTCTGGCACACGCTCGGGTTCAAAGCGCACTTCGCCGGCATTTTCTATTCCGCCAAAATCGGTCACCTCAAAAACACGGCGGCCTATTTCGACGCGATCAACTTGTCGCTGTCGATCACAGGCAACGACCGGCCGCTCTTCTTTGACGACACGCAAGAGATCGTCGATCAAGCGCGCAGTTCAGGTTGGGATGCGTGCCTATTTCGAACCACCGACGACATGGTCCATCACCCGCGGCTCGAACCCTATCTGCATCAGTGAATGGCGCCCTGCCCCCGATCCAGGACGCAATCTTTCTACTTGGGATCTAGAACGACCACCGGAATAAGGCGGCTGCCGGCTGTTTCCTGATAATCATTATACGGCGGATAGACAGCGGCCATCTTCTCCCATAGCTCTTCCCGTTCGGGACTGTCTGCTGTGCGCGCAATGCAGTCGTATTTGTCTCTGCCGACTTGGATATGGCAGTCCGGCGTTTTCGCCAGGTTCACATACCAAGCTGGGTGGTCAGGCGCGCCGCCTTTTGAGGCGATGATCACAAACCGGTCACCGATCTTTTGATAGATGAGCGGCAGGATACGTTTTTGGCCGGACTTTGCTCCCGTCATGGTAAGCAGCAAGGTGGGCAATGGTCCCGGCCCCCCAGCAACCGATGAATCCCACATATGGCCTTTGTCAGGATCTTCCAAATAGAGCTTGATGTGTTCTTGGATCCAGCTCGGCAGGTTGGACGGGATATCCGGCGTGGTCATTGAGGCCTCCTGTTATTGGGGAATTTCCGCCACCCTAAGGCACACCGGACGTTGTGTAAATCGCCGGGTGATCAGTAGCGGAATGTCACCTCAAGACCGACGGTACGGGGGCGATTAATGCTGCCCGCATTCGGGATGTAATCTAGAGCCCCATTTGCATTGATAAAGGGCAAACCCGCGCTGCCGTCGATCAGCTGGAATTCAAGTTCGTTCGTGGCGTTGTTAACAAATCCGGTTACGGACCAATGATCACCTTCGACACCCAAACGAAAATTCAGGAAGTGTTGTGAGTCCAAAACGCTGGACGGCAAATTCTGAACCGTGGCAAAGCGGGAACCGACAAACTGATAAGCCGCACTGCCTGTCAGGAACAAACCGCTGTTCGCAATCGGATATGTCACATTACCCCCGGCTGAAAAAGACCAGCTCGGCGCATTGTTGAGCTCGTTTCCCTCAGGCACGTCAAAGGGCACACCCAATAACGTTACCGCAGGCACGAGCTGTGCGCTTTCTACAAACTCTGTATTCAGATAGGCCCCATTAAAATAAGCCCCGAAATAATCGTTGATCTTCCAATTGGTTTCCCACTCAACGCCGAATATGCGGGCATCCGGCCCATTCGTCGTGAGTACGAAAGGCAAGGACACTTGAACCTGCGGATCATCATAAGATGTGTAGTAAGCCGCCACATTCGCTGTGAGCCGGTCATCCAGCCAGCGCGTCTTTGCGCCAACCTCAACGGAGAGAACATCGTCTTCCGAGAAAGTTTGGAAGTTGCCGAATAAAGCGGGCGATCCGCCGGAGGCCTGAAACGCGGATGACGCCGGATTGAGGTTACCGTTCCGAACACCGGTGGCCGCCTGAACATAAACCAAAGCCTGGTCCGTAAGATCGTATTCGACCGCGCCACGCGGCAAGAACCGGTTGAGGGTAAACTCGGCGGTCAGTGGAAATCCGGCAGCCGTAACAAACGCATTGCCATCTATCACGGCGAACGGCGGCAAGATGCCCAGCGGGCCGCTGCCAATGGCAGCCAGCGATGTCAACGCCGTGCTGGTGATCTCCTCATTCACATAGCGCGTCCCGGCAATCAGGCGCAGACGCTCAGTCAGCTCATACGTGAACTCCGCAAAACCGGAAAGCTGGCGAGATTCGATGACATTGTCTTGTTGGAACAAAGTTGTGTCGCCGGCGGGCAGCGCCACGAAGGGGGCGATTTCCGGTGCCGTTCCCAAAATATCCGTGGTCAGTTTCGTATCCTGGAAATAGAAGCCGGCAATGAAGTTAAGGGGCCCGTCGAAGTCCGACACGAACCGAAGCTCTTCGGTAATGCTTCTATCTTCCGAGTCCAAGGTCGACAAGACGGACAGAGAAACCGGCAGGAACGTAGCAAACCCAGACGCCGCCGTTGGATCAAAAGTCTCGAAACTGCGTCGGCGTTCAAAGTAACCGGTGATGGATGTTACGGTTACCGGGCCAAAATCATACGCAATTTTTCCACTGAACAGATCGAAGTCATCAGCACTCGTCCCGTCAATTGGCGAGTTCGAAACCAACGCTTCCGGCGATGCAGGCGGCGCGTCCACCAGATTCACTTCGCCGATATCATCGCGGCCTAAAAACGCCGACAAGCGAACAGACAAATCTTCATTGGGTTCCAGCAAGACAACGGCGCGTCCGCTTAGCGCGTCGTAGTCATTTACATCTGTGGTTCCTAAAGTGGGATTGTCGATGAATCCAGCGTCGTCGCGGTAATTAATCACCCCGCGTACCCCTAGTTTACCGGGAACAAGGATGACACTAGAGGCAGCGGATACGGCGTAGTTGGTGCCGCCGTCTTCCGTAAACGAAACCTTCCCTCTCAATATTGAATCATTGACGGCATTGCCATCGAGATCCGGACTTTTCGTGAAATAGCGAATTGTTCCGCCGACAGATCCTTCACCGAACAGCGTGGGCTGAGGTCCTCGCAAAACCTCCACACGCTCGAAGTCAAAATAGTCGAAATCTCGTTGGCTGGCCGTCGAAGCGGCCACCGGCACATCATCCAGAAATTGGCTGACAAGCGGACCGGCCGTTCCTGTATCCGCAAGCCCGGTCTGCACACCACTTGAAATGCCCCGGATGCTGACTTCGTTCTGGTTCGGTCCCCGGTCAAAGAAATCCAGGCTGACGGTGCGCCGTGCGATGTCCTCGAAATCGGTGATACCTTCCCTCTGAAGGTCATCCTCGCCTATCGCCGCAACGCTGCCCCCAATGTCTTGAGCGCGTTCCTCACGGAACCGGGCCGTCACAATCACTTCATCGATAATGGGCGCATCCGATACGCCCGGAACCGGGGCCTGCTGTGCCCACGCAACGGCTCCCCCCCAAACCACCGTGGCAAGGGCCGTGGTTGCTCGTAGAACTGATCTGGTCATGTTTCGCCTCTGCCGGTCCCAAAAACGCAAGGCACCGGGTACGCGTCATGAGGGATATCCTCTGACGGCGAACTAATAGACACGCCGTTCTAAAGGCGACGTTAACGGATCAAACAGCGAAATATGCGGGCAGACCGGATGGTGTCTATTCCGATCTAAATATTTGAAATCACGATGTGATTACAGATCAGGACAAAGTGACACGCGGCCCGGCAAAATCACCTTAGAGGAGACTGCCGGTCAGTCATCGACCCTGATCTTTCCGCTGCGCAGTTTTTTCACCACCCCACGCTTCGTTTTACTGTCGGCGCGTTTCTTCCGGGCATTTCGGCTGGGCTTTGTCGGGATACGGCGCTTTGGAACATGTAAAGCTTTCCTGATAAGCGCTTTCAGACGTTCGATGGCATCGTCCCGGTTGGCAGGCTGTGTGCGAAAGCGATCCGCGGTGATCACGATCACCCCGTCTTTCGTGGCGCGGGCCCCGGCCAAACGAAGAAGTCGCTGTTTGACCGCGTTCGTCAAAGAGGTGGAAGCACGAACATCAAAACGCAGCTGCGCCGCCGTGGATACTTTGTTGACGTTTTGGCCCCCTGGTCCGCTCGCCCGCGCATAGGTGAGACCGACCTCCTCGTCGGGAATGGAAATCTTACCGTCAATGTCAATCATGCCGGTATGATAAGACCTGCGAGGAGCACCGCCAACAAAGCACTATCCGTCTTGGTTTTTAGACGCCTAGCCGTCCACCACCAGATCCTTGAACTTGGCCCCCACCACTTCGCGGATCGCTTCGGCCACACGCAAATAGGACTGATTGCGGCCGCCGCTTTTGCGCCACACAAGGCCAACGGAACGGTCGATACGCTTACCGGCGATGTGCTTCACCACAACTTCACTACGGGCGTGAATCTCTGACTTTACGTAAAGCGCCGGCAAAAATGTGGCGCCCATGCCCATACCGACCATCTGACGCAAGGCATCGAGGCTGGTCCCCTCATAGTCGCGCAGAAGATTGGCGCCAAAATCCTTGCACAGCTGAATGATCTGATCATGCAGATGGTATTGAGGGCTCAGCGAGAGAATATTGAGGTCTCGCAGTTCTTTAGGCGAGACTGTCGCCTGTTTCGCCAATGGATGATCTGAGGCGAGGGCCAGATAAAGCGGTTCACGGAACAGACGCTCGACCACCAATTCCGACCCCATCATGGGCAATTGCGCAATGATAATGTCGTGCAGCCCGTCTGTGAGCTCGTGCTCAAGCTCGCGCGGGGCGCCGTCACGTACATAAAGATTGAGATCAGGATGACGCCGATGCAGCTTTGCAACCACATGAGGCAACAAGTACGGCCCTAAGGTGGATTTAGCGCCAAGGCGGATCGTGCCGACCAGCCCATGCTGAGCCCCTGCCGTGAAGTCCACAATCCCTTGCACGTCATCTAGAATTGTCCGTGCACGGCTTGCGACTTCGCGCCCAACCGGCGTCAGCGCAACGCCGGACCGGCTGCGTTCCACCAGTTGAACCCCCAAAATCTCTTCCATCGACTGCAGCTGCGCGCTCAACGAAGGCTGTGTGATGTGGCACCGTTCCGCCGCGCGGCGAAAGTGCTGTGTTTCTCCTAAGGCGATAAGATATCTCAACTGCCGAAGCGTGAGCGCCGTCGTTTCTATTGTCATAAAACCCTCAGTACATGACCCAATAGTCCCTAGATAGGGAACACCAATCGAAATCGCCAATACTTTGTGCTTCTGCCAACCAAAAAAATCACCACTTCCTCTCTATCGCCGACACCGGCACGCATCTAGTTGCACATAGGAGAATGAGAATGCGCGTAAAATCGACGATCAGCTTGACGCAGAGACTGGCCTCGCTGAGACGGCTTCACAAATCCCTCGATGAAAAAATCCGGCTGTCGCAGAAACATCCGTTTACAAATGATCTTCGATTAACCGAACTGAAGAAACTCAAGATGAAATCCAAAGATGAAATCACCGTCCTTGAGAGTATTCTTGAGAATCTTGGTGACAGGCGGCCCGCAAACGCAGCCTAACCCAAAGCCTGTTTACCCTTTTACTCTAGATTGGGGCGGTCGATGCGCCGCCCCAAACAGGTTGGATGTGGCGCAGGCGGCATGCGGGCGCAACTCAATTGCCCCGGAATGCTGATCGCTTTTTCCGATCAAAAACCCGCAAACCTATTAAGCACTCATAAAACCTATCGATCCAGGCAGTGCTTCCGATTGGCCCTGCGCACTTTGTCGTCACATGTTTGACTTAATGTAGCCCTGCTTTTCGATAGGTGGTTTTGTGAAACGGTTTAAGAATATTCTTGTGTATCTCGGCGGTCAGCTGGGCGACGAGCAAGCGTTGACGCGTGCGTCGGATCTGGCCATCGCCAACGGCGCCCGCCTGACATTGATCGACGTTCTCGTGCCGACCAACGGATCTTCGGGCTCTCCCTTCATTCCCCCGTCTGCGGACAAATGTGACCATGACCGGGATAGGGTTGCGGAGAGAAAAGCGATGCTGCGCCGGATCGGGACATCTCATCCCGCGGGTGACGGCGACACCGAAGTATTTGTTACTCTAGGCCGACCCTTTATTGAAATCGTCAAAAAAGTCCTGTCAGGCAATCATGACTTGGTGGTGATGGCCGCGGACTCACTTCAGGGCGTTCGGTTGATCGCCCTTGGAGCGACGTCCATGCACCTAATGCGGAAATGTCCGTGTCCGGTATGGGTAATCAAACCGTCCCGCACGCCACGCTTTAGGAACGTTTTGGCCGCCATCGATGCCGCCGATAAGAACCAGCAGGGTCAAGAGCTGAACACGAAGATACTGCAGCTCTCCAGCTCCATCGCCCGTCAGGAACAATGCAACTTCCACATTTCCTATGCCTGGCGTTTTTCCGGCGGCGACGCCGAGAATGTGCGTTCTGAGATTTCGGAAGCGATGATGGACGAAATCTACAAGCGTAATTACCGCGAAAACAAAGCCTTGGTGCTTAACGCCCTTGAGGGTATCGAACTTGGTAATGTAACGCCGACCATCCACCTTCCCAATGGCGACCCCGCAAGCGTTGTGCCGACAGTGGCACAAGAAAACGACATAGACTTGATCGTTATGGGGTCGGTCAGCCGTTCCGGCATTTCCGGTTTGCTCATGGGCAACACCGCAGAACTGGTTCTGCGGCAGGTAGACTGTTCCGTCTTGACCGCCAAACCGGACGGCTTCGAAACACCCGTCACGCTCGACTAAACGTCTGGCAGGGCTGTTAGACTAGAAACGATGTGGGCGCAACACGTCCACATCGGAAACAGTCACCACGCCGGAATAAAGTTCAAGATTATCTGCAAGCCGGGCCAAAATGGCATCGGTGGTAGCTTGGGCAGCGATCACAATCACAATCATCATGTGCTGAGCTGGTGATATCTGGCCTTCCTGCCAAGCACCGCGCTCCCCTTTTCCTGAATGCCCTCGAATAACCGTGTAGCCCTTCGCGCCGCTTTGTTCGACTTCGGCGATGACCTTTTCGAGGAGCGGCGCCTCAATGATGATTTCCAAGCGCTTTATGTTCTGTGCATCCGTCATGCGGAGCTCCCTTCCCTAATTAAGCCACTGCGCAAGCGCCTGATAGGCGGGGATGCCCAGCGTGATATTAAAGGGGAATGTAATGGCCAATGACAAGGTAAGGTAAATGCCGGGGTTCGCTTGAGGCAAGGCAACCCGCATCGCGGCCGGTACGGCGATATAAGACGCACTGGCCGCTAACGTGGCCAGCAGCGCCGTACCCCCGACGCTCAGGCCCGCAAGCGTGCCGGACAGAAGGCCCGCAGCCGCACCGATAATCGGCATGATGATGGCGAATACCACCAGACCTGGCTGAATGAGGCGCGCATCCAACAGGCGCCGCCCTGCCACCAGGCCCATGTCCAGCAGGAACAAGCACAAAATGCCGGTGAACAAACCACCCGTGAAGGGCTCAAGCGCTTCTTTGCCGCTTTCCCCAGAGATCATGCCGATGAAAAATGCCCCTACCAGCAGCACCACACTGCCGTTAAGCAAAACCTCGCG
The DNA here is from genome assembly GCA_965228775.1 of Alphaproteobacteria bacterium. Lineage (GTDB taxonomy): Bacteria > Pseudomonadota > Alphaproteobacteria > JANQMY01 > JANQMY01 > JANQMY01. Next base: position 3,756,218 of record OZ245840.1, on the reverse strand, counting down.
GACAAGGTAACCGCTGAACATGGGCGAGGCGGCACCGGTTTGCGCCGACCGTTGGCTCAACAAAATACCGGTCACAATGGCCGGTGTCTCCATCAGCGCCACAACGGCGATCAGAAATGGCTCATATTCGAGCCCCTGGAGACTGAGATATTGCACCGCTGTCACAAAGGTCACGATACTGACGGACCCATAATGCGCACTAATGGCCGCTCGATTGACCGTGTCCAGCTGCGACAGCAGACGCAACAAGCCGAAAGCAATGACCGGCAGCAAGAAACTGAGCAAGACGCCGGCCACTATGGAAGCGAAAAGCGCACCGCCAAATCCATGACCGGCCACTTCAACACCACCTTTGAAGCCGATGGCGATCATCAAATACATGGCCAGCGATTTGCCGATGGTTTCCGGGATCGACAGATCCGATCGGAGAAGAGCCGCACCTAAACCAAGCAGGAAAAACAGGATCGGTGGCGATGTGAGGTTCGCCAGTGACAAACTAAGCATGTCCAGCATGATTGCGTGCAGGCGTTTGCAGCGCAGCGCCTTTTTGGCGCAGCACCTCGCCTTTGTCCCCTATTGTGAAATCGTCCAGAGCCAATGAACCTCAGGTAGCGAGTTGGCGGATCTCGGACAACTAAATTCGATACAGGAGATTAATAGCTTTAAGCTATCAATGTGGAAATTTGTCCCAGAATGATCCGATAGAGAAAAACTATCGTGCGGCGCAGCATTGTCGATTTGAGCCCGCCCGGACATTCCCTATGTTGGTTGTGTGGCAGGCAACCCACCCAAATTGCAAGTCCGCGTTGACCTTCCCGTCGCATCCCCGATGGGTTGCCCGCCACAACCTTGCCAACCAGATGGGACCTGGTTGTTTCCGTATTTATTGATGAGAGATTTGGAAGACCTTTGATGACACAGACATTTGTTTCAACCATGCAGACCTTTTTGAAGAAGGAAACCACACCTGGCATCCTTCTGTTTGCTGCTGCTGTGTTAGCGCTGTTGACCGAGAACTCTCCTCTCAACTGGCTTTACGACACGCTGCTCAGCACCCCCGTGGAAGTGAAGGTCGGCGCGCTGGAAATTGCGAAGCCGCTTTTGCTTTGGATCAATGACGGCTTGATGGCTTTGTTCTTCTTTTTGGTCGGTCTAGAGATCAAGAGAGAAGTAGTTGAAGGTGAGCTCTCGTCCCTGGACAAAGCAATGTTGCCGGTTGTCGCCGCCATTGGCGGCATGGCGCTGCCGGCTGTCATCTATGCAACTGTCACATGGAATGACCCCATCGCCTTGACCGGATGGGCTATCCCCGCGGCCACCGATATCGCCTTTGCACTTGGCATTCTGGCGGTGCTGGGATCGCGCGTGCCCGTTGCCCTGAAAGTCTTCTTGCTGTCCGTCGCCGTGATCGACGATCTGGGCGCGATCATCATCATTGCCCTGTTCTATACCGAGAATCTGGCGGTGACGTCGCTTCTGCTGGGCGGTATCGGTTTGTCCGCATTGATCGCACTCAACCGATCCGGCGTACGCTCCCTAACGCCCTATATTCTCATCGGGCTTGCCATCTGGGTCTGCTTCCTGAAATCGGGCGTGCATGCCACATTGGCCGGTGTGCTCATTGCGCTGACGATCCCGATGGGTAAGCAGCATGCAGGAGACCATTCGCCGCTGCACAACCTCGAGCATGGGCTGCATCCTTGGATCGCATTCTTGGTGCTGCCGGTCTTCGCCTTCGCAAATGCAGGCGTGCCCCTGACCGGACTGTCCTTGGAAGCACTTGTTGCGCCTATTCCGCTGGGCATCATCCTTGGCTTGGTGATTGGTAAGCAATTAGGCGTCTTTGGCGCCACTTGGGTCGCAGTGAAACTGGGCATCGCGAAACTTCCCCATGGTGTGGGTTGGCGCGAGATCTATGGCATCGCCTGCCTCACCGGTATCGGCTTTACCATGAGCCTGTTCATCGGCACGCTGGCGTTCGACACATCAGATCAGCTCAACCAAGTGCGCTTAGGCGTTTTGATTGGGTCGCTCATTTCCGGTCTGATCGGGTTTGCCATCTTAAGGCACTCCTTTCAGACCCGGTCAAGAACGACCGGCGCGGCCATTGCGGCCTCCGCCCAGCGTTTCGACGCAAGCAAGGTTGAATTCGACACCAAAGTCGATTTCGATCCGAAGCGCGTCAACGCAGCACAGCCGACAAGCTAACACTTTTACCGGCGGGCAGTTCCCTGCCCGCCGCTTAAGTGACGTCTGCGCAAGTCCCGCATGATCGCCTCCCAATATTTAGGGCCGCCCTCTTCCAGTTGCTGTGCCATCGCCGCCAAATCCGGCGAGGCCGGCAAATATTTGCTCCCCCAAATCGCCATCTGGGCCAACACCGGCACAAGTTCAATGCCTTGTTCCGTCAGACTATAGATCGACTTTTGTTTATGATCGGGATCGGGCGCTTTCGTTAAAAGCCCCTGTGCCATGAGCAGCTTTAGCCTGTCCGACAACATGTTCGGCGCTATGCCTTCATCCGACATGGTCAGCAATTCGCGAAAATAGCGCCGCCCGCCAAGGGCGATGTCGCGAACGACAACAAGCGTCCACTTATCCCCCAAAATCTCAAGGGACAGATTGATGGGACAGCCGGACCGGTGCTGCTTCATGGGTCTTGTTCCATAGCGGTTGCATTCACCCACAACCGATAGTATTTTCTAACTAGTTCAGAATCATAATCTGAATAGGCGGCTAGCAAAAGGGGAAATGCGTGGGATACCAAAAGGCAGTCGTTATCGGCAGCGGCATTGCGGGGCTTGCAGCCACACGAGTCTTGGCAAAGTATTTTAACGCCGTGACGTTGCTTGATCGGGACAACATACCTAAGCAGCCGGAAGTACGGCCGGGCGCGGGCCAGGGCTATCACATCCACACTCTGCTGCCCGGCGGGCTCGAAATTCTTCGGAACTTGTTCCCTTCTTTAGAACGCGACCTGGATGATCATGGCGGCCACGCGGCCGGCCCCAGCCAATGGTATGCGATTACATCCGTCGGGAAGACCTATCGGGTATCCCGCTATCAGCCAACGCCTCTTTCCGCCGGCAGCACGCCACGCACACGCGCGCAAACACGCCCTTTATTGGAACACTGCATTCGCAAACAGGTGGAAGCCCAGCCAAACGTATCGGTTCGATATGGCTCCACTGTGTCGGACCTTGTGCTGGAGGACGGCCGCGCCACCGGCATTCGATTGAAAAATGAGGATGAAACGCTCGGCGCGGATTTGATCGTCGATGCCAGCGGCCGCGACAGCCTTACGCTCGGATGGCTCGACACTTTTGGATTTCAAAGACCGCCCGAAGAAATTGTTCATTGCGATTTCGCCTATGCCACCATGTTCGTGACCCCAAACGAAAGTGCACAGTTCGACGATGTGGGATTCTTGATATCGTCCGCGCGCGAAGGCGATTACGTTAAACGCGGCGGCTCCATCGTCCGGGTTGAAGGGGGCAAATGGCAGGTGACCCTTGCGGGCCGCCTGGGCGATTATCCGCCAAAATCCGTAGACGGATTTATGGATTACATATCCACCTTGAACAGCCCCGCCCTATGGGAACTGCTTCAAGACACAACACCTGCGGAAGACCCGAAACAATATCTCTTCCCCAAAAGCGTGAACCGGCATTTTCAGAAACTTAGCGACTTTCCGGAAGGACTGCTCACGCTGGGGGATGCGCTGTGCCACATCAATCCCGGCTATGCCCAAGGCATGTCTACCTCATGCCGCCAAGTTGCAGAACTGGACGCCGTCTTGGCGGAGCGCCATGAAAAGAACCAACCACTAGCGGGGCTATGGAAGGACTTCTTCCCGCGCGCCTATGATCAAACACGTGCACCGTGGCTCTTCGCGGCCCTTGTCGACTTCTCGAAAAAAGGCACCACCGGCGACTTTCCGGACGAGCCCCATGCGGTTTCAGAGATTAAGCGGCTCAATAAGCTCGCGGACAAAGGCGACCCGCAGGCCGCGACCTTGATCGATTCCGTTTTCGATATGCAGCAACCGCTATCGGTGCTGTAGAGGCCGCCGATTAGAGCATTTCCGGGCTATATTGAACCGTTCTGACGGAGAGATTTTTTGCCAGGACGAGGAAGCCGCCGATGAGCGTAGTGGGGCTACGGTCGAGACGGCCGACGCTGTCCTGGCAAAAAAGGGCCCGTCCCTATGGGCTGCCCATTGGTGCGCGTCCGCGTCGTTGCGCTCCTTACCCGATGCCCCACATCGCGTTGCGGACCGCGCCTAGCGGAGGCGCCCACCAATGGGCAACAGAACCGGATCAATATAGCCCGGAAGTGCTCTAGTATCTAAGGAAAGCCTGCCGCTCGCCGGCCCAAGAGGCTTCGTCGGCAGACGAGAGAGCTTCCAAAGCTTGCGGCGGCGAATTCGGATCGTCAACCCACTCGCGCAGAAGCGGCCCGCCATTGATCACATCGATGGCCTGTTTGCCGAACTCATATTCATACTCGAAATCGCGCCAAATCACATAATCCGGATACAGAAGACGAATAGCTTTAAATGCCAGCGCTTGCAGATGCCAGGGGCGAAAGGCGTCGTGTTCGTAACTTGGATCTTCCACATGGATTTGAACGCCATTGCACAGCTTGCCCACATGCTTGTGGAAAGTTGGCTCGAACCAGCATTCCCGCAACCGGCAACCTTTGAGCCAATGAGGTGCGAGTTCCTCCATCTTGGCCATAACCGCACGCGCGTCGATGTCCGGTGCGCCGAACAGCTCCAAAGGACGCGTCGTTCCCCTGCCTTCCGACAAAGTGGTCCCTTCCAGCATGACGGTTCCGGCAAAAGCGCGCGCCATCCACAGGTTCGGCGCGTTGGGGCTGGGATTGACCCAAGCCCGCTCGCCCAGGGGCCAGCCATAACCCGGTGCCGCTTCCGGCTGCCAGCCTTCCATTTCGACGATGTGATAGTCCACATTCAGGTCCAGCGTTTTGATGAACCAGAGGCCGAGTTCGCCCAAAGTAAGACCGTGCCGCATGGGCAAGGGGCCCGCGCCCACGAAGCTTTCCCAACCGGAACGCAAGCGCAGCCCTTCGATCGGCCGACCCGCCGGATTGGGCCGGTCCAACACCCACACAGCTTTGCCATGCGCGCTCGCCGCTTCCAGCATGTAGCGCAGCGTGGTCACATAAGTGTAGATGCGGCAGCCCACATCTTGCAGGTCGATAAGCGCCACATCGAAATGCGCCATCATGGCGTCCTTCGGTTTGCGCACCTCGCCATAGAGACTGAAGACTGGGATGCCGTGAACCGGATCGGTAAAATCGTCCGTCTCGATCATATTGTCTTGCTTGTCGCCGCGCAGACCATGCTGGGGCCCGAACGCCGCCGTCAAATCAATACCATCGCATGCGGCCAATGCGTCGATGGACTGAGTGAGGTCTTGGGTAACGGAAGCAGGATGCGCCACCAGCGCCACCCGCTTTCCCCTAAGTGGTACGCGCAGTGCGGGGTCGCACAACAGCCGGTCGATTCCAAACTTCATGATCCCTCCGATACGGGAAGTTCCAAGGTAAAGCAATCATTGTGGTGAAAGTCAGGCTTGCCCACAGGATGAGCAAGCGCCCAATAGGATTTCAGGCCGTTGACCTCTTCAATGACCGCCGACAGACCCAACTGCAATCGCGGCAACTGCAGCATGGGATTTTCCGGCCCAAGGAAGACTTCCACTGCTAGATCAAAACGGTCGGGGCGTCTTTCCATCTCGAAGACCGGAGGCTCAATGCCCTGTAGTGTTTGCATCCCCTCGCGGTAGGCGGAAAAACCATACGCCGCCCAATGGGACGATGGGGCGAAGTTGAACTCAAGATAGGGGCCATCTGGCTCAGCCCGCACAAACGCCTCGAAACAGGTTTGCTGCCATAACGCGTCCCGCCGCTCCGACGGTTCGGCGGCCGGAAGCGCAAGGGCTTCTATTTGGCCGCTTACCGAATATACAGCCTGAAGACAATCGGCCCTTGGACGAGACGCCGTCACCTCAATGGAGGCAACGGCATCACAAGAAACGTCCGGGTGAGGCAGAAGTAAATGAATCATGCCCTATTGTAACGGCAAAGGTCCTTAAGATCGGGCAAATCCAACACCTTTTGGGCACGATCAGGCTTGGGCAGCCTGGTGTTTACCCCCGAAAATAAGGGCCGCGAGACACAGCCCGCCAATGATAATCTCAACCCCCATGGCCGATACCAAAATGTTGTGCGGCACCCCATCCACATTCATGCTGACAAGACGACCCAGGCCATAAGACAGATTGAGCAGACCCGTGAGGACGATCGCCGTAAAGCGCAAGCGGCTTACAAATGCGCCAGCGACCACAAACAAACCTGCCCCCAGCAATCCCGCCCCCATGGCGCGCATTTCATTCATAAGGCTGACATTGTCGCCCAACACGATCCCAGACGATGCGTGAAAAGCAATCGGTGTAAAGAGCATCGCCGTTCCAATGCCGGCAACAACTGTGCCGGAGACGAAAAGCAAAAGCTGTATCCAGAACGTGATCTTCATCATGCTTCCTTTCAATTCGTTTCTATTGTGTCAGGGGGACCAGGTAGGTCACGGCCACGAGATAGCAGGACGCTGAGACAGCGGACGCGAGCGAACGCACATGGTTCCAAAACGTCCATCTTGGGAAGTAAGCGGACTGCCAATAAGACACCGCTTCACCGCTTGTGTGGTCCAAACCGTCGAGCCGCACATTCATGGGCACATTGAAGAGGACGGTCACACCAAACGTGCCCACAAGATAAATCGCCGCCCCCGCCATGATCCAATATGCAGCCGGCGCAGGCACATTCGCATAGGCCATGCTGAACAAGACCGGCGACAAAGCCGACATGCCCAAGAGCAAGAGCATAAACACGGTTCGGAAAACTTCCCTGTTGATCACTTGCATCACCTCTATTCCCGCCTCCGGCTCAGCACCATTGAGCGACCGCATGACGAAATCGGAAAAAGTAAGGAAGACACCGGCAACAACTGCGCAGGCGATAATCGAAAACTGCAGTAAAAGAAAAAAAGAGATGGATGACATGAGTTTTCTCCTCAAAAAAGCTTCATTCTGTTTCAGTAGGAAAGACCGGGGCTCTTACGCAGATAAGCATCAGCGGTGAGTTGCCCGACCATGAAATGCGCGATATCCGCCCGTGAAATCTTGAGCTGAAGATTTCTCTCCGTAGACGGAAAGCCGTGTTTGTAGGTGCCGGTTTCGGGTCCGTCCGTGAAAGAGCCCGGCCGAACGATCGTCCAATCGACTTTGCTTTGGCGGATAGCTGCTTCTTGCGCTTCGTGGTCTGCCATGGCGGGCCTCAAAATCAGACCGAACATGACGTATTTCCAGAACAGGGTGAGATGCGCCTGGCTATCCCCAACACCCAAACTCGACAGGCTTATCAGCCGCTGCACATTGTGGCGCCGCATGGCCTCAATCACATTTTGCGTGCCGGGCGCCCGGATGTTTCCCTTCCGGCCCGCGCCCAACGCCACAATGACGGCGTCTTGGCCGGCAACCGCCTGCTCCACCGCTTTTGGGTCGAGGGCATCTCCCGCCAATGGGGTGAGACACCGATGAGTGCGCCCCAATTCGAGGGCTTTGCGGGCAAATGCGGTCACGTCGTGCCCTTCGGCCAATGCTTTATCAACCAAATGGCGTCCCAGCGTGCCTGTTGCCCCAATAATCGCGACTTTCATGGCTAAATCCTCTCAATCGCCACTTGACATCATGTCAATTGACATCGTGACAAGTAAGTGGTACTTGACACTATGTCAAGCGAGAATCTCGAAACCCGGAAAAAAATTCTGGCGGCAGCCTTGGAACTTCTGGAATCCGGCGAGGGCAATGCGGTGCGCATGGCTGATATCGCCAAGAAAACCGGCATTTCCCGCCAGGCCGTCTATCTCCATTTCAAGAACCGCGCGGAGCTTTTGATCGCGACCACGCGATATCTCGATGAAACAAAAGATGTGGACGCCGGTCTGGTCCCCAGCCGTACCGCCAAAACCGGCGAGGAAAGGCTCGACGCATATCTTGAGGCATGGGGAAACTACATCCCGGAGATGTACGGCGTCGGAAAAGCGCTATTGGCCATGCAGGATACGGATGAAGCAGCGGCTGCGGCTTGGGACGAACGCATGCAGGCCATGCGTGAAGGATGCGAGGCCGCCATTCTAGCCCTAAAGCGGGACGGCATGCTGTCACCCGACTATTCAGCGGAAGATGCAACCAATTTGCTTTGGACGCTTGTTTCGGTGCGCAATTGGGAACAACTCACCCAGCAATGCGGGTGGTCTCAGGCTAAGTATGTAGCAACCATCAAGTCGACGGCACAGCGCTTGTTTGTTCGACAGGACGGGAACCGGGAATAAACAAATAGACGAACATCATCAGTGTACTGGCAAATGGGATCAGACCCATCACCATGAGCCATCCGGACAGGCCGATGTCATGGAGGCGGCGGGCGTGGGACGCCAAAGCGATGATCATACCGGGAATGGCCAACACGAGGGAGAGCGCCGTAAATTGAGCATCGCCGATCTGCAAGCCCACAAAAAAGGGCGCGATCAGAATGCCGCCGACAATGTTGCAGCTTAGCCATCCGAGACGCGATGTGCGCCCAGAAAATGAAAACATGCTCGCCACGACTATTCCCCGTTCAACTCTTTTTGCCTAATTCCGCCAAACGGCGGATTTGTCTAAGGCTTTAGGCGTGCAAGCAGAATGCCATAATCGTTAACTCGACAATTGTCTCATAGGGGTCAAATGGCGGGCGTTTTCCGCCTTAATTCCGCCGTTTGGGCCCCGAAAGCCCCCAGAACTGTCCCAAATTCGCACTTGCGACACGAAGACTGGGTGTTTCAGTCTGAAACGGCTCAAGCAGAGATTTCCTACATCCGAAAAAAAATGCCGAGTACCGCTTGAACTGAGAAAATCGAGACCCATTTCATAGCGAACGATATGGAATAAAGAAAATGGCCCGTCCAAGAGAATTCGACACCGATCAGGCCCTTGAAAAGGCGATGCATCTTTTCTGGGCCAAAGGATATCACGATAGCTCCATCCGGGATTTGGTGGACGCAACCGGCGTCAATTACTACGGCCTTTATTCGGTGTTCGACGATAAGCAAGGACTGTTTTTGGCGTCCCTTGACCTTTACACCCAAGTGGTCACGCACGATGTGCTGTCCGCATTGGACACGTCCGGGCCCGCCAAGCAAGCAGTCCAGGCGGCTTTCGATAAATTGGTGCGTTTTGTGAAACCCAAATCGGGCCATGCCGGTTGCATGATCTGCACGGCAGCCATCGAAGTGGCGCCCTACGACAAAAAGGCTGCCGCGAAAGTGCGCGCCCATATGGAACGTCTCAAAAAAGCATTCGAACAACGATTGTCGAAAGATCCTTCGGTGACACAAGACACTGGCGCCCTTGGGGAATACTTCGCCACCAACGCCTACGCCTTAGGCGTCCTTGCCCGTGCCGGAAAAAATACCGAGTTCATGAAACGGCACGTTCAAACAACACTGTCTGTTCTTTCGTAAAAAATTTTAAGCCGTTTCATAGCGACCGATATGAAATAGGAGATGACCATGCTGACCAGACAAAAAGTGAATTTCGACCACGCTATTTTTTCAAAGCAGCCTGACTACAACGAAAAAGAAACGCGCAAGGCCTTTGCCGAACTCATGCCTCTGCGCACAATCGTGATCTATTGCTACGACCCGCGCGTCAAAGACATTCCAGCGGCCGTCGCCCGCGAGTTCGGCGATACCTACCCCGGCGAGGTTTTAACCGATGCCGACGGCAACGAGGTGGGCACCTCCGCCACCATGCTGGAGGTGGTGGTCGCCGGCGGGCGCGCCATGGACGCATTGCGGTCGATCAGCGTCGGCCAACATTTGATGGGGGTCGAAAACATCGTGGTGGTGCACCACACCCATTGCGGCGCCACGTCTTTCACGGCCGACGGAATCATCGATGCCTTTGCCCATGAACATGGCAAAGATATTTCCGACACCTATCCGCGTGAAAGCGTCTGCATTTCTGATTTCAACGACAGCCTAGGGCATGACGTACGGCTCGTCCGCCAATCGCCCGGCACACCGCCGCATGTGGATATCTACGGCTACGTCTACGACATCGACACCGGCGAGCTGACCAAAGCCGCAGAAGACATCGCGGTCTGAACCTTTCATCCCTTAACGACTGAAAGAAAGGAATGAACCATGACTCACATCACCTTCGCAAAAGACTTCCAAGGCGTTGCCGACGTCTTTCTGCGCAATCCAAATCTCTACGCGCCAATTCTGCAGTTCATCGAAAAAGTGATGACCGGCCCCTCGGATCTCACGAAGGAAGAACGCGAAATCATCGCCGCCCATGTGTCGGCAATCAATGACTGCACCTTCTGCTTGGGCGCCCACAGAGCAACCTTGCTGGCCATGGGCGTCGACCGCGCCACCGTCGACAGTTTGGAAGATGGCATCGACATGGCTGGTATCTCCGGCCGCATGCGCGCCGCCATCGGCTTTGCCACAAAGCTCTCTCAAGAACCTGAACTCATGGACAGCACCGACATACAGCACCTGCGCGATGCGGGTTGGAAAGAGGAAACGATTGAGGACCTGATCAATGTGATCGCCTTGTTCGCCTATGTGAACCGCCTGGTCGATGCTTTCGGCATCACCGGGAATACGGACTATTTCGATCATGTGGGGGCAGCCCTCGCTAAATACGGTTATGCGCCGCTGATTAAGCAGGCCATCAAAACACCGGGATAGGCCCTCTGGCCCGACTTGATTTCTGGAAAGGAGTTCATCATGAGCACTTCGTCAAAACGCCGCGTGGCGATTGTCGGCGGCAAGCGCACGCCTTTCGCCAAAGCTGGCACGCACCTCAAAGACTACACCGCCCTTGACCTTGCCATGCATGCGGTTCGTGGGCTGATCAAGTCAACTGACACTGATCCCGCAAAACTCGACGAGATCGTCTTCGGGATTGTCGCGGCCAATCCGCGCCTGCCACACCTGGCCCGTGAGATCGTCTTGCAAAGCGGGCTTGATCCCCAGACACGGGCGCTGACGGTATCGGACAACTGCATCTCCAGCGCCACAGCCGTGCGCACCGTCTATGACGCCATCGCCAATGGCCGCAACGATGTGGGTATCGCCGGTGGTGTCGAATCCATGTCGAATCCCCCCTTGGTCGTCAGCCAAGAAACAGCGCAGATATTGGGCAAACTGGCTTTCGCCGGATCGGATGCGGAAAAACATGACATCCTGAAAGAGCTTGCCAATCACCCCATCGGCAACATCGGCGGAGGCTTACGCGAACCGTCCACCGGTCTCACCATGGGCGAACACACGGAACTCATGGTGAAACAATGGGAAGTCACCCGCAAACAACAGGATGTCATCGCCCTGCACAGCCACCGGAATGCGCATGCGGCGACGGAAGATGGACGCCTGCCGTCGGAGATTTATCCATTGGCCGGTCTCGAGCGCGATCAGCAGATTCGCGCGGACACGTCCCTTGAAAAACTGAGCACGCTGCCCCCTGTCTTCGACACAAGCGATGCCGGCACCATCACGGCAGGCAATGCAAGTCCGCTGACGGATGGCGCTGCGGCCATCATGTTGATGTCGGAAGAAGCGGTGGCACGCGAGCACCTTGAACCGCTCGCCTTCATTAGGGATCTCGAATTTGCGGCCATTGATCCATCGGAAGGATTGCTGATGGCACCTGCCGTGGCGGTACCACGCTTGTTGAAGCGCAACGGCCTTGATCTTGCCGACATCGACATCCTGGAGATGCACGAGGCCTTTGCAGGTCAGGTGCTGTCCAACATCGCCGCGTGGGAATCCGGTTGGAAAGAAGACCCGATCGGCCCTGTGGACTTCGAGAAGCTTAATCCTCTGGGCAGCTCCATCGCGGTTGGTCACCCGCTGGCCGCGACGGGTGCACGGATCATCTCGACACTGGCACACGAACTAAAACGCCGGAATGCCCGTTACGGGCTGGTGAGCATCTGTGCCGCTGGCGGCCTGGCCGCGTCCCTGTTGCTGGAACGCCCCTAGAAGAAAGGAGAAACACTATGTCTGACACATTGAGGTGGCGCACACCTGGACAAGAATTTGAAGACGGCAGCCATTTGAGCGATTGGGTAAAAATCGAAGAAAGCGGCAGTTGGGAATGGCAATACGACACACATGAAATGACCTTCGACATTTACGAACATGATGGTCAGTTCTGGAAGCTGTACCTTATCCGCTATGTCGCAGACGGCGCATCCGGCTACACCTATCATTATGGCGGACAAGCGTGCCGTATGACCTTAGTGGCCTATCGGCGGCAAGCAGGGTCTCCTCATTCGCGCAAACTCATGAAGCAAGGTGCGCTTGAATGGGTGCGCACATATGAAGTGGACCCGGAGATTCACCGTGTGGTCCGTAAAGGCCGGGACGACCCCAAATATGCGGATTGGTCCAAGATGGAAGATCAGAGGCCGTCGCAAGTGAACTGAGTCTCGTAAGACGATAACTCACTACACCGTCATCGCGAGCCCGCGTAAGCGGGCGTGGCGATCCAGAGCGGCGAGCATGGAGTCCTTGGCCCTGGATCACTTCGTCGCGCACTGCGCTCCTCGTGATGACAATCAAAGGAATAAGACCATGAACAAACTCGCTGTCATCACCGGTGTGGGTGATGCCACGGGCGCCGCGCTCGTTCGCCGCTTCGCCAGAGATGGCTATCGTGTGGCCATGATTGCGCGGAATGCGCAACGCTTAGATGTTCTCGCGCTGGAAGTCGATGACGCGACGTCATTCCCATGCGATGTGGGCGACCTGAACGCATTGTCCAAAACTATTGATGAGATCAAAGAACAATTGGGCCATCCATCCGTTCTCATTCATAATGCGGTCGCGCACACGTTTGATACGTTTCTTGAAGCGGATCCGGACAAGTTTGAGCGGAACTTCCGTGTCAACACCGTGTCGCTGCTGTATCTCTCACGGGCCTTTGCGCCGCATATGATCGAAGCCGGACAAGGCGCCATCATGGTGACAGGCAATACCGCCTCTCATCGCGGCGTGCCGAAATACGCTTTGTTCGCGCCAACCAAAGCAGCGCAAAGGGTCTTCGCTGAATCACTTGCCCGGGATTTGGGGCCCAAAGGCATTCACGTGGGCTACATCACCGTGGATGCAGCGATTGACGTCGCGTGGCTCGGCCCCGATGGCGACCGACCGGGCTGGCTGGTGCCACCGGAAGACTGGACATTGCCGCGCGAGGATTTTTTCGCCAAGCCGGATGCCATCGCCGACGAAGTGTTTCACATGGCGCATCAAGACCGCTCAACCTGGGCATTCGACTTGGTCATTCGCCCCTTTGCAGAAAAATGGTAGCCATTCCAAAAACCGAGGTGAGGTGACGATGAGTGTCTTGCTTGATGAAGTGGACGGTGTTGTGCGGCTGACATTGGACCGCCCGCCTCTGAACGCGCTTGATCTGCCGATGATCAAAGAGATCACGGAACGCGCCGTGACCCTACCGCCGGATAGACCCGTCATCCTGCGGGCCAATGGGCGGGCGTTTTCCGCCGGGGTCGATACCAAAGCTTTTGAAAGTTACTCGCCCAAACAACGCGACAATATGATCGCCGCCATTACCGCCATGACGTCCACCTTGCTAGCAATTCCGACGCCATTTATCGCGGCCATCAACGGTCACGCCCTAGGCGGCGGTTTGGTCCTTACACTGTGTACGGATTATCGACTTTGCGCCGATGGTGAGGGATACAAATTCGGCCTCACGGAAGCCCGCGCGGGCGTTCCCTTCCCGGCAGGCCCGGCGGCCATCATTCAACATGAAATACCAACGCCGCTTCTTCGGCAGCTTACTCTTTCGAGCCGTGTGGTCGATGCATCCGTCTTGGCTGACAACACATTGGTGGACGAAATCGTTCCAGCCGACCGCCTCGACGCCCTTGCCATTGAACGCGCCCGCGACCTTGCAAGCCAACCCGCCTTTGGGATCGTCAAACAACAGGTACGCGGTCGGCTCGCAGCAGAAGTAGCCCGCCTGTCTGGCGCTTGATCGCCGAAACCGATTTCACGCCGTTCCCGAAACAAAATGCAATTGGGCTGAGGCTGCGATAAAGTGGTCCGTAATCAGCTATAAAAATCAATACGAGGACGGAAAATATGGCAAAAATTTTGATCGCCGGTGCGAGCCGCGGCATTGGGCTGGAACTTGCGAAGCAATATGCAGCCGCCGGGAATGAGGTGATCGCCGGTGCGCGCGATCCAAAAGCCGCAAACTTGCTGGAAGAAGCCGCTGGCGCCGACGGTAAGATCACCGTGGAACAGATCGATGTGGCTGACGCGGCCTCTGTGGATGCCGCGGCCGCCAGAATATCGGGTCCCATCGATGAAGTGCTGGTGGTGGCCGGCGCCGTCGGCGGCATGAAGCAATCCCTCGACGATATCGATATTGAGGAATGGCACCGCACATTTGACGTGAACACCATCGGTCCCTTCTTCGTCGCCCGCGCCTTCAAACAGCATTTGGCTCAATCCGGCAACGGCAAGCTGTTGATCGTCACCAGCCAGCTCGCAGCTTCCACCTGGCCGTTCGGAGGGCTCTACATTTACGGCACCACCAAAGCCGCCGTGAACAAGGTTGGACAGATCCTCGCGCTCGATTGGAAAGAAGATCCGATCACCGTGGCTCTGATGCACCCGGGTTATGTGCAAACCGATATGGGCGGGCCGAACGCGGAAATCACGGCAGAAGAAAGCGCCTCCGGTATTCGCAGTGTGATGGCGGGGCTTTCAAAGGCCGATTCCGGAAAATTCTACAAGTGGAATGGGGACATTCACCCTTGGTAAGAAGGGCCATTTAACCAATAAGAAGACCGGCGATGTGACCACGATCGCCGGTTTTTTTGTGGAAAAATGCGGAATACGGACTCCGTTGCGGTAATAATTCTCAAATTGCCTCGTCTAAGTGCGTGATATGGAGCTTGCCCCACCGATGACATCGCAGAAAGATCGCGCCACCTATTCCATCGCCACCATCTTGGCGGTGAGTTTTGGCACGCTTGTGATCATTGCCGTTTCACTGGTGTGGCTGGTCGGCCTCCGGACCACGCGGGACAACACAATCGCGCTGAGCAATGACCGGGCGGTTCTGTTTGTCAATTTGATCGAAAACCATATCACCGACATTCTTGATCCGGCGCATCATCAGGTGATGTTCTTTCAGCAACAACTCCAGCGGAAGACGGTATCGCTGGACGATACCCAACGCCTGAGCGACATGATGAAAGGCGCGCTTGCCGCGGCACCACAGATCACCGCCATCATCTATTGGGATACGGAATTCAATCAGTCGACGGCTTATGTGGATGTTACGGGCCGCGCGGTATTCGAGCAGACTAATATCAAAGGCGACTTGGAATTGCAGCAAAGGCTGGAAGAAGCCCGAACGCGGAAGAAGACGTTCTGGGGCCGGCCAATTTATGCCGAAGAAGACTCGGATACGTATATCGATCTGATTCAGCCGATTTTTTTGGACGGTGACTTCAAGGGCTTCTTCGCCGCCATCGTTTCCATCTCCGACCTTTCTCACATCATCGCGGACATCGGCAATCAGTTCGAGTCCACGGCGTTCATCTTATATGGCGAAGACAAAGTGCTCGCTCATCCCAATCTTCAAAGCCATCGCAATGATCTGAGCAAAGACAGTCCCATGGTCGCATTGGACCGCGTGGGCGACCCGGTTATTGCGAACTTCCCGAACCGCGAACCGCTCCAGCGTTTCGGCGAAGCGCGGGAAGCAGGCGTCAATTATGTCTCCATCGAGAACCAAGGCATCTATCACGCGACCATATACGCACAACTCACAAATTTTGGAGATATTCCCTGGCTCATTGGCTCCCATTTGCCGCTCGACCGGACGAACGAAGAAGTAAGGCGCGCCATCCGGTCGGGGATCGCCGGTTTCATTGTGCTCATACTGGCGGTTTTGGCGGCCATTGCACTGGGCCGCCGCCTCGCCGAGCCCATCCGCCGCATCGCCAACAGTACCGCTGAAATCGGCACACTCGAACTGTCGTCCGTTTCTCCGCTGCCGCCAAGCCGCATCCGCGAACTGCAAGATCAATCCAACGCCTTCAACAGCATGCTGAATGGTTTGAAATGGTTCGAAACATACGTTCCCAAAACACTGGTAAAGAAGCTCATCGCCCAGGAAGACCAAGCACATGTGACCTCTTCTGAACGGCAAGCAAGCGTTCTGTTTACGGATATTGTCGGGTTTACAAGCCTGTCGGAAGAACTCAACCCCATCGATGTGGCCGCTCTATTGAATGACCACTTTGCTCTTCTGAGCGATTGCATCGAGCGGGAGAACGGCACAATCGATAAATTTATCGGCGACGCGCTGATGGCTTTTTGGAATGCCCCGGAAGAACAAAAAGATCATGCGGACCGGGCATGCCGTGCCGCCATGGCCATCGCGGACGCCATCGGCAAGGACAATGCCACGCGCCGCGACAAAGGCTTTCCCGCCATCCGGGTACGAATTGGCATTCATACCGGCCCCATTGTGGTGGGCAATATCGGCGCGCCGGGCCGTATCAACTACACGATTGTCGGCGATGTGGTGAATGCCGCTCAGCGACTGGAAGCATTGGGCAAGGAAATCTCTCATGACGGCGATACAGTCGTTTTGACGAGCGCCGCCACAAAGACCCAAACGCAATCAAGCGCGTTCGAGTTTGTCCCGCTTGGCCCTTACCAGGTGAAAGGCAAACAAACCACGCTGGACGTATTCAGACTCACGGTCCGGTAACGCCCATTGCCACAACGGGCCGCCTTGCGTTATCATATTATGATTATAATATCATTGAGGCTGCCATGCCATACTCCGCCGGACACAAACAAAAAACACGCAACCATATCGTCGAGAAAGCCGCCCGCGCGTTCAGAGAAAAAGGGTTTAAGGGGATAGGTGTCGCCGACTTGATGAAGGCCGCCGGTCTCACCCATGGCGGGTTTTACGCCCATTTCAAATCCAAAAGCGACCTCTTGAACGATGCACTTACCGAGGCTTTCGACGAAGTGGTTACGCGACTTGACGACGCCGCATCACTGGAAAGCAAGGAAAAAGAGTTTGCCGCCCTTACAGACGCATATCTCACGGAACTTCACCGCAACACGCCAAGCCGCGGATGTGCCATTGCGACGCTTGGCCCCGAAGTAGCGCGTGAACCAAAGAAGACACGCAAAGTCTTTGAGCAGCTTCTCGACGAAGAAATCCGCATGTTTTCGCGCCATATCCATGGCAAATCGGAGAAAGCGGCCCGAAAAGAAGCCATAGGCGCATTAGCCACTATGGTTGGTACACTGATTATGTCACGGGTTGTGGCGGATGAAGGTTTCTCCGACGAAATCATCAAGGCTGGGCGAGATTCTTTGAAGTAGGTATCAAGCCGCCTACTTTCCAACCAGAATCCCCGCCTTGACATAGGCATCAATCTCCTCACCGCTCACGCCGAGACGCTCGAACACTTCCTTATTGTGTTCCCCTTGAAAGGCCGGGTCACCCGGATGATCCAGCGTGTCGCTGGAAAACCTCCATGGCCGTCCGGGAATACGATAGCTGCCGTCATGCCGGTCCGACACTTCAAGCACGGCGCCCCAATGGTCGGCCCACTCCGTATCCGCCAGATCCTTGATTGATCGAATCTCGCCCATGGCAATCTTGGCTTCATCGAACTGGGCATCCAACGTTTCCAGATCGGGGAACGTATAGATCCAGTTCTGAACGATCCGATGAAGCGCCGCGAAATTCTCTCGCCGGGCCTCGGCCGTTTTGAACCTGGGATCTTTCGCCAGATCGGCACGCCGCATAGCAACCAAATAAAAACGGAATGTCAGGCTACCGATAATGCTGGTCGCAACCGTAAACCGTTCGCCATTCGGACCCTCGAAAAACGGGCAGTCCGTCGCACCGAGAACGGCAGGTTCTGCGCCCAAATCCGTATCAGTCAAATCTACATGGGCGCGCTCGTTGATCGCGAGCAAAGTGGCGGCCATGGCGATGTCGATATATTGCCCCTTTCCGGTTTCAGAACGCTTGTGAAGCGCCGCCAATATGGCGATCACTGCCTGCAAACCTGAATACACATCCGCATGGGACAAGCCATCCGTAAGCGACACTTTCAGCGCGCCCCCATAGTGGCGGAAACTATTCTCGGTCAGGCCGGCTTCCGCCTGCACAGTGGGCGCGTAGGCCATGCGGCACCGCCAGGGGCCCGTTTGTCCATAGCCGGTAATCGAGGCGTAAATCACCTTTGGGTTAAGGCGCGCTACCGTTTCATAATCGAGCCCGAAGGACTCCAATGTTCCCGCGCGAAAGTTTTCGACAATCACATCCGCGCCTTCACAAAGCTTCAACGCCAGTTCTTGCGCACCTGGCACATTCAAATCAATGCTGACATTTTTCTTTCCGGCATTTTGCTGGGCATAATATCCCGACATGCCGTCTTTGAACGGCATGGCAAACCGTGTGACATCCGGACTCGGCGGTTCGATCTTGATCACTTCCGCGCCAAGATCCAGCAACGTCCGTGCACAGAGGGGGCCCGCAAGTACGCGAGAGAAGTCGACAACCTTGATGCCGCTGAGAGGACCGCTCATGACTACCGCCCTGCAAACTTGGCCGATCCCGGCCCGTATTTCATGAAAGAGTCCAAGCCGCTCTTCACATCTTCCGATGCCCAAATCGGCTTTTGGATGTCTGCCATCGCTTCGTCTGCAGCGCGAACGCCTTGGTTTGCTGCAATATGGGCAAGCCTTTTGGTTGCCGCGTGTGCGACCGTCGGGCCATGGGCGAATTCTTGCGCAACAGTTTTTGTGGCAATGTCCAGTTTGTCGTCATCCACAACCAGATTGACGAGCCCCCAACGCTCCAATGTGGCCGCATCGTAGCGCCGCCCCAGCATGGACATTTCCTTGGCGCGATGAACACCTGCCCGTTGCACCTGGCGCTGAATGGCGCCCATTAAGGGATGCAGGCCAAGCGTCACCTCCACGGAGCCGATTTTGGTTGATTTACCGGCAATGATGTAATCGGTCGCCAAGGCCAGTTCGAACCCGCCGCCTAAACAAACACCATGCACACTGGCAATGATAGGAATCGGGAAAAGTTCCAAGGTTTCCAGAAAGCGAACCACAGGGTCTTTCGCCGGATCGCGCACTGGCTTTTCCTCTGACGTGCTTTCACCTGCCTCACGATCGACCGATTGAGATTGAAGTATGTCTAGGTCCGCACCGGCAGAGAAATGACGCAATCCGCTGCGAATAATGATGGCGCGGCTGCCCGCCTCCTGCGCCGCGTCAAGACCATTGTGGATGGCTCCCAAAATCTTGGGGCCGATCAAATTGTATGGCCGGTAGACCATCGTCAGTGTGGTGACCAGATCCTCATGGTCGATTTCCACGTAAGTTTGTTCAGTCATGTTCTGTCCTGTCCGTCATTGGTACAGCATTTGAAATTCGACACGGTTGCGGGAGCTAAGCGGCAATTTCGCGAAGCGTGCGCGAGAGGAGGATGGAAAGCCGCTTTTTTCTGTAAGCAGCAGAGGCGTAATAGTCCCCTTGAAATTCGACCCCCTCTAAGCCGCTTGAGATGGCAGCATTCAATGCAGCTGGGTCGGCTGGATCCGTCTTTTGAAGCAGACGCTCCAGTTTCAGAACACGCTGGGGAAAGGTAAAGGCACCCCCAACCCCTATTTTGATATCCTTGAACCGGCCCGATTTCACCACAGCGGACACGCCAATACTTGCAACGCTCCATCCGACAGCGATGTGCTTTACTTTGCGGTAGATCTCGATGCTGTTTCTTGGCTGCTTAGGAATGCGTACGGATGAAACAAATTCGCCAGGCCGCAGGATTGAGGATTTTGGACCGGCCGCAAAATTTTTAAGCGGCACTTCCTTCTTCGACCATTTACGGACAATCGTAACCTGGGCATCAAGCGCAAGACAGGCCGCGAACCAGTCACCCCCGGGTTCAACACTGCATAATGCACCCACCAAAGTACCGCGCCGGCGGATCATCGGATCGCCAGCCGCACTACCCGCCTGTATCAGAAGCGGCGCGCGTTCAGCCACCAGCTTACTCGCCATAATCTCAGCTTGAGGCGCCATTGCGCCGATCACCAGGTCTCCCCCTTGTTTTTCAATTCTGTTCAAACCGGGAATGCCGCCAATATCGACAATCAAGCCCGGGCGCGATTTGCGGAGTTTGAGTTCAGGAATGAGGCTGTGCCCGCCAGCAAGAATGGCAAGATCACCACTCATCTTTTTGGACAAGACAGCCGACAGGGACTTCAGGTCACGCGGACGTTCATAATCGAAATCTGCCGGGATCATCTTAGGCCGCTCCGCTCTTGCTTTGTGATTGCGCCTTTTCAATCGCCGTGAGCACACGTTCGGGCGTCAGCGGCATATCCAGTTCCCGGACGCCCAAATGCCAAAGCGCATCGATGGCAGCGTTGACAATGGCGGGCGGCGCGCCAATGGCCCCTGCCTCACCCAAACCTTTCGCGCCCAAGGGATTGGTTTCGGCCGGCGACACTGTGTGCCCCGTATCGAACCGGGGCACCATGTCGAAACGCGGGATCGGAGGGTCCGCGACCGGCACGCCGTCATCGCCGATCCCGGCATCTTCGTAAAGTGCCTGCCCAATACCTTGGGCAAGACCGCCATGGACCTGACCGCGCGCCAGCAACGGATTGATCACCACGCCGCAATCGTCAATCGCCACGTATTTTTCAAGCGACACCTCACCTGTTTCCACGTCTACTTCGACAGCTGCAATGTGCGCTCCGTAGGGGGCTGCCATAGCGGTTGGATGAAAGAACTCGGTTTCTTCAAGACCGATACCAAACTCTCGCGGCATGCCCTGCCCGGTCCATGCCGCACGGCAGATTTTGTCGATAGATGCCGTTTCGTTGGAGCTCGCGGCACGAAAAATGCCGTCTTCAAGGGTTACCTCAGCCGGATCAACGCCAAGCATATGCCCCGCGATCTTCTTCATTTTCTTGCTAACGCGTTCCGCCGCAAGCTTGACGGCATTACCGCCAATGGGCACCGACCGCGAATTGAATGTGCCGACCCCATGAGGCACAAGGTCCGTATCCCCCTGCAGCACCTCCACATGCTCAATCGGAATGCCGAGTTCGTCTGCCGCAATCTGTGCATAGGTCGTCACATGCCCTTGCCCGTGACTGTGAGACCCGGACAGCACCACCGCGCGTCCATCGGCATGCACACGCACCAGCGCGCTTTCAAAGCCACCACGGTCAAATCCAATAAATTCCAGAAGTTCGGCCGGCCCCACACCACAAGATTCCGTGTAGTTACTAAACCCAATGCCGATCAGGCGGCCATCCTGGCGCCCTTTCGCTTGTGCACGTCTTAGTTTCTGATAGCCCAGTTTTTCCGCCGCGAGCTTCAATGTCGTGACATGTTGTGCCGTATCGATCGTGTTGCCGGTGACTTGGCTAAACGGCAATTCTTGCGCGGGAATGAAGTTCGTCAGGCGCACTTCTGCCGGATCGAGCTTGAGTTCCATGGCAACGCGTTCGACAACCCGCTCGATCAAATAGGCTGCTTCCGGCCGCCCCGCACCCCGATAGGCATCCACCGGCGTCGTGTTCGTATAGGCACATTTGACATTTATTTCCGCATACGGAATTTGATAGACGCCGATTGCGAACAACGCCACATTGGCGGTGGGGATGCCTGTTCCCATGGACGAAAGATAGGCGCCGATATTTGCAGCGGAATCGACCTTCAAACCAAGAATCTTTCCGTTTTCTTGAACGGCGATGCGAATATCCATTTTGTGATCGCGCCCATGCGTGGTGGCCACCGCATTTTCGCTGCGCGTTTCTGTCCATTTAATAGGCCGCGACAGTTTCTGTGTGAGGTGACACAGCAATAGGTATTCGGGATAGAAATGCATTTTCGGCCCGAAGCCCCCGCCCACATCTGGAGAAACGATACGAAGCTTCTGCTCTGGAAACGGCAATGCTTTCGCAAGCATGCGCCGGAATGTGTGCGGGATTTGTTGACTGACATAGACCGTCATCCGGTCCGTGGCTGCATCGAACTCAGCATTGATGGCACGCGGTTCAATGGGAAACGGAATGAGGCGCTGATTTCTAAGCGAAAACGAAATTTCCCGATCCGCCGCCTCAAGTGCGGTATCATATCCGCCATTTCCGGTTCGGAAGACGGTGGCCACATTATCTTTCAGATCCGCGTGGATCAGAGGCGCGCCTTCCTCTAACGCCGCTTTCGCATCCGTCAGGGGCACCAACTTGCTGTACTGAACGTCGATTAGTTCGGCCGCATCCGCTGCTTGAGGCGCCGCTTCCGCGATCACCACAGCGACGCCCTCCCCGCTATGGCGCACAATCTCACGCGCCAGCGGCGGCCGCCCTTTCACTATGGACCCCGGCATCACCCAATTGGGCGGCACGTCGCCCAGATCATCAATGTCTTCACCAGTTACCACCGCCACCACGCCCGGCGCCTTCTCAGCCCGGCTTGTTTTGATCTTCTTTATTTCCGCATGAGCATGCGGACATCGGACGAAGTGCGCATAAAGCTGACGCGGCAAAACGATATCGTCCACATAGCGCCCACGGCCTGTGAGAAACTTTTTGTCTTCCAAGCGCTGGACCGGCGCCCCCACATAGCTGGCCGGTTTTGAGCTTTTGTTTTTGGTCATATCGTTTCTCCGGTGCCTATGCCGCCGACCTGTGCCGCAAGTCTTTCGCCGCTTGCAGCACCGCATCCACGATGTGTTCGTACCCGGTGCAGCGGCAAAGATTTCCGCGCAAGGCCTGGCGCACATCTTCTTCGGAGGGGTCGGGGTTTTCGTTAAGCAATTCCTGAGCAGCCGCCAGCATGCCCGGCGTGCAATAACCGCATTGCAGTGCGTGTTTTTGCGAAAATGCTTCTTGGAGCGGTGACAGTTTTTCGCCATCGGCCAAACCGGCTGCTGTGGTCACCTTTGCCCCATCAGCTTGAATGGCAAGCACCATACAAGACTTCACCGCGTGTCCATCCATCATGACGGTACACGCGCCACAACGGCCCGACTGGCACCCCACATGCGGCCCGGTAATTCCCAGTTTTTCCCTCAGCGCCTGCACCAACAGTAAACGCGGTTCCACCGCGAGCTGATGGTCCTGTTGATCCACCTCTAGGGAAATTGCCCGGCCCGACGTCATTCGCCAACTCCTCAATATATTATGATCATCATAAATAAGAGTCGAACAATGGCTTGTCAACGAAGATCATTCAAAAAAGAAAACCCGGCGAAGGCGCGTTAAAGTGACAGGAAAAAGCGAATGACGAAGGCGTTGGTGATATCGACGAAGAAAGCGCCTACGAGCGGCAATACAATCATCGCCTGCGGCGACGGCCCATGTTTCTTGGTGACGGCTGTCATATTGGCAACCGCCGTCGGTGTTGCCCCCAGCGAGAAACCGGCAAACCCCGCACTCAGAACGGTGGCCATGTAATTGCGCCCCATCAGCGGGAACAAAACGAACAAAATGAACAAAACCGTGGCACCAGCCTGGGCCGCCAAAAGGAACAACAGCGGGCCCGCCAATTCAGCGACGGCCCAAAGCTGCATGCTCATCAAGGACATCGCAATGAATATGCCGAGCGAAAAATCCGATATGAGCGCAAGCGCCCGAGTGCGCGCCGGCCAATGTATTCGCGGTAGCGCATAGGGAATCGTATTGGAGAAAAGAACACCCACCATCAGGCAAGAAACAAAGAAGGGCAGCTTGAAACCAGCGGCCAGCAAGGCTTCATTCAAGCTATATCCTAATATCATGATCACGTGAATAAGCAGGATGACCCCCATAATGCTCACATGGTTGATCTGCTCCACATGCTCCTCTTCATACGGAATACCTACGATGTTGCCGTCCGGGTCGGCATCGGCCACATTATGATAAGTCATCAGATATTTGGCGATCGGCCCGCCCATAAGACTTGCCATGACCAGCCCCAACGTCGCCGCAGCCACACCGATTTCCAGGGCATTGGGCACGCCATGGTCCGCCGCTATTTCCGGTGCCCAAGCGATGGCTGTGCCATGCCCGCCAATGAGTGAGGCTGATCCCGCCAAGATGCCAATTGCGACGGGTTGACCCAAAACTTGCGCAACCGCTACGCCAATAATGTCTTGAAGAACGATATAGGCCAATGTCAGCACCAAGAGGATCAACAGCGGACGCCCGCCTTGTAACAGGTCGGCGACGCGTGCATTGATTCCAATGGTGGTGAAAAAGTAGACCAACAGCAAATCGCGAGCAGAGAGATTAAACTCGATGGATTGGTTGGATAGGACGAAAAACACGAGCGCCGCCAAAGACGCTATGATTCCGCCGGTTACCGGTTCCGGAATATTGTAATCTCTTAGGGCTTGCACACGGCCATTGAGATGCATGCCGACAAAGTAGACCAGGATCCCAATCGTGAAGGACAGAAATGCATCCAGCTGGATTGCGTTCTCTTCCATCAAATCTGCCTCAAATCACTCGCGAGAAGACTGTTCAGCAGCCTTGTTACTGTGTGCAACGTGCACTTCCGAATAGACGCCGGAAAATTTGCCGTCCGGCACCGGCACCCCAAATCAATCCAGTACTATTTGCGGACTCTAGATCAGGAAAACAAGATGAGGCGCACGTCTTCAGACAGAGTTCGATCGGATTGGCGTGGACCCCAGCCGGCCAATGAGACCTTCAAGGACAAGGGTCTGTCGCCGCCTTCTAACGCCGGCGTGGGAATTCGGCAGTGATGGTATCGAGCACGCGGTCAAAATTTTCGGGCGATGCTTGCTTTTCTTCCTCGGACAGAACTTTGGACGCCACCGCATGCCAAACATGTTTGTTCCGCGCCATATCGAACACATCGACGGAAAAAGATCCGGTGGTGTATTGGTCAACGTCCAACCCCGGCCGGCCATAGCGGTGGAAGGGGAAATAGGTTTGCACTTCCGACACATCCCGGGCGCCCACCGTATAGGAGACGGTAAAGTCGGCCGCTGACCGGTCTTCAACGAAAGTGTACCCTTTTTTCTCGAAGCTCGATTTGACGGCCGCCGTCATGCGCTCGATGGCGGCATCATCAGGTGCATACTGGCCGCTAGTTTTCGCGGGAGGGTTTTGGGCCCAGGTGAAGGATTGGTAAGTGGAAAAGTCTTGGCTTGGATCGACGCCGGTCTCGACCGTCCCCGGGTCCCCGGCACAGGCGCCAGCAATCAGTCCGCAAGACACAACCATCAAAATCATCCGCAGGTTGATCATCTCCACGCCTCCATCAGCGGTTCAAGCTTTTGACGTCTCAACTATACGGAAAGATCCCTATTCTTTCATAAATGTTTCGAACGCGTCCTTGTAATCATTGTGCCAACGGGAGAGCGGGGGCCGGTTTTCCACGATATCGTGGGCGTTCCACAGGATGCGTTTATTGTCCGTGGCGCGGTCCACATCGTTGTCGGGACAGATGATATAGAAATCGCCCGCCGCCAGGGCCGCCAACATAAAGTCGATCACTTGCCCGGACTCCCAAGCCGCGTCCGGTTTTTCGGGCAGGAAGCGCTGGATCATCGCGGTATAGGTGAAGCCCGGCACCAGAAGATGCGCCGTTACCTGGCATGCTTCAGTGTTGCGCAGCGAATGTTGCAGCCCCTCGGTCAGCACTTTGATGCCCGCCTTGCTCACATTATAGGCCGTATCGCCTGGGGGGCAGGTAATGCCTTGCTTTGAGCCCGTATTGATGACCGCACAGGGCGTGCCTTGCGCGATCATGTCCGGCACGAAGGTTTGGACGCCGTTGATCACGCCCCATAGGTTCGTGTTCAGAACCTTTTCCCAACCTTCATAGTTTTCATGGGCAGAGCCGCCGCCGCCACGGCCCGCATTGTTCATGAGCACGCCGACTTCGCCGAAAGTTTCGTAAGCCATGTCTTTCAACTGGGTGACCGCATTCTTGTCGGAGACGTCGGTCACCACCGGCAAGACAGCCGTATGACCATCCTTCGCGATGGCCCGCACTTCTTCAGCGGCATTGTTGAGCGCATCTTCTTGGACGTCCGACATGCAGACCTTCATGCCGAGACCGGCAAATTTCTTGGCCGCCGCAAGCCCAATACCATTGGCCGCTCCGGTAATGACGGCAACGCGGTTTTTCTGAATGGCTGGATGTGTCATTGTTATTCCTTTTCTATCGGCGTTTCCTTCCCGTTCCCCCTCCCAACCAACCGTAGGAGTGTACCCTTGGGGTGGTTGGGAGGGGGAACGGGAAGGCCAGGTCGCTAAAACTGACTAAGGCTTATCATAAACCACGGGCCGCATGTTTTTGGTTTCCGTATATTCGCGTACCCCATGCACCCGAAATTGGCGCAAGCCTTTATTCGGATAATTGCAAATATCAATAGGCGCACGCGTGCCGCCGACGAGGTAGATAAAATCCTCCGCATGGGGATTATGAAAGTGATGCGCCGGGGACTTCTTGGCAAATGCCATGAAATCCCCAGGCCCCACATCATACACTTGATCGCCGATAAATGACTGCGCGTGGCCGGAAATCACATAGATGAACTCCTCGTCTTCCTCATGGCTGTGATGCTCGGAACTATCATGCCCCTGGGTTACACGCACCAGATGCACGCCCATGTCCTCAAGTCCCAAATGATCGGTGAGATTGCGCGTGTGGCGCACACCGTTCGGGTTGTGCTGATGGATGAAATGCACTTCTTCAAGTTTCTGCTGATCTTGAGGGCGCAATAGACACGGCGTTGAGGTATCGGAATCCGGCATGACGTTCAATCTCTTCCAAACAAAGAATGGGTGACGGTTTCCCTATGTCGAAAGCAGGCCGAAAGATCAACCAAATCTTGGGAATAGATTACATTCTTATGGCGCGCCCTTGTGATCTCGCCCCCCACGCCTTACTCTCGTGCGATGTTGCCCATTAGTCTGGACGAGGCCCTGCCGCTTGCCGAATTGACCGACCTTGGCAAGGTCTACACCCTGAAATGGTGGGTGTCTGTGAAATCCGACGGTACATGGCTCCCCTTGACCGCTTCGGAAGTAGCGCTGGTTCCGCCAGACGCCAAAATCGCAGCCTTATCAGAACACCTCATTGTGCTGAGTGTCTTTCGAGACGGAAAGCCGCTGTTCCACCGGATGGCAACGGCGCTCGCATTCGTGGACGGTGCTGAGGAGGATTCAACGCGGCTGCTCAAATCTCTCGCGCGCATTCCTTGATCGCCCGGAACACGCAAGTGTTAACCCTTAATGGCTGGCCAACTCCCACCGCCAGCGCCTAGACTTGTTCGACAACAATCTGGGGACATACCACCATGATGATATCTTCAATAGTCTGTATGGGTCTTTTGGCTCTGCTGGTTTTCGGCCTGGGTCTTGCCGTATCGCTGACACGCGCGCGCACGGAAACGCTCTTCGGCGTGCCGGACGATCCGTCAAGCTTAATGTACAAAATGAACAGGGCCCATGGAAACACGGTCGAATTTGCGCCCATGCTGGCTGTGCTGATGGCCTATATCGGCACGCATCAGCCCTCTCACTGGATCGCCTGGGTCATCATTCTGGCCACAGCTTTCCGGTATATCATCGTCTTTGGGCTGATCACCGGTGGCACCATGAAAGCGTTCAATGTCTTCCGGTTCATCGGCGCGCTGGGCACGTATGTTACCGGCCTGATCATGGCGCTGTATGTGATTATCGGTTGATATTGTTGAATGACCTTGCCTGCCCGCTCCCCCGTCCCAACCACCCGTAGGAGTGTACCCTTGGGGTGGTTGGGACGGGGGAGCGGGCAGGTGACGCCATAATACAAACTAAAGCATCAATCTGTCAGGCAAGCGGGATCGAATTTGTACTCACCGTTAAGCCAGGCCACCACTTCTTGCGCAAACGGACAATTCTTGATCGCGTCGTACTTCCGGACCAGCGTGTCCCGCTGATGATCCGTTAGCTGATCAAGCCCTGCATCATGGAGTAAGGGCAAGTCAGCGCACAGCGCTTCCGCCGCTTCACCATCACATTGATCCCGCACCGCCCGCTCGAAGGCTTGATCCGGGTCGTACAAATCCCCCAGATGATAGCTTTCGCTCAAGGTCTGCAGCGGCAGCCGAGACAGCCAAGGCTGGTTCATGGGATTGGCCGCATGCCCCGCCAACAGGTCCCGAAGCCCGTGGGATCGTCCGGTCACACCACGCAAATGCAGATGCTTGGACATCTTGGCGCCGTCATTGACCGGGTAATTATCCCATAGGAAAGGTTTGCGCCGCAGCGTTTCCGCCACACGCTCCAGATGATCCACCGGATAGTCGGAAGACACCACCTTCGGGCCTGTCCAGAACATGTCGATCGACGGGTCCAGTGTTCGGCCCAACTCGTCCAGATAACCGTCCGGCGCCTTGCCGAACACTTTTTCCAGAATCGGATCATCAGAATAATAGGTGGGACAGAAGACGACTTGACCGGCGGTGGTCACTTGGCTGATGAAATCGAGAATAGCAACCTGCGTTTTCGCCAGGTCCGGCACATCACCCTTCATGTCATCGAAGAGGATGGCGAGCATGTCGCAGCCCACATCGTTCAGCTGGTGGATCTTGTCCGACAGGGCTTGCTTCTCCGCCGCGCCGAAATCGAGATAAACCTCAAATGGGCTTAGGCCGACGCCAAACAATCCGCCGGTCTGGCGGAACGCTTCGGACAATTCCCCCAAACGCAACATGTCTTCCTGGGGGATCGGCTCCCGCCAGGATTTGCGCAAGTAAGGGTCTGCTTTCGGCGCGTACAAATAGAAGGAAAGTCCGTGGGCCGCCATGAACTCTGCAAAGCCAAGACGCGCCTCATGGGGCCATGGCGTTCCGTAAAACCCCTCGATCACCCCTAATTGAAACGGATGCTCATTCGTCAAATTACTCATCACGGAACACTAGGGCTCTTTTGGAATTCCATACAAATGCAAAAGAGCCCTAATTCTTAGTTTTGGAGCGTTTCCGGACGGTGAACCGGCAACCACTTCACCTGGAAACGCTCTAAAGCTCAGCACTTTCGGGCCCATTAACCTTCGCTGAAGTCTATGTCTCAAAGGTGGTGTACGTGTTCATGGTGAAGGCGACCTTCCCCGATTTCATCAAACTTTCGAAGGCCGGATTCGTGGCAGCAAAATCTGTGCTTTGCATGCAGGCCAGATGGTCTTCCTCTGTCTCCCAGAGCAGATACATCATGGTCTGGCGGCCATCCGCGGAAAGATGAGCCCACACACCCCGGTTACCTTTTTGCGCGCGAAATATCGGCGCAGTTTCTTTCGCCAGAGCAATCATGTCGTCTTTCAAGGACGGGTCGAAATCCAGCTTGGTCACGGCAACGAACATCAGCATACCTCCCCAGTGGGTTGCTGGCCGGAAGCTTAGCACTTTATGGAGAAACCGGAAGCCTTACGAGCGAAGGTTTTGGGTGGTCAGTAGGGGTGCGGCGCCTCGCGCCTGCACCCCCACCCCACCAAAAATCTCTAGAGTGCCCGTTCATATGGCCGCGATGTCCAAGATCGGGCCCATATGCTCCTCTGAAAGAAAAGGTAAGGAATGCTTTAGGTTAATTGAAGCTTAAAATGCCGTTGTTTCTGGTTAACCCGTCACTTTTTTTGCTTGAGCCGGCGCGTTCTGTAATCCGCAATAGATAACGGCCGTGGTGAAACACAGAATGACACCTGTTGCGGTCAGCAAAGGAACGATCCCATCACCCTCCACCGGCAGAGAGACGGAAGCCATTGCCACAGGCAGGCATAACAGCCCCCCAACACACAATAACGGCCAATCGGGAAACAGATGATCCGCCCACCGCATACCCCGGCGCTGCAACCACCATTTGCTCATGGACCCCATACACATGAGAAACCAGGCAAAAGGCAGCCATAAAAGCACATACCACGCATACAGATCGATAAAGTGCAGAAACAAAAAGACAAATTCAGTGCGGGTAACGCCTTCCCCCGTCCAGAGGAACAGCACGGTCGACGCCCCGGCGGCAATCAACAGCCAAAGAGCCGCCGCCGACAAAGGCGCTAGAATGATAATAAACAGATTGCGCCAAAACCCCATCCTGAACATCGCACCGCCCCCCAACAGCGATCAAGAACAGGCACCGCACCTCTATTTTCTGATGGCTGCGGCACCAGCCCCAAATTGTCCCGCGTTGAAACACTGCGCAAGGACGCCCGATAAGTCAACGCGCGGGCTTTTGTTAGTTATTTTTATGATTAATGGGGAATAACTTTGTATGCGGACAAGTTACCGAGAACCAATCTGTCATCCCAGAAAGCACGAAGTGCTTGTCTGGGATCCATAACCATCAGAAATCATATTATTAGCGCAGGGGTTATGGATCCCTGCTTTCGCAGGGACGACGGCTTTCTTTAGGCAGCAGCGCCCGCACCCCACATAGACGTCCGGGGCGGCTGAGGCGTTCCGTGAGACCCCTGCCAGAACTGGAAGAAAAGCACGCTGGTCGCCCCGCAAAGAACAAGGCCTGTTGCCGTCAGCAGCACAGTAAGCCCCGCCGCATCGCCCAGCGGCAAGGATGTGGTGAAAGCAGTCACGGGAATGCTGAGCACCAGGGTGAACCAGGCCATCCGGCCCTTTTCCGGCAATGTAAGATCCAGTTTGACGCCCTTGTGCTTCAAGAACCACATGCCACCCAGGAAAGCTGCCGACAAAACCCATATCAGCGGCAGCCAGAGCAACACATAGAACAGGTAAATCTCAATAAGGGTGGAGGCGATGACACCGAAACGCGACGCTGCCACCGCATCTCCCAACACATTGGCTTGCACGCCCATCGCGACACTGGCCGCCGCCACCCCAACCATCAGCACAGCGATGGAAGCGGAAAGAGGTGACAAAAAGACGGCCAAAAATTTCGACATGCGTGAAGCCCCAACACAAAGCAACCAAATGTTCAGAGGTCTTAACGCTCGCACAGAGTCTTAAAGAAAGCCTAAGGGAAATCGGTAGACTGATAGTTATTCGAATTTACGTAAAACTGTTTGGATCAATCCTAGATCTAAATCTCTACCTCCCCCCCACACTCAACCTCCCCCTTGTGGGGAGGTCGAAAAACCGGCGTCAGTCCGGTTTTTCGGGTGGGGGAACAGGCTTCCGTTTCAATGCTGCACCACGAATAGAGGTCAAAACACCTTCCATGTTCTCAAACACCTCGCTGTTCCAAAACCGGAGCACCTCGAACCCATCCTCCTTGAGGACGAACGCTCGCGTTTCGTCATGATCACGTTGCGCAGCATCGCCGTGATGCCCACCATCAAGCTCAACGATGAGCTTCACTTCGTGGCACAGAAAGTCTGCAAAATACGGCCCGATCGGTGTTTGCCGCCGAAAATGAAGTCCATCCATTTGTTTGCGACGTAGGTGCGTCCACAGCAAACGTTCGGCGTCGGTGGAGTCTTTGCGCAAATCACGAGATCGCATTCGGTTTTGTGGGTCTAACGCCATGAGAGATCATACCATACCCCCACCCGAAAACTGTTCTCCAAACAGTTTTCGACCTCCCCACAAGGGGGAGGTTAGCGTAGACTTTAGCTGGGGAGTCACACATGAAAATTGCCGAACAAACATCGGGCAGACTGGTCGTCACAGAGAAGCCGCGCATCCTCGCCGCGATCCTCATCATACCGGCGGCGTTTATTGGTTATCAGCTGATCATTCAGGGGCCCAATCTGGAATGGTTTCCATGGGCCCTCTTGACGCTCTTCGTTATCCTCCTGCCGCTGGCGATGGTTTTCACGGTACACTGGGTCAAGGTTACTTTCATCCGATCCGCAGGGCGCATCGAAATCACCCGGCGCGGTTTGGCCTATTACAAAGAGCAAGTCTTTCCCATGCGCTGGTTCAAGCATGCGAGGGTGGACGAGCAATCCGACAGCGACGGCACAACAGCGCGCGTGGTTCTCGTGTTCGATGAGGCCATGCTGAAAGAATTGCCGCCCGACCAACGGCCCAAACCGCTCACCGAACGTGAGCAAAGCTGGTTGGCGAAGGCGACAAAGGCCACGACAAACCTGCCGCCCCAGGAAATTCCGCTGACTTACTATTTTTCCGGCGGCAATGAACATGACAGCATTGCCAAGGCGATCAATGCGTGGGTGAATGAGGCAACCGCTTAGTTCTGTGTCCTCAGCTGTCCAAAGACCCGCCGCAACGTGAAGAGCACACCAGCAACTGAGGTTGCCCCAAGAAAATGCCACATATGACTGTTTTCTTGCGTGGAGGCGAGCACCTGCATCGCATTCCCTGGTCCAAACGGCACGGTAAGGAAGCTAAGCACGAGAAAGAACTGCAGCAAAAAAACCAGGGTCACAAGCCCACCAAAAAAACTCATGCCCGCTCCTGCTAGGGTACTGACAAATACTTGAAGCCACCAAAGCCACCCCCTACTCCGGCCGGTGAAAATGCTCGATGCTGCTGCGGCACACAAAGAAGCAACAATCCCCACCGGTAACATTATGAAAAAAGAAAGCAGCGGATGGCCAAACGGCAAGAATGGGATCCCCACAGCCGAAAGCACCAGGACGGTGACGGCGAACACAGCCCCCAATTTAAGATGTTCGTTTCTTGCAATGTGCGGCGTACCGGATTGCATCGACACTCCCGCTTGGCTCGGCAAACTTGACACCACTATAAGTTTTAGACACCCTTTGTGTCGAGGGAGGCACTGGACGGAGTGCCTCAATATGACAGAACTGGCTGACGGAAAAGAACAAGGGCCCCGCTGGGCCCTTTTTGTTTGGGCGATATGTGGCGGGTCTTTTTGTTTGTTGCAACACCTGCCCACTCCCCCGTCCCAGCCACCCGTGCCAGGGTACCTTTGGGGTGGATGGGACGGGGGAGTGGGCAGGCCGGGTCACAATAAAAAATTGGATGAACCCCATGCGCCCGGAAATACGCCCGGGCGTAAAATGGTTAAAGAGCGTCACAGAGACCAGCTCACCAAGTGGCATTTCTGGACGAGCAAACGCAGGTCACCGGTTTATCCAGGACTGATCAAAAGAAAGGGAAGTCACCCCCCTCCTAGCCTCCCCCCATCAAGAGGGGAGGAAGGGTGCGTCACGCTACCCGCAAAAAATCCCCCTCCCTTGATGGGAGGGGGATCGCGAAGCGAGGGGGAGGGTGGCGGAAGGTTCGCCCTACTCCGCCGGACCAGACAAAGCAGCGTTCGACGTTTGGATCGCCATGGCGTCTTCCACATCTTCTTTAGGCTGATAAATCAAGCCACCCTGTTCCTTGAACTTTTCGGCCATTTCCTCCATGCCGTTCTGGGCATAGTCGCGCACTTCCGCCGAAATTTTCATGGAGCAGAATTTCGGCCCGCACATGGAACAGAAATGTGCCACCTTGTGGGCTTCTTTCGGCAAGGTCTGGTCGTGGAAATCCTTCGCCGTATCCGGATCAAGCGACAGGTTGAATTGATCTTCCCAGCGGAATTCGAACCGCGCGCGGGACAGTGCATCATCGCGCCGCTGCGCCCCGGGATGGCCTTTGGCCAAATCCGCCGCATGCGCCGCGATTTTGTACGTGACAACACCGACCTTCACGTCATCCCGGTCCGGCAGGCCCAAATGTTCCTTGGGCGTCACGTAACACAGCATGGCACATCCGAACCAACCGATCATGGCGGCACCGATGCCGCTGGTGATGTGGTCATAGCCCGGCGCAATGTCCGTGGTCAGCGGGCCCAACGTGTAGAACGGCGCTTCGCCGCATTCGTCGAGCTGCTTGTCCATGTTGATTTTGATCTTGTGCATGGGCACATGACCCGGGCCTTCGATCATCACCTGACAATCCTTGTCCCAGGCGATTTTCGTCAGCTCACCGAGGGTTTCGAGTTCAGCGAATTGCGCGCGGTCATTGGCATCCGCGATAGACCCCGGCCGCAAGCCGTCGCCCAAAGAGAAGCTGACGTCATAGGCCCGGCAGATATCGCAGATTTCCTCGAAATGGGTATAGAGGAAGCTTTCCCGGTGATGGGCCAAACACCACTTGGCCATGATCGACCCGCCACGGCTGACAATGCCGGTAATGCGATCCGCCGTCAGATGGATGTACGGCAGCCGCACGCCCGCATGGATCGTGAAATAGTCGACACCTTGCTCCGCCTGTTCGATCAACGTGTCGCGGAACACATCCCAATTGAGGTCTTCGGCTACGCCGTCCACTTTTTCCAGCGCCTGATAGATCGGCACCGTGCCGATGGGCACGGGACTGTTGCGCATGATCCATTCACGGATGTTATGGATGTTGCGGCCCGTGGAAAGATCCATCACCGTATCGGCGCCCCAGCGGATCGACCACACCATCTTGTCTACTTCTTCGGCAACACTGGAGGTCACCGCCGAGTTACCGATATTGGCGTTGATTTTCACCAGAAAGTTCCGCCCAATGATCATGGGCTCGGTTTCCGGGTGATTGATATTGGACGGAATAATGGCCCGGCCGCGCGCCACTTCATCGCGTACGAATTCCGGCGTTACGTAATCGGGAATAGCGGCGCCAAAGCTTTCACCATCCTTGACCAGATCCTTCGCTTTCTCACGCGCGATGTTTTCACGAATGGCGATGTATTCCATTTCGGGCGTCACGATGCCCGCGCGCGCATAGGCAATCTGCGTGACCGCCTTGCCGTCCTTCGCCCCCCCTTTCGCTCTGAGGGGCTTACGCAGGTTCGGGAATTCAGAGACCAGCTTGTCGCCGGAGACATTGCCATTATCTTCCGGCTTCACGATGCGGCCGTCATATTCTTCCACGTCGCCGCGCGCCATGATCCATTCTCGGCGCAACGGGGCCAAGCCTTTGTAGATGTCGATCTCCACATCCGGATCCGTGTACGGACCGGACGTGTCGTAGACCACTACCGGCGGTTCGTTCGCCGTTTCATGCAGACTGATTTCGCGCATGGGCACGCGCACCTGCTTGTGCTGATCACCGCCCACATAGATCTTGCGCGACGCCGGCAACGAGCCGGTCGTCACCGTCATTTTCGGTGTTTTGGTATGTACATTCATGTTGGACCTCCTGTTGGTGTCACTCAATCGGAGATCCGGAAAGCCGCGAGAAGCGCGGGTTTGGATGGATGAGGCATGATGATTACACGCCCCAAGCGTTCCTTCTCCCTCCGCCGGCATAACCCGGATCAGGTTCTAAGGGTTCCCACGATGAATAAGGCTGATCGCTCACCCTTCGAGGCTCGGCTTCGCCTCGCACCTCAGGGTGAGGTTG
The DNA here is from genome assembly GCA_965228775.1 of Alphaproteobacteria bacterium. Taxonomy (GTDB): domain Bacteria; phylum Pseudomonadota; class Alphaproteobacteria; order JANQMY01; family JANQMY01; genus JANQMY01. Next base: position 3,720,741 of record OZ245840.1, on the reverse strand, counting down.
AAGGGAAGCCTCATCCTGAGGAGGCGCGCCAGCGCCGTCTCGAAGAATGGGGTTTCAGCATTACTCCGGTGGTATCTCAGCCTGCGCACCAGACACCCCTTGGAACAACGTGCCCATCTTTGGCGCGTTCTGCCGTAAGGTCAAGGGAAAGCGGGCTTGTTGTGGGCGATCCGCATTCCGATACTGGAATGCGGAAAGCGCGGCCTAGCCAGCCCGCTCCCCCTCCCAGCCACGCGCCAGGGTACGGTATCCGGGTGGCTGGGAGGGGGAGCGGGCGGCACGGTTCGTCATGCAACCACGTGACCTGCAGCAAAAACCGCTCTAGGATCTTCGGTCATATAAAAAAACGATCAAAAATGACGACGACAAACAAAATAACAACGTCGGCGGGACACGTTACAGTTTGGGAACGGGGGGCGGAAAACGCTCCTGCCGTTTTGCTGATCCACGGCAACTCGGCCTGCAAGGAAATCTTTCAGCACCAAATGGGCGCGCCGTTTAAGGACCAGTTCCACATGATCGCTGTGGACCTGCCCGGTCATGGCGGCTCCGACCCGGACGCGGATCCGAATTTTGACCCGCATCAGACCTACACCATGAAAGGCTATGCGGGCGTGATGGTGGAGGTGCTCGATGCGCTTGGCATCTCAGAAGCCGCCATTCTAGGCTGGTCGCTGGGCGGCCATGTGGCCCTGGAAATGGTGCCGCAGTACAATGGTGTCAGAGGCATTCTGATCACCGGCACGCCGCCCCTGTCCCGCGACCCAACGGAAGCGGCCACAGCCTTCCTGCCCCATCCGCACATGGCACTTACGGGCAAGGAAGTCCTGGATCAGCGTGAAATTGAAGACTATGCCGCGGCGAATTGCGGAAACACCCCAATGCCTTTCATGGTGGATGCGGTAAAACGAACTGACGGCAGAGCCCGCGCCATCATGATCGCCGATGCCCAGGCCGGCGGCGCGTCAGACCAGAAGGAAATCGCGCGCACCATGACCGCCCCATTGGCGATCGTGAATGGGGCCGACGAACCCTTTGTCTCCAATGCCTACTTGCAGAACCTTGGCTTCAAACATTTGTGGGGCGGTGGCCCCCATTTTATCGACGATGCCGGGCATGCACCGTTTTGGGAGCAACCTTCGGTTTTTAACGGGCTATTTGAGCGTTTTTTGAAGGATGTGTTGCCGTGAGGAGGCTGGACCCCACCGCCAGATATGCTAAGCAGCAGGTCTATACGCCTTTGGGATCGGCGTGCGTAAACGGGTCAGGGGGGCCAGCGTGAACCAGAAAACTGTGATGCGGGACCGTGTAAAGCCGGATCGAGACGGCAGGATCAATCGGCGGACGTTTTTGGCCCAAGCTGCGACGGCAGGTACCATCGGGTGTAGCGTTTGTGCCCAGGCATTGGCGCAGGAGGACCCCTTTAGATCCGTTACGGAAGGCGGCGAAACACTGACCGAACAGGGTGCCGCTCTTCACAAAACCGCCGACCCCGACGCCCCATGGGGCTATGAAGGGGCAAAAGGGCCTGAGAACTGGGGCGAGCTGGACCCCGCCTACAAAGCATGCAGCGAAGGGGTGCAACAATCCCCCATCGACCTGGCGGACAGTTACCGGGCTCAGCTGCCGGCCATCAATCTGAACTATGTGAGCGGGCCGCTGCGCATCGTGAACAATGGCCACACAATTCAGTGCAATTGCCCGGCGGGCAGCGTGCTGACGCTGGAAGGCAAATCCTATGAGCTAAAGCAGTTCCACTTTCATGCCCCCAGCGAACATCGGGTCAACGGCATTGCCTTCGATATGGAAATCCAGTTTGTACATGCAGCGAAAGACGGCGAGCTTGCTAATCTTGCCCTGATGGTGCGCCAGGGCGGCGCCAATAAGGGCCTGACCAGCATCGTGGACGGCATGCCCACCGCCCTCAACGAAGAAATAGAAGTGCCGGGCGCAAATTTTTGGCCGGCCAGTCTCTTGCCGCGCGAACGGACGCATTACCGTTATCATGGATCGCTGACTACACCGCCTTGTTCTGAAATCGTCACCTGGCTGGTGTTGAAGACACCAGTGCAGGCGTCCGCTGCGCAAATCGCGGCCTTTAAGGCGGCCTTTAAACCGAATGCCCGGCCGGTACAGCCGCGCAACCGGCGCTTCCTATTGGGAACGATGTAGAAGCTTGTTCGCTTCCGGGGGCATCTCTCCCGGCAAAGGCGCCCCGCATTTCATGTACCTCAATCACGTGACAATGACGTGTGTGTGAGGGGGCTTGTTTCCCGGATTTCGCACCTTATCTAGCCTGTACCCAAGGGCACTTTTGGTTTTCATCAAATTACAAAAGTGCCCCGAGCTTTTGTTTTAACGCGTTTCCGGACGATGAACCGTTGTACACTTCACCTGGAAACGCTTTGACGAGAGATCTTTGATTTCGAGCGAGGGGGTGGGTGGCGCTCTCCAGGCCCCGATACCTTTCATCGCTCAGATCCGAGACCCCCACGAGGGCAGGCATCCCTCCCCCCAACGAGCCTGTCCTTCACATACCCCTCCCCGCGTTTTGGGGAGGGGTATTGTTTTTCTGGGCAAGCCTGTAATTTTCCTCTTTATACTGATTAAATGTCAGTCGAAACCAGACTCGCGAAGTAAACGGTCGAAGTCTTCCAGCCGCTCCTCACTCAACCCGCCAATCCATTGCGCGCCGCTTGTCATTTCTTGACGTGTGGTTCCAGGACTGACTTGCCGAATCCTATCAAGCTGTACCCGCGCTTCGTCATCCCGCCCCATTGCCAGCAAAACACTGGCATATGTGGCAAGACCAGCCGGGAAATCTCCAAATAGATCCACGCATTGTTTCGCATGTGAAAGCGCCTTTCGCGTGTCACCGACAGACATGGCGGCATTTGCAAGCGCGAAATGATGCATGTGCCGCGATGGATCATGCGGCGACAATTGCAAGGCCCTTTCAATGAGATCGATACCGTCTTGTGCATATCCCAACCGCGCCGCCGTCAACCCTAGAATTGACAGCACCAAGACATTGTTTGGATTACGTTCATACGCGCCTTTAAATGCTGTGAGTGCCAGCTCGGGATCGCCCTTTGCCAAGGCAAGCTGGCCTTGCGTAAAAAACGTGTCGGCATAATTGGGCGCAAGTTCACGTATGCGCTGATACGCCTCCTCGGCCGCAAGAAGATCCGCCTCCGAATCTTCGGTCTCGGCATAAATGACCGCAACCGAATAGGCTCGTGATAAAAACCCATACGCTTCTGAGTAGTTCGGATCGAGAGCGATTGCTTTCTTGGAAAACTCAATAACGCGATTGAGATTTTCGCGGTTGTTTCGTTCACTGTTGAAGATCGTGCTGGCCCGCCGAACCAGCGCCCAGGCGCCAAGGTCGCCGGTCGGCAAATGTTTGTCCCGTGCTTGCTCAACACGCTCGATCTCCGGGCAGATCTGGCAAGCGATGGCATTGACCACATCATCCTGAATTTCCAAGAACGATGCGAGGCGTCGTTCAAACTTCTCCGCCCAGATTTGACTGCCGGTTTCAGCATCGTTCACTTGCACGGTGACGCGGACATTTTCGGCCACGGTACGAAGGCTGCCTTCGACGACATAGGTTGCCCCCAGATGTGCCCCGACTTCACGAACGTCCGCCGTCTGATTTTTGTAGGCAAATGTGGAGTTGCGCGCAATGACATCAAATGCCGAGGCATAAGATAATGTCGTGATGATATCTTCCGTCAATCCATCCGCCAGGTAGTCCTGCGCGACATCTCCGCTGGTGTTCTTGAAAGGCATCACAGCCACCGAAGGCCGCGCACGCCTTGGCATCGTCACTGCTTGCTCGACACTGTGGGAATTTGACTGGCGCAGATTGCGGCGCAACAGCATACGCAGGCCAGATCCGATGGGGCTGACCACGACACCTATAATCCCAATGAGCGCTGCAATCCCGGAAAGGAGCTGCGCATTGGAGCTTATCAATTGAACAAGATACTCAAACATGGCCCCAGCCTACTCTGGAGACAGTCTACTCCGGCAACTCGTATCTGCAAAGATGATCTCGTTCGGCGCGATTATTCACACACTTTCGTTTGGCTCATCCACAAAACCAGCTTCGTCGAGCAAGCGATTGAAGCTTTCTTCCTGCTCCATTTTCAATCCGAAGCTATAGCCCATGCGGGCGGTGAGAAACTCCCGCCTCATGCTCGGATTAACCATACGAAGCCGCGCCAATTGCTGCTTTGCCTGTTCGTTTTCGCCCTTTGCGAAAAGAAGCCCCGCATGTAGGGCAAGAGCAGCGGGAAACTGGTCGAACAATTCAACTGACGATCTTGCATGCTTAAGTGCAGCATCAAGGTCATCAACATTGAGGGAAGCCATCGCCATCAAGAAATGGAGACGATGTCTGCCTGGATCATGTGGCGAGAGATCTAACGCACGCTGAAGTTTTGAAAGCCCCTCAGGCGTACGACCGGTCTGCACAAGATGATACCCAAGAGAGGCGAGCAACAGGACGTCATTAGGATTACGCCTCGCCGCCTCTTCAAATGCGGGCACGGCTTTTTCCGACCCCTCGGTCGCCAATGCGAACTGCGCGATGGCGTGATAGGTTACCGCTTCATTTGGCGCGAGGCGTCGCAAGGTCGCGATCGCCTCTTGCGCCCTCTTTTGGGATTGCTCTTGGTCTTCCGTCTCGTCGTAAAAGCACGCAATCGAGTGCGCTCTGGCAAGTGTTCCGTAAGCCTCCGCAAAGTTTGGATCAATTGCCAGGGCTTGCTCCGAGAGAGAAATCGCGCGTTCTAGATTCTCTAGATTGTTCCGCTCAGACCTAAGAATGGTATAGGCGCGCCGGGTTAGAGCCCATGCTTTTAACGTGTCGTCAGAATGATCGAGGTGCCGTGCGATCGCTGCCGTGTCGAGCTGAGGCAGAAGCTGTGCCGCAATGGCCGCAACCACTTCATCCTGCAAATCAAAGAATTCGCTCAGGGGACGGTCATATTTTTCCGCCCATACATGGTTGCCGTTTGCGGCATCAATGAGCTGGACCGTGACGCGCAGTTGCTGTCCCATTTGGCGCAAACTGCCTTCGACCACATAGCTTGCCCCAAGGGTCTGCCCCACGTCCCGAATGTCCGGGTGCTGCCCTTTATAGGCAAAGGTTGAATTCCGCGCGATGACATCAAAGCCTTCAATGCGCGACACGAGTGTTATGAGATCTTCCGTCAAGCCGTCCGCAAGATAGTCTTGAGACGTATCGCCGCTCATATTGTTCAGCGGCAAGATGGCGATTGATGGCCTTTGGCGACGTGGTTCTGCCGTCGAGACGCCCTTCTCTGTGGCGGCGGGCTCGTCTTCCGCCTCGCTTAAGAATGAGGGACGAAGCCGGCCGACGAGCGAACGCAGGCTCGCGCCAAACGGAGACGTAATGACGCCGCCTACGACGATCATAGCTGCAAGCCCCGAGAGGAGACCTTCGTTCTCGACTATCCAATTTGTGATGGGCGAAATGAATTCCAAAATGCCTCTCCCTGTTGGGAGAGTCTATCGCCTGGAGATCCCAACGAGAAGAGGCGATCCCCAGGCTTCTCAGACATGCAGTAGTCGTCAGTTAGGAATCGAGTCCTCTTCATACCGCGCCGCATATTCCGCCGTTGGGGGAATCATTTTGATCACGTCAATCATCACACCGGCCGGGTCGCGCATGATGAAGTGGCGCTGGCCCCAGGATTCGTCCTTGAGTGGACGCAGGATCTCTACGTCTGACGCAGTCATGCGGGCGTAAATTGCGTCCACATCCTCAACTTCAAAATTGAGCAGCACACCTTGGGCGTCCTTACGATAGCCCTCTGGCAATGACTCGTGACTGGATTCCATCACCGCCAAATTGACGCCTGGATTGTCCGGATGGACAAGATGCACGTACCAGCCAGAGTCGAAGCCTTTCGTGAAACCAAAATTGGTTTCGTAAAATCCGGCTGTGGCAGCCACATCCGACACCGTGATCACGGGATAATAGCTGTTCACTTTCATTGCTCACTCCTTCCGCATGGCTTGCTTCATCGCGCAAACACAATTAAAAACAGACTGTATGTTTTTTACATACAAACAGTCTGTTTGTTTGTCAAGAGAGAGCACACCCATGCGCCAACAAGATAGATCTACCGCCACTCAGACCACCCTCATTGATGGGGCGAGGCGGGCATTTCTGGAGAATGGTTTTGCCGGCACATCGACCCCCGCCCTGGCCAAGGCAACGGGGGTGAGCCGGGGCGCCCTCTACCACCATTATGAAGATAAGAAGGCGCTGTTCCGGGCCGTGGTGGAAACAATCCAGATGGAAGTGTTCGAGGCTATCGAGAAACGGGCGGTGGGCGCCAATGATCCGATTGAAGGATTGAAGCAAGGTTCGCGCGCCTTTTTGGAAGAGGCGTCGAAACCGGAATTTGTACGTATCGTGATGATGGAAGGACCGTCCGTATTGGGGTTCAACGACTGGCGCGCTATCGAGCGCCGCACGGGCGTTCAGTCACTGATCGAAGGCCTGGAATTCGCGGTCGACCAAGGAGCGATCGACGTGCCGTCAGCGGAAATCATGGCAGCATTACTATCCGGCGCACTAAACGAAGGCATTATGACACTGTTCGAAAATGACAATAATCCGGAAATGCTTGAGCACATTTACGAAAACATCTGTAGACTGATAGATGGCTTGCGTCCGCGCAATCAGGCGTCTTGATAGTCCGGTTTGCGCTTCTCAAGGAACGCCGTGATCCCTTCGCGGAAATCGCCGCTGGTGGCACAGAGGATCTGTTGCCGGTCCTCAATCGCCACGGCGGCCTCAAGACTGTCTGCGTCCGCCGCCATGGTGGCCCCTTCCTTCGTAAGCCGCAGCCCCATGGGGCTGAGCATCAGCATGTCATCCGCAAGCTCCTTGCCCATAGCGGCAAGTTGATCATCGGGCACCACTTGAGAGACGAGGCCCGTCTGCAACGCGCGCTGCGAATCGATGAAACGGCCCGTCATCATCAGCTCCATGGCGGTGGAACGTCCAACGGCGCGCGGCAAGAAATAGCTGATCCCCACATCACAACCGGACAAGCCAATACGCGCCATGGCCACATTCATACGTGCGGTCTCCCCCGCAATGCGCACATCAGACGCGAGCGCGAAGGCAAATCCCCCACCGCTTGCGGCGCCATGCACCAGTGAGATAATCGGCTGCGGACAACGGCGCATCCGCATCACAATTTCGCTGACCCGGCGCTGGCCGCGCATGCCGTTGGACGGCGAATTGGACTCCGTACCACCCCGATCCTTGAGGTCAAGGCCAGCGCAGAACGCGCGCCCTGCCCCTTTGAGGATCACAACGCGGACGCTGTGGTCCGTATACAGATTTCCGAAATAGTGTTGCAGCTCCAGCATCATGCGCTGGCTAATGGCATTAAGCCTGTCGGGCCGATTGAGCGTCACCCAATCGATGGCCCCGTCTTTCTCTACAAGGAAAGTCTCATAAGGGGCCGAAATGCCTTCAAGTTCCAATGACACAACAACCTCCTCGTTTTTCTCGCTATGACCGTTTTAGACCGTCCAGGTGCTGCCTTTGCGCAACAGCGCATTGATGTCCGCAGGACCGGACTTCGCCTTAGCAGCATCGGTCTGGTCCGTCACTGCCGATACGTATTCCGGCCCCGGATCACAATAGATGACACCGATCACCACCGGGAAATCGGGCGGCTGGAACGTCACCAGCATTTGCGCCAGCATTTTGTTGGTCTCGTCGTGGACGACAATTTCCGACAGGTCCACACCGCCTTCGCCAACAGTCACCACTTCCAGCGAGAACGTTTGCGGATTGAAACGAATGCCTTTGTCGTTTTCTTTGCCGAACAAAAGCGGCTTGCCGTGTTCCGCATGAAGCTGCGTTTCCGACGCCGACTTCTTTTCCGTGAAATGGTCGAACACGCCGTCATTGTAAACAATACAATTTTGGAAGATTTCCACGATGGAAGCGCCTTTGTGCGCATGTGCCCGCTTCAGCACACCGGGCAAATGCTTCTGCGCGGTATCAATCGAACGCGCCACAAAGCGTGCGCCCGCGCCAAGGGCGAATTCCAACGCAGACAATGGCTTGTCCACCGAGCCATCCGGCGTCGACGGCGACCGCGTGCCCACCCGCGATGTGGGGGAGTACTGACCTTTGGTTAGCCCGTAGATTTCATTGTTGAACAGTAGAATGTTCAAATCCACATTGCGCCGCAGGGCGTGCATGGTGTGATTGCCGCCAATCGACAGCATGTCGCCATCGCCGCCCACAACCCACACATCCAATTCCGGATTTTGCAGTTTCACACCAGTGGCAACCGCCGGCGCACGACCATGGATCGTGTGAAAGCCGTAACTGGAAATGTAATAGGGAAAGCGTGCCGCACATCCGATGCCGGACACAAACACCACATCTTCCGGTGAGGTTCCAATGTCGGCCAAGGTCGCCCGCACGGCTTTAAGAATGGCATAGTCACCACAGCCTGGGCACCAGCGCACTTCCTGGTCGGTGGTGAAGTCTTTCGCGGTAAACTTCTTCGGATCCGGAGCTACGTTCATATCCAGGGTCTCACTCTTAAGACGCGTCTTTGACGACGTGATAAATGCGATCGGCCTTGAAGGGGCGGCCGGTGATTTGCGTTAGCGGTTCCGCATCAATGGCGTATTCGCCGCGCAGCAACGTGACCAGCTGGCCATTGTTCATTTCCGGCACGATCACCCGATCGAAGCCTTTCAATAAATCCCCCAAATTGCGTGGCAGGGGCCAGATGTTCCGCAGGTGAACATGCGATGCTTCCAAACCATCGGCCAAAGCGCGTTTAACACCGCTGCTGATGGAGCCATAGGTCGACCCCCAGCCGACAAAGACGATTTTGCCGCTTTCAGGCCCCGAATCTACAGTTTGTAGCGGGATGTCGTTGGCTGCATTCTGAACCTTCTGTGCACGGATCTTTGTCATACGCTCGTGGTTTTCAGGCTCATATGAAATATGGCCTGAATTCTCTGCGCGTTCGATCCCGCCGATCCGGTGTTCCAGACCCGGCGTGCCCGGCTTCGCCCATGCCCGTGCCAAAGTCGCTTGATCGCGCAGGAAGGGGTGGAAACCGTCCGGGTCTTCGCGGAACTGAACCGGGAAGGGGTCGTAATCATTGAAGTCCGGCACATGCCATGGCTCAGATGCATTGGCGATGAAGCCGTCTGTCAGCAAGATCACCGGCACCATGTATTTGGTGGAAAGCTTGACGGCTTCGATGGCCGTGTCGAAACAATCCGCGGGCGAACGTGCCGCCACAACAATCAACGGCGCATCGGCATTTCGTCCGAAGACAGATTGATAGAGATCCGACTGTTCCGTCTTCGTCGGCATGCCTGTCGACGGTCCGGCCCGTTGCGCATTCACGATCACCAGCGGCAACTCAACACCGATGGCAAGACCGATCGCTTCGGTCTTCAACGCGATGCCTGGCCCTGAACTTGAGGTCACCCCAAGACCGCCCGCGTAGGACGCACCAATCGCGGCACAAACGGCGGCGATCTCGTCTTCCGCTTGGAAGGTGGTCACATCGTAGGACTTCAGCTTCGCCAGCTCATGCAACAGAGACGACGCAGGCGTGATGGGGTAAGAACAGAACTTCATCGGCAGATCAGCAAGAGAAGCACCCGCGACCAATCCAATTGAAAGCGCTTCCGCGCCGGTAATGTTGCGATAAAGGCCTTGTTCCAATGGCGCCGGCGCCACATGGACAGCACTAATGTCTGCGCCAAGCTCAGCCGTCTCCGCTGCTGCGTGACCTGCATTGAGGGCGGCGATATTTGCTTCCGCAATTTCCGGCCGCTTCGCCCCGAACTTCGCTTTAATCCAATCGACCGTTGCGGCGCGGTCGCGGCCATAAAGCCAATAGACAAAGCCAAGGGTCCAAAAGTTCTTACAACGGCCGGCTTCTTTATTGGTAATGCCCAGTCCTTCCACCGCATTGTGTGTCTGGGCCGTAATGTCGATTTCCAGAACGCGATAACCGTCCAAGGTGCCGTCTTCGCGGGGGTCTTGTTCAAACCCAGCCTTGTCCAGATTGCGTTTATTGAACGTGCCGGAGTCCAAAATAACGAGCCCGCCTTTGACAAGGTCCGTCAGATTGACTTTCAAGGCAGCTGGGTTGAACACGACCAGCACATCTGGTGCATCACCGGGCGTATAAATGCGGCGCGCGCCGAAATGAATTTGGAAGGCCGATACGCCGAATGTGGTGCCTACAGGTGCGCGAATTTCCGCCGGAAAGTCCGGGAAGGTCGCCAAGTCGTTGCCCGCTAAGGCGGTGGCTTGAGTGAACTGGCCACCCGTGAGCTGCACACCGTCGCCAGAATCACCGGCGAAACGTACAGTCACTTCGTCGATTTCTTGACGCTTGATTTCTGGGGCGGTCGCATCCGCCTTGCTCGCGACGTCGGTAACGCTCATCGCTCTTCCTTATCGTTCGTTTCTCATCCCGGAACCGGCTGCATTTTAAATTTTTGCACGGGCGTTCTTCTTTTAGTCGATCACAACAGCAGAAGCCAGCCATGCCGGTCAATGCCTAACCGATTTGACCAATCCGGATTTCGCTTCTGCAGACACATAATCGAGCCTTTTGATAATTACCAGTATTTTTTCGATATTTATTTTATTTCACATTTATTTAGTGTTGTTATTAGTCTTATTTTAAGATTGATAACAAATTTGGGGCTATCTGCCTCCGGCCTATGCTGCCTGGATGAGTTTCTCCACTTCAGGCCAAATTTTTTGTCCTTCCCCTTGAAAGAGGTCCACCACAAAGGATGGCGCATATTTTGCCACACCAATGTCGAAGGATGGGCGCGCCTTGACGCGGTCATACCAAGCGGCAAGCTTGGGCAAACCGCTGTCCTCGATCATCGGGGTCAGCCCCAAATGATCGATCCGCAGCACATAAGGCATGGCCGCAATATCGGCGAGGCTAATGTCAGGTCCCGCAAGCCAGGTGTTTTCATGAAGGCGTTTTTCCATATCTTTAAACAGAGCCACAAAGACCTTGATGGCCTCTGCCACCTCTGGCGCTTTCACACCATTTTCGTAAACGCTTATCCGCGCCTTGCGCTTGGCCTCGAGTGGAATTTTGGAGAACATCTCCATCACCTGCTCTTTGGGCTGCGCCAGCATCATGGGGCGCGCGCCGATCGCATAGGTCAAAACCGCGATCGCGGGCTGGGCCCGGTCATCCGTTTGCTTCGTATACAGACGCATGGCATGGCGCGCCTCCGCCCCTTCCGGCTTTAGTGGCGCATCCGTGTATTTATCGTCGAGATACTCATTGATCAGTGTGGACTCGATCAACACCGTGCCATCATCCACCAATGTTGGCACCACGGCATTGGGGTTAAGCTTGATGTAGTTCGGCGCGAACTGTTCGCCTTTTTGCAGATCCACCACATGATCTTCCCAGTCGAGCCCTTTTTCACACAGCGCCATGCGCACTTTCTGGGAGCAAGTGGAAATGGGGGCGTGGTAGAGCTCAAGCATAACAATATCCTTCCAAAAACGGTTAAGCCGCAACCGGCTTCCAGTTTCTCAAACGTCTTGCATAAACACGATAGGGCCGCAGGCAGACAAACCAGCACGCCATGGCCAAAGTCGTTCCGATGGCGGCAAAAAAGACCATGGAGTATTTCACAGCCTTCGGGTCGCCGAACACATAATCCGTCATCAGAGCAATGCCGACAGGGCCGAAGCCAAGGCCGACAAGGTTCAAGATACCTGTATAGATCGCGGTGATCTGCGCGCGCATAGGCCCAGGCGACAAATCCTGAATAACGGCAGCACCGGTCGCCCAAATCGCATAGGAGAAGAAAAGAAAAACACCCAAGACCGCGAACGACAGATAGATGTTCGTTACCAGCGGAAAGATCAACGCGGGCAGCAAAGACCCACTTACCGCAATGAGCGGTGCACGCATTTTTCCGTCTGCATTTCCCTTACTGTCCCAAAAATCGGAAAACCATCCGGCAATGATGATGGACATCACGCCAAACACCATGGTCAACAGCCCATAGATGATGCCCATATCGCCGCTCGAAATATCGAAGTTGCGGATATACATGGCCGGTATCCACGCAACGTAACCATACCCCACCATGGAAGCGAAGCAGACGGCTGCGAAATGCAAGCCGAACGCCCAACGATACTTGGACAAGTGTGCGATCACATCCCGGATGGGAATGCTGTCCCCATCCGTCATCACTTGTTTGCGTGGCGGGTCAATCATGGTCATGGTCAAAAACGCCACGAAAAGTCCAGGGATGCCCACGGACAAGAATACGATCTGCCAAGGCTTCAACGTACCGATCCCCGGCACCGTCAGAGTGACGCCTTCAAAAGCATTGATCAGCACACCGCCAAACAGAACCGACAGTCCAATGCCGATCGGCAGGCCTACATTAAACAGCGCCGTTGCAAGCCCCCGGCGTTCCGGCGGGAATGCATCCGCGATCATGGAATTCATGGCCGGCAGCAAGGTCGCTTCCCCAACGGCAACCCCGATGCGTAAAAGCAATAGCTGCCAATACCGAAATGCAATGCCACATAGGGCTGTGGTCAGGCTCCAGGCGAAAATGCCGATGGCAAGAATGAGGCGGCGTGGGCCCACATCAATGGCGCGGGCGATCGGCAATCCAGCGATCGAGTAAAAGACGGCGAAGGTGAAACCATGAAGAATGCCCATGGCCGTGTCATTGACCTTCAAATCATGCTGAATGTCATGCACAAGCAAAGTCAGGATTTGCCGGTCGATAAATGAAAATGTGTAGGCCAGGACCAGAATGGCGACCATGTACCAGGCGGCAAATGCGCCGGGATAGGCGTTTCCGCCCCCTTCTCCCGCATCATCCCGGTCCGCTTCTTCCATTCGATCTACCGTCACCATTCACCTGCTTTTTTATTGTTTACGCCCAGGCGTCGTGATGGGCGCATGGGGTTCATCCAACTTTTTGGGATACCCCGGCCACCCGCTCCCCCTCCCAACCACCCCAAAGGTACCCTCGCTCGGGTGGTTGGGAGGGGGAGCGGGTGGGTACGCCAAAGTAACAACACCACCGAAAGCGTCATCTCATGTTTCGTGCCCCCATCGGCACAAAAAACCGTGAGCGTCCGCTCAAGCTCGCAAGTTTGGGGGAATGTGGGTCCAAAGGCCATGGCTTTCTCACAACACCAAAGCCTCCCTCGGTTGCAGGATAGCACACATGTCACCATTTTGCGGCAGGCTGTTCACAACACTTTTAGCCTCCACCTTGTTGGGAGTCGGATCGCATATGACCATCACTCCTCTGCCGCTCATCCCGGTCGCGTTTTCGCGAACCGGGATCTATTGGCGAAATGTGAGAGATGCCTGCTGTTGCAGGCATGAGCGGAAAAAAAGCAAGGCCGGTAATCGCCATATGCGATTGCCCTGCCCTTATGGGGAGGCCGAAAAATTCGAGCCTACGAGAAATTTTTCGGGTGGGGGTTGACGGATAGTCGGAATAAAATTGCATCTTCGTTTCCCCCACCCGAAGAAACAGGCTATGCCCATTTCTTCGACCTCCCCACAAGGGGGAGGTAAGAATTTGGAACAGACGAAACATGATTATCGACGCTTGGGCCCAACATCCGACGCTACGGCATTCTCAAGATCCGATTTTTGAGTCCCTGCGCCGTTGGACAAAGACCGAAACCCCAAAGTCTGCCCTACCCCTTGAGGCCACCATCGCGGCGATGGACCAGGCCCAAGTGGACAAGAGCCTGATTTCGGCCTGGGTGGCGCCGCGGAATGTGATGATCTCCAATGATGAAGTCGCCGAATTCGTAAGGGCTTACCCGGACCGCCTGGTGGGTGTCGGGTCCGTCGACATTTCAAAACCAATGGAGGCGGTGCGCGAGATTCGCCGCTGCGTTTCGGAACTGGGCTTCAAAGCCATTCGGGTCTTACCCTGGCTTTGGGAAGTGCCGCCAACCGACAGGCGATTTTACCCCGTTTACACGGCGTGCTGCGAGATGGGGATCCCCTTTTGCACCCAGATCGGCCACACCGGCCCCCTTATGCCGTCGGAAGTGGGGCGCCCGATCTACCTTGATCAAGTGGCCCTCGACTTTCCCGAACTGGTCATTGTGGGTGGACATATCGGCTATCCGTGGACGGAGGAAGCCATAGCCGTTGCGACAAAGCATGAAAATGTTTACATCGACACGTCCGCTTACACCGCCAAAAGGTACCCGGACGAATTGGTAAGGTACATGAAGGGACATGGCAGGCACAAAGTTCTGTTCGGTACGAATTATCCGATGGTGACGCCCGGCATGGCCTTGAAAGATCTGAGTGATTTGGCGTTAGAATCGGACGTTCAATCTTTGTTCTTGGCAGCCAATGCTCAGCGGGTCTTTAAACTATGAACGGCCAGGCACGTCACCGCTTAACGTAACCATATTCGCATGCTAGCCTGTTCTGCATGGGATGAACTCGGGGAGGATTGGATGCGTAACTATCCAAAATTGTTAACACTTTCAGCAGCGGCCGTATCATTGATGGCAGGCGCGACGGCATTAACCACTCAGGCCCATGCCTGCAGTTGTTTGGCACCCGTGGAGGCTTTCGAAAAGACAGAAACCGCATTTGTGGGCCAGATCATCTCCAAAGAGAAATGCAGCCCCAAGAAACATGGTCTGGAAACGCCGAAGATTGAGGGCGGCTTCTTCGGACGTGTCACGGGAAACATGTTCCGCAACTATACGTGCTACAAGGTTTCCGTGGTGGATGAGCTGCGCGGTGAAACCGGCGAGTGGGTCAAGGTGATCGGAAAAGCCAATCCCGAAAGCGCGGCGTGTGAAGCCTCCTACGTGGTTGGCGGACATGTGCTGTTTTTGGAAGGCGGAAAAGATCCGTTCTGGGCGAACACATGCTCTTCATTCCCGGTGGGCAAGGACGCGACCCTGCTGAAGGAACTGGAAACCAAGCACAATGTGACCTTCGATATTGAAGGAGTCTACAAGACGGAAACACCGACGGCGGAGTAACTTCCTGCGGATATGCCCGCCCTCCACATTTTCTTAAAGAATGACATCCGTGCGTTCGATTTTGCAGCGGAGGACTTTGAACCGGTTCTCCGCAAACATTCGGATTTGCGGATCGTTCATCACGAGACGCAAGAGAGCTTTCTCGACGGGTTAGCGGAAGCAGAGCTTGTGACCTGCTGGCAGTTCAAGCGCGACTGGTTTGAATTGGCACCTCATCTCAAGGCCGTTTTCACACCCGCCGCCGGCAAGGACTGGGTGGCGGAAGATCCGTCAGGACGTGTACAAACGATTTTCGGCACCTTTCACGGCGGCATGATCGCCGAGAGCCTGTTGGGCACCATGCTTTATTTCAATCGGCGCATGCCTGCCCTTCTGAAAAATGAACGCCAAAAAAGCTGGGACCGCAATCTGCAATTCGAAAGCCGCATGCTGGCGAACCAGCGCGCCCTGATTATCGGCTATGGCAGCATCGGCAAAGAATGCGCAAAGCTGCTGACCGGGTTAGGGATGTCTGTGACCGGATATCAACGGACCGTTGAAGGTGGCATCGATCACGACACCGGCGCAAGCTACATCACTGACAGCACCTTGCCGGACGCATTGAACATCGCCGATCACGTCATCTTGCTGTTGCCTGGCGATGCCTCCACACACGGATTTATGAACCGTACGAGATTGGGCGCCATGAAACCCGGCAGTTTCCTCTACAATTTCGGGCGCGGGACAACCACGCTGACGGACGATGTTTTATGGGCATT
Organism: Alphaproteobacteria bacterium; assembly: GCA_965228775.1. Taxonomy (GTDB): domain Bacteria; phylum Pseudomonadota; class Alphaproteobacteria; order JANQMY01; family JANQMY01; genus JANQMY01. The sequence goes on along the minus strand of OZ245840.1, from coordinate 3,704,886 downwards.
GAATGAGGGACCGATCGCTGGAGCAGGACTTGACGTCACCGAGGAAGAGCCCCTTCCCGCTACCTCTCCCTTATGGGATCATCCGAACGTATTGGTGATGCCCCATTCCTCTTGCATCTACCAGGAATACCGCGCCCTGCATGTGCAGGAGCTTGGGGAGAAGATCGGAGTGTATCTCTGATCGCTGCTGAAACTTTTGCCGTCATCCCGTACGCGATGCAGCATACCATGCTGCTTCGCAGATACGGGATCCAGAAAACACAGTCAGAACCGCTTGCCGGATAGATCCCGGATCTACACCGCATCATCAAGATGCTGCGGCGTGTCCGGGATGACGTTCGAAGAAAGGGGTTACCGCCCCTCGAAAAAATCCCACATTACTTCGTTAAGAACGAATGGTTCCGCATACGGACCAACAATCTCCGGCGGTAGAGGCACAGGCGTGCCGCCTGGCCAATGATGGCCTAAGCCGCCAACAAAATATGCGTCCAGTTGTGCGCCTTCGTAACATGTATCAATGCTGAGTTTCTTCGTACCGGCGAACGGCGCTGTTTCCGCAAACTCTCCTTCATAACACTCCAACAGGTCCGCCCATTTCAAATGGGTTGCGCTGGGAGGCGGCTTGTCGAGAGTGACACCGCTTTGAGGGTATGGAACAACGCCACCTTCCGCCGGGTTCAACGGATCATCCATCCCCCAAAGGAGGAGAAGATTGGTAGGCCGCATGGCACCTTCCGCCGGAATCCATAGGTGCCCGGCCACTGCCGCAATGGCCGCCCAGGGATAATCGCTTTGCAAGGCCATGCGTTGCGCCATGGCACCGCCGCTGGAAAACCCGGCAACGAATTGACGGCTCTCATCAATGGCGGTCTGCCGCCGCACATCAGCGGCAACGGCTTCAATGAAGCTTACATCGTCCACATCTTTGACATCCGGCCCGCCCCGTCCAGAGCCTTCATTGAAGGCGCGGCCCAAGGAATTGGGAGCCGCAAGGACAAAACCTTTGTCCGCCGCGTCTTGGGCAAACCGGCCAAGCTGTTCCATTTGCGCACCCGTTGACCCGGTCCCGTGCAGGACAATGAGCAGAGGTGGCTTTGTTTCCGCGCTTACGCTTTCGGGAACATGAATTTCGTAAGAACGGGATAGGCCGTCCACATCAAGGGTCACGGTTTCCGCGGACACACGGTTTGCCAACAGTGCTGCCAAACAGATAGCGCAGACGAAATGGAGAACGCGCATGGTCATCCCTTGTAGTCACCGGCATTCTTCAGCAGGTGCGCCGCCCCGTGCTCGGCGTTCAAGATCGCGCCTGGTCCGAACAGCTTTTCTTTCTGTCCGCCGAAGACCTCCCGGTTGGCACCGAGCGGCGCGAGGTCTTCCGCCAGTTTTTCGGCAAGAGGCAAAAGACTGTCCAGTTCGACCGCGTGCTGAACAATCCCTGCCCTCAAGGCATCTTCACCGGTCCAGCGGCGTGCCAGCTGTACTGTCTCATAGAATACATTGGCGGGCAGTTTATGACGGAACAGGGCCAGTTCCGGCAGCGGAATGGGCATACCAAGCTGCATCTCATTGGCACACACAAACCCCCGGTCAAGCCGCTGAACGCGCACGTCATGACACAAGGCCACCATGAAGCCAGCGCCAAAGGCATGGCCGTTGATCGCGCAAATTGTCGGGATGGGCAGCGTAATGATGCGGCCCATGAGTCCCATGAATTCGTTGCCGAACACCATGCGATCGCCGCCCTCGGGGTGCTGGTCGGGCGCCTGCACCCAATCCAGATCAAGCCCATTGGAAAAGAACTTTGCGTTCGCGGACCGCGTGATCAGCGCCGCAGGTCCGCTTGACGCTTCCACCTCGTCCAAGGCTTTCGCGATTTCACGGACAAAGGTCGTATTCCACCGGTTTTCCCCCGCATTCATTGTCAGGGTGAATATGTTTTCTTGTTTTTCTAGCTCGATCATCGCGTGGCCTCTGATTTTTGGCGGAATTGTCGCGCCCTTGGCGGGCGCGGTTCGATCTTTATTGGCATCGGTCCTCATTGTAAACTCACCGTAACGAGGAAACCTGCATACCGCAGATGCACAAGAGGAACGCACCCTATGCCCGATTTTGATGTCATCATTCGCAACGGTCAGATCTATGACGGCAGCGGCGTTGCCGCCTATGCCGGTGAACTGGCCATCAAAGATGGGCGAATCGCGGCCGTGGGCGCGAAAGTGGACGGGTCCGCTGCGCAAGAAGTGGATGCGGGCGGCAAAGCCGTGACGCCAGGCTTCGTGGACGTGCACACCCATTATGATGGCCAAGCCTCTTGGGACTCGCATCTGACGCCATCGTCCAATCTTGGCACCACGACGGTGGTCATGGGCAATTGCGGTGTGGGTTTTGCGCCCTGCCGTCCGGAAGACCGGGACGTGCTGGTCAAGCTGATGGAAGGCGTGGAGGAAATTCCCGGCACGGCCCTGGCGGAGGGCATTCCGTGGACCTGGGAAAGTTTCCCGGAATATATGGACGCGCTGGACGCAAAAGAGCGCGACATCGATATCGCAGTGTTCCTGCCGCATGGGCCGTTGCGCGTTTATGTGATGGGCGAACGTGGCGTCAACCGCGAAACGGCGACGCCTGAAGACATCGACCAAATGAAAGTGCTTCTGAAAGAGGGCATCGATGCGGGCGCCGTGGGCCTGTCGAGTTCGCGCACGCTGGTGCATCTGAGCGCGACGGGCGATCATGTGCCCACCTTTGAAGCCGCCGCCAATGAGATGAAAGAATTGGGCACGTGCCTGTCCGGCGAAAAAGGCCAGGTGATGCAATTCATCTCTGACTTTAAGGATGCAGAAGAGGAATTCAGCATCTTGCGGGAAACCAGCGCCAAGACCGGCGCTAAAGGCACCTTCACGCTGGTGCCAATTAGTCAGCCGTCGGAAGGCATGAACCAAAACAAACAATTGTGGAAAGAACATCTGGAACGCATTGAAGCGGCCCAGGCCCAAGGCCTTGATATTCGCGGGCAAGTGATCACACGTCCCATCGGTATTTTGATGGGTCACCCGGCGAGCATGAGCCCCTTCTACCGGCGCCCCACTTTCTTGAAATATGCGGATCTGCCCTGGGATGAGCGCATCGCCAAGCTCAAAGAGCCGGAGGTGAAAGCACAGATCATGCAGGAAGAAAACGACAATCCGCATATCTTCGTGCAATTGCTGTCGAAGAATTTCAATGCCATGTACCCTATGGAAGAGCCCATCAACTATCTTCCGGATTCGGAGAATTGCGTGGCCGCGCAAGCCGAACGGGCGGGGCAAGAACCGCTGGATTGGCTCTATGATTTCCTGCTGGGCAACAATGGTAATAATCTCATCTACATTCCGGCCACGAGCAAATCCAAGCCGATTATCTCGGAACTGCTGAAACATCCGCACACGGTGACGGCCCTTGGCGATGGCGGCGCCCATGTGGGGTCCATCTGCGATACCAGCGCAAACATCTATCTGCTGACGAAATGGGTAAAAGACGAAGGACTGTTCGATTACGCCAAGGCCGTCCGCATGATCACCCGCGAACCGGCGGAATTCTTCTCCCTGAAGGATCGCGGTCTATTGGCCCCAGGCATGAAGGCCGACGTCAACATTATCGATCTCGACAAGCTAAGTCTGAAGACCCCTCACATCGTGAGCGACCTGCCCGGCGGCGGCAATCGTTTCCTTCAGAATGCGGATGGTATCGAAGCAACCTTCGTTTCAGGGGAAATGATCTACCGCGGCGGCGAAGCCACCGGTGCACTGCCCGGCAAGCTCGTGCGCGGCATGCGGGCCGAACCGGCTTGAGCTCCATGAGCGAGACACTTACCCAAACGCGACAGACAAGTGGCCGTCTCAACTATCTAAGTCCGTCCGTTAAGTCGTCTTTGTTTCGCAATGGCGAAGTGCTGATCCACCGCGATACCGCCGGCAGCGACAGCGCGGCAAAAGGCGTAGACCTCGCCCCGCATGTGCTGTCCATCGCCAATGCGCGCCTTTTGGCAGGCGATGAACGGCGAACCGTTGCAAGGAATGGGTTTGAGTTAATCGACCACCCGCTCACTGACGGAAACGCGAATTTCTTCGATCAAGACTGGGTCGTGCGGTCTTACTACCGACATTGTGCCCAGGCAGTGGAGGCGGCAACCGGTGGCCGCGCCGTGGCCTTCGACCACAATGTCCGCTCCGCGGGCGGCAAGAAGGAAAAGAAGAAAATTGAGGGTGGCCAGGAAGTGCAAGGCCCCGCTCATTTGGTACACGGGGACTACACGCTGACCAGCGGCCCCCAGCGCTTACGCGATCTTGCAAATCCACCCAGCGTCAATGACACATACCGGGAAACACTGGCGGCAGGCGAGAGCTTGATCGATCGTGCGGCTGTCGACCGCGCCTTATCAGAAGGCGGACGGTTCGCGATCATCAATGTGTGGCGCAACATTGCCGACGAACCAGTGGCCACCCACCCCATGGCGTTTTGCGATGGGCAAAGCGTGGTTCCGGAGGATCTGGTAGTGTTCGAAATCCACTACGAGGACCGCATTGGTGAGAATTACTTCGCCAAATACTCCAGCGATCACAAATGGTTTTACTATCCCGCCGTGACCAAAGACGAAGCCATCCTGATCAAACAATGGGATTCGAACGGCCCTATGGCCAAATCAAGCGGTGCCACGGCGGACGCCAGCAACGACACTGCACCGTGCAGCTTCAGTTTTCACAGCGCCTTCGAAGATCCCGATACATTGCCGGATGCGCCCGACCGCTGGAGCATCGAAGTACGCTGCATGGTGGTTTTTTCGTAGGTCGTTGTCATCGAGATCGGGATGGTTTAGTCACCAAAGACTAGGCAGGCGCGTCGACGCTTTCTGTTTTTCGATGCACCAACAACCAATTGCACACAAACAGAGCAATGACCGCGCCGATCAGCTGGGCTGCGATAAACACCGGGCTGTCCACCGGACGGATGCCTGAAAACGTGTCGGTAAAGCTGCGCGCGATGGTCACCGCGGGGTTTGCAAATGACGTGGATGCGGTAAACCAATAGGCAGCGGTGATGTAGAGACCCACTGCCGCCGGCACCATTTCCGCACGTGCTCTCAATGTTGCCAGAATGGTGAATACCAAACCGAATGTGGCAACGATCTCCGACAATCCTTGCGCCGGACCCGCACGGACATTTTGAGATAGCTGCAAAATGTCTTCCTCAAACATGGCGTGGGCGATCCATGCACCGAAAAGCCCCCCCGCGATCTGGGCGAGTACGTACGCCCCCGCCATTAACGCAGACAAGTCTTTCTTCAGTGTAAAGATGAACGTTACCGCCGGGTTGAAGTGCGCCCCGGATATGGGCGCCAGCATTGTGATCAGAACAAAGAGGATCGCGCCGGTGGCAATCGTATTGGCGAGCAGCGCCACCGCCACATTCCCATCCGCCAAACGGTCGCCCATAATGCCGGATCCCACGACGGTCGCCAGCAACAGAGCTGTCCCGATAAATTCGGCGCCCAACCGTTGCCGGTTCGTGATCTGCGTCTCCCCCATAAAGCTCACCCCGCACAAACGATTTCATCAAGAACGGGCGCGCAGCGCTCCGGCCGACCGCCACAACAATCTTCCATCAAGAATGACAGCAAACCCCGCATACCCTGGAAGTCGGCGAAATAATGCACATGCCGCCCCCTGCGTTCGCTTTTTAGCAGGCCCGCCCGCTGCAAGATCGCCAGATTGGTGGACATGGTGTTTTGACGGACGCCCAAATGAGACGAAATATCACCTGCCGACAGCCCCTCTGGGCCCGCTTGCACCAACAACCTGAACACATCGAGCCGCGTTTCTTGGGAAAGTGCTGACAAAGCCTCAATCGCTTCATATTTTTCCATATATCGAGATATATCGATATAATTGAGCACGTCAATGCCCTTCTCAAGGATTGCAACATCGTAGCAAGAAACTCTTCAAAAACCCTCAGTTTCCTCTACTGTTGCAGGGAAAAGATTATGGGGCACAGGGTGAGCGCATGGCTGGGACAGGGCCGATACGGGACTACGATATCGTTCTATTTGGGGCGACCGGATTTACCGGAGAACTGACGGCACGAGAGCTCGCCAAACGCCAAGAGGTGCAGGATTTCTCCTGGGCCATTGCAGGCCGCGACTACGACAAGCTTCACAAACTGAAAGACGATCTGGACGAGCACTACGGCGTGGACGTGGACGTGATTCTCGCCGATGCCAAGCTACCGGCCGAGCTGGACGAAATGGCACGCGCCGCCCGCGTCGTCATCTCGACAGTTGGTCCGTACAAGCAATATGGCGCGCCGCTGGTGGAAGCATGCGCCGATAACGGCACCGACTACATCGACCTCACCGGCGAAGGCAGCTTCGTCGAAGACATGATGACCGACTACAATGAAGAAGCGATGGATACGGGCGCGCGCATCGTCAATTGCTGCGGCTATGACAGTATCCCCGCCGATCTGGGGGCGCGGTTGACGGTGGAGCAATTGCCCAACGACGGACCCATCGAAGTGTACAGCTTTGCGTCTTTCGGGTCGAAGTCCGGACGATTCTCAAATCCTTTCAATTCGATTTCAGGGGGCACCTGGGCATCAGCGATTGGTTTCATGAATTTTTCGGAACCCTTGCGTGCCCGCCGTGCCATTGCGCGCACAAACTTTATGGTGGGATCCGAGCGGCAGCTGCGGGCGGCGGCACCGATATTGCGGCGCAGCCCAAATCAAGGCTATTGGGGCTTGCCACTGCCCATCATTGACGTGGAAATCGTCTTGCGATCCGCCGCCGCGGACGAACGGTATGGGCCTGACTTCACCTTTGGTCATCATGCGGAAATTCCGAGCACCTATTTGCCACTGCTACCGGCCGGTGCCATGGGGATGAGCGGCCTGTTCATGGCTGCTCAGTTTCGCATGACGCGATCGTTCCTATTGTCGCTCAAATCGTCCGGCGACGGGCCGGATGCGGAAACACGGCGGGACAATATGTTCAAGACCACATTTCTCGGCCGTGGCGGCGGGAAAGAAGTGATCACTCAAATATCGGGCGGCGATCCAGGCTATGGCGACACCTCGAAAATGCTTGCCGAAACAGCCCTTTGTCTCGTGAAAGACGGACGTAAGACGCCGCAAATAGCCGGTGTGCTCACGCCGGTTATGGCGACCGGCACAGCCTTGGAAATCCGGCTCGCAAAATCAGGCATCAAATTCGAAGTGCTGTCGGAAGAAACAGAACAAACGGCGGCCTAGAGCGATATGAAATGGGGGAAATGGGGAGGACAGGCATGACAAGACCGCTTTGGCAATGGAGCGCGTGCGACCTTGCCGCCGCCATTCGATCAAAAGAGATCTCGTGTTTGGAAGCCACAGAGGCCGCCATCCAACGGATGGATGACGTCAACCAAGACCTGAATGCGGTTACCGTTGATCTCAGAGATGAAGCCCTTAAGTCCGCCAAACAGGCAGACCAAGTGGCTGCAAGCGATGTGGGGCTGGGCCCCCTGCATGGCGTGCCCATCACCATCAAAGAGAATGTGGATGTGAAGGGGCAAGCAACACCCAACGGCATTCCTGCTTTTGCCGATCTGATTGCGCCTGACGACTCTCCCCTTACAAAAAGCTTGAGGGAAGCCGGCGCAATCATCATTGGACGGACGAACACTCCCGAATTTTCCTTTAGAGTTTTTACGGACAATCCCTTAAGGGGGATGACGAAAAATCCTTGGAATGCCGACGTCACCTGCGGCGGTTCCTCCGGCGGTGCCGGCGCAGCGGCAGCCGCCGGGATTGGTGCTATGGCCCATGGCAACGACATTGGCGGGTCCCTGCGCATTCCAGCCTATTGCAACGGCGTTACGACCATAAAACCCACATTGGGCCGGGTCCCTGCCTATAACCCGTCCGCACCCGTGGAACGCCCGCCCCTTATGCAAATAATGTCGGTGCAAGGCCCCATCGCCCGGGAAGTGCGCGACCTGCGCTTAAGCTTGGAAGTGATGGCAAAGGGCGACCCGCGCGATCCCTGGTGGGTTCCTGCACCTTTGCGGGGCCCACAGCCTGCGGAACCCATTCGCGTTGCAAAAACCACAAACACTTATGGCCGGCCGATCCATCCGGCTGTATCTCGGGCGATTGATCAAGCCGCACACCACTTGGAAGAGGCGGGCTACGCCATCGAAGAGGTAGATCCCCCCAATGTGGAGGAGGTGATGGCCCTGTTCCAAGACCTCATCTTCACCGAAATGCATGTGATGATGGGCGAGATGATCGATCAGGTGGCAAGCGACGACATGAAACAAGTGGTCAGCGCTTATTACCGCATGTCGACCGTCCGTGAACAGAAGAGCTATATGGAGGGTGTGGCAGACCGCACCAAACACTTACGCCAATGGACCGAATTTCTGGCGACTCATCCTCTCGTCTTATGTCCGGCCATTTTGCAACCGCCCTTCCCGGTCAATGAAGATCTGAAGGGCGACGAGGCGGTTAAGGGCGTCTTCGACGCGCTGCTCTACATCTCAAGCTTCAACTTGCTGGGATTGCCATCGGCCATTGCGCCCGTCCTTGTGGATAATGGCCTGCCGATTGGTGTGCAGCTCGTGGGCGGGCGGTATCGCGAAGATCTCTGCATGGATGCGGCCCAAGCGATTGAAGCGCGCGTTGGTCTTCTGACCGAACAACTTTGGGCAGGGGCTTAAGATGAACAGCGGGAACCCGATCGCCGTTGCCCAGGCCTTCATCGGCGAGATCAATGCCGGCAACCTCGACGGCCTTACATCGTTGATGACGGAAGACCATGTCTTTGTGGACATGGCGGATGGACGATCCCAAGGACGGGACAAAATGCGTGGCAATTGGGAAGGCTACTTCCAGCTTTTTCCCGATTATCAAATCGACGTCTCTGAAACTCATTTTTCCGGCAGCGACATCATCCTGATTGGAGAGTCAAACGGCTCACTTTCAGACTTTGGGCGAACCATGCTCGAAAAGGCCGGCCAAAAAAATGTCAACGGCGCGGCGTTTCAAGGGCCGGCCATTTGGCGTGCGAAAATCCGCGACGGGCTCGTGGCCGAATGGCAGGTCTACCGGGACAGCCGAAAGGTCCGCGACCAGTTCAATATCCCGGAGTTGGTGCAGTTCGATGACGATGACAGCTTCACCATGGGAGGCGGCCAAGGTGCACCCTGGTATCGCTGGTATGTGCTGCTCTTTCTGACGCTGGCGAGCACATTCTCCATCATCGACCGGCAGATCATTGCGCTGATGGTGGGGCCGCTGAAACGCGATTTGGGCATTACCGACGCACAGATGGGTTTCCTCATGGGGCTTGTCTTTGTCGGATCATACACACTTGTCACGCTGCCGATGGCACGTTTCGCAGACCGGCATAGCCGGCGCCTCATCATGGCTATTGGCATATTTAGCTGGAGCCTAGTTACCGCGCTCAGCGGCTTCGCCAAAACATTTTGGCAACTTGCCTTCTTGCGTGCTGGCGTGGGTGTGGGCGAGGCCACCCTTGGCCCCGCAAGCACGTCCATGCTGAGCGATTACTTTCCGAAACACCGATTGCCATTGGCCCTCGGCATCATTTCAAGTGCTCCCTTTGTCGGCGTCGCTTTGGCGTCGATCATCGGCGGACAGGTCATCCAGTATTTAGAGGCGGCACCTCTGGCACTGCCGGTGGTGGGTGAGCTTAAGAGCTGGCAGGCCCTTTTTATTATCGTTGGTGTGCCAGGTATGTTCTTGGCGCTTTTAATGTTCACGGTTCAGGAACCCAAGCGCTTGGGCCGTTCTTCCGAGTTTTCGGACGATGCCGGCAATGCGGGCGTTCCCATGCGCGAAGTTCTGGGTTTCATGGCTGAGCGCTGGCCCTTTTTCCTCCTGCATTTTACGGGGCTTCTATGCCTCGCCACCATAGGCTGGGGGCTGCTTACCTGGAACATCGAGTTCCTGGTGCGTGTGCACGGCCTGACCAAGGCAGACGCAGGTCTCTATTACGGCCTGATCGCGTTATTCTTCGGCATTACAGGCAGTGTTTTTGCGGGCTGGCTTGCAAGCCGCATGATGGCACGCAACGTGCCTGACGCAACGTTACGCGTGATACGCTGGGCCGCTTTGGGAATCGCACCACTCACGTTCATCATGCCCCTGCTTGATGTCACTTGGCTGGTGTTGGTTTTGCTTTGTCCGATCACTTTCATCATGGCGATGCCGGCTGGTCTGGCCACATCCGCCTTGCAGGCCGTTGCGCCGAATGAACTCCGTGCACAAATGATCGCTTTCTACCTGATCTTCGTAAACTTCCTATCCTATGCCATCGGACCGCTGGTCATCGGATTTGTATCCGACTTCTTTGGCGGTGGCACAAACATCCGCTACGGAATATCCGTGCTGGCTCTGGTGCTCTATCCTACGGCCGCGGTGTGTCTGACGCTTTGCCTGCATCATTTCCGGAAAGCACTGGAAAAAGCAGAGCGCTGGGGCTGACAGGCTGCTGAAAAGTCATCCGGACCCTTCGAGACGGGCCTATCGGCCCTCCTCAGGGTGAGGAAACCCAATAAAAGCCTCATGGTGAGGAGGCGCTATGTAGCGCTTTCGTCAGCCGATCAGCATGCTGAGCCACGCGACTTCCGCGGGCTCTGGAAGATAGTTGGTGTTGATGTACCGCGCACCACCATAGCCAGCCGCGACCGTCAGCATATAAAGCCAAAAGATCGTCGAATGATCACGCGCAAACGTGCTGACCGTTTGCCTGCGGAACGCCTGGGTCGCAAACCCCCAAATCGCCAACGGCCAAGACAGCGAAACACCTCCCGCGCCCAGGCCGCCCATAAAGGTCTGCCGTTGGGTCACGCCTAGCCCGGACGCCGCGACCGCCAGCGCTGTCGAGGCATAGAGAACGAAGACATGCATGCTCCATTCCGGCAATTCAAACCCAAGCTGTCCCGTGACGAACACATTAGCCACGGAAAAACCCGAAGCTGCAATCTCCGTGTAGATGCTGCCCAGCGTACTGAGAGGCGATCGCCACTCCGTCTCCGCCAGACCAAATCCTTGCAGCAAGCCCGCAAGCGCGAACATGTTGACGATGATCGTGGCGATCACAATCGGAACACAAAAAATTCTCAGCAATGCACTCATACGCCCCTCCTGGAGTCAGACGTCTTATCAGGCTGCTGAAAAAGTCATCGCTTTATCTTTCCATGGTTCGAGACGGCGCTAAAGCGCCTCCTCACCATGAGGCTTTTATTAGGTTTCCTCACCCTGAGGAGGGCCGATAGGCCCGTCTCGAAGGGTCCGGATGACTTTTTCAACAGCCTGCTCCAACCACTCCCCGATCTTATCCTAATTCATGAAAGCGGCAGTGTGAATGCGATATGAACAGCCGAATTGATCGAGGGGCTTTTGATGCGGCAAAGCGGGCCTTACGTGCGCCTCATCGCCAGAAAAACATAGCTGTAAAAGTCTGAAAATTGCCGGCAGACATTGATCTCTTCCTGAATTTCGGCCATCACGGCTTGGCCGACAGGGTCGTCTTTGTATTTTTCAGCTAACGCTATCAGCCGCTTTTGCATCGGCGCGTAATACTCCTCTAGCCAGTCCGATACCGGTAGAACGAAGTCGCCCTTCAGCTCATAGCCACTCTTGGCAACCAAGGCGCGGTTCGCCGGCACATCTTTCATGGCCGGATATTCATCCCAGCAGGCACGCACACGCTGAGGCGCCTCGTTCTCGTTGTCCTTGAGCCACACCGCTTCGCTTAAGGCTAACGCGCCTCCGGGCGACAGCAACGAACGCCAATTGAGCAAGGCCTGCTCCACCCCAAGAAAGTAAGCTGCCCCTTCGCACCAAATGAGATCGAAGCTCCCGGGTTCGAACGGCAGAGCCGCCATGTCGCCGACCATCGGTTCGATCCGTTCAGCGCAACCCGCCACGACGCTGCGTGACTTCAGGTCTTCAATAAAGGGAGCGTACGAATCCACCGCGGCAATCGTGGCCGTGGGCAGAAGTTCCGCCAAGTGCAGCGTCTGCATGCCAGGCCCACACCCTATATCCAGCACCCGTGGTGCGGCGGGAAGAGGACCAGCCATTTCCAAAGCACGTTTCGTGCTTTCAAAGCTGCCGGGCCCTTGTCGCGGCAAACCGTCATGGACGTCAAAGAAGATCGCTCGCTGTTTTGGATCACTCAGGTCCATGGCGCTTTGACGTGTCTTTCCGCCTAGAGAGAGATCTTATCCGGCGTAAAGGCATCGAATGTGCGCTGGGCATCTTCCGCCGTAGCCGCCATGGGCGCGATGATGTGCGTGTGGATACCGCCCGCTGCACATTCCTGAATGCGCTCGCGGCATTCTTCCGCAGATCCAATAATAGCAATTTCATCCACCAGCTCATCGCTGATAGCGCCGGTGGTTTTGGCCCGGTCTTTCGCAGCCCACCCTTCCGTGATCACATTGGCCACATCTTGATAGCCGGCCCAGGCGAGGAAGTTGTTGTAGACAGGTGTCGCATAGTAAGGCGCGAACGCTGCCCGAAACAGATCGCGTCCGCCGGCCTTGTCATCGGTCACGAGGACCATGGCCCGATTGACCACTTCCACGTCTTCGAATTTTTTGCCCGCACGCTCGGCGCCAATCTTCACGTGTTCCATCATTTTCGGCAGTGCGCCCTTGGGCCAAAGATTGAAGATGACCCCATCGCCGATTTCCGCCGCCGCTTCAATCATTTTGGACCGCAGCGCCGCAAGATAAACCGGCACCGGCTGCTCCATGGGTGCTTGGCGATACCCCCGGCTGCGCAATGTTGTGAGATCGAAATTCGATTTTTCACCGGCAATCATGGACTTGACCATGATCGCGGTTTCTTTGACCCGAGTGACCGGTTTCTCCAACGGAACGCCATGCCAGCCATCCATCATGGTCTGACTGGATGAGCCTAAACCCATTACGAAGCGCCCTGGCAGAACCTGACCGATCGTGTTGGCTGTTGCGGCCAAGACCGCCGGCGTACGCGTATAAACGGGGGTGACAGCGACACCAATGCGGATTGACTTTGTGTGCGCTGCAAGAATGCCAGCCGTTGTCAGTGAGTCCGGGGCGCCCGAGTCGCCAAACCAGGCATCAGGAATGCCGTTGTCTTCCGCCCATTTCACCCGGTCGATGGTGTCCTGGACACGTGGCCCCGCGGGAAGCGTCACTGCAATTCTTTGTTTCGGGGCCATGGATGTTTCTCCTGTTATTTGGACCGGCTTATATGGACCGGCACTTTTGAACCATTAAAGGCGGGCCATGCATGTTGAGCAATGCCCGTTTGAATTATCGCATCTTGCGCCGATGTCCAAACTTTGATCTGGTCTGCGCCCTTTGCCATTGTCGACTTGGAACTCAACCATCCCGCTCCTCAAGAGATCAATCATGTATACGCCACCGGCCTTCGCGGTCACCGATCCCAAGGTCATCCACGCATTTGTCGCCAAGAATAATTTCGGTGTGCTGGTAACCGCTTCTGAAGGCGATGCCCCGACGGCGACGCATTTGCCCTTCCTGTTCGACTGGGCGCGTGGGCCACATGGCCGCCTGTGCGCTCATATGGCGCGCGCCAACCCCCATTGGCAAGCGCTGGAGGCTCTCCACAATAAGGTCGAAGAGGTGCTTGTGATTTTCTCCGGGGCCCATGGCTATGTGTCGCCGCGTTATTATGAACCAGGCCCGGCGGTGCCCACATGGAACTACGAAGCCGCCCATGTTTATGGCGTGCCCACGCTTGTCACGGATGATGCAGAAATACGCGACACGCTTGAGAAACTATCGGCGCGCCATGAAGCGGGCGCGGCTCAAGCATGGACCATGGACAAGGAAGACCCGGCGTTCATCGAAAAAATGCTGGCAGCCATCGTGACTTTCGAGATCGATATCACGCGGATCGAGATGAAATCCAAATTGAGCCAAAACAAACCGCAGGCAACTCAGCAGAAAATCATACAGTGCCTCAAAAATTCAGCACACGAACAAGATGAGTTCCTGGCAAAAGCTATGGAGAAGGCAGTGCTCGATAAACCGACGGAAAAACGCTAAGCCGCCAGGCCGCCACTTTCCTGAATCATGTCGATCACTTGCTCAACGCCAATGCCTTCTTTCACATTGGTAAAAATGAAGGGCCGGTCCCCGCGCATCTTTTTTGAATCGCGGTCCATGATGTTGAGGTCCGCGCCCACCAAGGGCGCGAGGTCGATCTTGTTGATCACCAATAGGTCGGACCGCGTGATGCCGGGTCCGCCTTTGCGTGGGATTTTGTCCCCTGCAGAAACGTCGATCACATAGATCGTGATGTCGGCCAATTCCGGGCTGAACGTTGCCGCCAGATTATCTCCGCCAGATTCAATCAGGATCACATCCAGGCCCGGAAACTTTTCGTTCAAGTCGGCGACGGCGGCGAGATTGATGGAAGCGTCTTCCCGGATGGCCGTATGCGGACAACCGCCGGTCTCCACACCGACAATGCGGTCATCCGCAAGCGCGCCCGAGCGCAATAGAAACTGCGCATCTTCCTTGGTGTAAATGTCATTGGTGATGGCTGCGATGTTGTAGCGGTCGCGCAGGCCCTTACACAGCGCATCCATCAGCGCTGTTTTGCCGGACCCTACCGGCCCTCCAATTCCCACACGCAACGGTCCATTCGGTGATGTCATGAGCGAAACAGCCTCGTATATTGGTTTTCGTGATGCATGGACGCGAGATCCACCATGAATGCCGCCGACCCCACTTGGTCAAGATCCAATGCAATCGCTTTTTCCGCAGCTTGTGCCGTCATCGCTTCACATCCGGCAATGACGCGCTGACCGTCCGTCTGCCCCAGGGGGATCAAGCGCACACCAGCCGAGACGATGTTCGCGGCGAAGGCGTGGAGATAGGCGGCGACGGTTTGATCGAGCGCTAGGTGGTGACCGCCCGCTGCCACACCCACCGCGACCGGATACGCGACCGGCCCCGTCCAAACGGTGCCAAACCAGGCAAGAGCGTCGCACGGCCATACTTCTTTCGCCGTGTCGAAAAAGGCGCGGCCTTGCAACAAGGTCTCTTGCCGCAATTCTTTCGTCGCCCCGTAACACGCCGCAAGTTCCGTAACATGTTCCATCAAAGAAGCGTCACGGGCCATCGCGGCTCTGTGGGCATGGGCGAGCAAACACGCATCCACCCATGCGGTGCCGTGAGACATCACATCCGTGACAAAGTCTAAAAGCGTTTCTTTGTTCTTCACGTCGCCCAACTCCACGGCCCATTCCAGCCCGTGGGAATAGCTGAAAGCCCCGACCGGAAATGACGGCGAGGTCCAGGTAAGAAGACGTAGAAGCGTTGCCGTCTCAGTCATGGCTGTGTGCGTGCCCCTGTACCGATCCAAAGCCGTAGGCACCCCCTTCCGGTTCGAACGGCGCGCTTATCTTCTTCACATGGGCGCCAAGACGTTCCACCATATCGATAATCACATGGTCTTCGCGAATGCGCAGGCTGCCGTCGAGAATTTGCGTCGGCAGATGGCGGTTCCCCAAATGCCAAGCGACGCGCGTGAATTCATGCGGTGAGTGGCAGGTGATCTCCACAAGATCTTCCGGCGCGGCTTCCACGGCGACACAACGGCCGTCTTCCAATTGAAGACCATCGCCCGATTGCAAGGACGGCACGTCCGGCAAATCCAGAAGGAATGACAATCCATTCCGTCCTTCCATCTTCAAGCGGCGGCGCCGGCGATGGTCCAGATCCAACACCACCGTGTCCGCCGCCTGAGAGGCGTCCCACGCCCCTCTTTGTATGACTGAACCCGCCCGCAACATGGTCAGAAAAGAAAATAGCGCTGCGCCATGGGCAGCTCTTTGGCGGGCTCGCATGTGAGTAAGTCGCCATCAGCGCGCACTTCATAGGTTTCCGGATCCACCTCGATGGCCGGGGTTAGGCTGTTGTGCACCATAGCCGACTTGCCGATGCCACCGCGCGTATCGGCCACCGCCACCACTTGTTTTTGAAGCCCCAGCGTCGTGCCGATATCCGCTTCAGCGGCCGCTTTCGAGACAAAGGTGACAGCACTTTCCGTTTTCGATTTCCCAAAGGCACCGAACATGGGCCGGTAATGCACGGGCTGCGGCGTCGGAATGGAGGCATTGGGGTCGCCCATTGGGGCGGCCGCGATGGTGCCGCATTTCAAGACGAGGTCAGGCTTCACGCCGAAGAATGCCGGTGTCCACAAAACAAGATCGGCAAGCTTACCCACTTCGATAGAGCCAATATGGGTGGCGATGCCGTGGGCAATTGCAGGATTGATCGTGTATTTGGCGATGTAACGCTTCACCCGGAAATTGTCATTGTCTCCGTTTTCTTCCGTCAGGCGCCCGCGCTGTTTCTTCATTTTGTCAGCGGTTTGCCATGTCCGGATGAGGACTTCGCCCACCCGCCCCATGGCCTGACTGTCGGAGGCGATGATCGAAAACGCACCCATGTCGTGAAGAATGTCTTCCGCCGCAATGGTCTCGCGGCGGATGCGGCTTTCCGCGAAGGCAACGTCTTCGGGAATGTTGGGGTCCAGATGGTGACACACCATGAGCATGTCCAAATGTTCATCCAGCGTATTGACAGTGAACGGCCGCGTCGGATTGGTCGATGACGGCAGCACATTGTTCAGCCCACAAACTTTAATAATATCCGGCGCGTGGCCGCCCCCAGCCCCTTCCGTATGAAACGCATGAATTGTGCGGTCTTTGAAGGCCGCAATCGTGTCTTCCACGAAGCCGCTTTCATTGAGTGTGTCCGTGTGGATCATCACCTGCACATCGTACTCATCGGCAACGCCCAAACAGCAATCGATGGCGCCCGGTGTGGTGCCCCAATCTTCATGGAGCTTGAGGGCACATGCCCCGCCCATCACCTGTTCCACCAGCGCCTCTGGTTGAGACGCATTCCCCTTCCCGGCGAACGCCAAATTCATAGGAAAATCATCCGCTGCCTGGAGCATGCGCCCGATATGCCAGGCGCCCGGCGTGCAGGTGGTTGCATTGGTGCCCGTCGCAGGACCAGTCCCCCCACCCAGCATGGTCGTCAGACCGGACATCAAAGCTTCTTCGATCTGCTGCGGGCAAATGAAATGAATATGCGCATCAAATCCACCAGCGGTCAGAATTTTGCCTTCACCGGCAATGGCCTCCGTAGACGGACCAATGATGATGTTCACATCCGGCTGTACATCCGGATTGCCCGCCTTACCGATGGCGGCAATGCGTCCATCCTTCAGACCCACATCGGCCTTGATGATCCCCCAATGGTCGACGATCAACGCGTTGGTAATCACGGTATCGACCGCGCCGCCGGCCCGGGTCACTTGGGACTGGCCCATGCCGTCGCGAATAACTTTGCCGCCGCCGAACTTCACTTCATCGCCGTAGGTCGTGCGATCTTCCTCCACCTCGATGATGAGATCCGTGTCCGCCAGCCGCACCTTGTCGCCGGTGGTCGGTCCGAACATGTCGGCATAGGCTGCCCGCGAAATTTTTGCTGGCATGAAGTCTCCTAAATTCTAAAGGGGGCCCATCACCTGCTGACGGAAGCCAAACACCGAACGCTTGCCGCCATACGGCACAAGCGTGACATCGCGCGACTGCCCAGGTTCGAACCGAATGGCCGTGCCGGCCGGAATGTCCAAGCGATAGCCGCGGGCTTTGTCGCGTTCAAACTTCAACGCGGGATTGGTCTCAAAAAAATGGTAGTGGCTGCCCACTTGAACCGGACGATCGCCGGTATTCTCAACTGTCAGTGTAAGGACGGCAGCACCAGCGTTGAGTTCAATCTCCCCTTCGGCGGGAAAAACCTCGCCTGGGATCATTTGCGCCGAACCTTTTCTTTCTTCATCTGCGCTTGGCGATACCGGTAGAAAGCCACGGCCAATCCCATCGCGGTCAACCCTGCCGCCATTTCCAACCAGGAAACGTAGAAGGCACCTTCCATCGGATGAACATGCGGAGAGAGGGTTTGGTGGGCCAACACCGCCTGGCTTGTAGCGATGGTCAGAACACTCGAAACAAAAGCAATTTTTACAGCCATGGCACTCTCTCTACCGGATTGGATTGTGAACAGTAACAAGCTTTACCCCGTCTGGAAATGTGGCTTCCACTTGCACATCGTGGATCATTTCGGGGATGCCGTCCATCACTTGATCCCGCGTGATCACGTGTGCCCCAGCTTCCATCAAATCGGCCACCGTGCGGCCGTCCCGCGCGCCTTCGACGACAAAATCGGAGATCAGGGCAATTGCCTCTGGATGATTCAATTTCACGCCACGCTCTAATCTTCGGCGGGCCACCATCGCCGCGGTTGCAATGAGCAGTTTATCTTTTTCGCGCGGAGTCAAATTCATATGCGCTTTAACACCACCAAACCTTGGGAAGACGGCGACCCGACCGGATCGCATCAAGCACCAACGTTAGATCACCCCGTAACTTTTGACCAGTAACATTCAAGAAGCGCGCCACCATCACGCCCTCCCAGGCAGAGGCACCAAAAACACCGGCTTCGGAACGTTTCAGCGATTGAATGGTTGAGGCAACTTCCTGCGCATCTGCGGCGGCGTAGATAAGCGTCGCAATGGCCCGATGCCCACCGGCAAGAAACGGCTGGTTGAGGCGTTTAGCGATATCCCCCTCCAAACGCATATCATCGGCAAAAAGCAGTTTGTTCTGGCGATAGACCCGCCACCGGTCGTGCACGGCCCCTTCACGCACCGTTTCCCCCATAGCGGTACGCCCGAACACCATGGCCTCAAGGCCAAGAAAACGGGCATTTCCGGAAAGGCGGACCGTCGTTTCACGGCGCAACCGCCCCCCATGGAACAGAATGGTTTCCTGGGGCAGCCATTCCAGCTCGGCGCCCGATCCAACCTTCAGATGCGTGTTGATGACCGCATCAGCCCCCAAAGACCGATAGACTTTTTCCGAAGCCTGGCTGGTGATCACCGCTTTCGCTTTTGCTTCACACTGAATGTCGAACTGAAACCTGTCGCCGCCGGTGACGCCCCCTGCCGTATTGATAAGAACGGCTTCGGGCCGGTCCGCCCCATCCACTTTCGGCAAGCGTACCTTGGCGGCGCCTTCTTGATACTGTCCGTGTGCATAAGGACCGGTCATCCGTTGCCTGAAGTTTAGGCAAAGGGTCCCACGCGTCCTCTGAAGCACAGGCGTCACGGCTTGCTGCCTTAGGGCCGTGTTTGGCGGGCTTTCCGCCCTGTCGAAGAATTTTCGAGCCAATCGGAGATTCCCAGAATAGTTCTGATCCCTTGGACACCGAGCCAACGGATGGGCTCCGGTTCCCAATGCTTAAAGTCTTTGAGCGGGTTACCGGATGTACGAACCCAAGGCGTTGAAACACGCTCCGTTTCCAGTCCAAGCAAAAGATCGGCCAATGTGCGGCCCGCCAGATTGCTGGCAGCGACGCCATTGCCCACATACCCGCCAGCCCACCCGACCTTCGAGGACGGATCGTAGTGAACAAAGGCCGCCATATCGCGGCCCACACCCAAAACGCCGCCCCAGCAGCGGTCGATCTTGGTGTTTTCGAGAACGGGAAAAAAGGACACCAAGATGTCGCGGATAATATCGAACGATGGGTCATCCACATCGAACGTGTCTTGAATGCCCGAACCGAACAGATATCGCGCACGATACCCAAAGGCGATGCGATGATCTACTGTACGCTGACCATACGTAACGAGGGCACGTCCGTCGTTGAAGAGAAGGCGATCTTTGAGGCCGATCTCATCCCAGATCTTCTGGGACAAGGGTTCCGTCACAATGAGCTGAGAGTGAATAGGAACAAGCCGCCGCTTAAGCCCAGGTGTCTTGTCACTGTAAGCTTCTGTCGCGACAACCACCTGCGGCGCGGTCACCGAGCCGCTCTTTGTCGAGACTTTTCCGGCACCAATCTCCCGAGCGGCGGTGTTTTCGAAAATTCGAACCCCTTTTTTCTCCACCATTCGCGCCAATCCAGTAACCAGCTTCGCTGGATGGACGACCGCACATTCCGGCGACAGAATGGCGGCGCGCGCGCCTTGGATCTTTACATATTGAGAGACTTGATCGCCCGACAGCCATTTGTATCTGTCGACTGCTCCATCTTCGACGGACTCGCCGAATTCCTTCTTAAGTCGTTTTTCTTGCGCAGATGTGACCGCCACCGAGATCTGACCATCCTTGGCATAATCACAATCCAGATTTTCGCGTTGGGACACGCGGCCCACTTCATTCACCGCATCGAACATTTGATTTTCGAGCTTCTCGGCCGCAATCTTCGTGTCCGGATCGTCAAGCCAGTCGTCCAAACCAGCCAGCTCGGGAGAACACCAGCCGCCATTACGGCCGGACGCGCCGAATCCTACAAAGTTTGCTTCCAGCACTACAATGTCGAGTTCCGGCGCGTTCTCTTTGAGGTAGTAAGCCGTCCAGAGACCGGTATATCCCGCCCCCACAATGACCATATCTGCCGCGGTCTCTTCAGTCAAAGAAGCACGGCGCGACGCCGGCGGCAAAGTCGCGTGCCAATGGCTTACATCAGCCGGGTCAAACATCGGCGGCACTCTGCGCAACCGATAGAAATTCGTCCACGTCCTTCATCTTGGTACTGAAATTCGTGATTAAACGGACCATTTTACCGTCGGCCTGGTCGCCAGGAACAACCCACGGATAATATTGGGCCCCAGCCTTTCTCAACGCCTTGTTGATATGCTCGGGGAATATGGCAAACACGAGATTGGCGTCTACGGGATGACAGATCTCCACGCCATTAATGGCGCTCAAGCCGCGCGCCAACCGTTGCGCGGCCTCATTTGCCTGATGCGCCAAGCGCAGCCAAAGACCGTCTTCCAAATACGATAACATTTGTGCTGCAAGAAATCGGCCTTTGGAAAAAAGATGGCCACCGCGCTTCCGCCGGAATTCGAACTCTTTCGCCAAATCCATGTTGAAGAAGATGACGGCCTCAACCCCCAGCGCGCCGTTCTTTGTGGCACCAAAAACTAAAACATCGACGCCCGCCCGCCAGGTGAGTTCGGCAGGCGCCCTGCCGAATTGCGCAATGGCGTTTGCGATACGGGCCCCATCCATATGAAAGACGATATTGTGTTTTCGGCAAATTTCCGACAAGGCCGCCACCTCATCGCGGCTATAGATTGTGCCTGCTTCCGTGGCCTGGGCGACCGACAACGCGGCAGGCTGCGCCCGGTGCACGATTCCGGCGCCATATTTTGTCAGTGTGCGGTCTACATCTTCCGGCGAGAGCTTTCCATGGGCCCCGGAAAGACCTGTGACCTTGGCACCGTTCATATAAAATTCCGGCGCATTGCATTCATCATAGGCGATGTGAGACGCTTCGTGGGCGATCACCGCGCCAAAGGGCGGCACGGCACAAGCGAGGCTTAGAGAGTTTCCGGCGGTGCCGGTCGCTACGAGATAAGCGGAGAGATCTGTTTCGAAGATGTCTTTGAATTTGGTTTCCACGGCGGCGGTAAGATCATCCGCGCCATAGCTCGGCGCTTGCCCTTCATTGGCCCGCACAATGGCTTCAATGATCTCCGGCGCTGCCCCGCTGGTGTTGTCGCTTGCAAAATTCATGGGCGCATGATGGCGGCTGCGACCTCGTACATCAAGGTTTGTATGGGGTTGATGTTTTTGCACTCACCCCCCTCCTAACCTCCCCCCATCAAGGGGGGAGGAATTAGGGCGCAACAAGCACAGAAGTGTCCCCCTCCCTTGATGGGAGGGGCTAGGGGAGGGTGACGTGCTACAAAATCAAGGCACGTTATCCCGAAGTTCCTTCAACCATGGTTCGGGGCGGCTGTCGCTGGGCGCACGCCAATCGCCACGCGGGCTTAACGACCCGCCGGAACTGATCTTTGGCGCATTGGGCACACAGGACCGTTTGAACTGGCTGATAGCGAAGAAGCGGAAGAGAAACACTTCCATCCACTTCTTAATCTCCGCAAGGCTGTAAGCCACCTTTTCTTCGTTGCGCAGATTGGTGGGCCAGCTGCCCGCGTCCTTGTCGCTCCACGCGTGTTGCGCCAGGAAGGCGATCTTGCTGGGGCGAAAGCCATAACGCGTGATGTAGTACAGCGTGAAGTCCTGCAGATTATACGGACCGATCTTTTCCTGCGTGCTTTGAAGATTGCCTTCGGCATCAGCCGGCACCAGTTCCGGCGTGATTTCCGTATCCAAAATCGAAATCAACGTGTTCGATAGATCGTCGCTGTATTGAGACGTTTTAATCACCCAACGGATCAAATGCTGGATCAGCGTTTTCGGGACAGACGCATTCACATTGTAATGAGACATGTGATCGCCCACGCCATAGGTACACCAGCCGAGCGCAAGTTCCGACAAATCCCCGGTCCCGACCACCAGTCCATTTTCATGATTGGCGATACGGAACAGGTAATCCGTGCGCAAGCCCGCCTGTACGTTCTCGAACGCCACATCGTAGACCGGCGTGTTGGTCGCTGCCGTATGCCCCATATCCGAAAACATTTGGTTGGCCGCCGGACGAATGTCGATTTCGCGTGCATCGACGCCGAGGCCCTTCATCAAATCCCAGGCATTGCCTTTGGTGTGCCCGCTGGTGGCAAAGCCCGGCATGGTCAGGGCGACAATGTTCGTGCGCGGCAAATTCAACAGATCCATCGCCCGCGTACAAACCAGAAGGGCGTGGGTTGAATCGAGCCCGCCGGAAATGCCGATCACCACCCGCTTGATGCCGGAGGCCTTCAAGCGCGTCGCCAGCCCATGAACCTGAATATTGTAGGCTTCGTAACAATCCTGATCGAGGCGCGCCGGGTCAGACGGCACATACGGAAAACGCTGCACATCCCGCTCCAGCGGAATGTCTTTGTCCAGTGGGGGATTGAACGCAAACGAAATGCGCCGGACCTTTTTCAACTCGTCCGCAAAGGACTGTGCCGAATCGCGGAAGGTGCCGAACCGCACCCGTTCTTGCACCAGACGGTCGAGATCAATATCTGCGGTGAGCAATGTAGAGGTCATGGAAAAGCGGTCGGATTGGGCGAGCCGTCGGCCATTCTCGAAGATGGCCAAGTGCCCATCCCACGCAAGGTCGGTAGTTGATTCCCCTTGTCCCGCGGCGGAATAAAGATAGGCCGCCACACAGCGGCGGGATTGCGCATCGGACAACACGTTACGGTCTTCCGCTTTGCCGATCGTGATGTTGCTGGCCGATAGATTACAAAGAATATTGGCGCCCGCGAATGCCGAAATGGTGCTGGGCGGGACCGGGCCCCACATGTCCTCGCAAATTTCCGCGCCAAAGGAGAAATGCGTAAGGTCGTTTGCTTCAAAGAGAAGATTGGGCCCGAAAGGAACCGTCTGCCCACAGAGGGTTACCGTGTCTTCCGTGGCAAAGGCCCCCGAAGCGAAATAGCGTTTTTCGTAGAACTCCCGATAGTTCGGCAAAAACACTTTCGGCACCACGCCAAGAATGCTGCCATTGTGAATAACGATGGCGGCATTATAGACCGAATACCCCACTTTAATCGGCGCGCCCACAATCATCACCGGCATGAGTTTGCGGCTTTCCTTGACAAGTTGGCTGATCGCCGACACCACATCGTCCAGAAGGGCGTCTTGGTGGTGCAAATCGTCGAGCGCGTAGCCGGACAAACCCAGTTCGGGGAAAATCGTCAGCGCCACATTGCGTTCATGGGCTTCTTTGGCAAGCACAAGGGTTTCGGCAAAGTTGCTTGCCGGGTCCGCCACAAAGATTTCGGGCGCGCAAGTGGCCACCCGCAGGAAGCCATGTTTGTACAGACAATTAAACGAACCCATTGGTCAACGAACCCATCGTGTCTTCTTTCGCCCACTTTTCTTCTCGCAAGCGCGCTTGGATCTAATATGAGATCAATAACGGCGCGCCGCAATGCGCATTTAAGCCCCGATTAGCCTTAATCTTTGTTAACGAAAAAGCGGATTTCAGTCGCCGGAATCCCAGAAATCCAGGGTTTCCGCGAAAGCCAGCATCACGTGATAAAAGCTGCTGGCGGGCACCGCCTTGGCCATCGGCTGGCCTTCCGCATCGAACTGGTCCTGCCAGGCGCCTGGCGGGGTGACATTAAGATAAGTGTCAAACAGCCCTTGGAAGAGACGCTCTACACTTGCCGACACGTCTTCATCCCACCATCGGGCCGCTGTTATATGGGCCTTTAGGGCCTCGGTCTGTGGCCAACACCGGCGGGATCCGCGAACAATGTTTCCGTGGCAGTCCAGCTCATCCACCGCGAACCCCGCCTCATCAAGACCGTGATCACAGGCAAACCGATAGAGCCGCTGCGCATGGCTTTTCACATTGTACCGCCCGCCAAGCCGGCGATACTTGTGCAGCAGCCAAACCCATTCGAAATGATGACCGGGCTCCGCCACATTGCCGGCAGGGCCAGAAACCCGCGTCCAATCCTCCGTGAAATATTCGCCCAGCGTTCCTGTTTCTTCATCGAAAAAATGATTGCGAAAAAGGTCGACGATGGCATCCGCCCGGATGATCAGGTCTTCATCGCCCGTGGTTTCAAAAAGAGCCAGCAACGCCTCAAACCAATGCATGTGCGGGTTCTGACGCCGTGGCTGTTCCCGCATGTCGGATTCGTCATATCCTCCGTAGGCGGCATTTCTAAGATCGCGGTCCACATAGTCGAGGATGGCGGCCGCTTGGTCTTTGAGACCGGGCACATCTATTGCGCGCTGTGCCCAAGCCAGCCCAAGCAGAACGAATGCCTGATCGTACATGTCACGCCTTGCATCCACCACAGCCCCATCCGGTGACAACATGTGTATAAAGCCACCTCTTGCGTGATCTTGCGCTTTGGCGACGAGATATTCGGCAATCCGTTCCGCATGCTCTGAGGACGCTTCATGGCCGAGCATTGCCGCGTGGGCATACACATAAAGCTGCCGCGCCTGTACCCGCACTCGTTTGTTGACGTCAAGGTTTGGCGCCCCGGTAAGGTCCAGGCTTTCCACACAACCGCCATGTTCTGCATCCCACCCCGCGGAAGACGACCAGAGCGGCAAGGCTTGGTCGCGCAGCCAGATCACGGCCCGCTGCATATTCGGGTCGGCGGATGCGTAGTCCTGTGCCAGATAGAATTTCATATTCGGTCAATCATCCGTCTTCGGACCATCGACCAAATGGTGGTGATCGGTGTCTTTCAGATGGGTAACAACCGACTTCACATCTTGCGCACGCGCCTGGTCCATGACCAGAACAGCATCTTCCGTGGCGACAATGACCACATCTTTCACGCCGATGGCCGCAACGAACTGGCCGTCCGCATGGATCATGGTGCCGGACGTATCCACAGCATGCACATGTCCCTTATGGACATTTCCATCGGCGCATTTGTCCAACGCATCCCATAAGGCGTTCCACGCCCCCACATCGCTCCAACCGATATCCGCAGGTACCACAACGCCATCGCTCACATTTTCCATGACCGCATAATCGATGGAGTCGGACGGGCACGCGGCAAAGGCTGCTTCATCCAGCCAGATGAAATCATGCTCGCGGCGCGCAGCTGTCCAAGCCGAGGTCGCGGCCTCTAAAATACCGGGGGAGAATGCCGACATATCGTCCAACAGTCTCTTGGCCGGAAACAAGAACATGCCGCTGTTCCAAAAGTAGTTGCCGGACGCAACATACGCTTCAGCCGTTTCAGCATCGGGCTTTTCTTTGAATGCCTTTAGAGAGAACGCCTCCACCGTGGCCGTTCCGCCGTCTCCCTTTTCGATGTAGCCATATCCCGTTTCCGCAGCGGTCGGGACAATGCCGAATGTTACCGGCCGCCCCGTGGACGCTTCTGCGCGCGCGGTTTCCAAGACCTGATGAAATGTGTGCACATCTTGAATGAGGTGGTCGGCAGGCAGGATGAGGATCAGAGCATCGGGGTCAACTTCCGTCGCGAACAATGCCGCCACCACAGCGGCCGGCGCCGTGTTGCGGCCTTTTGGTTCCAGGGCGATCGCCGGTACGGACCCCAGAGCATCCTGGCATTGCTGCGCGATCAGAAAGCGCTGCTTCTCATTGGCCACCACAAGCAGGTTTTTCATATCGACACTGCCTGGCAGCCGCGTCAACGTTTCCTGAAACAGCGAGTGTTCGCCCGTTAGCGCATGAAATTGTTTCGGCTTGTGTGTCGTCGAAAGAGGCCACAGCCGCGTTCCGCTGCCGCCAGACAAAATGACCGGAATAATCGTCGCCATAACCCTATTCGTGCCGCGTAGACCGTCCAAAACACTGATATCGCATCTTCGCGACTCCACTGATACATATTTCTAACGGTGTGACGACAGTAAGGACCCTTAGAATGCCCGGATCTCCGGCATTGCCCCGCATATCGGTGATTATTCCGGCCTATGACAGGCAGGAACAGCTTGACCGTGCGGTTCAATCGGTCGCCTGTCAGACGGGCCTTGGCGATGCGTTTTCGGTGGAATTAATTGTCGTGGACGACGCCTCCCCCACACCGCAGAAGGTTGCCGTTTCGGCACCGGGTCTCGAGTTGCGCCTTGAGCGCCATGCGGCCAATCAAGGTGCCGCGGCCGCACGAAACACGGGCATCGCAAGTGCTACTGGGGATTATATTGCCTTTTTGGATTCCGACGACACTTGGCGTCCGGAAAAACTAGCAGCACAGATTGAGAGAGCAGACACGCTGCCGAAGGACGGCTTATGGGCGCTTGCCAGCGGCTTTCGCATCAAACGCAGCCGGACCCAGCAATGGGAAGATCTGGTGCCTGTAGACATGACAACGCCTGCCGATTTTCTGAAAGGCTGCCGTCATTCGCCAGGCACAACCTCTTTTTTCCCCCGCCACGTTTTCGACCGCGTAGGACCGCTGGATGCGACGCTCGACAGGCTTGAAGACTATGAATGGTATGCGCGATTCGGCAAAGCGGGGGGCAAGCTCTACAGCGTGCCGGATGTTCTTGCCGATATCGACCCCAGCAATAGTGTTGCCAAGGACAAGGTTTTGCGCGCGGTTGAAATGATCGATGAGAAGCTAACGCGCCGAGGGCTCACGCCGGAGGAAACGGCCTTCATGCGTGCCTATTTGACATTAGAGCGGGGCGCCACCCTGGTTCGCGCGGACGGCCTGACGTCCGGCGCTTACGATCTTTTCCGGTCCTTCTTATTGGCCCCAAGGCTTCAGCTTCACCTAGCACCGATTTCAACAAAAATCGCGTCGTAACGTAACTTTTACGGCGCCGCCCCCCTATATTAGAGTGGCACGCCAAGCAGAGGCCCCTCATGAATCCGGTCACGCATCACACGCCCTATTCGTATCGCAGCGATCCCAATGTGCCTGATTTTCAAGACGATGGCCCCATCCTGTTCATGGATGGAGAATGCGCCCTGTGCACGCGGGGCGCCCGGATCATTTCAACGCTTGACCGCCGTCAGGAATTCCGGATCTGCCCGACCCAAAGCACCCTCGGCCGGTCCATCCTGGTTCATTATGATTTCGATCCGGCGGATCCCGACACTTGGCTCTATATGGACCAGGGTCAGGTGTACGGCTCGCTCGACGCTATGATCCGCGTGGGGAACAGGTTGGGTGACATCGGACGGCTGATGAATGTATTCGCCATCTTCCCAACCGCCATTCAAGACTGGCTTTACCGGCGCCTTGCCCGCAACCGTTATTGGCTTTTCGGACGTACACAGATGTGTTCCGTCCCGGATCAACGCTTACGGGCGCGGCTGATGGAATAAGAGGCGGATAAAATGGCCCAGCCCTTGTTTCGAACAGCCTTGGGAGATGATTGGGAAACCCTTCCCAAAGAAGTCCAGGAGCTTCACAAAATTAGTGAGAAAGCGGAATTTGTCGGTTTTGCGGATGTGGAACGTGGCCAGCGCCCGTTCGGCTGGCTGATCGCTTTTTTGTTTCGTCTCCCGGATAACGGCATTGATGTGCCGGTAAAGGTGATAAAATTGCGCACCGGTGACGGGGAGGTTTGGCAGCGCAAGTTCGGTTCCCGCGCCTTCCGTTCTCACCTACGGCTCCTTGGGCCCCCCCCAAAGGTGACGGAACGCCTGGGCCCCTTCACGTTCGAACTCGGTTTGCGCGTTCGAAAGAACGCTATCCGCGTTCCGGTAAAGCGCGGATGGTTCCTCGGCATTCCCTTGCCGAAACGCTTGCTGCCCACAAGCCGGTCTCGCGAATATGCGGCAGGCGGATCATTCCGTTTCGACGTCGCCTTGTATGCACCCTTCGACCGCAGTCTCATCGTGCGCTATCGGGGAAGTCTTTCGCGGCGCTTGGAAGAGCCTACTGAAGAAACGGCGCAAAATAGGTCAACCACGCCGCAACCGTCACAGCACCACAAAGTGTCGCGATCATAATGGTGCTTGAGGCAGCCCCCGCTGCCGCCCCATAACGCGTGGCGAAGACGCTGGTAAACACGCCGGTCGGCATGGCGGCCAAAAGCGTTACCACAGCCACCCAAAGGCCAGGCAGTCCGAAAACATAGGCCGCCAATCCATAGGCCATCAATGGATGAATGATGAGCTTCACGGCCGTCACGTAAAACGCCACGTTGATGCTGCGCCGGACTTCCACTGTCGCCAAAGTACCGCCCACCGCCACCAAAGCGACAGGTATGGCCGCCGTCCCTAAAATTTCAAGAAACCGGTCCACAGGCGCTGCAAGCCCTAGGCCGGTTGCATTCCACGCAACGCCCGCCAACAGAGCCAGGAGCACCTGCTGCCCGGACAAAGACCGCACGACCGCGAGCATGAGATCGCGCAAACGGGCGGCGCGATGCGTGCCGAGTTCCAGCAATATGGTCGAGACCGTAAAGAAAAGGATGCTGTGGAATGCCAGGATCAAGAATAGAGGCGTCGCCGCTTCCGACCCGAAAGCTGTGAGGATTACCGGAATGCCCAGCATGACCGTGTTGGAAAAACTGCTCCCGAAACCAATGATGGTGCGTTCCGCAAAGTTTCGTTCGGGAGAGAACGCATAACTTGCCACGATACCAACGGCCATCGCCGCAAACATGCTGCCATAGTAGGAAAACCACAGGCCCCACGGAATGACTTCCGGGAATTCCGTCAGAGCCGTGTTCCTGAACAAGAGGGCCGGAGCCGCAATTACAAAGACGAACTTGTTGAGAATATCCGTTTGCTGATCGGCGAACACGCCACGCCGAACCGCAAGGAAGCCGACCGCGATCAGGCCGATGACAGGTAATATGGCGTTCAGCGAAGCTGGCATAAAGAGACCGAAAAGGACGCAGGCGAGACGGCAAACACAACAATCATGAAAACGCCAAGCCTAAACGTGATGATGCCACGGACATGAGCAAATAACGGCTAAGACCTTTCGTCACTTCTCAATTGCTTGAATTCTTCAAAATTTTTGCCCATCTCATCGGACTCGGCCATCGCCTCCTCCAGTTGCTTTTTGAACTTGTCCGTTGCGTTTGGCAGGTCGGTTCGGCAGTCAAGCAGCCAGCCGAGGCCTTTTTCCACGATGAAAAGGCCGATATCCAAAATGGGCACTTCCGATCGCTCATTCTCCGTCTTCGCCGACATCAGCACCATCGATAGTGTTTCAAGCCGTTCGCGTAGAAATGGAACGTCCTGAAATTCTTTTTTGATTTGCTCAAGGTTGGATGGTTCGTTCAGCAAGAAAATGCCAAGCGCATTCAACGCTTCGGGGTATCTCCTTCCCTCAAGCAAGCGTTTAGCATTGACGTAATTTTCGTCCGTCAGAGACTTTTGGGCCGCATAGGCCGGGGCGTGGCACAACGCGGGAATGACATCGTAGATCAATTGAGCAAGCAATCCGTGCACCACCTTATCGCGGCGCTGTTCCAGAAATTCCGTCAGCATGAGGACTTGATTTTTCCTAGTGAGTTCCACCTCTTCCTTGGCAGCCTTTAACGACCCTTCCATGGCGTCCTTTTGATCTTCGTAGATCTTGAGCTGCTTTTCGTGATCCAGCCGCTGCAGCTTGAGCTCCCTATATTGAAGCATGATCGTGATAATGAGCCACATGAAGGCGAGCAAAGACGCAAACCCTGCGATGAAATCTCCGATTTCGTTGAGCTCAAGCGTCCAGATCCCTTTCGAAAATGCCAAAACAAACGCCGCAAGAACGAAAACCGTTGTCGCCCCGATGGCATAGTCGATCAGCACCTGATCGCTACGGTCGTTTTTCCCCGTCTCTGTTTCAGTTGCTTTCCCCATAACGTTGCCTCTCTTTGTGTGATTCTGCCCACATGTTCACGAAACAAACTCACGCACAAGTTGGGGTAGCACATGCCACCCGGCACCGTCCAAGCCTCAAAGGCGTAGCGTTCCAAAAAGCTTCTCAAATCCGTTCGCACCGGATCGAAAATATTAGTTGCATTACAAAACTATATGTTTTATTAGAGGACCATATGTAATCGAAACCCCAGGAGCCCGCTATGCCGCCCGTCACCTACTCGCACACCGATGGTGTCGCAAAAATTGTCTTTAACAATCCGCCCCAAAACCGGCTGAGCAATGATCTGGTGGCCGGGCTGGGGGCTGCCGTTCAGGACCTGGCAGGCCGTACCGACACGCGCGTTCTGTTGCTGAGCGCCGAAGGACCGGACTTCAGTCACGGTGGCGATATCACCACCTGGCTTGATCAATCGGAAGAAGCTTTCTCCGAAAGCATTACAAGAGGCCTGATGGTCACGAACATTTTTCAGGACTTTCCCTTTCCTGTTGTCGTGGCCGTTCAAGGCTATTGCGGGGGTGGCGGATTCGAACTAGCGCTGCGCGGGGACATTATTGTCGCGGCTGACAACGCAACTTTTTGCCATTCTGAAGCCAGTATCAGCGCCTTCACGTTCCTCGGTGGCGTTCAGCGCGTGGCAGAACGGGTCGGGCGTGCACGTGCAATCCAATGGGCAATGACTGCGGAGCAGGTTGATGCGGCCACGGCGCTTTCCTCCGGTCTGATTAATGAAGTCGTTCCGCTAACGCACCTTAGTGATGCCGCAGAAACCTGGATCAACCGCTTTAAGGATAGCGCGACTCTTTCCCACGCGGCCCACAAAAAACTGCTCCGGGCATGGTCAGATGGCGGCATTGCCACCGCAGACGCGCTCATGAGTGACATGGCGGGAAAGATACTGCACTCGGAAGATTCCCAATCATGTCTTCCGGCAGCCGCCGAAGCGGTAAGGGCTGCAGCGCCCCGCCCGAACTTCATCTTCAAAGGGAAATAAAACACCAGCTACGGAGGGTGCCATGACATTCGATCGCGCGGAAATTCAAGAAGAAGTGCGCCACTGGTTCTTTGATATCTATCTCCATCATTGGGTCGAAGTCGGATCCGGCGTTCGAGACGAAGGCCCGGAATTTGTCCTGCAATATTGGGGGACGCCAATGTATGCCACCGCGACCGAGCCGGAAATGTCAATGTGGCTGCGGACCGACCGGGACGTGGTCGACTTCTTGGTCATGCAACAGGAGATCCTTCGAGCCGCCGGCTATGACCATACCGACGTGCCCGACCGGAAAATCTTCGTCTACAACCAGAATGGCGCGGCCATTGAAGTGATCTGGTCCCGTCAGGCAGCGGACAACACGGAAATCCAACGCATTGTGGTACATTTCGAAGTCGTACGAATCGACGGCGTTTGGAAAGTTGTCGGTGTCCAATCACGGATGACGGACAAAGCCGTGGATAAGGACACGATAGACGGTGCCTGGACTCAGGGGGCAATATAATGGCGGGTACGGACGAAAACCCAATCCTCTATCCCAAACTTCGAATGCCCGAAAACGTCGAACGGGAAAAGATCACGATTTGGAGCCGCGGCATCGCACTTGATGGCGATATCTATCGCCCAAAAAAACTTTCGGTGGGCGACAAGATCCCGGCCATCGTATTGAGCCACGGCATCGGCGAGGACAAACTGACCCCTGAACGCTACGCCGCAAGGTTCGCCGCATCGGGTATGATTGCCCTGACCTTCACCCATGCCAGTTGGGAAGGTTCGCGGGGACAATTGATCGCAACCGGCAAAATACCACCCGTGGAAGCCTGCCAAGCGATCACCGCTCGTGTAACGGAGATCCGCGAATTGCTGGACCCTCTGGAATGGGTCGACAGCTACCGCTCGGCACTTGACTATATCGAGGGCGAACCGAACGTCGATATCGATCGTATCGGTGCTTGGGGCACAAGCTTCGGCGGAGGCACGGCGTTTTACACCGCCGCTGTCGATCACAGGGTGAAGGTTCTGGCAATTCAAGTGCCCGCCGTGTTCAACCCCTCTGAACCATTGATCCAAATGGGCCGTCAACGGGCAATCCAAATCGCGCGGGGCGACTTTGGCCCCATCCCGCAATCCGAGGACCGTTTGCCCGGCCTGAAGGGCACCCCACATTTCGGCCGCATGGCCCAATATTTGGTTGGCGATAAAGCCGAGACCATCAATGTGCCCACACTGATCATTGATGCAGCCAATGAAGAAATGTTCGACATAACCGATAGTGGCGGGCGGGCGCATCAAAGACTAAAGGAACGCGGCGTTGAAACGCATTACGAAATCCTGCCGGACATCGATCATTACGGCATTTATTTCGACGGATTTGAGCGCAGCAGTACACTCGCGCATGATTGGTTTATGAATCACCTATGATCCGGACTGCGCGCTGCATCTGCTGCTGCGCGAAACCTGCCCCCAATATAAAACCCATATTTTTAAAGAGAGCTGTCACAGCCAATGCCACGAAAATCCCTTGAACACTTCAACTGCAGCTGGGCGCAGGCAGCGGAAGCCATTGGCGACAAATGGTCGGTGATGATTATTCGCGACGCCTTTTATGGCGTGAAGACCTTTTCAGCCTTTGTGGAGAATATCGGCATTGCCAAGAACATTCTCACCCAGCGCCTAGAGCACCTGCAAAACCATGACATTCTGCTAAAGCGCCCAATCGGTGTGGGGTCGTCGCGTTCGGAATATGTCCTTACAGAAAAGGGGAAAGCATTGTTCCCAGTGATCGTTGCCCTTGGCCAATGGGGCGATCAGTGGATCTTCGGCAAAGGAAAAGAGCCGATCGTGGTCGTTGATCTGAAGAACCGCAAACCGGTCAAAAAAATGAAGGTGGAAGCCAAGGACGGCCGCGACTTGAGTGTTCGCGATATCACATTCGTCGCCGGCCGTGGCGCCAGTGAGTCAACCCAACAGATTGCCGATGAGATTGAAGAAAACCTCAAAGATATTCCGGGTACATAGCAGGCCGCAAAATCCGTTCGTCAGCGCTCCAGCTCACCAAAGAACCCGATCACTTTGACAATCTTGCCGGTATCGTTGACCTCGGTCACATCGAACCCAGGCATCAGCAACTCATTATTCATATGGATCGCCCAGTGATAGCGGCAATGATTGTTTTGAAAACCAATCTCGCTCGCTCGTGAATAAACGGCACCGGGAATTTGTTCCTGTACGGTGTTCACCATGGCCAGAAAGGCATCGCGCCCAATGATGTTGTGATTGGGGTCGACAAAGTGAACATTGTGTTCCAATGCCGCCTCGGTCAATGAACGCTTCTCAGCCTCATCGGATGTATTCCACACCGCCAGCATCCGATCCAAACTCTCAAGATAGGATTCCATTTCATTCTCCATGGACAAAGTCACAGGTTATAAAATAAACCGACCGACGGTTTGTTTACAGGACCGATCGACGCGTGTAAAGGATAATGATGGCAACACAGGAACAGAGATCGGAAACGACACGGCTGGCGCTTCTAAAAGCATTCAAAGCCTCTTTCCTAAAACATGGTTTTGATCGGACAACCACTCAACACGTTTTGGCAGAGACAGGCCTTAGCAAAGGAGCCCTCTATCATCATTTTCAAAGCAAGGCGGAAGTAGCCGAGGCCCTCTACGAGGAAGAGTCTCGAAGCGCGATCGCACGGGCGCTTGAAAATGTGGACGCGACTGCGCCTCCGCTCATAAGACTCCGAGATGCATGCCTTGCTTGGACAAAGGAAGTCCGCTCCCCCAACGTCTCAAGAATGTTGTTCGAAATTGGCCCCGCAGCTCTGGGCCAGCAGCGGGCGAAAGAGATAGAAGACGAAATCAGCCTCAAGCAGATAGAGAGACTTCTGCAGGAAGCGATAGATGTCCACGATATGCAAATAGAAGACCCGAAACTGACAGCCGCGTTTCTGAATGCAATGGTGGCGGAGGCAGCGCTTTACACGTTGCGAACGAAGACCGACGCCACGCCCACGTTGGAAGCGACCTTCAATGCGATTTTCGATTCTCTGCGTACGCGGTAGCGGTGAGGCTCGGCGTGCAAACGAAGCTAAACGCATTCAGACATTGATAGAAAAGCGGAAACAGTGAGCGCAGCACTAAAGTGCACTTAAGTTGAATGGCGCGCCGGGGAAGATTCGAACTCCCGACCCCTAGATTCGTAGTCTAGTGCTCTATCCAGCTGAGCTACCGGCGCCTATGAAGCCGATCAAGGAAGATGGCTTGCCGATGGGGCGGCAAACAGGCCGCCCGGAAAGCGCGCGACATTAACGGGAAGCCCGGCGAATGGCAAGCACTGCTGCTGTCTTTTGCCACGTTTTGCAGAAACAGCCCCGCATTGCGTGCAGCGCAGCATTCTGTCAAGGTTACAGCCAGTTTGAGGCATTCGACACGCACCACGGGGGCAGGAAAAGGCATGCGCAGGAATTTGACGGTTTTGGGGATGGTCACGGTATTGTCCCTTTCATTGGCGGCTTGCGGCGGCGTGTCAGATGTCTTCAACCGCGGTGATACGGGCGAATCGGCGCGCAGCACTTCCGGCAAG
Source organism: Alphaproteobacteria bacterium (assembly GCA_965228775.1). Lineage (GTDB taxonomy): Bacteria > Pseudomonadota > Alphaproteobacteria > JANQMY01 > JANQMY01 > JANQMY01. Next base: position 3,669,971 of record OZ245840.1, on the reverse strand, counting down.
AGGATAAGCAAGCAGGGTGTTGGCGGCCTCCGGCCACGGGAAACCGTCAAGGAACGCCCCAGTTACCAGGCTTCGCGTCCCACCAACACACAAACCCAGACGTCAGCACAAGCACAACCGGCCGAAACACAAACAGCGGCTTTGGCACCTGTGCGGCCAAGCAACACACCCGCCGGTCTGACCATCACCAGCACACAGGAAAATCTGCAGGCCGTCATCTCGCGCGCCGCCATCAGCCAAAAACAATTTGCTCAGGTTCAGAACCGGCACCTCAAGAACATCGCTCAGTACGAGATTGCGCAGAATGCTTTGGTCAGCCAATTGGAAGCGGGCGCCGGTGCGGGCGACACCGTATTGTTGAGCCAATGGAACACCACGCAGTCCGCTCTTACGCAAGTGACGTCGGACCTGAACGGACTCACGGCGGCGGCCTCATCGCTGCGCAGCGAGCAAGAGAATTTGGACGTTCTCAAGGAACAGCTGCCTCTGGACAGTACACTGTCATCGCAAGACTCGGCGCAACTGGGTGTGCTCAAAACGAACCTCTCAGAAAGCGAAGAGAGCATCCAGAACATTCTGTCAAAGATCGCGCCGCTGGTGGATGAAAAAGAACGCTTCATCGCCAAAGCACAACGAGATTTGCGGCAGTTGGAACCAAAGGTGCGGGGTAACTAGCCCGACCGGCGGAGACTTATCTTGACGTCGCGCTTCCCTGTGGGGCTGATCGCCGGCCTTGTCCTTTGTGTCGGCATCTTGTTGCTTCCGCCGCCAGAAGGCTTGGCGCCAGAGGCATGGCGTGCACTTGCCGTCGCCGCCTTAATGGCGGTGTGGTGGACCACGGAAGCAATCCCGATCTCGGCAACCGCGCTAGTGCCCTTGGCATTGTTCCCCGTGCTGGGCGTCGCGAAGATGAGCGATGCCGCCGCTCCTTACGCGAACCCGCTGGTCTACCTGTTCCTCGGCGGCTTCTTGGTGGCCGCCGCCATGCAGCGCTGGGACCTTCACCGGCGGATTGCGCTTAATATTGCCGTGCGGACGGGCACAGGGCCAAGCCGCCTTGTGGCGGGCTTCATGCTGGCCACCGCATTCTTGAGCATGTGGATCAGCAATACGGCCACCGCCATGATGATGTTGCCTATCGCGCTTTCCGTGATCGCCGTGGTAACCGGTGAGAAAGAAGGCAGCGACGCGCCCGTGCGCACAGCATTCGGCACCAGCCTTCTCCTGGGGATCGCTTATGCCGCGAGCCTTGGTGGCATGGGCACATTGGTGGGCACACCGCCCAATGCGTTTTTGGCCGGCTTCTTCGAAACAACATATGGCATCGAAATTGGCTTCGCCCAATGGATGCTGGTGGCCATGCCCGCCGTCTTGGTGCTGCTGCCGATTTGCTGGTTTGTGCTTACACAGATTGTGTTTCAAAGCGCGCCGTCGACCAATCCGGGAACCGGCCATGAAATTCTGCGCAACGCGCGCGACGAATTGGGAAACATGTCATCGGCCGAATGGCGCATCGCCCTGGTGTTTGCGTCTGTTGCAATCTTGTGGATGACACGCCCGTTGCTGAGTTCCCTTCCCGGATTGTCCGGCCTGTCGGATCCCGGCATCGCGATTGCAGCGGGTCTGCTGCTGTTCATCATTCCTGCGGGTCCGGTATCGCCCAAAAGAAGCCTTCTGGTGTGGGATGACACGCGAAAGATTCCGTGGGGTGTACTGATTTTATTTGGCGGCGGCCTTTCCCTGGCAAGCGCGATCAGCAAAACAGGCCTTGCCGCCTGGCTTGGCGCCCAATTGGGAGACGCCTCCGTTTTGCACCCCATCATATTCGTCCTGCTGATTGTCGGCGTTGTTATTCTGCTGACGGAGATTACCAGCAACCTTGCCACGACAGCCGCCTTCCTGCCTGTGATTGCGGCGGTCGCCGATGGCGCGGGCATCGCCCCGCTGACCCTTGCGGCCCCAGCTGCCATGGCAGCCAGTTGCGCCTTCATGCTGCCGGTGGCCACACCGCCCAATGCCATCGTGTTTGGGTCCGAACGCTTGGCGATTCATGACATGATGCGGGCCGGAATTTACATGAACCTGTTGGCGTTGCTGGCGATCGGCGCCACCGCAACTATCCTGGTACCGATTATTTTCTGATTATTGGCGTTAGGAACGGGGTGGTCTGGTCTATCAAACGGAAAAACCATCGCGGTAGCTTTTAATGCCACCGAGGGTCTCTGCCGCATAAACACCGCGCGCCACCGCGCGGGCCATGCAATCCGCCGCGACCGCCCCGATGGTGGAGATCGCCCCCGCACGCGGTTCACTGGCTTGCCGGGCCGCAGTGGAAACCGCGAAAACAACATCGCCATCGCCCATGGTGTGAATGGGCCGGATCGCGCGGGCATAGCCGTCCTGGGCCATCATGGCCACACGCTTTAACTCCGCGGGCGCCAAAGCCACATTGGTGGCGACGATCCCAATGGTCGTGTTCGCACCGGGCGTCGGACCTGGGCCCATCTTGGTATCGCCTGGCAAGCCCATATCAGCCGGCACATAGTCGGCAGCAGGCCGCGCGCCACCAAATTCGCCGTTTTGCTCAAACGGCCAGGCCCAAAATGCGGCACTGCCCGGCATCACCGGCGAACCGAAAGGATTGACGGCTACCAGCGCGCCCACCTGCACACCGTCCGCACCAACCGCCGAGGCACTTCCCAATCCGCCTTTATAGGACCCCGCCTTGGCCCCCAAGCCAGCCCCAGAGTTTCCAAGGTCGAAACTGTCCCCCAGATCATCCAGCGCATCGCGGCCCAATTGGTCATAGGGGGGATGCTCTCCCCACTCCTTGTCGCCACCATTTGTCAGATCGAACAGGATGGCCGCCGGAACGATTGGCGAAACGCGAGGCGATCCAGGGATTTGATAGCCCTGACCGCTGGCCCCCAATTTGGCCGCAACACCAGACGCCGCCGCCAAGCCATAGGATGATCCGCCGGACAACACGATGGCGTCCAGGGCATCTACAAGACAGCTCGCATCCAGCGCGTCTGTTTCCCGTGTGCCGGGGCCCCCGCCCCGCACATCCACGGCGGCGGTCAAGCGGTTCGATGCGGCAAGAACCGTGGTGCCGGTGCGCGATTTTGTGTCTTGCGCATTGCCCACCTTTATCCCATCCACATCGGTGATAAGGTTGCGTGTTCCCACTCTAAACATGGGCCGCATATACGTCGGGGCATGGTCCCCGGTCAAATCGAATACCGCAGCTTGCATACGTAGATTTCAGAATGATGAGAAAAACCAACGCTTTCGCCCGCCCATTAAGTGTTTTGATTGTGTCGCTTGCCCTGACCGCCTGCAGCAGCGCTCCGGCCATTCCCGATTGGGTGCCGTTCCAGGGAAGCACCCAAACACCAAAAGCGGACGGCCCCCAAATGGTCAGTTCCGCAAACCCGCTGGCAAGCCAAGCCGGGATCGATGTTCTCAAGAAGGGCGGCTCGGCCGTGGACGCGGCCATTGCTGTACAAGCGGTCTTGACGTTGGTGGAACCTCAATCCTCGGGCATTGGAGGCGGCGCGTTTCTGATGCACTGGTCGCCCAAAACCGAAAAAGTCACGGCCTATGATGGGCGCGAGCAAGCGCCCGCCGCCGCAACACCGGAACTTTTCTTGGACGAGAATGGCAAGCCATTCGATTTTCTGACGGCGGTAAAAAGCGGACGATCTGTGGGCGTGCCCGGCGCCATCGCCATGTTGGCCAAGGCACATCAAGAACATGGCCGCCTGTCCTGGGCCGAGCTGTTCGAACCGGCCATTGCGCTATCGGAAAACGGTTTCGAAATTTCGCCTCGCCTTAACCGCATGATCAATCTGGCGCCGGGCTTTGGCGAAACACCAGCCGGGAAAGCCCTCTTCTTTGACGATAAAGGAAAGCCATTTCCAGCCGGGCATGTTCTGAAAAACCCGGAATTGGCGGTGTCGTTGCGCACCATTGCCTCTCAGGGCCCAGAAGGATTTTACACCGGCGAGATTGCCGAGAAGATCGTCAATGCGGTGCAAAACGCCCCGGCTAATCCGGGCGCGATGACCTTGGAGGACCTCGCATCGTATGAGCCCAAGAAACGAGAGGCGATTTGTAAGCCATACCGAAGCTGGACCATCTGCGGGATGCCGCCACCATCTTCCGGCGGCGCAACGGTGATGCAAATTCTGACATTGCTGGAAGGTTTCGACATAGGCAGCCTTAAAGCGTCGTCCACGGAAGCGATCCACCTGATCTCCGAAGCGTCGCGCCTCGCCTATGCGGACCGGTCCCTTTATCTAGCCGACAGCGATTTTGTGGACATACCGCTGGACGCCCTATTGGACAAAGCGTACCTATCGGACCGCGCGCAACAGATCAGCCCAAAGAAGTCTCTCGGCATCGCCAAACCCGGATCACCGCTCAAGAAGGACTCCCGGCTTGCGCCTCAGATCTCCCGCGAGGCGCCGTCCACCAGTCATTTCAGCATTATTGACGGGGACGGCAACGCGGTTTCCATGACCACCACCGTGGAATTCGTCTTCGGCAGCAATCTGATTGCGGGCGGATTTATCCTCAATAATCAGCTAACGGACTTTTCGCGTCAGCCCGTCATCGACGGGCGGCAGGTTGCAAACGCGCCGGATGGCGGCAAACGCCCCCGCAGCTCCATGTCGCCGACGCTGGTTTTCGATGAAGATGGTGAGCTCTACGCCTTGGTGGGCTCCCCCGGCGGAAGCCGCATCATCGCTTATGTGGCGAAAACGCTGGTGGGCCTGCTGGATTGGGATATGGACATGCAATCCGCCGTCGCCCTTCCTCATCATGTGAACCGCAATGGCTTGCTGGAACTTGAGGCGGACACGAAAATTGTCGACTTGGCACCAGAGCTCGAAAGGCTCGGTCATGAAATCAAAGTCCGCCCTCTGAATAGCGGTCTTCATGGTATCCGTGTCTTGCCGGATGGCACGCTCGAAGGCGGGGCCGACCCCAGACGCGAGGGCGTGGCGTTAAGTGACGGGAACGGCCCTTTATGAGTTTCGTGGCTTGTGAGGCATCCAAGTTGCCTTAGGTGCATATCCGAGCACATCCACAAAACACTCCATGCTCAAAAATTTCATGTGGCGGATGTCCTCATTGTCACCGCCCTGATAGTGCGGCAGTTTCGATTTCCATGGAGAGTCTATGACCTCTAACAAAGGCCAAACAGCAACACCGTTCGCCAGTTTCGGGCCGGCATCAGGCAGACCTTGATAAAGATCTTCGAAGAGATCAACGAACTCTTCCCGAACGGCGACAGCAAGCACAGCGTCGAACGAAAGCCGGAGGCACCTATTCGCTTCGACAACAAGTTTTGAACCGGCCTTCAGACGACGAAGCGCCTCGTCGGTTTCGTCGCTCACGTCAACCGGCCCCGTCGAGACTTCGGAGGGGACGAGATCCAATGTCAGCGAATTGCCGTCCATGTAAAGCAAAATGTTGCGGAACTCTCCCTCGACCTCTCCCCAATCCTTGATCGCACGATACTTCATCCGGCACCGTTTTCGGATTGAGCAGCAACCGCCGCCAGCCCCCGCAACGCTACATCCTTCGCCGTGATGAGATAGGTGGGCATGGGTTCGAGATAGGTGTTGAACCGGCCTTTCAGCTCGAAGCGGCGCCGGAACAGATCCGCATCGAAAAGATCCCCCCACTGAGGAATAATACCGCCACCGATGTAAACGCCGCCCGTCGCCCCAAATGTGAGGGCAAGATCCCCAGCGACCGCCCCCAGCCACCCGGTGAACAGCTGCACCGCCTCTTGCGCCATTGGGTCGTTTCCACGCCGCGCGGCGCCCACAATATCCACCGCCGTGGGTTTTGCATCACGCACCTGACCATCCAGCGCCGACAACGCGGCGTACAGCGTCTCGAGGCCGGGGCCGGACACCACACGTTCCGCCGACACATGGCCGAATTCCTGAAGTAATTGGTAGATGACGGATATTTCCCGATTGTTCGCGGGCGCCAGATCCACATGGCCACCTTCACCGGATACTGGTGACCAGCCGCCCGCGCCGTCCGGCACAAGTGCCGCCACGCCAAGCCCGGTCCCCGGTCCTATGGCCACTTTGGGGCCTGGCCCCGGGATAGCATCCGTGCGGCCGACAGCCATCAGATCTTCGTCTGTCAGATGTGGCAGCGCCACGGCAACCGCCGCAAAGTCATTCATGAGCTGCACTTGCGGTGTGCCCAATCGTTCAGCGATCTCTACCCGGTCGACCGTCCACGGACAATTGGTCATTTGAATTTGATCATTGATGACCGGCCCTGCCGCACAAAACCCCGCACCCGCAATCTCCACGTCGTCATGGCGGGACAGGAAATCCGCAAGGGCGCTGCCCAGACTGTCATACATGGAGGTGAGCCAGACGGACGGTTCGCCCGGCTTTCCGCCGACAGACGCCAGCGAGAAACGGGCATGAGTACCGCCAATGTCAGCAACAAGAATGTGTGGTTTTGGCATTCGACAGCAAATCAGGCGGCTTCGCGCCGCTCTACCATTTTCATGGCATCGATAAAATTATCGCGCCATTCATTGACATTGTTTGCCAGTAGATCCGGCATCATGGATTGGTGACGGTCGCGCCGCTCTTGCAAGCTCATGTGAAGCGCTTCGTGCAGTGCATCTGCGACCGCTTTCACATCATACGGATTGACGATCAACGCCGACCGCAGTTGCGTAGCGGCACCGGCAAAGCGCGACAGGATCAATACACCGGGATCTTCCGGGTCTTGAGCCGCGATATATTCTTTCGCCACCAAATTCATGCCGTCCCGCAAGGGCGTCACCAAACCGATCCTGCTGGCGCGGTATAGTCCGGACAATTGATGGCGCGAAAAACTTCGGTTGAGATAGCGTAGCGGCGTCCAGTCGAATTCCGCAAACCGCCCATTAATGCGGCCCGACGCGCCTTCAAGCTCGTGCCTTATGTCCACATATTCTTCCACTTCGGTGCGGGATACGGGCGCGATTTGCATGAAGCTCACCTTGCGGTGAATGTCCTGGTAATCTTCCAACAGACGCTCAAAGGATTCGAAACGTTCCGGCAACCCTTTCGTATAATCCAGCCGGTCCACCCCGATGATTTGATGCCGCCCTTTCAGCATTTCCCGCATGCTGGTGTACTGATTAACGGCTTCGGGAGACAGCGACGATTCAACGAATGTCTGCGTATCGATGCCAATGGGGAATGTACGCACTTCGATGGTGCGGCCAAAGGCGCGCGCCTTGTTTTCCCACACTTCTCCGCCCAGTTCGCGCACCACATAATCTTGGAACATGCGGCGGTCACGATCTGTCTGGAAGCCCAGCACATCATAGGCAAAAAGGGCTTCCACAAGTTTGTCATGACGCGGCAGGGTGATGAAAACTTCGCGCGCCGGGAAGGGGATGTGCAGGAAAAAGCCAATGGGCTGGGTGCATTTCATGCGCCGCAATTCCTCACCGAAGGCAAGGAAATGATAATCGTGTACCCAGATCAGATCATTAGGCTGAAGCAGCGGCACCAAGCCTTCCGCGAATTGCGCATTTACCTGCTGATAGGTTTCATAATACCGGCGGTCAAATGATGTCAGGTCCAGACGGTAGTGAAACAACGGCCATAAAGTGCGGTTCGCAAAGCCGTTATAATATTGATCATACCATTGTTCGGTAAGGTCCACGGTGGCAAGCGTTACGTCGCCATCTTGGGTCATACGCAGACGGCCATCGGAATCATCGGAGATATCGCCGCTCCACCCGTACCATAGGCCACCCGCCGCGCTCAGCGCCTCCACCAATGCCACGGCAAGACCGCCCGCACGGGCCGCGTCTTTTACCGGCCCCACCCTGTTTGACACCACAACCAGGCGGCTCATACCCGTTCCTCCCATCGCGCGCTCAAGGCCCGCGCTGCGTTTATTATGCCGACAAGTGAATAGGTTTGCGGATAGTTGCCCCACAATTCGCCGGTCTGAGGATTTACATCTTCCGAAAGTAGTCCGAGATGATTACGGCAAGATAACATGGTTTCAAATATATCGCGGGCTTCTTGTGTACGGCCCGTCCGCGCCAGCGCATCAATGTACCAAAATGTGCAGATATTGAAGGCGTTCTCGGGCACGCCGAAGTCATCCGCGATCTGATACCGAAAGAGATGGTGGCCTCTTTTGAGCCCCTTCTCTACCGCGGCGATGGTTGATTGGAATCGCGGATCTTTTGGATCGATAAAGCCAACCTCTGCCATGAGCAGCAAGCTTGCATCCAAGCCATCGCCTTCAAAGCTTTCTACAAAAGCGCCGACCTCTTCATTCCAGCTGCGTTTGAGAATTGTTTCCTTGATGGTGTCGGCACGGTGCCGCCAAAAGACCGCCCGGTCTTTTTGTTTGATGTGATCCGCGATCTTTGCAAGGCGATCGCAAGCAGCCCAACACATAAGGCTGGATGATGTGTGCACGCGCGCACGGGTTCGCAATTCCCACATGCCCGCATCCGGCTGATCGTGCAGCCGGAACGCCTGTTCACCGACGGCTTCGAGGCGCCAAAAATCATCGTACGAGGTGGATTTGAGCAAGCGGCTGTCGAAGAACGCTTGGGATTCCGCAAGGATCACATTGCCATAAACGTCGTGCTGGTAATGTTCATAGGCCTGATTGCCAACACGCACCGGCCCCATGCCGCGATAGCCCGTGAGATTGTCGACCATGCGTTCCGTGAGCTCGGATTCCAGTCCAATGCCGTAGACCGGCTGAAGGTGACCATCTTCCCGCGCCATGCCGACAATATTGGTCATGTACCGATGGAAGTGTTCCATCGTTTCCACTTCGGCCAGTGCATTGAGCGCACGCACCACAAAGAAAGCGTCGCGCAGCCAGCAATACCGGTAATCCCAATTGCGCTGAGAGTCCGGCGCTTCGGGAATGCTGGTGGTCATGGCGGCGATAATGGCACCGGTCTCTTCAAATTCGCAAAGCTTGAGCGTGATGGCGGCCCGAATAACCGCCTCTTGCCATTCCAAGGGTAAGGCCAAACGGCGCACCCAAATGCGCCAATAGTCGGCGGTGCGTTCTTCGAAATCCCGCGCCGTATCTTCGATCCCCGATTGAAGGGTTTCATCGGGCCCAAGGATGAGGTCCATGGGCCGTTGCAACACAAACGGTGTCTCATTGAGCACATACGATACGGGCGCGTTGGTGGTCAGCCGCAAGGTCTGGCCGCTGGATACGTAGCGGATGTGATTGCTGCCATGGGTGATTTCCGGCGCGACGGAGCCATATTCAAACTTCGGACGCACGCGAATGCGAATACGCGGATTGCCATGCAGCGCCCTAACCCGCCTAACCAATGTGGTCGGCCGGAACATGCGTCCCCGATTGTAGAAGCGGGGCGCAAAATCGAGGATCTCGACACTGCCGCCATTATTGTCGTGAAGCACCGTGCGGAGGATAGCGGTGTTGCGCAGATAGGTTTGTTCCGAGCGCGTATGTTTTTCCAGCGCAATCTCATAAAACCCCTCATCCCCGTCGCCTTCATTGATGAGTTTATGAAAGACCGGATCGCCATCGAAACGCGGCATACACGACCAAACGATCCGCGCTTTTTCATCGATCAGTGCACTGAATGAGCAGTTTCCGATGACACCAAGATTAAGTGTCGACATGCGGCGCTTTTCCCCTTCGTTTCTGCGGCTTATGATGTGCCGGGTGTATCGCCGAAGCTATCATGCAATTGCTTAAGCCAATTTAAGACGTTCGAAACACTCCTAAGCCGATTTCGTGCCAAAGTCGGCCCCTCGCCCACTTTGACCGATATCCCGCCCATACGGTTGACCGCACGAAATCCGTCTTCGTCCGTCGTGTCGTCGCCGATCATCACCGGAATCCTAGATTTAAAGGGTTTGCTGGCCATAAAGCTCTCTATGGCCTGGCCCTTGTCCATGCCTGCACCGCGTGCCTCGAACACCATCTTTCCCGCCAAGATCTGAAGGCCCGGAAAACGAGAAACAAGGGTTTGCACAAGTTTTTGGCAGTCCGCCTCTCTATCGGGCGCGTTCCGATAATGCAGAGCCGCCGTGAGGGATTTGTGTTCCACAATGACGCGCGGGTCCGATTTGGCAAACGCTTTCATGGCCTTAGCCGCCTCACGCAAATCGTCCAGGTGATCGTCACGTCGGATGATTGCGCCGCCATAATCCCGGCGCTCAAGCCCGTGTTGACCCGCGGCGGCCAACACCACCGGCTTCAAAAAGACATCCAATTCGCTGATGGGACGCCCCGACACGATGGCAAGGCTTCCGTCAAGCACACCTGCAAGGTCGGAGAGCAGTCCAGGTAGGTCACTCGGCACGACAATAGACGACGGTGTCGGCGCGAGTTCGACCAGCGTACCGTCGAAATCAAGAAAAAGCGCCAAAGAAGAGGGGGCCTCTGGCAAAGGCAGCATAGGCGTCTCAACTCAGCCTTACGGTTTCACCAATGCTGACATGTAATGTCGAGCGAACCGACTTTACCGGATTCGCTTTAATACTTCCTTTGCCAAATCGCGGATCTCAGTCGCCGCCACAGAGCTAGGTTCGGTCTCCGTAACACCTTTACCGGTCATCAAGCTGGACGCATAGGCTGTCCGATTGCCGAGAGTGGAACGCGCAATCGGCAAATCTTCCCCTTCCAGCCGGTCTTTCAGGTCAGAGGCAAGGCGCCCCCGCGCCGGCACACGGTTGAATACCATAAGCACCGGACGCCGTTCCTTCTTGATCAGATCCATTGTCGCCCGCGTTGCCCATATGTCCATGGGACTGAGTTGCAGCGGCACGACCACGATATCCGCGTGACGAATTCCGATTCGCGTCGACGTTTCCGAATGAGGCGGGCTGTCAATGATGATGAGATCAGAATCTTTCTGGGCGCTCTGAATCTCCGAATTCACTTTCCAGCCTGCACCAATTCGCAACGACAAAGCGTCGGTTTCAACGCCTTTTTCTTCGCGTGTTTGGTACCAGGTAGACAGGCTGCCCTGGGGGTCCAAATCGACCAGGGTAATTGTCCGGTGGTTCGGATCTTCGACCGCCGCGCCATTCTTTGGAATACCCTTGTTGTTAGACGCCCAATACGCCGCCAAATGAGCTGCAAGCGATGTTTTGCCCGCACCCCCCTTTTGCTGGGCAATGGTAATGACCTTTGCCATTAGGACTGCCTCCTGCAGTTTTGGTTCGTTTTCGCCTCGCCTGTGTACTTTCTTTAGATTTAGGACGAGTCGCGGTACGACTCAAGCGATTGATATCAAAAGCGAAACCAGTTTCGGGGGTGATATCAAGCAGCCAGAGGGATATCGACGCGGAAGACCGTTCCGGAACCATCGGTTTTGACGAGGAAAACATCCCCGCCTTGCGCCCGTGCAAGTTCCTGAGCGATCGCAAGGCCAAGCCCGGTGCCTCCGGGCCGCACGCTGCCGGAGAACGCCTTGAACAGATTTTCTTGCGCCCGCTCCGGCACGCCGGGGCCATTGTCGCAAATGTCTATGCTGACGAACTGGCCGTTTACGGAAGTGGTAATGGCAAGCTTGCCTTCGCGCTCCTGATTCTCAAGAATTTGGATCGCGTTGCGGCAAAGGTTCATCAGCACACGGTACAGCTGGTCCGGATCAGCGGTGACACTCAGGCCCTTGGGGACCTCATTTGTCCAATCAATCGGCTTGTCCGCCGGTATAGGCGTAGAGGTTCTCACCTCCTCCACCAGGTCACACAGGCAAACGCGCTGTAACACTGGGGCAGCTTCTTCGGATTTGCCATATTTCAGCGTTTCCGTTGTGAGATGAACGGCCCTGTCGATCGTTTTAAGGAGGCGCGGCGCCAGTTTCTGCACGGTCGGATCGCTAAGCCCGGCAAGACGGTCAACCACCAGCTGGCTTGATGACAGGATGTTGCGCAAATCATGATTGATCTTGCTGACTGCGGTGCCGAGAGCCGCCAACCGCGTCTTCTGATTGAGCGCTTCTCGAATTTTGAACTGCATTTCCGCAAGTTCCCGTTCTGCAACGCCGATTTCATGTTTGCTGTCGGAGGGCGAGATGACGCGGCTTGCATCTTCCGGATTGGTGCGGAAAGCCACCATGTTATCTGTGATGCGCTTAATGGGCCGGACCATCAGCCTGTTCAGCACGAGGAACACTGCCGCTCCGGTGACGACTGAAATGATGAGGGACAACCAAAAGATACGGATGGCGAAACTTCTGAGCTCTCTTTGAAGGGGTTCTTCATGAAGAATGATCTCAATCGTGTCGTCGCCACCGTAGCGCCCAGGCGCAATAACTTGCATCGCCCGGTTTTTCTGGGACGCAAGATTGCCAAGAGACGCCAGCACCATATCCAAGGCATTCTCTTTACGCAGATCATATTGAATATCAATCGGCGTGCTCATATCCGGCCGCAAAACCAGCTGCCGTGTGTTATCCCGCTTGACAGAAACGCCTTCGACTTCCGCTTTGGCCAAAATCTCGCGCCGCAATTCGTCCGGAATAATCGCCTGATCTCCAGCAACTTCCAGCGCGATCGTCGCGATTTGCGCAGCCCCGATGCGTTCCATGAGCCAATCGTCCCGGTGCCGTGCCACTGACGGCAGGAAGATCACAACCTCAACAATCATCACCACAAGAATGGTGAGCACCAGAAGGCGGCCCGACAATCTGTTGGGCAGGTCCATCACCCAGCTCCGCGCAGTCTCTAGCACGGTGCCGCCTTTCTCATGTTCTTTTCCGTTTCGCCAGAATATGACATGTCGAAGAATGGCTTCCATCGATCTCAGGCGTTAGACCGCAAATCTACGCACCCGTAAAGACGAGAAAGCATGTGCCCCGCGAAATGTGATTACCCAAACTTACTCAAAAACGCCACCACCCGCCTCACCCTTGGACTGAACAAAGTGGGCGTATAGAAAGACCCGGCTGCCCGCTTACTGATTTCGCCCATCGTTGGGTAAGGCGCGATCATGTTCGCAAAAGCGGATATTTTCAGCTTCTGCGACACCGCCAAGATCCACGGTTGCAGCAGATCCCCCGCATTGGGCGCCACAATCGTCGCGCCAAGGATCCGCCCGTTCTTAGCCGTAACCACTTTTACCATACCGGCGGTTTTACGTTCGGCCTGAGCCCTGTCATTTTCCGCCAAAGGCCAACGCAGCACACGGATCTTCTCGCCGTCTTTCAGCGCCTGCTCCTCTGACAATCCCACATGGGCAAGTTCCGGGTCCGTGTATGTCACCCATGGGACCGCTGAATGATCCGCTTTCGCGGGCACCTGGAACATAGCGTTTCGGATCACGATTCCCGAATGGTACCCGGCCACATGGGTGAATTGCAGACCGCCCGCCACATCACCGATGGCAAAGACACGTTTGTTGGATGAGCGCAGACGTGCATCGACCTCAATGCCGCGTTTCGAATATTTGATGCCCGCCGCTTCCAAGTTCAGGCCGTCAACGGTAGGGGCCCGTCCCGCCGCCACGAGGAGATGCGACCCTTCAATCCGTTGCTGCTCGCCTTCATTGCCAACCAGGACCGCAACACCGTCGCCGTTCTTTTCGACTGCCGTTACCGGCACGCCCTCAAGAATCTTGATGCCTTCCTTGCGCAGCTCATCAAGCACAATGGCACTCATTTCAGGATCATCTTTAGAAAAGGCTTTGGTTGCTTCGACCACGGTTACTTTGGCGCCAAGGCGATGATGCGCCTGAGCCATCTCCATCCCGATCGGCCCCGCTCCAATGATCACCAGATGCTCCGGACATGTGGTGTTGTCGAAGATCACTTCATTGGTCAGAAATGGCACATCTTGTAGACCAGGAATGGGCGGAACGGCCGGGACCGACCCGGTGGACACCACGAAGCGGCGTGCGCTGATGACAAAGTCACCCGCTTCCACTTGGCGCTTGTTTTTGAATTTCGCCGGCGCCTGAATAACCTGCACCCCAAGACCTTCGAACCGTTCCACGGAATCGATGGGCGCGATTTCTTCGATCACGCCATGCACATGATCATGCACGGCTTTGAAATCCACAATGGCGGGCTGTGGCGCGATACCAAATGGTTCCCCTGCGGACATGTTCTTAGCGTGCTTACCCGCGGCCAGAAGTGCCTTGGACGGAACACACCCATAATTTAGGCAGTCGCCCCCCATCTTGCCCTTTTCGATGAGGACTGTTTTACGCCCCAGCATGGCGGAGCCAGCCGCCACGGCAAGGCCACCCGACCCGCCACCGATCACACACAAGTCTGCTTTGATGTGCTTCACCATCGTCCCCGCACCTGTTTCTTTAAATTGATCCGGACGGCTCTATTGAGCGTCTTCCTTTTTGGAGAACCGCTTCGCCACCACAGGGATCAGCGCAACGATCCCTAAAGCCGCAAAAGCGATGATTGTTTCCGTGGTCACCAAGTCGCCGGGACCGATGGAGAAACTGCAACCGTCGCCACCCTGCTCAACACACGCATCATAATCGGCCCGCTTTTCTGAAATTACACTGTCCAACCCGGCGCCTGCGAAAGCATAGGCGAATGTGCCCGGAATGATCCCGAAGAATGTACCGATAATGTAGGTGCGCAATTTCACGCCCAAGAACGCCGGCGCCACATTGACCAGAAAGAATGGGAATAGCGGAACCAGGCGCAGGAACAACAGATAACTGAGCGCATTTTCCTGGAAACCGCGCCGGAAACTTTCAATGGACGGGCCTGCACGTTCCGCCAGCGTATCGCCAAGCGACGTCTTCGCGATTAAGAAGATGATGGTCGCGCCAATCGTTGCCGCCGTGACGGCCAATGGCGGGCCAGCCCAAATGCCGAAGATGAAACCGCCACTTACAGTCAAGATCAGACCACCGGGCAATGACAACGCAACGGCGGCCGCATAAACACCGATATATGTAAGCGCTGCGAGCAGAAAGTTCGCCTCGACGAAACCCTTTAGCCGGTCCCGGTTGTCTGCCAATACTTCAAAGGACAGGTACCGATGCCATCCCATCGAAAAGGCGAGAATGACAAAACCGATGAGAACGATCAAAGGCAAAAGTCTTTGGACGGATAAACCGCCTTTTGCTTCTGATTGTTCCACTTGTTGATCACTCATACTCGTCTCCTCAGACCTGCTGCCTTATTGGCGGCCGACCATTTTGGTCGACCAGCCTCTGCCTTATTCAGCTTCGTTTAGGTTCCAGTCATAGGCGTACCCATTAACACGGGATACGGCTTCTAGTTTGGCCTTCAATCCTTCATCAGCATATTCAGCAAGGTGAGCAATGACGCCCGCATCATTGTTGCCGAAGTCTACCTTGAACCACGAATAAATGCTCGACACCATCAAGCGCCCATTTTCCACGCGCGCGCCGCGCGGATGGTTGACGTAAGCGATGGCAGCTTCATCCAACACAGCGTTGACCGTCGCACTGCTAAATGGCTCCGGCTGAAGGTTGGGACACCCGATCGACGCGCAATTCACCCCATAATGAATGCGCGGATCCTTCCACAGACCTCTTAAGATGCCATGTTCGATATCGTCCAAGGACAATTCCTGGCCTTCAACCGTAACCAAGGGGGCCTTCCATGGCCCAATGGAAAAGAAACCTGAAAGGCCGATATTGCGGATCGATTTCACCGGATAATGGTCCAGCACCACATCAATGGTGAGGGCATTATATAAGTTCATCCAATAGGCAAACTGCTCGTCGCGGCTCAGCTTTGTGACTTCTTGCGCCTGGAGCTCTTTCAAATAGGCTTTCAGATGAGCCTTATCTTCCGTTGTCACGGCGCCATAGCGAAAACGGTTCAGGCCGTCATCTCCCACAACCAGATAGCTGGTCAGGATCTGCCCCCATTTTGTGTTATCAACCGTCACTTGGCTTGCGTCATCCCTCTTTTTCCAATGATCCAGATCGAATGCGGCGGCAGGTTGCACGAAAAGCGCAACGATGGCCATCAGCTCGGCAAAAATCAGCGCAACAGACTGCAGAAATCTGCCATTTTTCAAATCCAGCAATGCTGTGCCCATCCTATCAAACCTCCTCATAACCTGTCCCCGCAGCGGGCCTGACAGGCCTGCCCGTTTGGTATAGGTCAGGTATTGACGGAGAGGGTGATTTTCGACGCCCAATCGAGCGAATGTGAAAGACCGTGACCCATACCTGGGATTTGGAGTGAAACGGGCTCAAAACGTTAAGATTTTGAGCGCTTTCACGCCGAGAATTCGAAAACGGGAAGCGGGCCTGACTTTACATTGACTTGGCGCGGCTGACTGCGTATACACCGCGCTTGCATTTTACCTGGCGCCGCGCCCCACGAGCGGTTCTGGCAGCCAAAGGAGAACGAGACGTGAAACGGACATTTCAGCCCAGCAAGCTTGTGCGCAAGCGCCGCCACGGATTCCGGGCCCGCATGGCCACGAAAGCCGGCCGGGACGTGATCGCCCGTCGGCGCGCGAAAGGCCGCAAAAAGCTTAGCGCATAGAGCATACGTTCAGCCCGCGGCGACAGAAAGCTGGGCGAAGGTCTCCCCGGCCAAAAGGGGGCCGCTTTGACGACAAATTCAGAAATAGCAAGTGACGCTTACAAACTTGG
This sequence comes from Alphaproteobacteria bacterium, assembly GCA_965228775.1. GTDB lineage: Bacteria > Pseudomonadota > Alphaproteobacteria > JANQMY01 > JANQMY01 > JANQMY01. Next base: position 3,653,348 of record OZ245840.1, on the reverse strand, counting down.
GCGCTTAAAGAAGCGTGCCGAGTTTTTGCGCGTGGCAAGCGGCTCGAAATGGGGCACGAAGAGCGCGCTTCTTCAGGCAAAGAAGACACCTGATGCACCGGCCGATCAAATAAGGCTTGGATTTACCGCCACCAAGCGGCTTGGAAATGCGGTCACGCGCAATCGGGCAAAGCGCCGCCTTAAAGCGGCTTCAGCCGAGATTTTTCCGTCAAAAGGGACGCCCGGTTTCGACTATGTGCTGATTGCCCGGCCCGGCGCATTGACGCAGCCCTACAAGCTTTTGTTGGATGATATAAAAGAAGCCCTTAAGAGGGTGCATCAAAGAGCAAAACCGAGGGGCAACGCCCCCAGGAAGCCACGCGATCCGCGCAGATCGAAAGACGCGAAACCATGAGCGTAATGCTAAACCGGCTGGCAACAGGAATGCTTAAAGGCGTGATCTTCGGATACCGCATGTTTGTCTCGCCGTTTTTCCCTCCGAGCTGCCGCTTTGCACCCACCTGTTCCGAATATGCGCTGGAAGCCATAGAAGTACATGGCCCCATTCGAGGAACCTATTTGGCGATCAGGCGACTTTTGCGTTGCCATCCGATAAAAATGTTAGGGGGCAGTTCTGGATTCGACCCGGTACCGCCTATATCAGGACTTAAGACTTCAAATTGCTCGTGTGAACATGCCAATCCCGATGCTGCACATGGTCCCGCAAAAAGCGCGGACGAGCTTCGGGTTCAGCACAAAGGCATCTGAGCGAAGGGATCGTTTCGATTAATGGAAGACCAACGTAACTTTATTGTCGCCGCAGTTCTTTGCATCATGGTGCTGCTGGGCTGGCAGTTTTTCTATGCGATCCCACAAATGGAACGCCAAAAGGCGATCCAGGAAGCAGAAGCCTTGCGCCAATCGGAATTGGCGCCGACGGCCAGCAACACCGACACGCCGACACCTGGTGAAATAAATCGGGCAGCCGACTTGGTGGAGGGCCTTGACCCATCCGTGAAGGCGCTTCCCCGCAGCGAAGCGCTCGCCCAAAGCCCACGCGTACCGATCAAGTCAGACAAAATTGACGGCTCGATTGCGCTGAAGGGCGCGTTCTTCGATGACTTGCGTCTGATGAGTTATCGCGAGACGCTCGATCCCGACAGCGAAGTGATTACACTTCTTTCCCCGGTGCAGTCGGAGGCCCCTTACTTCGCTAAGTTCAGTTGGCGGGGGCCCGAAGATGCAACTGTTGCCGTCCCCACAGACGATACGCTTTGGACGGTCAAAGGCAATGCCACCCTCACGCCCACAACGCCCGTGACCATCACCTGGGCCAACGGCCAGGGCTTGACCTTCGAACGGGAAATCGCCGTTGATGACAATTACCTGTTTACGGTTAAAGACAGTGTACAGAATAATGGCGGCGCGGAAGTTACGCTCTATCCCTACGCCATCATCAACCGAAAAGGCACGCCGGACATCACCGGCATCTGGATTTTGCATGAAGGCCTGATCGGCGTCTTCAACGAAACACTGGAGACATTCGGGTACAACGCCCTCAAGGACGGCGAAACCCTCAAACAAGAAACCACCGGCGGCTGGCTTGGCATTACCGACAAATATTGGATGACGGCCCTGATCCCCGATCAGACAAAAACCATTTTTGCCCGCTTCATCGAAAACGCCCGCGACCCTAGCGACAGCTATCAAGCAGACTTCGTGCAAAACGGCATCACCATCGCGCCCGGCACCAATGCGGAAAACACAACGCACTTTTTTGCCGGTGCCAAAAAAGTGGGCTTGATCGACCAATACGATACGGCTCTGAACATCGACCGCTTCGACCTGGCCATCGATTGGGGCTGGTTCTACTTCATTACCAAGCCCCTCTTCTACATTCTGGATTGGTCGAACCATGCCACCGGTAATTTCGGTGTGGCCATCTTGGTGTTAACCGTCTTGATCAAGATCGCCTTCTTCCCCCTTGCCAATAAGTCCTACGAGGCCATGAGCAAGATGAAGAAACTGCAGCCGGAAATGATCAAGCTGCGCGACCGCTATCAAGACGATAAGATGAAACAGCAGCAAGAGCTGATGGAACTCTACAAGAAAGAGAAGATCAATCCATTGGCGGGCTGCCTTCCAGTGCTCATCCAAATCCCGGTGTTCTTCGCGCTGTACAAGGTGCTGTTTGTAACCATCGAAATGCGGCACGCCCCGTTCTTCGGCTGGATCCAAGACCTCGCGGCGCCCGACCCCACCTCGATCTTTAATCTGTTTGGACTGATCCCCATCGATCTGCCTCAGATCCTCATGGTCGGCATTTGGCCGATCATTATGGGCGCCACCATGTTCCTGCAGACGAAGATGAACCCGGCCCCGAATGACCCCATGCAGGAAAAAATCTTCCTGTACATGCCGATCGTCTTCACATTCGTTCTCGCAAGCTTCCCGGCCGGCCTCGTGATCTATTGGGCCTGGAACAATGTGCTGTCGATCCTCCAGCAATATGTGATCATGCGGCGGAACGGTGTCGATCCCGAATGGGATAAGAAGATCATCAGCCTGTTGAATTTTTTCACGTCTGGCGGCAAATCCAAAGAAGAACTCGCGGCCCCGGCCGTTGGTTCGTCGGAAACCGGGGCCACATCCGCAGACGCCGATGACAATGGCACCCAAAACAAGCCCCGTGCAGACGGATAATACCAATACCGCCGAAGAAGACGCCCATCACAAGCGTCTCCTGGAAGCAGGCCGTAAACTGTTCGCGCAGGAATGCAAGTTCCTGCTGAGTGCCGTGAGCATCAACGATTTTCCGCCGCCCAACTTGCCGGAATTCGCCTTTTGCGGCCGTTCGAATGTGGGTAAGTCGAGCCTGATCAATGCGCTGACCGGCCATAAGTCCCTGGCCCGCACCTCCAACACGCCCGGCCGCACGCAACAGATCAATTTTTTTGAATTGGGGCGGCAATGCCGGTTGGTCGATTTGCCGGGCTATGGGTACGCCAAAGCATCGAAATCAAAGATCCACAGTTGGACAAAGCTGATCGATGTCTATTTGCGCGGCAGGCCCAATCTGCGGCGGGCTTGTATGCTCATCGATGCACGCCATGGGCTGAAAACGGTGGATCTGGACATCATGACGGCCCTAGACACAGCGGCTGTGTCTTATCAAATCGTATTCACCAAGACCGATAAAATAAAGCCCGCGGAACTAGCCTCGCTTGAGCAGCGCACATCTGATGCCTTACGCAAACACCCTGCCGCCTATCCGGAAACCATAGCCACATCATCAGTGAAATCGCGTGGACTGGAAGAGCTTCGGGCACAACTGGCCCAAGTGGCAGAATTCGATCCGATCGGCTATAAACCCTCAGCGTAAGGTTATTACGCATGTACAAGAACAAGACATGGGTCCCATTCATCCGATGACGGACACTAACAACAAAGACGCTAAACAACAGTCCCGCATGCCCCGCGAATGGCTCGCCACAGGACGTATACTGACGGAAGCCCTGCCGTTTATTCTGCGGTATGACGGCAAGACCGTCTTGATCAAATATGGCGGCCACGCCATGGGGGATGCCCACCTGGCGCAGGCCTTCGCACGTGACATCGTTCTGATAAAGCAAGTGGGCCTCAATCCAATTGTCGTGCATGGCGGCGGCCCGCAAATCGCAAGCTTACTGGAGCGGCTCAAAATCACGTCATCCTTCGTGGACGGGCTAAGGGTAACGGATGCCGCCACGGTGGAAGTGGTGGAAATGGTTCTGTCCGGCACCATCAACAAAGGTCTTGTGTCCGATATCAACCATGCCGGTGGTCAGGCCGTCGGTCTCTCGGGCAAGGACGGCAATCTGATCATCGCGAAAAAACTGCAAAGGTCCAGCAAGGACCCCGGTTCGAACATTGAAAAAGTGCTCGATCTGGGATTCGTAGGCGAACCACACGCGGTTAACCCGCACGTTTTGAACACGATCCTGTCGTCGGATTTGATCCCCATCGTGGCGCCCATCGGCATCGGGGAAGCGGGCGAGACGTATAACATCAATGCGGATACGGCCGCTGGCGCCGTTGCGGGCGCCATGGGGGCTTCGCGGCTCATCATGCTGACCGATGTAGCCGGTGTCTTGGACAAAGACGGCAAGCTGATCCCGAAACTCACGGTCACTGAAGCGCGCTCACTCATCGGCGACGGTACGATTTCCGGCGGTATGATCCCCAAAATCGAGACGTGCATCGCCGCTATCGAGGCAGGCGTTGAAGGTGTTGCCATCCTGGACGGCCGTGTTCCGCACGCCGTATTGCTGGAGTTATTCACGGATCAAGGGGCTGGCACGCTTATCCATCAGGATGCTTAAAAGGAATCTCGACGGGGGCCTTTTAAATCCTGTAGATTGGTCCGAGGTCGGGGGGGACAGAGCCACCGATCCCACTGTAAAAGCGTCATTCGAGGCTATTTGTTTCCATGCCCGGTCAATTTCGTTTGAGAGCCGTCGTCAGGCCCTTCGCATCTTCTTTGATGCTCGCCATGTTTGCGGTTGCGGCGCTGATGTCGTTCAGCACCGCCGCACACGCCGAATACCAGTTTTGCAACAAAACAAGCTACGTTCTCAAAACTGCCATCGGCTATCAGGATAAAGGCCGTTGGTTCTCCGAAGGCTGGTGGGTGGTGCAGCCTGGCCGGTGCGAGACGATCATCTCAGAGGCTCTGGATAAGCCGGTCTATTACACATTCGCTCGCTCTGTTGCAGCCCACAAAGGCGGAATCAAATATTTTGCGGGCAACCAAAGACTATGCGTGAAAACCGACAAGTTCCGTCTGGAAGGACGCGATGATTGTGAACGGCGCGGCGCCATTGAACGTCTGTTCGCCAAAATTGACATTGGTGACAAGGACAAATGGAGCACCAGTTTCACTGAAACGTCGGACTTCACCCTGGAACGCGCGCGCATCGCGGGCGTCCAGCGCCTTCTCACCGATCTTGGTTTCCGCCCAGGCCGCATTGACGGATTGATGGGCAAACGCACGCGCAATGGCATTTACAAGTTTAAGCGCGACAATGGCCTCAAGGTGAACCAAGAACTCACCGTCGAACTGTTCGACACATTGGTCAAAGAAGCCGCAAAGATCCAGGATACGACCGGCTACAATATGTGCAACAAGACAGAGTTCCTTGTCTGGGCCGCTATCGGACGCCAAGTTGAGGGCGATCTTGTATCCACGGGCTGGTTCCGGCTCGATCCGGAAACCTGCACAAAGGCTATCAAAGACAAGCTCACCAACGATGTCTTCTACACCTACGCGGAAGCAGAAGGTACGGGGGGCAAACGTATCGCGTGGGGCGGGCCGCATAATCTGTGTACGATGGATAACCGGTTTACGATTGTCGGCCGGGATGATTGCGAGAAACGCGGCTTCCGCAAGACAGGTTTTGAAAGAATTGAAACCGGGTCCGAGGCTGGCTGGACACAAACCTTTGCCTTGACGGAATAAACCGTCAGTCTTCGGATTTCACACCGAAGTAATCCAAATGCCAATTCATCTCCTCGACCGTGAGCGGATAATCCAGTCCGTTCTTGGCCGCCAGCAACTGCGAATGATGAATTTTTGAGATTCGTTGCTGGACCGCATAGGCCGCCCGCATGGAAAGGCCCGACTTCCAAACAAGCGACGTAACAACTTTCGCATTTTTGGACGCCACCATACGTTCCACCAACGTGTAGGGCAGCGAGGAGAGGCTTTCCAGCCCCATCAGCACCATTTCCTTGTTGCCTTCTTCGATCGCCTCCAGAACGAAATCGTCGTCCAGCGTTCCGTTCTCAAGCGCTTGATCAACCGTCATGCGCGCCGCCTCAAGACGATCCACATCTTCCACCGACAAATTTTCTTTGTCGATGCGCGCCCGTACCCGGCGCCGCAAATAGGTCTCAACGCCACCGTCAAGGTCATTGCGTTCAGCCAGCACGTTAATCAGAGAAAGACTCACAAAACCCGCAATGCGGCGGATCGCCCGCATGGACAACTCGGGTCGCGTAACCAAGGGCTGATGCCAGGCATCAACCGCTTCCGCATGTTCCAGCAAATTGTCCAATGTTTCCTCGCGGATTTGGGCGTTGTCATTGCCCAGCAAAGCGGCGACAGCCGGAACGTCCTTCGTCGCGATCACCGCGTCCGAAACCTCTTCGCTTACCGATGCCCGGTTGGCAATGGCGGTCACGGCCCCATCAACCTGTGCATTCGAGATGATCTCTAGAAGATCTAAGTCCGATAGAAGCGGTGAATATTGAATAATTGGAATACAGACTATTTCTTCGAGATCGAAGGCCATCTTCTTGACGATGTGCTGCGGAACCAGGTTGGATTCCTTGATCTCTTCCGCCAAAATCTGTCTGACGCGGGACAGATGATCGGTGGCAAGCTTTGAGATGACTTCTAATGCCAGATCACGGGTTTTCTCCGTTTCGTTTGCCGACATATGCGGGATGAGCCGTGAGATCTTTGCTGCAAGCTCGCAGCGAACCTCTTCATCTTCGTCATCGGCCAAGATGAGGTTGGCTTGCTGCGGGGCATTAGGATTTGCCGCCACCAAAGCCCGCACATCGGCGGACCCGTCTTCCGCCAAATAATAAAGGATTTCCGGCTCAACCTCTTCGCGGCTGGCAAGCTCGCGCCGTACCTGACTGGAGTGAGATTCGAGAGCCTCCCGCGCTTCCTGATAGCTCAGTTCTTCCGGGAGAGCTTTGCGGTCACGCCGCCATGACAAGATCTTCTTCAACATAGTCATACACCGTTCGAATGCATTCTGCTCGTTGGTTCAATCCCGACTTCCTTGGCCGGCGCTACTGCCAGCCGTCCCTTCCCGCCTTTTTTCGCGGCGTAAAGGGCTGCATCGGCCCTCGCCACCAGATCGTGAGGCGGTTCCCTGTCTTCCGGACGCCATATGGCAAGACCGATGGAAATTGACGCATCTGGATCATCTTCAGATGCGCGTGGCAGCTGCGCGAACCCTTCTAGAACTCGGTGAGTTACCAGCCGCGCCTCGTCTTCTTCTGTTTCATCCAGAAACAAGCCAAACTCATCGCCGCCAAATCGCACCAAAAGGTCTGTGTTTCGGGCTGTGCGGGCCAACACACCTGCAAGATTCTTCAGAAGATCGTCGCCCTTACCGTGACCCATTTCGTCGTTGATTTGCTTGAAGTTGTCCACGTCCAGGTAAATCATGCCAGCTGTTCGGCCATAGCGGCTGTGCCGCGCAAGACGAATCACAAGCTCTTCATCAAACGCCCTTCGGTTCAGAAGTCCTGTCAGCGGATCGGTCCGCGAAAGCCGAGTGAGCTGAATGAGATTTTGGGCTTGCCCAACCACCACGGCAGCGTGGTCGGCAATTTGGTCGAGAACTTGGGCAGCAAATCCCTCGGCCTGATCGTCCCGCAGCCGGGCGGTGCAAACGGCACCATTAGGCTCGCCGTATAAAGACGTTCTGCGGGCTTCGAAAATAAGGTCGCCGACTGGATAGCTGATCGTTTTAGAGCGCCCGCCCACGGCAGTACACACATGCTGTGGAAGAACGACAGCCTCGTCGGAATGAAACTCCGCTGAAGGTGTAAAGTGGGTGCCATCTTTGGTTTCAAGAACCCAGCAACTCTTCGCTTTACATGCACGCCCAATTGCTTCCGCAGAAACCTGCAACATGCGCACCGGATCCGTTTCCTTACGGATTGTATCGACAATGCTTCTGATCAAATCGGAACGCGCCTTGTTTTCCGCCAGCGCTTTTTCCTGAAGACGCTGTTTCGTAACGTCACGCCCAATTCCCCTGGCGCCACACCACAGATTGCCCGCGTCATAAACCGGCATCGCTGATACCAAAAAACAGTGTTGCGTGCCGTCTGCGCCCATGATCCAGACTTCTTCGTCTTCCTGAGCCTCGTTGGCCAAGAAGATACGCTTTATGGCCGCGTGGCCTGCATCATCGTCGCTTGCCTGAAGTCCAAAGGCACTCCGCCCGTGTAGGGCCTCGGCCGCAAATCCGGCCGCGCCGCGGGGACCAACGTAGACAAAGACCCCCCGGCGGTCGGTTTCCCAGGCGAAATCCGACGAGCACAACACAAGGTCGCGAAACAGATCTCGAGAGGATTTGAGCGCCCGTGCCAGATTACGCTGCAATGTGGCTTCGACACCCAGGATTAATACATTCGGCCGTTCCGACTTCTCGGGCGTCAAAGGCAAAAGAGTAATATCGAACGCTTGCTGACCAGCGTCTTCACCGTCATTGCGCGCAAGCAAAATGCGTGTTGTGAGCGGGGCCCCGGACAAAGCTGCATCACGGATGACTGCGGTAAGGCCTTCGCGCTTACCCACATTGTCCAAACGTTCCAATTCTTGCTGCAAAGGATGCGAGCGTGCATTGGCATCAAGGATACGGCCGTCCGCGGCAACCAACAGGGCCGCGCCTGGAAACTCCGCGATGGTTGCCATCGCGTCCAGTCTAAGATTCGGCGACGGCTCATTGAGCCTGCTTAGTGAAGCCTTTACCATACCCCGCCACTCGTCAGTGGGCCGACAGTCCCCATACAAATACGAGGTGCCAGCTAAGAAAAAACTAGCTTGAAGGCGTTTAAAGTGACGTTAAGTCTATTGGGGAGAAGAGACCGGAAGGCTTGCGTTTGGCCCCAAAGGACGCCAAGTTCAGGCGGTTTGGTAAATCGAAAGTAAATAGGTGCTCAATGAAGCCTGGCGGGTTCGACCACATAGAAGCGTGGGTCTTTGACCTGGACAACACGCTGTATCCGTCGGAATGTGATCTGTTTGCCCAGATCGACGTGCGGATGAGCGAGTTTGTCGCGAACTATCTTGGGCTCGACTTGGCCGAAGCGCGGCGAATCCAGAAGCAATACTATTATGATCACGGCACGACACTGTCTGGCCTGATAAAGCTTCACAATCTCAAACCGGAAGAGTTTTTGGAATACGTGCACGATATTGATCTGTCGCCGGTGCCCGCCAACCCTCAACTTGATCAGGAACTCGAAGCGCTGCCCGGACGTAAAATTGTCTTCACGAACGGCTCCCGAACCCATGCCGAAAACGTTCTGAATCATCTGAGCATCACACACCATTTTGACGCGATCATCGACATTGCAGCCTCCGACTACATACCGAAATCGCAGCCAAGGGCCTTTGAGCTGTTCCTGGAGCAATCCTTGGTTGAGCCGAAACGCGCAGCCATGTTCGACGATCTGCACAGCAATTTGGCTCCGGCAAAAGAACTGGGGATGACGACGGTCTGGCTCAAAACCCATAAGGATTGGTCCAACGGCAAAGGCGAGAGATCAGCGGAACCGCCGGATCACGTGGACCATGCGACGGAAAATCTCACCTCGTTCTTGAGGGATCTGAATGGGCGCCTTGGGAGATAGCAGTTGACTGCCCCAAGCCCCCTTGTATGGTGCGCCCCCGGAACTTTCTTCTGCTAGGATTTGTAAATGACGTCTTCTCTGGAAACCGCCATCGAAGCCGCGTGGGAAACGCGCGATGATATCAGCTCCGCAACTCAAGGTGAGGTGCGCGAGGCTGTGGAACAGACCCTCAACGATCTGGATGGCGGAACCCTGCGCGTGGCAGAAAGGGAGGGCGATGACTGGCGGGTCAATCAATGGGCGAAGAAAGCCGTTCTGCTGTCCTTCCGACTGAATGACATGGCTGCCATTGAAGGCGGCCCAGGTGTTTCCACAAACTGGTTCGACAAAGTCCCATCCAAATTCGAAGGCTGGGGTGAAAACCGTTTTCGCGCCGCAGGCTTCCGAGCCGTGCCCGGCGCCATCGTGCGCCATTCGGCACATATCGGCAAAGGCGTGGTGCTCATGCCGAGCTTCGTCAATTTGGGCGCCTATGTGGACGAAGGCACCATGGTGGACACGTGGGCAACTGTCGGCTCTTGCGCGCAGATCGGAAAAAACGTGCATATCTCCGGCGGCGCAGGCATCGGCGGCGTGCTTGAGCCGCTGCAAGCCAATCCCGTCATCATTGAAGACAACTGCTTCATCGGCGCCCGCTCGGAGGTCGCCGAAGGTGTAATTGTCGGTGAAGGCAGCGTCTTGTCCATGGGTGTTTTCATCGGTGCTTCCACCAAGATTGTCGACCGAGCCTCGGGCGAGATTCACTATGGGCGCGTGCCGCCTTACTCCGTCATCGTTCCGGGGTCGTTGCCGGGAGAAATCGGAAAACCATCTCTCTATTGCGCCGTGATCGTGAAAACCGTGGACGAACGCACCCGTTCCAAAACGTCGATCAACGAGTTGTTGAGAGATTAAGAAAGAGCCAGCCAGAAAGCTGGCTTGCAAGCTAAGAAACAAGAACAGCCATATGGCTCAGTCAGATACCAAGACATTGCAAGACCCTCTGCCGCTCGCGGTGGATCTGATCCGTTGCCCAAGCGTAACCCCTGAAAATGCAGGGGCGCTCGATGTCTTGGAAAACGCTTTGAAGTCGCTTGGCTTCGTTTGCCACCGCTTGCCTTTCGGAGACGTCGACAATCTTTATGCGCGGCTCGGAGACCAATCACCGGTTTTCTGCTACGCAGGACACACGGACGTCGTTCCGGCGGGTGATCGTGCCGGCTGGTCCGTTGACCCTTTTGAAGCGACGGTGAAAGACGGCCTTTTGATCGGCCGTGGTGCATCGGACATGAAGAGTTCGATTGCTGCTTTCGTCGCAGCCACCGCTCGGTATTTGGAAACGTCTCACGTGACCGACAAAGGATCGATCGCGCTTCTGATCACAGGCGATGAAGAAGGCGTCGCCACCCATGGCACCGTCAAAGTACTGGAGTGGATGCAGGAGCAAGGCGAGAAACTGGATCATTGCCTGGTCGGCGAACCCACAAACCCGCTTGAGTTTGGTGAGATGGTAAAAATTGGGCGCCGTGGCAGTATGAACGGTGTTTTGACCGTACACGGAGCACAAGGCCATGTGGCGTACCCCCATCTGGCGGACAATCCAGTGCCGCGTTTGCTGAAAACACTGACGGCACTAACGGAGAACCCCCTGGACGACGGCACACCACACTTTCAACCGTCCAATCTGGAAATCACCAGCATTGATATTGGCAATACGGCCACCAATGTCATTCCGGCTTCTGCCACGGCACGCATCAACATCCGCTTCAATGATTTGCATACGCCGGCAAGCCTGGAGAAATGGCTGCGCGATATCATCGACAAGAATGCAGGCACACATGATTTCGACTGCGCCGCATCTGGAGAAGCTTTTGTGACCGAACCCGGCCCTTTCACCGATCTTATCAGCGCCTCTATCAAGGACGTTACCGGCCGCACACCGGAATTGTCCACGACCGGCGGCACGTCGGATGCCCGCTTCATTAAAAACCACTGCGCGGTGGCCGAATTCGGGCTGGTTGGAAAAACAATGCACAAGATAGACGAAGAATGCCGTCTCGACGATATGGAATCCCTGACGGAGGTGTACCGCAGAGTTCTTGACGGCTATTTCCGGCAAGTGAGGGCATAGCATTATGCCGGCAGCACTAGGCTGACATATGCCGCCGTTCAGCGAAATTTCTTCATCCGTTCGTGGCGCATGGCAGCTTTTCGTCATGGACCAGCGCGGCATGAACCAATTTAATTTGTCCGCTGCCGGATTTTGGAATTCGTTTTTTGCAGCCGTCTTGCTGGCGCCGATCTATTTCTTTGTTTTATTGGCGCAATACAAACTCAACAGAGAAGTTCAGCAAATCGCGCTGGAGCAGGACCCAACCAACCCAAACATCCCGCCTATTCCAGAACTGAGCGACTATTTGCTGGCTCAAGGCCTCGCCTATGTGGCGCTGTGGGCAGCGTTTCCGATCGTTATGCTGTGGGCAACGCGGATCATCAATATACAGAATAGGTACATACCCTTCGTAGTCGCCTATAATTGGTCGGCCGTTGCGGTCATGACCATTCAGCTGCCGCCGTTTGCCCTCTACTACTTCGATATGGTGGGGATTGTTGGGGCGATTGCGCCGTTGCTATCGATCTTGTTGGTGATCATGATCTACAGATGGTATGTGGCCTATTCTGCGCTGGGGTTGCCGGCAGTGGCGTGTTTGGGATTTGTCATCTTGGATTTCGTGATCAGCGTCATCATTCAATTAGGCGCAAGCACTTTGCTGACCACTTAGCCCCCAGCTAATCCTCGTAGTCGACACCAATCAGATACAGCCCATCTGACGGCGCAATGGCCCCACAGGCCGAGCGATCTTTAGCATCCAGTATCTGGCCGATCTTGTTCGCAGGCCATTTGCCCATCCCGACCATCTTCAAACTTCCCACCATGGATCGCACTTGGTGATGGAGAAAAGACAATGCTGAGGCCGACACTTCGATCGTGGTACCCGCTCGCCGCACATCCAGCCGGTCCAGCGTCCGAATAGGTGACTTTGCTTGGCACTGACTGGCCCGAAACGTGGTGAAATCATGCTGTCCCACCAAGAATTGGGCGGCTTCGTGCATAAGATCCGCATCGAGCGGCTGGGGCACGAGCCAGGCATGGCCACGATCAAGGGCCAAGGGCGCGCGGCGGTTTTCAATGATGTATCTATAGTGGCGCTTCTTCGCGGAAAATCGCGCTTCGAAACTCTCAGGAACCACTAGTGCTTCGAGAATGGAGATAGGCCTTGGCTTCAAGTGGTAGTTGACCGCGTCCCGCACCTTGTCGGGCAATTGCTCCGATTCCAGATCAAAATGCGCGACTTGACCTAAGGCGTGGACCCCACTGTCAGTACGGCCGGCCGCCTGAAGCGTCACTTGCTCACCACAAAACTTCTCGATGGCTTGCTCGATCTCCCCTTGGACAGAGGCGCCCACAGCTTGCCGCTGCCAGCCGACAAACGGGCCGCCGTCATATTCGACTGTGATCTTATATCTAGGCATCGTCAGCAAACGGCAACATTGTACCCTTAGGGATGGCGCGCCCGCGCAAGAATTCTTCGACGCCGGTGGATGATTTACCGGCCCGTTGTACACGGAGGATCGACAACGCCCCGTCACCACAGGAAACCGTCAGTTTGTCGTCGAGCACTTCACCCGGCGCGCCAGAACCAGTCGACGGTGTCGCTTCAAGAATTTTGATTCTTTGCCCCTCAAATTCGAACCACGCTCCGGGAAAAGGGGTCAGACCCCTTATCTCACAATCGATCTGCGGTGCCGGTTTGGACCAGTCAATCCGCGCCTCTTGCTTCGAGATCTTCTCTGCATAGGTGACGCCTTCTTCCGATTGAGGTGTGGCGGCAAGGCCGCCGCGCTCCAAAGCCGCCAGAGCCCGCACCATGAGTGAGGCACCTATTTGGGATAGTCGGTCATGCAGCTCGCCCGCTGTCGTCGACGGTCCGATGGGTGTACGTTCCACGAGCAACACAGGCCCCGTATCCAAACCGCGCTCCATTTGCATCACCATCACGCCTGTTTCTGGGTCGCCTGCCATGATCGCGCGCTGAATAGGGGCCGCCCCGCGCCAGCGCGGCAAAAGCGATCCGTGAAGATTGAGGCACCCAAGGCGCGGCGCCTCCAAAATCCGCTTTGGCAGGATCAATCCATAAGCGACCACAATGGCGGCATCCAGATCGAGCGCTTCGAAATCGGCTTTGTCGTTGTCATCTTTGAAATTGAGCGGTGTCCGCACTTCGATCCCAGCTTGTTCTGCGAAACTGTGCACCGGGGACAGCTGCACTTTCTGGCCGCGTCCCGCCTTGCGCGGTGGCTGTGAATAAACCGCGGCGATCTCGTGCCCAGCACCGATTAGTTCCGAAAGCGTCGGAACCGAAAAATCCGGTGTGCCCATAAAGGCAAGTCGCAAGGCGCACATCGTTCTGGCTTAAGCCGGTACTTGCTGGCGGCGAAGCTTCAACAGCTTACGGATGATCATATCGCGTTTCAGCTTCGACAGATGGTCGATGAACAAGATGCCGTTGAGATGATCCATTTCGTGCTGCAAACAGGTGGCAAGCATGCCATCGATGTCTTCGGATTGTTCCTGGCCATTGTAATCAAGATAGGTCACACGGGCCGTGGCCGGCCGCTCGACGTCTTCATACATGTCCGGCACGGAAAGGCAGCCTTCTTCATAAGTTGCCATCTCCTCCGACGTGTTTGAGATCGCCGGATTGACGAAATAGCGCGGCGCCGCAGGCTCCCCCTCTTTCGCCAGATCCATCACGATTACGCGCTTGGGCACGCCCACCTGAATGGCGGCAAGGCCTATGCCCGGCGCGTCATACATGGTTTCGAGCATGTCATCCATGAGCTTGCGCAGCGCATCATCCACCTGTTCTACAGGGTCTGAAACGGTTTTGAGGCGCGGATCCGGCGCGGTGATGATGGGTAAAATGGCCATGGCGTGGACATAAGGGACACCCCGTGTCCCGTCAAGATCCGCCACGAATGGTATGATTTGGCCTGATTCGAAAGGAAAATGAGATGGAGATCGAGTTTATCGCGCTTGGCGGCGTTTTCCTGCTGGGCATAGCCATGCTGGTGTTCGTGATCCGCCTATCCGGCAATGCCTCACGCCAGTCCGCCGAAATGGCCGACCTAGCCGAGGCCCGGGACCAGCATTTGGACGGCCTGAATGAGGCTTTGGCGGCGCTCGCCAAACAGCAGTCAGAGCTCGGCGGGCGATTTAGCCAGCTCGCGGAAAGCCAAGCGGCCGGGCAAAACGCGGTCTCGAAGTCCCTTGAAGAACGGCTTGATTCACTGACCAAGCGGGTCAACGACAATCTTCAAGAAAGTTCCGCCAAAACGGCAAAGTCTCTTGGCGAATTGCAGACACGGCTTGGCGTGATCGATCAAGCCCAAAAGACGATCAACGAACTGTCGGGCAATGTGGTCGGACTGCAGGAGATCCTGGCCAATAAACAAGCGCGGGGCGCGTTCGGCCAATTGCGCATGGAAGACATCGTACGCGATGCCCTGCCGCCGGCCGCGTATGAGTTTCAATCCACGCTTTCCAACGGCAAGAGGCCAGATTGTTTGATCAAAATGCCCATGCCACCGGGCCCGATCGTAATCGATGCAAAATTCCCTCTTGAGGCCTATCAAGCGCTGAAAAATACCGACGACCCAGCAGCAAAAAAAGCTGCGGAACGGGCTTTTAGGACAACAGCCCGCAAACACGTAGATGACATTCAGGAGCGCTACATCCTGCCGGGCGAAACCGCTGAATCCGCGCTTTTGTTCCTGCCGTCCGAAGCAGTTTACGCCGAGCTGCACGCGAACTTTCCCGACATTGTTCAAGAAAGCTATCGCGCACGGGTTTGGATTGTGTCGCCCACCACTTTAATGGCCACGCTCAATACGGTGCGGGCTGTGTTGAAAGATGCGCAAATGCGCGAACAAGCCCACATCATTCAGAAAGAAGTGGGCATGCTGCTGACCGATGTAGACCGGTTGCAAAAGCGCGTGGCGGATCTCAAGAAACACTTCTCCCAGGCGGAAGAAGACATCCGCAAAATCGATACATCAGCAGACAAGATCGGGCGCCGGTCGGAGCGTATTGAGACCCTGCAAATCGAAGAAGAAGGTGCAAATTCGCCCCTTGATACGCCCGCTCAGATCGCGGAATTGGCCGAAAAGCCCAAGGAAGCCCTTAATTAGACCCGATTTCAGACCCGTTTTGTGCGTTATAGCGTTTCCAGGTGAAGTGCCAAGATCCGACTTTGGCGGTTCACCGTCCGGAAACGCGCAAAACAAAGAATCTTGAGCCGTTTTGTGTTTCCAAGAAAACCAAAACGGCTCTAGAAGCCGCAACAACACAAAACTGTGACAGCCGATACTTTGAAAAAACGGCTTTCACCCCCATCTCGCAGTGAACACAAACGATTGCGCGGTCAGGAGGCGCAATGGTTATGCAGACCACGAAGAAACAACTGAATAGGATTTTTGCGTCATGGGTGCTGGCGGGATTTTGGTTCCTCGCCTTGATCGGCATGTCGGTATTGTCGAGCCCATATCAGACGTCCCAAGCCGACGTGTTTGCGTCGGATACCGCCACTATTGAGCAACTGGCATCGGCAGAAGCGACATTTAACGGTCGCAAAGGTTAAGTTGGCCGGCGGGATCTGAACGCAGCGGACAACGTTCCATCATCCAGATAATCGAGTTCGCCCCCGACGGGAACACCGTGCGCAAGACGCGATGTCTGGGCGCCCGTTTCAGCCAACCTGTCCGCCAGATAATGCGCCGTGGCTTGTCCGTCCACGGTTGCGTTCATGGCCAGCACGACTTCTTTAACGCCACCTTGCGTAACGCGGGTAACCAGCGCATCAATGTTCAAATCGTCAGGCCCTACCCCATCCAATGCCGACAGGATTCCGCCCAATACATGATAGCGGCCGCGGAACACCGCTGCCCGTTCCAAGGCCCACAAATCTCCTACTTCTTCCACAACGCAGATAGCGGTGCCGTCACGGCGCTGGTCCGTGCAGATGCTGCACGGATCGACAGTATCAATATTTCCGCACACAGAGCAAACTTTGACTTGAGCGGCAGTGCTGCTGAGCGCGTCGGCTAGTGGAATAAGGAGCGACTCTTTTTTCTTGATGAGATCCAAGGCAGCCCTGCGCGCCGAGCGCGGCCCCAAGCCTGGAAGTTTTGCAAGCATTTGAATGAGACGGTCTATCTCGCGCCCCGATGCCGGGGTCTGATCACTCACAACACAGTCCTTTTTTTGTTGTTGTGCCCAGTGCGTCGCCAGAAGTACGTTCCTAAAACGGAAACTTCAGTCCCGCGGGAAGCCCTAAACCGCCCGTCACATTGGCCATCTCTTCGGCCAATTTCTGCTCCAGTTTCGTCTTTGCGTCATTGTGGGCAGCAACCAGCAAATCTTCCAAGACCTCACGTTCGTTAGCGGACATCATGCTTTCGTCAATGTCCACGCGTTTCATGATGCTCTTCCCGTTGAGCGTTACGCGCACCATACCGCCGCCGCTCTCGCCGTCCACCTCCAGGGTTTCGAGCTTTGCCTGCATGTCAGCCATTTTCGACTGCAGTTCCTGGGCTTGCTTCATCAAACCGCCAAGGTCTTTCATAGGATATCGTCCTCTAGATCCAGATCGTCGTCGAAGGTCAAGTTCGACTCATCATCTTCCGGTTGGGTATCGCGGATAGCGACGATGCGGCCATCCGGGAAAGCATCAAAGAAGGCTGCCACCAAGGGATCCTTCGATACGTCATCGTGGCGTCTTTTTTCTTCGGCGGCCTTCTGCTGAGTAACCGTCGGTGCGCCCTGTTCGTTCGAAACGGTGACCACCCATCGCGCATCGGTCCATTCTTGAAGTTTTGACGCCAGTTTTCCGGATA
Organism: Alphaproteobacteria bacterium; assembly: GCA_965228775.1. Lineage (GTDB taxonomy): Bacteria > Pseudomonadota > Alphaproteobacteria > JANQMY01 > JANQMY01 > JANQMY01. The sequence continues at coordinate 3,636,011 of OZ245840.1, read as the reverse complement.
GATCGGCGGGCGCATCCTCCGCAGGACGGAACTCGATCCGTCCCGGCTCGAAGCGCACAAGATGGACAAAGTCTTCCAACTGGGTCTTGAGACCGATTTCCCGATTGGCGTCGGCTTTGAGGATGACTTCCTCAAACGAAGTGAGAGAATAGGCCTGTGGGGCAGCCGCGGTTTGCGCCTGCGCGACGGGCGCATTGCCAGACACAGCACGTTCCACCGGTGCATTGGCGGCAGGCGAGCTGTCGGATTGCGCTGGAGCCTGTGCCACGGGCCCGCCGGATGGTTGCGCACTGCCCCCCGGGCGTGGCCCCCTAACATCGCCGCCACCGCCATTCGAAAGGGAACGCACCAATTCCTCCGGAGACGGAAGGTCAGACGCATAAGCAAGACGCACCAATACCATTTCCGCCGCCGACAGAGCCTGAGGAGCGCTTTGCACTTCACTTAGCCCCTTTAACAACATCGACCACGTGCGCGTGAGAACCGTCATCGGCAATTCCGACGCAAGTTTCTGCCCTTGATTGATTTCATTCTCGGTGGCGATGGCGCTGTCCACAGCCGCCTTGGATACTTTCAGGCGGGTGATCCAATGGGTGACGTCCAGTAGGTCTTGCAAGATCGTGATCGGGTCGCCGCCGCCCACATGCAGTTCGCGCAGTTGATCCAACGCCGACGCGATGTCTCCGGACATAAGTGTTTCGTAGAGATCGAAGATCCGCCCCCTGTCCACCAGACCCAGCATGTCCCGAACGGCGGTTTCTTCCACCTTGTCGCCAGCGCCGTGGCTGATTGCTTGGTCAAGCAGCGACAGCGCATCCCGTGCCGAACCTTCGGCGGCGCGCGCGATCATGCGCAAGGCCCCTTGCTCCACGGTGAAGCCTTCTGCTGCCGCCACCGACTGCAAATGGGCGATCATCTCATCCGATTGAATGCGCCGCAGGTCAAACCGCTGACAGCGCGACAGCACTGTTATCGGAACCTTGCGAATTTCGGTGGTGGCGAAGATAAATTTGACGTGCGGCGGCGGTTCTTCCAGCGTCTTCAACAACCCATTGAATGCCGCCTTCGACAACATGTGCACTTCGTCGATGATGTAGACTTTGTATCGGGCAGACACCGGCGCATATCTCACGCCTTCGATGATCTCACGGATGTCGTCAATGCCGGTGCGGGACGCGGCATCCATTTCTTGCACGTCCACATGCCGGCTTTCGGTAATGGCCAGACAATTCGGACAGACACCGCATGGGCTTACCGTCGGGGCACCATCATTCCGATCGGTGCCGTTTTCGCCCATGCAATTGAGACCCTTGGCGATGATTCGGGCTGTCGTGGTTTTCCCGATCCCACGCACGCCCGTCAGAATAAACCCGTGAGCAATGCGGTTAGACTCAAACGCATTGCGCAACGTGCGCACCATCGCTTCTTGGCCGATCAGCTCATCGAAATTGGACGGACGGTACTTGCGGGCCAGCACCCGGTAGGACGCATCCTCGGTTTTGCTCATGGCCCCGCCAGCCAATCCCAGGCCGGGTTCTTCAGCCGCCGGTGCGGAGGGTGTTTCAATGTCTGAGCGGTCTTCCGACATGCAAGAGTGTGTGCTTACTCATTCGCGTTTCGTGTGGAAACTAAGGCGGGAGGCTGGACGACGACCCGCGCCGGCTCGTTACGGCTGCTTCCTTCCGGACCTGACCGGGTTGGCGAGTGGCTCGTCCACCGCCAACCTCCCTTGTGTTCAGTATAACAGATGCGGCCCGTCCACAAGCAAGGGTGTTGGCATATCCCTACAGGCGTGGCCCATTGCCGCGACGCCAAACTATGTGTCAAAACAGAGCAGATAGAAAAAAGACCGGGGAACATTCAATGCCATTGCCGACCAATCCGAACACTTTTGCCAATAATCCGTTGGATCGGGCCGGTAATCTGAGGGGAGACCCGGAATGGCTCCAGGCCCGGCAGAACGATCCGGACAGCCTGTTCATCCCCCTTTGGCGGCTGAAGCCGCTCATTATTCCCCCTCGCGGGCCAGAGCACGGTACGGCCGCAGGCTGGCTGACACGGGATGCGATCAAGGCCCTCAACCTTGACAATCCCATGACCGTTTTTCTTGGCCTGGAAGACGATACGGCCTATTTCGCGGTGGATATCACAGCCGCGCGAGACCCTGAACGCAGTGGGCCGCTCGCTGGACTAGGAACTTTTGAAGAATTGCGCCAAGTGGCTGGTGACTTGAGTGCCGATGTGGCGGGGATACTGGCTCAGGCAAAATCAATGATTGATTGGCATGCGCGTCACCAGTTCTGCGCCAATTGCGGCGCCCCCACAGAACCGGGCGATGCAGGCTACAAGCGAAGTTGCGGATCTTGCAATGCGGAGCATTTTCCGCGCACCGACCCCGTTGTCATCATGCTGGCTACGAAGGGCGACAAGTGTCTTCTTGGCCGGCAAAAAGCTTGGCCGCCCAAAATGTACTCAGCTCTGGCGGGGTTCCTGGAGCCAGGCGAGTCCATCGAGGAAGCGGTGGCGCGCGAACTTGAGGAAGAGGCCGGCATCAAAGTGTCGGATGTGCAGTATTTCTCCACACAGCCTTGGCCCTATCCGTCGTCCCTCATGATTGGGTGTTTCGCCACGGCGGAAACCGAGGAAATCATGTTGGACGATATCGAACTGGAAGAGGCGGTGTGGTTCGACAAAGCTACCGTACAGGCAGCACTCGCAGGCAATGGCGATGGCTCACTTTTCGTGCCGCCTCCCATGGCCATCGCACATCAGCTCGTGAAGGCGTGGGCTAACTCTTAGACCGGTACTCATCGGCATGATAAATGCCGAGGATTTTTAAGTTCGAACTAAAGAACTCAAGCTCTTCAAGCGCCAGCCGCACAAGGCGGTCTTGCGGGTGGCCCTCAATGTCCGCGTAAAACTGTGTGGCCGTGAAAGACCCATCAAGCTGGTAGCTCTCAAGCTTGGTCATGTTCACGCCGTTGGTTGCAAAACCGCCCATGGCCTTGTAGAGCGCTGCCGGAACGTTCCGCACCCGGAATACAAAACTGGTCACGGTCAGGCCGGAATCCGGCTCTGCATCATCCGGTTCCGCCGACATAATCAAGAAACGTGTGGTGTTATGAGGCGCATCTTCCACATCCTGCTTCAGAATGTTGAGACCGTAGATCTCAGCCGCAAGGCTGGAAGCAATGGCCGCTTGCGATGCGTCATTGACCTCCGCAACGCGGCGCGCGGACCCTGCCGTATCCGCCTCCACGATGGCTTTGAGCCCAAGCTCGCGCACAACGTGGCGGCATTGACCGAGCGCCATTGTGTGGCTGTGAATAGTTTTGATTGTTTGCAGCGTGGCACTGGGAGCCGCCATCAACTGATGCTGTATGCGTAAAAAATATTCGCCAACAATATACAATCCGGATTCCGGCATGAGGTGATGCACATCCGCCACGCGCCCCGCCAATGAATTCTCGATGGGGATCATCGCAAGCGCTGCCGTGCCATCGCTTACCGCCGCAAACGCATCCTCGAATGTCTGGTACGGCAGCGCCTCACGATCCGGGAACACCTGTTTGCACGCCAAATGAGAATAAGCTCCTGGTTCGCCCTGGAAGGCGATACTTCCGGACGGTAAATGGCTGAATTTGTTTTCTTTGTTTGTCATGATGCAGATCGTCTGTACTCGACGTTACGATTTCATTAGCTGCCGTGCTTTTTCGAGATCGGCGGGAGTATCGACACCGAACGGAATCGTGTCAACGACACCAACACCTATGGTCATGCCGTTTTCCAAAGCACGCAATTGTTCAAGTTTCTCGCGTTTTTCTAGTGGTGACGGTGCGAGCCCCACGAATTTCTCAAGCGCGGCCCGGCGATACCCGTACAGTCCGATGTGATGATACAAAGGTCCGTCCCCATGCGGCACCGTTGCCCGCGAAAAGTAGAGCGCCTTGCCCACATCGCCGACCGATGCCGGATCTTCGTCAAACGAAACGACGGCCTTCACCACGTTCGGGTTTTGCCGCTCCTCTTGATCCAAGATCGGCGCCACCAAAGTGGAAATGTCGTAGGTTTGGTCGGAAAGAATGTCGATGGTCTTGCGGATCAAAGCCGGATCGAGCGCAGGCAGATCGCCTTGAAGATTGACCACGACCTCAATCTCGGCGTTGGGATCCACTTTTTCCAGCGCTTCAAAGATACGGTCGGATCCCGATGGATGCGCCGGGTCCGTCAGAACCGCACGGCCGCCCGCCTGTTCGATCGCATCGCAGATTTCCTGCTCTGCCGCGGCCACGACCACGTCTCCCACAGCGGCTTCCATCCCCCGCCGCCAAACATGTTCGATCATGGAGCGTCCGTGGATATCCGCCAGCGGCTTGTTCGGCAGGCGCGTGGAGGCGAGCCTCGCAGGCAGCAAGATGATGTTCTTCGGTGTCGACGACACGGTCAAAGGCGCCTTTTCTTGCGGATTGCGGCAGGCCAACAGCCTTGCCGAAACTCTGCGACTTAAGGACGCAAGATTTTCCATCCCCCAATAAGTCATTGTTTTTATTGACTAACCAGCCTAGCTGGGGGGATGAGGACGGTCCTGCGCCGCATTGCAGCCGACATGGTCTAAACGATAGTGTCCACGCAGACAAATCGCCAGGCGATTGTCGGGGTATTATTCGTCGTGCTGGGCGATTCGCCCGTTATTCGTTTCCCCTCAGGCAATCATAAATTCGGGATCTGAGCTCAATGCATTCTTCTTTTTCGAACATGGTCTTTATGGCCGTTCTCGGTGCGGTTCTTTTCATTTGGGGCCCTCTGAGCAAAGTCGCTGATGAAGTCTATGCTTCGAAAACACCGGAAACGAAAGGGTACAAGATCGAGGGCGTGGAAACCCACGGCGATGATGGCGGCGAAAAACAAGTCGTCGAAGTTGTGCCTCTACCCGTCTTGCTCGCGTCGGCGACAGAAAAGAGCGGCGAAAAAATCGCAAAACGCTGCGTGGCCTGCCACACATTCGATAAAGACGGCCCGAACCGCACTGGTCCAAACCTATGGGCGATTGTTGGGGCACCCGTCGCCGGGAAAGACGGCTTCTCCTATTCCGGCGCTCTAAAAGCCGTGGGTGCCGAAGGCCGCGTCTGGGATTTCGAAAAACTGGACGCTTACATCCTCAATCCGAAGGGCTACATCCCTGGCAACTCCATGAACTTCGCGGGCCTCAAGAAGCCGGAACAGCGCGCGGCATTGATCAAATATCTCCGCGCTCAAGCCGACACCCCGATACCGCTTCCGGAAGCACCGGCTGCCGAAGAAGCCCCTGCAACGGAATCCGCTGGATAACCTCATTCATGACGCCGGTTGCCATCTGCGAATTGAGGTAACCGGCCCTTCTACCGTTTTGATCCGCTCAACGGCGTCGGACAGCGGCTCCACTTCTACGTACATGTGATACGCATTCGCGTGGATGAGATGTGTGGGATCAACCATGATCCCCACATGTCGGTCCCAAAAGACAAGATCGCCTTTCTCTAGACCGGCAAGCGAATTGTCAAGATTGATCCTTCGTCCTATGGCGTTTTCCTGTTGATCCGTGTCGCGCGGCACATTCATTCCCGTGCTGAGAAACGCTTCTTGGACAAGCCCGGAACAGTCAATCCCTAAGCTCGTGCGTCCTCCCCATAGATAGGGCACGCCCACATATTTGAGCGCCGTGTCAACCACACTTGGCTGAAAATCCGATTTCGGCTGAAGATGCCTCGCAAACACAAAACCGATCTGGGTTTCCGCGTAGCCATCTTGCTCCGCCAGCACGGCCACCTCCGCGTTCATACTGAGTATGTCCGTAGGCGTCATTTTCATGGAAGCCGCCGGATAGACGAATGAGCGAAGCGCGCTTACCCGATGTGTGGTTTCGGCAGACGGTTGCGCAAGCGCATTCGACGGAACGTATCCAACATAGCCATCGAACGACGCCTGCCCCCACGCCCAGCCTTCTTGCTCGTCATAGACTGTGAATGATTGGCCCAGATGCAGCTGTGTCTCCAGCCCGTCATCTCGCCTGGGAGCGGCGTGAAGATTACAATGACCAACGCATACTTGATGGACGCTACCGTCCACATAGCGTTCGGCCTCAACGGAACCACGCAGATGGCTCGCGGCAAGATCAGGCCTGGCGGGCGTGAGCCGTCGGTCAATTGACGCCATTCACCGTCCTCCAAAGAAAGAAGCGCTATTGCCTCCCGTAACGTTGATCGAGCAGGCTGAAAAGAGCCCGGATGCCATGCGCTTCACCGCCAACCGGCTTTCCGGGCCGCGCGCGATTGGCCCACCCATAAATGTCGAAATGCACATAGGCGCTGGTTTGGGTGACAAATCGTTTGAGAAACAATGCGGCCGTGATCGATCCTGCCATGGGGAGACTGCCGGTACTGCTCAGATTGGCAACAGAGCTGTCCAACCATTTGTCATAGGCCGGGACCAACGGCATGCGCCACAGCGGATCATTGGCAGATACGGCATGGTCGGCAATTTCCGCCGCCAACGTATCGTCTGAAGTGTAAAACGGCGGCACATCGGGCCCGAGCGCAGATCGCGCAGCACCTGTCAGCGTGGCCATGTCGATCAACAGTTCCGGCTCTTCCTCATCGGCGATCGCCAACGCATCCGCAAGAATGAGCCGTCCCTCTGCGTCGGTATTGCCAATCTCAACGGTTAAACCTTTTTTGCTGGTGTAGACGTCGCTTGTGCGAAATGCATTCGACCCGACACTGTTTTCAACAGCAGGCACCAAAACGCGCAAGCGCACATCCACCCCGGCGCTCATGATCATGGAAGCAAGTCCCAATACGTTAGCAGCCCCTCCCATATCTTTTTTCATCAGCGCCATACCGGAAGACGGCTTGAGGTCCAGGCCGCCGCTGTCGAAACACACCCCTTTGCCTACAAGGGTAACTTTCGGCGCGTCGGAACGCCCCCACGTGAAGTCAATGAGCCGCGGGCGGCGATCACTCGCCTGCCCGACCGTGTAAATCAGCGTAAGGTCTTGATCGAGCAACTCCCCGTCACGGATGACGGTTGCCTCGGCACCATGCTCGCCAGCAAGTTTCAAAGCTGCCACTTCCAGTTCGTCCGGCCCCATATCATTGGGCGGCGTGTTGATAAGGTCGCGGGCGAGATAAACGCCTTCAGCAAGGCCCATCACGTCTTTCGAGATATTGTCCGGCAAACAGAGCTGTGCTTTCGGCGCCTTGTCATCCTTATAGCAGCCAAAGCGATACCCATGCAGGGCGAAGGCAACGCAAGCAGCCTTTAGGGCGTCCTCGTCAAGGGACGGGTCATACTGCCAAATGCCCTCCGGTAATTTGTGGGCAATAGCACCGGCAGCGAATGGCTCGGCGCCATTTCCGGTTCCGATAACAGCCGCATCGATCGCACCGGAATCATTTGGCAACAAAAGAGCTTCAGCGGTACCCGCCTTGAACCCGGCCGCATCGACCCAATGTGCTTGGTGGGCCGGCAGATCTTTTTTCCAGGCCTCAAGCGTCTCGTCGCCCACAACATATATCGTCCCGGCATCGGCCGCGTCTCCAGCCACAAACAAATCCAACATCAAGGCCCCTTTCGTTTTTTACTCATCGAATTTAACGGCCCCAAACGTCACGAGCAATGCGCAGCAAACCCTCGCATTAAGAATTCAGTGAGGCTGATCTGATAGCGTTCGTTAAACCTTGAGTAACCAATCAGCCCATGTGACGGATATGCGTTTTTATTCCCTCTGCTCGGTATCGCTAGTTGTTTTGCTGGCGGCTTGCGCCAATCAACCGGCGGAAACTCCGAATGAACCGAATGCCCCGCCATCGGCCGAAACCGCCTTACCACCGGCGCCCGCTCAGGAAGAAACAGGCAAGGATTTGGTACAGAACGCTTCCTATTGGGGGTCTTTGTATAACCAGAATGCGGGGAATACAGAGGCGGCAGTCAAATACGCTAAGAATCTGCGCAAGCTGGGCTCCGTCGACAAAGCGCATTCAATCTTAGTCGACGCCATCGCACAAAATCCCGCAAGCCCCTCATTACGGGCAGAGTACGGAAAAACCCTGCTTGTCATGGGACGCACCCAGGAAGCCGTCAATGTATTGGAGCAAACCGCTCAGCTCGCACCGAAAAGCTGGCAAATCCAATCCGCAACGGGCATCGCATTGGACCAAGCAGGCGATCACACCGGCGCGCGGATTTACTATGAAGCAGCCCTTGCACTTGCGCCGAACAACGCCACTGTTCTCAACAATTATGGGCTCTCGCGCGCGCTGGGAGGCGATTTGGCGGAGGCGGAAATCTTCCTGCGCCGTGCGGTTGATACCGGCCAAGCCACCTCACAGATGCGGCAGAACCTGGCACTGGTCATTGGCCTGCAAGGGAAGTTCGATGAAGCGGAACGCATGGCCCGTGCGGATCTGCCGCCGGAAATCGCCGAAAACAATGTGGCTTACCTGAGAGAGCTGCTGACCCAGCCTGATCCTTGGCGCGATCTGATGGATGTGGAACGCAACATCCGGTCTCAAACCCAGTAATCTGTATAGCGATTAAATTTTCCAGTAGTTGATCACTGCAGGTCCTAAGATCACCACGAAGAGGACAGGCAGGAAGAAGACAATCATCGGCACCGTTAGTTTCGCCGGCAGGGCTGCCGCTTTCTTTTCAGCAGCTGACATGCGCAGATCTCTGTTCTCTTGGGCAAGAACCCGAAGGGCCTGCGCCAAAGGCGTACCGTAGCGCTCCGCCTGAATGAGCGACGTACAGACCGCTTTGACACCGGCAGTGCCGCAACGCCGCCCTAAGTTTTCATAAGCCTGGCGGCGATCCTGAAGGTAGGATAGCTCAGCAGTGGTAAGGCCCAGTTCTTCCGCAAGTTCCACGGATGATTGACCAATTTCCGCCGAGACGCGATTGAATGCCGCCTCAATGGACATCCCGGCTTCAACACATATGAGCAGAAGGTCAAGCGCGTCCGGAAAGGCCCGGCTAATCGAATCTTGACGCCGCTGGATGATGTTTTCCACAAACACGTTCGGCAGATAATAACCGGCGAACGCGGCCCCGAAGGACGCCAGCACCCGCCCCATGGATTCCATCCCATGGCTGTTCACAAAGAACAGGTAGATCAACGCCGCGAAGAACAAGATAAACGGCATCACCAGCCGGAAGAACAGGAAAGTGAACAAGGGCGCCTGCCCGCGAAAACCGGCCTGTACGAGCTTCGACTTAAGGTCATCGGATTCCATCAGCTTCTGCAGGTTAAAACGGTCAACCGTTTCCTTCATGAAGCCAACGGGTGTGGACCGTAGCGGACGGCCTTTGTTTTTCTTCGCGAAGGCTTCGCGCTGTTTCTGCCGCAATTCTTCGCGCCGGTTGGTCACGGCCTTAAGGCGGGCACCAAGCCTGTCGCCTTCCAGCATCGGCAGCGCAATGGTCAGCACCGTCGCAAACGCCGCAATAGCCACAAAAGTGGCGACCATGAATTGCGGATCGGTGAGTTTCTCTAAAAGGCCCAGCATGACGCGCTACGAAATCCGTTAGAAGTTGAAGTTGATCATTTTTTTCATGATCAAGACGCCAGTGGCCATCCAAAGGATACCGCCCACCAGCATGATGTTGCCCATTTGCTCCGTAAACAGAAGGTTTATGTAATCCGGCGTCGTGATATAGACCATCGTCATCACACCCGGCGGCAAAGACCCGATAATCATGGCCGATGCCTTCGCTTCCGACGACATGGCTTGGATTTTACTGCGCATGAGCTTGCGCGAACGCAGCACATTCGACAGGTTGCCCAACGCTTCCGACAGGTTACCACCCGACTTTTGCTGGATGGTCAGCACGATCATGAAGAAATTAACTTCGGCAAGCGGCATGCGTTCATACATTCGCTCCAAACCTTGCTCAAGGGATATGCCCACCTTCTGGCCTTCGACCAATTCGGTGAACTCCGACCCTACGGGGTCGGCACTTTCCCGGGCGATGATTTTCAAACATTCGCCGATTGGCAGACCGGCCTTCACACCGCGCACAATAACGTCCAGCGCATTTGCGAACTCTTCAAGGAATGCCTTTTGCCGGCGTGCCGTAAGAAAGCCCAACAGCCAGCGCGGAAGGCCAAGGGCCGCAGCAAATGTGGCGCCCAATGCCACATATGGGGGTTGGCCTGACAGGAAGAGACACAGGCCGAAGAATAAACCGAATAAGCCGGAAAGCGCGAAAAAGAGGCGTGGCGTCAAGTCCAGTCCCGCCTGTTCGATCTGATGCTTCAGCGTCTGCTTCTTCTTTTTTTCTTTCTGCTGTTTTTCCAGATCCTTCAGGGTTTCCTGAACTGCTTTCCGTCGCTGGGCGGTGACCTCAGCGCTGTCCTGTTTTCGATTGGACTTAACGGCTTTGGTGCCGTGGATAACAGTCTGTACACGCCGATTAACTCGGGACTGGCGCTCCATCACCGGCGCGAACACAACATACCCGACCCCGCCGAATGTCATGGCGGCGAGGAGGGCAACAAGGATGACGATCGTAGACTGGTCCATCTCGGTGCGTCCTAGTCTGCTGCCGCATCAAGGGCTTCGGCAAGTTCTTGGTCTCGACCGAAGTAACGGGCACGGTCCCAAAATGCCGGCCGCGCGATGCCGGTGGATTTATGACGCCCGAGGATACGGCCGGACTCGTCTTCGCCGTTAATGTCAAACACCATCAGATCTTGCGTGATCACGACCTCACCTTCAGTACCGATCACTTCCGTGATGTGCGTGATACGCCGCGACCCATCGCGCAGGCGTGCTGCCTGAACGATTACATCGATGGAACCGCAAATCATTTCGCGAATGGTTTTCGAAGGCAGATTGTAGCCGCCCATGGTGATCATGCTCTCAAGGCGGCTCAATGCTTCACGGGGACTGTTCGCGTGGAGCGTTCCCATACTCCCGTCATGGCCCGTATTCATTGCCTGCAGCAGATCGAATGCCTCAGAGCCACGCACCTCACCCACGATGATCCGCTCGGGACGCATACGCAAACAGTTCTTCACCAAATCACGCATGGTGATTTCGCCCTTGCCCTCCAAATTCGGCGGACGCGTTTCCAATCGCACCACATGGGGCTGCTGCAGTTGAAGTTCTGCGGCGTCTTCGCAGGTGACCACGCGCTCATCAGCTTCGATGAAGGCCGTCAGGCAGTTCAAAAGGGTCGTCTTACCGGAACCTGTACCGCCCGAAATCAAAACATTACATCGGCAATTGCCAATGATGCTGAGGACTTTGGCCCCTTCCGGTGTGATTGACCCGAAATTGACAAGGTTATCGAGCGTAAGCTTGTCGCGCTTAAATTTCCGGATGGTGAGGGCCGGACCATCAATCGACAATGGCGGGGCGATCACGTTCACGCGGCTGCCGTCTAGCAAGCGCGCATCGCAGATAGGGCTCGATTCGTCAACCCGTCGGCCGATTTGGCTCACGATCCGCTGACAAATATTCATCAGCTGTGCATTGTCACGGAACCGGATTGGCGTCAGCTGAATGCGGCCACCCACTTCGATGAAACACCGGTCGGCGCCGTTGACCATAATGTCGGCAATATCGTCCCGTGCAAGCAACGGTTCCAACGGCCCATAGCCAAGAACGTCATTGCAGATGTCTTCCACCAATTGGTCTTGTTCGATTGTCGACAAGACAACGTTCTTAATGGTGATAATCTCCGCAACGATATCCTTGATCTCTTCTCCCGCGCTTTTGGTATCCAACTGCGCGAGCTGAGCAAGGTCAATCGTATCGATAAGCGCATCGAAAACGGAGCGCTTTAATTCGTAATATTCTTCGGACTTCTGAGCCATTGCCAGTGTATCGGCGTCGCGGGATGCGTTCTGCACAGGCGGCGTCGGCACCACTGTCGGCTTCGGCGGTGGGGCTTTCTTTTCTGCGCTCTCTTTTACCTTCGGCTCGGACGCGCTTTCAGCGGCACCATTGGCATTCGCCGGCGCCGGCTGAACAGGCGGTGCCGCCGGTTTGACCGGCGGTCGCGGCGTATCGCCTGCAAAACTCGCGTTTGACCGTTTACCGAACATAAAATCTGTACACTAACCTATTTCAGCTTGATCCAATTCCAAGCATAGCCAGAAGACCTTTGTTTTTCGTTTCAGGCGGCTCGCGCCCGCTCACGTCATAGGACAGTTTTTTCAGACCATCCTTGATCTTGTTGTTTCCCGGCAGTTCGGTGACCATCTGCCCGTTGTTGGAAGCCGTTCCAAATAGCTGCGCATCGAAGGGCACAACAAGAGATGGTTCTATGCCCGTGGCTTCCGCAAAGTCTTTTTCCGGAATTTCCGGCTTCTTGGGAATGCCCACCTGGTTCAACACGACCCGTGGCGGAGAGTCATTCGGCCGCGCCGCCTTCACCAGATCAATAATGTTTTTGACATTACGAAGAGACGCCAGATCCGGCATCGCCGTGATCACGACTTCGTCTGAGGTGAACAACACATGTTTCGTCCAAGGTGTCCAAATGTGCGGCACATCCAGAACCACTGTCGGCACCATCTGGCGCACAATCTCGAGCACGCTTTCATACGTTTCCGTATCGAGGTCGATGTCCCGGTCCAGAATGCTTGGCGACGCAAAAAGACTAAGGTGGTCGGAACATTTGACCAGCAAGCGGTCCAGCAAAACATCATCCAATCGTTCCGGAGATGTCAGCGCATCCGCAATGCCTTGCGTTGCATCTTGATTGAAATCGAGCCCGGCCGTCCCGAACGGAATATCAAGATCGATCAGCGTGACGTCTTCTTCCAGACCTTCCGACATGCACCACCCGATGTGGTGAGCGATCGTGCTGGAGCCCACGCCCCCTTTTGCGCCAACCACTGCAACCGAGCGGCCGATAGGCGGCGCCGCTGGGTCCACATAGATCGATGAGACGGATGCGATGATCTGAAGGGGCGTCAATGGGCTTACAAGATATTCGCTGACACCTTGCTTCATGAGCTCGCGGTACAGACCAACATCGTTGGTCTTGCCGATCACCATCACTTTTGTGGATGGATCGCAAACCTCGGCAAATTTCAGCAGATTGGCGAACAATTCTTCGTGACGGCTATGGTCTTCAACGACCACCAAATTAGGCGTGGTCGAATTCCGGTACTGAGAAATCGCCGCGGGCAGGCCGCCCATATGGACGGTTACATGCGCTTTCGCTAAGCGGCGGTCTGAGGCCGCTCGTTGAATGACCACACCGGTTTCAGGTGAGGCGCAAAATGCATGGATCGCGATGCGTGGCACGGGCCGGGCCTCCATCGCCAGGTTTTCATCCGTGTCGACCTCAACCACATGCGGCTTCTCTTCGTCCTCAGTGTCTGACAGCAGGGACGCGAACTGTCCCTCGTCCTCGATGACCTCTTGATCTTCCAAGGCGTCTTGATCTTCCTCGATCGCGTCCAGATCGATGTCGATTTCAGCCTCGGCGGCCTGTTCTTTTGATGCGAGCTTACCCATTATTCCACCTCGCTAACTTGTCCGGATTCTTGTTCGGTGCGCTCCGACGCCGTTGAGAGGCCAGAACGGTAATCCTCGATAACTTTTTGGCGACGCTGAGAATCCGCCGGGTCAAGTGTCCGTGGCACTTGCAAATCCCGGGGATCGATCACCATTGCCGCTAGATTGTTCTGCGTCGAGCAGCCAAAATTGGGCATGCGTGTATTGGCCCAAGAAGTGGCGGCATCGTCAGACCAGTCGCCACATGCGCTCGCGGTGGCCACATATCTCATGAAGCTCAAAATAACCGGCGGATTGGATTGCCCATCTTCCGGTGTATAAAAGGCTTCCGTAAGCTGATAATCACCAACGCCTAGGCCATCCGCCAATTTATCCACGGCACTCGCCACGCGCGAGGCTTTCGACCGCATATCATCGCTGCCGGGCTTTGTGATGCTAAAGGCGCCATGTCCGCGGCTCTTGTAGCTTGCCAAAAAGGCCCGAACTTCCGCGCGAGATTGCGGAGTCAGTTTTCCCGGATTTGTGTCCAGAGGAAGCATGAGCGACACCACTTCGGATTCGACAGTGATGGGGTGTGCCTCTTCAACACTGACGGCTTGCTTCGGACCATTCTTGATGGGTGAGCATGCGGCTAATGCGGCGGCCACGGCAATAATGACGATGGAACGTTTTGCAACGGGACGCACCGTCCGGCGCGGATTGGGATAAAGATATTCGCTGGTCGTTGTCATGGTTTCGTTCCCTAGTCCAGAATGAAGCCAACCGGCCCTTGAAGCGTGCGTGTGCGCGGTGCTTTCTTGTCCACGCCATACACCGCGTTGAGCCTGCCGATGAGTGCGGTTTCGATATCGGACGCTGTTGCATAACCGTCTGTCGGTTTCGCCAATTGCTGCTGATTGACCGCGCCAACAAGATAAGGCGTTACGATAACAACGAGTTCCGTTTCGGAATTTTGAAAGTCACGGCTGCGAAACAACTGCCCAAGAACGGGCAGGTCTTTGGCGCCCGGAATACCGTCAATGTTTGACCGGGTGGATTCCTCCAAAAGACCGGCCATAACGATGCTGCCACCACTTGGGAGCTCCACTGTGGTCTCAGCGCGGCGCACGCTCAAAGCAGGAATTGTAATACCCGTGCCCTGGGTGAGCTGACCGGTGGTTGGATCAATGAACACACCACCTTGCAGCGTAAAGGCCCCCTCGTTCGAAAGTTCACTCACCTCTGTCGAAACCTTTAGGGAAATGCGCCCTTCGCCCAAAACAACCGGCGTAAACCCGAGACCGACACCGAATGGCTTGAACACCACAATCACATTGCCGTCACGGTCGCGAGACGCCGGCACCGGAAACTCACCACCGGCAAGGAAATTGGCGCTTTCACCGGAGATGGCTGTGAGGTTCGGCTCAGCCAAAGTGCGCAGAAGACCCGTGCGCTCCAAAGCCCGAATGGTCGCATCGTACTGATCACCACCCGGCGTGAAACTCGCGATCTGGCGACCGGCGCTTAACGGCTGACCGACCAGACTGAATGGGTTTGCCGTGAACAGATCGAACGCCACTTCACCGACCGAGAAGGCGGCCTGCGTGTCGACGCCCAACTGTTTCGCAAGTGTGCGCTGCATTTCAGCGACACGAACTTTCAACAGAACTTGTTCTTCGCCTTCAACCGTCAGCATGGACATGACTTGCTCTTCATTGCCCACATAACGCGCGGCAATTTCACGTGCCTGTTCCGCAGCCGCCGTATTTGGCACCAATCCGCCCAGAACAATATTGTCGTTGATGGCTTCAACCTTGATACGGGCGTCCGGAATGAAGCGGCTGTACATCGCTTCCAAGCCGGCGAGATCCCGTTCTACTTTGATCTCGAGGCTGAGGATTTGACGCCCCGACTCATCGAAGAAGAACGCGTTGGTTTGCCCGACTTTACGGCCAAGGAGATAGGTTCGCCGCGATGTGCGCACAACCGCATCGACAATCTCTGGATCCGATACCAACACATCTCGTGCTTCCACAGGAAGCTCAATGATGGTCGCCTTGTTCAACGACAGGTCGATCGCTTTGCTCTTAGGGCCATTCCCATTGTTGATTTTGACGCCGCTTTGAGCAAGGGCTGTTCCCCAAAACAGAACGGTCAAAACCAAAACGACCGTAGCCGTCCATGTGGTTTGCTTTTGAACCAAATTCATCGTGCGCCTCCACCAACAGGAATGCGCGACGACGCGCCGTATCGAACCAATGTCACGGCAGTCGTGACCTCTTCAGTTGCGTTAGCGGCAGGGTCCGAAGCAGAACCACCCATGTCCGCAATGCTGCGCAGAATAAGAGACAGATCACCCATCGCCTCGCCCAAGGACACTGTTTCGGCCTGCTGTGGCGTTAGTTCCAGCGTGGCGATGCGGCCAACGGCGGTCTGCTTGTCATCTTCTTCTTGGAAATTCTGATCGATGGCGAGAACGCGAACATTGTAGAGAATGGTTTCACTTTCGAAGCCTTCCCGCGTACCGCTTTCATTCATCGTGCGTCGGGTTACGAGCACATCGACGCGATCGTTCGGCAGAATAAAACCGCCGGCACCTGTTTCAGGGGATATCTTTACGGAAACGGCGCGCATTCCAGGATCAAGAAGAGCGGCCATGAAACCAGCGCTTTCTGTACGGATGACCTTGGAAGAAGTAATCGGCTCGCCAGCGAGTACCGGCTGGCGAACTGTTGCACCAACTGTCTTTTGACGCGCTTTCGCATCTTGGCGTTTCGTGATGTAGCTTGCCGTCAGCGCTTCTTCGGGCCAGGCCTGCCATCGCAGATCGCTTGACCCGACCGCCTGACCGATACTCAGATTGCGGCTTGCAACCAGCACCTCCGTCACCGACAAATCAGGCGCCGGTGCACTTGCCACCGCCGGTCCGTTGTTCGCCGATAACATTGTATTAACTAGAAACGCCGCGACGCCTGCGGCTACGACAGCGATGCCGAGCACTAGGATACGCATTACACTCATGGTCTCCTGACCTTTCCCAGCTTTGGACCGGCCCCGTCCGATCCAAACAAGCCCCAAAGTTTTTCTGGCAAAGGCATGCGCGAATACTTGGCGCGCCCCTCGCCAGGCAACTATTTATTCACAGATGATTAAAAATACAGTTTCTTAGATTTGTGGCTTTTTAGTATTAAGCGACAGACATTGCGAAAATGGGTGTTTCCGGGAAGACAATCAGTCCACCGATGGAAAGTGCAACGCCGTAGGGAATGTCGCCTTTCGGCTCATGGAGCCGGGCAATCCATTGATACCGCACACAGAAGGACGGCAATGGCAGCTGGCGAAAGGAAAGGATCATAATCCCGAAGAGACCACCGATCATCGCGAATGTTACGAAAAACGGCAGCAGACCGGATAGGCCCATCCATAGGCTGGTGGCGGCGACAAATTTCGCATCACCTCCGCCCAGAAGATTGAGTGCAAAGAGAATAAAGCCCAGAACCAAAACACCGAAGCCGATGGCAAAGTGAATGGCGGCTTCCTGCAAAGGCATCCCCGTCAAGATCACCAACAGGGAAAACCCCGCCACAAGCGCGATCGAGAGTTTGTTGGGGATTGTCATTGTCGCCAAATCCGTAAACGCCGCGATAAGCATGCAGCCGGGAAAAATCGTCAAAACGGCGAGAGATAGGGGCGACAGAAACTCTTGCATAGGAACAACTTCAACTCACTAGCACTAAACCAAGCCCCTTATTGAGGCGTGACTGCAAGCCGGCACCTTAGCTGAGGCTGATTACCGACCTGTTAAGCGCTGTTGTTGTCGCAATTCCAAACAAGAAGGCCGGCTGACACCTTATCGGTATCAGCCGGCCCTGGAGAGGTTGGGATCTCGACCAGCAGGCTACAGTACGATCATGTTTCTTAGAAATATGATCGTACCAGCGATCACCTTTGGTCGCGCGATCAGACGGTTAACCGCCAATGTCGGATTTTGGCACTTAACCTGATCGCGCTCTAAGGCTGCCGCGGTCGAGCTTTCCTCGGATTAACCGCCGAGGTTGGTGTTCACATTACCGAACTGAGTGTTCAGACCACCACCAAGCGTGTTCACCGTGCCAATAATGGCAACTGCAATACCCGCCGCGATCAGCCCATACTCGATCGCTGTAGCCCCGGTTTGATCGTTCCAAAAACGTGAAAGAATTGTAGTCATTACTGCCTCCTGCTTGCTAAGACGTCTTATCTGAATGAGAGGTTCCGTCTCTGAAGTCCGGAATGAATGCATTCCGATCTTTGAGTGCAGCGTAAGTAAAACGTCCTAACAGGAAGTTAATTAAAGCAATTATTCATGGTCTAAGTGACTGCTTTTGCTTATATTTTTAGATATACTTGTCATAAATACTTATATTTTATTTTCTTAAAATTGAATACATTGGCGGATTGACAGCAACTCGCCCGTTAGCCTTTTAAGTAAATCTTCAATTTTGCAAAGTGTTCATGAATTGCCGCCATTTTCGGGATCGGGCGGCTACAGGACACTTCTAAATGGCCGCGCTACAACGAGTGAGGACGTGGCATGAAGCAATTTCGCCGGAGACAGCCGGCCTTCCCCCGACGAGCGCTTACGTTTGGCGCTGTAAGCACAGCCATTTGCGCTCTCGCGCTGGCAACACCTGCACAGGCTGACGGCATGCTCGAAGAAATGAGCGATTTCGAATACGAAGAAAATCGCCAGTCGATCGTAGCCGTCCCCATCGATAATTCAGCGATGCTAGAACTAGAACGAAACGCAGCAACGGTCGTCGTCGGCAATCCTTCCATCGCAGACGTATCCGTACAGAAGGGCAATCTGCTATTCGTCCTTGGACGGAACTTTGGCACGACCAACGTGATCGCGCTGGACAGCAATAACAAGCAGATTGCAGACATTCCTGTGAGCGTGACGACGACAATGCCCCATCACATGACATTGTACCGGGGCGCAGGGCAGGTGAGTTTCACATGCGCGCCACGCTGCGAGCGTTCGCTTATTCCAGGCGACTTCAATCAGGAGTTCGTCGATGCTGAAGCTCAGGTGCGCAACAAGCTGAACATCGGCAAGGAAGCTTCCGGTCAGCGCTAGCTTCTGACTTAGTTTCCGCACAAAAAACCCTCCGCCAGATTTCTGGCGGAGGGTTTTCTTTTTCGGGAATGTTTTTCTTTACTGGCTTAGACGCAAGTTACTCAGATCCTGAGCAATAGCCTGGAAGGCTTGGTCAAGTTGCTCATTCGTCGGGGAGCGGAAGTGGAGTGCCGGATCGGTGGCACAAGCGTCGAAGATCGCTTCCACATCCGGATCGGAAAGCTGGAACGTGATTGTATAGACACGCACGCCTTGCGCTTTCACCTTGTCACACATTTCCGCAACCCGCTCGTTGACGCGCGTCACAGCTGTTTCATTGTCTTGAGTACCCAGGCGCTGCTCCGCCAGGTAACCGTAGCCCGTGTAGTCGGAAACGTTGTGACCGCTTTGCGACACGACTTCATTCCGGCCATCCGTCAGCAGGATGAGGGCCTTTTGCCATTCTTCATCGTTGTAGGCGACGCCTTCGACGAAAGGCGGCGTTGGTGACAAAACCCGCCACCCCCAAGCTAAACCGGCAGCGATATTCGTACCGCTGCTAAACCAAGGACGCATATCACCGATATTGTCCAAGATCTCGTCCCGGTCATTCGTCAGTGGCAAGAGCGCTTGCGGACAACTCTTATTTGGCCCCCGTGTACTTGAAGGCCATTCGTCAATCGATACGTTCGAGCCATCATATTTTGCAGAATTAGCCTGACGAATCTGAGCGGAACCGCCGATCGCGTCAGAACGGTAACTGTTGCTATAGCCCGAGAAG
Source organism: Alphaproteobacteria bacterium (assembly GCA_965228775.1). Classification (GTDB taxonomy): domain Bacteria; phylum Pseudomonadota; class Alphaproteobacteria; order JANQMY01; family JANQMY01; genus JANQMY01. Next base: position 3,616,642 of record OZ245840.1, on the reverse strand, counting down.
CCACTTGGCTCGTCCGGCCAGAAATACGGCACCCACAGCGTATCGGGAGTGCCTAAACTAGGCGGCGTGTCTTCTGTATCATACGGAGCGGCACGCAATTCGACGCACCCCTTCCATTGAGTGTTGCCAATGCCATCGAACAAATCGAAGTGGCTAATCTCGCCGCCGGTTTCATCGAAGTTTTCGCCGTGATGGGTGGCATTGGCGGCCACATCCATCCAGTCAATGTCAAAACTGCCGGCATTGATGTTCACGGATGTCACAAACGGGACCAGCGACACTCTTAGATTTGCCGGAAACGCGTTTTCACCGAACAAAATATTGATCAAGCTGGTAGCTGAATTTCTGAGGGCCCCGATCTTGCCGTTCCAATACATCGACCCCGTATTGTCCAAGACTAGAGCCACTTCAAGCCCTTTGGACTCTCGCGTAATTTCCGCCGAAGAGCCCACCGTCATGGTGTGAACCCCGACAATGGACATAATCATCGTGTTCAACGTGGCAGACGCGGAGAGCGAAACAATGTCTCCGCTTTGGGACACTTGCAGGGTTCCTGGAATACCGAGGGCCCCGGCGGGATAGTTTGCATCAAAATAGTTTTGTGCAAGTTGCTGGGTTTGCGCCTCGTTCAAACCAATCGTACCACCGACGGCAAGGCCAGCCGCGTCAAGAGCTTGCGACAGCCGCGATCTGACAACCAGCGCTCGCGATACATCGATCGCAGAACCGGCCGCCAATATAACGGGCACGAGGCTCAGGCCAAATATCATCGCAACATTGGCGCTTTGACATCGGCGCCATTTGGAAAACAAAGAACTCGTCGCTGGGGTTGTGTACTTTTGACGAAAGATCCCGGCACAGAATGACCCGAGATCAGCCACAGCACTCCTGTAGAACTGCCGCATCTTCTTCACTGCCTCACTCACTAGGGCATGATCATTTTTCACGGAAAAATCATCATGCCTACGCATCACCGTATGTCGCGCGATCGGACTAACCGGATTCCACTTAACCTGATCGCGCTCTAGTGTGCCGCCCCTGGCACATCACCCCCCGCGAGCGGCAGTCTCCTCCCAGCAAGTTAACAATCTCCCAACCTTAAAATTTTCGAAAATTCTTTTTGTCTTCAACGGGTCCTTCAAATTTTCAGAAATTGGAACGGTTTGCATAAGGAGTATTTTGAGAGTTGTTGAGAAAGGATGAGTGCGTGGAGATTTGGTTGAACGCGATGCATCGGCCTTGGGCTTGGCCACGTATTCGCTCACAACACTTGATGAGACAGACAATGAAACAGTTTGTTGACGGCGTTGACCAAGCGGCGCGCCCTGATTCCCCAAAAAGATTTTCGTTTCTATTTTCACGCGGTCTGAAGAAAGACACACGCGGCACGGCAAGCCTGGAATTTGCCGTGGTCGCCACACCGTTCTTTGCTTTACTGTTTGCGCTTATCGAAACGATGCTTGTGTTTTTCGCCACATCCACGCTTGAAAACGGCGTGGCGGAGGCCGCCCGTGAAATCCGCACTGGACAAGCACAAGCCGCGAACTTCACGCAGCAGGATTTCCGCAATTCTATCTGCAACGAAGTAGGCTTCATGCTCGATTGCGGCGCCAGTATGGAATTCGATGTCCGCAAATTTGATGGATTCGGCAATGTGCAAATGCCGCCACCGCTGAATGCACAAGGCGAATTCCAAACCAACTATGTTTTTGACCCGGGTGAGGAAGGCGACGTGGTGGTTGTTCGCGTCTTCTATTCTTATCCCGTCATGCTGCCGATCATCGGCGGCGGCATGGCCAACATGTCTGGTCAAAATCGCTTGATCGTCGCCAGTGCAGTTTTCCGCAACGAACCTTTTGGAGATTTGGTCCAATGAGAAAGATTGCGAAACTTGTAGCGTTTTGGCGTGACATCAAAGGCCTGTCGGCCATTGAATTCGCTATTCTGGCGCCTGTGATGATTGCCTTCTATTTCGGAGGTGTCGAGATTTCCGATGTCATGACCGTTGACCGCCGCGTCACGACCGTTGCCTCGTCCACAGCGGACATCGTGGCGCAAGCCACGCAGATCAACAACACGGATATTGCTGACGTGTTTACGGCGGCCAGCTCCATCATGCAGCCATACAATGCTGCGGGCATTCAGATCATTGTTTCCAGTGTCGCTGACAATAATGGCGTTGCAACGGTCCTTTGGAGCGACGGTTTTCAGGCGGCTCCGCGCGGTGTGGGCTCTACGGTGGCGTTGCCAAATGGCCTGCTCACCCCCGGCGGCAGCGTCGTCATGGCGGAAGTGACCTATGTCTACGATTCACCATTTGCGGATTTCTACATCCTCAACCCGACCTTGACCGACACCTTCTATTTGAAACCCCGCCGGGTCTTGCAGATCCCTCGCATACCGTAGATCTTCCGAACTCTGCGCTGTCGCCATTCCCAAGGCAGCGCGCTAGGCTCCATCCCATGATGAACGTGACCGCTCTTCAAGGCGATATCACCGCCGTTCAATGCGACGTAATCGTGAACGCCGCCAACACGACACTGCTGGGTGGGGGTGGTGTGGATGGCGCCATACATAACGCCGCCGGCCCCGGCCTACTTGAAGAATGCCGGCGGCTCGGCGGATGCAATACCGGCGACGCCAAATTGACGGCCGGGTATGACCTGCCGGCACACTATGTGGTTCATACGGTCGGACCCGTTTGGCACGGCGGCGGCCATAACGAAGAAACACTGCTTCGCCAGTGCTATCTAAGGTCGTTTGAGCTGGCGGAGGAAATTGGGGCCTGCTCAATCGCCTTTCCGGCGATCTCCACGGGTGTCTACATGTTTCCCCAAGATCTGGCGGCCGATATCGCCGTTTCTACGGTTCGTGGCCGAAAGACCGTCCAAGACGGAGAATTGAAGGCGATTCTAGTGGCTTTTGAGGCCAAAACCCTTGGCTTGTATCAGGATCGATTAGCCTAAAGATTCCTGACTTATTGAATCGACGAAACGCCCGATTTCGGTCTAAAATACTCCTGACGGAGGGGGTAAACGTCGACTTGTCTTAATTACAGTAGGCGTCTGCATCTCAAGATCACGATTTTTTTGCTTTTTCTGGGACCTATTCAAGCTCGGAAGATGGTGTAACGTTGGTCTGGCGATGAGTGATTTTCTGAAGATTTATGTTCCGCTGAGCATTCTGGTGTTCGTGGCATTTGTGGTCACGTATCAATACGTGGACCCGGCCCCGCCGAGCAGTGTTCGCATCGCGACCGGGCCAGCTGACGGGGCTTACGCAGCTTTTGGCCAGCAGTATAAGACCGCCCTCGAAAAAGCCGGTGTTTCCGTGGAGCTCGTGGAAACCGCCGGATCCGTCGAAAACCTAGACCTTCTCGCCGCAAAGAATGGCACCGTCGACGCCGCTTTTGTGCAAGGTGGTATTGGCGATCCAGAAAAAACACCGGCGCTGATGGCCCTGGCGAGCTTGTATCATGAGCCCATGTGGGTATTCGTGCGCGGTGATCCGCCGGCCCAGTCACTAGCTGAATTGGACAGCTATCGTGTGGCCATTGGCCCCGATGGCAGCGGCACAAGGACCATTGCGCTCAAGCTGTTGAGAGAAAACGGCATCGGCAGCAGCGCCACAGAGCTTTGGTCGATCGGCGGCCAGGAAGCAGCCAACGCTCTCCTGACGGGCCAAATTGATGCGGCGATTTTTGTCGCTGCTGAAACGTCGCCCGCCATTCAATCTCTGCTCAAGGCCCCGGATATCGATTTGATGAGTTTTGAGCGCGGTGAAGCTTATCACCGGCTCTTTCCGTTTTTATCGAATGTCTCTCTTCCGCAGGGCATTTTGGACTTGGACAAAAATCTCCCACGTAACGACGTAACTTTATTGGCCCCCGCGGCCCAATTGGTTGCGAATGAATCGTTGCATCCGGCCATCAGCGACTTGCTCCTCACGACAGCAGGGCGCATTCACGGGTCAGCGACACTGTTCGAACGGGCAGGCACCTTCCCGTCCACGGAATTTGTCCACTTCCCAATCAGCGCAGACGCCAAGCGTTACTTGGAAAATGGGCCAACCTTCCTGCACAGCGTGATGCCATTTTGGGCAGCCACCATGTCGGAACGCCTGTTTATCCTTCTTCTTCCATTGCTCACGCTGTTGATACCGCTGTTGCGCGTGGCGCCGCCAACCTATCGTTGGCAGGTGCGCCGCAAGATTTACCGCTGGTATGCCGATTTAATGCGCATCGAAGATCAGCTGCGCCGGGCCCGCACGTTCGGAGATCGCCGCGAGTCGCTGGAACAGCTAGATGAATTGCAGGCGCAGATTGGCCGGGTCAATGTACCTTTGTCTTTCACCGATGATCTCTTTCATCTGCGCCATCATGTGGACTTCGTAAAGAAGCTTTTCTCGCTGAATGCCGGAACCGTTCATGACGGCACGGATGCAATGTTGCTGACCATGCCGGCTCCGACGGGCGCCGGCACGTCTCATGCGGATGACAGCGATCAGTCCCCCTCCCCTTCATCTATGGGGGATACATCTGAAGACGGGCTGCATAAAACCAAGAAAGATGGCAAAGGGGACGACCGCCAGCTGCGCGCCGTCCCGCTGTCTGACGAAGAACCGGGCAATGGCAAATCCGAAACGGCCGACCATGCGGCAGCTCACGCTTATCGCGGCGGCCCGATCGCCAATGATCTAGAGCCGACGCCCAATCTTGATGGCATGAAGAAACGCCGCTTCCGTCTTCCTGGCCGGAAAAAAAGATAACGTTCCGCTGCAAATTGCAACAAGTGCGGTTTATTCCGGACACGGCTCAACTTTGACGCCCTACAGGGGTTGTGAGAGGCCTAAACGCGTCGCGTTTGGCCAATGGGTCCGCTAACATATCCTCAAAACGCAGCCTGCAAACGCTGCCGAAAAAGCGCACTGAGACGCTGAGGAGGATATGACCGTGGCGGAAGACCTAGCTGCCCGCATGCAAACCGTCATCGACAAGCAAGAAATCTATGACCTGTGCTGCACTTACATGCGCGGACTGGACCGTTTGGAAAAAGATCTCGTGTGTAGCGTTTTTCATGACGACGCCACAACCGACTACGGTTTCTTTCAAGGCCCGCCGGCCCAATTCGCCGAGTTCGCGATGCAAGCTCTACAGGACCATCTGGCCAATCATCATATGATCGGTCAGATGAAAATTGACGTGGAAGGCGATGTGGCTTTCGGAGAAATCTATTTTCAGGCCTTTCACCGAATCGTGGATGAGGGCGTCGAGAAGGATCTCTTTATTTCCGGCCGCTATGTGGACCGGTACGAAAAACGTGACGGGGTTTGGAAGATTGCGTTTCGCGCCGAAGTCAACGATTGGGCCCGAACCGATCCGGCTACGGATCAATTCTTCAAGGAAACGCCGAATTCGCTGCGCGGCGCGCGTGGAAAAGACGATCTTTCCTCCCGCAGAGATGAATTACGCAACCGCTAACGGCATACAAACCAGCCTATCGAGGAACAAACATGTCGAGCACCATTGAGACACCGTTAAATACCCAACCGGGCGCCGCCCGCTGCCCCGGGCCGAGCACGAAGGACATCATCCGCGACGACAAAGACGGCACGCCGGATGCCATCACCGCGGAATCCTATGAATTTCTAGGCGACAATGATTTGGCTTACAGCCGCTACACGAACAAAGACTTCTTCGATCAGGAAGTCGATAAGATGTGGCCGAAGACATGGCAGTTCGCCTGCAGGGAAGAGCACATCCCGGATGTGGGGGATACCTATGTCTATGACGTCAACAGATATTCCGTGGTCGTCGTTCGCAGCGCGCCCGATGAAATCAAAGCCTTCATCAATTCCTGTAAACACCGCGGGATGCAGCTTAGGCCATCCGCAAGCCGGGGCTGTCTAAAACAAATTCGCTGTCCGTTCCATGGGTTTAGTTGGAACCTCGACGGTTCCCTCAAAAACATCCCCTGCGAATGGGACTTCCCCCATGTCGACAAGGAAGGCTTTGGCCTAGACGAGGTTCGGATCGGACGGTGGGGCGGTTTTGTCTTCATCAACTTGGACGACAAAGCGCCACCACTCGAAGAATACCTAGAAGTGTTGCCCGATCACTTCAAAAACTGGCCACTGGAAAACCGCTACCTCGCCCTTCACATCGAGAAGCTTTTGCCCGCCAATTGGAAGATGGCTCAAGAAGCGTTTCTTGAGGCATATCATGTTCTGGCAACGCATCCGCAGGGCCTGCCAACGGCCGGTGATGCGAATGCCCAATATGACGTGTTCGGAGAGAACATTACGCGCTTCGTACATACGATCGGCTTTCCCAGTCCACATCTAGACCGGGAAATGACGGAGCAAGATGTGCTGAATGCCCTTGGCGGCGGTGAGCTGGGCTTGGAACTCAAACCGGGTCAGCGGGCTCGCGAAGTCTACGCGGAACATCTGCGGCAAAACCTCGGCAAGGACCTGGGTGTTGATTTGTCCGGATACAGCACAAGCGAGATGGTCGACTCGATCGAATATCACTGCTTCCCCAATCTTTTCATTTTCCCGGGCATTTCGCTGCCCATGGTCTATCGCTTTCGCCCCAATGATGACGATGTGGACAGTTCGATTTTCGATTTGATGTTCCTACGGCCGTTGCCGGAAGGACAGAAGGCGCCCCATGCGCCCGATCCCGTGCGTCTTGATTTCGACGAGTCCTTCACATCCGTGGACGGAATGGATAAGGGGCTTGCGGTGATTTACGATCAAGATACACAGAACCTGCTGATGCAGACGCGGGGCATTAAAGCCAGCCGGAAGCCTGGCCAAACCCTTGGCAATTATCAAGAGGTTCGCTTACGCCGCATGCATATGACACTGGACACGTATTTGTCGGCCTAGACCAGGTATGCGCCACAAGGAACTTGGCTCTTTGAAGCTGTTCGGGTTTCTGCATCGGCGCCGAGACCTTTCTCTTGACGCCTTCCGCACCCATTGGCGCACGACCCATGCCCAAGAAGCGCTAAAGCTCGCCAGGTTCTTTACCGCTTACGTTCAGAACCATAGCAACGATGACGACCTGCCGGGCTTTCGGCGTGCCTGCGACGGTGCTCCAGAACTCTGGTTCGACGATCCAGGTAAAGCAGCGGCCATGAATGAAAGCGATGAATATCTCACTGGCGCTTACGTGGATGAGCCCAAATTCATGGAAGGGCGCGCGAGCGGCGTTGTCACCCGTGACGTGAGCCATGGCGAAAATCCGCCGCTATCCTTGTCAGAGCCTTCTGTCAAAGCCCTGGTTTTTGCGAAACGTGTTCCGGACAGCGACTTTCCATCTTTCGAGGACTGGTACGAACAGCACCAAGGCCCGCTCGTGGCCCTGGCGAAGCCTCCTCACCGTTTCTTGCGTGCGATCGCTGTCGTGCCGCCCCACGGCACGCCTCCGCCTCTATTCGATGCGGTGGAGGAATATTGGTGGCCCACCATGGAGGCATTTGAGGATGCTTGGGGACGCGGCGTCCTGACGGAGAACGCAGCATCCAAAGTGGATCAGGCACAGTGCACCGGCTTGCTGTCCGAAGAAGTGCGGATCGCTTGGCCCAATGAAGGCATCACCTTCCCATAAGCCCCTGGGCTTCTTAGGTCATGGTTAATCAAATCTAACCACCATGGGCTCATGATTCGAGCCCTCTCCTTACTGATCCCGGTTTTGGTACCGTCATGGCGTTTCTTTGCCATGGTTGGCCCCTCTCCTCGTGTGGAATACACCACGCTGGCATCGGCGACGGAAGCACCTCAAAACTGGCAAGAATTTCGTCCGCGCCCGGACCGCATCGCCCCATTGGGGATGGTGCGGCGATTGTTCTGGAACCCGGCTTGGAATGAGCAGCTTTTCGTCATGTCTTGTGCGGAACGTTTTCTTGCCGATGACGCGCCGACGGCCCATGACCAAATCCTTGCGCATATACGCGCGGAAATTCAACACTCGCCAAACTCATATGATGCAGCAGAGGTCTTTCTGTTTCGGCTTATTCTGAAGGAACGCACCGGTCGAGAAGTTGTTGAGGAAGAAGTCTATCGCTCTCCGCCGCAGCGCATTCAAAGCGACAGGGCCCCATGACATTTGAGCTCGCCCTCCGCTTCACAGAGATTCTTCTTGGAATTGCGCTTCTGCAGCAAAGCGCAGAGCACTTAGTTTCTACACAGAATGAACGGTTATGCTATTTGTTTCGCGGCGCCGCGTGCTTGCTGCTCATCGCGGGAATTGGTGTTCATCTGGCAAGCTTGGTGCTGTTGGGATTGGGTCTATACCTCCTCTATCGCTTCAATGGCCCCTATAATGGCGGCAGCGATCGCATGACCCTTCTTATTCTGATCTGCCTCTGTCTTGCCCACTGGCTGCCCAATCCTTATTGGCGCGAAGTGGCCCTTGGCTATCTGGCCCTGCAGCTTGTGCTGTCTTATGTGATGTCGGGCTGGGTAAAAATCGTCAATGCAGAATGGCGCGACGGCCAGGCGCTGAGAGACGTCTTTCTCTTCTCCGCCTATCCCGTGAGCGAGGCCACACGCAAATGGTCGGACTGGCCACGATTGCTGCTGGTCATGTCTTGGGCCGTGATGCTGTTCGAGCTACTGTTTCCCCTCGCTCTGCTTAGCCAACCGATGTTGATCGCCGCCCTCACGCTGGCCGCACTTTTTCATATAGCCAATTTCTATCTGTTCGGACTAAACCGCTTTGTCTGGGCTTGGCTTGGCGCCTACCCATCCATTCTATGGCTGCAGCAACGGGTCATGCTGGCAAGCACCTAAGCGGCAAACACCTTTGCCCTAACCCCCTGTCGGGGTGAGTTCCGACAAAATTTGAATCCAGAAACTGGCCCTCGAAACTATTTTAAATTGCAAACTTCTTTGAAATAACAATCTGACGGTTTTTGCTTGTTTTCTAGCCTTTTTGAGACCGAGCGCCCGACGATAATTCGCTTTTCGAATTATCTTCTTTCTATTTTCGAAACAATACAGTACTTAACCCTCAAACTCGGGGTAGAGACCGATCTCTGGGCGGGCAAAAATTCTGTTTCAGCGCGAAGACACGCTGGTCGCTCAGGCACCAATTCGGTCGAAAACAAGAAATGGGGCGCGCGAATTAGGCCCCAAGAAACAAGAATGATGGCGGGGGCAAAATCATGAGCACCAGACTCAATCGACTACTGGCGGGCGCATCAACCATAGCGCTAACGACGGCAATTGGCACCGCAGGGCCTGCTCACGCTCAGCTTGATGAAATCGTCGTCACCGCAACCAAGCGTGCGGAAAGCACTCAGGATATCCCGATCGCCGTCAACGCGCTTAACGGCGAAACACTGGACGAACTGGACGTAGATAACTTCACGGACTATCTCGTGCAGCTGCCCGGCGTGACCGCGGGCGGCAGCGGCCCCGGACAGTCCACCATCTACATTCGTGGCGTAGCCTCAACGACGCCGACCCTTACCGTTGCCGGTGTAGCCGGACTAGCCCCCAACGTCGCACTCTATCTCGACGAACAACCTGTCACCCAGGTTGGCCGAAACTTAGACGTTTATGCAGTGGATTTGGAACGGGTTGAAGTGTTGTCCGGCCCCCAAGGCACACTGTTTGGCTCAAGCTCGCAAGCAGGCACCATTCGTCTCATTACGAACAAACCTGACCTGGATGGGTTTTACGCCAACCTATCCGGCGGCGTCTCGTTTACCCAAGACGGTGAAATGAGCAATAAAGTCGAAGGGATGGTCAATTTTCCGGTGACGGACAAACTGGCCCTGCGCGCGGTCGTCTATTCGGACCAGCAAGGCGGTTACATCGACAATGTGCGGGGAATGCGAGATGTCTCCGAATCCGGCCGTTTTCGCCCCGCGGGAACCATTCGCAGAAACGGCGTTCCTGTTTCCGCGTCTCAAGCCGGTTTCCAAGCCGGTGCGGATTTATCGGGCGTCAACTTTATCCAAGCCGACAATCTGGAGCTTATGGAAGACAATTTTAACGACACGGACTATCTCGGCTTCCGGATCGGTGGGCTTTACGAGTTCAACCAAGATTGGCGTCTGACCGTTACGCACGCACGTCAACGCATCGAGTCGGAAGGCGTCTTCTTCATTGACCCGGAACTTGACGACTCTGACGATCTGTCGATCCAGCGTTTCTCACGAGACGAATTGGATGACCGGTATGGCAGCACGTCCTGGACCGTGGAAGGCAGGCTGGCTGCCCTGGAAGTTCTTTATACAGGCGCTTATCTTGACCGCGAGACAGAACAAGTCGTCGACTACTCCGACTATCTCTTCGTCGGACAATATCTTCCCTACTACATCTGTGATGCATCCGTGACCTACCCCGGCGGTGGCAACCCCGCCGGAACCTGTCAGGCCCCCAACCTCTTTGTGGACTCTCTGACCAACACGACGGTTTTGACCCAGGAATTGCGTTTTAATACGCCTGCAGAGAACCGCTGGCGGGCCACATTTGGTGCCTTCTACAGCGACCAGAAAATTGAAGAACGTAACGACTTCACCTATCCCGGATCGGTGTTCGCGGAAAGCTTCACGCCGGGCGTCTTCGGCTTTGCGCCGAACTTTCCCTTGCCGGGATCTTTGGTGACGGACCCCGGCCCGTTTCCAACAGGCGTCATCTTCCGGAACGATATTACGCGTACGGACGAACAGATTGCCGGTTTTGGTGAAGGCACATTCGAGATCATCGAAGATGTCCTGTCCGTGACGGGCGGTGTACGCTATTACGACATCCGCGTAGACCTTGAAGGCAGCGCGAACTCATCCTTCGGCAATTTCGGACAAGCCGTCGATCAGCAAGTCTTCGGCGCCAATTTGTCAACGCTTTTCAACGGCAGCTCCACCGCCGTCATCAATGGTCAAACGGTAAACCTGCCTGATGAAGCCAAAGCGGATGGCTTTATCTTCAAAGGCAACCTCACCTGGACACCGAACGACAATCTTCTGTTCTACTTCACCTATTCCGAAGGGTTCCGCCCGCCATTGCTGAACCGCCCGGCGGGGGCCGGCGGCATTGTGCCCGGCGTTGTGGGCACGGACGATCTCACCAACTGGGAGATCGGCTGGAAAACCAATCTGTTCAACAACACCGTGCAATTTAACGGTGCCGCATTCCTTATGGACATAGAAGATCTGCAAACGACGATCTTCGATCCGAACATCGTCAATCTCTTCTTCTCTGATAACGCAGCCGATGCGCGTGTGATGGGCGTCGAGGGCGACATTATCTGGGCGCCGGAGGAAGTACCGGGCCTGACCGTGGTTGGCGCCTTCTCGGTTCTGGATACAGAGATACGCGAAATCAATACACAGACCACGGCCATCGCGCCGGTGGGCAGCGACTTGGCCTATTCCCCCACATTCCAAGGCAATATTCGCGCCCGGTATGAATGGCCAGTCGGAACCGATTACACGGCCTATGTGATGCCCCAGCTGACCTATTCGGGATCGTCATTCAGCGACATCGTGGAAATCAACCGCGCGGAACAAGACTCTTACGTGCTCGTAAATTTCTCCACCGGCATTTCAAGAGACAATTGGAGCTTCGACATTATCGCCGAAAACTTGTCCAACGAGAGAGCGGTGCTGAACAACTTCTTCGGCTATGACCGTTTTAGGCAGACCATTGTTCGCCCACGTACTGTTGGCATGCGTGTGTCGGTCGATTTCCAGTAACGTGTTCCGGGCGGTTGGACACAGTGTTGTGAAACACTTTAGTGTCCCTTTTGTCGAACACGGCATGACGAGCAAACGAAATCGATGATGTCCATCCCATGGCCATTCAACCAGACAAGCTGTCAGAAGAACTGAAACATGCCCAGGCTGACATCACGTCAGGGCAGTTCGATAGGGCGCAGATAAAACTTGAGGCGATACTCAAGACAGCTCCGGACGATCTAGATGCTCTCTACATGCTTGCTGTCTGCAAGCGGTATCAGCGGCACCATGACGACGCGCTGGCAACCATAAGCCGATTGAAGCAGATTGCGCCCGATTTCGGCCGCGCCCTCCAGGAAGAGGGATACAATTACAAAGAACTTGGCCAAACGGAGGCGGCCCTATCGGCCTTTCAGCGCGCAAGCAGGGCAAATCCGGCGCTCGAAGCAAGCTGGCGGGCGCAGGCAGATATCCTCCAGGCGGCAGGCCAAGCTGATGCCGCTCAACAATGTACAAATCAAGCGCAGCGCCTGTCTCAGCTCCCGCGCGAACTTCTGGCCGTCACGAATTTCATACATGAAGGCAAATTGCTGAAGGCCGAAAACCTCTGCCGGCAATTCTTGGTTCGGAATCCGCATCATGTGGAAGCGATGAGATTGCTCGCAGACATTGGTGTCCGCCTAAACCTGCTGGATGATGCCGACTTTCTCTTGGAAAGCGCTTGCGAATTTGCGCCGGATAACATCCAAGTGCATTTGGATTATATTCAAGTCCTCCGCAAACGTCAGAAATTCCAAAAAGCGCTGGAGCAAGCCGAAAGCCTGCTCGCCCGGCAACCGGACAATCCGCTGTTCAAATCCCATCTTGCCATCGAAGCGCTGCAGACCGGGGACTATGAGCGGGCCCTGTCCTTATTCGATGAAGTACTCGAACAAATCCCGGACGACCCGGCCACATTGGTGTCCCGGGGACACGCCCTTAAGACGTATGGCCAAACGCCAGAGGCGATCACCTCCTACCGAAAAGCCTACAGCGTACGGCCTGGCCATGGAGATGCCTTTTATGGCCTGGCCAATCTGAAAACCTATCAGTTTACGGATGATGAGATCGCAGAAATGAAAGCACGGATAAGTGAGGATTCTCTTGCTTATCAGGACCGGTTCCACATCTACTTTTCCCTTGCGAAAGCACTGGAAGACAAGGGCTCTTTTGAAGAAGCTTTTGAGTGCTACGAAAAAGGCAACGCCCTTAAGCAACTCAATAGCCGTTACGATGCAGATAAGATGACCGACGAGCTCCACGCCCAAATGGAGCACTGTACAGCCGTCCTGTTTCAGCAAAAAACTGGCGCGGGTTGCCCGTCAGCGGACCCAATTTTTATCGTCGGGTTGCCCCGCGCGGGTTCCACCTTGCTTGAGCAAATCTTGGCATCGCACAGTCAGGTGGATGGCACGCTGGAACTGCCAAACATCTTGTCCCTTACTCAAAGCTTACGCGGGCGCCAACGCATGGCGGGTCAATCCGCATACCCCGCAAATCTGAAGGAGTTGCCGCCTGAGAAATTTGCCCAGATGGGTGAAACCTATATCGAGGATACGCGCATTCACCGCCAAGGTGCCCCGTTCTTCGTAGACAAAATGCCAAACAATTTCCGGCACATTGGCCTCATCGCGCTGATATTGCCGAATGCGAAAATCATCGATGCCCGCCGCGACCCCCTGGATTGCTGCTTTAGCGGATTCAAGCAGCTCTTCGCGGAAGGCCAGGAATTTACCTACGGGCTTCGGGAAATCGGCCAGTATTATCGGGATTACGTAGAGCTCATGCGTCATTGGGACGCCGTCCTTCCCGGCAAAGTTCTCCGTGTACAGCACGAAGATGTGCTTGATGATTTTGAGGCACAGGTCCGGCGCTTGCTGGGCCATTGCGGCCTTCCCTTTGAGGAAGCCTGCCTTGAGTTCCACCGCACTGACAGATCGGTCCGCACAGCCAGTTCCGAACAGGTCCGTCAACCGCTCAACAAATCCGGCGTCGATCAGTGGCGCCCCTTCGAGAAGTTTTTAGCCCCTCTGAAAGAAGCGCTGGGGCCCGCCCTTACGGAGTACAAGGCCCAATGACAATTTCAAACAAGCCGGCAGCCGCTCCCCGCAAGCAGTCAGATGCGGCCGGGGGAGCAGGTAATGTTTCCGACTACGTGACGGGGCAAAACAATAAAGAGTTTATGGGGATGGATCTTCACATTCCCGTTTTTCCCATCAGTGCACTCTTGGTGCTGACCTTTTGTCTCTTTACCCTTTCGTTTCCGGAAGCTGCTGGTGATGTGCTGAATGGAGCGCGCTCTTGGACGCTGGAGACACTAGACTGGTTTTTTGTGATCGTCACAAACATCAGCTTTTTGTTTTGCGTTTACATCGGCGCCTCATCTTTCGGCAAGATACGACTAGGCGGCGCCTCGGCCACGCCAGAATTCAGCACGCTTTCCTGGTTCAGCATGTTATTTGCAGCCGGCGTCGGGATTGGCATGATGTTCTACGGCACGGCAGAGCCCCTTGCCTACTACACGGGCTGGTCCGGCACACCCTTAGGTGTTGATCCGCTCACGGATGAGGCAGAACGCCTGGCCTTTTCCGCAACGATTTTTCATTGGGGTTTCATCCCCTGGGCGATCTATGCGGTCATTGGATTAGCCCTCGGCTTCTTTGCCTTCAACAAGGGCCTGCCACTGACCATACGGTCCACCTTCTATCCAATATTCGGCGAGAAGGTTTGGGGATGGCGTGGAGATTTGATCGACCTTGCAGCAGTGCTCGCCACATTGTTCGGCCTCGCCACATCACTTGGTCTTGGTGCCAAACAAGCCTTGAGCGGATTGAGTTACTTGTTCGGGTTCGAACCCAGCTTGACCGGCGAAATAATGCTCATCGCGGCCATCACAGGATTTGCCATTTTTTCAGTCATCCGGGGGCTGCATGGCGGCGTCAAAGTGCTTAGCAACCTCAATATCTGCCTGGCCCTCGGTCTATTGCTGTTTGTCATTGTGGCCGGACCGACGGGACTCATCTTCTACAGCTTTTTCGACAACACCTTCAAATATGTCGCAGACATTCCCCGGCTGACCAATTGGATTGGACGTGAAGATACGGGCTGGTTTCATGACTGGACGATCTTCTATTGGGCCTGGTGGATTTCCTGGTCGCCATTCGTCGGCATGTTCATTGCCCGTGTTTCAAAGGGCCGCACCATTCGGGAGTTTTTGAGCGCCGTGCTTATTGTGCCCGTTTTTGTCGAGATCGTTTGGTTCTCGTCTTTCGGCACAATTGCGATCCAACAATTCCAAAACGGTGCCGCAGAAGTGAGCAACGGCATTAGCGATGTATCGCTGGTCCTATTTCAAGTCTTGGGCAATCTTCCGTTGGCTGAGGTTTCCTGTTTTGTCTCCATCATCCTGCTGATTGTTTTCTTTGTGACATCGTCGGATTCGGGCTCCTTGGTGGTCGATAGTCTTACGTCAGGCGGCAAACTCGACGCGCCCATACAACAGCGAGTCTTTTGGGCGTCTATGGAAGGGTTGGTGGCCGCAGTACTGCTTATCGGCGGGGGCACGACCGCGCTCTCGACACTCCAATCCGGCGTCATAACGGCTGGATTGCCCTTTGCTGTCGTCCTTTTGGCGTGTTGCTTTAGCCTTCACCGGGGGCTAAGAGACGAATTGCGGCAATTGGCATAAGGCGAGTACCATGGACGCCGCAAAATCGCATCGACTAGATCATGATGAACCGATGATGGACCGTTCGGAAGAAGCCCTTGTGGCGCTAAGGCGCATCCTTCGTGCGACCGAGCTCAGTTCGCGCGCGCTCGCGAAAAAAACGGGGCTCACCCCCTCCCAGCTCGTGCTTTTGCAAGTGCTCGCCAAGACAGGCTCATCAGCACCGAGTTTCTTGTCTCGCGAAATTTCCCTGAGTCAGGGGACGGTCACGGCCATGATCGACAAACTCTCAGCCAAAGGCCTTGTAGAGACGCGCCGCGATACCATCGACAAAAGGCGGCGGTTCGTCGACATCACAGACGCTGGCCGCGCCGCCTTGTTTGACGCGCCATCGATTATCCAAGAACGTTTCTCGAAGCGTTTTGCGGATCTGGAAGAATGGGAGAAGGCGTTTCTGATTGCCGCCTTGGAACGCATCGCCGCCATGGTGGATGCCGACGAGCTGGACGCCGCCCCAATGCTGGATGTAGGCGCCCTCAATAAGACGATGGAATAGACACCGGGTGGCTGTACGGAAACGTTGGTGGAGACCTACGAAGCGTTTTGAGCCTAGGACTTCCGCCTCTTAGCCCCTCGCAGACGCTCGGGGCATCCTCAAGTTTCAAAAGGTCCACCGGACCTTTTGATTTGGCTTCGCCAAACCACTTTCGGATGGTGGAGCTAGGCGGAATCGAACCGCCGACCTCTTGAATGCCATTCAAGCGCTCTCCCAACTGAGCTATAGCCCCTTATCGTGCCATCCGGCCTTTGGGTCGCCAGAAGCGGCAGACCCTATGCCGAGACGGCGCCCGGATCAATAGGGTCTAAGACGGAATTTGCATTCCCTTATGTATCGTCGGAGCCAATGTTCGGGTCGATCAGATCCGACATATCGTCGTCCTCGTCATCGTCATCGGCGATGAAATCATCATCCTCGTCATCGATATCCGCATCCTCCGGACCATCAATGTCAATGATATCGTCTTCATCTTCAGCCGTCGGCTCTGCCCTTTTCTTCTTGCGCTTTTTCTTCTTGGGCTCGTCGTCGGAATCCTCGACATCGTCTTCTTCGTCGTCCATGTCGCTTGCATCCGGATCGGCTTCCAGATCGATTTCCTCACCGTCCAGCTCGTCTTCCTCTTCCTCGAGCTCGTCCTCAAGCTCCTCCTCTTCCTCGGGCGCCTTATTCTCGGCGGGCTTCGGCGCTTCCTGTTCCGGTTCTGGCTTGCCTCGAGTCCGCGGCTTAAAGAGGGCTTCCGGATCAAAAGTGTGTTCACATTTCGGACACGTGATCGGCCGCTTCTCAAGATCGTAGAATTTGGCCGAACAATTCGGACAAATCCGCTTCACTCCCAAAGAGGTGCTTCCCACAGATGTCAATCCTTGTATGGTCTCGTCGAAATCCGTCCCTACTGCCATGCTGATGCGCGAGTGTCAAAACTTTCGTGACGGGAATATTGTTTTAGAGTCCGTTTGCACCAACAGGCCAGCTAAGCTAGACGATGACTTACATCATCACAGAAACGGCCCACTCCATGGCAGCCACAAATTCGTCTTGGCAATGCCAAGGCACGGAAACCTGATTTGAGCAAACCTGTCCGCAGCAGCGCCTTAGCACGCCCTCTCACCGGCACCATTCGGGTACCCGGTGACAAGTCGATCTCCCATCGCTCCATCTTGTTCGGTGCGTTGGCTGTCGGCGAAACCAGCGTAGACGGTTTGCTGGAGGCGGAAGATGTTTTGTGCACCATCGGCGCGATGCGGGCCTGCGGCGCCCAAATAGACCGAGATAGAAATGGTACTTGGCATGTTCACGGGGTCGGCACTGGGGGGCTGACCAGCCCCAAGGGCGTTGTGGATCTCGGCAACTCCGGAACGGCTGCCCGCCTTATCATGGGGGCATTTGCCCCACAGCGCCTCACTGCCACCCTTACCGGTGACGATTCCCTTAGCCGTCGGCCGATGCAACGGGTATTGATGCCCCTTGGCCAAATGGGTGCAAGCTTCACCTGCCGCGATGGCGACCGTCTTCCGATTACCGTCGAAGGCGCCGCCGAGCCGATGCCGATCGAATACGAGATGCCTGTAGCATCCGCTCAGGTTAAATCAGCCATCTTGCTGGCCGCCCTCAACACGCCAGGCACAACGACGGTCATCGAAAAGCAGCCGACCCGTGACCATACGGAGCGCATGCTGCGTCACTTCGGTGTGGATGTCGCCGTTGAAGAGGCGAGCTTCGGCCTTGCCATATCCGTCACCGGTCCTGTGGACCTCACGCCCGCGAAAGTGATTGTGCCCGGTGATATCTCGTCGGCAGCCTTTCCGATCGCCGCGGCGCTGGTGACCCCGGGATCCAAAATTACAATCGAGAATGTGGGCATAAACCCCTTGCGGGACGGTTTTCTGCGCGCCTTGCAAGAAATGGGTGCCAATATCCGGATCGAAAACAAACGGGATCAAAATGGCGAACCCGTTGCCGATCTGTTGGTGGAGGCTAGTTCGCTGCAGGGCATTGAGGTCCCACCGGAATGGGCCCCGTCCATGATCGATGAATATCCGATCCTGTCGGTTTTGGCGGCCACCGCAGAAGGCACCACGGTGATGCGCGGATTGGAAGAGTTGCGGGTGAAAGAAAGCGACCGCCTCGCAGCCATGGCGCAAGGCCTTTCCGCTTGCGGTGTGGACCTGCAAGAGCTTGACGATGGCCTCATCATCAAGGGGCAGCCGGTATCAGCTCTGCGACCTGGTGGCGCGCGCGTTCAAACATTCCTTGACCACCGCATCGCCATGTCGTTTTTGGTGTTCGGGTTGGCGACTAAGAATCCCGTGGAAGTGGATGACATCACCATGATTTCCACCAGCTTCCCGGAATTTTTGCCACTAATGGAGCAGCTAGGGGCGTCCTTCGTCCCCCTGAATGCCAGAGCATCATGAACAATTCGATCATCATCGCGATTGACGGCCCCGCAGCCAGTGGCAAAGGGACACTGGCGCGCCGAATTGCGGAGCACTACGAACTGGCACATTTGGATACGGGCGCCCTTTATCGCGCGGTCGCCTTTCAAGTGCTGAAGAATGAACAAGACCCGGCAGACCAAGAGGCCGCCGTCACTGCGGCTCATGAGCTGGATCCGGCGATATTACAGTCCCAAGAACTCCGCACCGACCGGGTTGGAAAAGCGGCGTCGGTGGTGGCGGCCATGCAAGATGTAAGATCCGCCATTCTCGATTATCAGCGCAATTTCGCGTCGACACCCCCTGGCGGCAAGCGCGGAGCGGTCCTCGATGGACGCGATATTGGTACGATCGTTTGCCCGGACGCACCGGTCAAATTCTTCGTCACCGCCACGGTAGATGCCCGCACGGACCGCCGTTTCAAGGAACTGGCCGAGAAGGGCCTGCCGGTCACCCGCGAGGAGGTCAAGCAAGATTTAATCGCCCGGGACCGGCGGGACGAGGAAAGAGATATCTCCCCCTTGCGCCAAGATGCCCGCGCGCACTTGCTAGATACCACCAAATTGAGTATAGAAGCCGCGTTCGCTGCGGTTCGCGCGATTATTGACGAGACTTTGTGACGGGTGCGGTCCCTGGGGTAATCCATTGGGCGCGCCCCATTTTGTTTGTCTCGTTTTCAGCTTTCCCATTGTACTGAGTGCCCAAGAATTTGGGCCCCGGGCTTTATGAGAGCTGTTTGCGCACGGCTTTTGCGAACATTTTTGCCGTTTTTCCGCCGATTTTGGGGATTTCGGCCCAACAAAAAAGCTTGTCGCCAGCATTCGCTGGAAGCGGTGCAGGCAGGCAAGAAGACCGTCGGAACCAACCGGCCGGCCCGAATATAAACATTTGTTAACTTTAGGAGACCACATGTCCGAAGCCGCTGCATCAGCGCCAACCCCAAGCCGCGAAGATTTCGCGGCAATGCTCGAAGAGAGCTTTTCCGATCAATCCGCCGAAGAAGGTTCCGTTGTCAAAGGCAAAGTCATTGCCATTGAGAATGATTTTGCCGTTGTCGATGTCGGCCTCAAGACAGAGGGCCGGATCTCATTGCGCGAGTTTTCCGCCGCCGGTCAATCCGGCGATTTGACGGTCGGCGACGAAGTCGAAGTATTCCTGGAGCGCATCGAAAACGCCCTGGGCGAGGCCATTCTGAGCCGCGAAAAAGCCCGCCGCGAAGAAGGCTGGGCACGCCTTGCCAAATCTTTCGAAGCCAATGAACGCGTCGAAGGCATGATCTCTGGCCGCGTTAAAGGCGGCTTCACCGTGGATCTCGACGGGGCGATCGCCTTTTTGCCAGGCAGTCAGGTAGATGTCCGCCCTGTGCGTGACATCGGACCGATCATGAACATTCCGCAGCCTTTCCAGATCCTGAAAATGGACAAACGGCGCGGCAATATCGTTGTGTCCCGCCGGGCCGTATTGGAAGAAACCCGGGCGGAACAGCGCAACGAACTGGTGGCCAACCTGAAGGAAGGCCAGGTCATCGAGGGCGTGGTCAAGAACATCACCGACTACGGTGCGTTTGTGGATTTGGGCGGCGTCGATGGCCTGCTCCACGTGACGGACATCGCCTGGCGCCGGGTCAACCACCCAAGCGAAGTGCTGTCCATCGGCCAGTCGGTGAATGTCCAGCTGATCAAAGTGAACCCAGAAACCCAGCGTGTCAGCCTGGGCATGAAGCAGCTGGAAACCGACCCGTGGGAAGGCGTGGAAGCCAAATACCCAGTGGGGACGAAATTTACCGGCCGGGTCACCAACATCACCGATTACGGTGCGTTTGTGGAGCTGGAAGCCGGTGTGGAAGGCCTTGTGCACGTTTCCGAAATGAGCTGGGTGAAGAAAAACGTCCATCCGGGCAAGATCGTTTCCACCAGCCAGGAAGTGGAAGTCATGGTTCTGGAAGTGGATTCCGGCAAGCGCCGTATCTCGCTGGGCCTCAAGCAGTGCCTGGAAAACCCATGGACCGAATTTGCCGAACGCTACACGATCGGCTCTCAGATCGAAGGCGAAGTCAAAAACATCACCGAATTTGGGCTGTTTGTCGGGCTGGAAGGCGATGTGGACGGCATGATCCATATGTCCGACCTGGACTGGAACAAGAGTGGCGAAGAAGCCATTGCCGAGTTCAAGAAAGGTGACATGGTCAAAGCCGTGGTGCTGGATGTAGACCCGGAAAAGGAACGCATCAGCCTTGGCATCAAGCAGCTTGACGGCGATCCGTTCCAAAGCGTTGCCGATCTGCGCAAAGGCGCTGTTGTCACATGTACGGTCTCCAGCATTGAGGAGAACGGCATTGAGGTAACTGTCGGCGAAGACATCAAAGCCTATATCCGCCGCAGTGACTTATCTCGCGACCGGTCGGAACAGCGGCCTGACCGCTTCGCCATCGGCGACAAGGTCGACGCTCGCGTGACGGCCATCGACAAATCCAGCCGCAAGGTATCTCTTTCTATTAAGGCGCGCGAAATCGCCGATGAGAAAGAAGCCGTGGCACAATATGGATCGTCGGATTCCGGTGCGTCCTTGGGCGACATTCTGGGAGCGGCGCTGTCGAAGGCTGGGGCCGATTCCAGCAATGGCGACGAAGCGGACAGCGAAGAGAAAAGCGAATAACCAGTTCAGTAGGCCGGTCACCTTCATCGGTGGCCGGTCGCTCATCCCCCTCCGGCCCCGCCAAAGCGCGCCACTAGCAGAACCTCAGCCGGAAAAAACCCTTACATATAAAGAACTTACCCTTGACGGTCCAAAATCGATTTGGCACGCTTTTGCTTGATTCGTAACCATGCCGCCTTGTCGGTGCCGTCCCTTGGGTCAGTACTTGCTGTCGGCAGAACCTGCACACGCCAAAGCTAAATGATTAAGTCTGAATTGGTGGCCCGCCTCGCGGAAGCCAACCCGCATCTTTACCAGCGTGATGTTGAACGCATCGTCAGCACCATATTGAATGAAATCACGGCGGCTCTAGCCCGGGGCGACCGGGTAGAACTGCGCGGCTTTGGCGCTTTTTCAGTGAAGTCCAGGCCAGCTAGAATTGGGCGAAACCCAAGGACTGGCGCGCCGGTGGAAGTGGAAGAAAAAAGCGTTCCGTTCTTCAAAACGGGAAAAGAGTTGCGGGAACGGTTGAACAGGCCTTCTTCGGAGCCGCCGTCCGAAACCTGATCGCGCGTCGCACGGATCAATTGAGGGCTTAATGAAAATACTCAACCTGCTCTTTGTGATTGCTGCAAGCCTGTTGGGAATTGTCTTCGCCGTGTCCAACAGGCAATGGGTCAATTTAAGTATGGATCCGTTTTCGCAAAGCGATCCGGCACTCGCCCTTAGCCTTCCCTTATTCGCGATTATCTTTGGTTCCGTCTTTTTGGGCATGCTTATTGGTGGCACCGTCACCTGGATGGGCCAAGGCCGTGTCCGGCGCACACTGCGCGAAACCAAGAAGCAGGAAAAAGAACTGCGTAAGCAGGTGGAACAGTCTCCACCTGCCGAAACAAAATCCGGGCTGCCTGCGGTCCCCGCGCAAGCCGGTTCCACTCTCGCCAGCCCCCAGTCCCTTCCCCAAAAGTGACGCCAGCCTAAAAACCCTTTAATCTGGCCGGATGCGCGTCATTCCTGCTGCCGATATCAATCGGGCACTTCATTCTGCGAACCTTGTTGAACGGTTACGGACTGCTTTCCGGTCGGATGATGTACGCGTCTCTAGAGATCACGTTTCTGTTCCGGCTCCCGGTGGCCAGCAAAATAGCGTCACCAATTCGATCGCCTGGACAGAAGGCCGGTTTATTGGCGTGCGGATTAATTCAACTTTTCCCGGCAATTTGGAGAACGGCAAATCGGCTGAGATGGGGCTTTACGTCCTTCTGTCCGGTCGAAACGGCGACGCATTGGCCATGATCGACGGTCCGGCCCTGTTTAGCTGGGCGCGCGCGGCAACCATGGGACTGGCCGCGAGCTACTTCGCCCGGCCGGATTGCGAACGCCTTCTGCTATTGGGCATTTCATCCGATCTACGCCCTATCCTTCAGACCCTGTCAGCCGTCCGGCCTATTGCCAACGTGCTGATCTGGGATCCAGACCAAAGCAAGGCGGCGAAAGTTGCGTCCACCCTGGACAAAGAAGAGCGCCGCGTCGCGGCCACCAATGACCTGGAAGCCGCCATGAGGGGCGCGCACATTATCTGCCAAGTAGACAAGTTCTTGCCCCTCGATTTGAAGAGCGCGTGGCTTCCGTCTGGCGCGCATCTGTCTCTGGAAAACCCATTCGCTGCTGAGCAGCGAACGGAGCTCGACAGCTGGGCCAATGTACGGGCCGCAGCTGACCGTCTTCCGGATGAAAATGCAGACATGGAAACCTGCTTGAAGCAGCTGCCGGCCAACCTATTTCAGGTCGCGCGTGGCGAACACCCAGAGCGGGCAAGCTATGGCGAGCGGACAGCGTTTCTTCAGGCAGGGACCGGCCTCGAAGACCTGATCATGGCAATTACCGTATTGGAACTAACTTAACGAGCAGCCTGCTAGAAGTGGAGCGGCGTTCGGCAGAATGGTTCAATCTCATCTCATACCGCTCTAGTCGCAACCAACGGCAGCATCGTGGAAGCCGAAGACTCATGCATCTTCGCTCCCCGACGAGGCGGGCACAAGGCGATTTGAACCTGCGACGTTCAGGTTATGGCTAAGGTAAACCCGAGCGCGGATTGGTTGTTTCGCTTTCCTTGACCACCTGATGCAGCGCTTCTTTAAAGACCCGGGCAACGGTGGGCAGAACGGCGCGCCTGCGCGTAATGACGCCGATGGACCAGGGGCGCGCGCGCATCGGAACGGACAACGCGGTCAATTGATCCCAATGCGGTCCCGAGCACACGGGGTGAACCGGCATCATGCAGAGAAATCGGCCCTCCGCGAGCAGCGAATAGGTCAGCGCCCGAGAGTGTATCTGTATGTGGTTCGCTGGAACCGATAGGTTATGAGCTTTGAACTCCTCAGCGAACACCTGGAAGGGCCGCATGTCCTGTGGTGGCATGATCCAGTTCTCTTCGGCAAGTTCTTCCAGCGTGAGGCCCTCGCGCCGGGCAAGTGGATGTGCCTTTGATGCCACGACACGAAGTTGGGGTGTGAACAGATAGTCCTGCTCTGCCCAATCGGGTGGCTGATCTTCGGCATAGTGGCTAATAATAAGGTCCAGCGTGCCATCGCCCAGCGCGGTCGGAATCTGACTGTCCGTGCGGATTGAAAGTCTCACACCCGGGAGAAGCGCGAAAACTCGGGCAAGGGCACGCGAAACCAATTCGGGGACGACGACGGGCACAGCGCCGATCCGCAAGAGACCGGAACGTCCTTCTCGCAGCCCGTCAAGATTGGCTTGGCTGTTGCGCAGCTCCGCTAACATGGCCCGTGCGTGCTGCAGGAACTGCTCGCCATAATCGGTCAGGGAGAGCCGCCCCGACTGCCTTAGGAACAACGGATACCCGACCTCGTGCTCCAGGCTCGAAATCGCCTTGGAGACAGCGGGTTGCGACACGTTCAGTTGCTCCGATGCGCGCGACATGTTGCCGAGTTCCGCAACCGCCACGAAATAGCCAAGCGTTCGAAAGTTCATTGCCCCAGGGTCCGCGCTTTGTGCCGATATATTATAGCCTGTCAGGTTTCTCCACCTGTCTTATCGTCCCAAATTCCCAATAAAACAGCCAGAGGTTCCTGTCTTGATACATCACTATAACGATAAGTTATAGACAATGATATTTTCCCATTGGACCGATACCCCCATCCCAACACTAGTATCGAGATAACGAGACGACATCGGCGAGAAGCCGGCAGGCGCGGTGGCGGAACGGCCGCTCGCGTAACAAGGGGGGGCATGAATGGGATTAAACCGTCGGGATTTTCTCCGCACCAGCGGCGGTGCCCTGTCATCGCTCGCCGTCAGCACTCTTGAAGGAGCCATCAGCGTGAACGCGAAACCATCGGCCGCGGTCGGTCGGCCGAATATCCTGTTGATCGTCACGGACCAGGAGCAGTCCTTCGAGGATCTACCGGCCGGACTTGACCTGCCCGCGCGCCAACAACTGCTTGAGCGCGGCGTAGCCTATTCGAACTATCACGTGACGACAACGCCCTGTAGCCCCTCCCGGTCAGTCATCTATACCGGGCAGCATACACAACACACCAAAATCTTCGTCAACACCAATACACCGCCGCAGCCGGAGCTCTCGACGGAGATGCCGACCATCGGTCACATGCTGCGCGACGCTGGCTACTTCACCGCCTACAAAGGCAAGTGGCATCTGTCGAACGTCAATGCCGGGCGGAATTTCAGCGATGTACCGACTGGGCTGTACCCGAATACAACGGACGCGCTGAACGAATACGGGTTCTCCGATTACAATTTCAACGGGGAGCGTATCGGTCTGACCTGGGACGGCTACCAGACCGACGGCGCCACGGCCGGAGACGCCTCGCGCCTGCTGTTCAACTTCGCTCAGAATGATGCCGCCGGCGGCAAGCCCTGGTTCCTGGCCGTCAATTTCGTCAATCCCCACGACATCATGTTCTACGACGCGACGGGCCGGCAGTCTGAAACACGCATCGCCAAGAACTTCCTTGCGCCGTTCCTGGAAGCGCCCGCCGACCCGATCTACAGCGAAGACCTGGGGTACGACCTGCCGGAGAGCTTCTACAAGGATGACCTGAGCACGAAGCCGGAGGCGCAGCGCGCGATCGTGCGGCTGGGCAAGCTTTTCTTCGGCGAGTTGCCCAAGGACGACATCGAGTCCTGGCGACGGTTCCGGAACTACTACTTCAACTGCGTTCGCGACGTCGACCGCCACATTTCGACGGTGCTCTGGGCACTGGCGCAATCGGGCCAGGCCGACAACACAATCGTCATCTTTACCAGCGATCACGGCGAACGCGCCGGCGCCCATGGCATGCGGCAAAAGGGCGGGACAATATACAAGGAAGATGTGCGGGTTCCCATGGTCGTCGTGCACCCGGACGTGAAGCAGGGGTTCCGCACGCCGGCCCTGTTCAGCGCGGTCGATCTGGTTCCCACAATGCTGTCACTTGCCGGGGTCGATCCGGCCACCACGGCCGCGCGATACCCCGCGTTGAAGGGAGTCGATATCAGCCGTACGCTTGAGGACGGCGGCAACCGCTCGGCACGTGACGAGCGAGGCCTGCTGTACAACTACGCTGTCGGCTATTACTGGGAACCGCACCGGCGGGAAGACGATGGTAACCGGCAGGCCCCGGAGGAAAGAGGGCAGCGCTTCGATCTGAAGAAGCGCCGACTGCACCGCGGTGTACATGATGGCCGCTACAAGTTCGCTCGCTACTTTGCGCCCGCCGAACACCACAAGCCCGGTGACTGGCAAACGCTAACGGCGCACAACGACCTAGAGCTCTACGACACGCAAGCCGATCCGAACGAACTCGTGAACCTGGCAGCCGATCCGGACGCGCACCGCGAGCTGATCCTGCGTCTCAATGCCATGACCAACACACTCATCGATATCGAAGTCGGCGTCGACAACGGGTCGGAATATCCGGGACCGGTCGAGCTTTACAACACGCTTTGAATGGGGACCCGGACTTCGAGAAGCCAGGGCAAGCGAACAGACCGCAGAACAAAACAGCAAGAGGGAGGAGGTCGACATGTCCATGAGAGAACGATATGCGAGCGCAATCGCCGCGGGAGTGATCGGCGTTGCAACGATTTACGGCGGCTCGGTCGGTGTTGCGGCCGAGAACGACGGCGGTTCGGTCGACGCGGTGATCGACAACATCGTCGTCACAGCGAGAAGAGCCGAAGAGACACAGCAAAGCGTGCCTGTGGCGCTGAGCATTTTCAGCGGCGACAACCTCGAGCAGCGTGGTGCTCTGGATATCTCGGCGCTCGACCAAAGCACGCCGAACATTTTCTTGACATCCAGCAGCGTTGGGTCGGGGGTTAAGTCGGCACCGATCGTCTTTCTCAGGGGGATCGGTCAAGGCGACTTCATCATCACGACCGATCCCGGAGTCGGCATCTATCTCGACGGTGTTTACGTGGGCCGTAATCTCGGCGCGCTGTTCGATTTCGTTGATGTGGAGCGGGTCGAAGTCCTACGGGGGCCGCAGGGCACGTTGTTCGGCCGCAACACGATTGGCGGCGCCATCAGTCTGATCTCGAAAAAGCCGAGCGAGAATTTCCACGGTCGGATATCCGGCGAAATCGGCGAGGACAATCTCTACCGCACCGAGCTGATGCTCAACATCCCGATCTCGGACAAGATACGCACCCGCCTTTCCGGCTTCTTACGGCACCAGGACGGCTATGTCGACGCCCTGCAATACGACGATTTGAAGCTGGGCGAAGACAATGTCTGGGGTTTGCGCGGCCAGATTGCGATCGACCTTACCGAACGTATCGCGATCGATATCAGCGCCGATTACTCAAGGCGTGATGAGACTCCGGCCGCCAATGTGCCGATCAACCTAGGCAACATACAGGGTGAAACGAGCGGCCCGGCGCCAGGCTCGTTCGGCTTTGCCTATAACGCGGCCTTCAGCGGCGATCCCGGCTGCCTGGCGCCGACCGGCCCATTCGAAAATCCCAACTGCTTCGGTCCGGTTCAGTTGCCAGGCGATCCCTTCGCCACAAACTCGGTTTATACCGACCGAGACGGAAATCAAATTGTACCAGAACAGGAGATGGAGGTCTGGGGCGTCCATCTGACGGTGACGGCAGATCTTGGGTTCGGCGAACTGAAGTCCATCTCCGCCTATAGAGCGCTGGACTCGTCGTTCTTCCAGGACCTCGACTTCTCGCCGTTCGTGATCTTTCACAACAACCACCCGGAATTCAGCCAGGATCAGTTCTCCCAGGAAGTGCAATTGCTGGGGTCGCTGTTTAACGACCGGGTCGACTACGTCTTCGGAGCCTACTACTTCCGCGAGGATGGTATCGAGTTCATCGACCTTCCGGGCCTGCCCGGCCTTGGCGCGTTCCCCCAATCGGGGCGTTGGCAGCTTATCGAACGCGACATCACGAACCGTTCCTTCGCGGCTTTTGGCCAGGTCAACGTACACATCACCGAACGGCTGACCCTGACCGCCGGCTTGCGCTATACCGACGACAAGAAAAACCTGACCTTTACGCAGGTGCTCGAAAACATTGGCGTGACCAATGGCCCCTCCTCAGGCCAACAAAGGGCGAAGGAGTGGACGCCGATGGTGACGCTTGCCTATCAGGTGACTGACAACGCGCTGCTCTACACCACCTTCTCGCAAGGCTTTCGTAGCGGCGGTTTCCCTGGCCGCTTTCTCGGCGCGCTACCCGATCCGCTGCCGTTTTTCGATCCCGAATTCGTCGATTCCTATGAGTTCGGCCTAAAGTCAGATTGGTTCGACAGCCGGCTACGGGTCAACATCGCGGGCTTCATCACGGAGTATACCGACCGGCAGACCGCTGCCGTCGTGCCGATTTCCGGGTTCCCGCAGACCACAACGGATAATTTGGCCGGTTCCAGAATCTCCGGCGTTGAACTGGAAACGGTGGGCCTGATCACCGACAATTTTCAGATCGACTTGGCCGTTGGTTATCTCAATGCCAAGATCACCGACCTGGTCGGTGGCTTTCTGATCTCGACCCCGTTCCTGATCACCGAAGACTCCAATCCGGCACTGACGCCTGAATGGACGTTCGCCTTGGGAGCAACCCGGACGGTTCCCATCGGCGACGTCGGCTTACTGACGGCGCGAGTTGACTGGAGCTACAAAGACGACTTCTTCTTCCGCACGGAGAATGCACCGGACACTTTCCAAAACGGCTACCACATCGTCAACTCAATGCTGACATACGCGCATGAGGATAACGGCTGGGAGGTCTCGGTCGGCGTTCGTAATCTGACTGACGAAGCCTACTTTGAATCATCGACCTTCTTTCCCATCCTGCCGGGATCGTTCGGTTCGATTTCGCGGCCCCGCACAGTATTCGGGCGTGTAACATACAGATTCGGTGAAGAGTAGTCTCACCCCGTGGCACCGGGCTCATTCCCGAAGCCAGCCAAAGGGAAAACAGCCAATCAGTCGACTCGCCTTAAACCGGGATAACCTGTCGAAAGCTCACAACTAGAGCCGTTTTGGTTTTGATTGAAACGCAAAACGGCTCCAGATTCTTAGTTTTGCGCGTTTCCGGACGGTGAACCGGATTCCACTTCACCTGGAAACGCTATAGAGCGTTTCATTATCATATTGAAACGCTCTAACGCCGTCAGCGCCGTTATCTTTATTCCACGAAAGAAAATGTGGTACTGGTCGCCCCATGACAGCCACATTGCCCAAAAACCCTATTTTCTGCGCCATAGACACGCCTGACATGGCGTATGCTCTGAACCTCGCCCAAACCCTCAAAGGATCTGTCGGCGGGCTCAAGATCGGGCTTGAATTTTTCAACCATCAGGGCCCGGAAGGCCTCAAGCAGATCATCGATTTGGGGGTGCCTGTATTCGCGGACTTAAAGTTCCACGACATTCCCAATACGGTCGCTGGTGCGGTGCGTGGCATAGCGCCGCTTAAACCCGCCATGCTGAATGTCCATGCCGCAGGCGGCATCGCGATGATGAAAGCTGCGAAAGAGGCAGCCATGGAAAGCGCAGGCGCGGATCGCCCCATGATTATCGGCGTCACCTTACTCACAAGCCTCAACCAAGGTGATCTGGCCGAACAAGGTATTGAGGGGCCGCCGGAAGATCACGTGCGGCGCCTCGCCGGTCTCACACAAGAGGCTGGACTTGATGGTGTGGTTTGCAGCGCTAAAGAAATTCAAGTGCTGCGGCGCGACTGCGGCCAAGAATTCAAATTGGTTGTCCCAGGTATTCGGCCTGATGGCACGTCGATCGACGACCAAAAACGAATTATGGCCCCGGCGGAAG
Source organism: Alphaproteobacteria bacterium (assembly GCA_965228775.1). GTDB lineage: Bacteria > Pseudomonadota > Alphaproteobacteria > JANQMY01 > JANQMY01 > JANQMY01. The sequence continues at coordinate 3,587,304 of OZ245840.1, read as the reverse complement.
CACTGGCGGCAGGGGCCGATGTGCTGGTCATTGGGCGGCCCATCACCAAAGCCGAAAGTCCGGATTTGGCGGCCCGCGACATTGCCGCCAGCATTGGCGCCTGATAGCGGATTGAAATGACATTGCATGCGAAAATCTGTGGGCTGAATAATGCGGACAGCATCCGCAATGCAATACAGTGTGGGGCAGACTTCATCGGCCTCAACTTCTACGAAAAAAGCCCGCGCTATGTCTCTGTGGAGCTTGCGCGCGAACTGGTCCGCACCACGCCTGTCGACCAGACCATCGTTGTGGCCCTGGCGGTCGACGCGGACGACGTCCTCTTGGACGCCATTATTGACGCTGTCTCGCCGGACATTCTTCAGCTCCATGGCGCCGAAAGCATTGAGAGGGTTGCGGAAATCCGGCGGTCTTTTGGCCTTCCGGTGATGAAAGCGATCCCAGTTGCCGACCAGGAAGACATTGAAATCGCTAAAGAATTTGACCAAGTTGTGGATTGGTTGCTGTTTGACGCAAAGCCGACTACATCATCAGAAGCAAACTTGCCTGGGGGCAATGGCATTGCCTTTGATTGGCGGCTCTTGGAAGGCCAGACCTGGACCCATCCCTGGATGCTCTCCGGAGGTCTCGTCGCAGAGACGGTTTGCGAAGCAGCCCGGCTTACCGGCGCTCAATTCGTCGATGTTTCATCCGGCGTGGAAAGCGTTCGAGGTCAAAAGGACCCCGGGCTCGTTCGGGAATTTTTGCAGCGCGTCGCCCAATGTGATGGGACGGCGCTGGAGAATTGATGGTGCAGACCGATTTACAAAACTCACTTCGAGTGGGCCCAGACATGGACGGACATTTTGGCATTTATGGCGGCCGATACGTCGCCGAGACCCTCATGCCGCTCATCCTAGATCTGGAAAAAGCCTATGCGGCAAGTAAGGAAGACCCTGCCTTCCAGGCGGAGATGCAGGATTACCTTACCAACTATGTGGGGCGTCCCAGCCCACTTTACTTTGCAGAACGGCTGACCGAACACCTTGGTGGCGCAAAGATCTACTTTAAACGCGATGAACTGAACCACACAGGCGCCCACAAGATCAACAATTGCCTTGGGCAGATTTTACTTGCGCGCGCCATGGGCAAGACGCGGATCATCGCCGAAACAGGCGCTGGCCAACACGGAGTGGCCACGGCTACAGTCGCTGCCCGCTTTGGATTTCCGTGCGTCATTTTCATGGGCGAAACGGACATCGAACGGCAAAAGCCCAATGTGTTCCGTATGCGTCTGTTGGGGGCAGAAGTCAGATCCGTTACCAGCGGCTCGCGCACATTGAAAGATGCCATGAACGAAGCCCTGCGCGACTGGGTGACCAATGTGGAGGACACGTTCTACATTATTGGAACGGTGGCCGGTCCCCACCCCTACCCCATGCTGGTGCGCGACTTCCAATCCGTCATCGGAGAAGAAGTACGCGAACAAATGCACGCGGCGGAGGGCCGCCTGCCGGACACGCTGGTGGCTTGTATCGGTGGCGGCTCGAATGCCATGGGCCTTTTCCACCCGTTCTTGGATGACGACTCAGTTCAAATCCATGGCGTGGAAGCCGCCGGTTTGGGCATAGAGACCGGCAAGCACGCCGCTTCTTTAACCGGGGGAACGCCGGGCGTGCTTCACGGCAATAGAACCTACTTGCTGCATGATGAAGACGGGCAAATCACCGAAGCTCACTCCATCTCAGCCGGTCTGGACTATCCGGGCATCGGACCGGAACATGCATGGCTGAAGGACAATGGGCGCGTTAGCTATCATTCTGCGACTGACCAAGAAGCCCTGGACGCTTTCCAGCTCTCTTGCCGCCTTGAGGGCATTATTCCGGCTCTTGAGCCGTCGCATGCGCTTGCGCACGTGATCAAAATCGCCCCGGATCTGCCCAAGGACCACATCATCTGCATGAATATGTGCGGCCGCGGCGATAAAGATATCTTCACGGTCGCCGATGCGCTGGGTGTGGAACTATGACGGCAGAAACACGCATTGACCGGCGTTTCGCAGCCCTGAAGGAAGAAGGCCGGGCGGGATTTGTGGCCTATGTGTCCGCAGGCGACCCGGATCACGAGACCTCGCTTGAAATCATTCGCGGGCTGCCGGGCGCAGGCGCCGACGTGATTGAGTTAGGCATGCCCTTTACGGACCCAATGGCGGACGGTCCGGCAATTCAGGCTTCCGGCCTGCGCGCTCTCAAAGCGGGCGCCAACATGATCAAGACGCTGGACCTGGTGCGCGCCTTCCGGTCCAGCGACGATGACACCCCTATAGTGTTGATGGGCTATTACAACCCCATCTATGTGTATGGGGTCGATAAGTTCCTGAAAGACGCCAAGACCGCGGGCGTGGATGGGTTGATCATCGTCGACCTTCCCCCGGAAGAAGATAGCGAATTGTGCTTGCCAGCCTTAGCAGCAGGCTTGAACTTTATCCGGCTGGCAACGCCCACCACGGACGATAATCGTTTGCCCGCCGTTCTCAAAAACACCTCCGGGTTCGTGTACTACGTCTCGATGACCGGTGTGACCGGCACAAAAGATGTGAACACCGGCCATGTGACGGGGGCTGTCGCCCGTCTGCGCAATCACTCTGACCTGCCGGTGGCGGTCGGGTTTGGTATCAAAACGCCGGAGCAAGTGCGCGCCATCGGCGCGGCGGCGAATGCGGCTGTGGTCGGCTCTGCGATTGTCTCGAAAATTGCCGAAACCTTGACCGATGACGGGCGCCCCTCGCCTAATACAGTATCGGAAACCCTCAATTTCACGGCAGCGCTGGCCGCCGCTGTTCGAACATAATAGAATGCGGCCCACGCGTAACAGGTAGGAAGTGTTGCAATGAACTGGCTTACAAATGTCGCCCGCCCCCGGATCAAATCGTTTTTTGGAGGCCGCGAAACGCCGGAAAACCTTTGGCACAAATGCCCCAATTGCGGCGAGATGGTTTTCCACAGGGACATTAAAGCGAAGCAATATGTGTGCCCGGCTTGCGACTATCACATGAAGATCGGCCCGGCGGAACGGTTTGAAGCACTGTTCGATGGCGACTTCGAAAAACTGGACCTGCCACAAGCCGTTTCCGATCCGCTGAAATTCCGCGACGAAAAACGGTATACGGACAAGATCAAAGACGCCCGCAACAAAACCGGCCAAGCCGACGTCTTCGAAGTTGCGAGCGGCGAAATCGCAAGCCTCCCTGCCGTCGTCGCTGTGCAGAATTTCAAGTTTATGGGTGGATCGCTGGGCATGGCCGCGGGGGAAGCAATCCTGGCAGCGGCTGAAAAAGCCGTTGCCTTGCATGCGCCCTTGATCGTGTTTTCAGCATCAGGCGGCGCGCGCATGCAGGAAGGCATTCTGTCTTTGATGCAAATGCCGCGCACGACGATCGCCGTCCAAATGTTGCGGGACGTTCCTCTGCCATACATTGTCGTTTTGACCGATCCCACATCGGGCGGGGTTACGGCCTCCTACGCCATGTTGGGTGACGTTCAAATCGCGGAACCTGGCGCGTTGATAGCCTTTACAGGTCCGCGTGTCATTGAACAGACAATTAGAGAAAAGCTGCCGGACGGCTTTCAGCGGGCGGAATATCTGCTGGAGCATGGCATGGTGGATATGATCGTGCACCGCCACGAAATGCGCGACACGCTTGCCCGCATTATTGGCCTCTTGATGGCAAAAGGGGACACGTCAGCGATCCCCCAAAACCAAAAAGGGCCGAACGAAGAAACGTCTTCGGTAGAACAGGTAGCAGACGAAAACGCTGCACCTCCAGCCAGCTAGCAACGCATGACCACATCCCCGCCGTCGCTGGAGGCGACATCAAGTTCCGATGTTTTGCGTAGTTTTGACGGGCCAGGGGGGCCTGAAATTCAACTAGGCCTCGACCGCATCAAAATGGTTTTGCAGCGCCTGGGCAATCCTCATCTGTCGATGTCGCCCACCACGCATATTGCGGGAACAAACGGCAAAGGGTCTGTTGCAGCCTACCTGCGCGCGCTGATGGAAGCAGCAGGCATGCGTGTTCACAGTTTCAATTCCCCGCATCTTCTGTCCATCCACGACGGCATATTGTTGGGTGGCGAACCGGTCACGGAAGAAAAACTGCTGAAGGCCCTTGCACGGGTACAACAGCAGAATCTTGACCGGTTACTGACTTCCTTCGAAGCGCTCACCGTCGCTGCATTTCTATTGATGTCTGAAGATCCTGCCGACCATGTTGTTCTTGAGGCCGGTTTGGGCGGGCGCGACGATGCCACCAACGTCTTGCTTAAGCCGGCTGCCACCGTGCTGACTCCTGTGGGGTTTGACCATCAAGAATTCTTGGGCGACAGCCTGACGGCGATTGCACAACACAAGGCCGGCATCTTTCGGGCCAACGTGCCGGTCATCGTTGCTCCGCAATCGGAAGAAGTAAGAAATGTCGTCGAGATCGAAGCCGCCAAACTAAATGCGCCTCTCTATATGCACAACGAAGCTTGGTCCGTGTTCGAGCAACATGGACGGATGGTCTTTCAAGACGACACGGGCCTCCTGGACCTCAGCCTTCCGCCTCTTAGCGGCCGCTTTCAGATTGAAAATGCGGGCACCGCTCTCAAAGCATTCAGATGCATAGCCCCGGAAGCAGGTGACGATCTTAAAACGATAGAGGCCGGCATTGCGTCCGCCCATTGGCCCGGCAGGCTGCAACGCCTGACGCGCGGACCGCTTTGTGATCTGTTTAGCCCACCATCGGAACTTTGGCTGGACGGTGGCCACAATACCCATGCGGCTCAAGCCCTATCCCAAGCACTGGCGGACATGGATGAACGTTCACCCCTGCCGACCCATCTGATCATCGGCATGCGGAAGAACAAAGACCTTGATGGCTTTCTTGCCCCCTTCCGTGGTCTTGTGCGAAGCGTTCAATCCGTTGCTTTGCCCGATACCGTACCGTGTCATTCCCCTCAAGATATTGCGTCAGCGGCCTTGGACCAAGGGTTCGCCGTTGAAGTTGCCGGTACAACCGACAAAGCTGTTGCGAACCTGACCAAGGACGCCGCGCAACCCAAACGCATGCTGATATGCGGGTCCCTCTTGCTGGCAGGACAAGTTCTTGCCGAAAACGGCTGAAGGAACCATTCCGCCATGCCGGGCCGTTCCCTGCCCCCAATGCTCGCCGTCCTGGAAAACGTGTGCGCACAAGCCGGATACGAGTTCCACTGCCTTGATGACTATTCAAAGCAACTGGTGCGCATCGCATCCGGCAAACAGTTTTTCCTCACCGGCACCGGGCGGATCAATGCATATCCGCTGAACAACGGTCCGGCCGCAAGCGTTGCACGGGACAAGGTGTTTACCTATCAGACCCTCGAACAAGCGGGCATTCGCGTACCGGTTTACGAGTACTACTTTTTGCACGAAGCCTATCGAGCGGTTCGCGGTGACGGCCGGGAAAGGGAACACATTGCGGCCGGCGCCGAGCGGATCGGCTTCCCGCTTTTTGTGAAGCCTCTAGACGGCTCGCGGGGCAATCTTGCCGAGATCGTTCAGACCCAACAGGAATTGCAGCACCAAGTGGACCGAATTGCAGCCGTTCATCATGGTTTGTTGCTCCAGCCCGTGCTGAGAGGCGCGGAGTATCGCCTGTTTATGATTGATGACACGCCTGTCTTCCTGTACCGGCGGCGCCCCGCTTACTTTAGGGGGGACGGAGCACGTTCCATTGCCTCTTTCCTGAAAGAAGAAAATGAGCATCGCGTTGCTCAGGGCCTCACCCCCATCACGACGGAATCTCCGTTTCTCCGAAACGCCCTCAACCAGGCGGGTCTGAGTTTGGACGAACCGTTGGGTCGTACTGCGGTATTTCACTATCTGCCAACGGCCAATATCAGTGGCGGCGGTCAAATCTCGGATTTTACGACGGACATTTCAGCGCCGCTTGCTCAATGGGGACAAGTGGTAAACGACGCCCTGTCCTTGCGCGTCGGGGCCATAGACTTCTTCGCCCCGGATGGCCTTGCTGCCACGGACACGCTCGACCTTATCGAAGTGAACAGTAATCCAAGTGTCGCGGGGTTGCTGCAAACCGGTCATCAGGAAACCGTCGCGCAAATCTGGCAGCTGGTCTGCGAGAGGTATTTTGACGACAGCGCAGGCAAACCATGACGTCCGCGATAGAGCAACTTTACGCGCGCGGGAAATGGGGCCAGGGCTTGTCCCTGCACCGCAATAGGTGGCTGTACGACCATCTACCGTACACGGACTGGCTTGCACAACAGAACGCCATCAAAGTCACGGGGTCGAACGGCAAGGGCAGCGTTGCCCTCTACACCAGCGCCATTTTGAACAAGATCGGCTATCGTACCGGTTGCTATACATCGCCCCATCTTTTCGACATATCGGAGCGGGTTCTCGTCGGTGGCACGCCGGTCGGACATGACCGCCTCAATGCCGCTCTCGAACATGTCTTCCCCCTCGTGGCTGATTATGAGGACACCAATCCCAAGGACACGTTCGGCACGTTCGAAATCCTGACCGCCGCTGCTCTGGTGGCCTTCCAAGAAGCAAACTGCAACGCGCTGGTGATTGAAGCGGGGGTTGGAGGCCGGCTTGATGTAACCCGCCTTATTCCAGGCCGCATCGCGGCCCTAACCTCGATCGACTTGGAACACCAAGCCATTCTCGGCCCGACGAAAGAACACATTCTTTACGACAAAGCGGATTTATGTCCGCCCGACGGAACGCTTGTCTGCGGTTTGCTCGCGGACGATCTGGAAAAACGATTAGAGTCATACGCACGTCTCACAGGCGCCAGCCCAAGCTTCGTCCGTTCGGAAGCTCCATTTCAAATCACGCATACAGGCCCCGATGGTTTTCAGGTCGACTTTAGAATAGATGGCCTCCATTTAGATGACGTCGCTGTCCGCGCGCTTGGACGGCATCAGGTGGTCAACGCCACCCAAGCCATGCTGACAGCCAAGCATTGGCTGGACAATACTGGATGGGACTGGGATGCAGACGCCTTTTCAGATGCATGCCGGGCGGCCCTTGCGGACACTCGACCAGCCTTGCGCCTTGAAGCCGTGAGCAACACGCCCACGATCATCGCGGACGTTTGCCATTCACCGGACGCGGCGCAGAAAGCGATGCAAGCTATCCACGATCACTTTCCGGATGAGGATGTCATCTTGGTCACCGGCGCATCGTCAAACAAGGACGCCAGCGGAATATTGGAAGCACTGGCACCATCGGCAGCCCAAATTATCTGTACACGGGCAGAGATGATGGGGCGCCCTGCCCATGACCTTGCAAATCATTTACCGGCCGATCTGGCAGCAGACATCATCATAGAAGACGATCTTGCAGCCGCGCTTAACAGCGCGCGTCAGATGGCTTCCGACACCGGCACTATCGTTCTTATCGCTGGGGGATTGTTTTTGGCCGCGGAGGCAGTTGCCATTCTACGCGGCCAAAAACGGGAATTGCTCAGATTTCTCTAAGCGAGACTGTGTGGCTTAAGCGCTGGCGGCGGACGAGCCGATGGCGCCCTCAATCCATTCGACGATCTTGCTTTTCGGCAGCGCGCCAACTTTCGTGGCGGCAACCTGGCCGTCCTTGAAGATCATCAAGGTCGGAATGCCACGCACGCCGTATTTGGTCGGCACTTTCGGATTGTCATCGATGTTCAACTTGGCAACCTGAAGCTGGCCGCCCATTTCGGTGGCGATTTCTTCGAGGGCCGGTCCGATCTGCTTACAAGGGCCGCACCATTCCGCCCAGAAATCTACCAGGACTGGTCCATTAGCGCCCAATACGTCGCTCTCAAAGGAGCTGTCCGTAACCTTGCTTGTCGTCATTGCCAAAATTACCTTTCTGCATTACCGCGCTTGCGGCCCGAATTCCTCAATGTCCCCAATCTAGGAACGCGGGTCTCTCGGGTCAAGATGACGCGGTCGGGGAGCGTTCATTCAGGGCTTTAAAAGCTTGGTCTAATTGGGGTCCGGGCAAGCTCATTAAACGCGGGCCATCAGTCCACAAAAGTGCACAAGAGACCGTCCGGTCCGGAAACAAACCACTCAAAAGTGCCCTGTAAACCGCCATTTGCCTCAAATAGGCCACGCTCACCTCACCGACCTCGGTGGGCGGCGGACGGTTGGTCTTGTAGTCAATCACAAGCACGCGATCATCTTTGACTAAAAGTCGATCTACCTGGCCATTTACAGCCACAGCGCGGTCTCCCACGGTGATGGTTCCCACAAGCGGAACCTCGGCTTTGCTGCCCGGTCCGAACACGGCAGAGAAGCTCTCATCTTGCAGAATGCGAATCACCTCCGCCGCAATGCCGTCTCGTTCATTTTCTGCAACGCCAAGTGCGGGTTGCGCCAAATATCTCAAGGCCGCGTCTCGATGGTCTTGAGACCGCAGCTCGGGAAGCAATTCCAAAAGCCGGTGGATTAATCGGCCCCGCTTAAACCGGTCCCGCCCGCCCGGCATTGCTGGCGGGATCACCGGCAGATGATCTTCATCGGGCAAGAGCCGCGATGGCTGAAGCCGGTCCGTCGTGTCAGCGGAAAGGTCGTAAGCTTGTCCCGCCCATTCGGGCAGCTCTTCCGCTGAAGAGGTGGCCGCTGCCATCACCGGCACGTCTGGGGTGACTTTGTCGGCTTGCTCACCATCGATACGCCAGACAGATGTCCCATCCGGGCCGGGCACCTCGACGGCTTCCGGCTTGATCGCCGCTTCGATCAGATCATACCAGCAGCCCTCAGGCCGCCCGCGCGCCGTTTCGTATCCGCACACGTAAAGTCTGTCGGATGCGCGCGTCATCGCCACATAAAGCAGTCTTTGATGTTCTGCATCGCGCTTCTGGCGTTCAGCGAGCCGCGATGTTTCGCTCTGCTCCACATCGAAGGCTTTCTGCGGCACCCACAACAAAGTGGGGCTTTCCGTCGGCGATGGCGGCGGCACGGTCAGCAGTTTCGGATCATGTTGCGCCGAAGGCAGACCACACGTGTCTGGCAAGAAGACGATATTGGCTTCCAGGCCTTTTGCGCCATGCACCGTCATAATCCGCACTTCGTCACGGCCATGATCGAAATCCCGTTGAATGATCGCCTCGCTGTGGCGCAGCCATTGAAGGAAACCTTGGAGTGACGGCACATCCACCCGGTCATAGCTCAACGCAAGCCGCAAGAACTCATCCACCGGATCGAGGGCGTCCGGACCGAGGCGCTGTGCAAGGCGCGCCCGCCCCCCGCGTGCATTGAGCACATGTGCAAAGAACTCGAATGGCGGCACATAGTCCGCCATGGCCAGAATTTCGCTCAAGAAACTTACCGCTTCGCCGAAGGCCGGCCGGTCGGCCGCCTTGGTCTGCACCGACTGCCACAATGAGCCACCACGATTATGCGCAACATCAAAAAGCGCCTCTTCATCGAGCCCGATAAAGGGGCCCTTGAGAACCACGGCAAGGGTTAAGTCGTCTTCCGGCAGCAACGCAAAATCAGCCAACGCCATCAAGTCCATCACGGAGATCTGATCCGTGAGAACCATGCGGTCGACACCGGCGACCGGCACCTGCTTTATCTTCAGTTTCCGGATCAATTCATCCACAAAACTGTTGCGCCGGCGCACCAAGATCAGGATGTCGCTGGGCTTTATGGGTCTGCCTTTCGACGGCAGAATTTCCTTTTGATCAATCCATGAGGCGATCGTATTGGAGATACGGTCGGCCAGCAGACTCTGCGGGCTGCTGGTTCCGAGCTGGTCTACAGGTGCATCCCAAGGATCGTCCGCCTCCTCTTCATCGGGAACGATGGTCGGCCACAATTCCACGCGCCCTGCCGCGCCCATTCGGGCGGCTTCATGGCGAATGGCCGACCCGGCAGCGGTTAAGTCTTGCCTGCGCTCTTCTGCTTCAAAAACACGATCGACCAGATTAAGCACTTGCGCTGTGGACCGGAACGATAGGTTAAGGTCGATCTTTCGCCAGGTTTTCTCCGCATGCTGAACGGCAGATTCAAAATGTTGCCGTCTTTGATCGAACTCCGCCGGATCGGCGCCTTGGAAACTGTAGATTGATTGTTTCTCGTCACCGACGGCGAAGATCGAGCGATCTATGGAGGAGACACCTTCCCCGGCAAAGAACTCGTCGGCGATTAGTTGCACTACATCCCATTGCGTTGGGTTCGTATCCTGGGCCTCGTCCACCAGGATGTGATCGATGCCACCATCGAGCTTGTAGAGAACCCAGGCCGCCACATGCTCGAACCGCAGCATCTCGGCTGTCTTTTCGATCAAGTCATCATAATCGAGCAAACCTTCTTGGCGTTTCCGCGCCTCATACTGATCGATGATTTCGTCAGCCACATGCAGCATGGTCTCTGACAGGACTGCAAGCCTTGCGGATTTCAGCCTCTGCTGGGCATCGAAAACACGAGCTTGTTCGCGAAAAAGAAAATCCGCGGCCGCAGGTGCCGCTTCCCGCGCTTTCTTTGTGATCAAACCCCGCTCTGCCCGGCATGTGCCCTCTTTCGTGAGAAACACATCCCGGTACACGGGCCACAAGTCCAACCGGTTACTCGCCTTCAGAACCAGCGCAAACTTGTCGGCCCTTTCTCGATCTTTGTCAGTCCCATTGCGTAAAGCCGCGATAGCGACTTCGAGTTTTGCCTCATCCAGATCGGATAGGGTTTTAACAACAACTGCATCCGGCGTGGTCGGTTCGACGAACCCAAGTTCTTTCCAGATATGATTCGCCGCTTGCTCAATGTTGCCGTGACGCCGGATGAAATCCGCCAATTGGAATCGGTTGTTGCAAATCTCCTCAATGAGACCTTGCACCGCGTATTCACCGATCATGGAAAGAGCGGACTGCCATCTGTCGCGCCCCTCCCAGTCCTCATCGCCGGCTGCAAAATCCAGAAACGCGTGTTGAGCCTCGGCCAAGATGGTGGACGTGGTATACTCATCCATCACCTGAAAGTGGGGGACCACACGGGCTTCCAGTGGAAAGCGGTTCAGAATGGCCTGGCAAAATGCATGGATGGTTTGAATCTTAAGGCCGCCTGGCGTCTCCAATGCCTTCGCAAACAGGACACGGGCTTGGGCTAAATCCGCTTGTGCCGTCTCGCCCCCCTCGATCGCGGCCAACCGTTCCGTCAGCTGATCATCCGACAATGTTGACCAAGACCCAAGCGTCTTAAAGATACGGTTCGACATTTCTGCGGCAGCTGCTTTGGTAAATGTCAGGCACAAAATCCGATCTGGGGCGGTACCGTTCAGAAGCAAGCGCACCACGCGATTGACCAATACGGTTGTTTTCCCAGACCCGGCATTCGCGGCCACCCATGCAGATGCGGCAGGATCTGACGCGGCGCGCTGAGATTTGAGTGTTTGGGCGAGTGCGTCGTTCATGATCCGCCATCCCCAAACGACCCCGCCGACCACTCTTTCACCCGCGCCAGATGATCATAAGGTCCGGCAATGTTTTCATATTGCGGCCGAATGCGCGCGCGATAGGCGGTTGCCTCATCGTCATAGGCGGCCACCAGCTTTGTCAGCCCCGCCAAGGTTTGTTCAATCAGATCACCACCGTCTTTGGCGATCCAGTTAAGCTTGCCGCCAAGCGACCCGCCCGCCACATGAATGTAAGCAAGACCGGATACCTGCTCCGCCGACGTTCCCTCTATACCGCCGGTTTGAGCGATTGCGGCTTCGAGCGGCAATTGCGGCGCGAGCCCTGCTTCCACTTGAGACTTAGTGGGGGGCGCACCGGTCTTGTAATCGAGCACCACCAAACTTCCATCCGCGCTTCGATCCATACGGTCGAGCCGCGCGGTGAGGGTGAACGCCCCTGCAGGACCGTCTATCAACAATCGGCCACTGCTCTCTGTAAGCAGAGGCATCTTTCCTTCCTCACGCCATTTTTGTTCGTGCGGAATGAACCACCTTGCAAAGGCCTCAAAGCGCGGCCACCAAAACGCCTCCACCTCTGGGCCCTGGAAAGTCGCATCAAAATATTGCCGGCCAATCGACAGCAATTCCTTTTCGGCATCTGGCGGCAGGTCATCTGAATACTGACTGATAAAGCCATGAAGAATATCATGGATGAGAATGCCACGCTCCAACGCCCCCGCATCCGCATTTAACGGATCCAGCGGTTTCAGTCCCAACACGTAACGAGCGTAGATGGCATAGGGATCTCGAATCCATGTTTCGATCTGCGTCACCGAAAGCTGCCGGGGCCGCGATGACACCGGCGGACGCGGTGTTGGCGGAGCGACCGGCACCTGTTGCCGTGACGCATTCTCCGGCAGCTTTTTTTCCAATTCTCTGGACCAGGCCAAATACGGCACACCGGTGGAGAGGTCGTCCGACCTTCCCAAACAATCGAGCAGTGTCTCAAACCGCAGGAGCCAGCGCGACGGCACTGTTGGGGTACCGTCCGTTTTTTCGGATCGCGTCAAGTAAACCACTGGCGCCGCCGCCCCTTGAACGAAGTCGTGGGCCGCCAAACCTATGCGTTGTTCCGGGGCGCTCAGCTCCAGGCTTTGGCGCATGGGACGGCTCAGCCAAGGGTCAAGCTTTGGTTCAACCGGCCATGTTCCTTCATTGAGGCCCGCCAGAATGGTGACATCCGCCCGTTGCAGGCGGGCTTCCAAAGGCCCCCAAATGAAAAGGCGGGGATGAACAGGTGCTGCGCTGCGCACCACCCGCCCTTTTCCCAGAACTTCAAACAACTCCGGATACTGATGTACTTCGATGGTCTCTAGAAGTGGGCCATGTTCGATCAGCTCTTCGACAAAGAGGGCTGCCGCCTCACCGGCGTCTGCCACCCACAACCGGTCCGCCCCCTCTTTCGTGTCGGATTGTGCCAAGCGTTCAGCCGCTTGGATATGGGCTTCAACCACATCAGTGAACGGGATCTCGTCGCCCAGCAGCAGGTCCAATAGGGGAGAGAGGCTCTCTTGGAGGCGGTCGACAAACTCGTCGAGGCGTTCACGGTCCTGCGCACTTTTCACGGCCTGGACAGCACGGCGCAGCCCGGCAATGCCGGGGCCTGGCGCGGGCCCACGCAAAACAGACACTTCCAGGAACCTGGATAGGCGCCGGAATTCCGGTGGAGACATCTTTCCTGCCGCCAGCGGATGCTTTAGCAAACTCAACAAGACGACAGGTTCTAACTGGCTGAGGCAGGCGCGCGCGACGAGCCGTAAATAGGAAAACACCGCCGCTGTTTCCAAAGGCTGCCCGGCAGAATCGTTCACCTCAACATCCCACCGGCCAAGTTCCGTCGTAACACGCCGTGCCAATATGCGGTCGGGCGTGATCAACGCAACGGTCTTATCGGGGGTTTCCAAGGCTTCCCGCATGATGAGCGCTATGGCACTTGCCTCCTCGCCGGGATGTGCCGCATCAATGCGTTTGATACCGTCAAGAGCTTGGCCAACCTGGTCGGCATTGGCGTCGAGCGAATTCGCAAAAGCGCGCCATTTACCGGTGCTCTGCCACGGCGCCAATGCCGCGTTAAGAAGACGTGTACGGAGTAAAAGAGAAGGCAATACGGCGGCGTCATCCCAGAGCGTCACATCTTCGCGGTCGGCGCGCACATGGCTCAAAAGGCGTTTCATGCCTTCTTGCGGGTGCCCTTGTTCAAGGCCCTCCCACACGGATGCGGCCATATCCAGATCAAGACCGGGCAACACAACATGGCCTTTAGGAAGGTGTGCGACGGTTTTCAACAACTCTGCCGTTGCGGGAATGCTACCGGTCGATCCGGCGGCGATGACCGGGAAATCCGGTGGGTCCAGCCGCCAACGATCGTTTAGAGCGTTCAACATTACATTGCGCCGCTCACCCGGATCTATCGCCCCTTCCTGTTCCAAAATCTGCGGCCAGAATTTCGTAATAATCTCAAGAAATTCGATATTGCGCCGCCAATGATCCGCAAACTGATCGGGCACAAGATCTTCCAGGCGGTCCAGGTCCACATTTTCCGTTTGCATGAGATCCAAGAACTCGGACAGGGACCGTGCAAGCTCGGTCGCCAGTACCACATTCTCATCGCCGCCGGTCGCTTCAAGCCAGGCCTGCACTAAGCGCGACAGCAGGAACCGCCTGCGAAACCTGTCCATGATCAAGAGCGTGCGCCGGACCGAGGAAATGGCGGGCGGAATGGCAGCGGCCGCTTGGGCTTCCGTCAGCGGGTCGCTTTCCAGCGCAAAAATATCCTCGTCCACATCCCCGATGGGCCGTACCGTCGGCAAGATGACAGTACCGCCAAGAACGCGCGCAAACGCTTCGCCCAAAGCGCGCACGGCACGGCGTGTGGGCAACAAAACGGTAATGCGTGAAAGGGCAAGCGGATCCGCCGGATCGCCATAACGATGCACAATCCCACGGGCCAAAGCGTCAAGGAATGACGCCCCGGACGGTATCGTATGTACATGTGGTCCCGACTCACCCATGGCAGCCGGAAGAGTGATGGATTATGCGGCGGAGAGCAATTCCTCTGCGCTGGAAAGCCCTTCGGGGCTGCCCACATGCATCCAGATGCCTTCATGGCGGACACCATAAAGCCGCCCAGCTTCAATTGCGCGGTCCCAAAGCACGTTCGTTGAGAACGGGCTCGTCGGGCAATTCTCGAATAGCCTTGGATGGACGATCTGCACGCCCGCCCAGACAAACGCAGCGACGCGCGCTTCCTCTCGGCGGATAAGGCGCCCACGATCATCCATATCGAAATCACCTTTGCCGTCATAACCTAGCGAAGTGACAGTTGGCGCCATCAGCATCAACGCGTCCATAACGTCCGGGTCCCAATGAGCCGCCATGTTGACGAGCGTTGAGCCCATTCCTTCAAGCCAAATGGAGTCACTGTTGTGGGTAAAGAACGGCTCTGTCCCAAGCAGCGGAAGTGCTTTGGCAATGCCGCCACCCGTGTCCATAAGGGCATCCGTCTCATCTGAAAAAACGATATCCACATCGCTTCGCTGCTTGAGATGACCACGGATTTGATCCGCCTTGTAGTGGACGTTCACGACAATGGACTGCACACCGGCGTCATGGAGACGATCGATCGCCCGATCGACCAGCGTACGGCCACCCACTTCGACCAATGGTTTTGGCTTTTGATTGTTGGCCGGCCGCATTCGCTTGCCAAGACCAGCCGCTAAAATCATCGCTTTCTTGGGTATGTTCATGATTACCCTGCTATTCCAACCTTTACCTTCGGCACATTTCCGGCGATTTCTTCCGGGTCAGGAACGGTTAGCCGGACCTTCCGGGGCACATATTCGTCGAACCATGCTTTCAAAGTGTTAAGGGATGGATGTGTCAGATTTCTTTCCAAACTGCGCCAAACGCGTGGCAAATGGGGCAAATAGGTCTTTTTGCCGTCGCGCAGCCATAGACGCATAAAGATACCGACGATTTTAGAATTTCTCTGTGCCCCCAGCAGCGCGTAGCGGGCCCGATACGCGTCCTCGTCAAATGTGGCGTCAATCGCTTTCGCGCCAGCCACATAGCGATCGAGCATTTCCGTTTCGAGTGCGGGAGAGATGTCCCGCCGCGCATCTTGAAGGAGAGACATCAAATCGTATGACCGTGCGCCGATCAGCGCGTCCTGAAAATCCAAAAGCCCAATACGTGCGGGCCCTTGCCGTTCGGGTAGCCAGATCAAATTGCCCGCATGGAAGTCCCGCAAACACAAAACGGGATCGGGGTCTGCCATTTGCGGCAACAAAGACCGCCACGCCGCTTGATAGGCGGCCCTCACGTCCTTCGGCGTTTCGGGAGCGCCGGAAATGCCCGGCAGATACCAATCAATCACCAAATCCGTTTCAATCTGAAGCGCCCCATCGTCATAAGCAGACATTTGATATTCGGCGCCGTCTGGTCCGGGCAATGCTGAAAGCGGTTTATCCTGATGCAGAGCAAGCAGCAGATCGACGGCAGCGCCATACAGTTCGCGTTCCAAGTCTGGATCTGCTTTGCCATCGCCGAACAGGGACACGAACAGATCGTCGCCAAAATCTTCCAGAAGGATGAGACCGCGGGCAACGTCTTCGGCGAAGATTGCAGGCGCACTCAATCCCAGATCGCGCAGACGTGTTGCAAGCGAGACGAACGGCAGGCAGTCGACAGCCAGGTGAGCAATCGCACTATAGCCTGACGCTTGTCCATTCTTGACCTCGCCCGGTTCAGGCGGGGCATCCATCAAAACAGCCTTACCGTTTGATCCGGACACGCGCTCATAACGGCGCGCCGACGCATCGCCGGCCAGCGGCTTGCGTTTTGCATCGGCCCATCCGGCCTTTGCCAAAAAACTCTCAATTTCATCGTTTCGTGTCATACAGATAATCGCAGTTTTTCTATTCTTGAGGCCCATTCCGGGTTGCCGGTGAGGCGGACATTTCGGCCATCCCCGTCTGGCACCAATGAGATTTCCAGCCGGTTGGCCGGAAGCACTTCTGATGCCTTTTCCGGCCATTCCACCAGCGACACGCCGGTGTCAAAAGCTTCTTCCACCCCTAACTCATATACTTCTTCAGGGCTTTCAATGCGGTAAAAGTCGAAATGCCAGATGGAAAACGCTGGCGCATCGTAGGTCTGAACCAAGGTGAATGTGGGGCTTGGGATCTCCATGTCGGGCCCGGCACCACCGGCTGCACGCACAAAACCGCGCGCTAAACAGGTTTTTCCGGCCCCCAGATCCCCGATCAAGCAGATCACATCTGATTTTTGCACAATCGTGGCAATTTTTGCACCAAATGCGGCTGTTTCGGCCTCATTTTGCAGGTGTTGTTCAAAAAGCGTCTGCACGCACTCCTCACCCATTCATTGCCTCTCGAAACCGCGTTTCCGAACCGCCCTGCAATCGCCTGAACCAGCGGATTGAACAGGGTACTTTGTGAGGCAAAGCGTCGCCATAACCTCAAGGAAGGGTTGATTCCGGCACCCGACCGATCCATGGTGACGCGCTTCTAGAGCCATTATTTTCGCAGCAAGGCTCATAATCATTGTTTCACGCATTTCCATCAGGTGAACCATCATCCACCTGCGCTGGAAACGCCTTAAGATACCAAAGGCAAGCTTGGAAAGATGCCGGAAAAAATCGTCATAATTGGGGCCGGCCAGGCCGGGGGACAAGCAGCCCAAAGTCTGCGCAGCGGCGGCTTTGAAGGCACAATTACATTGATCGGCGATGAGCCGCATGCCCCCTATCAACGCCCTCCTCTGTCTAAGAAATATTTGATGGGGGAGATGGACATCGACCGGATCGAGTTGAAGCCACGCAGCTTCTATGCCGATGCGGGTATCGACCTCATGCTCAAAACCAAAACCGACTCCATTGACCGGGCCGCAAAGACGGTAACGTTGTCCACGGGAGAAGTTTTGCCCTATGACAAGCTGGTCATCGCCACCGGATCGCGCGTGCGGGAGCTGAACATTCCGGGGGCAGACCTTCCGGAAGTATTTTATCTACGTACAATCGATGACGTAGATGGCATTCGCGGTGCGTTGAAGGACGGGTCCAAAGTCGCCATTATCGGCGGCGGATATATCGGATTGGAAGTCGCGGCCGTCGCTCTCAAACTGGGTGCTGCCGTTACCGTGGTCGAAATGGCCGACCGGGTGATGAACCGGGTCGTCGCACCGGAAATTTCCGCCTTCTTCGAGAAGCTGCACAAGGATGCGGGCGTCGACTTGCGCGTCAATTCCGGCGTAACGAAAATTGTTGGCGACGGCGGCCAAGTGACAGGCGTTGAATGCAGTGACGGAACGATTATCGATGCCGACATTGTGGTGATCGGCGTGGGCATTGTGCCGGAAGATGATTTGGCCAAGGCCGCTGGCCTTGAGATCAATGACGGCATCACGGTTGATGAGTTCGCCCAAACATCAGACCCTGACATTCTTGCCGCCGGCGATTGCACGAACCTGCCAAGCGAGCTTGTGGGCCGGCGCATCCGGCTTGAGTCCGTGCAAAATGCCATCGACCAAGCGAAGACTGTGGCCAACACCATTCTCGAGAAGAAAAAGGCTTACAACGAAGTGCCTTGGTTCTGGTCCGATCAATACGATATCAAACTGCAGATCGCCGGTCTTTCCTTTGGCTACGATCAGACAGTGGTGCGGGGCAACCCTGATGAAAAATCTTTTGCGGTCTTCTATCTGAAAGAAGGTGCCATTATCGCGGTCGATGCCGTAAATGCTGTGCCGGAATTCATGATCGGGAAACGGCTGGTAGGGGCTGCCGCAAAAATTGATCCTGCGAGGCTGGCGGACATGTCAGTGTCGATGAAAGAAATGATGTAGAAACGAGGACGAACGCTTAGATGGCTAAGATTACTTATGTTGAGCATGACGGTACCGAGCACAAGGTCGATGTGGCAAACGGACTGTCCGTCATGGAAGGGGCAATCAAGAATTCAATCCCCGGTATTGACGCCGATTGCGGCGGTGCCTGCGCCTGCGCCACCTGCCATGTTTATGTGGACCCCGAATGGGTAAGCAAGACCGGCACAAAAGAAGACATGGAACAAACCATGTTGGATTTTGCCGTGGACGTGGAAGAAACCAGCCGTTTGTCCTGCCAAATCGAAGTCTCTGATGAGCTGGACGGGTTGATCGTCCGGATGCCGCAGTCGCAGCACTAAATTCCCGATCGATCAGACGACGAACCTTATTCCGCGGCGGTCTGGCCTTGGGGAATGACCGCCCGGTCCGGCAGGTGGCACGTAACTATCGTCCCTTGACCTGCTTTTGATTCAAGCTCCACCCATCCGCCGTGGAGCTCGACGAAACTTTTCACCAACGACAATCCAAGTCCCGCACCGCGGCGGCCGTCCCCATGGCCGCGGCTCTCAAAGCGATTGAACGCGGTTGCCTGCGCGCGCGGCGTAATTCCCGACCCATTGTCTTTCACCCAGATGCGGATATCCGCGCCCACACGCTTAGCCCCGATCGTGACCTCGCCGTCTCGGGGCGAGAAGGCAATGGCGTTGGAGGCCAGGTTCAGCACTATTTGTTTAATACGCCGGGCATCCGCATCGATCCGGCCGATACCTTCACTGATTTCCGCAACCACTTTGACACTTTGTTCCTGGCCCCATTCTTGTGCCAGAGGCACGGCTTCTTCGAGCGACTTGCCAAGGTCAATATTCTCAAGATCCAGCACCATGCGGCCCGCTTCAATGGTGGCCAGATCCAGTATGTCATCAATCAAGCGCAAAAGATGGTTCGACGCTTGCAGCACATTGCCCACATATTCCTGCTGCTTATCATCCAGTGGCGCACTATTGATGCCTTCCTGCAGCATGGTGGAAAAGCCGAGGATCGTGTTGAGCGGCGTGCGCAGCTGATAGGACATATGACTAACGAATTCTGATTTCAGCTTGTCAGCTTGTTCCAGCGCCTCGTTCCGTTCACGCAAGGCCCGCTCGGCCCGCACGGAGTCCGTCACATCCATGAAGGTAAGCAATGTGGCACCATCCGGCAGCGGCATGGCCGCATACTGGATCATGGATGAATCCTGTCGCTCAAGCTGGCCCGAAACCGGGCGCCGCTCGGTTTCGATCGCGGTAATCGGCCCCGCCATGCGCGACCATTCCGGATCATAGCCATGAAGCGGTTCAGACCATTCGGAAATCGTTTCGAAATGCGGTTCCTCATCGAGCTTTTGCGGCTCCAAGTCCCAGATCCGCGCATAGGCCGCATTGAAAAGTTTAAGGCGCCCGTCACTACCGAAGAAGGCAACGGCCTCATAAAGATTATCCAGTGTGGCCCGCTGCACGTTGATGAGCAGTTTGAACGAACTTTCAAGTGCCAGTTGGTCCGTCACATCTTCATAGAGATAGATGAGACCGCCAAAGGGATGTGATTGACAAATAACCCGCACGGTGCGGCCATCCGGAAGGTGCCAAAGCTCCTCCGGCTGATCGATGACCTTGCTGTAAAGCTCCGAGCGCTGACGTTTCCATGCCGGAAAGTTGGCCTGCTCCGGCAGTCGCCGTGCTTCACGCAACAGGTCCAATATTTCGGTTTCCTTCGGATGCGTTTCCAGCCACTCTTCATCCAGACGCCATTGCCTTGCATAAGCGCGGTTAAAGAAAGACAACCGCTTGTCCGGCCCGAAAATGGCGACCGCCGTGCGCAGCTTATTCAACGTTTCCCGGTGCGCCGTAGTATGGCGCGCCAGTTCCTGTTGCGCTTCTTCCGCATGCGTTTGGTCTACTGCGATTGCGCCAACGCCGGTGTCGAGCGGCGCAAAAAACAGATCCATCGCGCGCCGGTCCCCGTCCATCACGATGTTACGCCGTTCCGTGCGCGGTCTTTCTTGCTCACGCGCCGTAAGACACAGGGCTTTTTCATGGGAATCTAACGTCGCCTCTTTGGCCATCGCATCGGCCGGCGTCGCCGCATCCACAGCTTTTGCAAAAGCCGTATTCGCGTAGTCTAGAACCATATCCCCATCGCGGTGCCAAACCGGAAAAGGAAGACTGTTGAGAAGGCGGTCCAACACACCTTGCTTCTTTTCCAATGAAACGACCGACTTACGCAAATGCGCAAGCTCTTCCTGTTCGGCAGACGCATCGCGCACCCAGACAACGGCCTGATCCGCGGCCGGACGGCCTTCAAAATCGAAAGCACGGCCGTCCTTTGTCTTCACACTGACAGAAAATGAGTCGCCTTGCTCCCGTAATGCCGTGACCGCAGCAAGTAATCGAGCCCTGTCCTTGTCCGCCAGGGCCTCCAAGAGAGCACCAAAGCTACCGCCGATGGCCGGGTCGACCAAACCACCAACGCGTCCGAGGAGCCGCGGCGCATCGATCAACGGACTGGTTTCGTCTTCGTCCGCCTCTTCCGCCGCATTATCTGCCTTCTGATCTCCGGCCGACCAGACAAACACCGCCCCCGGTTCCGCTGCCAGAATAGCTTCATTCCGATCAAAGCGCGCTTCCAGCGAGGTCAGCAGACCGCTGAGTTTCTGTTCCCGGCGCGTTGCTTTTTGAACTTCACGCTGCGCCCAAAGCACAGCACCAATCGCCAGCAGCACGGCCGATGTGGTGACGAATACAGGCAAATAGAATTGCGCAATTTCAATGGTGCGTCCGCTCACATCCGTTAAGGCATGCGCAACGCCTGGCCACAACATAGCGCTGACCGATGCGCCTGTGCACAACAGTTTCTTCTTCAGCACCGCAAGTCCCGTAGGGGGGACGTGTTGGGTTTGCATCTGCTGGACCTTGACAGAAAAATGGCCGAACGCGAATCAGTAGTGTCGATTAAAGCGTACACGCGCCAAAGAAGAAACCCCAGCTTTCCGGCTTTTCGGCGGAAAACTGGGGTCCGAATGAGATAGCCTGTAGGCGGAAGGTTCGATGCCAGACCTTCCGCCAAGCAGTCTATTAATATCGGTAGTGTTCAGGCTTGAACGGCCCGACTTGCGGTATACCAATGTATTCCGCCTGCTCTTGCGACAGCTTGGTAAGCTTCGCGCCCAGTTTTTCCAGGTGCAGGCTTGCGACCTTCTCGTCCAGATGCTTCGGCAACACATAGACCTGCTTGTCGTAGTTCTTGTGGTTCTGCCAAAGTTCGATCTGTGCGAGCACCTGGTTCGTAAACGACGCACTCATCACAAAGCTTGGGTGTCCGGTCGCACACCCAAGGTTCACCAGGCGTCCTTCCGCCAGGAGGATCAGGCGCTTGCCGTCCGGAAATTCAATTTCGTCTACTTGCGGCTTCACATTGTGCCAGGTGTAGTTCCGAAGAGCGTTCACTTGAATTTCGCTGTCGAAGTGACCGATGTTACAGACGATGGCGCGGTCTTTCATTTCCCGCATGTGATCCACGGTAATGATGTCTTTGTTGCCGGTGCAGGTCACGAAGACATCACCTTCGGACGCAGCATCTTCCATCGTCGTGACTTCATACCCTTCCATTGCCGCTTGCAGCGCGCAAATCGGATCGATCTCCGTCACTTTTACACGGGCACCCTGGCTGCGCAGAGACGCAGCAGAGCCTTTGCCCACGTCACCGTAACCGCAAACAACGGCTGTCTTACCCGCCAACATCACGTCGGTGGCGCGCTTAATGCCATCGACCAAACTTTCGCGGCACCCATAAAGGTTGTCGAATTTGGATTTGGTGACCGAGTCATTCACGTTGATCGCAGGGATCTTAAGCGTCTGATCGCGCGCCATTTCATAAAGACGCAAAACGCCGGTGGTGGTTTCTTCAGAAACACCCAGGCAGTTTTCAACCAGCTGCGGATATTTCTCATGCATCAATTGGGTCAGATCACCGCCATCATCCAGAAGCAGGTTCGGCGTCCAGCCATCCGGACCTGTGATGGTCTGCTCGACACACCACCAGTATTCTTCTTCCGTTTCGCCTTTCCACGCGAAAACAGGGATACCTTTGTCCGCAATTGCCGCCGCCGCATGATCTTGCGTCGAGAAAATGTTGCAAGATGACCAGCGAATGTCAGCGCCCAAATGGTGCAACGTATCGATCAGCACAGCCGTCTGAATGGTCATATGCAAACAGCCGGTGATGCGGGCGCCCTTTAAGGGCTTCTGGTCCCCATACTCCTCGCGCAACGCCATAAGGCCCGGCATTTCGGTCTCGGCAATGGCGATTTCCTTGTGGCCCCATTCGGCCAACCCAATATCGGCGACTTTGTAGTCTTGCGCCCCACTCATGGCAGCTCCTCAAGTTAAGGTTCGACGGCGGCCTGAGCGCTAAGGTGCACTGAGAAGCCGCCTCATGGACAAATCTGGATAAATTTCGCGCTTGTATATCAAAGGCTTCCAACCCTATCAACAAGGATATAAAGAAATCTTTATATTTTTAAATGGCTTTTTAGACGGTCACTCGTCTTCGTCGAACTTCCGGTCAATGAGGGCTATCAGGGCCTCAAGGGCGGCTTCCGCCGACGGCCCCTTGGCGCTGATCTGAATTTTCGAGCCCGTCGCGGCGGCCAGCATCATAAGGCCCATGATCGACGTACCGGCCACTTCGGAACCGTCCCGGGAGACCTTGATGTCCGCCTCGAACTGTTCGGCGCATTGGACGAATTTCGCGGATGCCCGCGCATGGAGGCCCTTTTTGTTGGAGATGGCCACCAGCAGCGATAACGAGCCGTCCTCCCCCCGGATCGCATCCTCCAAACTGTGCCGCTGAGATACCTCGTTCACGAAGCCTCGCCAGACAAAACCCGCGACGCCACATTAATGTATTTGCGGCCGGATTCTTGGGCCTGAGCCACTGCCTCTTCTAGGGAAGCTTCTTTGCGGACGCTCGCCAATTTGATCAGCATCGGCAAATTGACGCCAGCGATGACCTCGACCTGGCCTTTCCCCATGAAGGAAATAGCGAGGTTTGACGGTGTCCCGCCGAACATATCGGTCAGGACGATAACACCACTGCCCCCATCCACTTTCTTTATGGCCGCTTGGATTTCCTCACGCCGCTCTTCCATATCGTCGTCGGGGCCGATACAGATTGCCTCCACGGCATCCTGCGAGCCGACCACATGTTCGGTCGCTCGAACGAACTCTAGGGCGAGGAGCCCGTGGGTGACCAATACCAATCCAATCATTTTAGAGAACCATCGTACTGCAGTTGAAAGACCGGCCAGTGGTATGGGAACGCACTACCGGGGATTGCCGATCCATGGGCACAACTAAAATACTGTTCTGGGCCATAGGGCAAGCATTCTTATCTGAGAGCCAGGCAGGACCCGGAGCGTTCCAAGGTTACCATGAAACGCTCTAACCGCCTGCAATACTATGCCTGAATTTCTTTTGACCAAATGCTTTTACGGCCAACCGCAATTTAGCCGCAGCTGACGCGTCGAATGGACTCAGCGCAATGAGATTAACCGGCAGACCAAATATGGTTTCAGCCCGTTGGTCCGGCAATCGCGGCACCTGATCTGCCGGAACCAAGTCGACGATGAGCTGAAGACGCGCCTTCCTGACCACCGGCACATCGATAATGCCGATTCCGCGCACTTCGAGCCGCCCCAATATTGTAGACGGCGGCCGCGCAACAATCCGCCCCCGTTCGAGCGACAAGATAACTTGATCGTCGGCAACGAGACGCGCGCCGCCATCGATCAACCGCAAGGCCAGATCCGACTTGCCGGAGCCTGGCTTCCCGCGCAGCATCACCCCCGCGGCGCCAATTTCGACGCAGGTGGCATGAACGACTTTTTGTTCCGACACCGTCATAACGGCAACTCTATCGTGAAACGCGCCCCCTGCACATCCCCCTTCGAACTGCGGAGATTGCTTGCATAGATCCGGCCCCGATGGGCTTCTATAATCTGCCTGGAAATCGCCAAGCCGAGACCGGAGTTCTTGCCGAATTCCTCAGCAGACGGACGCTCTGTATAGAAGCGCTCAAAGATCGTCTCGAGATTCTCTTCCGGAATTCCAGGCCCCTGATCGTCAACCATGATCACAACATGCTTGTCCGCCAGTTTCGCCCGAATGGTAATTTCATCCTCAGGCTTACTAAAGGAAATCGCATTGTCGATGATGTTACGAACCACCTGGCCCAACCGGTGCTCGAAACCAGGGATGGTCAAAGCTTCGCTAGGCAGGGCGCCACTGTCGATGCGCAACGAAATCTTGGGCATGCCGGGCTTCTGGGTTGCTTCGTAGATCTTCGTCAGCGTTTCCAAAAGAACAGGAATACAGACATCTTCCATCTGCGAGCGGGTTAGTTCCGCATCCAGACGCGAAGCATCGGAGATGTCGGTGATCAGCCTGTCAATCCGCGCCACGTCTTCAATGATCACACCCAGCAATCGCTTTTGACGGTCTGGGTCCGATGTCAGTTGCAAGGTTTCCACGGCACTCCGCAATGACGTGAGCGGATTCTTGATTTCATGGGCCACATCCGCCGCAAACTGCTCAATGGAATCGATCCGGGTGTAAAGAGCATCCGTCATCTCGCCCAGAGCGATGGACAGATCTCCGATCTCGTCTTGACGCCCCTTCAGATTGGGAATGGGGACACGCCCCTCCCGGCCAAAACGGACTCTTTCGGAAACCTCTGCAAGACGGCGTACCGGCCGCGCAATGGTTTGCGCCAATGAAATTGACAACAAGATCGAAACGCCAAGGGCCACCAAAAATGTCTGCAAGATCGATAAACGTTCCGTACGGACGATCTCGTCAATATCGCCGCCCTCGGTGGACAACAGCAATGCGCCTTGCAGCACTTTTAGCCGCTGGACAGGCACAGACACGCTGATCACCATTTCGTCTTTGTCGGTTACCCGGATTTGGTGATACACGTCGCCGCCCAGCGCATAGGCGACTTCTTCGTAGTTCCAGCCATCGTCCTGCCGCGACTCGTCGTATCTCGGCAAATTGGAGCGCGGCAACAACGAAACGAACCAATCATACATTTGTCCAACCACAGGCCAGTCCCCGAAAACGAAGCCGGGCGGCGGAAGCCGATAGGACCTCACGCGGTTGACGGAAATCAGGTTGCGGGAATCCAAAATCAGGTTGCCGTGATTATTGTAGAGGCGAACACGTGTGCCGGTGACCAGAGCCATGCGCCGGATAATCGGAATTGCAGAGTCTATGGAGATTTTCGGTTCCGGATTGGAGATCTCGGGCTCCAATATAGCGAATTCTGCAAGAGCCCCGGCGATCAACTGGCCTTGTGTGGCCAAGGACTTGATGCGCGCCTCAATAAGACCAGCCTGGTATTGGGTCAGCACCAAAACGCCAGTCACGAGGATCAGCAACCCAACAATATTGTAAGAAATAATACGCCGGGTCAGGGATGAGAGTGGTCCGCGGCGGACGAGCGATGACCTTTGCTTAGCGTCTACATGACCATCGGCTTTGCCGGAACGCGATGTAACATCTTTCAGTTTTGAAAGGACATCTCTGAGCGGACGCAAACGCTCTCGCGGCGACTCCTTATCCTGATCCCAAACCGGGGCCGGGCGAAAGTCGGCTTGCAACCGCCCATTATCGCGCGCACTTGCGTCCATTCGATTGTCAATCTTCGCGATACCGGTAGCCGACCCCGTAGAGCGTTTCGATCGAATTGAAATCGTTGTCGGCCACCTTAAATTTCTTCCGCAATCGTTTGATGTGACTGTCGATGGTGCGGTCGTCTACATAGACCTGATCGTCATAAGCCGCATCCATCAAATTGTCCCGGCTTTTCACAAATCCGGGCCGATGGGCCAAGGCCTGCAAAATGAGGAATTCCGTCACCGTCAGGACCACTTCCTTACCATCCCAGGTACAGGTGTGACGCTGCGGGTCCATCGTGAGCTTGCCACGTACGAGGGCCTCTGTGTCTTCTTGACCACCCGTCGCCGCGCCGCCCGCATCTTGCCGGCGCAAAATCGTCCGTATGCGCTCCAATAAAAGGCGCTGCGAAAAGGGCTTGCGAATATAGTCGTCGGCTCCCATGCGAAGCCCCATCAACTCATCAACCTCTTCGTCTTTTGAGGTCAGGAAGATGACCGGCAGATTGCTTTTCTGGCGCAACCGCCGAAGTACTTCCATGCCGTCCATGCGCGGCATCTTGATATCTAAGACGGCGAGATCAGGAGGCGTCGTCGTAAGCGCGGCGAGCGCCGAAGCACCGTCCGTATACGTGCGCACATGATGCCCTTCGTTTTCCAATGCGATAGAAACCGACGTCAGAATGTTTCGATCGTCGTCTACAAGTGCGATTGTCGCCATGAATTCCAGCCACCCATTTCAAACGGAGTCGGATTAACCTTCCAGTCCCCCGATATATACCCAATATATGATTTACCGATCATGATTGCCATCATGCGAAAACGGCGAAATCGCGGCGGAACGGCCAAAATCTGCCAATTTGAGTGCGTTGTGTGACCGTTGCTACGGTCTCGACACGAAGATCGCTAAAATGTCAGCCGATTGCAGACTTGAATAAACCGCATAACCACGGCCACCAGAGACGTGAGAATGCCGCCGAACAGGCCGTAGTAAAGACCCACGGCCCCGAAATTCATGTCAAATGCCAAATAGGCGCTCAGCGGAACTGAAATCACCCAAAGCGGAAGAACCTGAAGGATCATCGCCATCATGGTATCTCCCGTTCCCCTAAGCGCTCCCAGCGTTACCCAAAGAGCACCGCTGAATGTCAGAAGCGCGCCTGCCGCCCAAATCGTTCCTCTCGAAATCTCAACAACCGCTGGATCGGACGTAAACAGAAGCGCAGAGGCCTCGGGGACAGAAAGGAAGAATGCCGCGCCCGGGATCATGAAGATCACCCCCAACACAATGCCCGTCCACCCGGCGAGCTGCACATTTTCCGCATCCCGGCGGCCAATCGCATTGCCCACGCGTACCGATGTCGCTGCCGACATGCCGATCGCGATCATCACGACCAATGTCACCAAGTTCTGCGTGATCTGATGCGCCGCCGTCGCCGAGGCACCGATAAGACCCGCCATGAGCACCAGGGATGAAAACGCTGCCGCATCCAGCCCCTGCCCAACCCCCATCGGATAGCTGATCCGAAACATGCGTGCCGTGAGTCCCAAATAGTAAGGCCGGACAAAATCGCGAAGGGAAAAACCTAGTCCGTATTGACGCCGGTCCACCGCATACCAGATAGCGGCCATCATAAAGAAGAAGATGAACCAGCGTGTGATGGAGGTTGCGATAACCGCACCGGCGGCCCCCATCGGGGGTGTAAAGTCGCCCCAACCAAATATGAAAATCCAATTCAGTCCCACATTGGCAATGTTCGCGATGATCATGGCCATCATCGCGTATAGGGGGCGCGTAATTCCTTCCATGAAATACGCACAGGCGATGTACAGCAGCATGCCCGGCATTCCCCAAGAGAAATGGAAGGCGACTTCTGCGGCCCCCTTGATCAGATCTGGGTTTTGACCGGTCTGGATGAGAAACTGCTCGGTAATCAGGGATATGATCGCGAACAACGTTCCCAGAACGGCGCCAACGGCAAGCCCCACCTTCAAGACCGCCCCGCATCGGCGAAAACGTTCGGCGCCAAAGTTCTGCGCCGTCAGAATCATCACGCCTTGCATGAATCCAATCGCAATCATCATCAGGACCATCTGAACCGTCAGGCCCAATCCCAGATAGGCAAGGTCATTGCCGCCTGCACGCCCCACCATCAAGGTGTCCACAGTGAAAAGCACAAGAATCCCCAACCGTGCCGCCATGGACGGCCCCGCCAAAGCCAGCGTCCGCCCCACATGATCCCAAAGGGTTTGCGGCGCGGGCCAACGCGGACGCTGCGGAACCGGTATCTCAGGATGTTGTTGTTCGATGGTCATTGACGGCCCCAGCGGCACCGCGCGGCCGAACGTGACATCGTGTCTACTGGAATCGCACGCCTAAACATTGTGTTAACCAAGTTCTCGCGGTCTAAAGAGAGGGCGGCGGTTCGAGCCACGCAACGGGGTTTTTTCAGTTTTAGAGCAATGCACATGGGGCCTGTTGCGCCCCAATGTTAGGGCGACTATGGTGCGAAGCCTTCGCAAGTCCTATGCGATTTGCGGTCAAACAGCAAAAAAACCGAGAAGCGACGCCGGCCAACGGCAAAGCCGCAGTAATTCAGAAGTCCATACCGAAGACAACCAAAACGGTATGGGGACAGGGTGTCAATAAAGGATCGATACGGTGAATCAGACAGGACCAAGTATTAGTACGATCGGCTTGGAGAAGAACGGCCTTACCAACCTTAAAGCTGCACATTGGAACCACGACGCAGCTTCACTTTATCAATTCGCTGTCGAACGCCACGAGGGTCAGATTGCTCAACACGGCCCGCTTGTTGTCAAAACCGGGCAACACACCGGACGTTCTGCCCAAGACAAATTTGTTGTCCGCGATCAGCTTACGGAAGACAGCGTTTGGTGGGACAACAACAAGCCCATGACGCCGGAGCATTTCGATGCTCTGTTCGACTCCGTTACGTCCTACCTTCAAGGCCGCGAAGTCTTCGTGCAGGACCTCTATGGCGGCGCCGATCTTGATCACCGCCTGCCGGTACGTGTGATTACCGAATATGCTTGGCATTCGCTCTTTATTCAAAACCTGCTGATTCAACCGAAAGCGGAAGAGCTGCCAAACTTTGACCCTCAGTTCACGATTATTGATGTGCCGGGCTTCAATGCGTCTCAGGAAAAACACGGATCGCGCAGCGAAACCATGATCGCCGTGAACTTCGCGAAGAAAATCGTGCTGATCGGCGGCACGTCTTATGCCGGCGAAATGAAAAAGTCGGTCTTCACGATCCTCAATTTCTTGCTGCCACCGAAACGCATCATGCCGATGCACTGCTCCGTCAATGTGGGTGAAGAAGGTGACTCCGCGATCTTCTTCGGGCTTTCCGGAACGGGCAAAACAACTCTTTCCGCAGATCCAAACCGCACACTGATCGGCGATGACGAACATGGCTGGTCGGAAAACGGCGTCTTCAATTTCGAAGGCGGCTGCTACGCCAAAATGATCCGCCTGTCGGAAGAAGCAGAACCGGAAATCTACGCAACCACCAAACGTTTCGGAACGGTTCTGGAAAATGTGGTGATGGACCCGGAGACGCGGGTGCTGGACCTGGATGACGCAACACTTGCGGAAAACTCCCGCGGTGCTTACCCGCTGAGTTTCATTCCAAACGCCTCGGAAACCGGACGGGCAGGCCATCCGAAAAACATCATCATGCTCACGGCTGACGCCTTCGGCGTTCTGCCGCCAATCGCGAAGCTCACGCCGAGCCAAGCTATGTACCACTTCTTGTCCGGATATACCGCCAAGGTTGCCGGAACCGAAAAAGGGCTTGGCAAAGAACCTCAAGCAACTTTCTCTACTTGCTTCGGCGCGCCTTTCATGCCGCGTCATCCGAGCGAATATGGAAACTTGCTTCGGGATCTGATCGCCAGCCACGACGTCGACTGCTGGTTGGTTAACACAGGGTGGACCGGCGGCGCTTATGGCATTGGCAACCGGATGCCGATCAAGGTCACGCGGGCCCTCCTGACAGCAGCCCTTGATGGATCATTGTCCGGCGCCGACATGCGCACGGACCCGAATTTCGGCTTCCAAGTGCCCACGGCCCTCCATGATGTGGACAGCGCCATCCTCGACCCACGCCAGACTTGGAGCAACCCCGCCGAATACGACGCGCAGGCGCAAAAGCTGGTGGGTATGTTCATCGAGAATTTCCAGATTTTCGAAGCTCATGTGGACCCGGATGTGAAGGCGGCCGCACCTACTGCAGCGTGAGTTAGGTTAACCAAGTACGCGCAATTAGCGCAATTGGTTTACACAGAATTAAGCCAAATGTGAGAGGTTTAGGCTTGGATCTCTCACTCAGAAATTTTGTGCGCGTCGGTACCAAGCCTCCTTATGTCCAGCAAATCTACGCACTTTGAAGTTTTCGTCCGAAAAGAAAAATTCGGCCAATGGACGATGCTGGGCGCGCAATACGACCGCACGAAAGCCATTGACGAAGCAAAATCGATCCTCAAGCAAGGCGGCGCCGTCGGCGTGCGCGTTCTGAAGGAAACCTTCGACGAAAAATCCGGCGATTTTCGCAGCCTGCGGGTGTTCCAAGAAGGCGCCGTAGATGATCCGCCACCGTCCAAGGACGGGGGGGCGAAATCGATCCAGCTGCCGTGCTTCAAACCGGAAGATCTTTATTCCATGCATGCCCGGCGGACCATCGCGCGGCTTTTGCGCCAGGCACTGTCCCGCTGGCGGATCACGCCCACGGAGCTGCTCCATCACGCGGGCCACATCAACCGTCTTGAACAAGCGGGCACGGAGCTTCAGCACGCGATCCAAAAAATGGCCGTGAAGCATGCGGGTGCCACCGGTCAGCCGGTTCAGCAAACGATCCTCAAGCTGAACGAGCTGGTGGACAAGGCCATCAGCCGCGTATTGATCGATGCGCAAGCGAATATGTTTCCGACCATTCGCGATACCGGTTTTCGCGAAACCTGCGAAGCGCTGAGAGGCAAGCAGAATTCGAGCTACATCCTCAACGGCGCCATTGCCGACCATATTTCAAGTGCCGAGAGCTGGCGCGAGAAACTGATGCTCATTCTCGATCTGATCGACGAACTGCCCGAGCATCCGAAGCTGCGCGAAAAGGCGCTCAAGACCATAGACTCGCTTATCGCCGAAATGCTGACAGGCAATGCGGCGCTTGGCGACCTTTTGGGCGACCAAAAAGATCTGGGAAATGCTCTTCTTGTGATCACAGATCTGTTCTTGGGAAAGATCGACAGGTCCGACAAATCGATTGCCAAGGGCGTGCGCACCTTGTCTGCTTTCTTCGCGGAAGGCAGCCTCTTGGAATCGCGCATCGCGATCGTGAAACGCATCCTCAGCGAGATCAACAGCGCACGGCGGTTGTGTCCGTCATCGATCGACGAAGAGATTACGATCTGCCGCCTTCTGGCGAACCGATTGGTGCTGGGCCAAGGCGCTTTGGTCAGCGCGGAAGAGATCTTGGACGCGTTTACAAATCGGTCAAAGCAGTTCGTCATGGCGGACCGGGTCGATGCCTATCTCGCGGACTGCGACACGGCCTATGAGCGGCTCGAGAAACTGCTAGATCTGGAAGAAAACATTGTAGGCACCGCGAACAAGCGCGCGGTGGGCAAGTTCCTGCTCGGCCTTCTCAGTTCTCCGCGCACAGAACAGTATTTCCTCAGCAACAAGGAATCCGTCTCAACGCGCCTTCAGCATTTGACCAATGTGCAGCGCCGCGTGATGAAATCGAGCTTCCAGGAAAACAACAAGGAAAGCATGCTCGACGGCATCGACCGCATCGCCAACGATATCGAAGAACGCACGGGCATGCTCAAATCGATCAAGGCAAAGAAGATCAGTCCAGCCGAGAAAGCTTTCATCTTGCTGCGGCTTCTCACTTCATCGATCATTCCGGAAGGTCAGTTGTCGGAGAAAGCGCGGCTGATGGTGCGCCAGCTGATCCGCGATGCATCCTTCATGCCGTCGCTCATGAATTTAAGCAAAACCGGCACATTGGAAGATCAGCAGAAGCACAGTCCGCAAATGCTGAGCAACCTGCTCTCTCAAGCGGGTATAAATAATCAGTCTACTGATAAAAAAGAGACTGCCGAAATCTAAAGCAGCGCCTCACACTCCTTAGTGCGCTTGCTCCCAATTCGCGGCCGAGTTCGCTTCCACGATCAGCGGCACGCTGAGGTCGAGCGCCGGCAAGGCCGCATCCGCCATCACATCGGACACGACAGCACAGGTTTCGTCCGCCTCTTTTTTCGGCACCTCGAACACCAGTTCATCATGCACCTGCAACAGCATACGCGCGGACAGTTTCTTCTTCTTCAGCACATCGGGCAGCCGCACCATAGCCCTGCGGATAATGTCAGCCGCTGAGCCCTGAATGGGCGCATTGATGGCCGCCCGCTCCATAAAAGCCCGCTCCGCGCCGTTCTTTGAGTTGATCTTCGGATAATGCATGCGGCGGCCGAAAATCGTCTCCACATATCCTTCTTCCCGGCACTGTTCCTTGGTCGTGTCCATATAGTGGCGGATGCCCGGAAAGCGTTCGAAATAGGAATTGATGTAGCTTTGCGCCTCGCCGCGCGGAATGCCCAACTGGTTCGCCAGCCCAAAAGCGGAGATGCCGTAAATAATGCCGAAATTAATGGCCTTGGCCCGGCGCCGCACGCTCGGGTCCATGCCCTTAATGGGCACATCGAACATTTGGCTCGCGGTCATAGCGTGAATATCCAAGCCATCCGCAAAGGCCTGCTTCAATGCGTCGATGCCGGCGATATGCGCCAGCACGCGCAGCTCGATCTGGCTGTAATCCGCGCTGATCAACACATTGCCCTTGTCGGCCACGAAGGCGGTGCGGATCTGCCGCCCTTCTTCCGTCCGTATGGGAATGTTTTGCAGGTTCGGATCGCTGGACGACAAGCGCCCCGTGGTGGTCGCCGCCATGGAATAAGACGTATGAATGCGCCCGGTTTCCGGATGGATGAATTCCGGCAACGCATCCGTATACGTGCTCTTCAGCTTCGACAATTGGCGCCACTCAAGAACCCGCGCCGGCAGATCGTGCCCCTGGGCCGCCAGCGTCTCCAGCACATCGGCGCCGGTGGCATAAGCGCCGGTCTTGGTTTTCTTGCCGCCTTCAAGCCCCATCTTGCCGAACAGGATTTCGCCCAACTGCTTCGGCGACCCCAAATTAAAAGACTCGCCCGCAAGCTCGTGCACGTCTGCTTCCAGCGCCGCCATGTTCTGGGAAAATTCGCCGGACAGGCGCGACAGCACATTGCGGTCCACCTTGATACCCGCCGCCTCCATGTCCACCAGCACCGGCACCAGCGGGCGTTCCAATGTTTCGTACACCGTGGTCCGCCGTTCGGAAATCAGTTTCGGCTTCAGCGTCTGAAACAGACGCAAGGTCACATCCGCATCTTCTGCCGCATAAGCGGTTGCCTGATCCATCGGCACTTTGTTGAAGGTGATTTGCGATTTGCCCTTGCCCGCA
The DNA here is from genome assembly GCA_965228775.1 of Alphaproteobacteria bacterium. Classification (GTDB taxonomy): domain Bacteria; phylum Pseudomonadota; class Alphaproteobacteria; order JANQMY01; family JANQMY01; genus JANQMY01. The sequence goes on along the minus strand of OZ245840.1, from coordinate 3,553,749 downwards.
ATGGATTCAAACGGGATGGGTTTGTGCCCCAGATGCAATTGCGACAGCTCGTCCATGCCATGGCCGTGCAGCCCCGCATCCACCACGTAAGACAGCAACATGGTGTCGTCCACTGGCGCCACGCGCACGCCATGCCGGCTGAGCACCAGCATGTCGTATTTGATGTTCTGGCCGATCTTCACCACACCGGGGTCTTCCAGCATGGGCTTCAGCAATTTGATGACCACCTTCGTGTCCAACTGCTCAATGTCGTCTTCCGCGCCCAGGGACAGCGCTTCCGGGTCGCCATGGCCCACCGGGATGTAACACGCACTGCCCGGCACGATGGAAAGAGACACGCCCACCAAATCCGCCGTCATGGCATCGAGCGAGGTGGTTTCCGTGTCCACGGCCACATAGCCCGCCTCGTCAATATCGGCGAGCCACCGTTCCAGCTCCTCCACCGTCACGATTGTTTCGTAGGCGGATGTATCGATGGCGGCATCGAGCCCGTCGGGAACGATGCCCGGCGTGCCGGCGCCGTTCTCAGCCTTTGCTTTCTTGGTCCCGCCGTCTTTGCTTGCTTTCTTCTTGGAAGCCGAAAGCGACGCCGCCGGTTCGATCGCCTCAATATCGTCGATCTCGAACGCTGCCGCGATGCGCTTTGTCAGCGTGGTAAATTCCATGGCGCGCAAAAAGCCGATCAGGTCTTTCGGGTCCGCGCCTACAATGCCGAAATCCCCCAGCGGTTCTTCCACCTCCACATCGGTCTTGAGGGTCACCAGCTGCTTGCTGATACGGGCCATTTCCGCATGGTCGATCAAGTTTTGCCGCCGTTTCGGCTGTTTGATTTCTTCGGCGCTGTCCAGCAGCGTCTCAAGATCCCCATACTGATTAATCAGCTCCGCCGCGGTCTTTACGCCGATGCCCGGCACGCCGGGCACATTGTCGATGCTATCCCCCGCCAGAGACTGCACTTCGATCACCTTGTCAGGCGTCACGCCGAATTTTTCGAACACTTCCTCATGGCCGATGGACTTGCTCTTCATGGTGTCGAGCATGCCCACATTGTCGTCCACCAGCTGCATCAGATCCTTGTCGGACGACACGATGGTCACTTTCGCCCCCTGGCCGGAAGCTTGCCGCGCATAGGTGGCGATCAAATCGTCCGCCTCGAAACCATTCATCTCGATGCACGGCACGTTGAAGGCGCGCACCGCATCGCGAATGATCGAGAATTGCGGCACCAGATCTTCCGGCGGCTCGTCCCGGTTGCCTTTGTAGTCGGGATAAATGTCGTTGCGGAAGGTTTTGGACGAAGCATCAAAAATCACCGCCAGGTGAGACGGCCCGTCGTCTTTGTTGGCCTCTTCCAACAGCTTGTGCAGCATATTGCAAAAACCGCTGACGGCGCCCACCGGCAGGCCATCGCTTTTCCGGGTGAGCGGCGGCAGCGCGTGATAGGCGCGGAAGATGAATGTAGACCCGTCGATCAGATACACATGATCGTCTTTGGTGAGCCCGCCGGATTTTGCCTTCGCCATGATGTCGCTTTCAGCTTGGGTGAGGTGCCAGAAAGGGCCGGTTAGTCTGAGGACGAGGCCGCCAATTCCGCCTCGCTCACAAGGACAAAGCGCCGGTCGCAATACGGGCATTCCACATAATCGCCCTGCCCTATCTCCAAATACACTTTCGGGTGGCCCAGCGCACCGCCCCCGCCGTCGCAGGAAATCCGGCGCTTGCTCACTTTGATGATTTCAGGGGCGTCTGTTTGCGTGGTCATTGGGCCAAAGCTCCATAGATTCTCATAATTCGACACTCTTATTAGCACAAAGCACGGGGTTTCAAGAGGTGGTGGGCCCAACCACTTGGCACAATTGTCATCCCAAGGAGCAGGCGCAACCTGCGAGCTTGGGATCCATACCCCGCAGCCACTGCTGTAAGGCAAATGGCGCTTTTTCATTTTCTCGCCTGCCTCACCAAGAACATCAACGTCAGTGGCTATGGGCCCCAGCCTAAAGCTGGGGCGACACGAAGGATTTGCCGCCACGCCCATAAATTTTGTCCTTGACGGGATGGGCGCATGGGGTTGATCTCAAAAATGAGAGCTTACCCGTCCCGCTCCCCCATCCCAACCACCCCAATGGTACCCTAGCGGGCGGTTGGGATGGGGGAGCGGGATGGCTCAAGTCACAGAAATCGCGCGCATGGGGTCGATCCAAGTTTTCAGGGCACACCCCCACACAGGACGCGCAGCAAAAAGTCCGCCGGGTCGGATTTCGAAGGGGTTCGAAGAAGAATTTTCGGCCAGCCATCAGAAGCACCTTTGTCCATGGGTGCCTCCCTCACACATCACCATAACATGGATCGGGCAGCGGCCCTATAAACCGCCGCCGGGCGGGAAGAGGCAAAAACCCTTGTCCCGGCTCGGGTATGGACCCGAGTAATACATTGTGATACAAAGTATTACTCCAGCGATCCACGCAAAAACTCTGGCGAAAAAGCGCATGGCAAATGTACGTCTCACGAAAGAAATGGAAGAGCGCCTAGAAACTCTGGGCAAGGCACGGGACCGGTCGCCACATTATCTGATGAAAACGGCGATCGAACGATTTCTGGATGTTGAAGAAGCCATCGAAGCTGAGCGCCAACTAGTTGCAAGCCGCTGGGAGAAATTCGAGATTACGGGAGAAGTCCTCGACCAAAATGAGGTCGAAGCGTGGGCAAATGATCTGAGTGCGGACCAACCAAAAACCAAAATCTAATGGCGCGCGTTCGATGGCTAAAAGAGGCGCGCCAGGACCTGGAGCGGCTGCACACCTTTATTGCTGTACATAGTCCGAATGCGGCGAACAGAGCCATTCAAACTCTCATCCAAGCAGCGGGTTCGCTCGCCGACTTTCCCGAAAGAGGGCGGCCATGGGATCTAGAACCGCAGTTTCGGGAATTGTCCGTACCTTTCGGATCGCGCGGCTATGTCATCCGCTATCGCCTGCATGAGGGCGACGTGATCATTGTGCGCGTCTGGCACGCATTAGAAGACCGCTAGACACGGGCATAAGCCAAATCGAAATCACAATTTCGGTGACCAATTTCGGTGACAGTGCATTTAATTGGGGACTTTTCCGGATAGGGCACGCCACTCACCGGATAATTAAGTGTACTGTCACCGCTTTAAAGCTGGCTCACCAGCAATGCGCAACGTCGACGTAATTCAGTTTAACAACTCTCCACCATGTTCAAGTGTAGTGCTTTCCAACTGATGATATTCGAGAATACGGCGCCTCGCCTCATCAAATTCTTCTTTTGATATCGCACCCTTCTCGAGAAGCAATTCGAATTTGCCGAGTTCATTTCTGGGCTCATTCTGATAATTAATGACTCCATACCAAACCGCCCATTGTGCTTTCCGTCGCTTGTCAATGACAGTTAATATTTCATCGTGGTCGGAATCCTGAATTACGAAAATGTTTCCTTTATCAGTTCCAATTGTCGTGTATTTGATCCTAGACATCCAATACGCCACAAAGCATATCACCCCAAGAGTTAGCCAAATGGACCCTCCGAACTCGCCATTGGAAATGTATCCGTTCACAATGACAAATAAACCTAGGAGGCCCCAGAGAAGACCAACATTTCGAAACCATTCATTTCGTGATTCAAATTCACCTGTTTCTGTGGGAATTGATCCGTAAGCGACAGAAAACGTTCGTGCACCACTATTATCTGAAACTGTGTACTTAAGCGCTTCCTCATCAAACTCAAAGTTCGTCTTGCTCGTATACTTCTTCTGCGAGATCTTCATTCTTTACTCCAACCAATGCCCCTTAGTGGCGCAGCAATTTTGTTAAACAATGGGCAAAGCCCCCCTAATTCAAACCTATCGGCCGCATGACATCGAGGCGATCTGATTGCTCCCGGAAGGCTACCGCATATCCTCGCCGCCTTGGTCGAAGCACCATCCATTCAAGCTGTATTCTGCACGGGCGGACACCAAAGTCAGGAAAAGTACGATCATGATCGGCTTGAACACGAAAGCACCATATCACAACCAATGCGAGAACATAGTTAACGGTGCATTTTTTTGACTATACGTAATTCGGTAATGGCATGGATGCCCCTCACAGCATCTAAGTGCTAGGACTGAGGAGTTAAGACTTCAATCTGAGTAAACGTCACGGATTCTGATTTGACTGAGATTGCCACTGTTGGTCTGGATCTAGCGAAGAACGTTTTTTAATTTCATCGTACGGATGATCAAGGGGTTTGCGCTGCCGGCGGCTTCTTGAGTTTTTCTGCGGCCTCAGCCCTTGCGTTGTGGGGACGGAAGCATGCGGATCGGCACATTACGGGCCCGTGAACTGAAGTCTCTTGGCCATGAGGTTGAACAGATCGCCCGACAATTTGTGAAGCCACGTGTCAAAACAGAATATGTGGAATGGGGCACAACCCCATTCCCGCTAGGGAATCAACTTTGTTGATCCAATATTGGACCAACGCTGAATAACATCTGCTTCGTTTACCGGGAATTCTGTTTCGATAACCCTGATGGAGCTAAAGGTGATCGAGCCTTGATAGAGAACCAAATTTTCCATCAAGTTCTGTCGGGCTTCAGGCACTAATTCCATATACAAGAGGCTCAGGTGTGGATCTATTTGGAATGACGAAACAGCTGTCTGAAGGTCTCGAACTCGCTTGCACAATGAAGAAATCTCTTTAGTCAGCGCGAACTGTAGAAAAAGAGTTTTGGTAAACAGACCGCCTCCCGAAACCCCTATAGGTGTCAATTCAATATTCTGACCCAGCTCGTTCAACTCTGAAAGAACGCGGTCCTTAACTTTGCGACACGCTTCACCGGTATATAGTGTGACGTGAGGCTCAAAAATTGGCCCGCCATATGCATGAGCCAGGCGCCGAATCGTCTCTGCAAGATGAGAATAATGTGGTTCATCTGGCAGCAACCAATATGAATACATTGTTGCGTTCTTCATAGACACCATCAGCGGACCAGCAGTTTTCCCATAACAGTCATTTACAGACCAAACGACCGCAATCCTGCATTAGAAACAAGCAAGATTACGCACCATAGATATACGCCGACAACTGCTGCACCGATTCTTGCATTGCCCATACGCCAAAAAGCTTCGCCCCAACTCTCTCCAGATTTGCGACGAGCTGAGGCATCTCTGGCACCAAGAAAAAACGCGTGTATCGCACATCCGGCAATGTACAAGGGTATCACCAGTAGGCCGGAGACCAAAACAATCCTCATGTATTCACTTGTGAACACAATCATCGTGGCGACAACACCTACGACAGCTTGAAGCAAGCGTACTCTAAACTGATACATAAAATACTCTATCCAGGTTTTGTCCCGATGATGCTCAGGCGCGTCTGGACCAAGCCTCTCGAACGTAGCCCTCCAAGAATCTTGAAGAACATAGAATATCAGTATAGAGATTATAGGGATAGTGCCGACAAGTACGGAGTAAGTGTAGTTTGTCGAATCGAGGGGAATCGAACCGGCTGCAAGGCTTCCCAAGAAGGCAACTATCACTGCGTCACATGTGACAAAAGCAGATGTGGAGTTTTTTTCTACTCCGTAGAAGTAAGTCGATACGCGAACAAGCAAGATCATTGTTAGCATAAATAAGTGCTGCCAATGCTCCGCCGGGTCGATCTGCAACTGAAAAAGACTCGAAAGTGCTTGAATCGCAATATTGATTAACGGTCGAAGTATCTCAAATATTACAGACAAAAGTTCATTGTAGATGTCAAATATAGCCTGGATCGGGGCAGCAATTCCAAAATGCCATCCGTACTTTGCCAACTGAATAACTGACAATGCTGCAGAGATTGTCGCAATTACGCTTGGGACACTCCTTAGACCAGCTGCATAGAAAAACTCTTTAGCAAAATTACTCATTAGCAGCACCGAGAAGTTTTGACAGAACACGGATTTGTTTATGGGCATTCATTATTGTTGTAAGTATCCACGATACAAGCTTGACAGGTGAGAAACTGCACTGGTCCTTTCGCTCAATCAGCGCGGCTTCAAGAAGTGCTTTCAGGGCCAGCCGGTCGATTAAAAAAAGATTCCCCACTGGCGATCACCAACGGGCTCTTGCCAATTGTCCCCAATGCAGGCGTCGCCCACCTCCCCTCGACCGTAGTCAAGAGCAAAAGAGATTTCGAAGCGGTTGTGTTGATAAACAACACGCCGAACGGTACAAATTGCCGGTTCCACTTTGGCAAAATCACCGCCCCATAAACCGGCGGCGTGAAATTGGTTTCGCATGCATAGAATTCCGGTCACTCTGCTTACAGGCTTTCTCGGAAGCGGGAAGTCCACGCTGCTGACGCAAATTCTGCGCGATCCCCGGTTCAGCGATACCGCCGTCGTTGTCAACGAATTTGGGGAAGTTGGGCTTGACGGTCATCTGATTGAACACAGCAATGACCAGGTCATCGAGATGACGTCCGGGTGCCTTTGCTGCACCATCCGGGGCGATATTCGGCAAACCCTGCTCATGTTGTATGCGCGGCAGGACCAAGGGGAAATCCCGTCCTTCTCCCGGCTGGTAGTGGAGTCTACCGGGCTTGCCGACCCGGCCCCGGTGATCCATACCTTGATGAGCGACCCGAGGCTCGACCGCCGTTACATGCTGGGCGGGATCGTCACCACGGTCGACGCCGTCAACGGCGAGGCAACGCTGGACGCACACCCGGAATGCCTGAAGCAGGCCGCGGTCGCGGACCGTCTGGTCATCACCAAAACGGACTTGGTCAACGATCCGTTTTCGGCCAAGGATGTGGCGGCGTTGAAAGCCAAGCTGCGCACCCTCAACCCGGGCGCGCCGATCCTTGAGCGGCATGACCCGTCCTTCAATCTCAGCCGACTGTTCGACACGTCGCTCTACAATCCACAGACCAAGACCATGGACGTTATCAACTGGCTAAACGCCGAGGCGGAAATGGACAACGACGGTGGCAGTGACGGCGGCGATCATCATCATGGCCATGAACATCACGATCACGGACATGATGACCATGGGCATCACCACCACGGGCCAAATTCCCATGGCCAAGATCCCCATGACGTCACACGGCACGGCACGGACATCCGGTCATTCACGCTGACCTTCGATGAGCCGGTGCAGATCGACACATTTACCGACGCCCTCGAAGCGTTGACGCTTACTCAGGGGGCGAACCTTCTTCGGCTCAAGGGGATCGTCAACACCGCAGACCGCCCGGGACAGCCGCTTGTGATTCACGGCGTCCAACATGTGTTCCACGACCCGGTTTGGCTGGAGGCTTGGCCGGATGCGGACGAGCGAACGCGCCTTGTGTTCATCACACACCAGATCGAACGCAAGACGCTGGATGATTTCTTTAAGAAGTGGATCGGTTCAGCCCAGGGCGAATGGCGGTAAGCCCCGACAAGTGGTTGGGCCCCTAAGGCGTTGATCAACATGAGAGGCCGGCGGAGGGGTCATGCGCTAACCCCTCCATCAGACCGATCGTTCGATTACATCGCGAGTTCGTACAGCCCTCGAACATCTTCCCGGCTTGGATAGCGCGGTGTGTTCAGAATGATCATGTCGCGAAGCGCATCCGTCGTTAGAGCGGCGATGTCCGCGGCGGAAGCGCCCAGGTCACTCAAGCTGCGGTTCGTTCCAACGGTGGCGGACAATTTCTCCACCGCTTCGATCGCGGCATTCGGATCATGACCCACACCGAGGGCAACGCCAACATCGGCATAACGGTCGGCGACGGCGTCTAGGTTGAACCGCATGACGTGGGGCAGCATGGTCGCGAGCGTCTGCCCATGAGCAACACCGTACGTGCCGGAAACAGGATGGCCTGTGGCATGCACAAGCCCCAGGAGCGGCCCCGACGAAAACGCGCGCCCCGCGAGGTGAGAGGCAACCAGCATTGACGCGCGAGCGTCCACATCGCTGCCTTCGGACACTGCCCGGGGCAGCCATTGGCCGGTGAGCCGGATGGCTTGCAAGGCCAGGCCGTCGGCATACGGATTAGATTTCGTAGAGGTGTAGCACTCGATGGCGTGGGTCAACACGTCCATCCCGCAGGCCGCCGTTGCCCCGGCGGGCAGGCCCACCGTCAGTATCGGGTCCAGCACCACGGCACGCGGTTTGACCTGTGGGTTGCCGAAGGTCAATTTGCGATGGTCCGCGCTTTGAGTGATCAGACCGCCGCCATTTGTTTCGGACGCCGTTCCGGCGGTGGTCGGCACGGCGATCGTCGGTTGGCACGGCGCGCTCACCTGGGCCGCCGGCGCAATGGTGTTGAAGTCGATCCGGTCTGCATCGTCGAGGTCCGGCGAGAACGCCAGCGACAAGTCATCAACGCCGGACGGCGCCGCCATGGCGATATACTTGCCGCAATCCATCACGGATCCGCCCCCGACCAGCACCATCACAGTGCCCTCTAGGCCAAATTCCCGCAACGCGCCCACACCGGCGGCAACGTTCGCGTCCGTGGGGTTCGGGTCCACGTCGAGGAATGTTGTGAATTCAATGTCGTCGCCTTTCAATGCCTTGGTGACATGGTCCAACACGCCGGCCGCTTGCACGCCCGGATCGCTGACAACAAAGGCGCGGGCGCCATTGGCGCGCACATGCTGGGCGACTTCGCCGACGCTGCCTGCGCCGACTGTGGTTGTTCCCATAGGTTCAAGGGCAAAGGGGTTCATTCTGACGTCCTCCTATTGTTTTTGGCCGAGCGCCACAACTTGTGTGCGGCAGATTGTTTCGGCCTTCACCTCGGGCACTTTTGGTTTTCTTAGAATCGCAAAAGTGCCCTAAGCCTTTGTTTTTACGCGTTTCCGGACGGTGAACCGCTCCACACTTCACCTGGAAACGCTATAGCACCTTATCCTCGATTTCAGAAGCCGTAGAAATGAAAATCGTCCAACCGGGAACAGACCGGCGGTTGTTCTCCAGCAAAGCGAATTTCGCGCGGCGAAACAGACGGTCAGTCGGAGGGCAGGCGCCACATAGGAAATGGATCCGGCAGGTCGGGCACATCATCCGCCGAATAATCTTGCCCTAGGGGCAGCAACGCTGCGTCAAGGCGCGCATTAAGGGCCGGCCAGTCAATTCCGGTGCCGATAAAGACGATTTCTTGCCGCCGGTCGCCAAAGGGTTCTTTCCAATTGTCCCTTATGTAGTTATCGATCGACTCCCCTTCCGGCCATTGGTCTTGCGGCACGCTTGCCCACCACGTGCCAAGCGGCGACACGCTGGACAGGCTTCCCGCCAGCGAAAACTCTATGACCCAATCCGGCCGCGTCGCGATCCAGAAATGTCCCTTCGCGCGGATCACACCGGGCAACGGACCATTGAACAGCGCGTGGACCGCTTGCGGGTCAAACGGGCGGCGGGCCCGGTAGACATAGGATGTCACGCCGTACTCTTCCGTTTCCGGCGTGTGGTCTGCATAGCCATAGAGTTCTTTGGCCCACATGGGATGTTCGTGCGCTTTCTCGAAATCAAATAGCCCGGTGTCGAGGATCGCATCCGTGGGCACTTCTGAATAATCTGTTTCGATGATTTGAACGTCCGCGTTCAGACTTCTGATGATCTTCCGCGCGGCATCCACCTGTTCGGCACGTGCATCGCCGACCTTATTGAGGATGATGATGTCGGAAAACTCAATTTGATCCGTCAAAAGATGAACAAGCGTGCGCTCGTCCTCATCACCCATCACTTCGCCCCGGTCGCGCAAGAAATCATGGCTTGAGAAATCCTTAAGCAGGTTCACTGCATCCACAACCGTGACCATGGTATCGATGCGCGCCACATCGGACAGGCTTTCACCTTCCTCCGTACGGAAATCGAATGTGGCCGCAACGGGCAAAGGTTCGGAAATGCCTGTCGATTCAATCAGCAAATAGTCGAAGCGGCCTTCCGCCGCGAGCCGCCGCACCTCTGCCAGCAGATCGTCCCGCAATGTGCAGCAGATGCACCCGTTCGACATCTCAACCAGGGTTTCGTCGGTTCGGCTGAGTTCGGTGCCGGAACGGACCAGATCCGCGTCGATATTCACTTCGGACATATCATTGACGATCACCGCAACGCGCCGGCCTTCCCGGTTGTTCAAGACACGATTGAGCAGCGTGGTTTTGCCCGCGCCCAAAAACCCTGAAAGAACTGTAACGGGCAGGCGATTGTCGGTGGTGGGAGAGAGCGTCATTGTGTCTTCCGTGTGGAGGGTGTGAATTGCGGCTTGCCGATATTCATAGAACTTCGTATCATTGTATGCAACATTATAACATAACACCCAAAGGCAAGCCTGCGCATGTCACCGGCCCAGCATCGCCCCGCAATTGCTCCATCTTCCCATGAGGAAGGCGTGAAGTCTGCCATTGATGCATGTCGATTGCGCGGCGCGCAGATGACGCCGTTGCGGCGTGCGGTTTTGACCGCCCTCTGGTCCGTCGGGCGGCCGATCGGCGCGTATGAGATGCGCGACTTCATGTCGGAAACATCCGGCCGTGAGCTTGCTGCGCCGAGCATCTATCGAACGCTTGACTTTCTGTGCGAGCAGGGCGTCGCGGCGCGCATAGAGAGCCGAAATGCCTATGTCGCCTGTACACATCCGCAGCACGAGCACACATGCGTTTTTCTGGTTTGCGAATCCTGCGGTGAGGCAATGGAGATTGAAAACCCGGCGGCGGAAAGGCTCATCAACGAAGACGCTGAGCGCTTGGGCTTCGCCGTCAAACGGCGCGTGGTCGAGTTTTCCGGCTATTGCGCGCCGTGTCAGCGGACGTCATGACGTCAGAAGACGACGCTGATCCTTTCGATTGGGTGCCTGTACACGGATCATTTGCAAAGACGAAGATGGTTATTCAAAACGATTGACGATCATCGTTGCAGTCCTTTGGGGGGAAAATATGTCAGAAACAAATAAGCTACCAACAGTAACAATGTCGCGCCGCGAGCTGGTCAATGGCCTTGCGGCGGGTTCAGTTGTCGCGTTTTCAGGGCTGTCATTGGCAGGCTGCACAACCAATGAGGCGCTGGGGCGCCAGCAACTCATTTTGGTATCGGACGCGCAACTCGCCCAACTCGCGGACCAGTCGTGGAAACATGCGCTCAAAGAAAACCGGCAATCATCAGACCCAGCGCTTCGCCGTCGGGTTGAGCGCGTCGGCAACCGTATCGTTGTTGCCGCAGATCGGCGTTTTCCACAACAAAACCTGACACGGCAAAACTGGGAATTTGCCGTTTTCGAAGACGACACCGTGAATGCTTGGGTCATGCCGGGTGGCAAAGTGGGGTTCCACACAGGCCTCCTCGACATCATGGAGAATAACGATCAGATCGCCACGGTGATGGGGCATGAAGCAGGCCATGTTGTCGGCCGTCATGCGGCGGAACGCTATTCACAGCAAATGGCAGCCGCTGGTGGATTGGCGATCGCAAACGTTGCGCTCGCGGCGGGCGATGTGGAGAATCGCGGCTTAATCGCCGGCATCCTGGGCGCCGGTGTTACGTTTGGCGTTATTCTCCCTTATTCCCGCCAGCACGAATATGAAGCTGATCGTCTTGGCGCGGACTTTATGGTTGGTGCGAACTATCGGGCAAACGAAGCCGTACGCTTCTGGGATACGATGACGAAGCGCTCAGGGCAGCGGCCGGCTGAATTCATGTCGACGCATCCATCCGATCAAAATCGCATTGCCGCGATGCGGTCATATATTTCCGATCAAGGATATACCTGAGGTTCGGACGCCGGAAATTTCTGCCTCTGCCCCCTCAAAACATAGCTAGATGTCAGCAGGTCTCAATTAGAAAGAGAGACTGACGTCGAGGGATTCAAATCGTCACGTGGATCGGTCAAATGGCCCGCAGGGAAAGAGACCGACCTCACAGGATCGATCGTATCCAAACAAAGTTTGTGATTGTTGTCGCCGTCGCGCAAATCGGCAAGCGCGAATGGTGTGATGTCATCCCGGGATTTATCTGACCGCTCAACGGTGACCTTGTAAAGCTGACGCTCCAGATCGTCCGCATCGCCACCGTTCGGTTTGGTGACCCCACCCATCCAGGTTGCGCGAATGACTTGTTTGGTTTCGGCGGGGCAGCCTGTGCCGCCCCCAAAAGGCATACCGGTGCCTTTTGCCTCAAGCGCCCATTCCTCTTCCGGAACCTTTTCGGCCCATATGAGGCTCGGACCGTCTTCTAAGGGCGTCACCGTCACGCTGGCGCCCTTAAAGTTCACCGTGTTGTCCAGAGAAAGCAAATTGCCAACGATTTCCACCGTGACCGGTTGGTCGTCACTGCTGCCGTATTGACCGATTAACAATACGGTACGCAGTTCGCCGGGGTCATCAGCTGGCGCAAGGGTCAAACAGGTGACATTCCCCACTGTTCCGCTTGACGTGGTTACTTTGAAATCTCCCGGTTCTACCGTTTGCACGTCAACTTCGTGAGAAAAAATCACCGGCATGCCATCGTTTCCGCCCGCCCCTTCGCACGCAACAAGGCTCGCCATTCCCGGCAGCGCATCGTCCAAACCGAAAAAGGCGGATAACAGAGAGGCCGCTCGTCCATCCGGCCCCACAGAGCTTTCGATATCCGAAACCGTTGTGTCGGTTTGAGAATAAGCATCAAGGGTCCGCTCATAGCTCAATGCATAGAGGAGATTTCTGAGCGTGACGCTGTAAGAGGCGACATATACGCCGACGGCACAAACAAGTACCACCGTGGCCAAAACAAGTTTCATCCTGAAAGACATTTGGATCCCCCCAACTAAACCAACTTCTTTGACGCCACCGGAGCCAACTTACCCCACGAAAACAGCTTATGTGAAGCAGCCGCTATGGCGCCGGATACCAGGCATTGCTCAGGCCTTCTTCTCTGCGTTCACATGGGGCGACTCATATTCACCCAGGCCTGAAAAGAGAAATCCGTACAGGCACAGCAGGATTGAAATGACGATCGCGGGCAGCAGCGCATTCAATTCCCCGAAACCTTGTATCACCAACCCTAAGATGACGGCACCAATGGGCATCGCCCCTAGCACACCAAGGCTAAGCACACTGAGCAGACGCGCCAGATATTCCGGGGCGCTGGCTTCCTGAACGATCGCCCGGCCGAGATTGGTGGTTACCCCCATATTCAGTCCCCAGATGAACATCAAGACTGACAATAGCCACCAGCTCGGCTGGAGCCAGATACAAAACAGGATGACGGCGCGGGTCGCCTGCATCGCCAGGAACCAAAAGCCGGGCCGGGCGAGCGGCATGATCCAATATTGGATCGCATTGGAAATGGTAGCGCCGCCGAAGAAGATAATCATGATGGTGGCAAACCCCAGCGCATCACCGTCATAAGAATGCTTCACGATAAAGGGGACAGCGATGGCAAAGGCACCATAGTTGAAAACGCCGGACAGGAAAGTGATCACCAGCGTATGGAGAACGGGCCGGTTGTCATAGGCCACCCGAAAGCCTTCTAGAATGACCTGGGTGGTTGGCTTATGCGGCGACACAGGCTTTGCCGCCGCCGCGGCGATGCCACGCACCGCCAGCGCCCCCAGGATCAAGCTTACCGCTTGAATGACAAGCACGATCTCAATGCCGATGATTTCCATCTGCCCCGAAATCATCAGCCCAAAGATTTGCACCACATAGGTGATGGCGGTTGCCGCCGTCACACCGCGCTGCACATCATGCCCCGCCGTGCGGTTCAAGATGGCCTGTTGCGCGGGGTTGGCATAAGCGATGGCCGTGCTCATGGCCACGCCGAACAGGCTGACCGTCCAGATGTTCAGCAGGCCCAGATGAACCATTGTGAAAAGAAAAACCGGGAAGATCCACGCGGCCCCGTAAACCCGGATCAGCAGAGTGCGCGGGTCAATCTGGTCGGCATTGGCGCCCCCCAACAGCATCAGCAAGATACCGGGCAGACCGATCAGCGCTTGCGCCAGACCCACTTGCCCACCGGGCAACAGTAAGATGCCCACCAACAGCCAGCTGATCAACAATTGCTGGATCGCCATGGCGGTGCCCGTAAACGCCGTGGAGCCAAGATAGATTCTAAATTGGGCGTTTTGCCAAAGGCCGGGCGCCGCCTGTGTCTGTCCACTCATCTCACACCGTACCATGGAAGATTGGCAGTTTGCACAGACCTGCGCCTCCCCTTTGGTTGAACGGTTCAAGAGCGCTTCTGCACATTGACCGGCCTGGGGCCGGGGTGATAGGCCTTGACGCTTGTGCTCAGGGGGACTGCCACACGCCCCTCAATAAGATTGAAAACAATGACGTCTGAGGAATCACCAGCGATACGCGCGCGGGGCTTGCGCAAGACCTATAGAGGCGACCGCAACATGCCCCCGAAGGACGCGCTAAAGGGCATCGATCTGGAGGTACCACGCGGGTCGATCTTCGGCTTGCTGGGCCCAAACGGCGCCGGAAAATCTACTTTTATCAACATTCTGGCAGGGCTGGTGGTCAAGACCAGCGGCACGGTGGAAACCTGGGGCTTCGACATCGACAAGAACCCGCGTCAGGCGCGCGCGTCCATCGGTGTGGTGCCTCAGGAACTCAATATCGACCCGTTCTTCAAACCATCGGAAGCGCTGGAATTGCAGGCGGGTCTCTATGGCGTGCCCAAATCTCAACGGCGCACCATGGAGATTCTGGAAGCCATGGGCCTTGAAGACAAGGCGGATGCCTATGCGCGCACCTTGTCAGGCGGCATGCGGCGGCGGCTATTGGTGGCCAAAGCCATGGTCCACAATCCGCCCGTGCTGGTGCTGGACGAACCCACCGCCGGTGTGGACATCGAACTGCGCAAACGGTTGTGGGATTATGTGCGCGACCTGCACGCCAAAGGCACGACAATTGTTCTGACCACTCACTATCTGGAAGAAGCCGAGGAACTGTGCGACCGCATCGCTATCATCAATCATGGCGAGGTGGCCTGTTGCGAGGACACGCCGGACCTGTTGGGGCGGATCGACGAGAAGACCATCGTGATTACACCGGAAGCAGCCGTTTCCGATTTGCCGCAGACCTTGCAGCATTTGGGGGCCGAGGTGAATGACCAGGGACAGGTGGTGATGTCCTATGCCCCCAGCCGGCAAAAGATGGAAGTGTTGCTGTCGGCCATTCACACGGCAGGCATTTCCATCAAGGATTTGTCCACGCAGGAATCGGATCTCGAGGACATTTTCCTGCAGCTCACCCAAGCGCCGCAGCATCCTTAAGACCGCTGTTTTAGGCCGGCTTCCTCAAGACCACGCGGCCACCGGTGACAACCACATCGGGTGGCGTTTCCAGCCGCATACCGGGATGTTCCAGGCAGCCACCGGAGGCCACATCGAACCGGTAGCCGTGCCATGGGCACGTGACGACTCCACCTTCCACGGGCGCATCGTCCAGCGGCCCCAGCATATGAGGACAGCGCACGGAGAAAACCGTGAAGCATTCCCCGTCCCAATCGAGCTTAAAGCGCCCACCATTGAAGGGAACAATGTGCGGCGCCGACGCGCGCACGCCGTCAACAGGACCTAAATCGCGGTCGATTTCTGGGTCGGCCTTCTGTTTCCGGTGGGCCGACCATGCCTGCATCTCGCTTTGGCGCCGGGCCATCATGGATTCGTCTTCGTCATAAAGCTGGGCGTAGATGGTACTCAAAACATCTCCATACTGACGGCACTGATCGTCAGACAGTCCGCTGTCGGGAACAAAAAAGTCCACGCGCACTTCCAAATCGCCATCGTCCAACATCACCGCTTGCGTGTGGATCTGATTGCCTTCACCGGCACCTCCCAAAATGGTGGTGACCCAATGATGCGCTTTCGTGTTCACCAGAAGTTCGATGAGCTGTTTATGCCCGCTGGGGGTACCGTCGGGCGCGGGCAGTTCCGCTTCCGCCTGCCAGCCCCAGGGACCGGAATCGATCAAATCGATCGACGCGAAACTGCTGGCATGCAGGGTCGGCAGATGTTCCCAATCGAGCGCGTTTTCCATCATGCGCGCCATCGTCACCGGCATGGCCCGGCGATACTGGCCGACCTTGACGCAGCCGGGCGCATCGCCAAAGCGGGGTGCGCGCGGACGGGCCCCTAATTCCTGCCGCTGTTCCTGTGTGATCATCTTTTACCCCGGCGCTATAGCGTTTCCAGGTGAAGTGGAATCCGGTTCACCGTCCGGAAACGCGCAAATCTAAGAATCTGGAGCCGTTTTGCGTTTCAATCAAAACCAAAACGGCTCTAGAGAAAGAAAAGGTCAGCCGCACTATAAACGGCAAAGGCCGCCGCCGTCACACATCCGATCACCGGGATGGCTAACGGTACTTCAAATGTTGGTGTGTCAGCTTTCCCCCGCAGCTTGACCCGGATGAGGGAGAGGTTCACCGTCGCAAAAACCGCCAGAATGAGTGTGGACGTCACTTGCGCCAATGTGGCCACGTCCAGGGTCAGCGCCAGGAGAAGCACCACCGCGGCCACCAGTAATGTGGCTTTGGCGGGGGTCTGCGTGCGCGGATGAATTTCCGCTAGGGCCGCTGGCAGCAGGTTGCGCTTGCCAAGGCCATACAGCACCCGCGATGCCATGATGATTTGAATGAGAATGCCATTGGCCACGGCGATGAGGCCGACACCAGCGATAATCTGTGGCGGGGCGCCACTCAGGGCGTTGAACAAGGCGGCCAATGGCGCCCCTTCATTGGCGAAATCCACCGCATGCCGGGCATTGGCTGCCACCATCGACACGCCGCCATAGATCACCACGGTGACCACGAGCACGATGATAATGGCGATGGGCAAGGTGCGTGGCGCGTCCTGCACCTCTTCCGCCACATTCACCATGTCTTCAAAGCCGATAAAGGCATAGAAGGCGAGCGCCGCCGCCCCCAGCACGCCGAACACGGCGCCATTGGAAACGGCGGGCACCTCTTGGACCACGGCTGGTCCCGCGGGCTCCACAAAAATGCCAAGCGCAATGAGCACGACGAGGGCACCCGCCTCTACCACGGTCATAATCGTCAGGACAATGATGGATTCCTGTATGCCGGCAACCGCCGTCGCCCCCAGAAGCAGAACGGCCACAAGGATAGCGATGGTGTCCGGCACCGTGACGAACGGGTCAACATAGCCTGCAACACCCCGGCCGAGCGCGGCACTGGACACGATGCCCGCTGCCACAACCGTCAACCCCACCACCAGCGGCAGCCAGGAGACCGAGAAGCCCGCCGACACATAAACCGCCTCACCGGCGCTTTCAGGATGGCGCGACGAAAACTCGCCGAAGGAGAGCGCCGTGAAACCGGCAACGGTGGCTGCCACCAAGAATGCCAAGGGGGCAAGCGCCCCCGCTTCCACCACGACCTCGCCGATAAGTACATAGATGCCGGCGCCAAGGGTGGTGCCCAGCCCATAGAGCACCAGATAAGGCAGGCTGAATGCCCGTTTCAAATGTGGCTGTTCTGCGCCGGCCATGTGCCCCATCCCGCCTCTTTATGCGCACTTGATGCCTTAGTGTGATCGGCGGAAAGCGGCGGCACAAGGGGGCATCAAGACACATTTGCCAGATGGGCCGTTTTTGGGTAGGTTCCGCAGCTCTTCGTGGCGAGATGTTGCGAATATTGGCACCCGTAGCTCAGCTGGATAGAGCGCTGCCCTCCGAAGGCAGAGGTCGCACGTTCGAATCGTGCCGGGTGCGCCATTCGACGCCGGTCCATATCGAGGACATAGGTAACAGTCTATACCAGAGACATAGTTTACATCTTGTCCGGCGTGAATGGATTCGAGCCTTCCGATTTCGCATTTCGATATCACCGTATCTCCGAACTCAAACAAAGCCGGGACGCCTCTTCAACGCCCACCCCTTAGGAAGATCGGTTCTCTGAGTTTGTATTCCTTCTTTTCGAGAAGCAGCTTTACGGCGCTGTCCCTTGCCGTCTTAAGAGGGTCTTCGGTCTCACAACGCCAAAAATTTAAGCTCGGTACTTGGAGTTTTGTTTGGTCCAACACGTCTCTGATTGACTGAACAGCTTCGGGAATTCCCGTAACTTCAGATATGTTAATGTCCTCACCAATTCTTTGGAGTGCTGCTATCGTTTTTTTGCCTGGCGCTTTTACATCTCTCCCAGCATTGCAATAGTTCCGAACAAAGCGTCCAAATGCTTCTATGCTTTCCGCACACCGAATAGTTCCTTGGACTCGTTCATATTCTGAAAGTTTGTTTTTCAGGCTTTCCATTGTGGCCAAAAAGCCCAACTTCTCAATGAGTACGTTCGCAGAATCTTCAATCGCTCTTGGTTTGTTAAGCGCGGTTCCGCCGATGACGCATTGGTAGGCTTCAAGGGCCAACCCCTCAATCCTGTCTAGCTCTTGGTTGATCTCCTTCCGGGTAGTACGTGGGCGCCGCCAGGCCTCTTTCAAAATCATCAGGTTAGCTACGCCGCTTGCGCTACCAAACAAGATCAAAGCTTGCACCAAGTATTGTCCAATGATCTGTCCTACCCCTCCAATGATTCCGCTAACGAAATAGTCCCACAAGCTTTCCATGTGTCTGCCCCCCGCCCGCTTTTAAGTGACATTATTGCAGCATCCACTTTTGAGACAAGTTATTACTGTCTACTACTTTATGTCGTATCGTATTGCGGTAATAGCGCGGACGCCCCTTACACCTTCTAGGTGCTGGGATTGAGGCACGTCTAGTGGAATCTCAAAACTGACCGTCAAAAAAGAACGCTAGATATGTACTGAATAGTTAAGGTTTGAAGCCAATGTCAGAAGAATACCTAAGTGAATCTTTGAAACCGTATAAAGATGAAATCGATAGGCTAGTTCTGGATGCGAACAATGGGTATTCGTTTTCAAAGGTGACTTACATCTACAGTCGTTTGAAGAAGATGGGGCCTTGGAAACGGTCAGATTTAAACATGGAGCTAATTCTCGAGATCGACATGATGCACGCCGCATTGGTGGTTACATACGGGCGGATTTTCTCTGGCGGCGCTAGAAAGGTAAATCCAAACAAAGTGCCTGGTCATCTCCGGCCAATTCATGATCAAATTATCGAACTCAGGAATAAGCGTTACGCTCACAATGACGAGCACAAGTCAATCGAGCTTAAAGCATCATTCGAAGAAGACGGTGACAAAGTAATTTTGAAACCGAAAATCAGCATACAAATGGCTCTAGGAGCCCCCGCGGAGTGGCAAGAGCTTTTTGACTGGCTAGGCGACTACCTTGTTAATCAATCAAACAAACAGTTGGTACGCCTTTCCGAAATATCTGGCAGGGAATGGTCTCAACCAAAAGGCTCGCCTCCAGACTGGATTGCGGATTAGAAAATAAGAAAAACGAAAAAAGGTGACAGTGCACTTAATGAGTACCGAGCCTAGATGCGTTGGCAGTCGCGATATTCCGAAACTCAACTGGATAGAGCGCTGCCCCTCCTCACCGTGCCGGGTGCGCCATTCGACGCCGGTTTGGCGAAGTCAAGTTTGTTCGGGAGCGCCCCGCTTCGGCGCTCAATAATCACCGGTGTTTGCTTACGAAATTTAGTGCACTGTCACTGTTTTTGGCTGTCACCGTTTTAAAAGACTTCCTAACGCCGATCCTCACGACCAATCTGTAGGCCGAGTTCATCAAAATCAATAACGTCCGTGTTCGGGCGACCCCGGAGCCGGTGTTTCATCACACGCCCCGTGGCCGTTAGAGGCAGCTCGTCCATGAACTCCACATAACGTGGTACGGCGAAATAGGGTAAGGCGCCTTTAAAGAATTCAAACAGCTCTGCCGGCTCGATGCTGTCTTCGTTGTTCGTCACGAGGCAGACTTTTATGTCGTCCTCGCTGAGTTCGGACTTGACAGCAAAAGCAGCAGCGCTTGCAATCTTCGGGTGCTGGACAATGGCGTTCTCAAGCTCGATGGCGGATACGTTTTCGCCGCGCCGTCGCATGGAGTCCGATTTCCGCCCACGAAATGTGATGTAACGATCTTCGTCCATAACGCCCAAGTCGCCCGAGTGAAACCAGCCTTCTTTATAGGCGGCTTCCGTGGCATCGGGTTTTCGCCAATAGCCCTGGAACATCACTTCCGGTTCCTTCGGCCGAACGCAAATTTCCCCCACCTGCCCTATGGGTGTTTCGTTATTTTGCTCATCCCGAACCGTGACGTCTAGGAAGCGCGAAGGGTAACCGAGCGTTTCAGCTTTCGAGAGCTGCATCTCCGGCGTGCCGAAAGTGGTCGGACTGACTTCGGTTTGGCCATAGCCCAAAGAAAAAACGGTAGCCCCAAACCGATCTTTGAACCTTTTCTGATCCTCAAAGGACATGGGCATAATCATGACATGGCGCAAATCATGACATTGGTCTTGATCGCTTTCGGGTGTTGCCAATATGGCCGCACCCATTGCGCCCACACAATGGGCCAATGTTGCCTTTTCTTCCGCGGCGCGGGCCATGAAACTCCTGGCACTGAACGCAGGCTCAAACGTAATGGGGAGGCCACCCTGAAGCGCCTCCATCATGTAAATGCCGCCAGATCCGAGGTGAAACAAAGGCATGGCTGTAAAGACACTGTCTTCCTGGGTAACGAAACCGTTCTCGTAAAACAGCCAGGGAATTGCCGTGTAATAGCCATTACTCAGCATACAGCCTTTTGGCAACCCCGTGGTTCCCGACGTGTACATAATAGCGATGAGATCTTCCATCGCTAGATCGACTTCCCGAAAAACGCCCACCGATGACTCTAAATCCTCAAAAGCGAATGTCTCGACCGTACTCAACCAAGGCGCTATCGACTTTGCGTCGTCCTGCGTCAGCCCGACGCCGACAACTTTCTTCAGATGGGGCAAGTCCGCCGTAAGCTTGGACAGCTCCTTAAGTGCCGGAGCGTCACCCACTACGATCTCTGCCGCCGCATCATGAACCTGATACTGAAGGAACTCGCCTTTCAGGAACGTGTTAAGCGGTACCTGAATCGCGCCAATCTTTGCAAGTGCGAAGATGGTCAGAATCATTTCGAGTCTGTTCGGAAGGATGACCGCGACGCGGTCGCCTTTGGCGACCCCAAGCTCTTGAAATCCAGCTGCAATTCTATCCGTACGGGTCTCAAGATCGGCAAACGTCAGCCACGGCGAATCACACTTTATAAAACGCCCATCGGGCTTCTTCTCAGCCCAATGTCTCAAGCGATGTGAGACCACTCGCCACTCGCGCATTTCCCGCAAGATGTCCATTTTTGTACTCTCGCGTCTCTACCCCATTATCCCGCACTGCAGTTTTCAGCGTCGTTTGGCTAACACTACATCAAAAGGATACTATCTCAACTAATTAGTTGATTTTTATTTTGCACCTTGTCCTTGGCAGCCGATGGTTTCCCCTGAATACCGCCTGCGACGAGGGACAAAATCTCCCGAATGATTGCCTCCCGATCAAGGTCAGGATCGGGCCAACGATAGGGACCAAGAATGGCACCATAAATAAGCTTCGCGCACATTCTGACATTCACGGCACGAAACTGGCCAGTTGCAATTCCGCGATCAAGCACATCGCTTAGATTGGTCATGAAAGCCTTTTGTTGCCGGCGTATTCGCTGAAACTGTTTCCTGTTGAAGATCGACTCGAAAAACTCTTCTTCTTGATAATAGACTTGGCAGCTGGCCCGATTCCCCACGATGTAATTAACGGATGCCTCGATGACAAACAGGAGGGCCCTCATGGGATCTTTCATCTCCGCGGCTTTCGAAACAGCTTTGAGATGATGCTCGGTGGTGGTGACGCAAATGTCGAACAGGATATCGGTTTTGGTGCTGTAATAATAATAGAGCGTTCCCTTGTTCAACTTCGTTTCGTCGGACAGGGAGTCCATGGTGGTGCCGTGGTATCCGTATTCCGCGAATAAGTGAGCGGCGGCACTTAAGATAAGGTCCCGCTTGTTGCGCCGGTTGCCCGCCACGATCCGCCTATTCGTATTGGCAAGCTTGCCGGTCTGCTCATAAGGGGCAGTTCTTGCGGAATTATCCACCATCGGAAAACGGTATAGCCTCCATCGATACCAAACTCCCGCCCCGTTTGATAAGCCGAGGCATTGACGGGCACCCACACGGTTTCTCTAGCGCTCCTCAGCTTCACTCTGGGAGGCTAACTCGTCCAAGATATCCTGTGTATCGCGTCCGACCTCACCCGGCTCATATCGGACGTCCGTTGGTGTTGCGGAAAAATTCACCGGATGCCTGACGGAGAGATAAGACCCTATATCTTTGTGCTGCCGTTCAGAGAAAAAGTCGATGGACTGAAGGTGTGGATCTTCCAATACTTCCGACATGGTGCTGTATCGCATCACCGGAATGTTGGCCTCATGCAGAATGGCCATCCATTCTTCGGTGGTTTTCTTAAGCGCCACCTCTTCGATTATCTCATAGAGAAGGCCCGTGTTTTCGGTCCGGCGGGCATAGGTGGAAAAACGCTCATCCTCGAAAACGCCCGGCTTGCCACCAATTTCAAAGAACTTTGACCACTGTTCATCATTATAGGGAACAATGGCGATGTATCCGTCCTTCGTTTTATAGGGTTTGCGCCTAGGGTTGATGGAGCGCGTGTATCCCACATCATAAAGCGCCGGCACAAAAGTGTGGCCATACAGATTCTCAACCATGTTGAAGTGCGTTACCGCTTCCAACATCGGCACTTCCACGAATTGTCCGCTGCCGCCACGCTGTCGGCTGAACAAAGCCGCGATCGTGGCGTAAACCGCATACAATCCGGCTGTCTTATCGGCGACAAGCGACGGAAAATACTGAGGCTCTCCACCGTCTCGCCGCGGTAGAAGGTTGGCCATCCCCGAGGCAGCTTGGATGAGATCATCATAAGCTGCCCGACCGCGATACGCTCCACCTTCACCGAACCCGCAACAATGGACGTAGATGATGTTGGGGTTGATGGTTTTCACCGAGTCATAATCGAACCCGAGCCGCGCCATCCCAGCCGCACGCACATTGTGAATGAAAACATCTGCCGTCTTGAGCAGTTGCTTCATCACCTTGGCGGACGACGCCTCACGAAGGTTGAGCTCTAGAAGCCTTTTGTTTCTATTCAACCCGACAAACATGGGCCCCAATCCCTTCGCCGGTGACTTCCCCGCATGGCGAATGGTATCCCCATTACCCTGTTCGATTTTGATAATGTCGGCGCCAAGATCCCCCAGTATTTGAGTGGCGTAGGGACCCAAGACCACTGACGTCATGTCGATGATGCGAATACCGGCAAGAGGCCCGCTTGCCGAGCCAGAAGAGACATTGCAATTCTGGGCGTCACCTCCAGGTTCCACTGGTTAAATACCTTTGTATCTCTGGCCGCCAATCGCTGATGGCGACATCTTCAAGTTAAGACGGCGTTGCTTCTTCCGTTGAACACTTATCACACACGTTCATTTATTCAACTAATTAGTTGTTTTTTATCATATTGGATTAGGCTGACCGCTCTTTAGGACAGTCACGAAACGTCAAAGGAGATGTTGATTTTCAATAAAACCTCGCCGTGTCCTGACACTCTTCATACGAAATAGAAATTGACGCCCTATATTTTCTCAACTATCTAGTTGGCACAAGGAAGCTCTGGCTTGAGGGTGCCATCTCGATGAACAGCTATATTGAACGATTGCTCGACGTCAAAATTGATGCGTCGGATTTCGCGACTTTTGAACGCTTCTTACCGGAACCCGTTTTGAGGGACCCTGTGAGTTACATCGAAGAGGTGCGAGTCCGAGACGGCGACATGCTTGAAATCGAAAACGCGCAAATTGGTGGTGTGCCGTTTCCGGCATTGACCACAGCCGATGGCGAGCGAAAAGTCTATCTGGCATGCGGCTATGACACCGTTCGAAAATTGGTCGGAATGCCTACAGCGTTCTACCAAGATTATTCGGACAGTATGGACATCTTGATGGGCGAACGGCAGCTCGCCGGTCTAAACCCCCCGCTACACAAGAAATACCGGGCGCTTGTTACCGGCGCGTTCAACATGCAATCCCTTGAAAAAATTTCCGGGGAGCTTATCGAACCTTTAGTCAATGCCTTGGTTGCAGAAGCAGCGGATAAAGATCGTGTCGAGCTTGTGCAGGGCCTTGCGGTACGCCTGCCCATTTTGCTTATCGGGCATATCTTTGGTCTTCCCATTGACCAATACGGTCGCTTCGCTCAACTCGCAAGCCAGGTCATGACAGGCCTAACGGACTTTGAAAATGGTCTGATCGGGTCAGAGAAGCTTAAGGACCTGCTTGTTGAGATCATCGAAGAACGGAAGGAAAACCCAGGCGAAGATCTAATCAGTAAGCTTATCCAATCTGAGGTCGACGGCGAGAAACTCTCTGACGATGATATCATTTCAACCTGCCGCGCCCTTGTGCCAGCAGGCATCGAGACGACAACGCGGGCGCTCAGTACATTGATGAGTGTTATTCTCGACTATCCGGATCAAATGGATCAAGTCAGGCAAAACCCCGACCTTGTGCCCCAGGCCATTGATGAACTTTTGCGATGGAATGGCCCTGCTCCCATTGTTCCCAAACGTACCACCGAAGAAATCGACTTCGCCGGCAAAACAATTCCGGCCGACTCAAGGATTTTTGTTTACCTCGGTCATGCGAACCGAGATGCCAGAAACTGGGAAAGCCCCGAACAATACCGGCTGGACCGTCCACGCAAGCATCACCTTGCGTTTTCCGCCGGTGCCCATTTGTGTATCGGCAACCAATTGGCGCGTCGCGAGCTTGAGGTTTCGCTGAAGGCACTTCTTGAAAAACTTCCCGGCCTTCGTACTGATCCCGAGGCGCCGGAACACCCTGTGGTAGGCTTTAGTTTTCGGTCGTGCGACAATGTGTGCGCCTTAACTTGAGAATCCGGTCAGCCCCTTTATGAAAGACAAAGTCTTTATCGTTACCGGCGCCGCATCTGGCGTTGGCGAAGCCACCACCCTCGCGCTCGCACGCCAAGGTGCGCATGTTCTAATCGCCGATATCGATGAAGAAAATGCCGAACGCGTCGCAGCTTCCGCTGCGGAACTGGGAACGCAGTCTAAATGGCTGAAAGTCGATATGGGTGAGGAAGAAGCGATCCGGAAAATGGTCGGCTTCGTCGCGAATACCTATGGACGGCTTGACGGTCTTGTGAACAATGCCGCCGACCTCAGACTGATCTTTCATGACTCGGACATTGTGGATACCAAGCTCGACGTCTGGGATCGCGCCTACCAAGTTAATTTGCGAGGGCCGGTCACAGCTTGCAAACTTGCCATACCACTCATGGTGAAACAGGAAACCAGCGCCATTGTGAATGTTTCTTCTATCCAGAGTCTCCTGGGTGACAAAGAGCGCATTGCCTACAGCGCCATGAAATCAGCACTCAATTCCTTGTCACGTTCCATCGCAACCTCTCACGGACGACAAGGCCTCCGCTGCAACACAGTTTGCCTTGGTCCCGTCATGTCCCGTAATCCGGAAAAAAGATGGCCCGAGAAACTGATTGAGAGATTTCGTCAGCACATATTGCTGCAGGATGTCGCCTACGCGGACCAAGCAGCGGAAACGATTTCCTTCTTACTTTCCGATGCAGCCGCGCCGATTACCGGCCAAACAATGACTGCCGACTGCGGCTTCTCATCTCACATGCATTTTCACCAACGCAGTGTCCCTGAAAAAAATCGGGACAGGAACTAGAGCGCTGCGGCGTGCCGGTAACCGCTCACCAAGGCCCTACGAGGACTTCCGCTTCATCAACATATCCATGACGGCCATACCCTCCATGGTGATGGAGGACGACAATTGTTCGTCCATCAAGCGTTTGAGATTCTGAACCAATACCGCCTTCGTCATTCTTAAAGTCATGGTGCCAATCTTGGAAAGTTGATCTGCCACCTCTTGCGCACGCGTCATCAATGCGTCCGGTTCGACAACTTCCGCCACCACGCCCAATTCGAGCGCTTCTTCAGCCGACAACTCGCTCCCGGTAAGAAGGAAATGACGTCCCCGGTTGATACCGAGCAGCTCTAGCCAAATCACCTGAATGCCATCACCCGGCGGCACTCGGCTGGGGAAATGGGGCGCATCAGAAAATGTGGCGGTATTTGACGCCAGAACGATATCGGCCATGACGGCCAACTCGTTATGGATCGTCGCGGGACCATTCACGGCCGCAATGATCGGGACTTCAATGTCCAAATAATTTCGGATCATACGGCGCCCTTCGAAAGCCTTATCATCCCAGTCGGCCGCCCGAGAGTAGGTCCCTTCCCAGCCATATTTGTCGATAAAGGACTCACCTGTACCGGTGATGACAACCACACGATTATCTCTGTCCGCGCCGATGTCATAAAATGCCCCGCACCAGTCTTCGTGATGTTGTTCCCCATAAACAACCGGCCCACCATCGGAGTGAAGTGTAATGGTCAAAACACCGCGATCATTCCGTTCAAACTTAATGGTGGGATAATTATCAAAATAGGACGGCGTCATTTTTTCAACCTATTGAATCGTTTTTGACGTCTGACTTTCCTGCCCTGGACTAACGTTTTTCTCCACGAGCACTGCTAGGAACACTTCAACCGAACTCTTCTTCATTCGAGCCAGCGACAAGAAGCCTCGATTCTTTTTTAACTAAATAGTTGAATTTTGCAATGAAAATAATCTAAGCTTCTACTGGATGAGGCAATTAGGCCGGCTGACCGGCTGCTTCGGGATTGTGATCCTTGAAATAGGGCATACCGAATCGAGCAACGGGAGTTTGTTTGTTTCGGGGTGCCGCTAGCGGTGGTCACTGTTGTTCTTGGTGCGGGAGCGATCAAATGGGATTAATGAAGGGGTGGCCGTATACCGATTTTGCGACCGGCTGGTATCAAATCGGGTACTCGACGGAATTCAAAGCGGGCGAAGCAAAACCGGCAAAATGGTTTGGCCAAGACCTAGTAATCTTCAGAACTGAATCTGGCGTTCTCGCCGCCTTAGACGCATTCTGTCCACATATGGGGGCCCATCTCGGTCATCAAGGAGAGTTTGGCGGAAAAATTTGCGGTGAACATATCCAATGCCCGTGGCATGGCTGGGAATGGAAAACAAACGGCGAGCTTGCACGTGTTCCGTATAAGGATGATGTGAAAGTCAATGCCAAAATTGAAACAAAACATATCCGGGAAATCGATGGCATTGTGGTGATGTGGTTTGATCATGAGGGCAAGCCCCCCTCCTATGAATGGTCTGGACTGCCGTTTCTTGGAGACCAATCGGACTACTACCCGATCGACTGGACCGTTGACGGTCCACACAGGGTAAAACCACAATTCCCAATGGAAAACAGTGCCGACCCCCACCATTTTCCGTATGTTCATGGCTCTGGCGTAGATGCTGAATTTACGGATTATGTGGTTGATGGCCCCTTCTGTACCAACAAAATGCACATGGTGTTCGGGGCCGGCAAAAAGAGCACCTGGATGACGCCGGACGGTCCGGTCAATGGTGAAATTGACAACTTCTTCTGGGGTGCCTCATTGGGTGTTGCCAGATTCAACATTGATGGGCGCGTGTGCCTTCACCTCACCGTGCTAACGCCGATCGATGAAGACTACTGCACTTTCTTCAGTACGGTGACGCACAATAGAACCGAGGGCGCAACCGGTGATGAACCGACAGGCATCGCAAAGCGCATGATGGATGCCCAACATATTCAGATCCGCCACGACTTTCACATTTGGGCGAACATGATGTATCGCGTGCGGCCTATCTTCACCGGTGAAACGGAACAAACGCGCTATGCTTTCATACGCAAGCATTTCGACCAATTCTATCCAAACCCGGTCTACGGCTAGCGAGGGTTAGCTCGGCTGCAGCCGGCAATCACTCTTATTTCTTCGTTGAAATCAAAAACGAGCCACAAATTTTCTTAACTTTGGCAGCGCTCGATTTTTACAGGCATACCGTTGAGCCGCGGCACACCAGTAAGTGGGGCAAGGTCGTCACCAGAGATGAGTTCATTGCGCTGCACACCCCGCGTTTGACCAAACTCATTACCGGTCAAGGGATCGAACACTCTTGACCCCCAGCCATGATCCATCACCACGACACCCTGCCGGACCCTGTCGGATGTAACGACAATGGCTTCAACTGATCCAAACTCTGTAGACACAACGACGCGGTCGCCGCTCGTGATTCCCTCGCGCATTGCATCTTCGGCATTGATCTCAATTTCTTCGCCTGCTTGGTCGGGTATGTTCAAGCCACAGGTTTCTGTAAGCCATGAATTCATCATCTGCAGGCGGCGGCGACCAATCAATCGATACCGATTGGCAGCGTCCGGTACTTCGGACTGACCGCCGTCCAACAGAGCTTGGAGTCGGTGTTTCAAGTCAGCGGGACACGCTTGGATCGTGCGCCCTCGGTCTTTCAGTGTTTGGCTAAGGTGACCATAGCTTTTGTCACCATATCTAAGGCCATGCGGATGTTTGCGTATCTCTTCCAACGTCAAACGTCCTTTGCGTGCAAGCATTGCATCCGCCATGCCGTCTGGATCAATCTCCACGCTCCCGCCAAACAGAGGCGTCCCGATGGCCTCGGCCAGATCGCGGAAGAATTCCCATTCATGTCGCGCGCCTGCCGGAGGCTCAACACATTGCGTCGCGCCTTGCACAAAAGGTTCGTCTGTTACACCGGCTGACGTTATGTGAACTTCGTCCCGTTCCAAAAAATGAATACCGGGAATAATCCAGTGAGCGTGACGGTGACTTTCCCGTTGGATCAAATCAATCACCACCAACAAGTCGAGTGTCTGGAGTGCCGCATCGAGTTTCGCACCGCGCGGGCCGCTGACAACGGGATTTCCGCCATTGATAAACAAAGCTTGCACTTGGCCGCGGCCAACTGTCGTGATTTCATCCGGCAGTTCCGCAAGACTATACGACCCTGCTACGGGCGGAATTCCGCGCACTCGGCTTGGGATTTTGTTGGGCGCTGCCTCCCCTTCATCGAGAGAAAACAAATCAATCGCGCTGTCGGGCAGAAAGCGCCCTCCCTTTTGATCCGTACGCCCTGTAATCAGATTCAGAACGTGAGACAGCCATTCGGTAATCGCTCCATTTTTTCCCATCGCTGGTCCTGTGCGCGCCACGCACATCGCCGTCGGTGCAGTAGCAAACTTTTGGGCCACGTCCGCGATCTGCCCGACTGGAACCCCGCAAAGGCCGGACAGCACCTTTATGTCAGCGGATAGAGCCAATTGTTTGATCTCATCGATGCCGGTGGTTTCTCCATACAAAAGGGGATTATCCAAACCTTCTTGGAAAATTGTCTTTACGATCGCGAGTAAAAATGCCCAGTCTTGATCTGGTCGAGCTGCGATATGTTGGGTTGCCTTCTTGGCGCTTTCGCTCAGCCGGGGATCGACCAGGATCAGTTCAGCCCCTTGATCGACGGCTCGCAGAACCCGCCGCCATCCGTCGGGCACTTTGCCGACCCAATTCAGACCGCTGATGGCTGGATTGGTACCGATAAATAAAAAGCACTTGCAATGATCTACATCGAGCTGCAAAGACGCCCAATTGGATCCGTACATTTGTTCTGCAACATAGTGGAGTGCATTTTGGTCGATGGACCCGACCCAAAACCGCTGCTTGGATCCCAAAGCATCGAAGAAAGCATTCTGAAAGGCGGAATTGGCAAATCCGAAGCCCGCCGGATTACCACTATAGACGCCAATGGCGTCCGGGCCAGATTTGGCAATCAGTTTACGGATTTTTTCACTGATATCGTCGATTGCTTCTTCATACGTGGCTTCAACATAACGCGTGCCCACCCGCCGCAAGGGTGAACGAATGCGTACGGGATGAGACCGAACCTCATCGGCTTTTTTCGCCTTAATACAGAAATCACGCCAAGAGTAAGGGTTCTCTTTGTCCGGCTGGATCTCGAGAATTTCATTCCCCGAAACGGTCACCTTCAGCCCACACGCTTGCTCGCAAATCGAACAATAGGTGTACTTGACTTCTGTCTTTGCTTGATCGTGCTGATTGTCCACACCACCCTCGCGCAACTGGATTGAAAACAATCGGGTCTTCCGAGTGACCTTCTCTGTGGACAATCCCCATACAAAATCACTATTGGCAGATCTTGCATCACCGGGCTATAATTTTCAACTAATTAGTTGACTTATGGCCATGGAATGTAGCGTGATAGAAGCACCATGTTTCAAAGTCACATTTTTTAGGGCATCACAAAGACCTGTTGGCGAGCGTGTTGCCTGTTTTTGAGGAAGAACGATGTCTGATGTTTTAGTGGAACGAGACGGTCCCGTGCTGATCTGCACACTGAATCGGGCTGAGAAAAACAACAGCATCACCGCTGACATGTTCAGGCAACTCTATGAGGCCTGGTCTAAGGCAGACAAAGACCCAGATTGCCGCGCCATTGTCACGGCATGTGCGGGACGAAACTTCTGCGTTGGTGCTGACGGCGGGCGTTTCGAAACCTGGACGGAACAGTCGCTCGAAACTGTTTTCAAGAATGAATTTCACGGTAAGCAGGGTCTGCCAGTACTCGATGCGGATGATCCTGAGGTGGTTTCACTGGGGATGAACCGCTGGGCTTGGCTGGTGAGCCAAATCAAAACGCCCATGATCGCAGTCGTGAAGGGTATTGCTGCGGGCGGTGGACTTGGCATAGCGCTGCTCCACCATTTTCGGCTCGCAGACGAAACAAGCAAGTTCACCACGTCTTTTGTTCATCTGGGTCTCGGCTATGAACTCGGAATGTCTCATTTCTTACCGGAACTTGTGGGGCAACAAAAAGCCCTGGACATGTCCACAACTGGACGTGTGGTTAAATCTCAGGAAGCCTACGATATCGGCTTGATCGACCGGCTTGTTGACGGCGGCATGCTTTCCGAAACGGCAAATCAGTTCGCGCATCATATGGCCGCCCAATCGCCTCATGCCTTACAGGCCACGATGGAAACACTTTTAGCATCGAGAGGTCAGTCCCTGAGAACCGCGATGGAATTGGAATATAAGCGGCAGCAGTTCTTGTGGGGCACGGACGAATTCAGATCCCGCGCCAGAAAAATGTTCCAGTCCTAATGGAAGACCGAATCGGAGCACATGAAAAATGAACGGCGCTGCCGCAGAAGATACCATCATCGAACAGTTGCTCGATGGGCCACCGGTTTCCCTGTCCGCGTGGGACCCCGTTGACCGTTTTTCTGTCCGCAATTGGTGCCAGGTGTTGGGGATCTCAAACCCACGGTACCGCCGCGACAATGTTCCCACCGGCATGCTCCACTGCTGGACGATGCCAGGGTACGACAGCGCATATCCGGAAGGGAATGTTGTTGATCCTCTCAGACAGGCAGCAACTTTGCTGTCCGGCATCGGCTATACCGGAACCATGGCGGTACGCATCACACAAGACTATGGCCGGCCGATCCAGTTTGGCGAGCGGTTGCGCCGCAATGCCCGGATTGTAAAGTGCAGTAGCCTCAAAGAAACAACAGTTGGCAGCGGATACTTCGTGACCGAACGATCTGAGATCTCCTCAGATCGGGGATACATCGGTACAACTGAGTTGGTCCTTTTTGTCTTTCGGCCTAAACCCGTCACAGCCGCCCAACACATCTCTGCCCCTGCCGTTTCGCAAACCACGCCGGCGCTTCGGTTTCCGATTACACCGCGGTTCGTGGTAGCGGCCTCAACAGCCACGAGAGACTTCGAGGATGTTCACCTGGACAAAGAGCGTGCAAGACAAAAAGGCGGCAGGGACATTTTTTTGAACATCATGACCACGGTCGGTCTTGTGCAACGCGCAGTCGAAGAGGTGTTGGGGAACGACACTATGTTGGAAACAATCGACGTTCAACTTCAAACACCGGCGATCCCTGGAGACACGCTGTGTCTTCATGTTGAATCCAAAAAGAATGGAACTGCGGTTGTTCGCGCTGCATTGACAAAATCACTCCACGCAACAGCAGTAGTGACCTATCGATACGAGTCGCAAGGCCTCGCGTCATAGGTCATTGTGAGACCACAACCCACACTAACTCCGGCTCGGGCCGTGCATTTCGACGCGATTGCTGTCCGCATACCGACGACAATGCTCTCGAAATCGATAGCCATTGACTTCCGATAATCATCAACGGTCGTCTCCAGAAAATGTCGGCAATGCATAAAGCCGGCATAAGACGGATTGATGTGCGTTGCCGTCCGTCCTGTGCCGGACATCTCTTGCCGCCAATCAGAAGGCTGCCTTCAGGAAGCACATTTTCCCCGGGTTTCTCATGCCGCTTGGTTTGCATCGCGCTGCCCCCAAATCGCCGAATTTCATAATCTCCCGATCCTGAAACCACACCCCATTTTTTCAACTATTTAATTGAATATCCTACTTCTGCTGGGCCGAATGCAAACTCGGCCCCTCCGCAGAGGAAAAACCCGAGTTTCCAGCGACTTGAACCATGAAACCGTATGTGTGATGTATGGATCGAGGTCTATTTGGAGGGCTAGCGTTGTCAAACCCATCGTCGATTAAGTCGGGCAAGTTAACCGATACGAAAAGCCCGTTGGTGGAAAAGAAGCGAAAAGACAAGCGCGCTTACATATTGCAAACCGCCGCCAGCCTATTCGCCGAACATGGGTATCACCGGACAACGATGGATATCCTCTCAGAGGCAACGCAACTAAACAAAGGTACGCTCTATTATTACTACACGTCGAAACAAGACATTCTTTTCGACATCTGTGTAACGACAACAGACAAAAACTATCGCGTCGTTTCGGCAGCCTCAAAAATGGCAAACTCTATTGAGGCGTTAGAGTTCATCATCGAAGAGTCTATTCACTACATCGTTGAGAACCGAGACTTTTGCCGGGTCTACTTTCAGGAAAACCAGTTTTTTGATTCAATCTTCGAGGGTCCGCAGTATAAGAAGGTTCGGCAACAGCAAGCCAGCTTCATGAAGAACCTTTATGCGGTTTTGCAGAACGGAGTAGATAACGGACAATTTCGACCGATCGATATTCGAAACTGCGGGCGCCTCATCTATGCAACCATCCTTGCACCCTACAGGTGGCGCGAAAGCAATCTGGACGGCGACCTCATTGTGGCCGAAGCACGTGCGTTGATCCTCAACGGTCTTCAGAAATAGCAATGTCTCGGCGACCGCGTCATCAAGCGTGATAAACCGTTTACGTCACTGACCAAGATCGAATTGAAGCTGGCCGGCAATGGTTTTAATCATGTGCTGAACGCCGACTTCGTTTCTTCCCACCACAATTGTCTCTTGAGAAGAGTGGCGCACAGCTTCGCCAAGCTTGATCAATATGGGCCGGTCTTCCTCATAAACCGCTTCCCAAGAGGCATCAATCGCGCCCCTTGCCGTTGCCATGCCCTGGGGATCGTTCAAGTCTTCAAAGGTAAGGAAGGTCGACCGAACAAGCGTCTCATCGTCGGCACCTGAATAGGTCGGAAGAACTTGTATGATCTGCGCGATACCTGGTGGTGCTACGATAATCGTCGATGGGAAAATCCAATAGACGGGTACAAGGCTTTCAGCCCAATTCCACTCCTCTTCAGACTTGCCCCGCTGCTCAACAATGGATTTCATCGGAAAACACATCATGTGATGAAGCCCATACGCATCATGCGTTGAAGTGTTCGCCACGTTAATCTGACCAGGGATACTTTGTCCGTGTACGGTCTGAAAATGATAAGTCTCACCGAAATTTTCCACCGCGGCTTTCCAATTCGCTTTGATGGAAAATTCTTTGCTCTCAACGAAACTCGCTTCGTGAAAACCCCAATCCTTAAAATGGTTCGTTATGTCCGCACCCAAGAATTGTGAAATATCGATGTCTTGGCCGCGCGTGAGCACGGCCCAAACCAGCCCCCCGAACTCTTCGCTGGGCAATTCAATGAGGCCAAGCTCTGCCATGTCGGTGTTTGGAAACCCTTCAACGCCCGGTATCTTCTTCAGCTGACCAGCAGTATCAAAACTCCAGGCATGATAGGGACAGGTGAAGAGTTGGCGGTTACCACATCCCTCAGCGACCTTGGAACCGCGATGGCGGCAGTAATTCTCGAACACGCGGGCAACGCCATCTTGCCCCCTTACAAGAAGGACTGACTTCCCAAAAATATCGCGAACCATGTAGTCGTTGACTTCAGGAATTTCAGCCGATGTGACCAAGGGAATGGGTGATTTGAGCATAATCTCATCACGCTCTCGGACCCGCAGATCCGCGTCGCGATAAAAATCGAGCGGCACCTTAAGGACATCATCGGCAAGATCGGTCGTTTTGTTTTCGACCAAATCCAATCCCCGCCTAATGGAACTATTAAAATATGTCGCGCGCACACCAAACTCCCCGGCACACACCTTCCTGAGTCGGCCCGCTCAGTGGCGTGGCATTTTCTAAACAGTATAGCCTACTCTACACTGTGTCGGGTGCATGGACATTAGTCAACTATTTAGTTGAATTTTTGAACCACTTTCATTTAATCTGATCCTCACAGTGATCGACAAACAACGGCTTTCTAATGTCAAAAATTCCAAAATGCGTCGATGAGATCGATGTCGACTGGTTCGCATCCGTATTGAAGAGCCGCTTTCCCGGCATTGCACTGAAGGCTGCTCGGCAAATTCGCGCCGACAGCGGAACCACGGGGCGGGCTTTTTTTGCCCTGGAATGGGAGGCATCGCCTGATCGCACTGACTTGCCGAAACGGGTCTTTCTCAAACTGCCCCCCACCGACGAGGTTCAGCGCGCTTCGAATGCGGCCATGGGCATGGGGAAGCGAGAAGCGCAATTCTACGATCGGCTGTCGCCGGAAATCCCCGTCTTGGCACCAACAACTTACTACAGTGACTGGTCTGACGACGCCACGAACTACATCATGGTTCTTGAAGATCTTACCCATACGGGCGGAAAACCACTAGCGCTGGGATCAGACAATCAGTTCGAATTGGCACAGCAACTCGTCGCATCGCTGGCACGGTTACACAGAAAATACTGGAACACAGACCGCTTTCATTCCGACCTAAATTGGGTTGGTCCTTACACCCCCATTCGAAACCCCGAACCGCCTCTTCTCGTTGATCGCACCTACAATCTGTTCAAAGAGTTGATGCCGCCGATTTTCAAACAAGCACGGGATTTGTTCGTGGAGAGACAACATGCGCTGGCAGATCTCTTCGAGCAAGGCATCCCGACCTTGGTCCATGGCGACTGTCATATGTCGAACCTGTACCTCGACAAACACCAAAAACTCGGTTTTCTCGATTGGGCCATCGTTTCAAAGATGCCCGCTATGTGGGACGTGGCCTACGGACTGTGTCTCTCGTTCCCGCCTGACGTCAGAAAACAGGCCGAAAAGCAACTTCTGCCGGTTTACGTGGCGCTTCTGAACGAGTCCGACGCGATCAATGTGAGCCTGGAAGAGATACAATACGAATATCGAAAGTTCGCTTTTTTCTCTTGGATTTCAGCAGCAACCACTTTAGGGGCGGGCGAACGCATGCAACCGTTGGAGTGGTCACTTTCTGCTATTCGCTGGACCACCCAAGCCATCGAAGATCTCAACGTATTGGAAGTCCTGCAGCGAGAGCTAAAAGACTGAGCAAGCGCCGCGCCCACACTATCCGCCGGTGAACCACTCGCAGGATTACGCCGCCCCGCCAACCAAACACTGAAGAGAACCGTGGGCAGGCGTGCGTTGTTCGGAACTAGCTGGCTTGCAAGCCTACGCCACAAAATCCGTTTCATGGAAAATCTTTGGTTTCACCGGCAAGGCGCGCGATGTCTTGATCGCCAAAAGTAATCATGATCGGCGCTCGCCTAGCCCCATTCTGCTGCGCCAACTGATATAACAACCTTAGGATTTCCAAATCGCTCGCCCAAGTAGTAAAACTAAATTAGGATTGTTATGCGATCCTACCGCACAAAAATGGGCGTCCGAGAGCTCAGCGAAAATTGGCGTTAACCTGAGTTTTTCGAATGACAGACGCAGCGCTCCTGGCGCCTTCATCCGCGGATGAGGCCACGCCCACGTCACACGCCGGCACGACGGCCAAGGCGCATAGTTTTTCTCCCTCGGTCGAGGCAAGTGAGATTCTTGCTGGCCTGCGCGTGGGTTTCGTTACCAATTACTTTCCCGTTTTGTCCGAAGCATTCGTCGCCTATGCGGCGGCAGGCTTGGTGAAATGCGGGACAGATCTGTCAATTTTGCCGCTCTATCAAAAAGTGGCCCAAGATCCGGAACACGCAGCGATCGGCATCTTGGCCGACAATGATCTGCGCCATCGCGTCATAGCACCGCGTTTCGGAGATGAGGGGTTCAACCGCCTCCTCCACACTCCAGCGGTTGTTTTGAGAGATCTGTTGAGTGGTTCGCCGATAGTACCGCGCCTATTCGACCGCCGGCTTCGGGCCCTCTATGAGCGCGAAGCGTTCAAGACCCTTCCTGATTTCGATATTCTGCATTGCCAATTCGGCACACTGGCCGAACCGATCTTGCGCCACCGCCGGGATGGTACGCTGAAAGGCAAGCTGATCGTGCATTTCCGCGGCTTCGACATCAGCAAATTCGTGAAGCTGTACGGCCCCGACTACTTCAAGGAAGTCTTTGAATGCGCTGACCGTTTCCTGACCAATTGCGATCATTTCAAGAAAAAGCTGGTATCCCTGGGCTGTCCGGAGGAGTTGATCGATGTGGCGCCGTCCGGTCTGGATTTATCCGCATTTCCCTTCGAACAACGGTCCAACATTTCGGTGGATCCCCTCCGCTTACTGACCATTGGCCGTTTGACGGAGAAGAAGGGAATTGCAGACGGTATCAGCACGCTCGCCATCCTTCGCGAGAACGGCCTTAATGTCCGGTATCGGATCATCGGAGAGGGGCACCTACGCCCCACATTGGAGGCCCAGATCGAGTCCCTTGGCCTGTCGGACTATGTGGACATGCCGGGCGCCAAGCGCCATGACGAAATCAAATCCGAGTTTGACCAGGCTGACATTTTCCTGGCACCGAGCGTGACCTCCGAAGAGGGCGATCAGGACGCGCCGGTAAACACCCTCAAAGAAGCCATGGCCTTGGGCGTCCCCGTGGTGGCCACGGAGCACGGCGGCATTCCGGAACTGGTCCACAATGGTCTGAACGGATGGCTCGCCCCGGAATACAATCCGCAGGCCCTCGCCCATCAGATCATGAAATATTTGGACGATCCCGGCCTGGTGCGGCGATTTACGCCAGCCGCCCGTAAGGAAGTGGAAGACCGGTGGTCATTAGAATACGCAACATGGGTATACGCGGACGCCTATCGCAAGGCCTTAGCCGCCCCCGCCCGTGATCCGAAACTGAAAACGTCGAGTTAGAGTTAGGAATAGGCCATGACAGAGAACGGCAGCATGGACGTACAAACCCAAGAAACACCGAAGGTCACGATTATCGTAACGCCGCGCGAGCGGTTCGGCGTGGCAAAGCAAAGCCTTGAGAGCATTTACGAGTTCACACCGGAACCGTTCGACTTGATCTATGTGGATGGCGCCTCCCCGCGCGAGCTTTCCGGCTGGATCGCGGAACAGGCAGCGCAACGCGGCTTCGAACATGTGAAGCTTGATCATTTCCTATCGCCTAATGAGGCGCGCAATATCGGCATTGCCAGAGCCAAAACCCCTTATGTCCTATTTTACGACAATGACGTGATCGCAAGCCCGGGCTGGCTTGCGCCGCTTGTTCAGTGTGCCGATGAAGAAGGGGCTGCCGTTGTCACGCCGCTCACTTGCGAAGGCGTGCCACTTCACAAGCGCATTCACCAAGCAGGTGGTTTTTTCACCCGTGATACGGAGAAATTCTTCAACACGCCTATGGGCGAACGCGACCTCATCGACGACATGCTTTTGCAGGGCGACGATGTGGAAGAAGAACTGCCAAAGCTCACGCGCGCGCAAACACAGAACTGCGAGTTTCACTGCGTCTTGGCACGGCGTTCGGTTTTCGACCGGATCGGCATGCTCGACGAAAAATTGCTGGCCACCAAAGAGCATTTAGATTTCTGCATGAGCGTGGCTCAGGCGGGCGAGACCGTCTATTTCGAACCGGCCTCGGTGGTGACGTATCTGTTCCCGAACCGTCATGCCCCGATGACGCGGGAAGATTGGCCTTACTTCCTGTTGCGCTGGTCGCCTGTTTGGCAACACCGCAGCATGCTGCGCATGCAAGAGAAATGGGGCTTGAAGCCCGACGGCTTCATGCGCATCCGTGAAGGCTTCTATGGCTGGCGCCACCTGGAAGGCATTGTTGCACCGGAACTAAAACGCGTGCCGCTAATCGGCCGAAACAAGCTTTGGATCAAAGTGGGCAAGAAACTGTTCTATCCCTTTGTGAAAATGTGGAGCAAGCGCGTTGTAGCGCAAGACGACAAGCGCCGGCAGGCGGCCCAGTCGGGTGGCGAAGCACGCGACGTTATGAAAACAAAAAGCGCCTGATCCCATCAAGATCACGCGACGCTAGGCGGCGGGCGAGGGCTTTAAACTCGTCCCGTTCCTCGGGTCCGGAAATCAGGAACAACAGCGCGGGGTAGACAACCCCGCCCACCGCGATCATGACCACGAGCGTCACCGCCGGGTGTCCGATGTCCCCCAACACCATCGGGATCGCGACGACCGCCGCAAACATGCCAAGCGCCGCAAACAAAGCAGCCCCCCCCGCCAAGAACTGCCGCTTTACCGTCAGTCCACAGACAACGTAGACGTAATAAGCAGACAGGGGCCAGGTGAGCAGACGCCGGGCAAGAACCGCAAAGGCAACGGCGATCAACCCAAATGGGATGGCAATCGCCACCAGCGCGACGATCACGATGAGATTGATGATACTGATGGTGATCGTAAGGTCCGTGCGGTCAAAGCCTTTGATCACTGCCCCGTTTAGTTCGGTGACGGCCGACCTCAATCCGATAAACATCAATACTTGAGCGGCAATGCCGGATTCCGTCCATTGACCGCCAAAGATCAACGGTATCGCCAAAGGCGCCACCGCCGCCGCCCCCAGATAAACGGGATAGGTCACGTTGGTGCTGAAAGACAGGACCCGCACATAAGATTCGCGGAACTTTTCCACATCCTGACGCATGGCGGCCACGGCGGGCAGAGCCACATTCCGTACCGGTGCGAGCAGCAAGATGCTCAAGCGTTCGAACGCATTCCATGCAATGACATAGACACCCAGCGCAGCCACACCTAGATAAGCCCCCACGGCCAGACGTGGCGCTTGGATGGTCGCTTGGGTGATAAGCGCTGCCAAGAACGTGTTGCGGGAAAACGGAAACATCTCCCGAACACTTGGCCAATGAACAGGTCCGGTGGGGCGCCACTTGGCCGCGCGCCAGATCATGACGAGCGACACGAAATGCTCCACAAAGGCAGACCACACAAGGCTCCAGGCCCCAAACCCCAGCGCCGCCAATGTCACGGCGGTCAGCCCGGCGCCGATTAATGACACCATATTGACCGTGGCAAGTTCACGGAACCGCAAGGCACGCCGCAAATTCGCGGTCGGAACAGCCTTCAAACCGATCAGCACCAGTAACCAGCAATAAACCGTCAGGATCGCCCCAAGCTCAGGGTTGCCAAGAGACGATGAAATCGGTCCAGCCGCCAGGGAGATCAGGCAGGAGATCGCAACACCCACCGTCAGCGTGATCCAAAAACAGGAATTGCTGTGTTCTTCGCGAAGCGGATCCCGCTGAACGAGGGTCTCAACAATGGTCTTGCTGAGGAAAATATCGACGAAGGAGATAACGAGCCAGGCAAGTGCAATGAGGCCGAAAGCCTCGGGCCCCAGCAACCTGGCGGTGGCGACAAATACGAGGAACGACACCGCCGAACCGGCCCAAGAGCCAAGCCCTGCCCAAATCGCCCCGCGAATGATTTTGCGTTCCACCATGCCTGCAGCTTAACGACTCAGGGCGTTCGGATCGAACGAACAAGACGGCGCAGCACTCTCATCTGGACCGTCAGCGAATATTCGACGCTCGCACCGATTTATGCTTTTACTGGTCGTCATGGAAGCCCGCCCTCAAACACCCCAAAAGTACTTTCACGCCGATGCTCCGCATAAATGAGTTAACCTTTGCTTACGACAGAGCGCCGGTTCTCTCTGATGTTAGCTTTTCGGTGGGCCCAGGCGAGTTTGCCGCACTTCTGGGGCCCAATGGCGCCGGTAAATCCACGCTCATGGCATTGATGACGGGACAGGCTACAGCCGGCCGCGGCGAGATCCACATTGCCGGACACAGTGTGAAAAACAATATGCGCACTGCGCTTAAGTCCCTTGGCATCGTCTTTCAATCGCCGACGCTCGACCTTGATCTCTCTGTCGATCAGAACCTGTCCTATTTCGGCGGCCTTCAAGGGTTGAGCAATACCGAAACACGTGCACGCAGCGCTGACTGGCTCGCTCGTTTCGATTTGCTCCCAAGGCGGAACGATAAGGTACGTATACTGAGTGGGGGCCAGCGCCGCCGCGTAGAGATCATCCGGTCGCTTCTACACAAGCCGAAAGTTCTACTGCTGGACGAACCCACCACCGGCTTGGACGTGCCCACCCGCCAGTCCATTGTCACTCTCGCCCATGACCTTGCCGTCAACGAAGGCATATGCGTGCTGTGGGCCACTCATTTGGTGGACGAAGTGCGGGAGACCGACAGTTTGGTCGTGCTTCAAGAGGGCCGCGTTCGAGATTCCGGCAAATGCCTGGACGTTATGGCGCGCCTGGGGGAAACGGATTTAGCGGCCATCGCCGGTGGCGCTGCCGAAACGGTTGAAAGAACGGCAACTCCTTTATGAACGCGGCAAACGTTTTCCGGGCGATCTTTACGCGCGACTTAACCCGCTTCTTCCAACAACGCGCGCGGTTTTTGTCGTCGCTCGTCCGCCCCCTTCTCTGGCTCTTTGTCTTTTCCGTTGGGTTTCGTAACGCCTTTGACCTCGGCGTGCTTGCTCCATACGGAACAGCAATCGCTTACGACACCTATATCTTGCCGGGCTTGATCGGCATGATCCAATTGTTCAATGGCATGCAGAATTCCCTATCCATGGTTTATGACCGGGAGATGGGGTCCATGCGGCTGCTCATGACCGCGCCATGGCCGCGCTGGTATTTGCTCGGCTGCCGCTTGGTCTCTGGGACACTCGTCTCACTCTTCCAGGTCTACGCGTTCTTGATCATCGCGGGCCTTTTCGGTTTCACTGTTCCCATATTGGGCAGCTTAGCGCTCGCTCCCGTCCTGCTGCTCACGGGCCTGATGCTTGGCGCGCTGGGCATGGTTCTGGCGTCCCGGATCGACCAGCTCGAGAACTTCGCGGGCGTCATGAATTTTGTCATTTTTCCGATGTTTTTCGCCTCTTCCGCCCTCTACCCGCTCGAACAGCTGGCCGCTTCGAGCCAGATCCTGTCCACGATTGCTCATCTGAACCCCTTTACGTGGGCCGTAGAATTGATCCGCTTCACCCTCTATTTTTCGGCGAATTTCTGGGCTTTGGCCCTTACATTGGCGTTCGCAGCCACGTTTTCCTATGTGGCTGTCAGCGGGTACGCCCCAAAAGGAGCGTCTGCCTCCCGCGCAAGAAATTGATGATAAGGGGCCTTGCTTGACCGGCCTCATCTGCCAAGATATCAAATGGATCGAATTCTAGGCGCTGGGCCATTGGCTCCCAGTGAACAAAAAGGAGACTCGCAATGGCTTGGACCACCCCACAGATTGAAGAAATCTGCATCGGCATGGAAATCAACGCTTATTTCTCTGCCATTCTCTAATCGGCGGCAACGCCCTTACGTATTGGTCCGAGGATGGGCAGTCTTCGCATATTAGTCCTCGGATCCGCAGCCGGCGGCGGCTACCCACAATGGAATTGCCGCGGGCCGGTCGGACGGCGGTTCTGGGAAGGGCAAAGTAATGTCCAAGCCCGCACTCAGTCCTCGATCGCCGTAAGCTTTGATGGGGATGCGTGGCTGCTCATTAACTGCTCGCCCGACATCCGCCAGCAAATCCTCAATACACCAGCCCTCCACCCCAAGACCGGCCTTCGAAGTACACCTATCGGCGCCATTTTGCTGACCAATGGCGATATCGACCATATTGCCGGGCTTCTCACGCTGCGCGAAAAGCAGGCGTACAAACTCTACGCAACACCGACCGTTCTTGACGTATTGACGCAAAACAGAATTTTCGATGCGGTCGATCGCGATTTCGTGCCGCGTCTGCCGGTGGCATTGGGTGAGAGCTTCGAAGCTCTTTCTGGACTGCGGCTCGAAACATTCGCCGTCCCAGGCAAAGTGCCGCTTTACATGGAAGACGGTACGCCGGAGATCGGTGCGGAAACCGAGACCACCATTGGCGTTGAAATCACGTCAGCAGACGGCAAGCGCGCCCTTTACATACCAGGCTGCGCTCACATCTCAGACACTGTACGAGAGCGGATCAAAAATGCGGATCTCTTAATGTTCGATGGAACCCTTTGGACCGACACGGAGATGGTCGATGCAGGGCTTGGCAAAAAGACCGGGCACCGCATGGGCCACATTTCAATGTCGGGCGATGATGGGTCAATGGCGCAACTCGACGGCCTTTCGATCAACCGGCGTGTCTTCGTTCACATCAACAATACGAACCCCGTCCTCATCGATGACAGCGTGGAGCGCCAGGAAGCTGAAGCGCGCGGCTGGGAAATTTCCTTTGACGGGATGGAGATATCCCTATGACCAATGTGATGTCACCGGATGAATTGGAAGCGTCGTTGCGCGCAATTGGCGAGGAACGCTACCACCACAAGCATCCTTTTCAGCTCAAATTGAACAGCGGCGGCCTCGATAAGCAGCAAATTCAGGCCTGGGCTTTGAACCGGTACTACTATCAATGCATGATCCCCATTAAGGATGCATCGATCCTGTCCCGGATGGAGGATGCAAATCTGCGCCGTGAATGGCGCCAACGCATCTTGGACCATGACGGCGAATCCGATGATGAAGGCGGACTGCGCCGATGGATTGCCCTCACCGATGGGTTGGGTTTGGACCGGGGCATGGTGGAATCCACAAGACTGGTCCTGCCGGCAACAAAGTTCGCCGTTGAGGCCTATGTTCACTTCGTCCGTGAGCGGACACTTCTAGAGGCCATCGCTTCATCGCTAACGGAGTTGTTTTCGCCCCTGGCCATCGGCGCCCGGGTGAAAGGCATGTTGGAGAACTATGATTTCATCACGCCCGAAACGCTGGCCTATTTCGACAAACGGCCACCGCAAGCCACGCGCGATTCAAACTTTGCCCTCACTTATGTGAAAGAACACGCCAAGACAGCCGAGCAACAACAAGCGGTTTTGGAGTCACTGATATTCAAGTGCGGCGTGCTTTGGGCTCAGTTGGATGCGCTGTATCATGCTTATGTGGAACCGGGCCATATCCCCCCGGGTGCATTCGATCCATCCAAAGATGTTGGTTAAGGCCTTATGTTTGACGAAACCGCCACACCGCAATTGCCAAAAGGGGTAAAGCTCCAATTCGATTCCGCGCGCGATCACTGGGTCTTACTCGGTCCGGAACGCATTTTGAAGCCGGACAATGTGGCGCTCGAAATCCTTAAACGCATTGATGGATCGCAGTCCATAGATCAGATCGTCGATGACCTTGCCGAGACGTTCAATGCGGACCGGGGACAGATTCTCAAAGATGTCAGGTCGTTCCTCGAGAACCTGTCCGAAAAACGAATGATCGACCTCAAATGACGGACGCCCGCCCAGGCATCAGCGCACCCATGGGCCTGCTGGCGGAGCTTACCCACCGATGCCCTCTCAGGTGCCCCTACTGTTCCAATCCTGTTGAGCTTGAGCGCCGCTCAGGAGAACTCAATACGGATGAATGGAAACGCGTCTTTTCGGAAGCGCAGGAACTCGGCGTTTTGCAGCTGCATTTGTCCGGCGGCGAACCAACCGCACGCCGTGACTTGGAAGATATCATCGAGCACTGTTCTGCTATAAATCTGTACACAAATCTTATCACCGCCGGCGTCGGCGTGTCTGATGATCGGTGGCGCATCTTGTCGGATGCCGGCCTCGACCATGTGCAACTGTCGATTCAGGCACCAGATGGCGACACCAATGACAGGATCGCGGGGCTTTCCGGCGCGTTCGAGCAAAAAATCGCAACGGCGAAACAGATCACGGATTTGGGCCTGCCCCTAACCATCAACGCGGTCGTCCACCGGCACAATATCCATACGATCACCGACACGATCGATCTGGCGGTTTCCGTTGGTGCCCGCCGGCTGGAAGTGGCCCATGTGCAGTATTACGGCTGGGGCCTCAAGAACCGGAAAGGCCTGATACCGCCAAAGGCGGATGTCCTGGCCTGCATGGAGAAGATCGAGGCCGCGCGGGAAAGGCTGGCCGGCACGCTGGTCATAGATGCGGTGGTGCCGGACTACTACGCCCGCTTTCCAAAACCATGTATGGGTGGCTGGGGCAGCCGGTCTTTGAATGTAACGCCGTCGGGCACGGTCCTTCCGTGTCACGCCGCCGAAACCATCCCGCACCTCACATTCGAAAATGTCCGGGACAAACGCCTCTCGGATATCTGGTATGACAGCGCCGCCTTCAATGCCTATCGCGGTA
This sequence comes from Alphaproteobacteria bacterium, assembly GCA_965228775.1. Classification (GTDB taxonomy): domain Bacteria; phylum Pseudomonadota; class Alphaproteobacteria; order JANQMY01; family JANQMY01; genus JANQMY01. The sequence continues at coordinate 3,509,089 of OZ245840.1, read as the reverse complement.
CCGATTGGATGCCGGACCTTTGTAAAAGTTGCGACCGCCGTGACGTGGATTGGGGCGGCTGCCGTTGCCAAGCTTTCGCCTTCACGGGCGACGCCGCGGCAACAGACCCAGTGTGCGAAAAATCCTCTTATCGCGCCCAGCTTTCACAAATTGCCTTGGAAGACGCGGCGGCGGACGACCCCTTCGTCTACAGATCGTTTTGATCCGCTAGCCTGATTGTTTGATCGTTGCGTAAGCGTCGAGTGCCCGTTGACGCGTGATCTTCCTGTCAACCATCGGCGCGGGATAAGTCGCGCCAAGGCTAATGTTGGCCTGGGCAAGAACTTCTTTTGGCGCCTCCCAGGGCTTGTGAATGAATTTATCCGGCAAGGCTGAAAGCTCCGGCACGTATTGCCGGACGTAAGCGCCGTCCGGATCGAACTTCTCCCCCTGCAAAACCGGATTGAAGATCCGGAAATAGGGCGCGGCATCCGCCCCGCACCCGGCCACCCATTGCCAGCTTGCAGAGTTGTTGGCGATATCGGCGTCCACCAACGTGTCCCAAAACCACGCCTCGCCTTCCCGCCAATCCACAAGGAGATCTTTGATAAGGAAAGAGGCCGCGATCATGCGCACCCGGTTATGCATGTAGCCGGTCTGCCATAACTGCCGCATGCCGGCATCAACAATTGGATATCCGGTAAGACCGCGCTGCCATCGCTTTAACAAGTCTTGAGTATCTGACGCCCAGGGGAAGTCAGCGAAGTTTTGCTTAAGGGGCTCTTCCGGCAGATCCGGCGTGTTGAACAATAGATGATAGGAAAAATCGCGCCACGCCAATTCCCGAAGGAAGTGCATACCATCGGTCTTCGTTTCCGGATGCGCTTCGATCTGGGACATCACACGCCACCAGATGGACCGGGCGCTGATTTCTCCGAACCGGAGATGCGGCGAGAGCATTGATGTTGCCTGAGGCTGACCGGGCAAATCACGCTTGTCCTTGTAAGCGCCAAGCCCTTGCTCCAAGAACAAAGCAAACCTTTTGTCCGCGCCAACTTCCCCCGGTTGCCAAGCATCTGCCAAACCGCCCGTCCAATCAAATCCCTGGGGCATTAGCTTTAGGTCTGTAAGGTCTTCACTGTTGGGCCAATCAGCGGGCGCAGAGAGTTTTTTTGGAGCGGCGCTTGGACGTGCCGGTGGAGGGCTTTCCTGGCACGCACGCCAAAACGGCGTAAAGACCGTATACGGATTTCCCTGCTTCGTCCGGATAGCTTCCGGTTCGAACAGCAAATGCCCGCCGTAACGCTTGCACAAGACGCCTTTTTCGTCGCAACGGGATTTGATTTTAGCTTCCACGGCGGCAGACCACGGCGCGTATCCCCGTTGGAAGAAAACAGCCCCTACATCGTTGTTCTCGATCAGGTCTAAGACAATGTCCGGTGTCCGCCCCCGCCTCAGGATAAGTCTGCCACCAATATGCTCGATAGAAGCGGCGAGGTTTTCCAAGCTGTGGTGGAGCCACCAACGCGACGCCCCGCCCAGGCGCCAGTGTCCAGGCGCATTATCATCCAAGACGAATACGGGAATAACGGGGTCACCGGCCTCAAGCGCGGCAATCAGCGCAGGATTGTCTGCCAACCGCAGATTTTCTTGAAAAAGGACGAGAGAAGACGGCAAGAGGCACCTTGGCAATTGAACTTAAGTTCACACCACTTAGGCCAAATCGGCCCAGAGTCAAATGATGCCCTAATTCAGAATTTGCTGCAGCTCTTGGGTCGTCGAGCCTGCGCCGCGAATAACTGTGCCGGGGCCGTCGCCTGCATCTTCCGTATATTTGAATGAATGTGCGGCTCCCCCAATGGGGTCTCCATCGACGATCAGAAAATCGATCCGCGTATCGCATTCCCCGCCGCTTTTGCAGGCCCCGGTTTCCATCAATGTCACGCCAGCATCCGTGGCTGGATTGAGATAGGCCTCGCCCGTGCCAAACGATCCTTGTGCGTTCTGAGTACCCGTGATTTCCAGAATGTCCGAGCTGAATGAGAAATCAGATTCATAGGTGCGGTTGTTCGGATCGACAGTTACCTGGAAGTTATAGCTTCCTAACTGCGGATCCCCGTCTCTGAAGGGCCCATTCACCACATTGATGCTGCTATTGTCATTGAACGGTGGCAGCCCCGCCGTATCCTCGAACAAAGGCACATTATTCTCAAAATAGGTGACGACCCGGTCTGAGGTGGCCGCGAGCTCGAAGGTGGAGATTTCGTCGCCGATATTGTTAAAGATGCCTGTCGCCACGTCCGTCATGTCGCCAGGTATTTCATCCGTAGGCGTGAGTACGGGCGGCTCTGCCTCCTGCATCATCTCTTCTTCGTCTTCCGCGTCATCCCGAGGAAAAACTTCACCTTCTTGATTGGTGCCATCTTTGTTTCGGTGATTACCGGGGCGCGTGCCTTCCGTGTTGCGGCCCGATGCCGTGTTCTGCCCACTAAGGTCCGAACCGCGCCGATTGCGGCCGCCTTCATCAAACAAATTGGCAAGACTGGGGTCCGGATTGGAACGCAGCCACCGGCCGATCAAGGCATCCATTTCCGACGTAAACGCGAAGGGCGAAGACGGTACAGCGCCTGGAAATGGAATGAAAACGGCTGAGGACGAAACGGTCAAAGACTGACTGCCCCCGCCCGTGTCGATGTCCACGCTGCCGTCCTTGTTGAAAGTGTTGTTGTTGGGGCCCGGCCCGCGCAACACCACAATCGTCGCCTTTTCCGGATCGAACTTGTCGTCCGGCCCGATGAGACCGGCCAACCGCGCGATTTCCACCGCGTCCGGCCCTACCGTGGTTTCGATGATCGTACCGCGAATACCAATTGTCGCCGTAGGGGTGGTGATGGAAACATCCTGCGGATCATTAGCGCCGATGCGGCCCGTGACGAAACGGAACGTTCCCTTCGCAACTGACGCTGCCATCTTCCCCGAATTCGACGAAGGATCATAAACGAACTCATCAATAGTCAACAAACAATCCGCACCCACCGTAAACACAGTCTCGTCCAACAGCAGGATCTGCAACGCGCTCTTTTCGCGGCTGTCGACTTCGTCGCCCAGGCTGACATCTTCGTTGACGATTGCGCGCCGTTGATTTTCTTCCTCGGCGCCGCGCACATACACATCGCCTTTGACGGCGGCGCTAACGCCGATTTTGTTGCTAGCCGAAGCGCCCGTTGTGCAACACAGGGCCGCTGCCAGAAAAGCGATGGAACGAACTGTTGTAAATCGCCTACGCATCGTAATCACCGTCCGAACTCGAAGTTCCAAATGAGATTGGCTTCCGCGCCAATATTGTCGTAGCTAAAGTTCCCGATATTGGAATCTTGCCGCCGATAGTCCGCCGCCACCTGAAGCGTCAGGTCTGAAAGCGCCTGGGGCAAATCCCATCCGACCGCGCCCGTGATCGATGTGAGCGGACTGCCAACTGAGATCCGCGACACATATCGCCGGTCCCGCCGGGTCAATGTAGGTGAGAAGATCGGGTCCGGCGCATCAAATTCTGCCCACGACGTGCTGCCTTGTAACTGCAAGAACGATCCGCGGCCCAACAGGAACAGATAGTCAACTTCGATCCGCGCATTCCAATAGGCAAATGCGTCGAAATCCGCGGCTTTGTCATCATACAAGAACCTGCCACCAATACGGTTGCGGGCATTGAGCGCGTAGTTCGCGCTGGCACCAGCCTGCACACGATTGCCGGTTCTGAGATTGCCGATCGACGCGACACTTATGGAATTAAAGTCTTGATACAGAGCAATTCCGAATGCCCCCACATTGAAACGTGGCGTCACTGATTTCTCAAGCGAGACGCCACCGCCGGCTTCAGTGAAGTATTGTTCGTTATCGATGGCAAAGGTCCGGCCGATCACATGCGGTTTGATCTTCAAGATACGCGCGTCGAACTCAAGCCCGACTTCGCCATACACATCAGAGAAGCTTTGTTCGTCGACGGATGTTTGCTCATTGTAGAGACCCGTACCCCGGAAATAGAGCGCGTGCCGCGAGAGCGGGTTGAGTTTGTACCGGCCGTTGAAACCGGCGAATCCCCGATAGGCAAAATCATCTTCAGGCTCGATGAAAGAGGTGGCGGGCAGGCCCAAAATCAAAATGGGGTCGGTTTCCCCATCCAGGTTCGTTGCGAAATTCCGGTTGTCGTCATAGCGCCCGCCAATGCCCAGAAACCCGCGCACATGAAGACGCTGACGCTTTCGCTTAATCAAATTCAGGTATTTCGTAACTTCCAGCGCCTGTGGCTCCGGAAGCCGCCGGTCCGACAGGATCAGCAATTCCCGCTCCGCCGCGAGCAGGTCATCCAACCGGTAGAGAACGACTGCATAGAAAAGGCGTGCCGTGTTCCATTCGGGCTCTAGCAGAAGCAATCGCTCAAGGGCGGTGCTGGCGCCGGAGAGGTTTCCGCGCCCTGCTTCTTGACGCGCATAGTTGAAATTCAGCTTGAGATCATCGGGCGCCGCCAAAATATCGCTGTAGGTGATGATCTGGGAGGGATCGCCAATTGTCGTGCTTTGGGGCTGTGCAAAAACCGCTGTCAGGCTTCCGATCAGAAACCCGGCCAACACCCCGGCGGCGGCAACCACGCGCCATAATGGGCGACATGCACGCACTGCACCCCTATCCACAACCAATACCCCAGTTTGCGCCAACGCCGACACGTGCCTTTTTCAGGTCTTGCCGCGGCTCCCGCTTCTCACCGCCTGAAGTGTAACAACCTGACGTTGGCTAGGGCAAATCATTGGTGTGTTTAATGATGAATAAGGCTAATGAACGCGGTTAATCGCGATGCTGTGTATGGTATGATCCTGAATAATGGCGCCTGAGGGGCAAGGGGGCCGCGGGCTCAATTGGGGGATGTCTCGAGTGACGGAGTCGGATATCAAACCAACGCGGACGGACGGCACGTCCGGCATGCGGCGCCGGTTTTTCCGCCAAACGCCCGTCTGGGTTGTCGGATTCCTCGCGATCACAGCTTCCGCGTTAGTAGCCTATATCCGGCCTCCGATCTTGGAAACCCTTAGCCTGACTGTTTTTGACGCTTACCAGCGCGCCGCCCCCCGGGAGTATTTTCAAACAGCGGTGCGGATCGTTGATATCGACGAAGCTTCGCTCAGCGCCCGGGGTCAATGGCCCTGGCCCCGCCATCATATCGGCGAGCTGGTGACGAAGCTGGAGCAAGCCGGCGCCGCGGCCATCGCCTTCGATATTGTGTTCGCGGAACCGGACCGCACGTCTCCAGAGCGCATCGCAAAAATCTTGGCGGAAAACCCGGCAGCCTCCGGAACCTTTGAAGAGGTGGCGAGCCTCACGGATCATGACACCCTGTTCGCCGAAGCGGTGACAAAGGCACCGATGGTGGCCGGTGTCATTCTGACAAACGCCCCGCAAGATGAGGCAGGCGGCCTCAAACCAAAATCCGGCTTTGCCTTTATCGGCGCCGACCCGAAGGAGGCATTGCCGCTCTATCGCGGCGTCGTCTCCAACATTCCCAAAGTCACCGCTGCCGCGTCGGGCATCGGCAATATCAGCCTGCGCGGAGACAATGACAGGATCGTCCGCCGGGTCCCTCTGCTCAGCAGGCTCGGCGATGATCTCTTGCCGTCTCTTTCCATCGAAGGGCTACGGCTGGCCGAACGCAGTTCCAGCATCATCGTGCGCAGTGCGGACACCGGAGAGGGCGCCGTCGTCGAGGCCCTCAAAGTGGGAACGACCATCATCCCCACCAACGGCAATGGTGAGATGTGGGTTCATTACACGGAACGCACACCTGACAGATTCATCTCGGCGGCGGACATTCTCGGCAGCGACACACTGGATGAAAGCCTGCGGGAAAAGATCCAAGGTCATATCATCCTGGTCGGGACCACGGCGCCAGGCCTGCGGGATGTTATCGCCACACCGCTAGAGCCGATCGAATATGGCATCACGGTGCATGCCCAAGCGCTTGAACAAATTCTGCTTGGCGTTTTTCTGAGTCGTCCGGATTGGGCGCCGGGCGCCGAATTCATCGCGCTGATTTTGACAACGGTTCTTTTGGTTGTCGCGATCTCATGGCTGAACGCCATTTGGGGCGGCGTGGTGGCCATCACCCTATTGTTGCTCACGAACATTATTGCCTGGACCGCCTTCACCTCCTACAGCGCATTGGTAACGCCGGTCTATATCTCCATCGCCCTGGTCCTGAGCTATATGGTCACCACCGGGTGGCAGTTCTTTTCCACGGCTCAGGAAAAAGCGCGCGTGCGCGACGCGTTCCAGCGCTACTTATCGCCTGACATGGTGGAGCGCATCGCCGACAACCCCGCCAGCCTTAAGCTTGGTGGTGAAGTTCGGAACATCACCATCCTGTTCTCGGACATTCGCGGGTTCACGGCCATGTCGGAAAAGATGGACCCGGAAGACCTGACCAATCTGCTCAACGGTTTCCTCACCCCCATGACGGACGAACTTCTCGAACATCAAGCCACCATCGACAAATATATCGGCGATGCCATCATGGCTTTTTGGAACGCCCCGATTGATGTGGCGGCGCACCAGAAACAAGCTGCCCGCGCAACACTGGCCATGTTGCAGCGTCTGAACAGTGTCAATCGGCGGCTGGGGTTTGACGGCAGATCAACGGATCGGCAGCCCTTGCGCATGGGCGTCGGCCTCAACACGGGCGATTGTTGCGTGGGCAATATGGGGTCGGACCAGCGCTTTGCCTATTCTTGCATAGGCGATGCAGTCAATCTTGCTTCCCGTCTGGAAGGCATGACCAAACAATATGCCGTCGACATCATCACCGGCCAAGACACCGCCGCTCAGCTTGACGGCTTTGGACTTCTGGAGCTCGACCTGATCCGCGTGGTGGGGCGCTCAGAGCCTGAACGCATCTATGCCCTGCTCGGCGATGAACGGCTTGCGGTCAACGACCAGTTCAGAGCCTTCAAAAGCAATTTCGACGCGGGCCTCGACGCCTATCGGCACCAAGATTGGGAACTGGCCAGAGCGAACTTTTCCGCTGCTGCCAAAACCGCGCCGTCGCCCCTGCATATGGAAGGTCTGATCGGTGTTTTCCAAAACCGCATCGATGCTTTCATGATCGCGCCGCCACCAGCCGATTGGGACGGGGTTTTCGACGCGACGAAGAAATAGACACAGCCCCTACTCAGGTCCGAAAACGTCCCTTTCTTACCCAATCGCTCAGAGACGATTATGGGCGTAACGATGGGCGCATGGGGTTCATCCAAGTTTTTGGGCGTAAACACCCTGTCTGTCATACCCGCCGAAAAGGCGGGTATCCACTCGCGCATCATCTTGTGAAAGTTTGGATGTTTGGATGTCTGGAAGAATTGCTGGCGAGTCGGCAAGCGGCATCGAGAGTAGATCCCCGGCGTTGCCGGGGATGACGGCAGGAGTGTGTCGCGGCACCCTATTCACATGTCAAAAAGCGGCCTCCAAATATAGGTTAAGCCTATATCGACCGCACATCAACTGCCACGATATGGCGAGACGCCCTAAGCGTAGGACCGCAGAATATCGTCCACAGCCAATTCCAGATCTTTCACCGTATTGCATCGGCGCAAGACACTGAGGAAGGGGCGGTATCTCAAGATTTCCGAGTCACCGGTTCCCCAAACCGTTTCCGCTTCCGGATTGAGCCAAACGAACCGTTTGATCCGGCCACTGAGTTCCTTCACCAGATCGATGCGCGGATCGCCATAGTTCGACCGCCCGTCCCCCAACATGATCACCGTGGTCCGGCGGTCCACATCATCCCAAGCTTGGTCTTCAAGATCCGCAAAGGCACGGCCATAATCGGTCGATCCAAAGCCAATATCTTTCAGAACTTTGGGGATCACCTCTTCCACATTCAGCGTATCCAGATCATCGCTGATCTCGATCAGCCGGTTGGAAAACGCAAAGGACCGAATGTCCGGAATCACTTCTGTCAGGCTGTACAGCAGCATCAGCAGGAATTGCGCGAAGGCCGCAACCGACCCCGACACGTCGCAAATGGCGATGACTTTCGCCCGCTCACGCCGCTGGCGCCGCCAAATCGTCTCGAACGGCACGCCGTCATAGGCCGCATTGGCCCGCATGGTCCGCCGTATATCCAGCTTGCCTTGATTATGCGCTTTCTTGCGGCGGCTGTGTTTCGCCGCCAGCCGCTTTGCCATTTTCCGGATCAAGCGGCGCATACGGATCATATCATGACGGTCCAAATCGCTGAGGCGCGCCCGCGACAGATAATCTTCCATGAAGCGCTCAGTCGCCGCCTCGCCATGGGCCTGATATTGCCGGTCCACATAGGCACGGCCTTGGGCCAAAAGCTGGGCGCGGGCACCGTCCAGCGCTTCCGCCTCTTCCTCGGCTTCCGCCGTGCCTTCCCGGCGCAGTTCGAAAATGCGCTGCTCCAGATCGCGAAGGCCCATCTCCTCCAACATCCGACGGGTCAGAATACCCCGCTGTGTGGAGAAACGGATCTGTTGCACGTTGATCTGTTGCGCCGCGTTTTCCATGGCCATCTGCATGCCCAGCGCATCGCCGGACTCGATCATGTCGAGCAGACTATCACCTTGCTCGCCGGAATCGTCACCGGATTGATCCGATTGCTGCCCCTCTTCGGCCTGCGGCGGCGGCGTCTCATCCCGTGCGAAATAGATCTCGAAGATCTGGTCGAAGGTTTCTTTTTCGTCAACCGACTTGGCGACCACGGCACCCAAAGAATCTTTGAGCATTTGCCGGTCGCTATAACCAACGAATGCGGTGGTCTTCAGCGCATCGACACTTTCGCCGATCGATACCGGCACATCTGCTGCGCGAAGAGCGCGAATGAAACTGGTGAGGGTCTTATCCATGAAAGCCCCTTACGACGAAATCGGTGGATGGCCTGCTGCCTTCCTTTTCATCGTGTCGATCTTGTTCTCAACGCTTTGAATATCGGTTTCGAATTTGAGAAGAACATTCAGCGTGCTGCGGATGAGGTCGCTTTCCAGATGGTCCGCATGCATCAGCATCAGTACGCGCGCCCAATCCACCGTTTCACTGATCGACGGCAGTTTCTTCAGGTCTTCGTCACGTAACTCGTGAACGAACGCCACCAGCTGCTTCAACAATTCCTCGTTGATGCCCGGCACACGCGCGGCCACGATCTCGCGCTCGCGCCCTTCTTCCGGGAACGAAATATGCAGATGCAGACACCGGCGTTTTAGGGCATCGCTGATCTCACGCGTATTGTTCGACGTCAGCATCACAAGCGGTGGCACGGTTGCCTTGACAGTTCCGATCTCCGGAATGGTGACCTGGAATTCGGACAAGATCTCCAGCAAGAACGCTTCGAATTCTTCGTCCGACTTGTCGATCTCGTCGATCAGCAGCACGGCGCCCTCTTCTTTGCGCAACGCGCTCAGAAGGGCTCTTGGCTCCAGGAAATCTTCGGAGAAAAAGAGGTCATCAAAGCTGTGTAGCTTCGAGAAGGATTGGTCGAGTGTCCCCGCATCCCCCAAAATGTCGTGCAGTTTTTCTTTCAGGATCTGCGTGTACAGCAATTGCTTGCCGTATTTCCACTCATAGAGCGCCTTGCTCTCATCCAAACCTTCATAGCATTGCAGGCGCACCAGCGGCAGGCCGGTGGATTTGGCCGTCGATTGGGCAAGATCGGTCTTGCCCACCCCGGCGGGGCCTTCAATCAAAATGGGCTTTTCCAAATGGCGCGCGATGTAAAGCGCGGTGGAGATCTCGCGCGTACTGATATAGCCGACCCCGGCCAGGCCCTCCGTTATCTGATCAATAGACTCAAACATTCCTGTCTTTCCGAACGGAGCCATTTCGGAAGTAGCCCGCCCATTTTCTGGTTTGCTGTTTGGGGTTGTTTTAATGAAGGTTGAAGGCAAATCCAAACGATAGTCCGGACACAGGCGGTCCGCATGGCGCCTTCCGCAGGGGACTCCTTTAAAAAAATGGGCGGATCCGTGCGCAGAAAACCAGCGTTTTAGCGCCACACGGTTGAAAGGCGCGGCCTATCGCCATAGGCTTGTCATAATTTTATTAACCATATGAGCGTCTGATAGACCCGTTGGGATCGTTGAAATTTGTCACAGTATGTTGCGGAACTCATGATGGTGTTGAGAACAGCATTTTGGCGCGTCGCGTTCGCCCTTATGTCTGCCCTGGCGGTGTTAGCCGCCCAATCGGCCGTCGCGAAAGATGGCCGGCTGAAACTTCCAGACCATATCGACCAAGTTAGCCTGTCCGAGGCGCTGACCTTGGAGCGGAATCTCTATCGCGCCATCCATGATGGCACGATCAATGTGCGGACCTATATGCGCGGCCTCTCTCAATTCTCGCGCGCGTCCGACCTTCGCGTGGCCGCCGCACCGATCGAACAATTCGCCGAAATCCATGACAGCATTGTTGAGTCCTACGCTAAAGCGAATGTACGGGACCGCTTCATCGAACTTTACGGCGGCCGCATCGGCGACTTGAGGCGCAAGGCCAGCATCATTGACGATTTGCAATCCACAGCCGCCGTTCAGCTTCTGGCCTTCCTGGCGCTGAAAGCGGAGCACCCTGCCATCACGGAAAATCAGCTTGCTCTGGCCGACCAGATCCTCATCGAAGGGCCGGGCGCCCGCTCTCAATTGAATCAGGTGGATGAAGCGCGTTTCGCGCTTGCCCTTAGCGTTGCGGTCAAACAGGACGGCGCCACTTATGTGCCGCTCCTCTTCGAAAAGCTGGAGCGCACCGACAACCCGAAAAAGCGTGCTCAAATCCTGTCCGCCACTTCATGGGTGAGCGATACGAATACCTACAAGATGGTTCTGGACAAGGTTCTGTCCGGCGACTTCACACCCGATGAATCCCGGCAAGTTTTGAAGGCGCTTTTTGCGAACGCCGACAACCGCTGGACAGGCTGGCGCTGGCTCAAGGAAAACTATGCGACCGTTTCGGAAACCCTCGACATGGACGATAACGAGATCGCCGGCGTCCTAGGCAGCTTCTGCTCGCGAAAGGCCCACCGCGATATCGGTAACTTCTATAAATCCAAGACCTATGGCGTGACGGAATTCCCCAATGGCGTGACCCAAGCGCTCAATCAAATCGACCGGTGCGTGAAGTTTCGCCAGCAAAAAGGCAGTGAGATCACCTCTTATTTGGCGGGTCCGTAACATCCGACTCTCTGCAATCTCTGAAACAATGCAGGTCGGGCAAGGGCAATCCTCCTATCAATTGGGTTGGGGCCGACGGCAATCGCAATTAGCGCCCTCGTCCTTCGAGACACCGCCTTACGGCGGTTCCTCAGGATGAGGGCGAGCTGTCCGATTTCCTCATCCTGAGGGCGAGCCGCGCGAGCGTCTCGAAGGATAGGAAATCCGTGCTTCACCACATGCGATCGCAATGGAATCAGATTCAAGGCAGGCGTTAGTTGAGCATCAAACAGTTCCCCATCCGCCATTGCCTTAACCTTCTTCGCGAATGTAAACTGTCTCTCGATTGGCCGCCTGGCTGATCCCAAATCGCTGCAAGCAACTGGCGAGAACCGTGGGGCCTACCACAAGGAAGCTTGCAGTCCGCACTTTGCCGCTCGCCTGGGCACCTTAAAGGAATGCTCGGGCGGTTTTTGTTTTGGCAAAGGAGTGGCCCCATGACCGACTATCGCAATATTCTCAAGACCACAGATCCCGACATTTATGAAAGCCTGTTGGGCGAAGAAGACCGGCAACGGGAGGGGTTGGAACTCATCCCCTCGGAAAACTACACCTATCCGGAAGTTTTGGCCTTGCTCGGCTCGGTCTTCACCAACAAATACTCCGAAGGCTATCCTGGACGCCGTTACTATGGTGGCCAGCAATTCACGGACCGTGTCGAACGATTGGCGCGGGAACGCGCCTGCAAGCTCTTTCGGGCCGAACATGCCAATGTGCAACCGCTGTCGGGCTCGCCCATGAACCAAGCGGTGTATTTGGGTTTACTCGCCCCCGGCGACACGATCTTGGCCATGGACTTGTCCCATGGTGGCCATCTCACCCATGGCGCCCCGGTATCGCATATGGGCAAGCTGTTCAATTTCGTCCGCTATAAGACCACCCACAATCAAGGCACCATCGACATGGATGAGGTGCAAGCGCTGGCGGAAGAACATCGGCCCAAGCTTATTCTGTGCGGTTACACGTCTTACCCCCGCGATTTTGACTATGCCCCCTTTAAGGAGGTGGCCGACAGCGTCGGCGCCTTGACCATGGCCGATGTGAGCCATGTGGGGGGATTGATCGCTGGGGGCGCGCTGGCCAATCCGTTGGATGCGGGCTTCGACGTGATGACGACCACCACGCATAAATCACTGCGGGGGCCGCGCGGCGGCATGATCCTATGCAAGAAGCAATTCGCAAAACAGATCGACGCTTCCGTCTTTCCTGGTCTGCAGGGCGGCCCGCATATGAACGCGGTCGCGGCCATTGCCATCACCCTTAAGCTCGCGGACACACCCGCTTTCAAAGACTACGCGAAACAAGTGCTGGTCAATGCCAGTGCTTTGGCAGGCACGCTGCTGGCACAAGGGGCACATTTGATCACCGGCGGTACCAGCAATCACATGATCGTCGTCAACACGAAGACCTGGCTCGACATGGATGGCACCGCCGCAGAGAAACTACTGGATCAAGTGGCACTTACCACCAACAAGCAGATCGTACCGGATGATCCGCTGCCGCCGTTGCGGCCAAGCGGCATACGCCTTGGCACGCCAGCGATCACGGCACGCGGCATGACCGAAGACCACATGGTGCAAATCGGCAATGTCATGGCCCATGCTCTGAAATCTGACGGCGATACCGAAACCATGAGCCGTCTCAAATCTCAGATCCAAGGATTGGCGGATCAATTCCCTGTGCCCGGTTTGGAATAGGGGCGGCATAGGAAAAATCGCTAACGAGTTTTGCTGAATCGAAAGGGCGAGTGGTGCTATAAAAAGACGAACCAACAAGCCAGTGAAGCACCATGACGCACTCCGACGAGACGAACGGCTCCGGCCAATCACCACTCGCCCAAATGATTGAAACGCGGCTCAGCCGCCGCACTGTCCTTCGCGGCGGCACGGCCCTTTCCGTGGCGGCCTTAGCCTTGGCGCCGGCCGCTTGTTTCGGACCGAACAATGGCTTGCGATTTCGAGAACTTGCCCACGGGTCTACAGATGACCACGCGGTCGCCGATGGGTACGACGCGGACGTATTGGTCAAGTGGGGCGATCCTATCCTGAAAGGCGCACCGGCATTCGAAGCCAAGAAGGTGACCGCGAGCGCGCAAGTACAGCAATTCGGCATGAACAACGACTTCATCTCTTTCATGCCGTTGCCGAAAGACTCCAAGAACTCCGACCACGGATTGCTGTGCGTCAATCATGAATTCTGCATCGCCACCCAGATGTTCCCGGATGTGAACTATTCCAACGCAGTGACTGTTATGGATGCTGAACGGGGTAAGGCCGAGCTTGCCTCGTTGGGGCACAGCGTGGTCGAAATTAAGAAGGAAGACGGCAAATGGAAGCTTGTGCCGGACAGCAGTTTCAACCGCCGTATTACCGCTCTGGATACGGAGATTGAGATTACCGGTCCCGCCGCCGGCCATGAGCGCCTAAAAACCTCCGCGGATCCCACAGGGCGGAAAGTTATCGGCACATTGGACAATTGCGCAGGAGGAAAGACGCCGTGGCAAACTGTTTTGATTGCTGAGGAAAATGTCCACAATTCCTTCAACGGGACATCCGACAACCCCCGCGAAGCGGCCAATCATAGATCCATGGGCTATGTGGGGCTTAAGCGAACGCCATGGCGCGCCGCGGCCGACCCACGGTTCGAACTAAGCAAGGAATCGCGCGAGCCCAACCGTTTTGGCTGGATTGTGGAATTCGACCCCTATGATCCGAATTCGGTTCCAAAGAAGCGCACGGCTCTGGGCCGGTTCCGGCATGAAGGCGCGGGCTGCGTGCTCAACCATGATGGCCGTGTGGTGATCTACCAAGGCGACGACTCAAAGTTCGAATGCGTTTATCGCTATGTGTCCGACGAAACGTACGACCCGCAAAACCCCGGCAATATCGACAATTTGCTGGACAATGGCACACTCTACGTCGGCAAGTTTGAAGAAGATGGCGTGTTGACCTGGTTGCCGCTCAAACATGGAGAAGGGCCACTTACGCCGCGCAACGGCTTTGACAGCCAGGCGGATGTGCTGATCGAAACGCGCCGCGCCGCGCGATTTGTCGGCGGAACGCCCATGGACCGTCCGGAGGACATTGATGTCAATCCCATAACAGACACGGTCTTCCTGATGCTGACGAATAATACCGATCGCGCCGATGATGAGACCGGTGCCTCCAACCCTCGCGGGCCTAACCCGTACGGCCACATTCTCGAACTTGCCCCGCCGGAAGCCACCGGCGGACGGCGCGACCATACGGCAGATACTTTCCAGTGGGATATCTTCATCAAGGCCGGCAACCCGGCGGATGAAACCCACGAGGCGCGGTATCACCAAAGCACAACTGAAAACGGTTGGTTCGGCGCCCCCGACAATTGTGCGTTTGATCCGCAAGGCCGCTTGTGGATTGCCACGGACGGCGCCCCCAAAGGTGTCAATGACGGCGTGTGGGCCTGCGAAGTGGATGGGTCGCAACGGGCCCTGACGCGGCATTTTTACCGGGTGCCTCATGGGGCCGAATTGTGCGGCCCGGAATTCACCCCCGATGGCGAGACTTTGTTTGTCGCCGTGCAGCACCCCGGCTGGATCGGCGGGCAATCCTTGTTCAAAGATCCGCCCACCCGGTGGCCAGATTTCGACGAAGACTTGCCACCCCGCTCATCCGTGGTCGCCATCACCCGCAAGGGCGGCGGGACGATCGGAAGCTAGTCAGCTTTGAGGCAATCCAAAACAGCCTGCCGCAAGTTTTTCGAATAGATTATCCGACGAACGCTTTTTATTTTTGCGGCCTGACCATCCCAATCCCCCTTCCCAACCACCCCAAGGGTACACTTACGGGTGGTTGGGAAGGGGGAGTGGGATGGCAAAGCATCCAATCAAACAAGCAAGTCCGGGTGATCCACATTGCCGGCCTCCCGATGGATGAAAGAACTTACGAGACGGAGACTGCTATCGTCTGGTCCGCAGTGATCAATTCGGCGGGAATAAGACCGCGCAGCGCATTACCCACATAGATTTTGTCGGCCCGCCGCAAGTCTTCCATGGTGAGCGGCGCCTCCAAGATGGCAACATTTGGGTCCTCAAGGAGCGACCGCCGCAGGCATCCCGGTAAAAGCCCGCAGCTCACAGGCGGCGTTATCAGTACACTGTCTTTTTCCACAAAGATATTCGTGCGGCTGCCCTCAACCACCTCGTAATGTTCATTGAGGAACAAAACTTCGTCCGCTTGTTCGTCACGCGCGCATCTTTCGTATTCGCTGTCGTACAAGCCGCGCCGTGTGGTCTTGTGGAAGAGGTATGGATCGCTGCTGTTCACAAGTGTGGGTGAGATCGCCAATCGATACGAAGCCTCTTGCGGCACATCCACAAACGGCGCGGATGTGATGCTTATTTCGCCCGACGGCGCCAATGCCAGACGAACACGGCAAACACCGGCATTGAACTGCTTGGCGGCTTCGGCCAGCACAGTCTCTGCGGCGGCACGATCGAAGGGAAACTGAAAATACTCGGCGGACGCCGCCAGACGCTCCATATGCAAGGATAACAGAGGAAAGCCTTCGTCCTGCGTCCAACGAAGAGTTTCGAACAGCTCAACCGGGTCATCGGGATTGGTCAAGAACGCCGCCTTGAGAAGCGTTTCTCTGTACTCTGACCGAGCAGATGAATCCCAGACGATACCGCTGCCGATACCCAATGTTCCGACACCATCTTCAGACAGAACGGCTGTCCGGATGGCCACATTGAAAGAAAAGTCCCCATTGGGGGCGATCCATCCAATAGATCCCGTATAGATACCGCGCGGTTCCGTTTCCAATTCACGAATGATTTCCATGGCGCGGATTTTCGGCGCCCCCGTAATTGATCCGCATGGAAACAACGCCCGCATAATGTCTTCGAACGATACCGCATCGGGAACCGACGCCCGGACCGTGGACGTCATGGCGTGTAAGGTGGGATACTTATCGACCGCGAACTGATCGTGGACCTCAACGCTTCCCGTTTTCGCCACCCGGCCCATATCATTGCGGATAAGATCTAAGATCATCAGATTTTCGGCACGGTTTTTGGGGTCGTTTCTCAGCCAGTCCTGCTGTTGACGGTCTTCCGCATTGGTCCGTCCGCGTGGCGCTGTGCCTTTCATCGGGCGCGAGACCAGCTGGTTGCCATGCTTCTCCAAAAACAGTTCAGGTGAGCCGGACAAAATCTTGATCTGGCCTAGATCCAAGTAACCGCCATATTGCCCGCGGGCGCGGGCGCGTATCTGACCGTAAAGAGCCTTCGTATTCGCCGGCGTTTTGAACGAGATGGGGAAGGTGTGGTTGATCTGATACGTATCGCCTGCCGCGATGTAGTCCTTTATCCGCTCGAAGTCTGACGAGAATTGGGATTCCGAAAGCAACGGCCTCACATCTCCAACGCCTTTCTCAGCCCGGCGGCCCGACCCTTTAAGGTCAGCCGCCGTGCACCCCACCTCTGGGCTTTCAAACAGGCCGAACAGCATCAGGGGCACAGACCGCTCGACGGGCAATAGGGGCGCTAGTTTCGGCTCCAGCACATTTCCAAGTTCGTAAGACAGGAAGCCCGCCGCCCACCGGCCGTCTTGGGCCGCCACACGCAGTTTCTCAAACGCCGCCGGCACATCCGCCGGTTCCCAGGCCACCACCCAGTCCACCGCATTGGCAAAAGCCCGCCCCTCTCCGCCAATTGCCTGATTTTCGAGCAGAATCATGGCGTCACCCGGCGGGCCGTCCAGAAATGTCTGAAATTGCTGCTTTAATTGATCATTAACCATTGAGGCCCGTTTGCCACGTTGCCTTTACCGCTTCAATAGCTTTGAGCGATAGACTTGAAATTAGGCAGTCAGATGCCCATCTCGCTGGAGGAACAGTGCCGAAATCGGGCTGTTTTGTTGAGTGTGGCCGCTTTCGCGAAATAGTCGGAAAGTTGGCCTTTGGCGGTCGCTTTTGTAGGAGGACAACGCCGATATGAGCCGTTCAACGACTTTTAACAGCCCCTTTCTGTTGGGTTTCGACCAGATCGAACGGGTCTTGGACCGCGTCGCAAAAAACGCGAATGATGGCTACCCTCCTTACAACATCGAACAGCTGAACGAAGGCCTGCTGCAAATTACGCTGGCAGTTGCCGGTTTTTCGATCAGCGACCTGCAAATCACCTTGGAGGACAACCAGCTGGTGATCCGGGGCAAAAGCTCCGATGACAGCGAAAAAGTCTACCTTCACAGGGGAATTGCGACCCGGCAGTTTCAACGCGCTTTCGTTCTGGCAGACGGCATGGAGGTTGCAGGAGCAGAAATGGCCCAAGGCCTTTTGCGCATCAAACTGGCGCGGCCTCAGCCTCAAGTCGTAGTGCAAACCATCGAAATCAAAGATGGCGAGAACGATACGGGTACGAAAGCCAAAGGCAAGAGCGCTTTGGCGGATCACGGGTGAAACATGGGTCTCCCCGATCTAACGGGTACAGACGCCACGGACAAGGAGTGATGACGATGCAATCAAGCAACGAACATAACAATCAGGACCCAGCGCAAGATCTTGCGGCATTGGGCGGCAATCGCTTGGTGTATGTCCGTGAAGTCGCCCCTGACGAACTGGATCAGCTGGAAGAAGTGCCTGAAGATTTCAAACGGGACGGGCAGAAGCTCTATTCCGTGCACGCTTTTGACGGCACGCGTATGGCGGTTCTTGATGACAGGGAAGCTGCGTTCGCGGCAGCACGCCAGTTCGAAATGGAGCCTGTGAGCGTCCACTAATACGAATTATCCAGGCCGCCCGCTCCCCCAGTATCTGACATTGGCCAACCACCCAGTGCGATCTATTTCCTTCAGAAATAGTCGCACCATTTCTTGGTCGCGTTTCCGGACGGCGAACCGGAAATCCACTTCGCCTGGAAACGCTTACGTGTACCCTTGGGGTGATTGGGAAGGGGGAGCGGGCGGTTCAGGTTATCAAACTAAGCGGCGTGAGATTCGGCGGGCTGAGTGATAATCGCGAAAATCGCATCCGCAGCGTCTGAGCCCCGCAGCTTCGCGCAAATCTCCTGATTCCGAAGAAGCCGGGACACCCGCGCCAGGGCCTTCAAATGGTCCGCGCCAGCACTTTCGGGTGCCAGCAACAGGAAAATCAGGTCCACCGGTTGATCGTCTATCGATTCAAAGTCAATGGGCACGTCCAAGCGGGCGAAAAGACCACAAATCCGGTCCAATTCCCCGAATTTTCCATGGGGAATAGCAACGCCTTGGCCAACACCGGTGGTTCCCAGACGCTCGCGCTCCAACAGGGCCTCAAAAATGCGCCTTTCCGGCAAACCGACCAAGGCGGCCGCCTTTGCCGACAACTCTTGCAAAGCCTGCTTCTTGCCCGACACCTTCAGCGCCGGCACAACACTGTTTGGGTCCAATAGATCAGTCAGCTCCATGAGCATGTCCTTTACAACGCAGCAACCAGGTTACGAACGTTGAGATTTGAGGGGTTCCTGCGGATCAACCCAACCGATGTTTCCATCCTCTCGGCGATACACCACATTCAATCCCGTATGCGCCTTATTGCGGAAAATCAGGACCGGCGCATTCGCCAAGTCCATCTGCATGACCGCTTCGCCCACTGTCAGGGTTCTGATCTCTGTGGTTGTCTCGGCGACGATAACCGGCTGGAGATCTTGCGGTTCGGGTTCTTCTTCTGATTCTGCGGCGATCACGAAGGCAGGCACGGACATCCCGGGGTCCGGCGGCGCGCTGCGCTCATGATGGTCCTTCAAACGGCGCTTGTACCGGCGAAGCTGCTTTTCTACCCGTTCGACCGCCTGGTCAAAAGCGGCATAGATCTCGTCCCGTTTGCCCGTGGCGGCAAGCTTCATGCCGCTGGCAAGATGGACCACACATTCTGCCCGGAACAAACGGCCATCCCTGGAGAAAGTGACCTGTCCGCTGACGGATCGGTCAAAGTATTTCTCTACGCGCTCTGTGAGCCTGTCCGTAACATGGCCGCGCAAGGCGTCGCCTACATCAATCTGATGTCCGTGTACTTGGATATGCATTTCGTGAGTGCCCAAGCGCCCAACCTAAGGTTGACGTTATGCGCCGTCGCTGTGAAAAAAGAGGCCGGAAAATAGGCCGCTCCGGTGCCAGTGTCAACTCAATCCAATTTAATAATATGACCGCCCCCTGATGAGGTGCAAGGGGTCAGGCCAGTGCTTTCTTTTCACGTCTTCGCTGCACGGATGACGGGATCTTCATGGCCTCGCGGTACTTCGCCACTGTCCGGCGTGCAATGTCAATCCCGGCCTCTTTGAGCAGTTCGACGATCTTATCATCGGACAAAACCGACTTAGCGTTTTCGCCGTCAATCAACGTTTTAATGCGATGGCGGACGGCTTCCGCGGAATGGGCTTCTCCCCCGGCGGACGATGCAATCGCCGACGTGAAGAAATACTTCAATTCGAAAACACCGCGCGGCGTTGCCATGTATTTGTTGGCGGTCACCCGGCTGACGGTGGATTCATGCATGGAGATGGCGTCTGCGATGGTGCGCAGATTTAAGGGCCGCAAGTGCTGAACGCCATGAGCCAGAAACGCATCCTGCTGACGGACGATTTCCGTCGACACTTTCAAAATCGTCCGTGCACGTTGGTCTAGACTTTTGACCAGCCAGCTTGCCGAGTTAAGGCAGTCGGACATGTAGGCCTTGTCTTCGCCCGAAGCGTTCTTCGCTACTTCCGTATAGTATTGAGTATTCACCAGCACGCGCGGCAATGTTTCGCTGTTCAACTCTACGGCCCAGCCGCCCTGCTGAGTCGGACGCACGTAAACATCCGGCACGACCGGCTGGACAATATCGCTACCGAATGCCAGGCCCGGTTTTGGATTGCACAAACGAATGTCGGCAACCATGCTGGCGATGTCTTCGGCATCCGCGCCACAGTTGCGCATCAAGCCTTCCATGTCGCGCTTCGCCAGCAGTTCCAAATTATCGAGGAACAATTGCATGGCCGGGTCGAGCCGGTCCATGTCCGCCAGTTGCGCTGCCAAACAAGACTTTAAATCCCGCGCCATAATGCCGGGCGGGTCGAATGTCTGCATTTCACTGAGAACAGCATCGACGTCTTCCACATCGGTCCCAAGACGCTCGGCAATCGTATCAACATCTTCCGTGACATACCCGCTTTCATCGACCAGATCGATCAGATGCGCGCCAATCAGACGATCCGACGGCGCTTTGAGCGCGATATTGAGTTGGTCTGTCAGATGATCCTTAAGTGTGACCTCACCGGCAAGCGTTTCTTCGAACCCAGGCGCCGATGCATCGAAATTCGTCGAGCCGCCGGAGCCCGCCTTTGACCAATCCGTCGTCGGCCCAGCGCCGGGGGCCTCGACCGCGGCTTCAGCCGCAGAGTCTTCCGAGTAAAGATTATCGTAGTCCGTATCCAGCACCGATTCCGCGTCCGATGGCGGAGCATCTTCAGAGATCTTCTGATCGGCGGCAACAAGCGTGCCCTCGGGCAAGGTAATTTCAGCTTCGCCATTTGGCGCCTCAGCGCCGTCCGCCGAACCTTCCCGGCGTTCATCGCGTTCCAGCAGTGGATTTTTTTCAAGCTCTTGTTCGACAAATGCGCCGAGCTCGATGTTCGACAATTGCAGCAGCTTGATCGCCTGCTGCAATTGCGGCGTCATAACCAATGCCTGGCCTTGGCGAAGTTCCAGTCTTGGTGCTAACACCATTTGTTAATCCACTTCCCTACGCAACGCTTAGAGCGAGAAACGGTCGCCCAGATAAACCCGGCGAACGTCCTCGTTCCCAACTACTTCCGACGGCAAGCCTTCCATGAGGATTTGGCCGTCATGTACAATGTATGCCCGATCGATAATATCCAATGTCTCTCTTACATTATGATCGGTAATCAAAACCCCAATGCCGCGATCTTTTAGGTGGGCCACCAGATCGCGAATGTCACCAATGGCGATTGGGTCAATGCCCGCAAACGGTTCGTCAAGCAGCATGAATGACGGATGAGTCGCCAAGGCCCGCGCAATCTCCACGCGGCGGCGTTCACCCCCCGACAGAGCGATCGCCGGCGTGCGGCGCAGATGGCTGATCGTGAATTCGGCCAGCAGCTCGTCCAGTATGGCTTCACGGCGCTCAGGCATGGGTTCCACCAGCTCGATGACAGAGCGAATATTTTCCTCGACCGTCAGTCCACGGAAAATCGATGCTTCCTGAGGGAGATAGCCAATCCCCATGCGCGCCCGCCGGTACATGGGCAGACGGGTAATGTCCTGGCCATCCAATTCGATGCCCCCGTAATCCCCCGGGATCAGACCTGTGATCATGTAGAAACATGTGGTCTTCCCTGCACCGTTCGGCCCCAGCAAACCGACCACTTCGCCGCGCTGTACATAGAGGCTGACATTGCGCACGACAGGCCGCTGCTTGAAACTTTTGCCAATATTGTTGACCCGCAATCCGGTGTTTTCAGCAACAAGCCTGGGGCCTTCAGAAGGTTCATTTTGTTTAACGCCGTCTTTCATGATCTCTTCGGTCATGTGCCCTCCATAAAACATCCACCGCCCTTAATTTTCGGTGAAATCGTGCCTTTGCTCTGCTCGTTAGCCGTCTGTTTGACGCGAGGGCCCACCCCCCGTTTCCCCTTGGTCGTTAGGCTCTTTTTCACCATCTTCTGACCCGGGAATGAACAGGCCGCGCACCCGTTCCTTGCCCGATTTTGACGCAAGAAGCCGGCTATTCCCGGTTTCCACGTCGACGATGAGTTTGGCCCCTTGCAATATATTTTCGCCGCGGGTGAGTGTTACCTTCCC
The DNA here is from genome assembly GCA_965228775.1 of Alphaproteobacteria bacterium. Taxonomy (GTDB): domain Bacteria; phylum Pseudomonadota; class Alphaproteobacteria; order JANQMY01; family JANQMY01; genus JANQMY01. The sequence continues at coordinate 3,487,038 of OZ245840.1, read as the reverse complement.
GCCCAGCGTAATTTCGCCTTTTTCAAGGTCATAAATCGCCCAATCGCCCCCGGCAGTTTCCGTGAGCGTCGCCAGCCGAACATCCCCCCGCGCATCGATCTGGCGAATATTCGTCCGCCCACCACTTTCTTCAGCGGCAGCGCTGTTTTCATCCGCTGACTGAGTATAATAGATAATCAGCTCTTCGGACTTCAGGTTCAGATTTCCCTGCACGGCATCCACATTACCGGAAAAGGTGGCAATCTTCTTTTCCTGATCCAGGACAAGTTCGTCGGCGGCAATATCGATGGGTTCGTCATTAGATGCAAAAGACGCCTCCCCACCAAACAAGCCACCGCTGGTTTCGCGCTTCTTGGGCTCTTCCGCCTCCGGAGCCGTTTCTTCAGCCTGCACCTCTTCCGGCGCGGGGTCCTGCGCCCGAACCTCAATCACCTGCACCAGGAACAAAGCCGACACCGCGAACGGCAACGCCCACAGCAATGCCTCTTTGTTCAAGCCCCCCGTCAAAATACTCATCGCCAACCGAGCCCCGTGTTCCCCTCTGCCCCCGGCAACACCCGCAATTGAACGTCGCCCGTGAATGTTATGAGATTGCCGCCTTCCACCATGCTGAACGAATCCGCGCTTATGGCCCCGCCGGGACCGTTGCCTTTGACCGGATCTTCGCTCATGACCGTCCCTTCGCCGAAATTCACTTTCGCGGTCACTGCGTGAAATTCATAGCCATCATGGGATGTCACATCGACCACGCCCATGAGGTCCAATATTTCATTGGCGGAATTCAGAATGCCGCTGGTGGAGGTTAGTTTGATCCACCCGCCAGACTTTGGCGTTAGATCGGCATCAATGTCCTTCAGGTCCCACACATCTTGGTTGCCGGGTGTCTGAACAGCCGAGTCCGCGACCACCAGATAATCGCGGTCCTTTTTGTCCGTGAAGGTGAGCTTGGGCTGTGTCATTTGCAGATCTTCGCCGACCTCTTTGATCTCCTCGATGTTGAGGGCCAGCCGGTCGTTCCCACCATTGAGCGTCGAATAGACAATTACCGTAGACACAATGAAGAGTGCCGCGACCGGTAAAATGATCTTCATCATACCGACGAAACGCGTGTAGCCCTCGCTTTGCTGAGGCTGGCCGCGCGGCATGGTCGACCAAGCACGTTCGCGCGTCGCGCCCGTATTTGGCGGCAAATCGGATTTGTTTAAGCCAGTTTGGTCTGTGGTCATGGTTCAAGCGTCCGGGGGGAGATCAGCTTATGCCGGCACGAAGGCAATCATGCAGATGCAATACCCCGCTTGGTTTGCGGGACCTCGTTGCTACAGTATCGTCTTCGGCTATTACGAAAAGACAGGTAATCGGATGAGGCGGCTTGTTCATCAGCCCAACAGCTTCCGCTGCCAGCGCCCCTTCCCAAATCGTACGCGGCTTCGGGGTCATGACTTCACGCGCCTTTAAACTCAACAAATCAGCACCAATTTGACGGCGCAAATCGCCGTCGGTGATGATGCCCACCAGCCCCCCATTTTCGTCAATGATGCCCGCACAGCCAAGTTGCTTTTCCGTGATCTCACGGATGACATCGCGCATGGGCGCATCCTGATTTACCAGCGGGATCTCATCCCCCGTATGCATGATATCGAGAACCCGGATCAGCGATTTCCCAAGCTCACCGCCCGGGTGGAGAATGCGGTAGTCATCCGAGGAAAATCCGCGCCGCTCCATAAGAGACACGGCCAGCGCATCACCCAGACCGATCATCAATGTGGTGGATGTGGTAGGCGCCAGCCCCATGGGGCACGCCTCATCCACTTTCGGCAGAACCAATCCCACGTCCGAGGATTTAATGAGCATGCTGTCCGGGCGGCTGGCCACACCGATCAGCGGGATCTGATAGCGTCTGGTGTGTGCGATCAGATCTCCGATCTCTTTGGTTTCGCCGGAGTTCGAGAAGAGCAACACCAAGTCCTGAGATGTAATCGCCCCCATATCGCCATGGCTTGCCTCTGCGGGGTGGACAAATTGCGCGGGCGTACCCGTTGACGCGAAGGTAGCGGCCACCTTTCCGGCAATGTGGCCGCTTTTTCCCATACCGCTTACCACGATGCGTCCGGAACATGCCGCCATGGCCGAAACGGCATCAATGAAACTTTGGTCGAGACTATCGGCCAAGACTTTCAGCGCATCGCTTTCCAATCGAAGAACCCGGACACCGGCGTCGATATCCTTGCTTGGTTCTGATCCGATTGTGCGTGCTGATGTATCGGAATTTGAGGTTGTTGTTGTCATTCCGAACCGTTACTCGCTAAACCCCGCACGGTTCGGAAACAGGTTGATGCCGAGCCAAAAAACCGGCGCGGACACAACCCATTCGGGCACCATGCGAAAAATGTGCCAAATGGTATCTTAGTATGGGTATTTTGGGCTTCCGGGTCAATCGGCCCGGCGGTCACGTCTTACCGGATCAGTGCGAAAAAATGTCCATTTCGGACCATCCACCAAGGTCCAGTTCAGCCCTGGTCGACAAGAAATCGAAGCTTTTTTGGGCCAAATGTGCCCGTCCTTCGCGGGTCAACATGGCGTCCAACTGATCTTTGAGCTTGTGGAGATAAAGCACATCCGAGGCCGCATAGTGCAATTGTGCCTCTGACAGGGTATCGGCGCCCCAATCGGAACTTTGCTGCTGCTTTGATAGATCAACCCCAAGAAGCTCCCGGCACAGATCCTTCAGGCCATGTTTATCCGTATAGGTGCGCACCAGCTTCGAGGCGATCTTGGTGCAATAAACCGGCTGGGTTTCCACACCCATGAATTTCTTGAGGAAGGCAATGTCGAACCGGGCGTAATGGAAGATCTTCAAAACATTCGGATCGCCAAGCAACGCCACCAAGTTGGGCGCCTTATAAGAGGCCCGGTCGAGCTGAACCACATGAACCGTGCCATCACCCGCCGACAACTGCACCACGCAGAGCGCATCGCGCACCGGGTTAAGCCCCATGGTTTCCGTGTCCACGGCAACTGACGGCCCGAAGTCCAAACCGGCAGGCAAATCACCTTTATGGTGGTGGATGTTTGGCGAGGATGACACGGGATCGGTGTTCTTTTTGGAAATGACCGCCTTCGGCGCGACCGGAAGAGGAAAACAAGCGCCAGGTCCGTTTACAGGACTTGAAACCAATAGTCATTGCTTTTTTCAGGATCGCGGTGGCTCCGCTTACCAAGACTTCAGCACCGAAAACGAGATGAAGCGGCCCAGCGGGTTGGCGTTCGCACTATCGAATGAAGCCGGCGAAAAGCCCGGCCTATCTGCGTCATTCACAACTGTCGGCGGATCTTGATCGAACAGATTTATGACAGATAGGGACAGGCGGGTATTGTCCAGAAGGAAAGTACCGGTTCGATCGCCGAGATCATACGCGATGTTCAGATCTACCGTCGTCCACGACTCTATCGGTGCGGCGGGGGTAACGCGAATGTCCTCATAATTGTCTGTGTAATTCACAAAGACCGACACCTGCCATTCATCGCGTGCCCATCCAAGCCCCCCGCGCAAGCGTAAATCCACCGGATCAAATGGGCGGTTCAAGGTCTCAATGACCGCCGCAGTCGGGAAGGATTGTTTGGTGAAGTCAATAATGTAGTTGGCGTTGAACGAGGCGTTGAACGCGCCGAAATCCGTATCGATGTCGTAGCGAAAGTTGAAATCGAGCCCCTGGGTCTTGGCCGACAAAAGGTTTCTCGTGCGGAAATCAGCAATGAAGGCGATGTTCGACAGATCGATCCCACCGACGACAAGCACCTCACCGCCTGATGACGCCGCGAAATCGATAAACGTCTGCACGTCGTTCAATGACGGGTTCAGAGTGATGATTTCAGACGGAAACGAATCCAGAATGAGGGCAAGTTCATTGTTGTTCCTGAAGCCCGGCGGCCGCGGAAACGGCCCGATCCGGTCTTCAAAGTTGATGTTGTAGTATGTTGACGAGAGGGTTAATTGCCCGCCGCCAAGTTCAAACTCATAGTCGGCGCCTGCGGTGAATGTCCGTGAATTCTCAGCTTCCAAATCGGGAACCGAACCAGGGCCGATCAGAAGATATGGAATATCGATGACGGCGGGATTGGCGGGGTTGATGGCGAAGTCCGCCACAGCATTCGTTTTCGTGTCGACCGCAAGCCCCAAAGGTGGCGGATTGAATGACGTGCTGTAGGAGCCCCGGAAGTTGAAGCCTGGGAACGGCGACCAAAGAAACCCGACTTTCGGATTTACGGAACTTCCGAAATCACTGTAGTCGTCAAAGCGCGCCGATGCGGTGATCTCCAACCTTTCAACACCAGGCAAGCGGTTTTCAGAACCGACAATCGGCAGGAACAATTCACCAAAGGCCGCCCAAACCTGGCGGTCTCCTTCGACAATAAGCTGATCGAAATTTAACTGCGCAAACTCTTCATTCCGATATGCCCCGCCAAAAGCGAGTTTCATGGGCCCGCCGGGGAGTGGGAAAAGCGTGCCGTCGGCTATGACATCAACAGATGCCAGCGATGCTTCCGTACCTGGTTCCAGCAACGAGAACAGCGTATTTGACGGCAAGAGAGTGCTGACCGTGATGGCTTCGGTGTTTGTTTCGCTGTAGTCACCGCCAAGGACTACCCGCCAGTCATTGGAAAAGGCGTACTCCAAACTTGGTGAAATCAAGAATTGTTCCGTGTTCGCCGTATTCGCCCGAAGGATGGAGTCGCGGTTGTTCGAGCCGAAGCTGTCCCGGTCGGCGTAAAACCCCATAGCCTTAAACGTGACGGCATCTGTGATCTCCTGAGAGAGAGCGGCGATCACGCTATGACGGTCTTGTTCCGGCAGCAAAGTTTCGGAAGGCAGCGCGTCCCGCGAAAACGCCTTTTCACTGGCAAAGAGAGCGTCCTGATCAAAAAACTCATAGGACACCAACGCATTGCCCGACGCCCAGCTTGTCCCAAAGGTTTGCGAGACGCGGATCTGGTCAAGATCCCCTTCCGTTACCAAGCCATAGCTGACATTGGTTTCTGCCCCTTGAAAATCATCCCGCAAGGTAAAATTGACCACACCGGCAACGGCATCGCCCCCGTAAATCGAAGAGGCCCCGTCAGTGAGCACTTCAATACGGTCGATGGCGCTGAGCGGAAAGGCGGACACATCCACAAAACCGCCGCCCGTACCGGCCGGTGCCAACCGTCGGCCATTGAGCAAAGTGAGTGTTGCGCCGGCCCCAAGCCCACGCAAATTTATGCCGCTGGCGATTGTGGTGTTGGACCTTGATTCCAAATCATTGGGCAAACCTCTCGCGGTCGCGCTGTTGATCCCACCACCGAAGACTTGCGGTACGGAACGGACGAATTGCTCCGTGGTGAAGACGCCCGATTTTTCAATATCGTCGCGGTCGTAAACGACAGTGGGGGAACTATCCGGCGCGATGCCCCGAATATTGGTGCCGGTCACGACGATTTCATCCACGTCCTTTGAACGCTGGGGTGTCTCATCTTCTTCGGCCATCGCCGGTTGGACAGAAGCCTGATGGCTCAGCAAAAATGTGAGGGCAGATATCGCCCAAATAAAATTGTGTTTGGTATGTCTACTTAAAACACACTTTATGGCTGGCCGGGCGTATTGCCCGCATGCTGAACGACGCGATGTAGAAGTCCCCCCACCCAAAATACCGGTCCCCACACAGTGATATGGGTGCGGCCAGCAGTCGCCACACCACTTGATTGTCCAAAAAGCAAAACTGAGTTTTCGGCATGGAACGCAACCGGATACGCCTATAGAAAGACATAGTTCAAGAAAACGGAAGGACAATTATAAAGCACATGAACTACAATTTTTAAGTGCTATCTTTCGCATGCACCTGCAATACTCACGCTGTCTATCCACCATGCGTCAGGTCTTCATTCTTAAATCTGGCTGGTTTTTTGGGTTTTCGAGACCATGCCCGCGCTTTATTTCCGCGGCAAACGCACAATTAAAGGCGTCGCTCGAAAAGTTGTTAAGCTGGTGCCCAGGAGAAGACTCGAACTTCCACGACCTTGCGGCCACCAGCACCTGAAGCTGGCGCGTCTACCAATTCCGCCACCTGGGCATGAGCAAGGAGCAATACATAGCTAAGCCGCGCCCAATGTCAACGAAGCAAGGTTGAAGATCTTTGGCCGCTATTCCGAGGTGCGGTGATTCACATCTGTACCGCCACCACCGATTCGGTTTATGAGGGGAAACCACGCTCTCCCAATGATTTGGACAAGACACAAATGGCAGCAGATCTGATTACGGTTTTCGGCGCATCGGGCTTCATCGGCCGGTATGTGGTGCGCCATTTGGCAAAGCAAGGCTACCGGATTCGTGCCGCGGTGCGCCGCCCCAATGTTGCGAACTTTCTGCTGCCCATGGGGGATGTGGGCCAGATCCAGCTTGCCCAGACCAATGTCCGCAACGAGGACTCGATCAAACGCGCCCTTTCCGACGCCGACGGCGTGGTCAATTTAGTGGGCATATTGAAGGAATCCGGCAAGCAAAAGTTTTCGGCAGTTCACGCCGAGGCGCCCGGCACGATCGCATCGGTCGCTGCGGCCAACGGTATCTCCCGTTTCGTTCAAATGTCCGCCATCGGTGCCGATCCGTCATCCAACGCGCGCTACGCGCAGACAAAGGGTGAAGGGGAGGCTGCGGTTCGCAAAGCCGTGCCTCACGCAAGCATCATTCGTCCTTCCATCGTATTCGGGGCCGAAGACGAATTCTTCAATCGTTTTGCCGCAATGGCGCGCATATCGCCGTTCCTGCCCCTCATTGGCGGTGGGCGAACGAAGTTCCAGCCGGTTTATGTGGGGGATGTGGCGGAAGCCGTGGGCGCACTGCTTGCCAAGGAGGAATTCCAGGGCCGCACCGTGGAATTGGGCGGCCCAAAGGTCTACTCCTTCAAAGAGCTTCTGGAGCTGGTGAAAGCCGAAACCAACCGCTCGAACATGTTCATGCCGGTACCCTTCCCCATTGCGGGAATGATGGGCGCTCTCACTGGCTGGCTGCCCTTCGCACCACTTACACTCGACCAAGTCCGTCTTTTGCGGTCAGACAATGTGGTGGGGGCATCTAACGACCCGGAAGTCGCCATTCTCAAGGATTTAGGGATCGAGGCCACTTCGGTCGAGGCAATCGTCCCGCAATATTTATGGCGCTTCCGGCCCCATGGCGAATTCGAAGAGCCGGATTATGAACAGCCGGCTTGACGGATTTAGTAGGCATAAGCCCAAATCAGCAGACCAATGCCCAGCACGGCGCGATAGATCACAAACGGCAAGAATCCGATTTGATTGACCAAGCGCATGAGGCCCCAAATCGCCACCAGCGCCGACAGAAACGCCAGAATGGCCGCGATGATCGCGTCATTGGTCATCTGAGCATCGCCCGTTTCATAGAGCTCCAGCCCCGCCAGCGTGCCGCCCGCCAGGATGGTCGGGATTGATAACAGCATAGAGAACCGCGCGGCCTCCGACCGTTGAAAGCCAAGGTAGCGCGCGGCGGTCATGGTGATACCGGACCGGCTGGTCCCTGGAATGAGGCTAAGCACCTGAGCGCCCCCCACGATCATCGCCTGACGAAAGGTCATTTTGTTGATGCTGTTGACGGTGACCGGGGATTGATCGGACGCGTACAGCAAAAGCCCGAACAGCAGCGTGGTCCAACCGATCACCTCCACGGTGCGCAGCATGTCGATCAGGCCGAACTGTTGAATGACAAAACCCACCACAATGATTGGGATCGTTGCGAGCACAAGGTAGACGGCCAGCCAGCTGTCGGATGACGGCCGCCCCATGACCAGATCCCACGCCCCCAACAGCATCGCCAAGAGGTCGCGCCAGAAATAGATCACCACCGCGAACAGCGTCCCCACATGAAAGGCAATGTCGATCAAAACCCCCTGATCCTCCCAGCCCAGCAGGCTTGGGACAAACACCAAGTGACCCGAGGAGCTGATCGGTAAGAATTCGGTAATACCTTGGATGATCGATAAGATGAGAAGCTGCTCAAGGGACACGAAAATTACGCTTTCGTCTGCAAAAAGAACGGAGCCCGTCCTATATCATGCAGCTGTTAACGGAGAAATAGCGCCGCTACAGGGGATAATAAGCGGCGGACCAATGGATCAGGACTGAGTTTCCACAAACCTTATGGCGAAGAAGAAGCAGTTTCAGTTGCGTGATACCTGGCGGCGGATACGGCCGTTCGTGACACGAGCTTTATTGGCTGTCACTGCGCTCGTTCTGTTGGTGCCTCCGGCCCTGGTGGCCGTGACGGCAGTCAACGAACGCCCGGTCGTCGCCCTGCAATCGGTCATGAGAGGGCCTGACGCCTCCCAAACCTGGCGAACTTTGGACGACATTTCACCTCATTTGCGTCATGCGGTGATTGCGGCGGAGGACAGCAAATTCTGCACCCATCATGGTTTCGATTGGGATGCCATCGAAGCCGCCTGGGCCTTCAATCAAAATGGTCAAGGCAAGAGGGGCGCCAGCACGATCAGTATGCAGACGGCTAAGAACGTCTTTCTGTGGCCAAGCCGCAGTTGGGTACGGAAGGGTTTCGAAGCTTATTTCACGGTTCTCATCGAACTTATGTGGAGTAAGGAGCAAATCCTCGAACGGTATCTCAACGTGGTGGAATGGGGCACCAATGTTTACGGCGCTGAGGCCGCGGCACGATACCATTTCAACAAACCGGCCTCGTGGCTCACCCAGCGTGAGGCCGCGCGCATGGCCGCCGTTCTGCCCAGCCCAAAAAAATGGCGCGCGAACCCGCCAGGCAGTTATGTGAAGCAGCGGTCAACGGTCCTGCTCCGGCGCATGGCGGTGGTGGCAAACGGCCATGCGAATTGCATCGGCGGATGATCGGGCGACGGCGTGTTTAAAAGTATTGGCGAAAATCCATGAATAACTCTAAGACCACACCATGAGCCAATCTTCCTGCGATCAAGGCGCCGGTCACGGCCACAGCCACGATTATTCCGGTACGGACCGAAACCGCGTCTTTCGCGCCATGGTCCTTACCGGCGGATTTATGGTCGTTGAGGTCATTGGGGGGCTGTTGTCCGGCTCGCTGGCCCTGTTGGCCGATGCGGGCCATATGCTGACCGACAGCCTTGCATTATTCCTAGCCTGGATCGCTTTCCGCATCGCCGGCCGGCCCACGGATGGCCAACGTTCCTATGGCTATCATCGCTTCCAGATTCTTGCGGCCTTTGTGAATGGCCTCGCCCTTTTTGCGATTGGGGCATGGATTGTATGGGAGGCCATCGGGCGCATTCAGCAACCGGTCGAGGTGCTGGCGGGCCCCATGATGCTAATCGCGTTCACCGGCCTCGCCGTCAATGTGGTGGCGTTTTACATTCTTCACGGCGGCGATCAGACCAATCTGAACATGCGCGGCGCCTCACTGCATGTGCTAAGCGACCTTTTAGGGTCGGTCGCCGCCATCGTCGCGGCCGCCCTCATCATGATGACCGGCCTTAACATCTTAGACCCGCTGCTGTCCCTGTTGGTGGTCGCACTTATCCTGCACGCCGCCTACCGCGTTGTCGTGGATAGCGGCCATATTTTGCTTCAAGGCACACCCCGGCACTTGGAACCGGACGAAGTGGCCAACACCATCATGACGGAGGTACCGGCGATCAAAGGCATACACCAGATGCATTTGTGGGCGCTGACCGATCAAAAACCGATCCTCACCTTGCACGTCACCATGTCGCCGGAGCAAGACCAGTACACCGTTTTAAAGGCTGTGAAGAGAGTTCTGGCGGACAAGTTCGACATCCGCCATTCCACGATCCAGGCGGAATTCGGCCCTTGCCCGGATGAAGACTTGGCGGATCTGATTGAAGGCCCCGCGCAGGCAGAAAACGAAGAATTGAAACCACTCATCACAACCAACACCTAAAGTGCGTTTGTGCAGTGCCCCTATCCATACTAGATTGGATCCTGCTTCAATCTCCCCGACACTTCAGGCCAAACGTCACTCATGCGTCTGCTTTACCATCAGCCCCTCTCTCCTGCCTGCCGGTTTGTTCGACTGGCATTGGCGGAGAAACGTCTGGACTTTTCGCTGTCTACAGATGCGCCCGTGGCAGAAGATTTGGAGCCCACGCCCCCGAACCGGCGCGCTTCAGTCCCAATTCTTGTAAATGAGGACGGATCAAAGGTTTCCGAGTGCACGGCCATCGTCGAATATCTAGAAACCACCCAGCCGACACCGGCCCTCATTCCCGGAGATGCCATCAACCAAGCCGAGGTCAGGCGGTTAAGCGCCTGGTTCAACAACACGTTTCACCGGGAAGTCTCCGGACCGATCATCTTCGAACGCATCGATAAGCGCTTCTTCCGCTTGGGCGAACCGGATATGAGCCTAATTCGGGCTTCGCTGGAAGCCTTAAGCGATCATCTGGAATTTATCGGGTTCTTGGCCGAACGGCGGCGCTGGCTTGCAGGTGACGAGCTGAGCTGCGCGGACCTCGCAGCGGCGGCCCATATCTCCTGCTTAGACTATGTGGGCGATATTCCCTGGCATCGCTTTCCGCGCACCCAGGAATGGTATGTACGCATCAAATCCCGGCCGAGCTTCCGCGCCCTTTTGGCGGATCAAGTGGCTGGCGTGCAACCACCACGCCATTACGCAAACCTCGATTTTTAGCGAGCGCAAAGCAAAAAAATTAATCAACGATAGATTAAGGGAAGGGTTGGCGGTCCGCTTGATCGGGCTGTCAAAGATGAATTGAATAGTGGTTTGCGGGTTGGTGCCATTTGGCACGTCGCGTCTGAAAGGGGCTTGAGTGTCGCTCTCTGATTTATTGTCCATCACCTTTAGCCTGAGCGGCCTTGGTTTGATCCTGGTGGCGGTGTTTTCGGCGATCGCCAATATGGTGTCCGTGACCCGCGCCAAAAATTGGGAGATCAGGCGGCCCAAGGACACATTTGTCGGCTTCGCCTGGCAAGAGCTCGGCCGCGCCCTTGTGCTTGGCTTCGTGGTCGCGCTTGGCTGTACGCCGCTCGGCGTCTTTGTTTTTGCCGGAACGGAATCGTTCTGGAGCAGCCTTTCTTTGCTGTCCGGCATCTGGTGGACGTCCAGCGCACTGATCTTTTTCTACGCCTTCATTTTTGCGGGCTTCGGTGGCTACCTGAGTTTTCACAACAAAGCGCAATCCGGCGTCGCCCAAACCGCCCTGTGGTTCGAACTGGTGATCGTTCTTGGGGCGAGCCTGCCGTTTTTCTATGTGTTCGTCCGCTTTCTCGTTCCCGCCTTGTGGCCCATTCTGACCCTGCTGGCGCGCACCTGGCAGCAATATGTGGCAATATATTTCTCATGACACAGCCGGAACAAAGCGTTCCGCAGCCCAGTGCCGACAACATCACGGCGCTGCAAGATGAAATCGCCCGGCGCGCCCTTGACCTGGGCTTTGCGGTGGTTGGTTTTACGGCGCCGGACTCTATTCCCCATGCGGAACAAGGCATGGCGCGCTTCGTTTCGCTTGGCCGCCAAGGCGACATGGACTGGCTTGCCCGCGACGTTGAAAAGAGAGCCGCGCCTTCGAAACTCTGGGATGAAACCAAAAGCATCATCGTCCTGGGCATGCGCTATACACCGGACATGGACCCGATGGACCGCCTGGCGCGCAAACGGTCCGGCGTGATATCAGTTTATGCTCTGGGTAAAGATTATCATGACGTCATCAAAAAACGCTTGAAGCAAATCGGCCGGTGGCTGGCGGAAACGCACAAGTGCGGCATCAAAGTGTTTGTGGATACGGCACCGGTGATGGAAAAGCCTCTGGCGGAAGCGGCCGGGATTGGCTGGCAAGGCAAGCACACAAATCTCGTATCCCCCACCGAAGGGTCATGGCTTTTTCTTGGATCGATCTTCACCACATTGGATCTAACCTCCAGCCTTCCGCACAGGAATCAATGCGGCACCTGCCAGAAATGCCTGGACATTTGCCCGACCAACGCATTTCCGTCCCCTTATCAGCTCGATGCAAGGCGATGCATTTCCTACCTGACCATCGAGCATAAAGGCCACATCCCTCGGGAATTCAGAACACCAATGGGCAATCGGATTTATGGCTGTGACGATTGCCTTGCCGTTTGTCCTTGGAACAAATTCGCTCAAGACGCAGCTGAAATCGCCTTGCAGCCCCGCAGCAACATCGTCGATCCGCCCTTACAAGACTTGGTAGCCCTTGACGATGCCCAGTTCCGCCAGCTTTTTGCCGGGTCTCCTGTCAAACGAACCGGCCGGAACCGGTTTGTACGGAATGTGCTGATTGCGATAGGCAATTCAGGCGACACGAGTTTGGCGAAAAGCGCGGAACAAAGGCTGCAAGATGAATCGCCTTTGGTACGCGCCATGGCGGTGTGGGCGTTGAGTCAGTTGCTACCGCCCGAAAAACTTATTGATCTCAAGTCCAGGTTTCTTCAGACGGAAACCGATGAGGATGTGCGGGCGGAATGGAATGCCGTTTAGAGTGTAGGGTGCATTAGCGAAGCGTAATGCACCGTTAGGCTAAAACTTTGGCGCATTACGGCTCCGTCTAATGCGCCCTACATTACATATTACTCCGGCACCACATCTCGCGTTTTCAGATCAAGCTTCTGAAGCCGGGCTTGAGCGGCATCCGCCAATTCGGTCTTTGGGTTCGTGGAAACCACCAAGACCCAATCCTGACGCGCGCCATTTTCGTCGCCAAAGATTTGCTTCAGGATGCCGCGTTCCAGCAACGCACCCCCATGATTGACCGAGATCGCAAGCGCCGCGTCGATATCCGCACGGGCGGCGTCATACTTCTTCAGATGGCGATTGGCGGTGGCACGCAGCACGCGGTGATCTGCATTCGGTTTCGCGGCGCCAATGACCTTATCCAGATCTTCTATCGCCGGCTGCCAGTTTTCCAGCAATGCGTAAGCACGTGCCCTGTCCACAAAGAGCTCAAGATCCTGGTCATTTAACGTGATCGCCTGGTCCAATGCGGCGAGGGCCAGATCGCCGCGCTTGGCCAGAATCCAGGCATTGCCCGCTTGACCAAGGATGGTCGCTTGCAGGGTTGCGTCTGCCAACAGATTGCCGGAAACGATCTGTTCCAGGCGCTGCGCCGCATCGCTGTATTGCTTAAGCGCCGTTAAGATCAACGCCTCACAATGAAGGGCTGGGCCGCCTTGCCAATTATCTACTTCACGCCAATAACGGAACTGTTGTAAGGCAGCTTGTGGATCGGTCGCGACCTTATCGAGGCATTTCTTGTACCGGCCCCCACCTAGACTATAGTCCTGGGCCGACAACGGCAGGGATATGAAGAGAAATACGGATAGAAACGCCGCAAATAGGTTACGCATGGCTCGACTACGCTTTCTTCTCGTGATGGCATCCCCACACACGACCTTATCTATCATCTGGGGCCGCTGAAATGCCAGGGGGTCTGTCACCACATCTGCTGTGTTTAGGCTATGGGTTTTGTGCAAAGCAGCTTGCCGCCGAATTGATGGAGAATGGCTGGGGCGTCACCGGATCCACTCGAACCGCCGACAGCCTGGCCAAGATAGACGCGACCGGCGCCAAGGGCGTCTTGTTCGGGGACGGCGGCAAAATCGAGCCCAGCGAGCTTGATCGCACGACCCACCTTCTGATTTCGGCGCCCCCCAGGGATCACGGCGATCCAGTCGTGGCGGCGCACAAGGACGATCTGATCGCCCGCAAAGATCAACTTGGCTGGATCGGCTACCTGTCCACCACCGGGGTTTACGGCAATCGGGACGGCGGCTGGGTCGATGAAGGCTCAGCTCTAAAGCCAACAAGCGACCGGGCGCGAAGGCGGGTTGAGGCGGAACGCCAATGGCTTGCCTTGCACCATGACCATGGCCTGCCGGTGCATATATTTCGTCTTGCAGGCATTTATGGGCCGGGGCGGAACCAGCTTGTCTCGCTGCAGCAAGGGAAAGCACGGCGGATCGACAAACCCGGCCAGATGTTCTCGCGCATCCATGTGGAAGATGTGGCAGAGGTCCTCAAGGCATCCATTGCCCACAACGCACCGGGAGCCGTTTACAATGTGTGCGATGACGAAGCAGCGGTGCCCGCCGACGTGGTCGCCTTCGCTGCAGAACTGCTGGGCGTTACGCCCCCACCGCTGGTCGCCTTCGACGATGCGGAGATGAGCGAGATGGCCAAAAGTTTCTACAATGACAATAAGCGCGTGCGTAACACACGCATCAAAAAAGATCTTGGCGTGACGTTCAAATATCCGACCTATCGGGAAGGGCTTCGAAAAGAAATGGAGCGCCTTTGACAAAGCCCCTGCGAGTTCTTCAGGTCATCCCAAGCCTTGATGAGGGCGGCGCGGAGCGCACGGTGATCGATATCTCAGACGCGCTCATCAAAGCTGGACATTCCGCTTTCGTGGCGACGTCCGGTGGCCGCATGATTTCGCAATTGCAGACAATGGGCGCCACCGTCATCCTGGGCCCCTTCGCCAGCAAAAACCCGCTCACGATCTATCGGAATATATCGAGGCTGAGCGATATCATTACCGGGAACGACATTGCGATCGTTCACGCCCGCAGCCGGGCGCCCGCTTGGAGCGCACTGCTCGCCGCCCGGCGCACGGGCCGGGCTTTCATGACCACGCATCACGGTACATTCCGGGACACCGGATATCTGAAGTCGATCTATAATAGTGTCATGGCGCGCGGCGATGTGGTGATTGCGAATTCAAACTTCATCGCCAACCGGATTGCATCGAAATATCCAAGCGCGCTGTCGAAAGTCACCACAATTCCCAGAGGTGTGGACACGGCTGCGTTCGATCCGGCTTCCATCAGTGGCGAACGGATCGCCGCTTTCCGACAGAAAGCCGGAACGCCCGCGTCCGCACAGCTGGTGACCTTGCCCGGCAGGCTTACAAAATGGAAAGGCCAGGAGGTTTTTATCAACGCCGCCGCGGCTATCACCGCGCAAGAGGCGTTTTCGGACGTTCATTTCGTCCTGGTGGGCGAAGCGCAAGCCGGGTCCGAGTTTGAACGAAACCTCCAGGATCAGATTGCCAAACTTGGACTAAAAGAAAGAATTCATTTCACCGGTCATTGGGATGATATGCCGGCTGCCTACGCAGCATCCGGCATTGTGGTGTCCGCTTCCATCGAACCGGAAGCCTTTGGCCGTGTGGCGGTGGAGGCGCAGGCCATGGAACGGCCGGTCATTGCCTCGGCTTTGGGCGGATCCCTGGAAACCGTGTTGGACAACGAAACCGGATGGCTCTATGACGGCGGCAGCGCGGAGGCGTTGGCTGAGAAGCTGGCTTTTGCGTTACAGCTTCCGAGAGAGGCGCGCTTGAACATGGGCCGAAAGGGGCGCAAACGTGTGCTTGATCATTTCTCGAAAGAGATGATGTGTGCCCGAACCCTCGAAGCGTATGACACACTGAACGCGGCAAACCAATCATCAGACTAATCTTCTCTGCATAATGACAATTGATCCCTCATCCGCCTCCAACATCGCCGTCATCCGCCTAGGATCGTTGGGGGATTTCGTTCAGGCCATGGGACCATTCAAGTCCATCCGGAGCCGTCACCCGGACGCGAAAATTACACTCATCACAACCCCCCCATTTGCGGTGCTTGGGAAAGACAGCGGCTATTTTGATGAGGTTTGGTCCGATGGGCGGCCAAGCTGGACATCCATGAACATGGTGCGGCTGCTGTCCCGGATGCGCTCTGCCAAGTTCGATTTCGTTTATGACCTGCAAACATCCAATCGGACGAGTTGGTACTTTCAATTTCTGTGGCCCAACCAGCCCGGATGGTCCGGCGTCGCGGGCGGGTGTTCTCATCCCCACGACAATCCAAACCGTATCCCCATGCACACGGTGGACCGCCAGGCGGAACAGCTACGCATCGCGGGCATAGAAACCATTTTCCCCACCGATGTGAGCTGGGCCGCGGGCGACGTCAGTGGCCTTGGCCTGCCGGATCGATATGTAGTGCTGGTGCCCGGCGGCTCCCCCCACCGGCCGGCAAAACGCTGGCCAACCGCAAATTACGCGGCGCTCGCCGCCGTGGTCGCGGAATACGGCCTGACGCCGGTACTGCTTGGCGCCGCCGCCGAGCAGACAGAGCTGCAAGCCATCACAGATAAGGTTCCCGCGTCGGTCAATCTCTGTGGCAAGACAGATTTCCCGCAAATCGCCGCCATCGGCCGCGGCGCTATTGCGGCGATCGGCAATGACACGGGTCCCATGCACTTGCTGGCCGCCTCGGGCCCGCCGTGCCTGGTCTTATTCTCTCATGAGTCCGACCCAAGCCGCTGTGCGCCACGCGCGGACTTGGTGCAAACACTGAGACGCCCCACATTAGAAGAACTGCCGACGGAAGACGTCGTGCAGCAGCTCCGGGACATGTCCGTCCTTGCTTGACTTGCAAAGGGATCGACGTAATGTGCCCGCCTTGTCTCGTAAACGGGACCTTAACAAAACTCGGCGCATTTTTAGACATGAACAGCATGACCGTATCGACCGACCAAACCGTTTCCATCGCGCTGCCTGATGGCAGCAAGCGGGAGTACGGCCGTGGCGTAACGGGACAGGAAATCGCCGATAGTATCGGGTCGGGTCTCGCGAAGGCGGCGCTCGCGGTGAAGATCGATGGCGTCTTGTCCGATCTCGACGAACCTATTTCGTCCGACGCGTCCGTTGCGATCGTGACCAAGAAAGACGAAGAAGCACTTGAGCTGATCCGTCACGATGCTGCGCATATTTTGGCAATGGCGGTGCAGGAGCTTTATCCGGGCACGCAAGTCACCATCGGCCCGGTGATCGAAGACGGCTTCTATTACGACTTTGCGCGCAACGAACCGTTCCGTCCGGAAGATCTTGAAAAAATCGAAAAACGGATGAAGGAAATCGTCTCGCGCAACGAGGTCACCCGGCGCGAGATTTGGGACCGCCCAAAAGCGATCTCCCATTTCCGGAATATTGGCGAGCAGTACAAAGCCGAGCTGATCGAATCCATCCCGGAAGGCGAAGAGATCAAGGTCTATTATCATGGCGATTGGCATGACCTGTGCCGGGGTCCGCACCTCATGTCCACGGGCAAGATCGGCCAAGCTTTTAGGCTGACCAAGATCGCCGGCTCTTACTGGCGGGGCGACGCCAAGAACGCGCAGCTTCAGCGTATCTATGGCACCGCATGGCGCGACGACAAAGAACTGAAAGCCTATCTTCGCCGCATCGAAGAAGCGGAAAAGCGAGACCATCGCAAACTGGGCCGCGAAATGGACCTGTTCCACTTGCAAGAAGAAGCGCAAGGATCGGTTTTCTGGCACCCCAATGGCTTTGTCATCTACAATCAGCTCGAAGGTTATATTCGCCGCAAACTTCAGAAGGCTGATTATGTAGAAGTCAAAACCCCACAACTTCTGGATTCGAAGTTTTGGGAGCAGTCAGGCCACTGGTCGAAATTCCGTGAGAACATGTTCGTCGTGCCGGACGAAATTCCGAATACGGAAGAAGAAGGACCGGTGCTGGCGGGCGAAAGCGACAAGCTCATGGCGCTGAAACCCATGAACTGTCCGGCCCATGTTCAGATCTTCAAGAATCAGATCCGGTCCTATCGCGACCTGCCGATCCGCATGGCCGAATTCGGCTGCTGCCACCGGAATGAGGCTCACGGCGCACTGCATGGATTGATGCGTGTGCGTCAGATGACCCAAGACGATGCGCATATTTTCTGCCGCGAAGACCAGGTGGAACAGGAAAGCATCAATTTCTGCAATCTGCTGTTTTCCATCTACGAGGAACTCGGTTTCAACGACATTGTGGTCAAGCTGTCTACCCGGCCGGAATTGATGGCGGGTGACGACGCCACTTGGGACCGTGCCGAGGCCGCGCTGGAAGCCGCCGCAAAGGCAGCGGGCCTGCCATTCAAGATCAATCCCGGCGAAGGCGCTTTCTATGGGCCGAAGCTTGAATTCGTCCTGCGTGACGCCATCGGGCGGGATTGGCAGTGCGGAACCCTTCAGCTGGACTTCGTGCTGCCCGAACGCCTGGATGCATCTTATGTTGGTGCCGACGGCGAGAAGCACCGCCCGGTGATGCTGCACCGCGCCATTTTGGGCACCCTGGAACGCTTCATCGGCGTTCTGATCGAACACCATGCGGGCCGCTTCCCATTGTGGCTCGCCCCTGTGCAAGTGGCCGTGGCAACAATCACCTCAGATGCGGACCCTTATGCCGAAAAAGTGGCCGATGCGCTCAAAGCAGCGGGCCTTCGGGCACGGCTCGATGTTCGCAATGAGAAAATCAATTACAAAGTAAGGGAACACTCACACGCCAAAATCCCAGTGATTCTGGTGGTTGGACAGCGAGAAATGGAAAGCGAACAGGTTTCCGTGCGGCGTTTGGGCGTTAAGGAACAAGAAACGCTTGCACTTAAGGATGTGCTTACTATCCTAAAAGAAGAGGCTTTGCCTCCGGATATGGCCAACAGTCAGCAGTGAGCTGCGTTGCTTAAATTGAAACCGGCCCGTCAGGCAAACACATAAGAAGTGTCCGGCTGGCCCCAACTATGGAGAGACCTACATAGCCAGAAGACCAATGCAGGCACCACCATCCCGCGAGGGACCGCGTGCTAACGAAGAGATCGACCTTCCCGAAGTTCGTTTGATCGACCATGAAGGGGAAAATCACGGGGTCGTCTCGACCCAACAAGCGATCACCATGGCCCAGCAAGCTGGCCTTGATCTTGTTGAGATATCACCCAATGCCTCTCCGCCCGTTTGTAAGATTCTTGACTACGGCAAGTTCAAGTATCAGGCGCAGAAGAAAGCCAACGAAGCGCGGAAGAAGCAAAAGACCATCGAAGTCAAAGAGATCAAGATGCGTCCGAACATCGACACGCATGACTATGACGTCAAGATGCGGTCGATTAAGAGATTCTTCGAGGATGGCGACAAGGTGAAAGTCACCTTACGCTTCCGGGGCCGGGAAATGGCCCACCAAGAACTTGGCATGCAATTGCTCTCTCGCGTACGCGACGAGGTGGGCGAAATTGCAAAAGTCGAGCAGGCGCCCAAACTGGAAGGCCGCCAAATGATCATGGTTATGGCCCCGCTCTAGAGCATGATCATGTTTCATGGAAACATGATCATGCCTATGCATCACCGTTTGTCGCGCGATCGGACGGTTAACCGGATTCCACTTAACCTGATCGCGCTCTAAGGCGCTGCCAGTTACATCGTCAGAAACGCAAAACGCGGATGACCCTCATCCGCGTTTTTTGTTGTCCCGGTTTATTCGGATTTGAGGTTGACCGCTTTCGAGCCGCGCTTGTCCGGCTCCACGTCGTAGCTGACCTTCTGACCTTCCGAAAGCGAGTCCATGCCGGAATTCTGAACAGCGGAAATATGCACAAAGATGTCCTTGGTGCCATCGTCAGGAACGATAAATCCGAATCCCTTGGTAGTATTGAAAAATTTCACAGTTCCTGTCGGCATGTCAGTGGTCCTAAGTCATAAGAAATTATGTTCGCAATGATGCAAACACTAGAACCCAAATTCTTATGTGAAAACACGTGTCCACACAACCGCGAATCGGGCCGCGCGCTTAATGGTTTTGCGAAATTACAGGCTTACGGAAACTCAGCCGGGGTTGTCAGCGTAAAGAAGAATTTCAACGCGTCATAATTTCGACAAACTCGGGGTAGTCCACCAAACCGTCGCCATTGTCATCCACTTCTTCGATCATGGCGGAGATCTCCTCATCGTTGAGCTCTTCTCCGATGTTCGACATGGCGAGCAGCAGCTCTTTTTGATCGATGAATTCGTCATTGTCCCGATCGAATGTCACAAAAGCTGCACGAACTTCTTGCTGGCTCGGGGCCTGATACATCATGCGGACAAATTCAGGGAAATCGATCGCGCCGTCGCCGGATGTATCATTTGCCCGGATCATCGCGCGAACTTCTTCTTCATTCGGCTTGTCGCCAAACGAAAACATGACCTTACCAAGCTCTTCAGCCGTGATCGATCCGTCGCGATCCTGGTCAAAAAGAACAAAACCTTCGCTGATCTCCTGCATTTTGTCCGGTGATGGAACGGGCAGCTCCGGCGCGTCGGCAGGCGATTCTGTCGCCATCGCCCCGCCATGACCAAATCCGAGGGCAATGAGGGCAAGGCCCCCAAACAAAATGCTTAGGTAAAATGGCTTACTCAAACCGCTGCCCTTTCCGCGAGAGAACTGATCGGTGGCAACGGCACACGCACCGCCAATGAGGCTCAAGAGAGGTAAACGTCAAACAATAATGCGCTAGCTTACCTCAACTGCGAGATAATGCCCGATTTAACTCTTCACATTTTTGTAGCGGTCGTGCGTCCAGACCAGGCAGTGACCCCCAGCCAGACAAGCGCCGGGATAATCACCGCCAGAATGTCGTCTGTAGGATCACCACAGCGTCCCTTTGCAATGTCAACCACGTGAATGACGGCATGCAGTCCCACGAACACGCTGGCAAGGGCCATCAACGGGAAACGCAAAGCCGGTGTCGCAATGGCAAATGCCGCTGCAACCGCCGTCATGAAATATGCGCTGCCCACATCTTGAACCAAATGGTGGTTAAAGGGACCAGTGTCTACAACCCCCGGTGTTGTAAAGAACCAGGTCTGGGGCGCAAAAAACATGTAAAGGCCATTTCCAGCATGGACGACCGCCAAAGCACCAATAATCACCGTAATGGCCCGGTCAGAGGTTGTTTTTCCCAAAATGGACAATGTGGATGTCATGGATTTCCCCTTTCGCTGCGAGATTTCTCTTCTTTTTGACGCTATGGGCATAGCCATTGTGACATGGAGGGTCGATTTCCCCGCATGTACTTGCATTTTCAAGATTTTGCCGTATAAAACGCCTCCTTTAGCGAGCGGTCCGGCCTGGAAAGGGCATGCCGTGGCAGCTCAGAATGCAAATCTAATGACCGGAACCGATACTCTTCATCGGGCCGGATGAAGGACACGCAAAATGCCCAAATTGAAGACCAAGAGCGGCGTCAAAAAACGTTTCCGCCTAACGGCCAAAGGCAAAGTCAAGCACGCACAAGCTGGCAAGCGCCACGGCATGATCAAAAGATCGAACGACCAAATCCGCAAACTGCGTGGCACAGCCATTTTGAGCGACGCTGATGCGAAGAAGGTCAAAAAATGGATGCCTTACGGCTAACCCTTTGATCGATCACAGATAAAGCTGAACGTTAGGAGATTTTGACATGAGCCGCGCACCACGAAGCGTCCCATCTCGCGCCCGGCGGAATAAGTTCCTGAAAGCCGCCAAAGGCTATTATGGGCGCCGCAAGAATACCTATACCAACGCCCGCCCCGCGGTAGAAAAGGCACTGCAATATGCCTATCGCGACCGGCGCACGAAAAAGCGCAATTTCCGCGCCCTGTGGATCCAACGCATCAATGCTGCTGCCCGCGAACACGGGCTCACTTACGGACGATTTATCAACGGCCTTGGTCGGGCCGGTATTGAAATCGACCGTAAAGTGCTTGCCGACCTCGCGGTCCGTGAGCCCGAAGCCTTCAAGGCTTTGGTAGAAAAAGCAAACGAAGCGTTGGCATAACCAGGCCTTTCGGCTCTTTCTTCAAGCCTATAGGCGTGCTGCCATCCTGCTTCCTCTTCCGGCAGGAGCCGGACCCAATGGATTTGAGAAAGAGCAATGTCGGAAATTGATGCGCTAGAGAACGAGATTCTAGCCCAGATAAATGATGCCAAGAGCCAAGCGGACCTCGAAACAGTGCGCGTGGAGGCCCTTGGCAAAAAAGGCCGCGTGAGCGCCCTTATGAAAACGCTTGGCGGCATGAGCGCCGAAGAGCGGAAGGAAAAAGGTCCGCTGTTGAATGGTCTGAAGGACCGGGTCAACCAAGCTGTTGCCGACCGTAAGTTGACGCTCGAAGAAGCTGAGCTTGAACAAAGGCTTGCAAGCGAGCGCGTTGATGTCACCCTTCCTGTCCTGGCCTCTGGGCAAGGGCGCATCCACCCCATTAGCCAGACCATTGACGAGCTAAGCGCGATCTTCGCGGATATGGGCTTCGCGGTTGCCGAAGGGCCCGACATCGAAACCGATGAAATGAACTTCACCGCGCTGAACATTCCAGCGGAACATCCGGCGCGGCAGATGCACGACACATTCTATCTTCACGAGAAGGAGGATGGCTCTCGCCCTGTCTTGCGCACTCATACCAGCCCGGTTCAGATCCGCACTATGTTGGCGGAAAAACCGCCCCATCGCATCATCGCACCGGGACGCGTTTACCGCTGCGATTCCGACCAAACCCACACGCCCATGTTCCATCAGGTGGAAGGATTGGTCATCGACAAGGAAACCCATATGGGGCACCTGAAATGGGTGCTGGAAGAATTCTGCAAGGCCTATTTCGAGGTCGACACGGTCAGCATGCGGTTCCGCCCGTCTCACTTTCCCTTCACGGAACCGTCCATGGAAGTGGATATCCGTTGCCGACGGGAAGGCGGGCAAATCCTTCTGGGCGAGGGAGACGATTGGCTCGAAATTCTCGGCTGCGGCATGGTGCACCCAAAAGTGCTGCAATACGTGAATCTCGATCCGAATGAATATCAGGGCTTCGCCTTCGGCATCGGCATCGACCGCATGGCGATGCTGAAATACGGCATCCCGGATCTGCGGGCCTTTTTCGGGGCTGACTTGCGCTGGCTGCGCCATTACGGATTTGCATCCCTCGACATTCCCACACTCGCGGGAGGGCTCAGCCGATGAAGTTCACGCTCGCTTGGCTCAAGGAACATCTGCACACAGAAGCTTCTCTGGAAGACATCACCAACGCACTTAATTCTGTTGGTCTTGAGGTGGAAGGTGTCGAGAATCTATCAGAGACACTGGCGCCCTTCAAAGTTGCCCATGTGATCTCCGCGGAAAAGCATCCGAACGCGGACAAATTACGCGTCTGTCAGGTGGATACAGGCAGCGAAACAATCCAAGTGGTCTGCGGCGCGCCCAATGCGCGCACGGGCATGAAAGCTGTCTTCGCCCCCAGCGGCACCACAGTGCCCGGCACGGGGTTGCTGCTGAAGCCGACAGAAATTCGCGGCGTCAGCTCTAACGGCATGCTGGTTTCCGAACGCGAAATGGGCCTGTCCGATGAGCATGAGGGTATCATCGATTTGCCGGAAACAGCCTCTGTGGGCACGCCCATGGCGGATGTCATGGGGCTCGATGATCCGATGATCGAGATCGCGATCACGCCTAACCGGCCCGACTGCCTTGGCGTGCGCGGCATTGCACGTGATTTGGCCGCGCGCGGCTTGGGTGTCCTCAAGTCTGACGATATAACATCTGTTGACGGAACGTTTGACAGTCCGATCAAAATTGGCCTGGATTTCCCCGGCGCCGACCCGCTGCCGTGTTCCATGTTCGCTGGTTGCTATGTGCGCGGCGTCAAAAATGGTCCGAGCCCTGACTGGTTGCAAAGCCGCTTGCGCGCGATTGGCCTGCGCCCCATTTCCATACTTGTCGACATCACCAATCTGATCAGCTTCGACCGTGGGCGTCCGTTGCATGTTTATGACGCGGACAAGCTGACAGGCAATATCGGCGCGCGCTTCGGACGGCCTGGCGAGAAAGTTCTTGCGCTCGACGGCAATGAGTACGACGTCGACGAGACGGTTTGTGTCATTGCCGACGATGCTACCGCCTTGGGCATTGGCGGCATCATGGGCGGAGAGCCAAGCGGCGTTACCGAAACGACGACGAATGTCTTCATCGAAAGCGCCTATTTCGACCCTATCAACATTGCCACCAGCGGCCGCAAACTGGGCATCGAGTCCGATGCACGCTACCGCTTCGAACGGGGCGTTGACCCACAATTCGTGGTGGACGGCCTCACCCTTGCCACCAAACTGGTGCTGGACCTGTGCGGCGGAGAAGCAAGCCATGCGGAAGTGGCGGGCAGCCCGCTAGCACCCGCCGCGGCAATTCGTTTCGATACGTTGTTGGTGAAACGGCTGACGGGGCTAGACATCCCGGTGGAAGAGGCCGAAAGCATCTTGGAGAAGCTCGGCTTCGCTATAGAGCCTGGGTCCAAATCGGGGACGGAAGTCACCGTGAACGTACCTGGCTGGCGGCCGGATATTGATGGCGCCGCCGACCTCGTCGAAGAAGTGGTGCGCATTTACGGCTTGGATGGCCTGCCATCCACACCACTGCCCCGCCACCACGGTGTGGCGCGGCCCATCCTCACCACACGCCAGCGACGCCTAGCGACCGCACGGCGCAAGCTTGCCACCCGGGGCATGGTGGAAGCGGTCACCTGGTCCTTCATTTCGGAGAATTCTGCGGCACTGTTCGGCGGCGGCAACCAATCGGTGGTGCTGGCCAACCCGATTTCTTCGGAATTGAACGTGATGCGGCCCAGCGTCTTGCCGGGGCTGATTGAGGCGGCACGTCACAATGCGGACCGGGGATTTGCAGATGTGGCGCTGTTCGAATCCGGCCCCCAATATGCCGGCGACACGCCCGATGACCAGGCCGTCGTTGTTTCGGGTATCCGCAAAGGCTCGACGGCACCGCGCCATTGGCAGGGCAGCCGCCGGGACGTAGACGCCTTCGACGCCAAAAACGACGCGCTGGCCCTTTTGGAAGCTGTGGGCGGACCCGCCGATAGCGCGCAGGTGATTGCTGAAGCACCCGGCTGGTATCACCCTGGCAGGTCCGGCACGATCTGTCTTGGCCCCAAGAAACATCTGGCCTATTTCGGCGAACTTCACCCGCGCATCCTGCGGGCAATGGATGTGAGCGGCCCGTTGATCGGCTTCGAGGTGATGCTGGATGAAATTCCGGCCCCGCGTGCGAAAGCAGGTAAAGCCCGGCCTGCATTCGATGCTTCCGATTTGCAAGCGGTGGAACGCGATTTCGCTTTTGTGGTCGATAAGGCGGTTTCGTCCGATGTGTTGATCCGAGCCGCCAAAGGCGCCGACAAAAAACTCATCACCGGCGTGACCGTCTTTGATGTGTTTGAGGGCGGCGCCATTGGCGATGACGCGAAATCCCTGGCCTTGTCGGTTCACCTTCAACCCCGAGACAAAACGCTAACGGACGAAGAAATCGATGCGGTCGGCGCGAAAGTGATCGCCGCCGTTGAAAAAGCTAGCGGCGGAAAACTGCGCGGGTAACCGCGCGATATTCCGTCAACAGATCGAGTTCGCTGCAAATTTTAAGTAATTTCTTACTTTAGGGATCCGTTCATGGGTCGCTCCTACCATGGCTCCAGGTTTGGAGATCGATGGAGGGGCACCATGCGTATTCAAAAGAGCGTGGCGCTAATATGTGCGGGCGCGTTGGCGGCTTGTTCGTCACCGGCGCTCAATCGTGGCACGTCCGTTTCGCTAAAAGCGACACCGGCTGCCGCCATTTGTGACATTCAACAAGACGGCGCGTTGGTGGCAACGGGTGTTTCCGCCACATCCACATTCAGAGTGCCGGAACAGGACCACCCGCTTGCGATCAGTTGCGCGGCGCCGGGTTTTGAAACACTGACCACCGAAATCGTGGCAGCTGCTTTTCAGAAAACAAAGCGCGAGGCAGATGCACCGCCGGAAATTCGCGTCAGCCTGAAACCCGTATCAGCCGATGCAGCCACTCA
Source organism: Alphaproteobacteria bacterium (assembly GCA_965228775.1). Classification (GTDB taxonomy): domain Bacteria; phylum Pseudomonadota; class Alphaproteobacteria; order JANQMY01; family JANQMY01; genus JANQMY01. Next base: position 3,461,330 of record OZ245840.1, on the reverse strand, counting down.
AGTGGATTGCTCGGTGGCGGGTCTGTCTTTGAAGATGTCAGCCCGCGACTGCCAGAACATGGCCGGCGCAGAAGTGGTTCGATATTACGAGGTGCCACTTGTGCAATCCGCTTCTCTGGAATGGAGTGGGATCATGCCGCCGAATTGGAAAGCGACGGGCAAACCGTTATCGCTGATCGATACGGCGCGCTAATCGGCAAGCTGACACTTAAGAGAGAACACTTTGGCGCGGGATGAACACTCCCGCGCCTTTTCATTGTGCCTGCCGCGTTTGATACAGCGTCCCCAGCGCCCCGGCCCAAAAGGCGCAGCACAGACACAAGCCGACCAGAAATCCGATGAAAGTCGGCCATAGCCGTAAGAGCTGATCGAGATCATTCAGGAAAAGCGACACTTTCACATCGACGGTCAAAAGCTCTGGATACAGATAATATGTGGCGAAAATCCCCAAGGTCATCGGACCGCCCAGCAACATAAGGAGCGCGGGCACCGAAAAACAAACAATCACGGCCAGCCGCCAGGTAAATCCGCTGGTGTAGGACCAGGCCCGCACCGGGTTGAGGCTGTCCTTCGCCACAGCATCGGGCACAAGAAACGCAAATCGAACGATGAGGTAAATCGCGAGCACGGCACCAACGCAGAACAGCACCCAATTGGGCATGCCCCCCACAACCATCAAGTATGGAAAAATGAGATCGGCCCCATCCTGCATCGTGGTGGGGAAATAGCCTGAAGGCCGGACCGTTGCGTCGACGGCAGCTAATTGGACCGTATGGTCCGCGCTCTGGGCCCAAAAAAGCAATGCGCCGATCATGGCCGGTATGGCAAACAAAAATAGAAATGCGAAAACGAGCCTCAGCTTTTCCCGGCTTGCCGCAAAGAAACGCCAGCTTGACCTGCCGCGTTTCCCAAAGAAATGATCGAACAACCCGCCCCACAGGCTTGCCCAGGCCCACAAGAACAAAAGGAACACCAGGCCGGCCGCGATCCAATCGATGGGCCCAAAGTCTTCCGGAACGACCACCATAAACGGCATTCGAAAATACGAGAAAACGAGCTGACAGAGCAGCAAGGCCGTCAGCGGCAGGAAACAAATACGAACTAAATCGATTGGTTGACCCAGCGCGAAGGACAATCCACTGGCGAGTGTGCCGAAAACGGAGAATTTGGGCGTATCCGCGTCTTCAGAGACGCTCTGGGCAGCACCTTGATCAGCCCGCATGCTCGCCAGGCCAACCGGCCGCAAAGCATCCGCCCCTTCGTTGATACGCATACTCATACTCAACCCACGCAATACGACGCCGGGCCCGTAAGGCTCACGCACGATGCCATCTCGCCCGGGACACCACTTTAGAGCGATGTTCCATGAATTGGAACCATTCTGCGACGACGTTCGGCTTGGCGGCGGCGCTACTGGGTGATAAAAGCCGCCCACCATGACTCCACTGAATAATATTCGTAATTTTTCCATCGTGGCCCATATCGACCACGGCAAGTCCACCTTGGCTGACCGCTTGATCCAGACCTGCGGGGGCTTGAGCGACCGCGAGATGAAGGAACAGGTTCTCGATTCCATGGAACTGGAACGGGAGCGGGGCATCACGATCAAAGCCCAGACCGTGCGCCTTTCCTATGAAGCGCAAGACGGCGAGACCTATGTGCTCAACCTGATGGACACGCCGGGCCATGTGGACTTCACCTACGAAGTAAGCCGTTGTTTGGCTGCTTGTGAAGGATCTCTTTTGGTGGTGGATGCAAGCCAGGGGGTCGAGGCGCAAACCCTTGCCAATGTATACCAGGCCATCGAAAACGACCATGAGATCGTTCCCGTTCTGAACAAAATCGACCTGCCGGCGGCGGAGCCCGACCGCGTGCGGACCCAAATCGAAGACGTGATTGGATTGGATGCGACCGACGCGTTGGAGATTTCCGCAAAGACCGGCATTGGCATCACCGATGCCCTGGAAGCCATTGTCCAACGCTTGCCCGCACCGGAAGGCGGTCAAGCAGATGAACCACTAAAGGCGTTGCTCATTGACAGCTGGTACGATGTGTATCTGGGCGTTGTTGTCTTGGTACGGATCATCAGCGGCACCATGAAGAAGGGGCAGCGCATCAAGATGCTGGCGACGGACGCCACATATGGCATCGACCGGGTGGGTGTCTTCACACCGAAGCGGGAAGAAATGGCGTCCCTTGGCCCCGGTGAAATCGGCTTTCTGACGGCGAGCATCAAAGAGGTTGCCGATACAAGAGTGGGCGACACGGTGGTCGATGAAAAGTCGGACAACATCGAGCCCCTTCCCGGCTTCAAGCCGGTGCAGCCTGTGGTGTTTTGCGGATTCTTTCCGGTGGACGCAGCCGATTTCGAGGCCATGCGGGAAGCCATGGGCAAACTGCGCTTGAACGATGCCAGCTTCCAGTACGAAATGGAAACCAGTGCTGCCCTGGGGTTCGGCTTCCGCTGCGGGTTCCTTGGCCTGCTACACCTGGAAATCATCCGGGAACGGATCGAGCGCGAATTCAACATCGACATCATCACCACCGCGCCGTCGGTGATCTACCAGCTTCACCTGACCAATGGGGAGCAGATCGATCTGCACAATCCAGTGGACATGCCGGATGCGGTCAAGGTCGACAAGATCGAAGAGCCTTGGATCAAAGCGACCATCTTGGTGCCCGACGAATTTTTAGGAGCTGTCCTCAAACTGTGCGAGGACCGGCGGGGCATTCAGCAAGACCTGACTTATGCGGGCACGCGGGCCATGGTGACCTACCGGCTACCGCTTAACGAGGTGGTGTTCGATTTCTATGACCGCATCAAATCGGTCACACGGGGCTATGCCAGCTTTGATTATCAACTCGATGGCTATGAGCTCGGGAAACTCGTCAAAATGTCGATCCTGGTGAATGGCGAACCGGTGGATGCCCTTTCCATCATCGTTCATGAAGACCGCGCGGAATCACGCGGCCGGGCCATGTGTGAGAAGCTGAAAGACCTGATCCCCCGGCACATGTTCCAAATTCCCATTCAGGCCGCCATTGGCGGGCGCGTGATTGCCCGCGAGAACGTCAAGGCGCTGCGCAAGGATGTCACGGCAAAATGTTATGGCGGCGACATCACCCGGAAGCGCAAGCTTCTGGAGAAACAGAAAGAGGGTAAGAAGAAGATGCGCCAGTTCGGCAAAGTCGAAATCCCGCAACAGGCGTTTATTGCGGCTCTCAAGATGGATGACGACTAGTTAGGCTGGAACGAACTCGCCTATCTATCGGCGTTTGATGACCGTCAGGCCGTACAGCACGGCACTGATGCCGACCGCCGCTGGAATGCCCGGCAATCGCAGGAATGAAATCACGAACGGATCCCAAAGGCCCGACCACAGGTAACGCTGCACAAAAGCTTGGGCCCCATTCAAGCTGCTGGGGCTGAAGGCGTACCACCACTCCCCAAACGTGCGCATGCGGAAGGGACCGCCGCCCGTGAAGGCGGAGACCGACTCCATCACAAACATCAGCACGGCCATCACGAAAAACAGAATGGCCAGCGTGCGAAGTGCAGTCATCATCGTCCCCACAAAATGCCCATTGGGACAGTTGCCATGGCAACATCAAACGCAAGAATCAGCGAACGGCTAACGCCGTCCGCTGTTCTCGAGAGTCAATTAGGTCAAATTGTGGTTACGGGCAGGTAAATTAGTAGTCCCGGCGCCGAAACAGGATGGCCAAGATAAGGCCTAAGACACCCACAGATGCCCAAGACGGTGCATCCATAAGGGTCTGTACACCCGGATTCTGGATTGACTCTGGCGAACCAGCCACCCAGCCGGCGCCCGTGCCCTCACCCATAAAAATATCGACTGCGCTGGACAGAGAGGTTGGTGCAAAATCCCCACCCGCTTCGAGCCATCCAATAGCATCATGGCCTAAAAACATAAGCGCAATCGCGATCAGCAAAAGGCTGATAATTCTGAAAATGATCATTTCTGAAGGCCCCCAAGACCCTTCTAATTACAAAATTCGGCAGAAATCCGCCGCTCATACTCCGACAGATGACGTAGGTGCATACTGCCGTTGGGGTAAACGTTAATATTTCCAGGCGACCTGGACAAGCGGCGTTGCACGAATAACAGGCAATCGCGATCCGCGCTTAATAATGTGTGTTTTCGCAGCAACACGCTCAATTTTGGTTAACAAAAACCGGGCTATATGATGGGTATTGAACGTGCGCGCGGCCTGTATATAGTGCGCGCTTTCCGAACGCATCAACGTGCCGGAATCCGGAGAGGTGGCCGAGTGGCTGAAGGCGCACGCCTGGAACGCGTGTATACGGGCAACCGTATCGAGGGTTCGAATCCCTCTCTCTCCGCCATTTTTGTTTGCGCGCAGCCGCCACACCAACCCTGCGCGCATGGCTCCGAGTTCTAACTTTGTTCGAAACTCTCCGCCACAGGCCTTTCGGTCCATTCTTGTCACATGGTTTACAGATTATACCGGACACATGGTTCACACTTTCTCCGGGGTGAACGGGGTTGGTCCTGGTTCGACACGGTCCTCTTCCCGGCCGAAGAACCTTGAATCATAGTTCACAAAAACAGCCAGCCAGATTTGGCCGCCGTCGTCGAAAAAGCATTATTTAGGATTGCGCCTTCTTCACTCTGGCAGATCGCGTCACGCTCATAACCCTCCGCGCGGAACGGCATGGTCCTAAGCGTTTATGAATTGGCGGACGGTGACCTTAAAAATCTTTATACAGAACAACGGCCGTTTTCACATTTGCTGATAAAACAGTTCTGAACCAGCACAAAAGTCACAGCGCGCGGCACGGACTCTTTAAAGGGAACCGGTATCGGCGATGTGCCCTGCACATATGTGTCGAGCATCGCACCAATCCAAGCAGCGTTGGGGGTACGCAGAATAGGTGTTCACAAGCGTGTGAACAGGCCTTTCCGTCGCCTAATATTTGAGCAATCATTACTTCGGGAAAGAGACCGGTTCAGAAGGGGAGTCCTCTAAACATCTGAAATTGGGAGTTTGACCATGAGCCAATTTTCCTCCTTCCTAAACGGCGGGTTTGCACGTTTCGGTCTGGGACGCGGGAGTGCGACCGCAATACCGGACGGTACGGACCAGACCATTGAAAGCCGCTTTGACGGTCAGCGATTTATTTTCAATCAGGGCGGCAGCGCTGAAGTAGAAGGCGCGCCTTTTCTGAGCATTGACGACAACCGCGTCTCCTTCACGAACCGCGGAACGGCCTCGTCCACGGGCGATGGTACGACCCTGTCGATCCAAGGAGACAAGGCCCGGGTCAACAATGAGCGGGACGGCAAAATCCTTGCAGAACAGACCGCGCTTGAGATAACCGGCGAGCGTGCCACTATTTTAAACCGTGGACTGATCGATGGTGGTGTCAATGGCATCGACTTCAGCAATGGCGGCGCATCGTCAGGGCGTGTAACCAATTACGGCACGATTCAAAGCGACAGCCGCGCCGTAAACATCGGCGGCGATGGTGTGGCGCTCTACAATTTCGGCCAGATCTTGGGCACCGGCAATCAGCGCAACGGGACGGTCTATGCCGATGCGTCCGCCGACAATATTGTCATCAAGAACTTTAAGAATGGCGTGATTGATCCCGGGGAAGGCAATGAAGGACACGGGCTTTCCCTTCAGCTCGGCGCCGAGGTGACTGCGTCGATTTACAATGCGGGTACGATCCGCTCCCGGTCAGACGACTTCGCCAATGACGGCATCCGGCTGACGTCGGGCGTCGAAGGGGGATCCCGCTTCATAGGCGATATCGTCAATCGAGGCGTTCTTTCCGGGGGCGAGAACATTGTCTATGTGGGCGCCGACGTTACCTTCCAGGGGAACATCGTCAACCATGGCACCATCGCGCCGATCGAAGAGGATGGTGTGCCCTATGGCATCGTGTTCGAGGATGGTTCGGCGCTTAAAGGAAACATTCTGAACTACGGCACGATTGAGAGTGAAGACCAACCGGCCATCCACATTCGCGACGTAAGTGCTTTCGACGGTGCGATCTTTAACTTCGGAAGAATCATCGATCCGGAAGAAGTGGTCGATGCCTCCGATGCGTCGGTCAACATTAGGGTTTTCAATTTCGGTCTTCTGGACGGCGAGGTTGAATTGGGGGCCGGTGACGACCTCTTCCACTCCGTCCGTGGCAGGAACCCGGAGGGCTTTGTAGAAGGCGGCTTTGGAACTGACCGGATTTTGGGGTCGCGGGACGGTGAGGAACTGGCCGGCGAATTCATTCGAGGCAGCGACATCGGCGGATCGGATGTTGCTGGTGACGACACAATCTCCGGCGGCGGGGGTGATGACGTTATCACCGGCGATCTCGGGCGACTCCGCTTCAACGATACCAGCCGGGGCGGCAACGACAAATTATATGGCGATCAGGGCAACGATCTCGTGATTGGCGATGCCGGCAGCGCTGCCCTTCGGAATTTTACGTTGGGCGTGCTGGACGATCGCAGTCTTGGCGGCAACGATCACATCTATGGCGGAACCGGCGAGGACATTTTGATCGGCGATGCCAGTGGCGGCATTCGCGCCAACGCGCGGGGTGGGAATGATCGTCTTTACGGTGGCGATCAGGACGACCGGCTCTTCGGCGACACTTTCCTAGCACTAGAAGGGTTTGGCGGTGACGACGTGCTTTACGGTGGCGCGGGCAATGACGAACTGTTCGGCGATGCAGGCGTGATTGAAGAAGTGCAACCCTTCTCTGGTGCGCAGGAATTCGATAGCGGCAATGGCGGAGCGGACGTTCTGGATGGCGGCAGCGGCAACGATCTGCTGACCGGCAACAGCGGGGCCGACACCTTTGTGTTCCGCACCAAGACAGACCGGGATACGGTGACGGATTATGAAGACAGTCTCGACCGGCTCGATGTGTCCGACTTCTTCGATAACGCGGCCGATGCCGTGGCGGCGGCCCGTCAAGACGGAGCGGATACGGTAATCGACCTGTCGTCCGAAGATTCGGTGCGTCTGACGGGTATTAATGTGAATCAGATCGACGCAACCGACTTTTTGTTCGCTTGACATTGAACACGGCAGGGGGCCAGCTCACGGTTTGGCCCTCTGTCACAAAGCATGGTTTTTCAACGGAACCACAATCAGCGCGTTGAGCTCAGCAGCTTCCGGCGCGTGTGAGAGCAAAAAGCAGGCCGGCGAGTAGGCTCGGTGACTTATACCGGCAGGCCGGCCCAGGGTTTCACCGTGCGTAGGGCCAAGCTTGACATTACCGTGGCCACGCTCGGCAGGCGCGCTAACCGGTGATGAAAATCTTCATAGTCAGAAACACTTTTTGAAGCCACCCGAAGCACATAATCGTTTGCGCCGGTCATGAGCTGGCATTCGAGCACTTCCGGCATGACCGAGATGGCACTCTCGAAGGCGCGCATTTCCTCATCGCTCTGCCCCTTGAGGCGCACGTCAACCACAAACATCAGTGTAAATCCTAATGCATCGGCATTGAGCACGGCTGTGTAGCCATTGATGACACCAGCGTCCTGAAGGTTTTGAATTCTGCGGTGGCACGCGGATTTGGAAAGCGCGCACGCCTCCGCAATATCGGCCACAGACCGGCGGCAATCTTTCTGGAGTTGCCTCAGAATGCGCAGATCGGCGTTTTCCAATTGTCCAGTCATCCCGAATTATCTCTCGAAAAATTATCTTCGTCCCAACATACAGGAAACCAGCGGTCATTTGGAGACAATTTCCCACTCGGATCGAAATATCATCCCAGAAACGGGGCTTGAAGAGAGACAAGGGGCACTCTATGCGCATTGGCGTTCCGAAGGAGATCAAAAACAACGAACATCGTGTGGGGCTGACGCCGGAGAGTGTCGCGGAATGCGTTGGCCATGGACATGAGGTGATCGTTGAACATCATGCTGGCCGGGGCATTGGCGCCGCCGATGAGGTTTACAAAGCTTGCGGCGCGCGGATTGCCGAAACACCTGAAGAGGTCTTCGAAAGCGCTGACCTGATCGTCAAAGTGAAAGAGCCTCTTGCGGTCGAAAGGCAAAGACTTACATCCGGCCATGTCCTGTTTACCTATCTGCATTTAGCACCAGATCCCGAACAGGCGAATGACTTGGCAGCATCCGGTGCAACATGCATAGCCTATGAAACCGTTACCGATGATCGGGGCGGTCTGCCCCTGTTGAAACCCATGAGCCAGGTGGCCGGCCGGTTGGCGGTGCAGGCGGGAGCCTCCGCCCTGGAAAGCGCAAAAGGCGGCCGAGGCGTTCTGCTTGGAGGTGTGCCGGGCGTGCGCGCAGGCAAGGTGGTGATCATCGGCGGCGGTGTGGTCGGCTTCAATGCGGCTCAAATGGCTGTTGGTCTGCAAGCGGATGTAACGATCCTCGATCGTGATCCGGTTGTATTGGACACGCTGTCGGCGCACTTTGAGGCCAGTGCAAATGTGGTTTTTTCCAACAAAGCCAGCCTTAAAGCCGAAATTGCACAAGCCGATCTCGTGATCGGTGCCGTGTTAATTCCCGGTGCCTCCGCACCGAAACTGATTGCCCGCGAAGATCTGAAGCTTATGCAGCCGGGGGCAGCGCTGGTGGACGTGGCCATTGATCAGGGCGGCTGTTTTGAAACGTCAAAACCCACAACGCAAGCCGAACCAACCTATGTGGTCGATAATATCGTTCATTATTGCGTGGCTAACATGCCGGGAAGTGTGGCGCGAACGTCCGCTTACGCATTAAACAATGCGACCTTGCCTCATGTATTGAAGATTGCGGGGGCAGGCTGGCGGGACGCCCTCCGGCAAGATGCTCACCTTGCGGACGGTCTCAATGTTTGGAATGGGCAAATAACCCATGCTGCCGTTGCCGAAAGTTTAGGGAAAGACAGCACCCGGCTTGGTGATGCCCTGCTGTGATCCAATCCGAATTTTGCTTTCTGGCGTTATAATTAGGGTGCGATTGGGCTTAATAGCCCAATCGTGGGCGCATCAAAACCAGCCGGCCGGCTGTTAGGCGCCCCCGCGCCCAGAAGAGGCGAACGGGCCTGCGGCATGCCTGCTGGACCGAGCTTCAAGTTCCTCACCGTGATACTTTCTTCCATGGCCACGCGCGATTTCGGGTCCGCGTGTTTCTTCTTTTGATTGCCGCTAAAGGCACTATAGCGAACGGTGATTTGGCTTTCCATTTCGGCCCTTACCGCATACGGCTTGTTTTCTTGAAACACGGAATTCGTCACGCGCGCTACGGCTTTTCCTTTGGTGTACACACCGTCGTCCAGATTGCCGTTAATATGGGAATTGTAGACCTGAACGGTTGTGTAGTCGTAAGCGGCGATGCCCGCCACTTCGCTTCTTTCGATCATTGTGTTGCGTATGCTGACATTCGAGTTTTCCTCGACCCACACCCCCAGATGATTGTCGTTGATCCGGGCATTGCGGAGGTCAAGATCGGAATCGCCCCGTACGGCAATTGCCATTTTGGCAACCCCGGCGACATCTATGCCGTCTAGCTCCATATCGCTGTTGATGGCAAAGACGCCGTGTCCATCATATATGAAATCATCGGTGGCTGCGGCCCGAAAGCCGAAAATGGACAAACCGGAAATCGTTACCCTGGATGTTTTCACGACAATGGCGCTAGCCGGGACACTGTCCGAGCCAGCCAAGTGAACGCCCTCTTCCGCGACAATCGACAGATTCTTATTTTCTATCAGAACGGCGCCACGAATGGTCAAGTTCAAAATGCTGTCTTCTTCATATTCCACAAAGGGAATGTCCGAATACCGGCCAAATACATACCGCCCCTTGCCGATACGGATCACATCGCCGTTCTTAGCACTGTCGACCGCCGCTTGGATTCCGTCGCCGCCGAAAAAAGCGCAGTGATCCGCAGCCGTGCCATCCGCGCAGACGTGAAGCGTACGCGTCTCTTCCGGAGCGGCATGAGCGGGGAGCAATGACAGTAAGATAAAAGCGGCGGCGCCAAAGGGGGTGAGGAGCCCCTTCTTCCTTTGGTTGTTTGCGGGCGGAAGAAGCATCACAAACCGCTCACCGTTTTGCATGAGGGGCCCCTTTTGAAACATCGTCCAGTTTCATGGCGTTTCTTAACGGCACTTGAAACACCGTTAGTAAGATCGCACCAGTTCCAACGATGGCGCCATGGAGAAGCCAGAAATCGCCGGGCGACAGAACCTCGTAAAAACGCCCTAACCAGCCGCTCGCCAAGCCACCGGCAAAAATGGCGAGGTAGTAGGAGCCGACCAACATCGCGTTCACCGCAGCGGGTGCGGCACGGGAAGTCAGTGCCAAGGCGATCGGGCCTATATAGAGAAAGCCAATCGCGCAGATAAAATGATAAAGCACAGGCCACATAAGACCGATTTGTCCGCTGCCGGATGTTTTTTCACCCACAGCAAGCCAAACATTGGCCAACGCGAAAACGATACATCCGAGCGAAATTTTCGTCAGGTCGTTTGGTTCTGCCTGGCGCTTTGCTTGCCTTTGCCACAACCAAATGACAAGGGGAGCCAGCAGCAACACAGCTAAAGAATCTAAAGATTGAAACCATGTAATGGGGACCGTCAAATCCAAGAATTCCCGGTCCACACGCTCTCTTATCCAAAGAGGATAGGTATTCCAGACCTGGCTTTGGGCAGTCCAGTAAAGCGCGGTGATGGCGAGCATAAGTAAAATAGCAATGATCGTGCGAGTATCGCCCGGCTCTAATTTAGGTTTGGTGCTTTGGTCTGAGAAGTTACGCTCTTCCGGCAGATGGGCACTGCCGGCCATATAGATTCCCAAACCGACCAGCATACCGATGCCGGCCACGCCGAAACCATAATGCCAGCCATAGAGTTCCCCCAGCGTGCCGCAAATGAGAGGTGCGATAAACGCACCCACATTAATTGCCATAACGTATACGGAGAATGCGGTATCCCGCCGGCCATCATCTTTTTCGTAAAGGTCGCCTACTTGCGCAGCCAAATTGCCTTTCAAAAAACCGGACCCCAAAATCAGCGCAAGCAAGGCAAACAGAAATGCGGGCTCAATGGCCATGAGAAAATGGCCGACGGCCATAAGCGCACCGCCAAGAAGGACAGCCTTGCGGCGGCCAATAACCCGGTCGCCGAAATATCCGCCCAACACCGGAACGAAATAAATCAGCCCCACATAGAGTCCGAAGATTTGAGTGGCCAACGCTTGAATGCTGAGCGATCCGAACACGGTTTCGACGCCATGGCGAAACGTGGCAAATCCAATCACATTCTCAATAACGCCCGGATGCAAAAGATAGGTCGCCATATAGAGGACAAGCAGTGCCTGCATGCCATAAAACGAGAACCGTTCCCAAGCTTCCGTGAAAACGATGAATGCAAGCCCTTTTGGATGCCCCAGAAAAAGGTCTTCTCCCTGCCCCCGGGCCGTTGGAGAAAGCGAATCTACTGTCATTTCGGTCCTTGTCTCATGTGATGAGCTGCTATCCCCACTGCTCTAGTGCTCCGCCCAAACCGGTTTCCAGTCAATGCCGTTAAGCGTGCGTCCTGTTTCCCAAAAGAAACGTTCGCGCGGAGCTTGCCGGGGCAGCACTTCATTCATTGTGTGTGCGTCATAAACACGCCCATTCATGATCGTGTACCGGACAGAGTTCGTATTGTGGATCGACTCCATCGGGTTCTTATCGAGCACGATGATATCGGCGAGCTTGCCTGCTTCCAGACTTCCGATCTGATCTTCGAGGCCAAGCGTTTTGGCGCCATTAAGGGTCGCGGCCCTTAAGACGCGCTCCGGCGGCATACCGCCTTCGGCAAGCAGAACCAATTCCCAATGCATCGCCAAACCGGCGGCCTGCCCGTGAGAGCCTGCATTAATGACCATACCGGCTTGATCGAGTTTGTTCATCGTTCTTGATACGGAACGAAACCCAATATCCCAAATTTCTTTGGCGGCATGAATGCAGGTCATGCCACGCACATGCAAGGGGGCGCCGTAAGGGGTGCCCAAAGGGCTGTAGCCGCTGGTGGTGGACTGCAAAAACGTTTTCGCCTTTGGGTCATCCCAAGTGCGAATGGTTTGGTAAAGATAGTTTTCCCCCATCAGTTCGCCGAACATCACAATCAAAGTAGGGGTATGAGTTACATTGGACTGCGCGGCCAGTTGGATGACATCATCATAAAGTGTCGCCAATGGCATGTTATGTTGGAGGTTGACATGCCCATCCAGGATCATTGTCAGGTTGTTGTAGAAATGGCTTTCACCTTCCACATCAACCATGATGCCGAATTCGCGGCCGGCTTTTAGGAGTTGCTGGCGTTGGCGGCGCATGGTCTGACGGTAGCTTTTTATGATCGTACCGCCGAGCGCCGCTTTGCGCTGCATGAATTGCCGGGCGTCATCATAGGTGCGGAGCGGCAGGAATACACCATCGCTTTTGCGTTTCCGGCCGTAGGCAACAGCTCCCACATCAATCGCCCTTGGGCCCAACATCGACCCGGCTTTCACCATTTCGGCCATCATATATGTGGGCAATTCAGACGTATACGGATCGTAATTTGTCGTCACGCCATAGGCCAGCGCGGCATAGCGCGATGGGTGCTTCTGAGGGATAAGGCCTGAGTTCGTATAGTAACACAGATCGAGATGGCCATGCATATCGACCATTCCCGGCATCAGAGTCTTACCGTTAAGGTCCAGAACTTTGGCATCCGGCGGTATGACAATATCACTGACCGGGCCGACGGCTTCAATCTTGTTGCCGTTGATGATGACGGTGCCCTTCTCGATGGCCTCATCACCCGCCATTGTCAGTAGACGGCCATTGATTAACGCCAGGCGGCCAGTAGGTCTGTCAGGGGTAACGATGACTTCCGGCTCCACGGCGATTTGTCCGGTCGAGCCAGGTACGGCAGGCGAAAACTCGTAAATCTGCGGCCCTAAAAGCCAAAAGGCTTTTCCGCCGTCAGCGGCCCAAGCTAAATCATACCCGCCGAAGGGCGAAATCCGTTTGCCGTTGTCAGCCCGCAAGACAACCGTTTCGGCATCTGGATCGAAGGGAGCAACGTAGTAGTTCTGCTCATGGCGGTAGGCCAACCACTTTAGGTCAGGACTGACATTCAAGGCGTATGTGTCGGCGCTTATGGTTTCGGTGTGAACCGTTGGTTTACCCCCATTAAGCCTGACGCTTTGCAGGCGGGTGATCAGCGCATCGTCTTCATAGTCTTCCGTCGTAAAGAACAGGCGCTGGCCGTCTTTCGAAAGTAACGGGTTTTTCCCGGTCTCGGATACGAGACGGGGGGCACCACCGTTAAGCGGCAATATGTAAATTCCAGGATCGGCTTTATGGCCCCCGAGGCACAGATCCCCCTTAGCGATACGATACACTATCGTGTTGCCGTCGGCCGAGAAACGCGGTTCAGCAATGATGCCGTTGCTGGTGATCAGTGTAGTACGTGCTTCCCCGGAAAGGCTGGCGAGGCGCAGCCTGCTGCCTTCCGTATCCCCCCATTCCACGTAGGCAATTTCGTTGCCGTCAGGTGAAAAGGCCGGATCGGAAATACGTACGGCACCTTGGGTGAGCTGTCTGACGGCGCCCTCTTGGTCCGCAAGCCACAACTGCCCCAAGGCAATAAACGCATAGTCCGTGGATGAGGGAGAGACCGCCAAATTACGAAACGCTTTTGCCCGCATTGTTTCCGGCGCAAGCTCCTGACCACGCCGCACAGGGTCCACCAGCCGATGGACGGAACGGGCGTTGAACGCAATTTCCTCCGCATCGCCCGTGGCCACATTGATCCGATGCAACTGTCCGCCCGCCCATATCAAGATGTGCTTCCCGCCGGGGAACCAACCGAACTGCGGATAGTATGTTCCCTGGCCGATAAAATCCGATTGACCGTCGCGGTCGAGGCCGTCGAACACCGGCGTTTGTTCGCCGGTTTGCAGGTTTAAGGTGAAAAGAACGGTCTTGTCTTTAACCCGGCGGATAAAGGCGATGCGCTCGCCGTCCGGTGAAACGGTTGGCGAGGTTGCGCTGCCGAAGCCGCTTACCAACTTGGTTATTTCGCCGGTTTCGAGATGCCGCGACTTAATCGCGTAGTTGATGTGGTTCGCGTCAATATAGACGACGGATTTGGTGGGCGGAGAAATCTTCTCCGTGTAGTAAAGCGTGCTGCCGTCGGGAGAGAAAGCGGCATCATGAACGTGTTCGCCATTTTCCGGCGCTGCAACCAGAATGTCCGGCGGCGCTCCGGCTAGTTTGTAGGACACAATTTCCGATGCATGCAGACGGTCGGCCGTATCGAACATACGCGCTGCGGCGATCGATTTGCCATCCGGCGCCCAGGCCGGCCCCGTGAGTACATGGGTTGTTTCGTGCGAGATTTGCCGAAGGCCAGCCCCCTCAATTTCGGAGATCCAGATATTATCACTGCCTGACCGGTCGCTAATAAAGGAGAGGTATCGGCCGTCGGGACTAAAGCGCGGCATCTTCTGCATCGCAGGGCCAGAATGAACCGCTGTTGCCGTGCCTCCGGACGCCGGTAACAGATAGATATCACCGAGCAAATCAAATGCGATGGTTTGGCCGTCCGGACTCAAATCCACGCTCATCCAAGTCCCTTCATCAAGAGACAATTCGATTTGCCGGCCCGGTTGATCCGTAGACTCAATATGCCAATCCGTGCCCGTTTTCGGTTCGCAATAGGCCGTCACTGCGAGCAACAGAGACGCGGAGAGGCAAGATGCGAAGGCGGACGAAAAGAGAAAATTTTTTGTCATTGAGCGGACCAAGCTTCGTTCCAGTCAATGTCCGGCCGTTTGCCATCTTCCCAATAAAACTTGGTGCGCGGCCGGTCGTAATTGCCGATCTCGTTCATGGTCATGGAATCGTAAAGCCGCCCGTTGATCATCGTGTACCGGACAGAATTCGTATGCTTTATGTTTTCCAACGGGTTCTTCTCGAGGACGATCAAATCCGCCAGCTTGCCCACTTCCAACGAACCGATATGCTCTCCCATGCCAAAGGCTTCGGCCGGATTGATCGTTGCGGTGCGTAGAATCCGCAAGGGTGACATGCCGCCTTCGGCCATGAGCTCTAGTTCCCAATGAAGGGCAATCCCTGCCATCTGCCCATGAGAACCGGCGTTTATCCGTACACCAATCTCGTCCAGCCGTTTTACGGACCTTGCAACGGAGCGGAACCCCACATCCCACAGTTCTTCGGCCATATGGATACTTGTCATGCCGCGTACATAAGGCGGCGCGCCGCCCGGAACGTCTAACGGGCTGTATCCGCTGATCGTTTCCTGCACATAGGCCTTGACCTTCGCGTCTTCCCAGGGACGTGAATTCTGGTAGATGAAGTTTTCACCGAACACACAGCCAAAGGCGACGACCAAGGTGGGCGTATGCGACACTTGCGATGCAGCAAAAAGCTGACGCACGTCGTCATAATAGGTTGCGATGGGCAAATTGTGTTGGATGTTCGTGTGCCCATCAAGGATCATGCCGATTGTAAAAGAGAAGTGACTTTCGCCTTCTGCATCGACCATAATTCCTTGTTCCCGCGCGGCGGCAAGGAGCAACTGGCGCTGCCGCCTCGCAGGCTGCTTATAGCTTTTGATGATGGAGGCGCCTAACGCTGCTTTCCGTGCAAAGGTAGCACGAGCATCTTCAAGCGTATCGATCTTGTTGTAAGCAAGGTCCGGTTTTCGCGCGCGACCGTAAATGACCGAACCGGAACTCATCCATCGGGGGCCGACTGTAAGCCCGGCCAATGTCATTTCCTTGCTTTCGTAGCTGGTCAATTCGGTTGAGTACGGATCGTAATTCGTCGTGACACCGAACGCGAGTGCTGCATACCGCATAGGCTGTTTTTCGGGCGTGACGCCGGTTCCGTAACAGCAATCAATATGTCCATGGGCATCGATCAAGCCCGGCATAATGGTTTTGCCCGAAGCATCGATTATTTTCGCGTTCCGGGGAAGTTCAATTCGGTCCGACCGGCCTACCGCTATGATGCGGTTGTTTTCGACGACGACCGTGCCTTTCTCAATTACTTCGTCGCCTTTCATGGTTATGAGGCGCGCATCCGTAAAAGCAATTCTTCCTTCAGGCACGTCCGTCTTGGCCGTTAAAGCCAGTTCGTTGGGGGAACGTGCTGCAAAACCATTCTGCCGGCGGGTTTCGAATATGCTTGCTCCCAACAGCCACCGGACGGTCTGCGAGTCTCGCGACCATTCGATCTCGTAACCGCCAGCTTTTGACAGGAGTTTTGCGTCTTTGTTGCCGGCAGCTTTAACCTCAAAGGGTTTTTCGCCGCGCTTAAATGGCACCACATAAATCGACTGATTTTCCTTGAAGGCAATCCATTCCCCATCGGGGCTAAGCGCGAGATGGTTGCTATCGGGGCTGGCGGCTGTGGCCAAAGTCTTAATGTTCGAGCCGTCCTTTGCCATCGATTGCACTGTTTCCACACGGCTGCCATCGACCACCGCCGATTCTGTGAAAACAATCGTGCCGCCGTTTTGCGAGAACCGGGCCTGCCGACCTTCTTTCGCAATTTTCCAAGGAGCGCCGCCGGTGGCCGCAATCAGGTAAAGGCCTGCTTGAGACCGAAAACCGCCCATGCTGGTGTCGCCACTTTGGATGCGGAATACGATCGTTTGTCCGTCAGGAGAGAAATGTGGTTCCCTGACAATCCCCTTGGTTTGATAGAGTATTTGCTCCGTACCGGTATCTATATTTCTGATGACGAGCCTGCTGCCCGCTTCGTCTTCCCACGACGCATAGACAATGTACTTTCCGTCACGGGACCAATTGGGCTCATATTCGACCCACGAGTGTTGAGTTAGCCTCTTCGGCTCTTGTTGTCCGGCATCCGATTGCCAAAGCTTCCCAAGAGCCCTTACAAGAATTTTATCTCCACCAGGCGCACTGGCTAAGTGGCGGAAGATCCGCACAGGAAACGCTTCGGGCGATAAATCTTGGGAAAAGCGAACCACCGGTTCCAACCGGTGAGTGGCACGCGCGGTGAAAGGAATGTCTTCGATGCTTCCGTCCACCATGCCGATTTTCTTGATCTTTCCGCCTGCCCAAATGGCCACATGTTCGTTGTCGGGAAACCACCCGAAAGCCGGGTAATAGTGTTCTTGAGGAACAAAGTCCGCGTGCAGGTCGCGGTCGAGACCATCGAAAACGGGCCATTGCTCCCGTGTGGCAAGGTCAACGGCGAACAAAACCGTTTTGTTGGCAACCCGCCTGATGAACGCAACGCGCTTCCCATCTTTCGAGATCTGGGGCGTTGTTGCGCTGCCGAAGCCGCTCAAAAGCGTCTCTGTCTTGCCCGTTTCCAAGTGGCGTCGTTTGACAGCATAATTTATGTGATTGGGACCAACAAAGATGGACGGGGCCACGAGGCGTTCTGTATACAGAATGTATTTTCCATCCGGCGCATAGCGCGCCTCTTGCACATCTCTTTCGTTTTTCGGTGTGGCAACGATCAGTGTATCTTTACCGGTCGGGATGTCGAATTCCCGTATTTCAGAGGCATACATCTGATCGAACGTGGCATATATCTTGGCCGCCGCGATCTTTCTGCCGTCGGCTGACCAGGCAGGCCCCATCACCATATGGACAGTTTCTTGGGAAATCTGCGTTGCTTTCGATCCGTCTAGATTGGAAACCCATATATTGTCAGCGCCGCTTTGATCGCTGATGAAAGCGATCTTCTTGCCGGAAGTGTCGAACCGGGGACTCCGTTGTCCAGCAGGGCCACCGTGAATCAGTGTGGCCGTGCCGCCAGATGACGGCACCATATAGATGTCGTTCAATAGGTCGAAGACGATTGTCTTCCCGTCAGGGCTCACGTCCACATTCATCCAACTGCCTTCGCTCAGCACCAGCTCTTTTTCTGCAGCTTGTTCTGCGGCTTGGGCATGGGCGATTTCCGGAAGGAAGGCGACCCAGACGGCCAAGAAGCTTGCGCTCAAAGCCCAATGGCCAAAAACACGGCACAGCGCGGATGAGAAACATCTTTTTTCCATATGCATACTGATTGGATAGGGCCCCTTACTCACCGTATCATGAAGTCATTCCCGCCTTTTGAAAGCCGCTAATTCGGGCGTCGGCTGGTGTCAAATTGTCACCACAATGAGATTGCTTGGCATTTTACGGGGGCAGGCCGGTATGGAACGTTTTCCACCTTATCCGGTTTACCAAAAGGTGGGATTGGTTGTGCGCATTAACGTTCTTCACCGCTATTTTGGGCTGAGCCTCGCCGTCTTTTGGGTTTTGCAGGCTCTCTCAGGAGTTATCATTCAGTTTCGCCCCGAGATTGACGATCCGTCCGTTGGGCCAATCGAACAAGTTGATATCGCTGGATTGGAACAACGTCTTTTGGCGCTGGAAGCCGGTGGAGACCGCATTCACTCCATGTGGACCACAGGCGGAATCTCCGGGCAATTCGACATCTACCTTGATAGATCCGGTTCGGAGCGGACCGTTAGAATATCCGGGAAAGGAGACATCCTGAGGGACCGTCCGGACACGGTATTGATGTCGGAAGGGGCGTTCTTCGAAACACTCATCGATTTTCATCAAACCCTTCTCTTGGGAAGACTAGGGGAAATCATCGTCGGGATAACAGGTCTGTTTCTCGCTGTAACGATTGGTTTGGGCCTGGCAGCGGGGTGGCCGAAACGCCATCTCTTGAGAACGCTCTTTGCGGCTCCGGTGCCAACGCTTCGTGCAAGAGTATATGCTTGGCACAGGCGGATCGGTTTTGCTCTCTTTGTCCCTGCCCTCTTCTTTTCGCTCACAGGTTTTTTGCTGGTTCACAAAGACTGGATCGAAGAGAGGTCCGGCTGGGTGCTGGAAACACCTGTGGTTCTCACAAATGAAGGGGAGCGGGCTGAATGGATCAAGCCGGCCCCGGCACTGAACAATGCATTGGATCTCTATCCGGGCGCGTCACTGACGGCCCTGTATTTCCCAAAAGACGAGGCCCCTTGGTACCGGATTCGTCTGCGCAACGTATCGGAGATCCAACGGCAATACGGTGCCACTACAGTTTACGTTTCGGCGATCAGCGGTGACATACTCCGCAATCACGACGCGGCGGAAAGTGGAATGGGGCGGCGGTTTATCGAGAGCCTCTATCCGCTTCATACAGGCCAAGCTGGTGGTATGGCAGGACGTCTTTTGTCTGCGCTTTTTGGGGTTTGGGTTTTGGTGATGGCTTGCCTCGGGATCAGTATGTCCGTCGCCCGCAAACGCTAACAGCCCGTTTCCAAAGGCTTCGCCTGCCCCCCTCCTAATTTCCCAACGAATTTGCTCGGTAAGCCGAACAAAAAAAGCGCCGCATATAAAATGCGGCGCTTTAAGTTTGGAGGAGTGAAGCTTGGAAACGACTAGATTTGATGGTCAGTCAAAGTCATATCCAACCTTTAGACCAATTGTCCGCGGTTGCGTGCGATTGGATTGATTGAATTGATGGAATGGATCTAACCGGCTGTTTTCGTCGGTTAAGTTCTTGCCGAAGATCTCGAAAGAGATGCCATCCCATTCGGCACCAATTCTCGCGTCGAACAAGCTGACACTGTCGGAGGCTTGCGTTTCAAAACCGGCCACATACAAGAAGCGGTCTGTGGTCGATACATCGTCGCGATAGCTATAATCGAGACGCACGAACCCCGGAACATCGGGCAACCATTGGAAGTCATAGACAGCGCCTGCCGTAAAGGCGAACTCAGCAACGTAGTCAATCGGATCACCCGGCAAGTTCGCGGACGAAGCAACATCGACTTCCGTGACCTCCGCGTCTGTCCAGGCACCCGTAAAGTTCAGAGCCAACTGGTCCGTTGCTTGGATATTGATGGTTCCTTCGACACCTTTAATTTCGGCACCGCCAATATTATCCGTCTTGTCTTGAAAGATCCCGCCGCTGAAGACGAGGCCGCGCCGCAGCATGTCTTTATAATCACTATAGAACGCAGCGAGTTCGAAATTGACCATGCCGTCCAATACGGAGGCCTTCGTTCCGATTTCATAGTTCAAGACGGTTTCGGGGTCATATGGCGCAAGATCGACCAAGGAAGATTGGTTAAATCCACCACTGCGGAAACCTTTCGCGAAGTTGAAATACACCCGCCAATTCTCCACCACTTCATAGGAAACATAAGCACGCGGATCGACCGACGTGAATGTATCTTGCCGTGAAAGAATTCCGTCGAAGAGTTCGGCTTTGTCCCTGAAGTAACGGACACCGGCGCCAATCTCTAGCTTATCGGTGATTTCAAAAGATGTATCACCGAATATGGAAAACTGACTGGTGTTGGTATCGGCAACGAAAGTGAGATCTGTGAACAGGCCGAATGTCGATTGAGAGTCGAACACCGCGTTGAAATCCAGATCGGCATTTCGATAAAATCCGCCGACCGTCCAGTCGAGCCGGTTATCGCCGGTCGAAGTGATGCGTAATTCTTGGGTGAAGTTTTCCGAGTCTTCGAAACGTTTGTCCGTCCCCTGTGCCAGTACCGCTGGCGAACCACAAAGCGTCAAGGAACCGCAAGTGAACGACGCCGGATAGCTATGACGATTGTCGATATAGCTGGTGGAGCTGAGAATCTCCGCAAAGCCAAGGTCGTAGGTAGCCGTCAGATTATACAATTCGTAATCATACTCACGCGGGATGAGTTCTCGTGCCGGGTCGATGGCGATATCGACCGTACGGTCCTCTTCCTCGTAGGACAGGCCCAGATCGGATTTGTTCCGATGAATGATAATCATCGGTTTGATTTGGAGTTTGTCCGTCGCTTGCCAAAGAGCTTTAAAGCGGATGTTTTGCAGGTCCTGATTATTACCATCGTCGATATTGGCTTCAGGCTGGTCGATCCACCCGCCGCCTTTTTCGGCCGTCGCCGCAATCCGAAGGGCAAGCACATCTTCTACAATTGGCAAATTGATGACGCCTGTAAGTTTCTGCCTGGGCTCTCCTTGCTCAATAAAGGAAATTTGCCCTTCGATGCTTCCTTCGACGCTGTTGAGAACAGCATCCTTGGTGATGAAACGAACAGTGCCCGTCGTGGACCCTTGGCCGAACAATGTACCTTGCGGGCCTTTCAGGATTTCAACGCGTTCCAAATCGACCACTCGAAGATCGAGCTGGCGGGCCGCGTTTAAGGTAACCGGGGTCTCGTCAAGATAGACACCTGTCAACGATTCACTTCCTGACAGGTTACCGACACCGCGCAGAAAGATCTGTGATGTCCCCGGACCATCGTGGCGTATCACAAGGCCAGGAACGGCGAGCGAAATATCCAGAATGTCATCGATGCCACGTTGTTCTAACGTAACGTCGGTTAATGCTGTCACACTCATCGGGACATTGATCAGAAGCTGTTCGCGCTTCTGAGACGTGACGACAATCTCGTCAATCTGTGCATAACTCTCAGCAGCGGCCAATAGCGGCACGATGGCTGCTGTACTCAATAGTAACTTTCTCATTTTGGAACCCCCTCGCAGTTTTAACTTTACCGGCCTGGGTATTGGCCGCTACGCCGCCTATTCGATCTCCCTTTTTTCGATTTTCAGCGAACTATTCCATGGAATGAACTTTCCGCCTTGCCGAATAGACGCTAAAAGGTAACTGGGTGGTGCGCATGGCGCACCGTTAGGCAGGTATAAACCTCTATCTGAAATGATGCGGGTACGGATGGTAAACAACTTCAAGTCCCGTATGTATGGCGAGTACAATTATGCCGAGACAAAAGGCAGACAGAATAAGTTTCAACGCCAATCCGCCGTCACGGCAGGGCGTCCCGCCATTTGAAGCTCTTCGGGCTTTTGACGCGGTCGGCAGGCTCGGCGGTGTTCGGCGGGCCGCTCAATGGCTAGACCGCGACCATGCAGTGGTAAGCCGTCATCTTCGCACACTAGAAGGCTGGATTGGTGTTCAACTGATTGAACGGACACCAGCGGGGACGATGCTTACCGAAGATGGGGAACAATATCACGCGGTTATTGCCAGCGCGATCGACAATATCTCCCATGGCACGCTGGACCTGCTCAATCGCGGACAGCACAAAGTGCTCACGATCTTCTGCGCACCAGGATTTGCGCTGCACTGGTTGTCCGGGCACTTAGACACCTTCGAAGCTAAGAATCCCGATGTTGACTTGATGGTGCGCCCCTCCGAACGGAGCCCGGATTTTGCCTCCTACGAGGCGGATGTGGACATCCAATTCAACGCCACATATGAGGAACAGCCCGAGCCGGCGGGCCTCACCAAGAGCATGGTGGTCGCGCGGATTCCGATTATTGCGGTGGCCAGCAATGACTACCTACAAAAGTCAGAACCGGTTTCCAAGCCGGCGGATTTGCTTCAACATCACCTCTTGCATGAAGACACGTTCGACACCTGGGCGAATTGGCTCAATGCCATTGGGCTGAATGACTTCGGCGAGCTTGGCGGCCCCCGTCTTTCCCAAGGGCATCTCACCTTGGAGGCAGCCCGCCGAGGGCGCGGGATAGCTCTCGCCAATCATATCGCGGCAGCCAGAGATCTCGAACGCGGTCAGCTTACCGAGATTGGTAAGGGCAATCCCAATTTTCCTTACCAATATGGTGAATATGTGCTGCAAATGCGCCGAGACCGCTGGAACGACCGAATTCCAAGGCGGTTCCGCAGATGGTTGAAGCAAACGATTGAACGTGAGTTCCCATCCATATTGGAGGACGTATGACGGTCTGGATCCCGTTCTAGGCAGGCGCTTCTGTCTAAGCGAGTGTCTTCACCGTTGCATTGAAGAAATCATTGTCCAAAATTACTTCCGAGAATCTCGGTTTAATCCGGGAACTGATCACCCCAATAACCACGTTTTCCTTCGGGTTAATGTAAACATACTGTCCAAAAATACCTCGGGCCGAATAGGATCGGCTGGTGAAGCCGCCATCCGCGTCTGCGACGGCCCACCACATATAGCCATACCGGTGTCCGGTGCCTGTATCGATGGTCGGAGCGGTTGCTTCTTCCACCCACCCTTCGGGCAAAACCCGGTGGCCGTCAACGACACCATCATCCATCATAAACAGACCGAACCGCACATAATCCCTTAAGGTCGCGCAGAGGCCTGATCCCGCGACCTCCAATCCGCCAGGGGCTTCCAGCCACCATTCCGCGTCCTGTTCCATACCTGTTACTGACCAGATTTTTTCGGAAAGGTAATCCGACAACCATTTCCCGGTGGCGGCTTTCACCAAAGCGCCCACAATATGGGTTTCGCCAGTGCTGTAGTTCCAGACTGTTCCTGGTGCAGCGACGCTTGGCAGGGTGGTCATATAATTCAGTATCGCGTCGCTTTGCTGTTCGGTCTGTAGTGTGAGCATGCGCCGCCGCTCGGACGACGGATCGGTATGCGTGTCATCCCATCTCACGCCCGACGTCATTTGAAGAAGCTGCCTGATTGAGACACCTTCATAGCCGCTTGCCTTTAACTGAGGCAGGTAGTCCACGAGAAGGTCATCGACACTACCGATGAAACCGTCTTGTATGGCCGCCCCAACCAGGGTGGTGCTGAACGATTTGGCCATGGACATGGACATCCAGCGGGTTTGAGGACCGGTGCCGAATTCATACTGCTCCCGGACGACTTTCCCATCCTTGATAACAAGCAGCCCCACCACCCGGTTCAATGCAACGTAATCGTACAAATCATACTGTTTCTTCCCAGACCGGATCTCAAGGTCCGTTAAACGCGTCTCTGACACCGCCAGAGCCCTAGTTTGATTTCCCTTTCGGACAATCCGTGTAGGAAATAGATGCTCCGTATTTTGGAAGGTGAGAAGCTGATCGGTAGGCATAAGGTGTGCACCATAGACCGCTTCCGGGCTGCCCAACTGGCCATTCACTGTGACACTTAATTTCTGGGGGCCGTTAGCCACTTCTTTTCTCCATCATCTCTCTTCCATCATTCAGGGGGGCGAAGGCGCCGCCGAGGGTGACAAACATTGTCACGGCAAGCCGGGGCCGCATGTTGCCTAGCTTTTCTGCTGTGGTGCTGAGGGAACACCAGCATGGATGGGCTGGTCATCTAGCTGGCCATATGCCTAGCGGCATAAACTTGCGCGAAATCAGGAGAACCTCATGTATATACCCGAGCCTTACAAGGCACCGAATCCACGCGAAATTATCAGCACGCATCCGTTTGCCACACTTTTCTCTTCCGGCGCCGATGGCTTAATGGCGACACCGACACCTGTCTTTTTCGAAACCGACGGTGCTGAAGAAATGGTCATGGTAGGGCACTTTGCGGGCCCCAATCCGCATGCTGCCAGCCTCACCGATGGGGACGAAATACTTGCCGTGTTTTCTGGGCCGCACGCTTACATCTCCGCAAGCTGGTACGAAGAAAAGCCGACCGTTCCTACGTGGAACTATGTGGCGGCTCATGTGCACGGCAAAGTGTGCTGCGTTGAAGATGACGCCGGGCGGCGGCAAATTCTAAGCCGCATCGCGGAAAAGTCGGAATTCTGGAATCCTCAGCCATGGACATTGGATGATGCACCCGACGGAAAAGTCGGGCAGCTACTGCCCCATATTCGGGCCTTCCGGATCCTCATCGAGAAGATCGAGGGCGTGACCAAACTCAGTCAAACCCATCCGGAAGCGGATCAGCGGCGGGTTATAGATGGTCTGAAAGAACGAAACCTGCCGGGGGATGCATGGGTTGCGGACCTCATGAAACGCACTGTCCCATCAGCATGAGGCACTCACTAAGCGGTGGCGTTTAACCGCCGTACCCGCAAGCCGTTCTCAAAGTCTGGTGCTCATCACGCACCATCCGCACCAACTTAGTCATCTTTGAATTTGGCGCCATTGGGGGACACTCAACGTCAAACAAAATCGGCTCGCTATAGCGGAGGAGTATTTGAATGTTTCGCAGGCCGCAGATGACGTCCGGGTGGCAAGCACTGGACAAAGCGCATCATGTTCACCCCTTTACGGATCCTAAGTATTTTGACGAAAAAGGCGTCAAGGTCATCACCCGTGCGGAGGGGTGTTACGTCTGGGATAGCGATGGCAACAAAATCCTGGATGGGATGGCGGGTCTTTGGTGCGTGAATATGGGATATGGCCGCAAAGAGATCATCGAAGCGGCGGCCAGCCAGATGGAAGAGCTGTCTTACTACAATACTTTTTTTCAAAGCGCCGCGCCCACTCAGATCGAGTTGGCAAGCCGATTGTCGGACCTGACGCCAGGAAATCTCAACCATTTCTTCTTTGCGAATTCAGGCTCCGAAGCCAATGATACTGTTATCCGTCTGGTTCGCCATTACTGGAACATCAAAGGGAAACCCGAAAAACAATACTTCATTGGACGGAACAAAGCCTATCACGGCAGTACGCTTGCGGCATCCAGCCTGGGCGGCATGGCGGCAATGCATAGTTTCGACAATCAGGTATTGCCTGGGTTTGCCCACATCATGGAACCCCATTGGTATGTGCACGGGACCGATATGTCTCAAGACGCGTTCGGTGTACTTGCGGCACAAAAGCTGGAAGAGAAAATACTGGAACTCGGCCCCGAAAATGTTGCGGCATTTATCGGCGAGCCGATCCAAGGAGCCGGCGGGGTGATCGATCCACCGATGACCTATTGGAATGAAATCGAACGTATTTGCCGCAAACACGGCATTCTCCTGGTCGCTGACGAGGTTATTTGCGGCTTTGGCCGGACAGGGGAATGGTTCGGGGCGCAATATTATGATTTCCAGCCCGATATCATGTGCATGGCCAAAGGGCTTTCATCCGGGTACCTGCCTATTTCCGCGGTGGCGCTGAATGAAGATGTTTTCAACACCATTCATGAAGGGGGGGTCATCCCCCATGGTTACACATATTCGGGGCATCCGGTCTCTTGTGCGGTCGCAATCGCAAACATTGATTTGATGGAACGCGAAAATGTGGTCGAAAAAGTTCGCCAGGATACCGCTCCATATTTTCGCAAATGCTTGAGCCAAATCGCCGATCAACATGTCATGGTCGGCGAAGTCCGCGGGGCCGGCTTGATCGCCGCATTGCAGCTGGTGCGCGATAAGGAAGCGCGGCAAATCTTTTCGGCAGAGGATAATGCGGCAACGATTTGCCGTGACATCTGTGTCGAGAACAATCTGATCATGCGCGCTGTCGAACAGTCGACAATACTCTGTCCGCCTCTGACCATCTCCAGAGCTGAAATAGACGAGTTGGTGGAAAAAGCCTGGATTGGTTTGGATAAGACCGCCGAACAATTCGGCCTTTTATAGTGGATGCGTCAATAGTGTTAGAAAAAGTTCAGTCCCTTCCCAACGACCTCGGCGTTGCGCTCGGCCTGCTTCAAGAGCATTGCCGCCAGGATATGAGTGATCAGATGTTTCCTGTTGTCAATCCGGCAACAGGAGAGCATCTGGCGGATGTACCAGATACATCGCCCGAAGGCGCTTCGCAGGCCATTGCCGCGGCGGCAGCTGCTTCTTCGGATTGGCAGTCTCGAACCGCAAAGGAACGGGCCACGATTCTGCGTAAATGGAACGATCTGGTTCTGGACAACCAAGAGACTCTGGCGGCCCTCTTAACAGCCGAACAGGGGAAACCTTTGGCGGAAGCCAGAGGAGAAATTCTGTTCGCCGCCTCTTTTATCGAATGGTTCGCTGAAGAGGGGAAGCGCGCTTACGGCGACATTATTCCAGCGAATGCAGTTGACCGCCGATTGATGGTAATGAAACAGCCCATCGGTGTTTGTGCGGCAATCACGCCTTGGAACTTTCCAAGCGCCATGGTCACGCGAAAAGTTGCCCCGGCGCTGGCCGCGGGCTGCGGTATTGTGGTCAAGCCAGCTGAGGACACACCGTTATCCGCTCTTGCCTTGGCGTTCTTGGCCGAACAGGCAGGAGTCCCTGATGGGCTGTTCTCTGTGGTGACCGCTTCCCGGGCAGAGCCTGTTGCCGAAGTTTTCACTTCCAGCGAATTGGTACGTAAACTGACTTTCACCGGCTCCACGAGGGTCGGAAAAATTCTCGCTCGCCAATGTGCCGATACAGTGAAGAAACTGTCATTGGAACTCGGCGGAAACGCACCTTTCATTGTCTTTGACGATGCGAATGTGGAAGCGGCCGCCCAAGCGGCGATCGTTTCGAAGTTTCGAAATGCGGGGCAAACATGTGTCTGCGCTAACCGCATTTTCGTTCAGTCTTCGATTGCGGAGCGTTTTCTGGAGTGCTTTACCGGGCTTGCATCGGACCTGAAGGTGGGTGATGGGACGGCCCTTGGGGTTGATCTGGGACCGCTCATCAACCCTGCGGCCATGGACAAGGTCGATGATCTGGTCAAGTCCGCCCTGGATGAGGGGGCCACTGTTGCGCTTGGCGGTGGCGGGCATCAAGCGGGCGATAATTTCTATGCGCCGACGATCCTCACCGATGTATCACCAGAGATGCGAATCACCAAAACGGAAATCTTTGGGCCGGTGGCGCCGATCCTAACCTTCGAGTCGGACGAAGAGGTTCTGGCAAAGGCCAACGATACGCCTTACGGGCTGGCGGCCTACTTTTGGACACGCGATTTGAAAAGAACGTGGCGCATCGCCGAGGGGTTAGAGTACGGCATGGTCGGAATCAATGAAGGCCTTATCTCCAGCGAGGCCGCACCCTTTGGCGGCATCAAGGAATCGGGCATCGGGCGCGAAGGGTCTAAATACGGTTTGGATGAATATTTTGAACTCAAATACGTCTCGATTGGCGGGGTATAAAAGGTTCGCCCAGATGCCGGTTTTTCCTAACGCCCTGCATCGCTGTGTTTTAGCTGTGTGGATCTTGTTCTTGGGCGGTTGTGTGCCGGAACACGTTCAAGGAAATGGCGCGGCAGATTCCACGTCTCTAAAGTCCTGTGACATCTGTCCGGAGATGGTCGCGATTTCGCCAGGTGAATTTGTCATGGGGGCCCTGCTGCCCGGCGATAAACAGGACGACTTCGACGGCCCTGCGCACCAAGTGACGATTGTGCAAGCATTCGAAGTGGCACGGTATGAAGTAACGGTTGGTGAGTTTCGTGCCTTTGTTGACGATACGGGACGTCAATCATCCGGGTGCCACATATATCACGACAATGCGGAGTGGTTTTTTGAACCTGCGGCCTCGTGGCAAAACCCCGGCTTTCCGCAAAACGAAAATCATCCGGTTGTCTGCGTGAGCCATCTTGATGCAGCCGCCTATGTGGATTGGCTTAACCGAAAATCGGGTCTGGATTATCGGCTGTTATCAGAGGCCGAATGGGAGTTTCTGGCCGCAGCATCCGATATTCAAGACACGCGGACGCTCTTTGAGATTGCGAATGTTGGTGGCGATGCATGCTGTGCGCCAGCGAAGCGAGGGGCTGACCAGTGGCTTCACACGGCGCCGGTTGGCAGTTTCCCTGCAGACAAGAACGGCCTTTTTGACATTCGCGGGAATGTTTGGGAATGGCAGCAAGACTGTTTTCACAAGAACTATTTCGGCGCACCTCACGATGGCACTGCCTGGACTTGGGCCTGTGACGACCAGATTCGCTTCATGGTTCGGGGCGGTTCATGGGGCGACGGCGGTGAGCTGCTGGAAAAAACATACCGGCTACGGGCCCCTCAAGACAAAGCATATTTTACGCTTGGGTTCCGTTTGGCGCGCTCCATAGACTAAGCAGCGCCGATCCAACTCCGCAAAACGCTTCCGATTTAACCTTTGTCCTGTCTAAGTCCAACTTGCTGCCAGTGACCAGGGTTCATGATCATCTCTTGCCCTGCAAACTCGATAACCAGGGGATACCGTCCGGGTACGGTATAGCTTGAGTTGGACAAGGGGATGAGTTTTACGGGAGTCTCTTCGGTAACCGCAAATGCAGGCTTTGCCCCAACTGCTTGGGCATAAAGGGCATTGTTCCGAGTAAACACCCTAACAGCCACATCGTCACTGAACTTGTACACAGCCGTATGCTTTGCCATCTCGGCAGGCGCAACTTTTAAGTCAGGGTCGATGGTCGGGTGAGTGGGTTGCGGCGGAACGGAGCTCAAGACCGCGTCCCACATAACTTCCGAGGCCACTACGCCGAGGTCCAGCGGCCTCATCACCTGCTCGTCGATTTCAGCCGTACTGACCGCATACAGAACATCGCCGTCGAACATCGTTGAGTAAGGCTGAATAGCGCGGCTCATCGAGCTGTGAACTTGTACGGCCAGCCGTTTCAATTCCGGTGGCGAGAGTTTTTGATTGGTGACGATAAGGCTGATCGTCGTGTTACGCGGTTCATTTTTGCCGGTGGTTGCGGGCCAGCCGTCACCGTCTTTGCTTTCCGGAAAGTTGGCCAGCAAGTCCTTGGCGGTCAGGTTTTCAGGCCAATTCTTGCCCCGATTGCAAGCAACCACGCGTCCATCACGATCAACAATGACCCCCAAGGCATTGACCACCGTGAAAGCAGCGAACTTAAGGTCGCCGACCTGCCGGAACGCTGCCCCTTGGCCCGATTTCGCGTGACAGCCGAATACGCTGCCACTCACCGCGGAACGTCCGCCCCCATGGGCGCCCAACGGAAAAACGCCGGGGCGCGCGGCGCGAAACGCCGCTTGGGCGAGTTTCTTGTCCGGATAGATCTCATTGAAACGGCGCGGTCCAAAGTCGAAAATGATGGAGCCGACCGACATGGCAACGGAAGGTTCAAGGCCGAAGGCGTTGCCATCCCTCAACCCATCATCCTTGAGCGCGCTCGCAACTGCCGTAACGGCTTCCAGGCCGTACCATGTTCCCCCGGAAATGACCACGGTGTCCAATTCGGGCATGTCAAATCCCATCTCCATATAGGGAACATTGACAGTCCCAGGGCCGCCGCCGCGCACATCAACGGCGGAGTAAACCTTGCGGGCAAAGCGAATAACCGTAACACCGGTCGGCCCTTCGGCATACTCACCAGTTCCTACACTGATGATTGGCCAGTCAAACTTTAGAAGTTTGTCACCGGTGTTCAAGACGGGCTTCAGGTGTGCTTGCGGCCCACCTTCCGCGGATGCGTTAGCGACGAAGGAAAGGAAGGTGCCTGCAGCAACGAGGGTACGAATGAGATTTTTCATGTAAAGATCCAGTAATCAGCCGATTTTTTTCAGTATGTGCAGTTTCGACAGTTGCCGATAGTGCGTCTCCTCATGAGGTTTGGTGACTTGAACGCACCAGTAGCGGTAATTATGGCCAATAGCGCTCAGCCTCCATTCTGCCTACCCCGTTCCCTTACATAGTTATTTCGGGTTTTGCGCGCATGGGTCTATGCGTGGGGAGGTCATTGATGCCGGAGAGTTCGCCAACACCCCTTTTGAAAGGCGTCACTGTTCTCGATTTGTCACGCATCCTGGCAGGACCTTGGGCTGGCCAGTTGCTGGGCGATTTGGGGGCCAGAGTCATTAAAGTGGAACGTCCCGGTCGCGGAGATGACACGCGGCAGTGGGGACCACCGTTTACGCGAAACGCGCGGGGGCAGGAAGGCGATGCCGCCTATTTCCTCTGCGCCAATAGAAACAAGGAATCTATCGCAATCGATTTCGCTCAACAAAGGGGGGCTGAAATCATTCGGGATTTGGTGAAACAGGCTGACGTGTTGATCGAAAACTACAAAGTCGGCGGGCTTGCCCGGTACGGTCTTGATTATGATTCCGTGAAGCCACTCAATCCGAAGCTTGTCTACTGCTCCGTCAGCGGATTTGGCCAGACAGGGCCGTATAAGGATCATCCGGGATATGATTTTGCCATTCAGGCAATGGGAGGCCTTATGTCGATTACGGGGCAGCCGGACGGCGCACCGGGCGCAGGGCCTATGAAAACCGGCGTTGCCGTCGCCGATCTGTTTGCGGGGATGTATGCGTCAAGTGCAATCTTGGCCGCGTTGAGATATGCGGATCAAACAGGGGTTGGTCAACATATCGACGTATCCTTGTTCGATTGCCAGGTCGCCATGCTCGCAAACCAGGCAATGAACTATTCTGTTTCCGCTACGCCGCCGGGACGGCTTGGCAATGCGCATCCCAATATTGTTCCTTACCAGACTTTCCAAACGGCGGACGACGCAATCGTTGTCGCGGTTGGGAACAATGAACAGTTTGTGCTATTTTGTGAGGCTATCGGCGCATTGGATCTGGCGCGGGACGCTCGGTTCCGCCTCAATCGCGGCCGGGTCGAGCGCGCCCGAGAGTTGATTCCGCTGCTTCAAGAAAGGTTGTTAGAACACAGCGCGTCGGATTGGTTACACAGGCTGGATCAGGCCGAAATTCCATGTGCACCGATCAATTCTATCGATCAAGTCTTCCAGGACGCGCATTTGAAGGCGCGCGGACTTACGGTATCGATGGCACAGCACGAGGGGCAGGAAGTGACATTCGTTCGGCACCCCGTCAACTATTCGCATAGTCCGACCGTGAACAATTCCCCACCGCCCCGGCTTGGGCAACACACGGAAAAGGTTCTCAAAGATCTTCTAAGCTATGGCAGGAACTTCATCAGCACCTTAAAGAAGCAAAAAATCGTTGGATAACCGCCGACTTGCCCTGTACTTTCCCCATTGTTTTTTCCGGGGGCTTTCGTCCAGGTGGCTCAAAAATCTATCGGATCTGAACCAATCCAACTGAATTCCCGGTAAACAGGCTTCTATAGCGTTTCCAGGTGAAGTGCCAAAAACGTGTATTGGCGGTTCACCGCCCAAGTCTTTTGGCGGAAACGCGCAAAACAAAGAGTCTGGAGCCGTTTTGAGTTTCTATCAAAACCAAAACGGCTCTAGAAGAGAAATACTCCCTGTAAACGCCAGAGACGAGTTCGCTCTTCCCTGGCCGCACCGCCACAGGCCTTTCGCGCAGCGAAATGTCAACCAGCCCGTCGGCATTGCCGGGAGCGGCAGGCGTTTTGTAGAAACGCCGAGAGCCATGTGGGCTCGAATTTTTTCCCTCCGTCTCCGCCAGCGACCTTCGTTTCAGCCGTCTGAGGTTTCCGAACAGGCGAGCGGATACGCACATGGTCATGACAGGTGACGGCCTCACGGTCAAAGCTTCGATCTTACGTCCACTACCTCTAACGGAAAAGTACGTACCGATCTCCGGATCGGGCGGTGGACACACCAGATGAAAAGTCGCTGTGTCGTTCTTGCATCGAGGTCCTCGCAGCAACCATCAACGACAATGTGATCAAATCGACCGCAACCGTAGTTGGATTTGACAAACTCGGATAATGTAATGAAGGCACAAGTTGTCCAACAATATGTCGTAGTACCTCCTATCAATCGGCATTGAGGGGTTTTAGATTGGCTTCATGAAAAGTCTTATTTTGGGTGGAGCACGATCAGGAAAGAGTTCACGGGCGCAATCGCTGGCAGAAGCGGCCAGCAACAAGCGCATTTACATCGCGACCGCCGAGGCGTTGGACGATGAGATGGCCCAACGTATCGAGCGCCACAAGGCTGAGCGCGGATTAGGGTGGACCACAATTGAAGCGCCGATCAATGTATCGGATGCCATAAATTCGCATGCTGACGACGAAGCTGCATGTCTTGTTGATTGCCTAACGCTTTGGCTTTCCAATCTCATTCACAGAAAATGCGATGTCGAGAAAGAAATTTCGATACTGTGCAACGCCGTTCAGAACACTCAGCAACCAATTGTGCTTGTTTCAAACGAAGTGGGCATGGGACTCGTGCCCGACACTCCGCTTGGCCGTGAGTTTCGCGATGCGCAGGGCCGGCTTAATCAACGAGTGGCGGCCGTTTGTGATCGTGTAGAGTTTGTGGCAGCGGGTCTTCCCCTCACTTTGAAAGGGTAAGACTGGCGAGAAGCCTGTCTTCGGCGGCGCAATCAGGCGGTAGACCGATACGCAAATGTCTGTCGGTGTGTGAAAAGCGCCGTACATATATCCCGGCTTCACCAAGATGCCGCCAAAGATCATGCGCCTTTGCCGTTTCCACATAGGCGAAGAGATCCGTTCCCCCCACAGCATTCAACCCAGCCTGAGACAGTGTGTGATCTAGTCGTTGTCGAGCTTGCGCGAGATTTCTGCGTGTCTCGGCTTGCCACGATAGGTCGCGATAGGCTCGATCACCGATCTCTAATGCGCCCCCGGATATCGGCCAGACACCCAATCGGTCGGACATCCATTTGCGCAGGCCGGGAGGGGCGATGAGGGCGCCCAGCCGTAAGCCAGCCAGGCCGAAAAATTTTCCAGTTGATCGCAGAACAATCAATCCGTCGGTGCCGCCATCATCTGCAAGACTGACCTCAGGCGTCAGGTCTGCATACGCTTCGTCAACAATCAGCCATCCGTCTCTGGCGGCCAAAACGCGCCGCACCTTGTCGAGATCGTGCCGGCTGAAGACGCGCCCATCCGGATTATTGGGATTACAAAGGACAACCGCATCGACCTGATCCGCGTAAGACAGCGGATCTTCCGTCGTGACGACGCGGCAACCCGCGCCGCTCCAAACCACTGAATGATCCCCGTAGGTTGGGGACAGTATTGCAACAGAGCGGGGAGACATGACGGTCGGGAGAAGGCGGATTACGAGCTCGCTGCCCGGCGCCAAAAGTACCGACTCTTCAGGTGCACCGATCGCTGTAGCAAGACTGCGCTGGCAGTCTCTATACGCCGTCTCCGTTGGAAGGTGATGTAAACTTAGGTGGCTAAGCTCTGTGTGCGGATAAGGCCACGGGTTAACGCCAGTTGACAAATCGATCCATGGTTCTGGCGCATTGGGAAACATGCCGCGCATGACGTCAACTGATCCGCCATGAATGAGATCGTGTGTCATGACACCTCTGAAAAGAGAATTATGACCCCAAGTATTAGCGCGCAAAGCCCTAAGGCGCGTTGGTAAAGCCGAAGTCCCTTCCAAATGTCTGCTGCGTCAGGATCGCGAGCTTCTGCGTTGAGCCAAGGTTCTTTGTTTGTGTGGGGACCATAAGATCGCGGGCCCGACAGGCGCACGCCCAATGCGCCCGCCATCGCCGATTCTGGCCAACCGGCATTCGGAGAACGGTGCGCTCGGGCATCCTGGAACATGATGCGGAACGCGCGCATCTGAACACTTGCAGCAGCGATCAAGAACCCTGAGAGGCGCGCGGGAACCCAATTGGCCACGTCATCCAGCCTTGCTGCAAATCCACCGAAAGCGGCATACTTCTCATTATTATGTCCGATCATTGAATCCAACGTGTTGATCGCTTTGTATCCGGCAATACCCGGCAACCCAAAAAGAGCGCCCCAAAAAACGGGGGCAATCACACCGTCCGATGCATTCTCAGCAAGGCTTTCGAGGCTTGCCCGGGACATGCCGCCATCATCAAGCGATGTGGGATCGCGTCCAACTATTTGGGAAACTGCGGTTCGTGCACGCTCGGTTTCTCCATTCATCAGTGGCCGTGCCACCGCAGCAACATGATCGTAAAGACTGCGGGATGCGATAAGGCTGGACGCGATCACAGCCTCCAGCACATAACCCCACCAGATATTGGGCAGACCATGAGAAATGGCCCACGCAAGACCAGTGAACACGGTCACAACCACAATCGATGTGGCACCGCCCAAGCTATACCGCACAGCATGCGGAAGGTGTGAGTGGTTCGCGTTTCTTTCCAGAAAATTTATCAGACTGCCCAGCCAGACAACAGGATGCCGAATGCGGGCATAGACTCTATCGGGCCATCCAAACAGGATTTCGATAACCCAGGCCAACAGGATGATAGAGGGGGCAGTCATCCTGCCAGTGCGGGAGAAGCCGGTAGACCTGCAGCTTTGAGAAGAGCATCGATGTCGACACTTGCTTCAACGCCATCTGCAATCGCGTCTAAGGCCGTTTCCACCTCTGTTCCATAGTTGAACATGTGCTCGGAAGTAACACCTGTGCGTTCAAGCCAGCGCTGCCGGAATGCATCGTTTGCGAAAATCCCATGTAGATAAGTGCCTTCCACTTTGCCGTCATTGCTGCACGCCCCGTCCGGCATGTCGCCGATGAAAGCGAAGGGATGCTGTGTATCAGGGCCTGTCGTTTGTCCTGTATGGATTTCATATCCATCAATCCCCATTCCGGTGATTGCACACTTCCCGCTCACTGGATTGACACGCTTGTTCGGTTGCATAACCGTTTCCACATCAAGAAGGCCCAGCCCGTCCGCTTCTCCCGGGGCCCCATCCACGCCATTTGGATCTAAAATCCGTGTGCCCATCATCTGATAGCCGCCACAAATTCCGAGAAGACGGCCACCTGCGCGTCTGTGAGCCAGAATATCATGGTGCCAGCCTTGATCTCGCAGGAAACGCAAGTCGCCAAGGGTGGATTTGGTGCCGAACAGGATGATGATATCGGTATCACGCGGGATCGGACGTCCCGGCGGTATCCAGGAAAATGAGATACCAGGTGCGAGTTTGAGTGGATCCGCATCATCAAAATTGGCAATTCGCGACAACATAGGTGCCGCGATCTTGGTGCCAGGGGCATGATTGGATGACGGTGTTTCCAGTACGACCGCGTCTTCCGCCGGCAGGCGTGCGGACGCAGATAGCCAAGGAACGACGCCGAAACAGGGCCAGCCGGTCCGATGTTCAATCTCCGCGACGCCCGCATCGAAAAGGCGAGGATCTCCCCTAAACTTGTTGATGATAAACCCGCGGATCATGTTGGCATCCGCTGGGTCGATGACCTTTTGCGTGCCGACGACGCTGGCAATGACGCCACCTTTGTCAATGTCGCCGATCAGGCAGACGGGGACACCGGCACGCTGCGCAAATCCCATATTGGCAATGTCGCGAGCGCGTAGATTAATTTCCGACGGGCTTCCAGCACCTTCCACGAGGACAAGATCATATGCATTGCTGAGCCGGGTAAAACTCTCCATGACCGCACCCATGAGGTTATCTCTTCGACTCATATAGGTTGAGGCTTCTTCCGTGGTGGTGGCTTTTCCGTGGACGACCACTTGCGCGGTCGTATCCGTTTGCGGTTTCAGAAGCACAGGATTCATGTCTGTATGCGGATCAACACCACACGCGAGGGCTTGCAAGGCTTGGGCGCGGCCGATCTCCCCACCATTGGCGCATGCCGCGGCATTGTTGGACATGTTTTGCGGTTTAAAGGGGGCGACGGAAATACCCCGGCGCTTGGCGATCCTACAAAAAGCGGCTGTCAGAAGTGATTTTCCCACATCCGATCCAGTGCCCTGGAACATAAGGGCCTTGGCCGTCAAAGCGCTTGCTCCATCTGTATGCGAAAGCCGTCTACTTGAGCGCGGACTTGATAAATGGATTCCAGCAGGTCGGACGTCAGCGTATCTGCCGGCGTTCCTGTTGCAACGATCCGTCCCTCTTTCATCCAGATCATGTCTGAAGCGTATCGTGCCGCCAACTCAATGTCATGTAAAACGACCAGAGCGCCACCACCGTTGTCAACGAATGATCTGATGAGGTCCAAAATCCGAAACTGATGGCGCGGGTCCAGTGCGGCGATGGGTTCGTCAGCAATGAGCAGTGGTGCCTCGGCTGCAAATGCTCGTGCAAAATGAACACGGGCTGTTTCGCCGCCAGATAAAGTGTCAGTCCGCCGGTCGGCGAGGTGTTCGAGATCACATGCCTTGAGGGCATCTGTTACGGCTCGAAGATCGTTGCCTTTGAGACGTCCCAGCGTTGCACCATGGCTATACCGACCAAGGGCCACCACATCCCGTACCTTGTTCGGCCAGGCAAGTGGGCGGGTCTGCGGTAGGTAAGCAATGCGCTGCGCTCTCAAGATCGGCGTTATTCCGCCCATATCTGTGCCGTCGAGCAGCGAAGTGCCGGAAGCAGGTTGTTCTATGCCCAGGCTGGTGCGAAGGAGACTTGTCTTGCCAGAGCCATTGGGGCCCACAAGGGCGGTCAATTGTCCCGGCTTTAGTGTGAAACTTACATCATTCACCAGCGTCGATCCGCCGGCTATCACGGTAAGGTTACGTACAATAAGCTCACTCATAGCTTGCCCGCCTTTGCATAGCGATCCATACAAATGCCGGTGCGCCAATTAATGCTGCGACAACCCCCAGCTTGAGTTCGTTTGTGGTAGGGATGATCCGTATACCGATATCCGCCACAACGAGAACAAGACCGGCGAGCAATGCCGATGGAACAAGCGAGCGTGCGGGATCGTAGTCTACAAACGGTCTGATAATATGTGGCGCAACAATCCCAACAAAGCCAATCGCGCCGGCGATAGCGACCGATGCCCCTGTCAGTAATCCAGCCCCTAGAACGACAAAGATGCGCTGATGCCGGAGGTTTACGCCGATCCCGCTCGCCGCTTCTTCACCAAGCGTCAGGGCGGAAAGGCCGCGTTTGGTTAAGATTAAGATGGCGGCGCCCACCACGAGAAATGGGATCGCTAGAAAAATATCGTCAAAACTGCGATTGGCGACAGATCCAAGCATCCAATTGATCATATCTGATAGCGAGAATGGATTAGGCGCGAGGTTCATCAACAAACTCATCGCCGCCCCGGAAAAACTAGATAAACCAACGCCCATGAGGATGAGGGTGACAACAGACCGCGTATAGATAGCC
The DNA here is from genome assembly GCA_965228775.1 of Alphaproteobacteria bacterium. Classification (GTDB taxonomy): domain Bacteria; phylum Pseudomonadota; class Alphaproteobacteria; order JANQMY01; family JANQMY01; genus JANQMY01. The sequence continues at coordinate 3,423,718 of OZ245840.1, read as the reverse complement.
GCAACGGCGATCAAAGCTGTGGCGGCAAGCGCACCGATGATCGCTGAGATAGGCAATGCCCATGGGCTTAAGCCGACAAGTCCATAATAAAGTGCAAACGTCGCCGTCAGTGTAGCCGATGCGGAAACGCCAAGGACGCCAGGTTCTGCAAGGGGATTGCGTAGCAATCCTTGCAGCGCCGCGCCGCTGAGACCGAGGGCGGCTCCGGCAAGAAAGGCAGCGAGGGCGCGGGGTAGACGAATGGACCAAATAACTAAGGTGTCGCCCGCATCGGCCAGTCCTAACAATCCCCCAAGGACCCGATCGATTGGTAACGGTGTGGAGCCAAGTAAGCAGGCCACGACAATGGCCAGCATACTTGCCAGGATGAGCCCTGGTGTTAAAAGCGCGCGAGCTGTCATGGCTTCGGCCCTGCAGCAAGAGCTTCGACTGCATCCATCAGAAACCATCCGCCGCAGGCCGTCCAGGCCCCCTGCAGCGGCACCACCTGCCGGTCGTCGAGTTGGGCGCGGGCGACAGGGTGGCGTGAGGCGCTCCAACCTTTGGGGTGATTTGTGAGAGTCTCAAAGAATGCTGCTGCGATGATATCCGGCTGTTCGTAAGCAAGGTGTTCTAAAGGCAGTGATTGCCAACCCGGTTTTTTCTGAAAATTGACGAGTCCCGCCGCTACGAGCATTTCGTGGACCAAGGAGCCCGGACCGGTTGTGACGCCTGCAGGTGTCATATAGAGAGTCGTCTGGTTTGTCCGTCCACGAATGGCAGCCAACCTTTGCTTAAACTCGGCAGTGACTTCTTTGCCGCGTTCCGGCGATCCAAGCCCCTCAGCCATATGCGCGAGCACCCCGGGGATAGAGTGGATTTCGGCGCCATCTATGTTTGTTGCCCAGCCCACATTCAAAACCGGAATGCCAGCTCGTTCAAAGAAAGCGGTTGCATTCGCACCACCGCCATAGGATCGCACAACGAGATCTGGCTTCAGAATCAGGACATCTTCAGCGATGGGGCGGACTGTGGGCAAGCCTACAGCCGTTTCTCGCATATACGAGAAATGCTTTGTCGCATCGGGTGAAACGGCGAGAATGCGCTCTCGGTCCACAAGTTTCAGAACATACTGGTCGGCACAGTAGTCCAAGCTGACAATACGTTGCGGCCGCTCACTTGTTTGTTGAAGCGCATCCGGTGTGCGCTCGCCGCAAGCGGCGAGCGCAAAAATCAGCAACACTAGGCTTGTTATTTGAACAATCTTTGCGCCACTCCTTGTGTTCATTAGAATCTCGTTCGAACACCACCGAAGGCTGAGATGGGAGCCGTGCCGAAACCAGCATTATCTTGATAGTCAGCATCGGTCAGGTTCTCTACCCTCGCAAATAGGTCGAGATTATCGGTCAATGCATATGCTCCGCGCAAATTGACAACAACGAAGTTGTCTAACGTTACCGCCCCGTCTTGCTCCTCGCCATTATAGTTGATGCCCAGGGAAAGCGAGAGGCGTTCTGTTGGTTGCGCGGCCACTTCAACGTTGAAACGATGGTCAGGTTGATTGCCCGCAGCAATTTCAGTGGAAAGATTGATTGCATCTATATAGGTATAGGCCGCGTTAACAGTCAGCCAATCTGTGACCCTGGCGTCTAACGCTACTTCCACGCCCTCGCTCGAAAACTCCTGAATGTTTACAAAGGTGAACGCTCCAAGATCAAACGCAATAAGGTCGTCTATTTCTTGGTCGAAATACGTTACTGAGACACTGACGGTGCCATCAAGTAAAGGCTGTTCCAGCCCCACATCCCAGCCGGTGCTAAATTCCGCAAACAGGTCAGGATTAAATCCGAGTTCGCCTGCCGTTGGTGCACGGAAGCCTTCGGCGTAGCTGCCGCGTAACAGCGTTCCGGTCTGTGGCACTTCAACCACCCCTGACACGCTGAACGTTGTCTCGTTGCTGGAATCAGGACTTGCATCATGGCGCACCCCGGCGTTCAAGGTCACATAAGGCAGAGGCGTGAGCTGAATAAGGCCAAACCCACTGGTCGTCTCAATTTCTTGATTGCCGCCAAAACCTACCTCAACTTGTGATTCCTGCTCTTCATATTCTGCACCGGCAACCAGGCTGCCCCAGTCCGCCAATTGGACCGTGCCCTGATATTCGTAGGCTATTCTTGTGCCTTTCGCGTCAAATGAAGGAACGCTATCGGTCAGGTTGAGCCGATCGTTCAGCAGGTAGGTGATTGAAAACTTATTTTCCAATCGGCCATCAAACAGAGTATGGGTGGCAAAACCGGCGACAGAGAGGGTTTCTGTCTCGCCGATTTCATCGCCGTCGATGGGACCTCCGCTGAAGCTGTCAAACTCATTCTCGCTGTCTTGGTATCGGACCACGGCACTGAGGATAAGGTTCTCGGTTGGTTGAAAACGCCCCTTTGTCGAGATGGTTAGATTATCGAAGCCGTCATCTTCCGTATTGCCATTTGCTTCGTCTGCGGACGAAAAGCCTCGTGTGGTGATTCCACTAACCGTGAGCCGGCCCGATGCGAGATCGTTTCCGCCATAAACGCTTGCCGCCCCCCGGAAAGTACGGAACGAGCCCCCTTCGATAAAGCCATTACCGCCGAAGCCTTCGCTGCCATCCTTTGTAACGATGTTGACGACACCACCGATCGCATCTGAGCCATAAAGTGTGGACTGGGCCCCACGGAGGATTTCGATGCGTTCAATGTCGGCCGTGTCGAAATTGGCGAAGTTAAACCCGTTGCCGAATGACGCTGGGTCGTTGAGGACAACACCATCTTGCACCACAAGCGTTTGGTCGCTGGGGAGGCCCCGCAACGATACGGTGGATAGGGCTCCAAAGCTGCCGGATCGGATAATCTGCACACCGGGGACGGCGTTCAAGGCGTCGAACACAAAACGCTGTTGCCTGATCTCAATGGTGTCCGAGGTGAGCACCGAAACAGATCGCCCCACTTGGTCAATGGGTGTTTCGATTCTCGTGCCGGTGACGATGATAGTATCGCGCGATGACGTATCGATCTGAGCGGTATCTGTTGTTTGTGCCGCAGTAATTTGGGTGGATAGGGCGAAAGTAGAAGTGGCGATGATTCCTGGTAGAGAGTATTTTTTGAACATGGGTTTCCCCGCACCTTCCCGCCCGCTTCAAAGGTGCAATTCGTGACGACAATAGGCCTTGCGGGGCAAAACCCACGCGGGCGGCCAGGCCATGACTCATTGTCGTTTCGAAGGAAAGGGCGCTTAAGAGCGCTGGGATATCTTTCCCGCCCGCTGAAACTTTTCCCGGTCTCCGGACGAACGACGCGATGGCGGGTCTCCTGGCTCACCGATCATTGCTGATGACCGCCTTCCCAGAGCAGTTCGCTCCAGTGGCGTCTTAGCCATCAGCTTCTGGTTCACAGTTGCGGGTACAGCGCCGGAATCACACCGGCTTCCCCATTGGCTCTGTTATTCTCAGAGCACCATCTGGGTAGCGTTATGCAGCGGCGACCGACCGGAGTCAATGCAACGGTAAAACTTGGAGGGATATGCGCGGCAGAGTGGCTAACGAACCACAATCTGCCGGCCGGCATTTGTTCGGGTCTGCCAGCCATGCCGCTCTAATTCAGGGTCGAGATGATTTTCCTGAGGATAGCCCACGCAGAGATAGGCAATAAGGGACCATTCTGCGGGGACATCCAGCAAAGTCGAGACTGTTTCTGCTTCCAAGATGGACACCCAGCCCACCCCCAGGCCTTTTGCACGGGCGGCCAACCAGAAGGCCATGATGGCGCACGCGACAGAATATTCTAAAGTTTCCGGCATCGTTTGCCGGCCCAGACCGCCCCCTTGCTTTGTAGCGTTGTCACAGAAAACAGCCAATTGAATGGGAGCCTCACGCAGCCCTGCAAGCTTGAGCGAGTTGTAAAGGGCTCTTCGATCATCAGAGACAGCACGGCTGGCCTGTTTGTTTGTGCTTTCGAAATGGTCCTGTATTTGCCGGCGCCGGGCGTCGCTATCGATCCGCACCCATCGCCAAGGCTGGCTATTGCCGACCGAAGGGGTCAGCTGAACCACTTCAAATATCTCATTCAATAAGTCTTCAGGAATAGGATCGGTCAGAAACCGTCGCACATCCCGCCTCCACGCGAGAAGTTCTGAAAGGACTTCGAATGAACGATCTGCAAATGGCGGGTCGTCGGTCAAAAATCCAATCCCCGTTGCGCCTTGATTCCACTCTTGTACGGGTGTTTCACTTCACTAATCTCACTTACCAGATCGGCAAACGCGCAGAGTTCAGGTTTTGCGTCACGGCCGGTAAGAATAACACTGGTGCGATCCGAGCGCGCCTTCAAGCCTGATAACACATCTTCCGTTGAGAGATAATCGTAACGCATGGCGATATTGATTTCGTCCAAAACCACTAGGTCGTAGTCACCACTCTCCATCATTTGGCGCGCACGTTCAAAGGCGGCCTCGGCGGCGGCAATGTCGCGTTCTTTATCTTGAGTGTCCCAGGTAAATCCTTCCCCCATCGTGTGCCAATCGATCGGCGCGTCGAGTTTGTCGAAGAACTGCCGTTCACCTGTGATCCACGTGCCTTTTATGAACTGTACGACCGCCACCTTGTGGCCCCACCCAAGTGCGCGTATGACAACGCCAAAGGCGGAACTTGATTTGCCTTTTCCATCACCTGTGTGAACCAAGACAAGCCCGCGGCCAGGATCAACAGCTTTCGCCGTTTTTTCCCGGTGTTCAGCCTGCAGCTTTTGCATCTTTGCTTTGTGCGTCTTTGCGTCGTTCATCCCACCTCTCCTTTGTCCAGTGACAGTGTGATATGGCCGCCGAATTCTACCGCTGTTTGGAAATCTGTCACCTCATCCCCGGTGGCGAAGGCCGCTTTGATCACACCGGCATGCGTAACGAGCAACACTCTATCGTGGCGGGTTTTAAGCTCGGAGATAAGTTCGGCTACACGCGCCCGCAATGCTGCCACGCTTTCGCCCCCATGAGGGCTGGCGTGAAGAAAATCATTTGCCCAATCATCGAGCTGCGTGCGCGAGATGTCAGACCAAGGGCGCCCTTCCCAGGACCCGAAGTTCATTTCCGCGAGACGAGTCTCGTATTTAATCGGCTTACTGATCGTTTGCGACAAATACTCAGCCAGTCTTTGGCAACGTTTTAGAGGGCTCGAGAGTATTTGGTCAATCATGGGTATGGCATCAGCGACGGCCTTTGCTTCCTCCGCAAAACTATCTGCCAAGTCCAGATCCGTTTGGCCATAACAGATGCCTGGCTCAATACGGGGCGTCGTGTGACGCACAAAGATCAAATCCATGCGGCGAGCCCCAGATAGAATCCGATTTCGCTTGCTTGCTGCACCGCGCCGAGCGTATCGCCGGTATAGCCCCGAAGTTTCCGCTCGTAGAATAGGCGCATAAGTCCATGACCCAGAATTAATCCCGCAATTCCCCAAATCACGAAGGCTATCGGAAATATAAATGCCCACAAAAACAGGATCGCGCCGCCCGTTATGGATGCGGTGATTAATCCAATTCGCGATATGCCCTCGGCGACGGGCTTTGCGGTGCCCTCCTCCCGAACATACTGACTGCTGGATATAACCAGTATGCTGGATAGCCGAGACAGCCCATGTCCGCAGATCAAGGCCATGCCCACCATGGTGCTTGGCAGTGTGATCAGGGCCGCAGCTTTGACTGCCAAGGCCAGGACAAGCGCGGTCGTGCCATAGGTGCCCAGGCGGGAGTCTTTCATGATTTCAAGAGACTGCTCGCGTGATTGGCCGCCGCCGATGCCGTCAAATGTATCGGCGAGGCCGTCTTCATGAAATGCCCCAGTAAAGAGAAGGCCAGACGCGATTGCGAACAGGACAGCGATCGGTTCAGCAAAGATCGCGGTTGCCGCCCAATAGACAGCCGCAGATAGAGTGCCAATCACGATGCCGACTAAGGGATAATATTTGACGGACGATGTGAGGCGTTGCGGCGTAAAAATTTTGTCTGTGGGGACCGGCAGGCGCGTTAGAAACTGCACTGCCAGCAGGAATGACGCCAATTCGTTCTTCATGTGGATCTGCTGACGCCTGCGCTGTCGAAACTTGCCATCTCGCGCAACATTGCAGCAGCGGCTTTCACAAGCGGCCAAGCGAGAAGAGCTCCAGTACCCTCACCCAGTCTGAGGCCTAGATCGAATAACGGTTCCACCTCAAGTGCATTGAGCAAATGTGTGTGACCTGGTTCGGCCGAGCGGTGACTGTAAACAAATGAGGTTTCGCAGCCCGGCGATAGCTTACTTGCGCACATAGCTGCGGCGCCGGCAATAAAGCCATCAACGATGACAATCTTTTTCTGGTTCGCAGCCCCGACCATGGCTCCTGTCATCATTACGATTTCGAACCCTCCATATTCGGCCAAGGCCCGTTCGGCGTCTAGAAGGCCGGGTGCGCGTGCCGCAGCGCGTTGCAGTAAGGATTGCTTACGCTCCAGCCCATCATCACTAAGGCCCGTGCCCCGGCCGACAAGATCTCGAAGTGGCACTCCAGTGATTTTGGCCGAGAGCAAGCTTGCTGAGGAAGTATTGCCAATCCCCATCTCTCCGAAGCAAACCACGGGTGCTTCGGCAGCGCGACCGAGCGCGTTGCCAGACTCAAGCGCAGCGGAATACTGCGCCGATGACATGGCCGGGCTTTCGATGGCATTTTCCGTACCGTTACCAATTCTACGGTCCAAGAGGTTTTCGTGACGAATGGGATCACCACAGACGCCACAGTCCACGATTTGAATATCCACGCCTAGAGCCCGCGCCATAACGGTTGCAGCCGCGCCACCCTCTAGAAAATTCAGTACCATCTGGCGGGTGACCGCTTGGGGATAGGCAGATACGCCCGCAGAAGCCATGCCATGATCGCCTGCGAAGAGGGTCATCAGACACGTATCCGCTTGGGGCTCCAGAGTTCCCTGCACGCGAGCGATCTGTGCCGCCAGTTCCTCCAGGCGTCCCAACGACCCCAAAGGCTTGGTTTTGTTATCGATTGCCGCGTGGATGATGGCGTCCAGCGAACTTTCGTTTTTGGTCATATATGTTTGTATCCGGACAATATGTTCAGCCGCTTTGTCTTGAGATTGATACCGGAGCTGTTTACCTCATATGAAAACTGCGCCTACTTGATAATGAAGAGTTTGCCGGACTCGGGATCACGAAAAACCTGTCCAACAGCTTCCAAACCTTCGATCCCTTGGTTCATGAGGGCGCCTCCGATGGGCCAATTGACTCTGCAAATCGAACAGGCGGCATGAGGTTTGCCGGATAGCTTTCTTTGAACCGCTCGGCCGCGGCAGCGATCGTCGCTGAATTTCTCTCCGAAACAACTCCGAACAGCCTTTCGCGAAGGCACTGCTCATTCCCAGAAGCAGAACCGCGAATATCGCAACAATGAGGCCAAAAAAACCAGCGCTTCGCATTGAGACAAACTCCCATTTTTGCCCGGTAAATTCGATAATCCGGACAGACATCGTTAGTCGTCTCAACGGTATTCCGGCCGTGCAACTATCCCGGTTGCGCGTGCGGACGACGTTGGCGGCAAGTCTCCTGACTTATGGGTCTACGCTTTTAGGCAATCTCCTTCCCGGACTTATCCAGTGGATGCTTGCCAGCTCACCAATTACAGTTGCGGGTACAGTGTTGGTTTCTCACCAACTTCCTTATGATCCTGCGAGCAGGACCGCCAGAAGTTGCTGTAGCAAAGATGCTCTACGCTGTCACTCTCTGTCTCCGCCAGCGCGCTTTTCCGGACTAAATACAAGAGCAAACCCGCGTTAAGTGTTCTTGAACGACAGATCAGCCGGACGCCGGTCTACGACTTTTTCGACCGCAGCGCCTTCACATAATCCCGCACGGTCTGTTTGTATTCCTCCTCCGTAAAGGACCATTGCTGGAGGTCGGCATCCGACCATCCCAATTGCATACCTGAATAGGCGCGTCCGATGGCCGACGTCATGCTGCGCGTCATCGCCAAAGGTGCTGCCGGAATGTCCAATAGCTCTTGGATCAGAGTTTCAGTGGCGGCGTGGAGTTGATCCTTAGGCACGCACCGCTGCGCCCAGCCACGCTGCACCAACTCTTCGGCCATCACTTTGCGCGCGGTCATGACCCAATCACGGGCTGTCGGCAATCCTACCTCCCGCGCGAGCAGCGGCGTTCCATTCCAAACATTGGGAATGCCTAAAGCGAGTTCCGGGATACGAAAGACCAAATCGTCCGTTATGACTCGGAAATCGCAAGCCGTGGCCAGCAGCGCGCCGCCACCGATCGCATGCCCCTGCATGCTGGCGATTGTCACCTGAGGAATTCGATCCAACTGCTCCAACACCCGCTGCCACGTTGCTGTGCGGTTACGGCGTGTGGACCAGTCGCCTTCCACAGGCGGGTATGACGTGGTTTCAACGTCCGCTCCAGCACAAAAAGAAGGCCCTTCGCCACTTAACACCAGTAGCCGGATATCCGGACGGTCCATTAGTTCGTTCAAAATCGATGCGATCGCAGCCCGAATGTTCTCGTTTAAGGCGTTGCGCAATTTGGGGCGATTCAATCGTACACGGATAATTGCACCTTCTATCGCCACATCGACGTCCTCGTGATCAGAGTTATTTTCGTGCATTCAATTATGTCCGGATTGCTTTGTGAGAAGGTGGCTTTGAGCCCATTTTAGATTGAAGCTTGGACGATGGCCAAAGCTATTTTGTCCGATTGAGCCTGCCGTCGTCAGATTTACCGCGAACAGCAACTTGCAATGGGCAATTCTAGCCTTTTACGGCCTTCTTCCGCGATCGCGCGGCCTGGGACGTCGTTTGGGCCTGCTCCACAGCTGAAATGTACGCTGAAACGACGCGCTCAACATTAAGGTCGACACATATTTTGTGGCGCGACTTCAGCTCGTCGCTATCCGGCTCGAAATCCGTCTTTCCCAGTTCGGAGCCTTCCGTTTGAACAGAAATTTGTCCGGTTTTGGTTTGGAACAAGGACGGGTCGATGAGATAGGCCGCTGCGGTCACATCATGAATGCAACAGCCGCTGACCCCGTCAAGCTGCCGGTAGATACGTTCATAATCCCGGGAAATAGACCAAAGAAATGCGCCCGCATCGCCGCCGCTGGAGGCCAAGGCCTGTGCATCCGCTGTAGACAGAATGCACCGGCGCGTAACATCAAGGCCCACGGCTGTTATTGGCCAAGCCGCACCAAAGACATGCGCTGCCGCATGCGGGTCATAGTAGATATTTGCCTCCGCATACGGAGTAATATTGCCGCCGCAGGCAAACGCACCGCCCATCAACACAATTTCATCAACCAGCCCTGCGATCTCCGGATCACGCTCCAGGGCCAGTGCCAAGTTTGTCAGCGGTGCTAAAGCAAGGACCGATACTCTTTTTGGGTAACGCCGAACCATCTCTGCGATGAAGCTGGCCGCATCTTGCCCACTCTGCGGTAGTGGGTGTTCGATGGAAACATTCGTCCCACCAAATCCGTCTTGCCCGTGGACCAACAGGTCAGGCACGAAACGCGCGCCACGAAGAGGTCCTGCGGCCCCTTGCACCACCGGCATGCGAAAGCCGAAACGATCCACGATGTAAGCCGCATTGCGTGTCGTGGTCTCCACAGGTCCGTTTCCGAATACCGTCGTGATCGCTTTGATCTCTAACTCCTTGGCCTGTTTTAGAAGGAACAGCGCCATGGCGTCATCTATGCCGGGATCTGTGTCTACAATGACAATCTTTTTGTCGTCTTCGGATACGTTCATAAGTATTTGGCCTATCCGAAAACGGCTTTGCAGATCAATTCACATTTAGCCAGATCAAACTTTCCTTTTGTTCGAATGCCGGACTCCATATCGATCCAGTACTGCCCCCCTGTGGGCGCGTTAATCGAATGGAGCACTGCTTCCACATTGTCCGGATTGATCCCACCTGAATAACCACAGAACGGACCATTGCTGCTAAAAGCAGGCCAGGCGTCAGGCGCTTTACCGGTCCCGAAAGATGTATCGAATAGCCAGTCAAGGCGCGCGTCCGGTGGGAACCCCCCAATCGTTTGGAGCATGGTCCTGACACCCCGCATTCGGCCAAAGCGAACACAATTCTCCACCTGCCGCTCAGAACTGCCGGAGAAACCGTGATTGACTTGCAGCCGTTGAAATCCCGCGAGATCAATGGTGGCCTTGTGCGGCTGGTTCGCAATGAGCTTTGCCTGTTCCCCACATACATGAGCGGCATAACGAAGTCCGGGCGTGGTCAGGAAAGCATCCAAAACCTCCGCAGCCGGAAAAAGCGGTGACCCGGCTTTTTCAGCGTCGAGCAGCAAGCCCCATTCCAGCGGGTAATGGCGGGACAGGCGGCGCATGTCTTCAAGACCGTCTAAGCTATCAGCGCCGGTGAAAGATACAAAAGCAGGTTTTTGCGGCATTCAGCCCCCTTAAGGAAAATAACTCAGTAGGCCAATGATGGTGCCCGTCATACACGTGGTCAGGAACGCCGCCACCAGGGCCTTGAAGCCAAGCTGCACAATTTCATCTCGTTTTTCAGGGGCCATGGCCGACAGGGTGCCGATGAGAATGGCTACACTGCCGAAATTGCCGAAGCTACACAGGGCATAGGTAGCAATCAGTGTCGACTTTTCAGAGAGCGCGTCAGGCGGAAGTGCACCCAGCTGGCCGTAGGCCACAACTTCGTTCACAGCCACTTTCGTACCCAAAAGGCTGCCGACTTCTTGCAAATCTCCATAAGAGACGCCCATCAACCAGGCAAAGGGAGCAAACAGCGCCCCGAAAATAGAGCTGAGCGTCACCGGATCGCCCGAATGCGGCAGGAGGCTCAACAATCCATTGACCAAATTAATCGTTCCCACAAAGACGATGAGGAGCGCGATGACATAGGCTGCAATCTTCACAGCATTGATCGTGCCGTGGGTCATGGCATCAAGGCTGCTCTGATACGTGCTCTCAAGCGGAATTTTTTCGGTGCCGCGGACGACCGGACTTGGGACGATCACCCGTGCAAGAGTGATGGCCATTGGTGTGCTGATGAGCGACGCTGTCAGCAAGTGGGTGAAAATGTCCGGCATGCGGTCGATCAACATGACACTCAAGAGGATCATGGTCGACCCGGCAATCACCGACAGGCCATCTACCATGATGATGAAGAATTCGCCGCGAGACATCTTGGGCAGCAATGGCCGTACCAACAGCGGTGCTTCGATCATGCCCAGGAAAATGCAGGCTGATGTGGAAACGCCTACCGGCCCACTAACGCCGAAAAGCCTTCCGAAAAGCCAGGCGGATCCGCGCACTATCCAGCGCAAGACACCCCAGTGCCAAAGCAGGGCCGCAAGCGCGCTTACCAACAAGACGGCGGGGATCACTTGTAAGCTAAAAATAAATGTGGACGCTTCCGGTGTGGTTTTGACAAAGGGCTGGGGCCCGCCCCCGAGATAACCGAATACGAACATGGCGCCTGACTCTGCGGATTTTTGCAGACCGTCAACGCCATAGGCAAGCACACCCAGGCCCGCCACCACGCCAGGGACCCGCGTCAGCACAATGGCCATCATTACCTGCATGGCCAGGCCGCCGAGGATTTGTTTTATGGAGACTTCTCCGCGCCTTTCGGAGATGAGCCATGCCAGGCCGATAAAGACGCAGATCCCGAGAAGGGCTCTCAAAATGTCTCCTGCTGGCACGATGCGTCCTTTTCCCCCAAAACCGGCAGTGGTACCGGCGAATGTTACCGTTGTTGGTTTTGTTCAGCAAAAATAAGCTTAAACGTTTAATATTTCGATTTCAGGGGGTAATGCAAGCAATTGATTGGGCCTTGCCAAATTTCCGGGGCCTTCCGCGTTTCTTAACGGGGAAACTCAGCGCTTTCCGTTTCCGCAAACATCGGTATGGAGGCAGCGGCCCCATCCCGTGTCACGGCGATGGCCGATGCGCGCGCGGCCCGTGCCGTGGCATCCTCAAGGGAAAGACCAGTTGCCAGCCCGGCCGCCACATATCCGCAAAAGCAATCGCCTGCCCCCGTGGTATCGATGGCGGTGACACGAGGCGCGGGAATGTGATTTGCCGCACCGTCTCGAACCAGAACGATTCCATCAGCGCCCAGCGTGACAATAACGTTTTGACCGTCGCGCCGGCAAAGCTTCTGCGCCGCTTTGACGATGCCGTCTCTATCCTCCGGCGTCACAGAACAATGAGAGAAAACCGCAAGCTCATGCTCGTTGAGGACGATGATATCCGAAATCGGGAAGAGTAATTCGGACGCCTCTTCCATCGCGGGGGCGGCATTCAGCATTGTCTGTATACGTTTTTTCTGAGCGTCACAGAAAAAGCTATGCACAGTGCGAACCGGCGTTTCGAGCTGCGCCAGTGCCACGTGATCTGATTCATCAACGAAGGCCGATTGAAGGACGCCGTCTGCCCTATTGGCGCCACTCGCCACAACGATCATGTTTTCCGCCTGATCATCTACGACAATGTGGGCAAGGCCGGTTTGATCCTTTTCGCTTCGATGAATTCGGGCAGTCGAGATCCCCTCTTTCTGCAACAAGGCGATGAGTTGATCCCCATGCGGATCGGCGCCAACGGCGCCCGACAGAGAAGTGGCTGCGCCCGCCCTTGCGGCGGCCACCGCCTGGTTCAACCCTTTACCGCCGGCCATTTGAGAGACGGACTGCGCAAGGCGGGTTTCACCTGGGGCCGGAAAACTGCCACAGTGAAAAATCATGTCCATATTGATGCTGCCGAGGACAGCGACATTGCCGGTCACGTTATTCACCCTTTAGAAGTTAAACCTTTAACCTTCTTTCATCAAATACAGGCGCTGTAATCGTTTGACAATTGGCCAAGAGAGATTAAACGATCGCCCCTTATGGCAAAAAACGCAAAAAAGCGCCCTACCCTAAAAGATCTTGCGAAAGCGGCCGGCGTGTCGCTGGCGGCTGCGTCCTACGCAGTCAACAATACGGGCTCCTTGGGGAAGGATACGCGGACTCATATTCTCGAGACCGCCAAGAAACTTGGCTATCGCCAGAACCTGGCGGCGCGCGCGACGCGCACCGGACGCACCGGAGCCATCGGGTTCATCGTCCCTGATCTTACAAACCCGTTTTTCCCAAGCTTGGCCCAAGCTGTCATTCAGCGTTCGCGGCAGAATGGTTTTGATGTGTTCCTGGCCGATACGGAAGGCGACCGAGATCAAGAAGCGGAAGCGTTCCGCGCCCTTGTGGATCGTGGCGTCGATGGAATCGTCTGGTTCCCGATCGATGATGAAAGCGGCACAAACATTCCGACAACAGACATCCCAATCATCGTGCTCGACCGGACCTTGCCGGGTTTCGAATGTATTCAAGCGGAATATGCGGATGGGGGCCGGAAAGGCGCGCAGCACCTTCTTCAGCATGGCCACAAGAATATCGGCATTGTCACCGGACCGCTGGATGTGAGCAGCATGCGCGAGCGGTGTCATGGGGCCGCCGACCTGATCAAGGAAACCGGAAAGCTCAAATTTTGGGTGTCGAATGCTTTCTCCACAGAACTTGAGCCGGCGGTGACCAAGGCCATTGCCCAAGGAAGCGCATCGGCAATTTTTGTCGGCTCCGATCTCATCGCGATCGGCATTTTGGGATTTGCCAGAAAGCAGGGCATCCGGATTCCGGAGGACCTTTCCATCGTCGGTTTTGACGATATCCCCTGGGCAGCCCACACGAACCCCGCCCTGACCACCATAGAAATGCCGGTGGACGAAATGGCCTTCGAGGCGGTAGAGGCCCTTATCCGGCGGATCGAAGGCATCGCCGACGGCGCGCGCCGGGTCATTTTTGATGTGAGCCTGGTCGAACGCGAGACTGTCAAAAGCATTACATAACGGCCAAACAGCCGCGAAAACACCAACTTCACTGTTGGGCCTAGCAAAACTGAAACGTTTCACATAGCTTGTCTTTGGACGGCCCCCGGACTTTGAGAGAGGAAGAATTTGGTCATGAAGCGCGCCGTGGTGTCTGGCTATGCGACATTGGATTATGTGGTCCAGCTAGAAGATGAGTTCCATGGGACCGGAACTGTTATGGGCGCGATCGGCCCTTCTGGGGCTTGGCCGCGTGCCGGCGGCGCAGTTCTTTACACCAGCAAACGGCTGGCGGCAGCCGGCCATGATTGTTCCGCACTCACCTGGATTGGCGACGACGCGGATGGCTCTTTCTACCTGGAGGCTTGCCGATCGGCCGGTATCCGGCACGACGCAATCACTCAATCAACGCGAACCCAGACGCCCCGCTGTATTCTGATCTACAACACGGACGGCAGTTATGGGTGCCTGCTCGACTCCGGCGGCGCCGGTAACGAGACACTTTCTAGCGCACAGTCGGCGGCGCTCGCGGCAGCTGAATTGGTTTGTATCGCTGTTGGCCCCGCCAATGCCACCGAAGCCATTATTGATCAGTGCTCAGACAGTGCCCTCGTCGCGTGGATCGCAAAAGTCGACAACCTTGCTTTTCCCATGTCCCTTCGGCGGAAAATCGCCGACCGGGCAAACTATATATTTTGCAATGGGAGCGAACGAAACTTCGTCTCCGAATCCTTCATGGCGCCAAGGCGCGAAGATCAAACCATCATCGAAACACTTGGAAGCGCCGGTGTCCTCATCGATACCCCATCCGACAAGCGTGTCCTATCTACTGAGTTCGTGAAAACCAACAACACCACCGGAGCCGGTGACACATTGGCCGGCGAAGTGCTGGCACGGATTGTCACGGGCACCTGTCCCGCTGAGGACGCTGTGCAACTTGGTATGAAGGCTGCCCGGGAGTTACTCCTGGCGCGCCAATAAATCCCATACTCTAATCGGCGCCAAACGCGCATTGGCAAAAATGGCCTGCGTGAATTTGACTCTGATTAGTGAAACGTTTAATTTCATACAATCGCCGATAGTTTAATTGGCGAAGACAGAGTTTTGGCGGGGTATTAGATCTCGAAAATGAAACGTTTAATTTCAAGATCTTTAAGTGGAGAAGTGAATTATGCTGAAGCGATCAGCAATGCTTTCTGGAGCAAGTTTTTTGGCGCTGGCCGTCGCGGGTTTTGCAGCGACAGGGGTTAAGGCAGAGCCTGTCTTGGACAACATTATCGTTACGGCTACTAAGCAGGAACGGAACCTTCAAGAGATTCCGATCTCAGTGTCCGCCGTTTCGGAAGAAAGCTTCCAGCGCTTCAGTGTTTCTGGCGACGACATTCGTCTGCTCACCGCACGCGTGCCCAACCTAAATGCGGAGTCGACTTTCGGCCGGGCCTATCCGCGTTTCTACTTGAGGGGTTTGGGCAATGACGATTTCGCTCTGAACGCACAGTCTTCAGCAGAGCTCTATTTCGACGAAGTGGTCTTGGGAAATCCAATTCTCAAGGGTCTGCCGGTCTTCGACGTGGAACGCATCGAAGTGTTGCGGGGGCCGCAGGGGACGATTTTTGGCCGAAACGCAGTTGCCGGGGCCGTTCACATCGTCACCAAAAAACCCACTGACGAGTTCGACGGACGGGCAAGCCTAGCCTATGGGAACTTCAACACGATCAATGCGGAAGCGGCCGTCGGCGGACCGATTGTCGATGGCAAACTGTCGGGCCGTGTGGCTGTATTGTACCAATCACGCAACGACTATGTGAATAATCTGGTCACCGGAAACGAAGTGGGCGGGTATACGGACGTTGCCACACGCGCGCAGCTGAATTGGACACCTACATCAGCGTTTTCTGGTCTGCTGCAATTTTATTCCCGCACGTTCGATGGGCCGGCGGCCTTATTCCATTCAACCGCGGACGATCCCACATTTGGGCGGCAAGCCTTCGATCGTGAGAACATCCTGTTGGACAATGACAATGTTCCGAATCAGGAAATCGATTCTGTCGGCGTTAATCTTCGCATGGAATATGATTTCGGTTTCGGTGCGATCACCTCTATCTCCAGCATCAACATTCTCGAATCCCATTCGGTCGGCGATGTGGATGCAACAGCGTCGCCATCGCTCATCAATGTGGATGATATCGACAACCTTATGCAGTATACGCAGGAAGTGCGTTTTGCGAGCGACCAGTCGCAGGCTTTCCGCTATCAGCTTGGCGGGTACTATTTCCGCGAAAATCTGGACTACGCCAATTCGACGGCCAACAATTCCTTTCAAATCCCAACCCCTCCTGGGCCGTTTGACCTTGGGCAACCGGGAGATCCTGGGTTTGGTGCCGTCCAGTTTGTTAATCAAGATCTCACCTCTTGGTCGATCTGGGCCAATTTGGAATACGACATCACGGAACGCCTCACCATCTTGGGCGGCGTCCGCTACAATAATGATGACACAGAGGCATCGCGGATTGTCGGTCAATTCACGCCGAACCCAGATAACCTTCAATCCATTCCCAGTTTCAATACGCCCTTCTATCAAGCGGGAGGCCGCGGGCTGATTTCCTTGTTCGGCGCGGACGTCGACCAAGAGAACAGTTTTGATACGGATGAAATCACCTGGGACGTAAGCCTTAACTTCAACTTGCTGGATAACGTCAATCTGTACGGCCGCGTCGCGCGTGGCTATCAAGGCGCCCGGCTTGAAGCAGGCGGCCCGTTCGCGGCATTCACTTTCGCCCGTCCACAAACCGTCTTGTCTTACGAAATTGGTGTGAAGTCGGAGCCTATCCCGAACAAGATGCGGGCGAACCTGACTCTCTTCCGCTACGACTTCGACGATCAACAGCTGAATGGATTTGTCGATACAGGCATGGGCGGTTTCACAGCTCAGCTCTTTAACGCCAATGGCGGCACAGGCCAAGGCGTTGAGTTGGAATTGGAATATCAAGTTACCGACCGTTTGTTTGTAGGCGGCAATTTCGGTTACACGGACACGGAGATTGAAGGCCCAACCTTTTTCAGCGATCTCGCTGGAAATCCGGTCGACCTCGACGGAAGGCGCTTTACCTTCGCACCGGAAATCACCGGCGCTTTCTTCGCGGAGTATCGGCATCCAACCGATTTTGTCGGTGGCGGTGATTTCTACGTGAACACGGATTGGGCCTACCGAGGGGAAATCGACGCACGGTTTACGGCAATTGAGGATCCACAGTTCCTTCTGGACGGATATTGGGAAGGAGCGGCCAGCGCCGGCCTTCGTACAGACCGTTTCGACATCGGACTGTGGGCGCGGAATATTGCCAACGAAACTGGCGGCACCAGTGTTTTGTCTGTGATCGGATTCGAAAGCCAAGTCTTCACACAACCCCGGACCTTTGGTGTCAGAGCCTCCTTGGTCCTCTAAAGCCGAAACCTGTCCACCCGGCTCTCTTTGGCTGGAGCGCCCCCTTCGGGGGACGGGGCGTTCCAGCCGCCTTTTTGTTCTGAAAAACACCGCATCACTCCGGCGAAGCGGCCACTGCAAAAAGGCAACACCCCACTATAAAATTAATCGTTTAATGGATTCATTTTCTAGCAACTGCCTTTTGTCGCGGAAATGTAATAGTTTAAAAATACTGAAACGTTTCACACATAAAACGCTGAACATGGGGGTTATTATGTACGGCAATCTAAGATCGGTGTTGTTAGGCGGGGTGGCCCTCGTTTTTTCCGCAGCACCTCTTGCGTATGCGCAAGACACGGGCGAGCCATCATCCACGACCGCGCCTCAACAAGCGGACGGCACGATCGACAACATCGTCGTGCTGAGCAAGCGCGTGGGTAAAGGCACCACCCAAGCCAATTTCACATTGAATTCCGAAGACATCCAAAGGCAGGTCTTTGGCGCGGAGATCACATCCAGCCTCAATCGCATTCCGGGCATTCGCACACAGACCGGCGATTCGCGGGGCGGCAGCTTTTCTTTCGAACTCACACTTCGTGGCCTTACCGACGAACAAATCGGTTTGACCATAGACGGCATCCCAAGTGGCGACTCACGCTTCAATGGGGGATCGCCGCCAAACCGTTTTGTCGAATCGAGCAATATCGGTGCGATCAGCGTATCGCAAAGCACCGGCGAGATCGGCGCGCCGTCCCGCTTTGCTCTTGGCGGCTTCATCGACTTTCAAACGCAAGATCCGAATCCGGAATTTTCGGTGGCGGCCGAAGGCGGCTATGGATCCTTCGACTTCTTCCGCGGATTTGCACGCGTCGACACGGGTGAGATTCTCCCGGGCCTGACGGGCTATTTCAGCTTCTCTCGCCGTGATGTGGAAATCTTTGCGGGCAGAAATTCCCGGTCATCCGTCCGCGAACATTTTGAAACCAAATGGGTCAAAGACTTCACCAACGGGTCAACGGTCAAGTTCCGGGCAAGTTACAACAATCTGGACGATAACGACTTCAACATCATTTCGTTGCCGGAATTCGAAGCAAATCCATCCATCGATCGTGCAGGCGATGTGCTTACGGGGTTCCCTGGGATAGATCGTGACTTCGGCGGTGCCTTAGGCGGCACGCGGACGGATTGGTTCATCTATGCGAACAGTGACATCGTCATCACCGACGACATCGAAGTATCGATCAACCCGTATTATCAACAGTTACGAGGTGAATCTTTCCGTTACCAGGATGAAAGCCTCATCACCGTTTCGGGGGACCCCCGCCAAATCGTTGGGGTGGATGCGCTTGGAGGCGTCACACGCGACCCGATTATCATAGAAACCAGCGCCCCCAACACACTGGGTGGCCCCGCCGATCTGCGGATTACGCCAAGGAACCGGGACCGCTACGGCGTTACGTCCGAGGTGCGGTGGAACAACGTATTCGGTTTCAACGATCTGCGCGCCGGCTTCTGGTACGAAAGCAGCGAAGCCAACGAGGACCGGAACTTCTTCCCGATCCTCAACACGGTTCAAAGTCTAGATGTGAACCTGAACAATCTGACCTTCGTGGAATACGAACGGGACGCGGATGTGGACACGATTCAGTTCTACTTCCAAGATTCAATAAGCCTGTTCAACGACCGGCTGCGGATCGATGCCGGCTTTACCTATCTCGATGTGGATTACACGGCCGTTTCGCCGCTGGAATTTGTCACCGAGGTGTCGTTCAGTCAGGACTCCGGCCTAAACCCCAAAGCCGGCTTAACTTTCGATATCACACCGGAACTGGAATTCTTTGCCGGCTATTCGCAGAACTTCGCCGGCATACCTGAAGACATCTTCTTGGGCTCCACCGCAATCATCGATCCGGGTGAAATCGATCCATTGGAATCCGAGAACATTGATGGCGGTTTCCGTTGGATCTCCGACAATCATGCGCTGCTGGTGCAAGCTTTCTATTCCGACCTCAAAAACAATATCGGCATTGTGGCCGCCGATGGCGTTGTCGACGCCGACGCCATCATTCGCGGCAGCGCGGACACCGAAGCGGCTAACATTGGCGGGCAGAAATCCGTCGGTGTCGAAGTCACAGGCTTCTATGATTTTGGGCTTTTCGATTTTTCAGCAACCTATGCCTATATCAGCTCAAAACATGATGACCCCAGCGATCCGGATGCCATTGAGGATCTAGCAGCGGCAGGTGTCATCGCCGGAGAACGCGTCCGGGATGTTCCGGAACATTCGGTCTTCGCCGAACTCGCTTGGAAGCCGACACCCGAATTCCGGCTGGCAGGTAATGTCAACTACATAAGTGACCGTGTGGGTGGACACCTCATCGTGCCTGACTTCTGCAATCCATTCTTCTGTTCCTTCGAGGGAAGCGGGGTCGACGCGCTCCAAGCCCTTGGCGTTCAGGAGATCGATGGATACACACTGGTCGGGATCAATGCCCAGTACCGGCCAAGCTTCCTAGATGACCGTGTACTGATGCAGTTGAACGTTGACAACCTTCTCAATGAGCGGTTCATCAGTTCGGTCTCCGGCGCAACAGCCACACTGCCCGAATTCGGCGTCATCGGCGGGCAAGGCACAACGCTTGACCGTTACTTTATCGGCGCACCACGCACGGTGACCTTTTCACTACGGGCTGAGTTTTAGGTTTTGGTCTTCCCAGAGCTTTAGAATCTAAAGCTTCAGTCATCACGTCGAAAGGCGGGGCCGCACCCGCCCCGCCTTTCGACTACTGGTATCCATCGCATGCTCACTTTGAGTAATCCGCAATAACTCTTTTCCAATCAAGCCTATCGTGGCGAGCAATGTACTTATCCCGCAAAAGCGCAAGCTCAAGAGGCCCGATCGTCACCCGTAAATGCTCATGCCCTCTTGCTTTCTTTCTGGGATCACGTGCCCAGTCAAAGAATGTTTCAAATCGATCCGCAATGTGCGGCCTCATTTTCGTTGGCACCTGCCCCAATGCCAATTGCAACACGCTCTCGAGAACACCGAAGTGCCTTTCGTTGTAGCCTGCACGCGCAGGCGGACGGCTCAAAAGATCCATGGAACGTTCCAGATCATCCCCTATCAGCGATAGATGTATGCTGTCGATCCAGTGGTAGGAGTTCTGTTCGTTTCGATTGTCAGGAGCATCATGTTTCTCGTAATGGGCTTCAAACTCTTTTGAAGCCAAGATCAACGCTTCCGTGTCGAGCGCACCACCGAGCAGGGAGTGGGCATAAGCTTTGATGCGCCGGCAGCGCGCACTATTCGCCGGATAGTTTAGATTGCACCCAGGGGCCATAAGCTTTTTTTCTTCAATTGTCCGATTGACGATCTCAACACTCCTGGTCATGTACCGTCGCGCCAAATCCCAATTGTCGCTTCCCGCCAATATCCTTATGGCCGTCTTGAAGTCGAACTCTGCCAATGTATCGGGAGAGACATTGGCCTCCCAATCCCGCCACGGATAATCTTGTTCGATTAGTTCATTCAACTCGGTCAGCGATTTCTTATAAAGACGTCTCCAATGCGTCTTGATGCCAGACCGTCTACGGAAAAACATGATGCCTGTTCCTCTACCCCAATATTCTTTCCGGGTAAGTTCCTATCAATCGCCAGCCAATTCGACCGTATCCAGAATACTCTTGAATGCCATCGCCGCCTGCCGCATCCGCTTAGAGCTGGTGAGCGGTCTCAACATTGAGCCCGGTGTCAGGCGATGACCGTTGCCCACAGCAACATAGAGGCGGTTTTTAACGAGCCCGATCGTCAAGGCATGCCGTCCATGAATGGCAAGCAGCCTTTCTGCCGGTGACGCCAGAAGCGCCGCCGTTTGCCGCCCCTTATCCGGCGAGGTGGACCAGACGAAAAACCGCCGGTCCAGGCTTTCAGCCGATCCGCTAACGCGATGCGCACCGTCGAACGGACGCTGCGGCGTGGAAAACGGCCAGCGCCGTTTGACCAAAACCACAGGAACATCCACGTTCGCGCGCCTGTCTATACGAAGTAGCTGACCGGAGAAGACAGTTTTCTCGCCTTTTCTACTGGAGCGCCTTTTCGACAAGAAAGCCTCACTGACGGCAAATGAAACACTAGCCCATTCGCCTTCGATGACATCGCCACATTCCATGACATTGTATGACGGCACCAACCCGTATTTCTTAAACGTCTGTATACTGCGAGGTTGCCGGACGTCGCTTCGGTGCTTCAACTTCAAGAATCTTGCGACACCTGCCAATATGACGTCATTTACATCCACATAGTCGTCTTCCATACGCCAGTTGAGCGCAAGAACGGCACCAATCAATGCGATGAACATCACACAGAGGACGCCACTGACCGAGTGGAAGAAGATTGCGATGCCACCTCCGATCAGAGCGGCTATGAGAGCCGCCGCGCCAATGATGATTGAGCAATCACGCACGAGCTTCCGCCGTCGCGGCTCCAATGCAACGAGAGGCGGCCTGAGATCAGACGCGTAGAATGCCTCAAATCCCGAGAAGATTGGATCGATATGATCAAGAGGCTTGGTCATGCTTGTTCCATAACCGATCGTTTTTGAGAGGACGTTAACAGCCCCCATATGGTGCCAAATAACACTCGGTAAACGGCTGCAGGCTATGATGCGCCGAGCAAAGGGGATGCATTAGACAGCATGTTTGGATGGACCGCTCCGTGGCCATGGAAAGAAAAGTCTGTTTGAAAGGTTCCGCTTCCCAGCGGTAATCGGAACACTTACCCTTATTGCAACTTTAATTGCCATCACGTCCTAGCGAAACCTCAACGCTTGCCGCAGCCGTTGAAGAATGATTGCTTCACCAAGAGCGCCGCTTCTTCCGGTGTTGCCTCATTCTCTTCCACCATTGTCCAGCCAGCCATCAGTACACTGTCGAAAAACGCTGTAACCCATACCGTCGGAAGGCTTTCGTCAATGTCACCAATGGCCTTCGCATGGTCGAACAAAAGACTCATATCTTCATCCATCTGAGCTTCAATACGTTCGACCTCTGCATCTCCTTCCACATAGCTCCAGAGGCCGCCTAGAAACTTGAAGCGGTTCGCGATCGGCATTGAAAGATCGACGATGTTCTCAATCGCGGCCCGGCCCCGAAGGTGGTCATACGGCTTCAATGCCGCATCGATTTCCTCGTAACACCTCAAAGCCAGCGCCCGAATGAGCGCTTCACGCGTCTCGAAGTGCCGATAAAGGGTCGCCCGCCCGATACCGGCCGCTTCCGCAATGTCGCTCATGCCGGCGGACGGATTGATGAGCAGCATTCTGATGCCCGCTTCAATAATCGCTTCTTCCGACTGGATGATCCGCCGATCTTTTTTATGAGACATAGTTGTTTTACATCTTGCGTTGAGTTATAAAACACTTATGTCTCATATATTGCCCCGTAGCGCCACCCTTTTAGGAAAAACAGGCATTTTTGGACCCGTAAGCCATGAACATCCACCCCAGCGATCCCATACCTGTGGCGCCAGCGCAGAACCCATTGGACCCGGACGACGGCGCCACAGATTCTGACGCGAAACCCGGCAAAAGCCGTCGCCGCCTCTGGATCTGGCTGTCACTCGCGGCATTTGCACTTGTGCTGACACTGCTGAGCTACACGGAGGATACGGCTAACGTCACCGGCGTGACGGCCCCTTTGCCGCCTCGGCCCGTTTCGGTGGAGCAGGTTTCGGTGGCTCCACAGACCGTTGAGATCCGCGCGTTTGCAGAGATAAAGCCCAAATGGTCTGCCGTGTTGAGCGCGCCCGTTTCCGGCCGAATAGAAGAGGTGTTCGGGAGCGCGCTGGAAGGCGAACAGGTAGAGACGGGAACGCCCCTCCTCAAAATCGAAGACAGCAGATATGTGGCGGAGCTTGCGTCGGCGGAGCTCACACTGAAGCAAGCGGATCTGGCGCTCTGGCAGGCCAAGAATGCGAACTATGTGGCGCAGGCGGACTTCAAACGAAACAAAATCAAGCCGCCCAATGATCTGGCGCTCAAGCTTCCTCAACTGGCCATTGCTGAATCCGCTGTTGCGCAAGCGCAAGCGCAGGTGGCGGCAGCCACGCGCCAATTGGAAGACACGGCAATCACCGCACCATTCGCCGCATTTGTCACGGAACGGTTTGTCAGTCTTGGCCAGACGGTCAATGTGGGGGATCAACTGGTGACCCTGTCGGATAACACACATTTCGAGCTCACCGCGGAGATCAGCCCCGGTGACTGGGCGCTTCTCAGAAAACCGCTAGCGGATCAGCCTGCAGAGATCTTAGACCAAAAAGGTAATGTCATTGCTCAAGCGATAATTCGACGGGGCGGTGAGTTCCTTGATGAGACAACTCGTCAGTATAGGATCTTCTTAGACACGCAAGATGACGGCACCAATGCCGTATTAGGGGGTGATTTCGTTACCCTCCGATTATCCGGCATCACCGTCGCCTCTGCATTGGACATTCCTGCATCTGCCCTCACCCAAGACGGATTTGTCTGGCACGTGGATGACGAAGACCGCTTGCAGCGCCTGGAACCAGAGGTTCTTTTCCGCAAGGGCGACCGCGTAGTCGTGCGCACCGCCGCCGAGCGCCAGCATTTTCAAGTCGCGACGACGCCCTTGGTTTCTTTCCTGCCGGGGCAAAAGGTCCAACCCCGCACAAAGGTGGATTAACCCATGCATTTTCTGACGGGCTGGTTCATCCGCAATCCGGTTGCGGCCAATCTTTCCATGATCTTGATCCTGTTTTTGGGGATCATGACGCTGTGGTCCATGCGTATCGAAGGTTTTCCGCGCATTCCGCCGGAGAGCATCACCATTTCGACCACTTATCTTGGGGCGTCCACGGCGCAGGTGGACGAGCTTGTCACCCAGAAGATCGAGAAAGCCCTTGAGGGCCTGGAAGGTGTGCGCAGCATTTCGTCTCAATCCAGCGAAGAGTTTTCCGTGGTCACCGTAAGGCGCGCCGGCGGTCAAGATCTTCAAAGGCTTCTGGATAAAGTCCGTATCAGGATTGATGGCATCACGAATTTTCCGTCGGACGCGGAACGCCCCGTTATCCAAGACGATGCATTCGATTTTCCGGCGCTCTATCTCAATCTCCACGGTGAGACTGACCCAGTCACACTGCAAAAGCTAGCGGAAGATCTTCGTGACGAATTGCTTGCCCAGCCGGAACTCTCCCGCTTGACCATTTGGGGTCTCTTTGACCGCGAAATGCAGATCGACGTCGAACCCTACATGTTGCGGCGGCTCAATCTCACCGTGGCCGACATTGTCGAAAGGGTGCAAGCAAGTTCTTTGAACTTTCAGTCCGGAACGCTCAGAACCGATGGCGGCACCATTCGTCTTCGGGCAGACAACCGTGCCAAGTTTGCCGCTCAGTTTGCCGACATCCCCATCATTGAGCGGGCCAATGGCACATCAATTCGGCTGGGAGAAATCGCGACAGTCCGGGACACCTTCAAAGAAGGCGACTATCTATTCCGCTTCGACGGCGCCCCCACCGCCGGCATGGAAGTGTTGATCGGCCGGAAGGAAAATTTACTCCAGGTGTCGGAGGTGGTGCATGACGTGATTCAAAACTTTGAGCGCCAATTACCGCCGACCATCGACGTCACGATCTGGGGAGACAGCGCCGATTACATTTCCGACCGCCTGACCCTGTTGGCCAACAGTGGGGTTCAGGGATTGATGCTGGTCATGCTGGTGCTGTCGCTTTTCCTCAATGTCAGGCTGGCTTTTTGGGTGGCGCTGGGCATCCCGATTTCCGTGATGGGGGCAATCGCCGTTTCCGGCTCGCAATGGGTGGATTATTCCCTCAACGACATCACCACATTCGGCCTTATCATCGTGTTGGGCATTCTGGTGGATGATGCCGTCGTCGTCGGCGAAAGCGTATTTGAAGAACGGCGCAGCAACCCCGACCCAATCGCGGGCACGGAAATAGGCGTCGAGAAAGTAGCACTCGCAACCGTTTTCGGTGTGTTGACCACGATTGCCGCTTTCTTTCCTATGCTGCTGCTGGACAATCCTTTGGGCAAGGTTCTTGCTGGATTTTCCGGCATTGTCATCCTTGCCCTGATCTTTTCGCTTATTGAAAGCAAGTTCATCCTGCCGTCCCATTTGGCGGCCACCGACGTTACCAACCACCCGCGCAGCGTGGTTGCGAAATCATGGGCCGCTGCCCAAAATTTTTGCCAGAGGGCCTTGGATGGATTTCGAGACCGCGTTTATGCCCCAATGCTCGAAAGCGCGGTGCAACACCGCTATGCGGTCCTCATCCTGTTTATCACCGCCGGTACGCTGGGCCTCGGATTGATGGGGCTTGGTCAAGTCAAGACCGTATTCTTTCCGGACGTCCCAGGCCAAGTGATCACCGTCAATCTCGAAATGGATGCCCGTGCGCCGTTTCAACTCACCAAAGCCAATCTAGAACGCATCAGAACCATCGGTGAGCAAGTGAGTGTTGAGTTTCAGGAAAACCATTCCCTCAAGGCTGCGCCGATCCGCTCCATGTTTTTGCAGAGCTCCGATGCAAGCTCTGCGCAGATCTACGCCGAACTGACCCCTGTTTCAGAACGGCCGAACGTCGGTGTTCTGACCATTTTGGAAGAATGGCGGAAACGTACCGGCCAAGTCGAAGGAGCCACACAACTTCAGTTCACCGGGTCTGAAGAGTTTGGCGGGGGCTTTCAAATTCAATTGTTTTCCAAGGACGTGCGCCTTCTCGAGCGGGCAAGCAAGGAGTTGCGCGCGTTCCTTTCCAAAATCGACGGCGTCAATAACATCCGCGAAACCCTGGCGACGGGCCAGCCTGAGCTGCAGATCCGCGTCAAACCTGAAGCGCGCGCCTTGGGATTTGACACGGCCGTGCTCGCATCTCAAATCGGTAATGCCTTCGGCGGCGCTGAAGTTCAGAAGATCAGACGGCAAGGATCGGAAATTCGCGTGGTGGTCCAACACACGGACACGGCGCGCGATACGATGGATGACCTGTTGCAAACGCAGCTGCGCAGCCGGGACGGCAAGTGGATCCCCTTTCGGTCTATCGCCGAAGTCCATAGCGGCTATGTGCCGGGCGCGGTGTACCGCGAGAACGGCAAGCTTGTGAACACCATCGCCGCCTCGATCAATCGGGCGGTTGTCGCCCCGGAGGAAGTCGGCCAAGCCGTGTTTGAACAATTGGTGCCAAACCTGATGGCGCAATATCCGGGCGTAACGGTCAAAAAGGCTGGTGAACTGGAAGAAATCGGCGAGATTCAAGGTGGGCTCTTGCGCGCCCTGCTGCTGGCGACCCTGTTGATCTATGTGCTGATGGCGGTGCCTCTGAAGTCCTATTGGCAGCCATTCATCACCTTGGCGATCATTCCGTTCGCCTTTATCGGGGCAGCCCTTGGGCATTTGATCATGGGCCTGCCGTTGTCTGTGCTGTCCTTCTTCGGAATGCTGGCGCTTAGTGGTGTGGTGGTCAATGACAGTCTCGTCCTGATCACCCGTTACAACCAAGCGCGCGAGCAAGGCCTGTCTGTTGAGGCCGCGCTTCAAGATGCGGGGATCGGCCGCTTCAGGGCCATATTTCTAACCACAGCCACCACCGTAATCGGCTTGCTGCCGCTTCTCACGGAAACATCCGAACAGGCACAATATCTTATTCCGGCGGCGGTTTCGCTCGCCTTCGGTGAACTGTTCTCAACCTTCCTGATGCTGATTTTGGTGCCCGTCCTGATTGCCATCACGAACGACGCAAAATCCGCCTTGCACTCAGAGTCCAACGAAGTGAATGCCCATGCTTAAAGGTCAACTGCTCACAATCGGCACGCTGCTGCGCGCCTACCGGGCCCCCATCAGCCTGACTTGGGTGCTCACCTTTGTGGAAACAACGCTGACGGCTCTCGTGCCTCTCTTCATCGGCTTCGCGATTGACGGACTGCTGGCCCAGGAACCGATTGATTTGTACTGGCTGGGAGGTGTTTTGGCCGGCCTGATTGCCGTCAGCGTCGCCCGGCGCGTTTACGACACACGTGTCTATGGAACGATCCGGGTTGACCTCAGCCGCGAACTCACAGAAAGAACCGGCGAAATCCCCGTCTCAAGTCAGAATGCGAGATTGGGCATGAGCCGCGAACTTGTGGACTTTCTGGAGGCAGAAGCCCCGGCATTGATGAGTTCCGTTGTTCAACTCATCATATCCTTTGCCGTTCTCTTCCTGTTTCATCCGGTGCTGTCTTACGCCGCTCTTGCCGCCGCCATTGTCATGATCGGCATATATGGCCTTTTTCATGGCCGCTTCTATCGGCTGAATGCAGCCCATAATCAGCAAACAGAACAACAAGTGCGTATTCTAGAGAGCAAATCGCCGAAGGCGGTCTTGTCTCACCTGACGCGCCTGCGCCACATCGAGGTCAAGCTGTCAGATACGGAAGCCTATGTTTATGGTGCCATATTCTCGATCTTGATGATCTTCTTGATCTTTAATCTTTGGTTCGCGGCAACAACGTTGACTATTACGGTCGGCACGATCTTTTCGATTGTGAGCTATTCATGGGAGTTTGTGGAATCCTCCATCATGCTGCCCATTACGCTTCAGGGATGGTCTCGTCTGTCGGAAATCATGGCGCGGATAAACCGAGAGCCCGCAGCACCAGCGACGCGCAACATATTCCCCTAAGCTTGACGCTATCTTGCAGACGCCATTCACCATTGGCTATCAGTGAATTTCGTATCATCATGTGCACGGTCCATCACCACACATTCTGACGGGCAGAATGTTGTCCGAACACATCCAGAGGATTTCCCATGAGCTTCAAGACCGTTCTTTATGAAACCGCGGACCGTGTCGCGACGATCACCCTTAATCGGCCTGAGAGATTCAATGCGATCAATTGGGATCTGGCCAACGATCTGCAATCGGCCGTCGAGAAAGCCTCTATGGATCCAGATATTCACGTGATCGTTCTTCAGGGGGCGGGTAAAGGATTCTGCGGCGGCTATGACCTAAAGGACAGCGCCGAAAACCATCAAGAAGGTCCGTGTACGCAAGATATCATGCCTTGGGACCCTACCCTAGATTTTCAGGCCATGTGGTCGTTTACCCAGAAGTTCATGTCCATTTGGCGGTGCTACAAGCCTGTGATTACCAAGATACATGGCGCGGCCGTTGCCGGCGGCAGCGATATCGCCCTATGCAGCGATCTTATCGTCATGGCAGATGACGCGCGGATCGGCTACCCCCCCGCCCGGGTTTGGGGCGTACCAACAACCATGATGTGGGTTTATCGCCTTGGCATTGAAAAGGCGAAGCGGATGCTGTTTACAGGCGACTTAATTACCGGCAAGGAGGCTGAGGCTGACGGTTTGATCCTCAAGTCAGTGCCAGCTGAACAACTAGATACGACTGTTCAAAGCCTGTGCGACCGGATCAAAGGCGTGCCCCGGAACCAGCTCATGATGACCAAGATGTCCGTCAATCAGGCTTATGAGAACATGGGCCTTAAGACAACGCAGATGTTTGCCACCATGTTCGACGGGGTCGCGCGCCATTCACCGGAAGGGAAGTGGTTTGAAGAAAGGGCACAGGCAGAGGGGTTCAAGAAGGCCGTTGCTGAGCGGGATTCAGGCGATCCGATCGCGCCAGGCCGAAGCAAGAGTTTCACAGAGTTCGATATTTTCTAGAAAGGCTGTGGCCGTCAGTTTGCGCCAGGTTTACTGCCGCAAACTAGAAAGTCCGCGATGCCTCACATGCCTTATGGCATTCATAACCTCGCGAAAGATCATGTATCTGGCAGTGCGCCATTCCCACCGGATGGCGCGCATGAGGTCATTTGAGGCATCACTCAACGCCCCATTCTTAAAATTGATGATGGAACGGCGGCTGTACTCTAAAGCTGTCCATTCTTCAAGCACCCTTAACGCTTCTTCGTCGCCCGCCAGAAGCGGCCGAAGCCACCGCGCTATTTCCATATGCTCGTCACGCATCGTCAGTGCGTTGCGCTTCTTCGAGTCCATCGTCTCAGAACCCGAATGCGCCGTATACTGATAAAATACCTGTTCCACCGAATAACTGGGAATGCCTGCCAGGCGCTGGCGCATCAAATGCTCTCTGTCGGCCGCCAGGGTGAGCGCCGTATTGAAAGGCCCAATCTTTCCAAATACGTCACGCCGGAAAAAACGGGCATTGATGGCAATGCTGCCCCAAAGCAACATGGGCCAACTGTTAAAGTCCTCATCTGTAGGCGCCGGCATAAAGATAAGAGGGGTATCAGGTTCCTCCAAATTTCGAACGACCGCCCGCCCGGCCACAACGTCCACATCCGGGCGTTCACGAAACACGCGAGAAACATATTCGAATGTACCGGGGAGAAACTGATCGTCGGAATTTAGGATGCAGACCACATCGCCAGTAGCGGCCTCAACACCAGCATTCATTCCTTCATAAATGCCCTTAACACTTTCGGGATACAATCGGCATTGTTCATAGGAGCGGACTTTTTCCAAAGTCCCATCGGTCGAGCCCCCATCGACAACGATGATTTCCATGGAGCGGAAATCGCCCAGCGATTGTCTAACGGCGCTATCAAGACAATCACCAATCATATTCACCCGGTTTTTCACCGGGGTAATTACCGATAAGGAAAGCCCCTTACCGTTCGCCTGAAGGTCACCTGCCATTCGACCCTCGACCACGGAGTAAAAGCATCAAATCAAGCATTTTCGTTCAAAATGCTCCGCAATAAGGCCGCGCAACATATACAAATAAGACACATCACATCCCGCAACGCAACCTTTGATTTAAACTAGATATATGGCCGGATTTTCGCTTCTAGCCCACTATCTGCCACCGCCGATCCCAATATCACTGATCTGATCTCGGAAGCAATCAAACAAACCTGATTCTCCCCGTGATGGCTAGATTACACCATTTCGAGGTCATTCATAGCTTGACGTTCACACTGTGAGTAAATAGTTTCACGTCGAGGTCTGAAGGGGTTTTGCATTGGCCGACAAGGCAAAAGCACAGAGCGAAATCGACTTTCTCGCGGAATTGGAACGCGGAGATGTCATCACGCAAATGTCGTTGGCAAAGCGGGTCTCCGTGTCCGTTGGCTTTGTCAACGCATTGCTGAAACGCGCCGTGAAAAAGGGCTTTGTAAAGGCAAAGGCGGCCCCCTACAAAAGATATGCCTACTACCTGACTCCTAAGGGCTTCCAAGAGAAATCTCGTCTGGTTGCCGAATATCTGGAAACGTCGCTCGACTTTTTCCGGCTTGCACGCGGCGAATACGCCGAACTCTTCGTCCGCGCCAAATCTTGTGGCCACTCCAAATTCGTTCTGGCTGGCGACGGCGAGTTGATTGAGATTGCTCTTTTGGCGGCCAGCGAAGTGGGTGTTGAGGTGCTCGGTGTCTACAGCCCAGGCAGCAATGTGGCTCAAAAGAACGGACAAAATGTTCTTTCTTCCATTGAGGACATGCCCGCTGTAGACGGTATCGTTATTGTCGAATCTCGGACACCGCAGATCGTTTATGATGAGATTGCGGGGAAACTTGATCCCGAAAAGATAGTAACGCCAGATTTTCTGCGCGTTACACGCGAACCGTTGGACTTTGGGATAGAAAACGCCGATCCGAAGGGGAATGCCACGTGAGGACTTGGGCTGTGGTTCATACGCGCCCCCACCAAGAGGCGCGCGCTGAGGAAAACCTGAAGCGGCAGGGCTTCAAGACCTGGCTTCCAATGATGTTGCGTTCACGCCGTCACGCACGGCGCATCGACACCAAACGAGAACCGGTTTTCCCTGGTTACCTTTTTGTGGATTTGGATGTGGACAATGAAACCTGGGTTTCCATCAACGGCACCTATGGCGTCAAATACATCCTGTCGGATTCAAGACGGCCAAAGCCGTTGCCCAGCGAATTCATTGAAGCGCTGAAACACACGCTGGACGAAGACGACAACTGCACCGTTGCCCCGAGCGGATTGAAGAAGGGCGACCTTGTAAAGATTATTTCCGGTCCGTTTGTGGATTGCATGGCGACCATTCGCGAATTGCTTCCGAGAGACCGGACCCAACTACTCCTTGCAACACTTGGCGGAAATATTGTTGCGACCGTGTCAAAAGGCACACTTGTTTCGGCGGGCTAAGCTCTCCGGCGCAAGAATTTTCAGGAATGCCCAACGGGTGCGTTTCACCCGAACGGCGGTAGCATGCCTGAACGGATCTTGCACTCAATGCGGCATAAATCTTCTAATCCGCAAGCTGAATAATAATCTAGTCCAAATCAGGCGACTGACAACACCGTGTCTGTAAACCAAGCAGGAGAAGTTTGTGGCGATGTCGCCCTCAGCGTCGCTGAACGGCGAGCCTATATAAAGGCAGGGTTGGCGGACATTTTCAGTGCTTGGCGGCGACGTAAACCAAGTGTACCAATCCGCAGAATCACATTAGGCAATCTGACCGACCTGCATATCAGGGCCGCAGATGCGCCGTCCCCCTTGAGGCTCTATACGGAAGCCTGTCTGGAAGACATTTTGCCGACGCATTGCCCCAAACCAGCAACCATAATGGATCTGGGGTGCGGCCCAGGTGGTCATGCAAACTGGTTCGAAAAAAATGGCATTTCAGGAAGATATGTTGGCGTGGATGTTAGCCAGCATCCGAAATGGAGTGACCGGACACCCAACGGGCAGATTTCGAAGGAGCTGGCGCTTGGTCCTTGCGAAGAGTTGGACCTGCCACAAGTAAGGCCCAATTTCACGATGAGTTCAAATGCGTTGGAGCATTTCGAAAACGACAAGACAGCATTGCGCCGCGTTGCCGCTCACGCAGAATCAGGCAGCTTCGGCTTGCACATTGTTCCGTCTACGTCATCATTTCTGCTTTATGGATATCACGGCTGGCGCAGATATTCGCCCCAATCTCTGACAAGCGCACTCAAAGAGTCCGGTTTCGACGTGGTTGAGGTCATCCGGCTGGGCGGTCTGCCAAGCTATTTGTTGCACTTCTTCTGGATCAGCGTGTTGGAAAGCACGATGATCCAGCTGATGATTGTGGATCTGTTTCCTAACAATCGCATCACATCGAAACTTAGGAACTTCATCCGGTCTATGAGGGTCGGCAAGGCACGGACAGGCCCACGGATGAAAAGGATCTACGCACGTCTTTTGTCTTGGTCTTTGCGCGCCGACTATTTCTTCCCGTTTCCAGCTCATGGCGTCGCTGCTGTCGTGCGGAAACCTTAGAAATATAGAGTTCCGGCAACAGAAAAAATGCATCTGTTCGTATTCATGACCTCTGGCGTTTCACTGGCGACATGGCACAACAAAGGCATGCTCGCCCGCGAGATGGCTCTTTACAAGAAACTTCGCCCGAGGCTTTCCGGGGTCACATTGATGACCTATGGCGGCCGCGAAGATCTTGAGATCGCCAAAGACTACCCAGACATTCGTGTCATCGCGAACAGATTCAACTTGCCGCGCTACGCCTATCTTGAAGTTGCTAAATTTCTCATGCGCCGAATAGCTGGCGGCGAGAAAGCTGTCTATAAATCCAACCAAATGAACGGAGCCGCGTTTGCATATGAGGCGGCCATTCGAAACCGTAGCAGCTTCATTGCGCGTTGCGGCTACATGCTGTCCGATTTCAAAGCCAAAGAACAAGGCAAAGACAGCGCACAATTTGCCGAAGCAGAAGCAATGGAGAGGTCTTTGTTTTCGGCGGCGCACCGATCGATTGTCACCACCGAGGATATGAAGCGCACCGTCGAGAGCTATGGCGTGGCCCCTGACAAAATCGACATCATTCCAAACTATGTGGAGACGGATGTTTTCGCACCGGCCCTACAGGTCGAGAAACACAAGAAACGCGTTTTATTCATTGGCCGGATTAGTCAGCAAAAGAATCCGCTGCTTCTCGTGGAGGCATTAGCAGGGTTGGATGTGGAGCTTGACGTAGTTGGCGAAGGGGACCTGACCCAGCAAATGTCCGAGGCCGCAAAACATCACAATGTCCCCATTCGTTTCTTGGGCTCGGTGAACAATCATGACCTGCCGGATTTGATCCGGCGGGCGGCGGTTTATGTGCTGCCGTCGTCCCATGAAGGACATCCTAAAACGCTGCTCGAGGCAATGAGCTGTGGCGCTGCCGTCGTCGGAACGGATGCACCCGGAATACGGCAAGTCATTCGTCATGAAGAAACGGGGCTCTTGGCGCCGATGGACACCGCTTCCCTTCGTGAAGCCATACGTCGTCTCATCGACACACCGGATTTCGCGGAACGGCTGGGTTCGGCAGCGCGGCAACAGATTCTCGACACAAATTCCGTCGACGTCATCGCCGAAAGAGAATTGGCCGCATACCAGCGCGCCACTGAAAACGCGGACATGCGGCTGACCGCGTAAATCGCCCGACAAAAACGCCAGAGATGTGCACCACTTTAAAATGACGCTCGCTGCCATTCCCCATCGTCTTCGTTCTTGGCTCACCAACGAACCTTCGACGCAAGCCGCTACTGCTGACGAAACAGCTCCGAAGAGCTTCGCGCCATTCGGCGATAAGCCGCATGCGGATGAAGCGACCTATTTGGCAATCCACGCCGACGCCTGCAAGGCGGTTTATCCTGAAATAGATACCTATGAGGCAGAGACAGGCTACGCGGTGGATCGAGACTGGCTTCATGATCTTGCCTTGCATACGCAATGCGTCATCAAGAAAAACCCTCTCAACTATGGCCATGGCCGAATACTGTATGCCGCCGCCCGTCAGTATTTCAGTTCCGCGCCAGACAGCCCGGTTTGTATTTTCGAGACAGGCACCGCCCGGGGGTATTCATCAACCGTCATGTCGCGCGCCATGGAAGACGCCGGCGTCGAGGGGCATATCGTGACGCTGGACCGTCTGCCCCACCATCAGGCGTTCATTTGGAACAGCATTGATGACCACGAGCGTCCGAAATCGCGGGCCGAGATCTTAGCACCGTGGGAACCGTTGAGCCGGCGCATCACCTTCTTGGAGGGCCAGGTTGGCGACCTGCTAAAAGCCGTTGGGCTGGGGCGTATCGGCATGGCGTTTTTGGATGCAACTCACGAGAAACAAGACGTTCTAGAGGAATTTGCCTTTGTCGAAGCACGTCAAGAGATTGGCGACATTGTCGTCTTTGATGATGTTACGCCAGGCCAGTTTCCAGGGGTGGCAGCTGCTGTGGACGAGATCGGCCAAACCGGAACCTACGACATTCAGCATATCAGTGCCTCGGACTTTCGAGCCTATGCGATCGGACGGCGCATCCGCTGATGACAGGCAAGACAGTTTCGGTTGTGATGTCCGTCTACAATTCAAAACGGCATCTTGCGGCCGCAATTGAAAGCATTCTCAATCAGACAATGGATGACTTCGAATTTCTCATTGTGGACGATGCGTCCACCGATGGATCGTCCGAGATTCTGTCGTCCTATGCATCACAGGACAGTCGCATCAGCCTTATTCAAAACGAAACGAATAAGGGCCTTACGAAATCGCTCAATGTCGCGTTGGGCAGAGCCGACAGTCCGTTGATCGCCCGGCAAGACGCCGATGACATTTCTGAACCCATCCGCTTCAGGCGGCAGGCCGAGCAATTTCAGAACAATCCCCATTTATTGGCCCTCGGCAGCAACTACCAAACGATCGACGACGACGACAAGAAACTAGACGACATTGCCGTACCATCGGACGCGAACGAGATTGCATGGCAAATGCTGTTTCACAATGCGTTTTGCCACAGTGCCATGATGTTCCGGCGCCAAGATCTCGCCGGGCAGCAGGTTACTTACGATGAAACATTTACCTACTCTCAAGATTACGAGTTGTGGTCCCGTCTCTTACGCGTCGGACAGGTCACAAACTTGGATGACTTTCTGGTCCGGCGGCGGGTCAGCCCTGAAAGCATCGGTGAGATGAAAAAGTCAGAACAGCAACAATGCGCGCGCAGAATCGCCGGACAAAACATGCGGCACGTCGCACCGGACATTTCCATTAGCGACCAACAAGTGGAGCGCCTTCGGCAAACTTTTTATGTGGGAATTGGCAACAAGCTTGGACTAAACAGCGTTTTCACGGCACACAAGCTTCTTAAATTGTGGCGGGGATTCATCCGCGAGACCCCACATCGCGCAAAAGAACCGAACACCTGCCAGACGTTTTGGGACCGCCAGGGGAGATCATGGCTTCCTGCCCTTGTCCGCCGCATCGCTCTTCAGCAGTCGGAGCGGCAGTATCAAGCAGCCTTACAAACGCAGAGCGTTGCTACGAAACCCATCACAAAGGGTTCATGACCAATGAATGATCAAAAACCAGACAAAAAGAGTTTAGCCCGAACGGCTGTTTATACGCCTCATTCGCAGCTCCAAAATCCATACGAATTTCTCAAGCAGACCTGGCAAGACATCTTGGAGGGCCGCGAACTTGCCTATCTCATGGTAAAACGTGATGTCCTGCAAAAATACCGACAGTCCATCATGGGCGTGGCATGGCTGCTGATTCCCCCAATCGTAACCGCCCTCATCTTCGTCGCCTTGCATCGGCAGAGGATCCTAAACATTGGCGAGACGGATATTCCGTATCCGGTTTATGTGATGATCGGCACCATGTTGTGGCAGGTCATATCGCAGAGCATCGCTCAACCGATATTGTCCTATCAGTCCGCTGCCCCCATCATGATACGGATTAATATCTCTCGCGCCGCCCCCGTTATGTCCGGCATGGGGAACATAGCGTTTATTGGGATGATTCAATATCTGGGCGCCCTTGGCGTGGTCATCTTCTTTGGCATTCCCTTGACCGGCACAATACTATTGGTCCCCTTTGCGATTATCGCGCTGATCGCTTTGGGCACCGGTATCGGCCTCATCCTAACGCCGCTGGGGATGCTTTATCATGACGTGTCTGAGTCCATTGTTGTTGTTCTTAGATTTATGTTCTTCCTCACACCCGTCATTTATCCGCCGCCAACAGAGCTGCCGCTTTCTTTGGTGGTTGACCTCAATCCGATTGCTCCGCTTCTCATTGGCGCGCGCGACCTGATGACCATCGGCACGTTGAGTGACCCGGCATCGTATTTCTTTACGGTCGGCTTGGCGTTGGTCGTTTTGGCTTTCGGCTGGGTCACCTGCCGTCTGTCGCTCCCTATCATCGTCGAACGTTTGGGGGCATAAGATGACTTCACAAGACGTTTTGATCGATGTGGACAGCGCGAGCAAAAAGTTCTGCCGCGATCTTAAGAAATCCCTGTATTACGGTTTGCGTGATTTCGGACGAGAACTGACCGGAAAGGATCGAACCACAAACTTGCGGCGGGATGAATTCTGGGCATTGGACGGAGCATCGTTTCAAGTAAATCGTGGTGAGATCCTGGGTGTTATCGGCCCGAACGGATCAGGCAAAACAACTCTGCTCCGCATGCTGACGGGCCTCATCTACCCGGACAAGGGGCAAATCTCCATTACGGGCCGCGTAGGCGCCCTCATTCAGCTGGGGGCCGGCTTCAGCCCTGTTTTGTCTGGGCGCGAAAACATAAAAATCAATGGTGCTGTCCTTGGTATTCCTACCGCGGAGATCGAGAGGCGTCTGGACGAGATCATCGCTTTTGCCGAAATCGGTGAATTCATCGACTCTCCAGTCCGCACTTATAGTTCCGGGATGCGGGCCCGCCTTGGTTTTGCGGTTGCCATTTCCCTCACCCCCGACGTTCTGCTGATCGACGAAGTACTTGCCGTCGGCGATCTCAAATTCAGAACGAAGGCGATGGACAAAATGACGGAACTGACCAAATCAGGCTGCGCCGTTGTCTTTGTCTCCCACAATATTGGTTACATAGAACGAATTTGTGACCGCGCCCTTTATCTGAACAAAGGGAAACAGCGCGCCATCGGCCCCACACGCGAAATCATTCAAGAATATGCGTTCGAGCAAACTGATAGAACGACACGGCTTGCCCATTGGCCGGGAACAGCCGATTTCTTCACGTTACATGAAGCGGTCTTCGAGGGGCCCGATGCCGACGATCCAACCAAGATCGTTACGGGCCAATCGATGCGTATCAAGCTTGACCTAACGGCAAAGCACGATATCGAAAACCCGCACTTTACCTTAATTTTTCTGCCTACGGATAGAATGGTCAATATCGCCCATGTACAGCAAGGGACAGATGCGTCGGCACGGTTCTCGTTAACAGAAGGAAAGAATCATGTGGAAATCGAAATTGACCATATGCCTTTCTTGGCCGGGCAGTACCGAATTCAGCTTTCGGTCTACGAAGGAACGCTCCGGCAGGTGATCGGGAAAGTAACGGAGATTGGCATTTTCTCGGTTGAGGCTTCGGACGAAACCTTTCCGGCAACCGCTTCTGCAACACTTATCGACGCGAACTGGAAAGTGATCTCCGAAGAGCCTGACACGGCGGTCGCCGAGACGAACACGCAGGCTGCTCAGTAAAGACATCCGATATCATGACCGACAAACCGAAAATTCTGGGACTTACGCTCGCGCGCGGTGGCTCCAAAAGCGTGCCGCGCAAGAACATCAAACCAATCGCCGGTGTTCCGCTGATTGGCTACACAATTCTTGAAGCCCTGCGCAGCAAACTGCTTACCCGCTACATCGTCTCCACGGATGATGAAGAAATCCAATCCGTTGCGGTCCAATATGGCGCAGAGGCGCCCTTCTTACGCCCTGCTGAATTTGCTACCGACAGCGCAAGTTCTGTATCCGCCATGCAGCATGCAGTCGCCTGGGTGGAGGAAGAAGAGGGTGCAACCTACGACTATGTCGTCGAGTTGATGGCCACCAATCCGATGAAAACCTCGGAAGATATTGATGGTGCGACCCAGAAGCTGATCGACACCAGTGCGGATTCCGTCATCGCCGTGCACAAACTTGAAGATCATCACCCCATCCGGATCAAGAAGATTGTCGATGACCGGATTGAAGACTTTTGTTTGCCGGAAACTCCGGAAACAAGACGGCAAGACCTCAAACCCGACGCATATATTCGCAGCGGCTCCATCTATGCCCTCAAACGGGATCACTTAATGGTGGAAGGGCGCCGATACGGAACCCAAGACAGCCGCCCCTGGTTCCTGGATGCCGATCGGGCTGTCAATGTGGACAGCGCCATTGACTTCAAACTCGCCGAGATTTTGGTAGACATGTTTCCGCGCGACTACATCAAACCACGGTCCTAGCGGCCAAGACAGGTAGAACAGTGTACAGATTACATGGCAAACCCCTTGATGTAGCACGTCTGAAGAAGCCGGTTCTTGAGAGCATTCGCGGTCACTTGGAAAAAATTGAGGCGATTGTCGACTACCTGGCCGAAAACGAAGAGCCCGTCGAACAAAAGCAATGCTATATCTGCGGCGCAACAGAGCGCACGCCTCTCGCGAGCATTCATGGCTTCGATTATGTGACTTGCGCCAATTGCAGCCACGCTTACACCACCAAACGCTATAGCGACGACGCAATCCGCCGTTTTTATGAAACGAATGCTTATTGGGCGGAAGTCACCTATGCCAACAAGGAAACCTGCCTTTACAGACGCGAGTCCGTTGCGCGGCCGAAAGTTGACTTTATCGAAGAACGAACAGCGTTGACGAGCGGCGCCTGGCTGGATGTTGGATCCGGCATCGGGGACTTGGTCAGCGTCGCGTCAGAAAAAGGCTGGCAGGCCCAAGGTCTTGAACTCAGCGAGACGTCGGTTGCCTTCGCTAAAGAGATGTTTGACGTAACACTGTCGCGGCGCACCTTAAGCGAACATCTGGACGCAGAGCCGGGCCTTCAAGGCAGTTATGACGTCATCTCCATGATCGGTCTTTTGGAACATGTGGTCGATCCACTGTCGCTTCTGTCGCTCGCTCACGGCGCCCTGAAACCCGGCGGGTTTGTGGCGGCGCAAGTGCCAAGTGCCAACTCAATTGCGTCGATGACGCAATCTGTCTTTCCGGAAAATGTTTTCCGGCATATGAGTCCGATCGAACACATTATGCTGTTCACTGAACCGTCATTGGCGCTTGCCTTTGAAAAGAGTGGTTTCGAACCCGTCGCCTATTGGTATCACGGTCTGGACATTTACGAACTGCTGAACAATCTGTGTCTGGCCAACGAACGTGTAATCGGATCCCCGCTTTATGATCAATTGCTGTCCCTGTTCAACCAGCTACAGCAGGTCGTCGACGAAGCAGAACTTAGCGACCGGATCATCTGCATCGCGAAGAAGATCTAGATCAGCTCATGAAACCTAAAATTCTTGTCATCACGCCTGTCAAACACATTGAGGGCGTTCCCCAGATTCTGGAGTCCGCCGGCACTGTTCAGTACATGGACGACCCCACTTTGGAACAGGCGATAGAAGCCATCTCAGATGCCGATGCAGTTTTCACCAATCCCAACAAGTCGAACGTCTTTATTGGCCGCGAATTGATGGATGCAGCCCCTCAATTGCAAGTGATCGCCACGGCCTCGACCGGCACCAATCACATCGACAAAACCTATGCCGCGGAACGCGCCCTACCGATTTTGTCACTCACCGAAGAGCGCCATGTGATTGATCGCATTTCGTCAACGGCAGAGCACGCTTTTGCGTTGACCTTGGCCTGCCTTCGTCATGTGACGCCCGGGCATCAATCCGTCCTTGCCGGTCAGTGGAACTATGAACCTTACATTGGCCGCCAGGTCGACCACCTTACCATCGGTGTTGTGGGGTATGGCCGCTTAGGCAGCAAATATGCGCACTATGCGCAGGCGTTCGGCGCCCGCGTGCTCGTGGTCGACCCCTACAAAGAGGTGGGTGCCGAAAGCCTGGAACAAACCGATGTGGACACCTTGCTGGGGTCAAGTGACGTGGTGGCGTTGCATATGCATGTCACGCCAGAAACCACAAACATGGTTGATACCAGCTGGTTCGATCGCATGAAGCGCGATGTGCTGATCGTCAATACGGCACGCGGTGACCTGATCAACGAAACAGATTTGATCCGTTTCTTGCGCGCCACCTCTGACGCGCGGATTGCCACGGATGTGGTCGCCGACGAAGTAAAAGGCAAAGCAAGCTCGCCACTTATTGATTTTGCAAAGAGCTCACAACAGGTTCTGATCACGCCTCATATTGGCGGCATGACCCGGGAAGGGCAACAGATTGCTTATTCTCACGCCGCAAGCATGTTAAAAGACTTCCTTGAACACAGTGGAAAACGACAATGACTCTGACCAGCTTTGATCAATTAGACCCGGCACGCGGTGCGTATGTCATTGCTGAGGCTGGCCTCAATCACAATGGCTCTCTGGATATCGCCCATCGTCTGATCGACGTGGCCGCCGTGGCCGGCGCAGACGCTGTTAAGTTTCAAAAGCGGACCGTCGACATATTGGCCGTGAAGGAAACGCTTGATGCGCCCGATCCACGCTTTCCAAGCTTTGGCAAAACCTATCGCGAAATTCGCGAGCACCATGAGTTTTCCCTCGACGAATACAAAGGTCTGAAAACCCACGCGGAAGAAAAAGGGCTCGATTTCATCGTCACCGCTTTCGATATTCCGGCCGCGGATTTTCTGGAAGAACTGGGGATCGCCGTTTACAAGCTGGCCAGCCACTCATTGACCAATCTGGAGCTGCTTGAGCACATGGCAACGCTCGGCAAACCGGTCATATTGTCAACCGGCATGGCGCACTTGGAAGAGATTGACCGCGCGGTGGCCGTATTCAAAAAGAAGAATGCCCCTTTGGCCCTGCTGCACTGCGTGTCTTCCTACCCGACACCGTTGGACGACTGCAATTTGAAGGGCATTGCCGGCCTCAAAGACCGTTACGATCTTCCCACCGGCTATTCAGGCCACGAAATCGGATATCTGCCGACGGTTTTGGCTGTGGCCTTGGGCGCGCAAATGATTGAACGTCATTTCACGCTGGACACACAGATGGAAGGCTTTGACCACAAACTGTCGTTGGAACCCAATCAGCTTTGGGAAATGGTCAAACAAATCCGGCTGGTCCCGCAGATCAAAGGCACTGGAGAAAAGGACGTGTCCGAAACAGAGATGATCACACGTCACAAATATCACGTGTCTATCGCATCAGCGCAGGAAATTCGCGAAGGCGATGTGTTGACCGAAGACATGATCGTGTATCGCAATCCGGGCACCGGTATCCCGCCGAAAAACGCGCATCTCGTCCTCGGCAAAAAAGCGAAGGCGACGATTTCCGCCGATGTTCTTCTGTCAGAGGATATGTTTGCGAGCTGACGTCGCTGCGAGTTCTACCTAAATTATGAAAAAAGTCTCCATCATCGTTCGCACCAAGAACGAGGAGCGGTGGATCGCCCACTGCCTGACCGCCTTGCGCGCTCAAACCTATGCAAACACCGAGATCATCTTGGTGGACAATGAAAGCACGGACCACACGGTTGAAGTGGCGAAGCGGTTCGATCTGGACGGCATCGTTCAGATCACGGAATACAAGCCCGGCTTTGCCCTCAATGAAGGTATTCGCGCTTCTTCCGGCGACTACATCGCGTGTCTGTCCGCCCATTGCGTACCGGCCAATGACTTTTGGCTGGAGCGACTGGTGGCCGCCCTGGAGGAAGACGATCTCTACGCAGGCGCTTATGGCCGCCAATTGCCCGTCGCGTTCACACCGGCTGTCGACAAAAGAGATCTGTTGACCGTGTTCGGTCTGGATCGACGCATACAGATCAAAGATCATTTCTTTCACAACGCAAACAGCGTGCTACGCCGAAGCTGCTGGGAAGCAGTGCCTTTTGACGAAGCCGTGACCAATGTGGAAGACCGTGTCTGGGGCAAGGCGATGATCGAAGCGGGCTACCGTTTGATTTACGAGCCCGACGCGGCGGTGCATCATCATCACGGGCTCAACCACAGTAATGATGAAAGGCGCGCGAGCGGCGTGGTGAACGTTATCGAACGTATGAGTTCGGACGACGAACAAATGCTGCCGCAAAGCCTGATGCCGGAGCACTGCCATGTGGCGGCGCTGCTGCCGGTGATCGGCGCCCAGTACGATTTGTATGGCGCGAACCTGCTTGAGGCCTTGATCGAAGACGTTAAAGCCGCCCGATTTGTGGACACCTTGTTCCTGCTCTCGGAAAGTAAAGCGGTCAACCAGATCGCCGATAAACATGGGGCCGTTTTCGTAGAGCGGCCAACAGAGCTCACATCACCCGATGTGGGCCTGGGCGCTGTGATGAGTTTCGGATTGGAGCAGATCGAAAAACGCGGGTTTTACCCAGAAGCCATTTTGTTCGCGGATTACAGGTATCAGAAGCGCCCAGCCGGCCTGTTTGATGAACTTATCGAAGACGCCCAATACAAGGGATTGGATACGGTCTTCCCAGGTTATATCGACTATCACAATTATTGGCGAGAAACCGAAGACGGTATGGGCTTTGAAACAATCGGCGATCCGTTGCTGCCGCGAACCCGCAAGAAACCTCTCTACCGGGCCCTTTATGGCCTAGGCTGTTTGACCAGCGCACCCATCGCCCGGCAAGGGAAGTTGGTCGGCGGACGCATCGGCATTTTGCCAGTACCAGACCAAGAATATACAGCACGTGTGGGCGAAGACGCCCCAACGGAGCCGAAATAAAGAACCCGAATGACCGACATTGTCGTTTTGTGGATTGGTATTCAAGAGGCTCGGCGGTGATGTCAATGCCTCTACGGGTTCTTATTTTATCGGGTCGTTATCTTGCCGAAAATCCCCATCGGGAGTTGGGTATCGTCGAAGCCCTTCAGAAACGGGGATGCGAGGTCACCTTCGCGTTGCCTGCAAGGTCGTTAAACAAAAACGGTTATACAGACGATATGCGGGAAAATGCCGTATTCGTAGAGGCAAATGCGGTATGGCTGGAAAATGAGGAAGAATTCTCAAAAGCAATTGCCGATAAAGACGTGTTCCTTTGTGGCAGTTGGAAGAGTTACCACACGCTTGTTGACATAGCGCGAAGCAAAGGTGTCTTCACCTCGAACTATATGAGCACGGGTGGCGCTGATCATTGGCCTAATGGCGTCGATCAAATTAATGTTCGAAGTCCATTCGACAAACGGCGGATGGCATCTGCCAT
Organism: Alphaproteobacteria bacterium; assembly: GCA_965228775.1. Classification (GTDB taxonomy): domain Bacteria; phylum Pseudomonadota; class Alphaproteobacteria; order JANQMY01; family JANQMY01; genus JANQMY01. The sequence goes on along the minus strand of OZ245840.1, from coordinate 3,380,269 downwards.
TGAAAATCTACCTAGCCATCTCAAGAGAGGTAACCCCGCCATCAGCGTAACAGGTGGCGTACTATACAACGGCGTCGATGTCTCACCGACCCCAAACGAGCGCCAATCAATCTGCGCACAGTATGGTGTCGATCCGGCCCAGCCTTTAATCGTTTTGTTCCCAAAGGGAATCGAGAGTTTTCGTTCCAAGGTCAGAGGCTGGTATCCGGACTGGAACGAAAAGGCTTGTACGGATTACTGTGAAAATCTAGAGAGTGTTTACCGAGAAATCTGCCAAGAGGTTACGTCGAATTTCGGCCACATCCTCATAAAAATGCATCCGACGGCCTATACATCGTACATGTGCGAGAGCGGTCTTGAGTATGACTATTGGCGACAAATTGACGGTGCGATTCCAGTTCGGCCAGAACATAGCCTTCCACTTTATCGGAGTATGGATATCGGGCTAGGCGTCACCAGTCATGCCGCAATGGATGCAAACTATTTTGGCAAACCATTCATTTATGTGGATGCACAGAAAATTCCAATCCCACCCCTTTCCGCATTTCAGATACATGAGTTTTCGATGCTTCGCGGCCCGTCCGATGCGTGGTCAGACGCCGACCCGTTTGACAACTCTGGATGCTATCTACCAGCGTGGGTTGGCTCATATTGTTCGTCTACAGATCTTCACAATACACTGACCGCCTTGCTAGAGAACGAGCATGAAACACATTCATTCTTTGACATGTTCAATCGGGAATTCTGGCATGTCGATGGCGATCAAGCATCAGAGATGATTGCCGAACAAACTCTATTTGCCTACGCGGCGTCTAGGGCAAAGGTTTCCACCGGATTTTGGAAGAAATTGGTACGGTTTGCACGTATGGGCACAAATCACTCGAAAGCGCACCAGAACTAAGATGCAGGAACGGTATTACGAGATCGCTCCGGTCATGCGAGAATATCATTCGCTAGGTTCCGCTTTTCAGCCCTACACTATGGAGACATCGCCGCCCAATTTTAGTGGCGAACACATTTCAACAGACAGATTTGGGTTTCGAACGACCGTGCACGGAGATAAACCTGTCACTTTCGAGGACTGGTCATCCCCCCAACATAGCCGCCCACGCGCAGTGCTTATGGGAAATAGCACTGCTTTTGGCGTCGGAGCTTCGTCGGACAAGGCAACAATAGCAAGCTGCCTCAGCGACACCACCGAACTTTCTTGGTTCAACTTCGGCGGCCGCCGATATCAGTCGACCCAAGAACTGCTTACCTACCTCTTGAATGTGCGTTGTCCAGTCGACACCGTCGTAGCACTTTCCGGAATCAATAACTTTGACATGGCATACAGATTCGACTGCCTTAGCTCATTGTCGTATCCGCCAATCTATCCATTCCAACGATATGCAAATCGGTCCCTAGCACACGCCACCGCGCCGAAAAGAGCATCGCTCTGGGAGCGTATCGCACGAAAACTTGGTCTCCAGCTGGCACCCCAACAAGACCGATTACCTCAACCAACGATGGACGACTTTTTCTCTGCGGAAAATGCGAACCTCTACGCTTTCCTTCCGTCTGAAGAAGAGCTCAAAAATGGCCTCAGCGGGACTAAGGCTCTTCACAATGCACTTAACCGTTTAGAGACTGATCTGGGTATTCTGAGAGACGTGGGTGTTGCCAGGGGACAGCGGGTATTCTACGCCCTGCAGCCCATACCAACCTGGACAGAAAAGTTGGCGAGCGAAGAAGAGAAAGAGCTCTTTGCGATCGTGGAGCGACAGCGCGGGACAAAATGGAAAATCATTTCCGATTGGCTCAGTCAGCACGACGACTCATTTAGATCATCGGTTAAGGAAATCTGCTCCAAAGCGGAAGTACCGTTTCTTGATCTAAACAAAGAAGGCGTTTTTCCCGACGAAGCCTGGATTTTTCTCGATAGGTACCACCTGACGGATCTGGGCCAGAGGCTGTGCGCCATCGCGATTAAGAACTTCATTTCTCCGACGTCTTAGCGCTTGCAACTGTCTATCCCAACTAACAAATTCAAAATCAGCATCGGTATGGCCATCCAGAAGGGGCCGTGGGGCGGTGGTAATCAGTTCGGGGCAGCATTGGCGCGCCATCTGGAAACGCGCGGTCACTCGGTCGTCTTCGATTTGTCTCCCGACGACCTAGACCTCATCCTGTTGACCGATCCAAGAACGCAGCTCAGAAGTTCAGCATACGGCGTGACCGACATAATACGTTATGTAATGTTTCGGAACCGGCGCGCGATCGTTGCGCACCGCATTAACGAAAACGATGAAAGAAAAGGTGGCGGCACGGTGAATGCCCTTCTGCGCGACGCCACCAAAGTCGCGGATCATACAATTTTTATCGGAAGCTGGTTGAGAGACTTGCATCTTGCTCAAGGCATGACACCGCGCTCCCACAGTGTGGCTTTGAATGGCGCCGAACCCAGCATTTTCTTTGCCAACGGATCGCATCAGAAAACGGATGGCGCCCCCCTCAGCATCGTGACGCACCATTGGGGTGGTTCGTGGCTCAAAGGGTTCGACATTTACGAAAAGATCGACCGTCTCCTGGACAATGAAGATTGGCAGCAACGACTCCGTATGACCTATATCGGCAACGTACCGAAGGAGTTCGAATTCAGGAACGTTCGGCACCTGGAACCTTTGTCGGGCGAGCCGCTGGCGTCAGAAATCCGCAAACATGATATCTATCTGACAGGATCACAATTTGAACCGGCCGGTATGCACCATATTGAAGGGGCGCTGTGCGGGCTGCCCCTTCTCTATCGCGAGAGTGGTGCCCTGCCGGAGTATTGTAGTGGGTTTGGCATTGGTTTCACGGAAGACAATTTCGATACTAAGCTTGAACAGATGCTCGCCGAATACGACATCTGGGCGGCCAAGATGTCGAACTATCCGCATACGGCGGAAAAAATGTGCAATACCTATGCGGACCTCTTTGAAGACCTTGTTTCCCGCCGGGATGAAGTGCTGGCGCGGCGCAAATATTGGAGAACACCAATTTGGACGCTCAAGAAACTTATGGGCGTTCAGGACAAAGAGAGCGCGTAAGCGAGGTTTAGATGGCGCCCTCTGCTGTCAGAGCTATGAAGCTACCCCATCTCTTGATCGAAAAGACGAAAGCAACCGGCGACGCGCTTGAACATTTCTTAGAGCGTCTGCAGGTGGAAGATGGCATCTATCGTCCCTGCACAGAAGGTGTGACTGAAGCCGGAGACAACATTCGTCTTGGATTTAGCTGCTTTGCGCTAAAGACGGCCTTCACACTCGGCCTGTGGCAAGACAAACCTCCTGCGGAACGGCAGGCCTGGGCCAAGTTCATTAAGGGGTATCAACTGGACGACACTTCGGCGGGAGAAAACGGAACCAAACCTGGCGCATTCTATGATCGGGCTCTGATAGATGCCCTGTCGCCCAAGGCTCCGCCACCCCAGGGCTGGCAAGCCCAGCTACGGCGTTTGCTGCGCGGGAAGCTACCGGAAAGAAGCACAAAGAAAGAACCCGACGACACTACGCAAAAGCGGATAGAAGCCGTTATTCTTGCGGAAACAAAACAGGCCATTGCCACTCTCGCGCAGATAGATGAAACACCGGCCCAACCCTATTTGGACCTTCCCGTGACGCCGAATGGGGTAACGCAGCGATTGGATGCGCTTGATTGGAACGCCCCCTGGGGTGCGGGCGGGCAGGCCTCTGCTCTCGTAACGCTGCTGGCGGCTCAGAAAGATACGTTCCGCTCCAAGCGGCAGCCAATCGACCAGGCACTGTCGGCCGCCGCCACCTACATGGAAAATCTTCTGGATGCGGAGACGGGCACCTACTTTGAAGGCAACCGGCCGGACCACGGACAGTTGGTCAATGGCGCCATGAAAGTTCTCACGGCGCTGCATTGGCTCGGCGTTCCCCCTCATGCCCCCGAGAAACTCATCGACTTTACGCTCTCCGCACCACCGCGGCCTGAGGGATGCCACATGGTCGACAGCATCTATGTGATCTATCAATGCGCAGCGGTGACGGAGCATAGGCGGGACGCCATCGCTCAATTTGCGAACGAGATCTTGGAGATGATTTTCGCCCATCAATGCGACGATGGCGGTTTCTCCTATAGTGTCGGCAAAGCTCAAACCAACTACTATGGCGCCGCAATCAGCGAAGGGCGGCCCTGCGGCGACATTCACGGCACCTGCCTGCTCTCTTGGGCAATCGCCATGTGTTTTGCCCTCTTGGAAGCAAACGAAGGGACGACAGGACGACATTGGCAGGTCATCACACCATGACTGGCCGAATGTCCCCGGCTGTCCCCGGCTGTCGTTGGCGCGAAAACAATGCTCACCACAAGCCGGATCGCTAAAGCGGAACCCTATGCCCATTTCAGATGATGTAGAACTCGGAACGGACGTAAGGATTTTTCATCCGGACCTTGTGAATCTGTACGGATGCAAAATTGGCGATGAAAGCCGGATAGGGACGTTCGTGGAAATTCAAACAGGCGCCGTGATCGGGTCCCGATGCAAGATTTCATCGCACTCCTTCATTTGCGAAGGCGTCACATTGGAGGACGAGGTATTCGTTGGCCACGGCGTCATGTTTATCAACGACATGCATCCAAGGGCGACCACGGCTACAGGGGAATTGAAAGGGGCGGACGATTGGGAACTCGTTGAAACACGCGTCTGCCGCCGTGCCGCTATCGGGTCGAACGCGACCATCCTCGCAGGCATCACGATTGGAGAAGGCGCAACAATCGGCGCGGGCGCTGTCGTAACGAAAGACGTTCCCTCAAACGCCATTGTCGCTGGCGTACCAGCGGCCATCAAGTAAGAAGACAAAACTCGGAAGAGAAATGTGAACAGTAAAACCATTCAAATTGGGCTTGTGGGCTTCGGCTATTGGGGCCCCAACCTTGCCAGGAATATTGCGGAAAACAGTTTGACGCATTTGCGGTCGGTCTGCGATTTGGACCCAACACTCACGGAAAAAGCAAAGAAACGATATCCTTATATTGAAACCTATCAGGATATCGACAGCATGCTGAACGATCCTGATTTGGATGCAGTTGCCGTTGCAACGCCCGTCTCAAGCCATTTCAGCCTGGCCTTAAGTGCCCTGAAAGCTGGAAAACATGTGCTGATCGAAAAGCCAATGGCAGAAACGTCGGCACAATGCAGTGAACTCATCTCTACGGCGCAGGCCAATGGGCTTACACTGATGGTCGACCACACATTTGTGTATACGGGATACATAAAGAAGATCAAGGAACTGCTGACGAACGGTGATCTCGGCACCCCCTATTATTACGATTCCATTAGAGTCAATCTCGGCCTGTTCCAGCACGATGTGAATGTGGTTTCCGATCTGGCGATCCATGATTTTTCGATATTGGACTTCCTCATCGGCCGGCTGCCACATGAGGTATCAGCAACAGCATTCGGACATGTTCGCGGCCATCCAGAGAACATCGCCAATGTCGCTTTAACCTACGAAGATGGCTTCACAGCACACATCAACGTCAATTGGCTGGCGCCGGTAAAAGTGCGGCAAACCTTGCTGGGCGGCAGCCAAAAGATGGTAGTTTTAAATGATCTGGAACCCAGCGAAAAAGTAAAAGTCTACGATAAAGGAATTTCGGTCACCGAAGACCCCAGCGAAATCCATCGCATGCGGGTTGGCTACCGCGCTGGAGACATGTGGGCACCGCAATTCGACCGAACCGAGGCTTTGACGGTCGAAATCAATCACTTTGCTTCCTCAATCATGAATAATACCCCTCCGCAGACGGACGGTCATGCCGGATTGCGTGTCGTAAAGATGATCGAAGCGGCAAACCAATCCGCCGAACAACGCGGCGCGCCCGTTGTCCTTTCACAAGAGGCATAGTTTTGATCCCTTTTCTCGACCTACGTCATCAGTCCAGCCTGATCAAAGAGGACATTCTTGAACGCTTCGGTTCAATCATTGATCGGGCAGGATTTGTCCTTGGACCGGAAGTACAAGAATTCGAAGACCGTTTCGCCGCCTATTCCGGAACCGAACATGCGATTGCGGTGAACTCCGGCACGAGCGCTCTTCATCTAGCCCTCAGAGCGCTTGACATCGGACCTGGGGATGAGGTGATAACGACACCCTCGACTTTCATTGCGACAGTTGCCGCGATCGAATATTGCGGCGCACGGCCGGTTTTCGTCGATATTGATCCGGATAGGTGGACACTTGACCCGGCGAAGATCGAGCAAGCCATTACACCGGCCACAAAAGCCGTCATGCCCGTCCACCTTCACGGCCGTCCCGCTCAAATGACGGAGATCTGTGACGTGGCGAAGCAACACAATCTCGCTGTCATCGAAGATGCGGCTCAGTCTCACGGCGCCACACTTGGGGGCGCCAAAGCAGGCAGCCTGGGTGACATTGCGGGATTTAGCTTCTATCCCGGCAAAAACCTAGGTGCTTTCGGGGAAGGAGGCGCCGTTACCACCAACAATCGCGATTTGGCAGATAAGGTAAGGATGTTGCGGGACTGGGGGCAGCAAGAAAAATACGTTCATGTTGAAAAAGGATTCAACTACCGAATGGACGCCTTCCAGGGCGCTGTGTTGGGTATCAAGCTAAACCACATCGATGACTGGACCGAAAGCCGCAGAAGACTCGCAGATCACTATAGAGAGAAACTGCGTAATTACCCCGTTCGCCTTCCGTACAATGATGAAGCCGAGCGCCATGTGTTTCATGTCTTTGGCATCTGCTGCCCGCAACGTGATGCCCTGCGCAAGCATCTGTCTGAAGGGGAAATCGGCAGCAATATGCACTACCCGTTTCCAATTCATTTGCTGCCGTCGCACCGAGATTTAGGGTATTCGGAAGGCGACTTTCCAATCGCTGAAGCATTTGCGAACGAAGAACTTTCCCTGCCCATCTTCCCGGAAATGACTTTTGAGCAAGTGGAAACCGTGTGCCAGGCCGTCGGATCTTTCTTCGACCGGCAATGACACCCCGCCTGCCAGATTTCATCATTGGTGGCGCCCCCCGAAGCGGCACCACATTCCTCTATGAGGCATGCGCCTCTCACCAGCAGGTATTCATGGCGCGGCGAAATCCGGAACCCAAGTTTTTCCTGGTCGACGAAGAATACGAACGCGGTGTGGACTATTACGCAGAGACATACTTCACCCAAGCGCCCCCAAAACAAGTGCTTGGTGAAAAATCCACCAACTACCTGGAATCCCCTATCGCGGCTGACCGAATTGCCGTCACGCTTCCTCAGGTAAAACTTATCTTTGTTTTAAGAGACCCTATCGAACGCGCTCTATCGAACTGGCGATGGTCGACCTTTAACGGCCTTGAGACACTGAGTTTTGAGGACGCTATCGAACACGAAGCAGACCGCGAAAAGAATTATCGCGACAAAGACCTCTACCGGCGGCCATTTAGTTATATGTCGCGCGGAAATTATCCACATTTGCTGGCGCCGTACATGGATCGTTTCTCCTATGCACAAATCCTTGTTCTGGACTATGCGACGATGATTTCCGCTTTTGAGGATTGTCTGAAGCAAGTTGCGGATTTCTTGTCCTTGTCCCATGATGGTTGGGGAATTGATAAGTCCTTCACGAAGAAGAAGATAAACGCAACACCAGCGGAAGACACTCCGATAACTGACAGAACACGGTCTCAACTTGTCGAGAAAGCCCGCCCCTGGAATGAAAAACTGCGAAGCCTGACAGGGCTGCCCTTGAAAAATTGGTCATGCTGAAATCTTCCACAGGCAAAGACGATCTTATTAGCTTCGTCGTACCGGTCTTAAACGAAAGAGAGAACCTGCCGCTCTTCGTGGACACGGTGAAAAAGGTTATGGCGGAAGAATCCGTCTCTTTCGAATTCGTCTTCATAGATGACGGCAGCACAGACGGCTCCTCAACGGTCATCAGTGAGATCGCACAACAACAAAAGAACATCAAACTAGTGCGCCTCGTCCGAAACTTCGGCAGCCATGTTGCCATCGCAGCCGGTCTCAAGAAGGCAAAGGGCGATGCAGTAGTGATTATGGCCGCAGACCTCCAAGACCCTCCTTCGGTCATTTCGGACTTTCTGGTCAAATGGCGTGACGGCGCGGAAGTGGTTTGGGGTGTCCGCCGCAAGCGCGATGACTCTTGGTCTTCGAAACTGACATCCGGCTTATTCTATACGCTTATTCGCCGCATCGCCCTGCCGAACTATCCCAAAGGCGGCACAGGCAGCTTTTGCCTTCTAAGTGCTGATGTTGTGAAAGATTTGGACCAGTTCGGCGAAACCAACCGGATCACCTTCGGTCTCATATCCTGGATTGGCCGGCGTGAAGAACGCGTAGACTATGACCGTGCCGCGCGGGTTTTCGGCCAATCGGGCTGGACGCTCGCGCGTCAAGTCAAAGCCGCTTTAGACACAATCGTGGCATTTTCTTACGCGCCAATACGGTTTGCATCCGGGCTGGGCATTGCTTTATCGGCATTCGCTTTGTTTTGGTCCACGATCGTATTCATCAGATGGCTAACGTTTGGCATTGAAGTTCCGGGTTGGACCTCGGTTTTTTTGGCTGTCATGGTGCTTGGCGGTATTCAGCTTCTCGTCTTAGGCATTATTGGAGAATATGTGTGGCGTACGCTGGACCAAGTGCGGCAACGCCCTCAATTCCTTGTTCGCGAGTATCTGGACTTTTCCGAAAACGCTCCCGTGGAGAAAAAACTCTAAAATGCGTGTCCTGGTCACCGGTGGCGCCGGCTTCATCGGCTCAAGTCTCGTAAGACGGTGCCTCGAAGCAGGTGACAGTGTCATCGCCATCGACAATCTGGTGAATGGCAAGCGAGAAAACCTGGAGGACATCCAGTCAGATCGCTTTCGGCTTGAGGTCGCCGATATTCGGCATACTGACCGAATAGCTCCCCTTCTCGAGGGCGTTGATTGTGTCTTCCACCTCGCATGCCTGGGGGTAAGACATTCGGTCCATTCCCCAAAAGAAAACCACGACGTAAATGCCAGTGCCACACTTTCTTTATTGGAGTTGTGCCGAAACGCCGAGGTTCCGAGATTCGTTTACGTCTCAACGTCCGAGGTATATGGCACCGCCCGAAGCGCGCCTATGCCGGAAGACCACCCAACCTACCCCATGACGGTTTATGGCGCCGCCAAGCTCGCTGGCGAATGCTATACACGTGCCTATTTTGAAACCTACGATTATCCGACGGTTGTTATACGTCCCTTTAACGCTTACGGCCCGCGCTGTCATCATGAAGGGGACAGCGGTGAAGTCATCCCGAAATTCATTCTGCGCTCCATGGCCGGGGCTCCAATGCTTATCTTCGGCGATGGTACCCAAACGAGAGACTTTACGTTTGTCGACGACACAGCCCGGGGCATTATGACAATTGGTAAATCCCCAAAAACAACAGGGCGCACGCTTAATCTCGGCAGTGGTAAAGAAATCACCATCAACGATCTCGCCAGGCTTGTGGCTGAGGTGACCGGCAGCAATGACCCGAAGGTCGAGCATCTTGATCCGCGTCCTGGGGACGTTTTGCGGCTGTGTGCCGACAACAGCCTCGTGTCCTCACTGACTGATTTTGTCCCGCAAACCGACTTCCAAGACGGCTTGACGAAACTCGTCGCTTGGTACCGTGAACAAGATGTTGCAGCGGATGAGCTGCTGCGGGATGAAGTTGCTCAAAACTGGATCGCGAAAAACTAACCTGCCACGATGAGCAAGATCAAAGTTCCGCTCGCAAAGCCAATCCTGGGGGAGGCCGAGGAAGAGGCCGCACTACGCGTCATTCGATCTGGATGGGTCACTCAAGGGCCGGAAGTCGCAGCCTTCGAAAAAGAGTTCGCAGACTATGTGGGCGCGGAGGAAGCCGTCGCTGTTTCAAGCTGCACGACAGGCCTTCACATTGCTCTCTTGTTGGCCGGCGTTGGTCCACAAGACGAAGTGATTACGGTCAGCCACAGCTACATCGCCACGGTAAACGCCATACGCTATTGCGGTGCGATTCCCATAATGGTGGATATCGACCTTGGCACGTTCAACATAGACGCAGAGGCGATTGAGGCCGCAATCACCAGCCGCACAAAAGCGATCCTCTGCGTTCATCAAATGGGCATGCCGTGCGACTTGGAGCAAATCCTGAAAATCGCCGAGAGAAACCAAATCCCTGTTGTTGAGGACGCGGCATGCGCCATCGGAAGTGAAATTCGCTTTGGAAACGAATGGCAACGCATTGGCGCTCCTCATGGGGAGCTTGCGTGTTTCTCCTTTCATCCGCGAAAGCTGTTGACGACCGGGGATGGCGGCATGATCACGTGCCGGACGAAGGCCACGGCGGACAGACTCAAGCGCCTGCGGCAACACGGAATGACCGTCTCCGATGCGGCACGCCATGCATCGGATCGCGTCGTTTTCGAGGAATATCCAGAAGTCGGCTTCAATTACCGTATGACGGATATTCAAGCAGCCATCGGCCGTGAACAACTCAAGCGAATAGACAGCATGGTTTCCGAGCGCCGGCGATTGGCGGCGCGATATACGCAATTGCTGTCCGGTCTAGACAGCATTGAAACGCCAATCGAACCGGAATGGGCCCGAACAAACTGGCAAAGCTACTGCATCAGGCTAAGCACTGGTTTAGACCAGCAAACAGTGATGCAGAAGATGCTGGACCTCGGGATTGCGACGAGACGCGGCATCATGTGCGCCCATCTGGAAAAGAGCTACGCGGATGCTGCTAGGCCCTTCAAGCTGCCAAGATCAGAAGAGGCCCGTTCGACCGGCGTGATCCTTCCGCTATTTCCGGGAATGACGGAAGACGAGCAAGACCGCGTCGCGGACGCCTTGAAAGAGTCCTGTGCCCACCCTTAGCAGGCTTTTCAGTTCTGTATACAGTGAGCGGACGATCGCACTCTCGATCCTGTTTTGGACGCTCGCAATCTCTGCTCCGTATTGGATTTTGGGCGACGCCTCTTTCGTTCGCATTCAGGACAATGCAGACGCAAATTTCCCACAACGCGTGCTGACAGCAACGCTTTTTCTTCAAGGCGAACTTGGAAGCTGGCTTCCGCACATTACCGGCGGACGGCCAACTGGCTTCCTTCAAATGTATGACAACTTCCTGTTCGATTTCGTAGCTTTCGCCATCCTGCCCCCTTGGGCCGCCTATGGATCTTTAATGATCTTACAAAGGCTGGTTGCCGCGGCGGGCATGTATCTCCTGTGCAGGAAGCACCTTAACTTTGGCAGACTCAATGCCTTCTTTGTGGCGGCTTGCTTTTCTTTGGGTGAATGGTCTGTCAACGATTGGACGCTTTATGACGGCCTGGCCATACACTTGGCGCCTTGGCTCATTCTGGCGCTTAGTTACAGCCGCACACTTTCAACACTTCCTCGAATAGGAGTTTGTGCGGTCCTTGGCATTTTCACGGCGGCTTGTTCTCCAGCCGTTAACGACACGTCTTACTTGCTTGGGTTCCTGTTACTCTGGGGCCTGTTTCTCGAAAGGGACCGACTGGGCGGATATCTCATGGCATTCGCGGTATTTAGTCTGTTTACCGTTGCTGCTGAAATCCCTTACTTGGCGTCGCTTTATCAGTACGCGACGGATTCCGCGCGCGTACAACAAAACGTCTCATCTGCGCCCGACGCCTTTGTCCTTCTGCAGAATCATCTGACGGCAATTTGGGATCGAGATTTAAGTTCAAAATGGATAATGCTGCTCTTATTCGCCATGGGGGCCGGCTTTGCTTCACAGCGCATGCGTCGGCAAGCGATCAATGTCGCTCTCATGTTTATTGCCATTATCATCCTGGCACGAACAGGCAATTTGATAACGGTCGTGCTTCGAGACTTGTCCTCGCTTTTCAACGCCATCAATCCATCAGAATTGCTGAAGTATCTTTGGCTCGTGGCTCCGATCATGGCCGGCATTGGCCTTTCCGGTTTGGTGCGCCTAAGCTCGGCCTATGTGCCGAAAGCTCTTGCTCTGGTAACAAGGGCGATTAAGAGCCGCTACGATGTTCCCCACCTCCAGATCGACCCGAAGCTTGCTGGTCAATTGGTCGCCGCCGCTGCGATTTGTGTCCCAGGCTATGCGGGCGCTCAGATCGCTCTCGAAAAGCTGGACCGCCTGCCCTATGACAGCTATTGCGCAAATTTCTGCATAGACGCGTTTACTCAGTTGCCTGAAACAGAACAGCCTTATCGTGTCGCCACAGCTTCTGCGTTCTCCGGAGAAACTTACAGAAATTCAGGCAGGAATATTCATCCATCTTATGTTTGGATCAATGGGATCGAAACGATCGACGCCCATGTAAGCTTTAATGCCCGTCGCTTCACCGATGTTTGGGCGGAGGTGACGCGTCCTGTCATTGACCTGGATGAGAGCCTTCAGCGCCGTGGACGTAAACTGCTGGAAGTGTGGCCCTACCTTTATGGCCAATCAATCGACAGAAGAAACTGGGGGCAACACGTCCCCGTCGCCGACTATTACAGCCTGCCATTGTTGGCGTTTCTGAATGTGGAATTTGTCTTGTCAGACCGCACCCTGACCGACCCATCTCTGGAGCAACTACATGATGCCAGCGAAGATGCACTACGCTGGCAGGACGTAACAGCATTGCCCTTATTTCAACGGCTGACCTATCTGTTCCAAAACGGCGCCCCTTCGAAAGCCGTTCATCTTTATCGCAACACAAACTCCTTTCCTCGAGCCTTCCTAGCGAAAAGTCTTTGCAGTTATTCGGATGAAAAGAAGTTGCTCGCCGAAATGGGAAACGCGTCACTTGATAAATTGGCCAGTCAGGTTTTCGTCGTCGATACCGACGACAGGTCCCAAGAATGCAAGACACCCAGCACAGAAACGCTCAAAAAAGTTCGAATTTCGGAATACGCGAACAACCATATGACCATTGAAACATGGGCAGATGTGCCGAGCATTTTGGTCATTTCCAACAACAATGACGGGAGATGGCGCGCCAGGACGGGGCAACAAAGCTTGGATATATTTACGGCAAACCATTCCTTCCTCGGAATGCACCTTGACCCCGGGCCACAGACCATCTTTCTCGACAGATTGTAAACCGTGGCACCATCTCTTTGTGTCTGGTGAAATTTTTGCCGGCCCCCACCTAAAAGCTCAGCCAACCCGTCCCGCCATTACGCATTTTGTCCGGACCCTTTTGTGTCTCCCCGCCAAACCCAGCTTCTGTTTTTCTTCGCAAAATGCCTTGTTTCCGCGGTCCTGCTCTATTGGCTGTTCTCAACCTTTTCATTCGGTTTCCTGCTGGAACAAGAGACGTTCTTGGACTGGCGACTCTGGATCGTCGGCCTGTGCGTTTTATTGAATTTGGTTGGACAAGCTTGGCGATGGCACCTAAATCTCCGGCTTTTCGACATTGATCTACCTGTCTCAAAATCCATGCGCTTCGTTTTGATTGGCATGTTCTTCCAGCTGTCCGGCGTCGGTATCATTGGGGGAGAAGCGGCGCGAACATTCCTGTTGCGGAGCTACACTGAAAGCGGCCTCATCAAATCCGCCACTCTTATTCTTGTGGATAGGATCATGGGTCTTCTGACGATGGTCATCATGGGGGTCATTTTTTCAATCGTCCTCCTGGCGATGGCGCCAAGCGAACTGGGCCAATGGACGCTTCTTTTGTTCAGCGCGGGAGCGACTGGCGCCATCATCTTGTCATTTATCGTTGGAACGGTGTTTGTGAAACAGGAGCGGTTCAAAAACGGGTGGCTCCATGATCTCACAGATGTGTATCGCTCCACTGGACCGCAAATATTGGCCAAACCGAAACTTGCAACTCACGCATTCCTGGTCGCTATTTTGGCCAACTTCGCGCTGGCGGCAGCATTGGCTTTCGCAGCCGGCATCGTGGGCACACAGGTAGATATCGGAACTACGGCAACCATCATTCCAACGATCGTTATCGCGAACACCTTACCGATCTCCGTGGCGGGGTTGGGTGTCGGCGAAACTGTGGCGGGCACAAGCTTTGCCCTTTTGGGATTGGACAATGGCGTTCAAAGTATGTTCCTGGTGCGCATTTGGCTTCTGGCCATGGCCGCTGTCGGGGGGCTCCTTTTTCTTTTGACGCCAAGCACAAAAAATACGTCAAAAGGCATGGGCCAGGCCGGATGAGAAAAGTATTGGGTATCGGTAACCGTGTGCGTAGCCTTCAGCAGCGCCTCGTCAATGATCTGAAAAACGCGCTTCCCCAACCACGCGGCATTGCCTATGTGTCTGACGGATCGAACTGGTCCTTCTATTGGGATGCCCACTACATCACCAAAGGGCTCGGCGAACGGCATCAAATCCGTACACAGATCACGACCGATCCATGGAACTTACGCAATCAGATCATCCAGTTTGGAGACCGCTACGCGTTCTTAAACGGACCACGCGAGTCATTGCATAAGTCGAACACAACGCATCTCACTTGGTTTCATGGCGAACCGGACGATCCGAATGAAGCCATCCGCCGCTTGTTCGACGAACTGCCGGCAGCCATGGAGCAGGCAGAAAAAGTCGTGGTCACTTGCACACGATCGCGAGATGTTTTGGCGAACCAAGGAATTGCCGAACAGAAAATTGTGCAAATTCCATTGGGCGTGGATGTGCAGACTTTTCACCCAGCGTCACCGGAAGACCGTAAGGCACTGCGGACCCAACTTGGCTTTCATGACGATACATTTGTTATCGGCTCATTCCAAAAAGACGGCGCCGGTTGGGGGGACGGCAATGAACCCAAGATGGTCAAGGGGCCGGACACATTCTTACAGGTGGTCGAGCGTGCGGCAGCGACTCACAAAAACATAGCAGTGCTGCTTACCGGCCCCGCCCGTGGTTACGTCAAAAGCGGCCTTGAACGCCTAAAAGTGCCTTATGCGCACAAAATGTTCGACGATTACCTCGACATTGTCCCATATTATCAGGCCTTGGATGCCTATCTTATCTGCTCGCGCTCGGAAGGCGGCCCCAAATCTCTTCTCGAAAGCTGGGCAACGGGCATCCCAGTTGTCTCAACACGCATGGGCATGCCGGCGGATCTGATCAACGACGGAACAGATGGGCATCTCGCCGATATCGACGATGTAGATAAACTTGCAGAAAACCTCTGTAAGCTGATTGAAGATCGAGATCATGCCAAGGCGCTGGGCGACGCAGGGCGGCAAACCTCTCTTGCTTATGATTGGAACCAAATTGCCGACGCCTATTACGAAAAACTGTACCGGCCTTATCTACAAACATGAGTAGCGATATTCTTCTTTCCGTCGTCATCTGCACGTATAACCGTGCGGAGCTCTCGAAAATCTGTCTGGCCTCTGTGCTCGGCGCGATGCAATCGTTCGACAATGTAGAAGTGGTGGTGGTCGACAATAATTCGAAAGACGCAACCGCGGATACCATTCAGACCGCGATCGCGGGCAAGAAAAATGCCCGCTACGTCTTCGAACCGGCCCAAGGGCTGTCGCATGCCCGCAATCGCGGCGCGGCGGAAGCCCGTGGTCACTATGTGGGCTATATTGATGATGAATGCATCGTCGACGCGGCCTGGCTGGAAGCGGCGCTCAACGTTATCCGCACGCATCATCCTGCTGTTTTCGGCGGTCCTTATGGTGCCTGGTATCAAGGTGAAAAGCCTGCATGGTACAAAGACGAATATGCCAGCACCACACACAAGATGTCAGAAGCGCGCGCTCTAAAGACTGATGAGTTTGTAAGTGGCGGCAATCTCTTCGTGGAGCGCCAGCGGATTGCGGACCTTGAGGGCTTCGATCCGAATTTTGGTATGGCCGGCACCAAGATCAGCTATGGCGAAGAAACAGATTTTCAGATCCGGCTGAGGGCACAAGATCCATCGGCCCTCATCTATTTCGATCCAAAGGTGTTCTTGCGCCATTTGGTTAGGCCGGAGAAGCTCAATCTCAGCCATATCGCCCGGTTGAAATTTGCCAATGGCCGAATTTCCACTCAGATTTTCTCATCAGACAAATCGCGGTCCGTGAAAGTTCGCCTCGATGCGTTTTTGAAATGCGTCGCGCTATCGGGATTGATTACAGCGGGCTTCGTCAAAGGCAGGTTGTCGCGCGATAAAAATCAGCACCCCTACTTCAAGAACTATTTCTACGAAGTGATTGGCGCAAACATTACCCGGCTGGGCGGCCATTGGGAGCGCGCGGTCGGTGTGTTGACGGATCAAACCGAATCCAACGACCGCGACACGCGGGGTAACGCCCCGTTCCCGCGCCATAAGTCTGTCACAAGCACGCAATGGTTCCAGGAATACAAAGACGGCCGTTTTCTACCGGCGTCCGTGGAACCGGAACTGGCCACAATGCTGAACGCGGCAGTATCGGGCCAAACCGTTATCGACGCCGGTGCCAATGTGGGCCGGATGAGCTTCATCATGGGACTGCGTGGGGCAAAGGTGCACGCATTCGAACCAAACCCTGTGGCCTTCGAAGAGCTGTCGCGCAATGTAGGCGACTGGCCGAACATTACCGTCCACAATGCAGCCGTCGCAGACAAGGATGGAGAGGCATCGCTCTACCTGCACGAGCTGCACAAAGAAAATGCCGTGGCCTATTCCAGCGGCTCCTCGCTCAAGGCAGAGAAAGGAAACGTACTGGAGGATGAATCCGTATCCGTGCGGACTGTAGACTTAGCCCGCTTCATCCAAGAGCTTGAGACACCTGTTTTTCTTCTCAAGATGGACATAGAAGGCGCTGAAGTGGACGTGATCCCGCATCTTATCAATTGCGGAACATTCGATCATATCGAGCATGCAGTGGTGGAAACCCACGAGAAAAAGAACCCGCCCTTAGTGGCAGCAACGAACGACATGCGCGCAAAGATAAAAAAAGCCGGCCTCGACGCAAAAGTGCGCTTGGATTGGCATTAGAAACTAAACGACCATAAACGGAAAAATACGCGCCGCTGCGGCAGCAAAAAGACCGGCGCGCCGAAACCATATCTAAACAGGGGACATCTATGGCCAGTGTGCTTGAACAGTTGGGGGAAAAGCACGAACCCTCAAAACGCATTCACAATTATCTTCCGGCTTACGCCCGGTATTTGGAACCCATCCGCGAAACAGCGACGCGCGTGATGGAAATCGGCGTACAATCGGGCAAATCGCTGACCATGTGGGAGGAATATTTTCCCAACGCCACATTGGTCGGTTTGGATATCGACCCCAAATGCAAGGAGATTGAAGGCGGCCGCCGAAAGATTGCCATTGGTGACCAAGGAGACGAAACATTCATCTCCTCCGTGTGCGAAGAATATGGCCCGTTTGATGTAGTCATTGATGATGGCAGCCATTTCGCGCACCACATGATGTGCGGCTTCAACTGGATCGCGCCACATATGAAGCAGGATGCCTTTTACATCATCGAGGACACTGGCGGCATCACCGGTTGCCAAGAGGTTGTAAATGCTTTCAAAGGCCTTGCGGACGGCATCAATTATTGGCCGGACAACGCCCCCAGCCGGTTCTGGCCCTATATGGGCGCTCTTGATACGGATGATTTCTTGACCCGGCGCGTGGTCAGTGTGGCCTTCCACCGTTGGATGATCGTTGTGGAGTTCGGCTCAAACCCGGAGCGCAACACCTATCTCAAGCATCCATCCGAACTGACGCCGGAAGTTGCGCAAAAGACCTTGACGGACTGGAGTGTTCCGGAGCCGGAAGCCACAAAAACAATGGACTCCGTGCGAAATGGCTTCTTCTCCAAGTTTGCCAACGGGGCAGGCCCGGCGGCAGATCAAAACTTGGCCTTTCGCCCCCTTGTCATGAAAACGCCCGACACGGTTCAAGAGACCGATTTTGTGACGCGTCTCAAAAACGCCATCAAGCGACGGCTCGGTTGACGCAAGTTAAGCAGCCACGGCACAAATTTCTTAAACGTTGATATTGCCCTTTTCCCGGCGGTCGATATCGGCCTGCACCATCTCGACAATGGTTTGTTCGATCGGTTTCGATCCCGCAAAGCCCGTTGACTGTTTCAAGTGATCTGGGTTTCCAACCAGAGGCGGTGTGTCGGACTTTCTGAAAAACTCATCATCGACAGTCACAAGCGCCTGGCCCGACGCGCGGTCTATGCAAACTTCGCCTAACCCCTGCCCCTCAAATTCTGGCTTAAAGCCCGCATAGTCTGCGGCCACTTCGATCAACTGGCGTAATGTTGACGTTCTACCGGTGGCGAAAACATAGTTGTCAGGAACATCCAAGTCCAAAACACTCGGCATGATGCTGACATAGTCATCAGCGGCTCCCCAATCGCGGCGCGTGTCCAGATTGCCAAGTGTCATGGGTCTGCCGCCTTCGGAACGCAGCCGCGCAAGGTTGTACGTTACTTTGCGGGTCACAAAACTGCGTGCTCGATAAGGGCCTTCATGATTGAACATGATGCCGCAACAGGCATATAGCCCGTGATGACTACGATAAATATCGATCAGCTTTTGCGCTGCCAAACGCGACAAGCCATAGGGGTTAAGGGGCGAAAACGGACTCTTTTCATCGAGCATGCCGTCTTCCGCCGGCTGGCCAAACACCTCGGAACTTGAGGGAAAGAACAGGCGCGCCTCCGGCGCGGCGATACGGATCGCCTCCAATACGTTCAGTGTGCTGATGCAATTGTTTTCAAGGACGGATCTTGGCTGTTCGAATGAATCGACCACATAACTGTCACCCGCCAATTGATACACATGGTCAGGTGTCAATTCGGAAACCACGTTCAAAACCTGGAACGGTTCCAGAAGGTTGATATTAACCAGTTCGATTTTGTCCAGAACGCCAAGCTCTTCCAGGCGCCAGAGCTTATTGTGACCGCCCCGCCGATAGCCGCCATAGACTTTCCAGCCTTGCTTCACCAACTGATGCGCAAGGATCGCACCGTCTTGTCCGGTGACGCCGAATATGAGAGCTGATCGATCCGCTGAGGGCATGACTTTCGGTTTTTCTAGAGCGCGATCAGGTTAAGTGGAATCCGGTTAACCGTCCGATCGCGCGACCAACGGTGAATCGTAGGCATGATCATGTTTCCACAAAAAATGATCATGCCCTAGTGGCAGTCATCAAAGCCGCCGCGCGGCGCTTTGATCAAAGGAAGGGCGTACCAATATTTTGCCGCCATTGCTAGTCCTCCCGCAGGGATTCATCCGGTTTAGGAACGTCAGGGAACAGCGCTCTTGCCTGCCGAAGGCTGGCTGCCGCTACGGCAGGCATGCCAAAGCCAATGCCCATTGGCGGCGCCACAAGCAATGGCCAGAACGCCGTTTTCAAAGTAGAAGTGGCGTCAAACAATCTTCGAAAGCGACGAAAACCATCCCCCATGAGCGGTAGTACCAGCGAGGCAATAGCCGGCCCCCAGCACGCGCCGAAGATCACGTTCGGCATGATCGTGCTCAATGGCGAACCCTTTATCGGCTACAATTTGCGCGCCTTATATCCTCACGCTTACGAGATCATCGTCGTGGAAGGGGCCGCCCCAGCCGCCATTGGCGTTTCGACCCCAGAGGGGCATTCTCGGGACCAGACTTTGGAAACCGTACGCCGATTCATCGCGGAAGAGGATTCCGAAAAGAAAGTCACCCTCGTCACCGCCGAGGATGAGGGGTACCCCGATGGGTTTTGGCCGGGGGAAAAAGACGAACAAAGTCAGGCCTACGCCAAGCGCGCCACAGGCGACTATCTGTGGCAGGTCGACTGTGATGAATTCTATCGCCCGGATCACATCTCGAAAATGCGGGAGCAGCTGAAAGCCGACCCAACGATCAGCGGGGCAGCATTTCATCAAATCACATTCTGGGGCGATACCGAAACGGTCGTTGACGGGTGGTACCTCAAAAGAGGGGCCGCTTCCTACCATCGCCTCTTCAAGTGGGGCAAGGGCTATCGCTACACGACGCACCGGCCCCCGACCGTGGTGAATGAGCAGGGTCACGACATGCGCGATGGCCATTGGCTGGACAGCAAAGATACAAGGGAAATGGGGGTCGTGCTGTATCACTATTCGCTGCTGTTTCCGAAACAGGTAATCGAAAAGTGCGACTACTACGGACGTGCAGCTTGGGCTCAACGTCCAAAAGCACTGGAATGGGCGCACGAAACGTTCTTCGAGCTCAAAAAACCGTTCCGCGTTCACAATGTTTATGACTATCCAAGCTGGCTTGAACGCTTTCAAGGGGCCCACCCGCCACAAGTTCAACGCATGATGGAAGATGCGGTCGACGGGACGTTGGACATAGAATTGCGTCCCATGGCCGATGTAAAGGCGTTGCTCAGATCTCCTTCGTTCCTAATTGCACGTCAAGCCATTCAGTGGGCAGATTACCCGGAACAAAGACTAAGGGCCGCAAAACCAATTCTTACGGCCATACGGAGCCGGCTTCTTCGTTTGCGGGCCATCGCCCGTCGCGTGTTGCGCCTGTGAACATTTTGCATGTGAACGCCTCTGCCGGCGGCGGCGGTGCCGAGCGCATCGCCGTCATGCTGACCGAGGGGCTGCGTGATGCGGGCCATCGCACGGCCCTCCTTGTCGGCCACACTAAATCCGAAGCCGATCACATCATCGAGTTCGACAGAAACGCCAACGCCTCGGTCTTTGAATCTGCTCTGGAAAAATGCGTGAAGCACGTCCTTCAACCGCTTGCGGGGCGTGTTCGGGGCGCGGGCTTGCTGGCACGTCTTTTACGGCAGCATTCGAATCCTCAGCGCCTCGTTGACCACCTTCGCGGCCGCGAGACTTTTCATTATCCAAGCACGCTCAGCAGCATAGAAAGCCTGCCCTTCGTCCCGGAGGTGATTCACTGTCACAACCTCCACGGCGGCTACTTCGACCTTCGGGCTCTTACGGCCCTTAGCAGCCGCACGCCGGTTTTTCTGACCCTTCATGACGAATGGACATTCACCGGACACTGCGCCTACACAATGGGCTGTGAGCGCTGGGAAACAGGCTGCGGCGACTGTCCGGACTTGTCGGTTTATCCGGCTTTGATGCGGGACGGAACAAAGGGCAACCTTGCGCGCAAGAAATCTATCTACTCAAAGTCCCGGCTTTTTGTGAGCGCGCCGTCTGCTTGGCTTATCGAACGCGCAAAGCGCTCGGTCCTCGCAGAAGGCGCCCAAGATTTTCGGGTCATTCACAATGGCGTCGATTTGGACATCTTCTGCCCAAAATCGAAAGAACAATGCCGCGCCAAATTAGGTATTCCGGTGGACAATCTCGTGGTGAGCTTCGCCGCCAATTCGGCTCACACCAACGTCTTCAAGGATTATGAGACAGTTGTGAAGGCCGGCGAGCAATTGGGTGGTTTGCTGCCCTCCCGTTCCGTCACCCTACTGATTTTAGGCGGCGAAGCCGGCGAAACCCGTTCGGGCAACGTCACCATCAAAAATCTTGGCTATGTAAACGGATTGGAGGCGATGGCGGAAGCCTATAGCAGCGCCGATTTCTATTTACATGCCGCCAACGCCGACAATTTCCCAACCACGATCCTGGAAGCCCTTGCGTGCGGAGTTCCCGTTGTCGCGACCAACGTCGGCGGCATCGGCGAGCAAGTCAAAAACTGTCTAACAACTGACGGCAATATCGACCAAGCCCGCCTGGCCGATGGCACCGGCGCGCTTGTCGCTCACAAAGATTTTCAAGGGATGGCCCGCGCGGTGGAGCGCATTTCCTCTACACCGAATGTGCTTGCCCAACTGTCCGCCAACGCGCGACAGGATGCCGTCAAAAGGTTCGACCGGCGGCGGCAAATCGACGATACCCTTGCTTGGTATCGTGCATTTGAACCCGCGCCAATATCCAGCTGAAGCCGAGCTGGTCTAACTCTTTTCGCTGCTCCACAGCGACACGCAAGGAATCTTCGACTTATCGCACCGGTCGGCGTATTTCTTCGCGATATCCGTCACCTCCGACATCAAGCCGCCCTCTAGGGTGATTGGCTCCAAGCCAAGGCCGATGAGCTTTGCGTTTTCCACATGCAGCTCGTTCTCGTCGGCCTCGTTGCGCGGGTTTTCAAGGTGTTCGATTTGAGCGCCCGTCATTCGGGCAATCATGCCCGCGAGATCGTTGATCCGGTGGGTCTCGGTCATCTGGTTCATGACCTGCACCCGCTCGCCCTTTTGCGGCGGGTTTTCAATGGCAAGCTGAATGCACCGCACCGTATCCCGGATATGGATGAATGCGCGTGTCTGACCGCCCTTTCCGTGTACGGTCAAGGGGTATCCGATCGCCGCTTGCATGAGAAAACGGTTCAAAACCGTTCCATAGTCACCATCATAGTCAAACCGGTTGATCAGACGCTCATCTTTTTCGGTTTCAGGCGTCTGGGTTCCCCAAACAATGCCCTGGTGCAGATCGGTTACTTTCAGTTGGTCGTTCTTGTTGTAGTAAGCGAACAACAGCTGATCTTGGGTCTTGGTCATGTGATAGATGCTGCCCGGATTGGCAGGGTACAGAATTTCTTGCTTGATCTCCTCGCCTTCGGGATTGCGAACGGACACTTCCAGATACCCTTCAGGGATTTTCATTCCCGCCGTGCCATACCCATAAACGCCCATGGTCCCCAAGTGAACGATGTGGGTATTCAGGCCGGCCTCAACGACGGCGGCGAGTAGGTTATTGGTCGCGTTGAGATTGTTCGACACCGTATATCGTTTGTGCCAAGACGATTTCATGGAATATGGGGCTGCCCGCTGTTCGGCGAAATGAACCACGGCATCCGGCCGGAATTCGGTTAGCAGCGTCAAGAGCCGATGATAATGTTCCGCCACATCAAAACGAATGAACTCTACGGATTTGCCGGATACTTCCTGCCAAGCCTGCAGGCGCTCACCCATGGGCCGGATCGGGGTCAGCGAGTAAGCTTCCAGCTCATTGTCGATATTCCGCCGGGATAGGTTGTCGACGATCTTCACGTCGTGATCCAGGTTCGACAAATGCAATGCTGTTGGCCAACCACAGAATCCGTCGCCACCCAGTATCAGGACTTTCATTTATCTCTTCCTCGATTCGTCATTCTCGATATGCCGCATTCTCAAAATGTCTTTGCCGCAACTGCCCCTTGCGATGCGGGGCAGACCATGCACCAAAAATGACGCCCAATATGCGGATGCCGGGTTTGAAGAGCAAGAGACACAAAAACGCACCCGCTCGCACACACCGAAAATGGCATCTCCCCTACAAATCCTTTACATTCATAGCATGAATTTCACGCTGTGAATAAGTATTTTCCCCAAGAATCCTTAGACATTTCCTCAGCTAGACGGTCTATCAAGCCTGATGATCTAGATACCAGCGATAGGTCTGCGAAAGCCCGTCCAGCAGGGGTGTTTTCGCCTGCCAGCCAAGATCGGCAAGCCGTTGCGTATCCAACAGTTTGCGTGGCGTTCCATCGGGTTTCGAGGAATCGAACGCCAGTTCGCCCTCGAATCCCACCACTTGCGCGATGGTTTGGGCGATTTCCGCAATGGTGAGGTCTTCTCCGGTTCCCACATTCACATGGTCGGCACCGGAATATGTTAGCGCTAAATGAACCAGCGCGTCGGCGCAATCGTCCACAAATAAAAGCTCACGTTTTGGCTTGCCCGTGCCCCAAACTTCAACGGCAGCCGCGCCCTTGATCTTCGCCGTGTGCATTTTGGCCATGAGGGCCGGCACCACATGAGAGGATGCCAGATCGAAATTGTCTTCCACGCCATAAAGATTGGTGGGCATGGCGGAAATAAAGTCGCGGCCGTGCTGTCTGCGATAGGCCTGACACAGCTTGATCCCGGCGATTTTTGCCACCGCATACCATTGGTTCGTTTCTTCCAGCGGGCCCGTCAACAAACTGTCTTCGGGCATGGGCTGCGGCGCGAGCCTTGGGTAGATGCAAGACGACCCTAAAAACACCAGCTTCTCTACATCCGCATTGTGCGCGGCGTGAATGATATTCGCCTCCATGATGAGATTGTCATAGAGGAAATCCGCTGGGTACGTATCGTTCGCCAGTATGCCGCCCACTTTCGCCGCCGCAACGAAAACCAGGTCCGGCCGTTCCGCTGCCATCCATTGGTCGACGGCGGCCTGGTTTCGAAGGTCCAATTGCTCGCGCGGCACCGCAAGCACTTCGCAGGGCTCACTGGCCAGCCGCCGGCACAACGCCGCGCCGACCATGCCACGATGCCCAGCCACCCAGACCCGCTTTCCTTTGAGCGAATAGGAACTCGTATCAGTCATTATGCAGACTAAATTGGTTGTGTGACCCTGCGAGGCGGATGTCCTCTTCCACCATTTCGCGCACCATATCCGACAATGTCGTTTTGTGCTGCCAGCCAAGCTTGTTTTTGGCCTTGCTTGGGTCTCCTAGCAGAACATCCACTTCCGTCGGCCGGAAATAACGTGGGTCCACTTTCACCATCACTTTGCCAGACTTCTTGTCGACCCCTTCCTCAGCGGCACCTGTTCCACGCCATTCGATTGGGCGGTCAATACAGGCAAATGCCAGCTCGACAAACTCACGCACACTATGGGTTTCGCCGGTCGCGAGCACGTAGTCATCCGGCTTGTCCTGCTGCAGAATGCGCCACATGCCTTCCACGTAATCACGCGCATGGCCCCAATCGCGCTGAGCATTCAGGTTTCCAAGATAGAGCGTTTCCTGAGCACCCAAATGTATCGCCGCGACCGCCCGTGTGATCTTGCGTGTCACAAAAGTCTCACCGCGGGTCGGTCCTTCATGATTGAACAAAATGCCATTGGAAGCGTGGAACCCATAGGCTTCCCTATAGTTCACCGTAATCCAATAGGCATAGAGCTTTGCCGCGGCATAGGGGCTGCGGGGATAAAAGGGCGTGGTCTCCCGTTGCGGAGTTTCCTGCACAAGCCCATAAAGTTCTGACGTGCTGGCCTGATAAAATTTCGTAAGATCGCCACGGTCCAGAATCCGGATCGCCTCAAGCAAACGAAGCGTGCCGATGCCGTCCGCATTTGCCGTGTATTCCGGCGTTTCAAAACTCACTTGCACATGACTTTGTGCCGCAAGATTGTAGATTTCGTCCGGCTGCGTTTCTTGAACAATACGGATCAAGTTTGTGGCATCGGTCAAATCGCCAAAATGCATGAAGAAGCGGGCCCCTTCCTCGTGCGGGTCCACATAAAGATGATCCACGCGCCCGGTATTGAAAGAGGACGAACGCCTCTTGAGCCCATGCACCACATAGCCCTTCGACAAAAGCAGCTCGGCCAGATAGGCCCCGTCTTGGCCGGTAACGCCGGTAATGAGTGCGACTTTCTCAGCCGTCACTGAAATCCCCCTTCAATGTCACAGATTTAGCGATCCCATTTGCGATTCTTTTGGCGATTCTGGGGCCGAAACTAGCGGCATTCGCCGATCAAGAGCAACCCCGCGCCCGAACAGCCTTTTCTGGGCAAATTGCCCCCGCATTGGAAATATGCCAGGTCTTTGCGCCTCTCGCCGTTCATCCTACGGTGACAGCCAAAAACGCCCGCAAAGACATCTATTATGCCGCTGAAACTCTCGATCATTACCCCTTGTTACAACCGGGTCGGTTTTATCGACACGGCTGTGGCCAGTGTGCGGCAACAATGGCGAGACGGTATGGAGCACATTATCGCGGATGGAGGTTCTACCGATGGGACACTCGATCGGCTGAAGAAATATGATCATCTGACGGTCATAAGCGAGCCCGACAAGAACCTGTATGACGCCGTCAATAAGGGCATCGCAGCCTCAAACGGCGATATTGTTGGGTGGCTTAACACGGATGACCGGTATTTGGACGGCGCCTTCGACGCGGTCATGCCGCTGTTCGAGCAAGATGACACAGTTGATATGGTCAGCGGCGGCGCCCGCTTGGTGACCCTGGGCGCTGAAAATGATGCGCGTCAATCGGATGTGTTCAATGCGCCTGCAAACAAGAATCTGAACTATCAGGACCTATTGTTCGACGTTCCCATCATCAATGCGCGCTTTTTCCGCCGCACACTGATTGATCGGGTAGGCCCCTTCAGTCTGGATTTTATGCCCGCGTCGGACCGCGAATTCCTGCTTCGATGCGCGATTGCCGGTGCGCATAATGTCCCGGTTGACACCATCCTCCACGAATATGTGCTGCATGAAGGCTCTGCCACCATTCGCAAAGGCACTGCCCATTGGGAGAGCATGGCCAAAGTGCATCTTGCGATTGCCGATGCCCATCTCAATGCCGCCTCAACACCCAAGGCGTTGCGTGCAGCACTGCGCAGCTTTCACGCCAAAAATGCACTTATCGGTGCGGTAGGATCTTTCGCTCAAGGACACCCTATGGCGTCAGCGCGGTTCATTGGAAAAGGATGGGGACGGGATCTTCTTTGGCCCCTTTGGGCATTTTCCCATTCCCTGCACCGGTTGCGGCGTTAAGCAAATAGGGCCAATCACGATTGCACCGCCCGCCGTTCCATGACAAATTGTCAGGGAATAGGCTGAGCGGCCAACACCAGCTCGAATGCGCACGTTTGGCTGCGCTCAGCGGGAGCCCAGGCGAAACACCACCTGCCAAGAGGTCGAAAGAACCCGCAA
The DNA here is from genome assembly GCA_965228775.1 of Alphaproteobacteria bacterium. Taxonomy (GTDB): domain Bacteria; phylum Pseudomonadota; class Alphaproteobacteria; order JANQMY01; family JANQMY01; genus JANQMY01. The sequence continues at coordinate 3,353,655 of OZ245840.1, read as the reverse complement.
GGTGGACCGGAGGAACGAAAATGTCAGAAGCAGTAGATTACAACCGCAATGCGGGCGCTTACGATATCCCCCTTGAAGAGATTGATGTGAGCCAGCCGGCCCTCTTCAAAGACAACGCTTTCTGGCCCTATTTCGAGCGGCTTCGCAAAGAAGACCCGGTCCATTACTGCAAGGACAGTGAGTTCGGCCCGTATTGGTCGGTGACCAAGTACAACGACATCATGGCCGTGGACACGAACCACAAAGTGTTTTCATCGGAAAGCACCCTGGGCGGCATTACCATCCGGGATCAGGAGGACGATTTTCCACTGCCCATGTTTATCGCCATGGACCCGCCGAAACATGATGCCCAGCGCAAAGTGGTCAGCCCCATCGTCGCGCCCGACAATCTTGCCAAGCTTGAAGGCTTGATCCGCGAACGGCTTTCCAAAATCCTCGACGAGCTGCCCCGCAACGAACCGTTCGACTGGGTCGACAATGTATCGATCGAATTGACCACGCAAATGCTGGCAACCCTGTTTGATTTTCCCTGGGAAGAGCGGCGCAAGCTGACCTATTGGTCTGATGTGGCAACGGCCGACGAAAATTCGGGCATCATCGGCAGCCTGGAAGAACGCCAAGAAATCTTGCTTCAGTGTGCAGAATATTTCACCGATCTTTGGAACCAGCGCGTAAACTCGGAACCCGGAAACGATCTTATTTCCATGATGGCCCATTCACCGGTCACCCGGAATATGTCGCCTCAGGAATATCTCGGCAATCTCATCCTGTTGATCGTTGGCGGCAATGACACCACCCGCAACTCGATCTCGGGCGGTCTTCTGGCACTGAACGAGAACCCGTCCGAATATCAAAAGCTGCGCGACGACCCGTCTGTTATTCCGAACATGGTTTCGGAAATCATCCGCTGGCAGACACCTTTGGCACATATGCGCCGGACCGCGCTGGAAGACGTGGAGCTGGGCGGCAAGCAAATTAAAAAAGGCGATAAGGTGATCATGTGGTACGTCTCGGGCAACCGCGACGAAGAAATGATCGACCGCGCCAATGAATTCATCATTGACCGCCCCAATGCCCGCCGGCACTTGTCCTTCGGGTTTGGTATTCACCGCTGCGTCGGCAACCGCCTGGCGGAAATGCAGTTGCGGATCGTTTGGGAGGAAGCCATGAAACGCTTCCCCAAAATAGAGGTCGTCGAAGAGCCGGAACGCGTGCTATCTAGCTTCGTCAAGGGCTACTCCCGGATGATGGTGAAAATCCCCGGCTAAACGGCCAAACACTAACGAAAGAGATTTTTGATGGCGCAGGTTTCGGAGCGCACGCCTGTTCTTGTGGGCGTGGGACAATCGGTTAATCATTGGGATGGTGCGGATGTGAGCGCCGCCCCGTCCCCCCTTTCCCTGGCGACCGAGGCTTCACGCGCCGCACTGGCCGATTTGGGCGCCAACACTGATGTGGCCGCAGAAATCGATGTTGTTGCTTTTGTGCGGCTCAATCAGGAATCCTACGCCGCCGCACCCGCGCCATTCGGTAAAATCAACAACATGCCGCGCGCCTTGGCAAAAACCATCGGCGCTGATCCTCGGCGGGCGATCTACACCCCTGCCGGCGGCCAATCGCCCCAATCCTTGGTCAACGAGTTTTCCGAAGCCATTTTCGACGGCGAAGCGGAACTTGTGCTGCTTACCGGCTCTGAAGCCATCCGCGCCATGAAAACCGCCTTGCGCGGGTCCATGGAACTGGACTGGTCGGGCGACGTGGACGGCGACCTGGAAGACCGGGGCTTCGGCACGCGCATGCTCAACGAATACGAAATCGCCAATGGCTTGGTCCAACCGGCGCGTGCCTACGCGTTATTCGAAAATGCCTGGCGGCACAAACAAGGCTTTAGCCGCGACCAGCACCGCGCATTGATTGGCGAATTGTTTGCACCGTTCTCGGAAATTGCTGCAAAAAATCCGTATGCGCAGTTTCCGAAAGCCCGCACGCCGGACTATCTGGCAACGCCGTCTCAGGAAAATTTCCAGCTGGTGGACCCCTATCTGAAATGGCACGTGGCGCAAGATGCGGTCAATCAAGGGGCGGCTTTGATCCTCACCTCCGTCGGCAAGGCAAAAGAGCTGGGCATCCCGGAAAACAAATGGGTTTACCTGCATGGTTATGCGGATGCTGCCGATCGTATCGTTATCGAGCGGGACGACTTCACCCGAGCCAACGCCATGCACGCCACCACATCCGAGGCGCTGGACACATCCGGCCTTTCCGCCGACAAGATCGATCATTTCGAAATCTATAGCTGCTTTCCGTGTGCGGTGCTTTTCGCCTGCCAGGCGCTTGGCATTGACTGGCGGGAACATCAGTTGACGCAAACCGGCGGCCTGCCCTTCTTCGGCGGTCCAGGCAACAATTACAGCATGCATGGCATCGCGGCCATGGCGGAACGCCTGCGTAGCGATCCAGGATCAAAAGGGTTGGTGCTGGCCAATGGCGGCTTCCTCACCAAGGAATCTGTCGGCGTCTATTCCACCACGCCGCAAGACGGTTGGACACCGATCCGGCGCAAGAAAGCGCAGGCCGAAGTGGACGCGATCGCCCCCATGCAGGTTTTCGAAACCCCCACCAGCGGCACGCTGGAAAGTTTCGTTGGACTTTACAAGAAGGGCGAAGCCTATTCCGGCTTCATCACCGGCATGTCCAACGGCGCACGCTTCATGGCGCGCGTCGCCCCGGATGACCCGCGCACCCTCAACGAGTTGGTGGCGGGCGACCCCATCGGGCGTGACGTGACCGTCGAAAAAACCGACAAAGGGAACCTGTTCAGGCTTTCGGCGTAACAGCTTTTCTGAGCCGCTACCGACAACCGTCATTGCGAGGAGCGCTGCTTTGTTTTGAGGACTCCGCCTGCCCGCTCCCCCTCCCAACCACCCACAGGGTATCCTTATCGGGTGGTTGGGAGGGGGAGCGGGACGGCCAAGTCCCAGGATCAAAAGGGTCAGACCCTTTTGATCCATCATCACCCCAAGAACCAATCCATGATCTTGGCGTTTTCTTCCCGCGGATAGGTGTGGGAGAGGTCCGCCACTTCGCTGTACACCACCTTGGCGCCCGCCGCCATTAGCGCTTCATTGGCGGTCCGCGCGATATCGATGGGGAACATCCAGTCCCACGCGCCGTGCACCAGATAGATCGGCAGATCTTTGATGCGGTCCGCATCCATCATGCTAAGCAGCATGGGGTGGAACGCCGCCGAGATCGGCGCGAGGTGAGTGAAGGGTGACGATGTACGCAGGCCGCTCACATAAGAAAACGTTCCGCCGTCACTCATACCGGTGAGGAGCAGCTTTTCGCCATTAATGTTCCAGCGCCCGCGCACCTGTTCCAAAATATGTTCCAAATTTTCGCTGTCGATATCCGGCCCCATCAGCGACCAGGTGTCGCCGCGCGATGTGGGGCTCACCAAAATCGCACCCCTTGTGCGGGCATTGGTCAGCCATGTCCACAAAAAGCCGCGCCCGTGACCAGACCCGCCATGCATGGCCATGATCAACGGATAGCTCTCACTTTCGTCATAATATTCCGGCACGTAAATGGAACACCCGCCGCGCTGCTCACGGTCATTATCCGCATGCAGAACACCAACATTATCGCGGCCCGCATTCGCACCATCGATCCGCGCGAGCAGTTCCGCATCGCCCTGCCTTTCGTGCTCTATGTAAAACTGGCTCACCGGCGGCAGCGTGGCCGCTACAGGATAGAGCGCTTCCACCGCCCGCGTGTAACGCCGCAAAGCACGGTAGGCCAGCATGGTGCCGTTGGGGTTATCGACGGCCTCGCGCAAGCCATCAAAGGCCTGACAGGCAGCTTCCGCCGACTTGCCGACCCGGTCACGAAACGGCACCAACGTGTCCGGCCAAGCCACCGCCTCAAATCCGGGCATTTTTTCGCGCAAATCTTCATCGATTTGCCCTACCTTCGCCAACACTTGCTCGAACTGCGGCGGATGCAAATGCCGGGCGATGAAGCCAAGCGCCTCCAAACTATTCAGCAAGGGCGGCAAAAGGCCCGAGATGGTTTCAAGCAGTTCGGCATTGGGTTGATTGGGCATTGTCCCTCGCAGGTCTGACGGCGGGAGGGCACCATACGCCTTTACATTCGCCCCGTCATGTTTACATGTGAAGCGCCCACAGCCGGGTTTTTCCAACAACAACGCTAATCGGACACCCCAAAATGAGATCTGCCGTCCTGCGCCTTGTCGAGCGAAACGATTTTACGAACTTCATCACCTTTGTAGTGGTGGTCAACGCCGTCACCTTGGGGCTCGAAACATGGCCCTTCGCCATGGAACGGATCGGCCCCATCCTGTATACGCTGGACAATCTGGCTCTTGCCATTTTTGTTGTGGAAATCTCCCTCAAGCTCTTTGCCTATGGTCCGCGCTTCTTCAAAAGCGGCTGGAACGTGTTCGACTTTATTATTGTGGGCATCGCGTTGATGCCGTCGGCGGGTGCGCTGTCGGTCTTGCGGACGCTGCGCATATTGCGGGCTCTGCGGCTGTTGTCCGTGGTGCCGCAAATGCGCGCCGTGGTCGGAGCGTTGTTAGGAGCGGTACCGGGCATGGGCGCCATTGTGGCGGTGTTGTTGCTCGTCTTTTACATCGCCGCCGTCATGGCCACGAAACTGTTCGCCGCCACCTTCCCCGACTGGTTCGGTAGCGTACCGTCTTCCATGTACACACTGTTTCAAATCATGACGCTGGAAAGCTGGTCCATGGGCATCGTGCGCCCGGTGATGGAGGTGCATACGTGGTCTTGGATCTTCTTCGTGCCCTTCATCATCGTAACCAGCTTCGCCGTCCTCAATTTATTCATTGCCCTGATCGTCGATTCCATGCAGGCCATGCATGCCTTTGAAGATCAGGAATCGGCCAATTTGAAGGAACAGGCAGCGCATAGCGAACGGGAAGCACTCATGGCGGAACTAAAAGCCGTGCGGGCGGAGCTATCGCAGCTCCGTACGATGCTCAAGCAGAGCTGACGGCTTGCATTGACTTAGGTCATTGCGCCATGCCGCAAAGCCCCGGAAACAAATGCTATTCGATATTGGAGAAAGAGACATGACAGGGACAACAGCATTGGTTCGCGAGCATGTGGAAGCAGCGCTCAAAGCAGCGGACGACAACAAGATCCCGCACGATTCAATCGCGCGGGCCATGATTTCCTTGGCGATCGAGATCTTCCTAAAGGAACGATCGCCGGATGATGTGAAGAGCGAACTGGAATATATGATCAGCAATGTGGTCAGCGACGAAGATCAGGAATTTATGCGGCCTTAAGCCTTTTCTTTGAGATTACAACCTCGACCGCCGTGGGACTCAATGCAGCCATAGCAAGAACCACCGGAGCAGATTTTTTGGGCATTTCCGCAAGACAATGTCTAAGATTGCCAAATACAGTCCTAGACGCTGTCTTGCTCTAAGCCACAGGCTCAAACGAAACATCTGTTAATTGGAACTCGTCAACAATCCGTTCGAGATCCGCAACCGTTTTCGGTCCCCACAAATTGTTGCGCAATGCGAACGTCTTGCCATCGTGATGTATTAGCTCGTTGTCGCGAGTTAGATACTGACTAATGTTTGTGTTTGGACTGTCTTCGTCCCGAGCAGTGACGGCAAGCTCTAGAAACCTTTGTTCGTCAACCTCACCCTCAACGGCGACCCAAGACCCTTTTTGCTTCAATACATCACGCGGGGCAGCCCCCCGACGGACAGCGTATTGCACTACTTTGAGTGCCAACCTTAGTTTTGGTAAGTTCTCAAATAGTCCGTCGTCGGTTTTTAAATCATACTTAGTTAGGTCGCGATTGCCACTATACTCTTGACGTTCTCGACGCCCTTTTTCCCTAATTCTAATTTGATAGTCAGCCGCTTCCGGTAAAGGGAATATCTGCTCTGAATCCAACAACAGAGTATTCTCTAACCGATAAGGCTTGAGCTTGACGCAGGCAATGTCGATGTCTCGATTACTCAACCACATAACCGAAGTCACGAGCTCTTTTGCAAATTCCGCCGACACCAGAACAATTCGCACATCATTTGCGAATTTATCCTCGCACGGCTCAGACCAATTAAGGAAGTCGAGGATCGACGCTTCTGCACTTTCTGCGTCACTCCCCAAGCGCCGTAACATTGATTTGTGTGCTTCAACCGCGTCCGCGAAAGTCATTGCGGAAACCATCGCGGCATAACGGATGGCTTGTAGGTCCATGTACCCGCCGTCTTCAGTGCGTTTTAGCTCGACTACAACCAAACGGGCTTGTCGGTCGATGCACAAAAGGTCGATACGGCAGCGGTTTTCTACCCAGCCGCCATACTCTTCGGCCAACACCATAAGATTAGGATCGATGATGTCTATCGAGTCGCGCACCAACGATTGAAGATCGCGACGCTCTAGAATCCCTTCAGATTGAAATGTAGTTGGCTTCAACGCGCGCAGTTCACTGTCTAGAATCTGATATATGCCCATGGATACAAAACCGACTTTTCAAACAAGTATACTACACATAGTTGTCCCTTTCTGTAGTGATCAAAGGTTAAGGATTATTGTCAGGGCAAACGCTCCACCTCACTCCCGCAATGTTGGCTTTGGGAAGCAGGGTGGCTCAGCCTAATTCTCGTTTAGAGAAATGATCCGTGAGGTGATCGAGGAACACCCGCACCTTAAGGGGCAGAAAGGCCCGATGGGCATAGAGCGCACGGATGGTCAACACCTGCTGAGTTCCCCCCACTTTGACTTGGTTGAGGCGCCCCTCGCTGATATCCTGCGACACAAAGAAGTCCGGCAAATAAACCAGCCCCGCACCGCTAAGCGCCAGTGAGCGCAGCAAGTCGCCATTGGAACTGCGGGCGGACCAGTCCGGCACAATCGTGCGATTGCCCCATTCCCATTCCTTGATCTGCCCGCCTTGGGCAAATACCAGACAGCGATGCCGCGCCAAATCACTTTTATTCTTGGGCATCCCAAACTTCTGGAGGTAGGCGGGGCTTGCAAAAAAACCGTGCCGCGTTTCGTCGATGGCCCGGCCGATCAGATTGCTGGATGCATCGCCGCCCACCCGGATGGCCACATCGAAACCTTCTTCCACCAGATCCACAAAGCGGTCCGAAAAATCCAAGTCCAGCCGCAAATCCGGATAGGTTTCCAAGAACACCGGCAGCAATGGAGCGATGGCAATGCGCCCATAAGCCAGCGGCGCACTCACCCGCAGCGTGCCCCTGGGCTGAGACGATTGTTCCGCCAGCACCTCTTCCGTTGCCGCCACCTGTTCCAGGATGCTGCGTGCATGCTCAAGATAGAGCCGCCCCGCCTCCGTCAGGCTGTGATGGCGCGTGGTGCGGTTCAACAAGCGGCTGCCTAAATGCTCCTCCAACGAGGAAATCTGTTTGCTGACCACAGGCTTTGACAGGTTGAGCTTGCGCCCCGCAGCCGCAAAGCCCCCTTCTTCCTCCACCGCCACAAAGGTGCGCATGGCCCTGAGTAGATCCATGGCTCTGTTTCCTAATGAGTAACAATCACTATCTGAGTTAGGCGATTGTTGCCATCAAGACAAGCCCGCAAAAAAACCGAAGACCGGCTTCCGGTGAAATTAATCCGGGAACGGCATATCAATCGAGGCCAAGAGCTCTGAGCAGCCTCTTGTCGATGCCTCCTTCGGGCAATCCATGATCAAGACGGAAACGGGTGATGGCACCGATCGTATTAGACCCCACCACACCGTCCGCCGCACCGACTTCTGGATACCCTGCTTCTTGAAGGGCTCTCTGAACGTCGATGATCTGTTGCACTTCTATTTCGATGGGGTATTGCGCCGGCCCGCCCAAAATCCGGCGCACCTTGGTGAGCCAAGCTTTCCGGTCCGCCAGCCCGTTGAAACCACCATTAATGCGGCGGGTAACACTGAGGTAATTCCCTCTGTCACAGATGGCATTGAGCTTCTTCCATTTCCAAAAGGCGCAAGCCACCAAAAGAGAGTTGGAAGGTTGCATCGCAAGGTCTGGATTGTTCTCTAAATCTATCCCGGCAATGTCACCCACACGGCGATAGCCGTCACGACCGGTTATTTGTATGAAACCACGGCCACGGAAGCGCCAGCCATCTCCGGTCTCAGCCCCTCCATTTCCCATACGGTTACCATAAACGTAGTTTGCGAGCTTCTCCGGCTTTCGCGCGTAGGACCGCGCTACGTTCATTGTTGGAAAGCGCCTGGGCCATACCGCCATCAGACGTGAAGCAGAATAGTTCAGGTTCTCGCTTGTGACCGTAAGGCCACCGGCTTCATGACCGATCTGTGCAAGAAAGTAGTGCAACCGCAACGTTTTGTCGGCAATACCGTATTGTCCGAGTAAATCAGCGGCTTGCCGGTCAAAGGCATTTAGGTGGCCTGCGGATGCCAAAGGATAAAGATCGCGCAACTGGGATTTGGTGGGAAGCATCAGCTCCTCCGATCGCCGGTTTCGAAAGACTCAAAACCTCTTTCTGACTGTCACAACACTTTAACGTGTTTCCCGAGAAAAGCGATCTTTAGATGGTGCGCCTTATAGGCCTGGTTTTGGAGCGAACCTCGGTCCGTGCTAACACGCCTGTAGAAGATATTCAGCGGAGTAGAGAATGACCGACCTTATTTTGTGTGACGTGAACGATGGCATCGCCACCCTGACGATCAATCGTCCGGAAAAGAAAAACGCCATGACCTATGCCATGTTGGGCGAGTTTATCGAAACCGTCGGCAATGTGGGTAAGAACCCGGACGTCCGTGTTCTGATTATCACCGGCAAAGAGGGCGCCTTCTGCGCAGGCACGGATTTGGCGGACCTTGCCACCATTCCCGGCGAGACACGCGGGCTGCGGGGGTCTGCCGAAGAACGGGGCCGCTGGTGGCCCATCGTGGAATGCCCGGTGCCGGTGATTGCCGCAATTGACGGGCCAGCCGTGGGCATGGGCGCTGAATTTTCCACGCAATGTGATATCCGTTTGGCATCGCCCCGGGCCCGCTTTGCCTGGAACTTCGCCCAACGCGGGCTGGTGCCGGATACGGGCGCCGGTTCCTGGTTGCTGCCGCGTCTGATCGGCCATTCCAATGCATTGCGCTTGCTCTATACGGCAGATTTTCTGTCTGCGGACGAAGCGCTTGAGCTTGGCTTTCTCCACAGGATCGTGGAATCCGAAAGCCTCCTTGACGAAGCCAACGCCCTTGCCCGCGCCATGCTGAAAAGTTCTCCGTTCTCGCTGCGCCGGATCAAATCCCTGGTCTACGAAGGCATGGGCGCGGAGGTGGGCGACCACATGCAACGCCACACCACGGCAATGGGCGAATGCTTCAAAAGCAACGACCATAAGGAAGGCGTGGCTTCTTTCTTGGAACGGCGCGAGGCGAAGTTTACAGGAACCTAACCCAGAGAAGGAACGCGGTGTTATGGAACTCAGCGGCAAATCGGCTCTTATTGTAGGGGGCGGACAAACACCCGGCGAAACCATCGGCAATGGCCGGGCCGTTGCCCTTCAATTCGCACGGGAAGGTGCCAGCGTCTTCGTCGGCGATGTGGACCTTGGCGCGGCTCAGGAAACCGTTGCCGCCATTGAGGAAGAAGGGTTGTCCGCACACGCCTTAAAATTGGACGTATGCGACGAAAACGCCATCACCGATGCCGTCGAGAACGTTGTCGGCCAGACGGGCAAGATCGACATTCTGCACAACAATGTGGGCGTCAGCATCACCGGCGGTGATGCCCCAACGGAGAAGATCGACGCCGACGACTTTGACCGTTTGGTGCACATCAATCTGCGCGGCATGGTGCTTACCACCAAACATGTGCTGCCGCATATGCGGGCGGCCCAATCGGGCGTCATCCTCAACGTGTCATCGCTTGCGGCGCTAAAGCCTTATCCCTTGGTGGGTTATAAAACCACCAAAGCGGCCGTGATCGCCCTGACGGAGCAAACCGCCGCCCTCAATGCCCGGTACGGCATTCGGGCAAATGTGATCCTCCCGGGGCTGATGAACACGCCTATGGCAATCGAAGCAAGGGTATCAAAGGACAACCCCCGTGAGGCGGTGGTCGCAGAACGCGACAAACAGGTTCCTCTGCGCCGCAAGATGGGAACGGCATGGGATATCGCCCACGCAGCGGTTTTCCTGGCATCGGACAAAGCAGGCTATATCACTGGCATTTCGCTGCCGGTCGATGGCGGACTCAGCGTCGTTTGACAGCGCCCCGAAACTTCCGCGCTGGGGCATAATTTTATTGAAACAGTCTCTTGAAAAACCCGGAGAAAAAGGGGTCAGAGCCCTTTTTTCACTTTTTTCAGCGCATCACCCGCCAGCACGCTGCAGGGTTGCATACCCAGCCCATTAACGCCACAATTTAGGGTATGAGCCGTTTGGTGGAAGTTGCCGTTTTCTACGATCCGGAAGAAGCGCTGTGTGCGCAAAGCGCCCTTCAGGCCGACGGCTGCGTCCATTTTCTGCACAACAGCAACCATTTAAGCGTCGCCCCATCCTTGCGTGTTGCCCTGGGCGGGTATCGCCTTTTGGTTATGGATGAAGATGTGGCTTCCGTGCGCGAGGTTCTTGCCCAGTTGCGAAGCGGGAGAGGGGCCCCAATTCAAGCGCCGGACACCTTCGACCCCCTGCTAAAAAGCCACAAAAACTGGGCTTGGCTGCCCGTTGCGCTGTTCCTCGGCGTTCCATTCCTGCCGGCCTACGGCACAACGGGAAGACTGGTGTTCCAGTTTCTGATTGCGATCCCCTTCTACCTCATCATAGCAATAGCCGTCCTATACTAAGGCGTGACCGGCCCCGTGCCATTTGGCACCGCCAAATGTTTAATTTTTGGCGGAATCGCTGTAAAAAGAAGGGGTTACGTGCGGTTTTGATTCGCGCGATGATGGGCAGCCTTTGGCATCGTCCAATTGGGAAGATCCGAAATCTTCTGAGCGAGGGGGAAAGATTGGCGGGATTGGCTTTCCGAATGCAGCATAACGGGCAACGGATACAAGGGTTGTTTTCGCAACTAGGCTGGCAGTCGACAGCCTTAGCGATCGTTTTCGTCCTGTGCATGGCGGCATCCAGCCACGCGAACCATCTATTGCGCAGCACCACCCAATGCACGAAGGCGGACAATCTGGAACCACACACGGTCGAAGTGATTTATGCACGGCCGGACCAGCCGGCGCCATGCCGCGTCTTTCATACAAAGTCCGGCATCCGCTCCCTTGTGGGCAGCGGTAACAACACACCACCGGGCGAAAAAAGCTGCGAGTCCATCGAAAGAAACATCACGAATAATCTGCGCATTGGCGGCTATGACTGCACGGCGGAGCTTGCGGCCATCACGCAAGCAGCGGACCACACCATCGTCTCTTTCACCGGGCGTACACCTGCCGACCACGGACGGTATGCCGTGCAGCTGGATGCGTTCCAATCCGAAGACGATGCGCAAATTTTTGTAGCGGCTGTGAAACGGGCATTGCCCTTCGTGGCCGTGCATCTGCGCCGCGCGCGCGACAGCTACACCCCTTACATCGTCTATCTTGGGGGCGAACCCACAGAAGAAGCCGCCGCATCGCTGGCGGAAACCGCAGCGGCTTTCGCTGCGCCTGTCAACGGCACCGCCCCGACCATTGTTGACCTGTTTGCCCTCGACGGGACCGGCAGCCCGCTGCGCATGGTTACGCCGGACTGGCAGCGTTATGCCGTGACCTCTTGTTACCGGCAGGGAAACGACACCCAACGGGCAATGGCAAAATGTTCAGGCCTGTTGCTCGAATCCCGGCAATTGACCGCATGCTTAAATGGGGGGCTGTGCAAGCCGCCGCAAGTAAATATCAGCAGTACACAGAGCGCATCGAAGGCCCTGTCCTATGTGCCCGAACGCGCCCTGGTGGAACGGCGCTGGCCGCTCGACCAAATTGGCGCCTGCACGTCCGCGACCGATGAAGCAAGCTATATTCAATGCGGCATTGAGGCGATGCTGACGGAAGACCAGCGCAAGATGCTGTCTTGCGGATCAGAGAAAGCCTCGCAATCGGAAACGCTGGCCTGTATTGCCGGATCGCGTTTGGGCCCAAGCGACCGCAAGATGCTCGCCTGCCTCGAAAACGAACCGGGCGATGATGAGTCCCTCGCGAAGGATGGTCCGTTATCGCGCTGCGTCTTCAACACCTACACAAACGAAGATACGCGGATGATTGCCGCCTGTTATGATAACCGCGCGGCGACACCATTCGCAGCGTGCATCGCAGACAGCATCAGTTCCGTGGACGACAAGCGCGTCACGGCTTGCGCGGCACAGCACCGTGACGATCCGATCGCCACCGGCCTGTGCGTAGCGCAGTTCTATGTCACCCAGCGGCAAGCGAAGGCCATTGACTGCTGGTCGCGCACCACATCGGTTTCCGGGTTCGCCGTCTGCGCCTTGGGCGATGATTTGGGGCTGACCCCGGCCCAGCGTGTGGCGGCAAGCTGCGCCGCGACAGCTCAGGGGGATGCCGGTAGCTATGCCGCTTGCGCCGGAGGAACCCTGACACTGCGCGAGCTTAAGACATGCTCTGCCGACAACATCGGCGGGGAAGACGGATGCTTCGGACAAAGCATGGCATTTGCCGCGTTCCGCCAAAATACAATGACGGCACTTGCCCGCGGCCCCGCGCCTGACAACGCGATCGTTCAACGCCGCGCCGCGTTCCTCGAGCAAACGCCGAAGACCGGCGCGTCTGAAACATCCGTAGAAGAAAGCCAAGAAGCGGCTGAAAAGGTGGAGGACGCCCCCGCCACGGTCGCTGTTGAAGTGCTGGTGGACGGCGCGGCAACAGGGCAAGGCAATCGGGCAGACATTTCCGGTGAGGCCACCGGCGACATCGCCCCTTGCACCGACACCAGCGCACCCGGCTGCGCCCCATCAAATAATCCGCATCCGGCCGACTAGCTAGCTAACCAAGCACAGCGTCTGCCGTTCCGTCATCAATAAGAGTTCTGGTCGGTCTTTTTGCAGAGGGAACTGTTCTTCATCTTCTGAACAGCTTCTTTGTATTTCTTGTTGTAACCGGCACCAACTTGTGACCATCCGTCACCGCGCAATGTCCGATAGAGGCTCGGATTGGCTTCTTTGTTCACGATCTTGCAGTAGCCCTTACTGGTTTTCAGTACATAGTACTGCCCGGCAAAAGCCGGCGCCGCCATCAGAGTTCCCGACAACACCATGACTGCAAATAAAACGCTTTTCGTACGATTTTTCATGAGACACCCCACTTATCTTCAAGAATAGTCGTCAAAGGGATTTCTTAAATTACGAGACTTTCGGGTTGCATACAACCTAAAGAGATGCTCTTGAACCGTGCGTTTTCTACAAGAGATTTTGCTCTGTCAGTAGGCCAACTAAATACCACCGGATACATCGAGGAATTGGCCTGTGGTCCAGGCGGCAGCGGGCGATGCGAAGAAGACGGCAGCGGCGGCTATGTCTTCCGGCGTACCGCCCCGGTTCAGCGGGGTCTGTTCAGCGGCATAGGCCTCCGCCTGCTCCCAACTCATCCCCATGGTTTCCACAAGCATATCGGTCACCACGATGCCCGGCGCGATGCAGTTGACGGTGATGCCGCGCGGCGCCAGCTCCACCGCCAGCGTGCGCGTCAGGCTGATCATGCCCTGATTGGCGGCCGAGTAAGCACCGAACCCTGGTGACGCGCGGTGCGCGGCAACAGAGATGATGGAAATAATCCGCCCTCCGTCTTTCATGCGCTTGGCCGCCTGTTGCGCTCCCCAAAACTTGGTGGTCATGTTGAGGGTGAGTTGCTCATTCCACTTATCCAACGTCATGTCAGGGGTGGGGTGCATTTTCCGGTCAAGATTACCCCCCGCATTGTTGACCATGATGTCGACGGCGCCGAAGGTGTCCACCACCTGATCCAAAACCTGGGGGATCGCGTCGAAATCCATTACGTCGGCGGCCAGCGCGAGTCCGCGTCGACCGCGCGCTTCGATCTCGCTCACCACCGCCTCCAAGTCCGCCTTTCGCCGGGCGGTCACCACCACATCGGCTCCGCAGTCCGCCAAGCCCAAGGCGATGCCACGGCCAATGCCGCGGCCGCCGCCCGTTACCACGGCAATTTTTCCATCCAATCGAAATTGTTCGTACAAATTCATATCCGGCCCTTCCCTTATTCTGTCCGCTGTCCAGCGGATACAGAGGCGTTCGGTCACGGACACACGCGCCAAACCCTGCGGAGATGTTCGCCCATAGCCCCGCGCCGGGCAAGCGGGCGGCGCAAGCGGATGGTTGCGCTTTCCTCTCACCCACGTAGAGTGTTCGAAAGAACAAAAGAGAGAGGAAACATCGTGAGCGACGCAAACCTGCCTGGCCGGCTGGGCAATCCGAATTCTACGTTTGAAACCGACCGCCGGGCGGACCCGCGCATCGTGCAGGCTTTCGAAATGGTCGGCGGCTTCGCGCCAGGCGTGGACCCGGTGGGCCCCGGCGCCAGTTACGAAGAGACCTTGGCCTATTGCCGGGCCTTCGAAGAAGCCGCCGCCGCAGGCAACGAGGCCCTTAAAGCCATGCTGCCGGAATGGCCCACGGTCGCCTCCACCACGCAAACCATCGAAGGGGTCGACGGCAACAGCATCACTCTTTTCATTCACAAACCGAAAGATCAGGACGGCCCCCTGCCCTGCATCTACCACACCCATGGCGGCGGCATGGTGGTGATGAGCGCGGAAGACCCCGGCTTCGTCAGGCTACGGAACGACCTTGCGGCCCTGGGCAATGTGGTGGTGGGCGTGGAATTCCGGAATGGCGGCGGACGCCTCGGCGACCACCCATTTCCAGCGGGGCTGAATGATTGCGCCAGCGGCGTCAAATGGGTGCACGCCAACAAGCAGAAACTGGGTGTCGATAAAATCATCGTCTCGGGCGAATCCGGCGGCGGTAACCTCGCCATCGCCACCACGCTGAAAGCCAAGCAGGAAGGCTGGCTCGACCATATTAGCGGCGTCTATGCCATGTGCCCCTACATTTCCGGCGCTTATGCCAACCCGCTCGCCCAATTGCAGTCCTTGACGGAGAATGACGGCTATTTGCTGGACCAGACCCAAATGACCGCCTTGGCCAAAGTATATGATCCGTCCGGGGACAATAAGACCAACCCGCTGGCCTGGCCGCTGCATGCCACACCGGAAGACCTGTCAGGCCTGCCACCCCATGTGGTGTCCGTGAACGAGTTGGACCCGTTGCGCGACGAGGGCTTGGCGTATTACCGCAAGCTATTGGCTGCCGGCGTCACTGCCATGGCGCGGACGGCTAATGGCACACCCCATGCGGGGGACCAAATGTTCCCGGATGTGGTGCCTGAGATCTATGCGGAACTGGTGCACTCGATCGCGGGCTTCGCGAAGCGGGTTTAGAGTTAGTAACTCACCAATTGGGAATGTGACGTTGTCACGAAGTGCTTTTTGTCTTTGGTGCCTTGCCTGCCCGCTCCCCCGTCCCAACCACCCCAAGGGTACACTCACGGGTGGTTGGGACGGGGGAGCGGGCAGGCAAGGAACTCAATAAAACAAGCGCTCTATCCCGCAAACTTATCGGCGGCTTCTTTCACGGCCATCAGCGCCTTGATGTTGGCGTCGCGGATCGCATCTTTGGACGGCGCGTCCTGCGAGATGTCACCAAGTTCTTTCAGCACCACATGGGCCTGGTCATGGCCGGGCACCTGGTGCATGTCCTTGAGCCAGCGCTGAACATTCGGGAACTCGCTGAAGTCGAAGATGTTCGTAAAGTCTGCTTGCAACTGTCCGATTTCACCGTAGGCGGATAAATCGGCGATGGTCAGTGCATCGCCCGCGATGAAGCGCCCGTCTTCCAGGCAGCGGTCATTGAGGGTCTTGAGGCCCTTGTTAAACGTGCTTTGGGCAGCAAACTGAATTAGTTCAGGAATGTCCAAATCCTTGCGGATCTTGGGCGCCACCATGCCCGATGCATCGCGGATGTTGCGGTGATGGAAGTTGAGATACCAGTCCACCTTGCCCCGCGCCTGTAAATCATCCGGATACAGATCTGTCCAGCCATGCTTCTGGCAGAGGTAAGCCATGATCGCATGGCCTTCGCCCAGCGTGTATCCTGTATCCGGCTCTTCCAAACAGGGGATCGTACCCGACGGATTCTTCGCCAAATAAGACGGATGCTTGCTGCCGTTTTCGCCCTTAGATCCCGGATTGGTCGGCACCAATTCAAACGGCAATTGCTTCAACAGCAACAGCCAAATGAGCGACCGCACGGGCTGGGAAAACGGAACACCATAGATCTTGATGGCGGTCATGCGGGGATCTCCCTCTCTTTATTTGGTCTTATCTCTTAGTCCAAACACGCGGCCTGCAGCGCCGCGCGTTTATCGCCGGTCAGGCCCACATACTCGGCCAGATAGGCATCAACGCCGCCGAACCGCTCATCAATCGTTTTGAACGCCTGCGCCAGATAATCTTCCCGCGCCGAGAAGATGGCCTTGCGCGCCTCTACGTCCAGCTCGCCTGTGTCGCGCCCGCTCCAATCCCAAAATTGATTGGTGAGCAGATAGTCTTCGAACACTGTGTCCCGCGGCACGCCCAGGGCCGATAGCAGCAACGCCGCTGCCGTGCCCGCGCGGTCCTTGCCCGCCGTGCAGTGTACCACCAGCCGCTCGCCTGCAATCAGCCGCTCGAACATGCCGAGATAGGCGTGGTTGTAGCGCAGCGGATATTCCGCGTAATTGGTCAGCAGATAATTTTCCGCGTGCGCCACAATGTCTTGCGCCACCTGAAACGAATCCACGAAGGATTGGCCGGGACGCTCGTCGAGGCCTAATTCCAGCACATTGATATGGGGATGCGCCCTGTATTGCGACACTTCCGTCTCGCGCTCTTCGCCATAGCGCAGATCGCACGCCACGGTCACGCCCAGCCCGGTAACCGTTTCCAGGTCGCCCTTGGTCAAATTGGCCGGCGTGTCGGAGCGGAACATGGTGCGCCATTTGGTGACCGCCCCATCGGCGGTTTTGTACCCGCCCAGGTCGCGAAAATTCGATGCGCCCTCAAGGCGAATGTGTCGTTCCATGGCTGTGATGATCCCCTCTCAAGACGCAACGGCTGGAGGGTTTGTACCCGCGTCCGCCCGTTCCGTAAACTCCCTGCGGCAAACGGGCTACGATGTATCGGGTAGCCATAAGGGGAAAACGCGTGCCCCTAAATCGGCGGCTTGTCGGGCGTAAAGTTCAGACTTCGTCAACTAAACCAAGATACTCTTTTTAATTGCATCCGCCGCAACCACTAGCGAAAAGGTCTGTCGTGTCGAACGGTTATGTCTCGGATCAACTGTTCCATTTTGTGGGAAACAGGGCGCCACATGATGACGAAAAAAACTACAAAACGCTTCTAAAGATCATCGAATCCAAGTGTATCTCACATCCGCCACATAAAAACGGGTGGGGAGATGTAAGCCTAACGATCGACCCTAAAGGCTCCATTCAACACGAGACCATGGTCTTCCCAGACACTACTTGTTACTGCGATATCCCGGAAGAACACCTAAAGATCCACGTACAAAAGTACGGCAAGTTCGGACTTGGCTTTAGACGAGAAAAACTTGTTGAATACGGTACACGGCCAGTGACGTATTTTCCCTACAACACCGGTCACAACCTCCCGTCAATCCATGGTAGCGCCCTCTTGCGAGATATCGAGAATGTATTCCGTGGCATAATTCGACAGTTAGAAAATGAAAGTCGTCCTCAAAACTCGCGGTTATTTGGCGAGGAACCGACAAATAGAGAAGAAGCCATTGAAGCAAGTATACGAATGATTCAGAAGGACTTTCTTTCGTTCTTGAAGCCCTTTGACTCGAGCCTAGCAGAAGAAGATCCAAACAATTTCTACATGGAGCGGGAGTGGCGCAAGTTCGGAAACTTTGTATTCGAACTTGAGGACATCAGTTCGGTGTGCGTTGCAAAGGGGTATGAGCAAAAGATTTTGTCGATCTATCCAAAGCTCGAACCTCGTGTGAAGATTTCTGAGGCTTGAAACAAGACCGAGGCCAAGTCGCCGGACTGGGTCCACAACCCCGTCCGTCGAGGGCGGGATGTTTTGAAGTTAGTCAGTCACTCCTGACTCAACGCCAAGTTTCTCGCGTTCGAATTCAAGCTTTCTGTTCTCCAGATCAAGAAGCTCCAAGTGATGTTTGTCTCTTTGAGCCAGCTGGAAGAACCAAGACCAAACGACACCAAGCGTTGCAATGAGCGTGGCCAACACGGGCACGACATGCTCTGGGTTTTCAAAGTTTTCAAAAACAAATCTGAACCCAAGAAACAATAGGAAGGTTCCAATGGAACCCCAGAAGAGTATGCCTATCTGCAGTTGGGCACCACGTTTCAAACTGAATTTCATTTACCAGATCTCCTAAGTTTTTAGAGAAGGCATTAAGCCGAAGTTTGATTTCGAGCGCCAGTCTTAGCAGCTCAAATACACCGACAGACTTTGTAGATCAGTTCGCCCGTTCAAAGTCCGTGAACCGCACCGCGTATTCTTCGCCGATGGTTGACGTCACGCTGGCACCTTCGGAAAGAGAGTAGACCCGCGTCATGAGAGGCGGGAGGTCGGGGAACACACGTTCGAAGTCGTGTTCGAACTGAAAACGATCTATACGGACAAATGGGTTGGGCTTGAAGCTTTTATCAACGCGCACGGCAAATTTTTTAAGGCCGCCATCCTGCTTGTCGATACGCAACTGTGTGTGCACTTTGGCCGTTGCGTCTTTCGTAAGACCTGCCGTGTGGGGCGACAGGAAGCGATAGATCAATGCGTCCGCATCCATGGAGACTAGATCCGCCTGCTTGATTTGGGGCCGGTAGTCCGCCGCCACCAAACCGCCGGGCCGCGCTTCCAAGCGCTTCAAATTGCGCAGCCTGGCCCGCCCTGCGCGGTCGAGGGTCGTGGGGTCACCCGACAGCAGACGCCACGTGCCGCTGACGCTGTCGAAGCGCTTTGTGATTTCCGGCGCATCCGCCCACTTGAACATCATGGTGAACGAGACTTGCAGGTCGGCCATGGCTTCGGCTTCCCGAAGCGCCAGGTCCACCGGTTCAGGCAGACCGCCGGCCTGCACCGGCAGCGCGCACAGCAAGGCAAGCAACGCCGTTACTGCCAATAGACGCGCGGCCACACCGCCCTTCTTTTCCGCCGACGAAATCATCCGGTCTTTGTGCTATAGTTTGTGCCGAGGGAGGCATCACATTTGCGTGCCTCACATGAACGACCTAGACCGGAAAGCAAATTTGACCATAGGGCCCAAAAGGGCCCTTTTTGTTTGTTGGCCGGGACCCTTTACAGAAAAATTGGATGAACCCCATGCGCCCATCCGGTCAAGGGGGAATCCGATGGGCGTGGATGGCGATTGCCGGTTTGCCTCACCGGCGCACATCCGTCATCGCGAGCTGGCTTTAGCCAGCGTGGCCTGCCTTCGCCGAAGCGTCGCTTCAGCTACGCGCAGGCAGGCGATCCAGAGCCACAAACTTCAAGCAAGCTGCTCTGGATTGCGTCGTCGGGTCGTCGCTTTGTCTTTTGTCGCAACACCTGCCCACTCCCCCAAAGTTGGACACTGGCCAACCACCCCAAGGGTACCCTCGCTCGGGTGCCCCCGGGTCCGCGCTTCGCGCGGCCCGAGGACATGGTTCACGGGACGGGGGAGTGGGCAGGCAAGGCAATACAAAAATTGCGCCATCGCAATGACGCAAGAGCTCACTATCAGGACCAATTATTCCCATTTTTCGAACAATCTATTTCCCTTTATCAAAATTGTTCTTCTTTCGGAGAGAAATCATATTCGGGGTGTTCGATATTCAACGCACACCTCTTGGAGACCCCGACCATGACGCAGAATTCCCTCATCCTTCCGGTGTTCGAGCCGCTTTATGACGGCTTGACCCAATATGCAGACACGGCCGTGCGGGTGGCCGCCGGATTGTTCCTGGTGCCCCATGGCGCGCAAAAATTGTTCGGCTGGTTCGGCGGCTATGGCCCCGTGGCCACCGGTCAATTCTTCGAGCAGCAGCTCGGTTTTTCAAACGGCCTGTTGGTGGCCGTGGCCGCCGGCTCCGTCGAATTCTTCGGCGGGTTGCTGCTGGCTCTTGGCTTGCTGACCCGCCCGGCGGCGGCCGCCGCCTCGGTATTGCTGTTGGTGGCCCTGACGGTGCATTTGGGCAATGGCTTCTTCTGGACCGAAGGCGGTTACGAATACCCCCTTCTCTGGCTGATCGTCACACTTACTTTTGTTGTTAAGGGCGGCGGCGCCTATTCCATCGACCGCCAACTCGGAAAGGAGTTTTAAGATGGGTTTGCTTGTAGACGGCACCTGGCAAGACGATTGGTACGATACCAAGAAAACCAAAGGCGAATTTGTGCGCCAGGCCGCCAAGTTCCGCAATTGGATCACGGCCACAGGCGAAGCCGCCGCTAACACCGACGGGGCCCCCGGCGCTTCAACGTCTTTGGCGGGCAAAGGCGGGTACAAGGCAGAAGCCGGCCGGTACCATCTTTATGTATCTATGGCATGCCCCTGGGCGCACCGCACGGTGATCTTCCGTAAACTGAAAGGTCTGGAAGACATCATTGGTCTTACCATCGTGCACCCGCACATGCTGAAGAATGGTTGGGAGCTTCGTGACGATGCGGGCAACAGTATCGATCCGATCCATGGCCGCCAATATCTGCATCAGGTTTACACATCGGTGGTGCCCGACATGACAGGCCGCGTGACCGTGCCCGTGCTGTGGGACAAGAAGACCAACACGATCGTCAGCAATGAGTCATCAGAGATCATTCGCATGTTCAATTCGGCCTTCAACGGGCTTACGGGCAACACTGACGATTACTATCCGGCGGATCTGCGGGACGAGATCGACACGCTCAACGAGCGCGTCTATCACACGGTGAACAATGGCGTTTACCGCTGCGGCTTCGCAACCCGGCAAGACGCTTACGAAAAAGCCTTTACGGAACTGTTCGACAGTTTGGATTGGCTGGAAAAGCGCCTGGGCAAAGGCCGTTACCTGTTCGGCGACCGCCAGACGGAAGCGGATTGGCGCTTGTTCACCACGCTCATCCGGTTCGACAGCGTCTATCACGGCCACTTCAAAACGAACCTGAAGCGGATTGAGGATTACCCGAACCTGTCAGCCTATCTGCGGGATTTGTACCAGCACCCCGGCGTTAGAGAGACCGTGGATTTCCGGCACATCAAGGAACACTATTATGTTAGCCAACGGACGATTAACCCAACGCAAGTGGTGCCCGTTGGCCCCAACATCGATTATGACCGGCCCCACGGACGGGCATAGTCGCAGAGGTCCCGCATGATCACCCTACGACGCAATGAAGAACGTGGCGCAACGAAGTATGGCGGCTGGCTCAAAAGCCGCCACAGCTTCTCATTCGCCCATTATTACGACCCGGCGCATATGGGCTTCGGCCCGTTACGCGTGATCAATGAGGATAAGGTCGCGCCCGGTGCGGGCTTCGATGCCCATGGCCACCGCGACATGGAAATCATTTCTTACGTAATTGACGGTGCCTTGGAACACAAGGATTCCATGGGCAATGGCTCGGTCATTAGAGCGGGCGATGTGCAGCTTATGTCGGCAGGCACCGGCGTGATGCACAGCGAGTACAACGCCTCCGCCGAAGCGCCGGTTCATTTCCTGCAAATTTGGATCGAACCGAAAGCGCGTGGGCTGACTCCCAACTACGACCAGAAATCGTTTGCCCATATCTCGCCCGACGACGGTTTCGTCTTAGCCGCCAGCGGAGATGGCCGCGACGGCGCCATCGGACTCAACCAAGATGCGAATGTTTACATCGCCGCCGTCTCAGCAGCGACGGTGCTGGAAAAAGCGATAAGTCCGAACCGGCAGGTCTGGGTGCACGTGATCTCCGGCAGCGCCCGCATCAATGGTGTGAATGTTGAGGCCGGCGATGGCGTCGCCATTACGGGCGAAACGCGCCTGTCCGTGGCCGAGGCCACCGACGGCAAACTTCTGGTCTTTGAATTGGAGGTCTAGCGATTAGCCGACAGCACCGCAAAAAGGTATCCGCCAAGGCCGCCCGCAAGAGCTTGGCCCGACATGCCCCAGAACCCTCTGGCGCCGGCGATGGGCGTGATGTTCCAGAACATCATGCTCATGGCACTGAGCGCGACCACAATGGCCACGGCGCCCGCCAAGGTGTAGCCCGTGGTGCGCAGGCCCGGCACAAAATGGATAATGCCGGCGGCAACGGAAAAGGCGATCAGGAAACCGATGGCCACAACCGCGCCATAGGTGGGCGCCAACCCCGTAAGGTCGAAAATGGTGGTGGAAATACGGTCGCCCAAGGGCACGGCATAGCCCACGGCTTCAATTCCGGCCAAAACGAATTGGGTGTGGGAAAAACACCCCACCACCACCGCGACCACCACGGCCACCACAAATGCGATCAAAATTCGGACCACCGAACGTCCCCCTTTTTCCTTCGTCGCCGGCTCTTCCGGCGCGAAGAGTGCCTACTTGACGTTTGCCAGCATCAAGTCTGTATGTGCTTCGCGAAGCACGTTACTATGCTTCCTAAATTAGTCTGGCGGGGATCGAAAATCAAAGAGGGTCCAGTGAAAACAGTTTCTGGGATTGTACGAAAAATCGGTGTGATATGGGTAGGCGCGCTGATGGCGCTGGGAACGGCAGTCTCTGCTGAGCCAGCATACGACGTGACCACCGTCGCCGAAGGGCTGGACCACCCGTGGGGCATTGCCTTCCTGCCCAATGGCGACATGCTGGTGACGGAACGGCCGGGCCGCCTGCGCGTTATCCGGGACGGCGCTTTGGTGGAGGCGCCCATCACCGGCGTGCCGGAAGTCTATGGCGTGAACCAAGGGGGCTTGCTGGAAGCGGCGCTGGACCCGGATTTTGCCGCCAACAACACGATTTATCTTTCCTATGCCTATGGCACCGCCACTGCGAACACCACGCGGCTTGCCAAGGCCACCTATGACGGCGCAGCCCTTTCCGATGTGGAAGTGATTTTCGAGGCGTCGCCCACCCGCCGCACCTCGGCCCATTATGGTGGCCGTATGGCCTTCCTGCCCGATGGCACGCTGCTGCTGACCTTGGGCGACGGCTTCGATTACCGTGAGCAGGCGCAGGTGCTGGGCAATCACTTAGGCAAAGTGGTCCGTCTGCAGACAAATGGCGCAGCGCCCGAGGGCAATCCATTTTTGGGGAGCAAAGATGCCAAGCACGAGATCTTTTCTTACGGGCACCGGAACGTGCAGGGCATTGTCTATGACGCACAGAATGACAAGGTCTACACCAATGAACATGGGCCCGCCGGAGGTGACGAGCTGAACCTCACGGAAGCGGGCAAGAATTATGGCTGGCCGGTGGCCACCTACGGGCTTGACTATTCCGGCGCCAAGATTTCTCCGTTCACGGAAATGGAAGGCACCGAACAGCCGCTGACCTATTGGGTACCGTCCATTGCGCCTTCGGGCATGGCGATCTACTACGGCGACAAATTCTCGGCCTGGAATGGCGATTTGTTCGTTTCTGCCCTAGTGCCGGGCGATGTGCGCCGGGTGGACATGGAAAACGGCGAGGTTGCGTCGCAAGAGACACTGTTCGCTGAGTTGGAAGAACGTATTCGTCACGTGGCCGTGGGACCGGAAGGCAATTTGTTTCTGTTGACTGACAATCCGGAAGGCCGTGTGCTGAAAATAACGCCGAAACCTGGCCAATAAGGGGGCGGCAAACCGCGAATTTTAGTTAACCCACTGAAATCAAACGGTTTTCAAGAAAATGTGAGCGAGCTTTACTCGCCAATTGGCCGGAAAGTGACACATTACTCCACAGGCATTGAGCCCGCGCTACCCATCGCGAACGCCAATATTTGCCTGTGGAGAAAAACATGTCAGTCACGCGTCCCTCATCATCCCCCAAGCGCCTGAAGGCCGCTGCTCTCTTTTTTGTTGCCGGTCTTGCCCTTGCCGCTTGCACCACCGCAACCCCGTACCAAGCAGCGAACAAAAAAGGCGAAGGATTTTCCGAATTTCAGCTCGAACAGAACAAGTACCGCATCGTGTTTTCGGGCAACACGCAAACGTCCATCACCACGGTGGAGAACTATCTGCTCTACCGTGCCGCCGAAGTCACCTTGGATAAAGGCGGCAACTACTTCATCGTTTCCGATGAAGAGGTGAACACCATGCGGATCTTCCGCACGAGCGGCACCACCTTCGGCGGCAGCCGGTTCGGTTTCCGCCGCGGCTTCGGTGGCGGCTTCGCGTCCACCACCGCCACCACCCGCGAACGCCAAGAGTTTACGGTGTCCGCGATCATCACCATTCACAAAGGCAAGAAGCCATCGGACGTGCCCGAGGCCTTTGAAGCGCGGCAGGTGATTGCCGGATTGGGTTCGACGATCATACGTCCCGAACCGAAAAGCTAAGCTGGTCTAGCTGTCAAGAAACGCTTTGATGGCCGGATTTGACGAGAGCTGAGCGAGTTCGTCCGTGGTCGGAAGCTGCGGACGATCCCGCTCTGCATTCACCATGCAGAGGAAGCCGAGCGGTTCGCCCTTGGTTGCTCTGAACTGGTGCCAGGTCATCGGATCGATTTTGACGAGGTCGCGCGGCCCGCATTCGCGTATCTCGTCACCCACCAAACAATGGCCGTGACCACGCAAGATCATGACCGCATGCACATGCTCGTGCCGTTCAAGTGTGGAGTGGCCGCCAGCAGCCATTTCAAAGTAGCGCAATTCACATTCCAGACTGCCATCCTGGAACAAGACCTGCCGGGTAATATCCTTAAACGGCGCCACCCCTTCTTCCTTATAGGCAAGAAGATCGACGCCTTCCCAGGTGTAGTCCGGCTTTGCGGGACGGAACGGTTCCTTAGCCATGGTTTCTTCTTCCCTCAGCGATACGCGAACTTTGCGACTTCTTCGGTGAACAGCGCGGTCTGTTCCGTCAGTTTCTCGCCCGCGGTCAATAGACCGCCTCCGATGAGCAGCATGACGTCCGCCCCATAGAATTCGAGCATCTCCGGCACGCGGTCAACCGTCATGCCGCCTGCCGGAATGGGAACGCAGGGTTTCACATCGAGGTCCGACGACAGCGCCGTTTGCGCAAGGTCGCGGCACGTCTCCGGCGAATAACCAAACCGTCCCCCGTGATTGGGGAAGATCGTGGCATCCGCCCCCATCAGACGAAAGATCTTACCCAGCAGCAAAGGCGGCAGAATGCGCGACGCCCCAGCCATCGCCGGGTGCGCCATGAAAGCGATCTCAGGGTTTTCGCGGGACAGCTGGCGGAAGGTGGCAAGCCCCGTCACCATCGGCGCGATGAGCAGTGTGTCGATCCCATGGGATATCGCTTGTTCCACCTGCTGGCGCAGCTGGTCGAGATGTCCCGACAGGCTGGGCACATATTTGGTTTTGCCACCGGTCTGCGCATTGGCCGTTGCCACCGCATCGCCACACGCATTTAAGCGCTCCGCAAACAGACTATAGGACTGATCCGCAAGGCCATGATCATCTTTGATGAAGTCCAATCCGCCCATGGCCATTTGCTGGGCGACTTTCCCAAGCCCCTTGGCCGGCAGGCCTTGAGGCTTCAAAGCAGAACAGGTGAGGCCGCGCCCTTGCGCCCCGCACCGGTCGCGCCACCCTTGAACCCCCTGGCCCGGCCCGCCGAAGGCATCCACGACTTCTGCCGGGAAAACGACATCCGCCAGCGCCACATCCTGGTGAATGGAGGTGTTGCCGAACAGCATATTCATGAGCTGTCCCGGCTCACGCCCCGTGGTTTCGGTCGCAAGGCCGATATGGACCTCGAACGTGCCGTCCTGACGGTCGGAAATGTGTGAGACCTGCCCAACGATTTCCGACAGAACATAATTGTCCGTGATTGCTGAAACCGGCATTTCCACGCTTTGCTCGACGGCGATCGTCTCAGCACGCGCTTCGATCTCTTCCGCGGTTCCCGCGACATGGTAAATCGCTGTAATTCTTGACATATGACCTATATTTCCGCTTTCGATAGGAGAACTCATTCATAATTTTTTCGCGAAAGTCAAACCAGCGTACCCATGTCCATAATCGATTTTCTGGGCCTTAAGGCCACCCATAACCCTCACCGTTGGATCCTTCCGGTTGAACAACGGGTCTGCACCCCTGGCGATTTCCTGTTTGGTGGCGCAGCCCTTGCGGCCGGCATTACGGCCATGGAAGAAACCACCGGCCGCAAGGCGATTTGGGCAACGGCCCAATACCTATCCTTTGCCCGCCGCCCCGCGACCATCGACATCGATGTTGAAGAGCCGGTTTCCGGGAATCACATCTCTCAGGCGCGGGCGATCGCTCACGTAAATGACAAAGAAATCATCGCGGTCAACGCGGCCTTAGGCGACCGGCCAGAGGGACCGGAGGGCGCTTGGGCCGAATGCCCGGATGTGCCGCCCCCCGAAGCGTGCGACGTGGTCACATTTCCGGAAGATTTTCCGCCCAATATTCACGACAATGTGGAAAAACGCCTTGTCAAAGGCATGCTGGGCTTCTTCAATTTCGGTGAACCATCCGATGACGGACGGCTCATCTTTTGGTGCAAGTTTCCGAATGTGGAAATGTCGGCGGCGACCTTAGCCATCATTGCGGACTTCATGCCGTCCGGGATCGGCAACGTGCTTCAGCGCAGGGCCGGTGGCAACAGCCTTGACAACACGTTACGGGTGGTTTCGCTAGAGCCTACCGAATGGGTGTTGTGCGATGTGCACATTCACGCCCTTGCAAGGGGGTTTGGGCACGGGCGTATTCACTTGTGGAGCGAAAACAAGAAGCTGTTGGCCACCGCAAACCAATCGGTCATTGTGCGCATTCACGACTAGGGTCATCACTGATTTTACTACCGTTGGAAAAAGTCACGTTAGGGTGACTTCATGGATATTCCCCTGGCCCCCCGTCATGGGGCCCCGTAGAATTTGCTGACAGGGGCCATGCGGGATCCCACCAGTCGAACACACTTAGTGCCACTCACCTCCATCAAGGCGGATGTTTATGACCGGCGGACAAAATATTCTCAAAAACAGCGCGCGCAACAAGTCGACAGCATTTACGCGGCAAGAACGCGAAAAACATGGGCTGCGCGGGTTGCTGCCTTATGCCGTCGCGGATCTTGAAACTCAGAAGATGCGGGCGCTGGAAAACATGCGCCGCAAAGCCTATGACATTGAGAAATACATCTTTCTGAACGCACTTCTGGAACGCAATCAAGTCTTATTCTACCGTACACTGATTGATAATATCGAGGAGCTCATGCCGTTGATCTACACGCCGACGGTTGGACAGGCTTGTAAGGAATTTGCTCAAATCTTCCGCAAAGCGCAGGGCTTTTACATTACGCCGGAAGACCGGGGCGACATTTACAACATTCTGGGCAATTGGCCCGAAGACGACATTCGCATGATCGTCGTGACGGATGGCGAGCGCATTCTTGGCCTTGGCGATCTTGGCGCCAGCGGCATGGGCATCCCCATCGGGAAATTATCGCTCTATGTGGCCGGCGCGGGGATTGATCCCAAACACTGTTTACCCGTCATGCTTGATGTGGGCACCAACAATGAAGAGATGCGGGCCGACCCACTCTATCTCGGATATCCCCATCCGCGCATCACAGGCGATGCCTATGATGATCTGGTGGATGAGTTCGTCGAAGCGGTGCAGAGGCGATACCCCCGCGCACTTATACAATTCGAAGACTTTCTGACACCTAACGCCTACAAACTTCTCAACCGGTATCGCGACGAAATCCTGTGTTTCAATGATGACATTCAAGGGACAGCTGCCGTCGCCCTGTCCGGCGTTTATGCATCAACGCGCATTTCGGGCACCGATTTCAAGGATCTGAAGATCATGTTTTTAGGCGCCGGGTCCGCGGCGACGGGCATCGCCGATCTGATGACAACCGCATTCGAGGCAGAGGGCCTTTCCAATGAAGACGCCCGCAAGCGCCTTTGGTTCGTGGATCTAGAAGGCCTGGTCGTGAAATCGCGCTCGGATCTCATGCCGCACAATCTGCCCTATGCGCATGACGAGAAGCAGATCGATTTCGTAAGCGCGATCCAACATATTAAGCCGCAGGTGTTGATTGGAGCCACCGGCGCCCCTGGCACTTTCACACAAGACGTAATCAGCACGCTGGCTCAAATCCATAACCGCCCCGCCGTCTTCGCCCTGTCGAACCCAACCTCTCGTGCAGAATGCACGGCTGAGCAAGCCTATGACTGGTCGGATGGCCGGGCGATCTTCGTAAGCGGCAGCCCGTTCGGGCCTGTTGAGCACAAACGGGGGCTCTCTAAGCCAGGGCAGGGGAACAATGCTTACATTTTCCCGGGGATCGGCCTTGGAGCTCTAGCTTGCGATGCCACCCGCATTACCGATGGCATGTTCCTGGCCGCCGCACGCTCGTTAGCGGAGCAGGTTGCTCAGGAACAAATCGACCGGGGAACGCTATACCCGCCTCTTCCTCAACTGCGTCATGTTTCCAAGGGCATCGCACGGGCGGTCGCCAAGGCTGCCACTGTGGACCAAGTAGCAAACGTCACATCAGAGGCGAAGGTGAATGCGTATCTCGCCGCCAATTGGTATGACGCTACTTATTCCTAAGTCAAAAGCCACTAGAGCCGTTTTGGTTTTGATTGAAACACAAAACGGCTCCAGATTCTCAGTTTTGCGCGTTTCCGGACGGTGAACCGGATTCCACTTCACCTGGAAACGCTATAGCCCCGTTAGATGCGGGCTCGCGCTCGTCGATCGAACGATTAAGGCCTATAGAGGTGAGTGCGGCCGATTTGGCAAGCGAAGACCAGGACGCTTTTAGTTTTTCATTGGGTCACAAAAGTGCCCAAATTTTCTGTTTTAAATCATTTCCAGACGGTGAACCGCCAAGACCGTTTTTGGCACTTCACCTGGAAACGCCCTATAGTGAGTGGGTCATGGTTACGTTGCGTACTGATCTTTATATCACCTTCGTGATGGGAAAGATCCTCATTTTGGGCTCTATGCTTCTGACGGCTGCCTGTGCGGCGCCGGAACCACAAGCGCCCTTTTCAGAACGGCTCGTCGACGCCGCCGTCGAACGTACAAGCCATAGAGTGACGTATGACGGCCGTTATGTGGAAATCGCCTATCCGAATGGCGATGTACCTGCCGACATAGGGGTGTGTACGGACGTTGTGATCCGAAGTTACCGCACACTGGGCATTGACCTTCAGCAATTGGTCCATGAAGACATGCAGACCGCCTTCGCGGAATATCCAAACTTGCAAGTGTGGGGGTTGACCGAACCAGATACGAATATCGATCACCGGCGCGTCTTGAATTTACGTGTCTTCTTCGAACGGCATGGCGAAAGCCTTCCGATTTCCGATAATCCAGCAGATTACAAACCCGGCGACCTGGTCACCTGGGATTTAGCGGAAGGCGGTGAAGGCACCAAGCGCCCGCATATCGGCATCGTGACAGACCAGATGTCCATGGACGGCAAGCGCCCGAAGATCGTTCACAATATCGGCTGGGGACCGGACATGAACGATATGTTGTTCTGGTTCAAGATTACGGGGCACTACCGGTACAAGGGCCCGCAAGAATTGCCGGAAGCGAAAGTGATATCGTCAGCTAGCAACACGGTAGACGACGACAATTTCGACTGACCTGCGCTATCACAAATATCGGACTTTTGGCTTTCCGCCGTGATAGCCAAAGAACGGTGTTGGCGTTGACGACGCTTCGTCTTTGGCAAGACGCCGCTTCGCCTCTGTGAGCATGAATTCCGTTACGTCGATAATCGGCAGTTTCAGCGCTTCGTCTATGGGATGCCAGTCAAGGTCCGACAATTCACCATTACTGCGCAGAGAGCCGCGAATATCTTCACCATCGACGATAAAAAAACGGGCATGAAATCGGACGGGGCTTTCGGCGGGCGTTATGGCACGGCCTAGAAAGTACAAACCGGCATGGTCCGGCAGAAAAGGAAGCTCCCCCTTCTGTGCATCGGGTCCAATGATCAACCCGGTTTCTTCATAGGTCTCCCGCAAGGCAGTGGTGGCCAGAGTTTTGGCCATCTCGCGGTTCGCAGCCCCATGGGTTTGCAGCTGCATGTGTGTTTCTTCCGGAAGAGGCCGGCTGATTTCGATTGACCGGTCCGTGGCATCAACCCGCCCGCCCGGAAAAACGAATGCGTCCGGGATGAAAGAAGCCTTTTGCGGCCGCCGCCCCATAAGGATTTCGAACGTGGATCCGGCCCGCCGGTAAATCACCAAGCTGGCGGCGTGCCGGGGCCGGACGGGTGTGTTTGCCATAACCGGTTCGACTGCTAGCGCGGCAGCCGGGTCGACCCTGTGAGATATTCATCGACGGCGCGCGCACATTGGCGGCCTTCCCGGATGGCCCATACCACCAAAGACTGACCGCGGCGCATGTCGCCTGCTACAAACACTTTGTCTACGGATGTTTTATAGTCATCCGTATTAGCGCTCACATTGCCCCGCCCGTCAAGATCAACGCCAAGTTCATTGACCATGCCGTCGTGTTCCGGATGGATGAAGCCCATCGCCAAAAGAACGAGGTCCGCTGGAAGTTCGAATTCAGATCCCGGCACTTCCTGCATGGACATGCGTCCATCCGCGCCTTTCTCCCAACCGACGCGTACAAGTTCAAGGGCGGTGACCTTACCGTCCTTACCCTTTACCGATTTGGTGTTGACCGCCCAATCGCGGTCGCAACCTTCCAGATGCGAACTTGAGGTACGCAATTTCAATGGCCAATCGGGCCATGTCAGGCCTTTGTTTTCCTTTTCCGGCGGCTGCGGCATAATCTCGAGTTGCGTGATCGACTTTGCGCCATGGCGATTGGACGTACCGATACAGTCGGACCCGGTATCGCCACCACCAATGACAATCACATGCTTGCCATCCGCCAGCAGCGGTTGATTATCCGTCACATGCTCGCCCGCAACGCGGCGATTCTGCTGTGTCAGGAACTGCATGGCATAGTGAACACCATCAAGATCAGCACCAGGAACATCCAACGGACGCGGCACTTCGGCACCGCCCGTCAGCACGACCGCGTCGAATTCCTCTTGCAAGCTTTTCACGTCGATATTGACGCCCACATGAGAGTTCGGCCGGAACTCAACACCTTCCGCCTGCATCTGCGCCATCCGGCGGTCGATATGATGCTTTTCCATTTTGAAGTCGGGAATGCCATACCGCAGCAAACCGCCCATGCGGGCGTTCTTTTCAAACACCACGATCTTGTGGCCCGCCCGCGCCAATTGCTGCGCACACGCCATGCCAGCCGGACCAGAGCCAACAACAGCCACACGATTTCCGGTTCTGTGCGGCGCAATCTGTGGCTGGACCCAGCCTTCTTCCCAAGCGCGGTCCACAATGGCGCATTCGATGGTTTTAATGGTGACCGGCCGTTCGGAGATATTCAGCGTGCAAGATTCCTCGCACGGGGCCGGGCAAATGCGGCCCGTAAATTCTGGGAAATTGTTGGTGGAATGCAGCACTTCAATGGCGCTCTTCCAGTCGCCCTGATACACCAGATCGTTCCAGTCCGGAATGATGTTGTTGACCGGGCACCCAGTATGACAAAACGGAATGCCGCAATCCATACAGCGCGCCCCTTGCTGACGCACCTCTTCTTCCGTCAAAGGAACGACAAACTCGTTGTAGTTTTTGACGCGTTCAGCAGCGGGGGCGTAGACCCGATCCTGCCGATCGATCTCTTTAAATCCGGTTGGCTTTCCCATGTACTCTATTCTCCTGCCGCAACGCTCACTTTTCGGGTGGGCGTTGCTTGCGGGCGGGCCTGCATTTCAGTAAGCGCCCGGCGGTAATCCGTCGGGATCACCTTGACGAATTTAGGAAGATATTCTTCCCAATTGTCCAAGATGTGACGTGCCCGCGCACTGTCCGTGTACAACATGTGTTTTTCGATGAGCCGGCGCAACCGTGCCGCATCGTGCTTCAACATCTCCGCAGCAATTTCGGCGTCCGTAGCCGGTCCTTCTTCGCGGATCGTTTCCAATGCCACCATGGACGGGTTGCAACGCTCTTTGAAACAGTCGTTTTCGTCGAGAACATAGGCAAGACCGCCACTCATACCAGCCGCGAAATTCCGACCGGTTTGCCCCAGCACAACAACCACGCCACCGGTCATGTATTCGCAGCCATGATCGCCGACGCCTTCTACAACCGCATGAGCTCCGGAATTGCGCACGCCAAAACGCTCACCGCCCACACCGCGGAAATAACATTCACCGCCGATCGCACCATAGAGGACGGTGTTTCCGACAATAATGTTTTCTTCCGGTGTGAAGCTGCTGACCGCTGGCGGATAAATCACCAAACGGCCGCCGGATAACCCTTTGCCCACATAGTCGTTGGCATCGCCTTCCAACTCGAAGGTCACGCCTTTCGACAGGAAACCACCGAATGTTTGCCCCGCATTGCCCGTGAATTTCACATGCAGCGTTTCGTCGGCAAGTCCGTCATGGCCATGCTTTTCAGCGATGCGCCCTGCCAACATGGCACCGACCGTCCGGTTGACATTGGTGATCTGCGTATCAATGCGCACAGGCGTGCCGTCATTGATCGCCGGCTGTGCTTCCGCGATGAGCTTGTGATCAAGCGCCTTGTCCAGACCGTGATCTTGGCCTTCGCAATTGTAGACAGCAACGCCAGCACCAGGATCAAGCACATGAATCAATGGCGACAGGTTCAGCCCTTTCGCTTTCCAGTGATCCACCGCTTCCCGCACTTCAAGCTTATCCCGCCGGCCAATCATTTCGTTGAACGTCCGGAAGCCAAGCTCGGACATAAGCTGGCGCACTTCATTCGCAACGAAGGTGAAGAAGTTGATCACATGTTCAGGCTGGCCGGTGAACAGCTTGCGTAGCTCGGGATCTTGCGTCGCCACACCCACCGGACAAGTATTCAAGTGGCACTTGCGCATCATGATACAGCCAGCAGAGATCAGTGCAGCGGTCGCGATGCCGAATTCATCCGCCCCCAGAAGGGCGCCGACAACAACGTCACGGCCTGTGCGGATACCGCCATCCACCTGAACCGCGATACGGCCCCGAAGACGATTACGCACCAGCGTTTCGTGGGTTTCGGCCAGTCCGATTTCCCACGGGCTGCCGGCACTTTGGATCGAGGTGATAGGGCTCGCACCGGTACCGCCGTCAAAACCGGCAATGGTCACATGATCCGCATGCGCTTTGGCGACACCTGCGGCAACGGTTCCCACACCGATCTCAGAGACCAGCTTCACACTGATCCGCGCTTGCGGATTCACGTTCTTGAGGTCGTGAATGAGCTGCGCCAAATCTTCAATCGAATAAATATCATGGTGCGGTGGCGGAGAAATCAGGCCAACGCCCGGCGTCGAATGACGTACACGCGCAATCCAATCATCCACTTTGTGTCCAGGCAGTTGGCCGCCTTCGCCTGGCTTTGCCCCCTGCGCCATCTTGATCTGAATATCGCTGGCATTGACCAGATATTCCGCGGTTACGCCGAAGCGGCCTGAAGCCACCTGCTTGATCGCGGACCTCATCAGATCGCCATTTTCATCGGGTTGATAACGGGTGGATTCTTCGCCGCCTTCACCACTGTTGGACTTACCGCCCATGCGGTTCATGGCGATCGCAAGCGTGGTGTGCGCTTCCCAAGAGATCGACCCGAATGACATCGCGCCCGATGCAAAGCGTTTCACGATCTCGGATGCCGGTTCCACTTCATCCAACGGAACGGCTTCGTCCGCCAATTTGAATTCGAAGAGCCCACGCAGATTGCGCAACTTCTTGTCCTGCAAATTCATGCGCTTGGAAAACGCCAAATATTTCGCTTCATCGCCAGACCGCGCGGCGTGTTGCAATAGGCCAACTGTTTCCGGCGTCCAGGCATGTTCTTCGCCGCGCAGGCGGTAAGCCACCTCGCCCCCCACATCGAGGGCATCGCGGTAGATCAATGCATCGCTATAGGCAATGCCATGGCGCCGCACCGTTTCCTCGGCAATCTGCTCGAGACCAACACCGTCGATAGCGCAATGGGTGCCTGTGAAATAATTGTCCAAGAACTCTTGGCTCAGACCAACGGCATCAAAAATCTGAGCGCCGCAATAGGATTGGTAAGTTGAGATGCCCATTTTGGACATCACCTTCAGAATGCCTTTGCCGACAGCCTTCACATAGCGTTTGTGAATCTCCTCAACCGAAATATCTTCCGACAGAGACGGTTTCAAGGACGTCAACGTATCAAGGGCCAAATAGGGATTGATGGCTTCTGCGCCATAGCCTGCCAGCAAGCAGAAATCATGAACACGGCGCGCTTCACCCGTTTCAATCACCAGACCCACTTCGGTCCGCAATCCTTCGCGGATCAGGTGATGATGCACACCAGCGGTCGCCAGCAAGGCTGGGATCGCCACGCGATCCGCATCCATCGCACGGTCCGACAGGATGAGAATGTTGTAGCCGTCGCCTTGGGCTTCTTCCGCTTCCGCAAAAATACGTTCCAAAGCGGCTTCCATACCCGCCGCGCCTTCCATGGCCGGATAGGTGATATCAATTGTCTTGGTACGGAAGGCATCGTCTACGTGATTTTCGATTCGGCGAATGCGTTCCAGATCATAGTTGGACAGAATAGGCTCGCGGACTTCCAGACGCAGCTGAGAGCCACCTTTATCATGATCCAGCAGATTTGGACGTGGTCCAATCAAGGATACCAGCGACATGACCGATTCTTCCCGGATCGGATCGATCGGCGGGTTGGTCACTTGCGCAAAACATTGCTTGAAATAGTCGTAGAGCACCTTCGACCGGTCGGAGAGAACGGCGATCGGCGTATCCCGCCCCATGGATCCGATCGGGTCTTGACCGGACACCACCATTGGAATCAGGAAGGTCTTAATGTCTTCCTGGGTGTAGCCAAATGCTTGCTGACAATCCAACAAGGTCTGCGGGTCGGGCGGCATGGGCGCCACTTCGCTCGGCAGATCCTTCAAGTGGATTTGAGTTTCGTCGAGCCATTCCTGATAGGGCTTGTCGGTGGCAAGGTCTGCTTTCAGCTCTTCATCATCAATGATGCGGCCCTGCTCCATATCGATCAGGAACATCTTGCCCGGCTGAAGGCGCCATTTCTTGACGATCTTTTCTTCCGGAATCGGCAGCACGCCCACTTCGGAACCCATGACCACCAAATCATCATCGGTCACCACGTAGCGCGCGGGACGCAAACCATTCCGGTCGAGCGTCGCACCGATTTGACGGCCGTCGGTGAAGGCGACAGCGGCTGGACCATCCCACGGCTCCATCATGGCGGCGTGATATTCGTAGAAAGCCCGGCGGTCATCATCCATCAGCGGATTGTCGTTCCACGCTTCCGGGATCATCATCATCATGGAATGCGCGAGGGAATATCCACCCGCGACCAGAAGTTCGAGCGCATTGTCAAAGGTGGCCGAATCTGACGAACCGTCCCCGATCAACGGCCAAAGCTTGTTCAGATCGCCGCCAAGAACTTTGGACACCATGGAATGCCGGCGCGCCGCCATCCAGTTGATGTTGCCGCGCACCGTGTTGATCTCGCCATTGTGGCAGAGATAACGGAACGGCTGAGCAAGCTTCCACGACGGGAAAGTGTTGGTGGAGAACCGCTGATGTACAAGCGCCAACGCTGATTGGGTGCGCGGATCCATCAGGTCCTTGAAATAAGAAGGCAGATTCGGTGCCAGCACCATGCCCTTATAGACAATCGTCCGTGTAGAAAGAGATGTGATGTAAAAATCTTCAGCGGACTGACCGGCCCGGCTTTTCGCCACGCGGTGTGCTTGCTTGCGAATGATGAACAGCTTGCGTTCGAAAGCATCTTGGTCCGGCGTATCGGCACCACGGCCCACAAGAAATTGCCGGATGACCGGCTCGTCCAGCTTCACGCTTTCGCCAAGAACGGCATTGTCCGTCGGCACATCGCGCCAGCCAAGCATCTTCTGCCCTTCGGCGACCACCGTGTCGGCAACAGCCTGCTCGCAGATCCCTTTCAGCCCCTCTTGCGGAGGGATGAAAACCAAACCAACGCCGTAATCACCTTCAGCGGGCAATTCCAAACGCGCGGCAGCACATTCTTCGCGCAGCAGTTGGTCAGGCACCTGAATCAGGATACCCGCACCATCGCCAGCAAGCGGGTCCGCCCCAACGGCGCCCCGGTGATCTAGATTGACCAGGATTTCGAGCCCTTGGCGAACAATCTCATGGCTTTTGCGCCCTTTGATATTGGCCACAAAGCCAACGCCGCAATTGTCATGTTCTTTGTCCGCGCGATACAAACCGCCCGACATCTGGTTATTCTGTTCCAGCATTCCCACAGTCGCCAAAACCCTATCTTCTCGCCTCAAATCGCGGCCATTTGTTCACTCAAACCACCGCATCCGGTCAAGCCCCAGGAGACTACAGCGCTCGTTGGACTTACCGGACGATCTCGTAACCTATTGAAAATGCTTACGCATTCTCTGAATTTTGTTTTTCCGGTTGCCGTCGAGACCGGTGAGCGGGCCACGGCCAGTATGCCTTTGCGCATACCTGTATCCCACAAGCTCGTATTGCGTGCTTGCCGGCCCTATGCTCCATTCTGTGTCGGGAAAAACGCATCCCGAAGGGGCCTTATATCACAAAATCTCGCGTGATAGTGCTTCCTATTGCCCCTTTTTTGACAGCACATTTGGGACCTTTTTGCCCCATAAACGTCAGCAATACAGACCTAATTTAGCGGAATTTTCGCTGAAAACAAGGCCGGTTGGTGCGGCTCGTGGTCCTACCGTTAACGAGAAGTTAAAGAATGTCCCGGACCACCCCTCAGAAAACAGCAGAAATTGGCCAAATTGGCGGCTCTGGGCACGTTCTGCTGGGCATTGCATTGGCGGCCCTGGCTTTCGCAATCCTTTCGGCAGTGGACGCTATGGTGAAGACCCTCTCGGGCGACTATCCCGTCTTT
This sequence comes from Alphaproteobacteria bacterium, assembly GCA_965228775.1. GTDB lineage: Bacteria > Pseudomonadota > Alphaproteobacteria > JANQMY01 > JANQMY01 > JANQMY01. The sequence goes on along the minus strand of OZ245840.1, from coordinate 3,316,501 downwards.
CAACTGACGGCCATGCGCGGCCTGGTGGCGTGCGGGATCATGCTGACGATTCTCCTATGGCGGCAGGAGCGCGCCCATCTCCAAACACCTCATTTGAAACTGCACCTCTTACGGGGATTGCTGAGCTTCATCGCGGCATCGTCTTTCTTTTTTGCTCTGTCCCAAATGCCCATTGCCGACTTGTATGTGATTGCGTTCACGGCCCCCTTTATGGTGGCGGCTATGTCCTGGCCATTGCTGAGAGAGCGTGTGGCGTCAGGCACATGGTGGGCCATCGGTCTTGGATTCCTTGGCGTGATGATTGCGTTTCGCCCTAGCGGAATCGATTTTGGCGTCGCAGCCTTGGTAGGATTCTTGGCAGCATTTGCCTACGCCATCTCCAACATCGTCATGCGGAAAGTGGGGCCGACTGAAAACCCTATCGTTACGACCATATACGGTATGGGCGGCGGCGGCCTGCTGTCCTTGCTGGCCGCGCTGCCGTTCTGGATAACGCCTACTTTCGGCGATTTGATGGTGATGCTTGCGGTAGGTGTACTTGCGGGCGCAGGTGCACTCGCTTTATCGGCAAGTTTTAGATTTGCGCCCGCCGCCGTTATTTCGCCCGTCGACTATTCGTCCATTTTGTGGGGCGGCTTTTACGGGTACCTGCTCTTCGGAGATGTGCCCGGTGTCCCCACACTGGTTGGCGCGGGCGTGATTGTCACCGCCGGACTGTGGCTCGTCCGGCAGCAACAAAATTCAGTAAATTAGCCGCCCGTGAACTGACGGATCGGATCGGTCTTACCGTCCCATTCGGCGTGGGTCTGTTGAAGAACCCCAAAGAAAGCACGAACGCCCGGGTTGTCCTCATAGATCTCCACATAACCACCCAGGTCTTTGCGCGCATCCATATAGGCAACACGCCCCGTTGCCACCAATTCGGTGATCGACGGATATCCCGCTTCTTCATAGCGCTTCTTTTCTGCCGGAAAATCGTCCACCAGAACGGCCCAATGGTGAAAGCCTTCTTCGCCCTTAGCATAGGCATGGCGATAGACGGAGGGGGTATCGTCATTCTGCTGAATAAGCTGAACGTGTGCCGGCCCCACTTGTCCGAATGCATAGGTGACATCAACCACAGCCGGCTTGCCTAGATAAGTGGTCGAATCGATTTGAACATTTTCCATCAGAAAGAACGGGCCTGCGCCGAACATTTCTGTCCATTTGTTGCACGCAGCATACACATCATTGACCACATAGGCGTATTGTTCGATTGGAAATTTGATAAAAGACATGGTCTCTCCCATTTTTTGGTTATGAATTAATTCGTTTGCTGAGGGAACTTTCGACACTTTCCCACTCACCACGCAGGATGGAAAAATACGCACTGTCCCGATAAGAGCCATCGGGCAGCAACATGTGATGGCGCAGAATCCCTTCCTCCACGGCCCCCAATTTTCGTAACGCAGCACGCGACCGGGCGTTTCTGGCGTCTGTCTTGAACTCAACGCGTTCCGCCCCGCACGCAAAGGCATGAGCAAGAAGGAGTTTCTTGCAAGACGGGTTGACTTTCGTTCCGTGGACGGAGGGGTTGTACCACGTCCCGCCGATCTCAACACGGTGATCACGCGGCGCAATGTTCAGATAACAGCTCATGCCAACGCAGGCCTCGGCACCACCCTGTTTATCGAAGACAACATGTGGAATCCAACGGCCTGCCTCTAACTCGCCAAGAAGCCAGCCGAAATAAAGCTCGAACTGCTCCCGTGTGCCGCCGAAGGGCATATAGGTCCAGATGTCTCCGTCATCCGCCGCCGAAACCAATGCTTGTAGGTGAGCCGGCTCTGCGGGCTCCATTCGAACGGCGTCGTTTTCAAGGGTTTGAGCGATGAGATCCATCTGGTTGATTTCCCTCAACTGCCTTCACGCGCGGTCGCGCACGCGGTGCAGACAGCCGCCGCAGGATCAAGCTCCAACCGCTTTAGCAGAATTTCTTCGCCGCAAGAGACACAATAACCAAACTCATCCTCTTCAATGCGCTTCAGCGCCGCCGCTATCTGCTTGAGGCGAAGGGCCCGGCGGCGTTCTTCCGCCAGGGCCATGCTTTGCTGCTGCATTGCGTCCATACGTGAGAGCCGGCCGACACTTTGCTGGTCCAGTTCCACCGGCGCACGTTCGTCGGCGCTCGCCGATTGAATGGCCAGCAGTTCTTCACGTTCACTTAGCAACACAATTTCAAACTTCTTCGCATCAATAGGCATTTAGGCTCGCAGGAGCGTTTCCAGGTGAAGTGCCAAAAACGTATATTGGCGGTTCACCGCCCAGGTTCTTTGACGGAAACGCTCAAAACAATAAAGCTAGAGCCGTTTTGCGCAATCCACAAAAACAAAAACGGCTCTAGTCCGTGGCGGCCCCTCGCACCTCCGGTGTTGCTGCGGCCATCTTGTCGCCATCGTATACGATTTTCTTGGTGGGCGTGAATTCGAGAACCACGCGGGCCGGCGAATCCAAGAATTGCACGAATTGATCAACTTTCGCCGTATTCTCTTTACCGTAGAGCTTCTCCGCAAAAGGACGGTAGAACCAATCCTTGACCTCGCGGTTATCCGTACCATGAACGATTGTCGTTCCTTTGTAGGTGACGGTTTTGCCCGGTCCCATATTGGTACCCGTACTGGTGATGCAAATACAGGTCCGGGGATCACGCCGGACAGCCGGAATGCGCAGCCTTTGCTCCGCTGCGGTAAGCCAAATCTTGCCCTTCGCATTCAAGTAGCTCATGATCACGCCAACGGGCTCGCCCTGCTTATTGGTCCACATAAATGTGCATTCCCGCTGGGCATCCAACAATTGTTGCTCGCGGTCTTCTTCCAAACCGTAGATCGTGACGTCTTCATAGTCTTTCGCGTATTCACTCATGGCGCACCTCCCTTGTTTCCCGGGAAGCATGCCAAGAAAAATCCGCAACCGGTAGGCCGTTATGGTGCAAATGTCGCAAATTGTTTGCATCCAAATCAGCGGGTGTTAGATAAAATCAGTAGAAAATGAGCTGAAAGAGGAAAGCCATGATCTCCACCACCGAACACCCAAAGAACTTCATCACTGTGAACGGTAAAAAGATGGCCTATGTGGAGATGGGGGGCGGCGATCCAATCGTCTTCCAACATGGCAATCCCACATCGTCTTACCTGTGGCGGAACATCATGCCTCATCTGAAAGATCAAGGCAGATGCATCGCCGTGGACCTGATCGGCATGGGCGATTCCGACAAGCTCGACGATTCAGGGCCCGACCGTTACACCTTCACGGAACATCGTGACTACCTCCACGCGGCGTGGGAGGCATTGGGCATTACCGACAATGTGACGCTGGTTATCCACGACTGGGGATCTGCCCTTGGGTTCGACTGGGCTTTCCAGAACCAAAGCTCAGTCAAGGGCATCGCTTACATGGAAGCGATCGTAAAGCCAATGACATGGGAGGAATGGCCGGATGCCGCCCGGCAAGTGTTTCAGGGGTTTCGTTCGCCCGCGGGTGAAGAAATGGTCCTCCAGAATAATGTCTTTGTAGAGAATGTACTTCCGGGGTCCGTTTTGCGGGGCCTCACGGAAGAGGAAATGGCTGTATACCGTCGGCCGTTCCAAAACGAAGGCGAAGACCGCCGGCCAACCCTAACCTGGCCCCGGCAAATTCCGGTAGGTGGCGAACCAGCAGACGTCATCGACATTGTCACGGCCTACGGCAACTGGATGGCGGAAAACGACCTGCCCAAACTGTTCGTGAACGCGGAACCGGGCGCTATCCTCGCCGGACCGCAGAGAGATTTTTGCCGGGGTTGGAAAAACCAAACGGAAGTTACCGTCAAAGGCAGCCATTTCATCCAGGAAGACTCTCCCGACGAAATCGGGCAAGCGGTTTCAGATTGGCTGAAGGCTCTTTAAAGCGCCGCGCGACGCAACGGACAATCGAGCCTAAAACTCTTGCCGTGACAGCCAGTTCAAAATGAGCTCGTTCGTTTCCTGTGGCCGCTCTTGCTGAATCCAGTGACCGCAGTCGAGGGTCTCGACGGTTACGTTCGGCACGAATTCGGAAAGACCGTCGATTTTTGGAACGGCATCAAACTGCCCGTAAATCATGAGCGCGGGCAGATCGATGATGCGCGGAACATCCGCCATGGTCTCCCAATTCCGCGTGAAGTTCCGGTACCAATTGGTCGGGCCGACAAAACCGCTTTTCTTGAAGGCATCCACGAAAACCTGGAAATCATCTTCCGGCATCATCAAGTCGCCAAGATAATTCCGATTGTCCACCGCCTCGATCATGCTCATCCGCGCCTTCTCACCGAAAGAGAGCGCTTTAAAGCCGGGATCTTTCCATATGTTGGTGCGGTACATGTTGCGCAGGAAGTTTTCCGGATCGCGTGAAAACTCGGCGGCGGCAACACCCGGCTTCCGATTGAAATGGACAATATAAAAATCCGGGCCCCAGTTTTCTTCCCAGAACTGAAGCGGGTCTTGGCTTGAACGCGGCTGATACGGCACGCTGAGCGCCGCAAGCCCTTTCATACGGCCGGCGTGAAGCTGCGCCATACCCCATGTAACGATCGCGCCCCAATCATGACCGATGAAGACCGCTTGATCATAGCCGTAATGGTCAAGCAAACCGGTGAGGTCTCCGCACAGATGATGCATGTCGTAAGCTTCGACCGCATCCGGTCTGTCCGACCCGCCATAGCCGCGCATGTCCGGCACGATCACATGATAGCCCGCCGCCACAAGCGCCGGCACCTGATGGCGCCAGGAATAGGCGATCTCAGGAAACCCATGAACCAACACAATAGGTTGCCCCTCACCCGCTTCGTGTACCACCAGTTCAATACCATTTGTTCGAATGCTTTTTGAATTGGGAAACGGTGTCGTCATCACTTAGGTCTTCGCTTCAAGAGACAACCAAAGCCGCAGCAAATGGCGCTTGCGCTCTGGTTCCGGCCAATCTTCATAGTCCGTCCGCGCATGCAGGTTGGTATGATTGGACAGCAGCTGAATGTCTCCGGGTTCAAGATTCATATCGAAATAAAGAGACGGGTCCGCTGCCACTTCTTCGTACAGATCCATCAGGTCCTGCCGCTCTTCCGTAAACGGAGGAACATCGTCATGCCGAACAACTGACCGGAAGTAGTCGGCGTGATAGAACGTCCGCAAAACACCATCCGCGAAGCGGCACGGCTCGATTGGCATATGCCCGGCCAGTCCATCCTTACCTTCATTGCGGCGGTCGAGCAGGAACGGGTCAAACAGTTGCGGCGCAAGGTCTGGTCGTCTTTTGAGAACCTCATTGAAAACAGAAACAGAGCTGACGATACGGCTTTTACCGCCCGCTTTGGCCTTCTGAAGGCACAACAAGCCCACCACGTCAGCGGCATCGCAATGATATTCAATATTCGCGGCCGTCCGGTACAAGCGAACAAACGGGTCGTCCGCGCTGTCACCGGTATTGGTGACATGACCCAACAGATCTCCCTGCGGGTTTTGCGCGCCAGGGCGGCCCAAATGCAGCCCAAAACACCAAAAGAAAACCTCTGACTCTTCCTGTGTCCAGTCCGGCACGGGAACACCAGAGATGACCTGAAATCCCCGGCCTTGCATAAGTTGCAACCGCCAATCCGAGAATTTATCGCTCAAGGTTGGGAGCGGAAAATCGGTAGCAGAAAGATCGGCCATTGCCTTGCCGCTCGCCTGCGCCGCCTCCACAGCCGCCTTCAGCTCATCAATTTCGGATGGATCAAGAACAACACGCCATTCGTCTGTTTGACGTAACGCATCGCCCCGCCAAGCAGCGGCATTGTCCAGTAATTGAGACAAAACATCCGTGTGCGGCCGGTCAAAATAATGACGGGATTGCTCCTGGAAGCTCATATATTGAGCCATGGCAAGTTCCTTTAGAGTTTGCTATCCGCCGTAACTTCCAACCGCGCCGCCAAGATATTTCTCGAAGACCTCGTCTCTGGTGCCGTCGATATTTTTTTCCGTCAGCCAAGCATTCACATAATGATGCCATGTGTGATCTTGAGGCAGCAGGAACCCTTTCTCTGACACCGTCAGTGTCCGCCCCGGCATGGCGCGGCACAAAGCAGGGTTCTGACCGCTTTGGTAAAGCACCTCAATCAGATCTGTCACCATGACATCGGCGCGATTACGGGCGATCTCGTTGAAAATCTTAGTGTTGTCGTCAAACACGGTCACCCGCGCTGCGTAGAGGTTCTTGTCCGCAAATTTCTGGTTGGTTCCACCAGGATTGACGATCACCCGCGTTGTGGGCCGGTTCAGATCCGCCAAGGTGCGGTACTTGCCCGTATCCGCGCATCGAACGATCGGCGCTTTACCGCCGGAATGATATGGGTCCGAAAAGTAAGCCTTCTGCGCGCGCGCCAAAGTGCGCGATATGCCGCTCATGCCGATGTCAAACTTGCCGGCCTCGAAATCTTCAAGGAGTGCCGGCCATGTGGTCGGGACGAATTCCACCGTCACACCAAGCGAGCGTCCTAAACTTTGCGCAAGGTCGATATCGATCCCGGCAAATCCGTCCCCACTCTTCATCGAGAAGGGCGGATAATCTCCTGTCGTTCCCACCCGCAACCGTCCGGAAGACAAAATCGCCGCCAAGACACTATCAGGCGTGCTGGACGCTGAACCGGTGGCAAAGTCAATGGCACGCGCGGTGCGGACAAGGGTTGCCGCTTGTTCTTCGCCCAATCCCAATGGAGCCAATTGGACTGCTAGACGCTTCACCAAACCCGACCTTTGAGCGTCGGAACTCAACAACGGCTTGATCAGCACAAGTTGTTCAAGAATGCGGTCAGTCACCGCCGAGATGGCGGGTCTCAGCGTGCCGCCCAAACTGGGGGCCGCATCCGGCGCGGACTTCCCGGCACGCCAGTCTTTGGTGACCCTGTTTTGGATCGCCTTTGCGGCATCCATTTGCGCGACCACGAAGGGCGTAATGCTCTCTGGGTCGAGACCGCTCCGCGCGGCATTGGCTTTCGACGCCTCGATGAGTTTTGCCTCACGGGCGGCATCGGTAATCTTTCCATAGCTCTGCCATTTTGCCGCCGCCACCTGCTCCATAAGATAGAGGCGGTGCACCAGCAAATCGCCGAACCGCTCCAGCTCGGGCGATAGGGCAATGCTCTCTTGAGCGACGCCCTCCTCATCGGCGGAGACACTGACCAGCAATGCCATGGAGGCAATGGCCATCAGACCAGCAACGAACAAACCCCTCAAAACCGCGAATGTCATGCCGCTAGCTTCCTTTCGCTTTGACCTTGCTCCACGTATCGCGCAGACCGATGGTTCTATTGTAGATCAATCGAGCCGCCGAACTGTCTGTATCGGGACAAAAATACCCAAGCCGTTCGAACTGAACCGTTCCTGGATCGTTTGCGGAGGCAAGCGAAGGTTCCAACTTGCAGTTGGCCAGCACCTGCCGTGAATCGGGGTTAAGGTCATCCATCACATCGCCGCCGCCAGCGCCCGGCACTTCGGCAGCAAACAGACGATCATAAAGGCGAACTTCCGCGTCAACCGCATGGCGCGCCGAGACCCAGTGCATGGTGGATTTCACTTTACGCCCATCCGGCGCATTGCCGCCCTTGGTTTCCGGATCGTACGTGCAGCGGATTTCCGTAACCTCACCATTATCGTCTTTGATGACATCCGTGCAGGTTACAAAATAGGCATAACGCAGGCGGACTTCGCGGCCCGGCGCCAAGCGGAAGAACTTCTTCGGCGGATCTTCCATAAAATCATCCCGCTCGATGTAGAGTTCGCGAGAGAACGGCACAGGGCGCCGGCCAGCCGCCTTATCTTCCGGATTATTGATGGCCTGCATCTCTTCCACCTGATCTTCCGGATAATTCTCGATCACCACTTTGAGCGGATTGAGCACGGCCATGCGCCGGGGTGCGTATTTGTTGAGATGATCCCGTATGCTGGCATCCAATTGCTCGACCGCGACGGTCCCTTGGTTTTTATTGATGTCCAGGCGGCCAATAAAGTCTCTCAGCGCTTCGGGCGGCACGCCGCGCCGGCGCAGACCTGAAATCGTCGGCATCCGGGGATCGTCCCAGCCATCCACATGGTTTTCCTGTACCAGTTGGATGAGCCGCCGTTTGGACAAGACCGTATGCGTTATGCCCAGACGCGCGAATTCATACTGATGAGGCTCCGAGGGCACCGGCAGCTTTTCAATCAGCCAGTCATAAAGCGGCCGGTGATCGGCAAATTCCAGCGTGCAGAGGGAATGGGTTATGTGTTCGATCGAGTCCGATTGCCCATGGGCAAAATCATATGTTGGATAAATATGCCATGCATCGCCCGTACGCGGGTGGTCCGCATTGACGATCCGATAGATGGTCGGATCGCGCATATTAATGTTGCCGGAGGCCATGTCGATCTTGGCGCGCAATACGCGTGCACCATCGGGGAACTCTCCGGCTTTCATGCGCCGGAACAAATCCAAGTTTTCATCAACCGTGCGGTTGCGGTGGGGGCTGTCTTTTCCCGGTTCCGTCAACGTTCCGCGATATTCCCGCATTTCATCCGTAGAAAGATCATCAACATAAGCCAAGCCTTGCTGAATCAGATACTCGGCCCAATCGTAAAGCTGCTGAAAATAGTCGGACGCATAGAACAGATTGTCGCCCCAGTCGAAGCCCATCCAACGTACATCTTGCTGAATGGCATCGATGTATTCCTGCTCTTCCTTCTTTGGATTGGTATCGTCAAATCGAAGATGGCATCTGCCGCCGAATTCTTCTGCGATACCGAAGTTCAAGCAAATAGAAAGGGCATGGCCGATATGAAGATAGCCGTTCGGCTCCGGCGGAAAGCGCGTCACGACGCTCTCATACCGGCCGGCGGCGAGATCTTCGCGAATTTGCGTTCGGATAAAATCGCGCTTTTCAGGCGCATCTGATTCAGTATCAGCGAGTTCAGTTTCTGTCATTTACCTGGCACATTGTGGGGCCATTCTTTGCTGAACGGGCCGCTCAGAGATCATTCGTCTCTGTGTGCCAGAAAATTCGCAGCGCGCCAAGCGGCACGTCAGTCTTACGTGCCATTGGTGCAGGCCGACAAACCCATAAATGTCACGTTTGGCCCGAAATCCAGCTGCCGATCGCGAGGAATAAGCGGAACAACGCTGTTTCATAGCAGATGGGCGCTTTAAGACCGCTTTTTTGTCCTATCGATCTCCCCTGACGGGATGAGTGTTGGAAGCCTAGCGCTTCAGTTGAACCGGTTGGCCATGAGGGGTGTGACGGTAAGCGTCGGCCCACGCTTTTTTGAGTGCGGACAACCCTTCTGCGTCCGATGCCCCTTTCGCCGCAACAATCTGCTCTAAGGCGGCAAGCCAGAACTCGTAGTAACGGCCACCGGATTGATCGTCCTCACCTTTTGCTTGAGCGATAGCCCCGCCAAGGGTTTCTGCCCATTCGTCCCATGTGAAAAGACCGGCCTCAAACAGGGCGATGGTCATGGCAAAGGCCTGTGCCTGCCACGGCTCTTCGAAAACCGGCGCACCATCATCCTTTAAAGCGGTCGGGATTAACGTAGCGAAAGACTTTTCAGCCCCTTCAAGCGCGCTCAAGATAAGTCTCCCATAGATCAAGCGTCACCGTATCTTTCGGATGAGCCGTATCACCCCAAAGTGTGCGGGCCGCGAACCGAACCGAATAAAGATGGGTCGGGTTTTCGCCTTCCATCTTCGCATTACTGTCCGGCAGCACATGGGCACCATGATGGGCCACGATCTCGCCGGTCTTCGCCCGCGCATAGCGCGGCAGACGCGTATGCCCGGCAGGCCGCATATTCCGGGTGCGCACCACCTCACCAATTTTGAACACCGGCTTAGCATCTACCTCACGGTTTGCGGGATTGCCGGACTGCACGAATGCGAGCACAAGTTCCGGCGGGGCGGGCGGGTTTTCGGGCGTGACCAAGATATCGGGTGCGTCTCCATGACCGACCGCCGCCACGCCGTCCTGGTCGATAACGCCGTTCAACTGGCAACGCGCCACGATGCGGTCGAACCATCTTTCGTAATAGCTCATGCGCAGGTAATCCGCTGGCGGAATACTTTCGATAATCGAGCGGCCATAGTCGACGTTGCCGGGCAAGAAAGTCGTGAGGGTTAAGTTAAGTGCCATGACCCGGCCTTCCCAGGCTTCATGAAACACAGGCTCGTCTTGTTCAATAGGGACCGGCCCAAAGCCATCCATACCACCCATATCGTGAATGCCGTCCATGCGCTATTTGCCTTCCGGTGCGGCGGCAAGACCGGTCCCGATCATGGAATCGCGGGTGACCAACCCGACTAGTTCGCCTTCCGCAAGAGCGTCTGACCCGGCTGGGCGCTCAGGCAGAACCAAGTACCGAATTTCCGCCGTCGAATCCCAAACGCGCACTTCTTTGTCATCACTGACGGTGACACCGAATTCCTCTAAAACTTTCCTTGGCTCACTGACCGCGCGGGCGCGATAGGCGGATGATTTATACCAAGCCGGTGGCAGACCCAAGACCGGCCATGGATAACAAGAACACAGGGTACAGACGACCAGATTGTGGACCTCATCCGTATTCTCGACCACCACAATGTCCTCACCTTGCAGGGCCGGGAAACCAAATTCGGCGATGGTCGAGGTGCCATCCGCCAAAAGCTTCTCCTTGAAATTCGGATCGGCCCATGCCTTAGCTACAATCTTGGCCCCATTTTTGGGACCGACTTTGTTCTCATACAGATCGACAATGCCATCTAGCGTCGCCGGATCGATCAGCCCCTTGTCCGACAAAGCGGTCTCCAGGGCTTTCACCCGCAAGGTCATATCGGATGGCGGATGTTGATGATCGTGGCCTTTACCCATGGGCCGTGATACTCCTGATGCGTTCCGTGTTGCGTTAAGGAACAAGTTTAGAACGATATAGCGCGAACCGGAAGGACTTCCCCTTGCACCGATTTGTTTTGCTGCTGTTCGCGGCGGTGATGGCATGGCCAATGCCTGCGTCCGCACATCACGCCCTTTACGGCCGCACACCGGAAACTTTGTTTGAAGGCTTTGTCTCTGGCCTCGCGCATCCCATCATTGAACCACTGCACTTCGCGGCCGTGATCGCTGTGGGCGTGTTGTGCGGCCTGCGCGGAAGGCCGGTCAGCGGTGTGGCCGCATTCGTCATTGGCGGTTTTTTGGCCACATGGGCCACCGGGGCTGCCGCTTCCGGGCTGATGCTGGAATTGGCCGTCGCTATCTCGGTTTTTGTTCTAGGGACATCGATCCTCATCCAGCTTCCCCTTCAGCGTTTCGCACTCATACTTGGCCTGTTCCTGATCGGTGCCATACATGGCGCAGCTTATGCGGAGGCCATCTTGGGCGCGGGCATGGCACCGCTGGCGGCCTATCTTGCGGGCCTCTCAATCATCCAAGGCACGATCGCGGGCGTGATTGCTTATTTAAGCGGCGCGCTGCGCGAAGAACGGCCGTTGCGCCCGGTGGCGGGGGTCATATTGTCCGGTGTTGGCGCCTTCACCGCTTTGGCCCTCTTCGTTTCAGGCGCATAGCCGGGAATTCAGAAGCCAAGGTCTGCCATCAAGACGGCTTGGCCCGTTTCCATGGATCGATGGGCCGCAACACCGATGGCCACCGACAAGACACCGTCTGCTATGGTCACCGTCGGCGCCGCACCCGACCGGATTGCATCGGTAAACTCCTTATGCTGATAATAAGTGGCACCATGATGCTGACCGACTTCCAGCACGTCGGGCGGAACAGGCACGTGAAACCGGTCCCGCTCGCGGTCCCGGGTGCTTACCGTTATGTGCCCATCCGGTATGGCCACTTCCAGCTTCGCCCGCTCTCCGACCAGCGCAATTTCTTCTTGGTTTTGTGAGCCTTCCGCGAACATGCACAGATCCAAAACAGATCGGCCACCGCGTTCGAATTCCACAACCACATAACCATTGTCGAAAATATCCGGCGCGCGCCCGCCATAGATTTCATCTTTGTGATTGACGTTCTGACCACCGGAGCCAAACACTCGTACGGGCCGGTCATTCATGATGAGACACATCAGATCGAAGAAGTGGCAGCATTTTTCCACGAACGTGCCGCCGGTTTTTTCATTAAACCGGTTCCAATCATCCACTTTCTTTAGGAAAGGAAAACGATGCTCACGGATCGATAACATTTGGGGCGTACCGACCACACCAGACTTCGCCATGTCCACAAAGCGGGTGACCGGAGGCATATAGCGATACTCAAGCCCCATCCAAATCACGCCGGGATGGTCGGCGGCCGCTTTTTGAACCGCTAAGCAATCTTCAAGAGTGGTACATAACGGCTTCTCCAACAGGATATGAAGAGAAGACCCTAGCAAATCGTCCAATATGGCGCGGTGCGTGAAATTGGGTGTTGCCACCACAACCACATCCAGCCCGCCGGCATCGAGCAGTTCGCGATGGTCGCTATAGTAGGCGACGTTCCCACCCTTGGAAGGGCCACCATGATATTCCAAGGTAAACTTCGCCCAATCCCGGGGCTCTTCATTGGGATCGGCAATTGCCATCACTTCCGCACCATCGATCAAGTTGATATTACGGATATGTTCAAGGCCCATCATGCCGCTGCCGATGATGCCATATCTCAATTGGCTCATTATCATGCTCACAAAAAGGCCGCCCGAATGGCCGCCAGCGCGCGAGATTACCGAAATCCGGCGAGCGCACAACATTCTTGACTGAGAGCGTAAACGTACCCAACTGAAAACTCATGGGACCTCAAACACAAATTCGCGATGCCACCGCCGACGACATGGCGGCGATCGCAGCAATCTATCGCCACTACGTCCTGAACACTGTCATTACCTTCGAATCGGATCCACCGCCGCCGGAGGAAATGGCAGAGCGCTGGCGTGCGATTACAAGCAAAGGGCTGCCTTACCTGGTGGCCACAATCGACGGCCAGGTTGCGGGTTACGCCTATGCGGCGCCCTTCCGAACGCGCCACGCCTACAGATTTTCGGTGGAAGACACGGTCTATCTAGACAAAACCCGGACCGGTAAGGGATTGGGCAAGATGCTTCTTTCCAGGCTTGTCGATATCTGTACAGACCGAGGTTACCGGCAAATGGTCGGCATTGTGGCAGGCGATGACAACCTGGCCTCTATTAATCTGCACAAATCCCTGGGCTTTGAGTTCAAAGGCACAACAGAGGCGGTCGGCTACAAATTCGAACAATGGGTCGATACACATTATCTGCAGCGCCCCTTGGGCCCAGGAGCATCCGAACCGCCGAAGGAATAGGCGGTCGCTATATTCCAATCACTTTTTCATTGTCCTCCAGCCCAGCAACCATGCTAGGACGTGGCCGGTAATCCGACAATCTTCTGCCTGTAAGGGGAAAATACAAGATGAATACGACCATGAAGCGTTTCGGCCTTTTCGCTGGAGCTTTGTCACTCATCGCGCTGACGGCCTGCGGGCAAGACGAAGAAGTGGCGCAAGCGCCCGCGGAGCCCCAAGCACAGGCCCCCGCGGCCGAAGAGGCTGAAGCCCCACGCGAATTAACACAGGAAGAAAAGAACGCGGCGCGCTTGGATGAAATCCTCGCAGGCGACTGGCGGGAAGAAAAGAACCGGGCCCGCGACGCATATCGCAACCCCAAGGAGACACTGACATTCTTCGGCCTTCAGCCGAACATGACGGTTGTCGAAGTCTGGCCGGGCGGTGGTTGGTACGCGGACATTATCGCCCCATTCGTTAAGGATGACGGCAAATACTACGCAGCAGGATTCGATCCGGAGACGGATAATGAACGCATTCGGGAGTCACTTGCGAACTTCCAGAAAAAGTTCGTTGAAGACCCGGAAAAATTCGGCAATGTCACCGCGACTGTGTTTGGCCCAAATGTAGGCGACATTGCACCAGCGGGCGCGGCAGACATGGTCCTCACTTTCCGTAATGTGCACAACTGGGTACCACGCGGATATGCGGCGGAAGGGTTTGTTCAAATGTACCGGGCTCTGAAGCCTGGCGGCATTTTGGGTGTGGTCGATCACCGCTTGCCGGCAGACGCCGAAGTGGATGAGAAGCTTGCGAGCGGTTACATTCCCGAAGCCATGGTGATCGAACTCGCAGAACAAGCGGGCTTTGTTTTGGACGGCTCTTCCGACGTCAATGACAATGCAAAGGACACGGCAGACCATCCGTTTGGTGTTTGGACGCTGCCGCCGGTCTTGCGGAGCGCGCCACGCGGCGAGCCCGCCGACGAAACATTCGACCAGTCCAAATACTTGGAAATTGGCGAAAGCGACCGCTTCACCTTGCGCTTCAAAAAACCGGAATAGCCCCGTTTTTGAACTGTTTCATGGCCCTGCGAGGTACAAATCCGCAGGGCCTGTTTCTTTTCGGAAACAAGTATCCCGGCCCGACGGGCAGTCACTTGTCATACAATCTTAGCGACATCGTAACCTACTGTATGCTACCAGTGGGATAGGACATCTATTAAGGTTTTCCCATCCCAAACAAAACCGGTGGTGGGAAAGCATTAGGGGGGATTTTGATGAGCGACCAAGCTGTGCCGGCGGGCGACGCCGCGCCGGAGAAACAACGACTGCCTTTTGAGTTCCACGGGCGCGCCGGCGAATTTTTCGGAATTTGGATCGTCAATTTACTGCTGACCATCTTAACGCTAGGCATATATTCAGCGTGGGCCAAGGTTCGCACTCAAAGATATTTTTACGGCAATACCCAGGTTGACGGTCATGGTTATGAGTATCACGCCAAGCCGCTTTCGATCTTGATCGGACGCATCATCGCCGCTGCCCTCATCATTCTTTTCAGTTTCTCGCAGTTTATTAGCCTTTATCTCTATTTCGGACTGTCGATCGCCCTGATCTTCGCGATCCCCTGGCTGATCAATCGAAGTCTGCGGTTCACCGCGCGCATGAGCAGTTATCGCAATGTCCGGTTTGATTTTGACGGCAATTATGGCCGGGCATTTTGGGTGTTCATTCTCGGCCCAATCGTTTCGATCTTCACTCTGTTCCTGTTGCTGCCAGTCATCGCACGTGCTGCTCAGAAATATCTCGCCGATAGTTTCACTTATGGCGGCCGGCCAATGGACCTACAGGTCGGCCTGGGGGTCTTCTATTGGATCTACTTCCAAGGACTTGTTTTGCTTATTATTCTAGGTGCCATCGCAGGTGGCGTGGTGGCGCCCATCTTAACCGGTGTGGATTGGGCTGGCCTTGCGGAAGGAGATACGCTTCCTCCAAGCCAAATCGCCGTTTTTGCGGCCCTTTATTTTGGGGCGCTCGCATTGTTCGCCATTGTGCCGGTGTATATCCAAACGCTTATTACCAATGTGACGTTCAACAATCTGATGGTTGATGACCGCCACGGATTTGAGTCCACCATGTCACCCTTCACAATGGTTTGGATCGTCTTCACAAACATCATCGCAATCATCTTTACGGTGGGCCTGATGATCCCTTGGGCCCGTGTGCGGACAGCGCGGTACCGGGCCGGACACACAACTCTTCTTGCAGGCGGCAGCTTGGATCAGTACACATCGACAATCTCTCAAGACAGTGCGATTGGCGAGGAAGTGGCCCAAGCATTCGATCTGGATATCCCGATTTGATTGGCGCATTTGAAGGTTGGTATTTTGCGGCCGGGCAATCAGCCCGGCGCCCGGCATCCGTCACCGTCGACGCAAAGGGACATGTGCAAGTCCGTCTGCAGGCGCCGGAAGAATCCCTGTCTTTAGACTGGAAAGATTTTCGTATTTCCAGTCGAATTGGGCGCACCCCACGGCGCCTGACATTGCAGGACGGCGCCGTCATCGAAACCAACGACAATGATGCTGTCGACGGGATTGAACGCCAATTGAAAGGCATCACACGCGGGGCCATTGCGCACAATCTGGAGCGCTTAACGCTTTACACAGGCATCTTCGTAATCGCCTTTGGCGTTACGGTTTACGCATTCTTCACATGGGGTGTTCCCTATGCGGCCAAACAGGTTGCCTACACTCTGCCGCCCGGCATTCTTGACACGACCGGTGAACAGACCCTGGAGCTGATGGATGAGTATTATTTCTCGCCATCGGACCTCAAAAGTGCCAGGCGCGCCGAACTTCGCACGCATTTCGACGAGTTGGTACAGACGGCTGGCCTTCCCGCTGATTGCTGCCGCCTGCTATTCCGAAAATCAGAAGCCTTGGGCGCAAACGCATTTGCGCTTCCAGACGGCTCCGTCATTCTGCTTGATGACATTATTGATCTTGCAACGGACGAACGCCAACTGATCGGCGTGATGGCTCACGAGCTCGGCCATGTGGAAGAAAGGCATGTGATGCGCTCCCTGCTTCAGGGGGCGGTCATCACCTTGGCCGTTGTTTTCGTTGCAGGCGACTTATCCGGGTTGGCCGAATTGGTTCTGACCATACCGGCTATGCTTGTCCAGACAGGTTATTCGAGGGATTTCGAGCGCGAGGCCGATGACTACGGCGCCGCGCTTATGACAAAGTTGGGGCATGATCCAAAACACCTCGCCGATCTGTTTGTCTTGCTGGCGAAATCATGCGGGGACGCCTGCGGATCGGATCCGGGTTGGCTGTCCACGCATCCGTCTTCGGAAGAACGCGTGAAACGCCTGACAGGTCCGGAAGACTAGAGCGCTACACCGGATAATCAATTTGCTGCAATGCCTTTGCGAAGAGGTCTCCCATTTCTTTGCGGTAGTAAGGCAGTACGCCGGTGATGAAGGAAATGGTCTCCCAAGGCGCATGCTTCAGGAGTTGCTCTTTAGCATTATGAGCGGCCTCAAAATCACCGAGATACACGGAACTTGCCGCAAGGACCCGCCAGCCGGCCGTGAACCTTGGGTTTTCCGCGGCGGCGATCCGCGCCCATTTTGCGGCACCTTCAAAATCTTCCAGCTGAAACAACGCACACGCCCGGCCCGAATGAACCACATAGCTTGCGGGATCGAGCGGGCTTAAGCGTTCCGCTTTATCGAAATCTTCCAGCGCTGCTGCTGAGTCGCCATAATACATGCGGATCCAGCCACTGCTCGTCCACACCGTGAGATTATTGGGGTTGAGCTTAATGGCGCGGTCGATGAGAGAGAGTGCGGCTGGCCAACTGCGTTCGAAATAACCCACCACTGACGCTGAAATCGCAAGGACAAAAGCGTCATCCCCCCCATGTTCCACGGCCAAATTCGCCAATCGGCGCGTTTCAGCAATTCCTTCAGGTGAAAAATAGTCCGATGACTGAGTACGCAACCACGCTGCCAGACCGGCAGCCGGCGCAAAGTTCGGCTCAAGTTCCAGTGACTTTTCCAGATGCTTGATCGCCTCAGGAATATTGGTGCCGCGCGCTCCATAGGAATGAGGCAAAGACCTCAGATAATAATCATACGCTTCCAATTCTGCCGGCGGCTTGCGTTGCGATCT
Source organism: Alphaproteobacteria bacterium (assembly GCA_965228775.1). Classification (GTDB taxonomy): domain Bacteria; phylum Pseudomonadota; class Alphaproteobacteria; order JANQMY01; family JANQMY01; genus JANQMY01. Next base: position 3,299,009 of record OZ245840.1, on the reverse strand, counting down.
TTCAAGTTCGATTAGCCGGAGCTTTGGTTCCAAAATCGCCACCACTTGCCCGGCAATGTCATCTTGTAATTCAAATACATCTGTTGGCGGACGATCAAATCGCTGAGCCCAGATGTATCTTGCGGAGTCAGCATCCACCAATTGGCAAGAAACCCGCACCTTATCCGGTGAACGGCTAACCGTTCCTTCCAGCAGATAGCGCACGCCCAATTCCTGCGCCGTCTTTTTGATATCGATCGCTTGGTTCTTGTACGTAAAGCTCGACGTTCGGGATATGACGAAAACCCAGGGCATGCAGGAAAGCGCCGTAATGATCCCATCTGTCATGCCGTCCGCGAAATATTCTTCATCTGCCACGCCGCTCATATTTGCGAACGGCAATACGGCGATGGAGGGCTTACCCGGGTCGGAAAGGGCGGGCTGGCTGACCGGTTCCGGCCGGGTCTGCGGCGAAGGGCCGTCCCCCCAATGGTAGATGGTGACGGGCCGAGCAATGTTTTTCAGGTTTACGCTGCCGTCAGAGACAAAGGTCGCACCTGAGGTTTCATCCAGTTGATCAAACACATTGCCAGAGATCAGCAAACCACCCGCCGTGCAGGCGGATTTCAAGCGCGCGGCAATATTCACCCCATCACCGAAAATGTCGTCCCCCTCGATCAATATGTCGCCAAGATTGACGCCGATCCTCAAATCAATACGGGGCATATAGTCCGTGTCAGACTCTATTTGCAGCATTTTTTGCTGAACGGAAATTCCAGCTTTGACGGCTTGAACGGCACTGGCAAATTCGACGATGATACCGTCCAAGGACGCTTTGATGATCCGCCCGCCATGCTCAACAAATGTCGGTTCCCACAATTCTTTTCGCAATGTGCGCAAGGTGTTCACAGCGCTCAACTCGTCCGCCCCAATGAGCCTGCTGTAGTCAGCCACATCGGCGGAAAGGATTGCCGACAATCTCCGTTGAATACCATTCCGCGCGGACTGTGGCGCGCTTAAGCCGCTTTCCGCATCCATAGCGGATGTGCCGGTAGGAACATGGATCGCCGCGATCAAGGCCTGTGCTTTTGCGCGGGCTTCCTGCCGCTGCGCATTGAGCCATGCTTGGAAATCCGGCAGGTCTGGAAACTCAACGCCCTCAAGAAACTCGGAATCGTTTTCCGCAATCCCCCGGGCGCCGTCTGCCAATGCACGCTGACGGTCACGGGGCAGCTGTTCCCAAGCGGAAAGATCCAAGAAATCTATCTGTAGATTGGTATTGTCTAATTCGACCGTTTGACGGTCGGCGATGATCCGGCTGTGGGTTTCATCGTTCAACAGTGGACGCAGTTTGCTTAAACTCCACCGCAGGGCACCTCGTGGATCGTCCGGAATATGCCACAGCAAACGGCACAGATCATCGCGCCGAAAACGCTTTCCACTTACCGCCAGGTACGCCAACAAAGCGCGCGTTTTTTTGGAAGGAGGCAATACAACTTCCTCTCCGTCACGCCACAACGACATTTTTCCCAGCAGACGCAACTCAAGCACGCCAACCCTTCCCTTCTATCCGCTGATTTTATCGCGCCATTTGCGACCGTGGAAATCCGTTCACGGCACAAATCGCAGAAAATCAATTCAACAACGGCGCCCAACCGGCAAAAACCTTTGGCCGACATTTGAAAGGCGGATATGGGAGGGCTCAGATAGGGGAAAAGTGTCAGTCGTCACAAGGCAGACCGGCTTCTTCCAACATATTGAGAAATCCGTCAAAAGCAGGGCCTTCTGCGGACAGAATCCGGGCCTGGGACGCAAGCTGGCCGCGCGTAATCCCCGGCCAGGTTTCGAGGCAGTTGGACAGTTCAATCTTGGCTTTCTCGATCCGGCCCTTGGCGACCAGTAGGGCCACTTGCGTGATATCAGGCCAGTAGCCTGTCTGCGGGTATTGGCGCGCCTGCGCGCATTCGAATTCAGCATTGTCATACTGACCGTCAAGCAGATAGGCGAAGGCCAATCCCCAGTGAGCGCTCCACAGGATTGGATCGCGGGGAGACAATTTGATCACGCGCAGAAAGTGTTCCGCCGCCTCGCCGGGCTGGTTCATACCGCGCAGGGCCAGCGCCATGCCGTAATTGGCATAGACAAACCGGGGATTGAGATCCAAGGCCGTCTGGAATTCGAAGATAGCGTCCGGCAATTGCCGCTTTGCCATAAGGACAAGACCCAAGGCGTAATGTCCGAGCGGATCGTAGAAGTCCAGAGACACTGCAAGACGGCCGTGCTTTTCCCCCTCACTAAGGAGTTTTTCCGATGCAGTTGGGTCACCAACAAGAATCGACAGATAGCGCAGCACGGCCAAATAAGCATGGCCACGGTGAAATTGAGGATCTGTTGAAATAACCTGCCGTAAAAGCCGGTCGGCTTCGGTCATATCGTCTGGATTAAATCGCGTTAGATGCCAAACCGCTTTTTGGTACACATCCCAAATCTCCAGTGACCCAGGCGTCTTACTGGCCGCACGCTCTCTTTCAACATGACCTAATTCCGGCTCGATCGTTCCCACAATCTGATCCGTAATCTCGTCCCGGAAATCGAAAATAGCATCCATGGAACCATCGAACTGATCCGTCCACACAAGCCGTCCGGTTTCGCCGTCGATGAGCTGAGCACTCACACGAATTCGAGGCCGCGCCATGCGTACGCTGCCTTCCAGAATGTAATCAACGTCCAACTCGCTTGCGATCAGTTGCGTGTTCGCGGCTCTATCCTGATAGGCAAAGCTCGAGTCTCGCGCCACCACGTCAAACCACCGAAACCTTGTCAGCTCGGTGATAAGATCATCGGCCATACCTTCACCAATGTAATCTTGCGTGGCGTCACCCGACAGATTTGCAAACGGCAGGACGGCCACGCAAGGCCGCTTGACGTTCGTAACCGATGCGGATGCTTGAGCGGCCGCCTCTTTGTTGATCGACGGAGACCAGCCGTAAGACGTCACCGAAATATCAAAATCTGAAAAATTCAACACACCGATTTTATCGAATGTACTTCGCAGCGAATCCGGCAACGCATCATGAACGTCTGAAGATATAACGACACCCCCAGCGTCGCAGTGTTTTTGAAGCGCGTCGGCGATCGCAAGCGGCGCCCCAAGAACATCATTGTCCACATAAAGAACTGGTCCCGTATGAACCCCGATCCGTTGTTGGATGGGAGTCGTCAAGAAATCAGCCCCTTCTTGAGCAAGATCTTCTTGCATGGCAACGCCAGCCTTTACCGCGCGGTCCGGTTCGTTGAACCCGGCAACCACACCATCACCTGCTGTGGACAGTACCTTGCCCCCATGCTCAGAAATTTTGGGATCCCAAACTTTGTCGCGAAGGGCCCGCAATGCGCTGATGGTGCCGGTTTCGTCTGATCCCATTAGTTTGCTGAACCCCACAACATCGGCGGCAAGAATCGTTGTGTTCCGGCGCGTAGGCTGACGCTCGGGCGGCACCGCGGACGAAAGCGGCGCCGTCGTTTCCTCATCCACCGTATCGCGGAGCGCTTGCCATTTTTCAAGCAACCAATTTTCGGCATCCGGGCCGTCTTTTCGAAGCAGACTGTTCGCAACCTTTAGATGGGCTTCCGCTTCATCTTTCCGGCCGCAGCGCAGTAAGAACCTTAAGAGCTCGGCATGAGCAGAACGGTTATGCGATTCGAGCTTCGCCCATTTACGTGCATAAGGTAGCGCTTCATTCGGTTCACTGTCGAAGCGTTCCACCAAAGTCCGAAGCAACTTCCCATACAGGTCTTCCGCATCCGCTGCTTCAGACACGCGCCAAGCTTCGAAGGTGGGCTGATCCGGCAACTCCATCCCGGAAAACATCGGCCCGGAAAAGTCTCTTTCCGTCTCGATCAGGTCAATGTCGGAACATGCATCCGGCTGGCGCAAACGGCGCTTGGCAAGGAGAATGTCCACGCGGCCATCACCAATGTCCAGCTTGACGAATTCCCGATCTGCCTCGATCCGCCATGCTTCGTCTTTGGACAAAGTTCCACGCTCGAAGACATTGCGAAGACGGCTCAGGGCCCAGCGGAGAGACCCTTTTGGATCTTCCGAGTCTGCCCACAATAACTCGCCTAGCCTTTCGCGGCGGTGTTGGCGCGCCGTCACAACTAAATATGCAAGGAGCCCACGCACCTTTCGCGATGGCGGCAAGTCGATTTCTTCGCCGTCCCGCAGAAGGCGAAACTCACCCAGGGTGCGGAGTTCTAACACGGGATAAACCCTCTAGCGTTTCCAGGTGAAGTGCCAAAAACGTACATTGGCGGTTCACCGTCCGGAAACGCTCCAAAATTAAGGCTTAGGGCACTTTTGCGATTTTGAAATCCCAAAAGTGCCTTAGCGGATCAGAGCGGCCTTGGGGCCGCTCTTGGCATGACGACAATCGCCAATACCGTTTCTGGCCTATGCCGGTATCGAAGCGCACGATGGCCAGCACCTGGTCATCATACTTGATTGCCGTATACTCGCATCAAAATTCCACCAAATTTGACACGGGAGGCGCCGATGGCTGCAAACTATGAGGAGATCATATTCGACGTTGAGGACCCGGTTGCCGTGATCCGCCTCAACCGTCCCGATCGGTTGAATGCGATCACCTATAAGATGCTCGCCGAAATCCGGGATGCCATTGACACATCAGCGGCAGATGAACGGGTGGTGGGCATTGTGATCACGGGTGAAGGCCGTGGCTTCTGTGCTGGCCTTGACGCGGAAGTTCTGGCGGCGACCGCGGCGGCAGGCAAAACCACAAGTCAACAGGACACGGCGCAACGAAACGATGTGCCCGGCATGTTCACGTATTTCTTGAAAATTCCCAAGCCAATAATCGCAGCGGTAAATGGCGTGGCCGCTGGTGGCGGCTTCGTTTTGCCAGCCATGGCGGACATTCGCTTTGCATCGACAGAAGCAGCATTCACGACGGTCTTTTCAAAACGCGGCCTCATTGCGGAACACGGGCTGAGTTGGATTATGCCCCGCCTAATGGGCCCCGGCCGCGCGCTGGATCTGTTGTGGACCTCACGAAAGATCGGCGCCGAGGAGGCGCTGCGTTCCGGACTGGTGGAATATGTGGTTCCCCATGACGAGCTTCTTCAATCGGCCAAGAACTATGTGGTTGAACTTGCTCAAACGGTGGCGCCGTCTTCCTTGGCGGAATCCAAACGCTTGCTGTACCGCCATATGGGAATTGAATATCAACCGGCGTTGGAAGAAACGCAGATCGCCATGGAACAAAGCCTAACGCGCGTGGATGCAACGGAAGGTGTTCAGTCCTTCGTCGAAAGGCGGCCGCCAAATTTTCAGCGCCTTGCCGCGAAATAAGCGTCCTTATGGAGCCCCTAACTGCGAGATGAAATAGGCTGGCACGGCAAAGTAGGCAGCAAACGCGAGGAGCAAGCCCGCGCGGGGCAACCGTTCTGGAAAACGTTGCCACAACACGACAATTAGGGACACACCCAAGGCGAATTCCGCGCCAGCGACCCACAGACCGAAATGGTCGGGATCCCAGTATGACAAAGGGCTTTCAAAGCGCCATGCGGTGATGGGCCAAAAATGGGCATGGGCATCGTCATTATGAAACGGAAAATCGAAAGTAAGATGCAGTAGTGCTGAGAGCGCGAGCACCAGCACCAATGGCCAATTGCGCCACCAGGCAATCAATGCGATCGCGCCATAGAGCGGCATGGAGTTGGCGACCATGCCGATGCTCTGCCAAAACGGTGTGAAATAGATTTCGCGCCAAATCAGTTCTTCCGGACGCCCCATAATAATCCGGGTCCAGAAGAACATTATGAAAATGGACAGATCCGGCAGCAATGCCCCGGCGAGAACAAGGATATTGCGGCGGCGGTGTTCCGTGCCGGATTTGGCGAGCACAGCAGCGCTCAACAAGAGATGCGTGGGCGTGTTCATAAACGTCTAGCCAGCGCCCACTCCTAAATCCGATGCTTAGCGGCCTTTGAATTCCGGCTCGCGCTTTTCCAGGAACGCTTTCATGCCTTCTGCCGCATCTTCGCTTCTGAATAATGGCAGGAGCTGAAGATAAACATGATGAACATGTTCCGTGAACGGTTCATTGAGGCCCATGCGCATCATACGTTTTGAAGCCTGAACGGCCAGCGGCGCATTCTCCGCAATTTCTTTCGCCATTGCACGAGCTTCGTTCATAAGCTCTTGCGTAGGAACCACTTTGGAGGCAAGCCCTTCGGCAACGCAATCCTGCGCGCTCAAAGTGCGTCCGGTGAAAATGATCTCTGCCGCTTTTGACCAACCGAGCATACGGGGCAGGTACCACGTTCCACCCGATTCCGGCACCACGCCACGCTTCGTGAACGCTGCCGCCATCTTGGCATTTTCCGCCATAATCCGAATATCGCAGCCCAGAGCCGTATCCATGCCGTAACCGGCCGCGCCGCCATTTAGAGCGCAGATCGTCGGCGTGTCCATATTGTGCAACACCGTCGGCGGTGTGTTGCGCAAATCTAAATTGTTAGCGCCCACACTGTTGCCGGAGATACCTTCGCCCTTGGTCGCCGTTTCGAGATTGAGCCCCGCACAAAAGGCGCGGCCTTCGCCGGTCAGAATAATCGCCCGGACATCTTTGTCCGCATCCGCCTTCAAGAGCAGTTCCGTCAGACGATCCAGCATCGGCCCTGAAATCGTGTTCATCCGGTCCGGAGCGTTAAGTGTGATCGTAGCGATATTGTCTTCAACTGAATAAAGGACTTCGTCCTGTGCGCCGGTCATGGGCCGCCTCCCCGTTTGGTGTCAATCTCTTTGGGGCCAGCATACCTTGCGTGACCGGTCATGGGAACACGTGATACATGACGAGCCCCCGCCTCCAAAACGAACGAGAGAGAAATGGCGAAAGAGTTGGAAGTCGTAAGTCCCGTCGATGGCAGCATTTATGCTCGCCGCCCATTGGCAACGCAGGCCGAGGTATCGCGGGCGCTTTCGAATTCGGCACGCGCGCAAATCGACTGGGCCGCTACGTCAATCAGTGACCGCACACGCATCTGCAGCCGTTTTGTTGATGCATTTGTGGCAATGGCGGACGACATCGTGCCGGAGTTGGCCTGGCAGATGGGGCGGCCTGTTTCAGCGGGCGGCGGTGAAGTCCGCGGCATGGAAGAGAGGGCGCGGCACATGATCTCAATTGCCGATGACGCCCTGTCGCCGATCGTGCCTGAGCCAAAAACTGGCTTCGAAAGATACATTGAGCGCGCGCCGATCGGCGTGGTTCTGGTGGTTGCAGCCTGGAATTACCCCTATCTCATCGCGGTCAATTCTGTGGTGCCGGCCCTCATGGCTGGCAACAGCGTCGTACTCAAACATTCGGGCCAAACGCCCCTATGCGCCGAACGGTTCGAACAAGCCTTCAAAACGGCCGGTCTGCCCGAGGGTGTGTTCCAAGTACTGCACATGGATCACGCCACCACCACAGCGGCGATTCAAGATGCAAACACAGGATTTGTGGCCTTCACCGGATCCGTTGCCGGGGGGCACGCGGTTCAACGTGCAGCCACCGAACGCTTTATCGGCGTCGGGTTAGAGCTGGGCGGGAAGGATCCCGCCTATGTGCGCCCGGATGCGGATCTTGCTTTCGCGGTCGAGAACCTTGTGGATGGTGCTTTCTTCAATTCCGGACAATCCTGCTGCGCCAAAGAACGCATTTATGTGCATACGGATGTTTACGACCGGTTCGTGGATGCATTTGTCGAAACAACGAAACAATATCGTTTGGGCAACCCCATGGATGACGCGACCACGATGGGCCCCATGGTGCGCACGAACGCCGCCAATTTCGTCCGCCAGCAAATCGATCAAGCGGTGCATAAGGGGGCAAAAAGCCTGGTCGATCCGGGGCTCTTCCCGGCAGCTAAGGTCGAGACGCCCTATATGGCCCCGCAGGTTCTCACCCATGTGGATCATTCGATGGATGTTATGTGCGAGGAAAGCTTCGGTCCCGTCATCGGCATTATGGAAGTCGAAACCGATGAAGCGGCCATCCAATTGATGAATGACAGCCCGTTCGGCCTGACGGCATCGATCTGGACGGCAGATATGGAGCAAGCCAAATCCATCGGGCAGCGCGTGAACACGGGCACGTGGTTCCTCAATCGATGTGACTACCTGGATCCGGAGCTCGCCTGGACCGGCGTCGGCGATTCCGGTCGGGGCTGCACGCTGTCAAAAATAGGATATGAGCAGCTCACCAGGCCGAAGAGTTATCATCTGCGCTTACCCGCTTAGAAATCACGGTTCTACGGCCCGCTGGCTTTGCACTTCGAAGATCGAGATATCCGGTTCATCGGTGGAAAGCTTGCCGGCTTCCGCAATGAATTCCAGGCAATAAGGCTGTTTGAAATGAAAGTCGATGGCGGCTTGGTCTTTCCATTTCTCGACGAATAGAAATTGGCCGGGAACCATGCCATCTTCATAGAAGCCGTATTCCAAACAGCCGGCCTCCATGCGGGAGGCACGGGTTTGCGCTTCCGCGATTTCCAAGAAGCGCTTGCGGTTTCCCTCTGCGACGACGGCGCGGCCAGTGATAATGAACATGTTCGTGTCCTTCGATTAGTGCAGGTCGAGTTTTGCGATCTCCGCTTTGACGGCGCTCACGAAATCCCTGATCGCCGGCTTATTGTAAACGGTTTTCTGGCCAATGATCGTCACCGGGCGGGTCAATGGCGGTTTTACCGGATGTACCTTCTTCGGGGGAATACGCATGGCCCGCGCAACGCCCAACGGCACCAAGCCGACCCCAAACCCCACATTGGCCACTTGCGCCACGGCGAAGAAAGTTTCCAGGGTTTGCGTCGGCCTTAATCCCAATGTGGAAGCGGCGCCCCCCAGAGACCGCCACGTCACGGATTGAGGCTCAATTGACAACAAGGCTGATCGATCCGACTGCGCAACTTGGGACTGACTGCCGATTAGAACCATCGGCTCGCGAAATACAATTTCGCCAACGATCCCGGAAGAAAGCTTTTCAAGCCCGCTGCATAGACCCAGCATATATTCGCCGGACCGAACACGATCCAACACAACAGGGCTTCGATGGGTATGCGGCGAAAGCTTCACGCCGGGCGTTGCCTTTTCCGCACGATGCAAGACTTCCGCCCCCCATGAACATAAGAGCGATTCAGAGACCCCAACGGTTACATCCATATGGTCGCTTGGCTGCTGAGTCGCGAGAACACTTCTCAGCTCACTGATTAGTGGCTGCGCCTGTTCGACCAGGCGTTCCCCTGTTTCCGTGAGCGTCACGCCCCGCCCTTTTTTTTCGATCACCGGCTCGCCGATCATCGCTTCGAGCGCGGCCAGGCGCTTGCTGACCGCCGATTGCGTGATTCTCAAACGGGTTGCGGTCTTTGTGATGGTCTTTTCCCGCGCCAGCACGATGAGCGCTTCAATGTTCTCAATCATAATGTAGTCTCACAGAGAATATATTGATTTCTTTCTATTCGCTTTTTTCATGCGATGTCGAGCCCTAACTTGGTGAAAAAATGGAGGGCTCGATTGATTTACCTGATTATTCTTGCGGGCGTTGCGGTCACCAGTTTCATTTCCGCCGTTTTGGGCATGGCCGGCGGAATGATCCTTATGGGAATTTATGCATGGGTCTTACCGGTGTCCGCCGCCATGATCTTGCACGGGGTCACACAAGCGGCCTCCAATGGTTTTCGCGCCTTCCTTCTCCGCGACCACATCAATACGGATATTCTCTTTACTTATGTCTTCGGCGCCGCCGCGGCATTGTTGATTTTCTCGTTGGTGCAGATACTCCCGAGCAAAGGAGTCATCTTCACCCTTATCGGCGTTTTTCCAGTTATGGCGGTGTTTCTCAAGAATGCCCCATTTCTTGATATTCAACGCCCGTCTACCGCATTTGCCAGCGGAATTATCGTCACAGCCGCACAACTTCTTGCCGGTGCTTCCGGTCCGGCGCTGGATGTCTTCTATGTGAAAAGTACGATGAACAAGAACGCGGTGATTGCTACCAAAGCCGTCACGCAGACGCTCGGACATGTTCTCAAAATTCTGTACTACGGCCTTATCATCGGCTTGGTCGCCGAAGAAGGTGCCCTTCCGCTTTGGATCTTCCCCGCGGTCATTGTGACCGCAATGTTAGGAACCCGGACTGGCCGGATCTTGTTCGATCGATTGAGTGAAGGACAATTTCGCGCCGCAAGCCGCGCCGCCGTGGTGACGATTGGCGTTATCTTTATCGTCAAGGGCATTCAAGAGTTCACCGTCGGTTAGTAAGGCAAGCGCTGGGTTATTCCGCGCACGAAGCCGGACGGTATTCTTTGTAGATTTTCAAAACCCATTGGGTCCCAGGGTGTGTTGCCCATTCGTCCAGTTGTGTACGGAACTTTTTCGGCATGGGTTCCGGACGTGTCATTGCACAGTCGGGAGGATTAACGGCGGGCGCCAAATGGGCGCATGCCGTAAGATCCGCGATGGAAAATTCGTCACCACACAGATACCCGGTTGCTTGTGACTTCTCATGCACCAAGTCCAACGCCTCGATCACTGCATTCATACCGTCTTCGATGGAGTCCGGGCCGGTAATGCCGTTCCCTTCACGCACCCTCCCAAGAACCAAGGGCAGAACATGCCGATATGAGAAACGCGTGAACCAGTTGCGTCCCGATGAGAACATACCGGCCATATAGGCTGGGTCATCCATCAAAGTGGACAGAACCGCGCGGCGGCTGCGCACGCCGAGATCATCATCAAATCTTGACTGTATGGCCAAAGCCTCGGATTTGACCAAGTCGTCTGCTGGGAACAGACTGGGCTCAGCACAATGATTTTCCAGTGCCTCCAACACATTCGCGGATCCAGCGATTACGCGGTCGCCAATTTTCAGAACCGGTGTTGCCGTCTGTCCCGAGAGCTTCTTGATATAGTTCGCGTGAGGGCCTGGGAGCACGCTGACACGTTTGTGCCGGATACGCTTATAGTCGAGCGCCCACCGCGCCTTCTCGTTAAAGGTTGAATACGGAAATTGATAGAGCGTGATATTCGCGCTCATCTTGACCTCCCGACCTTTTGGCCTATCCTATTATTGCATGTTGATCGACATGCAATGGCATTACAGCCGCCCCCACCGATCGTGTCAAGTGAGGAAAGTTCATGCGTTATGCCCCCGAACATAAGGAAGAAACCCGCCGCAAAATCATCATCATGGCGGGACGCTTGTTCAGGAAACACGGATATGAGGGGGTTGGCATCGATCAGATCATGGCGGCGGCAAACCTCACGCGGGGCGGTTTCTATGGATACTTCAAATCAAAGCAAGACTTGTTCACGGCTGTTGTCGACAGCGAGCATGACTTCAATTTGAAGATGACCAGCCGCAAAGGAGACTCCCAGCAAGGCCTCATTGAAGAGGCCCTCGAAATTATTGAAGGCTATTTGGACATCAAAAATCGAACCGTGGTCGGACAAGGCTGTACCATGGCCGCCCTGTCGGTCGATGTCGCACGATCGAACCGGCCCACTAAGAATGCCTACACGGCGTTCATCGAAGACCTCGCCAGCCAATTCAACCGCACGATCAATCCATCGGAACCTCTGGACGCGCGCGGCTTGTTATGTATCGCCACATGCGTTGGCGGCCTGACCATTGCGCGGGGCCTCAGCGATGATAAGCTTGCTGAGAAAACACTGCAGGCCTGCCGCGACCAAGTGACAAAAATACTCGAAACCAAATGACACTCGACCTCGATCATTTTCCTAGACTGCCTCTTGGACACTTTCCAACGCCCCTAGAACGGCTGGACCGGTTGAGCGAATTTCTGAAGGGACCGGAAATCTGGATCAAGCGGGACGATTGCACCGGGCTGGCATTTGGCGGCAATAAAACCCGAAAGCTCGAATTCTTGTTGGCCGATGCCCGGCAACAAAACGCTGATGTCGTTGTCACTTTCGGCGCCCTGCAGTCCAACCATGTCCGTCAAACCATTGCGGCCTGCGCCCGAACCGGTCTTGAGTGTCATGCCATTTTGACAGACATTGTCCCTCACGACGAACCCGCTTATCGCAGTTCCGGCAACTTCATGCTTGATGGGTTAAGCATGGCCTCTCTCCATGTTGTTCGAACGACCGAGGAAGCGGGCACCAAGTTCAGATCGCTGAATGACACATTTCAAGCGCAAGACAAATCTGTCTACGTTATCCCGGCTGGCGGCTCTTCACCTGAAGGCGTTCTGGGGTATGTAAGCGCCGCTATTGAAACGATTGAACAGGCCAATGCTCAAGACCTGGTCTTTGATGCGGTGGTAAGTGCTTCCGCCACCGGCGGCACGCAAGCCGGACTGTCCATTGGCTTCGCCCCATTAGCTGCGACGACCCGTATTCTTGGCGTCAACGTATATGACAAGTCGGCGATAGCGTTCGAAACGCGACTTGGAAAATTCTTGGAAAATGTGTGTCAAACTTTAGGCATTGGCGAACCCCCTGACCTTGAATTCGTCCAAGGCGTCGTCGGCGAAGGATATGGCCTGCCCACCACCCCCATGAAAGAGGCCGTCCTGAAAACTTTTCAAACAGAAGGCATTCTGCTGGATCCGGTTTACACAGGCAAAGCCATGGCGGGCCTCTTTGACATGTGCCGCAAAGGCGTGTTCACACAGAACGATAAAATTTTATTCGTCCATACCGGCGGCGCGCCAGGCTTATTTGCTTATCGGGATACGCTACTAACATAGGCCGATCAGCAATTAGTCCGTACACTTTTTATCGCATTTAGCGACATCTTTACGTTTTACCACCCGTTAAAAGAATAAGCGCAGATTGCTCTTGTAGCGGTGCAGGCATGTCTTGCGCTGTGGGGCAACGGGCTATTCATCTGCCTACAGAGCATAAAAATGCCGTAGACTGCGGGCATAAACTCCACCCCATAGTATTTCGGTCTCTCGACTGCGCCGTCAAAAACAGGATGAGCGCCCGGCAATCAGGATAAGCCGGCCGTTTCAGTTTAGGAGGCGTTTCGAAATGACCATCTGGATTCATAGTGAAAAGAAGAGTGGATTGCGGGCCTATTTGAAAGCCGCTGCCACAACCACAATTGCGGCCACGTCTTGGCTCGCCTTGACAACATCCCCGGCACTCGCGGCGGACTGTGTGAGTCCGAAAGAGGACATTTCGCTGCAGACGCGCACCTTGCAGACAGAGCTTATGGTTGCTGCGCTTACCTGTAATGAAGCCGCTCGCTACAACGCTTTTGTTAAATCCTACCGGCCGCAGCTCATGGAAAGCCATACGGATATTTCAGGCTACTTCAAGCGCACCAATGCGCGCGGCGCCGAAACCGAGCTGAATTCGTTCATGACAAAACTGGCCAACGCATCGTCGCTGCGCAGTGCTCAAGACAAAGCTTCATTCTGCGCTAATGCAAAAGAGATTTTCAACGCGACGTTGAAACCAGGCGGCGTTGATCTGACCTCATACGTACAGACGGTTGATGCCGCACAAACCCACGGGCTGAAAGCCTGTCAGCGCGACGCTAAAGCCCCCACGCCTCGGGACAAGCCGGGCCGGTCGCGTTTCTCCTTCTTCAAGAAAAACAGTAACTAAATCCTGACGTTTTGCCGTAGCGCTCATTGAGCGCTACGGCCCCGTCAAGAAAATTTGCTCATCATTCCGCTTGCCTAACCCAAGCAGCGCACTTCATACTCATTCCAAAATAAGAAAGTCGATTGCGTAAGATACAAAGGGCAAAATCATGTCATTGGGGCTTAAACAGATCCTGCTGGGGTCGCTTGCCATAGGCTACATGGCCACGCCGGCAGCTGCAGCAAACTGCGTTGCGCATAGCGAGCGCGAAGACTTGGAAGTACGCGTCATTCAAACAGAACTCATGGTGGCCGCGCTCACATGCGGTGAAAGCGACCGCTACAACACCTTTGTGAATTCCTTCAAAGGCGATCTGACAGGTGCCTATCAAGGCATCAAACGCACTTTCAGACGAATTTACCGTGGGCGGGCTATCAGCCAGTTGGACAGCTTTGATACCCAACTCGCCAATGCCTCTTCTCAACGAAGCAATAAGGACAAAGCGCGCTTCTGTCAGAACGCAGCCTATGTGTTCGAGAACACGATCGGCAAGAATGGCAATGACATGGTGGCTTTCGTCCGCCAACAGCCTCTTGGCGATTCCCACGGATATAGCGCGTGCAAAAGCAAACCTCTGGTGAAGTTGGCCGCGCTGAAGGAACGTGACGGTGCCACAACCCATCCGCTCTTGTTCGGAACGGAACCGCAGCAGGAACAGGTTTTCCCGTTGGTAGAGGTCGCTGCCGCGCCCGCCAAAACAGATACTGAGAATGCTTCCGGTGAGGAGGAACGTGGCGTTGTTGGCCGTATCGGAGGCATCTTCGGCGGTGGCGGCGGCGAAACAGTCGTCCGGCCTGTTAGGGGTGGCGGCGCGCCGTAAAAGCAACCGCTGCTCACAGAATTCTCAAACGACAGGCAACAAAAAAGGCGCTGAAAATTCAGCGCCTTTTTCTCTAGGTAAGTTCTAATCGACTTAAGGAATTTCGATCACTGCACGGCGGTTCTGCTGTTCACGAACGCCAGGGCCCGTGGAGACCAGCGGGTCGCCAAAGCCTGCGCCAGAGATCACGATTTCGTCTGCAGGTACACCAAGACGGATCAACTCGCCCTTAACCGCTTCAGCACGGCGGAGAGACAGAGCATCGTTGTAGGCGGAAGAACCAACCGTATCGGTGTGGCCCGTCACACGGAAGCGAAGTGTTTCAGCTTCTGTCGCTTGAGCTACTGCCGTTGAGATCGTTGCTGCTGCATCCGGACGGATGTTGGACTTATCGAAGTCAAAGAAAACGATCCAAGGACCAATGTCGGTTTGGACGACCGGTGCCGGCGCAGGAGCCGGTGCAGGGTCGTTGAAGTAGTAGCGCAGGCCGATCACCGCAGAGTGTGAGTCGTAGTCGACTTCAACATCATTCGCGCTTGCCAAGGTAGGTGACAAGTCGCTGCCGGCTGTGGCGAAGTAGCGATATTCTGTAAAAGCCTGCCACCGTGGGAACAGCTGGTAGTTAAAACCAGCCAATGCCTGATAGGCGAAACCATATTCGTCATCACTCAAAGCCGTCGTGCCCGGAATGGCGATGGTTGCGTCAACCAAAGCACCACCGACACCACCGCCGACACTGAGATCCATACGCTCAGAGAGCGGAATGTCGAAAATGAAGTTTACCAATTGCGAGAATGCAGTCACGTCGCTGCTGCTGGTCACCGCGGTTGGTAACACCGGAAGCGAGCTCACGCCCTGAATGTTATTGTCCCGATAGCCAAGCTCAACTTCAACTCTCAAAGTTTCGTCAAACTTGTAGCCAAGGGCACCAATACCAAGCCACCCCGATTCATAAGCAATATCGTGACGAGCCGTTCCGCCCAAAATGTTCGGAATATTGTCGTCATCCAAGAAATTGGCACCGCCACCACCACTCAGGTAGAAGCCCGTTGGGCGTTCTTCAGCGGCTGCCGTTCCAATCATCCCACCCGCAACAAGCGCCGCGAGGAAAACGCGTTTCAAAGTCATAGCTTTTGCCCTATTTCCCTAACTTTTCGAAATTTGAGGGCCTTCTGATCAACGGACCCTCCCTCATCTGTAGCCAGCCAAGCGCACAGGCTCACCCCTGATGTAACCTTAATAATAAGCGGAATGGCGGAATACCGGAAGGCCCAAACAGCATGGTTAAGCTCAAGTGTTGCATTTTTGTTACGAAAAAATGAAGCACGTAGACCCGCAGTTTTCAGCCGTTTTTTAACCAACAACCGCATGTTTAGAGGGCCGTACCCGACTCGCGTTTCGATAACGCCGAATCCACGCCCTTCACGCCGGAGGTACCGGCGGACCTTAAATAGTGGGCCCAACCAGTCTGCTTCTTTTTACTGCCGGCCTTAAAAACGGCGGCTAATAGGTAATCTTTGGATCGAGGGTCTTTGCCTGTTCCACCCACTTTTCCACCTGGGAGGTGGACGGCACTGCCCGAGTGAGTTTCTTTTCCTCATTCACTTCGGCCATTTTGGCGGCCAAATTCTCAGCGTTGCGATTACGCAACTCTTTCACCGTGTCGACGCCCGCCGCCTCAAGAAGCTCCGAATATTCTTCGCCGACACCCGAGATGCGCATGAGGTCGGCCATATTGGTCCATTTCAGAATTTGGCCTTCGCTGAGCCCGGTCTTTTCCGCCAATGCGGCGCGGCCCTTTTTGTCACCACAGGTTTCCAGCAAATTGTCGGTGGTTTCGATACCAGCCCCATTCAACTTCTCTTTGTACGCAGGGCCAATGCCTTCGATCTCGTCAATTTTGTACGCCATAAAAATATCCTTTGTTCATTTCTGTGCGGGGGACGGTGGGAACCTGGGGTTCCATCAAAATCACTTCATTCCGGAAAGAGACTGCAAAAGTGTGGACGCCAAATCGCCGCCCCCTTTTTCGTTGACAAAACTTCCGAAAATCTCCGTGGCCTGACCAAATTGAGACGGATCCAATCCGGTGTCGGAAAGCGCGCCGAACCCTTCAATGGCCGAGCCCAGATCGCCGCCTAAGCTTTTGCCGATCGACCC
Organism: Alphaproteobacteria bacterium; assembly: GCA_965228775.1. GTDB lineage: Bacteria > Pseudomonadota > Alphaproteobacteria > JANQMY01 > JANQMY01 > JANQMY01. The sequence goes on along the minus strand of OZ245840.1, from coordinate 3,282,372 downwards.
GGCAAGACCACCCAGCAAGCCGCCGCCGGAACCGGAAGTATCCGATGCCCCTTGCAGCAACGCAGCAGCCCCCGGCAACAGCGCCATCAATTGTTCGAATTGTGCGGTATCCACATTCTCCTTGAGCAGATTAAGGACGGTGCCTACAAACTGGTTTGCAACACCATCGTCGATACCCAACCCGGAAACCAATCTTTGAATCAGTTCTTCCATTTTCGCCTCACTGTTCCGCCAACCCTGTTATAACGACGGGACGACTGCAACCAAAAAATCTTAAGCTAAATGATATTTTTGACGAATTAGCGAGCCTTCATGACGGATCCCACATCAATCTTCTTAGGCGCGGGCGAGAAGCCCCAATCACTGGCCCTGAAATACGCAAACCGGCACGGGCTGGTGACCGGTGCGACCGGAACAGGCAAAACCGTCACCCTACAAATCATGGCTCAAGGTTTTTCCGATGCAGGTGTTCCTGTTTTTGCCGCCGACATCAAAGGAGACCTATCCGGCATCAGTCAGCCCGGCGAACCGAAAGACTTTCTGTTTGAGCGTGCTGAGAAGATCGGCTTGGACCCTTATGAGTTCAACGGCGCGCCCACCGTATTTTGGGATCTGTTCGGCAAGAAAGGCCATCCCATTCGCACAACGGTTTCGGAAATGGGACCGCTTCTGCTTTCCAGGTTGATGAACCTGAACGACACACAATCAGGCGTTCTAGATATTGCGTTCCGGGTTGCCGATGACGAAGGGATGCTTTTGCTCGACCTCAAAGATTTGCGGGCGATTTTGCGGTTCGTCGGCGAAAACGCCAAAGACATCTCTTTGGCCTATGGCAATGTCTCAACTGCCTCTGTTGGTGCAATCCAACGGCGCCTTTTGTCGTTGGAAGACCAAGGCGGCAAGAAATTCTTCGGCGAGCCTGCCTTCGACCTCAGCGATCTCATGCGCACCGATTCCAAAGGCCGCGGCCACATCAATATTCTTGCAGCAGACGATTTGATGCTGAACCCGAAACTCTATGCAACCTTCTTACTATGGTTGCTGTCAGAGCTGTTCGAACAACTGCCGGAGGTGGGCGACCTGGACAAACCGAAGCTCGTCTTCTTTTTCGACGAAGCCCATTTGTTGTTCAAAGATGCGCCGCCGGCCTTGCTGGAGAAAATTGAACAGATGGTCCGGTTGATCCGGTCAAAAGCAGTGGGAATCTATTTCGTGACACAAAGCCCATTGGACGTTCCGGAAAGTGTGCTGGGTCAATTGGGCAACAAAGTTCAACATGCCTTGCGGGCCTTTACACCGAAAGACAAAAAGGCGGTCAAAGCCGTAGGCGAGACGTTCCGCCAGAACCCAAAATACAAAGCGGCAGACGTCATTCCCGATTTAGGGATTGGCGAGGCATTGGTCTCGACCCTGGAGAAGAAGGGCCGCCCCTCAATGGTTGACCGCACGTTGATCCGCCCACCTGCATCCCGAATGGGACCCGCCAAGCGAGAAGAGCGAAAGGCCATCATTCTATCAAGCGACGTCTACGGACAATATGAAGAACGGATCGACCGCAAATCAGCCCACGAGCTTCTGCAAGCGCGTGCGCAAAAAGCGGAAGAGGACGTGGAAGAGAGCCTGAAACAGGTCAAGAAGAAGCCGAAGGCACGTGCCCGCTCTTCCCGGCGTCAGTCCGTTGGCGAAACACTGGCCAAACAAGTGGCCCGCACATTGGGATCGACCCTCACACGCGAACTTGTACGCGGCGTGCTTGGCAATTTGTTCCGTGGAAAGACGAAAAGATAGTGATTTGGTATTGTTGACCTAGCCACCCGCTCCCTCAATATCGACTTTGGCCAACCACCCGAAGGGTAACCGCAAGCGTTTCCAGGCAAAATGGACTTCCGGTTCGCCGTCCGGAAACGCGACAAAGAAAGGGTGCGACTATTTCTGAAAGAAATAGGTCGCACTGGGTGGTTGGGCCGGGGGAGCGAGAGGCTAGGCGCTAAATCATCAAGCCGCTTCGGTTTGGCGCTCGGCCTCGTTTTTCTGCTTCGCAATCTCGAGCTGTTCTTCGACGATCTGCTCATGCACGTCGATTGCAGGCCGTGCATTTGTGATGTCGATTTCCGGCGCCATTGGACCGGTCGTGCGCGGGCCACGAATGCCCAGCCACATGGTTTTCAGCGGATTGTTCAATGCATCCATGGCAGCAGTGGGCTCGTAGCCGCAATGGGCCATGCAATCGGAGCACTTTTCATAGTTCCCAGTGCCGTATTGATCCCATTCCGTGGTTTCCATGAGCTCTTCGAACGTATCCGCATAGCCTTCACCCAAAAGGTAACACGGACGCTGCCAGCCGAAGATGTTGCGTGTGGGCATGCCCCAAGGCGTGCATTTGTAGTTTTGGTTCCCGGCCAAGAAGTCCAGATAGTGAGTCGAATGGTTCAACGGCCAATTGCGCTTCTTGCCGATCGACAAGACTTCGCGGAACAACGTCTTCGTCTTCTGACGATTGAGGAAGTGCTCCGTGTCCGGTGCCCGTTCATACGCAAAACCCGGGGCTATGGAGATGCCGTCTACCCCCATGTCGCGGGCATAGTCCAGAAACTCTGCCAACCGCTTGGGGTCAGCCCCATCGAAAATGGTCGCGTTCACATTGACCCGGAAGCCTTTTGAACGCGCAAGCTTGATGGCGCTCACCGCTTTCTCGAACACACCGTCGCGGCACACGGCCTTGTCATGTTCTTCCTTTAAACCATCCAAGTGAACCGAGAAGAAAAGAAACGGCGACGGTTTGAAGAGATGAATCTTCTTTTCCAGCAGAATGGCGTTGGTGCACAAGGAGACATATTTCTTGCGCGCGACGATGCCTTCAACAATTTCCCCAATTTCATCATGGATGAGAGGTTCACCACCCGGGATCGCCACCAGCGGCGCACCACATTCATCTACGGCTTCAAGACATTCTTTTGCCGACAGGCGACGCTGAAGAATGGGCTTTGGGAAATCGATCTTGCCGCAACCGGCGCATGCCAAATTGCACTGGAAAAGTGGCTCCAACATCAGAACCAGCGGAAACCGCTTTCGACCGGTCAGCTTTTGCTTCATGAGGTAAGCGCCGACACGCACGGCCTGCATTATTGGAATGCCCATCAACTGTCTCCTGAACCCAACCGAAAGATTAGAAAATGGGAGGCACCGGTTGAGTTTTTAACGAATTGGTAATAAAAACGCGAGTTCGTGTTCGCGTTTTATCGCACCACTATACCCGAGTCAATTGGGGCTGCCAGCTCTTTCACGGTAAACAAATCGTATGTCAGACACTTCCAAAATGACTGATGCCCCAGAAACACAGTCGGCCACGATGATGGCGGAAAAACCCAAACGGAAAGTGCCTGCTCCCGGCCGCCGGACGCCCCGTCAAGGGCGGAGCCAGGAAACGGTGGGCAAGATCATAGATGCGGCGTCAGCTCTGCTGGCGGACGGTACGGACATCCGCACACTTACGACAAACCGTGTCGCGGAAGCTGCCGGTGTCTCGGTGGGTGGCCTCTATCGGTTCTTTTCAGATAAGCAAGCGATCATTGACGCGATTGCCGTCCAACGTCTGGACGAGTTCCAAACCCTGCTGCTCGACAAGGTGGCGATGGCACAGCCGCAAGGCGGGCCCGCCTATTTGAATGTGGTGGTCGATTCATTTGTCGCATTCTTGGAAGATCATCCGGAGTTTCGGCAAATCGCCTATGGCGGCAGCTACATCAGTGCGCGTGTCCGGCAGGAACAATCGGATCCGGCAGAAGGCGGGTCAGGCTTCATGAAGCATTTTATGGTGAGCGCCCTGGGCATGGACCCGTCCCACGATCTCGATCTCAAACTGCGCGTGGCAGCCGAAGTCGGCGACCGACTGATCGCACATGCCTTCGATCAGACCAGTGATGCCGCACGGGCGGATGTAATCCGTGAGCTGAAAGTTCTGTTATCCGGTTATTTGTTCGATGAACGCGGCATGATCTAGGCGCAGGGGACGCCTCCTAACGCCTCGCCCACCGCGGACAAATTAACACCTTGATGATTGAGTTCGACATCAATTGATGCTATTATTGATGCGTCAATAATGTGGATCCCTGGCACATGCGCACGACCATTTCACTTGATGACGAACTTTTGGAGAAGGCATCCGAGCTTACGAATATTGAAGAACGGACGGCCTTAATTCGTGAAGCGTTGCGGGCACTAATTGCTCGTGAAAGCGCCAAACGTTTGGCTTTGCTTGGTGGTTCGGAACCAAAAGCAAAAGCAGCTTCCCGCCGCCGTGGCAAAACCACACGATAGACCGGATGCTATTGGTCGATACATCCATCTGGGTGGACCACCTGCGAAAAGGCGACACCAGATTGATAGGAATGCTTGAGCAAGAAAATGTAGCTTGCCATCCTTACATCATCGGCGAATTGGCACTTGGGTCTTTGCGCAACCGGGGGGAGATCCTATCACTCCTTAAGAACTTGCCGGGCGTTGCCGTTGCATCGGCAAATGAAGTGCTCGCGTTCATTGAAGACAAGCAGTTGTCTGGCTGTGGTATTGGTTACGTGGATTGCCACCTCTTGGCATCTGTCTTTCTGGCGCCTGGCACCAAACTATGGACGCGAGATAAACGCCTCAACGAAATTGCTTCTGAGTTAGAGGTCGCAGCCACTTAAGGCACGATAGATGACGTGCCCCAATCCTGGAGATAGCGTGGCTCTGCCCACAAATCCATTCGTTCATTCACTTTGTAAATGACGGGGAATACCCCCTCACCATGGCGTTCGCCCGCTTTAATCTCGTCCAGCGCCGTCCTTAAATCTCGAAGGTCATCAATCACCATTTCAGGGGCGCCCGGTGGAGCTGTGCGATGGGCCCCTAAAACCCTCACGTCGTCAGCAACGGTTGCCAGCACGGTGTCTGTCCCCTGCACGTAATCGCCCATGCCGCTGTTGGGCAAAAAGGCAAACAATGGACCGGGGTATACGAAGTCACCTGTAAACAGCAAATTGGCATCGGCATCGAATAACGAAATCGAGTCTTCCGTATGCCCCGGCGTGTACAGCACGCGGAGCATACGATCGCCGAGAGAAATATCGCTGCCAGGCTTGACCCATTCATCTATTTCCAACGCGATGTTTTCAATACCCTCCGCAAATCCGAGATGTTCGTTTCGCGTCAGGGCCAGGACATTTTGCGGCGCGCGTTCCCTCAGATAAGGCAGGTCCACCACCGCTACACGGTCAAAGGTAATTTCATTGCCGGTGTGATCGAAGTGAAAATGGGACGGCAGGAACGTAATCGGTTTGTCCGTGAGGCTTTCCGCAACCGCTCGAATGTCGAAATAACCCGGCCCTGCATCGAACAAAATCGCCCGCTCGGAGCCGATGATGAGATAGCTGTAGCATTGTTGAACATAGCGGGGTTCACCGATCGCAAAGGTGCGCTCATCAATCGCTTGAACGGTGAAATATTCATCTACCCAGCGAACCGCCGGTCCTTCGTCTTGCGCCTCCAACAAGGGGGGCATCTCCCCGGTCGCAATCGCCTGGAATGCAATCTCATGGCGCAGATTGACTGTGAGCGCCGCAAGCCCGATCAGAACACCAACGCCAATCAAAAGGATGCGCATAGGCCCCTCCCTTTTTGGGCAACATAACTTAAGGGACCAGGGTTGGTGCAATAATTTCCGGAGCAGGATTGTAGGTGCTCAAAAAACGGATGATCTCTTGGGTCATAGCTTCCGGTTCTTCGGCCAAAAGCCAATGGCTTAGGCCTTCGTAAATCACAACATTTTCCGACCCTAAGAAATCCACAGATTTTTCAGCACTTGCCCGTGAGATAAACGCGTCTTTCGCACCGAAGATAAGTTTCACCGGCATCGTCACCTTGCCGTCTTCGGGCAGCCCTGCAATGGGCAGATTTTCCGCACGATAGGCATTGATCATGGTATCCATCGCGTGCTCCCGGTCCCATGCCAGTTGGTATACGGACAAATCTTCCTCGGAAAACGTTCCAGGCCTGCTGGTCTCGCGCAAATTTCTTGTGATCATCGAGGGCCCAGCCGTCCGCATCAGCAGCTCCGGCAAAATGGGCATCTTCAAGAATGAGCGATACCAACTAATATCGGAATCGTTCCCCACGCTGGCGAAAGCCAGTGGATGGCTAACGCTGAAGATGACGGCATTTGCCACGCGATCCGCATTCTCGAAGATCATGCGCCAGGCAACGCCCGCACCAATGTCATGGGCGACGATGTTGGCCCTGTCCCAGCCCTGGCTGTCCATCAGCCCAATAATATCGCCCGCATATTTTCTCTGGGTATAATTATCAGCGCCCGCAGGTTTGTCAGACCGGTTGTACCCCCGCAGGTCCGGCACCGCAACGCGATAACCCGCTTCCGCCAATGGCTTGATTTGATGACGCCAGGCAAACCAGAATTCCGGGAAGCCATGCATGAGGATAACGGGTTTACCGTCCTCCGGCCCCGCGAACACCACATGCAGCGTCACATCGCCCACATCAATGCGGCGTGAGTCCAGATCCATGCCGATCTGTTTCTCGGCAATCGACACATCATCCACATAAGACGTGCCGCCACTGAACCACACAACAACGGCGAAAACCGCAAGAACAATTAGAACCAGCGGTATGGTTTTGAGAAAATTCCACATGCCTCACCCCCAGGCAGAACGGTGTTTCTCATCTTCCCTTGTCCGCTTTGCGCCGCAAATACGCCCGCGCCTTGTGGCGCGACCCGCAGGTCTTCATGGAACACCAGCGGCCAGAGCGGTTTCGCGTATGATCGTAGAACGCCCAGCCGCAAGTTTCCAGCTCACAACATCTAAAGCGTGTCCATGTACCGTCTGCGACGCTGCCGTGAATTATCGCCAGCAAGGTCCCGATTGCATAGTCAATGCCCTGCCCGGTCGCTTCCAGGCGAGCGTGCCCCTCATTGTCGAACGAAACCGCAAAACTTACATTTGCGGCAAACCCATTCATTTCAGAGATTGCATCTTTGGTGGACCGTGTAAGCACATAGCGCCGAAGCGCTTTGCGGAAACTCTTCAGACACTCAACATCTTCCTCGGTCGGGCCTTGCCGCCCTTTCCACAACCCAGCCTGCCGCAACCATTGGCCTGTCGACTGAGGCGTTGTGAAATCTTCCAATCCCAGCTCATCCGACCAGGTATTGAGGAACCCGTGGACAATAACAAGCCGGCCGGGAGCGGGCTTATCTTCAGTTCGAAACATGACAGCTCATCATAAGACAGAAAACACGAACAAACTTGCTTTACCATCAATTGACGTTTAATGGTTATCTCTCTATTTTACGGTCTATCTAGTTTAGATGGTAAAAATGGAGAGGTGGAGATGACCAAAGTTTCCGTGAGCATTGATGTGCCGGACCTAAAAAAGGCGGCCGCCTTTTACACAGAGGCCCTTGGGTGTACCCCGGTCCGCGAGCAAAAAAGCATGACTGTGGTGTCCGCCGGCAATCTGGAAATCTATCTATTGGGAAAAGATGCCGATACATGCCCCATTCATGGACAATCCGAAAAGCGCACTTATGACCGGCATTGGACGCCGGCGCATCTCGATTTCCTTGTGGATGATGTGGACAGCATCGTGAACAAAGTGGTCGCATCGGGGGGAACACGGGAAGGCGGCGAAAAGGCTGACTGGGGTGCCATCGCCTATTGCGCCGATCCGTTCGGCAACGGGTTTTGCCTCATCAACGAATAAGCGGGCCAAATCAATCAGAGGCACCAAAGCGTCTAGAGCCGTTTTGCGTTTCAGTTAAAACCAAACGGGTCTAGCGGGTGATAATCGTCGCCGGCGGACGCCATCTTGGGTTCATCCGGAATTCGGGTGTCTTCACGTCCACGGCAAACTCGCCCTGGCTGAAGAGCCCGGCATTGAGGATGAGAAATGGTGTATCCGCCCTGTTAAGTTCACTCAAAGCCTTGGTATCCACAACAAGGAGAGACCCTTGGGATTTCAACGTCCCGATCTGTATCTCGACATCTTTGACAACCGTCCGGGGGCGGAATTCTCCGGTCGCGCCTTCAAGCAGCCATTTTTCTTCCATGCGGCGATACATACGGTTAAACCCAATTCTGCGCGCGCCTGCCCAGTTCAAGATAGGCGTGGTAGAGCCGAGATCGATGAGAGCATCAAGCTTACGGCCGTCCAGGCGCACCGGCACAAACAAAAGCGGGAAAGGCCGTTTAAGTGTGTCGTCATGATAGACAGGCAATCTCCGCCACCCTGAGAAAATCCCCCGGGGCAAATTCTCGTGCCTATACAGCCACAGCATCTTTGTGCTGTTTCGGAAAACAAAGATGTACTCGCTCAAGAAATCAAGGCCAATGATGCCGACCCAATCGCGCTGAACCGTTGGCGATTTCAGGATAATGACTTCTACCGCCGAGATGCTCGCGTCGCCGATCCGAAGATTGTTCAATGTCGTCATCGGATGCTGACCGCTTTCCACAATCCCATGCACAATGGCATATCCCTGCTTGGACTGTGGTAAGTTTAGGCGCTCCGCAAGCGGACTAAAAATGACGGTCGACGTGGCGCCCGTATCGATCAAGAACGTAAAGGGCCCCTGCTCGTTCAGATGAACGTCCACAAGAATAAGCCCGCGCTCCGTCGTCTGAAACGGAACGGTCGCCGTTTCCTGTGCTTGCGCAACAGACATAACGAACCAAAGAGCCAATACTGTAATGGCGGCGCGCAAATTGCCCTCTCAACGACCCGGCTTCTTCTTGTTTCTTATTCAATCGAGCCGGCCAAATAGACATAGGCGCTCAGTCTAGCGTGGCAAGTAGTTCAACAAGCCTGCAATTTTGCAATGCCACGACGCGTGCAGATTTGCCCGGCGTCGGACCTATAGCGTTTCCAGGTGAGGTGCCAAGGTCCGGTTTTGGCGGTTGACCGCCTAAGATCTATTGGCGGAAACGCGCAAGACTAAGAAGTTGGAGCCGTTTGCTTGAGTTTTTGCCAAGCGCCCCACGCCAATAGCGCAAAAGTGATGTGCACGGCGATCACCGGCGGCCACCCGCTTACATAGATAAGATTGTTGATCCAGCCGCCCGGAAAAGGCCCACCTCCGAACGCAAGCCCTCTTGTCCCGGCCAGCGCGTTCGCAAACGCCGGCAGGGTGAAGAGCCAAGCCGTCACCAGCGCCGACCAGAAGAACCACGTAACTTGACGGCCGCTCAATGCAAGCATTGGCGCGATGGCGGCAAAACCAATCAGCATGAGACCATTTGTGATCCCTTCCAAATGCGCCATGTTCCAGGCGCGCGCTTCTCCGGGCACCTGCACATCGATCGGCGGGATCACGGGCCACAGAACGATTTGTCCAAGCAACATGAACATGTAGAACCAGCCGATCACAATGGAGCTGATCAGCAGACCGGCCCCGTTCAGCACCAAAAGAATCCGATAGCGTTCGCTCATGGCGGCCTCCTTACGCCGCCAATGCGGGGCTGTTTTCGGCTATATGTTCTGTATCGAGACGATTGAGGCGCGGCTCCCCTTTGTCATGGAGCGCAACCCAATCCTTGGCCCATTGGGGATCCGCAATCTTCGCCGGGTGATACCCAGGCAAAAGAGGCTTAGCCAGTTTCGGCCCCAGCCACCAAAAGATCTTGGCCAGTTGACGCCACATGGCCCATTTCGTTTTGAGGTTTGGCCATAAGCTGTCTTCGCGCAACAGCGCGCGATAGGCGCGGCCCGCATAAGCGAATATGTGCAGCGTGGCGTAAAACAGACCGAAAACCCGATAGAAGTAACCGCCATACAAATGCTCGTAAACGCCATAGGCTACATTCTTGTGTTCGATCTCTTCCACAAAATGCCAAAGCACCAATGACGACACCGTTGGGTCGGCACCGCCGAATAGTTCTTCGCGGCGCTCGATCAGCATATGGCCGATGGCCAGCGCCATCGACTCAAAACCTTCCGCATACGCTAGATTAAATTTCAGCGATCGATTTTGGGAAAAATTTGTGTAATCACGCCTCAGCCTCTCTTCCAGACCGTCGATGCATGTGTAGCCGCGCGCCTTGAGAATATCGTTGAAGCGGCGATGCTGCTGGAAATGTTGTGCTTCCTGCGCGATGTAGTCTTCCACCTCGGCCAGCAGAACCAGATCTTTGATGTGCTTCTTGGCGATCCCCATGGATCGGATCAGATAAGGTTCCAGAAACGGCATGGCCAAGGACCCGGCATTCACTATGTGGCTGAATTCCGGAGAACTTTTTTTCCAATGCGGATGCATGTTTTCCGGATACTCAAACGCCATAACGCGCCGCTCCATACCCGTGTCGATATCGCCTGTTTCGCTTTTTGCTGTCTTGTTCATGGTCTCCCTCCCGAAGAGATCACGACTTGCCCAATTAGAATGTTTCCTCTAATTTTTAGAGTATATCCTCTAATCCGAGACCAAAGTCAAGTATGGCCGCCGGCGTGAACACCAAAACCCGAATCCTCGATAAGAGCCTTGAGCTGTTTAATGAAGGCGGCGCGCGCGCCATTGGAACCACTCATATTGGCGAGGCACTGGGCATGAGCCCGGGCAACCTCTACTACCATTTCCGCAACCGGGAAGAGATTGTGGCAGGCCTGTTCGACCGTATGGAGCCCGAGTTTCGCGCGGCCCTCACCGCTGATTTAGCGCCGCCGGTGAGCGCGCAACGTTTTGCAGCCTTCTACACGCTCAGCTTCGACATATTGTGGCGCTATCGATTTTTCTTTGGCGCCCTGGTGGATCTATTGCGCCGCGACCCGCAACTCGAAAGCCGATACGGCGAATTTCAATCCTGGGCGCTTGTCGCCCTGGAGGGCATTGCCGCCCAACTTGTCACCGACGGCACGATGAAGAAGCCGCCTGGTTCAGATGGGCTCACATCCGTCGCAACCAACACATGGCTCATTTGGATGAATTGGATCCGGTATCTGCAGACAGTAAAGAGAGACGACAAAATCACACGCGGCGACTTGGCCCAAGGTGCTTTTCAAACACTCGACATTCTCACCCCGTACCTCACACCTGCGTTCAGGCGCAGCGCCACCAAGATTCTATCCGAGGCAACAAAAGAGGCGACGCCTCTTTCGTAGGGTGTGAGAGTTACTCAAAATACGGCATACGGTCGGGATCTTGATGATGGGCATACGCTTCCATGATTTGCGTTTCCGCCACACGCCCTATCGACAAAGGCGGTAGGCTCTGCACCTGAAAAAACTCAGCTCCCTGAGTTTCCATACCAGGCGCCGGTTCGCCACTGATGATTTCGCAGAGATAGAAGATCTTGTAGATATGCCGGTATTGGCGCGATTCTTCGGGCAGATGCTTTCGCTTATCGTAAACGCCAATCAGCTTTTTGACTTTCGCGTCAACCGTTGCCTCTTCGTGAATCTCTTTCACCACATTTTCCGCCGACGACAAATTCACATCGCAAAAGCCACCCGGCAAGGTCCATCTTTGGTCGGACTTTTCCTGCACCAGCAGCACGGTATCACCGCGAAAAATGGCCCCCCGCACATCCACTTGAGGCGTTACGTAGCCGCGCAGCCCGCCAAACACGTCTTGCACGTCGACAGGGTCCACTGAAAATCCATGCGCCAGCATTTTGGCGACGGCTTTCAACAGCTGCTCATAGCGCTCCACATCGTACGGGTTTTCGGTGTAAGTGAGCCCATTTTGGGCAAGGGCCTGAAGTTCACGCGCAACAGCGAGCCAGTCCGGCTCCTGCGGAGTTTTGTTGGTCATAAACGGCTTTCAAAATTTTAACGCATTTGGCTTGGAATATACGGAAGGAATTCTGGAAGACGGCGGAACATGAAGAAACAGTCCAATACGGTAGGGGACATATGTGTCGCGATTATGGCTCTGTGCGTCGTGCTGTTTTCGGTCAGCATGCCCTATGCCGCCACGACGATCACCTCGACCACCAGTGTAAATGGCAAGACCCTTCGCCTCTCCGCCATCGCCAATGGCGACACGCGGTCGTCCTCTCTCCCCTGTGCGGACGGATCGGTCCGCCAATGCGCAAGCCGCTGTAACGAAGCTGAGTGCGCTCTTGGCGCGGCCTGGATTGGGAAAGACGGCCAATCCCATTCCGCAGGCGATTATTCATTCACCAATGGAACGGCCGCTGCCCCGGAGAGATCCGCGCATCAATGGTGCCTTTCTCTGCTGAATTCCATGGGCGCCCCCGTTGGGACAGGTGGCGACAGCCAATCCACCGTGCGCACCACGAACCGGAACGGCCAGGCGGCAATTAACGGATTTTCTTGCCCGGCCGCACTGGAGCCGGGGGTCTTTGCCCCTTAGTCAACCCGCAAGCACCGTATTCGCGATACTTTTTGCACCCACGTGATAAATATTGCAGCAAGTCCCGGAAAACGCCGCGTTTTTTCGGATCATGCTTGTAGGCAATCCAATCTCCCTGCTAAGACACGGGCCAACGATAAGGCCTTTCGCAGCGAGGAGCAGCACCCATGACCCGCGAGATCAATCACTTCATCAATGGCGAACACGTGACCGGCACCAGTGGTCGTACAGGTGATGTTTTCAATCCCAACACGGGCGAGGTGCAGGCAAAAGTGGCACTGGCGACCGCCGACGAAGTCCGCGCTGCCATAGCGGCTGCCGAAAAGGCCTTCCCCGACTGGCGCGCCACCAATCCGCAGCGCCGCGCGCGGGTGATGTTTGAATTCAAACATCTGGTTGAAAAGAATATGAACCAGCTGGCTGAGATGCTGTCCAACGAGCACGGCAAGGTCATCGCCGACTCGAAAGGGGACATACAGCGCGGCCTCGAAGTGATCGAATTCGCCTGCGGCATCCCCCATTTGATGAAGGGCGAATACACGGAAGGCGCCGGCCCCGGCATCGACGTCTATTCCATGCGTCAGCCTTTGGGTGTTGTTGCCGGTATCACGCCGTTCAACTTCCCGGCCATGATCCCCATGTGGATGTTCGGCGTCGCAATTGCCTGCGGTAATACATTCGTATGCAAACCATCCGAAAAAGACCCCTCTGTGCCCATGCGGCTGGCCGAGCTGTTCATGGAAGCGGGCGGCCCGGCGGGTGTGCTGAATGTGGTCAATGGCGACAAGGAAGCTGTGGACACGATCCTCACCGATCCGGCCATCCATGCGGTCAGTTTTGTAGGATCGTCGGCGATTGCTGAATATATCTATGCCACCGGCACAGCCCATGGTAAGCGCGTTCAAGCCATGGGCGGCGCTAAGAACCATGCGATCATCCTGCCCGACGCGGATCTCGACCGTGTGGTGGACGATCTAATCGGTTCGGCCTATGGCTCTGCCGGCGAACGGTGCATGGCCTTGCCCGTCGCCGTCCCGGTCGGCAAAGAGATCGGGGACGAACTCATTACGCGCTTGAAGCCGCGGGTTGAGTCTCTGGTCGTCGGCGTTTCCACCGATCCGGACGCGAATTACGGCCCCTTGGTGACCAAGGAACACATGGCCAAGGTGAAAGGCTTTGTGGACCAAGGCGTGCAGGAAGGCGCGGACTTGGTGGTCGATGGCCGCGATTTCTCCCTTCAAGGATACGAAAACGGCAACTTCATGGGCGGCTGCCTGTTCGACAATGTCACGCCTGACATGGAATCCTATAAGGAAGAAATTTTCGGCCCCGTTCTTCAGATTGTCCGCGCCGATAACTACCAAGACGCCGTGGCGCTGCCCAGCAAACATCAATATGGCAATGGCGTTGCGATCTATACGCAAGACGGCGATGCGGCCCGCGAATTTGCCAGCAATGTGAATGTGGGCATGGTGGGCGTGAACGTGCCGATCCCTGTGCCATTGGCTTATCACACATTCGGCGGCTGGAAGCGGTCGGCGTATGGCGGCGTGAACCAGCACGGACCGGAAGGCGTGCGCTTCTACACCAAGATCAAGACCGTCACCTCCCGCTGGCCGACGGGTGTAAGATCAGGTTCCGACTTTGTGATTCCAACAATGAAATAAGCCAATTGGCCCCTCACCCAAAAGCCATTCTATTCGATCTCGACGATACGCTTCTCAATACGTATCGTCACCAGGATGCCGAGGCTTTGTGGCGCGAGGTGATTGAGCAGCATACCCATGCATTGCCGGGGGTTGATGGCCACGCTTTGGCGGATGCGATCCAACAGTCCGCTCGGCATATTTGGCATGGTTTGCTCGAAAGCAAGATTCAACGCTGGCAATCCATGAGCGATATAAGGCGGGATATCGTTTGTGCCGCCTTTGATGATGTGGGGTTGGATGACGAAGCTGGAGCTGTTCGCCTCGCGGACAATTTCACGCAAAGACGCGTAGACAGTTTTCATATTGCAGACGGTGCCATCAAGACCCTCGAACATTTGCGGGCCGCAAACATCCGCTTGGCGCTGGTCACCAACGGCGCATCCACCTCGCAACGTTGGAAGATCGAACAATTCTGCCTTGAATCCTATTTTGATCATATCCAGATCGAGGAAGAAGCGGGCTTCGGCAAGCCGGATCCACGTGCGTATCAACACGCCCTGGCAGTACTTGGCGCTGACGCATCAAACACCTGGATGATCGGCGACAATTACACATGGGAGGTGGAAGCCCCTCAAGATCACGGTATTTTCGCCATATGGCACAACCCCACTCAACTTGATGTGCCAAGTGACGCCAAACGCGAGCCTAATCATGCGATTGAACATCTCAACGAGATCATCGATCTTTTTGAAATGTCGCGCCGTCAGGATGAAGGACAAAAATCATGACCATCACCATCTTCCACAATCCGCGCTGTTCCAAATCGCGTCAGACCCTAGGCCTGATCGAAGAAAAAGGGCTGACGCCGACGATCGTCGAATATTTGAAAGACGCGCCGACCAAGGCCACGCTGAAAACACTGTTGAAAGAGCTTGGCCTTAAGCCGCGCGACCTCATGCGCAAAAAGGAAGCCGCCTACAAGGACCTCAATCTCGCGGATGAGGGCAAGTCCGATGACGAGCTTATCGAAGCGATGATCCAGAACCCAATTCTTATCGAACGCCCGATCGTCATGACGCCGAAAGGCGCGCGCCTCGGCCGGCCGCCGGAAAGCGTCCTAGAGATTTTATAGTCTCTTCGGTAGAGTCTCCCAAAAAAGATGGGAGGCTCTCCATGAACTGCAAACACCCTATTCATTTCGTCGGCAGCATCGGCCTTGAAGATACGGAAACCGTCTTCCGCACTCTGAGCGAAACGGTGGGCGACAAAGCCTTTTTCTATCCGGATGGTGAAACCGGCGTGCGCCATTATTGGGTTGTCTGGCAGGGCGCAGTTTTTGAACAACACCCGCTGTTTGAAAGAGCGCCACCATCGGCGCCAAGGCCAGATGGCACACCAATACCTCCTAAATTCAAACTAAACGGCGATGCGGCCTCTTTGGCTTTCGATCCCGTCGGCTATGCTAAGGAAGCCATCACCTCCTACAAATTGTTTACCGGCTTGAAAAAAGACGGAATCATTCCGGCGGCGGTGCGATTCCAAGTGTCGTTGCCCACCCCTACGGCAGTTGTTGAGTCTTTTGTGGTGCCGGAAGATTGCGCCGCCGTGCAGCCGGCTTATGTGAAAGCCATGGCCGCCGAAGTAGAAGAAATTTTGGCCGCTGTCCCCCATGACGAGCTTGCACTGCAATGGGACACGGCCCTGGAAGTCATAGCCTATGATGGCGGGCCGCCCATTCATCTGAAAGACGTGTTAGGCGATACGGTGTCCTTGATTGACAGCCTGTCTCAGAACATTCCGCCCACGGTCAAACTGGGCATCCATTTATGTTATGGCGACCCGGGACACAAGCACATCGTTGAGCCGAAAGACCTTGGCACGTCCGTCAAATTCGCAAATGCGCTGTGTGAGGGTGTCGGCCACGCGCTAGACTTCATCCACATGGCCGTCCCGCGCGAGCGCAATGATGATGCCTACTTCGCGCCCCTGAAGAACCTTGCCATCGGTGACACGAGGCTGGTGCTAGGACTTATTCATCATACAGATGGTATAGAGGGCACTCGGGACCGTTTGGCGGTGGCGGAAAGGCATACTGACGCATTCAGCATCGCCACGGAGTGCGGTTTCGGGAGACGTGATCCAGCCACGATCCCCGACCTGCTCAGGATTCACAGCACCGTGGCGAAGTAGCCGCGCCGGGGTTTTCGTTCTGATGGGTCCCGGCTCAAGGCCGGGACGACGTTAGAGTTTGGTGTATAGGTCTTGCCAATCTGGGTTACTCTCATTGATGAGATCAATTTTCCAGTCTCGTTTCCACCTTTTGAGCTTCTTCTCACGCAAGATGGCGTTTTCAATATCGCCAAAAACTTCCACATGAACGAGCATTGTGACGTCGTACTTTTTTGTGAATCCTTCGACTAGGTGTTCCTTGTGCTCATATATCCGTCGCACCAAATCATTCGTCACGCCAACGTAGAGTGTCCCGAACGGCTTGTTGGCGAGGATGTAGACGTAATAGGACATGCCAATTTCAGTCCGTCATCCCGCACTTGATGCGGGATCCATCCTAACAAAAAAATCTAACGAACGTGATGGATCCCCGCCTGCGCGAAGCTCAAGCTTCGCTTCGGCGAAGGCAGGCCGGCTTAAAACCGGGATGACGTCACAGCCTTATCCACCCGACCTTAGATCCATCACTTCTTTGATCTGTTCCTCGGTCATGCCCATATTGCGCCAGAGGCCACCGGACGCTTCCACATCCCAGGCGCTGCGGGGACCTGTCGTGATCCCGCCATCCACGGCAAGATACTGGCCCGTGACAAAGCTTGCTTCATCACTCGCAAAGAACGCCACTGCATGGCCGATGTCTTCCGGCTTGCCTGCTTGAGGAATTGGCTGGGCCGTATGCGCACTTTCCGCGATCATGGCAGCCCGCTGGTCCGCTTCCGCAATGCTGTCGCCTAACACCAGACCGAAGATCGATGTGGGGATCAGGCCCGGACAAATCGCGTTCACGCGGATTTTCTGTTGCGCCAGACTGGCGGCGGAAACGCGCGACAAATGCACCACGGACCCTTTCGCCAAAGAATAAGCAAGCCCGCCATAACCGGCCTGGAGGCCCGCAATGCTGGCCGTGTTGATGATCGAGCCGCCGCCCTGCGCCGCCATCACCGGCACCGCATACTTCATCCCAAGAATGACGCTGGTGACGAGCAAGTCCTGTGTCCGGTGAAGCGCCTCGATATCGAAGGGGTCCGTCCCGATGCCTTCAGATCCGCCCGCATTATTGAACAACGTGTCCACACGGCCGAAGCGGTCCATCACCTTGGCAAAACCCGCTTCCATCTGTTCTTGGCTGGTCACGTCCACATGCACATACATGCCGTTGTCGCCCAGGAGCGTTTCGATGGCGGCGCCTTTTTCGTCCTGAATATCGAAACAGACCACTTTGGCGCCCGCCTTGTGGAACACATCAATGGTGCCGCGCCCGATGCCGCTGCACCCGCCGGTAATCACCGCCACTTTGTTGCTGAGATCAAACATACTTCCTCCATATAACTGACTTTTTGTCAGCATAGGCGGTGCATGCGCCGCCGCCAAGAGCGCATAGGACAATTGGGTTTCCACTTGTGCCCTTTCTGCTCTAGATTTCGCCCATGCTGGTTCGGGGGCTTCTAAGTTTCATTGTGTTTTTGACCCTAACGGGTGCCGCCTTCGCATCCGCTGGCTCCGTCATATTTTGGCAAGGCGTATCTGACGCCGACACGGCGATCTGGGAAAAAGAAGGCTATGACATTGCGGCACTGGGCTGTGCCGCAAAGGACGCGCCATGTGTGAAGACGGCACTGTCGACCTTGGCACCGGCGGACAAACGCATCTTGATAGCTGACAGCGCATCATCAAAGGCGGTTATTGATCTATTTGCCTCGGGCATCACATCTGACACCGTTTCCGGCGTCGTACTCATGCGGGCGGCGTTGAACGACAAGATGAAGGTCTCCGCGCAAGAGGGCGCTCCCAAGCTGACCGCGTTTGTGGAAAAATCCGACCCGCAAGAAACCGTGACGGCGGCCCGGAAATATGTGTCGGCCTTTCGCGCACAAGGCATTCAAAGTTCGCTCAAGTTCTTCGACCCAGGCATGATCGCCGCCGAGCCGGTGCACCCCGGCGCTGTCATGGCGATTTCACATTTCATGGGTTACGCACCGCGCTCCGAGCTGCTGATGAAGCTGCTCACCGCCAATGAGCTTTGGCCCAATCTCGGTCACAATAATAAGGGCTTTCTGGCGCAGACAGATTTTTTGTCCACCAAACCAATGAACGAACAGGTTCGAAAGTTTCTTGAGCGCCATTTTGGTCAAGGCCCCCATGTGGGCAAACAGTGGGCGTTCGACAGTTATGTGGCGTTTGACTTGGCCGCGTATCGCGATGCCGTTGCCCCCGGCGCCAAATATGTTTCGATCAACACGCGGCTTGGCCAGTTTATGGCTTTCGATCTTGATCAGTATGCGGCCTATGGACCGGAGATTGTGGTCACTGTCGATGATGAATCCAACCTATATCAGCTGGCTTGGTATTACTGGAACGATCTGATGTATAGCTGGGAAACGAAAGTTCCCAACATCTCGGCAAAACCGCTGGGCCCGGCCTTGGTTTTTACCAAGCCTGTACCGGACGAGCTTTATCTTCCTTTCCGCCAGCGAACGGCCCTTCACCTCAAAGGCATTGCCTTCTCAAAAGAAGACCCGCTGGCGAAAATGAAGTCCTACCCGCCACGCATCCAAGAAGTCATTACCCAAAAGAATGAATGCATCTTTTGCCATGCGATCGAAGGTGTTGGTGGACAGAACTATCACCTCAACGCCTATACCGCCCAGCCTCAAGGCGGCTTTGCGCTGCCTCTGGAAGATTACAGTGAGAAAGTGATGCATGAATTTCTGTTTAATCAGGAAGCCGTCGCGGCGAAAGTGGGGCTCACGCCAAACCCGATCGACCCGGACTATGTGCAAGAATTCTACGCGTGGGTAAGTGACCTGAGAGAGAAGGACAAAGAAAACTAGATGTTTATCGGCCACTATGGACCGGCCTTTGCGGGCGCGGCCCTCGAACCCAAGGTCAAGCTCTGGCATATGTTTGCAGCCGTGCAATTGGTCGACATTGTGTGGGCAATCTTCATTCTCACCGGCATCGAGCAAATGCGCGTCATCCCAGGTTTCACCGCCGCAAACCATTTCGATCTCTACCATATGCCGTACACGCACAGTCTCATTATGTCATTTGTGTGGGCGGCAGCCGGCGCGGGCGCTTATTTTCTGATTCAAAGGGGCGCAGGCCGCATGGCCGCCATCGTGGTCGGTTTGGGCATTCTCTCCCACTGGTTTGCGGACCTCATCGTCCATACTCAAGATCTAGAATTGTGGATCGGCGGGCCCAAAGTTGGCTTCGGCCTTTGGCACTATCGTGAGATTTCTTTGATCGTAGAGATCGGCGTCCTGGTGGGCGGCGTCTTTTTGTATCAGCAATACACGGAAGCATCGCATCCGCTCGGCGAATACTCACCGGGGCTTTTCATGGGCTTCATGATTGCCCTGCAGGCGTTCAACACATTCGGCCCGCCCCCTCCAGGCCCCACAGCGGCCGCGACCACCGCATTGTTGGCCTATTTCGCGCTCATCGGTGGCGCCGCCATGCTGGATTACACGCGAAAACCTAAAGCGAGCTAACCATTCTCCAACAGATGGGTTTCCGCAGAAACAAGATCTTCTTCGGAATTGATGTTTCGGAATGGGTCCATGGGCTGATCGGAAAAGTCGCTTGCAGAAGCTCCTAGATCATCCACAAACTTCATCAGTTTTAGATCTCCATCCTTCAATCGAGAATGAACTTGATCCAAAAGGTCACGATGCCAGACACCTATGGTGGGATGCGTTCTGCCCTTCCAAGCGGCGACGGCACAGTGGGGCTTGTTCTCGGCGGCGGCACTCACCAAACGGCCAACACAATCCTCCGGCACAAATGGTGTGTCGCAGGCGAAGGTGGCGAGCCATTCAGCCTTTTGCGATTGCAGCCAGGTGAGGCCCGCCTGCAGTCCCGCCAAGGGGCCTTGGAAGCCGGTATGAATGTCTTGAATTAGCGGCAATCCCAACACCGTGTATCTCGGATCGTCACTGTTGGTGTTGACGGCAAGTATTGATACTTGCGGGCGGGCGCGCGCAATCACGTGTTGGATCAAGGGCGTTCCATTGAGCTCTACAAAACTCTTGTCTGTCCCCATGCGGCGGGATTGCCCCCCCGCGAGGATGAGACCGGCGACTTTCTGCATTGTGGTCACCCCCCTCCTGACCTCCCCCCATCAAGGGGGGAGGAAAGAAGCTGCGACCAATCTCCAAAAAAGGGGTCAGAGCCCTTTTTTGGAGAGGGAACACTAAAAAGGGCTCTGACCCCTTTTTTGCGAACTCCTCCCATCAAGGAAGGGGAGTTACGCACGCTCCTCATGTCTCACTCATATGCAAAGTCACCGGGATGTCCTTTGACGTGGGCGTGCGGCTGCCGACGGCATAGGAATCCACTGGCACCAAGCCGTTCGTTTCCGGGAAATAGGCGGCCGCGCATCCTGGAGGAATGTCGTAGGCGACAATTTTGAAGCGCTTGGCGATACGCGTCTGTCCTTTTTTATCCGTACTGTGAAGGTCTACCCATTGCCCTTCCGCAAAGCCCAAGTTCCGAATGTCCTTTTGATTGACAAAAACCACCCGGCGCTGACCGAAAACGCCCCGGTAGCGGTCATTCAAGCCATAGACCGTGGTGTTGTATTGGTCATGGGCGCGCACCGTCATCAAGGTCAGCGTATCCGGCGCAACGCGTGGTTTCGGGATTTGCCCCACCACGAAGTTCGCTTTCTGGGTTTTCGTTTTCCAGTGCCGTTCGCTTGCGCTGTTCCCTAGATAGAAACCGCCGGGCTCGCGAATACGCCCGTTGAAATTGGTAAAGCCATCGATCGTATCTTCGATACGGTCGCGAATACGGTCATAGTCGCCCGCGAACTCCAGCCAATCGATGGTGCTGTTCGTGAGCGTCGCGGCGGCCAAACGCGCGACGATCATGGGTTCCGACAAAAGATGGTCCGACGCTGGTGCATTGGTGCCGGATGAGGCATGAACCATGCTCATGGAATCTTCCACGGTCACGGCCTGGGGGCCGCCCGCCTGCATGTCCACTTCAGTGCGGCCCAGGCACGGCAAGATGTAGGCTTTTTCCCCATGGACCAGATGACTTCGGTTAAGCTTGGTGCTCACATGCGCCGTGAGGCGGCATTTGGCCAACGCCTCCTCCGTATACGCTGTATCCGGCGTTGCGGCCGCGAAATTGCCGCCCATGGCGAAGAACACCTTCACATCGCCGCGTGCCATGGCTTCGATGGTGCCAACCGTGTCCAGACCGTCGGCACGGGGTGGCAGCAGATCGAAATTTTGCGCCAGACGATTGAGGAACACTTGATCCGGTTTTTCCGTGATCCCCATGGTGCGGTCACCCTGCACATTGCTATGACCCCGCACAGGACACGCGCCTGCCCCCGGCTTTCCCATATTCCCCCGCAGCAGCAGCAGATTGGTGATCTGCTGAATGGTCGAGACCGCATGGGTATGCTGGGTAAGCCCCATGGCCCAGGTGCAGATTACACGGTCCGCATCACAATAGACGGACGCCGCTTCCCGCAATTGCGCCTCAGAAAGGCCGCTTGCCGCTTCAATCTCCGGCCAACTCGTCTTACGCAAATCGTAAGCCAGGGCTTCAAACCCATCCGTATGCTCTTCCACAAACTGATGATCGATGATGGGCGCATTCGCATGGCGGTTGCCTGCCTCGTCCCATTCGATCATCGCTTTCATGACGCCTTTGAGAGCGGCCAGATCGCCCCCGATACGAAGTTGAAAATAGTGGGAAGAAATATTGGTACCGCCGCCCGGCATCATATCGCGCGGGTCTTTGGGATTGGCGAATTTCTCCAACCCGCGCTCCCGGATCGGGTTGAAGGTCACTATGCGCGCGCCGCGTTTCGCTGCCTTTCGCAGGCTAGTCAGCATGCGCGGATGATTCGTACCCGGATTTTGACCGAAAATGAAAATCGCGTCCGCCTGATCGAAATCATCCAGCGTTACGGTGCCTTTGCCGGTCCCCAGTGTTTCATTCAACGCAAGGCCGCTTGACTCATGGCACATGTTTGAACAATCGGGCAGATTGTTGGTGCCGAATGCACGCACAAACAGTTGATAGAGAAACGCCGCTTCATTGCTCGTCCGTCCGGACGTATAGAAGGCAGCGTGATGAGGCGTCGATAGAGCCCTTAATTCGCCGCCGACCTCGCGGAAGAGGTCATCCCAGGAAACCGGCTCGTAATGATCCGTTGACGTATTATACCGCATGGGATGGGTAAGACGCCCCTGCGCTTCCAGGAAATGGTCTGTCTTGCCGCGAAGCTCTGCCACCGAATGTTTGGCGAAGAAATCCGGCGTCACCCGGCGCGACGTGGCCTCCCAAGCGACGGCTTTCACGCCGTTTTCGCAGAATTCGAACGAAGACGTGTGCTTTGGGTCCGGCCACGCACACCCTGGACAATCGAACCCTTCGGGCTGATTGGCATTGAGCAGTGTGGTGGCGCCCTTGGCCGGAATGCCTTGGGCAACCAATTGCTTCGCCGTCGAGGCCAAAGAGCCCCAGCCACCAGCTGCAGGTTTGCCTTTTTCTGTTTTTTGGCTCATGTGAAGAGTCTAGAACCTAGACCTTTCGTTGTCGACGGCAACGCACGAGCCCAAGATGAGCCCAAACGGCAAACGGCACATAGAGTTTAAGGGCATCACCATTGCCCAAGACCGCCAATCGGCGCGCGGTTGGGCCGTTGCCGAAGAAGTACCGGTTGCCCTGATCTATAACGGCACCCCCCATGCCGTGATGATGGCCACGCCCGCCGACCTTGAGGATTTCGCGGTGGGTTTCAGCCTCAGCGAGGGCATCATTGAGCGCGCCCAAGACATTGAAGAAATCGCTGTCTCCGAAGTGGCTGCGGGTATCACTGTCAATATGTGGATTGCCGATGAGGCATTCCAAAAACTCGCCGACCAAAAGCGAACATTGGCGGGCCGCACGGGCTGTGGATTATGTGGAATTGAAAGCCTTGAACAAGCCGTCCGCCCTCTGTCACCGGTTCGCTCCGAGCAAACCTATGACATCGGGAACATCCGACGCGGGCTAGCGGATTTGGGCGCTAAACAGATCATCAACGCCGAAACGAAATCCGTTCATGCGGCCGCATGGGCAACGCCCAATGGCGAGGTTCAAGTTCTTCGAGAAGACATTGGCCGCCACAATGCGCTGGACAAGGTTCTGGGCGCGCTGGCGAGAAATGGAACAAATGCCGCTGGCGGCTTTCTTTATCTCACCAGCCGGTGCTCTTACGAAATGGTCCAGAAGGCAAATGTGATGGGTGTGCCGCTCATCGTCGCCATTTCCGCGCCCACGGCGTTGGCCTTGGAGCTTGCCCAAACGAATGGCATGACCATCATTGGCATAGCCCGCGACGATGCCATGACATTGTTTACCAGCCCGGAGCGGATCACCGGGCTTCCGACTAAAGAATAAGAAAGGAACCCAACCGCAATGGCTGAGGTGCTTCCTCTCAAACAAAAAACGGAATCGATGGCCTCACCCTACCGGGCCATCGCGGAGATCTATCACAGCTATCTCACCGGCTTGATCCTTTCCGTCTCCCTTCACAAAGGCGCTGCCGCCGCGGGCGAGGCGGTGTTCCGTGTCTACCGTCAGCATCATAAGAACAAGTTTCTGTCGAGCTTCGAGAAGCTTGGCGTTAAAGACCTGCCCGACGCCGTTGCCTCTGCCCAATACCATTACCTCTCCAACAGTATCGGCGGCGTGCGCGTGGAGTACATGCCCGAGAGCGACACGAAATCATGGGTCCGCTTCGTTCACCCCCGCTGGATCTACGAAGGTGCTGCCATTTGCGGCATGCCCATCGATGTATCGCGCGGCATGTTGCGCGGCTGGTATGCCCAGAATGGGGTGAGCTTGGGCAATCCGCGCCTTGGGTTTGTCTGTACCTCGGAAGACATGGACGGCCAGTATGGCCTTGCGGGCTATTTTCTGGAGCATGATCATGACCTTACCCCTGAAGAACGGTTGACGTTCGCCCCCGGTGAAGCGCCGCCGCCCTTCGATCCTTCGAAAGCGCCGCCGCTGGATGTGGACACCTGGCCGGAGGAACGGCTTGCCAAAGCCAACCGCAACTATGCCATGGAGCCGCCCCGCTTAATGCTGCCCGTGATGATCGATTTGTTCGGCCGCGACGATGCGGTTCATTTGGGCCGCAAGACCGGCAAGCTCATCGGCCTTCAATATTACGAACAAACGGCACGCGCTCTGGGTGTTTCCGAAACAACCCCTGAAGCTTTCGCCCAAATTTTTCAGGCGCTGGCGGCAAGTCAGGGAGACGCATGCACCATCGAGTCCGCCAACGGCGCGGTTCACATCCAGCAGAAAGGATGGCGCTTTGCAAAAGATATCCCGTCTCTTTCCACCGGCGTCTTCGAAATGTGGAACGGCCTGTGGGAAGGCTTGTTGATTGCCCATAACCGCTTCCTGGTGATCGAAGTCATGCAACGCCAAGACTATGGCGATGATTGTTTCGAATGGCGCATCCGCGAGCGGCATTAAAACGACGGAAAGAAGAAAGGGCGGCTGCGTAGTGAAGCAGACCGCAACCGCCCCGGGCCTCGGATCTACTCAGTACGCAACCCGATAGCCAAACGATACGCGGCGACCCGGCCCTTGAACATTCGAGAACTGAAAGTTGAAGGCCTGATTGATCACCGGCAAATAGTCATTGTTCAGTAGATTTGTGACACCCACAGTGAGCTCGCCCGGACCTACTTGGAAACGGGAATGCAGATCCACGAGGACATAATCCTCAATGTCGCTGCCGCCGCCAAATGCGGTGGAATCGTTGGACTGAGTGCCTGAATAGAAGATCTGACCGTGAAGGTCCCACCAAGGATATGGCGCATAGTCTGCGAAGAAGGTGATTTTTTCCGGCGGGATGCGCGTTGTCGGCAGATCTTCATCGAATGTGCCGTCATCATTCAAATCCACTTCACCGTCCACCAGCGAAAATGTACCGCCGAGCCGCAGCTCGTCCGTCGCTTGAACGGTAAGCGATGCTTCGAAGCCGTAAATCCGTTCGGGCTGGGTGATGATATTGAGGCTCGTGTCGAAAGACGTTCCGTTGTCGGACGTACTGTGGAAGCCGACCGCTTCCGCAGACCACCGATTGAAGTCCAATCGAATCCCTGCTTCGTAGTTATTGGTACGGACGAATTCCAGCTCCACATCATCGGTGGTGGTAAACGTCCCGTCTGTAATGACCCGCAGAATGTCGCCCGGTGAGAAGGATTGCGAGAAGCCACCGAACAAGGTTGCTTGTTCCGTAACAAAAATGCTGGCAGATGCATTGAACAGAGTTTCGGAGCCGGAAATCTCGCCAGTGGGCGTGACGCCGCTCACATCGATTTTCACGTTTTCATGGCGAACACCGGCGGTAATGATCCCATAGTCCGCAATCGGAATTTCTACTTGGGCAAAACCGGCAATGGCATCTTGATCGCCTGTTGCGTCTTCCGTACCCACAACCTCAAACTGACGCGTTTCATCGTTCAAATAGTCGATCCCCCAGGTCACATCGAACGGCAAATGCCCAAGGTCGACAGGCGTATTGCCCGTCAACCGCACGCCGAATTTTTCAGATTCGATCTGTGTCTGGGCGAAGCCGGGAAACAGGGTGAAGGTGGTGTCGATCTGCTGGTAATAGCCTTGCACTTCAAGCGAGCTGCCGAAAATGTCTTCATGGCTATAGGTGAGGTAGCCGCTTTTCGCCTCGTTGCCGGGGTTCGCATCTTGATCGTTGCCAGCCAGGGCCAGTTCCGGCGTGAACGGTGGAACGAAGAGTTGCCCCGTGCCGGTCGACAAACGCGCGCCAAAATCAGGGTCTTGCTGAAGACTGAAGAAGGTGAAACTTCCCTGCAGCCTTTGATCAGGGTCGATCTGAAAACCGAGCTTGGCAAGAACGTTGTATTCGTCGGATTCATCCAGACCGCCTTGCGCCCCCACCGGATCCGTCAAGCGGCGGTTGCTGTCGGCATCGAACGATCCGTTCCGATTTACGAACGTACCGCTGACCAGATAGTCGAAAGCATCCATACGGCCAGAGGCCTGTAAGGTGGCATTCCACGTGAGCGAGTCATCAGGATGTGTCGTTGAGAAGCTGAGGCCGGATTTCGCCACAACGTTGAAAGCGCCATCTTCCGGCCGCTTTGTGATGTAGTTGATCAAACCGCCATCGGCACCGAAACCATAGATCGCCGTGCCGCCCCGGATCACTTCGATCTGCTCCACCGCGTCAATGTCGATCGATTGCAGAGACCGCGCACCGTTCCGCAACGGTGTGTCTTGCGGCACGCCATCAATCAGGGTTTGGAAGTTGCGGCCACGCAGCTGCTGACCGAAATTGGTCAGAGCCTCCGTAGACGGACTAAACCCGGGAACTGTCTGCGCAATGACCGACCCTGCCGATCGATTGAGAGCGCTTTGAATGTCTAACTGATCTTGGGTGACCACTGTCACAGACCGCGTAACGTCTGAGATCGGCGTGGCAACGCGCCGCACCGATTTGATGACGATTTCATCGATTCCGTCATCGGAATCGGCCGGCTGCGCCCAAACCGGCAGAGCCATCGTTGACATGAGTGACGCCCCAATGAGTGCTTTTATGTTCATCTTTTTCCCCAAAAAGCTTTGATTTTCTGTCGGGTTGCCCGCTGAGAGTGATGCCCAAAAGGCTCCTCAGCCGCCCCTTACCCGACGCCAGATGACATATTTGACTTTGAATGTAAATGCGAGTCATTTGCATTCACAACAAAAACATGCCAATGAGAGGCGCAACTATTTGGGGAGATGGAAGGGTGACCCTCTTGGTTTTGGCATGCCTATTGGCAGGCTTCAGAGCAGGCATTCTGTTGTTGAGGCACGCTTGGCAGAACCGGCTTGAGCTAAGCTTTGCGCGGCGGGAAATGATTGTTCTTGCGGCTTGGATTTTGCTGGCCGTCGGTGTCGCAGGCTCGACAATCTATGCCGGCGACCGGGGAGCAGCCGCAGCTATTACCGCCGTCATGTTGATAACGCTCGGCCAATTTGTGCGAAACGGCTGGCGCGCAGCCCTTGCTGAAGCCGACAATCCCATACCTGCACGCACAGTCTCCGCCGACCTTTCCCACATCAATGGAGGGCCGGCCCTATTGCGCAAGATCGCCATCATCGTCCTTGCGGGGCCAATGGCGGCTGCTTCGGCGATGTTCATCACGCTTTCGGTGATGGCGTTCCTTCGGGCGGCGCAATATTCCGAAGCCAACGTCATTTCGCTGGGGCTTGCACTCGCCCCTCTTCTTTGGGCGATGTTTGCTGCGTATGCCGTGATTGATCCACATCTCGTTAGAAAAACGGCGGCAGTGGTCCTGCCCGGCATTGGCGCTGCGGCGCATCTCTCTCTTTCCACATAAGTCCAGATACGGAAGAACAATTACTCTCATGTCTCGCTTCATCTGGCCCAAAGCATCTTCCAACCGGGTTGCTCAATCCCTGTCCGGCCATTCCGCTATTGGCATAACCGCCGCCGCCCTCTTGTACATTTTGTGCATCAGCGGCGTTCTTTCGGTTTTCGTGTTCGAACTACAGCGCTGGGAACAACCCAACGCGCCTGAAATGACGGCCATTGATCCGCAAGTCATTCAAAAAGCCGGTGAGGCCGTGATGGCCATGCAGGAGGAGGAGACAGCACATTTCTTTGTTCATCTGCCCACAGAAGGTTTGCCGCGTACGGTCATCACCACTGACACGCAGGCTGTCTTCATAAGCGCCGACGGTTCTGTTGGGAACACGGAAAGCCATCCCTGGACACAATCGGTCCTGGACCTTCACTACTATCTGCACCTGCCTCGGACGTTGGGCTTGACCATTGTCGGCATGCTCGGCGTGCTCTTGCTTGCCCTTTCAATCTCGGGGTTTCTGGCGCACCCCCGTATCTTCCGGGATGCCTTTTCGCTAAGGCTGAGTGGCAACGTTCGGTTGGCCAAGGCGGATCTTCACAATCGCTTAAGCGTTTGGACATCCCCTTTTCTGATCACAAGCGCGCTTACGGGCGCCATGCTGGGTCTTGCGTCCGTGGTCGCTTACAGCATCGCAGTCACCGACTATGACGGGGACATCGAAGCTGTATACGCGCCAGTCTTCGGCGCCGAGCCAGAGATGAACGAGACGCCCGCTCCCCTGCCCAGAATGGACAATGCCTTGCGTCACATGGCGGAACAATACCCGAATGCAGTCCTGACCTATGTGATCCTCCATGAACCGCAAACCGAAGGTCAGCACCTTCAGATTCTGGGGGAGCTGCCCCGCCGGCTTATCTTCGGCGAATACTACAACTTCGATCAAAACGGCGTTTTCACCGGCAAAGTCGGCATGTCCGACGGCACCGCAGGTCAGCAGATCATTGCTTCCATGTATCAGCTTCATTTCGGGTCTTTCGGCGGCCTGCCGATCAAATTGGCCTATGCCGTCTTCGGCATTGCGCTGGCCGTGATCATCTCCGCCGGCATCGAGATCTACTTCCTCAAACGCCGCGAGAAGGGCCAGGCGACCCCACGCCTAGAAGCTATGTGGTCAGGCATTGTGTGGGGAACACCTGCGGCACTGGCATTGACCTTGGTCCTCAGCACTGCCGATCTGGTGACAGGAGCTGTCTTGCCCGTATTGTTCTGGACAAGCCTGGCCGCCATCATCATCGCGGCAAGCTTGTCGGGCGAACGCAAATTCATCACCTATTTATGCCGGCCAACGACTGGTGTGCTGATTTTCCTGGCCATGAGTACCCAACTATACCGCTATCGCGATGGGTTTGAGTCACCGGCAGCAATCGCTGTGACCTTGGTCGGATTTGCGTTGGCGATCGCGTTTTTAGCCCCCGATTTCCAGAGACTGCTATCCAAAAAACGGACATCTCCAGCCACGCACGCCCCAAATCCGGCGGAATGACGCCCTCAAACCAGTCCTGAAACGTAAGTCCAGGAATTCGCTTTCGCTTGCCCCGTGATGACGGTAAGGAATACCGACATCCATGTGACGCAACGAATAATGACTGACACAAACCAACGAGCCCTTGTTCTGTTTTCCGGCGGGCAAGATTCCGCGACCTGTCTTGCGTGGGCGCTCGACCGATTTGCTTACGTAGAGACCATCGGTTTTGACTATGGCCAGCGCCACGCGGTGGAGCTGGAGTGCCGCGAAGATGTGCTGGGCCATTTGCGCAAAGCTTTCCCCGATTGGGGCGCCAAGCTTGGCAAAGACCATATGCTGCCCCTTCCCTTCATTCAGGAATTAGGGGACACAGCCATGACGAAAGACATGGAAATTGAATTCGCCGAAAGCGGCCTGCCTAACACTTTCGTTCCTGGACGGAATATCTTTTTTCTGACGGCCGCAGCTGTTCTGGCCTATCGCCGCTCTCTCAAACATATTGTCGGCGGCATGTGCGAGACCGACTATTCCGGCTATCCCGATTGCCGGGACGATACGCTGAAATCGCTGCAGGCAACCCTCAATCTCGGCCTCGAAGCGCGCCTTGTCTTGCACACACCCCTCATGTGGATTGACAAAGCGCAAACCTGGGCGATGGCACAGGAATTCGGCGGGGACGCGTTGGTCGACATCATTCGAAAGGAAACGCACACTTGCTATCTGGGGGATCGCAGCCAGCTCCATGATTGGGGCTATGGTTGCGGCACCTGCCCGGCGTGTAAACTGCGCAAAAGCGGCTATGAAAAATTTATCGGCAACGAAGGGCCATGACCTACACCGTCAAAGAAATCTATTTCACGCTTCAAGGGGAAGGCGCCCAAACAGGGCGCCCCGCCGTCTTTTGCCGCTTTACCGGATGCAATCTATGGACAGGCCGCGAACAAGACAGAGCGAAAGCAGTCTGCCAGTTTTGCGATACGGATTTCATTGGCACGGACGGGCCGGGCGGCGGCCGGTTCCAGACGGCTGATGCCTTAGCGGCGGCGGTCGCTGAGCAATGGCCCGGCACCAACACATCGGATCGGTTTGTGGTCTGCACCGGCGGCGAACCCCTTCTGCAGCTTGATCGGGCTGCGATAGACGCCCTCCACGCCAACGGTTTCTCGATCGCCGTTGAAACCAACGGGACGGTAAAAGCGCCGGACGGCATTGATTGGCTGTGCGTGAGCCCCAAAGCAGACGCGGAAATTGTTCAGCGGTCGGGAGACGAACTCAAGCTCGTCTTCCCGCAAGACAAAGCAAAGCCGGAACACTTTGCCGATCTCGATTTTAAGCGGTTCTCACTGCAGCCCCTTGATGATCCGCAAACAGCAGAACACACAAAGGCCGCCATCGCCTACTGCCTCAAACACCCGCAATGGCAACTCAGCCTGCAGACCCATAAACTATTGGGTCTGCCGTAGCGGCGCTAACCTGCCGCAGCGGCTTCAGACTCGTCCAACGTGAGTTTCTTGTAGGCGTATCCCAAAGCGCCCACAAACAGGCTGGTCACGATCAGATAGAAGAAGGCGTCCAGCGCCAGGATGAAGAGCCCCATGGCCGTTCGGAACGAGTCGATCGTTACCGAACCCCCGATCGTCACCCGCCCGCCCTGTTCCAGGAACAGCCACTGCATCAGCAATGATACAAGGATGAGAAATGGGATCATCAAGATATACAAACTGACAAAAAGGATCGCAAAGACAAAGAACAGACGCCAGAAGTTCCCGTTGGTTAGCTGCCAAGACCGTAAAACTCCCAAACGCCGCTCCTGCACAACAACAGGAAGAAGGATGCTCAGGCGTAACGATAAAAAGAGATAAAGGCAGAGCAATGCGATCGCCGCGATCGCGACGACCGTCAGGAGCGAGAGTTCTTGCTGATTGACGACGGATGCGACCGTTACATGCCGTGTGACCGGCAGCGGCAGCGTTTTCAGCCCGAAGAACGCCAAGAACGTGTTCGCCTCAATAAAATAAAAGACGACCCAAAACAAAAACAGCAGCGGCAGGCCGCAGAGCAAAAACATCAGCAGAACCACCGTCAGGGTACCGCCGAAGAATCGCAGCTCTTGAGGGCCGACACGCGAATAGATCAAACCGATCGGCTGCCCGAAGTAAACGCGCGCAAGCCCAACTGAAAACATCAAAATTGCAAACAGATAAACCGCGACAAAAGGCAGGCCATAGAATGGGTTCTGAACCCGCCCCAAGCCGATGACGGATTGACCGGCAAGACCCGGCATCACATACCAATGTAGCGCAAACAAGGAGACGCCCGCGATCAATCCGGGCACGACGGATGCTCTCAAAATCTTGAAGAAATTGACAAACAAGAAGCGTATGCCCGCCCCTGCCGTGCGAAACACGGGTATTTTTCCCGGCCTCATAGATCCCCCTGATCCACAGCGCTATCCCCCGCGCCACGACCTATCTTATGGGGGAAAGCTCAGGCTGTGCAACCGGTTAGGACCAGCGGTTAGAAGCGATGGGCAAACTTTGTACCGAAGCCGATATCGGGCGCCGCATTCGGATTGTGATCCGGATTGATCCGGCCAAACACACCTAGGGAGACGAAAGAGTCGTCCGCAACCGGTGTGGTATAGACCGCTTCAAGCGCGATCTCACGGGCCTCCGCCGACACGTCAATTTCGTCTGTTTGGAAATTGACGATCACATCGTCTTCCAGCGAAACAGGTACGGTGACCGTCGCACGGGATGAGGACACACGAAGAGGCTGACCGACCGTGAAAGTGAGTCCGTCATCTTCCCAGACCACATCGCGGGCGGCAATACCAACGCCGAACGCATTCGCCCGGGCATCGGCGGCATTCGTGATCAGACCGCCGGTGGTCTGGTTCGTGACACCGTCCGTGTAGGATGCAAATACGGTGATCTGGTCATTGAGCGGCGCGGCAATAGAAACGGACGCAAAGTTGGATCGAGATGACTGGCCGGCGTTAAACGCCCCCTCCACTTCAGATCCAAGGGCGCCACCTTGTTCGGATACGTGGCCGAAACCCACACGGACATCCACATTCGCAATGCGATAGCCCAATTCCATCCGCGCAAGATCCGCTTCTTGGTTCTCTGTCAGCTCATTTGAGCTTTGAAAACCGGCTACTTTCACCGTCAGCGACGGCGTAACAGACCAGCCAATACCGCCCCCGGTGGCCGGTCCGGTGAGATCGTCATATGGGGCGAAGAAACTTGGGCCGGACAGAAACTCAGCACCCCCCGCATAAAACGGCTGCAACGCGCCAAACGTATCGGCAGGCGCCGTATTGATGCCCGCAAAGTAAGACAAGCGCTTGGTCATCGAACCACTGACGCGCGCCATGGCGGGCGTTTGTTTGAGAGCGCGGCCACGTGGATCCGGCCCCAGCTTGGACCAGAAAGGAAGAACGCTGTCGACCACGTTTTTGTCGATGAAGAACGCGCTTTGGAAATTCGTGCCCGCAACACCCTGAACCGTCGTGTACTGATCACTGGAAAGGAAACTCTCAAGCCCTGTCCGGCGCTCCTGGCTCGCAATTTGCTGGTTCAAATCGAAGAAGAAGGGGAAACCTTGCTCGTCCAGGCCCATCACACTTGCAAATATTTTATATCCATTTGACTGAACACCAAAAGCAGGTCCAAGCGCGAGTGTGGTAGCCTCGGCCGTGGGGCCTGCTCCGCCACCGCCACCGCCGCCGCCTCCACCGCCGCCGCCGCCACCTCCACCGCCGGGGACACTGACAATGCCCACCGGATTGATGGCCGCCTCCAGATCTAGAAGGCCTTGGCCCACCACGGACGCAGCAAACGGCAAAGGTGCCGCCGTGTCCAAGATGCGCTGCACCAGGGATGAGTTCGTGACGCCGGGGAAGGCTGCCTTCAGCACCGCCAGCGCACCCGCAACTTGCGGGGCCGCCATGGATGTGCCCGTCCCAAAGCCATAGCTTGCGCCCGGTATGGTCGAATAGATATTTGTGCCCGGCGCCATCAAGCAATAGGCCGCCGTGGTTCCGCAATCATTACTACTGGGCCGGGGCGTATTGTCCGCCTGCAGATTACCAACCACAACTGCGTATCCCGCGACAATCCCGTCTGTTGCATACCGCGCTGGGTAGCTTGGCTCTCCTGCCGAGTCGTTCCCTGACGAGATCACCATAATGCGCTCTTGCGTGGCGGCATCTTGCATCGCTTCGAGCACGGCCGATACGGGCGACGGACCACCCAAGCTCATATTGATGATGTCGGACGAGAATGTCGGATTACTCGTGAAGTCGCCTGCGCTTGCCCCCGAACACTGAACGCCGGTGCCATAACACTTTGAAATACCCGCCGCAGATCCGATGGCAATGGCAAGATCAACGGAGTCGAATTCGGCATTTTCGAAATCGCCTGCATAAAGCGACGGACGCGTGCCCTGGATATTGACGATATTCGCCCGGTAGGCCACGCCATGGCGCCCCACATTGTCCCGGGCCGCAGCAACAATCCCCGCCACATGGGTGCCGTGCGTGGAAGGTGAAGGGCTCGCTTCCGTGGAAAACAGGAATGTTGGCTGTCCATCAAGCGCCGTTTTGAGATCCGGGTGATCAAGATCGATGCCTTGGTCGATGATCGCCACACGAACGCCCTTCCCGGCAGGCTGCCCACCGACCCTGTCCGCATAAGCCTCTGCCGCATTGATCATGTCGAGGCCGGTGCTGAAGTTATATTCCGTGCCGAACCAACCAGCAGCCCCCAAAGCCGCATCAGGCTCCGGCAGGTTTTGATCGAATGCCGATACTATTACCGGACTGCTGCTCCCGCTAATGCTTGCGGATGAGGGCGAGGAATCGTCCGACCCCCCTGACCCGCAAGCAGCAAGACCAATCAACAAAGGCGCGGCGGCAACGCCGCACCTTAACAGAGCATGAAATGAATAAGACGAAGACGTTCTGCGCGGCACAATACCCGGTCCTTCAACGAATTGTCGGTACCGGCATCAAAGGGCGTCGCGGCTAATAATCCGTGAAGAGATCCCTAAAACAGCAATCACAATTTGAATTAAAATCGTCTGTTTACGTCGCGCTAAGGTGTCCTAACAATCTGTGAACTTCGGATGTAAACGAGCCAAATCTGCCATTCCCTTGGCCCGAACGGGCTGATAGATTGGTCAAAACAAAAAACGTCAGGGGTTGGGCATGAAACACGCCTTGGTCGCCGGGATCGGCTTTATCGTTATTTTGGCCGCGGTGGTTCTTATCCGCACGGCGGGCTATACACCCAATAATCCGTCTACGGTTGAATTAGTCACACTGAAACCCAACGCAGACGTCATCGCACAGCATCTGTCCGAAGCCATTCGTTTCAAGACCGTATCAAAGCAAAAACCCTCCCGGCCGGCCCCTGAACCATTCGAAGGCTTCATACAGTGGCTGGAGGAAACCTACCCGGACATTCACGGCGCCACCTCCCGCACTCTGCTTGGACACACCATCTTGCTGAAATGGCAAGGAACGGATGCGGAAGCCCAGCCAATTCTGTTAACGGGCCACTATGATGTGGTGCCGGTTATTCCGGGTACGGACTCTCTATGGATCCAGCCGCCTTACGCCGGCAATATCGCGGACGGATATGTGTGGGGACGCGGGGCGCTGGACGACAAAGGTGCTGTCATCGCGATTATGGAAGCAGCGACTTTGCTTCTCAAAAACGGCTTTACGCCTAAGCAAACGATCTATCTCAGTTTCGGCCATGATGAAGAAGTTTCGGGCCTCGATGGGGCCGGTGCGGTCGCGGCCCATTTGAAGAAGCAGGGTGTGCAACTGGCCTGGTCTTTGGATGAAGGGTCATTCGTGATCAATGGCCTTGTTCCTGGTGTGGACAAGCCCGTCGCCAGCATCAACGTGGCCGAGAAGGGATATCTCACCCTGCAGCTTATTGCCGAAGCGGCTGGCGGGCATTCCTCCCTCCCGCCACATAGAACAGCCGTCGGTGATTTGGCCGCTGCGATCGTTAAACTGCAGGAGACGCCCTTGCCCGGCGGTCTCGATGGGGTTTCCGGTGAGATGTACGACACGCTGGGACGGCATATGTCCTATGGCCAGCGCATGGCCTTTGCCAATCAATGGCTTTTCGGACGCTTTATCGAAGCGACCATCTCCGGCATTCCCGCCGGAAACGCCATGATGCGCACGACAATCGCACCCACCATGTTGTCGGGCAGCATCAAGGAAAATGTGTTGCCCATCCGCGCCGTCGCCACCATCAATTTTCGCTTGCACCCGCGCGACACGGTCGAATCGGTGACCGAACATGTGCGCCAGGCCATCGACAATGAAGCGATCGACATCAAAGTGGTCACGGGGAATGAAGCGTCGAAAGTCGCCGACACAAAATCCGAGAGCTTTGCCGCGATCGTCGATACCGCACGCGACATTTTTGGCGATGTCATCGTCACACCAGGCTTGACCGTGGCCGCGACCGATAGCCGTCACTATTCGACTGTTGCCGACAATGCCTACCGCTTCAATCCCATGATTGTGGGACCGGAAGACATGGCCGCCTTCCACGGCACCAACGAACGCATCTCTATTGAGAACATGGTGCGGGCGACGGATTTCTACGCCCAACTCCTCATGAGGGTGAATGAGTAGATTGCACCACAAAACCCACCCTGCCCTTTGATCTAGATCATAGGGCACGTGCCGAAGGGTTTGTAGTCTCCGGATGCATCAAGATCCGGAGAACAGTATGTCCCACGTGCCTCACGAATTAGCCGAAGAATTCCCCGAACATGTGGAGAGAATCCACACTCTCAAAGAAAGCAATGCGCATTTTGCCAAGCTGGCCGAGACCTACCACCACATCAACCGGGAAATTCACCGGATCGAAGCTGGCATCGAAGCCGCGTCCGATCAACGCGACATCGCCCTGCGCAAGGAACGGCTGAAACTGAAGGACGAGATCAACGAATTCTTGATGGTGACAACCTAACCGATCCGCAAAAGGCCGGTGGCGGCAGCCTGCGGCTTGGGGTGAATGTCAGGGTGGCAAGCATGCGCCATGATTTCTAGGCTCTCCACCAGGCGCGGGCCGGGGCGAGCGAAGAATGCGTTGCCGTCCGACACATAAACACCGCGTTTCGCCCCAGCGGCCAAGTCACGCCAGGCCGCCACGTCTTTGAGGCGCTCAAGATCTTTCAACGTCCGGTCGACCGGAAAACCGCAGCAGGACACAAAGATTAAATCTGGGTCGGCTTCCACAACGCGCTCCCATGAAATCGTTGCGGAGGGCGCCCCCCGATTGCCTAACAAATCGATGCCCCCTGCCTTCTCGATGAGTTCCGGCATCCAATGCCCCCCATTGAAGGGAGGGTCCAGCCATTCGACAAAGGCAACGCGCGGCCTAGCCTCTGGCGCCACGTGGCGCTCTGTGCGTTCCGTTACCGCATTTATCCTGTCAGCCAGGCTTTGCCGAAGCGTTTGGCCCCTTTCCGAAATGCCCGCCGCCGCTGCGGTCAAGGATATGGTGTCAAACACATCCTCCAGCACCGATGGCTCCATGTTCACCACTTGGGGCGCACCAGGCAGCGAACAGATCGCATCGTCCACTTCTTTCGCCGAAACCGCACACACATCGCAAAGCGCTTGCGTGACGATCAGGTCGGGCGCCAATTGCCGCAACGCCTGCATATCCAGCGTGTACAGCGCATCCGCCGAACCAAGGCGGTCGCGCACATCCGCATCGATTTCTTGTGGTGTTTTTTGGTCGTCAATGACGGTTTCTGTCACCACGGGCAAACCGGTCACGTCAGAGGGAAAATCGCAGGAATGGGAAATTCCCACCAACTGGTCACGCAGACCAAGGGCGCAGATGATTTCGGTGGCACTCGGCAAAAGAGAAACGATACGCATGGATCTACTATACACAAATACTAGTCATCCCAAGGCTTGTCCTTGGGATCCAGGGCGTCACAAAGCAGGCGTCTGTGTACCCTGGATGCCAGGAACAAGTCCTGGCATGACGACTTTAATGAGGACAGGCCGGGTAAAAATCGCTACCCAGTATGTAGCTGTCCAAGACTTGACTAGGAGTCACCATGACCTTCGACACGCCGCTTACCCTTTCCGGCCCCCTCCGCCATCCACGACAAATGTTGGAAGACCAAGAATATGATGGTCACGCGTCGATCCACGACGATGACATGGCCGAAAAACTAGGGTTCAAGGCAGGACCTATTGAGGGCCCCACCCATTTCAGCCAGTTCCCACCTTTGTTGGAGCAGATTTGGGGACAGGCATGGTACGAGCGGGGATGTCTCTCGGCGCATTACCAGAACATGTGCGTGGAGGGCGACGAGGTCCGCGCCTTTGCCGACATGCCGGTCGCCGGCGCCAACAAAGTTCGGGCTTGGGCAGAAAAGGCAGACGGCACACCGGTACTGGACGCAAGCGCCAGCCTGGGCCCCGATCACCCGCAAACCCTGCTGGAAGAACGCATGGCGAAGCTGCGTCCGCCCGAGCGGCTGGTCATTCTTGAGGACCTTTCCGTGGGCATGACCGGTGCCGAAGAAGAACGCGTCAAAATGGACCCGGACCAGCATATGGGACATCTGTATCCGTTTTCACTGAACCAGAAACTGGCCGTGATTACGGAGAACTCGCCATGGTATTCGAGCGGCGACAATCCTTGGGGACGCCCCATCATCCCGTTGGAAATGGTGAGCGTCCTTGCCGAATACACCAACCGCCAAGCCGCGTTTCCCGTGAAGGGCCCTGCCGTCGGTCTTTTTGCGGACCAAGAAATCCGCATGATCGACGGCCCGCTTTTTGTCGGCGAGGAATATGTCATCCGCCGTGAGATTGCGGCCCTGTCCGAAAGCCGCCGCACGGAATCTTATTGGGTGCGTACACGGATCTTCGATAAAAGCGACACCAAACAAGTGGCCGAGATGTTGCTGAACCATGCGACGCTGAAGGATTCCTACGCCGGATATCCGAAGGACTGAGGGGTTCACAGGCGCTAGCGCATTGCTACAGCGACGCCAGCCCCAATCATTGTTGTTCCCAACAAGCGCGACACGAAACGTTGTCTTGCTGCCGATAATAGTATGCCCTTCGACCTAACCGCTAGCAACGCATAGAGAGCTGTCACACACCCTACGACTGTAAACGCCGTACTAGAAATCAACGCAACATCAGAAATTGACAGGGCGCCAAGATCCACAAAGGCGGGGAGAAATCCAAAATAGAACGCGATCGCTTTTGGATTGCCCAAGGTTATTGCAAGCCCGGCCCAAAACGGCGCCGCACGCTCGGAGCTTACAATTGTGGGAGGGTCAATCGAGATGGGTCGGCGCCATAGGTTGACCCCCAGCCAAATGAGATAGGCCGCACCGGCGATTTTGATCAGTAGAAAGAAGCCACCAAGCGTCGCGGCCAGCGCAGCAAGTCCGAGTACCGCAAACAAAACAAATACGATGTCACCAACAGCGATCCCCAAGCTCATAGCGAGCGCAGCCCATAACCCTCGCGTCAACGAGATGGTGACAACGGCCGCCCACGCGGGCCCGGGCGACAAAGCGAGCAGCGTGAGGGCAAAAACAAATGCGAGCCAAGTTTCAACCGTCATGTTCGCATTCTAGAGGATTTGGTTCGGCAATTGCTGCCTATTTCGTCATTCGCCGACTTGATCGGCGAATCTACGCAAACAGCACCTGCCTGGATTCGCCGGTTAAACCGGCGGATGACGCGTTATTTGACGTTCCTTACACAGAAAAAAATGGCTTGGGCAGACGCGACAATCGCTGCTGCCAAAACCTGGAATGGGGACTTCGAAATCACCGGCCTCCAGAAGGCGTGCAACGAGCTGGCATTCGTTGCCGTCGGCAAACACAAGGGCCTTGATCTCGGAGGCCCCTCTCGTCACATGATCCACATGCCAATGGGGCTTCTTTGATTTGTCGAGATGGCGCGACACGCGTGCCTTCAGCCCGCCGGGCCCATAGGCATTGCCCGCATAGACGTACTGACCCGGCTCCAATGCCCCTGTCTTCGTCCCGCCGCGTAGAGAGATCCTGAGCGAACGGTTAAGTGTGATCAAAAGAAGATAGGCGCCAACGGTACCGGGCGATACATCGCACGGAGACAGCGCTCGAACGCCATGCCGTTTCAATTCCGTCTCGATATGCAGTCTCAGGTCTCTCATCAGGCCCATCAACGCAAAACACCGCACCCGCGGTCAAGCGGGTGCGGCCAGGTTGCTTCAAAATGTACTTTAAGCCGCGGCCTCGAAACAAAGCTCTCCCTTGTTCAGGAAGCATGCCTTGTTGAACAAGCGAAGATCGACGGGGTTGGGCAGGCGGATATCGCTGCGCCCCGGCAACTCTTTTGCAGCCGACGTGAAACGGCGATCTATCTGCGCCAGAAAAACCAGGATCACGCCAACCTTCTTGGCGAACGCTTTCAGCTGGGATGCCTGCACCGCAAGGTCCGGGTTTTCACGCCGTTCATCCAAGAGCTGCAGATAATCGATGCCAACCACCGTGCCGGGCTTGGCCTGCCATAACCGATCAATCATGTAATCCGCACTGATCGCGTCCGACGCATCGACGGCAAATGCGCCGTCGAAGCCTTTGGGCAACGGCCCCATTGTGCGAAGACGCGCCAGGACGTCCTCTTCATTTTCGGCCAAGGTGAAGAAAGCCGTCTCATGCCCGGCGTTAACAGCTTCCAACAGCAGTTTCATGGCAAATACGGTTTTGCCCTGTTCAGGACGAGCGCCCACCAATACCATGTCTCCAGGCACAAGCTGATGTAAGATCTTACGTGCAGGGTCATCTTTCCCATAAGCCGCCGCAAGCAAGCTCCAGCTTTGAAACCCCTCGTCGCGCGCGACGCGGTCAAGCGCCTCGTTTAAGGGGACTTGGTTTTCCCGGGACAGCAGCTTGGCTTGCCTCTTAAGGCGAAAAATTGGCACGGATAATCGCATGAAAGAACCTCCTTCATCGAGCTGATCACGCAATCCCTCCTTATGCAGAACACTCGAGCAGTTGGTTCAATGTCATGAACACCCTACATGCGTTATGCTTTCCCGGTCGGAGGGGGGAGGCGCGGGCCGTGCCTGCGTATTGCGTACCATAAGATTCGCCGAATTTCAATTTGCGAAGTTTGCCAATGTCACCCTCAGCGGTAAGCCGACACTTGATCCGCATACATATTAAGCGTATCGAACGCCGCGGCAGGGTCGTCGGGCGGCAAGGTCAGAATCATCCGCTCGACACCGTTTTCTTCCAAGGGGTCGATGAATTCCGGCGTAGCGGGCAGGCCCAAAGACGAAATGGTGGGCATCGCTTTGCCCGCCTCGTCCGACAACCGCTTCAGCTCCGCCACATCATCGGCCAGCGTGTGCAACGGCGTCTGCTTTCCGGCAAGCCCGTCATTCCACTGCATGGCAAAGACCGGCAGCCAGCCGTTCCCTAATTTCACCACCCGCTTGAGAATGTTTGGCCCCGCGCCTGCGATCAGCAAAGGCGGGTGCGGTTGCTGCACGGGTTTCGGCCATTGCCATGAGGCTTCGAACTGCACGAGATCGCCGTCATACGCAGCCGCCTCTTTGGTCCACAGTGCTTTCATGGCTTCGATACGCTCGCGCGTGGCTTTAAACCGGTCCTTGAAGGCCACGCCATGGTTTTCCATTTCCGGCGGGTTCCAGCCCGCGCCAATGCCGAAAATCACCCGGCCATTGGAAATCTGATCGAGCGTGGAAATCGCCTTGGCGCAATTGATGGCGTGATGCTGGGGCAGGATGATGATGGCCGTGCCGAGCTTGATCTTGCTGGTCACCGACGCCATCGCCGCGAGCGCCACAAACGGGTCGTACATGGAGCGGTAAGGCATGGGCACCTCTCCGCCCAGCGGAAATTCCGTGCTGACCGGAATGTGAGAATGTTCCGACACAAAGATCGAGTCGAAGCCAAGCTTTTCTGCCGCCGATGCAATCTCGCCGGGCGCCGGGCCGTTATGGGTTAGAAAGATGCTGACGCCGAATTTCATGGCACACGCTCCTCGTTGTTTGCGGCAAGCTTAGAGCGTTTTGAGGGTGATGGGGAGCTACGATTACGCCTCAGAGTGCAGTTCCCCTCTGCTCTGTCTTGAGCTTCAATTTCGCGGGTACTACAGACGCCCTTCGCTCTTAAGACTATTCTCCGTCATCCAACCGCAACTCGGACGGTACGATAGGCGGTTTCTCTTTATTCCACTTCGTGACAGACAACTGTTCTCGCGTCAGGTTTGAGTCCGAGAAATCCGCAACATCATGAAACTCGTAGATCGTCGACAATATTGCTCCGTTAAATTCCGCATAGTTTAATGTTGAACCGCGAAACGATGTTCCGGCTAGTTCTGCATTCTTAAACGAACAAAACGAAATATTCTCATTGTCAAATCGAGCATCATGCAATTCACAACCGTCAAACACGCAAGCGTGGGCCCTGATGTCGTCGAAGTTCGCGCCCCGAAGATTCGCAGAATAAAATAACGTATCCCATATTCTCGCCTCTACGAATGCACAATGTTGTAGTTCAGCACCCGATAGGTCTGCATCGCTTAAGTCAACATCATAGAAAGTCGCCCCGGTGAGGTCGATTCCACGAAGCGAAACGAACCGCAGGTCCAGCGTACGGTCGTTGTCGCTGCGAGATCGTTCCCAAACGCGCAACAGGACCTCGACCGCAGCTTGAATGTCGACGGCAGGCCTATCAAACTGACGGTTTTTATATTCATATCCGCGTTTGCCCGTCGCCTTGGGCGCGCCATTGCGAACGAATGCCGAAAGCACATCGACGATCAATATTTCAAGGTAGCTGCTGTCATTGGAAAGAAGCTCAAGAGCATAAACCGCTCCCATACGAACGGACGTATTCTGACTACCTAACTGCTCAACCGCGGTTGTAAATCGTTCATTCTGCTGAGCTTGCTCCGCCAGTCGAATCTGGTTTGACAAATTTGTGACTTGAGCAAGTTGCGCGCTCGCTTGTCTCTCATTTGCAATAGTCCTACGAGAGACCAAAAACAAACCAAAGATCGTAATTGGCGGCGCCAGGAAAGCAGCAACTGACAGAGTCAAATTTCGAAATCTCTCGGTATCTGCTGTCCAAAATTGCCAAGTCAAAACTTCCGTTTCTGCGTCTAGAAGCGCGTCAAAGAATACTGCCAGCCCACTCAAATAGGCAAAAACGAAAAGGTATCCCCAGTTTCGTTGAATGAAACTGATGAAAAGGACGAAACAGCCTATTATTGCTTCCAAAAATCTCACGCCGATCTCTGGCAAGTCCTCCAAAACCAAGAAGTCAAACTTTGACACCCCTTATAAGAAAAAATCCACCAGAAAGCGACTTTTCGTTGCATTCTCAGTTTCTAAAAGTTATGTCATCCTCGACTTGATCGGGGATTCAGTAACCGACGCCGTCAGCGGTCAGGCAAATCCGCAACGACACAGATTACTGGGTCCTCGCTTTCGCGAGGATGACGCTGAGATTGCGGAGCGGCTTTAGACCGTCCGTTCGACCATCATCTTTTTGATTTCGGCAATGGCCTTGGCGGGGTTGAGACCCTTCGGACAGGTCTGCGCACAGTTCATGATGGTGTGGCAACGGTAAAGCCGGAACGGGTCTTCCAGATTATCGAGCCGCTCGCCGGTGGACTCATCACGGCTGTCCGCAAGCCAGCGATAGGCCTGCAGCAACGCGGCGGGACCGAGATAACGGTCCTGGTTCCACCAATAGCTTGGGCAAGATGTGGAACAGCACGCACACAGAATACATTCGTAAAGCCCATCAAGCTTTTCGCGGTCGTCCTGGCTCTGCTTCCATTCCTTCTCCGGCTGCGGCGTGGTGTTATGCAGCCAGGGTTCGATGGACGCATATTGCGCATAGAAATTAGTAAGGTCACCCACCAGATCCTTCACCACGCTTAGGGCCGGCAGCGGATAAACCTTCACGGTACCGCTCACTTCGTCGATGCCCTTGGTGCAGGCCAGCGTATTCTTGCCGTCA
This sequence comes from Alphaproteobacteria bacterium, assembly GCA_965228775.1. GTDB lineage: Bacteria > Pseudomonadota > Alphaproteobacteria > JANQMY01 > JANQMY01 > JANQMY01. Next base: position 3,239,166 of record OZ245840.1, on the reverse strand, counting down.
ATATTCATGGCACACGACCCGCAGACCCCTTCCCGGCAAGACCGGCGGAAGGTGAGCGACGGATCGATTTCATTTTTGATTTTGATCAACGCGTCCAGCACCATGGGGCCGCAATCGTCCATATCCACCGTATACGTATCGATAGAGGGGTTTTGCCCGTCATCGGGGCTCCACCGGTAAACGCGGAATTTCTTCGTGTTCTTCGGCTTCTTGCCGTCAGCCGTCTTTTGAACGGGCCATTTCTTGCCCTCTTTCATTTTGCTGTTGGCGGGCAACGTAAATTCAGCCATGGATCTCTTGCCTTTTGATCAATTCTCGAATGTCGTGAAACCGGTCGATCAGTACACCCGTGCTTTCGGCGGGATGTACTGGATGTCGTTGCTCATGGTGTACGCATGCACCGGGCGGTAGTCGATGGTGACTTGGCCGCTTTCGCCATCGATCCAGGCGAGGGTGTGCTTCATCCATTCTTCATCGTCGCGGTCGGGGAAGTCTTCGCGGGCATGGGCGCCCCGGCTTTCCTGACGATTGACGGCGGAGTTCACCGTCACCACCGCCTGACTGATCAGATTGTCGAATTCCAACGTTTCCATCAGATCCGAATTCCAGATCATGCTTTCGTCCGACACATTGATGTCCGGCATGCCGGCAAACACATCCGCGATCAATTTGGTGCCTTCTTCCAGCACGTCGCCGGTGCGGAACACAGCACAGTTGTTCTGCATCACGTCCTGCATGCGTGCGCGCAGCTCCGCCGTGGGCGTGCCACCTTTGGCGTAACGGAATTTGTCGAGGCGGGCCAAGGAGTCTTCGCCCGCATCTTTCGCCAGATCCGGCTGCCCTTCGGAGGCATCCAGTTTTTCGGCTACACGCAACCCGGCGGCCCGGCCAAACACAACCAAGTCGATCAGCGAGTTTGAGCCCAAACGGTTTGCACCGTGTACGGACACACAGGCCGCTTCGCCGATGGCCATCAAGCCCGGTACAACGCTGTCGGGGTCGCCATCCACCTTGGTCAGCACTTCGCCGTGATAATTGGTGGGGATACCGCCCATATTGTAATGCACCGTCGGCAGAACGGGGATCGGCTCTTTCGTAACATCCACGCCTGCGAAAATGCGCGCGCTTTCGGAAATACCCGGCAGACGTTCCGCCAGCACCTTCGGATCCAGATGGTCCAGATGCAGATAAATATGGTCTTTCTTCGGCCCCACGCCGCGCCCTTCGCGGATCTCGATGGTCATGGAGCGGGAGACCACATCGCGCGACGCCAAATCCTTCGCGGACGGCGCATAGCGTTCCATAAAGCGTTCGCCTTCGGAATTGACCAGATAGCCGCCTTCGCCGCGCGAGCCTTCCGTGATCAGCACACCCGCACCGTAAATGCCGGTTGGGTGGAATTGAACGAATTCCATATCTTGCAACGGCAGTCCTGCGCGTAAGACCATGGCGTTGCCATCGCCCGTACATGTATGCGCGGAGGTGCAGGAGAAATAGGCGCGGCCATAGCCACCGGTCGCCAAGATCGTGCGCTTTGCCCGGAAGCGGTGGATGGAGCCATCGTCCAAGCACCAGGCCATCACGCCACGGCATTCACCGTCTTCCATGATCAGATCAAGGACGAAATATTCGATGTAGAATTCGGCATTGTAGCGCAGGCTCTGGCCATAGAGCGTATGCAGAATGGCATGGCCGGTGCGATCGGCGGCGGCGCAGGTGCGCTGCACGATGCCTTCGCCGAAATTGGACGTCATGCCGCCAAAAGCGCGCTGATAAATCTTACCTTCTTCCGTGCGGCTGAAGGGCACCCCGAAATGTTCCAGTTCGTACACGGATTCCGGCGCGTTGCGGCACAGATATTCAATTGAATCCTGGTCGCCCAGCCAATCCGACCCTTTGACGGTATCGTACATGTGCCAGCGCCAATCGTCTTCCATCATGTTGCCAAGGGCTGCTGAAATGCCGCCTTGAGCCGCCACCGTGTGGCTGCGTGTCGGGAAAACTTTTGTAATATTTGCCGTACGGAGGCCCGCCTGCGCCGCCCCCAATGTGGCACGAAGGCCCGCGCCCCCGGCGCCCACGACCACCACGTCGAATGTGTGGTCGACTATGTCATACGCTGTCATTTAATTCCTCATCCGGCAAAGCTAAGTTTCAGGACCGCATACACGCAGGCCAATCCGATCGCGATGGCGAAGAAATTGTTCAGCATCAGCAACGCAATCTTCGAGCCTTCACTGGAAATGTAGTCCTCGATCACCACCTGCAAACCGAGCTTCATGTGATAAAAGCCCGCACCTATGAGCAGCAGGGTTGGGATCGCGACAACCGGGCTGCCCAACGCCGCCGTTGCCGTTGCGTAATCCGCACCGATCAATCCAATGACGTTAATCAAGAACCAAATCACCAGCGGCACCAGTGCCACTGCCGTCATGCGCTGCTGCCAAAAATGCGCAACGCCTTCCTTGGCGGAGCCCAAGCCACGCACTTCCCCGAGAGGTGTTCTCAAGCTCATGAATTAACCTCCCAACAGGCCGTAAGCGGCCGCCCAAATGATCAGGGTGATTATGATGGCGCCCAATACAACCACCCAACCGGTCATGGTCGCTATCGCCGGGGCAAAGCCATTGCCCACATCCCAATTGAGGTGACGCACGCCGTTCAGCAGGTGATAGGTGAGCGCCAGGGTGAAGCCGAACAGAACAAGACGGCCCAGAATGCCGCCCGCCAAATCCTGGAAAAGGGCGTAGGCTTCCGGCCCGGATGCCGCCGCAATCAGCCACCAGGCAAAAACAATGGTGCCGCCATAAAGCGCCACACCGGAGGCGCGGTGCGCGATCGAGGTGAACATGGTGATTTCCCACCGGTACACCTGCAAATGGGGCGACCGCGGCCGATTATTGGCGCCCGCGCCGCTGGCTTTAGACTCAGCCATTCAATACCCCCATGAAATCCGGCCGCGGCAGGTCCGCCCGGCGGCCAAAGTGTCGAAAATCTCAAACCCGGACAAAGAACAGTTCTAAACCGGTGGCCTTGTCATGCGCTGATTTGAGGCAAAATTCAAGATGATGCGCCCAGATCTCCGGATATGGCAGCCTCTTTGCTCCTCTTCGAATCTAGAAGGCCAGGCGCCCTATCGCGTTTCCAGGTGAAGTGGAGTCCGGTTCACCGTCCGGAAACGCGCCAAAACAAATGTCTAGGGCACTTTTGCAATTAAGTTAAAACCAAAAGTGCCTTAGTCAAATCAACTCAAATGAGATGAATCGTCCTACTTTTCGCCAGAAATTATCAAAAATGCGACGCATTCGCATAAGCCTGCTAAGCAGGCAGAAGACCCAGCTCTTTCTGTTTCTTTTTCGACAGGCCCGCCGCCACAATCGCATGGGACTGCTTGATGTAGTCTTTGAGTTCGCGTTTTCCCAAACCCGGTTTGTCGTAATTCTGGATCCACTTCATGCCCCGCGACGCCAGGTAAGGGGCGGGCCGCAATCCCGGCTGATCCTTCAGCACTTCGAAAGACAAATCACTGGTCTTGAACGTGTAGGCCGGCTGATCCTCCGCCCAGCCGCCGATGGCAAATACTTTGCCGCCCACTTTCCACACATGGGACCCACCCCATTGGACCACATAAGATGTGGCGGGCAGCTTCTCGCAAAAGGCATTAAATTCGTCGTAGGTCATTGATACACGTCTTCGCCGTCACGCCTCCCCACAATTTGATATTGGCCCACCACAAACCGCAATAGAAGGGGAAACATATTCGGTCCGTCAGGAGAATCTGTCGTCTGCTTGCGTCAGGCAGCGCAGCGCGTTGAAGCCCGGCATAAAGAAGTAAGCACCGCCCTTGACGGTGACGAATGTGGGCATATCAGACAAAAGGCGGCGATAGGGGCTGTTAGGGATGCTGTACCGGTCAACTGCCGCCATGCCATGCCGCGCCGCACGCACGGTGCCAATGACCGGATCCACCTCGCCCTGTAATCCGTGAAAGAATTGATTGTTGCACCACGAGGCTTGCAGAAATTCAAACTGCCGGGAAATCGAGGCGTTGAAACAGATGAACTGCAAACCTTCTTCGTTGTGCGTTTCATCCCGGTAGCGGCGGCCCCGCCGCAAAATTCGATGACGAAGTGTGACGGCAAGTGATCCGTCTGGTGTCGACGAGCCGGTTGATCTTGGGTTGCTTCGGCGAATGTGAGAGCCGACCGGGCAATGCAGTCCCTTTTCATCGTCCGTAAAATCAAACAAATTGTTCTCATACGGACCTTGGCGCACAGTTGGCTCCATGGCGTCGCCATTCATCCGCCGACCAACCATCTTCTCCGCAAGCATTTGCGCGGTGAATGTTTCATCTCCCTGCGCTTCGTTTTCGAGATAGGACCAAAACGCGTTCCGGTCTTGGGCCAATTGCCGGAACACAAGATAACTGCCATTCATGCCAAAATCGCGCCGGTCGGGCCATTCCCAATGAGGCTCCAGAAATCCGTCCACATCACGCGCGGCACTTGTGGCCGGAGACCGGGGCAACCGATTTGTCCCATCAGGATAGCCAAGCACAAATTCACCCGATGGCACTTCATGTAACGTCGCCTCTCTCGGGCGATCTTCCAGCAATTGGCGGTGCCGCTTGGTGTCTTTGATCACAGGCTGGGAAATACCGTCTCGAAATCCGAAGACCTCTTCCCCACTGGGGTCGCGAAACCCATAAATGGTTGTGTTGCGCTCCGCCCCGTTGCCTGGCGCCAGATGATGCACCAAAAGCTGCTCGGCCTTTTCCCCCGTTTCATCGAAGGCGAAAAGAATGCCGTCGACCCTTTCTCCAGCCCCCCATCGCCAATTGGCAGGATCGTTCGCCTCAACATCTCCGAGCAATCTGCTCCGGTGATCTTGCACCATGCCTTCCACGAAACTTGGTTCGAAAGTGTCGGGCAACCATCCGTCACCAAGCAGGCCTTGAAGGCCCGACGCCGTGAACGCAATATTCAAACGGCCAGGGTTTTCCGGCACAGGACGGCCATTGCTCGCCGCAATAAACACATCGTTCTCAATCGCGGTCAGCAGCCATGCTTTAAAGTCGGATACGTCGGTGACTTGAAAGAAACCATAAGCCGAAAACGGAAACTCTTTGTAAGACCTAAATAGGAGGCCTTGAATATCTGGATGCTGAGTAAGTTCGCTCATGGGCCCCGATCCTATAAGAGCTCTAACCATTTTATCGCACCGGGGCGCTTTCTTGCCCTTATGAGCGCATCCCGAACTTTGCGATTTCGTTGAATGTTGGCTGCGCTGATGCCTGGATAGGCGTTGTACCAGACCAAACTTGGCACCATCGAACGTCGCGCCCAATCGATGAATTCCGGCCCTTTTGCAGCGCCCCCCCATAACATAAGCCAGGACTTCGGAAACCCCACTCCGTGGGCCCACGCCAGCGTCAAACCATTGTTGGCTTTCAGCGTAAAGTCATCGAGATAACTGTCCCAACTTCCCCCAAAATTGCTCACGAACAGCAAACGCCTGCGATCATTGGTAAAAGCCCAGTGCGCAAATTTGATCGTGTCGATATTGCCCAATTTACCTTTGTAGAAAACGATTCTCGCCAACAATTGGATCAATCCAAATCCCAAATATTTGGCGAGCACCCGGGTCCCGCGATGGAGATGAACCACACTGACCATATGGTTTGTAGGCAGAAAGTCTTCATAAGCTTTTTGCGACCGAACCAAAGCGAGATCGGGGCGCTCCCGGTCTTCACGGGCATTGCGCTCGAGAACAAGGTTGAGCAATGACACGATGACGAACACAATGAACTCAGCAATAAACCGTATTCCTAGGAACGCCCGCTGGAAGCTCGTTGGATTGTAGGGCGCATCATCCGCCTCGAACCAGCAGCCTGCGGTGGATGGGTCAGTATCAAGCGCCGCCAACACATCTTGCTCAACATGGGTTCGCTGATAAGCGTTCTTTCCTGATCCCAGAACGCGGTCGACAACCCGATAGATGGCCGCATCCAGCAAGACTTGGTCGCGCGGGAGCCCCGGTGCGGAGACATAAGCGGCCGCCGGAAAATGAACCCGGTCCAACATATATGCCTTCAACGCGTCTAGCGTATTCTCTGTGAAACCCTCGCAGTGAGAAAACAGATCAAGCCAGAACCGCCCGCCGTCTTTATCCGCCGATATGATCATCATACGGTCAAGATAGGGCTCGATCTCACCGTCAATATTGCTTTCGAAAACCAGTGACCAGCCATCGTCCGGATCGTCGTAGAGAAAGAGGCTGGCGAAATGCAGCGCTCGAATACTCTGAAAGCCGAAGACTCCATCTGCCGGCTCCGGCCCTATATGGCCGGTGCCGACCAGCATATCGCGGACATCGTCCTGAAACCCTGGTTTGATCGGTGCGATCACCGTAAAAATGGTTTGCTTGGTCATTCCGCCCACAAAATTCGCCACACGAAAAAGAAGCGTTGCTAAACTGGTGGTCACGTATAGAGAGAACCAACGGTAGAATACGCGAGCCTGAGAGAATCACACTTTTTGCCGTTCGCCAAGCCGTTTATACCGGATGCGCCACACTCGTTTCTTCGCGGACAAATAGCTTAGCCCGGAAGTCCAATAGGAACGCCCGCCACCGTCAGAAGGCAGAGGATCGACGCCACACCAATCATAATGAATGTCAGCAACGTGCCCCAGAAACGCCCAAAAGAATTGCCAGTGGTAAAAGACATGGCCCAACCGTGTAACAGGCGCGCCACCACCAAAGTGGTGCCCAAGGCATGTAAAATCAGGTTAGACGCTTGCGCACTTTCTAGCGCAAACAGAAGGATCAACCCGATCGGCGCATATTCGGTCAAGTTACCTTGTGCGCGAATTCGTCGTTGCAGCCTTTCATCCCCGCCGTCGCCCAGGCTGACACTGCCACCACGGCGTAATGCAATTACGCGTACGGACAAAATGACCAACCAAAGGCCAAGAATCCCAGCATAGATCGTGACAACCGGCATGGCGTTCCCCTTTTGTGAATCGCATTGTATATGTTCAAGCGTATCACAAGCTGTGCGCTAGACCTGAACGTAAGATTCTTTGTCCAAGACGGCTGTCCTAACTCTGCTATACCTCGATTTGTAAGGAAGGTTTCCATTGGCCGCCCTTGTTGAAGTAACCGCCCTTTACGATGCCGACCCTGACGAGGTCTTTGCGGCCGCGCTGCAATTCGATGAATTGCTCGACGCCATGTCCAGCCTTGCCGTTTATGAAGGCCTTGCCCCTGGCACCGTCGCGGAAGAAGGCAAAACCTATACTGTCGATGTAACCTTCTGGGGGCTGATCAAAATGACGGGCCACAAAATGTTTGTGGAAAAACTCGACAAGGCAAACCGACTGCTGCAAAGCCGGGAAAGCGGCAACGGCATCAAGAATTGGGACCACAATCTCTCGGTTCGGCCGGAAGACGGGAAAGCCCGGTGGGTCGACCTCATCGAGATCGATGCCGGGTGGCAAACGCCGTTCGTCGCGCGCTTCGCCCGGTTCGTTTACACGCGCCGTCACAAACACCGACAGGCGCTTGAGATCACACGCCGCATCACTTCGGCCTGATCACATCACGCCAGATCGCGCCCGTCCTGAAGCCCTTCCATCAGTTCGCCGATACTGATCGCCGGCAGGGTGGAAATGCTCACCGTTCCCCTGGCGGCCAGATCAATGGACAAATGAGCGATCGCTTTGTTGTCGGGCGCTTCGACAATGGAAACGAAATCGTATTCGCCCAAAGTGGCGAATTGCTGAAGCACTTTGCAGCCGGATTCCCGAATTTCAGAGTTTACCTCACCCGTACGCGCGGGATCGCTGTGCAAAGTCTGCGCGCCTTCTGGTGTCAGTTTCGAAAGAAGAACATATATTGCCATGGGTCGCACCTATTCGCCGGATTATGAGCCATAGTCTGATGGCGATAGCATACGCCCAAAACAGTTTGCTGCGGCAAAAAACGAACACCTACGAATTGAGGGATTTTCCATGGCCGACATTCACAATCTGGCGGAAACAGGGTTAGCCGATACCGATATCGGACTGTTGGAAGGCTTGTGTTCCACGCGCGCCATCCGGCGCTATAAGGACGAGCCCATTCCGGAACCTGTTTTGCGGGACATTCTGTTCGCGGCCACGCGCGGGCCCAGCGGGTCGAACCGCCAACCTTTTCGATTTGTGGTTTTGACCGACAGCGACCGCGCCAAAACCGCCAAGGAACTGATCGCGCAAGGCGCACAGAAGCTGTGGGGCTTTAAGCGCAAGAACGATCAGTATGATGAGGGGTCCGGCGCGAAGGCCGACTCCCCCAAGGCCCGCATGGCCAATGTGATGCAAACCTATGTGGACAATTTCGCAAATGTACCGGCGCTGATCCTGCCCTGCCTCGTGCGTTACCGCGAACCGACGCCCATGGAAGGCGCCTCGCTTTATCCTGCCGTGCAGAACCTTTTGCTGGCCGCACGGGCGCTCGGATATGGCGGCGTGATCACCGGCTTCCATGGCGCCGTCGAAGCGGATCTCAAGAAACTGCTGGATATTCCCGAAGAGGTGTTTATCGGCTGCACGGTGACATTGGGCAAACCGCAAGGCGGCCATGGACCTGTGCGCCGCCGCCCCATGCATGAACTGGTTTTCGGCGACCATTGGGGCGATGCTCCCGATTGGGCCATCGATCCGCCCGGCACGCGCTATACGAAAGCCGGGCCACCACCAAAGAGACAACCGGCTTAATTTCAAAAGGGTCAGACCCTTTTGACGATGCACCCCAGTTAGCCCCCACGCGCCGCGATCGCATCGGCAATGGCGACGGTCTGTTTGGCTTGTTCCAGATGCAAAAGCTCCACCATTTTGCCGCCCACTTTCAGAACGCCTTTGCCGGCCGCCTCCGGTGAGGCGAAGGCCGCGATCACCTCGCGGGCTTCTTCCACCACATCGGCGGGCGGTGAGAAAATGGCATTGCATCTGTCGAGCTGGCTTGGATGGATCAGCGTTTTGCCGTCAAAGCCCAGTTCGCGGCCCTGATCGCAAATGGCGCTGAAACCTTCTTCGTTCTTAATGTCATTATACACCCCATCCAGAATGGTGAGGTCGTAAGCGCGCGCCGCCAGCATGCTCAGCGCCAGGCTGGTGATCATGGGCGTGCGGGCATCCGTATGGCTGGCGTTCAGCTCTTTCGCAAGATCGTTCGTGCCCATCACCATGCAGTCGAGCCGGCCGCCGGCCGCCGCAATCTCCTGAGCGCGCAACATGGCAATCGGTGTTTCCATCATGATCCACAAGCGCATCTCTGCGGGCGCCCCTGCTTCGTCCATCAGCTTGTTGGCCGCCTCCACATCTTCCGCCCGGTTGATCTTCGGCACCAGCAAGCCATCGGCCCCGGCCTGGGCCGCCGCCGCAATGTCATCACGGCCCCATTCCGTATCGAGGCCATTGACCCGGATGATCACCTCACGCGGGCCATAGCCGCCCGCCTTGACCATGTCGCAAACCTGGCCACGGGCCTCCACCTTGCCTTCAGGTGCCACCGCGTCTTCCAAATCGAAGATCAAAGCATCCGCATTCAGCGTTTTGGCTTTTTCCATGGCCCGGGCATTGGACCCCGGCATGTAGAGCACAGAACGGCGCGGACGAATGGAAGCGGACATGGTAGAAATCTCCTGCTGATGGGGAAGCGGCGGCCAGACTATCGAGGTGGCGCCGGTTTCGCCAGCGCGATTCGGGTCAAATCATAAATACGATAAGGCATTTATGCGCGGGATTCTTTCTCTCCAATCTGAGGTGGTTTACGGCCATGTGGGCAACAGCGTGGCGCGCTTTGCCCTGCAACGCCTGGGCTTTGAAGTGTGGAGCGTGCCCACCGTGCTTTATTCCAACCATCCAGGTCATGGAGACTTTGGCGGCGATACGGTGTCGGCCAAGAAGATGACCGCGCTGGTGGAGGCGCTGGACCGGCAATCCCATTTGGCGCAATGCGATGCGGTCTTGACCGGCTATGCGCGCACGGCCGATCAAATCACGATTATGGCCGACGTGATTGACCGGGTGAAAACACAATCGAGCCAGGCTGTTATCAGCTGTGATCCGGTGCTGGGGGATGTGCATACGGGTGTCTATGTGCCCCTGGATGTGGCCGACAGTCTGCCGAAGGGCCTGGTGCCCCGGTCAGACATTCTGATGCCGAACCTGTTTGAGCTGGAAACCCTGAGCGAGGAAACCGTCACCGATGCGGCATCCGCCGTGGCGGCAGCCCGGTCGATCGAACGCCCCCTCACCGTGTGCACCTCCATCCCCCATGAAGACAAGCTCGCCACCATAGCCGTGACACCCGACGAAGCTTGGATGGTTCTGTCGGATTGGATCGACAGTGCACCGCACGGCGTCGGGGATTTGACCTCTGCGCTCTTCCTTGGACACCGCTTGTGCCGGCTGGATGCGGCCAAAGCCCTTCAGAAATCGGTGAGTTCGGTATTTGCGCTTGTCAAAGCATCCGCCCAGGCGGGCAGTAATGAGTTGCTTCTCATCGACCATCAGGATCTGCTGATCGATGCGCCGGATCTGCCTTGCACTCCAGTGACGATTTAAGCGACCGAGAAAGCCTTCTCTTGTGATTTGATCAGCACACGGGTTTCGGGGAAGCGCGCCGTCACTGTCGTTCCTTCATCGGGCTTGCTCTTGATCACGAAGGTCCCGTCGTGAAGTTCCACAAGTGCCCGAGTCAGCGGCAGGCCCAAACCGGTGCCATCCGGAATGTACTGGGATTTTTCATCCGCAATTTGACCGAAGGGTGCCATGGCCCGTTTGATATTGTCTAGGCTGATGCCGATACCCGTATCCGTCACGGAAATGGCGATGCGCCCATCCGCTTCAAGTTCCGCACTCAATCGAACCTCGCCGCCGGCGCCAGTAAATTTGATCGCATTGGAGAGCAGGTTCAGAAGAATCTGCCGCAGCACGCGGGCATCGGCCCGCAAGGCCGGTAAGTGCTCGGTCGGCGCACAGTGGAGCTTTATGTTTTCTTCGTTCGCCTTGGCCGAAACAACCCGGCAGCATTCTTCCAAAATGTCCGCTACACAGAGCTCTTCGTCATAGAGTTCCATTTTGTTGGCTTCGATCTTAGACAGATCAAGAATGTCGTTGATGATCCCGAGCAGATGCTTGCCTGCCCCAAGTACATCGCCGATATATTCTTTGTACTGCGGGTTTCCGACGGGACCGAAAGTCTCTTTATGAATGAGATCCGAGAACCCGATGATGGCGTTGAGCGGCGTGCGCAGCTCGTGGCTCATGCTGGCCAGGAATTGGGATTTGGTCGCGTTCGCCAGTTCAGCTTCCGTCTTGGCTTCTTCAAGCGCATTCGCGGTCTGTTCGCGTTTGCGCACTTCCGCGTTAAACCGCTGACGCACCTTGTTGTATTGTTCGGCGAACAGCCCGGCCTCTGTGTGAGGTTCGACCAATACGGAACTGGAAAAATCACCCTGACGTTCTTGCAGGTGCATTTCCCCCAGCAGGTCGATCAACGCGGAAGAATATCCATGCTCCGCCACGTTAAGCCCTATCTGTTCCGCGCGCGGTCTGACGCGCAACGGCATGAAAGCCGCCAGGACGCGCAAAGTGAGGTAGCCGATGGAAAAGGCATAGGCGCCTGCAACGGCAATGCCCGTGGCTTGCGCCAGCAACTGTGCGGACCGCGACAGGCCGGTGCCGAGGATCTCCAGATCTCCAAAAATCGCAACGGCCAATGTGCCCCAAATACCTGCCGCCAAGTGAACCGGCACCGCCGCCACCGCATCATCGATCTTGAGCCGTTCGAGCAATTCTGCGGCCGCCATGCACACCAACCCGCCGATGATCCCGACCAGAACGGCAGAGGCCGTGTCCACCGCATGGGCGCCCGCCGTAATGGCCACAAGTCCCGCCAAGACGCCGTTCATGGTATGGCCAACCGCTGGCCGGCCCCAGCAGCCCCAAGAGCCGATCAGCCCCGCCATACCGCCCGCGGCGGCGGCCAACAAAGTATTCACAAGAATACCTGGAACCGCGTCGTTGAAGGCCAGTGTCGACCCGCCATTAAAGCCAAACCAACCGATCCACAAGAACATGACGCCAAGGGCGGCGATGGAAAGATCATGGCCTTCGATGGGCCGCTTCTCGTCGAACCGGCCCGCACGCGCGCCGATGACCATGATAGCGGCCAATGCAACCCATCCGCCTACGGAATGAACGACGGTCGACCCGGCGAAATCCACAAACCCGATGCCCGCAAGCCAGCCATCCGCATTGCCCAACGGCAGCCCGCCCCAGGCCCAGTGGCCAAACACGGGATAGATGAAACCGGACAGAATGGCGGCCGTTACCAGATATCCCAGCAGGGTCATCCGTTCCGCCACGGCGCCTGATACGATTGTGGTGGCGGTGGCACAGAAAGCGAGCTGGAAGAAAAAGAAGGCCCCGGCGCTGGCAGGCGACACGCCTGGGATGTCCACGTTGGACATCTCGAAAAAGAAGCCCGACGTTCCGAAGAAACCGTAATAGGTCGCCCCGAACATAAGACCGAAACCGAAAATCCAAAATATGATGCTGGAGAGGCAGAAGTCGGCGATATTTTTTAACGCCACATTAACGCTGTTCTTTGCCCGGACATTTCCGGTTTCCAGACAGACAAACCCGGCTTGCATCATCAGCACGAAAAGAGTGCAGACAAGTAACCAGCTGCCGTCCAGTGAAACAAACCCAGACAAAACGCAATCCCCGCATACGCAATCAGACGCACAACTTGTGCGCGCCTGAATCTCAACCAAAAGTGTTGATATTCCGTAAGGGATGTTGACCTAACCGGACCTCAAGGGAACAAGGTCCGGTCAGAGATCTTTGGCTCGTTTTTGCTAAGCGGCCTTTTTCAGATGCCGGTTGATCAGGATCTCCGCAATCTGAACCGCATTCAGCGCGGCGCCTTTGCGCAGATTGTCGGACACGACCCAAATGTTGAGGCCATTGTCCACTGTCGGGTCGGTGCGAATCCGGCTGATGAATGTGGCATAATCACCGACACATTCCACCGGCGTCACATAGCCTTCATCTTCCCGCTTATCCACCACCAAACAGCCGGGCGATTCCCGCAGCAGATCCCGCGCTTCATCGTCCGTAATCGGATTTTCGAATTCCAGATTGATCGCTTCGGAGTGCCCCACAAAAACCGGCACGCGCACGCAGGTGGCGGTCACATCGATCTTCGGATCGAGAATCTTTTGCGTTTCCACCACCATCTTCCACTCTTCCTTGGTGGATCCGTCTTTCATGAAGGTGTCGATGTGGGGGATCACGTTGAACGCGATTTGTTTTGTGAATTTGTCTTTCTCGATCGGATCGTTCACGAAAATCGACCGGGTTTGATTGAACAGCTCGTCCATGGCTTCGTTGCCCGCGCCCGACACGGATTGATAAGTAGACACCACCACCCGCTTGATCTTGGCCCGGTCATGCAGGGGCTTCAGCGCCACCATCATCTGCATAGTGGAACAATTAGGGTTGGCAATGATGTTCTTCTTTTCGAAGCCTTCGATGGCCGTTGCGTTCACTTCGGGCACCACCAAAGGCACGTCCGGGTCCATCCGAAACTTAGATGAATTGTCGATCACAACGCAGCCCTGGGCGCCGATTTTAGGCGACCACTCGCCCGACACGGAGCCGCCTGCCGACATAAGAGCAATGTCCGTATCGCTGAAATCGTAATGATCCAGCGCCTGGCATTTCAGCGTTCGGTCGCCGAAGGACACCTCTTTGCCGATGGAACGCGTGGACGCGAGCGCCACCACTTCGTCCGCGGGAAATTCCCGTTCCGACAGAATGTTCAACATTTCACGGCCCACATTTCCGGTGGCACCGACAATGGCGACTTTATAGCCCATTGCTCTACTCCAATTTTGCCCCGTTAACCGGGGGAAGTAAGCCTCTACCTTTTTCCCGCTCATCCCGGTCGCGGGCACCGCGAACCGGGATCTCCCATCGAATACGAGATTCCTGCTTTCGCAGGAATGAGCGGTGAAAGAATTGAGTGTTCTCACACAAAGCTGAATAAGGGCGGAGACATAGATTACTTTGCGGCAAGTATGTCAAGTCACATCAGACCCGCAGTCTTTGTGGGATTCACGAAGCTAGTCATTTACCTCTCGAGAATCGCGACAACTGCGGTTCAGCATGTTTCTCAAGTATCCGGAATTCAGTGCTTTTCGCACATCTTCAGGTTCGAAACCGGCTTCCATGAGCGCCTCTTGTACTGCAGGCCAATCTTCGTATTTGCCGCTGCGTGCATATTCACCAGCTCGATTGATAATCCTGGTTTCGACTTTGAGGGGATCAGGCCTCATTGAGCAGCGATTTTGTCAAGTTCCGCCAGAATGGCGTCGCCCATCTCTTCCGTGGAGATCTTCGTCATACCGTCCTGCATGATGTCGCCCGTGCGTTTTCCGCTGGCGAGCACGTTTTCGATGGCCTGCTCCACCAGATCGGCTTCGGCGCCAAGATCGTAGGTATAGCGCAAGGCCATGGCGAAGCTGGAAATCGTCGCGATCGGGTTGGCGATCCCTTGACCGGCAATGTCCGGCGCCGACCCATGGACCGGCTCATACATGGCTTTGGCCTTACCGGTTTCGTCCGGCGCCCCCAAAGAGGCGGACGGCAACATGCCCAGCGACCCAGTCAGCATAGCAGCGGCATCGGACAAAATATCGCCGAACAGATTGTCCGTGACGATCACGTCAAATTGTTTCGGCGCGCGCACCAACTGCATGGCGCAATTGTCCGCATACATGTGATCGAGCTGAATGGTCGGGAACTCTTTGTCGTGTACCCATTGTACTTCTTCCCGCCATAGAATGCCCGATTCCATCACATTCGCCTTCTCGGCGGACGTGACACGGCCATCCCGCTTGCCCGCGAGATCGAACGCGACGCGCGCAACCCGGCGGATCTCAGACGTTGCATAAACTTGTGTATTAATGCCCCGGCGTTCGCCGTTGGGAAGGTCTTCGATGCCGCGCGGTTCGCCGAAATAGACACCGCCCGTCAGCTCACGGACGATCATAATGTTAAGGCCGCCGACGATTTCCGGCTTCAGGCTGGACGCTTCCGTGAGCGCATTGAAACAGATGGCTGGCCGCAGATTGGCGAACAACTCCATCTCCTTGCGCAGACGCAATAGCCCCCGTTCCGGCTTGATCGAGAAATCGAGATCGTCCCATTTGGGCCCGCCGACGGCACCCAAAAGCACCGCATCCACTTTCAGCGCCTTATCCATCGTGGCATCCGCCAACGGCACGCCATGGGCGTCAATGGCGGCACCACCCACCAAATCCTCCTCCACATCGAAGGAAACACCATTTGCCGTGTCCAGCCAATCCACCACGCGGCGCACCTGGCCCATCACCTCCGGGCCGATCCCATCACCGGGCAGGATCAAAAGACTTCTATTGCTGGCCATGGCAGCACTCCTTGGACGTCAAAAGATAAGAAGAAGCCGGTGTCTTAAAGAAAATGAATGCATCGGTCAAAGGGGGCTATTATTTGCAACAATGCCGGCCCACTCCCCCTCCCCAACCACCCGTGAGTGTACCCTTGGGGTGGTTCGGGAGGGGGAGTGGGCCGGCTGAGCCAACAAACAAAAGGAGACACCCATGGCATCGGTCCCAAAACCAAAACATGACGGCAGCCTGCCCGAACGCATGTTCCAGCTCATGGTGCGGATGCACATCTTCGCCTATCAGCTCACAGGCGGCGTCATCGGCCACAAATCAGGCGCCACGCAAATGCTGCTGCTCACCACTAAAGGACGCAAATCAGGCCAGAAGCGCACACAGCCGGTCATGTATGTGGACACGGACCAGGGCTACGCGGTGGTCGCGTCTTATGCAGGATCGGACCGGCACCCGGCCTGGTACCTTAACCTAAGCGCCACGCCGGACGTGGAAATTCAGGTGGGGTCGAAGAAATCCGCGGCCCGCGCGGAAACCGTGCCCGAAGGCAACCATTACGCGGATATCTGGCAGCGGGTGGTTGACATGTATCCCGACTTCGCTCTGTACAAAGAGCGTACCGACCGCCACATTCCCATCGTGGAGCTGACGCCCGTCACGTAAACCGGACGCCCTGGCGGCTGAGTTCTTTTTGAACCAGCGCGATGTTGATGTGGTCCGGCTCGCGGTTTGATTTCAGAGACACGGCCGCAGCAATACCTGCCCCTTGGCCGGTGACCGCACAGCACGCCATGTTGCGCGTGGCCGCATGGCTGATCCCGTCGCCACCGGTGGCGCGGCCCGCCACAAACAGATTTTTGACCTGCTTCGGCAGCAATGAGCGATAGGGCACTTGGAAATAGCGGCCCGTGGTCGGCAAGATCAAAACCCCATAGCCGTCTATGAATTCGGGAAAGATACCGATGGAATCGTCAAATCGGCCCTGCTCGCGAACATCCGCCTCCGACATATTGTAGAGCGCATCGATCTTACGTGTGTCCCGTATGCCAATGGTCATACCAAAATTGCGCAAGCGCGCATCCTCGCAGCCGGGCGTGTGACGCCGCATGGCCTCGATCGCCATCATGGCCTGCCACCGCCCTTCAATTTCGAATGTTGTCAGATCGTCCGGATTCGTCCCATCACAGCCATTCATATGGATGAGATTCATATAAGTCAGTTCGCCCGTATCGTGGATCGCCCCCCATGTGCCAGCTATCGTGGTGATGTCCGCCGGGATGATGCCTTCTTCCATGGCGCGCTCGAACGGCTTTTTGAGAAAGGGCGAGAACATCTCGTCTTCTTTGCCGGAGGTTTCGATGGTCCACGCTTCGCCGCCATCCCAATCCCGATAAGTCTGCGGGTCGGCTTTCACGCCGTCGAGGAACTTCTTTTTGTCGACACCCGCTAAGTGAAACATGACCGATGCGCCCATCATCTTTTCACGTGGTGTCATGGCCGTCGGCGCACCCGCCCTGTGGGCCACATCCGCATCGCCCGTGGCATCGATGACGCGCTTTGCCAAGATCGCCTCGCGTCCCGCTTTCGATTCCGTGATGATGCCGGTGATGGTGTCACCATCCATAATGGGCGCCGCGAAGGCGCGATGAAGCATGGGCGCAATGCCGGCTTCTTGCACCAGAACATCGGCGACAAGTTTGAATCCCTCAGCATCAAGCTCTTGGGATTGAGATTGGCTCTCCGGCACGGCCGCGCCCATGGCGGCGGCGCGGTCTTCAAATTCCCGCCCGATGCCATTGGCTTCGACCGTGTCTTCATGGCGGTACCAGGCCATCCCCTCGACACCGACGGCGGTGATATTGCCGCCGAAACAGCCGAACCTTTCCACCAGCGTCACATCGGCACCAGCCCTTGCCGCTGCCAGTGCCGCCGATAAGCCCCCTGGGCCCGAGCCAACCACCAATACGTCTGTAGAATGGATGACCGGCACCTGGCGCGACGGTTCAGTGATGGTTTCGGTGACCATGCGAATACTCCCTCGTCATTCGCCGATCACATTAGCTGTTCGCAAGCGCCCCGCCTATCCGCCTGTGCTCTCTGACAATTGCAGCCGCACGCTCGCAAGGCGCCGTTCGAGGAAAGCACGCTCTATATCATTGGTGACGCATTCAAGGGCAGACTCATACGCCGCCTGCGCCTCGGAAAGACGCAAAGTCCGGCGCAACAGATCGCCCCGCGTGGAATGATAGAGGTGATATTGCTCAAGCCCTTGAACCGAATTGAGCAGAGCAAGCCCCGCCTCCGGCCCACGCGCCATGGCATGGGCCGCAACCCGGTTCAATGCAATCACGGGCGTGGGCGTCAATTGAAACAGGTAGTCGTAACAATCAGAGATCCGCTGCCAGTCCGTCGCGTCGGCTGATGGGGCATTGGCATGCAAGCCGGCAATGGCGGCCTGAACTTGAAACGGGCCCAAAGCTTGCGCCTTGACCGTTCGTTCCAACAGACGATTTGCCTCGATAATCGTCTGCCGGTCCCACACATGGCGATCTTGTTCGTCCAGCAGAAGCAACGCGCCATCGGCGCCGATCCGGGCTTGCCGCCGGGCTTCATGAAACAGCATAAGCGCCAGCAACCCACTTACTTCCGGATCGCCGGGCAGTTGGGCCTTCAATAGGCGCGCCAAGCGAATGGCTTCGGTCGACAAAGACGCCCGCATCAGATCCTTACCCGTTGCTGCGATATACCCTTCATTGAAAATCAGATAGAGGACAGTCAACACACCGCCCAACCGCTCGTTGATTTTATCCGCTGACGGAATATCAAATGGTATTTTCGCTTTCTTGATTTTGTTCTTGGCCCGCACAAGGCGCTGGGCCATGGTCGGTTCAGGAACAAGAAACGCATGGGCAATCTCCGGCGTTGTGAGACCGCCCAAGGTACGCAACGTCAGCGCCACCTGCGCCTCTTCCGCCAATGCTGGGTGGCAGCAGGTAAAGATAAGCCGCAAGCGTTCGTCCGGAATGTCCGGTGTGTCGGTTGCCGCCACCGGTTCTTCGTACCGATCCGCCAGATAAGCAACTTCCGACAGTTTGTTCTTTTCACGAACTGTTTTTCGATACCGGTCGATCGCCCGGTTACGCGCCGTGGTGACAAGCCAGCCCGCCGGATTTTCCGGCACGCCTTTTTCGGCCCATGTTTTGAGAGCCGCCACGGCCGCTTCCTGGAGGACTTCTTCGGCCAAGTCGAAATCTCCGACCGCGCGAATGATCACGGACAAAAGCCGCCCGGGATCATCGCGCAACAGCCTGTCGAGAACTTTCGATGGGTCCGGCGTAATATGTGGCATCGCGCCGGACACTAACCCATGTTGAAACAGGGCCGGACTTCTATGGTGCCGTCTTTGGCGTTTGGGATTTGAGCGGCAAGCTCTATGGCCTGGTCCAAATCCTTGCATTCGAGCAAGTAGTAGCCGCCAAATTGCTCCTTGGTTTCCGCGAAAGGCCCATCCGTGGTGATGGTCTTGCCGTCGCGCACTTGTACGCAGGTGGCGGTGCTCACGGATTGAAGCCTTTCGCCCCCGCGCATGATCCCCATTTTAGACACCATCTCGCTGAAGGCGGCATAGTCGGCCATCAGCGCGTCATAGGCCGGATCACCCGGCTGGAGTTGTTTGGCTTCCTCATCACAAATCAAAAACATGTACTGCATGGTGTTCTCCCTTCTGAAGCATCAGAACGCAGCAAACCGGCGTTCATAAGCATAACGAACGCCACAGCACATTTTCGACAGGCAACTACTAAATTTATCGGCCCGGCCAGCCCACTCCCCCTTCCCAACCACCCCTAAGGTACCCTGGCCGGGTGGTTGGGAAGGGGGAGTGGGTGGCGCGGCGCCAATCTACTGCGCCGTCAGACGCAACGCGACGCGCATGTCATCCGGCACCGGGGCGCGCCCAAGCGCGTCACCGACAATGCGGTCGTAGTCCGGATTGTATTTTGTACGGAAGGTTTCGTGTACCTCGATGAGCTGTTCCTCGCTTGCGCCCGTCATCAAGGCCACATTGAGATCATAGACCGCATCGCCCACACGCATGCGCAATGCGCCTGCTTCAACGGCCGCGCTGCGCCATCTGCCATTTTCTTCGCCGAAAACGTAGATGGCGTCATCAATGCCGACGGCCCAAATAACATGAACTTGCGGCAGCCCCGCGATACCGTTGGTTTGAACCAGAACCTTGTCGTAATTCGACCGGTCATTCACAAAACCGAAATCTTCGGGCGCGGCTTCCACCGTTCCCCCCAAATACAGGCCCGGCTTGAATTCATATGGAATGATGATCGCTGCGGCGACAATGACCAGCAGCAACAAAATCAAGATACGTCTCATAGACTTTCTCCCCACTACTTTCTTGATTATCGGCGTTACCTTATCATGGCCACCGCGATCAGGGGAGCCAGGCAAATGAGGCCGAAAACCGGGCAAAACCGCCCAGTAATCCAACACTTGTTGGCGATGATTGGCGCTATCCTGTTCCTGATGGCACCGGCCGGACAAGGGCATGCGGCCCCGTTACCTGAGGGGTTTGTGGAGAAGTCGATCACGGTCGACGGAACCGTCCGCCATTACCTCGTCAATAAAACGCGGTCTCAACAGACATTCGGACCGGCCATCGTCCTGTTGCATGGCGGTGGCTAGAGCATGCGTAAACTGTTCGCGCCCAACCGTGCCGGCATACGAAAATGGATCGACATTGCCGAACGGCACAATATCCTTCTCATCGTTCCCAATGGTACCAATGCCAAGACGGGGGACACGAAGAGCGACCGGCAAGCGTGGAACGACCTGCGGCGCAACCGATCGGCGGGAAACGTCACTTCGGATGATGTGCAATTCATAAGTACACTGATTGAGACACTGGCAACCACGGTCACTTTCGACCCCACGCAGATTTACGTGACCGGCGCGTCTAACGGCGGGATGATGACCTTCCGGCTGTTGATCGAAAGACCGGATCTGTTCGCCGCCGGGGTTGCCTTCATCGCGAACTTGCCAAAAGGGGACATCGCCCGGGCGCCCCGCCCGACGCCGGTGATGATCATTAATGGTACGGAAGATAAGTTGATCTTATATGACGGCGGACCCGTGGCGGGCGGCCGCCGGGGCGAAACCCGGTCTACGGCCGCAACAGTCGACTACTGGATTAACGTGAACCGTGCCGACCGGGAGGCCGCAACCACAAGGTCCCTGCCTGATACGGCCCCCGATGACGGCTGCCGGCTGATCGAAACCCGTTATCCGGCCACCGAGGGCGGACAAGAGGTTTTGTTCATCAAGATGGACGGCGGCGGCCACACAATTCCGGCCCAAAACGCGAAATCCATGGGATGGATGGCCGACCGGGTCCTCGGAAACCGGTGCCGCGATGCGGATGGAGCGGCACTCGCTTGGGAATTCATGCGGCGGCACAAAATTTCAGGAAATTAGCTCGCCCAATACATTCCAAATCGGAATGTATATGTTTCCAAATATTCCATTGTGTTAATCAATTTGCGGATGGTATTTGGCGGCGAAATTTCCTGGGGCGTGATCATTGCTGAACAATCATGATCAGGCCCCAGCTTGTTTTTTACTCGCGCGATTGAATAGGTATCCTGCGGCGCCACCAGCGTCTCACTCATTCCGTATTCTTATTCTGTCGTGCCCAAATTGGTGAGGTGAATGATGTCAGCGTATCTGAAAGAGATCGATGCCGTTCGCGCGGAACTCAAGAAGCGCGATGAATGGAACCAGATTAACCCTGAATTTGTCGTGCGCATGCGCGCGCAGAACCGGTTCAAGACCGGCCTGGACATTGCCAAATACACGGCCGACATCATGCGCCGTGACATGGCGGAATACGATGCCGACAGTTCCAACTACACCCAGTCTTTGGGCTGCTGGCACGGCTTTACGGCCCAGCAAATGATTATGGCCGTGAAGCGTCATCAAAAAACGACGAACAAGTCCTACGTTTATCTGTCCGGCTGGATGGTTGCGGCCCTGCGCTCCGAATTTGGTCCGCTGCCGGATCAGTCCATGCACGAGAAAACATCCGTGCCTGCGCTGATTGAAGAAATCTACACCTTCTTGAAGCAAGCGGACGCCCGCGAGCTGCGCCACGTCTTTGTCGAGCTGGACGAAGCCCGCGCCAATGGCGGCGACGTGGATGCGGTTCTTGCGAAGATCGACAATTTCGAAACCCATGTAGTGCCGATCATCGCGGACATCGACGCCGGTTTCGGTAACGAAGAAGCTACCTACTTGCTGGCGAAGAAAATGATCGAAGCGGGCGCGTGCGCGATCCAAATCGAGAACCAGGTGTCGGACGCAAAACAGTGCGGCCACCAGGACGGTAAAGTGACTGTCCCCCACGAAGACTTCGTTTCGAAGATCAACGCCGTGCGGTACGCATTCATGGAACTGGGTGTCGACAACGGCATCATCGTTGCCCGCACGGACAGCTTGGGTGCTGGTCTTACCCAGAAGATCCCTGTGTCTCACAAAGCGGGCGATTTGGCCGCCAAATACACGGACTTTGTGGAAACCACACCGCTGTCTCAAATGGGCACGCCAAGAGAAGGCGATGTGCTCATCCAACGCGATGGTGAAACGCACGTGCCAACACGCCTTCCAAACGGTCTTTATGCGTTCAAGAAAGACACTGGCTTCGACCGGGTGGTTCTGGACTGTGTCACCAGCTTGGAAAATGGCGCCGACCTTCTGTGGATCGAAACCGAAAAGCCGAACGTTGCGCAGATCGCGGGCATGGTGAACGAGATCCGCAAGACGCGCCCTGAAGCCAAGCTTGTGTACAACAACTCCCCAAGCTTCAACTGGACCCTGTCGTTCCGCGAACAGGTTTATGCCGAATGGAAAGAAGCGGGCAAAGACGTTTCCGCTTACCCGGATCCGGCCACCACGCCGAAAGGCCTTATGGCGGCTGAATTCGACGGGTCGGAATTGGCGAATGCTGCCGACCAGCTGGTCCAAAGCTTCCAGAAGGATGCATCCCGCGAGGCCGGCATCTTCCACCACCTAATCACCCTGCCAACCTATCACGAAACCGCTCTTGGTACGGATATTCTGTCCGAGGGCTACTTCGGTGATCTGGGCATGCTGGCTTATGTCCGCGACGTTCAGCGTCAGGAAATCCGCCGCGACCAGGCATCGGTCAAGCACCAGGATCTGGCAGGCTCCAACATTGGTGACGATCACAAGGAATATTTCTCCGGTGATCAAGCGCTGAAAGCCAGCGGCGAAGACAACACCATGAACCAGTTCTAATTACGAAAACTGGTCATAAATTAATCCTCAAGAGGCGGTCTTATTGGGCCGCCTCTTTTTTTTACCCAGATATTTGATCACCCCGCCAGCCCATTCCCGCTCAATCCAAGGGCGTGAATCTATCAAATCCAACCCTTGTAACGAGTGGTGCTCTCCCCCTATAGATGGTTTTTGGACGCCAAACAAAAAGTGGGGGGATCGTGCCGGGGGAGTTTCAATTTCGGGGAGCGACACTCGCTCTTGCATTGACGGTGATTATGAATACCCCGGCCGCCGGGGAACCGGCCTCCAAAGACGTCGACGAGATTATGGTCTTCGGCCGCGCAATCGAACAGATAGGCCGCGCTCGTGCCGGGTCTGAGGGCTTGGTCGGCTACTCAGATTTTGAGCGGCGGCCACTGTCACGCGTGGGCGAGTTACTGGAAGTCATCCCCGGACTAATTGCCACGCAGCATTCGGGCACAGGGAAGGCGAACCAGTACTTTCTGCGCGGCTTCAACCTGGACCATGGCACCGACTTCGCGGCCTTCTTCGACGGCGTGCCCGTCAACTTTCGGACCCACGGGCACGGTCAAGGGTATTTGGACCTCAATTTCATCATCCCCGAACTGACCGAACGGCTCGAATTTCGAAAGGGCCCCTACTACGCCGATGTTGGAGATTTTACCGCCGCCGGTACCGCTGCTTTCAAGACCTATGACACACTGCCCCACGCCATTGGCCAAGCCGCGTTCGGGGAAAACGGCTACCGGCGGGGGCTGGCCGCAGCATCCTTCGGGGTGGCTGGCGGCGATCTGCTGCTGGCGGGCGAAACCGTGTTCTATGACAATCCGTTCGACTTGGACGAAGACCTCGAAAAATATAACGCCTTCGCGAAATATTCGCGCCGCAAGGGCGGTGCCGATTGGTCCGTCTCCTTCAGCGCCTATGACTCAAGCTGGACGTCTACGGATCAAGTTCCCTTGCGCGCCATCGAAAGCGGCCTCATCCCAAGACTTGGATTCATAGATCCCGACCTTGGCGGTGAAACAACGCGCCTTTCGCTCAGCGGGGAAACCACAATCGGAAACCTGTCGCTGTCGGCCTATGCGCTCTATTACGATTTCGCGCTCTTCTCTAATTTCACCTATTTCGCCAACGATCCTGTCAATGGCGACGAGTTCGAACAACGCGACGAACGGTTCACGCTTGGCGGGACGCTGGCCTACAGCCAGCCGCTTGCTCTTGCCGGAAAGGCAGGGACTGTGCGCGTGGGCACCGACCTCCGCTACG
The DNA here is from genome assembly GCA_965228775.1 of Alphaproteobacteria bacterium. Taxonomy (GTDB): domain Bacteria; phylum Pseudomonadota; class Alphaproteobacteria; order JANQMY01; family JANQMY01; genus JANQMY01. The sequence continues at coordinate 3,215,075 of OZ245840.1, read as the reverse complement.
ATGATGTTTTCAACATTGGCCTGTTCAATACGGCCGGGCGCACACGACTTAGTACGGTGCGCGACGATAACGTGAGTGAGTTTTCCGTGGGTGCCTTTGCCGAAATGGAGTTGGCTCTAACAAACCGCCTGCGCGCGTCGGCGGGCCTGCGCGGCGATTTTTTCACTTATGACGTAACTTCTTCGTTGACGCAGAACTCCGGCGACGGCTCAGACGGCATTGTCACCCCGACCGCGGGCCTGGCATGGCGTGCCACCGACCATGTCGAGTTATATGCCAATTATGGACAGGGGTTTCATTCCAACGATGTACGTGGTGCGGCGATCTCCATCGACCCCATCACGCTTCAACCCGCCGATCCCGTAGATGTGTTGGTGCGCGCGGAGGGGGCTGAATTTGGCGTCAGGCTCGAAAAGAACGGATTTGCCGCGACATTGGTGGGGTTCTGGCTCACAGTGGATAGCGAACTTGTTTTCGTGGGCGATGCGGGCACAACGGAACCCAATGACGGCTCGCGCCGTTTCGGTGCCGAGTTCAATGCCTTTTGGCGGCCTGCGGATTGGATCGCCTTAGACGCCACCGCCGCCTATACGGATGCCCGTTTCAAGAACGCCCCCTCCGGTGCCGACCGCATTCCCCAAGCGGTGGAAAATGTCTTCGGCGGCGGCGTTACTTTGCAACCGATCGAGCCATTCACCGCAACGCTCCGGGTACGGCGCTTTGGTGAGGCCCCTTTGGTGGAAGACGCATCGGTCTTTTCTGAACCGACCACGATCGTCAATCTGGGATTCTATTACGATTTAGGTCCGGCGCAGCTAAGTCTGGATGTGTTGAATCTGTTCGGCTCCGAAGATGCCGACATTACTTATTTCTTTGAATCACAACTGCCTGGCGAAGGCGCACCCGTTCCCGATATTCACTTGCACCCGGTAGAACCGCGACAGGTGCGCGGGGCAATCACAATTAGGTTTTGAGCGTTTGCTGTACGTTAAAAACGCGCTTCAGCAACTCAATCAAACACGGGCGCACGCTTTTCCATGAAGGCGGCAGCAGCTTCGGCGAATTCGGGCGACCGCAACTGAGCCCCAAATACCTCCGCCTCGGCGAGCATCTGTTGCTTCACCTCTTCTTGCCGCCCCCGAATGAGGCGCTTTGATTCTTTCATTGCCGTTGGCGCAAGCGCGGCCACATTGTGCGCCACCGTCATGGTTTCAGCTAGTAGCTCGTCCGCCGGGAAAACGCGTGAGATGAGGCCGGCCTTGAGCGCGTCTTCCGCCTCTAACTTTCGGCCCGCCAGCAAGATGTCGTTTGCCCAAGCCGTCCCCAAAGAAGAAGGGATCAGAAGAGAGGACGCCGCTTCCGGCACCAAGCCCAATTTAGCGAATGGCGCCGCAAAAGTTGCCGTATCGCTTGCAAATGACAGATCGCAGTGGAGCAACATGGTAAGGCCAACCCCAACCGCCGGGCCGTTGACGGCGGCGACGACCGGCTTTTCGACATCCCGAAGGGCGGACAGGAAACGGACGACCGGCGGTGTGCCTTCCGGCATTCCCGCCGCAAAATCTCCCATATCGTTTCCGGCCGTGAACACATCGCCCGCGCCGGTGATGACAACACAACGGATCTGATCGTCGGTCTGTGCCTTTTCCAGCGCGTCCGCCATGGCTGCATACATGGCATGGCTGAGCGCATTCTTTTGTTCCGGCCGGTTGATGGTGATGGTCAATACTTTGCCCTCACGCGCGACCGCAATGTGATTGGTCATGATGCTTTCCTTTCGCTTCGACGCGATACCGAGTTCTTCTCGAAGGTGATATCGGCGGCGTTCTTGGCCACATGATTTAGGAAACGTGCAATCACCTGCTGTTCGGAGGCCGTAAATGGCTGAAGCAGCGCACCGTTGATGCGCTTCACATCCGCAAGCGTCCGGTCGAGCAAGTCGCGTCCCTTTTGTTCAATAAAAACATTCTGCACCCGTCCATCTGACGCATCCGTGTGCCGCCGGACGAGCTTCTTGACGGACATACGGTCAACCAATCCAGTCAAGCTGGAATATCCCATGTTCAAGATGTCCGCGATTTCGGTGATCGGAAGACCATCCCGATGCGCCAGCACGAACAAGACACCTTGTTGCGAGACGGTGATACCCGCTTCTGATTTGAGCCGTCTGTCCGCCGCCCTGAACAAGGCGCTATGAGCCAAACTCATCAAATGAAAAATACGGGGTTGTCGCGCCATCTTATTTACTTCGCATGTGAAATATTTATTTCATATACGAAGTAAATATCCGATTGTCAATACTGCAAGAGACGTGCTTGTGCTAAGGTGAATTTTCTTGGCGGTCACTCGTTGCGAGGGGAAATGGCTCAGTCACTTTTCGTATTTGCACGCATTCATCCGAAACCGGAACATTTAACCGACGCCCGGCAAGCGATTCTGGGAATACTGTCCCCCACCCGCGCGGAAGAAGGATGTTTGTCATTTGACTTATTTGACGGGCAAGACGATGGCTGCTTGTACCTGTTCGAGGAATGGGTCAACCAGGCAGCTTTAGACAATCACTACGCGCAAGACTACACCGCCAAAGTGTTTAGAGCTTACGAAGAATGGCTGGCCGAGCCCGTGACCGTCACGAAAATGGGAAAAGCGACGGCAGGCTGATCAGCACAGGCGAGACCGCCCAACACCTTTGCGATATATTGACATTATAAGTGTCAATAGTTATCTCTCAAACCTATGAGATACGCCGTCCGCGCATTCACAACCTTGTTCCTTCTCGTCGTCGCGATTTTTGCGGGCCTGTTCTGGTACGCCTTCTTTTCGCCGCGGCCCCCAGTAATGACGGACCCTGCGACGCTTGCCGGGGATGGCAGCGTGATCGATTACTGCAAAAAGCCGGTCCTCGACGGCAGCAGGAAGCGGGCGGCAGACATTCCCAAAGGAAACACACCCGGCTGTTCCTATACACATTTTCCGCTGCCCATATTGGCGGAGTGTACGGAACCCCTTGGCGACGGCGTCGATGACATTCGAGGTCTGTGGATCGGCATAACCGGCAAAGTCGGCCACGTGGAACGTATTGAACAATGCGGGAGCCGGACCGTGGTCACCAGCAGTGGCATTATTCACGACTACGGGCCCAACAGCACAGGCGTTCTCAACACCAACGACACAGAAGGCGGTGTGCGTTTCCGGATTGGCGGCAAGCCCTATTGTCCGCGCACCTCTGCCAGCATGATCTGGGAAGACGGCGTGTTGAACTTCTATGCCTTCGGCTGGGGCCCGCTGGCGGTGCGGCGCTATTTGGACGGCGATGAGCTGGTCTGGGAATATGTGGATGGCAGCGTCACCCGCATGAAACGGATTTGCACCTTGCCCGGCGAACACAAGATTCCAAAGCCGCGATAAACCCGCTCCTTGAGGTCCGTAGCGACTGCTACATATTTTTGTAGCGTACGCTACAACCTTGCATTAGGATGAGATCGCCCATCATCCATCCAGCAGGGAGCGCCCCCATGACTCAGGAGTTTCACAAATTCTGGCTCAAGATCACCGCCATCGTGATCGGATCGTTCGGGCCGGTCTGTTTCTTGGGCACCATGGACGCCACCACGGAGCCGGCCCGTCTCACCATCGACTTGCTCAGCTGGCCCGTTGACGGACAGCAGACCTATGCAGACCCGGATACCCGTTTCTTGTCTGCCCTGTTGGGTGGGTTTCTTCTGGGCTGGGGCGTCATGATTTGGCGCTTGTCTGGACAGGTCCATGACGCCGACCCTGAAGGCGTGCGGAAGGCCGTCCTGACGGGCCTGATTGCCTGGTTCCTGCTGGACAGCAGCGGTTCGATCGCGTCCGGTAACACGTCGAATGCGCTGTTCAATATTCCCATTTTGCTTGTGGCGGTGGGGCCCATGTGGCGCCCAGCCAAAGATAGCGCGCCGCTTGTAGCCGGTTAAACAGCCTTCAAGACCGGATCGATCGGCGTGGGCGTTTCCACCTGCGCTTCTATGATACCGGCAGCGTCCAGGCACAGATCTTCGCGCCACAGATCCGAATAGATCTGAATGCCCGTGGGCAGGCCGTCCGCCGTTCCCATGGGCAATGCCACCGACGGCAGCCCCAGAACATTACCCGGCGTGATAAAGCGCACCGTGTCCGTAAGCGTTTCCAGGCCCGTTTCAGGGTCCAGATCCGCATCGGCGGGCCACGGCGTACAGCACCAGGTAGGGCCCACCACAACCGGATAGGCCGCGAAAAACTCAGACCACAAACGGGTGAGTCGGGACCGTTCCGCATGAATATGCGGATTGGGCAATTTGCTGGGCGCATAGGTTTCGCAGAGTTTCGACACCATGGCATGCAACGGGGCAGACAAGATCATCTCAAGCACAGGCAGCAGTTCCGTGAAATCGGCCGACAGCACAAAGCCCCAGATTTCGCTGACACGCGCGAGCTCCGGCGGCTGGGCGTGCTCCACATCCCATCCAGCGGCTTTGAGAGCAGCACCCGCCCGCTCGATCTCCGCAAGGGTGGCGGCTGGAATAGGCCCGCCCTGGATATCCGTTACCAATGCCGCTTTCTTGTGGTGAGGCGCTGGCCCTTGGAGCGGCACATCAACCGATACCGGATCGCGCGGGTCGCGACCCGCCAATACGCCGAGCGCTATTTTCAGATCCGCCACAGAACGCGCCATGGGGCCTTCCACCAGCATCGCCTGAACCGCCATGCCTGCATCTTGCGGCTCTATGGAGAGGGCATGCGGAATGCGCCCTTGGGTAGGCTTCAGAGAGGTTGTGCCATTGCAATAAGCCGGGTTGCGGAGAGAGCCGCCAATATCGTTTCCGAGGCCCAAAGGTGTCATGCCCGTGGCCAGCGCCACGGCATCGCCACCGCTTGACCCACCGGCGGTCAGCTCATTGTTCCAGGGATTGAGCGTCCGCCCCCGAATGGGATTGTCCGTGGACAAACGGAGCCCCATTTCCGGCATGTTCGTCCGGCCGATGGGAATGGCACCGGCCGCCTTCATGCGGGCAACCACCGGCGCGTCTTGGGTGGGCATGGCTTCCGCGAAGGCCGGCACGCCGTTCACCGTGGGCTGCCCCAGAAAATCGATGTTCTCCTTGATCGTGAAAGGGACACCGTGAAACGGGCCGCAAGGCTCCGATGCATCGGCTGTGTCCGCCGCCGCCAAGGCGCTGTCCCGCAGCACCACCGTCACCGCATTGACGGCGCCATTGACCTGATCAATGCGGTCCAGATGGGCCTGCACCACCTCGCGGCTCGACACATCGCGGTTTCGGATGAGGGCCGCAAGTTCGTGGGCTGGTTTTTGATACAGTTGGGTCATGGAGCGCCTCTTTTTTCCTTTTTTGTGATCGATCTTTTGCTGAGACCCTAACAAACCAATGGGCGAATGTCCCAAGCCCTGTCCGCTGACGGCCTAGCCGACCCGAAAATTTCGACATGGAGGGCGAATTGCTCTACCAGGGGATAGGGAATTCATCAGAAACGCGAAAGATACATGACCCTCCTCATATTCTTCCTGGTGCTGGCGATCGGCGTCTCCTTCTTTTGTTCGATCTCAGAGGCCGTGCTCCTGTCCGTCCGCCCGTCTTACATCGCGACGCTGGAGCAAAAAGGCGACAGCCGCGCCAAAACACTTCAAAAGCTGCGGGACAATCTGGACCGTCCCCTTTCGGCAATCCTGACGGCGAACACCATTGCACACACGGTGGGCGCGGCCGGTGTGGGGGCACAGGCAGCCCTTTTGTTCGGCAATGAATATCTCGGTGTGATTTCAGCGGTCCTCACGCTTCTGATTTTGGTGTTTTCGGAGATCATTCCAAAAACCATCGGTGCCAATTATTGGCCCCAACTTGCGCCCACATTCGGCCGTTTGATCGACGGCCTGACGATCCTTCTGTTGCCCTTTGTTTGGATGTCCGTTCAGATCACGCGGCTGTTGTCACCGTCCGGCGTGAGCGGCTTTACCTTCAGCCGCGAAGAGATGGAAGCCATGGCGGAAATCGGTGCGACCGAAGGCGTGCTTGAGGACAAAGAACTTAAGATCGTCAAGAACCTCATGGCGCTGCAGCAATTGTCCGTACGCGATATCATGACGCCGCGGTCGGTGGTGTTTTCCGTTTCCGCCGACATGAAGGTGAAAGACTTCTTCGATCAGCATGAAAAGAATCCGTTTTCCCGCGTTCCGCTGTACCGCGACGGTATCGACGACGTGACCCGTTATGTGCTGAAGGCGGACCTTTTGGTGGCACAAGCGAAGGACGAATTCAATCGTCCGCTTGCGGATTTCGAGCGGGAGTTCCTGGTCCTGCCGGACATCTTGTCCGCGTCCGCCTGCTTCGACCGGCTCACCCAAGAGCGCAGTCATATTGCCTTGGTGATAGATGAATACGGCTCGATGGTGGGTCTGGTAACCCTCGAAGATGTGCTTGAAACCCTAATCGGCCTTCAGATTACGGATGAAATGGACACCGTGGAAGACATGCAGGTGCTTGCTCACAAACGCTGGCGCGACCGGATGCGGGACATCGGCGTCGACCCGGACAGTTTCGATAAGGCGGAGAACTAAGCCTCCCAAGAAAGTCTCATCACCATACGATAAACAAACCAAGGATTTGCGCGTCCGGGTTAAGTCACCCCGGCGCGCTTTTTTCACCGGTTTCGCGGCCTTCTGCAAAATAACGGCCATTGCTGGACAGCCCGTCACTTTGCTGCCTACCCTTCCAGAAAAAGAAAAATACATCTTCGCAATTGGGAGGTTGCAATGGGTCAATACGACATTCTGTTCGAGCCCCTGAAAGTGGGCCCACTGACAATTCCCAATCGCATTGTGCGCGCCCCTCACAGCACGGGCCTCATTGGCGATGCCTTGATTGCCTATCACGAAATGCGCGGCCGTAATGGCGTCGGCATGTCCACGCTGGAAGCCACCAGCATTCACCCCAGCGCACCGGGATGGCTGCGCATGTGGGATGACAGCTGCATGCCGTTCCTGGAAGCGCTCAGCAAGCAGATCAAACCGACCGGCATGAAAATGCTCTTGCAAGCCTATCACCCCGGCGCTGGATATGCCGAAGTGGCGGGCATGCCGGAACACTGGTCCGCCAGCGCCATCCCCAACCCCATGGCGGGCGTGGTGCCGATCGCCATGACCCAAACGATGATTGACGATGTGGTGGCGGCGTTTGCCGCGGCCGCTGTGCGCTGCCGGGATGCGGGGCTCGACGGCATCGACATTCATGCTTCCAGCGGATATTTGCTGCACGAGTTTCTCTCTCCGGCACTCAACAAACGCGATGACAACTATGGCGGTTCCTTCGACAACCGGTTCCGCTTCCTCGCCGAGGTGATCGCCGCCATTCGAACAGCGGTGAGCGGCAGCGATTTCATCGTCGGCGTCCGGCTGCCCAATGAGGATTATGTTCCTGGCGGCATCACCGCCAAAGAGGCTGCTCACATCGCCCGCACCGCCGACCCTCTGGTGGATTACGTCTCACTCCATATGGGGTCCTATTGGCGCTTCCATAAGCTGATCGCCCCGGCGGACGATCCGCTGGGCACGGAGATGCAGGCCAATGAACAGATTGCGCCGGATCTCGAAAGCCCGGTCATGGTGACAGGACGCATCATGACCATGGATCACGCCGCCCATATCGTGAAAAGCGGCTCTGCCGACATGGTGTCCATGGTCCGTGCCCTGATTGCTGACCCTGAACTCGTCAAGAAGGCACGTGAAAACCGGGAAGACCGCATCCGGCCCTGCATCGGTACGAATATGGGCTGCGTCGGCCAGTTGATGAGCCGCGGCGTGATGAGCTGTTCCGTCAACCATACGGCATCAAAGGAATCCCGCATGGCCATCGAGCCGGACGACCGGACAGCGGCACCGAAAAAGATCTTGGTGGCGGGCGGTGGCCCCGCCGGCCTTGAATTCGCCCGCAATGCGGCCCTGCGCGGCCACCAAGTGCGTTTGTTCGAAGCCACCAAACAGCTGGGCGGCCAGGTGGCGCTGGCGGCAAACGCGCCCCATCGGGCCGATGTGGGCACCATCATTCCGTGGCTTGAGGGCGAGCTGGAACAGCTTCAAGTACCGGTCCATTTGAACGTGCCGGTCGATGAAGACGTCATCGCGCAGGAAGCCCCAGATCTCGTGGTGGTCGCGACAGGAACCGTGCCGCGGACAGACGGGTTTCAACTGTCGACGCCGGGCCAAGCGATTTCCGGTTTTGACCTGCCCCATGTGCATAATTCGTGGGAGCTTCTAGGCAGCGGCAGAATGCCCGCTATGTCCGGCCGCGCCGTGGTCTATGACGATACGGGTTCGTTCGAAGCCATTTCGGTCTGCGATGTGCTGCTCAAAGCAGGTGTTTCGACGACGCTCGTCTCGCGCTTTGAGGCGGTGGGGGGCGGCCTGCCTTATCCGGCAGTCACCGCTGGCGCCGCCCGCGAGCGCCTGTTCGGTCAAGACTTCGACTTCATCGGCGGCCACTATGTTCGAAGCATCACGGCCGAAAGCGTCGAGATTGGTGTTCTGTATACGGACCGGTCACGGCAGCTAGACGCGGATATCGTTGTGCTCGTCGGCTACAACGAGCCCAATCGCCAGCTTGCCGAAACATTGTCTGCACAAAACCGGCCCCATTATGTGATCGGGGATGTGCTGGGCCGCAACAGCATCATGAATGCCATGCACGCGGGTGCGGAACTGGGCCGTCGAATTTAAAGGCGCGGCCTACAGTTTCGCGATCACATCCTCGCCCAGTTTCTGAATACCCGCCACCGGGTCGGCCCCCAGCGCAAAGATCGGCACCACGGCCCGCGCGACACCCAGATCCTGCATCGGCTTGAGACTGTCCAAACCGCCACCCGGCCACATCACGGTGATTTCCAATTCGTCGTAATTGCGGTCCGCCTGTTTGCACGCGGCCTTGAGTTGATCCAATTGCGGGGCCAGTTCGGCTGCATCGGGCGTTGGCGCGAACCAGCCATTGCCCAACGTCGCAATACGCTCGAAGATCTTGCCTTTGTTGCCGCCCATGATGACCGGGAACGGGTCTTGGATCGGCCGAGGGTAGCTTTTGAAACCAGTCCAATCGACGAATTCGCTTTGGTGTTCCACGGTTTCGCCGGACCATACTTTGCGCATGGCGGCGATGTAATCGTCGAACCGCGCGCCGCGTTTTTCAAAAGGCGTGCCCATGGCGCGGAATTCTTCCTTCAGCCAGCCGATACCCGCGCCCAGCATGAAACGGCCGCCGGACACGAAGTCCAGGCTCGCGGCTTGTTTGGCCAACAGCAGCGGATTGGTCTGAGCCACGATGTTCACGCCCGTGCCAAGACGCAGCGTTTTCGTAGCCGTTGCCACCGCGCTCAGCGCGATGAGCGGATCCACAAAGGGCGTCTCCGGTTCGGCGCCCATCTTGCCGCTTTCATTGTAGGGATATTTGGAGGCGTAATCTTCCGGCACGATCACGTGTTCGAACGTCCAGACGGATTCAACGCCCACGCTTTCCGCCAATTGTGCGGTGCCGACAATCTGTTCGACCGATTGAAATCCAATATTGATGGGGATGAGACCAATCTTCATGGCGCGCGCTCCTGTTGGGTTGTTTGCGCAAGTCTAACAAAGACGGCAGGTGAGCGAAACGTGGCATTCACCTTGAGCCGGTTCAGCAGTGCCACTAGACTTGCCGGAAACAAAAGCACTCTAAGGGAGATCACCCATTGACTTTGGACATTGCGAGCACCGCTTTTCTTGCCCAATCCGCTTCCAGCGGGGCGCCACCGCTGAATGAAGTCAGCATCGACGAAGCACGCCTCATGTATACGGGCATGGCCCAACTCAGCCATGAAGGCCCAAAGATGGCGCGCAATGAGCTGGTTGACGTTACGACATCCGACGGCGCGCACATCAAATGCCGCGTCCTAGTCCCGGAAGGCCGGCCCAAATCCGTGATCGTCTACTACCATGGCGGCGGCTGGGTCATCGGCAACATCAACGATTACGAAACGGTGGGACGGCATCTGGCGGCACGCTGCCAGTCCGTGGTCGTGTTGGCGGGCTACCGCTTGGCACCGGAACATCGTTACCCCACCGCGCCAAACGATTGCTGGGATGCACTGCACTGGGCAAACGCTCACATCGAAGAGCTTGCGGGCGCGCGCGTGCCATTGATCGTGGCGGGCGACAGCGCGGGCGGCAATCTGGCAGCGGTTACCGCTCAACGTGCGGCCAAGGCAGGGGCCCCGGATATCTCCCTCCAGGTCCTTGTCTATCCGGTGACCGACGGGGCGATGGACACGCCGAGCTATGACGCGCCGGAAAACCAATTGATCCTATCCAAAGCCTCCATGGAATGGTTTTGGGATCATTATGCTCCGGATACGGATAGCCGGCTGGAGCCGGGCGCATCGCCTTTGCGCGCCCAGGACCTTTCCGGCGTTGCACCCGCCCTTGTGCTCACCGCAGAGTATGACCCGCTGCGCGACGAAGGCGAGGCCTATGCCGACAAGCTTAAACAAGCAGACGTGCCGGTTACCCTAAAACGCTTTGACCGGCAGATGCATGGTTTCTTCACCATGCACGATGTTCTGCCGGGCGCAACGAAAGCCATCGACTATGTGGGGGAACATATCGACCGGCATCTGGCGAAATCGTCGGCCGTCGATGCGGTCATCGTCGGCGCCGGTTTTGCCGGCCTTTACCAATTGCACAAGCTGCGGGAGATGGGCCTGACCACACGGGTCTTCGAAGCCGGCAGCGGTGTTGGCGGCACCTGGTACTGGAACCGCTATCCCGGCGCCCGGTGCGACATTGAAAGCATGGCCTATTCTTATTCCTTTTCGCCCGAGCTTGAGCAGGATTGGCAGTGGTCGGAACGCTATGCCACCCAGCCCGAGATCTTGAAATATGTGGAACATGTGGCGGAACGTTTCGACCTCAAGAAGGACATCACCTTCGATACGCGCGTCGAGCGGGCGGTTTTCGACGAAGACGAGCAACGCTGGCTCATCTATACCGAGAGCGGCGAAGTTGTGGCCGCCCGCCATTTCATCATGGCGACGGGATGTTTATCGGTGCCGAAGGAATTGGATATTCCCGGCACGGATAATTTCAAAGGGCCGACTTACGTGACCGGACGCTGGCCTCACGAAGGCGTTGATTTTTCGGGGAAGAAAGTGGCCGTTATCGGCACCGGATCTTCCGCCGTTCAGTCGATCCCGCTGATCGCCGATGAAGCGTCGCACCTTGCAATCTTCCAGCGCACACCGGCCTATTCCATGCCTGCGAAGAACCGGCCACTGGGCAACAAAGAAATTGCCGACATGAAGGCCAATTATGCCACCTATCGCGTGGAGCAAAGATACACCCCGGCGGCGATTGTCGATCCGCCGCGCCCCCAAGACTCTTGGCATCAGGTGGACGAGGCGGAACGCAAGCGCCGCTATGATGCGGCCTGGGATTCGGGCCTTCTCATCGCCATGCAATCTACTTTCACCGATATCCAGCTCGACCAGGAAGTAAACGACAATATTTCCAGCTACATTCACGGGCGCATTCGGGACACCGTGAAAGATCCGGAGACGGCAGAAGCACTGATGCCACGGTCTTACCCTTTTGCCACCAAGCGGCCTTGTCTCGATACGGATTATTACGAGACCTTCAACAAAGACCATGTAGAACTGGTGGATCTGCACAAAACGCCCATCATCGAAATCACTGAGAAAGGCATCAAAACATCCGCCGGCGAGCAAGAATTCGACGCAATCGTTTTCGCCACCGGCTTCGATGCCATGACCGGCGCTTTGACCGCCGTCGACATTCGCGGACGGGACGGGGTGTCCCTAAAAGACAAATGGGCCGAGGGCCCGCGCACCTATCTGGGCCTGTGCGTGGCGGGCTTTCCGAACCTTTTCACCATCACCGGGCCGTCCAGCCCCTCCGTGCTGAGCAATATGCTGGTTTCCATCGAACAGCATGTTGATTGGATTACGGATTGTATTCGCTGGATGGACGAGCGGAACCAGGCCACCATCGAACCTTCGGTGGAGGCGGAGGATGAATGGGCAACGCATACGGATTTACAAGCCCATCTCACCCTCTTCCCCAAGGCCAATTCCTGGTACATGGGCGCCAATGTGCCCGGCAAGACCCAGATGTTCATGGCCTATGTGGGCGGCGTCGGCACCTATCGGATAGTCTGCGACAGCATCGCCGCGTCAGACTATGAAGGCTTCGAGTTCAGCGAAGCGCGGAGATAGAGCGATTCAAGACAAGGCATTCATTTGGTAGAATTGGCCATTGCGGGCGGTGCGCAGACGATCATTACGGGGAACAAAAAAGACGTTAGCCAAGGGGAACTTTTGTTTCCTAATTTGAGTGTTCAGACCGCAGCTGAGTATCTCACCGAAAGGAAAGCTCAATGAGTACGTTAACAATCCGATTGGCGGACGATCAGCATGAACGATTGAAAGCCCTCGCGGCGCGGCGCGGTGTGAGTATGAACAAGCTTTTTGAGGAATTCACGACAAAGGCGTTGGCGGAGTTCGACACGGAAACTCGTTTTCGATTGCGCGCTGGGGCCGGTGATCCAAAGAAAGGGCTGAAGATACTCGACAAACTCGACACACATTTCGGCACCAAATAGGCATTATGGAGACTAGAGCGGGATCAGGAAATGTGTATGCGGTTTTCCGTCCGATCCCGCTCTAATATATTGAATTAGATCACGCTCATCGTTTTAGGATGATTCCACCTAAAACGATTGTGATCTAGGCCCATGCGCCTATGACGTCCTGCTTTTCGATGATCAAAATTCGACCGGAAACGCTTTAAAGCCCGCTTTTTTCTAGAATATGCACACCGCAGGCGGAGCCAAGACCGATCACATGGGCGAGGCCCACTTTGGCGCCTTCGATCTGACGGTCGCCGCATTCACCGCGCACATGCTGACACACTTCCCAAATGTTGGCGATGCCGGTGGCGGAAATGGGGTGACCTTTGGACTGCAACCCGCCTGACACATTGACCGGCGTTTTACCGTCGCGCCAAGTGGCGCCCGAATTGAAGTAGTCGGCGGCCCCGCCTTCCTCGCAGAGCATCAGATTGTCGTAATGGACGAGTTCTGCCGTGGCGAAGCAATCATGCAGCTCCACCAAGTCCAAATCTTCCGGCCCCACACCCGCTTGTTCATATGCAGTCTTCGCCGCATTGCGTGTCAGCGTATTGACATTGGGCAGTACCTGGCAGGCTTCTTCATAGGGGTCCGTGGTAAGCACCGACGCCGCAACCTTGATCGCCCGCCGTTGCTGTTCCAGCGACAGGGTTTTGAGCTTGCTATCACTCACCACGACCGCCGCCGCGGCACCATCGCAATTGGCCGAGCACATGGGCCGCGTATTGGGATAGGCGATCATCACATCGCCCATAATCTGTTCGGCGGGCATGGCTTTGGTGTAAGCGGCCAGCGGGTTGAGCGTGGAATGGAAGTGGTTCTTCTCGCTAATCTTGGCGAACAGTTCGAAGCTGGTGCCGCCATATTTGTGGCCGTATTCCATACCGATCTGCGCGAACACGCCGGGCATGGTTTCTGTGCCGATGCGCCCATCGATGGGGGCGACGGCACCGTAACGGCCTGACGGCTGCCATTCATCGCCACCCTCTTTGGCCGTATTGCCGCTGAGGAGCCCCGCGCCCGCCAATTTCTCAACACCGACAGCCAAACCCATATCGCATTCGCCCGCCTTCACCGCCATAATCACGGTACGGAGCGCAGTGGCCCCCGTGGCGCAGGCATTGGTCACATTGTAGGCGGGGATGCCGGTTTGACCGATCTGTTTCTGCAGGCGCTGAGCAATGCCGCCACCACCGCGCAGATTGCCTGCGGCCATGACGCCAATGTCTTTCATGCCGACGCCCGCATCTTTAAGCGCCGCTTGTATGGCTTCCGCGCCCAGATCGACAACGTCTTTGTCCGGATGTTTGCCGAACTTGGTCATGTTAATGCCGAGGATCCAAATGTCGTCGCGTGCACTCATGGTCGTTTCTCCTCTGTTTTCTTTTTGTGGATCAGACGGGTTCAAAACCAAAGCCGACAGCTTCGGTGCCCGCGCCGTCCGTACCCATGGAATACGTGGCCAGGCGCACTTTCATACCCAGCGACACGTGTTCGGGATTAGGTTCCGTATTGATGATGTTGGCGCGCACCGACGTGCCACCGCAATCCACCACGGCGGACACAAACGGCACCGGAATGCCCTTGGCCGCATGGGCCACGATGGTGAAGGCGCGCACTTCGCCGTCCGTCGCCACATCTGCCTTCTTGAATTCCGTGCCGAAGCAGCTGGCGCAGGCATTGCGGCGGTCGAAGAACCGCGCCCCGCAACTGGTGCATTCATGAGCGACCAGATGAGGGCTGTCGCCCAATTCCAGATAATCAACGAGGGGCACCTGTTTGGACATGACGCATTCTCCCAGTGTGTTGGTGTTTTTGTTGCACCAATCCAGCCGCAGATTGAGTGCTGCGTCAAGCGGGGAGAAAAGAGAGATTAGTCCGAATGAGACAAAGCCGTCATTGCGAGCCGCCGCTAGGCGGCGCGGCAATCCAGAGCAAATTGCTCCGAGCAAGCGGCTCTGGATCGCGTCGTCGCATACGCTCCTCGCGATGACGCCAAGGAATTCTTTCCGCAAATATTACGATGACAGTGAATTAAATAGGCATTGATCGGGTTCAACAGCTACTGGCGTTGTTCTATTGGGTCGACTGTCACCGATATATAATATCGCCTCACTTAATGTTCCACTCGCATTGAGCAAAACATTGCTTCAAGCATTTTTCACGTTTTTCGTAGTCGCTTTGCTTACAAACGTCTAATTTACAACGATCATAGCACTGATTAATTGATTCAGCGACTACGTAATTAGAACCGGAAGGCGACTCATTTTTCTTCGTATCAATCTCTCCGATCCCTTTTGCTCCAATAGAGACCGTAGCCACACAAATAGTCAGGAAATACAACCATCTTGTTCTCATAGCGATTTCCACCTTGCTTTTGGTTTGCCATCAAGACTTCCTCAATGGTAGCATTTTTATACACTGTGTCTATTGATTGTATTTTTGCTTGATTATTAGTCCTTGGATTTCTTGCTCTCTCAGCGAACGTTGGAGGTTTCGAAAGGTGAGTCGAACTCAGAAAATATTCGCAGCGGCGATACTTCTCGTCACTTTGGCGGCGCTTCCAATTGGGTCACATTTTTACTTCCAATCGAAAAAGGGTGCGTCTCAAATAGCGAGTATTTTGTCCGAAAATGGATTTATTGAGTTCAAACCGCCTTCTCGTTTGGTACCGCCAGGTACCTGGGTGGAAGTGTTAGACAAAAACCCTTTACGATTGGGGATAATTTGTCCACCGGAAGAGGCACTGGGAGCAAACAGCTTAACTTACTCAGAGTCACCTTCTATCGATGCCACGCTTACGGGCAGATTGAGTACTCTATATTCTGCTGATGCTGAGTTTTTAAAACCATTCGATGTCGACAATGAAATAAAGTCACTAAAAAGCTTAAGCTTGAAACTAACAAACGTGAGACTTCTGGAGTTACCCGATAGTGTCGTTCTGGAGGGAATAAAAAGCCGCACAGCTTCCTGCAGCAATGCCATTTCGTTTAGAACGAAAAGAGGCGCGCCAGTTTCCATGGTGAAGTCAGCGTTGAGAGCAGACATCGTCTATCTCGCAGAGTTTCATGAAAATGTTAGTGTCGACATTAAGTCTGACCTAGAGCGGGAGCTGGCACTAAAACTCGGAGCACAAATAGAAATACAAGATGGCTCGACCACAAACTTGGTTGGCCATGACCTTATTTGGGGTATCAGAGAGGACGCCGTATTGGCGCTGGTTGGTTTTGGACTACCATCAACAGGTGGCTCGCAACGTGATTTGAAGGTTCTAGGTGGCAACGGCCCCATAACTTCAATTGAAGCTGGAAAGCAAACACGAAAAGAGCTCGAGTCTCGGGTAGTCTTCGTTCGATATGACGTCCCTCCCATTAAACAAAGCTCAACTATGAACTGTTGGGCTGCTGTATTCGCAATGATGAGATCTTGGCAAAATTCCGAGAGATGGACTGAAGCGGACGCCGTTAAATCTCTTGGTAAAGAGTATGTTGATTATCTTATCAAAAACACGGGGCTGCCTGGAGGCAAAGAGCTCGCATTCGTAAATGCGGCCGGAATGCAAGCAAAGCCCCCTGCCAGTTACACACTCTCAGCTTACGTCTCCATGCTAAAGAAACATGGACCTTTGTGGATCATAGTTGGTGACGGAATTAGCTCACATGCGCGTCTTCTCGTTGGAATCTATGGTGACGAATTAGAAGAGAGCTTGCAGTCATATCAGAAATCAATTTTTGAATTCATTGATCCACTGAGTGGAAACTACCAATATCTACCCGCTATAGAATTCTTAAAGGAGTTCGAAACAGAGGCCGCGTGGATTGTGGATACAAAACAGAATACACAGGATCTACGTTGGCAAATTCTTCACTTGTAGTGTCAATAAGACAACTTCTAGCGTTTTTGCACCCAATTGACTAGAAACTAACGGCTCAAGTCAAAAACGATTGGATGCCGACGCTTATAACAACGAAGGCCTATCAGCAGCCACACGAACAGTTACATTGGATATCGTTCATCAAGTTAGATGACTTGTTTTACATCAAGTTAGAAGAACCTCTAAGGCCCGACTGCACCCTCAAAACTCGTTTGTCCAGTCGTCCCCCTGCACTTCGCGGCCGATGGTCCAGGCATCCCCCAAGCCAGGGTGGATATCCACGTTAAAGTCGCTCAACACGTCCACACCGGCGGCGATGTTTTCCGCCGTGTTTTGTGCGTCCGGCAGATGGAGACCGCGGCTGAATTCATTGCGCACGCGATGGATATAGCCGCCGCCCACTTCGAACACGCCGCCGGTTTCGGTAGTGTCCGCATGACACAACCAGACCGCCAATTGCGCGAGATAGCGCGGCCCAAAGGGGCTCGACGCTTGTTCATCATTGGTGCGGCCGGTCATGCGGCTTGCCGAAAAAGGCGCCACCGCATTGGCATGAATGTTTTTCTCCATGCCTTCCAAGGCCAGCGCTTTTGACAGGCCCAGCATGGCCGCCTTCGCCGCTGAATAATGAGCAAAGTTCGCTTGCGCATGAAGGCCAAAGGGCGAGGACGTAAACAGCAAGCGTCCATAGCCTTGATCCAGCATGTGCCGCCAAACCGCGTGGGTGCAGGCATAGGTGCCGTCGATGTGCACGTCCAACATGCGCTTCCACAATTCCGGCGTCATTTCTTCAAACGGCGTGGCATAGGCGATGCCCGCATTGTTCAGCAGCACATCCACCCGGCCCCATGTATCGAGCGCTGCTTGGATGATTTTTTCGCCGTCCACCACGGAGTCGTAATTGGGAATGGCATGACCGTTGGCGTGCGTGATTTCCGCGACCACCGCGTCGGCAGCCTCGCTGCTGGCGCCTTGGCCATCCACCGAGCCGCCCAGATCGTTGACCACCACCTTGGCGCCGCGTTTGGCAAATTCATGAGCATAGGCGCGGCCGATGCCATTGCCGGCACCCGTTACCACGACCACCTGGTCGTCAAATGTCAGTGTCTTGCTCATGTGTATCCCGCTTTTTTGAACGTGGGTGAGCTTAACCGCGGCACGGCAGAACGCAAATCGCCCCCCTCACCTATTGGCGATTCACCGTCAGAAATGCGCAATAAGCACAGCTGTCATCCCAGAAGGCCCGAAGGGACTGTCTGGGATCCATATCCCCCGGGCTTTGATGTTTGTGGTTATGGGCCCCAAACCAAGTTTGGGGCGACAAAAGGGGGTTTTGGATCAACCCGCATTCAGCCAAGGCTGGCTGAGCTTCATCTTCTCTTCGAAGCTGTCGATCTTGTCGGACTTTTGCAGCGTCTGGCCGATATCGTCGAGGCCTTCCAGCAAGCAATGCTTCCGGAAGGGGTCGATGTCGAATGTCACCGTGCCGCCGTCGGGGCCTTTGATTTCCTGGCTTTCCAGATCAACCGTGATGGTTGCGTTGGCGCCGCGTTCCGCATCGTCGAACAATTTGTCCAGCGTTGCCTGGTCCACCACGATGGGCAGGATGCCGTTCTTAAAACAGTTGTTGTAGAAGATGTCGGCAAAGCTGGTGGAGATGACCACCTTGATGCCGAAATCCTTGAGCGCCCAAGGCGCGTGTTCGCGCGACGAGCCGCAGCCGAAATTGTCGCCTGCGATCAGGATTTCCGCCGAGCGGTAGGCCGGTTTGTTCAAGACGAAATCCTCGATCTCTTTGCCGTCGGGCGTGAAGCGCATTTCATCGAAAAGGTGCTTGCCCAGCCCCGTGCGCTTTATGGTCTTCAGGAACTGTTTCGGGATGATCATATCCGTGTCGATATTGATCATGTTGAGCGGGGCGGCAACGCCATTGACGGTTTTGAATTTATCCATCGTTTCGCCTTATCAAGAAGGGGTCAGAGCCCTTTTTTGCAGTATTTTTCGAAACATCCATTCGACAGTTTTCAAAAAGGGCTCTGACCCCTTTTTGATTTGTCTCTCTACTGAAGATCGCGCACGTCGGTGAGGCGGCCTTCGATGGCCGCCGCCGCCGCCATGGCGGGGCTGACCAGGTGCGTGCGCCCGCCGCGGCCTTGGCGGCCTTCGAAATTGCGGTTGGACGTGGAAGCGCAGCGTTCGCCCGGCTCCAGCTTATCCGCGTTCATGGCAAGGCACATAGAGCAACCCGGCTCGCGCCATTCAAAGCCCGCTTCGGTGAAAATTTCGTCGAGCCCCTCTTCTTCCGCCTGCGCTTTTACGAGGCCCGAGCCCGGCACAATCATCGCGTTGACCGTGCTGGCCACTTTGCGTCCCTTGGCGATTTTCGCCACTTCGCGCAAATCTTCGATGCGGCCATTGGTGCAGGAACCAATGAATACCTTATCAACCGCGACGTCCTTCATGGCCGTGCCGGCGGTAAGCCCCATATAGTCGAGCGACCGCTCGATCGCACGAGCCTTGCCCTCATCAGCGGCATCGCTTGGGTTCGGCACTTGGCCGGTGATGGGCACCACATCTTCCGGGCTGGTGCCCCAGGTGACTTGCGGCACGATATCGGCGGCATTCAGTTCGATATCCGTATCGAAGTGAGCCCCTTCATCCGTGTACAGTGTTTTCCAGTAGTTGAGCGCCATTTCCCAGGCACCGCCCTTGGGCGCGCGGGGCCGCCCTTGCACATAATCGAACGTCTTTTCGTCCGGCGCGATCAGCCCTGCGCGCGCGCCGCCTTCGATGGTCATGTTGCAGACCGTCATGCGGCCCTCCATGGAAAGCGCCTGGATGGCATCGCCCGTATATTCGATCACATGGCCGGTGCCGCCCGCCGTGCCGATCCGCCCGATAATAGCCAGCACCATGTCCTTTGCCGTAACGCCCGCGGGCAATTCACCATTGACCGCCACGCGCATATTCTTCGAACGCTGATGGATGAGCGTTTGGGTTGCCAGCACGTGTTCCACTTCCGACGTGCCGATGCCGAACGCCAGCGCACCGAACGCGCCATGAGTGGCCGTATGGCTGTCGCCGCAGACGACCGTCATGCCCGGCTGGGTCGCGCCCTGTTCCGGGCCGACAATGTGCACGATGCCCTGGCGGATATCGCTCATGGGGAAATAATCGATGCCGAAATCGGTCGCGTTCTTTTCGAGCGTTTCCACCTGGAGCTTCGATTCCGGATCGGAGATGCCCTGGGACCGGTCCGTGGTGGGCACGTTGTGATCCGGCACCGCGATCGTGTTGTGCGGGCGGCGCACGGATCGGTTCGCCATGCGTAGGCCTTCAAAAGCCTGCGGGCTGGTCACTTCATGCACCAGGTGGAGATCGATATAGACGAGGCACGTGCCGTCTTCCTGTTCGTCCACCAAATGGGCGTCGAGTATTTTTTCGTAAAGCGTCTTGGGCATGGTTCTAAATCCCTAACGGGATGGGCCACACCGCCCCGCTCCCCCGGCCCAACCACCCCTAGGGTACCCTTATCGGGTGGTTGGGCCGGGGGAGCGGGGAGGCGTGGGAAACTAACAATTATCCTTCAGCGGCGTCGGCTTCAGCCGCCTTGTCCTTACCGCGATAATCCTGCTTTTCGGCGATGCGGGCGGACTTGCCGCGGCGCGACCGCAGATAATAAAGCTTGGCGCGGCGCACGCGGCCCCGGCGCACAAGATCAATCGAATCCACCAGCGGGCTGAAAATCGGGAACACCCGTTCCACGCCTTCGCCATAGGAAATCTTGCGCACGGTGAAGCTTTCCGTCAGGCCCTCACCCGAGCGGCTGATGCACACGCCTTCATAGGCCTGGATCCGCTCGCGGCTGCCTTCCTTCACCTTCACATTGACCCGCACCGTATCGCCCGGGGCAAAATCCGGCACATTCTTCTTTTCTTCCAGCTGCTGCTGCTGTTCTTTTTCGAGCTGCTCAATCAAGTTCATGACCCGGCCTCTTTCTTCTCAATCGTTTGTCTTCTTCACATAGCGGGCCCAGAGATCCGGACGCCGCTCTTTCGTTACCTGTTCCGCCTGCTGCCGCCGCCATTTCCCGATCTCACCATGATGGCCGGACAAAAGCACCGGCGGAATGTCATGGCCTTCCCAAGATTGGGGCCGCGTATAATGGGGATATTCCAGTATCCCGTTCGTAAAACTCTCTTCGTCCGCCGATTGGCCCTTGCCCATTACACCGGGCAGCAGCCGCACCGCCGCATCGATCAGTGCCATCCCGGCAATTTCTCCGCCGGACAGCACCATGTCCCCCACACTTACTTCCTCACCGCCGCGCGCCTCGATCACCCGTTGATCGATGCCTTCGAACCGGCCGCACAAAACGGCAACCCCTGGGCCTTCGGCCAGCGCCGCCACCCGTTCTTGGGTGAGCGGCCGCCCCCGCGGTGTCATCACCAGCAAGGGAAGGTCGTGCCGTTCGCGTCCCGCATCAATGGCCGCTGCCACCACGTCGGGCTTCATCACCATGCCGGGCCCGCCACCAGCGGGCGTGTCATCGACGGTGCGGTGTTTATCGCGCGCATGCCCGCGAATGTCCAACACATCGATCTGCCAAATCCCGGCTTCAAGTGCCTTGCCCGCCAAAGAGTGGGCCAACGGCCCCGGAAACATGTCCGGATAAAGCGTTAGAACCTGCGCACACCAGCTGGTCATTCATCGGTCTCCAGCAAGCCGTCCGGGGGAACCACAGTGACAATGCCTGCCTTCAGATCGACCTTGGGCACCACGTCCAATGTGAAGGGCAGAAAAACCGTCGGCCTTTTTTTGCCGCTCTCCGGCCCCGTCAGCGCCACTTCCATCAAGTCGCCCGCGCCGAAATCCGCCACATTCACCACTTGGCCCAGTTCGGTCCCCGCCTGATCCACGGCCCGAAGCCCGATCAAATCGGCGATGTAGAATTCGTCCTCCTCTGCTTGCGGGAGCCGGTCGCGCGGCACATAAAGCCGCGTTCCTTTGAGCGCTTGCGCCTGCTCCCGTGTCTCAATGCCTTCCAATTTGGCGGTCACGCCGGCTTTGGCATGCCCGACCAACTTCACGTCAAAAACTCTAGAACCATCTTCGGTTTCCACCGGCCCATAGGCCGCGACCCCATCCGGGTCTTGCGTAAAGGGCTTGATGGTCACCGCACCGCGCACCCCGTGAGCACCGGCAATGGCGCCCAGACACACGCGTGTGGGATCAGCTTTCGGCGGCCTCCGCATTTTCAGCGTCTCCACCTTCCGCCGGAGCTTCTTCAGCCGGTGCTGCCGACGCATCACTTTCGGCTTGGGCTGCTTCTTCCGCAGCGAGGCGGGCCGCTTCCATCCGTTCCTGCGCTTTCGCCTTCGGCTTTGCTTTTTGCGGATTGTTGCTCGGCTTAAATTCCAGGATGTTGGCATCGCCCAGGAAACGCGCGACCCGGTCGGTCGGCTTTGCACCATGACCAAGCCAATGCTTGATGCGGTCTGCATCAAAGGTCACGCGTTGTTCGCTGTCTTTCGGAAGCAGCGGATTGTAAACGCCCAACCGTTCGATAAAGCGGCCATCGCGCGGGCTGCGGCTGTCAGCCACCACAATCCGGTAGAACGGGCGCTTCTTCGTGCCGCCCCGTGCCAGTCTGATTTTAAGAGCCATTGAATTTGCCTTCTTTCGTCTTCGTCTCTTGTCTGTTCGAACTAAATTCTAACTGTTATTTCTTCTTGCCCGCGCCAGGGAACCCGGGCGGTAGATCCGGCGCACCAGGCCCGCCAAGTCCCGGCGGCAGTCCGTCGCCGCCTAAGCCGGGCAGTCCGCCACCGGGCAAACCACCGCCTTGCGGCATAGCCGGCATACCACCGCCCAGCAGGCTTCCGAGCCCGCCGCGCATCATGCCTTTCTTTCCCATCTTGCCCATCTTCTTCATCATATCGGCCATTTGCCGATGGGTTTTGACGAGACGGTTGACGTCCTGAACACTGGTGCCGGAGCCCGCCGCAATTCGCTTTTTGCGGCTGCCGTTGAGAAGTTTGGGATTACGCCGTTCTTTCGGCGTCATGGAGCTGATGATGGCTTCCTGATGCTTCAGCACCTTGCCATCCAAATTCGCATCGTCGAGCTGGTTCTTCATTTTGCCCATGCCCGGCAACATGGAAAGCACACCTTGCATGCCGCCAAGCTTACTAACCTGGCGCAACTGTTCGGCCATGTCTTCCAGGTCGAACGTGCCCTTTTTCATCTTGCGGGCAAGTTTCTCGGCGTCTTCCTTGTCGATGGTCTCGGCGGCTTTTTCCACCAAGCTCACCACATCGCCCATGCCTAGAATGCGGCCGGCAATGCGTTCCGGATGGAAATCTTCCAAAGCATCGAGCTTTTCGCCTGTGCCCAAAAGCTTAATCGGCTTGCCCGTCACCTCGCGCATGGACAACGCAGCACCGCCCCGGCCGTCGCCGTCGATACGGGTGAGCACGATGCCCGACAGACCGATCCGGCCTTCGAATTGTTCGGCTACATTGACCGCGTCCTGACCGGTCAAACTGTCGACCACCAAAAGCGTTTCGTGAGGGGTTGTGGAATCTCTCACCGCCGCCACTTCCGCCATCAAGGCTTCATCCACATGAAGGCGGCCCGCCGTATCGAGAATGAGCACATCATAGCCGGACAGCTTCGCGGCGTTGAGCGCCCGATTGGCGATATCCGTGGGCATCTGCCCTTCAATAATCGGCAGCGTGTCGATGCCTGTCTGCTCGCCCAGCACTTTCAATTGCTCTTGGGCAGCAGGGCGCCGCGTGTCGAGCGACGCCATAATCACTTTCTTTTTGTCTTTTTCGGTGATGCGTTTTGCGATCTTGGCCGACGTGGTCGTTTTACCGGAACCTTGTAAGCCGACCATCATGATGACGACCGGTGGCACCGCGGCGATATTCAGAGACGCCTGTTCGGCCCCCAACATTTCCACCAGCTCATCATTGACGATCTTGACCACCTGCTGGCCGGGCGTCACCGATTTCAGAACTTCTGACCCAACGGCCTTGGTTTTGACCTTGTCGATGAAGGATTTGACCACCGGCAGCGCGACATCGGCTTCGAGCAGTGCAACACGCACTTCGCGCATAGCTTCGTTGACGTCTTTCTCGTTCAACGCGCCGCGTTTTTTGAGACGGTCGAAAACGCCGCCAAGCCGATCTGTTAAGCTCTCGAACATTCAGCGTCCTGCCTGCTTAGCCGTCCCGCTCCCCCTTCCCAACCACCCGATAAGGTACCCTAGGGGTGGTTGGGAAGGGGAGCCGGGCGGCCAGGCCTTCAATCAAACAAAAATTGCCATGCACCTTTTGCGTCCGTGGGCGAACCCTCGCTGACGGACGTTGACCCCGGCCCCCTCAATGCGAACATTCTCGAGCCGTAAGCGGATGCGTGACACACCTAACCTGAAAGTGCGCGGAACCTAGGGTGTGGACGTTAATCTGTCAAGACAGATCAACGTATTGGCGGATGGCCGCTCACAAAATCTGAAGATAGACAAACAAAATGAAAACTATTGTAAGACAGCTGTTCGTCGAAACGATGATTGAAGCCATTCTGGCCCGGGTTGGATTGAAAAAACTCGCTATAGAATTTGCCTTGCCGGTAACAGGGTCGTTGCGGACAAAATACCCCGTCTCTGCCACCGCCAAAAAGCTGGCGCTGGTTATGATCCGGTATGCGAGACCATAAGAAGCAAAGTAGTAACACAGCCCTAGAATTAAGAACAAAACGTCAAGGCTTTCGGAGACAAAAATTACTGAGAACGAAATACCGGTCGCTACACCTGCCGGGATTACGGATGAATAGATAGCAAAGCTTTGCGCCATTTTCTGAAGGTCTTCACCTCTTATCTGGTCAAGGCAAAAGCAATCAACAGCGTCCCGATCAAATTGACTACGCGTATGCTGGTTTGGAATGCGATCAATGAACTGCAGTACGAACCCAAAGATCGGGCCAATCAGTGCAAGAATCAGCTCCACCGTGGTCATTAAACCACCTATTGGATAGTAAGGTACAATGTCTCGGCGAGGTTCAAGTGTTTTCTCGGCGCATAGCTCGGTCGACGATCTATGACTTCAACCTCATCGACACATACCCGCTCTGTTGGTGCTCCGCCAGTGCCAACAGATAATGGTATTAAATTAGATAGAGCGGCCATTTGGCTGCCTACAGATCGTATTTCTGGCCGTGCAGTGTATGGCGAGGAAGCAGCAAACTTTAACGCATTTTGATCTGGTAAAATACAAAGAAACTTGGCGTCCACCGTTGGTATACCCAAATTCTCGAACTTCAGAAGCAGTCCAGGAGTCGGTCCACCCTGGCTAACAACATATTGCTCGTTTCCATTCACCATAATCATGGATTCGATTGCAGAGTAGCGTCCAAGGCGTCTGCGCATCGGTATTTTCTCACCTCACCAAATCATAAATTGCGTTTTTTTGATTGACGATTTCACGCAACCTAAGGACCGGCAAAAACCGCCACCAGATCGTCCAATAGGTTCTGGATGGAGGAGCCCTCTGAATTCGTTTTAGTTGTGGCCTTCAAATAGCGACCAAGATTGTCTTTGTAGCGCTTAAGGGTATTGATGTTGAGAAACACACCCAGCTCTTCAGGCTCTTCGAAATGCACTTCATGATCTACGTCTATCGCTCCGTATAAGAAAAAGTCAGGCGAAAGAGAGCCATTAGAAACAAGTCGTCTAATGTTCTCTATGTCCGCGCCATGATCGACGTGGTAGTATTCCATTTTAAGGACGTCTGTACGTTCAGTGATCTTTTCGAAAATCCGGTCAGCGACAGTACCTAAAATATCGTAGCCGCCATCTCCCTCAAGACCCAGCAGTCTTATTAGCCCCGGCGCCCCGCTTCGATCCCCCTCAAAGAGGCTAATCAGTATACCGAATTCTTCTACCACATGGCTAAGGTTTACCTTCCCGAGCCATGTCAGGCTTGTGTAGGCATTTTCTGCAACCTCATCCTCCGTGTACGCCTGAAAAATCTCAACACCATCCAAGCTGCATTGAAAAAGCGTGCCATGCGTTCCAACCGTGCGGTCTATCGTCGGATCTGTCATCTCAAAGCTCATCGGCTCGTGTTTACGCTATACTCGGTTAAATTGAAACTCTTTTTTTATGACGAAATGCCCCGTTTCCGAATCTTGTCAGAATTCATTGAAAATCGCAATGATGGGGACGTTCTGATATACACATTAGTCCGGCAATTCCTGCAATATGGTGAAGAAAAGCGGGGAAAATAAGGTGACAAAAAGTCAGTCTGAGGAACAATTAAAGCCAGAAACTTTCGGAAACATTTGGCTAATTATACGCAATCTTCTAAATAGGCAGCCGCCGACGAAGCATCACGATCAATTGCATTGCTCTACTCTGGATTGCTAGCAAGAAAAAGTGTTCGCCCTGTCGAATTCGGGAAGCGTCCCGTCAAGCGCCCAGCAATTATGAGCAGATCTTGATTACAACTGACAAAAGTCTTTATACGGAACGACAATGAAAACTTCAACTGCGAGCTCGGATATCTATGCAGTATTTTTATCTGTACACTGCTTAATATGGTTAAGTGCGGCAACTGCCTATGCGCAAGACTATCCGTCGGGTCATCAAGCGTTGCAAATCTGGAACGCGGAAGGCCGCGCAAACGCACCGGAATGGGTTCAGACCTGGTTGCGGATCATGATGGCAACGTTCCTGGTTGGGGTCCTTTTCGTTTGGCATCGGGTGGAAGCTCGTTGGGTCGTCGGGGGTGTTGTCTTGGGCCTTCTTACCAGCCGGGGGCTGGGCGCCTATACGGACATCGTGATGTTGTCGGGCCTGGTTGCCATCATCCACCTTATTTTCTGGTCACCGGGGCTTTACATGCTGCTCACCCGACGGCCTTTTCTGGGCGAACGGTCGGCCTATGCCACCTGGTCGGGGGCAGCGACACTTGTCATCCTGTTTTCGTTCTTCTTCGATCTCCGGGATGCCGTGATCTATCTCGATCATGTCACCGGATTGAGCCTCCTGACGTAGCAAGATTGCCGGGTGCCCTTATGCCGCCTGGCAAATGAGGCATAGCCCAGTTGAACGAAGACACGGTTCAATTTGACTCAAGGTTGCATGTTTACCATGATACCCACCTCTTACTGAGGGAGGCACGTAATATGTTTGCAACTTCAAATGTGAAGAGCTCTTCCTTTCTAGGAAAAGCCTTCTTGTTGGCGTCGGTCCTCTTCGTACCCTTACTTCTGTTAGCACCTGGCGAAGCCACAGCATATGGGGGTTATTGTGACGGCCACAGGGACGGGCACCGGGCCTACTATGAATCCGAAGGACGCGGCTATCCGGGGTATCGAGGCTGTCCTGGCGATCCAGGGAGCCGTGGTGGGAACGCGACCCCCTATGAACGGGGCTTTCGGGACGGGATGCTCGTAGCGGCAGCTGAAAGTCGGGGCCAGTATTAGCGGTAGTCCCAGTCTGGGAGTCCATCTGTTCTAGTGCCAGAGCGCGATCAGGTTAACTGCCAAAATCCAAAGGCAGTTAACCGTCCGATCGCGCTCTATAGCGTTTCCAGGTGAAGTGCCAAAAACGTGTATTGGCGGTTCACCGTCCGGAAACGCGCAAAACAAAGAATCTGGAGCCGTTTTGTGTTTCCAAGAAAACCAAAACGGCTCTAGTTTGGTTTCACCGGAAACCGGGTCTCAATTAGAGCTACGCCGCGCCCCCGGACAGTCTCAGCCCACGGCGCGAAATCGGACGTTCGGATCACCATGACGCCGGACCGGCCGGTTTTCTCAAAGAGGAACCGCGCCCCTTCATAGTCTAGGCTCGCTTTGCCTTTATCGAAAGTAACGGTGATGCGGTCGCCCTCCCCCTTTTGCAGGCGCTCCAAGAAGCTGGGAAATGTCCGAAGCTCTTCCCGGACAGCCACCCAATCGATAATCGGCGCTGTGACGACAAGCTTATCCCGGCCAACCGCCTCAACGACTAGAACACGTTTCCAGGCAATTTCCTCGGACAGCGCTTCTTCTTCGAAAGAGATGGGAGCCGTCGGGACGAAATCCTCGAATGGGGCCGCAGAGCTGTTGCCCTTGAACCGCATGGAATCGAGCCTTCCGTCACGGTCCGTATCCGCAACGCAGTAGAATCCGGCAGGCACATTGAAATCATTACGTTTATAGTCCCGGCGGCAATAGCTCGCCTGGCGCCCTCTCAAATAAAGGTCGAACGCTGTTCCAGTCTTCCATTCGCCAACATCTTTCGCCGTGTTCTTGAGCGGCTGTGTAAGGCGAATGCTTTTTTTGCGGATGCGGAGCTCTTCTGCATGTAGAACGTCGCCCGCTTTCAGCGATTGCGGAACCATCAAAGGTCCCAATGCGACGATGCGCATACCGTCCAGTTTCCAATCCGGGTAGAGGCCGCGTTGGCGACCCTCGTAAACGGCAGAAAACGGACCTGCCCGCATCACGGCCTTTGCGCCCGGAAAACCGCGTACATCCTTCGCAGATGAAGCCGAAACAAGTCCGAATATGACGGAAAATGACAGAACGACGGCGCCGATAGCGCCCCAGACTACACGCATAAGCCAACACTCCACACCCGAAGAGGCGGCCAGTATGAAGGTTCAGACTTAAGATTTCGCTTGCACGCTAGGCACCTTCTAACCCGGACCCGGCTAAAATGTAGGGCAATCCCATTCGCAGGTTTAATCGCGCTCTTACGCCCCCAGAATCTAACGTTGGCCAGCCACTGCAAACCGTGGGTTCATCCAATTTTTTTACCCCCGCACTGCCTCCCGGCACCCCTCCTTAACCTCCCTTGTGGGCAGGGGAATTGCATATGACGCCCTCGTCCTTCGAGACACCGCCTCACGGCGGTTCCTCAGGATGAGGGCTTAGGTGAAATGCTGGATTTCCTCATCCTGAGGGCGAGCCATGCGAGCGTCTCGAAGGATGGGAAATCCAAACGCCGTCAAATACGATTGCCTCGCCCTATCTGGGGCTGAGGCTGAAATCAGCCCACCACCCAAACCAATCAATCGGTCTATTTTTAGTTAGCGTTACAAGAGATCAGCCCAGAAATACTAGACAATTAGTCTACTAGACATTGAAGGAATGTGATGTCTCGCAGATTACTGAAAAAGCCATCTCACCCCATGGGGATGTAAAGCGCTGCATTTTCAGAAAACCGCTCGTTCGATTGGTTGAGAAAGTCGGGATTTTCTTATAAAAACAACAGTGTTACCTTCAGATACGATTACCCCCGCATCGAAGAGGTAGGATCCGGTGACCTTTGACCTAAAGGCTGAGAGAGAAGCGGCGCAAGCAAAACTCAAACAAGCGATACTAGACGCAGCAACAAAATTGCTGCTTGAAAATGGACCGGACGGTCTGTCGGCGCGACGTCTGGCCAAGGAGGTCGGCGCTTCCACAAAAGTAATCTACAGCCATTTTGGTGGAATGCAGGGAATCGTATCAGCCATCTATGCGGACGCGTTCCAAAGGCTAACGGACGCTCTGAATGAAGCAGACTCTATCACCGAACGGCCGCCAAGCCGGTTGGCCGCCGTGGCCCTATCCTATCGGCAATTCGCCCTGAGCCTGCCCGATATTTTCGATCTCATGTTCGGTCCGTCTGCAAAATGGCTCAACACGGTTGAGGACGGGCCGCCGCCGTCGGCTGCCCCCTTGAACATTGTGACAAAAATCATTCTAAGCGGACAAGTAACGCACCATTTTCGCCCGGGAGATCCCACAGAGTTGGCTCACGAATTCTGGGCTGCGATGCACGGACCGGTCGCCTTAGAAAACACCTATTGGCCGGACCCTATGTCTGAACGAACCTGCCGCCGGGTGGTGGACGTCGCTATCGCTGGGCTAAGCCGAACCTAGAACAACGTTCTAACGTCACCGCAGCTCTCAAAACATTTGGTCTATTTCCAAAATTCCGAATATTGGCTACACTTATATTTGGTCAGAACCCAAGTGAAAGACGGTGGAGATATTGACCCAGCCTGGAACCACATTAACTAATGAATCGACCGGTTCAGTTTTTGATCAACAGCCAAATGCGCTTCGCACATCGTCCATGGTGAAACCGCATGGGTACGCGCTGCCCCTCCCAAACCACCCCCGGCATATCCTTATCGGGTGGTTTGGGAGGGGCAGCGGGCGGCCGGGCCCTATTCGATTATTGGATCAACCCCATGCGCCCATCTTGTCAATTCGAAAAGCAACCTAAGACGAGGCCGCTTAGCCCTCTATGCAGCAGACTGTAGATCACGTTCTTTTAGCCGCCCGGTTCGCCCGGCGGGAACTGCGCGGTGGACTGGCAGGTTTCCGAATTTTTCTGGCGTGCCTCATTCTCGGCGTTGCCGCGATCGCGGGGGTTGGCTCCATGAGCGCAGCATTCCTGCAAGGCCTAGCGGAAGAAGGGCGTTCTATCTTGGGGGGCGATCTCGACCTCCGCCTCACCCACCGGGCCGCAACAGACGAAGAACGCGCCTGGCTGGATGCGAATACGGCAGCAGTTTCGGAAGCTGCGGAAATGCGGGCAATGACGCGCAGCGCGGCGGCGGAAAGTGGAGCCCGCACCCTCGTGGAGCTAAAAGCCGTCGATAACGCCTATCCTCTGCAGGGTGCAATGGCCTTGACCCCGGACATTCAGCTCGCTGACGCCCTGGCCAAAACGGAGGATCGGTGGGGGGCCGTGGTGGAGCCCAATCTCCTGACACGGCTCAACGTTCAGGTGGGGGATATCTTGAAACTGGGCGAGGCGGAAATCACCATCCGAGCAATCATCGATGATGAACCGGACCGTATGGCCGGGGGCATGGCGATCGGCCCGCGCCTCATGATTGCCCGAGAGGCACTTGACGATACGGGTTTGTTCACATTGGGCAGCCTGATCCGTTTCCATTATCGAACGCTGCTAACGCCGGACGGCGTGCCCGACGAAGACCTCAAGCTCTGGAAAGACCAGCTGGAGACCGCCCTGCCCGACGCTGGCTGGCGCGTTCAGGACCGTACCAACGGTGCCCCTGGCGTGCGCCGGTTTGTTGTCCAGGTAACACTGTTTCTAACCTTAGTGGGTCTCACCTCGCTGGTGGTAGGCGGGGTCGGCGTTGGCAATGGCGTCAAAAGCTATCTCGACACCAAGCGGAAAGTCATCGCCACGTTCAAATGCCTGGGCGCACCGGGCGGCCTGATCTTCACCACATATCTGTTGCAAGTGCTGGCGATCGCCGTCATTGGAATCCTGTTCGGATTGCTGATCGGCGCCGTGGTTCCCTTTTTGGTCAATAGCTTCTTTGGCTATTTATTCCCGGTACCCGCCCGAACACAGCTATATTTGGCGCCGCTCATCCTTGCGGCGATCTTCGGCATTCTGGCCGCTTTGGCCTTCACCATTTGGCCGTTGGCCCGTGCGCGTGAGATTCCGGCCACCGGCCTCTTCAGAGACATTGTGGCCCCCACCCGCCGATGGCCGCGTTTGCCTTATGGTCTTGGTCTTGGAACGACGTTCGTCGCTTTGACCGTATTAGCGGTCGCCACATCGGCCTATCCGGAATTCGCCGCCTGGTTCGTGGTAGGCGCGGCCGCCACATTCGGCCTGCTCATGGGAACCGGGTGGGGCCTCGTGCGGCTGTCCAAGACGTTGCCCCCGGTGACACATCCGGGCCTGCGCCTGGCCCTTGCCAATCTGCACCGGCCTGGCGCCCCGACAGTGAGCGTTGTTCTTTCCATGGGCCTTGGCCTCACACTGCTCGTGACCATCACGCAGATCGACGGCAATATCCAGCGGCAGGTGTCGAACGAAATTCCAGAAAAGGCACCCTCATTCTTCTTCGTGGACATTCAACGCGATCAGTCAGACCCGTTCGAAAAAATGGTTCAAGCCCACGAAACGGTGACCCAGTTCGAGAAAGTGCCGGCCTTGCGCGGCCAGATCAAACTGCTCAACGGGAAACCTGCTGATCCCGAAGCTGTCGCCCCCGATGCCCGATGGGCCCTGCGCGGCGACCGGGGCGTGAGCTACTCTGCCGAACCGCCCAATGAGGGGTCAGAAATTGTCGCGGGCGACTGGTGGCCCGCCGACTATCAAGGACCGCCCCTGATTTCATTCGCGCGCGACCTGGCCGAAGGAATGGGATTGGCCATTGGCGATACTATGACCGTGCGCATTCTGGGCCGGGACATTATGGGGACGATCGCCAATCTGCGGGACATCGACTTTTCCACGGCAGGTATCAATTTCACGATTATCTTCTCGCCGGGTGCCTTTGCCGGCGCGCCCCACACCTTTCTCGCAACCGCCACGGCCAGCCCCGAAAAAGAAGAATCGCTTCAGCGCAAAGTCACTGACGCCTTTTCCAACATCACGGTTGTCAGCATCCGCGAGGCCATTGAAGCCATTAACGGCATTCTCCAGAACCTCGTTCTAGCGGTGCGGGGCACCAGCCTGATTACACTGCTCGCCGGGGTGCTGGTCTTGGCTGGGGCCATGGCCGCCGGGCACCGCCACCGGGTCTATGATGCGGTGGTGTTGAAGGTATTGGGCGCGACCCGGGGGCGGATCTTGGAATCCTATGTGATGGAATACGCGATCCTAGGACTGACCACAGCCGTGGTTGCCGGCGCTATCGGGACGTTGGCTGCCTATTTGGTCATCACCCAAGTGATGGAGGGCACTTGGACCTTCCTGCCGGGCCTTATGGTAGCAACGGCCTTGGGCGCCACTCTTTTAACGATTGTTCTAGGATTGTCGAGCACGTGGCAGGTGTTGAGCCAGAAAGCCACCCCCATATTGCGCTCGGAATGAGTAAAACCTTAAAAGTTTCAAGGTTTTGTTAGGCGGATCCTATCCCGATTTTGCTTGAATTTGGGGAGTTTTGCGCCAATATTCGGAACGATAGTTTCCGACCAGTTGAAAAAGGGTCTTTTCTCATGGCTGAATTTGATGATCGTCTTGCCCGCTCCCGCGCGGATATCGGTGGAGTCGCGGTCGATCAAGGTCTCCGCAGCTACATGCTTGGGATCTACAATTATATGGCGCTCGGCGTCGCACTGACGGGATTGGTTGCATTCTTTACCGCCCAATCGCCTGTGCTGTTGAACGCAATTTACGGCACGCCCCTGCAATGGGTCGTGATGTTGGCACCGCTCGCTTTCATCCTGGTGATGAGCTTCGGCATGAACCGCTTAAGTGCCACAGGCTTGCAGGCGCTGTTCTGGACATTCGCCGCCGTAATGGGGCTTTCGCTTGCCAGTATCTTCATTATCTACACGGGCTCCAGCATTGCCCGGATATTCTTCATCACCGCGGCGGCCTTCGCCGGGTTGAGCTTATTTGGCTACACCACAAAGCGTGATCTTTCGCCGATTGGATCCTTCCTGATTATGGGCTTGATCGGGATCATCATTGGCTTCGTAGTGAATATCTTCTTGCAGTCTTCCGCCTTTGACTTCGCATTATCAGTGATTGGCGTGCTGGTCTTCGCCGGCCTGACGGCTTGGGACACGCAGCGGCTCAAAAACACCTATTTCGAAGTGGCGGGCCACAGCGAAATGATGGCGAAAGTGTCCATCATGGGCGCGCTCAGCCTCTATCTGAACTTCATCAACATGTTCCTCATGTTGTTGAACCTGCTGGGCAATCGCGAGTAGCACCTCAGCAAGAATTGAACGACGTTTCTTTGAAACCCTCCGGCAGCGCCGGAGGGTTTCTTCGTTCTGCGTCGGCATTTGGGCCTCACGGATAGTTCACTTGCTGTTCATCAGGAATTGAGAATGCTTGTCGTTTATCCGTAAGGCTTTCCCCCTATATCTCGGGCATGCGTAAAGACAGATTTGGAAACATAATTACTGCTGCCGGCGCCGATGCGATCGATGCTTTCGACATGTATGGCGAAGATTGGCTTGGCTATGGCACCCGCATCCCGAAGATCTTCGAGGCAGCGGACCAAGCGCCGGGCAGTGCCTATTTGAACGCTCACGCCGCCGCCGCCCATATGGGGCTGGAAGCCGCCTGCGGCTACCGCGCCGCCGAGCCTTATCTTGCCCGCGCAAAGCAATATGCCGGCGATACAACGGAACGCGAACGCTGTTTCGTCGAGGCCGTGGATGCCTGGTGGAATGACAACCCGAAACGCACGCTCCAGCTCCACCGCTACATGACAAAGCAGTGGCCGGAAGACCTTGTGGCCGCCAAATGGGGCCAGTACTTCAGTTTCAACCTCGGCGATGCCGACGGCATGCTAGATATCGCCGAATCAATCCTGCCGCACCACAGCGATGTGCCGCAGGCCCATGGCATGCACGCCTTCGGGCTTGAGCAATGTCACAGGCTGACAGAAGCGGAAGCCGCGGGCCGCAAAGCGGTGCTGATGCAGCGGGCCGAACCCTGGGCACACCATGCGGTTGCCCATGTGATGGAAACCCAAGGCCGCGTCGATGAAGGCATAAGCTGGCTCGAAGATCACAGCGAAACCTGGGAAGACCGCAGCATCTTCATGCGCGGCCACAATTGGTGGCATCTGGCCCTTTTCCACATGGATGCGGAGGACTATGACGCCGCGCTGAAGATTTTTGACGAACGCCTATGGGGCGTCTGGCCGGAGTTCGGGCAAGAACAGATCGGCGCGATTTCCATGCTGTGGCGCCTCGAGATGCGTGGTGTGGATGTGGGCGACCGTTGGACCCCCATCGCCGCCAAAGTCGCCGAGCGCGAATTGGAGCATGTGCAGCCTTTCCACGACCTGCATTATGTATTCGCCCTATCCCGGGCCGGGTGGCAGGACCAAGTGGACGCCTTCTTAGACTCCATGAAACGCCATGCCGACCGGCGCGACGAATTCTGGCGTCCGGTTTGGATGGATGTGGCTCTACCCGCGGCCACGGCGATCGCGCATTATGCGGCAGACCGCAATGAGCGCGCCTATCCGCTGATGAAGGAAGTAATGCCCCGGCTACAGGCCATTGGCGGCAGTCATGCGCAGCGCGATGTCTTCGTTCAAACCTGGATCGATGTTCTGGTGCAAACGGAACGGCGGCAGGAGGCAGCGCGCCTGTTAACGGAGCGGGCGAACGCCCGCCCAGGCGTGCCTGTGCTGCAGCGGCTAACACAAGCCGTGAATCAAGCGCTTGGGAATGATCCGGTAACGGCTGTCGCGTAGGCGTCTATTCGACCAGATGCAGCTGGGCAGTCTTCTTCTCGAAGACCTTCAGTACCTGCTTGAGATCGTGGCCACGTTTGAGGATCAGGCCCGTTGCCGCAATCACCGCATAGGCCCCCTGGCGCCGGCGCAGCTTCGGCCTTTTTTCGATTCGGTAGATGGGCACTTCGCTCGTCCGCCGGAATACGGAAAACGTGGCGCATTGCGCCTCGAAATCCATGGCGTAATCCCGCCATTCGCCCTCAGCGACTTTTTGTCCATAGACGGACAGGATGGCATTGAGTTCACGCCGGTCAAAGGACACTACCTCCGGAGCGGTAGCGGAAGACGGGCGATTTTGTCCGGTCCGGCTCGAGAGTTTTTCTGAGGCCGGACCAAAAAATATGGGATCTGTGTCACTCATCCTTCATAGGATCGCCGCTCGCGACGGTAAATTCAACCCCGTGCACCCCCAACAGGCTCACGCGCTTGCCATTTCAAAGGGTTACCCCTACATTCCGGCTCTTGGGACGGCCAAATCAGGCCCTCTGCAGAGCAGTGTCGGCACCACCCGACAGACATTCCAAGGCGTTTTCCATTGCGCGTTCGCTTCAGCACGCGACCGAAGGTTTAGAAATAAGTATGAGCAGCACGTTCGAGACGGTTTCCGAAGTCATTTCCGATGTTTGCAACATCGATTTGGAGGAGATTAAGGAAGACACCCATGTGATCAACGATTTGGGCATTGATAGCCTAGATTTCTTGGACGTTACCTTCGATATCGACAAGAAGTTCGGCATCAAAATGCCAATCGAGGCTTGGACGCAGGAGGTCAATGAGGGGAAGACACCCGCTGACCATTACTTCATCATGAAGAACCTGTGCATGCGGATCGATGAACTGATCGCCGCAAAAGCATCCGCCAGCTAACATCGGTCTGCGGCGCTCCATGAATCTCGAATATTTTCAGCTTGTCACCGGTGTGGACGAGTTGGACATGGAGAACAAACGCATCGTGACCTTTGCGGAGGTTCCAGCGGAATCCACCATTTTTGAAGGCCACTTCCCTGGGTTCCCCATCATGCCGGGCGTTCTCCTGGTCGAAACCATGGCCCAGTCATCGGGATATCTTCTCTTGGCGCTGAACGGGTTTAAGGAAATGCCGTTTCTGGCCGCCGTGCGTCAGGCCAAGCTGCGCCATTTCGTCGAGCCAAAATCGAAACTGCGCATTGAAGCCACGCTGGAACACCAGGGGTCGGGCTTTGTGGGCACGCGCGCCACGATCTACCTTCCCGAAGGACGCGCCGCCGATGCGGAACTGAGATTCCGCACCCTGCCTTTCCCATCGGAAGGCATTCAGAAAATGGTGCTTGATTTCGCGGACAAGGTCGGCCTGATGGACCTCGCGAAAAAACAAATGGGGTAACAGGTGACCCGCGACGTTTGGATTACGGGAATAGGACTCATTTCCAGCCTCGGCGAAGGCACTGACGCAACTTGGGCGGCCCTTCAAGCTGGCGGATTGAAGCCGGAATGGGCAGATCATGAGAACTTCGCCCCCTTCCATGTGCACCCCATTCGCGATCTGGACGTCGGCAAATATGTTCCAAAGCGTGGCGACCAGCGGGCCATGGGACCGTTCATGCATTACGGCGCCTGCGCTGCCGGCATGGCCTTGGAACAAGCAGGCATCGCCAGCAATGAAGAACTTCTGGGAGAAACCCATCTGATCGTCGGCTGCGGCGGCGGCGAGCGCGACGAAGCCGCTGACCAAACCATCCTGGAGCAGATCGACAAGACGAACGATAAAGGCGCGGCCCTGAACGAGTTGCTGCTCAACGAATTGCGGCCAACCTTGTTTCTCGCCCAACTGCCGAACCTTTTTGCGGGCAATATCTCGATCGTCCACGGCGTGACCGGATCGAGCCGCACTTTTATGGGAGAGGAGTCCGCCGGTGTTGACGCCATGCGCATTGCCTTCGAGCGCGTGCAAGCAGACCAAGGCGATCTTTTCCTTGTCGGCTCTGCTTTCAATGGCGAGCGCAAAGATATTCTTGCAATTTACAAGCCTGGCGGAATGGTAGCGGAAGGCCCGTTGCCGTCTTTCTGGGAACGGCCGCAGGCGGGCATGTGCCTTGGCAGCATTGGTGTGTTCTTGGTGATCGAATCTGCCGAACATGCAAAAGCGCGGGGCGTCCCCGCCATTGCAAAGCTCAGCAATATTTTGAGTGACCGCGCAAACCGCAAGAAGGGTGGTTCTTTGCCAGTGGCACAACGTCAGTGGGCGGATCTTCAGCCAAATGTTCAGGACGCACCATTTGGCATCTTGAGCGGTGCATGCGGTGCCGGTTCGCTTGCCCAAGAAGAGCTGAAGCTTCTAGAGGCGCTCGGACCCAATGCAAGACTCCGCGGCACCGCCGCAGCCTGGGGACACGGCGTGGAAGCAGCCTTTCCCGCAAACATCGCCCTTGCGGCGATTGCCGCTCAGCATGGTTCCCTATTTCCACC
Source organism: Alphaproteobacteria bacterium (assembly GCA_965228775.1). Classification (GTDB taxonomy): domain Bacteria; phylum Pseudomonadota; class Alphaproteobacteria; order JANQMY01; family JANQMY01; genus JANQMY01. Next base: position 3,177,816 of record OZ245840.1, on the reverse strand, counting down.
GCTGACCCCGGAACAACCGCTTGAGCGGTCCGCGGATAAGGAAAGCCTGTCGCAATTTGTCGTCACCCAATGGGGACATCAGCGCGGCGAAGCGTTGGCACTTGTGGAAAGCGTGAAATAGGAATTCGCCCCGGCGGGGAGTTCGTTATCTAGTTTTGCCAGGAGGATCTTATGTCAAAGAAAGCTGTCGCCATTACCGGCATCGGAATGATCACGTCTCTTGGTCAAGGCAAACAGGAAAACTGGGAAAAGCTTTCGGCAGGCCAGTCGGGCATACACCGCCTCACCCGCTTTAACATCGACAATATGCGGACAACCGTTGGCGGTTCTGTTGATTTTGTCGATATCGATAAGATGACGGCCCCGGCCTTAAGCCATGCCATGGCGCGTCTTGCCATCTTGGAAGCCCTTTCAGAAAGCGGGCTTGGAGGTACTGAAGAGTTTCCCGGCCAACTTTTTCTTGCCGCCCCCCCGGTCGAACAAGAATGGACGCAAAGATATGAGCTTGCGGAAAGTGTTCCAGGCGAAGGGCGTTCCTATGACGACCTGTTGGCCAATACACCGGATCATCGCGAGGACCTGCATGATGATTTCCTCTATGGGACGATTGCAGACCGGCTGGCGGACGAGTTCGGAACGCAAGGGTCGCCAATAACCTTGTCAACCGCATGCGCCTCCGGTGCCACGGCAATCCAGCTAGGTGTGGAAGCCATTCGCCGCGGCGCCTGCAAAGCCGCTCTGTCGGTAGGAACCGACGGATCGATGCACCCGGAATCACTGATCCGGTTTTCGCTGCTGTCTGCCCTGTCGACGGACAATGACGATCCAGTGAAGACCGCGAAGCCTTTTTCAGCCAATCGCGGCGGCTTCGTCATGGCGGAAGGGGCGGCAGCTCTGATCTTGGAAGACGTGGACGCGGCGAAGGCACGCGGCGCCACAATATTGGGCTATGTGAGAGGGTGTGGTGAGGCAGCCGATACATTCCACCGTACACGGAGCGATCCAAGCGGTAAGGCAATCATCCGCTGTCTGGAAACGGCCCTTGCGGATGCAGGCATGACGCCCGACGACATCGATTACATCAATGCCCATGGCACCGGCACACCGGAAAACGACAAGATGGAATATATGGCCATTGAGAACGTATTCGGCGACAAAGCAGCCACCACGCCGGTTAGTTCAAACAAATCGATGATCGGTCATACACTTACAGCCGCCGGCGCGATTGAAGCAGCCTTTTCATTGTTGGCGCTGAAGCACCAAACACTGCCGCCCACGATCAACTATGACGAGCCCGATCCGGCAATCCCATTGGATGTGGTGCCATTTGAAGCGCGCAAAGCGGACGTAAAGGCAATCATGTCTAACTCCTTTGGGTTCGGCGGGCAAAACGTATGCTTGATCCTGTCGTCGGAGCCTGATTGATGTCCGACGCCCCGCCCAAGCGGGTTCTGGTCACGGGTGGTGCACGGGGCACGGGCGCTGCCATCGTCAAGACGCTCGCGGCTTTGGGGTACACGGTTGATTTCACTTACGCATCTTCTGACGCCGCAGCCAAATCACTAATCGATCTGTGCAAAGAATATTTTCCGGACGCCACACTGCAAGGGCACCGCTGCGACTTCGCAGAAAAACAAGATGTGGAGGCATTAGCGTCTCGACTGGAAGAAGGGCCGACCTACTTCGCCCTTGTCCACAATGCGGGCACGACCTATGACAGCCTTGCTGCCATGGTGGATCAAACGGCCGCGGAACGGCTGATGCAAGTTAACTTCTGGTCTCTTACACGCCTTGTGAAATCCGTCATCAGACCTATGACACGCGCCCGCGACGGCCGCATTATCGCGATCGGGTCAGTGACGGCGATCCGGGGAACGAAAGGCAATGCGATTTATGCCGCGAGTAAAGCAGCGTTGAGCGGATACATCACAACGCTTGCCGGCGAAGTTTCCCGCCGCAATGTAACGGCCAACTTTATTGCACCAGGCTTTATAGATACGGATATGCTGGAACCCTACGCGGCGGTGCGAGATGCGCTGGAAAAGCAAATCCCCGCGGGACGTTTTGGCCAACCGGGAGAAGTTGCCGGATGTGTCGCGTTTCTTTTGTCGGACGCTGCATCCTATATTTCAGGAACCACACTGACTGTCGACGGCGGCCTATCATCGGCGCTGGCGACACAGAATGGATAAATACAGATCATGAAATCATTGCAACTCATCGAAGAGCGAAAGCTGGAGCTTGTTGACGGCCCAGATCCAGCGGCGCCCGCGGCCAATGAAGTGCAAGTGGCCATGAAGTCCATTGCCCTCAATCACATTGATGTTTGGGGTTTTCGCGGCATGGCATTCGCACAGCGTACGCTTCCCATTGTGGTCGGCGCTGAGGGGGTTGGAGAGGTCGTTGCGGTCGGCAGTGACGTCACCAGGCTAAAGCCCGGCGACAAGGTTGCCCTCTATGGCGGCAAGACCTGCGGCTACTGCGATGCGTGTAAGGCGGGGCGCGATAATCTGTGTGAGAACATTGCGGGGGTCATGGGGTTCCATGTGGATGGTATGGCTGCCGAGCTTATCAACATCGAAGACCGCCTTGTAGTGCCGATACCGGACGGTGTTTCTTGGACGGACGCGGCCTGTGCACCGGTCACCTTTTCAACGGTCGAACATATGCTGTTCGACAACGCGAAGCTGAAACGAGGAGAGAAGATCCTCATTCACGCGGCAGGCAGCGGGATCGGGTCCACCGCCATTCGTATGGCGAAGGACCTGGATTGCGAAGTCTTCACCACGGTCGGCTCCGATGAAAAGGTCGCCAAGGCGAAAGATCTTGGGGCGGATCATGTGATCAATTACAACGAGAAACGGTTCGAGAGTTACGTTCGCCGTCAGACGGGCAAGAAGGGCGTGGATGTGGTTTTCGAACATATCGGTCCCGACACGTGGGCCGGCAGTATATTTGCCTTAAAACGGGGCGGGCGTCTCGTGACTTGCGGCTCCACAAGCGGGGTTTCGGCGGAAACAAACCTGTTTAGCGTCTTCCAGCAGCAGCTGCACATTTTCGGCTCGTTTGGCGCTTCTATCCGAAATGTGGCAGACGGGCTGGAAAAGATGGCAAGGGGCATTCGGCCTGTGATCGATTCCGAATTCGATGTGAGCGACCTCCAATCAGGTTTAGACAGGCTCATTAACCGGCAAGTCTTCGGAAAAGTGGTCATTCACATAGCCAAATAGGACGGTTTCCAAGCCAGAATTCGCGCCGCCCACGATCACCACACAGACAGCTCATCAATATGTGATGAGAAAAGTGCCTTTCTAGTATTTTCCCGACCCACATCCGCCCTAAACTTAGAGATTGGGGAAAATAGGGATGCTTCGGCATCCGCGCGATGAAACGCTTTAGGTTGTGCTGAACTTTCTTAAATCGAGAACCATGCCGCTGCTGTCCGCAGCCTTACTGGTGTTTTGCGCCAGCGCTGGAGTTAGAGCGCAACAAGCGCCTGCAAATCCGCACCCGCTTGAGGCTTTTGCCAATCTCCCGCAGATGGAATTTCCCGCTTTGTCGCCGGACGGAACTTATATTGCTTTTCTGCGCCCTGTCGAAGGCAAACGTGCGCTTTTTGTCCGCCCCCGGAATGCACCGGATTCCGAGTCGCTTCATCTGGAAATCAAAGCCGAGATCGATTTTGACATTTATTGGTTTCGCTGGGTCAGCAACCGGTTCCTAGTCGTCGCAACCACATTTGCTGGCCGCCGCGGTGGATTGGACACCGTTGAAACCAGACTGCTTACCGTTGCACGCCAGGGCACCTCTCTCAAATCCCTTGACCTAAAACGCAACGGCCACCAGCCACAAGTGCAGACCGATATCGTCAACTTGCTGCAAGATCAACCGAACCAGCTTCTTCTAAGCATGGAGGCGAATGCCAAAGGACGGATCGATATATTCAGGCTGAATGTCCGCACAGGCCGGCTGCGCGTGGTGGAGAGAGGAACGCCCGACACAAGCCGCTGGGTTACTGATGACGCAAGTAATGTTCGTATACGCACGGATATTGTCGGAACACAGAAAATCATATTCTTAAAGGGAACGGACGACAGGTGGCGCGTTTTGAAGCAATTCGACTTCTTCAACGCACCAGACTTCGAACCGCATGGCTTTCTCAACGAAAACACGCTCTACGTTGCATCCACACACGAAAATGGCCGCCGTGGGGTTTACACTTTCGACATCGCTGAAAATACCTTCAAAGAACGTCTGTTCCTTCAGGACGATGTAGATGTCTTAAGCCTCGGGCGGCACCGCAACGGGCAGCTTTGGGGGTTCCACTACGCCAACACTCGATTTGCAACTAAGACCATTGACCCAATCATGCAGGACCGCATGGCGGTGATCAATCAGGAGCTACCGGACACATTTAACCTGTTGCTGAACAATAGCGAAAGCCGGCGCTATTACCTTTTACATGCGTCCACATCTAATGATCCGGGTACTTACTATCTACATGACAATGATCACACCCGTCTGCGGGAAATTGGGCGGCAATACCCATCCCTTCCAGCGGACACGTTAGGAAAAGTCGCCCCCTTCAATTTCAAGGCACGCGACGGACTATCTGTCCCCGCATTCGTTACCTTGCCGCGCGGCGCGGCGCTTGGGCGCACAAACAAGAAATGGCCTGTTGTCGTCATGCCCCATGGAGGGCCCCGAAGCCGCGATTACCCCAGTTTCGACTATATTGCGCACTTCCTCGCGGACCGGGGCTATGCCGTATTGCGGGTGAATTTCCGAGGCTCCCTTGGCTATGGGCGAAACTTTGAAGCACGGGGCTTCAAACAATGGGGGAAATCAATCCAAGACGACATCACGGATGGTTTTCGCGCCTTGGTCGAAAGCGGGTTCGCCGACCCTGAAAGGGCCTGCATTGCCGGCGGCAGTTTCGGCGGCTATTCGGCGATGATGGCAGCCGCGCGATGGCCGGACCTATACAAATGCGCGGTCAGCTTGAATGGCGCGATGGACCTATTGCGTTTTGCGGAATTCGCTCAAGGGTACCGATTTGCCGGGCTGGTCGACAAGCGACTGGGGCACCCAAAAGACGACCGGCGATTGCTCCAGGAAATGTCCCCCATCAATCTGGCTGAGCGCATTCAGATCCCGACACTGCTGGTCCATTCAACATCAGACCGCCGGGTGACACCGGATCACAGCCAAGATATGCACAAAGCCCTGCTGGAAAATGGGAAACAGACCAAACTTGTCCTCATTCCAGGCGGTGATCACGGCCTGAGCCGCGCTGCCTACCGGACACAGTATTTGTCCGAGCTTGAGCAATTTTTGAAACAGAATATCGGCCCCTGATCACTTTTCATTTTGGTCAGACTGCGTTCTACTTTTCAATGAAATCCAAAGCTTTGCGCGCCAAGCCGTTCCGTTTGCAAGGCTGTTTTGCTATGTTTTCTCAAAAGCCAAACGAAAAGGGTGCAAACGCTAATGCCAGCAAATCAACAGGTTCCAATTGCCGAAGGCTTGTTCACGTGGCCGTCCGATGATCCGCATTTGATCGGGACGCGCGAGAAATCTACAGGCCGCATTACTTTCCCGCCGCTAAAGCGCTACGGGGAAGAACAAGAAGCAAAATACGAAAACGTCGAACTTTCAAAGAAAGGCAAGCTTTGGACGTGGACGGTGCAGCGGTTCCTGCCGAAATCCCCGCCTTACGCCGGGCCTGAAACCATGGAAACTTTCAAGCCGTATCCAGTGGGCTATGTGGAGCTTCCGGGCGAGGTCAAAGTCGAAAGCCGTTTGGTGGATTGCGACCCTGCGGATCTGAAGATCGGCATGGAAATGGAACTGGTGATTACAAAGTTCAAAGAAGACGAAGCCGGCAACGACGTGATGATGTTCGCGTTCCGCCCCGCGCAGTAGATCGAGAATTCAGTATAAAGACAAATGACACCACGGGAGATTTGAGATGGATGTCGCAATTGTAGGAATTGGAATACACAAATTCGGGCGGACGGAAGGCGTCTCCGGGCGCGAGCAAGGGGCCTTTGCCGCACGGCAGGCGCTGGCGGACGCCGGTGTCGAATGGTCGGACATGAACTTTGCATACGGTGGCAGCGCGGCTGCGGGCACGGCGGATTCATTGGTCAATGACCTTGGATTGACCGGTCTTCAGTTCGTCAACGTTTCCAATGGATGCGCCACCGGCGGCAGCGCGCTCTTGTCCGCTTACACGGCCATTAAGTCCGGCGAATTCGACATCGGCATGGCGGTCGGTTTCGACAAGCACCCGCGCGGCAGCTTCAATCCCGACCCGGAAGCATCCGGTTTGGAAAAGTGGTACGGCGATGTGGGGATGATGCTGACCACCCAATTCTTCGGCATGAAGATCCAGCGTTACATGCACGACTTTGGCATTTCGCGGGAAACATTGGCGATGGTCGCGGAGAAGGCATTCATCAACGGATCGAAAAATCCGAATGCGTGGCGCCAGTCTCCGGTCGGTATTGACGAGATTCTCAACGGCATGATGGTGAATGATCCGTTGACCAAATTCATGTTCTGCTCGCCTTCCGAGGGAGGCGTTGCTCTCATCCTCGCCCGGGCAGACAAGGCACATCAATACACCGACACGCCGGTCTATTTGAAAGCAGCAAGCATCCGCACCCGCCATTACGGATCGTTCGAGGTGTTCAATCCGTCGCTGGCCGTTGAACGCGCCCCGAGCCCGACCGTTTTCGCTGCCAAGGCCGCGTTCGAAATGGCAGGCATTAGCCCGAAAGAAGTGGATGTGGCGCAGCTGCAAGACACGGAAAGCGGTGCCGAAGTGATGCACATGGCTGAAAACGGCTTCTGTGAAGACGGCGAACAGGAAGACCTGATCAAATCCGGCGCCACACGGATCGGCGGCAAGATGCCGATCAACACGGACGGCGGTTGTTTGGCCAATGGCGAACCAATCGGCGCATCAGGCTTGCGTCAGGTATATGAGAACGTGCTTCAGCTGCGCGGCCACGCAGGCGAACGCCAAGTGGAAGGCGCCAAGGTGGCGTATTCCCATGTTTATGGCGCACCCGGGCTGAGCGCTTGCACCGTCATGGTGAACTAAAGCCTAATTTCTAAGCATTTTGACGTTAGAAAGCCGCGGGAAACCGCGGCTTTCACATTATCTGCACCCCAACCGAAATTCGTGATCAGGAACCTGCCCTTACGGGCTCAATCGCGCTTGGCTGTGTCTTCGCGCCATGGTAGGCGTGCGTTTACTTTCATTTGTTAAATCAAATGGATGGGCGGTGTCTGGAGTTCCGCCCTATGTATGTGTTCAACCCAGGTCCAGCCAAAGTTGCTTGGCGGACGGCGTCAAATACGATCGACGATGTCAAAAAGCCGAATCGTTGCAGGAGTATTGGTTCTTCTCGTTGTGGCCGCCGCAGTTGCGTTCGCTCGCCAGCCGGTCTTTTGGTACCGCTATGTGGCGATCGGCAGCGATATCTGGACGGCCCAACCAATCGTTTTCCGCCCACGCGAAGTGGTAAAAGGCGCTGAAGGATCTGAGCTTCCTTTTGTCGATACCGAAAACTTCGGCATCACGCCAAGGGCCATCTCGGCCGCCATCAACCATTCCCAAATCCGTGGCACGGACGCGCTGATCGTTCTGCAGGGCGGCCGCGTTGAGGTGGAGCGCTATTGGGGAACGGCCACGCGCGACACAGTCTATAACGGGTCCGCCATCGCCGCTGTGACCGCTGCGCTTCTGACAGGCATCGCCATTGATGAAGGCCATATTAGCAGTGTGGATGATCCGATTGGCCGGTACGTTGAGGCGTGGAAGAATGATCCGCGCGGCGACATCACCTTGCGCCAAGCACTTCAAATGACCAGCGGTCTGAAGCCGATTGCCTATAGTGGCTGGCCATGGTCCGAGAGCAGCGCTTACCTGTTTGGCGCCCATTTCAAGGAAGCTCTTTTGGACCGCGAACTTGTGCACACGCCGGGAGCGCGATGGGAATTTAACCCCGAAGACATCAACCTGGTGGGCCTTGTGTTGGAGAAAGCCACTGGCCAGCGGTATGCCGACTATCTGTCGGAAAAGCTTTGGAAGCCATTGGGGCAGTCACACAGCTTGGTTTATGTAGACCGCCAAAATGGCCAAGCAAAACAGTCTTGCTGTTTGATGTCCCGTCCCATGGATTGGGCCAAGATCGGCCAATTGATTTTAGACAAGGGGCGCTTTGGCGGAGAGCAAATCGTATCGGCAAGCTGGATCCGCAAGATGACCTCGCCTTCAGCGGCGGCGCCGTCCTTTGGGTTCCAGATTTGGCTTGGTGATTCCTATATCGACTATTCCGGCGCAACCATCTTCGATCCGAATTCGTTTATGACACCCGCTTCCGAGCCGTTCTCGGCAAGTGAGGTGATGGTCTTCCACAGCCCAGGTTTTCAGCGGATTTGGATCTTCCCGGAATATGAGCTGGTGGTTGTTCGCGCGGCTTCCCGTCCGGACGAAAACTGGGACGAGACCTATTTGTCCAACCTGCTGATTGGCGGACTGGCAGCCAATCGAACACCGGCCAAGTCACCAGCTCCCGCCGCACCCATTCGCGTCAATGACAATGCGATCCTCTTCGAAGAGGACTGATGTCTAGAGCGGGATCAGGAAAAGTGTATGCGGTTTTCCGTCCGATCCCGCTCTAATCTATTGAATTAGATCACGTTCATCGTTTTAGGATGATTCCACCTAAAACGATCGTGATCTAGGGCGTATCGTCCGTGACAGACTGCGACGATTCCTGAGACTGCGTGAAGATTTCCGTGGAACGGTCTATGGCCACGGCGTCCGGATAAGGCCCCCGGTAGCCGCCCACATCGGCCGGCACGACCTCACATTTGGGGCGGCGAATACCACAATCCCAACGATATCCGGCAGGCGTGCCGTGAGCTGCGCTGGCGTGGAAATATTTACATTCGCACGCCACATTGGCCTGACAGGACAAGGCACCAGCCACCTCCGTGGTGCATCTGGGAATAGCTGCTTCTTCCGCTTGCAAGGGCAGAACAAAAAGGGCTGAGACCAGAAGGCCCAAGGAAATGCTGGATTTAGACACCGCGCATGCTCCGAACGATTTGTGAATACGTTCAGTTTGCGCGCTTTGCGTTTACATTTCGTTGAGAATTGCGATCAGTCCCTAAGAGTCAATCTTTGGCAGGATCATGCGGACGATGAGACCGCCGCCCTCTCGGTCCGCAAGCTCAATGTCGCCCCCGTGTTGCCGTGCAATATTCCGCGACACCGACATGCCGAGCCCCGTCCCGCCGGTTTCCCGGTTGCGCGAAGTTTCAAGCCGGAAGAAAGGCGCAAAGACTTTCTCGCGCTGATCTTCCGGAATGCCCGGCCCCCGATCGCGAAACTCTACGGTAAACGTGTCATTCGACGTGGCCAGGGCAATCGTCACTTCGTTGCCATAGGCGATCGCATTATTGGCAAGGTTGGCAAAGGCGCGCCGCAAAGCAACAGGTCTGCCCTCGAAAATCGCGTGGCGCGGCCCTTCATAATCAGCCTTGTGCCCCATGTCCGACAGGTCATCTCCAAGGCTTTGGAGAAGCTGCCCCAAATCGAAGCGGGTTGTCGCTTCCGTCTTGCTGTCATCCCGCGCAAAAGCGAGCGCTTCGGAAAGCATCTGCTCCATCTCGTCGAGATCGGCTAGCGCCTTATTCTTTTGCTCTTCGTCTTCGATAAATTCGGACCGCAGACGCAGACGGGTCAGCGATGTACGCAAATCATGAGAAATCGCGGCAAACATCTGTGTACGGTCATCAATGAAGCGCTTCAAACGTTCCTGCATCTGATTGAAGGCGCGCGTCGCCCGGCGTAATTCCCGTGAACCGCGCTCCGGCAGGGGCGGCGCATTAACGTCAACACCCAATCGGTCGGCGGCATACGCGAAGCGCCGCAGCGGTTTGGTCATGCGGTGGGCCGCCCAAAAGACGCCGGTGATGATCAAAACCCAGGTGAAGAACCCCCAAAAACCAGGGCCATCATCCACATCCCACATGTCCGAATCGGCCAGGGCGAAAACAAGCGTTCCACCTTCCACCCCCACATTGACGAATATCCAATAGCTGTCGCGCGCCATGACACCATCTTCGCCCTCAAGAAGACTTTTAAGCTCCTCACTCTTTCGGACATTGGCGAAGCCGAAATCCACCTGCCGTTCTTCGAACCCCTGTAAAATCTTATTTGCGTAGCGGTTTATGTCTTCCTCGATGAAATGCGGCAGCTCCGCCAGCTGGGGAGAGTTCTCCGAAAATGCGACGCGGAAAATGGGACTGCTGACCGCTTTGAGCAGCGATGGCCGATCCATTGGCTGTTCTTCCCATAAGGTTACGATTTCAAGGATCTGGCGCGCCACGGCCTGTTGCAAAGCCAACTGACGTTCTTCGTTCCGGTCACGGAAGATAAAGAAATGGGTGATCAGTTCGACGATGAACAGACTGATCAACAGGATCATCGCAACGCGAAAACCCATGCCGCCGGTCCATCCCCGGCCCTCGAAACGATCGCGGGACCGTTCGTACCAGGATTTCTTGCGCTTACCGGAAGAGGGCGTCGTGGTCTCCGCACCCATCACACAGGCTCCACTTCAGCGGCCAGAATGTAGCCGCCGCCACGCACTGTTTTGATGATTTCCGGTGCCTTCGGGTCTACTTCGATCTTCCGGCGTAAGCGGCTCAGCTGAACATCAATGCTGCGGTCAAAAGGGATAGCCGTCCGGCCTTTTGCCAAGTCGAGCAGTTGATCGCGCGTGAGAACCCGGTTCGGGTGTTCGACAAAGGCAACGAGCAAATCATATTCTCCGGCCGTGAGCGGTACGAGCACTTCGTCAGGAGAACGCAGTTCGCGCTTGGTCATGTCCAGCGTCCAAGCCGCAAAGGACAAAACTTGATGCTGTAAATCACCTTCGGCGCCTGCTGCCCCATCGGCCCGGCGCAAGACCGCTTTGATGCGGGCAAGCAATTCGCGCGGGTTAAATGGTTTTGCCAGATAGTCATCAGCCCCCATCTCCAGGCCAATGATACGATCGGTTTCTTCTCCCAAGGCCGTCAGCATAATGATGGGTATACGCGAAGTGTTTCGTACTTTGCGGCAAAGAGTAAGCCCGTCTTCGCCAGGCATCATCAGATCCAAGACGATCAGATCGTACCGGCCTTCGGACAACAGCTGCATCATCTCACGACCGTTTGCGGCGGCATCGATGCGCAGTTCGTGCTTCTTCAAAAAACGGGACAGAAGATCGCGAATTTCACGGTCATCATCCACAATGAGTATATGAGGCGTTCTTGACATGACCCTAATCTAGAATACTCCCCGCAGATTTCCGTGAAAAACTGTAACAAACTGTTTCACGCCGCCCGGCTGAAACCGGATGTAACAGAATCCGCCCCTTTTGGACATCAACGCGCAACAGACCCCCCTCAATCTGCAGCCTCGACACGGCGGCCAACCCCGCCCTGACTGTCCAAACCAGAGGGATTTCGCCAAATGACGATTCGCAACTTCCTAGTAAGCTTTGCTTTCCTCAGCATTAGCGTAGCACTTTCATTCGCTTTATTCGCCATTGCCAACCCCGCCGCAGCCGCCCAAGCCGCGGAGCAAACGTCCAGCGTCGATACACGCTATGTGCAGTTGGCCTGGCATTCCCGGGACAATCGCGGGATCGCCCGTCTTTGCCGGGAACCTTCCTCCCGCTGGGCCCGCCATGGGGCCGAGCATATTGAGGATGAGCTATCGCTAAGCGCCCCTCAAAAAGCGGCCCTGGACGTGGTGACTGAAAAACTCAACGCGCTGACCGCTGCCGTCTACAAGGCCTGCAGCACCAATGTTTCGGACACGGCAGACGCGGCCGCGCCCGAAAAACTGGCCGTCATTGAAAGCATGACCGAAGCAGCACTCGACGCCATGAAGGAAGTTCGCAAAGCCTTTGCTGATTTCTACGCAACACTCGACTCTGATCAGAAAGCGCAAGTGGACGATTTCTTCCAGCATGGCCGCCGCCGCGGTTGGTGGCACTAGAGCTGCGCTTCTCGAGTAGGTCCCATGATCATGGCAAGCGGCATGGCAACACACCCCAGAGAGCAAACGGACGACATGCCAGGCGTTGCCGTCCGCCCGCCCCGCCTCTATCTGGCGGCGCTTGCCATCGGCCTGCTGATTGAATTTTTCCTGCCCACATCCATCCTCGACATTACATGGCTGGAACCCCATCAGAGGCTTATCGGCACTGCTATTTCGGCTTGTGGCTTCATTCTGTTGACGTTTTGCATGATGGAATTCCGCAAAGCCCGCACAAATGTGCCGACGAACTTGCCGGCCAACACCATTGTCGATAGCGGGCCTTTTGCCTGGTCCAGGAACCCGATCTATGTCGCCCTCACCCTTGTCTATTTAGGCATCGCGATCGCGGCGAAGAGCGCCTGGATCTTCGGATTGATTGTCCCCGTCTTAGTCATTATGAGATATGGCGTCATCGCGCGCGAGGAAGTGTATCTGGCGCGTAAGTTTGGCGAAGCCTATCTCGCTTACAAGGAGCGAGTACGCAGATGGTTTTGATGCATGCACCAGTTCGGGTTCATCGAATGTCCACACAAGAAGAGCTCTTCATAGAAACAAAACATCGCGGCTTTTACGACGTCACCTCTCAAATCAAGGGGCGCGTGGCGGCGCGGCGGATGGACATTGGACTGCTAACGCTTTTTATTCCGCATACGTCCGCATCTCTCATTATCCAGGAAAATGCCGACCCCGCCGTGCTGCATGATCTAGAGAATTTTTTTGCGCGCCTCGTGCCGGACGGAGACCCTTCTTACCAGCATCGTTCCGAAGGGCCGGATGACATGCCGGCCCATATCCGCTCGGCGCTTACGCAAACCAGCCTTTCCATCCCGATTTCTTCAGGCCGTATGTGTTTGGGCACCTGGCAAGGCATTTATGTATATGAGCATCGCGCCGCCGCTCATCAGCGGCGCCTCATCCTGCATTACACGGATGCTTAATCATCATCCTGAGTGCCGGCCTCTAGAGCCGCTTTGGTAACTGCAAACACGGTTCCACTGAGCGCCAACAAAGCGATCAGGTTTGGCACTGCCATCAAGGCATTAAACGTATCGGACACGAGCAGTATCAAGTCGAGTTCCACGGCGGCGCCTATCGTCAAGGCAACGACCCATAACAACCTGTATGGAATGATCGCGCGCGTTCCCAGCAGATATTCAGCGGATCGCTCACCGTAATAACTCCAGCCCAGTATGGTGGTAAAAGCGAATATGATAAGGCCAATTGCCACCACATATTCGCCGCCGGTGAAACTATCGGCAAAGGCAAAGCGCGTCATGCTGGCCCCCTTGTGGCAGGTGTGCCAGACAGTGGTGGTTTCGATTGTTTTGCTGGCCAACTCACCACGGCCAACCGCTTCCTGCTCTTCGCCGGTTGGGCACCGCCATGCGGTAACTTCCTCTCCATTCATTGCTTGTGGCACCAAAGTAACGCTCGCCGGTGTGCTGAGCTGTACCGTGAGAATCACCAGTGCCGTCATGGTACAGACGATAATGGTGTCAATGAACGTGCCCAGCATGGCAACGGTTCCTTGACGGACCGGGTTATTTGTTTTCGCAGCCGCATGGGCAATGGCGGCACTCCCGAGACCAGCTTCATTGGAGAACACACCGCGCGCCACCCCAAACCGGATGGCCTGCCAAATGGCGGCTCCAGCAAAGCCGCCGGCAGCGGCACTTCCGGTAAAGGCATCGTCAACGATCATCCAGAGGGCGGCAGGTACAATGCTGATGTTCATAAAAATGACGATCAGCGCGGCGCTTACATACGCCACCGCCATGAATGGAACCAGGCGCTCTGCCACATACCCGATAGACTTAATGCCGCCAATGATCACGGCAAATGCCGCAACGGACAAAAGAAGACCGGTTGCCAATGGCGGAACGGAAAAACTGTCTTTCATGACCAGGGCAACATTCTTCGCCTGGAACATATTGCCGATGCCAAAACCGGCAATCATCGCGAAGAAAGCAAAGAGGCCCCCGAGCCAGATCCACTTCTCGCCCAATCCGTTCTTGATGTAGTACATCGGACCGCCCACATAGCGCCCGTCTTCATCAACCTCCCGGTATTTTACCGCCAGTACGGCCTCGGCATATTTGGTAGCCATGCCAAACAGAGCGGTCATCCACATCCAGAAAACAGCGCCGGGCCCGCCGACAAAAATTGCTGTGGCAACACCACCGATGTTCCCTACGCCGACAGTTGCCGACAACGCCGTTGCCAATGCTTGAAATGGTGTGATCTCGCCCTTGGCGGAATCCGACGGATGACGGCTGGAAAACGCCAACCGGAAACCCGCCCCAATCCGACGTATGGGCATGAAACGCAATCCGACCGTGAGATAGACGCCGGTGCCAAGCAATAGAACAAGCATGACCGGCCCCCAGACAAAAGCGTTTATCTGGTTCAATACGGCTTGAAAGGTTTCCATAAAACGATCCGTCAGTATCGGTTGGAGATCAGTAGGTAGGCTGACATTTCGCAGGGCTAGTCTTTAGATTTAATTACCCCACAAGCCGTCGATATAGCTGCAACAGTCTGCACCGCCCCCATGCAAGGCGCAACCGGCAGAATGTTTCTGCCCCGTCTCAAAAAGAAAGGCCCGGCAGGTTGGTGCCGGGCCAATCACATCACCGATGTCTCACATCAGTGTAGATCTTTAGTGCGCTGAAGCCTATTGAAGCGCTTCGCCAGCGGTTCCTTTCAATGCGTCTGCTGCATCGTCCGCTGCGTCTGCCGCGTCGTCTGCTGCATCACTTGCTGCATCACTTGCCGCATCGGCAGCGGCGTCTGCTGCACCGTCGGCAGCCGCATCGGCGGCGCCTTCGGCACCATCAACCGCATCGGTGGCCGCATCAACAGCAGCGTCTACAGCGTCAGAGGCAGCGTCCGCCGCATCAGAGGCTGCTTCAGTAGCGGCATCAACCGCATCGCTTGCGGCTTCCGTCGCTGCGTCTACCGCATCGCCAGCGGCGTCAGCAGCATCTGAGGCTGCGTCCGTCGCAGCGTCTACAGCGTCATCAACGATCGTCGTACCTTCTTCAGAAGCAGCCGGAGCTGGCGCATCACCCGATGCCCCTGAGTCACTTCCCTGATCGCAGGCAACTACAAACGCACCTGCGCCTGCTACAAGACCGGCCAACATGAGCCGGCGCCAAGATTCCTTCGTCATCATTCTGATGTCCCTCCAACAAAAAATCCTCATTGCCCAGCCCATCTCCAAATCAGCCAGACAACACCCCGCACACCAGAAAACGAAGAACCGGAAGGCCTCGAAAAATTTTGCTTGAGGCGCATCGCGCTCTTCCGCTTTCAAACGGCGGAACCAAAAATCGCTCCATTTTTGGCAACACCCAGTCCAGAGCCTTTATAGTACATGGGTGCTAAAAAATTAAAGCTTTATTAACCAGGAGCTTAGGCCCATGAAACTCGCGTCGTTCCGCAAAAAATCGGCAGAAAATGGGACCTTTCGAATCGGTCTGGTCGAGGAAGACTCGCTAGTGGATCTGTTAGAAGCAGATCCGAATCTACCTAAAGATATGATTTCACTTCTGGAGGCAGGTGATTCGGCGTTTGAAGCGGTAAAACATGCGGCAACGACGACCCCGTCGCGAATCAGACTGGATGACGTGGAACTGGGCCCTCCGGTCCCGAATCCAGGAAAGGTCCTGGCTATCGGTCTCAACTATGCCGACCATGTTAAAGAGACCGGGCGTGACCTGCCGAAGCACCAGATCTGGTTCAACAAACAGCGCAACTGCATCAATGGTCCTCATGGCACCATCAACTTACCGAAAGTATCGACCGACTTTTTGGACTACGAAGGCGAGCTTTGTTACGTGATTGGCCGCCGCTGTAAACACGTGCCCGACAATCGCGCGCATGAAGTGATCGCCGGTTTCTGCATCGGCAATGATGTGAGCGTTCGTGACTGGCAGCGCCGTGTACCGACAATGCAAATCGGCAAGTCATTCGACACGCATGGACCCACGGGCCCCTGGCTCACAACGCCGGATGAAGTTGGCGATCCGCACAAGCTGGATCTTAAGACGTGGGTCAATGGAGAGTTGCACCAAAATTCAAATACGCAACATATGATTTTCAACTGCTATGAACAGATCGCCCATTTGAGCCAGGTTTTCACACTGGATGTGGGTGACATTATTTTCACGGGAACGCCGGATGGCGTCGGACATGCCATGACACCGCCAGGTCTTTTGAAGGCCGGTGATACCGTCCGTATCGAGATCGAAAAGCTCGGCGCCATCGAAAATACGGTCGTGCCGGAAAAAGCTGAAACCGTTATTTGATCAACCTTCGTCACATCGTTTCAGAACTCTTATGCCCGATTTTGATGGTATTTGCCCCTGCAAGATCCCATATTATAGGGGCGAAACACTGAGAAAGTGAGGTTCACCATGCTGATTTCCGGTGCGATCGCTTTTGCGCTTTTTATTGCTGTGTGGGTCGGCCTGATTGTCGCCGGCGGCAAATCCATAAAGCACAGCATGCGTGACGGCTGGCCTGATTAAGCCGGCAGTTCCATGTCAGATTTGTGACAAACCGATGCAAAACCTTTGTTTTGCCTCGCGTTTGCCGCTTTGCTCTTTTGCAAGAGACACGGCATAATCCAGCACTCATTATGACGTTGTGTGTTGGAGTTCGACGTGTTGAACGGCATTAAATCGTTGCGATCTACTTTGGCTGGCGCCCTTTTGGGATGTATGGCTTTCGCCCCTGCCTTTGCGGAGGATGACTGCACGCGCGCGCGGACAACATTCGAGGGCGCAGACACATTATCAAAAACCGACAACTTCACAAAAGATCCATCACGCCTGGCCCAAATTCTTACAGCCACAGACGATGCCGGATATTACGTCAAGATCTGGTGCGAAGACCGCAGCAAAGACCACATTGCCGCTCAGGCCAAAGTGCGCAATCGCTTAGCAGATGCCGTCAGTCTGCTGAACAAAAATCAGTTGGACCAGCACTGCAAACAATCTCATAACGACGCTTTAACGTCCGTAGACCAAAGCAAAAAATTCTTGGCGGAAGAAGTTTACAGCAGCGCGCGGATCGAAGCGTCGATCGCTCAGACCCGATACCAGCGGCTGATGTCTCACTGTCCGAAAAGTGATCCGCAATTCTATATGGCGGAAATGAATGTGGCGCAGTCGCTTAACCGCTTATCCACCTGCCGCGAGCTGAGCGAACTTGCAACGCTGACCATGATGCATGGCGATGTCTTGAAGTCGCGCGCAAAACTTGGCGGCAAAACCCCTCAATCCGCGACAGACGCCTATCTTGAATCGGCTGAGTTCATCAACCGCGCCATTGGCTATTGCGGCGGCAACGACCGTGCCGCGCTGAACGAGAAGATGGCCGATTTAGACGAACGGCGCGGTCTCAAGCGCCGCGTGGTTGACGGCAAAACGAAATCCGTAACCAAGCGCGATTCCTGGTACGCCAGCTGGGCGGGCGGCGATGTTGAAGAAGACGATAACGACTTTTAGAGAGCCTCCGAACTAGATTGGCTTGCTAATTGGAAATGTAGCATCATCACGAGGAGCGAAAGCGACGACGTGATCCAGGGCAGCTTGTTCAGGCTTTGTTGCTCTGGATTGCCACGCCGCCGTTCGGCGGCTCGCAATGACGAGTTAAGCAGTTTCGGAGTCACTCCAGAGTGCCGCAAACGGCAATGCGTGACTTACGCGGCCTTAAATTCTTGAATCAGGGACGGCACTTTCGACTTGTCGACACTGGCAAACGACACCGATGCCCGGTCGATTAGGCCATTATAACGGCTTTTGATGCCGGTAATCACATCCTTCGGTTCGCCGACCACGGCAAACGCGCCCAGAATATCGTCCGTAATCAGTGTACCCATTTCATCCCATTGGCCGATCTTCGACAGGCGGTTGAGTTCCGGCTGTAAATCACCCCAACCATGGAGGTCCAAGACACCTTTGTAGGCTGGGGTCGACCCATAGAATGCAATCTGTTTACACGTCGCTTTCTTGACCGCGTTAAACTGTTCTTCCGTATCGGCGGTAACGGCGAAAGCCGGATAGATCAGTTGGAAGTCTTCGCGCTTGCGCCCCTCGGCCTTCAGCGTGTTTTCCACGGTCGGCACGGTCACTTCACGGAGATATTTCTCCGTCGTGAAGGCATGGATCAACATGCCATCGGCAACCGCTGCCGCCGTTTCCGTCATCTTCGGACCGACCGCCGCCAAAACGATTTTCGGCTTTCCATACTGAGTATCGGTCGGCGTGAACATGGGGGTCATCAGCGTGTGGGTATAGAACTCACCGCGAAATTCCAACGGCTTTCCGTCATACCAGCAATCCCAAATCGCATGGATCGCCTCGATCATCTCTTTCATGCGCGCCGCAGGGCTGGACCATGGCATGGAAAACCGTTTGGTGATGTGCGGCTTGATCTGGGACCCGAGACCCAACGTGAAACGGCCTTTGGAAAAGGCGTTCAAGTCATGCGCCAAATTTGCAAGAACCATCGGGTTGCGTGCAAATGCCACCGCAATCGACGTATATAGCTCGATGCTTTTTGTATGTTCGGCCGCCAAAAGCAACGGCATGAATGGATCGTGGGAGGTTTCCGCCGCCAAGATCCCGTCATATCCGCATTCTTCCAAATGCTGAGCGGACGATGCCGCTTTTTCCAATTCGAACCCAATCCCTGCATCGATCTTCATTGCCGCTCTCCCATCCGTGATGACATTTGCCCTTTGTGTTACGGGCAATTTAGATCATTTGGGAGCGGCGTCCAGCTTCTTTGGCGTGGCGGCCTACTCTCCAAGCCAAATGAACTTCGCAATGAACAACGCGCACACCACCAAAAGAGGCATGGAAACTTCTTGGTGGCGTCCACCGAATAGCTTAAGCGCGGCATAGGCAATGAGGCCAAAGCCGATACCGTTCGCGATCGAAAATGTCAGCGGCATGGTCAGCACCGTGACGATACCGGGAACATAATCCGTCACATCGTTCCAATCGAATTCCGAGATGCCCCGCGCCATGATGCATGCCACAAACAGCAAAGCGGGTGCTGTTGCATAGTTCTGGATCGTGGCCGCTGCCGGTGCCAGAAACACGCTGGCTAGAAATAGAAACGCCACAACAACGGCGGTAAGACCTGTGCGGCCGCCCGCTTTCACACCAGCAGCGCTTTCCATGTAGCTGGTGACAGGCGATGTGCCCAATGCCGCACCAGCGATGGTGGCCCCGCTGTCGGAGATAAAAGCGCGGTTCATGCGCGGCAGATTGCCGTGTTGATCCAACAGCCCCGCCCGGTGAGACACACCAATGAGAGTCCCTGCCGTATCGAAAATGTCGACGAAAAGAAACGCTAGTACGACGCTGATCATTCCGATTTCCAGCGCGCTGGCAATGTCCATCGCCATGAAGGTCGGCGCAATGCTGGGGGGCAACGAAACGATGCCTTCGAAAGGAGAAACGCCCAACGCAACACCGATTGCCGTTGCCACGCCCATGCCAATCAAGATCGCCCCCGGAATACCCCGCGCATCAAGCGCTCCGATCAACACGAAACATCCGACCGCGAGCAACACCGGCGCCGATGACAAATCACCCAGGCCAACCAACGTCGCAGAATGATCGACGACGATGCCCGCATTGCGCAACGCGATAAGCCCAAGAAACAAACCAAGCCCCGCCGAGATAGCCAGGCGTTGTGACCGCGGGATCGCGTTGATGATCCATGTGCGAACAGGCAGAATACTCAGTATCAAGAACAGAATGCCGGAAACGAACACGGCTCCCAGCGCGGCCTGCCAGGTATAGCCAAGGCCCAGAACAACGCCATAGGTGAAGAAAGCATTGAGGCCCATGCCCGGCGCAACGGCGATGGGGTAGTTCGCAACCACCCCCATCAGGAACGACCCTAAGGCAGCGGCCAGACACGTTGCGACAAAAACCGCGCCTTCGTCCATGCCTGCGTCCGCGAGAATGGCGGGATTGACGAATATAATGTAGCCCATGGTGACGAACGTGGTTGCCCCCGCAACCACCTCATTCCGCCAGTTTGTACCGTTCTCGGATAATCGAAACCAACGTTCGATAAGGTTCATCATTTGGCAGGCCGCCCCCTAGATCGTGACGTTTCGAGGGGGCTTACCCAGGACAAACAGAATTGATTTCATACGTGGGCCACACGTCCTTGGCCTGTCACGGCCCCGTTAGTCTTCCAAGTCCACCGTAATGATGGTGTATCCTTGACTGCTCCAAAGGTGTTGAACGTCATCTCGCGCCTCTAAGGCTTCCGACTTTTTGTCATAGCCTTGGACCCCCGGCACATCGATATACATGCTGCACCGGTCTTCAAGCGTCTTTTGAAACGTTACCCAGATAGGGTCAGCCTCTTCGCTTTTGTAAACCACATCGCTGAGATAGACATTTCTTTCACTATCGCTTTCGCAGCCTTGTGTGTAAGCGGCGAAATAGTAGCCGGATAGCTTGTGATCAGAAATTTCACCGGCTTGGAGAGCCCCAGTCAAAACAACGGTGAAGGCAAACAGGGAAGACAAGAACAACTTGATCATTTTCATTTTAAACTCTCTCGCCGCAGTGACTTGAATCGCTTTCGTCAATTACGTCCCTTTTTTAGTTGGACCCGGAAAACAAATCATCAATGAAGAATTCATCAGTGAAGCCGACCTCGTGGCCCTGTAGTTCGAACAGGTGTTGCAAGGCATTCTTCAACTTGTAGAGCCGCTTTTTTTCGGTGTTCCCACTAAACGTTTTCTCCGTAAGGCTCCAGGAAGCCCCGCTGTAAGAACGCACATCCGTTTTTCCCGAGGCATAAACCGCCTTAACACTGGTCCGTATGCAGTCGATACCCTGCACGCAGGCAATACGGAGTTCGGGCCAAGTTTCGTTGGTGGACTTGTTTTCCCTTTTTTTGATGGTGATTTTTTCCACATCACCAATGCGGATAGAGGACTCGTTGAAAAACCTTATGCTGTCGTCATCACGAGGATTGGTTTCAAGGTAATCCCAGGTGAGCGTGCCATCATTGTTGACGCGCCATCTATTGTCTCTTTTCCAGGTATTTCCCGCGAACTGCTTTTCTTCAAGAAAAAGCAGCGTTTGCTCAAGGCTCGGTCCGGCGGCATAAGCTGCCGCTGACAGAAAACCAAATGCCACCGCCAGAATCATACTTGCCACTCTGCCCATATTCTCCCCTCTCTCAATCGTGCCCTTCATCCCCTACTTTGTTCCTTACCTGTATCATACTTAAAATAAGTTTAGATTCGGCTTGATGACGCGCAGAATGCGTCAGACGGGGAGGTAAAAACAATGCGCGCCATCGTATTCACAGACTATTCGCCGCCGGAACAGGCGACGGTTCAAGAAGTTCCTGATCCAGCACCAGGTCCTAGCGATGTAATCATCGATGTGCGGGCCGCCGGTGTGGGATTCGTGGACGGATTGGTGGTCCAAGGGCTCTATCAGGTAAAGCCGCCCCTGCCATTCACGCCGGGCAGTGAAATTTCCGGTGTCATCGCAGCGGTGGGACCGGACGTGAACAATCTAAAAGTGGGCGACCGTGTCATGACCCTGGCCCCGTCCGGCGGGTTCGCCGAGAAAGCCAAGGCATCAGCTTTTGCCTGTGTGCCCATGCCGGACAATTTGCCGTTTGAAGCGGCCGCCGGATTTACCGTGGCGTATTGCACCGGCCTGTATGGCCTCAAAGACCAAGGCGATCTCAAGAAAGGCGAAACCGTGCTGGTCCTGGGCGCCGCCGGTGGGGTTGGACTGGCGGCCATCGACTTAGCGAAAACGCTGGGTGGCCGGGTGATCGCGGCGGCATCAACTGAAGCAAAACGCGAACTGTGCATTTCGCAGGGGGCGGACGAAACCATAGACTACACCAAGGACGGCTGGCGCAACGACATTAAGGAGATGACCGAAGGACGTGGGGTCGACGTGGTTTATGATCCTGTCGGTGGCGATCAATCGGAGCTTGCCCTGCGCTCCCTTGCGCATGGCGGCAGGCACCTGGTCATCGGTTTCGCTTCAGGAACGATCCCACGCATCGCCCTTAATCTGCCGCTGCTAAAGCGGTGCCGGATCGTCGGGGTCGATTGGGGTGGCTGGATGCGCGAAGACCCGGCCCGAAACGTCCCCTTGCTCACACAGTTGATGGAATGGGTCGCTTTGGGAAATTTGCATCCGCCCTCAGGGCAAAGCTATTCGTTGGAAGAGGCAGGCCAGGCCATGCGCGACTTGCTGGACCGGAAGGTCGTGGGCAAAGCCATTGTCGTGCCCTAACATGACCGGGCCTTGAGGAGAACCTATGGCCGACACGCAAACGCCCGCCCTAATCGTTGGCGCAGGTCCAACCGGCTTGATGACGGCGTGTCAGCTCGCACGCTTTGGCATCGACTTCCGGATCATAGATTCAAAGTCCGGACCCACAAGGGAATCCCGCGCGCTGGTAGTGCAGGCCCGCACTATGGAGGTCTACCAGCAGCTAGGTATCGCGAAACGCGCCATGGACGAAGGCTATGTGATGCCCGCCATGAACATCCATGTGAATGGTGAACGCCGGGTTCGCGTCCCTCTGGGG
Organism: Alphaproteobacteria bacterium; assembly: GCA_965228775.1. Lineage (GTDB taxonomy): Bacteria > Pseudomonadota > Alphaproteobacteria > JANQMY01 > JANQMY01 > JANQMY01. Next base: position 3,155,090 of record OZ245840.1, on the reverse strand, counting down.
GAAATTGGCGAAGGGCTCAGCAGTTTCCCCTTCCTGCTGGTACTGGAACAATCGCGCAATGAGCAAATCCTGTTGGACCGCTTGATAGCCCTTGGTGGAAAAGTGGAATGGAGCACCCCCTTTGTCAGCCTTGAGCAACGAAGCGACGGCGCAACAGCGACTGTCCAACAGCAGGACGACACCGAAGAGACAATCAACGCACAATGGATTGTCGCCGCAGACGGCGCTTCCAGCCCCATACGGCACGCGCTGAACATGCCGTTTGGCGGCGGCACCTACAACGAACGCTTCTATGTTGCCGACCTGGATATCGAAGGCGATATTCTGCACACTGAAGGCGGGATTTACTTTGCCAAAGAGGGCTTCGCGCTCATCCTTCCGCTGGATGGGGCCAGCCATTTCCGAATGGTCGGTATCGTCCCCAATAGCATCACCGCCGAGGCACCAAGCTTCGACGATATCAAGACTGACCTTGCCCCCATTTTCAGAAAGTCACTGAAATTCGGTGAACCCAACTGGTTCACGTCCTACACGGTGCATCATCGTTGCGTGAAAAGCTTCCGGTCCGGCCAGGTGCTATTGGCGGGGGATGCGGCACACATCCACTCTCCGGCTGGGGGTCAAGGCATGAACACCGGCCTGCTGGATGCCCATAATCTCGCCTGGAAGCTGGCCTTGGTCACACAAGGCCAGGCGAGCGAAACGTTGATCGACACTTACAACGAAGAACGCCTGCCATTCGCGCATCGACTGCTGGACACCACAGACCGGGGGTTTCGAGCCGCCATGTCTCAGGATTTCTGGCCCGTTTTTCTGCGTACCCGCATCTTTCCGCGATTCCTGCGAACCGCCATGAAATTCAGTTTTTCGAGACGGCTCTTCTTCGAAACGATTTCCCAGATCGGCATCACACATAAGGGACATTCCTTGGCTGTGAATTTCGGAACCGAGCGGGACAGAGTGACCGCAGGCGATAGACTGCCTCCCTTTCAAATCGAAACCGAAAAGCAGACACTATCAACGCTCGACCTTTTGGCAGAGCCAGGCTTTCAAATCATCGACTTTGCAGCGCCCCGTCAGGCACAGACAAACGCGACGCTTTGCCAAAAGATTGAGAAGCAGTTCGGCATACCTATCGGATATGCCGAAGCCATCTGCCTTGACGCAAGTTGGCGTGACGATGTGGAGGGCAGGACCTTTGTGATGCGGCCCGATATGTACATCGGCATGGCGTCGAAACGCCTTACCGAGGAGCAGTTGCTGGACTATTTCACCAGCACGGTCGGGCTGACGGCTTAGCCGCCAATGTTGCGTTCACCGGAAATGTCATAGATCTTGGCTTCCACGCCGCGCACATCAGCTTCGGCCAATCCGGCCTGAAATTCGGCCATGTGAGGCGTGGTGAAATGGTTGTCCAACGCCTCTTGGCTTTCCCATTTCTCAAAAATCCGCACCAAGTTTGGATCCGACAGATCGACTGAAAACGCATATTCTATGCATCCAGGCTCTTTGAGCGTTTCGACAGCCATTTTTTGGGCCAGCGGCGTGAGAGTCTGGATGGCATCAGGGCCAAGGGTTACTTTGGCGGCAACTATGAGCATTTTTTTCTTCCCTGGGTCGGATTAAGCGATAGACCATGGCATATTGGTCAGGGGCACAAGGCTACGGCAACAAAAATCTGAAGCAAAACTGTCCGCCTGCGGGTCGGCGGCCAACGAAACGGCAAAAACACAACCTATGACCGCCGCGTGACAAAAGTATCAGCGTAATATGTTCAACCGCTCTTTCGCCGCCCTCATTCGCCTCTCCCTGCTGGCTGTGATCCTTCCCCTGACATTTGCGGCGCCAGGCTGGAGCCCTGCGTACAGTCAAAATGGCAATGATGGGGATGGGGGCATCCGGTACAAAGTAGATATTTCCGGCATCCGTGATAACGGTCTCAAGCGGCTGTTGGAAGACAGCTCGCGCCTAAGGGCATTGCGCGACACGCCACCGCCGTCCGCCACCGGCCTTCAACGGCGTATTAACGAAGACATTGACCGGTTTCGGCGTGTCTTACGCAGCGAAGGCTTTTACGCAGCATCGCTGGAAGCACAAGTGGATCTGACGAAAACCCCCGCCAAGATCGTCATCGACATCGATTCCGGCGATCCCTTTGTCATTGATCAGTACACATTTGTTTTTGCTAGAGACGGCGAAGAACTTTCACCTTTAGAAGCACCGCCTTTGGGGGTGCGGGATATTGGTCTTGCGCCTGGAACACGGCTGCGGTCCCAACGCATCGTCGATATCGAGAAAGGTATTGTTCGGCGCCTGCAGAACTTGGGGTATCCGTTTGCGCAAATCGCTGACCGAAACGTACGGGTTGATTTCGCCACTAAAAGCGCGCGTGTGCGAACAATCATTGACGATGGTGGCTTGCGTACTTTCGGCCCCTTAAGCATATCTGGGGCGGGCCGCGTTGAGGAAGGGTTCATACGCAATCACATCCCCTGGAAACAGGGAGATCCATTCGACGCCCGCAAAGTCGCCGCTTTCGACCGCTCTCTTGAAAACCTGGAACTCTTTGATTCCGTACGCGTGGAATATGCAGAAGATTCACTTCGTGACGGCGAGGAGCTCCCCATCACGCTGGTGGCCAAGGAGCGCAAACACCGGTCCTTCGGGTTGGGTGTCAGTTACTCCACCAATGAAGGCGCAGGCGGACGCATATTGTGGGAAAACCGGAACTTGTTTGGCCGGGGGCAGCGCTTCACCGCTGAGGCCAGCGGGACGCAATTGCGCCAGGGCATTGACCTGACCTATCGGCAGCCTGAATTCGGCCGGTCGGATCAGGTTTTGATCTTGGGCACAGAATTTCAGCGCGAGGACTCGGACGCCTTCGACGAATTGGGTGGGACGATTTCCGCAAGTATCGAACGGCGGATTAGCAGACGGCTTTCGCTTACGGGAACGGTAGAAGCAGAGTTCGCGACGCTTGAAGATAGTTTTGGGACATCGCAATCTCAACTAATTGCGTTCCCTTTGCTCGCGCGGTGGGATTCGACAGACGACTTACTAGACCCCAAGAAAGGGGTGCGGGCGTCCGGACGGCTCGTGCCTCACTTGGGCGCAAACCGCGGCCTACTGACATTTGTTTCGTTCGACGCCACCGGATCGAATTACCAAAGCTTTGGCAAAAACAATCGGTTCACGCTTGCAGGGCGTGCCCGGTTCAGCGTCTCTGCCGGTGAACTGACGGGAGACATTCCGGCGAACCGCCGTTTTTATTCCGGCGGTGCCGGATCCATTCGCGGCTTCGAATTTCGAGAGGCTGGACCGCTCGATCTAGATGGCGATCCGACCGGGGGCCGCTCTCGCGTAGAATTGGGGCTCGAGTTGCGCACGAGAGTAACGAGAGATATCGGTCTGGTGCCATTTATCGAAGGGGGCAACGTATACAACGAGACCTACCCTGATTTTGACGGCGGCCTGCTTTGGGGAGCGGGCCTCGGCATTCGCTACTTCACGGCCATCGGCCCCCTTCGATTTGATATTGCGACCCCTCTCAACCCTCGGGATACGGATGGTAATATCGAGTTCTACATCAGTCTTGGGCAGGCATTTTGATGGCACAACCGGCACAAAAGAAGAGAAGGTCTCTTGCCTACTGGGGCATCGCTGCCCTTGCAGGAATTTTTGCCTTGGTCTCCGTCGCTTGGATTACCCTGCAAATGGATGCGGCGCGGCGCGCCATCACGAATTCCGCTCTAGCCGCAGTTGAAGGCGATGATCTGAAAGTGAGCTATGGCAGCCTCGCTGGAAACTGGCCTTGGCGCATTAGCATCACGAAACTTGAGGTCGCGGACCAAGAGGGCACATGGCTGGAAGTCGATCAGCTGACATTAACCTGGTCGCCGTTTGCTACGATTAGCGGACAGTTCAAAGCATCCCGTATTGCCCTGGACGGTGTCACGATCACGCGGCTTCCGGAATCGGAGCCAACGCCGGACCCGAACAGACAGATCCTTCCCGCGCTTCCCGAACTGCCACTGGACCTGCAGGTAGCCAGCCTTGAAGTCTCCAACCTGTTTGTGGCCGACGGTGTCATTGGACCCGCTGTCTTGGCCGACATACAGAGTGCACTGGTCTGGACCGACGACCGGATCGATGCACAACTCCAATTGCGCGAACTTAAAGAATCCGGTTTGACGACCGCGATGACAATGAACCTCAACCGCGTGCAAGGTGAGCTCGACCTTAAGGTTGATGGCCGCGATGGCGATGAAGGGTTGCTGCGGAAATTGATAGATCCAGATCTGCGCGATCCCATCGAGTTCTCTTTTGACGGCGCCGGTCCGGGATCGAATTGGAACGGCAGTCTTCAAGTAATGGCCACCGATATCGCCGAGTTATCCGGTACGGTGAGCGTCACGAATCCGGCCCCCCTTTCGATTGAGGCAACAGCCAACCTGTTGCCAGGCGGTAAAATGCAACCACAATGGAAAGATGTGCTGGGCAACAAAGCGTCGATTACTGTGAAGGCACACGACGCCACTCTTGACCAAGCGACAATAGACGAACTGACCGTCGAGACCGCATCGGGTACCCAGATTTTCGCCAAGGGACAGGTGAACGGCGCAACCTCTTCTATTGCAGCGTCCCTCAACGGAACGATCGACAATGCAGAAGCGTTTTCGGCCCTTCTGGGCACCCCACTATCCGGCAAGCTTTCTGTTCGTGCCGATGTAAGCGGTTCCCTTAACGACCCTGCCATTGATGCGACAGTCGATGGAGACAATGTGGTTGTTGATTCCACCGCTTTCGGAACGGTAACGGGGGATGTGGGCTGGCCTGGCGCTCGATCCAAGCAGGGAGCCATCAACCTCGCAATACAAAGCCCACTTGGTCCAGGCGCCGTCAGCGCGAATGTCACGCGCCCGTCCGATGGAAGCATTCGACTTTCCGATATCACCGCTGATTGGCTGACAACAAAAGTTTCCGGCGACGCCATACTGCATACGGACGAAACTGTTTCCGGCGAGCTTTCGTTCGACATTGCATCATTAGAAAAGATTTCGTTTCTGACACAGTTTGCCGGCATCTCCGATATTGGGGGTGCAGCGCGAGGTGTCATCGTCTTGCCAGCACCGGAACTGTCCGGCCCCACCCGCTTTGATGCGACATTGACCAATTTCCGATATGGAAATGGAACGGAAATGATCGGCGCAAAGTCGATCGAGGCCAGCGGCACGATCTCATCAGAGGCCACAGGTAATCTTTCGGTCAAAGTTTTTGGGGAAGAAATGATCCTGCCCGGATTATACACACCGACAACGCTCAACACGCTTTCCATCAGTGCCAAGGGTATCCGCAAGGACACGGACTGGGAACTCACTGTTACCAATATCAATCAAATCAATGACCGGCTTTCCATGTCCGGGTCTTATGGCCGCAACGAACAAGACCTACAGGAAATCAATCTCAGCGCTGTAACCGGCGTACTCTTAGGGAAAGCAGTAAGACTCGAAAGGTCAGCTTCGATTTCGGAACGTTCCGATGGCTGGATCGTCGCCCCTATTTCTCTTCAGTATGGAGACGGTACGGCAGAAGTGGCTGCCACCATCGAAAGTAACGACATTAAGGCGGACATAACGCTCGTCAATCTTCCCCTTCAGGTCGGCGGCGAAAGTTTCGATACCATCAATAGCACTCTTACCGGCCAAATTTCGCTTGATACTATATCGGCTCAGAAAACAGGAGCAGCATCAATACAGCTCCAGTCGCGTGCTGGGGCCAATGACCTTGGTGTGACAAGTGTTTCGGCCGAATGGGATGGCGCGCGCGTGATAATGAGTGGCGACCTAGCCGGTGCCGGTCAGTTCGACGGCTCACTCGCGCTGACATATGCAAACGGTCAATTCAATCTTCCGGATAATGGCACAATCGGTTTTTCGGCAAAACTCAATGGCGCCATTGGGCCTTTGTGGCGGCTGGCGCCCTATTCAGAATACGAGCTTAAGGGTCAAGGCGGGCTGGACTTCGCAGCGACTGGCACATGGTCGGATCCTAAGATCACGGGAACCGCGGAACTTCGTGACGGCTATTTCGAGAGCTTTGGAGACGGCGTTTTCTTGAAAGACTTATCGCTCGATCTGCAAGCGAACAATTCAGAAAAAGCATTGATGACCCTTTCGGCCACCGACGGCAAAAAAGGTAAGGTTAGCGGCACCGGCGAAATAGTCTTCCAGGCAGGCCAACACCTTCCTTTGAAAATCACGGCGGATTTCGACAAGGCGGAAATACTGCGCAGCGAAAACATCGACGCACAACTCTCTGGGCGCGTGACACTGGAGGGGTACACAGACAACCTGTCGCTCGCCGGAGATATGATCATCAATCGAATGGACATTCGCATTCCAAACGACCTTCCTCCAAGCGTGATCGATTTGCCCGCCGAATATGTGAATGTGCCACCTGCTCTCAAAAACATCACGACGAGTGAGACTGGAGATGCCGAAAACCCAATCGCTTTGAACATAAAGGTGCAGGCCCCAAACCGGATTTTCGTGGAAGGCAGGGGACTGAATTCAGAATGGAAATCAAAACTCCTGGTTTCCGGAGATACAAATATGCCCCGGATAGAGGGAACAGCTCAGGTCGTCAAAGGGACTTTTGAATTCGCCGGACGCCCCTTCGACTTGAAACGCGGCGTCGTCACATTCGATGGCGGGAAAGAGATTGCCCCCCGGTTAGATGTCCTGGCAAGCCGCGAAGATGACGACATTACGGTAAGCGTACGTGTCAAGGGGCCTGCGTCGGACCCCGACCTATCTTTCCAATCGAGCCCCAATCTACCGCAAGAGGATGTGCTTGCACGCGTGCTGTTCGGCAAACCAGTGGCAGAGCTTTCCTATGTGGAACTCGCGCAGCTTGGTGAATCTCTCGCCACCCTCAGCGGCAAGGGGCTGGGAGGCGGTGGCCGTGGATTCTTTGGCAATGTGCGGCAGTCCCTAGGCGTGGATGTGCTTTCGGTCGACACGGGCTCCATCGCCGGCGCTGCTGACGACGAAGAAGCCGTCGGACCGAGCCTGACGGTCGGCAAATATGTAACCGACCGAGTTTATGTGGGAGTCACGCAAGGCACGGATGAAGACTCGACAGCCGTCGAGGTGGAAGTGGACATCACCCGTCGTTTGAGTTTGTCTACGGAAGTCGGCCAGAAAGCCAACTCGAATATTGGTCTCAATTGGAGCTGGGACTATTAGAATGACGATCCCTGACACATTAGATCGAGATTTTTTGGAGCACCATTCGCGCTTGCTTGCGGAGAGCTTCGAACGGGTGGTTGGCCGTCCGCTGATCAATCTAACGGAGACTTCCCTGCCGATAGGCGATACCCTCTACGATGCGCCCTTCGTCGTGGTCTCCCACGGGGTGGAGGAAGATCCGATCCTTAACTATGGCAACGCCATCGCCCTTGAGCTTTGGGAAATGAGTTGGGCGGAGCTCACCTCGACACCGTCAAGGCTGACGGCCGAGCCGGCAAATCAGCAAGCGCGGGCCGAAGCCATGGCGCGCGTGAAGGCGACAGGCTTCACGGAAGGGTATAGCGCCGTGAGAATCTCAAAGACGGGCCGCCGCTTCCAAATCAACAATACGGTTATTTGGAACGTCCTATCCGCCAATAACGAGTATCAGGGTCAAGCTGCCACATTTTCCGATTGGACCTTTCTATAGGGCCGTACACATCGTATTCTGTGCGAACAATACCTCACCAATTTATTGAAGGGGCCTTTATGCGCCGTTCTTTTTGTTTGTTTGCGGTAGCCTTGCTTATCGCCGGATGCGGCGAGTCTTCGGATGACCAAACGGATGAAATAGTCCGTGGACTGAAGGCATTCCGCGTTACGCAAACAGCGAATACCGAGATTCGCCGGTACCCCAGCATCGTCGAACCTGCCAAGGAAAGTAAGCTTTCTTTCGAAGTATCGGGTCAGTTGCGCGAAGTCGAGTTGGAAGTTGGCCAGAAGGTCATTGAGGGTGAAGTTCTAGCGGAAATCAACTCAACTTCGCTAGAGCTACAAGAACAAGAAGCGCGCGCCCGCCTTGAGGAGGCAAGAGCCAACCTCAAAAACGCGCAAGCGGACTTCGAACGCAAACGTAAGCTGCGTACGGATGGATTCGTCACCCAAGCAGAATTCGATCAGTCCACCAAAGCCCTCTCCAGCGCAAAGGCGCAAGTGGAGCAATCGCAGAAGCAGCTCGAAGTCGCCCAGGAAAACCTCAATAAAGCCACGATGATTTCTCCATTTGATGGCGTGTTGTCGAGCGTGGACGTAGAGTCCTTCGCGCAGGTCGCTGCCGGACAACAGATTTTGGGGATCTACAGCGAGGGCACGTTTGAAATTTCTTTCCGTGTACCTTCTTCCGTCATCAACATCATCAAGATTGGAGATCCCGCGGACATTCAGATCGCGGATCTTGGCAGTGTGTCCTACAAAGGACACATCAAGGAAATCGGCTCGCGCGCAGCAAGCGTGTCGGCATTTCCGGTCGTGGTCACGATTGACGAAAAAACCGATGTTCTGCGCGCCGGTATGGCGGCGGAGGTGACGCTTTCCATCACCCTCGGCCGGGAAACGGATGGATATCTGATCCCGTTGAGCGCCTTCTATGTCGGCTCTGACACCGTCCAGGGAAACACGGCGATTTCCGGGCCCCCCACCGTCCGAAATGTTGGTCTGCCGAGTGTCCGCAACAGAGCGACTCTGTTCCTCTTTGACGAAGATACATCGACCGTAAAAGCCAAAGAAGTAGACATCGCAGGCATAAGGGAAAACATGGCAATTGTCTTTGAGGGCATTAATGAGGGCGATATCGTTGCCGTTGCCGGCGTGTCCTTTTTGAAAGATGGGCAAAAAGTCCGTCTCCTTCCGATCGACAGCTAGAAGGTTCTCCCCATGCTGATAACGTGGCTCACGCCTTTCGGCCTCGAACGGTCTCAATTCACGATCTTAGCGATGCTCGGCCTGGTGATGACCGGGCTGCTTCTCTATGTGGGATTCCCTAAACGGGAAGACCCGGAAATCACCATTCGAACGGCCCTGGTGACCGCCAACTTCGCGGGCATGACGCCGGAACGCATGGAACAGCTTATTGCGGACCCGGTTGAACGGAAGATCCGTGCCATCGCCGAGGTAAAGGATATCGAAACGCTGCTGTCCACCGGACAAATGCGGATACAGGTGACTTTGAAAGATCAGATTTTCGATCTTGAACCTGTTTGGCAGGAACTGCGCGACAAAATGGAAGAAGTCGAACGCGAGCTTCCGGAAAACACGCGCGGACCATTCGTGAATACGGACTTCGGCAACGTCGCCATCGCCACAATTGCGGTCACAGCGGAGGGATTCGACTACCGCGAAATAGAAGATACGGCGGAATCGCTACAGCAATATCTGTACACGGTGGAAGGTGTCTCCAAAGTATCCATGCACGGTGTTCAGGAAGAACGCATTTGGCTGGAACTGGAAGAAGAGCGGCTGGCCGCCATCGGCAGTCAGATCGATACGCTGATCAATGATATACAGAAGCAGAACATTATCCTGCCAGGCGGAACCCTTGATGCCGCCGGCACTTCCATTCTGCTGGAAACGTCAGGCGATTTCGAGCAGGTGATTGATATTCGCAACGTGCTGACGCGCGTCGAAAGTATTGACGATTTTGTCCGGCTAAATGATTTGCTCACCGTCCGCCGGGGGTTTGTGTCGCCGCTGGAAACGCCGGTTTATTACAATGGGGCCCCCGCCGTCGTCTTGTCGGTAGAAATGCAGTCGGGCCAGGACATTGCCCGTGTCGGCCGCGACCTTAAAGCTGCCGTCAGTGGCTTCGAGAGTAGCCTGCCCATCGGTTATTTGCTGTCGTTTGCCACGTTCCAACCGGAAAAAGTGGAACGCTCCGTCAATGATGCTGTTACGAATGTGGCGCAAACCTTTGCGGTTGTTCTGATTGTCGTGTTCATCTTCCTAACGCCACGGGCCGGCTTTGTTGTGGCGACCATCGTGCCGTTCGCCATTATGTTCTCTTTGATCGGCATGAATGTGCTGGGCATAGAACTTGAGCAAGTTTCCATCGCCGCGATCATCATTTCTCTCGGGCTTCTTGTGGACAATGGCGTGGTGATCGTCGAAGACATCCTTCGGCGGGTGCAAGCCGGCGCAAAACGAACTGACGCCGCATTGGAAGCGGGGAAACAGTTCGCCGTTCCGTTGATCATTTCGTCCATGACCACAGTGTTCGCCTTCATGCCCTTGCTGTTATTGGAAGGATCGGAGGGCGAATATGCGTTTTCACTAGGGGCGGTTGTGGCCCTAACCCTTTTCGGATCCTGGATTTCTGCTTTCTATTTTCTACCTTTCACCGCCTCCAAACTATTGCGGCCCCATTCGCAGCAAAAAACTCAAGATCCGGATAATCCGAGCGGCTTTCTGAAATGGCTCTATGACACATATGAGCGCTTGCTGTCCCCCGCCCTGAAAGTGCCGCATGTAACCATCGGCGGTTGCTATGCCTTGGTGGGGCTGGCCATGTTCCTGTTTTCCGCAGTGCCCAATCAGATGTTCCCGTTGAGCGATCGCAATCAGATCCTCATTTTCATGGACATGCCTAAAGGCACTCATATTAGCGCAACCGAAGCCTCATCATTGGCCGTGGGGCGCTGGCTGTCCGACCCCGAACAAAACCCGGATGTCGAAAACCATATCGTGTACATCGGAGATGGCGGCCCACGCTTCTATTTGTCTCTAAACCCCAACGAACCGAACCCTGCAGCGTCGTTCTTTCTTGTCAACACAACGGATCTGGAGGCCGCCGAGGCTCTCTTGCATCGCGCTCAGCGATACTTCGTTGAGAACCACCCGGAAGCCCGTTTCAAAATTAAGCAGCTTTCCATGGGGGCGTCGGAGTCCGGCATCGTGGAAATAGAACTCACCGGCCCCGATCTCGACCGGCTGCTTTCACTGGGCCAACAGGTGGAAGATGCCTTCGCCGAAGCGCCCGGCATCGTCCAGAACGAAAACGACTGGGGCAACAAGATCATCAAAGCCGCAATCGAAATCAATCAGGACAAAGCGCGCCGCCTCGGCATCACGTCCGAGGATATGGCACAGTTGTTGAGCGCCTATTTCGATGGTTTCCAAGTGTCAGAATACCGGGAAGATGACAAGTCCATTCCGGTGGTTCTGCGCGCGACCGAGCGCAGCCGCGATAGTGTGGAGGATTTGTTGAACATCATCGTTGGCGGCAACAACGAACTGGTCTCGCTGGAACAAGTCGCCAGCCTTGTGCCGCAGATCGAATTTTCCCAGATCCGCCGGAAGAATCAGGAACGCACGATTATTGTCTCCGCCAAAAGCAGCGAGCTGACGGCCGGAGAACTCCTGAGTTCCATACAGGACGATCTCGACGCCCTCGATTTGTCAGGCGGGTACGAATACAAGATCGAAGGTGAGACCGCTACGAACAATGAAATCAATGGCAAACTTGGTGCCGGGCTTCCCGTGGCGTTGATCCTGATGCTGTTAGCAATCGTTTATCAGTTCAATTCATTCCGCCGCACACTGATCGTCTTCATGACAATCCCGCTGGTGATTGTGGGCGCGCCGGCCGGCTTGCTGTTGACGGGTGAGCCCATGTCCTTTTTCGGAATGCTCGGGCTGATCAGCCTAGCCGGTATCATCATCAACAATTCGATCATTTTGATCGATCAGATCAATGTTGAGATGCAGACGGCGCCCATACGCGACGCTGTGAAGATCGCGGCGCGGCGGCGATTGCGCCCGATCCTTCTTACATCCGCCACGACAATTCTTGGCCTTATGCCGCTTTATCTGTTTGGAGGCGCCATGTGGTCACCTCTTGCCGTGGTGATGATGGCGGGCCTCGGAGCGGCTTCCGTGATCACGATTTTCTTCGTCCCAGCAGCCTTCTTAGTGTTGTTCGAAGGGCGCGAAGATACGCGGATTGCGTCCGCTTAGAGCGCGCTCAGGTTAAGTGGAAGCCGGTTAACCGTCCGATCGCGCGACCAACCGTGAATCATAGGCATGATCATGTTTCCATGAAAAATGATCATGCCATAGAGAGTGGCGCTACGTTTAAGAAGAAGCCTTCGCTGCGGCTTCCCGCGCTTCGCGCACACTGTCATTCGTTTGATTGAATAGGAGGTCGCGCCGGCGCTTTTCTTCTTCTTCGGAAAGCTTTTGTTCCCGCAGTTCACGCTTGATCGCAAACCCTTTTTGAACCGGTTCGCGTGCGCCTACCTCGTCGACCCAGCGTTTCAAATGTGGAAACTTCTCCCACATGCTTTCGTCGATCAAGCGGCCGATGGCCATGGCCCAAGGCCATGTAATGATGTCGGCAATCGTGTAATCCGCGCCCGCTAAGAACTGATTGGCTGACAATTGCGCATCCATTACACCCGACAAACGGTCTACCTCGCCGACGAAGCGCTTCGTGCCGTATTCGAGCTGCTTTGGGTCGTCCGCAATATTCTTACCGTAGTTCTTGAAGTGGTTGGCATTGCCCATCATGGGTCCCAAATTGGCCATTTGCCAATGTACCCATTGCAGTACCCGATACCGGTCGTGCCCCGATTTCGGAAGGAACTTGCCGGTCTTGTCCGCCAAGTATTCAAGGATCGCCCCGGATTCAAACAAAGCGAGCGGCTCCCCGCCACCGACGGGGTCATGATCAACAATGGCCGGCATACGATTATTCGGACTGATGCGCAGAAATTCCGCTTTGAACTGGTCGCCGCCACCGATGTCCACCGGGATCACATTGTACGGAAGCCCGCATTCTTCCAACATTATGGTGACCTTCCACCCATTCGGTGTCGGCCAATAATGGACATCAATCATGGCAAGCGTCTCCTGTGGATTGAGCGTGTTCTGTGCACAAACGTTTATGATACCGGACTCTCCCCACCGTGCTCCACATCACCTGTTCTTGTAGGGACTCTTATTGTATTCAGCCATTGCCGCCGGCATCATCCTTTGAAGATTTTGAATGCGCGATCCCGGTGATGGGTGTGTAGACAAAAATTCCGGTGGGCGATCGCCGCCATACTTTGCAAAGTTTTGCCATAGCGGGATCGACTGACGCGGATCGTAGCCGGCACGCGCCATATATTTCAGGCCGATGGCATCTGCTTCCGATTCCTGTGTCCGGCTAAACGGCAGCACCACGCCAAGTGTTGCGGCTTGCGCCAACACGTTCGGGTTAATCCCGGTCGCTGCACCGGCCACACCGACACCAAGGCCCACGGCCATTTGGCTCGACATGCGTTCCTCACTGTGCCGGGCAATCGCATGAGCCACTTCGTGCGCCATCACCGTGGCAAGCTGCGCATCATTTTTCGCTACTTTGAAGAGGCCCGTGTGCACACCGACTTTCCCGCCGGGAAGTGCAAAGGCATTCGGGCTTTCATCTTCGAAAACCGTGAACTCCCACTTAAAATCTGGGCGCGGACTGATCGCCGCAATACGGCTGCCTATACGAACCACCGGCTCAGTATATTTCCGATTTCGCGAGATCTTCTTCTGGGATTTGATTTGCCGGTAGGCATCCGCCCCGAGTTGAAGGGCCTGACCTTCGGACACGAGAATGAGTTGGCTGCGCCCGGTTTCAGGCGCGGTCGTGCAGCTTGCCAGCGTGGTGAGGGCGATCGCCCCCAAGCCAACGACTTTTGCCAGCCAAAATCGCTTCTTTGGTGTGCTCGAGACGTGCATGATCCTTATCTCCCCCTCGATGTACATCTAGGACCGTTTTGGTTTTGGTTGAAGCGCAAAACGGCTCCAGATTCTCAGTTTTATGCGTTTCCGGACGGATAACCGGTACCCACTTATCCTGGAAACGCTATAGCTCCACCCCAGATGTAGTCTCAGTTTAAGGCAAAGGATTGTCCTTCATAAAGGCAATAACCGCATTTGCCAGATCGTCTGGCTTTTCTTCCTGCAAGAAATGGCCAGCGCGCTTGATCGTGACATGGTTTTGGCCTTTTGCGCCAGGCACTTCCTGCTGGAAACGGGCTTCACCACCGGCTGTCACCGGATCACTATCACTAAAGGCCGTCAAAAACGGCTTGTCGAAAGCGCGCAACACGTCCCACGCCGCTTTGTTCGCCGGAATCGATGGATCGTCCGGGAAAATCGGCACAAGGCTTGGGAATTGCCGTGCTCCGGCCTGATAGCTGTCATCCGGAAAGGGTGCCGCATACGCATCCAGAATGGCGTCTGCCTCACCCGCCTCAAGCGCGAGTGAGGCCATCACGTCACGCACTTTGAAATTGGGGTTTTCGGAGGTGTATTTGCGCCAATAGAAGAAGCCTGGAGGGCCGTCTTTAGCAGCAAACTTTTCGCCTAGTTCATGTGCTTCAATCACCGGGAGGCTGTCATAGATCTGCCGCATGGCCGGGCCGGCGTCTTCGGGAACACCTTGGCCATCCGGCAAGCCCGTATTGGCAACAACCGCGCGCGCGTACCTGTCCGGATGGGCCGTCAGCATGCGAAGGCCGATCAGACCGCCCCAATCCTGGCCAACAAAAGTGATGTTCTTGAGGTCTAGCGCCGTCAGCCACGCACACATCCAGTCCACATGACGTTGATACGTGTAATCGCTGCGCTCGGACGGTTTGTCCGATCTGCCAAAACCGATGAGATCGGGGGCAACCACACGATAGCCCGCAGCCGTAAAGATAGGGATCATCTTGCGGTAAAGGTACGACCAGCTCGGTTGGCCATGCATACACAGAACCGTCTCGCCGTCTTTTGGTCCCTCATCCAAATAGTGGATGCGAAGCTCTCCGCCTTCACCGTCCGGCACCGTCTGATAGTTCGGTGCGAAGTCATATCCGGGAAGGTTGGCAAAGCGTTCTTCGGGTGTACGGAGGACTTTCATGTGCAGGCTCCTGACCTTTGTTTCAAAATTTAAGCGGCCTCAAAAATGGCGGCAATGCCTTGGCCCCCACCCACGCACATGGTTTCGAGCCCGTATTTGCCGTCACGGCGCTTGAGCTCATGCATCATGCTGGTGAGAATGCGGGCACCAGTGGCGCCGATGGGATGTCCTAACGAGATACCGGACCCATTGACATTCAACTTGTCGCGATCATCCCAACCCCATCCCTTCAGAACCGACAAAACCTGAGCAGCGAAAGCTTCGTTCAGTTCCACAAGATCTATGTCGTTCCAGCCAAGACCCGTCCGCTCGAACAGTTTGTTCACGGCAGGCACGGGACCAATGCCCATTGTCGCGGGGTGACAGCCCGAAGCCGCCCAGCCGACAAAATAGCCAATGGGTTCCAAGCCCAGCTTTTCCAGCTGGTCTTCGGCCACAATCAAACACGCCGCGGCGGCATCGTTCTGCTGGCTCGCGTTTCCTGCAGTGACAACACCATCTTTCATCAGGGTACGAAGTTTGCCCAAGCTTTCGGCGGTCGCGTCCGGGCGGACACCTTCATCCTTGGCGATGGTGATTGGCTCGCCTTTTCGCTGCGGCACTTCTACAGTGACAAGTTCAACGTTAAAGCGGCCCGCTTCCCACGCGGCCGCCGCGCGCTTGTGGCTTTCCGCCGAATAGGCATCACAGTCATCGCGCGTGATCTGATATTCTTTTGCCAGGTTTTCGGCAGTTTCGATCATACCGGAGATGGGACCGAACCGGTCGATCGGTTGAGACCGTTCGCGGCCCCGATCCAGCCTGTCATAGAGCTTCACGTTGCCGGACCGTGAGCCACGGCGCATATCCGTCGTGTAATACTCGATGTTGCTCATGCTTTCGACGCCACCAGCGACAACCACATCAGCGGCGCCGGTCTGCACCATCATGGACGCGTTCGCGATGGCTTGGAGCCCGCCTCCACACCGGCGGTCCACTTGCGTGCCCGGCACTTCAATAGGCAAGTCGGCCGCCAGCGCCGCCCAACGGCCAATGCATGGCGCTTCGCTATTGGCATAGCTTTGGGCCAGCACCACATCGTCGATTTTTTCCGGGTCGACACCGCTGCGGCCCACCACTGCTTTGATGGCCGCCGCCGCCAATTCTTCCGCCGGCAAGCTCGCCATGCCGCCTAGGAATTTGCCGACCGGCGTACGGACCGGAGAAACGATTGCTGCGCGCCTCATGGAAACCTCATTATTCTGTCTGGTTAGAGTTGGCGCACCCTATCGCGCAAATCCTCATAGGGCCAGACGAGACGATCACTATGCACCAACGAGCGCTTCACATCCGGTACCGTTGAGAACGCCGTCCACATAGGCGCGGTCATCCGCCGATAGAGCTTGATACGCTTCGCGTATCCACTGCACGCATTTGCCCTGGTACGGGAAGGGCTTCTGTGTCCATTCAGCGCCATCAACCGTTGTCTTGACTTCGCCGGCGCCGCTCATCAAGGCGCTGGCATTGGCCAGCATCACGGGAACGAAGGCGCGGCCAAGTTCTGCAAACAGCGGCTGCAGTATATCTTTCGCCTGGTTACGGCTCATCCAGTCACTTTCGTCAGCCTCAATCCCGGAAAGGTCGTCAACCAGATCGACCCAGGCATAGACCCGTGGCGACTTTTGCAAGGTGAGATCCATGGGCGTCGGGTCGAAGTGAGAGAGCTGCGTCAACTGGCCATAGGCCGCAAAGTCTGAGGACGCAGGACGGTTACCCAACAAGTAGGGAAACTTCTGAAGATGCGCATTGAAAATATCCAAGAAGCGCTCGTAACTCTTTTCAATGATTGGCGCTGTCGTATCGTTCGACCCGACCACATAGAGGCGCGAAATCTGGCGATCCGAAAATATCTTCTTCATTTGTAAAAGATCGTCTTCCGGCAGAGAAATGCCACGCCACCGCGGCAGCACGAACCCTGCACGGTCTATGTCGGCTTGATAGTACCAGCGGTAATGGAACATGGCTTTCGTCAGCCACTCATCCCCATAGTCTTCAAGTATGTGGTCGAGAAACGCCAGTGCCGGGTCGGACGGAATGATGCTGCGGCCGTCAAATTCTTTCTCGAACCGCCGGATCAGGGGCGAGGAATCCACGACGGCTTCCAGTTCGCCATTCTCATTTGGCAAATAGAACGTGGGCAACAGATGAACCTTTGGCTTCGGCAAATCGCTATTGTCTTCACCGGGTCCGCCCCAGATGATTTTGTAGGGAATGCGGCGATACCGCAGCACGGCAAGCATCTTCTTTGTGTACGGAGACCCTGGTGCGCCACTTAAAGTAAGCGGTGTCGGCAAGCTCATGCGCCTTCTCCCTTCGGCATTCTGTGGGTTGGACTGATTTACACTTCTAATTTATTGACACTCAATGTGTCAATTGTTATCGGCGGCGAGGCTTACCTGTCGTTGCTGCGGGGCCGGACGCCATCCGCAAAGAAAAACAGAAAATATGCAATGGCGGATGCGCCGGCCATAACCAAATAGGCAGAGCCATAGCCGCCGAACGAACTATAGAGAATGCCAACAACAGCGGGGCCGGACGCAACACCGAACATGGTCAGGAAATTGTTGGCAGAGAAGATCCGCCCATAGGACCTAAGCCCAAATCGTTCCGCCACAAGGAGGGGCTGCATCATGAGAAGACTGCCCACCGTCGCCCCAAACACCAACGTTGCAGCGAACAAGGCGACGGACGAGGTTGAAATTGAAAACATCACAAGCGAAAACGATTGAGTTGCCATGAGCAACAGAACAAATCCGCGCGACGGAAAGCGGGACAAAAGTTGTCCACCGATCAAACGGCCAACAATACTGGCTGTGGCCAGAGCCGCCACCAAAAAGGACGCCGTCTCGGTGCTCTCTGTGCGCAGAGAAACCAGACGGAAATGGTGGGCGAGCACACCCACCTGCGCCATCATGGCGAAGAAGAAAGCCGCCGTCATAAACAGAAAGAAACGGGAGCGTATGGCGTCGTCATACGCCACGCCTTGCGCGGTAACGGACGCCTGCTGACGCGGCCCGATGAAGTCATATCCATCGGGGCTAAGCCCCATGGATTCCGGAGAGCCCCGGAACAACAAAATCGCGATAGGGGCAACACCCAGAAAGAACAGAGTTCCCAGAACCGGGCCTGCCCCGCTCATGCCCCAAAGGTCGATCAGATAAATCGACAAGGGCGTCAGGAAGACGCCACCGATAGATAGGCCTGTGGACGCAACCGAAAGGGCGACGGGACGTTGCTTGTCGAACCAGCGCGTCACAATTGTCGTACACGGAAGAAGGGCGCAGGCCGCATAGCCGATGCCAAACAAGATATGGAAAGCGTAAAGTTCCCAAAGCGTATCGACCAATGGCGCCGAATAAAGCGTAAGCCCGCTGATTGTGGCACCCGCAACCACGGACCAGCGCAGATCATAATGTTCGATGAAACGGCCGACCGCCAATCCCGCGAACCCTGAAGCCAGAAAGAACGTTGCCGTTGCGGAAGACGTAACCCCCACAGGGAAAGAACGTTCTTCGACAAAGGCATTCAGATAGACGCCGAGATTGTAGAAACCGAACCCGGACGACACCGTCATCACCACAAAAGCTGCGGCGACAATGTACCAACCATAGAAAACTTCCGGCCATGCCCGTGGCGGCGTAAAACCCCGTTGCGCCATAACGCGTTTCTGTCCCAATCCTTTTTGGCCCCTATTAAGCACGGCCTTCGCCCACGTCATAGTGCTTCGCCGCAAAATTGGCGCTACACTGCTGGGCAAAAACACACCTGACCGGGAGGATACAGGCCGATGCCGACAAAAACCGCGGCGGAGAAGGAGAAAACGCCCGAGAATCGCTGGGTCATCTCCGAAGATGACACATTCCTCAAAGTTGCTTTAGCAGAGGCTCACATACCGGCCCTGATGGCGGCGCTTGTCCACATCACCGGCGATCCGCAGATCCTTCGTGGCGCAATCAAGCCGAACAATGCCGTCCTTGGCGACATGCAGGCCGGGATCCCGGAGAAGGATCAAGAGGAGATCCGGAAAACCGCTTTGAAGGCTTTACGGGAGTATCGCGATCGTGGATGCACCCTTCCGCCCCCCCCATCGCCGGAAATCGTGCTGGAAACGGTCAAGTTTCTGGTAGCGCAAGATATCCCCGACGCGTACACCAATTTCCTCCTCGAAGAACTGGCGCTCTATGGCGAAAGCGGCAGCGCCCACGATGCGGAACCGATTGAACTGACGGACAAAGCCAAGAACTTCCGTGTAGGGATTATCGGTGCTGGCATGTCCGGCATTCTTGCCGGGATAAAACTAAAGCAAGCCGGCATCCCCTTCACGATTATTGAGAAAAACAGTGAAGTCGCAGGCACTTGGTACGAAAACACTTATCCCGGCTGCCGTGTCGACAGCCCCAATCACTCCTATTCCTATTCGTTTGAACCCAACCATGATTGGCCGCAATATTTTTCCGACCAGAACACGTTGAATGACTATTTCAACCGCTGCGCCGACAAATACGGCGTCCGGGATCACATTGAGTTCAATACGATCGTTCGCGCGGCGCGCTATGACGCCTCCACCTCAAACTGGCATATTGATGTGGCACGCCAAGACGGCCAGAACGAAACGATCGAATGCGATGCCTTGATCAGTGCGGTCGGCCAGCTTAACCGTCCAAAGTTTCCAGACATCAAAGGGGTCGGCACATTCAACGGACCGGCCTTTCACACGGCCGAATGGGATCACACGGTAGATCTTACCGGCAAACGCGTCGGCATTATCGGCACAGGCGCCAGCATCTTCCAGGCCCTGCCGGTGGTGGCGGACCAAGCATCCGACGTGACCGTGTTCCAGCGCACACCGCCTTGGATGAGCCCAACGCCCAATTATCACGACCACGTTCCCGACAGTTTCAAATGGATGTTGAAACACGTACCCTTTTTCGCGAAATGGTTCCGCTTCTGGATGTTCTGGATGACATCCGAAGGAGCGCTTTCCGCCGTTCGCGTAGACCCACAGTGGAACGGACAAGACGGCACGATCAGTGCAGAGAATGAATTTCTACGCACCATGATCGCCAGCCACATGCAGGAATCGCTTAAAGGCCATGACGACTTGCTCGAAAAGGCGATCCCCAACTATCCGGTGGGCGGCAAGCGGGGCTTGCGCGACGCGGGCAACTATCTCGACGCACTCAAGAAAGACCATGTGGCGCTCGTCACCGACCCGATCGACGAGATCACATCGTCAGGCATCAGAACCAAATCCGGCCAAATCCATGAATTCGATGTGATTGTTTACGGCACGGGATTTCAAGCTAATAAGTTTCTCTGGCCGATGGAAATTTATGGAGCGAACGGCGCCAAGCTGCACGAAGAATGGCGTGACGATCCGCGCGCCTATCTGGGCATTACGGTTCCGGATTTTCCGAACTTCTTTTGTCTTTATGGCCCCAACACCAATATCGTAGTGAACGGTAGCATCATCTTTTTTTCGGAATGCGAGATGCGCTACATTATGGGCTGCATCAAAATGCTGGTGGAAAGTGACGTCAAGGCGATCGACGTCAAAAGGCCGGTCCACGACGCATTCAATGATAAAGTCGACAAAGAAAACGAATTGATGGCCTGGGGCGTGGAAGGTGTCAGCAGCTGGTACAAAAACGAAAAAGGCCGGGTGACGCAGAACTGGCCGGGCACATTGCTGGAATACTGGACGCTGACAAAGAAACCAAACCCGTCCGACTACGAGCTAATTCGATAAGAGAAGAATAAGAATGAGCGACATCACGGTCTTCACTGCCCGCAGCATCATCACCATGGATCCGTCCCTGCCGCGGGCCACCGCCATTGCCGTGCGCGATGGAAAAGTCTTGGAAGTGGGCACGCTCGATTCGCTGCAGCCTTGGCTCCGCCAGCACCCGCACAGCATTGATGACCGCTTCATTGATCACATTCTGATGCCGGGCTTTATTGACCCGCATCTTCACCCCACAATGGCCGCGATCTTGTTGAACATGCAATTCATCACGGCGGTTGAATGGCGTTTGCCCTGGGCCACAATCAAACCGACCACGTCGAAAGAAGGGTTTCTGCGGCGCTTGTCGGAGCTTGATGCGGAGATCGAAGATCCGAACGAGCCGTTATTCACCTGGGGCTACCATCAACTTTGGCACGGCCATATTCGCCGCCAAGATCTGGACGCCCTAGATATTGCGCGCCCTATCGTGTGCTGGCACCGGTCGTTCCACGAAATTATCGTCAACGGCGCCATGCTCAAATGGATGGGCATCAACGAACAAGACACCCACGCACAAACCAATATCGAAGAGGGACACTTCTTCGAAAATGGTTTGCGGGTTGCAATCAACCATTTGAACCCACACATTTTGGCACCGGAACGCTATGCGGCAGGCCTTGAGAAACTCAAAAAAGTAGCTCACTTCGGTGGCCACACGACCATTGGCGATATGGCCGCCGGACTTTTCAATCTAGAATCCGAACTTCAAGCAGCCGCCATGCTGCTGGATACCGATGACACGCCATTCCGCACCCAGATGATCCCTGCAGGAAACGTGCTGGGCGCCACCTACGAGACTCATGAAGCGGCGCTTGAATTCATCAAGACGTTGCCAGAGAAAAATACGCATCGCCTGGAATTCCGGGATCACGTCAAGCTTTTCACCGACGGCGCTTTCTTCTCGGAACTGATGCAGCTATCCGACCCCGGATATATCGATGGCCATGACGGCGAATGGCTGATGCTGCCGGAACAGTTCGAAGCCGCCGTCCGTGTCTATTGGAATGCCGGGTACAAAATCCATGTGCACTGCACGGGGGATCTCGGGCTTGAAATGGCGCTTGATGCGCTCGATAAGGTGCAGTTCGAACGGCCACGCTTCGACCACCGCTACACGATTGAACATTTCGGTTTCTGCACGACGGAACAGGTGCGCCGCATCAAGACGCTAGGTGCACAGGTTTCCGCAAACATCTATTACCTTTACGAGTTGAGCGATATCTACCGGAACAAAAGCATTGGCAATGAGCGCGCCTCGCAAATCGGCCGCCTGGGCTCCGTCGCGCGGCACGGCATCCCGCTTGCATTCCACTCCGACTTCACCATGGCGCCGGCCCTTCCCCTCAACAGTGCCCACATCGCCGTCAATCGCGTAAACGCAGCGGGCGACGTTATGGCGCCTGAAGAAAAGCTGCCCGTCGATGAGGCCATGCGCGCCATCACCATTGAAGCAGCTTACATGTTGGGCATGGAGAACGAAGTGGGCAGCCTACGCGCAGGTAAGAAAGCCGACTTTACGGTCCTGGAAAAAGATCCGTACAAGGTGGCTCCTAGCGAAATACGCGACATTCCCATTTGGGGAACGGTGTTTGAAGGCCAGCCATACCCGATCGAAAAATAATGTCCATACCTGTCACCATATTGGGCGGCTATTTGGGTGCCGGAAAAACAACACTCATCAACCGTCTTCTAGCAAAAGAGAACGGCCAACGGCTGGCCGTTTTCGTAAATGACTTCGGCGAGATCAACATCGATGCGGCCTTGATCGAAAGCCGTGACGACAATGTGGTGGCGCTCACGAACGGGTGCGTGTGCTGTTCCATTGGGGACGATCTGGGCAAGGCCGTTTTTGACCTGCTGCAAAGTGCTACGCCGACAGACCACATCATCATCGAAGCGTCAGGCGCCGCCGACCCCTCGCGCGTTGCCGGGTATGCGCATGGCGATGCGCGGCTTGAAGCGCCTTATGTCATAACGATAGCCGATGCCGAAACAGTCCGCACACGTTCAAAAGACAAGTTTGTGGGCAAACTGGTTCAGCGGCAAATCAAAAGCGGGCATTTGATTGCCCTCTCCAAAACCGATTTGGTGGATGATCAAGACGCGGAGACCGTCCGGCGGTGGGTTTCGGAGATGACCCCGGCAGCACCAGTAATCGATGCTAAGGACCTGACGGACCTGCTCAGTCGGGAACCTACCGAGACCGTATCAGATCTCGATCACGACGCGCTCCCGCACTTCACCACCTTCTCCTTCAAAACAGACCTGGCTGTCTTTCGGGACAGATTTGAGGCGGTCGCCTCCAACCTCCCAGCGGAAATCTGGCGCGCCAAGGGATTGGTCACCTTTCCTGATGGACAATATGTGTTCCAGAAGGTCGGCCAGCGCTGGTCTCTTTCGGAGACGGATCGCCAAGGCCCCGCCGACACGGCCTTGGTCTTCATCAGCACATCGCCTGAGATCGATTCCGCCGGAATCTGCGAAAAATTGCAGTCTTGCTGCGATAAATGAACACTTTTGGCGCTGGCCCATTGAGTTCTGGGCCATTTCGAACAATAGTCCCGCCCGAATAGCCCTCAACAAAAAAATCATCCAGTGAGTGGAGACAGTTATGAGCGATCGCGTCGACGCAGGCGGACTGCAGGTCTCGAAGGACCTTTACGACTTTATCAATACCCAAGCCCTGCCCGGAACCGGCGTGGACCAGGCCCATTTTTGGGACAGTTTTGGCGCGATTGTGCGCGACCTGACGCCCAAAAATAAGGAGCTGCTGGCGATCCGCGAGGACATTCAAGCGAAGATCGACGATTGGCACAAAGACCGCCGCGGCAAGGAATTGGACCTTTCGGAATACAAGGCCTTCTTGACCGAGATCGGGTACCTTAAGCCGGAAGGACCGGACTTCAAGGTGGAAACAGCCAATGTGGACGATGAGATCGGACGCATGGCGGGGCCGCAATTAGTGGTGCCGGTGCTGAATGCCCGCTTTGCATTGAACGCGGCAAATGCCCGGTGGGGCAGCTTGTATGATGCGCTTTACGGCACGGATGTGATTTCCGAAGACGGCGGCGCAACACGTGGCGGTGGTTACAACCCAGTGCGCGGCGACAAGGTGATTGCCTGGGCGCGCGACTTCCTGGACCAGGCGGCACCATTGGCAGGCGCATCGCATAAAGACGCTGCTCAATACAGCGTTTCAGGTGGCGCGCTTTCCGTGAAGCTCACAAACGGTTCGGAGGCGGCACTCGCCGATCCTGCGGCCTTTGTCGGCTATACCGGCGATACCTCGGACCCATCGGCTGTCTTGCTGAAACACAACGGTTTGCACATCGAAATCGCCATCGACCGCACCGATAATGTGGGCAAGGACGATGCAGCTGGGGTGAAGGACGTCTACTTGGAATCTGCGGTCACCACGATCCAGGACTGCGAAGACTCCGTTGCCGCCGTTGACGCGGAAGATAAGACAGGCGTTTACCGTAACTGGCTTGGCCTCATGAAAGGTGATCTGGAAGATACGTTCCAGAAGGGCGACGGCACAATGACCCGGCGCCTTAACCCCGACCGCACCTACACCACGGCGGATGGCGGCTCGTTGACACTGCAAGGCCGAAGCCTGCTGCTGGTGCGCAATGTGGGCCATCTGATGACAAATCCGGCGATCCTGTCCGGCGGCGAGGAAGTGCCAGAAGGCATTATGGATGCCATGTGCACGTCTCTTATCGCCATGCACGATCTGAAAGGCACCGGGCCATACAAGAACTCCCGCACCGGTTCCGTCTATATCGTAAAGCCGAAAATGCACGGGCCCGACGAAGTGGCGTTCACGGATGAATTGTTCGGCCGAGTGGAAGACTCCCTTGGCCTTACACGCAACACGCTCAAAGTGGGCATTATGGACGAAGAGCGGCGCACCACGGTGAACCTGAAAGAATGCATTCGGGTGGCGAAGCAGCGTGTTTGCTTCATCAATACAGGCTTCCTGGACCGTACCGGCGACGAAATCCATACCTCCATGGAAGCGGGCCCGATCATCCGCAAGACGGAAATGAAGGCACAGAAATGGATCAACACCTACGAAGATTGGAACGTAGATGTGGGCCTTGAATGCGGCCTGCCGGGGCACGCACAGATCGGCAAAGGCATGTGGGCCATGCCGGATCTGATGGCAGCCATGATCGAACAGAAGATCGGTCACCCGAAATCCGGCGCAACCACCGCCTGGGTTCCCTCGCCAACGGCGGCAACTCTGCACGCCACGCATTATCATCAGGTGAGCGTTGAAGAAACCCAAGCCAAACTCGCAAGCCGCCCCAAGGCCAAGCTGGACGATATTCTAGCCATTCCGCTGGCGGACCGCCCGAATTGGTCGGAAGAAGAAATCAAAGCGGAACTCGACAATAACGCCCAAGGCATTCTTGGTTATGTGGTCCGCTGGATCGATCAAGGTGTTGGCTGTTCCAAAGTGCCCGACATCAATGATGTGGGCCTGATGGAAGACCGCGCCACCTGCCGCATCTCAAGCCAACATATGGCCAATTGGCTGCATCACGGCATCTGCACCGAAGAGCAAGTGATGGAAACCATGAAGCGCATGGCCGTTGTGGTGGACAAACAAAATGCCGGCGATCCGAGCTACATCCCGATGGCGCCGTCCTATGACACGGTGGCGTTCAAAGCGGCCTGCGATTTGGTGTTCGAAGGCCGCATCCAGCCGTCAGGGTATACAGAGCCGATCCTTCACCGGCGGCGGCTTGAGCTAAAGGCGAGCTAAGCACTTAACAAGGCGCCCCTCAGATTGACGGGCGCCTTTTCGCTCTAACGCTTTGTAACACCGTCCTGATTGGACGTGAACGGCATAGTTTTGGTATGCTCTGTAAAACAATCAGGGAGGGCATGCCGGTGATGAGGGTACTCAGGATCGTTGGCTTTGTGTTCATAAGCCTGATCATCGTGGCCGCATTGGCCTATCAGTTCCGTACAGAACCGATCGGACCACTCGCAGGCAAGCGGCTTTCCGGAGAGGAAAGACCTTTCCCAAGCGACTGGACATTTTCGGATGCACATCCCTATTGCTATTTCGAAACCCGTCCCAGTGCACCGCATTCCGTGACGACAATCTGTTTTGTGGTGAACGGCAAACTGCTTGTGCCGTCTCTCAACGCACCTGAAAAAGATTGGCCACATTATGTGCTGGACAATCCGAATGTGAGGGTCAAGGTGGGCGCGTTTGTGTATCCCGCCCGCGCGGCGCGCATCACCGATTTCTCCCAGGAAGAGGTACGGGACTCTATTTTAGGAAAGTATCCCAATTTCGAGGAACGCATTCCAGAGAGGTTACCGGATACGACCTGGCTTTTCGAGTTAGCACAGCGATAGTCTTTCCAAAGGCTCAAAAAATAAGTCTGAATCTTCGAAGCGTGCGGACGAGGGTTTAGCTACTTTTTTACACTGACATTAAATCCGGTATTGCCATTTGGAAGGTCGCTAAAAGTAATTTCCACGACCTTAGAAACTTCACAGAAATAGAGTTCCCACTCTTCTACCCACTTCTCGATCTTCCCCTGTTTCTTTTTGAACGTTTTGACAGTGCGGTCGCGAATTATAGCTTGGTTTGAACCGGGCGCCTCACAATTCGGGATCTTTTTGGCTTCAACCAGAGTCGCAGCGGCAAACGTCCTTTTTACATCCAAGAAAAGTGTGAAGCTGACTTCCGAAACGCCAGGAGCAATTAAGAAAGGTTGAAATTTGTCATCCTCTTCAAATGCGAGAACAAGAAAATCATATTTCCGATTATCACAATCAGCGAGCACAGCCTCTACGCGCCCTGCCTCAATAGCTCCCCACCGCTTTTTCATCGCCTCTGACGCAGACCCTAGCGATAGGGCGGTGTTCCGCAAATTTACTCTGCCTGTTCGACCAATACACGGCCCATTTAATGCATTCTCGTAGCGTGTAATTTGTTCGAAGATGATGCGTCCAAGATCCTCTCGCGAGTAACGCTCAGATTGCGCATTTGCACCCGGGGCCGACAAAATACAGAAAAAGCTCAGACAAAAGACAACGCGTAAGCTTCTGGCCAAATCTATCCGCGGCAACATCAGCATGTTCGAGTATTCCTTCAGCACAACCTGACAGAGAACCACGCACATCTAATCATTGCAGTGAATTAGAATCAATTCCTCAAAACAGCAGGGCGCACACTCTCGTTCACTCCCCGATCACAATCAGCTTGTCGCAGGATTTGCCTTCGGCCGCACAAAGCGCGCGGTAGGATTCGAGGACGCCTTTGGCATCCACGATACCGGTCACGTTCCCGTTTTCATCCACATTCACATTGCTGCCATAGATCGCGAACCAGACGATCGTGTCTTCCGGGCAATCTTCCGGCACCATCAGCGTATGGATGGAATGGGCAGGCTCGAAGAGGTAAGAGCCCGCCTTGTTCACATAATCCGGGTACTCTTTGTAGAACCATTGGCCTTGCTCCGTAACGGCGAATACCGGCCCGGTATGATAATGTGTGTCCACCTGATACCCGGCCGGGAAATTCGTCCGCAAAATCCAAAGATTCTGGTTGAGATCAATATGGAGGACCTGGATCGATGCGCCGTCCGGCGTGCCAATGAATGGCAGGTCGTCAATGCCGATATGGATTGCTTCGCGGGCATGTCCCATAGGGATGATGCCGCTTTGCTGAATGGTTTCCACCATCTTCTCGGTATTGGCCGGTTCGTTCATCGGGGTCCTCCTGGCAGCCAGTCTTATTCTATGCCGCCATTATACCGGAAAGACGCTGATTGATAATCTCTTCCGCCTCGCCCATGATCCGGTCGATCAGTTCCTTACAGGTCGGGATGTCGTGGATGAGGCCAGCCACCATGCCGCAGCTCCATGCGCCGGCATCCATGTCGCCGTCTTTCATAATGCGCGGGTAAACGCCAGCCACTTCTTCGATGATGTCTTCGAATTTGATATCGGCCCCGAGCGCACGCTCTTTCTCCAATAGTTTCTCAACTGCGTCATTCGTCAGCACACGCTCCGTGTTCCGAAGCGGGCGCATGACGAGGCGCGTATCCAATTCGGAGGCGGCGACGATTGCCTTTTTCACATTCTCATGAACCGGCGCCTCTTTCGTCGCAATAAAGCGCGTCCCCATATTCATGCCTTCGGCACCCATTGCCAAAGAAGCCACCAGTGAACGCGCATCGGCCATACCGCCGGATGCAACGAACGGGATTTTCAATTCTTCTGCCGCGCGCGGCAGAAGGATCATGTTGGGGATATCGTCTTCACCCGGATGACCGCCGCATTCGAACCCGTCCACGGAGACCGCATCGCAACCGATCTTTTCTGCTTTCAACGAGTGCCGAACCGACGTGCATTTGTGGATAATCTTACAGCCGGCGTCCTTCAGCTTTGGCAGATGTTCCTGAGGGTTCCGCCCGGCCGTTTCCACGGCCTTGATGCCGCCGTCAATAATGGCGTCGATGTAAGCCGGATAGTCGGGCGGCGTGAGTGTC
Source organism: Alphaproteobacteria bacterium (assembly GCA_965228775.1). GTDB lineage: Bacteria > Pseudomonadota > Alphaproteobacteria > JANQMY01 > JANQMY01 > JANQMY01. The sequence goes on along the minus strand of OZ245840.1, from coordinate 3,126,806 downwards.
GGCAGGAAGGTCAAGTTTACGCCAAACGGTTTGTCGGTCATCTCGTGGCAACGGGCAATTTCTTTGGCCAAATCTTCGGCGCTTGGCTGCGTGAGCGCCGTAATAATGCCAAGCCCACCGGCATTGGAAACGGCCGCCGCCATTTCAGCGAACCCCACATAATGCATGCCGCCTTGAATGATTGGATGTTCGATGCCGAACATTTCCGTAATGCGTGTTTTCATGGTCTATCCCCTTCTGGCGATTGAATTGGTTGAGATTTGAAAGCCCTTACCGGCCTTTGAACTGAGCTTCGCGTCTTTCCATGAAGGATGCAATGCCTTCCATCATGTCCTCAGAGGCCAGGACGCGATCGCGAATTTGCGGAATGTAGTTAACGGCCGCTTGTTCGCCCTGCTCCGTATACTTCAGAGCGGATTCTTTCGTGACCTGAATGCCCAGCGGCGCATTCTTTGTAATCATTTGAGCGATTTCGAGCGCGCGTTCCAGCTGCTGGCCATGCGGCACGACTTCCTGTACCAGCCCAATTCGATAGGCCTCCGCTGCGTCGAACTCATCGCAAAGAAACAGGTGATACATGGAATTGCCCCATCCGGCGCGGGTGAGAAAACGGAAATGCGCACCGCCAAACGGAGCAATACCACGCTTTGCTTCCATCTGACAGAAACGCGCGCTGTCCGCCGCAATGGCAATGTCGCAAGCCAGCATCATCTCAATACCGATGGTGAAAGTGATCCCTTGTACAGCGCTGACCAGCGGCTTGGAACAACGATTGCGCAGGGCGAATGGGTCGATGAAGTCTTCCGGGATGTCTTGTTTTTCTGCTGCCGGTCCGAAAAACTTCGGCATGTCGAGACCGGCCGTGGTGTGGTCGCCCGCTGAACACAAAACCCCTGCCCAGATGTCGTCGTTGCGATGGATTTCCGTCAGAGCCTCTGACAAAGCCAACATCATGGACGGTACGAACGAGTTCTTCTTGGCCTGATTGTCGATGATGATCTGCATCACGTGGCCATGACGCTCGGTCTTGATGCGCTCGTCGCTGGTTTGAAATGTGGTTTCAGAAGACATATGGGGGCCTCCGCCGCTAGAGCGCGATCAGGTTAAGTGGCATCCGGTTAACCGTCCGATCGCGCGGCAAACGGTGATGCGTAGGCATGATCATATCTCGATAAGAAATGATCATGCCCTAGTGAGTTTATTTTTTAAACACACTAAGTATCAATACTGGACTTAGTCAAGATCAAAATCTATGCTGAGTTGGAGAATTATGTCGGAGGATCCTCAATGCGCTGGGAAGACTTAGAAAAACAGCCCTGCTCCATCGCCCGGTCGCTCGCCGTCTTTGGCGACCGCTGGACATTGCTGGTCCTTCGGGAAAGCTTCATGGGGGTCAAAAAGTTCGCTGACTTTCAAGAAAACCTGGGCATCTCAAAAACGATTGTGGCTGACCGGCTAAAGCATCTGACAGAACACGGCATCCTGGAAAAAACGGCGTACCAAGAGAATCCCGTCCGATACAAATACCGGCTGACCCAAAAGGGCTTGGAGATTTATCCAATTTTCCTGTCGATCACCCAGTGGGGCGATACCTATTATGCGGGCAAGAAGGGTGTTCCGCTGGTGTACCACCACAAGACGTGTGGCCACGACTTCCATGCTGTCAGCACTTGTTCCGAATGCGGAGAACCGGTGGATGCACGGGATGTGATTGCCCGCCCTGGGCCGGGGGCAGGCAAGCGTGCGCGCGGTGCAAATTTGCCAAGCTCAGAGAAGAAGGTCGGCTAGTTTTTTCCGGTGATAGGCGCCATCGCCCTGCATAGCCTCGCACCAGATCGCACGGCGCCGGTAGAGCTGCGCGTCACAGTCATATGTAAAACCGAAACCGCCGTGGAACTGGATGGCGCGGTCCGCGGCAAACGCAAATGCCTCGCATGCGGTAGACTTTGCCATTCGCGTAGCGATCTCCCCCTCCCCCTGCTGGGTAAAGGTATGGGCCGCGCTATACAGATGAGAGCGCGCTTTTTCGTAGTTCACATGTGCATCCACAATTGGGTGTTTGAGCGCCTGATAAGACCCAATGGTTTTGCCAAACTGTTTGCGAGTCTGCAGATAATCGACCGTATAGTCGATCGCACTCACGGCACCGCCACACATTTCCGCCGACAAAAGAAGGTTCGACGCAAGGTGTAAGTGGCTTAACGCCTCCGGCGTTTTCGAAACATTAAGCAATGACGATTTCGGTACGGACATACCGTCAAGACGAAGCTGAAAGGACCGGCGCGTTTCGTCAATCACCGTTTCGCGGCGCAACGCGTCTTCTGGAATAGAAGAACGGTTTAAGGCCACAATAGCTGGCTTGCCATCTAAAGAAACAGTCGCGAAAACCCACTCCGCTGACGGAGCATCTGTCACGAATGTTTTCGTACCAGAGAGGTGTAAGGTGTCGCCTTCTTGTGTCGCGGTACATTCTATGTGTGCCAGGTCCCAATCCGCATGAGGTTCGGAAACGGCTAATGTGGCTGCCGTTCCTGATGCCAAACCGGGCAGCAAATCCGCTTTCTGTTCATCTGTTCCGCCCACGAGCACCAATTGCGCCGCCAATGTGGTCGAGACAAACGGACCTGCCATGAGATTTCGCCCCATTTGCTCCACCACGGGCACGACTTCCGCAAGGCCAAGCCCAACACCGCCGAATTCTTCCGGGATCGCAATGCCGAGCCAACCCAGCTCCGCAATTTCCGACCATACCGCCGGATCGTATCCCAGATCATCTGCCAACAGTGTACGGACTTTATCGACCGGCGACTTGTCCTTGCAGAAATTCACTGCCACTTCCAGGAGATCGGCTTGTTCTTCGCTAAAGCCGAGGCTGCCTCTCAATTCCATGATGATGTCTCTTTATCTTTAGCTTTTGGGCAAGCCCAAAACATGTTCGCCGATGATGTTGTGCTGAATCTGGCTCGTGCCGCCGCCAATAGTGGCTGAAAATGCATTCAGATAGCTGCGCTGCCAAATGCCCTGATCATGTGCGTCCGGCTCACCCACATAGTAGGCTGCCTTTGTTCCCTGCATGCTCAGTGCAAACTGGTTAAGCTCCCGGTAGAATTCCGATGACACCAGTTTCGACATCAGAGGCAAAGACATCGGCTTGTCCTGTGTCAGCGGTTTGATGCGGGACCGCTTGTGGCACAGATCCATGCTGCGGGCCTCGATCAGAAACTTCACCAACTCGTCCCGAATGAGCGGGTCTTCAATGGCCGGTTTGCCGCCGCGCTGCGCTTCTTTTGCCAACTCGAAAATTTCAGCCGCGTCCGGCATGGTAATCACATAACCGCCCGCCTGACCGCCGCGGGCGCCCCGCTCGTATTCAAGCGTCCGCATGGCAATCAGCCAACCCTGGCCTTCTTCCCCCATGAGACAGTCGGCGGGAATGCGCGCATCCGTGAAGAATGTCTGCGTAAACCCGTACTCCCCCGTCAGCTTCTTGATGGGCACCGTTTCGATGCCCGGCACATCCATCGGCGACAGGAAGAAGCTGAGTCCTTTGTATTTGCTTTCGGCATTCGGATTGGTCCGTGCCAGGAGGACCATGTATTTCGCGTAGTTCCCTTGGGTGGTCCAAATCTTGCTGCCGTTCAGCACCCAATCGTCGCCGTCGCGCTCCGCTTTCAGCTGCGCATTGCCAAGGTCGGAGCCGTTCTCCGGCTCTGAGAAGCCCTGACACCAAATATCTTCCGCCGACAGGATGCGTTTAACGTAACGCTCTTTCTCTTCGTCCGATCCCATATCGATAATCAACGGTCCCGCCCAATTGATGCCAATGGCATTGAGCATGATGGGACCATTATGCTTGCGCATCTCATCCGTCGCGATGTTTTGGAATGCTTGCGCAAGGCCGCCACCGCCATATTCTTTCGGCCAAGCAGCCCCCAGGTACCCCGCCTCGTAGACTTTGTTTTGCCAATCGCGCAGAAACTCGAATTGCTGGTCCGTGCCCACTTCCATGAAGGTGAGAGGCAGCATGAAACCCGGTTCCGCCGGCGTGTTCTCCTTGAACCATGCGGCCGCATCCGCCCGGAATTCCTTCAGTTCCTGTTCGCTCGCTTGTGTCATGGGCACCTCGGCTTTGTCGTCGGCAATGGAGATGCCCCGTGTTCAAGCACGCTGAGCGCCAATGTCAAGAGACACCCCAAACAGCCAATCTGCCGCTACGTCTGTTACCTCCGTATGACCGAAAATTGGACAGAGCAAAGGCACCAGATAGGAGGCAAAAGAGCGTCTCTACAATTCAACTTTCTGCAACAAGTTCCCGCATATCCGGCAAAATGGCGATGGGGCTGCTACTTTGTTGAAGCAGGCAGTCCAAAAAGGGTACTCCCGCGATGCGGCAACAGTTGATGCCGAAAGGGAATGGGCAGAACATGTATTGAACCGTCTGCCAGAGGGCTTTGCATGACATACGACCTTGCGAGAATTCCGACTCAACCGGAACCCCACAAGTCTTATCAAGAATATCTTGACGAAGATCGAAATCCTGTACCGGATCATTTCCGGGAGACCGCCACGGCCGAGACAGGAACCGGAGACGTTAGCGTCGAGCGGTATATTGATCGGGCCTTCTATGACCGAGAGCGCGGCATGTGGGACCGGGTTTGGCAGGCAGCCTGCCGCGAAGAACACATTCCCAACCCAGGCGACTATCACGTGTATGAAATCGCTCGGCGATCCTACTTGGTCGTGCGTACGCCAACCGGCGACATCAAAGCCTATCCCAATGCGTGTCTTCATCGCGGCCGTAAACTGCGTGAGGAAAGTGGGCATACAGATGAGTTCCGCTGCCCATTTCATGGCTACACCTGGGGGCTGGACGGTGACTGCGTCCACATTCCCTGCCCCTGGGATTTCCCTCAAGTAGACACAGCCAAATTCCAGTTGCCGGAGGTCCAAACCGGAACCTGGGCCGGTTGGGTCTTTATCAATCCCGACTCCAATGCGGAACCACTCGAAGACTACCTGGACCCCATCAATAGTCACTTCGCGCCTTATCTTTGGGAACAAAGCTTTCTCGGGGTGCATGTGGGCAAAGTGCTCGACGGAAACTGGAAAGTCATCCAAGAAGCTTTCATGGAATCGTTTCACGCACTCGATACCCATCCGCAAATTATGTCCTATGTGGATGATTTCGGCTGCCAATATGACCAATGGGCAGGCAAGCCCCATGTGAACCGGATGATGGTGCCGTTCGCCGCACCAAGTACCTATGTGGTGGACCAGGTTACGGAGCAAGAAGCCTTGGATGGCATGACCGGCCAATCGCCGGATGGGGATACATATGTGCGCGTTCCCGAAGGCGCGACAGCGCGCCAAACATTTGCCGACGCCAGCCGAAAAAACGCACAAGCGATGACCGGCCGTGACCTGTCCAATGTTTCGGATGCCGAGCTGGCGGATGGGTGGTACTACAACGTGTTTCCCAATCTCATGCATTGGGGCGGTTACGGCCCCAATCTGTGGTACCGGTTCCGTCCGTATCAGGACAACCATGAACAAACACTGATGGAAGTGGGATACATCCTGCGTCACCCGGAAGATCAACCCAAACCAGAACCGCCGGAAATGGTTTTTCTGGATGTGAATACGCCCTGGGCCAGCGTGCCGGAACTAGGTAGCCTAGGCGGCGTTCTGGACCAAGACACGACGAACATGACCGCCGTTCAGCAGGGACTGAACGCCACATTCAAACCGGGCGTTACGCTCGCGAACTCACAGGAGTCCCGAATACGCCATTGGCATCAGACATTGGACGCGTATCTCAAGCGATAGGAGGGTGCGTGCTGCGGCTGGGATGGATCATTGCAAGCCTGTTGTTCCTGTCCGCTTGCGGGTCTTTCATTCCCCCTCTTGGCGGAGATCAATCACGCTGCACACCGGCCTTTCCCTATCAACAGGGGTGGTTGGGGGGCGACGCCGCCTATTCCATCACCGTTTCAAACTCGCAGTCTCTTTGGTTCTTTGGCGACACATTTATCGGTGAGGAAAAGGCCGAAAGTCGGCATGATGCTGCCTTCATAGCGAACTCTGTGGCCAGATCCACATGCACCGGCGATAACTGGCAAATCGATTACTTCTGGAAAACCGGACGAGTGGGCGTGACACCTATTTTCGAATCCGGAACACCCGCCTACAAATACTGGCCGCTCTCCGGCTTCTGGCATGAGGCACGTCTTTACGTTTTTCTCGCACGCGTCGAAACCCTCGACGACGGCGGCGCGTTTGCGTTCAGAACGATCGGCGTCGACCTGGCGCGGATCGGCAACCCAAATGCGCTGCCCAACAAATGGCAGATTGAAACCCGGCCGATCTATGACGGATTGGACCTGATCCCCGGCGTGGCGAACATCATCGACGGCAACACCTTGTTGATCTACACGGCGCTTGAAGGGGCCCGTTTCAAAGTGTCGGGCGACCATCATGCGGTCATCCTCGCCAGGCTGCCATTCGCCCACCTCGAAACCCCAAAGGAACATTTCGAAACCTATCTTGTCACAGGCGATTGGGTGTCCGGACTCACTGATGCATTTGCGGAGCGCGTCATGACCGAAGGCGCCACGGAGATGAGCCTCCGCCGGCACGATGCGCTTCAGCGTTGGATCGCCGTGATGCCGGATGCCCACCCCTTTGCGCTCTCCGCTGTACTTAAATCGGCCCCAAGCCCATTCGGGTCTTGGACAAATGGGGAGAAGCTCTTCGATTACGCGGAACAACAGGCGGCATTGGCCGAGGGCGACAAGAACGTCTTTTGTTACGCTGCAAAAGAACATGCCCAATTCGCCCGATCTCAACGGGAACTACTGGTCACCTATGTGTGCAACACACAGAATGACGCCGTGCTCGATCGCATGGACCTTTACGCGCCTGTCGCCAAGCGCATTCCAGCGCCTCACATGGATTGATCGACGGATTTATCCCGTGCCATGCAGCGGCGTTACCTCCACCGGAATACCATCAAGCAGGCAATTGCCGGAGACTGGCTCAAAATCTTTGGGATCGCTCGACGCCAAGAGATTAATGTTTGCGCCGTCCAGCCCATTCGCCTTTTGCCAGCCGCCATTGTGACCAAAACCATGTGGATAACAAACGGACCCCCGCACCACATCGGGCGAAATCTCAACGGTAACATCAACCTGTCCAGTTTTGCTTCGTATGCGTACGGACTTGCCGTCGGTGATTTGCCGGTCGCGAGCATCATCAGGATGAATTAGAAGCGTCGGTTTCGAATTGCGGATCACGCGGTCGCTGTTATGAAGCCAGGAATTCATGCCATGGAGCAACCGGCGGCCAAATAGTTTTAGCACTGCCGGATCTTCGCTGACTGCGCGAGACTCCAGCCGGTCCAACTCTTGTTCAATCAGGTCTGTCCACAGCCTGGGTTTCTGTCCGTCCGACGCAACCCGGTCCCAAGACCGTTCCGACGGCATGCGATCCGACAATTTCTTGCCGTGGGGGAATTCATTCTTCAGCTTTTCCAGCGTCAGGCCATCCGGATCAGCGCCGAAACCGTCCCCGAATGGGCCCATGCGCAGTGCGGCATCAGCTAAATCGAAATGAGTAGGCTGTTCCTCGCCCTCCGCCGGGTCTTGCCCCATCAACTGCGCGGCAGGGTTTGGCCTGCCGAGGTGCCTCAGGATCGCGGAATAGATATCGAACTCATGACGGGCATCGCCCAAGGGGTCGATTACCGGCTGCACATAATGCAACCATGGCTCCGGTGCATTCGGGCTCCACAAATCATTGATATCCGCCCTTTCAAAAAAGGTCGTGGTGGGCAGGATGTAATCCGCAAAGCGCGCGCTTTCATTCATATAGAAGTCCAACGCGACGAAGAGGTCGAGCGACTCTAAAGCCCGTTCTGTCTTTGCACCGTCGGGATAGGAAAGGACCGGATTGCCACAATCCACAAAGAGGGCCCGCATTTGGCCATCGCCAGGTACCAAGATATCATCGGCCAAGGTGCCCCCGGGCTGAACACCCGACACAAGCGGAAGATTACCGATTCGGCTGCGCGAAGCGCCATGCTCCGGGGCCACATAAGGCGCCTCTTTCGGCTCGAACGGCGCGACCCCAATCAGGCTGCCGCCATCGCGAGCGAAGTTGCCGGTCGATAAATTGATCGCGTCCATCAAGATATTCGCCAAGGTCGAGAAGCTGCCCCGGTTCGAGCCCACCCGGCCGTAACATGCGGCCGTCCGGGCACCAGCAAACCGCCGAGCCAATTCTTCGATACGCGCGATATCGATTCCAGTTGCGCGTTGTACCGCCTCCAGATCGAAACTTTGCAACCTCTCGAACAGTCGCTCCCACCCGACGACCCGTTCACTCAGGAAATCCGTTTGAACGAGTCCCTCGCCAATCATCACCTTCAGCATGCCCGCCAAAAGCCAAGCATCCGAATCCGGCGCGATAGGCTGATGCTCGTAGCGTTTGGCGGTTTCCGTATTGCGCGGATCCACCACAATGACTGCACCGCGTTTAGCGATCTCATCCAAATGCTGCAGGGCGCGCGGAGCACAGATCAGCGACATTTTGGAAACGACCGGGTTCCCGCCAAAAATCATTAAGTGATCGCATTCGAGAATATCCGGGAACGGATAAACATGACCGTTTCCAAAGACCTGATCAGACGCCAGAACGCGGGCGCCCGTGTCCACTTGCATGGCGTTGTAACGTTTCTCGGAACCGAAACTTCGAATGAACGCATAGCCATAGGCATAATGCATGGTCGAAAAAGCGGCTGGGTTGCCGATATAGGCCCCCAATGCATCGCCGCCATATTTTTTGGTTATGTCATCAACACGTTCGGCAATATCCCCAATGGCCTCGTCCCATGCCACCGGTGCAAATTCGCCCGGACCCCCGACACGCTTGAGAGGCTTCAAAATGCGGTCTTCGTCATAGGTCACATTCACCATGCCGGGGCCTTTGACGCACAAATGGCCCCGCGAGACAGGATGGTCCCGATCCGGCCCCACTTTGGTAATTCGCCCCTCTTTGACCTCGGCGATCAGTCCACACTGGGCTTCACAAAGCCGGCAATAGGTGATGTGCTCACCATCCGTTCCTGGTTCCAGAACCACAAGCGTTCTCCCGTTTATTTCTTTGCTTTCTTACGCTTATCAAACCATGCACCAGTTGAACGGACAAACAGCAGATGCGCCGGGATGGCAAACATCGCCTACCTGATTGCGTTCGAAGCGTCATTTTTGCCCCTCCATTGCGCGTGACCGCCTCCACATTTGTGGAACCGGCATTTTACAAACCAGGCAAAAATGATGCATGAAATCCCTCTGGAACACCGACGGACAAAGGCCCAACCTGGCCGTCCGATGAAAAAGAATTCACAAAAAAGGAGATTGAGGCACCATGAAAGGCACCGTCCACTATGAAAAACGCGGCAATATTGCTCTGCTAACCGTGGATAACCCGCCGGTCAATCCACTCTCAGGCGGCGTCCGTCAGGGCATGACGGACGGGATCAACCAAGCGCTGGCAGACGACGAGATTCAGGCCGTTGTCATGACCGGCGCTGGACGCGCCTTTATTGCCGGTGCCGACATTTCTGAATTCGGCAAAGCCCCCCAAGGCCCCAGCCTGTTCGAATGTTTGGAAACGATGGACAACAGTTCCAAACCGATTGTGGCGGCCATCAACGGCACGGCCTTTGGCGGCGGGCTGGAGGTAGCCCTGTGCTGCCACTACCGCGTCATTGCGGAAGCCGCACCTGTAGGTCTGCCGGAAGTGAAACTTGGCCTTCTGCCTGGCGCCGGCGGCACGCAGCGATTGCCCCGCTTGATCGGTGCCGAAAAGGCGCTTCAATTCATCCTGTCCGGCGATCCTATCCCCGGACCGCAAGCGGTGAAAATGGGCATCGCGGACGAGTTGGCGGCCGGCGATGTGGTTGAGGCCGCGATGGCCTTTGCGCAGAAAGTCATTGACGACGGTGGCAAGACGCGCCGAATCCGCGACGAAACAAGTATGATCGAAACTGACAAAGGCAATGCGGCCATTTTCGATGACGCTCGGAAAAACGCAGCCCGGCGTATGCGTGGCCGCTTTGCGCCGGAAAAAATCATTCAGTGCGTTGAAGCCGCCGTCAATTTGGACACGTTTGATGCAGGCATGGCCTTCGAGCGGGAAGCCTTTGGCGAATGTTTAAACCACCCTCAGCGTGCGGCGCTCATCCACAATTTCTTTTCCGAAAGGGAAGTCGGCAAAATTCCAGACGTGCCGAAAGACACAGCGACGCGCGACCTCAAAAGCGCCGGCGTGGTAGGTTGCGGCACCATGGGTGGCGGTATTTCCATGTGCTTCCTCAATGTAGGCATTCCGGTGACCGTGTTGGAAACCAGCCAGGAAGCTCTCGACAAGGGTATTGGCGTCATCAAGCGCAATTACGATATCCAGGTGCAACGGGGACGCATGACCGAGGAGGCTGTTGCCAAACGCATGTCCCTCCTCACCGGCACCACCAAGCACGAAGATCTTGGTCAAGCGGATGTTTTGATCGAGGCGATCTACGAAAACCTTGATGTGAAGATTGAGACATTCAAGAAGCTGGATGCGATCGCCAAACCCGGCGCTGTTCTAGCGAGCAACACGTCTGCTCTCGACATTGATAAGATCGCCGAAGCAACGGGGCGGCCAGAGGATGTTATCGGCCTTCACTTCTTCAGCCCGGCCAATGTCATGCGGTTGCTGGAAGTGGTCCGCGGTGAAAAGACGGGTAAAGACATTATTGCCACGTCCATGAAGCTGGGCAAAACCCTAAAGAAGATCGCCGTCCTGTCCGGCAATGCACCAGGCTTTATCGGCAACCGTATGCTGGCACGCTACACGCGACAGGCCGGCGAAATGATCCTTCAAGGGGCAACGCCGTATCAGGTCGATAGTGTCATCCAAAAATTCGGCATGCCGATGGGACCATTTCAGATGAACGATTTGGTCGGCCTGGATCTTGGATGGCGCGCCCGCAAGCTTGCAGGCATGAAGCCCGAGGATGTTCCGATCACGGCACGCGTCGCGGACAAGCTGTGCGAGCTTGACCGGTATGGCCAAAAAACCAGTCGCGGGTTTTACATCTATCCGGAAGGCAGCCGGGCCGGGCAAGCCGACCCTGAAGTGATCGAGATTGTCGAAGCCACATCAAAGGAGCTTGGCATCGAACGGCGGGAGATCAGCGATGAAGAAGTTCTCAATCGCTGCATGTACGCGCTGGTCAATGAAGGCTGCCAAATTCTGGATGACGGCATTGCCATTCGTCCTTGCGACATCGACATTGTCTACATCAATGGTTACGGCTATCCACAAATCACGGGCGGCCCTATGTTCTGGGCGGATCAGCAAGGGCTCGACAAAGTGCTGGAAGGCGTAAAGCGTTTTCAGGCGGAGTATGGCGAGCCCTGGGAACCGGCCCCCTTGCTGGAACGCCTTGTGAAGGAAGGCAAAAACTTCGCGAGCCTTCAAAGCTAACTCAGACGACGGTTCGGGGCGGCATACTGAATGCCGTCTCGGACAGTTCATCGTCACAAGCCTTCACCCGCGCGAGAGGCAAAGCTTGTGTCGTCAGAAAACCGAACATTTGTTCCAGCTAATTCTCTGGGAATCTGTTGACTATCGCGCTGACGCAAGCGTTATCCAACGTGACGTGAATCCTCGCCATTATCCCTTATCTCTCATCGCATAAAGCGTCGAATGCCCAGCCGGCCGACCGGCCAATGGGCCGCCATGAGGAGATAAAAATGGGACGACTTCTTATTTTTGCTGGGGCCCTTGCAGCTTCGGTCATCGGTATGCAGCCAGCACTGGCTGCATCAACAATCACTTCCGTCGATACGTCAGCATACGACCTGACCATGAAAGGCGACGTTGACGCAGTGCATCGGGAGATTGTTGCTGCGGCCACACGCGTCTGCAAAGTAGAATTCAGAGGCTGGGCATACACTTCTTCAAAACCAAGAGCCCTGCGTAAATGCGTACGCGGAACAACAAACGATGCCGTGAAGTATAGCGGACGTGACGAACTGGTCGCTTTCCACCGCTCGCTGGACGCGAAAGCTCGTTATGATGTTGCCCGCGGCTCCTCTGCCGCAGAAGATGAAATGGCGTCACTTGCTAAGTAAAAACAACAATCAACGAGAATCGGCGGCTCCATGCAATGGGTCGCCGCTTACCTCTTGATCGGCCAATCCGCTATCAGCCCCCCCCTGAAAGGGTAGTTTCAAGACTGTTTGCCGTTGATCTTTCTCAACCGACTTGCGAATACGCCAAATCCCGACAGCCGCAATGACCAGCACGAGGGGGGCAAGAACGCCCTTTGCGACCGTCACGTCGAACTCAAGTCCTGTCTTCTGCAATGCGGCAAGAACATATCCCAAGACACCCACCACGTAATACGTAATGGCCGCAATCGATATACCTTCGACGGTTTGCTGAAGCCTCACCTGAAGATCCGCACGCTGATTCATCGCTTCAAGCAAGGCTTGGTTCTGATGTTCGAGCGACATGTTCACACGGGTCGATAAGAGCTGTGCGGCCCGGTCAACGCGTTCCGACAATGCTTGTTGCCGCCGAGCTGCCGCGCTGCTGGTACTCATGGCAGGTGCAAGACGGCGTTCCGTAAACTCACCGAAGGTTTGCAAGCCTTTCACGCGCTCTTCCCGAAGCTCACCAATACGCCGTTGCACAAGAGCGTAGTACGCACTTGCTGCGCTGAACCGAAATTCCGTTTCCGCGTAGCTATGCTCGATCGATGCCTGCAGCATGGTTAGCCGGTTCAATAATTCGGGTTCATCCGTCACCCCGGCATGGGTCATGATGGAGGTGATTTCGGAAAGCTCGTTTTCCCAGGCCGATGCATTACCAGTGAGCTTCTGCGCCATCGGCAATGCCAGCATGGCCATGTTCCGGTACGTCTCAATCTCCAGCAAACGCTGAACGACTCTCCCGGCATGCCACGGTGTCATTGATTTGTTCTGCACGAGGAATCTCGTGAACCCATCCTTCTGTATACGGAAATCCGTAAAGGCCGTCGCGGCACCACCTGTTACTTCAGATCCGATAATGGCATTGCCGCTAAAGAAGCTTTCGGAAATCATCGCCTGGTCCAATGGGACCTGTTGGTCTTGAGTAAGAGCTGCGCTTGCCGCCGCGATGACCTCTCCCGGCAGATTGGCAACCCATTCTTCCGGTGCCGCCTCGATAGCGGGATGTTCGAACGGTCTGCCGCCATTATTTTCCGTAATGAAGGTATACCGGGTGAACTCCGTATGACGTTCCCACACCAGACGAAAATTGCTGAGCCAAACACTATAGTGCTTAGAGCCCGGTCCGGGAGGCGTGGCACCAAACTGGCGGGTCAGTTCGGTCACAATATCCCGGTCATTTTCGCAATAGGGCCAAGGGGTGAGCAAAGCCAAACAGGTGACATTGGCCGGCGCCTGTAACGGTTCGGGCGGCCGGGCATGCACCTCATTACTGAGATCAAAACGCTGACTGTGGTTCCTTGGAAAAATCATGCCCTCTAATGAAGCATTTGAAGATATGCATCAAGAGCGTTTCCCGTTGAAAAATAGTGATAAGCAACGCCTTACCGGAATACGACCGGCAATCGGCATTAACCATACCCCTCCCTAGCCATAGATTCGCCTATCGCTGCACTTGTTGAGCTGGAGGATTTCCGTTGACCTGAGCCGCCTGGTCTCTCATTATCCGATCGGATAATACAAAGACGGCAGCACGGTGAAGATTTCAAACGATCATATCGCGATCGATGTCCGCCCGGAGAGAGGCGGCAGCCTCGACTGCGTGCGTTTTGCTGGCCGACGTGTCTTCAGACACATTGCGACACCCAAATCAGACAAGTGGAATCCCATAAACACGGCTTGTTTTCCTCTAGTGCCATTCTCCAACCGTATTGAACACGGACGGTTCACATTCGACGGCCATAAAGCAATGCTGAGCCCCAATATGGGTGATCACCCTCACGCGATTCATGGACAAGGCTGGCTTGCAGAATGGGACTGGACCCTCAAATCCGACACAAGCTGCGAAATGCTGTTCACTTATCAGGACGGAGAATGGCCTTGGTCCTATAGCGCGCGGCAACGTCTATCGATCCAAGGACATTCCTTTCGCCATGACGTGTCGGTGACCAACACATCCAAGCGGTCCATGCCGGCAGGTCTTGGATTGCACCCGCAATTCGTACTGACACCGGATTGTTCCATTTGGGCCGACACCAAAACTGTCTGGCTGACAACGCCAGACGGTATCCCCACACAGCAAGTCCCTGTACCGGAGGACTGGGCCTTATCGAACCGAAGGTGCACCTCTGAATTGAAGGTCGATCATTGTTTCACGGGCTGGAATGGTTCCGCCCGGCTTGAGTGGCCGGAATTGGGAACGGCATTGACCATCACGGCAGACGATCTGTTCGATCATCTGGTGGTTTTTGTGCCCGAGGGCGAAAACTTCTTCTGCGTCGAACCGGTCAGTCATATGCCCAATGCGCTCAATCAACCGGACCCAGCCATTGCTGGCATGGTCACTCTTCAACCGGGGCAAGAGCTGCAGGCAGGCGTCACCTTTCAGTTCGAGGACCTTTAGACATGTATCTGGGGATCGATATCGGCACTTCCGCCGTTAAGGCGCTTTTGATGGACGAGTATGGGTCGATCATCAGCGAAACCTCCGCGCCTTTGTCTGTTTCCCGTCCAAAAGATCTGTGGTCAGAGCAAAATGCCGACGACTGGTGGTCCGCCACGAACGAAGCCGTTCTTGGTCTTGACAGAAAAAGCCGTTCGGCGGTCAAAGCCGTCGGACTGTCCGGGCAGATGCACGGCGCAACGGTTCTGGACAGGGAGGACAAACCATTACGGCCTGCAATTTTGTGGAATGACGGCCGCAGCGCCGCCCAATGCCAATTGTTGGAAGAAAAAGAGCCACAAAGCCGCGCCATTACCGGCAATATCGCCATGCCCGGTTTCACCGCCCCAAAACTCCTCTGGCTGCAACAAAACGAACCGGATCTTTTTTCCAAGATCAGCAAGGTCTTGTTGCCGAAAGATTATGTGCGCCTGTGTATGACCGGAGACTACGCTTCTGACATGTCAGACAGCGCCGGCACGCTTTGGTTGGACGTGGGCACACGGTCCTGGTCTGAGAAGATGTTGTCTGCTTGCGATCTGTCCGAAGAGCAGATGCCGAAACTCACCGAGGGTACGGAACCGACCGGAACCCTGCGCCGTGATGTGGCCATGTCATGGGGCATGGACCAAGTTCCCGTGGCGGCAGGCGGTGGCGACAATGCAGCGGGTGCCGTTGGCGCTGGTGTCGTTACGTCGGGACAAGCTTTTATATCGCTTGGAACATCCGGCGTGTATTTTATCGCAAGCGATCGCTTCGCTCCCAATCCGGACCAAGCCGTCCATTCGTTTTGCCATGCTTTGCCCGATCGGTGGCACACAATGGCCGTCATTCTATCGGCGGCGAGTTGCCTTGATTGGGTGGCCGCATTGGGCGGCTTCGAAGATATCGGACAAGCGCTCGCGGCCGCGGAAGAACATGGCCCCATTGACGGGCCGGAGATGTTCCTGCCTTACCTGTCCGGGGAGCGCACACCACATAATAACCCGCATGCCAAGGGTGTTTTCTTTGGACTGACCCACAACACGGACCGGGCAACATTGGTTCAAGCGGTTTTGGAAGGTGTCGCCTTTGCGTTTGCTGACGGACAAGACGTTCTTCTGAATGCAGAGCAAACCATCGATGAAGTCAGTGTCATCGGCGGTGGTGCGCAATCCCTTTATTGGGGGAAGATACTGGCCGCAGCGCTGAACCGACCGCTGCTCTATCGGGAAGGCGGTGAAAAAGGCCCGGCATTTGGCGCTGCGCGTCTTGCCCGCCTGTGCCACAGCGGTGAGCCCATTGATACCGTCTGTACCGCCCCGAAAATCAGCCACGAGATCCGGCCAGATCTCGGACTAACAAGCCAGCTGGCCGCACGAAAATCCAAATTCACCGGACTGTATCAGGTCCTGAAGACGGCCTTTGCCGAAATTGATTGAAACGAAAGTGTTTAGGGAGCATCACATGTCCATCTTCTCAGAAATCGGCCCGATCACCTATGAAGGTCCGGATACGGACAACCCGCTAGCGTTCCGCTTTTACAACAAGGATGAAATGGTCCTGGGCAGACGGATGGAAGACCATCTGCGTATGGCTGTTTGCTATTGGCACAGTTTCTGTTGGCCCGGCTCGGACGTATTCGGAGACGGTACTTTCGGACGCCCCTGGATGCGTGGCGCGATGGATCAGGAAGCTGCGGAACTTAAACTCGACGCGGCATTCGACTTTTTTGGCCGCCTTGGCGCACCCTATTTCTGTTTTCACGACGTGGACGTGATGGCCGAGGCCACCACACTTCCCGAACACATTACCAATCTGGGCAAGATCGTCGACCGGATCGAAAGCAAGATGGATGAGACCGGCGTGAAATTGCTGTGGGGGACCGCCAATCTATTCGGGCATCCACGGTATGCCGCGGGTGCCGCTACAAATCCGGACCCTGACGTTTTCGCCTTTGCAGCAGGTCAGGTTCACCATTGTTTGGAGGCAACCCACCGCCTTGGCGGTGCGAATTACGTGATGTGGGGCGGCCGGGAAGGCTATGACACATTGCTGAACACGAATATGTCCCGAGAAATGGACCAGTTTGGCCGGTTCCTTTCCCTTGTGGTGGAACATAAGCACAAAATTGGTTTTAAAGGCACATTACTCATCGAGCCGAAGCCACATGAGCCGACCAAACATCAATATGATCACGACGTGGCTACGGTCTATGGTTTCCTCAAACGCTACGGGCTTGAGAACGACATCAAAGTGAACATCGAGGTCAACCACGCGACACTGGCCGGGCATAGTTTTGAACACGAGCTTGCGGTAGCGATTGCCAATGATGTTCTGGGATCAATAGATATGAACCGGGGCGACCCGCAAAATGGGTGGGATACGGATCAGTTTCCGAACAATGTCGCCGAAACAACCATTGCGCTCTACCACATTCTGAAAGCAGGAGGGTTCGATACAGGCGGCTTTAACTTTGACGCAAAGCTAAGACGCCAGTCCATGGACCCGGCGGATTTGTTTCATGCCCATATCGGCGGCATGGACACCCTGGCGCGGGGCCTCGTCAACGCCGCCCGGATTATCGAGGACGGCACGCTCGACCGGTTCATCGAGACCCGATACGAAAAATGGAATGGCGCTCTGGGACAGGACATATTGGATGGCAAGGTTGGACTTGAAGAGCTTTCCAACAAAGCCGTGCAAAGCAATCTCGACCCGCAGCCCGTGTCCGGCCGCCAAGAGTTTCTGGAGAACCTCGTTAATCGATTCGTATAGGGGCCGGGTTGTCCTCGTCAAACCGCACCGTGATCAAGAACCCGATCATTCCCGGGTTCTATCCTGACCCCAGCATTTGCAAAGCGGGTGACAATTATTTCCTGGTCACAAGCAGCTTCGAGTATTTCCCGGGCGTTCCGATTTTCCACAGTGTGGACATGGTCAATTGGAAACAGTGCGGACATGTATTAACCAGAAAGGAGCAGTTGCCTTTAGAGAACTGTCCTCGCCCCTTAGGAATATTTGCGCCGACCATCCGCCACATTCATGGCCGGTTCTACATGATCACAACCAATATGTCTGTCTCTCCGAAGAATGATTTCTACGGGAATTTTTATGTGTGGACAGATGATATTGAGAAAGGGTGGTCAGACCCGATTTGGGTGGACATCGGTGGGATCGACCCGGATCTGTTTTGCGATGACGACGGCAGATATTACGTCACTGGCGCAGATGGAAACTCCTCGATACAGCAAGCACAGATAGATATCTCGTCTGGCGCAGTGCTGAGTGATGTCCAACAAATTTCCCGCGGAAGCGGGGGCCGCCATGCCGAAGCGCCTCACATCTATAAAATCGGCGCTGTCTATTATCTGATGCTCGCGGAAGGCGGCACGGAAGAAGGGCATATGGTTACGGTTTTTCGTGGTTCGTCGCCCAGCGGCCCTTGGACCCCCTGCCCTCACAGTCCCGTGCTAAGCCATCGCAGCAAGCCATCGCCGATCCGGGCAACGGGGCATGCAGATTTAGTGGAAGGCCCAAATGGGCAATGGTGGATGGTGTTTCTCGGCATTCGTCCGATCTCCTACCCGGAAGTCCACTACCTCGGCCGAGAAACGTTCATCGCGCCGGTGCAGTGGGAGGATGGATGGCCCGTGGTCAACAATGGCGATTTGGTACCGCTGGACTTAACAGTACCAGACGCCCCCGCTTCGTCCCCGATTTGGGAAAGCGGGAAAGACAATTTCAATGAGTCAACGCTTGGCTTGAAATGGAATTATCTACGCACCCCAGATGCCAGCCTGTATGATCTCACAACCCGTCCCGGCTGGCTTGGACTGAGTTGCGGGCCGGTCACCATTGACGAAGCACTGTCTCCTGCATGGATAGGGCAACGTTTGTGCCATTTCAATATGTATGCGGAGGTTCTTCTTGATTTCGACCCCCGCCATGAAGATGAAACTGCTGGCTTAACAGCCTATATGTGTGACACACATCATTACGATGTGTACGTCACCCGCAAAAACGACAAGCGTATGGTGGCAGCACGCAGACGTGTCGGATCGATACGGCAGTACGAACCCGCCATTGCCATCGGCGAGGGAGCAGCACGCCTCTTTATTGAGATAAAGGACCATTGGTTTAGCTTGGGGTTTTGGGACGCTGATAACGAAAAATGCGTGCTTGCGCAGGGTGAAGCGGCTCTGTTGTCAAAAGAAGTCGCAGGCGGCTTCACCGGCATTTACTTAGCGATGTTCGCTCAAGGGACCGGTTCGGCGGACAC
Organism: Alphaproteobacteria bacterium; assembly: GCA_965228775.1. Classification (GTDB taxonomy): domain Bacteria; phylum Pseudomonadota; class Alphaproteobacteria; order JANQMY01; family JANQMY01; genus JANQMY01. The sequence continues at coordinate 3,107,842 of OZ245840.1, read as the reverse complement.
GGCAAGCATGGCTTGGTTCGACTATTTTGACTATCGGATCGTTTGACCAACATGCTGCGCGGAAAGCGCGCCTAACCATATAAAAAAGAGGGGCAAGATTGCCCCTCTCTGAGTTATCCGAGCATCCCGAAAGAGATCCACGGGGAGGTACCCGCAATAGCGATTCAGACAGGTCAAGCTATCGCGAGTAAATAAATTGAACGCCAAATACCCTTTCGGACTGAAACGTCGGAAACTGGGCGGTGCCGCCCGTGTCGAAGGGGGTGTTGACCACATCGCTCACGAAGTCCGCACCATTGACGTTCCGTCCAAAAGCGAACAGAGAGTATGTTCCGTCTTCTGATGTAATTCCCGCTTGAAAATCGACTGTTACGTAATCGTCAATAAACAAATTAGGATCTTGATTCAGATTGGTGATTGTGCCGGTCCTGTACTGCAATCCAACTCCGACAAACGGCTTGAATGGCCCAGACGCTGAGATGTGATCGTACCGACCGCTGAAGTTCACCACGACATCAGGTGAGTCTGGCAAATCCCCTCCGGATACATCTTGGAAGTCGCCGCCGGGCGGAAAGCCACCTGGAGAAGTGTCGATACAGGGCGCGCCAGATCCCACCGGCCCAAAAGGTTGGCCAATGATACACGGTGCCCGGTCGAATTCTTTAAACGTCGCGTTTGTATAGGCTAGTGAAGTATTGAGTGACAGACCATCCATCGGCTCAGCATTCAGTTCCGCTTCGACACCGAAGCTCTCCGCAACACCGGCGTTTAGGGTTACAAAATCACCCCCACCGCCTGAAGCTTCTGGGATAAATGTCTCTGCCTGGAAGTCCTTAACTTCCACATAGAACCCCGTCACATTGAAGGTTGCCCGCCCGTCGAACCAAGTCGACCGCAGCCCGGCTTCTATCTGAAAAGGCTTTTCTGGATTGACCACAGCCAAGCCGGTTCCTCCAGGCGTTGCCGGCTCCGTTGATAGATCGAGTACGAAGCCAGCCGCCTTGTATCCCTTCGACACTGTTGCAAAAACACTTGCATCCGGCGTGACGTCATAGAACAAACCGGCACGATAGGTGACCGCGAGATCGTCATCTTGTCCGGTAAGTGGTGTCGGCGTTTCGGATTGCCCAAGGTACGGAGCAACGACGACAAACGTATCGGTACTAAAACGAGGGTCAACAAATCCAGGGTTTATGCGGTTGTTTATAAAACCTTGAATGTCGGAGTAAATTCCGCGCACGCCACCAATCACCGTCAATTTGTCGGTCAGGTGATAATCGAACTGGCCGAACAGTGCTCCATTGAACTCGCGAAAATCCGTTGTGCTATCGGTTCCGAGCGCGATTCCCGCAGGCGTCAATCCGACGGAATCAAAGAGCCCTAACTGCGTGGTGATCGGACGTTCCGCTTCTTGCCAAAAGAAAAACCCACCGATCACATATTCGAGTTTCTGGTCTGACGGCGAAGCTAGACGAATTTCTTGAGAAAACTGTTCCTGCTCGAAAATTGATGAGTTTACGGCCAGCAAAGGTAACGGCAACAAGTCAGCATCATTATTGTCGATCAGATCCCAATGCCGGTAGGCGCTAATCGATGTCAGCGTATGATCGCCAATATCGACATCTGCCTGTAAGGAAGTACCCCAGATTTCCTGATCTTGGAAAAATGTGTTGTCTGAAGCAACCTTAAGATTGGTCCCACTGGGAACAATACCGAAGGCTGATGAATTGGGGCCCGTCAGCAGCGTGCCCAAGAACCCCCCAAGCTGTCCATTGGGAAGCACCGGCGCATCGGCAAATGTGCGAACCGTCAGCGCAAAATCATCCGTCTCCTTATCGCTGTAATCGGCACTTAAGAGGAAAGATGCTGAAGCGTTTGGCCGATACTCCAGTTTACCGCGGAGGCCAAACTCATTCCGGTCATTCAGCTTGTCTTGAGGAGCGCCGGGAAACACATTCTCAACATGTCCATCACGGCGGTTGAAGTAACCGCTAATCCGCGCCAACAATTTGTCTCCGACAATCGGTCCCGACACAGCGCCATTGATTTTGACTTCGTCGAACGACCCGTACGACGCGCCGAATTCAGCGCTAAACTCTTCAGTTGGCTTTTTTGTAACAATCGAAATCACACCCGCCGACGCATTTTTGCCGAACAGCGTTCCCTGGGGTCCGCGCAAAACTTCGACACGTTCCACGTCGCTGAAGTCCGACATGCCAGCACCTTCTCGACCGATGACAACACCGTCGATAACCATGGCCACGCTGCTTTCGATACCGTCAGAGAATGCATTTGTGCCGATGCCGCGAATATTCGACCCAGCTGCACGCGTGTTAGCGCTTGTCTGGAAAGTAACCCCCGGCACAACAAATTGGAGCTGCGAGAAATCCGTAATCTGCCGGACTTTCAGCGCATCCCCAGACAATGCCGTCACCGATATGGGAACTTCTTGAAGATTTTGCTCGCGCTTTTGCGCCGTGATGACGATCTCATCCAGTTGCGCATGTGCCGCTGACGAAAGTGCCGTCGTTCCCAGCAATCCCAACAGTAACCCATGACGAATTAGACCCCGAACTGGCGTTTTCATAACTCCCTCCCAAAAAACCACATGTCATTATTCTCGGCCGCGAAAATTCTATTGAAACGCTAACCGAGTGGATAATTATTAAACTATCGGATAATGAAAATGCTCGCAAGCCGAGTGACACGGATCAAACTTCACCGTGATGAAAATGTCACAAACTGCCGCAGAAGGGCTTATATGAGCCAGATAGAGGGTAGATAATATGAGAAACTGCGATTCTTGAGTCACGGCTACGCTGGGGGCCATACACCCAAGCTGCCTAAATGGCGGATTAGGCCATTGGACCACTAATCCCCAAAAGGCGAATGGTGGCGCAAATGAAGCACGTTCCTCTTACGAGGAAGGCGCTTGATGGTCAAAAAACAAGGTCAGGATCGCTTCCGTGTGATCACGGATCACATCGTCTGATAACGGATCAATGTTGTGAACCCGCTTCACCTCCGGCGCCAACATGAAAAATGTCTGGCACACGGCCACCACGATGTAAATGAGAGAGATATGGGAGACGTTTGGCCACAACCCCTCTCGAATATGTTGTCTCACATCCGGCGTTGCGGCATCATGGCCTAGTTTGATAAACCGCGTTGCCCACTCAAGCCTTTCGTCATCCCGAAGTGAAGCTTGCACCATGATCCGGGCATGTTCCGGGTGCTGAGCACAATAGCGAGCGTAACGCCGAATAAAGTTCTTCAGCCTGTCAAGCTCGCTCAGCCCCTTCTCGGCCTCTGGAGGCACCGTCATCTCTTCATCAAGCCGTCTAAACAAGAACTCTACGGCAGCTTTCCAGAGATTTTCTTTGTCTTCGAAATGATATTTGATCAGGGCATGGTTGACATCGACCTTTGCCGCAATATCCCGAATGCTCGCACCTTCAAACCCCTTCTCGGCGAAGGCATCCAAGGCCGCCTGTAAAATACTGGCCCGAGTGGCTTGCTTCTGGCGTTCACGTATACCCAAAACTTCAGGTGACTCCGACTTTTTCGCCATAGCCATTTCCCCAATTCCAATCAACCGTATAGTCTGCTCTTTATTATCCAAATTGGATAATAAAGCTACAGCAAAATTCGGCTTGGGAGGTTTGGCTACTCTTTGCTCAAATATCTATTCCGCCGATGTTTCCGGATTGAAGGACGGTGGCGGCACGGTTCTCAATGGTTTGAACGCTTCAGTCCTGCTTATCACGATAGAGCGCAGCGCTTCCATGACATCTGGGTTTTCCCGAGCGTAGCTATATTGCTCGGTCTCTTCCTCGGACATATCAAATAGAAGCCAATAGCCGAACTGCCCCAACGGTGCATAGTAGTCACGATAGTAACTGTGCGTTGCGAGTTTCCACTCCTGCGTCCTGACACCCACAATATCTTCATTGTTGAACAACAAAAGGTGTTCGTGCGGGCTTTCCTCCGATCCGGTCAAAACGGTCCAAATGTTCTTGCCATCGACGATTGGGGCGGAGGAAAGATCTATGCCCGCCAAGGCGGCGATTGTCGGCAAAATATCGATCCCCATCGCAATCGCGTCAGAGCGTGTGCCTTTTTTGATTTGGCCGGACCAATACGCGATGAACGGCACGCGGTACCCCCCTTCCCACGTACTGCCTTTACGATCGCGCAAAGGACCGGAGCTACCCTCAAACCAGGGACCATTGTCGCTCGTAAAGACCACAAGTGTGTTTTCATCTTTACCAAGACGTTTGAGAGCTGACAGGATCTCGCCGGTGCTCCAGTCCAGCTCCTCAACCGTATCTCCATAAAGGCCCGCATCGGATTTCCCGTCGAATTGCTCCGAGGCGAACAACGGAATATGGGGGAATGTGTGTGCCAAATAGAGGAAGAACGGTGTATCACCGCTTTCCTCAATAAAACGGATGGTTTCTTCCGTATACCTCTTGGTGAGCGTGGTTTGATCCACAGGCTGCTCAATAACATCGGTGCCGCGATACAAGGCAAGAGGGGTCATGTCATTGCTATACGGCAATCCGTAATAGTCTTTGAACCCATGCTTGGTGGGCCAATGCGCTTCTTGATGCCCAAGATGCCACTTACCAACCATTCCGGTGCGGTAGCCGTGTTCTCCCAGCATTTCGGCAATCGTGACTTCGGAATCCGGCAGGCCCCGCGTATCCTTCGGCATAATCACTTGATGTCCAAGGCCTGTCCGAATGGGGTAACGCCCAGTAAGCAAGCCCGCACGGGATGGTGTGCAAATATTGGCCGCGGCATAAAAGTTCGTCAGCACGGCACCTTGTTCCGCCATGGAATCAAGGTTTGGCGTATCGATCGCCTGGGCCCCGAAGGCACCTATATCGCCATACCCTAGGTCATCGGTCAAAATGACTATGAAGTTAGGCGTATCGTTCGCAGCGGCGGAAGCGTTATGACCCGCGGCTGCAACCAGAAAAAAAGAAAGGCATACGCTGAGCGCATGCCTAGTTAGTCTACGGAGGTTACCCATTTTTAGTCCCTGAGTCATACGCATAAAAAGAGGGTGAGGGCCATCTGGGAGGACGCCGCCCTCACCCCTTTCGTCAGTACTTTGCCCGAACCGAAAAGCCGAAGCGCCGTTCCGAGTTATAATTCGGGAACTGTGCCAAGGGCGTTCCGAAGGCGGTCAAGTTGATCAGAGACGTCGCGAAGTTCTCATCAAACACGTTCTTAACGAAGAATGTAAGTGTGTACTGACCATCATTCCCTGTCACACCGATCGATGTGTCAACAAGGCTGTACGCGTCTTGCACGGTGGCCGGATCTTGCGTGTTGCCGAAGTTGAACTCACTCTTGAACAGATAGGATGCGGTAAAGAAGGCATCGAACGGCAAATCGTTCAGCGGAATTTGCTGATTGAGGTTAGCCGTGAGAGTCCATTTAGGTGAGCTTCCGACACGTCCCCCGGACAGATCTTGCGACCCGCCAATACACCCTTGAGCGACAGTCTGACCCGGGAAACATTGCGCGCCCACAAAGTCCTTGAATGTCGCATCCACATAAGCACCGCTTAAGAAGATTGATGTGGTGTCAACGGGCTGTGCGGCAAACTCAAACTCCGCACCCTTTGTTTCCGCGGTACCGGCATTCTGGAGCGTAAACTGGAAGGTGGCCGGATCCACTGACTGCGCCTGGAAGTCTCTAAACTTTGTGTAGAAACCAGTCAGGTTTGCAGTCAACCGTCCATCAAACCAGGTCGACCGGAGGCCGCCTTCGTATGAAGTTGGGATTTCCGGATTGACGACCGCGTTGACATTCACACTGCCCAGAGTGTTGAAACCGCCCCCTTTGTAACCACGAGATGCGGTGAAGTAGACCATCGCGTCTTCCAACACGTCGTACTGAACGCCGAAACGCCAAGACAGATTGGTATCGTCCGTGTCGCTTTCGACAAGCGTCAGTCCATCCGAGGCCGCAAGTGTAGGATCGGTCGTCACACCGGTCGCCCCGCCAAACCGGAAGGGAACCGTGGGCCGGAAAAAGTCCAGATCCAATTCTTCGCGCACAAGACGCAAACCGGCGATGAGGCGCAGCTCTTCGCTGACGTTCACCGTGGCCTCACCGAATGCGGCATAGTTCAACGTATCCACTTCGCGGGCCGGAAGGTCGGCGGATGGACCGATCCGCTGTTCCAATACGTTTTTACTATTCTGCCGGAAGAAGTAGAGGCCGGTCACATAGTCAATGAGGTTCCCGGTCGGGGAGGTGACGCGCAGTTCTTGTGTGATTTGGTCTTGCTGACTATCACCCAAATTGGCGCTCAAAATCGTACCTGGAATCAGGTCAATTTCTTGTTCCTGGATGACCTCATATCCCCGATAGGCCGTGATCGACGTAATCGTATGGTCACCCACGTCCCAATCGAGCTGCGCGGACGTGCCCCAAACTTCAAGGTCGGTAAAGTAGTTACCATTGTCATTAAGCTGATCATTATCAAAGCCGGCAACAACGGGAGCTGTTATGGCCGCCACGCCCGGCGTGACATTAATCGCCGTCGCTGCGCAGCAGTCGATATCACGGTCAATGAAGTCGCCCGCAAGATTGAGGGTTAAGCTGTCCGACAAACGGACCTCAAGCTTACCGCGCACACCGACTTCGTTACGGTCATTGAGTTCCCGCCCGTCGAAGATGTTGTCGATCAAGCCATCCCGCTTGTTCACATACCCATTCAAACGGAAAAAGGCTTTGTCCGTTCCTAACAAAGGTCCCGATACGGCAGCATTCGCCTTAATCTCATTTTTCTCGCTGTAGCTGAAACCTGCTTCTGCCGCGAATTCTTCAGTCGGCCCCTTAGTGACGATATTGAGCAGGCCTGCCGATGCATTCTTGCCGAACAGCGTTCCTTGTGGGCCGCGCAAAATCTCGACCCGTTCAATGTCGGACAGATCAACGAGGCCGCCAACCGTGCGACCGACCACAACACCATCAACGACAACACCGACGGAGTCTTCCGTCCCGATGCCAAATGTCTGCGTACCGATACCGCGAACCTGGAAGCCCTGGCCATTCGGATTATTGGCATCATTCAAGCCGAACCCCGGAACAACGAACTGCAATTCGGAAACTTCATTGAAATTGCGCGACGATAAGAAATCGCCATCCACCACAAAAACAGAGATCGGAACATCTTGAATGCTCTGTTCGCGCTTCTGCGAGGTGACGATGATTTCATCGATTTGAGCAAACACTGCCGTGCTGGACAACAATGTGCTGACTAAAACTGTGGCGCCACACAAACTGCGCGCACCACGCCAATAACGCTTGGTCTGACGTTCTTGAGCCATCTACTCCCCCTTCTTTCTGGTGCTCAGGCTTTGTTCACCACCTGGTTAAGCACCGTTCCGGAGACATTAATCGCGGTTTTGTGACGACGCAAGAAAATTCATCACTGATGAATAAAAATATGAGAAAAGGTAAAAATATGCGAAGTTGTTGAGGCCAAACCGATCCGGCAATAGGTTGGCGGTTCGACAGCCTATATTTTGAGTGAGCAGGCGCGGATGACAGAACCAGCAGAGCAAACAGGCTTTGGGAAAACCGCCAAAAGTGAGCGGACACGGCAACGCATCATAGATGCCGCAATCGAATGCTTGGCGTCCTACGGGTATGCGGCAACCAACATGTCTATGGTTGCAAAAACAGCCGGCCTCACGCGAGGCTCACTTCAATACTATTTCCCGGAAAAACGGCAGCTCATGGTGACCGTTGCAAAGGAAATCAGAAAAGACCGCGCGGAAAATTTGGAAAGCAAGATGGATCCAGCAAAGCCACTAAAGGAACGCCTGGATGCGATGGGCCGCCATGGCCGCCACGAATTCGGTACGAATTTCCACATCGCCGCCATCGAACTCCAAATGGCAACCCGGGGCGATCCACAACTGAAACAACTTCTTGGTCCCGTGTTGGCGCAGGAATATCACGATGCGGACGCCGCATTCGTAGAATGGTTTTCAGATGTTGATCTGTCAGAAGAACAACTCATCGCTTTTCGGACCATCACGTCAGCAGTCCACCGGGGCATGGCGATTGAGATGTTGAACAGTGACAACAAACCCATTGTCAGACTTGCCAATCGCCTGGTGAGACAGTTCTTGGACAGCTACTTCATAGAAGCGAGTTCCCCCGAAATGCCAACGAAGAAGAGCGACGACTGAACGCAATCATCAATCGGCCTTTCCGGCACCAATTCTGGCCTTTTGCCGCAGACTATTTTGGCGGCAAAATTCTCGCAACACTGCTTTCCCTGAAACCATATCGAACCGACTTTGCCAGAATGGTCGCCCCCGGCTCTACAAAGACCGGTTCGTGATAGAGTTTCCAACGCAAAGGTTCATCTGTTTCCAAGGCATAGCCAATCGACGCCCCTTCCGTAGCACTGCTAAGGGTGACCTGGATATGGTCACCAGCGACCACGAAGCCAGCTGTTGGAGCCGCCGTTGCAGGCTGTTTCAGATCAGGCCACATTTGCTCAATCATTTCCAATTCGGATATCGCACTGAGATCACCGACCCGATCAAGCCAGCTATCCATTTCTTTCCTTAAGCGAATCAATTCCGTCTCGAAACTGGCATCACCAGCGAGATTGGTCACCTCATGCGGATCTGCTGTCAGATCAAAGAGCGTCTCACCTGGTCCGGGCCCAAAATACTGAGATTGAACCGCGGTCATCTTGCCTGCTTCGTAAAGGCGCCATAGTTCTTTCATGGTGGGCTGTGAATCACGAAAGGACAACGGTCTAAAATAGGGCCGATCCGGAAAGTAGTTACGGACGTACTTAAACCGTTCATCACGAACGGCCCTTATTCTGTCCGGCACTTGGTCATGGCGATCGTGGGCCGCATAAACGTAGCGGCGCGGCTCGTCCCGATTCGTCCCCAAGAAATTGCGCCCCTGCATGTGGTCCGGCACCGCAACTCCCGCCAGCGACAATATTGTGGGCGCGAGATCAACGAAACTGACCATTTCAGAGCGTATCTGTCCGGCATTTTCCTCGTGTGGAAAACTTATGGCCATGGGAACTTTGATGCCGGAGTCGAAAACAGACCGTTTCATGCGCGGCAAGCCGTCTCCATGATCGGTCGAAACGATTACGATCGTTTCATCGAGAAGCCCATCGGCTTCTAATTCCGACCACAATTTGCCCAGCAATGCGTCGGTGAAATGAATATTGTCATAGTGCCGCGCGATATCGGCCCTAATAATTTCCGTATCAGGATAATAAGGCGGTACCTTCACGTCGGCCGGGTCGGTGACACTTTTTCTGTCTGCGAAGACCCCTCGGTTATGAGCCGCCACGAGCTTTTCCACTGGAGACTGTGCGTCCATGTCAATCGGCCAAGTCGCACTTTCGTGCGTTGTCAGCAGAGTGATCATCGAGAAAAATGGCTTGCCTTCGGGACGTTTGCGCCATGTGGCAGTTTCGCTGCTTTCGTCCCAAACAGTGAACGGCTCACCGAACTGATAGTCCGTCTTGTAATTATTCGTCACATAGTATCCGGCAGCCCGCAAATATTCCGGAAAGGCCTTGACGTATGATGGTGGAACGGCTTCATAGTTGATCGGCCCTCCTGCTTCGACACCCCGCTGGCTACTGGTGCGCATGTGCTGAGCACCAATCGACTGTTGGTGCATTCCGGTAATCAGGGCGGCACGGCTGGGCGCACAGACACCAGATGTCGTGAACGTATTCGGGAAACGAATACCGCGGGCCGCTATCCGGTCGAAATTTGGCGTCTTCGCAATAGGATCCCCAAAGGCGCCGACGCGCGGCCCCATATCTTCAAAAAGGATGAGGACGATGTTGGGCCGAGGAGCCTCTACCGACCGAGCTTTGCCTCTAGCATCGCCCGCGCCAGACAGAGTCGACTGACAGCCAGACAGCACGAGGCATAAGACGGCTAACGTAAGAATATAAGGGAGGCGAAGCGGACCCCAGCCGTTAGGAAGAGGGAGAGAAAGCTTCTGGAGTGGAGTCCGCCTCACGTGAGTCATTTCAAAGTCTAAAATCTTACCTGAAGTGTGCCGCCTACATACCGCTCAGCATTTTTTTGAACGAATTGTGCGGTCCCTCCGGGGTCGTTCACTGCATTTGCGAAAATGTTCGATGTATAGAACTGATCAAATACATTCTTTACAAAGAATGTCGCCGTCACATTTTCAAAAACGAGACCGGCACTTAGATCGACAAGCGCATACGCATCTTGGACAGTCGCAGGGTTGTTGGTAAGCGAATACTGCACTTCGTCCTGCCAAACCACTGACCCTTGAAAAAACGGACTGAAGCTCAGGTTTGGAATTACCGGCTGATAGCGGCCTGTAAAATTAATCTTGAAATCTGGTGAATTCGGCAGATCGCCTCCGGCAAGATTTGCAAAGTCGTTCGCAACCAAATCGCCGTCACCGTCCTGACAGCCGAGGGAACCAAAGCCGCCGAAAACGCCGGGACTTACAGTAAAGCATGGGCCACTCGGAAAATCGGTGATCTGGGCATCCGTATAAGCAAAGCCGCCAAAAAGCGTCAGGGCATCAAAAGGCTGAGCTTGGAATTCGATTTCCGCTCCGGCTGTGCGCACCGTGCCGACGTTCAAGGTGACACTTGAAAAATCTTCATCAGGATCGGGCGCCAATGCCTGGAAGTTGCTATAGCGCGTGTAGAAACCGGCTGCATTCACAGACAAGCGCCCATCAAAGAATGTTGCTTTGATACCTGCCTCAAAGGAATTACCTGTCTCAGCTTCCACCACATCTGTCGCGAGCAATACCGCCTGGGAAACAGCGCCACCGTTTTCATCGAAAGCACGCCCTTTGTAACTTCGAGCGTATGACGCGTACACATTCAAATCGTTGTTGAGGGCATAAGCAGCGCCTGCACGTCCGGCGACACCGATGTCATCCGTTTCACGGTCGATGTCGATCACAACAGGAGCGCCACCGATGAAATTATCTCTTTCGGTGCTGAAACGCACTTCCTCATAGATCAAGCGAACGCCACCAAACAGATCGAGCCTGTCGTCGACATTCCAAGTGACGTCGGCGAATCCTGAATAGTTTTCTGTTTGCGTCGTATTGTTGTTATCGAGGAATTGAACCGGAATAACAAAACCGCCACCTGTTGTGGCGAAGATCTCCCGCTCAAACAAAGTGTCGATGTCCAGGTAGAAAAAGTAAGCGCCGGCGACCCACTCGAACCGGCTGCCGACAGGAGACGCAAAACGCAACTCCTGACTCCATTGCGTGTTTTCTTGTGTATTGCCGTTGATGTCGAATGACAGGCCGGGTGTACCAGGCGCAAATGGCGTCTGATCGACATCCAGATTGTTCTGAAAATCCCAATTTCGGTACGCGGTTATCGACGTCATCGTCACATCGCCGAAATCCTTGTTCAGTTCGGCGGACCAACCCCATTGCTGACTGTCCCCCTGAACATCGGCGTTCACATTGGCTTGGTCGTTTCTAGGACTTGCAACAACTGGAAGAATAGACGCGGACAGGCCAGCGCTCAAAACGTCCCGCGCAACGAATTGACAGCAATTCGCAAGGGTCTCCGACACATCTACGATAAGCGTAATGTCCATCGTATCCGTCGGTTCGTATGCCAGCAAAACCCGCCCACCATAACTTTCGTTACCATTCAGGTTGCGCCCGTCGAAGATATTGTCGATGTGCCCTTCGCGATTTTTATAGAAGCCGGTAGCACGAACGCCCAATCTGTCATTGATCGGACCGGACATTGAGATCTTTGTTTCGTATTCATCATCTTCCGCGATCAAGCCCGACAAGGTTGCTTCAAATTCATCCGCCGGACGCTTTGAAACGATGTTGATCACACCCGCCGAGGCGTTTTTACCAAAGAGCGTGCCTTGGGGTCCGCGTAGAACTTCAACGCGTTCCACATCCACCAGGTCTGTCAGCGCCTGACCTTGCCGGGCGATAACGACGCCGTCCACGACGAACGAGACGCTTGGCTCAACTGTTTGACTAAACACTGTCGTGCCGATGCCACGGATCCGGAGGCTCGACTGCAATTGATTTGTACTTTGCGTAAAACTCAATGACGGCGAAATGAGTGCCAGATCGGTCACGTTCCCGATGAATGAATTCTCAAGCACATCGCCACCATAAGCACTGACCGCCAACGGAACGTCTTGAAGACTTTGCTCGCGTTTCTGCGACGTCACAATAATCTCGTCCATAAAGTTTGGGCCGGACGTTTGTGCCATGACCGCCGTCACCGAGACGCTGGTTAACAGCGTCGCAATCACTGATGTGCGCCAAACAATGTTGGCAGATTTTGGTCTGTTCGGAATCCCCATTTCAGCCTCCCAGCTACTCGTTTTTGTTCCGGCCTCTGCGATGCGTCTAAACGCTGAAACACAGTTCGGCCTTTCCCTTTCCGCGAGAGTATAATAACTTGCTGCTATGTCAGCAAGTTTAATTCACCGACTGGATGATGAGATTTCGAGATCGGAAAGCCGTGTGATCTATTTGCCACAAGGGTCAACGAGCCCATGCAACAGGACCAGCAACACCTCACCCAAGTGCGATGCGGGCATTGGAGCACAACACTTGTCGGGTCCCATTTGATGGAAAGTTAAGTATGTTTTTTAGACTGATTGGCCTTAGCACTCTGCTTTTTGTTTGTGCGTGTGATATTCAAGCGGCGCCCAAAGACAGCAACGCGGCCACGAAGAATGATCGCCGTCCCAACATCATCGTGGTGCTCACGGACGATCAACGGTTCGATGCTATTGGAGCGTTAACGCCCGGTCTCAGAACACCGCATATGGACCGCCTCATCCGTGACGGCTTTCACTTCCGCAACGCCTTTGTCACCACGTCGCTATGCTCACCGAGCAGAGCTTCGATCATGTCGGGACAAACCATGCGCAACCACGGCGTGGTCGATAATAATAGTCCGACACCGGATGGTTTTGAACCTTTCCCGATCCATCTAAACAATTCAGGCTACGCGACGGCTTATGTGGGCAAATGGCATATGGGTCACGGTGATGCCTCTCCCAAGCCGGGGTTTGACCATTGGGTCAGTTTCGAGGGGCAAGGTAACTACCAGCCGACGGATGCATATGGTCGACCAAGCATTCTGAACGTCAACGGCAAGGAAACACCTCAAACCGGCTATATCACGGATGAACTCACCCGCTATGCCCTAGCTTGGCTGGAACACCGAAACGACGCGCCCTTTTTTCTGTTTTTGTCGCACAAGGCTGCACACCTTCCGTTCACGCCGGCAGAGCGTCATGCCGGCATGTACGACACTCTTCCGATCAATCCGCCGGCCAACGCGGATATTGAAACACGTCAAGGGCCAACACCAATGTGGTTAAGCAACCAGCGCAACAGTTGGGCAGGCGTTGATTTTGCTTATTACAGTCAGCGGGACCTTGCCGACTTTCAACGTGACTACTACGAATCTCTCGCCGCTGTAGACGACAGTCTGGGAGCATTACTCAAGTGGATTGACGGCTCCGACATGGACCGCGACACAATCATCATCCTCACAAGCGACAACGGGTTCATGTTTGGAGAGCAGGGGTTGATCGACAAGCGCGCCGCGTATGAAGCATCCATTCGCGTGCCTTTAATCCTATACGCCCCTGGAAGGTTTGGCGCTCCTAAACCGGTGGATGCTTTGGCACGTAACATCGATATTGCTCCGACAATACTTGACCTGGCAGGAATTGCGCCCCCATCGCATTATGACGGACAGAGCTTGCTGCCCACTCTTCAAACCGGCGCCAATCAATCAGTCGGCCGTCCTCTTATCTACGAGTATTATTGGGAGTACAATTATCCTCAGACGCCCTCAACGTTCGCGCTTAGAAATGACCGGTACAAATACATTCAGTACCATGGCGTCTGGGACACCGAAGAGCTATTCGATCTCAAAAACGATCCGAACGAGATGCGCAATCTAGTAGATGATCCCGCGTATCTTGATCTGAAGATTCAAATGCGCGCAGACCTTTTCGCGGCGCTAGCGGGAGGCAAAAACCGGCCTTCAATTCCCTTTACGCCAAAAGTCAATCAAGGAGCTGTGTTCTGGTCTCCCGACCACAGGTCATCGACGCCGTTCCCTGAGCATTGGTCACGCACCCCTGACGCGACAGACATCTATGAGCATTTGCTGCCGGACGGGCCGGAAAAGGCGTCTCGTTTAAAGCAAATCAGCCCGGCTGTGCGTTCTATTCTCAACCATTCTACAAATAATGAACCTGACCAGTGACGGGAGAAAACACGATGCCCGTCAATCATTACCGGAGCCAAGAAACTCGCGCTTCAATGCGCGCCTTAACATCTCGATTTCCGGTCCATAATCGTGCCCTTTGGTCTGAACCTGGCCCTCAATGGCCGCGCCGCGCACAAACGCTGTCGAGAATTGAATGATCGCGATGGCCTTTTCCAAAGATACATTAAGGTCGGCGAAATATCGGATGATGCTTTGTGGGCCGATATTCCCCTGCTTATGCAGTATAGGTGCAATGCGTTCTGCCAAAGCGGGATCGCTGCGCGCGGCAACGACGATCTCAAGATACGCCATATGTTCGGGGCGCTTGTTGTTCTCTATCAGCGTATCTACCAAGCGATCGACGCGCACGACAGGATCGGCGATATCAGAAAGTGTGCGGTCATAGGCGGCGGCGTTGCGCTCGAACCGATAGCGCATAACTTCCGCCATAAGATCATTCTTATCTTCAAACTGGTAATTGATCAGACCACGGGACACTCCGGCTCTATCCGCTATGGCCGCTAACGTTGCGGCACGAAACCCCTCTTTTGAGATACATTCGACAGCCGCCTCGACCAATTTGCGACGCGACGATTCCGTTCTTTCTTGTTGCGTCACGCGTCTCGGCTTGCTGGAACTCTTAGAACTACTGGTCAGATCTCCCATTCTTTCCCCTTTCGGAGGGCCCGTCGCGCAACCATGGTCAGTCACGCACAGCAGGCCAAATCATCCAAGACGCGGCCTGGCATAATAATCATGTTCGTTTGACCGGAAAAGACGGCAGAAGGCCTAAATGAGGGTGTGATCAGCCGGCTGTTAGGACACTGCGGCGTGCATTGCGCCACGCGATCGCCCGAACCAAACGGCCATGCAGTTTCTGATCGACAGGGTAGAACCAAATCAAGGCAATGCCCATCACGCCAATCGATGCAGGCAGTAAGGTCATGATGGCTTTGATACCTGACAGTGTTTCCTCAGACTGGATCTCATTGGCGCGGTAGCCAACGCTGTCCAACAGAACGCCAAGCAGACCGGCCGCCAAACCAAACGACACTTTCTGTGCAAACGAAACCAATCCAAAGACCAGTGATTCTGTTCGCACCCCCGTCGTCCACTCTCCATACTCCACCGTGTCCGGCAACGTAGACCAAAAGCACAAAGCACCCGCCGCACTGCCAATGGCGGACACGGCAAAAAGGGTGACAACCACTTGCGGCGTTTCGACGGGGTTAAAAAAGAGCGCCAGGCTCACCGCCAAAGACACGCAGCTTCCCGCCAACCATATGTTCCGCTTACTGGTGTAATTGGCGATGGTTGCCCAAAGGGGAATGCAGAGCGCCGTCATCCCGGTGAGAATGGTGAGCGCCGTGCTGATCGATGGTTCCGCATCCAAATTATATTTGAAGTAGTAGATCAGTGTCTTACTGACCAGGACGCTGGAGGCCATTCCCAGGACGATAGCGCAGAAAACAATTAGAAAAGCCTGGTTTTTGAGGAGCGAACGGAACGCGTCCTGAAGAGAAACCTGTTCATTGGCGTGTGACGGCGGCGCGGCTTCCGCGTTCTCATTCGTGTTCACAAAGACGAGCAAGAAAATCGGTAGAGACAGCACCGCATAGATGACGGCCGTCCAAAAAAAGCCCCGGACAGGATCGCCCACGCCGAATTGTTCCACCAAGCGAAGCGTCATAAAAGCCACGAACATGCCGCCGGTTGAGGCAGACACCATGCGAATGGCCGCAAGACTGTTGCGTTCTTGACTGTCGCGCGTCATTCGAGCGGACAACGAACTATACGGAATCGACAACACTGTATAAGTCGTTCGGAACAACACATGCGTCGCAAGCGCATAATAGACAAGGCCGGCCGTGGTCAGTTCCGGCCTGTGAAACATGAGTACCAGGGACAAGCCCAAGGGAATGGCGCCGAACAGTATATAGGGCCGATAACTGCCCCAACGGGTTCGCGTTCTCTCTGCGATGTACCCCATAAGAGGGTCGGTGACGCCATCCCAAATCATGGCAATCATGAAGATGAACCCGGCGGTACTGGCGGAGAGACCGAGAACATCCGTGTAGTAATAAAGCAGATAGAGACTTATGGACGACCAATAAAGATTGAAGCCAAAGTCTCCAAAGCCGTAGCTGAATTTCTGACCCAAACTCAGCTTGCCTGCAGGCCGATCTGCGTTAGCCACTAAACAAAAACCGTTGTGACAAGCAGGTCTTCTTCACGAGACGATCCACCCGCGTAGATCCGATGCTCTCCACGCTCCAAAACCCACGTCTTGTCCGTCTCGTTCCAATAGGTGAGATCGGAGAAGGGAATATGAAACTGCACCGTGCGAATTTCACCCGGCGACAACGGCACGCGGGTAAATTCTCTCAACAGCTTTACAGGCCGCTCGACGGCGGTACCTGGAAAACCAGCATAGATCTGAACGATTTCATCTGCCTGAACCTGCCCCGTGTTCCGGACCGACACGCTTACCCGAATGCCATCCGGCGCCTTGTAGGTTTTCAGCGCCCGGTATTCAAAGGCCGTGTACGTCAAGCCAAAGCCGAACGGGAAAGCCGGTGTTTTGTCTTTGTCGCGGTCGAACATGGTGTATCCATGATACGGCCCATACTCAATTTCGTCCGCATTCATATCAAAGAATGGAAGATCTTCCTCTCTTTCAGGCACCGAGAACGGCAGCTTGCCCGTTGGCGAGACCCGCCCGAGAACGATGTCCGCCAGCGCGTGTCCGCCCTCCATACCCATGTAAAATCCGTGGAGCACGGCGCCAGCGAGATCAACCCACTCACTGACCACAACCGCAGAGCCGGAAATCATCACAACGGTCACATTGTCGTTTTGCTCGCAAGCCGCCTTGATCATTGAAACTTGCTCCGATGGAAGCTTGAGCGAATGCCGGTCACCCCCAACGCCAAAGTTGGAAGAATTCTGTCCGTCCACCGAATTTTCGATAGCAGCCTGAACGTCCGGATCCAGAGCTATGTCTCCTGGGACATATTCACCTTCTTCGTCAGCCGTATAGCCCACCACCACAATGACCGAATTGGCAGCAGCAGCCGCCTTCTTAACCGCAGCCAAATCGGCCTCCTCCGCATAAAGAAGTTCGGATGAGGAGGGAAGCGCTTGCTCCAAGCCCTCAAACGCGGTCACAACGTGGCTAGGCCGGACGCGGCTTGATCCATGATCGCCTGTGTTTTCGAGCTTTGCGAGACGCCCCAAAACAGCAACTGTTTTTAGCTTGTCTTCTTTCAGCGGCAAAACCTTGCGGTTCTTAAGCATGACCACGGATTTTAGGGCTGCTTCCTTGGCGATTGCCCTGTGTTCCTCCGACGCCACCATATCCAGCGTATAGGCCTCATAAGGATCTTCGCGAGAGGCAAATTGATAAATCGTGGTCAGGATGCGGCGGCATGCCCGATCAATCACTTCGGGCTCGACCGCGCCATTATTGACCGCATTTACGAGCTTCTCGCCGAAAACCAAAGGTTCTGGATTTTCCACATCCAGCCCGGCGGCAGCCCCATATGGGGCGTGCACCCCAGCAACCCAATCGGAATGAACGAAGCCTTCGAACCCCCATTCGTCCCGCAATATATCGGTGAGCAACACCCTGTTCTGCCCGCAGAACTCGCCATTGAGTTTGTTGTAAGCGCTCATGACGGAGGCACAGCCTGCGTCGAGAGCCCGCTTAAAGTGCGGCAGGTAGACTTCGCGCAAAGTTCGGGGATCCACTTTTACATCCACTTTGAACCGCGCATTTTCGATCGAGTTCACAGCAAAATGCTTTACGGTCGCGACCACATTGTGGGTTTGAATTCCTGTGGCCAATGCTGCCCCAAATTCCCCCATGTGATAGGGGTCTTCACCATAAGTTTCCTGCGCACGGCCCCAAGCAGGGTGCCGGAGCAAATTGATGCAGACAGCCCCGGACAAGGTACAATCCTGAGCGCGCGCTTCGATGCCCATAACCTCGCCGATCCGGCGCTCCAGATCTCTGTCGAAAGTCGCGCCACGCGCCATCGATGCCGGAAAACAAGTGGACTGCCCGCGGGCAACGCCGCGCGGACCGTCGGTGAAATAAAGCGCCGGCACGCCTAGCCGCTCGCACCCGCCACCGGCCCGGTAAGGGTGACCGCCCCAACGGTTCCCGCTTCCTTTGAACTGTTCGAAGAAGCCGCGCCCCGACATCATCGCCACTTTTTCTTCCAACGTGGCTTCGGCCAAGATGGCATCCACCGTCTCGCCTATCTCCTGCTCGGACATGCCCTTTCGTGGCGCTAATTTTGTCATGACCCTGTCTCCTCCTGGCGCTACAGCATTACATTATCCTTTTGGTTAGTCAAAATCAGGGTGCAGAGTCAACCCCGTATTCGAGAGAAGTCCGTGTTGGACATGCTTAATAGATGTTCGGCCAAGGGGAAGAACAGAACGGCAAATCGTATTGCTCTGTATAAAGACTGGTGACCAGCCCCGGGAGTTTTAGATTGTCTTCGCCCTATAGCTGGCGCAGTTCATGAGCCCAAATCTGGTGAGAGGCACAACAAAAGTGCCGACCAGCTTTGCTCGTCCCTTCAAAGTCCAGCCAAAGCTCAACCTAGGATGAAATCTTTGATCTCATCTTCCTCCCACCCGAGTTCACCCAGCACTTCGGCAGTGTGCTCTCCAGGTATGGGGGCATGGCGACGAAGTTGTGTCGATAGACCATCGTAGGTCACAGGATCGCGAACAGATCTGTACTTTCCTTCCGATGGATGCTCCGTAACCGTCATAAAATCGACGGCCTCCAAATGAGGGTCATGCACTAAATCTTCAAGACCCAAGACTGGATTGCACGGGATAGAGTATTCATCACAGACGCGCTGCCATTCATCCGTGGTCCTCTGTTCTGCTGCTTTCGAGACGATCCCGTAAAGTTCTTCTATATTCTGCATCCGCGCTTCGTTTGATACGTACTTTGGATCTTCAGCCAGCTCCGGCCGGCCGATGATTTTGAAGAAATCGCGCCAGTTTTTTCCCGAATAGGGCAACAACGCGATCCAGCCATCGGCACACCGGTAAGGACGGCGTTCACGATTGATAAGGCGAGGGTATCCAGGCGTTCCTTTCGGAGGAATGAGCGCGGCTCCCCTGTAATGTTCAATGAGATTGAACGCCGCCATGGTTTCAAACATCGGTACCGTGATCGTTTGCCCCTCTCCGGTTGCCCTTTTGTGCAGCAAAGATGCCAAGACGGCTTGAACAATAAAAAGACTACAGATCTTATCGACGATAACGGACGGCGCGTATGCAGGCGTTCCATTGATCTTGCCGAATAGGCCCGCAAAGCCGGAAAGCGCTTGAATGGCGTCATCATAGGCTGCGCGCTCAGCGTAGGGACCGTCCTGGCCATATCCATTGGCGAGACAATAAACGATTTCCGGATGCCGCTTCCGCACCTGGTCCGCTGAAAAGCCCAACCGCTCAAGAGCGGCTGCCCGCATGTTTGTCACCAAGACATCTGCGGTGGCGATCAAGTCCCACAGGGCCTTTTTTCCATGGTCGGACTTTAAATCGAGCTTTACACTGCGTTTGTTCCGATGAATATCAAGCGCGATCGCACCGATTCCCCCGTCATTCGTGGAAATGGATTCCTTCGCGTGCATCGGCGCAATGTGAATAACATCAGCGCCATGATCCGCCAGCATTCGGCTTGCGAGCGGCCCCATAAGGACAGTGGTTAGATCTACAACGCGCACACCATTGAGAGCACCGTGTTTTTTGGAGCCATCTGTCATGTCTCAAGCCCACCCACACTCGCCCGCACCATCTTCTTGACTTCACTCACGATCCGGTCGATCGGTACTGACGATGGATTTACCATGCGCTGCTGAACAACGCCCCGGAGCATTCCCACGATGAGGACAGAGACGGCGTGCACGTCGATGTCCGGAGAGACCTCTTCATCATCTATTGCTTCTTCGATCAGCCATTTGATGGAATCGCGAAACGCCTCATCGGCTTTCTTCGTGAGGTCCTTCAGTTCCGGCGTCGCGGTCACGGACTCAATAATCGCGATGTAGATAGCCTTTGTCGTCAGGCGGCGATTCGATGGGCCCCGCAGATACTGCTCGCAGACAACATCTAGACCCGCAAGGCCCCGTTTTCCCTGCATCCCCGCCTCGCGGCGTTCAATGCTCTTCTGGCGCACATCCTCAAGAACGGCGCGAATGCACTCTTGCTTACTGCCAAAATGGTAAGTCACCAGTCCATGGCTAAGACCTGCCGCCCGGCCGATCTCAATCATCGTCGTGCCCGCATACCCCTTTGTGGCAAACAGATGCGTCGCCGCTTCGATCACTTTACTTCGAGACTCTTCGCGTCTCTCTTTTTGTGTTCTGCGGGTTTTTGATTTTACCGGCATGGTCTTCCTAACGCTTGAGAACATGTACGACACATACTGCACCGACACCCACCATATGAGCCAGACCAACTTTCGCATTCGGATGTTGACGGTCACCCGCCTCATTCCTCAGCTGGCGAACAATTTCACAAATCTGACCGACACCGGTTGGCCCGATCGGGTGCCCCATGGCCAACAGCCCGCCCGACGGACTAATGGCATGTTTACCCCCAATATCGTATTCGCCATGCTCCAAGCGAGCAGCCGCCTCTCCTTTTTCGCACAGCCCCATGGCTTCCGCGTAGAGCAGTTCTTCAATCGAAAACGCGTCATGCAGTTCAATGATATCCAGATCGGCGGGGCCGACAGAGGCTGCTTCCAAAGCGTCAAAAGTGGTCTTCCGCGTGAGAGCCACATCCGCATTTTCATCCGGTGTGAATTCTTGCAAGCGTGAGGCGGAAGAGGCGACACGTATCGCACGGTTCTTGTCGATCCCAAATCTCTTGAGCGCACCTTCGGAGGCGACAATAACCGCGGCGGCGCCTTCGCCAACGGGTGTGCATTGCAGACGCGTCAACGCCCCTGAAATCTGCGGCGGCGCCAAAACTTCTTCCAAGGTTCTTACTTTCTGGCGTTGGGCAAACGGATTTCGGGCTCCATTGCCGTGATTTTTGACCGCCACCTTTGCAATCTGTTCGACCGTGGCGCCTGTGTCGGCCATATAGCGTTCAGCAAGCATGGCAAAGTGACTAAACGGCACGACCAGCCCATGATCCAACGTGCGGACATTCGCGTTAATCGGGCCTCCTCGCCCGGCGCCCGCCACGGGCTTGTCCACGCCGATGGCGATGCTCACATCTGAGACACCAGACGCTACGTCGTGCACAGATTGACGGAATGCCGTTGACCCTGACGCGGATGCATTTTCTACCTGCGCAACCGCTATGTCCGACGGCCCCAAATATCTCAACATTGTTGAACCCGCTGCCATGCCAATGCGCGCGTTGCCCACATAAGCCGTTTCCACAGCCGGCCAATGGATTTGGGCATCGTCCAGCGCTGCCCGAACAGCGGTCAAGCCAAGCGTTACATAAGAGAGTTCAGATGCATGTTGATAGCGGTGAAGGCCAATGCCAACGGCAAACACCGGGCGCTCTTGGAGAATATTTTTGGACCCCATATCTGCCTCCACCCTAAGACGCCGGCGCGAAAACAAACTGTGCGATATCGCCCGTCATTCGAACACTTCCGGTCACGTCATCCCCCACGCGCGGATCCGGGTGCTCCAACCGTGCGCGGACATACTGGCGTGCGGCAGTCTGCACTTCAGCTACCTGATAAGGTGTTTCAATCTTCGAATGCACATAGACCGTGGTGAAGGAATGAAGCGTGCCCCGCGATGAAAATTCAAAATCTTCCAAGGAAGCACCGTCAGCACCACATGCTTCGCACCCGTAAGGTTGCGGTGGAAACAGAATGCTCCCACAGTTTTTGCAACGGACGCCCTTTAACAACACCTCGCTGCCTTCCTCTCTCCACAAGTCTTTTTGGTCTGACATTTGTCTGCCTTTGTCTGTTGCCGTCGCGTTGAACCAAGACGGCTCTTGACTCTTCCGAGCGATTGGATGAAATTAGCGTCAAATTTACTAGTTGGTCAACCAATATGTTTTTATTCCGCAGGAGGAAAGAATAGGTATGACCGAGAACAGAGAGATCCTGCCGGGAACGATCGAGTTCTGGGCACGAGAGAAACCTGATCAAGTGGCGATCATCGAAGGTGATCGCTCATTCACTTATTCGGAATGGAACGAGCGCGCTGACCGCTTGGCGGAAGGACTCTCGCAAATTGGCCTAAGAGCCAAAGACATTGTCGTCGTCCGCACTCAAATTCGCATCGAATGGGCGATTATTAGCTCGGCCCTTGCGAAACTTGGCTGCTCATTGCTCGGCGCGAATTGGCGTCTGACGCCGTCCGAGATCGAATATGTTCTCAAGAACTCAGGCGCGAACGCCATTATTTGCGACGACCCCGACCCCCTGCCATTACGTGAAGCACTTGCGAACCTCCCAATTCGGGCCGCCGTCTCTATCGACACACATGCAGACGGCTACGAGTTCTATCCGTACCTGATGAGAAACTTCGAAACGGGACGGATTTCAAAAGGAGACGCGCCACGCATTATCTACACATCCGGCACGACCGGGCTGCCGAAAGGCGTCGTTTCAAACGCACAGCAACGTGCGCGTCATGACCCCAAAGTAGCCGAATATCTGCGTGATGTTGCAGCGGATCGGTCTGCTGGCAAGGATGACGTAGTCCTTATCACTCTTCCTATGCACCATGCAGCGGGACCATCGGCCCTCACAGGCGCGATGCAAGCGGGCAATCAAATCATATTGCTCCGCAGGTTCGACGCGGCGGAGGCACTTGGCCTCATAGAGAAACACCAAGTGACAAACTGGACCGGTGTTCCAACAATGTTCAAGCGAATGGCCGGGCTGCCTGAAAGCACACTCGCCAATTTCGACGTCTCGTCTCTAAAAAAACTTGGTATCGGCGCGGCACCGGTGACGGCTGACTTGAAAGACTGGATCGAGCGGTTTTTCGGAGAGGGCTTGCTGTCTGAAGGATATGGTTCCACCGAAACCGGCATGATCACGCACATGCCGCAAGGCCAGTACAAGCTCAAACCAGGCTCATGCGGACGCCCGCACAAAAATGTGGACATTCAAATCCGCGATGATGACGGCAACGAAGTTGCCATCGGCGATGTAGGCGAAATTTGGGTGCGCACGCCGGTGATGATCAACGAATATCTCAATGCCGGACCAATGGACAGCGACACATTAGATGCGGATGGATTTTTTCGTATCGGAGATGTGGGGCGCATGGACGAAGACGGCTACTTGTTCATCACCGACCGCGCAAAAGACATGATCATCTCGGGCGGCGTCAATCTGTATCCGGCAGAAATTGAGGCCGCCCTCAGTACACATCCGGCCGTCCAGGACGCTGCTGTGATCGGCATACCGAACGTCGAATTTGGCGAAGAAGTCAAAGCCTTTGTCGAGCTGAAATCTGATGGACAAGTCGATGCTGAAAGTCTGCTGGCCCACGCGGCACAGCATCTCGCGTCATACAAGCGCCCCAAGACCATCGAGATCATCGACGAACTTCCTCGCAACACTATGGGCAAAATTCTGAAGCGGGAGCTTCGGGAACCTTACTGGAAAGATCAGGAGCGGAAAGTATGACAGATATTCTCGATTTGGCAGGCCGAGTCGCCTTTGTAACCGGCGCAGGGCAAGGCGTCGGACGCCAGATAGCGCTGCACTTGGCGTCACATAATTCAAACGGTGTTGCCGTAAATGACTACTTTCTTGACCGCGCTGAAGCGGTTGCAGAAGAGATCCGAGAAGCCGGTGGCAAAGCTGTCGCGGTTCAAGCGGACGTATCGAGCTATGAATCGGTCCACGAGGCCCATGCAAAAGCGGCCGAAAACCTTGGGCCAATAGGGGTTCTCGTGAACAACGCCGGCAATGCAGGGGCGAACCCGGATCCAGAACTCAGAAAACCGTTCTGGGAGACCAACCCTGAGGTCTGGCGCAGCTATATCGGCGTAAACTTTGATGGCGTGATGAACTGCACCAGCGCTGTAATTCCCGGCATGATCGAAGCGAATGGCGGTCGGATCATCACCATTATCTCCGATGCTGGCCGGTGGGGGGACGCAGGCATGGCCCTTTATGCCGGTGCCAAGGCTGGGGCGGCTGGCTTCATGCGGTCCGTCGCACGAACCCTCGGCCGTCACCAAATTACCGCCAATTGCGTCGCCATTGCAGCCACCGTAACACCGGCAACGGAAAAACGGATGACCGGAAATCCGGAGCAGATGAAGAAGGTCTTGCAAAACTACATCATTCGCCGCCCTGGTCAGCCTACGGACGTTGCAAATATGGTGTTGTTCCTCGCTTCTGAATCGAATGGCTGGATTACGGGTCAAACCTATCCCGTCAATGGCGGCTTCACGATGGCATTGTGAGGGAGCCCATGAATAGCGACGCAAGCAATCGAATTTTGACGGAACAACGAGGGCCGATCCTCGTCGTGACCATCAACCGACCGGAAGCAAAAAATGCTTTCGACGACGAATCCTCGCACGCCATGTGCGCGGCCATGGATATGCTCGACGAAAAAGATGAGTTGTTCGCCGGCATCATCACTGGGGCCGGAGGCAACTTTTCCGCAGGTGCGGACTTGAAAGCGGCTGCAAGTGGCAAGCGGGGTCCGCGGCCCCACCGCGGCGGGTTTGGGATTATGAAACGTCCTCCACAAAAGCCGGTCATCGCCGCGGTGGAAGGGTACGCGGTCGGCGGCGGCATGGAGATGTGCCTGTGTTGCGATCTGATCGTCGCCGCGCGCGATGCAAAGTTCGGTCTGCCCGAAGTGCGCCACAATGTGGTTGCCATTGGCGGCGGTCTTTTCAGATTGCCGAAACGGATTCCCTACCATGTCGCCATGGAAATGGCCCTGAGCGGACAGTTCAAAGACGCGGCATTCATGGAACGTTTCGGGCTGGTAAACCGCCTGTCTGACCCTGGCGCGGCGCTTGAGACAGCCATTGAGCTTGCGGAAAGCTTGCTCGCGAATGGCCCGACAGCTCTGGCGGCGAGCAAAGAAATCATCTGGCAATCAACCGATTGGACTGACGAACAGGCATGGGACAACCAAATGCCGATCGCCATGAAAGCGATTGATTCCGAGGATCGCCGAGAAGGACTGAAGGCATTCGCGGAAAAACGAAAGCCGGTTTGGAAAGGCCGATAGACAACAAAAAACGGCTCTCAAGAAAAAAGAGCGAGTGCCGTCGGGAGGGTGCCGTGCCAAAAAAGTTGTTGCGCCGGAAGACCGTGCTTAAACGGTCGCGTATGTGATGTTTTTCGCAAACATGCTCGGATTGGGTATTGGTCCGGTACTAATCGGTATGATGAGCGACATGGCCAGACCTCCTCAATACGGAAAAGACTCTCTGTCCGTCATGCCGACGATATCCCTCCCGGCATCTGTATTCGGCGCGATCGCTTACAGGCGCGCCGCGAATTCTATCTCAATCCACATCGCCAGAAAGCCTATTGCTGCATAGAGTCCATATGATTGGTGCACAGAAAACGACGCTTGAGAACATCCGGAAACGCCTGAACCAGCACGTTTTTTACGGCTGGATCATTGTTGGTGCGGCGATCGTCACCGGTTTTTTTACAATCGGCCTTTCAGCATCCTCGAATGGCATATTGCTCCCGCAACTCGCCGACGCGTTAGCTGATGGCAGCCGTGGCAGCATATCAATCGCATTTTCGATCGCGACATTTGTGGGTGCACTCATCTCTCCTTTCGTGGGCCGGTATGCGGACAGACATTCTCCGCGCCGGGTCATTCTGATCGGTGTCGCTCTCATTTCCTTGTCTTACATCGGCATGGCCGTCTCACAGACGCTTTGGCATCTCTATTTCGCAAAAGGTGTCTTATTCGGAGCGGGCATTGCACTGGCGGGGCCGATCGTCCGCAACTTAATTGTCGCGCATTGGTTCGACCGCATGCGCGGTAGAGCTTTGGGGTTTGCTGTCCTTGGCGCCTCTATTGCAGGCGTGATGTTACCTCTTATTTTGAACGAGTTGGTCAACAGTCTGGGGTGGAGAACGACAGTTCTTTCTTTCAGTGTGATTGTCGTCGTGGTCCTCGTACCGACGGTCCTTCTTGTTATGCGGGACCGACCGGAGGAAATTGACGAAGTGAGGGATGGCCGCCGCCATGTCAGAAGTGAAGACAATGGCGACAAATCCAAAAAACTCAGAGATCAAAAAGTATGGACCTGGCAGGAACTTGTCCAAAGCAAAGCATTCTGGACCACGGGACTTATTTTCGGCCCGATGATGTGCGTTTACATGGCCATCATGGTCCATCTTTTTGGCCATGTGGTCGCCAACGGGTTTTCTACGGAACAGGCAGCCTTCGTTGTTTCCGTCGTTGCGCTTTTTTCGCTTGTCGGAAAGCCCATGATCGGATTTTCCGCAGACTTCTTAGGCGCAAGAGCCACAATTTGGATCTCGCTGGGGCTCCAAGGGTCTGCGCTTATCCTTTTTGCGATTTCGAATGAGCTTTGGCTCTTTGTCTTTGCGGCTGCATTACACGGATTGGGATACGCGGCTCTCTCCCCGATGAGAACATTCGTCCTGGCCGAAAACATAGGTATTGGATCGCTAGGGGCGTCCTTGGGACTTCTGCGTTGGGTTGAGATGCCCTTCGCTGTTTCCGCATCACCTTTGGCTGGATTTATCTTTGATGCGACAGGCAGTTACAGTGCTGCTTTCCTGGTGCTCGCCGGCCTTATTGCAATCGCCGCTATCGGACCATTCTTAATTCAAGAGAAGCGGGCGCCGATTCTGCTGCCGCAGATACGGTCCCTCAGTCTAAAAGTTAGAAAATACCTTAGAAACTGAATGGGAGTACGGGCTGCGCCGTTGTCTTGACGCCCGCCTTTTCCTCTGACCGCTCACAGCGGCATCAAATTAGGGTGATCCCCACACGATACGAAATAGGCGAGAAGCACGTCGCTCCAAATGCGACCAATAGATAGATCCGTTGCGTCCCTATCTACCTTAGCTCAAAGAGCCGCACAACTTAGGACGCAGGTACAGAGACTAGAGCGGTTCATGGTCATATTGAATCGTTCTAAGGGGTGTGAATACGCCATCTGTATACAGATCTTGTAAACGGTATGAGACAAAAACGTTCCCCAGCATGCGTGGGCCTGTCAGCTTCCCATTTGCGGTCAACAATTGAAGCAATGATGCTTTCCGGGAAGTTGTCCAGGCCCAACGCGGGGAGAAATGAACCTACTGCCTAAAGAATTCCTGAGGTCTCACAGTCAACTGCACGAAGACTTGCCGTGGTGCGTTCCTAATGCCGGCAAGGTGTTGGGCTGTCACTGCCGCGCCACCAGAGGTGTCGGCCGATCGAGAATTGTCGAATGCCGATGTCAGAAACGCTTTGTCCGTCAAGTTCCGGCCGATCACATCGAATTGCCAGGCACCATTTTCAGCCCCAATACCGACATTGGCGTGAAGCGTTGCGTAGGCCTTTTGTACCCCTTGCGGATTATTCTCACCATTCGCTTGATACTTGCTGCTAAAGCTCACAAGGCTTGAGGCACGGAGAAGCAAATTATTGAAGGGCTGCTCAAAGCTAAGCCCGGCCGAACCGGACCATTTCGGTGCACGGCGTAGCGGCGTTCCGGAGCGGTCCTGAGCTTCAAAACCTGTACCGGCAACCAGTACGTTGGGATTGTTGTCGTCGGCCCAAGTAGAGGGATCGCCATCAATATCGATGTTACAACCTGTGGAGTCGAACCAAAGCTGAAACTCGTTACACTCCTGAATAAACTCTTCAAACTTATTCTTATTGTAAGAGAGATTGCCCAATGCGGTCAGACCTTCGAACGGGGTTGCCCACATCAGATCGGCTTCAACCCCTCTGAGTTTTGCTTCCGCGGCATTGACGGTTTTAACAATGACAGCACCTGTCCCATCGGTGAAGAAGGAGGATTGCTGAAGGTCTGTGTAGTCGTACAAGAACCCGGTTACGTTCAGGCGAAGGCTGTTGCCGAACCATTCGGATTTGAGACCAAACTCAAACCCTTCGACTAGTTCTTCGTTGAACGCATCATCGATAGGAGTGGCACCCGGTATCGTGCTTCCGGACCGTTCTAAAGTAGAAGCATTAAAGCCACCGGACTTGAAGCCTTGCTTGTAATTGGCAAACACGGTGTGGTCTTCGGTGACGTCCCACGAGATGGTTACTTCCGGTGAAAAGTTCGTATAGGAAACTTCGTCTACGGCAAAAACGTGAGGCCCGGCGAGTCTTGGCCCAAAGGTTTCGAGGTTTTCGCCGCTGGTACCTCTGGTCTCGTCGGTGTACCGGCCACCGGCGGACACTTCGACATTTTCAAGCACATCCACCTGAATTTGACCGAATATCGACCAAGACTC
Organism: Alphaproteobacteria bacterium; assembly: GCA_965228775.1. GTDB lineage: Bacteria > Pseudomonadota > Alphaproteobacteria > JANQMY01 > JANQMY01 > JANQMY01. The sequence continues at coordinate 3,079,085 of OZ245840.1, read as the reverse complement.
GCCGGTGACGCTTGCCGTCGCATCAGGCCGCAGTCTAAAGGTCGGGGCGATCCATACATTTGCGCCGAAGTTTGTTTCCCGGTCATCATAAAAACCACCGGCCATCACACGGACGCGGTCATAATCGCCGCTGAAGCGAATCTCTTGCGAGATCGATTCGATCTCGATTTCCTGACCAAGCCCCAATCCATGGCTGATAGTGTCTTCGCGGGCGCCAACATTGCCAAAGAGGAAATTGTTGATGTCAATCCAGCCCGTCAGACTGTGTACCGTCCAATTTTCCGTAAGCTCCAAGCTTGCGTCCAGTGAAATTTGAGCGAGCCGGTATTTGTGCTGAGGTTCATCCCGTCCGAAACGCGAACCTGTTGTGTCGAAAAACGGCGCCGACGCATATCTGTCATCCAGAACACCGTCTGAGAATGGGTTTGACGTAGACCCATTTAGGCTAATGATCTGAACTTGATTGTAATCGTTCCCTTCACGGTGACCAAAGATACCTTTCAAGGACAAAGTAAAGCGCTCATATTCGCCGCGAAGTGTCCCGATAACCAATGCTTCATTGTAATCTGGCCCGGTGTCATCAAAGGGCTGAGTTTGCGAAGGATCTCCATCGCCCCAGATATTGTCGAAATATCCGTCTTGGGTCGCCGCCCTCACCCCAACGCGCGCGCCCCAATTGTCGCTCAACGGTCCGGAAAGAACACCGTGCCCGTAAATGCGCTCACCATTAAACTCATACCCGGCCTGAAACTCCGAGTAAAACTCGTCGGTCGGATTTTTCGTACGAAGGCTGACGATACCGCCCGGGCTGTTCTTTCCGAAGAAAAGTGTCTGAGGACCTTTCAAGACTTCGATAGCCTCGATCTCGAACAAGCCAAAACGGAATATCTGCGAATTGCTGTGCTGAATACCGTCAATGTTGGTAGAGATGGAATCATCTCCGGTGGCATTAATCGCGTTGCCTTGAATTCCGCGTAGATTGATTGACGGCTGAACCGGACCATCCGCGTAGATTGTCAAACTCGATACAAGGTCGTTTAAGTCGCTGAAAGAGCTGGTTCCGTATGCCTCAAGCATGTCGGAGTTGAATGCCTGCACCGCGACCGGCACATCCTGAATGCTTTCTTCCCGTTTGCGTGCGGTAACCACAATTTCATCCAGTGCGCGCGGCCCACTTAACCCGCCGTCACCGGTTTGTGCCATCGCCATACCTGGATACCCAGCCAGTGCACCACTTGCGACACTCGCCATCAATACGCGTTTAAACACATGCCTGAAACACATGACGATATTCTCCCCTTAAGGCGTTTGAGCACGCGCCAGCGAACTTTCGCCGACGATCTCCCAGAGTGCTCGTTACATAGCGCCACACAGGAATTTTGGCCTGTGCGCTATTACTTATGCGGGAATGATAGGTACGCGGTCACGAAACCGTCAACGAATAAGAAGCGAGTCGCTTCCTATTATCATCCATGTGATTCTTATAATGATATTCCGGCCTTGACTGCTGGAGACCAATCTAGACGGCCAAGGTGTTATAACAAGCAGAGTAAAAAAAGCGTCCGTATACGGCTAAATGCACAGGCCCTTCAAAGTATGGGCGACTTCGCTATCGGTTTCGCAGGCCTCTTAAAATTGTCTGGGCAGACGCGAGGAAGAGCTGTCTGAGCTGATTCTGTGACGCCCGTTTGCCTTTTTTGGGCATTCGATCGAGACTCATACCCTGCTGCCCCGATTGCATCACAGAAACACCGATCATCATTGCCGAGATTGACCAGATCGCCTCGCTTGTCGTTTCCCACTCCAGATTCAAACACTCAGAAACTTTAGGAACGGCGCGCTTTGCATTTTCGCGATAGGATTGCCACCAAGACTTCAGGAATTCATCGGACGCGTTTTCATTAACCATGCTCTCGTATCGCCGAAGAATTGGCAAATACAATGGGTCCTCCAAGGCAGTATCCAAAAACGCTTTTACGAACGCTTCGTCTGTCATGCCCGATTTCGTCTTTCGAAGAAGGCGGTCTGTCCACGCAGTAATGTGTTTAATATGAAGTACAAGGAATAAATCTTCCTTGGTGCGGAAATATTTGTAGATACCGCCGCGTGAGAATCCTGCCTGCGCGGCCACTCGGTCTAGCGTGAACTTGTCAAAGCCGAATTCGTGCAGGACAGCTTCCGCACTTTCAATAATGTGCTGGCTGCGTTCTTCCTTCTCGCCTTTTCGAGAGGCGCGCACATAGTGTTTTCTATCGGGCAGTGATCGCAACGGGCCTGATCCAAAGTATTGTTGACTATTGCATCAATTCTATACAATGCCGGAATTCGTCTCTACCCGGAAAGACACTTGGCTGGTGGTGAGGGCAGGAGAGAACGAAACGGTCCCTGCTTCTTACAGCAAAATCTCTACTTATCTAGACATAGGCTGCAAAATAAACCCGTAGATCCGGCCAACAACCGCGGTTGTAGTCCCTAGTTCCGCATAAACCAAAACTAGAGACTCCTAATTTTCGGACAGCCAATGGATAAAGACGAACAGGGACAAAAGTGATCGAATCAAGCAGCTTCCGGCTGAATCCAACTTTTACCCTTACATTCAGGTGCACGGAAAAAGTTGGGAATCATCTATTGCGCCGTCAATCCGCCATCAACGCAAAACTCAGAGCCCGTTATGTAATTGGCATCATCCGACACAAGGAAAGCAATGAGAGCGGCCACATCGTCCGGCTCTCCTTCACGCCCCATGGGAATTGCTTCCGCAAAAGCCTGCATGCGCTCCGGCTCAAGTTCCTTGGCACGGTGGGAAATTTCCGTCGCAATCGCGCCGGGATGGACGGAGTTGATGCGGATACCGTGCCTGGCAAACTCCAACGCAAGTGATTTTGTCAAAAGCCTCACCCCACCTTTGCTCGCCGAATAGGCAGCGCCATGTGCGATACCCACAGACCCGGCAATGGAGGACAGATTGACGATCGAGCCCGCCGTTTCCTGGGCTACGAATTCGGCAATCACCTTGCGGCATCCCAAGAATGTGCTGGATAGGTTGATATCGACTTGTTCTCGCCACTGCTGGAATGAATAGTCCAATGTCGGGCATAAGTGCACCACGCCCGCATTGTTGACGAGCGCATCAATCCTGCCGAACCGGGAAAGCGTTTCAGCCACAACCGCTTCCCAATTCTCTTCACTCGTCACGTCATGTACGAAACCAATTGTGTCAACGCTCAAATCTCGAAGATCCGCGACTCGGTCTTGAAGGCGAGTTTCGTCGATATCCGTGATCACAACACGTGCGCCGTCTAGGCCCAGCCTCCGCGCAGTTGCATACCCAATACCGATTTCTGATGCGGCACCGGTGACGATTGCGACCTTGTTGCTCACAATGGCTCTCCTCCCTGAGTACGATCTATCTCCCTGCATAGTGAGCTGTCGCCAACTCACTTTGCACTCGCATCAATGACATTTAGTTCAGCCATCCCGCTCCCAAACACGAGCAATATGTGAGTTGCCTATGGTTGAACCGGCACGGCCTTATTGCCTAGACGCTCCGAATAGGATTGTGGTTTTGCCTGACGATTCCGGATGGGACCGGAACCGAACCGGCATCGCCAAACAGTCTAGACGCTTAAGGAAACGCCAAATGCTTTCACACAGCGAAGCAGAACACACGCGCATGCTGAGAGATACGCTGACGCGCTTTGCCGAAAAAGAAATGCCTAAGGAAAAAGTGCAGGCCTGGGACCGGGACTGTCACTTTCCCAAAGACGTTCATATGAAACTTGTCGAACTCGGCCTGACCGGCCTTACCATCGACGAAAAGTACGGCGGTACGGGACGGGACATCCAATCGACCATTACCGTCATCGAAGAGCTGTGCGGGCGCAGCCTGTCCGTAGGCGGTATGTATATTCAGTCGACCTGTTATGCCGGATTGAACATCGCGGAAGTTGGCAGCGAAAAACAAAAAGAAGAGTTGCTGCCAAGAGTTGCCAAGGAAGGGCTCATTTTCGCCTATGGTTTCAGCGAGCCAGACGTTGGTGCTGATTTAGCCAGTGTGCGGACAACGGTAAAACGGGATGGCAATACACTTATCGTCAACGGCAGTAAGCGATTCTGCTCAGGCGCCGCCCATTCCGACTATATCTACACCCTTGTGCGCAGCGGTAGCGAGGAGGAGAAGTACCGAAACCTGTCCCTCGTTCTCATCCCCCCGGACAGTCCCGGCGTCACGCTTTCCCAGCAACAAACGCTGGGTCTCAAAGGGGGCGGCACCTACGACGTGTCCTTTGACGACGTCGAAGTTCCGATCGACAACCTGGTCGGCGGCGAAGAAGCCTGGAACAACGCCTGGCCGATGCTGGTTGGCCCCGGTCTTGATATCGAAAAAGTGGAAGTTGCCGGCATGGCCCTCGGGATCGCGGCGGCAGCCGTCGACGAGGCCTGGCAGTATTCTCAAGAGCGTGTTCAATTCGGCAAACCGATTTGCACGTTTCAATCAATTCGCCACATCCTTGCCGATGTGCAGACACAGTTGCATGCCTGCCGCATCATGACCTATCACGCCGCCTCTCTTCTGGACCGAAACATAGACGCCACCGTCGAAACGTCGATGACGAAACTGTTCGTGACGGAAACGGCCAAAGACATCGTCTTGAAGTGCCAAGAAGTGCTGGGAGCTTACGGTTATGTCTCGGATTTCAATATGGAGCGTTTGGTGCGAGACGTTCTCGTGATGCCAATTCTGGGCGGCTCGTCAGCTATTCAAAAAAATAACATCTGTAACCGAATGAAACTACCGCGTTAGTTCTGCCTCATACTGAACGTTAGGCTGTCCTCCGTCCGGCCTCCCAATTGCCAGCGCCATCTTCAATGTTAAGGGCGGTTAGCCAAAACATAATGCCAGCCGACTTGAAGGCAATTCACGAACTCCCCGCCGCCCAAGCTGTCTCACTGTTTGTTTCGCAATCGTCAACGGATTGCGTGCCAGTTGAGGTGAGGCACAGCATTTCAAAGATAGACATTTTTGACGATTTCCAACTATTATGTTGCAAAAAGGGGAGCGAAGATCAGCCCAAAATGCGACGTAAGAAGCCGGTTCAACAGCGTGCGAAAGTAACAGCAGACGCAATCTTGGAAGCTGCCGAAAAGATAATGCTCAAAGAAGGCTATGAGCAGGCCAATACCAATCGCATTGCGGAAGTGGCCGGCGTCAGCATAGGGTCTCTTTATCAGTATTTCCCGGACAAAGAAGCGATTGCAACGTCGCTGATCGAAAAAACGATCTCTGCTGCAGCCATAAAAGCCAGGCAGACACTGCATGATTTGTTGGAGGCCCCTCTTGAGGAAGCCAGCCGCAAAATCAATGAAGCTCTTCTTGAAATTTTCGAAGAGAACCAGTTTGCGCTTTATGTACTGCCGGAAAAACTAAAGAAGCAGAATGCAGATGATGTGGGACTTGCCCTCGAGAAGTTCATGCACTTCACGAATCTGAGTTTCATGGAGCAGCATCAAAAGGACTTCACCGCCAAGGATGTTGATATCGCCTACCATGTGATCACGGTTGCCACACTGAACAACATCGAGAACTTTGTCCGTGAGAACCCTACTAATTTGTCGAGAGAGCAGTTTATCGACGAAATGGTACGTCTTTTCGTCTCTTACATGACCTATCGCCCGCCAGAGAAATCCTGATCAGATTTGAAGGTCGCTATGGAGTTTGTTTCACACCCTCGCGACTTATTTCAACTAAACGTTCTTTCCTGCACGCTCAGCAATATCCTGGGCCGCGATATACGCAAAAACTGTTGCGGGCCCAAGCGTGCCGCCCCCGCCAGGATAACAATCACCAAACGGCGACCCCGCGTTGTTTCCGACTGCATAGAGACCTTCGATATTTTCACCCGCTGTGTTCAGGACATGTGCTTTCGAATCCGTCTTCAATCCGCCTTTTGTTCCTAAATCGCCCAGATCGATCTTCACGGCGTAAAAAGGCGGTGTCTCAACAGACCCGAGACACGGGTTGGGTGCGCAGTCAGAGTCCCCAAAATAGCAATCGAACGCCCCTTCGCCCCGGGCAAATTCGGCATCCTTACCCGTTGCTGCAAACCCGTTGAACGTGGCAATTGTTTTGGAGAGCGCATCACGATCTATGCCAATTCTGTCGGCCAGATCGGTAACATTTTGTGTACGAACTAAATAACCTTCCCACCAATCCAAGGGAACACGGTCGTCCGGCATCACAAAGCTCGGCAAAAGAGGGCCGCATGCGTATTTACGCCGGAAAGTGGAATCAAATATCAGCCAACAAGGGACATTTGCGCCGCTGTTTTGGTGATCGCGCACCATTGCCTGACCGAATTGGTCGTAGGGACAACTCTCATTGACGAAGCGAACGCCTAATCTGTTCACGCACAAACTGTGCGGGTGATAATAGTCGAAGAACATGGGCTGCACTTCATCCAAGTTCGGAATGGAGCGCGAGGGAATCTGCATGCTTGGCGCCCACCATGCACAGTCCATACTTTCCGTGTCGGCGCCAATGCTCATTCCGGCGGAAAGAGCGTCCCCCCTGTTTGCCAGTCTCGGCGTCAAACTCCAGGAAGCATCGGTAGGGACAGGCAGGAATTTATCTCGAAAGGATTGGTCTTGTTCAAAACCACCGGTGGCCAAGACGACCGCCTGCCGGGCTTCAATTTGACTGAGGTGCGAATTGGAACTGACTTCAACGCCGCAAACCTTGCCTTGCGCCTCAAGCAGTCGCATGACGCCGGTATTAAGGCGAAGCTCAATATTGCGATCAAGCATTGCTTTTCGCAGTCCACCAATCAACGCACGGCCTTGAGTCAAACGGCGGTCCGTTGATGTCTTTCTGCGCCAATAGATGTCAGCCCAGTATTTCAAAATGAGTTTTACAGCGACCCACCGCCACCCGAAGTTTCTTGCCGACAAAGCAAATGATTGCTCTAGGTCTAGCGCGTAACGATTAAAGAGCTTGAAAATTGAGGGCAACTCTCTCATACGGAAGAACTCGTCCCCCAACCTGGCGCCGTCCATTTCCAAAGGAAACAACGATCGCTCCGTGGACGCTCCCGGCACGTTTGCGTGGTAGTCCGGAAACCCCGGCAGAGACACAAACTCCATGCCGAGAGACTCCAAATAGCGCAACGCCTGTGGAGCCGCCTGTACATAGGCTTCAAGCTTATCCGGACGATAATCGCCAGCGCTAACGTGATTTAGATATTGTAGAGCTTGTTCTTTGCTGTCGGGTTGTGAACTGATGCCGTTGTTGGGGATCCAAATGCCACCGCCCGATGTTGCCGACGTGCCGCCATACCGGGACGCTTTTTCGATCACCAACGGCCTTAACCCCAAATCGCTCAACCGGTTGGCCGTCATCAGACCCGCCGCACCCGATCCACACACAATTACATCGAAACTTTCACCCATTTCCTACTCGTGCCACCTAAAAACTTGCCGATGGCAGCTTTGTTTGATTTGCCCACAGATAAAAAAACGGACGAGCGCAGTGTAAGCGCTTGTCCGTTAAAGGGAGGAAACACCGTCAGTTTGGGAGGACGTTATCAAACGGGCTTCATTTGGTTCGGAGAACCACATTGGATTTATCGCATTTTCAGCATCATGAATATTCGCATCCTGCTCACATCACCTACACCTATCCAGATTTAGGGCATGTTGTAGATATGCCCCCAGTGATCACCCTGGGTACTTACGGTTGGCTTAAATGTCTTCAAGTCCAATTGATATCCATCGTAACCGTACTCGACAGGAATGTGACCAGGCCCGAATACATAGAACGAAAGCATATTGTCATTACAATGACGGCCAAGCGACGCCATCAGCGGGATGTTTGCTTCGTTCACCCGATCCAGACATTTACCAACTTCATCGACGGTGGGAACCTCCAACATGAAGTGAACAATTTTTGACGGCACGGGCTGATTGAACAGCGCAAGGCTGTGATGCCGCGGATTATCCGCATGAAAAAAGAAGATCCGAATATCCGGGGCGCCTTCCGGTCCACCAGGCATCGTCAAATCATCGCTCAGTCGAAGGCCCAGCATCGTTTCGTAGAAAGAGCGCGTCTCCTCGAGGTTTGGCGCCGGCACAACCACATGCCCCATCCCCATGTCGCCTGTCACAAATCCGCTCACATCCGTAGCAGACCGGAAGGGTACGCCCGTATCTGTCCGCTTGTAGTAGATCTCGAAACGGTTCCCGGCTGGATCCGACGACCGAAAGAACTTAGATACGCAACGCTCTTGAGCCTCGGCTTCGCTTCCCTGCTGCACCTCGATCCCGGCGTCGCCAAGTTCCTTCAAAATTTTCTCATAAGCGCCCAGATCATCTACTTCCCAAGCAGATGAGAGCAACGCATCTTCTTCATGCTCACAAACCAAAACACGAAACGGATGGTCATCGACTTTTAGGCAAACATTGCCGGCGTCATTCACATGCGCCATCGTTCCCAAAACATCTCTACCGAATGTTTCCCATTCAGATGGGTTCTGGGCACCTAAAACAATGTACCCTAATCGCGACACCGCCATCCCGGTCACCTGTTGTTCAGAAAGTAATTGACGTGGTGGTTGAACAAATCTGCATATTCGACCATCACCCAATGCCCACAATCAGATATGATCGTGAAGCTTGAGTTCGGGCACTGATCGAGGAACTTCTTTGCGCCCTCAACGGGTGTGAACTCATCCTTCTGCCCCCAAAAGCCAAGGATTGGACACTGAATGTTGTTGAGTTCCTTCTCCATATTCCGCGCCACGAGCCGAGAGAGAACCTCTGGAGGCTGTGATTCAAAGACGGCGAACCGTTCATCAATGAGGGCATCATCCACGACAGACTTCTTATGAACCAACATCTGCAAGATTCGACCTAAAGCATCGCGACCGACTTCTTCTCCCATGTAAAGCTTCGTCATTTTGGCGATGCCCGGCATGGATTGATAGGTTTCCATTTCCTCAATCCCGCCGGGCGCCATCATGATGAGAGACTTTACTTTCTCCGGATGGGACAGAGCTGTCTGGATTGCAACCGCACCGCCGAGCGAATTTCCAATCAGATCGAATGTCTTAACTCCCGTCTTCTGAAGGGCGGACACGACAGTCTCACTGAACAGCTCGAGCGTATAGTCGATATCGGTGGGCTTGCTCGAATACCCAAACCCGATCATATCGATGACGACGGCTTGGCGGCCGCCTTGAACAATATTGTCGATGTTGTGCTTAAAGTTGCTGTAACCGCTGGCACCGGGCCCACTGCCATGAAGAAAGACGACGGGTTCGCCTTCGCCATAGGTCAGGTAGTGAACCTCAAAATCACCGACGTTAACAATCTGGCCTCTGGGAGGTGGAGTCATGTCTTTGTCCCTTCCGTCAGCTAGATGAAGGTGTCTTGGGTTTCGGCGCCCAGGATCATGCGGCCCCAGTTCCGGAGCAGCGGCACCGGATTGTTGGCGATGTGGGCACGCGCCGTGTGCATGTCCTGCCATATGTTCTGTATTTCCGACCCCAGAAAAACGCTGCGCCCGCCGGCCACGTCGAACAATTGATCCACGACCGCCAGCATATTACTCAGTATACTGCCCGTTTGGTAACGATATTTGGCCCGATCGATGAGGGGTATCTGCTCTCCGCGCATCACCAAATCCAACATCGTCTGGTGATTGCGGAAAAGCGTTGATTCCGCAGTGTCGATCGCATTGGCGGCTTCCCCGATCCGCCGTGTGATGTCGGGATCGGTGCCAAGTTTGCTTGGATCTGTGCTACTGGAAGACGCCTTCTCGACAAAGATTTTTAGGGCCCGTTTCGCCGCCCCGATTCCCGGCGCCGCGACACAGCTTGCAAAGAATTGCGCCCACGGCAAACCGTACAGCGCGCTGTCTTGAACATTGACGCAGTTGAAACCGTCCATCGCACTGTGGGTGCGGTGATCGGGGACAAATACCGGTTTCTCGATCACGATATCATTCGACGCCGTACCTTGAAGACCTAACACATGCCAGGTGTCTTCAACCTCATATTCCGAGCGTGGAACCAGAAGAGTGTGAATGAAGGGCTGCTTATCGACGATGGCGCCTAGCAAGACCCATTCGCAATGGGGACTGCCCGAGCTCCAGCCCCAGCGGCCGCTGAGCATGATGCCCCCATCCGTCCGCTCCGCTTTCGCACCGACGGGGTTATAGGAACTGGAGATACGCGCATCCGGATTATCCCCGTAAACCTCTTTTACCGCCTGATCGCTCATCAACGAGATCTGATAGGGATGAACGCCAAGCACGCCCGTGATCCACCCCGCACTCATGTCGGCCTCGGAGATGAGAATTTGAGCGCGCAGAAACTCTTCCGGTGTCGCTTCCATTCCGCCATGCTTCTTTGGAACCATGGCGCGGAAAATGCCCGCTTCGGCAAGGGACTCTACGACTTCCTTCGGGACACACCGATTTTCTCTGCCGGCACCCGCGAGTTCCGAGATCTTCTTAAGATGAGGCTGAACGTTGATGGACGGGCTACCGTCCAAATTTTCGCTAACCTTGCTCTTGGTCAACATATTCCCTCCTTATACGTCTCGTTGCATCCGCGATCGGACCAAATGATCAAGCTCAAATATGGGTTTTGAACGTTGCCTCATATTCCGTCGCAATTTCTCCCGCAGGCTCCTTGTGTTGAGGCCAGTAGCGTTCCGGTAATTTCGAATGGAACTCACCTTCCTTTGCACGCGGATTGTAAAACTGCCTGTGCCACGTGCGCCCAAGGGTAAAATTTTTCTCAATTGGAAGTGTTAGAATATTGAGTGCCGGCTTCTTGCTCGACCACACGTCAAAATCCTGAGCAAACGCCGACAATATCTCGGCTTGAAATTCTATCGCTTGGTTGCGATCTTCATCTGTGGGCTGAGTAGTTGATGCTTTCCACAGATTATTATGCCAAACCTTGGTCACACCCTGATCGACCGGCGTGTTGAAAATGAATTCGATGGCCTGAATCTCGCCGATACGTTGCCGTGAGACGAGAAGACCGGGGCCTGTATAGAACGTGTAAGTGGTCAGATAAGCGTTGTATTCGTCACGAAAGCCGCCCTGCCGCTGGATGTAGACCTGCTTCACATAATCGTTTTCGAAGTACTCGTTCTGTAAGCCATGGGTCGGGCCGAAATGATTGGCATCGGCCATATTGTCGAGAATCTCTTGAGGGTGAATGTTCAACTCACCTAAGTGATCATATTGCCCGGCAATCCATTCGGGCCGATCCCATTCGGCAAGATCTGGAAGCTCGAAATTCGGTTCGCCGCCTTCCGGGTCGTGCCACATCATGGCAGCGCCATACTTTTCGACGACGGTGTACGAATTTATGGAGACACCAGAAGGGCAAGGACCGTCGAAATACGGCACATCATCCAAAACCCCATCTGCGCTGTACCGCCAGCCATGGTAGGGGCAGCGAATCCCATCTCCATCTATTTGCTCGTCATGAGTCACGATGGAGGTTTGACGCCCACGCCCAAGATGCGCACCCATGTGAACGCAATGGGCGTCGAGAAGAACCAACCGTCCGGTTTCCCTGCCTCGATAAAGGACGAAATTTTTACCAAAAAAACGCAGAGCTAAGGGTTGATCCTTGATCTCCGACAGTTCCGCGATCATGAACCATCCGCGCGGGAACTCGAACTCGCCCATATTGTAATCTTTAGATGAAACCATCGAATCTACTTCATGCCTTTTACTAGATCTCGTTGCATCGGCATTTCGGCGCCGTTGGATACCTCCGAGCCATCAGTGTGCCGCGCCGTTTGCCATGATGTGATTTGCCGCGCGATACGCCATCGTGAGCGCCGGCCCTAGGGTGCAGCCTGCTCCCGGATATTTGTCACCCATGATGGACGCAGTGCAGTTTCCCGCCGCATACAGATTATCTATGGGTCCGCCGGATTTACCCTGAACCCGCGCGTCATTATCGATCACCAAACCGCCCTTGGTGCCGATATCGCCGGGGTATAGTTGCGAGCCATAGAATGGCGGCGTTTCGATCGGGCCAAGACAGGGGTTGGGAGTTACAGTCGGGTCGCCATACATTCGATCGTGTTCATCGCTGCCACGATTGAAGTCTTCATCGATGCCGGTTTCAGCGAACCTTTTCATGCGACCGGCAGTCGCCATCAGTCCATCTTTGTTGATACCCAGCTCCCCAGACAACTCTTCCAACGAATTTGCTTTGGTCAGCAAACCGTCGGGTCCAAAGGCCGACGGCCGCATCCAATCGGGCGTAATGGCGGACTGCAAAAGTTCGCCAAACGGAAACTTCTTTCGGTACGTGCTGTCGAAAATAACAAAGGCGGGAAACTGAGGAGACCGCGCCTCCTTCGCTCCATAAATGCAATCACCATATGAGTTGTAGGTGATGGACTCATTCATGAAGCGTTGACCGTCTTGATTGACGATCATCAAGTTCGGCTTGCCTTTTTCAAAGAACAGAACGTTGGTTCTGTCTCCCCATCTCACGGTAGGGGCCCACCACGCTTCGTGCATCAGGCTGAAAGCGGCGTCGACCTGTTCGCCAGCGGCAATCATATCGCCCGTATTGCCCGGTGCACCGGCAGACCAAACTTCCCGGGTGGGCCCAGGCAGATGTTGCTGCCTCAAATCCTCGTTGTGTTCAAAGCCGCCCGACGTCAAGACCACAGCTTTATCCGCGGCAAAGGTGAACGTGTTCCCGCCTCGATCCTCTGCGATCACGCCGGTGATCTTGTTACCATCGCGGGAGAACTCTCGAACCCGCGTTTTGAGGTACAGCGGTATTCCGCGCTTAATCGCCTGATACCTCAGGCTGCCCACAAGGGCCCCTCCCATGGTCAAGCGTCGATCGCGCCAGCCTTTAAGACGCCCCTTAAGATCCGACATGTAACCCAGCATGATCCGCGACGCCATCCACTGCCAGTTTTGCGCCTGGGCTTGAATCACCGTGACCTCACTTATCCTCATATTGGTGAGGCCAAACACTTTGTTTTGAGGCTGGGTATCGCGAAGCTGATCAAATTCTTCGCCGAGCAATCGGCTGTCGAACGACATACAGTCCATAGTTCGGCCGCCGGGTTTCCAACCGGGAGCACTTGGGTAATAGTCCGCATACCCCGGAACGGCCACATACTTCACGCCGATCTGTTCCATATACGCGATCATCTTCGGTGCGGAGCTGATGTAGGTTTTTATAGTTTCGTCACTCACCTGGTTTTCAGGGATGACGTAACGCATGTATTCAAAGGCTTCTTCAGCACTGTCGGAAACACCCGCCGCCCCGATGTCGGGATTGTTCGGCACCCAGATACCACCTCCGGACATGGCAGACGTGCCGCCATACAGCGGCTCTTTCTCAATCATCGCGACGCTGGCGCCCAAATCGGCCGCACGGATGGCTGCAAGAAATCCTGCAGCACCCGATCCAACGACAATGACATCAAAAGTTCCTGTTTCCATAAATCAAGAGCCTCGTGGCGTCCGGCACCTCAAGCTAAAGCTGCAGGGCCGTCGCCATGGTATCCACGTCATAGAACGAACACGCATCGGTCTGTAGATGATCGTCCGTAAGCGGTATAATAGTCAGCGTTTTCATTACCTGAGCCGCCCGCGATGCCGTCCCGCACCTATTCTTCAAACCCGTCAATGATGACCACATCCGTTTCGACCCCGCTTGCTTGGCGCAATTTGATCATCGGCGCATAGTCGGGATCGTTGTAAAAGCCACGCGCACTTTCCTCGTCGGGAAACTCCAGCAGGACATACGCGCTCGGCAACTCGCCCGCGCCTTCCAATTTGGCGCTTTTTCCCCCTTTGATCAGATACTTGCCCCCGTGCTTCTTCACCAGCGGTTCGCTCGTTTCTTTGTATTCCCTGTACCAATCCCAACCGGAGGTTTGGAGCTCGCCAAGAAAGTAAACGACCATGTTCCACCTTTCATTTTAGGTGACGAGTGTAGTACGCATTGGCGCTCACAATTCACTCGCATTCTCTCGTAACCCTTCTGAAGAAGGCCCGGAATCGGGTCCGTTCGGGCAGTCGGCGACATCTCCTCTTGACCTCTCCCGCAGCGACCAGCGTCGCAACTCAATGCGAGTTCAAAATGAGCCGGATTCCCCGCTACTTTGAAACCGGACAAAGCTCCGCCCATCTCCGTCAATGGAATGGACGGCACACGGATCATTAGGAGGCCCCATGCCGATTTCTTCGGGTTTAGAGTCGAAAGACGGTGTTGCGCTTGTGGTCGGGGGCAGCGGCGGCATCGGTGAAGCCATTTGCTTGAAACTGGCGGAAGCGGGGGCCGATGTCGCCTTCACCTACAGAAGCAATGAAGCAAAGGCGAAAGACATCGCCGGTAAAGTTACCGATCGAGGCCGGGAAGCGAGTTTCTACAGCTTGGCGATCGATGACGAACACCAGGTCGAAGAGTTCTTTCAAAAATTGATATCGGACCATGGAAGCGTCCATACAGTCATTAATGCAACGGGCGCGCACATCACCATGCCTTGGATCAGCCAATTGACGCCCAGGGAATGGCGCGCGGTGATGGACAGCGACGCAAACGGCTTTTTCAATATTGTCCACTATTCCCTCCCGCACATGCGCAAAAGCGGTGGCTCCTATGTGACGATCAGCACTGCCGGCTTGAAGCGCTGGCCAACTCGGGACGTCCTTTCCGTGGCCCCAAAAGCGGCCATCGATGCCCTGATGACCGGCATCGCAAAAGAAGAAGGACGGTTTGGTATTCGTGCCAACACGGTGGCCTTGGGTTTGATTGACGCGGGCCTTTTCCAAAAGCTCGCTGATCATTACGATGATCGCTACATGACGGCGGCCATCCAAAATTCTGCGTTGAAACGGCTGGGAACAGCAGACGAAGTCGCCGACGCGGTTGTCTTCTTTGCATCCGACCGTGCTTGTTTTGTCACCGGGCAGACACTGACACTGGATGGTGGCTTTAGTCTCTAAATCTGACTATCGGCTTGCCGAGCGGCCGACAATGCGCCCCGAATAAACGCAGTCCGCAATAGACAATCCGCTCACATACAAATTCGATGACACACCGACCGCGTTTTTTCCGGCCGCGTAGAGTTTTGGTATGGGCTGTCCGTTTTCGTCCAATGCCTGTCCGGTTGTTTCGTCGACGACAATGCCCCCTAAGGAAATCGACGGACAAATATACTTCTGGTTCCCAAGTGAAATATCGATGGCATAGAAAGGCGGCTCTTCGATCGTACTGACAAAATCTTCATGCTTCCGAAACTTTGGTTCTTCCAATCCTTTTGACGATCGATTGTAGTGGTCGACGGCGTTTTTCAGTTTCTCGGGATTCATCGCCAGTTTTCGTGCGAGGTCCTCGATTGTCCTTGCTTTCGTCGTCGAACGAAACATGCCGAGCAAAGCGGGCGCGCCTTGCACCCGAAAGTTAATGTTAGAAGAGGGCATAGCCTGCCAGAAAGCTTTTTTTTGCAACTTCTTGTCGATGATGATGTACGAAACGCCGTCGTGCTCTTCGCCCATATGATAGCCAATGACAGCGCCATACACGTCTTCGGCTACATAGCGTTCCCCTTGGCCATTGACCACGATACCGCTTGCAAGAGCAGCAGGCGGATTAAATTGGCGCCAGGCGGACACATAGTTCATACGGTCCACCTTCGCACCCACCGATTGACCTAAACGAATTCCTGAGCCATCGCAGCCAATGCCGCCAAGCGGGGTTGCCCCCGTGTATTTCGGGGCGTGATGCGCGACCATCTCCCGGTTCTGTACGAAGCCGCCGGCAGACAAAACAACCGCCTTGCTGATCTTTATCGATTTGGGCACCCCTTCGGAGTCGGAGATTTCGTTGGCACGGCTCACGATCTTACGCGCCACATTAGGGAACATCAAAGTCGTAGGTTCCGCGAATTTGCCGCAAAGTTTGTCCAGCTCCTTCGCCGCGCCGGACTCCTCATCAATTTGCTGGACCTCGATGCCTGATATTGTTCCGTCAGGCGCTACCACAAACCTTATCGCTTCGCTTAGGGCATAAACGCGTAAGCCCATTTTGAGCGCTGAGTGGAACAGAGCATCAAAAAACAGATGCCCCGTTAGACCTTTACCGCGGGTCCGGTGACCTCGCCGCGCCGATTTCGCGCGGCTCTGATAATTTGCCTGCGCCTCATTTCCCGAATAATAAAGAAAATGCTTATCGGCCGGATATGAAGTCTTGATAGGCGCGATGGTCGATCCAAATTCGACGCCGTGCCCTTCAAGCCATCGCAAATTCTCATTGCTGGACCGGCAGAAGTCCTGAAGCGTTTGATCCGCAACCGCATCCCCCACTTCCAGCTTCAAATATTTGTACATCTCTTCGGGCGTGTCGGTCTCGCCGGCCTCCATCTGATGGCGGGTGCCACCGCCGCCATAATAAACGCCACCCGACAATCGCGTCGCGCCGCCACCGCGAAACCTGTCAATGGCGATCACATCGGCGCCATTATGGAGCGCTTCCAGAGCGGCACAGATGCCAGCACCGCCAAGCCCGACAATGACCACATCGGCTTCATCATACCAATGCGTACCCTCAGGCGATGACTCGTGCCGCGGTTCTCTTACGCGCGAATGCCAATTCGGATCTTTAACGTCCATGCTGCGGATTTTGCGTGTCTTGCATCGAAATTACCAAACAAAATATGGGAGCCCGCAATAACTGCGCGCTCCCAATTTTCGCTCGATACCGGTTCTCAATCAGTTGAAATTGTATCGAGCTTGCAGTGCAAGAAACCGCCCTCTTTCGATTGTGGCGAAGTAAGAGCCAGCTGTACCCACCACGTCATTGGCTGTCGCGAACACTCTCTCATTGGCCAGATTCTTACCAATAAAGGCAAGAGACCAATTCGCATCCGCGTCAGACAAGCCGAGCCGCAAGTCGACTTTCTGCCAAGACCCTTGCCGTCCGACAGGATCATTATCGGGCGCCAAGCTGTACCCATCCGAGAAAGAGAGAGCTACATCACCACTAAAGACGAGGGAAGAATTGATGATCGGCTGTTCGTAACTTGCCCGAACCACACCGGCATAGTTTGGCGCGAAGGGCGGCGCCACACCTGACAAATCCTGTACACAATTGACGGGCGTGACAGCTTCCTGGAATACGTTACAGCCGCCATTGGGATAGTCTTTATAGAAAGCGTCCAGAAAGGCTGCGTCGGCTGAAAATGTAAGATTCTCAGTTGCTTCCCACGCGACTTCGATTTCAGCACCTTGAGATGTCAATCCACCTACATTCTGAGTGACCACAAAGGCACCACCCCCGGCAAACTGCACGACGGCCTGCTGCAAGTCCTTGTAGTCCGAACGAAACAGCGCAACGTTGAATGACAACGTATCATTTAACCAGATTGACTTCAGGCCCACTTCGTAGGCGTGAACGGTTTCGGGATCGTATGTCAATCGGCCAGGAACACCGGACCTTTCAAGGGGGTCGAAACCACCGGCTTTAAATCCGTCTGAGTACTTGAAGTAAAGATTGGCGTTCTCGTTCGGTTCATAGGCCAGAGTTACGGACGGCAGGATATCATCATCTTGAACCGACCCTATCTGGCTCTGTGCGGCCGTCTGGGTCAGTGCGGAGGCAGCCCCCAACGCGGCCGGTTCTGTAATGAAATCGGTGGAGAAACCATACCGGTCATTTGTTGTTTTCGGCTGGGAATCCTGCACCGCAGACTTATCCGAGTTGATGTACCGCAACCCTACAGTCGCAGAGAAGTTATCTGTAAAGGGCCATGTGGCCGATCCAAAGAAAGAGAAGGCCGTTTCCTCAGCAAAAATGTTGCTATCCACCGTAAACGGAGCAAATGGAGCCGCTGCGGAAAACAAACCACCCGCGATAAATGGAACAACCGTTGGCGTCAAGAAAAGCAAATTGAAGTTACTGCTGAACGAGTACTCACTATCCAAGTAGTAAGCACCAAGCGTGTACTGCAATTTCGAGTCGGAAGGTGAGTCCAACCGCACCTCGACTGTCGTTTGCTTATTCGCTTCAATGTTCGAGAAGGTTACTCGGTCCTCTGTTGTCAGGTCAGTATCGCCTGAAATCACAAAGTCACCGCGGGAATGGGTGGCTTGAACAAAGAAGCCATGACCTACGTCGTTATCACGCTGCAGATTCCAAATAAATTCAGAGGCCTCGATTTCCCCGCGTTCATCGCCATTGGAGACGCGATTGAAATCCAGGTCGTCCTCTTGACCGGCAGCAATCGCTGCGGTGCAAGACCCCGACGGGGCGAAACCCGGCGCAGGACAATTGAACAGCTGCGCCGCAAACGCTCCATCGGATGTCTGGCGGCCATACTCCGCCTTAAACGCTGCCGACCATTCGGGGGCAAGCTGCAACTGCGCAGACAAACGGCCAAACCTATCCTTGATGGTTGGGTCCTGACCGCCTGTCCCTTGGTTGTCCAAGAAACCTTCCAGTCGAGAGAATCTGCCCGCCACGCGAATGCCGAATTTGTCCTGAACGATCGGGCCGCCCACTGCCGCCTCAACCACCGGCTCTTCCCCGACAAATTCGTATGATGCTTGGCCATATCCGTTCCAAGCATCAAGGTCCGGACCTTTTGTTGTTACACTAAACGCACCCGCGATGGCGTTGTTCCCAAAATAGGTCGTCTGCGGGCCACGCAACACCTCAACGCGCTCGATATCGACCAACGTTGAGTTCGTATAGCGAGAACGCCCCCTGTAAGAACCATCGACGAAAATTGCCACAGCCTGCTCAAATCCCGGGCTGACCCCGGAACCGACACCCCGCATATAGATGTTGTTCGAAATAGTGTCTTTGGAAATCTGGACGTTCGGCAAAGTGTATGCCAAGTCTTCCAAACCAGTAATTTGCTGGTCCAGAATATCTACGCCCTGGAAAGCCACCATAGAAATCGGAACGTCGCGAATACTCTGCTCACGTTTTTGCGCCGTAACTAGAATTTCGTCAATTTGCGCAATAGCCCCCGTGGACGCAACACACAGTGCAGCCACGGATATCGCAGAAAGCGACCCTTGAGGAACCCGCATCGTATCTCCCCCTGATGCTTTTCGTTTTTATTACTCCGAAGAAAGCAACATTCAGGCTTAACTTCGAACCGCCAGCGCCCATCTTTGTTAAAGCAACAAGTGTTTTCATAACCTCGGGCAATGGTTGCAAAACCATAAAATGGAAACGACTGAGTATCAGCTCGTCTTCTACTCATTTATTGTCGTGTTCCATAAGCGTTTGAAAAGCTTTGGAATTTTTATCGCTTTTCGGTTGCTATCGAAAACGGTAAACGATCCGAATTGACTGTTATGGATTTTTATGTCCGGCACTTCATCCGTCATAGGACGATGCAGTTCGGACTCTTGTGAACTGGCGTGATCCAATTTCGCCATATCACAACTCCCCATCCCACCCTCAGACAACCAATCTCATTCGCGCGCTTTTTGCAACAATAATGCGTGTTTATCCGCGGTATGCCGCGAACAAAATGCGAGCGATATGCGAATAACGACACTGCATGTTTTCTGGCAAAGTAGTCGCTGTCCTTCAAAGATTTAATGGTGGTGCAAACTCCAACGATCAGATTGTTGGACGACAGATCTGCACGTTAAACGTGACGTCCACGAACCAGTTGGTTTGTGAGGGAATCAATGGCTGGTGAAACGGATATAGCAGGCGACTGACATTGAACACGCACCCGACCCAATCGATCTGGACCGCCTCGCCTGAAGAGTCAGATCTCGCGAAGATCTCGGTCGGTCAAGCGATCGCACAGGCTGCGAAACATTTCGGCGACCAGGAATATGTTGTATACGCATGCCAGGGAAACAATGAAAACATTCGGTGGACTTTTTCAGAGCTAAACGCACTATCAGCCCGACTAGCCGCTGCTCTCCTCCAAAACGGTTATGCGCCGGGAGACAAAGTTGCCGTTTGGGGGGCCAACCATCGTCAATGGATCTTACTGGAATATGCCATTGCGAAAGCGGGTCTCATTCTCGTTGCCTTAAACCCGCTTTACAAATCTAAAGAGCTGATCTTTGCGCTAAACACGGCTCAAGCCAAAGGGATCTTCCATGCGGACCTCATTCGTGGTGAAGGTATCGCGGCCCTGATCGACGAAATCGCACCGGAAGTACCATCTCTGAAATTCAAACATTCGTTTACGGATGGTATCGACGAATTGTTTGAACTGAATGTACCTGTCGATCAAGGGCTGTTGAACAACGCGTCCGCCGATAGCGTTCAGATGATCCAATATACGTCGGGAACCACAGGTTTGCCGAAAGCGCCTCAGCTTAGCCACGGGTCAGTGACCACAAGCGGCCGGAACGGATTTCGTGCCTGTGGATTTGGCCAAGGCGACCGTGTTTGCCTCGGCTTTCCGCTGTTTCATATTGGCGGCTCTGGGTTTGGCGTCCTTGGTTCGGTCATGACCGGGGCAACACTGCTGCCGCTTGTCGTCTTCAACGCCCGCATGACGCTGGACGTTCTGGAGCAAGAACGTTGCACTGGCTTTGTCGGTGTCCCGTCAATGCTCATCGCCATGCTCGAGGATGAGAGTTTTCCCTCGCGGGATCTTTCCGCATTGCGGTTTATCAATGTTGGCGGTGCGCCGGTCCCAACAGAGCTGGTCATAAAATGCGAGTCAGCGTTCCAAGCTGAAATTGCAAATGGGTACGGACAAACAGAATGTTCCGGCTCCATGACGTGCATCCGAAGTAAAGACAGCACTGAAAAGAAATCCTCCACCTGCGGAAAAGCCCTGCCGGGTGTCTCCCTTAAAATCGTCGGCAAGGACGGCGGCATTGTTGAGCTCGGCCGGCAGGGAGAGCTGTGTTACCAGGGCCCTGGCAGGATGCTCGGCTATCTAAACATGGAAGATGACCAAACCATCGACGAAGATGGTTGGCTCCATACGGGTGATCTCGCCACAATGGATGCGGAAGGATACATCACGCTTGTCGGGCGCTTGAAAGACATCATCATTCGGGGCGGCGAAAATATTTCACCAACGGAGATAGAGAATTTTCTCCTAAAACATCCGGATGTTGACGAGGCATCGGTATTCGGAATTCCCGATCAAAAATACGGCGAAATTGTTTGTGCCGCCATTCGGTCACGCTCCAAAGGTCATGCATCAGCCGACGAAATCAGAGCTTGGTGCAAGGACAACATTTCTTTGTGGAAAATTCCCGAACACATAAGTTTCGTGAACGAGTTTCCCGCCACACCATCCGGAAAGATCCAAAAATTCATTCTCAGAGACCAACTGCTGGACTCTCTCAACAACCTTTAACAATTTAATTTCTACACAGAAAAATAAACAGGAAGCCGACATGGACTACTCGAAATACACCAATCTACAAGTATCAAGAGACGACAATGTTCTGACGATCGCCTTCAATCGGCCCGAAGCGCTCAATGCCGTCAACGACGCCGTTCACAAAGAGCTTGTGTCGATTTTTCCGGAAGTGAACACGGACGATGATATCGACATCATTATTCTAACCGGCAATGGCGGCGCTTTCTCTGCAGGCGGTGATCTAGCCATGTTGCGTGATCAGCACCGGGATGCCGTGGCCACATCCAAAGGCATCCACCAAGACCGCATGCTGCAAAGTGCGATCTTGGATCTGGAAAAACCCATGATCGCGAAAGTCAACGGACCGGCAGTAGGATTAGGGTGTTCGCTGGCGCTCTTCTGCGACTTTGTCTACGCAACCCCCAAATCTCAGTTTGCTGATCCTCATGTCTCGGTCGGTCTGGTGGCAGGTGACGGCGGCGCCTATCTTTGGCCAATGCTGATCGGCTATGCGCGCGCACGCAAGTATCTGTTGACCGGCGCGTTTGTCGATGGACAAACCGCAGCGGATATTGGTCTTATTACGGATGTCGTTCCGGAAGAGGATTTGGACGCAACTGTCGATAAAACGGTCAAGAAACTATTGAACACGCCAAAATACGCCGTGAGATGGACAAAGGCGTCCATCAACGCGGGTCTTAAGGTGACGGCCAATGCGGTCATCGACCTATCGGCCGCTTTCGAAAACGTCAGCATGTTTATGGAGGACCATAAGATTGCCGTCGAAGCCATGATGGAGCGCACCAAACCCAACCTGACAGGAAAATAGTCCAGTTAACCGATCGGACGCACGGAGCATTGAAACCCGCCGCACCAGTTGGACCTGCCATGACGCACCAAATACAAAGCCAGTTCAAGGAAGCCATGAGGCGCCTTGCAGCCAACGTCTCTCTCATCAGCTGCGACGTAAACGGAGAATGGGCCGGCATCGCCGCAACAGCCGTTTGTTCCCTGTCCATGGACCCGCCGTCCCTGGTCGCATGCGTCAACAAACACGCAAGCATTCATCCCGGTCTGAGCATCGGGGATCACTATTGCATCAACTTGCTCAAAGAGGGTCACGAAGACATCTCGAATGCGTTCGGCAAGGTCATTAAGTGCGACGACAAGTTTGCTTTCGGCGATTGGGTTCAAGACAAAGATGGCACCCCGTGCCTGTCGGATGCACATGCCAATATTTTTTGTGTCGTTCAAAAGATGATCGACTACGGCTCCCACAGCATCGTTGTCGGGGATGTTGCTCGCATTCAGATGAATGAAATCGGCTCCCCGCTCATCTATTTCGACGGGGGGTATCTATGAGTGCGTTGGCACCCTCTTCTGAAATCTCGATGCTTGGCGAAAAGCTGTATACGGCTTTGCGTAACAGGACGCCCATCCCGCCGCTTATCGCCTCACACCCGGCATTGACGATCGATGACGCCTACGCAATCTCGCTCGATTTCTTAAAACGGCGGGAGCGGGACGGCGAAAAAGTCATTGGCAAGAAAATCGGCGTGACGTCCAAGCCCGTTCAAGAAATGCTCGGTGTCTTCCAGCCCGATTTCGGCTTTCTGACCGATCGGATGCAAGTAGAGGACGGGGCGACGGTAGATATCCTCGGCGCAAATCTTCTGCAACCTCGGGCAGAGGCAGAGATTGCCTTCATCTTGAAAGACGACCTCAAAGGCCCCGGTGTTCGCGAAGACGACGTCCTCGCGGCAACAGAGGCCATCGTGCCTTGTTTTGAGATCGTCGATAGCCGAATTGAGAATTGGCAAATCAGCATCATCGATACGATCGCCGACAATGCATCGTGCGGCATATTTGTTCTGGGTAAAGATCACGTTGATCCGAGAGGGGTCGATCTGCCCAATCTGGAAGTGCAGGTCTTCAAGAACGGTGCCCCCCTTTCAAAAGGAATGGGGTCTGCCGTGCAAGGGTCACCGCTGACGGCGGTTGCTTGGCTGGCCAACACTCTTGGCCAATATGAAGTCCCCTTCAAGGCCGGCGAAATCATCTTATCGGGGAGCCTCGTTCCCCTTGAACCCGCATCGCCGGGAGACAGTTTTGAAATGGCGCTGGGCGGCATTGGCAAATGCAGCATCAGCTTTGCGTAAAGGAACGGCATAGATGGGCGTGAAGGCCGCAATCATCGGATCCGGCAATATCGGTACCGACCTTATGATGAAGATGATTAAATCGTCGCAAAACATTGAGCTCGCCGCGATGGTAGGTATCGATCCGAACAGCGAGGGGCTGGCCCTGGCCCGAGACCATGGGATTGCGACCACTCATGAGGGCTTGAGCGGTCTTCAGGCTTTAGACGTCTACGATGACATTCGTATCGTGTTCGACGCCACCTCCGCTTACGCCCATGCAGATCATGACAAAGCCCTGCGCGAAGACGGCAAAAAGGTGATTGACCTTACCCCCGCTGCAATCGGCCCCTTTACGGTCCCGCCCGTCAACATGGAACAGCATTTGGAGGAATCCAACGTCAATATGGTGACCTGCGGCGGTCAAGCCACCATTCCCATTGTGGCGGCGGTCTCTCAAGTGGCCAATGTACACTATGCTGAGATCGTCGCTTCTGTTTCGTCCCGCTCGGCCGGCCCTGGAACGCGGGCGAACATCGACGAGTTCACACGAACGACGGCAAACGCCATTGAATCCGTCGGCGGAGCAAATAAGGGCAAAGCCATCATCATTCTCAATCCAGCGGAACCACCAATGATTATGCGCGATACCGTCTTTACCTTATCAGAAGGAGCGTCCGAGCAAGAGATCCGAAAATCGATCGAAGCGATGGTCGACAAAGTGCAATCTTATGTTCCCGGGTATCGCCTGAAACAAGAAGTGCAATTCGAGAAATTCGGCGACAACAACAGACTGCATATTCCAGGCTTGGGCGACTTTACCGGTATCAAGAGTTCCGTTTTCCTGGAGGTGGAAGGGGCCGGTGATTATTTACCCCCCTATTCGGGGAATTTGGACATCATGACCGCAGCCGCGAAGGCAACCGGCGAACTCATTGCGCGGCGCATTGGGTAGACGAACAGAAAAGAGACACACACAAGAAGTACCCCACGCTATGCCTCGTTTTGATCCGACAAAAGACAAACTCTACATCCAAGACGTGACACTGCGTGACGGCATGCATGCCATTCGCCACATGTACGGCATCGATCATGTCCGCGCGATCGCGGAAGCATTAGATAAGGCGGGAGTCGACGCCATTGAAGTAGCCCATGGCGATGGCTTGTCGGGTGCCAGTTTTAACTATGGGTTTGGCGCCCATACGGATTGGGAGTGGTTGGAAGCAGTTGCAGATATTTTGCAGAATGCTGTCTTGACCACTCTTATCCTGCCGGGCGTTGGGACCGTCGATGAGTTACGCCGTGCCTATGAGATCGGTGTGCGCTCGGTTCGGGTCGCGACGCACTGTACGGAAGCGGATGTTTCCAAACAACATATCGGCATCGCGCGGGACCTGGGGATGGATGTGTCGGGTTTTCTGATGATGAGCCATATGATCGGCCCCGAAGACCTGGCGCAGCAAGCGGTTCTGATGGAAAGTTATGGCGCACAGTGCGTTTACGTGACCGATTCCGGTGGTGCTTTGGACATGGATGGGGTGCACGAACGAATGATGGCATACGACAGAATGCTAAGGCCGGACACCGAGCGGGGGATTCACGCGCACCACAATCTTTCGTTGGGCGTTGCAAACTCCATTGTTGCCGCGCAAGGGGGTGCCGTCCGCATCGATGCCAGCTTGGCAGGCATGGGGGCCGGGGCCGGTAATGCCCCGCTCGAAGTCTTCATCGCCGCCATTGACCGCAAGGAATGGAATCACGGGTGTGATGTCATGCGCCTAATGGATGCGGCTGAGGAACTCGTGAGGCCGCTGCAAGATCGCCCCGTCCGCGTCGACCGCGAAACATTAAGCCTTGGCTATGCGGGCGTCTATTCGTCTTTTCTTCGGCATGCGGAGAAAGCCGCAGAAGACTATGGTCTTGATACAAGAGAGATCCTTGTGGAATTAGGCAAGCGTCGCATGGTGGGCGGCCAAGAAGATATGATCGTGGATGTGGCGCTGGACCTGCTGAAACAGAAGGCTGGATAGGATCGAACTATCATTCGAGGAGGGACGAGAGCACTATGACAAAAGCAAAAGGGTACGCTGCTTTGGAGCAGGGGTCGACGCTGGCGCCATTCTCGTTCGAACGCCGTGCGCTACGCCCGGACGATGTGGCAATCGACATTCTCTATTGCGGCGTTTGCCACACCGATCTGCATTTTGCACGGAATGACTACTTCAACACTGTCTACCCTTTGGTGCCCGGCCATGAAATCATTGGACGCGTGACGGCCATCGGCACCGATGTGACAAACCATGGTGTAGGAGACACCGTCGCGGTGGGATGCATGGTTGACAGTTGCGGCACGTGCTCTCCCTGTCAGCACGGTCTTGAGCCCTATTGCGAAGAGGGCATGACCCTGACCTACAACAGCCCCGACCGCATATCCGGTGAAAACACTCTGGGCGGCTACTCAAACAAGATTGTCGTGAAAGATGAATTCGTTTTGAAAGTTCCGGACGGCCTGGATCCACAGCGTGCGGGGCCATTGCTCTGTGCCGGGATCACGACCTGGTCCCCCATGCGTTACTGGGAAGTTGGGCCAAGTACGAAAGTCGCCGTTGCCGGATTGGGTGGGCTCGGCCATATCGGCGTCAAACTCGCCGTTGGTCTTGGGGCAGACGTCACCGTACTGACCACATCCCCTTCCAAAGTAAAGGACGCAATTGTGCTTGGCGCACACGATGTTCTGATTTCAAAGGATGAAGAAAAGATGGCGGCAGCCGCGGGGCATTTCGATTTTGTGCTCGACACAATTCCGGTCGCGCATGATGTGTCCCCTTATCTCTCACTGGTGGGCTTAGATGGTGTTGTGGCGTTGGTCGGGGCGATCGATATGCTGCCTTCCTTCCACACAGGGGGCCTTGTGGCGGGACGCAAGTCCCTCACTGCATCCATGATTGGAGGTATCGCGGAAACCCAGGAGTTGCTTAACTTCTGTGCGGAGAAAAACATTCTGCCCGATTGCGAACTCATCGCCATGGGCGACATCAACGAAGCCTTTGAGCGCATGGAGCGCGCGGATGTGAAATACCGGTTTGTAATCGATATGAGCACGCTATAGGCCGGAAGCACAAAGAATGGCGCTTGTAACCAACGATAGGAACACGCACCTGCACCCAGTGCCGGAAACACCAATGCCTGACCCGAAGGTCATCGAGGCCATTACGCAACCCGGACTTTCGATCGCCCAAATCATCCGTATCGTGCTCACCTCCTATGGCGACCGTCCAGCCTTGGGTTGGCGCCCCAAAATAGGTGGAGAGCTCGCCACCGATTTCTGTTTCCTTACCTATGGCGGGCTGTGGGAGCAGGTTAAGTCCCTCTCATCGGCGCTTGCCCATGATCCGGATTTTGCCATGCAACCAGGGGACATGGTCGCGACCATTGGGTTTGCGGGACCGGAATATGCAGCTCTGCTTCTTGCCGTTCAATTCAACGGCTTGCCCTATGTGCCGCTGCCGTCCAACGCGCCGCCTGCACAATTGGAAGACATTGTTCTTGAAGTCGAGCCGAAATGCATCGCGGCCAGTATTGAGCAGCTCGACAAAGCGATTTCCTGCGTCCTTGCGTGCGATAACGTTCGGACTCTTCTCATTTTTGATGTGGACGAAGAGGACCCAAGCCATCTGACCACGCTCAAGTCTGCGCGGCAGATTCTGACCGAAGCTAAATCAGGCGCTTCATTGACTACATTCACAGAGGCCTGCAGGCGCGGCGCCGGTCTGCCGGAAGTTGAGCCGTTTGTTTCCGCTGAAGGCGAAAAGCCGATTGTCTCGATTGTCTATACCTCCGGCAGCACGGGCTCACCGAAAGGTGCGGTGTACACGGAAGAAAATGCGATCGTTCCGTGGGCATCCGCCCCTTATGCGCCGCCTGCCATCGTGCTCCACTACCAGCCGATGAGCCATTCTTATGGATCGTCCTACACATTTATGACGCTCGGGCGAGGGGGGCTGTTGTGTTTCACCGCGCTGAGTGACTTGTCTTCCTTCTTGGAAGACTTGACGCTCGTGCGTCCGACCGATTTAGGGCTAGTTCCACGCATTTGCGAACTCCTGTATCAGCGGGCCTGCGCGGACCTTGCGCCTGACGGCGATCATGACTTTGATCGATTACGGGATGACTTGCTCGGCGGCCGCTTGCAGTCCGCGGTAATTGCTTCCGCACCGCTTTCGCCGGAGTTGCAAGATTTCACAGAGAAACTATTTGGGTTTCCGCTGACGGATTCCTACGGCTCAACGGAAACCGGTGGCGTTTCGGTCAATGGTGTCATTCAGAACCCGCCCATCTCCGCACACAAACTTATCGATGTTCCTGAACTCGGCTATTTCACAACGGACAAGCCACACCCACGCGGTGAGTTGGCCGTCAAAACAAGCCGTTTGATCGGCGGGTATTACAAGCGCCCGGAACTCAACGCAAAGCTGGTCGATGCGGAGGGTTTCTACCGCACCGGCGACATTATGGAGGAAGTGGAACCCGGCAAAATCCGCTTTCTTGACCGGCGCAACAGCGTTCTCAAATTAGCGCAGGGAGAGTTTGTCGCCATTTCCAAGCTTGAGGCGCTCTATGCCGGTGGCGATCCGGTCCTTCAGCAGGTGTTTCTCTACGGCAATTCATCCCGTTCATATTTGCTGGGCGTTGTTGTTCCGAACCAAAGTCTGATTGACGTTGAGCAGAACGATGCGGCCACAAAACAACAACTGATGACGGCAATTCGCGGCATCGCCGCCGCAAACGATCTCAACTCTTACGAAATCCCGCGGGATATCATCATCGAAACCACCCCCTTCTCGATTGAGAATGGATTGTTGGCGGGTGTCGGCAAATACATGCGCCCGGCCTTCAATGCAAAGTACCAAGACCGTCTTGAAACCCTATACGCCGATATGGCGCGCAGCCAAGATGACGCGCTCCGCAGCCTCAAGACCAATAGTCAAAACGCGCCGGTTGCCGCAACGGTGCTGACGGCCGCACAAATTTCTCTCGGGATCGACGAGATCCCGGACGACGGCAATGTTTCCTTTGACGATATTGGGGGCGATTCTCTTTCCGCGCTCTCCTTTGCCATGTTGCTCGAAGATATCTTCGACATCACGGTCGAGGTCGGCGATATCGTGCATCCATCCAATACGCTTTTGGATTTGGCGCACAAAATCGAACGCACAAAAAACACGTGCGAAAGTGCCCGCGCGACACATGATGACATCCACGGCAATGACGCAGCCTTCCTCCGCGCTGCGGACTTGACCCTCGCTAAATTTGTTGACACAGAGATCCTGGAAGCGGCTGAAAAGCTTGCGCCCGCAAGCCAAGAGGAAGCCAAAACGGTTCTGCTGACCGGGGCCAACGGCTTCCTCGGTCGGTTCATTGCATTGGAATGGTTGGATCAGCTGTCGCAAAACGGGGGTACACTGATTTGTTTGGGACGAGGCGCCGGCGATGCAGCGGCCACAGCACGGTTACGTGATGCTTTTGTTGCTGGCGATGACACTTTGGAAGAGCGGTTTGACGCAGCAGCCAAAGATCACCTGATCTGCATAGCAGGCGACTTGTCTGCACCCCGGCTGGGCTTGTCGACCGGGCGATGGGAGGATTTGGCCGAGAAGGTCGACGTCATCACTCATGTGGGGGCGCTGGTAAACCATAGAATGCCCTATCGTCAATTGTTTCAGCCGAATGTGGCTGGCACCGCCGAGCTCATCGCGCTTGCCTTGACCACACGCAAAAAGAGGATCGTCAACATATCCACCGTCGCCGCCGCGTTCGATTCTCACGGCAACGCCATCCGTGAGGAAGCGGATATTCGCGAGGCGATACCAGAGTTTCAACTGAATGACGGCTATGCGGTGGGCTACGCCGCGAGCAAATGGGCGGGCGAAGTCTTGCTTCGCAACGCACATGAGCATTTCGGCCTGCCGGTCAACGTGTTCCGGTCAAACATGATCCTTGCCCATCGTTTTTACCGCGGTCAGCTCAACATGCCCGATGTCTTTACACGGTTCATCTTGAGTGTTGCCTTGACTGGGATTGCCCCGCAAAGCTTCTACAAAGGCACAGCGGAACGTGCCCATTACGAGGGACTGCCCGTCGACTTTATTGCCGAAGCGGTACTCGCAATCAGCAACCAAAAACGAACGGGGCACCAGACCTTTCATGTCCTGAACCCCCATGATGATGGGATTTCTATGGACAGTTTCGTTCAGTGGATCGAACACAGCGGCATCGCCATCGAGCGCATTGAAGACTATGGCGATTGGCTGAACCGTTTTGAGGCGGCGTTGCGGGCCCTGCCGGAAAATCTCAAAGCCATGTCATCTCTCCCCGTGCTTGAAATGTTTGCGCAGCCGACGGAAGCTGTCCCCGGCGCTTCGATGCCTGCAGAGTTGTTCAGCACCGCTGTCGGCGAGGCCCTCACAGAGGCCGGCGGCATTCCCCATTTGGATAGGGACTTGATCGACAAGTACCTGGCCGACCTCGCGGCCGTGGGGCTACTGAACAATGAAATCTTTCCGTGGCGCGGAAACTAGTTTTTTTCCTCAAAACTATCGGGATTTTCTGAAGATGGTTTTGTCTCTAGCACCGGAGCCACACGCGCAGGGTTGGTGTGGCAGCTGCGCGCAAACAAAAATGGCGGAGACGCAGAGAGAAAATTCGAGCCCACATGGCTCTCGGCGTTTCTGCGAAAGGCCTGTGGCGGAGAGAGAGGGATTCGAACCCTCGGAACTCATAGAGCTCAACGGTTTTCGAGACCGCCCCGTTCGACCACTCCGGCATCTCTCCATAACCAGACGGTCACGTCGCAATGTGGTCGAACGACATAACCTATGTTCCATGTGAGTGGTCGAACTAATCGAACAATCAGCAGGCTTCGCCTGCGGGCGACCACTCCGGCATCTCTCCTTCACCAGATAGTTACGTCGCGATGTGGTGGAGCGACATAACCTATGTTCCATGTGAGTGGTCGAACTAATCGAACAATCAGCAGGCTTCGCCTGCGGGCGACCACTCCGGCATCTCTCCATAACCAGACGGTCACATCGCAATGTCGTGGAGCGACATACTCTGATCCGTTGGCGCGGAAGGAGCGGAACTTACCCAATGGCGGTGGGGGGTGCAACCAGACAAAAAGACGAAGCGGGCCGAATGGCCACGCTTCGCAAGTTTCTGGGGTCTGGGATTGGTTCTAGAGCACGATCACGCCATGTGCCGTCCGTTTATCCGGCCGGTCGCCGGACCAATGACGGATCCGAACATGATCGGGCCCAAGAGGAAGATGGTGATTAGCTGACAAGTCCTGGCATCACCACCAGGAGCACGCTCACATAAGCCATCCAAGTCATGGCCCTAGGGGAGCGCCGGAAATCTGGTTTTTTGGCAGGTCCATCGGCGAAACGGCCGAGAAAGATCATGCATCGTTTCGGCATGGTCTTCCCTCGAAACAATTTCATCTCGCGTTGCATTGCATCTCTCCATCTACGCAAACGAGCGGGGGTGCCCCGCCTCGATGGAGAAAGTGTCATGACGGCGTGGAAGGCAGCGTTGAATCAACCGTGTGATCTATCGTGGAATTTGCGGATTCCACCAAAGAAGCCCGAAAAGGGACGGCCTTTTAAGCGAGATATTCTTTTTGCGCTTAAAAAGCGGCCTCTAATTCCCCCAACCAGGCATCAATTCGCTCTTGATTGATTCCAAGGTCCGACTGCCCGTAAACGGAGCGGCTGTAGATCGCGAGGGTGGATGAGCCCCCTTCGAGGTCGATGAACCGGATGGTGATCCAATCAGGATATTGCATCAGCTCCGAACGCTGTACGTAGTCCACCTGGTTCAAATCCCCATTGTCCACGGATACCTGCTCCGTCCGCGGTTTCTGCGCCACGATATCGTACCAATACCCGGCGAGTTCCTCTGCCGGAACCGGAAAAACGGGGCTGACCCGGTGTTGCTGCCCGTTACACAAATCTTCCGGACAGACGAGATATTGATTTGGCGAATCCTTGAGCTTAAGCGTCGAAAATTCGATCGTTTCGCTTGGCCCTTGCGGGAAAAATCCAATCATCATCTCATCGGTACGGATGAGCGTGAAAAAGACACCAATGGCGACCGCCACCAGAACCACCAGGGCAGCAAGCCCCTTCAAAATACGCATGATCATGAACTTGCTCCCGCGATTTCCGCTTGCCGCCAGGCTTCAACCGCTAACGGCTTAATACGATCCTTCAGTTCCAGTGCTTTTGGATTGTTCGCCGTGCCATCCCGCACACGGCCGATAATGCCTTGAGCGATCGCCGCCGACCGGAAGAGATTGTACGACTTATAGAACGCCACATTCTCGATCATGGGGCGGCCCACACGCTCGCAATAGCGCGCCACATAGTCTTCGAAGCTGGGTATGCCAAGGGCCTGCAAGTCCACCGTGGCATAATTGGGCCGCGTTTCGTTCTCGATCCGCGGCAGGTACCAAGCTTGCGTATTGTAGGTGATGTCGCCCAGAGGATGACCGGTCGTGCTCAATTCCCAGTCCAGCACCGCCACCACGCGTGGTTCGGTCGGGTGGAACATAATGTTGTGTAGCGCGTAATCGCCGTGAATGAGGCAAGTGGCCTCATCATCCGGCACGTTTACCGGCAGCCAGTCGATCAAGCGGTCCATCTCTGGAATTTCTTCCGTTTCCGACGCCTTATATTGCTTCGACCAGCGTGAAATCTGGCGCGCGAAATAGTTGCCCGGCCGCCCGAAATCTTCGAGGCCGAGCGCCACGTGATCGATCGCATGAAGTTTCGCGATGGTTTCGTTCATGGAATCGAATGCCTTGGCGCGGTCTTCAGGCGTCAGCTCTTCCATAATACCATCCCAAAAGACACGCCCCTCCACATGATCCATGACAAAGAAGATTGTTCCGGTGATGCTCTCGTCTTCGCACAAGACATGCGCGCGCGGCACCGGAAAATCCGTTTTGTTGAGCGCACTGATAACCCGGTATTCCCGGTCCACTGCATGGGCCGACGGCAATAGCTTTCCAGGCGGCTTCCGGCGCAAGACATAATTCTGGTTTGGCGTCACCAACATGTAAGTCGGATTGGATTGGCCGCCTTCAAACTGGCGCACGGTCATCGGCCCTTCGAAGCCATCCACCCGTTCGCTCAGATAATCGAAAAGCCGCCCTTCGTCGAACTTGTGTGCCGGCAGCACCGGCACCGTTCCGGCAGGCATCTCTTGGGTCATTTGATCCCCACTTACTCCAATTTTTTGTCGCTTTTGAGCCCCATCTGAGCCAACGGGATGCTTCACGTCAAGGGATAGCCCAAAGCTGGCATTCTCCGGGCGATTATGGCAAATATGCCACGCCCGGCAGATGCTCGCCGCCGGGCGTTACCGTTAGTTCTTGTGGGGGTTATCCATGCTTAGGCCATCCTGTTTTGTGAGGTCGGTGTCACTTGCCATTTCCATGTCGGTTGCCGTGCTGCTGACCGCCGCACCGGGCATGGCCCAGACTGCAGAGCCCGCCGGAACCGAAGCCGCCCCCGCCCTTCTGACGAAAATTTCTTATGCATCAGTCCTTAGCTTGCTTGCCGGTACAGGGATCACCGCAGAACTTGTCACCTCCGACGACGGTATCAGCTATCTTGTCGGCACATACCGGAATACCAGTTTCGTCATGCGCTTAATCGAATGCGATACGCCGAAGGCGGAAGCGTGTACGACGCTTGCCATCTTCGCGAATTTTGTGGAAGACGAAGGGCAAAAGGTAACCGCTGCCGATAAGGTAAAAATCAATCAGTACAATGAGAATGAGGTTTTCGGCCGCGCCTATTTTTCCAGTGACGATACGTCGTTGGGCATCGATATGGTGATCAGCATCGAAGGTGGCGTCACGGAAGCTTATTTCAAAGCTCAGCTTGAAAACTGGACATCGGCATTGGGCACGTTTCTCAGCCAGCTTGCCGACCCGCAGTAGCGATCCCAAACTTATTCCGCTGATTGGTTCGTTTTTTAATCAAATGATTAAGCGAGCCTAAACAGAGATCCCTTACGTTGACGGCCAAACGGAGGTTCCCGATGCGTAAGAGTTTGACCCTCGCGGCCCTGGTCGCGATCGCCGCTTGCGGTTCTTTGGACACGGACATTGCCACAAACGAGTGCAGCCCGGCCAATTGGAAAAGTTTCGGATTTGAGGACGGCGTCCGCGGGCTTGAAAACAAGAATTTCAGTACCCGCAACGAAGCTTGCGCGAAGGACGGCGTAGATGTTCGGCGCTCGCGCTACATGGCAGGATATGACGAAGGCGTCGCCCGTTTCTGCACTGCAGAGAACGGCTATAACCAAGGCGCGACCGGATATGTTTATACGGGCATCTGCCCCATATCTATGGAAGAGAAGTTCGTGAAGGCGCTCGGCGCCGGGCATCGTGCGTCCCAGGAACAGAACGTTGCCGGAAACCTATAGGCGTTTGCGTTTCTGAATCAGGTTCTCAAGACCTTGCAAAAACTGCGAACGATCGCGCTTTGAAAACGACGCGTGATGGGTTTGACCGCCCGTCTCGCGTAAATGAGCGCTCAGATCCCGCATGGCGAGCGCCATGCCGATAGACGCTTCCGTAAACTCGTCACCATTGGGTTTTAAAACCGCCGCCCCCTTCTTCAAGCACCGGTCCGCCAGCGGAATATCCGATGTGATTGCCACATCTGCCGGGTCGATAGACTCAGCGATCCAGTTATCCGCCTCGTCCGGTCCCTCGTCGACCACCACACGCCTGACGGCAAACCCCTCGGGCAAGCGCATGGCCGCATTGGACACGAACACCACTTCCAAACGGTGGCGGTCGGCCACACGAACCGTTTCCTGCTTCACCGGACAGGCGTCCGCATCGACATAAATTTTCAAACGGGGCTCCAATGCGGTTTGCATGGTTAATGGCGGATCAACCATGTTCCTATTCTTCGCGGAACGCGTAAGTCCAGTTAAGACCGATGAAACGTCGTCGCTCTATTGTCAATGTGCAAATGGAGTCGACCATGAAACGTTTTGCGATCACAACCGCTCTTGCCCTTTCCCTGACCGCTTGCGCAGGCATGTCCGCGAAGGAATGCAATGTTGCGGACTGGCAAGCCATCGGCTTTGAAGACGGTGTACGCGGCGTAACGCCCGCCGGCTTCAGCACCCATCGCAAAGCCTGCGCGGCTCACGGCATTGCGGCCAATTTCGGCGACTACAAGAAAGGTCACGACGAAGGCATCGCCCAATTCTGCCGCCCCCAGAACGGATACTCTCAAGGGACGAGTGGCCGGGCGTATCAGGGTGTTTGCCCGGATCATTTGGAAAGTGCTTTCGTTACCGCACACCTGGAAGGGTTCACGCTTTACCAGAAACGTTCGGAAATGCAGCGCATCGCCAACGAATTGGACGCCGCACGCGAACGTTCAAAAGTCATCGAGCATGAAATCGTCGAGACAACCGCAGCGCTTGCAGCGCCCGGCATCCCGCCCGTGGAGCGCGCCAACCTTGCGGTTGAGATCAAGCATCTCACCGAAGAAAAGATCGAGGTGGAGCGCGCGATCCCTGAGTTGGAATTTGCTTACGAAGAAGCCGAACGCGACTACACAGCTTTCAAGAGCCGCGGCACTCAGCAATACAGCGCGCTCTAGCTACTGAACGGGAACCGCCTCGTGGCGAATGTCGGCCACAACTTTCTTTCCCGTTCCCTTCACAAGCACAATCGCCCAAGGCGTGATGGTTTCACCCGAGCCCTCACCGTGCTTATGAGTCAGCTTCACTTCAATTCGGCCATCATCACCCTGAACTTTCCGTACCCGTAGACGATCGCCATCCGGGCGCGGCCCGAGAAAAACCGCCACACCAGTCGTCTTGCCTGGCTGAAACGTGCCCTTGGCGGGTTTCCCCACTTTAGACCATAGCCGGTGCCACCCTTCCGGGTCGGTCGCCACGAAGATTCCTTCTTCCTGCGGCCCGGACGCGCCGGAGAATTTGGAGTAACCCAGATCGTCGGCCAACACTTCCGCCGGGCGGAGATTCACAAGCATCAGCACAAAGATCGGTATGCTTAACAATCGCAACATTCGTCTGAAATCTTTCATGTTGATTTCTCCCTCTTTCCGATTCTGCACCAAATTCTTTATGCGGAGCAATATCAAAAAAATGACATGGGCGTCACAATCGATTAGGCTTAAAAAAAGCCAAAACAATCAAGAGGATGAAGCATGTCCCAGGCCGCTTCCGTTTCCCAGACAACGGACTCGTTCGACACCGCGCCAAGCCAAAACGTCCGCGTAGCGGTATTAGGGGCAGGCATGTCCGGCATCTGCACGGGCGTTAACCTTTTGAAAAAAGGCATAAAAGACTTTGTCATTCTTGAGAAGGCGAACACTGTTGGCGGCACGTGGCGGGAAAACCGCTATCCGGGAGTTGCTTGCGACGTGCCTTCGCATCTCTACTCATTCTCCTTCGAGCTGAACCCCGATTGGAGCCATTCCTATTCCAGCGGCGGCGAGATCTGGGACTATTGCGAACGAACGGTCGACAAATACGGCCTGCGCCCCTTCATTCAGTTCGAAACAGAAGTCACCGATGCCATATTCCGAGGCAGCAAATGGCATGTTTTCACGAATGACGGCGGACACATCACGGCAGACGTTGTGGTCAGCGGCCTTGGCGGACTGCACCTGCCCAAGCATATTCCATTCGACGGCAAAGACAGCTTCGGCGGCCCCGTGTTTCATACGGCCGAATGGCGCGACGATGTGGACCTAAAAGGCAAGACGGTCGCAATCATCGGCACCGGCGCGAGTGCTGCACAAACGCTGCCCGGCATTGTTGACGATGTGGCGGAGGCAACTGTCTTTCAGCGAAGCGCTGCCTGGGTGTTTCCGCGTGTTGCCCAAGACATCTCGCAGGCCACCCGCACGCGCTTCAAGAGATTTCCGTTCCTGATGCGCGCCTACCGGACTTTTCTTTGGGTCATGATGGATGCCATCGGGACCACATCTCTGCGCCGCGGCTCCTGGATGTCAAAGCGGCTCACCAAAGCGGGGCTGCAACATTTGGAAAACTCGGTGACCGATCCCGACACTCGGCGGAAGCTGACACCTGATTACGAGGCGGGCTGCAAACGCCGCGTCGTCGCTGACGACTACCTCACCTGTTTCAACCGGGACAGTGTTCAATTGGTAACCGACCCGATCGCCAAGATCGAACCAAACGGCATCCGGGATGAAACCGGCAAACTGCATGAAGTGGACGTCATTATAGAAGCCACTGGTTTTCGCCCCTTCGATATATCCGACTATGTCAATGTGGAAGGCCTCAATGGCCTGAAGCTAAAAGACGCTTGGGCAGAACGGGTCGACTCCCTCCGCACCATGATGGTCTCGGGATTTCCGAACTTCTTTATGCTGCTGGGCCCCAACAGCGCGACAGGCCACACTTCGGCGTTGATCATGATCGAATCCGAAACGAAATACGTTATGAAATGTCTCGACTGGATGGAGCGCGAGGGCGTGACGCATATCGACCCCGACCCCGAAGTGGTCAAACAATATAATGCCCGCCTTCAGCGGGATATGAAGCCCATGGTATTCAGCGGCGGCTGCAATGCCTGGTACACAGATGACAATGATTATAACTTCACGCTCTGGCCCTATTCGGCCCTGCGCTTCGTGGTGGAGCAAGCGCGCATCCATCCGGAAGAGTTTCAGACAAGCCGGGAGACTCCGCAATGACGTTTCCGTTCACCGGTGAAGCGCAATGCCCTTGCGGCACCTCCAAGTTCCGCCTCTCGAAACGGCCAACGCGGCGCTTCTTATGCCACTGCTCGATATGTCAAAAGATCTACAAAACGCCGTTTGCCGATGTGACGGTCATGTCGGCGGCCCGGGTGAGCGTCGAAACGCCCGAAACAATCGACTTCGCGAAGTATAAGGAAGCGCCGGCGTTAGACCGCGGCATATGCCGCAATTGCAATAACCCGGTCATTGGCTTCTTACCCGTCCTGCCTTTTGTCCGGCTCGCCTTCGTTCCGTGTGCGAACATACAAGATAAAGACAGCCTGCCGGATCCCGCCATGCACATCTATTACGATACTCGGCTGGCGGATATCGACGATGATCTGCCAAAAATCGAGGGCGACAAACAAAGCCAACGCAAGGCAACAGGCCTAGTCCTCGCTGGATTCTTAGGACTGTAACAAAACCGCGTTTTACTGTGTTATAACTCCCGAGCGATCTTTTTCGCGTGGTGATTGTTGCGTGGTGTGTTTGAGTTTCAGTGGGCTGATTTATGGTTAACCCCGTCCCGGCGCCGGCAAGAGCGCAAGCGTTGGCGCAACTGACAAGGCTTTATCCCTTTGTCAGCGGACCTATTCGTTTTGCCCATCACCCCCTGTTATCGCGTCTTGTGGGCCCTCTTGACTGTGACGTATGGGCCCAAGCCCCGGGCGGCAGAATGGTTGTTCCGGCTGCGGATCATGTTGGGCGCACAGTTTTTCTTTTCGGCGACTTCGATGCAAAGATCAGCCACATCATCCGTCAAACTCTGCGGCCGGGCGATACTGCCATGGACATCGGCGCAAAACTCGGTGTCGTCACCACACTGATGGCGGACGTCATCGGCGCAGATGGACGCGTTATCGCTTTTGAGCCGAACCCCCGCGTTCTGGATTACCTAAAACTTACGCTAGAAGACCTTACCTTAAAGAATGTGGAGCTCCACGAAGCGCTTGTCGGTGAAAGCGAACGAGAAATCACCTTACACACGCCTCCCGCCAGCTCCACCAAGCGAACTTGCTTGCAGGAAGAAGGCGCAACGCATGAGCCTTATGAAGTATGCGTGAAACCCCTTTCGGCAGTCATTGACGATAACGCACACATTCGATTGATGAAAATCGACGTAGAAGGTTTCGAACAAGAAATCCTGTCCGGTGCACGGCAAAAGCTGGAAGCGAATTTGATAGACATGGTGGTGTTTGAAGAGCATGAAAGCCTGCAGCCCGGCTTCACGCCCCCAACCATCCAAACGATGCAAGACTGCGGCTATGATGTGTTCGCCATCGGCCGGGGCCTTTTTGCGCCGGTCCTTATTTCACTAGAACGAGCACGCGCCATACGCCCCATTTTCGACTATATCGGCATCGCCCGATCCGAAGAAGGCACGGCGCTCAAGTCAAAGCTCGGCTTGTAATACGCATAGCGTTGGCGTGCGCGGCATCAACACTATAGCGTTTCCAGGTGAAGTGGAATCCGGTTCACCGTCCGGAAACGCGCAAAACTGAGAGTCTGGAGCCGTTTTGTGTTTCAATCAAACCCAAAACGGCTCTAGCGGCGCCCACCAGATTGCATGTCTCTAGAGCGTTTCATGGTCATATTGAAGCGCTCTAGTCTTCGACGTCGAAAGTCAGGCCCGCATTGGCAACAAGACGCTTGATCAACGCACCGCCCATGGCAGGCGCCGGCGTATAGACACCACCCGGCGTATCCGTTGCATCCTTCACAAGGCAAATTGCGCTTTCCGCGATCATTTTCGATGTGGAGCCATAACCGGGATCTTTGTCGCCGGTCACGCCAACTTTGATGGTCTTGCCGTCGGCTGCTTCACCGACGAACAACACATCGTAAAAGCCCGCTTCCCGCTCTTCCTTGGACGGACCTTCGCCAGGTTTCGGATCATCATCCCCGCCCATCCCCGGATTGCTGGCGACGAAATTCGCCGCGTCTTCGCCTTCTTTGCCAGGTCCTGTGAGCATCATTTCATCATATTTGAAATCTTCCCCATACGGATGGCCCAAAAGGAAATTGGAACGATGGATGTTCCGCGTATTTATGGCGGCCATGATGAAAGGCGCCGCCCAGCTGTTCAGGCTTTCATCGAATTCCGGTTTGTCACCGGCGGGCTGTTCGGGGCCTTGGAAACCGGGCGTCAGCGAAAACGGGTTTAGCAGGAGCTGCAGCACCTCGGGGTCGGCGGCGGCCGCCATGGTGGCGCGCATGCTGGCGGCTGTCCCGCCAGAGAACGTTCCCTGCATCTTCCGTACACGCCCTTTGACGCGAGACGTCGCCGCGCCGAGCTTTTCGATTGCTTTGTCCTGAAGGAAATAGACCCCTAGATCGAAGGGGATAGAGTCAAAACCGCAGGAAAACGTAATGCGCGCACCGCTCTTCTTCGCCGCACCCTCGTGAGCATCGATCATCTTGCGCATGAAGGGGGTTTCACCGCACAGATCCACATAGTCCGTTCCGGCAGCAGCACAGGCGGCCACCAAATCCGCCCCATACAGCTGATACGGGCCAACCGTTGTGGCGACCGACCTTGCTTGTTCAACCATGGCTTTGAGGGAGGCCGGGTCGGACGCATCGGCGGTTATCAGCGGCGTGTCCGCAGGGGCACCAATTTCGTCACGTACCGCCGCAAGCTTGTCGGCACTGCGTCCGGCCATGGCCCAGGAGACCTCGCCTCCCGTTCCATATTGCTGAGACAGATATTCCGCGACCAGCCGGCCTGTGTAGCCGGTTGCGCCATACACCACCACGTCAAAGTCTTTGGCCATTCGTTACTCCTCTAAATGTGCTGCGGCACCTTAGCGATGTCATTGGTCAAAGACCACCAACCAGTGCGTTACTGGCCAATGCTTTCCTCTCTTGGCAGCATGATACTGGCGGCCATGCCCACACACGCGACAACGAACGCCAGTCCAATCAGGAAGGTCAGAAGGCCAAGATCAAAATTACCGGCATTGGCCTCTCCCGGTTCGTAGATTTTGGCAAAGAAGCTGCCGTAGTTCATGCCTGCGCTGAAGCCCCATGCCGCAGCGAAATAGGCACGCCGGTGAAACGTGTCCCGCGCCATAAGTATCGCCGAACTGATCAGCAGCACACCCATGATCTGATCGTCCATCCAAAACATGACCGGCCGGTCCGCGCCCCAAGACCGGTAGGCCTCGCCAAGCATGAGGGATACCCCTTGGAGGATGGCGACAACGCGCAGAATTTTCATGGGCATGATGGATTTCCCTCTCTCTCTTTCGTCATTACACGGCGAGCATCAGCGAGCCCGGGTAATCCACCGATAGGTTGCTTGGATTGCCCTGACTAAAGCCGGGCAATGACGATTGTGATGGATCACCTAGCAAACACCCGCGCAAGTGCCGGACGCGAGGTACACAGGTTGAACCAATCCAGCAGCACCGCATCGGCTTTCACCACCTCTACTGTTTTTGGCCGCAACAACACAGACGCAACATTGAGGTCAGCGACTGTGAAATCGGACCCCAGCAGATAAGGCGATGCGCCAAGTGTTTCCCGAAGGGCGTTGAGCGAGAGATCGAGTGCGGCGGGGTCCAGATCCGTGCCGGTCTTGTTGGCTGCATCATGTGGCCCCTCGATCTCCCCCATGACCCAAGCCGTCCACATATGGAGCCGGGATTCCTGGTCCTGCGAGGACGGCCAGAATTGAGGGGCATGGCGCCTGGAGATGTGGAGGTTGATGGCGAGCGACTCCCAAATCGACAGGCCCCCATCCACCAGCAGAGGTACCCGGCCATTAGGATTGAGCTTGAGGTAATCCGGCGCCTTCGTTTCACCTGTGGCGAAATCCACCGATTTCAGCTCATAGGCCACGCCCGCCTCTTCCAGCATCCAAAGGCAGCGAAAAGCGCGGGACATGACAGTGCCGTAAAGGGTAAGCAAGCTATGTCTCCAATAAAGAAGCGGGGGACTGACCTTTTTTGCTTCAAGGTCAGCTCGTGACAGCCCGATTCTTTGACTTTAATCGACCGCTTTCTGCCTTGACACCCCTTCGCGCGTGGCTATAGTGCGCGCCTTCGCCGGGGGTGCATCGTGCCGCCGGCGCCTTTACGTATGAACGCGTGTGGCTGGCGTTGAAACGGCCAAAAACTCAAGGATTTCGACCATGTTTGCAGTCGTTAAAACCGGCGGAAAACAATATCGCGTTGCCAAGGACGATGTCATCGTCGTTGAAAGGCTGAACGCGGAAGCTGGCGACATGGTGGCGCTGGATCAGGTTCTGATGATCGGCGGCGATGGCGCCACGAAGATAGGCTCACCTGTCATCGAAGGCGCCAGCGTCCACGCGGAAGTGCTGGACGAAGCCAAAGGCGACAAAGTCATCATCTTCAAAAAGAAGCGCCGTCAGACTTACCGCCGGACCAAAGGCCACCGCCAGTGGGAAACCACGCTGAAAATCACCGATATTTTCGCGGAAGGTGGCAAGGCACCAGCCAAGAAGGCCAAAAAAGCCGAACCCGCCCCTGCTCCCAAGGAAGAAGCTGCTCCAGCCGAAGCTGCAGCGCCTTCGGAAGCGCCTGCAGCCGACGTCCAAGGCGCCGCGCCGGAGGCCTTAAGCGCCCCGCGGGACGGAAAAGCGGATGATTTGAAAAAAATCGGCGGTGTTGGACCCAAATTGGAAGAAAAACTCAACGGTTTGGGTATTTATCATTACGATCAGATTGCATCGTTCACGCCCGAGAATGTGGCTTATGTGGACGAAACATTGAACTTTAAGGGCCGTATCGACCGGGATGACTGGATCGGCCAGGCAAAAGCACTGGCGGAAGGCAAGGAGTAAGGGCTCATGGCACATAAGAAAGCAGGCGGTTCTTCACGCAACGGCCGCGATTCAGCGGGCCGGCGCCTTGGCATCAAGAAGTTTGGCGGCGAAGCCGTTATCCCAGGCAACATCATTGTGCGTCAG
Source organism: Alphaproteobacteria bacterium (assembly GCA_965228775.1). Classification (GTDB taxonomy): domain Bacteria; phylum Pseudomonadota; class Alphaproteobacteria; order JANQMY01; family JANQMY01; genus JANQMY01. The sequence continues at coordinate 3,036,819 of OZ245840.1, read as the reverse complement.
CGCGGCACCAAATGGCACCCCGGCAACAATGTGGGCATTGGCAAAGACCATACGATTTTTGCGCTTATCGACGGCACCGTTTCGTTTGCAACGAAACGGAACGGCCGGGTGTACGTGTCGGTGGATCCGATTGCGACGCCGGTGGCCGGTGCAGCAGAATAGGGCGCACGGAAAGTTCCGCATCGCCCGATAGGTGGCGATGCCAAAAAGAGGGAGATGGGTCGCCATCTCCCTTTTTTGTTCTCCCTCGCAAGATTGGATGGCTAAGCCATCCCACTCCCCCGGCCCAACCACCCCTAGGGTACCCTTATCGGGTGGTTGGCCAAAGTTGACATTGGGGAAGTGGGATGGTCAAGCGATCCTCACCAGAGGAGAAACAAAGTGGACCGAATATTGAACACCCCACGATTAACCTTGCGACCGTTCGACCGGACAGACGCAAGATCCGTACAGAAATTGGCGGGCGCCTGGCCGGTCGCAAGCATGTTGTCGCGCGTACCCTATCCTTATGAAAACGGCATGGCGGAAGACTGGATCGGCCGTCACGAGACCATGCGCGAAACCGGCCGGGAATTCTGCTACGCCGTCACCAAATGCGGCCATCTGATCGGTTCCGCTGGGGTCCATATGACCGACGAAGACACGTATGAAATCGGTTATTGGATTGGCCAGCCCTTTTGGGGATCAGGCTATGCCACAGAGGCCGCGCGCATCGTGAAGGACGCCGCCGTTAAGGCTTTCAACCTGACCCGCATGGTATCCGGCCACTTTGTCGAAAACCCGAGATCTGGCCGGGTGCTGACGAAACTCGGGTTCCGCTACACCCATGAGACCCCCATTCCCAGTCTTGCCCGTGGGCATGAGGTGATGGCGAAACGCATGGAATGGACCGCATGAAAAGAGACGTGAAATGCCCTGACTGGCGGCGCGGATTTGATGAAACTCGCTGCCAGGCAGGGATATGGTATAAATCATCGTTTGATGACTCCGCCATCCCGCTCCCCCACCCCAACCACCCGGATACGGTACCCTGGCGGGTGGTTGGGGTGGGGGAGCGGGACGGTTAAGTCCTCCGTGAACGAAGTGAACCGAGAACAATGAAATTTCTTGATCAGGCCAAAGTCTATATTCAGTCCGGCACCGGGGGTGCGGGCTGCGTGAGCTTTCGCCGTGAGAAATACATAGAGTTTGGCGGCCCCGACGGAGGCGACGGCGGCAAAGGCGGCGATGTGTGGGTGGAATGCGTCGAAGGCCTCAACACGCTCATCGACTATCGCTATCAACAGCACTTCAAAGCCAAGACCGGCACCCATGGCATGGGTAAGAACCGAACCGGTGCCGCGGGCGCGGACATGACGCTGAAAGTTCCCGTGGGCACACAGATCTTTCACGAAGACCGCGAGATTCTGTTGGCGGACCTTACAGAGGTCGGTCAGAAGATTCTTATTGCCGCGGGCGGTAATGGCGGATTTGGAAACGCCCATTTCAAAAGCTCCACCAATCGCGCGCCGCGCCGCGCCAACCCCGGCCAAGAGGGTGAAGGGTTTTGGATCTGGCTGCGGCTTAAACTGATTGCGGATATCGGTCTTGTGGGCTTGCCCAATGCCGGTAAGTCCACATTGCTTGCGGCCGTAAGCCGTGCGCGTCCCAAGATTGCCGATTATCCGTTTACGACCCTTTCGCCTAATCTGGGCACGGTGGCCGTCGACACGACAGATTTTGTCATCGCCGACATTCCGGGCCTGATCGAAGGCGCCCATGAAGGCCAGGGTTTGGGCGACCGGTTCCTAGGGCATATCGAGCGCTGCCGGGCGCTGGTGCATTTGGTAGACGGCACGCAGGAAGACATTGCTGGTGCCTACCATACCATTCGCGAGGAGCTTACAGCGTATGGCGCGGACTTGGAGGACAAGCACGAGATCCTTGTACTGAACAAGTCCGATGCGCTTACCGATGACGTTCGGGCAGAAGCCCTTGCAGCGCTTCAAGAGGCGGCGAACAAATCCGCAATGGTCATTTCGGGCGTAAGCGGCGACGGCGTGAAAGACCTGCTGCGGGCCTGTGCGCGTCTCGTGGACAAGAATTTGGTGGAAGAAGAAGAGCCTCCCGTGGAGGCCGCTGTGTGGCGGCCATGAACGCGTCCCTCACACTTTCCAGCTTAAAAGCCATCGTCGTCAAAATCGGGTCGTCTTTGTTGGTCGATCCGGATACGGGCATTGTGCGCCGTGAATGGCTGACCAGCGTTGTGGAAGATATTGCCGCCTGGCGCGCCCGAGGACAGAACATTCTCATTGTGTCGTCAGGGGCTATCGCCCTTGGCCGCCATGCCCTACGGCTCCCCAATGGCGTGTTGCGCCTCGAACAAGCGCAAGCCGCCGCCGCCGCTGGACAAATCAGACTGGCGCACGCCTATGAAGAATTATTCGCGGCAAAGGACATTCCGATTGCCCAAGTGCTGCTAACCCTGGACGACACGGAAGAAAGGCGGCGCTACCTCAATGCCCGCGCAACCATCGCCACGATTCTCAAGAGCGGCGGCATTCCGGTGGTCAATGAAAATGACACCGTGACGACCGAAGAAATTCGCTATGGCGATAATGACCGGCTGGCGGCCCGCGTTGCGCAGATGGTAGGCGCAGACGGGCTGGTCCTGCTTTCCGATGTAGATGGTCTTTATACACACAATCCGGCAGAGCGAAACGACGCTGAACTCATTCCTCTCGTCGATACGATTACGCCTGAGATCGAACGCATGGCCGCCCCCGCCAGCCACAAAACCGCCGCCCAGATGGGGTCCGGGGGCATGGTGACCAAAATCGAAGCCGCCAAAATCGCCAACAGCGCCGGCTGCCATATGGTCATCGCCAGTGGCCACGTCCAACATCCCCTCCGGCGGATTGAAGACGGAACGGTTTGCACCTGGTTCCGCGCCCATGCCTCACCTGCCACGGCGCGCAAGCAATGGATTGCCGGGGGGCTAAAGCCCCAGGGCAGCGTGACCATTGATGATGGCGCCGTTAGAGCGCTGACATCCGGAAAAAGCCTGCTGCCAGCTGGTGTCAAATCCATCAGCGGAACGTTCAGCCGGGGCGATTCAGTAAAAGTCTTGAATACTGCCGGCGAGGAGCTGGCCAGAGGATTAATCGCCTATGCCAGCGACGATGCCGTGCATATATCTGGTCATAAAAGCCATGAAATAGAGGCGATCCTGGGATACCGTGGCCGCGACGAGATGATCCATCGGGATGATCTGGTGCTCACACCGTCCACCGGATCCGCAGCGCCCCACAAGAACGATAAGGAAATTATTGCATGAGTACCGCGCACATCGTTAATACGGACAGCACGTCCGATATTGCCGCCCTCATGACTGATATCGGACGCCGCGCCAAGGCGGCCGGTCATATTCTCGGCAAAACGGAGGCGGGAGCGAAAAACCGTGCTTTATCCGCCATGGCGGCGGCGATCCGCACGAACGCGGACAAGATCATCGCTGAAAATGAGATCGACATGGCGGGCGGCCGCGAGAAAGAATTGAGCAAGGCCATGCTGGACCGCCTTCTGCTGACACCGGACCGGATTGAGGGAATGGCCGCCGGTATCGAAGCGATCGCGGCGCTTGACGATCCTGTCGGCTCCAAGATCACCGAATGGGACCAACCCACCAACGGCCTGCACATTGAACGCGTGCGTGTTCCCATCGGCGTAATTGGGATTATTTATGAAAGCCGCCCGAACGTGACCGCAGACGCGGGCGCTTTGTGTCTTAAATCCGGCAACGCGGTCATCTTGCGCGGCGGCTCGGAAAGCTTTCATTCCTCCCGCGCCATCCATGCCTGCCTCGTTGAAGGGTTGACGGCTGCGGGCCTGCCTGCCGATGCTATCCAAATTATTCCGACGACGGATCGTGCAGCGGTTGGCTATCTCCTGTCTCAGATGACCGACACCGTGGACATTGTGGTCCCGCGTGGCGGCAAAAACTTGATCGCGCGCGTCCAGGCCGAAGCGCGGGTGCCCGTCATCGGTCATCTGGAAGGCTTGTGTCACCTCTACATCGACAAAAATGCCGACCGGCAGAAAGCGATCGACATCACCCTCAACGCCAAATTACGGCGCACGGGCATTTGCGGTGCTGCGGAAACCGTACTGATTGACCGGAACTGCCCGCGTGAGACGGCGGCAGCGGTCATTGCTGCACTTTTGGATCAAGATTGCCAAGTGCGCGGTGATGCCGCCATCCAATCCCTGGATTCCCGCGTCACACCTGCCAACGAAAGCGATTGGACAACGGAATATCTAGACACGATCATCGCTGCCGCTGAAGTGGATGGCGTTCAAGGGGCCGCAGACCATATCGTGAAATACGGGTCGTCTCACACGGAATCGATCATCACGGAGGACCAGCAGACAGCCGATCAATTCTTACGTGATGTGGACAGTGCCATCGTTATGCACAACGCATCCACACAATTTGCGGACGGGGGCGAGTTCGGCATGGGCGCGGAGATCGGCATCGGCACCGGCAAGCTACACGCGCGTGGGCCCGTCGGCGTAGAGCAACTCACCAGCTTCAAATATGTTGTGCGTGGCACGGGACAAACCCGGCCCTAACAGATTGCACGATCGTACCCTTTATGAAACTTCCTCTCCAACGTCCTTGGCTTGCCAAGGGCATGCGCATCGGTCTTCTGGGCGGTTCTTTCAACCCGGCCCATAGCGGCCATCGCGACATTAGCCTCACGGCGCTTGCACGCCTGAAGCTTGACCGCGTTTGGTGGATGGTGTCGCCGCAAAACCCGATGAAGTCGGCGGACGGTATGGCGGGCCTTGCGGAAAGAATGGCAACGGCGCGCAAAACTGCAAATCATCCGCGCATTCATGTCACCGATATTGAACGCGTACTCGGCACTCAGTACACGCGCGACACGCTGGCGCATCTATGCACCGTGTACCCCCATGTCTATTTCGTTTGGCTGATGGGGGCAGACAATATGATCCAACTGCCCAAATGGCAGGGCTGGCAACAGATTATGCGCGCCGTGCCCGTTGCCGTGATCGACAGGCCTGGCTTCGGTTTGAAGGCGCAACTGGGAACGGCGGCGCAAACATTCAGTCAGGCGCGCATTTCTGAAGATGAAGCTGCACTGTTGCCCACCATGAAACCGCCGGCCTGGGTCATGCTGCATGCTCAGCTCAATCCAATTTCCGCGACGGGGTTGCGTAATCAGATGAGATAGGCGACAACTATAAGGCGCCTTTCGACGAACGCAGAAAGAGGACGCCCAGATCCGGGCAAAAATACCATGGGTACACAAACTCCCCGGGATCTGGCCGAGCAGGGTTCGGCTGATGCAAGGTCATCGCGTCTCCTCAGCCGTGAAAAGATAAAACAACAGTTCGACACCACGCGCTCACTTACGCTTGATCTGGCAAACCCTCTGTCTACAGAGGATATGGTCGTGCAAACCATGCCCGATGTCAGCCCCACGAAGTGGCATATGGCGCACACCACATGGTTTTTTGAAACCTTCTTGCTCAAGCCCAATGTTTCGTCGTACCGCCCTTTCCACGACGCTTTCGAGTATCTTTTCAATTCCTACTACAACGCCGTCGGCGAACAATTCCCACGGCCCGAACGCGGTCTTCTTTCGCGCCCGACCGTCGCTGAAATCATCGGCTATCGGCACCATGTCGATGAGGCAATGGATGCGCTTATCGATACTTGCGGACAGGATCTTTGGCCGGAAATTGCACCATTGATCGAGCTTGGTATCCACCATGAGCAGCAGCACCAAGAGCTGATCATCACGGACATAAAGCATGTCCTTTCTTGGAACCCGCTAAAACCGGCCGGTTATGGCATCAAACCGAAAGTCCTTAGAAAGGCCGCTCCTTTGTCGTTCGTTGAGTTCGAAGGGGGCATTACTCAGATCGGGCATTCCGGTCACAGCTTCGCCTTTGATTGCGAGGGGCCACGTCACGATCAACTGATCCGTCCCTTCAACCTGGCCAATCGCCCCGTCACCAATGGTGAATTCCTCGACTTCATCGAAGATGGCGGATATCAAACGCCGCATCTTTGGTTGTCCGACGGCTGGGCCGATCTCCAGGAAGGGAAGTGGTCGGCACCGCTCTATTGGTCACAAGAGGACGGCGAATGGAGTGAGTTTACCCTTCACGGCCAAAAGAAACTCAACCGCGAGCTGCCGGTCACACACATCAATTTCTATGAAGCATCCGCATTTGCCTCTTGGAAAGGTGCTCGCCTGCCATCGGAAGCAGAACTGGAGATCGCCGCCAGAACGCAGGAAGTGTCAGGCAATTTTCTGACGACAGAACATGTGCACCCAAGTCCCGTGGAATCGGCAGAAGACGGCAAACTGTTACAGATCTACGGCGATGTCTGGGAATGGACGCAAAGTGCTTACAGCCCGTTTCCAGGTTTTGCACCGGCTGAAGGCGCCGTCGGCGAATATAATGGCAAGTTCATGAGCGGCCAGCTGGTGCTAAAAGGCGGAAGCTGCGCAACGCCCGAAGGGCACATGCGCCCTACCTATCGGAACTTTTTCCCGCCTGCGGCCCGCTGGCAATTCTCGGGCGTCCGCCTGGCCCAAGACCTTTAATTTCCAAGAAAACCGGATACGTTTGAATGACCTCCCCCCTTAGGAACGCACATTCATCACGCCCCGAATACAGGGCTGAAGACGCCGAAGGCCTGGACTTTTTTCACGATTATGCGCCGCCTACGGAGGACTTTTTGCAGGACGTCATAGATGGACTGTCCGCAAAGCCGAAAACCATCTCACCGAAATATTTCTACGACGAGGCCGGGTCCAAGCTCTTCGATGAGATCTGCGAGACCGAGGAGTACTATCCGACACGCACGGAAATCGGCTTGCTGGATAAGATTAGCAGCGAAGTTGCAGACCTTGCCGGCAAAGACAGCACCGTCATTGAGTTCGGCTCTGGATCCAGCGTGAAGATCCGCAAACTTTTGGACGCCCTGGAAGATCCGGCCCACTACATCGCACTGGATATTTCTAAGGACCACTTGAAAAAATCCGCCCAGAAGATCGCCGATGCGTACCCATCCGTCGCGGTCGGCGCAATTTGCGCGGATTTCACGGCGGCAATGCCTACTCCGTCTACGGAGGGATTGGGCCCCACGGCGGGACGCCGCTTGGGCTTCCTACCCGGGTCGACTATCGGAAATTTCAAACCCGAAGATGCGGAACAGTTTTTGGAAAGCACCCATGAACTTCTTGAACCAGGCGGTGCGTTTCTCATTGGCGTGGACCTAAAGAAGGACCACGACATTCTGAACGAGGCGTACAATGACGCGGCGGGGGTTACGGCGAAGTTCAATTTGAACCTCTTGACCCGGATGACGCGCGAATTGGGTGCGGATCTGGATATCGACAGTTTCGAGCATGACGCCTTCTACAATCCGGAGCGCGGCCGGATCGAAATGCACCTTAGAGCAAAGAGGCAACAAGACGTCCGGATTGGCGGCCACACCTTCTCATTCGACGAGGGCGAGACCATCCACACGGAGAATTCCTATAAATACAAAATCGATGAATTCTGCGACCTTGCGTCTAAGGCCGGCTTCAAAAAGGGGCGCGTTTGGACCGACGAAAATGACCTTTTCAGTGTCCATTTTCTAGAATCCGCTCATTGATTTCTTGCCCAGGCCTTTCCGGTAACCATATATCGCCTTGAAACTGTTGGCAGAATAGAAGCGTGATGACAAAACCGCGCTTTTTTTGCATAATCTATTGGCAGGTCGCCGCTTGTGATGAGCCCACAACGACCTGCATCCGGGACCAGAGAGGAACGCGATCCAACGTCATATGACACAAAACGGTAGCGATCAGCCGTTTGCGGCGCCCCCCAAGCCCCGGCATCTGTGGGCATGAGGAGGAGCAACAACTGAGTACGGAAACGAGCCAGACGGCAGATACGGACTTATTGTCGACAGTCTTAAAGTCTCTCGATGATGACAAGGCCGAGAACATAGTTTCCATCGGCCTCTCGGGGAAAACATCCATTGCAGATCATATGGTGGTTGCCAGCGGACGTTCGCAAAGGCATGTGGGCGCCGTGGCGGATCACCTTATTCGCAGCCTGAAAGATGGCGGCTTTGGCAGCGCACGCGTTGAAGGCTTGCCAAGCTGTGACTGGGTTCTGATCGATGCCGGAGATGTGATCGTTCACATTTTCCGACCGGAAGTCCGCGAATTCTACAATATCGAAAAAATGTGGTCGGCCGACGTGCCCATGGATACCGTCGCCGCAAACGCTTAGCGGCGTAAGCATGTGAAACTGCATATCCTCAGTGTGGGCCGCTGGTCCTCCGGGCCGGAGCGTGACCTCTACGAGGCCTACGAAGAGCGGATACGCAAATCCGGCAAATCAATCGGCATCGGCCCGCTCAACCTCAAAGAACTTACTTTCAAAAAACAAATTACACGCCAGGAAGAAGGCAAAGCCTTGCTGGACGCCGCACCCAAGCGCGCGGTTCTAGTTGCCCTTGATGAAAAAGGAAAACAAGAAACGAGCGAAACGCTTGCCGGTTTTGTGGGCCAGCAGCGCGACAACGGGACGGCAGATCTGGCATTCTTGGTCGGAGGGGCCGATGGTCATGATCCGACATTGTTGGCACAAGCCCACAGAACGGTAAGTCTCGGCACGTTGACTTGGCCCCACCTGCTTGTGAGGGGCCTTCTTGCCGAACAGCTTTACCGCTCAATCACAATATTGAGTGGACACCCCTATCATCGGGGTTAGATCGGTTGTCTTAACCTTGAAAAAGCCCTTATTTCATTACATAGATCGTCATCTGCCGCGCAAACTGCGGCTTCCCAAACAGACGATTTCTCGGGATTACGATTGAATGGCTGGTAAACCAAAACCTGTAGTTTTGTGCATTCTGGACGGCTGGGGCTCACGCGCCGACGCAACCGACAACGCGATCGCATTGGCAAACACCCCAAACTATGACGCACTCGTTTCCAAGTGCCCTGTTTCGCAGCTCGAAACATCGGGTCTTGCCGTCGGGCTTCCGGACGGGCAGATGGGTAACTCCGAAGTTGGCCACATGAACATCGGTTCCGGCCGCGTTGTCCTTCAAGACCTGCCCCGCATCGACGAGGCGGTCGAGAAAGACACGTTGAGCGGCAACGCTGAACTGCGAGATCTGATCGACCGCGTAAAATCTAGGGACGGTACCATTCATCTTATGGGCCTTCTGTCGCCCGGCGGCGTGCATTCCCACCAGGACCATATGGTCGCCCTAGCAAAAATCATCGGCGATGCCGGTGTACCAATCCGCATTCACGCTTTGCTCGACGGGCGGGACACCCCGCCGAAAAGTGCCGTCGGCTTTGTTGAAACCTTCGAAAAAGGGATCACACAAATCAGTGATTGCTCCATAGCAACACTGGGTGGACGTTTCTTCGGCATGGACCGGGACAAGCGTTGGGAACGCATTGAAAAAGCCTATCAAACGATAGTGGATGGTGAAGGCCCGACATTTACCTCTGCCGCGTCAGCCATTGCCGATGCTTATGAAAACGGCGAGTCCGATGAGTTCGTAACCCCTCACAGTCACGAAGCGTTTGCCGGAATGAAAGATGGCGACGGCCTTCTGATGGCAAACTTCCGTGCCGACCGCGCGCGTCAAATACTCAAAGCTCTCTTGGACCCGCATTTCGACGGCTTTGCGCGTCAGCGCGTCGTTGATTTTTCGGCGGTCAAAGGCATGGTGGTGTATGCAGATGAATTGAACGAGTTCATGCAACCACTATTTCCTCCGATTGATCTTGTGAGCACGCTTGGTGAAGTGGTCGCGGCAGCTGGCGGCAAGCAATTGCGCATCGCCGAAACGGAAAAATATGCGCATGTCACTTTCTTCCTGAATGGCGGGCGGGAAACGGTCTTCGATAACGAAGAACGCATTCTTATTCCAAGCCCGAAGGTTGAAACCTATGACCTGAAACCGGAAATGTCCGCCCACGAAGTAACGGACGAATTGGTCACGGCCATTGGCTCCGGCACTTTTGACCTTATCGTTGTGAACTATGCCAATCCGGACATGGTCGGACATACCGGCGTCTTTTCTGCCGCCTTGCAAGCCGTTCAAACGGTTGATGAGTGCTTAGGTAGATTGTCGAAAGCAGTCGAGGAAGCTGGCGGCGTTCTTCTGGTTTGTGCTGACCATGGCAATATTGAACTGATGCGCGACCCAAAAACCGGCGAGCCGCATACGGCCCATACCAATGGCCCGGTTCCCTTTGTTGGAGTCGGTGAGAAGTTTGCCGACAAGCTGTCACTGAAAGATGGTAGACTGAGCGATATTGCGCCGACCATTCTGGAGCTTCTCGAAATCAAGCAACCTCCCGAAATGACCGGCACCTCATTGCTGACCCAAGCCGACGGGAAAAGCCAAACGCATGATCGCATATCGGCGTAGTCAGGGATTTAGCTTCAAGTGCGGGCTCGCGGCGACTGTTGCGGCAATCGCCCTTCTGTCGACCACCGCGGTCGCGGAAGACGCCCCAAGTGAAGCGGATTTGCAAACGCTCGAAAGCGAGATCGAGGAACTTCGCCTCAACAAACAACGGCTTGACCAAGAGGCACTGGCCCTAAGGCGCGAAGAAGAAGCGCTGCAAAAAGAGCTCGTTGACGCCGCCGCCTCGGTCCAAGATGCGGAGACACGCCTGTCTTCTATCGAACGGCAGATAATTGGCCTTCTGGTTCAGCAGAATACCGCCATCCGCCAACTTCTTTCTCAAGAAGAGACGCTTGGCGATCTGCTGGCGGCATTAGAAGCACTGGAAATCAATCGGCCGCCTGCTTTGGCCATCGAGCCGGACGATGCGGTCAAAGCCGCCAGAACGGCGATGCTGTTGTCATCCCTGATCCCCGAATTGCAGGCCGAGGCGCAGAAACTAAATGATGATCTCGACCGGTTGGCGACCATTCGTCTGGACATCGAACGTCAAAGAGAGGCTGAAAAAACCGCCTCAGCAGACCTGGAACAAGAGCGCACATCTTTGGAGACTTTGCTTTCGGAACTTAGCCAAAAGCGAAAATCAAAAACAAGTGAAGCTGAAGCTGAACGCCGTCAGATCGCAGCATTGGCCGCGGAAGCGCGAGATTTGCGCACGCTGTTGCAAAATTTGAGTCGTCAGGCGCTTAAATCCATTCCGCGCCTAAAACCCGGACCGGGGTCTGATACTCAGGAAGACCAACCAGCCGTTGCGTCAAAAGTGTCTCTGCCACCTCTTCAAGAAGCTTACGCAAACTCAACCCTGCGGAAGTTCGCGTCTGCTAAGGGGTCTCTCAAACAACCTGTGTCGGGCTTTCTTCAGGAATCCTTTGGCGAATCGGTGGATACGGGAAGCCGGTCAAAGGGAATTCGCTACGCTACACGGGCGAAAGCGCAAGTTATTGCCCCATTTGACGGTACGATTGTGTTTGCCGGGCCATTCTTGGGCTATGGGCAGCTTTTAATAATAGAAGCGGGCGATGGATATCATATATTATTGGCAGGTATGGATAGAATTGATGGGGTCGTTGGCCAGCGTTTACTGGCGGGAGAACCTGTTGGTGTAATGGGTTCCGGTGGGGTGGACGACGCCACAAGCGACGCATTAAGTTTGTACGTCGAGTTCCGGAAGGATGGGAAACCGTTTAATCCCGTTCCATGGATGGCGGCGCGTGAAGGGAAGGCTAAAGGTTAAATGAATAAAATGTTCGTCGCCGGCGCAACAGCCGGTGCATTATCCGCTTTTATTGCCGGAGCAGCCCTGTTTGCCCTTCCAATGGCCGCGGAGAGCGCAAGTTCCGAAACCTATCGGCAACTCAATTTGTTCGGCGATGTGTTCGAGCGGGTCCGCGCCGATTATGTGGAACCTGTCGAAGACAGCGAATTGATCGATTCCGCCATCAACGGAATGCTGTCGTCTCTCGACCCGCACTCCAGCTATTTGAACGCCAAGAATTATCGGGACATGCAGGTGCAGACCCGCGGTGAGTTTGGCGGCCTCGGCATTGAAGTGACCATGGAAGATGGTCTGGTCAAAGTGGTGGCGCCGATCGACGATACACCGGCGTCGAAAGCAGGTGTCCAATCTGGCGACCTCATTACCCATCTCGATAACGAACCGATTTTGGGCCTCACTCTCAATGAGGCCGTCGACAAAATGCGCGGCCCGGTGGGCACGCCGATTTCGTTGACGGTTCAGCGCAAGGGCGTTGAAAAACCATTCAAGATAAGCATTACGCGAGATATCATCCGTATACGGTCTGTTCGCTCACGCACCGAGGGCAATGTTGGGTATATCCGTGTTACAACCTTCAATGAACAAACCGACACGGGCATCAGCAAAGCTGTATCGTCGCTTAAACGCGAAATTGGCGACGACTTGGCGGGCTGGGTGGTCGACCTGCGCAACAATCCGGGTGGCTTGCTGGATCAGGCCATTGCCGTTTCCGATGCATTCCTCGAAAAGGGCGAAATCGTCTCTACGCGCGGGCGGCACAAGCAGGATACCCAGCGCTACAATGCACGGTCGGGCGACCTGGCGGAAGGCAAGCCTATCATCGTCTTATTGAATGGCGGATCTGCTTCCGCCTCTGAAATTGTCGCGGGCGCCCTTCAAGACCACCGCCGGGCCGTCGTCCTCGGCACCAGGTCGTTCGGTAAAGGCAGTGTTCAGACCATCATTCCGATTGGAGGTGGCGTACAAGGGGCGATCCGGCTGACCACGGCCCGCTATTACACGCCTTCTGGGCGCTCCATTCAGGCAAAAGGCATTGATCCGGACATTGAGGTACGCCAGCCAACAGATCCGGATAATGACTTCACGATCCAGAGCGAGGCGGACTTGCCCGGCCACTTGGTTGGCGAAGAAGAAGAAAAAACGGAGCTGCAGGCAGGCCCCATTGGTGAGGGTGCCGAAGATGTTCAGCTGACCTATGCCTTAGATCTTTTGCGGGGGATTGCCACGGCGAGCGACAAGCTGCCGAATTAACAAAACAGAGTGGGTTTTGTGTCATTTTCTCGGTAATCGATTAACCTTTTTTTGGTGTAGTCCTAGACTGAACACAGCGGTGTGTTGGGGTGGAGCCGTAACAGGCGGCTTCGATAGGAATGCGGACTGCATTTGAAGAACCGGTGATATGGCGGACGACGGCTCACAAATGGACCACGACGACGCGCCGCGTCATGCAGCTCCTTTTTGGCGCGCGCCGCTCGCCATCGCTTGGGGCGCTTTCCTAAGCCTTATTGTCAGCCTCACCGTGATGCTTTGGCTGTTCGGCAATCCAAATGGCGCCAATCAGATGGTTATGGTGGCCTTGGAGGGCGCCGAGAAGATTGGCGATGCCGCGGAAAACGTCACAGACGCCGCAATCCAAGCGGCAGATGTGGCCGGACTGACGGACAGCTCAAAAGAAGCGTCAGATCATGGCTCTGGTGGCGCCCACGGCGAAGCGACGCCGGAAGACGCGGAAGATCGGCCCAAAGAGGTTGTGATCGATCCAGCGACCGGTGCCTTGCCCAAAGTGCCGGATCCGGACCTTATCCGTCAGGGGAAGTATGGCCCATTGCCTCAGATTGGCGCTGATGGCCGACGCCCCTCACACGCCTATGCACGCCCGTTTGATGCCGGCAAGGGACGGCCGCAAATCGCGCTGATGATCGGCGGTATGGGCCTCAGCAAGACGGCCACGGAATTGGCCATTCGCGAATTGCCGCCGGAAGTCACTTTGTCCTTTGCGCCCTATCCGGATGCATTGCAATTGCATGTGAACCTGGCACGGCAAGCCGGCCACGAAGTGATGTTACAGCTGCCCATGGAGCCCTTCGATTATCCACAGAACGATCCGGGACATCACACGCTTCTAACGACGCAGCCGGTGAGAAAGAACCTCGACGATCTGGACTGGTTGCTCAGCCGCGTCACGGGGTATGCGGGTGTATCCAACTATCTGGGGGCGAAATTCACATCATCGAAAGAATCACTTCGGCCAGTGATCGAAACGGTCGAAAAGTATGGGCTCTTCTATGTGGATGACGGCTCGTCTCAGCGCAGCGTCACCGCGGATGTGGTGCGTGATTTCGAACTCGGATTTGCGCTTGCCGACCGGGCGATCGATGCACGGCCGTCGCGCACCGGTATCGAGCTGAAGCTGCTCGAACTTGAGGAAATTGCACGGGCAAACGGAACCGCACTTGGCGTTGGGGCTTTGCCCTATCCGGTCACCATCAATACGGTGCGCGATTGGGCCAAAACCCTGGAGGAAAAGGGCTTGGTCTTGGCGCCGGTCTCCGCCATCATCAGCAAATAGTTCGCTATTGGAGTATTCGGTCATGGACCTGCCTTACCGGCCATGCGTGGGCATCATGCTGCTCAACGCTGACAACAAAATTTTCGTCGCGCGCCGGATGGACCAGTCCGTGGAAGCCTGGCAAATGCCGCAAGGCGGCATCGATGACGGCGAGGAACCGGTCGAGGCAGCCTTCCGGGAGTTGCGGGAAGAAACAAGCGTCGAAAGCGCGGAACTAATCGAGGAAGCCGATGGTTGGTTTACCTACGATTTGCCGAAACATCTGATCGGCGTGGCGCTGAAGGGCAAGTTTCGCGGGCAGAAACAACGCTGGTTCGCCATGCGCCTTACGGGACCGGAGCAGGAAATTAATCTTGATACGGAGCATCCGGAGTTTGACGCCTGGCAATGGGCCACTCGGGATCAAGCCATCAATCTCATCGTGCCATTCAAGAAGCCGCTTTATGAGGAGGTGACGACCGCTTTCGCCCACCTGCTGAAACGGACCTAGTTGGCCACCCAGGCAAGGCTGCGAACACGCCGCTGAAACAAGAAATAGGTCAAGCGCGAAACAATCCGTATCAGGAAAGATTGCGGGTTCATGCCCACGGCCTTCGCCGTCATCGATACAAGGCGGTTGATATGCGGTTGCCGGTAGAGCCCCTTGGCGTAAAATTCGTAAGATCCGCCATAGAATTCCTGGTCGAATTCAGCGGCGCCCGGCGCCGTGTTGGCGCAGTAGTAGGCATATCCCATTTCGTCATCGTCATCGGCTTCCCGGATGCGCCCGATGGCAACGGTTAACCGCTCGCGAAACGATGCGCTCTTGTCCCCTTCGATCCGGTTGAAGTGATCCCAAAACAGTTTGTAGTGCCGCATCTCGTCGCCGGCGATAAAGCCTGCAACCTGTTTCAGGACGGGCTCGTCGGAGGCGTCCTTTACGGCGCTGTAAAACGACGTGGTGCCGCTTTCTACGATACAGCGGGCCACAAGCTCCGCCGCTCGGGAGCCGCGGACCGACTCATCGGTATCCAACGGCAGAGAATATCCTTCCGTGAACCGCTGGAATGCATCCTCGAAATCAAATTCGGGGTCCGCCAGCGCCACCCAGCGGCCAAGGGCACGGCCATGTTGCTGCTCTTCGGCCCCCCATCTGTCGGCCGCCTCCTTCATAAGCTCGTCGTCATGAAAGACATTCTTGAGGTAGGTGACGTAATCCGGCGCATTCAGCTCAATCATGGCCGAGGCTTTGATCACGCGCAGAAGGTCGGGATCTACTTTCGAGGGATCGAACGCCCCCCAATCGACGTCATCCAATGTCCAACCGGGCTTCATGTGGTGCCTTTCAACGCTACCAGCTCCCCACCCCTCTCGGGAGACCGGTTATAGTGAAAAACCGCCTCTTTTGCCAAGTAGCCGATTTGATCGTCTTTATCTAAAGACTTTCGCGGATTTGCCGCAAATGATCGAGGGTCAGCTGCGCCGCATCGCGGGCCTGGTCGTCTTTGGCGTCCGACACATCCTCTTGGGCATCCTGGATCTTCTTGTCCAGCTGCGCCACATCGAGTTCGGCCAGCGGAATGGCTTCTTCCGCCAAAACCGTGAGGCCCTTGGGCGTTACTTCGGCAAATCCCCCACGGACGAAGATTCTAGAATCTCCTTCTGCTCCGCCGGAGACTTCCAGAACACCCGGCTTCAGCGTCGACATGACGGGCGCATGGGCCGGAAGCACGCCGAAATCCCCTTCGGACCCCGGCACCAGCACCATGTCCACTTCTTCGGACATCAGCAGGCGGTCGGGGGACACCAGGTCGAAATTGAGCTTTTCTGCCATGACGGCTCCTTCGACTTGAGATTAAGCCGCTTCCGCCGCCAGGCGTTCGGCTTTCTCGATGGCTTCGTCGATACCGCCGACCATGTAGAATGCTGCTTCCGGAAGATGGTCGTATTCGCCTTTGCAGACGCCGTCGAAACTTTTGATCGTATCTTGTAGATCAACCAGCTTGCCGGACAGGCCAGTGAAGACCTCAGCCACGAAGAAAGGCTGGCTCAAGAAGCGCTCAATCTTACGGGCACGGGCCACGACCAATTTGTCTTCCTCGGACAATTCATCCATGCCCAAGATGGCGATGATGTCTTGAAGGGCTTTGTAGCGCTGCAGGATTTCCTGAACCTGACGCGCCACGCGGTAGTGATCTTCACCCACAATCCGCGGGTCCAAGATCCGCGAAGTGGAATCGAGCGGATCCACAGCCGGGTAAATCCCTTTTTCCGAAATCGACCGCGACAACACCGTGGTTGCATCCAAGTGCGCAAACGATGTGGCCGGCGCGGGGTCGGTCAAGTCGTCGGCAGGCACGTAAATGGCTTGCACCGAGGTGATGGACCCTTTGTTGGTGGTCGTAATCCGCTCTTGCAGCGTTCCCATGTCCGTTGCCAGTGTCGGCTGATAGCCCACAGCGGAAGGAATACGGCCCAGCAGAGCAGACACTTCAGAGCCCGCCTGCGTAAAGCGGAAGATGTTATCCACGAAGAACAGCACGTCCTGACCTTCTTCATCGCGGAAATATTCGGCAACCGAGAGTCCGGTCAACGCCACACGTGCACGGGCCCCTGGAGGCTCGTTCATCTGACCGTAGATCAGAGCAGCTTTAGATCCTTCGGCACCGCCGGGCTTGTTCACGCCGGATTCGATCATCTCGTGGTAGAGGTCGTTCCCCTCACGGGTCCGTTCCCCCACACCCGCAAACACCGAGTAACCACCGTAAGACTTGGCGATATTGTTGATCAGCTCCTGAATGAGCACCGTCTTGCCCACACCGGCACCGCCGAACAGACCGATCTTACCGCCACGTGCGTAAGGGGCGAGCAGATCCACAACCTTAATCCCGGTCACCAGCACCTCGGATTCCGTCGACTGGTCTTCGAACAACGGTGCGTCTTGGTGGATCGCGCGGGTCTGCGATGTGGTGATCGGACCGGCTTCGTCCACCGGTTCACCAATGACGTTCATGATCCGGCCGAGACATTCAGGACCAACCGGCACTTTGATCGGCTCGCCCGTGTCTTTCACTTCGTGTCCACGCACCAGACCTTCCGTGGAATCCATCGCGATGGTCCGCACGGTGGATTCACCCAAATGCTGAGCGACTTCCAGCACCAGGCGATTGCCTTGGTTCTCACACTCAAGCGCGTTCAGAATGGCGGGCAGATGATCGTCAAATTGCACGTCGACGACGGCGCCAATCACCTGTGTCACCCGGCCTACTACATTCGTGCTCATATTCTTATTCCTCGCAGTGCCTAAATCCAGAAGGGCCCGTTGCCCCGTAATATCTCTTGCCTTCAGATCCAAAGTTACGCCGGATCCGCTATCTCGATTTTTCGCAGATTTCGAACCGAAAAACCGCGAGCCAAGCAGGGCTTTGCGCCGCGCGGGCGGCAGCAAGAGCATTCCAGGCCGTCGTAATCCGGTCAGAAACTCAGCGGTCACGATGACCGCTTGTTTCAAACGCTCAAAGGCGCGTCGAAGCCAACTCATGGCTCCCCCCATTCGCTACATGCCTTTGCCGCGAGACCGGCGTCCCTCTCTCTGGCGATGTCTGGCCTGCCAAGCCTGCCCACTCCCCCGTCCCAACCACCCGATAAGGATACCCTAGGGGTGGTTGGGACGGGGGAGTGGGCAGGGTCAGCGACATCAAACAGAGACCATTCCCGCTCTACTCAGCTGTGTTTTCTATCCGTCTGCCTTTTACCTTCCGTTTTGTACAGTTTCTTTACGACGCGCCGGGTTCCCTACAAAGCCTCGGCGCCGGAAATAATTTCGATCAGTTCTTTCGTGATGATGGCCTGACGCGTCCGGTTGTAGACCAGCGTGAGATCATCGATCATTTCGCCTGCGTTGCGCGTGGCGTTGTCCATAGCACTCATACGCGCGCCCTGCTCACCAGCCGCATTTTCGAGAAGCGCCCGAAAGATCTGCACCGTCATGTTACGGGGCAGCAAGTCGGCCAAAATCTCGTCTTCTTCAGGCTCATATTCGTAGATAGCGCCGTTCAAATCCGCCGTTTCAACACCTTCCGGCACGGTCGCCGGGATGAGCTGCTGCTGGGTCGGAATTTGCGTCACCACGTTCTGAAAACGCGAATAGAACAAGGTGCAAACGTCGAATTCGCCACCGTCGAACCAGTCCAGCACTTTCTTCGAAATCGGCTGCACATCCGCGAAGCTCACTGATTTCAGGTGCCCCAGCGTGATGGTTTCCTGGATATTGCTGGCATAGATGCGCTTCAACGCATCGTAGCCTTTGCGGCCAATGCACAGGATCTTCACTGTCTTGCCCGACGCAATCAGCTGGTCCGCATGCTGGCGGGCCATCTTGGCGATCGAAGAATTAAAGCCGCCGCACAGCCCCCGTTCCGCCGTCGCCACGATCAGTAGATGGGTTTGATCGCTACCGGTCCCTTGGAACAGGCGTGGCGCTCCGGGATTGCCCACCATGCCCTGTGACAGGTTTGCAAGAACCGCGTCCATGCGCTCCGCATAAGGCCGGGCAGCTTCGGCATGCTCTTGGGCGCGGCGCAACTTTGCCGCCGCCACCAATTGCATGGCTTTCGTGATCTTCTGCGTCGACGTCACACTGCCGATGCGGTTTTTCAGCTCTTTAAGATTAGGCATGAGCGGCTGTCCTTAAGCGACCTGTCCGGCCTTCCTCTTAGCTGAAGCTTTTCGCGAAACCGTCGATGGCGGCTTTCAGCTTGCCTTCGGTATCGTCGCTTATCGTCTTCTCGGAACGGATCGTTTCCAGAATGCCGCTGTGCTGATCCCGCATAAAGCGCAGCAGGTCAGCCTCGAAACGGCCAATATCCCCTGTCGGCAGATCATCCAGATAGCCTTCCACGCCAGAGAAAATGCTGACCACTTGTTCTTCCACCGGCATCGGCGAATATTGCGGCTGCTTCAAAAGCTCCGTCAGTTTTTCGCCACGGTTGAGCAGACGCTGCGTGGAGGCATCCAAGTCCGAACCGAACTGCGCGAAGGCCGCCATTTCGCGGTACTGGGCCAGTTCCAGCTTGATCGAACCGGCCACTTGTTTCATGGCCTTGATCTGAGCGGACGATCCCACCCGGCTCACCGAGATACCCACATTGAGGGCCGGCCGGATGCCTTGGAAGAACAATTCCGTTTCCAGGAAGATCTGACCGTCGGTAATCGAAATCACGTTGGTCGGAATATAAGCCGACACGTCGTTCGCCTGGGTTTCGATGACCGGCAAAGCCGTCAAAGACCCAGCGCCATGATCGTCGCTCATCTTCGCCGCGCGTTCGAGCAAGCGGCTGTGAAGATAGAAAACGTCACCCGGGAACGCTTCACGTCCGGGAGGACGGCGCAGCAACAGGGACATTTGGCGGTAAGCAACAGCCTGCTTCGACAGATCATCATAGATGATCAGCGAGTGCATGCCGTTGTCGCGGAAATATTCACCCATGGCGCAGCCGCCGAACGGTGCCAAGAACTGAAGCGGGGCCGGGTCCGATGCGGTGGCCGCCACGACGATGGAATATTCCATGGCGCCATAATCTTCCAGCGTCTTCACCAATTGCGCAACGCTCGACCGGCGCTGACCACAAGCCACGTAAATGCAGTACAGCTTTTCGCTTTCATCGCCGGACTTGTTGACGTTCGCCTGGTTGATGATCGTGTCGATGGCAATAGCCGTCTTGCCCGTCTGGCGGTCGCCAATGATCAGCTCGCGCTGACCGCGCCCAACCGGGATCAAACTGTCGATGGCTTTCAAGCCCGACTGCATTGGTTCGTGTACGGATTTACGCGGAATGATACCCGGCGCCTTCACGTCCACGCGGCGGCGTTCGGTGGCTTCGATGGGGCCCTTGCCGTCCAGCGGATTTCCAAGCGGGTCGACCACGCGGCCCAGCAAGCCCTTGCCCACCGGCACTTCCACGATGGCGCCTGTCCGTTTAACGGTGTCGCCTTCTTTAATGCTTTTGTCGGACCCAAAGATCACGACACCCACATTGTCGGTTTCCAGGTTCAGCGCCATGCCCCGGATGCCGCCCGGGAACTCCACCATTTCACCGGCCTGCACATTGTCGAGGCCGTAGACACGGGCGATACCGTCGCCGACGGACAGCACCTGACCGATTTCGGAGACTTCCGCTTCCGTGCCGAAATCTTTGATTTGTTCTTTGAGAATGGCGGAAATTTCCGCGGCCTGAATATCCATGGGCTAGGCCTCTTTCATGGCGAGTTGGAGGTTGTCCAATTTGGTTTTGAGAGACGTGTCGATCATGCGGCTGCCGACCTTTACCACCAGACCGCCCAGCAGATCCGCATCCACTTCAGAGGTCAGGTTCACGTCGAGTTTGAAACTTTGTTTGAGCGTCGCTTTGAGCGCATTCACTTGCCCGTCCGACAGCGGGTGGGCTGAAGTGACGGTGGCGGTCATTTCCCCGCGATGCTTCGCAAGCTGTGCGGCAAAGGCGCGGGTCATGTCACGCAAGGCAAACAGACGGCGGTTCTTGGCCACCAGACCGACGAATTTCCGCGTCAATGCGTGGGCACTGAGCTTGTCCAGAATGGCATTGATGGCATTGGTTTGTTCGTCAGCGCTGAAGACGGGGCTGCGCACCAGGCGCTTCATGTCTTCGCTGCCGTCGATCAACTCGCGGATGGATGCAAGGTCTTTGGCCACCGCGTCCAGCGCATTGCCTTCTTGCGCCAGCTCGAACAGCGCCGTCGCATAGCGCCCGGCCATTCCAGCGACAATGGGTTCTTCACCTGCCACGAATTTGCTGCCTTTGATTGCTTGCCAGCGGCGAAAACCCCGTTGCCAGCAAGTTATTGAATTTATTGGGCTTTTTATGGGCGAACAAAAAGGGCCGCGCCCCCTGTCCGCAAGCTGCGCGGTTACCTAACACACTGTTTTCGCGTGTGCAACAAAACGACGACAAGGTGCGACAAACCGTGCCTGCGCGGGCTTTCCATGCGGTTTTCGCGTAACAGACGAAGGGGATAGACGGCATTACCAGGGAGGTGTTTTTCGTTGCCGAAATACCCCTTTCGCCTGGGCGCCCAGATGGGCGCATGGGGTTGATCCAATTTTTGGATTCTGCCCGACCACCCACTCCCTCTCCCAACCACCCAGTGCGACCTGTTTCTTTGAGAAACAGTCGCACCGTTATTTGGTCGCGTTTCCGGACGGCGAACCGGAAGTCCACTTCGCCTGGAAACGCTTGCGGGTACCGTATCCGGGTGGTTGGGAGGGGGAGGGGGATGGCTAGGCCGACAAACAGAGTGCCCCCCAGAAAAGCGTCATCCTAAGGAGCGCCGGAACGGCGCGAGCTTGGGACCCATACGCCGAAGAGCTGACCGGACGGTTTGAAATAATTGTTGAGACACAACCTACCACGCAGAACAACAGCGGCGGTGATTATGGATCCCAGACAAAGGCGCGCCTTTTCTTTGGCACATTTTCTGGGGCGACAAACAGAGTGCGGCTTCGGCGCCATGGAACCTCTCCATCAACGCCTCCCTCAATCAAAATGATAGCACACTGTTAACTTCAAAGCAGCCAAAGGGCATTCATAGCCAAAAAAATTATAGGAACCGATTCAAGAACCTTCAGTAAGAAGAGCAGCGAGTTCCCAAACGCGATTATCTGGTTGCATTCGCCGAGGCTTACTGCGGATAAATTTGTCTTGACAAAACGGACATGACTGGCATTTCTGATTCCAAACCGCCATATTAACTCCGAATAAACTCGGATTTCTGCATAAATAACGCAGAAATCGACGTTAAAAGGGGATAAAAACTGTGCTTCTGGAGTTTAGTGTTGCGAACTTTCGATCAATTGCCGATCGGCAGACGCTCTCTATGGTAGCCGGTACAAGTTCAAAGCGAAGAAAGCGAGCTGTCTCGAAGACTGGAAGCGCACTAGCAGAAACGGCACTCACATCAGCTGGCCTATTCGGCCCAAATGGTTCCGGTAAATCAACAGTCATCCTTGCACTTCAGTTCTACAAAGACTTCATCATGACTTCTGCGTCTAAATCGACAGAAGGAGATGAGATTCCTGTCATCCCATTCAAATTCAAGCGAAGCCTTAGGCAAAAGCCCAGTGAATTTGAAGCCATCTTTGTTCATGACGGAACCCTATTTCAATATGGCTTTGCAGCAGACAAAAACCGTGTTTGGGACGAATGGTTGTTCGCTCGCCCCAATAGTAGTCGAGCGAAAACGCGCGAACTACTGAGCCGCAGATATAGTGCCAAGCAAAAAAAGTATGAATGGCGAATCAACGAAACCTTCATCAAGGGGACACGCGAAACCTGGAAATCGTCGACCAGGGACAATGCACTTTTCTTGTCAACAGCGGTGCAACTCAATGCCGAGTCCTTGAGAGCGCCATTCACATGGGTACGCAACTATCTTCAAACGATTTCCGCTCCAGATCGTTTATCTCCGGACTACTCAGCACAAAGATGTTCTGAAGATGGGAAGGAAGAGGTATTAGAGTTTCTGCGTTCCACAGATCTCAATATCGTTGACCTGAAAGTCAAGGAAGAAACCATTGCGCTCCCAGAAGACGTCGAAAGTCTGATGAAAGAGTCGGCTCTTAAGAAGCTTCGGAACGCTATGGAGAAGTCAAAAACCTACTCGATTGAAGCTGTCCACAGTAGTTCCGAGGGAGACAAAGTTTCTCTCCCACTTGAGGAGGAGTCCGCTGGTACACAGATCCTTTTCAGCTTGGCTGGCCCATGGCTAGATGTGATAGAGAACGGTTACACACTTTTTGTCGATGAGCTACATACAAGCCTACACCCAATGGCGTTCAAGCACTTGGTCGGAATCTTTCATGACCCCACACTCAACAAGAAGGGCGCCCAACTGATTTTCACGAGCCACGACACCTCGGTTATGGGCAACAACTTCCTGATGCGCGATCAAATCTGGTTTCTAGAGAAAACTGAAACCGGCGCCACAAATCTCTTTCCATTATCAGATTTCGATGTGCGCGAATCAGGATCTTTTCAGAAATCTTACCTAGGAGGTAAGTTCGGGGCGTTGCCGAATATTCGAGATTTCGAATATGCCAGCGAGAAGTGACAAGCTTCACCAACGCCGCAAGAAGGTAAGCAAGGAATCACTAAGGAGGCGAAAAGGCATAAGGCAGCCCCGCCGACGAGTTCTTATTGTGACAGAGGGGTCACAAACCGAACCGCGATACATTGGCGCGTTGGTCAATCATATGCGGCTAACCTCGGTGGATGTGGACATTTGCGATGAAGCAAACCCTGATCCGCTAAAAATAGTAGAACATGGTTTCTCGAAGGCCCTGGGTGAGGGCACTCCTGACGACGGTGGATACGATGCCGTCTTCTGCGTATTTGACCGAGACGAACACGAGTCGTTTGAACGAGCGTTGGAGAAAGCTCGAACCTATCGTAAACGGCCAGGAAACTTGCCGAACCTACGGACAATCTTTTCGGTACCTTGCTTTGAGTACTGGTTCCTTTTGCACTTTAAGTACTCAAGAAAACCACACCTCAAAAGAGCGGGCAAATCGGAAGCCAGCGACGTGGTCCGAGAGCTAATGAAAGTTCAACCATTTTCAAACTATCAAAAGTCCATCACACCAATTCAGATAGAGACCCTACTACCGCGTACTGATGATGCAATCGAGAATTCCGTCCGGGCAATGGCAGATGCGGAAGATACTGGCGAAATAAACCCCTCAACCCAGGTACATCTGCTAGTCAAGTATCTAAAGAACATCTGATGTCGATACAAAAATCAGCGTAACACAGAAATTCACCCCGGTGGGAAGGGGTTTATAACCCCTTCCCCACATTCATTTAAGCAACATCCGTTGAACATGCGGTCTGTGTTTGTAACCCAGACCGGCGACGGTGGCGCTCCACACAATCGTCATGCCCGCCGACAGGCGGGCATCTACTGTCAAGTCATCTTGCCAATGAGGTTGCGGAACCATCTCTGATCTCACCGCCAAAGCTGACGCAAGCTGACCAGCGAGTGGAAATTAAAAATAGGAAAAATCGTCATTACACGGTAAGCAGGCGAAAAGCCTGCGCATCCGGGTAATCTATTGGCTCAACAACAAGCCGATGGTCAGCCTGGATCCCCCGGACTTGCTTACGCGCGCCGGGGGATGACGAAAACGGAACAAGGTGGGCGCCCTGTTCTTTATCCGGAATGCTTTTCCAAAAACCCTTCGAACGCAGTCATGGCTGTTTCCTTGGCAGCGCCCTCTTTCCACTCTTCGATCAGGGTCGCGTTGGGCGCCAGGTCGGCCACCAGACGCGAGCTTGATTCCGGGTGGTAGAGGTCATTGCCCAACAGCACCAGCAGCGGCGTTTGGCAGTTGCGCAGGAAACTTTCGTCCACATTGAAGAGCACCTTGTCACCGCCATACATGTTTTCGCGGAACGTTGCCCAGTCGGCCTCACTAGCTTCGCCGTGGCTTTCCATTAACGGCTCCGCCCAGCCGTCATACATGTCGTAAAACGCTTGGTTGTTATCGTCCCGCCCGATGGTCTGGAACAACGTGGCGGAGAGAACGCGGCCGGGCGCCGCCTCGATCAATCCGCAGCAATAAGGCCCGCCGATGCACATGCCGGCGGCATGGAACTTATCGATCCCCAGATGGTCCATCAGGCCCAGCTGGTCCGCCGTGTAGGTATGCCATCCATCATCCGCCGTTACGGGCGCCGTGGAGGCGCCCGCATTGCGTTGGTCCATGGCGACGACTTTGAATTTGCAGGACAATTGCTCGATCGGGTTCCAGGGCGTTTGCTCCCAAAACGAAATGGCGGATCGCATGCCCCCCGGGGCAATCAAAAGCACGGCGGGCCCGTCGCCGGTGACTTCGTAATGTATCTTCGCCCCATCGCGTTCATAGATCGGCATTGTGTCCTCACTTGTCGTTTAGTTTTGCATTGACCAGGTCACGGAACGCACCTTCCAATGTGTCGGATGCGGAAGTGCGCCACACGTCGCGCAGACCTTTGTATCGGTTGAGCATGGAGGCGAGCTCATTGATCGCGATATCGGACATTTGCTGTTGACCTACGGCCTGACCCCGGAGCGCCCAATTGGCGAACGCCAACATATAGTCGATGGCCAGCAATTCGAAGCGCCTTATTTCCACCGGGTCGGACAAATCCCCTTCGCGGCCTGCAAGCCAAATACGCGCGAGTTCCGCATCTGACGCCACCAAACGCCGCCACCCCGTAAACTGTTCGAATACTTGATCGACCGCTGCCGCCGACGCCAAGGCGTTGGCCTCACGCTGGGCCTTTGTTGCCTGCCGCAACTGGGCGGCGAAAAAAACGAGTGTAACCAGCATGGCCGCTGCGCTGACGAAGCTGCCGATGGCGGCAATGGCGTTCCAATCCATTATGCTCCCCTTTTTCCTAAGGTTAGCGCATCTCGGGCGGATTCATAACTGCTGACCGCGTATGTGTTTTTTGGATTATGGGCCGCGAGGGGGAATGGGCCGGCTAGGCCAGCAAATCTACGCAGCGAATCGGCTATGGTCGGCTCATGTCGAAACCCATCCGCGAGACAGACCTCTACCCGCCCGTTAAAGCCTTGCTGGAAAGCCAGAGGTATGAGGTGAAGGGAGAGGTAGGCGATGCGGATGTGGTGGGCGTGCGTGGCGCGGAAGAGCCCGTCATCGTCGAGTTAAAAACAGGGTTTTCGCTGGCCCTTCTGCACCAGGCAGTGGAACGTCAATCCATCAGCGATACGGTGTATGTGGCCGTGCCCCGGCAAGCCGGCGCCGTGGCGTATAAAGCGCTGGTCAACAATACAAAACTATGCCGCCGGTTGGGACTGGGGTTGATTACGGTACGGATGAAAGATGGGTTTACCGAGATCCATCTGGACCCGGCGCCCTATCGCCCCCGAAAGTCCAAGCCCAAGAAAGAACGCCTACTGAAGGAATTCGCGCGCCGCGTAGGCGACCCCAATGAAGGCGGCACGGGCAAGAATGGGTCCGGGCGGGGCATCATCACAGCGTATCGGCAGGACGCGTTGCGCTGCCTGAAGCTGCTTGCAAAGAACGGCCCCACCAAAGCGTCCGAGGTGGCGAAAGCAACAGAGGTGGAGAACGCCCGCCGCATTATGTCCGACGATCATTATGGCTGGTTCGAACGGGAGGCCGTGGGCATCTATGCCCTCACGCCGGTGGGCCAGCAGGCATTGGACGAGTATGCGGGGGAGTTGTCCAAGCTTTGATGCGCATTATCACCCTCCCCTAGCGTTCGCTCAGGCTCACCCCATCAAGGGAGGGGGGTGACAGACGGAAGACTAAGGCGCCTTCTCAAATATATAGGGCTCCCTATCGGCTTGAGCCGCGATGCGCCGTTTGTGCCACTGGCCGCCGCCATAGTAAGCCAGGCTGCCGGGTTCCGCTTCGCCATGGCCATTGTAATAGGTAATGCAGTCGCGCAAGGGCCTTGTGATGGTATCCGCCTTCGCGCAGTGTTCTGCGTAGTCGTCTTCCGGTTCTTTCTTCACGTCCACGATGGCGTGACCTTCATCGCGCATGGTCTGCAACAGCCACACCACATATTCCGTATGCTGCACGATGGCATCGGTGAAATTGAAACTGCCGCCGCCCCCTTGCGGGCCGGTGATGATAAACATGTTGGGGAAGCCGTTGCTGTGCACACCCAAGAACGTCTTGGTGCCTTCGGACTGCCACTTCTCGCTTAAGCTTCGGCAGTTGCGGCCTTTGATCATGTTGAACGACGCCGTGGCCATCCAGTCGAAGCCGGTGGCATAGATCAGCACATCTAGGGGGTATTCCGTTCCCTCATGCACCACACCGCGTTCGTTGATTTTCTTCACGCCGCGCGGCGCCGTATCCACCAAATGCACATGAGGCAGGTTGAAGGTGGGCAGATATTCGTCATGGAAGGTCGGGCGCTTGCAGCCATAGGGGTAATAGGGCTTGAGCGCTTCCGCCGTTTTCGGGTCTTCCACAATGGCGTCCACCCGGGCGCGGATTTGTTCCATGATCCGGAAATTGGTGTTGAGGGTTTTTTGCACCATTTCTTCCGGGGACAGTTTTGTTTTGTGTTCCTTGCGCACCTTGTAATCCGCCACCTTGCCGGCGAGGTAATCGTCATTGGCTTTGATGGCCGTGCGGCCTTCAGCGATTTTGGCAAAGCGCGCGCGGCGGGCCCGCGCCCAGCCATCTTCTTGCGCCCATGTGTCGCGTTCTTCTTGGGTGGTCTCGCGCTGATCCCGTACGTCCACGGACGATGGAGTACGCTGAAAGACGTAAAGCTCTTTCACCACTTTGGCGATTTCCGGAATGACCTGCACGGCGGTGGCGCCCGTGCCGATAATGCCGACGGTCTTGCCGGTGAGGTCAATGTCGTAGCGCCAGCGCGACGTGTGGAAGGTCTCGCCCTGATAGGTCTCCATGCCGTCAATGCGCGCAAGTTTCGGCGTGGTGAGGATGCCGTTCGCCAGCACCACAT
Source organism: Alphaproteobacteria bacterium (assembly GCA_965228775.1). Classification (GTDB taxonomy): domain Bacteria; phylum Pseudomonadota; class Alphaproteobacteria; order JANQMY01; family JANQMY01; genus JANQMY01. Next base: position 3,008,950 of record OZ245840.1, on the reverse strand, counting down.
AGCGCGCCTTCATGGCATCGCCCCGGTCCGTGTGCACGGTCCAGCGGCCGGTCTCTTCGTCCCATTCGGTTTTTTCCACCGTGGTGTGGAACAGGCACTTGTCATAGAAGCCGAATTTCTCGGCCATGTTCTGACAATATTCCATGATCTCGAAACCGCTGGCGAACTTCATGGATGGGATGTAGCCCATCTCTTCCAAGAGCGGAAAATAGCTGTAGCTTTCCACATCGCAGGCGATGCCCGGATAGCGGTTCCAATACCAGGTGCCGCCCACATCGCCGCCTTTTTCGCAGAAACGCACATCTTCAAAGCCTGCCTCGCGCAGCTTGTGCCAGAGAAGCAGCCCGGCGAAGCCCGCGCCCACGCAGAGAATTTCGCATTCATCTGTCAATGCATCGCGGGCGATCGGCGGGGCGGAATAAACATCTTCCAGATATTTCCGGAACTGCCCTTCCATGGGAATGTAATCGGCAGAGCCCGCCCGTTCTTCCTTGAAGGCCCGATATTTCGCCTGCTCGGCCGCGTTGAAGACAGCACCCGCCGGTTCCGGCGGCAGGGTCTTCAGCTTCTCGTCCGACAGAACGGTGTAGCCCTTGCCGGTAATGTTCTCGCTGGCTTTGGCCGCCCGCGTATTGAATTTCTTCAGGCCCGTCGCGGGGTCAATTGAAACTGCCATCCCCATTCGTCTCTTCTCTTTTTCGCTTTTGTTCCTGCATTTCCTGACTGAACTTTAGCCACGGCGGGAAAACGCCGCAAGAATGACAGCTGCCGCCGGAAAATTCTCGAGGCGGACGTAGGGACAAGGAGGCTAGACGGCGGCGGTTTTTGACAAGGTCTCGCGAATGCCGTGGACCAAGCCGTGAGGAGTGATGGGCTTTGAGATGTAGTGGTCAACGCCCGCTTCGGCCGCCTTTTCTTTGTGCTCCGCCATCGCATTGGCGGTGAGCATGGCGATCGCTGCCGGAGGTTTTTCATGGGCCGTTTCGAGCGCACGAATTTCCCGGGTGGCTTCCAGTCCATCCATGATCGGCATCTGCATGTCCATCAAGACAAGATCGAATGGCTGGCCCTTGAAAGCGTCAACGGCTTCCTTGCCATTGTTCACGACCGTGAGGTCAAACCCGCCATTTTCCAGGAGCAGCTGGACGATCTGCTGATTCACTTTGTGGTCTTCCGCCAAGAGAACACGGATCGTCTGGTCTGGTGTGTCCTGCATGCAGTCACCCGGCCCATCCGCATCGAAGGAGAGCTCTTGCGATGCCGGCACCCCAGCACGTGGCAGCGGCAGGGTGACCGAGAATGTGCTGCCCTCATTCGGCGCGGACGTCGCCGAAATCGACCCGCCCATGGCGCGCGACAATGCCTTGCAAATCGAAAGCCCAAGCCCGGTGCCCCCGAAGCGGCGCGTGGTGGAGACCTCAGCCTGCTGGAACCGGTGGAAAATGCGCTTCGCCGCATCTTCATCGAAGCCAATGCCCGTATCCTCCACCTCAATAAGAATGGGTGTCTCGTTATCTGCGTCCACATCCCCCATGCGTATACGGACGGTTACGCCACCTTTTTCGGTGAACTTGATCGCATTGGAGATGAGATTGATCAGTATCTGCTTCACGCGCACCACATCCCCATTAAATTCGTGCGCTGCCTCTGGGGCGAATACCAGTTTCAAATAGATCGACTTCTCTTCCGCTTTGGACTGCATCAATGCCAGCGATTCATCGACCGCTTTCCGTAAGTCGAAGGGGTTCACCTCCAGCGTCAGTCCGCCTGCCTCTACCTTCGAATAATCCAGAATGTCATTAAGCAGACGGTTTAGAACTTGTGCGGACGATTCAATGGTGCGCGCGATGCGCTCTTGTTTTTCATTGAGATCCTTGCGCAGCAAGACGCCCGTCATACCGATCACGCCATTAAGCGGCGTGCGGATCTCGTGGCTCATATTGGCGAGGAAATCACTCTTTGCCTTGCTGCCGGCAACGGCCTGTTGGCGGGCCGCCTCCAATTGTGCGGTGGTCTTTTCCATTTCGCGCTGAAACACGCTGGCGGCGCCCGCCAGGGCTGTCGACAAGATCGACAGGGCCAACGCACTCCATTCCGGCACATAGACCGGTGTCAGAACGTAGAATGCGGCTAAGGTCAAAATCGCCGCCGCAGGCCCTGCCCGATGATCCACAAGGAGCGCCGCGAGAATCGGGACTGCCACCAAATAGGTGTAGCTTTCCGACTGTGCCCCGTGTTTCGCGATGGTGATATAGATGAGGTGACAGAACAGCGCCGCAATGACGATCCCTGAGATGAGCCTGAGGCGCCCGAGCCGCGCCACCAAGGCCGGAATGAAGATGAAGCTGAACGGGACGAGAATCGCCAAGATCGCCGGAATGAGTCCCACCGACGCATTCGTTGAGAAAGCCGTGGTGCCGGCCACGGTACCGGCGATGCCGATGGCGAGGCAAACGAATGAGAGAAGGCGACGGCGCGCGCCACCGATGAAATCATCGCTATCTACGACTGGCCAGAAAAACCGCCCGAGCTGCATATCTTTCGTCCCCAACACAAAACGATCGCAGACGGGCGTTAACAATCATTCAATTGAAAACTAACACGTGTTGTTAATCTACTTTGCTTTTTTGAGTTGTGGCGATGAGCATCTTCTCAACCCGCCAAAACCCGCAAATTAGGGCGCTACCGGCTGAACTTCGAAAAAGATTAAGCAAATCAGGTAAGGTTCAGCGCATGGTTCGCCGAAGTGTTGTCACAAAGCTTCGCTAGACGAACAAGACTTGTGGGAAAGAGCGGGGAATGAGAAGGGATGATTATGAATTTTCGACGGCGTGGGCTTGCAGCACTGGGAACAGCCCTCCTTTGCATGACGGCCGGTTCGGTGCTGGCGGAAGAACGCAGTGAAAAATTCCTGTCCTGCTTGGCGGGCATAAAACAAGCTGCCACGGCCGCGGGCATCAGCCCTTCGATCACCGAAACGGCCCTGAAAGATGTGAAAGAGCCTGCCGAACGCGTTCTCAAATTGTCGGAAGTGCAACCGGAAACGAAATTCCACATCTGGGATTATCTCGGTTTCCTTGTGGACGAACAGCGGATCGAAGACGGCAAGGCGAAAATGGCGGAGCATGACGCCACGCTTAAAGCGGTCGAAGCCCGCTATGGGGTGGACCGCTATGTGGTCGCCGCCGTGTGGGGCGTCGAAACGGATTATGGGCGCGCCACGGGCCGCAACTTCCTGCCCCATGCGTTGACCACTTTGGTCTGCAAGAAAGGCCGCCGCGCCGACTTCTGGCAAAAGCAACTGATCGCTGCTTTGCAATTGGTGGAACGCGGGGACCTGCAACTTGAAAAACTCTATGGTTCCTGGGCGGGCGCCTTCGGTCAAACCCAGTTTATTCCGACCACGTATGAACATTTCGCGGTCGATTTCGATGGCGACGGTAAACGCGACCTGGTCGACAACGTGCCGGACGCGCTGGGGTCCACGGCGAACTATTTGCGCGAAAACGGCTGGCAGCCAGGCGAAAGCTGGCTCATCGAAGTAAAATTGCCGAAGAACTATGCGGGACCGACAGGGCGTAAAAACAAAGCATCTTTGAAAACCTGGAACGAACGCGGGGTCACGCGTTGGGATGGATCAAAACTGAAGGGCAAGGGCTATGCCGGCCTTCTGCTTCCTGCCGGTAAGGAAGGCCCCGCCTTTCTGACCTTTAAAAACTTCGACGCCATTTGGACCTATAACCGCGCGGAATCTTACGCGCTGGCGATTTCGCATTTGGCGGACCGCATGGCGGGATATCCGGCCTTTCATTCGCCCTGGCCCACGGATGATTTGGGACTGAGCCGAGCGAAGCGCTACAAGCTTCAGGAACTGCTCATCGCAGAGGGCTACGACATCGGCGCGCCGGACGGCAAGATCGGTTCCAAATCTCAAGCGGCCATTCGTAAGGCAGAAGAAAAACTGGGATGGGAACCCACTGGCCGCGCGGGCACAAAGATCTATGAAGCGTTGGGTGGGGAGTAGCTTGTTGAATTAGGTCCAAGCCACCCGCTCCCCCTCCCAACCACCCGATAAGGGTACCCTCTGGGTGGTTGGGAGGGGGAGCGGGTGGCCAGGCAAACTAACTAAGCCGACGCATCGAACACCGGCCAGCGGTCAACGATTGCACCGCCTTCATAGACCGCAATGTCGCCGAACTGCATAAACACGGCTTCGCTTTGCTGGGGACGGAAGAAGACGAATTCGTCCGGCTTAAGCGCAAGCTCCGATCCGCCATTCAGCATTTCCTGATTGGAGGAACGGCCAAAAATACTGTTGTAGCTCAGGCCCGGCGGATCGACCGGATCGGCGAGCCAATGGCCCCCATAGATGAAGACCGTGCGCGTTTCGTTTGGGTCCCAGATGCGTCTGATGCCCGACACAAACTCCAACTCCGGTAGACGGGTCTGCGTCACGGATTTAATCACGGGCGTCGCTATAAAGCTGGCAGGCTGATGGGGGGCCAAAAGATCCGTATCGAAATGGGTGGGCTTCACCAGGCACGACCCGGCGGAGATCTCATTGCCGATCGACGTATCCTCGTAAAGCCGATAGGTGGGACTGCCCGCCGTATTGCGGGTGAGCCGGGCAACGTTTGCCGCGCCGAACACCTCAGCTGCTTGTTGAAGCGCACCGGTATAGGCCTCCCAAGCGCGCCGTTTCGCGGCTTCCCGCCAGCCGAACGCCGACGGCAGGCTTGGCAAATGCGGTTCATATCCCATGAAGCCCGCGAAGCTCAACATAGGATTGTCTTTGACGGCCTTTAGCGCCTCGAGAAGATCAGCGCCTGCCATGAAGCCCCCACGATGAAGCCCCACATCAAGCTCGAAATTCACACGCAAGGGGCGCCCTACCGCGTGTGCGAGGTCTGTGTACTGAGAAAGCCTTTCCGGCGTGTCGATCAGCCATTGCACCTTGTCGGCCGCTTGCGCGTTTCCGCCCGCCAGCTGGTCGAAATAAGCCCGGGCAGCTGCAACGGGAAGCGGCTTGCCGAGAAGCTGGTCCGCATCAGGCATTTGGGCACTCAACGAATTCAGCATCGGTTGATTGAATGTCATGAGCCTGTCCGTGCTGGACCGTTCACGAATGTGAGCGATCAGGTCCAGAGACGGCAGGGACTTCGCCACAATCCGATACCCCATGCCCGGCGGCAAATGGCCCATCAGCGTATCGATATTGGCATTCAACCTGTCCCGATCGATAACCAGCGTGGGGATCGCAATGCCCGCGTCGCTCAGGGCATTCTGTAGGCTGATGAAATAGCCATCGCGCGGACCGCTTTTGTCTCCGGGACGGTTCGCCAAAACGGCCAAGCCAGCCAAACCGGCACCGCCCGCAATCACATGGCGGCGCGAAAGCCTAGACATCGAAGGCCTCCCCAAACAGTTTGGCAAGATGGGGGTTCAGAAATTTGCCGGAGGGGTCGAGTTCTTTCCTCAAGTCGAGAAAACGCTCGAAATCCGGATAGAGTCCCCTAAAATTACTTGCATCAAGTGAATGCAGCTTGCCCCAATGGGGCCGCCCACCCTTCGCCACATATTCGGGTTCGAATTCAGTAAAGAAGAAATCGTAATGCTCTTCAGGCGACGCGTGAATGGCGATGGACGCCCGCGGCCCGCCCGAAAACGGGCTCAACCAGGCGTCGTCCGTCGCCACATGCCGGTATTCCATGGGGAAATAGACCGAGCTGCGCTGATCAAGCATTGTCATCACATGTTCGACCATGGCCGGTCCTTCTTCCAGGGGAAGGTGATATTCCATTTCCACGAACTGGGTTGGCCGGGCCGTGGCCAGCAGAGCAGAAGAGTGGTCAACCCGATTTTCGATAACCCCATGCGGGAACTGGGATTGAGCGATCCAGCGGCGTAACCAAGGGGCCCAGCCGAATTCGTCCCGTAACTGACGAAGGCCTTGCAAGACTTCATCGTCATCCGCTTCGGTATGGTCCGAGACCGGCGCGTCCGTCACATCATGGACGATGCTCGCCACAAGGCCTGTCCCCGGAAAATAGAAGAATTCGAAGTGCCGGTGATTGGAAGCAAGATCGGTAATCTTCTCAATGAATTCATCGCGCGGTTCGACACGGACTGTCCTTTCCAATTTGAAGGCAGGCACCGTGCGCAATCGATATTCCGTAATGATGCCCAACGCCCCCAGCGAGACTTTTCCCGCCGCGAACAAATCCGGATTGGAGGTTGCATTTACGTCTAGAATATCGCCGTCCGCCGTCACCATCCGAAACCCGGTGATGTAATCATGAAGGGCCGTGAGGTTTTCGCCGGTGCCATGGGTACCTGTCGCGAATGCGCCCGCCAGGGTTTGCACATCGATGTCGGAAAGATTGTCGAATGCCCGGCCTTGCGCATCCAATTCCTGCGCGGCATTGAACAACAAGGTTCCCGCGCCGAATGTGGCTTCACCGGTGACCGGGTCGAGCGAACGCAACCCTTCGATGCCACCCAAATGCACCATGGTGCCTTCGGACGGCGCGACGCCAGAAAACGAATGCCCGCTGCCCACGGGCCGGATGCGGCCAGTCGTTTGGCGCATGACGTCCGCAAGTTCTTCTTCCGTCTCCGGCCAAACCATATTCTTTGGCGTGGCCCGTTCATTACCCGCCCAATTCGCCCAACTTTCTTCGCCTTCCGGAGGCTCCGGCAAGCCGGCCTCATAATCGCCACGGGCGAAGTCTTTGCCGCCCCACCGAACATGCTGGACCACTGGAACAGTTGCGGCAGCCCCCAGCACACCGGCACCAATCAACAAGGAACGTCTGGTGGACGCCATTTTGTTGCTCCCAATAAATAGTTTTTACTATCTTATTCGGTAGTTATTGTTATATTTCTATGTGAAGTCAATAGCACCCGTTAAGGACCGACGTGAAAGCAAAGCAAAAACCCCAGCAAGCCCGCGCCCAGGCGACATTCGAAAAACTGATCGAGGCGGCGCAGTCGCTGTTGGAAGAGTCCGGTATCGAAGCCCTCACGTCGAACGCCGTGGTGGAGAAAGCAGGCATGACCCCGCCTGCCTTCTATCGCTACTTTCCGAACAAACATGCGCTGCTGGAAGAGCTGGGGACGCGGCTCATGGACCGGCAGAACGACATCATTTTGGAGATGGAACTGGACGGCCCGTTGACGCGGGACGCCTTCCTCGCGGTGTCGAAAAGGATGCTGGAGCGCACAGTCGACGTCACAAAAAAGTTTCGCGGTGGCTATGCATTGCTGGTGTCTCTACGCGCCATTCCCGAACTGCAACATGTGCGGCTGACATCCCATGAGGAAATGGCAACGGTATTGGCAGAGCGCGCTCCGGGCATGGGCGTTAAAGGCAACAAGCGGCAGCTTCTCGCCAAGAGCCGCCTCGTTATCGAATTTGGGTATGCGGCGCTTGAGATGTTGTTTGAGACCGGCTTTCGGAATCAGAACCTGGTGCTCGACTCCACCGCCCGCGCAAACGCCGCGATTTTCGAGATTGAGTGAAAGCACACAAGGGATTTGCCTTCATTCCGTCATGCCAGGGCTTGTTCCTGGCATCCAGAGCAGTTGTCCTAAATGCTTGCCACCTTTATTTTTCGCTCTGGATTACCGGAACTGCGCCGTTCTTCGAACGGCTTGCCCGGTAATGACGAGATGATTGGGATGCTAAGCTCCACGGGAATTGCTACTGCCCTTCTTGCTCCAACGCCAACAGGTGCTCCTCAATTTCGAACACATGCGGGTCATGGGCCTCCAGCGCGCGTAACGCCCGGGCAAGGTCTTTCAGGTAATCCGCATTCCGCCCGCTGGGGCCTTCTTTATGCTGAATATATTGGGCGATTTCGCGCTCGGAGGCTGGACCTAGAAAAGCCGTATTGTCTTCGGTCGCGATATAAACCAAGCCCTCTGCTTGTTGTTGGTCCCGAAATGTCAGCGTGGTTGTGAAACGCAAATACCCGTTCTTTTCCCGGTAATCCAAATGGTCGAAAACGTCCGGTGTAATGTGATAGGCAAGCCCATCACAGAGGGACGCATCGTCGGCAATCAATGTAGCAACGCGGCCCGGCGCATCATGCGTGCCGCGATGATCATGCGATCCTTGCCAAAACCGCCGTGCCCATCCGGAGATCTGCGCTGGCCTCGTTTCCAGAAACGGAAAGTCCGCCTTGAAGATCAGCGAGCCATAGCCAAAGAGCCAAAGGCTTTCATGGCCGTCAAACACGGCGCGCTTTTTGTTTTCTTCAATCGTGTTGGCGGACATGGGGCCCTCTTCGGTAATGAGCCCTTACATAAGTACGGGGTGACGGCTTGCCAATCCCTCAGAACACAGGCTGGCCGTCACGCATCGCCCTCAATGTAATGAAAGTCGACTAAATAGACATTCTCGCCCGAGCCATGTTTTGCCGTCTTCAACAGATCGACAACACCGTCAAACCCCGATCTCACGGCCAGGGCCGGGGTGACGTCGCTCAAGGAAATCTGAGCAATTCTGTCGACCACAACAAACCCCCCATCCATTTTGTATCGGCCGCCCACTTTCACGCGCGGCCGTTGCCAGATACGGATGGTACAGGTGACGTCGCCGCGCTTTATGGGTTCTCTCAATCGTTTGGTGAATTGCATGGCCAGCGGCCCTTTCCACGCCCTTGCCCTCAAAAGAAGCTATACGGATCCACATCAATCGTGATCCGGGTGGCCCCCTTCGGCTTAACCGCCTCAAGCCACTGGGCCATGAAGGCCTGAACATTCACGTTGCGCCCCGCTTTGACCAAAAGGCGCATGCGGTGGCGCCCGCGCAGGAGGGCAATGGGTGCTTCCGCCGGGCCCAGTACCATCACATCCTTTCCGCGTGGCGCCATGCGCGCGAGATGGGTTGCCAGCTCGTCGACGGCCGGCCGGTCCGGCCCGCTGACAATCACCGCCACCAAGCGCCCATGGGGCGGAAGGCCAGCATATTCCCGCATGCGCAATTCATTGGCGATGAACCCTTCGCGGTCCCCCCGCGCGAGGGCCTGCAACACGGGATGATCCGGCTGGCGTGTCTGAACATAGACCGTGCCGGGCTTTTCGGCACGCCCCGCACGGCCCGCCACCTGGGCCAAAAGCTGGAATGTGCGTTCGGACGCACGCGGGTCGCCCCCTTCCAGCCCCAAATCTGCATCGATCACGCCCACCACCGTGAGGCCTGGAAAATGATGCCCCTTGGCAACGATCTGTGTACCGATCAACAAATCTATCTCGCCCGATTGCATGCGGCCCAAGATCTCCTGTAGCGCCGCCGGTCCCCAAATGCGGTCACTGGACAGGATCTCGATCGTTTGCTCCGGAAATTTTTCGGCCACTTCTTCAGCAATACGTTCCACCCCGGGGCCGCACGGCGCCAGCGAGTCTTCTGCACCGCATTCAGGACAGTTTTTCGGCTGGGGCTGTTCATATCCGCAATGGTGACACATGAGCTTTTGCCGGAAGCGATGCTGAACCAGCCAAGCGGTACAATGGGGACAATGAATGCGATGCCCGCAGGTACGGCACAAAGTGAGGGGCGCATAGCCCCTTCGGTTCAGGAACAAAAGCGCCTGTTCGCCCGCGCTGAAGGCTTGGATCAACGCCCCGGTCAGCGTGGGCGACAACCAGGATTGGCGCTCCGGCGGGTCTTCCCGCAAATCGATGAGCTTCACCTCTGGCAGCTCGGCGCTGCCATGCCGGACCGGCAATTCGAAATGCTCATATCGCCCGATTTGCGCATTGGCAACCGTTTCAAGGGACGGCGTTGCCGAGGACAGGATGATGGGCACCTTTGCAATCTGCGCACGCACCACGGCCATGTCGCGCGCACCGTAGATAACCCCGTCTTCTTGTTTGAACGAGCCGTCATGTTCTTCGTCCACGATGATGAGCCCAAGACGCGGAAACGGCAGAAACAGCGCCGAGCGCGCGCCCACCACCACATCCACCTCGCCATGGGCCACGGCGCGCCAAGCACGGCGGCGCTCATTGGGCTTCACATCCGAATGCCATTGGGCGGGCTTGCAGCCGAAGCGCTTTTCAAACCTTTCCAAAAACTGAACGGTAAGCGCGATCTCCGGCAGCAGGATCAAGGCTTGCCGCCCCTGTTCGATCGCTTGCGCCACCGCTTCGAAATAGACCTCCGTTTTGCCTGATCCCGTCACGCCATCGAGCAGGCTGGGGGCAAATTCTTGGGCCTTAACCGCGTCGCGGAACGCTGACGCGATGGGCTGTTGCTGTTCCGTCAGGTCCGGGGGGGCGAAGGACGGTTCCGGTTTCCGGTAAGGCAGATCCCCCGGCAGCTCTATTTCGCGCAAGGCGCCCGCTTTCACCAAACCATGCACCACACTGGTGGAGACACCGGCCATGGTGGAAAGATCGCGCATCATCAAGGGGGGCGTTTCTTTGAGCGTTTCCAGCACACGGGTGCGCGCGGGCGTCATACGGGGCGCTTCCTGCCCTGTGGGCTCAAACGCAACGCGCGCTTTCGGCGTTGCATAGGTGTTTGGGCCACGCATGGCGAGCCGCAAAACAGCGCCCAACGGGTAACAAGTGTAGTGTGACACCCAGTCGATGAACTTGCGCAGTTCTTCCGGCATGCCCGGCACGGGCAAGCGCATCAAGACGTCTTTAACTTTGCCCTCAGCGATTGCGCCATTCTCGTCCTCCGGCGCTGCTTCCCACACCACCCCATTGACGGTTCGGTTACCAAGAGGCACGGAAACGTAATCCCCCGTTTCCAGCGTTAACTCCGCTTGAACCGCATAGTCGTATGGTCCTACAAGGGGAAGCGGGATCAAAACCTTCACACGAGATTTTGGTTCTTCTTCCTCCAACAAGGGGGGTATGGCGGCTTGGTCTGCCATGGTCTCCTAATTTATAGAAAGATAAGGCGTCACATGAAGTTCTTTGTCGACACGGCCGACATTGATGAGATTCGGGATCTCGCCGCAACCGGTATGGTGGACGGGGTCACAACAAACCCCTCTTTGGTCGCGAAATCGGGCCGCAATTTTTTTGAAGTTTTAGAGGAAATCTGCAGCGTTGTCTCAGGTCCGGTGAGTGCGGAAGTGGCCGCCACCGAGCATGACGCCATGATGGCGGAAGCAAAAAACCTGGTGGCCGTTGCCAAAAACATCACCATCAAGGTGCCGCTGACCTGGGACGGGCTCAAAACCTGCCGGGCGCTGGCGGACCAGGGCACGCTGGTGAATGTCACCTTGTGCTTTTCACCCAATCAGGCGCTTCTGGCCGCCAAAGCGGGGGCCGCGTTCATTTCGCCCTTCGTTGGACGGCTGGACGACATCACCCATGACGGGATGGCTCTGATCGAAGAAATCAAGACCATCTACGACCATTACGATGCGCTGACCACGCAAATTCTCGTGGCCTCGGTGCGTCATCCCATTCACGTACGCGATGCGGCCTTGTTAGGGGCCGATGTCGCAACCCTGCCCCCCAATGTTTTGAGAACCTTGGCCAATCATCCGTTGACGGATAAAGGATTGGCCGCCTTCCTCAAGGATTGGGAAAAGACGGGCCAATCAATCTAAGTAAATGTGAGGCGTAAGAGTATCGTGGCGTACTTCCCAGGAAACACATCATCAGCTCAAAGACGGCATATTCCGTTGACCGCAGAAGAGGTCAAATCCTATCTGCGCGACAATGCGGACGCTGTCCAGGACGACCCCGAATTGATGGCCCTGCTGCTGCCGGGCATCGACGACGATGACAATGTGGTGAGTTTCCAGTCTCATCTGGTGAAGAAGCTGCAAGCCGAACTGGCGCTGGCGCGGACGGATCAGACCGATCTGCTGCGCACGGCGCGCGGCAATATGAACGCGCAGGAACGCGTGCATGTGGCCGTGCTGCGGTTCCTGGAGGCGCAATCCTTCGCGCACCTCATTCACATTATCACCCATGAAATGGGCGCGTGTTTGGATGTGGACGCGGTGCGCCTCTGCGTGGAAGTGGCGAGCGACGAGGTGCCGACCGATGCAGGCCTCGAAGACATCGTGATGCTGCCCATCGGCATGACCGACATGCTGATCGGTTCGGACGAGCCCGCCCTGCTGCAAAGCGCTGAGCTGCGCATGCCGGAGCTTTACGGTTTTGAAGATCACGGGCTGCGCTCGGAAGCCTTGGTGCGCCTCAACATTGCCACTGAAGCGCCCGGCGCCATGCTGGCCATGGCGAGCCTCGACCCGGACATGTTCTGCCCGGACCACGGCACGGAATTGCTCGACTTCCTCGCCCGTGCTCTGGAGCGCTGCCTACGCGCGTGGTTGGATTTGCCCGAAGGGTGAGACTCACCTCCTGCGATTATCGCCTCACACTTCGCCCTGGATCCCCGACCCGGAGTTTATCCTCGTGCTGGCCGGGGGCCAGACACGGGGGGTCGAGGATGACGTCTGAGATTATTGGTACTCACCCCCAAACACTCTTCCCGTCATCCTCGGCGGAGCGCAGCAACGCCGGGGATCCAACGAAACCTCTGCAATGATAGTGACTCGAGTTGAGCCGCACCGTGCGGCACTTTCCGTGAGTCCCCCCGGTCGAGGGTGACGGGGACAGCGTAGCTTAAAGGCAATCCAAAATACTGACGTCACCCTAGATCCGCATGATAGGGCCGCGATCGCCTGATCACCCCTGTGTGCGTGAGACTCTGGTGATACGTTTTTTTCCTCTGCTTTCACCGCTTTCAGCCATCATCCTCCGATACGAGGAGGACAAGATGAGCGGGATTCCGGAACAAACAGCATTCGAGGACTTCGAGAGCACCATTCACCAGATCGCAGGGGCAGCCCCTAGCCGCAATGATGTGGCGCGCCTTGTGGCCGATTTCGGCGCCCATATCGGGGTGCCGGATTTGCGGCTCGATGAAACGGGGCAGGCGTGCATTACCTTGGAAGACGGCCTCGTGGTATCGCTGCTTCACCAAGGCATGCGCCCAAGCCTGATGGTGGCAGCCCCCATGCCCCCCGAAGCAACGGACAATGAAGCTGTGCTGCGCAGTTTGTTGAAGGCCAATATGTCTTGGCCGCAGACAAATGGCGGCACATTCGCGCTGGCGCAAGACTCAGCCATTCCGATGCTGATGTGCCTCATCCCATTGCCTTCTTTGGATGTGCAAACCCTTGACCGTCAGATGGCGGAGTTTATCGACCTGGTCCGCTATTGGCACGGCCAGATAGAGACCTTCAGTGATGAGAAAGACAAAACAGATGAGACACGGGCCGAAACCGCAGTACCCGACCGCAGGCTGGCCTGAGGTCACACACGATTGGGAGTTCATATATGTCGCGCTTTGATTTGGCCGCAAGTATCGTCAGCGAATTTTGCGCTGATATGGGACTGGACGGTATCCGGCCCAACGCAGACGGCCGCCTGACATTGGACTTCGGCGACGTGCCCGTCACCTTCGCGTTCAGCGCAGATCCCGTTGAAGTCTTATGGCTTCATGCCGGTCTTGGCAGCATACCGGCGGAGGGTCTTGCCGCCCCGAAATTTCTGATGCACCTCGCTTCCGCATGCTGGACCCGCAACCGGATGACGGTCGGGCTCGATGCCAACGGTCAAACCGTCTGGGGCTATACGTGCATACCGGCGGCAAAGTTAAATAAACAATCTTTGGAGCAAACGCTAACCGCATTGCTTGAGGCGGCTGTTCCCGCGAGCGTGCAACTCGCCCGCCAGGATTTTGACTTGACTAGCAGCGAACACATTGATCCTGAAGCCGCCAAAGCCCTCACCCGCAGGTAAGCCTTAGAGCGCAATAAATTGATTTGTATAGAGATGGTCCAATGACGGAGCAGTCATTATGACAGATACACACAACTACAATGTGACCACAAAACGACGCATTCAGCCGAACGATGAGTTGGATACATCGCAAAATATCTCCAGAAGGAGCGGATCTTTCTCCGCCTACGGACACTCTTTCTCCGTCTCAGTCAGCGAAAATGATGACACAATGGATACGCCCTTGCCGTCTTCCTTTCGCTTGGGTGGAAGCCAGATATCTGGTTTTGGTGCAAAGCAAATGACCGGTGCCGGCTCCCGGAACGGCAGTCTAGGCCATTCAGACCAGCCCGTCGGCGACCAAGCGTCGATTGCCCCGCCCAATCTTAAAAACCGAACCACTGAGATAGACAAACTCGAAAGCCAACGCAAAAGCGTTTGGAAAAACGCGGTGGCCGGCGCCGCAACGGGCGCCGTCGTCGTCGGCGGTGCCTTGGCCGCCGCTGGTGCGGCCGCCACGGTAGAAATTGGGTCGCTTCCCGGGTTTGCCGTGGGTGCCATCGGCGGCGGGGTTGTCGGCGGCATTTTGGGTTTCTGCGGGGGCGCTTACCGCGCCTACCGGTACAACAGAAACCTTGATCGAGAGATCCAAGCCGCGCAAGCCAACATAGACGAGCAAAACAGGCACTTCGATCAGGCGATTGATAATCTGCGAAATAGCGGTATGCACATAGGCCAGGACGAAATCGAGAATTTATCCGATTTTGCTTCAGAGGAATGGGACGCTTTGTTATCGCTTGAAAGGATCGGTGATGAGAGCGACCGCCTGAAAATCAGGCAAGCGGTCATTTCTAGTGTTCTGACTGGTAAAAGGGCCCACGCCGTAAAAAGAGTGAAAGACAATCTCGTCGAAGCCTGCGGCAAGAACACGTTGGATTTCGTGCTGGGGGCGCGGGCTCTGGAACACTCGTCACCCGAGAAAGTAGATCAGTTCTTGAGAGACTTTACCCATGTGATCGGCAGCGAGCAGCTCTGGTCAACAGAGGATTTACACGGGGACCACATTCAAGAACCGTATACACGCTTTCGGCTCGGCGGTCACATGATGTTGCAGACGATGCGGCGCCTCCAAGACCCATTTTACAAACTGACGCAAGAGGACCGGTGGCGCATCAATCAAGCTTTATCTCCAGAGACCGTAGTCTCGGATGAGGTGCCGGATGCGATTACCGACGAGAAGGTCGGCAAGTATATGAGCTATGACGAGAAAGTTCAGCTTGCGGATCGTATGAAAGAAACCTACTTCGGCGCAATCCGAATTGATAATGATCAGGCGAAACAGTTCGAGGCGCGCTATGCGAAGTGCACAACCCTGAACGAAAGGCTTGATACGATTGAGCACTTTATGGGCCTAAACAATGCCAAGAGGGACAAACATCTGGTCAACAATCTAAAGGAACTGGCCAAGGCTGCGAACTTCTCGGATATGGAACGGGGTGTCACGCGGCCCGCCCGCCCCACGGACGTAGAAGAAAAACGCGACGCTTTCTTACAGCAGGTTAGAGGCGGTATCTCGGCACGCATCGATGAGGAGCATCCGGCACGTGGCGAGTTTGAAAGGCACATTCAGGGTCTCAATACCGAGTCTTACCGGGCAAGCACGATCGACCATCGCGACGGCCATGCGAATGTCTCCCGGTTCTTCTTATGGGATGCCGCCCGCCTGCCCATCAATCTCATCCATGACGGCAAATCAATAAACTTGAAGGAAATCGAAAAGCAGAAAGATGCCGGCAACAACGGCTTGCAAGATTGGGACGCCGGCGACGCGCTCTTAGAGTTTTGCGATAATGACTTGACCGTCGCCACATACCTCTCCCAGTACGCTCATCAAGGGATCATGCAGCCGATGATGGCCGAGTTTCAAAACTGCGTAGAACGTGATGACGGTCAGTCGTCATTCGGTTTCTTAAGTGAAGACGCGAGCAATAGCTCGGAAATCAAAATCGAAAAGGACGAAAAGGGTGATTTCACCCTAACATTCGATGACAATAAGAGATTGGCTTCCATAAACCTGCCGGGGACTGCGCCGCGTTCACTCGATCCATTTTACAACCGATGCACCAGCCGGCTGACAATAGGATTGAAGAAAGAAGACTTAAAGCAGGGAAACGGCGAGTTTGAATTTCTCGAGCCACCGCAGTTCGAGGCCAAGTTTGATATCGATCGCGGCAGCTTCGAACACACCCGCGCTCTTCACGATGCGGAAGCGGTCTGCGAAGACAACCTATCAAAGCGAGACCAAACAAATCGCTTCAAGGCGTTCATGCACAAACACACGCACGTCATGCTCAAAGATAAGTTCTGGAACTGTAACGTCCGCACCACCTATCCGGCGCGGATGAACGAGGAAACCTTCGGCACCGGTCTGGCATTGGGACTCGTCGAGCGCGCAATGCGGCAAGACTATGTTGACGAGCAAACAGCTCAACAACTGGAAAAAGCGCTCCACCCTTATGGTGAGGACTATGTTAACCAGGGCGGCGTTTCGAAAGAAGAGGTTCTTGCCCTGGCCGGCCAAGAGGTGAACGAAGGCATGAAGAGCCGCCTGGCAGACATGATTTACCAGCAATATGCGCCGCCAAAAGTAGCAAGCTCTAAATCGGTGGGCGGAAGACCCGAGCTAAATCTGTATCACAGGCCAAGAGATACGCTTCACGCAGTTTTCGACGATGAAAACGCGTCCGGTGACGACAAACTGGCGGCCCTCTATACGGCCTTTGACAATGTTGTCTTCAATGGGATGCCGGAGCCTGCGAAAAACCTCAAGGATATCCTCACGCACTGGGAAGACCCAAAAGAAGAAGCCATGTGAAGTTGACGTAATCCGCCCAAATCGAAATGCCGAAGGAGTGAGACTCACCTCCCGCGGTTATCGCCTAACTCTTCGCTCCTGGATCCCCGCGCTAACGCGCGAGGATGACGTCTGAGGTTTTTGGCACCCGCCGCCCCCAAACACTCTTCCCGTCATCCTCGGCAGCGCGTAGCGAGGCCGGGGATCCAACGATCTTGCATCAATTGGATGTGGGGAGATCGGGCAGCGAGGTGCTAAGCTCTCTCCGTGCCCTACTACACCTACATCATGGCAAGCCGGAAGAACGGTACGCTCTACATCGGCGTCACCAACGACATCGCACGTCGCGCCCATGAACACAAAACCGGTTTGGTGCCCGGCTTCACGAAACGGTATGGCGTGAAAACACTCGTCCATATAGAAATTCACGACACGATCGACAATGCAATCCGCCGCGAGAAAGTGCTCAAGAAATTCGGCCGCACCAAGAAGATCGAGCTGATCGAACAAGAGAACCCTCAGTGGCGCGACCTTTACGATGACCTCAACCGTTAGGCCCCTGGATCCCCGCGCTAACGCGCGAGGATGACGGCAGTGCTTTAGCGCAGCGAGGCCGGGGATCCAACGATTGAGCGATCAACCTCGAACCTCACTAGTCTAAATCGACACTGAAATCGCCCTCGACACGTTTCCAGCACGGCTCCAAGGCGTCCACAAACTCAACGGCCCAATCGACAGGCGTGCCTGTTCCAAATGGTTTACCGGAATAAGTGCTGCGCTCGGCAGCCGCACTGTACGTCACGTCAACCTGTCCGGTATATCGACTCACATCAGCCTCCTTTACCGGCGCAAACGTTAGGTCCCAAAACTTCTCAAGTGTATTTTGTGCTGGCTCACAGTTTTCAAGTTTCGTTTCCAACCGCTCAAATGGAATCTCTCTAACGATTTCAATAAGGGGTAAGTCCGGGTTTTGCTTCCTCAACTCATAGAACAAGTTCAAAACGTAATCCCCCCGGCGATCCCCGCTGGCTTCCGGCTCGTCTGGAGGGCTGGGAGCTCGAACCATTCGAACAATATGCTGGCGTTTTTCAACTGTCCGGCTGTCTCGGGACGATGTGACAACTTCGACCATACCGAGACCAAACACGGGGCCTTTTGAGGCCGGTCGATAGGTACTTCCAAAATGCTGAATATGAAGCTCGCGCCCGGCTTGATGAATAAGGGAGCCGCCCTGTCTCCTCATGTGGTCTAAATGGATTGAAACCCAGCCTATGATCGTGGAGGGATTGACGACGACTTGATTGAGCACCCAGCCCTCAGTCAGGAAGTAGGGAATGTCGTTTGGATCAAGCTTCTCTGCTCGATTCTTTGCGAACCTATCGACACCGTCTGCAACACGTTCATCATAGGTCGGGATCGGTTCTTCTTCGTTCGCAATCGCGGGCAATCCGGACAACAAGGCCATTGCCACCGCACAAACCACATTTCGCATAGCCTTCCCCTTAATAGCTGCTGCTGAGGGTCACTATATCGTCATTACAAGAAGTGAGAGAGTTAATTAAATAACAGCCACTGGATCCCCGCGCTAACGCGCGAGGATAACGTCTGAGGTTAGTGGTATTCGCCCACCAAACACTCCTCCCGTCATCCTCGGCGGCGCGCAGCGAAGCCGGGGATCCAGTGGACGTCAGGCTTGGACTAAGTTTTCGGCTTCTCTTATGAGGTCTGGGTTTGTACTGACAAATTGAGCAAGGCGTTGCGCTGCCATATCCAAACTCGCCCCGCCTAAATCCTCTACATCAATCGTTTCCACCACACTCACATTCATCCGTGAACGGTGCTTGGCGTAGCGGCTGTCGTAATGGCGGGCCATGAGGTCGGTAGCGAGTCTTTTGAACTGTCCCGCTTCCGCGAGCTTCAACCACTCTTCGATCACCTCACCTGCTTGATAGGGGCGCAGGCGGTTGATCACCTCGATCAGCAATTTCTTGTTCCCGGCGATGTCGCGATAGGCCGTCACCAGATATTTCGCGCGGGCGGCAAGGGGCGCTTCTAGGCGGATGCGCGGTGCTTCCCGCATGGCCGCCCATAGAGACGGCGGAATCGAACGCTGACCGATCTTGTTCGATTCGGATTCGACGACCACCGGCCGCAACGGGTCGAGCCCGGCCATGGCCAGGCCCACCCGGCCTTCAAACATCTTCTGTGATGGCTGCTCCGTCGCCTGAGCACCGAAGAGGGAGCCGCGATGATTGGCGGCCGCTTCCAGATCAATCACCTGAACGCCCAGCGCGGCGGCGCGGTTGAGGATTTCGGTCTTCGCCGTGCCCGTATTGCCTTCCAAGATGACCAATGATGCGGGGAGCGGTGTCTTATGCGTCACCTCAACAACCATCCGGCGGTACGTGCGGTAGCCGCCAGCAAGCACCTCCACCGGCCAGCCCACTTGCTTCAGGATCGTCGCGAAAGATCCCGAGCGCTGGCCGCCGCGCCAGCAATAAACCAAGGGCCGATAGCCGCCCGGCTTATCCGCCAGATGACCTTTCAGGTGGCGCGCAGCGTTTTCGGCCACAAGGGCCGCGCCGATCTTACGGGCTTTGAACTTGCTCTCCTGCACATAAATTGTCCCCACATGGGCACGCTCGTCATCGTCCAGTACCGGCAGATTGACGGCCCCCGGCAAATGATCTTCTGCGAATTCCGATGGCGAGCGCACATCGATCACCTCGTCGAAGGGCAGATCGACAAAATCGGACAGGGCTTTGGGGTCAAAATCCATTCCCCAGGGATAGCAAATGTGGGGGCGAACTGTCGAATAGGCCCTATTTCACCCCCCTCCTAACCTCCCCCCATCAAGGGGGGAGGAATACCGCTCCAGCATCCCTGCACCTGTTTCCCCTCCCTTGATGGGAGGGGCTAGGGGAGGGTGACATATAATCGAAAGAACGAATCACAAAACTGGCGGTGTATGGCCCGGAAAAGTACGAAAACAAGCGCCGAAGACCACCTCGCCCCCTGGCTTGACCATTTGGCAAAGCAGCGGCGCATGAGCGCCCATACGGTGGCGGCCTATGAGCGGGATTTGGAAAAGTTCTTCGAGTTCCTGGGCGGACATTTGGGAAAGAGCCCATCGCTCACGGACCTCTCCGCCTTGACCCTTGCGGACTTCCGCGCCTTCCTCGCGTGGCGGCGCCGGGATGATGTGTCCGCGAAAACCGTCGCCCGCCTGTTGTCGTCCGTACGCACCTTTTTCCGCTATCTGGAGCGGCAAGACCTGGCGGAAAACGCCGCCATTCACAGCGTACGCTCCCCCAAGCTGCCACACTCTGTGCCGAAACCTTTGGCCGTTGACGACGCCGCCGCGCTCACTGATGCGGCGCCCATGAACACACAAGAAGCGTGGGTATCGGCGCGCGATATGGCCGTGCTGACCTTGCTGTATGGGGCGGGCTTGCGCGTTTCGGAAGCGCTCAATCTTGATGGCAAGGATTGGCCGGCGGAAGGCCCTTTGCGCATCATGGGAAAGGGGAACAAGGAACGGCTGGTGCCGGTCATCGCGCCTATCCGCACAGCGGTAAACCGATATCTGGATCTGCGGCCGATGCCCTTGACGGAGGACAGCCCGCTTTTCATCGGTGTCCGGGGCAAACGCCTGGGCGCCCGCGCCGTTCAGAAGCTGATGGAGCGATTGCGCTCGGCCCTCGATCTGCCGGATGCGGCCACGCCTCACGCCTTGCGCCATTCCTTCGCCACCCACTTGCTTGGCAATGGCGGCGATCTGCGCGGCATACAGGAATTGTTAGGACACGCCAGCCTCAGCACAACTCAACGCTATACGGAAGTGGATACCGCCGCGTTGCTGGAGGTCTACGACAAGGCCCATCCGCGTGCGGAAGGATGAGTTTTGCTAGTCTTGTGCAAACTGGCGATAGTCTTTGGGCGTCATATTGATGGCGCGCTTAAAGTCGCGCTGAAAATGGGCCTGATCCGCATAACCGCACCAATAGCCGATATCCGACAAGGACATATCGCCGTCAATTAGAAGGCGACACGCTTCCTGGGAACGCGCGCCGCGAACCAGGCTTGAGAAGGTATGGCCTGCGGCCTTGATTTCCCGCTGCAAGCTGCGAGCGGAGCACCCCACATGGCGGGCCGCGTCTTCGAGGCGCCAAACCTCACCCAAATCTTGCCGAAGCAATCGGTCGACCCTTCCCATAATCGGCTCCGGCGCTGGTCTCTCTGTTGAAGGCGCCTCATCGTTTGCATATGTTTCCTGGGAAAGCGTCCATTGGATACGCCATCGGTCGGCCGCTCCGGAAGGAGAGCGGTTTCTGCCGGCACCAGCTCCCAAGACATGGCGCAGCCCCTTCATTTCAATGATTATGTTCCGGCAACCGTAGCGCCGCAAAAGTCCGGCCATCAGCCCACAGATGAATAGATTCTCCACAGGCGTGGCCTTATCGCCTGACTGAACATAGCGCGTGCAAGTCCAGGCGCTTTTTCCCGCATTGCCAATCCGTGTGCGGTGCGTTGCGTGGTGATACCGCTCTAGACGCATCCACTTATCCGCCAGCACGGCTGTCGACCGGGAGCGGATTAAGACCTCAAGGGCCGGCAGGAAAAGAGCTTTATCATCGAAAGATCCGACTTCCAGCAAGGGCAATGCCCCTCCTTGCGCGTAGGCGTGTTCGAGCAAGCGCCGTTTCTCATTGGCATCCCAAGTGGCCGCCGCGAGCGCATCAGGCTCCCGTAACTCGGACGGCAAAAGGCCCGGATCGACAGCGCGCAGGTGCCGGATCAGTAGTGCCACCAGCGGCGCGCTGGTGAAGAATCCAGTCTCACCAAGGTGGCGGGCTTTGTCTCCCATCCGTTCAGTTCAGCATGCCCGGAACGACGATGCCACCGCAGAATAGAACGACGGCGACAGTGACGAGGGCGCCTGCCGGTGCCAACTGCCGAGCCCGATCCGATGTTTTCAGGCAAGTCCAGGCAAGCAGCAGGATCAGACCGTAAGCCAGCCCATGGCTGATTAAGAGGACCGGGCCGAGAACCGCAAAGGGGCCGCCAAGTTGTTCGAACGTATAGATAAATACCAGGAAACCCGCGCCCATCCAGAAGAGTCCTGCGGTCGGACGGCCCATCACCGGCCGCCGCAATGTCATGCCCACACCGGTGAGCCAGACGGCAAACCCCCAGAAACTGAGATTTTCACCAATGGCATTGCCGGCATAATGATGGAAGGCGTCCAGCATAAGGAGGCCGGTCTCTCTCGCATCCGGGGTGAGGCCGTCTTGACCAAGATAGTCGGCAAAGACGGGAACCAGAATAGGCCAACGCAGAAAGCCCATGGTTTGAGCGAGCCCATAGAGCACACCACCCGCCGTCGCCACGGCAAGCCACGAACCATCCGCGACGCGCAACGCGCGCGCCAGCACGATGACAGCCGCCGCGAAGATCAGATGGGCGATCGCAAATAGGTAGTAGAACCCCCGTATTTCGGTTCTGCGCGCCTCAAACGCTGCCAGTATGTCGTCTGCCGAGGCACGCAGAATATCGGGAAAGCCGAACGTCACCGTGAGGCCGGCATAAGCCGTCAGAGAGAGGGCCACAAACAAGAACAACAGGGTGGCGGCGCCTCTCAGGTCGCGGCCGTCGAACAGCACTTTCGTGTCTTCGGTTGTAGGCATGGCAATTTCTCCCTCACTATTCGGGAGAGTTTGGCTGCTACCGTTACCGGTGTATTGAACAATCGCGCCAAAGTTCGGTCCCCGGCTTGGGGCCGCATTAACGCCCTATAAGGCCAGCCAGCACATCTTCCGGCACATGCCCGATGGTCACGTGTTTGGGGCCACGCCCCGCAGGCAGACGCACCACTTCAGTTTGGGTTTCGTAGGACACGATGGAAACATCGTCGCTACGCGTGTTCGCCACCACGCAGTACCGATCACCAGCACTGGAGGACGACCAGCTGGGCGCATCGCCCGCCGGGATGGTTTTGATCAAGCTCAGATCCCCGGTGGCCACGAGCGCCGTATAATCCGACGCCCGCCCCGCAATGCACAGCGTGGTTTCATCTTCGGTCATGGCCAGCCCATGATGGGGCGCTTCAAAATCCCAATCGTCTTCCGTCACACCGTCCTGTACGGGCAGGCTGAGACGGCGCACGATCTTGCGCCCCTTGAGGTCGTATTCGATCACGTCGTGCGTGTTGGAGAGTTGCGCGAACAGCCTGCTCTCGTCTGCCGTCACAGAAAACGGCCGAATACCGCGCTCGAAAACATGTGCATCGAGCACCTCCAACGTCTCGCTATCCGCCACTGTGATTAGGTAAGCGTCGTCCGCCTCGCCACGCTCCGGCTCATCCGTAATCATATTACCAAGGCTTGCATTGTAGATGCGCTTGCCGTCATGAGAGACGTGATTGTCATGGGGGAATGACCCCGTTGCGAAGGCACCAACCCGTTCCGCCGTGGCCGTGTCGAACACTTCGACTTTCTTGCCGGTCATGGCGGACACGAACAAAAACCGTCCATCCTTTGACAATGTCATGTGATCCGCCCGGAAACCCGCGATGCGCCGCCGCCACATGAGGTCGCCGGTCGCTATGTCAAAGGCGGCCACATCGCCCAAATGTCCGCGCGCCACATAGAGAACGCGCCCATCCGGCGACAGATCCGTATCTTGCGCGAAGTTAAGCCCGCCGGAGCGCTGCATGATGGGCTGCCCGATCAAAGATTGGACGGGGTCCCGAAAGAAGCCAACCCGGTCCCCTTCCGGCAGAACGGACATTTCGCCGATCACGGCCATTGCGTCCAAATCGATCAGCGTGATGGTGCCGCCGACGGCATTGGCCACAAACGCGACTTCACGGGCGGGTCCATCAGGCGCCTCACCGGTGGCGACCGGCCCTGTGCCCACATCGCCCAGACGCCACATACCGATCAGGGTGACGGCCCCGAACCCGATGAGGAACACGGTTAGAAAGAGGAGCACTCTGCGCATCAGACCCCCTTACAGAAACCATCGAGACCAACGTGCTTTCTCCAGTCCGCTCATCCCGGTCGCGTCTTCGCGAACCGGGATCTCATTGCAAACCGGCCAAGATTCCTGCGTTCGCAGGAATGAGCGGAAGAAAAACATACCCCCAACCCCTTCAGGGCGAGTTACATTTGCATGGTCCAGCCTTCGACGCCCATGGCAGCCTGACGCACTGCTTCTGTCAAGGTGGGGTGCGCATGACAGGTGCGGGCAATGTCTTCCGAACAAGCGCCGAATTCCATGGCGAGCGCCGCTTCGGCGATCATATTGCCCACTTCCGGGCCGATCATGTGAACACCATAGACTTTGTCGGTCTTGGCATCCGCCAGAACTTTCACAAAGCCTTCGGTGGTGTTGTTCACTTTTGCGCGTGCATTGGCCGTGAAGGGAAATTTGCCCACCTTATACTCAATGCCCGCCGCTTTCAGTTCTTCTTCGGTTTTGCCGACGGTGGCCACTTCCGGATAGGTGTAGACCACCGCCGGGATGACGTCGTAATTCACATGGCCCGGTTCGCCCGCGATCAATTCGGACACGGCAACGCCTTCATCTTCCGCTTTGTGTGCCAGCATCGGCCCGTCGGTCACATCGCCGATGGCGTAGATACCATCCACATTGGTCTTGTAATGATCATCGGTGACAACCCGGCCCTTATTGTCGAGCTGCACGCCCACCGTATCGAGGCCCAGCCCATCCGTATACGGACGGCGCCCGATCGACACAAGCACCACATCGGTTTCGATAGTCTCCGAGTTACCACCGGCGGCGTCTTCTATCGTCACGCCCAATGCGCCATTGGCACGGGTAACACCGGTGACTTTCTTACCCAGGCTAAACTTGATGCCTTGCCGTTTGAGGATCTTCTCAAATTGCTTCGATACTTCGCCGTCCAGGCCCGGCGTGATGCGATCGAGAAATTCGACCACGCGCACCTCAGATCCCAGGCGGCGCCAAACCGATCCCATTTCCAAGCCGATATAGCCGCCACCGACCACAATCATCCGGCCGGGCACTTCCTTCAAAGACAAAGCACCGGTGGACGAGACGATTTTGTCTTCATCAATATCGATGCCAGGCAGCCCCATAATTTCGGAGCCCGTGGAAATCACGATGTTTTTGGCGTCCAAGGTTTGCCCGTCGATTGTTACTTTGCCGGGGGCCGCTATGGCACCGGCACCACGGATGTATTCCACACCGTTCTTCTTGAACAGAAACTCCACGCCTTTGGTGAGTTGTTCGACGGATTTGGCTTTATGCGCCATCATGGCGGGCAAATCGAGGGAGACATTGTCCACCTTGATGCCCATTTTGCCGATCCCATTGGAGGCTTCTTCGTATAGCTCCGAAGCATGCAGCAACGCCTTCGACGGAATGCAGCCCACATTCAGACACGTACCGCCTAGCGATCCCCGTTTTTCAATGCACGCCGTTTTAAGGCCCAGTTGCGCAGCACGAATGGCGCCGTTGTAACCGCCAGGCCCGCCGCCGATGAAAATGACGTCATAAGTATCAGCCATGAAAAGCCTCTATCAGTTTTTGTCATTGCGAACGCATCGTTTTTTGGAATACCTGGCCAGCCCACTCCCCCTCCCAACCACCCCAAGGGTACCCTGCTCCGGGTGGTTGGGAGGGGGAGTGGGCCGGCTAGGTGCATCAGACCTTTTTAAAGGTCAAGGAGGAGACGCTCCGGACCTTCCAAATTCTCTTTCACGCGCACCAGGAAGGTCACCGCCTCGCGGCCATCCACCAGGCGATGATCATAGGAAAGCGCGATATACATCATCGGGCGTACAACGACTTCGCCATTCACCACCATGGGACGCTGCTGAATCTTATGCATGCCCAAAATACCCGATTGCGGTGAATTCAAAATCGGCGTGGACATAAGCGATCCGTATACACCACCATTGGAAACGGTAAACGTGCCGCCTTGCAGTTCCTCCAATTTCAGATCACCGGTGCGGGCGCGGCTGCCATAGTCGTTGATGTCTTTCTCGATTTGCGCGAGCGATTTCTGCTCGCAATCACGCACGACGGGGACAACAAGACCTTTCTCCGTGCCCACCGCAACACCAATATGATAGTAGTTCTTGTAGATTACGTCCGTACCGTCAATTTCGCCATTGACCGCCGGAATGTCCCGAAGAGCGGCAACACAGGCTTTCACGAACAGCCCCATAAAGCCCAGCTTCACATTATGCTTTTCGGCAAATTGGTCTTTGTACTGACTGCGCAGATCCATGACCGGCTTCATGTCCACCTCGTTAAAGGTGGTGAGCATGGCGGCTGTGTTCTGTGCTTCCTTCAAGCGGGTCGCAATGGTCCGGCGCAGACGCGACATGGGCACACGCTCTTCCCGTGGCTCCGCTTCGCGGGCGGCGGGCGCAGGCGCAGGTGCCTGTTTAGCCGCCGGAGCTGGCGCTTCGGTTTTTGTCTCCAGCGCGGCAAGGGCATCCCCTTTGGTGATACGCCCGTCTTTGCCGGACCCTTGAATGCCGCTGATATCAAGCTCGTTCTTTTCGATCACCCGCGCGGCAGCCGGCATAGGATCCGGCGCAGCAGCTGGCCTAGCTGCCGGCGCCGGTGCGGCCTGAGGGGCGGGCGCGGGCTCCGCTTTGGGAGCGGGCGCAGCCGCCGGTGCCGCCGCGGCACCATTGCCTTCCGAGATGGCGCCGAGAATGGTGCCGACTTCCACCGTCTCGCCCGACTCAACGGAAATTTCCGACAAGACGCCCGCCGCGGGGGCCGGCACTTCCACGGTCACCTTATCCGTTTCCAATTCGCAGAGCGGTTCGTCCACGGCAACGGCTTCGCCCGGTTTTTTGAACCATTGGGCAACGGTTGCTTCGGTGACGGATTCGCCCAAAGTCGGCACCTGAATGTCAGTGGCCATGTCACTTAATTCCTTCTCGGCTGAGACATGGCTTGGGCAGGGGGGCTTCGGCCGATGTCCGGTATACTGATCAGTCGTTCGTCATATTACGTCGAAAGCGCCTCATTCAAAAACGCTTTCAGTTCTTTCTGGTGGCGGCTCATAAGGCCCGTCGCGGTGGACGCGGTCGCCGCACGGCCCGCATAGACCGGGCGCCGGTAATCGGCCTCGATCCGGTTGAGGACCCATTCAATGTTCGGCTCCATAAAGCTCCAGGCGCCCATATTTTTCGGTTCTTCCTGACACCAGACAAATTCCGCCCCGCGGAAACGCTGCATCTCATGAATGAGCGAGCGCGCCGGGAACGGATAAAGCTGTTCCACCCGCAGAATTTGAATGTTGTCGATGCCGCGCCGCTCACGTTCCTCGAAAAGGTCATAATAGACCTTGCCGGAACACAGAATGACCCGCCGGATATCCTTATCCGGCTTCAAAGCCACCGAACTGCCTTTGTACATTTCCGCGTCATCCCACAACACGCGATGGAAGGACGATCCTGGCCCTAATTCTTCCAGCTTGGACACGCATTTCTTGTGCCGCAGCAGCGATTTCGGCGTCATTAGAATCAAAGGTTTGCGGAAATTGCGGTGGATCTGACGGCGCAGCACATGGAAGTAGTTCGCAGGGGTCGTACAATTCGCCACCTGCATATTGTCTTCCGCGCAAAGCTGCAGATAACGCTCAAGGCGCGCGGAGGAATGCTCCGGACCCTGACCTTCATAACCATGGGGCAGCAACATCACGAGTCCGCACATGCGCAGCCATTTACGCTCGCCGCTGGCGATAAACTGATCGATGATGACCTGCGCGCCATTGGCAAAATCGCCGAACTGCGCTTCCCAGAGAACCAGGGCCTGCGGTTCCGCCAGGGCATAGCCATATTCAAAGCCCAGAACGGCCGCCTCCGAGAGCATGGAATCAACCACCTCGTATTCCGCCTGCCCTTCTTGGATATTGTTGAGCGGGGTATGGCGGTCTGCGGTTCCCTGATCCACAAGATAGGAATGCCGCTGACTGAACGTACCACGGCCGGAATCCTGCCCTGACAAGCGCACCGAGATACCTTCTGTCAAAAGACTTCCGAAGGCAAGTGCTTCGGCCATGGCCCAATCAATGCCTTCGCCGGTATCGATCATCTTTTGGCGGTTGGCCAGCAGCCGGCTCACGGTGCGATGCACGTTGAAGCCTTCCGGGTGCTTGGTCAGTGCGGAGCCCACAGTCTTGAGCGTCTCGATTTCCACGGGGGTTTCACCACGGCGATCGTCCCCTTCGGCTTGTCCGAAAGCTGACCAACGGCCATCGAGCCAATCGGCCTTGTTGGGCTTGAAGGTGGGCGCCACGTCGAGTTCCGCATCCAGATGGGCATGAAAATCCGCCTTCATCTGTTCGACTTCTTCCACAGTCACCAACCCCTCGTCGATCAAACGCTGGCTGTAAAGGGAGAGCGTCGTCGGATGCTCCTTGATCTTTTTGTACATGATCGGCTGGGTGAACGCCGGTTCATCGCCTTCATTATGGCCGTGCCGGCGGTAGCAGAACATATCGATGACCACGTCCTTGTGGAATTCCTGACGGAATTCCGTGGCCACTTTGGCCGCGTGCACCACCGCTTCCGGGTCGTCTCCGTTCACATGGAAGATCGGCGCTTCCACCATCTTCGCCACATCCGACGGATAAGGCGACGACCGCGAATAGATCGGGCTGGTGGTGAAGCCAATCTGATTGTTCACAATGATATGGATGGTGCCGCCGGTCCGCGCGCCTTTGAGGCCCGATAGGCCGAAACATTCGGCTACAATCCCTTGACCGGCAAAAGCAGCATCGCCGTGCAGCAGCACGGGCAAGACTCCCGTCCGCATTTTGTCTTTGAACTGATCTTGTTTGGCGCGGGCCTTGCCCAGCACGACCGGGTTCACCGCTTCCAGGTGAGAGGGATTGGCCGTTAGCGACAAGTGTACATTGTTGCCGTCGAATTCGCGGTCGGAAGAAGCCCCCAAATGGTACTTCACGTCGCCTGAACTCGACGAATCTTCCGGTGTCGCCGACCCGCCCTGGAATTCGTTGAAGATCACCCGATAGGGTTTGGACATCACGTTTGCGAGCGTATTCAGACGGCCCCGGTGAGGCATGCCGAGGATAATTTCCTTAACGCCCAGATTGCCGCCCCGCTTGATGATCTGTTCCATGGCGGGCACAACCGCCTCGCCACCGTCCAGACCGAACCGCTTAGTGCCGGTGAATTTGACGTGCAGAAACTTTTCAAAGCCTTCCGCTTCGATCAACTTGTTCAGGATCGCTTTGCGGCCTTCGGGCGTAAACGACACTTCCTTGTCGCGGCCCTCAATGCGTTCCTGGATCCAGGACTTTTGTCCGGGGTCGGAGATATGCATGAATTCCACACCAATGGTGGAACAATAGGTGCGGCGCAGAATGTCCAGAATTTCCCGGACAGTCGCCGTCTCAAGACCAAGGACATAGTCGATGTAAATGGGCCGGTCGAGATCCGCTTCCGTGAAACCGTAGGTTTCCGGCATCAGCTCCGGGTGAAGTTCTTTCTTTTCCAGCTTCAACGGATCAAGATCCGCATCCAGATGGCCGCGGACCCGGTAGGTGCGGATCATCATAATGGCGCGCACGGAATCGATGGTGGCTTGCCGAACGTCTTCGTCGGATGCCGCGGGCATCCGCGCCGCGATTTTACCCTGAAGCGCTTTTTGTTCCGACGGATTTGGAAAAGCCTCCGCCAACGCCCCAAGGTCGCCGCCATTGGGCTTGACGGGTAATTCCGCTGGCGCCCAGCTTGGCCCATGCACATCTTTTTCGATGGCCTTGGGCTCGTCTTTCAGCTCCCCGAAAAACGATTGCCAGCTTGCATCAACAGAGTTCGGATTTTCGAGGTACTTGGCATACAGCTCTTCAATGAACGGCGCATTGGCGCCATACAGGAAAGAGGTTTGTTCCAAAACCTCATTGGCTTGTTCTTTTCGCATCTATCGTTGGATGCGGGGAGTGCCCGCACCCCCTCAAACTAACTGCGGTTAATCTTCGCTTAGAAGACCACTTAATTCCCACACACCAACGTACAAGTGCTTTGCTACACAATTATCAACCATTCAGGACACTTTTCAGTGTTGTGCCAAGAGCGGCAGGTGAATCCGCAACGGTAATGCCTGCGGAGCGCATGGCTTCCATCTTATCGGATGCCGTGCCCTTGCCGCCCGCGATGATCGCCCCCGCATGACCCATACGGCGGCCCGGAGGGGCCGTCACACCGGCAATAAAGCCAACGGTCGGCTTTTTAACTTTCGACTGCTTGAGAAATTCGGCTGCTTCCTCTTCCGCGGATCCGCCGATTTCACCGATCATGATGATGGATTGCGTTTCATCGTCGCCGAGGAACAGGTCCAACGCATCAATGAAGTTAGTGCCGTTCACCGGGTCGCCCCCGATGCCGATGCACGTGGTTTGCCCAAGTTCGACCGCCGTGGTTTGAGCGACCGCTTCATAGGTCAGCGTGCCCGACCGGGATACGATCCCCACGCTGCCGCGCTGGTGAATGTGCCCCGGCATAATGCCGATCTTGCACGCGCCCGGTGTAATCACGCCTGGGCAGTTCGGGCCAATAAGACGTGTCTTGGAGCCTTGCAATGCGCGTTTTACCCGCACCATGTCCAGAACCGGAATACCTTCCGTGATGCAGACCGCCAATTCGACTTCCGCATCGATGGCTTCGAGAATGGCATCGGCCGCAAATGGCGGTGGCACGTAAATCGCCGAGGCTGTGGCGCCGGTGGTTTCCACCGCATCGCGCACCGTATCGAAGACCGGCAAATCCAAATGCGTGCTGCCGCCCTTACCGGGGCTGACACCGCCAACCATTTTGGTGCCGTAAGCGATGGCCTGTTCCGAATGGAACGTACCCTGATTACCCGTAAAGCCCTGGCAGATGACTTTGGTGTTTTCGTCGACGAGAACGGCCATTACGCAGCCTCCTTCACAGCGGCTACAATTTTTTCGGCTGCATCGCCCAAATCATCGGCAGAAATAATCGGCAAGCCGGAATCTTTCATAATCTGTTTGCCTAAATCCACATTCGTGCCTTCCAAGCGCACAACCAGCGGCACTTGCAAGCTGACTTCGCGCGCGGCCGCAACAACGCCCTCGGCGATCACATCGCAGCGCATGATGCCGCCGAAGATGTTGACCAAAATGCCTTCGACGTTCTTGTCCGACAGAATGATCTTGAACGCTTCGGTGACTTTCTCTTTGGTGGCGCCACCGCCCACATCAAGGAAGTTGGCGGGTTCGGCGCCGCAAAGCTTGATGATGTCCATGGTCGCCATGGCAAGGCCCGCGCCATTCACCATGCAGCCGATCGTGCCATCGAGCTTCACATAGTTGAGGTCGTGTTTCGCGGCCTCCACTTCCGCCGGATCTTCTTCCGATTCATCGCGGAGATCGGCGATCTGCTTGTGCCGGTACAGCGCGTTGTCGTCGAAATTCATTTTGGCATCAAGGCAGATGACTTCACCGCCCTTAGTAACCACCAGCGGGTTGATTTCCACCAGGCTTGCATCCGTTTCGGTAAATGCTTTGTAGAGAGCGCTGATCAATTTGACGCCGGCTTTATTTTGGTCGCCTTTAAGGCCAAGGGCGAAGGCGATCGCCCGACCATGAAAGGCCTGAACGCCGGATGCCGGATCAATCGTCAGTGTCAGGATTTTCTCCGGTGTCTTCTCGGCGACCTCTTCAATGTCCATGCCGCCTTCGGTGGAGGCGATAAAGGCGATGCGCGACGTGGCGCGATCCACCAAGCAGGACAGATAGAGCTCGCGGTCGATGTCGGAACCGTCTTCCACATAGATGCGATGAACTTCTTTACCTTGAGGTCCCGTCTGGTGCGTAACCAATGTCATGCCCAGCATTCGTTCGGCTTCGGCGCGTACTTCGTCGATAGACTTGACCACCTTCACGCCGCCGCCTTTACCGCGGCCGCCTGCGTGGATCTGTGCTTTGACAACCCATACCGGACCGCCAAGTTCTTCAGCCGCTTTAACCGCTTCATCGACGGTGAAAGCGGGGATGCCGCGTGCAACCGGCACCCCGAATTCTTTCAGGACCGCCTTCGCCTGATATTCGTGAATATTCATGAGACCCCTTTAGCGTGACTCACCCGCTACCTTCATGAGCCAAAGCTATTAAGACATTGTTAACTCTATTAACTCTGATTTTGGCTTTATAGCACCGGCAGGGCGGCGCGCAACCGTTTGCGGCGGTCGCGCGGCACGCTATAGGGAAATTAGATCAGCCGAGGCTTGGATCAATTTTTTTGCAGGCTTCGACGAGCCCCTTCACGGCATTGACCGAGTGCTCGAACATGCCTTGTTCGTCCGCCGTCATTTGGATTTCGGCGATACGCTCGATGCCGTCCGCCCCGATGATCGCCGGAACGCCAACATAAAGATCATCAATGCCGAATTGGCCCGTCAAATGAGCTGCGCAAGGCAGAAGGCGCTTTTTGTCTTTGAGATAGCTATCCGCCATCGCAATTGCTGACGTAGCCGGGGCATAGAAAGCGGAGCCCGTCTTCAGCAGACCGACGATTTCTGCACCGCCATCCCGGGTACGTTGTACGATTTGGTCGAGCGTTTCCTGTGTGCTCCACCCCATCTTGACCAAATCCGGAACGGGAATACCGGCTACGGTTGAGTAACGCAGCAGCGGCACCATCGTGTCGCCATGCCCGCCGAGCACGAAAGCCGTCACGTCTTCGATCGAGACGTTGAATTCACGGGCGAGGAACAGACGGAAGCGGGCGGAGTCCAGCACGCCTGCCATGCCGACCACTTTGTTGTGCGGCAAGCCAGAGAACTGGCGCAGCGCCCACACCATGGCGTCGAGCGGGTTGGTGATACAGATGACGAATGCGTCCGGGGCATGGGCAGCAATGCCCTCACCCACCGCTTTCATCACTTTCAAATTGATGCCAAGAAGATCATCGCGGCTCATGCCGGGCTTGCGCGGCACACCGGCCGTTACGATCACCACATCAGCGCCTTTGATATCGGCGTAGTCCTGCGTGCCCTGCAGATCAGAATCAAATCCGTCTACCGGTGAAGACTGGGCCAAGTCCAACGCCTTGCCCTGTGGCAATCCTTCGACAATGTCGAAAATGACCACGTCACCGAGTTCCTTGAGGCCAGCCAGATGGGCAAGCGTGCCCCCGATTTGACCTCCGCCAATAAGTGCAATCTTGTTTCGCGCCACCACGGCCTCCTGTGCGGAAAATGAAAGTGTTTGGATTGGGGTGTCCGGCGATTGGACAGAGCCATTTGTGGCGCTTGACTACCTCGAATCCCTAAGCGCTGCAAGAAGAGGCCCCTGCGACTTTATCGGACCCAAAAACAGAGAATTGACGGACATGAAAGGAACTTTTTGTAAGTATAGTTAACTCGAATACTTAAGGAATTAATCATTAACAAAAATAAAAAACGGCAGTTTCCTTGAACCAGCTAAGCGAACCCATTTTATGCAGAGTAAAAGTGATCGGAAATTCGAGGTTTCGCACGTCAAAAGTGGCCGATGCCGTAACAAAGTCCGGCAAATCATGGTATGGTGATTGCACACAAAGTGGCATCCGGCTGCGTAGAATAGATTGGGTGCATTGGGCGGGGTAAAGAATATGCGCGTTTTGTTGATTGCGCTTGGTATTTGCGTTTCGAGTGCGGTGGTGAGCGCCGGGTTTTTCCTGACGGTGTTCGATAACGACACAAAGTACGAAGTCGTGAAATCCAAACCTAAAGCGAAGGCTGACCCGGTCGCGGCCGTAGAGCCTGACCTGGCTCCGGAAATCGATATGGCTGCTCTGTCGCAGAAAGGCCTGTCGCCCGCGGAACTTGCCCGCAAGCGTGCCCGCTATTCCTACCGCCCGCCCATTCCGCGCCAGAACCCATTCGATCAGATCGTGGATATTAGCGAACTGCTGGCAGTCTCCGGAAAAGATTTGGAAGACCAGACAGCAGCAATCGGATTGGCGCCGACCGTCGAGCTTGCCAAGGAACAACTTGATGAGCTTGGCGATGACCGGACCCTTTCCGCAGGCGCAACCATCGCGCCGGAAGCCCTTGCCGACACCACCGTTATCGATCCGGGCAACACAGGTTTGCTGGGCGTGATTATCGACACGGCGCTGAACGGCGGACAGACCATCAACACCAATCGGGATGTAGGTCCGGCGAATCCATCGGTTCAGCTCGGCCCCTAAAACGATTCTGTAGCAGGCTGCCGGGAAAATCATCTGGCCCTTCGAGACGGGCCTGTCGGCCCTCCTCAGGGTGAGGAAGTCTAATAGAAGCCTCATGGTGAGGAGGCGCGATAGCGCCGTCTCGAACCATAGACAGATAGAGCGATGATTTTTTTGCCAGCCTGTTAGACCGCGTGACCGGCGGCCATATAGTCCTCTGACTGCATTTCAATAAGGCGCGACACGGTGCGTTCAAATTCGAACGCGCCATCCCCTTTGGGATAAAGCTCTTCAGCGGGCGCGTCTGCGGAACAGATTAGTTTCACCTTGTTTTCGTAAAGCGCATCGATCAGCGTCACAAAACGCTTTGCCTCGTTCCTGAGTTCTGGACCCATTTTGGGAATATCGTCGATCAGCACCGTATGGAAGTGATGGGCAATAGCGAGGTAGTCGGCGGCCCCTAGTGGTTTTGCGCAAAGATCATCAAAATCGAACCGCGCAACGCCTTTGTCCGCCTGCGGAACATGAAGCGTGCGGCCCTGTACCATCAACGAGCATGGATTGCCATGAGCATGATCCGTCAGATGTTTCCAGGCTGCGTCCATTGCCGTGCCCGCCGCCGCATCTAAAGGGTGATGGTAGATCTCAACGCCTTTAAGGCGTGCAAGCCGGTAGTCTTCAGGTCCGTTGAGTTCGAGAATTTGCAGTTGGTCCTTTAGCAGATCAATAAATGGCAGAAAGAGCTGCCGGTTTAGTCCGCCCTTGTACAGATCGTCCGGCACACGGTTGGACGTCGCCACGAGGACCACACCCTGGCCAAAAAGCTCCGTAAACAGACGGCCTAAGATCATGGCATCCGTCACGTCCAGCACTTGAAACTCGTCGAAGCACAGTAACGTTGCGTCGTGCGCAATGCGTGCGGCAACAGGCGGAATGGGATCATCCATATCGCCATTGGCACCTTTGTAATTGAGGCCCGCCACTTTTTTGCGGCGTTGACGCGGCGATAATTGCCGCCATTCATGGATCGCCGCGTGGGTTTCGAGCATGAATTCGTGGAAATGAGCGCGCCGCTTTTTCTTGAGCGGCACACTATCATAAAACAAATCCATCAACATGGATTTGCCGCGCCCGACGCCCCCGTGGAGGTAAAGGCCGCATGGCGGCGTCACATTGCGCCGAAACCACAGAAACCCGCCAGCTTTCGGATTGTAAGACTTCAAGTCCCCATAAAGCCGCTGTAGCGCTTCGATCGCATCCGCTTGGGCGTCATCGGGCTTGAGCTCGCCAGCGTCCAGCATGGCGCGGTAAGCCCCGCGCGGTCCGGCCGTCATGCGGGCCCCACAGCGCAGAACCGCGCCCCTATGTTCGTCTTGCGAAGTCTGTTGATCACCCCTTGGCCCCCTTCTGCCGACAAGGCTGTCGCATATGGATCTTGAGGATTTCCTCTTCCTTCGAGACGCTCGCTTTGCTCGCCCTCAGGATGAGGAAATCAAACTTTGCCTAAGACCTCACCCTGAGGAGGGCCGATTGGCCCGTCTCGAAGGGTGAGTAGATCTCAGCGATACCCTTGCCTCAACGATGAGGAGCTATAGCAGAACGGTAGAGCGGGACAAATCAAGTCCTGGCGATAGGCCCCTCTCAAGCGTTTAGTGCACGTCAAATGTTGGGGGCCCTGGGACCCGCTTTGCGTTCTTCAAACACTTCGCCTTCCGGTCCCGGATCGTCCGGGGCGGGCGGGTTCTGGAAGATCTCGGGTTCAGGTGGCGCAACGGCCTTAAGATCAATCGGCGCATCCCGACGCTCTTCGTTGCGGGGCTTATCGTCCGCATGTCCGTTCGCCGTGGAGGAGGGCGCCAGCATGGCAACAGCCTTTCTCAGCCCCTCTCGCGTTCGCTGTACATCTTTCCTGATTTGATCCGACACCACTTGAACGGACCGGGCGGCTCTGTTGCGCGTCACCCGCATTTGGGTTCCCATTTTCTTGACTGAAGATGGGGGCTGTTCTGAGGGCACCAACCGCGGCTCATCAGCCGGCGCGGCGCCAGGCAAGGGCCCGTCGTCCGCACCCTCTGACGTGCCGGCCAAGGCTGGCACCGATGCCGGCATAGTTTCCAGAATGTCTTGAACCGGCTTGCGCCATGCCAGGGAGTCAAAGGCGTGACAGGACGGACAAACCGGCGACCATTCAGACGCTGCATTCTGACAGCTGTCGCATATCCAGGCGGCATCACGCGGCGCATGGGCAACCCGTGACAGCCATTCCCGCGCGCGGAAGGGATCGCCTGTTTCCTGCTGCTCAATCTCGGCCATCAGCGTGCACACGCGTGCCGTGGGGAAATTCTTTGCCGCATCCTGAAGCGTTTCGCGGGCACGGTCATAGTCCCGCAATTCCAACTGCAACGCCGCCATCAGCAATCTGCTTTCGGGGTGCGACGGATTCATATCCGCCAAGAGCTGCATACGGCGGCATCTCTGTTCCGGCGTTTCGTCCGGCTTGAGATCACGGTAGAGACGGGCAATCTCCGGATGCGGGGTTTGTGACCAGGCCGTTTCCAAAACGCCCGCGGCCTTCCATAAACGCCCGGCATCCTTCAACAGACGCCCAGCCAGAATAGCCGCCGGCACCAGGCCCGGGACGAGGCGCAGCGCCGCCATCGCCTTATCGAGCGCTTTTTCCGGCTGTGTTTCGGCAATGTCCAGGCCTTGAGCCGTGAGTAATACACCGCGCCGCCGCCGTTCCACGTCGTCGGTCAGCAAATGTTGCCGCTGCGCCTGACCCAGCGTGTCGGCAGCCTCAACCCAACGGCCGGTCTGGGTTTGCAGGTCAAGCCGCGCATTCACCACCCATGGCGTATTCGGACGCAGCTCATAGGCGCGGTCCGCATAGGCAAGCGCGGCCTCGAAATCCCCCTCACGGCTCGCTTGCATAAAAAGCCCCCGCACGCCCAAAAATTCTGTGTCCTGATTTTCGAGCATGGCGGTGAAGTAGCCTTCCGCCGCCTTTTCTTTTCCGCCCAATTGAGCCGCTTGCGCTGCAAGAAGAAGAGTCAAAGGCGGGTCGTCCAAAAGAGACTGCGCCCGCTTTGCATAACGCTGGGCTTCCGCCGCGTCGCCGGCGGCCACGGCCAGCATGCCGCGGGACAAGGCGGTATAGCCCCGCTCTTGCCGGCGCTTGCCCATGAAGTTCTGCACCTTACGCGGACTGCTGATGGTAATCGTCACTAGGCGGATCAAAACGAACAGGATGAAGAAACACAAAAGGGTAATAAAGGCGGCGTAGCCAATCGAAAGTTCGTACTCCCGGCTCTCGGTCGCGACCAAAACCGTGCCGGGAACATCCGCCAGAAAAGCAGCAGCGGTTGCTAAAACGATAACAAACCCAAACAGGACGACAGCGCGAAACATGGTCAGCGTTTAATCCCCAGAGCCATTGGCCGCAATAGCCGCCAGCACATCGGCATTGAGATTTTCGATGGCGACCTCCAATTCACCGCGCGGCTGCGCCCTCTCGAGCCACGGTCCCATGGCTTCCTTGGCTGCAGGGCTGAGCTGGTCTGCCGTGTTCAACGCGTCAAACAAATTGCCGTCTACCAGATGATTTTCAATTCGGCTGATCAATGCCGATGTTGTTTCACCCTCTGTTTCGTTGGTATTCCGCACCGTGATGATCGAGCTTAGATTTGCCAGCAGAGACTCCCACCAGCCACTGGCCCCCGCCACGCGATCGGCGCGGATCGCAGCGCGCCCAAAGGCTGCAAATTCGGACTGCAGCGCCGCAATGGTCGGCAACCCAGTATCCGCATAACCGGATAAGGCGGACAACTGAGATTGATCCGGCGCCAGGGCGCGTACCACAGCAAGTTCTTGCTTGAATGGCGCCGACCCGGCCGCAGCGCGGGATAAGTTCGACACTGCCATGGCAAGGCTTGCCGCGCGCATGACTTCCGCATCATTGCCCGTTTCCAAGGCGGCAACGCGGCCCGCCAAAGAAGAAAGCTGAGTCTGATTGGCGGCACCGGACAGGTCACTTTCCAAACTGTCGAGGCGGCCTGCCACATCGGTTTCCGCAATCAGCGATTCCATTGCCTGCACGCGCTGCTGCAGGGTTTCGCTGTCGCCAGTGTCCAACTGGTCGATGCGGGCCTCAAGGCTCGCCAGCAGATCCAACGCCGCAGCCAAACGAGTGGGCGGTGCATCGGTCTCGCTTCCATCAGGACTAACACTTTCAGGATCAACCGGCGCAGGCGCGGGGGCAGCGGCCAAATCCGCCACCTGACTTTCCAATGCCGCCAGCTTTTCGCGTAATGGCGTCAAATCCGACGCATCCGCTGACCCTGTTGGCGCGGCGGTTTCAAGCTTCTGCACGCGCGCTTCAAGCTCGTTGAGTTTGTTGCCGATTGCGTTGAAGGCCGCATTGTCATCCACAATGGGCGCTGTTCCATTCCAAGGATATGTCCAAATGGCAGCGCCGCCGACGATCAACAAGACAGCCAGCGCCGCGATGCCCATCCATCCCCGGCCTGACGATTTGACCGGCGCCGCGCCAGATGATGACGGTCCTTCCGCGCCACTGTCTTTCGGTCCGGTTTTTTGCTCTTTGTCATTGGCATCGCCCGACTCAGGCACAGCGGATTTGGGCTCCTCCGCCTTTGGCTCAGTGTCAGGCGGTGTGCCGTCCTTGATTGACTTATCTTCAGCCGTCACTTCGGAAGCCCCAGGCTCTCCCTGAGATGCGGCCTCAGCCTCGTCAAGCTTTGCGGGCGCCTTTTTTCGTGTTCTAGGCTGCCTTTTCTTCGGCGGATCTTTTTTGACCTGTTCGGAATCGGTTTTGGGCTGCTCTTGGCGTGAGCTGTCGTCCGGCCCATCCGCACCGCTAGATGGCGTCTCTTCTTCAGGCGAGTCTGGTTTCTCTGGGGTATCCGGCATTTCCATTCCGGTGATTCGGTTCGCGTCGGGGTATGAGAAGCCTAGAGCGGTATGAGCTTAAGAAGCAAGCTCCTCAAGGGCCGCCAAAACTGCCTCTTTCGTGGGCGCAGAAGACACATGAACCTCCGCGAACGGCAATGACTTTATGGCCGTCGCGACATTTTGTGACATGCACAGCGCCACAACCGGGCGCAGACTGGACTGGTCGTTGGACTTAGCAACAAGCTTGGCAAAAATTGAGGCGGTGCGCGGCGAGAAAAACAAAGCAACGTCCAAGCGCTGCCTCTCAAAGGCATCGCGCACCGGCGCAGGCAAGTCCGCCCTCTCGACGGCTGTGTACATTTTCTGAGAGCGGACAGCAAAACCCGCCGTGCTGAGACGCCCTGCCAAATCGCCAGCCACATGAGCGCCGGAGGGATGGAAGATGGCCCCATTTTGAGGGTCCAAACTGGATTGAATGAGCGCTGCCAAGGTTTCCACATCACCGTCAGCGGTAGACGCCTCAGGAAACCCTTCTTTTGCCGCTTCTTGCGCTGTTGCAGCGCCTACCGCGAAGACCGGCAAGCGCCTGTCCCGTGACTGCCTGCAAAAAGCGCGAACGCCATTGGCACTGGTGAAAGCTATTGCCTGAACGCCCGCAAGGTCGCAGGCCGCGTGATCGTCGAATTCGACCTGCATCAAAGGCGCCAGTAAAGGATCGTGTCCGAGAGCCGCTATTTCGCCGGCAAGAACGCTGCCATCCGGTTCAGGCCGCGTGATCAGCACCCGCATGGACTACCGGGGCCCGGCGAGAAACGCCTTCATGAAAGTATCGCCTGCTTCAACCTTCAGCGCCTCGGCGGCGTCGGTGGCAATTAGTGTCATGTCCGCGGCTTTTCCTTCCCGTTCGATCCGGAATACATCATTGCCGGATTCTGACAGGATCTCGCCCCGAAAAACAAATGCCCCATTCCCGGCGGGTTGAGCATATGCCGCGATTGGAGACCGGCAACTGCCGTCCAAACAGGCGAGAAACGCCCGCTCCGCATGGACAGCGGTTTCTGCCGCTGCGTCGTTGATGTCCGCGAGTATGGACGCCGTGTCCGTATCGTCTTCGCGGATCTCGATGCCCACGATGCCTTGAGCCGCCGCCGGTAGCAGGTCTTCCACTTCCATCACGATGCCATTGGGGACCGTCAGCCCAAGACGGTTGAGGCCGGCACAGGCGAGCAAGGTTGCATCCACATCACCGTCTTGCACTTTCCGCAATCGGGTTTCCACATTGCCGCGCAGCAGCGCCAATTCCAGATCGGGGCGGCGCGCACGGATCTGGGCCTGGCGGCGCACAGAAGCGCTTCCCAAGCGAAACCCTTTCGGCATGTCATCGATCGCCTGACCATTCGTGCTGATCCACATGTCGCGCACATCTTCACGGGGCAAGAAGGCAGCCAACCGCAACCCTTCCGGCAAAAATGTGGGCACGTCTTTCATGGAATGGACCGCCATGTCGATCTCGCCATCCATTAGGGCGCGCTCGATCTCTTTCGTAAACAGGCCTTTACCGCCCGATTCCGCAAGGCAGCGGTCTTGAATACGGTCGCCGGAGGTCCGAATTTTGACGATCTCTAAACGGTCTGAAAGGTTAGGCCGCGCGTCGGCAAGCCGGCCTAGAACGGTTTCAGCCTGTTTCAGGGCTAAGGGTGACCCACGTGTCCCAATACGTACCGTGCCCATCGGGCATTTCTTTCTTTTTATTGATGTTCTGGACCTATATATGGCCTCTCATGGTTAATTTTCATAGAAGACGGCTGCCCCGGTGACAAAAGCATCTGCGGCCCCCGCCGATCTCACCGTTCTCGGCATTGAAACAAGCTGCGATGAAACCGCGGCGGCAGTGGTCCGCGGCGCGCCTGACAGTGTGCCGGAGATTCTATCGAACGTGGTCCTGAGCCAGGTAGAGGAGCACAGAGAATATGGCGGTGTGGTACCGGAAATCGCTGCGCGCGCCCACATCGACCACCTGGACAGCATCGTCAAACAGGCGATGGACGAGGCAGGCCTTTCCTTTGAAGACTTGGACGGTGTGGCGGGAACGGCCGGACCCGGCCTGATCGGCGGTGTAATGGTGGGCTTGATGACGGCCAAGTCCATCGCCTATTGCCACAAAAAGCCCTTTCTGGCGGTCAATCATTTGGCAGGACACGCCCTATCGCCGCGCATTTCGGAGAAGCTGCCGTTCCCCTACCTTCTGCTTCTGGTATCCGGCGGCCACTGCCAGCTTCTCTCCGTAGACGGACCAGAGGCCTATACACGCCTCGGTACGACCATTGACGATGCGGTGGGGGAAGCGTTCGACAAGACCGCCAAGCTGTTGGGCCTTGGCTATCCGGGCGGGCCCGCTGTGCAACGCATTGCGGAAAAAGGTGATCCGCAGGCGGTGGATCTACCGAGGCCACTCGTGGGCCGGGAAGGCTGTGACTTTTCCTTCAGTGGGCTGAAGACCGCGATCGCGCGCGCGGCTGAAGCTGTCGCCTCACCTGACGAGCAGAAAGCGGCTGATATCGCTGCCTCTTTTCAGGCGGCTGTATGCGATGTGATCGAAGACCGCACCCGAAATGCGATGGATCTTTTTGTGAGCAGAACTGCCACTGGCGAAAAAACCCTAGTGGTTGCCGGTGGTGTTGCGGCCAACACAGCCATTCGGCAACGGCTCACCACGCTCTGCGCAGCGCAGGGGTTTCGGTTCGTAGCACCGCCGCTTCATCTTTGCACGGACAACGCGGCGATGATCGCGTGGGCCGGCATCGAACGATTGGCTCTTGGCCAATCGGATTCGTTCGATACATCACCACGGGCACGATGGCCCCTCAGCGAGCTTCAAGGCCAGGCGGTTTAGAGGGTCTGGCGGGTTAGGCCGCCCACCAATCCTGCACTTCCGCCGGCATCGTCTCGAAATAACGTTTGACGATGTCGTTTGCGTTTTCCGGCAGATCCTGCATGGCGGTTTGGGACAGCGGCGATGCGCCCTCAAGCGGGTTCACCCATTCAAGCTTAAGGTCTTGAATGACATCGCCAAGGCCCACTGCCGCGGTCTCATGGTGATCGCTCGACTGATGCTCCAGGAACCCGTGATAGTCATCGAAAGAAAGCAAAGTGTAGTAGAGGCCCGGCGCCGCGCCCTTCCAATATTCATAACGCTTCACATTCTTCTCATGTGTATGCGTGCCGTCGTAAAGCGCCCGCGCGATTTCTTCGAACTTCTTTTCCGACCCCGGCTTTACCTGGATATGCGCCAATATCGTCGCCATGAATGCCTCTCCCGCATTGGTGATTTTTGATGCTCTCGCGATTATCCCGCAATGAGGCGGTCGCGCTGATTGATCAGTATGGCAACTGCTCCGGCGAGAACCAAGACTTCAAAGGCAATAAACGACCAAAAGTAAGGCTCCGGCGGGCCATCAGCAAAAATTGCATAAGCGCGTCCAAAAATGTAACCGCCCATATAGGCCACCAAGAACCAAAGCGCTGGGCGGGCATAGCGCAACCTGAAACTCCCGAGAAAGCACAGCGCGGCAGCTCCTAAGCTGACGCCGCCATATATGCCGCGCAGTTCAAACGAGGCATGGGGCCCGCTGGCATCAAGGCCCAAGCCGCTGGTCATAATCAGTGGCGAGGTGATCGAGTAGATGCCAAAAACCGCGAACAAAACGCCGACAAGGTTGAGAAATCCCCGCAATATCAACATTTTTGTCTCTCCCTGTTTTGTGATACCCAGCAGAAAATCTAAGCGGGACGCGCATAAGGTCCATATGGATGAGTGAAATTTTAACACAGCCTACAGAAACAGCGCCGGAAGGCGATGATCTGGCTCAACCCTCCCATCCGATCTTTCGGAGGGCGCCATCTTCGGTGGCGTTCAAGAAACTGCGCAAACGGCTTTTGCGGAATGTGCGCCAAGCCGTGGACGAATTTGGCATGGTGCCTGCGGACGCCCACAACCGCCCGGTGCGCTGGCTTGTGTGCCTGTCCGGCGGTAAGGACAGTTACACTTTATTGGCGACTTTGCTGGACATGAAATGGCAGGGCCTGCTGCCGGTGGATCTCGTGGCTTGCAATCTGGACCAAGGCCAGCCCGGCTTTCCGAAAGAGGTTCTGCCGGCGTTCCTGGAAAAAACCGGCGTGCCGTTTCGCATTGAGTCCAAAGACACCTATTCCATCGTCACGGAAAAAGTGCCGGAAAGCCAAACCTATTGCGCCCTGTGTTCACGCTTGCGCCGCGGCATCCTTTACCGCATCGCACGGGAGGAAGGGTGTGATGCTGTGGTTCTGGGCCATCACCGGGACGATGCCCTTGAGACCTTCATGATGAATCTGTTTCACGGCGGGCGGTTGGCGTCCATGCCGCCGAAGCTGGTGAATGATGAGGGCGATCTGTTCGTGCTGCGGCCCCTTCTTCTGTGTGCGGAGAATGACATTCAGAAATTCTCCGATGCGATGCAATTTCCGATCATTCCGTGCAATCTTTGTGGGTCGCAAGACGGCCTTCAAAGAGACGCCATGAAGAAGATGCTGGATGAGTGGGAAAAGACCCATCCAGGGCGCCGCCAAGTGATGTTTCGCGCGCTCATGCATGCGCGGCCCTCCCATCTGGCGGACCCGAAATTGTTCGATTTTGCGGGGCTTTCACTCAAAACTTGATGCCATGGGCTTTCTAGTCCATCGTTCCCCCCACAAAATGGAAACTGTCGCAGGGGGATATGGCAATGGCAGGGTTCTTCAGGGGCGTTGGCCGATTGGTCGGGATCGTATTGATCCTATTGGGGATCGCGGTGTTCGCGATCAGGCTGCATCATCCGGGGCCTTATGCGTTTCCCGAAGGCGGCAATTTACTTGGGGCCGTTTTAGCGTTCGCTATCGGCCTATGGTTCTTACGGCCGTTTCCGCGGCGCGGCGCGCTGCCCCACATCATTGGATGGCCGGCGGTCTTGGCAACGCCGATTGTCTTGTTCTTCACGATGTTTTCCACCCTGGGCGAGGTTGAGGAAGTTATCTCGCTGGAGGTAACAAACCCTGACGGCCACCCCGTGACGCTTCGGCTTTGGGTCGTGGATCGGGATGGCGCGGCTTGGACCACCATGGCCGACGAAAAAGCTGCCGTGAACGGCCTTGATGGGGCAACAGGCGACATGCTGCGGCAAGGCAAGGTGAGCTGCGTGGTCATGAGCGTTCATGACGATCCGGAGTCCGTAAGCGCTACCCATAACCAGAAATATGAGAAATATGCGGCCATGCGCTTTGCGGTCATGGTAGGTGTGTTTTCGCGGGAAGCACCGGAGAGCAGTACCGCCGTCAAATTTGTGCCCTGCCCTTAAGTAGTTCGGGTGCATGGCCGGTTGATCGAGGTCAATGTCGGGTGGTGCCGGTGCAGAGATAGTCCCGCCCCTAACCCAATTGGGGTGGTTTATATGGCAGACGACGCACCAATGGCCGGGCGGGTCATTTGGCACGACTATTTTTCCAACAGCACGAGCGCAGCCAGGCGCTTTTATGCCGACTTGTTGGGATGGTCCTATCGTGAAGAGCACGCCACGAAGTTTGTCTGGACCGGCGGCGAAGCAGATTACCCGCTCATCATGATGAATGGCGAAGCCCATGGCGGCTTCGTCAATCCACGGGAAACGATTGCGTCCCACTGGCGCGCTTATGTTGCGGTTGAAGATGTGGACCGTTCGACGGAACAAGCGGCGAATTTGGGCGCGGCCGTTTCGGATATGCCGTTCGATGTAGCGGGCGTTGGCCGGGTGGCGGTCATTCGCGACCGGCAAGGAGCCGCGATTTGCCTTTTCAAACGGGCCTATGACCTTCCGGCCCCAACGGCGGTCTTCGCCCGGGATGATTTGTTTACACACGATACAACAGACGCGATGGCGTTCTATGGATTCTTGTTCGGATGGAAACCGAAGAAAACCTCCACCGAAGCCTCGCATCCGTATACGGAATTTTTAATCGAAAAGGAAACGGTCGTGGCAGGAGCCGCCGTCGCATTGAGTGTTACCCAAGAAGACGCCTATTGGATGCCCTATCTTACGACGCAAAATATCGACGCGGTGTTC
This sequence comes from Alphaproteobacteria bacterium, assembly GCA_965228775.1. GTDB lineage: Bacteria > Pseudomonadota > Alphaproteobacteria > JANQMY01 > JANQMY01 > JANQMY01. The sequence continues at coordinate 2,964,098 of OZ245840.1, read as the reverse complement.
GACCAAGCCATTTCTCTCGGCGCCAAAATCAATGATGACATTCATGCCGTACCTGGCAGGGGTCTTATCGCCCGGCTGACAGATCCCTTCGGCGCGCCTTTTGGCCTTCAAGAACAAGTCGATCATGAGGGAACATCCATGTAACATCCCCTGGCTTGGGGCCGAAAAAAAGAAAGAAGAACGGATGACCTTGACCCACTCAGTAGAAGCCTTCAACACGGCCACCGCGTCCGAAAACAAAATCCACGACGACGCCACCGCCCAGAAATTCGGTTTCCAGGGCGGCCTGGTGCCGGGCGTCGAGGTCTATGCCTATATGGCGCATGTACCGGCTGCCAAATGGGGACTGGACTGGCTGGAAAACGGCGAGGCATCAGCGCGTTTTGTCAAACCCGTTTATGACGGGCACGAAGCAATCGTCACCGGAACAGAAAACAAGGAAAGTGCCGATACACTCGACCTTTCCGTGGAAAGCTTGGGCCAGCATTGCGCAACAGGGTCGGCTTCATTGCCGGCACAGCCGGTCCTCACCTTTGATCCAAACCAGTTTGATAGGGCATCCCTGCCAGCAAATCGTCCGCCTGCCTCCCCGGAATCTCTGGTGCCAGGTCAGACCCTCGGCACCGTCCCTTTCTGCTGGGATTCGGAGACCGCCCCCACCTATCTCGATGAGGTTCGAGAGACATCCCAGCTCTATATGCGCGAAGGTGTCTGCCATTCCGGGTTTTTCCTGCGCGCGGCGAACAGCGCGCTGGCGCAAAATGTGAAGCTGGGGCCTTGGATTCATGTAGGCAGCCATATTCAGCACCACGCGCGGGCACGGATTGGCGAACCGCTGGAAGCGCGCTCATGCGTTCGCGAAAACTACGAACAAAAAGGCCATCTGTTTGTGGTGTTGGATGTGCTGATACTGGCAGATAGCAAAAGGCCGGTGGCGAGCATTCGCCACACGGCCATTTACGAGCCCCGTCAGGTAAGAGAGACGGCTTAAGCTGCTTGCGGCTGATGCGATGCGGCCGCCGGTGCACGCGATGCCCGTTTCAGCACATCTAGGTAACCGGTCGCGATGCAGTCATGGCCGTCATAATAGCCACGGCTTTTGAGCAGCCGGTGCAGCTTGCCCAGATTATAGGGCGGAACCGCCGCGAAATGGTGGTGCTCCAGGTGATAGTTCACATAGTTGGGGCCAATGAAAATCCGTTCCCACCAGGAAATAAGCGTCGTGCCTGTATTCTCTCGCGGATCTAGACTATCGCGGTCAGCGGCAACCCCATGCTCGCCGATCTGGCGTATACGGACGATGGTCGGATAGACAAACAGGTTGGCCGCCCACCACAACAGATACGCCCAGGGGGCGCCCGCATAGGTCAGCGTGCCCAGAAGCAGCACATGAAATCCAAGCCATGGATAGTTTTTGGTGATGTCGAACGTCTTGATCTGGCGCCAAGTGTCACGAATGCCCGTACGGCCGGTGATATCGCGCATCAGCTTGCGGCGCAGGCGTTCCGGCGTGATGGGATAATCCTTCACCATCCATTTGTCCGGATCTTGATCCGTACCCGCATATTTGTGGTGCTTCAGGTGATAGGCGCGATAGGCATGCACAGATGTGTTAATCGGCGCGCCCCCAATCCAATGACCGACAAAGTCATTCACCGCCTTGCTCGAGAAAAAGGCGTGGTGCGCGCAATCATGATTGATGACACCCAACCCCAATTGGCGCCCGCCCAGGATGAGAATGGCCAGCACGATCGTCAGCGGATTGGGCCACACAATGGCCAACGCAAATGCCCCAGCGATCATGGCCAGGTTCGTCGCAAGCATGCTCAACGCCCGGAGGTCGGACGTTTTGCTGAGTTCTTTCAGCTCATCCTTGGACAGCACTTCGGAAATCTTGAGCGTGTTTGCCATTTGTAGATCCAACGCTAGGATTAAATTTCTGGATATATATAACCATAAATGACACATTAGGTCAATAATTGTTTTATTCTGAAATAGAGGCGGGCATGACCGCCCGGCGGCTGGCGCTGTCACTGCTCAATGTGAGCGGCAAAGCTCAAGAGACGATTGCCCATTTGGTGGCGGCCGGCCGTATGTTTGACATTGAAGCCAGCAGCATGCGCATGGCGGTGGGGCGCCTCATGAAAGAAGGACTGCTGGTCAGCGAGGCACGCGGACGGTATGGCATCGGCCCAAGAGGCGAGGCGCTGCGGGTGGAATTGCGCGCCTGGTATGACGCCCTTTCCCGCACCAAACCCTGGGACGGCACCTGGCTCGCCGTCCACACCTCTCATCTTGGCCGGACAGACCGCAAATTATTGCGCACCCGGACGCGGGCTCTAAAACTCAGCGGATTTGCCGAGGCCGTGCCCGGTTTCTGGCTGCGGCCCGCCAATTTGGTGGAACCGCTCAAAGCTTTCCGTGAAAGGCTGGTCTCCTTGGGGCTGGATGACGAAGCACTAGTATCGCACATCGCCGAGTTCGAGAGCGATTTGTGGTTCGACCCGGCGGCTCTCTGGCCAACAGACGAATTCGAACCGCGTTACCGTTCCGCCATCAAGGCGATGGCAGAAAGCACAGAACGGGTTCCCGCCATGTCACCGGCGGAGTCCGCGCGCGAAACATTGCTGGTGGGCCAAACGGTGCTTCATTACATCAATCTGGACCCGCTGCTGCCGAACGAGATCATCAACCAGTCATTGCTCAAAAAAATGATCGAGGACATGCGCACCTACAACAAACTGGGTCTTGCCTGCTGGCAAAAATTTTATGCGGAAGTGGATGCGCCCCAGCCTGCTTAGGAGCACAAACCCTGCGCAAAATTGCACGCAAAAGAAAAGGCGGGCCAAAGGCCCGCCTTCATCCAATGCGAGGAGCGCTGTTGGAGCGCGAACGGGCTAAGTCAGCATCGGCGCGCGATCTTATTAGTGCCTAGCGAAAGATAAACGACTTCACCCGGCCCGAAGCCCGGTAAAGCGAAACAAACGCTACCAATTTTTTGAACAACTGCATCTCAAACTCTCTTCAAATGATGGGCGCGGAGACTACCGAGGGGTCATCGGGAGGTTCGGGTGGGGTTCAGCGGTCCCCGCGCCAACGCTTTGTGGCACTTCCCTTTCTGTCTTGGGGGTCAGATCAGGAAGGCCACGTTGTTTCGTTAGATGGCCGTGTAAGTGGTCATGGCCTGTACGATGTATCCGATTACCGGAACCGCGACCGCGATCATGACAACACCGGTCACGATGCGTGCGGCCAAAGGTGCTTGGTGTAATTCCAGGTTTTCTGCGACTTTTTCAGTATTCCGGCTCATTTGTCTCTCCTCAAAAGCTCGATTGCCATATTGGCGGTTCTGAAACTTGTCCGGCTTGTTCCGGGCTTATCTCTCTTTGCCCGCTGCCGATGAACTCAATATGGGACCCCCTGAACAAAAAACAATGAACAAAATCCATTTTGTTCATTTTTTACAGAAGATTTGCGAAGGAGAAACGTTCTGAAACACAAGAATCGCCGGATTCCGCGGCTTCGGCGGGACGCTGTTACAGTCGCGTTACACAAAAAATTTGGAAAAAGGCGTTTGAAACGATTCGGAGACGCGACTTAAGCGACTTCCGATACCCGCGAATGGGGGCATTGCACCCCTCTCAGGATCAAATCGGCCACGCCGTGCAGCTCTCTTACCAGCTCATCATACGGCAACTGGCTCCACAGCTGCGGATAGCGGAATTTCATGGTCGCGCATTGGATCATTTCAGCCGCATTCACCACATCCGGGATGTTGAATTCACCGGCAGCGTTGCCCGCAGACAGTATTTCCGCCATCAAAGCCCGGTCTTTCGCCATTTGCTCATTCGCAAAAGACGGCCTTTCCTGGGAAATCGTCGTGGCAATCTCGAAGACACGGGGGTCTTCTTCAAGCATGTCATAGGTGGTTTTGAGCGCCGTTTCCAAATAGGACCGCAGCTTTTCGCTGGCTGATTTGCCGGCAGACCGCACCACGGCACGCAATGCTTCTAGATTATGTTCAGATGATTCCCGTGCGATTTCCTCCGCAATATCCAGCTTTCCCTGGAAATAACGGTACAGATTGCCTGGCGACATGTTGCAGTCGCGGGCCAGCTCGGCAATGGTGGTCTTACCATATCCGTAATGGAGGAACCGTTCCTTCGCCGCGCTTATTATGTTCTGACGCACGGTATCTGGGCACTTCATGAAACGTACTTAGAGCCATTCCAGTGAAGAATCAATAAAACATTCACTGTTAAATCGTCATTTCCAAAGAAAGTGACTCTTTAGTGAATACATCACTAAATCCTATTCAACGCGTTGGTGTGGCCGGTGCCGGTGCCTGGGGCACAGCCCTGGCGGTCACGGCCGCAGAGGCCGGTCGAGATGTCGTTCTTTGGGCGCGAGAGCCTAAAGTCGCCGAATCAATCAATCGCGACCGGGAAAACCGTCTTTTCCTCCCGGGCATCCAGTTGCCACCTCTAAAAGCGACATCTGTCCTGACGGATCTTGCCGATTGCCAGATGCTCCTGATGGTGGTGCCAACCCAGTTCATGGCGAAAACACTTCGAATGCTTGCGCCGGACCTTCCGGCCGGCATGCCGGTCGTTTTGTGCTCAAAGGGCATTGAACAGGGCACATTGCACCTCACGACGGACATTCTCGAAGCAGAAGCCCCCGAGGCCAAAGCGACCGTTTTGTCGGGACCAAGCTTTGCGGCGGACGTTGCCGCCGGGCTGCCCACCGCCGTCACGCTCGCGGCTAAGGATCCTGCCCTCGGCGCACGATTGGTCACCGCCATCGGCCAGCCGACCTTCCGGCCCTATCTGTCCGACGATCTCATCGGCGCGCAAATCGGCGGCGCGGTGAAGAATGTGCTGGCGATTGCCTGCGGCATCGTCGAAGGGAAAAAGTTCGGCCCCTCAGCGCGTGCCGCACTGACCGCACGCGGCTTTACCGAAATGACACGACTGGCCGTTGCCATGGGGGCGAAACAGGAAACCCTGTCAGGCCTGTCGGGGCTGGGCGATTTGATCCTTACCTGCAACAGCACAAACTCTCGCAACATGTCTTTGGGAAAGGCATTAGGCGAAGGAGAGGCACTGTCCGACATCTTGGCGAGCCGGAACAGCATCGCGGAAGGCTACTACACCGCCAGCGCTGTCCGGTCCCTGGCGCAGAAGTATGGAATTGAAATGCCCATCTGCGACGCGGTGGCGGAAATTGCCGATCAAACAAAAAGTGTGGATCAAGCCATCACCGATTTGCTAAACCGCCCCTTCAAACAGGAAGGCCTGTAGAGCGTCCGCCCAATCACCTTATAGGAAATATCCATGTTGTTTGCCGTCACCTGTATCGACAAGCCTGGCCAATTAGAAACGCGCCTTGCCAACCGCGAGGCCCATTTGGCTTACGTGGCCGAAACCGGAAAAGTGAAAATCGCAGGTCCGTTTTTAAGCGAGGATGGCGAAACCATGTGCGGCAGTCTAATCATTATCGAGGTGGAAGACCTCGAGGCCGCAAAGGCGTGGTGCGCGTCCGATCCATATGGACAAGCAGGCCTGTTCGACCACGTCGAAATCCGCCCGTGGAAATGGGTTGTCGGCGCGCCTGAATAGATTGATTTGCTAAGCCGTCCCGCTCCCCCTCCCAACCACCCGCCAGGGTACCGTATCCGGGTGGCTGGGAGGGGGAGCGGGACGGTAAAGCCCCCAACACAGGAGACTCACATTGGCCTATTGGCTTTTTAAATCGGAACCCAATACGTGGGGCTGGGACGACCAGGTAAAATCAGGCGACAAGGGCGCCGAATGGGACGGTGTGCGCAACTACCAAGCCAACAACAATATGAAAGAAATGAAGCTTGGCGATCTGGGGTTCTTTTATCATTCGGTGAATGAAAAACAGGTGGTCGGGATTGTCCGTGTGGTGAAGGAACACTACCCGGACCCGACCGACAAAAGCGACCGCTTTGGCATGGTGGATGTAGCAGCCGTTGAACCGATGCCGTCACCGGTCACACTTGCGGATATCAAAGCCAATGAAGACTTGACCGATGTGGCATTGGTGAAGCAGTCGCGGCTGTCGGTGATGCCCATCGATCCAAAACACTGGAAGATCATCTGCAAGATGGGCGGCCTTAAGAAAGTACCGACGGCGAAGTAGTCTAGCCTTTCACAAATTTCTTGTAATCGAGCACCAACTTCTTGGCCGACAGCTCCACAAGCTTCTTGCCATCTTCCACTGTCGCAAGGGCCGGGTTAGACCCGATGCGCCCATCCGCGAACCGTTTCCGATAGTCTTCAGCACCGCGAATGGGGCCGGACGGTGCGATCTCCGGATCCATCGTGACATCCTTGATGGCGTCGGGATAGGCATAATACGTCACCGCCACCTCTGACGGTGTCGCGTGTGACCCGTGACCTGTCGGATAAAGCTTCTTACAAAGAGCGAAGACACCTTCAAGTTCCCACCAATTGCGGAGCATCAAAGACAAATGTGGCCGGTTACTTCCATGGGGATTCAAACTGTCATCGGCATAGATTTCAGAGAACGCTGCATTGATCGTTGCAACATTGCCCCCATGCCCATTGAGAAAATAGATCCGCTCGAAACCGTGACGTGCCAACGACGTGACCCAGTCATGCAATGCCGCAATCATGGTCGACGGCCGCAAGGTCATCGATCCTGGAAACGCCATATGATGCTGGGCGCACCCCACATTGAAGGTGGGGCCAATCAATATGTCCGCATCGTCGGCGGCAGCTTCGTTGGCGATGATTTCAGGACACAGTGCGTCCGTGCCGATGAGGCCGTTCGGCCCATGTTGTTCCGTAGACCCGATCGGAATGATGATGCCCTTCGAACGGGTTAGATACTCTTCCACCTCTGGCCAGGCGCTTAAATGCAGGCGCATCCAGACTTCCCTTGATCATTATTATTTGGGTGGCGACGCCTTGCTTGTGAGACATAACCATGTAAGACCATAATGGAAAAATAACGCGTGTGCCATGCACGCCACACGGGTTTCACCGCGCAAAAACTCGGCAAACACAGAAATATTGCGACGACGGGAGGTCTTTATGGCTCAGTCAGGCCAAAACGACGAACTTATTCCGGTGCCGGAAGAGACGAAACAAAACGCCCTTGTAGACGAGGCAAAATACCAGGAACTCTATCGGCAGAGCATTTCGGACCCGGCCGGGTTCTGGGGAGAACATGGCAAACGCGTCGATTGGATCAAGCCCTACACACAAATCAAGGATGTGTCTTACGATGCCAGCGACCTTCATATTCGCTGGTTTTACGATGGTACACTGAACGTTTCCGCCAACTGCATCGACCGGCATTTGGCGGCGCGCGGCAACCAGACGGCCATCATCTGGGAAGGCGACGACCCGAAAGATCACAAACACATCACCTACAAAGAACTGCACGCGGAAGTCTGCAAATTGGCGAATGCCATGAAAGACCGGGGTGTCAAGAAAGGTGACCGCGTAACGATCTACATGCCCATGATCCCCGAGGCGGCTTATGCCATGCTGGCATGTGCCCGCATCGGTGCCATTCATTCGGTGGTATTCGGCGGCTTCTCGCCGGATTCCTTGGCCGACCGCATTCTCGATTGCGAATCCACATGTGTCATCACCGCAGATGAAGGCATTCGCGGCAACAAGCATATTCCCCTTAAGAAGAACACGGACGAAGCGCTCTCCAAGTGCCCCGATGTTGACACGGTTTTTGTGGTGAAACACACGGGCGGCGATATTCAGATGAAAGACGGCCGGGACGTCTGGTACCACGAAACGGCGGGCACGGCCTCTGCCGACTGCCCACCAACTGAAATGGATGCGGAAGACCCACTCTTTATTCTGTACACGTCGGGGTCGACCGGAAAGCCGAAAGGCGTGCTGCATACATCCGGCGGCTACATTGTCTATGCGTCCATGACACATGAATATGTGTTCGACTATAAAGACGGAGACGTCTATTGGTGCACCGCCGATGTAGGCTGGGTGACCGGCCACAGTTACATCGTATACGGACCACTCGCCAACGGCGCCACGACCCTCATGTTCGAAGGCGTGCCAAACTACCCGGACAATTCTCGGTTCTGGCAGGTGGTCGACAAGCATAACGTCAACATCTTCTACACAGCCCCCACTGCCTTGCGTGCGCTGATGCGCGAAGGGGAAGGCCCCGTCAAATCCACCAGCCGCAAAAGCCTGCGGCTCTTGGGCAGCGTGGGCGAACCGATCAACCCGGAAGCCTGGCTCTGGTACTACAATGTGGTGGGCGACCGCCGCTGCCCGATTGTAGACACATGGTGGCAGACCGAAACCGGCGGCATCTTGATCACGCCCCTGCCCGGCGCCACCGCATTGAAGCCGGGGTCGGCAACGCGCCCCTTCTTCGGTGTCTCGCCTCAAGTGGTGGACGCCGACGGCAAGGTTCTGGAAGGGGCCACATCCGGCAATCTAGTGCTTACGGATAGCTGGCCAGGTCAGATGCGCACGGTCTATGGCGACCATGACCGTTTCATCCAGACTTACTTCGCCACTTACAAAGGCAAGTATTTTACAGGCGATGGCTGCCGCCGCGACGAAGACGGCTATTACTGGATCACCGGCCGCGTGGATGATGTGATCAATGTCTCCGGCCATCGCATGGGCACGGCGGAAGTGGAATCCGCTTTGGTGGCGCATGACAAAGTGGCCGAAAGCGCCGTGGTCGGCTTCCCTCATGATATCAAGGGCCAAGGCATTTACGCCTATGTGACGCTGAACGCCGGTGAACCCTCAAGCGACGATCTGCGTAAGGAGCTTGTGCAATGGGTGCGCAAAGAGATAGGGCCGATCGCCACGCCGGATCACATTCAGTTCGCGCCGGGACTTCCAAAAACCCGCTCGGGCAAGATCATGCGGCGTATTTTGAGGAAGATTGCCGAAAATGAGTTCAGCAATTTAGGCGATACCAGCACATTGGCCGACCCAAGCGTGGTGGATGATCTGATCGAAAACCGTCAGAATCGGTAAGCTAACCACTCCGCCCTATTTCTTCTGTCAGGAAGCGCCCCAATGAGCGAGGTTAAATCAGATAAGCAGAAGAGTGCGGCTGTCCCAGATGGTGAATTTGGTCAGCTAACACAAGCGGAAAAGTGGGCGTGGTTTACGGGTTACCTTGCTGAGGGCCGCCAACAAATCGCAGATGGCACTTCGATTTGTCTCCGCTCCGACGAAGAAATAGCGAACCTATTCAACCTGATACGGAGGGAAGCTCAAAACAGAGCCGGTCTTTATTCACCTCCACTCAAAAGTCGCTGATAATGCCTTTCAGCTCCCAATCGCCATAGCGGGTGGGTTCGACGCCGTCGCGGCCACCCAATTCTTTCGGCGTTTTGGTTTTTGCGGCGTCCGCGTCCGCGTCCGCCTTTTTGCGCCGCTCTTCTGCTTCAGCAAGGGCTCGTTTAGCGGCTTCGGGGAGATCTTTTTTTGAGCTCATATTTTCTATATTGGCATTTTCAATCGTTTTTCCAGGGGCTTAGCCTTGCTTGAAGACGCCCCTGACACGCTTACATAATATGAAGCCGCTGGCGTAAAAAGCCAGCCCATTGGTAACAATTGGAGATTTGCAGCCCCCATGAATTACGCGCGTACGGCCCTATTGCTTGCAGCCATGACCGGCCTTTTCCTAGCCATCGGTTACATGCTGGCAGGCGAAGCCGGAATGATCATCGCCTTGGTGATCGCCATCGGCATGAATGGTTTCGCATATTGGAATTCGGACAAAATGGTCCTGCGCATGCATGGGGCGCGCCTGGTGGACGAAAGCACGGCGCCGGACTATGTGCGCATGGTCAAGCAATTGGCGGACAATGCGGGCCTGCCCATGCCCAAGACCTACATCATGGAAAACCCGCAGCCGAATGCGTTTGCCACAGGGCGCAATCCGGAAAATGCCGCGGTGGCCGCCACGACCGGTCTGTTGAAGATGCTGACGCCTCAAGAAGTGGCGGGCGTCATGGCGCACGAATTAGCGCATGTGAAAAACCGGGACACGCTGATCATGACGATCACCGCGACCATAGCCGGTGCCATCGGCATGCTGGCGAACTTTGCGCTTTTCTTCGGCAACAACCGGAATAGCCCGCTGGGCCTCATTGGCACCATTGCCATCATGATTCTAGCCCCACTTGCCGCTATGCTGGTGCAGACGGCCATCAGCCGCGCCCGTGAGTATGAAGCGGACCGCATCGGCGCCGAAATCTGCGGACGCCCTCTGTGGCTTGCGTCGGCGCTAGCCAAGATCCAAAACGGCGCCGCGCGGATCGATAATCAGGTGGCGGAAGACAACCCGGCCACCGCACACATGTTCATCATCAATCCGCTTCACGCCCGGTCGATCGACAGCCTGTTCTCAACCCATCCGAACACGGAAGACCGTATCCAGCGCTTGCAGGCCATGGCCCGGTCTTGAGGGCTGCTGGACAAAGACCCCTTGCCGGGGCAAAACGCCCTGCATGAACACCCGCAAACCTAAGAAGCCCGCCCCGAAGAAAAAAGCGGCTAAGCCGCCCGCGCCCCGAGACCCCCATGCGCTGGGCGCGCGGCGACTGGCGCAGACCGTCCTCGACGATGTCCTGGAAAAGAAGAAAGCGCTGGATGCAGCCCTTGAAGAAAGGTTGACAAAAGCTGCAGGCGCGGACATGTCAGGCCGGGACCGGGCCTTTGCGCGCGCCATCGCCACAACCACCATCAGGCGGCTGGGGCAAATCGATGCGATCATTCGAAAATTCACAAAGAGGGGCAAGCTGCCGCAAAGATCGCGCGCGGCCCTCGCGATCCTGCGGGCGGCGGCCGCCGAGCTGGTGTTCCTGGATGTCCCCGCCCACGCTGCCATCGATTCCGCCAACCGCCTGACCTCGCGGCATACCGTGGCACGCCATTTCCGCCCACTGATTAATGCCGTTCTGCGGCAGGTCGCGGAACACAAATCGAGTGCCTTGGACGGCCAGGACGCGTTTGCACTGAACATCCCCCCTTGGCTGCGTGATCGCTGGGAAAGGACCTACGGAGGAGCCACCGCACGCGCGATCGGCGAAGCCTGTTTGCAGCCGCCTCCCTTGGATTTGACACTAAAAGAAGGCAATACGGACTGGGGAGAACGCCTTGGAGCGGCGGTTCTTCCCAATGGCACGCTCCGGCTGAAACAAGCAGGCCAGGTGGAGCGTCTACCCGGTTTTGAGGATGGGGCCTGGTGGGCGCAAGACGCGGCCGCCACCCTGCCCGCACTATTGTTCGGCGCTGCCATAGAGGGGCAAACAGTGATCGATCTGTGTGCGGCGCCCGGCGGAAAGACCGCGCAGCTTGCGGCCTTGGGGGCACGGGTCATCGCCGTGGACCGTTCCGGGGGCCGGCTCAAGCGTGTTCATCAAAACTTGGAACGGCTCAGCCTGGCGGCGGCCATTGTCGAAGCGGATGCCACCAAATGGCAACCGCCCGAACCGGCGCCCTTTGTGTTGTTAGACGCGCCCTGTTCCGCAACGGGCACCATTCGCCGTCACCCGGATATTTTGCGGTCGAAATCCGAAGCGGACATCAAAAGTGCCGCTGAGGTCCAAAAAAGAATGTTGGAGGCTGCGGCAAGGTTTCTGGCACCAGGCGGTACGCTCATTTACTGCACCTGTTCCCTCGAACCGGAAGAGGGCGAAGACCAGGTTAGCCATTTCCTGGAGACGCAACCGGCGTATAAGCGAAACCCCATCACCCCTGAAGAGGTTTTCGGACAGCCGGAATTCGTGACGTCAGCGGGTGATCTGCGCACTTTGCCAAGTCACTGGCCTGGCCAAGGGGGTCTTGATGGCTTCTACGCCGCCCGCCTCACCCGCGCGAACGAATCATGAATCGTACGAGCTTCGCGGAGTCCTGCTAAGTCCTTGCTTGCACGCATAGAATCGCAGTGTTAAGCAGGATTCATGAGCGATTCGCCGAAGATCGCGCCGTCTATTCTGGCGGCGGATTTTGCGCGGCTAGGCGAAGAAGTCAAAGCCGTAACAGAAGCTGGCGCCGACTACATCCATGTGGATGTGATGGACGGCCATTTCGTGCCCAATATCACTATTGGGCCGGACATGGTGCGCGCCTTACGTTCTTATTCAAAGCTTCCCTTTGATGTTCACTTGATGATTTCTCCCGTTGATCCTTACATCGGAGACTTCGCTGACGCAGGCGCGGATATCATTTCCGTACACCCTGAAGCGGGGCCGCACCTTCACCGCACGATCCAGCTGATCAAGGGCGCAGGCAAAAAGGCCGGTGTGGTGCTGAACCCGGCAACGCCATTCGCTGCCGCCGAGCCCGTATTGGGTGATGTGGACTTGGTGCTCATCATGAGCGTCAACCCAGGTTTCGGCGGTCAGAGTTTCATTGAAAGCCAGCTTGCAAAGATCGAAGCGGCGGCAGACGCCATCAAACGCACAGGCCGCGCGATCGATCTGGAAGTGGATGGCGGCATCAATTTCGAGACGGCACCGCGCGCAATTGCGGCGGGCGCCAACGTGCTTGTGGCAGGAACCGCAACATTCAAGGGAGGGCCGGCGTCATATGGCGATAACATCGAACGCCTCCGTCGCGGAAGCTGACGTCGAGCCCCATCCCGTTCCCGCCGAAGCGGAGCCCGCATCAGCCCGGCGGCGGTCGCCCCATGTAGATGTAGCGCTCGGATTCGACGCCTTTGCCGACCTGGCGCGCGCGACCTCGCGGGCCGGTTTTAATTTGTTCCTGGAACAGGTTTTCCAATCGCCCTTTTACCATCTGACCCTGCGGGGCCCGATGCCGGACCACATCATCCGCGCGCCCCAAGAATTGCGGCCCGGAAAAGTGAAACTGGCTAACCAGCTTCTCGGCGGCCAATACAGCTTCTGTGGCGACACATTGCAATGCTCCGATCAGAACCCCTTTGCGGCGCGCCCTATCAACAATGGCTGGGCGGCCGAACTTCATGGCTTTGCTTGGATCAGGCACCTTGCCGCTGCCGATGGCGCGCAAAAGCGGGCACGCAGCCTAGTAGATGCTTGGTACGACACGGCGGGGTCTTGGAACACGATCGCTTGGCGGCCGGACGTAATCGCGCGCCGCCTCATGTCGTGGATGGCACATAGCAAGTTCCTGTTCGATGGCGCTGACATCAAATGGCAAAGCGACTTTATCCGGCGCATGGCGCGGCAAGCGCGCCACCTGAACCGCACGGCGTCGATCGCAGCGCCAGGTGAACGGCGCATGACGGCAGCCATTGGACTTGCGCTGTCGGGACTGTGCCTTTCGGAAGGCACACGGCGCAGCGACAAGGGATTAAAACTGGTCACACGCGAATTGGACCGGCAAATCCTGTCCGATGGCGGCCATATCAGCCGTTGCCCGTCGATCCACCTGTCCATATTGCTGGATCTGATCATGCTTCGGCAGGTGCTCAGCAACACAAACACTCAGTGCCCTGATAAAATACAACACGCCATCGATCGCATGACGCCAATGCTGCGGTTTTTCCGTCATGGAGACGGACGCCTTGGCCTGTTCAATGGGTCCACTGAAGAAGAAAATGGCGCGGCGGACGCCGTGCTGTCCCGCGATGAAATCAACGCGGCGCCGCTTCTGCACGCGCGGCACTCGGGGTATCAGCGCATCAAGGCCGGCAAAACTACGGCGCTGATCGATACCGGTCCGCCGCCACGCGGCCGCTACAGCCAGCGGATGCATGCGGGATGCCTGTCTTTCGAATTAAGCGCGGGACCACACCGCATAGTCGTCAATTGCGGCGATGCCCGCGACCACGGCCAGGATTGGCGCATCGCTTGCCGGGCGACGGCTGCACATTCCACACTGACGGTTGACGATACGTCGTCCGCAGCCTTCTTGTGGGGCCGGTTTTGGACAGGCCTCCTGGGCGAACGGCTGATTGCCGGTCCGTCCACCGTGGGGGCACAGCGCGACGACGAGGACGGCGCCACCTGGATCACAGCGTCTCATGATGGGTATAGCGAGAATTTTGGCCTGACCCATGAGCGGCGCTTATACATGGACCCTAAGGGTGAGGATTTCCGGGGAGAAGACAGTCTGCTGCGGGCAGACGGCGACAATGACGAGATATTCGAACCGCGGGACTATACGGTCCGTTTCCATCTGCACCCGGATATTCGCGTTTCCATGGCGCGCGACGAACAAAGCGTCCTTCTTCTTCTGCCCAACGGAGATGGCTGGCGTTTCCGTGCAGCCGGTGGCCTGGTGAGCTTGGGCGAAAGCATCTACCTAGGTAAGCCGGGAGCCATGCGCAAATCCACTCAGATCGTGGTGTCGGGCACGACAGCAGGACAGGGACAAGACGCTGCATCGGTCAAATGGGCGTTCCACCGCCTTAAGAGCGCCGCCGCCAAGCCCAAGAAAACTAAAAAGGTGGAAAAAGAATCCGCTTAAGCATTTTCGGCCAGTGGCCTGAGGACCACGTCGAAATCACACACCAGCAGATCGTCCACGGGCACATGCCTGAATTGGGCAGCAAACTTTTTCGGCGGCGTCGGCACGCTTTCGAATTGCCGAACCCCGGTCACGCAAGTGTTGAACCCAGCTTCGTCAAATAAGTCGACCATCTCGAAGAATCGAATTCGGTTTGTATAGAATCCCGATTTCGCCATGAAGTCGGATTCCCAAACCCTGTCCGAGAACCGCAGATTATTAAGCGCATTCGACAGATGGTCCTGCAGATCGATACGGTGGCTCGCGAAGCCATCCGGTGCCATGAGACGCCGCATTTGAGACATAACAGCAGCAAAATCAGCACGCCGCACATGCTCCAGAACGGCCTGAGACATTTCAAATGTAATACTGGCCGGCGGTATCGTCCGTAGACTGACAAGTCCTTGTGTAAGGTAGACGGCGTTGCAGGCCACCAACATGTCGTCGAACGTTTGAGCGGCCAGCACTCGGGACATGTCATGGCCCTTGTCCTGCAGAACCTGCGCTAACGCATGATAGGGCGCCAACTCCTTCTGCGCGAAATCTCCTTCGTCCACCAAATAGGTCTTGGTGGACCCCGCCGCATACGCCGTAATTGCCGTGGTCACTGCATCGCCGGGCCCCAATTCCAGCATGGTGAAGCCGTCCGGCAGCGGTTCGCCGCCCGCTTTGGAGTGAAAATCGAAAACCTCAATGGCCCGTTCAGGATCATCCATGTAGCCCAAGCGGAACAGATTGAGCCGCTGCCACAGGGCATATCCGAATGGCAGACGCGACAGCACGATCTTCACCGCGATTTTCGCGTACCAGGGAATGCTGCGTTTGAGGCTTTCAGAAATCATGGCGCCCCCTCATACATGAAGAAAGGGGCAATGCCATCCCTCTTTTTGCAGCTTCAGAGTTTGCCTCCCGGGCTCGCTTTGGCTAAGGACTGACTATCGGTCTCCTCATCTCAGGCCCCTATCGTGCCCCGCCTTTTGATTTTCGTCATTGATGCCCCATTTTTTGTGACGCATCGCCTTCCGGCCGCCATCGCGGCGCATAAAGAAGGGTATGAGGTGCATGTGGCAGCGCCCATCGACCCCACGTCACCCAGAGGCGACCTCGCGGCACAAAAACAGATCACCGATGAAGGCCTATCGTTTCACACAATTCCCCTAAAACGGTCGAGCCTAAACCCACTCAAGGAATTGGGCGTTGTCCTTGCCGTCCGTCGGCTGATAAAGAAAATCGACCCCCATGTGCTTCACTGCGTGGGCACCAAGCCGATCGTTTATGGCGGGTTTCTGACGCGCTTTTTCGGCGGGCCCACGCCGGTATTTGCGGTAACCGGATTGGGGACGGTGTTCATGGGGCGCGGCAAACGGCACCGCTTGCGCCAAGGTCTGATGCGCGCCGGTTTTCTCAACGCTTTTCGCACACCGGGCAGCCAGATCATTTTCCAGAACCCAGAGGATGAAGAAGTCTTCTTCGATAGCGGCGTACTAAAGGACGGCCACTACCACATGATCGGCGGCGTCGGTGTCGATCTGGAGCGCTTTTCCCCGCGGCAAAAGACAGATGATACGTCCGGCCTCACCGTCATGCTGGCCGCCCGTTTGATCGAAGCGAAGGGCGTGCGTTATTTCGTAGAGGCCGCGCGGCGCCTCAAACCCAAACATCCCGAAACACGCTTTGTGCTGGCAGGTCACAGCGACCCGGAAAGCCCCACCGACATTGCCAGCACCGAAATTGAGGCATGGCAATCGGAAGGCATTGTCGAATGGTGGGGCCATGTGGACAATATGGCGGAAGCCCTTGGCAAAGCCGACATCTTCTGCCTGCCCAGCCACTACCGCGAAGGCGTACCGAAAGTTTTGTTGGAAGCTGCCGCTTCCGGATTACCGATCGTCACCACGGAGATGCCTGGTTGCCGCGATGTGGTCGCGCACGAAGAGACCGGCCTTCTGGTGCCCCCACGGGACGAAGGCGCTCTTACGCAAGCCTTGGAGCGCTTGATCAGCGACCAGGCCTTTCGGGGGCAAGCCGCCATAGCCGCGCGCAGAAGAGCAGAGATGGAGTTCTCCGAGGCCAAATTTGTGGCTAAATCCCTGGAGATCTACGGCAAAGCGGCCCAATATGCCCGGCGGCCATGATTAGGACGACCATGGTCGAGGTTTTTGCTATAGTTTCACCCGCCTCCGGTGGGGCGAACAGATCTCTACTTCTCGGTTGCACGCGTAACGGTTGACGGAATGGCCAATCCCAAAGAGTCCCTGACTCAACGGCAACGCATCCTGATCATGGGCGCTCTCGCACTTCATGATGCGTTCATGGCTGCCCTGGCGATGGAAACAGCCATTTGGTTGCGCTTCCAGTTCTCAAGCATACCTCAACCGCTCTTCAGCATTTGGGAGGCCACCGTCACCTTCACATTCGTCGCTGCCGCCGTGTTTTATGCACATGGGCTGCATCGCGGCATATGGCGGTACACCGCATTTTCGAACCTTGTGACGATCGTGCAGGCCTCGGCCATCAGTGTTCTGTTCTTTGTCCCCGCCCTGTTCATTGCCACCCGCCTAGAAACATTGCCGCGAACCACAATCATCTTGGTCGTGCCATTGCTGATCCTCTTTTTAGCTCTGCCCCGGACGACCTATCGTGTTGTGACCAGCGGCAATTGGCGCAGCGCCTTCTTACGGGAAGATCAAAGCCGCGTGCCGGTTCTGGTAATCGGGTCCGGGGATGATGCCGACGCCTATATTCGCGAAACACAACGCGCCAAGTCGCATGCCTTCCGCGTGGTCGGTTTGGCCGTGCGTGACGCTGCCATGGTTGGCCGTGACCTGCGGGGTGTGCGGGTGATGGGCACGCTTGACGATATCGACGCGATTTTCGACCGCCTGGCGTTTCAAAACAGGCGGCCACACCGATTGGTGCTGACCGGGCCGCGCTTTAACGAGGGCGCGGAAATTCGCAAAGTGCTGGAGATTGCGGACCGGCTGGGCGTCAGCCTGTCACGCGCGGCACGGCCGACCGAATTGCGCGCGGAAGACCCCAATGGCAGTGCGGTCGAGTTACAGCCCATTGACGTTTCCGATCTGCTGGGCCGCCCGCAGAAGACGTTGGATAGACCAGCGATGGAAGCACTGGTGGCCAACCGGCGCGTCATGGTGACCGGCGCCGGCGGCAGCATCGGTTCCGAGCTGTGCCGTCAGATCGCCGCGTTAAACCCATCAAGCCTGCTGCTGGTGGATCAGGGCGAATTCGCGCTTTATCAGATCGATTTGGAGATTGGTGAGTTCTTTCCCGGAATCACAAAGGACCCGATCTTGGCCGATGTCCGCGATGAAACGCTGATCGACCGGGTGTTCCGCGAAACCCGGCCGGAGATTGTCTTTCACGCCGCTGCCCTGAAACACGTGCCCTTGATTGAATACAACGCCCGCGAAGGCGTACTGACCAATGTGGGCGGCACCAAGAACATGGCTGACGCCTGCGTTACCCATGGCGTAGGCGCCATGGTGCTGATTTCTTCGGACAAAGCCGTCAACCCAACCAGCGTCATGGGGACGACGAAACGGATCGCGGAACTCTATTGCCAGTCCCAGGCAATCGATCAATCCAATACGCGGTTTGTCACTGTGCGCTTCGGCAATGTTCTTGGGTCGACCGGCTCCGTCGTTCCCTTGTTCCAGCGGCAAATGGCAAGCGGCGGGCCCATCACCGTCACCGACGCGAAGATCACCCGTTACTTTATGACGACGCGGGAGGCTGTCGAACTGGTCCTGCAAGCAGCCGCCCTGCCGCCTGAGGCGTCACAGCCTGGCAGCCTGTTTGTGTTGGACATGGGCGAGCCGGTGCTGATCGCCGATCTTGCCCGGCAGATGGTGCGGCTGGCAGGGCTGCGCCCGGGAATCGACATCAAAATCGAATATACCGGCCTGCGGCCGGGCGAAAAGCTTTACGAAAACCTCTTCCACGAAGGCGAACCACCGGCACCGACGCCTGCGGAAGGCGTTTTGCTGGCGCACCCAAGAGCCGTCGATCTCAAAATTCTCAAGCCCGATATCGAGCGGCTTATCAGCGCCGCCGCCGATCATGACGATGACAGCTTGTTCCGGCTGATCCACCTGTTGGTACCGGAATTCGAGTCGAAGCACCCGGCTCTGCTCAGCGAACAACGCGCCGCCAAGTCCGACTGATCGCCGCATGCACCACGAAACGCTCTAGGGGAGGCTTTGCGCTTTTCGCAAAGTGTGCTATCGGCCCGTGCTTCCCACCTGTAACAGGTTCCTGTTGAAGAGGCCCGACTGTCGCCATGGAAGCACCTTCCGTCACCCCTCCTGATCTTCATCCGCTAAAACGCGCTTTGATTTCCGTTTCGGACAAATCCGGCCTGATAGAGTTCGCACAGGCACTGGCCGGACGGGGCGTTGAGCTGGTCTCCACAGGCGGGACGGCCCGTAGCCTTCGAGAGGCTGGCCTTGATGTGGTCGACGTGGCCGATGTTACAAATTTTCCGGAGATGATGGATGGGCGGGTCAAAACCCTGCATCCAAAAATTCACGGCGGGTTGCTGGCTCTGCGCAATGACGACGCCCATGCCCAGGCCATGAAAGAACACGACATTGGCGGCATTGATCTGCTGGTGGTCAATCTCTATCCCTTCGAGCAAACTGTCGCCGCGAATGCGGATTTCCCGACCACAATCGAGAACATCGATATCGGTGGTCCGGCCCTTATTCGAGCAGGCGCCAAGAACCACGGCTTTGTTTCTGTCGTTGTGGATGTGGATGATTACGAGACGGTTCTAAGCGAATTAAACGAGAACGGTGGAAGTACCCGTCTAGACTTCCGTAAACAGCTTGCCGCTAAAGCCTATGGGCGTACAGCCGCCTATGACGCGGCGATCTCCCAATGGTTCAACCGTACACTGAATATTGAGACCCCAAAATACCGGACGGCCGCCGGTACGCTCAAGCAGACCCTGCGCTATGGAGAAAATCCTCACCAGTCCGCCGGATTCTATGAAAGCGTTGACGCCCGTGCCGGTATTGCCACGGCAGAGCAAGTGCAAGGGAAAGCGCTGAGCTACAACAATCTGAATGACACGGATGCGGCATATGAATTGGTCGCTGAGCTGAACCCTGGTAAATCCGCAGGCGTTGCCATTATCAAACACGCAAACCCATGCGGTGTTGCCGTTGGCGACACGTTAGCCGCCGCTTATCAGTCCGCCCTTAAATGCGACCCGGTTAGTGCCTTTGGCGGCGTCATTGCACTCAACCGTCCGCTTGATGCGGAAGCGGCGACGGAAATCACGAAGATCTTCACCGAAGTAATCATCGCACCGGATGCATCGGACGAAGCGAAAGAGATCATCGCCAAGAAGAAGAACTTGCGCTTGCTGTTGGCAGGCGGCCTTCCCGATCCGACGGCGGTCGGGTCGACGGTCAAATCCGTGGCAGGCGGCCTGTTGTTTCAGACGCGGGACAACGGCCATATTTCTGCGGGCGACCTCAAGGTGGTCACCAAACGCGCGCCCACAGATCAGGAACTTGAAGATCTGCTCTTCGCGTTTCAGGTGGGCAAACACGTTAAATCCAACACAATTGTCTACGCCAAGAACGGGGCCACCGTTGGAATCGGTGCGGGCCAGATGAGCCGTGTGGATGCGGCACGCATTGCATTCCGAAAGGCACAAGATGCGGCCCAGGAGGCGCGAGAAAGCGCCCCCCTTACCCAAGGCAGCGTCGCCGCATCCGACGCCTTTTTCCCCTTTCCGGACGGGCTGTTGGTAACGGTT
Source organism: Alphaproteobacteria bacterium (assembly GCA_965228775.1). Lineage (GTDB taxonomy): Bacteria > Pseudomonadota > Alphaproteobacteria > JANQMY01 > JANQMY01 > JANQMY01. The sequence goes on along the minus strand of OZ245840.1, from coordinate 2,943,800 downwards.
GAGGCTGGCGCAACAGCGGTCATTCAGCCGGGTGGATCCATTCGCGACGACGAGGTCATCGCCGCAGCCGATGAGGCAGGCATTGCCATGGTGTTTACCGGCATGCGCCATTTCCGGCATTAGAGCGTTTCCAGGTGAAGTGGAATCCGGTTCACCGTCCGGAAACGCTCAAAACTGAGAATCTGGAGCCGTTTTGTGCTTCAATCAAAAAAACGGCTCTAGTTTCAGTTTTAGCTAAATCCCAACAAAAACCGCTTCTTAACTTCATCTTGGCGTAATGCCCGTGCAGACAGGCTAAAAGGTGAGAGAGCATGTGGAACAATGTCCTGGCCATGGGCATTTTCGTGGCGTTGTGCTTTGGGTTCGTAAAGCATGTGGACCCGAGCCTTCTTTCCGGCCAGCCGCAAACCAGCACGCCAAACGCTTACGTTCAGAAAGCCAAACGGCAAACCAGTGAACGCCACGGGGTGGTCACCTTGTTCGCCGAGGGCCATGGCCATTTCTTTGCCGATGCCATCGTGGACGGAACGCATGTAGATTTTCTGGTGGATACGGGTGCCAGCCTGATTGCCTTGACTGAACTGGATGCGCAACGCATCGGCTTGAATTTGAATGAGCTTGATTACCGGCACCGCGCAAACACGGCGAACGGCGTGGTTCCTGTGGCGGTGATCAAACTGGACCAAGTGGAAATCGGCGGGATCACCGTTTACGACGTGGATGCGGCAATCCATAGAGGCGCCGGTCTGGATCAATCGCTTCTCGGCATGAGCTTACTGGGTAAGCTTTCGAGTTTCCGGATCGACGGCACACGCCTTGTCATGCATGAATAACGCATACGGAAAATAAATCATCGCTTGGAGAAAAAGCTCCAGGCGCCTATCCTTCCTCAAAAGAAATTGCAGAAGCTCCTGCGACGGCAAAGTGTGCCTAATTGTATTCGTCCGCCTAGAGATGATTTGCATATTGCTCGTCGCCCTCGGCAAATTTGCAGAGGCTTGCCCTTCGCGATGCAGGAACAGTTCAACAACGGTGAGGAAACCAGCAATGAAAACAAGCGTCTTCGGAACTTTTATGTCGCCCCTTTCGACACCAGAAATGGTGGCCGGTTTTGGGAAACGCGCTGAATCCGCTGGCATTCACGCCCTGTGGATGGGCGAGCATGTGGTGCTGTTCGATGAGATGGAGTTTCCATATCCGGGATCGAAAGATGGACGGATTCCGGCGCCACCCGGGGGCGGCTTGTTGGACACCGTCGCCACCTTCGGATTCCTGGCAAGCGAAACGGAAACTTTGCGCTTCGGAACCGGCATTTGCCTGATTTCACAGCGCAATCCGGTCTACACCGCCAAGGAGTTCGCAACGCTCGACTGGCTCAGCAAAGGCCGGATGGATTTCGGTGTGGGCGTCGGCTGGTGCAAGGAAGAGGTGATCGCCTGCGGTTATGGATGGGAAGACCGGGGCGGGCGCAGCGATGAGTTTCTAGCGCTGGTCAAAAGCTTCTGGACCGATCCGGTGACGAATTTCGAAGGCAAGCATTTCACCGTAAAGGGGGCCAAGATGGACCCCAAGCCGGTGCAGAAGCCCCATGTGCCGATCATTGTCGGCGGCCACAGCAAAGCAGGACTGCGCCGTGCCGCCAGGTTTGGATCGGGCTGGTACGGCTTCAATCTGGATCCGGTCACCACCAGCAAGCTTCTGGCAGGCCTGGAGGACGCCCTGAAAGCCGAGGGCCGGTCGCGCGACGGGTTTCAGATCGTCATCACGCCCAGCTTCAATTTCACCGAAGATATGATCAAGGAATATGCCGATCTGGGCGTCGATCAGCTGGCACTGCAATTGGGCAGCCAAAAACCGGAGAAGCTGGACAAGCGCCTTCTGGAACTGGAACAGATCGTGAAGCTGGCTGCTTGATCCCTGCCTATAGATACGTTACGATGCGTAACATAATGTAGTCGTTTAGGGAGATGTGTCATGGCCATCGATCCAGGCCCCCATAACATCGATCAAACGCGGCCGCTGTTTACGCCGCAAGGCGGCGTTCTGCTGAAGCAGGTCACCCCCAGTTTCTACGAGGATCTGGGCAAGGACGTGCCGGATTTTGGCGGTCACATCCTGGTTCAGCAATTCGAGTTCAGCGAGGCCTGGCCCACCTGGGAAATTCATCCGAAGGGGGACGAATTCGTCTTTCTGATCTCAGGCGATGTGGATTTTGTTTTGTGGGAGGACGGGACTGAAAAAGTCGTTCGCGTCCACGAAGACAATAACTATGTGATGGTACCCATGAATACCTGGCACACGGCCCGGCCGCGGACCAAAACATCCATGCTGTTCGTGACGCCCGGCGAAGGCACGTTGAATGCAGACCGACCTGCGTAGAGTGAGGGCTGACTAGCCGTTGCCTGCAATGTCTGGCCACATCTCCTGCCAGGGACAGGCCAGTTCCAACTGTCCTGCCACGTGCAGCAGTAAGTCTTCGCGGCCCATGGCCCCGACAATTTGAACACCGGCGGGAATGCCGTCTTCGCTCCAGTGAACGGGCACAGATAAGGCAGGCTGCCCAGTCACGCTGAACGGCACCGTAAACACGCCCGAGTGGAAGGCGGCCGGGCTCGGTTCCCCAAGAGACCAAGGCAATTGGCGCATGGTTGGCGTGACCAACAGGTCGAACCCATCTGCCCACCACTGGGCAATGGGACGTACCGCATGGCGCACCACGTCGACCGCTTCTGTCCAATCACCCGGCGTGCACCGCTTTGCATCTTCCGCCTCCGACAAGAGCTGAATGTCCAGATCTTCCCGTTCCAGCGGACGGTGAATCCGGTCTTCGATCCATTTGACTTGGGCAGAACGCGACACGACGGAAATCACGTCAAGCGCAGGGGCGATGGGACCGAAAAGATTGTCCAGCGCCTTGGGATAGGATTCCGAGACATTGTGGCCCAACATCTCCAAGGCATGCCCCGTCTTTTTCACGGCGTCGATGCAAGGCGCATCCAAATGAAGCGGCAAGAACGGATCATGCATGAGCAAGCCCACCCGTAACGGACGGACCGGTTCATTGAGCCCTTTTAGAAATTCCATCCCCGTACTGCCATTGGCCGTTACGTCGAGAATGGAGGCCAAGTCCCTTACCGTCCGTGCCAAGATAAAATCCGTCCAAATCTCAAGATCATCAGGGGCACCGGCGGGACTGGCCGAAGGCACGCGGCCACGGGATGGCTTCAGCGTGAGCACACCGCATGAGCTTGCCGGATAGCGCAAAGACCCGGTTTCATCCGATCCATGGGCAACCGACACCATGCCTGCCGCGACGGCCGCAGCGGATCCGCCGCTGGAACCGCCCGCCGTTCGTTCAAGGTCCCAAGGGTTGCATGTGGGGCCGAACGCATCCGGTTCAGTGGTAATACCGGAAGACAATTCCGGTACATTGGTCTTTCCAAGGACAATGAAGCCTGCCCGTTCCAAGCGGGAGACGAATTCTGTTGTGCAATCTGACCGGAAATTGGCGTCTTTAAGGGCGTGGGTGCCTAGAAAATGGGGCGTGCCTTCGATCTGTTGACCGGAATCTTTCACCAATATGGGCACCCCGGCAAATTCCGTGTCCATTTCCACGTCAACCGCCTGGCGGCGGGCGCGGTCGAACATCTCGATGACGACGGCGTTGATGTCCGGATTGAGGTCTGAGATTCGCGCCAGCAGATGATCCACCAGCTCAAGCGGCGTCACCTCGCCACTGCGGAGCAGCGCAGCTTGGCCGAAGGCATCTAACTGCCAAAGGGAATCAGAGATCTGCGACAATCTTCTTTCCGAGTGCTTAGGACGCGGTGAGGCGGCGCATCTGACTGGCCGCAACACTGATCTTCGCCATGTTAAGGCCGCCAGCCTCCAAATCGCTAATCATTTCGCGCAGATTCTGCACCGGACCGCCAGCACTTTCGGCCCATTCCGAAATCGCCGACATGCCCACACTGCCCGACGTTTTCTGAAGCACCTGAGCCGTCAGCACCCGTTGCTGAACCGCCAGATCGTCCATGGTCCGAGCAAGCGCCAAACGTTCCCAATGATCATCAAGGCCAATCGTGTCGGCGGATGCTTTCAGCCGGTCGAAGCCCAGATAGGCCCCCATGGAAAAATGCGTGCACGCCACATCGCTCAAACTGCGATTGCATTGCTTGGACACCAAGATAATGTCCGGCGCCGCGGAAAGCGGCTCGAGACATGCCACGTCATTGGCCAAGTCCTCCGGGGCACCGCGTTCGGTCAGACGGCATTTTCGCGCATTCGTGCGTTCCTTTTGGAATTCGGAGATGTGATCGAAAAGCTGATCGCGCAAGGAGGCGATGCCCGGACCGAATTCCTCGATCGCCGCTTCAATGGCCAAAGGCTGCGGGCCATTCTGCAAGAACCACATAGATTGGCGCCGCAGCAAGGTCTTGCAATATAAGTGCAGCGTGGTCTGCAAATCCGCCGGGATCTTGTTGTCGAGTGCGTTGATCTGATCGTAGAGCTTATCGAGGCAATAGGCGTTGCGAACCACCATATAAGCCCGAACCGTGTCTTCGGCCGTCGCGCCCGTTTCATCATTCATCCGAGCGATGAAGGTGCTGCCGCCGGTGTTCACCACAATGTTCGATAGCTCGGTCGCGATTATTTCACGGCGCAGCTGATGTTGCGTAATTTCATTGGGATAAGCGGAGCGCAGCGCTTGGGGAAAATATTCCGACAGATCAGCCTCAAACTGGGGATCGTCCGGCACGCTGCTGGCCAGCAGGGCGTCATAGAGCGTGTTCTTGGAATAGGCCATGAGAACGGCCATTTCCGGCCGTGTCATGCCGATATCGGAGCGTTCCAGTTCCTCCAGCGCATCATCATCCGGCAGGAACTCCACGGCCCGGTCCAAATGTCCCGCCCGTTCCAGGGCCCGCATGAGGCGCGTTTGGGCCCCCACATCGGCAGGCGCCGTCGCCCGGCTGACGGTTAGCGCAAGGGTTTGGCGATAGTTGTTCTTGAGCACCAAGGACGAAACGTCATCTTCCATCGATTCAAGCAATGCATTGCGCGCATCCATGTCCATATGGCCGCCACTTACAAGGCCATTGAGCAGGATTTTAATGTTTACTTCGTGGTCGGAACAATCCACACCGGCCGCATTGTCGATGGCGTCCGTGTTGATCCGTCCGCCGGCCTTCGCATATTCGATGCGGCCACGTTGGGTCGCGCCCAAATTGGCACCTTCACCAATGACCTTGGCCCGCACCTGCCCGCCATTCACCCGCAGGGCTTCATTCGCCTTGTCGCCCACTTGGGAGTTGGCTTCCTCTGCGGACTTGATGTATGTGCCGATGCCCCCGAACCAAAGAAGGTCTACTTGAGATTTAAGCAATGCCTGGATCAATTCGTTAGGCGTGACTTCTTTTTTGACGATACCGGTGATCTTTTGGATCTGTTCCGTCAAGGCGATGGATTTGGCACTGCGCCGGAAGATACCGCCCCCCTCTGAAATGAGTGAGGTGTCATAATCCTGCCAGGAGGAACGGCCCAATTCGAACAGCCGCTTGCGTTCGGCAAATCCCCTTGCCGCATCCGGATCAGGATCGATGAAAATGTCCCGGTGATCGAATGCCGCCACCAGCTTGATCTGTTCCGACAGCAACATGCCGTTGCCGAATACGTCGCCGGACATGTCACCGACACCGACGACCGTAAACGGCATGGTCTGCGTGTCGATTCCCATCTCCCGGAAATGGCGTTTGACCGCTTCCCAAGCGCCTTTGGCGGTGATGCCCATCTTTTTGTGGTCGTAGCCGTTGGAACCGCCCGATGCGAAGGCGTCGCCCAGCCAGAACCCGCGATCCGTCGCCACGCCATTTGCAATGTCCGAGAAGGTTGCCGTGCCCTTATCGGCCGCGACGACCAGATACGGGTCATCTTCGTCATGCCGCACAACATTCTCAGGCGGCACGATCACACCATTGACGATGTTGTCGGTCACATCAAGTAGACCGCCGATGAACATCTTGTAACAGGCGATCGCTTCTTGCTGCATGGCATCACGGTCACCGCCCACCGGCAGCTTTTTCGGAACAAAGCCACCCTTCGACCCGACGGGCACGATGACGGTGTTTTTGACCTGCTGCGCCTTGACCAGGCCCAGAATCTCCGTACGGAAATCTTCGGGCCGATCTGACCATCGCAGCCCGCCCCGGGCAACTTTACCGAAGCGCAAATGAACCCCTTCGACACGTGGCGAATAAACAAAGATTTCCACATGCGGTCTTGGCAACGGCATTTCGGAAATCTCGCCGCTGTTGATTTTCAGCGAGATATAATCTTTCGGCTGGCCGTTAGACGCATTCTGATAGAAGTTCGTCCGCAGCGTGCTTTCGATCACGTTGAGGAAACTGCGCAGAATACGGTCTTCGTCGAGGCTTTCGATCCGGTCCAGTTCGGTTTGAATGGCCTGACGGACGGAACCAGTGGCCGTTTCCCGATCGGTGATGTCCGGCGCAAAACGGGCAGCAAAAAGGGCCGTCAGAAGCTTGGCGGCTTGGCTGTGCTTCTGCAGCGTCGTCTCCAAATAGTCTTGCGAATAGGCAACCCCGATCTGCCGCAGATATTTGGCAACCGTCCGCAAGATCACCACGTCGCGCCATGGAAGCGCTTCGGCAACCACCAGGGCGTTGAAGCCATCCGCCTCCGCACTGCCCTTCCAGGTGGCCAAAAACGCATCTTCAAACGTCTTCTGCAGATGCTCCAGGTCCAATTGCCCCTGCTTCTTCAGCTTAAAGCGAATTGTGTGAAGCGATATGGTCCGGCCCGGAGGAATATGCACCGGATAAGGCTGTTCATCCAAGACTTTGAGGCCTAGCTCTTCCAAAATAGGAAGATAGTCACTGAGAATAAGCAGCGGGCCAGCATGATAAATCCGTAGGCGGAATGTATCATCGTCATCTTCCGGCTTTTGAAGCAACCGGGAGCCGATGTCTCCTTCGTTTCTGATGGCGTCGATTTTGACAATGTCATCGACCGCCTCGACGGGATCGATTGCTTCGCGATAGGCCGCATTGAATGCGTCGCGATATTTGGCAAACAAAGCGCGGGCTCTGTCAGGTGCCAATTTCTCCGTCAGCGCTTGAGACAGCTGGTCTTGCCAAGACCGTGCCGCCTCCACAATCATAGCTTCGACGCGGGCCACATCCGGCATGCCATCAAGCATCGGATCGCGCGAGATATTGAAATGAATCCGGGCCAGCGGCTCATCCGTGAAACGCGGATAGAACGACATTAATCGCCCGCCATAGGTATCACACAGAATGTCCGCCACTTTCATGCGCATTTCTGTCGAGTAACGGTCTCTCGGCACATAGACGATGGCCGAGATGAACCGGTCGAACTGATCCCGGCGCACGAAAAGCTTGGTCTTGGGCCGCTCTTCGAGGCGCAGCATGCCCATGGCGGTTTGAAATAGTTCATCATCCGACACTTGGAAAAGCTCGTCGCGCGGATAGGTCTCCAGGATATTGACCAATGCCTTCCCGTCATGGCTGGCGGGGCTAAACCCGGCCCGCACTAAGGTGGTTTCGATCTTGCGGCGCAAGATCGGGATATCCACCGGGCTTCTATTGTAAGCAGCAGACGTGAAAAGGCCGACGAAGCGCCGCTCACCGATGACCTTGCCGTCCTTGTCGAATTTTTTGATGCCCACATAATCCATAAAGACGGGGCGGTGCACCGTGGATTTGGCATTCGCCTTCGTGATAATTAAAGGTCTCGGTTCAAGCATTTGGGCAAGCACATCCTTCTTCATGATCACGCCCTGGTCATCGCGCCATACCACGCGCTTGTCCGCGTTCCGAAGAAGGCCAAGCCCGGATTCCGCAATCGGTTTGAAGGCGGGCCCGCCAGCGGTCTCTTGAACCGCATAGTCCCGGCATCCCAAAAACGTAAAATTGTTCAGCCGCAACCAAGTGAGAAACTCGCTGATTTCCGAAATATCTTCTTCCGGCAAATCCGTCTTGATGCTTGAGAGACCATTGGCTGCTTCTTCAATCGCCGCCAGCATGGGCTGCCAATCGGCCACGGCACTTTCCACGTCCTGGAAAACCGCATCGATGGCATTCGACAGGCCCGACAAACGTTCGGGATCAATAATGGGGGCCAAATGAACTTGGATAAGGGATTCCCGGTGTGCGTCAGCGGAGCCGTTTTCTGCCAGCCCCTGTAGGGCGCCATCTGAACTCCGGCGCAACGGCACGGAGGGGTGAAAGACTTTACGGATCTCTGCCTCATTCTCGTTGAGAACCGCCAGCAAAGAATCCAATAGGAACGGCATATCCAAACCGACGGTCTCTACGACCGTCCCATTACAATACCCGCCTTCACCTTCAGGCATCACATTGTAAACACGGACCCGGCGCTCACCGGCGCGGCGCGTCTGGGCGAATGACCAAAGCGCGGTGGCCGCTTCCTTGTCCTGCCCATTTGTTTCCCCGGTTTCATCGCGCCCATCCGTCACGCTTTGAAGGTAGGCTGCGAAGAAGGTGTCAAAATCAGCGCCGCCAATAGCGGCTGTAGAGGACGGCGTCGGCACGGTTCTTTGATCATCCATGGCTGCTTTAGGCGTGGGAACTTGGTTCTGGCTCATGATCGTTTCCTGGGGGCTCTCGCGGCCTTAGTATCTTTTTTTGAACACGTTGAGATGAATGTGGTTTCTCACTATTAACCGTAAACAAAAAAACTCCGTTAAACCGGTCACATTGTGCTTACGTTTTGTTAATCAACCACCCGATCTAGTGCCCAAATCCAGCGTTTTGCTTGTTTGATGAGCATTCTTCACGCATCTGACGACAACGCCAATTGAAAAAGTGAGGGGCCCCGCCGCAAGGAAGGTCAATGGCGGCCGGGTTCGGGGCGCGACCGCCTATTGGCATTCGGCCGGGTTTGATCCCGCCGCGTTAGAGTACGCTTCTCAGTCACGGCACAGAGGGTCTACCCTTCAGGTTTGAGAAACCCAACGCGTGCCTTCCGGCGGCTCCCGCCTTCTTGTTCGTGATTGCCAATTTGAGTTTTGGAATTTGGCCGTTCCATCGGATCTCATTCACGATCTGAGATTCTGGGGCGGCACGTGCTTTTTGGCACCGCCCCAAAATTTCTTGCTAAGCCTGAAAGGGCTTAGCCGGCCTTCTCGGCCTTTTCCTGTTCGATTTCTTCGCCGGTTTCTTGGTCGACGACTTTCATCGACAAGCGCACCTTGCCACGATCATCGAAGCCAAGAAGCTTCACTTTCACGTCATCGCCTTCATTGACCACATCGGTCACTTTGCCCACACGCTGTGGTGCAAGCTGGCTGATGTGAACCAAGCCGTCCTTGGGACCAAAGAAGTTCACGAAGGCCCCAAAGTCGACCACTTTGACGACCTTGCCGTCATAGATCTCGCCCACTTCCGGTTCCGCCGTAAGGCCCTTGATCCACTTGAGCGCGGCTTCAATAGACGCCCCGTCGGAACTTGCGACCTTGACCGTACCGTCATCATTGATGTCGACCTTCGCGCCGGTGGTTTCCACGATCTCGCGGATCACCTTACCGCCGGACCCTATGACATCGCGGATCTTGTCCACCGGAATTTGGATCACCTCAATGCGCGGTGCGTGTTCACCGAGCGACGATCTGGATTCCGAGAGCGCTTTGGCCATTTCGTTCAGAATGTGAACGCGGCCGCCATGAGCCTGTTCCAACGCCTGCTTCATGATTTCTTCGGTGATGCCGGTGATCTTGATGTCCATTTGAAGCGAGGTCACGCCTTGCTCCGTGCCGGCCACCTTGAAGTCCATATCACCCAGATGGTCTTCATCGCCCAAAATGTCGGACAACACCGCGAAGCGTTCCCCTTCTTTAATCAGGCCCATGGCAATACCCGCCACCGGACGGCGCAGAGGAACACCCGCATCCATCATGGCCAGGGACGATCCGCAAACCGTTGCCATGGAAGAGGACCCGTTCGATTCCGTAATCTCGGAAACGATGCGCAGCGTGTAAGGAAACTGCTCCGCATCCGGAACAACGGCCTTCAACGCACGCCAAGCAAGCTTACCATGGCCGATTTCCCGGCGGCCCGCGCCGCCCAAACGGCCGGCTTCGCCAACAGAATAAGGCGGGAAGTTGTAGTGCAGCATGAACCGCTCACGGTATGTGCCTTCCAGCGCATCAATGAACTGCTCATCATCACCGGTACCCAACGTGGTGACCACCAATGCTTGGGTTTCACCGCGCGTAAACAGAGCTGATCCATGCGTCCGGGGCAGGATGCCCACCTCGCTCTTGATCGGGCGCACCGTCACCAAATCACGACCATCGATCCGCTTGCTGGTATCGAGAATGCTGTTGCGGACAATATCTTTTTCGATCTCCTTGAAGACCTTGCCCAAAGTGGATTCGTCAATGAAGTCCTCGTTTTCTTCATTGCTCAGCGCCTCTACGGCCTTTTGCTTTGCGGCAGCAATCTTTTCCTGACGCAACGTCTTCTGAGGTTCCGTGTAAGCCGCGCGGAGATCCGCATCGATCACATCGCCAACCCGCTTCGTTTCGTCTTCGTAGGAGACTTCAACAAGTTCCCACGGTTCCTTCGCACAATCTTCAGCTAAGGAGATAATCGCATCGATAACGGTCTGCATTTCACGGTGGCCATACGTGACAGCCCCCAGCATGACTTCTTCCGACAATTCTTTTGCTTCCGATTCCACCATCAGAACCGCATCCGGCGTACCGGCCACGACCAGATCCAGGCTCGACTCATCCATGTCGTCAATATACGGATTAAGTCTGTACTCACCGTCGATGTATCCGACACGAGCGGCCCCGATTGGCCCCATAAACGGAATGCCCGAGATCGTCAGCGCGGCCGATGCAGCCACCATGGCGACCACATCAGGATCGTTTTCCATGTCATGGCTCAGAACCGTTAGAATAACTTGGGTTTCATTCCGGAAGCTTCCGGGAAAGAGCGGGCGAATGGGCCGGTCGATCAGTCGGGAAACCAGTGTTTCCTTTTCCGTGGGGCGTCCTTCGCGCTTAAAGTAACCGCCAGGAATCTTACCGGCAGCGAATGTTTTTTCTTGGTAGTTCACCGTGAGGGGGAAAAAATCAATCCCCGGCTTTGGCGATTTCGCGGCCACCGCCGTGGCCAATACTGTGGTCTCCCCATAGGTCGCCAACACGGCACCGTCGGCTTGGCGTGCCATGCGGCCTGTTTCGAGTATGAGCGGCCTTCCGCCCCACGTCACTTCTTTCTTGCAGATATCAAACATCTATCGTTCCTTCGATGATCAGCCGCATTTTGCGGTTTGCTGATCTTTCCACGGCCACCCCATTGTGGCCGCGCTACAGTCGGCGCGTTTAACTGAAACCCGCGCCAGGGTTTTTGGGCGGGCGAAACCCCGCCGCTTTTTTGTCAAAGGGCAGCGCGCACGACAAACGTCACGATCAAGCCGTGCTGCCCGATCGTGCCTATCCGCCCCTTTACCGTCATGATGCTTAGCGCCGAATGCCCAACCTTTTGATCAGGTCTTGGTAGCGCTGTTCGTCCTTCGCCTTCAGGTAATCCAACAGGCGGCGGCGTTTGCTGACCAGCTTCAAAAGACCCCGGCGCGAATGGTTGTCTTTCGCGTGAGTTTTGAAATGGTCGGTCAGGTTGGTGATCCGTTCGGACAAGATTGCCACTTGGACCTCGGGTGAACCGGTATCATCTGCTTTGGCAGCGAATTCACCGATCAGTTCTTTTTTTCTTTCAGCCGTAATCGACATCGTGTCTCCTTGTTAAATTGGGAGATTGAACACACGTACCGGCTGGAGACACTCTTGCTTCAATTCGCACAGAGCGACCGGCCGGCCATTTTCCGACATGCAAAGCACCAAGGGCTCTCCGTCCGGAGATCTTTTACCTCTCGCCTCTACACGCTGGTAAATCGCCTGCCCGTTTCTTAGACGGGCTGCATCTGCTTCGGTGACGGCCACAGCCGGGATGTCGTCCAGCGGGGTCTCAACCGGCAGCAAATGCGCTTCGGCGGCGGCACTATGGCCTAAAGTCTCCAAATTATCCAGCGTTATTGCGTTCCCCTCAAAAAAGGGGCCTACGGCGCATCTTCGCAGCATGGACACATATCCCACCGTGCCGAGTTTTTCAGCGATATCGACGGCAAGGCTCCGGATGTACGTGCCTTTTCCACAATCCGTCTCAAAGGTTGCCGTATGTTCGTTTTCCACATGGAGAAGCTCTAACCGGTCAATCTGGACCAAGCGCGGCTTCATTTCCGGCGTCTCCCCCGACCGCGCGAGGTCATAGGCCCGCCGTCCGTCCACTTTGAGAGCTGAGTAGATGGGCGGTACTTGCTCTATTTCCCCCAGAAATCGAGGCAGCACGGTCCTGATTTGCTCGGGGCCGGGCCGTACCGGCGAATGTTCGGTGACCTGACCTTCCGCGTCGGCAGTGTCCCTCGCCTCGCCCCAAGTTACCGTAAACCGGTAGGTCTTGCGCGCGCTCATGAGATATCCGGCGGTTTTGGTGGCCTCTCCCAACGCGACAGGCAATATGCCGGTGGCCAGAGGGTCTAGCGTGCCCCCATGGCCTGCCTTTTGAGCATTGAACGCCCGGCGGACGCGCCCAACAACAGCCGATGACGACAGACCCAAAGGTTTGTCGACCGACACCCAGCCATGAATGGGGATGCCTTTGCGCTTACGAGCCATCCTCGGCCTGATCCGCGCGATCTTTGTTCAGATCTTCAACCACATCCGGAGACTTGAGCAATGCATCGATGTTTTCTGCATAGTCGAAGGTCGTGTCGAGTTCGAACGTAAGCGTGGGCGTGTAACGCGTGGTCAATTCACGGCCCAACATGCCCCGCACCGGCGATTTAACGCGATTAAGCGCGGAAACGATCTTTTCGGCATCTGTGCCCCCAAGTGGCAGGCAAAACACCGATGCGTTCTTCAGATCGGGACTGATCCTGACCTCCGAAACCGTCACCGACACGCCGGACAGTTCGGGAGCATGAATATCGCCACGCATCAGCAATTCCGACAATATCTGGCGGATGGATTCGGCCATGCGCAGCTGGCGCTGGCTTGGTGCCTTGGATTTATGACTCGCGCGCTGTTTTCGAGACACCGTGGGAAGCTCCAAATGAACCATCGTTCGGGCGGCCAGTGACCGCCCGGAACACTTCGCGTTCTGAACGGTCTTAAAGGGTACGGGCCACTTCCTCGACGCGGAAGCACTCAATAACGTCACCTGGCTGCATGTCTTGATAATTCTCAAAAGCCATGCCGCATTCCTGGCCGGAGTTCACTTCTTTCACTTCGTCTTTGAAGCGCTTCAGCGTGCCAAGCGTTCCTTCGTGGATCACCACATTGTCCCGGATGAGACGCACCTTGGCACCACGTTCCACATTGCCTTCGGTCACACGGCAGCCCGCCACTTTGCCGGCCTTGGAAACGTTGAACACTTCCAGAATTTCCGCGTTGCCCAAGAATGTCTCGCGCAATGTCGGGTCCAACATGCCGGACAAGGCCGCCTTAATATCGTCCACCAGATCATAAATGATCGAGTAGTAGCGGATCTCGATCCCCGATCCCCGGGCATGATCTCGCGCCTGTGCGTTCGCCCGCACGTTAAATCCGATGATCGGCGCACCGCTTGCTTCGGCCAGCACCACATCTGATTCCGTAATTCCACCAATCCCTGCATGCAGAACGCGCACGGACACCTCATCCGTCCCAAGCTTGTCAAGGGCGCCTACAATCGCTTCGGAAGACCCCTGCACGTCCGCCTTAATGACGATCGGCATCTCTTTGGCGTCTTTCGACTTGATCTGCGACAGCATTTGCTCAAGCGAGCCGCGGCCACCAGGCTGGGCATGCGCTTCACGCAGCTTGCGTTCGCGATATTCGGAAATCTCACGCGCCCGCGCTTCATTCTCAACCACAGCGAACACATCGCCAGCTTCCGGCGGCGCACTTAGCCCAAGAATTTCCACCGGAACCGTGGGGCCAGCTTCCTTTACGGACTCGCCACGGTCATTGATCAGGGCACGAACCTTACCCCATTTAGATCCCGCAACCACAATGTCGCCCACGCGCAAGGTGCCGCGTTGGACCAGAACCGTCGCGACCGGGCCGCGCCCCTTATCAAGCTTGGCTTCGACGATCACCCCATCCGCATCGCGGTTCGGGTTGGCTTTTAATTCAAGAATTTCAGCTTGAAGGATGATGGCTTCCTGCAATGCATCCAAGTTTTGCTTTTGAAGCGCCGACACTTCGATTGCCTGAACATCGCCACCCATCTCTTCCACAATCACTTCATGTTGAAGAAGTTCTTGTTTAACTTTGGTTGGATTAGCGTCCGGGCGATCAATCTTGTTGATCGCAACGATGACCGGCACCTCGGCCGCCTTGGCATGTGAAATCGCTTCGATCGTCTGAGGCATAACACTGTCGTCGGCTGCCACAACGAGAATAACGATATCCGTCGCCTTGGCACCGCGCGCCCGCATGGCCGTAAACGCTGCGTGGCCAGGCGTATCCAAGAAGGTGATCTTATCGCCGGACGCAAGCTCCACCTGATAGGCGCCGATATGCTGGGTAATGCCACCAGCTTCTCCGGACACCACGTCGGTTGCACGCAGTGCATCCAGAAGGGACGTCTTACCGTGGTCGACGTGCCCCATCACCGTGACAACGGCAGCTCGCGATTCCAATTCACCTTCCTTGTCGTCGTCTCCTTCGATACCAACCTCAATGTCCGCTTCCGACACGCGTTTTACGGTGTGGCCAAAGTCTTCGGCGATAATCTGTGCCGTATCCGCATCTAGAACATCATTGATGGTGGCCATATTGCCCTGTTCCATCAGCACCTTGATCACATCCACCGAACGTTCGGTCATGCGGCTGGCAAGCTCTTGCACCGTGATCGCGTCCGGAATGGTCACCTCACGATAGATCTTGGTTCCGGAAGACGACTCACCACGCGCCTTGCGCTTCTCGCGCTCTTGCGCGCGCCGCATGGACGCAATACTCCGTGTACGCTCTTCTTCGTTAAGGGCGTTGGCGATAGTAAGTTTGCCGGACCGCCGCCGCGGCTCGCCTTTGCGCGAAGATGGTGTCTTCGGCGCAGCGCCGGGTTTTGCCTTCTTTGATTTTGTAACTTCTTCTTCGGCTTCAGGCTTGCCCACGGCTGCAGCGCGGGCAGCAGCGGTGGCCTTGGACCGTTCTTCTGCTTGCTGACGCCGGGTTGCCTCTTCTTCCGAACGTTGCTTTGCCTCTTCCTCAGCCTGGTGCCGCGCATCTTCCTCGGCCTGGCGCTTTGCTGCCTCTTCCCTTTCTTTGGCAAGCTTGGCTTCTTCCGCCTCTCGCCGTTTGGCTTCTTCTTCGGCTGTCTTGCGCGCTTCTACTTCGGCCAGGCGATGATCGGAAAGGGCGCGCGCCCGCGCTTCCTTTTCTTCGTCCGTAAGGGTACGGAGCACCATGCCGCTTTTTGACGGTGCTTCCTTGGGCGCGGCAGCTGGTTTTGCCACAGCCTCGGCAGCAGGTTTTTCTTTCGCTTCAGGTGCAGGCGCGGATGCTGCGGCTGGCTGCTCCGCCGCCGGCTTTTGTGCAGCACGCGTCCCCGGCCCTGCAATCGTGCGCTTACGCTTTTTCACCACTTCGACAGTTTTGGACCGTCCATGCGAAAAGTTTTGACGCACGGTGCCAGAATCCACCGTTCGCTTAAGGCTTAGGGTGCGACCCCCGCCTGATTTTCTGCCGCTTGCTTCTTTTTCTTCGCTCATTCTCTGCCTTTTACCCGGCGCTGCCCTTCAAAGCCATAGGACTTTCGCTCCATTCCCCCGGTATTAATGGGCGAAATCCCTGCAGGCGATTACATTCCTCGAGGATACGAGCTGAGACACCACCGTCTTTGAGGGCAGCATGTACCACATTTTCCCGCCCCAATGCCAAACTCAATTCCTCGCTTGTAAAGCAGCCAACCAGTTTTGGCCGCTCTAAACCCGATACGATCCGCCGCAGCCGGCCCCGCCCGTCGGCCGATCCATCCTTTGCCTCGAACAAAGCAGCCGCTTGTTCGGCGCGTAAAACGCCCTCAACCTTGGCGAATCCTTGGTCTACCTGACCTCCCCGCCGCGCCAGACCGAGAAGATTGAGCACCTGCTTGCCCAGTAATTCGTCCACCAGATCTATCAATGCCGCGTCGGCGCGAACACTTTGACGCGCCGCTTTCGAGAAGGCCTTGGTAGAGACCGCATTGGCCAGAGCGTCGCGGTTGGCGGTTACCCAACACCCCCGGCCAGGTAATTTCGCGCGAATATCCGGCACGATGTCATCGGACGGCGACACCACAAAGCGCACCATTTCACGCGGAGACCGGTGTTCACCCGTAACGATGCACTTCCGGACCCGATCCTCTTTTGCCTGTGTGGCATGATGTTCCGCAACTTTAGTCAGCCGCTGGGTTTCCTTCCGCTTCTTCAGGGACGCCTTCTTCCGACACCTCTTCAGCTTCCGGCTCGTCATCGAACCAATGCGCACGAGCCGCCATGATGACCGCGTCAGCATCTTCTGCCGACATTCCGAAACCATCGAGAATACCGGGGACACGCTGCTTCTCCCCGTCGACAACTTCGATACTGCCGATCAGTTCGTCCCGCGACAGATCACCAAAATCATCCAACGTTTTCACGCCTGCTTCCCCAAGGGTCACCAGCATGGCGGGTGTCAGACCATCAAGCTGCAGAAGATCATCTTCGACGCCCAATTCCCGGCGGCGCGCATCGAACTTCGCTTCTTGCTCTTGGATGTATTCTCCTGCGCGCAATTGCAGTTCCTGCGCCGTCTCTTCATCGAAGCCTTCAATTTCAGCCAGTTCCGAGAGGTCCACATAAGCCACTTCCTCAATCGTGGCAAAGCCTTCAGATGTCAGAAGCTGCGCAATCACTTCATCAACATCCAGACTTTCCGTGAACATGGCCGTGCGCTGACGGAACTCTTCCTGGCGGCGTTCGGATTCTTCAGCCTCTGTGAGGATATCAATGTCCCAACCAGTCAATTGCGAGGCCAAACGAACATTCTGACCGCGGCGGCCGATGGCGAGACTAAGCTGCTCATCCGGCACCACCACTTCAATGCGCTGGGTATCTTCGTCGAGAACCACTTTCGCAACTTCCGCCGGCGCCAATGCGTTCACGATGAACGTGGCCGCATCCGGCGACCATTGAATGATGTCGATCTTTTCGTTTTGAAGTTCATTGACCACGGCCTGAACACGGCTGCCGCGCATCCCCACGCAAGCACCGACCGGGTCGATGGAGGAATCATTGGAGATGACCGCAATTTTGGCCCGGCTGCCGGGATCACGGGCAACCGATTTAATCTCGATAATGCCGTCGTAAATCTCCGGCACTTCTTGACCAAACAGTTTGGCCATGAACTGCGGATGTGACCGCGACAGGAAGATCTGCGGGCCCCGCTGTTCCCGGCGTACATCATAGATGTAGGCGCGGATGCGGTCACCTTGCCGGAAGCTCTCCCGGGGTAGCAGCTCGTCCCGGCGGACGATCGCTTCCGCCCGGCCAAGATCCACAACCACATTGCCATATTCCGTCCGCTTCACGATGCCGTGGATAATCTCGCCAATGCGGTCCTTGTATTCATCGAACTGACGTTCCCGTTCCGCGTCGCGCACTTTCTGGACGATAACTTGCTTTGCGGTTTGCGCGGCAATGCGGCCGTAATCCACCGGCGGTAACGGATCGGACAAGAAGTCGCCTATTTGAGCAGCCGGATTTTTGACATGGGCGTCTACCAGAAGAATCTGTGTCGCGTCATCCTCGACAATCTCGACCACTTGCATGAAACGGTTGAGGCGAATCTCACCGGTCTTCGGATCGATCTCCGCCCGGATGTCGTTTTCGGCGCCATACCGCGACCGCGCGGCTTTCTGGATAGCCTCTTCCATGGCCTCAATGACCACATTCCGATCAATCGATTTTTCACGCGCCACCGCATCGGCAATTTGAAGCAACTCCAACCGGTTGGCACTGATTGCTGGACTTCCCATGAAAAAACCTCGTTTTCGTCCTTATCGGTTAATCCGCAAGCGGATCATATGTTCCAATCTAATGAATGCCGGATGTTTCCGATGGCGTTTGCGCTTTCAGCGCCGCTTCCATCAATGCATCCGTCATGACAAGTTTCGCTT
Source organism: Alphaproteobacteria bacterium (assembly GCA_965228775.1). Lineage (GTDB taxonomy): Bacteria > Pseudomonadota > Alphaproteobacteria > JANQMY01 > JANQMY01 > JANQMY01. The sequence continues at coordinate 2,925,549 of OZ245840.1, read as the reverse complement.
CGGCGATCTGATCAAACGGCACTTTCGCAACCGTGCCATCCATATCGATCAAAATCTGGTCGCCATCGGACCCTTTCAACAGTCCCCTAAATCGCTTTCGGCCATCGATCATTTCCATGGTTTCCACCTTGGCTTCGTAACCCGCGAAGCGATCGAAATCATCTTCCCGCACCAGGGGCCGGTCGATGCCTGGAGACGATATCTCCAGCATATATTCTTCCGGGATCGGATCTTCCACATCCATCAATGCCGATACCGCATGGCTCAGATCCGCGCAATCGTCCACCGTCATGGTGCCATCGAAGCGCTCTGCCATGATTTGCAGCGTTTGCGGCGCACCGCCCACCATGCGGATACGCACGACCCGAAACCCCATCGCCTCGGCGGTGGGTTCGACCATTTCCCTCAGACGGCCGATCAGGCCGGTTTGCTGCCCCGGAAGCTGGCGCATATACCTCGATCGATTATCAGCCAATAGGTCGGCACATTGCCCAAACAATAAGTGGGCCCCAAATAAAAAAGCGGGCCCGAAGCCCACTCCTCAACGACGGCTCAATCAAGATCCGCCGGTAATCCAAATTGACAACGCCTCTATTTTAGCCCGAACGGCCAACTCTTCAAGGGCGAAATCAGCCGAAAAGGTTAAGCTTTTCGCCGAAAACGTAAATAGATCGGGGTTCGCCCCTGGCGAATGGCCTTTTTTTCATACCGGGTGGCCGGCCAATCATCGGGCCTCAAACGCCAATCATCCGGTGCATCGGCAAGCCAATCAAAGCGCCCGGACCGGACCACATGACCCAAAGTCCAACGGCAATAATCCGGAATATCCGTCGCCACGCGGAATTCTCCGCCCGGCCGAAGCACCCGTGCAAGCTGAGAGACCGTTTCCTCGTTCACAAAACGCCGCTTATGATGGCGCGTTTTGGGCCATGGATCGGGAAAAAGAAGCATGGCCCGCCCTAACGAGGCGTCAGGCAGAGCCTCCAGCACATCGCGCGCATCATCTTGGTGGAGGCGAACATTTTGCAGATCTTGCCCGGCAATTTGGGCGAGGAGTTTCGCGACACCGTTGACGAACGGCTCGCACCCAATGATCCCAACAGTCGGATTGGCCGCAGCGATCACGGCGAGATGCTCGCCACCTCCAAAGCCAATTTCAAGCCAGACATCGGATATGTCATGGGATATGTCTGGCCCAAACTGATCTTCGGGCTGTGAGAGAGCGCCCAGATCCACCGCAATACGCGGCAGCAACGTCTCAAGCAGCTTTTGCTGGCCTTGCCGGAGCTTATGCCCCTGCCGGCGCCCGTAAAGAATACGCCGGCCAGGCTTTCTGCTCACATCGCGATCGGACAAAAAAGCCTCCGATCAGCGCCAAGATCAACCGAGCGCTGATTTCAGCGAATCCACCAGATCGGTTTTCTCCCAGCTGAAACCGCCATCGGGATCAGGGTTCCGGCCAAAATGGCCATAGGCAGCCGTGCGGGCATATATCGGACGGTTGAGCTGGAGATGTTCGCGAATGCCGCGCGGCGACAAATTCATCACATCCATCAGAACGGCTTCGAGTTTGTCTTCGTCCACTTGGCCGGTGCCGTGAAGATCCACATAAATGGACAAAGGACGCGAAACGCCGATGGCGTAAGACAGCTGGATCGTGCATTTGTCAGCGAAATCCGCGGCCACAACGTTCTTAGCGAGGTAGCGGGCGGCATAGGCAGCAGAGCGGTCAACTTTCGTCGGATCCTTGCCGGAAAAGGCACCGCCGCCATGGGGCGCCGCACCGCCATAAGTATCCACGATGATCTTCCGGCCGGTCAGCCCAGCATCACCGTCCGGACCGCCAATCACGAAATTGCCCGTCGGATTTACGTAGAACTGCTCTTCAGGGCACATCCACCCTTCCGGAAGCACATTCACGACGAAAGGCCGGACGATCTCGCGAATCTCGTCCTGAGAAACGTTTTCCGTATGCTGGGTGGACACCACCACAGAGGTGGCACGCACGGGCTTGCCATCCACATATTGGAGGGTGACCTGGCTCTTGCTGTCCGGTCCAAGGTCCGGCTGAGCGCCCGAATGGCGCGCTTCCGCCAATGAATGCAGAATTTCATGGGAATAGTGGATCGGGGCCGGCATCAATTCCGGCGTCTCCCGGCAGGCATAGCCGAACATAATGCCTTGGTCGCCAGCACCTTCGTCTTTATTGCCGGACGCATCGACGCCTTGGGCAATGTCAGCGGATTGCGAATGCACATGAACGGCGACATCCGCCTTTTCCCAATGGAATCCATCCTGCTCGTAGCCGATCTCCTTGATGGCATGGCGCGCAACATTTTCCAGTTTCTCGGCAGTGATGCTGGCTGGGCCGCGCACCTCGCCTGCAAGAACAACCCGATTTGTTGTGCACAAGGTCTCCACCGCAACGCGGGCTTCTGGATCTGCCGCCAGGTATGTATCCACAACACTGTCGGAAACACGATCGCAGACTTTGTCCGGATGACCTTCCGAAACGGATTCACTGGTAAAAAGATAGTTGCCCCTTGGCACGGTAGCGCCTCCTTACAAACGGGTGAGCGAATAGGTCGGTGAGGGGAAAAGGCAGATAGCCTTCGGTCTTCCGGCGGCTACAAATCCCCTAATGGGAGGGCCCGGCGCCGGTCCCCTCAAAAAAGCGCTGGCTTTGTTGCAGGGTTTCCCGGGAAGGTCAAGAAGAGCGAAGGGTGATCGGGCCTGCCCTTGCCCATACAAATACGCCCAGCCCTGCGCCAAGAAGCAGCAGAAGGAATCCAAGATCCCCAAATCTCCCAAACAGCGTGGGCGGCAGATAGCCCGGCAGCGGCATGTCTACAGCAGTACTAGTGCCGGGCGCGGCTTCCGTTTGAAGGCGCCCAAAGGGATCAATCACCGCGGAATACCCCCCATAAGCCGCATGAATCACGGGTACCCCTTCTTCGACCGCCCGCACCCGTGCATGATCCAGCAACTGCCGCGCGCCAGCCGTTTTGAGCCAAGGCTCGTCTGACAAATGAAGCAGCCATGCCGGGCGCTTTGTCTCGTCAACCACGGCACCGGAATATGCGGCCTCTGCGCCAACCATCACGCCAAGTTCGGGCACAATGCCCGGCGCAAAGGTTCGGGGAGACGTTCGTTGAGCATTTCGCTGCCCCCCGCCGCCCCCAATAAAGGGAAAATTGCGCCATTGGTCATGGGTCGCCCGGATGCGTCCTTGGCTATCGACAATATGAAGCGTTTCAATAACCGACACATCGCGCGCGCTTTGCACAAAAGCCAGCTGATTATTTTGTAAAGACGCACCAAGGTCATCCAGCGCCGTGCGATCGGCTGAGAGAAACTTACTCCAGCAATCTCTGCCCGGAATGATCAGCATGCGAAGGCTTTCGGCCGGAACTTCGTGCCCGTCACGGACCGCCTCGTTCGCGGAGCCGCGGCGTGATACATCGCACCGTTCCTCACCGCCATGACTGATGCGCAGATAGACGGGATCGGCCCGTTCCGCCGGGGTCGCGGACAAGCGCGCCTGCCCCACCGCATAAGTCAGAACCAGCAACGCGAGACCGTAAACCGGCCATGCGAAGATCCTGTTCCGGCCCGCCCGGACATGTCGACGGCCATCATTCATACTTGGATTGGGAATTGCAGCCACAAAAACCAAGGCAAACAACAATGTCAAAAACGAAAGGCCATAGATTCCGATCCACGCTGTGACCTGTAAGACCGGCAAATTGTTTCCCCAGGCGTAACCGGAGAGGCCCCAGGGCAGTCCTCCAAAAAAATGGCCCCGGCACCATTCGGCAGTCGCCCAAAAGATGGCCAAGATGACGACCCTTTCAGGGCCGACACGCCAGGCCAGATGCGCGGACAGCGCAGCAAGAGCAGGTGCAAGCGCCGCGATAGAAATGAGTCCGAGTGCGGACACCAGTTGGTCGAAAGAAGAAATATCGAGCCACCACAGCCAGTGGAACGCACTGAGGAAGTAACCCGCACCGAAAGACCAGCCGGATACAAACGCTTGCCCGTAACCAGTAAGCGTTTCGTCCAAGCCATCCAAAACCCACACGAACAAAGCAAAACCAATGATGAAAGCAGGGACCACGTAAAGCGGCGCTTGCGACAGACCCGCCAAAAGACCTGCGGAGATAGAGATCGCAAACCGCTGCCACCCACGGGCAAACGCGACCCGGCGCGCAAAGAGCAGCATGCCGTGAATAAGTTCATCTAGGAATGGGCTGCTCATTTTCGCCGATGACGTTTTAGCCATTCATCTTTCGAGCAGTGGCATCGTCCGGTTTTTGCGCCGTCTCTGCCGCAGGCGTCTCGCGGGCATCCGCGTCATCCGATGCGACAGGGTCGATCAGATGTATGCGGATTTTTTTGACCCGGCGCGGGTCGGCATCGATGATTTCAAACTCAAGACCGCCCGGATGGCGAATCAACTCTCCCCGCTGGGGCACGCGGCCCACCAACGAGAAAATCAAACCGCCAAGGGTATCGATATCCTCTTCGCGGTCTTCCGACAGAAGGGCAAGATCTACTTTCTCTTCCAGTTCGCCCACCGGCACGCGCGCATCTGCATCGAAGCCACCGCCTTCCCGCTGGACCAGAACCGGTGCCGCATCCGTGTCGTGCTCGTCTTCGATTTCACCAACGATTTGCTCCACCAAATCCTCGATCGAAACCAGCCCGTCCGTACCGCCATATTCGTCAATGACAATTGCCATGTGAATATGAGTCTTCTGCATACGAACCAATAGATCCAGCGCGGGCATGGACGGCGGCACGAAGAGAACGTCACGGCGCAGCTTGTTCAGAATGTAGCCATTGGCCGGAAGCTTATCCGCGTCACCATTGGGTTCGGTGGAGAGCATCGCAATCACATCTTTGATGTGCACCATGCCAATGGGATCATCCAGCGTTTCCCGGTAAATCGGCAGGCGAGAATGGGCTGCCTCACGGAAGATATCGAGAATTTCGTTAAGTGCCGTCGAAACGTCCACCGCGATAATGTCAGCCCGCGGCACCATCACATCGTCCACCCGCAGCTCACCGAAGCTCAAAATATTCGAGAGCATCATGCGCTCTTCTTTGGACAGAGATGTCGGTTCCCCATTATGGGAATCCAGCGTCTCCTCCAAGCTTTCGCGAAGGGAGCCGTTTCCGTTGGTTTTGCGTGCAAGTCCGGTCAGGCGAGTGAGGTATTGCATAAACTGGGACGGTTTCGGCCCGTTCTTATCGCCACGCTTGTCTTGTCTGGTTCCTAGGTGCGCCATTACCGTGTCTGCGGAAGATCCCGAAGCATTTTAAGCATTCGTCGCCTCATAGGGGTTTCTCAACCCAAGGCCCTCCATTGCTGAAATTTCCAGCGATTCCATCTCCGCTGCATCGTCGTCATTCTGATGATCATAGCCTAAAAGATGAAGGAATCCGTGCATAATCAAATGAATCGTATGATCGGAAAGGTTTGATTTACCTTTAAGCGCCTCTTTCGCCACAGTTTCCCCTGCCAAAACGATATCTCCCAGGACCCACGGTATGGGTGCTGAAGGCCTTGGTTGCGGGAAGGAAAGCACATTGGTGGGCTTGTCTTGGCCTCGATGCTGGCGGTTAAGTTCGTGCGATACCGTATCATCGGCGAAAAACAGGCTCAATTCCAAAGCTTGGTTGGGGGCAAAAGGCACCGCTGGCAGCACATTTACAGCGGCCTCCACGGCCCTCTCCGCAATCCCAATCGGGTTAGCCAGGTCTGCCCAGACGGCCTCTTTCACCTGACAGGAAATCTCAATCTGCTGGACGTTTTTACCCATCACCGTCCGCTGGAGACCGCTTTTTTTCACGCTTGTTGTAAGCCGCGACGATCCGAGTAACGAGACCATGGCGGACCACATCTTTTGCTGAAAACCGGCAAATAGAAACTCCGTCCATAGGGTCCAATATCTCCAGAGCATCAGCAAGGCCCGACCGAATTCCGGGCGGCAGGTCAACCTGGCTTGGATCGCCGGTGATTGCCATGACCGAATTCTCGCCAAGCCGCGTCAGGAACATTTTCATCTGCATGGGGCTTGTGTTTTGCGCCTCGTCCAGAATCACAAAAGCATTGCTCAGTGTACGGCCCCGCATGAAGGCAAGCGGTGCAATTTCGATTTCGCCGGTTTCAAGTTTCCGGTCCACTTGTTCCGCCGGCAACATGTCATAGAGACCATCGTAAAGCGGCCGCAGATAAGGATCGACCTTGTCTTTCATGTCACCTGGCAGGAACCCGAGGCGTTCGCCTGCTTCCACGGCAGGCCGCGACAGAATCAATCGCTCTACTTTGCCTTCGAGCATCATGGAAACCGCCACGGCCACCGCAATGTAAGTCTTGCCTGTCCCTGCTGGCCCTAAACCCAGGGTCAGGTCGGAGGATCGCAACGCTTCAATGTAAGCCGCTTGAGCAGGCGACCGGGGCGTGATCATTCGTTTCGTGGTGCGAATGGATTGGCGGCTATTCGGTTTGCCGCCCGCGGCTTCTTCCGGCGGTGCATCACACATGCGGATCGCCGCTTCCACATCCGCATTCAGCACTTCCTGCCCGCTTTGCAGCCGTTCGTACAGGCCTTTGAGCACGGTCATGGCACGCGCGGCATTGTCCGGCGCCCCTTTGACCGAGACGCGGTTGCCGCGTGCCGTCAGCACCACGCCAAGCTTTTGTTCTATAAGGGCAAGGTGCCGGTCATGCTCTCCAAAAAGAGATTTCGCTAACCGGTTGTCCGTGAAATCAACCACGTCGAGCCGATCCGATGCTCCTACGGAGCGCAGCCCACTTTTGCTGCCCGATCGGGACGTCAAGATTTCCTCCTCAAGAGGCTACCTCCGACAATGAAAGCTCTCCGGACAGACTGTTCGAAAGGGCCGCAACCACTTGTGTTTCGCGAATCTCGCCTATTAATGCCTCTTTCGCGGACACATGGACCGGTTGCAGGTAAGGGCTTCGGCCAATGGCCTGGCCCGGCTGGCGGCCCTTGCCCTCAAACAAAACGGGAAGTGTCGAACCGACGCAGGATGCATTGAATGCAGACTGCTGTTCGTTCAATAGCGCTTGAAGCGCTGCCAATCGTTCCGACTTTACGGCTTCGTCGATTTGTTGCGGCAATGCGGCCCCCGGCGTGCCTGGTCGTTCACTATATTTGAAGGAAAAGGCTTGCGAATAGGTTACATCGCGCACGAGCTGCAAGGTTGCCTCAAAGTCCTTATCGGTCTCGCCCGGAAAGCCGACAATAAAATCCGAGGACAAGGCAATGTCCGGCCGGGCATCGCGAATTTTGTCCACCAAACGCCGATACTCATCCCCTGTATGCCCGCGATTCATGGCCGCTAAAATGCGGTCCGAACCGGCCTGCACAGGCAAATGCAGATACGGCATGATCTGGGGAATGTCGCGGTGGGCCGCAATCAAATCATCGGTCATGTCGCGTGGATGGCTTGTGGTGTAGCGCAGCCGATCAAGCCCGTCGATTTCCGACAGGTGCGCCAAAAGCTGGGCAAGACCCCACACATTGCCGTCCGGGCCGGTCCCCCGATAGGCATTGACGTTCTGGCCAAGCAATGTGATTTCGCGCACGCACGCGGCAACAAACGCGCGTGCTTCCTTTTCGACCGACGTCACGGCCCGCGAAAACTCAGCGCCTCTCGTGTATGGCACAACACAAAATGAGCAGAACTTGTCGCAGCCTTCTTGAATCGTCAGGAACGCGGTTACGCCGTGAGGTTTTTGCGGTTCCGGCAGATGGTCGAATTTATCCTCCACCGGAAAATCCGTATCCAGAACACCACCGCCTTCGCGAACGGCCCGCGCGACGAGCTCTGGCAAGCGGTGATAGGTCTGCGGGCCAAATACCATGTCCACAACCGGGGCCCGGCGCATAATCTCCGCCCCTTCCGCCTGCGCGACACACCCCGCCACCGCCACCAGCATACGGTCGCCGTCAGCCGCCTTTTTATCCTTAAGCGGACGAATTCGGCCGAGCTCCGAGTACACTTTCTCCGCAGCCTTTTCGCGAATGTGGCACGTGTTCAGAATAACCAGGTCGGCCCCATCCGGATCATCAACGGCCTTGTAGCCAATCGGCGCCAAAACGTCTGTCATCCGCGCGGAATCGTAGACATTCATCTGACAGCCATAGGTTTTGATAAAAAGGCTCTTGCTCACAGATTTAAGACCTGGGGTTACCGGGCATAGTGGCGAAAAACGCCAATCGCCTGCAAAAATTTCCGTAGATATGTGTCAAATCGCGTGGACTTACAAGCTGCACTTACCGAACAACAGCCGCCACGGCTTGGTCGGAACCCGCTTCTTCGCCGATTTCCTCACGTCCGTCCCGCCATGGGGCACGGCCTGCCAGCATGGCGGCAACGCCATCATGGACGAGCGCATGGCAGTAATGGGTGAGTTCTTTGCGGGATTCAAACTGCTCAATCGTGACCGGCTCATGATAGCGGATTTGAACGTCGATCGGTCCGATGCAAAACGCTTCCCACAGGTGGGGCACCAAATCCATGTCGCCATACCAGGCGAAATACGGCCGGTAATACCGGCCCATGGGAAGCCCGTGGAGCGATGTGTACGCCACCGAGACGGGCTGAACCTGCACCTTCGTTGAGCCGAGGCCCTGGCGTACATCTTTTTGGGCCACGCTCATCAACGCGCTATTAAATGGCAGGATGACATTGCCGTCGCCGGAAGTGCCTTCCGGGAAAAGGACCAGGGTGTCTCCTTCCGCAAGCCTTTCATGGATGCGGTCGCGGTGTTCCGCGGTTTGGTGGCGGCGTTTCCGTTCGACGAAAACCGTCCGCTGCAGCCGGGAGAGCATGCCGAAAAAGGGCCAGGTACCCACTTCACTTTTTGCGACAAAAGAACAGGGCACAACCGACGACAATATCGGGATGTCCAACCATGACGTGTGGTTAGCCGCCATCAGGACCGGTTTGTTGCCACCGACAGGAGATCCGCTCACATGAATACGTATGCCGATGAGACGGCAGAGCGTCGCGTGATAAAAGCGCGGCAGACGGTCGCCCCAGGATTTGTTCAAGCGCTTTGCGGCCCACTGGAAGGGAACCAGAATGAGGGTAAGCAGAAGGAATCCCGCCAAAAGGCAGGTGCCTCGCACTTGCTTCATTGAACATCCTCCAGAAAAACTTTAGGCAGCCAAGCTCTTAGCCGCTGCCGATCACCCTACCGCCGATTCCCTAATGGCTTACTTTTTGCCGCCCGACGCCACGTCTTCCAAGGGAACACCATATAGCTCCAGCCGATGATCTACCAGCTTATAGCCCAGACGGCGAGCAACTTCTTGTTGAAGTTTTTCGATTTCCTCATTGGTAAACTCGACCACTTTTCCGCTCTGAAGATCAATCAGATGGTCATGATGGTCTTCCGAAACCTGCTCATAACGCGAGCGTCCGTCCCGAAAATCATGCCGTTCCAGGATGCCGGCCTCTTCAAAGAGGCGCACTGTGCGATAGACAGTGGCAATGGAGATCTTGTCGTCTACAGCCGCCGCTCGTCGATAAAGTTCTTCCACATCGGGGTGATCATGAGCCTGCTCAAGCACCTGCGCGATAACCCGCCTTTGTTCGGTCATGCGCATACCTTGTTTGATGCAGCGGGCTTCAATTCCTTCCATTTCGAGTATCCTTTGATTGGGACGAGTTTGCGATCCCCGGTGCCGCGAATCATAAAGCAAACTGGGAAAAACCACCAGAAATAGCGGCCTTTAAGTGGTTAATCCGACGACATCTGCTTCCAAACCATTACCAACGCATCGGCGGTACTGCCGTCGGCCTGTTTGTAATATTTGGCTCTGCGGCCAACAATTTCAAAGCCAAGCGCGCCATATAGGCCGATTGCCGGAACATTGCCTTCATTGACCTCTAAGAACACGGACGAATCCGCCCCCTCGGAAGCGCCACAAACAGCCATAACCAGGGCTTTCCCGATGCCTTTGCGCCGCGCCCGGGGCCTCACCGCCAGGGTCAGGATTTCCGCTTCCGGCCCCGCTTGGCGGCAAAGGACAAATCCGTGTAGCGCTTCAGACTCCCCTGTTTCCTTCGCCCGGCCTGCATCTTTGGAGATCCAGATGGCCATACCGGGTTGCTGAATGAGCGCTGCAAACGATTCCACGGACCAAGGCACCTCAAATGCGTGCTTGTGCACGTCCGCTAAGGCGTTTTCGATGCCCGGAAGCGGACTGATTTGGACGATCTCAGTTCCGTTCATTGCGGAGCTTCTGAACAAATCCGGAAGGCTTCTGAGGCTTTGCGTCCGGCGGCCGTAAGTACAGGGGTGTAACAGGATCCCCTGTGCTTTCTTCCGAAACCGCTGTCGCAATCTTACCTACGTCTAGGGCAGATGGTTGCCTTGGGGTGGGATCCACGGTGAGACCGTCTGCCGATTGCATTTGGTCCGATGCGAGTGTCGCCCCGCTGCCAATCAAATGAACCGCTTTGCCATCCGCCAACACGGCATCAATTTTCCGCGCGGCGGCCTCGGCAGAAATCGCCGAGGGCTCGGTCAACGGCGCCAAATCAGGCGCGAAGATCTGGAAGTAAAGCTGGTCACGCCGGGCATCCAGGGCAACCGCCACCGCACTGCCGGTACCCGGCACGACTTGGGCGGCAATGGCTTCTAGAGTTGAAACCCCGATTAAGCGCTTGTCCGTTGCGAGAGCGAAGGCCTTCGCTGCCGCGAGCCCAACGCGAACACCAGCGAATGTCCCGGGACCGATAGTGACGGCAAACCTGTCGGCGTCCGATACGCCGATGCCCGAAGCCACTTCGACTTTCGCAATCCTGTCCATCAAGATTTCGGCATGGCCTCTCGCCATGAGCTCGAAATGGGAACCAAGTTCGACCCCGTCTTGCAGGCAAGCAACGGAACAAGCACCGAGTGCCGTATCGAATGCAAAGATCTTCACGGGGCAACCGTAGCGGTAATTCGCAGCTGTCTAAAGGTTGTGGCTCGAAGGATTTAGCCTAAAGAATTTGGCAAGCGTCTTCGAAGGCGAGGCGCGGAGACCGCTCGAAGACACCTTTCGGATCGCCATGACCAATCGCGCACAGGAAATTGGATTTGACCTTGCTGCCGGGGAAAAACTCCGCATCCACGCCCGCATTGTCGAAGCCCGACATGGGGCCGCAATCAAGGCCCAGGGAGCGCGCCGCAATCATCAAATAGGCGCCCTGCAGCGTTCCATTCCGGAACGCCGTGGTTTCCGCCACTTGAGCGTCACCGGAAAACCACTCCCGTGCTTCCGGATTATGAGGAAACAGCTCAGGAATGCGCTCATAGAATTCCAAATCATGCGCCACGATGGCAACGGCGGCAGCGGTGCGGGTCTTTTCCGCGTTTGTCCCCAACACATGAGGGACCAAACGTTCCTTCGCCTCGGGGGAGGTCAGGAAAAGAAACCGGGCCGGAGAACAATTGGCGGATGTGGGGCCCCATTTCGTGAGGTCATAGACCGCGCGGATCAGCGTGTCGCTGATGGGCTCGTCCCGCCAGGCATTTTGGCTTCGCGCCTGGCGAAAGATTATGTCCAAGCCTTCATCGTTAACCGCTTTACCCACACTGTCTCCTTTTTGGTTCTTGTCGCTTTGTTGCCGGATTTGGCCTAGACGGCCTCCACGCCCATCACTTCGGGAATATAGTGCTTAAGCATGTTCTCGATACCATGCTTGAGGGTCATGGTCGAAGACGGACATCCGGCGCAAGCCCCCCTCATGCTTAGGAAGACGACACCGTCCTCATAGCTGCGGAAGGTGATGTCGCCACCATCTTGGGCGACCGCAGGCCGCACGCGCGTATCCAGAAGCTCCTTGATCTGTGTCACAACTTCCGAATCCGGCCCGTCATGAGCTGCATGACCGTCAGATTCAGCAGATTCCTCTGCCAAAAGTGGCTCTCCAGACACAAAATGATCCATAATGGCGCCCAGAACCGATGGTTTCAGGTGTTGCCACTCTCCATCGGACTTGGTGACCGTGATAAAATCGGCACCAAAGAACACGCCGGAAACCTGTTCGATGGTAAACAGCTTTGCGGCCAGGGGCGATTTGGCGGCGGCTTCCGCGTCCGGAAAGTCGATGGCGCCCGTCCCCAATACATCACGCCCCGGCAAAAACTTAAGGGTGGCCGGGTTTGGGGTTTCCTCGGTCTGGATAAACATGAGGCAATGCTCCATATGTGCACAATTCGGCGAGTTACGCCGTTCGAGGGTATAGATGGATCAGCAATTGGATAAGATCAAGCGTGCAGATGGCGCCAGCAGCGGCTCTGCGGCCCAATCCTTGCCTCCGCGCCCGGATTCTCACGGCCATATTTGGTCCCGCCACGAGATTGCGTCTTGGCTGGCCGAACATTCCGGCGTGGCTGTTCATCCCACCCAACTCATCAGCAGTTTGAGCGAACGGCTGGTTTCTGCGGGATTTCCGATCTTCAGGGTCTACGCAACGCTGCGTGACCTGCATCCCCAAATCATGGCCCGCACATTTTTGTGGGAACGTGACAAGGGAAGCGAAGAAATTGATCGGTTTTTTGATGAAATCAATTCCAAGCAGTATCTGGAAAGCCCCGTCTATGCGCTGAATCAGTCCGGTGCGTCGGGTTTCCGCCAGCGTCTCGATGTGGCGGGCGAGAAGCTCCCCTATCCAATCCTCTATGACATCAAAGCTGACGGCGCGACGGACTATGTGGCGATGCCGCTTCAGTTTACCGATGGCTCACGTCATTTCTGGTCATGGGCCACGGACGCCCCTGGAGGCTTCACCACCGATCAGCTCACCTTCCTCTACGATCTCATGCCACTTATCTGCTTGCGGCTGGAACTCGAGAATTCGCAGCACGTGATGCACCATCTGCTGGAAACGTATCTCGGCACAGATGCGGCCCATCGGGTGATCGGCGGATCCATTCACAGAGGCGAGGGCGAAGAGATTGACGCCATCGTCTTCTTTTCCGATTTGCGCGGCTTTACCAGGCTCGCCGATTCATCGAAACCAGGCGACGTGGTCAAGGTTTTGAGCGCCTATTACGAATCCGTTGCAACGCCTGTTCAAGAACGCGGCGGCGACGTGTTGAAACTGGTGGGCGATGGATTGCTCGCCATCTTTCCCCTAAGGGGTGCTGATGTGGATACGATGGGTTGCCGGGCCGTTTCAGCGGCACGAGACGCAACCCGGCGTTTGGCGGCCGTGCCGGACGAGGAGCTGCCCGAAGGTGTTCAGAACCTGCGAGCAGGCATCGCCTTGCACACCGGGAAGGTCACCTACGGAAATGTGGGTGCACAAGACCGTCTCGATTTCACGGTGATCGGCCCTGCCGTCAATGAAGTCGTGCGTGTGGAAGAATTGTCGAAGCGTTTGGAACGCTCTGTCTTGGTAACATCCGCCTTCGCCAACCTCAAATGCACAACCGACTTGCTCTCCCTCGGCTTTCACGCATTACGGGGTGTCCGTGAACCGAAAGAGATTTTTACGCTGATGGATTTGTAATTTCCGATTATGCCAGCACGTCGATGGCATCATCGGTCAACGTGCCCGGCACGATGGTCACGGGGATCGGGAATGCCCCCGTGGGGTCTTTCGCAAGCAGACTGACCAGCGGCCCGGGCCCTTCCTTGTTCGAAGCAGACCCAAGAACCAGAACGGCAATATCGCGATCTTCATTGATGAGTTTCACGATTTCTTCGCGTGTCTTGCCTTCCCGGATGATGACTTCCGGAATGCCATTGGTTGCCGAATTCACTTCCGCCGCCAGTTCGTGAACCAGGCTTTCGGCTTCTTCAAAAGCCTCCTCGCGCATACGCTGTTCCACGGCCATCCAATGTTGAAAATCACCGGGCGTGATCACCCGCAAGATCGTCACATGTCCGGATGTGTGGAGCGCGCGCCGGGCGGCAAACCGAAGGGCAACCCGGCATTCCGGAGAATTGTCCGCTATTACGAGGAACTTCCGGGGGCGTGAAGTCGAAGTCGTCATATCACCATGCTGCCACCGCTCGCCCTATTCAGCAAGCGGTAGAATTTTTGAGACCAGAGCGCGATCAGGTTAAGTGGAGTGAGCCTTGGCGAACGGTTAACCATCCGATCGCGCGACAAACTGTAGTGCGTTGGTATGATCATGCCCTAGCGGACAAAGCCCACCGTATCGTAGACATCGCGCAAGATCGGATCTGCGATCGCCCGTGCCCGTTCGGCCCCTTTTGCCAATATCGCGTCGATTTCATCGGGCTCTTTGAGAAGACGGCTCATTTCGTCTGTAAGCGGAACAAGTGTCTCGACCGCGACTTCGGATAGAGCTTTTTTGAAATCGGAAAACTGGGCACCGCCGAATTCACGCAGCACATCATCCGTCGATGTGTCGGCGAGAGCTGCATAAATCGACACCAAGTTTTCCGCTTCCGGCCGGTCTTTGAGGCCAGCGGCCTCAGACGGCAACGGTTCAGGATCGGTACGTGCTTTTCTCACCTTCAAGGCGATTGCTTCCGCGTCATCGGTCAGGTTGATCCGCGAATAGTCGGACGGATCGGATTTTGACATCTTTTGCGAGCCGTCCCGCAAAGACATGACCCGTGTCGCCGGACCCGTAATCACCGGTTCCGGCAAAGGAAAGAAATCCGGCACGCCGAAATCCGTATTGAATTTCTGCGCGATGTCCCGCGACAGTTCCAAATGCTGCTTTTGATCTTCGCCCACCGGCACGTGGGTCGCCTTGTACGCCAGGATATCCGCCGCCATGAGGTTGGGGTACACGAACAATCCGGCACTAGCATTTTCACGGTTCTTGCCGGCCTTTTCCTTGAACTGCGTCATGCGGTTGAGCCAGCCAATCCGCGCAACGCAGTTGAAGACCCAGGCAAGTTCTGCATGGGCAGACACTTGGGACTGATTGAACACCACATGCTTTTCCGGATCGATCCCCGCCGCGATGTAGGCCGCCGCAACCGACCGGGTACTGTCTCTCAGTTCCTTGGGATCTTGGAAGACCGTAATGGCGTGCAGATCCACAATGCAGAAGAGGCAGGGATGAGTTTCTTGGAGCTTCACCCAATTGCGGATTGCACCGAGATAATTCCCCAGATGCAAATTTCCGGTGGGCTGCGTGCCGGAAAAGACCAGCGGCTCGTGCGCCCCTTCAACAGGTGACATTTCTAGCTCCAAATAGCGGTTATGGCTCAAAACAGATCGGGGGTTATCTCTTGGCGCCTGCCGGAATGCAAGGGAAAAGACGGCTCTATCCGCTTCGGGATAAGGCGCCCTTGAGGTCACCCACGGTCAGTGCCCGAACCCCCAGCGCCGCAATGGCATAAGCCAAAAGCCCGCCGCCCACTAAAATGCCGAGACTAAGCCAGCGGTCCAGCACATCTCCGTCAAAGCCACTTTCGAGCCATTGGGCCGCCACCCACAAAACCCCGCCCATGAGAGCGGCGGCAAGGACAATCCGAGGCAGTTTAGACGCCAGCCGATTATCCGCACGGAAATGACCAAGCTGATACAGGCGTCCGGCCAGCAGAACCGCATTGACCCATCCGGCGAGGGACGTCGCGATGGCGATCCCCACAAAGCCAAGGCCCAAGGGGAAGAATAGAATGAGGCTTGCGACCACATTCAATCCCGCATTCACCATTGAAAAGTAGAGCGGTGTTTTCGTGTCTTCCCGCGCAAAAAACCCGGGCGAAAAGATCTTGATCAACACAAAGGCCGGAAGGCCAAAAGCGAAGATCTGAACTGCCAGGGCCACTTTCTCAGCTGCATCGCCTGTAAAGGCACCGCCTTCAAACAAGACGCTTACGATCGGCAACGGGATCAACGCCAAGGCGACCGCCGCCGGAATGGTAAGCCCCATGGAAAATTCCAGTGACCGGTTCTGGCTGTCATGCGCCCCCGCTTCGTCACCACTACGCAGCCGCCGCGTGATTTCAGGCAACAGAACCACGCCCATGGCAATCCCGATCATGCCGAGCGGCAGCTGATAGATACGGTCCGCCAGGCCCAAAATCGCCCGCGCGCCGCCTTCAAACGAGGCGATAGCGTGACCGATGAACAAATTGATTTGTGTAATGCCGCCTGCGATGGCCCCCGGTATGCCCAACTGGATAAGGCGGCGCACGCCCGGCGTCATGCGGGGGCGTGGCAGGCGCAATGCCATGCCTTGCCGGGCGCAGCCCCATAAAAGCAGCAAGAATTGCAACGCCCCGGCCAAAGCAACGCCCCAAACCAAGGCATGGCCCGGCGTTGCCACATGGGGCGTTACAAAAACAATGAAAGAGATAAGCGTCAGATTCAGCAAAACAGGGGCCGCTGCCGCCATCGCATAGCGCCGCAAGGAATTGAGCACACCGCTCAACATCGCCGCCAGTGACATGAACATGAGATAGGGAAAGGCGATCCGTGTAAAGAGCGTCGTCATTTCGAACTTGGCCGGGTCTTCCGCGAATCCCGGCGCGATGATGTAGGTAAGCAGCGGCATCGCCATCTGCGCCAAGATCGTCAGCAGCACAAGCGTGATGAGCAGAATGCCCAACACCTCTTCCGCGAACCGCTTCGCGGCGGCTTCGCCATTTTCTTCGAGCTGCCGGGAAAAGAGCGGAACAAAAGCCGAGTTAAAGGCGCCTTCGCCGAACAGACGGCGGAACAAATTGGGGAAGGCAAATGCCGCGAACCAGGCATCGGCCACATCGCCGATCCCCAGATAGCGTGCTATCAAAATATCCCGGACGAAACCGAGAACGCGGCTCGCGCCCGTCCAGCCGCCAACCGTCGCAAAGGATTTAAGCAGGTTCATTCCGCCGCCTTTTTACGTCCCTTTGTGGCAGATTTGAGAGGCTTCTTTTTAGGCGACAAACTTTCCAAAATCGTTGCTTCGATATTGGCCAAGCGCTGCTCGTGCAGAATTTTGAGGCCATAGCCGTCTTTCACGTAGAAAACGTCGACGGCGCGTTCGCCATAAGTGGCGATACGGGCGGCCCCGATGGTGAGGCTGAGCGAAAAGAGCGCCCGTGTCAGGTCGTGAAGAAGGCCGGGCCGGTCCCGGCCGTTCACTTCGATCACCGTAAAAGTTTCCGACGCTGAGTTATCCACCACCACTTGGGCTTCCACGGTAAAGGCGCGCTGGCGGCGCGCGGCCTTCTTCTCTGCGATCAACTCATGGGGTCTTACCTCGCCACTGAGCGTTCGGCTGATGGTTTGCTTCAGGCGGTTGAGGCGCCCTTCGTCATCGAACGCCTTACCTTCCGGGTCCTGGACGCTGAAAACATCGAGCGCCATCCCCTGATTGGTGGTGAACACCTTTGCGGAGGTGATGTTGGCGCCTGCCACCGCGAATGCCCCCGCGAGCCGTGAAAAAAGACCCGGATGGTCAGCTGTATACACCGTCACTTCGGTGGCGGCTTGAAATTGATCCGGCTCTGTTTTGACGGTGAGCAGCTCGCCAGCCGCCTCGCATTGCCGAATCCAGTCGGCGTGCTTGGCTTGAGATTCCGTATCGGTGCTCAACCAATAGGGGTCATAATGCCGGTTGAGCGCGGCCTCCCGGTCTTCCGCCGGCCAATTGCCGAGTTTTTCGGCAAGCCGTTCTTTGGCCCCCGCCACGCGCTCTTTCCGGCCGACCGTGGAGTGGCCGCCCTGCAGAACGGATTCGGTTTCAAAATAAAGCTCGCGCAGCAATTGGCCTTTCCAGCCGTTCCAGACCCCCGGTCCCACGGCCTTGATGTCGGCAACGGTCAGGATCAACAGCAACCGCAGCCGTTCCGGGCTCTGCACTTGATCCGCAAAGTCTTGGACCGTTTTTGGATCCGATATGTCCCGCCGTTGGGCACAGTCGCTCATCACCAGATGGTTCCGAACAAGCCATGCGACCGTTTCTGTCGCAGCGGCCGACATGCCGAGACGGGGGCAAAGCTCACGGGCAATGTCTTCCCCTTCTTCGGAGTGATCTTTTTCCCGGCCCTTTGCCATATCGTGCAGCAGAACGGCCATGTACAAAGTTTCGCGGCTTTGGATCTTTGTCACCAATTCATCCGCTAGCGGATGTTCGCTGCCAAGTTCGCGCCGCTCGATGCTGGCCAGAATGCCGATGGCGCGGATCAAATGCTCGTCCACCGTATAGTGGTGATACATATTGAATTGCATCATCGCCACGATGCGCCCGAAATCCGGGATGAACCGGCCCAGCACACCCGCTTCGTTCATGCGGCGCAGCGTGGCCTCCGGGTCATTCCGGCTGCACAGAATCTCCAGGAAGATCTTGTTGGCCTCTTTATTCGTACGCAGATCATCATCGATCAGCCGCAGAGAGCGCGTCACCAGCCGCAGGGCATCCGGATGAATAAGCGCATCATGGGTATCCGATAGCTGAAAGAGACGCAGCAAATTGACCGGGTCTTTCTCGAACGATTTGTCATCCAAGGTTGAGATGCGGCCGCCTTCGAGCACGAAGTCGCCATGCTTCTGGCGGCGCCCGAAATTCGGCAGAATCTTGCTCCAACTTGGCCGTTTCTTGAGGTTGCCCACCTCAAGGCCCGCGCAAAAGATACGCGTAAGGTCGCCTACCCGCTTCGCCATCAGGAAGTAGTGCTTCATGAAGCGCTCGACGTCGCGCAATCCTCCGTGAGAGGTGTACCCAAGGCGCTTCGCCAATTCAGGCTGCACATCAAACGACAAACGTTCTTCGGCGCGCCCCGTCAGGAAATGCAGGTGGCAGCGCACGGTCCAGAAATAGGCTTCAGCCTTAGAGAATTTTTCGTACTCACTGGGGGTATAAACGCCGTGCCCCACCAGTTCAGAACTATGTTCTACTTGGTAGAGGTATTTGCCGATCCAGAACAGCGTGTGAAGATCGCGCAAGCCCCCCTTACCGTCTTTCAAATTCGGCTCGACCAGATAACGGCTTTCGCCGCTGCGCCGATGGCGCTCATCGCGCTCCGCAAGCTTTGCTTCAACAAAGTCTTGCCCGTCACCGGCGGCAACGATTTGGCTTTTGAACTTGTCCAGCAGTTCTTCAAACAGGCCTTTGTCGCCCCAGACATACCGCGCTTCAAGAATGGAAGTCCGAATGGTCATGTCACGCTTGGACATGCTGATGCATTCATCGATCGAACGCGTGGCATGGCCGACCTTTTGGCCCAGGTCCCAAAGGAAATAGAGCAGATATTCGAGAACGTTCTCGCTCCAGGGCGTCTTCTTATAGGGCCGCACAAACAACAGATCGATATCGGACCCCGGTGCCAGCGCCGCACGGCCATAGCCGCCCACGGCAATAATGCTCAGCCGTTCTGATTCCGTTGGGTTGTGCAACGGGAATACATGCTCCACGGTATAGTCGTATAAGATCCGTATAATGATGTCTTCGAGAACCGATAGGTCACGAGCGGTGGTCATGCCATCGACAACACCGGCCTCCAGCCGTTGCCGCGCCGCCAAGCGCCCCGCATCCATTGCCTGCTTGATGAGTTCCAGAACCCGGGGCCGCGCCTTTTCAGGATCGAAATCAAGCTGACCGGCCAATGCATTCAGATCCCCTTTCAGGGCATCCGCATCAACCAGAGGCTCGCTGTGGAAATCCCTCAATCGGATAGCCCGCAAGGGGCGGTTTTTGTTTTTCGGCGCCATGCCCAACTGTTCCCACTTATTGCCTCTGCAGCGTTTCCAGGCGAAACGTGTAGCGGTTCACCGCCCCAGTCCTTTGGCGGATACACATTAGGATAAAGACTTAGGGCACTTTTGTGATTCTACGAAAACCAATAGTGACCCATAGCGTTTCCAGGTGAAGTGGAATCCGGTTCACCGTCCGGAAACGCGTCAAACAAAGACTTAGGGCACTTTTGTGATTTTATGAAAACCAAAAGTGCCCTTAGATGCCAGTCTTTATGCTGAAGGTTATCGACCAGAAGGCGTGTCAAGACCAAATACTCAACTTATCCATGGGTGCGACATAATATTTTTCTCAATATAATCAATATCTTATGTAGTTCACGGTGGTTTTGTCCCCCAACTTATCCACAGACCGGAATTCTAGATTTTTGATCGCAGTTTATACAGCACTTCCAATGCGGCGCGGGGTGTCAGCTCATCCGGATTTATGTCCGCCAACATATCCAAGGCCTCGTGTTGTGGTGATGTTTCCGCCGGTTTTGGCGCTGTCGCTTGAAATAGCGGCAGGTCGTCCACAAGGGTCGCGGCCCGGCGACCACTGTCACCTTGTTCCAGCGCCGTGAGCACTTCCTTTGCGCGCCCAATAACAAGATCTGGCAACCCCGCCAGCTTGCCCACCTGGATTCCGTACGAGCGATCAGCCGCGCCAGCGACGACTTCATGAAGAAACACCACGTCGCCTTCCCATTCCTTGACGCGCATGGTCACACTGGCAAGTCCGCTTAAGCGTTCGGATAGGGCGTTGAGCTCGTGATAGTGTGTCGCAAACAGAACGCGCGATTGATTGACGTCGTGAAGGTGCTCCACGGCGGCCCAGGCGATCGACAGACCGTCAAACGTAGCCGTTCCCCGGCCGATTTCGTCCAGGATGACCAGCGATCGTGGTGTCGCCTGATTTAAGATCGCTGCTGTTTCGACCATCTCAACCATGAAAGTTGACCGGCCGCGTGCAAGGTCGTCCGCGGCACCCACACGGCTAAACAAGCGGTCCACAATGCCGATATGGGCGGACGATGCGGGCACGAAAAACCCCGCCTGGGCCAGGATGGCGATCAAGGCATTCTGCCTCAGAAAGGTGGACTTACCGGCCATGTTGGGGCCGGTGACCAGCCACAATCGCGATACCCCCTCACCGGTGGCCGAAAGGCTGCAATCGTTGGGGATAAAGGCGGAGCTGTTAGATTTGTCGAGCGCGGATTCCACCACCGGATGCCGTCCGCCTTGCACATCAAAGACCGATGAGTCATCTATCCGTGGGCGAATGAAACGCCGTTCTATTGCCAAGGCGGCGGAAGACGCACTGACGTCCAGCACTGCAAGCGCAGAGGCCGCCTGCTGAACCTTCGATGCGGCCTCTATGACAAGCGCCACAAGTTCTTGGAAGATCTTGTTTTCCAGTTCGATCGACAGGGACGCCGCTCGCGAAATGCGTTGGTCGAGATCACTTAGATCGGTTGTCGTAAACCTTACGGCGCCCGCGAGGGTTTGACGGTGGATGAAGGTGTCGCTGTGCGGCGGATTCAAAAGCTTGTCGGCATGGGTCGGTGTGACCTCGATAAAATACCCCAGCACATTATTATGGCGCACCTTGAGGGTTTGAACTTCCGTCTGTTGCCGGAAATCACTTTCCATCTCGGCAATGACCCGGCGGCTTTGGTCGCGCAGAGCTCTGGCAGAGTCCAGCTCCGCGTTAAACCCTTCAGCAACAAATCCGCCATCTCTGGTGTGGGTGGGCAGATCCTCCGCAAGCGCTTTGCCCAGTTCTTCGATCAAGCCCTCATGTCCCTGAAGATCGGACAGTGCCGCCGTGATTTCAGCGGGATAATCCACCAACGGGCCATCCTGCCCATCAAACAGTTTGCTGATTGCTTCTCCGGCCATTAGGCCATCGCGGATCGCGGCCACATCCCTTGGGCCGCCTCGCCCGACCGACAAACGGCCAAGGGCCCTGCCCATATCCGGCGCGGCTTTCAGCGCCGACAGCATGTTTGGGCGCAGCTGTGAGGTATTCACGAAATATTCTATCGAGTCGTGGCGCCGTTTGATTTCATCCAAATCCGTCAGTGGGCTGACAAGGCGCTCCAGAAGCAGGCGCCCCCCCGCCCCCGTTGCCGTGCGGTCGATATCCGCAAGCAAGCTGCCGTCTCGCATCCCTGACAGGGTCTGCGTGATCTCCAAGCTTGCCCTTGTGGCAGGATCGATGAGCATGCGAGACCCACGGCTCTCCTTTATGGGTTTCGCGATGGAGGGCAGGCGGCCCTTCTGTGTGAGATCCACATAATCGATCAATGCGCCAAGCGCTGCCGTATCAGCGCGCCCGAGCGCCGTAAGCCCGTCCAAATCGCGCACGCCGAACAAGCCTTCCAGACGCTTACGGCCCGTTTCACTGTCAAACACGCGCGAGGGCAAAGGCGTCTGCACAGCGGGCTGCTCGTCCAGCAGAGTGGAAAGCTCTTCGTCTTCCAAGAGGGTTTCCCCGACCAATATTTCGCCCGGCCGCACCCGCGCCAAGTCCGGCGCAAGCTGGCTGGAGAATGTTTCCGCAACGCGCAGTTCACCGGTGGAGATGTCAAGCCAAGCCAAGGACATGCCGGCATCGGCGGTGCGTCCGCCGACCCGCGCCAGTGCCGCCAGATAGTTATGCGCCCGGGAATCAAGCAATGTGTCTTCCGTAATCGTCCCCGGCGTCACAAGCCGCACCACTTCCCGGGCGACGACGGCTTTCGACCCGCGTTTCTTGGCTTCCGCCGGATCTTCCATCTGCTCGCACACCGCGACCCGAAACCCTTTACCGATCAATCTTTCGAGATATCCCTCTGCCGCGTGAACAGGCACGCCACACATGGGAATATCGGCGCCCGCATGTTTGCCGCGTTTGGTGAGCGCGATATCGAGCGCGGACGAGGCGGCCACAGCGTCCTCGAAAAACAGCTCATAGAAATCGCCCATCCGATAAAACAACAGATAACCGGGATGGGCCGCACGGATGTCCAGATACTGAGCCATCATCGGCGTGACGGCGCCCGTGTCCTTTTTTCGCGGCGACGATGCGTCTTTGGCGGTTTCTATGCGGGGGCCAGACCCCGTTGATGGCTCTGCGGAGGGAAGTGGACGAGACATGGCCGCACACTATCTTGTGGACATGCCATTGCAAGCGTTTCGGCACGCGGCCAAATCTCTTAGAGCGTGGCCTTGAGCCTGAGAGAGCAGCAGGGTAATGATCTGGTCCAAATCACGACGGGCACTGTCCCGCGATCTTCTTTCCGACGGGGTACCTGGCAGATGACAAACCGCAAACAGCAATTTACCGACGAAGAAGCGCTGCTGTTCCACATGCAGGGCAAGCCCGGCAAAGTAGAAATCCGCCCCACCAAGCCCATGGCCACCCAACGGGATTTGAGCCTGGCCTATTCGCCCGGCGTGGCCGTGCCGGTGCGCGCCATCGCCGATGATCCGAACACGGCCTATGACTATACGGCCAAAGGGAACATGGTTGCGGTGATTTCCAACGGAACCGCCATCCTGGGGCTGGGCGATTTGGGCCCGCTCGCCGCCAAGCCCGTCATGGAAGGCAAGGCCGTCTTGTTCAAGCGCTTTGCTGACGTGGATTCCATCGACATCGAGGTGGATACCGACGATGTGGACGAGTTCGTCAATTGCGTGCGGTTTTTGGGATCGACCTTTGGCGGCATCAATCTGGAAGACATTAAGGCACCAGACTGTTTCATCATCGAGCAGCGCTTGCGCGAAGCCATGACCATTCCCGTTTTCCATGACGACCAGCATGGTACGGCCATCATCGCCGCCGCCGGATTGATCAATGCACTGGAACTCACCGGCCGCGACATCCGCGAGACCAAAATGGTGGTCAATGGTGCCGGTTCTGCCGGCATTGCGTGTCTCGAACTGGTCAAGGCCATGGGCATGCCGCACGACAATGTCATTCTGTGTGACAGCCGCGGCGTTATCTATCAGGGACGCGAAGAACGCATGAACCAGTGGAAATCGGCTCATGCGGTGGACACACCGGCGCGCACCCTCGAAGAGGCGATGGAAGGCGCCGACGTGTTCTTCGGCCTGTCGGTCAAAGGGGCACTAACGCCGAAGATGGTGCTGTCCATGTCGAAAAATCCCATCATTTTCGCCATGGCCAACCCGGACCCGGAAATTACGCCTGAAGAAGTGGCGGAGCTTCGCGATGACGCCATTATGGCAACCGGCCGGTCGGACTATCCGAACCAGGTCAACAACGTGCTGGGTTTCCCTTACATCTTCCGGGGCGCATTGGATGTGCGGGCCACCACCATCAATGAAGAGATGAAAATCGCCGCCGCTGAATCGCTGGCGGAGCTTGCCCGGGAAGACGTGCCCGACGAAGTGGCTGAAGCCTATGCAGGCGCCCGCCCTCAATACGGCCCAGGCTACATCATTCCCGTGCCTTTCGACCCGCGCTTGATCAGCTGCGTGCCCATCGCTGTCGCGAAAGCGGCCATGGATTCCGGCGTTGCCCGGCGGCCGATCGTGGATCTGGACGGCTATAAAAATGAGCTCTCACGACGCCTCGATCCAACGGCCGCCTTGCTGCAGATGATCACAGACCGCGTGCGGGCCAACCCCAAGCGGGTGGTGTTCGCGGAAGGCGAAGAGGAAGCCGTCATCCGCGCCGCCATCGCTTTCCGGTCCAGCGGCATGGGCACACCAGTCCTGATTGGCCGCGAGGACCGGATCTATCAGACCATGGACAATATGGGCCTGTCGCGGCTGGAGGATCTGGAAATCCACAATGCCAGCAAATCCGAAGACGGCCCGGAATATGTGGAAGCCCTTTATGAGCGCATGCAGCGAAAGGGCATGCTGCGCCGGGATTGCATGCGTCTTGTAAACAATGACCGCAACGTTTTCGGCGCCTCCATGGTGATGACCGGGCGCGCCGATGCGATGGTCACGGGCGTGACGCGCAACTACGCGGTTGCCTTCGACGATGTGTGCCGGGTGATCGACACGGTGGAGGACGACCATGTGATCGGCCTGTCCATCGTATTGGCGCGCGGACGCACGGTCTTCGTTGCGGACACCAACATCCATGAAATGCCGACCGCCCATGAACTCGCAGGCATCGCTGAGCAATCGGCACGCGTTGCGCGGCGGATGGGCTACGAGCCACGGGTTGCGTTTCTGGCCTATTCCACCTTTGGGCAACCGCAGGGGGAGCGCTCAACCCGCGTGCGCGAGGCGGTCGACATTCTTGGAAGCCGCAATGTGGATTTCGAATATGACGGCGAGATGGCGGTGGACGTGGCGCTCGACGAGGATGCCCGGAACCTTTATCCGTTCTGCCGCCTCAGCGGCCCAGCCAATGTTTTGATCATGCCGGCCATCCATTCCGCCTCGATCGGGACGAAGCTGCTGCAAACGCTGGGCGGATGTACGGTGCTGGGACCGTTCCTGGTGGGCTTGTCGAAACCGGTTCAGATCGCGCCATTGGGCGGCAGCGCCTCGGACATCACGACCATGGCGGCGATGGCAGCCTTCGATGCCTGCACACAATCCGGACACTGATTATCTGAAATCGGATTATAGCGAGGGCTAGTTCTTCGCGAATTTGGAGCGGTAGCGGTCATTCATGCGCGTGACCGGGAACAGGATCAGCACGTCGGTCGTGCCGAATTGCGGATCGATCACCGCCCCATCGCCAATATAGGCGCCCGCGCGCACATAGCCTTTGATCAAAGGCGGCAATGCGCGAACCGCGTCGCGAATACTGATTTCACTTTCAGGCATCAGGTTCATTTCAACCCGCAAATGATCATGCGCCCGCACTGCCCATTCTTCGGGCGGCCTGTAGGTGTGGTAGAGAAAGCTCAATGGCAGCGCAAGCTCCTGCGGGTTGGTGCCGGTAAACGACGCACAGCCAAACATCACATCCATGGAATGGCGATCCACATAGGACATGATGCCGTACCAGAGAAGTTCGATGGTGTGCTTCGTACGGTATTCCTTCAGCACACAGGAACGGCCCAGCTCCAGGAACTTGGTGCCCTGGGGGGCCCGCTGCAGCAGAGGCTCAATATTGAATTCACCGGCGGTGTAAAACCCGTCATGGGCTTCCGCCACATCCTGACGCAGCAGCCGGTATGTCCCCACCACGGATGCCTCCTCAGGGGCATCGTGGTCGATCACCAAGAGATGGTCGCAATATTCGTCATACTTGTCGAAATCACGCTTGGCCGCCGCCATTTCCGGCGAGGCGGTCGCTGACATCTCTTCGTAGAAAACATCGTAGCGCAGGCGCTGGGCCGCTTCGATTTCGGCGGGCGTGACGGCCAGACGCATCTCCAGACTGCCGCTGCGCGCAAACGACGTGGCGCCCGCATCCTCTAGATGGTCATTTTGTACCGATTGGCTGAGCCCGCTTGCGACTATCGTGGTCATCCTCAGGCCTTGTGCCCTTACCTTTCCCCAATAAAAGGGGACGTTACTTGGGGACGAGCGCGGGGACCTGCCATCTACCCCCACCAACGCCGAACAATCCAAACCCTGCGCTTTAAACCTTTGTTGAAGGTTAACAAACGAGCCGGGAGTGTAGCGATTGCCACCCATTTAATCAATTCATCACAGTAGGGCCCAATTACGGCTAACTTTTGGCGGATTTTCCGGAGATGTTCATCTTTCAGGCGGCATGGTAGGCGAATCTCGGGATAAAGTGATTCCCCGGTAAAAGGATGGCTTGAGGCATGACGGACAGCACCAGCACACATTCACCGTCACAAACTCTTTCAAACGGAGCAGCCGGGGCGCCGCAGAAAACCTGGTTTGAATCATTCCAGGTCTATCTCCACCTGCCGGTCCTGATCATGCTGCTGCTGGGGTTCTCGGCAGGGCTTCCCTTTCTTCTCATCTTCTCGACGCTTTCCGTTTGGCTCACCGAAAGCGATGTGAGCCGGTCCCAAATCGGATATTTCAGCTGGGTCGGCCTGATGTTCTCCATCAAGGTCTTCTGGGCCCCAGTCGTGGACCGGATGCCCCTGCCTTACCTCACCGGCCTGCTCGGAAAACGGCGCAGCTGGATGTTGCTGGCGCAGATTGGGATCGTCATCGGCCTTATCGGCATCGCCTCCAGCAATCCAGGCGAAAACCTCACCCACGTCGCCTTACTCGCCTTATTGATCGCCTTCTCCGCGGCGACCCAGGACATCACCATTGATGCCTACCGCATCGAAGCCGCAGAAGAAGATTTTCAAGCGGCCATGGCGGCAACCTATCAGCTCGGTTACCGTATCGCGCTGATCGTGGCCGGCGCCGGTGCTCTGTACACGGCGGAATTTGTCTCCTGGCCCGCCGCCTACATGACCATGGCAGCTTGCATGGGCGTTGGCATGGTGACCGTTCTATTGATCGCCGAACCGCCTCATAAGGTGTCGGAAGAAACAAAGAAGCGCGAAGAAGAGCTGGACGAGCTTTTGTTCGGCAAGACGCTCAGCGGCCCCATGGCGCGCACGGCGGCCTGGTTCTCCGGCGCGGTCGTGAGCCCCATTGTCGACTTCTTCTCGCGCATCGGTTTCGTCAGCGCCATTCTGATCCTGGCCTTTATCGGGCTCTACCGCTTGAGCGACATCACCATGGGCATCATGGCCAACCCGTTTTACATCGACATGGGCTACACCAAGGCCGAGATCGCCAGCATCATCAAGATTTACGGCGTGATCATGACGGCTGTGGGCGCCCTCGCCGGAGGCTTGCTGGTGGTCCGCTTCGGCATCATGCGGCCCTTGCTTGCAGGTGCCGTCTTTATGGTCCTGACGAATTTGGTGTTCGCCTATTTGGCCTACGCGGTGCCCGGCCTTGAGACCAACACCGCCCGCCTGATCCATTTGGGCATGACGATCTGCGCGGACAATTTCAGCGCCGGTTTCGCTAGCGCCGCCTTCATCGCCTATATGTCGAGCCTGACCAACACGGCCTATACCGCCACACAATATGCTCTGTTCAGCTCACTCTTTACCCTGCCGGGCAAGTTTGTCGGCGGCTTCTCCGGCCAGGTGGTCGATGCCTTCGGCTACATTAACTTCTTCACCTATGCCGCCGTGTTGGGGATACCGGCTGTCATCCTTACCATCATCTTAATGCGCAGGGCCGCAGCTGAAGAAGAAACCGCCAAGACGCCCGTAATGGCGCCGGAACCTGCGGCATCCCTTGGTGAGGCACCGGCAACACCCAAGAAGTAACCTCCACGCCGTTAACCGGTTGTCCAGAAGACTGCAGTCTAATTGCCCATTGTATTGGTCACAGTTGGGACGTTGGGCACCGCTTCATGGTTAAAGAAAAATCAGCCGCTTTAAGTATCGCCGTGATCGGCATTTTCATCATCGGGATAGCGGCCTTAGACCAGATTCTGCGGACCGACCCGCCTTCCAGAGAGGCCCTGTTCCTGTCCGGCATCATGGTGATGGGCGCGGGCCTTCTGACCTATGCCTTCCTGGACCAGCGGGCAAAACTGCGCAAGCTGCGGCGGCTTGGGGCTCGCTTGCGCCGCAGCGAAGCCCGCTTTCGAAGCCTGGTCACCAGCCAGGGTGATGTGATCGTCCGCTGCGACACGGAAGGCCAGCTCACTTTCGTCAACGACATCTTCTGCTCGACCTTTGGCCTGCAAGCAGACGCCGTGCTCGGCCGCCAGTTCTATCCCAAAACAAAGGCCGACGGATCGGACCAAGCGACCCACAATTGGTCCTATCTCCCGGACGGCACCGACCGGCAAAAGCGCGATCAGTTCATGCAGACCGTCAAGGGCTGGCGCTGGTTTGCCTGGGAACGGTGCGCCATTCGCGACCGCATGGGCCATGTGATCGAATTCCAAAGCATCGGCCGCGACATCACCCCCCGTAAGGAGCTTGAGGAGCAGCTGGAAGAAGCCCGGATCGGGGCGGACAAAGCCAACCGCGCCAAAAGCCGTTTCCTGGCCACCATGAGCCATGAAATCCGTACACCGATGAATGGTATTCTGGGCATGACCGGCTTGCTGCTGGAATCGGAACAGACCCCCGACCAGCGCACCTATGCATCCGCCATTCAGCAGTCCGGTGAAGGCCTGCTGACGCTGATCAACGATATTCTAGACTATTCAAAGATCGAATCCGGCAAGATCGGTCTCAACCCGATCGGTGTCGATATCCGCTTCATGGTCGAACGCATGGCCGAATTGCTGGCACCGCGCGCCTTCAACAAGAATGTGGATTTCGCGGTCCAGGTGGCGCCCGACGTGCCGCCATTGGTTCTCGCCGACGAAGGACGTTTGCGTCAGGTGCTGTTTAACCTAGTGGGCAACGCCCTGAAATTCACCAGCGAAGGCGGCGTTTCCGTATCCGTGAGCCGCAAAAAGGAAAAACAAGAAAGCAAGGTCGCCTTGCGCTTTTCGGTTCGGGATACGGGCCCCGGTATCGCACCGGCGGATCAAGACCGGCTGTTTGAGGAATTCGAACAGGGCGAGCTGTCGCCTGAACAAGCCCAGGGAAGCACCGGGTTGGGCCTTGCCATCTCCAAACGCATCATCGAGGCCATGGGCGGGTCTATCGGCGTGGAAAGCGTGGATGGCGAAGGGTCCACCTTCTGGTTTGAGGTGGTTCTGCCCAGCGTAAATGACGGCCGCAAAGTGGCATCAGGCGATACGCTGAGCGGTCACAATGTGCTCTTGGTTGGGGCTGGCGAGGTCACCCAAACCAGCCTGTCGGACGATCTGCGCGCTTTGGGCGCTACCGTGACCACGGCTGAAGGGGGCAGCGCTGCTTGCGAAGCCATCTACACTCAATCCGCAAACGGACAATTCTTCACGGCCATCATCTGCGATGGAGAAGCCGCGCCGGACTGCGGGCAAATGGTTTGCGAGCACGCCGCCCGTGATGCGGACACCAACAATGCGCCGACGCCGCGGCGGATGATTTTGTTGCCGCTGGGGGATCAGTCTAAACTCACCGCGGTCGAGGAATTCGGCTTTGACGGCTATTTGCTGAAGCCGATCCGTCAGCGCTCCCTCATTGCCCAACTACAGAACAGCGCGACCATCGATGGCGCCCGCCTGGACAAACCCGAATCCGTCGAACCGGCAGGCGAAGACGCGACGGACGAAGCCTCCGTCCGTATTCTTCTGGCTGAAGACAATCAGGTGAATGCCCTGCTGGCCAGAACGCTGTTGACCCGCGAAGGTCACGTGGTGGATGTGGCCGAGAATGGCGCGGAAGTCTTGGTGGCCGTCAAGAAGGCCAGTTACGACTTGATCCTGATGGATATTCATATGCCCAAGGTGGATGGGCTCGAAGCCACGCGCCAGCTGAGAGCAAGCGAGTTTTCCCACATTCCGATCATAGCCCTTACCGCGAATGCCATGATGGAAGACAAAGACCGCTGCGAGGAAGCAGGCATGGACGACTATCTGTCGAAACCGGTGGACCCCCTTCAGCTTTCCGAGAAAGTTCAGCGTTGGGCGCTTTCCATGCAGAAGCCCCAACCGGAAGACAGCCGGGATACGGGTCTGGCGGCACCCTTCTAATTAATCTGTACACACCTAGTTAGAACTTTAACCGCCACCCCATCATCACCTCATGCTGGCGCTGACTGGATGTGAGCGTATCCGTGAGCGCCAAGAGAGACGCCGAAGGCCGCAGGCTTGGATCGGTAAATTTGATGTAGCGGTAAAACAGCTGCAGTTCCGCCGGCCCATTCGACAATAACGACAGGCCTGCCGTTCCCTGAAACCGGATAACCGCATCGGGGTCGGTAATCACGATCAACCGGTTATGGCCCGTATCGGCGTAAGACTGCGTGAGCGCCAAACTGCCCCCCACAAAGGGTTTAAGCCACGCACCCTTATTGCCGAAAGTGGCAAGCACGGGAAGTTCCGCCGTGACGACGCCATCCACAAGACCCAGCTCTTCCAGACTGGCCATGTCGCGCCGGAATACCGGGTCGGCTCCATCCGTCGAGATGTGGAGCAAGGGCAGAAAATCCTCTGTCTGCGGATCGCCAGCATCTGTGCGGGCGTGCAGCGTCCATTTCACCGCCCGGGGTCTCAACTCACGCTGCGTCGCCAGGTCATAGGGCTCAGCGGCGGGTTTGGCTCTCGGCGCCACCGGCGGGAAGAAGGAGGCCGCCATGAATGCGCCTGCCGCCGGAGCATAAACGGGCAGGGTCAGCAGGGCTGCACCAAAACCCGCGGCCGTCGCCGACCGGAGCGGCCAGCGGACACACAGCTCCCGCATCCGGTCCAAATTGTGCCAACCCAAAACGCCCATACTTACTCAGCCCCAAACTGCGCCCCAAACCGGGGTAAATCCCTGATGGTAACCAGTCTGTGAGGGGCGGATTAATCACCTGTTAAGGGGACAATTTGAAAGGTTTACAAAGTTAAGAGTTGTTAACGATAGGTATATCCGGTTGGGCGCAATTCATGGGCGCATGGGGTCCATCCAATTTTTCAGGGCATACCTCCCTCTGCAAGCGAGGAAACCTGCATAAGCACAACCTATTCACATGTCAAAGAGCCAACGGAATATAAGATACGCTTATAGTTCGCTGACCTCAAGGATCGATGGCTTTCAAGAGGCCAAGTCCACGATTCAACCAAATTGAAGAACGTCCTTGCCGGGCTTAACCAACAAGTTCATCGGAGCCAAATCAACTCCACAGGAACAAGTGGAAACGGTGTCAATTTGGTGCACTGTCACCGAAATTTGACGAACTGAAGTTTTCGAAGCGATAGTTTCTATAATTAAGTGCACTGTCACCGTACTTAGATGCTTTCGGCAATGTGGGGGCGTAGGCAAGCCGGAGCCACAGGTTTCCGCTCTACCTGTTTCTGCTAACTGACCTGTCCCATCAGATCCGAAATCCAAATCGCGGTTTCGTAAAAAGCGCTTGATAATATGAATGCTGAAAAAGCCCCAGTCGTCACTAAGATTCGTCTGGGATCGAATTGCAATGTAAGGACGAGACAGAGCAACACACCGACGAAAGATATTGATCGAATTAGACCTACTTCCGGAGCAGCAGAAGCCGCCATTAGAACTGGGAGCGTAAGCAGAAGACCAGAGACAACGAATCTATGCTGGTAAACATCGTATCTAAATAAAGACTGTCTTAGTTGGTCAACAATTTCGTAAGGAGCCCAGTCATCTTTGTCCGCTTGTCTTGCAGTTTCCATTGCCGAGCGAAGCGATAGGTAATCGCGATTCCTCTTTCGCATAAAAAGAACAACCGTCGTAATGGCGGCGCCGACAAAAAAGAGTGTGAATGCAAGGAGATAGATGGGGAGTAATTTTGGCATTTCGGTTATTGAGTCTTGGCTAATAACGCCGTATGCAGACGAAAATGTGTCTTGGATCAAACTGCCCCCCACAAGAAAAACAAACCCCAGCGATGCGATTGTCGCTGCCAACACGGTGAACAGAGTGACGATATCCTCTGCCTCAAAATAGAATCTGCGGATCAACGACCAAAACGCCATTGGCAAGAAGAAAACCACCGCGGTTAAAGCGTCTTTTTCTGGCTCGGTTATCGCGGGAAGCTGTAACCAGCCAAAAAAGTTGTCCCAAACCCAATGGGTGAAAGGCCGCCAACGCACCAGAACCCAGCTTGCGAAGGCGCCGATCCCAAAAAAACCAACAAACGCTGTCGCTAGCTGAAACCCAGCTAGTATGGGACCAATTTCTTGAACCCAATTGATGGACTTGTTTGTGTTTAAATCAGACGACATTGCAAGACCATTCCAACTCTCCTGGCGACCGTAAAGTGATCAACGTCACGAACACCAAACTTTTCTAGAAATAAGCACCATATACACCTGGCGAAATGCGCTGATTTCTCGGTGTAAACCTTACCAAACGAGTCGGAAGCCGAACCCTAGGGACCAAAATCTCACCCCAGCGCATAAATCGGCCGGCGGAAGCTGAGGGCTTCGGCAATGTGAGGGCGCTCCACGCTGGCGGCACTATCGAGATCCGCGATCGTGCGCGCCACGCGCAGCACACGGTGATAGCCCCGGGCCGACAGGCGCATGCTGTCGGCGGCGCGGGTAAGCAGGGCAAGGCCATCATCATTGGGCGTGGCCACTTGGTCCAGCACATCGCCTTCGATCTGAGCGTTCAGCCGTACCTCGCTATCCGCCCCCAATAACTCCGTATACCGATTTGTTTGAACGGTGCGGGCCGCCGCGATGCGCGCGGCCACTTCCGCCGACGTCTCGCTGTCACGCGGCAAGGACAAATCCGTTGGCCGCACGGCGGCCACTTCCACATGCAGGTCGATACGGTCGAGCAGGGGCCCCGAAATGCGCGCCTGGTAATCCGCCCCGCATTTGGGCGCCCGGCTGCACGCCATGGCGGCATCCCCCAAATACCCGCAGCGGCAGGGATTCATGGCGGCCACCAATTGCACGCGTGCCGGATAGGTCACATGGGCATTGGCCCGGGCCACCACCGCTTCACCGCTTTCCAAGGGCTGGCGCAGGGAATCGAGCGCCTGACGCTGGAATTCCGGCAGCTCGTCCAGAAATAACACCCCATTATGCGCAAGCGAGATCTCGCCCGGCTTTGCCCGGTGCCCGCCCCCCACCAGGGCCGCCATGCTGGCCGAATGGTGGGGCGCGCGAAACGGCCGGTCCTGGCTGATGCGCCCTTCGGTCAACAACCCGGCCAAGGACGAAATCATGGACACGTCCAGCGCTTCCCGCGCCGACAGCGGCGGCAACAGGCCGGGCAGGCGCTGCGCCAGCATGGATTTGCCGGACCCAGGCGGCCCGATCATCAATAGGTTATGGCCGCCCGCCGCCGCGATTTCGAGCGCGCGCTTGGGCGTTTCTTGCCCCTTGATGTCCGCAAGATCCGGCAGGTTCGACTTAGTGACAGACGTATGGGGTTTCGGCGGTGTCAGCACCGACCGGTCCTTGAAATGATTGATCAGTGTGAGGAGGGTTTGGGGCGCCAAGATTTCCACCGACCCGGCCCAGGCCCCTTCGGGCCCGCAAGCTTCCGGGCAGATGAGGCCTTTATCCTGTGTGGCTGCTGCCAGCGCCGCGGGCAAGACGCCAATCACCGGCGCAAGGGACCCGTCCAGCGCAAGCTCCCCCAGCGCGAGATAGGAATCCAAATCGCTTTGAGACAGCACATTGGTGGCCACCAACAAACCGAGCGCAATCGGCAGATCGAAATGACTGCCTTCCTTGGGCAAATCCGCCGGGGCCAAATTCACCACAATGCGTTTGGGCGGCAAGGCCAAACCGATGGCCGATAAGGCCGCCCGCACGCGGTCGCGTGCCTCACCCACCGCCTTGTCGGGCAAGCCCACCACCTGAAAATAGGGCAGGCCCTGATCGATATGCACCTGCACATCCACCTTGCGCGCGTCGATGCCTTGAAAGGCAACGGTGGTGACATGAGCAACGGTCATTTGGCAACGACGATCATGGGCAGCGGCCTGCGGAAGGGGATAAGACGCAGCTAGTCTAAATGCCCGCTTAGAGTGTGGCCAGGGTTGATTGGCCAGTGCGCCGCGACATCAGAGTCCCCGCGATGGTATTGTCCCCTCGAATCACCGGGAGGGTCCTTTGACGACATCACGTTTGGACAGACGCCGCCTGCTGGCAGGGTTAAGTGCCGGCGCCGCATTGAGCTTCACCCCCTGGCCCATGGCCCAAGCCGAGACCCGCGCTCAAGCCGAGACCCAGGCACAAGAGGCCCCAACACCTGGCCGCCAGCCAAAAGGCTATATCCGCACCAATTGGAGCCAGGACCCCTTTGCCTTTGGCTCCTATTCCTTTGTGGCCAAAGGCGGCTGGCAAAACATGCGGCGCGCCCTGGAAACCCCCATCGACGAGCAATTGTTTTTCGCGGGCGAAGCGGCCTATCCCTATTACAACAGCACGGTGCATGCGGCCTATGAATCCGGCCAGCGGGTGGCGAATTTCGTGCGCCGCGCCCGCAAAGACAATATCGCGGTCATTGGTGCCGGCATGAGCGGCCTGTCCGCAGCCCATGCCTTGTGGGAAGAGGGGCGCACCGTCACCGTGTTCGAAGCGCGCGACCGCATTGGCGGCCGGGTCTGGACCAGCGGCGAGATGGGCCTGCCGCTGGATCTGGGCGCAAGCTGGATCCATGGGGTGCGGCGCAACCCGCTGACCCGCCTGTCGGATGACTTGGCGCTGGAGCGCATCCGCACCGACGAAAGCTATATCATCCGTGGACGGAACGGTGAGGAGATGCGCGAGCGCGACGCACCGGACTGGCTCGATAATGTGGTGGCGTTTCAGCACAGTGCCGGCGCAGACAAATCCGAGATCAATCTGCGGGCCTATGTCCTGCAAGATGATTACCGCGGGGCCGAGGTGATTTTCCGCGAGGGCTATGGGCCGATTTTCAAAGCGCTGGAGGGCGATTACGAGCTGCGCTTCAATGCCGCCGTCACCAATATCACCTTGGACGATTATGGCGTCAGCATTGGGCTGATGGATGGCAGCACCACGCGCTTCGATGCGGCCATCGTGACCCTGCCGTTGGGCGTTTTGAAGAAAAACACGGTGACGTTTGACCCCATTCTGCCCGCCGAAAAACGCGACGCCATCACCCGCTTAGGTGTGGGGACGCTCGACAAGGTCTACCTGCTTTTTGACGAACCCTTCTGGGCGACGGATCACACTTGGATCGCTACGCCGGAAAACGATCTGCCGCCGGGTCAGTTTAACCAATGGCTCAACCTGCACCGGTTTATCGATCATCCCGTAATCATGGCCTTTAATGGCGGCCCGCCGGCGCTGGAGCTGGCGGAACTGCCGGATGAAGAGGTCGTCCGGCGGGCGCTGCAAACCTTGGATCTTGCCTATCCAGCGTGATCGCGCTTCGCCGAATGGCGACCGGGATGGTAATCCTTCCTATGCGATTGCCCTTAGAGAAGTGAATACGACCTGCCAGGTACGTTCCCTGTCCTCAACCTCCCCCTTGTGGGGAGGTCGAAAAATTGACCGTTAGGACGATTTTTCGGGTGGGGGAGTATCTCTTTCAAAAATCATTGGTTCCTTGGCGGCCAAGCGTTGCCGGCCCCACGACTAACAATGAGTTCGGAGGGCAATCAGTACCATTACCCCCACCCGAAAGATCTCGCAGACAGCTCGATCTTTCGACCTCCCCACAAGGGGGAGGTGAAGAGGGTCAACAACAAGAAATTAGATGAACCCATTGTTTGCAGTGCTTGGCCGATGTCAGATTCTGGAGGCGTGGGATGGCTTGAGCCTTACTCAAAAAAATGCGGCCGGGATGTGCGGCGGAAGAGTGATGGCCATATGCGATTACCCTGCCCATGATCGGGTGTGACGCCGCGCACAACGTCACCAAAGCGTTACAAAATTCTTTACCGAAATCGCCGTGTTCGGTTGATGTTAAGGGGCGTTGGTCTTAACTCCTAACTATGTCGTCCGACGATTTAGATCCCCCCGCACGCGCTTATGTGCGTTTTGGCAAGCGCAAGGTCCCCGTGCCGCGCAGCAAAGCCATGCGCACGGTGGTGGGTGTGACCATGGTGGTCGTGGGGGCCCTGCCCGGATTGCCCGCAGTGGCGGGCGTGCCGGTGGGGCTGATGCTGCTGTCAGTGGACTATCCCGGCATGCGCCGCCGGCGCCGGCAGCTTACGGTGTGGAGCGGGCGGCGGTTTCAGCGCCGGAACAAGCGTCAACGTTCTTCAGATGAAGACATCTAGAGCCGTTTCGGTTTTGATTGAAACTCAAAACGGCTCCAGACTCTTTGTTTTGCGCGTTTCCGGACGGTGAACCGGATTCCACTTCACCTGGAAACGCTATAGGCGCCACAATCGTCTTGTTGTTGAATTGGCACCATCGGCTTGCTGAGCAGGCTGGCATGGCCACACTTAGAGAGAACTTTCACCCCATCTGTTCCAAAACGTGACCTGCGTGGCCGGATCACGTTTGGCACGGCGCAAGGTGGCGCCTTTCAAATGTGCCACGGGAAACATCACCGTGAGCAAAGTGCCTTCGGGCATCCCCAAGATCTTTGCCACGTCGTCCTGGCGGGCGGTGAGCAATGACGTCCATGTGGTGCCCAGATTGCGCGCGCGCAAAGCCAGCATGAGCGACCAGGCGGCGGGTAGGATGGAGCCGTAAAATCCGATCTGACTGGATGGCGCATCGTCCGGTGGCAGGCCATCCACACAGACAAAGATCATGGCAGGCATTTCGTGCAAACGGTCCATCAATGCACGATGGGTAGGCTTCATTTCCATGCCGCGTTGTTCAAACAATTGGGTGAGGATTTCGCCATACAGCTTGGCGATGTCTTGTTTTGGCGCGGGGTCGTCTACCACCACGAAACGCCAGTTTTCGCCGCCCAGACCAACGGGCGCTTGCACCGCCACATCGATACAGTCCAGCAGCATTTGCCGGTCCACCGGACGCTCGAAGTCCAAGTTCTTCCGAACGGATCGCGCCGTTGAAAGAACTTCGTCTATCTGATCGACGTCAAATTCCATGGCTTCTCTTTTGTTAGATTACCTAGCCACCCACTCCCCCGGCCCAACCACCCGGGCGACCTATTTCTTTTAGAAATAGTCGCACCGTTTCTTTGTCGCGTTTCCGGACGGCGAACCGGAAGTCCACTTCGCCTGGAAACGCTTGCGGGTACCGTATTCGGGTGGTTGGGCCGGGGGAGTGGGTGGCCGGGTCACACCAATAAAATCAACTCACCTTCCCCTCGATCGCATCCCAGATGAGCGCCGCCACATTGGTGCCGTCGAACCGTTCCATCTCGCGGATGCCGGTGGGTGAAGTGACGTTGATTTCGGTGAGGTAATCGCCAATCACATCGATCCCCACGAACAGAAGCCCACGCTTTGCCAGTTCCGGTCCGATGATCGCGCAGATTTCTTCTTCGCGCGGCGTCAGGTCCGACTTCTTAGCCTGCCCGCCCACATGCATGTTCGAACGCGCTTCGCCGTCGGCAGGCACACGGTTGATGGCGCCAACGGGCTTGCCATCCACCAGAATGATGCGTTTGTCGCCTTGGCGCACCTCGGGCAGATAACGCTGCACGATAAAGGGTTCGGGATAGGTGCCTTCGAACATCTCCAATAGGGAGTTCAGGTTCTCATCCCCCGGCTTGATGTGGAACACGCCTGCGCCGCCATTGCCGAACAAGGGCTTGACGATGATATCTTTGAATTCGTCCCGGAAGGCTTCGATCTCGTAGCGGTCGCGCGAGATAAGGGTAGGGGGCAGCACCCCTTCGAAGCGTGTGACGAACAGTTTTTCCGGCGCATTGCGCACTTCCGCCGGGTCGTTGACCACCAGCGTTTTCGGATGGATGTGTTCCAGCAGATGGGTCGCCGTGATGTAGCCCATATCGAACGGCGGATCTTGGCGCATAAGCACCACGTCCACATTGGCGAGATTGACGATTTGCTCCTCGCCCAAGGTTACATGATCGCCTTCCACGTCGCGGATTTCGGCATTGAAGCAGCGCGCCGTCACCCGGCCGTCGCGATAGGTGAGATCGTTGGGCACATAGACCATCAGGCTGTGGCCACGCCTTTGTGCTTCCAACATTAGCGCAAAGGTGCTGTCGCCCCGGATATCGATGGCATGGATGGGATCCATTTGAACGGCGATGGTGAGAGTCATATGATTCTGCCTGCTGATTAATTGAGTTTCTTACGGAGGGATTGAAGCGCCACTTCCGCCTTGGTGGACACATCCGACGACGGCGCCAGCAGCATCGTCTGCTCGAAGGCACCAATGGCAGCGCGCATATTGCCCGCGGCTTGCGATGCCTCCCCGAAATCGGACCACAGCCCGGCGGATTGCGGCACGATCATCACCATACGGCGCAAGATTTCCGCCGTACGCTGAGCATCACCCCCTTGGGCAGCACGCATGCGCTGATTGTTCATAAGGCGCATCAAAACTTCGCGGTCGGTCATGCCCGACAACCGGTAGGTGCCGTCGTCGCCAGCCCCTTGCTGGGCCTGCATCAGCAGCGACGCCACATCGTCCGTGCTGAGCGCCCGTCCTTTATGAAAGGGATCGAAAATCACCGGCATATCGCTATCGCCTGCCGCCAAGACGAAATGGCCCGGCAGGTTGATCCCGAAGACCGGCCAGCCGCAAGACCGCGCCACGTGCAGATAAAGCACACCCAGCGCCACCGGCAGGCCCCGGCGCCGGTCGATCACCCGGATTAGGTCCGCATTTTCCGGGGCATCGTAGTTTTCCGCATCACCCTCATAGCCGAACTCAAAGGCCACCGTATCCGCCAGGCGGCGCACCATGTCTTCGGGCGACGATACCGCATAGACCTGCGCCTTGGCCGCCAATTCGGCGCCGTGGGCCTCGTAATCCACCATATCCGCATCCACATGATCGAGGGCA
This sequence comes from Alphaproteobacteria bacterium, assembly GCA_965228775.1. Classification (GTDB taxonomy): domain Bacteria; phylum Pseudomonadota; class Alphaproteobacteria; order JANQMY01; family JANQMY01; genus JANQMY01. Next base: position 2,886,431 of record OZ245840.1, on the reverse strand, counting down.
GAGGCCGCCAGAGCCGCCGCGAACAAGGGGAAGGCGTCGTCGCTGCCAAGCCCTGCCTGTTTGAGGGTTTCGTCATATGTGCCGGAAGTGGGTGTCACGTGCCTATTCTTCTTCGCTGTTCTTCTTCTTTGTGTTGGCGGGCGCTAATGCGCCCAGGCATTGGGGATATGGCGCGGCCAGACGCCGTTGACGACAAAAAACGCATCATAGCGTAACGCATATTTGGGGGAGGGGGTGTGCCGTTGCAAATACCATTGTGCGGCCTGGGCAATGCGCTGCTGTTGGCGTGCTAGAATGGAGTGGGCCGCTTCCTCCACACTAGAACGCCGTTTTACTTCCACAAACGCAATCACCGGCGCGCGCCAGGGCAGCCAATTGCGCACGATCATGTCGATCTCACCGACCGGCGTTTTGAAGCGGGTCGCCAGGATTTGATAGCCGCAGAGCAGAAAGTAGAGCTGAGCCAGCTGCTCCGCCCGGCGGCCTTTCGCGTCCGCTGTCTGACGGCGCGTCATGTGCCACTCTCTTCTTTCAAGGCCACGGCACGGGCATAGACCTGCCGCTTCGGCAGGCCCAGTTCCGCCGCAACTTCAGCGGAGGCTTCCTTGACGCTCAAATTTTCGAGCGCGTCTTTCAGCACATCGTCAAGGGCGGCAAGCGCTTCTTCTTTGGACCGCGCCTTGTCCGGCGGACCGACCACTACGGTGATCTCACCTTTCGGCGGCGTGGCTTCGTAGCCTGGCGCCAGAGACGAAAGACCCCCCCGGCGCGTTTCTTCGAACTTTTTGGTGAGTTCCCGGCACACGGCGGCGGGCCGGTTGCCCAGCACATCCGCCATGTCCGCAAGGGATGCGCCGAGGCGTGGTCCCGTTTCGAGAAACACCAATGTGGCGCCTACATCGCAGAGCTCTGCCAGCGCCTTTTTCCGCGCGGCCGATTTGGGCGGCAGAAATCCGCAGAACTGAAACCGGTCCGTTGGCAGTCCGCTGACCGCAAGGGCGGCCAGCACTGAGGACGGTCCGGGAATGGAAAAAACGGCAATGTCTTGGTCGGCTGCTTCAGCCACCAACCGATAGCCGGGGTCGGAGACAAGCGGCGTGCCCGCATCGCTCACCAAGGCATAGCGCCCGCCGTTTTTGAGCCGCTCAAGAATGCCGGGCCGCACGGCACGGGCATTGTGTTCGTGATAAGGGCTCAGCTTGGTGGCAATGCCGTGAATAGCAAACAGCCGGCTGGTCACGCGCGTATCTTCGCAGAGCACCACATCGGCCGCCCGCAAAACATCCAGGGCCCGCAACGTAATATCGCGTGCATTGCCGATGGGCGTCGACACAAGGTAGAGCCCAGGGGCGAGTTCCGGCGCATCCATTTCCGTTTTTGTCATTAAATTGCCCGATTAAGGAGCGACCTTAGCAGTTCTCGAATTTACTTAAACTCCTGTGAGCGGTAGTCTCGCAGCGTTTTGGGGGGTTCTACACTGGCGTAACGCCATCCATCGCCAGTGAAAAGCCGAATATATGAAAGCCGAAAATCTCGCCGGAAAAAGGGGTTTGGAGTGGCATGATGTTGTCGCTTAACACGAAACTGGGCTCGGCCCTGAAGAAGTTTGCAGGAATTGCCGCGATGAGCGCCTTGCTGGCCGCTTGCGGGGCCCCATCGGGACCACAGCGGGGACCGGATTTTGGCGAGCTGCCACAGCCCGAAGATGTCGCGCAGGATGATGGTGCCCTGAGCCCCCATCATATGGGCGGGCGCGAGCCGATCCGCGTCGCCATGCTGCTGCCTCTGTCAGCCTCATCAAAAGACACGCAGAACGTTGCGCAGTCCCTGTTGGACGCGGCCCAATTGGCGATCTTCGATGCATCCAATCCAAACCTGCTGCTGATCCCAAAAGACACCCAAGGCACGGAATCGGGCGCGAAGGCCGCCGCCGAACAAGCCATCGATGAAGGTGCTGAAATCATTCTGGGGCCCCTGTTCTCAACCTCCGTCGCCGCCGTGACGCCCGTGGCCACCAAGCGGGGCGTTCCCGTGGTTGCCTATTCCACAGACCGGGATGTGTCCCGGCCCGGCGTCTATTTGTTGAGCTTCCTGCCGGAATATGAGGTGGAGCGGATTACGGAATTCGCCGTGGTCAACGGGTTCTCGCGCTTTGCCGCCATGATCCCGCAAACGGCCTATGGCCAGCGCGTGCTCAACGCCTTCGAGCAATCGGTGACTGGCAGCGCGGCCTTCCTTATCCAGACAGAGCAATATTTCCAGTCAGTGGATGCCATGTTCGAACCGGCACGCCGCCTGGCCGCCATCAATGATTTCGACGCAGTCCTGCTGCCGGAAGGGGGCACAAATCTGCGCGGGCTTGCACCATTGCTGCCCTACTTCGATGTGGACCCGCGCACGGTTAAGTTCTTGGGCACCGGCCTGTGGGATGATCCCACATTAGGCCGCGAGCCTTCATTGGTCGGCGGCTGGTTTGCAGCCCCGCCGCCGCAAGCCCGCACGGCTTTTTCAGACCGGTTTGAAGGCGCCTTTGGCCGCAAGCCGCCACGGATCGCAAGCCTAGGCTATGATTCTGTTGGCCTTGCCGCCGCCCTGGCCGGACAATTGGACAGCGACGACCGCTTCAGTGAGGCCGCGCTGACCAACCCGAACGGCTTTACCGGAGTCGATGGCATATTCCGGTTCCTGCCGGACGGGTCGACCGAGCGCGGCTTGGCGGTCATTGAAGTAACCGCCAACGGGTTCAAAGTGATTGACCCGGCACCCAACACGTTCGAGCGCCCGGCCTTCTAAATTCTGTTTAGCTCTGGATCTGAGCCTCGCTGTTTTCCGTTAGCCGGCGTGGCCGGTCACCATCGGCACCGCGCGCACGCCGAGGCTTCCCATCATCCGATGGCCGGTTGATCTCCTGCTTCACCACTTGCCAGGCGTCTGCTTCTTCGGTGGCCTTCGCCCATTCCTGCGGCCGCAACTCATCCAGCAGGTAGACTTCAAGACCTGCGGGCAAGGGCATCGCCCCCACCTTGAGCTGGATAGGGTTGCGCATATAGAGGAGGTACCATTTGGCGGCTTCCACACGGTCTTCCGGCACCACGTATCCATCCAGATACAAAGCAGCCAACAAGCCTTGGGCATCCGCATTGTTGGAATGGCCCGCCTTCAGCAGCCAATGCAGCGCTAGGGCTTCATGAACGGCGGCGCGGCTGGGGTCTTCTTCGTCACCAGCAACCGTCAGCAGACAGTCCCCCAAATGATATTGGGCAATTTCATAGCCATAGCCCATCTCCGCCAGCTTTGAGAAAACGGGGATCGCTTCTTCGCATTTGCCGTCATTCTTGAGGGCCAGCGCTTGTGAATAGAAAAAATCGCCGGGGGAACTGGGCCGGGCCCCGCCACGCTTGGCCATCTTCTTGGCCATGGCCCCGTCGGGCGATCCGCCGCGGCCAGGACCACCGGGACCGCCCGGTCCCCGACCACCGGAGGGGGCCGCACAGGCAGCGGCAAACGCCGCAATGAATAGAATGATGAACAGTGTACGGATTTTTTCGAATGGACTTTTGGATTGGGATGAACGCATCCGGTTCATGGGATAAGCCTCCTACCTCGGAAAGACCACATGGTCTGCCGTTCTGACTTACCCCGGCTTTCACAGCCTGTGTGATTTGGGTTGTCTCAAACCATCCCAAATCCTGCCCGTGACACAGATCGATACAAATTAAACAAGAGACGCGATCAAATGGTTGAGCACCAGGCGGCCTTTTGCGGTTGCCGCCAAACGGTCGCCTTCCGCGCGAAGGAGGCCGTCATCGACAAATTCGCCGACTGCCTTCCGGTTCAGGGAATGTCCCGCCAAGCGCTCATAGGCCTTTTGGGAAATGCCCTCTGTCAGCCGCAGCCCCATGAGCAATAGCTCTTCCGCCCGGGCGCCGTTTTCGATGGGTTCCAGATGTTCGATGCCATGCCCTTGATCCGAAACGGCGGCAAGCCAATCATTCGGCATTTTGCGGGTCAATGTGGCCATCAGCTGGTCATCGATCAGAATGCGCCCATGGGCCCCTGGACCGACACCCAAATACTGGCCATAGCGCCAATAGATAAGGTTATGCCGCGACTCCGCACCGGGCGCCGCGTGATTTGAGACTTCGTAGGCAGGCAGCCCCGCCTCTTCACACACATCTTGCGTAAGCTCGAAAAGACCAGCGCTGGCATCCTGATCCGGCACGTCGAGGCGCCCTGCCTCGTAAAGATCCCGGAACGGCGTGCCTTCCTCTAAGGTCAGTTGATAAAGCGATAAATGATCGGGCCCGAGGGCAAGCGCCCGTTTCAGTTCATCATGCCAGCCCTGCTCCGTTTGGCCCGTGCGCGCATAGATCAGATCAAACGATACGCGGTCGAACGTGGTCCGTGCGATGTCCAACGCCGCCATGGCTTCGGCAGCACTATGCTGGCGGCCTAAATATTTGAGGTCGCTATCATCGAGCGCTTGAACACCCAGCGAGACCCGGTTAACGCCCGCCTGACGATAGCCTTTAAAACGGCCGGCTTCGACACTTGTCGGGTTGGCTTCCAGGGTGACTTCCAGATCCGGATTGGCACCGAACAGGTCAACGGCGGTATCGATCAGCGCGCCAACGGTTTCGGCGGGCATGAGCGAGGGCGTGCCCCCGCCAAAGAAAATACTATCGAGAGGCCGTTTGGGGGTAAGCGTGGCCATATGCGCAAGCTCCGACAGCAAGGCCTGGCGGAACGCTTCTTGGTCTATGTCGCGCGACACATGGGAATTGAAGTCGCAATAGGGGCATTTGGCCAAACAAAACGGCCAATGCACATAAAGACCAAAACCGGCGGAACGAGACCTATCCATGGGCTAGCACACTACAGCAGTTTAGTAGGGCGGATTAGCGTAGCGTAATCCGCCACATAGAAATGCCATGGCGTATTACGGCTTTGCCTAATACGCCCTACATTGCTCCAAAGCCCCTAACTCAGCCCCGAAAACAGGCCTCAACCAGCATGTTGAAGGCGACGGCGCGATGAGAGATTTCGTGCTTCTTCGCAGGGTCCATCTCGCCAAAGGTAATGTCATAACCATCCATGACGAACATGGGGTCATAGCCGAACCCTTTATCGCCGCGTGGTGGCCACACCAAGGTGCCGTCTATGCGGCCTTCAAAGCATTCCGTATGCTGATCGGGCCAGGCAAGGCACAGCGCGCAGACAAATTGAGCATGACGGTCCGTGGCGCCTTTTTCTTGAAGCGCGTCTTCCACTTTCTGCATGGCGAGATTGAAATCGCGGTCCGGGCCCGCCCACCGTGCGGAGTAAAGGCCCGGGTCGCCATTAAGGGCTGTCACGGCCAGGCCGGAATCATCGGACAAAGCGGGTAGGCCACTGACGGTCGCTGCCGCCAACGCCTTCAGCTTGGCATTGCCGATAAAGGTGGTTTCGGTTTCTTCCGGCTCTTCCAAGTTCAGCTCTGCGGCCGACACCACATCCAGGCCGAACGGGCGCAGCAGATCGCCGATCTCGCGCACCTTGCCCTGATTGTGGCTGGCAACAACCAGCTTGTTTTCCTGAAACCTGCGAACCGTCATTTTCAGCCGCCGACCGTTTCCTTCTGCAGGCTGATCAATTCGCCAATGCCTTTCTTGGCAAGGCCCATGAGCTGCCCGAAACTCTCTTCCGAAAACGGGGCGCCCTCCGCCGTGCCTTGAATTTCCACAATACCGCCGTCGCCGGTCATGACGAAATTCGCATCGGTTTCGGCGTTCGAGTCTTCCGGATAGTCCAGATCGAGCACCGGCGTCCCCTCATAGATGCCGCAGGATATGGCGGCCACTTGGGTCGTGAGCGGGCCTTGGCCTTCCGCCGGCAGCATGCCCTGATCGCGCATCCATTCCACACATTGCTGAAGCGCCACCCAACCGCCAGTGATCGACGCCGTGCGCGTGCCACCATCGGCCTGGATCACATCGCAATCGACCGTGATTTGACGCTCGCCCAGCTTTTTCATGTCCACCACGGCGCGCAAAGAGCGGCCGATCAGCCGCTGGATTTCCAACGTGCGTCCCGACTGTTTGCCCGCATTGGCCTCGCGCCGCATGCGTTCATTGGTGGAGCGGGGCAGCATGCCGTATTCCGCCGTTACCCAGCCGGACCCGCTATTGCGCAGGAAGGGAGGCACCCGGTCTTCGAAACTGGCCGTGCACAGCACGTGTGTGTCGCCGAACTTCACAAGGCAGGAGCCTTCCGCGTTTTTTGCAACGCCCATTTCAAGCGTCACGGCACGCATAGCATTCGGTTCCCGGCCAGATGGGCGCATGAGCAGTTTCCTTAAATTAATTACGGAGAATAAACGTGATTTGAGTGTCCCCGTATCGACCATATAAACGCCGCAAAGGAAAGGAAAAACTCACGAATTGACGGCAGAGTCGGGCATCAATAAATTGCCAGCCATTTCAGAATCCTTGTGGGAAGAGGGCCTCTCTTTTGACGGAAGACAACGGCAATCTGGTTGAAGCGCTGAATGAGCGCAGCCGCAGCCTATTTCGCAAGATCGTCGAGAGTTATTTGGAAACCGGCGAACCCGTGGGATCGCGCACGCTTTCCCAAACCTCCGGCTTGGAATTGTCTGCCGCCTCTATCCGCAATGTGATGGCGGATCTGGAACAGATGGGATTACTGATGGCGCCGCACACCAGCGCCGGGCGGCTGCCCACCCATACAGGATTACGGCTGTTCGTGGACGGCCTGCTCGAAGTGGGCGATTTGTCCAAAGAAGAACGCCAAGCGATCCAAGAACAGATTTCGGGCTCCACCCACGAAGTTGAGGACGTGCTGACGCAAGCCTCCTCCCTGCTGTCCGGCCTGTGCGGCGGGGCGGGCCTGGTGATGGCGGAAAAGGGCGACCTTGCCCTCAAACACATCGAATTCGTGTCGCTTAGCCCCGGCAAAGCCCTGGTGGTGATGGTCAATGAAAACGGTGACGTGGAAAACCGGGTCATCGAAGTGCCCGCCGGCATGCCACCGTCCACATTGGTCGAAGCGACCAACTACGTGAATGCGCGGCTGCGCGGCCAGACCCTGGATGAGGCACGTGACCGCATCCTGTCGGAAATCGACAGCCAGCGCGCGGAACTCGACACTCTATCGGCAAGCATTGTGGAGCAAGGATTGGCCACGTGGAGCGGCGCCGATTCCAATTCGCCGCAAATGCCGCAGCTTATCGTGCGCGGCCGCGCAAACCTGTTGGACAATGTGACCATTGCCGAGGATCTTGAGCGCATTCGCATGCTGTTCGAGGACCTGGAAACGAAAAACGAACTCATTCAACTGCTGGAGCTTGCCAAGGATGCCGAGGGTGTGCGCATATTCATCGGCGCTGAGAACAAGCTGTTCAGCTTGTCGGGTTCATCCGTCATCGCGGCTCCCTATATGAACAACGCGCAGAAGGTTGTGGGCGTGATCGGTGTCATTGGACCCACGCGCCTCAACTATGCACGTGTTATTCCCATGGTCGATTACACGGCCAAGCTTATCGGCCGCGTCATCAAGTGAAACGGCCAGACAGAACGGAAAGGCTTCGTAAGAACAAAGCGTCATGAGCGATCAGGACATTCCAAACGATAAGGACCCCAAGGAAGAGGGCGCAACGCCCGAAGCGGAAGCGGACGCGCAAGCAGAAGCGGCCCCGGAGCCCGGCGGCATCGATGAGGCGGCCCTTCCCCCTTCTCTTGAGGAAGAAAACGCGGCGCTGAAAGACCGGCTGCTGCGGACCATGGCCGAGCTTGAAAATACGCGGCGCCGCGCCGAGAAAGAACGCACGGAAGCGTCCGTTTTCGGCATTACGAAATTCGCGCGGGACATGCTGTCAGTCGCCGACAATCTGCGGCGAGCCATCGATGCGGTGCCCGAAGAAGCCCGCGAAACCGATGAAGCAGTTCAGAACGTTTTAAGCGGCGTGGAGCTGACGGAGCGGGAGCTTTTGGCGGGCCTGGAAAAGAATGGCGTGAAGCCGATCTTCCCGAAGGGCGAAAAGTTCAGCGCCCATTTCCACCAAGCCATGGCCGAAGTGCCGGGCACCGGGCAGCCTGCGGGCACGGTGGTGGATGTGGTTCAGACCGGCTACATGATCGGCGAGCGTCTGCTGCGCCCCGCCATGGTGACGGTGGCCAAAGGCGGCGATAACGCCGATGGTCCCGGCAGCACGGTCGACACGACGGCATAAAAACCCAAACAGATCGGATTGATATTCGTCATCGCGAGCCGCCAGAATGGCGGCGCGGCGATCCAGAGCAGCAAGGAAAAAAGAAGCGGCCCTGGATTGCTTCGTTTTGTCTTTTGCTGCAACGCCTGCCCGTCCAGAACATAGTTCTAGAATCTAATTTTCCTATAGACTACGGGCGTCTGGGTGATGTCCGGCGTAGGCGCTCTTCGCTTTTTGGCCGTCGCGCACGGCATAGCAATAGGCACAGCCATGGGGGCAGGTGTCATACGCCCCAATGTCCCGCGAGCGAGCGCAGAGGCATCCTTCGCGATTTCCCTTCTGGCGCACATCGATGGCATACCCCGCAACCTTTGACAGGCGCCGCGCATCAACGCAGCTTGCGCCTTCAACACCGGGCATGAGCAGATCCGGCTGCGCGCAAACGGTTAAGGCCATTTCGTTTTCCACGGCAATTTCCTGAAGCGTGCGGAGCATTTCCCGTTTCTCTTCATTCGCCGGGTCCCACCAGGAAAAGCCTTCTTCCGCGTGGCGGATACTCTCAAGCCGCCGTTTGGTCTTGGCGTAGAGGGTAGCGAAGGAAACCACGCATTCATCCACCGACCCGCGCAAGGCTGAGGCGATCTTTTTGAACGTTTTGATATGGCCGTCCGGCGTGGTCGCCGACGTCATGAGGATCGGATCATAGCGCCAGACAACACTGGCCTGTCCAAACCGGTTCGACACATGCTTGATCTGATCGATCGCAGCCTCCACCGAAATCGTAGACGTTTCCAACACACGCGGATATCCCGTGACGGTCATCTGCGCGATGAAGGGAATGTTCCGGCGGCCGACTTCTTCCAAGTTTTCCAGGAAAGGCCTCAGATTTCGGCTCCAGAAAACGAAGCCGAGAACATCGTCCGGCGCCAGAGAAACCCTGTAATCCGGGCCGCCATAGGGGTTGCGCACCATCACTTCGCCCGCCGCCAAACGTTGCCCGAACCAATCCGCGTAGAAGGCCGGAATGTCGGTCCGAAAAGACGCTGAGACGATCTGAGGTGTTGCCATTCGGCGCCAGTCTCCCCCGGCTGCACAGATTGGTTAAGAAAAACGGTTGCACCAACGGCCCAACTGTCTAAAAAAGACCGCCAAAACATGGGCTTGAAAGCGGCCCCAGCGGTTGCGGCACGTCCTTTGCCCCCCTATATACCCCCAATATGAGGGGGCTATTTCACAATTCCTCCATTTAGGGGGATTGGCAGGGGCGTTTTCGACCTGCCGATTCAGCCGCAGAAATAAGGAGTGAGCATGAGCAAAGTCATCGGTATTGACCTCGGTACCACCAATTCTTGCGTTGCCGTAATGGAAGGGACGCAGCCCAAGGTCATCGAAAACGCAGAAGGCATGCGGACAACCCCGTCCATCGTCGCGTTTTCAGAAGACGACGAGCGTCTCATCGGCCAACCAGCCAAAAGACAAGCCGTCACCAACCCGGAACATACGTTTTTCGCCATTAAGCGTTTGATCGGACGCCGCTTCGATGATCCGACCACGAAGAAAGACGCGGACATGGTGCCCTATGAGATCGTGGCCGCCGATAATGGCGATGCCTGGGTCCAGGGCCGAAAGGAAACCTATTCACCCTCGCAGATTTCGGCGTTCATTCTTCAGAAGATGAAGGAAACGGCGGAGAGCTTCCTGGGGTCCGAAGTGACCCAGGCGGTGATCACCGTTCCTGCCTACTTCAATGACGCCCAGCGCCAAGCCACGAAGGACGCAGGCAAGATCGCCGGTCTGGAAGTGCTACGTATCATCAACGAGCCAACAGCGGCAGCACTTGCTTACGGCCTGGACAAATCCGACGGCGACGGCAAGACCATCGCCGTTTATGACCTTGGCGGCGGCACGTTCGATATTTCCATTCTGGAAATCGGCGACGGTGTTTTCGAAGTGAAGGCGACCAATGGCGACACCTTCCTCGGTGGTGAAGACTTTGACCTGCGCCTGGTCGATTACCTGGCAGATGAATTCAAGCGCGAAAACGGCATTGATCTGCGCCAAGACCGTTTGGCTCTCCAGCGCCTGAAAGAGGCGGCTGAGAAAGCCAAGATCGAATTGTCTTCAGCGACCCAGACGGAAGTGAACCTGCCGTTCATCACAGCGGACCAATCGGGCCCGAAACACCTGACCATGAAGATCACCCGCGCAAAGCTGGAAGCTTTGGTGGACGATCTCATCCAGCGCACCATCGATCCCGTGAAGAAAGCGTTGAAAGACGCCGGCATGTCCGCCGGGGAAATCGACGATGTGGTTCTGGTGGGCGGCATGACCCGCATGCCCAAAGTACAAGAAGCGGTGAAGAACTATTTCGGCCGCGAGCCTCATAAAGGGGTGAACCCGGACGAAGTGGTCGCCATGGGCGCTGCCATTCAGGCGGGCGTTCTGCAGGGCGATGTAAAAGACGTTCTGCTTCTGGACGTAACGCCCCTGTCCCTGGGCATCGAAACCCTGGGCGGCGTGTTCACCCGCCTGATTGATCGCAACACGACGATCCCGACCAAAAAGTCTCAGGTGTTCTCCACCGCAGAAGACAATCAGACCGCCGTGACCATTCGCGTGTTCCAAGGCGAGCGGGAAATGGCCGCGGATAACAAGGTGCTCGGACAGTTTGATTTGGTGGGCATCCCGCCAAGTCCGCGCGGCCTGCCGCAAATCGAAGTGACCTTCGACATTGACGCCAACGGCATCGTGAACGTGTCCGCGAAAGACAAAGCAACGGGCAAAGAGCAGGCCATTCGCATTCAAGCGTCCAGTGGCCTCAGCGATGCCGACATTGAGCAGATGGTCAAGGACGCCGAGGAGCACGCGACGGAAGATAAAGCCCGCCGCGAAGGCGCCGAAGCCAAAAATCAGGCCGAGTCCCTTGCCCATGCCACCGAGAAATCGCTGGAAGAGCATGGCGACAAAGTGGATGCCGCCACCAAGGAACAGATTGAGAAAGACATCGCGGCCCTGCGCGAAGCTGCAGGCGGTGATGACGCGGAAGACATCAAGAAGAAGATGGAAGCGCTGTCTCAATCCTCTCAGAAACTTGGCGAAGCCATGTACAAAGCAGCCCAGGATGCGGCGGAAGCCGATGCCAATGTGGGCGGCGGCGAAGGCAATGAAGCCGGCGGCAATGATGAGAATGTGGTCGATGCCGATTTCGAAGAAATCGACGAAGATGACAAGAAAACCGGCAGCGCGTAACCTTTAACAAAAGCTGGTTATGTCGATGACCCTTTCTGCCCCCCAGAAAATTGATCATCAGTCAGGCGGCATCATGCCGCCCGGCTGTTCCTATCTGTAAGAAACAAAAGGTTGGTGCGCAAAAAGCGCCGCGAACAGGGAAAGCGTTCCGTCCATGTCAAAAGAAGATTTCTATGACGTATTGGGCGTGGGCCGCGATGCCGGGGCGGGTGACATCAAGTCGGCTTACCGCAAACTTGCCATGAAGTATCACCCGGACCGTAATCCGGGCGATGCGGAAGCGGAAGACGCCTTCAAAAAAGTCAGCGAAGCCTATGACATTCTGAAGGATGACGAGAAACGCGCTGCCTATGACCGGTTTGGCCATCAAGCTTTTGATGGCATGGGCGGCGGCGGACCGCGTGGCGGCTTTGGCGCCGACTTCTCCTCATCCTTTGCGGATGTATTTGATGACCTGTTCGGCGAATTCATGGGCGGCCGCCGGGGCGGGCGGTCCCGTGGCGCCGATCTGCGCTACAACATGGAAATCACCCTTGAGGAAGCCTATGCGGGCAAGCAGGCCACCATTCGGGTGCCCGGCTCCGTGGCTTGCGAGGTGTGCGACGGAACGGGCGCTGCCGCAGGTACGCGCCCCGAAACCTGCCCCACATGTAACGGCCACGGAAAAGTCCGCGCGCAGCAGGGTTTTTTCACGTTGGAACGCACTTGCCCCACCTGCGGCGGTGTCGGCCGCATCATCAAAAACCCTTGCGAAGCTTGCGGCGGTTCCGGACGCCAACAAAAAGAACGGTCGCTTGCCGTCGACATCCCGGCAGGCATAGAGGACGGCACGAAGATCCGCCTCACGGGAGAGGGCGAAGCGGGGCAGCGCGGGTCACCATCGGGCGATCTCTACATCTTTCTAAGCGTGAAGCCCCACAGCCTGTTCCAGCGGGATGGTCACGATATCTATTTCCGCGTGCCCATCGCCATGACCGATGCGGCACTGGGCGGGTCCGTGGAAGTCCCAACACTGGATGGCGGACGCAGCAAGATCACCATTCCCGAAGGCACCCAATCGGGCCGGCAATTCCGGTTGCGCGGCAAAGGCATGCCTGCCTTGCGGGGCCGGGGCCATGGCGACATGTATGTGCACACAGTGGTGGAAACGCCTGTGCACTTGACCCGGAAACAAAAAGATCTGCTGAAGGAATTCGCGAAAGCGGGCAATGAGAAAAACAATCCGGAGACCAGCGGATTCTTTGCCCGGGTGAAGGATTTCTTCGACGCCGCCAAGGGCTGATTTCGCCCCCTCGGTGCCGGACCAAATCGGTCTATACTTCTAAGTCTAATCCAACCTACGGGAGAAAACTGATGAGCGATATCCGCATCGCCATCCTGGGAGCGGCAGGCCGCATGGGCCGCGCGCTTATCCAGCAAGTAACGGAAACTGACGGCTGCGTCCTTGCGGGCGGCACGGAAGGGCCGGGCCATCCGAAGCTTGGCCAAGATTTAGGCGCGCTCGCGGGCATCGACGCGGCAGGTATTCCGCTAACGGACGATCCGTTGACGCTGATCACTCAGTCGGATGCTATCATCGATTTCACCATACCGGCGGCCACCGTGGAACACGCCGGCCTGGCAGCCCAGGGGCGTATCGTACATGTCATCGGCACCACGGGCACCACCGCGGAGGATGACGAAAAGATCCGCGCTGCCGCCCGCCATGCCACAATCATCCGTGCAGGGAATTTTAGCCTCGGCGTCAATCTGGTCGCGGCCCTTACCCGCCGGGTAGCGGCCACTCTTGATGCGGATTTCGACATCGAAATTGTCGAGATGCACCATCGGCATAAGGTCGATGCACCCTCGGGCACCGCTCTGATGTTTGGCGAAGCCGCTGCCGAAGGCCGCAGGGTGGACCTTAACCACGTGTCGGATCGGGGCCGCGATGGGCAAACCGGCGCGCGCAAACGAGGTGATATCGGCTTTGCGGCCTTACGCGGCGGCAGCGTCGTGGGGGATCATTCGGTCATTTTCGCGGGCGAAAAAGAACGCGTGGTCCTGAGCCACGTTGCCGAAGACCGGGCCATTTTCGCCAATGGCGCCGTTGCCGCCGCGAAATGGGGCGTGGGCAAAGGCCCCGGATTCTTCTCGATGGCTGACGTTTTGGGTCTTACTGAATAGGTTTTCGGTACTCTACAGTGTCATTGCGAGCCGCTGCGCGTTGTTTGTGCGACCTGGCCAGCCCACTCCCCCGTCCCAACCACCCCAAGGGTACACTCACGGGTGGTTGGGACGGGGGAGTGGGCTGGAGTTGCAGCAAAAGACAAAACGAAGCAATCCAGGAGCCGTTTGCTCAGTGCCGGATGCACCTGGATCGCCGCGCTGGCTAAAGCCAGCTCGCGATGACAGTGACTTAATTCGCCCGGGCGGTTCCGGCCTGACGCAATGACGCTTTCAGCGCTTTCGAAAAATCGAGCCGTTCCTCCGGGGTCAGGAAAGACCCGATCACCAATTTGCGGCCATGGGACGATATGGTGATTTGGCTGTCATGTTCGGGCGGCTCGTCCATATGAACGCTTGCCCAATAGGGGTTAAACGTCCAGCTTTGCATCTGACCATTGGGATGGACGCGCGTGATGTGGAGATCACTGTCTGAAACTTGGACCGTTTCGTACAAACGCCCGGACCGATAGCTCGCGCGGAAGGCGATGTAGATCAACAGCGCATCAAGACCCAGGAAGCCAAAAATGGGCCACGCACCGATCATGATGAACACAACACCATAGCCAAAACTCACGATGCAGATGGCACTCATCAAAATGAGGAAGCCTCGTGGCCCAAGCGAGCGGTGGGGCCGCAGCACGGCGTCAAAATAAAGCGGTTCGGATTTGTCGATCGGTGTTTCTGAATTCATCGCCGATGATACTATTTTGGTTCCTGTGGCGCCGCAAATGCGGCAATGTCGCTGCTTAGATCATGATCGTTTTGGGTGGAATCACCCTAAAACGATCGTGATCTACTTCAATTAATTGGAGCGGGATCGGACGGAAAACCGCATACACTTTTCCTGATCCCGCTCCCACTCCCCGAAAGCCCGATCAGATCATGCCGATCAAACTGAAAGACATACCCCCCTTTTTTGAGAAACTTAGGGCGGAACGCCCAAATCCCCAGGGCGAATTGAACTACAAGAACCATTACACCTTGCTGGTGGCGGTGGTGCTGTCCGCCCAGGCAACGGACAAAGGCGTCAACAAAGCAACGGGCCCTTTATTTGAAGTGGCCGATACGCCCGAGAAAATGGTGGCCTTGGGGGAAGCCAAGGTGCGCGACTATGTAAAGTCCATCGGTCTTTACAAAACCAAAGCAAAGAACGTCGTCGCCCTGTCCAAACGGTTGATCGAAGAATTCGGCAGCGAAGTACCCCAAGACCGGGACGTTCTTCAAACCTTGCCGGGCGTCGGCCGAAAGACAGCCAATGTGGTCATGAATATTGCGTTCGGTGCGCCCACCATGGCGGTGGATACACACATATTCCGTGTGAGCAATCGAACGGGGCTGGCACCGGGGAAAGACGTATTGGCTGTGGAAAAAGCCCTCGACCACAGAGTGCCGGCGGAATTCAAGCTGCACGCGCACCATTGGCTCATTCTGCTGGGACGCTATGTGTGCAAAGCGCGCACGCCGGAATGTTCCAAATGCGTTGTCCGGGATATCTGCCAATACAAGGCCAAGACGACGGCGGAAGCGGCTTAAAGCGATGCCTTGGCCACATAGTGGCTTTTGTAAGCGTGGGCCACACATTCTTCGATCGGCGCAGGGCCCGTCTTGGGGCCGCGGGCGTCCACATGCGTGACCGAATATTCCAAGGTCATGGGGTCTTCATACATGAAGAACAGAAGAATGCAGCCGCCATGAGCGTATTGCCAAACCTTGGCGTTTTTCTCGCCCCGGTCGAAGCTTGGTTCCCCGAAGAGATCCATCACCTGGCCGTCGGTCTTTCCGATTAATTCAGCGGAGGTGGGAACCTTCAAACGGGCAAGCTGCCGCTGGCTAACCTTGCTGGAGGACGTATCGATATCGCCCAAAACCGGTTCGGTAGGCTCGGTCGCGCTTGGCGCAGGCGACGCGCATGCCGCCAGGACCATTCCTGCGGCCCCCAAAAACGCTATCAACTTTGGATCCGATCTGCGCAAGGTCAACCTCTCAAACTCCATGGCGCCGGCCTGTTTGCCTAAACCGCTGCAACGCCTTCCGCTACCCAATCAAAAAAACCTAACCGGCCCGTAAAAACCCGCCTCGATTGATTAAGGCGCAAGTGTTACAGGAATTCCGGCGATAGTGTGGAGATGTTCGCCATTTTGTGTTTAATTTCCGCCGCTTCCGCCGATTTGCATAAATCCCCCCGGAATTGGCCCATCTCTAATACGTTCTAAAGGAATTAATAAGCATGTCCGAGCTCCGCCACGATGTCGTCGGCATCGGCAACGCCCTGGTTGATGTTCTCTGCCACGAGGATGACGCGTTCCTGGGCACCAACAATATTGTCAAAGGCGGCATGACGCTGATCGACGAAGACCGGGCCTCCGAACTTTATGGAAAAATGGGCACCGCCGTGGAGATCTCCGGCGGTTCCGGCGCCAACACGACCGCGGGCATTGCCGGATTGGGGGGACGCGTTGCCTATATCGGCAAGGTGCGGAACGATCAGCTTGGCGAGATTTTCGCCCACGATATTCGTGCCATCGGCGTCGATTTCGATGTGGACCGTCCAACTGAAGGCCCGTCCACGGGACGCTGCCTGATTGTCGTCACACCGGATGCCGAACGCAGCATGAGCACCTATCTTGGGGCTTCCCAAGGTTTGAGCCCAGACGATGTGCCCGAAGATCTCATCGCGGGCGCGCAGATTACCTATCTGGAAGGCTATCTGTGGGATCCGCCGCTGGCGAAAGAAGCCTTCCGCAAAGCCATGGCCGCCGCCCACAATGCAGGGCGCAAGACCGCGCTTACCCTGTCCGACGATTTCTGCGTGGACCGATTTCGGGATGAGTTTATGGACCTGATCAAGACAGGCCAGATCGACATCCTCTTCGCGAACGCAGACGAAATCGCTTCATTGTTTCAGACCGATTTCGACAGTGCCGTTGCCGCCACGAAAGGATTGTGTCCGCTCACGGCCATTACAAGGTCCGAAAAAGGCTGCCTGATCCTGGCGGAAGACAAGCAGTATGAAGTACCTGCGGAGGCAACCAAAGTGGTGGATACCACAGGGGCGGGCGATCTGTTCGCATCAGGATTTCTGTACGGACTAACCAGCGGCAGGTCGCTTCCGGAATGCGGGCAGATCGGCTGCATCGCCGCCGGCGAAGTGATTTCCCATTTCGGCGCTCGGCCAGAAGAATCCTTGAAGGATCTGATTGCCAAAAAAGGTTTGTAGAGGGACGTTTTGTTTCGGTAACCGGGCCATCCCGCTCCCCCGTCCCAACCACCCGTGAGTGTACCCTTGGGGTGGTTGGGACGGGGGAGCGGGACGGTTAAGACCACAATATCAAGTCATGACTTCCGGCTGGCCTTTTCATCAATGCCGGACGTCCCTTCCCGCTTCTCAAGGGCCGCGTAGACATCGCTGGGTTTAACCCCCGAGGCGGCCCAAACCACGAGCAGGTGATAAAGCAGATCGGCGGATTCTTCCGCAACCTCTCCGGGTTTTCCAGCGACCGCGGCGATAACCGTTTCGACCGCTTCTTCGCCCAGCTTCTGAGCGCATTTCTCGATCCCCTTCGCAAAGAGTTTAGCGGAATAGGACGCCTTCGGGTCGGCGCCTTTGCGCGCCACGATGGTTTCGTAAAGCCGGTCGATAACGGCCCCGCTGTCTTTAAGATCGCTCATGCATTGAACCTTGCGATGATGGATGCCGCTTGGTACCGCAGCAATGAAGATGGAAGTTTAGTCCCAAAAACGGGGCGCGTCTTCAAGGTCGCGCCACAAAGCCTTGGCGTCGCCCCAGGCTTCTTCCGCGCGATGCTGGTGCCAGCCCAAAACCAGACCGCCGGACCACATCATGATGTCCGCCAAATCCGGCTGCTGATAGATGATCCGCGAAACCATGCTTTCTGCGGTCGACACATCGTTCAAATATCCAAAGACATCCTGCGCCCGTGCAAGGGTAGACAGATACCGCTTCGTCTTTTTCTTCTTGAAGAGCGATGAAAAGAATTCGCCCGTATACCGGAACTTCTTGAGCTGCTTGCGCAGCGTGTGCCGTTCTTCGATGGTAAGCGTCTTGATCCGTCCACCCAATTGACCGGCCCTGGACATCTGCTTGGTCAGCAATTTCGACGCCACGGCGCGGGCGCTTTGATCAAGCCGCTTTGATTGGCCCGCAATATGCGCCTGACGCCAAGACCGTTTGTCCATGGCCGCACCTAATTCGAGGACGAATTCCGAATATCTTTTGGACCCGATGGCGCTCAGTGCATCCGCCCAGGCTTCCTCGCGCAACAGGCCAATCGCGTCCTTCATATGCGGCATGGCGGATTCTTCGGGGAAGGCCGCATAAACCGGTTCGAACACTTCCATCGCGAACACATCCGCGTCCCGCGCAAACCCCAACGCTTCGCCAAGCCACTTGGCCTCTTCTTTGAGCATGAGCGTGGTGTCGTCCCGCGCCAGTTTTTCAAGGATGGCAAGGCCCGCCCGCAAACGGCGCAAGGCCACCCGCATCTGGTGCAGCCCTTCGGCATCGCGACACTCCACCACAAGCTCTTCATTGGCCAAAAGATGCCGGCTGCATTCGCGCAAGATCGTGATGAGGCCATCTTCGATGGTCGCATCCGCATCCAGCCGAAAGGCTTTGGCTTTCGACGGCGTGGGCTGTGCACCGGATGCCAAGGCAAAGCCCCGGTCCGCCTTCGACATGATGGTTGGCGATAGGTGGACGCCTTCGCCCAAATCCCGCACCACGTCGTACAGACCAGATACATCGCCTTCTTTGAGTTCCAATTCGATTTCAGACACCAGCTCATTGCTGCCATCGGCGGCAATGAACCCTTCGTCGATCGCAAGTTCGATTGCATCGCCGCCCGGTGTCCTCAGCATACGGATGGTTCGATTGATATCGGTTTCGAATTGCGGCTGAAGATCTTGATGGGAAATGGCCTTGCTGATCTGCCGGCGCATCAACCGGTCAGAGACCAAGTCTACATTTGGCCGGTCGCCCCAGAGCTCCACTTCACATTCCGCACGATCCGACAACAGGCCCGAGCGGGATTC
Organism: Alphaproteobacteria bacterium; assembly: GCA_965228775.1. GTDB lineage: Bacteria > Pseudomonadota > Alphaproteobacteria > JANQMY01 > JANQMY01 > JANQMY01. The sequence continues at coordinate 2,867,716 of OZ245840.1, read as the reverse complement.
TGATTTGACGGTTTGGATTTTGCGGGCCCCGTCATGGCGCACACGCAATGCCAGTTTGCGGGCCTTGAGACCAAAATCGGGCGTGTCGAAATAGACCGACCGCAGCTTCTTCTTGGTTTCGACACCAATGCTGCAATCAGCAATCGCCGCACATTTCTTCAACCGCGCCATGTCGTCCGGAGCGACGCGCAGTTTGAGTTCGATTTCCCTCTGCAAGACCTGACCCAAAAATTTCGGCGCCCGATGGCCGCCACCAACGCCATAGCTGTGCTGAATTCATTCTGCTGAATTCATTCTCATGACAAAAGGGTCAAACGGCGCAATGACGAAAACGCCCGCTGAAACTACAGTCTTACGGGAATGCCCGCAGCGGCCATGTGCTCTTTTGCTTCCGCTATTGTATAGGTTCCGAAATGAAAAATCGATGCCGCAAGTACTGCATTGGCATGACCAATTTGGACGCCGTCCACAAGATGATCCAGCGTGCCGACGCCGCCGCTGGCGATCACCGGCACTGACACCGCGTTGGATATTTTACTGGTGAGGTCATTGTCGAAGCCGATCTTCGTGCCATCGCGGTCCATCGAGGTGAGCAGGATTTCGCCCGCGCCAAGGGCCGTGACTTCTTCGGCAAACGTAATCGCATCGATCCCTGTGGGTTCGCGGCCTCCATGGGTGAAGATTTCCCAATTGCCCGATCCCGTCGCTTTGGCGTCCACCGCAACCACAATGCATTGACTGCCAAACTTCTCGGCGGCCTGCTTGACAAACTGCCGGTCGCGGACGGCCGCCGTATTGATGGAGACCTTGTCGGCCCCAGCCAAGAGGAGCTGGCGAATGTCATCCACGGTGCGCACCCCGCCTCCTACCGTGAGCGGCATGAAACACTGTTCGGCCGTTGCCTGAACCACATCGAGCAGGATTCCACGTTTTTCATGGCTGGCTGTGATGTCGAGAAAACAAAGCTCGTCTGCGCCGGCGGCGTCATAGGCTTTGGCACAATCAACCGGGTCCCCGGCATCACGCAGATCGACGAAATTGACGCCTTTGACCACGCGCCCATCTTTCACGTCCAGACAGGGAATGACACGCGCCTTCAAGGTCATGACCGGCCTTTCAGCAAGGACAATGCCTCTGCCGCATCAAGGCGCCCATCATAGATCGCCCGGCCGCTAATGGCCCCGTTGATAGAATTTGGTTCCAGAGCGAGCATGGCGCGAATATCATCCATGCCCGCAAGGCCACCGCTGGCGATGACCGGAGTCGAGATTTGCCGGGCGAGGTCAACGGTCGCCGGGAGATTGAGCCCCGTCAGAATACCGTCCCGGTCGATATCCGTGTAAATGATGGCCGCGATGCCCGCCTGCTCGAACGCCTTTGCCAGATCGACCGCCGTCATGTCGGACGTTTCAGCCCACCCTTCCACGGCCACCAAGCCGCCCCGCGCATCAATGCCGACGGCGATTTGCCCTGGAAATTCCTTCGCGGCTTGTTTGACGAATTCGGGATCGCGAACCGCAGCAGTTCCCAAGATCACCCGGCGGACACCTGCGGCAAGCCAGGCTTCCACCTGGGCCATCGTCCGAATGCCCCCGCCCAACTGAATTGGCAACGATGTTACCGAAAGTATAGACGTTACAGCGTCAGCATTTACGGCCTTTCCGGCGAAAGCCCCATTCAAATCCACCAGATGAAGCCATTGGAACCCTTGCGCCTCGAAGGCCTGCGCCTGGGCAGCGGGGTCGTCATTGAAGACGGTCACCTTTTCCATGTCGCCTTTTTCAAGACGCACACAGGCACCGTCTTTGAGGTCAATGGCTGGGTACAAAATCATGAGTGTCTAAGGCCGCCAGGAAAGAAAGTTGCCGATAAGGGTAAGGCCAGTTGCCTGGCTCTTCTCCGGGTGGAATTGAGTACCGATCTTCGTGTCATGGGCCACGGCCGCGGTAATCGTTTGCCCATATTCCGCTGTCCCGACCACGTAGGCAGGGTCCTGTGCCGCCAATGCATAGGAGTGGACGAAATAGGCGTGCGAAAGATCACCTTCGCCGAGCCCTTTTGTGACCGGGTGGTTCTGATCAAACTGAACCGTGTTCCACCCCATATGCGGTACCTTAAGGCCATCACCCGGCTCGATTGGGATCACATCCCCTTCAATCCAGCCAAACCCGGCAAAACGCCCGTGTTCCAGCCCCCAACTGGCCATGAGCTGCATCCCGACGCAAATGCCCAAAAAGGGGCGCGCCTGCTTTTCCACCAGTTCAATCAACAGGTCCCACATGCCGTCGGCGGCTTCCAGGCCTGCCCGGCAATCACCGAAAGCGCCCACGCCCGGCAGGACAATGCGATCGGCGGCACGCACCCTCTCTGGGTCGCCGGTGACATCTATCCGGCAATTGTACTCACCTTCACGCACCATGCGTTCGAACGCCTTTCCGGCGGACCGCAGATTGCCGGAGCCGTAATCGATAATCGCTACTGTTTCCATAGTTCTACGTGCCGGACAGCGAACGCATCATCAAGCAAGGCGCCGATGGGTTCGCCACAGAGATCAGTCCCCCAGAACGCCCTTCGTGCTTGGAATTTGCGAGATCTGGCGCAAATCCATCTCAATGGCATCACGAAGCGCTCTAGCAAGGCCCTTATAACAGCTTTCCACAATATGGTGATTGTTCTCGCCATACAGGTTGTCCACATGCAGGGTAATGCCGGCCGACTGGGCAAAGGCCTGGAACCATTCCTTGAACAGTTCCGTATCCATATCGCCCAGCTTTGGCTTCGAAAACTCAACACGCCAAATCAAATAGGGACGGTTTGAAACATCGAGCGCAACGCGGGTGCATGTTTCATCCATGGGAATGGTCGCGCAGCCAAAGCGCCGAATACCCTTTAGATCGCCGAGCGCGCGGTGCACTGCCTGACCCATGACGATGCCCGTATCTTCGGTGGTGTGGTGAAAATCGATATGCAGGTCGCCTTGGGCACGCACTTTCAGGTCGATCGCGGAGTGCTTCGAAAAGCTTTCGAGCATGTGGTCGAGAAAGCCGATGCCCGTATCCACATCGTATTCGCCGGTGCCGTCTAAATTGACGGACACCATGATCTCCGTTTCGCGGGTTTTCCGCTCCACCATAGCGGTGCGCGGCGCGCTCCCGTTACTATCCTGCATGTTCACATCCTGTTCCATCGCGGTCTTTTATCAGGTGTTTGTGCAATGCGCCACAATCCAGAGCAGCCGGGCAGAAGCGCACACAATTGGGAACAATACGGCCAGGGGCTTGACGCAAACCTTACAAATGCCACATGCAAAGGACACAGGCTCGTGCTAGAGCCACATCTCCCAGCCCATTTGGAGCCCTTTTGTGACATCTGCCCCCGAAATATGGCACGGAACGACGATTTTGTCCGTGCGAACCGCAAATGCCGTTGTTGTTGCCGGTGATGGCCAAGTAAGCCTCGGCGATACGGTTATCAAGAGCAATGCGCGCAAAGTGCGGCGCTTCGGCAAGGGGAATGTGGTTGGTGGCTTTGCGGGGGCCACGGCCGATGCCTTCACGCTATTCGAGCGCTTGGAGGCAAAACTAGAACAACATCCTGGAAACCTGACAAGGGCCGCCGTGGAACTTGCCAAAGACTGGCGGACGGACCGTTATCTGCGCCGTCTGGAAGCGATGATGGCGGTGGCGGACAAGACCACAAGTCTGGTACTCACCGGGACAGGCGACGTTCTAGAGCCGGAAGACGGGATTATCGGCATTGGATCGGGCGGCAATTATGCGCTGGCCGCCGCCCGCGCGCTAAATGGGCTGGATCTGGACGCGGAAGACATCGCCAAACGGGCCATGGGCATTGCCGCCGACATTTGCGTCTACACCAATAACAGCCTGATCATCGAAAAAATCGACCTTTAAGGTCATCACTTTCTCAAAAGACAACGTAACATGACGTCATTCTCTCCCCGTGAAATCGTTTCCGAACTGGACCGCTATATTGTGGGCCAACAAGATGCCAAGCGTGCCGTGGCCATTGCCTTGCGTAACCGCTGGCGCCGCCAGCAATTGCCGGAGGATCTGCGCGAAGAAGTTCTGCCGAAGAACATTCTAATGATCGGCCCAACGGGCGTCGGCAAAACCGAGATCTCGCGCCGGCTGGCCAAACTGGCCCAAGCGCCGTTCATCAAAGTAGAAGCCACGAAGTTCACGGAAGTGGGTTATGTGGGCCGGGACGTGGAACAGATTATCCGCGACCTGGTGGAGATCAGCATCGATACGGTGCGCCAGCGCAAACGCAAGGAAGTCCAGGCCACGGCCCATATCCATGCCGAGAACCGCGTTCTAGAAGCTCTGGTGGGCGCGGATTCAAGCAATGCGACGAAGGAATCCTTCCGTGCCAAATTGCGCAGTGGCGAGTTGGACGATAAGGAAATTGAGATCGAAATGGCCGACAGCTCCAGTGTCATGCCCAGTTTCGACATTCCCGGCATGCCCGGCGCCCAGATGGGCATGATCAATCTCAACGACATGTTCGGCAAAGCGTTTGGCGGCCGCACGAAGCGGCGGCGGACAACGGTGCGGGATTCGTACGAACATTTGATCGCCGAAGAATCCGACAAATTGCTGGATGAAGATTCGGTCGTTCAAGAAGCCATCGAATCCGCAGAAAATGACGGCATCGTCTTCTTGGATGAGATCGACAAAATCTGCGCGCGCTCAGAACGGCAAGGCGCCGATGTAAGCCGCGAAGGCGTGCAGCGGGACTTGCTGCCGCTCATCGAAGGCACGTCCGTGTCCACCAAACACGGCACGGTCAAAACCGACCATATTCTGTTCATCGCCTCGGGCGCTTTCCATCTGGCCAAACCGTCGGACCTGTTGCCGGAGCTGCAAGGGCGCTTGCCCAACCGGGTGGAATTATCAGCGCTGACCCGCGATGATTTCAAACGGATCCTCACCGAACCGGAAGCAAGTCTCGTCAAACAATACGAAGCACTGCTGGCCACGGAAGAGGTAACCCTGGAATTTTCCGAAGATGGCATTGATGCGTTGGCGGATGTGGCCGTCGCCGTGAATGAAACGGTCGAAAATATCGGCGCGCGCCGCCTTCAGACGGTGATGGAGCGGGTGCTGGACGAGATCAGCTTCCATGCGACCGACCGGTCTGGCGAGACCGTGGTAGTGGATGCAGCCTATGTGCAAAAACACGTGGGCGATTTGGCGAGCAATACGGACCTGTCAAAGTTCATCCTTTAACCATAAAAGCGGCCAAATTGCTGGCCTTCTTGTGATCTCACGCACAATCGTTAACGTTGCTCAATTCTTGATTTTCCATTAAGATTAAGAGAACCGGATGCGGAAGGGGTGAATTGTGTCCGCGCCGGACCAACCACAGATCAGAGTAACGCATGGTGGGACAGAATCTCGGATATGGCATCAGCTGCCAGGGTGAAGGTGGCTCATGTGCCTTTCGTGCAAGCCGCGTTAAGAACGCGCTTCTAGAGCCAGCGACGCAAAAATCGCATGAGGATGTGATCGAACGCGTCTGGTCGGGGGGTGTCGGCCGCGCCATCGTGCCGGTCATGAACCTGAAGGGCGGTGTGCTTACGGACGTGATCAGACAGATCCCGTCATCCGAGCTGCGCATTGTCAGCGAAATCTATTTGAAGATTGACCACCATTTGCTCATGCCGCGCGAAGTGATCTTCGGACGCGGTGTTGAAATTTATGGGAAGCCGATCACTCAAGCATCGGTCGCCGAAATCGACAACGCGCTGAAGGAGGGCCTGCTGTCTCTCGACGATCACCGTCAGCGCGCGCTCACGGCACAGATCACCCATGTGTATGCGGATTCTCAGGCATTCAAACAATGCGACCGGGGCTTGCGCAATATCATCCCCAAGGCGCAGTTCGCTTACACAAACTGCACGTCCGATGCCGCATTGGAAGTGCATAAGATTGCCGAAGCCTCAGCACTCAAAAAATCCGAGACCATGCCGATCGTCGCTGCCATTGCCTCGATCGATTGCGCGGAGATGTATAATCTCTACCCGGTCAAACGGAACATCCAAGATCTGGGTGAAGACAATCTCACCCGTTATTTGGTCCTGGCACAGAAGGCAAAGAACAACCCGGCGGCCCTCAAGCAACTGATCCGTGACATGGACTACGAGCAGATCCGCCGTGTCTTCGCTACGGAGGTGATGGCCGACCTGTTCGAGACCGTAAAGTTTCCGCGCAGCGTGCTGGCCGATATCTTGGATGTGTTCGACCGGGACGAAAAGCTGAACATCTATCAGCTGCTGCCGGACCCAGGGCCTGACGGCGACGATGTGTGGACCCTGGACGATTTGCATACGGGGTGGCTGCGGGAAACCGTGGGTGACCGGGAAATCCGCGACGAGGTCACCGGCCAAGTGCTTTTCAGCGCCTTCCAGGAAGCCCGCAAGAACCCCTATGAACGCGTGAAGATGCTGCGCGAGGCATTCTGTGTGCGGAGCTTTAGGACCCATTCCGCATTCGAAGGCTGGGTGTTGCATTCGCACCCGATGATCGAAAAGCCGCTGTCGAAGCTGCAATCGAAGATCGGGGCAAGCGAGAAGGTGATCAAACAAAAGATCCCATTCCCGCGCTTGGCCGATTTGGTGCGCCGGGATTATGGGCGTCAACTGATCACGACGCTCTTGGTACGGAGCACCAAGCCGAAAGTTTCGCAGCATCATTTGTTGCGGCCCTTCTTCGACAATAAGGTGGATGTGCGGGTCATCGACATTCTGCCGGAAGTGGCCCCGGCCAAGGAAGACGAAGACAAGACCAAAACCGGTTACTGGATGATCCTGGAAACCGATGGATATCTTGGCGACTACAAGCCGACTGTTCGCAAAAACGAACGCGGCGGTGGCTTTATGCCCGTCTATGGCGGCGGTCCACGGACCGGTGTTGAACGCGCGCTTCACAAAATCCAAATGGAAGGCGGGCAAGTATCTGTCCTGGGCAGCTTCCCGAAAGATGCGGTTTGGGAAGCCAATTGGCAAGCCGCACCTCAAGATGATGCCCGCCGCAAATCCGGCAAGGGCATGATGGGTTTCTTGAAGAACCCATGGATGCAATCCGCCGCCGCTGTTTTGGGCACGGTCATTGTGTTCGGTGTCGCGGCGGGGGCCGTTTGGGCCGCAGGTTTGATGGGTTAGAGCCGCTCTCTACGCCTTAGGAACAAGTAAAAAGCGCCCGCACCACCATGGTGGATGTGGGCGCTTTGATATTTCACCACATAACGGTCTAGGGGAGGCGTCTGGAGCCAATTCGGCAAGGCCGTCCGCAGAACGCCGCGCACATTTTCAGCGCCCCGGGGTTTTTGAGCCATATCCGGCACGCCTTTGCCCGTAATCACCAAAACACATTTGAAGCCCTGGCTTTGGCAGGATTCCACGAAACGAATAAGGCGGTTATGCGCCTCTGCTTGGCGGAAGCCGTGGAGATCAAGTGTGGCGTCGATCGGAATGCGCCCGTTCCGAAGCTTTTGCGACGTTCGCCGGTCCAAAGATGACAGAGGTTTGTTGGGAAGTTTCGGTCGCAATTCGCTGCCGGCAAGCGGCACCACCGATTGCGGCGATGATTTGGCTTTCTTCCGCAAGTTTTCCATGAAAGGGGAACTCGGGTCCGGCGCGCCACTGACAGCGGACGGGCGCAATGGCGTTGCATCACGGACTGCATAATCCCACAGCGATTTTTCATCTGGACCCACGATCCGCGCGCTCTTTGGGGTCAGCGTTGTAGGCTTTGGCGGTTTCTCATCGTCTGCCATTGCCGCGCCTATTGCCCGCCATCCGGAGGCCAGGCGGCGACTACTTCATGGGGCAACAAAACCGTCAGTGTACCCGGCTGTTTCATGCGCCCGGCGATCTCTCCCGCGTCGGCGCCAAAGCCCAAAAAGACGTCGCCCCGTATGGGCCCGCGAATGGCGCCGCCGGTATCTTGCGCGATCATCAAACGCCGAAATGGATCTGCTGTTGGCTCAATTTCTGCCGCAGCCGCATCACCCTCAACAGGGTCCAAAGGCCACTCTGTTTCCAACCACAAAGGAAGGCCAAGCGGCCAATGTTTCAAATCGACGGCCAAACTTCTGCCCGATGTTAGCGGAACCGACTGCGCCCCCACGGGACCGAGCTCTGCTTCGGAAACGTCGATCTTCCGGAAATACACATAGGAGTGGTTCTCGTTCATGAGATCCGCGGCTTTGTCCGGATTGTCATCCAACCATTGGCGGATTGATTGCATGGTCACTTCTTCCACCGCCATGTGGCCATCTTTGACCAGGACGCGCCCGATCGCCGTATAGGGGTGACCGTTTTGCGCGGCGTAGCCCACGCGCATAACGTCACCATTGTCGAACACGACCCGGCCTGACCCTTGGATGTGTAAGAAAAACGCATCCACCGGATCGTCCACCCATACGAACGGTTGATGAGCAGGGCTTGGCGACCGTTCGATTTCAGCCCGGGACGCATAGGGCCGTAACCGATTGCCCTCAATGCGGCCTGCCACCCGGCGGCCCCGCAAATCAGAACGAAATTCTCCAAGGTCTACTTGGATCAAATCACTGGGGCGCTGATAGAGCGGGACGGAAAACGTTTCCGACGGCGCCAAAGCGCCCCGCAATTCCGGTTCGTAATAACCGGTAAAGAGTCCTTCAGCTTGCTGATTATTAGCGGCATGGAACGGCTGGAACCGCGTTTCAAAAAACTGCCGGGCGGCTTGATCGTCATTCAACGAAATCGTTTCGGCCGCCTCACACACAGATCTCCATTGAGCATAGGTGCCGAATTCCGGACGAAAAGAAGCAAGGTTTTTTTCCGGAGGTCTGGGCTGCCAGCGGTCACATGATCTCACAAAGGCCGCAACGGCTCCGTTCAATTGATCCGTTTCCCAACCAACCAGCATTGCGAAAGTAGCCGACGTCAGAACAAGCTGGTCGGGCCCCTCCGGTGCCGGTGCGCGGAATAGGGAAAGCAAGCCTGCAAAAATGGCGCCGATGACCAGTGCGCCAAGACCGAAGACCGCAAGCGACCGCATCGAACCCTCTGCTTCAACTGATCTCGCAACTAAACGGCGTCATCCGCACTGGTCGCGATCAGAACCCAATTCGGATTTCGGCTGCCCACTTCACGGGCAAAGGTCCAAACGTCCCGGACTTCGCGAACTTGGTTCGGATCGCCTTCGATCACGGCGCCATCGGAATCCTTGGTGACCGAGACCAGTTCGCTCACAAATTTCACGGAAATTTCCGCCGTCGAGCCGGTGAGCGCCGCGCCGGAAATATCGGCCGACCGAATACCGACGAAGCTGGACTCAACGATCTGTCCGGCTTGTTCCCGGCTATCGATCACACTTTCGAACTGGTCGAAAACGTCGCCCGAAAGAAGCGGCTTCAAGGTCGTTTTGTCGCCATTGGCAAATCCTGTGACGATCAATTCGTAAGCGCCACGGGCACCGGCTAGAAATTCATCCGGCAGGAAGGTGCGGTCCGCCAATTCGATATCTGTCAATGCCTGCGCCAGAGCCCCAGAATAGTTGGCAGCGCCTTGGCTGAAGGTTCGGCTGTCTTGCTGGTTGTCCGACGCGCGGCCAGGCAGCGGAACGACATTATCGTCCGACCTTGGCGACTGATCTTGCTTGTCGCGGCGCAACGGATCACGCGGCTGTTCCTCATGACCGGTACGCCGTCCGAGGACTGTCCACAGCTGGAAGATCAAAAAAACCGCCAATAGGGCGAAAAATATGATGTCGAGATATTGCAGCTCTTCCATCCCTGCCTTTGTCTTGCTTGAGGTTGAGCACGGCCGCAACAGCCGCACTCACTACACTAACCATCCTGGCGCGTATGGTCCAGGCCGACCTGGCCGCACCGGCTCTCTTCGATATTGGTGTTCCTAAGGCCGCTGCCAAACCCGGATTTTTCCTTGGGAAACAATGGCACAGACCCTACATATATACTGTTAATACAGCTAATTAGGCGCCGCACCCAGGAATAGCAACCATGCCATTCATATTACTTGGCCTTTTTATTGGTGTTCCCCTACTTGAGATAGCCGTTTTCATACAAGTGGGCGGTTTTCTAGGCCTTTGGACCACGCTCGCCATCGTTGTGGCCACGGCAGTGCTGGGCACCGCCATGCTGCAAATCCAGGGGTTTGGCATTTTGCGCAAGGCGGAGCAGCATCTGGACAAAGGTGAACTCCCAATCGCCGAAGTGGTGAGCGGTGTTTTCCTGCTGGTTGCGGGTACCCTTTTGCTTGTGCCGGGGTTCGTGACCGACGCCGTGGGATTTGCGCTTTTCGTGCCTGCCATCCGGCTCGCCCTTGGCCGCTTCATCCTCCAACGCATGATGTCGGGCGGTTCTTTCCAAGTATATACCTATGGGGGCCCCAACCCCCGGAAAGACCACACCGGCCCAAGAACCATTGACGGCGATTACCGGGAAATCGATTAACCACATTGTCCTGCTTGTGACATCGCCAAAGACGTGGTAGCTGCCACCTGGCGATTGGCCAGATCTGGGCTGATCCCTCCACCATAAAAGATTTCACATGTAACGAGAGGAGCTGCGTCGCATGGCGGAGAACGAAACATTAAACCCCGCGGTTGCAGGCGCGGAAGGCCAAGATGGCCCGACCATGCGGATTTTGGGTCAATACATCAAAGACCTTTCGTTCGAAAATCCGGGCGCTCCGGCATCACTAACCGCCAACAATGCGCAGCCGGCCATTCAGGTTTCGGTGGATGTGGGCGGCCGCCGGCTTTCGGACAATGAATTCGAAACGGAACTGAAAATTACCGTCGATGCGAAGCGGGGCGAGGTGACGGCTTTTCTCGTCGAGCTCGCCTATGGCGGCATCGTCCAGGTTCAAAATGTAACCGACGATATGCTCCAGCCACTACTGCTGATGGAAGTGCCCCGGCTACTTTTCCCCTTTGCGCGCCGGGTGGTGGCAGACGTGACCCGCGATGGCGGCTTCCCACCACTCATGCTGGAGCCAATCGACTTTACCCAGCTCTACCGTCAGCAGATGGCAAAACAACAAGAAGCTGGTGGTGCTGCCGTGGGTCAGGCACCTCAAGCGACGAATTAAAGGCGAATGGGATGGCGGAACCTAGGTTTCGTTGTTCCAAAGAGCATCGCCGGGAAACGAGTCCAGAAACTCCTTATGGGCCGCTTCTTCTTCCTTGGTGAGGAGCGACGGGAGCGGCCTTGGCCTGGGGCTTCGTGCCACAGCGGCTTTTGCCGTCGCACCCTTCACATCACCGGCTGCTTCGGAAAACGACAGGCCGGGCTGCGCACCGCCGATAAGTTCCAGATACACTTGCGCCAATAATTCTGAATCAAGCAAAGCGCCGTGAACCGTCCGTTCTGTGGCATCAATCTGAAACCGCTTGCAGAGCGCATCAAGGCTCGCGGGCGCCCCGGGATACTTCCGCCGTGCAATCATCAACGTATCGACGGATTGTTCCGGCAGGATCGGCTGATGATCCAGCTGACGCAGTTCGTAGTTTATGAACTTCAAATCGAACGATGCATTGTGAATGACCACGGGATCATCGGCGACGAATGACCGGAAACCTTCGGCCACTTCCGCAAACACTGGTTTGTCGCTTAGAAAATCCAGGGACAGGCCATGAACCCGCTCAGCTTCTTCGGGCATATCCCGCTCAGGATTAATATAGACATGATAGTTCTGCCCTGTGGGTACGTGATGCTTCAACTCCACACAGCCGATTTCCACAATTCTGTGGCCTTCATTAGGGTCAAGTCCGGTGGTTTCCGTATCGAGGACGATTTCACGCATTTTGATCTACTGCCGGCATAATTAGGTCGCGAATCACCAAAAACATTAAGCTTGTGCTTTACGCTTCGTCCAGATCGTTCCAGGCATTGACGTGAGTGCCTCAATAATTTCAGCCACCTGCGCCCGTGCATGGTCAAGGCCTTGGCTTGTATCAATTACAAAGTCCGCCCGGTCCCGTTTTTCCGCGTCTGGTGTTTGCCGTTCCAGAATGCCCATGAATTTTTCTTCCGTCATTCCAGGCCGGGCCAGAACCCGTTCTTTCTGTATTTCGAAGGGCGCGGACACCACCACCACCACATCTACGCGGGTCTCGCCCTTGGTCTCATACAAAAGCGGGACATCGAGAATGACCATTGTGGCGCCGTCACTTTCGGCATTCAGCAGCCAATCAATCTGCGCCTGGCCGACCAATGGATGAATGATGGCTTCCAGCCGTTTCATGGCCTCGCCATCGCCCACCACATGTTTGCTGAGTGCTTCGCGGTCAATCGCGCCTTCTTTAACGACACCAGGGAATGCCTCCTCGATAGGATCTACGGCGGCACCGCCTTTTGCATAAAGCGCGTGAACGGCAGCATCCGCGTCGTAAACGTGAAGCCCGGCATTTCGAAACATTTTCGCGGTCTCGGATTTGCCCATCCCGATCGACCCGGTGAGACCCACCAACAACATATGCGTTTTCCTTATTGCGTTCCCAAAATCAGTGCACGTTGCTTCTCACCAACTTCCGGATCGACGCCGAACCACGCGCGAAAGGCGGGCCGCGCCTGATGAAGCAGCATACCAAGTCCATCGACCGTGATACATCCGCGCTTCGCCACCGTTCTGAGAAGTTCCGTTTCCAGCGGTTGATAGACGATGTCATTGACGACACTGCCCGGCTGCAAGCCGTTCAGATCCAGTTGAAGCGGGGGCTGTCCGGTCATCCCCAACGAGGTTGCGTTTATCAACACGCCAATGCCCGGCAATAGTTCTGGAATTTCATTCCAACCAATGGCGGAAAGCGGCACCGTCATGTGAGGCGCCATGTCGGAGACAAGTTTCTGCGCCCGTTCTTCCGTTCTATTGACAATGACGATTTCCGTGACGCCCACATCAGCAAGTCCAGCCACAACGGCCCGGGCAGCCCCACCAGCGCCGAGGACCAGAGATTTTCGTTTGAGGTCAGCACCGCCTGCCCCCAGACGCAGATTTTCTGAGAAACCAAACACATCCGTATTGTCGCCGATCAGCTTGCCGTTTTTCATAATGATCATGTTGCAGGCGCCGACCGACCGCACCAGTGGCGACACGTCATCCAGCAACGGGATACAAGTTTCCTTATGGGGAATCGTCACGGAGGTTCCGGCGAACCCAATCTTCATCATGGCCCGCAAGGCATCGCCGAGATCTGCAGGATCCACGGCAAGAGGGACCACCGCCCCATCCACCGAATATCGTTCGAGCCAATATTGATGAAGCTGCGGAGATTTCGAATGCGCAATGGGCGAGCCAATAACAGCCGCCACCGTTCCGGCGCCGGTAAGAGTCATGTGGGCAACACTTTCTGTGTACGGAGGTAATCGAGAACATCCAGCAAGGGCAATCCTAGAATGGCGAAATAGTCGCCGTCGACCTTGGAAAAGAGTTGGGCGCCGAGGCCTTCGAGCTGGTAGGCGCCCACAGATTTTAGGGCTGCATTTCCCACTTGGTCTAGATAGGCCGAAATAAAGCTATCTGACAGCGGCCGCATGGTGAGCTGCGCCTTCGAGATGGTTTGCCAGCCGTTTTCGTTTGTTTGGTGAATGACACATGCAGAAACCAGTTGGTGGGTCTTTCCCTGTAAATAACGAAGATGGTTCGCTGCCTCCGCCAATGAATCTGGTTTGTCGAAACGTCGTTCATCGGCCACCAGTATTTGGTCCGCAGCAATGACCAGACACTCCGGCGGGAGATCCGATTTTGTCAGGACATTTTTCGCCTTTGCCGATGCAAGTTTTAGCGCAAGATCGTCTGTTGAAAGATGCTTCTCTTTTTGCTTGATGCTTTCTTCGTCAACGGAAGAAGGAACAACTGTAACCGTAAGCCCAGCGGCTTCCAGCAATTGCCGCCGGGCGGGACTCGCCGATGCCAGAACGATATTCTTGGCCTGATCAATCAACGGATTGTCGATTGTAAAGATTGAGAATGGCGGCAGCGGTTTCTTCGATTGAGCGTCTGGTAACATCGATTACCGGCCAGCCATACCGTGCAAACAATTTTCGTGCCTGCATGGTTTCTTCGCGGATTTTGTCGATATTGACGTAATCGGTTTCTTCGTCCTGATTGAGCGATAACAGCCGGTGCCGCCGGATCTGAATAAGTCGATCGGGACTCAGGGTGAGGCCGACGATGAGCGGGCGCTCCACTTCTTCAAGCTCAGCCGGTAGAGGACAGTTCGGCACCACAGGCACGTTCGCTGCCTTGATGCCCCGATTGGCAAGATAAATACATGTCGGTGTTTTCGAGGTGCGGCTGACACCAACCAGGATCGCATCCGCATCGTTAAGCTCCGCGGCCCCCTGGCCGTCATCATGCGCCATCGTATAGCGCAGCGCCTCGATCCGGGCAAAATAATCCGCATCAAGACTATGCTGGCCGCCAGGTTTGTGGGAAAGCTCCGTGCCCAGATAATTCCGTAAGGCAGACAGAACCGGATCTAGAACGGGGATGCAGGGCATCTGCAGATCTTTTGCCCGTTCTTCCAGACGTTCCCGCAATTCATCATTCATCATTGTATAGAGAACAACGCCCGGCGCGGTTTCGATTTCATTCATCACACGGTCGATCTGTTTCCGCGACCGCACAAGCGCATAGATATGTTCCACAGGTTCAACCATATCGAATTGCGCACAAGCTGCTTTCGCAATGGCATTCAAAGTTTCACCCGTGGCGTCAGAAACCAGATGCAGATGAAAGAAGATTTTCGGTTTTTCCGAGCTCATAGATCGATAATGCCTTGCCGCGCCGATATTTCCACACATATCCCCGAACTTGAGGAAAACTCGGGGTCTGTGGAAGAGTTCGAAGAGGTTTTACAGTTTTTGTGACATTTATCCGACATTTATTCGACGGTGGATAACTCGCCAATTTATCAGTTGAACTGTGGGGAAATCCTTAGGCTCCGCCGAAAAGCGAACATGCGGAGACAGACATATTTTTGATTTAAAACATGATTTTCTGGCCAGCCGCTAAGAAGCCAGCCGTGAAACTTGCGAATAAATCTGTTGAAAAAATTCGAACATTCTTTAATTCCCACTATCCACAGGCCCTACTACCTACAACTAATTTATTTATAGATTAGAAGGGTATAAGGGAAAAAACGGGTAGCATCTTGTCATCTAAATTTCTGTCCACTCTCCAAAGACAAAAGTCCAACCATCCGCCTATCTGGCTTATGCGTCAGGCAGGACGATACCTTCCCGAATATCGGGCAGTACGATCTCAGGCAAAGGACTTTGTCGACTTTTGCTTCTCACCGAAGCTGGCGGCTGAAGCAACTCTACAGCCGATCAACCGCTATGACATGGATGCTGCGATCTTATTCGCTGACATCCTTCTCATACCCTATGCCATGGGCCAGGATCTAAAGTTCGTGGAAGGGGAAGGGCCGAGGCTTCCAGGATTGATCGATGGCCATAAGGTCATCTTCAACGACATCCCCGAAACCATTGATGTTTTGGAGCCTGTTTTCGAAACCGTGCAGCTCGTGAGGCGTGATCTCGATGGATCCAAGGCTCTGATCGGGTTTGCGGGTGCGCCGTGGACTGTAGCGACCTATATGATCCGCGGACGGGGCGGTGAGAACCATGCGGATGTGCGCGAATGGGTCTATCGCCGGCCGGAAGAATTCGAAAGTCTACTGGCCGCCTTGGTCGATGCCACGTCAGCCTATTTGATCAAACAGATCGATGCCGGTGCAGATGCTGTTCAGCTGTTTGATACCTGGGCGGGAGGCCTTCCGGCCGCGGCTTTCCGCCGGTGGTGCATTGAGCCCGTGCAGAAGATTGTCGAGACCGTCAAAGCGGCACACCCAAATGTGCCGGTCATTGGGTTTCCAAAATCTGTCGGCAGTCTTGCATTGGACTTTATCGACGGCGCGAATGTGGATGCGCTTGGACTTGATTTTGGGGTCTCTCTTCCTTGGGCACGCGATCAATTGTCGGAGCGTGTTGTGCTTCAAGGCAATTTGGATCCGGTGGTCCTGGCGGTCGGTGGCGATCGCTTACTGGTGGAGATTGATCATATCTTGGAGACCATGGAAGGCGTACCTCATGTCTTCAATCTCGGCCACGGGATTTTGCCTCATACGCCGCCGGAACATGTGGACATTCTTGTGAACCGGGTTCGAGGTCAGGGCTGATGCGTACCGCTGTCGTTCTGTTCAATCTGGGGGGTCCCGATTGTCCGGAAGCAGTCCAGCCCTTCCTTTTCAACCTGTTCAATGACCCAGCGATCATTCCTCTGCCGGGATTTCTTCGATGGCCGCTTGGGCAGCTGATCTCCCGTCGCCGTGCGCCAATCGCCCGCGAAATATACGCCGAACTTGGAGGGCGATCTCCCATCGGTGAATTGACCGACCAACAGGCGAATGCGCTTGAGATGGTGCTAAACCAGGAGGAACAAGGCGAGTTCAAATGTTTTGTAGCCATGCGCTATTGGCATCCTCGTGCGTCGGAAGCCGTCGAACAGGTAAAGGCCTATTCTCCTGATCGGGTGGTTCTTCTGCCGCTATACCCGCAGTTTTCAACAACGACGACCGAGTCATCTTTGAAAGAATGGCGTGAAGAAGCGGCACGCCAAGGGCTGATGGCTCCAAACTTTGCGGTGTGCTGCTATCCAGGGCAGCGAGAGTTTATTCAATCTCATGTGGCCACTCTGAAGAAGGCGCTTGGTGATGTACCGGATATCTCAAAAACGCGTGTTTTGTTCTCTGCTCATGGATTGCCAAAAAGAGTTGTTGACGCCGGAGACCCCTATCAAGCGCAAGTAGAATGGACTTCTAAGAATATCGTCGATGAACTGGCAATAGAAGGACTGGATTGGAAGGTCAGTTATCAAAGCCGGGTTGGTCCATTGGAATGGATTGGTCCTTCAACAGACAACTGCATAGAAGACGCGGGCACGGCCGGAAAAGGTTTGGTTGTGGTGCCGGTGGCTTTTGTCTCCGAACATTCGGAAACGCTGGTGGAACTGGACATCGAATATAAGAAGCTGGCGGATGAGGCAGGTGTTCCTTGGTATATACGGGCGCCGGCCCTGGGAACCCAAAAGGATTTCGTTGGCGCACTCAAAGATGTGACGCTAAATGCCTTGATGGCCAATGAGGGGTTGCGGCCGGCCAGTGGCTTCGGGGGGTGTTCAAAGGAACATCCAGCCTGCCCGTTCAGAGCGGGGCAATTCGCTTAGGGGGCGATGATCATGGATTTTCTGGTGGATTTTTACCTGCCCATCAAGGCGCTGCACCTTATCGCGGTGATTTCATGGATGGCCGGAATGCTCTATCTGCCGCGTCTCTTCGTCTATCATGTAGATGCGCCCAAAGGGTCGCCTATGTCCGAAACCTTCAAGATGATGGAAGAAAAACTTCTTCGGATCATCATGACGCCTGCGATGATTGCCACATGGGTGTTTGGGCTGCTGCTGTCTGTCATGCCGAATGTGGATGCGTGGTCGGCGGGTTGGTTTCACGGAAAATTGCTTTTGTTGCTCGGTTTGACCGGCGTTCACGGTTTCTTTGCCAAACTGCGCAAAGATTTCGCCGCTGATCGTAATGAACGCCCTGCGAAGTTCTTTAGAATTATCAATGAAGTGCCCACAGTGCTGATGATCGGCATCGTTTTTTTGGTCATTCTGAAGCCGTTTTAGGCAATCCGCTCATTTGTGCCTCTTGTTTGGTGATGCAAATCAGCTTATATGTCCAAAAGGGTGTCAGAATATCTCTCTAATATGAGTTCTGCTCGTCCGGTCCGAGACCAGAGCCGCTGACAATCTGCCAAACTTTCATTCCTTTCCTATCCCGCTTGGTCAATCGCGACCGGAAATGCAGACAAAGCGGCCCGTTTTCAACCACTTAACCCATTAACGTTCCGATTACGAAGTTCAAGCCGATGACGGTTCACGAGATGAAATTGCAGGAGCTGAAGGCAAAGACGCCGACAGATCTGCTGGCCTTCGCTGAAGAGTTAGAAGTCGAAAACGCAAGTGCTATGCGCAAACAAGACATGATGTTTGCGATTTTGAAGCAGCTTGCGGAGAACGACGTCCAAATAACGGGCGGCGGGGTTCTCGAAGTTTTGCAGGACGGGTTCGGATTTCTGCGGTCTCCGGAAGCGAATTATCTTCCAGGACCGGATGACATCTATGTAAGCCCCAGTCAAATCCGCCGCTTTTCGTTGCGGACGGGGGATACGGTTGAAGGGCAAATTCGCTCGCCGAAAGACGGCGAACGTTATTTCGCGCTGCTCAAGGTCACATCGATCAACTTCGAAGATCCGGAGAAGACGCGCCACAAGGTCCATTTCGATAATTTGACGCCGCTTTATCCTGAAGAGCGGATCAATATGGAAATCGAAGATCCGACCGTGAAGGACATGAGCTCAAGGGTCATTGATTTGGTGGCGCCATTGGGCAAAGGCCAGCGTGGTCTGATTGTGGCGCCGCCGCGTACCGGTAAAACGGTATTGTTGCAGAACATTGCCCATTCCATCACCAGCAATCATCCGGAATGTTATTTGATTGTCTTGTTGATCGATGAACGTCCAGAAGAAGTGACGGATATGCAGCGGTCGGTGAAGGGCGAGGTAATCTCGTCAACTTTTGACGAACCTGCGGGACGCCACGTGCAAGTGGCGGAAATGGTCATCGAGAAAGCAAAACGGTTGACCGAACATGGACGGGATGTGGTTATCCTGCTGGATTCGATCACCCGTTTGGGCCGTGCCTATAACACAGTGGTTCCTTCGTCGGGTAAGGTGCTGACGGGTGGTGTTGACGCCAATGCCTTACAGCGTCCAAAGCGCTTCTTTGGCGCGGCGCGTAACATTGAAGAAGGCGGCTCACTGACGATTATTGCGACGGCGCTGATCGATACCGGCAGCCGGATGGATGAAGTCATCTTCGAGGAATTCAAGGGCACTGGTAACTCGGAAATCATCCTTGACCGTAAAGTCGCCGATAAGCGGGTCTTCCCGTCGATCGACATCACCAGGTCCGGCACACGGAAGGAAGAGCTGCTGGTCGAGAAGGGCACGTTGCAGAAAATGTACGTGCTTCGGCGGATCCTCAACCCAATGGGGACGGTGGATGCCATCGAGTTCCTGCTCGACAAGCTGCGCACGAGCAAGACCAACGACGAATTCTTCGACAGCATGAACACCTAATCCATCAGGGATTAGAATTGCGTTCTAAGGAATCAGGATTGTCGCGCCGGTGGTTCGCCGTGCTTCCAAGTCCTTATGCGCCTGGCGCGCATCTTTAAGCGCATATCGTTGGTGGATATCGATCTTCACAATGCCTTTTGAGATGACGTCAACCACGTCGGCGGCGGTCTTCGCTAAATCTTCAGCGGACTGGGTGTAGTTGAACAAGGTTGGCCGGGTCACATAAAGCGATCCCTTTTGAGACAACATGCCCATATCAACCGGTGGTACCGGCCCGGATGCGTTGCCGAAAGAAACCATGAGCCCCCGAGGATGGAGGCTGTCGATAGACCCATCGAATGTGTCCTTGCCGACGGAATCGTAAACGACTGGGACGCCTTTGCCGTCGGTAAGCGCGCGTACTTTTTCTGGGACGCTTTCTTCCCGGTAAAGGATGGCGTGATGGCAGCCATGCTGTTTGGCCAGTTCGGCTTTTTCTTCACTGCCCACGGTGCCGATGACCGTGGCGCCAAGATTGCTCGCCCATTGGCACATGATGAGACCGACACCGCCGGCGGCCGCGTGGACCAAAATCGTGTCGCCTGACTTTACCTCATAGGTTTGCCGGAGGAGGTATTGTGCTGTCATGCCTTTGAGCATCATTGCGGCGGCGACGTCGTCGGAAATGGTTTCCGGCACTTTAACCACCCGGTCAGCACCAACATTTGCCGCTTCGCTGTAAGCGCCGAGCGGACCGGTTCCGTAGGCAACCCTATCGCCAACTGCAAGGTTGGAAACACCGTCACCAACAGAAACGACCGTGCCACATGCTTCTAAACCAATGCCGGTTGGCAACGGAAGTGGGTAAAGGCCGGACCGGTGATAAACGTCGATATAGTTGACGCCACAGGTCCGGTGTTTGATTTGAACTTGACCGGGCTCTGGATCAGGCAGGTCGATTTCTTGCCATTTGAGTACGTCCGGTGGGCCTGGCTGCTCAATCCGAAAGCCGTGCATGAGATTGCCTCTTTAAGCCAAGTTCGATTTGAAGAAGTCGGCCGTGCGTTGATTGGCAAGGTCAGCGGCGGCTTTGTCGTAGTGTTCACCGCCGACGCGCGCGAACGCATGATCGTTGCCTTCATAAGAATGGATGGTGACATTGGCATTTCCGCTAAGGCCGTCCTTCACCGCCTGTTGGGCTTCTGGGGGAACAAACTGGTCCTTTGTTGCCACATGCAGCATAAGCGGCTTTGAGATGTTTCCGGCTTCGCTCAGCTTTTCTTGAATGTTGACGCCATAAAAACCGACGCTTGCATCGGCAGAGGTGCGGGCGGCGGTGAGGTAAGCGAGAAGCCCGCCAAGGCAGTATCCAACCGCGCCGACTTTGCCGGAACTTCCTTCCAGTCCACGCAGGTGGGAAATCGTTGCGTCAATGTCTTTCACGCCGGCATCGACGTCGAACTTGCCGAAGAGATCGAAAGCCTTTTGCCATTCTTCCTGCGACTGATCGGTTAGCTGGATTCCAGGCTCAATGCGCCAGAAAAGGTCTGGGCATAAGGCCGTGTATCCTTGCGCGGCCAATCCGTCGGCGATATCCCGCATGACTTTGTTAACGCCGAATATTTCCTGGATAACAACCACACCAGGTCCGCTGCCGCTGGCCGGGGTGGCAAGGTAACCGCCGAATGATCCATCCGGGCCGGAAATGGTAATGTCCTGTCCGCTCACGCAAAATCTCCTGTGACTGGGAAAAAAATTTGGTTAACCGTAATTCGGAGGCCTGAAAAATGAAACAGCCAATCAGGCCTTCTGTTTGAAATTACATTCCAGATTATCGGTCAGTGACGCCACATCGGTGCAAGGAAGCGAACATGTCTGGCCGATGCATATATAGGCCGTCGGCATGCCGTCGATCATGCCTTTGCCGGTGGCGGGATGATGATCTGGAACCTGTGTTCCGGGCGGTATCAAAAGAAGAAGCTGGTTCGGGATTGAGAACCCATGGACGGTTCTAAGGAACGTTTGCACTTGATCATCGTCTTTGTTTCCGCAAATCACGATTTGAGCGGTCGACGTGTAGAACTCGAAATTGTTCAGCAGCGTGCCTAGCTGGAAAAAGTTGGTCTGCACAGCGCCGCCAAACGAATGCAAGATCGTATCGGCGCGCACTGCGTAGGACGCATTTCCAGTGATGTGGCCAAGACGGGTGAGGACATCGACCATGGTGCCATTGGCGTTTGGGGTGGCGTCATCGTCGGCGGTTCGTGTTCTGACAATTAGGGCTTCCGCATCATCCGCGGTCAGATAATAACCACCTGCATCTCCCGCCCAATAATGTGTGTTGAGTGTTTCCACCCATGCTTCTGCTTTTTTGAGGTATTGGCTTTCCTGTGTTGCCTCAAACAAGAGAAGGGCGGCGTGTGCCATGTTGGCATGGTCTTCGGACGTGGCGGAGTGCTGGGCCTGACCATCGCGCGCACTATGGTAAAGACGCTCTTCACCGTCTTTGGTGAACCCCATGGTGCTGCACACGGCTTCATATGCGGTGCGTGCCAAATCAACCCAGTCATCCCGATCGAACGCCATTCCGGCTGACGTCAGTGCACTGATCATCAAGCCATTCCAGTCTGCAAGCACTTTGTCGTCCCAGCCTGGCCGTTCACGATGGGACCGGTGTTCAAGAAGCAGCTGTCGGCAAGCATGTAGTGAATCTTCTTCCGCGTCCGTCAGGGGAAGGGGCGATAACAATCGATTAAGAATGTTTGTGTCTTCCCAGTTGCCACCGTCGGAAACGTCATAGGTCTGATGAAACAGTGTTTGGCTTTCCGCTGGCAAAAGGCGATCGAGTTCCGCTTTCGACCAAACGTAGAACTTGCCTTCTTCACCTTCGGAATCTGCGTCAAGGGATGCTGCAAACCCGCCATTGCTGGCGATCATCTCCCGCTTGAGCCAGTCGACAGTCTCGGCAATCCGCTGTTCATAAAGCGGGCTTTGATTGTGACGCCAGACCTGGGTGAGGAGCTGAATCAGGAGGGCATTGTCATACAGCATCTTCTCGAAATGAGGGGCAAGCCAGCGCTCGTCCACTGAATAGCGTGCCCAGCCGCCCCCTAGGTGGTCATAGATCCCGCCTTGGCACATGGCGTTGAGGGAAATCTCAACGCCGGCCCGATAGGTCTCGTTTCCGGTTCGCAGATAGGCGCGCCAAAGAAGTTCTAGCAAGGCCGTTTGGGGAAATTTGGGAGCGCCCTTCAAGCCGCCTAATTCCATGTCGATCATGGTGATCAGTTTTTCGGCCGCCGCGTCGAGGATCTGGCTCGAGAGCTGCCCGGGCGTTTCTTTCCGGGCTTCTTGTTCCAACCCGTTCCGCAGTGCCTCGGTGTTCTTGCGGATATTCTGCGGCGAGGTGCGATAGGCATTGTGGATTTGAGTCAAGACTTCCTTGAAAGAAGGCATTCCATATCGGGGTTCTTTCGGAAAATAAGTACCGCCCCAAAACGGATCGCCATCTGGCGTCAAGAACATGGTAAGGGGCCAGCCGCCGCGTTGCCCCAACATATGCAGCGCACTCATATAAATGGTATCGATGTCGGGCCGTTCTTCACGGTCAACTTTGATGTTCACGAACAGCTGATTCATGAGCTTCGCGGTTTCGTCGTCTTCGAAACTTTCATGTGCCATTACGTGGCACCAATGGCAGGCGGCATAGCCGACGGACAGCAAGATTGGCTTGTCCTTGGCTTTGGCCATGGCGAGCGCTTCGGCTCCCCATACCTGCCAGTGGACGGGATTATCTTTGTGCTGAATAAGGTAGGGGCTGGTGGATTCACCAAGGATATTTTTGCTCATGGCCCCTATATAATGCATGGCGATGCGATGTGGAGAAATACCGTCTTTAATCGGTTTCAATGACAAAGATGAGAAGGAATCGGGTTTATGAAAATCACGGTTGAGGTTGATCTCACCCCGGAAGAAGCACGGCGCCTTCTGGGATTGCCGGATGTGGGGCCGCTGCAGGAAGCCATGATCAACGGTTTGATGGATCAAATGCAGTCGGCGCGGGGCATGCTCGACCCGGAAACCTTGATGAAAGTCTGGGGGCCTGTTGGCGCTCAGGGATTGGAGCAGCTCCAGAAGATTCTGTGGAGTGCCGCCAAGACAGCGATCGATCCCGCAAAGAAGACGGAGAAATCGCCAACCCGGAAACGGTCGCGGCGCAAAGAGACGCAGGACGAAGAATAAGTGGGCGAAAGTCCTTTCGGCCAAATAGATACGATTGCGGCGCTGTCGTCTGGGTCCGTGCCGGCCGGTGTGGCGGTCATCCGTGTTTCGGGACCGAAGGCCCGTCAATGTGTGGAGAGCTTGACACGTCGCGAACCACCGATCGCTGGATCATTTTCTCTTCGGACGTTTTGGTCCGGTGGCGAAGCCCTAGACGAGGGTCTTGTGCTCTGGTTTGAGGGACCCAAAAGCTTCACGGGCGAGGACGTTGCGGAATTTCAATCCCACGGCGGACGCGCCGTTGTGGACGGGGTCTTGGAGGCGCTTTCCGCGATTGACGGTGTGCGGTTTGCGGAGCCGGGGGAGTTCTCTAGACAGGCGTTTCACAATGGCCGGTTGGATCTGACCGAAGTCGAGGGACTTTCCGATCTGATCGAGGCTGAGACACCTCTCCAGAGAAAACAGGCGTTCTCCCAAATGAATGGGGCGTTGTCCAAACTGTATGAGGAATGGCGAGGAGACCTCATTCGTTGTCTTGGTCATGTGGAAGCTGAGATCGACTTCGCCGATGAAGACCTGCCGGACGAGTTGAGCGTTCTCGTTCTGCCGAAGATAGAGGTTCTGAGGCAGGCGATCAGGAAACACCTTGAGGGAGCCAGTCTGGGAGAGCGTGTGCGAGACGGTTTCCGCGTCGCAATCTTTGGACCACCTAATGTGGGCAAGTCGAGTCTGCTAAATCTCTTGGCGCAAAGGGATGTGGCGATCGTATCTGACCGGCCCGGGACCACGAGGGACTTTCTCGAAATCCACCTGAACATAGGCGGTGTCCCGGTCACTGTGGTGGATACCGCCGGATTGAGGGATGCAGAGGATGATGTGGAGCGCATCGGTGTCGAACGTGCCATGGCCCAAATTGAGTCCGCTGATATTCGGATTTATATGCGGGATGTTTCATCGTTTGCAGATGATATGGATTTTGGGTTTTCGCCCAACATGGTTCTGGTCAATAAAACGGATCTGGTTGATCAGAATGAGCTGGCGCTGTCTCCCTCGGAGCTCACTCTTTCTGTGAAGACTGGCGCTGGTGTGGATGAGCTGCTGTCGTCTCTGGAGAAGATGCTGAGAGAGCAGCTTTCAAGGAAACCGGCGATTGTTCCAACCCGGATCCGGCATCGTTCCGCATTGGATCGATGCGTGGAGGCGTTGGATCGGGTACTTGAAGTATCCGCGGAAGAGCCCGATTTGTTGGCAGAGGAGCTTCGTGTGGCGATGAGGGCCCTGGGTGAAATTACGGGGCGTGCGGGCGTTGAGGATATGCTAGACGTCGTTTTTAAAGAATTCTGTATCGGAAAATAGTGTTTCACGTGAAACATCGGTGATAGAACTCCCGTCATTCCGAGGGCCGGAACTTTCCGAGATTGATATGAAGACTGATTTTGACGTCATTGTTGTTGGTGGTGGTCATGCAGGCTGTGAAGCCGCCGCTGCGGCTGCGCGCATGGGTGCGTCGACATTGCTGGTGACTCACAAGATCGAAACCATTGGCGAGATGTCCTGCAACCCGGCCATTGGCGGGTTGGGGAAAGGCCACCTTGTTCGGGAGATCGATGCCCTTGATGGTGTGATGGGCCGGGTGGCGGATGCCGCGGGTATTCAGTTCCGGGTTTTGAATAAGCGGAAGGGGCCTGCGGTCCGGGGCCCAAGGGCGCAAGCGGATCGAAAGCTCTATAGGGAAAATATGCAATCGGTCTTGGGGGCGATTGATCGCCTTGAGATCGTGGC
The DNA here is from genome assembly GCA_965228775.1 of Alphaproteobacteria bacterium. Classification (GTDB taxonomy): domain Bacteria; phylum Pseudomonadota; class Alphaproteobacteria; order JANQMY01; family JANQMY01; genus JANQMY01. The sequence continues at coordinate 2,842,498 of OZ245840.1, read as the reverse complement.
GGACGGGGTCGAAGATCTCATTGTCATATCGAACAGCGTTCGAGGTGTTGTCTGTGAAAGCGGACAGAGATATCAGGCCCCCGCGGTGATTGTGACCACGGGTACTTTCCTAAAAGGCGTCATTCATATTGGAGAGCGGAAGATCCCGGCCGGACGCGTGGGCGAAGCTCCGGCGGTTGGATTGTCAACGCGTCTCTATGGCCTTGGCCTATCGATGGGCCGGTTGAAGACAGGAACACCGCCACGGCTGGACGGCAGGACAATAGACTGGGCGGGACTCGACCCACAACCGGGAGACTCTCCGCCGGAACCATTTTCGTTCCTCACCAAGGAAATCACGACGCCGCAGGTGGATTGCTTCATCACGAAAACCACTGAAGAGACCCACAAAATCATCCGGGCGAATCTGGATCGGGCGCCGATCTATTCTGGGCAGATTGAAGGGACGGGTCCAAGATACTGTCCGTCGATTGAGGATAAAGTCGTCCGGTTTTCGGAGAAGCCAGGCCATCAGATCTTCTTGGAGCCGGAAGGCCTTGATGACGACACGGTTTATCCGAATGGTATTTCGACGTCACTGCCGGAAGAAGTCCAACTTGCGTTTCTAAAGACCATTCCGGGCCTGGGATCTGCTGAGGTCATTCGTCCGGGATATGCCATAGAGTATGACTATGTGGACCCGAGAGAGCTCCGGCCGACCTTGGAAGTGACTAAGCTTTCTGGTTTGTTCTTGGCGGGTCAGATTAATGGCACCACTGGCTACGAAGAGGCGGCGGCTCAAGGGCTGGTGGCGGGGCTAAACGCGGCCCGCCGCGCGAGCGGAGATCCTGATCCAATTCTGTTCTCCCGGTCCGATAGTTATATCGGTGTGATGATCGATGACCTTGTGACCCGGGGTGTCACAGAGCCATATCGGATGTTCACCTCCCGAGCCGAGTATCGTTTGTTGCTTAGGGCGGACAATGCGGATCAGAGGCTGACGCAGAAGGGGATTGAGTGGGGATGCGTTGGGCCGGAGAGAGCAGAAGCGTATTCTAGGAAAGCAGCGGACTTGTCGGAGGCCAGGCGTTTGGTGACACAGTTTTCTCTAACACCGCCTGCGGCCAGGAAGGCGGGGCTAAACGTAAACCAGGATGGCGTTAGAAGGAGTGGCCTGGATCTATTGGCCTATCCGGATGTTACGTTTGACGATCTGTGCAGCGTTGAGCCGACCCTGTCGGCTATCAAGCCGTTGATACGGCAACAGCTGGAGATTGACGCCAGGTATTCAGGATATCTGGAGCGGCAGCAGAGGGATATTGATGCTCTGAAAAGGGACGAAGCCGTAAGGCTCGGCCCCTCTATGGTTTATGAGTCTATCTCAGGGCTCTCTAACGAGATGCGGCAGAAGCTCTCAGCCGTAATGCCGGAGACACTGGGGCAGGCGGCGCGGATCGATGGTATGACACCGGCGGCACTGGCGTTGGTTTTGGCGCATGTGAAGGGAGCTAAATCCCGGCGGTCGGCTTAGGTCTTTTAGGTCTTCTCCATGGCATTTGGTGCTAAAGAGTTTCGTGACCGGCACGATGTTTCACGTGAAACAATGGAGCGATTGGAGGCCTATGTGGGGCTTCTCAAAAAGTGGCAAAAGAGTATCAACCTGATCGCACCATCCACCGAGGCTGAGATCTGGGAGCGTCATGTCTCCGACTCAGCCCAGCTTCAGAATATCGTCCCCAATTGGCCGACTGGCCGCTGGGTTGATCTAGGCTCAGGCGGGGGGTTTCCGGGCATTGTGGTAGCAATCCTGCGCCCGAGAGAAGCATCTCCGGTTCGGCTCATTGAAAGTAATCGAAAAAAATCGCTTTTCCTGAAGGAAGCGATACGGGTAAGTGGGGCCAATGCGATCGTTCATAATGAGCGAATTGAAACCCAAAGCGCCTCAGAAAAGTCAGATATTGTCTCGGCCCGGGCCTGTGCGCCCCTTTCTCAACTACTGGAATGGGCGTATCCGCTCTTGGCAACAGGGGGAGTTTGTGCCTTTCACAAGGGACAAGATCTTGATGATGAATTGACCCTAGCCCATAAATGTTGGAATATGACCGTCGAGGCTGTGCCGAGCCAAACTCATAGTCACGGAAAAATCCTGCTCATAGGAGATCTTGAGCGTGTCTGAAAGCACTGCTGCTGTTGCCCCGACTCCGCAAGCTGCGTCCTCTAGGACGAGGGTGATTGTGGTGGCCAATCAGAAGGGCGGGGTCGGTAAGACAACGACCGCGATCAATTTAGGAACAGCTTTGGCCGCTGTCGGGGAAAAAGTGATGATTGTGGACTTGGACCCTCAAGGAAATGCCAGCACCGGGCTTGGTATTGATCGGGCCGCGCGCGACGTATCTTCCTATAATGTGCTGATGGGGGATAATCCTCTCAGTGACGCCGTTACCTCCACCCGTATTCCCGGTCTTTTTATTATCCCGTCCACGGTGGATCTTTCCGGCGCCGAGCTGGAGTTGATTGATTTCGACCGCCGGGCACACCGTTTGCTGGATGCCGTTGAAGATTTCCTACGTCAGTCACCGCCCAAGCACGAGTTTGATCCGAAGGATACCGGTGATAGACCACTCGACTATATATTGATCGACTGCCCCCCTTCTCTTGGGCTACTGACCATCAATGCCATGACCGCGGCGCAGTCGATTATCGTTCCCCTGCAATGCGAGTTTTTCGCATTGGAAGGCCTTACCCAGCTCGTCCATACGGTGAAGCGCGTGCAGGCCAACCTCAATCCGAATCTGGAAATTCTTGGCGTGGTGCTGACCATGTTTGATCAGCGCAACAAACTGTCTGATCAGGTTGCAGCTGATGTGCGGGACTCTCCCCTGGGTGAGAAAGTCTACCGAACCGTCATTCCACGCAATGTCCGCGTTTCCGAGGCGCCGTCTCATGGGAAACCGGCCCTGTTGTATGATTACAAATGCGCTGGCAGCCAGGCCTATATCCGTCTGGCCAGCGAAATCATTCAGAAAGAACGCGCAAACCGCGCGGTCCAAATCAGTCAATCGGTCTAATAGTAAGGTTCGCAAATGGCAGAGGAAAACGCTGTGGCTCAGGAGAAAAAACCGACGCGTTTAGGCCGAGGGCTTTCCGCCCTTTTGGGCGAGGAGCCCCCGCAAGAAGCAAAATCATCAGAACCTAGTTCTAGTCAAAAACTGCCCATCGCCTTTATCGAGGCAAACCCCTTGCAGCCGCGGCGGACCTTCCGCGCCGAGGATCTAGAAGACCTTGTGAAGTCGGTTCGAGAGAACGGCATATTGCAGCCGATCCTGGTGCGGCCGCATCCTCGGGAACAGGGCAGGTATCAAATTGTCGCCGGCGAGAGGCGCTGGCGCGCCGCACAGAAGGCGCAGCTTCACGAAATTCCGGTGGTCGTAAAGACGCTCAACGATGTGGAAACGCTTGAGATTGCTCTCGTCGAAAACATTCAGAGGGCCGATCTGGATCCCATTGAAGAGGCGAAGGGATATGAAACATTGATCGAGAATTTCGGTCACACGCAGGAGCAGCTTTCTAAGACCATCGGCAAAAGCCGAAGCCACATCGCAAACACCCTCCGGCTTCTATCTTTGCCAGACGCTGTCCAGGGTCATTTGAAGGAAGGTGCGTTGACGCCAGGTCACGCCCGTGCACTGATTACATCCGATGCGCCACTAGAGCTGGCCCAGCAGATCATCGAAGGGAACCTTTCCGTTCGCGATACGGAGGCACTGGCCAAGTCGAAGAAAGAGGGTGCAACGAAGCAACCCCAAAATGCCAAAGCGCCCGTGCATAAGGATGCCGATACAAGGGCGTTGGAAGACAATGTCTCTCGATCTCTCGGACTGAAGGTCCTTATCGACGATCATGGAGACAAAGGCGGTGTTCTAAAAATCAGCTACAAAACGCTGGAACAGTTGGACGATGTGTGCCGGCGCCTGGCTGCAGGTTCAGACGGTCTCTAGAGCCGTTTTGGTTTTAATTGAAACGCAAAACGGCTCTAGCGGCGCGCCTTCAAACTACGAGCTTTCACAGACAGCTTCACAAATGTGTCGGCACAGATAAGCGTGTCTGGATTTCCGGTTGTCTTGCACTTGGCTTCGGCAGCTAATAGCAAATCGATTGCCTGGCTGAGAATGGGCGGTTTCCAAACACCCAACTGAAACTCAAAACTCCGCTTCCGTTTGAAATGCACCGGCGGCCGAAGTTTCCCGAGTGCCCGGTCCAACGGTTCCCCCTGGCGCCGCAGTTCGGCAACTCTGGCAAGCCGCATAAAATGATTGATCGCCGCTCTCAAAAGACCCACCGCGCTCTGGCCACTCTCAAAACTTCTGCCGAGTTCTTGATCCACACGATCCACATCACCGCTGCCCACGGCATCCACCAAAACCTCTACGGTGAGGGCGCTGGCATCGCCAATCGCTGCTTCCACATCTTCCAAGCGCACAATACTTTTCTCATCCGCTTGGCCAAGATAGAGACAGAGCTTCTCAATTTCCTGCCGCGTGATCTGACGGTCATTCCCCAAATGACCCACTAAATACCCCATCGCTTCCGGTGACACGCGCCAACCGGCCTTGGCCAAAGACTGATCGATCAGCCTTTCAACGGCGTGGGCGTCATCCGCATAGCAAGGAATGGCAGCTGCCACCTTGCTCTTTTCAAATAATTTGCGTACAGAGGATCTAGGTCCGAGGTCACCGGCCTCGATGACGACGAAACCATCTCCGGACGGTCCATTGTCTTCGGCATTCTTCGAAAACTCTTCTAGTACTTTACTTGTACTATCGCCATTGATCCTTATACGGATCAGGCGCCTGCCGCCAAGCATAGAGATAGCAGCCACTTCATCGGACAGTCTTGCCGGGTCACCTTTTATGTCCCCTTCAGTCAGTGAGCAAACACGAAAGGCATCGTTTAGATCTTCGGCAATGGCGCGGCCAAGGGTGCTTGCCCTTTCACTCACCAAGCCTGTGTCTGGGCCGTAGATAAGGGCTGCCACCAACGGCCCGGGGTCCTTCAGAACCTTGTCGACCTCGGCGGGCTTCAGCTTCATGAATCGGAAACATTATCCTCTGGAGGCGGCGCTCCCACAGGACGATCATCCGGCAGGCGCGGGCTGCCTTTCTCGTAAGAGGGTAATTCGTCCGCGACGCCGCTCTCTTCTTCCTTGTCCTTCCGCCAGCTCTGTCCGCTTTTGAAGAACAGCGCCAGTTGAAGTTTCATATCCTCGGCGATATTGCGGGCCGCGCGGAATTCGGCATCCCGGCGTGCCGTCACCGTTGCAAACTCTGAATCAACCACGTTGTACGCGGAAAAGGATCGTGACCGGCCACTCAAGACCGTGCTGCCCGACGCATTGTCGACCAATTGATAGTTTCCCTGGAGGAGGTAGTTGAAGCGCGTTACCGATGCGTCCGACTGCACGGCAAGCCCCCGCCGCACGCCACGGAGCTGAAGTCTCAAATTGTATTTGGCCGTCGACAACCCATTGCTGCCAAGCAAATCGATAAGCTGGTTGCGTGTTTCGAAGCCTACCAAGCCGCTGCCGCGTCCATCCGCATCCTCTGATACGGAAACGTAAACCGCGATCTGCGACAGCTCATTGACCACATTGCCCGGAACACCTTCAGCGCTGAGCGCGTTATTCTCGCCATACAGAGGTTGAAAGCCGCATCCAGCCAGAGCCAACAGAGCAATGCCTCCGGCTATTGCGGTAAGTCCTTGACGATATTTCTCAACGAAACTGTTAGGCGACAATGTTCACTATCCGATTTGGCACCACAATGATCTTGCGCGGGTCCTTGCCATCCAGGGCCCGCTTTACCGAATCCTCGCCAAGGGCGATTTCTTCTACTTTATCTTTTTCCAAGTCCGGTGCCACTTCAATCTCGGCCCGCCGCTTGCCATTCACCTGAACGGCCATCTTGATGACGTCATCCTTGACGAGGGCCGGATCTGCCTGCGGCCAAGGCGCATCCGCCAACATGACGGACTGGCCAAGGGATTCCCACGCTTCTTCCGCCAGATGCGGCATCATCGGCGCCACCACTTGTACCAATGTCTCGGCCGCCTCGCGCAGCGCTTCATGCTCCGCCTTTGAATAGGCTTCGTTCCCAACAAAGTTTTGAACCATAGTCGTGAGCTCATAGATGCGGGCAACAGCACGATTGAAGCGGAACCCTTCAATGTCGCCGGTAATGTCGGCAATGGCTTTGTGTGTTCCACGGCGCAGGGCGAGAGCGGCCGCATCGGCTTTTTCTGTTTGCCCGGCGGTGGAAGTCGCGAGTGACTCCTGAGCGCCTTGAATGGCGCGCCACAATCGCTGCGTGAAACGCCAAGACCCTTCAATGCCCGCAGACGTCCATTCGATGTCGCGCTCCGGTGGTGTGTCCGACAGAACAAACCAGCGCACAGTGTCTGCGCCATACTGATCGATGATGGTCTCCGGATCGATCGTGTTCTTTTTGGACTTGGACATCTTCTCGACCGGGCCCACTTTCACCGGCGCGCCGGTTTCCCGGTGAACGGCGTTGCCGCCGTCATAGGTAACGTCTTCCGCCGGCACCCATGCCCCGTCATTGTCCTGATAAGTTTCGTGGCACACCATGCCTTGCGTGAACAATCCGGCGAAAGGCTCCGCCACTTTCACATGCCCTAAATCTTTCAGTGCCCGTGTGATGAAACGGGCATAAAGCAGGTGGAGGATCGCGTGTTCCACGCCGCCAATATACTGATCCACAGGCAGCCAATACGATACCGCTTGCGGGTCGGCGCCTGTCTCCGCCTCTGGATTGCAGAACCGGATGAAATACCAGGATGAGTCAACAAACGTATCCAGCGTGTCGGTTTCCCGTTGGGCGTCCGCGCCACACTTAGGACAGGCGACATTCTTCCATGTGGGATGACGTTCTAGTGGATTGCCCGGCCGGTCAAATGTGATGTCCTTGGGCAGCTCCACCGGCAAATCTGCCATGGGGACAGGCACCGGTCCGCAGGAAGGGCAGTGGATGATGGGAATAGGACATCCCCAATAGCGTTGCCGCGACACGCCCCAATCGCGCAAACGGAAATTGGTGGTTTGATAGCCAAAACCACCCGCTTCGATGCGATCGGCGACCGCCTGTTTGGCGTCATCAATGGCCAATCCATCCAGGAAGTCTGAATTGAAGATCACGCCGTCGCCGGTATACGCCTCGTCTTTAACTTCAAACGTGGCTGGGTCTTCCCCGGAGGGCAGAACCACCGGAATGACGGAAAGCCCATACTTTCGCGCAAAATCCAGGTCGCGCTGATCATGTGCCGGGCAGGCGAAGATCGCGCCGGTGCCGTAGTCCATCAGCACGAAATTGGCGATATAGACGGGCAGTTTCTTGCCGGGAATAAAGGGGTGATCCGCCAGCAGTCCCGTATCAAATCCCCGCTTATCGGCGGTTTCCAGCTCCGCCTCGCTGGTACCGCTTTGACGGCATTCATCGATGAAGGCCTGAGCGTCGGGCATCTTCTCGCCAATGCTTTGGGCCAGCGGATGGTCGGCGGAGACGGCACAGAAACTTGCGCCAAACAGCGTGTCCGGCCGGGTCGTGTAGACGTCCAGGGTCCTTGGAGCCGTTGACGCGGCCGGGTGCTTGTCCGGCGTGCTCAACTGAAATGTCAGATGAACCCCTGTAGAGCGCCCAATCCAGTTATTCTGCATAAGCCGGACTTTTTCCGGCCAACGGTCCAATGTTTCCAAACCGGCCAACAAGTCTTCCGCTTTGTCCGTGATCTTAAAGAACCATTGGGTCAGCTCCCGTTTTTCGACCAGCGCGCCGGACCGCCAACCCCGGCCATCAATGACCTGCTCGTTGGCCAGCACCGTCTGATCGACCGGATCCCAGTTTACCTGTGCGGATTTTCGGTAAGCGACGCCAGCCTCGACAAGTTCCAGGAAGAAGGCCTGCTGATGACGATAATAAGAGGGATCGCAGGTCGCAAACTCTCTGCTCCAATCGATCGACAAGCCGATCATCTTCAGCTGAGCCCGCATGGCGTCAATATTGGAATAGGTCCAATCCGCCGGATGAACCTTCTTTTCCATGGCGGCATTTTCCGCGGGCATGCCGAAGGCGTCCCAGCCCATCGGGTGCAGCACATTGTGTCCGGTGGCCCGTTTATACCGGGCCAGCACGTCGCCCATGGTGTAGTTGCGCACATGGCCGATATGGATCCGTCCCGACGGGTACGGAAACATTTCTAGAACATAATATTTGGGCTTCTGGGATTCGTTGCTGGTGCGGAACGTCCCCTTATCATCCCACGCTTTTTGCCATTTCGCCTCGGCGACTCGGGCGTTATAGCGCGACATTGTCTTCGTCCTTCATGATGGAAAGAAGCGGACGCGGCAGGCTGTAGCTTTGTTTCGCGGCAGGCCGCGCCGGTTTTTTAATCTTGGATCGTGTCGATCCGGAGCTGTCTCGCACGAATTAGAATAGCGTTCTCAAGCCGGATGGCGGTTTCACTGGAAACCGATGAATCCCGCCATTCGCCATTCTTCTGACGTTCCTGCCGGAAAACCGACACGCGAAGGCCATCGGCCCGCAGACGCTTATCAAGAATGTAGACCGTCAGTTTAAATCGCTCATCCGGGGCATTTTCGGATGCATACCAATCCGTGATGATGACACCGCCGAAAGGGTCCGCTTCAAGCAGCGGCATGAACGAAACGGTGTCCAGCGAGGCCCGCCACAGGAAGCTGTTCACGCCGATTTCTGTCGGTGCGCCAGATCCGCGCTTAATGCCGCTCGACTCTTCATTGTCGTTTGAGCCGCCAAACAGGCCTAAAAAGCCGCTATCGTCCGACGATCCGGTGACTTCCGTATTCTTGGCGCCAGACTCGCTGTTGCCGCCAGAGCCGCACGCAGCAAGCGTCAGGCTTGCCAGCAATAACGTGGTTAACAAACCAAGCTTTTGAAGGGGTCGGCTCAACCGGGACATCTGAAACATAGGGCCTTCGTATTTCCTTGTTGGGTGGCGCAAAACTCCGCGCGCTTTATAGCGTCAAGCTCATTGGGCCTGCAATTGAGAAGGTTCCCTCAGTATATGTTTTTCCGCGCATCAGAAAGCATTAATTCGCTGAGCACACAGCGTGATCACGCCATATTTCCAAAACGTTTGTGGCGTGAAGGTCACGCTCGCCGGGATTCGGCGCGGCAAGACCTATTCAACCTTGACCAGATCCGGCGAAAACGCCATTAAAATAGAACGAGTGCGACATGTGTCCGCTGGTGGCGGTTCCACCGCAAAACAGGATTATAAGCCCCTCTGCCGTGTCTCCAAAGGGTGTTGGGGCGAATGAACCATGGCCAAGAACGTAAAAATCGCTGATTCCTTAGGATTGGGCCTCATGGTTGGCGCCTTGAGCCTGTCCGTTTTTGCGTTTGAAGCGACAGCTGCAGACACCATGCGCATTGGCGTGAGCACCTATGTTGTGCCGCCGGCTGAGCAAGCCGCGGCTGCCCCACTGCTGTCGGCCGTGAAAACGGCGTCCTTTGCCTCCGCATCTGGCATTGAGGAAGAAGAGGCTGGCGGCCTCAAAATCGGCTTTGACAGCGAGATTTCAAAAGACCGGACCGGTTTTGGAAACGAAGACCGGGTTGAAGAAGTTTACATTTGGGCAGAGGGTGCCCTTGGTAAGCTGGAAATTGGCAAGCAAGATGGCGTTGCCGATCAGCTGAGCTTTTCGGCGCCTTATGTGACCACGGATGTGCGTGCAAACGACTCCAAGCTGTTCTTGCCCGCGCTGAGCCCCATTAACCTGCGCACCGATGTGGGCAATGGCGTTTCCAGCGATAACCTCAAGATCATCTATTTCACGCCTCGGATCGAAGGCTTTCAGCTGGGCATGTCCTACACACCGGAAGGTGGGCCGACGGATATCGAAACCACGCTTGATCTCAGCCGGTTTGAAAAGCAGCAGCTCGACAAGCAAAGCGAGATTTTTGAGGTTGGCGTCAGCTATCTGAAAAGCTTTGAAGACCTGACCTTCGCGGTCAGCGGTGTTTATTTGACCGGTAACAATGAGCCCAAGATCAAGATCGACATTCCCGGCGCCGATACGGTGAAGGAATGGGGGGTCGGCGGTCAGATTGGCTATGGCGGCCTCAGTCTGGGTGGTTCTTACCGCGAATCCAATATTTTCGGCCTGAATTTCGGCCGCGTGAATGACCAGGTGGAAAGCGAAGCTTGGGATCTGGGGGCCACATATTCTGCCGGTTCCTGGACGCTTGGCGCTGCCTATCTCTCCGCCACCTCAAAGGATAACGCCCTGGTGGGTGAGCGCCAAGAAGGTGACGCTTTAGAGGTTGCAGGCGGGTACCGTTTTGGGTCAAGATTTGAATTGAATGCCGGGGTCCAGTTCTGGAAGTACCAGATCGAGGGCACGGAAAACCTTGAACTACAGAAATCGCAAACTGCCTCTTCCAATGAGGACAGCACTGTGATTTTCTTGGAAACAGAATTGAGTTTCTAGCGCCGCCATTGCGCACGAGGGGAATGGCGGAAGAGCGGGTTACCTCCTAGAGGTGCCCGCTCTTTCTTTTTTAGGAACCTCGTATCGATCTGCTGAAATCAATCGGGCTTAAGAAGGCTGCCGATAGCGCCAAAACCGGCAGCGCCGCTGGATGCCAGGCGGGGTGCCGTTCGAGAATCGATGCCGCCCATCAGATAGACCGGTGTTGAGCTCTCGCGGATCCATGCGCGCGCTCGGAGGGGGCCCAATGAAGTGTCTTTCCCGGGATGGCTCGCTGTTGGAAAAACCGGCGACAAAAAAACCCCATCCACGCGGCGACCTTGCAGCTGCTTCAGCGCCGCAAGCGAATGCGCACTTGTGGTGACGACCCAATCTCTCGGATGGATCTGCCGGGCCGCCAGTGCGGCCCGGACCATTCCTTCCGGCCAATGCACGCCATCGGCGCCGGCATATCTCGCCAATTGGGCGGAGCCCGCCACAAGACAAAGACGTTTCTGAGCTCTGCACTGGCGAACCACATCATGGGCCAATTGCGCTCTTTGGCCATGACCGTAATGGCGAAAAATGACAGCTGTCCCGATTGGCAGCCTGTCGATCGCGGCAACGGGGTCGGCAACCCGGGCCTCATCCGTAAAGAAAAACAAGGACGGCAAAGCGCGCTTAGACCGGGATGCGCGATTGAGCTGTTTTGCGGTTCGTATTATGGACTGTCCGTAAGCCATGACTGAATCTGACCTAAATACCGTCATCAAACGCAACATCGACGATCTTCGTGAGAGGATCGATGCCGCTTGTGCGCGGGCACAGCGCCGCCCAACCGATGTGACGCTCATCGCGGTGTCAAAGACTCACGCCGCTGAACGCATCGAGCCTGCCCTTGAAGCGGGTCTTACCACATTCGGTGAAAACCGTGTTCAGGAAGCCATGAAGAAATGGCCGGCTCTGCGTACGGCCTGGCCCAAGGTGGAACTTCATCTCATCGGCCCGCTGCAAACCAACAAGACGAAAGAAGCCGTCGACACATTTGATGTGATCCATTCCGTCGATCGCGTGAAGCTTGCGCAGCGGCTCAAAGCCGCCACAGATGCACAAGAGCGCAAGCCCCGGCTCTTTATCCAGGTGAATACGGGCGAAGAAGAACAAAAAGCCGGCATTCTGCCGCGTGATGCGGATGCCTTTATCCGCCAATGCCGCGACGACATCGGACTCTCCTTGGAAGGCCTCATGTGTATTCCACCCGCGCATGAAGAACCGGCCCTCCATTTTGCGCTCCTGGCAAAAATCGCCGAACGGAACGGGCTTGAAAAGCTCAGTATGGGAATGACTTCCGATTTTGAGACCGCGATCGAATTTGGGGCAACCCATATTCGCGTCGGCACGTTTATTTTCGGAACTCGTCAGCCTACCCCTCAATGAGGACATGCGTGTCTCGACGCAGCTGAGCAAGCAGGTCAATCAAATCCAGTCGTGCAATCGCGATGCACCCCTCGGTTGGGGCATGGTTTGGACGCGCAACATGCAGAAAGATGGCGCTGCCATTTCCGGGCACGACAGGGGCATCATTGAATCCGATTACAACAATCAGATCGTAAAGCCCATCGCCACGCCAAAGCCGTTCGGCCCGCGCATCCAGCGGGAATGTCACGGGCCTATTGTAAGCGGGGTGGCTTGGATCATCGCACCAGCCATCGCGTGGTGAAATTGGCATGACGGGCAGGCCCGCTGTCTTCGGCGCCACAACCCTGTCGGCGCGGTAAAGACAGTACCGTAGCGGCCATCGCCCAGCCGGCGTGGCACCATCGCCTTCTTGTTTGTTTGCGGTTACTCCGGTAGGTCCCAGCGCGCAGGGGATGTCGGTCTGGCCAAAAAGCAGCCGTTTCTGACGTGTAATGACAATATCCCGGCTGTGTCGGAGACGTCCGGTCAGAGCAAATGCCCCGTCTTCTTTTTCTTTATGTCGAGGTAGCGCCAATTGTGCTCGTTAGACGGAAATTTATGCGGGACGCGTTCGACAACATTGATGCCAAACTTTGCCAGTGCCTCAACCTTATCCGGATTATTTGTCAGCAAACGGATTTTCGAAATGCCCAAATGGGACAGCATGGATTGCGCCTGGCTGAACAAGCGCTCGTCCACTTCGAAGCCCAAGCGTTCATTGGCCTCAACCGTATCGAACCCCTTGTCCTGAAGGGCATAGGCGCGCAACTTGTTCATCAGGCCGATGCCCCGTCCCTCCTGGGCGAGGTACAGCACGACGCCGGCGCCTTCATCGGCAATGTTTTTGATGGCCCCTCGTAACTGGTCACCGCAATCGCATTTCAGCGAGCCGATCAAATCGCCGGTAAAACACTCCGAATGCAGCCGCACCAAGGGTGCGTCATATTGACTGGGATCGCCAATTACGATGGCGATGTGTTCGGGCCCTCCGTCCGCGGGCCGAAACGCAAACAACTGGGTGTCTTCAGACTCCGCAAGAGGCACATGTGCCGTTGTGACCGGCCGCAAGGCGGCTGCCGCGAAACTGTCGTAAGACAAAATTTCGTCGGCCTGAATTTTGAGAAAGTTGCTGATCGCACTTTCGTTGTCCGCCGAATTTTTGCCCTCTGCGTATGGGACAACCAATGCGGCCGGCAAAAGCCCGGAAAGCTTGGCAAGGCCGACGGCGGCAAGGGCGCTTTTCGATGGGGCCTCACGCAAGGCCTCGAATGGGCCCTGAAGGGGCTGGTCCAGATCGAACGCGGGATCGGCGGTTCGATGGACCCAGTCTTCGTTTTTTCCAGGCGGTATGGGCAAGGCCACGATATCGGAAGTGTAAAGACGGATCTTCAAGGTTCTTGCTCTGTTGTGCGTGAGCAAGAGGTGGGGGTCGCCGAACTGCCGCAGGTCGCCGAGCCCGGCCGGGCCGAGCGCTTCGGCAGACATCGCAAGGACGCCCGATGTGTTATTCTCTGACTCGCAGATGATGGTGGGCAGGCCCCGGCGAAAATCCGCCGTTACCCTTTCCAGCTGGAGAAGCGGATCAATCATTCTATATATCCAGTTGACCGCCGCCGGTTTCCCTTATTATCTGGGTGCTTATGATTAATTTCTCTGCTCCTCACCTTTTTTCACACCCATTTGAATGGTTGTTACGGGATGCCGCTTCAAGTAACCGGTTTTCTATCCCTATATGTCCTTCGAGCAATTTGCGAACCTATTTTTGAAACTATTCTCGAAGTCATTAGCAAGAAAATCATAGGGGAATTTCCATGAGCAGTGTCAAAAGATTACTCCTGGTAGACGATGACGAGACCCTGCGGGAATCCCTCGCAGAGCAGCTTGCCCATCATGATGAATTCCAGACAGACCATGCCGCCAATGGCCAAGAGGCCTTGGACAAAGCCAAATCTGCGCATCTGGATCTGGTGATCCTGGATGTGGGCCTGCCGGATATGGACGGAAGGGAAGTGTGCAGCTTGATGCGCAAGGCCGGCGTCAAATGTCCGATCGTGCTGCTGACGGCGGCCGATACGGAAGCCGACACGATTTTGGGGCTCAACGCCGGCGCCAATGATTACGTAACGAAACCGTTCCGTTTCGGGGTTTTGCTTGCGCGTATCCGGGCCCATCTGCGCAGCCATGAGCAGAGCGAAGATGCCGTTTTCCGCATCGGAACCTATACCTTCCGGCCCAGCGCGAAGCTGCTGATCGATGACGATGACTCAAAGATCCGCCTGACGGAAAAAGAAACCTCCATTCTCAAATATCTCTACCGGGCCGGCGAACGCGTGGTCGGGCGGGATATCTTGCTGCATGAGGTGTGGGGCTACAATTCGGGTGTGACCACGCACACGCTGGAAACCCATATCTACCGTTTGCGGCAAAAAATTGAGAAGGATCCGTCCAACGCTCAGCTTCTGGTGACGGAATCTGGTGGCTACAAGCTGGTACCGTGACGCTTTAGACGCCATTAACCATGCCCAGTGTCTGATTGTGCGTGCCGTCACACTTCGGCGCGCAAAAGCTCGACAATTCTTTTGGAAATGCCAAATATAGGGCCACTGCGACCCCGGCAGACAATCCGATCGTCATTGGAATGGGCAAAAAATGGTGCGTTTGAACCCTTGGCGCGGGCAAGAGAAGCCGGCGCAAGACACGTTCTTTGTAAAATTTTGGGGCGTCAGAGGCAGCATTGCGTGCGCCGGACCCGAGGTGCAGCGTTATGGCGGCAATACCTCGTGCCTTGAAATAATGTGCAGCGGCCGGCGCCTGGTTTTCGATGGCGGCACGGGGTTGCGCTATTTGGGTGACCACATTGTCGCCGAAGGCCAGAAGGACATCGACGTTTTCCTCACCCACAGTCACATCGATCATGTGGTGGGGCTGCCGTTTTTCAGTCCGCTCTTTCAGCAAGATACCACTTGCCGCATTTGGTCGGGTCACTTGGAAGGGGGTATGAGCACCCATGGAGCCATTGGGGGTCTCATGAATGCGCCGCTTTTTCCCGTGGCGCCGGAAATTTTTCAGGCGAAAGTCGTCTACAATGATTTTGTCGCTGGCGATGTCCTAGAACCGCATTCCGATATTGTTATCAAGACCGCGCCGTTAAACCATCCGAACGGGGCAACCGGTTACCGGGTGGAACACAAAGGCAAGTCGATTGCCTATGTCACCGACACGGAACATTTCGAAGATGGTCTC
The DNA here is from genome assembly GCA_965228775.1 of Alphaproteobacteria bacterium. GTDB lineage: Bacteria > Pseudomonadota > Alphaproteobacteria > JANQMY01 > JANQMY01 > JANQMY01. Next base: position 2,827,296 of record OZ245840.1, on the reverse strand, counting down.
GACCAATCGATCCTGGGTCTTATTCAGGATGTGGACATCTTCATCTATGACGCCACCTATACCGATGAAGAATATCCGGCCAGTAAGGGGTTCGGACATTCCACCTGGCAGGAAGGCGTTCGGCTTGCGGATGCGGCCAATGCAGGGGTTTATGTGGCCTTCCACCATGACCCCTCTCATGACGACGACTTCATGGATCAAGTCGCACGGGACGTGGCCGTGGCCCGTAAGGGATCCGTGGTTGCGCGGGAAGGTGAGATCCTTGTTCCGTGAGACAAGCGCTTAGAACGGTCGTTCGGCGTTTGCGCATGGGGCTCGTGACCCTTTTTGCCCCGCAACACCCCCAAGGTTTCTTCATTCCCCACCGGTTTGCGGCGGCAAGCCAAAGAAGGGCAGCACAGCTCTTCTATCCGCGCATTGACGAAATTTTCCAGCAAAACCAAGAACTCTTTCTGCGTCTTCTAGAAGAAGCGGAAGCCTTTGAAACAGAATTCCAATCCATCGGTTCAAAGCCACCACCGCAACCGCGCTGGGATCAGAACTGGTTTACGGGCCTTGATGCAATTGCCGCTTATACGCTCGTGCGGACACGCAAGCCCGGCCGTCTTGTGGAAGTGGGCGCGGGACATTCGACACGCTTCTTTGCAAAAGCGATTTCAGACTCCGGAGGCACCACGCGTCATGTGGTGATCGACCCGGAACCGCGCGCATCTCTCGCCGGTCTTGCCATTCATCACGAAGCTAAATTGGTGACAGACGTTCCGGAGGCCGCGTGGACATCTCTTCAAGCCGGAGACATGGTCAGCATCGATTCGAGCCACATACTCATGCCCGGTACGGACGTGGATCATTTGTTGAACGATGTTCTGCCGATCCTGCCTTCTGGCGTAATTGTTCACTTTCACGACATGTTTTTGCCGGACCCTTATCCGGAAGCTTGGCAATGGCGGGGATACAACGAACAAACGGCCGTCGCCGGTCTGATAACGGGCGGCGCCTACACAGTGGTTTTCTCAAGCCATTTTGTTGCGACCCGCTATGCCAACCGGATTGAGAAAAGTGCCATTGGGCCGTTTGCCGCTTATGCCGGCGCGCCGCCGTCCAGCCTCTGGCTGCGGAAGGCGTGAATTGTGACCTGGTGTGATTGGACCTTTCCGAAAAATCCATGCAACGCTGTTGCACGGTTAATGGGGATGATGCCATGTGGCAAAGCTTGCGGGCGATAATCGGAACGCCGAACACGCTTGAGATTTCGAAGCCCGTTCGGAAGGCCATCGCAGAACGGGAACAGGAAAGCGAAGTTCTTGTCGGTTATCTGCAGCTCTTTTTGGTCGGCATGTTTGCGATCCTTTACGCGGTCGCCCCTTCCCCGAATTCGGCAACGGATTTCATGCCGGTTCCCTATGCGCTGGTATTTTATGCGTTACTGACATTGGGCCGGGTGGCATGGGCCCGCCGGGCCCGCATTCCCAACTGGGCGCTTTATGTGTCGATCCTGATCGATATGAGCTTGTTGATGCTGCTCATCTGGAGCTTTCATCTGCAATACGATCAGCCGGCGGCATTCTATCTAAAGGCCCCGACGCTCCTGTATGTGTTCTTTTTCATCGCGCTTAGGGCACTGCGTTTCGAACCCCGTTTCGTTATCGCCGCGGGCGCTGCGGCGGCACTGGGGTGGGCGATGATGATCCTGTACACGGTGATGACCGAACCCGCGGTGATCACCCGGGATTATGTGGAATATCTCACCTCGAACGCCATTCTGCTTGGCGCTGAATTCGACAAGATCATCTCAATCTTGGTGGTGACGGCCATTCTTGCACTGGCGATTGCACGTGGGCGCGATTTGCTTATACGCGCCTCGGCCCAAGAAGCCGCGACACGCAATCTTTCCCGGTTCTTCGATCCAACCATCGCCAAAGGTATTGCGGAAACCGATCAGCCCATTGCGCCAGGCGAAGGAGTTGTGCGCGAAGCCTCAATCCTGAATGTGGATATTCGCGGATTTTCTCATGTGGCCGCGCAATTGCCGCCGGGCGAGGTGATGGGTCTGCTGGCGGATTACCAGTCCCGCATCATTCCCATCATCACCGCCCATCGCGGCGTCATCGATAAGTTTCTGGGTGATGGCATCATGGCCACCTTTGGCGCCATTGCGCCCTCTCCCACTTACTCGGCAGATGCCGTTCTCGCGGCCGAAGAGATAATGAAAGAGATAGAAGGTTGGTTAGAAGGCCGTTCTGTAGACGGACATATTCCGCTTGAGATCAATATCGGGATTGCCAGCGGGCGGGTGGTCTTTGGCGCGGTGGGCGACGCAACACGGCTTGAATATACGGTGATCGGCGATCCGGTAAATCTGTCCGCCAAAATCGAGAAGCACAATAAGGCGGAAGGCGTCAAAGCGCTGTGCACGAAAGACTGTATGGCGCGCGCCGTCGCGCAGGGTTATCAGGGGGCGGAGAAATTAGAAGTGCGTTCTGAACGTTCCATTGAGGGCATCAGTCGCCCCGTGGATTTGGTGGTGCTGTCAGGCTGAAAAAAGCCTACTCGTAGCGCAGCGCATCAATCGGGTCGAGGCGGGCCGCCCGCCGTGCCGGGAAGAAGCCGAATATAACTCCGACGGCGGCCGAAAAAAGAACGGCTGTCAGAATGATGGGAATGTTGACGCTAAACGGCAATGCCAAGACGCTCGACACCCAAAACGACACGATCAGACCGAACAGAATTCCAGCGATACCGCCGGCCAAGGACAGCATCATCGCTTCAATGAGAAACTGAAGCAGAACATCGCGTTCAAGTGCGCCGATGGCCAGCCGTATGCCGATCTCCCGCGTCCGCTCCGTGACTGAGACCAGCATGATGTTCATGATGCCAATGCCTCCGACGATCAAGCTTACCGCCGCAACCGCGCCCAACAGGGCTGTCAGCACACCGGTGGTGCTTTCCACAACAGCGGAAATCTCCTGAAGATCGTTGACTTCGAAATCGTCCTGATCGCCATCGCGCAAATTGCGCCGTTGCCGGAACAGCGTTTCAATGTCGTTTTTGACCTTCGTGGTTTGTTCGGCCTCCGCCGCCGAAACAAAGATCATATCAATATCGCGATTGCCCGAGATCCGCCGTTGGAAGGTGCGTAATGGCGTTACGATAAGATCATCCTGATCCGTGCCGAAGGTGGAGCTGCCTTTGGGGGAAAGCAGGCCAATGACTTCGCAAGGCATGTTGGCAACACGGATTGAGGCGCCAATGGGGTTCTGCGCACCGAACAGTTCGCGGCGAATGGTTTGACCGATAACACAAACCGCGCGGCCGGACCGTTCCTCGCCGCGCGTAAAGGGCCGCCCGTCCGATAGTGCCCATTCGCGCACCCCCATATAGCCATTGTTCGTCCCATGGATGGCGGTGGACCAGCTCTCATTGCCATAGATCGCTGTGATGGCTTTGGTTGCGGAAGGCGCCACGCCGGCGACCCCATCCACTTCTTCCAGGATGGCGTTAGCATCGGGCAGATCGAAGGGACGGCCTTGTTCGCGCCCGCTGGGGCCGCGCTTGCCGGGCACGACGATCAGCAGATTTCTGCCCAGGCTGGAAATATCGGACGTCACCCGCGTCGTCGCGCCGTCTCCCAATGTGACAATGATGATCACGGCCGCAACCCCGATGATGATTCCCAATGCGGTTAGGGTGGACCGCATCAGGTTGAAACGGATCTCGCGAAGCGCAAGCAGAACCGTGTTCCAAATCATGAGAGCACCGTTTCCGTTGCGTTTGTATCCTGGGCGATACGGCCATCTCTGAACGTCACGGTGCGCTTGGCAAATGTGGCCATGTCGGGTTCGTGGGTGACCATCACGATGGTTATGCCGGACTTGGCGTTGAGGTCGGCCAACAGCTCCATAATTTCCATGCTGCGCTGCGTATCCAGGTTGCCGGTCGGCTCGTCGGCTAACAGCAGCAATGGGTTGGTGATGATGGCCCGCGCGATCGCGACCCTTTGTTGCTGTCCGCCAGACAGCTCGGCTGATGTGTGGTTGCCGCGATCCTCCAGTCCTACAAGCTCCAAGGCTTCGTCGGCACGTTCGTGCCGTTCTTTGGCTGCTATCCCACGATAGACCAGGGGCAGTTCCAGGTTCTCCCGCGCGGTGGTGCGCTTGAGAAGATTGTAGCCTTGAAAAACGAAGCCAAGAAAATTCCGCCGTAACAAGGCCCGTTGATTTTGATTGAGCTGTGTTACCTCAACGCCTTGGAACTCATAAGACCCGCTGGTGGGCGTATCGAGGCATCCCAGGATGTTCATACAGGTGGATTTGCCGGAACCCGACGGGCCCATAACCGCAACGAACTCCCCTTCGGCGATGTCCATTCGAATACGGTTCAGTGCAATGACAGCAGCATCACCTTGTCCGTAAGTTTTGGTAATGTCGCGAAGAGAAATGAGCACAGGATCTACCGCCTTGTGGGCGTGATCACGTCCAGCAGGACTTCGTCGCCTTCGCTCAAGGACGTGGTTTCCACCGCTGTGCGCCGTCCATCGCTGGCCCCGGCCGACACCAGAACAGGTTTTGGTTTGCCGCCATCCATGATCCAAACGAGACCTTCTTGATCAGAGGTTTCCGGAACCGGCGTTTCTTCCAGATCAAGGTCGGGCGGGGCAAAACGAAGGGCTCCGTTCGGCACGGAGAGGGCATTGGAAATCTGTTCTACGGTAATTTCCGACGTGGCGGTCATTCCGGGCCGTAACGCCAGATCGTCATTGTCCACGTCCAATACCGCTTCGTAGGTCACCACGCCGTCCACGGTCTTTGGCGCGTTGCGCACCGATTTCAGAACAGCGGTGAATGTCCGGTTGGGAAACGCGTCCACTGAAAATTCAGCACTTTGTCCGGCGCGAACCTGCCCTACATCGGCCTCGTCCACATCCACTAGCAACTGCATGCGGCGCAGATCTTCGGCCAGCGTGAATAAGACAGGTGTCTGGAACGATGCCGCGACCGTCTGGCCCGGTTCGATCTTCCGATCAAGGACGATCCCATCGATAGGCGAACGGATGGCGGCCTTCTCCAGATTTGATCGGTCGATCTTTAGGGCAGCTTCCGCCAAGGTGACTTGGGCTTCTGCGTTTGAAACCGCAGCAACCGAACGTGAATAGGTGGCTTCCGCGATTTCCAGCTCTTGCTGTGACAGGGTTCGTCTCGATGCCAGGTTGGCCACGCGGTCGCGCCTGGTTTTGGATTCCTTGGCGGTGGCTTCCGCCTCGGCAAGGCCCGCCCGCGCACTCACCAGGGACGCTTCCCCGCGCACCACGCTCGCCTCCAATTGGTCCGTGTCCAATCTTGCGATTGGGTCGCCTGCTTTCACCGGGTCGTTAAAGGTCACGAGCACTTCGGATATGAGGCCTGATATTTCAGCACCCACATCTACTTGGTTGACCGGCTTGAGGGTTCCTGTCGCCGTGACGGTGATGGTCATGTCCGCGCGGGTGACGACCCCTTGCCGATATTCTGTGGCCGGTCCGCCGCTGAAGAAAAACCAAACGACCGCCACCAGCAGAACAACCGCCCCACCGCCCCACACGGCGTAGGATGGCGCGGCCTTGCTCTCTTCCATCTCGCCCAGCCCCACGGCTTTTGCGATATCAGCTTGGGTCGGGTGCTTCGGATCGTTCATAGGGCTGCTCGCTTGCGCGCTCTATATTTTCAGTAAGCCTCTGAAAAATATAGGGTTCAACTGGCGCGTTTGCACGGGAAAGACTGTAACCAGTGTGTAAAGAGTGTAACGGCCCGGTTACGTATAGGGATCTGCGGCGTCTCTCAGCCCGTCCCCAAGGAAATTAAACGCCAGAATCACCAAGATAACCGGCACCATCGGGGCCATTGTCCAGGGGTAGAACTGGATAGCGGCGAGATTCTGGGCTTCGTTCAGCAGGACGCCCCAGCTGATCACGGGTGGCCGAAGCCCAAGGCCAAGATAGGAAAGCGCTGTCTCCCCCAGGATCATGGTGGGAATGGACAGGCTGGCCGAAGCGATCAAATGGCTTGAAAAACTGGGCAGCAAATGGCGCCGCATGACCCGGCCTGGCGACGCGCCCATCATGACGGCGGCGGTGGCGAAATCTTCCTCGCGCACGCTCAAGAATTTTGATCTCACCGCACGGGCCAAACTCGGCCAATCCAACAAGCCAAGAATGACCGTGATGCCCAAATAGATGTAGATGGGCGACCATGTCACCGGCAGGGCCGCCGATAGGGCCATCCATAATGGCAGTTCGGGCAGGGAGCGCAGCAGTTCGATCAGCCTCTGGATGACATTGTCGACCCATCCGCCGTAATAGCCGGACAAAGCGCCGAAGAAGATGCCCAAAACGAAACTGATCGTGATGCCGATCAGACCCACCGTCAGCGAGATGCGTGTCCCGTAGATGATGCGCGAAAACATATCGCGCCCCAGCCTGTCCGTTCCCATCAGGAAGAGCGTGCCGTCCTTGGCCGGACAAACGAAATGGAACCGTGACGGCCACAGCCCCCAAAAATCGTAAGCATCGCCCAAGCAAAAGAACCGCAACGGATGGACCTTGCTGGTGTCAATCTCATAGGTGCGTTTAAAGGAATTGAGATCAAGCGAGAACCGATAGCCATAAACGAAGGGACCTACGAATTGTCCTTCGTGAAACAAGTGTAATGACTGGGGCGGCGCATAAAGATGATTGGCGTCACGGGAGGCAGGGTTGTAAGGCGCGATGGTTTCGGTGAAAGGAATGGTGGCATAGAGAACCAGCAGAAAAATGCCCGACACCATGGCCAGGCGGTGCCGTTTGAGCTTCCACCAAATAAGCTGCCATTGAGAAGCAAAATAGAATGTCTCTCTAGCATCCGTGCCGACCTCATCCGCCTGCGGATCAAATGGTTTGGGGTTGACGTAATGCCGGTCCGTGGTCATGGCCGCCCCTCCTCGCCAAGACGGATGCGGGGGTCGAGAACCGCAAGCAGAAGATCGGAAATCAACATCCCGATCACAGTAAGCAGCGCCACGAACAAAAGAATAAAGCCAGCCAGAAAATGGTCCTGAGATTGAAGCGCGTTGAGCAGGGTTGGGCCGATCGTCGGCAGGTTCAGAACCACGGACACGATGACGGAACCCGACACAAGAGACGGCAGAAGATTGCCGATATCCGCAATGAACGGGTTGAGCGCCATGCGCAGCGGATATTTGATGAGCAGCCGCGTTTCGCTAAGCCCCTTGGCGCGCGCCGTGGTGACGTATTGTTTTTGCAACTCGTCCAGCAGGTTCGCCCGCAGGCGGCGGATCATGGCGGCTGTGCCGCTGGTGCCGATGACGATCACGGGCACGATCAAATGGGACAGGATCGACTGTACCTTGGCGAGCGACCAAGGAGCGTCGATATATTGAGGGTCCATCAAGCCGCCGATGGAAATCCCGAAAAAGACATTGAAATAATAGAGAAGGATGAGCCCCAGCAGAAAGTTCGGCGTCGCAAGGCCTAGATAGCCCAAAAAAGTGAACCCGTAATCGCCCCAGCTATATTGCCGTGTGGCCGAATAAACGCCGATGGGAAATGACACGGCATAAATGAAGATGACGGTGGCCAGATTGAGCAGAATGGTGAGCACGAAACCTTCGCCAACCACCTCTGCAACCGGCCTGTTGAATTCGAAGGACCATCCCCAATTCCCCTGAAGCAGGCCGCTATATCCATTGTGTCCCGGCCATGCGCCGATCCAAATGGCATATTGTTCTAGAATGGTCTTATCCAGATCATACTGTGTGACCAGATATTCGATCTTCTCGGCGCTGGCCACTTCGCCCTGCGCGCGCAGCTCATCGATTTGATTGGTGACGTAGTTGCCCGGCGGCAGTTGGATGATAATGAAAATCATCATGCTGATCGCCAACAAGGTTGGGACCATGATCATCAGCCGTTCGATGAGGTAGCGAAGCATCGTGTGTTACTGACCGCCCTTGGCTGGCTCGGCGGTGGCGCCAAGCGCTTCCTGTGCGAACCAGAACTGGTCGGGCCGGTAGAGCCCGAAATGAGCACCAGGGCTCCAGCTATAAAGACCCGTCGGCGGTACGTTTCGTAGCCGGTCCGACACCACCACGGGCTGCGCAACAGCGGAGATTAAGCCAATCACAAACTGCTGATCCGCATGGATCTCCAAAAGACGGTCCCAGATACGTGTGCGTTCGGCCTCGCTGGTTGCGTTTTCCCATTGTTTATAGAGCGCCAAAAGTTCCTTGGCCTCGGGTGTGTCGGGCGCTTCGCCACTGGCGCCTTTGGTTTGGTGGTATTGCCCCCATTTGGGCCAGGCGAGGTTTTCCTGGGCAACGGGCACCAGCTCAATCGGGTCCATGTCGGGGGTTGCGATGGCGTTGTTCCACCCGGACCACAGAGTCATAAGGGCGGCACCGCTATACGCGCGATTGCGAAGGATCTGACGGGTTGAGGGTTTGACGAAGACCCTCACACCAATCTTCCCCCATGCTTCTTCGACCAATTGCAGCACGTCCGTGTCTTGAGCGGATTCACCGGCGGTTTCCAAAATGATTTCCATGGGTCTGCCATCGGGCAGCAAGCGCGTGCCTTTCTCGTCACGTTCTGCAAGGCCTGCTTCGTCAAGCAAGGCGTTCGCCTGGTCCGGTTCATAGTCCGCCCAGCGCGTTTGAAAATCCTCTTTGTACAGAGGAGAGGACGGCAGCACGGTGTTGTTGCCGGTGCGGGCCAATCCGAAAAAGAAGGTTTTGTTGATGTCATCCCGATTCACGGCCATGGACAAGGCACGTCGTACACGCACGTCGCGAAACACCGCCCGCCAAACCGGGTCATTCGTATTCAGGTTTGGATAAAGCGCGAAGTTGGATCCGGTGCCGATGGGCCATAGGCGGGTCTTATAGTTGTTGCGCTCCTCGCCGGTTTTGAGAGAGGTAATATCGGAAAAGGAAAGTCCGCGCGCCTGCAGGTCCGTTTCGCCGCTGATGGACTTGGCCGGTATCAGGCTGTTCTCGGCGATGGACACCACCAATTCATCCAGATAAGGCAGCTGCCGTCCCAAACTGTCGATGCGGTGAAAATAGGGATTGCGCGGCATCACGAAGCGGGTGGCCGGTGGTTCGGTCTTGTTCATCCAGGGCTGCAAGGTGGGCAGATCGACCACATCATTGTTGTACATATTGTCTTTGCGGTTATGCAGCGGCGCCCAGTCGCGCACATTTTCTTCCGCCATCCAGGCCGCGATCTTGTCCGGATCGCCATACTTCTCATGAAACTGTTTGAGATAATGGGCCGGACGATAGATGAAGGGCGGTCTTGGTTGGGCAAGCAGGCCCAAAAACCGTGGATTGGGTTTGTGCCAGCGGTACTGAACTGTGTAGGTGTCGATGATTTCGACGATGGGCTTTTGTCCGTCCACCAGCAAGGCAACCGGCGGCCCGGCCGGCGTTAGGGCCTGATTGTTCGCCACGTCCTCCCAGAAGTAACGGAAGTCTTCCGATGTGAACGGGTGTCCATCGGACCAGCGATGACCCGGCCGCAGATGGAAGGTATAGACCGCGCCGTCTTCGTCTACGTCAACAGCCCGCAGAATGTCCGGCACCAACTCGAATTTTTCGTTATAGCCCACCAGCCGCGCATATCCGTAGACGACCATGTACCGGATATCCTTGGCACGGGCGACAATCGTTCGCAGCGATCCGCCATGGCGGCCAAAGCTTTTGCCGGGCCCTTCCAGATCCACCACAAGCGGTGTTTCGGGGATGCGTTCTTCAACGGGGGGAAGCGTGCCCGCTTTCACTTGATCTTCCAAACCCGGCGTTTCTGATAATAGGTAAGCCAAGGCTGCTGAAGGCCCATTTACGCCTAAGAACGCTGCGATAAGCAGTATACGGAGCATGAAAGAGATGTCCGTCATGCGTGCCCCTTGGCCATGGCAACGAAATGGTTTGCCGTGGTTTCGATCAGGTCTCCGCGATCACCGCCAAACCCGGTAAAGGGCGCGGGCCACAAATCGGGCGCATTGTTTGGGTTCGCCGCAAGGGCCGCAAAATCTGATTTCTGATCCGGGTCCACGCTGGGCACGGCGTTCAGAAGGGCGCGCGAATAAGGGTGCCGCGGATCATCAAAAAGTGTCTCAACGGTGGCGATTTCGGCGATGCGCCCCGCCACCATTACCGCAACGCGATCCGCCATGTATTGGACCACGCCTAAATTGTGGCTGATGAACAAGTAGGTCAGGCCCAGTTGTTCTTTCAGATCTTTCATGAGGTTCAGTACTTGGGCTTGCACTGACACGTCCAGGGACGAGACCGGCTCGTCCAAGATCAGGATTTCCGGCTGTAGCGCCAAGGCCCGCGCAATGCCGATGCGCTGGCGTTGCCCGCCGGAAAAAGCATGGGGATAGCGGTTCATACAATTCGGATTTAGTCCGACCAGGCTCAGCAATTCGGCCACCCGCTCGATCTGCTCCTTCTTGGGGCAGAGCTTGTGGATGTCGAGGGGCTCGCGGATGATGTCGCACACATTCATGCGCGGATTGAGGGATGAAAACGGATCCTGAAAGACGTACTGGACGCGGCGGCGATAGGCCTTCAGATCCGCGCTTTCCAGTCCCAATACGGATTGCGGCGTGCCGTCCCGGTAATAGCCTATTTCGCCGGAGTCCAAAGCAATGGCCCTCATCAGTGCCCGGCACAAGGTGGTTTTCCCACTTCCGGATTCACCCACCAAGCCAAGGCATTCGCCCTGATTGAGGACGAGAGAAACACGGTCGAGGGCAAGGGTTCGATTTTCTTCCGTGCTTTCAAACATGCCGTCGCTGCGGGCGTGATAGGTTTTGCTGGCATTGCGGATGTGGATGAGCGGTGTTTTCTTGTCCCGTCCGCCGGACGACCGGCCCGCGGTGTCAAAAAAACGTCCTGTTACTGTTTTGGATGTCTTGGCCAAGGGCTCAAGGCGTTCCGATGGTTTTCGGCCCACTGATGGAACCGCTTCCAAAAGCCCTTTGAGATAGGGGTGGCCTGGTGCCTTCAAGATTGCGGCGCAGTCTCCGGCTTCCATCACTTCGCCCCGATGCAGCACGACAACCCTGTCCGCGATCTGACTGACGACGCCCAAATCATGGGTGATCAGCAGGACACCCATGCCCAGTTCCGATTTCAGTTCAGCCAGCGTGTGCAGGATTTGCGCTTGTACCGTCACGTCCAGAGCCGTGGTGGGCTCATCCGCAATCAACAGATCCGGCTGGCAGACCATGGCCATGGCAATCATCGCCCGCTGGCGCAAACCGCCGGAAAGCTCAAACGGGTATAAGCGGCACGCGGATTTAGCGTCAGGAAAACCTACCCGATCAAGCATGTGGCACGCTTTTTTCAGTGCGCCGTCCCGTGACACATCCTCATGCAGATAGACTACTTCACTGATTTGGTCGCCAATCGTGTGCACAGGCGACAGGGCCGACATGGGCTCCTGGAAAATCATGGAGATCCGCTGGCCGCGCAGCGACCTGAATTCACCGCCGGTTCTTGGCAGCTTGGCAAGGTCCGTCCGCGCCCCGTGGGCACCGGATTTGCGAAGCAGAATCTCGCCCCGATCAATGTCTGCATTGTTGGGCAATAATCCCATCACGGCATTGCCGATGGTGGATTTGCCGGAGCCCGATTCTCCTACCAGAGCTGTTGTTTGCCCGGCGGGCACATCGAAGGACACGTTCGACACGGCCTGGGTTCTGCCGGTAGGCAAATGAAACGCAATACTCAACCCGTTGATGGATAAAACGTTCATTCGGGCACATGCCTCATCGCCCGCAGCCCGCCACGCGACGCCGCCTGGTAAACCTCTCCGATGCGGGACAGGTTGGCTTTGGTGGCGTCATTGAGTGTGAGCTGATTTCGATCCGCTGCGCGCTGGGCGGCGGCCAGGATTGTCTCGAAGCCTTCTAAGCTGTCTTCAACAGTGATCGAGCGCTGGCCGTCGCTTAGCTTTAGCTCGAACCAGCCATTGCTGTGATCGCGCCGGGTCGAAAAATAGCGCAAGCGCAATTCGGTCAACTCTGTCCAGCAAATGCGCCGTGTCCAGAAGGCAGAAAACCATGAAGCTGGGGTGCTGTCGGCTTGTTGAATGAGCGCGTCATCGGTGAGTTGCCATGCGCTGGATGCGCGCAAGGCAATACCGGCTCCGTAACACAAACAGGCCACAGTGACTGCGGCCGCGCAAATCCACATGACGCTGCCCACGGGCAGCAGCCAGCAGAGCACGGTGGCGATACTTACAACGAACAATCCGCAGGCCAATTCACGGCTATGAAAGCGTTTGGGGTAGGTCAGTTTCGCCGTGTCTGAGGTGGTCATTCTTGCTGAGTACCGGCCTATACGATCAGGGAGCCCGTGTTCTGGATCGCCTCTTCTATCAGATTTGCCGTTTGTGTGGCGCCCCCCAGCCGGAAAGGTGGCTTTGAGGGGACGGGGCGTTCCAATGCTTCCGTCATAGCAGGCAAAAGCGTATCGGGCGAAAGGCTTTTTTCTTCCATAACAATCCCGTGCCCGCAGGCCGAGAATTGTGCTGCCCTCAAAGGCTGTTCCTGCTCGCCATGGCCGCCATAGGGTACTAGAACGGCAGGGGTGCGGGAGATCGCCAGATCCACAACCGTGTTGTATCCCGCCTGACTGACGGACAAGGCAGCGGCGGCAAGGCTGTCGGCAAATTGTGGGGCTGCAGCCTTTAAGGCGAAGCCAGGCGCTGCTTGCGACCGCAATTGACGGGCAAGATCAGCTGGAAACCCTCTGCCCATCCGTACCTCCCACTGCATGCCCAAATCGTCACGTTTATGGGCGTCGAACAGCGTTCTAATGAGCGGGCCGCCAGTGCGGCCGTTACCGACGGAGATCAGGATCTTGTTTTCGCGCCTGTGTTGGGTGTCGGCGCCAGCGCCCACATAGCCCGTGTAATGCATAATGGGACGAAGGCGGGTCATATCCGGGAACGAAAGGCCGAACGAGGCAAAGTCCGGATCCCCATGGACGAGGATCGCGTCGTAAAACGCGTTCGCGGTCTCCAAAAACCGCTGGCGCTTGGTGTCACTCTCCGGGGGCTCGATGATGTCTCGAACCGACGCGAAGAGAAGCGGTTTTGGGTCCAAGGTCTGAACAGTATCGAGGAGCGGACGCAGCTCAAACCGAAGTTTGCCGCGCCCGAAGGGAAAGTGCTCGGTGATGACGAGGTGCGGGTGAAAAGTCCGCAGGCAGTCCAGGAGTTGCTCGGTACGCTTGGATTTGAACTTATCGTCGATGGGGCGGTCTTGCTCATCCACCAGAGTGGTGTAGGTCGTGCCTTCGGTCCGCAACGGCGGGAGCTGAAACAGTCGAGCGTGCCCGAGATCAATGTCCGGATGCGGCATGCCGCCGGAAACAATCAGGACATCCATGTCCTTCGCAGCGGTTGCTTTGGCGATTGCCGCCGTGCGCATTAGATGACCGACGCCCAAAAGATGCTGAACATAAATAAGGACGCGCGGCCGCATTCACTGGGCCCCTGCCTTGGCCACAAGCGGTACATTCATGCGAAAGGGGGACACTGCGCCTGATGGTGAAACGTGAAACAAGTGCGCTGCTAGCCAAGAAAGCTTTACCGGTGCCTTGGTGGTCATGTCCCAATCATAGGCGAGTGCTAGGACCGCGCGGATCACACCTTTATGGGTGACTGCCGCGCAAGGCTGTTCCTGTTTTCCGATCTTCAACAAAAACGGCTCTACTCGCGTGATCACGTCGGCTGGGCTTTCGCCGTTTGGCGGGCGGAAATGACGCCCTTTGGCTTCATTTGCCAGGAAGGATGCGCCGTATTCTTCGCGCAAGCCATTGATCGTCTTGCCTTGCCAATCGCCCCAGTCCGTTTCGATCAGGCGTTCATCGATCTGAGGTGCCGCGATGCCGAAGGCAACGGCCGTTTCTTTGGCCCGGCCGAGCGGACTAGAATACCATTCTGCGCCACACAATTCTTCCGGCGGGCCCATCGAGGAGAGCGCTTGGCGCGCCTCTGGCGTCAACGGTATATCGGCATGGCCTTGCATCTTGCCTTGGCGGTTCCAGCCGGTTTCCCCATGCCTGATCAATCCAAGGAGCGGCATCGTCAACGTCGCTCCACAAGATCAAACAAGGGGTCCAGGCGGGGTAAGCTGGCGGTGACCGACCTTTCCGTGGCCGCCCAACTCTGGGCAGCAAACCCCATTTGCCTTCGTTCATCCGGTGATGTGAGAAGCCTGCGCAGCGCGTCGCCATAGGCCTCGGCTGACTTAGGTGCCGTTAAAACACCGGTTTTGCCATTCTCGATGACTTCCCGCACGCCTGGTCCATCCATTGCAATCGAGGGCACGCCCGCTGCTGCGGCCTCCAGATAAACCATGCCGTAAGCTTCGCGGATGCCGGGCCAAGCGAACAGATCTGCTGCCGCATAGAGGGTCGGCAGATCTGCTTGGTCGGCCTGGCCCAAGAATGACACCCGAGATTCGTTCCCCCCGAATGCCCGTTTAACCTCGGTTCGGGCCGGACCACTTCCGGCAATGAGAAGATGCCACTTTAGATCGCTGATATGGCTAAGCGCCTGTGCCAGAAAAGAATAGCTTTCCTGCTTTGCGCCCGCGCGCATCATGGCCGTACACAGAATAATGGGTGTGTCCGCCGATATTCCCGTTTCCGTTCTTACATTATTCCCAGAAGCACCGGCAAAAGGCGCTGCGTCGATAAAGGGAGGGAAGCGGACAAGCTTTTCGTCTGATCCCAACATCTGTTTCAACGGGTCCCAGTCTTTCTGCTTCATGACAAAAAGCAGATCGGCGCTGTCAAACGATCGCTTCGCATCTGCCAAGGCTTCCGCCCAATCCGTGTCCAATCTGTTGGGCGCGTAGGACGGCTCGAAAATCGCATAGGGCAGATTAAACTGCGCCGCGGCCATTGGGCCGATTAGGTCGGGCGATTTATAGTAGGAATGATAAGTCACCCAGAGATCGGGTTCCATCGCGCCGATGGTGTCATCGGCGATTTTTGCCCAGAGTTCTTGGAGCCTTTTCTTCTCTGCTGGGTAGCCGGATGGCTCCGGCGTGTAGGACGTTAGCCCGTCCAAGATAAAGACATTGGTGCTCCTACGCCCCATAGCGTTTACCAGAAGGCTTGCCATGGTTCGGTCGCCGGACGGCTTTTCATCCGCGAGCGATTTCATGGGGGCATAGAAAACCGTTTTCATTCCGCAGCGACGTCCTGAATGTCAACGCGATGATGCAGCGCGTCGTCAAAAAGCTGCGCCAGCGTGCCAATGTGGTTCTGCAACAAAAACTCTGCCTCAATGCGCTGCCTTGCGGCCTCCCCCAGCCTTTGTCGAAGGATCTCGTTCGCCGCTAGTTCCTGGATCGCGCGGCTAAGCGCGGAAACGTCATTGGGTGGGACCAGCATGCCCGTCTCGCCCGGCACGATCAGTTCCGGGATGCCCGATAAATCTGAGGCAATGCAGGCCATGCCCTGGGATTGCGCCTCCATCAGCACGTTTGGCAGACCGTCTTGGTCTTGATCGGCCGCTTGCCGAGAGGGCAAGACGAACAGATCATGCGTGCGGTAGGCCGTGATCAGTTCTTCTTGCGCGACGGCTCCGTGCCAGGTCAGCCGGGCGTCCACCCCCAATTCGCCCGCCATTCTTTTTAAGGCCGACGCTTCCGGTCCGGCGCCGTAGTGCGTCCAATGCCAATCTAAATCATCCGGCAGATCCGCAAAGGCTCGCAGGAGAATATCGAAGCCTTTCTTGGGAACTAATCGGCCTACGGACAATATTTTCGTTGTGCCGGACGAACGTGTGGTTGTTTCTCCGGACACCGGAAATCTATTGCGGTCGATTCCGTGATACATCAAATGCAAACTGTCTGGCTTGCCGGGCGCCGCATGGGCATGAAGATCCTCTAGGCCCTTCCGTGTACAGGTCACACCGAAGGCGGCGCCATCAATCTTCTCTGACTTTTCCCAAGAAGGCGTCGTCCAAATGTCCTTGGCGTGGGCGGAAAAACTGTAGGGCAGGCCGCGCATTATGGCCGCATAGCGCGCAACGGAGCACGGGGTGTGCAGGAAATGTGCATGGATCTGACGAATTTCCGGCGGCAATGAACTTGCCAAAACCAGAGCTTGGCCGAAGCGGCGCACACGGTTGGGCGTGGTATCGCGGGCAAGGTCACGCCGGAATTGCCTAGCGGCCTCACGATAGCCTGGGAGGCGCTGCGCTTTAAGCCAGGCCTGCCAGACGCGTGCCGGTTCTTGGTACAGATATTCGGGCAGATAGGTGGGCACCGCTTTGATGTCTTGGTGAAAGGCACTCACCGTTTTGTCTGTCGGATGACGAAGAGAATAGAGCAGAATCTCAAATCCGCGCTGTTCCAGGGCAAGCACTTCTTGGGCAATGAAGGACTCCGACAGGCGCGGCCAGCCTTTCACGACCATGGCGATTTGCTTTTTGTCCGTACCCATCAGAAACACCGATTTTTTTGGCGATCCATCGACCGGATTATGGCGCAAACACCAAGATTAACCTACGGAAACCGCCTGGGCCCGATGGCTGCCGGGACCGATCCAAGGAGCGGCCAGATCGGCAATGCCGTCAAGTCCCTCCAACATGCCTGGCCACATGGCGGTGGATGGCGCGTCAGCATGTGGCAACTGTGCGAGTTCCCGCGCCAAATCTTGCGGATCGGATCGAACAGTCTCGTCATCTTGCCAATGAACGAGGGTCTTAAGGAGCCCTAATTCTTCGCTTCTTTGGGCGCGGATGAGCTGCTCCCGGCGCGGCTCCGTCCGAGGAACCATCAAGCAGGGTTTGTCGCGCGACAGCATTTCGGAGAATGTATTGTAGCCCCCCATGGTGACGAAGCCTGCGGCACTTTCTTGCAGGAATTCAATGCGGGCATCGAAAGTCTTGATCTTGAGACGGGGATCATTTTGCACACGCTCGATGGACCGGCGCTGATCCGCCATGGGCATGAACGGACCGGTCACGATCAATGACGGGGGCAACCCGGTTGGCTGATTTTCATATGTGTCCAGAACCCACTCGATCAGCGGGCTGCCGTCTCCCCCGCCTCCGGCCATCACCAACAAGAAAGGTTCATCGAAAGGGCGTTCCGGCGTGGCAACGTGTCTGTTTCCGGCTGGCCGGCGCAGATAGCCGGTAAACGAGGCTTTGGCGCGAACACTGGCGGGTAAGAGGAGGCCCTCTAGAGGGTCATAGAACTTCTGATCGCCGAAGATCCAAACATCGTGATAGAGCGTGTCCAGCGCCTCGAACGCGTTCTTGCGGGCCCATTCTTGTTGCAGCCGGTCCGGTGCATCCAAGACATCCCGCAGACCAAGCACCAGGCGCGTGCCGGACGTTCGGGCCCATTCAAGCGCTGGTGCCACTTCGCCCCTCAGGCCCAAGGGCTCCTTGTCCACCAGGAAAAGATGAGGCCGGAATTCTTGAACCGCTTGGCGGATCAGGGCTGTCCGCAAGCCGATGATCTTGTCCATATCGCCGCCGGGGTCAAACGGAGCGTAGGAGCCGTCGGGCGTTTTGGTGACGCCGGGGACACGCAAGAAATCCACATGTTTTCGGAAGGAAAACCGTCCGACAACGGGTGATCCGGATATGATCAGAACGGATAGATCGTCCCAGCGGTCCACCAGGTCATGGGCGATGGTCCGGCAGCGGCGCAAATGGCCCAGGCCAAAGGAATCGTGGCTATAAATCAGTAATCGCCGCATTTTCGGCACGTCTCACTCCCCTGCACATGCCTGTCAGATAACCATTTTTTGGCGCATGTCAGCAATTCATCCACAAAATTGTGATCCCCTACCAAAAAGCGGGCAAATGCGCATCCAAGGCCGATCACATATGGGGGCTTTGCCGTTGCAGCACGGCGGAGCGCGGCCTACCTTGGAAGAGGAACAGAAGGACATTCGATCCCATATGGATCAAAGCATTTTTCCATATATCTGGCGGCATAGCCGGCGCGAGCAGCTGACGGTCTTGATGATCGTCTTGATGTCGCTGCCGTTTTATTTCATGTCGCTGTCTCTTCCGAAGACGATCGTGAATGAGGCAATCGAAGGCAAAAGCTTTCAGCATGCCGAAGATACGGCGCCTGCTCTGAAGATTTCCCTTCCATTTCCTGAAGCCTGGTCGGACGGTGCCGGTTCGCTTGTCCTGTTTGACGGCTTTAGCCTTCAGCAGGTGGATTACCTGTTCGCCATGAGCTTCATTTTTCTGGGGCTTGTGTGCATCAATGGGCTGTTCAAATTTCAAGTGAACACCATGAAGGGGCGCATGGGCGAACGTTTGTTGCGACGCCTTCGCTACGAATTGGTGGACCGGGTTTTACGTTTTCACCCCACCCAATTTCGCCGCGTGAAACAGTCCGAAGTGGCCAGCATGGTTACGTCAGAGGTGGAGCCCTTGGGCGGTTTTATCGGTGATGCCTATGTGCAGCCAGCCTTCCTGGGGGGCCAGGCGCTGACGGCCCTTTTGTTCATCGTGGTGCAGAGCGTCTGGCTTGGCATGGTGGCCATCGCCGTCATTCTGATTCAGTCGTTTTTGATCCCGCGCATGCGGGTGCCCATTTTGCAGCTTGGCAAACAGCGCCAATTGGCGGCGCGCAATCTGGCAGGCAAGATCGGCGAAATCGTCGATGGTGCGGCGGCCATTCACGTCCACGATACCTCTAATTTCGAGCGGTCAGACATTACCCATCGGCTCGGCATCATCTATCGCATCCGCTACGAAATTTACCGCCGGAAGTTTTTCGTGAAGTTTCTGAACAACTTCCTGGGTCAGTTCACGCCCTTCCTGTTTTACATTATTGGCGGCTACTTCGCGATCCAGGGGTCGATGGATGTGGGCTCTGTCGTGGCCGCGTTGCTTGCCTATAATCAGCTGCCCGCACCTGTCCGTGAGCTGATTAATTGGGATCAACAGCGTCTCGATGTGCAGATCAAGTACGAACAAGTCATTCAGCAGTTTAACCCGGACAACATCTTGGATGCGGATCTGCAGGCGCCTGTTGACGGAAAACCGGCACCTCTCGCGGGCGATTTGGTCTTTGCGAATGTGTCGGTCATCGATGATTCAGGTGCGCGGCTGCTGGACCATGTTTCCTTCACGGCCGCGTTGAACGAAAGCGTTGCGGTTGTTGGCGATTCAGGGTCAGGCAAAGAATTTGTGGGCATGACGCTTGCCCGGCTGCTGGAACCGTCCACGGGCCGCGTCACCATTGGCGAGGACGATCTCGCGCGCCTGCCCGAGGCGGTGACCGGGCGGCGCATCGGCTATGCGGATCAGGATTCCTTCGTGTTCCCTGGGACGCTGCGCGAGAATGTTCTGTATGGACTCAAGCATCAGCCTGTGTCGCAACCGCCAATCGATGAGAGTGACCGCCGCCGGCGCCAGTTCGAAGAGATGGAAATCCAGCGTTCCGGCAATGCGCCCTTCGATTTTGATGCGGAATGGGTGGATTACGAAGCCCTCGGCGTCAGCCAGGCCGATGAGGTGGATCAAAAAATCCTCGATACGTTCCAAGCCGTTGACCTTGCCGATGATGTTTTCGCCTTTGGTTTGCGCGGGATCATCAATGTGGAAGAGAATGCCCCTCTGGCCGATCTGATCCTGCAGGCCCGCCGCAAACTGCGGACGCAGATGGCAAGCCAGCAGATCGCCCAGCTGATCGAGCCATTCGATCCCCAGCTTTACAACCGCAATGCGACCGTGGCCCAGAACCTTCTGTTCGGCACGCCACTGGATGATCGCTTGGATACGGGAGCGCTTGCATCAAACGCCTATATGCTCATCACCATCCGCAATGCGGGGTTGGAGCAAACCCTGATCGATATGGGATACGAGCTTGCGGAAACCATGGTGGAACTGTTCCGGGATATTCCGCCGGATCATCCGTTCTTCGATCAGTTCAGTTTTATCGCAGCGGAAGACCTGCCGCTGTACCAAGAACTCTTGATGCGCACAGTGCAAAACGGCGGCAAGGTGAATTTGAACGCGCTGACCATGGAAGATCACGAGCGCTTCTTGACCCTGCCGTTCAACTATATCGAAGCCCGTCATCGTCTCGATCTGGTCGACGAAGAAATGGAAAAGAAGCTTTTGTCCGCGCGGGGGCTGTTCCGCCAGAACCTGCCGGAAGAGCTGCGCGAGGCGGTGGCCTTCTTCGACCCGGAGACCTACAACCGCGCGGCCACAATTCAGGACAATGTGCTGATGGGCCGGGTCGCTTATGGCCAGCCGCGTGCTCAGGAACAAGTGCGCCTGTTCGCTCGCAATGTGCTGCGGGAATTAGGCTTGGAACTCGAAATTTTCCGGGTTGGCCTCGAATTCCAGGTGGGCAGCGCAGGGCGCCGGCTGACGGGCGCGCAACGGCAGAAGCTGGGTCTAGGGCGCGCGCTTATCAAAAACCCGGACTATCTGGTGGTGAATTTGGCCCTGGCTGCGCTGGATCAAGGCAGCCAAGGAAAGATCCTGCAACAAGTGCTGAAGGCCCGTGATGGAAAGGGCGTTTTGTGGGTGGTGGCCCGGCCGGCCATGTCCATCGGTTTCGATCGTGTGCTGGTGATGGAAGGCGGGCAATTGATTGAACAAGGCATGCCGGAAGAATTGGCGGGCCGCAAAAGTGAATTCGAAAAACTAAAAGCCTACGGATGATGATCCGCAAAGGAACAAAAATGGCTGGGGAGCTGGAGAAGTCGCTATGAGTATCAAGCAAGAAGTAGATTTACTGCGTCGTATTCCACTGTTCGAGAACATCGATCTTGCGAAGATCAAGCTCTTGGCGTTCGCGAGCGAACGCATCTGTTTTGAACAAGGCAATGAAATGTGCCGCCAGGGCGAGATCGGCGATGCTGCCTATGTGATTATTGATGGCGAAGCGGATGTCTCCGTGGAAAACGACAGCGGATCGACCGTTGTTGCCACGCTGGGAAAGAACGCATTCGTGGGTGAGATCTCCATACTCACCGATGTGCCGCGAACGGCCACTGTGACCGCGAAGACCCGTGTGGAAGCCTTGCGCATCACGAAGGAACTTTTCTACAGGATGATTTCCGAGTTTCCACAGATGGGTCTGGAAATCATGCGGGTTCTGTCGATGCGCTTGGCGGACACCACCCGGGACCTCACCGAAGCCCGCGCCAAGCTCAACGCGGCGGGGTAAGCTCTGACAAAGCTCTAGACTTGGAGCAAACATATTGTAGTTCGGTTCAAGTAGGTAATGCGCCCGGCGGAAACCCGTCTTCTGTAGTGGAACCAAGCCTTCGGTTTCATGAAGGCCTAGAGAAAGCTGATTTCCTCGCGTGTTCTTGATCGCACTTTGCATCTCCAGAACACAGCAAACCTTAAAAAATCACCACTCTCATTTGGTACATGTTCTCACACGCTTAACCCAGAGTGGGTGAAACATGCTCTTATTAACAGGAGTCGAATATGGGACTTGATCTCGAACCACTTGGAAAATCTCGGCCCGGATTCGAAGATGAATGGGACCGGTTACTCAGAAGACTTTATGCGGACGACGAGCTTTCTGATGTGGAGCAGGAGCGCCTGATTGAAATTTCTATACCGTCGCACGAGACCCTTGGTGCGCCGGTTGTGGGGAAAGATAAGCGAGCTGATGAATGGGTTTTGAAAAACAAACCCGCGAACGACTCCCGGTCGAACGATGAGTATTTGGAGTCACTGTTAGGCTTTCACGTTGTTGAGCTTGTTCAAGTTGACGGTGTGCCGGACTACTCCAATGGATCTTTGGGTTATGTTGATTCGCACACATTCCGTGGACAGATTTTGGAGACCTGTAGTGATTTGATCGACAATGAGACATTGGAGGCAGCTTGGCGTTTAGTTATCACACCAGAGGAAGCCAAGGCATATGGTGAAAGACTACTCGCTGCGGCTGAAGGCGAGCCGCGAAAAAGTGAGCCAAAAAGTTGGTTCAGGCGCGTATTCGGTAACCAGCCCTCAGGTGCGGCATCCGTTGAGGATCAGCGCGAAATCCTCCGCTCTGCTGGTAAGTGGTTTGTGTTTTGGGGCGCTCGCGGCCATCCAATTTGGGCAAACTTCTAGGGGTAAGGCGGCCCCGACAAACCAGCGTCTTTACCGTTCTATCCGATCGGCGTGCCAGCGCAAATGGTCTTCCATGAAGGTGGAGATGAAATAGTAGCTGTGGTCGTAGTCCTCATGACGCCGCAAGGCTAGGGGCTGTCCCGCTTTTTGGCAGGCCTCCTCCAGCAATTCTGGCTTCAGCTGTTCGTTGAGAAAACCATCTGCCATACCCTGGTCCACCAACATATGGGGAAGCCGCGCGCCGTCTTCGATGAGGGCGCAAGTGTCATACGCACGCCACTTTTGGCGGTCGGGCCCCAGATAGCCCGAAAGCGCTTTGTCGCCCCAGGGGCAATTGAGCGGCGAAACAATAGGGGCGAAAGCGGATACGCTCTTGAAGCGATCTGGGTTCCGCAATGCGATCGTTAGGGCGCCGTGGCCACCCATGGAGTGGCCCGTAATTCCTTGGCGGTCCATGTCAGCCGGGAAGCTTTCGGCGATAAGGCCCGGCAGCTCCTCTTCGATATAGGTGCGCATTTGAAAGTGCTCTGACCACGGAGCTTCCGTTGCATCCACATAGAAGCCCGCGCCTTGCCCGAAATCGAAAGTGTCTTCATTCGGCACGTTGTCGCCGCGCGGGCTCGTGTCGGGCGCTACGAAGATGAGTCCAAGCTCACTGCAGGCCCGGCGGAATTCCCCCTTCTCGGTCACATTGGCATGGGTGCAGGTAAGGCCGGACAAGTACCAGACAACAGGCAGCTTGGCGCCCTGCGCATGCGGCGGCACATAGACCGAGAACGTCATTTCCGTCCCAGTGGATGACGATTGGTGCCTGTAAATGCCTTGGGTTCCGCCGAACGCGTTAACCTGCCCTAATGTCTCCAAACCCATGCTAACCCTCGTTTGACGAGCAACTCACAGCTTGAATTTCGTAATCACCGGCACATGGTCTGATGGTTTTTCCCAGCCGCGCGCATCGCGAATGATCTCAGACGAAACCGGTTTATCCGCCAGGGCAGGCGTGACCCAGATGTGATCAAGGCGCCGCCCCCGGTCGGACGTATCCCAGTCGCGCGCACGATAGCTCCACCAGGAATAAAGCTTCTCCGGCTCCGGCGTGAGATGCCGGGTCACATCCATCCATTGATGGCTCTTCATCACCTCATCCAGATGTTCCACTTCGATGGGCGTATGGCTCACCACTTTGAGCAATTGTTTGTGAGACCACACGTCCGACTCCAGAGGGGCGATGTTCATGTCGCCGACCGCGATCAGCTTGTTCGTTTTCTTGCCGCGCCGCTTGCCGAAGAAATCTTTCATTTCCTTCAGAAAGGCGAGCTTGTGGGCAAACTTCTCGTTCTTTTCCGGGTCCGGTTCGTCTCCGCCGGCCGGCACATAAAAATTGTGCAGCTCAATGCCGTCTTTGAGGGTCACGCTCACATGGCGCGTATCGCCTTTGCCACAGAATTCATGGGCGTTAGTTGCATCAAAGGGAATTTTCGAAACAGTGGCGACGCCGTGATAGCCCTTCTGTCCATTGATCGCCCGATGCACGTACCCCAGTTCTTCGAAGGGCTTGTGGGGAAATAGGTCGTTCGCCACTTTGGTTTCCTGCAGGCATAGAATGTCGGGCTCGAATTCTTTCAAGAATTTTTTGACAATCTCGATGCGAAGGCGAACGGAATTGATGTTCCAGGTGGCGATGGTGAGCGTCATGAAGTGCTTTCGGCAGGACGTTTTGGTGGGCCCGTCAATTTAATTCAGTTCAATCTCAATTGGAATGTGTTGTTTGGATTGATTGCCTGGCCAACCCACTTAATTAAAAAATATGGAAGGTGTTGCCCGACACGCCGATAGGCCAATGGCCGGACTCGTAAAGCCGGAACTTAAGAGCAAAGGGATGGTCCTCTTCGTCGGAACCGATGGCCAACAGAAGCACCACTTGGTGCGCGCTGCGGATGATATCTCCGGCAACGGCGGTCATGAGGCCTTCGTCCGTCACATCCCACAGGGATGCCGTTTCTTCGGTGGTGGCGCGCACGGTTTTGCCGATGAGGGCGGACACATGTGTGAGCAAAATCTCGATCACCGGCTCGCCGAGCAATTCAGTGGCCTCGGTTGCCAGCGCGATGCGCATCTGCTCTTCGGCTTCCCAAGCGGCTGAATCCACACCTACGTTCGCGGCGGCGTCTGCGGCATCCTCCCAGCTGGGCACGGGAAACAACTCAACTTCGGGGAAACCCAAAGCGTCCAGATAATGGCGTGCGGCATCGCTCGCGTCCGGCGACAGACCGGCCCCTACATTGGCCAACCAATTCACTCTGGTCAGCGCCTTCAGAAATCGCTTAACCAGCGGCAGAGTCGGCCAATCTTCGGCCACGTCCCATTCTTCAAAAATATCGTCTTCGTCTTGCATATTACGATTCCTGACCACCCACTCCCCCGTCCCAACCACCCGTGCGAGGGTACCCTTGGGGTGGCTGGGACGGGGGAGTGGGTGGAAATGCAACTAAACAATTAGCGCCAAAAAAAGCGCCCGATCAACAAGTGACCGGGCGCTCACATGCGCTTTGTTGCGCTAGCGCCGGGAGGGGATAGGCCGGCGCGTGCGAATGAGGATCGAATTTGCTAGCGGGGGGGGCAATGCAAATTCAACCGCTGTCTCATCCGCCTGCAAAACCAAGATATTCGTTTGGTGGGCGGGTTTCAATGAAAATCTGTGATTTTCTGCAACACTTTAAAGAAAAATTTAACCGTTGCGTTTTTGCGCTTGCGATGTTGCCGCTGTGACACAGCGTATCTATGAGTGTATTACTGGGGTTTGTGTGCTTTGGTTACATTCTTACAACCGCTTGCGCGGTGCAAATGTTACTTATCGGCGGGAATGAACAGCGCCGGTTCTAAGGCTACATCCCGTTGCATATCCGTAAGGGAAACACGCGTTGTGTAACCATTTGAGTCGCGCACGACCCAGTGCCTTAATTCCAAAGCCGGCTCGGCAAAGATCATGGTCAATTCGCCTTGGGCTTTGCCTGTCCGCTCGCGTGCGGTCACGCTCAACATGCCCGGCGACCGGTCAATAGCAATTATGTCCGTGTCCTTGGAAAGGTTCACATTTTTCTTCAGAAGAATTTTCAGCGGTGTCGCTTTCAACGGATACCGGTTCACGGTTTTGAGTTGATGGTTTTCCAGCGTCACCCATTTGCCGCTGGCAACAAGGGTTGGGAATTCCGGCGGTGAAATGTATTCGAAGCGCAACTTGCCGGGCCGCGACAAAAAGAAAACGCCCTGAGATTCCGTGCCGTCATCATCGAGCTGGAAGAACTTGCCTTTCAGTGTGCGCAGTTCATTCAAGTAATCGCTCACACGATCAAGGTCCGCATCATCCTGGGTTGACCCGGTGGCGTTCGAGACGGGAAGCGCCATCACGGAGACCGCCAAGAGGCCGGCTGCGGAAGCGATCAATGTGCGTCGGGAAAGTTTCGTCATAATGGTTTTCGACATATGCG
This sequence comes from Alphaproteobacteria bacterium, assembly GCA_965228775.1. Lineage (GTDB taxonomy): Bacteria > Pseudomonadota > Alphaproteobacteria > JANQMY01 > JANQMY01 > JANQMY01. The sequence continues at coordinate 2,801,679 of OZ245840.1, read as the reverse complement.
GACGGGCATCTTCTCTTTCAATAATCGAACGTCAGCATCATCACAAATGAGGCTGAATTGAGGATGAATGGGCAATGCTAATAAGCTAAGCCGTCCCGCGCCCCCATCCCAACCACCCGGATACGGTATCCTGGCGGGTAGTTGGGAGGGGGAGTGGGAGGCGAGGTACTGTAGCAAAAAGCAGCGCCGTTAGGCGCTGTGGTCGCCCACCAAGACCTCGCGGCGGCCCTGGTGATTGGGGCCTGAAATCACCCCCTGTTCTTCCATTTCTTCCACAATACGGGCGGCGCGGTTGTAGCCAATCTGCAAGCGCCGCTGAATGTAGCTTGTGGACACTTTCCGGTCCCGCGCCACAATCGCCACGGCTTGATCGTAAAGCGCATCGGCCGAGTTGCCGCCGCCCATGCCGAGCCCGAACGGATCATCGCCCTCTTCGTCGCCGCCTTCAGTGACTGCTTCCACATAGTCCGGCATGCCTTGCTTCTTCAGGAAGGACACCACCTGTTCCACCTCGTCGTCGGACACGAAGGGCGAATGGACACGGCGAATGCGCCCGCCGCCTGCCATGTACAACATGTCCCCTTGGCCCAGAAGCTGTTCGGCCCCCTGCTCTCCTAAGATCGTGCGGCTGTCGATTTTCGAGGTGACCTGGAACGAAATGCGCGTCGGGAAATTGGCTTTAATCGTGCCGGTAATCACATCGACGCTTGGGCGTTGGGTGGCGGTGATCATGTGAATGCCGGCCGCGCGTGCCATTTGGGCCAAGCGCTGTACGGCTCCTTCGATTTCCTTGCCGGCCACCATCATCAGATCCGCCATCTCGTCGACGATGACCACGATGAACGGCATTGGCTCCAGCTCCATGAACTCTTCTTCGAAGATGGGCTCGCCGCTCTCCTTGTCGAAGCCGGTCTGGATGGTGCGCTTGAGTTCTTCGCCCTTTTGTTCGGCGTCGGCAAGCCGTGCGTTGAAGCCCGTAATGTTCCGTACACCAAGCTTCGACATTTTGCGGTAACGGTCTTCCATTTCCCGCACGACCCATTTTAGCGCGACGATGGCTTTTTTCGGGTCTGTCACCACAGGTGACAACAGATGCGGAATCCCATCGTATACGGATAATTCCAGCATCTTCGGATCGATCAGGATCAGCTTACAGTCTTCCGGCGATTGGCGGTAAAGCAGCGACAGGATCATCGTGTTGATCGCCACAGATTTGCCGGAGCCGGTGGTGCCCGCCACCAGCAAGTGGGGCATTTGCGCCAGGTCGGCGGTGATCGGTTCGCCGCCAATATTCTTGCCCAGCGCCAAAGTCAGCGGAGATTTAGACGTTTCGTATTCAACGGAAGACAAAAGCTCTCTCAGAAAAACCATCTCCCGGCGCGCATTGGGCAATTCGATGCCAATGACGTTCCGCCCCGGTATGACCGCGACGCGCGCCGAGACGGCGCTCATGGACCGGGCAATGTCGTCCGCCAGGCCAATAATCCTGGAGGATTTGATGCCGGGTGCGGGTTCCAACTCATAAAGCGTGACCACCGGGCCCGGGCGTACCTGCAGAATTTTGCCGCGAATGCCAAAATCATCCAGCACGCTTTCGAGCAACCGCGCGTTTTGTTCCAGGCTTTCGTCGCTGACCGTCTCCGATTGGGGCCGCCCCTTCGGCTTGGCCAGCAAGTTCAGCGGCGGCAGTTCGAAATCGACCTCCCGCAGTTTGAACGAGGGCTGTGCTTCTTTCCGTTCCCGCTTGCCTTTCTTGAGGCGGGTTGGCCCCCGCTTAACGCGATTGGTGGTGATCGGCTCGTCGATGATGTCGTCGTCGGCATCATCATAGATCTCTCCGTCCGGTTCGTCCGAGAGACGCTCAGGCACAATATCCGACGCATGCGCGACGGCGCGCAGCTGATCTAAAGGAGCGAGTTTCGGTTCCTGCTTCGGCGCCTTCTCAGGGACGCCAAAGACATCTAACTCTCGATAAGTGGCGGCGAATTCCCGTGCTTTGCGGACGCAGAAAGCGGCGGATTGCCACGCTTCACGTGCCCCAAACCCAGTTGCAAATGCCAAGCCTGCCAGCCCGATCATACCGGTTGAGATCGCGGCACCAAAGAATGCCGGCCCTCGGTCCAGCTGAGTCATGAACGCTTGCGCAAAGCCGGATAGAATTTGGTCGCCCACCAAGCCACCAAGGCCGACGGCGAAAGGCCAGGCTTGCGGGGCGGCAATGGCGGACCCAAATGCCGACAGACTCAAAAAGGAAACTGGCCAAGCGGCGAACCGCAGCCGTGGCATCCACCCGTCGGGCAGCAGTGCATCATGGCGGACCAGGGCCAATCCGAAGGCGCCCATCGGAACGATGAGTGCAAGCGACAGAATGCCGAAAATTTGCAGGGCCATATCCGCCGCAACGGCGCCAGGTGCGCCCAGAAGATTGATCGGTGTTTCGCCGGTTGCCCGGTTCCACGTGGGATCGGTGCTTGAAAAACTCACCAAGGAGATGGCCAGCCCGATCGCGCCCGCAATTAGCGCGATGCCGATGAATTCCGTCGTGCGCCGGAACATGAACTGGCGCACTGGCGGCGGCAGCAGATTTGTCCAAATCCACCGCCAGGATGATTTGCCATAGGCGTTTTCGCCAACGGGGCGTTTCCGTTTGGACGCTACAGGCATGCATTAATCCGTTCTATGGCGGCAGCGGTACTATCCAGATCATTCACCAGGGCCACGCGGATAAAGGCGCGGCCCGGGTTTCCGGCGGCACCCGTTTCCGGGTCGTCCCTGCCGAGATAAAGGCCCGGCAGAACACGAATCCCTTGTTCGCGCCATAGCTTTTCGGCGGCCTTCTCACCATCGTCCACATCAAGCCAGAGATAAAAGCCACCGGCAGGCCGGTAAAACCCGAACCGATTGCCGAGAATGTTTTGGGCAAGATCAAACTTTTCCCGGTAAAGGCGGCGATTTTCTTCCACATGGCTCTCTTCGCGCCAGGCGGCGGCGGCTGCGGCCTGGACCGGCAGTGGGCTTGCCGCACCACCGTAATTGCGAAAGTGCTTGTACTGGGCAATCCGGTCCGCATCTCCTGCCGCGAAGCCGGACCTTAAACCCGGCAGGTTCGACCGCTTGGACAGAGAATGAAATACCAGCAGGTTCTTGACCGATCCGCGCGGGCCGGCAGCGGACAGGGCGCCAGGCGGGGGCGTTTCCGTGTAGATCTCCGCGTAGCACTCATCTGCCAGCACGGTGAATTGATACTTGTCCGCCAGGGATAACAGGCTGTCCCAATACTCTACGCTTGCAACCGTTCCTTGAGGGTTGGCCGGGGAACACAGGAAAACACAAGCCGTTCGCGCCAGCAGGTCTTCCGGCAAGGAGCTGAATTCCGGCAGGAAATTGTTGTCCCGCGGGGCCGGCAGAAAAACCGGTTCCGCACCGGCCGTTACGGCAGCGCCCGCATAGCATTGGTAGAACGGATTAGGGATCAATACGGCCGGCTGCCGATTGTCTTTTGTGGCGGGTGTGACGGTAAGGCAGGCATTGAACAATCCTTCCCGCGTGCCGTTCAACGGGATGATGTTTTGTGCCGGATTCAAGAAATCTGCCGCTAAATTATATCTGGTTGTGAGCCAGTCCTTGATGGCTGACAGCAGCTCGGGCGTCCCGCCCATTGGGGGATATTTCGCATATCCAGCCCGTTCTTTGTGGAGCACATCCGTCACAAATTCCGGGAGCTGATGCTGGGGTTCCCCAATTGACATGTTAATGGGGGCGTTGCCGGGCGTGGTCGCGTCCAACAGCGCACGTAAACGCGGAAATGCGTAAGGCGGCAATTCGTCAAATCGCCCAAGAACCATCACAAACTCATCTTGTTTTCCAGTGCGCCCGCAAGAGCGCGACTCAGCCTTTACCCACGAAATGCTAAGTCCGGTCCCCTCTTTCGTCCAGTGCGGGATCAGGAGTGAGGCTTGCCGAACGTGTGTGGTTTTCCGTCTTAACCCGCCCTAATGATCTATGGGGCAACTCTTAACGATCTGTTAACAAAATCGACAGGGTGCTTAGAGGATCAGGCCGTCCGTTTCCGGATTAATTCGTCCGGGGCGGGGGCTTATCAGTATGCGGAGGGAAGGCAGCGGGCACAAAAAAACCTGGGGGTTCTTGGGGACCCCCAGGTTTCGGAGTGGTCCAGCTGTCAGGAACGCGACAGCTGGACGGTAGGGAGGTTAAGCTCCGCGGCCAAACTCCGGATAGGCCTCCAGACCAAGTTCAGATTGGTCAAGACCGCCGATTTCGTCTTCCTCGGAAGCCCGAAGACCAACAGTCACTTGAAGCACCAGCCAGAAGATAAGGCTTGCAACAACCGTAAAGGCGCCGATCGCACCGACACCCAGCGCCTGAGCGCCGAAGGTGACACCGTCATTGGTCAGCGGCACCGCCATTGTGCCCCAGATACCTGCAACCAGGTGAACCGGGATGGCGCCAACCACGTCGTCAATCTTGAGACGGTCGAGAACCGGAACCGAGAGAACGACCAGAACGCCGCCGATACCGCCGATGATCACAGCCCAGCCGAAGGTCGGCGTGAGCGGCTCTGCGGTGATCGAAACGAGGCCGGCCAATGCACCGTTCAATGCGAAGGTAAGGTCGACCTTGCCATAGAAGACTTGGCTCAACAGCATTGCGGTCACACAGCCAGCGGCTGCGGCGATGTTGGTGTTGCCGAAGATTTGGGCCACGTCGTTCGCGTCTGTTGCCGATCCAAGAGCAAGTTGCGAACCACCATTAAAGCCGAACCAGCCGAGCCAAAGGACGAACGTGCCCAATGTTGCAAGCGGCAATGAAGAGCCCGGGATCGGGTTGATGGAGCCGTCTGGGCCGTATTTGCCAGAGCGTGCGCCGATCAGGATGGCACCGACGAGAGCTGCCCAGCCGCCAACAGAGTGTACCAGCGTAGAACCAGCGAAGTCGGAGAAGCCAGCTTCGGCAAGCCAGCCGCCACCCCACTGCCAAGAGCCGGTGATCGGGTAAAGGATACCGGTCAGGATGGCAACGAAGATAAAGAACGGCCAAAGCTTAACGCGCTCGGCTACCGTGCCGGAAACGATCGAAGCAGCGGTTGCGCAGAACACCATCTGGAAGAACCAGTCGGATGCCGGTGCGTAGGTCACTTCAGGATCCGTGTAAGCACCGTCCGTAAGGAAGGATGTGTCCGGACCCCACAGGCCAGGCATGCCGAAATAGCCGCCCATGTCGCCGACACCGTTGTACATAAGGTTATAGCCGATCGCGTAATACATCAGACCAGCAATGGAATAGAGGCCAATGTTCTTTACGCAGATGGTTGCGGCGTTTTTCGACCGCACCATACCGACTTCCAGCATGCAGAAGCCAGCGGCCATGAACATGACCAAAAAGCCGCCGATCAAGAACAGCAGCGTATTGAAAACAAAAGCTGTCTCGTCAGAAGGAGCAGCAAACGCTGTATCTGCCATCCCCACCGAGAGCAGCCCGGCTGCGCCAACAGCCCCGAGCAATTTTTTACTGAATTTCATCTTGCCTCTCCTAAAGAGCATCCGCGTCGGTCTCACCCGTGCGGATCCGCATGACTTGGTCGATTGAGTAGACGAAGATCTTCCCATCGCCGATCTGACCGGTTTTGGCCGCGTTGCCGATGGCATCCACCACCCGCTCCACGTTTTCCGACGTCACGGCGATTTCGATCTTCAGTTTTGGGAGAAAACTCACCGCGTATTCTGCGCCACGGTAAATTTCGGTATGACCTTTTTGACGCCCGTATCCTTTGACTTCCGTTACCGTCAGCCCCTGGATGCCGAGTGCCGTTAAGGCCTCCCGCACTTCGTCCAACTTAAACGGCTTAATGATTGCCATAATTAATTTCATCGGACTTCCCCGGTTATGGCCGGCCCCTCTCCTGACGCAGTGGAACCGGCTAGATTTCTGGGTCCGAAACACGACGACCGCCTCGAGAGAAGCGATTGCCCCACCCAGCCGGAAGACTCCCTTCCAAAAACTGTGCCGACTTGGGACAATCCCGGGAATCTGCGGATTCTGGGGGGGTGGTGCGGGAAAACCGATCAAAAAGGGTTGCCTATTATTTGATCAAACCACTTTCTTTGGTCAAAAATTGAGCAGACTGAGTGTGGCCGCGTGGCATTTGGTCCTTTGACTTGGTTCGGGCCAAAGCAGACAGTCCTCTCATGGCATCAGAAGGGCAAAAAGCGGACGCTCTGAAAGCGGACATTGTGATCGTGGGGGGTGGCCTTGTCGGGGCGAGCCTTGGGCTTGCCTTGAGTAGCGGCGGCCTCTCTACCATCGTGATCGACGCCGGTGAGCCTGCATCCCATGTGGCGCCCGAATTCGATGGCCGCGCCTCGGCGGTCGCTTTTGCCTCTTGCCGCATGTTGCAGCAATTGGGCCTTTGGAACGATCTAGCGCCAGATGCCCAGCCCATCAACGACATCGTGGTGTCTGACGGGCAGGTGCGGAATGGCGCGGCGCCTTTGTTCCTGCATTTCGATCACGAAGAGATTGGTGATGAGCCGCTGGGCCATATGATCGAAAACCGCCACTTGAGAGTAGCCCTTCAAAAGGGAATGGCGGCGGAAGCCGACCTGACTTTGCTTGCGCCGGTTTTCGTCGACTCTGTGGAAAATGAGCGCGATGGCGTGCGCGTATCGCTTGCTGATGGCAGAGTGGTTGAGGCGAGGCTTTGTATCGCGGCCGATGGGCGGAACTCACGGACAAGGCAGGCCGCAGGTCTCAAGACCATCGGCTGGTCATATGATCAGTCGGGCATCGTCGCCACTGTGCAACACGCGCAGCCTCATGAAGGTGTGGCGCACGAATATTTCCTGCCGTCCGGCCCGTTTGCCATTCTGCCGCTCACTCAGAACCGGTCCTCGCTTGTCTGGACGGAGCGGTCGGACCTTACGCCCGCTTTCATGGAGATGAGCGATGCGGATTTCGATGCCGCCATGAAGGACCGTTTCGGCTCTTTCTTGGGTGACGCGTCCATTGTGGGAAACCGGTGGTCTTATCCGCTTGGGCTTCAGCTTTCTCATGACTATGTCGCACAGCGTTTGGCTTTGGTGGGCGATGCGGCCCACGCGATCCATCCGATCGCGGGGCAAGGCTTCAATATGGGCCTGCGCGATGTGGCGGCCTTGTCCGAGGTATTGATCGATGCGGCGCGTCTTGGCCTTGATATCGGTGCACCCGATGTGCTTGCCCGCTATCAGACGTGGCGCCGCTTCGATAATGTGTTGCTGGCAGGCGTTACGGATGTGCTCAACCGTCTGTTCTCGAATGATTTCGCGCCATTGCGTTTGGCGCGGGGCATCGGCCTTGCCGCTGTGGGACAAATCGGGCCGTTGCGGCGGTTTTTCATGTCCCATGCAGGCGGCGCGGTGGGCGATTTGCCGCGACTCTTGAGAGGCGAGCCCTTGTGAATCCAGCGTAATATGTCATCCCCTCGAAAGAGGGGATCCAGTAATCCGTATCGTGAGTAGTTTTAGCAATTATCCCTAAAGAATACTGGATTCTCGCTTTCGCGAGAATGACAACATTGGATGTGATTTACTCGCGCGACTTCCCTTGCGCTGCGAGCCGATCCAGGTAGTCCTGCCAAATTGACTCCTGGTCGCGGCCGAGCCGGTAGAGCAGTGACCAGGAATAAAGCCCTGTGTTGTGGCCGTCATCGAAGATGAGGCGCACCGCATAGTTTCCCACCGGTTCCGCATTGGCGATTTTGACATGGCGCTTGCCGCCCAGGGTGACCGCTTGTGAAGGGCTGTGTCCTTTCACTTCCGCACTGGGGCTTTCCACGCGCAGATATTCCGCGCTCAATTCATATGACTGTCCATCATCGAAAGAAATGGCCAGGCCAGAGCGGTCTTTCTGTATGCGGATTTCTGTGGGCGCCGGTGTATCGGCAGCCTGCCCTGTGGTCATGAGGCCTTCTTTTCCTCGTCGGAAAGTTCCCGTGCCTCTTCCGGCAGCATGATGGGAATGCCGTCGCGAATGGGATAGGCCAGCCCTGACTGTTTACACACCAATTCCTGCCGTTCACGTTCGTAGCGCAGGGGAGATTTCGTCAGGGGGCAGACGAGTATTTCCAAAAGCTTCGGATCTACTTCCAGCGTTGTGTCGGACATGAGGCCTCTTATTCTTCCTACTGCAGTGACGAGCCGGGGCCACCCGGCATGTCGACGCTTGCCATTTCAATCAGCGCAATCAGGGTTTGCGCCCGCTCTTCCACGCTGCGCGCTTCCAGAAGCGCCTGCTTTTCGGATGGATCGAACGGGCAGATCATGCACAGCGAGTTGATCAATGTCTCCGCCGGGGCGTGTTCGATCGATTCCCAATCGGCTTTCAGACTCTGGGCCTGTAAATAAACCCGCAGGGCTGACAACAAATGTTCCCGGTCGAGCCGCGCTTCGTCGGTCAGCGGCGTTAGGTCGCCCTCATAGGGGCTGAAATTGATCTCCGCTTGGCGGAACGGCCGGTCATTCACAACCTCCTGATCAATGTGGAACCGGCACACACCTGTCAGGCTGATCAAATAGCGCCCGTCTTCCGTCTCGTTAAACGAGGTGATACGCCCCGCGCAGCCTGTGCTGTAGACCTCGGGGATGTCATCATCCTCGGCACCTGCTTCCGGCTGAATCATGCCGATCATCCGGTGCGGCGATGACAGGGCTTCGTCGATCATCGCCAAATAGCGCGGTTCGAAAATGTTCAGCGGCAGCGAGCCGCGGGGCAGCAATAATGCGCCGGTTAGCGGAAAGATCGACACCATCTCCGGTAGTTCATGGAGATGATGATAATGCTTCGGCCCGGCGCTTGCCCGTTGGGTCATGCGGTTGGTCTCCGTGGTTCACGAGAACAAGATTGAAGAAAGCTGGCGGCGTCCGCTCAAGGTTACTTCGTCGGTCGGCCCGAACGCCTCGAACAAAGTGAGCAATTGTTTGCGCGCCGCTTCGTCATTCCAATTACGATCCATGCGGACGATTTCCAGTAATTCGGTCACGGCCCCTTCCCGCTCGCCGGCCGCATTCAATGCCATGGCCAGTTCGTAGCGCGCTTCATGATCTTTCGGGTTGGCCTCGACCTTCTGGCGCAAGGGCGCAAGCTCGCCGGCATTGCTGGATTGTTCGCCAAGTTTCAGGGCAGCCTGCGCGCTTTGAATAGCGGGGTCGTTTTGCGCTTCTGGCGGTGCGAGCGCCAAAGTCTGTTCCGCCCGCTCCAAATCGCCGGTGGCAATATAGCATTTGGCAAGCCCGCCAATGGCGGCCGCGTTGCCGGCATCTTCCTGCAAAATGGCGGCATAGGCTTGGGCCGCTTGCGCCATATCGCCTGCTTCAAATAATTGGGTTGCCTGCTCCAAGATCTGGTCGATCGGCGACGGCCCCAAATCTCCCGTCAGGCGTTCGACGAATGTGCGTACCTGAGATTCCGGCAGCGCCCCCATGAAGCCGTCCACCGGCTGGCCGTTTTTGAAGGCGAAGACCGCGGGGATCGATTGAATGCGCAGCTGAGCGGCGATCTGCTGGTTTTCGTCGATGTTAATTTTCACCATGCGCACCGCGCCGCGGGCGGCCTTCACCACTTTTTCCAGAATGGGCGTCAGTTGCTTGCAGGGCCCGCACCACGGCGCCCAGAAATCTACGATTACAGGCGTCTGAGTGGATGCCTCCAGTACGTCCGCGGCGAATGTTTCCACCGACGTGTCTTTGATGAGGTCTTGATCGCCTGCGGCATCCGCGCCGCCCGCTTGTCCAATGATGGTTTCCATGGCCGTTCCTTAATCATTCCCTTTGGAGAACATAGGGTGTTTTGCCCGACAAAGAAGACATTTGCCGCTTCCAGTCAATGACGTCAGCCGACGATGGCAAGGGTGCCGAAATCTACGAAGGTCGGTGTGACCCCGCAATGCGCCAGAAACCTAGCAAATCCGTCAAAACTGATGCCGGTTGTCCTGTCGTTTTTGAGCGGGTGGAAGTAGAGCATTTCCGGTCCGCGAAAGCCCGCATCCAGCACAAGGGTCACGCGCCGTTCCGCATCATTCATGATGGAAAAGGGCGTGACCGAGCCTGGCGGTACACCCAGCGCCTCCATCAAAAGTTCTTCCTTGCCGAAGGAAAACCGGCCTTTCGCCCCAAGTGCTTTGGACAAATCCGGCAGATGCACCTGGCGGTCCTCCCGCAGGGTAATCAGAAAGAGGTTCCGTTTTTTGTCGCGCACGAACAGGTTTTTGGTGTGTTGCCCGTCCAGCGGCCCGCGCAAACGCTTGGCGTCTTCCACCGTATGGGCCGGTTCATGGTGCAGCGTGTGATGCGCAATGCCCAGCTCATCCAGCAGGGCCAACAGATCTTCAGGGGTGGCGGGCATAAAGGAAGCGGCACTCTCAACGAAATCTTTGGGTATGTTGGGTATTGTTGGGGTCCTTCACCATCCCACTCCCCCGGCCCAACCACCCCAAGGGTACCCTGGAACGGGTGGCTGGGCCGGGGGAGTGGGATGGCTTAGCCAATTCAACAAAGACTTCTTGCATTAAGCATGTCTTTGCGCAATAACGGCGGCCTTCTGTCCGAACCGGCACTTCTCTGGTTAACGGACCACCGCATCGGAGCGCGGGCGTAGCTCAGGGGTAGAGCACAACCTTGCCAAGGTTGGGGTCGTGAGTTCGAATCTCATCGCCCGCTCCAGATTTCTAAAACCTTTCCGGTGGTTGCCAAGGATCGCGTCCTGGGTTCGTTCGGCGGTCGATTGGTGCCCCGGGCCAACCGCTCACCCGCCTCACCCCATCGCCCGCTCCAGATTTCACCGAAAACCAACGAAATCGCACCGCCTCCGGGCCATCATGTCATCAACGCTTGATCGAGAGAGGCGCTGAACGCGGCTACTCTCCGGCGAAAAAGGGGAGTTCGGACAATTGATCCGAATAATCCTTCAAATCATCGGCCTGTTGATGCTGATCCCGGCGGTCACCTACGCGACGCTGCGCCTGGAGCACGCAAATTTCGTGTTGTAACTGCCCACATAAAATCAGTGCTTCCGAGCGTTGATCAAAGAGGTGAAGCTACTTTCGTCATACTCGCCGAGCGGACCATCAAAGCTCGCATGGATTCGTCGGGTGCTTGATAAAAAAATATAGCGAATACTATTGTAATCTGAAAAAAGATAGCCAATACTATCGTAATAGAGTGTGCGAGCAGTGCATGGAGGCTGTCTGGATATGAATTTTGCAGGAAGGTCGGTTCTGATCGTTGGCGCGTCTTCAGGTATGGGACGATTGGTTGCCAAACAGCTCGGTGCCGAAGGAGCAAAGCTGGCGCTGACCGCGCGGCGTTCGGAAAAGCTTGCCGAGCTGTGTCAGGAGATTAACGCCGCAGGCGGCGAGTCCTGCTTCTTTGCGGCTGATGCGATGCAAGAAGAGGCAGCGGCCGATGTGGTCGAAAAAACGCTAGAGAAGTTCGGAGTAATCGACACTCTTCTTTTGAACGCCGGTGGGGCGCCCGCGCTCGACATGCGTCATATGTCGGCGGGTGACGTCAAAGCGTTTATGCGATCCAACTATGATATCGTCGTCAATTATTTGTTTCCCACGCTCGAACATATGAAGCGGCGAAAAAGCGGTTGTGTTGTCCACACCAATTCGCTGGCTGGACTGATCGGCGTTCCGCTTCAAGGGCCGTATTGCGCAGGCAAAGGGGCGGCCAAACTGTTGCTGGATACATGTCGGTTAGAGTTTGCAGAGTTCGGGATCAAATTCATAACGATTTACCCGGGTTTTGTCGCAACCGAAGCGACCGCAAACGACGGGATGCCCGCCCCCAACGAAATCTCGGAAGAAGCAGGTGCCGCGCACATCGTTAAGGCCATGAAGAAAGGGAAATCAGAATACTTCTTCCCTTGGCGTATGGCGAAGCTGGCCCAATTAGCTCGTGTTCTTCCGGCTTCAATTGTGGACCGGTTATTGAAAGATGATGTGCCCGCTTACGACGAGGCTGGTTGACCCTCTTTAGACGCATCATCTGGGTGCCGGAAATCATCAATTTTGCGACGAGAGTTTCGCCCTAGGCCGAACCGAGTTCCTTTTCAATCCTTCGGCTTGGCAAAAGGGAAATGTAAAACTCAGTGTACAGCGAACCAATTCTGCTCTTTGGCGTGTTTGGTGAAATGCCGCAGATACGCTGCAATCCCTCTCAATCTTGCGACGCGTGAGCATGGAAAGAAGGAGACAGCCCGGAACGCTTTAGGGTCCTGGGCGGCTAAAGGCGTGATTGGTCCACTGGACCAATAGCTGGCCCGTCTTGCCTCATCGTTCGTCGCGCCGCGAATCGCGGCGAATTCGTTCGCGTGAGACTGTCATGCAATCAATCCAGAGAAAATTCTAACGGGATTCGCCGATCATGGGAGCGATTTCCTAACCACGTGCGATGTGTCCGCCGCAAACAGAATTGTATCCAGGAGTCCTTGTAATGAAACTTTCCTTCAGAATTGGTCCGGCAAAGACAGATGGTGTCCAAACAACTGGGAAGACCTTCTCGCAAATTAAACAGGAACTGGAAAGCAAGGCGAAGGAGGGCGGTCTCAGCAAGAACTCTGCATTGCGCTGGACGGCGGAAAAAGGCCTTTATGCGAAGGACGGCATCAGGAACACGAGCAATAACACAATGTTCGGCAGCGGCGTTTGGTTGCGCGGTAAGAAGTTTTTGGGCGCGCGCGAGGACATCGCCCGTTGCATCAACTTTGGCTATGACTATCAAGTCCCTGACCATGAGGAAAACAAACTCAATAAGCCGATCGGGGAGTTTGTCGTCGATGAAGTGCTGACGGAACGTGCGCGAAACGAAATTCGTAATGAGCCGGGCGGCGCAGATCTAGAAGAGGGTGAACTTCGCCGAAGGGTAGAGGCCAGAGCCGCCAAGCTAGAGCTTCGCATTCAGGATCTTGGTACGCTTCAAGAACGGCTGGAAACATACATGGGCAGGGGGGCTGAAGCCGCGCATCACCAGTGGTCACCGAGCGTGCGCTATATGCATGGCAGAAAAACCGAGAAGGTGATGGTCGCAGAGACCGATAATCTCTGCCAGGCTATTTGCGATGACTATCTGCGTACGCGTTCCAAAGAACTTGGAAAAGTGGCTTACGTACTGAACAAAGAAGGGATTCAGAAAGACGCTGTGCAGCTCGCGCAAACCGTACTCCGCAATGTAGGGCATCGGACGTGCTTTATAGAAACGGCAAACAACGGAAACCGAGACAATCAATCAATCAATGTAAAAAGCCGCCAGGAAAAAACCTACATTAACGGTGGCATGTCTGAGACGAACGCTGAAAAGGTCCGCGAAACACTACAAAGCCGGAAAATTTGGCCGAGCAGAACCGCAGCGGTGATACGCGACGCGCGTCTTCCGGAAACCATTAGAGCCAGTGCAGAGCGCCTTTCCACTGTTTGGACGGAGCTTCTTGAGCAAGAAGGGAAGTTGTTTGACACCGCTGAAGAAAGGAAACTTCAAAGCCAGTTAGGGGCTTTTGGCGCGCAGACGTTCCAGCAGGAATGCACGAACCTGATGGCGCAAATCCAGAATGTTGCGCAAGAGAATAAGCGCCTTCTTGGTCAGTTGGAAAAGTTGTCCTATCCGGATGATTTAACGCACATCGATAAACGGCGGTTCATATACGATGCGCTGGTCAAGAATGCCAAGGACATGGATAAGGCCGTGGCGGCGCTTTTTGATCTGCACAGAGATGAAGATGGCAAGCGCCGCGTCACGCCCAGCGATGCCGTTTGGAAGACCTATGGAATCGCGGAGGATTTTTGCCTGGAAACGCTCGATTTGGCGAAAGCATTTTGTTCTCCGGTGCAGACCGCCAAGTACAAAACACAACAGCCACCCCCTCTCCTGGTTAGTTTGTCTGAGATGCCGAAGCGGCGGGGTGAAAGCAATTTTGGATCCCGCATAAACAAAGGGCTCCAACAGACGATGGCTACGCCGCACATATTGTTCCAGGCGGATTCAACCGGTCAAAGCGGTTTTGAAAGCGTCATAAACGATCACAATGAGAGAACTCTCAAAATTAAAGATGACTGGGCCAAATATGAGGGGCTGGTCAAAAAAGGCCCCAAGGAACGAGATAAGCATGAGAGAAGGCAGGTTTTTGAGTTTCGAAAACAGGTCAAGCAAGCGATCGAAGATAACGACTACCTTGCCCGTACGATAAAGCGCCGCCAAAAAATACTCGGCGAAGTCCACAATACTGACATTGATACGCAACTGGAGGAATTAAGAGAGCAGCGCATCGCGCTCTTGCTTCTTCACTACCCGGCGCTGATGAGCGTGCCTAACCGCCATCATGCACAGGCTGCAATGGGACAATTGGTGCGGGAAAAATCTTTCGGGTCGATGCAGGCAGAGTACTCTGAGACTGGAGTGTTAGTTGATCCTTCAGTTAGCAATGTCTTGGAACCGGTCGATGAAGAGGATGTAAATGCTCAGCCCTCAGCCGGGCACGGCGTCACGGCAGGTGGTTCCGAAGATGGCAGCGAGGGCGCTGATGTCGCCATAGGCGGGGGCCTTGCGGACTTCGGCCCAAATTATTCTGGCAGAGATTTCAGGCCGTCGGTGACGTTCGATCCAGCTGATGCCATCAGAGACGACTATTTGGAAGGGCCGTTCGCAGACTTTGTCGATAACATTGACGTAAATGAAGCGGACGATATGGACCTCTATATAGGCAAGCCTGGCGGTAAGGACTTCCGAGAATCGAGGGCGTTTAACTTGGCCGCGTTCATGGAGCAATTCAATGAAGCCGAGGCTTTCGACAAGATCCATGAGGAAGTGGATAACGCCCGTTCGGACAAAGAGAGTAACGATGTCTTAAAATTGGGGTCTAAAAGCTCCGTTCCAAACGTAATCGAAGAGAAGCCGGACGATGTGGCGGGCGGCAACTTGGCGGTCGGGCCAGAGGACTCGGTCGATCAGCTTGATGAATACGCCCCACCCCATGCCGCCGGTGGTGTCACGGCAGGCGGGTCTGATGGGGCGTTCAATCCTCTACAGGCCGCTTTAAGAGACGCGCCAGAGGAGTCTGTCGACCAAACAGGACTGTACGACGCGGACGGTGCCGAGAACGGCGCGACAAGCGACATGTCCAGCAGCGGTGACGTCATCGTCAGGACGGAAGAGCTTGATGAAAACGAAGTGATCATCAAAATTGAGAGCGCCAGGGCCGACGGGTAAGGCTTGGGAACACAGCCCCTACCGGCTGGCCGTCACACTTTTTCGGTTTCTTTTGGCGCCGAGACGCGGCGTGGCTTGGACTCGGCCCGGGGCTTTGGCAGAAGCCGGAAGCGCGTCTGGCACCAGGCGAAGTCGACGCCCACATCCAGCAGCGCGTCGGACCGGCCGCATGGGCACGCGAAGGGGAAGACATCCAAGACCCGGTAGGTTTCTCCCGCGACCAAAGGCACGGGCTCGCCCGTCATGTGGTTCGGCGCCACATTCACGCACAGTACCAAATCGCCCGGACCCACATCATAGCTCATAACGCTGACCTATTATCACAAAGCGCTTGCCCGGCCCAATCCTTCACCGGCACTACGCCCCAGCCCGCTCGGATTTTGCAGGAAACCGGCGAATTTGCGCGTGTCTTCGACGTAGCGCCGCCTCAACTTTCAATCGACGACATCCGCCATTAACGCTACGCTTCAGCAAAACAGGGGAGGGCGAACAGGTGATACGTGTCATACTTCAAATCTTGGGCCTTTTGGTACTGATCCCGGCGGTGGCCTTCGCGACGCTGCGCCTGGAAAATGCCAATGCCGATGGTCCATCCATTCTCTTTCCCGGCGGCAAGCTGGTGTCGGGCGACTTGTACACAGGCCCGGAGCCCGATTGGCGCTTCACCGACGATATCGTCACCATCGAATTGCAGTTGGAAGACCCGCTGGCGTCGCGCCGGATTTTCATCATGGAAAGCGGCGGCAAGGTCTATGTGCCGTCGGGCTACATGAAATCCTTCCTCGGCCGCCTCTGGAAAGACTGGGCCTTTCAGGCGGAAGCGGGCGACGGCCTGGCCGTCGCGCGCATTGAAGGCATCCGCTACGAGCGGCGGCTGATCCGCGTGACCGACCCGGCGGTCATCGCCGGTGTCGCGGCCAAGCTTGCGCAGAAATATGCAGGCGGTGCCACGCCCGGTGCTATCGCGGAAATCGAAAAATCCGTGGCCGAAGGCGAAACCTGGATTTTCGAAATGGCCCCCCGGTAACGGCGATAACGAGGAAACAGACCGATGACCACTAAGAACTATCTCTATCTCTGTGCCGGCATCACCGTTGCTCTGCCGCTGGCGTTGCTTTTCGTTCCCGGGTTTTCGGACCTGGTGGAAATCGGCGTGCTGGTGTTCTTGTCAACGAACGCGCGCTGAGCCGCTTTGCCATCTGCGCCCCGCCGATCGCCCGCACATCGTTAATGAGGTGTTAATCCCGCCTTTCTAAAGTCGCCCGCATCGGATCAACCGACCGGAAGGAACAGGGCCATGAGTCTGATCGTTTGGCTTCTTATTGGCGGCATCGCCGGGTGGCTTGCGGGCAACATCGTCAAGGGCGGGGGCTTCGGCCTGGTTGGCAATGTCGTTGTGGGCATTGTCGGCGCGTTTGTGGGCGGCTGGGTGTTCGACCTGATCGGCATCACCGCGGGCCTTGGCATTATCGGCTCCATCATCGGCGCCACAGTGGGCGCGGTGATCGTGCTGTTCGTGATCGGCCTCATCCGTCGCTAGAACGCTTAACTACTGCCGTCATCCGCCGGGCATGGTGCTGGGCCGCAGATACGCCACTGCGTGCTGCACATAATCGGCCTTGCCCAAGGCCACCCCTTGCTGCCGCAAGATTGCGTAGGCCGCATTGAGGTGAAAGTAAAACTGCGGCAGTGCCCAATCCCGCACATATTGGTCGCCCGTCATGTCGAAGATCATGCCCGTGGGCAGATCAAGGGCGATGGCCCGGCCGCCACCGTCGTCAAGCGCATTCCCGGGAAGCGTTTCGAGAAACGCCAAGGTTTCCCGCACCCGCGTTTGAGCATCCGCAAGCGTGCCCGGCGCCTCGCCCGCATTTTGCCCTTCCACGGCAATGGCCATGACCGCTTCCGGCACCGCCTCCCCTCGAAGGCGGTAGATGGCCTCTTGCGCTTGAAAGCACGCGAAACGCACCTGTGTGGAAAGCGGAAACATGTCCGCCGCCAGCCGTTCCGACAGGAAGGCCTCCGACGGGGCAAATGTCGCGCCCGCCTTATTAAGCCAGGCCGACAGGGCCGTCAGCATTTGCACATAGGTGGGCACAAGCAGGCGCGTGATCGGCATGGCAAAGACCCCTTTTCCTAAGATGAAGGCCGAAGCTTAGGCCGATTCGGCGGGCGGAAATCTGGCGCCTTTGGAAAAATCATCCGCACCCGTCACCGGGGAATCGGTGGTGCCCGCTTCGCCTCATCTATGGGCGTGAGCATGGGCGCATGGGGTTCATCCAATTTTTGGGATCAACTACCCCTGTCAAGGCGAAGCTGAACGCATGCGTTCGCCTGACAAGAGCGCTTCAACCAACCTATTCACATCTCAAACAGCGGCCCCCCAAAGTCGGTACTGGCCGCCTCGCCTCTTAAACCAACCTTATATCACATTTGAGTGTAAACGGCCCACGGCATTGTTTGGTCAGGCCAGCTCGTCCGCCACCTCTTGGAAGTGTGCCAGCGCCTCTTGGAGGTTTTCCACGATTTCGGCAGCCAGGTCTTCCGGCGGTGGCAGGCTGTCCACATCTTCTAGGTCATCATCCTTTAGCCAGAAAATATCCAGATTGGTTTTGTCCCGCGCGACGAGGTTTTCGTAAGAAAAACACCGAAACCGTTCCGTCTCTTTGCGCTTCCCGATATTGCCAGGCTGATAGCAGGTCACGAAATCTTCCATATCCGCTTTGCCCAGAGTGTTCTTTTTCAGCGTGAATCGTTTATTCGTACGGAAATCATAAATCCACAAGGCTTTTGTCCACGGCGTTTCGCTGGCCAGGCGTTTGTCGAAAAACAAGACATTCGCTTTGACGCCCTGTTTGTAAAAAATGCCGGTGGGCAGCCGCAGCAAGGTGTGAAAGTCAAATTGCTGCAGCAAGCGCTTGCGAATGCCCTCGCCCGCGTTCCCTGCTTCGAACAACACATTGTCGGGCAGCACCACGGCTGCCCGGCCATTCACATTTAGAATGGTCATGATGTGCTGCAAAAAGTTAAGTTGCTTGTTCGACGTTGTGTATTTGAAATCGTCGCGCTCATAGGTCTCTTGCTCGGTCGTCACTTCGCCGCCTTCGCCGATGACCTTGTAGCTCGACTTCTTGCCGAACGGCGGATTGGTGAGGATCAGGTCATAGCGGCCATAGGCTTCGGACAACGCATCCCGCCGCTCAATGGGGCTCGCGCCATTACCGATGCCGTGAAGGTACAGGTTCATGGCGGCAAGGCGCACCACTTCCGGCACGATATCGGCGCCGGTAAAGGTTTCCTCGCGCAGTTGTTTGACCAAGCTGCGGTCGGCCTGCACCTGCGGTTTCATGTGTTCATAAGCCGCCAACAAAAAGCCGCCCGTACCGCAGGCAGGGTCATGCACTGTTTCGCTAATTTTCGGGTCGATGCAGCGCACCGCCGCGTCGATGATCGGGCGTGGTGTGAAATATTGCCCAGCGCCGGACTTCACCTCCGACGCATTGCGTTCCAACAGCCCCTCATAGATTTCGCCTTTCGTGTCCACATCCAGGCCAATCCATGTTTCTTTGTCGATGAGAGAGACAACGCGTTTCAGTTTTGCCGGGTCGGACAATTTGTTCTGCGCGCCCTTAAACAGTGTGCCGATTAGTCCGCCAGATTTTGCGAGTGTTTCAAGCGCTTTGCGATAGGTGGCTTCCAGCTCTTCCCCGTCCAGGGCTGCCAATTCGGCCCATCGGTACTTTGCTGGAATTTCGGAAGGTTCGCCGAGATATTCATCTCGCTCCTGATCCATTTTTAGGAACAGCAGATAGGTGATCTGCTCTACATAATCCCCATAAGACACACCTTGGTCCCGCAGCACATGGGCATAGTTCCAAACCTTGGCAACAAGATCATCGTGTCGGGTCACTTGGTGTTCTTTCTTTTCTTCTTGTTCTTTGTAATGGGTTTTGCGTTCTGTTTTAGACGTTCTAGAAGAACGCTGGCTGGTTCATCACTGATGTCTTGGGGAACGAGGCGTCCTTCAAAGGCCGATTTCAAAATGGATTGACGAAGCGCCTTGGACTTGCGTTCTTGTTTATCGAGTGCTGCTTCGATGTGATTGGTTTTGCTAAATGCTTCAGTTGCCCGCGAAACAATTTCTAACTGTTCAGGTGCTGATGGACATGGAATCTTCATGGAGGCGAATCTGTCTGTACCAAGGTGTGCGATGTTTGTGGTAATTCTTGCGATTTTTGTAAAATGACCCGAGTGCATAAAATGCCGAAACAGGAGCATTGCGAAGTCGACGGTCAGATTTTCAAATACTCTGTAGCGGACGAGCGTGTTGGTAAAACAGGCGCCAGGTACCTCATCATTGTAGATCGCTGGGCGTCCAACCAATTCAGCGCTTTGCCCTTCGTTCAACAAAATGTCACCTCTATGGAGTTTATAGTTTTCATACTCTTTAGGAGTGAAGTTCATTTCTTTCACATCGCTCGTGTCAATTCTCTCTTCAAAGACATTTGCAACACGAAGGTAGGGACGCATGTGATCACCAGTGTGGTGTTTTGGTGCTCGTTGACGACCGAGTTGGACCTCTCCGAATAGGTCAATTCGTCCGGCTGCCCATTCATTCGGAACGATCCTGAGAAAGCTAAATACAGGATCTTCGGGTGGCTTGTATTTCTTCTTCCATTTATCGTCTTTGGGTGTTTTGCCTTTGGCTTTCATTTTGGCCAGTTCGGCTTCTTCCCAAGCGGTGCGGCGGGCAGCAAGAATGCGTTCGAGCAATTTGTCGGCGGGTTCCAGCTTGTTTTTGTTTGCCTCACGCCAGTCTTTGGTGAGTTCGCCGATTACAGCTGCTTTCAAGACAGATTTGCGATAGCGTTCCAACGCAACCCGCGCCCGCGCCAATGCCCGCTCTCCGGCTTCGATGTCGCTGAAGAGTTCGTCGATCTTCGAAACGATGCGATTTTGTTCTTTATGCGGAGCTATTGGTATTTGAAGAGACTTAAGCTGATCTGTGTCGACGCTCTGTACGGTAGTGCCGTCTTTAGAACAGTTGGCGAGTATTTTATTGTTGTTGGCAACTAGGTACCACGCAACGTACTTCTCATTTATGCCGGTGTGAGGAGTGATTGCCTTTAAATCCTGATTGACCGCGACCTCGATACTATTCACTCCTACAGGAAAGGTGTGTTGCAAGATTCCCGATCTCGTTACCATCAAAACGGAACTTGCCTTGATTAGCTTGGCCGATGATTTTTCAATCGCCTCGCCAGTTATAAAATCTTGACTGCGTGAGATCTCAAAGGACTTCATGTCTTTCGGGGAGATCCATGGGATTTTGCCGTTGATCCAGAAGGCGTCGTTACGTTTGCTCGGTGTGCCGCCACCAGTCCAAACGCCGACTTCTCCTAAATTGGCTGTAGTCCAGCCGACGGGTGTGGTTTCTTGTGAAACTACTGATTCAGAAAACTCAATGGGAAGTGTCGTGCTTGCCTCACTCACGCGACCAGTGCCTTGGTGAGGTCATCCAGCAGGTTTGTTAGGCTCGTCCCGAACAATTCGCGCGCTTTGACCACGCCGCCGCGATCCGCAAAGGCGGGGTTTTGCATGAGGTCCCCAGCTGCGATTTCCGCATTGGCGGCTATATGATCCCGGATGAGCATGAGCCATTCCATCTGTTCCGGTGTGTAGGCCACACCTGCTTTTTTCTGTCGTCCAATCCATAAATTGAATCGGCGTTCCACTTGAAGGGAAATTGGCTCCAGCAGGTCAATTTGCCCCAGGGTGAATCGCACCAAAGCGACAATTTCCGTCAGTAGTTTGTCGGCGGGCACCCCGCGCACTTTGGCTTCTTCCAGCCGTCGATAGGCTTGCCACACATCTGCTGTGGTCAAGAAATGGGGCGGGTCGGACAAGCGGGCTGCCAGCTCTTTCAATTGGGCGTAGGTCAATCGTTGCCGACCAACTGGTTGATTGTAGAGAATCTGCAGGGCTGTCAGCTCATCCTTATTTTCATCCATGAAGGTTTTGAAGCTGGTGATGCGTTTTTCGGCTTCGCGCAAATCAAAGCTGGCATTGAGAACTTCATCGGTGGTGATTTCGTCAATCACAATATCGGCTTTGGTTTTCAAGTCGATCAACAAGCGTCGGGTGGCGGGGTTGTTAAAGGGTTTGCACGCCTCTTCCTGGAGGCGTTCTGCCGCTTCCTTCCGTGCAGTCTCGGATGCGACAGGGCCGACTTTCGCCTCAATTTGGTCTGGATCGATGGAATCGAGCAGGCTGTTGGCGAGGTCACGCAAGGTTTTGCCGCCTGTGGCCTCGGTAATGCGGGTGTGATCTTCGCGGTCCAATTTGTTATCCAGGGCCGCAAGGCGCCCGGCCAATGACGATATGGCATCTTCATCCCGCCTGCCTTGGGCGATTTGTTCGAGCAGCTTGTCAAAACCTGTGTAGTGTTTGCGCTCTAGGGGTTGAGAAGCAGACTTGGCGCTTTCCGTCACGCCCACAGCATCAATCAACACGAAACGGGTTTTGGTTTTGGCGTCGGGTGTCACTTGCGCCAAATCCGCATCGCGAATGGTGCGCACACCCCGCCCTTTCATTTGTTCGAAATAGCCTTCGGATTTCACATCCCGCATAAAGATAACAACTTCGACGGGCTTAATGTCTGTGCCTGTGGCGATCATATCAACCGTGACAGCGATGCGGGGCATGGCATCCACACGGAATGCCTTGATCAGCGCTTGAGGATCTTCGCTGGTTTTATAGGTGATCTTCTTTGCAAACTCATTTCCTTTGCCGAAGACCTCTCGCACGGAGGTGACAATTTCCTCCGCATGGTTATCATCTTTTGCGAAGATCAGTGTTTTGGGCACCCACTCGCCGGTGCGGCCCGGAAAAAGATCTGTAAACAGACTGGCACGATAGGCTTCAAGAACGGTGCGGATCTGGTTTTTTGCGGTGACGGATCGGTCAAGTTCCCGTGCTGCGTAGTTAAGATCGTCGTCCAATTCGCGATAGCGGGTGGTGCGGGTGCGTTTGTCCCGCACCGGCACTTGGTAGCCCTTATCAATCACGCCACCGCTTTCGCCCACGCGGGTACGAATGCGGTAAATTTCAAAACCCACATTGACTTTGTCGACCACCGATCTGTCGTAAGGATATTCCGCTACGAGATTTTGGTTGAAAAACCCCAGCGTGTGCTTGGTTGGGGTCGCGGTGAGGCCGACAATAAAGGCATCAAAATAATCAAGGACCTGCCGCCAGAGACCATAGATGGAGCGATGGCATTCATCTGTGATGATCACATCAAAAGTTTCAATCGGGATTTCTGGGTTATAGGGCACGGGTTTGACTTCGCCGTCTTCTTGTTCCCATGTCTCAAAGCCTGATTTTTCCTCTACTGTTTCATCTAGTTCTTCGCCGCGCAGCATCGAATAGAGGCGCTGTATGGTGGTGATGACGACCTTCGCATCTTTATCGAGGCCGGCAGATCGCAGAAGCTGGGTGATGTAAATGTCTGTAAACAGATGGCCGGCACCCGTTGGTTCAAATTCCTGGAATTCTTTGAGGGTTTGTCGGCCGAGATTAGAGCGGTCGACCAGAAACAATATGCGTTTTGCGCCAGCATGTTTCAGAAGCCGCCAAGAAAAAGAGCAAGCTGTAAATGTTTTGCCAGCGCCTGTTGCCATTTGGATCAAGGCGCGGGGCCGCGCTTCGGCAAGAGACTTTTCTAAGCCTTCAATGGCGTCGACTTGGCAATCGCGCAAGCCGGTCGGGTCAAGCGGTGGCATTTGGGCGAGCTTTGTGCGTAGAGATTGGTCGGCCTTCAGCCATGTGAGCAGTGTTTCCGGGCGATGAAAGGCGAAAACGCGGCGCGAGCGTGGATGTGGATCGCGCATGTCCTTGAACAAGGTTTCTTCGCCCGTGCTCTCGTAATCGAAGACGAGTGATTCCTGCCATTTGGCGAGATGCTCGGGCAGGCGCGTCATATATTTATCGGATTGCTCGGCGACACCTGAGAGGGTGATGCCCGCCTTTTTGGCCTCGATAACGCCAGCGGCTTTGCCCTCTACGAAAAGCAGATAGTCGGCTTGATCTTGACCGAGAGCGAATTCGCGAACAGCGACACCCAAAGCCGCAGTACGATCGAAATCAGGCCGGTCCTGCAAGAGCCAACCAGCCGCTTCGAGCAATTCGTCTATCTTCAGTCTGGCCTGGGCTTCGGGGTCCATTCTCTAAGTTTATCAAAGTTTGTGTAGATCGCTAGGATTCAACCTATAAGCGTCTCATGCCGAAGTGGTGAGATCAAGTCGATACAGGCGTTTTGAAGAGAGGGGCGCCGCGTCCCTCCGGGCTCTAAAGGCCGAGTGGGGAAGCGTTGATGCGCGGTGGCCGCAACCTAGCTTCAAATCAACTGTTGATGAACGGGTATGTCACCGCGATCGGTCGGCCGCCTTGGGTAACCCTGGGTCCTGCGCGTCTTGAGGAAGTCCTTGTGCGGACGGGTTTGCGGGCTGTGCGGCTGGCCGCGGACCCAACGCTTGTACCATGATGCTTGTTGTTTCAGCCAAAACCGAGTCGATTGTGTCCGTATAGGTTTTGAATGCGGTATTACGATCCGCACGCATTTCTTTGGTGTCAATTGTCGTCTCGAAGGCGGCATTCTGAATGAACTTTGAAGTATAATCTTCCATTTTCATGTCGTCAGAGCGCAGCTTTAAAGTATCAATGACCCGCAGGCACATAAGGGGGTTTTGATTTCCGATCGCGAGCAAACATAGGGAGAGATTTTTACCAAACCTGTCAGCAAAATATTTTTGACTGGCGTCTTGCCCGGAAGAGTCAGGACTTGTTTCTGTAAGCGTTGCGGCAGCTGAGCGGATTTCATCGAGCTTATCAATGAAGTCGCGTTTTGTGACGATACCTTGAGCAAGGTCCTCTACAAGCGTATTCACGCTTTTATCAAAACGATGTTCCGCCTGCTCACGCTGAGTGTTTTTGCTGTCTATTCCCAGGCCTAATTTCAAATTGCGCCAAAGCGCATGGCCAATCCCCAATAAACCGCCGCGTTTGCGGTCGATACGGGCCTGCGTCCGCAACTCGATCCTGTCGCCGGTTTTGGATTGCCTGAATTCGACGAGAGGCTTTTCGTCTTCCACCTTGGTGGTGGAGGACTGGTCGGCGCCCGCCGGCATCAATTGACTTCGGTTAAGCTGAACCCACTCAGGCATTAGTTTCCTCTGCTTTCCATTCTCTTAAACGCGCTGGCCTCGTTAAACGCGAACCAGGCCTTTCGCATTCAGCGGCGATAATGATTCAAGATCTTCCATGTCCGCGTCCGTCGGCGCTGTGCCAAGTTTGCCCGCCTTGTGGCGATCGCGCCAAAACCGCAGCGCATTGACGAAGGCACTAAACTCTTCGTCAAAAACGTCAGGGGTCAGATCATCGGTGTGATAAACGCGGCAGAGCACAATTTCATCGCGCGAACGATCAATCGAGAGGCTGGCACCGCCTGTGCCCATCCCCTCAAGATTCGCGATGAGAAGTTCCTGCATGACGGCAACGCGATCCTTTTCGGGAAGCACCCCCACGGCAGCGCTCATGGCGAAGGTCCCCGGCTTATCCGCCGGGCCGATATCAACGGCCATCTCGTCCGCCACGAACAACTGGATGCCCCCATCGGGGTCAAGCTCAACGCCCCCTTGGGCCTGGGTCTCAACCCAGTTCGTGAGTGTTTCCGCTAACGCCATGGATTTCTACTTCTCAAGCTCGGTCTCTGTCGCCGGTCTGGCCGCGGCGTATCGTAAACGCCGCCACCTTATATGCGACCACATCTCTCCCTAAGACTCTGTAAATAAGTCTAAACAAAGGAGCTTAATCAGAGGCTTAGGACGCCATGGCGTTCACCTCGCGTGCTGGCACGTTCGCCATGAAGGTGGGCAGGGGCTTGCCTAAAGCGTGGCGCCCTATTAGGTAGAGAAAAAAGGAACACCCCATGCCTTCATTCGATATCGTCTCCAAAACCGACCTCGCCGAAGTGGATAACGCCATCAACAATGTGATGCGCGAAATCGGCCAGCGTTATGACTTCAAAGGCTCCAATTCCAAGATCGAACATAAGGAAGGTGTGCTCACCATCGATGCGGATGACGATCTGAAATTGAAACAGATGCACGAGGTGCTGCAGGGCCATTTGGCGAAGCGCAACATCGACCATGGCGTGCTGGATTATCAAACGCCGGAACCGGCCGCCGGCCAGGCCGTGCGTCAGACCGTCAACATCCGTCAGGGCATCGATAAGGAATTGGGCAAGAAGATCGTCAAGGACATCAAAGGCTCAAAGATGAAGGTGCAGGTGGCGATCCAGGGTGACGAGCTGCGCGTCACGGGCAAGAAGCGCGATGATCTGCAAGCGGTCATCCAGCATGTGAAGGACATGGGCCTCGGCCAGCCGCTGCAATATGTGAATTTTCGGGACTGATCATTGGCGCCATGACCGACGATCACCTGTCGCGAAATATCGGTGCCGTGCTGGGGCCCACATTGATCGTGGTCACCCTTTCTGAATGGATCAATTTCGGGATCTGGTCAGAGAACCTGCCGGCGCTCACCTATCTGAATGGCATGATCCTGTTCGTGGCCGGCATGGCGATCATCCGCTTTCACAGCCGGTGGCGTCCTCTCTGGACGCTCAGTATCACCGTGGTCGGTTGGCTCTTGGTGGCGGGCGGGCTTTTCCGGTTGTTCATGCCCGCGGCACCGCAAGCGGAACCCGGTGTGTTTGCCTATGGCTTCATCATTTTGCTGGGTGCCCTCGGCGTCCTCATGATCATCAAGTCTTATGTGAGATAGCGGGTTAGGCCTTCGCCGCCAGCAGGCAGAACATCTCCTGGTCGTCGCGCCACGGCGCGCCGGTGAGCACGTCGAACGCATCGCCCGCGTTAAACCCCGCCTCCGCAAGCTCTTGGGAGAGCTGTTCGGGCGTCATGTATTGAAGCCAATTATGAACCCAGCGGTGGCGTTCCCGCTCGACAATCAAATAGCGGTCCAGAACCGCCTTGGCGCCGGGATAGAGGAATGTGGCTTTCAAGCCCACGTAAGGTGCTGGCGCCCAAAAGCCGCCATCCATGTCCGGCTCGACGACCACCGTTTCCGAGAACCCGTCGAAGCAGGACGCCGCGGAGGCATCCAGCACGAATACGCCGCCGGCCGGCAGCGCGGCGTGCACGCGCTTGAACAGCGATGCCCGGTGCCCGGGGGGCATGGCACACACATCGCCATAGATCAGGGTCACAATGTCTGAGGGCGGCACGGCGCCTGCGTTGTAGTTGCCCACGCGAAATTCCGTATCGGGAATATTCTGTGCCTTGGCATAGGTGACGGACCGTTCGGACTGGTCGATCCCGATGACCCGCGCCCCCGCCTTCTGGAACCGGGCTGCGTAAAGGCCCGGGCCGCAGCCAAGGTCCGTCAGCGATTTGCCCTTAAGGCCCAGGTGCCGGTCAAGCCATTGTACCATGGCGTCAATC
Organism: Alphaproteobacteria bacterium; assembly: GCA_965228775.1. Lineage (GTDB taxonomy): Bacteria > Pseudomonadota > Alphaproteobacteria > JANQMY01 > JANQMY01 > JANQMY01. Next base: position 2,774,900 of record OZ245840.1, on the reverse strand, counting down.
TCCCCGGCCGGGCGGGAGGCGAGCGCGTTGGTGTCGTCCAAATGGCACTTCAGCATCTCTTCTGCCACATGGGGGTCGGTCCACAGCGCGCCCGTATCGAAAGCGTCGAACAGGGCGGGCTTGGCGGTGAGTTTGCTGAGCGTGTGGAAAAGGGTGTGGTCGGTCACATCGGTTCCTTTTGTCAGCCGACGGCATACCACATTCGGCTTCCAATGACAGGGCACTCATTTATCGGTACCCCCACCTGCTGCGCTCTTGCCTCAATCCTCGAAGATGGCGCCGGTATTGGCTTCGATGTGATCGTCGATCAGCTCGTGATAGCGGCGGATGCGTTTTTCCTGGCCGGAAAGATAGACGCCCTTAAAGCCGCGCGAGCGGAAGCCCCGTTGCTGGGTGACGAACACATCCACGTCTTCGTCAATGGCCGGGCCGATAAACCCTTCGGGATAGGTCATCAGGTTGACGTCCACATCGTCCATGCCGGGCGTCGTCTCGCCCATATTGGCGGAAGGCTGAACAAAGGTTTCGTTCAAAGATGCCGGGCTTGCATACCACCAATTGTCGAACAGGCATTGTTCCGGGTCATTGTAATGGGGCCGGGCGCGTAAGAAATGAAAACCGTCCGACCACAGAGAAACCGCAAAGTTCGGAAACAGGGTGTAGTGGAACGCATCCGTCAGCTGGTCGTCCGGTACATTGGCATAATGGGTGTATCCTCGGCCGGGGCCTAGCCTGCGTTTCGCTTCTTGCAGCGCCTGGCGGGTGGCTTCCGGGCGGCCCTTGAAGTCGGCCGGGTCAATGTCCCAATAGCGCAATAGGCTTGCATGGGGTTCCGTGATGTTGCCGTCCCGGTCGGTTTGGCCATTGCCATAGCCGCCCTTCATCACCATGCGGTTATGGCCTTCGTCGGACAGGTCGAAGCGCGTTTCCTTGTAATAGGTGTTGATGTTCGCGCTTACTTTGGTGCGGTCGGTTTCGGGCGTTGCCTGCATGTGCACCGTGGGCACGTGATAGCTTTCATTGAAATTGTCCAGCACCACTTTCCAATTGCAAGGCAGCCACATGGTGTTGGCCATGGTGCGTGTCCAAGTGTGCACTTCGCGGGCTTCCCATTCGTCCCAGATGGGGCCGAGGAATTGTCTCAGGCTGCCGCAATGGGGGTCCATATTGACCCAGATAAAGCCGGCGAAGGTTTCACAGCGCAATTCTTCCAAGCGCACTTTGCCGCACGGATTGCCTTCCGGAAAATCTTCCTTGTCCGGAGCAAATTTCAGCGCCCCGTCCAGCATGAAGGACCAGGAATGATACTTGCAGACAAAGTTCCGAAGCACATGGCCTTTCTTCTCGTCCACCAGCGGGTTTCCGCGGTGCTGGCATACATTGTAGAACGCCTTCACGCTGCCGTCGGTCTGGCGCACCATCAGAATTTCTTCCGGGCCCACCTCTTCCATCTGCCAATCGCCGGGATTAGGCAGTTCGGATTCCCGGCCCAGCAACAGCCAGACCTTCGTCCACATGCCTTCCCATTCTTTCTCGAAAAACTCCCGCGACGTATAGCGGTATCCGGGAATGCGGGTGCCGCGGGTTTCCTGTTCGGGCCAATTTTTCAGCTGTGTGGACATGAGACTGTGCCTTTCCTGCGACGTGTGTCGCCGCGCCAAAGTGGTGTCTGGTTGGGCGTATTTTCTCATTCCGAAGCGGCCCCGCCAACCCCTTCAGCGTTGCAAATTACGTAGCGTCATGCAGATCTGCTACGTATCGGCCAGGTTGTGCAAAAGTTTCTTGATTGGTGCCTAGCCAGCGCGGCGATCCAGGGCCACTCACGCTGAGCAAGCTGCTCTGGATCACGTCGTCGCGCAAGCGCTCCTCGTGATGACGGCTGATAGATTCTCTTCCGACTTAACCGTCATCCCTTCGGATGGCAGATGACCGGCAGCCACGTATATCCGTGCACGAAGGAACTAGCGACGAAGTTCGGCTGGTCCACCACTTCCACATGGTCGAAGCGCTGCAACAGCTCTTCCCACAAAATCCGCAATTGCAATTCGGCAATACGGTTGCCCACGCAACGGTGAATACCGAAGCCGAACGACATGTGATTGCGGGCTTGTTTGCGGTCGATGATGAGCCGGTTGGGGTCTTCTTCCCAGAAGGTTTCGTCGCGGTTGGCGGAAATGTACCACATGGCGATCTGGTCGCCCTTCTTGATGGTCTTGCCATGCAAGGGCACATCTTCCAGGGCGGTGCGGCGCATATAGGCCAGCGGCGTCTGCCAGCGGATCATTTCCGATACCATGTTGGGAATGAGATCCGGGTTTGCCTTCAGCTTGGCGTATTCGCCGGGATATTTGTTCAATGCATAAAGGCCGCCCGACATGGTGTTGCGCGTGGTGTCGTTGCCGCCCACGATCAGCAGCAGCGTGTTGCCCAGCAGGCCTTGGGTGTCGAGGTTGCGCGTGGCGGGGCCATGGGCCAGCAGGCTCAGCAGATCATTGCCGGGCTCGGCCGTTTTGCGTTCTTCGAAAATGGCAGAGAAGGTTTTGAGGCAATTACCCATTTCCTGAAGCCACTGCTCGCGCCCACCGGGGCAGATATCTTTGTCGAAGGGGTTGGTGGTCACGTCGGACCAGCGGGTCAGCTGGCGGCGGTTTTCCTGCGGGTAGTGCAGCAATGTAGCCAGCATCATGGCGGTAAGTTCGATCGAAACCGCGTCTACCCAGTCAAACGGCACGCCCACCGGCAGATTGTCGAGCACGCGTTGCGTCCGTTCACGGATCAATGGCTCATAGGCTTGCAACATGTTTGGCGCGACGCCGGGTTGCACCGTCTTGCGCTGCTCGGAATGCACCGGCTCGTCGGAGGTGATGAAGCTGGTGGCATCAAACCCATCCGCCGGCGGACCCAGGACGATGCCGCCATATTTGCCATCCGACGAAAAACGGGTGTGATCCGTATCGATCGCCATCACATCTTGGTAGCGTGTCACGGACCAATAGGGGCCCGTCACGCTTTCGGGCGTCCAATGCAGCGGGTCTTCCCGGCGCAGGCGGGCGAAACGGTCCCACATTTTGTCCTGCCGCCAGACTTCCACATCCACCAGATCCAGTGTCTCCAGGTCCAAATCTTCGGCGGGCGGGACGGTTGCGTTCTGCTCCAGGTAATAGGGCCGCGCAGGTTTGCGGTAGCTGGGGATTGGCCGTTCCAGCACAATCTCGCGAACATGTTCTCCCATGGACGAACTTTCCTTTTGCCTTGGGTTCCAACGTTGTTGACACTGTCTACTCAACTCTGTAGACAGTGTCAACATGGAAGCAATCCTTGTTACAAAACCTTCTTCGATGGGGGGAGATGGCCTGCGCGCCCGGCTTGTGTCGGTGGCCTTAGAGATTCTGGAGCGAGAAGGCATCGAGGCACTCACATTGCGGGCCGTGGCGCGCGGCGCTGGGGTTTCCCACGGGGCGCCCGCCCGGCATTTCGACAATCTGGATGACCTCAAGGCGGAAGTGGCGGCGGTGGGATACAGAATCGTGTCCGAGGCGGTGTCCGGCGCCATGGCGCAGGTGCGCGACACAGACGATCCGAAGGCGCCTCTGATTGCCACGGCCCGGGCGTATGTCCATTGCGCGCTTGAACATCCGGGCCTGTTTTCCCTGATCATCCGCACCAGCACATTGCGCCACAATAACGAGGCGCTGCGGCGCGAATCCCGCGCCGCGACCGAAGGCTTTAACCGCTTCGTAAAGCACGCGCAGGCCAAAGGATGGAAGCCTCACATGGAAGCAAAACTCCTGGCGGCGTCTTTGTGGGCGGCTGTCTACGGGCTTGCCAATCTGTGGATGCATGGTGCCTATCAGCAGGCCAATCCCGACGCGACCCTTGATGAAGCCATTGAGGGTGTTCTAGAGCTGGGGTAACGGCGGAAACACCGATTGGTCTAAGGCCAATTGGTCTAAGGAATGAGTATCATTATGGCGGACACGCAGGAATTTGAGGTCATTGTCGTCGGGGCGGGCGTCGCCGGCATTTATCAAATCAAGCGGCTGACCGATCTGGGCGTGAATGCCATTGTGCTGGAAGGCGACGAAGATCTGGGCGGCACGTGGTATCGCAACCGCTACCCCGGGGCACGCTTCGATTCCGAAAGCTACACCTATGGCTATTCCTTCTCGCAAGAAGTGCTGGACGAATGGCATTGGACGGAACGTTTTTCGCCCCAGCCGGAAAACCTCCGATATCTGAACTATGTGGCTGACAAGTTCAGCCTTCGGCGCCATATGCGGTTTAACGCACGCGTCCAGGCCATGACCTGGGATGAAGATGCGCGCCAGTGGCAGATCGATCTTGAAAATGGTGAGACGTATAGATCCCGTTTCGTGATCACTGGCATCGGTGTTCTGTCCGTGCCGACGCCGCCACGTTTGAAGGGCATGGATGATTTCGAAGGTGAGGCGTTTCATACGTATTGGTGGCCGAAGGAACCGGTTTCTCTGGAGGGCAAGCGCGTGGGTGTGGTCGGCACCGGCGCCACGGGCATTCAAGTCATTGCCGAGATTGCGGATAAAGTCAGTGAGCTGACGGTTTTCCAGCGCCGTCCGAATTGGAGCACGCCGCTCAATAATGCGCCAATCTCAAAAGAGGAAATGGCGGATATACGCAGCCGGTACGACGAGATTTTTGCCAATTGCGCGAAATCGCCGGGCGGCTTCGAGCATGTGCCTGACCGGCGGGGCTTCTGGAATGTGACGAAGGAAGAACGGATCGCTTTGTGGGACAAGCTTTACGACACGCCGGGGTTCGCGCTGCTTGCAGGGAATTTCCGCGAAATCTTCATCGATGAAGAAGCCAACCGGGAAATCTCCGACTATGTTGCAAACCGCATTCGCCAGCGCGTTCACGACCCCGAGGTGGCGGAAAAACTTATCCCGAAAGACCATGGCTTCGGCACGCAGCGCTTGCCGCTCGAAACGCGTTACTTCGAAGTGTACAACAGAGATAATGTAACGCTCGTCGACATAACGGAAACGCCGATCGAGCGCATCACGCCCACCGGCATTCAAACGTCCGAAGGCCATTTCGATCTAGACGTGATCGTCTATGCCACGGGGTTCGATGCGGTGACCGGCGCCTTCGACCGGTTGACCATTCGCGGCACCAATGGCGATCTGCTGGCGGACAAATGGCGCGATGGGCCCAGCACCTATTTGGGTATCCTCACCCGTGGCTTCCCGAACATGTTGATGGTGGCCGGCCCGCAAAGCGCTTCCGGTTCCACCAACTATCCCCGCGCCATTGAAAACGGCGTCAATTGGGTTACCGGCCTTGTGAGCCACGCCATCGAAAACGGCGTGACGCGGATTGAAGCGGACGCAGATGCGGAGCAGGAATGGCAGGATGTGGTCAAGAAGACCTATGACGGGCTGTTGCTGCGCCGAAGCCAGGGCTGGTTCACCGGTTACAATTCAAACGTGGCCGGACGCGAAGTGGGCAAAGTGCGCTATCAAGCCTATTTTGGGACCGGGCCGAAATACACATCGTATTTGAGAAAAGCCGCAGAGGATCATTATCGCGGCGTCGACCTCGCTTAAGCACGAAATCTAGCGGGCGTTCAGTTTGGAATTGGCATGGCCATGCGATCCGCGCTATGCATTTTCAAAAAGATTTAAAGGACATGCCCATGGATTGGAAAACGCTCAACGCTCAAGTCATCGCTGAATTCCGCGCCAATAATGGCAAAGTGGCTCAATTTGGCGGCCTGCCCGTGGTCATTCTGCACACAATCGGCGCGAAGACCGGGCGCCTGCTGGAAGTGCCGCTGGTTCTGATCGTCGAAGACGACGGTACGCGCCGCGTGTTCGGATCCAATGCGGGTGCGCAGAAGCATCCCACATGGGTCCACAATGTGCGCGCCAATCCGGAGATTACGGTTGAGCTTGCGGAAGAAACCTTCCGTGGCCGGATCGTTGAAGCGCTGGAGGCGGATGCGGCCAAACGCGTTGCACAGATGGCCGAACAAAATGAACAGTTCGCGGGTTACGTCAAAACCGCCGCGCCGCGCCAAATTCCGACGTTTACGATCGAAAAAATATAGGTCATGACACCCACCTAATTTCAAAAGGGTCAGACCTTTTTGAAATTACTCTTGATGGCGGGCGACATTCAGCCCTTAATTAATGACCCAAGCTTCTGCCACGTATCCGGATCGGCCAGGTTCAAATTGGCCGTGCCGATGATGATCTGGTCCACGCCGTTTTTCCGCTGCAGGGCGTAGCGTTCCAGGATCTTGTCTTGATCGCCCCAGGCAATCAGATCGTCAATAAAACTGTCGCTGCCGCCATCGGCGAAATCCTCATCGGCAAAGCCGCCTTCGCGCCAGGCCCGGTGATAATTTTCCAGCGGCATATAGATGGACACGGCGCGGCGCGCATGTTCGCGGGCCAGGGCCGGGTCGGTTTCGAAAACCGTCGGCTGCATCAAATGCAGTTTCTTCGTGCCGATGCGGTCCTTGGATTGGCGTGAATAGGCCACCGGCATCATGTAAATATAGGCGCCGTCAAGGCGTTTGCCTGCAAGCTCCATCAGTTTGGGGCCATGGGCGGCGAGATATTTGGGCACGACGGCATTGTTCTCGAACATGATGTCGGTGCTTTCATAACGGTCTAGGAAAGCATTCATTTTCTTGACCGGCGGCAGCCAAGGCAAGCCGCGCTGGTCATTGCCCATCTTGTTGGACACGCCCAAGCCCAGCTCAAAGCGGTTGCCGGACACGTCCGACAAGGAATAGGCGGCGGCCTTGATGGCGCGTTCGTCGCGCGCATAAACATTGGTGATTGCGGTGCCCACATGAATGGTGCTGGTGGCCTGGATAAGCGTGGCGCAGGTGATGAAGGGATCGCGCCCGAACATTTCCGATGTCCAAAGATTGTCAAAGCCACATTTTTCTGCCTGCTGAGCAATTTCGATCAATTGCGGGGTGGTGAAAAAATCGGCGGGGATCATCAGGCCGTAACTCATAGGGCAGCTTCCTTTTTTGATTGTGTTTTGGCCCGCATGGTAGGGGTGATCCGTGTTGGACACCAAAGCCTAAACGCGCAGCGCGCTGTTATTCGGCTGTGACCGCTTCAACATCTCTGCCATGGCGATGCAATTTTGCAATTTGCGGCTGGCGTGTTGGCGGTGGCGACATGCTTGAGGTCAGCTCTGCTACCGCATGAAGCGGACGAGTTCCAGCAGAAGCGTAAGGACCGCTGCGATTGTCGACGTGGCTGTAAGGATTATTGGCCACGGCCAATCTGGCATTGATGTGAGAAAGGACATTGTTTCGAATGCGATTGGTTCAAAGAAAGCGCCGACCGCATACGCGGCATCCAATGCTTGTTGTGGGGCGACGGCAAAAACCAGCGCCGCGACCAGTGCAAGAAGTAAAGCCATCAGAAGTGTGACCATGACGAGCCTCCAGTTGTGACACGCACTTCAGAATCTGGAGAGGCTATCTTTTCGATGATCCGCTATTTTTGGTTTTGTTGGTGGTCCCCGATTGGCGCCCCGGCATGGCCGCGTACGCCGTCAAGCCTCCTTACTTATAGGGTAGCCGACTCAGGAACTGGGTGCAACAAAAAAAGTCACATTGTCAACATGTGACGTAACTTTTAAAAATGTAGAAATATCCCGGCTATGGGTGGCCTGGGACTACGTTCGGACATTCGCCCAAGACTCCCGGCCAAGATAAGCGAGGATCACTCGGTTGAGATTGAGGCCAAGCCGCCGGCAGGTAGGCCCAAGCGGCTGCCATTCGGCTTCGTTCTGCGTATAAGGTGCAATCGCGATGTCGAGTTTCGGTCCAATATGTACGCCAGCTTTGCGAGCCAGCGTGTAAACATCGTCTTCAGTTATTACCAGCTCGCCAGCCCGCTTGGCGACCTCCGCGCGGATAACGTCTGTAATGTACGGCGAATCCTTTTTGAGGCCTTCAAGTTCACGGCACACGGTCTTTATCGCCTTATCCAAAGCCTGGATCTTGGTTCCGCCATCGGTATAGATTTCTGCTTCGGGCCAACTCGCGGCGAGGGTATTGTCCGGGCCCTTGGTCACATCAAAAAGACCACGCAGTGCTTCTTCGATCCTGTGGGCAAGTCCTTCAATACTGTCCAGTTCATGGTTCTGAAATGCTTCTCGAGGGGTCTTGCTGAGACGAACAATCTCAAGGCTTAGAATGGGGTCCCCAACCGAAATCGAGATCTTTTCCGGGGTCAAATTGACCGCCCGAATGTGTAATGAGCCCGCATAGCCTGGATCAATTTGGATGCCGTGCATCACGAGCAATCCACGGGCCGCATTGTGAGTGATTTGGCCGACACGGGCCAAATAGTCCTTTCCAAACCGCACGCGTTCTTTCACGACGATATTGATCGACTCTTGGGATTTAAGTGAGACGGTGTTTCCCGTACTTTGTTTATGGTCATCGTCACCATCGAATGGCTTTTGGGTCAGAAGCCCAACCGTCAGATCCATAGAGGCTGACTTGACGTTCGAGGGATCAAAAGGGTCGATATGAATAAGGCCTTTTTCTATTACCTCCTCGATCTCAAAATCCACCAAGATCTGGGGAGACGTTGATATGGGTTTCGACGAGGCAAGCTCGAGCGTCTGCGCGGCATTATCTTTTCTCGGCTCACTTGTTGGCTCTAATGGGCCACTGGCGACCCGTACATTTTCCTTCATCCAGAAGTCGGCGGGTTCCTCGAAGCGCTTAGAAAGCTTGAGCGCCACCTTGTAACTGATGCGCCGGTTGCCGGATAAGATGTTGTAGAGTGTCTGGCGGTGGATCCCCAGTTCGTCGGCCAATTCCCTTTTCTTCAAACCCTTCCGGAGCATCTCGCGGGCCAAGTATTCTTTGACAGGAATGGTCTCTTCCTGAATCTCAGCGAGTGAGGCATCATGAACAGGCTGCTCCATATTCTGCTCTGATGATGAGTCCATTTCGCGACTCCGAGTGTTTGTCCACCTCAAACCTAAAGTGTAGCATAGGCGTTACATACGAACAACGAATGAATAAAAATCGCCTAAAAAGTTACGTTTTACGTAAAGTTTCGCCCTTGGGTTGGTCTCAGAATTCGGCGATCCCTCGTGCGGCCGAATAGGGTAAGCTCCCTAAAAATCTCAGCACCTCAGAGGTCCCATGAAAATAGGTATCAACGGTACCGGATTGGTCCGGTTTGCATCGCCCGACCGGGTGGCGGACGATGTGGCCAGGGCGGCGGCGGACGGGTTTGCCAGCTACTGGCTGGCGGAACACATTACCGGCGGGTTTGATGCCCTCACCGTGCTGGCCTTGGCGGGGCAAACCACGCCCGGCATAGAGCTTGGCACGGCGGTGATCCCCACCTACCCCCGGCACCCCATGGTGCTGGCGGGTCAAGCGCTGACCACAAATGATACGATCGGCGGGCGCCTGACCCTCGGCATTGGCCTTTCCCACCAATCCATGCTGGCGCCGCTTGGCCTCGAATACGGCAAACCCATCCGTCATCTGAAGGAATATTTGTCGGTGCTTGTGCCGCTGTTGGAAGACGGCACTGTGGACTTCCAGGGCGAGGAAATCTCCTGCACGGCCACGCTGTTCAAAAAGCCGGACGCGAGATGTTCGGTGGTGGTGGCGGCCCTTGGTCCACAAGCGCTGCGCGTTGCGGGCCGGCTGGCGGATGGGACCACTCTTGCCTGGGTGGGCCCGCGCACCATCCGCGATCATATCGTGCCCACGATCCGCGATGCCGCCAGTGCGGCCGGGCGCCCCCTGCCCCGCATCATCGCGACGCTGCCGATCTGCGTGACGGACAAACCGGATGACGTGCGCGCGCTGGCCTCGAAAGAATTGTCGAACTATGTGTCTTTGCCGTCCTATCAGGCCATGTTCGAGCGCGAAGGTGTTTCCGGTCCGGGCGATCTGGTGATTGCCGGAGACGAGGCGCAGGTGCGGGACGGTCTTGCGGAATTGGCTGATGTGGGTGTGACAGATTTTGCCGCGTCGGAATTCGCACCCAGTAAAGAAGAGCGTGCGCGGACCAGAGATCTGCTAGGGTCGTTGCTCTAACAGCAGCCCATACTTACTCTTAAATGGAACATGTGAGGAAACCATGCCAGGTGCAGCCTATGACGCGGTCAAAGCTTTTTGGGACAAGCAAGATTCCAGAGACTATGTGAGCCTTGTTGATCTGTTCACGGATGATGCCGTGGCGGAAGACGAAGCGGTGGGGTCATTCCACGGCAAAGAAGCCATCACCGCTTTTATGACGCAAATGGCGGAAGAGCTGCCCAAACGTGGGATTCATTTCGACGTGCAGCAAATTGAAGGCGACGACGAAACGGCCTGGGCGAAATGGGTGGCGGTCTATGCGGACGGACGGCGGTTCGAAGGTGTGGGCGTCTATAAAGTGCGGGGCGGGAAGATCGCCTATTACCGCGACTATCACGCGATCCCGCAGGAGACGTCCTAGCCCGCTCTTATGAACGAGCCGAGTTTGGCCGAAGCCGGAAAAGAGTCCGGCGGCCTGGCCAGGCTCGGGGGGAGGGGCCAGTGCCGCCGGGGGCACGAGGGAAAGTGGGGAGACTTTGAACCTCGTGTCGGGGACCTCGTGAAATTCCTTATGCGGCCGTCAGCCGTTTGGCCGGCGGCTTCTGTTTCAACGCAGCCAACCGGTCCGAAAGAGAGCCGCCACCGGATGGCTGGTTCGCATTGGCTTTCGACAACGCCATGGCGATATGCGGGTCGTCATCCAGCTGATCGGTCCGGAACAAGTCCGCCTTAAGCTTTAGGGTTTCGGCTTCCGCGCGGGCGCGGTTGGTTTCCTGGTTCATCTTATCAAGGGCCACGCTCATGGCATTCATCGAATTGACCATGCCCGCCGCTTCCTTGGCACGGCGATTGGCTTCCCGTGCGCGGTCGCGCTGAAGCTGCGCCATCTCCATTTGTCTGCGTGCGGATGTAAGGTCCTTATGGGCCGTACGCAGTTTCGCGGCCAGTTCTTCAAAAGCGGAGCGCAGCTCGCGGCTCCAGGCTTCCACTTCCTGGTCTTCTCGTTTCTCGCGCTCGATCTCTGGCTTCAATTCTTCCAGCCGGGTGACGATGCGGCCAAGGCTGGTTTCAATCCGCGCGGCCTCTTCTTGACCTGGCGCCGCGGTCAGCTGCGATTCCAGGACGCCGGCTGCGTCCAGATACTTGTTATATTTGTGTTCGATCTCAATGGTTTCTTCGCGTTCGCGGCGCACCTCCGCCTCCGCCTCGGACAGCCGGAGCCCGAGCCGGTCCAATTCTTCTTCCATCATGGCGATTTGCGTCTGGCTCGCGGTTTCAGGGTCGAAGGCCACCACGGCACCTGCGAAATCATCCAATATGTTGGCCGCTTTATTGGCGCCAAAATGTTTCAGAAATCGCCAGACCATCTTGTCATTCCTCCCGAGGGGCGTGTGCTTAACTGTGAGGGAATTGGGGTCGATAGGGGCGCCCCGCCAATCGGATAGGTCACACATTTCAATAGGAAACCGCGATGCGTGTTGAGATTTCGAATTCCTTGCCAATTTACGGGGCAGGCTCAAGGAGGAGGTGACCATGAAATCCACGAAAACACAGCGTGCAATTGCCGTCGCAAAGCCAAAACCGGACCGCCGGGGGCCCATAACGATTGGTGTTCTGACGCTTCTCATATCGGCGCTTTGGATCGGACAAGCCTTTGCGGCAGCGGATGACCGGAAGAAACCGCAAGATCAGAGGACGGATGAAGACCGGCCTAATGTTGTCTGTGAAGATTGGGTGCCGGCCGCGCTTGACATGGATGGTAAACGGCGGGATCTGCAACGCTCACGGCCTATTGAAGGTCCGATATCCGCTGGGGACTGCATCACTGTCTGACCGGGCCTGCCCGTCAATGTTGGCTAAAGCGATGAAAAGCGCTGCCAGATCCGATTTATCTTCCCGATCAAAATGATCCATATGATCGACGTACCCTATCAGGAGGATTGATCATGAATGTGCAGCTAAGATCGGAAGACGTGACCAGCCTGGCGGAACAAGCGGGGGTTCAAGCACCCACGTCAATCGCCGTCGCCCATGGCAATGGCATTGGCCCTGAAATAATGACGGCCAGCTTGAAGGTTCTTGAGGCGGCGGGGGCGAAGCTGGATATTGTCCCGATCGAGGTGGGGGAGCGCATTTACCGTTCCGGCGTCACGTCCGGTATCACGGAATCGGCCTGGGAGGCTTTGCGTAACTGTAAGGTCTTTTACAAAGCGCCCATTAGCACGCCCCAAGGCGGTGGGTTCAAAAGCTTGAACGTGACCATCCGAAAATCCCTGGGTCTTTTCGCGAATATCCGCCCTTGCGTTTCTTACGCGCCGTTCGTCAGTACGAAGCATCCGTTCATGGATATGGTCATCGTCCGGGAAAACGAGGAAGACCTTTATGCCGGTATTGAACATCGGCAGACGGATGAAGTGTTCCAGTGCCTCAAACTGATTACCCGGCCTGGCTGCGAGCGGATCGTGCGCTATGCGTTCGACTATGCCAGGGCGCATGGCCGCAGCAAGGTCACTTGCTTCACCAAGGACAATATCATGAAAATGACCGATGGCTTGTTCCACCGGGTCTTTGACGAAGTAGCAGCCGACTATCCGGAAATCGCGAACGATCACCAAATTATCGATATTGGTGCGGCCCGCTTGGCGGATACGCCGGAACAGTTCGACGTGGTGGTGCTGCCGAACCTTTATGGAGATGTGGTCAGCGATATCGCGGCGCAAATCTCCGGATCGGTGGGGCTGGCGCCGTCGGCGAATATCGGCGAGCACGGCGCCATGTTCGAGGCCATCCACGGATCCGCGCCGGACATTGCCGGTGCGGACCTTGCGAACCCGTCGGGCTTGCTGCTTGCCGGTGTCATGATGTTGCAGCACATGGGACAAGGGCCGGCGGCCGCTAAGGTGAAAAACGCGTGGCTGAAAACCATCGAAGACGGCATCCACACATTTGACATTTACGATGAGGCGGTGTCGCGGCTCCGGGTCGGCACGCAGGACTTTGCAGCCGCCGTGATCGACCGTTTGGGGGATGAACCCACACGCCTGGTCCCCGCCGCCACGGCGTCAACTGTGACGTCTATCCCGGTTACGGCGCCCGTCCGGCGCCCGGCGGCCAAGAAGGACTTGGTGGGCATCGACATATTCGTCCATTCAACCCAGTCCCCCGGTGCGCTCGCAGATGATCTTCGCGAAGCGGCAAGCGAGCCTTTCTTCTTGTCCATGATCACCAATCGCGGTGTGAAGGTCTGGCCAAACGGTCTGCCGGAAACATTCTGTACGGATCATTGGCGCTGCCGGTTTCTGACACGCTCGTCACCGGAAATCGGCAATGAGGCGATCCTTGATTTGTTGAGCCGCCTGTCAGAAGCGGGTATCGATTTCATCAAGACGGAGCATCTGTTCAACTTCGACGATGAGCCGGGATATTCCCTGGGCCAAGGTCAATAGACCCAAGCAGCTGAGGAGCGGCGGGGATTGGCCGCCGCTCTTACTCAATAAACCTTTAATAGGAAACACCGATTGAAACGGGGCCAACGCACCCCTTTCTTTGCGATTTCTGCTCCCCATCTCCATAGCAGACACGTAAAGCCATGAAAATTGATCATGCCTTTAGGAGCTATGTGATGAGAATTACCACAGTGGGAACTCAGGTTGGTCAGCCAATCGCGCGTGCGGCCCCCGTGGTAACGCGCCAGGACTTGGATCTGTCCACGCCCGTGCCAGCGGTTGAAAAGGTCGAAAAAACAGAGACGGCCCAAAAACCGAATGATCGCGATCTCGGCCGTTTTATCGATATCACCGTCTAATACGCTTGTCTAAATTCAGCACACAGAGGGTGAATATTCTCTGTGTCACTTTCCATGCCTGCCAGCCAGTCCCTTAGGAGAACCGTTTTATGAGATGCCCGACTTGCCCTGACGCTCAATTGGTCATTACCGACCGGCAAGGTGTTGAAATAGACTATTGCCCGGAATGCCGCGGTGTCTGGCTGGATCGTGGCGAGCTGGACAAAATCATCGAGCGGTCCATGGAGGGTCCGGGCCGTGGCGGTGGCCGGGATATGCCGCGCTACAGTGCGCCGGAACGGCGCTCCCGCGACCGTTATGACGATGACCACGATCATCGGCGAGGACGCCGGAAGAAGAGCAGTGCCGCCGAGTTCTTAAGCGAAATCTTTGACTTTGACTGATTTGGAGAAGGGGTATCAATAGCTCTAAGCTATTAAAATAATGAAATACAATAGCTTTAACTATACCGCCGGCTTCCTATATCAATAGTGTCAACGGTGAACACCAGAAGTGAAAGGAGACATTGAAATGATCAACATTTTCAACACTGCCATTTTCGGCATCTCGATGGCCACAATCGGAGTGACCGTCGCGACCATAATGTAGGCAATGCGTTATGCGATGTAGGAAACGTTCCCTTACAGACAAAATACAAAAACAGGCCGTCGGCCATATGCCGGCGGCCTTTCTTTTTGCGGAACAGAGCGGGCCGAATTCTACGTCTGTTTGCGCACCTGATAGGCGCAGCGCCGGTCTCCACTGACGATGTGTTCCCCCCGGGACACCTCGTACTCCGACCCTAGAACTTTCTGAAAAACAAGAAGCTCATTGGCGCAGAGACCCGTGCAGTCCCGCGCGACCGTACAGACGGGGCAATGGTTCTCGATGAACAGCCAGCCGCCTTCGGGAGACTTTTGCACTTCCGCCATATAGCCCTCTTCCGTCCGGATTTGGGCAAGCGTTTTGAGCCGGTCGCTGAGCTTCGTCTTGCCGCCTAGCCGTTCCTTGTAGCGCTTGATCTGAGCCTTACCCCTGCGTTCGATCAGCGTATCAATCCCTTCTTGACCGAAGGCCTCTCGGGCGGCCCCTAACAGTTCCACCGCCAGGTCCCGGTGGGAATCGGGAAATGCTTCTTCCGCTTTCTCCGTGAGATGCCAGATTTTGCTGGGGCGGCCCCGTCCCGAAGCCACGGATGTGGCGCGAACGACCCCTTGTTTCTCCAGGTCATAAAGGTGAAGGCGCACCGCCATGGGCGTCAGATCGAACCGGCTGCCCATATCGGCGGCTTTTGTGGGCCCTTCCATTTTCAAGTGGTCCAATATAGCCCGGCGGGTGGCCGCATCTTGCCGGGGAGGAGAATTTTTTGCAGGTGCCATGTAAAAAATTTTTAAAGCCGCTTCTTGAATTATTCAAGGAAGTTATTTAATAAAGAAAAGGCTTGAAAAAAGGGAGCATAGAGATGCAGGCCGATTACAGCTCTTACGATGCCTCGCTCACGGCACTCCGCCCCCTCGGTCCGGATCTCAAAAACGGCTTGTCCAACCATGTGCCCATGGTCGCCGAAGCTTTGTGTGCCATGGGAGCGAGTGCGGCGTCCGGCGACTGGGTGGCCAGCCAATTGGTAACGATCCGCAATCGCCCCAAAGCGCCGTTCAAGCTGGATCCAAAAAACTGGCACGCCTGTTTGGGTGACCCGGTGCTGTTTTCGGATTGGCAGCGTTACTTCGAAACCGAAATCGAGGCGCTCGGCTGGGACGGTGCACTAACCAGATGGTGCGATCGTCTGGCGCCCGGCCTGTTCGCGTCGGCGACCCACGGCATCATCCGCGCGGGCCATGCAGCAAGGGCCCTTGCGCTTGAAGAAACAGCCGTGCGGAGGTCGGAACTGGCGGATGGGCTTGCTGTGTGGGCGGCCACTTATCAAACGCTGCCGGATGCGCCAACGGGGTCGCCTTTGTATGAGACGGTGGATGATGCCTTCCCGCGGTTGCCCCGTGTGCCCTTGGAGTTGCGGAAAACGGACGGGCTGATCACAGAGGCCTTGGCCCCTCTGGAAACCATGCCGGAATTCGGCGAGGTCATCGGCTGGCTCGATTTTTCCAAAAACGCCGGCACCATCGCGGATGACCTGGCGAAACAGCAAGCACACGTGTTTCTGGACAACGTAAAAACGCCGTTGCTCGCAATTGTCTTCACCCATGCCATCACCAGCGTGCACGCCATATTGAATCTCGTGCCCCATGTGTCGGAAAACACGGCCGCCCGCATGCTGGCCTATGGCTGGCAGGCCGGGGCCGCTCTGTATTCGGCCTATGCACAAGAGGACACGGGTTCCGCTTCGGTGCCTGATGCGGAGAACCCCCAAGACATTATTACGTTGGCGATCGACAATGGCGACGACCACGTGATCAAGCTATCGGAAGCTTGCTTGGCATTCTTCGAGCGAACGAAAGATCCGATTTTCCTTTCCGTGCCGTTTCGCGCGCGGCAATACCTGCCAATGGCATAGATATGGACACCAATCGGCTGCTTCTCCTCTCAGCCTATGGGGCCATGCTTGGCGGGGGGTTGCGCATAGTGTCGGCCTTTGTTCCCTATGAACCGCAAAGCCTCCCGTTGGAGCTTTTGTATTTCGTGATCGATGTGGGGCTGCTTTTTGGTTTGGTGGGAATTTATGTGTATCGCGCCCAGACCCTAGGTGTTGTCGGATTTATTAGTGCTGCGTTGGCCCTGATGGGCCAGGCTATGATTGTCGGGCCCGATGCGACACTCGATGGCTTCAACACCTATGACGCGGCGTTGCCGATCATCGTTGCCGGGCTTGCCATCCTTTCGATCCAAATCATCCGTACACAGTGCTACCCAGCATGGATTGGCTGGCTGTGGATCGCAACACCCGTGCTGAGCCTTGGCGGAACGGCTGCTGGTGCTGCGGAGTTTGGATTTTTGCTTGGCGGCGCTGCCTACGGTATGGCGTTTTTCGGCGCCGGTGCGGCTTTGCGGTCTGCCGCCCGGCGAGATCTCCAGCTTGCTTAATCTACCCGCTCGAAATTGCCGGTGGCTTCTTCCCAAGCGCGGGTAATCACGAAAGTGCGGTCGAGCCCGATCGGCAGACCGGCAAACAAGATTTCTTCGTAGCCTGCATCGGCGGTGAGATCCGCTTTCTCAAGCGTCTCGTCCAAGGTCCAGCCCTCGGCAACAGCGGTGCGCCCAACTTCCGCCAATTGCTCAATGAAACTTTGGTATTGGCGGATGCCGTCAATATCGGTGAGTTCGCCGTGACCCGGAATGACATTTTGGAACGACAGTTCCATGGTCTTATCCAGCGTCGCGCTCCACTCAGCGACCGTGCCGCCCGCTTCCAGGTCAATATTCGGATAGTGCTTGTTGAACAAAAGATCGCCCATATGGATGGTTTCTTCATCCACGAACACCACCACCAGATCACCGTCCGTATGTCCGCGTCCCGGATGGAACAGGCGGATGGTTTTGTCACCCATGGTCAGATCCAGGGCATCGGAAAAAGTTTCATTCGGCAGTAACGCTGCGGCGTCCCCTTCCCAAGTGGCCGCATCCAATGTCTTCAAATAATGAAGCGTCTTTTCGGTAGCCACCACCCGCGTGCCTGCATCGAACGCAGGATTTCCGTGCGTATGATCCAAGTGATAATGGGTGTTGATGATCATCACCACCGGTTGGCCGGTTAACTGCTCGGCAACGTATTTGATGCGGCTGCCTTGCATTTCAAAGGTCATGGAATCGACAATGACTGTGCCCTCGCTGGTGCGCAGTACACCAACATTTCCGCCCATGCCCTTGAGCAGATAAAGATCTTCCGTGATTTGTTCCGTCTCAAGGGAACGAATTTGTACAAAGGCATATGCCGCAACCCCCGCTACTACAATTGCGACAAGTAAAACTACGCGTACCAACCATTTGAGCATTGTTTCCCCCAATCATCTGAGTTCTTGTGTTCTTATGACCAAATCACAGATGGCGCTTACTCTAAGCCACTTAAGCGAGGGGCGCGACATTAAATCTCCGGCCCGCAGCGGCAGCACTTCGCCCTCCCGTTTTTGGTCTATTCCCTGTAAGCTGGCATCCACATATGCCCCGCTCTTTGGGCAGCCCCAAATCATGAACTCAAAGAAAATAGGGGATGAGGATGATTTTATTTCGCCAACTGTTTGATCCCGGATCGTCCACTTACACGTATTTGATCGCGGACAGCGTGAGCCGGGAGGCCGTTCTGGTGGACCCTGTGTTCGAACAATTTCGACGCGACGGCGCCCTCATCCGCGATCTTGATCTTAAGCTCGTGGCTACGGTTGAAACGCATGTGCATGCAGATCACATCACGGCGGGGTGGTTGTTCGCCAAGGAGAGCGGCAGCAAGATCATGATCTCTAAAAACAGTGGTGCTGAAGGCGCGGATGTGTATTTGGATCACTTGGACAAAGTGTCGTTCGGCAGTCGCTATCTTGAGGTGCGGGAGACACCCGGACACACGGCGGGATGTATCGCCTTGGTCATGGATGACGAGAGCTTTGTTATGACCGGCGATTGCCTTCTGGTTCGCGGGGCCGGCCGGACCGATTTCCAAGGTGGGTCCGCATCGACCCTTTATCGTTCCGTACACAGTCAAGTTTTCACCTTGCCGGACGAATGTCTGATCTATCCCGGTCACGATTACCGGGGCCTGACGGTGAGTTCGGTGCGCGAGGAGAAGTCGTTTAACCCGCGCCTTGGCGGTCAGCTGGCTGAAAGTGATTTTGTTGGCTATATGGACAATTTGGGATTGGCCCACCCTAAGAAAATGGATGAAGCCGTGCCCGCGAACATGAAATGCGGCCAGCCTGACGACGGGGTCGCTCCGGGCGGACAACCAGACTGGGCGCCGGTGAAGTTTACATTTTCGGGATTCTGGGAAATTGAGCCGCGGGTGTTGGAAGAACATCTGGACCAGGTGCAAATCCTTGATGTTCGGGAACCATCGGAATTCGATGGGCCCCTAGGGCATATCTCGGGCGCCGTTTCCATTCCTTTGGGAGAGCTGCCCAACCGGTGCAGCTGTTTGGAGAAAGACCGTCCCATCGTCAGTGTATGCCGGGCGGGCGGACGATCGGCTCAGGCGATCAATCTGCTGCGCCGGGAAGGCATCGACAATGCCGTGAATTTGGCAGGGGGCATGCTTCGGTGGCGGGCCGAGAACCTGCCTGTTGAAAATGGTGCCGAGTAGAAGCCGTTTTCACGGGACGTTTGACGGGCGAGGTGCATCTTGACTGTTCCGTCTCCAGAGTTTTCCGTCATTATCCGGTGCTTTAATCGCCGCGACCGCGTGACAGCAGCTATCGAAAGCGTGTTGGCGCAGACCGATCCCGATTTTGAAATCATTGTTGTGGACGATGCTTCCACGGACGGCTCCTACGAACAAGTGCAGGATCTGTTTGGTGCTGACGAACGGCTGTTGGTGGTGCGTCATGAGGAGAATAAAGGGGCGGCGGCCGCTGCTAATACGGGCGTGTCACACGCCCAAGGCAATTTGATCGCCTTCCTTGACAGTGATGATGCCTATTTGCCGGCATGTTTGGAAGCGCATCGCCGGGCTCTCCAGGACAAACCCGATGCCGTGATGAGCTATGGGGACTATGTGCAAGTGTGGGACGCGCAAGGGTTCGAACGCCCGTTGGCCTGTGGCACCGACGATCAGGATCAGCGCCTGGGGACACTGAAAGGCGGTTTTATCCATTCCCAGTCTCTCATCGCTCTGCGGCGTGAGGTATTGGCGCATGTGGGCCCGTTCGATGAGAGCCTCCAAATCAGTCACGATTTCGATCTCTGGATGCGCCTGGCGCTATCGTATGAACAGCCATTCGTGCATGTGCCGCGCCCTTTGGTGAGATACGCCCTGTCCACCGATGGCGTGACAAAGCGGTATGAGCGTTGGTGGCAGGAAGCCAAACATGTGATTGCAATGGGCAAGGCACATGCAGCCGCCCGGCCTTACCTTCATCAATTGGAAGATGTGGACCGCCGTGTGGGTGGAAACATTCTCGCACGTCAAGGTGTTGAACACTGGGTCAGCAAAGGGAAGCCGCAGCCGGTGTCGGTTGTCATCCCGCTGGTTGGCCGTATTGATGTGCTGGACGATGCTATACGCTCTGTACAGGAACAAAGCACCTCTGTGAGCGAAGTTGTTTTTGTGGTGGATCGCACTCAACCTCCGGCCTACCAAAAACATGCAGACGTTTTGATCGAAGCGGGTGTCGGCGTGGTGACCTTGGTGGGAGATTTCTCCGAAAGGCAGGCCATAATGCGGGGAATGCGCGTGGCTCAGGGTCCGTTGGTTGCGTTTCTCCGGCCTTGCGATAAGTGGCGCCCGGCCTATCTTGACGAACAAATGCGGGCAAACTCTTTCCCGTCGGAAATGCCGGTTTTCACCTATTCAGATCTACAGGTCCAGTCTGACGAAGGCGGCAAGCAGACATTGCCTCACAAACATGATTGGCAGTCGTCCGACCTTGTTTCCGAACACCAGCGTGCGCCTTATCCCCATAGTCTGTCTTGTATGATGGTTCGGTCCGATGTTGTGCCCTTCCTGCAGATCCCAGACGGGCAAGACCGTTTTTCGGGTGCCGATCTTGCCGCGGCGTGTCTGGCAACCCTTTCAGAAACGCCGGACCGGAAAAAGCTTGGCGGACCTCCCTTGCATATCGTGAAACCGTTGGTAGAGGTCACTGCATGACCGATGCGATCCATGCGCCGATCATGATCGTTGGCGTGCGGCCACGATGCGGCACCAACTATCTCTGCGATCTGATTAATCTGCACCCGGATGTGGCACGTCCCAATCCGATCGATGAAGACTATTTCCTGGAACATGCGGGTCATCTGGAAAAATTCGCGCAAGGGGTCGGGCGCCATTGGTCCAATTTAAGTAGGCCCGTGCCGCCGGCCGCTCAAGAAGATGTCTTGCGGGCGCTGGGGGTCGGCCTGTTGGGCTGGTTGACCGCTTTGGCGGGCGGCAAGCGCGTGGTCACGAAGACACCTTTGGCAGACCGGCTGGACATGTGCTTTCGCCTTTTTCCAAGTGCCAAGCTTCTGCTGTTGGTGCGCGATGGCCGGGCGGTGATTGAATCGCATATGCGCAGCTGGCCCCATGACGGGCGGTTCGGCGATGATCTCTTTAAAGGATTGTGTGAGGCCTGGACGCTATCCGCCGAACGCATGATGACGTTTCGGCGAAATCATCCGGTGACGGATTATCCCTATATGCTCGTACGATACGAAGACTTGGTGCACGACCCGGAAGACCGGCTGCAAACCCTGTTCGCGTTTCTAGATCTGGACGACGCAAGCGTCGACTTGAACGCTGTTCACGGGCTGCCGGTCCGGGGGTCATCCACCTTTGGCCGGGCGCCGGGCGACCCGTTAACCTGGCAGGGCGCCAAGAAAGACCGCACCTTCGATCCGCTGGACCGTTGGGCTCATTGGTCGGCCGGGCAACATGGTGTGTTTAATGACATTGCGGGGCCGATGATGGAAGAATTGGGTTACGCCTTAAAACAGGCGTAGAAGATCATCAGCCGTTGCCGCCTCGGGTGGCACCACCACCACCGCCACTGCCGGCGGTTGCGTCCAACCCCAGCGCTTCGATGACATCCTGCAAGCTTTCGAAATTCTCCATGTCGATCCCAAGCTCTGTCTTCAACCCTTCGAGCGTTTGCGGGCCCAATCCGGAGGCATCTTCGCTTGCGGGGACTTGCTGGAACGTGACGGTTTCGTCGCCCAGCCCCGTTACGGTGACTTTGCCGCCTGTGCCTTCTTCGGTCGTGGTTTGCTGTTGAAGTTGAGACAGGATGGCGTTGATCACGTCGTCCGGCGCGCGGGAAATGCTAATGCCGCCATCCGGGGACAGGGTAAACATGAAGCCGGTCCGGGTGATCGATGCGGTTTGGCCGTTATTGGTGGTGGCGGTCATTTCCTCACCGGCGAGGAAGATGGCTTGAATGTCGCCGTTTTCGGTCTGCCGCATCAGCAGGATGCCGCCGCGAATGCCGATAACCGCCGTCGGTGTGTTCACCTCCACCGATTGATCTTTACTGGACCGCCCGCCGACAAAACGGAACACGCCTTTGGAATAGCGCATGGCCATCGAACCGGAATTGGTCGATCGGTCGTAGACGTATTTATCGATCACCAGATCGGAATTGGGCCCCACTGTAACCGAGGTTTTGTCGAGCAGAAGCAATTGCACCTGCCCTCTTGGGCCTGTGGTAATGCGCTCATTCCGAAAGATCGCGTCGCCCACATGAATGGTGCGCGACCGCCCGGAGATCTGTCCCTTCGCCGTGGGATTGACGATGCTGGCAACACCGGCACGTTGTTGCTGCGCGTCGGCGGCCGTGTGTCCTGCCAGGAGGGCCGAGATAGCGGTGGCGGCTAGCCAGATGTCACGTGTATTTCCCATCGCCTATCCTCAATACCGATACGTCAGGCTGACGATGCCACTGTGATTGATGAATTCGAATTGCTCAAATTCAGACTCCTGATTTTGAACCAGATATTCGAAATTCAGATCGAGGCTCTTATACAGATTGGCTGAATTGCCAACCGCAACCGTAATGCGCTGATCCTCGCGTTCTTCCGTGGCGCTTAAAACGGGGTCGGGATTATCGAAATTCCGGAATTCACCGACGACCCGCAACCAGGCACGCCATTGTGCCTGGCCCCATCCGAATTGGGGACGATAACGATAGTTCACTTGGCCGGACACCGCCCAAAGCCAATTGTCCCGGATCTCGTCGTCGGTCACGGTTTGGATGCCGAGGCCCCGAAGGTTGAGCGAGAACCGCTTTGGCAACAGGATGAGTGCTCTTACCTGATAGTGGTTTTCGGCCCCGTCCAGAAGTTCCGCAAACGGACGTTCGGGGGTTGCCCGGAAATCCTTCTGGCGCCGTTGATACGAGAATTCTGTCCGGATCCGGTCGGTAATGTCCGTGATGACGTCAAGGCCGCCGCCATAAGACAACGCATACCGTTCATCGCCGATGGTGAGAACATTGCCGTACAAATGAGGCCGCACTTTCAGCCAGGGAGCTTGGCGCCGCAAGGGCTTCACGGCAAAGCCAGGCTCGATCGCGAAGGACAGCACATCCGTTTCGGTTTCATCGAATTGCTGGGTGAAATAAAGCGTCGCGTTCGTGTCGAACGCGGCTTCGTTTTGCCGGTTCAAATCATATTGATGACGCAGCCAGCTCGACAGGAAGAAATTGCCATCTCCGTCCGCTGTCGGAACACCCGCCAGCTGAAGCTGTGTGTCTTGGAAGGTGACGGTATCGCTGTCCGACACAAAAGTAGGATTGGATTGATACCGGAAGCCGGTTGTCACCGCGCCGCCAATTTTGTTCTGCCGGGTTTGCCGTTTCGCCTGGGCCAATGTGGTGGCCACGACCGCCTCGCGCTTGGGAGACAGCTCGCCGGAATCGAGCGCTATTTGCAGATGGGACTTCGCAGCGTCATAGGCGCCCATGCGGTAATACAGCAGACCGACTTCCGACCGGATCAATTGTTGGTTGGCGTCCACCAAAAGGATCGGTTCCAGAACGCCGATCGCGGCTTCGTAATCTCCGATGCGTTTGGCGGCGAGAACGAAGCGCCACACATGGGTGTAGTTTTCAGGGTCCTGCAACACGGCTTCATAAGCGGAATCGAATTCGGCGCGCGCGCTTTCATCGGCATAGGACGTGGCCTGTCCCAAGTGCATGGCCGCAACGATGCACAGGACGCATGCGAAGTAGCGTCTCAAAGACCGAAAAACACCGAAACCTGTGGGAATGTCGCGCCGCACTGAAAACTCCCCCTGACGCTGGAGTGTATGGGTGAAACATGTGCAGGTAAAGGATAGTTAACGTTTTCAGCGTGTTAGAAACCGTGGAAATTTAGCCAATTGGCTGTAGCCCCATGTCCCGTGTCATGGATCTGTCGCCTGGCTCAAAAACTGGTCCATCAATGCATCGCCGAAGGCAGGGTCCAATGGCTGATGGCCTAACAGCATGCGAAAGAAAACCGGCCCATAGAGAAGGTCGGCCAACAGTTCCGTGTCGTCGGATGAGGAAAGCTCTCCATTATCGACAGCTTGGTCGAGAAGGGCCTTTCCTTCCGTCCGGCTCTTGAGAACCACGTGATGCCGGAACGCACGGGATACTTCAGAAGTGCTGTCCGCAGCGGCAATCAGCATGGCGGTGCTGCGCCCCCGCCGCGTGGCGAAAATGCCGATTGTCGCTTTGAGATGTTGGCGCAACTGACTGAGGGCCGCTCCCTCACCGGAAACAGGCTCGATTTCGGGCTGGGCTTCCATCAGCGCTGTCATAACCACAGCATGAGCATTCGGCCAATAGCGGTAGATGGTCGGTTTGCCCACCTTCGCCTGCTTGGCAATACCTTCCATGGTCACCGCGGCAAGTCCCCCCTGCTCAAGCAGATGAATGGCCGCGTTGAGGATATTCTGCCGGGCCTTCTCGCTGCGGGGGCGTCCCGGTTTTCGCTTTTCTTCGACTTCTTGCATTCGGATCGATGATTTCAATTGCACTCAGATAGATATTACGTTACGTTCCGTTTCATATTAATAGGGTAGACAGTTTTTGGGAGATCCGCAATGTCCTTGAGCCCTTATCTTGCCGCAAAAGATGCGGCTGCAGCTCTGGAATTTTACAAGCAAGCCTTCGGCGCCGTGGAAAATTACCGGCTGAATGGTCCGGATGGACGCATTGGTCATGCTGAATTCACAATCAATGGCGCGCGGCTCATGATTGCGGATGAATACCCCGATTTTGGGGCGCTAAGCCCTCAAACCATTGGCGGGTCGCCCATCAAATTGCACATCTATGTGGACAATGCGGACGCAACGATTGCCCAAGCGGTTAAGGCCGGCGCCACCCTTGTGCGCGAACCGAAGGATGAATTCTTCGGTGATCGAAGCGGGATGGTGACCGATCCCTTCGGCTATTCCTGGTTCGTGGCTCATAAGATTGAAGAGGTGAGCCCGGAAGAGATGCAGCGCCGTTGGGATGAAGGCATGGGCGAGTAGTCCCGCCGCCAATGCCGCTCAAGCGACTTTTTCCGTATAGAGAACAAATGGCGGCTAACAGGACAGCTTGGCCGGCTTATGTAATCTCGATGTAGTTATCAGGACTGTCTGGCGGCAGTTCATATGCCAGGTCGTGACGGATGATCTGTGGTTCTTTTCCAGAACGTCCGGCGAAGTGTATGTGCGCCTCTACTGTGAAAGTGCCCCAGCTCCAGAACGTGATCGAGAAATCATTCCCGCGATTGTAAGACGTGCGTTCACGGTTCGGAAAGGTGGGGTGCAGAACATATTCCACATGGTCCACGTGATCCATCTCACGCTCGGTATCGGCCTCAAGCCAAACGCCGATGTGATAATGCTCGTAGCCGCCATCACGCAGTCTTTTGAATTTGACTTTGCCTTCTGGGTTTTTGATCACCCTATTTCGCAATCTATAAGCCATTAGGCAGCTTGGCCTCTTACAATGCGTTGGATCGTATCGGAGTCTTGCGCTTCTTCGGCCATCGCTTGCGGCACAGCATCTTGGACCACTGTTTCCTGACCAGCTCGAAAGGGAATGGTACTGATGAAGTGTTCGCCTAATGCATCCTTGGCCGTTTGCCGAAATGATTCCACATTGTCCGCTTTTGGTTTCGTTGCCTCAGAGAGCTTCTGTGTTATGCGCTCGATAAACGTGGGGTCATCTCCTTTGGCGCCTTCAGATGCCACTTTGGAGATATGCTGTTGCAAATCGTGTTGAATGCCGCGCAGTTCTCCCTGGGCCCGCCAAAGCTCTTTGCTTTCCTCTTGCCATTTGAAGGATTGACTAATGCCCGTCATGATCGCGGTCACAACACCAAAGATTGCTGTCAGAACCTGAGTATCGAGTGTGGTAAGTACTGCCCCGAGCCCGCTGGTGCCGGTGAGGGCGCCGGTAATGGTGGTTCCCCAGTTGAGCCATTTGGAGTATTTCGACTTTTCCTCGGACCCCTTCTGGTAAGCCAGCCGGTAGGTTTCTGCTTCTTGCCAATAGTTGCAGATTTGCTGGCGCCGGATCTGAAACTGAGCTTCATTCATGAAAGCGCCTCGCCAATGGAGTCGGACCGATGAATTGAGGTGTTATTTCAAGCCTTGTGAGTCGCGGAAAAAGCTAACACGAAGGCCAATTTCCCTCAAAGCCTGAGCGGGCGCTGTGAGTTGTTTCACTTAATGGGACTAATGAGCGCCATGCTCATCATGTTCGTCGTGTCCGTGGCCATCATGCCCGTGCCCGTCATGATCGGAACCATGCCCATGATGATTATGACCGCCATGGCCGCCGAGCATTAGAAATGTCGCGATAACACCTGTTGCGAAAAGTGACACGGGCAACAGGCCGGGGCGCTGCACGAA
The DNA here is from genome assembly GCA_965228775.1 of Alphaproteobacteria bacterium. Lineage (GTDB taxonomy): Bacteria > Pseudomonadota > Alphaproteobacteria > JANQMY01 > JANQMY01 > JANQMY01. The sequence goes on along the minus strand of OZ245840.1, from coordinate 2,748,584 downwards.
CCGCTCGGTGAGATGGATCGTGCTCACATAGAGAAGCGCGCCGCCCGATAGGGCGAGCAGAATGCCCAAGCTTTCACCGCCCAGGCCTTGGATGACGGACAATCCCGCGATGGCCCCAATGGGCGTCGTTAATGCGGCCCCCAAAAACGCAAGCAGGAAAGATAAACGGGGTGACCCTCCAGCACTCCGTACCAGGACGAACAACACAAGCCCTTCGGAAAATTCATGGATGATGAGGCCGCTCGCAGCCGATAGACCCATGACGAAGTCCACCGAAAACGCCGTGCCGTAGACAATGCCGTCGACGAAGGAGTGAAAAGCGATGCCTAAGAAGGGCGCGACAACTGCTCTGGGCGGCAGATTTTCGTCTCCCGGGTGGTGATGTCCGGCGGCTTTATTGATGAAGAACAGCACCAGAAAGCCGATGAGGACATAAAGCGGTGCGTCCTCTGTGAGCTCTAAGCTCTCTGGGATGACATGCACCAAGGAGGCTGCCAGCAGAATGCCGGCGGCAAAGGCGCTCAGCAGGGCGTCATATCGGGTCGCCCAGTCATGGAAGCGCCATACTGTTGCGATACCCAGCGTCGTCACCACGGCGGCAATACCGCTTGCAATGATGGCTGGTTCCGTAAATAGAGTGGTGTCCGACACCGCCTTGCCCCGTGATAGGATTTGGGCCGGCCATTGAATGTGTTCGCGAAATCCCCCTGGCCGTCCGTGAGGGACAGGTTATATTATAACGTTTAGAGTAAACTCAACCGTTGAGAAAAGGATAGACCGGTATGTTCCTTAAGTATCTCCGCCCAAACCGACTGGTTTTGCCCGCCCTTGCCGGTCTGCTAACGGCCTTTCCGCTTATGGCAGGTGCTGAGGAGGAACATCACCACGACCATGACCACACGGAAAAGCATGCTGAGCACCGCGATCTCGGGGCTCACGAGCATGGCGTTGCGGAATTGGGCTTCGCGGCCGATGGTCAAGATCTGATTGTCGAATTTGAATCGCCCGCCGCTAATTTGATCGGGTTCGAGCATATGCCGCGCACGGCTGAGCAAGAAAAAGCCGTTGAGGACGCCATGGTATTCTTGAAAGATGGAGCGAAAATTTTCGATATTGATGCCAATGCAAAATGCACCATGGCAAAAGCGGACATCGTATCGCCGTTCGAAACTCCGAAAGAAGAGAAGCACGGGCATGACCACGATCATGACCATGATCACGCAGATAAGGATCATGGGGACGCAGACCACGCCGAGAAGGACCATGCGGACCACGACACCCATTCAGAATTTGTCGCCTCATACGCTTTCAAATGCACCTCCCTGCCGTCGCTGAAATCGGTTCAAGTGAATTTGTTCGACACATTTCCGGGTATCGAAGAAATTCATGCGGTCTTTCTAGGCGACAACTTGCAATTCGGCGTGGATCTCACCAAAAAGAACAGCTTGATCACGCTGCCCGGCGCCTAAAGGAAGGGTTGCGAGAGAAACTCGATATTGTGCGCTTCTGTCGAAGCGCGCCAAGGGGGCTTGCGTGGCCGCACCGGATCAGAATCTCGTCATTGATATCGCCGATCTTTCTTTCGCCTGGCGTAAGCCCAGTACCGTCTTGGACATTGCGCAGTTTTCAGTCACCGCCGGCGAACGGGTGTTTTTGTTTGGCCCAAGCGGCAGCGGCAAAAGCACGTTGCTGGGCATCCTCAGCGGTGTCTTGATGCCGGACCGCGGATCTGTGCGCGTTCTCGGTCAAGATCTTTCCCAACTTTCGGCCTCGCGCCGCGATGCGTTCCGGTCGGAGCATATCGGCATCATCTTTCAAATGTTCAATCTGTTGCCGTATCTGTCGTTGGTTGAAAACGTCACACTGCCCTGCCGGTTCTCCGCCCAACGGCGGTCGCGGCTTTCGCAAAATGGGGATGCAATGGAGGCGGAAGCCCGCCGGTTGCTCGAAAGGCTGGGACTGCCGCCGGACGTCATGTCCCGGCGGGATGTCACGGAATTGAGCGTCGGTCAGCAGCAACGCGTGGCAGCTGCACGTGCGCTGATTGGCGCACCGGAATTAATTATCGCGGACGAACCCACATCGTCCTTGGATGCGGATGCGCGTGGTAACTTTATTGATCTGTTGTCGGAAGAATGCGCAAAAGCGAAGACAACTTTGCTGTTCGTCAGTCATGACCTCAGCTTGGCGGACCGTTTTGACCGGGCGCTTGATCTTGCGCAAATCAACGGCGTATCGGCGCAAGTGGGGGCAGCCTGATGTCGTCGGCGCCCATATTCACCCTTGCCCTGAAAAGCCTTTGGAACAGGCGGTTCACGGCGTTGCTCACCATTCTGGCGATCGGCCTGAGCGTGACTCTGTTTATCGGTGTCGACAAAATCCGCAACGGTGCACGGGACGGCTTTGACCGGACCATCTCCGGCACTGATCTCATCGTCGGGGCGCGAAGCGGGTCCATCAATCTCTTGCTGTATTCGGTGTTCCGAATTGGCAATGCCACCAACAATGTAAGTTGGGAGAGTTACGAGTATTGGTCCAAAAACAAAAATGTGGCGTGGACCGTGCCGATCTCTTTGGGCGACTCCCATCGCGGTTTTCGCGTTATGGGAACCACACCTGCCTATTTCGAGCATTACCGGTATGGAGACAAGAAGCTGCTTGAACTGGCGGAGGGCATTGTTTTTGACGATGTGTTCGACGCTGTGTTGGGCGCCGATGTGGCCCAGGAGCTGGGCTATGCGCTTGGCGAACAAATCTCTGTTGCCCATGGCATCGGTGAAGTGAGTTTTGCCACCCATGACGACAAACCGTTCACAGTCGTTGGTGTGCTGAAGAAAACCGGAACACCAGTGGACCGCACCATTCATGTGAGCCTTCGGGGGATCGAAGCCATCCATATTGGCTGGGAAAGCGGGACCAAAAGCCCGCTTGCGGATTTAGTGACCGCGGAACAAGTGCGGCAGATGCCGCTCAAACCAAAAGCGATTACGGCTTTCATGGTCGGGCTTGAATCGCGCGTTGCCGTTTTGCGTCTCCAGCGTGGCATCAACGAATACAGGCAAGAGCCGCTGCTTGCGATTATTCCCGGCGTTGCTCTGAGTCAGCTCTGGGGTGTGGTGGGGATTGCGGAAACCGCGCTCACGGCCATTGCGGGATTTGTGGTGTTCACCGGGCTTCTCGGCATGCTCACCACCATTATGACAAGCCTTAATGAACGCCGGCGCGAGATGGCCATTTTGCGAAGCCTGGGGGCGCGGCCTTGGCATGTATTCGCTCTGCTGCTGAGCGAGGGGGCACTGCTTGCTCTGATAGGCTCGCTTCTGGGGATCGCTGTTGTCTATGGCGCCCTCGGTGTGGCGGCGCCTATCATCGAATCGCAATCGGGCATCTTCCTGGGGGCCATTATCCCAGGATTATATGATTTGGCCGTGATCGCGGTTATTGTTATAGCCTCTATAGTGTTGGGGTGTGTCCCCGCTTTCCGGGCGTACCGGAATTCTTTGGCCGATGGCCTAACGATCAGAGTGTGACAATGCTGCGTTTCCTTCAGGTGTTTGTTTTTGTTGCCTTTTCCAGCATGGCCTGGGCGAATGCGGAACCGCCCATGGAAATTATATGGGATGATCTGATGCCGGAAGGCGAATTCGAGCGCCTGCAGCAAATGTATCAGCAGCAAATTCAAATGCTTTATCAGGCCGATCCGGTTATTGAAGGCAGCGCGGCGGACAAGGCCGTGCAGTTCGGCACATTCAATGTGGTGGAAGAGCTGGACGGCGAGAATGTGCGTATTCCCGGCTATATGGTGCCATTGGATCTACAGAACGGGAAAGTGACCGAATTCTTGCTGGTGCCCTATTTCGGTGCTTGCATTCATTCACCACCGCCGCCACCCAACCAGACCGTTTTTGTGACCTCGAAAGAACCGATCGAATTCAGCTGGGATGCCTTCTGGCTTGAAGGCACGCTGAAGACCGAAAAAGCAGAAAGCGAATTGGCAAGCGCGGCCTACACGCTGGAGCTTTCCAAGATCGAGCCCTACATCTAACCGTCACTCCATGAAAGCGGCGGGGTCGATGTTCTTGGATGGCCGCACGACCATTTCGAATATGTTGAGATAGATCGGCTGCGAGACGGCAAAGACGACGGCGCGCGCGATGTCGTCGGGAATGCCGAAAAGCGGTGTGCGCCCATCTGCATCCGGCACAAGATTAGCCATCTGCGCTCCAATGGCCTCCCCGAAGGCGGCTTGCTGTGCCTCGCTCAGATCCCGGCCCAAATTTGTGGAAAAGCCGCCCGGCACGATGGTGGTGATGCGGATCTTGTCATCTTCGAGCTCAAGGCGCAGTTGATCGGCGAACCGTTCGAGGGCGGATTTCGTGGCGCCATAAATACCGCCGCCGGCCAGGCGCGATGCCAGCGAACTGATATTCACAATATGTCCGTCTACGTCTTTTTCGCGCATATGCTTGATCGCGGCCTGTGTGCCTTCGATGGCGGCAAACACATTGATGCGGAACATTTGTTCCCAGCGGTCGCGCGGTGCATCCGTGGCGTGCTCCATATACATAACGGCTGCATTGTTCACGAGAATGTTGAGATGTCCCGTATCCGCTACGACTTTATCGACTGCGGCTTCTAACGTGCCACTTTCTGACAGATCGCCGCGGATCGATTTTGCGGTTCCGCCCTTGGCCGCGATGGCGGCCACGGTTTCGTCGAGACCTTCTTGATTGCGGCCAAGAACCACTACATGGGCCCCCGCGTCGGCGAGACGCAGGGCCGCCGCCTGTCCTAGTCCGCTGGAGCCCCCGGTGACGAGGGCGATTTGTCCGGTGATGTCTTGGGTGAGCGACATGGAAACTCCCGATCTGATGTGTTGGCTTCAGATTAGAATAGCAGATTGAGGCCTGTCTGCGCACTTGCCCCTACATCCACATCACTGCCGGTACGGCCCTCAAGGTCCAAAAACAGGCTGAGACGGTTCGTCATGGTGCGCTTTAGTCCAAGCCGCACATAGCCGTCGATGCTGTTGTCCTCGTCTTCTGGTGTCACGGTAAAGGGTGTCGCAAGTAAGGTAACGTCGGTTGCGTCATCGCCGAACAAAGCTCTGCCTTCGGCACCCAGTCCAAATTCCACCTGGAGATGCTCTTGCGTTGCCACCAAAGCCAGTTCAGCAAATCCGGTGACCGCATGGGCGGTCCGGTCATCGACGGTGAGGGCGGCAAAGGCGCCTGTTTCCGTGTAACCGTCCGACCACTCGCCTGCATAGCGAATGCCTCCGGCGGGCTTGAGGCCAAAGGTACCGAGCGCTTCATTGAAGACGCGCGCGGTCTCAATTCCCACACCCACAAAAAGACTGTCGATATCGCCGCGCGCCGCATCCAGGCCACCAGGGCTGGTATTATTCGATATATTCCGTACACTGTCGGTTTGCGCTGCGCCACCGAATATATTGGCGGTGATCGACCATTGTCCCAGGGGGAGTGCGCCGTAAGCGCCGCCAAAGAAACGGTCCACCTCGGCGGTGGTGCGGTCGTCATTGGAATCAATACGGCTGTTGCCATAGCCAGCGAACAAACCCAGGCTCGCGCTCCCGTGCTGCATAAGGCGGGCACCGGCTAGACCCCCCCAATAGGTATGGTTCGAATCGGGGATCTGCCCGTCGTCATCCCGGTCCGCAAAACCGCCATAGAAGCTTGCCCAAAACGCTTTGCTTCTGCTGCCGCCGCCGTAGGCGCTGTCATCGTTGGACGCGACCTGGATTTCACCTGCGTTTGCAGCCATCTGCGCCAACGGGTCGATTGCCACTTGGTTTGAGAGCGTGCGGTGAATACGGTGGCTTTGGTCCAGAAATGCGTGATTAAGCTCGCTAATGCCCAGCAAATCCTGGTCGAGCGATGTGACCGTATCGCCGTCTTGCACGAAAAATATGTCGGCGGCCGATGTGATTGTGGGCGTCGTGCCGGTTGAGGTGATTGTGTGGTTACCGGTTTCGACGAAGATGGACGAGGTGCCGGTATCGAAATCGACGACGCCATCCAATATCGAACCGTTTGCGACCGAAAGCGAGTCGTTATCGCCGGGGCCGAAGTCGATCGACACCCCGTTGCCGCCGATAAAGCCGTTGTTAAAGACGAAAGAGCCGGAGCTGCCGGCGGTGAAGTCGATGCCCGCGCCCTGAGCTGACATCACGGTGCCCGAATTGAAAATGTTGTTGTTGCTTTCCCCGTCGATGCCGTTGGCCAGAGCATCGCCGCTCGCCATTAAAATCCCGGTGTTGACAATGACGTTATTGTCATCCACCTCGATTGCATCGGCGCTGCCGGTGCCGGTGGCCTTGATGACCCCGGTATTGGTGATGCGGTTGAAGTCGTTTAGATCGATGCCGTCCGCGTCTTGGCCGGTGGTCCTGATCGAGCCGGACACGGTGATTGTGTTGTCGTTGTTGCCCAAAATACCGTTGGAATCTATGCCTGAAGTCGACAGGCTGCCGGACACATCGACCGTATTGTTCTCTCCGAGCAAGATTGCATCTGAAGAATCGCTTTGCGTTTCGATGGTCCCTGAAACGTCCAGCGTGTTGTTGTCGGAGATGTTAATGCCGAACCCGCCATCTTGGGCCGTCTCGATGCTGCCGGAGAAAGTGACCGTATTGTTCTCATCGCCGGTAATTGCGGCAGAGCCGAACCCTCCACCCGAAAGCGATCCGGAAATGTCAGCGGTATTGTTGTCATCGAAAAAGATACCGCCGCGGTCGCCGGATGTCAGCGTTCCCGAAAAATCGATCACATTGTTGTCGTTCAGGAACACGACGGGTGGGCCAACACCGCTTCCAGATATCGTCCCGGAAATTGCGAGCGTGTTGTTATCGCTTGCAAAGATGGCGGCACCGGCGCTGTCGATGCTGCCGGATATCTCGATTGTGTTGCCGTCTCCCAGCGTGATGGATGGGGGGCCGAGCCCGCCGGTGGTAATACTGCCGCTATTGATGACAGTGTTGTTGTCGCTGCCGCCAATAGCGACGGTACTTGTGTCGTCATTGAGGACGATCGTGCCGGTATTCGTCACCACATTGTTGCTGCCCATAATGATACCGCTGGAGGATGGGCCGCTTGTAACAAAGTTACCATTGTTGGTGATCGTATTGCCATCCGTGACTTCAATGCCGCGAGCGACAGTGGCATTTGTTATGAGTGTGCCGTTATTGGTGATCTCGTTGTCATTAAGTGCGCCAATAATGGCGGCAGTGGAGTCGTCTGTAATCGATAGGGTACCGCCTTCGTCAATGACGCCGGTATCTCCATTGTCAAGCACTTGCTGTGTGGTTTCCGTGGTGCCGTCGGGAATGACAAAGCTGTCGGCCATGGCAGGTGTTCCGTATACCCCCCATGTGAGTGCGAGCGCTGCGGCGCTGTTTAACAGGCAGCGTTTTGCGTGACGTGCGCTCATCGGTCCCCTCTTACGCAGTCAAAATCTGCCTCAGGTTAACACAGAGGGGGGACGGCGCCTACACGTTTCAACGTGATCTAGGCGCTGTTTGACCATTCTAAAACACTGTAAAATAAAGGCTTTCAGATCATTTGAGACTCTCAGAAAACAAAAAGTTCCGAGGTGCATGATCGGTTTGCGTCAGGCAATTGCTTCTTGAGCCGTGCGCAAAGCTTGAAGTGACTTCCAAAACAGCCAGGCGAAAATGATACCATCGAAGATGGGCACGCCCCACGCCATGTCGCCTTCCAAAAAGCCATACCAATAGCCGAAGATCGCCCCGACCGGCGTGACCACAGAGATCACCAAGCTCACCGCCGCCACAATCTTTCGCCAACGCTTTGCCGCATAGGAAAGCGCGTACAGCAAAAGCGCCACCCCAATGGGGGGAAGGGAAAGCACGTCGAAGAAGTAGAACTGAAAGCCGACGAACAGCAGAATGAGCGTGCCGACGGTTCTTAAAGCCCAAGCCATACAAATCTCCTCCTGTTGCGCCCCGGGCTCATGGTGCCATCCTATTGGGGCGCGGGCAATGGCGGCAGTGGCAGATACGCAATGTCTCTGGCTTCCTTTTCGGTAATGCCAAGCGTCCGCAGGATGAGTGTGGCTGCTTCCTCGACCGTGTTCTCCACTTGCTCTTTGGTGAGCCGCTCCTGGACCACGCCGATCAACGCGCCCAATAGGAAGGATTCCGCAACCTCTTCAGAGACGGGCGCAAACCGCCCCATGTCAATGCCCCGCCTTACGTCCCGCGCCCCGCTGCCATCCACGCCCCGCCGCATGTCGTCCATAGGCAGTTTTGAATTGCACAAGAACCAGGTCCACAGAGGATCCTGTTCGATGGCATGCAGCATATGCCGCACACTGATGGAAACGACCATTGCGGCATCATCCATATCCGCGGTGAGCCGGTCGAGCTGCCGCGTCAGGCCTTTGGCCGTGGCCTCTGCAATAGGCACCAGCACATCCATCTTGGTTTTGAAGTGGGTGTAGAAAGTTCCGTGGCCCACATCCGCCGCCTCGGTGATGTCCTGAATGGTGACCGCGTCCACACCATTGGACCGCATGAGTTTTTCGGCAGCATCCAAAATGCGCTGCCGGGCGCGTTCCCGCTTGCGCTGTACGCGGGGGGACTTCAGAGCTTCATCTGTAATCGTCATGGTCTGCTTTCCAAATCACTTGAAAAAGACTAACATCAAAATTGACTGTAGTCAAAAATGGTGATAATCATTTTCGCATAAGGCGATGGTTTAGGAGAAATCCGCGCAAAATCGCCATTTCTGGGAGCTGAACGCCATGGGCGAAAGTGGAACGACCAAGGAATTTGACGTCATTATCGTGGGATATGGCCCGGTGGGCGTCACCGCCGCCAATGCCCTGGCGCAGCGGGGCTGGACGGTGGCGGCCATCGACCGCATGACAGATGTCTATCCCCTGCCCCGCGCCGTTTTGTTCGATGGCGAAATCATGCGCCTGTTCCAGGAATTGGGTCTGTCCGATACGCTTATTCAGCAGGCAGAGCAAAATCTGGGGGCGGAATTCATCGATGCCAAGGGCAAACGAATCCAAGGGTTCGATGTTCCGCCCGGCACGGTTGGCGCCCATAACTGGCCTGATGGAAACTTCTTTCATCAGCCCACATTCGAGCGCACGCTGCGCAAGCATGCGGACGAGAATAAGAACATCACAGCTTTTCTTGGGTATGAAGCGGCGGTACCGGTATTGTCCGGCCAATCTGTCCGTATAGAAATTACGCCCGTGGACGGTGGAGAAACCACGCCGCTCACAGCACCTTACTTGCTGGCGGCGGATGGCGCTTCCAGCCCCATTCGAAAAGCGCTGGACATCAACTTCAACAGCCTTGGCTATGATTGCGATTGGCTGGTGGTGGACGTGTTGCTGGACAAAGATGTCGCTCTGCCGCCCATCGCCCAGCAAGTCTGTGACCCGAACCGTATTGCCACCTTTGTGCCGATTGTCGGCAAACGCCGCCGTTGGGAATTTCGCTTGAACGAAGGCGAGACTCGCGAAGAGATGTTGGACGAAGACAAAATCTACAGCCTGCTTGAACCTTGGGTGAAGCGTGACGACGCAACTATCGAGCGTGCGGCGGTCTACCAGTTCCATGCGGCGACCGCCAACGAATGGCAAAGACAGCGCGTCTTCTTGATGGGGGATGCTGCGCATCAGACGCCGCCCTTCTTGGGTCAGGGCATGTGCGCGGGCATGCGCGACGTGGCCAATCTTGTCTGGAAGCTGGACTTTGTGAAGCGCGGGCTTGCGGAGCCTGCGTTGCTGGAAACATACCAGGAGGAACGCGACCCCCATGCCCTCGACCTGGTAGACCATGCCGTGGCCGTTGGCCGGTTGATGGACGACATTGCGGAGGCCCAGGTGACGGGCAATTGGCCGGAGAACATGGATGCGATCTATGGCGGCAGCCGTGGCTTCCCGCGTCTCCATTCGGGTGTCCTTGCCAAAGGTAGTGAAGAAGACAGCGGCAAGGTGTTCGGATTCTTGTTTCCGCAAGCGGAAGTCGACCTCGACGGGCAGGGCGGTTGTCAACTCGACGATCACTATCGCGGGCAGTTCGCGATTATCTCGACAACGGATATGTCGGCAGAGATAAGTGCGGAACAAAAAGCTTTTCTGGACCGCATCGGTGCCGAAATCTTGGTGGTGCCTGAAGAGAAGCGGCTCTCTCCACAGTTGGACTTGCTGCTGGCGTTCAACGATGCCGTTATCGTTCGGCCCGACCATTATGTGTTTAGCGTGATCAACAAAGATCATCCCCTGACCGAGCAGCTCGATCAGCTGCACTCTCATTTCAAATAAAGGAGAACCGCCATGCGGCTGGTGACATTTACGGAAAGTAACAAAACGCGCATCGGGATCTTGAAGGACGAGCGCATCATCGATCTGAGCGCGGTTGCGCCAAACCTGCCCACAGACATGGTTGCCTTGCTGCAAGCGGGCGATGCGGCCATGGCCAAAGCTGCGGACATTGCTGCTACCGAAATTGGCGGCCTTGCTGTGTCGGATGTGACGTTGGAAAGCCCTGTTCAGCGTCCGCCGAAGATCTTGGCGGTGGGCATGAACTACATGGACCACTTTAATGAAGTAAAGGACGTCTTCAAACTCGAACTGCCCAAAACACCGGTAATCTTCAACAAACAGACCTCCAGCGTCAATCGTCCGTATGGTGACGTCTATTTGCCATCCGAGTCCGAACAGCTCGATTATGAGGGCGAACTTGCCATCGTGATTGGCAAGAAATGCCGCCGGGTGTCTAAAGAGAATGCCATGGATGTGGTGGCGGGGTTCACGATCTGCAACGATGTGACGATCCGCGACTGGCAGATGCAAGCACCCACCATGACCATGGGCAAATCCTGGGATAGCCATTGCCCCATGGGGCCGGCGCTGGTCACGCCCGATGAAGTGGATTTTGCCAACCTCAACTTCAAGACCTTGGTAAACGGCGAGGAGCGTCAAAATTCCAATACGGAACAGCTCATCTTCGATTGTCCGACGATCATCGAATATCTGTCCACGGCCTTTACACTGGAGCCGGGCGATGTGATTGCCACAGGCACCAGTTCCGGTGTGATCATGTTTATGCCTGGTCAGCCCTGGTTGAAAGAAGGCGATGTGGTGCGGGTCGAATTCGACGGGCTCGGATATATCGAGAACAAGGTCGTCAAGGACCCCGTCGGAAGCTTCACAAGTTAAACCAAACGGAACCATCAGAAAGCCGATGCTATGATCCTGACCGACGCTCAGATCAAAACAAAAGAAGTGCAGGACTGGAAAGACCTGCATCTTCTGCACAACCAAGGCAGCGCCTGTTCGCAAAAGGTGCGCGTCTTGTTGCGGGAAAAGGGCATCAAATACACCTCGCATCACATCGATCTGGCCAGCAACGAACATGTGTCTGCCTGGTATTTGGGGATCAATCCGCGCGGCGTCGTGCCTGTTTTGGTGCATGACGGCGTTGTTCATGTGGAAAGCAATGACATATTGGCGTATCTGGATGCCTTGCCGTCGAAGCAGCCATCCTTCTTTCCGCAGACGGAGGAAGAAGGGAAGACAGTCGCCAATTCCTTGAACCTGGAAGACAGTCTGCACATGGATTTGCGCAATCTGACCATGGGGTTCATGGTCCCTAGGGGCTTGGTCACTAAATCCGAAGAAACCCTTGAACGGTATGCGAGGGAAGGCGTCGAAGATCCGTCGCGGGCGAAGGAAGTAGCGTGGTGGCGCAACTTTGCTGAAAATGGCGTGACCGACGATGCGGCCCGCGGCTCCATCGTGGCCTATCGGGCGGCATTCGATACGCTGGATGGGCAGCTTACCAACTCTGAATGGCTTCTCGGCGACCGTTTGTCTGTGCTGGATTTGGCATGGTTTATTTCCAGCACCCGGCTTGAATTGGCGGGTTATCCCCTCAAATGGCATCCGAACTTGCACAAATGGCACAAGCGCCTGAAACGGCGCCGGGCTTTTGCGCGGGAAACGGATATGGGGTTCATGATCACAAAGGTCGTCGTGCCGTTGTACAGACGGTTCCGGTATTTGCAGGGAACCACAATCAGCCAAATGGCGCCGTAAACCGGCAAACTTCTCTAACATTGTCAGTCACGTTTCCTATGGCTCGGGCTTTTTGGCCCGGCCTCCCTCGCGACCGTTTTTTACTGTGCTCCGGCGTCGTCAGAGCGCGCGGCGGACATAGCCTTGAGCCGGAACTCGAACCTGTCCCCCGGTGACAGGGTGCCTAGAAACGATGCCTTCAACCACTCCATGGCCGCTACGTCGTCCAATAGAGTGGCCTTGAAAAAGGCGAGTGTCACCGCCTGCACCGCGGCGATGTGGCGGTCGTCTTCCGGCTTCTCACCTGGCGTGCCGAGCCTGCGGCCGGAAAAGGTTGTGTGGTCGGCATCTTCCAATACCAGCAAATACTGGTCGGAGGTTGTGATCTTTGTGTACGGAACAATACGCATTTCCGGTGCCGTCATGCGGTGTTCGGGCAGGGCGCCGTGGTCTTGCGTTCCGGTAATGTGCAGCATCGGTATATCTATGTCCCGATAGGCCTTTTCGTAGTTCACTTCCTTGCGGGGGGTGTTCGGGCTCATCACCGCCGCTGCTTTGAGCCGGGGTTCCTTGAAGGAAAAGGACAGACCTGGCCCCACGCGTTCGCCCGCGGCGATAAGCGTTGCCCGCGCGCCGAAGGAATGCCCGGCAAGACCAATCCGGTCCAGATCGAACAGACCCCGCATGTCCCCTGGTTGCGCATTGATGGCCGCAATCATATCGATGACGAACGGCACATCGCGAAAGCGGTTCAAGGCATTGCGCGGTTTTTTGACGGCCTTGGTCAGCGCTTTGTCGATGTCTTCTTGTTTGGGGCCGGCCTCTTCAATGATGGTTTCGTCCGATCCCGGATGTTGTATGTGAAACGCGATAAAGCCGTTGGCGGCAAGGTTGCGGCCAAAATAGGCGGTCCCCTCGCGCGAGCCGCCCAGTCCGTGCGAGAAGATCACCACAGGGGCAGGGGCCGATTGGGCTTCCGGGCGGTAGAGACGATAGGGAACATCCCGGTCGCGGCTTTCGTCGAAAAACGAGCCGTCCATCACGATGACGGATGTTTCGGCGGCAGCGGTGCCGGTTTGATCCGTCCCCTGAGCTCTTAATGGCGTTGCAAGAGAGATTGCGGCCATGGCGGCCAAACAAATCGTTAGAATTTTACGCAAACGCAAAACAAGGCCTCCTTGCCGGGGTCTATTCTTATTAGCCGTCACTGTGAACTTTATTAATGTGCCGCACCAAAGCGTCGACACGGTCCTGCCCCCAAAACCGCTGGCCCTCATATACGAAGAAGGGCACGCCGACAATCTCATCCTGCTCGAATTGCGTGCGGATCGCCAGCAATTCTTCGCGCAGGGCGGGGTCATCCATGGCATCGATCGCCGATTGTGGGTCTACGCCCACCTCCTCGGCGAGGCTGCCAATAACGGCGGTTGCCGCCAAATCCTTGCTTTCACTCCATCGCGCCCGGTAAGCGGCAAGCACAAAATCCGTCCCTTTTCCGGCTTTTTGCGCCATGTGAAAGGCCGCATGGGGCCGTGCCCAATCCGCCACATCCACAGGTGGGGCGAAGGGAAGCCCCTCTTCTTCGAAAAGCCGCAAGCAATCTTCTATCAAATAGGCCATTTTGCGTGGGCTCGAGGTGGACCCGACCTCTCCGTCCGGCCAGGTGGCCACCAAATCCAAGGGCAGGCCGGTTTTGAGGGCTTTGTGGATCCCCAGATAGGAATACGGGCTTCGGAAAGAAAACCATGCCCGGATGTGGGCGTCTGCCGGAAAAGCAGCCGGCAGGGCATTTGGGCGCGTCATGACCGATGACCTTCTTCTGTCCTTCATAGAGTCCGCCATATAGGCCGATTCCAAAGTCTGGCGATGGTGATGGATCCGATCACACAACATTTTGCTTAAACGCGAGCCGTCGATACGCTGGGCGGCATGGCGGCCGTGCCGCCACCGGGCGGTCTGCGAAGCCAATCGCCCCCTCGCGGTTTTGGGCCCTGTGCTGCGGCCCCCATGCATCCGGCAGCGGCCGTTTGCCATGGCGGGCCCCCGGCAGGGCGTTCCGGCACGGGTTTTGGCGCCGCATCTGGGAGCTGTATTCGCCACTGCCAAGGCCCTTGGCCACTGGGCGTCCTGTATGGGCGTATCTCTGGGTGCATGGGGTTCATCCACTTTTTTGGTCATTTGGCCCCCCGCATTTTGGCGGTATCAGATACATGCCGCACTGTGATCACCTGCTCATGCGTTCCTTGCACTTTGTGAATCGCGAGCAACCCTTGGCGGTAAACGGTCATGAGCCGCGCGGCGGCCAGGGCGCTGGCATTGGCATGGGCGGTATGGAAGTCACGCGCAAGGGCGCCCGGCTGTTCCGCCCGCTCCAGGTGGTCGTGCGCCTTTTCGGCCATGGCCAGCGCCAGCTCGTGGGCGGCCACGAGCTCCTGGCCAAGCAGGTCCAGATCAAGAAGATCATGGCCTGGCGGTGGAAAATCCGGCAGCGCCAAGGGGGCGGATGATGATTTCTTTGGGGATGAGTTTTTGTGCGGCTTTTCAGAAACCCGGGCCGCGGCAGATATTTTGCGCATTTGAGGCACCTTTTCATAACGATGCCTCCCTCGGAATGAGAATACCATGACTGGCATAAGTGCTCAATAAGATGGCCACAGCACTATCAGCATCCATCCCATTGCATGTTCTTCGGAACCTCAACCGCTCGTCCCGTGCGCGATGCAATACAGAGTATTGCGTCGCAGACACGGGATCTTATATCAAAACATTTTTAGATCCCGGATAAGCCCTTCGGACTTTCCGGGATGAGCGGTGATTGTGCGCATAACCCTGGCATGACGCACTGCCAGGAAAAAACTCCCGCGTTTGTGGGAATGAGCGGAAACGAGAAGGTTTGTTTTACCTATCCCCCCGCCGGCGCTTTTTGTCTTTCATAGAAGACTTGACCATCTTGCCGAAGGCTTTGAACCTGGCGCGGCGTTCCGCCAGAGTTTCGTTGTTGAACCGTTCCTCGGCGATCAGTTTGCGGTAGCGCTTTAGCCGGTTAGGGTCCAATTCGCCCCGACGCAAAGCGTCTTGCACAGCACAATCCGGTTCCGTCTCGTGACCACAATCGGGAAAGCGGCACTGGGCCGCCAAGGCAACGATATCGGCAAAGACGTCGTCGATACCCTCTTGAACATCCGTCAACTGAAGTTCCCGCATGCCCGGCGTATCGATCAGCCATGCGCCGCCCGGCAGGCGATGCAGCGCCCGGCCCGTGGTGGTGTGCCGGCCTTTAGCGTCGTCCTCGCGAATTCCTTGAGTTGCGATATCGCCGGACCCAAGGAGCGTGTTGGTGAGGGTGGATTTGCCCACACCCGATGAACCGACCACGGCCAGTGTTTGGCCGGCCTTGCACCAAGGTTCGAGACAGGTCAGGTTTTCGCGGTCGCGGGCATCCACCGTTTCCACCAACAGGCCGGGTAAGAGGCTCTCCGCCTGCCTTGCATATGCGCGCGGGTCGTCCGTCATGTCCGCCTTCGTCAACACAACGACCGGCGTAACCTGCGCCTCGCGCGCCAGCGCCAAATACCGCTCCAGCCGGGCGATGTTGAAATCCTGATTGCAGGAAGACACGATGAGCAACGTGCCCACATTCGCCGCAATAAGCTGCGTGCGGCGGCTGGTGCCCGCAGACCGGCGCTTGAACAGGCTGGTTCGGTCCAGCAAGCGGCAGGCCCGCTTTGTGCCGGGGTCGATCAGCACCCAGTCGCCGACGGTCGGAACGGCCTCTTCGTCGTCGGCATTTTCAGTAAACGGAGGGATGGATCCTTCGTAGTCGGGCCCCGCCACGTCCAGATGGCCGCGATGCACGGCCATCACCCGCACTGGGCAAAGAGTTTCGATATCATCCAAATCGAGTTGTGATTGGAAATACGGCGTCCAGCCGTAATCGGCCAGGCTCAAGGCCTGCGCGTTTGCATGAGAAGTCAATGGTCTCGTCCATTATTTGCCATGCCCCTATAGCGTTTCCAGGTGAAGTGTGGAGCGGTTCACCGTCCGGAAACGCGTAAAAACAAAGGCTTAGGGCACTTTTGTGATTCCAAGAAAACCAAAAGTGCCCTAGGGCTGGCTGGTTTCTTTGTTCAGGGGAAACCGGGCCGCGGCACGCTTGCGTGCGGCGGGGCCGAAACGGCCGGACGAGAAAGAGGCTGAGAAAAGCAGCTTACGCTGCGGCCCGTTCTCCATCCGCCGGGATCGCTACAATGGCTGTCATAAAACCTCTCCCGTTGCTTGGTGGATACAGCACATGTTGGCGCGGAGGACGCCTTTGTCAAGGACCTGAGGTCTGCGCATGAACGCGTCTTTGAAGCAGAACGGATCCGGCGACCATCAGCGACGCTATGGCTGTAATGAGCCATAGTCCCGTGGAGAAGCCTGCGTCCGGACTGTAGAGCAGACCCAATGTGAGGGGCCCCAGCACGCCGCCCACTTCTGCGGCGGAAAAAAACATGCCGCTGGCCACACCGGCATAGCGCTCGCCGATTTCGGGCAGTTCAACCAGGGACAGGATGAGGACGGTCATCAGGCTCGACCGGGCGATGCCTTGCAGAAGCAGCCCTGTCAACAGCGAACTCGGCTCGCCAAAACGGAGCAACAGGCTTGCCAATAAAGCCGTGACGCTGAGCCCGATCAGAATGTTGAAACGCCTTTCCGGCGTTGCAAGCCGTGGGATGATCAATGACCCGGCAATGCCGATGACCGTCGGCACGGCGGCCCAATAACCGGCATTCACCGCCGACAGGCCGTGCGATTGCAACAGAGCCGGCAGCCAATTGTTCAGGCCGTGATTGAACATGAACACGAAAATGCTCATGAGCAGTACGATCATGATTGTCGGCTTGCTGATCAATTCCCGGATCACCGTCAATTGAGAAGGCTGTTCGCCAATCGGCTTGGCGGCACGCGACGTGCCGACCAATGTCGTCAAAATCACCCAGATGACCACGGCGGCAAAAGCGACGCCGGTCCACAGTCCCATGACGGCACGCCAAGACTGGTCGAACATGGGCAGCAAAATCGAATGGGTCGCCGTCAAGGAAATGACGCCGCCGATGGCCGGGCCGGTCATGTAAATGCCCATGGCAAGGCCCCGGTCCTGGCCTTGGAAGGCCGAAACCACGACCTTGGGCGCGCCCGCCGAGATGATGGGGCCGCCCAGTCCAAACAACATCACGGCGAGCACCAGAGTGGTCGAATCGACCGCAACAAGGCGCGCTGCGGCTGAAAGGCCAATCAGCACACCACCGATGGCCAGGGCTGTTCTTGGTTCCAGCCGGTCCAGCAGCATGCCCGCCGGCACCGCGGCGAAGATGTACACCAGCTGCCATGCCCCCATGGCCAGGCCCATGGCGCCATGAGACATGGCAAGGTCGTCGATGATGAGAGAGGCCATCGGTGCAAGGCTGGTCATGATCAGCCCGAACGAGGCGTAAAGCAGCCAGACGCCCAGCAGCAAGAACCACTTACCGTCGATCAAAACGCCCCAATCCGATCTCGCCCGTCGTTTCCATAGGGCCTTTTTAGGGCATGATGGTGGTTTGGGGAACCAAGTGGTGCTTGATCAAGCCCGCAGCGCGTTCAGTTGCTCGTCCAAGATCTCAGCCGGCGCGCCGGAATCCAGCGTGATGCGGTCGATGAAACCGGCGAAACGGTCCTTCACTTTTTTCATCGCTTCGCCGGGTGTCCCGCTGCAGGCGAAGGTGTCGACCATTTCGTCGCTGATTTCGCCTGCCAGCTGATCCCATTTACCCTCTTTGGTCATCCGGTTCAGAAGAGGCTGCAAGTCCCCCCAGCCATGTTCCGCCAGAACCGGCTTGTAGGCAGGCGTCGAGCCGTAAAACCCGATCCTCCGCCGGCACGCCTCTCGGGATTTTTCGTAGGCTTCTTCCGTCGCGCCGCTGGCGATCATGGCAGGGTATTGAATTTCGAACCCGTCCAGCGATTTACCGCGCTCGGACAGCTCTTGCTGGATGCGCGGCAACATCTGGTTCTTGAGATAGTTTTCCGTGCAGAAAGGGTGCACGATCAGACCATCGGCGGTTGCCGCAGCCGTTTGCATCATCAATGGTCCGACGGCGGCCAGAAGAATTTTCGGCCGTCCATAGGCGATGTTCTTAGGCTTAAATTCCGGCGTCATGAGCGTGAATTTGTAGAACTCACCTTCATAGTTCAGGTCTTGCCCGTCATACCAGCAATCGAAAATCGCGGTGAGCGATTCGATATATTCCCGCATCTGTTTGGCGGGCCCGTGCCAAGGCATGGAGAAACGCTTCGTGATGTGCGGCCGAATTTGAGACCCCAGCCCAAGGGTGAAACGCCCTTTGGATAAAGCATTCAAATCATGGGCTGAATTGGCGACCGTCATCGGGCTGCGTGCAAACGCCACTGCAATTGCCGTGCGTAGGCTGACTTTCTCTGTTTGATGGGCGGCAAAAGCCAGCGGGATGAACGGGTCGTGATTGATTTCGGCGATCATCAGGCCGTCAAAGCCTTTTGCTTCCAGTGACCGGCTTTCGGTGATCATTTCTTCGGAGGATTCGAGGCTGTTATTCCGGCCAAAAGACCCATCCACGTAAATTTTCTTGGTCATTCTTGTTCCTTATCGATTTTTGGGCTCGTGCGCCTGTTGTTCGGCGGGCTGTATTCAAAAGATCCAAGTGCGGAATATATTCTTCAACTAAGCGGAAACTGCTCCAAATAGGGTTCGTATTCCGGTTCCACATCGATCTCGAACGTTTTCAAAACGCGGATCACCGCATTATAGAAGCCGATCACGAGGGTCAGGTCCATCATGTGCTCGTTGCTGAAGTGCTTCTGAAGCGCCCGAAAGGTTTCTTCCGACATGGCCATGTCGTTCGTCATCTCGCGTGAAGCGCGCAAGACCAGCTGGCTCACCTCGTCAAGGCCTGTGGCTTTACCGTCCGTGCCGTCGCGCACGCCTTCTATGTCTTGATCCGTCAGCCCGAACTCTTTGCCGATCTTGATATGGTGCGAATATTCGTACTCGGCTTTGGTCAGCCACCCCACGTTGAGAATGGCAAGCTCGCGCAGCCGGGAATCCAGAGTGCTCTTGAAGCGGATGAAACTGCCGAGCTGACCGAAGCTGCGCGCCGCGCCAGGACTGTGGGCCAGAATCTTCGCAAGGTTGATGCCCCGTTTCAGAAGATCCTGATGTTCCGGGGGCAGATCGTTTTTCTCAAGGTAAGGCAGGCGGGCCATGTTTGTCCTTTCATCGTTGAGTTAGCGGGCGGCGGCGCTGAGGGTCACGCCCCCATCCACCACCAAGGTTTGCCCAGTGATGTAGCGCGCCTGTTCCGACAACAGGAACGTCACCGCGTGCCCTACATCCCAGCCATTCCCTTCAATGCCCAGGGGCGATGCTTTGCGGCGTTTCTCGCGCATTTCGTCCGTCATGCCCGCCGCCGTGACCAGCGGCGTGAACACGGGTCCGGGCGCGACGCAATTGACACGGATGCTTTGTCCCGCATGGTCAACGGCCATGGCACGGGTCAAGGCGATCACCGCGCCTTTGGACGTGGAATAGGCGGTCAGCCCGCGGGGGCGCAGCGCCGAAATTGACGACACATTCACGATGGCGCCGCCGCCCCGCTTTTCCATCTCCGGGATTGCAAATTTCGACATGAGGAACATGGAATTCACATTGATGCGCATGACGCGGTCCCATTGGGCAGGGTCCTCGTCGACCACGGAGCCTCGGCTGCCGACGCCCACATTATTGTCCAGCACGTCGACGCCGCCATAAGTGTCGATTGTGGTTTGAACGATCTCTTTGCAGACCTCTTCCGAGGTCACGTCGCCCGCGAAGGACATGGCGTGTCCCCCTTCGCCCACAATCATTTGCACGGTTGCATCAGCGAGCTCAGGCTTGCGGTCAACCACGACCACACTGGCGCCCGCACGTGCCAGAAGGATGGCGGCGGCCCGGCCATTGCCGATGCCGTCACCTGCCGCGCCGCCACCGGTAACGATTGCGACTTTGCCGTTAAACTGTCCGTCCATAGCCATAGCGGCCTCCGTGAATGCTGCAAAACCTTAGGTCACCCGGAACCTTTGTGCGAGCGGCGGGCGCTGATCAATCGCATATGTGAAACAAACACGGCAGGGCCCACGGGGAAGCCAAAACTAGGTACACTGAGCTGTCGCGGAGGTTCGGTGTAAGAGAGATAGAAGAGGTACGCGCATGCGCATGGGAATTTTGTTTGGACCGATTTTGGAAGGTGCGAACACGAAGGCTTTGTCGGAACAAGTGCACGCCTATGTTGGCGCCGGCTTTGACAGTATTTGGTCGGCTCAGGCAATCGGCCGGGGCTTCATGATGTCCGACCCGTTGATGGCGCTCACCGTGGCGGCCACGATTGATGAGAAGATAGAGCTTGGAACGGGAATCTTGCAACTGCCGCTTTATCACCCCATGGAAGTGGCTCACCGCATCATCACATTGCACCAGATGTGCGGCGACCGGCTGATCCTTGGCGTTGGCGCCGGTTCTACCCAGGCGGATTATGACGCCTACGGAAGAGATTATGAAGGCCGTTTTAAGGCGTTCAATGAAGCCCTGGCGACCTTGCGCGAGATTTTCGAGACCGGTGGCAGCGGCGGTTCAAGCCACAATCCGTGGGCGGAGCTGAAAGGTGGACCGAAGCTTGCCTATGGTACATGGGGCAAGGGCGTTGCGCGCGCCGCAAAAGAATTCGATGTGTGGATCGCGTCCGGCATGCATCGGACGCCGGACGAAGTGTGCGCCGTCGCGCCGGAATACCGGGCCGCGGGCGGGAAACGCGCCATCGTCACCACCATCAATGTGAGTGGCAAGACGGACCTTGGAGAGCTAAAAGCAGATCTCGATCAATACGCGGCGGCGGGTTTCGACGATGCCGTCATTCTGCCCTTGCCGGGCATGCCGCCGTTAGAGGATGTGCGTAAGCTGGTGGGGTAAGTCACTGTCGCGGGCGTGGATTGCTCCGTCTCTTTGTTATTGGTGCAACACCTGCCCGCTCCCCCGTCCCAACCACCCCAAGGGTACCCTCGCACGGGTGGTTGGGACGGGGGAGCGGGCAGGCCAGGAAACCAAAGAACAGCCCCGTGCAATGACGGCCCTAAAGCAACCCGCCCAATTGGCCGGCGATTTCTTCCGGCGTCACTTGCGGGTTGAAGCGTTTGACCACTTGGCCGTCTTTGTTCACCAGGAACTTGGTGAAGTTCCAGCCAATGTCTTCGGACCCATCGTCATTGGGCTGCTGTGTCTTCAGCCATTTGTACAAATCCGCCGCATTCGGACCATTCACCTCGATTTTGGCGAACATCGGGAAATTGACATTGTACTTGGACGTGGCGAATTCGAGGATCTCTTCGTTCGTGCCCGGCTCCTGCGCGCCGAATTGATTGCAGGGGAAACCAAGGACGGTGAGACCGTTGTTTTCAGATTGAAGGGTACACAGACCTGTGTACTGAGGCGTCAGGCCTCATTGGCTGGCAAGATTGACAACCAGCATGGCTTCGTCGCGAAAATCAGCAAAGCTGATCTCGTCGCCGGAGATGCCGGTCATGGTAAGGTCGTGAATGTTCATGGGAATTCTCGCTGTTGGTTAGGTGCGTGCACTGTAGCGGATACGGCCGGTTCCACACCAGCGAATTTGACGATGCTGTCGTTTCTAGCCGGCGTTAAGAACCGCATAAAGACACGCGGCGGCGAGCAGGCAGCTGGCGATAAGTGCGAAAGGGCGGACGCGAATTTCCGGCGACGGATCGGTAGCGAAATCGCTGCGGTCCCGCCGCCCGGTGATCATGGGGGCCACCAAATTGTCCCGAAGGAAAAAGTGGTAGTAAGCGATGGCGGCAATGTGCAGCGCGATCAGTGCCACCAGAATGTTGAAGTTCAGTTCATGGATGTCGGCGAATTGACGGCCCGTATCGAACGAAACAAGGATTGAGAGCGGCCCCGACTCCAGACCGTCCACATCCACGGTGAACAGTCCCGTGCCCAGTTGCACCGATAAAGCGATCAGCAGGGCGAAGACACTTAGAATGCCCAGCGGGTTGTGCCCGAACGTGGCCTGCTCATGGGAACTCAAGGCAGTCCGGGCATAAGAGGGCAGGGCGCCAAGCCTCTTGATCATCGGGCCAAAGCGCGCGGTCCACGTGCCGAACAGGCCCCAAAACAACCGGAACATGATGAGGGTGAACAGGGTCAGGCCAAACCGCTGATGCCAATCCATCCACCCTTGTTCGGCCGTCCACCACAGCGCCGGCACAAGCAGCACCATCAGCCAATGGACCAGCCGAAGGGTCCAATCCCAAATGACGATGCGCGCCGGGCCGACGGCCATGAAACGGCTCTAATCGTCGAGGCGGAAGTTGTCGTGACAGCCTTTGCAGGTGCCGCCTGTTGCCCCGAATGCCGGGCCGATGGCGGCAACGTCACCGCCTTCTGCGACGGTTTTCAGGTTGGCAGCGGCGGTTTGGAAGGCAGCGATCTTTTGATCGAATTCGTCACGCTTTTCCCAAATGACCGGCAAAGCTTCCGTCTTTACACCGGCTTCAGGGCCAGTGCCTTCCGGGAACCAGTCGCCCATGCCAGTGCCTGTTTCGACAACCGTCGCAGCAGCTGCTTGAATGGCCGCAATATCCGGACTGCCGGATTTCAGATTGTCGTTGATGGTTTTGAAGGCGCCACCGATCTTCTTGTACTGCGCTTGGCGTGCTTCAATCTGCGCTTTGGCTTCCGCGCTCACTTCTTGCGATGCGCCTGTCGCGTCCGTCGGCGCTGCTGCCTCTTCGTCCTGTCCGCAGGCGGCGAGCATCACGACGCTCGCGACAGCCAATACAATATGCGTTTTGCCGAACTTTCTCATGGGTGGCCCCTCCCTGTTGGTGTGGTCTCCAAAAAACTATACGACTTTTGAAGAATGACAAAGCGATATGCGCTTACAGCATCGCTCAGATAAGATCATGAGATGATGCCAACGGATCATTGCCGCCCCTTTCCTCTGACCGCCTTTGCCATCGTCTCCACGATAGCCATAGGTGCTGTGGCCTTTATGGGCAGCGATCCCCGCACTGATTTACAGCCGTTCTTTGGCGGTATGCCGCCGGTGCTTGGTGGGTTGATTGCGGCCATTGCAGGCGGCGCCGCGCTTTATGCAGTGCAGTCACGGCTCGGATTTTGTGTCTGGCGAAGGAACGGGATGAAACGGTTTGTTATCGTCGCCGGGTTGGCCGTGCCTTTCATGGTGGCGATTACGGTTTTGGACCTGGCGACGGGTTTTCCGGCGGACATCAATGTGCCGTTGCCTATGGCTCTGTTGTTCTATCCGGTTATGGGGTTTTTTGCGCAATTGTCCTTGCACGTGATCCCTTTTGCGGTGGTGGTGTTCGCCCTGCGGGCCGCGCGCCCCGGCTTGGACCGCAATATGTGCATCTGGACGGGCATCGTTCTGGCGTCCCTCATCGAGGCGGTGTTTCAAATCCGCGCTCCCCTGCTGTATGGCGATGCCATGACTATGCAGGCGGCCATACTCGCTATTCATGTGTTTCTGTTCGGCTGCGTCGAGCTTTTGATCTATCGGCGTTACGATTTCGCCGCGATGTACGCTTTCCGTCTTAGCTATTATGCCTATTGGCATGTGATCTGGGGGTGGCTTCGTCTTTAAATCTGATCCCCCTTCGCTTCGGCAGCGAAACAGGTCTGCCGCAGACCCTTCCTTGTGACTGCCGTATACAGACGGTTTTAAGATGTAAAGCTGGCAACGGTCTCCAGCGGCTCCCGGTCCATGCGTGCCGTATTGGCGGGCGCGTCCGGATCTTCATAGCCGAAAGAAAGCCCGCACATGATGGCGTTATCTTCCGGGATTTGGGCGATCGCGCGCACCGGGTCGGGGAACGCGGCCAGCGCCCCTTGCGCGCAACAGGAAATGCCGCGTTCGGTGAACAGCAACATGATGGATTGCAGGAAAATGCCCAGATCAATGGCGTTGGCCCGGTTCATGGTCTTGGGCATGGACAGGAAGGCCGCATGCGGTGCGCCGAAAAACGTCCAATTGCGCAACGCCGTCAAGCCGCGTCCTTTCTTGTCTTCGCGTTCGATGCCCAGTGAATCATAGTAACGAAATGCGCATGCATACTGACGTTCTTTGTAGACACCCCAAAGGCCCGCGCCACCCGGCGGGAACGCCGGGTTCGGGCCATTGCCCGCATTCATATGATCGAAAATCGCTTCCTCCAACCGGTGGCGCGCATCGCCGGACACCACCGCCAGATGCCAGGGCTGGGTGTTGCTGTTGGACGGGGCAAGGCGCGCGAGATCGATCACCTCGCGGATGGTTTCTTCCGGCACCGGGTCCGGTTTGTAGCCTCTGATGGTGCGGCGTAACTTCAGTGCCTCGGTAACGTCCATATCCCCTCGCTTTGATGACCTTTATGGTCGATTTTCATTCGATCTAGAGGAGGGTGCACAACAGGTCAATCGGTCGTGGCAAACTCCTCACATATATGACGGAATGTGCAGTTTTTTACGGCGAAAACCGTTCATTCAGCTCATTGCAACATGGCGCGAATTGCGTAAGCTTACCTCAAAATAGCCGGAGGACGTCATGGGACATACGCTTGCCAATATCACCCCAAATGCGGAAGTCACCCGCAACACGGAACGGGGCAATCTCAACATTCACTTCGCCGATCCGGCGACGCTGAAGTCTGCCATCGTCACCGATGAATGGACCTTTGGTGGGCGCAAGATGGGGTTTGCACAAATCCCCGCCAATGGCTCGTTGGAGCTGGATCAAAATGCGGGCGACATTTTTGTCAAAGTGGTCACGGGCGCGCTCACCTCGCCGAAGCGCTTGCCTTTCTGCGAACCGCGCGGCGTGCTGGATACACGCGTAACAGAGAAGAGTGTGCAAGCTGGCGCGGAAGGCGCCATTCTCGCCGTTTTGACGCAAACCTCAGCGGCACCCGGCCGGGTCACGTCAATGGACCAGCTAGCCTTCGCCGGGCCGCAGGCCGATGCTCTGCAGTGGCGCACCTTCGAAGAACAGTTCGGTCAGTTCATGGACTATTTCAACGGGCTCGATTGCTATATCGGCCCCGGCTTCCATCTGCTGGATCACACAGGCGACGAGATCACCTACGTCAATATTTGGACGGCGGGCAAAGGCGTGGACATGTCCACCCACAATCACGGCCAAGACCCTTCGCCTCAGTTCCCGGCTTTCGCTGAAATCCACTGGACCGTTGCGAATGGTACCGGCCAAGGCGGCATGTATGAAACTGCCGAGCCGGGTGCGGCCGAACGCACACGTTTGCCGGTGAAGACGGGCGAAGAACACGGACCGTTCTTTGTGTTTGATCCGGCGAGTGGCGCACCGAAACTTCTCGACAATGGTGCCGTAGCCTATCCGTGGCATGGCTGGCAGGCCGGGACGGACGACAGTCCGGAACAATCCTATGACATCGTGGCGGCGTTTGAGACCGCGCCCAAATACGCCACCGTCACGTCGTAGGCTTACTCGAAGTCCGCGCGGCCACAATTTCGCCGTGGCCACCGCGCATGATCCCCTCTGTTAGGGAGGGCAATCGCATTTGACGGCGTTTGGATTTCCCATCCTTCGAGACGCTCGCATGGCTCGCCCTCAGGATGAGGAAATCAAGCATTTCACTTACGCCCTCATCCTGAGGAACCGCCGTGAGGCGGTGTCTCGAAGGACGAGGGCGTCATATGCGATTCCCTACCGCCGTAAGGGAGGGAATAATGGTCTTGTGGCGGACGATGGTCGTAAGCTCGGTGGGGTGCGCGCTTTTCGGGCTGTGGGCGTGGGCGGCGGGATTTGCCCAAGACGAGACGCACACGATCTTCGTCACCAGTAATGGCTGGCACACGGGCATTGTCATTTCGCGGAACGATTTACCGGACGGCGCCATTCCGGAAACGGCCGACTTTCCAAGAGCCAAATTTTTCGAATTCGGCTGGGGCGATGCAGACTTCTATCCGGATCGCGAAGCGGGTCTCGCAAAAGGGTTGGGCGCCATTATGTCTTCGTCGCCCGCTGTTGTGCATCTGGTGAATTTGTGGGGGCCGCCTGACCAAGTGTTCCAGGAAGCGGAAGTGGTTCAACTTTCCATAGGTGCCGATGCTCTTGCCGCGCTCATCGACTTTCTCAATGATAGTTTTGACCGTGGCGGCGCCGATCGCGTGGCGGCCTCCGCGCCGGGTCTTTATTCCAGCAGCGGGTTTTACCCGGCCACCGGCGAATTCCACTATGGCAATACCTGCAATCACTGGACGGCACGGGGCCTGGCGGCGGCCGGCTTCGACATCGATCCGTCGGGCATGCGCCGCGCTTCCGCGCTCATGCGCGCCGTGCGCAAACTGGCAAAAGAGCAAGCAAAAAGCGCAGAATAGGTTGCACTCGATCGGCGCGCGCACTAGATAGCGCTGATGTTTTTGAAGATTGCCACAACCCATCAACCCGCAACCGACTTGGGTCATTTGCTGCGGAAACATCCGGACAATGTCCATCGCGCGGACTTGCCTTTCGGTCAGTCGTTGATCTTTTTCCCCAAAGCAGACGATGATCGATGTGAAGCTGTGCTCATGCTCGACGTGGATCCGGTTGGATTGGTCCGTAAACGGAAAGGGGCAGGCAGCGAGACTCTGCTCGATCACTATGTTAATGACCGTCCCTATGCTGCGTCATCTTTTTTGAGCGTAGCTATGGCCCGAACCTTGCGCGACGCAATGGCGGGGCGTTCGCCAGCCCGCGAAGCACTGACCCAAACACCAATCCCGCTGGAGTTTACGATCACGCCGTTACCCTGCCGTGGTGCGGACGATATTGTTCATCGCTTGTTTGAACCATTGGGATATACAGTGTCCCAGAAAGGAGCACCGCTAAGCGGAAAGCATCCGGAATGGGGCGCGAGCCCGTACCGGTCCATCACCCTGTCGGCCAGGGTGAAGCTTTGCGACGCGCTCACCCATCTTTATGTGCTGATCCCGGTTCTCGACAACCGTAAGCATTATTGGGTCGGCGAAGATGAAGTCGACAAACTCATCGCCAAAGGGGGCGATTGGTTGCAGGCCCACCCCGACCGCGAATTGATTGCCAATCGGTATCTGCGGCGGCGGCGCTATGCGGACGCTGCTCTTGCTCTTCTAGACGAAAAATTTGGCGTGCCGGTCGATGTGCAAGATCAAGAAGCAGAAGCGCAGGAGGAGGCGTTGGAAAAACCGTTGCGCCTCAATGACCAACGCTACGATACAGTGACTGCCGTCCTGTTACATGCCGGTGCCCGGCGAGTATGCGATTTGGGCTGCGGTGAGGGGAAGTTTCTTGCTCGCCTGATGAAAGAAAAACCCATCGAGCGCGTCGTCGGTGTGGAGGTTTCCACCCCACAGCTTGAGCGGGCGGAGCGGCGCTTGAAGCTCGACCGTATGTCTCCGTCTCAACGGGCGCGGATTGATGTGATACGCGGATCGCTCGTTTATGAAGACGACCGGCTGAAGGGATTCGATGCCATTACTCTGATTGAAGTGATCGAACATGTGGATGCAGAGCGCCTTGGCGCGCTGGAGCGGGTGGTTTTTCAATCGGCAGCGCCGCCGACAGTGGTTGTCAGTACACCAAACATTGAATTCAACCGAACTTTCGAGAAGCTGTCTGCTGAAGGGTTACGCCACAGCGACCACCGGTTCGAATGGACCCGGGGAGAGTTTGAGGCTTGGGCCAATGGTGTTTGCGTGCGGCAAGGCTACAGAGTGTCATTCGAAGGAATTGGAGATACTCATCCGGAATATGGTCCACCCACGCAAATGGCGGTTTTTAGTAGAGGTGGGGATTGAACATGCGCACCAAGATCTCAATCCCGGAATTCTGTTTGGTCCTGCTCATCGGTCCGACGGGGTCCGGCAAGTCTACTTTTGCCCGGCGTCATTTCAAACCGACGGAAATTGTTTCGTCGGACGAATGCCGCGCATTGGTGAGTGATGACGAAACGGACCAATCCGCAACCGCGGATGCGTTCGATCTGGTTTCCTATATCGCGGAAAAGCGCCTGGCTGCGCGCCGCCTGACCGTTATTGACGCAACCAATGTGAAAAGCGAGGACCGTGCGCGCTTTATTGCGCTGGCCAAAAAGTACCACGCTTTGCCGGTAGGCTTTGTCTTCTTCATCAATGACAAGATCTGTCATGAACGCAACCAGCAGCGGGGGAACCGGGATTTCGGGCCTCATGTGGCGCGTAACCATTTGCGGGCTCTCAAGCGTGGTTTCAAAGACCTCAAAAAGCGCAAGAGTATCCGGCAGCTCGATATATTCGAAACGCCGGAAGAAATGGACGCCATCGAACGCGTCGAGCGCACGGCCCTTTGGCCGGACAAGCGGGCTGAAGCCGGGCCGTTTGACATTATTGGCGACATTCACGGCTGCGCAGGAGAGCTGGAAGATCTGCTCGCAAAGCTCGGTTATGATTTGGGTGCTGAGGGTATGCCGGGACGGCGGACTTACACCGTCACGCCACCTGACGGCCGCAGAGCGATATTTCTCGGTGACTTGGTTGACCGGGGGCCGCGCTCACCAGATGTGCTGCGCCTGGTTAAGAGCATGGTCGAGGCCGGAACGGCGCTTTGTGTGATCGGCAACCACGAAAACAAATTGATCCGCAAGTTGAATGGCCGCAATGTCAAGTTGACCCACGGCCTTGCCGAAACAATGTCGCAATTTGAAGAACAGCCCGAAGGCTTTGCAAACGAGATGCTGCCGTTTATCGATGGGCTCATCAGCCACTATGTTTTGGATAGCGGCAATTTGGTCGTGGCGCATGCGGGGCTGACCGAGAACATGCAAAACCGCGCTTCCGGAGCGGTTCGCAGCTTCGCCATGTATGGCGATACTACGGGCGAAATCGATGAATTCGGCTTGCCGGTGCGTGCGGATTGGGCTGCCGACTATCGTGGCAAGGCCAAGGTGGTTTATGGCCACACGCCAACACCGGAAGCTGAATGGATCAACGGTACGATCTGTATCGACACGGGCTGCGTATTCGGTGGCAAGCTGACAGCATTGCGCTGGCCAGAGATGGACTTGGTGGATGTGCCGGCTCATCAGGTTTGGTGTGAGCCGGTCAAACCGCCGGCGAAGAACGAAGACAACACGGTGGATCCCACAGCGATCCGTTTGAGCGATGTGCAAGGCAAAAGGTCCATCGAAACAGGTGTTGGGGGGCGCGTGGCGATTTCAGAAGCTAAAGCCGCCGGCGCGCTAGAAACCATGAGCCGCTTTGCGGTGGATCCACGATGGCTGATCTATTTGCCGCCCACCATGTCGCCTGTAGAAACCAGCGGCGCGGAAGGTTGGCTCGAGCGGCCTGAAGAAGCGTTTGAGTTTTATCGCAGCCGTGGTGTTGAACATGTCGTTTGCCAGGAGAAACACATGGGGTCGCGGGCCGTGGCTGTTGTCTGTAAGGATGAAGATGTGGCGGCGCGCGCCTTTCGTGCGACCGAGCGTAGTGGTGTGGTCTATACGCGGACAGGGCGTCCGTTTTTTCAGCCCGATATGGAATCGGGAGTGGTTGCGCGGCTTCGCCGTGCCATAGAGGCGGCAGGGCTATGGGATCAGTTGGCTGCAGACTGGCTGTGTCTCGACATGGAAATCATGCCGTGGTCTGCGAAGGCCCAAAGTCTGATTGAAAGCCAGTATGCCCCGGTTGGCAGTGCCGCTAGTTTAGGGCTTGATGCGTCGGTCGGTGCTTTGGAACAGGCTGTGAGCAGAGGTATCGGGGAATTGGATATGATTGTCCAGAAAACGAAAGCCCGGTACGACGCAGCCCAAGCCTTCAATCAGGCCTATCTTCCTTATGTCTGGCCTGTGGACCAGATAGAAGATCTAAAGGTCGCGCCGTTTCACCTGCTCGCCGCGACAGGTCATGTGTATACAGACAAACCCCATGCCTGGCACATGGAGAAAGCCGCGCAACTTTCAGCAGCCGGCGAGGGCTTGTTTTGTCCAACTCAATGGCGATCGGTTGACCTTACATCCAATGCCGCCTGCGCCGACGCCATTGTGTGGTGGGAAGACCTTGTCTCAGAAGGAGGTGAGGGTATGGTGGTAAAACCTGTTTCCTTTGTGACGCGTGGATCGAAGGGACTCATTCAGCCCGCGGTCAAGGTGCGTGGTCGTGAATATCTTCGGATCATCTACGGTCCGGACTATGACGCCCCAGAAAACCTCGTCCGCTTGAAAGAGAGGGGGCTTGGCCGGAAGCGATCGCTTGCAATTCGGGAATTCAGCCTTGGTCTAGAAGCATTGGAACGTTTTGTACGCCACGAGCCGCTGGCGCGCGTGCATGAATGCGCATTTGGCGTATTGGCGCTGGAAACAGAACCGGTCGATCCAAGGCTTTAGCTAATGATGCGTTTTGAAGATTGGGAGAAAAACATCCTAGATGAAATAACGGAGATTTCTGACCGAGACCTGCAACTGAAACTTTGGTTCGACCCGGACTCCAAGCTCATTAGCTCATTCGATGAAGTAGTTTGCCGATTGTATGATGATTTCGATTTTGTCGGCTTTTTGGATGAAATTGCGAAACGCCCCGCCTGGACGGAGCGCCATAAACATTTGACGGCCTTCGAAAAGAAGCTGTCCGAGTTTGTTGATGCAACTGACGTTAATGCGGATTCGAAAGACGTATTTGAGAATCCAATATGGATTGATATCTGCCGTGAGGCGAAGATTCTCAAGACGTTACTCTCTCGCGGGGCAGAGTAAGCATCTATTTTTCTAACCCGGCCTGGCGGCGGCCGGCTTCGACATCGATCCGTCAGGCGTGCGCCGTGCTTCTGTGCTCATGCGCGCCGTGCGCAAACTGGCGAAAGAAGAGCAACCTGCTGACGTCAGGCCATAACACTGGACCATCGCAAAAGGTTCAAGATTTCGTCGCGGCGGTGTTGCAATTCACCTTCTTAATCCAACTCACATAACGATTAAAAAAACCAATCAACTTCTTATGTAAACGCGGTTCTGCGACCGGGTTCCTCCCGCGGGCCGCGATGGGGTGTCGTGTGTCTATCATTGAGGTACAATCCCTCAGTGTACGGTATCGTGGCGGGATCACCGCGCTTGACCGTATCGATCTGGCGTTTGAGCCCGGGGCGTTTACCGTCTTGTTGGGGCCGTCGGGCGCAGGAAAATCTACTCTTTTGCGCGCTTTGAATGGCCTTGTGCGGCCCACAAGAGGCAAGGTTGTTTCGGCGGAGATTGGCGTCCTTAATTCGCGGGCGAAACTGCGGCGCCATCGCCGGGCCGCCGCCATGATCTTTCAGCAGCATCAATTGATCGGCCGGTTAAACGTTCTCACCAATGTGCTCACGGGACGCTTAGGGTTTTACAGGTCGTGGCAGACGCTTTACCGGCACGGCGGCGCGGACATGCGCCGGGCCCTTGAGGCAATCGACCGTGTAGGGCTTTTAGACTACGCCTTGCGGCGTGTGGATATGCTGAGTGGCGGACAACAGCAACGTGTCGGTATCGCCCGTGCCTTGGCACAAGACCCAACGCTGGTGTTGGGCGATGAGCCCATTGCAAGCCTCGATCCGGAAACATCGATCCGTGTGCTGAAGCAATTGCATGACATATGCAAAGCCGACGGCATTACTGCAATCGTCAGTCTGCATCAGGTGGATCTGGCCAAGCAGTTCGCCGACCGGCTGATAGGCATCTCCGCCGGCCAAGTCGTATTTGACGGTCAGGCCAGCGAACTCACGGCCGACATCGTTCAACGTATCTACGGTGCTCAAGGTTCTGAACGAGACACCGAACACGCGGTTGGCGGCACCGCGTCCCCATCACCTGCCGCCGTTCTTGAACCAGAACTGGAAGGATAAACCAATGTCATCTCTCAAAAGCACCATGAGTGCCGCAGTTGGTGGTGCTCTCAGCCTGCTCGTGGCGGCGGCCATGATGGTGTCCACCGCTTTTGCAGCGGACGCCGATCCCGATACGTTACGGGTGGCGCTTCTGCCGGACGAAAATGCGGCAACGATTATCAAACAAAACGAGCCGTTAAAAAACTACCTTGAAAAGACGCTCGGCAAGAAGGTTGAGCTGATCGTTACGACTGACTACTCCTCCATGATTGAGGCGATGCGCTTCGGGCGCCTTGAACTCGCTTATTTCGGACCCTTGTCTTACACGCTGGCGAAGTCGCGTAGCGATATCGAGCCGTTTGCTGCACGCATCAAAAAAGGATCTACCACTTACAAAGCCGTGGTGATCGGAAACATCGAGGCAGGCATCGAGAACATCGAAGACCTGAAGGGTAAGCAGGTGGCTTACGGCGACCAGGCATCCACGTCGAGCCACCTTATCCCCAAATCCATGTTGCGCGATGCGGGATTGACGGAAGGCAAAAACTACAAAGAGAGCTTTGCAGGCGCTCACGATGCGGTTGCGGTCGCCGTACAGAATAACAACGCCCAAGGGGGCGGCTTGAGCAAGCCAATTTTCGAGAGCCTTGTTGAGCGCGAAATCATCAGTCTCGAGAAGGTTCGTGTGCTGGCAGAGTCAGATCCATTCCCACAATATCCTTGGGCGATGCGGTCCGACCTTAACGACGCGCTTAAGGAAGCAATACGTCAGGCTTTTTACAACCTGAAAGACGAGAGCATTCTCAAACCGTTCAAGTCCGACGGTTTCGCGCCCATAAAAGATAGTGACTATGACGTCGTTCGGGACCTCCAGGCGAAGCTTGGTCTGTCTTGAGCAGCGGGGTCCTCATTGGAAACTCTTGGGTCAGAGCGCTTGTGTCGCGCTCTGACCGCCTTTTTTAGGTGACGATCATGTCTGATGTTCCTATGGCGCGTTCTCCAGACGGCAATTCCCACCGGCCAATCGCCAAGCTGTCGGCGGAAAAAGCGATCCGCTACGACGCCTTAATCGCGGCCGAATACAGCCGTCAGAATCGCATCCTTTTGTTAAGCGGCGTGTTGATCGCCTTGGTCCTGGTAAGCGCCGGTTTCACCGGCCTCTTTGATGGCGAGCGCCTGGCTGGGGCGCCCGAAGCTTTCGCCGTATTGGGCAGCGAGATGGTGCCGCCAGACTTTACCAATGTGCGCGATTGGATTCGCCCGCTCATCGACACGCTTGCGATGAGTGTTGCCGGCACAGCGCTCGCCGTCGTTATTTCTGTGCCCTTAGGGTTCCTCGCGGCGCGCAATACGACGCCAAATCTGGTTGTTTATCAGGCGGCGCGCCTTGTCCTGAACGTTCTACGCAGCATTCCAGAGCTGATCATGGGCATATTATTCGTGGCCGCCGTTGGCTTTGGGCCACTGCCTGGCGTTTTGGCGCTTGGGTTCCATTCGGTCGGGATGGTGGGCAAGTTTTTTGCCGAGTCAATTGAACATGTGGACGAAAGACCCATCGAAGCGGCGGAGGCCGCTGGGGCGCATGGGTTCCAGATCATTCAGCATGCTGTCTTTCCACAGGTTCTGTCGCAATTTGCCGACACGACGATCTATCGCTGGGAATACAACTTTCGTGCATCCACGGTCATGGGCATGGTCGGTGCCGGCGGCATCGGTTTCGAGCTTATGTCGTCGCTGCGGCTCATGAGCTATTCCGAAGTTTCCGCGATCTTAATCACGATCTTAATCATGGTGTCCTTGGTTGACGCCATTGGATCATTCCTTCGCCGTTTGTTGAAATGAGGCATTGATGGGGAAACCAAAAGTCGTCATTACCAACTGGATTCACGAAGATATCGCGGCGCAGCTGGAACCTTTTGCCGATGTGGTGGCCAATAAGGACCGAGGCCGAGGGTTCACCCATGAAGAGATCATTGAATCAGCACCGGATGCGGTCGCTTTGGTGACCTTCATGACCGATCATGTGCACGAAACGCTGCTGGACCAGTTACCCAACCTGAAAATCATCTCCTGTGCCCTGCGGGGCTACGACAATTTCGATGTGGAGGCTTGCCGCAAAAGGGGGATCTTGTTGACCCACGTGCCGGACCTCCTCCAGGGACCAACGGCGGAGCTGACCATCGGGCTGATGATCGGTGTCAGCCGTTTCATGGGACCGGCCGACGCCTTCATTCGATCGGGGGCGTTTGCCGGCTGGCGTCCGCAATTCTATGGCCGCAGTCTCGCAGAAAGCCGTG
The DNA here is from genome assembly GCA_965228775.1 of Alphaproteobacteria bacterium. Taxonomy (GTDB): domain Bacteria; phylum Pseudomonadota; class Alphaproteobacteria; order JANQMY01; family JANQMY01; genus JANQMY01. The sequence continues at coordinate 2,714,284 of OZ245840.1, read as the reverse complement.
TGGGGTTTGTTGGTTTTGGTGAGCTGGCAAAGGCCATCGCCCACCGGCTCAAAGCGTTTGGGTGCCGGATGGTTTACCACGATATGGAACAACTCTCTCTGCAGGAAGAAAACGCATTCGGGTCCCATTTCGTCGCGTTTAGCGATCTACTTGCGACAAGCGATTTTGTGGTTCTTACGGTTCCATTGACGAACGAAACGATCCATCTGATCGGTCGCCGCGAACTGGAAAAGATGCAGCCGCACGCAATTCTCGTCAATCCTGCGCGCGGTTCGATTGTAGATGAAGAAGCCGTGTGCGACGCGCTTAACCGCGGCATGCTGGGCGGTTATGCGGCCGATGTTTTTGCCTGCGAAGATTGGGCGCTGCCGGGCCGTCCCGGATCCATTCCGGCCGGCCTGTTGCATCAACCAAATCGCACACAGTTTACACCGCATATCGGGTCCGCAGTTGAAAGTGTTCGCCGCGGGATTTCCCAGATGGCCGTCGATAACGTGATTGCCGTCTTAGAAGGACGGCAGCCAAAAGGCGTGATCTAGGGAAACAGCACATGTTATCGATCGATCAACTGAATTGCTTTGTTGCACTTGCTGAGTCCGGTTCGTTTCATGGAGCGGCAGCATCCCTGAACTGTTCTCAACCGACGATTTCACAACGTTTACGCCGGCTTGAAGAAGACTTGCAGGCAAACTTGGTGCACCGTGGCCATACAGGATGTGAGCTCAGTACCGCCGGACGGCGTTTCCTGCCGCTGGCGCAGTCGATCTTATCTATTGCTCAGCAAGCAGACGATATCGTCAGGAATAAGTGTGTGCGGGTGGCGGCGTGCAGCAATATCGGTATTTATTCATTGCCGCCGTTGATCGCCGCATTCTCGGACACCTTGTTACCACGTGAAAGCTGCACCTATTGGCTCGGCACTAATCCGGACGCTTACGATCGCCTGGTGCGGGCCGAAGCGGATGTGGCCATCATGGAATGGTGGCAAGAAACGGATGGGTTTGCAGCGCAAGTTTTTGCGGAGGACCCGCTGGTCCTCATCACGCCGCCCGGCCATGCTCTCGCAAGCCAAAAGCGCATCGCCAACGAAGACCTCCTTACCCTGCCGCTGCTAGGGGGAGAACGTGGCACGGGAACGGGCCGACTTTTGCGTAAGGTTTTGGGCCGGCAAAGAAACCGTCTCAAACCAGGCGTAAATCTCGGCAGCACCGAGGCCGTCAAACGGGCTGTGCGCTCCGGTTTAGGGGTCTCTGTGGTTTTGGCAAGCAGCGTCAAAGACGAAATCGCTTCCGGTGTATTGATTGCATGTCCAATCGACCATCCGGCAGCAAAAAAGTCTTTCCACATGGCATACCGATCGGATTTGCATGAAGCAGACTTGCCGCGCCGTCTGGTGCGTTTTCTTTCGGATTCTCGCTCTCTTATAGCGTTTCCAGGTGAAGTGCCAAAATCCGATATTGGCGGTTCACCGCCCAAGTCTTTTGGCGGAAACGCGCAAAACAAAGAGTCTGGAGCCGTTTTGAGTTTCAATCAAAACCAAAACGGCTCTAGTTGAGGGGAGATGCTTAACCCGGCGACGCGGCAGAGCCCGCCAGAATGCCGCCATCGATGGTGAGCTCCGTACCCGTCATATAGGCCGACGCGTCGGACGCCAGCAGCACGGCCAGGGCCGCCACTTCTTCCGGCGTGCCGAACCGTTTGAGCGGCGTGTCGGCCACAATCGCCGCCATGTTTCTTTCGCGGTCCTGCCCGGTGCCCAACATGGGCTCCCAGATCGGGGTCATCACGGCGGCGGGATGGATCGAATTGCAGCGGATGTTCCACCCTTGCTGTGCGCAGTACAGAGCGACCGTTTTCGTGTGATTGCGGATGGCGGCCTTCGAAGACGCATAGGCCGCCGCCCCCGGAATCCCCACCATCCCGGACCGCGATGACATATTGATGATCGATCCTTTGCCTTTCCGCTTCATGGCGCGAATGGCGTAGCGGCAGCCGAGGAATGTGCCGTCCAAATTCACTCGGTGCACCGCATGCCATTCTTCCAGCGGCACGTTTTCCGGATCATGAGGATGGCTCGCGTCTTCAAGGCCCGTGATGCCCGCATTGTTCACCACCACATCCGCCGTTGGGATCACATCAAGAAGCCGGTCCCAGTCTTTTTCTTGTCCAACGTCCAGCGCGATGAAACGGCCCCCCAGACCCTGAGCGGTTTGGGCGCCAAGCGCTTCGTCAATGTCGGTCACGATAACCTCGGCGCCCTGTTGCGCGAAGGCCGCCGCGATGGCTTGGCCGATGCCGCGCGCGGCCCCCGTGACCACACAGACCTTGCCGGTAAGATCGCTCATTGTTTGTCCTTCGCCCAATCCAATGCATCATCCATACGGTCATCGCCCCAGAACAATTCGTTCCCGACCGTAAAACTGGGGGCACCGTAAACGCCCAGTGCGACCGCCTCTTCCACATTACCGCGCAATTGTGACTTTATTTCCGGGGTTTGAGTGGCCGTGATCGCTTTCTCCGCATCGCCCCCGGCAGCGGTGATAAGGGGCGCAAGTGTTTCAGGGTCAGAGATGTTCCGCGCTTCGGCGAACTGCGCCTGATAGACACCGCGTGCAAAGTCCCGCCCCCATCCCTCTTCGAGCCCGACGAGTGTCAGACGGGCGGGCAGCAAACTGTTTTGAGGAAACAGATCGAGCAAACCCTCTTGCGGGTCCCGCCAGGGCAACCCGCGCTTCAGGCATTGGCGTTCCATGTCGCGCCACATGTTTTTGCCTTTCGCCGGATACAAAACGAAGGGGGATGTGTTCCACCCTTGGGCGGCGAAGATCGGGCCTAACAAGAGCGGGCGCCACTCGACGGTGAGGCCGCGTTTTTCCGCTTCCGCATCGATGCGCATTGCCGACAGGTAAGAATAGGTGCTGGCGAACTCAAACCAGAACGTGATTGCTTTGGCCATGGGGAACCCGGCGTGTTGTTGTTTTGGCTCCCAAATTTCTCACACCGGTGACGGATTACCAATAGATTGAGTTAGTCTTTAGGCGTTGGTAGCTCTAAGACTTCTTCAAGTTGTAGGATGCACTCTTGTGGCTTTTGCTCTGGCGAGCAGGCATGGTGATTTTCGCAGAATAGAACGCAAGCCTCGCCGCCTCGGTTTTTTGAGCTATTGTAGACTATGCCGTCGAGTTTTTTTCCACCACCTGTTCTGTAAATGTGTCTAAAGAACTCTGTCACAACTTGAGTTGGGACATACTCAATGTGTTCTCGACCATTTCTGGCAACGGGTTTGGCGATGTCGCGGGCAAATGCGTGGAAAAACCTCAGTGGGCAAATCAAATGATGCCTTTCGATTTCGAATACATCAGGTATGGAAGGTAAAGCGGAAAGGTCCAAAAGGCGGAGAGTTCTTAGAGGCCGAAAAAGCCCACCTGATATTTTCTGCTCGACGGTTTCGAGTTCCGGGTCATAGGTCTCTTTGACCGCTGTCTGCCAGTCAAATGCCCCATAAAACATCGGAATACCAGCAGGGCTCATTCGGTTTGAACGTATTGCGAATTCAACTGGTGGAGCGCCGAGTGTCTGTGCTGTCGAATACTTTTCGCTGCCTATCCTTACTCGAAATATAGGAACTTGTCTCGTGACCTCACGGATCAAGTTCACGTCTTCGAGTCTATTGTTCTTGTAGTCGGCCAATTCGAATAAGAAATGAGAAGGTCGTATTTCTGGGTAGAACGAGCTGTCGTTTCCGCTATGTAGGAATAAAAATCTTTTGTTGTGGATGACTTCTCGACAGAACTCTTCCCAAGCCCATTTGTAGCGTTTGTCTTCCGTTCCAATAAAATAGTCTCTTTCGACCCACTGGTAGTTGTTGATGCTTTCAATCATCGCTTGGAAGACATTGTTGTTTTCAGTTATTTCATAGTCGGCCAATATGTCGTAGGTCGTTGAGAGAGACGCTTGATAGCCACCTTCAGCTGACTCGTAGGATACGCCTTCGTCGTCTGGCGTACTCCAATCGAAAGTCAGACCCAGCATTATAGTTTCCATTATACAATCCAAGGGTGCGGCAATCTCAATTTCTGATTTAGCTCCACAAAAATCGCATTTGTGTGAAGATGCTGTCTCTTGCACCAGTTCCTTTAGGGTCGGATTGGATAGACAGTTAGAACAGATGTTGCCTTCTATCTCATAGAAGCCTCTTTCTTCTTGCTCCATCGCCCACGCTTTTGCTCTGCCCATTATGTCCTCCATGCGGCAAGTGAGGGTAAAACCAGCAATGAGAGATACAATCTAAAGCAATATATGGTGAAGAAGCACCTAATACGAGATGTCTACCAATAGGCGGCCATGAGCTCTTTTGCCCAGTCCGGTTCGCGAATTGCGCCGCGCGGCAGAAAGGCCGACATGACCGGCTTAATGTCCAGTACGGGCGTGCCGTCAATGGCGTCAAGACCGCGCACTTTCAAAGTCATTCCGTCAACGGATAATAATTGACACGCGGTGACTCCCAGCCGGTTGGGGCGGTTCTTGCCGCGTTGGGCCAAGATGCCCACCTTGGGCCAATCCTTATTGCCGCGCGGGCGTCGGGCACCCTGAACGATTTTGTCATCCGGTACTTGATCGAATAAGAAGATTACTTCGATATGGGAGAAACGCGCAAGTTCCGCCGCTGCGTCGGCCTCCAGCACGGTGGCATCCAGTGTGATCGACGTTTCCTCCGAATCCCATTGATCGTCTTCTGCTTCCGTGCGCGTGCAGCTTACCGTGCCGATCGGTGATAAGGTGAATGTGCTGGTCATGTTGGCCCTCCTGTTTTCGGCTGACCTAACCACATTTGATGCCTGAAAGGGGCGCATAGATTCTTGTCATCAAAGGAATGAATTTTCCGATTTTGATTGGTCCGCAAGATTCGGATAGCGGCGATATCGGTCGTGTGGTTTTCCTTGCCTCAAATGACAGGAAAGGAACCACATGTCTCTCAACGGAAAAGTCGCCATTGTGACCGGCGCCAGCAGTGGCATTGGCGAAGCGGCGGCAATGGAATTTTCAAAGGCCGGTGCCAGGCTGGTGATCGGCGCGCGCCGCCAGGAACGGCTTGATGCGCTGGTGTCGCGGATTGCCGCCTTGGGGGGCGAGGCCATCGCGCTCGCCGGATCGGTGGACGATGAGGAATACGGGCACGCGCTCGTCCAGGCGGCAGTGTCGAGTTTCGGCGGTCTGGATATTGCGTTCAACAATGCGGGCATTATGGGGGCGGCCGGCGAAACGGCGAAGATCGACGCGCACGCCTGGCACAAAACGCTTCAGACAAATCTCACGGGCGGGTTCTACTGTGCGAAACACCAGATACCGGCGATGATCAAGCGTGGTGGCGGTTCCATTATTTTCACGTCCAGTTTTGTTGGCCACACGGTGGGTTTTCCCAATGTGGCCGCTTATGGCGCCAGCAAGGCCGGATTGATCGGTTTGACCAAATGCCTTGCCACGGAATTGGGGCCGGCGAGCATTCGCGTAAATGCGCTTCTACCGGGCGGGACGAAAACGGATATGGCGGGCGATTTTTCCAATGATCCGGATGCGGAACATACGATTGCCGGTTTTCATGCATTAAAGCGCATGGCTGATGCGGACGAAATTGCCAAGGCAGCCCTGTTTCTCGCTTCCGATGCAGCAAGCTTCGTCACGGGCACCGCTATGTTGGCCGATGGCGGTAATTCGATCAGCAAAGTTTAAAAAGGGGCTACAGCGTCAAGCGGCGCTTGCCCCGGCGATGGAAACACCCTGCGGACCGGCCAAGATATTCTCTATGGCCGTCTCCAGCTGGTTGGGTGTTTCACCGGTCCACGCCACCTGATCGTCCGGACGCAGAAGAACAGCCTCCTTGTCTTTTAGGAAACCTTCCCGGTCATCGGCTTGAAGGAAAGGATAGATCTCGATCCGCACGCCAAGTTTCTTTTCAAGCACCGCGACAGGGCCGGCCCATTTGGGCGGCGCTTTCACGAGTAGCTTGAAAGAGCCATAACTTGCGGGCACGCCTAAATCTCTGTGGGGCTCGCCCGCCCAGGTGCCGGGCAAGATACCGTCGGAGGTGAAGTGGCTGGTCTGGTTGTCGATGGCCTGTTGAACCGCTGCCCGCTCGGCGCCGGTCATGGTGTCCAAACGTTGTTCCAACTCGGCAAGCGTTTTGTAAGGGCCGATTGCTTGGCTTATTTCCGCCAGGGTCATCATATTGTGCAGGCTGGCATCCGCATTGGTTTGGGCGATGGACTGACACTCCATTTCGTAGCTGTCGAGCAAGGCGTCACCGGCCAAGCCCTTCTCCACAAGGGCAAGCTTCCAAGCAAGGTTGTGCACGTCCAATATGCCGGTGTTGAGGCCAAGCCCGCCCGAGGGTGGAAACCGGTGGGCAGCGTCGCCCACAAGAAAGGCCCTGCCTTTTCGGTACTGTGCCGCAATCTGGGAATTGGCCGTCCAGCGGCCGGAGGCTAGAATCTCGAAGGGGATATCGCTGCCCAGACCTCGTTCGATATGGTGCCGCAGAGCCGCCTCATCCAAATCCGGCCCGCGATGCGGCACCATAAAGACGTGCGACTTTTCCAGCTCATGAACAATAAGCGTTCCGCCCCCCTCCGGATTGAGAATCCAGAACAAAGGGCCCGGCCGGTCCGCCACCCATGGGGTTAAGTCAGCCTTGATGTGCACCATATAGAAGTGCGCGAGATTTTCGGGGCCCGTCATCTCAATGCCCAGCGTATCGCGTGTCTGGCTGCCGGCCCCGTCAGCGGCAATGAGCCAGCGCGCGGCAATGGTCTGGGTCTCGCCCTCGCGCTGCACTGTCGCCGTGATGCCGCTGGCATTGGTGGATATGTGGAGGCAATTGGTGTGTGTTGCGATGTCCGCCAATGCGCTGTGGGCCATTTGATCGAGCAGGATGGGGCACAGCAGATTTTGCGGCAGGTTTGCCCAGCCGCCCGGAATGCTGTCCTTGGCCATGTCGATGCGCCCGACTTCTTTGCCCGCAAGCTGAGCCACCCAGGTGATGAAACGGGTTTCGGGCCCCGGAACGGCTTCGTAGATTTTGTTTGCCACGCCGATCTTATCGAAAATCTCCATCGACCGCTTGCGGATTACATGCGCGCGAGGCGTTAAGGGCAGGGCGTCGGTGCGTTCTACGATCAGACTGCTGATGCCGTACTTCTCCAGAAGCAGCGCGCAGGTCATGCCGACGGGGCCGCCACCAATAATCAGTACCGGGATATCGTCCGGAAGCTGCGTTGACAGGCTCATGGCTCAGGCCCCCTTGGTGGCGGTGGCTCCATAACTGTCATGATGGACGATATTGTCCACGCTGCGCCGGGACAAAGGGCCGTGACCGCGTCCCACCGCATGACCCACGGGCACGAATGCCGCCGTTCCCCAGTCCTCGGGGAAGCCCAGAAGGTTGCGGACGTCGGCTTCCTTTTCGCAAAGCAAAGTGGTCAGCGTGCAGCCTAACCCTTCGGCGCGGCACCCCAACAGGAAGTTCTGCACGGCGGGGTAAATGGAGCCGCCGCCAACCACTGAAGGCCGGTCCAAGCCTTGGTCGGTAATGTGTAAGTGCGCGGGATTGAAAATGAACACACAAACCGCCGGGATTTGCGCAAAATGGGTGGATAGATGATCGCCTGCCTGCAAGGCACGCTCAGTGGGCGCTGACTTTTCCGCCGGCAAGGCTTCCAGCGCTTTGCGGCCCACTGCCGCGTAACCATCCCAAAGCGGACGGTAGAGATCGCCAAGCGCTGCCTTCTTCTTTTCATCCCGCACGACAATCACCTGCCAGGGCTGACGGTTGCCCCCGGACGGTGCGAAACTTGCCATCTTCAGTGCACGGTTGATTTGTTCGTCCGATACCGGATCGGGCCGCAGTTTGCGCACGGCACGGGTCGTGCTTGCAGCCTCGTAAAGGTCGATGGGTAGCGGGAGGGCCGCCGTATCGAGGTGAGGCGCCGGAACGTCCACCGACGGGTCCGGTGGATCAAAGGTGGTCAGCACGCCGGAGACCATTTGATAGAAACCCACATGGGTCACCACTTCAATGGTGGCTTGTTCGCCAAGCGTTGCTTGCGCGTCCACGAATGTGGCGTCGGTCACGCGGCGTTGAAACACCAGCTCGCGGGCGATGTTGTACGCCGATTGTAGATCTTTGCGCTCGAAGGCAGGCGTTTCCCCGCGCGCGATCGCGCCGATGGCGTCTTCCGGCACGCCCTGCATCTTGGCGACCATGGCGTGAACCTGAAACTCGAAATCAATGTTCCAGGCGCGCGCCACTGTCAGCACGGCGACTTCGCGCACGGCCGGGTCCATCGCCGTTTCTTCGCGCAGCGCCATGCCCGCGCGCTCGAAATGCATGCCGATGCCGGGGCTGCGCAGCCACGCATCAAAGGGGCCGCAGAGGCTGCCGTCGTCCCGGATCAGGATTTGTTTTCCGGGCCCTTGGGCGCGGGGGCTTTCCACAACCGCGTCATAAAGGACCTTTGCATCGCCGCTTAAGCCGTCTGGTCCAAGGGGGGTTAGCCGCGCCGCATCGCTGGTGGTCATTTATATGTCTCCTCGAATATATCGGCATCTGGCGTGCCGTTCTCATGCATCTCCACCATTTTGGCCGGATCGCACATGTAACCGAAGAAGTTTTTGTTGAAGAGACCCTTCGCCAGCCAATCATTGGTTTCTTCTTTGGAGGCAAAGTTGTCGACGCCCAGCTCCACCTCATTCCCGTCGGGGTCGTTATAGTAGAACGACGTCTGGAAACCGTGATTGACGCAATAGGTCGGCTCCATTCCGTGCTCGTCACGCAAGCGCTTATAAGCCCCGAGCAAGTCGTGCAGGCTGTCGAATAGATAGGCGAAGTGAGCCAAGCCTGAACTATCCGGGTCCTTCGGTTTGATGTCCGGCCGGCTGGCAATGAGAATCCGGTGGTGTTCGTCGTCAAAGGTGAGGAACGTCACCACATCGTTTTCGAACATGGCCTGCGCGTTCAAGAAGGTCTTGTACCAGTCGCGCATTTTTTCGAACTGCGCGGATTGCAACACGATGTGGCCAAACCGTTGGGGGCGCTGCCCTTCGGGGTGCGGTATGGGGATTTGGGCAAGGGCGGGTTCGGATGCTGCGGTCATGGGATATCCTCCGGCATTTTTCATTGGTCGAATGACAAGTAAAATGGGTGCTTGCATTTCGCTTGTCAAGTGAATAATGAAAGGGCATGAAAACACGCGCGCAACAACGGGAAGAAACCCGCCATCTTATTATCGAAGCTGCTGTTCAGGTCTTTTCCGACAAAGGGTTTCACGGTGCCAGCACACGGGAAATTGCGGCGCAGGCGGGTGTCAATCAGGGCCTTTTGACCTATCACTTCAAAAACAAAGACGAGCTGTGGCGCGCCGCCGCCGACCGGATTTTTGTGGAGTTACGGTCCCTTATTGAAGCGCGGCGCGACGAGCTCGAGGGCGAACGCCCGCGCGATATTGTTCGGGAAGTCACCAAGACCTATGTGCGCTACGCGGCCGCCTGTCCGGAACTGTTCCGTTTCATGATGGAAGAAGGCAAGCATCCAGGCGATCGCATGCGCTGGCTGGTGGATAAGCATTTAAAGCCGGTCTATGAAGAATTTTTTCAGCGTGCGGACATACCCGAGGCTCTGCGCCCGCACGTTATGTACACCCTTGCGGGGGCGGCATCGTTGATCTTTGCCGTTGCGCCCGAATGCAAGCGGCTGACGGGTCTTAATCCCATGAGCAAACAGGCCATTGAAACCCATGCGGATTATGTGACGAACCTATTGCTGCCTTAAAAGAACCTCCGCGATCTGCACCGCGTTTAGCGCGGCCCCTTTGCGCAGATTGTCTCCCGTAACGAAGAAGGCAAGGCCGTTTTTCGCTGTCGGGTCTTTGCGGATGCGCCCCACAAACACCGGATCTTGCCCGGACGCTTGCAGCGGGTTGGGAATATCCGCCAGGACCACGCCGTCAGCTTTGGACAGAATATCCGTCGCTTCGCTCGCAGAAATGTCCCGCGCAAACTGCGCATTGATGGACAAGGAATGACCGGTATAGACCGGCACGCGCACGCAGGTGCCGGACACGGGCAAGTCCGGAATGTTCAGAATCTTCCGGGTCTCGTCGCGCAGCTTGAGCTCTTCCTCCGTGTACCCTTCTTCTGCCAATACGTAATTGAAGGGCACCACGTTGAAGGCCAGTGGCACGGCCCATTTCTTCGGTTCCGGGAAAGGCACCGCGTTACCGTCATAAGACAGTTTGGCGGATTGCGGCCCCACGGTTTGGATTTGATCTTCAAGTTCGCCGACGCCGGCGACGCCTCCGCCCGAGGCTGCCTGATAGGTACTGGCGATCATGCGGGTGAGGCCGGCGGCTTTGTGTAAGGGGCCCAGCACGGGCATGGCGGCCATGGTGGTGCAATTGGGGTTGGCGATGATGCCTTTCGGTATCTCGCGCAAGGCGTCCGGGTTTACTTCCGACACCACCAGCGGCACATCCGGGTCGGCGCGCCAGGCGGACGAATTGTCGATGACCGTCGCGCCCGCCGCCGCGACTTTCTCTGCCAAAGCGCGCGACGTGCTGCCGCCGGCGGAAAAGAAGACAATATCAAGACCGTGATAATCGGCGCTGGCCGCGTCCTCTATGGCGATGTCGGTGCCCTTCCACGACAAGCTTTTGCCCGCCGACCGTGCCGATGCAAACAAACGCAGCGACGCGACGGGGAATCCACGCTCTTCCAAGGTTTCGCGCATCAGCGTGCCCACCAGCCCCGTTGCGCCCACAATGCCCACATGAATGGGGGTTGTTTGTGCCTTTGCTGTGTCGCTCATCTGCCAATCCTCTGTGGCTCGAAACGGGAATTCGCTTCCCAAAGAGCCGATCCCATAACATGATAGGGCAAACCCGTAGAAGAAGGATTTCCGCATGGCTGGGTTGCGATCCATTGGCCCCCAGACCATGCGCGGCCGGAATTGTTTTTCGTACCAACCATAGGAGAGAGGAAACATGGCAATCGATTTTACGATCCCCGATGAGGCGAAAGAGGTGCGCTTGCGCGTCCGCCAATGGGTGCAGGATGAATGCATTCCGGCGGAAAAAGAGCTGGAAGATGGCGGCGACTATCAGGAGGTTCTGACGCGGCTGCGCAAAAAGGCGCGGGAGCAAGGTCTCTGGTGTCCGTTCATTCCACCGGAACATGGCGGCATGGGGCTGGGCCCCTTGGCCAATGCGCTGGTGCAAATGGAATTGGGCGAAAGCCATCTGGGCGCCTTGTCCATGAACACGCAAGGGCCGGACGATGCCACCATGCTGACCTTGCTGGAACACGGAACGGATTTTCAGAAGGAGAAATTCCTGAAGCCTCTGCTCGATGGGCAAAAACGCATTTGCTACTCCATGACGGAAAAGGCCGCGGGCGCGGACGCCACGGGCATGCAAACCCGAGCCGAAAAAGATGGCAAAGGGAATTACGTGCTCAACGGGGAAAAGTGGTTTTCCAGCGCGGCCAGTGCCGCCGATGTGGTGTTGATCATGGCGAAAACCAATCCGGACGCACCGCGCCACCAGCAATTCTCTACCTTCCTGGTGGAACTTCCCAACCCCGGCTACAACATTAAGCGGAACATACCGACCATGGCGGTTCACGGCCCCCTCTACGAAAAGATGGGTGGCGGCCATGCGGAAGTGGAAATCAAAGATCTGGTGGTGCCGGAAGAAAACCTGCTCGGCGGCGAAGGCGGCGGGTTTTCCATGGGGCAGCATCGATTGGCCTACGGACGATTGCGCCATGGCATGCACAATGTGGCCATGGCCCAGCGCGCGCTCGACTTGGCCACAGAACACATCACCAACCGCTCCACATTTGGTAAGCCGCTGGAAGACCGCCAGGGGGTTCAGTTCATGCTGGCGGATTGTGCCCAGGACATCTATATCGCCCGGCTTATGCTCATGCATATCGCCTACAAGGCTGAAAATGGCATGGACCTGCGCCAGGAAAACGGTATTGCCAAGGTTTATCTGGCCAACATGGTGCACCGGGTTGTGGACACGGCCATTCAGCTTCACGGCGCCTTGGGCTACAGCCTCGATACGCCGTTGGCCCGCTGGTACACCCATATCCGGTCTCAGCGTTTGGTGGACGGGCCCGATGAGGTGCATCGCTGGATCACCGGCAAGAATGTGATCCGGGCGTTTAAGAAAGACGGCACCACGGCAGCTGCCGCTGGCGGTGAGTTGCTTTAAGACGACTTTCAGAACTTAGCTTGCATGGACGGGGGGCATTCATTCGGATGCCCTCCGTTCTTTTTTGTGTCAGCGGAAGATCTCCTACTCACGTCAGAGTAAGCTGCCAGGAGACACCGAAACGGTCGTTGACCCAGGCGAATTTGCGGCTGAAGCCGTAATCGCCGAGGGGCATTAAGATCTCCCCACCCTCGGCAAAGGCAGCGCTCAGCGCATCGATCTCCGCTTCAGAGGCGCAAGTGACGTAAAGCGATGTGGCCGGCGTGAACGTGAAGGCGTGCTGTACAAAACTATCGGAGAACATGACATCCAATCCCCCCAGGGACGCGGTTGCCGTGATGATCGTGCCTTCCGGCCCCGGCCCGTCCGCTCCATAACGCTGGACAGTGATGACCTTGCTGTTCGGGATGAGGGAAACGTAAAACGTCATTGCCTCTTCCGCCCGGCCTTCGAACATCAGAAATGGGGTTACTGAGGTCTTCATCTTTCGCCTCCATTCTCACCAACGTGTTTCGCGGCAATGGCGGGGTTGCCAGTTATTCGACCGTAAACTCCACCGATCCCAATTCCCCGTATTCGCCCACATAATGGCCCGGCTCAGCAGGCACCACGCCACCGCACGTGCCGGTCATGAACAGCATATTGTCCGCCAGCGGAATATTGCGGCGCTTGGCCTCCGCGCACATCCATGGCAGGGCGGTTGCGGGACCGCCTAGAGACTCCATGACCGACGCTTCGTTGACCACTTCGCCGTCTCGTGTCAGGCGCAAGGTGATGTCATTGTAAAGCGCCCGCCAGGGAAACTGGGGGCCTGGCATGAAACGGTCGGCCGCAAGGTTCGTGGCCAAGAGATTGGCGGCCGTCATGTCTTGGGGATTGGCGAAATCCAGATAGACGAACTCAATGGCCGGGCCGACGGATTTAGGCGCGCCGTTCGCATCTACCACAATGCCGATCTCGCATTCGATGGATAATTTCGGCAGATGGGGAAGGATGGCGCCGGCCTCTAACCGGCCTTGGGGATAAAGCTGACCAAGAAGTGCGCCGTCCAGTTTGAAGAATTCCTGTAAACCCGGCGAAGTCATACCGGCTTTGAGCCCCGCACTTCCTCCCGCGCATAGACGCTGCACCACCTGATCTTGAAGTTTGGCCGCATCCTCCAACGCGAGGTCATTCGGAAACGCGGGCAGCGTTTCGTGCGCTTTCAATGCGTCCGCCAGCGCGGCCGTGAGATCTTGTGCCATAGTTTCTAAGCCACGTTTTGATTTGATTGGACCATTCTATCCTTTAGACCTCAGCAACGGAAATCTAAGGATTGCAACAAACCAGTTCAATTTTGCTGATTTGCGAAAGCCACGCTAAAGTTACCTCCAAGAAGGGAGCCTACTCCCCATGCCCCCAAATTAAGTGACGAGGAAACACATGTTTACACGACGGCAGTTTGTGCTCACGGCTGCGGCGCTTCCCCTGGCGCTGGCGTCTACCCGTGTGATCGCGGAAACCGACTCTCCGCTCATCTATATTTCACCCCTTAAGTCCGATGGCACGGTCAGCCGCTGCCAGGCGGAAGTCTGGTTCCTGGGCGATGGCGGCCATGATTATGTGGTGACGGCCAGTGGGGCCTGGCGCGCGGAAGCTGTGCGCAAGGGGCTCACCAAAGCTCAGATTTGGGTCGGTGATGTAGGCCTTTGGCAGCGTTCCGGCGGCAAATACAAAGACCTGCCAAGTCATATGGCTGACGTGTCTTTCGAAGAAGATGCAGCCGAGCACGCCCGCCTACTTGAAGGCTTCGGTCAAAAATACGCGAGCGAATGGGGCAAATGGGGCCCGCGCTTCAAGAATGGCCTCGCCGACGGCTCCCGCGTGATGCTTAAATATACAAAGACAGCCTAACCAGGCTGCACCGACAGCGACAAAAACAAACAGGCGGGCCGCGTAAGCTGGACCCGCCAGCGCTTAATTAGGGAAGAGGCGTCGGGTGGCAGATCTCTTGGGCCTAGCGGCCAACTTTATCGACAACGGTCTTTATGAAGGGCCGGGGTCGGTCAATCGGGTCACGACGGAATTGTCGGAAGTGGCCGATGGCATCGCCATGGTGGAAGCGTTTTCCCATGTGGTGTCATTCCGCACCGATGATGGGCTGGTGTTGTTCGACACCAGCCTCATGGACTTTGCCGAACCTGTGCTGAAAAGCCTGCGCGGCTGGTCCGACCAGCGCATCCATTCGGTGGCTTATACCCATGGCCATGTGGATCATGTGGGGGGCATGGGCCGAATCTTGCGCGAAGCGGCGGATAGGGGTGAGCCGCGCCCGAATGTGATCGGTCATGAAAATGTGTCGCCGCGTTTCGACCGGTATGAACTGACCAATGGCTATAACAGCATCATCAATATGCGTCAGTTCGCGCCTGCTCAAGCCTTGGTGGGCGGCATGGCCGGACAGGGTGGCGACCGACCGCCACGCTTCGGCCCTTCAAATTTCGTGCATCCCGATGTGAAGTTCCGCGACCGTATGGCGCTCAAAGTGGGCGATACGGATTTCGTGCTGCACCATGACCGGGGTGAGACCGACGATCACCTTTGGGCCTGGGTGCCGGAACACAAGGCGATTTGTGCCGGCGATTTCGTGTTGTGGGTGTTCCCCAATGCGGGCAATCCGCAGAAAGTTCAGCGCTATCCCCGTGAATGGGCAAAGGCACTGCGCCAGATGATGGCTTATGAACCGGAGCTGTTGCTGCCTGCCCATGGCCTGCCTATTGGTGGAAAAGGCCGTATACAGACTGTGTTGGGCGACATGGCGACCGCGCTGGAAACGCTGCTCCAGCAGACGCTCACCATGATGAATGAAGGCGCGCGGCTAAACGATATCGTTCACGCGGTGCAACTGCCCAGTGCTCTGCTGGACAAACCCTATCTGCGGCCAGTCTATGACGAGCCGGAATTCGTCGTGAACAATATCTGGCGGCTTTATGGCGGCTGGTACAACGGCAACCCGGCGCAGCTCAAGCCCGCGAAGGAAAGCGAGTTGGCGTCAGAACTTGCGGCGCTGGCGGGCGGGGCTGCCGCGCTTTCGAAACGGGCCCAGGAACTTGCGGACAAGAAAGAATTCCGTCTGGCTTGCCATTTGGCGGAATTGGCGGTGCAGGCCGCCCCCGACGACCGGGAAGCTCATGCGGTGCGGGCGGCGGTGTTCGGCGCGCGCCGGTCGGACGAGCTTTCGCTGATGTCCAAAGGCATCTATGGCTGGGCGGAAACGGAAAGTGCCGCCAAAGCCGGGATCAATGAAGATCCCAATCAATCGGCATAGGAGATCCCAGTGAGCCACCAGGATGCCAGCCATCAGCAGAACCTCACGGATCGGGAAAAGATCGCCTATGGTGCCGGACAAATTTGCGAGAACATCAAGAATTACGCCTTCGGGTTTTTTATTCTTTTCTACTACAGCCAGCTTTTAGGTCTGTCGGCATCGCTTACCGGCATAGCGATTTTTATCGGCATGCTTGCCGATGCCATAACGGACCCGCTGGTGGGGTCGTTGTCGGATCGGTGGCGGTCCAAATGGGGGCGCCGCCATCCGCTGATGTATGCGTCCATCTTGCCCATGGGGCTGACCTTCTTTCTCGTCTTTGCGCCGCCCGCCGGAATGGGACAAGCAGGTTTGTTCATCTGGCTGACCTTCTTCACCATCGCGTCGCGCGCCGCCATGACCTTCTTCATGGTGCCCTATACGGCGATGAGTGCGGAACTCACTGATCACTATACGGAGCGTACATCGATCAACCAGTACCGTTATGGGATCGGCGTGACCGGTATCTTCGCTGTTTATGGCTTTGCGTTTCTTGTTTTCTTTGCGGGCGAAAAAGGCCAGTTCGACATAGACGCCTACCCTGCCTATGGCGCGACGCTGGTCGCAATTATGATGGCCTCCATGTTTTGGGCGACGCGGGGAACGCATCATCTCATTCCGCGCTTGCATCAGGTTGAAAGCACCGGCGCGGGCGGGGTCATGACCACCTTGCGGGAATCCATCAGTGTCTTCCAGAATCATTCCTTCCGGTGGTTCTTTATCGGCGTTCTTATCCTGTACATTATGGTCGGTGTGGACAGTGCCTTGTTCCTTTATGTGGGCAGCTACATTTGGGAATTCGAGCGCGGTCAATTTTTCTATCTGACCATTTCGGCGGCTTTTGGCTTTCTTGCCGGTTCGTTCATTACACGCCGATTGCACGAGCGGTTCGACAAGAAGCCTATTGTCTTGGCGGCGATTAGCTGGTGGGCGTTCTGGCAAGTGCTGCCGATCATGTTATGGCTGGTGGGCCTTCTACCGCCCGCCGGGTCCACGGCACTGCTGTCGCTTCTCGTTGCCATGCGCTTCATTCAATATGTGGGCACGGTCCAGGCACTGGTGACGTCGCCATCGATGATCGCCGATGTGGCGGATGAGCATGAACTCAATACGGGCCGCCGCCAGGAAGGCATTTTCTTCGGCGCGCAAACATTTTCGGCGAAGGCCACCAGCGGTTTCGGCAAGATGGTGGCGGGCTTTGCCCTCGACATTATTGCGTGGCCGAAAGGGCAGAACATTCTGCCGTCGGATGTGCCGCCGGATAAGATCTTGTGGCTCGCCCTCACTTTCGGACCGATCGTATGTGGCTTTGCGGTTGTGGCGGTTTGGTGCGCGTCCAAATACAACATCGATAAGGCACGTCACGATCAAATCCTTGCGGAACTGAAAGTACGGCGCGAGGCGGCGCGTAAAGCGGCAAGTCCCGAGGATCTGACTGTGCCGAAACCGGAAACGCAAACGATACCGGTGGCGCCGGCGCCGAAGCCTGCGGAATAAGAATATAAAGGACCCGCATCATGAAACTTGGATTGATATTGACCGGCGGCTCGCCCGCAAAGGAAGTGGCGCTTGCAAAACGTGCGGATCAGGCTGGGTTCAGTTCGGTCTACACATGCGATTTCTTCTCCAGTAATGCGTTGACGCGCCTTGCCGCGATCGCGGCGGTCACGGAAAACATCAAAGTGGGCACGGGCATCGCCAACACGTTCACGCGGTCGCCGATGGTGCTGGCCAGCGGCGTGCAGGACATCGACGCCATTTCGGGCGGACGCATGATCCTGGGTCTGGGCACAGGCCTCGAACGCATGAACAAGGAATGGTACGCCATGGAATATGGCAAGCCGGTGACGCGTGTGAAGGAACTGGTCAGCCTCCTGCGTAAAGTGTTCGCTCATGACGGAATTGGGTTTTCGTGGGAAGGCGATAGCTGGCAGATCAAGATCCCGGCCTATATGCGGGGCAAAGGCGCGCGCCCTGACATCCCGATTTGGCTAGCGGCGGTCAATCGCGGCATGATCAAGGCGGCGGGAACCATTGCCGACGGCATGGTGGGGCATCCCGTGCATACACGGAAGTGGCACCGGGAAGTGACATTACCAATCTTGGCTGAAGCTGTTGAAGCAAGTGGGCGCGCGGCGGATGCGTGCCCGGTCTATCCGCATCTCATCACGGCCATCAATGAAAATCGCGACGATGCGGTTATGGATGCCAAGCGACAGATCGGCTTTTCGTTCAGCGTTGAGCATTATCACAGCATTCTCGACATTCATGGGCTGCGCGAGGTGGGCGTCAAATGCCGGTCGCACCTGGCGACCTATGATTTCGAAGCCATGGCCCATTGCATTCCGGACGAATTGGTGGATGAAATCGCGGTGGCCTGCACGCCGGATGAAGCGCCTGACCGTTTGAAGACCTGGGCGGAGATCACGCCGGAGCCCATGATCTTTCCGGCGAGCATTGGGGTGGCGCCGGACCGCCAGGCGCAGAACATGGAAGCTATCCTGAATTTGCCCCGGCAGGTGGCCGCCTGAGTGGAACCAAATTCCGTAAAGCCTGCCCCGCACGCGGCCAGTGTGGCCTCTGCGGTTGCCGCACCGGCCGTACCGTTCGATCCGGTGGCCGCACGCCCCGTCTTGCTGGCGGTCATGTTCGGGGTGATCGCGACCGGCTTTCCCTTCACCATTCTCACAGTCGCTCTCAATCTGATTGCGGATGATTTCGGTGTCAGCGAAGCGCTGTCTGCGTGGACGGTTTCCGCGCCCATGTTGTTGTCGGCGGCGACACTTCCGCTGATGGGCAAAATCGGCGACATGTATGGCCATCGTCGCGTGTTTCTGTGGGACCTTCTTGGGTCCAGCGTGTTTGCGGGCCTTTGTGTGTTCGCCTGGGATATCTGGTCTTTGATCATCTTGCGCGTCATCACGATGATCCTTGCGGGCGCGACCGGTCCATCGGCATTGGCCATGTTGTTTCAGATCTATCCGCCCGAACACCGGGCGCAGGCCGTCGGCTGGTGGTCCATGAGCGGCCCTGGTTCCGCAGCACTTGGTTTGGCGATTGGCGGGCCTGTGGTCGATTTTCTCGGCTGGCCGTCGGTCTTTTTTGTCCAAGCCATTATGGGGGTTGCTGCTTGGTTTTTTGCCGTGCGCTTGCTGCCGGAAACGCCGAAACGTCCGGCTCATTTCGATCACATCGGCAATGCGCTGCTCATCATTTCTCTGTCGTGTTTGTTGTTCCTCATCGGAAGTCTTGCGGAAACATCCGTAAGCAGCGGACTTCGATTGACCCTTGCCGTGGTGGGCTTTGGCGGTCTCGCCGCGTTCTTCTACAGCGAGCGCCACAGCGCAAGCCCCATGGTGCCCCTGTCCTTCTTTCAGCAGCGTAATTTCACGGCGCCGATCACTGTCAACTTTCTGATCCAAGCCCCCTATACAGGCGCATTGGTGGCAACGCCCATCGTTTTCATGACCTATCTGGATTTCAGCGTCACATTTGCCGCTTTGTTTATCTTGTTGCGAACGGCAAGCTTGACCGTCGCGTCGCCATTCGGCGGGCGCATCGCGACGCTTTATGGGGAACGCGCCGGCGCCTTGTTGGGGACAGGGTTGCAGGCGGTTGGTCTTTTGCTTGTGGGTGTTGGTGCGGTATGGGCGAGCATTCCGATCCTTGCGCTGGCCTTGTTGCTGCAAGGGATCGGGCATGGAATTGCCTTGCCGCCCATGACATCGATTATCGCAACCGCCGTGCCGCCGTCGGATTTCGGCACCGCTTCCGGTGTGAGCCGCCTTTCTGGACAGATCGGATCTTCCTTTGGCCTCAGCGTGTTTGGCGTCTTGCTGTCGGCAGGCAACGGAGATTTCGACCCCTTTGCCATCTTCGCGCTGGGTGCCGGTATCACGCTTCTGGCATTAATCCCGGCGGCTCTCGTGGTGTCGCGGGCAAAGGCCAGGGGAGCTTAAGATCAACGGATGATGCTTTTCTGAAGAACATTCATAAGCCAATCCGTGCCGGCATCTTTTCTATCCGCGCTCGTAAAAGCGGAAATCGTAAAGCGGTTCGGTTTGAAGGGGGGATCAAGCACTTGCAGATTGAACAGCTGGGCTTGTGCGTCCGCCAGCGAGCGTGGACAGGTTGCCAGAGCGTTTGAGGTGGCGACCATGGACAAGGCCGTCAACCATTGGGGCACCAGGATCGTCGATGCTTTGGGTTTGAAGCCCGGATCTTTTTCGTCCGGCGCAATTTCCGTGTCGGCGGTCGCGAATACATGATGCAGACGTTGGTATTGGGTCTTCGTAATACTTCCTTGGATCTCCGGGTGGCGACGGCGCGCCACGACGCAGAATTCATCCGTATACAATGGGGTTGCGTGAGCGTCGGATAGAGACCTTTTTGAGCGGCGGCCAATCGCGACGTCGATGCTCCCGCGTGCGAGCCGTTCGGATGCCGGTTCCATGGCCATGTAGCGAAAAGAAAGCGAGAGGTGAGGGCCCGCCTTGGCAAAAGCCCGAGAAAGGGGCTGACCGATCACAGCCGTAATGAATTCGGGGGCTGCAATGCGAAACACCCGTTCCGAGGTGGACGGGTCGAAATGGTCCGCAAGGCCAAATGCTTCTGCTGCGGTTTCGATAAGGCGATCGAGAGGCGATGCAAGTTCCAGCGCGCGCGTGGTGGGGTCTAAACCATGGGCGCGCCGCACGAAAAGTGGATCGTCGAATAGATGTCTGAGCCGCGAAAGGGCGCTGCTCACGGCGCTCTGGCTCATACCTAAGGTTTGCGCTGTCCTTGACGCGTTATGGGTTCGAAGCAGCTCTCGAAACACCAAAAGCAAAGATCCGTCCAGCTGCTTGATTTTCGATTTATAGATATCAGTCATAAAAAGATATCGATTTTTCTGAATGAGTTGAACACGTATCATGGAACGCCGGTGCTGCATAGCCTGACGCCGGTGATCAGGTGTGCGGGGGCCTTGGGAGCTGCGACGACCATGGTGAAAAGCGGGCGAAAATACTTTCTTGATTGGCTCAGGGTCTTAGCATTCGGGCTTCTGATCTTGTTTCATATCGGAATGCTCTATGTCTCTTGGCCCTATAACCTAAAAAGTCCGCGGATTTTTCCCGACCTAGAATGGGCGATGGTGGCTTTGACTCCGTGGCGCCTTTCATTGTTGTTCTTCGTCTCGGGCGTTGCGAGCCGGTTCCTGTCGATCAAGCTTGGGACAGCCGGATTTGCCAAGGACCGTGTCCGGCGCCTCTTGCCCGTTCTTCTCGTTGGTATGTTGGTCATTAATCCGACACAGACCTATGTGGCGCTTTGGGATGCAGGCCGGATGGATGTGGGATATTTTGAATTTTGGATTGGTTCTTATCTTGTAAGCGATTTGTCTTACGGGCTTGTCATGCCTCGGTGGGATCACTTGTGGTTCTTGCTCTATCTCATTTTCTATATGGCTCTGTTTGCTGTCGGATTGTTCGTTTTCGGAAAATATCCGTACTGGGACGAAAAATGGCATGCGCAAACCAGCCTCTTTCTCTTCGGCCCAGCCTTGTGGCTTGCTTTCACCAATATGGCTGTTTCAGAACTTCGGCCTGTGACCCACGCTTTGTACGATGATTGGGCGGCACATCTGCGGTGGGGCGGCATGTTCCTGTTTGGAGTGGTTTGCGCGCGCCACAGTGCGTTTTGGGACCAGCTCGTTGTGCGGCGTAAGCTCATTGGTGTGATCGCAGTCTTCCTATTGTTGTTTCAATGGCTGGTCAGGCATCTGGTCATTGACGGGGCAATTCACCAAGCTGTCTATTCCGCCATATCGGGTGTTTATGCATGGTTTGCCATAATGGCTGTTTCCGGATATGCGGGGCGTTGGCTGAATGCGCCATCTTCCTTGCTGTCTTATCTGAATACAGCCGTGCTGCCGGTCTATGTGTTGCATCAGCCGGCGATGCTTGTGGCGGCTTTTTTTGTGTTTCCCCTAAGCATGCCACTTGCACTGGAATCCGCCTTGATGGTCGTGGCGGCGTTGATCTTGCCGTTGATCACCTATGATCTCGTCATCAAACGAATAGGCGCGCTTCGATTTCTTTTTGGATTAAAACCGCTTCCGCCAAAAAGTGCCTTGTGATGTTCCCTCATGACCTGTTTCAATCGCAAGAGAAGGAAATGTCGACAACAGGAAACAGGTGACGGGATGGACGTTCAGACAATCGCAACAGGGCTTAAATTTCCGGAAGGGCCGATCGCAATGGCCGATGGATCGGTGATCTTAGTAGAAATAGCCCGGGGCACATTGAGCCGCGTGACACAGGCGGGCGCCGTCGAGGTAATCGCAGAGCTTGGCGGTGGGCCGAATGGCGCCGCCATGGGGCCGGATGGCGCCATTTATGTGTGCAACAATGGCGGCTTTGCATGGCATGAGACGTCGGATGGCCGGCTTCTTCCTGGCGAAAAGGCGGAAGACTATAGCGGCGGCCGGATCGAGCGCGTGGATGTGAGCACGGGCGGCGTCACCGTTCTGTACACAGAATGTAATGGCAACCCACTGAACGGGCCGAACGATATCGTGTTCGATAAGGAAGGCGGCTTCTACTTCACGGATTTGGGGAAGAATTATGGCCGGGTGCAAGACCGTGGGGCCGTGTACTACGCCAAGCCCGACGGATCTTCGATCACCGAGCTTGTCTTTCCGGTCCACACGCCCAATGGCGTCGGCCTGTCGCCCGACGAAAAGACGCTTTACTTCGCAGAAACTATTACGGGGCGGGTTTGGGCTTATCCCATTGAGGCGCCAGGAAAATTGAAAGGGGACGGACAACCCGGCACGGGCCAATGCCTTGCGGGCGTGCCCGGCTTTCAGCTGTTCGATTCCATGGCGGTGGATAGTGACGGCAATGTGTGTGTGGCCACCATCGTCAATGGCGGCATTACCTCGATCTCGCCGGATGGCGAAACTGTCACACATACGCCGATGAATGACCGTCTCACCACGAACATATGCTTTGGCGGCGAGGGCTTGAAGACCGCCTACATCACCCTGTCATCGATCGGTGAGCTGGTGGCGTGTGAGTGGCCTGTCCCCGGCCTGCCACTCAATTTTCTGAATAAGTGAATTTGGCCTACTGGTCAGTGGCGAGTACTGCGTTTTGTTTCGGGATGTCATACCCGCCGATAGGCGGGTATCCAATCCACATAGCAGCGCATACCGACGGATATAACTCGTTACAAGCGGATGCGAGAGTGGATCCCCGGACGGCTCCGCCGCCGGGGATGACAACAAAAAAACTTTACAGCGTTGAGCTCAGGTCCTTGCTTGGGTTGATGAGATACTTCTCACCCGTGGCTTGCTTGCCATAGACCATCAGTGCATCGAGCGATAATGCTTCCGCCAGGGACACTTCCTTTGTGTAGTGGCTGGCAAATGTGGTCTTGAGTTCAGCGGCGACACGCGCGCGCAGCCGGCCCATTACCTCCATCCCGACCTTGGCCATGAAGTTTGGCAACAGCCAGCCGCCGATGCCCCACGCCATGCCATAGGACCGGGTGAGTTCCGTCGGGTTCCGGTCGAGGCCACCATAAATGTACACTTGTTTGTGTACGGTAGATCCGTACCGGCTGTATCCGTCGGCCGAACGGGACGCCGCTTGTTCCATGCCCGTCAGAACTTGGTTGGCAAGACGGCCGCCGCCGGTTGCGTCAAAAGCGATGGTGGCGCCGGTTTCGGCAAGCGCATCTGCGAGATCGGACATGAAGCTTTCTTCCGACGAATTGACCACATACTTCGCGCCAAGTTTCTTGAGGATGTCTACTTGTTCTTGCTTGCGGACGATGTTCACCAGATCGATGCCGTCGGCAATGCAGATCTTGTTAAGCATCTGCCCAAGATTGGAGGCAGCGGCGGTGTGCACCAAGGCCTTGTGCCCTTCCATGCGCATGGTCTCGGTCATGCCCAGAGCGGTCAGTGGATTGACGAAGCACGACGCGCCATCGCGTGGTGTCGCGCCGGACGGCAAAGGCAAAACTTGATCGGCGTCTACCGTCCGGTATTGACCGTACATGGCGCCGCCAAATCCGGCGACGGCTTTGCCCATCAGCGCTTGAGCCGCGTCGCCCGCGCCCGCTTTGACGACAATGCCTGCGCCTTCGTTTCCGCACGGCATGGCCTGATCCAGGCGCCCCTTCATGGCCCCCATAAGCTTTTCCGGGATCTGAGCCGTAATCACGGGCCGTTCCGCGGTTCCCGATTGACGCGCGGTGGTTGGGTCGGCAACGCCGAACATCACCCCTAGATCGGACGGGTTGATGGGGGAAGCCTCCACGCGGATGACGACTTGGTTGGGTTTTGGCTCCGCAAGCGGAACATCCGCCAATGCGAGTTCCAACGTGGCGTCGCTTTTAACGGTGGATTGCAATTGAAGTCCGGTGATGATGTCGTTCGACATTTCGTGTCTCTCTGATTGTTGTTCTGCTCAACCGTCCCGCTCCCCCTGCCCAACCACCCGAACAGGGTACCCTTGGGGTGGTTGGGCAGGGGGAGCGGGATGGCCGAGTCCTGTATCTAGTTCCTCTCATCATAGCGACCTCGGGATAGTGCTCAAGATGCAGAAAATAGCCACTGCGTGCTATTTTCGCACCGTTGTTGTGTGTGTAAACTCAGGAAAATGGGAGGACACAACATATGAAAGAGTTGATTTATCACCGGGGATTTGTTCCGGCGGCCAACTTCCACGCGGACAAGACCGCCGTGATCGATGGCGGTTATCGCGCCACCTTCGCTCAACATGCGGACCGGGTTTTTCGGCTGACCCATGCGCTGAAGAACCAGCTCGGTGTTTCAAAGTCCGACCGGTTCGCGGTCATGGCGCTGAACAATCACGCGTATTTGGAACTTTACCACGCGGCCTTTCTGGGCGCGGGCGTCATCAATCCGCTCAATTTGCGTCTGGCAGGCAAGGAACTCGATTACATTGTTCGGGATTCCGGCACAGAAGTGGTCTTTGTGGATCAGTTCTTCGCGGAAACTTTTGCAAAGGCCATGCAAGAAAGCGAAGGGCCCAGCCCCATCCGTAAAGTGGTTTTGATCGGCGAGGGCGATGGACCTTGCGACCTGCGCTATGAGGACATGCTGGCAGCGGCCGAACCGGAAATTCCCGATGAACCCGAAGAAGATGATCCCGTTGTCCTCATGTATACGGGCGGCACGACCGGATTGCCGAAGGGTGTTGTGGTCACACAGCGGGCCGAGATGCTGAACTGCTATCACGCGGGCATGGCGTTCAAATTCTTCGAGCCGGGGCAAGTCTGCCTCATACAGACGCCTATCTTTCACGCCGCGTCCATGGTGAGCCTGTTGTCCACTTACACGACGGGTGGTGTCACGGTGCTCATTCCCATGTTCGATCCGGGGGGCGTGCTGAGCTTGATGGAAGAGCATCAGGTTTCTATCACGATCATGGTGCCGACCATGATTGGCATGATGGTGAACCATCCTGACTTTAAGCCCGAGCGAATTCAAAGCCTGCAGTCGCTCACTTATGGCGCGTCGCCCATGCCGGCTGTTCTGCTGGACAAGCTTCTCGAGATGTTGCCGAACCTCAGGATCTTTCAGGGGTATGGCATGACAGAGTCCAGCTCACTGGTGACGTGCCTTACGGCCGAGGATCATCGGGTGGGCGGCAAGCGCCTCCGGTCTGTTGGACGCCCTGTTCTTGGGATCCAGGTGTGTATTCAGGATGAAGCCGGAAATGTGCTGCCTGCTGGCGAGACCGGAGAGGTCTGTGCCCGTGGCGGCAACTTTATGACCGAATATTGGAACAAGCGTGAGCAAACGGAAAAGTCCTTCAAGGGCGGTTGGTACCACACGGGCGATGCAGGCTACATAGACGAGGACGGATATCTGTTCCTCGTGGACCGTGTGAAGGACATGATCATTACCGGGGGCGAAAATGTTTATTCGGTCGAAGTAGAGAACGCGATCTCCAGCCATCCGGCCGTGGCGCAAGTGGCGGTAATCGGCATTCCCCACGACACATGGGGTGAAGCGGTTCATGCGGTGGTGGTCACCAATGATGGTCATACGGTAACTGAAATCGACATTATCACGCATGCCCGTGACAGCATTGCCGGTTACAAAGTGCCCAAGTCGGTGGAATTCCGTTCGGACCCGTTGCCTCTGTCCGGTGCCATGAAAGTTCTGAAGAAGGACTTGCGCGCGCCGCATTGGGAAGGCCGGGAAAAATCAATCGGATAAGGTAGATCGGCCCCGTGCCGCATTGAATTTTCGCTTGAAGGGTCTATCGTTTCAGCCAAAAGAATTGGTCAGTGGCCACAACCATCGGGAGCAAACATGACGGACGCAGCGAGCCATCTCGAACGGATTCAACGCAGTAACAAAGACCTATGGAGCGAGTGGACGGTGGATCCGGCCCAAGATCCGTATGCCATTCCGCTCGAGAAAGTGGACCCTTCCCATCCGGACCTGTTCGAAACCAATACGGTGCTGCCCTATTTTGGGCGGTTGCGCAAAGAAGACCCGGTCCATTATTGCGGGGAGAACCCGCAAGGCGCCTACTGGTCCGTTACGAAATTCGACGACATCATGCATGTGGATACCAACCACCAGATCTTTTCGTCGGACATTCGCAATGGCGGTATTCGTCTTGGCGGCTACCCCATCGATGGTGAGCCGGACCCGGCGACGTATCTGCCCATGTTCATCATGGAAGACCAGCCGAAACATGACGAGCAGCGCAAAGTGGTGCAGCCCATGTTTACGCCCCAGAACCTTCAGGACTTAGGCGTTCTGATCCGGGAACGGGCCGGCAAGATTCTCGATGACCTTCCGCGTAATGAAGAATTTAACTGGGTGCGCAAAGTGTCGGTGGAATTGACCGGCCAGATGCTTGCGACCTTGTTCGACATTCCCCAGGAAGACCGGCACAAGCTCATCCATTGGTCGGACACGGTGGAGCGCCTGTCCGATCCGAACTATTTCGAAAGCATGGAAGAAGGTTTCCAGGAATTGTGGAAATGCTGGGAATATTTCGACGGTGTTTGGAAAGAGCGTGCGGCGCGTTCCGAACCTGGATCCGATCTTATCTCCATGCTCGTGCACGGAGACTCGACCAAGAATATGCCGCCTAATGAATATCTCGGCAACATGTTGTTGCTGATCGTCGGCGGCAATGACACCACGCGGAATTCGATCTCAGCGGGCGTGCTGGCCTTGAACGAGAATCCCGGTGAGTACAAGAAACTGATGGAAAACCAGGATTTGATCCCGAATATGGTGTCGGAGATTATTCGCTGGCAATCCCCTGTCGCTCACATGTGCCGGACAGCGTTGGAAGACACGGAGATTGGTGGCAAGAAAATCAAACGGCACGACAAGGTGTGCATGTGGTACGTGTCCGGTAATCGCGACGAAGATGTTATTCCGCGCGCCAATGAATTCCTGATCGATCGCCCCAATGCGCGTCATCATTTGAGTTTCGGTTTCGGGATACACCGGTGCGTGGGCAATCGCCTGGGTGAGATGCAGCTGCGCATATTGTGGGAAGAAATTCTGAAGCGTTTTTCAAAAGTTGAATTGGTGGACGAACCGAAATATCTCAAGTCCAGCTTTATTCGGGGCATCACCGATCTGCCGGTGAAGGTGCATGACTAAGCGAGGGTCAATCCCAGAGGTGCCATGCGCTCGAAATCTGTTTTGTTGGACGTGGCGAGTTGCGCACCGGCATTGATGGCGGTCGCCGCGATCATACAATCTTGAAACGTGTGACGGCGGCGCCCCGTTTCATTGAATAGACGCGCGGCTAGTATGGCGTCTGGTTCTTCGAAATTGGCCCGAAGCGGAATGGCCTGATTTAGAAAGCCAAGCTGTATGTCTGACACGGGACCGCAGAGAAACTCGCCCAAAGCAATAACACTCATGGCGATCGATTGATTTTGTTCGTACCAAGAGAGAAGCTTCTTTTCTTCCTCGGACCCCACCACGAGCGAGCGGATTAAAAAACTCGTGTCCAGGTGAATCATTCGCGATTGAGAAGGCGCTTCTCGGTAGAGGCGCGCCGTTCCGCCCGAACCTCTTCAACCCAGCGGTCGGCTTCTTCTTTCGTCAAGCTCACACTTCTTTGCAGAGCGTCGAGCGCGTCAAGCCGCGACTTGTTCTCCATAGCTCTATCGTTGGCCGCGATGCGGATGGCGCGGCGCAGAGCCTCGGATTTCGGGACGTTCCACCGGCGCGCAAGGTCTTCCAGGGTGCGCACAGTTTCCACGTCCATCGTATAGGTGGATTTGATGGTCATCTTCGCCATACCATATAATATGGCCATATTATATGGTATGTCAAGAAAGGGCGAAAAAGTGGGATTTATTAGGCTTGAGCGCTTGGCCGGCTGGAAACCCTTTCATGCCATGCTTTCAGATTGGAACATTCATCCGGTAGGTCGATGCCGACAAAAGCCGCGAAATCAATTGTGCACAGCGCCGTAATGTCGGTGACGGTGAAATTCGGACCGGCAATAAACTCACGGCCGGCGATTTCCGTGTCGAGCCAGCGCATCACATTTTGTGCGTTCTCCAGGTTCGACTGACCAAACTCCGTATACTGCTTAATGATTTTCGCGGTAAAGGGGTGGGCATGGCGCCAGAACATGCCAACCGTCGACATGAGTTGCAGTTCGATGCGCCGTGTCCACATGTCAATCGTGGCGACCTCCAGTGGGTTTGTCCCAAACAGAGGTGGTTCAGGATTAAGCGCTTCCAAATAGCGGCAGATGGACAGGCTCTCACACAGGATCGTGCCATCCTCCAGTTCTAATATGGGGATCTGGCCAAGACTGTTTTTTGCCAGATAGTCTGGCGACTTTTGCTCCCGCTCGATTATGGAGATGGATTTTCTTTCCAGGTCGAGGCCTTTCTCCGCGAGGAAGATACGCACCCGTCTTGGGTTTGGGGCTGGATTATCAGCGTCGTAAAGGATCATGGGATTAGGCGATATTGGCAGCTCGGGCATCGAAACTTTCAGGTTCCGCCAAAGGCGCGGTATGCACCACATCCCCGGCCGTTAGTTCCGACCGTAAGAAGGCCGTTACCTCTTCGCACGCTTGGCGGGCCTCCGGGATATAGGCGTTAAAGATGTGCCACACATGGGGCATGCCTTCCCATAGCTTGAGGGTGACGTCGACGCCTGCCCGCTCCGCGCGGGTGGCAAGGCGCGTTGCGTCGTCCAGCAAGCATTCATGGCTGCTCGCATGGATCAGCAAGGGCGGCAAGCCGGTCGGGTCCGCGAAGACGGGCGACACCAACGGATGTTTGGGATCATACTCACCATGATAGGCGTCGCCCACATTCTTGATGAGATCTGCGGTAAACATGGCGCAGGTCTTTTCGTTGAGTTCCAGTGATGCGCCGGTGGCGGCCACATCTGTATACGGAGAAAGAAGCGCCGCTGCCGCCGGTAATGGTTTTTCCCGGTCCCGCAAGGCGAGAAGCAGGGCCGTGGTAAGACCGCCGCCTGCGGAATCGCCAGAGATGACAATCTCTGAGGGTTTTATCCCCTTTTCAAGCAACCAGTCATAGGCTGCGATTGCATCGTCCAGCCCGCACGGGAATTTGTGTTCTGGGGCTAAACGATAGTCGGGCACGAATGTCTGGGCTGGCAGCCGCCGCGCGAGATAGGTGGTCAGTGGCCTGTGCGACACTGGCGATCCGAACTGATAACCGCCGCCATGCAGATAGAGCAGTGTGCCGACTGACTTGCCGTCACGCCGTTTCACCCATTCGCCGGGCACGGGCGCGCCCTGTTCCTTTTCGATCGTCACTGACTTTGGCGGCGTGTATCTCGCCGCACGGCTTTCCACGCGTTCGCGCACTTCGCTGATCTCGGACGATTTGGTCAGCTGCTTCTTGACGGTTTGCTTCAAGATGAGGTTGAGGATTTTCGAGCGCAGGCTGGGCATCAGGCGGGTTTTCCTTCAATTGCGGGGTCTTGAGGTTGATAACATAGTTTGCGGCTGCCTCGCGAGCGGCAATAATCTTTTGCGCGGATGCAGAAGCCCTTACCATAGGCAAAAAGACACCAAGGGGGAACGCCGTGCCCGCTGCGCCGTACTATCCAAATCAGACACAACCAACGCTTTTTGCCATGGCAGGGGATGACTGCTCGCTCCATTTCGACTTGGCGCAATTGACGCCCAAGCAGCAGGCAGACCACAGGGCCAATCAAGATCTCACGGCCATGCTGCAAGTGGCGCACCTATACATTGGGAAGCCTACGGATGAAGTCGCCCTATTTGACGGGTTCGAGGAGGCGCGGTGGCAAAAGACCCTCAACCGATATCATGCGGCATTCGAGGCGATGGGGACCGAACCGGTGCCGCTTGCCAATTGTCACTTTTATCCGAAAGAGACGTTTTACCAATCGGTCGCTGCGGTGAGCGGGCGGCCGGATCTCACCACGCTCTATATGACCAGCGGGTCGAACACGCCGCTTCATCGGGATGTGGCGGCATTGAAAGTGAGCAAGGCCGTAAATTCGAAGAAACACTTTGCGCTCACTGCACCAGGGTTTGGTATTCCCACACCGGACACTTTGCTCTGCACGAAAGCCGATCTGTCAGGTGAGGCCGTGGCACCGTTCTTTGAAAAGCATGGGCACCAGATCATTCTGAAAACGCTGGGGCTCGCGGGCGCGCGCAATGTAACGGCCGTAACAACGCTTCAAGAAGCGCGGGCTTATGTGGCGGAATATGACGATACGATGGATGTCATCATGCAAGAAAGGCTGCCTTCCGATAAATGGACCGAAATGACTGTCGATCTATTTGTATCGCATACGGACATTTGGATTTCCAAC
The DNA here is from genome assembly GCA_965228775.1 of Alphaproteobacteria bacterium. Taxonomy (GTDB): domain Bacteria; phylum Pseudomonadota; class Alphaproteobacteria; order JANQMY01; family JANQMY01; genus JANQMY01. Next base: position 2,683,821 of record OZ245840.1, on the reverse strand, counting down.
GTGCGGCAGATCCTGTTCGCGGAGGGCATTTGGGTTGGAAACTTGATTGGTCCAAGTGTCACGTTGCCGAAGGAACATGAAGAGTTGCTGATCAAGGTGGGGGAGTATGCGCGTGCACAGGGATACAGCGCACCGGAAGGACTGAATTGCGGTGTGGATTTCTTTGTGTCAGGTGACGAGATTTCGGTGACCGAGATTAATGCGCGCTGGACCGGTGGTCTGTTCCCGGCGGAAATGATCAATCGGCTGGGCGCGGAAGATCGAGACACGATCGCGTTTATGGATACGGCCACGGCGGACGGTTTTGACGAGATGCTTGGTTTTTTCGAACAGCATCTTTGTGGTGTCGGCAACGAGGCGTACGGAATAGCGCCCCTGGGTTTCAGCCCTTATGAGCAAGAGATAGAGGGGCAGAAACGCCTCTTTGTTTGGCAGATGGTGACCGGTGATTTTGAGGCGTTCAAAGCAGACAAGCAAAAAGCACTCGGACCGGCTACGTTGCCCGCGGCAGACAAAATCAGTTTGCGTCTTTAAGGTGGTTGTGGGGTGGCATAAAGTTGGGTGACGTGTTCACCGGTCTTTCACCGTTTTGCTGGAAACGGGACTGATCGATTATCCTACCACGTTACATTAGAGGGGAATAGGGTCCGTAGTATCGACGCGGACTAAGTTAGGGTGCCGGGGATTGGATTACCGGATCTGCGCGCTGCGCGCTTGTCCGGTAATGACGAGCAAGGGGTATTGTCTTGGATCGCAGAGCGTTCGTTTATCTTCTTGCGAATAGGCCAAACGGTACTCTTTATGTGGGAGTAACGAACAACCTCATTCGTCGAGTGTATGAGCATAAGACCGGAATTATTGCCGGTTTCTCGAAACGTTATGGTCTCAAGTCTCTTGTGTACTTTGAAGAACATGGGACGATGCCTCTCGCCATTCAACGAGAAAAAAAACGTCAAGTACTGGTCCCGCGCTTGGAAGGTAGAACTCATACGAAAAGCAAATCCGGAATGGCGAGATCTCTATGATGAAATTGTGTGATAGAGACCAACAAACAATTTCGTCATTGCCGGGCAAGCGGACATTTGGGGCCGCGACGACCCGGCAATCCATTTTGTGGTCGCAATTTAGCTGGTGACTATCGTGCCAAACGGTACGACTTTGTTGTCAATGTCATGGCCGATATCGGCCGTTCCAAGATAGGGAATGCCGGAAACCGCGCACCAGTGCTGGGCCACTTCTTCTGCTGTTTGGCCGAAGGCGGGCTCATTTTCCGGAACGTCCGTACACCGCCCCATCCTAAGTCCGGCGATTTTGCGGATTTCCCGATTGCTCGTGATATGGCAGAGCGACCGGTCGATACGGTACATGTGTTCCGACACTTCTTCCAGCATCAGCACATGTCCGGATAAATCCGGCATGTGAGGGGTGCCGATGAGATGACTCAGTATGGTGAGGTTGAAGGCTGCGCATTGCTGATTGGAGGAAGCCGCCGGTTCGATTGTTTTGCTGTTGCCTTCAACCAGATAGGAAAGAGCGCGGCTGACGGCGTGCTCGCCTCCCGACCGGTTGATATCCGTCGGCATAGGGCCGTGCGCCAGACGCCCGATACCTGCCCCGATACCTGCATTGTACAAGGCGCCCAATAGGCTGCCTGCATCGCTGTAGCCAAGATATGACTTTTGGCGTGCCGTATCCGACAGGTTGGGGATGATTTGGTCCAGAATTCGGGCCGCGCCATATCCTCCCCGGGCGAACCAGATGGCATTGATCGTGGGATCATTGGCGTATTCAAGGAGTGCTGCGGCGCGGACATCGTCTGATCCCGCGAAATGGCCGCAGCTCTCAAAACATTGGCCGTGAAACAGCAGTTTCGGGGGCGTGTCCGGAAACAGCTCTTCGCTCAAGGCGAGAACACGGTCTGCGGCCTCTTTCTTGAGCGGCCCTCCCGGCGCCACAATGCCGATTTTAATAGTTTGTCCGTTCATCACATATAATCTTGTGTCGTTTTTGACGACGGTCTAACCACCCGCTCCCCCTCCCAACCACCCGATGAGGATACCCCCAAAGATGTTTTAGGGGGTGGTTGGGAGGGGGAGCGGGTGGTCAGGCTAAATTTTCAAGATAGTGTGGTTCATAAGGTCTTAACATGGGCCAAAAGCCCCCCATAGCGTTTCCAGGTGAAGTGCCAGAATCCGATATTGGCGGTTCACCGTTCGGAAACGCGCAAAACCGAGAAACTAGAGCCGTTATGCGCTTCAATCAAAACCAAAACGGCTCTAGCTTTAGCGCAGCATGACGACAAAAAACTACTTTTTCTGTGGCATTGGCGGCAGCGGTATGCTGCCTCTGGCCATGATCTTGAAATCTCAGGGCCACCACGTGGAGGGGTCGGACCGTTCGCTCGACCAAGGACGCACGGCGCAGAAGTTCGAGTTTCTTAAGGGCCAGGGCATCGCACTGCACCCGCAGGACGGGACAGGCTTGCGCGACGCCTCGCAGGTATTGGTAGCGTCGGCGGCTGTTGAAGACAGCGTGCCCGATGTGCGGGCCGCGAACACGCTTGGCCTTACCCGGATTACCCGTGCGCAATTGCTGGCGGAATTGTTCAATGACGCGCCGCGCAGCATTGGTGTTGCCGGCACCAGTGGCAAGTCGACCACGACGGGCATGATCGGCTGGATATTGCATCATGCGGGCGCGCGCCCAACCATTGTCAACGGGGCGGTGATGAAAAACTTTGTCACCGAAGCAAACCCGTTCGCGAGCGCATCAGCGGGCAATAGCGATCTGTTTGTGAGCGAAGTAGATGAGAGCGACGGGTCGATTGCTCAGTACACACCCCATATCGCCGTCATCAACAATATCGCTCTTGACCACAAGCCGATGGACGAACTGCGCAGCTTGTTCAAGGGATTTGCTGACCGGGCCGCCACCGCGATCTTGAACAAGGACAATGTGGAAACGGCCGTCCTCATCAAAATGCTGCCGGAAGGCAAAGTATTGACCTACAGCCTGGAAGACGATGGTGCCGATTTCTATGCGGCTAATCTGACGCATACACCACAAGGCATCAGTTTTGACGTGGTTTCCAATTCGGAAGGGGCGAACGCACATATCGATCTGCAAGTCCCTGGAGCGCACAATGTGTCGAACGCACTGGCCGCCATTGCGGCGGCCTATGCGTCCCATGTGGATTTGCGTCATGCGGCGGACGCGCTTTGTGCTTTCTCCGGGATCAGGCGGCGCTTGGAATGGGTGGGCACAACGCGGGACATTACCGTCATTGATGATTTTGCCCATAACCCAGACAAGATTGCGGCATCGCTTGAAACGCTGCACGCGTTTCCGGGCCGCCTGCTGGTGATGTTTCAGCCCCATGGTTTCGGACCTTTGCGGCTGATGAAAGATCAATTCATTGAGTGTTTTGCGGATGGGCTTCAGGCCAAGGACGTGCTGATCATGCCGGAGCCGGTCTATTTTGGCGGTACGGTGGAGCGCACGGTTGGTTCCCAAGATATCGCCAGTGGCGTTACCAAACAGGGCCGCAAAGCGCTTGCGCTGGAAGATCGTGCGGCGTGTGGTGATAAGATTGTGGAGCTGGTTGAGCCAGGAGACCGCATCATTGTGATGGGCGCGCGGGACGATACGCTTTCCCAATTTGCGGCTGAGCTATTGAGCCGAATAGGCTAACCAACAAATTTCAAGAGTAGGTGGATCAGCCATAGGGACTGGTCATTCACCGTTGGAAGTCTTAAAAAGGGACTTAAAACGGCGGACGCAGATGACAAAAGAAGAAATCACCGTTTGGGGGGTCGGTACCACGCGTACTTTGCGGGCGCATTGGGCGCTTGCGGAAACAGGCATCGCCTACCACACCAAGCCAATTCAATCCCGCACCGGTGAAACCCAAGAAAGTGACTATGTAAGTCTCAACCCAAAACAGAAGATCCCCTTTCTTGAGCATGGGAATGTGAAGATCTCCGAAAGTTTCGCCATCGTCGAATACGCTTTCGATGTTTTCGGCGGCGATCGGGTTTTCCGTCCAGCAACACCGGCGGCGCGCGCGGCCAGCAATGAATGGTGCAGCACCATTCTGATGGAGCTTGATGCACATACGCTCTACGTGATGCGGCGGCATGGCGATCTGAAAGAGCTGTATGGCGAAGCGCCCGCTGCATTGGACGCGGCGCGGGAATATTTCACCAAGCTGGCGGACGCCATGGTGGCGAAACTGCCCACGGATACGGCCTATTTGTTGTCCGACAAGATTTCGGTTGCGGATATCCTGCTGGTCAGCTGCCTCGATTGGGCAATTCTTTACCGCGTGCCGGTGCCGCAAGCCTACCAGCCTTACCGGCGGCGGATCGTGGAACGGTCTCCCTATCAGCAAGCATTCGATTTCAATTTCGAGGTCATGGGCATTACCCACAGAGACCTGCCACAATAAAAAGGAGAGGCTTCATGCCGGGCGCATTTGACGGGATACGGATCATCGATTTGACCACCATGGTTTCTGGCCCCATGGGGTGCATGATTTTGGCTGATCAGGGCGCCGAAGTGATTAAGGTGGAAAGCCATATGGGCGATCAGATGCGCTATCTGGGGCCGAAGCATAACGGTATGACTGGCGGTTTCTTCTCCTGCAATCGCGGCAAAAAGTCGATCGCATTGGATCTAAAATCTGAAGACGGCAAGCAGATCCTGCGCGACCTCATCAAATCGGCGGACGCAATCGTGCAGAATTTTCGGCCCGGGGCCATGGACCGCATGGGGTTCGGCGAACAGGCCGTGCGGGAGATCAAGCCCGACATTCTGTATGTATCTATTAGCGGGTTTGGCGAAAAAGGTCCGTATACGCATAAACGCGTTTACGACCCGGTTATACAAGCGTTGGCCGGTGCAACTGACGTTCAAGCAGACCGAAAGACCAACCGCCCGCAGATGTTCCAGGTGATCATCGCGGACAAGGTAACTTCGTTGACGGCGGCGCAAGCGATCTCTGCCGGATTGTTTGCCAAAGAGCGCACCGGCAAAGGACAACATGTGCGCTTGTCTATGCTGGACTCCCTGGTGGCATTCTTCTGGCCCGAGCAAATGGCCACGCTTAATTTTGTCGGCAAAGAGGCGGACCCCGCCACGTTCCGAAGCGGCATGGACCTCATCTACGAAACCAAAGACGGCTATATCACGGCGGGGGCGGTGTCCGACAAGGAATGGCGCGGCATGTGCAACGTGCTTGAAAAGCCGGAATGGATTGAAGATCCACGCTTCAAGGAAGCGGGGGAGCGCATGAAAAACAATGCCGTCCGAAAAGAGATGACGGCGGTCGAAATCGCCAAATGGAATTCGGCGGATATTCTAAAACGGCTTGATGAAGAAGACGTGCCAAGCGCGCCTCTGCTGCGCCGGAATGACTTGCTGGAAGATGAGCAGATCAAAGCAAACGAGCTCTTTGTCATAGACGAATACGGCAAGCTCGGGCCCGTGCGCCAGCCAAGACCTGCCGCCCAATTTGGTGGTACGCCCAGCGGTATTCAGTCAGCGGCCCCGTTCTTGGGGGAGCACACGGATGAGATCCTGGCAGAGCTGGGCTATACGTCCGAAAGGCTTGCTGCCTTGCGTGAAAGCGGTGTCCTGACCGCCAAAGCGTCCGGCTAAAACTTGATCTGTGCCTGAAGCCAGAAGCGTTCCGTGTCGACTGCAAACCCATTGGCGTCGTAATTGGCGTATTTGGCCAGCAAGGTCAGATGGTCGAAGAAGGTGGCGGCGAGCACCAGGTCGATTTCACGGCCATAGTCCAAATTGATCTCTTCCGCATCGAAGTCGTGATAGATCGCTTTGAAGCTGACTTTGTCGGCGGGGCCCACATTTTTGCGTGCATAACCCACCGATGCATAGAAGTCTCGAATGCCATCGGGTGGTGTGATGAGGAAAATGTCCGCGAAGCCCTGAAAAGCGTGCAGCGTGGCATAGGGTGTTTGGAAGGCCGACGCGCCATTGCCGCCTAGAACCTCGTAGCCGAGCGAAGCGACCAGGTTTCATACTTGGCGCCTGCTTGAAGGGCGTAGTAGTTCACACTGAAGTCAGCGGGGTTATCTTCATAGTCCTGCTGGTGCGCAAACTCGGCGGTGTAGGTCAGCGTCACATCGTTGATGGGCCGACTGCCCGAAAACCGGAAACCATAACTGGCGCTGGATAGGCCCAGGATCTCGTTGATGTCGACCAAGTATATGTAACCGGTGAGATTGCCGAAAGGCAGGCCGCCATAGGTGGCGTTGAGCGCATGGGTATCGCCGGTAAATTCGCCGAAGGCATTGGCATCCCCGAAGATCCGTTGTGCCTGGCCTACATAGATATACGTGGCCGTCAAGTTGTCGATGCTGGTATTGTCGATCCGAAAGGCATCGAATGTTTGTTCGTTTTGGCGCCACCCCACATTTCCGAAGAAGCGCTGATTGTCCAGAAGAATGCGCTGGCGGCCGCCCGTTAGTACCGTGTTGTCAAATCCGGTGTAGGTAATCTGTGCACGGTTGAGTTCCGTTGCATCCGGGTCGGCAACCACGGGAAATGTGGTGTTTCCATTGACCGTGTCATTAAAGTCCTCGGCGCCGATGGTGGTTATGTTCTCGAATTCGATCAGGAGTTTAAAGTCGTGAAACGCCGCCGTTTCGAAACCAAGGCGCGTGCGCAAGGTTAGCGCATTGGCATTGTTCGGCAGCCCGTCTTGATCCACATGCTCATAGCGCAAGCGAATATCGACGAGGGGTTTGCCGTTGACAAAAGCATCGGCCAGTTCACCGGCAGGTTCTGCTTTGTCCGCCGCTTGAGCGGCCCCGTTGAAAGAAATCAAAAATATCGCAAAAAATAGCTTTAGCCGCATGGGCAAATGGGCCCATGCGCGGACATGATTTATCATTTTCGTCCCCGTTACCCTATGGTTCCGTTAGTACGGATAATCGGGGTAACGGGAAAATCAAGAAAATGTTAGCTGGCTTTTTCCGCGGTTTCGAACAACTCGTTTTCGCCGGCAGCCGCGATTGATGCATTAATGTCCTTTCGGGGGCTGCGGCCAAGGGCGAATTCCGGCGGGGCGATTTCCACGCCTTCTCCTGGTCCAGAAGGCTCTGTGTAATAGCCAAGCGCATAGCTTCCCATCGTGTAGCCAATAAGTTCCTGCAGTTTAGGGTCAAGATCTTTGGCAATATGGGGCGGACAGGACAGGTATTGATTTTCTTCCTGACGCAGCCAAGCCAGCGAATAGGTAATGTTGAGGCCCCACCGGTCCATGGTTGACGCGTTCTCGCCGCCGCCGTGGATAACAGAACCGGAATAGATCAGCACTGATCCTTTCGGCATTTCCGCATAGGTGATTTCGTCGTCTGTGGCTTCGCGCTTGTCGTCCCAGTGGGGGCTGCCCGGCACCACTTGCGTTGCGCCGTTTTCTTTCGTGAAATCGGTCAGTGCCCAGATGGTGTTGAGTTGAGGTTCCACCTGCTTGACATAACCGCCCCAGGCGAGCCGGTCGCGATGCAGGAACTGCTTGGGCTGGCCCGGCTGTATGCGGATGATTTGCGTCAGGTGAAGCTGATAGCGTTCGCAATAGGGGTCGAGAAATACGTCGCAGCCTCCCAAGACAGTCTGGTTTACAACCAAGTCGCGGCATTGAGGAGAACGGGCCACAAGCGCGCCGGTGCGCGTGGTCTTAAAGCCCGTAAAACTATCACGGCCCTGGGGCGTTGCGTCTACATAGGGTTTGCATTCGGCAACCACGGCGTCGGCCTTTTCGGCGCTGATCAGGTTTTTCACGATAACGGCGCCGTCTCGAACAACAATCTCGTTGATTTGTTCCGGCGACGCGTCAGGGCCTAGGGAAATGAGCGGTTGGGCGGGCATGAATTTTTCCTTTCTATGACGCAAGAGCCGGAATGGGGGCCGGCATCAAGATGGGGGCGAGGAGGGCGCTCAAATGATCCTTCTGGCGTTGCGGCGGCCACAGATCCGGCTCTAGCGTTGCGCGCGTTCCAACACCGTCCAAAGCCGAAATGACAAGATCGGCGATCATCTCCGGCGGATGAGTTAGATGCGCCGCATTGGGCATCCGGCGGATATGGCCTGCCAATTTGTTCCGAAATCTGTCGTAATGTTCGCGGTGCCGTTCCGCCAAATCCGCATCGCCAATGGCGCCCCCCCAATAGGCGATCCACACACGCCAATCGCGCCGCGCTTCATCGTCAAAAGGCAACAGGCGGCAAATGGCGTTGATGAGGCCGTTCGCATCACGGGCATCTTCGAGACGTCCGAAATTGCGGTCGATTTGATGTGCAACTTCGTCAAGGGCGGCGATGAGGACCGCGTTTTTGTCACCCAAATAGTGGGTGACCGTGCCCGTCGTGGCGCCGGCGGCCTTACCAACATCCACCAGGCGCAGCCCTTCAAGGCCAGTATGGCCAATCACCGAAAGGGCGGCGCGGGCCAGTTCTTTGCGTTTCAGACCATGGTCTACTTTTTTTGGCATAATGGTGATTATATAAAAATAGTTTTGGAAATCAAGGGGGTTTTGGGTCTTTGAGGTGCCAGCTCTCTGATCTATACAAAAGAAAACAGCAAATGACAGGAAACCACCCCATGAATTACCCGCTCAACGGATTGAAAGTTCTCGACTTTTCCCGGGTGCTGGCAGGGCCCTACGCGACCCGCCTGCTGTCTGACTTAGGGGCGGACGTGCTCAAAGTGGAACCGCCGGAAGGGGACGTGACGCGCACTTTCGGACACAAGGTTGGCGAACAGTCCGGTTTCTATGTTCAGCAGAATGTCGGTAAGCGGAATATCTGTATTGATTTGCGTGCGGATGGGGCCCGTGAGCTCATTCTGAAGCTTGCGGAAAAAGCCGATGTGGTTCTCGAAAACTTCCGCCCGGGCGTGATGGAAAAATATGGCATCGGCTGGAAAGACTTAAACGCCATCAACCCCAAGCTGGTGATGGTATCCATCTCTGGTTTCGGTCAGGAAGGACCGGAACGGACACGTGCGGCGTACGCGCCGATCGTCCACGCGGAATCCGGCATCATCGAACGCCAAGCGGGCTTCTATGGCACACCGCCCGCAGATATGACCTTATCTCTGGCGGACACCTACAGCGCTTTACATGGATTGGTTGGCATGTTCGCGGCCCTGCGCCATGCGGACCAGACCGGCAAGGGACAGCATGTGGATATTGCCATGATCAACGTGGTGCACAGCGTGGACGACTATGCCCATTATGCCCTTGACGGTGTGTGGCCGAAAAAAGAAGAAAGCCTGGTGTGGGAAGCGCCGGAAGGACATCAAATCCTCATTTCCGGCGAGATGCGCTGGCTTTGGAAAGTTTTTTCATCGCGCGCGGGCCTGCAAGACCCGACACCTCCGGGGGCGGATCTCGATACCAAAATCAAATGCCGGTTCGAAGCGGTGCGGGATTACATCAAGTCATTCCCCACATTCGAAGCGCTGTCCGCTAAGCTCGATGAAGTGAATTTGGCGTGGGGTAAGGTTCGACAATTCGGGGATGAATCGTTCGACCAGCCAAGTGTGAAGCCACGCGGTGTGTTGGTGGAGGTGGACGACCGGGAAGGAGGCACCAGAAAGACGGTGCAGTCGCCTTACAAGTTCTCGAACACGAAGAGCGGCATCGAAACGGGAGCCAAGGCGCCGAAGCGCGGGGAACACAATGTGGATGCGCTGGCCGACTGGCTTGGCACCACCACTGACCAGGCATCTGCTCTGATCGAGACCGGCGTTCTGTTGTCGGAAGAAGAAGTGGCCAACAGCCGGGACGTCAAGGCTGCCGGTTAAAGTAGCTTCCCTGTCCAAAGGAGAGAAGTGCTCACCATGACAGAGACATCCTTGCTGGTTTCAACCGAATGGCTCAAAGCGCATCTTGATGATCCGGATCTGCGCATTGTTGACGCGACCGTCTATCTGCGCCCGTTGAAAGACGGCACCATGTCGGTCGAAAGCGGCCGGGAAGATTATGACAAAGAACATATTCCCGGGGCGGTGTTCGCGGACATTGCCGGCGCTCTGTCTGATCCGTCTACACCCCTTCGGTTCATGCTGCCCACGCCCGATCAGTTCGCGGCGGCCATGTCGGCACTGGGGATCGGCAATGACCATCGTGTGGTGATTTACAGCGGTGACCATGTGATGTGGGCAACCCGTTTGTGGTGGATGTTCAAAGTCTTTGGTTTCGATGCGGCGGCGGTTCTGGATGGCGGCTTGGCGAAATGGCGCGCCGAGGGCAACCTTCTGACAAGCGATGTGCCGACCCATGCTGCGGCGTCTTTCACCTCAACCTTTCGTCCGGAATTAGTGGCGGCGCGGGACGACGTTAAGGAAGCCGTCGATGAGGATGGCACCTGCCTGCTCAATGCGCTGCCGGAAGATATTTTTCGCGGCACCAGCCCCATTCACTATGGCAGGCCCGGTCACTTCACCGGAAGTGTCAATGTGTCTGCCTTCAATCTGTTGGACCCTACATCCGGCACTTTTTTACCCGCAGAGGACTTGCGGGTGCACTTCGCACCGGTCCTGTCGTCAGACGTTGCGCAAATCATCAGCTATTGTGGCGGTGGCATTGCCGCTACTACGGATGCATTTGCCTTGGCGTTGTTGGGCCAAGAAAATGTCTCCGTCTACGATGCATCGCTGCAGGAATGGTCGGCCGACCCGGACCTGCCCATGTCGACGGATGACTGACGGGCCCACCCACGATGCTATGCTTGCCCCATGACACCTGACAGCGAAGCCGATCTGATCCAACGCATCAAGGCTCATATGGCGGCCGGAACCGCGGACATGGCCGCAGCGCCTTACGCCAACCCGGTGGAGATGTACACGTCGCCAACAATTTTGGCGAAAGAACTCGAGACATTTTTTGCCGGCGGCTTGTTGTGTGTCGGCCTGTCGGTGGATGTGCCGGCACGGCCGGAATGGCTTACCCATGACATTGCCGGACGCTCCGTGTTGTTGACGCGTGACGAAGCAGGCGTCTTGCGGGCTTTCCTCAATGTGTGCCGCCATCGCGGCGCGCCGGTTGCGGAAGGCCGGGGTACGTCGCGCCGTTTTACCTGCCCCTATCATGGCTGGACGTATGACAATTCGGGTGCCCTGGTGGCGCGGCCAACGGAAGAAGGTTTTGACACGATCGACAAATGCCAGATGGGACTGACGCCATTGCCGGTCGTCGAACGCCATGGCCTGATTTTCCTCTCATGCGATCCGAAGGCGGAAGGTGCGGATCCTAAGGACAGGCTGGGGGCGGCGGCCGCTCAAATCGACGCATTTCATCTTAATACGTATTATCGATTTGGCACGCGCCAGATTTCCAAACAAGTGAACTGGAAACTGGTGGTGGACACTTTCTTAGAAGCCTACCACCTGGCCACGCTGCATTCGACGACGCTGGCGCCTATGATCTACAACCAATTTGCCGCTTGGGACGAATGGGGACAGATTGGGCGTCTTACGGCGGCGCGTAAATCCATCGACAAGATGAAAGGCGGGCCGTTGGCGCCCCATATCACCCAGCTCTACTTTCTGTTCCCAAACACGGTGCTGATCTATCAGCAGGATCACGTGGAAACATTCCAGGCATTTCCCAAAAACGGTTCACCGGACGAAACGGACATTGTGGTCTCTCTCTATTGCCCGGCCGAACCGGCGACAGACAGCGAGGCCCGGCATTGGCAGAAAAATTTCGACCTGTTGATGAATGTTACCGAGCAGGAAGATTTTGCGCTCTGCGAAAAAATCCAAGAAGGGTTTCATTCCGGCGCCCAGACTCACGTGACATATGGAAGGAACGAGCCGGGGCTCCAGTATTATCACCGGTCCATCAAGCAGGCTCTTGGCCTGCCGGACGGCTAGCGGATTTCCGCTTTCGTTCCGCATCCAGCAAGGCGCGCTTCCGCTCCAGGCCCCATCGGTAACCGCTCAAGCTGCCGTCGCCCCGCAAAACCCGGTGGCATGGAATCAGCACGCCGATCCTGTTCGTGGCGCAAGCGGAGGCCGCCGCCCGGACGGCTTTCGGTTTTCCGATCGCCTTCGCCACTTCGCTGTAGCTGACCACATCCCCTTCCGGCACGCTCAAAAGGAATTGCCAAACTTTGATTTGGAAGGCTGTCCCCCGCATATCGAGGGGAAGATCCGGGTGCGGAGCGCCCTCTGACAGATGCGCATCGAGTGCCCTGATCCAGTTCCCCAATTCCATGTCACTGGATTTCGGCATGGGCTTCAGCTCCGCTTTGGGGAACTCACGCGTCAATTGTTCGTTGAGTTCGGCTTTGGAGGATCCGAACATGGCGAAACAAACACCCCGTTCTGTTGCCGCCATCATCAGATGGCCGAGCGACGTTTTGCGCGAGGCGTAGAATATGGTTTCACCTTCACCACCGGCCCGATAGGCAGACGGTGTCATGCCCACATTCCGTGCAGCTTCACCATAGACACGGCTGGTGGAGCCAAAGCCCGCTTCGAAGATGGACCCGGCGATATCGTCCCCCGCCTTGAGGCGCTGCTTCAGGGTCTTCAGGCGGGCAGCATCTTGATAAGCTTTTGGAGAAACTCCGAAGGCCGCTTTGAATCGGCGCTGAAAATGCGACGGCGACAGGTCGAACCGTTGGGCGAGATTTGTGAGGGTCAATTTTTGATCCGCATGCGTCTCGATGTATTTGGCGATTTCCACCAGCTGGCCGCTGTCGCGGGACATATCGTCAGGGCGGCAGCGTTTGCAGGCGCGAAATCCGGCTTTTTCCGCTTGTTCGCAGGTGGCAAAGAAACGCAAATTTTCAGGCCGTGCTGGGCGCGCTGCACAAACGGGGCGGCAATAAACGCCCGTGGTGATGACGGCATAAACAAAGCGCCCGTCATAGGCCGCGTCGCGGTTCTTGATGGCAGCGCGTATTTCCGCTTCGGATATGCCGAGTGTCGATATGGACATGAGGACGCCTTTCTTCATAGGGTTTCACTCAACCTAACCGGCGTCAATTCCCGTTACGCTCCGTTTCTTGTTTTGTATTCGGAAAGTGTCTGTGCCCGCTATTAGTACCCCCTTCGTCATTGCCGGACGAGCGAACGGAGTTCGCATAGTTCCGGCAATCCAGAGCCAATTGCGCTGGGCCAGCAGCCCTAGATCCCAAGGACAAGCCTTGGGATGACGAAAGTGCTTGTTTGCTCCGCTAATCTGCACGCACCAGCTTGAAGCTCTCGCGCCTCAGGTGGCGTTTAACTTTCAGCTTACGGAAAGTATCACCTACAATGGGATTCGACGATAAATCGCCACATTGCCGCAGCTTAAGGGCAACACTAAGATACATGTTTTGCGAAAACTTGGGCTTCATAATGGGTCTTCGTGTGCAGGCCAAGAGGGCGATTAATGGAACAGGTGCATTTGGTATGGCTTCGATAAAGTTAGGCGCCGTGAGTGCCCAAGTGATCGGTATCTGTATGCTGGCGCTTAGTTTGGTTGCATGTTCGTCGGCAAATGTAGATCAGGGTTATCGATTTGACCAAGTATCTAAAAGCAAAGGCGCGATGCTTGTCGGGATAAAATCACCCGACACAGAGTATGAGATTTCCGTGAGTGTGGCTCGCTACGATGTTGAGGATGAAGCCGTTCGACCTCCTGACATTTGGGAGGCAGTAACAATCCCGCATGTCAAGGACAAGACAATAAATTATCACCTATTAGCGCTTGTGCCAGGCCATTATGTTGTACAATCAGTGTTGTATACAGAACAAACCAGCGAGAAGGTGATTTCGAGCTACCACATTTGCCTGGCGAGAAGTACGTACAGGTTTGACGTGAAAGCTGGAGAAATCGCCTATGTCGGCGATATATACGCGGATTTCACCAATTTCGACGAAGTGGGAATGGGCAATATTAAAAGGATCGGCGAATATGCGCATCTTGGTTTTTCTGACAACAAGATCGTTGACGCGTCCCTCAGAAGGTATTTGAAACCCTCTATTCCATCGATCAAGACGAAGCGAACCGAAGTATCTTTCCCGAGACAACCGGGCGGCTCGGGCGTGAGAGAACTTTGCATTGAGGTCGGTCCTCCGAGAACAGGTTCCGAGCAGTAACAGCCTGCGAATTTGTCCTAATCACTCCGCGCGCACCAGCTTGAAGTTTTCGCGCTTCACGCGGCGTTCGATTTTCAGATCCCGGAACGGCGCACCGCCGATGGCATCCAACAGTTCATCGGCGGCGGCCTTGTCGGCGCCCGTCAGCGAATGATAGTAATCGTAAGGCTTCTGCAGCATCCAAATGTTGAATGGCACGACGATGCGTTCACCGGTGCAGCCTTCCACCGTAAACTCATGCATGCCGATGGCGCGCGGGATTTCCACATCATCGTTCTGCTCGGCCCATTCCTGATAAAGGCGGACCGTATTTTCGAGCACCGGCATCTGTTCCCGCATCATGCGCTGCAGAACGGGCAGCAGCGTTTCGGGGACATCGTCATTGGGCAGAAAATCGCCTGTGCCGGGCTCCGGCACGAATTCTGTGCGTTCCACCCATTTGGCCACGTCGGGGGCCAGGCGTTTCATGATCTCGCCCGATGCCGGATCGCGGTAATTATGCGCATACAGAGGACCAATCAATCCATAGTCCCCGATCGACGGCCGGTCGCCCAAGAGGTAAGCGTGTTTCGAGAAATGAGCGTTCAGCTCCGCCAGCAGCCCTTCATAGGATTTCTCGATGCCGGGGATGGTGCCTTCATTGATGCCCAGAAACGGCACCACGCCTTTGAAGTTCTTGGCGCGCTTCTCTCCTTCCGCCATTTTTTCTTCACGTGTGCCGTTCGGGATCATATTGGCGCCGAAGCTTTCGATGGCCCAATCCAGATTGTAGTGCCACCGGTAATGCATGGCCGGAATGACGAGCCATTCATCGCCGTACACTTCCAACAGTTTCGCCGCCAATTGCTGCTTTGGTGTGGTAGGAAAGATCGAGGGCGTCGGGTATTTTGCCTCGAAATAGTCGATCATGTCGGACGTATCTTGCAGTGTCTCATCCTCCGGCGTGACGATCACCGGGATCACGGGCCAGCCCACGCGCGGCATGATGACGTCGGCAAAGACTTCAGCGCCGCTGCGGATTTCCTCAAAGGGGATTTGCTTCCAGCGCAGATAAGGGCGGATCTTGCCCGTGTAGTAGGACATCTCAACGCCATAAAGCTTGTAGGGGGTGGTCATCGCGGCCTCTTGGTTTTGTTCTGCCAAAGTTGTGGCCCAGGCGGAGAAGGCGATCAAGTCACGTGTTTGTTGGTGCCCTCACCCCATAACTGCTTCTCGAGCTGACATTGGCCACTCACCGATGTCTTTTCACGACAATGCGGATCGGCTGTTAGTACCTTGCGTCATCACCGGGCAAGCAGCGTTTAAGCTGCGCCGTCCCGGTGATCCAGGGCGGCTTGTATCGGCGTTCAAATGGTGCCCCCGCCCTGGATTCCCGTAACGCGCTTGCGCGCGCACGGGAATGACGAAAGAAAGGTGGCTAATTGCGGCTTTGGTCTTTTGTCCGACAGGCCACTTGAGAAAGTGGTCATCTAGACGAGACATTAAACGTCCACCAGCCTTCGGGGCGCGGGGCGGATTTGTCTTCCGCGTCGATCTTCTCAAGCCGCGCGCGCCACACCTGATCCTTTAGATCCGGGTCATCGATGCGGGTGAAGGTGACGGGATAAACCTTGCCGGCCACGCGAATGCGCATGTTCGGTTTTTCAAGCGCGATCCCCGACCATGTTTTTGTCGCGCATTGAGAGCAGCTCACATAGAGCTTCTTGTCATGGGCCATGCAGTTCACATTGATGGAGTAGACATAACCGCCATTGACTTCCACCTGGCACAGGGGCACCTGCGTGCGGTCGTTTACGATGGACCAATCATCGATGGGTTCATCGATCATGGGGCCCGCCAGCGGGCCGCCGGGGATCACCTCGCAAGGGCAGACGAAATAATGGGTGTAAGCGGCCCCAGCCCCGATAAAGATTACGATCAACAGCAAAACACGCAGCACGGTCATTCCCCCTTGGATCTCTTGTCCTGTTGAGGGAAAGCCTAGCTCTGGCGGGAAAGGACACGCAAGGAGAAGTTTGTAACTATTCTATTTCAGTGGAGAAGCGGATGTTGTCTTTGGCAAGGCCGTCGGTCACAACCTCGACGCCGCCGGAGCGCATCATCCATTCCAGGCGATGGTCGCGGTATTCCCGCTTGAACAGGCCTTTGTCGACAAACTCGCCCACCTGATGCATGCCGTCGATGGAGGCAAGGGCCTCTGCGGCGGTACGTTCCACGGCAGGCCGTTCGGTCACGTTGGCGTGCCAGGCCGCCAATGGCGACCCCGGTTCCGGCGCTAAGTCGAAACTGATGGACGCATTGACGTAAGGTACCACCGCCAGGTCGCCAAAGCCGAATGTGTCTCCGTTGAACCAGACATCATCGCCCAATTGCCGGGTAAGCCAGGCTTGAAGTTTTTTGGTCTGGCCGGCCGCGCGCGCCCGCAGCGTGTCGGCGCAGGTGCCCGCGCCCCGTTTGAAGTAGACCACTTCGCCCAGCCCCCAATTGATCGCTTCATATTGTGTGTCCAGCACTTCCTGCAGGGTACGGACCTTTGCACGTGCCTCGGGCGGTTTGGGCATGAGGGCCGGGCTTGGCCATTTGTCTTCGATATAGTCGAGGATCACTTTTGAATCGAACAAAGCCACATCGCCGTCGATCAGCACCGGCACTTCGCCGCGCGGGTTTGCCGCCGCAAATTCACCCGCCACTTCGCCCGTGCCCAAAGCTGCCGGAAGTTCCAGTTTGAAAGGGATGTTCTTTTCCCGCAGGGCGATTTTCACCTTCTGCGCATAGGGGCTCAGCGGGTGTTCATACAAGGTCAATTTGTCCGCCATGACGGCCTCCGGCATTGATGTCGAGTTCCGTGTGATAGGCGGAAAATTAAGGTGTGTGAAGCACTATGATGATGGGTCTGACACGAGCGCCCGAACTGCGCTACAAGAAGTGTTCAGAAATTGCGTGTCACAGGGTATGTCCGAAAGTAACGCCATCGAACAATTAGCCACCAGACTGGACGGGGCGTTTCGCGCCGCGCGCGACGGGCTGCAAAATGCATGGATCCGATACGGCACCGCCTTTGTCTTCGGCTTGTTGGCATCATTGTCCGTGGCGCCGGTGCATCTGTCGGCAATTTTGCTGATCAGCTTGCCGGTCCTCGTGGTGCTGATCGATCAATCACGCGGGGCGAAACGGCCGGTGGCCGATGCAGCCTTGGTTGGGTGGCTGTTCGGCGTCGGCATGTGTTTGCCTGCCTATACGTGGATTGCCAACCCATTCTATGTGGAGGCAGATAAATACGCGTTCCTTGCCCCGGTCGCCATGTTCGGCATGGCGGCGCTGATGGCGCTGTTCATATGCTTCAGCGTGGCCCTTGCCGCTTGGCTGTGGACGAACAATTGGACGCGGGTGCTTGTTCTGGCGTCGGCCTGGACGGCGGGTGAGTTGCTGCGCGGTTACATCCTCACGGGATTTCCTTGGAACCTTATCGTTTATTCCTGGGCGGATAATTTGGCGGCGGTTCAGTTGGCAAGTGTTTTGGGACCCTATGGGCTCGGGCTTGTTTTCGTCGCTTTATGCGCGGCGCCCGCCTTGGCGTTTCAGCCCGTCGCCGATGGCACGCAGCCTGCCCCCGCGCCGCGATGGGTGGACCGTGTGCCGGCCCGCGTGCTGATGGCCGTGATCGGCGGATTTCTGTTTGTATACGGATTTGGCGCGCTGCGTCTTCTGCTGACCACGCCAATCCCAATCACTGCCGTGGCGGGGGCTCCTCCGCCGACCACGGTGCGGCTCATCAACCCCAATGTGGAGCAGCGCCTCAAGTTCCGGCACAACAGCGAAACGCGTCTCTTCGAACAAGCGGTCGGATTAGGTAGAACACCGCCGGAAAGTAGGGTGGACCTCATCGTTTGGCCGGAAGCCACCACGTCATTCGATCTCGCCTCAAGTCCGGTGGCCCGCCAATTTATCGGCGAGATGCTGCGCGAGGATCAATTGTTATTGGCGGGGTCCTCGCGGGTGGTTGTGGATGATGCGAATGGACGGCGTTTTCACAATTCTCTGCAAGTCTATGACACGGAAGGCGAGCTGCAGACGGTCTACGACAAATCCCATCTGGTGCCGTTCGGGGAATATGTGCCCCTCAAATGGTTCTTCAACACGATCGGCTTCGAACAATTGACCCGTGCGCGGGGGGCACTAACACCTGGCAATGGGCTGGAAACCATTACTCCGTCGGGCCAACCCTCCTTTTCACCCCTCATTTGTTACGAGGCGATCTTTCCGGGCTATGTGGTGGGTGGGGAGCGACCGGACTTTCTGTTGAACGTGTCCGATGACAGCTGGTTCGGCAAAGCCTGGGGCCCGCGTCAGCATTTCGTCTCGGCGCGCATGCGCACCGTGGAAGAAGGTCTGCCCATGGTGCGTTCCGCGAACCAAGGTGTGACAGCAGTGATCGATCCGCGCGGTGTCATCGTCGAAGAACTTGCACCCAACACCGAAGGCGCCATTGACGCTGTCCTGCCCAAGCCTCTGGCGCCGACCCTCTACGCAATGCTGGGGGATTGGATGTCGTTGCTGATGCTGCTGGTGACGGCGGGTTTGGTTTGGAGGGGTAGGGAGTAAATCGCGCTTCTCGAGGATAGGACGCCTAGCTAGTCCACCAGGGTATGTAGTCCGCTTCAGATGCAAGAACGAATGACAACTCGTTTTCTGAACTTTTTCCTTCGACTGCTTGTAACCTTAAGCCTGTCTTCTTTGCGACTTCCTGGAATTCGTAGATCAATGCTCTAACGTTCTCGCAAGAGGGGACAATCCGCTTGGCTGCCAACACTTCTAGTTGGTCGCTATCGTCCAACAAGAAACCAAGCTCTCGAAGTGATCCCCACATCTGCTCCTCTTCTACTTCGTTGGTGGCAATGAACCTTCCGCCCACGAGCATTGCCTGAGAGCCGAATCTCTCCGCGTAGTCTTTGATGACCTTCTCTTGAACGACCCAAGGGCGGCAAAAGCCAGTGTTTTGCATTTGCTCACCCTCAGTTTCCACCACGCCGCGCCATTCTCAATTTCTCAATGTCTTGTGACTTGGCATGGCGCCTGTAAGCGCGCTTCAGAAGAGATCTCAAATGCGGCTTTAGATGTTCTAACGGCACATCGACAGGCTCATCTTTGAGGTGAAGGAAGATCGACAATGCGTGAACCAGCCCGTTTTCGGAAAGGTAGCCTGACTGTCGGGATTCCCATCCCCGCATAAAACCGTCGCTGAATTGCGAAAAGTGAAAGGCCGAGTTTGCAAGAAAAATCCCGAAGCCCATCATCACCGTAAGAAAATCGGTTGCCAGTTCTTCCAGGTCCCATCCGCCGGGCGGGGCTTCCTTGGTGGTTTCCATGAGAAAATGCGCCGATTCATGCGCCAATGTTGCGATTAACTGGACTGGGTCGGACAGCGTTTCCGGATCATAGGTGATGATCGGCATATCCGTCCTCTCGTCGCCGTCGGCCCTGTATGTTCCCAGCGGCAGTTCCTTATCGAACTTCTGGGTCATAAGATCAGAAAGATCCGTTGGTATTCGTTTCGGCTGGGGCCTCAATTCGCACAGCCATTCCTCCATGCCCGCATGTTTCTGAACGCTCCGCCACAGCACCTTCGCCAGTTTGTGGTCTTGCTCACCCTTGGTTGGAAAGTACTCTTTGGTCGGAAGGACAAGTGGTGTTTTTCGTATCTGTTTGAGCCCGCCGAAATTGTCGATAACCCACCGTGTGGTCTCGAACTGCCACTCTTCTTCATGTTGCTGGATAATCCGGCGGTTGAAAAACACCGTCTTTCTCCTTAGCTCCCGGCGACGCGGCGGTCTTTGCCTTCCCAAAACGGTTCGCGCAAATCTTTCCGCTTGATCTTGCCCACGGGCGATTTTGGCAGCGGGTCGGTCTGCAAGGTGACACCGGACGGTTTTTTGTAGGATCCTAAGCGTTCCGCACACAGATCGATGATTTCGTCTTCCGTCACCTGCGTCGCGCCATCTGTGACACAAATGGCATAAGGGCTTTCGCCCCATTTGTCATGGGGCACTCCGAACACGGCCACCTCCACGACGGCGGGGTGGTCAGCGATGACATTTTCAAGCTCCAGCGGCCAAATATTGTAGCCGCCGGAAATGATCATGTCGTCCGACCGGTCGACAATATAGAGATAGCCGTTCTGGTCCATGCGGCCCATATCGCCGGTCTTTACCCAGCCATTGATCATGCGTTCGGCGGTCGCTTCGGGATTGTTCCAAAAACCCGACATTTGCCCATCCGCCTTGCAGCAGATTTCGCCCACTTCCCCCACGGGAAGAGGGGTGTTGTCTTCATCCCAAATCTGAACTTGAGCGTAAGGCAGGGGCAGGCCACAGGCCCTCAAAGGTGTAGATCCTTCCACGTCGGTCGCGAACCATTGGCGCGGCCCCATCATGGTGACGGGCAGAACTTCAGTTTGGCCATAGCCTTGATAGAGCACGTCGCCAAAAATCTCGCGAGCCTTCAATGCGGTTGCGTCGGAAATGGGGGCCGCGCCCGACAGGATGCATTTGAGATGCGGCCATTTCCGCCCGCCAATGCTCGGGTCATGCACCATGGCATTCAACATGGTGGGCACCATAAAGGCATAAGCGATCTGCTCTTGTTCCATCAGGTCGAGGGTTTCGGCGGGATGAAAATGATCCATCAGCACATTACAGCCGCCCGCCATCCAGACCGGCAAGTATTGATAGCCGGACCCATGGCTGATGGGGCCCACATGCAGTTGCTTGTCCCCTGGCTCCACCGGCGGAAAGCCATAAAACCAATCACGGGCCGCTGCCATCCAGGCTTTGTTCGTGTACGCAACGCCTTTTGATTTGCCGGTGGTCCCGCCCGTGTGGCGGATGATGTAAATGTCTTCTTCGTCGACTGTTATGTTTGGGGCTTCCGGCGATTGTTCGGCAAGCCAAGGCTCGTAAGTATTGTCCCGAACAATGATGTGTTCGAGATCAGGCAGTTCCTCCGTAAAGCCCTCTACTTCATGAGCATGCTGAGGGGCGGTCAGCAACACGCGGCAATTGGTGTGTCCCAGCATGTGCAGATGTGCTTCCCGGCCATTGCGCGGATAAAGCGGTACACGGACCACATTGGCGATGGCGCCGGCGCCGAAGAAATCAGCGGCCTCGATGCTGTTGTCCTCTAGAACGCCTACCCTGTCGCCGGGGTTGAGGCCAAGGCCGATCAGGCCGTTGGCCAGCCGAATGCTGCGCTCCCAGCTTTGACGGAATGTGAGGCGCTTGTCACGCCAAACCACGGCTTCCCTGTCCGCGTTAAACATCACTGCGCGCGCCATGGCGGTCCGCACATCCATAAGGTGACTCCCTTGCTTTTCTTTTTAGTTTGGCGCGGGGAAGCCGCTCTGTCACCTGATTTTACGGTGTTCAGGCGGAGGAGCTTGGTGCGGAAATGCCGAATTGCTGCTGCCATTGGGTTAGAACGATCATGTTCCAAAAAACCCAATCGATGTTGGTGAGATAGGTGGGGCGGTTTTTCCAGATCGCCTGGGCCG
This sequence comes from Alphaproteobacteria bacterium, assembly GCA_965228775.1. Classification (GTDB taxonomy): domain Bacteria; phylum Pseudomonadota; class Alphaproteobacteria; order JANQMY01; family JANQMY01; genus JANQMY01. The sequence continues at coordinate 2,662,154 of OZ245840.1, read as the reverse complement.
CCTGTGGGGCGAATACGCCACCCGTGCGGAAGGCGTCACTTGTGAAAGTGTCGCTCACAAATCCCTTCAATGGTCCGTTGAACCAATCCGTAATGGGAACGCTCTGGGCGATCTTTTTGGTATAGGCCATGTCAGAAGGCATCATGGCGGCGGCATATTTGCGCAGCTCCGGTTTGCCGGGCCGGTCGAGAGGCAGCCGCGTGATCAAATCCATCAAGTCTAGATCGTAAAAGGGCGCGCGGATGGTTGCCCCAATCGCCCTGGCGGACCAGTGATTCCAATTTTGCATCATGTCGGCGCCATAAAACCGTGTGCTGAGGATTTTGCCACGGGTAATCATATTTTCCCCAGAGAGATCGCGGAGGACATCGTCCAGCATTGCGTGCTTTTCCTGATGTCCCCGTTTCGCCAGGCTGGGATCGTCATAAAGCTGCTGCCGAAGCCAATAGGGTGCGATGTAGTCCGAAAGATAGAAGGTAAGGCCTCTATCGGCCGTCAGGATTCCCGAATGAAAACGATGGGCGCGATCGCTCACGCCGCGTATGCGGCCCTGGAGCCCGGCCATGCGCATTACTTGCTCCACGCCAAGTGTTGCCGACGTCGCAGACCGGATGGCTAATCGGAGCAGTGGATTTTGCCGCATGAACTTGAGTGCGTTCAGTTCCTGGAACCCCGCGAACCAGCCATCGGCGCCCGTGCCGCATAGCAGGTCGGTAACACCGAAGTTTTTGACTTCACCCAAGACGGCGGTGTGCAGGCCGTAGGAAAACGGTTCGCCGAAATCGTTTATGATGTTGGGCAATAAATCCGGCAACGTTTCCGGATGAAATTGGATGACGTGATGTTCCGACCCCAGATGGTCCGCGCAGGCTTTTGCTTCCGACGCTTCGTTGAGATCCCCGTCATGGCCCACATAGTTGAAGGTAAACGATTTGGGAGCTGTGCCCATGGCGTGTTTTGCAGCCGCCAGAACCGTTTTTGAATCAACGCCGGCCGAAAGCAGGATGCCTGTGTTTTCCAGCGTGTCGATGCGCCGTTCCACCGCCTTGGGAAATAGATCTGTAAGCTGATGAACAATCTCGTCTTCGCTCAAACTCAAGGCGGGTGAGCCGGTGGGCTGATAATAGAGCCGGTGGCTGCTGGCATGGCCGCGCCGTTTCGTGACAGCATGGGCTGGTGCTATTCGGTTGATGCCTTTGACCATTGTCCACGGCGCGGGGATGTAACCGCCCGCCATGAAGAAGTCGAGCGCTGCCGGGTTTATCTCCGGCGCGTCTATAAAGGGCAACAAAGACGGCAAGTCGGATGCCCAGATGAGCGCCTCGGACGTTTCCAAATAGAAAAGTGGCACATTGCCGATCCGGTCGCGGGCGAGGGTCAAAGTCTCCGTCTGCGGATCATAATGACTAAACGAAGCAGCAGCATCGACCGACCCCAGGCCCGATATGCCTGATTGCCGCAGAAGAGCTCCGATAGTGGCGGCGGGTGTCTTAGGTGAAGACTGTGTGCCGTCTCCCAGCCTATCCAAGTTATAGATTTCGCCATCGATGATTGTGAAACCGTCATGGTCGGTGCGGTGGCATTCAATGGCTGGGTAGGCGGTCTTTGTCCCCAATACGGCAAGCGGTGCTTGTTCGGTCGGTTCGGTAAGCTGACTTAATGTGGTGCTGTCCGGCGCCCTGCTTGTTATGCGTGTGGCAAGGGCCGCCGTGCCCTCAAGAGTTCCAGCAAAAATTCCGATTAGGCGCATCGCGGTACCGCGCCTGTTGTCGCCAATGCATAGATCATGAGCTGATGAACGTTAGGAGTGAGCCCAATTCCCGAATCGTGAATACTGGTGTTTGTGGTTTGCTGAAACAACAAAAACACTTGTGGCAAAGGAATTGGTTAATGCCAATCAATTCTTTCGGCCCCTTGGACGCCACAGCAGCACGGAAAGGCTCGACACGAGCCATTACATTGGCTTAGACCTCAGTCATGTCCGCCACGTTGAATGAAGAGCAATTCCCAATTATCCCGGCAATAGGCTTCACCTTGGAAAAGCTGTGGGCGGATCGCCATGCATTGCTGTCTGAAGCGCGGTTCCCGTTTGCATCACTTTTGCTGGTGACGATGGTCGGTCTTGCGCTTCCTTATCTCGGCGCCGATGAAGGCCAACGCAGCATGTGGGTTGTCTTCAGCCTCATATTCGCGCTGTTTGTCTTGGCGCCTATTTGTATCCGCTGGAGCCGGTGTGTGATCCTGGGGGAAGCCGTGAATGAAGCGGGGCCTCCATTTCCAGAAAACACGCTTGCCTATGTGGTGACCCAAATCATCATTGCCGTTTTGACCGTTGCTGCAGCGGTTGTGGTGATGTTCCCGGTGACAATGCTTGCGGTGGTGCTGTCCGGCGGCCAGCCGTCGGATCAGGTATTGATCGCTTTGACGCCGTTGATTGTCGTTTTGGCCTTCGGCGTAACGGGCCGTCTGAACATCGCGTTGGCAGCGGTCGCCGTGGATGACGGGTCGACCAACATCCGTAAGGCGTGGGAATTGACGCAAGGCAACGGTCTGCGTCTTGCGGCGGGCCTCTTAATCATATTGGGAACCGGTATCTTGGTTTCCTATCTGACAGGTGCTCTGTTCCAACCCTTCCTGTCGCCCGAGGGACCGTTGACCGTGAAGGCGCTTGCGGCTGCCGCAAGCATTGCCGAAGGAATATTGCTCAATCTGGTGATGGCGGGATATTTCGCGCGCGCGTATCTACATTTCCGCGGCCGATCCGTGTCCTCTGAGGCAGAAGAGTAGATCTACTTCTTCTTCTTTCCCTTTTTGCCGCCGCGCTTCTTTTCTTTGTGGGAGTCTTTGCCGTTAGATGTCTTGGCCAACGCATGCCAGGCGGCTTTAGCCAGAAGGCTGGCTTCTTTGGTGGCGTGAGGATTGTCGCTTTGCCAATGATCGCTGATCGAAAACAGCGGGCCTAATATTACGGCTTCATAAAGCGGTGCCGCCAGTTTGACAATCGCGCCGTCATCGGCGGCTTTCTCAATGTCGACCAGGGCCGGATTGAGAAGGGATTCCGTCGGCAGATCTGCGCGCCCATTGACCCGGTGCAACACGGTACTGCCGCGCATCTTGGCGAGCAGTTTAACGGCCGAACTGTTTTGCGCAGCCCACTCCGTAAAATGAAGCACAATGCCCATGACGAGCGTCTGCGGGTCGGTCATTTGCGGAAGCGCCGACTGCAGGCTTGCTTGATAACGCCCGATAATGTGTTGCAGCACGCCGCCGACAAGACCGTCTTTGTCTTTGAAGTGGTGATAAATGCTGCCGGTACTGGCATCCGACCGGGCACGCACATCGGCAATCGTTGTGGCGTCAATGCCTCGTTCGAGAAAACAGTGAAGGGCTGCGTCAAGTATCTGCTGTTGTCGCGCGCTACTTGCTTGGTGCTGGCTCCCGTTCACCATCAGCGTCTCCCTGCATCTCTCGAACTGCATTCTAGACTCAATCCGCCACACACCTGAACCGTTAATGTGGCTCAAGCATTAATATTTATTGGTGTTGGGTCGCTTTCGTTCTTGAGGGTGCGGTAGATTGTGAGTCAGGGTTGGAAAAAATAGGCTCCTGCGAGCCTTAACAATGCAGCAATCGTGAGGAGAAAACAAATGGCCGTAGATGCTTTGCCCTCTTACGACGTCGAGCGCTTGCCGATTTATCTCGCCTATCAGGAAAAAAGCAGTTTCAAGGAAACCTATGGCGGGGCAATGGATCAGGTGGTTGTTGAAGGACAGCATCTAAAGCCGAAGGACAGTCCTCACAAAACAGTCCTCATTTTTATGCATCCGACGGGCGTCATGAATTTGCTGCCCATGCCCAACGCGCTTGCGCGCGCAGGCATTCCGGTTCTCACGTGCGGCAGCCGCTATCCACACAACGACTCCGGCTTGATCATGGAAAAAGTGATCCTCGATCTGGGCGCGTATGTGCGGTATGCGAAAGAAAAACTGGGATACGAGACCGTTGTCTTAGCGGGGTGGTCCGGCGGTGGTTCCTTGTCGATGTTCTACCAGTCGCAAGCAGAACAGCCAGACATAACGGAGACACCGGCGGGAGATCCGGTGGATGTGGTCGGTTCCAATTTGGTACCCGCAGATGCGGTGTTGCAGTTGGCGGCTCATGTGTCGCGCGCGATCACACTGACCGAATGGCTCGATCCATCGATCTTGGATGAACTTGATCCAAGCAAGCGCGATCCGGAACTCGATCTTTATAATCCGGAAAATCCAAATCAAGCGCCTTATTCGGAAGACTATCTTGCGCGTTTCCGCGCCGCTCAAATAGCGCGGTCGGAAAAAATCTCGGCCTGGGTGCACAATCGCCTTGATGACCTTAAGGCGAAAGGTTTGCCGAACGACGAACATGCGTTTGTGGTTCACGGAACCATGGCGGATCCGCGCTGGCTCGACCTGTCGATCGACGCAAACGATCGCAAAGGGCCAAACTGGTGCTACATGGGCGATCCGCGCGTGGTGAATATGATGCCCGCAGGCCTTGCCCGATTTACTTCGCTGCGGGCGTGGCTAAGCCAGTGGTCTTACCGGGAGTCCCGGGCGGACGGGCCGAAATGCGCGGGAAAGATCTCCGTGCCGGTGCTTGTGGTCGAGAATTCCGCTGACGATGCCTGTACGCCGAGCCATGCACGGCGCATTATGGAAGGGATCGGTCACGACAACAAAGAATTCCACCGGGTTGAGGGCGCAACCCACTATTACCTGGGGCAGCCGGAAAAAATGGCCGAAGCGGTGTCAATCACGGTAGAGTGGCTCGGCAAGCAAGGTTTTCTGAAGGCTGTTTGATTTCAGGGGCCTGGCCGGGCGAGGGGAGATGGATGACAACATACCGACAATGGGCCCTGCGAACCCTGCTGGCGCTGGCATTTGCCGGCGTTGTTGCGTGTGACCAAGGCGGGCCTGACCAGGCAGATAAAAGCAGCGAAGAAGCGACTACTGTCTTGAACGAAGGCATGACGGCGCTGGATTCTGGTGAATCCACTGCAGCCATCGAAAAACTGACGGAAGCGATCGACTCCGGAAAGCTCGACGAAGAATCCCTCGTATCCGCTTATTTCAACCGGGGTTTTGCTCATGGCGAAGCGGGTGATCTGAATAAAGCCATTGCGGATTACAGCAAGGCACTCGAGATCGACGGCAGCCGCAGTTATGTGTATGTGCGCAGGGGCAATGCGTATCTGGATAAGGGTGATCTTCAGAATGCATTGACCGACTTTAATCAGGCGTTGGAGCTGGACCCAGAAGATACCTATAGCCTCTATTGGCGGGCGCAAATCTATGTGGAACTTGATGAGCTGGATTTAGCGCTGAATGATCTTAGCCGTGCCCTTGAGATTGATCCCGGGGATTCGTTTACCTATCTCGCGCGGGGCGATCTTTATTGGTCGCGCAAAGAGGTGGAGAAAGCTCTTGCCGATTATGAAAAGGCGAGCGAACTCGATCCGCTCGAATGGCGCTCACGAGCAGCGGAAGGGCGGGCACTCAGCACGCTTGGGCGATTTGAAGAGGCTGCGGATGTTTATGGAATTGCAGGCGAGCTCAATCCCAGCGCCGTGCCGGCTTTCGCTGGCCGTTGTGAGGCGCTGACTCAGTTGAATCGCTTGGAAGAAGCGCAAGAAGACTGTGACAAAGCCTTGCGTCTTGATCCGAATAGTGCGGCGGCGGAGCGGTCTTTGGGTTTCCTCGCCGAGACGCGTGGCGATATTGCCTTGGCGCAGGAAAAATATGAGCGGGCTGTGGCACTCAATCCAGACAATGATGCTTATGCTGCGGATCTCGCCCGAGTAAGCGCGGCGGAATAAGTTCGCGCATGACCGTTTTCGGAACATGTAGAAGAGGTGACTATGTCGCGCCGTGACCAAATCAAACTCACGGATGAAGAAATTCGTCAATTCCTGTCTGACCACCAGACGATTATTCTCAATTCGATCGCGCCGGACGGGGTGCCGCATCCAATGCCCATGTGGTTTGCCTATGGGGAAGACGGCAGCGTGTCCATGACCACCTTCTCTAAAAGCCAGAAGATTAGGAACTTGGAACGCGATCCGCGCGTTAGTCTGTTGGCGGAAGATGGCACAGTCTATTCGGAACTGCGCGCCGCAGTCATGTATGGCACCGCCGAATTGATCGAAGATACGGAAAAGGTCGCAGACATTCTGGAAGCGATTACCCTGCGTACAGGCGGTGCACCTGGGGTTGACCCAGCGTCATTTCGGGCCGGTCTTGTTAAGCGCGCTGAAAAACGAACCGGTATTCGCATTGTGCCCTCAAAAATAGTTTCGTGGGATCACCGAAAGCTCGGTGGAAAGTATTGACATAAAGAGGTACGATTCCTTGCAACGAGGGTGACTCCAGTGAAAAGAACTGGGGCTCTAGGGAAGAAGGAGTGCGTCCCATGGATCTTTCCATGTCAAAGGAAGATGAAGCTTTCCGCGCGAAAGTTGCCAAGTTTTTCGACGAGAAACTGCCTGACAGCCTAAAGAAAAATCTGAAAGACGGGTTGTCAGTTCCACGCGATCTTATGCAGCCCTGGCATCGAACGCTTTACGAACAAGGTTGGGCGGCGCCGAGCTGGCCGGCGGAATATGGCGGCACCGGATGGACGCCAACTCAGAAGCATATCTTCAATGAAGAATTTGCCCGTGCGAATGCGCCGCGCTTGCAGGCGTTCGGCATTAGCATGGTTGGGCCGGTCATCTACACCTTTGGGAATGACGAGCAGAAGGCGCAACATCTGCCAGGCATTTTGTCCGGCGATGTTTGGTGGTGTCAGGGCTATTCAGAACCGGGTTCCGGCTCTGATTTGGCATCGCTCAGAACGTCTGCGGTGTTGGACGGCGACGAATATGTGGTCAATGGGCACAAGATTTGGACGACCAACGCCCATATGGCCGATTGGATTTTCTGCCTGGTGCGGACGAAGTCGGATGGCAAAGCGCAAGAGGGTATCTCCTTCTTGCTGATCGACATGAAGACACCGGGCATAGAGGTGCGGCCGATCATCTCGCTCGACGACCAGCATCACCTGAATGAAGTTTTCCTCACGGACGTGCGGGTGCCTGCCAGCAATCGTGTGGGTGAGGAAAACAAAGGATGGACATACGCCAAATTCCTGCTGGTGAATGAACGGACAGGAATTGCCGGTGTCCCGGAATCAAAGAAGCGTATTGAACGTCTAAGAGCCATGTCCGCAAAGGAACGTGATGGGGATGGTGCCACATTGGCGGACGATCCCGGTTTTCAGCGGAAAATCGCGGAGGTTGAAGTCAAACTGACAAGTCTGGAATACGCAAATCTGCGCATACTGTCCGATATGGCTAAGGGAGAAAGCGCGGGACAGGCATCATCTATCCTCAAAGTGGTGGGTACGGAAGTGCAGCAGGCCTTGACCGAATTGGCGGTGGAGGCCTTGGCCTACTATGCGGGTCCGTCCCATCGATTGGATATTTTGGGGCAAACGAATGAGGAAATGATAGGTCCTGAGCATTCTTTGATGCCCATGTCTGATTACATGTACCTGCGCGCCTCCAGCATTTACGGCGGATCGAATGAAATTCAGCGCAATGTCATCGCCAAAGGTGTGCTGGGGCTCTAACTGAACTCGAAGAAAAACAAACAAAAAACAAGAAAGTCTGGGGTTAAAAGATGGTACGTGGCGCAATCGGGATTGTGGCTTTGGTGGTGCTCCTGGCCGTTGGATATGTTGCGGGCGGCTATTTCGGATTTTACGGCGCGCATCGCGGGCCTGGAGAAATTACCGGAACGAAGACGCCCGGCGACGTGATTGCCTCACGGACGCAGGCCCAAACGGATGCGTCAAAGCAGGCCGGTGTGGAGGCACCGAAGCAGATTCTTTTCGGCGATTTCCACGTGCACTCTACGTTCTCGACGGACGCCTTCTTGTGGGCTCTGCCGCTCAATGGCGGAGAGGGCGCGCATCCATTGGCCGATGCATGTGATTATGCCCGCCACTGCGCAGCCATCGATTTTTGGTCCATTACCGACCACGCAGAGGCCAGCACGCCCCGCCGGTGGCAGGAAACAAAAGATTCCATTCGTCAGTGTAATGCGGTTTCCGGTGCGGAAGAGGATCAGGACCTTGTATCTTTCGTTGGGTTCGAATGGACACAGGTGGGCCGGGTGCCGGAAGAGCATTATGGCCATAAGAATGTGATTTTTAGAGGCATTGAGGACGAAGACGTATCGGCCCGTCCGATCGCGGCAACAGGCGTCGCGACAGATACGATTCGCGGGTCCGCTGGCTTCATTCCGGCGGTTGTTCCTGTGGTCGATTTTTCAAATCGGCAAGTCTATTATGATTTCCAGCGGTATATGGATGATTCGCGCAGCATACCGGCCTGCGACGCCAATACACCGGCGGATCAGCTGCCTCTGGATTGTTTCGAAAGTGCGGGCACGCCAGCGGCATTGGTTAAGAGCTTGGAGGCACAAGGCCTCAATCCATTGATCATTCCGCATGGTACGGCCTGGGGTTTTTACACGCCACCGACCACGACTTTGGATAAGCAGCTAAAGCCTGAGATGCGCCCCGAATGGCAGCCGATCATCGAGGTTATGTCAGGACACGGAAATTCTGAAGAATACCGGTCATGGCGGGCGTCATTGGCCGATGATGATGGTAATTTCACATGCCCGCCACCGTCCAAAAACTATTTGCCCAGCTGCTGGAAAGCCGGCGAGATCATTCGCGAAAGGTGTGCGGCCGAAGGCCAAGACGAAGCGGTTTGTGAATTGCGCGCGGCGGAAGCCCGTCAGAACTATGCCGCTCTAGGGGTAGCGGGTCACATCACGGTGCGCGGCGAAGCGCCCGAAGATTGGCTCGATTCCGGTCAGTGTAAAGATTGTTTCCTGCCGGCATTCAATCACCGTCCCGGCACGTCGGTGCAGTATGGTCTTGCGATCACGAATTTCGACGATCCAGCGAATCCCCGCCGTTTCAATTGGGGATTTATTGCGTCCAGCGACAATCACCGGTCTCGTCCCGGAACCGGCTATAAGGCTGTGGACCGCACACGAACAACCGAAGCAGGCGGTCCAAGTGCGCCGCAATGGTCGACCGCCACGCATCAAGATGAAGAAAAGGAAGCAAAGTCAGAGCCGATTTCCCAAGACGAAGCCGTGCGGCGTGCAGGCTTCGGTCTGACAGAGATGGAACGTCAAACCTCTTTCTGGACCACGGGTGGCCTAGCCGCCGTTCACGCGTCGGGCCGCAATCGCGATGCGATTTGGGATGCTCTGCAACGCAAGGAAATCTATGGCACCAGTGGTCCTCGCATGTTGCTCTGGTTCGATCACCTGGATGCGGCAAGCGGTGCTGAAACACCCATGGGGGGCACAGTCGAAAAATCCGCATCGCCTACTTTCCGGGTGCGCGCCGTGGGTGCCTTCAAGCAAAAGCCGGGATGTCCCGATCATACGGGCACTGCGTTGTCAGCGGAGCGGATCGAAACACTCTGCGCCGGTGAATGCTACAACCCATCGGACGAACGGCATTTGATTACGCGGATTGAAGTCATCCGGGTGCAGCCGCAACAGACCGAAGGAGAGCCTGTGGATGACCTCATCACGGACCCATGGCGCACATTCGAATGCGTGCCGGATCAGGCGGGATGTTCCGTGGAATTCACGGACCTTGAATTCGAAGGGGCTGCCCGGGATACGGTCTATTATGCCCGTGCGATTCAAGAAGCGCTTCCGGTCATCAATGGCAACAATCTCCGTTGTGAGTACGACGCGGATGGAAACTGCATCAAGACCAATCCCTGCTACGGAGACTATCGTGGGGACCCGTCCGATCAGTGTACGGCAATGAAGGAAGGGCGTGCATGGTCCTCTCCGATCTATGTGAACTATCAGGCGGCACCGGCGATAGAAGCGAATTGATAGCGCTTGGTTGATCTGAGCCATGTCTAACGCGACGCCGTTTCTCGTCATCGGAACGCTTGCGGGCCTCACCCTGGCTTTGGGGGCCGCCCTTTTGGAAAAAGGGGCAGACAGCTCGCCAAGCGGCGTTGCCGCGCGTGTCAATGAGGCCGCCATCAGCTCGGACGAATACGAACGTGCGGTGGAAGCCCTGGCAGGCGACAAGCGAAACCCCATTACGGATGCGGTGCGGTCGGATGTGTTGGAGCGTCTGATCGAAGAAGAGCTTCTCGTGCAGCGGGGCGTTGACGTGGGCTTGGTTACCTCTGATCGGGCGGTGCGCAAAAGCATCGTCAATGCAATGATCGACTATGTGGTGGCGGATCGGTCCGGCCATGCGCCGACAGATGAAGAAATCAACGCCTTTTTTGACGCCAACAAAGACTATTTTGCGCAAACGGAGCGGCTGCACGTCCAGCGCCTTTTTGTAAAAGACGTGCCTGGCCGGGATCTTGACGCACGCGTCCAGGAGATAACCGATCGTTTGACGGGAGGTGAGACTTTTGGCGCGGTCACCCAGGAGCTTTCGGATGCAATTCTGCCGGAACTTCCGGACACACTTCTGCCGCCGCGAAAGCTGCGGGATTACCTGGGGCCAAGCCTCGTCCAAGCGGCACTTCAATTAGAACCCGGGATGATCAGCCAGCCGATCAACGTCGCGGGCGGATATCATTTCCTTCATGTTGTTGCCGTCCAAAAAGGGCAAGTTCTAGCGCTTAACCAAGTGCGTCCCCAAGTGGTGGCGGAATATAATCGCCGCTCCGATGATGAAGCCTTGCGGGATTATCTCAATTGGCTGAAATCTGAAGCAGAGATTGAGCGCCTCGTCACCGGCGATGCACCGTGATGCGCATTCTGCTGCTGTTCTTATGCTTGGTCCTGGTTCCCGGCGTGGCGCAGGCTCACACCAAAAGTCAGTCTTTTTCTTCGTGGAGCTTTCAAGAAGAAGACATCGTGATGGTGTTCCAGGTGGATACGCGCCGGGTGACGCTGCTGCAAGCGCTTGATGAAACCACCCGTCTGCCTGCTGAGCTTTTATCTTTGCATTTGCTGGAAACTGTTGAGGTCACCCAAGCCGGCACGCCGTGTGTGCTTGCCGGTGTACCGCGCCCCTTGCGGGCGGCTGAGGGGTATGAGCGCCTGGAGCTTCGGTTTCGATGCGCGGAAAGCGCCACATGGCGCGATGTGGATGTGGCGATCGGCGCGTTCTTTCCCGTTTCCGCCCAACACATCCATTTTGCCCGCGCGCGTGATGGGGAAGGTGGCTGGCGCGAGATTATCTATTCAGACACATCCCGCGAGCATTCGTTTGGCGAGGCGATCGGAGAAGGCCACCAAATTCCTCAAGGGCCGGCCTTCCTGGTCTATACGGGTCTTGGCGTTCAGCACATTCTGGAGGGGCTCGACCACTTGGCGTTTGTCGCCGCATTGTTGTTGCTCAGCCGGAACTTTCGGCAAGTGTTGTATCTCATCACCGGGTTCACGGTCGGCCATAGCATCACCTTGGCGCTGGCGGCGCTTGGCGTCATCTCACCCAATGTGCCGGTGATAGAGGCTCTTATTGGGTTCACGATCGCCTTCGTTGCGGCAGAAGTTCTTGCGGGGCGCCAAACAGCCTTTTGGCAGGTATCGCTTGCGGCGTCCGGCTTCCTCGGCGTTTTGGTGTGTTTCAGTTTCTTGCGCGATGACGGCGTGTCCTGGCTGGTGTGGTTTGGGCTTTTGGTCTTCGTCTTGTGCTATGGCGCACTAACACGGGACGGTACGCCGCGCGCGTGGCTGTCACCGGTTCTCACGGTTGGTTTTGGACTGATCCACGGTGCTGGATTTGCCAATGTGCTGGCCGAAATCGGCCTCCCATCGGACCGCTTGGTATGGGCATTGCTCGGCTTCAATATCGGCGTGGAAATCGGCCAGATCCTTGTTGTGGTTTTGCTGGCCGCTGCCTGGTATGTGGGGGGACGCCTTCTTTCCGTGCAAAGGCTTGCCTTCGCGTCACAGTTAAGCGCGACGTTGTTGTTGGCGCTTGGAACGTTTTGGTTCGTGGACAGAGCTTTTTGATAAGCTGATGCTGCTCAACCGTCCCGCTCCCCCTTCCCAACCACCCGACAGGATACACTAGGGGTGGTTGGGAAGGGGGAGCGGGACGGCCTGGCGGTTAGAAGATCACCGCGTTAACGCGTCATACTGACCATCGACGAAATTATCGCGCAGCTTGAATTTTTGGATCTTACCGGATCCCGTAAGCGGCCAATCATCAACGAAGATCCAATAGTGCGGCGTCTTCTGGGGCGATAAACGCTGCCGGCAATGATCCACCATCTCCATAACGGGCGGTTGCTGGCTTGCCACACGGATAAAGCAGGCCACTTGCTCCCCCCATTTGTCGTCGGGAATGCCGACCACCGCCACTTCGGCGATTTCCGCATGCTCCAGCATGGCGTTTTCGATTTCCGCCGGAAACAAATTCTCCCCGCCGCGGATGATCATTTCCTTCACGCGGCCGGTTACTTTTACATAGCCCCGGGCGTCCATAGTGCCCAAATCGCCCGTGTAGAGCCAGCCGTCCTTGTCGATGGTCTTTTCCGTCGCTTCCGGGTTGTCATTATACCCGATCATATTGCAATAGCCGCGCGCGCAGATTTCGCCCACTTCACCCACCGGCATGACGGTGCGGCTGTCCGGATGGCGGATGGAAATTTCCGTACACGGAAGGGGCTGGCCGACCGTTTCCGTATTGTCCTCGAAGCTATCGACAACGCGGGTTTGCGTGATGACGGGTGATGTTTCCGTCTGGCCATAAACGATTTCAAAGCCGCAATCGAATGTGGCGGTGACCTGTTTGATGATTTCGGGCGGCACCATGGAGCCGCCGGAAACAAAGAGTTTTACGCTGCGCACGTCGCGGGGTGCTGCGTTTTGGGTTTCCAGCATGCCCACAAGCATGGTGGGCACCCCTAAGCAAGACGTGACCCGCGCTTCTTCGATGAGGTTGAGGGCATTGTCCGGCGTGAACAGTTTCAACAAGATCTGCGTGGCGCCTAATTGAGTGCAGCCCAGCGTCGCTATTCCACAGCCAGAGGTATGAAACATGGGCATGGGGTTGAGGTAAATGTCCTCAGACGACAGGCCCATACGCGCGAAGGTGAGGCGCCCATTGTTGGTCAGGCCCCGGTGATGCAACACCGCGCCTTTGGGAAACCCGGTGGTGCCGGACGTGTACTGAATTTGAACGGGATCGTCGGGCGTCACGTCGGGCAGAGGGCGCTCCCGCGATCCGTTTGCGTAAAGCTGTTCCGGGTCGTCCATGTCGACCATCTCGTGGATGGCGGGAAGTTCTTTGGCGACACCTTCCGCAATCTGCCACATGGGGTTGCCCCGGAAATCCCGCACCAGAAACAGGCCGCAGGAACGGGATTGTTCCAGCACATATTTCAGCTCGTTGGGCTGATAGGACGGATTGACGGTGACAAGGGTTAAGCCCGCGAGGCCGGCGGCGAACTCCGTAATGATCCATTCCGGCGTGTTGGGGCACCAAACCGCGATGCGTTCACCTTGGTCATATCGCGTACATAATGCTTGGGCCAGGCGTTCGGCATCCGCCAACAGCTCCGCATAGGTCCAGCGGCGGGCCATGGTGCCGGCCTCGGTGCCTTCGATTAAAGCGGTTTTGTCTGGGGCATTTTCGGCGGCGGCTCTCAGGATACCGCCGACTGTGGTTTCAAGGACTGTGTCCTCGTCATGGGCCGGAAAATAGGATTCCGTGAGCGCCACATCATAAATCTTGGACACGTTTCCCCCTTCTCTTGTCGTTGCTCTTTGGAATAGTGTGCCCGAAGCAAAGTCCCAAGAAAAGACCGGGGCGATTTCAAAAGGAAGGAACAGGATGGGACGGGTTGACGGGAAAGTGGCCATCGTAACCGGAGCGGCGTCCGGAATTGGGGCCGGTGCGGCGGTCGCGCTTGCGGCGCAAGGGGCGCCTGTGTTGCTCACCGATCTGAACGACCCCGCAGGGGAAGCGCTGGCGGCGGAAATCAATCAAAATGGCGGGAAGGCGATCTATCAGCATCAGGATGTGGCGGATGAAGACAGCTGGGCTGCCGTCGTAGAGGTTGCGGAAAGCGCGTTCGGTCCTTTGAAAGCGCTGGTCAACAATGCGGGCATCGCGTTGGGCGGGTCGATTGCTGAATTCTCTCTTGAAGATTGGCGCAAACAAAATGCCGTCAATCTTGATGGGGTTTTCTTAGGCACACGGGCCGCCATTCGCACCATGCGGGAAAGCGGCGGCGGTTCCATCGTCAACATCTCCTCTGTGGCCGGACTAAAAGGATCGCCAGGCCTGGCAGGCTATTGTGCGTCGAAAGGCGGGGTGCGTTTGTTTACGAAAGCGGCGGCGGTTGAATGCGGACGTGCCGGATACAAAATTCGTGTGAACTCGATTCATCCCGGCATCATCGAAACGAATATCTGGAATGCGGACATTACCGAGCTGCGGAATTCCGATGACGATGTGGCGCGGGCGTCGCTTGGTTTCCGCGATGGGGCCAACCAGATCGATCTGGACGCCATGTCTGAACGTATCGCGCCTCTTGGGTTTGCCGGTCAGCCGGTGGACATCGCGGAAGGGGTTGTCTTCCTGGCCTCCGACGAGTCGCGCTATGTGACGGGTACGGAGCTCGTCATCGACGGCGGTATCATGGCGTGACGAATTTGCTCGACTTGCATTGGGAGGATCATGGTGGTGATGGACCGCCCTTACTGTTGGTCCATGGGATGCTCTCAAGTGCCGCCCAGTGGATCTACAATGTGGAACCGCTCAAAGAGGTGGCGCGCCCGATCACCGTAGATCTGCTGGGGCATGGCGGGTCGCCCGCGCCAACGGACCCGTCTGCTTATGACCCGCAGCAATATCTTGCGGTGTTTGATGCCATTCGCGAGGAAATTGGGGCCGACCGCTGGTTCATTTGCGGTCAGTCCTTCGGTGCCACGCTGACCTTGCGCTATGCGCTGGAGCAGCCGGACCGCTTATTCGGGCAGATTTTTACCAACTCGGCCTCTGCGCTTGCCCGCGGCGAAGACGCAGCGCAAATGGTGGCAGGCGCCGCCAAACAAGCCCGTGCTTTGGCATCTGGAAAAGCCAAGGTTACCGACATGCCTATTCACCCGCTGCACGCAAAGCGGCTCGATCCGGCGGCACGGGAAAAACTGATCGAGGAAGCGGCGCTGGTGGATGTTGCGTCGTTGGCGCTCACCTTTGAACACACGCTGGCGCAAGCATCTCAGGCCGAAAGTTTTCATGAAACCAAAGTGCCGACGCTGTTGGTGGTGGGCACGCGGGAGATACGCTTCGAGCCTCACCGCCGGTTTGCCGAAGACGTATTGCCGTCTCTTGAAGTCGTGGAAGTGGATGCGGGCCACGCCGTCAATATTGACGGCGCAGCGGCTTTCAATTCGGCAGTTGCGGACTTTATCCGCAAGAACAGCCGTTAAGCGGCGGCCAATTCAGCCCGTGCCTCGGGCCGGGTCGCTTCAATAATGTCGTAAGCTGACTTGTAGATCAGAGGGTCTTTAATGTTCAGCTGAGCACGTACTTCATGAAGCGGCAATTTGAACAGCGATTCGAAGTCTTGTTCGATCAGCCACTTGGCTTGTTTGCCATTGCGGTACGCCTCGCGGGCGGCCGCGACGATTTTCCAGAAATAGGCACCTCGGGAAATTTTGAGCGTTCCGATCGCAATGATCGCCGCAAAGCCAGGGTTCCAGTTTTGTGCCGTTGAGAAGGAAAGAACGCAGAGCTCGCCGAAGCCGTCCCGGCCATAGCCGGTCAGCACATGCCAGGTGTCGTGCATGTCCCGGAGGCGGCGGCCGACGAATGATTCGTCGGTGGTTTCGTCTTCAAATGCACGCTCGTGATCCCCGGCCTCGATCAGGCCTTCGGCACTGATGTTTTCGCGCTCAAGGAAGCCCAGATAGGCCCGGCCAAATGAGCCGGCCGGCAGTTGCCGAAGGGCATCCCGGTCAACCAGCGTATCCAGCAGCTCCTGCCGTTTCTCCAACAGGTCTGCACCATAAGCCGATTGCTGAAACTGCTCTGTGGTTCTCAGATGAGACTTGCCGGATAGTGCCCGCACAATCGTATAAACTTGGGCAGTATCTTCGGGATCTTTGATCAAGGCGCGCAAGGCCTTGATTGCGGTCCACGGTTCGATCTTGTAGGGGTTTTTGTGGGTGGTGTCTTTGGACATGGTCATCTTGTTCCCTGAGATGGCTGTGTACTATCGACAGGCTTGTAGATAATCATTGTCGACATTGTTGTCAATAACTATCGACTAAATTGTCGATAGGGAAAAGAGGGACGAGTGCCAGAAACTGAACGCCGGAAGCGCCGAACGCCCGAAGAAGCGCGCGCGCATATCCTTGAGGTGGCGGAAAACAGGTTGGCGGCGCACGGTCCCGATGGGCTGAAAGTGGCGGATGTGGCGCGGGATGCCGGCATCGCCCATTCCACGCTTCTGCATCACTTCGGCTCCACGGCCGAATTGCAGAAGGATCTTGTGGACCAGATGGCCCAGCGGCTGTTGAGGGATATTCTAGAACAGCTTTCTAGTGAGCGGCTGAGCGGCGTTGACGGCGACGGCATTCTTCAGAAGGCGTTCGAAGTATTGGCGGACAGAGGGCATGCGCGGCTCATGGCCTGGCTCATGCTCACGGGCCAGCGCGAGGAAACGGGCGTGGGCGTTGCTGACCGTTTGCTCAACGATGTGGTCGAGGCGATCTATGCGCAAAGCGTCGCCGAAGGGCGGCCTATTACGCCAAAGACCAAGCGCGATGCGCGCTTTGCGGTTTATTTAGCTGCCATCGCGGCCATGGGTGATGGACTGTCCGGTCCAGTTTTGGCGCCGATCATCGGTTTGACCGAGGAAGAAGCCCATCACGACTTCCGCCATTGGCTGTCCGATTTGCTATCGAACGAAATTCTAACGGGCAATGAGGACGAATAGACCGGTCCGTTCATGCGCTTATAGCGTTTCCAGGTGAAGTGCCAATATCCGATATTGGCGGTTCACCGCCCAAGTCTTTTGGCGGAAACGCGCAAAACAAAGAGTCTGGAGCCGTTTTGAGTTTCAATCAAAACCAAAACGGCTCCAGCGATCTCAAAGAATCGACGCGGCTACCATTTTGCGCGCCTCATCGGCATTACCCCAACCCTTAATCTTCACCCATTTGCCGGGTTCGAGATCCTTGTAGTGCTCGAAGAAGTGGGCGATCTGCTCCCTCAGGATCGGCCGGATGTCTTCATGCGTTGTGATGTTGTCGTAGTAGGGGTGCAGCTCCTGTACCGGTACGGCGAGAATCTTCTCGTCGCCGCCCGCCTCATCTTCCATCAGCAGAACACCGACAGGACGCGACCGAATAACCGCGCCGGGCACCACAGCGGCCTGGCTTAAAACCATCACATCGATCGGGTCGCCGTCGGCTGCTTTGGTGTGGGGCACGAAACCGTAATTCGACGGGTAGGTCATGGCGGTATGAAGGAAGCGATCCACGAACATGGCGCCGGAATCTTTGTCCACTTCATATTTGACCGGCAATCCGCCCATGGGGATCTCAATGATCACATTGATGTCGTCAGGTGGATTTTGACCAACCGGAATCTTGCTGATGTCCATGCTACTCTCTCTACTGGATGCGGGGGTGTTGACGCGAGGACTTCTAGCAGTCTTTCGCAGCGAAAACTTGTCTCAATGCCGCGACCAACCGTCCGGCCATTGTAGCAGATGTCTACGCAGCGATGCTGTCTTCCAACGCCTTCCGGTCCGCTTCCGGCAGCAAGCTCGCGCGCGCGGCCTGAACCATGAAATGCCGCAGATCATCCTCGCTGAAGCCGAACGTATTCGAAACGGCGATAAGTTCGTCATTCATGGTGGTGCCGAACATAGGCGGATCGTCTGTGTTGAGGGTGATGTAGAGCCCTTCCTCAATGAGTTGAGGCAGGGGGTGGTCTTCCATCTTGTCGACCACGCCCAGGCACACATTGCTGGTGGGGCAAACTTCCAATGGAATTTGCCGTTCGCGCAATACCTCCACCAGTTTCGGATCTTCCAAACAGCGGACACCGTGGCCGATCCGTACAGCCCTTAGCCGGTCCATGGCGCCCCAAATGCTCGAGGGTCCCATGGTTTCGCCCGCATGAACCACGGCCGGCACGTCATGCTTGGCCACATGATCGAAGGCCTCCGCATAGTCTTCCGGCGGGAAGCCCACTTCGTAACCTGCAAGCCCTAGAGCATAGACGCCGTTTCCATGGTGATCGGCCACCCATTCGCCGATCATGACCGCTTCTTTGGTGTCGGCCCAATCGCGGGGAATGTCGATGATCAGCCCCATGGTGACGCCAAGCTCTATCTCGGCCCAAGTGCGTGCCTTGTTCAGCGCGCCAAGCTGCGCCTCAAAAGGAATTTGAGTGTTTTTCCAGATGGTATGCGCCGTGTAGGTGACTTCGCTGTGCCGCACATTCTGATCGGCTTGATTCTGCAGGAAGTCGTGGGCAATCAGCTCAATGTCGTCCACGGTTTGGATACATCGGGAAAGCGTTTGGTAAACTTCCGCGAAATGGGGGAAGTCCGTGAAGGTATACCATTCTTCCAGCCCCTCCACCGTGTCGGCAGGCAGGGGTTCGTTGTTGCGGCGAGCAAGCTCCAAAAGCGTTGTGGGCCTGATCGCGCCTTCCAAATGCACATGCAGCTCTACCTTGGGCATGGCTTTGATGAAAGCATCGGACGCTATGGCTTTGTCTGTCATGGAAACCCCTAAATACGCTGCAACCGCTTTATTGGATTGGATGTCCGTGGCTGCCAACCGGGCATAGATATTGACTGGGCCGGCCTTTTACAACCTCATCGCTGGTCACATTTCCAGCCCGCCGCTGGCGACAAGAATCTGTCCACTGACGAAATTGCTTTCGGGGTAGCAGAACAAAACCACGGCGCCTGCGGCATCATCCGGCGTGCCGGTGCGACCCAGCGGCGTCATCTCTTGGATTTGCGTAATGTGCTGTTTGGTCAGGCCCACCTTGTGGGCCCGCCCGCCTATGGTGATCTCCTCGGGCGTTTCCTCATAAGGCTGGGTAAGCCGTGTGGCAATGTGGCCGAAGGCAACCGCATTCACAGTGACATTGTAGCGGCCCCATTCCTTTGCCAATGTTTTCGTCATGCCCACGACCCCAGACTTGGCGGCTGCGTAGCTGATTTGAGTTGCGGCGCCAAATATTCCGGAAACGGATGAAATATTCACGATTTTCCGGCAGGGCAAGGGCTCGCCCGCCGAAATCAGCCGCTTCGCTTCATTGCGGAAATGAGCGCCCGCGGCCCGCAGCAACCGAAAGGGGGCCGTTAGATGCATGTCGATCATCGCCGCCCACTGTTCGTCCGTGTGATTGAGCGCCGATGTGTTCCAGATATAGCCGGCATTGTTGATGATGATATCCAGATTGCCAAAATGGGAGAGCGCCTCTCCCACAGCCCGTTCGCCAAAGTCCGTTTGAGTGACATCGCCCGGCACTGCCAGGCTGGCGCCGCCCTTATCGGTGATTTCCTTCACAACCTCGGCACAGGCCGCCTCGTCCAGATCATTGACGACCACATTGGCCCCCTCGGCGGCCAGTTTGTGCGCGATGGAAAGGCCAATGCCCTGGCCCGCGCCTGTGACGATTGCCGTTTGTCCATCCAGCTTGCCCATTTTTGGTCTCCCATCGGTCTTCTTGAAAAGGAGGGTGAGAGCATGGCGGACATCCGCAGAGAGTCAATTGGCAGGCGCTGTTGTGCCTGATATCGTTGCGGATCGATATTGACAAAAAATCAGATTGGGCGCGTGACGCCTGATCCAGGGAAAACCAGGAGACACCGCTCATGCGATTTGGGGTCTTTTACGAACATCAATTGCCGAAGCCTTGGAATGAAGGCGACGAACACAGGCTGTTCAAGGACGCGCTCGATCAAATCGTCCTCGCCGATCAGCTGGGCTACGACTATGCCTGGGAGGTGGAGCATCACTTCCTCGACGAATATTCCCATTCGTCTTCGCCGGAAGTGTTTCTCGCCTGTGCGGCGGCGCGCACCAAGAACATTCGCTTGGGCCATGGCATTCGCCAGGTGATCCCGAATTACAATCATCCGGCCCGCACGGCGGAAGGGCTGGCGACGCTTGACCTTATGTCTGATGGGCGTGTTGATTTCGGCATCGGCGAGGGGGCCACGCGGCTAGAGCTTGGCGGTTTCGGCATACCTGCGAAACAAAAACGCGCCATGGCCATCGAAGCGGCGGAGCAAATCGCGAACATGATGGTGCTGGACCCCTATCCCGGATATGAGGGCGACTCCTTCTCCATGCCATGCCGCAATGTGCTGCCCAAGCCCTTGCAGAAACCGCACCCGCCCATGTGGATGGCGTGTACCAACCGCGACACGATCAAAGTGGCCGCGAGTTTGGGCATCGGCGCGCTGGCGTTTTCATTCGTTGATCCGGATGAAGCGCGCAAATGGAGCGACATCTATTACGGCATCATCAAATCGGACGATTGTGTGCCCATCGGCCATTCGGTCAATCCCAACATCGCCATGGTGTCCGCGTTTTCGATTCATCACAACCGGGCGGAAGCGATCCGGCGCGGTCAGGAAGGGTTTGAGTTTTTCGGCTATGCCCTCAATGCGCTGGTGGCGCGCGATACCGTCCCGGGACGGACGGATTTGTGGCAAGAGTTTCAGGATCTGCGCGGCGACAAAACCGAGCGCTTGATGGAAGCCGCAGGCGATGCCGGCCCCGATGCCATGGGTGAACAAGCACCTGGCATCGGCACGCCGGACGATATGCGCCGCCATCTGTATGAATTGCAGGAAGCGGGTGTGGATCAGATCATCTTCATGCAGCAGGCTGGGCGCAATTCGCATCATGATATCTGCGCGTCTCTCGACTTGTTTGCGACCGATGTGATGCCGGAATTCAAAGCCCAAGTGGCGGCGCGGGAGCAAGCCAAACAAGAAGAGCTGGCGCCTTATGTGGAAGCGGCGATGAAGCGCAAGAAATGGATGCAGCCCTTGGCGGACAAAGACATCCCGGTTGTCAAAGCCTCCGTCAAGAAAGCGCAGGTCAACCAGACCACTCAGGCCGCAGAATAAGAGAGTAAGAGTTTACCAATGTCGACAATCACCATCGCGCGTCGTTTTCGCGGGCCCGCCACCTCGGCCAATGGCGGTTATGTGGGGGGATATCTTTCCCGGTTTCTTGACGGTCCCGCCGTGGAGGTGACGCTGCGCGCGCCGCCGCCACTCGATCGGCCCCTTGCCGTATTGGAGGACGCAGGCCAATGCCGTTTGATGGATGGCGACACCCTGCTCGCGGAAGCCAAGCCCAGTTCCATCGACGATCTGGAGATTCCCGCGCCGCCGAGTTTGAATGAAGCCATTGATGCCCGTGGCAATGCTTATGATTTCGGGAATTCGGATTTCAACGAATGCTTCACGTGCAGCCGCAATCGCGACCCGAAGGACGCCCTGTGTCTTTGGGCGGGCCCGGTCGCGAATGCCCAAGGGAATATGCATGCCACCCCATGGGTGGTCCAAGACACGCTCGACGACCATGAGGGGGCCGTGGCCCCCGAATTTGTGTGGGCAGCGCTCGATTGTCCGGGTGTTCACGCTTTGGCGCCAACCGGCGTCGTGGGCCAGTACACGCTTTTGGGCCGCATGACCGCGCAAGTTTTCGAGCGCCCGCAAAAGGGCGACAATTGCGTGGTGGCGTCATGGCCGGGCCCCACCGAAGGCCGAAAACACTTCGCGACCACGGCCCTTTTCTCTGAGACTGGGGCGCTCATGGCCAAGGCCAAGCAAACCTGGATTTCCCTGAATTCTGCGGGTTAGCCCGATCCGAACGGCCGGATTGGTCGTATCTAGCAGATAAATGGATGCCGTCGCGGTAGAGCGCGTTAACCTTTTGGTAAGGCACGCGACAAACCGTGAGGCACCACAATCTTGCCCGATCCCTTGGATAGACTTGCTCAAATGGCCGGAAATGGCCACATTGTTGGCGTTTTGAGAAGACGGATAGGACGACCGCATGACGTCCAGTGAATGGTTTGGAACAAAGGCACGTCCCCAGCGGCGCGCGATTTCCAAGAGCACGCACATTGTGGACCAGCTTATCGAGGAGCGGGCGCCCGGCCTCTTGGGTGACCCATTGCTGCGCCCACTGATCCGTGGCGTTGTCTATCCCTTGCTGCAGTATCGCACGGCCGTGGAGATGGCCGATCACATCCAGGACATGCGCGCGCGGGACGTATTCGATTTCGTGAGTGGTCTTCTGAACCTGAAACTTGTTCAGCGTGGCGCTGAGAATATTCCACAAGACGGGCGCTTTATTCTGGCAGTAAACCACCCGACCGGCATCGCCGACGGGTTCGCGGTGTTTGATGCGCTGAAACAGAAGCGCCCGGACATGGCATTCTTCGCAAACCGGGATGCTATTCGCGTGGCTGAGAAGCTTGAGGAGATGGTCATTCCGGTGGAGTGGGTTGGGGAAAAACGCTCCCGCGAGCGCTCCCGTGAAACGCTGAAATCCATGGTGGATGCCTTCAAGAAGGATAAGGCCATTATTTTGTTTCCGTCCGGACGATTGGCGCGCATGACCGAAGAGGGCTTACGCGAACGGCCTTGGATGCCCACCATCATCAATCTTGCCCAGAAATATGATGCGCCGGTTCTGCCTTTGCACCTCACTGGCCGTAATTCTCGTCTCTACTATTTGTTCTGGCGCTTGAGTGATGAGCTGCGCGATATGACATTGTTCCACGAGCTTCTCAACAAGAAGGGCCGTGAATATACGTTGACCTTTGGTGATCTTATTCCGCCCTCGGAGCTTTCCGGTGATCCCGAAGAGGTCACGAAGCGATTGCAGGCCCATGTGGAAGACGGTCTGCCACAAGGCCATTCCTGGCGGCCTTTGTGAAGGTCTGGCTGGAAGTTGCCCTCAATGGGGGCGCTGGCCGCAGCCGCCAGCCGCTCATCCCCGTAACCCCCGACGAAATCATCGAAGATGGCATTCGCTGTGTTGAGGCGGGGGCCGCGATTTTGCATCTTCATGCGTACGATCCCGACACGGCAGCGCCCGTGGAAGATGCGGACATTTACAGCCGGATCATCGAAGGTCTGCGTGCCAAAACAGACGCCATTGTCTATCCGACGTTGGCACTTTCAGGGTCTGTCGAAGAACGCTTTGTCCCTGTTGAAATATTGGCGGATCGCGGACTTCTGGAATGGTGTGTTGTAGATCCGGGCAGTGTGAATATCACGCATGCGATGCAGTTTCCGCGCGGCCAGAATGGGTTTCTGTATGCCAATCCCGACGCGCATATTCGCCGTGGCCTCGAAATTGCGGCCCGATGCGGCAGCCACCCAAGCTTTGCCATCTATGAACCAGGGTTTATGCGCTTAGGCGCGGGGTGGGCGGACCGCACGCCAAACGTTCCCCAACCGATCTATCGGTTGATGTTGTCCGAGGATTTCCGGTTCGGCCTGCCGCCAAGGCCCTATGCGCTCGAAGCCTATACATCGCTGTTGCAAGAATGCGCCCCGGGCGCGCCCTGGATGGTGTCGGGACTCGGCGGAGATGTGTCCAAGATTGCCGAGGCGACATTGTCGCTGGGAGGCCATTTGCGGGTCGGATTGGAAGATGCCTCTCTTGGCTGCGAGAAGTCCAACGCGCAATTAACGCAAGAAGCGGTTTCCTTGATCCACCAGTTTGGGCATACTCTAGCGACGGCTGATGAAGTTCGCCGGACCTTGGTGGCTCGTTAGAAAGAACCGCCAATATCGGCGCATTCCGGGAAACGATGTGTGTGGGGCATATCGATGCGTGAACGGGTGCTTGGTTCCGTGGTCGTGCGTGAGATCTGGACCGGCAGGTCCATCAGATAACAAATGACAGCGCGGCATCGCGTGGGAGGACATCATGGAGCAATTGACCGGACTGGACGCCTCGTTCCTCTATTTCGAGCGGCCACGCATGCCCATGCATGTGGGGGGGCTTTATATCTATGATCAGTCGACGGCCCCAGGCGGATCCGTTCGCTTCAAAGATATTTTGTCATTCATCGAGCAGCGGGTGCACATGGCCCGCAGCTTTCGCCAGCGCGCCGTCTCGGTGCCGCTCAATCTGGACCATCCTTATTGGGTAGAAGACCCCGAATTCAACATTGAATATCACGTACGCCATATGGCGTTGCCCCAGCCAGGGGATTGGCGGCAGCTTTGCATTTTGGCGTCGCGCCTCTTCTCTCGTCCGCTCGATCTTTCCAAACCGCTTTGGGAATTCAATGTGGTCGAAGGTTTGGACAATGTGCCGGGCGTGCCGAAGGGCTCGTACGCGCTGATCACAAAAGTGCATCATGCCGCGGTCGACGGTGTGTCGGGCATGGAGATGACGGCGGCGATCAATAGTCTGAGCCCGGACGATGAAGCGCCCACACCGGAAAAGC
Source organism: Alphaproteobacteria bacterium (assembly GCA_965228775.1). Classification (GTDB taxonomy): domain Bacteria; phylum Pseudomonadota; class Alphaproteobacteria; order JANQMY01; family JANQMY01; genus JANQMY01. The sequence continues at coordinate 2,637,635 of OZ245840.1, read as the reverse complement.
CTTGGGTGCCGGAATCTTTGCCGTCGAATGCGTCTCTGCTTGCGCGCGCCTACGGCAACAATCTGCGTCAGCCTTTCCGTTTCGCGGATGTGGTGGTGCGCTCGGTACCGGCGCTTGCGAAGACGGCGGCGGGTTTGGGCCGGGGCGACTTCAAGCGCCCCGCCGGTGGTGCGCGCGTGCCGCGAACACGCTTTAACAACACCGTGTCGGCACATCGTGTGTTCGAAGGCCGCGTCTTCGACTTGGATGTGGTGCGCGACATTAAGAATAGGCTACCGGGCGCCACCATCAATGATGCGATCCTTGCCGTGGTCGGCGGTGCCATGCGCAATTATTTGCAGGCGAAAAACGAATTGCCCGGTGAGTCATTGATCGCCATGGCACCGATTTCCGTGCGTACGCAGGGCGAAAGCGGCTCCATGGGCAATCAAGTCTCCGCCATGTCCGTGGAATTGGGCACGCATATTTCCGACCCGCTCGGACGGCTGCATTTTGCCCATGAAAGCGCGCGCAATTCGAAAGAATTTACAAACGCGATTGGAGCTCGTCAGCTTGCGGATTATTCCAAGTTCATTCCGTCTGCTCTGACAGGGCTGGCCGCCCGCCTCTATACCGGGCTTGGCCTCGCCAATTCCATCAACCCTATGTACAACGCCGTGGTCACCAACGTGCCGGGACCGCAAGTGCCGCTCTATTCCACAGGTGCGCGCATGGTCAATCAATTCGGTTTAGGGCCGATTGTAGATGGTATGGGCCTCATCCATCCGATATTGAGTTACTGTGGGCAAATCACTGTGTCGTTCACGTCCGATCGGGAAATGATCCCGGATCCGGAGTTTTACGGCGATTGCATTGACGAGTCATTCCAAGAGCTTCGTGCCGCGGCCCTCAAGCGCCCCGCACCGAAGACCGCATCGAAAGCGAAGGGAAAATCGACCACGGCGCCCAAGAAGCCGACGGCAAAAAGGCCCGCCCGCAAACGAACAACTCAACGGGCGAAACCAAAAGCGAAGCCCGCCACATCATCTGTCAACGGAACAACGCCAGGGCCTGCGGAACCGCCGGCGGTTCAGGCGGCGCCCCGTGGCGACGGCTCTTCCGACTAACAATTTGACATACAGAAATCTCGACCGACCGAATAGCGCATGGCAGACAATAACAGTGATGGACGGGTTCTGATTACCGGTGCTTCCGCCGGGATCGGACGCGAATTGGCCTTTCAATTTGCCAAGAATGGACACGACCTGATCCTGGTCGCTCGAACGGAATCGGCTCTTGAGGACCTTCGTATCGAACTTGAGGACGTGCACAAAATCAGTGCACTTGTGATGCCGCAAGATCTAAGCGCCGCCAACGGTCCGCAAAAGCTTTTGGCACAGGTGAAAAAGCAAAAGGAAGAGATCGGCATTCTCGTCAACAATGCCGGCGTGTTGGAGGCCGGTCCGTTCGCTGAACTGGATACAAAAAAGGCCCAGCGCATGGTGCAGCTTAATGTGCTGGCGTTGACCACGCTGACCAATTTGGTGGTGCCGCAAATGGTGGCCCGGGGCAGCGGACGCATCTTGAATGTGGCATCGACCGCGAGTTTTCAGCCCATCCCCATGCTTGGACTCTATGCCGCGACGAAGGCTTTTGTGTTGTCGTTGACGGAAGCGATCAGCCAAGAGCTGGTGGGAACCGGCGTCACGATTACGGCGCTGTGCCCAGGTATTACCAAGACTGACATGGTTGCCAATGTCCAGGAAGATTCGAGCATGATGGCGCAGATGCCGGAATTCTTTATGTCGGATCCGGAAGATGTGGCAAAGCGTGGGTATAAAGCCTGCATGGCAGGCCGTGTGATCGAGGTGCCCGGGTTTGCCAATCAAGTGGGCGCGGCTTGGTCGCAGATGCAGCCAAAATGGCTTGTGAGAAACGTGGTTGGTTTCCTCAGCCGACAGACGGATTTAGCAAAGTAGTAGGAAAACGATAATGGATCTGGGTATCAAAGGAAAAACCGCGCTGGTCTGCGCGGCAAGTAAAGGGCTTGGCCGGGGCTGCGCGGAAGCGTTGGCGGAAGAAGGCGCGGATGTGACCATCGTTGCTCGCACGGCCAGCGCCATCGAGAAAACGGCGGAAGAAATTGCGGCCGCTACCGGTGTCAACGTAACGCCCGTGGCCGCCGATATCACGACGGAAGCGGGCCGGGCCGCTGCTCTCCATGCCTGTCCAACGCCGGACATCCTTGTGAACAATGCAGGCGGGCCACCTCCAGGTCATTTCAAGAATTGGACGCGGGAAGACTGGATTGCCGCATTGGATGCCAACATGCTGTGCGCGATCGATTTGATCCAGAAAACCATCGACCCCATGGTCGCGAAAGGGTGGGGGCGGATCGTCAACGTGACCAGCACCTCCGTCAAAGCGCCGATCGCCATTCTCGGTCTGTCCAATGGCGCGCGGGCCGGATTGACCGGCTTTGTTGCGGGCATCGCGCGCGAATACGCTAAGGACGGCGTGACGATCAACAACCTCTTGCCGGGACCATTCGACACGGATCGTTTGAAGGCCGCGTTCGAAGCAACGGCCCATGCCCAAAAGATCAGTATCGATGAAGCAAAGAAACTTTCAGCGGAAGGCATTCCGGTGAGGCGCTTGGGACAGCCGGATGAATTCGGGAAGGCATGCGCGTTCCTATGTTCGCAGCACGCCGGTTACATTACCGGCCAAAACCTGCTGATGGATGGCGGCCAATATCCCGGAACGTTTTAGTATAGGACGCTTAGCCAGCCCGCTCCCCCTTCCCAACCACCCGGACCAGGGTACCCTTGGGGTGGTTGGGAAGGGGGAGCGGGCGGCATGGTCCAAATCAAACAAAGGCTATTCCGCCGGCACTCTTTGATCCTCTTCGTCGTGGCGTCTCCAGAAAGTGAGTGAGCGCCCGATGTCATGCTGCGCCATGGCCAGCGCGGGGACCAGCAACATCAAAACGAACGTGCCAAACAGAATGCCAAAGGCAATGCTAATGGCCGTGGGGACAAGAAACTGAGCTTGTACACTGCGTTCAAGGATAAGCGGGAAAACACCTAAGAAGGTGGTCACCGAGGTTAGAAGGATTGGACGGAAGCGTCCAAGCGCGCCTTCGATGATCGCCTCACGCATGGGGCGTCCCCTGTCCCGTTCTTCATTGACGAAGTCCATCATTACGAGAGCGTCGTTCACGATCACGCCGGACAAGCCCACAATCCCAAAAATGCTCAGCATGGTGAGGTTCACGTCCAGAATGGCGTGCCCCAGGATCGCCCCGATAAACCCAAACGGGATCGCGGCCATGATGACCAGTGGCTGAACGTAGGAACGAAACGCCATGGCCAGCAAGGCGTAGATGCTGAACAAGGCGAGCAGGAAGTTACTAATCAAACCGGGTAGGGCGCGGGCCTGTTCGCGCTGCGTCCCGCCGAAACCAACGGTGACATCCGGAACCTGTTCGTTAAGCTTCGGGACAATTTGATTGCTCACCACATTGGCGGCCACGGTCCCGGTGATCCGTGTGTTGTCGATGGACCCCGTGATCGAAACGACGCGCTTGCCGTTGCGCCGGTTGATGGTGGACGGCCCATAGGTAAAGGACACGTCGGCCACGGCACTCAGCGGAATGAAGTCACCCCCCGGTGTTCGGATGCGGTAATCATCCAAATCCGTCAGCGTGTCGCGTTCTTCTTCCGGCAAGCGCACATAGACCCGGACTTCTTCCCGGCCCCGCTGGACCCGCAAGGCTTCGGCGCCGAAAAAGGCTGCGCGCACTTGCTGTGCTAATTGCTGAACCGTGATGCCATAGGTTCGGGCTTCGGGCTTCAGCTGAAGTTCGATCTCGCGTTTCGACCCTTCAAGGTCATTGAACAAGTCGAAGATACCGTCCACGCGGGAAAGTTCGCCCTGAATAAAGTCCGTGGCGCGGGCAAGGGCCGCATCGTCATTGGCCGTGATTTCTACTTGCACCGGATCGCCAATGCTGACCAGCGCTGAAGAGAATGTCAGTTTCTTGGTGCCGGGCACCACGCCGACAGCCTTTCGCCAGTGCCTTTCGAACGCGATCGCCTCAAAGGGGCGCACTTCAGAGCCGATAATTTCGATCAGAACCGCCGCCTGGTTCGATTGGTCAGCTCCACCCTCGGACCCGAAGGGCGTCGCACTGGCCGGGGCCCCGCCGATGATCACATACATGTTCTTGACCACCGGTTCCGGTAGACCTGGATATTCAGCTTCCATCGCTTTGCCGGCCTCCAGGGCTTTTTCCTGAAGCAGCTGTGCGATTTTTTCCGTTTCGGAAACAGGTGCGCCCTGAGGCAGTTCGACCACCGACGTAACAATGTCCCCTTCCACTTCCGGGAAGAAATTGAAATACAAATAGCCGCCCGCCAAAAAGCCATAAGTGAGCATGATCATGGCAACGCCGGACGAGATCACGATTCCCCAATGGTCCGTGGAAAAGTTCAGGGCACGGCGCATCGGACCTTGCGTGAATTTGTTGAGCGACCAGGTGATCCCGTTTTGAAGCTGGTTCAGCGCCAGCATGGCCGGATTGCGCCATGTGGTTTTTTGCGGCCCCAAATGGGAAAGGTGACGCGGCAGGATCAACAGAGATTCGACCAGTGATAGGAATAAAACGGTAATCACGATTGCCGGGACCGCCGCCAAAAACTTACCGATCGTGCTGGGGATGAACAGAAGCGGCGTGAACGTGGCAACCGTGGTGGCCACCGCGAAAATCACCGGCGTGGAAACCCGTTGGGCGCCTAGAATGGCGGCCTCCTCCGGCGGGGTCCCCCGCTCGTTCTCTGCGAAGATGTTCTCGCCGGTCACAATGGCGTCGTCCACCACGATGCCGATCGCGAGGATAAAGCCAAACAAGGTCATCATGTTGATCGACAGGTCGAGCACGCTCATGAGCCCGAGTGTGCCGACAAATGCGATGGTGATTCCGACCGTGGTCCAAAATGCCAGTCTTGTGTCGAGGAACAGAGCCAGCGCGATGATCACCAGCAACAGGCCAATGCCGCCGTTTTTCAAGAGCAAGCTCAGGCGGTCATTTAGCGCATCCGCATCATTGTCCCACAGATAAACGCCCATTCCGGGCGGAAGGCCGGGCTCCACCTCATCCGCCAAGAACGCTTTGACGTCTTGAATAATCTCGAGGGTCTTTTCGTCGCCCACCCGGTAGACTTCAACAAAGGCGGCGGGCTGCCCATTGAAACGGTTCTGCCGGTCTGTATCGCGAAAACCATCTTTGATCGTCGCGACGTCTTTGAGAAGAACTTGGGTGCCGTCTGCTTCGCCGATGATGACGATGTCTTCGAAGTCATTCTGGTCGTAATTCCGGCCTTTCGTGCGCAACAGAACTTCTTCGGAGCGGGTTTGAATATCGCCGCCCGGCAAATCGAGACTGCCCTGACCCACCGCGCCTGCCACATCAAGGAGCGTCAGCCCCCGTGCGCGAAGCGTGTCGTTCGATACTTCAATGGAGATTTCGTAGTCCCGTACACCGCTGACTTCGACGAGCGAAATGGATGGCTGCTCGGTCAAGCCGTCCTTGATGTCGTAGGCGAGTTCCTTGAGGCTGCGTTCCGGGGCATCGCCATAGACGATAATCTGAACTACGCGGGCAAGGTTGGTCAGCTCACGGACTTCCGGTTCTTCTGCCTCGTCCGGAAAGGTGGTGATCCGGTCGATTTCGGACTTAACTTCGTCCAGCCTTTGCTGAATGTTTTCACCCCGAGAGAGCTCTAGACGCACCGTGCCGCGGCTTTCCGTGGCTGACGCGGTGATTTCCTGGATACCTTCGATGCTTTCGACCTGTTCCTCGACCCGTTGAATGATCGATTCTTCGATCTCGCTTGGCGTAGCCCCTTGATATTCGACGCTTACTTCAATGAGATCGAGGCCGAATTCGGGGAATACTTTGGACGGCAAGGTCAGGGCCGATGATACGCCGGCAAATATGATGAAAATCATCAACAGGTTCGCGGCAACGCCGTTGCGAACGAACCAGGCGATAATGCCGTTCATCTGGTGATGCTCCGCGCAGAGGAGGGCGCTTCACTGACGGTCTGCGGGTCACGCGTTCGGTCTAAAATCCGAACTTTCATCCCGTCCACCACAACAGTCAGAGCACTGGTGATGATCTGTGACCCATCGTCGATCTGATCCGATACGATGGTCACTTCATTGCCGCGCTTCTGCACCACATCCACTTTTTGTATTTTCAGTGTGCGGTCCTTGTTGACTTTCCAAATCGTATCGCCATCGCGCAGGGCCTCGCGGGGTAGAATGGCAAAGCGGTCTAGATTTTTGCCTTCCATATCGACGGTGGCATACATGCCCACAAGCAGGGGAGGTGGCGTTCCGACGGATTGTCCTGTCGTGGCTTCTTCCACCGGCGTGCCGGGCGTGAAGGGATCGTCGACCCGAACAACCACATTCAGTGTTCGCGTGCCCGTGTCGATATTGGCGGCGGCGCGGTCCACATAGCCGGTCCATTTGTAGCGTGCGCCTCCATACCTGGCGAACAGCGTAGCTTTCAGTTTGGGGTGGCTTTCGTCTTTGCCATTCCAAAGATCCGGCAGTAATGCTGCTTCTTCATCGCTTAGTGGAACAAACACTTCGACGGCGTCCGTTGCAAAGATGCGCCCGATTTCACTGCCAACGCTTAAGTACGTGCCTTCGTCCACGTCCTCTCTTTCGACGCGGCCATCGAACGGGGCAACGATTGTTGCGTGTTCGAGATCAAGTTTGGCCTGATCCACAAGCGCATCGAGGCGTGCCAAATTCGCTTTCGCTTCGTCGCGCCGCGACACAAGCTCATCGAAACGTTGTTTGGCGGTGAAGCCCTGTTTGGCCAAGTTCTTGTTTCGGGCCACTTGGGATTCTGCAAAGGCAAGTGTTGCTTTGCCCGCGTCTTTGTTGGCCTCGGCTTGAACAAGGTTCGCCTCGTAGACGCGCGGATCGATCTGGACCAGCACGTCGCCCTTCTTGAATTCGCCGCCGCTCTTAAAATCTGGGCTTACAAAAACCACCTGACCGGCCACTTGGGCGGCAAGTCCGATCTCGGCCCGCGAGCGCACGATGCCGTATCCGCGAACCTGTACGGGCCCGGAGTCGATCTTGGCTTCCATGACTTCAACGAAAGGGGTGCGGTCGGGTGCGTCGCTGATGGTGGGCTGGGGCGCCAGGAGCTGCAGCAACAAAAAGCCGCCAACGCCGATGGCAAGGATCACGGCGGCATCTGCGTACCAGCCAAGCCTGTGGAGGATACCCTTTTTCCCTGGCTTTCCGCCGGAATCAGCGTTTCCCGCTGCAGGGTTATCTGAAGCTGCCTGGCGGTCCCTGTCTGCTCTACGCCCAAATCCAAACATGTTACCCAACACACGAAAAATTAATGACTGTCCAGTCAGTCATGTTATGATACAGGTGCTTTATACAAAAATGCAATTACAACTTTGTAACGCGGAGTAACGGCAAAAATTGGCTGAAATATTAGGAAAAAGTGCCGAGAAGTCCCGTTCGCAGCGCCGGAAGGACGAGCGTCCGCAAGAAATTGTTGCAGCGGCGTTGAAAGAATTTGCCCAGAGAGGATTTGCGGCAACACGTTTGGACGATGTGGCCTCGCGGGCCGGCGTCGCAAAGGGAACGATCTATCTCTACTTCGACAGCAAAGCAGACCTTTTCAAGGCTGTGGTGCGCGATACGGTTGTCCCTCAGTTTGAGCAGGTTGGGCATTGGGTGGCCGACTTCGAAGGGCCAACGGAAGATCTGCTGCGCTTGTTTCTCAAACGGATCGCCCACGAATTTGTCGAAACGGACATTCATCACATCATCCGGCTGATCCATGCCGAGGGGCAGCAGTTTCCCGACCTGGCTGAATTTTATTTCAAGGAAGTCATTTCGCGCGGCATGGCGCGAATGCGTCAAATACTGGCCCGGGGTGTCGAGCGCGGCGAGTTTAGGGATGCCGGTCTTGAAGCCTATCCGCAACTCATGATTTCCCCAGCCATCATGGCCACCATGTGGAAGTCCACGTTCGAACCATTCTCTCCGATGGATCTCGATAAAGCACTCGATCTGCATGTGGATATTTTAGTAAACGGCCTCAAACAAACACCGAAGGACTGAGGTGAGTTTTGTCCCTGCCCTTTTCCCCCGCCGCCGATAACAACAAGCAGCCCATTTTGCAGATCTTGCAGCAGGTGCTGGAGGAGTGCGCCACCGTACTCGAAATAGGAAGCGGGACGGGACAACATGCTGTGCATCTGTCGCGGCATTTGGAACACCTGATTTGGCACCCCACGGATTTGGCTGAAAACCTACCCGGCATTTCTGCCCGTATCGCGGAAGAAGGCGGACCCAATGTGATCGCCCCGGTCGAACTGGATGTGTCGAAACATCCTTGGCCCGTCGGCGGTTTCGATGCGGTCTATAGTGCCAATGTGATGCACATCATTGGCTGGCCTTTGGTAGAGGATTTGTTCAAAGGCGTTGGCCAGGTTCTGCACAGCGCAGGGCATTTGTGTCTGTATGGCCCGTACAAATATAATGGTCAGTACACGACGGAAAGCAACGCCAGTTTCGATGAATGGCTAAAGGACCGCAACCCGGAAAGCGGAATTAAAGACTTTGAAGCGGTCAATGATTTAGCACTTGCGCAGGGGCTAACGCTGGTGCAGGATCACGCTATGCCTGCCAACAACCAATTGCTTGTTTGGCGACGGGACCGGTAAGCCGACGCCCTCTCCCGCATATTCATTTTCCACCGACTGATTTAAGAAACCGCGCGACGGCCAAGACGTTTGCCCTTATGGTGTCCGGCTTGCTGCGCCTGAAGCGGGATCAGGAGTGAGGCTTGCCGAACGTGCGTGTTCTCCGTCCGGCCCCGCTCTAATTAACCAAATTAGATCACGACCATCATTTTAGGATGACTCCACCTAAAACGATCGTGGTCCAGCGAAGAGTTGTTTACGTGACAATTTTGGATCCGAACCAGCGTCTGTTGGCCCCCACCTGGCCTTTCACCGTCGAGCGGTCGCCGGTGTTTTACGGCTGGATCATCTGGGCTGTCTCCACTTTGGGGTTCCTCATGTCTGTGCCTGGGCAGACCATGGGGCTCGCGGTTTTTACCGACTGGTTCATCGACGCATTTGGCCTCTCACGCACTCAATTGGCCATTGCCTATTTCTTTGGAACGGTCGCAAGCGCTCTCATCCTGACCCATGCAGGCAAACTCTATGACCGCTATGGCGCGCGCATGATGTTGGTCGGATCGAGCCTGCTGCTGGGTGTCGTGCTGGTCTTTGTCAGCAATGTGGATGTGATGAGCGAAGCCATCAGCCGTTCATTGGGGATAGAGTTTGCCGTGGTCAGTTTTCCGCTGATCCTGATCGGCTATTTCGGGGCGCGCTTCGCAGGACAAGGCGTCTTATACAGCGCTGCGAACAATATGCTGTTGGTTTGGTTTGAAAAACGCCGGGGGTTGGTGACAGGTATCCGCGGGATCTTCGTGTCCCTTGGGTTTTCAATCGCGCCCTTGTTGCTGGCCGCTTTGATCGGCGCATATGGCTGGCGCGCGTCATTGCTGGTGTTGGCGGCGACCGTCGGCATTGGATATGTACTCTTTGCGCTTGTCTTCGCCCGTGACGGCCCGGAAGAATGCGGACTTTACGCGGACGGCGCCTCTCACCCACCGACCATACGCGGCGCTGGCGGAGCCTTGGGAGGCGCCACCTTAGCTGAAGCCCGGCGCGATCCGGTGTTTTGGATCTATGCTCTTTCCTTGTCGGCACATGCCTTGTTCGGCACAGCGATCACATTTCATATCGTGTCTTTGTTTGCCGAGTACGGACGCCCGGCGAGCGAGGCTTTCGGGTATTTCCTGCCCGTGGCCATCGTTTCTGTGGCGGTGAATCTCCTTGCAAGCGCGGTCGCCGACTACACTCGGCTCAAGCCGCATCTGGTGACCATGTTGTCGTTGTTCCTTTTGGGAACATTGGGGCTGTTGAGCTTGGATACCGATCTTGGCTACTGGGTTTTGACAATCGGATTCGGTGCCGGGAGCGGCTTGTGGATTGCGATCTCAACGCTCGCCTTCATTCGTTTCTTTGGGCGTGCCCATTTGGGGGCGATCACTGGACTGAACGCGTCCATCATGGTGTTTGCCAGTGCAATAGGACCCGTATTGTTCAGTGTGCTGCGAGATTTCAGCGGCAGTTACAGTGCCGCGATTTACGCCTGTGCCACTATGCTTGCGGTGCTGCTGGCTGCGGGCATTATCATCGCGCAGCCCGACCCCAAAGCCAGGCGCTGGCGGGCCCTGATGCGTACCATGAGGCGATAGACGTCTATAGCGTTTCCAGGTGAAGTGGAATCCGGTTCACCGTCCGGAAACGCGCAAAACAAAGATTCTGGAGCCGTTTTGAGTTTCAATCAAAACCAAAACGGCTCTAGTCGGGTATGAGATTGCCTGGATTCATAATGCCGTTCGGATCGACAGCCGACTTTACCGATCGCAACAGGTCAACGCCCGTATCACCCAAATCATAAGGCAGGTATGGCTTGCGCAAACGCCCGGCCCCGTGATGGTGAGCAATGCCGCCGCCATTCTTGGCGGTCGCCTTCATGACCCGGTCCCAGCATTCGAAGTAGATCTTTTCCATTTCCTGCGGGTCGTCGTTCAAGGCGGCGAAGGTGAAGTAAAGATTGATACCGGTTTGATAGACATGGCTTGAATGAGCGGAAGCATTCACGACACCCGGAACTTCCTTTAGCGACGCCACCGTTTCTTCATAGACCTTATTGATGTCGGTCCACTTGGCGGCCACTTCCACCGTGTCCGCGATAATGGTTTGTTCAAACAACTCCTGCCAGTTCGGGACGTGATTGCGGCGTTCGAGCCATTGTGCGCAGACGGCGGCATCTGCCTTCGTTAGACCGGCACCCTTCGCGATTTTTTGTGTGGCTGCAAGTTCAGCGGAAACGCGTTCTTTCGGCCCTTCATGTACCAGCAGCAGCAGGGCATCGGTTCCCTTGTGATGATCCTTAAACAGACGGTCTACCTCTGGGTGATCGTATTGACGCATGACCGGCGGGCGCCATTCCGCTTGGACCAGCTGCCGTTGCATGTCGAACCCGGCCTGCATTGTTGGGGCATAGAAAGCACTGAAGGCACGTTCTTCCGGCGCACGGCGCAGGGCAAGCGTGACGCCTGTAATCACGCCCATTGTACCTTCCGCGCCCATAAGCAGATGCCGCAAGTCCGGTCCGGCGGCGGCCCTGGGGGATTTGCCCAACGTGACTAAATCGCCATTGGGCAACACCGCTTCGATGTCAAAAATGATGTCTTCGATATTGCCATAGGCGGTGGAGAATTGGCCCGACGCCCGGGTAGACACCCAGCCCCCCACGCTGCTCAAGGCGATGGATTGCGGCCAATGGCCGATCGTCAGATTTTGTTTCGCAACCGCTTCTTCGGCTTCAAGGCCATTTTTCCCGGCGTCGAAACTGGCCAACAGGTTTGTTTCATCGATGAAGCGCGTTTTGTTGAGGTCACTCATATCCAGCAGCAAGGTGGATTGGTTCGGTGCGACGCCGGCGCACACACCACTTCCAAGGCCGAAGGGCATGAGTGGTGTTTTGTGATCACTTGCGAAGGAAACAATCTTCTGAACGTCTTCGACCGCATCAGGCCGAACCACAACGCCGGGTACGGACGGTTGATCGCCGCGCCATGCGCGAAGGTTGGCCACCACCCAATAATCATGGGCGCGGGACCGCAATGTTTCGTCGTCGGTGAAAACTTTGCCGGACCCGATTTTTTCTTTCAGGCCGTCAACAAGCTTGGCATCCATGACAGTCTCCTCATGGCATCATAGAAACTATAGCGTTTCCAGGTGAAGTGGAATCCGGTTCACCGTCCGGAAACGCGCAAAACTAAGAATCTGGAGCCGTTTTGTGTTTCAATCAAAACCAAAACGGCTCTAGGGAAGCGCCGACAGGCTTTCTTCATGTAGCGCGCGGCAGCTGTCGATTTGGCGTTTCTTTTCGTCTGGCGACCAATGCAGGAGGTCCGCCATCTTGTCGGCCGCCGGTGCCAAAGACTTCATGCCCCCTTCATGGTCAAACCAGGCACGCGCGCTTCGGCGTACCCAATAATCCTCAAGAGTGACGGCGCCTTCCTTGAGAACCGCATGTTCCGCTTCTGCGGTAACATTCCCGCCTGCCGACACCACTTCCGGCGCTTCGCTGCCATAGAGATGAGACACCCGGTCCGTGAAAGCAGCCGTCCGGTTGGCGAAGGCGTCCGAATTTTGCAATGCCTCCATGTCGCAATCGCCGCCGGGAAGGGGCGCATCCTCCGTTGTGCACGCGCGGGCACTTGCCTCTAACTGGTCGATCACCTTGTCCACAATGCGTTCCGCCATCTTCCGGAAGGCCGTGAGCTTGCCGCCCGCTATGGTCAAAATTCCCGCCGGGCCCATCCAGTCTTCGTCTTTACGGGAAATTTCCGATGGCTTTTTGCCCGGCTGGCTGATGAGTGGCCGAACGCCGGACCAGATGGACACCACGTCCGGCGACGTGATCGGCGTGATGTTGAAGGCAGCGTTGATCGTGTCGAACAAATAAGCAATATCCTCGGTTTCCACCTTCGGCCAATAGTCCGCTGACGGATAAAATGTGTCCGTGGTGCCGATATAGGTGAATTCGCCGCGCGGTACGACGAAGATGGTGCGCTTGTCCGGCGCCGAAATGATCGATGTACGTGTTACAGGCACGCGTTCGCGTTCGAATACGATGTGAATACCCTTTGTCAGGGTAAGGCGGCTGTCCGCGCCGTCATCTTCCAGGGCTCGAATGGCATCCACCCAAGGGCCGGCGGCGTTAACGATCATCTTGCCGCGCACCGCGATTTCGCGATGTTCGTTTGGCAAGCTCGCTTTCGCGATCACACCCACCGCCTTGTCGCCTTCGCGGATGATTTTCGATACCTGGGTATAGTTCGCGGCGATGGCCCCAGCACCCACGGCGGACCGCACATTGGCAAGGGTCAGCCGGGCATCGTCGGTCAGGAATTCGTTGTAGACGATGGCGCCGTTCATGCCCTTCGTATCCAGGATGGGCTCTTTCTTGGCCAATTCCTTGGCGGACCAGTATTCGTGCCGTTCTGCTGCCGGGACAGCACCCAGCTTTTCGAAGGTCCACAGACCCGCGCGCAGTTTTGTGGCGGCGATGGTTGAATGGGCCGGCACAATGAACGGTGTGATACGCGCAAGGTGCGGCGCCACATTGCGCAGGATCTGACGCTCGGAGGCGGCTTCCTGGACAAGCCCCAACTCGCCTTGTGCAAGATAGCGTAATCCGCCGTGGATCAGCTTCGAGCTGCGGCTGCTGGTGCCGGAGGCAAAGTCCCGCGCTTCCAGAAGAGCAACGGACAGGCCGCGCAGGGCCGCATCGCGGGCAACGCCCGCGCCGGTGGCGCCCGCCCCAATGACGATGAGGTCGAAGGGCTTTTCTTCCAGCGCGTCGAACAGTTTGGCGCGGTCTCGAAGGTCTAGCTGGTCAGCGGTCATGAACCCTCACAAACAACTCGGTCGTAATCCTGCGCCTATTTCCGCTTCTTCTCGCGCAGCAACCCTTCTTGCGCGATGGTGGCCACGTGGCTGCCGTGCTGGTCGATGACCCAGCCCAAAGCCAGGCCGCGCGATCCGATCATCCCCAGCGAGCGCATGTCCAGCAGAAGCCAGTCGTCTGCCTTTACGGGGCGGTGGAACCAAACCGCATGATCCAGGCTCGCGCCCATGAACATCTTGTGATGTTGATTGGGCGGCAGGTCGCGTTCTTTCGGATGGCCCGCGCGGATAGCCCGCATGGCATTTGAGTCCGTGAGATAGGCAAGGGCGCAAATGTGATCAAGCGGATCGTCCGACAGAGGCTCGTTAAAACGCACCCATTGGCGCGATTGGGGCGGATCGTGATCATGACACACCGTCCGTGTGTCGCGGCCTGCCATCACGCGGTCGGTCTCCAGTGTTTCCGGTTTCGGTATGTCGTGGAGTTGCGGCGTTTGAATATCCGGCCCCTCTTCCTGGGTTTGGAAGGAGGCGGAGAGATTGAGGATCGCACCGCCGCTTTGTCTGGCGACCACTTGCCGGGTCGTGAAAGATTTGCCGTTGCGCAGCCGGTCCACCTCATAGCGGACAGGTTCATCCAAATTCCCGCCCAGAATGAAATAGGCATGGAGAGAGTGCACCGTGTGCCTGACGTCCACGGTCATTGCCGCCGCCTTCAGCGCTTGGGCAACGACGAGGCCGCCATAAATGCGGCCCCATTCATATCTGGGGCTTTCGCCAACGAAAGTGTCCGGCCCGTGATGCTCGAGCGTCAGTATTTTTGTCACGGCATGCGCCTGTCATGAAGAGGTTGAAAGGCGCTCTTTGCCGGAAATCTGGTGTTCTGTCAAAGGGATGGGGCTTACCGGCCTACTTCCCGATGGAGGCGCGGGCTGCTGGGCGGTTCTTAACGGCGCCCCGCCAGCGGTTGAGATGCGTGTACTCGTCCCTGAGGTCGAATTCGGCGACACGCGGGAAAAACTCCAGAATGCACTGGGCGGTGATGTCCGCAAGCGTGTACCGGTCCCCGGCGATGAACTCGCGGTCAGCCAGATCTTCATTCAGGATCGCCAGCCGCCGATTGGCGACTTTTCGCTGGGCTTCTCCAAGGTCGGGAAACTGGTTTTCCAGGGCGGCCATGGACGGGTTCGTATGCCGGAAAGTCATGGCCATGGGAGCCATCAGCTCGTTTTCCATGCGGCGTGACCACATGTCGATCTGGCCGATCTCCTTGGCATCTTTGCCCAGCAGGTTCGGTTCCGGGTGAAGCGCTTCGATATAGCGGCAGATGGAAACCGATTCCAAAATGATGGTTCCATCATCCAGCTCCAAGGCAGGAACGCGCGACATGGGGGAAATCTTCCGATAGGCGTCTTGCTTGTGTTCCATCTTCATAATGCTGACGGGAACGATCTCTGGATTGACGCCCTTTTCCGCGAGAAAAATCCGCACACGGTGCGGGTTTGGCGCGCCCATATCGTCGTAAAGCTTCATGGTCTTTCCTCCCACTCTTCTTGTGATGTTGCGCATAGGGATAGTCTCATTTGTGAACGGAAGCGAGCGTCTTGGCCGCATGTCGGCCATGTGCCTGGAAAACTGTGCCAGATCACACCGAAAACCCTTGTTTCCCCTGCGGTAAGGGTGTTCAATTTCATTGAAATCCGCAGACCTTGCCGGAACGGCGTGGTGTGTCGGCGTGTCGTTTCTCACGCAAATGTTCAACGGCGTTACTCGCAAGTGGACAGCGGTTTCCCACGTGAAAGACATGTTTGAAACGTGCGCGCATGCGAATGCGCAGAAAGGGAAACGCCATGCAGCTCAAAGAAATCTTGACCGACAAAGGGGCCCATGTGGTCACCATTGGCAGTGAGGTAATGGTGGGCGCCATTGTCAGCACCATGAAGGCCCATCGTATCGGCTCGGTTGTCGTGCTGGACGGGATGGGCCATGTCTGTGGCATTGTCACGGAGACGGATGTGATCCATGCCTTGTCTGATCACGGCACGGCGGCGCTTACCTTACGTGCGAAAAAGCTCGCCAAAGAACCGATCATTGTGAACGACCCGTCCATGCCGGTGCAGGAAGCCATGCGTCTGATGACTCAACGCCGTTTGCGCCATGTGGTGCTGATGGAAAACGGGGCGCTCACCGGCATTATCAGTATTGGTGACGTGGTGAAGTCGCGTCTTGAAAACGCGGAGCTGGAAAACCGCGTCCTGCGCGATGTGGCCAGCGCCAGAATTGCGGCGGTGCCGCTCAACTAAATCCGCCAGGAAATCCAATCGTCTCATTTTCACGGAGTCATTGAAAGGACACATGGCGGCTCTATAGACTGCCCTCAACTTCGAACAAAGAATTGGGGGCAGAGATGGCCTATCTGGTTTGGACGCGTCGTCAAACGCTGGCGAGTTTTCTGGCAGGGGCGAGCGTGCTGGCGCTCGGCGGGTGTTCCGAGGGCAACGAAGATACGCCGGCCGTTTCCTTCGACCATGGCGTGGCCAGCGGCGACCCCCTAAACGATCGTGTCGTCATCTGGACGCGCGCTACCCCAGGCGAAGGTGTCACCGGGCCGATCAACGTGTCTTGGGTCGTTGCCTGGGACGAAGACCTTCAATGGGAGGCGCGGTCCGGTGACATCACCGTTGACGGGGAAACCGACTACACGGTGAAGATCGATGTGGACCGTCTTGCGCCGGGCACCACCTATTATTACGGCTTCCGGGTTGGCGATCAGGTCTCGCCCACCGGGCGTACCAAAACTCTACCCGCTGAGAATGCAGAAAAACTGAAAATGGCCGTTATGTCCTGTTCGAACTATCCGGCAGGGTTCTTTAACGTCTACAAGACGATGTCCGAGATTGAAGATCTCGACCTGGCCATTCACCTGGGCGACTACATCTACGAATACAGTGCGGACGGATATGGCTCTGACATCGGCAATCGTATTGGCCGCGTTAACGTGCCGGCCCATGAAATCATTTCACTAGACGATTACCGCCAGCGTTATGCGCTGTACCGGACGGATCCGGATTTGCAGGCATTACATGGCCATGTGCCCATGATTGCCATTTGGGACGATCATGAGACCGCGAACAATAGTTGGACCGATGGGGCGCAAAACCACTCGGAAGATGGCAGTGAAGGGACATGGCAAGACCGCCTGACGGCCTTTACCCGTGCCTATCATGAATGGCTGCCGATCCGTACGCCCCAACCCGACAACAAGTCGGCGATCCAGCGGTCGTTCCAAGTGGGGACACTCGCGTCGATCGTCATGGTGGAAGGCCGCTTGATTGGCCGTGACAAACAGCTCGATTATTCCACCGATCTTCCTTACGTGGAAACACCGTTCGATTTCACTGATCCGGATGCGCCGGTGGCCATCACGGACGAGGCGGTGCTCAACCGGCTTGATCCGGCAGTTGTGCGCACTGTCAAGACACCATTCGATTTCACTGGCGAAACACCGGAACCGATTTTGGACTATGCCCGCATTTCGGCGCTGGACCCGGAAAATCTTCCGCAAGGAATTCAATTCCTTCCGAATACGGATAAGTTTCTAAACGAAATTCTAGGGTCGGAAGCCCGCGAGCTGCTGGGACAAGACCAGGAACAGTGGCTGGGGCAGGAATTGGCCACGTCCAAATCCGCCGGAACGGTTTGGCAAGTGCTTGGCAATCCGGTGATGTTTGCCCGCTTTACTTTCCCGACCTTGGAAGGGACCCTGCCGAAAGACCGGCTTGATGCGTTGATGGCGGAAAGCTGGCTTGCCCGGCGCTTTTCCATGTTTTCGACTCTCGGCCTGCCGTCTAATCTCGATGCATGGGATGGCTATCCTGCCGCCCGCGACCGTGTCTATCAGATGGCGCAAGCAAGCGAAGCCAATCTGATTGTGCTCACCGGCGACACGCACACTTTCTGGGCAAGTGAACTCACCGACTCCAAAGAAGGTAAGCGTGTGGGCGTCGAGTTCGCGACAACCTCTGTCTCTTCCACCACGCTTGGCGAGATCTTGAAGATGACCGATGTGGATTTGGGGGGCGCCGTTGTTGCCGCGAATGACGAGATCAAATTCGCCAATTTCAACGACCACGGCTGCATCGTTGTGACCTTGACACCCACTGAGGCGCGTGCGGATTATGTGGCCGTGGATACAGTGGAATCGCGGGATTATAAATCTAAAACACTCCGCAGCTTTGTTGTATCTCCTAATGAAGATGGGGCTGTTGGGCCGCTGCGCCGTGTCTGATACTCCCTAAAAGTACAACGAAGGGAAATGTCATGGCACGGATCGATGGAAAATGCGCGCTGGTTACGGGGGCAGCTTCCGGCCTTGGCCGCGCGATCGCGGAAAAATTGGCAAGCGAAGGGGCGCGCGTCACCCTCACCGATCTGGACGTGGACGGCGGCAAGGCGGTGGCGGATGCCATTGGTGGCAATGCCCAGTTTGTCGAACAAGACGTCTCAAACGGGGACCGCTGGGGGACGGTGTGGGACGCGGCCTCGAAGGACCAGCCGGTGGACACACTGGTGAACAATGCGGGCATCACCCTCATGGGGTCCATTGAAGATGTGGACTATGCGGCGTGGCGCAAAACCTTCGATGTGGATGTGGACAGCGTGTTCTGGGGCTGTAAGACCGCCATTGCCAACATGAAGGAAACGGGCGGCGGGTCGATCATCAACATTGCCTCGGCTGCTGGCATTCGCGCAAGTTCGGGTCTTGCGGCCTACAATGCGGCCAAGGCAGCCGTGATCATGCTGACCCAATCGATAGCCCTTCATTGTGGGGAAAAGCAAAATGGTATCCGCTGCAATGTTGTAGCGCCGGGCACCATCAAGACGTCGATCATCGACAAAGTGCTGGCCCAAGTGCCGAACCCGGAAGAAACGCTGGCGGGCTTCGTGGCCTCACATCCGATCGGCCATTTGGGTGAGCCGGAAGACATCGCCAATATCGTTCTGTACTTGGCTTCCGACGACTCGCGCTTTGCCACCGGCGCCACATTCACCGTAGACGGAGGATTGGCGCTTTAGGGGCATGTGATTTGTCTTTCGGAAAAGTGCATGGTGTGTTGAATGTCAGCTTTCGGCCCAAAGAGGATTTTTAGAAATAGATGGAGGAAAGGCAGCTTTATCCTCGAAGCAGACATTATGTTTGCTAAGCGAGTGGCAGCAACTAACTTGCATTGAACCTGCGCAGCCTCAATAGAGCTTTAGCTGCCTTTGTCCTTGATGCGCCTTTAAGCCGAAAACCGTCCCTGTTCACCTGCTTCGGCTTGGCCAAGTGCAGCCAGGCTTTGCAGTAGCGGCAGGACGGCGTTCGTCCGGGCACGTTTGAAACGGCGGGCAATTTGCTCCGGTGTGGCCTCTCCCATCTCCTCTAACGTCTCGCGCACCGCTGCGATCTGGTCGGGGAGGGTTTTGGGCCACGGAGCTTTTTCCACGTCGGCGGTGGGGCCAACTTCGAGTTCGGTTTGCTTGCCTTTTGCGGCCTGCGCACCTGAGGGGTTCTGGTACTCGGGGCGGAGCCAGCGGATATGGCCGCGCGCCTCTTCCTCGGCGCGTTCTTTGTTGAGGGCGACGAGGCGAAAGAGGATGTCTTCGTCTGAATGGTCAACGGGCCAGCCATAAGCATCCGCCACGGCGACGTCGATCTGGTCGTGCAGGTCTTTCAAAATGCCGATCATTCCCTGATCATAGATTTCTTTGTCCTTCCCCTCGATAGTCTCATCAGCGCGCAGCTTTTCAAGCACGTTGTACATCTGAGTCAGGGTCAGCTTTGGGTGTGC
This sequence comes from Alphaproteobacteria bacterium, assembly GCA_965228775.1. GTDB lineage: Bacteria > Pseudomonadota > Alphaproteobacteria > JANQMY01 > JANQMY01 > JANQMY01. The sequence goes on along the minus strand of OZ245840.1, from coordinate 2,618,212 downwards.
TGCCTGCTGACGCTTGCGGTGGGCGTCGAGCTCTTCACCCAAGGCGCGGAGATGAGTTTTCTGATCCTCGGTGAGGTCGGGGAACGGGAAGGGGTCAAAACAGCGGGTTTTGTTATAGCGAGGTGTCGCACCCAAATCTCCGCCTTGCGCAAGCGCCCAAACATCATGAATGCGACTAGACAGGGCTGCCACGAAAAAAGCATCAGTTAGACCTATGCCATAGGCACCGTGCTCAACATCGGTTGCCGGCCCTTCGAAGAAGAAGAGCCGGTGCTTGGAGGTTTCTGGGGCTACGATAAACCTATCTAAATCTTTTTTGAGAGAACGATAGTCTTGGTTGGACCGTCGAAAACGCCACCACTCTCGACGTAGTTTCGAGTCATTGTTTTCTGAACGCTTGGGAAATACCTTCTCGCGTAGCCTTTGGAAAATCCAAGGTGCGTTTGAACGCAAATCATTTTCTGAGTCAATTTCCCAAGCATCAATCACGAAACGCTGTTTCCGTTGCTTGGTGATCTCATGCGCAGAAAGGATTTGGCGAAGGAACCGCTTTTCTGTTTCTGGAACATTTAATGCTTCTTCTGGACTCAAAAAGAAACCTCGGGAGCCAGTTGCAAACCCCATCGAGCAAAGATCTTGGTTGGAAAAAAGGGGCTTGGCCGCAAGTACGTCAGCGCCCAGGCGCAAGTTGGGTCGTACGGTCCCGCTCTCAGTCTCGAACGAAACATCCCAACCGTCGTTTGAATTTAGTGATCGTGTTTCGGAGCTGGCCGTTTGTAGAACGCCTTTTCGGTTGCCCACAGCGACCACACTCATCGCAATTCGAACTTTCGCGGCGAAGAGCGTATCGACCCATGGATGGTCGGGAACTGCATAAACAATTGAAACGGGATGCTTGGGGTCAACTGTATATGCCTGAATAACACGGACATTAAAAGTTTGTTTGGCTGCCCTCGTGGTAATCAGCCCAAATCTCCGCGCGCCTCTTTTGCCGGATTTACCGCGAAGCTGAACAGATTGGGCAGCTTTGTGCCACCAATACATCACGAAGTCAGCACTGTCGGGCACGGTTGGATACGCTTTTCGAAGAGCTTCGACGTAGCCGTGGCCCAAGTCTTCGCGCATTTTTAGTTTTCCGATAAATGGTGGATTCCCAACAATAAAATCCGCTTCAGGCCATTTGGCAGGTGATGGTCTGCCATAGTTGAATACGTCAATTCTTGCTGACTTGTCGGGAACTTCATTTCCAAGGCTATCAGTTAAAGTGGTCACGCCGTCCCAGCGGGTGACAGGTTTATTGTCCGCGTCCAAGCGTGGCGTCCGATCCTCCCATTCTAAAACGGCATCACCTTGCCGGATGTTCTTGAAGTCGCGCAACACTGGCTCGGATGGAGCGGCATTGCCATAAGTGCGGAAGTGCCATTGCAAGTAGCCGATCCAGAGCACTAGTTCAGCCACGTTAGCAGCCCAAGTATTTAACTCAATCCCAAGAAACTGGTGCGGGTCCACCGTGCGCCCGCCGGCCGCGCCAAGCGCCGCCATCGAATACTCAAACTCTTTGAGATATTTTTCTCCTCCCAGTTCTCGTAGAAGGGCGACCACTTCCCCCTCCAATCGCTTCATCATTTCCAGGGCGACATAAAGGAAATTTCCTGAACCACAGGCGGGATCTAGAACCGTTGTTTCGCATAGTTTCGCATGAAACTCGGTAACGAGCTTTGCGGCGTCGCGTTCTTTCCCATCCTCGGTTAAGCGTTGAACTGCGGTTTGAACATCGCGCCAATCATTCCGCAGAGGTTCTATGATCGTTGGTGTCACCAGCCGCTGCACATAGGCGCGCGGTGTATAGTGTGCGCCAAGCTTGTGGCGCTGGCGTTTGTCGAGTGCGCGTTCGAGCAACGTGCCAAAAATTGCTGGTTCGACCTGTCTCCAGTCTGCCTCGGCCGCTTCGATCAGAAGCCCAAGCTGAAGGTTGTCGAGAGGAAGGGCATCGGCCTCTCTGAACAATCCGCCATTGAAGCGCTTTAAATCCGTTGTCAGTGCTTGGGAAAAGCCGCCTTGATTCATGGTTTGCCACAACCCCTCTAGCGCCGGTTGGGCATGTTCAGGATGTCCGCGCAGTTTGATTAGTAATTCTGTGAAGCTGCGTTTCGGGATTAGTTCGACGTCTTCGGCGAACATGGAAAAGAGACACCGCATGAGGAAACGGGCTACGGTTTGGCTGTCATGTCCCTGCGCTTCAAGGCTCTTGCCAAGTTCGGCCAAGTGGCTCGCTATTTCCCGTGTAACCTTGGCAGATTGTAGGGACGGGTCGAGGCTGTAGGGATCTGTCCAGATCGTGCGGAGAAGGGCCTGGGTTTCCTCCTGACGCAGATCATCCAGGTGTATACGATAGCGGTTTCCATCGGGAAACTGGTTATAGCCTTGGCCCTGTTTGGAGAAGTCTGCGTAAAGTTCGATAATGTGGCCAACGTCCACCACCAATAGAAACGGTGGCCATCCGTCTTCTTTGGCGACGGCGCGTGCGTAGTTATCAGCCTGGTTGCGGGCCTTGAGCATGGTGTCGTCGAACTTGGCTGAGCCGCGCCTGCCATGGCCCGTTTGTTTTGGGGTGTCCTTTTCTAGAAATAGGTTTAACGCGGACTTGTCTTCCTTTTCTGGCCCAACGAATTGTTTGGCCTCAAGGACGAAATGTCCCTTTTTATAAAGGTCGATACGTCCGTTTCTCTTGCGCCCTGTATGTGTCAACGAGACAGGGCGTTCGAATCTATATTCTAAAAAATCACCATCCTTGTCGGAGACGTTGGGTCGATCCACGCCCAGAAGATCCGTTAGTTCGATCACGAACGTCTGAGCCGTTGCCATCTCGCTGCCGCCCGAACTGGACCAGCGATCAATGAAGCCCTCTACGTCCATACTTGCTCTCAACCTACTATTAGAGTTTTGGGGTATTTAGGCATTACCGGACCGGAAGTTCAATTTTGCAATTCTGCACGTATAAAGAGGGCAATGCCCCAAAGCTACTGTTTGACTATCTGGGTGGCAACGGCTGGATTGGCCCGAAAGCGTTGTAGGCTTGTCCGCTTCTGCGCGCACTACTGCCGTCCACATTTCTATGCCTGATGTCTATTATTGGCGAAAATCAGGCATTCAATTTTCCATAAGGCAGACTATCGGCACCTATCTGCCCGCCTCCATCTTGGCCTGCTGGCGGCGCATGCCGGTCAGCCAGCGTTCCAGATCTGCCTGCTTGAAGCCCATCCATTTATTGGCGATGTCGTCGGTGAGGATTAAGAAGCGTTCGGCCTCGACCGCGTCGATCACCATTTGCGCCACATCCTCAGCGGATTTGACCGGGCCAAGGGCATCGGCGGAGACGCCTTCTCCGGCTTGGTCCAACATGGGCGTTGCCACACCCAGCGGCGCCAGCAGAGACGTGCGCACGCCTTTGTCGTGATAAGCTATGGCCATCCATTCCGCAAACCCGACCACTGCATGCTTTGTCACCGCATACGGAAGATTGCCTTGGCTTGTGAGATATCCCGCCATGGACGCGGTCTGAATAAGGTAGCCATCGCCTCGCGCCAGCATTTTGGGCAGCACCGCGCGGGTGGAATAGACGTGAGACATCACGTTCACATTCCACTGGGTTTGCCACGTGTCGATGTCCGTCGACATCACATCGCCGCCGGGAAAGATACCCGCATTGTTGAACAGAATATCCACATCGCCGAAGTCGGCCTCAACCGACGCAATGAGATTGTTCACGGCAGCTTCGCTGCTCACATCGCAGGCATAGGCTTTGCTGCCGATATCGGCGGCTACTTGCTCCGCCCCCGCACGATTAATGTCAGCAACCGCTACTTTCGCGCCTTTGGCGGCAAATGCTCTTGCACTTGCCGCACCAATGCCGCTGCCCGCTCCGGTAATGACCGTTACCTTATTGTTGAGGTCCATAACAGATCACCACGTATCGAAATGCATGATGTTTTCCACCGGCGGGCGGTAGGCGGGTTTAAAGTCCGTTCCCTTTGTATAGGCCACGGGAATAAGAGCCACCTGCATGAACTGGTCGTAAGGAATGCCGATCAGCTCGGCGATTTCCTTTTCGAAATTAAGGTGCAGCGTGGTCCAGGCGGTGCCGATGCCGCGTGCCCGTGCGGCCAGCATGAATGACCAGGCGGCCGGAATAACCGATCCGAAAATGGCCGCCTGAATGGGGGCGGTATTCATGGGCTCCGCATCCGTCCGCCCGGCAATGCACGGAATCATCAACACAGGCGCCCGGCCCATGTTTTCTGCAAGATAGTCCGCAGAGGAGGCCGAACGCGACTGGCTTGCCGTCAGGCTCTCGTCCTTACTTTCTTTGTGCAACGTGTGGATGGCCATGGGGCTGTCGCGATAGGGCGTAAATGCTTGTTTGTAATAGTCGCCAATCTTGGCCTTCTTGTCCGGGTCGGTGACGAACACGAACTGCCAGCCTTGCGCGTTGGAGCCGGAGGGCGCTTGCACCGCCATTTCCATGCATTCTTTGATCACTTCCTTCGGAACCGGCCGGTCAAAATCCAACCGTTTGCGCACAGCGCGTGTCGTACTCAATAGTTGATTGGCGTTTAGGCCCAATTGTTCATGCGCCACAAATACTCTCCCTTGTTTAAGCTGCGACCAGATGGGCGGGGCGGCGCAGTTCTTCCGCAAGGCCTGCGCCCATCATGTCAATGAAATTCTCCGCATAGAAACCATCAATGGCGGATTTCGGCAATCCTTCCAGGGACGTATCGAAGCGCTTGATCGGGTTGCGTCCGCCTTCCACGTGCGGATAGTCGGTCGAGAACAAGCACATCTCTTCGCCTGCGTTCCGGATGATCCAGCCTGCATCCTCGTGCGGGTATGGCGTCAGGCGCAATTGCCGGCGCGCGATTTCAGATGGTTTGGCGGACAGGTTTTGCAGGCGCTCCTCGTTGCGGATGAACGCATGCGCCGCTGAGTCCATGGATCGCAGCCATCCCGGCAGCCAAGCGGCGCCCAATTCTATGGCGCCCCACTTCAAATTGGGGAACTTGTCGAAAACTCCATCAAAGATCAGTGTCGCGAGGGTCTGCATGGCGGAATTCGGAATAGGCATGTAGCTGACCGACGTGAAATTATCGTCGCCACCATGGAAGTCCGGCACGGGTGGCAAGCCATTTTCCTTGTAAGCCGGGTTCAGCTTCTCCTCGCCGCCCACGTGGAAAAGGATGGGAATACCTGCTTCCTGGGCTATTGCCCAAACTGGAAACAATCCGGTGTGGCTGGGCCCGTGATTTTGCGGACACCAAGACGGTACCATCAGCGCTTTGGCGCCCAGCTCAATAGCGCGTTTGGCGGTCGCTTCGGCATTGGAGAAATCTTCCAGCGGCACATAAGCGGTTGCAAGCAGCCGCTTATCCACGTTGCAGAAGTCGGTCATCATGCGGTTGTGCGCATCGGCGGCGGCGTAGCAAAGCTCCATGTCGTTGCTTTGGTCTAGGCCGAAATTCCCCAGACAGAATGTGGTGAAGACCAACTGGCTGGCCACGCCGATGAGGTCGAGAGCTTTGGGACGGTCCGCTGCGATGAAGGCGCCATGGCCGTCATAGTTTTTGCGCAGCATGATGTTTTCATCGATGCCCGCGCGAAAGTCAGGATCGGCCTGCCTTGTGCGCGCACCTTCGACCCAGTCATTACTGCCGACCCTGACGCCAAAAGCCGGTAGAGCGTGGTATCGGTCCAATAGCCTTTTTTCAAAATAAGGGTCGAGGCAGTCCCCCATTTCCATCAGGTGACTGTCCGCATCGTGAACCAACCGGCCTTCAATGTAAGCCATGCATGCCTCCCAAATTTTCTTTTGGAAGGCATGGTAACGGGGAAGGCCTAGCGCGTCACGCCTTTCGAGAAGTCGGCGATGCTTCGGGCGGTCTCTCGGCTGATCTCCGGGCAACCAATAACAAAGATCTCTGCCCCATGGGTGGTGCCCATCACTTGGCGGCACCCGGCCTGAACGCCTGCTTGTAAAAGCAGGCGATAGAAATTGATGCCTTCATCGCGCAGCGGGTCGCATTCATTGACGCTGATGATGGTCGGCGGCAGGCCTTTGACGTCTCCAATGCTTGCAAAACTTGGCCATGCCAGCGGATCGCCCGCCTCAAAGGCCTCCATGCCATACCCCATCGCGCCACGGTTGTCGTGGAGCTGGATAAGGATGCCATTGTTTTCAGTGGACGAGGGGCAATCCGGCGACGGCCATTTGCCCAAAATGTAAGGACACAGAGCATAGAGACCTTTTATCAGGCTGATATCGCCGCTTCTCAGAAGGCTCATTCCCGTTGCCAGGGTCAGGTTGCCGCCGCCGCTTTCGCCCGCGACGATCACATTGCCTGCGTCAATCCGCAGATCCTTTGCATTGTCGATGACCCATTTCACGCCGGAAATGCAGTCGTTCAAACCGGCAGGATAGGGTGCAATTTCCGGCACCGAAGAGGGCTGAAGAGCATTGCGGAAGTCGACCATAGCCACGGCAACGCCCTGGCCCGCGATCATGCGGCCCCAGGCGCGATACATGCCATCGTAACATGACATGAACTGCATTCCCCCGCCGTGAATGTAATAGACGCAAGGCAGGGTTTCGTCAGAATCGGGACGAATGAATTGGATATTGATGGTGTTGCCGTCGGGTTGCGATGGAAATTCGTGCTTGGTGACAGTAAGCCCGGCAGATGGCGCGATATCTTCGTTGTCGCACATGTCCAAGAAAGTCTTCATGGTCTCGCGCATCACCATCGCGCCGGGACTGTTCATGGCATCGACCATCTCCTCGCGGCTGGCGGCATCTCCCTGAGACGCCGGCGCCGGAAACGCCCCCAGCATAGATTTCAAACGCGGGTCGATTCTCGGATCATCGGCGATATTGGGCATGTGGGACGGTTCCTTTCAGACAAGCGAGAGACTTCGGTACATTTGGTGTGCGGTAAGCTATTTCCAAGCAAAGACTGGTTGTTCGTAATGCGCGACTCGCGTCGCGCGGCCGAAAAGGCAAACTTCCGCAAACTGATGAATGACGGCAGCGGTGGGGGCGTGCACACGATGATCGCCCAGGTAAAGTCTGATGACTGGCCGGTCGCTTTCCGGGATCGTGACAAATTCGGGCGACCCCTCTTTGTCGAATTCCGTAAATGGGATGCGGTAGATCGCGGCGACCTCAGAATCTTGTGCCGCCAACTCCATCTCTGCGTCGGCCCAGGCGACGATCGGCGTCATCACATAACCAGACCGGGTTTCATAATCGTCGAGCACGCCCAGAATGTTGGAGGGGGCGAGATCAAGGTCCACCTCTTCCCGTAGTTCCCTCAAAGCGGCCTCGTGAATGGTCTCGCCGTCGTCGATGCGGCCGCCAGGCAGGGCCCATTGGCGGGCATGAGCCCGCATCCTTGATGCGCGCCGCGTTAGTATGAAGGCGGGTTGGCCTTGGTCGCCTTTGACCACACACATGACAACGGCGGCGTGGCGCAAATTCTCGGTGGAGAGGGGCTGGCGGTCGAACTTTTCTATGTTTGCTTCTATTGACCGCCGAAGCGGATCACCCCATTCGAACGTCATGCTGCCCCCTTCTCAACCTGCGCCCCATTGCGCAAGCAAATTGCTAACCGCAAGCTCTAACGCGATCCCATGGGGTTGGGCAAGCTAAGGATGAGAGGCAGGCTTCAGGACGAAGGGCTTTATTCGGGGTGAGTATGCAGGGTGGAAGCCGCAACCCGTGGGGGCGAAACGCGGCATGGCCCGATATTTTGCTTGGTCTCCAGGCATTTTTGTTTGGCCACTTGCCATTCGAAGTAAGACAAGTTCTTTGGGGGCTCACGTAGAGGCGTTGACAGCCCGAGCGCAACGAAGGCGATGAGGGCCACCAAAGCGGCTGCACTGCGGTCATGAAACGGGCGATAGGGCACGACAGTGCCCGCGACTGCCAAAAGCAGTGCCAGATAGCAAAAGATTTGCATCGCCGTCATGAACATAGAGTCTAACTTGCCCCGGCGGCTGTCAATGTTCCGTTAAGGCCAAAGGCAAATTTCCTAGGAAACGCGGCTTGCCCGGGGGCGGCCTTACGGCCACAATCCTGGAAATGTTAACAAATCGTCCCAATTGGGATGTTTTCGGGAGGCATGCGCATGAGCCAGCTCATATCGGACCTATCGGGTTTACTCGGCGAAAAGGCTGTCCTGACAGGTGAAGCGGTTGCGGAACGCAACCCTTTGGCGGGATTATCTCAATCTCATTCGGGTCTGCCCAGCGCTGTCCTCCGGCCGCGGACAACCGAAGATGTGTCCACGATCCTCAAACTTTGCCACCAACACGAACAAGCCATTGTGCCTCAAGGCGGCATGACCGGCCTGGTGGAAGGAACGGTGGCGTCCTCCAATGAGTTGGCGCTTACCTTGGAGCGGATGACCGATATCGAGGAAATTGATCCGGTTAACCGCACAATGACCGTTCAAGCAGGCGTGCCTTTGCAGGCTGCCCAAGAAGCGGCGGAAGAAAAGGGGCTTATGCTGCCGCTCGATTTGGGTGCACGCGGGTCCGCCACCGTGGGCGGAAACGTTTCTACCAATGCCGGCGGCAACCGTGTGATCCGCTATGGCATGATGCGGGACATGGTCTTGGGTCTGGAAGCCGTTTTGGCCGATGGGACGATCGTGTCGTCGCTCGGCAAAATGATCAAGAACAATGCAGGCTACGATCTGAAGCAACTTTTCATCGGGTCCGAGGGAACGCTTGGCATTGTCACGCGGGTGGTGTTGCGTTTGCGGCAGCTTCCAAAAAGTCAGAACACGGCGTTTGTGGCCGTGGACAGTTTTGAAGACGTGACCGCATTCTTGTCGTCGATTGACGGTAAACTGGGCGGTACGTTGAGTGCTTTCGAGGTGATGTGGAAAGACTTCTATGAATTGGTGACGAAAGCGCCCGCCGAAAACAAACCACCCATTGCTTACGACCATCCCTACTACATTCTTGTGGAATCGCTGGGTGCCGATCAAGAGGCGGATGCGGAGCGGTTCGAAGCAGCACTTGCCGAAACACTGGAAGAAGGTCTTTTGGTGGATGCCGTTATTGCCAAAAGCCAAAGCGAACGTAACGCCATGTGGGCGATGCGGGACGATGTGGGACAGTGTTTACAATTCTGGCCGTTCTTTGCGTTCGACGTCAGCATGGGCATTCCGGATATGGAGTCCTATGTGACCGACGTAAAGCAGTCTCTTCATAATCAGTGGCCGGATCACCGTTGCGTTATCTTCGGTCATCTGGGCGATGGCAATCTGCATGTGATCGTCGGCGTGGGAGACGAAAGCAAAGAAGCGCGCAAATCCGTCGAAAACATTGTTTATGCGCCTTTGCGCGAACGGCACGGCTCCGTTTCGGCCGAACACGGTATTGGCCTTGAAAAACAGCCCTATTTAGGATGGACGCGCAGCGATGCGGAAATTGGCCTGATGCGGACACTAAAGGCGGCGCTTGACCCGAAAGGTATTTTGAATCCGGGTAAGGTCATTACCGCGTAATTCCAGACCATAGAGAACGTGCGGCGTTGGGCTTCATTAAGTTTTTTCAAAAGGATTCTGTGGGGCGCCTGGGCCGAGGGGCTGGCCAAAGCTGAACTCCACCACGTAGCCGTCGGGATCTTCAATGCCGCAAAAATAGCCGACCGGGAACGGTGCCTGTACTGGTTCCCAGGCTACTTTCCAGTTCTTTTTCCGGGCGCGCACGCATGCCAAATCCACATCGGATTTTTCGGCCACCGCGAACCCTAAATGAGAATAATCGCCCTTCTGCTGAGGTGGCCGCGACCCCCCATCAATGAGGACGATCACGAAGTCTTGTTCTTTGCCCGGTTCCGCAAGCCATGAAACGCGGACGCCATGTGCGCATCGGGTATGAACAAGCTCCAGGCCGCACATTTCTTTATAGAATTGTGAAGATGCTTCAATGTCGCCGCAATGAAGAGCGATATGGGTAAGCGTGGGCCGCATGACCGTTGTCCTTAGCAAGGGAGCCAAGACTTCGTTCATTATAGATGCGACTGTTTAATGGAATCCACCATGCCGAATTTGTGTTCAATGCGGCATTTCAATCTGTTTTCATTTGTAGTCTTGTGTGGGACAAAACGACTTTAGAAGTGATGTGTTAAGTTTGTTTAAGTAAGGTCCGCCTTGGACCGGTCTGCGCAAGGTGATCAGGATTGATGCGCGTCATTGAAAAAGCGGCGGAATCCTATGAAGTCGTTATTGTCGGCAGCGGGTTTGCGTCCACTTTCTTTTTATATCGCTACTTAAAACATGCCGCGCCAAATGCGCGTGTGCTCGTGCTGGAACGTGGTAAGTTCCATACCCATGCCGAACAGATCGAGATGGGGCAGACGTCGGAAATTCACCCAGGTGATGCCTGGACGAATAAGGGGCGAGAGCGCAACAAGACTTGGAACTTCACCATCGCGTTTGGCGGGGGCTCGAATTGCTGGTGGGGAAATGCGGTTCGCCAGCACCCTAATGATCTCAAAATCAAGTCTAAATACGGCGTCGGGATTGATTGGCCAATCGATTACGATGAAATCGAGCCGTATTACTCGGAAGCCGAAGACGTCATGCAGGTCTCCGGACCACGGGAAGATATGCTGTGGTCCAGGTCGCGGCCGTTTCCATTGCCCCCGCACACATTGCCCCTCGCAGATAGACTTCTTAAGAAGGCTTACCCGGAACATCATTTCGCCGCGACAACGGCACGGCCATCGCGCGATACCGCCACACGGCCAAAATGTTGCTCCAACGGTGTCTGTCACCTGTGCCCGATCGACGCGAAGTTTTCGATTCTGAACAGCTTCATGGGGCCTTACGAAGATCCGCGTGTCGAAGTGCTTCTGACGGCGGAAGCCCGTGCTGTCGATGTGGAGGCAGGGAACGCAAAAGGCGTTGTGTACCGCCGTGACGGGAAAGAAAGAACCGTGTCCGCCGACCTTGTGGTGGTAGGAGCAAACGCGCTTTTTAACCCGGTAATCCTGCAACGCTCGGGTCTGGACCATCCACTCCTTGGGAAAAACCTGTACGACAATTTTGCCGTTTTCGGTGAGGCTTTCCTTGATGGCGTCGACCATTTCCAGGGAAGTACGGTTGTCTGTGGTATGAATTATTCCAAGTATGATGGGGATTTTCGTCGTGAACACCCCTCTGTTTTGCTCGAAACTTGGAATGTTGGGGCATTGCGCAAAGACTACGGCAAATGGCGCCAGGTCATGCCTTTTCTTTTGAAAATTGAGGACCTTCCTCAGGAACAAAATCGTGTGGTTTTGGCAAATCTCGATGATGATTTGCCCGAAGTGATTTACAACGAATATAGTCCGTATGCGTTGAAAGCTGCCAACCGGGCTGAGCAGATTGTCGGAGAGATTTTGGCGCCTCTTCCCGTGGAATCCGTCAATCGGTTTCCTCTGGGAAGTGCGGGGTCGCACATTCACGGCACCACGATGATGGGAACGGACCCTGCGTCCAGTATCATCGATGAAAATCAAATCCATCATCAGGTTCGAAATCTTGTTGTTGTGGGCAGCGGCGGATTCCCTTCCGGTTGCCAATCCAATCCCACACTGACGATCTGTGCTGTCGCCATGAAAGCGGCTGACAAAATCGGAGCATCTGTATGAGTAATCCAAAGTCTCCCCAGGTAGCGGCTGGTGTTGAACTAAACCGCCGGAACCTTTTAATCGGCGGTGGTGCCGCTGCCGGATTAGGGGCTGCGGGTCTTGGCGGTTCGTTCCTGTTCAATACGCCTGACCGCGTGGTTGAACGGATTGTTCGTGGTCATCTGCCGGGTCTGGAAATCGCCGACGGTGAAATGGCGCAGTTCGTTGCCGACTTCATCGCGGCAGATCACCATACCAGTGCAACCGAGGGGATAGCCCTTCGGCTTCTTGCACCCTTCGTCAACATGCCGCCATTCAGGTGGATGGTGCCCGGCTTTATTCATCGCGGATTCGAGAACTACGAACGGCGCGTGATGAATGAATTCATGATGGGGACGGACTTTTTCGAAACCTATGCCACCGGCAATCTGAAAGTGACTTATTTCGGTCTTTACTCGGTCGAAGAAGCGCCTTGCGCGAGCCCGCTGCCAAGGTTTCCGCAGGAGCCTGACACGGCCTAAAACGGCGCTCTTGGACGTGCTGAAACCGCACGGTACTATGCCTTCGACAACCTTACGTTAAGCGTCTTTTAGTATCTTCTTTTCCTTCAAAGTTGCACGGCTTGAGGGACTTGAATGCGCATCGTTGAAAAGGCACAGCCGTCCTATGACGCCGTCATTGTTGGCAGCGGATTTGCCTCAACCTTCTTCCTCCATCAGCATTTGAAACATGCGGCTCCCAATGCGCGCGTGCTCGTTCTGGAACGGGGCAAGCTGTATACGCATGCGGATCAAATAGAGATGGGGGCGAACTCCGAGATTGCTGCCCAAGACACTTGGGTCGATCGGGGCATCAAACAAAACCTTCGATGGAAGTTCACGGTTGCGTTTGGCGGCGGGTCGAATTGCTGGTGGGGCAATGCACCTCGCTTGCACCCAAGCGACTTCAAATTCAAGTCCAAATACGGTCTCGGTCTGGACTGGCCATTCGATTACGACGACATTGAAGCGTATTATTGCGAAGTCGAAGAATTGATGCAGGTTTCCGGCCCGCGCGAGCCCATGATGTGGCCGCGTTCGAAGCCTTTTCCGCAGCCGCCGCATACGCTCTCAATGGTCGATCAAAAGCTTAAAGAGGCGTATCCGGAACATCACTTCGCTGCCGCAACGGCGCGCCCGTCGCGCGATACGGCGACGCGGCCAAAATGCTGTTCAAATGGCATGTGTCATCTGTGCCCCATCGATTCGAAATTCACCATTCTGAACAGCTTTATGGCACCCTATGAGGATCCGCGGGTGGATGTGGTGCTTTCCGCCGAGGCGCGCGCGATTGATGTGCAAGGTGGAAATGCAACGGGCGTCATGTATCGGCAAGACGGCCGCGACCAAACCGTTTCGGCGGACCTTGTCATTCTTGGCGCCAATGCATTGTTCAACCCGATCATTTTGCAGCGGTCCGGCCTCACCCATCCAATGCTGGGGCGCAGGCTTCACGGCAGTTATAGCGAGTACGGCGAAGTCTTTTTGGATGGTGTCGACAATTTTCAGGGCAGCAGCGTCATATGCGGCATGAACTATGCTCAGTATGACGGCGACTTTCGCCGCCACCAGCCATCGGTGCTTATTGAAACTTGGAACCGCGGGGCGCTGCGCAAAGAATTCGGCAAATGGCGTCAAGTCATGCCATTTACGCTAAAGCTGGAAGATGTGCCCCATGATGAAAGCTATGTCCGGCTGGCCAATCTTGATGATGATCTGCCGGAGGTGGTGTATGACGACATTAGTCAGTATACATCAGATGCCGTAGATCGGGCCGAGGAAATCGTGGGTAAAATTCTCTCGCCACTGCCCGTCGAAGAGCTTAGATGGCTTCCGTCCCCGGATACGATTGGTGGGCCCCACATCTACGGGACCACGATGATGGGGGACGACCCGGCAACAAGTATACTGGACGCCGATCAAATTCATCATCAGGTAAGGAACTTGGTTGTGGTGGGAAGCGGTAGTTTCCCGGCCGGATCCCAGTCGAATCCGACACTGACAATCTGTGCCGTCGCTATGAAGGCGGCGGACAAAATCGGCGCGTCATCAAAAGTTGCCGAGCTCTAGAGCATTTCCGGACTATATTGAACCAGTTCTGTTGCCCATTGGTGCGCGTCCGCGTCGTTGCGCTCCTTACCCGATGCCCCACATCGCGTTGCGAACCGCGCCTAGCGGAGACGCCCACCAATGGGCAACAGAACTGGTTCAATATAGTCCGGAAGTGCTCTCGCCTCTATCCACGAAAACAGTCAGCCACGTCGGCGAGCCAGGCCTTGGTTTTTTCGCCTTTCTCGTCGAGTGAATCGCCATGGCGCACGAGAATGAGGTCCAGTTGCGGCACAAGGATGGTGTACTGGCCTTGATACCCGTTGGCGGAAAAACTTCCCGGTCCGCACAGGTTAAGCCACCAATGGGCGCCGTAGCCAAGCGGTTCGTCTTCCGGTGTTGCGGTTGGTGTCCGTGCGTAGTCCACCCAGCCTTCCGGTAAAATACGCGTGCCGTCCCAAACCCCGTTGCGCATGTAAAGAAGGCCAAACCGCGCAAAGTCTCGGGCGGTGCTGAAACAAAAAGAAGACCCGATAAATGTTCCGGCGTCATCAAACTTTGGAATGGGGCTTTTCATGCCGATGGGATCGAACAGCTCCTTGCGCATGAAGTTTTCGAACACCTCCCCTTTCGCGCCCAACGCTAATGCGGCGGCGCGGGCGACAATATTGCTGGTGCCACTGGAATACGACCACTTCGTGTCCGGTGCTGTTTCTAATGGGAAACTGGCGGCGAAGGCGGCCACATCATGCTTGCCGCTGCCGAACAGCATCTCGATCACGTCGGATGCTTCGCCATCCACATAGTCTTCCGTGAATTTCAAGCCGCTCGACATGCGCAGCAACTGATCAAGCGTAATCTCACGGCGCGGGCCTTCGCGTTCCTGCCATTCCGGCACCATAACGGGGGCATGAATGTCGATCTTGCCCTGCTTTACCAATATGCCCACAAGCGCCTGCGTGATGGATTTGGCTTTGGACCAGGACGGGTAGGTATTCGTTTCGGAGAAGTCGCGCCAATAGCGTTCCGCAACGATCTTGCCATGTTGAACAGCGAGGAACGCATGGGTTTCGCCCATGTCGTCGGGCGCAGGGTCGGAAAACGCATGGTCCAGCAAGCCTTGCAATTTGCCATCATTCACGTGAGTTCCCAGAGGGCCCTCGGGCCACGCCTCCGTCGGCCAAGGCGTGCCGGCGGGCTGATCGGGGAGGGGCGGGAGCGAGGGAGATGGTGATTGGGTCATTCAAGAGTCCTTCCGTGAATGCCGGGCATTGTGTACGGTCCCGTTCAAAAATTACAAGGAGTATCCCCATGAGCACCCAGCACAGCTTTACCGACGAGCTGGAACATATTGGTTTGCTGCGCGACACCATGCGCCGCTTCGTGGAAAACGAAATGCCCCGGGAAAAAAGGGAGCAATGGGATCGCGATCATGTTTTCCCCAAGGATGTGTTCGCCAAGCTGGCCGCCACCGGGGTGTGTGGACTGACGATTTCGGAAGAATATGGCGGCCAGGGGCCTGACATTGTGGGCGCTGTTGCCGTGATCGAAGAATTATGCCGGGGTGGCCCCTTCATGGCTGGACCTTTCATTCACACGGCCTTCTATGGCGGTGTGAACATGTCCGAAAACGGGTCCGCTCAGCAAAAAGCAGAATTACTGCCAAAGCTCGCGAAAGGGGAAATCACCTTCGCCTATGGTTTGTCGGAACCGGATGTGGGGGGTGACCTTGCCAGCGTGCGCACCTCAGCGCGCATGGAAGACGACGGCAAGTCCATTGTCATCAAAGGGTCCAAGCGTTGGTGTACGGGCGCTGATTTCGCGGACTACATCTACTGCTTGGTGAGGTCAGGCGAACCGGACGCGCGCTACAAAAACTTAAGCTTTGTGCTCATTCCCACAGATACGCCAGGTCTTTCAATGCATCCGATCGATCACATGAACCTGCGATACACATTGTCCAGCGACGTCTTCTTCGACGATGTACGTTTACCGGTGGAGAACATCGTCGGTGGTCCCGACATGTGGAACAAAGGCTGGAAAATGTTGGCGGGACCGGCGCTCGACGTGGAGAAGATCGAAATCACCGCAGTGACGTTCGGCATTGCGCAAGCCGCCGTGGAAGAAGCCTGGGAATACGCTCAGGAAAGAGAGCAATTCGGCAAGCCCATTTGTGCGCATCAATCGGTGCGGCACGCATTGGCGGACGCGCGAACGAAGCTGCAGGCCTGCCGCCATATGCTGTATCACGGTGCTTGGCTGGCCCAAGAGGGGCGTCCCTGTTCCGTGGAAACCAGCATGGCGAAACTGTTTGTGGCGGATACCGCCGTGGATGTGGTTCTTACCTGCCAGAGGGTGATGGGGGCTTACGGCTTGTCGGAAGGCCATGACATGCAGCGCCATGTGCGTGATATTGTCGGCATGCCGATCGTTGGTGGCTCGTCGAACATGCAGCGCAATAATATCGCCAACCGGCTCGGCTTACCCAGCTAGAGCGCTCTCGCACCCTGCGTCAAAGCTGCGCTTGCCTATCGGCTCCGTTGAGGGCACTGTCAGGGCTCGCCAAATGGGGGAAGACTGTTGGTTTTGACCGCAAAAATACGCGCCTACATCGGAAAGACACGTTCTCTGAACGTGTTACTGGCGCTGTGTTTCCTGGCGGCTCAATTGGTGCCGACGGGACTTGCCGCGGCGGCTTCCCTCGACCAATCCGGTTATGTGGTAATCTGTACGGCGGACGGCTTTAAGAAAGTGCCGCTGGCTGATCTGGGTCTTGGGGATCTCCCCGGCGCTCCGTCGGATCTCGATATCCCTGGGCAACAAGACTGTCCGCTTTGCGTGTTGATCTGCGCGCATGGTGGTTTGGAATCAGCTCCACAAGTCGCTGTCATCTGGGCACCGTTGCCGGTGGATACACCGCTGATCTTAGACGACCGGCCCGTTACCCCTATCGACCTTGCGTCGCTGCATGACGCAACACCCCGAGCTCCACCCGCGAAAGCCTAACGCTTTTCTTGTTTAGGTCTCCGGTCCCATAACGGGCCCGGTTCGTTTGCTCGTTCGGTCGAAAGCCACAACTAAAATGTCCAAAAATTTGAAGAGGCGCTCTTGCGCCGTTGCCGCCGCGCTTGCGTTCTCCGCGGCGCCTGCACTTGGTCAAGAAGTGCCCATCGAAAATAACAGCTCCTCCTCTGGGGAGGCCGATGTTCCCAGTCTGAACGGTCAAGTCGCGGATCGTATCATCGTGTACGGATCGGCTTTCGAGACCGAGCAGACAGAAGAACTCGCGCGCATTCGACGCCGTCCCGGCGCCGTCGATTTGCGTCCTGCGGAAGACTTCCTCGACAATTTTGCCGATAATCTCTCCGACACGGTTTTCTTTGCTCCTGGCGTTACCTTCAATGCCATCGATACACAGGAAATTCGACTCATCGTCCGTGGCAACGGGATTGGTACCAGCTTTGAGCGGCGGGGCATTACGCTTCTGCGGGACGGGATTCCGATTACCAGCGCGAGCGGCTCGTCGAACGTGCAGGAAATCGATCCGCTGACCATCAATTTCATCGAGGTCTATCGTGGGGGGAACGGTCTGAGGTTTGGTGCCGGCAGTCTCGGTGGTGCCATCAACATATTGTCGCCGACGGGCCTGAATGAACCGTCAGGTGTGTTGCTCAGAGGTGAAGGGGGCAGTTTCGGGGCAGCGCGGCTTCACGCAAGTGCCGCAGATCAGATCGACCGATTTGACTATTACACAAGTTTCACGGCGGCGCGATCCGATGGGTTCCGCGACCAAAACAGGCGCAACTCGCAATTCTTCAATGCCAATGCCGGGTACAAATTCTCAAGCACGGTGGATACACGCTTCTATGTGGAAGTAACGAATAACGACTTGGAGCTGGCAGGTGGCTTGTCGCTGGATGACGCGCTGAATAACCGGCGTATGTCAGCGCCCGCCGTGACCACCGGCCCGTTCTTTCCGGGTGGGCCCGTTATCACGCTGGCCGATAGTGCGTCAGCGGATGATTTCCAGCGCGATTTGCTTATCGTGCGGCTTGCCAACAAAACCACTTGGGATACGGCCGTGGCCACGGTGGAATTGGGTGGACATTATACGTATCGCGATCTCTTCCATCCGATTACCGATTTTGCCGGTCTAATCGACCAGGATGGACATGAAGGTGGTGTGTTTGCACGGCTGACGGGAGACTTCACGTTCCTTGGCTTGCCGACGGAGTTCACCGTCGGCGCTGACGCCAATTATGGCGTTGTGGATACGAAATCTTTTGAGAACAATTTCGGCATTCGTGGCGCGTTGCAAGAAGACGAGCGTCAACAGTCCGCTAATGTGGTTGGTTATGGTCAGTTGGATGCGGATATCGGTGGGGGCTTTTCTGTCATTACCGGCCTTCAATTGATCTATACCGAACGTGATTTCGATGTGACGGTAGGCACGGATCAGCCCAACCGGATCGACTTCTTCGGTGCCGCGCCACGCATTGGATTGTTGTGGGATGGACCGTCGGATGTTCAGCTTTTCGCCAATGTTACCCGCAGTTATGAGCCGCCGTCCTTCACCGAATTGACTGGTGGCGGCGCTTTGAACTTCACGGGGCTGGAGGCACAGACCGGTCTTACATTCGAAGGCGGTACGCGCGGCACCTATGGCCCCGCCCGCTGGGACGTCACCTATTTCTATTCACTCGTAGACGAGGAATTATTGCGGTTTGGCGCGCCTGGGGCGTTCGGTTTCATCAGTTTCACGGAAAATGCCGAAGACACTGTCCATCAAGGGGTGGAACTTGGTTTCGATCTCGATGTGTTCGACACTTTTTTTGAGACCTTCAACTCGAAGCTCTCAATCCGCCAAGTCTATACGTACAGCCAGTTCAATTTCGTCAACGATACTCAGTTCGGCGACAATGAGTTGGCGGGCGTGCCGCGTCATGTGTATCGCGGTGAGATCCGGTACAGCTATGATGATCGCGCCTTCGTGGCATTCAACGGGCAATGGGTTCCGGAAAACTACTTTGCGGATTTCGCAAATACCACCGAAGTGCCGAGCTACAGCATTGTGGGTTTCAGTGCGGGTATAGAACTCTCAGACACGGTCAGTCTGTTTGTCTCCGGCGAAAACCTCGCGGACACGCGATACATATCGGGCGTTTCAACAAATGCGAACCAGGCTTTGGAGCAGGGGCGCATCTTCGTTCCTGGCGAAGGGCGGTCCTTCTTCGGTGGTCTGCGGACAACCTTCTAAGGCCAGCCTAGGAGAAGCGTGATGGCAATGACGGATAAAATGCGTGCAACCGGCATACGGCTTCACCGATACTTGGCTTGGTGTGCCGGCATCGCGCTCGTGTTGTGGGGCGTGTCGGGACTGCTCCACCCGCTGATGGTGTTCACAGGGCCCGAAGCTGCGAAATTTTATCCGCCATCGGCTCCGTTGGATCTTAGCGGCAAAAAACCGATCGGTGACATTCTGGCTCAAGCCGGTGTGAATGAGGCGCAGTCGGTCCGAATTGTCCCGAGCGCCAGTGGTCATTTACTGCAGGTGACAGAAGGTGAACATGCGCCCAGGCTTTATTTTGATTTGCAAACCGGGGCGCAACTTCTCGATCACGATAGGGCACAGGCGATTTTCCTCGCGCGCTATTACACGGGATTGAAAGATACCGCCATTGCCGATGTGCATTTCCAAACAGGATTTGATTCTCACTATCCATGGGTCAATCGTTTGTTGCCGGTTTATCGCATTACCTTCGATACGCCGGATCGGCTGACAATTTATACGTACACGGAAACCGGCGCGTCGGCGTTTTTGACGAATGACTATAAAAGGACGATTTCCAAAGCCTTTCAGTTGGTCCACACGTTAAGCTGGGTGCCGCAGAGCTTGGAATGGCCGCGCGTCGGTGTGGTTGCGGTCCTTGGGGGGTCCATTGTGGTCATGGGTATCTCTGGGCTGATCATGCTGACCTTGATCCGGCGCAAACAAATGGCACCGGGTGCCAGGGGGTGGCATCGCGTAGCGTCCTACGTGCTGGGCGTGCCCGTTATGTTTTTGGCGTTCAGCGGCGTTTATCATCTGTTGTTCCTTGCTGACCAGACACCTCAGAAAAATCTCAAACTGTCGCCGCCCATCGACCTCCGCGAAATCGAGTTTGCCATCACGAAGGAGTGGGCGGATGTAACGGCAGGCTTGAATGTGTCGACTTTGTCTATCGTCGAGAGCGCGGGGGGCGAGGGGCTTTTTCGGCTGGGTCTTGCCAGGCCGCGTGGTGGACCAGACCCCAGTACCGCGCAGGAGCGCCGGAATGCCCGTTTTGATGGGGTGCCGCGCACGGGGCCAGCGCTTTACCTATCGGCGAAAGATGGGTTGCCCTGGCGGGCCGGGGATGAGGAACTGGCCATACAGATGGCCGAACAATTTACCGAGCGCCCTCGGGACGAGATCCAAGACATGTCCTTGGTGACGCGGTTCGGCTCCAAATATGATTTCCGTAACAAACGCCTGCCGGTCTGGCAGGTGCGGTACGGCCCTCCGCTAAACGAACTCTACTTCATCGATACGACGGCAGGCGTTCTTGCGGATCGCCGAACGCTGGCGGGCGAATGGGAGCAGCTATCCTTCAGCATGCTGCATAAATGGAATTTCCTGCGCGCCTTTGGCCGTGACATTCCCAATATTGTATTGTCGATCGTCGTCGGCCTGTCGGTGCTGGTAATGGGTGGGCTGGGCCTGTGGTTGCAATGGAAACGCACAGTTAGGCGGCGAGCACCTTAAACAAACACTCGTTTGGCCGTCATGTCCCCGACCGTCTTAACGGGCTCGCATTCGGCAGGCCCGTTAAGATTGGGCCCATAAGATTAGGCATTGGGGGCTGTGTCGCCAGCGCCTTTTTTTGTGGATTTGGCACTGCCATTGGCATCGGCGGCACCATTGCCGTTAGAAGCTTCCGCTTCCTTTAGGTTTGCCGCGGCCGGCATGCCCACTACGTTGTAACCGCAGTCCACGTGATGCACTTCGCCCGTTACGCATTGGGAAAGATCGCTCAGCAAATAAAGGCCGGCACCGCCAACATCCTCCAGCTCGATATTTTTCTGAAGGGCCGCATGCTGACGATTCCATTTGTACATGAAGCGTGCATCGGCAATGGCGGACCCTGCGAGGGTGCGCATTGGACCTGCCGAAATCGCATTGACACGAATACCGTCTTTGCCCAGATCCACCGCCAAGTACCGCACGCTTGCTTCCAGGGCGGCTTTAGCGACGCCCATCACGTTGTAGTTCGGTGTCACCCGTTCTGCGCCGGAATAGCTCAAGGTCACCAGGGAGCCGCCATTTGTCATCAGTTCCGATGCCCGGCGGGCGATGTCGGTGAACGAGAAGCAAGAAATATCCATGGTCAGATGGAAGTTCTTGCGGGTCGTGTTCAGGTAGCGGCCTTTGAGTTCGGATTTGTCGGAGAACGCGATCGCGTGCACGACAAAATCCAATGTGCCCCATTCTTTCTTCAGAGTGTCGAAGACTTTGTCGACGCTTGCATCGTCCGAGACGTCGCATGGTATCACCAGATTGGCACCTACTTGCTCCGCCAAGGGTTGTACCCGCTTGCCAATCGCGTCGCCTTGATAGGTAAAGGCCAGTTCGGCGCCATGTTCGGCAACCGTTTTTGCTATTCCCCACGCAATCGAGTGATCATTGGCAACCCCCATGATCAGCCCTCTTTTGCCGGACATTATTCCTTTGTCAGCCATCTTACTCCCCTCGTCCTCTTTGTTGTTTTCTGTGGACGGAAGTTACCCAGTCTTATGTCAAAGTTTTTCGTTTCAACGTTCGCCCATTAAGCGTGGTATCGCTTAAAGGCCAATGATGCGTTCGTGCCGCCAAATCCGAAGCTATTGGACAGAACGCAGTTTAAATTCGCATTATCAATCCGCTCCCGGACAATCGGCGCGTCACCGGCTTCCGGGTCCAGGTCCTGAATGTTGGCCGAGGCGGCGATAAAGTCATTGTCCATCATCAGCAGCGAATAGATCGCCTCATGAACACCGGTGGCGCCTTGGGAGTGACCCGTCAGCGACTTGGTTGAACTGATTTTCGGTGTGTGATCACGGAAGGCTTCTTGGATGGCGTCCAGCTCCACGCAATCGCCGGCCGGGGTTGATGTGCCGTGGGTGTTCACATAGTCCACAGCCAGGTTGCCCAGGCTTTGTTTGACAAGATTCATGCACCGCAAGGCGCCTTCGCCGGAAGGGGCGACCATATCGGCGCCGTCCGACGTGGCCGCGTAGCCTGCGAACTCGCCATAGATATTCGCGCCGCGGGCCTTTGCATGCTCCAATTCTTCCAGTACCAGCACGCCGCCGCCGCCGGAGATGACGAAGCCATCCCGGTTGACGTCATAAGGCCGAGAGGCGCTTTCGGGCGTGTCGTTGTACTTGCTGGACAAGGCGCCCATGGCATCGAACAGCATTGTCAAAGACCAATGCAACTCTTCGCCACCGCCTGCGAACATCACGTCTTGTTTGCCCAGTTGGATCATTTCGGCTGCGTTGCCGATGCAATGGGCGCTGGTGGAACAGGCCGAGCTGATGGAATAGCTCGGGCCTTTGATTTTGAAAGCCGTCGCCAGATTGGCTGAGTTGGTGCTCGACATACAGCGCGGCACCATGTACGGGCCGATGCGCTTGACGCTCTTGTTGCGCGCCGTGTCTGCTGCTTCCACTTGGTTCGATGTAGACGGTCCGCCGGAGCCGCAAACCAGCCCGGTGCGTTCATTCGAAATTTCATCGAGCTCCAGGCCCGCATCCTTGATGGCCTGTTCCATGGCCACATAATTGTATGCGGCGCCGTCGCCCATAAACCGCTTCACGCGCCGGTCGATCGCTTCATCAAGATCAATATCCAGGTCGCCATGCACATGGGACCGGAACCCCATTTCTGCATAGGTCTCCGACCGAACAATCCCCGACTTGCCTGTTCGAAGGGACTCAGTCACCTCATCCGTATTGTTTCCGATGGATGAAACGATACCCATGCCGGTCACGACGACACGTTTCATGGCAGTTCTCCTTAATTAGGAACCGGATTCAGCTCCAAACAGACCGACGCGCAGGTTGTTTGCGGTAAACACCGTCTCGCCATCGGCCTTTGCAACACCATCACCAATGCCCAAAACCAGGCGGCGGTTGATGACACGTCTGAAATCGATTTGATACGTAACTTTCTTAACGGACGGTAGGATCATTCCAGCAAATTTTACTTCGCCCACACCAAGGGCCCGGCCGCGGCCCTGGGCACCCATCCATCCTAAAAAGAAGCCGGCCATTTGCCAAAGAGCATCCAGGCCCAAACATCCGGGCATCACGGGATCACCCTCAAAATGGCAATCGAAGAACCAAAGGCTCTGCTTCACATCCATTTCTGCGCAAATTTCGCCTTTGCCATGCAAGCCACCCTCGTCGCTGATATGGGTGATTCGGTCGAACATCAGCATGGGGGGCAAGGGAAGCTGGGCGTTGCCCGGGCCAAACATGTCCCCATGGCCGCACGCGATGAGCTCGTCGTAGGTGTAACTAGATTGTTTTTTCGACATTTTTGCGCTCGTAAAACTGTTTGGACGATTTCTTCCGGCTCACCGCAACACGCAGATCAAAGACGCGTGAGCGCGATTTTCTCTTATTTGAAGCGGTTATTTCCCCTACTCCCATAGAATATTGCGGGAAGTGAGTCGAGGGTGCGATCTATTCCTTCACTGTCAGCGATTTGTCCCAAATTGATACTCTATAGCTTGACAAAATGCCCAAAAATCAGAAGCTCGGGCTTGTGATCGCGTAGGGGTGTTCCCATTTTACGTGAAGGTGCGGCAGATACCAAGCTGGAGCTGCCGGACGGGCCTTCGATGCGCGTGCCTAGCATGTTGTGGCAAACCTCCACAAGTCGGGTTGGGCGGACCAGATGTGTATCACCGAGAAGGCGTAAGCGACTGACGGGCAGGTGTTTTGGTGGCCAAAAATTCGACCAGTGCCGGAATCTCTACCGAGGAGAGCGAAGAGCCATTTTCCATCGAGCGCTTGCGGGGCGCTGGACTGCGTCCAACCCGCCAGCGTCTTTCCCTTGCTGAATTGTTGTTCGACGGCACCAATCGTCATGTGACGGCCGAAGCCTTGCATGCCGAAGCTCAGTCGGCGGGCATTCGCGTGTCTCTTGCGACCATCTACAATACACTTCATCAGTTCACGGAAGTTGGCCTTTTGCGCCAAGTGGTGGTTGATGGCGCGCGCACCTATTTCGACACAAATATCGACGACCATCATCATTTCTATTTTGAAGATGAAGGCGATCTCGCCGATATACCCGGTGACTCGATCGAGGTGACGGGCCTTCCCCCGATGCCCGAAGGTACGGCGCAAGCGCGCGTCGACGTCATCGTGCGCGTCAAAGGCCGGCGGCGTTCTTAAGGTGCGACTCTTTGTGAAAAGATGAAATTTTCTCTTTAGAATCATTCTAATGCGTTGACTTTCTGCGCTTGAGATTTATAACTCTGGTGTCTTTCTTATCCCCCCATCTTCACAACCAACTGTGATGCTGGGTCCAAACCGAAACGGTCAGGAGGTTTCACATGGCATCTCTCGGTGGCTCCAAAACATTCGAGAATTTGAAAGAAGCGTTTGCTGGCGAAAGCCAGGCAAATCGCCGTTATCTGTATTTCGCGCAAAAGGCGGACGTGGAAGGTTACAATGATGTGGCCGCGGTTTTCCGTTCCACGGCGGAAGGCGAAACGGGCCATGCGCATGGTCACTTGGAATATCTGGAAGAAGTTGGCGATCCCGCAACGGGCGAGCCGATCGGGTCCACATCGGCTAATTTGAAGGCCGCGATTGCCGGTGAAACTCACGAATACACCGACATGTATCCCGGCATGGCCCGGACGGCCCGCGAAGAAGGCTTCGACGAAATTGCCGATTGGTTTGAAACACTCGCCAAGGCCGAGAAGTCTCACGCCGGCCGTTTCACCAAAGCTTTGGACAATCTCGACGACTAATCGGGACTGGTCCCACAAGACGTGCGAGGGGCATTGGTACTGCGTTAGCGGCATCCAATGCCCTTTTTTTATCAAGCAACGATCCGCTATAGATGAGCGGTTTTGGCAGGCGAAACGGTCTGCTGACAGAGAGGATGCATGAAAGAAGGCAGCACGGAAGCCCCGGTGCGTCATCCGCTGGGCTGGCAAGACCCCGACTTCTACGATCTTGAAAAGATAGATGAAGAGCTGCGCCGGGTTTTCGACATTTGTCACGGCTGCCGGCGCTGCTTCAATCTGTGCGATTCCTTTCCGCGTCTGTTCGATCTGATTGACGAGTCGGATACGGGCGAATTGGACAGTGTCGATTCCAAGGATTTCGGGCCGGTCGTTGATGCCTGCACCCTGTGTGACATGTGCTTCATGACCAAATGCCCTTACGTGCCGCCCCATGAATTCAATCTGGATTTTCCGCATCTGATGCTGCGGGCCCGTGCGGCGGAAGCGAAAAAGGGTAAGGTCGATAAGGCCGCTTTGCAGCTTGCGCAGACCGACCGTAACGGCAAGCTTGCGCAGCCTGTTGCTGGGCTTGCGAACCTTGCCTCTTCGAAGAATGGCTTCACGCGGCCGATCATGGAAAAGGTCATGCGCATCGACCGGAATGCGGACCTGCCCAAATTTCACTCGCGGACCTTTGTGATGTCCGCAAATCAGATGCCGCCGAAGCGCGACGAAACGGCCCCGGCGGCGGGGCGCAAGGCGGCGATCTTCGCCACCTGCTTTGTGAATTACAACACGCCGAAGACGGGGGAGGCGGCCCACGCGGTGCTCGCCAAAAATGGCGTCGATGTGGAAGTGGTCTATCCCGGTTGCTGCGGGATGCCGTTTCTTGAACAAGGCAATATCGAGAAAGTCGCTCAGCAGGCGGAGAAAATTTCGAAGGCGCTGCGCCCCTGGATCGATAAGGGGTACGATATCGTCGTGCCCACCGCGAGCTGCGGTTTGATGTTCAAGTTCGAATGGCCGCTGATCGTTCCCGATAACGAAGACGTAAAGGCGCTTTCCGAAGCCACCTTTGATATCGATGAATATGTGGTCGATCTTTCCAAGAAAGAAGGCTTGGCGGAAGGCCTTGAACCCGTTGAAGGGGGTGTGTCGGTGCATCTTGCTTGCCATGCCCGCGCTCAGAATATGGGGCCGAAGGCGGCGGACATGCTGCGCCTCATTCCGGATACGGACGTGGATGTAATAGAACGCTGTTCTGGGCATGGCGGCACGTTTGGTGTCTTGAAACCGACTCACGAAGTCGCCATGAAAGTGGGCAAGCCCGTTGCGCGTACCGCGACCAAGAACGCCCGGAAGACTGTGGCGTCCGATTGCCCTCTTGCCGCGAAACATATTTTGCAAGGGATGCAGGAATTGAATGATGGGGAGCCGGTGGATGCCCGCGCGGCCCACCCGATCGAATTGTTGGCCCAGGCCTATGGCCTGACGAAAGAGTAGCGTGACCGAATGATGAGTGCTGAAGCCCGAAAAATCACCCGTGACGACATTATGGCGCCTGAGGTTTATGCCCAGGAGCGCAAACAACGCCGAGCCGCCATGCTGCCCGTCAAAAAACTGCGCCGGCTGGAAGTCGGTCCCCATGCCACGTTCTATTTTGAGAATTACGACACCATGTGGTTGCAGATCCATGAGATGCTGCACATCGAAAAGGGCGGCGAAGAACAGATCGCCGATGAGCTGAGTGCCTATAATCCGCTGATCCCGCAAGGGGCGGACTTGGCGGCCACGCTCATGTTCGAGATTGATGATCCCATACGCCGGGCAAACATTTTGGGCCGTCTGGCTTATGTGGAAGAAAAAGCCTTCTTCCAAATCGGTGAAGACAAGGTCTACGCCTCGCCGGAACACGATGTGGAGCGCGTGACCGATGACGGTAAGACGTCCTC
Organism: Alphaproteobacteria bacterium; assembly: GCA_965228775.1. GTDB lineage: Bacteria > Pseudomonadota > Alphaproteobacteria > JANQMY01 > JANQMY01 > JANQMY01. Next base: position 2,591,466 of record OZ245840.1, on the reverse strand, counting down.
CGTCCACTTCTTGCACTTCCATTTCGCGCCGCAGCAGATGGCCGCGTTCAGCGATGCGGGCATGCAAATCCTTCTGGGTATTGAGCACGAGAACTATGCGCATCTCGCCATCCTTTCCGGCGAGACAAAGGCCGAGCTAGCGCGCGATTTCGCGTGATGTTTAAGGGAGACGTTAGGTCTGAATAGCGGGCCCGTTACCCTTGGGCACCGGTGGGGGGTGCCGTTAGATCGTCTTCCGTGAGGCCGTAGACAAACTCGCTGCGGATCCAGCCCTTCACCCGGTCGGCGCGGATTTCGCACCAGGCTGGCTGACACCGCACCAGTTCGGCGACGACCCCAGGCTCTGCAAAAGCCACTGGCTCTGCTTCCCGGTTGGGATCTTTCCGAATGGGGCGCATTTCCTCCAGCACGAGAATTGTGCGCTGCGAATCCAGCATGGTTCGGTGGATCCAGCCGCTGCTGCCTTCCATATCGCGAATGCGGCGCCAGTGATCCGATTCGGCAATAATCTGCACCGGCATGCCTTTCCGGCGGAAAACCCAGTCGATCTCGTGGTCCATGCCGGGACCCCGCCGGACATTGATGTGATCGAATTTGAGGCTCACAAAACGCGGTACTTCCAAGCCCGACGGCGTATCGGCCTGTTGGGCGGAGGCGGGGCCGGCAAGTGACAGTCCAAGGAGGATAGATGTAAGAATAGCCGCTGTTGCCAGCCAGTGCCTTGGATTGTCGACCATGTTCATTGAAGTTCCCCGGCGCGCGTTTGTAACGTTTATCGCCTGTTCGCCCGGCAGCGGTCAAGGCATAAGCCGGGACCCAGAAAGAACTGGCAATCGGCCCAAACGACCTTATTTCTTGCTTGGTTGCTGGCGATGCTCCTGGTACTAGAATGCCACAGGGCCTCGCGCGTAGAATAATAATCACTTGGAGGCAATGCCTCGTCCCGACGGTGGGTAGCGGCCGACCGGCGGTGCGCTGTGCTGGGGCCATTCTTTTAGGGAGCGTTTCTTCTATATGACGACACGGAAGCCTCTCGTCATTGTGACGCGAAAATTGCCAGATCCGATTGAGACGCGCATGCGCGAACTGTTCGACGCGCGTCTTAATCTGGAAGATGAGCCCATGACCGCGGAACAGCTCAAGGCGGCGGTCGCGGAGGCCGAAGTGCTTGTGCCCACCGTAACCGACCGGATCGATGCGGCCATCATCGAGGCCGCTGGTCCGCAGCTTAAGCTGATCGCTCAATTCGGCGCCGGTATCGACAATGTGGATGTGGCCATGGCGCGCGACAAAGGCATCATCGTTACCAACACGCCGGGCGTTCTGACCGAAGACACGGCCGACCTGACCATGGCGTTGATTCTCGCCGTGCCGCGCCGCTTGGTGGAAGGGTCGCAACGCCTGATCGAAGGCAACTGGCATGGCTGGTCGCCGACGGGCATGTTGGGACACCGCATTCACGGCAAGCGGCTGGGCATAATCGGTATGGGCCGCATTGGCCAAGCCGTGGCCACCCGCGCCAAAGCTTTCGGATTGCAGATCCACTATCACAACCGCAATCGTGTGAACGCGGTTGTGGAAGAAGAGTTGGAGGCGACCTACTGGGACAGCCTCGACCAGATGCTCGCACGGATGGATATTATCTCCGTCAACTGCCCGCACACGCCGGCGACCTATCATCTCTTGTCCGCGCGGCGGCTGAAGCTGCTCCAGGATCATGCCTATATCGTCAACACGTCGCGCGGCGAAGTGATTGACGAAGACTCGCTTGCGGACCTTCTTCAAGAAGGGGCGATTGCCGGTGCCGGACTCGATGTGTTCGAGCACGAACCGGAAGTGAACCCAAAGCTCTTTAAGCTGAAGAATGTGGTGCTGCTGCCCCATATGGGCTCGGCCACTATTGAGGGCCGGGTTGGCATGGGCGAAAAAGTGATTATCAACATCCGCACTTATGTGGATGGTCACCGGCCTCCTGATCGCGTTATCCCCTCTATGATGTGAGGGATGCCACGTCATCTCATGCGCCAAGCTCCTTGATGGAGGGTTGCGGCCCGCACAGTGCGCAGGCGGGGTCGTGCCGTACACGGATTTTGCGGAAGTCCGTTGCCAGGCCGTCATAGATCAACAGGCGCCCGGCCATGGTGTCGCCCGCGCCGGTGATTTCCTTGATCACTTCCAAAGCTTGTAAACTTCCCATCACGCCTGTAAGCGCACCAATGATGCCGGCTTCCGCGCAGGTGGGGACAGTGCCGGGTGGCGGGGCTTCCGGGAAGACGCAGCGGTAGCAGGGGTAGGCATTGCCCTCGCTGTCTAAGGTATGCGGCTTATAGGTGGAAAGCTGCCCATCGAATTGACCGACCGCAGCAGACACCAATGGTTTCTTTGCGAAAAAGGCTGCGTCATTGACCAGGAAGCGGGTTTCGAACGTATCGCTGCCATCGGCAATGAGGTCATATTCCGAAAAGATCGATAGCGCATTCTTCGCCGTCAGGCGTTCTTTGTGTTGGACAACTTTCACATCGGGATTAAGGCGCGCGATGCTCGATGCCGCGCTTTCGGTCTTAAGTTTTCCTATATCATCCGTATCATGAATAATTTGCCGCTGAAGATTTGAGAGGTCAACCTCGTCGAAATCGATGACCCCCAGCGTGCCGACGCCAGCAGCGGCGAGATACATTAGCACGGGCGCCCCAAGCCCGCCTGCCCCGATCACCAGCACGCGTGCTTTGAGCAGTTTCGCTTGTCCCGGCCCGCCAATGTCTTTCAGGATAATGTGGCGGGCGTAGCGTTCGATTTGTTGGTCGTTTAACTCCATAGGCGGCCTAGCCTGCCCACGCCCCCATCCCATCCACCCGAACAGGGTACCCTAGGGGTGGATGGGATGGGGGCGTGGGCAGGTGATGTTTCACAAACAAATGGGTGATTGGGACGGGGGAGTGGGATGGCTCAGCAATCATCAAACAAGACTCACCCACCCAGCCCATCGAAAAGAGCCGTTGACAGATACCGTTCCGCGAACGAGGGGATAATCGCGACGACCATCTTTCCGGCCATGTCGGCGCGCGTGCCCACTTCCAAAGCGGCGGCAATGGCTGCGCCGGAGGAAATGCCTACCGGAATGCCTTCTTCCTTCGCCACACGGCGGGCGGTTTGGAAAGCGGTTTCATTACCGATGGTGACCACTTCGTCGATCAACGCCCGGTCCAGATTGCCCGGAATGAAACCAGGGCCGATGCCTTGGATGGCATGGGGGCCGGGCTGTCCGCCAGACAGAATGGCGCTGTCTTCGGGCTCCACGGCGATCATGCGGAAGCTGGGCTTCTTCTGCTTGAGCGCCCGGGCAATACCGGTGGAGGTGCCGCCGGTTCCGACACCGGAAATCACCGCATCCACCTTGCCGTCCGTGTCGTTCCAGATTTCTTCCGCCGTGGTTGCTTCATGGATCGCCGGGTTGGCCGGATTGTCGAACTGGGCGGGCGTTACCGCATTGGGGATCGATTGGCGCAGTTCTTCCGCGCGGGCAAGCGCGCCGCGCATGCCTTCCGCCGCTGGCGTCAGCTCCAATTCCGCGCCCAGCAGCAACAGCATCTTGCGCCGTTCCACAGAAAACGTCTCCGGCATACACAAGATCAGCCGATATCCTTTGGCGGCACAGACAAAGGCGAGCGCGATGCCCGTGTTCCCCGAGGTGGGTTCCACCACGGTGGCGCCGGGGCGCAGCTTGCCTTGGGCTTCCAGCGCTTCGATCATGGCCACGCCGATGCGGTCTTTTACTGACGCGATCGGGTTGAAGAATTCGAGTTTGAGCAAAATGTCGGCTTTCGCATCGGCTTCTTCGGCCATGCGGTTCAACCGGACCAAGGGCGTGTTGCCCATGGTTTCGGTGATCGAGTCATAAATCCGCCCGCGGCCGGGTTGCACATTGGGAATTCCTTGGGCCTCGAAGGCTGAATTTTGGCTCATGAGCGGTTCCTCTTGCTTCTATCTTGTCGATACCGTCCGCAGGCGGTTTAAATGTTGAAGTCAGCGGTAGGGGCAAGTGGCTCGCCCGCGCTGTTTTCGTCTACACCACGGCACAAATCTTCAATGGTTACTTCGTCCAGCTCCCGCATCATGTTTTCCTGCACGCGCGACAAAAGCGGACGCACGACTTTGTCGCCGATGGACGAACCATTGCCGTTGGCGTTCTCTTCGCTGACTTCCATGGCGGACACGATGCGCACGATTTCACCCACCGTAATGCGGCGCCGTTCCCGCGCCAGCCGGTAGCCCCCGCGCGGCCCCCGCACGCCTTTCAATACGCCCGCATGGACCAATTGCTGCATCACTTGTTCCAAATAGCGTTGCGGGATGCCTTGGCGCTTGGTGATCTCTTTCGATTGCACCGGCTCCGGCCGGGCGTGATAGGCAATATCCACCACAGCTTCCAGGGCCAGCAATGTTTTCTTCGACATGCGCAGCATGAGTTAGGCCTCTTTGGCGGCAACGCCGGTGGAACCAAAGCCACCTGCGCCGCGCTCTGTTTCGTTCACTTCCAGCACCGCTTCCAAGCGTGCTTGGGTGACAGGAGCGATGACCATTTGTGCAATCCGGTCGCCCCGCTTAATCACAAATTCGTCTTCACCCAGATTAACCAGCAGCACGCCCACTTCGCCCCGGTAATCCGCATCGATCGTGCCCGGCGCATTGAGCAAGGTGATCCCCTTCTTGAAGGCGAGGCCCGAACGCGGCCTGATTTGCGCTTCGAAACCCGCGGGCAATTCCAAAGTGAGGCCCGTGGGGACCAGGGCCCGTTTGCCCGGCGCGATCACCAGTGTCTCGCTCTCGGCGACAGCGGCGGCCAAATCCATGCCCGCGGCTTGTTCGGTTTCATAAGCGGGCAGGGGCAATCCTTCGCCATGGGGCAGGACTTGAACGGGAATGGTGAAGGGGTGAGGGGTGGTCATAATGATCCTTGTGTTATACGCCGTTGAAATGATGGGCGATGCGGGCGACGAGTGCTGTGCCCACCTCGACCTTCGACATCTTGTCCCAGCTTTCGAGGCCGCCGTCGGTGATCAGATGAACCGAATTGTCATCCCCGCCCATAATGCCGGTGCCGGGCGATACGTCATTGGCAACGATCCAATCGCATTGCTTCTTGGCGCGTTTCTTCGTGGCGTAGTCGATCACATTGTCGGTTTCAGCGGCAAAGCCGATGACAAGCGAGGGGCGTTCTTTCGTCCGCTGACTGATGGTTGCCAGGATATCGGGGTTTTCCACAAGCGAAAGCGTTGGGGCGCCGCCGCCGTTTTTCTTGATCTTGTTGTTGGCCTGCCGGTCGGCACGCCAATCCGCAACGGCAGCGGTGAAAATCGCCACATCGGCAGGCAGAGCTTCTTCGCAAGCTGCCAGCATTTCTTGGGCGGTTTCCACACGGACGGTTTTGACCCCCAACGGGTCGGCCAGATTGGTGGGCCCCGATACCAGTGTGGTGTTCGCGCCGGCTTCCGCCAGGGCGGCTGCCACCGCATAGCCTTGTTTGCCGGACGACCGGTTGGCGATGTAACGCACCGGGTCCAATGGCTCGTGGGTCGGGCCGGACGTGATCAATGCGCGCTTGCCCGCCAGAGGTTTCGCACCGCCGTCGAAATGCTTCTCGATCGCCGCGACGATCTCGAGCGGTTCCGCCATGCGCCCAGGGCCATATTCACCGCACGCCATGTCGCCATCATTGGGGCCCACAATGGAAACGCCATCTGCCTGGAGCGTGGCGATGTTCCGTTGAGTGGACGCATGGGTCCACATGCGTACATTCATGGCAGGGGCGATCATCACCGGCTTGTCGGTGGCCAGAAGCGCCGTTGTCGCCAGATTGTTGGCAAGTCCCTGCGCCATGCGGGCTATCAAGTCCGCCGTGGCGGGGGCGACCACCAAGAGGTCCGCATCCCGCGACAGTTGGATATGGCCCATCTCCGCTTCGTCGGTTAGGTCGAACAAATCGGTATAGACCTTGTCGCCCGTCAGGCTTGCCACAGAGAGGGGGGTGACGAATTGCTCGCCACTTTGGGTCAGGATCGCACGGACAGAGGCGCCCCGCTCGCGCAAGCGGCGGATAAGGTCCAAGCTTTTATAGGCGGCAATGCCGCCGCCAATAATCAGCAGAATGCGTTTGTTCCTAAGCGATTCAGCCATGCGCACCATCCAAATTTGGGGTGAGATTGCCCTGCGGCCCTGAAGCGTAGCAGGTTTTACGAGTTGCCGCTGTAAATAAGGGGCCGGGCACCAAAAAACAAGGGATTAGCTCAAGGATCATGGAGATTTTCCGCTGAATTTCAGTCACCACAGCGCGAGGCTCTGTTTGTGTGCTTAGCCATCCCGCGCCCCCAGTATCTGACATTGGCCAACCACCCCAAGGGTACCGGCAAGCGTTTCCAGGCGAAGTGGACTTCCGGTTCGCCGTCCGGAAACGCGACAAAGAAAAGGTGCGACTATTTCGAAAGAAATAGGTCGCACTGGGTGGTTGGGACGGGGGAACGGGATGGTTCCAGTGGTCGATCAAGCACATCACGCCCGGGCATAACGATGGGCGCATGGGGTACATCCAACTTTTGGATTCGACCCGGCCGCCCATCAACACCGTCATCCCGTACGCGATGCAGCATGCAATGCTGCCTCGCAGATACGGGATCCACATGTAAGCTGGTTCTGAAATGAGGGCTTGCGCTTTTGGACGCCGGATCAGCACCGCGTCATGATATGCCGCGGCGCATCCGGGGTGACAGTCTGAATATATCTCCAGCGCCATGGACGGTCTCCATTAACGCCTCCCTCTTTGGAGAGAATAGCACAAGGCAATGGTTCGATATAGGGAACGCTTATGCTGGCGCCATGTCTTGGTCCTCAGACGGGATTTTCGCCCACGCCCGTTCGTGAAGGGCATAGGCCAAGGTCTGGACGGCAGGTTCGATCAGGCCGATGCCCAAGGCAATGCGCCAATCTTGGGTCAGCGCAAAGGCGACGGCCACCGCAACTGTCAGATGGGTGAGGCTGTAGCTGGCTGTTTTCCTGATTTCACGCATCGCATTCACTCCATGATCGCATGGAGATCAATATATGATAATGATTATTAATATCAAGTACAACGCGGATTTGTTATCATCCGAGGAGGCCCCGTCTCAATCAAAGATCTGAGTTGAGGTCGTCCATCCGCTGCTTCCATGTGCGGCGGATGTCATCTTCTGTCGTCCCGTAATCATAGGCCGGGGAGATGAGCGGTAATGCGCTTTCGACGGTCATGACAAAAATGGCGCGTGCCACGGTGATCGTGCCTTTGTCTTTGAGGAAACGCCGCAGTTCATCGAGCCGCGCCCCGTCGGAGACCACCTCGCACGGGCCCTTAAAGCGAAACCCTTTGCGCGAAATTGTGTCGATCACATTGATTTCGGCCACGGGTTGGGTTTCAAGATTGGCGCGCGTTTGTGGGGAGCGAACTTCGCCGATCACCAGGTGGTCGTCATCCAGAGCGTAGGTTTGACCTTTCGGCGAGAGGTTTGGCGTGCCGTCGGCGCACACGGTCACCATAAAACCCAGCTTCTGTTCCGCGATAACTCGTTTCATCTCGGTCGTGAGGATCGGCATCTCACACATTCCATCATCAAGGGGCTGTTACGGCCTTGTAGCGGTCTACGCTGTCTGCCGGCCAATAGGCAGAGCGGCGATAATATTCTTCTACCGATGCGGCACCTTCTGGCAAGACCACCCATGGCTGCTTGCTCGATGTGAAGATGTGAATGTCGGGCGGCATCTGTGTCGGGTCATCCAGTGTTCCCACCCGCAGAAAGTGGACCTTCTCTTTCGCAGCCGCGTAATTGCTCCAAAGGGTCACGCCGCAGTCCGTGCAGCGGGTGAACACCTGCCCCTGTCCGCTGGCGGAGGGCAGCGTGAATTGCTTTGGGTCGCCCTTTGTCACGGTTACATGGTGCGCCTCAATCAGTGCGTTAATGGCAAATGCCGACCCCGTTTCCCGCTGACACCTAAGGCATGATCCTGTTTCGTAGAAACAGGATCATGCCTGGATGTTTGTGTTGGGCGCGCTATCGGACGGTGAACCGGTGCCCACTTCACCTGATAGCGCTTAGGTGCAATGACAGCAATGAACAAACATGATGGGCCGCGCGTTGGCGCGGTAGCGCACCGCGCCGCATGTGCATCCACCTTCAAAAGATGTTGGAGAGGTGTCGTTCATTCCACCCTCTCTAAGCCTCGTTGGTGATGTCTTATCCATGTGGCGGCCATTCCTGACGTTCGTGTAAAACACGAAGAATGTCTATGTGGATTGCGTCGGCAATTTCGTAAACGATTATGAATGGTGTTCTCGGTACGGAAAGTTCGCGGGTTTCTGTTTCGCGGCCTTTCCGTCCTAGAAGGGGAAAGCTCTCCAGCTGATACATTGAAGCGAAAATCGCCCCAACGATTCGCTCATACCCCATCTCATGCTTTGGCTTGATGTAGTTCTCGATAGAGGAAAGATCATGCTCTGCGTCGTCAGAGACTCTAACGTGCATTGAAGCCGAAATCTTTGGCGACCTCGTCCAGGTCACGATAGGTCAGTTCACCCTTTTTCTTTTTTTCGAGTGTTTCCTGAACCTGCTTGCGAAACCATGCATCATGTCCTGGTTCCGGCGTTTCGTCGGTATTTCCAGTGATCTCGTCTATATTTGGACGTTGTTTCGTTTCGCTCATCTTCTCAGTATAGCGAAGCTTTGGCTTCGAAACCATGAATAAAATAGGTCTACTTAAGAAGGGAATTTACGTCTCTGTTCGGTTCCTGGGCAGAAAATTCAACACATGGCTCGCCTCTTCGGTGTCGACCGCTGCGTAGCCCAGATTGTTCAAGAACTTGCCCGCCGCTTTGCTGTCCGCGCGCAAGCGAATCTCGTCGAAATGGGCGTTGGCGCCGGACGTGAGCGTTTCCACCAATTCCTTGCCCACCCCGTGGCGGCGGTAGTTGGGCAGCACATAGAAGTGGCGGATGCGGCCCACCCGTTGATCGTCCGTCTGCGAATCTTGTGTAAGGCACCCCAGGCCGATTAGGGTCGTGCCGTCATAGGCGCCAATCAGCTTTTCGCCCGGATGGCCGAATCCGTGGCGGCCGCTTTCCCAGTGTTCCACCAGCCGGTCGAGGAAAGTGTAGCCTTCTTTCACGGCGGTTTTACGCAAGGCGTCAATCGCCTGCACGTCCGGCCGTAATGAAGCGATGCGTAACGCGGCCATCACATCGCGGAATGGCGCGCCTTCGGCGTCTTCAATCGTGCGGTAGGTATCGCGGTGGCGCGGTTCGTCCACCAGCACCATCATGATCACCAAGGCGGCGATCTGCGCGCTGCTCGCCAAGATAAAAATCACCGGGTAAGAAACCGCCAAGGTCAGCAAGCCGCCAACCAACGGTGCGGTCGCAAACATCAGCGAATTGGCGGTGTTGGCGATGGCAATGCGCATGGGCCGGTCTTCCTGGTCGCCGAATTCCAGGATCAAGTTGATCGAGCCGATCTGATAGCCGCCCATGCCCGCGCCCAGCGTGGCGAAGACGGCCGTCATCCACCAGGTGGAGGCGGGCACCACCATCAACGCAATGGTGGACGCGACCCACATGCCCACGGATGCGACGAACACCAGCCGGTTGCCGGTGCGGTCCGCCATCAAGCCCCACAGCAAATCGCTGATGGTGGCGGCCAATAGGAAGGCCACCGACAGCACGCCCACGGTTTCCCCGGTCAGGCCAATGCGGTCACCTGCATATAAGACGTAATAGGGCACTGCCATCATGCCGATGGCGGCCACCGAGCGGGCAATCACGAATGCGGTATAGGCCGGGTCGCCGCGCAGCAAGGCGGGCATTTCGCGCATACGGTCGCGGAAACCTGATGAGGCGCGCACCGGCACATCCGTCGGCTCACGGACGAATATCAATGTGGCCATGCCCAGCATGGTGAGCACGAAGGCGACCAAAAAGGTCACGGCATAGCCATTGCCCCAGGTGTTGGCTTCAATGAAATAGGCGCCGCCCGCAAACGCCACGCCGGCGGAAACCAATCCCGCCGTGGCGTTGCGGAAGCCGGTAAGACCGCCGCGCACTTCCACGGGAATAATCTTTCCCAGCAAGGTTTGGAACGTGACGCCTTGAATGCCGATGAACAGGCCGAACAGAAACAGGGCCAGCAAGGTTACCGCCAGTGCCCAACTGCCGGAAAGCAGCAGGCCGCCCAAAGCGATCACCAGAATTTGCGAGCGCATCAAACCGCCTGCCAGGAACAACATGGGCAGAACCCGCCGTCGGCTTTCCAGGAAGGTGCCGCCGGGAAGGGACGAGAGGGCCGAGCCGAAATGCTGGGCCGCCAGGGCAAGGCCCACCACCAGCTCCGACCCGGACAGTACAAAGATATAGGCGGGCACGAAGGTGGGCGCCATGATCAGACGGAACCCCGTCTGACCCAACAGCCCATGCGCCAGCATGGCCAGGTAGTTCCCCCGGAGAAAACGATGCTGTTCGGACAATTGCTTGTCCGCAAGGCCCGTATCTGCGCTCATAGGCTCGTGTTTCCGTCGCGCCGACGATCTAGAAGCACCAAAGACTAGAGCCGTTTTTGTTTTGATTGAAACTCAAAACGGCTCCAGAATCTTTGTTTTGCGCGTTTCCGGACGGTGAATCGGATTCCACTTCACCTGGAAACGCTATAGTGCGCATGCCACGCCCCAAGGCGGCATGCCGTCGGCAGGTATGTCACGTTCTCACGTGATGAATTTTCTCTGCAATCTCGGAAGTGACTGCGGCGCGGATGGCAAGGGTGCCAAAGACAAATGTAGCCGCAGTGGCCCCAATTGCCCTTCGGTCATACAGAACACCTGCGATTCGCGCAAGAAACGGCCTTGCGCTTTCGCCTAGCCGTCGGCGTGCAATTCTGCCAACAGCTCTTCCGTGCGGTTGTTAATGGCCGTCGGCGGGATCTGGTTACGTGCGCGTTTTTCCAATTGCCGGCTCAGCATCTCTTCCATTTGAGAACACCGATCCTCCCAATAATCCACATGTTCTTTCTGGGCGTCGGTTTTGTACGCCGTGGCATCGAAATGCTGTTTGACCCAACTGGGCCCTTCTTCAGCCAGTTCCTTCTTTATTTTTTCGTCCATGTGCGGGTCATCCACCACACGGCCCACGGCCTGTGCCAGTAGAAGAAGGTGCAGTTCCAAATAGGCGCTTCGGCTCTTGTAATCTTCCGCCTCGGACGGATCTTGATCTTCGACCGCTTTGGCTTGCGCCACCCGAAAGGCGCCGCACTGGGTCATATCCGACATGGAGGTGCTGATGAAGGTTCTGGTTTCCGCCTCGTCAAATGTAATTGTACGCACACGGATTAGCTTCTCGTTGATGTCCACCACCTCTGCCCAAAGCAGTTCGCTGGTGGCTTGTTCTCTGGCGGCTTGACGCTCCGCTTCTGTGTAGTTTTGCGCATAAGCAGCCCCGCCCAGCATCAGGCCGGTCAATACGCATACAACGATTTTCATTACGAATGACTTCCCCTTAACAGGCCCATTCTTGTTTCACGGCGCGCGACTTAAACCCATATCCCACATCGCGCTGGCAAATGCCGCCCATATGGATAGGTTATAGCGATGGATGAGACTCACGCAACATTTCCCGATTCCGGCAGGCCGCCTCAAGGCGGCTGGTCACGCATTGTCTGTGAATTGCTGGTGGAAGATATCGGCGCAAGCCTTGGGTTTTGGTGCGATTTGATAGGGTTTTCCATCGCCTATCAGCGGTCAGAACAAGCGTTTGCCTATTTGGAATTGGACGGCGCTCAGATCATGCTGTGTCAACGCAGCGGGAAATGGGAGACGGCTGTGCTCGACCGGCCCTTTGGCCGTGGCGTGATGTTTCAAGTGCAAGTGGATGATCTGGACGCATTGAGCGCACGTTTGTCCGATGCGGGATGGCCGCTCTATGACGGTCCGCGCGACGTATGGCGGCAAACCGGAAATGTAGAGAAGGGGCAACATGAGATCTTTGTGCAAGACCCCGATGGTTATTTGATCATGCTCAACCAAGTGATCGGACTCAGGACGCAGGAATGATTACGAAACTGGCCGTTAGCGGCTATCGATCGATACGCGACCTGAGCGTTTCGCTAGGTGACCTAAATGTGGTGACAGGGGCGAATGGCAGCGGCAAATCGAACCTCTACCGCGCCCTTCGCTTGCTGGTGAGCGCGGCGCGAGGCGGCTTGCATGAGGCGTTGGCGCGGGAAGGTGGGTTTCCGTCCACCTTATGGGCGGGGCCGGAGCAGTTTTCAAAAAGCATGAAAGCGGGCACCACGCCGGTTCAAGGGACGCGGCGGAAAGGGCGTGTCGCCCTGAAGCTCGGTTTTGCGGGGCCCGATTACGGATATGCCATTGATCTGGGTTTGCCCACGTCCGGCGGGTCCGCCTTCTCGCAAGACGCGGAAATCAAACGGGAGGTGATGTGGACCGGCGAAGTGATGCGGCCGGGCACGATCATCGCGGACAGGCGGGGGCCGTCCGTCAAGGTCAGAGACATCGAAGGCCAGTGGCGTCTTGCTTACGAACAGTTGGCCACATTCGACACCATGATGACACATGCCGCCGATCCGAAGACCATGCCTGAACTCCTCATCCTGCGGGAGGCGATGCGGCGCTGGCGGTTTTATGATCATTTTCCGGTTGAGCTGGATGCCCCCGCGCGGCATCGGCAAATCGGTACTCATGCGCCGGTGCTCAGCGCGGACGGTGCGAATTTGGCGGCGGCGCTGCAAACGATTTATGAAATCGGCGATGGCGGGGCATTGGATACAGCCGTGGACGATGCCTTTCCCGGCACCGAGATCGGCATCGATGTGGAAGATGGCTATTTTGAAGCCCGTCTGCATCAAAAGGGATTGCTACGCCCGTTACGTATGCGGGAGCTATCCGATGGCACGCTGCGCTATCTGCTTCTGGTCGCTGCTCTGCTGAGCCCGCGGCCCCCAGGTATTCTGGTGCTCAACGAACCTGAATCAAGTCTGCATACGGATCTTTTGATGCCGCTCGGGCGATTGATCGTGCAGGCATCCTACAATTCCCAGATCATCGTGGTCACCCATGCCCATGAATTGGTGTCGGCCATCGACGGAGAACGAGACATAACGTATATCGCCTTGGAAAAGCAGCTGGGGGAGACTTGCGTCGAAGATGAAGGCCTACATGCCAGGTGGAACTGGCCAGCGCGCTGACTTGCAGCTAGAGCGCGATCAGGTTAAGTGGAATCCGGTTAACCGTCCGATCGCGCGACCAAAGTCGTTTTGCAATAGCAAAACGACTCCGGAGTCTTTCTTTTGTGCGTTTCCTAACGGTGAACTGTACACTTCACCTGGAAACGCACGGGCGGTGATGCGTAGGCATGATCATGTTTCCATGAAAAATGATCATGCCCTAGCGTTCCCAACGCCCATATGCGGCGGGTAAGGATAGCATTGGCAGGGGAGAGCCGGTGACAGCAAATTCCTATGAGGTCAAAGCGCTCGAGGAAAACCTATGGGCCCAATGGGCGCAATTCGGCGTGCCCGACGGTTGCGATTTCGTGCGTACAGACGGCAGCTATCAACTCCAAACACCAATTGCCACCTTCCCCTATAACGGCGTGTTCCGGTTTGTCGAAAGCGGCGATGTGGATGCGAAAATTGATCGGCTGATCGCGGCGTATGATGCGCGGAATGTGGATCATTTTTGGGTGGTGCACCCGACGTCAGCGCCGGAGGATTTGGATGCGCGTTTGGCCGCGCGGGGATTTGAAGAAGTGGAAGTATGCCCCGGCATGGTGGTGGCACCGGTTGAATTGAAAACGTCGGAGACGCCTGATCACATCACATTTCTAGAGATCGGTCCGGAAGAAGAGGGACCAACAACGGAGTTCGTCGCCCACCGATGGGGGGTGCCGGACCAGGACCGGGCCTTAATCCGCCGTTTCTTTGTGGAGAACCGGATCGGGCATGAAGGCGCGCCGTTGCGCGGCTGGCTTGCAGAGTTAGAGGGCAAGCCGGTCGGGAAGGCGTTTACCTACCGCAAGGACAATGTGGTGGGGCTTTACGGGGTGGCGACGCGGGAAGAAGCGCGCGGGCGCGGCGTGGGGCAAGCCATTTGCGAGCATGCGCTGAAACAGTCCTGCGGTGAGGGTGTTGACCTCTTGGTTCTGCACTCCACGCCCATGGCCGTAACGCTCTATGAGAAATTGGGGTTTCATCATGTGGCCCCGTTCCGCATTTTCTCCCGCGCCGGTGAGGTGCATCTTTGATGCTAAGTGGCTTAACCTTCCCGCTCCCCCGTCTCAACAGATATTGGCCGTTAATCCGGTAAGCCCGTCATTGCGAGGAGCTGCCAGAATTTTATGGGGGCGACGAAACAATCCAGAGTAACGAGCCCCGACTTTGTGGCCCTGGATTGCCGCGCGCCGCCCTTTCAGGCGGCTCGCAATGACGTAGCAACATATTGCCGAGTGATTCCCCAACGCTCGGCCCTTGGGAGAGCGGGAAGGTTAAGTGCTCCGACGAAGACTAAACCAAATTAATCCGCATACCGCATAAATAGATTTGCATGTCGCTGCGCTTGGCGCCGATCTTGGCCGCGGCGTCGAGAATGTCGTCTCTATTCGCACAAGACACATCGATCCCGCCCAAGCCTTCCGGCCTGCCATCGGTACAAGGCACAAAGCGCAACACCGCATTGTCCAGTTCGATCGTGTTTTTGGGGCTGACCGGCAGCTCCGCGATGTCGCCCCATTTTGCGGCCACCGCCGTCGGGTCGTCGCATTGCAATTCGGCAGCGACAATGCCGGTGACCCGTTCCGTTTTCTTGGCGCGCTGCCAATCGGGACCGGCCGGTTCCCACGGGCCATCCAGATTATGGGCACCGTCGCCCAGTTGTTCGTCGATCTCGAAGAAGGTGGCACCGGTGTCTTTCGGGTGTAGCTGCATACACCGGTATTCATCATTCTCAAACTTGTGCGCGATCCGCACGCCAAGGTCGTCCACACGGGCACGCCGGGGTGCATGATCATTGCACTGAGTAATCACCATATAACCGCCGTTGCCGCCACGCCGTTCCAGATACCGTCCACCGGCGGTGTCTTCTTGAATGGGCGCCACCACTTCAAGCAATTGATTGCCGATGGGAAAGAGCGCGTTCTCAAGCCCGAAATGGGAAACGCCCGGGTCGCGGTAGCAGACCTCCACGCCCAACACGTCGATGATTTCTTTTTCAACCGGCGCCAGTTTTTCGGCGACCAAAGCGATTTGACGTAAGCGCAGCCACATAATTTGTCTCCCTTTTTTGTTTTGTGTCATAGCACAAAACAAAAGACCACTTTGTGGACCCACTTCACCAAAATCTTACATTGGGGTCGTCATCGCGAGCTGGCTTTTTTCTGATTGACTGACCTAACCATCCCGCTCCCCCGTCTCAACCACCCCAAGGGTACCCTGCTACGGGTGGTTGGGACGGGGGAGCGGGATGGCTTAGTCACCAAAAACTATGCCAGCGCGGCGATCCAGGGCAACAAGCTCGAAGCAAGCGGCTCCTGGATTGCGTCGTCGCGCGTTCCGCGCTTCTCGCAATGACGTTTTTATTCTAAAGCGCCTCCATTATCTAACAGCGATCTGAAAGCCGTAATCGCCTTCATAGTCCGGCGTCGTGAAACCGATGGCACGGTGGGTGCCGGGGATACGGATCAAGCCGTAGCCTTCCTGGCCGAAGACGGTTTTCCCATCCTCTTCCACGCGCAGCGATCCTTCGGAACCGCCCCATTTGCCCGGACCGCTCTTAATCAGCTCCACGTCGTTTTCGAAGATTAAACGGGCGCCGTCTGTTGTGCTGCCCAGGCTCAATACCGCGATGATCGGATCGTCCACGGGTTTCGAAAAGGAAAACTCCTGCCGCCCAGTTTTGTCGCCGCCATAAGTGCGGATGATGTCGGTGGTTGCGGGGCCGTCGCCCACTTCTTCGGAGCGGAATGTTTCTGGCACGGCGGCGAAATAGTTCTTGCCGTCATCGTCTTCCATTTTTGTATTGGCGTTCGGGTTGCCTGCAAAAGCGATGAAGTAGCGCGAGGTTTTTCCTTCCGCGCTTTTCTCGTCCTTGATGGTCCAGTCCACCCATTCGTAGTTTGCTTGGTCGGTGTCGCACGCGGTCAGTCCAAACAGCAGGACCAATGCCCAGATCGCTCTCATAACATTCCCCTAAGACTTAAGTGTTGGATTACATGCCAATGGATTGTGTCGCTTATGTAAAGGGGGCGGTCTTTTATTCGATGACTTGACCGTCCCGCTCCCCCGTCCCAGCCACCCCTAGGGTACCCTTATCGGGTGGCTGGGACGGGGGAGCGGGAAGGCTTAGTTTTTCTCACTGAGAGCAAACGCCACGACATAGTCCCCAAGTGTCGTTGTGGAGCGGCCGTGACCGCCCGCGGCGATCACTACAAACTGCTTGCCGTTCCACTCATATGTCATGGGGGTTGCTTGGCCGCCGGCCGGCAAGCGCCCCGCCCACAGCTCCTCGCCGGTCTCCACATCGAAAGCGCGCAGATAATTGTCCATGGCAGCGCCCATGAAAACGAGACCGCCCGCCGTGATTATGGGGCCGCCGAAATTAGGCGTGCCGGTGGGGAGGGCGAGGCCACCGGCTAGATCCTGCGTCGTGCCCATTTTGTGACGCCACACCAGCGCGCCCGTGTCCAGGTCGACGGCGGCCAGCATGCCGAAGGGCGGCGGCGTGCAGGGCAGGCCGACCGGCCCTAACAGCAGTTCACGGGTGAGCTTGTAGGGCGTGCCATCCATCGGGGCCCATTCGATGCCCTGCTTATAGGGTTTGTCGCGCGTATAAAGCGTGATGATGTGGGCCGCATTGTTGACATTGACCACCAGCAAATTACGGGCCGGGTCGAAGGCAGCACTGCCCCAATTCGCGCCGCCTCCGGAAAATGGAACTTGCAAGCTTCCTTCTAAACTGGGCGGTGTGAAGATGCCTTCCCGTGTTGAATTCTGCAGCCGCGACTGGCAATACATCTTGTCCCACAAGGTCAGCCCAAATCCGTCACGCGGGTTCACATCCTGAGGGACGAGTGGCGGCGTCTTTACCGGAAAGGGTTGCGTTGGGGAGAGTTGTTCGCCCGGTACGTCCGATTGCGGCACAGCGCGTTCTTCAATAGGCAGGAAGGGTTCACCGGTTTCCCTGTCGAGCACGAAGACGAAGCCCATCTTGGTCACTTGAGCGACCACGTCATGGGCCTTGCCGTCGCGCCATACCTGATAAAGGCCAGGTTGGGCCGGCAGGTCGTAATCCCACACATCGTGATGCACGGTTTGGAAATGCCAAACCATCTCACCCGTATCGCCCTTAAGAGCGACCACGGAATTCGCATAGCGATTATCGCCCAGCCGTTCGCCGCCGTAGAAATCCGGACTGGGGCTGGAGGTGGGCAGGAAGATCAGATTGCGCGCTTCGTCCGCGGCGAAGCTCGACCACACATTTGTGTGCCCGGTGATGTCGGCGGATCGTCCCGCCCAGGTGGCCCGCGCGGGATCGGCAGGGTCGCGTGGGACCGGGTCGAAGGTCCAGCGCCGTTCACCAGTGCGTGCATCGAAGGCAAAGACAGCCCCGCTGGGCGCTTCCACGCGCTGGTTGTCGCCGATGGACGATCCCGTCACCACCATGTCGCCGATGACCGCCGGGGCCGATGTGATGGTGTATTCGCCCGGGTCGCGGACCGGCGCGCTGGGGGTGAGCTGCACTTGGCCGTCTTGGTCAAACTCCGTACACGGAAGGCCGGTTCTGGCATCGACGGCGATAATGCGGGCGTCAAGCGTTCCGCTGAAAATACGCGCGGCACAAGCCTCTTCCGGATCAGCGAGGCTGTCTTTCCAATAGGCAACGCCCCGGCAGGTGAACTGATTGTCGGGGCGCATCTCCGTGCGCAGTTTTGGATCGAAGCGCCATTTCTCTTGGCCGGACCCCGGATCAAGAGCGATGATTTCATTGAACTGGGTGCAGAAGACAAGACTGTCTTCTACGAGAATGGGGGTGGTCTCAAAGGCCGACCGGTGCTTCAGATGCTCGCGGCCCTCGAATGTTCCGCTTTGATAGGACCATGCAATTTCCAGGCGGCTCACATTGTCTTTCGTAATCGCGGCGGCGGCAGAATAGCGCGTACCGTTCTGGTCGCCGCCATAAGCGGGCCAGCCTGCGCCGAAGGCGGAGGTGTCCTCTCGCACAACCGGGGCGCGGCCTTCGACGGAAAGATCATTGCCGAAACCCAGCAGATACCAGATCAACGATCCGCCCAAGAGGCTCACAGCCGCAAACGCCGCGCCGCCAATCAATGACCACCTTAGGATTGTCTTTCCCATCCCGCATTCCTCTTTTGCTTTCATCCTAGCAAGTTCACGATCCGTGAGCGACCGTTGCCGTTTTGGTCAAACCGGTCTCTGCGATTCTAAAAAAGGGGGTTGTTTTTCGAAATCGGCGGGTTTTTCTCTTTCTTGACCCTCTGGAACCCTGAGCCTACGGTCGCCATGCTGTTGATTTGTTGGTGGGGAGATTGCCATGCGCGCTGCGCGTTTTCTGATTTTGCTGCTGAGTTCCTTGATGATGGCACCATTTACGGTGTCGGCGCAGGAAGACACCCAAAAGGTCATGATGGTGCTGGATGCGTCCGGCAGCATGTGGGGACAAATCGACGGTAAGGCAAAAATCGAAATCGCGCGCGGTGTCATCGACGGGCTGCTGACCGATTGGGACAGCAACATCTCACTTGGTTTGATGGCGTATGGTCATCGGGAGAAAGGCGATTGCGCCGACATCGAAACCCTGGCGCCGGTGGGGTCAGTCGATAAAGCCGGGTTGATGGCCAAGGTGAATGCGCTCAACCCCAAAGGCAAAACACCGATCACGGCTTCGGTTCGCCAGGCCGCCGATGAACTAAAGTACACGGAAGAAAAAGCCACCGTCATTCTTATCAGCGACGGTTTGGAAACCTGCGATGCGGACCCGTGTCAGCTTGCGAGCGAACTTGAAGCCAAGGGCGTCGATTTCACCACCCATGTGGTGGGCTTCGACCTCTCCGAAGAAGAATCGAAAAGCCTGCAATGCATTGCGGACAACACGGGCGGCAAGTTTCTCAATGCATCCAACGCAACGGAGTTGACGACCGCGCTTGGCGAAACGATGCAGGCCGTCAAGGAAGAACCGGCCGGACCGCAGGGCCTGCGTATTCGCGCAAAGCTTTGCGAGGACTGCGAGATCATCACCGATGGCGGCATGTTCTGGTGGGTTTATGAGCCCGAGAAAGATCTTCAAGGAAAGCGGAAGGAAGTAAGCCGGTCCGGAAGTGTGGCGCCGATCATCGAACTGCCCGCCGGGGCGTATCATGTGGCGGGCCGGTATGGGAATGGCAGCGTTTTGCGCACCGCCGATGTGGAGGTGACAGAAGGCGAGCTGACCGATGTGGTGATCAATCTGGATGCGGGCGGCCTGCGTCTGTCGGGCGTGCCGACGTCCGGCGCCGAGGTGCTCAAGGACAATATGTTCTATTGGGTGTTGTCTCCCACAAAGGATCTGCAAGGCAATCAAAAGGAATTTGACCGGTCCGGCACCGCCACCCCTCTCATTTGGCTGATGGCGGATGATTATCTGGTGCGTGCGCGGCACGGCAAAGCGTTTGCCGATGCAAGCCTGACGGTGGAAGCGGGCAAAGTCACAGAGCATACATTCGATATGAATGTGGGCTATCTGCGCGCGAGTGCCATACCGACCGCGGGGGCGGCCCCCCTCAAAGACAATATGTTCTATTGGTTGCTCAAGCCGGAAAAAGACCTGCAAGGCAATCAGGCGGAAATGGACCGGGCGGGCACGGCCAGTCCTCTGTTTCGTGTTCCGGCCGGAACATATTTGCTCCGTGCACGTCATGGTAAGGCATTTGCGGAACAGGAAATAACGGTCACTGCCGGTGCGCTGACGGAAGCGCAGCTCGACATGAAGGTTGGTTATCTGCGCGCCAACGCCGTTATGGCGGCGGGCGGGGAGCCGCTCAAGAACAAACTGTTCTTCTGGGTCTTGAAGCCTGAAAAAGATCTGCAAGGTAACCAGCCGGAGATGGATCGTGCGGGCACGGCAAATCCGTTGTTCCGCTTGCCTGCGGCGGACTATGTTCTTCGTGCACGGCACGGGAAAGCATTTAAGGATGTGGCGGTGACAGTGTCGGAAGGGGCGCTTAACGAGCAAACCGTTGTTATGGATTCGGCGATGGTCAAGGTCACAGCGTCGCAAGCCGAAGGGGCACCGGAACTGAACAGCGGATTGTTCTGGTGGATCTTTAAGAAGAATGAGGACGGTTCGAAAGGGGCAGAAGTCGATCGTGCTGGTGTCGCCAAACCGGTCTTTATAGTGCCGGCGGGGGACTACATAGTTTCGTACCGCTTCAACAATGTGACGACCGACGCACCATTGCCGGTGCTTCAGCCCGGCGATCAGAAGACGATCAACTTGATTGTTCCATCGGAGTAGCGTTCTCGATAGTTCGTCCGCCCTCGAAGCATTTTTTGCTGAAACCATGCTTTGACACGCCTCACACCAAACTATATGTTCTTGTTTTGTTCTATTCTCTTGGCGCGTGTGAGGAGCAGTTATGGCCAGTCAGCAGGAAAAAGCGGATGCATTTGTAAGACTTCACAAAGGGCCGGACCCTTTCATCATTCCCAATCCCTGGGATGTGGGGTCGGCGCGTATGCTGGTGGCCCAAGGGTTTGAAGCGCTGGCGACAACCAGCGCCGGGTTTGTGTTTTCACAAGGCCGGCCCGAAGGAACGCTCAGCCGCGAAGATGTCTTGCAGCATGTGCGCGAATTGACGGATGCAGTTCCCGTGCCCATCAGCGCCGATTTGGAAGATGGTTACGGCAAAGATGCCGAAGGTGTTGCGCAAACGATCCGTTTGGCCGCGAAAGCGGGCTTGGTGGGCGGTTCCGTGGAAGATGCCAAGATTGCCGCCGAGCAGCCTGTGTATGAATTCGAGGAAGCGGTGGATCGTGTGCGGGCCGCGGTGGAGGCGGCGCGGTCTCTGCCGTTCAAGTTCATGATGACGGCCCGCTCGGAAAACTTTCTATACGGACGGCCTGATCTCGACGACACAATCAAAAGGCTGCAAGCGTATCAAGAGGCGGGCGCCGATGTGCTCTACGCGCCAGGGTTGACGCAGCGGGATCAAATCGCGGCAGTGGTTAGTTCTGTCGATCTTCCCGTCAACGTGGTCGTTGGTTTGCCCGGAACGCAATTCCCCCTCTCTGAACTCGCGGAACTTGGGGTGCGCCGTGTCAGTGTGGGATCCGCCTTGTTTCGGAAGGCGTTTACGGTGGCGATGACCGCAGCTCAGGAAATGAAGACCGCGGGTACTTTTACATTTGCAACCGGCGCCATGAGCTTTGGGGAGATCAATGGCATGTTGGCGGATGCCGTAAGTGCATTGAATGGTTGAGTCGATCTATCCGTGGGGAGACGTTTGCGTGTATTTGTTCGCGCGCTTCCCCGTACATTTCGCGTTTGCAGAGAGTGTGTCACACGACATGCGCGTAGATCGGCAGTGCAATGAGTAATTAATATTATAGCAGTATACTGATCTTCTTTGTTAGCTTGGATCAGTGGCTCCCATGTCAGATGTCATTGTCAGTTCCCTAGTTCCGGCCGAAGCTATGGACGGCCCTGGGTTCAGTTTGAAGCGTCTTGCTTTCGTCTCTGCTGCCTTTGGATTCGGTGTGATATTTTTGGTCTATGTCATGCTTGTCTTCTCCCTCTTCG
Source organism: Alphaproteobacteria bacterium (assembly GCA_965228775.1). Taxonomy (GTDB): domain Bacteria; phylum Pseudomonadota; class Alphaproteobacteria; order JANQMY01; family JANQMY01; genus JANQMY01. The sequence continues at coordinate 2,569,599 of OZ245840.1, read as the reverse complement.
GTGCGGTTAGAAGTGGGATGATCATTGGACTTGCGGCTTCGTTCGGTTTTGCTGCACTTGGCGTCTGGGCGTGGTTCACAAAGTCGATTGTCTCGCCCGCAAACCTTTTTTTGTTGGTTCTAGTTGCAGCTTCCACGCTTGTTGCCACCAAAAATGGCGGAGCCGATGGGTACGCGGCCCCGCTGTTGATCGTGGTACCGGCTGCGGCGGCCTGTTTCTTGGGGCAACGGGCGACCATTTGGTGGGGCGTCGTGGCAGTGTTATGCGTGATTGGCCTGCAGGTGGCTGACAGCCACGGCCTTGTGGTCGACTCGCCGTTCGGCGATGCAGAAGTCAGCCTGGCTGCTACGCTTCTGGTGATCGGTGCTATTTGTCTCGTCCTGATCGCGTCTGCGACTTTGACATACCAAACCGGCGCTCATGCCAATCAAATCGAACACGGCCGCGCGCTCCTGACACGGATGGCCGAGGTTGCCCAAGTGGGCGGCTGGGAACTCGATCTGGCTACTATGCGTCCGGTCTGGACCGATCAGATGCGCGCCGTTCACGAAGTTGCGTCGGATTTCCGGCCGACTTTCGAAGAGGCGATTGGGTTTTACGCTCCCAAAGCGCGCCAGAAAATTGAAGATGCCCTCAACGATTGTATCCGATCAGGGACGTCTTTTGACATTGAGCTGCCGCTGACGACGGCGTTAAGCAGAGAGATATGGGTGCGTGTTGCTGGTCACCGTGTGTGTAAGAATGGCGTTCCCGCCAAGGTCATTGGTGCGATCCAAGATGTTACGCAGCAAAAGGAGGAGCGCGAGTCTCTAGCCCGCGCGCTGGAGAAGGCTGACCAAGCATTGTCGGACCTTCGTGCTTATCAATCCGCACTCGATCAAAAAGCGATCGTTGCAATGACGGACGCCCGCGGCAAGATCACTTTTGTCAACGACAAGTTTTGTGAAGTCAGTGGGTATGCGCGCGAGGAATTGCTTGGTCAGAACCACCGTATACTGAATTCCTCGCATCATCCGAAGGAGTTCTTCGTGGACATGTGGCGGACGATTGCCAGAGGAGAGCCCTGGAATGCTGAAGTCTGCAATCGGGCAAAGGATGGACAGCTATATTGGGTTGATACAGTCATCATACCGATTTGCGATCTTTCCGGCAGGCCGCAACAATACGTGTCAATTCGCCACGACATTACCGATCGGGTGATCTATGCGGAAGAACTGGAAAGCCGCAGGCAAGAGGCGGAGACTGCCAATGAGCTTAAAAGCCAGTTCCTGGCCAACATGAGTCACGAAATACGGACGCCCTTGAATGGAGTTCTGGGAATGCTTCAATTGCTTGAGCGCACTTCGCTTGACGAAACACAACAAAGATATGCGCGCACAATCAGATCGTCGAGTAACGCGCTTCTCGCGGTGATCAATGATGTGCTCGATGTTTCCAAGATCGAGGCGGGCCTGATGCAGGTTAATGATGCCGTCTTTGACTTGGACGAGTTGTTGGCGCAGGTCAGAGATTCCGTTGTCGGAATTGCCGTTCAAAAAGGTCTTGCATTGTCGGTGAAACGTGCCTTCGAAGGGCCGGCCGCGATGATTGGCGACAGTAAATGCATCCAGCAAGTCTTGACTAACTTGGCAGGAAACGCCGTCAAGTTTACGGATCATGGCTTTGTCGACATCTCCGTCCAGCGAGAGTCGAGAGGGTCGTTCCGCTTCGTGGTAACCGACTCCGGTTCTGGTATTCCGCTTGATCAGCAGAAGACAATATTCGAGCGGTTCGTTCAGGCCGATGGATCGGCCACGCGCCGGCATGGCGGTACTGGGCTGGGTCTTGCAATCTCAAAGGAACTGATCGGCTTGATGGGAGGAGAAATTGGTGTCGACAGCAACGAAGGCAGCGGCGCCTCCTTCTGGTTCACCTTGCCCTTGGCAGAGGATGGCATCGAATTGGCGCCGCCGGCAAAGGATCAGACCCAACCGCTTGCTGAGGATCCGGCGTCTGAGGGCGGTGCGCTCGATCAGGCCGAAATCAAAATTCTGATTGCGGAAGATAATCCGGTCAACCGGGAAGTCATCACAACTGCGCTTGATGTTTGGGAGGGGCTTGAAATTGTTGCCGTGGAAAACGGGGCCGAAGCAATCGAACAACTGGATTTGCAGCCATTCGATTTGGTTTTAATGGACATCCATATGCCGGTGATGAACGGCATGGATGCGATAAAGCACATCCGCGCTTCAAACGCGTCATACTGGGATATCCCAATTATCGTGACCACGGCAAACACACTGTCCAGTCAAACAGATACATATCTGCAAGCGGGTGCTTCAGCGTGCGTTGCAAAACCGATAGTCTTCAAAGAGCTCGTGGAGACAATCGTGAAACATCTTCCGGCGAAAGAAAACACTGCCAAGGTTGCTTGACGATATTACCTGCCGCGCCAATCCATTGGTGCCCTGTCAAACCGTCAGATATCGGACTTTTCCTGTGGTGCCATAGGCCGGCGGCTGTAGGAGATCGGCGGTTCCAACGCTCAAGGGCACTTTTGGTTTTCCTTGAACCGTAAAAGTGCCCTAAGCCTTTGTTTTTACGCGTTTGCAGACGTTGAACCGTTCCACAATTTGATTATGAAACGGCCCTATAGCGTTTCCAGGTGAAGTGGAATCCGGTTCACCGTCCGGAAACGCGCAAAACAAAGAGTCTGGAGCCGTTTTGAGTTTCAATCAAAACCAAAACGGCTCTAGCGTTTTGGCTGATCCTTTGCGCTTTGCAGGGCTGTTTGAACGCCGGATTTGCCCGGTATGGCCTCCGCGAGGCTGTTTTCCGTCACCGTGTAATCGCCGATGATCTCTTTCGCTTTGGACGAGGCGTCCGCAACGCTTACCTTGCCTTTCTGAACGTCTCCGGCAATTTCCAGCAACTGGTTATAAAGCTCTTCCGGCTCACCCTGGATGGTGAGCGCGAAGGATGCGTATTCCCTTTCCAGTTCGGTCCAAACATCACGCACATTGGCCCAAAAATCCTTCGTGGCCGCCCAATAGTCATCGGCGATGGCAATGTCGAAATCGTCCGATTTCGAATACGTGTTGACGGCCACTTCACGAACGAGAATCTGTGGGCCACCGGTTAAGATGAGTTTCGAATTGTCTTGTTCATGCACCCAGCCGGCCGGCGTGATCGCATGACGGTTCACAGCCAAGATGGCGTCATAGTCATCGCGCTTCGTGGCATCGCGTCTTGGCAGCGGACGTAAACTTGCAGGAGATGTCCAGGCCGATACGCCGTTCTCATGATGCCATGAGGCGACGCCCGCATAGCGCGGACCGTCATCCACCTGATAAACAAGCTGAGCCCATTTGCCTTGCCGTTCGGAAGGCGATAGGGCGCGCTTGCGCCATTTATTTTTACCGACGAACTCGAACACGAACTCCGGCTCGTAGATCCAGTCCTGGCGCCAGTGCTTCACAGGAAATTTGTCATCACCACCCACCACAAGAATATGCTGTAGGCTGATGAATGTGCCGTCATCCGCGATGACACGTACTACCTCGTCGCCGCCGGTGATGTAAGGTTTTTTGAGCTTGTAGCCATCCACAAAAGGCACCGTCTCGGTGAAGTCGAACGTGACGGCGTAATCGCCCGCCATGGCCAGGATGGCCTCGCGGTCCTGTTCGAATGAACCGGCCTTACCGGCTGAGCCCGTCTGTGGCGCGTTGGCACAGGCGGCCAGGGTTAAACCCATAAATAAAGCCAAAAAACGCAAAGTTCGCATATCTCGTTCCAAGAATAATAATGAGAATCAGTCGCAAATAAATTGACAACGCTTCATTCTCTTGCCATGAACAAACCCAACGTGCAACTGCTATTCAGAGTCATTCGCATTATTTGCGTGCGATGGGGCCATTTGTGGGGGTAAAAACCGATGCGTATTTCTCAGGTAAGTCGAGCTGTTTTGATGGCGGCTGCAGGTATGACGGCATTTGGGGGCGGTCAAGCCGTGCAAGCCGAGAATTTGGATGAGCTGGTGATTGTGGGCACGCGGACAGAGCGTCCTTTATTTCAGACGCCATTGTCCGTGGATGTGGTGTCCAGAGATGACATTCAAATTCAGCAACCTCTTGGCTTCCAGGAACTGTTCGAGCAAGTGCCGGGTGTGGAGATCCAGGGGGGCGCGCGCCGTATCGCGGAGGAACCCTCCATCCGGGGGTTTAGCGATACGCAAGTTATCCTTCGGGTCGATGGTGCCCGGCGAAACTTCGACCTGGCACACAGGGGCCGCTTTTTGATCGACCCGGATTTGGTAAAACGCATTGAAGTGTTGCGTGGTGCTGCCTCAACTCTCTACGGGTCCGGCGCCTTAGGCGGTGCGATCGACGTGGAAACCGTCGATGCGAAAGATCTTCTGCGTCCCGGAGAAAGTTTCGGCGTTCGTCTTAAAGCCGGTTTCCAGACCAATGGCGTTGAGCCATTGGCCAGTGCGACCGCATTTGGAATCCATGGCAATTTCGATCTGTTGGGACAGGTTCTGTTTCGCGAGATTACGGAAGACCTGGAGGATGGTAACGGCGACCGAATTCTGGACTCACAAGACCGTACACTGAACGGTTTGTTCAAACTGGGCTACCAAATCGACGATGCCCAGAGGGTCGAATTGTTTTTTGATGCCTTCCAAAGCAATGGCGACAATCCGACGGCAGCGGATGCCGTGTCGAGTTCGTCGACGGTTGTAGACCGCGACACGCGGGCATTGGATGGGCGCCTGTCCTATACGTTTGCACCGAAAGACAATGATTGGATCGACTTCAACTTGGTTGGTTATGTCACTGACGTAAACGTCCAAGAAGACCGCTTCATCGACGCACGATTTGACGAATCCGATTTCTTCAGTTGGGGCATCGACCTTAAAAACACAGCGAAACTGTTCGACGCCAATGGTGTGGCAGTCAATTTGACCGTCGGCGCGGAAATCTTTGAAGATCAGCAAAGCGGGACGCGAGACGGTGCCGACCGGGAACAGTTTCCGGATGCGGAACGTTTCTTCGCGGCAGGCTATGCCCAGGCGGAGATCGGTCTGTTTGACGGGCTGATCGATATCATCCCGGGCGTCCGCTTCGACCATTTCGAATTGGATTCCGAGACCGGCGTTGGCAACCGCAGCGAAGACGAGGTGAGCCCGCGTGTTTCTGTGGGCATCAACCCCGCAGAGGGCATCTACATTTGGGGATCCTGGGCTGAAGCCTTCCGGGCGCCAAGCCTGACGGAATTGTTCGTCGATGGAACACACTTCACTGCTGCCCTTGACCCGGGTCAGATTGTGATCAATGAATTCGTCCCCAACCCAGACTTGCTGCCGGAAAACTCGACCTCGTTCGAAGCGGGGGCACGTTTCCGGCAGCAAGGGGTCTTCTTCGATGGGGATTCCATTCAAGTATCCGGTGGCTACTTCCATGCCGAGGTGGATGACTTCATCGACCAACAGGTCATTTTTATCAGCGGTCCGCCAACTTTCACGCCACCGTTCGGTCCGCTGGTGTTTCCGGGACAAACCATCAATGAAAATGTGGATGCCACGTTTGATGGTTTTGAAGGCGAGGCGAGCTACACCACAGAGCGCTTGACGCTTTCCATCAGCGGCCATGTGGTGAATGCGGAAAACGATGAGACCGGCGAAGGGCTGGGATCAATCCTTCAAAACCGGATTGCATCACGGGCAGAATGGCGCTGGCCGAGCCTGGATGTACGAACCGGTGTCAAAGTGGTTGCTGCTTTTGACCGGACGGATGTTCCGGCGGGTGTAGACGCGGGCGTCGGCTATCAGACCGTCGATCTTTATGGTGTTTGGTCTCCTAGCGACGGGGCGCTTGAAGGCGCGACATTCGCGTTGAATTTGGATAATTTGAACGATGCGGAATACTCGATCTTCCCGGCGGTGATCCGCCAGCCCGGCCGCAGTGTAAGATTGTCGGCCACCTATCAGTTCGGGTCGTAATCCAAAGAGAGGTTGAATGACAGGCACCGTATTGCCGCGAAGCCATGGGTTTCCCATAGATCATATCGCGATTGCCGCACCCGATACGGAAGCGGCAGTCGATTGGTTTCGCGACAAAATCGGGGCCGAACCCTTCCTTACAGAACCTGAGCCCGGTCAGTGGTATTGGTCGGGTGCGCTTGCGGTGAGTGACGACAGTTTTGTCGAATTGCTTGGTCCCAACACCGCGCACAAAGGGTTCAACCCGATCAAACAGATGATCTCAACCTTCGACGAGCCCCAGCTCCTCTTTTGGTATGTGGCCACGGATAATTTCGATGCCTTCGCTTCTCGTGCGGCGGCTGCGGGGGCGGCGCTGGAACGGATTGAGGCCATTGATCACGAGCGAGATGGCCGCCGTGTTGCCTACAAGAGGGGCATCTTGGGGCCCGGCTTTGAAAGCCAACGGGCATGTGTGATCGAGTGGATTCACCCGGGGCAGTATGGCGACAAGGATCAGCGTACCCGAATAGCCGGCTTCGAACTGAGTCATCCGCAAGCCGATGCGATGAATGCGGTCTACCGCCAGTTGGGCATTGATGTGACGGTCGCCAAAGGGCCGTCCATGATGGGGCTGACCCTGGAAGGTCCGAACGGCAGGGTTGAGATAAAGAATCCCGGCCAATCCTTCTCCGGCATGTCGGCGGTGATGCGCATGGCGGCTCTTTACGTCGGGTATCTCTTCAAAAGAAAGCAGAGCTAGGACTGCAACCGCGGGATTACGCGTTGCGACAATCATTTGCGCGACACAGGACCTTTCTTCCGGTAAACTTGACGCTAACGTCATATTCGTGAAGCTGGAGGATCCCATGAACGTGATGACCAAGCCTGTGAGCGAAGTGAGCAGCGTACCGCTCGATCAGATCGATGTGAGCGAAGCATCCATCTATCAGCATGACACCTGGCAACCTTGGTTTGCGCGCCTGCGGGCGGAAGACCCGGTGCATCTCACCGAAGATAGTGCCAATGGGCGCTATTGGTCGGTGACCAGCCACGAGCATGTGATGGCGGTGGACATCAACCACAAAGATTTTTCGTCCGCCCAAGGAATTTCCATCGTCGATTTCGATGAGAACGATATGGACGACCGGGACCGTCTGGAGAATTTCATTTCGATGGACGAACCTGATCACAGCAAACAGCGCAAAACCGTCTCGCCCTCTGTGGAACCGCGCAATTTGATGAATTTGGAGCCACTCATCCGCGAGCGTGCGGCGGACATTCTCGACCATTTGCCGGTGGGCGAAACGTTCAACTGGGTCGATAAAGTGTCTGTGGAACTCACCGCCAGAATGCTGGCGACCCTGTTCGATTTTCCGTATGACCAACGCCGCAAGCTGATCCATTGGTCGGATCTGACGACCGCTGTGGAAGAGACCACCGGCCAGGAAGTGGATATGGATTACCGGCGCAGTGAGCTGATGCAATGCGCTGCTGAATTCTACCAGCTTTGGGGCGAACGCGCGGCGGCGGAACCCAGATTCGATCTCATCTCCATGTTGGCCCATGGTGAAGAGACCAAGAACATGAATGAAAACCCGGCTCTGTTTATCGGCAATATCCTACTGTTGATCGTCGGCGGCAACGATACCACGCGTAACAGCATTAGCGGCGGGGTGGTCGGTCTTAATCAGTATCCGGAAGAATATGACAAGCTGCGCAAGGATCCGTCCCTGATCCCGAATATGGTGTCGGAAATGATCCGGTTCCAAACGCCCGTCATTCATATGCGGCGCACGGCTCTGCGTGATGTGGAACTGGGCGGCAAGACGATCCGCGAAGGCGACAAAGTGGTGATGTGGTATCTGTCCGGCAATCGGGATGAAACGGTCTTTCCCGATGCGGACCGGTTGATCATCGACCGCCCCAATGCCCGCCATCACGTGGCGTTTGGCTTTGGTGTTCACCGCTGCATGGGCAATCGCTTGGCGGAAATGCAATTGCGGGTGCTGTGGGAAGAAATCATGAAGCGCTTTAGCAATGTGGAAGTGGTGGGCGAGGTGGAACGCCTGCCCAATAACTTCATCCGCGGCATCGCCAACGTGCCCGTGCAGCTGCACCCATTATAATCCCACGCCTTCGGCGTCGCGACGGACATATGCAGAGAAACATGATAACGAACTTGCGCCGGTAGTTCGGGGGAGCAGGAGCCATGGACGCATGCGATTTCCTTTCGATAGAGAAGCCCGTGCTTCAAGGCGCGATGGGAACAGTTGCGCGTCACGATCTTGTCGTTGCTGTCTCCGAAGCCGGTGGATTAGGAACCCTGAGTTATCTGCCCGCCAAAATGTTTAGCGCCGAATTGAAACAAGTGCGCGAGCGCCTTGGTGACACCACCTTTGCAGCGAATCTGTTGCTGCCGATTATAGAGAGGTCGCACGTCGAAGCCTGTTTAGCGAGCGACGTTCCGATTGTATCTCTGTTCTACGGCTTTGATCAGAAAATAATCTCCTCGCTCAAAGAAGCCGGAAAAACCGTGCTCTTTCAAATTGGAAGCTTGGCAGAAGCACGACGCGTGTTTGCGGCGGGGGTAGACGGGGTCATTGTGCAGGGCATCGAAGCAGGCGGTCATGTTCGCGGCACCACGCCTCTGTCGGACTTATTGCCCCGTGTAAAAGAAGCCTACCCGGATAAGTTTGTGAGCGGCGCAGGTGGAGTATTCGACAGAAACAGTGCGGATGCTTGCCGTGCCTTAGGCGCAGACGCCGTGTGCGCAGGGACAAGATTTTTGGCTTCGCCGGAAGCTGCCGCGCACGCAGCTTACAAACAGCGTTTAATCGACGGAACAGAAACCGTTGTTACGAAATTGTTTGGAGTGGGCTGGCGTGATCCACATCGTGTCTTGGTAAACGCGGCCGTTATGAAATGGTGTCAGCCGAATGGAAAAGAACCGAGTTGGCTCTCCGCTCTCCATGCTTTCACACGCGCTGCATCTAAAATCGCTAGTTCGGATGGCGGTGCGGCAATGACCGCGAGACAATCGCTCAAGTTTCCCATGTATACCCCAAGCTCCCTCACTCCCGAGATGCCTGAAGAACTTATAGATGTAGTGGCTCTCTATGCGAGTGAGCGTGTGGGGCAGGTCAAAGAGTTGCAATCTGCTGCCATTACGGTCGCCGAATTGGCTTGATTCCTCTTTTGGGGAGTGGAGTCCGCGCCAGACATTCGTTCATGTTTGATCCAAAGCGGATGCACTGAATTGAAACTGACGCGGAGGAATTTGTCGAATGTGGCTGCACTGATCGATAGACACCATCCAATACACAGTTCAGGCGACGAAAGTTCCGCTCATTCGTCGCTCTGGGCAGTTACTGAAAACGTCATGGTCTTAGCTCTCCATGGTTCAAGTGACTTTTTCAGCGGTTTACTCTGCGGCGCTTGGAGCCGGGCGGGACGATAGGGAGGCGCGGATTACCGCGTATCCCACGACGCCGGATAGGATCGATCCTGCTAAAACACCCAATCGCACCTCGTTCAGGACGTCGGCCGTATCGAAGGCGAGCGTGCCGATGAAAAGGCTCATGGTGAAACCGACCCCCGTCAAGCATGCGGCGCCGTAGATCTGAGCCCAGCTCACCCCCTCCGGCAGACGGGCGAGTTTCACGGCGACGGCCAGAGCGGAAAACGCCAGCACGCCCACCTGCTTACCCACAAATAGGCCCAACGCGATGCCGAGAGTTATCTCTGAAAAAAGGGACGACAAAGACAGGCCCGCAAACGACACACCGGCATTGGCGAAAGCAAACAGCGGCAACACCAGATAGGCGACCCAGGGATGCAAATCATGTTCGAGCTTGTGCAGAGGTGATTGTTCGTCCGCGTTGTGTCCCTGCAAAGGAATGGTCAGTGCAATGAGCACACCGGCCAGTGTGGCATGCACACCGGATTTCAGCACGGCCGCCCAGACCACGATGCCGATGACTACGTAGGGGGCGATCGATTTGACCCCATAGAGGTTTAACGTCATCAGGACAACGAAACCCGCCGCTGCGAAAACGATGGCCGCGGTCGACAAATCGCCCGTGTAGAACAATGCGATGATCAGAATGGCGCCCAGGTCATCGATGATGGCGACCGCCAGCAAGAAGACCTTTAGGGAAATCGGCACCCGGCTCCCCAGCAGCGCCAAGATACCCAGTGCGAAGGCAATGTCCGTGGCCGCCGGGATCGCCCAGCCCGAAATTGTGTCCGGGTTCCCCCAGTTGATCCAGGCATAAATCGCCGCCGGAACGGCCATGCCACCGATGGCCGCAAAAACCGGCAGCGACGCCTTCTCGTAGCTGGAAAGTTCGCCGTGAATGATCTCCCGTTTAATCTCCAGGCCGACCAGAAAGAAAAAAACGGCCATCAGGCCGTCATTGATCCAGAGCAGAAGGGGCTTTGCTATTTCAAAGGCGCCGATCCTTATCACCATCGGCGTCGACAGCAAGGCGTCGTAAAGCGGTGCCAGCAACGTGTTGTTCGCGATCAGCGCCAGCACCGCTGCGAACATCAATATGATACCGGCAGACGCTTCGAGCCTGAGGAAGTCCTGAATTTTCGCGAATACCTTTGCCGGCTCCATCCACAGATCTCCCTTCGGGGTGCGCCATCATAGGCGCTGCTGACATTACACCCCGGTTGTGTGGAGATACGCAAGGGCACGTCTACCACGGGGGGGCATCGGTGCCGGGCAAAGTTGGAAGATCAGCCGAAACCATGTAGGAAAGCTGTTTTTGACGGCTTTCCTGGAGATTTACCTGTGAATTATGACGAAGTTGTTTTAGGGCGGCGCAGCGCCCGGGGGTTCCAAAAGAAGCCCGTCCCGAAATCTCTGGCCAAAGAGGTTATCGAGATGGCCATGCGTGCGCCGTCGTCGATGAACACACAACCGTGGAACTTTTATGTGGTGGCGGGCGAGGTGCTGGACCGTATCCGCGCCGGAAACGTAGAGCGCAATCTGGCCGGTGTGCCGGACAGCCGGGAATTCCGTACCCATGGCCCTTACGAGGGCGCGCACCGGGAACGGCAGATTGAAATCGCCAAACAGCTTTTCGCGGTGATGGGCATAGAGCGGCACGATAAAGCCGCGCGGCAGGATTGGGTACTGCGCGGGTTCCGCCAATTCGATGCGCCGGTCTCCGTGGTCGTGACCTATGACCGGGTGCTCCACGGCAATGACATTGCGCCATTTGATTGCGGGGCGGTGACGAATGCTCTTGTGAATGCGGCGTGGTCGCGGGGGCTTGGCTGTGTGATCAACAGTCAGGGCATCATGCAGTCACCTGTGGTGCGCGAACATGCTCAGATTCCGGACGATCAAGTGATCATGATCTGCGTGGCCATGGGCTTCCCGGATGACAGCTTTCCTGCCAATGCAGTTGTCTCGCACCGCAAACCGGTGGACGAAGCCGCGACGTTTCTGGGGTTTGACGATTGATCGGCTCGTCTCTGTTGACCGCCGGCTGTTAATCATGTTGCGCAGTTTTTGGTGGGTTTGCACGCTGCCCGCTCTGTTTTCGTTTCATTAACCATGATCTTGCGGTATCACTAAACCAGTTTGGGATTCGCAAAGACTGAGAGGCTGCCATGCGCATGCGCGCTTCCTTGTGGTTGCTGGCCGCGACTGTGCCCGCATTTTTTGCGGTGCCAGCTCTTGCGCAAGATGTTCTGTCCTTCGAAAGCGAGCAAGGCACGGTCTCGCTGTTGCAAGACGGCAATATCGCTTATGACAAGGTGGAAGAAGGCGATCCGGACGCACCGCCGCCAAATTCCCTTTCCGTTGAGCTGGAAGATGTGCCCAAGCAGGCCGTCAATGATCCTTCGCCGGAAAACGGCAACAACATCACCATTCTTGGCGTCAATGGCGGTGGCCAATCCAGTGCGGAATCCATCGGTTTAGACGGCGGCATGCTTCTGGACGACGGGTTGCTTTCGATGACCGGTCCGGGCGCGATTGCCAATTCCTACAAAGTCGACGTGGCCAAGACCACCAATGAAGGTCTGTTCGGTGCGGACGGTCCCTCCCCGACTAGTGAATACAGCGCCTTCACCGGTGAGATCTCTTCATCCATCAGCACCGGCGATTTTGGTTCCATCGGCGATGCGGCGGGCTTCTCGCAAGGCCAAGGGACGGGCGCCGGCGATATTCTCAACGGATTTAATCTGCCATAAGCGAAGGTTCTATCTTCGCGCCGGTCGAATCATGGGCGTCATAATTGGCGAGCTTCCAACTTGAATCTCGCCAATGACGTCAAATCCATGCCGCTGATAGAGTGAAATATTACGCGGGTTGGACGATTCCAAATAAGCCATCAGACCGTCTTCATCGCAGCGCTGCAGTGCGTGTTTCATCAGGGCGGCGCCAAGACCTTGGCCAAGAAAGGCTGGGTCTGCTGCGATCATAGGCAGATACCAGCAGGGCTCATCATGAGGGTGGAACCGGTCCATCCCCGCAAGAAATTCCCCCACTTCTTCGGCGATTTCCTCCCGCACGCTTTCCGACATGATTTGTTCCATGGTCTCGCCATCAGGGTCCGTGCCGGGTGGCAGCCATAAAGCGGCGGCGTTGCAGTCATTCGCGAAATAAGCGGACTCGTGGTCGAAGGCCCGGCCGCCGAAGGCTTCGACGAACTTCCGCATATTCGTGAGATAGGAATCCGCTTCGGGCCAAATCCATCTTGAAACTGGGTCTGAAGAAAAGCCGAGGGTGATGGTTTGAAAGACCCGTTCGCGGTCTTCAACTGTGGCGGTGCTGACGGTGGGCATTTCCATAGGTTGGAAGATCTCCTGAAGAAAACTTTGGTGGTTGATTTAGTTCAGTTCCGCAAAATGGGAGCAGACCATCTCAGATCAACCGTCTCATTCGGACAACTGGCCCCCAATCTCTGCTGTCATCTCCGCCGCCACAGCCTGGATGTTAAGGGATAGGAGAGGGGGGATTTCGGCCACCATCGGATAATCCGGGTAGCGCGCATTCAACTCGGCTTCGATCATCGCCACAGCGGCATCGGTTAGCGGGCCCTTCTCCAATGCCATCGACACCAGCGCGCGCAAATCTTCCAGCCATTGTGCCTGTTGATCCAACAGTGCCGAGAAAGGGCCGGACACGCCATGGCCTGGATAGATCGTTGGCTCCCTATCACCATAGTCATCGGTGACGCGGCGGATCTGCTCAAGCCATGCCGCCGACCTGCCCTCCAACACAAAGCCCGTCATCTCGTTTGCGATCAAGTCCCCTGTAAACAGAGCGTTCTGCCCTGGCGCGTAAAGCATGGTCATTGTTTCGCTCTCGCCGGCGCCAATCTCATCCACGGTAACTTCGATCGATCCGAAGGTGAGTGTCTCGCCGTGTTCGAATGTCTGGGTAGGAACTGCGAACGTGCCGGGTGTATCGTCCGGCACGGCCTGGCGCGTGGCGGCCTGGTACCCATTGGAGTCCGTGCGAATGATGTCGGTTGTGGTGGCCGAAGCATAGACCGGAACATCGGGATAGGCCTCTACGACAGCGGCCAAGCCGCCAAAATGATCTGGGTGCGGATGTGTAATGATGACGGCAAGCAGCGGTTTGCCGCTGGTCTCGATGACCTTCACGGCTTCCCTGCCCGCCGATAGAACGCGCTGGGTGTCGATCAAGACCGAACCATTGCTGGATGTGAGAAGCCATGAATTCACCGATGCAAAGCCGGGGCGGGCAATACGTTCTATCTCGACAGTGGCGTTTTCAGAGGGGCCGCAGCTCAGTGTCAAAGAAACGAGCAGAATGGCGATGGCTTGGCGTGTCAGCGTCATTTCATCCCTCCGAAGGATGAGCGTTATTGCTCATGGCCCTAACAGTATCGCCGGTCTATCCCTCAATTGTGACGGGCTGCGGTGTGCGCGGGGAATCACCAAATATGCTTGGCTTGAGCCATGAGGAAATGTTCCGGGTTAGCGCTTCCGGCCCATGCACATAGAGGTCGCCTGATTTGATGGCTTCTTTGTAGGTTCTGTCGCCCATCCACACATCCGTCATGGTACGGACGGTTCCGGTAAAGAAAATATCCACATCCTTGCCGGGATCTTTCACGCACAAATCCACTTTCTTTTCCTGCACCAACAGCCAGAAGACGTTTTGATTTTCAAGATCCGTGAACTCGAAACGGATCACGGTCTCGTCGCCCACAAGTTTTTCGGGATCTACACTGCGCTCCAGATAGAGCATCAGGAAATCCACGTCGAAATCTTCGTCCAGCAAATTTTGCTTGGCCCAGCACAATCCCCATTCTCCCATGGCGACAAGCACCGGCAGTAATTGTTCGCAAGCTTCGGTGGGAAAGTACTCGTACCCTTTTTGGCCGGTGATCTTGCGCCGGACAATGAGCCCCTGTTCTTCCAAGGTCTTGAGGCGGCTGGTGAGCAGAGCCGGCGAAATCAACCCAAGGCCGCGCTGCAGCTCGTTAAAGCGCCGCGCGCCCATCAGAAATTCGCGGATGATGAGGATCGTCCATTTCTCGCCAAGGATCTCGTTGGCCTTGGCAATGGGACAAAATTGGCCGTATCGCATCCGAAAACTCCCCAAAATCTGCCGTTTCAAGCGATACTTCAAATCGTGAAGTTGCTTACTTTAAAATGTGTAGTGGGTTGCTTCAATCCCTGAACTTTAGGGATCGGACGGTGGCGCTTATCTGTTTGTCCAACGCCGGGGCGGTTCCCGGCACCAAACAATGGAGAGACCAAAATGCCACTCGTTACCGTAGACGTAATCAAAGACGTTTTCACAACCGAACAGAAGCAAGAGATCATCGAAAAAGTGACTGATGCCATAGTGGCCGTGGAAGGCGAAGCCATGCGGCCGGTGACTTGGGTGCGGATCCAAGAAGTGGAACAAGGCGATTGGGCCATTGGCGGTCAAATGCTGACAGCGGCCGATGTGCATGCCATGGCAAATGCCCCAAGCACGCAAACAGAGTCTGACTTGAAGAAGGCGAGTTGACGGCGCCTAACACGGCGCCCGTTCTAAAGGAGACTGGAAATGAGTTCTTCCCTCAATCTAACAAAAGTTTTGGAACAAGTCGGTCCCGGATTTGCAAAATCGTCCGCCGACATGGAACAGCAAGATACCTTCGTGTTCGACAATTACGAAGTGCTCAAATCGCACAAGGTCTTTTCGGCCCTGGTACCCGAAGATCTGGGCGGCGGCGGCGTTAGCCACCGTGACATGTGTGCCTTCCTGCGGGGGCTTGCCCATTATTGTCCGTCCACGGCACTTGCAGTGTCCATGCACCAGCATCTGGTGAGTGCTGCCCGCAAGAACCATCAAGACGGCAAGCCGGGCAAGGCGCTGTTGGAAAAGGTCGCTGCCGGCGAATTGGTTCTGGTCAGCACCGGTGCCAATGACTGGCTCGACTCCAACGGCACGGCTGTCAAAGTGGATGGCGGTTACCGCATCTCAACCGTGAAGCCCTTTGGCAGCGGCTCGCCGGTGGGCGACATCGCCGTCACCTCATGTGCCTATGAATGTCCGGAAGATGGCCCATCGGTACTGCATTTTCCGCTGCCGCTGAAGCAAAACGGGGTCACCATGATGGATGACTGGCAGACCATGACCATGCGGTCGACAGGTTCTCAAACCATGCGCTTTGAGGATGTGTTCGTGCCGGAAGAAGCGGTCGGCATGAAGCGTCCGCGTGGACCTTTCCACATGGCATTCGCCGTGATCGTCACCGTGGCCATGCCGCTGGTTATGTCCACCTATGTGGGGGTCGCCGAAGCCGCGGCGCAGATCGCGACGGACAGGGCAAAGAAGAAAAGCACTGATCCTGCAACGCCTTTCTTATTGGGCGAAATGATCAACCGCTTAACGGCCGCGCAGCTTGCTTGCGATTCCATGATCGAGCTGTGCGACGACTTTGGATTTGCGCCAAGCGAAGAATTGGCAAGCAAAGTCCTGTCACGCAAAACGCTTTGCGCCAATGAGGTGATCGCGACGTCAGAGAAAGCTTTGGAAGCGACGGGCGGAACGGGCCTGTTTCGAAAGACGGGGCTTGAGCGTCTTCTGCGGGATGCCCATGGCGGACAGTTTCATCCGTTGCCGGAGAAAAAGCAGCAACACTTTACCGGGCGCCTTGCCATGGGGCTTCCGCCCGTGGCCGCCGAGACCGCTTAACTCAATTAGAATCCATATCTGAAAAGGAACAAGACAATGAAAAGCCTCACCTATTTTGCAAGCAGCGCATTGGCGACCTTGACCGTGGTTGCCGTCACCGTAACGCCTGCAGGCTATGTCGCTCTTATGGTGGCATAAGTGCCGAGCATCACTACACAAAGGGGCGCCCCGCAAGGCGCCCTTTTTTCGTTTCAGCTGAGAAATCCGTATTCAGAATATCTATCTCTAACCGCGCGCTGGCCTAATCATCGGGTAGAGCGGGGGTGAGCTGCCATGCTGTATTTCGGCGACGGTTTCGAAACCGTGCCGTTCGTAAAGGGTCATGTTGCGCGGGTTGGAGGATTCCAAATAGGCGGCGGCACCCTCTTCGTCGATGCGCTTCAGCGCGTGTTTCATAAGGGTAGACCCCAGCCCCTGCCCCAGATAGTTTGGGTCGCAGGCGATGAAATTCAGATACCAATGGGGTTCTTTGGGGTGTGCCGCAGAAAGGCTTGCGCCGATATTGATCAGATCTTCCAGGATTTCAGGGCGGGCTGTGGTGGCCACAATCTGTCCCATGGTATCGCCATCGGTCTCTACCCCCGGGGGCAGCCACAGCGCGGCGGCCTTGAAGTCTTCCACGGCGTAGGCGGACCCATGATCAAACCCCCGTCCGGCCGAAGCGGCAATGAAGCGCGGCTTCGAGGCCAAGAACGAAGCGGCGTCGGGCCAAATCCAGCGCTGGACGGGATCGGTTGAAAACCCGAGGGCCACGGTTTGAATCGCCCGTTCTTTGTCTGCCTTGTCAACGGTGATGACGTTCGGAAGTGACACGGCCACGTTCTCCTCATTGTTTGGTGCTGCAAGCCGTAACACGGCTAAAGAAGCGAAGGCAATTTTCCGGCTTATTTTCTAAAGGAACCAAAGGCAGTTAATACAGTCGTCCGATGATAGCTTTGATGACCTTTTCGCGCTTTGCTTTCGGCATATCGAGAAGAATTCTGGGGCGGCCCGCATTGATAAGGTCCGCCAATCCATGGACCAGCGACCAGGCGGCCATAACATCGATCATGGCTTCTTCGTCCGTATGGGGATCGCTGCCGCGAAACGCGGCGACGTCATCGACCAGCCTATCGAAAGCGGTGGTGGAGACACGCAGCAGGTCTTCGTTTTGATAATCCGTCCGGTTGGATGAAAACATCAGACGGAACAATGCTGGATGCGCGAGGGCGAAGTCCACATAGCCGAGGCCGGAGGCGATCAGGTTGTCGCCGCTGCCCTGCGCCTTCGCTTGCCGGGCATCTTGGCTCGCCATGAATTTTTCATAACCGACGGTGGCCAGTGCCGTCAGCAATCCGGCTGCGTCTTTGAAGTGATGGGCCGGGGCCGCATGGCTGACGCCTGCGCGCTTGGCAACCGCGCGTAGGGAAAACCCTTCAATCCCATTTTCTTCCAGCACGGCTTCGGCAGCATCCAACAGCGCGGCCCGCAGATCGCCGTGATGGTAGGTATTCGCGCCGGAGCCCGCAGATTCCCGTTTTTGTTTTGTCGTCGACTTACTCATGCAACCCAAATAGCGCCCAATCTAGACGCTGTCAAAATTTATTCTTGACACTGTCAAGATGTGCCCTATGTTTATCCTGACAGTGTCAAGATGGGGCGCTTTAATGGATTTCTCAGCCGTCCCACTCCCCCTTCCCAGCCACCCGATAGGGTACCCTCAGGGGTGGCTGGGAAGGGGGAGTGGGACGGGTCAAGCAGGTAACTGACAATGGATATCGATACACTATTCAGAATGGCGAATTTGACCGCGCTGGCTGGCTGGGCGGTCCTGTTGATTTCACCCCTGGCCCCCAAATGGGCCGATGGCATTGCGGGCATATTGATCCCGCTGGTTCTGTCCGTCGGGTATACGGCGCTCATCCTTGTTTATTGGGCCAATGCGGAAGGCGGCTTCAGCACCTTGTCCGATGTGATGATGCTGTTCACACAGCGGGAAACAGCGTTTGCCGGGTGGATCCACTTTCTGGCGTTCGACCTATTCGTCGGCGCCTGGGAAGTGCGTGTGGCAAGGCGGGAAGGCATTCCGCATCTGCTCGTCATCCCGTGCCTGATCCTCACCTTCCTTTTTGGGCCGCTGGGCTTCTTACTGTTCTTGGGACTTCGCGCCGCGCGCTCGACCACCCGGTCGGCCGCTGCTGCTTAACCAGAAAATTCAGGAGAAAAGATTATGACCATGGCTCTTACGGCGGACTATCAGCCTACGGACCTTCGGTTTTCTGGTCTGGGATTTTTCCGCCGGGAACCGATCTTTACGGCCGCTGCGGTGGTTTTGGCCGTCACGTCGATCCCCATGTTCGCCGCGCTTCTGATCGACGATAGAACATTGTTGGGCATTAATGTTTGGATCAAACCGCTAAAGTTTCAGCTCGCTCTTTTCGTTTATCTTCTTACCTTGGCGGTGTTTGCCCGGTGTTTGCCTACGGGTGTGCCGGAAAGCCGAGCCTACAAGATCTACTCGGGTGCTGTTGTTGCCGCGGTAACAATCGAGATGATTTGGATCGCGGGTGCGGCTGCCAACGGTATGGAATCCCATTTCAACATGGAAACGCCGCTTCTGGCATTTGCGTATCCCATTATGGGGGGCCTTGCGGTGTTCTTGACTACGCCAACCTTGTTTTACGGCTGGCATTTTTGGCGGGACGAGCAAAGCAGTCTCGACCCGGTCATCCGCCAATCCCTTGCGATTGGATTGGTTCTGACGTTTTTCCTCACCGTCGCCGTGGCGGGCTACATGTCCGGCATGGGAACGGCAGCGACCATGGGATACGAAACCGTGCAATCCGGCCACTTCGTTGGCGGTAACCTGTCGGACGCGGAAGCCTATCCGCTGATGGGCTGGGCAAAGGATGGGGGTGATTTGCGGGTCGCGCATTTCTTTGCATCCCACGCCATGCATTTCATACCAGCCTTTGGTGTGGCGGCGGCAGCCACATTGCCCCGTCCCCTGGCGCGCGCATCGGTGTACGGGTTCTCCGTCTTATTCCTGGGGTTTGTGGCCTACACCTTGGCGGAAGCTTTGATGGGGCTGCCGTTCCTCGGCCTGGTTTTGTAGGCAGTTCACAGTGTCGGCAGCGGCTACCTTGATCTGCTGCCGATCAGCGCTGCGAGTGTCAGAACCGTCAGAACGGCTTCCGCGATGATGATTGTCTGCACATCAGTGGAATAATTGTTCCACACCTGCTGGCCTTCAAGAGCCAGGCTGGACAGTCGTCCGGTGAGAACGCCACCGACTGTCACTAGAAGCAGAAAGAGACCTGTACGGACAGTCAATATCCGCACGAGACTAGCGAGCAGCGTCAGCGCCACAACCAGATAGAACCCTCCATATTGGCCGCGAATGGCGCTGCGCCCATCGGCGGTGAGAGCCAGCACATCGAAACTGTCCAGAAGATCTCCGGGCGATGTCATGGCCCGGTAGCTGACATATCCCGCGCCGAGCGCGCCCAATACCAATACGATCCTGCGAAACGCGTCCATCTCTCCCCCCCATTTTATTGGTTGACTTTGCCGTCCCACTCCCCCGTCCCAGCCACCCCTAGGGTACCCAAAAGCGTTTCCAGGTGAAGTGGGAACCGGTTCACCGTCCGGAAACGCGATTAAGAAAAGGTGCGACTATTTCTTAAAGAAATAGATCGCACTGGGTGGTTGGGAAGGGGGAGCGGGGTGGTGAGGTATTTCTCTTGTTATGGCGCCGGATAGGCGTGGCCGATCATCTTGTTCCCCTCGAACACGGCCCGGTCTTCCACGTGATTTTCGTCCACAAAGACGAAATCGAATTCTTTGTTTTCATTCACGTCCCGATGCAGCATCACAATGAACATGTCGTCGGCGCTTGGTTGCGTGGTGACGGTGATGTCCACATTCTTATTGGAGCCGGACGCCACATAGGTATGGCCCACATAGATTTTGCCGTTGGGTTTGCCGTTCTCGAACGGGTGCATGACAAGCCAGCCATTGCCGTCGATTTGTACTTCCGGGAAAGTGAATGTGGCATCCGTTCGGGTCGCCCCATCGGTGATGATCCAATTTTTGTCGCCATTCCCCATGGTGATTTGCGGCGTTTCTTCGGCGTGGGCACTCTGTACCGTGAAGGCCAGCGCGAAGCCCGCCATGAGCCATTGGATCTTCTTCATCTCTCTTCCCTCATAAAGCTTGTGTTCTTGTAGGTCCAAGTTTCTACTTCCACACTTGTTGGGTCAAGCCACTCAAAGGGGACCGAAAATGGCGGAAAACATGACCGGCGGTTGTCAGTGCGGGCATATTCGCTACGAAATCATTGGCGAGCCGGAAGAACTTGCGGTGTGCCATTGCCTGGACTGCCAGAAGCAAAGCGGCAGTGCCTTTGGCATGAGTATGGGGCTGGATCCGGCCCAGTTTCGCCTGTTGTCGGGGACGTTAAAAACCTTTGACTGGAAAACCGACAGCGGACGCATCAAGGAATGTGCGTTCTGTCCCGGGTGCGGGTCGCGCATTTATCACCGTGGCGAATGGGGATTGAGCCTGAAAGCCGGTACGCTGGATAATACGGACATGATGGCGCCCCGCATCCACGTTTGGACCATGCGCAAACTCAGTTGGGTCGCCATCCCCGAAGGCGTGAAACACATTCCCGATGATGGTTAGAGTTTCTCTTGTGTGAAAATCAGCTCGTCAGCCGGAAGATCGTCTTTGGCCGCGCAGGCGAGGATCTCGCCGCGTAATTCATCGGAGATAAACTGGTCTCTCGTCAGTATAAAGATGAATGATTTATCGGCGCCGCTGACCACCGCCCAATCGTAAAGGCCCTGTTCGTTTTCCGCTCCGAGACAATAGATCCAATAGTCGAAGCCGCCACTGCTGACGAAGGCGCGCTGGAAAAACCGCGCGACACTGTTTCCGAAGGCAATCTTGAGCTTCCGGTTCGCCGGGTCACCATCCGCCAGCGCGATGCCGGTGATGGTCTCTTCGGTGAGCGAGCCGTCTTCGGCGCGGCGCGTGCAGCGGTTGAGCACATCAATCGAGCTGGGGCTGGTCACCGTGTAGTTCGCGGTGGAATTGAGACAGGCGCCGAAGGATTTGCCGTCCTTTGTGATTGTATTGTCCTGAAAACGGTTGGGCGTGCGGGCGGTGTCGTACCAAAGGCCTTTGTATTTCTGGAGATCCACCTCAAAGCTGGATGAGAATTCTTTGGCCTGGGCCTGGGCAAAATGGCCGCCTGCCAAAGCCAATGCTGCCAAAACCGCTATCAAAAATCGCTTGAACTCAATCATCCACTTCACCTCCCGGCATATCTGAAACTTTCTACGCGGGGATGCGTCGGCTGGTTCAATATGAGATTCTGCTAATCGACGGGGTAGGGCCCTTCGTCGAAGGTCTCTTGGTGATAGCCTTTCGACCCTACCAATTGGGCCATGGGGCTGCGCCAGCCTTCTCCTTCGGAAAGGCGCTCGACGACGTGCTCAAAATCTACTCTTGGCGTCCAGCCAAGCTCGTTCCGCGCCTTGTCGTTCACATAGACGCGGTCGATGCTCGGGAACATCTTCCAGCCGCGCCGGTCATATTCTGTCGCGTAGGACGGTACATGCCTTGCGGTCACCGCAGCGGCATCTGCCCGCAGCGCCGGCAGGTCTTCCTGCCGGAAGGGCGTGGTGGCGCTGATGATATATTTGCCAAACCCAATCTCCGACGCGCGCTCGGCCGCCAGAAGATGGGCATCCACCGCATCGCCAATATCCACGCGCCGGAACAAGAACTCAGACGATTTCGCGTTGTCGTCCTCATATGCCTCACGTTTTTCCTTATTGTCGTCCTCCTCGGGGAAAAAGCGCGATGTGCGCAGCACCAAACAAGGGAGGCCTTCTTTCTTGTGCATCAACTGGCACAGATCTTCGGCGGCCGTTTTGGTGACGCCATAAATGTTCTTGGGGATTGGCGTCACATCCTCGGTGATCCATGCCGCCGGTGCATCCGGGGGCGGCACCAGCGCATTGCCGAAAACGCTTGTGGTGCTGGTGAAAACGAAGGCACGAACCTTGTTGGTGGCCGCTTCTTCCAGAAGATTGAGCGTGCCGGTGATGTTGGTATCCACAAAATCTTGACGGCTGTGGGTGGCCACATGCGGCTTGTGCAGCGTGGCCGAATGGATGACGGTGTCTATGCCTTTCATGCACTCATGCACGAAAGACCGGTCGGCGATTGACCCCACCTTGGTGGTGAAGCCGGAGGGCAGCACGTCCAAGCCGACCGCGTCACGGCCTTGGTCCCGAAGGGTGCGTATGATCGCCTCTCCCAAATGCCCCGTACTGCCCGTCACAAGAATTGTCATCGTCATTTCCGTCAATAAATCGAATGGCTGAGATTACGCTGAGTCGGCGTTGGGCCAAGTGTCTTCGGTTGCGCCGTTCTTAAAATTGTACAGGTGGTAATTTTTTAACCCCACGGGTTCATCTCTACCGCTATGGTGAGCGTTCAAACTAAGAAGAGTGGGAGTGTGTAGGCATGGCGGCATCTTTGGAAGGGCCGTCCCTTCAGACGCCTTTGGCCGATTTACTCAGTCATGTGGCAGATGGTGACCGGATCGCGTTTAACCTGCTCTACGACCGTGTCAGTCCGAAACTGTCTGCGGTGATCCTGAGAATCATCGGGAACCGGGCAGCGTCCGAAGATGTGCTGCAGGCAAGTTTCATCAAAATTTGGAAGAATGCCGATCAGTTCCGCCATATGGGTGGGCCCCCCATGCCGTGGCTGATCACGCTGGCCCGCAACACGGCGTTTGACTGGTTGCGCCAGCGCCCAGATGTGATAGCTGTTGGGGAGGAATTCGATCCGCTTGCGGATGAGTTGCCCACCTTGGCGGAGATGGAGGCGATCTCACCGGAAACACCCCCATTCTATCGCCGTTTCGGCCATCTTGATGACCGAACCCAAGATCTGGTCCGGCGCGCCTATTTCAGCGGCGGGCCTTATGAAGATCTTGCCCGAAAAACAAGAATGCCCTTGGGGCCGCTTAGAAGTCTGTTGCGTCAAGCGCTCACCCGTCTTGCCGGCGTAAGCGCTCCCCCATCGAATGTGCATCGCCTGCGGAGTGATCCCGGTGAATAATCCACGCCAGGTGACGCCTGAAGACACGATCGCCGCTGGCGAGTTTGTGCTCAATCTGCTGTCCCCCGCCGACCGGGCCTCTGCCGAACGGCGTGCCCGGTATGAACAAGAATTCGCGATGCTGATTGCTGAGTGGGAGGCACGGTTGGCGGGCCTTACGGCGCCGCTTGCAGACGCAGCGCCGCCGAAACGCGTGAAGCGGGCGGTCAATGAGGCTTTGTTCGGTCCAACGAGAACGTCGATCCCGCGCATTCTGCGTTCCGTCTGGTTCTGGCGCGCTGCCTCGGGTGTGATGGCTTCCTTGGCCATCGTGCTTGGCCTGCTCATGTTTGCCGTCCAGAATCGCGTGGTTCATCCGGATATCTATGTAGCGGCCTTGGCCCCTGCGGAGACGCCGCCGTCAATTCTTGTGCGGATTGACCGAAGCCACAGGGAGATCGTGGTCCGTGGCCCGCAACTTGGTGATGGTCAAAATGTAATGGAGCTCTGGCTCATTCCGAAAGGGTTCCCGCCCCGGTCGCTGGGGCTTCTTCGTCCTCTCGTGGATAACGTCCTTGTATTGAGCGCTGC
Source organism: Alphaproteobacteria bacterium (assembly GCA_965228775.1). Classification (GTDB taxonomy): domain Bacteria; phylum Pseudomonadota; class Alphaproteobacteria; order JANQMY01; family JANQMY01; genus JANQMY01. Next base: position 2,545,762 of record OZ245840.1, on the reverse strand, counting down.
GGATATATCCGCCATTACTCAAGGGAGCAGCCTTGCGATCAGCATGGAACCTCAAGGGGGCTCGGCGTCCGGCCAACCCTCCGGTCCCATTATGGCGCTGGGGACAATTGACCCGATCTAGACTGGTTCCGACGGACCGTCTTCCGATCCCGGACCTTTCTTCCCGTAAACCAAGGCTGCCAGCAGATAGGTGGCCTGGAAAAGGTTGAGGATCAAAACCGTCAAATAGAACGCGGTCGCAAAGGAGGCGAACAAACCCACAATGAGAAGTATCAGCAATGTTTGGCTTGCCCCTTCAAGAACCAGCCAGAAGAAAGAGGCGCCCATCAGGTTGGCGCGGGCGACCTGCTTATATGACTGCCGGACTTCCCTTTGCGCGAACTGAATATAGATCGACCCCAAATTGGCCACGAAGAGCAAGCCACCGGCACTCCGCCACAAAATGTCGTCAGGAATTCCGTAGAGGGTAAGCAAAAGCGGCAACATGGCGCCCACCAGGATGAACAGCCCGACGGTCACCACGGCGCGGATCATGAATAGTTCATGGGTGCTTGTGTGGCGGTCGCGCGCGAAACTGATCAGGGCGCCGAAGCCCACAAAGATGCCTGCGATTTGCGCGATGGCGAAGAAAAGATCGGTGGTCTGAGAATCCATAATCGTCAGCTAAGTCCGTTAGAGTATCGTGTTCGATAAGTCGCGAAACGTGGAAAAGACGTCGTGTGCTCCGGCGTCCTTAAGCCGGTCATGCAATCCGGCATCCGCGTGTCCGCCACCGGTAAAGCCAAAGACGGTCATGCCGGCGGCCCGTCCGGCACGGACGCCGTTGACACTATCCTCGATGACGAAGCACGTCTCCGGAGAATGTTCAACCTGTTGTGCCGTATACAGAAAAAGATCCGGTGCGGGCTTTCCTTTTGGAACCTGCTGCCCCGAATAAATATGCGAGCCAAAATGATGATGAAGGCCGGTCATGTGTAGCTTTTTGTGCAACCGGTCGATCGCGCTTGATGAGGCCACGGCCCGTTTGCCTGTATGCGTCTTCAGAAGGTCTTCAATACCGTCGATGGCGGCGAGTTCCGTTTGAAAACGCCGCCACATTTCGCGCTGGAGCGTTTCTTGGAAGCCGACCGGCAAACCGCTTTTGCCGATGGCGTTAAAATCCCTATCCAGTTCTTGGTAATAATCCTCTTCGGTAAGGCCGGTGAATCTGGATGTGTATTCCGTGATCTCGTACCGCAAGCCGTGCTGTGCAAGCAATTTGCGTTCTGTGTCGATGGCGATGACTTCCGAATTCACCAAAACACCGTCGCAGTCAAAAATAATCGCTTGCTTCATGACGTTTGTGCTCCAAACGAATTTCCGGAGGGGAATCGCGACATTCTAATCCGGTCTTTTGGAATTCGCACCGAAAGGGCGTCACATGATGAGAATTGCTGCTTGACGTGCAACGGAGGGGCGCTAAATTTGTTGTTCTGACAAATTGTCAGTTAGAGGAAAAAGCCAGGAAGCCCGAGAAATCATGACACTCACTTCAGACCGCCCCGATGCCGCCGAAAAACGCGCCTTCGACCCTGATGCCCTGCGCGCCAAATACCGCGAAGAACGGGACAAACGGCTGCGCCAAGATGGAAATGAACAGTATCAGAATGTTGCTGGCGACTTCGCTCATTTCGTTGAAGACCCTTATGTGAAGCCGGGCTTCGAACGGGCACCTCTGACCGATGAGGTGGAAGTTGTGGTCATTGGCGGCGGCTTTGGCGGGTTGTTGGCGGGGGCCCGGCTGCGTGAAGCGGGTGTGAAAGACATTCGCTTGATCGAGAAGGGCGGTGATTTCGGCGGGACTTGGTATTGGAACCGTTATCCAGGGGCCGCCTGCGATGTGGAATCTTACGTCTATCTGCCACTCCTTGAAGAAGTGGGGTACATCCCAAAAGAAAAATATTCCCGCGCGCCGGAAATCTTGGCGCACAGCCGTGCCATCGCCGAAAAATACGATCTGTACACGAATGCATGCTTCCAGACGGAAGTGACGGAGATGCATTGGGACGACGAAGCGTCCCGCTGGGTCATCTCCACCAATCGCGGCGATGCCATGAAGGCGCGGTTCGTATGCATGGCCAATGGCCCCTTGCATCGGGCGAAACTCCCGGGCATTCCGGGCGTGGAAACCTTCAAAGGCCACGCCTTTCACACCAGCCGCTGGGATTATGCCTATACGGGTGGGGATTCCAATGGCGGGCTCACCGGCCTGAAAGGCAAACGCGTGGGCATCATCGGCACGGGCGCCACGGCGGTGCAGTGCATTCCGCATCTAGGGGAAACCGCCGAGCAGCTTTGTGTATTTCAGCGCACACCGTCGTCGATCGATGTGCGTAACAACCGTGAGACGGATGAGGATTGGGCAAAGTCGCTTGAACCCGGCTGGCATCAGAAGCGCATGGATAACTTCAATATCCTCGTGTCCGGCGGGTTTCAGGACGAAGACCTGGTGAATGATGGGTGGACGGACATCATCCGTAATCTCTTGATGCGTGTCACCCATGATCAAGGCGGACAACTTTCTCCCGAAGATGTGGAACGGGTCATGGAGCTGGCGGATTTCGAGAAGATGGAGCAGATCCGCGGCCGGGTGGACAAGGTCGTGAAAGACGATGCCACGGCGGAAGCTCTAAAGCCATACTATCGCCAGTTCTGCAAGCGCCCCTGTTTCCATGACAATTATCTGGACACATTCAACCGGCCCAATGTGGAACTGGTGGACACACAAGGTAAAGGCGTTGAACGCATCACGGAAAAAGGCGTGGTGGTTGGCGACAAAGAATATGAAGTGGACTGCTTGATCTACGCCACCGGTTTCGAAGTGGGAACGGATTATACCAGGCGTTCCGGCTACGAACTATATGGCCGGGAGGGTCAAAGCCTGACGGACAAATGGAAGGATGGTGTTTGTACCCTCCACGGAATTCATACCAAGGGCTTCCCGAACGTCTTCATCATGGGCGGGTCGCAAAGTGGCTTTACCGTGAACTTCCCGCACAATCTGAATGAGCAAAGCAAACACATCGCTTACATCATCGCCGAGGCGACGGCGCGGCAAGCCCGGACCGTTGAAACCACGGACGAAGCCGAGAAGAATTGGGTTGAGACCATTATTCAGTTGGCTCAGCTGCGCCGCAAATTCTTCGAGGAATGCACGCCGGGCTATTACAACAATGAAGGCAAACCGGGAGAACGCAGCGGACAAAATGCCTGGTATGGTGCGGGCCCGGTGCAGTATTTCAAAGTGCTGACCGATTGGCGCGAAGACGGCGCGTTAGAAGGCCTCGACTTATCGTAACTGCGAAACGCTCTAGTGCTTGATGGTTGCGGACGGCAGCATCTGCGAGGGGAGTATTTCCTCTAGCGGCCAGGCGCGCGCTTCCTCGGTTGGTCTTGCCAAAAAGAAATTGGCCGCAAACCATCCATCGTGTTCTAGCGGCGTCGGCTGCCGGTCCATGCCTTTCAGCTTTCCAATGGCCTCGCGTCGTTCTTCCAGATTGACGAAGCGCCGTTGTGGAAAAATGGCATCGTCAAGTAGTTCGGTCGTGTAGCCTCTTTCGGCCAGCATGGTCGCGATGGGCGCGAACGAAAATTGACGTAGAACGAATGCGGCGATCCAGGGACGTGTCGTTCCGGCTTCAGCGATCCGTTCAAAAGTTGCCCGTCCCACATAGCCGACCGCACCGGTGGAGATGACGAAATCCGCGCCGTCAACGGCAAGTGTTGCAGAGCTGCCCAAGGCCTGCTGTTCCAAGTCTTGAGTGACGGCACCGTCTAGCAGACGGGTTTCCACCGCGTAACGGACCGCGTTTTCCGCCACGTCCAGACCGGTGAATACCAAATCCTCTTGAAGTTCGAGAGCCCGGAAAAACCTATGATCGTCAATTCGTAATTCGTCCGTACTCACCTGTTCTGCGGTTTTTGCCGCATAGCGCGCTTGCAATTCCGACATCGAAAGACCGAATTTGTGCAAAGCTGCATTAATGCCGTAGGAACAGCCCACATCGACAATGTTGAGGCGCGTGGCGGACCGCATCGTCCGATATGCATCGTAAAGCCGCAGGAATACGGACTTGGAGGCGTCCGGGATCAGATAGTTGTATTTTCCGAGCGTCAAATAATATTGGCGGGGATCCGGTGCATCATAAATATGATCAAAGACGGCCTTGCCGTCCTGATTGATTTCAAGTGCGTTCGAGTCAAACATGTCATCCTTTGGGCGCACGTAACCGACCGCGAGGAAGCTTTTGTTGCCTCACGATGTTTTTTGTCGTGTTCGTTGATTGCCCGCCTTTGATAGCAGTCTCATCCGTAAGATGCAAATTGGGGTAGATAGCTATTGACCAGTTTCTACCAAGAGTGCTCGTTGCCGTTCCATTGGAAAAACTTGCCTGTGTCATCAATCGTCAGTCTATTGATTAAATTGAAAAGACCTTCGGCACTCTCTTCCGGGCTTATGTCTGCCGTGGGCCCGCCCATATCGGTGCGCACCCAGCCGGGGTGAACCGGGCAGACGATGATGCCGTCGCCGCGCAGATCAAGGGCCATCACTTGCATCACCTTGTTCACCGCCGCTGTGGAACTCCGATAGATATACGCGCCCCGGCTTTCGCGGCTGAGCGCGCCCATTTGGCTCGAAATGGTCACCAGACGCGGCCGTGATGACCGTTTCAGATGAGGCAGAAAGGCTTCAGCCACCCGGAACGGTGCGATGGTGTTGACCTCAAACGTATCGGTCCATGCGGCATAGTCCAGGTCGCTGATGATTTGCCGGCCTCCGCCCATGATGCCCGCATTGTTGATGACCACATCGATTGTTGCGCCGTCCAGTTTTGCTGCCAGCGCATCAACCGATGTTTGATCGCATACGTCCAACTGTTCGATCGACAGTGTCGGATGACCGGCCGATGGTTCCGCAAGTTCGCCCGCATTCTCGGGATCTCTACACGTGGCAATGACGGCTTGGCCCGCGCCCAAAAACTTTTTTGCTAGTTCCAAGCCGATGCCGCGATTGGCTCCCGTGATCAGGATGGTTTCCATGTTCGTTCCATTGTGGCCTTTAGTCTTCGGCGAGATAGACTTGGCATTCCTTGTCAAATTTCATGCTCGGCCATTTAGCCGCAAGTTGGCGTACCAGTGACTTCTCGGTTCCGATCCAATGAACGTACAGCTGATATCTTTCCTCTTTGCTCTCTTGGATACTCTTTTTTAGTTCTTCGCTATATCCGCTCGAGATGTTGAAACCGTTTTCATCAACTTCCTTGATGTGATCTAGATAGTATTCATTGTCGCAGCTCAATGACGCCTGACGAAAGATTCCGCCGGACACATCAACCCCCTCCTCGATTCCAGTGTACGGACTCCCAATTAAGTCGGATGAGCGAAGTACCGCGCCGGAAAAATCGGTATTCTGGAGCTTGGCTGGACCTATTTCTGGAATGTCTCGGATTTCCACAAGCTGCGTGTGAAATGGTCCGAGCTCTGTGGCTCCTGCAAATGACGCATTTGTCAAATCGGCGCCTGCAAAATTCCCGGCCCCGTCTGAATTGGAGAAGTCACTTCCTGAAAGATTGGTAAGAAAGAACTTTGCCCTTGCTAGATTGGCATTGCTAAAGTTCGCATTCGACAAATCCAATCCCGAAAAATCGGTAGCCCGCCACTCCTTGTTTGAGAAATCACGTAGCTTTTCTTGCCTGCTGCATTCCGGTTCGATGGCGATTACATTTTTTTCGAAGAAGCTGAATTCGGGCGGTACTAAAGTGGTACAACTAAATCTAGCGCCTGTGAAATTAGCCCGATCCAGAATGGCTTTTCGTAGGTCTGCATTTTGAAGTCTGGCGTTTCGGAAAAGCGCGAACGACAAATTGACGTTCTTGAATTCAATGCCCCTTAAATCACTTCTTTGAAATCTGCCACCTATAAGAACGGCGTTTTCAACTTTTGCCTCTCTAAAGTCGGAATCTGTGAAACTCGCCGCGGGCGCTTCTACATCTTGAAGATCAGCCCCACGAAAGTCGGAAAAATCAAACGATGTCAAAACCAAGCTCGCACCGCGCAGTACCGCATCACTAAAGTCTATAAGAAATTTTGGCGCTTCTTCCGTCTCGTTTGACCGTGAATGTCTTATTGCATTGAGAGCCCAAATTGGGTCTATGTCGGCCATATTGGCTGGGTGAAAAACTGGTCCTTGCGTGCCGTGGAATTGTGCGGCGGTCAGATTGCTATTGCGAAAACTTCCAACCTCGAATTTGACGTTTCTAAACCGGAGTTTTGACAGTGAGGCATCGTCGAAATTGACTTCGATAAACTTAGAACCTGAAAAATCTATAGCCCTTTTGCGCCGTCCCTCCAGGTTCAATGTCACAAGCTTGAGTTCTTGATACTCTGTATGCAGCGCGGCAAGGGAACCAGTAACGGCAAAGTCTGCCTTAGCAAGATTTGTTTGAGTTCTCTTGTTACCAGGGTCGAGTGATAGCGCGATTTCAAGATAAGGAATTGCTTCTTCGTATCGGCCGAGGTCCACATAAAGCTGTCCGGCTTTCTCTGAACCAGCGGGGTCAAACGGTTCAGTCCTGGATAGTTTCCTGTATCCTTCCAGCACACGTTCTTGGTCTCCCCATTTTTTTGCTTTTTCGATACCGTCGCGAATGCTCCGGCCAGATTGCTCTGCCGATGAGAAGTCTGTTCTGCGGATATAGGATTCGACGAACTTCTCATCATCTGCTGTGCGCATTACTCTGTACAAGTTGTAAGCGGCGCCTTCCTGGCTGTTTCGTGTTGTTGCGTCCCGAAGTGAATCAATGACGGACTCTAGGCTTTCTTGCCGGTCCGTATCCAATGCACTGTTTCCCATGCAAAAGGCCGTGGAAAATTCTCCGTCTCGATGTGTTGCGAAGACTCGATAAGTCCTGCCTTCGGAGAACCAAACCGCAGGACAAGATGTAATCGATTTGGTTGCATGGACGATGCGCCTTGTTTCGGGGCCAAACCCTTTGATCGCTCTGGTGACGTCAAAAGTGGTTACGCCGACACCAATTGCCCGATGCTTTTGCGAGGGATGTCGAGGAGTGTAGGGCTCAGTCTTGATGGCCTTACCCTCGAAGATAAGGTCATCCTCAATGAAGCGCTCAACGAACTCTGGTTGGGAGCACGAGCACGGCCAGGCAGGTGCTGATGCGCCAATAAAAACAAGGAAACCGAGAAGCAAACTTCGCACAACCAACTCCATATACGAGAATGAAAAGCATCGCGCGTTCACCCATAGGATGCAACGTTTCCGCACACATCATGTGACATTGATGTGACCGCCGGTCATCTATGCAGCGGAGGCCGTAACTGCTATTTCTTGCACCGCAATTTATTCGTAATTGAGGGGGCGAGACTGTGGGGATTACCCGTCGACTTTTTTTGATCGGAGGGGCCGCCATCGTGGGGGGCGGCGCCGCATTTGGGTACTGGGCCGTCAACCGGCAGCTGCCGAACCCGTTACTAGACGACCTCGACCCGGGCGAGGTCAGCTTCAATCGATACCTGAAAATCACGCCGGAAAATGAGGTCTGGGTGGCCGTGCCGCGCGCCGAAATGGGGCAGGGGGTCTACACGTCCTTGGCGCAGCTGGTGGCTGAAGAACTCGATCTCGATTGGGACGATGTGAATGTCTTCCACCCGCCAGGTCATACGTCTTATGGGCTGGTCGAAGGCGTGTTGGACGGCTTGCCTTTCAAACCCTTCGATAAAAGCTGGCTTGCGGAAAGCACGCGCGATGTGGTGCGGGTGGCGGCCAAGTTTCTGGGCTTGCAAATGACCGGCGGTAGCTCGTCCCTGCGCGACGCGTGGGAGCCCATGCGCGCCTCCGCGGCGCTGGCGCGGCACGCTCTACTGGAGGAAGCGGCCGAACGGTTTGGCGTTAGCGCTTCCGAGCTATCCATCAAAGGCCGGCAGGTTTTCAACGGAGCAGACGCCCTTACATTCGCCGAATTGGCAGAAGCCGCGGCGGGGCGTGACGTGCCTTCTCATTTGCCGCTTAAACAGCCGAAGGATTGGAAAATTATCGGTCAAAGTGTTCCGCGTCCGGATCTTCCGGGCAAGGTCAACGGCACAGCGATCTTTGGCATCGACTTTGAGCTTCCGGACATGGTCTATGCGGCGGCCATCAACGCGCCCGCAATTGGCGGCAAGGTGAAATCCGTCGACGACAGCGCGAGCAAGGCAATGCGCGGCTATCAGGCGACGGTTCAGATGGACGATGCGGTTGCCGTGGTGGCGGACAGCTACTGGCGGTCCCAGCAAGCAGCCCTTGCATTGGATATCGCCTGGACGGCACCGGAAGAACAGATCAATACGGACAGCCTTTTCGATGAATATCAGGCCCAGCTTGATGGAGACGAGGGCGGTCATGCTTTCCGCGATGACGGAAATGCGCAAACGGTCATCAGTGAGGCTGGCGGCAACCGCTTTCAGGCAACCTACAAGACGCCCTATTTAGCGCATACCTGCATGGAACCGCAGAACTGTACCATTCTGTATAAGGATGGTAAGGCCCAAGTATGGGCCGGGTTCCAGGTGCCCACTTCGGTTAAGATTATGGTTGGGCAAACCCTTGGCATCAGCCCGAATGATGTGGAGGCCAATGTGACGCTGCTGGGCGGCGGGTTTGGCCGCCGTCTAGAGGTGGACCTGGCTATTCAAGCCGCCCATATCGCAAAGCAAATGGAAGGCACGCCCATTAAACTTGTCTGGTCCCGCGAGGAAGATACAACCCACGACTTCTATCGCCCCGCGGCTCTCGGCCAGTTCTCCGCCGCTTTGAACGATAATGGGATTGAGGCGATCGACATGCGCATCGTCAATCAGCCCATTTTCTCCGGATACGGACAACGGTCCATGGGCATGGGATTGGCCGGGCCTGATTCAACGGCGGCACAAGGCACATTCGATCAGGCGTACAATATTTCCAACTACCGGATGGAACATCTGGATCCGGGCAAAAACTTCCCCACTGGTTTTTGGCGGTCCGTGGGGCACTCGTACGCGGCGTTTTTCTTGGAAAGCTTCTTGGATGAAATCGCAATCGAGCAGAACAACGACCCGGTCGCATTAAGGCGTGAATTGTTGTCTCACGACCCGGTTGCCATGGGCGTTGTCAACGAAGTTGCGCGCATGGCGGATTGGCAGGGCCTCAATGAAGTCCGTCGGGGCTTCGCCTATCATTGGTGTTTCGGCAGTTACAGCGCACAGATCGTAGATGTGATCGTCGACGGCGATGATGTGAAAGTGGTGAAGGTCTATGCCGCGATTGACGCAGGCAAAGCCGTGAACCCGGATATTATGAAGGCGCAGATTGAAGGTGGCATCGTATACGGATTATCTTCAGCGCTCATGCAAGAGATCACCGTTGTCGACAGTGCCGTGCAGGAAACGAATTTCGATACGTTTGACGCCATGCGCATCTGGCAAATGCCGGAGGTGGACGTCAGCATATTGGAGAATATGCCTCAACCTGGCGGTATTGGTGAATTGGGCGTGCCAGCGGTAATCCCAGCGTTCACCAACGCGTTGGCCCGGGCCACGGGCAAGCGCGTGCGTGAGTTGCCGGTTACAAAGTCAGGATTTAGCGTTTAGCGGATGCCGTGCTGGTCTCAAGGGTCATGCTGGCAACGCCGCCAGCAACATTAAGGCCGGTAAAGCCCACGACGCTTAACGGCTGAAGCGAAAATGTATTCCCGCTGCCGCCCAGGAGCACGTTAACACCGACGCCCGCCCCAACCGACGCTTCACCCGAGGCGCCGCCGTAATTCCCGGCAAGGCCGCCGGGGGCCGTGTCGAGAGAGGGGGCGAAGACACCCCAGAAGATGGTGCCGCCCCGGCGGAAACCAATATCGATCCCGTATTTCTTGATCGTGCCGGTGTAATACTCGGTGGCTTGGTCGTCACCCTTTTCAAACGTGCAGTCCATGTCACGGGATGAGCCAAAGATATAGCCGAACCCCCCTTCGACTTCGCATGTCAGCACACCAACTTTGACGCCGCTTCTTTCTTCTTCGGCCAAAGCGGGCAGAGCTGCGCCGCTGAGCAGGCCGGCAACAGCCATGACCCCAAAAATTTGCTTCTTGATACGCATGAGAAACTCCTCAACCTCACTGTGCAGGGCCATAGTGGCACACATTAAGGGGAGGTTCAAAAATCAGCACACGGTGCGGCGTTATTTCGGTGCTGTGATTTCCGTATCAATGCTGCCGAGCCATTTTCCTTCGGTAAGCACACGGTCTCCCGGTTGAAGGAAGATGCCTTTTTTGTGCAGATTCTTATAGAGAGAGTGCCTTAGATAATCCGTAAGATTCTGCCCGGTGAAAGAGAAACTAAACACCCATCGCAAGCCTTGAATGGTGATGTAGCTGAGGCCTGGGGCGTTGAAAACGACCCCGGCCGGCGTGCCGGTCAAGACAGTTGTGCCTTTGGGGATATAATCTTCGTAAAGAGAAATGGCATCTCCGCGATGGCTCCAATTGCCTTTGCCGTCTGTCTTGAACGTCTGTGCGATAATCTGGTCGATGTCCCAGATCATGGTGCTGGCAACATCCTCTTGACGAATTTCTCCGTTGACGGAGAGCTTTAGGGCGATATCGCCATAGAAGCCGCGCCAGTCCTTCAAAGGAACGATCATCCACGGGCCGGTTGGTAAGAAACCGGGCTTTCCTTTTGCATTGGCAAATCCAGCGCCGGAGCTTGGGTCTGACAGGTCGGCTTCGCGCAGAAGCGTTGCACGCTCCGTGAAGTCATTGACCAAAAGGAAACCGGCGCGGGCAAATTTGAGATCGTTGGCGTTTTGAATGTCACGGTCAAAAATGACTGCGAGCTCAACCTCGTAATCCAGAAGCCATTCCGGATCCGCTTCAAGGGACGCGTTGAACGGCGTTGGCTGTGCGATCTTGGGAAACAGGAACGGTTCGTCAATGGAGGCTTCTTCACCGTGCTCCGCAAAGTTGGTGCCGGCGGCAATGTTTTGCCGAAAGGTCGCCACGGGCAGAAGGGCGCTGCGTGGAAGTGTCGTCCGGTCGTTGTCAGAAGCGTTTGCCACAAGCTGGGAAAGTTGTTCAGGCTCCCGTCCTTCCAAAAGATCGAGGGGCAAGTCCGGATATTGTCCCAGTGCTTCACTCAGATCGACAGCGGTTACGTTCTCTCCGTCCACGCCGGTTACGGCGACGGTGTGCACTTTGCCGCCGATCTGCACACGTGCAAGGGTGAGGGCCTGATCAAGAGGGGCGACCTCCCACGCCGCATGAACTGAACGTGTTTGTAACAAAAGTGCGACGGCAAAAAGAAAGCAGACGGACAAGGCGGCCCCAATGCCGGTTGTCAAACTTACCGATATGTTGTGGCGCCCCATCAAACCTTCCTTGAACGAATCGATTGTCATTATTTGTCTTTTTACCATAGACCGATTTTGTGGCCATGGCGACTTGCACGGAAGAAGTGACGCCGTATGATCCGTACACAAAGGCGGTGTCATGACGGTTTCAGAACCTTCGTCATTAAGGTCTTCTCGGGGGAGTGCTTCCGGCGCGCTCCACAGACCGCTTTGTCCTGAAGGCCGGTCCGCCCGTGACGTTGTGGAGACCTCGACATCGGCATGCCGGGCCGAGGCACGCCCCTATGTGTTGGCCGCGACGATCTTAGGGTCGGCCATGGCCTTCATCGACAGTACCGTCGTCACGATTGCTCTTCCGGCATTGCAGGATGATTTGTCGGCAAGCTTTGGTGGGGTGCAGTGGGTGGTCAATGCCTATGCGCTCATGTTGGGCACGCTTATTCTTTTAGGGGGTGCTGCAGGGGACACGTATGGTCAGCGGCGTCTCTTTATTATCGGCATTAATGTGTTTGCCTTGGCATCGGTGTTTTGCGCGACAGCGCCAAACACCGAGACGTTGATTGCCGCGCGTGCCTTGCAAGGAATTGGCGCGGCATTGCTGGTGCCTCAAAGCCTTGCGCTCATCGCCACACATTTCCCGAAGGAAGAACGCGGGCGTGCCATCGGTATTTGGGCGGGGGCCTCCGCGATCACCACGGCCTTGGGTCCGCCCCTTGGGGGACTGATGATCGATTGGGCGGATTGGCGCGCCGTCTTTTGGATCAACTTTCCTGTGTCGCTTGGCGTGATTTATCTCGCGCACCGATACATTCCGGAAGACGCACCAAGAGAGATATCTAAGGGGCCCGATTGGATGGGCGGCGTGTTGGCGCTCGCAGGCTTTGGCGGACTGACCGTGGGACTCACCTGGGCGGCGGAAGGGACGCTCGGCACGATGAACGCCATTGTCATGGGCATCGGGGTTGTGGCTCTTGCTGTGTTTTGGCACGTCGAAAGGCGTCATGACGCGCCGCTGATGCCCACCGGATTGTTCAACGACCGCACTTTCTTGGCGGCCAACCTCATGACCCTCTTCTTATATGGTGCGCTCGCCATCGTCTTGTTTCTCGTCCCATTCGACCTGATTGAACGGCGGCAGTTTTCGGCGTCGGAAGTCGGTCTCATCTTGCTGCCATTCGGGCTCATTATCGGTGTGGTGTCCCGGTTTGCGGGGCAATGGGCCGATCATTCGGGTCCAAGACTACCGCTGGCCTTGGGGTCGTCTTTGGTCGCTGCAGCGGCAGTGTTTTTGGCGCTCGCCATCGACTCGGTTTGGGTTGGCGTCCTGGCGCCGATCATCCTCATGGCATTCGGCATGGCCTTGGTGGTGTCGCCGCTAACCACGGCGGTCATGAACGCCGCCCCGGATGCCCAATCGGGGGCAGCGTCAGGCATCAACAATGCCGCCAGCCGGATCGCGGGCCTGTTGGCAATTGTCGTCGCCGGCATCGTTGCGAACTACGTTTTCGTCAACGAGCTGACCGTGCTTGGTCTTGGGCCATCGGCATTTGCCGACGCTAACCTGCATATGGGGGATTTGCCGCCGCCGGAAGCGGCCGCATGGCAGGTGGCGGAATTCGCATTTCGCCGGGCCTATGCAGCAGGCATGGGGATTGCGGCTGCTGCCGCCATCTTGTCGGCGGTGATCGCTTTTTTCAGCTTGCCTGCCAAAACGGCCATTGCTGACCGGCAATCGACTTAAGATATCAAACGCCGAAAGTTCTGCGCGACGTTTTCGATCGGCGTTGTGTCTTGCTGGACCCGCGCCATCAGAAGGGCGCCTTCGACCGTCGCCATAATGTAATCCGCCAAGGGGTGTGCGTCGGCGGGCGGCATACCGTCCCGGCGAAGGACGCCGGCGATGATGCTGCGCCATCGGGCAAAAACCTCTTGTCCCACGCTGGTGATCATGTCGGATTGGGGCACTGTTTCCAACAATGTGGTCGCCACAGGGCAGCCATCCCGGAATTTGGAAGCCGCCATCCACCCCGCAAGCATCTCAGCATATTTGTCGAGAAAGTCGGGGGCAGACTCCGTTTCCGCGGCCAATCGTTCGAGTGTGTCGCTCACCAATTTCCCGGCGGCTTCCACGGCGGCAGCAGCGATCTCTTCTTTGCCGCCCGGAAAATAGTAATAGAGCGACCCTCGTGGGGCGCCGCTTTCTTGAAGAATTTCCGTAAGGCCTGTTGCGGCGTAGCCGTGGCGCCTCAATAGCTTGGCCGCTGCCCATATCAGAGCCGATTTATGCTTGCGCGGTTGTGCCATGAATTCCCGACCTTCAAACGAATCGTCTTGGAAATATGTAGACTGATCATCATAAAACTGTAAAGTACTATTGATCTGATGTCTTAAGTGACCCAGAGGCCGCGCTCATAGGTGTAAATAGACTGATTGATCTAATTGGTTCCCGTGTGCCGCTAGGCAGGCCGTTAGAATATTGTTCTGATTGGAGGAAGAATGCCGCAAATCCCCAATGGTTTTGAGCCTCACTTCCGCAAAAGTCCGCTGACGGACCCGTGGGAGCCGCTGTTCTCAAAGCGCGTCGAGACGGCTGTCATCCTGGGGCTTTATGCCGATGACCAGCACACCAACTCCCGGGGGTTTGTCCATGGCGGGCTCATAACGGCGCTTGCGGACAATGCCATGGGGCTTTCCTGTGCAGTTCAGCACGATGCGGTTGGAAGTCTGGTGACTGTCAATCTCAGCATCGACTTTTTGGGGGGGGCTCAGAAAGGCCAATGGCTCGAATTCGACACCAGTTTCTCGAAAACCGGCCGGTCGATTAATTTCGCCCAGTGTTTTGTGACGGCGGATGGTGAGCCCTGCGCGCGGGCCAACGCCACATTCAAGATGGTCGGCACCAATTAGTCACATTAGAAAAAGGTTCTATGCTGATTCAGAAGAGTGAGACGGCAATTGCCGCAAGCGAGGCGGCGATAATCCACAAGGCGATGCGCCCGCCCCGGTTCGCGCGTGCTTCCGACTCGCCGATGATGCGGGCGGTTTCCGGATCCAGGCGGATCCCTTCGTCGGTCAATGTGGCTGCCGCATGTTCCGCCTTGGTGAGGAAACTGGGCAGCGACCGCAAAACCCGCCCCAACGCCACTGCATCCTCGGCTGCTGCCGAAAGGCGCGCTTCCGGTCCTAGTTGCTGGGTCATCCATTCTTCAAGGACTGGCCGTGCGGCCTCCCAGATATTGTGATGCGGATCCAGATTGCGCGCGACGCCTTCAACCACCACCATGGTCTTTTGCAGCAAGACCAATTGGGGCTGCATGCGCATGTCGAATGTGTCTGTGGTCTGGAACAGCTGGGTCAGCAGTTTCGCCATGGAGATTTCTTCGGCCCCTCGGTCGAAGATCGGTTCGCCGATGGCACGTAGAGCTTGGGCGAAGGCGTCCCGCGCATGGCTGCGGGGCACGAAACCCGCATCGAAATGCACATCCGCAACGCGTTTGTAGTCGCGCATCAAAAAACCGAATAGCGTTTCGGCCATGAACTTGCGCGAAGCGTGATCAAGACGCCCCATGATGCCAAAGTCGATGGCAACCAGTGTCCCATCCTCATCCACCAGCAAATTACCTTGGTGCATGTCGGCGTGAAAAAAGCCGTCGCGCAAGGCTTGCCGCAAAAACGCTTGGATCACTCGATTGGCAAGATCGGGCAGGTCCAGGTTCGCTTTCTTCAACGCATCGATATCGTTGATGGGAATACCGTCGATCCATTCGATGGTCAGAACGCGCTGGCTGGTCCGTTCCCAATCGACCTTGGGGACGCGAAACCCCGGATCGTCCCAGGTGTTTTCCGCTAGCTCCGATGCGGCGGCGGCTTCGATGCGCAGATCCATTTCCAACGCCGTGCTGTCGGCCAAGGTCTGAACGAACGCGATGGGCCGCAGGCGGCGCGCAGGCTCGCTCCAATGCTCGACCTGCCGGGCGGCGAAAAAGAAGGCGTCCAGATCGTTTTGAAAGGCACGCTCAATGCCAGGCCGAAGCACTTTAACGGCGACCGCGCCGCGATTGTTGTCATTGTTGGCGGCGGGGGTTTCCGAAGACGATCCCGTGCTGCCATTCAAGTTCTTCTTGGGAAGGGGCCGCCGAATGGCCTTGTGGACTTGGGCGATGGAAGCCGCCGCAATCGGTTCGCTGAATTCTTCGAACAGCGTTTCAATCTCAAAGCCCAGGTCTTTCCCGATTGTGGCTTTCGCCTCGCTGGTTGCGAAGGGCGGCATTCGATCTTGCAGCGCCTTCAAATCTTCCGCCGCTTCGTCGCCAACAATATCGGGCCGGGTTGCGAGAAGTTGTCCAAGCTTAATGTAGCTCGGCCCCAGATCTTGAAGCGCACGGGAAAGGCGTTCCACAGGTGTGCCTTCCGGTGTCGCGATTTTCTTTTCCCAGAGAAGGCGCGTGCGCGCGATGCGTCCGACCCAATCCGCAAGCTTCGGCTTTTCGCCCAGCACGTCGGTTGGCCATAACGCATCATAGCGCGCGAGCGTGCGTGCTGCCTTTATCAACCTTCCAATACTGCGGACACTTTGAATCACGCGAAACGTTCTCCCGTCATTCCACTTTGGTTAGGTGCGCCACCCGGAATGAAGCGCTGCAATGCCGCCGCTCATATTGCGATAGCTGACTCTTGAGAAACCGGCCTCTGCGATCATCCGTGCAAAGAGTTCTTGATTTGGAAAGCGGCGGATGCTTTCGACCAGATAGCGGTACGAGTCCGCATCGCCTGTGACAAGCCGGCCAATCTCTGGAATAGCCGTAAACGAATAGCGGCGATAAAGGTCATTCAGCACTGGTACTTGCACATCGCTAAACTCCAAACACAAAAAGCGTCCGCCGGGCTTTAGAACGCGCCTCGCTTCGCGCAGCGCTTTGTCGATATGTGTGACATTGCGAATGCCAAACGCAATTGTGTACGCATCCACATGACGGTCGGGCAGCGGGACAGATTCCGCATTGCCGCAGACCCAATGGAGTTGGTCTTCCAAGACACGGGCCTCTTTACGTGTCCGTCCGCTCATCAGCATGTTCGCATTGATGTCGCACAGAATAACCTTGCCGTTGGCACCCGGCCGGGCATTGGCGCGGTCTAAAAACCGGAACGCAATATCTCCGGTGCCGCCCGCCACATCCAGTAAGGTTTGACCGGGGCGGGGGTTCAGCCAATCGATCATGGCCGCTTTCCAGAGCCGGTGGACACCTCCCGACATGAGATCGTTCATCAAGTCGTATTGAGAGGCGACGCTATCAAAAACCTCCGCCACCCGCCTTGACTTCTCCGCCACGCGCACGGTCTCGAAACCGAAATCGGTTTCTCCGTCGGGCAGGCTATGATGCGGTTCTTTTTGATTCATCGCCGGATGAGTATCCCATTACCTTTGCGGCGGCCATTTGAACACATTTGTGACATCAATGCTGGCCACTCGTCCTAACATTAGATTGGATTGCTTAAGACAAAATGCCGGAATTGCCTGAAGTTGAGACCGTATGTCGCGGATTGGCCCCGGCCATGGAAGGCCGGCGTTTTGAAAGCGTGACTGTGCGCAGACGCGATCTGCGGATTCCCATACCACCCGGCTTCGAGGAGAAGCTTCAGGGGCGCCGCGTCGATCATATAGGCCGGCGTGCGAAGTACATTGTCATCACCTGCGAGGGGGGCGTCGCCTTGCTGGTTCATTTGGGCATGTCTGGCCGCATGGTCATTTCCGCCGAAAATAGTCCCGCAACAGCGGCAGTGCCGGGGCAATTCACTCACGGGCCTGATCCCGAAGCCCTTGCAAAGGAACGTGGTACGGGAGTGGGCACGCATGATCATGTGATTTTCGGTCTAGAAGGCGGCATTAGAATTGTGTTCAACGACCACCGCCGTTTTGGCCTTATGGCACTGGGGGAGGCCGGGGATCTGGACGGACATCCCCTGCTTCGAGAGATCGGCGTGGAGCCCCTGGGCAATGAATTCACGGGGCAATACCTGGCCTCGGTGCTCAAGGGCCGGAAAACCCCAATCAAGGCCGCCCTTCTGAACCAGCATCTGGTGGCGGGAGTCGGCAATATCTATGCCTGCGAGGCGCTTTTTCGCGCAGGAATCTCGCCCCGCAGGTCGTCTCACACGATTGGCCCGAAACGCTCAGAAAAGCTCGCTCAAGCCGTTAGAAGCGTATTGCGGGAAGCTATCGAAGCCGGCGGTTCCACGCTGCGTGATTACGCTCATGCGGATGGAGAGCTTGGCTACTTTCAGCATGCTTTTTCGGTTTATGACCGTGAGGGCCAGAAATGCGTGACACCCGGTTGTAAAGGGATGGTCAAACGGATCGTTCAGAGCAATAGATCCACATTCTTCTGCGGATTCTGCCAGAAGTAGAAATTTTGCAGGCCAAAACGCATTGTTGCGCTTTCTGATCGGTTTTGCCGCGTGATGCAAATTGGCCCGCAGGAAGGCATTGACTCTCACGGTGCGCCTCTCCTATGTGCTGCCCTCATTGGCGCTCCGGCGTGGAGGCTCAATGGCACCGAGATAAGGAAGGCAAGGATGGCCTACGAAAATATTCTAGTGGAAACCAAAGGCGCGGTCGGCGTGATTACTCTGAACCGGCCCAGCGCGCTCAATGCGCTTAACAGCGCTCTTATAGATGAGCTTGGCCAGGCACTAGACGCATATGAAAGTGATGATGCGATCGGCTGCATCGTCATCACAGGCTCCGAAAAAGCATTTGCTGCTGGCGCGGACATCAAGGAAATGCAGCCGAAATCCTATATGGACGCTTTTAAAGAGGATTTCATCACCCGGAATTGGGAGAGAGTCAGCCGTTGCCGGAAGCCGGTTGTCGCGGCTGTTTCCGGCTATGCGCTGGGCGGCGGCTGTGAACTTGCCATGATGTGCGACTTCATTATTGCCTCGGAAACCGCCAAATTCGGCCAGCCGGAGATCACTTTGGGCGTGATGCCGGGGGTGGGCGGTACCCAGCGCCTGACCCGATTTGTAGGCAAATCCAAGGCCATGGAGATGTGTTTGACCGGCCGCATGATGGATGCCGAAGAGGCGGAACGTTCTGGCCTCGTAAGCCGGGTGGTGCCTGCCGATAAGCTTCTTGACGAGGTCATGAAGGCGGCAACCAAGATCGCGGAAATGTCTCATCCGATTTCGATGATGACCAAGGAAACCATCAACCGGGCCTATGAAACCACGTTGGCCGAAGGCGTTCGTTTCGAGCGGCGGCTCTTCCATTCCATGTTTGCGACGGAAGATCAGTCCGAAGGCATGGCGGCATTCATCGAGAAGCGCAAACCGCACTTCAAAAACAGTTAACACGAGATTCCGGGGCAATTCGGGACCAGAACGGTGCTCGAAAACTCGGTACTGTGGCCGTTGACCGGGCCTAAAGCGTCCGGTATAAGACGGCCCCTTTAGGACAAGACGGCGAGTTTAAGGAAGCCAAAATGGCAAATACACGTTCAGCGAAAAAAGCCATCCGCCAAATCGAACGGCGCGCGGAAGTCAATCGTGCACGCCGCAGCCGTATGCGGACGTTTGTGCGCAAACTCGAGGAAGCGATTGAAGCAGGCAACAAAGAAGCTGCGTCATCCGCTTTCGTCAAAGCGGAATCGGAAATCGCTCGCTCGGCACTCAAGGGCATCATTCATCGCAACACGGCAGCAAGAAAAGTTGCGCGCCTTGCGAAACGCGTAAAAGCGATGTCCGCTTAGAACAAAATTCAGTTTTGGATGGATCAAAACGCCTTGCAATTTGCAAGGCGTTTTTTTCGTTTGAGACTCGAATTTTTTTCGCAGAAATTTGGATCGGAAAAAATTGCGGCCTGCGACGAAAAATTTTTCGTCGTCACGAAAGTCAGTAAAATGCTTATGTTTAGCGTGTCGCCTTCCGTCATCTGCGATTTGTCAAGCCGATAAATTGGCATTTTTTTTACGCTTTCGCTCCGGATCTGGTTGCACGTTCAGACCCTCTCCGCTACGGTAATTCTCATCCAGACGGCGGACACGGTCCCAAGTCTCCCTTAAAGTTCCTGTTAGATTATACGATGTGTATCACGTGCTCAGTTTGAGCGCGGACGGGTAACTTTTGTTCGTACACTGAGGGGTGGCGGGCGATGTCGATAACGGGTCTGGCTCAATAAACTGGTTGATTAAACCAGGACAAAAAGTCTCGAAGAGACGCGTGTTGGTGAAGGCGGCAAATTAAAGGGATCCGAATACAACATGAATTCCTATGCGGGCGATAAATCGGTTCAGGAAACTTGGGCGACGCTTCGTGACACTGGGGCAGCGGTTCTTGTGGATGTACGCACTCGTGCGGAATGGTCATTTGTGGGTGTGACTGATCTGACGAGTGTCAACAAGGAACCTTTGTTGGTGGAATGGCAGAGCTTTCCGACCATGGAGAGAAATCTGCAATTCACTTCCGATGTGGACGGGCAGCTCCAAGCTCAGGGAGTTAAGAAAACAGATCCTGTTTTCTTTCTCTGCCGGTCTGGCGCTCGTTCTCAGGCGTCGGCAATCGCGCTGACGGAACTGGGGTATTCAGCTTGCTACAATGTTGCGGGTGGCTTCGAGGGGGATCTCGATCCCGACGGTCATCGCGGCAGTGTGGGTGGCTGGAAAGCCTCTGGACTTCCCTGGCGGCAATCCTAACTCAAATTATCTTGTCTCATTAGGCGCCCAATCTTCTTTTGGGCGACATCTCTCTCGTTTGCGTAATTCTCTGTCGGGCATGTTGGCCCTGGATAGTTGTCGGTTTAGCGGAGCGGTATCAGGAACGTCTCCGCGCGAAAGGAAAAAAAATGGATCGTGAAATGCACGGGGGTGCACATCAAGATTTCGGACCAACTTGGCAGCGTGTGCGCCATCGTCTGCGCCGGGAAGTGGGTGAGAAGACCTACCGCAGTTGGTTCAAGTCTTTGCATTTGGAACGTGTCGATGAGGGGCGTGCGGTGATGTCGCTGCATTCGAAGTTCGTCTGCGATTGGGTGATCTCGCATCATTATGACCGGCTGACACGTTTGTGGCGCGACGAGGACAATCTTGTTGACCGGATTGAGATTAAACATCTGCCGCGCTTGGAAGTAGCTGGGGGCAAACCTGCGGAGCAGAATCTCGAATGGCTCAACAAAACCGACAACGGGCCAAAAGTGAAGCAGGCCAAGGCAAATGATTCCCATACGAATGAAGCGGGAGATTTGTTCTCGGCCGGTGCGACCCGCGTTGTGCGGGACAATGAATTTGGCGACAGCGACTGGGGACGCCTGGACAGCCGTTATACCTTCGACAATTTCGTCATTGGCAAATCCAACGAATTGGCGCATGCCGCTGCGCGTCGCGTTGCGGACTACGACGAAGTATCCTTCAACCCGCTCTTTCTATATGGCGGTGTTGGCCTCGGTAAGACGCATTTGTTGCAGGCGATTGCGCATGAGATCAGACGCCGCAATCCGCATCGCAATGTGCTTTACGTTTCAGCGGAAGCCTTCGTGAACGAGTTCCTCAAATCCCTTCGGGAAAAGAATACATTCCGCTTCAAAGACATTGTGCGTAATGTGGATGTGCTTTTGCTGGACGATGTGCAGTTCATTGCGCAGAAAGGCACAACACAGGAAGAGTTCTTCCATACTTTCAACGTGCTGAAAGAAAAGGGCAGTCAGATCGTAATCTCTGCCGACCGCTCGCCTCGGAAACTTGATGGTGTTGAAGAGCGCATTCAATCACGGCTTGGCTGGGGCCTTACGGCGGACATTCATCCGACCGATTTCGAACTGCGGCTCAACGTGTTGAAGTCGCTGGCCGAACGCCAATTGGCAGCTTATCCCGGCCTTACCATTCCGGACGCGGTGATGGAGTTCCTGGCGAAACGGATCAGCAGTAATACGCGCGAATTGGAAGGGGCGCTGACATCGATCATCGGTCACGCCGCATTTACGTCAAGGAATATCGACCTTGATGTGACCCGCGAAGCTCTCAAGGACCTGCTGAAGAAGTCCGGTCAGGAAGCGACCATTGAAACCATTCAGCGCGCGGTGACGGAATTCTACCAAATCCGCATGTCGGACATGAAATCGGAACGCCGTGGCCGCGCCATCGCGCGCCCCCGCCAAGTGGCGATGTATCTGTGCAAGCAACTCACCACGAAGTCCTATCCGGAGATCGGAAAGCACTTCGGAGACCGCGACCACACCACGGTCATGTATGCGGTAAAGAAGATCGAGGAGTTACGTGAAACCGACAGCGTCTTGGACGACGAAATCGAGCTTCTGGTGGCCCGCCTCGAAAATTAACCTCTCTCCTCAAATCTGGTATAAGAATCAGCGTCCTACGAGTTTAAAGCTCTCTGGGGCGCTGATTTCGTTTTTGGCGCCGTCCACACAACAGTTAGGCTTATACGGCGGCATCCGTCCGTTTTGTATGGGTAATTGAACGATTTGCGATTGAAACCATGAAGATAACCATAGAGCGTGCCGCCCTCCTGAAGAGTTTGAACCATGTGCAAAGTGTGGTTGAGAGGCGCAATACCATCCCGATTCTCTCAAATGTGCTGCTGGAAGCGAAAGACGACCAGCTCGCATTGACGGCGACTGATCTTGATATCGAAATCGTCGAAACCATCGGCGCGACGATCTCGCAGCCCGGCACGATCACGGCGCCGGCGCATACATTGTATGACATTGTGCGTAAATTGCCGGACGGGTCTCAGGTCGAGTTCACCTTCAACGAAGACGAAGGGCGGCTTGCGGTAAAGGCGGGCCGTTCGCGGTTTGCATTGGCGTGCCTGCCCAAGGAAGATTTTCCGGTCATGTCCGCCGGTGATTTGCCAAACCGGTTTTCGGTTGCCGCTCAGGATTTGGCGGGGCTGATCGACAAGACGCGCTTTGCAATTTCCACCGAAGAAACGCGGTATTACCTCAACGGTATTTACCTTCATGCGGCGGAAACCAACGATATTGCCATGTTGCGGGCGGTCGCAACCGACGGCCACCGATTGGCGCGGGTAGAATTCCCGCTGCCGGAAGGTGCCGCAGGTATGCCGGGCGTGATTGTGCCCCGGAAGGCTGTGGCCGAAATCCGGAAGCTGATCGAAGATGCGGAAGGCGTGGTCGAAATTGCTTTGTCCGACACCAAAATCCGCTTCCAGTCAGACGGTATCGTGCTCACATCGAAACTCATCGACGGCACGTTCCCGGACTATGAGCGGGTGATCCCGGAAGGCAATGACAAGGTTCTCTCGATTAGCGCCAAGGAATTCGCGGAAGCCGTCGACCGGGTGTCCACCATCTCCACCGAGAAGTCGCGGGCGGTGAAACTCAATTTAGGCACCGAACAGCTCACGCTCAGCGTGATCAATCCAGACAGCGGGACAGCCACGGAAGAATTGGTGGTGGATTACAATGACGAGCCCATGGAGATCGGGTTTAACGCGCGCTACCTACTGGACGTCACCACACAGCTCGATAGTGGGACGGCTCAGTTCGTCTTGGCCGATCCTGGCTCGCCCACATTGGTGCGCGACAGCAATGAAGACAGCGCCCTCTATGTCTTGATGCCAATGCGAGTTTAGGGGTTGGTCCAATCCGTCACGTTTCCGGCGCAAAGTCCCGCATTGAATTCTGAAGCCACGTCATCCGATTGTCTTCGCCGATTGGTTCTGACCAATTTCCGGTCCTATGTACGGGCAGAGCTTCAATGCGATGCGCGCCCCGTTGTTCTCACCGGCGAAAACGGAGCCGGAAAAACAAATATTCTCGAGGCGATCTCCATTTTGGGGCCAGGGCGCGGATTGCGCGGCGTGCGTCTTTCCGAAATGGCACGGCGCCTAGACGAATCGGAACCCGATAGCAGCGCAGCGTCGGGGGCGCTTGTCCATTGGGCGGTGGCTGCCACAATTCACACAGCGGATGGCGATGTGGATATCGGTACGGGCCTGACCCCTCAAACCGGGGAACGGCGCCAGGTAAAAATTAAGGGCGCAGCGGCCCCCAGTGCAGCCGCGCTGTCGGAATATCTGCGTGTTGTTTGGATGACACCGGCCATGGATCGTCTCTTCATGGACAGTGCCGGGGGGCGGCGCCGTTTTCTGGATCGTCTGGTGTTAAGTGGTGACGCTGACCACGGCACACGTGTGAATGCCTATGAGCGCGTCATGCGCCAGCGGAATACGTTGCTGCGCGAAGGAAAGCTGGATCCCACATGGCTGTCGGCTCTGGAAACGGAGCTTGCGGAGTATGGCGTTGCGATTTGCGCGGCCAGACGTGATCTGATTGGCAGGCTCAGCGGCATGCTGGAGCGCGAAAGTGCATTCCCAAGATCCCTTGTGGCCCTGGAGGACCCGATTGCACAGGAACTTGGGGCACACGCCGCGGTAGATGTGGAACAGAATTTTGCCGCTCAATTGAAGGAAAACCGGGGGCAAGATGCCGCCGCCGGACGTACTCTGGTGGGACCGCATTTGGCGGACCTGGATGTACGCCACCGGGACAAAAATATGGCTGCCGCCAGGTGTTCAACAGGCGAGCAAAAAGCGCTATTGATAGGGCTGATTTTCGCCCATGCGCGTCTGCTCGAACGGCAAAACGGACCAAAGCCTGTTCTTTTGCTGGACGAAGTGGCGGCTCATCTGGATGACCGTCGGCGGCAAGCGCTTTTTGATGAGATCTGTGCCCTTGGATTGCAGGCTTGGATGACCGGCACGGATCGCCTTTTGTTTAAGGGGCTGGGGGAACGCGCCCAATGGTTTTCGGTGACACCGGGCGCGGCCCATCCTGATATTTGGCCGGAATAGGCCCACGAAATAAGAACACAACAACCCTCCGGGGAGAAAAAGTAAATGGCAGACGACACGCAAGACCAAAACGGATCGGAAGAGTACGGCGCGGATTCCATTAAAGTTCTGCGTGGGCTCGATGCGGTGCGCAAGCGGCCCGGCATGTATATCGGTGATACGGATGACGGTTCCGGTCTGCATCACATGGTCTACGAGGTGGTCGACAATTCCATCGACGAAGCGCTCGCGGGCCATTGCGACACGGTCTATGTATCGCTGAATGCGGATGGGTCGGTCTCCGTGCGTGACAATGGCCGGGGCATTCCCACAGAACTGCATCCCGAAGAAGGTATTTCGGCAGCTGAAGTGATCATGACCCAGCTCCATGCGGGAGGTAAGTTCGACCAGAATTCCTACAAGGTGTCGGGCGGCCTGCACGGCGTTGGCGTTTCCGTGGTGAATGCCCTGTCCGACTGGCTGCGTCTGCGTATTTGGCGGGACGGCAAGGAACATGTTGTCAGTTTCAGCCATGGCGAAACCGAAGAACCCCTCAAGGTGGTCGGCGACGCCAACGGGGAAAAAGGCACTGAAATCACATTTCATCCGTCTGCGGACACATTCACCATGACGGAATTTGATTTCTCGACGTTGTCCCATCGCCTACGCGAACTGGCTTTCTTGAATTCGGGTGTGACGATCACACTGAGAGATCTGCGTGGCGTCGAGCCTGTGGAAGAGAACATGCACTATGAAGGCGGCGTTGAAGCCTTTGTGCGCTATCTCGACCGCACAAAGAACGCGCAAGTTTCCGATCCCATTCACATCGTGTCGGAACGGGATGGGATCACAGTGGATTTGGCTCTGTGGTGGAATGATGGCTACCACGAAAATGTTCTGTGTTTCACGAACAACATTCCACAGCGGGACGGCGGCACGCACCTTGCGGGATTTCGGGCGGCTTTGACGCGTACGGTCAACGGCTATGCCAATGACAGCGGCATTGCGAAGAAGGAAAAGGTAAATCTTACGGGCGATGACGCGCGTGAAGGCCTTACGGCGGTGCTGTCCGTCAAAGTGCCGGACCCAAAATTCTCGTCTCAGACCAAAGACAAGCTCGTCTCGTCCGAAGTGCGGCCAGTGGTCGAGAGCATCGTCACCGAACAGCTTGGACAATGGTTCGAAGAGCATCCTTCGGACGCCAAAGCCATCGTCGGCAAAGTGGTGGAAGCCGCTGCCGCTCGTGAAGCTGCGCGGAAAGCCCGTGAACTCACCCGTCGTAAAGGCGCGTTGGATATGGGCGGCTTGCCCGGCAAACTCGCGGACTGCCAAGAACGTGATGCGTCCAAAGCGGAACTCTTCATCGTCGAGGGTGACTCCGCTGGCGGCTCGGCCAAACAGGCGCGGAACCGTGCCAATCAAGCGGTGCTTCCCTTGCGGGGGAAAATCCTCAATGTGGAACGGGCCCGGTTCGACAAGATGCTGTCGTCAAACGAAATCGGCACACTGATTACGGCGCTGGGGACCGGCATCGGACGGGACGATTTCAATA
This sequence comes from Alphaproteobacteria bacterium, assembly GCA_965228775.1. Classification (GTDB taxonomy): domain Bacteria; phylum Pseudomonadota; class Alphaproteobacteria; order JANQMY01; family JANQMY01; genus JANQMY01. The sequence goes on along the minus strand of OZ245840.1, from coordinate 2,519,999 downwards.
TCGAAAAATTGCGTTACCACAAGATCATCATCATGACGGATGCTGACGTGGATGGTGCGCATATCCGAACCTTGCTGCTGACGTTCTTCTACCGGCAAATGCCGGAGATTATCGAAGGGGGTTATCTGTACATTGCGCAGCCGCCGCTCTTTAAGGTGAAGCGTGGTTCGTCCGAGATCTACCTAAAAGACGAGCGTGCCTTCGATGACTACCTCGTCGCCGGCGGCACGGACGATGCCTCTTTGACGTTGCACACGGGCGAAACCATTATGGGTCCGGATTTGGTCAAAGTGGTCGACCGTGCACGGAAGATCGTAAAGGTTCTGGAAGGATTGCCGCAAAAATATCCGACCTTTGTGGTGGAGCAGGCGGCAATTGCCGGCGCTCTCAATCCGGAAGCTCTTGGCAATCCTCAGCAAGCTCAAGATGCGGCGGCTTACATTGCACGGCGGCTGGATCTTTTGGCGCCGGAAACCGATCGGGGCTGGCAAGGCGAACCGACAGAAGATGGCGGCTTGCAGTTTGTCCGTGAGCTGCGCGGCGTGCGCGAGGTCCGGATGATCGATGGACCGCTGATTTCGTCCTCGGATGCACGCAAGCTTGACCGCGAAGGCGATCACTTGCAGGAAATTTATATCAAGGCGGCAACGCTGCGCCATAAGGATGTGGAAACCGCCATCCGATCGCCATCACAGCTTCTGGATGCGGTCAAGAAAGCCGGGCAAAAAGGCCTCACTCTGCAGCGTTACAAAGGGCTGGGGGAAATGAACCCTGATCAGTTGTGGGAAACCACGTTGGACGAAGACGCCCGCTCCTTGTTGCAGGTGAAGATCGACCATGGCGATACGGCGGACGATATGTTCAGTAAGCTGATGGGTGATGTTGTGGAACATCGCCGCGAGTTCATCCAGCAAAACGCACTTAAAGTGGCCAATCTGGACGTTTAAATGTCATCAGTGAAGTACGGCGTGTTAGGCGAAGCCGTAACACGCCGCATCAACTCCACTTGGTGGATTACGCTGCGCTAATCCACCCTACTGCTGAGCCTATGGAACAGTTGCTACTGGGTTGCCCACGCATCCCAACATGTGTTCTGTGTTTCAGGGCTTCTTCAAGGGGCCGACGATGGGGGGCGTGCTGGTTAGCATCGTTTCCGCTAATGTTTCCGCAGACCCGGCCTGTTTAAGTTGCTCGTCCAGTTTGCCGTCGACGATCAGATTTGCAAGACCATGGACGACAGACCAAGCGAACATGGCGTGCAGGCTGACTTGGTGTTCATCATTTCCGTCCGGCCCCAGAAGATCGCGGCTGAGATCCACGATCATTTCGTAGGAAGTGGCGGCAGTGGCGATGAAGTCCTCGGATTCCCGATGGGCCAGTTCAGGACCAAACATCAGCTTGAAAAGGTGCCGGTGGTCGATTGCAAAACTCACATATGCCACGCCGTAGGCCGTCAGAGTGCTCGGTAGATCGCGCGCCTTTTTCTCGTAGCGGCGCATATAGTCCGACAACATATCGAACCCTTGTTTGCCGATGGCCTCAAGGATCGCGTGTTTGTCTTTGAAATGGGCGTAGGGGGCCGCCTGACTGACGCCGATTTGGCGTGCAACATTGCGCAGAGAGAGCGCTTCCGGCCCGTCCTTTTCGATGATCTCAAGGCCAGCCGCCACAAGCGCATGACGCAAGTCGCCGTGATGGTAAGCCGTTCTTTTTTTTGATGTTTTCGACGTTTTGGATGCGGGCATTGGGACGCTCAGATGGGATCTCTCTTTCGGATCGTCAAGGTGCAGAAGGTAGCGCGTGACGCATTTTTGACAAAGTCGAAATTTATAAGGCGCCTGCTGGGGCACAGCCCCATTTGGTTTACATACCGTTAATCTTAACCAACTTATAACCCTCCTATCATGTCGAAGCGTTCAAAAAGCCGAGGTCAGACACGCGCGCGCAAGAACGGCGGTGCGTCCTGGTCTCGTGCGCGCGGCAGTATTCCGGTTCGGATTTATCGGCGCCAGTTTTCGGCGAAGACGCGCAGGCGTATTGCCTTTGCCGGGCGCATGATGGGGCGTTTGTCCATTGCAGGTCTTGTGCTGGCCGTTGGCCTTGCAGGCATGTTTGGCTTTTTCGCACTGGACATGCCGTCGCTTCAAAGCATCCGTGCACAAACAAAAAGCGCTTCCGTGACGGTTTTGGATGCCAGTGGCAATTTGATTGGATCGACCGGCGTTTTGTTCGGTGCGCCGGTGCGGCTGGAAGATGTCTCTCCGCATCTGCCAAAGGCGGTGATGGCGGCAGAGGACAGACGTTTTTACAACCATTTTGGTGTTGATCCTGTTGGGCTATCACGGGCCGTGGTGGCGAATGCGCGCTCCGGCCGGATTGTGCAGGGCGGATCAACGATTACCCAACAACTGGCAAAAAACTTGTTCTTGACGCCCGAGCGGACGCTTAAGCGGAAGGTGCAAGAAGTCATGCTCGCGCTTTGGCTCGAGATGAACTTCACGAAGGACGAAATTCTGACGCTTTATCTCAATCGGGTCTATTTCGGGGCCGGTGCCTATGGGGTGGAGGCCGCAAGCCGGCAGTTTTTCAATAAACCCGCGCTTACACTCACGGTGAATGAATCCGCCATGTTGGCTGGGCTGCTCAAGGCGCCGTCCCGGTATAATCCGCGTACGAATTTGGCCCTTGCCCGAGAACGCGCCAATCTGGTGCTTTCGGCCATGAAAGAAGCCGGGTACCTGACCACGGATGATTTGGCCAAAGCGAAGGCGGTGTCGCCACGCCTGCAACAGCCGGCTCACGTGGAGTCCGTCCAATATTTCGTGGACTGGGTGAGCGATTTGGTGCCGGATTATGTGGGGCAAGGTCATGATGATCTCATCGTCACCACCACATTGCATTGGCCGTTTCAGCAAGCGGCACAGAAAGCCGTGGAGCTTCATCTGAACCAGGAAAGCGCCAAGGTGAATGTGTCTCAGGCGGCGTTGGTGTCCATCGATACGGATGGGGCCGTCAGGGCGCTTGTGGGCGGGCGGGCTTATTCGAAAAGCCAGTTTAATCGTGTTACGCAGGCCCGCCGCCAGCCGGGATCGGCTTTCAAACCTTTCGTCTACCTCACCGCGCTGGAGCAGGGATATTCCCCTTACGATGTTTTGGAAGATAAGCCGGTCACTTTCGCGAAATGGAGTCCCGCAAACTTCTCTAACAAGTACCAAGGTCCGGTTACCCTTCAGGAAGCATTGAGCCAGTCTATTAATTCCGTGGCCGCTCAGTTGGCGGATCGCGTGGGACCTTATGCCATCACCTCCACGGCGGAACGGTTGGGCATCACTTCCGAAATCGAACCCGTCCTGTCGATCTCCCTAGGAACCGAGGAAGTCAGCCTCTTAGAGCTGACCAACGCCTATGTTCCCTTTGCGAATGGCGGGTTTGCCGTCATTCCCCACGCGGTCCTTCAGATCAAAACGCGGGATGGAGAAATCCTGTATGAGCGCGAAGGTAATGGTCCAGGCCAGGTCATCGCGCCGCGGGATGTAGGGGCGATGAACGACATGCTCACCGAAACCATGCAAACCGGCACGGGCCGTGGAGCGCGGTTGGCACAGCGGGTTTCTGCCGGTAAATCCGGCACCAGCCAAGGGTTCCGCGATGCCTGGTTTGTGGGTTACACCGCCGATCTGGTGACCGGTGTTTGGGTCGGAAATGACAATGGAGACCAAATGAAACGTGTGACCGGGGGCGGTCTGCCGGCGCGGATCTGGAAATCCTATATGACCCCGGCGGCTAACGCCTATGAGGCGAAGCTTCTTCCTCACACGGATGACTATTATCCGGACCCCTATGAAGAGCCTTGGCGCACGGCGGAACACCAGGATACCACATTCTTTGACCGGCTATTGTCGCGGATCGCCCGTGGGCTCACGGGTGACGGTGAGTAGACTTTCAGCGCCTGCCTCTTAAGTCATCCATAACGATGAAGTTGGCTGCCATGCTTGGACAGCCATTGCTTGGCGATCGTCACATCATCCACCAACGTATCCACGAGACGCCAGAACGTGGGGCGGTGATGCATGTGGACCAAATGAGCCATCTCATGGGCGGCCACATAACGCATCACGTGATGCGGTGCCATGATAAGCCGCCAGGAAAAACTGATGACGCCATTGGTCGCACAGGATCCCCAGCGGGTTTCCGGATCCCGTATGGTAAGCTTCTTCGGCATGTGGCCGATCTCCGGCGCAAAAGACAGCACCAGCGCATCCAGTTCTTTGCGCGCCTGTTTCTTCAGCCAGTCCTTAACCCGGCGTGGCACATGGGGTTCGGCGCCCGCTGAAACAATGAGGGGCATCGATCCGTCCGGTTCGAGCCAAACCGTCCCCTTTTTCCCGGGAGCATGTTCGATAAGATGCTGTTCTCCACGGAATGGAATCTCAGCGCCCGGGACAAACGGAACACGCTCCGGAACGGCTGCCAGCTGTTGTGCGATCCAGTGGCGTTCTTTCTTTGCAAACCGTAATGCGTGTGGAAACGATGTTTTCGATGGTGCTGTAACGGCAACTTCCCCCGTGATGGGGTGTACACGGACAATAAAACGGCGGGCACGCCCATTGGCTTTCAGCGTGACCGGCACTTCCCGCCCATCGATGAGAATAGAATCTTGCTCTGTACCCGATGACATAATCGCTACGCAGCAGATCTGATTCGATGTGCCGGTGCAACGTATTGGTGACACCGCGGTTCGGCGGGTATGGCCATAATCTACAAATGGCCTGCATTGTGGGCTTGAATGAACTTGGCGACCCGCGGCTGGATTTCCGACCGCCAGCGCGATCCATTGAAGACGCCGTAATGTCCCACTTCTGGCTGCACATAATGTTCGCGCATGGATTTAGGTAAGGCGCTGCACAGATCGTGTGCTGCTTCCGTCTGTCCCAATCCGGAAATGTCGTCTTTCTCACCTTCGACGGTCATCAAGGCGGTTTTTTTGATGAGTGATGGATCCACGGGATGGTCTCTGTGCTGCCATTCCCCTTTCGGCAGCGCATGTTCTTGGAACACCATGCGCACGGTCTGAAGATAAAACTCGGATGTCATATCCATCACGGCAAGATACTCGTCGTAAAATCGCCGATGTGCCGCTGCGCTGTCGCCGTCCCCTTCGACCAGGTGCTGAAATAGGTTCTGGTGAGCGGTGATGTGCCGTTCCAAATTCATTGTCATGAAGCCGGTGAGCTGCAGGAAGCCTGGATAAACCCGCCTCATGGCACCGGGATAGGGGACCGGTACCAGATTGATCACATTGGTCTCGAACCAATCGATCGGCCGCGATGTTGCAAGCTCGTTCGGGACCGTCGGGTTCCGGCGTGTATCGATCGGGCCGCCCATCAGTGTCATTGATGCGGGCTGGCAGGGATCGTCCATCTCCGCCATGAGGGCAACAGCCGCCAACACGGGCACCGAAGGTTGGCAGACGCCGATGATGTGCGTGTTCGGCCCCAGGAATTGGAGGATCTCAATCAGATAATCCACGTAATCGTCGAGATCGAATTTGCCCTCCCACAAAGGCACCATACGGGCATTGTGCCAATCGGTGATGTAGACGTCGTGCCCGGGCAACATGGCTTCGACAGTGCCGCGCAGAAGGGTTGCGTAGTGCCCGGACATGGGCGCAACCACAAGCACCTGCGGGTCCGTTTCTCGTTTCAGCCGGCGCATGGTGTGCGGATCGCGCTCGAAGAATTTGAGGGTGCAGAAGGGCTTTCGCCAGACTTCCTGTTCGCGGACGGCAACGGGCACGTTGTCTACCGTTGTTTGCCCCAAGCCGAATTTGGGCTTGCCATAGCGTCTGGTGGCGCCTTCGAACACGTCCAAGGCTGCCGCGACACGCTTCCCGGCATCTGTATAGCTCCAGGGGTTTAGGGGGTGGCGAAATGTAGCCTGGCCGACCTCGGCAGCGAGGCGAAAAGGCGTCAGCGCGGCGCGATTGAACTCGTACAGGTGATAAAGCATGGCGCCCCTTTTCTTTCGGCTCGGAAGCGCCTACCCACCTTTTGGCACTCATCCGTCAAAATGCTGCGGTGCAAAATGAGCGAAATGAGTGGATTTTTCAAGTCACAATTCCGCTTTGCCAAAGGAGACTTTGGCAAATCATCAACTAGGCAGGCTACCGGGAGGCGATGTGTTTGGAAATGCGGGTCGCCATTTCGTCGGATTTGGTGGCAAAGGTGAAATGATCCACATATTTGCCGTCTGGCCCCATCAGATAGACGATATTCGTATGTTCCATTGTGTATCCGGCGGTGGAGTCAGGGTCTTCCATCTTCTTGAACCAGACCCGGTAGGCTTCCGCCATGCTGGATACTTGCTCCATGCTGCCCGTCAAACCAACCAAATTCTTATGAAAATGGGCCACATAGCCTGCCATTTCTTCGGTGGTGTCGCGTTCTGGGTCGACGGTGACAAAGAGAGGCTGCAGTTCAGCAAGCTCTTGGCCGGACAGTGAGTCCAGAGCCGACGCCATCACCTGAAGTTCCGTTGGGCAGATATCCGGGCAATAGGTGAAGCCGAAATAGACCAGCATGAACTTGCCTTGATAGGAGGCTTCCGTTACGGCCTTTCCCGTATGGTCCACCATCTCAAATGGGCCGCCGATGGGAACAGGGTTTTCGGCTTGCTTTTCCTTATTGGTGGGCGCGCTGGCCAGCGTGAAGATGCCAAGACCAAGGGCCAGCACAAGCACCGAAAGTCCGAAAATCTGGGCGGGGGAAAATGGCGGCATGATACCTTATGCTCCTGCGCACCGGGCCCGTTGAGAAGAGACCGTCCCGGATGTCCTTGACTTAACCGTGGAATTCGCAATCATCGTTAGAAATTGGGGAAATTGTGCGGTAAATCCATGAGTATAGTGTCGCAGGGCCTTTGAAAAGGCCGTGCCCGGCACTTAAATCGTGGCGTTTTAGCGCCCTAATCGAGATCAGCGGCTAAAGATGGCAAAATCTATCAAACCGAACCGTCGACGAATTGCATTGTGCGCCGCCATGGCGATGGTGTTTGGCCTGACCGGTACTGCCTTTGGTCAGCAATTCGGTTTCAGTCCGCTTATTCAAGCGATCATGGACAGTGATCTGTACAATGTGCGGGCTGCCCTGTTGGGCGGTGTGAATCCCAATACTAAAAAAGCGGACGGCACGCCGGCGATCGTTCTTGCGGCGGGTGCGGACAAATACCCCCAAGAAATGGTGCAGCTTCTCTTGCAGCAGGACGCGCGCCCGGACGAGCGGGACCGTCAAGGCAATACAGCGTTGGTGGTGGCCACGCGGCGCCAGCACAAGGGGCTTGTCAACGTGTTGCTGTACTACAAGGCTGACCCGGATATTGCCGGTGAAAATGGTGAAGTGCCGTTGATGATCGCCATTTCCCAAAACAATCTGGATATTATCAATCAGCTCATCGATGGCGGTGCGGACGTAAACGCCACGGACTATACCGGCCGGACGCCACTGGCGATCGCGCGGGAAGGACGGAATCCCCGGATCGTTGATGCCTTAAAGGCAGCGGGCGGTACGCTGTAAGTTCGCTATTCGCCGATTTGCAGCAGCATGCCGCGCTCTTTTGCTTTGCGCAGCATCCATAAAAAGAACCCGATGCCGCCTGCCAAATAGACTGCGTTCAATAGAAATGCCGTGAGGATAAGATCCGTACGGAAATCTTGATCAATCAAGATCGCGCGCATGCCTTCGAATATGTAGGCCGGTGGCAGTCCGGCGGAGACCACTTCCATCCAGGCGGGCAGCACTTCAATCGGATAATAAACCCCGCAAAATGGCGCTAAGCCAAATGTGAATGCCCAAGCAAGGTTTTCGGCGCCCATCCCAAACCGCAAGATGATGCCCGAAACGGCCAATCCAATGGCCCATCCGAATATGGCGAGATTGAAGAAGAAGGCGACCAGCCCAAAACCTAGATCATAGATGGAGAAGCCGAAGAACCACATAGACAAGATCGTGGCGGGGAACAGTCCGATCACTGTCCGGACCAGGCTCATGACAATCATGGCGGCGATCAGTTCTGTTGGCTTTAAGGGGCTGACCATGAGGTGCCCTAAGTTCCGGGACCAGATTTCCTCAAAGAACGAAATTGATAAAGAAATCTGTGAGCGGAATAAAACGTCCCAAAGGATGACCGCGCCCAGCAATATTCCAAATGCGGTTGCGAAGAAGCCCGATTTCTCGGCGACAAAGGTTTGGATGAACCCCCACATGATCATTTGCACCGTGGGCCAATAAACGATGTCCACGATGCGCGGCCAGGAGCCTTTCAGCAGATACCAATAGCGCCATGCCATGGCGGCGATGCGATCAAGGGAAAGACCGAACACAATCATTGCAATACCGGGGCGACGGATGATTGGCCGCGCGCAATATCAAGAAACACTTGCTCCAGGTTTTCGCGGCCATAATGGGAAATGAGATCTTTGGGGCGTCCCGAATCCACAACGCGTCCTTTGACCATCATGAAGATGCGGCTGCACAAGCGTTCTACTTCCGCCATGTTGTGAGACGCCAGCAAGATGGAGGCGTTGTGGGTGGACAAGTAGCTTTCGAGGTAGCCGCGGACCCAATCCGCTGTATCCGGATCGAGCGATGCGGTGGGTTCGTCCAGCAGCAGAACATCGGGGATATTGATAAGTGATTTTGCAAGTCCCGCACGGGTTTTCTGACCGGCTGACAGTGTGCCGAATTCCCTGTCCAACAAGTCTGTCAGTTCAAGATCTTCCGCGAGTTCCGCAATCCGGTCTTTAGGCTTCGGAACGGAATAAAGCCGCGCATACACCAACAGGTTTTCGCGCACGGTCAGCCGTTTGGGCAAATCCACATAGGGGCTTTCGAAATTCATTCGCTGGCGCGCCCGGTGCGAATCTGAGTGCATGGAGTGGCCCAGCACAGTGATCGTTCCGCTTGTGGGAATGACCAATCCAAGGATCATCGAAATGGTCGTGGTTTTGCCCGCTCCATTGCCGCCCAGCAGGCCGACGGTTTCTCCGCGTGGCACCTGAAGGGACACGTCATCCACCGCCGTTACGTCTCCGAAGGTTTTGGTCAGATGGTCAACAACAATGGCGGGAGACGGGGCGGTCATCAAAGGCCGTTTGGTTTGAAATAAGACTGCGCTTCGAGTATAGCCGCACGATTGAAAACACAAGCGAATTACTGAGGCATGGCGCGTCTTCGTCGAAACTTGATTATGCCCGCCACCGCGCGTTTGTTGCATGATCAAGCGGTCAACAGTGCTTCGCGTAACCTAATTGTACTCTAGGTCTGAAAAACATGAGCGAGACAGCGGCCATCCGCCCCAGTTCAAAACGCCGGTTTCCGCCAATTGGCCGGATACGGTCGCGCACACTCTTACTTCTCAGATGGATTGCGGTAACGGGGCAGGCCGCCGCCGTAATGACTGTGTATGTCGGCCTGGGGTGGGATCTGCCAATTTTCTCCTGCATGGCGGCAATTCTGGTGGCGGCGGCCCTCAACGCTTACATTTCACTCACGCACCCGGCCACGAAGCGATTGAGCGAGTCGGAAGTGACAGGATATCTCGCCTTCGATTTGGTTCAGCTGGCGGTTTTGTTGTTTCTGACCGGTGGTCTGCAAAATCCGTTTGCGGTGCTTTTTTTGGCGCCGGTCGTTATCTCGGCAACGTCTCTCTCTTTGCGTAACACAATGATCTTGATCGCGCTGGCGGCGGTGAGCACGACGTTCTTGGCGTTCTTTCATTTGCCGCTGCCGTGGCAACCCGGCGTGTCGTTTGAACTGTTGCCGCTTTATACGCTCGCAAGCTGGATCGCGCTGGTCTTGGGGCTGGTTTTCACGTCGATCTATGCATGGCGGATCGCTATTGAAGCGCGGCACATGTCGGACGCTTTGGCGGCAACGCAAGCAGTCCTTGAGCAAGAGCATCGGTTGGCCGCCCTTGGGGCGCTGGCCGCCGCGGCGGCACATGAACTGGGAACGCCGCTTGCCACAATCGCGACCGTGTCAAAGGAACTCAAACGAGACCTTGGGGAAGACCCTTCTGTAGGCGAAGATATTGCGCTGCTTGGAAGTGAGGTTGAAAGATGCCGGGAGATCCTGGCTAAGCTAGGGCAAGCACCGGAAGACCGGTACGGGCCGATCAATCAGGTTCCATTCGATCTGTTTCTCGAAGAGCTGTCGGATCCGCATATCCATATGGGTGTTGATATCCGGATGGATCTTGGCGATGACCAGAACCAGGCGCAGATGCCGGTGGTGCATCGCTCCCCTGAATTGGTTCACGGGCTAGGCAACCTGTTCGAGAACGCCATCGATTTTGCCAATCGCCAAGTCGTTCTGAAAATGCGGTGGTCGGACAAATCCGTTCAGCTCAAAATTTTGGATGACGGGCCAGGGTTCGCCACTGAGGTGATCGATCGGCTCGGCGACCCATATGTCACCACGCGCCGGCGCCAGGCAGGTACTGGGGTGGCGGATCAGGCACCGGAAGGGGCCAGTACCCAAGGCATTCACGATGAAGGGCTTGGACTGGGCTTTTTTATCGCCAAAACGCTCCTGGAACGGACTGGGGCCAAGCTTACCTTTGCAAATCAAAGGTCCGGCGGGGCGGAGGTTTGTTTGGACTGGGATCGGGAATCGCTTGAAACGGAACCGGGTCCTGCCATATGACAGGGGCAAATTTGTATGTTTTGTTACAGAAAATCGTGCGTAAAGGTCTATATCAATGGATGAAATGAAATCTATGGCAGGGATTGACGGTATGACAGACGTTAATCAAGACCGCACTTTATTGATCGTCGACGACGACGCACCTCTTCGCAATCGATTGGCGAGAGCGATGGAAAAACGAAACTTTAAAGTGGAAACCGCAGAAAGCGTTGCCGCAGCGATCGAATCTGCGCGGCTTTCTCCCCCTGCTTTCGCTGTTGTGGACCTGCGCTTGGAAGACGGAAACGGTTTGGATGTGGTGGAAGTCCTCCACGAGATCCGCCCGGATGCCCGAGTGGTCATGCTCACCGGCTATGGAAACATTGCAACGGCTGTTGCTGCCGTAAAGCGTGGTGCGGTGGATTACCTTGCAAAACCTGCTGATGCGGATGATGTGGAGGCGGCGTTGTTGGCACCACCAGGTCAAAAGCCACCGCCGCCGGAAAATCCCATGTCTGCGGACCGCGTGCGTTGGGAGCACATTCAGCGCGTTTACGAGCTGTGCGGGCAAAATGTTTCTGAAACCGCGCGGCGCCTTAATATGCACCGCCGGACCCTTCAAAGAATTTTAGCGAAACGCTCGCCGCGATAAGGAGCGTTAACTGAAGTCATTGTGGTCTTGGCTGTGTCTGCAGCGCCACCTTTGATTTAGGTTTGTTTGCTAGAGTCGAGGTACTGCGTTGCCGAAAGTTGGATTAGCCCCTATGTCCCCACTGCTGAAGCTTGTTCTTGATCTTGGCCCTTTAGTCGTCTTTTTCTTGGGCAACGCTCAGTTCGGCATTATCTGGGCGACCGGTGCCTTTATGGTCGCCATCGCTATTTCGCTCACAGTTTCGTATTTGATTGAAGGCAAGCTCGCCCCCATGCCGATCGTTACCGGTGTGGTGGTTATGGTTTTCGGCGGCTTAACGATTTATCTGCAAGATGATTTATTCATCAAGCTGAAGCCAACCATTGTTAACTCGATCTTTGCCACAATTCTTTTTGCGGGTCTTTTAATGGAACGACCCCTGATTAAATACTTGTTCGAACAGGTATTTCCGTTGACGGATGAAGGCTGGCGCAAACTCACCTTCCGTTGGGCCGTCTTTTTCGTTTTCCTTGCGATCCTAAACGAGATCATTTGGCGTAATTTTTCCACCGACTTCTGGGTGGCTTTCAAACTGTGGGGTGTCTTCCCCATCACGATGATTTTCGCCGCAGCGCAACTTCCGTTGATGCAGTCACATCAATTGCCGGAAACATCTGATAAGGCGGCGTGATTTCATTCTCGCGCCTATTTGTTCCACTTATTTTTTGAAGCGTCTTCGGGCTTTATCGCGTAGGCGTCATATTCCCTAGCGCGCCGTCCGGATTGGTGAAAGGTGCAAACTCGGCTTTCGTTCGTACAGAATCGAAATGCGTTAGCGCCCAATGAACTGATGGGAATGCGAGATCGTCCCAGGGTATCTCATCCCAATCGAGCAAGGCGACCTCTAAACTTTCCGGGCCGGCCGCAATCTGGCCGTCAGTCAGTTCCGCTTTGTAGATCAATTGAACCTGGCTAATGCGCGGAATATTGTAGACAGCAAGTAACGCTTTAATGTCGATCGTTGCACATGCCTCTTCGAGTGCTTCGCGGCGCGCGCCATCGGCTGTGTCCTCGTTCACTTCGAGGTAGCCGGCAGGTATCGTCCAGAACCCATGGCGCGGCTCGATGGCCCGGCGGCACATAACGATCTTGCCATTGTCCGAAGTAATGACAGACCCAACGACAATTTTTGGGTTCATATAGTCGATAAAACCACATCTATCGCAGACCAGACGGTCGTGGGTATCTCCGTCCGGGCGCTTTTTCGAGAATTGTGGGTCTTGTGGCATACCGTCTGCTGATCAAAAAATGTCGAATAAGGACTATTTCCAGTGTGGCAAAGTGTGACAGACGCGTCTAGTCGCTACAATTTGCGAAAGAGGGCTTGCGATTTATGTGATTTGATGCACATATGCACACTGCTCAGCGCGGTTGGTAAACGCGTAAAGCGGATACGCAAGGGTGCTGACGGTTTCGTTTTCACAATCCGTGTTAATCTTACAGTCTCTTAGGGGCTCTATCGCCCCCATCACCTCCAGGGGCATACTTTTCAGAGGTCGTCGATGGCAAAAAAATTCAACTTGGACGATTCACCAGGACATCTCCTGCGACGTTGTCAGCAGTATTCATTTGATCTTTACAGCAAGGAAGTCGGGGGCGGCGCGCTAACACCTCGTCAGTTCACTGTTCTTTCCACAGTTGAACAGAACGAAGGCTTGAGCCAGACCGATCTCGTTCACAAGACCGGCATCGACCGCAGCACACTGGCCGATATGATCAGCAGGCTGCTGAAGCGCGGTCTTTTGGCACGCAAGCGGACAGAATCTGACGCACGTGCAAATTCCGTTCGTATTACGGCAGCTGGCAGAAAGGCTCTCACGAGCGCGCTGCCAAGCGTCAAGAAAGCCGAAACGGCTTTGATGGCCGCTCTGCCTGCAAGCAAGCGTGCTGACTTCTTGAAAAACTTGAAGCTCATTGCGGAAGCAGGGGCAGCAGCTGAAGAGGCCGCCGCAGCAGCACCGAAGCGTGCAACGCGGACGACCAAAGCTAAGCCAAGAGCTGCTGCGAAGAAGCGCGCGCCAGCTCGTAAAACAACGGCTCGCAAGAAAACAACGCGCGCGAAGAAAAGATAATATTTTCGTGAAGGGCAGGCCTTCGCCTGTACTAAACGCTGATATCGAGATGAGTGCCCGGCCGGCTAAACACTGGCTGGGCATTTGCTTTTGGTGCTTCGCGCAAGAATTTGTTCGATGGCGTATCAGCGGCAGTTTCCTCGCGCGAGGATGTCTCTTGCTTGGCTTCCCGCGGCGCATTGTTTTTCGCGAGTTTTGCTGCAGCGTCATCGCTGAGGTCGACCAAAACAAATGGCTCGCGCAAACCCCGTTGCGCGGTTTTGCTCAACGCGCCAGGATTAACGCCAGCGCGTTCGGCCCCAGCACGATCGACGGATGGCTGGTTGTTGTAGGACTGGATCGCGAGGAGCGAAGAGGTGTTTACGAGCATTTATGGGTCCGGGCTACTCGGTTGATACGCAACTTTTACAGCGTGGCCACGGGACCCGTGCCCGCCACACACCGACTATCCGATAAAATGCTTTTAGAATTGTAAATTACTGCGCTTGCTTGATGATCGGCAGTATCTTTGTGGTGACGTCATGTTCGGTTAGTGGACCGATATGTTTGTACCGAATGACGCCATTGCCATCGACGATGAATGTTTCGGGAACACCGTAAACGCCCCAGTCGATCGCCGTGCGTCCATCAGTGTCGCGTCCCACCAAATCATAAGGATCTCCAAGGGAATCGAGGAAGGCCACCGCATCGGTCGGCTGATCCTTGTAGTTAATTCCGTGAACGGTGATCCCTTGTTTTTCTGCCAGTTCCATCAGCAAAGGGTGTTCGACGCGGCAGGGACCACACCAAGATGCCCAATAATTAACGAGGGTAACTTGTCCCGATTTGAGATCATCCAGTGAAAAATTGGCTGTATTTTTTTTACGGCCATCAACGCCCGTCAGGGCGAAGTCCAGGACTGGCGCGTTGATCAGAACAGAAGGTACCTCTTGGGGGTTGCGTCCATAGAGTGCTACGGCCAGGACGATACATAAGAGGCCAAAACCGAGGAGAGGAAACAGAGTGGGAACACGCATGGTTAAGTGTTTCTTACTTTGAAATGGATGAGGCGGGCGGCCGTGGCCGGCGTGACCCTTCCGTCTTTAGCTGATTTTCCAATCGCTCCAGTTGATCTTGTTCTGCACGTAGCTGGCGCAGGCTGATTACCACCAGTAATCCAAGGGTCAATGCTGCCATTATGTAGGCAGGCCAAACATAGACCGCGTATCCGCCCATGTTGAAGAATGCTTCCACCGATTATTCCTCGATAGCGGCAAGGCGGAGGGCGCGGATGCGTTGTTGGATAATCTCCGTTCGCATACGGATCAACAGAACAGCGAAAAAGAATGTCGTAAACGCAAGCGCCATGATCAACAGCGGCCACAGCAGAGACGCATGAATAGTCGGCCCGTCCAGGCGCAAAACACTGGCGGGCTGATGCAGCGTCTCCCACCAATCCACGGAAAATTTGATGATCGGCACCATAATGACACCAACGATGGCCAGGACCGCTGCGGCACGTGCTGCCCGCGCTTGATCTTCAATGGTTTCCCATAGCGCCATGTAGCCAAGGTAAAGGAAAAACAGGATCAGTACGGACGTAACCCGTGCGTCCCAGACCCACCAATCGCCCCACATGGGTTTGCCCCAAAACGCGCCGGTAAACAGTGCGAGAAAAGTGAAGCAGGCGCCGATGGGGGCGGTGGACTTTGCCGCTAAGTCAGCCAGGGCATGCCGCCATACAAGGCCCACGAAACTCGCGACCGCCATAAATACGTAACAGAACAGCGCCATCCATGCCGCCGGGACATGCACATACATGATGCGTACGCTATCACCCTGTTGGTAATCCGGCGGGGACCCGACCAGGGAAATATACAGGCCAACGGTCATGAGAATAGCCGTTATGCCCGCCAGCCACGGGACCAGCCAGGTGGACAAGTTCAGAAACAGGCGCGGGTTTGCATATTTCCACATAAAGTTCATGTACCTCTCGACAGCCGGTCACGCAAACATATGTGGAAGCGTTGCGTCAATTTGCATTGATCCGCAAGGCGGCAGCGGCCGACCAAGCCGACAAAACCGCTGAAATCAGCGTGATTGCGGAAAGCAGGGCCAAATTCGCTGCAAGCGCGTCCGGTCCGGTGGCGGCGTTGCCGCCAATGCTTTGCACCCCAAAAATAAGCGTAGGAATGTAGAGCGGCAATACCAGCACGGACAGCAACAAGCCGCCCCGGCGGGTATTCACCGTCAATGCGGCACCGATCGCGCCCAAGAAACTAAGAGCGGGAGACCCCAAGACGAGCGATATCAAAAGATAACCTATGCTTTCCGCGGACAGTCCAAGCATCATTGCCAAAAATGGGCTGATTAGAACCAGCGGAATAATGGAAGTAAGCCAATGGGCGATCGTTTTTGCCAAAGCAATCATTTCCAAGGGAAGTGGTAATGCCATGAGAAGATCGAGCGAGCCGTCTTCTGCATCAGCGTGGAAAAGCCGATCCAGAGAGATCAGCGACGACAGGGCTGCTCCGATCCACAAAATGCCGGGGGCGATGCGCGCTAAAACCTCCCGCTCAGGCCCCACTCCTAAGGGCACCATGGTCACCACGAGGGCGAAGAAACCAACACCCAAAAACGCGGAGCTTCCTTGACGGGATGCAAGGCGCAGATCACGCTGAATGATCGCCAAGAACACATTCATCAGCGGGGTATCCCGAGGTCAAGAACAGAACGATCCGTCTCCGGAAGGTTCAGCAACTGATGTGTCGCCACAATTGACATCCCGCCTTGCGCCGCATGGTGGGCAATAGCGCTTTCGATGATGTCGATGTGTTTCTGGTCCAACGCATTGAGCGGTTCATCCAACAGCCAAAGCGGGCGTTCAACCAGGAGCAACCGGCTGAGGGCTGCGCGTCTGCGTTGTCCGGCCGAGAGGTAATGGACAGGCGTTTCTGCAAGCCGCATCAACCCAAAGGCGTCAAGAGCGCCATCCAGATTGGGTTCAGCGCCATTTGCCGTCAGCAGCGATGCCCACACTTCCAGGTTTTCGCGAATGGTCAGGGCTGTTTTGAGGCCATTTGCGTGGCCCACATAATGATGCAGGCCGTGGAGTACTGCGGGGTTTTCAAGCCCGTCTTCCCCATCGACCTGGAGGCGTCCCTCATCCGCTTGCAGCAGCCCCGCGCAGATTCGCAGCAGTGTCGATTTGCCGGATCCATTCGGGCCCATCAGCAGCAATGTTTGTCCGGTCGCGACCTCAAATGATAATTCCTTGAGGACCTTGCGGCCGTTGCGAATGCAAGAGAGCGCCAGCCCCTGGACGGATTTTGGTTGATTTGGCACGGAATAAAGGTGTGTTCGGAACCAGAAGATTATGTAGGTGCACGGTTTAACGACACTCGCCTTCTCGCACCGGACTGTCAATGCGCCATGTTCGACGTACCATTCGGGGGCTTATATGTTGTCGAAGCTGCCACCACGTCCCTTGCCGCCCGCAAAGCGCTGAGCGCCAGCCACGGACGCGCCGCCTTTCATGGACCCCCGCCCATACTCAAATTCGCGAGACATGGCGATGTCGAATGGCAAATCCCATTGCTCGATCGCGGAGAGGCGATCGTTTCGCATGCAAGTCTGTGGAAAGGCGGAAATATCTTGGGCGATCCGCTCAGCCTCTGCACGCGCTTGTCCGTTTGGTACGACCCTGTTGGCGAGCCCCATGGCAAGAGCCTCTTCGGCGTTGACCGGGCGGCCTGTCAGGATGAGGTCCATGGCGCGGGAATGGCCGATGAGCCGTGGCAGACGTACGGTGCCGCCGTCAATCAAGGGTACCCCCCACCGCCGGCAGAAAATGCCGAAAATCGCGTCCTCTTCGACCACGCGCATGTCGCACCATAAGGACAATTCCATGCCCCCTGCGACAGCATGGCCGGAGATGGCACCAATGACGGGTTTGGAAAGAACCATGCGCGAGGGACCCATGGGCCCGGCGTCGTCTAGACGGTCAAAACCCAGGCCTGTTCCTGGATTGCGCAGCAAATTGGTGTCTCCGGCATTTCCTTTCGCCACTTCTTTCAGGTCGGCACCGGCACAAAACGTCCCATGCTCGCCGCAAAAGACAGCAACTGAGGCCTCTTCATCCCGGTCGAATTCCTGGAACGCTGCGGCAAGCTTGGCCGCGGTAGGCCGGTTTACGGCATTGCGCACCTGGGGGCGGTTGAGAATGATCGTCCAAACCGAGCCATTCTTCTCAGTTCTGACCGCATCCGGTTCCGTGTCGTTTTGGGAATGTAATGTATCGTCGTTTTTCATTGGACGCCCCGTCTCTATTTGTGTCTTTTTCTCACTGTAGTGAGTTCCGCGGGGCGCCGCCAGTTTGCCCTTGCGGGAATTGCGGGCCCATGGCAATAGGTTGTCCCGCATGAACTGCAACTAATTTCAGGGAGCAGCGACGATAAGAGGCGTCATCGGGAAGATGTCTTATTGCCGCTGAGCAATCGCTTAATTGCAGATGGCCACAGGGCCTGCTGTTCTCGTCGGTATACCAATCAAAGGAATGAAATCTCGTGACCACGCTTGGCCAGGATACGCTGAAGACGCGCCGCAATCTTAAGGTAGGAACGAAATCCTACGCCTATTACAGCCTGAAGGCAGCTCAGAAGGCGGGCCTCACTGACTTCTCCAAACTGCCGTTTTCATTGAAGGTGCTGCTTGAAAACCTGCTGCGCTATGAAGACGGACGCTCGGTCACGGTGGCCGATATCAAAGCGGTTGCAAATTGGGTGAAGAAAAAGAAAAGCCCACGGGAAATCGCGTTTCGCCCGTCCCGCGTTTTGATGCAGGACTTTACGGGTGTGCCGGCCGTTGTGGACTTGGCCGCAATGCGCGATGCCATGTCTTCCATGAAGGGCGACCCGAAGAAGATCAATCCGCTCGCACCCGTGGATCTTGTCATCGACCACTCTGTCATGGTGGACCATTTCGGTACCGCGAAGTCTTTCAAAGACAATGTGAAAAAAGAATATGAACGCAATGGCGAGCGCTATGAATTCCTGCGCTGGGGCCAGGAAGCGTTTGACAATTTCCGCGTTGTGCCGCCGGGAACCGGTATTTGCCACCAGGTGAATTTGGAATATTTGGCGCAAACCGTTTGGACGTCCAAAGTCAAAACGGCCAAAGGCAAGATTGAAGTGGCCTATCCGGATTCGCTTGTGGGAACGGATAGTCACACGACAATGGTCAATGGTCTGTCCGTGCTCGGGTGGGGTGTCGGCGGTATCGAAGCTGAAGCTGCCATGCTGGGTCAGCCTATTTCTATGCGTGTGCCTGAAGTGATCGGTTTTAAAATCACCGGTAAGCTTAAGGAAGGCGTGACGGCAACCGACCTTGTGCTGACGGTTACGGAAATGCTGCGGAAGAAAGGTGTGGTCGGAAAGTTCGTCGAGTTCTTTGGGCCGGGCCTCGACAACATGACCCTGGAAGACCGCGCGACCATTGCCAATATGGCACCGGAATATGGCGCGACTTGCGGCTTCTTCCCGATCGATGATGAAACACTGCGCTACCTCAAAGCCACGGGCCGCAAGAAAGGCCGTATCGAGCTGGTTGAGAAATACGCAAAAGCTCAAGGCCTGTTCCGGACGTCGCGTACGCCGGACCCTGTGTTCACGGATACGCTGGAACTGGACATGGGCGATGTGGTGCCCAGCCTTGCGGGCCCCAAGCGGCCGCAAGACAGGGTCGCCCTGTCGAACGCGGCTCAAGCCTTTGAGAACGTTCTCAAGGACGAGTTCAAGAAAGGCATCGGTGACAAGCGGGTACCTGTGAAAGGTGCAAAATACGATGTGGGCAATGGTGATGTGGTGATCGCCGCGATCACCTCTTGTACCAACACATCGAACCCCAGCGTGATGGTGGGGGCCGGTTTGTTGGCGCGCAATGCCGCGAAGAAAGGACTTAAGGTGAAGCCTTGGGTCAAGACGTCGTTGGCGCCGGGATCGCAGGTGGTGAGCGAATATCTGAAAGCCTCCGGCCTTCAGAAAGATTTGGACAAGCTCGGCTTCAATTTGGTGGGCTACGGCTGTACCACTTGTATCGGCAATTCCGGGCCGCTGCCGGAGCCGATTGCTAACGCAATCACAGAAGGCGACCTGGTGGCAACGTCGGTCCTGTCCGGCAACCGGAACTTCGAAGGCCGCGTGAACCCGCATGTGCGGGCGAACTACCTGGCGTCTCCGCCACTGGTTGTGGCCTATGCGATTGCCGGATCAATGAACATTGATCTGACAAAAGAACCGCTTGGCCATGACAAGAAAGGCAACCCTGTCTTCTTGGCCGATGTCTGGCCAACGCCGCAGAACATCGCGGAAACGATCCGTAAGACGATCACGCCAAAAATGTTCCGTGAACGGTATGCGGATGTGTTTGCTGGCGACGCAGGCTGGCGCAAGATTAAAACCACGTCCAGCATGACGTATGGCTGGAACGACAAATCCACCTATGTTCAGCAGCCGCCTTATTTCGAGGAAATGAGCGACAAGGCAGCCCCTGTGACGGATATCCAAGGGGCCCGCGTGCTGGGCGTGTTTGGCGACTCGATCACCACCGACCACATCAGTCCTGCCGGCGCGATTAAGAAAGACGGACCGGCCGGTGATTACCTGACAGGCAACAAAGTATCCGTTACCGACTTCAACTCTTATGGGTCGCGCCGTGGCAACCACGAAGTGATGATGCGCGGTACGTTTGCAAACATCCGTATCAAGAATGAAATGGTGCCGGGTGTGGAAGGTGGCGTCACCGTCCACCAGCCGTCCGGCGATCA
This sequence comes from Alphaproteobacteria bacterium, assembly GCA_965228775.1. Lineage (GTDB taxonomy): Bacteria > Pseudomonadota > Alphaproteobacteria > JANQMY01 > JANQMY01 > JANQMY01. The sequence continues at coordinate 2,499,755 of OZ245840.1, read as the reverse complement.
GATGGCCATCTATGATGCCGCGATGAGATACCAGTCGGAAGGCGTGCAGTTGGTCGTATTCGCAGGCAAGGAATATGGCACCGGGTCATCCCGCGACTGGGCGGCGAAGGGGACGAACCTTTTGGGTGTCCGCGCTGTGATTGCTGAAAGCTTCGAACGGATCCACCGCTCCAATCTGGTCGGCATGGGTGTGCTGCCGCTGGAATTCACCAATGGCGAAACCCGGTCTTCCCTGAAGATTACCGGCAGCGAGACTGTCGATATTGAGGGCCTCACCGGCAAAATTAAACCCCGGATGAACCTGAAGGCCACCATTACCTATGCTGACGGCAAGAAAAAACAGACCGAATTCCTCTGCCGGATCGATACGGAAGACGAGGTCGACTACTTCACCAATGGCGGTATTCTTCACTATGTCTTGAGGAATCTTGCCGCCGCCTAAACGGTGAATAGGCAGATTTTTGCGGAACCGCGCCTCTTTTCTTGGGAAAAAGGCGCGGTTTTTCGTTATTAACTAAGTCACCTTAAGGTCTTCTCAAGTCAATGTGAGTGGACCGGATCAAAAGCATTCCTATCCTGTTGCTGAAGACGGCACGAGGTAAGTATGTACAAAGTGATTTCGAAGGCGCCGGTGAGTAGGCGGCGTCTCCTAGGACTGTTTGCGGCAGCGGGCACCGTTGGCGCGGCCGGCCCGATGAATGCTGCGTTCGCGGCAGATAGCGCGTCCGACGACTTGGTCGTGGTAGAGCTTTTCACGAGCCAGGGGTGTAACTCCTGCCCGCCTGCGGATGCATTTCTGCGCAAGCTGACCGAACAAAAGAATGTCCTGGCACTGAGCTTACCGGTAGACTATTGGGATTATCTGGGCTGGAAAGATACGCTTGCAGATCCGTCTCATACCGACCGCCAAGCAGCGTACCGCATGTCTTTCGGCCTTCGGCAGATGTATACGCCGCAAATGGTGATCCAGGGGCGCCGCGAAGGCGTCGGGAGCCGCACGCGGGATATTCAGTCAAAAATCGGTGCGATCCAGAGTTCGGGCGCGAGCAAGGCGGGCGTTGAGATTTCCTCGGGCGCCGACGCCTATGAAATCAAAGTAACGCCAAAGGGCCAGTTCGACGATGCGGCCGGCGTGTGGCTTGTATTTTACGATCCTGTACACGAAGTGGCGATTAAGTCCGGCGAGAATGGCGGCCGTACGCTGAGCTACCACAATGTGGTCCGTGGCATGACGGCCCTTGGCAGTTGGTCCGGCAGCGCTCAGACCTACACACTCCCTAAATCTGAAATGCAGGGCGAGGGCAAGAAGTGTGCGGTACTCGTGCAGCAAGAAGGGGCTGGGCCCATTCTCGCTGCGGCGATTATGCCTTAGCTCGTTTGAAAAGCCTTTCCTCCCCACTCCCGTGACAGTTTGATTTCGGGGAGCAGCAGGCGCAGTTCAATAAAACAACAGAGACAAAGACATCTCCGGGTTAGATCGGTTTGCTAATTGGAAGTGTGTCGTCATCACGAGGAGCGAATGCGACGACGTGATCCAGGGCGGCTGGTTTCAGGACAAAATGCTCTGGATTGCCACGCCGCCGTTCGGCGGCTCGCAATGACGATTCAAACAGTTTCAGAACTCTCTTAGCTCTTCCCGTTGCGCTGAGCGAGCAAGCGCAAGCGCAGTGCATTCAGCTTGATGAAGCCATCCGCGTCTTTTTGGTCGTATACGGAATCTTCTTCGAAAGTTACGTGCTCCAGAGAGTAAAGCGAGTTAGGGCTGGACCGGCCAACCACTGTCGCGGATCCCTTATAGAGTTTGACGCGCACATCGCCCGTTACATGCTCCTGGGACTGATCGATTGCCGCTTGCAGCATTTCCCGCTCAGGCGCAAACCACAAGCCGTTATAGATCAGCTCCGCATAACGGGGCATGAGCTCGTCTTTTAGGTGTTGGGCACCGCGATCTAGCGTGATTGACTCAATGCCACGATGGGCTTCCAGCAGCACCGTCCCGCCGGGCGTTTCATAGATGCCGCGTGACTTCATACCCACAAACCGGTTTTCAACCAGATCCAAGCGCCCGATACCGTTCGCGCCGCCCAGATCGTTAAGCCGCGCCAGCAATTGCGCCGGGCTCATCCGGTCCCCATCGATGGAAACCGCATCGCCTTTTTCGAACCCGATGTCGATATAGGTCGGTTTGTCAGGCGCTTCTTCCGGCGACACGGTCCGCTGAAAGACGTATTCGCCAGCTTCTTCTGCCGGATCTTCCAGTGCCTTCCCTTCCGAAGAGGTGTGCAGCAAATTAGCGTCGCAGGAGAACGGGGCCTCGCCGCGCTTATCTTTCGCGATCGGGATTTGGTGCTTCTCGGCGAAATCGATGAGCTTCGCTCTGGAATCCAAGTCCCACTCCCGCCAGGGGGCCACCACTTTGATGTGCGGATCCAGCGCATGATACCCAAGTTCGAACCGCACTTGGTCATTGCCTTTGCCAGTCGATCCGTGAGAAACGGCGTCAGCGCCGGTTTCGTGGGCAATCTCAATTTGACGCTTGGCGATCAACGGGCGGGCGATCGACGTGCCCAAAAGATAGACACCTTCATAAAGCGCGTTCGCCCGGAACATGGGGAATACATAGTCGCGCACGAATTCTTCGCGCAGATCTTCGATATAGATCTCTTTGATGCCTAGCATCTCCGCCTTCTGGCGGGCTGGCTCCAGCTCTTCGCCTTGTCCCAGGTCTGCGGTGAAGGTCACCACCTCGCAATTATAAGTCTCCTGAAGCCATTTCAGGATGATGGAGGTGTCCAGGCCACCGGAATAGGCCAACACGACTTTGTTGATCTCTGTCATCGTCACTCTCACTTTAGATGGGTTGCGCGCACTATATTCAGGAAGCAGGGCGCCGCAAGCGTTGTAATTTTAAAGGTGCAGGGAACTGCGGTTAGGCCGTTTCGGCCAAAGCTTCGTCTGGCAGGCTTCGTCGTCGTTCCGAGGCGCGTTGTTTGACGCTTTCAGACTTGAGTTGCCCGCAGGCGGCCATGATGTCCCGCCCACGCGGGGTGCGCACCGGGCTTGCATAGCCGGCACGGTTGATGACTTCTGCGAACGCTTCGATGCGATCCCAATCCGAGCATTCGTAGGGTGACCCGGGCCAGGCATTGAAAGGGATCAGATTGATCTTGGCGGGGATGCCTTTGAGCAGCTGCACCAGAGCGCGCGCGTCTTTCAGGCTGTCATTCTTATCCTTCAACATTGTATATTCGAAGGTGATGCGCCGCGCGTTCGACAGGCCCGGATAGTTCCGGCAGGCGTCCATAAGCTCCGCAAGCGGATGTTTTTTGTTGATGGGCACCAGCTCATCGCGCAACTCGTCGCGCGTCGCGTGCAGCGATATGGCAAGCATGACGCCCATTTCACTTCCGACGCGTTCGATCATCGGGACAACACCGGCGGTGGACAAGGTGATCCGCCGCTTGGACACGGACAACCCTTCGCCGTCTGAGGCGATGTCCATGGCTGTTTTCACATTGTCGAAATTATAGAGCGGTTCGCCCATCCCCATCAGAACAATGTTTGTAATCTGGCGGCCTTGCGCGGGCGTTGGCCATTCCTCTAGCGCATCGCGGGCGATGAGAATTTGGCTGACGATCTCACCAGCGGTGAGGTTGCGCACAAGCTTCTGCGTACCTGTATGGCAGAACCGGCAATTGAGCGTGCAGCCCACTTGAGAGGAAATGCACAACGTGCCGCGATTTTCTTCTGGGATGAAGACGGTTTCGGCTTCAACCCCCGGTCCGAAACGAATGAGCCATTTGCGGGTGCCGTCTTCGGAGATTTGCTGGGTAATGATTTCCGGCCGCGAAATATCGAACTGTTCGGCCAGTTGCTCCCGCAAGGGCCGGGCCAGATTGGTCATGGCATCAAAGCCCTGGGCGCCCCGCCAATAGAGCCAGTGCCAGACTTGCGACATGCGCATGCGGAGCTGACGTTCGGGCACGCCTGCTTCCCTCAAAGCGTCTTGAAGAGACGCCTGGGAAAGGCCCACAAGATTGGGTTTTGTTGAGTTTTGCTCCTGCATGGGCAGGGTCATACCACAACCCACGCCCATTCACACAGCCTTGCAGGTGCCTATAGAGGGGTAATCAGCCGCAAACTTGGTTGATTTTCTCAAGGGCAGCGCTGATTCCCGCCAAGGAATAGCGGTCCGTCGTCAACGTACCCCGCGTGGACGTGCCGGTGACGATCATGGTCGTCCCCCGCCGCATGGCCCCCAAGATCTTCCTCTCATTGGTGGATTCGCGCATCCAAGCGCCGTCCCCCTGGGTGAAGAAATTGAACTTTTCAGAGCCTATTTTGGCCGTCGTGGTGCTGCCGTCCCGGTAGGTATAGCCGGTGACCACGCTCGGTTGCCCCTTAATGTTCAAGTTTGCCCAATTGGACACTATGAAGAAAATATCGCCCCGCTTGACGTTTTTGGGCTGTGTGTCCGTGGGCTGGGAAACCACGTAGCAGATGGTATTTCCATCCCGAGTGAGTTTGTAAGCATCCCAGGCCTTGTAGCTGCCGAGAATCTTTGGTTCCTCGGCCAGGCTGGTTCCGGCCAGCCCTAAGCTGGCAACGGCAACAAATATCCCGAACAAATGCTTCTTCAGCATGTGCTTCATTCTGAAACCCTTGTAATCTGAATATCAGCGATTTTTAGTTTCGCTGCGTATTGTGCGCAAGAGACTATGTCGAAATCACGACGGCGTGTGGGGCTGGTCGCTGGTCAAATCGAATTTTTCGCCGTACTGTGCCATTTTTGACGTGTATGCCCCGAATGCAGGTGGCGAATTTGCGCGGAGATTTTTGACGGCGTGACAGTGGCAGCGAGGAAAGTGGTCATCGATCCGAATCAGGTCGACCGCGAAGCCGTAGCAGATTTGTTGGAAGCGGTAGCCCAGCGCCAGGACAAATCCGCTTTCGCTGTTCTATTCGATTTCTACGCGCCGCGTGTCAAGAGCTACCTGCTGCGCTTAGGCTGCGACGATGGAACGGCGGAAGAGCTGGCCCAAGAAGTTATGCTCACGGTCTGGCGCAAGGCCAGTACTTTTGACCGTAAGCAAGCGTCGGTCTCCACATGGCTTTTCACCATTGCGCGCAACCGCCGCATAGATGTCATTCGCCGAACAAAACGGCCTGAGTTTGACCCCGAAGATCCATTGCTCGTGCCGGACCCGGAACCTGCCCCCGATGAAACGATCAATATGGCCCAAAGGGAGGCGCGGCTGCATGAGGCCATCGTAGAGTTGCCCCAAGAGCAGGCAGATCTACTCAAAATGGCGTTCTTCAGCGGCAAGTCACACGGGGAGATAGCGGAAGAGACCGGAATTCCACTAGGGACAGTAAAATCACGTCTAAGGCTTGCTTTTGGTCGATTGAGGAAGATCTTAGATGGTAGCGTTTGATCGATTAGAAGGATTCCAGGAGTTGTTCGGTGACAAATGAAGCCATCGACGATCTATTAACAGACTTCGCCCGTGGTGCGTTGGACCGCGGGACAGAACTGCTTGTGGAAACCTGTGCAGCCATCAAAACCGATGTGGCGGCCACGGTCGCCGATTACGAGGTTGTGGGTGGATCGCTTCTGGAATCGATCGAGCCGGCGCCCATGAACGAGGGCGCCCTCGATACCGTTCTTGCACTCATCGAGCAGGATGAGGTGTCTGCGGCGTCAGAACCAAAATCGATGACATCGCCCTCTAAGGCTGCGAAATGGGAAGCCGATTTGGCGAAGCTGCCGCAGCCTTTGCGGCAATGCGCGGAGGAGGGGCTGGAACGGTCCAGCTGGCGCCTTATGGGGCGTGGCATACGTGGCCTCGACCTGTCCTTCTTGGACCCTGACCGCACCGGCAAGATTGAGCTTTATCGGATTGAGCCCGGATGTTCCGTGCCGCGCCATGGTCATGAGGGTAATGAGTTGACGCTGGTGATCACCGGCGCGTTCCGCGACGAAGGCGGGCGCTATGGTCCTGGCGACATTGCGGCAGGCGGCGAAGACGTGACCCACCAGCCGGTGGCGGAAACCGGCGAAACCTGTCTCGCGCTGGCTGTTACCAACGCACCCCTCAAGATGACGGGGGCACTGGGCCTCGTGCAGCGGCTTTTGGGCAACCGTTCTAAGTAGCCATCAAAATAGATCTTATCGCTAAGTGCGTTCTGTGGAGCGGCCAAATTGATGTGGCTGGGCGGCGATGGGATCGCCCCCTTCCATCAGAGGGCGGGCCGCATAGGCGCCAAGGCTGCGCATGCGGTCATACATGACGATCGCGCCCGCAATGGCCACGTTCACGCAAAACTTCGCGGGAATTTTGATGGTGTGCTGACATTTCTCAAGCACGCCCTCACTGAGCGAACCGCGTTCCGGCCCCAAAATGTAAGCGCACGATCGGGGATGCCGGAATTCGGGCAGGTCGACCGCATCGTCCAGCAGTTCTATGCCGACCAGCGAGCAACCCTGCGGCAGTTGCATGTCGTCCAGCGTTTCCCAGGCGTAGTAGGGCATGTTCTCGAAGCTGTTTGAGGTGTCGGAATAAAGCTTCCGTTTGGAAGGCAGCGTGTTTACCGTGAAGACGAAACTGCCCCCGAAGGCGTGGGCCGTGCGGAACAGATTGCCCGCATTGGTCGGCTTGCTCAGCCGTTCCACACCGATTCCAAAATACCCGCGCATTTTTCCGTTTCTCTTTTTTCCGCCACGATCTCGCCTTTGTGTTGTCACCCAAATGCGATGAAAAATCAAAAATTGGTGGAGTACGTCACAGAGTTTGGGGAGAAACGCGTGCGCGTCAAATTCATTCTACCGGCATTGACGGAAGCGAAGAGCCCCTTTTTCCGGCCTATCAAATATTCACTGTTTCCGCCGCTTGGTCTTGCAACGCTTGCAGCGTTTCTCGATGAAGACGATGAAGCGGAGCTGGTAGACGATCACGTAGATGTTCTGAAAACGGATGATTGCCCAGATTTGGTGGTCATTCAGGTGTACATCACCAATGCGTATCGCGCTTACGCTCTGGCGGACCATTACAGGGCAAAGGGGTGTCATGTGGCTCTTGGCGGCCTGCATGTTACCTCTTTGCCACAGGAAGCCGCTGTGCACGCCGATAGTTTGTTTGTGGGGCCGGGCGAGCAGACGTTTCCGGCATTCCTGAAAGATCTGAAAGCTGGTGCACCCAAGAAGATGTACATATCGCGAGGCGGACGGACGATTGCCGACCTGCCGCCGATACGGCGGGACCTGATCAAGCGTCAACGTTATCTAGTGCCGAATTCGATTGTCGTTACGCGGGGGTGCCCGCAGCATTGCGATTTTTGTTACAAGGATGCTTTCTTCGAAGGAGGGCGCGGTTTTTATACCCAAACGGTCGATGCGGCTCTGGCAGAAATCGATCGTTTGCCTGGACGGCACTTGTATTTTCTCGATGATCACCTCCTCGGAAACCAGCGTTTTGCATCTGCCCTGTTTGATGGCATGCAGGGAATGGGGCGGCTGTTTCAAGGCGCGGCGACTGTTGATTCCGTCCTTCGGGGCGGCCTCATTGAGAAAGCCGCCAATGCTGGTTTGCGCAGCCTGTTCGTCGGTTTTGAGACCTTCAGTACAGAGAATTTGCGCAGCAGCAACAAAAAGCAAAACTTGGCCAATGACTATAGCCAAGCCGCAAAGCGTTTAAGTGACCTTGGCATCATGATAAATGGTAGCTTTGTTTTTGGCATGGATGACGACGATGAAAGCGTGTTCAAGCGCACCGTCGATTGGGCCGTCGAAAACGGGCTGACCACAACCACTTTTCACGTCATGACGCCGTATCCTGGAACACGCCTCTTCAAAAAGATAAAGGATGAGGGGCGGCTTGCGACGGAAAACTGGGATCTATACGACACGCGCCACGTGGTTTATGAGCCCAAGCGGATATCCCCGGCGGCGCTGAAGGCCGGATATGATTGGGCCTATCGAGAATTCTACCGCTGGCCCCGTATTTTGGACGGGGCGCGTTCACATGAAACGCTGAAGCACCAGCTCAAACACTTTTTCTATGCGGCCGGTTGGAAAAAGTTCGAGCCGTTCTGGGACGTGGTGATTAAAGCTCAGAGGCTTCATCTGATGACGCCTTTGCTGGAGGCCGTTCTATCGAAAATTTCGAGCAGGGCTGACGCAACGTCACCTACCGTCGATCAACCTGCGGCAGTACCTGCAATTGGCCAACCGGGCGAAAAGCAAAACTCATAATGCGCAGCAGGGCTTTGGCAATTCGAAAGCCACATGATACTCCATGGGGATCGATATTCACCTGAGCCGGTCCGGCTCACAGTCCACAAGAGATCTCCATGAAAGCTGTTCTTTGCAAGGAATTTGGTCCTCCCGAAAAATTGGTGTTGGAAGAATGTCCGTCGCCTGACCCCAAGCCCAACGAAGTTGTGTTGGAAGTGCATGCCTGCGGGGTCAACTTTCCCGATGTTCTGATGATCCAGGACAAGTATCAGTTCAAACCGCCATTGCCGTTTTCGCCGGGTGGTGAGGTGGCTGGTGTGGTGAAGGCGCTGGGAAGCGACGTCACCAATCTGTCCGCTGGCGACCGGGTTATCGGGTCCACCGGTTGGGGCGGCATGGCTGAAGAAATCGTAGTGGATGCGGGGCGGTGCACGCCCATCCCGGCGGAAATGGACTTTGTGCCGGCCTCCGCCTTTCTCATGACCTATGGCACGTCGCATTACGCCCTGAAGCATCGCGGCCATTTAAAGGCAGGGGAGTCCTTGCTCGTGATGGGGGCTGCCGGTGGTGTCGGATTGGCAGCCGTTGAGCTTGGCAAAGTGATGGGGGCGAAGGTCATCGCTGCGGCATCCACGGAAGAGAAGGTGGCCATTGCCAAGGAGCATGGGGCGGATGAAGGGATCGTCTATCCCAGCGGAGCGCTTGATCGGGCTCAGCAAAAAGAATTCAGTGAGCAGATTAAAGCGCTCACGGGCGGCCAAGGTGCGGACGTGATTTATGACCCCGTCGGCGGGGACTACGCGGAACCGGCGCTGCGGGCAACCAATTGGGAAGGGCGCTATTTGGTGATTGGGTTTGCCGCTGGTGACATCCCCCGCGTGCCCCTGAATTTGGCGTTGCTCAAGGGCTGCCAAATCGTCGGTGTTTTCTGGGGTGCTTATACCGGCCGGTCGCCGGATGAGCACAAAGAGAATGTTCAAGAGCTGCTTCGTTGGTATACGGAAGGGAAGCTGAAGCCCCACATTTCGGCCGTCTATCCCATGGAGCAGGCGGCAGATGCGATCAATGATTTGATGCATCGGCGTGCCAAGGGCAAAGTTGTGGTGGCCACGCGCCCATCCTAATCCGAACGAAGGAAAAGCCTCATGAGCAATGTGGAGACAAGCGTCAAGAACGGCGTTGTGCGCGGGTTCTGTGCCCCTCAGTTCGAATGTGTGTTGGATACGTTCGTCGAAAACCTCAACACCAGAGGGGAGATCGGCGCCAGTCTCTGCATTACTTTTGAAGGCGAAACCGTCGTGGACCTTTGGGGCGGGCTTGCGCGGCGCCCCAAGGAAGATAAGCCAGGCGTGCCGTGGGAAGAAGATACGGTGTGTGTTGTCTTTTCTTCGACCAAAGGGGCGACCGCCTTGTGCGCGCATATGCTGGCGAGCCGCGGTGTGCTCGACCTCGATGCGCCCGTGACCGAGTATTGGCCGGAATACGGCCATAACGGCAAGGAAGACACGCGCGTTTCCATGATGCTGGATCACACGGCAGGGATGCCGGGGAACCGGACGCCCGTAAAGAAAGGCGGCACGGCGGATTGGGATTACATGACAGGTCTGCTGGAACAGGAAGAGCCGTTCTGGGCGCCCGGCAGCCGCCAGGGATATCATGGGCTCACTTATGCCTGGACCATCGGGAACGTCATCCGCCGGGCAATTGGGAAGCCCATGGGAACGTTCTTCGCAGAAGAAGTGGCGGCGCCGTTGGGGCTTGATTTCCGCATTGGTATCCCTGAGCAAGACTATCCGGCAACGGAACAACGTCTGGCGCCCATTATTCCCGCCTCGCTGGACCCGAACCGGCCAAAATCGCGATTCCAGGAATCGATCGAGAAAGACAATCAGTCCATCCCCGCTTTGTTTCTGCTGAACACGGGCGGCATGACATTTAACGATCCTGCGCTTCATAAGGCGGAAGTAGGGTCGGCCAATGGCATCACCAATGGCCGTGGGCTTGCCGAAATGTATGCACCGCTCGCCCTTGGCGGTGTGCAGGATGGGCGCACCATCGTCGATGAAAAGACGCTGTCCCGTATGGGGCGGGTGAGTGCTGCCACCCAAGACGATGCCACCTTGCGCATGCCAACGCGGTTTGGGCTTGGCTTCATGAAATCCATGGACAACCGGAAGCTCGACACCGCCTATTCTGTTGAGAGCGCGATCCTTGGCGATGCCGCATTTGGCCATGTGGGGGCGGGAGGATCCATCGGCTTTGCCGATCCTGCTGCTGGGATGAGTTTTGGTTACACCATGAACAAGCAAGGGCTAGGCCTGCTCCTCAACGAGCGGGGGCAGGCGCTGGTGGATGCGGCTTACCAATCCATCGGGTACACCACCAAGGACGCTGGTGTTTGGGAAAAGCCCGGCCTTACGCACCCTCAAATCATTTCACGAGCGCGTTAGATTCCCCGATCAGCTCTCGCGCCTGTCTGTTTCATCTCCATATTCCAGAGCGTGCCCGCGTATTGGGATGTGTTTGAGAGAGACAGATGAGAAGTGGGAGCATTCAATGTTCGGACGAAAAAAAGATATCAATCCACGCCCTGTGAAGATCACCCTGTTCCGTTGGGCTGGCCAGTGGGGGCCATTTAAAGTGAAAATTCCCTGTGGGGAATGTGCCCTGACGAAAGATGTCATCGAGGACACAATGCAGAATGAGTTGGCGGGCATCCCTGTTGAATTAGATGTGCGGGAATGGCTGAGCGAATGGTGGAGGCCGTTACGCTTGCTGCCGCCGAAAGGGTATCATGCGCCTATCGTTCTGGTGGAAGATGAAATCGTCAGCGAAGGGGAGGCTCTGAACCGGGGTGTGTTGGCGCAAAAAGTCGTGGATGTATTTGCAAAGCGTTTTGCGCCTCAAGGCACGCATCTGTTCGGCAAGTATAACTGCCCCCATTGTACGCGCGCCAAAGAATATTTCGACGAAGCAGGCATTAAATATTTCTACCATGACGTGGTGGAAAGCCCACGCGCGCTTTACGAGATGCTGGCTCGGGTGAAGCCCATCGTTGGTCCAAAGACGCCAATTACTGTGCCGCAGATATGGATCGACGGCCAGTATGTGGGGGGTGCGGATCAATTGGCCAGAAAGCTCAACCGCAAGGTGGAGCCCAATCCCGAGCGCGGCCATTCGTCTATGTCAAAGCGGAGTGTCCGACGGGCCGCCATTCGCAAGGCGGCGTCCAAAGTGCGGCGCGAATCCATGGCAACATCACTGTAAACATGTGGATCATGCCGGGGGGCGTCGCGCCTCCCAGCGTTTCTTTTCAGCCATAAACAAAAGGGTTTCTTCCGCATCTTCGATGCCGAAATTTTCCCATCGCTTCAGCACGTCGAAGCCAAGGCGTTGCAACAGCCGGATTGAGCGGTCATTTCTCAAATCTACATAGGCAAGAGCCTTGCTTTGCCCAAGCGTGTCGAAGGCATAATCGATCAGTGTTCGAAGCGCTTCCGACATATACCCCTTTCCCTCGAAATCCGGGAATAGGCTGTAGCCGAGCATGAACTGGCCGTCGGGTACTTTGATGGGTTTAAGACCAATGTCGCCGATGAAGCGGCTGTTTTCCTTCAAAGCCACCACAAACTGAAACCATTCGCCAATAATGCCGGGGTCGCTGTTCATCATTATGCGTATGAAATCACGCGTTTCGGTTTCGGTGTAGGGATAGGGCCAGCTTTGGTAGCGGGCGACGCTTTCGATATTACGCAAGGCTTTGAAAGGAATGCGGTCGCCCACATGAAAGCGGCGGATGATCAGGCGTTCCGACGTGAGTTCGGTGAAATTAGGGTCTCGCACAACGATTCATCGCGGCTATGGTCGTCTGCCGACATTAGACTGGCTTTGCCGTTTTGGTTCAACCAACCTAGAGTCTGCATGAATACCGGTGCTTGCGACCGGCTGGGAAGCCTCGTATTCTTTCGGCGCAATCCGTGCAATTTGGCGGTCACTGCCCGCGCTTCCCATGGGGGAGCGCGTGATACATCCTGCATATGGCTACGAATTCGACGCCGTCCGGTGGTGACGACACCCGGCAACAGCACAAATCGTCTAAAAATTGGGGCTCCGATGGCGGGGTAATGGCGCCGATCGGCTGGTGGCTGACAGTTTGGGAAGGCCTTGCTCCCAATGTGCGCGGTGCGATCTGGACTGTTTTGGCAGCTGCCTTGTTCAGCTGCATGGCCACACTTGCGAAATTCTTAGGCGGGCGCCTCGATCACTTCCAGGTCACCTTCTTCCGAACCCTGACCGGGCTACTGTTTATTTTACCGTTTCTTGTGGGCAATGGTCAGCAGGGCTGGCGGACCTCGCGGCTCGGCTTGCATGTGCTACGGGGACTGTTTGGCAATTTGGGCATGATTTGTGGGTTCTATGCGCTCATCCACATGCCGCTTGCGGATGCGAATGCCATCACCTTTGCACGGGCTCTTTTTGTTGTTCCGTTGGCGGTGATTTTCCTGTCTGAGGTGGTCGGCATGAAACGCACAGCGGCCACGGCGGTCGGGTTTGTGGGTGTGCTTATCATGTTGCGCCCGACGGGTTCCATCGAGCCGGCGGCATTGGCCGCCGTTTCGCAAGCCATGTTGGTGGCGGGCGCCATCATCTGCGTGAAGCTGCTGTCGCGCACGGACTCCACGGTCACGCTGTTGTTCTATTCAAGCGTCATTGGGCTCATCATCACGGCCATTCCCGCCGCCATCGTCTGGAAGCCACCGACGGCTGAGGAATATCTGCTTCTCCTGGCCATGGGGGCCTTTGGCGTTGCCGCCCATAACTGCTTCATCCGAGGCTACGCTGTGGGCGAAGCCTCCGCCATGGCACCTTTCGACTACACGCGCCTGCTGTTTGCAGCGTTTGCTGGGTTTATGGTGTTTTCCGAGGTGCCGGACCAATGGACCATTCTGGGGGCGGCGATCATTGTGGGATCGACGCTTTATATCGCGCAGCGTGAGGCACAGCTGGGCAAAAAACCGACACCTGCCGACCCTGTGGATGCGACGGTTACATCTGTCTCGGCGCCAGTACCGGGCGGTGTTGTGCAAACCTCTCTAAAAGGCAGCTCGGGAAATCAGACGGAAACAAAGAAAGGCCCGGCACAGGAAAGTCCAGTTGAGAAACCAGAACCTCTTGAAAAGACAAAGAAGGACGGTGCGTCCTAAATCTCTTCTGTGGTCGGGGGCATGTCCAGCGCTTCTCGTGCCGCGGCACGATGGGCCGGCTTGATGTAGCTGCTGACAATGCCAAGAGTCGTGGCCAGCACCGTGGCATCGTCGGTGAAGCCAAGCCCCGTGATAAAATCTGGGATCACATCAGTGGGCAGGACGAAATAGGCCAGCGCCGCCAGCAAAATCCCGCGCACCCGAGTCGGTGTTGACGAATCCACGGCGCAGTAATAGGCCGCCACCAAATCTTCCGCGAACGGAACGCGGCCCATAACGCGACGCAGCTTCTGCCAGAATGAGTGTTCCACCCGCTCCATTTCTTCCGGATCGGTCAATGGAGTAATTTCCCCATGTGGGTCCACAGAATTCTTCATATCCACTATATGGGGGTGGGGGCCACCAATTTCAATCCGGTGGGATCATTTGGCGAGCGCATCCATGGCCTTTGCAAGCTTGATGTCATTCTCGCTCAAGCCGTCCGCATCATGGGTGGTGAGGGTGACGTCCACGGTGCGGTAGACGTTGAACCATTCCGGGTGGTGATCCATCTTTTCGGCGAGCAATGCGGCGCGTGTCATAAAGCCGAAGGCTTCATTGAAGTCTGCGAACTGAAACGTCTTCTTGATTGCGTCCTTGTCTTGCAGTTCGGTCCAGCCGGAAAGCTGTGCCAACGCCTCTGTGCGTTTTTGACCGGTAAGTTTCTCAACCACGTAAAGCTCCTCATGTTTTGTGGCCGGTGTGACCCTAAAGCCAATAGGCAAACAATGTTGCAGAAAATTGATCTATGTCAACGTGAACGCGAGGCGTGTTCGATATTCCTTCAACTATCGATCCATTAATTTGACTACGGAGGATTTGATGGTAGTGCGATGTTGGCGAAACGATCTGCGTGTTCTGTATCAAGGGATGTTTGCGGGCGTCGTGATGGCCGCTTGCATTATCTCTCTTTCATAACATGCATCAATATCCTGGGTTTCCGGGATTCTCTCACGGTTTTTACGGCGCTTTAAACTCGATTAGTGATCCTTAGACGGATTAATTTTGAGTAAGTGTGTCGACGAGGTTTCAGTACAATTTTTGAAGGGATAAGACTATGCGCAAGTTCGCAAAGGGTTTGGTGATTGCGGCGTTGGCCGCATTTGGGGCTGGTACACCCGCTATTGATGGTGGTGGTGCCTTCGCCGCCAATGACGGGCCATGGCAGGTTCGCGTGCGGGCAATCGGGATCGTGCCGGATGAAAATGCCACGGTCACCGTGCTGGGCGGCGGCGTTGATGTGAGCAACGAAGTGGTCCCGGAGCTGGACATCACTTACTTCTTTACAGACCATTTCGCGGCGGAACTCATCCTTGCAACCGCGCGTCACGAAGCGATGAAGACCAATGCGGCGCTTGACTTGGGATCAGTCCGGATTTTGCCGCCGACGCTAACGTTGCAGTACCACCCGTTCCCGAAAGCGCAGATCCGGCCCTATGTGGGTGCCGGGGTGAATTACACCTTCTTCTATGACGTGGACGCACCAACCGGTTTGTCTATCGACTATGACAACAAGCCAGGCCTGGCATTGCAAGCAGGCGTCGACATTCCGGTGGGGAATGGCTGGCTCGTAAATCTGGACGTCAAGAAGCTGTTCCTGGAGACGGATGTGACTATCAATAGCGGTGCCATCCGGGCGGATCTTGATATTGATCCTTGGATTATCGGCGGCGGTATCGGCTACCGCTTCTGATAAAGCGGGCTCCCCCTCAGTCTGTACTGTGGGGGAGCGGCGTGGGGTGGAGTGCCGGGTCAATGAGCGGATAGCTTGAAACTATCTGGTAAATTGCTCCGGCACTTCCCAAATGACTCTCATACAAATGAAACTCCGACACAGTGAAGGCAGGTGCCTGAAATAGTGCGTGTTCTGACAAATAGTTAAACACGCGATCAAGCGAGGGGTTCTTCAAGCGCGCCAAAGTTACATGCGGCGTGTATTTTCGTGTCTCCGGCGCAAGGCCCACACGCTGTAGGGTTTGTTCCACTTTGCTGGCCAACCGATGCAATTGAGGGCTTTGCTCAAGCCCAGCCCAGATAACATGGGGGCGTTTGTCTCCAAATTGCCCGACGCCGGACAGCGTTAGATCAAAGGTCTCCATCTCTAATCCATCCAGGGCATTAGCGATGTCGTTGGCCATAGGTCCTTCCACATCGCCAATGAAGCGCAGCGTGAGGTGAAGCTGTTCCTCGGATTGCCACCGCGCCCCGGGCACACCCCCTGCCAAGGACGTTAATCGGTCCTTGACGTGAAGCGGTAGGTCGATCCCAATAAAAAGGCGCGGCATGGCGTGTTCTGGTGGCTAAGGACAGGGATTGGGTTGTTCCAAATGAAGGGCGTGAATTTCCTCCTCCAACTCATCCGTCCACGTTAAGTCAAAAGCGTCGATATCCACTTTCAATTGTTCCATGGTGGTCGCCCCGATGATTGTGGATGTGACGAAGGGGCGTGTGTCGCAGAACTTGATGGCGAGTTGAGAAGGATCGAGCCCTCGTTTCTCTGCAAGATCGAGGTAGGAGTTGATTGCCCGTTCCGCGCCGGGGCCTTCGTACCGCTGGAGGCGATTGAAGAGGGTTTTCCGGGCACCCTCAGGCAGTTTGCCGTTACGATATTTGCCGGTGAGATACCCCTGTCCAAGAGGGGAGTAGGCCAACAAGCCCACTTGATCCCGCATGGCAAACTCGCTCAAGCCCACTTCGAAAGCGCGGCTGACGAGATTGTACACATTCTGGATCGATGCGACGCGTGGCAAGCCTTTGGTTTCAGCAGCGCTCAGGAATTTCGCGACGCCCCAAGGGGTTTCGTTGGACAGGCCCACATGGCGGATCTTACCTTCCTTGACCAGGCCGTTTAGCACATCGAGGGTTTCCTCGATCGGAACGGTTTCGGCATCGATGTGTTTGTAGTTCAGGCCGCCAAAGAGATTCATGGGGCGGTCCGGCCAATGGAGCTGGTATAGATCAATATAATCCGTTTGCAGACGTTTCAGGCTTTTTTCGACCGCTTCGTGGATGTTGGCTTTGTCGAGCTTTGTCCCCTCACCCGACTCTCGCGGCCAGGTGAGTTGTGGGTTCCGCCCGCTCACTTTGGTAGCCAATATGATCTTGTCGCGGTTTTTTCGCGCGGCAAACCAAGTTCCGATGATGGTTTCGGTGGCCCCTTGCGTTTCCGGCCGCGGTGGCACCGCATACATTTCCGCCGTATCGAAAAAATTGATGCCTTTGTCGAGCGCATAATCCATCTGCTCGTGGCCTTCCGCTTCGGTGTTTTGTTGGCCCCAGGTCATTGTCCCAAGGCAGATGTTTGTCACCTCAATGCCGGTTGTGCCGAGCTTGCGATATTCCATTGTTTCCCCCCAATTTCTGAAGTTGCGCTTTCCTGCTGTGTTACCGTGCAAATCCGCGCTTGACCAGTGTTTCGCCGTTTGGGTCATATGGGGCTGAAGGAAGACAAATCAAACCAACGGAGGAAAGACATGTCCCTGGCGATGACCAAAGAGGAACGTGAGAGCTTCTTGGCGGACCTTCATGTGGGTGTCATCAGCATCGATGAACCTGGCCGAGGCCCGCTGAGTGCGCCGATCTGGTATGGCTACGATCCGGGAGGTGAAGTTTGGATTGTCACTGGCAAGAATTCCCGCAAAGGCAAGCTGCTGCAGAAAGCCGAGAGATTTAGTCTCGTCGCGCAGCAGGAAGACATGCCCTACAAATATGTCAGCGTTGAGGGGCCGATCACCTCGTTGACAGATGCGCCGGATCAAGAAGCGGCCCGCATTCTGGCGCATCGGTATTTCGGGAAGGAAATGGGGGACCAGTATATCGAAGGGTCTTCCGGCGAAGCGAACATCATCGTCCGCATGACGCCGGAGCGTTGGCTCACGGTCGACTACCAGAAGATGCTTGGGGGTTGATCCACATTGGACCCAGTGAGACCGCTATGACGCTGACCGTTTAGCAGCAGTCTGTACAGTGACAATATCCCGAATCGATAGGTTCGCAAATGGGTTCATGACGGCCCACCTCTTACTCATATGATGGTAAGGGGTTTCTCGACCGTTCCTTGGCCTTGTCAACGAGGGCAACGACCGAGGGGGCGATCCGCTCCACGATGATCGCCACGCCTTCGGCGTTAGGATGGATGCCATCTGCCTGGTTGAGATCAGGTTGGGCCGCGACGCCGTCAAGGAAGAAGGGGTAGTGAAGTGTGCCGAATTCAAGAGCGAGTTTCTCAAAAATAGGTTCGAAATCAGCGGCATATTCCGGGCCAAGATTGGGAGGCGACCTCATGCCTGCCAGCAAGACCGGCACTTTCTTGGATTGAAGGCGCGTGAGGATTTCGCGCAAGTTCTTTTCTGTCTGGGCGGGGTCCAGACCGCGTAATGCGTCGTTGGAGCCCAGCTCAACAATGACCCCATCGGTGTCCGGTCCGACCGCCCAATCAAGCCGCGCGAGGCCGCCGCTGGAGGTGTCGCCAGAAACTCCGGCATCGTGGATTTTGACGGCAACGCCCTGTTCAGCCAATGAGCGGGACAGCTGCTCCGTGAACCCATCCTCCGGCGGCAGGCCAAATCCGGCGGTCAGGCTGGTGCCCAACGCCACAAGAGTGATGGGCCTTTCTTCGTCCGCCAAGGCCGCATGGCTGGCCAAACCAGCGAATATGAACAGGAAACCAAGAAAGAGTTTAGCCTTCATGCAGATCAACCATGGTCATTTGCAGAACTTATAACTATATCCACCGGGTACTTAGTCTTGATCGTTCCATCGGCAACCCGGGATTTGCCTTGTCTGACCCTCTTATATCACTCCGCGATGTCAATTTAACATTACCCAGTGCCGCCGGGCCGGTGCACATTCTGCGGGGGCTTTCCCTGGATATCGGTGCAGGCGAAGCCGTTGGCATGGTTGGGCCGTCCGGTTCCGGCAAATCAACCCTCCTCATGGTTTTGGCGGGGCTTGAGCCGCCCACAGGCGGTGACATCACGGTGGCGGGCCAAGATCTGACCAAGCTTGATGAAGACGGGCTGGCCCGTTTCCGGCGTGACAATGTCGGCATCGTGTTTCAAGCGTTTCACTTGGTTCCGACCATGACGGCGTTGGAAAACGTCGCCATTCCTTTGGAATTTGCGGGGAAGGGCGATGCTTTCGACCAGGCACGCGAAGCCCTTGCCGAGGTTGGGCTCGGCCATCGCGTGTCCCATTATCCTGGCCAATTGTCAGGCGGGGAACAGCAGCGCGTTGCATTGGCGCGTGCCCTGATCGCGGCGCCGAAGATTCTCCTTGCGGACGAACCGACCGGTAATCTGGACGGCGCGACGGGCGACAAGATCATCGACTTGATGTTCGGTCTTCATGAAAGCAAAGACACCACCCTTGTCCTGATCACCCATGATGTGAGTTTGGCCGCACGCTGCGATCGCATCGTTCATCTGCGGGACGGCCTCATCGATTTCGTTGAAGACGGCAAGAAATCTGCGCCCGCGCAGGCCGTTGGATAACAAAATTACGTTCGAAAAATCGGGGAACACGATGCGCGTTTCGACAACCAACAGTTTTGAAGATCAAAAAATCCGCGAATATAAAGGCTTGGTAAGCGGCGAGGCGATTATGGGCGCCAACATCATCCGCGATTTCTTTGCCAGTGTTCGGGATATCGTCGGCGGCCGTTCAGGTGCTTACGAAAAAGCCCTAAAAGAAGCACGCGATATCGCGATCCAAGAAATGATGGATGAAGCAACCTCCAGAGGCGCCAATGCAGTGGTCGGTGTGGACATCGACTATGAAACCGTCGGTCAGAATGGCGGCATGATGATGGTGACGGCCTGCGGCACGGCGGTTGTTGTTTCCTAAATCGGCTTAACTAGGAACCAGGCTGTTACAGCAATTCTGGCGGAACTGATTCTGATTTTTCTTTAAGCGTCTCGGCTGGAATGTCAGACGGTGGAAATTCCTTTCCAACCTTGCGGCCGTAACGCCGCAACATCCGCTCCAGCTTGCCGTCATGGGCTTCCCAACTTCTCCATGCCCGTGCCAGCCAGAAATAGGTTTGCTCATCGGGCAGGCGGATGGCATCGCCTTCGACCAAGGCCATTGCAAGCTTCTTTTCGGCAGGCGGGTAGCCTGCCTGCGCGGCCCGGTAAAGCGTCTCATAGCCTTCTTTGTCGGACACATCGACTTTCCGGAAACGCCAATCGTCATCGATGATCATCTTGGCACGGAGGTAAGTGCCCATGGCATGCCCTAGGCGTTCGGCCCTTAGCAGAAGGCGGTATGCCACTTGACCTTTTTCGAAGGTGAAGCCATGGGTGTTGAAGCGGTCGATAACGTCGTCATAGTGACGCTGTGCGCATGCCGCGCGTTGGCGCGCCCAGTCCGATGTATCGGTTTCAGCGGGTTGAGAGATCGCAGCCTGAATACGCGCTGTGTCCACGCGATGATCCGGATCAAACCGGCGCCAACATGTCATGTAGAGATGTTGCCGTTGCCACCATTTGATTTGGAGAAGGGACGACCGGTTTGGTGCTTCGAGCTCGGGGTCAAAAATGGGACCACCAAGAGAAAAGAGCTCAGGCTTCTGGTCGTCATTCGGGCCCGCCACGACAGCAGGATCAATATGGGTGCAATGACCTTGGGCGGTCATTTGCTCTGCGATGTGCTTTACGCCGCCTGCTCCTGCGGCGGAAACTTCGCTGAAGATACGCTCCGCCCGGACACAGTTGCCTGTCGCCCCGACGTCAAGCGCTGCCGCCGACCAGTTGGGAATGAATTCCGGCCGCAAAATCCATGTCACCATGCCTGCAACTAAGATGACCAGCAGGGTGAAGCTTGCGAAGATTACTCTTAGCCCCATGATACAAAACGCCCAATTACCCCAATCAACGGGACTCGATCATAGGCAAGCTTGGCGTGTCAAGGCGTCGAATGAATAGGCTTTGCCCCGTCCAAGCAGGGCAAAAAAATGGTTAATGAAACGCCGCGTTAAACGACAGCAGGCGACCGGAACACATCTTCGTCCAGTTCGCCTTCCCACCTGGCGACGGCCGACGCAATTGCCGCATCGCCGGTCACATTCGTCATTGTACGCATCATGTCGAGCAGGCGGTCGAAGGGGAAAATGAAAGCGATGACAAGCACAGCTTGTTCGGGCGGCACGCCCACTTCGGTCATCACCACAGTCGCCAGCAACAAACCCGCGCTGGGAATGCCTGCCGCGCCTATAGACGTTAGCGTGGCGGCCAAAGCGACGCCCAAATACATTTCCGTGGTGATGGGCAAGTTAAGAGCCTGCGCCGCGAAAAGCGCCACCAAGCCTAGATAGATCGCGGTGCCGTCCATATTGATGGTCGCGCCCACCGGCAGCACGGAAGCCGCGACCGACTTCTTGACGCCCAGATTGTTGGACACGTTCGCGATGGTGACTGGCAAGGTGCCGGAACTGGAGGCGGTGGAATAGGCGACGGCCTGTGCATCTGCGATGCCACGGAAGAAGCGGATAAGCGGCAGGCGCAGAATGATTTTGATGATGCCCAAGCCGTAAACCAGCACGATATGGATCGCGCAGGCAAGATAAAGGGCAATGGCAAGCAGACCCAGATTGTCCAAGATGGACAAACCAAGCTTGGCCATGATCCAGCTCATGAGGAAGAAGACGCCGAACGGTGCCAGCTCCATCACCATCACCGTCACTTTGAGCATCACATCGGCCGCGCTTTCGATGGCGGCGGCCACCGGGCGCCCTTTCTCACCGGCGAGAAGACAGCCCACGCCGAACAGTATGGCGAAGAAAATGATCGCCAACACATTGGTCTCGGCCAACGCCTCAACCGGGTTGGTCGGGATGATGTTCAAAAGTTTTTCGGCAATGGTATTGTTTGTGGTGCTGGCGGCATTGAGCCTGCCGCAGACGCTCTTGACCGCGGAATCGGCGCCACTCAGGTCCCCGGCGCAGTCGATGGTCGGGCCAAAGGAGGCGGTATCGACGCCTTTGCCGGGCTGGAAGATTGTTCCCATGAGCAGTCCAAGGGAAACGGCGAACCAGGTAGTGACCAGATACATGCCGATGGCACGGCCCCCAAGACCGCCCAGCCGTGCCGGGTCGCCCATGGCGGTCACGCCGGCCACCAATGTGGTGAAAATCAGTGGCACCACCAGCATCTTGATCAGGCTGACAAAGGCGTCGCCGAAAGGCTTCAGCCAGGAATCCGCAAAGGGTGCCGCTGCCTCGACGCCCATGCCATAGCGCAGGGAAAGGCCCACAATCAGGCCCAGCACCAGGCCCAGTAGAACGCGTTTCCATAGTGTGACGCCAAACCACCAAGCCATTTCGTCCCTCCCGTTGGGCCAATTGAGGCCAAATCAGTCAGCAACTCTGGCCTGAATCGGCCCTTCGGGGCAAGGCGATCCCCGGGATTTGACGGATTTGCGGACAAAAGCTTTCCAAAACGGTGCTTCCGCGCCATATAGAGCCCCATGACGCAGCCCTTTATGAAAATGAACGGTCTTGGGAACGACTTTGTGGTGATCGATGCGCGTGAAAAACGCCTGGATCTGGCCGAAAATGTCGTGCGCGCCATTGCCGACCGGGACGCGGGTATCGGCTGCGATCAACTCATCGTTATCGATGCGGGTGAGGATGGCGCCGATGCCGGGATGCGTATCTGGAACCATGATGGCGGTGAAGTAGACGCTTGTGGAAATGCCACACGCTGTGTCGCCCAGTTTTTGATGGATGAAAGTGGTGTCGGTCAGATCGCCATCGATACCAATGCGGGCCGGCTGGTGTGCACGTCCCCGGCGGCAGGCCAGATTACCGTTGATATGGGGGCGCCGCGCTTCGACTGGGAACAAATCCCACTTGCGGAACGCATGGATACGCGGACGTTGGATTTGCGGCTTGGCCCGATTGACGATCCGGTCTTGTTCGGCCCGAGTGCTGTGAATGTAGGCAATCCCCATTGCATTTTCTTTGTGGATGACGCGGCCGCCCACCAACTCGACAAGATCGGGCCGATGATCGAAAACCACATGCTGTTTCCTGAGCGGGTCAATGTGAGCCTGGTGGAGATCCGATCCCGGTCGTCATTTCGTCAGCGCGTCTGGGAACGCGGTGTGGGCATTACGCGTGCGTGCGGCACGGCCGCCTGTGCCAGCGTGCCTGCGGCGGCACGGCGTCAAATGGCGGATCGTGCTGCGGAAGTAGAACTTGATGGCGGTACATTGCATATCGAATGGCGCGAAGATGATGGCCATATCTTTATGACCGGCCCGACCCAATTCGATTTTGCGGGCGAGATCGCTGATGATCTTCTTGAGCCGCAAGGCGCTGCCTCGTGAAAGCGCGCGCACAAACCAATGTGGTCACTTTCGGCTGCCGCTTGAACGCCTTTGAAAGCGAAGTCATGCGCCAGCGTGCCGCAGATGGTGGCTTCGCCGACAATACGGTTATCATCAACACGTGTGCCGTGACCGGCGAAGCGGTCCGTCAGGCCCGCCAAGCCATTCGGCGCAACCGGCGGGAACGCCCGGACGCGAAAATCATTGTGACCGGATGTGCAGCGCAGATCGATCCGCAAACCTTTGCCGATATGCCCGAAGTGGATGGTGTTTGGGGCAATGAAGAGAAGTTGGATCCGCGCACCTATCGCCGGCCATTCGGCATTGATGAGGCCGAAAAAGTTCAGGTGAACGACATAATGTCGGTGACGGAAACGGCGGGTCATTTGCTGGACGGCGACGGCCTGACGGGATTTGGCGATCGGGCGCGGGCGTTTGTCCAGATCCAAAATGGCTGCGATCACCGGTGTACGTTTTGCATCATCCCGTTTGGCCGGGGAAATTCGCGTAGCGTTCCGGCAGGTGCGGTTGTGGACCAAATCAAAAGCCTGGTCGACCAAGGCTATGAAGAAGTTGTGCTGACCGGCGTAGACATCACCGCCTACGGCGCGGATCTGCCGGGGTCGCCGGGCTTGGGCCGCTTGGTGGCGCAGATCATCGAGCTTGTGCCGGATTTACCGCGCTTGCGTCTTTCCTCATTAGATTCAGTTGAAGTTGACCCACAGCTTTTCGAGGTCATTGCCTCCGAAGAACGGGTCATGCCGCATCTACATCTATCGCTTCAATCCGGGGACAATATGATCCTGAAGCGGATGAAACGGCGGCACACGCGCGAACAGACAATCGACTTCTGTGAGCGAATGCGGCAGGCGCGGCCGGATATGGTTTTTGGCGCCGACATCATTGCAGGGTTTCCAACGGAAACTGATGAGATGTTTGAGAATTCGCGGCGCTTGGTCGAGGAACTGCCGGTCATTTATGGCCACATCTTTCCCTATTCGCCGCGACCGGGAACGCCGGCGGCGCGCATGCCGCAAGTGCATGGCAGGGTGATCCGAGAACGCGCGGCCCGGTTACGCGACGCCTCGGCTCGCGCCAGGGACACATATTTCAAAGGCCTGGTCGGCACGAAAGCTTCGGTCTTGATCGAAAAAGACAATATGGGCCACACAGAGATATTTGCGCCGGTGGATGTCGAAGGGGCGGTGTTGCCGGGGCAGACTTATGCCTGCACCATCACCGATGTGCAGGACGGAAAATTAAGCGGTATACGGATTACATGACGGATCAACCACAAGAAGAACCTAAGAAGAAAGGCTTTTTCCGGCGGCTCAAAGATGGTTTGACGCGGTCGACCAATAAGATTTCCGACGGCGTTACGGGCATCTTCACCAAGCGCAAGCTTGATGCCGAAACCCTCGAAGAGCTTGAAGAACTGCTCATCCGGTCAGATCTGGGTGTAGATCTGTCGATGCATATCACGCAAGCCTTTGGCAAAGGGCGCTATGACAAGGAAATAGATCCGTCGGAAGTGCGCGGCATTCTGGCGGAAGAAATAGCTAGGGTTTTGGCGCCCGTCGAAAAACCGTTTGCCATTGATCCGGAAAAACGCCCCTTTGTGACGCTGGTGGTAGGCGTGAATGGGGCGGGTAAGACCACGACCATCGGCAAAATCGCGCGCAAGCTGTCGGATGAAGGAAAGAAGGTCGTCCTGGGCGCGGGCGATACGTTCCGCGCCGCGGCGATCGATCAGCTCAAGATCTGGGGTGAACGGGTCGGCGCTCCTGTGATTGCAAATAAAGTGGGATCGGATGCAGCCGGTGTTGCATTCGAAGCCATCTCGCGCGCCGAACAAGATGGTGCCGATATTGTGATGATCGATACGGCGGGCCGATTGCAAAACAAGTCAGACCTTATGGCGGAACTTGAGAAAGTGATCCGTGTGATCAAAAAGAAAGACGAGACAGCGCCCCATGCGGTTTTATTGGTGCTGGATGCCACGACCGGACAGAATGCCCTGAACCAGGTTGATGTTTTCAAGAACATGGCGAACGTCACGGGTATCGTGATGACGAAGCTCGATGGTACTGCCCGGGGCGGCATCTTGGTCGGCGTTGCCGACAAGTTTGGCTTGCCGATCCACGCGGTCGGAGTTGGGGAGAGCATCGAAGACTTGCAGACCTTTGATGCACTTGCATTCGCACGTGCACTAACAGGCGCGGACGAAACTATTGGCGCGGAAACCGCTAAAACGGCACTTTGATCTTGAAAAAGAAGCGCAGTGCGATAGCGATTCCGAAAATCTGAAGGCCCGACGAGAGTGCCAGAGCGACGTAAATGATCGCAAGCTGCAAGACAATGGCGAAAAGCGGGACGGCCTCTTCGCCTTGAAGAAATTCCGGCGGCCAATAGGCACCGATGATCAAGATGGCAACCACCATGATCGCTGGACTAACAAGGGCCCCCACAATCAGTAGATCGCGCCGATCCGGGTAATCTGCATATTTCGTATAGGCCAGTCCCCAGCTCGCGCCGAGTGCCAGATAAAGACCGGCCGCGATAAACAAAGCCATAGGGCCGCTCAGGCCAAAGCTTTGGCCGCCGCCTGCAACCAGAAGACCCAATACCACTAAGGCCATAAGAAGCGTGCTGAAGAACAGCATGGCCCTACCGGTGGTCAGTACAAATCCAGTTGATGAATAAGGCGGTTTGGCGTCCACGGGCCCTACCTGTACGGATCTTCCTGCTGGAGATGGGTGCGCACATAATCCGCAACGCCGTCCTCTAGCTCCGTGAATGCATTCGAATAGCCCGCTTGTCTTAAGCGGTCCATCTTGGCTTCGGTGAAGTACTGATACTTGTCCCGAATCTGAATGGGCGTATCACGGTAGACGATTTTGGCCTGACGATTGAGCGCTGCGAAAGTTGCCTTTGCAAGATCTTCAAAAGTGCGGGCTTTGCCCGTGCCGAGATTGAAGATGCCATTGGCCGAAGGCTGCTCCAACAGCCAGAGCACCACATCTACACAATCTTTGACGAATACGAAGTCTCTCTTTTGGCCACCATCGGCGAAGTCCGGGCGGTGAGACTTGAACAACGACACCGCATCGCCTTTTTCCGCTTGCGGAAAGATATGCGCGATGACGCTTTTCATAGAGCCTTTGTGATATTCGTTAGGGCCATACACATTGAAGAACTTCAATCCGGCCCAATGGGGTGGGCAGGGCCGTCCGGCCCCAACATCCGAGAGAACCCGCTTGTCGAACAATTGTTTAGACCAGCCATACGCGTTCAACGGCTGGAGCTTGGAGATCGCCGATAGGTCATTGTCGTCGTCGAACCCGTGTTCACCCCCGCCATAGGTCGCCGCGGAAGACGCATAGATAAACGGCACATGATGCTCCGTGCACCAATCCCACAAATCGTTGGACAGTCGGATATTGTTGCGGACAATCAGATCCACGTCGGTTTCGGTGGTGGCGGAAATGGCCCCGAGATGAATGATCGCCGTAATGGCTGTGCTGTGTTTTGTTAGATATTCGGGAAGAAGCTCAGGAACAACGATGTCGCGCACATTATGCTTGGCAAGATTGCGCCATTTGTCTTCATTGCCAAGCCAATCGCTGACGACAATGTCGTCCCCGCCTTGCGCCGACAGCCCGGCAACGACGTTGGAGCCGATAAAACCCGCGCCACCTGTAACGATGATCATGAGGCGGCCTTCGTGGCAGACATTTTGGTGATGGTGTCGGTGGTGGAGTGGCCTGGTTTCAGTTTCGCAAGGAAGACCTTGCCGCCGTATGATTGGACCACATCGCTGCCGACAACGGTCTCGATGGTGTAATCAGCCCCCTTTACCAACACATCCGGCTTGATTGCTTCGATCAGCTTTAGCGGCGTATCCTCCGCAAACAGAACAACCATATCTACGGTTTCCAGGGAGGCCAGCACTACGGCCCGCGCCATCTCCGGATTAATCGGGCGTCCTTCGCCCTTTAGGCGCTTGATTGATGCATCTGTGTTAAGGCCGACGATCAGGCGGTCGCATTGTTCGCGGGCTTGGGCGAGCAATGACACATGACCCGGATGCAGCAGGTCAAAGCAGCCATTGGTGAATCCTACGGACAACCCTTTGCGCCGCCATTGAGCGACTTTCTCACTGGCTTGCTGGAGAACCTTGATCTTGGCTTCCGCCCCCTCTAAGGCTTGTGCTTGCAGGGAATGCGACATTTCTTGCTGTGTGACTGTCACGGTCCCCATCTTGGCAACAGCCAAGCTGCCTGCCAAATTGGCAAGCTCTGCGGCGTCCGCGAAACCACCTTCGGCGGCGACCGCCAACCCCAGCGCGGCACAGCAGGTGTCGCCGGCGCCTGAGACATCGAACACTTCGGCGGCTTGCGGGCTGATATGCAAACCGTCTGGGTGATCCGCGGACACCACTGTCATGCCTTTTTCCGACCGTGTAATCACCAATGCTTGCGCGTCTGAGGCTGCGAGTGCTTTTTGTCCGGCCCGCGCCGCGGCGTTGTTATCTGTGCACGGAATGCCTGTCGCCCGTTCAACTTCGAGGGCGTTGGGTTTAATCACCGTGACGCCTCGATAGACACTGAAGTCTTCGTTCTTGGGGTCGACAATTACAGGCTTTTGCGCTTTCCGGGCGGCCTCGATCAGTTTCGGCAGGACCCGAAGCGATAGAACACCCTTGGCGTAGTCCGACAAGATGACGGCGTCGGTATCATCTAGTTGAGCTTCAAAGGCGCGCACCAGCCTTTCTTCAAGCGCTGCGTCCAAGGCGGCCACATCTTCGGAGTCGGTGCGGAGCAGCTGCTGGGCACCTGCTACAAAGCGCGTTTTGACAGTGGTTTTACGGCCCGGGACCGTGAGCAGGTTTGCCTCAAGGCGGGGTTCGTCTTGGATCAAACGCAGGATTTCACGGCCCGCATCGTCGTCGCCGATGGCCCCCAGTAAAGAAGCGCTGCCTCCTAAGGCGACGATGTTCCGCACCACATTTCCGGCGGCGCCCAGCATGGCGCGCTCAGAATCGATGGCCAGCACAGGGATCGGCGCTTCCGGCGAGATTCGTTTGACAGCGCCATACACATAGCGGTCCAGCATCACGTCTCCGACACAAAGAATGTGCTTTCCGGAAAAGCTGTCGATCAGCTGGGCGAGACGGCCCGCATGGGAAGAAACTGTGGTCATGGCGCGCGATCATAGGGGCAGAAAGGGCCCAAAGCCACCCTTCCGAAACATGGTTAAGAAGATGGTAACGGCGCCGGATTATGGTCGGCTAAGCCAAATTGTATCGAGAGTCCCGTGCTGAACGCCCAAAACCAACGCAAAGATGCTGAAAGCCGACTGATTGACTATGTGGAACAGTTGCGCCACCACCGTCAGGGGCGAAAAGCCGTCATGCTGCGTCTGTCCCAGCTTCAGCCGCATAACCGCGACGAGCGGGAAATCGAATTCGTTTACAAACTTGTTCAGCCGCTCCTGAGAAATAGCGGCGGCGAGTTCTTCCGGCTTCAGAATGACGACATTGTCTTCATCCTTTTGATGGGCGTGGATCTGGAGATGATGGAGCGCGTTGTCTACAAGCTCATTCATACGTTCCGCGAAGACCGATACATCAACTTTGGGCGTGGGCCGGGTGTCAGCACTTTTTGCACGTGGTTCGACCTCGAACACGCTTATGAGGATTTCCGCGATGCGGTTCAGCGGCAGAAGCAAGGCGTGCCCCACGGACCGACCGGACGCACAGTCCATTATGATGTTGCGTCCAAAGCTGGCCGGAGCCGCGTTGCGGAAGGGGACGTGGAAGATGATGTGCTGGTGCCGGACGAAGAGGCGCGCGGGCCCAACGCGTCCGTCGACACCATTCTCGGCCCCATACCCATTCGTGCACTGATTGATATTCCGCAGATTATCCGCGTTGGCGAAGACGCCGGCAAGGCGGCCTATGATGTCATCGACATGCCGCCGCAGTCTTTAGAGACGTACTTCCTGCCTGGCGTGGACGTGAGCCAAAACGGCGCTTTTGCCGAAAGCGTATCTTTGCTGGCCGAGCGGCGCTTATTGGCCGGATTGGCCGGTGTGCTGGCGGAATGCATGAGCCCGCCCGTTTTCAAGTTTCGGCTCTCCACTCTACTGAGTACGGAGTTCCTATCGTTCTCGAATATCTGGTCTGATTACTGCGCTCAGCCGTTGAGCATAGCGATCCGGCATGATGATGTTCAGCGCAACATGCGCGACTTCGCCTATGTTCGGGATTTCCTCAATGATGTGGGGATTGGGGTCGGGTTGCACTCTGTGTCGGTGATCGACATCGATCCCGATCTGGTCGAAAGTTTTTCGCTTCTACTGATAGACGTGGAAACCCTTACCCAAGGCGGCGAAAACGCACAGGAAGTTATGGCCTGGTTGCTTTCCATGGCGCCGCCTTTTCCCGATTTGGTTTTGTGTGGCGCCTCGGGCCATGAAAACATGCTGCGAGGTCAGGAGTTAGGGTTCAAATTGTTCGAACAAGCGCCATCCGCATCACGTGGATACGGCTCCTTCGCCTAAGCTGTTTCTGTTCTCTATTCATGTCCGAAGGGCAATTCCGGATCGATGACCCGCTGCAGCCGTGATGCCGCCAAGTGGGCGAACCGCAGGGTGACGGCTTTACGCCGTGCTGCATTGAGCCGCTCTTCAGGCGCTTCACGCACAATCTCCGCACCATAGCGGTCCGCGATGATGATGCCGGCCTCTTCCGGCAAAAGGGACAGATCAAAATCCTCCGGCACCGCAAAGAAAAGCCTGTCGCAGAAGTCTAGATATTCCGGCCACTTGTTGTCGGCCTTAAAGTCCGCGAGGCTTGTTTTGATCTCCACCAATGTGATGTGGTTATTGGGGTGGAGAACGGCTACGTCTGCGCGGCGGCCATTGGCCAAGGTCATTTCCCAGATTGTGCTGCAGTTCATCGCGGTAAACATACGGGTGATGCCGCGTGCAAGAGCGGCTGCTTTTTCGTTGGGGGCGCCGAATAAAGGAAGGTCCGTCATGAAGGCAGTCTACTGCCTCAGGCTCAGAAACAAAAAAGGCCCCAACAATGCGGGGCCTTTCCGAAACTGATTGTGTTTTCGCTTACTCGGCGGCGACGCCCTTCAAGGCGTTCTCATTGGTGCCGAAATTGACTGTCTTGAGGAACTTGATGCCTTCTTCGGCGATCGCGTCACCGATCATTTCGTCCCCTTCTGCCTTCAGCTCATCCATGTCCACATAGGTGGCATAGAACGGCTTCGTACGATCGGTGATGATTCCGGCTTTAAGCAGGGTCTTGATCAAAACGCGGAAGATGTCCGTGCCTTCCTGCATGCGTTCGCGGCGCATGTCGTCGGTAATCGCCTCTTCCAGCGCGGACATGACGTCCTGCCAGTCCAGACCGAACGGCGCGTAGATGACTTTCATCTGCTCCGGATTGACCAGGTTGAACAGCAAGACCTGGAAGCAGTTTGCCGCCCAGTCTTCGATCATATTGTGTTCTTCTTCGGAGATTTTGGGGATCGTCTTGTCTGCCCAAATTTTTCCGAATTTGTGGTGGAACGCTTCGTCGGTCATCACCAGCTGCATGAGGCGGACGAGCAGCGGATCGTTGGACTTGGAATAGAATGTGGCGAACGCGCCCATGGCCAGGCCTTCCACCAGCATCTGCATGCCGACGATCTTCTTGTAGACCTCCGGTGCGTTGACCATCTCGTTCAAGAGACTGCCAAGCGTTGCGCCGACGGGAAGCGGTGTGCCCCAACGGGCCTGTATGTATTTGGTAAAGCCTGCGACGTGGCGGGCTTCTTCGCGGGCCTGATTGGCGGCGTATTCCTGGGCGCCAGGGTCACGCAAAATATGGCAGAGGCTTGCTGAAAGAGACAGGGCGCCTTGTTCGCCGTGAAGAATCGCCGACAGCATCCAGCGGGCATTGGCATTGATGTAAGGCACGCGCTGCTCGGGCTTCAGCATTTCAGCGACACGCGTTTGCAGCGACGGCACCATTTCCTCTGGAATAATGGCTTGAGTCTGAAGATCAAATGGCTGGTCAAAATCGATGTATTTCTTGTCCAGCGGATCCCAAAAATGATCGTGGGTCGCTGAAATAATCTTATCGAAGGCAGTAGAGCGTTCGCCATACCGATCGACTTCCATCATCGACGGGAAATCGTCTGGGGCAACGGCGTTGTAGGCATTGTCCTTAGTAATCTGAATGGTGGTCATCCGTGTCTCCGAAATACAAAGGCCCAAGGGCAGGCCAGTACCGCCTGCCAGGCAACCAATTCGATGGGCATTTTTGTAATGTAGTGCGCAGATGTTGACGAAACAACAAAAAGTGACACGAGCGTCAACTTTCTTTGTAACAAGCAAGCCGTTAAAACGTTGTTAACCCGAATAGTCTGTAGCTAACCCCACCGTTTTTTGGGCGGGCTTGTCGGAAATGGCGGATCGCTTGCGAGTGATAAGCCGGTGCGGGAACAGAAAAAACGATGGTCGCTAGAAGCATCGAATGGTGGATTACCTATGGCCGGTTGCCCACCTTCACGCTTGTCGGCGCCCTTACCTTTCTGACCGCCTATTTTGCGATGGATGTGCGCATTGACATCCCACGCCCGAATGCCGCGTTGGACCTTTCCCACCCGATCGTGGCCGCCCATAATGACTATGTGAATGTGCCTGCCCGGTCCGACCCGATCATGATCGCCGTACCGGCGCCAAAGGGCGAAATCCTGACAAAGGACTATCTGGATCAGCTCGAAGAGCTGGCTGCAGGCCTAGAGGCTATTCCTGGGGTCATGCTGGGGTCGGTGCGCACAATACTGAGCGCCGATACGACAACTGTTTTGAAAACCCAATCCGGCCCCCTGCAGGTGCCTGTGGCATCCCAAAGGAGCACGGCCGAAGAGGGGCAATGGGAATGGGATTTTCCCGAGATGCGCCGGCGCATCATTCGTGGCGACCACCATTCCCGATGGGTCTCGCGCGACATGAAAGCGTCGCTGGTGATCGCCGAGCTTGATCCGTTGTTGTTGCGGGAGGGAAAGCCCTCTGCTTACAGAGAGATTGCGAAAAATTTTGAAGAACAGATCAGGGCGCCCTTCGCCGCGGAAGGGTATCAGCTCTATGTACAAGGACGCCCCTTCGAAGTCGCTGACGAGACCACGGTTTGGTATACCAGCCGTCTTTTGGTCGTAGCTTCTCTTGGGTTCTTGGCGATTGGGCTGTTGATGCTGGTGACACCCCGGTCCACTGCTTTCGTCATGTTCTGCCCGGCT
This sequence comes from Alphaproteobacteria bacterium, assembly GCA_965228775.1. GTDB lineage: Bacteria > Pseudomonadota > Alphaproteobacteria > JANQMY01 > JANQMY01 > JANQMY01. The sequence continues at coordinate 2,467,653 of OZ245840.1, read as the reverse complement.
CTGGCGGCCATGTGGTCAGTGGGGGCAGCTGCGTGGCTCAATATCGAAATGACAGCGTCGTGTGTGCTGATTGCCGCCATCATCTTTGTCATTGGTGTTCTCGACGGCGCGATGCGGGCACATCGATATGAAGACGCGAAACGAAAGAGCCATTCCCCGGATATTGCGGCTGGCCGGGCGATGCATGCAGCCTTTGGGGTGCCGCTGGTCAACTATCTGGTCTTTGGGTTCTTCATCGCCTCTTGGTCGTTCTTCCAGATCCCAAGCCTAAGGGGACAAGCTCTCTTTGGGTTGGTTTCTTTGGTTTTCACGATGATCTCGACGATCATTCTGTTACCTGCCCTGTTGGGCTGGCGGGGGCCGTCTCATCCGCCGAGTAAAGGCTCTGCCATTCGGCGGCAATTACGGCCTCTCAAAAAAGCAAGCCGTGTTGTCGTGCCCTTGGTGGCTGTGCTGTTCAGTTTGGTTCTGTTTTCGCTGGCCTACCCGCTGCCGCAAGATGTGAAGGCATGGCGTCTGTTCAGCCTGGATGAAGGGCTCGCTGTTCAGCGTGTCAATCAGCCTGACATCTTCGAAGCGTGGTTTCCCAAAGCTGCCCATCCCGGCACGATCTATGTGCAGGCCAATCGGGATGGCTGCGCCGATCCGGCAATCATCGACTATTTGGATCGCCTGGCCTGGCGTCTTGCAAATGTGCCCTCTGTGGCCGCGGTGGAAGCGTTGCCATTTGAGGTGCGGGAAATGGTGGCGGGGTGGCGCGGCAATGATCTGCGCAAGGTTTCGGTGCCGATAAGTGACAGCGCCCTTGTGCAAGTGTTGGGATCCATGAGTAATGCAAGCCAATACAGTTTCGGCTGCCGTATATTCCCCATACGGATGGTCTTGGCGGATAAGTCGCCTTCGTCGGTGTCGGAAGTCAATGCCGCGGCGAAAGCGTTTGCCGACGAGAACGAGGTGCCGGGAGTGAAAGTGTCCGCTTTGGCGGGGCCCGCGGCTCTCGGGGCAGTGGTGCCGATCCTGTCCATGAAGGGAATCTATCAGACCTGGCCGACGCTTATTCTTGGGCTTCTCATCTTGATGTTTGCAATCTTCCGGGACTGGCGCGCACCGGTTACCGGCATCGTCGTGATTGGATGCTTTGCAGCGGTAATGTATGTGATCGGCCCGTTTGGGGGCAGCGGGGCGCTGCCTGCGGACATTCCGATCTTCCTTATGTCCGTAGGGCTGGCGGCTGCCATGCTGGTATATGCCGTGGGGGCCATGCACGGCATGGAAGACGACAGTGAGACCGAAACATCCCAGGGGCTTTACCATCTGCACATGGTGTGGTGGCCCTGGATCGTCATGCTGTCCACGATGATGGCTGTGTTCTGGATCTGGACGCTCGCACCACTGGATTTCACGGCGGATGCAGGGCGCCTTGTTTTTACGGTCGCGGCGACAGCTTTGGCCTTGACGGTTACATTGGTGCCCGCACTTTGGATCTTGTTAGGGCTCGTCCACTTCGATCCGTTCGTCCATCATCCCCCTACGGATGAAGCATCATCCCCCTACGGATGAAGCATCATCCGCGGAGGGGTAAGCCTACAGCTTTCTCAAGCTTTGCCAGGGCCACGTCCGGGTCGGTCACTTTGATGGTGGTCATGCCAAGGGCGCGTGCAGGCTTGCAGTTGATGCCAAGGTCGTCCAGATAAACCGCATCGGCGGGTTCGATCTCCAGCTTCTCGCACATCATCTGATAGATGCGGGGGTCCGGCTTGCGAATGCCCACCTTGCTGGATTCAATGACTTCGTGAAACAGGGACATCACTTCCGCCACGGCTTGGGCTTTCTCATGGGTGCGCGCCATGCCGGCTCCTTCACCGGCGCTGACATTGTTGGTGATGCAGCCGGTCTTGAATTGGCCGGAAACCATCTTGAGGGCGGAAACCATGGCGGGACGAAGATCTCCCGCGAGAAGGGCGATAACATCCGCACCGGGAATTTTGTGGCCCTTGGCTTCGGATTCTTCCGCAAACTTCACATCGAATTCTTGCGGTGTGATGTCGCTGCGCTCGAAAAGCGCCCATGCATTCGTATCTGGGTCGGTGGCATTGATGCTTCTGATAAAATCCTTCGGAAAACCCCGTTCTGCTTCATAACGGTTGAACGCTTCGAACGGACTGGAGGTAAGTACGCCCCCGAAATCCCAAATCACTGCCTTAATCATGTGGTGTCCTTCGCTTTTGATGCGGGCGCCATATGATAGGTTTTGGATCAAGAAATAAAGGGGCCAGCGAAACAAAAGGGAGGTTTGTGAGATGTTTTGGACAAACCACATTCAGGATTGTTCCAAAGTATGCATGGCCATCGTCCTGGCTGTCTTTGTCCTCATCCACTTGTCAAAAGCCACACAAGCAAATGAAAGGTCAGGGCTCACTGCGACACTTGCCGAAATTCATGCCGACCCGTGGAAATACCACGGACAAACCGTCCGAGTACGCGGCTTCGTGGATGTTTGCCGGTCTTTGGTTTGTTCGATTTGTACCGAACTGGCCCCAACCTATTCTCGCGACAGCGATGAAATCTGCATGGGCCTCTCGTTCAGTGCGCCGAAGTTCTTTCCGAAGGAAAAAGCAGAAAGAGACGATAGACATGCATCTATCGGCCGGGATATGGCCCTTGAAGCTGAAAGAATTGCGCAGTTCTCGGAGTTGACGATCGAGTCCGACTACGATGCGTCATGTTCCGGTGTGCCGGAAGGTCTCAAAAGAGGCGACGAGTTGCCCAGAAATGAAACCGGCGGCCTAGACGAAATAATTGTCTGTACGGATCGTGGAACGGAATTTGTTGGCGCAAACATTGTCAAAGTGCACCATTGGTTCGCGCCACGTGATTATGTTGAAATCAGTTATCGCGGCAATGACATAAAGAAACCAACGAATGGCGAGGAGAAGGCCATTCGCGCCGCGTTTGCCCAGGCTCTATCGGTTTATTCCTATCCGGGAGATAAAGAACCGCAGTTTGTTTTTCTATTAGAGGAATCGTCCGATGCGCCTGGCAGGCTCCAAGCCGAAGGCGGTGTCTGTTTCTGTACGCTTGATAAGTGCTCAGCCAAGGATTGGCCGGTGGTAGAGGCGCATGCGGACCGTTTAGTGGGCAATGCTTTCTACTGTCACCATGCCGAAAAAGTCGGCGGCGTTTGGCGTTTCATCGTGAATTGACAGAACGGTGGAATTGCCGGGCGTTGTCATCGCCAAGAAGGCAAACGACCCGCCTAGGGTAATGCTCAAAAACACCAAGGCCCGTGCAAGCAAATGGATCATTGGCTCACCGATACGGTTTGGTGAGCCCAGATCCCCCGGCTTCTAGCACGGGCATTCGATTCCGCGAAGGTATAGATGCCGCCGGATTCTGCCCGGTTGTCTCGGGCAAGGCCGGCATTGACCAACAGTCCGCCGAGATCAGCGGGACTTAATGTGCAGCGGCCGGAAACGAACTGTTCCGCCTCATGCGCCACTTCCTCACAATAAATAGGGTGTTGATGTATCAGTTCACGGAGCATTGTCATGGCAAGCGAGCGGCAGTTGTCGGTGATGCCGTCATAGGCGCAGACTGACCCCGCTGGGGGCGGCTCGATTCCCCACAGGCGAATGGTCGTGCCATTGAGCAGAACTGCGTTCGCCGCCACAACTTTGCCATAGCCATCCATATCCGCGCGGGCCGTCATGGGTATTGCCATGAGCATAATCGTCAGTAAAACGAGTTTCCGCATTCGCGTGTCACTCCGAACAATTGCTTTGTGAGGCGAATTGTGTTGGGTCAAGGTGTCCGAATTTGGGTTTCAAATCGGTCGAAATGTGGCAATTGACGAAGATCTGCCGTTACAGGTGAGGTATCCGCAATTGGCGCCCTCGTCCTTCGAGACACCGCCTTGCGGCGGTTCCTCAGGATGAGGGCGCAAATGAAACGTTGGATTTCCTCATCCTGAGGGCGAGCTATGCGAGCGTCTCGAAGGATAGGAAATCCGAACGCTGGCACATGAAATCGCTATGCGATAGTGGGCGAGTAGAAAAGTAACAATGTAAGGGGTGACGCTTGGCGGCGGTTTATCTTTTTTTTGTTCGCGTTGGACAATGGCTGGTGGCGGCTTTTGCCTGGACCGTATTTGCCATTGCGCGCCTTTTTCCCTGGCAGGCCAGTTCCAATTTTGGTGGCTGGGTTGCGCGCACCATAGGTCCGCGCATCAAAGTGAGCCGCCGGGGCCGGGCGAATTTGGCGGCGGCCTATCCGGAAAAGTCGCCCGGCGAAATCGAAGAAATCCTGCGCGGGGTCTGGGACAATCTTGGGCGCACGGCGGCGGAGTATCCGCATCTTGATCGGATTTGGGATTATGACCCGGCTCACCCGGACCGGTTTGACCGCATCGAAGTCCAAGGCATTGAAAACTTCTTGGCGCTGCGTGACAGCGGCAAACCTGCCATCGTGTTCACCGCGCACCTGGCGAACTGGGAATTGCTCGCGGTCTGTGCGGCTCAATACGACCTGCCCATCTCAGTGATTTTTCGGCGGCCCAACAACCCTTACATCAATCGTCTCATTCAACGCATTCGCGGCGAAAACATGGGCACCTTGCTGCCGTCCGGCCTCGGGGCGGCCATGGCCGCATCGAAAGTCCTTGGCGAAGGCGGCCAAGTGGGCATTCTGGTGGATCAGCATTTCACGCGGGGGCCGGTTCTGCCATTTTTCAATCGCCCAGCACATACGCCGCCCACCTTGGCAAAGCTGGCGCGCCGGTTCGAATGCCCGGTTTATGGCGCGCGCGTAGAACGCCTGCCTGAAGGGCGGTTCAAACTATCCATTTCTCAGCCGCTTGAAATGCAGAAAACGGCTTCCCGGGATGACGACATCAAGGCGAATATGGCCAGAGTCAATGAAATGGTGGAAGGCTGGGTGCGGGACCGTCCCGAACAATGGCTCTGGCTGCATCGGCGCTGGCGTGCGGATTGAGCGTCCGAAACCCCTTGTGAATCAAGGCTTTGGAGACCGGAATCGGTGACGCGCGCGATTGGCTAGCCTATTGATTTTAATAGGCTTTTAACCATGACGAGACATTTCAGATTTGTCACAATAATGCCTAGATTTGGCCCAGCGCCCGCCCCAATGGGCAACGATATTGAGATCGTTGGCAGCGTCGATCGGAACTCACAAAGGTCCGGTTTACAAGCCCCCCCAGCCCCCCCGGGTCTGCAAATTGCGCCGGTCGGCTAAGCCAACAAATGTCTGTCTCCTCACCTGCCGGGCGGTCCCACCCCAAGTGGAACCGCCCGGTCCATTTTTATACGTGTGGTGTGGCGTGGCCCCTTGATCCTGCCTTGTGGATTGTCTATCTAGCCCCGGTTTGAACCGCCCTTGTCCTGATTCGCGGAATCCAGCCTGAGCATATGACGTCTTCGTCTTCTCTGATGATTTCCATCAAACACCTCGTGAAACGGTTTGGGCCTTTCACGGCGGTAGATGGCCTGTCGTTCGATGTGGCCAAAGGTGAGGTCCTTGGTTTTCTGGGGCCTAACGGGGCAGGCAAGTCCACCACCATGAAGATGGTGACTGGGTTTTTAGCCCCCACCAGCGGTTCGATTTCCGTTTGCGGTTTCGATGTGGAAAATCAGCCCCAAGAAGCCCGCCGATCGATCGGCTATTTGCCGGAAGGCGCACCTGCTTATTCGGACATGACGCCGTCTGAGTTTCTGGCCTTCATTGCTTCGGTACGCGGCATGAAAGGTGACGAGGCGGCAAAGGCTGTCGACCGCGCCGCAGACCGGACCGATCTTGGCAAAGTTCTTCACCAACCCATCGAAACCCTGTCGAAAGGGTTTAAGCGCCGGGTCGGCCTTGCGCAGGCGATCCTTCATGATCCGCCTGTCCTGATCATGGATGAACCCACCGACGGATTGGACCCAAATCAAAAACATGCGGTGCGCGGTCTGATCGCAGATATGGCGCAGGAAAAGGCCATTGTTATCTCAACCCATATTCTGGAAGAGGTTGAAGCGGTGTGCACACGGGCGATGATCATCGATCAAGGCAAAGTAGTTGCCGATGGGACACCGGCAGAGCTCACCGCGAAATCGAAACACCATAATGCTGTGATCATTTCCCTGCCGGAAGCATTGGGCGACGCTCCGTCAGCCACGCTCAAAGGCATTGAAGGTGTGGCAGACGTTCAAATAGGCAAGGTCAATGATGGTGAAAACCGTTTCACGATCTTTCCAAAGCACGGCGCCGTCTTGATCGACAAGGTCAGCGGACAAGCCGCCAGTGCCGGATGGGATGTCAAAGCTCTTTATGTGGAAGAGGGGCGGCTTGACGAAGTATTCCGCACTCTGACCACATCCGATGCCGAAACCGCGGGGCGTTCCGCATGAATGAAATGCTGGCCATCTTCAAACGTGAACTGGTGGGCTATTTCGCGACGCCCCTGGCCTATGTGTTCATCGTGATCTTCCTGTTCGCCACGATGAGTTTCACGTTTTACCTGGGCAATTTCTATGGCGTAGGCCAGGCCAACCTCAAGGCCTTCTTCGATTACCATCCCTGGCTTTATCTGTTTCTCATCCCCGCCATTGCCATGCGGTTGTGGGCGGAAGAGCGCAAATCCGGCACGATTGAGTTACTGCTCACACTGCCGGTGCCTTTATGGTCGGCCGTGCTGGGGAAATTCTTCGCGGCCTGGATTTTCGCAGGCATTGCTTTGGCGCTCACCTTTCCGATTTGGCTGACGGTCAACTATCTGGGCGATCCGGATAATGGCGTCATCATCGCGAGCTACCTGGGAAGCTTTTTGATGGCAGGCGGTTTCCTCGCCATAGGGTCCTGCATCTCCGCCATGACCCAGAACCAGGTGATTGCCTTCGTGGTCACTGTGGTGGTCTGCTTCCTATTCACGGTAAGTGGTTTGCCCCAAGTGCTGGACTTCTTCAGCGGATGGGCACCACAGGCGCTTGTGTCGACCATCGCGTCTTTCAGTTTCTTGACCCGCTTTGAAGCGATTAAGTCCGGCGTGATCGACTTTCGCGATTTGGTTTATTTCGGATCCTTGATTTGGTTGTGGCTCACCGTCAATGCGGTGATGATCGATCTGCGGAAAGCATCGTAGGGGGAGACGACCAATGACACGCCGCCTCTACGCAACGCTCGTTATCGTATTCAGCGTCGTTTTGTTTTTGTCGTTGAATGTGTTCTCAAACACCGCGTTTCGCCAGGCCCGTTTGGACTTGACGGACAATGGGCTGTTCACGCTCAGTGACGGCACCATCGAAACCCTAAAGGCCATCGAAGAGCCAGTCACGCTGCGCTTCTTCTATTCGGAAAAGCTTGCGACCGGGTTTCCAATGATCAGCTCTTATGGCTCGCGGGTGCGCGACATGCTGGCCGCGTTCAAATCGGTGGCGGGCGACAAACTCATTCTAGAGGTGGTCGATCCGGAACCGTTTTCGCCGGAAGAAGATCTGGCAGCGTCTTACGGCATTCAAGCTGTGCCGACCCAAACCGGCCAAAGCTTATTCTTTGGGCTTAGTGGTACCAACCTTGCGAATGGCCGGGAAACCATCTCGTTTTTCTTCCGCGAGCGTGAGCAGTATCTGGAATACGACCTCACGGAAATGGTTCATAAGCTCAGTACGCTAACGAAACCGAAAGTGGGATTGATTTCCAGCTTGCCGCTTCAGTTCGGCCCGGGAGGCGTTGCCGCAGCACAGCAGGGCCGCGCGCAGCCGTTTTTGATTTATCAAGCGCTTGACGAAAATTTCGACCTTGTCCAAATGGAAGACGGATTTGATCGAATTGACGATGATGTACAGGTCTTGCTGGTCGTTCATCCGGGCGAATTGCCCGCGAAATCGCTCTATGCCATTGATCAGTTCGTGCTGCGCGGTGGTCGCGCACTGGTCTTCCTTGATCCGCACTCGGAGGTAAACGGTCAACCGGGGCAATATGGCCAACCGAATCCTAATGCCATTACCATATCGACGCTCGACCCGTTGCTGGCGGCTTGGGGTGTTGATATGCCGACCGACAAAGTGGTGGGCGATGCCAATCGCGCGCAGCGTGTAATCTCTGCCGGTCCGCCCCGCCGAGAAGTCTTCTATGTGGTGTGGATGAGCTTGCTGGCCGAAGATCTGGCAGACGACGATTTGGTCACTGCCGATATTCAGGAGCTAGGTCTTGGTACGGCCGGGCACCTCAAGATTCTTGACGATAAGACCACGGACATAAAGCCGCTTTTTAAAACCACCAAAGACGCCATGTTGATCGACGTGGCTCAGGTGCGCTTTACGCCCAATCCGGAACGCCTGCTGACCGGCTATGCACCGGGCGGCGAGGAGCTGATTTTGGGGGCGCGGATTTCAGGTGCTGCCAAATCGGCATATCCCGATGGGGCGCCCGCTGAAGAGGTGGCGGCTGACGGCGAAAATGCGGAAGTTGCCGCGCAAGGCGAAAAAGATCCGTTGCCGGAGCATATTGCGGAAGCTGAGAACGGGATCAACGTTGTGCTGGTTACTGATTCAGATTTGTTCGACGACAATTTCTGGGTTCAAAAGCAAAACCTGTTGGGTCAAACCATCGCGCAGCCTGTGGCCGACAATCAAAGTTTCGTGGTCAACACGGTCGACAACCTGATGGGGTCGGACGCGTTGATCAGCTTGCGCAGCCGGTCCGCCTCCACGCGTCCATTTACGGTGGTCAATGATCTAAAGCGCAAGGCGGAGGCCCAATATCTTCGCGAAGAGGAAGCGCTGAACGCGAAGATTAATGCCACCGAAGCGCGGTTAAGCGCTTTGCAGCGGCAGGCACCGGAGAGCGAAGGCGTGGAAGGCGCTTACAACATCGCTGCCTTGTCGGAACAGCAGCAGGCTGAAATTCAACAGTTCCGGCGTGAACTGTCGGAAAGCCGCGCGGCGCTGCGCGACGTGCAGCGCAATTTGCGCAAAGACATTGATGCTCTGAGTAACCGCTTGCGCGTACTCAATATCGGTGTTGTGCCCTTGCTGGTTGGATTGTTTGCCGTGGGCATATTCTATGTCCGGAACAGGCGCCGCGCGGAAGCGTCGGGGCGGCGTTAGGGTGGCTTTGATCAGATGACAACAGAGACCCAACAGCAAAACTCTTCTTCGTTCCTTGAATCGCGCCAAGGCCGTCACCTCGCAATCCTCGGAGGTTTGGCCGCTGTGTTCCTTGTTGCCGCCATATGGGCCGTTACCTCCAGCCGCGAAGCGACAACAGCTCAGTTTGAAGCGTTCCCGTTCTTTCCGGATCTTGTGGAGCAGTCACAGAACCTGGGTGAGGTGGTTATCACCAGTAAAGAGAACGGTGTTGTGCGTGTTGTGTTGAGTGACGACAAAACCAGATGGGTGGCGCCGGACAAGCACAATTTCCGTGTTAAGGGCGAGGAAGTGCAAGGCCTCCTGGTCAGTTTGCTCGAAGCGGAGGCCGTTGAGGCAAAGACTGCCCGTGCGGATTGGCATGAGCTGCTGGGCCTGGTGGACCCGTCAGAAGGGGGCGACGGCGTTCGTGTTCAGCTCAAAAACCAGTCTGGCGAAGTATTTGGCGACTTGATCATCGGCAACAATGTGGGATTTGGCGCCGTGGGATCTCTAGGGTCCCGCTACGTGCGCCGAGCGGATGAAGACCAAACCTATGTGGCGCGCGGCGATCTTGCGGTCAAGCAAGAGTTGAATGATTGGATAATTCGCGACGTGATTGATCTGTTCCGCGATCGCGTATCCACGGTTTCTGTTGTGCCCGCAGATGGCGCGCCATATGCCCTATCGCGGCAAACGGCGTCAGACGAAAACTTTGCGCTGGAAGCCATCCCGGACGGGCGCGAAATCCTCAGCGAAGCGACACCCAATCAGCTTGGTGCTGCGCTTGCCAATGTAAAATTTGATGATGTGCGTCCCGCCGCCGATTTCGATTTTTCCAAAGGCGCGCAGATTACCTACAAGACGTTTGATGGGCTCCAGGTCAAGATCGCGGCGCTGAAACTGGCGGAAGACCTTTGGATCACAGTGTCTGTGGATCTATTGCCGGAAGATGTATCGCCCGGCGCCGAAAATACCGAGGGAGCGGCTCCAGATCCGAGCACCGGTCTCAATTCGCGCGATGAAGTTGAGGCAGAGGCCGCGCTGCTGGCGTCTCGCACCAATGGGTGGGCTTTTCAGATACCGTCTTGGAAAGGCGATGCGTTTCAACGCGATTTGGAAAGCATGCTGAAGCCGCTTGAGTCCGACATCGACGGCGAAGTGAGCGAAGCGCCGTAACAGAGCATCGCTTCATTTTCGCCAGACGGCACATATATCTTTGACTTACTGTTTTATCGGCTTGAAGGCATCGCGGCTTAGATGACATTGCTGTCCAGTTTTGGCGAAAGACTGAATGTGGTGGTTATTGGCGCCACAGGCGGCATCGGCAATGCGTTTGTCGACTTGCTGGACGCTGACCAAAATGTGGAACGGATTTTCGCCTTTTCGCGCAGCGGCCAATCTCGTTCCGGCCACAAAATTGTCCGCGGGATTGTGGACTATGGCGATGAAGCCTCTATCGTCGCCGCGGCCCAGCGGATCGCCACGTGGGGCCAGTGCCATTTGGTGCTGGTGGCGACCGGCTATTTGCACGATGGGCAGGGCGCTGGCCCTGAGAAAACATTCCGTTCCCTGACGTCTGACGGGTTGGCGGCCAATTTTCAAGTGAATGCGATTGGTCCCGCTTTGGCGGCGCGGCATTTCATGCCGCTGTTGTCGCGCGACTCGAAGGCTGTGTTTGCGGCGCTGAGCGCCCGCGTCGGCAGCATCTCGGACAATAAGCTCGGTGGCTGGTACGGGTACCGCGCATCCAAGGCGGCGCTGAACATGTTGATTAAAAGCCTGGCGGTGGAAATCGCCCGTAACCGCCCGCAAACCATCTGCGCCGGACTGCACCCAGGAACCGTCGATACGGATTTGTCGAAGCCATTTCAAAGTGGCGTTTCAGCAGATAAATTATTTACGCCGGAGTTTGCGGCTCAGCGCCTGCTGGCCGTTGTGGACGCGCTGACCCCGCAGAATTCCGGATATACATTTGCTTGGGATGGAACACCCATCCCATTTTAGCTTCTTAGCCTATTCCGGATCGTCGATGGGCATGCGGGGGATCTGAAAGTTCAGGCGCAGTGCATCGATCTTCTCTTTGACGGCCGGGTCGATAGGACCCGCATTCACGGCATCGACAATCTCTTTCAGTTCCGTGCGATTTTTCACGCCTAAGATGACCGTGTCCACACCTTCCATCGACAGGGCGTATTGGTGGGCCAGAATAGCTGGGTTTTCGCCGAGCTGTGCGCATAGGGCGCGGTAAGGTGCGGCTTTCAAATAGTCCAGATAGTCGGAACTGCCTTCCGGCAATTCACGGTCAACCTCATGGGTCAAGGCACCCGCTTGAACGGCGCGAATGCCCATCACCCCTACGCCATTGTTCTTGGCGGTGCGAATGATATTGCGCGGCTCCGGCGGTTCCTCGAAATTGCGCATATCGCCTGCACTGTCCATGAGATTGGTCACCGCCTGCACCACGGCAGGCCCCGTATCTGATCTCAGCGCGTCCATGATGCATCGGGGCAATCCGGTGCCGGTGATTCCCCAGTCGCCGATGCGCCCCTGGCTTTTGAGCTTCTCCATGGCCGGGACAACGTGATCCGCATAGATCGACCACCGGGTTGCAAAGCGGTCCTGAAACTCCGTGTTGTGCATGTAGGTGTAATTGTCCGGACAAATGTTCGTATGCAGAAAGAATAGATCTACATAACCGAGCTTCGTGGCGTTGGCGCTTCGGGTGAGTGCCAGTTCCATTTTCTCCATGACCTGATCTGCTGGCGGCGATCCCAAAAAACACTTTGTGGTGATGCGAATGCCGTCCGGCAGTTTGCCGTTAAATGTCTCGCCCACGACGGTTTCGGCTTCGCCGCGGCCATAGATTGGCGCCATGTCGATCAAAGTAATGCCTGCGTCAATCGATTCCTTTAGTGTCGCGACGGCTTCTTCACGGCTCGTCTCACCCCAGATCTGTCCAAGGCCGCCGCCACCTATCGTCAGCTCACTGACAGGCCATAATTGTCCTAAGTGTCGTGTTTCCATAACCCGTCCTTCAGATGTTCGGGGTGCCGAGTGCATGTTGACGGCATGCTGCAATGATCGTGTTGCGCAACAGGCAGGCGATCGTCATCGGTCCAACGCCACCCGGCACGGGTGTGATGGCATGGGCACGCTTAACTGCGCCATCAAAATCCACATCGCCAATCAACTTATCTTTACCGCCCTCGCCTGGCATCCGGTTGATGCCCACATCAATGACCACGGCGCCTTCTTTGACCCAGTCGCCCTTCACATAGTGTGGTCGGCCGACAGCGGCTACCAAAATGTCCGCTTCGCGGCACAGCGCTTCTATGTTACGCGTGCGCGAGTGGGCGATGGTCACGGTCGTGTTTTCGTTCAGCAATAACTGCGCCACCGGTTTGCCCACAAGAATGGACCGGCCAATCACCAGCGACTGTTTGCCGGAAAGGTCCGGCATCACATGCTTCAGCAACAACAAGCAGCCTTGCGGTGTGCAGGGAACCAGACCAGGCAGTCCCTGGGCGAGCCGGCCCGCGCTGATGGGATGCAAGCCATCCACGTCCTTATCCGGATCAATCGTGCTGATGACGACGGTGCTGTCGATGTGATCCGGCAGCGGCATCTGAACCAAGATCCCATGGATGGTTGGATCCTGATTGAGCTCTTCCACCAGCGCGACAAGGTCCGCCTGCGAGGTTTCCGCAGGCAACCGGTGTTCCACGGAATGCATACCGGTCTTGAGGGTCGCTTTGCCTTTGTTGCGCACATAGACATCGCTTGCCGGATCATCGCCCACAAGCACCACGGCAAGGCCCGGCTGAAGGTCATGCTCTGCTTTTAGAGTGGCAACCGCATCGGTCATTTTGGCCCGCAGGCCTTTCGCGAATTCTTTGCCGGAAATGATGATGGGGTCTGTCATGGGGTGTCGTTCATCCATGCACAAAGGCGTTCGAGTATATCCTGCGGCTTGCCGGAAATCAGGATGGTCTTATTGCGGTTTTTTGACCCGGCAGCAACCGATAGTTGTGATGTGGGAATGTGCCACGTTTTCGCAAGAAGCTTGACGACGGCCTCATTCGCTTTGCTCTTCTCCGGCGGCGCCTTGACGTCAACTTTCAATCGAGGTGTGCCCTGCCAGTCAGTAAGGCCCGCCACTTGATTGCGGTGGGCGGCGGACGTGGTTCTGACAGTGACAAAAACACCTTTGGTCGTTCTTTTGAAGGGAAGCCTATCTTCTTTGGTCACGCGGTAGATCGTTTATAGCGGGCCATACTCGCGCAGCAGGTTACGACAGAACACAATAAGCAGAATGACGATGACCGGGGAGATATCGATACCGCCTAGGTCCGGCAGGAAGCGTCGGATCGGGCGGTAGATCGGCTCCGTTAGGTTGTAGGCAATCTGCAGGATCGTCCGCATAATATCGTTGCGGGCATTGACCACGTCAAAAGCGACCAGCCAGCTCAAAACAACAGAAATGATGATCACCCAGACATAGAGCCCAAGGATTGTGTCAATGAGGATTGCGAAAGACTGCATGGAAAACCGAATGTCTCTTGTTGCGGCGGGAATCGCCTGACGGATTTGGTTTAGCGGCTTGAATTGGGGCGCGCAAGAGTGGCTGATTTCCACCAGCCTGTTGAAAAGCGGCCTTTTCGTATGTGCTCATCCGCCAAACACGCCTGCCAGATGATCGAGTAATCCCCTTACTCTCGCCGTGAGATGCCGATTTGGCGGGTACACAGCGTACAGACCAAACCGGATCGCCTCGTGCTCCGCGAAGAGTATTCTGAGGGTGCCCCGCTTCACGAAAGGTTCGATGGCATAGAAAGGGCAGATGGTGATGCCAAGCCCCGCCGCGGCCATCTCGGCGGCGGCACGCGGCGCGTCCGCTTGGAAACTGCCGCTGACGGGTACCCGCAGCTCGTCCTCACCTACTTTGAAGCGCCATTGAAAAGAGTTTCGGATGGCGTGATTGACCAGACAATTGTGGGTGCTCAGCGCATTTGGGTGGTCCGGCGTGCCGTAGCGTTCGAGGTAATCCGGTGCCGCAACGATACAGACGCGCATCCAAGCCAGGCGCCGTGCGATGAGGCTGGAATCCTGCAAAGCGCCAATGCGGATCGCCATGTCATACCCGTCTTCGATGATAGAGGCGTGGCGGTCATTCAAGTTCAGCTCGATTGAGACTTTTGGATGCTCTTTCTGAAAGGGAGCCAACGCCTCAATCAAATTGACACTGCCAAAGCCGGTTGGTGCCGTCATACGAATGGGGCCCGCCAATTCCGACTGGCGTTCTTGGACCACCGCTTCCAATTCGTCGAATTGATCCAGCAGGGGCTGACATCGTTCGAGATAGGCGCGCCCTACATCTGTCAGGATGACGCTGCGGGTGGTCCGGTTGAACAGTTGGGCTCTCAGCCTTTCTTCCAGCTGTCCCACATATTTGCTGGCAAGCTTCGTGGTCATGTTGAGCCGCCGTGCTGCCTTTGTGAACGACCCTTCTTGGGCCACAGCTGCGAAGGTCCGCATTCCATCGATCGTATCCATCGCGCTCGCTCTGCCTTTGTTCTTTTATCTCCATAACGTACATAATAATTCCACGAATAGATAGATTATCGCCAAAATAGGTTGGTGTTATCTCTCAAAGCGCTGGCGATGATCAACCTCGCCGGCAAGAAAAGCACCCGAGCTGAGAGAACCGAGAGGATCATCCCAATGACCAATGCCATCCGAATTCATCACTTCCCATTGTCCGGCCATGCACACCGCATTGCCCTATTTGCGAGCCTTGCGGGCATCGCCCATGAACTCGTGCATGTGGATCTCGCCGCGGGCGAGCACAAAAAAGAAGCCTTTCTTACCCTCAATCCGTTTGGGCAGGTGCCGGTAATCGAAGACGGCGATGTCGTCCTGAGCGACTCCAATGCGATCCTGGTGTATCTGGCGCGGAAGTTTGCCCCTCAATGGCTGCCGTCGGATCCGGTCGAAGAAGCGCAAGTACAGAAATTCCTGTCCATCGCCGCAGGCCCAATCGCGTTTGGTCCGGCGGCGGCCCGCCTTGTTACGGTTTTCGGCGCAAAACTGGACGCCGATGCAGCCAAATCCACAGCGGCTGATATTCTGGCAAAGCTGAATGCCCATCTGGAAGGCCGAGACTTCCTGGTCGGCAACCGGCCAACCATCGCCGATGTAGCCATCTACAGTTACACCGCTCACGCGCCGGAAGGGAACGTACCCCTGGAGGATTATCCGAATGTGCTGCGTTTGCTGGCGAATATCGAAAAGTTGGATGGATTTGTGCCGATGCCGGCAACGCCGGTTGGCTTGGCTGCATAAGGGCCAAGTTTTCTAATGCGGATGGCCATCGGCCATCCGCATACAGAGCTAATGGAGGGCGCCATGACCAAACACGATGGTTGGGGAAAAGAGCATTCCCCGTTTCATGCAGGTGAAATCGAATTTCAGCGCCGTGTGGGTGTTGATGGTAAGATGGAAAAGTTTGCCCGCCGTATGGTCCGGCCCTATTTGCCCGATCAGCATCGAGAGTTTTATAGGCAGTTGCCCTTTATTGTGGCGGGCAGCGTCGATGCCGATGGCTGGCCATGGGCAAGCATAATTGCCGGGAAGCCTGGCTTCATATCGTCACCAGATGAGGGCTCATTGCTGGTTGATGCTATTCCCGTTCCGGGGGATCCTTTGAAAGACACGCTCACACCAGGGGTCCCGATCGGGTTGCTGGGGATAGAGCTCGAAACGCGCCGCCGCAATCGCGTCAATGTGCGTGTTTCTGAGACCGGTCCGCGCGGTATTGAATTGACCGTCGACCAAGCGTTCGGAAACTGCCCGCAATACATTCAAACGAGAGATGTGCGGTTTATCCGCGATCCGAAAAATCAGCCTACTGAAGAGAAAATCTCCCGTTTCTCAACGTTAGATGATGCGGCAGTCGACGCGATCAGATCCGCGGATACGTTTTTCGTTTCAAGCTATGTGCCGGTCGGTGACCATGCCGATGTGGAAGGTGTGGATGTTTCCCATCGGGGCGGGCGCCCTGGTTTCGTGAAAGTGGACGGGAACACGCTGACCGTCCCGGACTATGCCGGAAACTTTCATTTCAATACCCTTGGCAACTTCCTGGCCAATCCCAAAGCGGGCTTGCTTTTTGTGGATTTTGAGACGGGCGATCTTCTGATGCTGACCGGCACGGTGGAGTTGCTGTGGGAAGAGGATCCAGAAGTCAACGCCTTCAAAGGAGCGGAGCGTGCGTGGCGCTTCACGCTGGATCACGGTTTGCGATTGAAAGACGCTGTGCCTTTGCGCTGGGCATTCGGTGAATATTCACCCAACGCGCTCATTACCGGTGACTGGCAGGAAGTCTCTGCCACGCTGGCCGCTGAAGCCAAACGAGAGCAATGGCGGCCTTACCGTGTGGCGCAGGTGGAGGACGAAAGCAGCGTCATCCGCTCTTTTTATCTGGAGCCGGCGGATGGTGATGGACTGTTGCCCTACCAAGCTGGCCAGTATTTGACCATTCGGGCAACGCCAGAAAACAGTGAGCGGCCCGTTATTCGCACCTATACCCTGTCCTCCGCGCCGGGCGATTCCCGGTACCGCATTTCCGTAAAGCGGGAGCCGGAGGGCCAGATTTCCAACCATCTGCATGACACGCTGAGGGTTGGGTCCATCCTCGAGGCGAAAGCGCCACGAGGTGACTTTGTAATTGATGCGGCGGAAACGCGCCCGGCTGTCCTTTTGGCGGGGGGTGTCGGTATCACGCCGATGATCTCCATGGCGCGGCATGTGGCGCGCGAAGGATTTCGCACACGGCATATCCGTTCCCTGACGGTTTTTCACGCAACGCAAACGACGGACCAACGCGCATTCTTTGACGAATTTCGCGGCATGGCCTTTCGGACGGAGCAGGCCATTCGTTATTTTTCCTTTGTGGACCGCCCAACGAACGCCGAAAAGGCCGGGCGTGACTTTAGCGGCGTTGGCCATATCACCGCGGATGTGCTGCGGCAGACGTTGATGCTCGATGACTATGACTTCTATCTCTGCGGACCCGGTCCTTTCATGCAAGCCATGTACGACATGTTGCGTCACCTAGGGGTGCGTGATTGCAGGATCTTTGCGGAAGCGTTTGGTCCGGCCTCGCTCAAACGGGATCCAGATCAGGCCTCGCCATCATCCGAAACGAAAGAGGAGGCGGAGACAGCGATCATTAGGTTCGCAAAATCAGGGTTCGAACAAAGCTGGAGTGCGGGTGATGGGTCGATCTTGGAAACCGCTGAAACCCATGGGCTGACGCCGGAATTCGGTTGCCGCAATGGCGCCTGCGGCAGCTGTGCGGTCAAATTAACGGCCGGCGAAGTTGCCTATCGCGGCCAGCCCACCGGCGCGCGTGAAGAGGATGAAGTGCTGATTTGCTGTGCCGTACCTGCGAAAGGATCGGATGTGGTGGAAGTGGCGCTTTAGCAAAAGCTCAATGTGGCATAGAGTGGCTTTTCATGACGAACACCATTTCAGCTACATCCGCCTTGAAGTCGCTTTGGCACGTCGCAGAGTTGCCGCAAGACGCGTTGGAACGCGCAGATGTTCCCGAACAGAGCCAGCTGCTGCCGTCGTCCTTCGCTGTTGGCGCGGCGGCGCAGGCCAGTATCGCGGCTGCCGCGCTTGCAGCGGAGGCGATCTATCACGAACGCAGCGGCGAACACCAGCAGGTTAAGGTTGACCGGGCAGCGGCCGAACGTGAGTGTACGGGATACTTTACACTGAACGGTAAACCGCCAAATGCCTGGGAAAAATTCTCCGGTCTTTATGAAACGCAGGACGGGTTCGTCCGTGTACATGCCAATTTCGATCATCATCGGGATGGTGTTTTGCGTCTGCTCGGCCTTGAGCCGTCAGACGAATTGGAGCGAGAGGATGTTGCTTCGGCTTTGAAGGAATGGTCTGCCGAGGCATTTGAGACGGCGGCCGCAGAGGCCGGCGTCGTTGTGGCGAAAGTGCGTTCATTGGACGAATGGGATCGCCACTCCCATGCGCTCGCGACCCGCGATCTGCCGGTCATATCAATCACTAAAATCAGCGAAGCCGACCCGCGTCCGCTGTCGCCCATTAACGGGGAACAAAGGCCGTTGACCAGTCTGCGGGTTTTGGATTTGACACGTATTCTTGCGGGACCAATCTGTGGCCGAACGTTGGCCGCTTATGGCGCGGATGTTCTGCTCGTCAATGCACCCTATTTGCCGAACATTGCATCTATCACCGATACGAGCCGCGGCAAGCGATCCGCTCATCTTGATCTTAAATCTGCGGTCGGACGAGACACGCTCCATCAACTGGTGCGATCTGCCGACATGTTTGTGCAAGGTTATCGCCCGCAGTCGATTGGAGGACTCGGTTTCAGCCCGGAGGCTCTGGCCGAGGCAGCTCCCGGTATCATCTATGTGTCATTGACGGCTTACGGCAATTCCGGCCCATGGGCAGACCGTCGCGGTTTCGACTCATTGGTCCAGTCCGCTTGTGGTTTTAATCATGCGGAAGCATCTGAAGCGCAGTCCGATCTGCCGAAGTCGTTGCCTGTGCCCATTTTCGACTATGTGTCGGGTTATCTCATGGCCTTCGGCGCTCAAGCGGCGCGTCTGCGTCAATCCCAGGAAGGGGGAAGCTGGCACGTCGAAGTGTCATTGCTCCAAACAGCCAATTGGATACGAAGCCTTGGCCGCTTGCCCATGGGGCCTCCCATCGGATTGGCCGACATTGAAAGCCATCTGGCAGAGTTTGCCTGTGATCACGGCGTGCTGCGCGGCATGCCACATGCGGCCGGGTTTTCACGAACGCCGCCGAATTGGGTGCGCCCGTCCGTCCGTCCCGGAACGCATCCGCCGGAATGGTCATTGGGCTAGAACTGCACTCTAATCTTCCACCGGCACCACGTAGTTGAGCGATAGACGTCCACCGTCGGGATAGATCGTCTGACCCGTCAAATACGAGGCGTAGTCGCTGGCAAGGAAAACAGCCACCTGACCAATTTCGCGTGGGTCGCCAATACGGCGCAATGGTGTCCGGGACAGGATCATCTTGCGGGCGGCCTCATCGTTCATCACGCTTTTCAACACATCGGTCATGATGGAGCCGGGACCGATGCCGTTGACGCGGATACCATGTTCCGCCAGACCCAGCGCCATGGCTTTGGTCATCTGAACGACGCCGCCTTTTGAGGTCACATAGGCCAGTTGGTTGGGAATAGCCACCACCGCATTGGTGGAGGCCATGTTGACGATCGCCCCCTTTACCCCTCGAGCCACCATGGTTTTGGCGGCGGCCTGTCCCGTGAGGAAAACCCCGCGCAAGTTGACGCCCATCACCTGGTCAAAATCCTCCGGCGACAGGTCGAGAATGCTGCCCGCTTTGATGACGCCCGCATTGGCGACGGCGATGTCCAGCGTGCCGAAGGTGTCTATGGTTTTCTCGAAAAGAGCTTTAACTTGCGCTTCCTGCGATACGTCACAAGGGATCGAAACAGCGTCTACGCCAAATTCTGTGGCAATCCGCCGGGCCTCTTCATCGCATTTTTCGGCGAGCACATCTGACAGCACCACTTTGGCGCCGTGGGCGGCGAATTCCTCGGCACAACCAAGCCCAATGCCCTGGGCGGCGCCTGTGATAACAGCGACTTTTCCATCCAATCTCATGGAATCCTCCGGGTTCTAGAAAGACCCATTCTAAAGCTTTGGAAAATTATGCCATAAGCTTCTTTCGAAACGTTGAAGAGAAGGGGCGACGGCTTGCCCCATGAACGGCGGAAATGGGTGCATGAAGGTCACGGAACAACACATTCTGGAGGCAGCGGAAGCGATTAAGGGGGACATCGTCCGCACACCTACGGTCCGGTCTCAAACGCTCTCGCAGATCTTTGACGCTGACATTTTTCTCAAGTTTGAGAATCAGCAATTCACGGCGTCGTTCAAAGAACGGGGTGCTTTGTGGAAACTGCGCAACCTGTCAGCTGATGAAAAGAAACGGGGCGTTATTGCCATGTCGCGCGGCAATCATGCGCAAGGGGTGGCGTATCACGCGCAGCGGCAAGGCATACCCGCCACCATCGTGATGCCCGTGAACACACCTACGGTGAAAGTCACCCACACGGAAAAATTTGGCGCGCGGGTCGTCCTTGACGGAGAGACTTTGGACGAGTCTGAAAAGACTGCCGAACAGATTGCGCACAAAGAAGGCTTGGTTTGGATTCACCCCTATGACGACCCGCACATTATTGCGGGGCAGGGCACCATCGGTCTCGAAATGCTCCAAGACGCACCGCAGCTCGAAACGCTTGTGGTGCCCATTGGGGGCGGCGGGCTGGTGTCCGGTATCGCACTCGGTGCGCGCCACGTAAAAGCTGATATTGAAGTCTATGGCGTTCAGGCGGATATGTATCCGTCCATGTACAATGTATTTCATGGCGATCAACGGCCTTGCGGCGGGCCGACCATTGCAGAGGGCATTGCGGTGTCCGACCCAGGTGATTTGACACAGGAAATTGTCAAGGCGCTGGTGAAAGACGTGTTGCTGGTGTCTGAACGTACCATCGAACACGCCATCGCCCTTTTGCTCAATGTGGAAAAGACAGTGGCCGAAGGTGCGGGTGCCGCGGGCCTTGCCGCTATTGCTCAGTATAAAGATATATTCAGAGGGAAGAAGGTTGGGGTCGTGTTGTGCGGCGGCAATATCGACAGCCGGTTGTTGTCCTATGTTTTGTTACGGGAGCTGGCGCGAGAAGGGCGTATGCTGACGCTGCGGGTTGAATCTCAAGACCGGCCCGGCTTTCTAGGGCAGATCACGACAGCCATTGGGGAAGCCGGCGGCAACATTATCGATGTGTCCCACAACCGCTTGATCACAGACCTGCCCGCCAAGACGGCGGATATCGGCCTCACCATCGAAACGCGCGATGCGGAACATGCGGACATGATTTGCAGTCTACTGGAGCGGCAGGGCATGAAAGTCCGCCGAGTGACGCAGGGCTAGATTGATTCAGGCCGGCTGCTTCTTGGCAGAATCGACGAGTCCGCCGATCAAGCGGTCGATCATGGACTGTGGTGCAAGGCGTTTGACGACGCCGAGAACCTTTGCCCGGTCCATCGGGTATCGCAGCTTCTTCTTTTTGGCGTGGATCACCCGATAGATCTGTTTCGAAACCATTTCCGGCGTCAGCTTACTGGCGGCGGTATCGCGGGCCATCTGGCCAATCATCTTGTGGGTGGGTGAGCTGGGCGCGGCACCCCGTACGGCGTGTAGATGATCGCCAGTCTCGGGCCGGTCCATGCGCATGGCGACCGGCTGCATGATGACCACGTCGATCGGGTCGTCTTTCAGTTCGTGATAAAGCGCCTCGGTAAAGGCTTCGATGGCGAACTTGGCCGAGGTGTAGGCGCTGAGATAAGGCACCGCCAGTAGACCGCCGAGTGAGCTCATATTGATGATCGTGCCGCTGCCTTGCGCGCGCATGATGGGAAGGGCCGCCCGGCAGACCCGCACGATGCCGAATAGATTGACATTGTAGAGGTGTTCGAATTCCTCCATTGAGGTTTCTTCCACGGACCCCAGCACCATGTTGTTCACGCAATTGACGATCACGTCGATGCGTCCGGCCTTCTCCGTCACCTCATTGAGGCAGCGCGCGACAGATGCTTCGTCGGTGGAATCCATGGCAATCATCGGGAAGGCGAAATTCGCTGCGGCTTTTTCCGGCGCGCGCATGGTGCCGAACACGTTGAGACCTTTTTGGACGAACATTTCGCCCATCACCTGGCCAAGTCCTCCAGAAGCGCCACAAATCAAGACTGTCTTTGACATGATCGCACTTTCCTAAAATTGCTATGCGACAAATATAGTGATAATAAATTTGTCAGTCAACAAGTTTAGAGTTGCTCGCAATTCATGTATCGACCCGGCCTAAGCGGCTGAGCCGCAATTTGAGTGGGAAGGGGGCGTTATTGGATGCCGTGCATCCGCTTTTTCAGGAAAGGCGAGAGGACGAGCAGAAGCGCTGCCGCGCCAATAGCGAGCCAGCCCACATCGCTATAAACGCTCACCACCTGGGCCGTTTGGGCGGCTGCGTCGGCGCCTGCCGTTTCTGCCGGGCTGGTGAGGGCGGCGATCAACCCGGCGATGTAGTTGGCACCAGCCGAGGCCAGGAACCAAACGCCCATCATCATGCCGACGATTTTGGAAAGGGATAGTTTTGTTACCGCCGACAAGCCGATCGGTGACAGGCACAACTCACCGCAGGTATGCAGCAAGTACAGCAAGACGATCCAGATAAGGCCTGTCTTCACGCCAGGTGCATCGGCAAAACTTGCGCCGAAGGCCAAGACGAGAAATCCAAGCCCCACCAGGGCTAGGGCGATGCTGAACTTGACGGGGATGTTTGGCTCCACACCACGTTTTGCAAGGCCCAGCCACATAAGGCTGAAGAATGGCGCGAGGGTGAAGATGAACAGGGCGTTGAGGGATTGAAAAGTGGAGGCTGGGATATCAACACCGAAAACCACACGGTCGACGGATCGATCCGTAAACAGATTAAGAGATGATCCCGCCTGTTCGAACAGAGCCCAGAACAGAACCGAGAATAGCGTGAGCAGCGTTAGAACCAGTAATCTGTCGCGTTCTTCTTCTGTGCATCTTGCGAAAGCGATGAAAAGAATGACGCCCAGCATGATCATGCCGAACAGGCCTAGCAGCGACCCCACCAGTTCTTGGTTCTGTACTAAAAACCAGATCACCAACAATCCGGCAGCGGTTCCTAAGTAAATGGTATTTTCAAGGCTTAGGCCGATGGCAGTTGGTCTGTCGAGCGCTTTAGGGTTGGGCGGTTCGGCAACACCGTCCAGCAGAGGTTGCCCCCTTAGAAAGATGAAAAGGCCGGCCAACATGCCGAAGCCCGCAAGGCCAAACCCATACGCCCAGCCATATGTTTGGCCCAGCCAGCCGCACAATAGGGCGGCGGTGAAGGCGCCGATATTGATGCCCATGTAAAAAATGGTGAAGCCGCCATCGCGGCGCGGATCTCCTTGTTCGTAAAGAGCTCCTACAATCGTCGATATATTCGCTTTGAGATATCCGACGCCGCAGACGATCAGTGCGAGCGACAAATAGAAGATCTGTGTAAAGACGGGGTGCCGTTCGATGATCGTTGTGCCGTCGGCGGCAACAGTCGCGACGGCTGCGGGGCCTTCAAGGGCCATACCCATATGCCCCAAAACCAAAAGAATGGCGCCGAGCGTCACTGCCTTCCGCGATCCCAAATAACGGTCCGCAAGAATGCCGCCCAAGACAGGCGTCAGATAGACCAGCGCGGTGTAAGCGCCGTAAATGGCGTAAGACCGGGCGTCGGAAAACAGGAAGTGTTCCGTGAGATAGAAGATCAGAAGGGCACGCATGCCATAATAAGAAAAGCGCTCCCACATCTCGGTGAGAAACAAAATGGCCAGGCCACGCGGATGGCCAAACCAGTTTCCGTCTGCTGAGTGGCCAGCAACACCGGCGGTCTGCTCCGCCATAAGCTCATTATCCCCTTTTGAGCACGGAAATTATTTCTGATCTGCAGAGGATTTCCCATCCTTCGAGACGCTCGCGTGGCTCGCCCTCAGGATGAGGAAATCCAAAACCTCTAGTGACCTCATCCTGAGGAACCGCCCAATTGGGCGGTGTCTCGAAGGGTGAGGTCAGCCAGTCGCAAAGAGCCGTGCCTTAAATCCAAGGCTTTTCCCTTATCAAGCCGTGCCTAAGAAGGCAAAGCACGATGAGCTGAACGGCAAGATACTAATCGGGGGATTTATCCCACGATTGATGCAGATTTGCTCCTCGGATGGGTGTTTCCTATGACAAAATCGTGGGAAGCAGGTTGAATATGTCTCCATCCCACGCTAAATGAACCTCAATTCTCACCGAATATGGGAAAAATCCCACTATGAGCTCTGCCCAAATCAATGACCTCCTCAGCCGTGCTGAGCAATATGCCCAGTCACATGATCTTTCCTTGTCGACGGTGTCGCGAAAGCTGCTCAATGATGGCAAAGGCCTTTCCCGGCTGAAAACCGGGGGCCAATTGACGTTGAAGACCCTTGATGCGGCCTTCGAAAAACTATCCGCGCTAGAGTCCGAAGTGCAGGCTCGGGCGCCTGGCTCCGCTGCGACAGGCGCGCCTAAATCTGATGGGACGCTCATCACCAAAGAAACGCTGACCCATTTGGATCGTTTGGAAGCCGAGAGTATGCACATCATGCGCGAGGTGGCCGCCGAGGCGGAAAACCCCGTCATGCTCTATTCGGTGGGCAAAGACTCCGCCGTCATGCTGCATCTGGCCATGAAGGCGTTTTATCCGTCGAAGCCACCCTTTCCGCTGATGCATGTGGACACCACGTGGAAGTTCCGGGACATGATCAAGTTCCGCGATACCATCGCGAAAGATCTGGGCCTCGACTTGATCGTCCACATCAATGAAGAAGGCGTGCGTCAGGGTGTGGGGCCCTTCACCCACGGTTCGCAACTTCATACGGATGTGATGAAAACCCAGTCGCTGAAAATGGCGCTCGACAAATACAAGTTCGATGCGGCTTTCGGCGGTGCCCGCCGTGACGAAGAAAAATCCCGTGCCAAGGAACGCATCTTCTCTTTCCGGTCTGCGCAACATAGCTGGGATCCCAAAAATCAGCGTCCGGAGCTTTGGAACATTTACAATACCCGGATCAACAAAGATGAATCGATCCGTGTATTTCCGCTGTCCAATTGGACCGAGCTCGACATTTGGCAATACATTTACAAGGAACAAATACCTATCGTGCCGCTCTATTTCTCGGCGGAACGCCCGGTGGTGGAACGCGACGGTGTTCTGATCATGGTCGACGATGACCGCATGGAAATGCAGCCCGGTGAAACGCCTCAAATGAAAAAGGTCCGTTTCCGGACATTAGGATGTTATCCGCTCACCGGTGCTGTCGAATCCGAAGCTGACACGCTGCCGCAGATTATTCAGGAAATGTTGCTGACCAGCACGTCCGAGCGTCAAGGCCGCGTGATTGATCACGATGCCGCGGCGTCCATGGAGAAGAAAAAGCAAGAGGGGTATTTCTAATGGCTCATCAATCCGCCCTCATCGAAGATGATATCCTTGGTTATCTCCAGGACCACGAAAACAAAAGCTTCCTCAGGTTCATCACCTGCGGCAGTGTGGACGACGGCAAATCCACTCTGATCGGCCGGCTGCTTTACGATTCCAAGATGATCTTCGAAGATCAGCTGGCAGCATTGGAAGCCGATAGCAAGAAGCAAGGCACGCAGGGTAACAAGATCGATTTCGCCTTGTTATTGGACGGCCTGGCCGCTGAACGTGAACAGGGCATCACGATTGATGTGGCTTATCGTTTCTTCTCCACGGACAAACGAAAATTTATCGTGGCGGACACACCGGGCCACGAACAATATACCCGCAACATGGCAACGGGTGCGTCAACGGCGGAACTGGCCGTCATCTTGATTGACGCGCGCCGTGGCGTGTTGACCCAAACCCGCCGTCACACGTTCATCGCGTCCCTGCTGGGGATCAAACATATTGTCGTTGCCATCAACAAGATGGATCTTGTGGGCTTCGACCAGGAAGTTTTTGACGCCATCGAAACCGAATACAACGCCTTTGCCAAAGATCTTGGCTTTAAGAGCATCGTCTGCATGCCGATCTCTGCCCTAGAAGGCGACAACATCATTGCAAAGAGCAACCGCACGCCTTGGTATAAAGGTGCGCCGTTGATGCCTTACCTTGAAACCATCGATGTGTCCGCCGATCTCTCGGGCGCACCATTCCGGATGCCCGTGCAATGGGTGAACCGTCCGAACCTCGATTTTCGGGGATTTTCGGGCACGATCGCCAGCGGTACCGTTGCCCCCGGTGACGAAATCGTGGTGTTGCCATCGGCAAAACGGTCGACCGTCGAACGCATCGTGTCTTACGACGGCGATTTGGCGAAGGCCGTGGCGGATCAAGCGGTGACGCTAACGCTTACCGATGAAATAGACATCAGCCGGGGCGATGTGATCTGCGCTGGCCAATCGCCCGCCGAACAGACAGACCAATTTGCCGCTCACTTGTTATGGATGCACGACGAAGCGTTGCTGCCTGGCCGCCAGTATATCATGAAGACGGCAAACCGCTTGATCCCGGCGACAGTGACCGAGCTGAAGCATAAGATCAATGTGAACACATTGGATCATCAATCCGGCAAGACGCTTGAGCTCAATGAAGTGGGTGTTTGTAATCTATCCACCAGCCGTCCCATAGCCTTCGATCCGTATCAGGATAATCGCGCCACGGGCAGCTTCATTCTGATTGACCGGCAGACCAATGCGACGATCGGTGTCGGTATGATCAATTTCTCGCTGCGCCGTGCACAGAATGTCCATTGGCAGGCGCTGGAGGTGGACAAGTCTTCGCGCGCCGCGCTCAAAAATCAGAAGCCGTGTGTCTTGTGGTTTACCGGCTTGTCCGGATCGGGCAAATCCACCGTCGCGAACTTGGTCGAAAAGCGTTTGCACGACCTTGGGCGTCACACCTATACGCTTGATGGGGACAATGTGCGCCATGGTCTCAACAAAGATCTTGGATTTACGGATGCCGACCGGGTGGAAAACATCCGCCGGGTGGGCGAGACAGCCAAGCTTTTGGTGGATGCCGGCATGATTGTGCTGGTCTCGTTTATCTCGCCTTTTGTCAGTGAGCGGCGTATGGCCCGCGAGCTGGTCGAGGACGGTGAGTTCATCGAAGTCTTTATTTCGACGCCGCTTGAAATCTGCGAACAGCGGGATGTGAAAGGGCTCTATGCGAAGGCCCGGCGTGGAGAGATTAAGAACTTCACCGGCATCGATTCGGCCTATGAAGCACCGGAGAACGCGGAGATCGATATCGATACGTCGGAAATAGCCGCAGAGCGGGCCGCCAACGACATCGTCCGCTATCTGGAAGAGAACGGATATCTGGAGGGCTAGAGCCCGTTCTGTATCTTCGTGACAGAACGGCTTTAAGAACTGATGCCGGTTGCTTTTTGAATTCCTCTATCCCGTCTTTGTGCGCCAATTCGGCAGATCCGCAAAGTCGCCTTCTCGCTTCTCCGCATTAGCGGACATGGCTTCCAGAATTTCCTCCGTATGCAACATGGAGGCGTTCCAGAGACCGATGAATTCGAGACCATCAGCTGTGGTGTGATCGCGTGCGAAGGTAATCGCCCGTTTGCAGCCATGAACGGCGAGGGGCGCTTTGCGAGCGATTTCTGCAGCGATCGCCATGACTTCGTCGAGCATCTCCTCATGGGAAGCAAACACCCTGTTGACCAACCCGACAGACATGGCCTCTCGTGCCGGCATGCGGCGCCCTGTATAGGCCAGCTCGCGCACCACCCCTTCCGGGATGAGTTTGACAATGCGCGGGAACGTGCCCACATCCGCTGTCATGCCGATATTCGTTTCGAAGATGGTGAGAAATGCATCTTCCGTGGCATAGCGCATGTCACATGCCGTGATCAGATCGACACCGCCGCCAATGCAACCGCCTTGGATAGCAGCCAGAACCGGCAGCCGGCAGTTTTCCAAGGCTGTAAAACTGTCCTGCATGATCTTGACCGTATTCATGAAGGAGGCGCCTTTCTGAAGACGGGCGCGTTTCTTTTCTTCCGGGTCATCGGGCCTCTCGCCTGCTACCGCGCTTCCGGAAAACATGGTGGTGTCTAGACCTGCGGAGAAATGCGGCCCCGTGGATGAAATGACGACGACCCGAGCCTTTGAATTATGGTCGATATCGCTGATGATCGACGGCAGCTCGTCCCAGAAGGCCGGGCTCATGCTGTTCCGTTTCTCGGGACGATTCAAAATGACATGCGCGATATTGTTTTCAATCCGCACATCAAAACACTGATAAGTCATGCGTTTGCACCCCTTAAGACCTGATATAACACTTTTCCCTAACATAGCTTCGAGGCCGGAATTGAGCCAGCAAGAAGGCTAAGACCTGCAACAATTATGGGATGGACAGCGACATTATCGATCCTCTGTGTGGGGCTTCTGGTCTTTTTGTGGGCGAACTGGCAGGCGCGGAAACCTATTGAACTCGGGCGCGTTCGTATGGTTCCTTATACCCCCATCATGTTTATTGCGTTGTTGGTTGTGCTTCTCATGGTGGCCCATGTGATGACCCTGCTGGGGCTCAAACCGGAAACGGGTTCGTTTCCGCCGCGGATGGGCAACTTTAGCGGTCATATCCATTTCACATAATTGCGCTTAATATGCGCGCCATCGGAAACAAGAATAATAGCGGGGTTGGTCCATGCGCAGATTTCTCTTCATTCTGCTCTTGTTGGTAGCGGTTGTTGGCGTCGTTATGTATTACGTCTTGACCAATCTGAGTGGCATCATTGAAGCCACGATCGAGGATTATGGCTCGGACGCCACCCAAACCGACGTTGCGTTGAACAGCGTTGATATCTCCTTGGCGGACGGGTCTGCCGCGTTGAACGGACTGACCGTCGGCAACCCCGAAGGCTACTCGAACAATAATGCGGTGAGCTTCGGACGCATCAACGTACAGGTGGATCTCGATTCGCTGCAATCTTGCGGTGCCGCGGGGTGTGATGTGATTACGCTCAACGAAGTATCTGTGGAATCGCCGGAGATCCTTTATGAGCTTGGCCAAGGCGGAAACAATCTCCAGACCATTCAGAAGAATGTGGAAGCCTACACCGCAAGTCTCTCAGGCGGCTCCAGCAGCTCGTCTTCATCCTCGGGTCCCAAACTGATTATCAACCGGCTTGTCATTCGAGAGGGACAGATCTCTGTACGGAATGGGGAGTCCAAAATTGCGGATGTCCCGCTGCCGACAATCGATATGAGCGGTATCGGCGCTTCGCGCGGTGGAGCTGAACCAGGCGAAATCGCTTCGATTGTTGTTGGACGCTTGATGCAAACTTCATTGAAGGCGGTCGCAACCGCTAACATTCAAGATTTGATTGGCGGTGCAGGCGGCATCATTGACGGCGCAGGTGGAATTCTTGAAGACGGCGGCAAGAAAGCTGGCGACAAAATCAAGGGTATCTTCGGACGCGAGTAGAGCGCGATCAGGTTAAGTGGAATCCGGTTAACCGTCCGATCGCGCGACAAACGGTGATGCGTAGGCATGATCATGTTTTCATGAAACATGATCATGCCCTAGGTCCTGTCCCAGGTTTGGGGTTAGATCAGAAGGTCGAGCGTCTCTTCCGTAATTTCGTCCGCGGCGCGCAGCACGCGTGCCGCGGCCTTATAGGCCGTCTCGCTTAGTTTGGCGGCAACAAGTTCTTCTTCGAGCCGGACATTATTTGCCGGTGCACCCGGAAAGGAAGGTTCAGGCGGCGGTTCGCGGTGTATCGTGACCTGTGGTCCCGACTCTGTTGACACTTGATCTGGGATGGCGCGCCGGTAATCCGGCGTCTGTGCATTGGCGATATTATCCGCACGCGCATTAAACTGTGTTCCCGCGGCGCGCAGACCGGCAATGGCAAAGGTTGCTCCTGGTATCATGCTGGTAATATAGGATGGGTTTGCCGGATAGTCAAGAAAACATAATAAAAACAATGACTTAACGAAAATTCAGATTAAAGTTTAGACGAATTGTCGTGCACCTTGGTTGGCAGATAAGCAGATCTCTGCGCCAATCTTCAACGGTTCCTTTACGCGGGCGTGTTCAGATGCGGTAAGGAAAGAGTAACTGACCAATCCCATGTATTCGCGTTTGTATCATTACGGAACAATCACCTGGTTTACCCGCAGCACCTTCTGGACAGCGCTTCTGTGTCTGTCCCTTATATTGCTGGCGCCGCCGGTGGAGGCTGCTGCCCCAAAGCGAAAAGGGGTCGATCCTTCTGCCTATGTGAATTTAGATCCGATGACGATTTCCATCATCGAAGACTTTCGGGTTCGCGGTTTGATGACGTTGAAAATTGGGCTTCACATTCCCGACCCTAAAATGCGATACAAAGTTCAACAGCGAATGATCAAACTTCGGGATGCAATGGTCCGTACACTAACGGCCTATGGTGTGACATCGATGCGGGCGGATGCCGCCCCTGATCTGGATATCATCGATCACCGATTGACGAAGGCAATCAATGAAGTGGTTGGGGCGAAAGATACCCAAATTTTGTTCGACCACGTGTTGGTTCGGCAGACCGACTAAATCGCCGCGCAGCGCTTAACGTCCGGAAAACTTGGGCGGACGTTTCTCCAAAAATGCAGCGACCGCCTCTTTCTGATCTTCACTTTGAGATGTAAGCAGGAACTGATCGCGATCCATAAATGTGGTTGCGTAGTTCATTGCGCCGGCGGCCGCGTTTATGGCCTGTTTCGACATGCGCACAGGAATTGGGGGCAAGGCAGCAATCCGCTTTGCCATGTCTTGGGCTGCGTCGAAGGCTGTGCCGTCATCCACAACCTGTTCGATCATGCCCCACGCCAATGCGTCTTCCGCAAACAGTTTTTCGCCCAGGATGGTGAACTGTTTGGCGCGTGCCGGTCCCACAAGCGAGGCCAGGCGTGGCAGGCTGTGCCAGCTCATATTCATGCCCAATGGCACCTCGGGAAGGCGTAAATGCGTGGACTTGCCCGCGATTCGAAAATCGCAAGCCAGCGCCAGCGCAACGCCGCCGCCAATGCAAAAATTCTCGAGCGCGACGATTGTCATCTGCTCCAGCTTTTCCCAAGCGTGGCACATATCCGGGCCCAAACGTACTTGCTGGCGTTGCTCAAGCAGGCTTGCCTTGCGCCGGGCGGCAAGCTTGCTGTCGGAAAGGTCGGCGCCAGCGGAAAACGTAAACTCATTACCGGCGAGCACAATGGCGTGGACAGAGGTGTCGCCGTCCAGCACCTGTGCTGTTCGGGTAATTTCCGACATGAGATCGGCGGAGAGAGCATTTAACTTGTCTCCCCGGTCGAAGGATACCGTGGCCACGCCGTCCGCTTTTTCGATCTTCACGAACTCAAAACTACTGTCAGGCATGGCTCCATTTCCTTCCGTCTCTTTTCTCTTGTCTGCCATCCTACAGTCGGAAAAGCATTGATGGGAATGGCTTGGTGACAAGAAAAAGGGGGCGCGAAGCCCCCTTCATCAGTTCTGAGAAACTGTTGATTATTCGGCTGCGACCGTGCGCGGGCTGACGAAAGCCTTGCCGCCATTGATGTTCATCAAAAATTTGATGCCTTGCTCCGCGATCTCGTCGCCGACCATTTCGTCGCCTTCCGCGTACAGCTCTTTCATATCTATGTAAGCGGCATATTCCGGTGCCGTGCGGTCCGTAATGATGCCGGCGTTCAACAGTGTTTTGATCAGAACACGGAATATGTTGTTCGCATCCTGCATGTCTTCGCGGATCTTTGCGTCGGTCAATGCCTCCATGAAAGCGCTTTGGACCTATTCCCATTCAAGGCCCAGATCTTCATAGATCCATTTTTTCTGTTCGGGGCTGCCCAGATTGAAGAGCAGCACTTGGAACACTTCCAGTGCCCAGTCTTCAATCTTCTCGTGCTCATCCTTAGACAAATGAGGGATCGTGCGGTCCGCCCAGATCTTGCCGAATTTGTGATGGAAGGCTTCATCCGTCATCACAAGCTGGCACAGCTTCACCATCAGAGGGTCGCGGCCTTCTTTGTAGAATGACGCAAAGGCTCCCATGGCGAGGCCTTCTACCAACATCTGCATGCCGACCAATTTCTTCCATACCAGCGGCGAGGCAACCAGCTCGGTCAGCAAGTCTCCCAATGCCGGGCCAACCGGGACAGGCTTGCCCCAACGGGCGTGAATGTATTTCGAGAAGCCGGTGACATGACGTGCTTCTTCGCGTGTCTGATTGGCGGCATATTCTTGTGCGCCCGGGTCACGCAGGATGTGGCACAAGCTTGCGGAAAGCGACAGAGCGCCCTGTTCTCCATGGAGAATGCTGGAGAACGACCACAGCGCGTCATTGTTCACCAAACGGATCTTCTGTGCTTCGTCGAGTTTGTCGCCAACAGCTGTGTGAAGATCCAAATTGGTTTCCGGGTTGACGATGTATTCCTTCTCCAGATCGAACGGTTCGGAGAAGTCGATATATTTCGGGTCCAGAGGGTCCCAAAAATGGTCATGGGTCGCCGAAATGATCTTGTCGAATGCGGTCGTCCGTTCGCCGTAACGTTCCACATCCATCATCGCTGGAAAATCGTCCGGATCGACCGCGTTATACGCCGGATCGCGGGTAATGTTCGCCATGTTTCGTCTTCTCCGTCTTTGGTTTTTTTCACCAATTGACCCAAGGGTACCTTATGTATTCGGAGATTTCCAGAAAAATGACGCCTGCGTCATCAATTGATGGGGGTGAGTTTCCGATCCAGCAAGACCAGCTCACAATTCGCTGCTTGTTCGCTGTCCGGTGGGCAATCCTGTGCTGTCGGCATCTGGACACGCGTTAGACCCGCAGATCCGAGGAACAAGACAGTGCTGTCAGCGATCCACAGCACATCCACATAGTCGGCCAATGTGGGCGAAGTGACCGCCCGAAAAGTTTTGCCGCCATCAAAACTCATCACCACGGCGCCATGGTCACCGGCAAAGAGCAGTGAATCGTTTGGCAGGGCCGTACCTGTATTGAGCGCGTATCCCGCATTCGTTTTGATCCGGCGCCAATCCGTGCGGTTTCGGTTCGACCGCCACAACTGATCGCGCGCGCCGGTAAGCCAGACCGTCCCATTCTCCAGCATGAAGCCCCGCCGGAACGTGGCCTGCGCCGGTGTTTGCATGAGCCGGAAGGTGAGGCCCGTATCCCTGAACCGGAACACCGCGCCAAAATCAGCGGCCACATAAATCGTATCGGCTTTAGGGCTTTGGAAAGCGTCGCTAAGCTGAAAATCGCCATAAGTATCGCGCCAAGCACTATGCCGTTTCCAGGACTTGCCGCCATCCTTGGTTTCCAAGATCAGGCTGCCGTCTCCCATGGCAAAACCATGGTTTTCATTGAAGAAATGTATGGTCAGTAACAAGCGTTCCGCGCCAGGGTCGGCGAACTGGCGCGACCAGTTTTTGCCCCCATCTTCCGTGTGGAGAATAATGGCGTCATGTCCCACAGCCCACCCGACCGAACTGGTCAAAAAATGGACGTCGGTGAGGGTTGATTGAGTAGGGACATGAGCGGCCTGATGCCAGGTGGCTCCATCGTCGGTCGACCTGACAATGTGTCCGCGCTCGCCGACGGCTACAACGGTGCGCCCGGCTTTGGTTGCCTTGAGCATCAAACTGTCGATCGCAAAAGAAGACGGGGTGGCCTCCAAATAGGTGACGGGCGGTAGGGGCGGTTCTTCACCTTGCGCGGCGGTTGCTTGGGAAAGGCCAAGCAATGAAAAGGCCGTCAGAAGTAGTTTCAGCCGGTTCGCGAGGTGGCTCAGCTCTGTCCGTTTTGGCGCAAGTGATTCATGAACCAGTCGGCGGCATACAGCAGCACGTCCGGATCCACCAGAATGGTAGCAACGATCGCCCATACGAAGGGAATGAGTGCAGCTTTCCAGAGCGCCGGACGGACGGCGGCATAAATCAGTCCGAAGGGAATCAAAACAATGGCGACGCTGCGGCTGATGGCGATGGCAATTTCCGTCGGCGACGACAGTCCCTGTTCGTCCGGAATGACGGCAAGCACGCCAGGATTTTCCACCAAGACGAACCAGAGCAGAAATCCCAAGCTTAGCAGGCCGATAACAGCCGTTAACAATCGAAAGAAGCGACCAAGCCACCGGGGCATCGCACGTTCCCCCATTACGCATCCGGCCCCTTGCGGCACCGGCACTATTCCCCCATTTCAAACGAAGCATATCTTAATCTCGATGGTGTTGAAATGGGCCGGCCGGGTGAAGGATCTCACCGGTCTTGTTTGCACGTCGCCCGAACCAGCGAATTGTGGTACTGAAAACGTTAGGAATAGAAGAAACATATTACGAAACCCTATGACTCACGGTCATATCACCAATTCATTCGCGCCCAAACACAATCACGATGCCTGCGTCTCCGATGCCGTCGAGGAGGCTGAAAAGTATTGCCGCGACAATGACTTACGTTGGACACCCTTGCGGGCGCAGGTGTTTGAGCAGGTCTGGGCGCACCACCGGCCGGTACGCGCTTACGATATTCTAGAGAACCTCTCAAAAGCCCGCTCCGAATCTGCTGACGAAAAGGGGCGTGGCCGTGTTGCTCCGCCCACTGTGTACCGCGCCCTCGATTTTCTGCTGGAACATGGTTTCATTCATCGCATCGATTCCTTGAATGCCTTTGTGGGCTGCGGCGAAATTGGCCACACGGATAAGACATACTTTCTCATATGCCGGGATTGCGGTGAGGCGGCTGAAATCCACGACCCTGGTCTGAGCAAGGCGCTTGCAAACTGCGCTCAAAACGCTGATTTCTCGGTCGAGCGCGAAACCGTTGAAATCGCGGGCCTTTGCCCCAAATGCCGCGCTGAATAGGCCTTTCCAAGTACTTTCTGACGGAAATCCCGGAACCGGCTGATTAATGGGCCGTTTACGCCGTTTTGCTAGGCTTTTCCACAACGAAGGGTTGGTGTTTTCGCCACCCTTGTGAGATTTGCGGGAATTCGGCAGGGAGCCGCCGTCTATGGCCTCTCCGCTCCGCGCCGTCGATTTGGTAAAGGCAGCATGGAAACCACGATCGAAGTAAAAAAAGAAGGCCAATGGCAAGTGGTTTACCGCACGTCGCTTGACGTCGCCCCCGAAAAGCTGCGGGCGATCAAGGCAGCTCTGTCCGACCAGCAAGACATTGAAGACATTCGAACTGTTAGTACGCCGACTGATCATTTGAATCCGGACCCTAAGAAGCGTCCCAACTATACTATCGAAGGGTTGAGGGAGAACGCCTGGCATACGGTCGATACGGCGCATGACGAGAAAGAAGCGGTTTCCATGGCCGCGGCCCAGGAAGATATGGGGGGCTTTGAAGCCGTCCGTATTCTGAAGACCATCCCCATTACCCACGCAAAACTTGCGGCCACGGAGATCAACCCGGGCCTTACCCGCGTATGGTCCGGCCGCTATCCCAAAACACTTAGCCGGGAAAGGTTGATTGTTGCTGCTGTTGCCTTGGTACTGGTGGCCACGGGGCTGACCAGCGCTAAATTTTTCTTGAACGGCCAGGCTGGTGTTCCGTGGGCAAAAGCATCGCGTGGCGAACCTCAAACCGAAATTCACGAAACACTCCAGATTGAAGATATCGACCCGATTATGGTCACACATGGACCGGCGCTGACATTGGCGGCGGGCCGCCCCACCTTGTTGGAAGGCAAGTGGGCCCCGGACGGCGTCTGCGACCAAGGCCATACAATCTTTGACGACGAAGCCATTCTGGATGCCCGCCAGGATGAGTATCGGGTTCGGCGGCTTGTCAAAGGGTACTCCGAGAAAGACCAAAATGTGGTCGTGCTCTATGAAGGCGGCGACACGGAAATGATTCAAATGACTGACGGTGGTTTTATTGTCATTGCGCGTGGCGAAAATGGGGCCAAGGTTGCCTTCGTGCCGAATGACGATTTGGTCATGATGCGCCGATGCCGCACGGAAGACGCCACCCCTAAGAAGAGTCCGGACGAAGATGTGGACATGCAGGCAGCTCTGCCGGACGCTGGACCGCAAACCCCCTAACTGTTGCCTCCCCCGTTCCCAATGGACCGGGTGGTTCATGCAGGCGCCCCCTGTGGTGGTGCTTCTTCCTTGGGGGCGTGGCTCATCAGCCAGACAAAGGGCAGTACACTGAGTGTCACCACCCCCATGATGAGAAAATCCGTCTGATAGGCCGTGACGGTGGCTTCCCGGTTGAGCATCATGTCAAAGATGAAAAGATCCGGTACTTGGCTGAGGTCGAACCGGTCCGGCATGTTGGGGCCCGACAGGGCGTCGTTGAACGGCGTGATTTCCTCTGCGAGACGCGCGTGATTTTCCTGTATGCCGCGCGCCAAGATCGTAAAGACCATGGCGACCCCCATGCTGGTCCCCACATTGCGCATGAGATTGTAAAGCCCTGAGGCCGCGGTCCGGAAGTGAGGCGCCAGCGTGGAATAGGCCAGCGTGCTGGTGGGCACGAAGGTAAGGCCCATGCCGAAATTCTGGATGAATCCCGTCCATACCACCGTCCACACCTCCACGTCGGGTGTGAAAAACGCCATGCGGAAGAGGATCGCCGCCGAAACGATGAGGCCGACGCTGATAAGGATGCGTTCGTCGACACGTCCGATCAACCGGCCCACCACAAACATGCCCACCATCATGCCTAGTCCCCTGGGGGCCAAGATCAGCCCCGCCAATTTGGCGGGATAGTCCGACAGGCTTTGGAGGAATAAGGGGATCAAGGCGATTGCCGGAACGAATGTGCTGCCGACGATGAAGCTCAAGAGCAGGCCGACGCACAAATTCCGGTCCCGGAACAATTCCGGCGCGATAAAAGGCTGGTCCGTTGTGTTGATGTGCACGACGAACATGTAAGAACACAAAAAGAAGAGCATCATCTCAATGACGATCTCGGTGGACTCAAGCCAATCCAGCGATTGGCCCCGGTCCAACATCAACTGTACCGAGCCAATGGCCAGCGCCAGCAAGACGAACCCCATAAGATCGAAAGGGTGGTCCTGTAGTTCCTTGTCCGGCAGGAATCGTGCGATGCCGAAAGCAGCAACGAGGCCGATGGGGACATTGATGTAGAAGATCCAAGGCCACCCCCATAGATCGGTGATGTAGCCACCGACTATCGGGCCGATGATGGGGCCCACCATCATGCCCACGCCCCAAAGGGCCATGGCTGGCCCGTATTCTTCTTTTGTGTTGATGTCCAGCATCACCGCTTGGCTGAGCGGGAAAACGGCGGCGCCGGTCGCCCCTTGGATGGTGCGGTACAGCACCATGGTTTCGACGCTGGTGGCATTCGCGCACAAGACGGAGGCGACGGCAAATCCACCAAACGAAAAGGTCAGCATGGTGCGGTAGCCGATGCGTTCCGCTAGATACGCCGTAAGCGGTGTGAAGATGGCCGTTGCCACGATGTAGGAGGTGAGGATCCACGACACTTGTTCTTGTGTGGCGGAAAAGCTTGCTTGCATGTGGGGCAGGGCCACATTGGCGATGGTCGAATCCATCGTCACCATGATCGCGCCGGTGATCATGAAGATCGTGATCATCCGCCGCTGTTGAGGGCTGACGGACAACTCGGTGGTCATCCGTTATCTCCGTAAGCGGAACGCTCGTCAGGCCCGTCGGCAATGGCCGTGCCCGGGCGGAACAATCTGGTGTAGCCCGTGTCTATCTCGATGGCGGCGCTCATGCCAAGGCGCAAAGGAAGTTCCGTCGGCGCGTCATCGATGCTCACTTGAACGGGCACGCGCTGGACGATCTTGACCCAGTTGCCCACGGCGTTTTGCGGCGGCAGGATTGCGAACTCCGCGCCCGTGCCCGCATTGAGGCTGGTGATTGTCCCTCTCCACGTGCGGCCGGGATAAGCGTCAATCGTAATGTCCACGTCCTGCCCCTCGCGCACATGGGTCAGGTCGGTTTCCTTCATATTGGCTTCCACCCAAATCGCATCGGTTTCGATCAGGGTAAAGACGACGCGGCCGGGTGTGACATAGTCGCCAGGCCGGAAATTCGTAATTTGACTAACGATCCCTGGGGCCGGGGCCCGCACAATGGCATGGTCCAGGTCGAGCCGCGCTTGATCCAACGTTGCCTGAGCCGCCCGGTAACGGGGGTGTTTTTCCACCGGTTGGTCAATGCCGCCGCCAATGGCAGCCAGCAATGCGGATAATTCCTGACGCAATTCCTCAACGCGGCGCGTAGCGGCTTCCAACTCGTTGCGGGCCGCATCCAGAGACGCTGCCGATGCTACTTTTCTGCGGGCAAGAGCTTCCTGCCGGTTTCGCTCCCGTTCTTGAAAGCCCGCGTCGTTAATGGCGCGCAGTAATTCTTCCTGCTTCTGACGGGCCCGTGCATGTTGCACCTCGATCTGCGCATGGGCATCGGCAAGGTCCGCCTCGGCGCCGCGCACGGCGATTTCCAGAGGCTCAGAGTCGATCAAAAAAAGCGGGTCGCCCTTCCGTACCTCCTGGTTCTCACGAACCCGCACATCAACCACGCGTCCCGCAATGTCCGCACTGATCTGCACACGGCTTGCTTTCACATAGGCGTTGTCCGTGCCCACATAGCGGCCGCCTGTGGCCCAAAGCGCCATGCCGCCGGCGACCACAAGCGCCGGTACCACGATCAGGAGCAGGGTGCGCTTTTGCTGGGTGGGCATGTCCGTGAACCAGCGCGTCCATGCGGATGATTGCTCACTCATTTTCGGCCTCGCGCAGAGGCGGTGCGTCTGCCGGTTTGTCCGACAAATTGTTCCGTATATGGATCAACAGGTCGATGAGCTGTTCCTGTGCCTCCTCGTCCAGGTGTTTCATGGCCTTGTCGCGGGTTTGTTCCCCCAGCAGCCGAATTTGATCGAGCATCGGCCATGCCCCGTCGGTTAGATAGAGTGTGCGGGCCCGCCGGTCATTGGGGTCGGGCCGCCGTTCCACCATGCCCGCTTCTTCCAGCCGGTCGAGCTGGCGCGCAAGGGTGATGGGTTCGATGTCCAGAATGTCGGCCAAGGCATTTTGGTTGATGCCTTCATTGTAGCTCAGATGCGCCAGCACCGCGTATTGGGCGCGCGTTGTCAGGCCCACAAGCTTGGCACGGCGATCAAAATCTTTCCGGATCAGGCGCGCCGCGTCATACAGCAGCAGCATGATGTTGCGGTTCAGCGCTTCCGGATCCAGCGCGTCTTTGGTGGCGTCGTCCATATAAGCCTTCTTATCATAAGCCTGCTTATGAATAAGGCGAATAAAGCCCGTCCGGCTCCCCAGGTCAATCATTTGGTGGGGCCGTGTCAGATTCTGGGGGAGCGGAGTGGTCTCGGGCGACAAAATAATGAAGTGAGCTGGCGATGCACTCGATTTCCTCATCCTGAGGGCGAATGAAAAGAGCGTCTCGAAGGATGGGGAAATCCCATTCACGCCCGGGCGTATAGATGGGCGCATGGGGTTCATCCAAATTTTGCGGAAATAAGCCCGGTCACACGCTCTGTTGTCATCCCAAGGAGCGCCGGAACGGCGCGAGCTTGGGATCCATACACCACAGTGTTGGTTTGTTGGCTCGATTTGTCTTTTGAGACGTAACCCGCCGTGCAGAAAAATGTCGGCGGTGGTTATGGGCCCCAAACCAAGTTTGGGGCGACAATTTGAAAATATCTTCGGCGCCATGGTGCCACTCCATTGGGCGCCTCCCTCTCTTTCGGAATTTTAGCACATATAGTGGCCGAGTGATATGAGGGGGCCATGACGCCTGCCATCGAACATCTGAAAAGACACAAGATTCCGTTCAAACTGCACGAATATGCCCATGATCCGGCGTCGGGCGCTTTCGGTCTGGAAGCTGCCGATAAGATGGGCGTTGACGCAAATCGCGTGTTCAAGACATTGATGGTCGCTTATGGTGGGCGTGAGCTTGCGGTGGGTATCGTGCCCGTGTCGGCCATGCTCAATATGAAGGCGATGGCAAAAGCTTTGGGGGCTAAGAAAGTTGCCATGGCTGATCCCGCCGTCGTCGAGCGCGTTTCGGGGTATGTGTTGGGCGGTGTCAGCCCATTTGGCCAAAAGAAACAACTGCCCACAGTGCTTGACCAGAGTTCAGCGACATTCGACACGATTTTCGTAAGTGGTGGCCGCCGAGGGCTGGAGATTGAGGTCGCACCAGATGAATTGACGAATGTGTTGAAGGCGCGCATGGCGCTGATCACATAGGTCTAATTCCCAGAACCATTGAGACGGACAACGGTCCGGCTATCGCAATGCCATCGAAGTGTCGCGTTTTGGTTGTCCGACGTGTTAGCTTCTGCTTTTCGTAGGAGCGGTGGATTACAGGTGGGGTGTATGAGGATTAAGTCACTTCTAATTGTCTTAACTTTTTTGAGTGGTGTCCCAATGGCCAGCGCGACTGAGTGTCCGCCGCCATCAGACATAACGCAGGGGGCGGAAGACGAGGGTTTGGCCAAACTGATCTATGGTATCGGAAAAGGTTATGCTCTGCAGGCTGAGTATTTATGTTCGCTCGATTATTTTACAGAAGCAATTCGGTTGAAGCCCGATTATGCGGAAGCCTATCACGAGCGCGCGAATGCGTACTATGAACTCGACAAAATGGATCTTGCAATTGCGGATTATTCGGAAGCTATCAAGATCAACCCGGAATTTGTGGAGGCATTGTATTTTAGGGGGTTGACTTACCATGACTTGGGGGAGGTCGATAAAGCAATAGACGACTATTCGGCGGCCCTTGATATTGCACCTGATAATGTGGAGGTGCTGAAAAGCCGAGGTACAGCGTACACTGATAAGAAACAGTTTTCAAAAGCGATAGAAGATTTTGACCGCGCGATCGCGATCGACCCGAATGATGGTGATTTGCATTATAATCGTGGTGGCACCAATTTGGATAAGGGGGACTACGCGGCTGCAATCGCCGACTTTACGAAGGCCATTGAAATTAATCCCAATGATACAGATGCTTTTGGCAATCGCGGCCTCGCTTATGAGAAACTTGGTGAGTTCGACAAAGCGTTGGCCGACTATGATGAAGCGCTCCGAATTAGTCCTAACGACAAATGGACAATCGATCGGCGTGCAAGACTTAAAGAGAAAATAAATTAGGGGGCATAGGTAGTCGTGGCCGAATTTTTTGATCAGCTTTCTGACAAACTCATCGCCTTTATCAATGAACAGCCCATGTTCTTTGTTGCCACCGCGGCGGCCGAGGGCCGTATCAACTTATCGCCGAAGGGGATGGATACGTTCCGGGTGATCAACCCAACCCGATGCGCCTATCTGGATCTTACCGGCAGCGGGAACGAAACCGCTGCTCACTTGAAAGCGGATGGGCGCATAACATTCATGTTCAACAGTTTTGGCGGAACGCCCCTCATCCTGCGTCTCTATGGCACCGGGGCGGTGGCCCGTCCCGGGACGGAAGCGTTCGACGAACACATCAGCAGGTTTCCAACGCTCCCCGGTGCGCGGCAGCTCATCTTTATGGACATTGCTTCCGTTCAAACCAGCTGTGGATTTGCGGTGCCGGAAATGTCTCTGGTGAGTGAGCGCGACACGCTTGCGCGTTGGGCGGATAGCAAAGGGCCAGAGGGCATCGCAGACTATCAGCGCGATCGAAACCTTAAAAGCATCGACGGTTTCGAAACCGGGCTCCTATAGCGTTTCCAGGTGAAGTGCCAAAATCCGATATTGGCGGTTCACCGTCCGGAAACGCGCAAACATAAGAATCTGGAGCCGTTTTGTGTTTCAATCAAAACCAAAACGGCTCCAGAGCGTCACGGTTAATATCTATAGTTCCGACTTCATTTGTGAAAAATCGACAATCATCTGACGCCAGGCTGCGTCCATATCGTCGTGCCATTGCTGGCCCAGCAGTGTACGGAAGGTTTCCATGACGGTGACGAAGAACTGATCGAACATTTCTTCCGGCACGCCGTAACCATCGTGATGGTCTCGGGTGGTGGAGATAAAATTATGCACGTAGAGGCCGTTGCCCGCGTAGTCGGTGATGCAGTCGAACGTGTATTGCAGCATGGACCCGCGCACGCCGCCATCCGTGTCCATGACGAACAACTCTTCTAAATCCGGCCGGTCCCGAAAAAGGGTTTCGTAGATCAGCGCCGTGGGGTCCCCATGCTGGTCGGCGACCAATTCCAACGATGCGGTGATGTGTTCTTTCGGCGATGGCATAGACGGATACTTACCTCAGATTGCCGGCGGAAATCTACTTCGCATCAGCGTGCCCATGTTCCGCATCATAAGCCTTCAAAAAGCGCTTGGGCGATTGGGCCCGCCATGTGCGGATCAGTGTGTGTTTGACCCATGCCATGTCCAAGTTTTCGGGATGCACGAGAATGAGATTGTGCGCTTGATAATGGGGCGTGCAGAAAAAGGTTTCCGGTTCCGCTTCGATCAAAACCTCCCGTTCTTCCTTTGCGATTTTGAAAACGGGCGCGTCTTCATGGGGGCTCCACCACACCCATAATTTCTTGTGTGCCTTTAGGCAGGGTTCGCCCCAGGATGTGGTTTCTTCAACTTCCGGAAGGTTGAGTTCGAGAGCAAACTTTTTGAGTTTCTCCCAACCCTTCCGGTTTTTCTTTTTCGCGGCCATATCAGGTGTCTCTTTTTGGATCGCCTACTTTGCGTCGCCATTGTGCGTCCTCCAAGTGCGTAAAGTGCAGGCTCTCATATTTGCCAAAGGACGATTTTATGCCAAAACAAGTTAGTCGTCTCCTGACAGAAATTGGCTTCTTGCGTGAATAAATCTGAAGACCGCCGGGCAGAGATCATCGAACAGCTGGCAGACTATGTATTGGCCGAAGGGCTGTCCGCGTCCAGCTTGCGTCCGCTTGCCGAGGCGGCGGGCACCAGCGACAGAATGCTGCTTTATTACTTTAAAGATAAGGCGGACCTTATGGCAGCGACCTTGGACTGTGTGGCCACCAGGTTGGCCGTACAACTTGAACATCAAACGGCCCAAACACCGCTGCCTTATGACGAGCTGCAAGAAAAATTGCTCGGCATCGTCCGGTCAGCGGAACACTGGCCCTATATGAGTGTCTTCTTGGAAGTGGGGGCGTTGGCCGCGCGGGGGGATGAGTTTTATCGCACCGTAGGCGGACAAACCGTGCAAGGCTTTTTGCTGTGGATTGCATCTCAATTGGACGCAAAAGACGAAGCGGCCCGCATGGCTGGGGCCGCCTCGCTTCTCAGGGTGGTCGAAGGGACAGTGGTGCTCAGAGCTCTTGGTGTAGACGACGACTTGCGGTAAGGCGCCGCCCTGCCGATCGGCACTGATTTTGGTTTAGGCCTCGCTGCGTCCATTCATGACGAACGCCAAGACGAGCACCACCCCCGCACCGTATAGTATGGCGGCGGCGGAACTCGCCACCAGATCCATCGTTGCTCCGTAAAGGGACGGAAACCATGCAATGGCATTGCCGTCCAGAAGAAGGGCGGTCATATCGGCCGCCACAAAGGCAACAAAAACCTGGTTGCGGGCCAGGCCGATCATTTTCGCCCCCAGCCACATATAGACGGCTGTACCGGGAATGATCGCCGCATACAGGATCACCATGTTCATGTCATCAAAGGCACCCATGGGTCCCAGGGTTCGGCATAACAGCACAGCGGCGAACCAGCCTGCGGCGCCATAGGCCATGGAAAGAATGAACTGGGGATGAGTGAGGCCCATAATGCTGGATGGGGCCGGGGATGCGAAGGCTGTGTTTGACATGTCTGCGTCTCCTCAATCGGGATTGTAGCAACTGCTACATATTTCGAAATATAAGGGAATGTAGCGATCGCTACAAGTCTTTTTCGGAAGGGAAAACCAATTGCGGAAACCTGGCAGCAAGCATGGTTTGGGTATATGGTGCCTGCTTCTCTCGTTACAGGAATAAATCAATGCCTCCATATCGCTCCCGCACCACCACCCATGGCCGGAACATGGCTGGCGCGCGCGGCCTTTGGCGCGCCACCGGCATGAAGGACGAAGATTTCGGCAAGCCGATCATCGCCATTGCCAATTCCTTCACGCAATTCGTGCCGGGGCACGTGCATCTGAAGGATTTGGGCCAGCTGGTGGCTCGGGAAGTGGAAGCCGCCGGCGGTGTCGCGAAGGAATTCAATTCCATCGCCGTGGATGACGGCATCGCTATGGGCCATGACGGCATGCTCTACAGCCTGCCGTCCCGCGATCTCATTGCCGACAGCCTGGAATACATGGTCAACGCCCATTGCGCTGACGCGCTTGTCTGCATCTCCAATTGCGACAAGATCACCCCGGGCATGTTGATGGCGGCCCTGCGCCTGAATGTGCCCACGGTGTTCGTCTCCGGCGGGCCTATGGAAGCGGGCAAGGTCACATGGGATGACGAAGAACGGTCGATCGATCTGATCGACGCCATGGTGGCCGCCGCTGACGATGAAGTGGAAGATCACGAGCTGACGGCCATCGAACGGTCGGCCTGCCCTACCTGCGGGTCCTGCTCCGGTATGTTCACCGCCAACTCTATGAACTGTCTGACGGAAGCGCTTGGCCTGTCCTTGCCGGGCAACGGCTCGACCCTGGCGACCCACGCCGACCGGAAGAGGTTGTTCCAAGAAGCCGGGCGCCATGTGGTGGCGCTTGCTAAACGCTATTACGAAGAAGACGACGAAACGGCGCTGCCCCGCTCCATTGCGAATTTTGAGGGCTTCGAGAATGCCATCACCCTCGATATTGCCATGGGTGGCTCCACCAATACGGTCCTGCACCTGTTGGCGGCCGCGCACGAAGCGAAGGTGGGCTTCACCATGGCGGATATCGACCGCCTTTCCCGCCATGTGCCGTGCCTGTGCAAAGTGGCGCCGAACATTGCCAATGTGCATATGGAAGATGTGCACCGTGCCGGTGGCATTATGAGCATTTTGGGCGAGCTTGACCGTGCCGGCCTTCTGCATACGGATCAGCCGACCGTGCACAGCGCGACCCTGAAAGAAGCGCTGGACAAATGGGACATCGCTCGCAACCCGTCTGAAGAGGTAACGAACTTCTATCGGGCCGCCCCC
The DNA here is from genome assembly GCA_965228775.1 of Alphaproteobacteria bacterium. Lineage (GTDB taxonomy): Bacteria > Pseudomonadota > Alphaproteobacteria > JANQMY01 > JANQMY01 > JANQMY01. The sequence goes on along the minus strand of OZ245840.1, from coordinate 2,422,751 downwards.
GGCGGGGTGCCGACCCAAACAGCCTTTAGCCAAGACCGGCGCTACCCGGAAGTGGATGATGACCGGGAAAACGGCTGCATACGGAACATCGCGAGCGCCTTTAGTGCCGATGGCGGGCTTGCCGTGTTGTTCGGTAATATTGCGGAACATGGCTGCATTGTGAAGACGGCGGGCGTGGACGAGAACATTCTGAAGTTCTCCGGCCCCGCACGGGTGTTCGAAAGCCAAGACACTGCTGTTTCGGGCATTTTGGGGAACCGTGTGGCGGAAGGCGATGTGGTGGTCATCCGTTATGAAGGGCCCAAGGGCGGGCCGGGCATGCAGGAAATGCTCTATCCCACCAGCTATCTGAAGTCGAAGGGCTTGGGCAAAGCCTGCGCCTTGATCACCGACGGGCGTTTCTCCGGCGGGACGTCGGGCTTGTCCATCGGCCATGTGTCGCCAGAAGCGGCTGAAGGCGGCGCGATCGGCCTGGTGGAAGAAGGCGACATGATCGAGATCGATATTCCCAACCGGTCGATCAAACTGGCTGTATCGGACGATGAACTGGAACGCCGCCGTGAAAAGATGGACGCCAAAGGGCTTGGCGCCTGGCAGCCCGAAGAAGAACGCACACGGAGGGTTTCTCCGGCTCTGCGCGCCTATGCGGCCATGACCACAAGCGCTGCCCGGGGTGCCGTGCGCGATGTGGATCAGATCTACCGCACAAAGGCACCGGCGAGGAAAGTGCCCGCGGCGGAGTAGATCGGATCAGTTTGCTTCTTGGTAAGAGCCAATAACTGGTTGCATCTCCCTGAAAGATGGCGTGGCCGTTTCATTCCACGGGAGGCTACCGTCTTCTGATGGCCATATGAGCTGGAACAGAGGGAAAGAATTGCCTTGATAGAGCCACTGGCAAGATAGAACGTATTCCTCGTATTTGCTTTTTGGCACTTCGCAAAAGAAACAATCATAGCCCTCGAGGAAATTTGAGTTAGGCTGGTCGGTTTCTATGGCCGGATTACCATCCTTTAGCCACTGCGCGATATCATTGATGATCGCAAGTGCTGTATCATACTCTAATCCAAAGATTAGGATCTCTGCGTGTTTATAGGAGTGCCACAAGCCGACTGAATAGGCGAACGCTGGCCCGTCTTCATCTGCAAGCACGTAGTTCACTTGCAATCCATGTTTTTCGATATTCTCAAGCAACTTTCGCTCAAACTTGTTTGTGGGTGTCGGTAGCAAAGTGAATCCCATCCATCGATAAATAGTTACGCTAGCAGAGCCAATATCTTGCTCGCACCCTCATGAAAATTGCAATGAATGCAGAATTCGCTGAACCACACTAACTTTCCCCAAGAGTGGCGAGCACGGAAGCTTTTAGGGCGTCGTGCAGCCGCATCAATTGCTTCTTGGATTTCGCGGATTGTTTGAATCCGGCGGAAGACACTTGGATCAATTCTGCAAGACCGCGAAGCGTTAGGCCGGTTTCCGCCAACTGCGCTTCATAGGGTTTCAGGATGCGCTCCAGCGCCGCGCAATAGGCGGCGTTCGATTTTTCGATCTCTTTCTCGCCCGCCGCATTAAAACCGCTTAACAAATCTTCCGGTTCCGCAGACGCTTTGATCTTCTCGAAAGGTCTTATGGCGTGATGCGTAAAGAAGATGTGGAGTTTTTCGCCCAGCGTTTGTGCCGTTTCACATTCAGTATTGATCGCCGCAATGTTTCTTTCCGCCGCCAGCCGGATGGTCGCCCGCAGAATGTCGTCTTTTGTGGAAAAACTGGCATAGAGGGTCTGGCGCGCCACGCCCACTTCCCCGGCAATGTCATTCATGGTCGCGCGTTTAATGCCAAAACGCGAAAACACGCGCATGGCCGCGTCGATGATATCGGTCTCCTTGGTCTTCATTCGTTTCATATTGACAATTTTCGTCGTTTCGTCAAACATGACAAGATGACATTATTTGTCAAAGTGACGTATCGAGAGGTAAGAAAATGAACACGGCGACGGACCAGCTTTCCAACGACCAATCGGCAATGGCAAAAATGATCGGCGACACCATGCTGCACCCGCCGGCGCAGCCTTTTCCGAAGACACCAGCCGATTATGGTATCGGCTATCGCGATGTGGCGTTCGAAACGCGCGACCATATTTCGTTGTCGGGATGGCTGCTTAATGAAAGCGCCGATAAGGTCATCATCATGACCCATTTCGGCTATCGGGCGAACCGATACGGCTATCAGATAAAACATCAGCCCGAAGGCAGCGTGCCGTATGATCAAGAAATTGAATTCGTAAATGTGGCCAAACGTCTGACCGACGCCGGGTATGCGGTGCTGATGTACGATTTGCGTAACCACGGTCTCAGCGGAAAAAGCAAACTGGGCGTCGGCACGGGCGGTTTTGATGAACGATGGGATGTTCTTGCCGCCGTCGATTTTGTGGCGGCCGGTCCGGCAACAGCGGGAAAGCCCGTTGGCTTGTTGAGCTATTGCATGGGGGCCAACGCCACCATCAACGCCATGGCTGAAGATCCGGACACGTTTACCCGCGCAGGCGTCAAAGCCATGGTAGCGTTGCAGCCATTGCGCAACGGGGATTTCTTGAGGCAAACAGGTGTTGTGGACACGCTGTGGGAGGCCGTGGAAGCTCACTTCACCGCGCATACCGGTGGCATTTCGCTCGACTATCCGGTTCAGGAGGCGGCGGTTTCCGTGAATGTGCCCACGCGGCTGGTGCAGGCACGCAAAGATCCCAATACGGATTTCGAGTTTGTCGCCACACTGTTTGAGAATATTCCTGTCAAAAAAGAAATGTATTGGCTTGAAGAGCCGACGCATCGATTTGACGGTTACAATTGGTTCGGTGACCATCCGGAGGATATGCTCACCTGGTTCGAGGCGTATGTGTAGGACCGCACTGTCGAGAGGTAAAAGAGGGGGCCTTTATGCAAACTGTTGAAAAGAGCACGGAAAAGGCGTTGGCGACCGAAGACCGTCCGCCGGTGATGCACATGAGCCGTCGCGGCGTGCTCGCGAGCGGTGGCGCCTTCGCGGTCAGCGTGGCATTGGCGGGTGCCGCACGCATGGGGATTGCTGCGGAAGCGGAAGCCGTCGGGCCCCTCGTGAATGTAAAGGGCGGCGATGCCACACCGTCTTTATGGATTGCAATTGAGGAAAGCGGCACGGTGCGCATCACCTGCCACCGGGCGGAAATGGGACAGCAGGCCTGGACCGCCATGGCCCAGATCGTCGCCGATGAACTTGAAGCCGACTGGGACGATATCAAGATCGTGCAGGCCGAAGGCGACAAGAAATATGGCGATCAGAATACGGATGGGTCCCGGTCCGTGCGCTACAATCTCCATCGCTTGCGGGTGGCAGGGGCCGCCATGCGGGGGATGCTGGAACAAGCAGCCGCCAATGAGTGGGGCGTGGATGTATCGCGCTGCAAGGCCGAACTTGGCAAGGTCAGAAACACGCGCAACAGAAAGACCCTTGGCTATGGCGCGCTGGCAAACGCGGCGGCCGCTCTTCCCCTGCCCACGGAAGACCTTGTGAACCTTAAAGAGCGGCGCGATTGGCGATATATGGGTAAACCCATCCGCTCTCTGACGGTGCCAAAAATTATTCGCGGTGAAGGCGAATATGGGATCGACGTGGACCGCCCCAACATGGTTCACGCGGTGATCGCCCATCCGCCCCAATTGTTCGGCAGCGTGAAAAGTGTCGATGACACGGAAGCCCTCAAAGTGCCGGGGGTGATCAGAACAATCACGCTGCCATCGCCTCAGCCGCCCGCCTTCTTTCAGGCGCTTGGCGGCGTGGCGGTGATCGCCACCGACACTTGGGCTGGCATTCAAGGGCGCGAGGCCTTGCAGGTGGACTGGGAGGCGGGGCCTAACGGTACCTATGATTCCGACGCGTATAAGGAAGGTCTGAAAGCCGCCGTCGCCCAATCCGGCGATGTCTTGCGCAGCCGGGGGGATGTGTCGGCGGCGATGGCCGGCGCGGACACGAAACTCGCCGCTGACTACTACACGCCGCATTATTCCCATTCACCCATGGAACCCGTCAGCGCCACTGCTGAGTGGACCGGCGATACGCTTGAATGCTGGGGCTGTTTGCAAGACGCTCAGACCACGCGCAATACGCTGTCGCGGTTTTTGGGGTTGCCACTGGAAAACATCACCGTCCATACCACTTGGCTGGGCGGGGCCTTCGGACGTAAGTCAAAGCCGGATTATGTGGTGGAGGCGGCCTTGCTTGCGAAAGAAATGGGGCGCCCGGTCAAAGTCACCTGGACCCGTGAAGATGATTTGCGCCACGATTATTTCCACGCCGCCAATGCTCAGCATTTCGAAGGAGCGCTGGACAAGGACGGGAATTGCACCGCATGGCTTCACCGCTCTGCCTTCCCGTCGATCCTGTCGATCTTTGCGCCTAACGCCAAAGGCCCGCAGGACTGGGAAATGTCTCAAGGCGCGCAGGACAATCCGTTCGATATACCAAACCTTCAGGTGGAAACGGGCGCGGCGGAAGCCCATGTGCGCATCGGATGGCTCCGCTCGGTTTGCAATACGTTCCATTGCTTCGGTGTGCAGAGCTTCATGGCCGAACTTGCCCATGCAGCTGGCAAAGACCAGAAAGATTTTCTGCTTGAGCTCATCGGCGCGGACCGTACCTTTGATCCGGGAACGGAAGGCGCCTCTTACATCAACTACAATGCGTCGTTGGCAGAATACCCGATTGAAACAGGGCGTCTGCGCCATGTGATCGAACAGGCAGCCCGCATGGCCCGTTGGGGCAGGCGCTTGCCGAAAGGTCACGGGTTGGGCATCGCCGCGCACAGATCTTTTCTCACCTATGTGGCCACGGTCATCGAAGTGTCCGTGGATGAGGAGGGCCGGTTGGAAATTCCCGGCATTTGGCTCGCGGCCGATGCGGGCACCGTGGTCAATCCGCGCCATGCGGAAGACCAGTTCGAAGGCGGCACGCTATTCGGTTTGTCGAACGCGCTCTATGGCGAAATCACCGCCAAGGATGGCGCCATCGTCCAGGGTAATTTCCCGGATTGGCGCGTGATGCGCATGGGCGAAGCGCCGAAAGAGATGGAAGTGGAGGTCGTCGACTCCGACGCGCCGCCCGCGGGGACGGGGGAACCGGGCACGCCGCCCGCCGCGCCTGCGCTTACCAATGCGATCTTCGATGCCACCGGCTTGCGCATCAGGGAACTTCCGATCTTCGGGGCAAACGGGGATGTACTGCCGATCAATGGCGTACAGAAAGGCTAAGGGGCGGATATGACAGTCACACTCAACATCAATGGTCAGGACCAAGACGTAAGCGCTGCCGAAGGCACACCGCTTCTCTGGGTGTTGCGGGATCACCTGAAGCTCACCGGGACCAAGTTCGGTTGCGGCATCGCGCAATGTGGCGCGTGCACCGTGCACGTGGACGGCGTGCCCATCCGATCCTGCAGCACGCCCCATGATGCGCTGGAAGGGTCGAAAATCACTACCATCGAAAGCATTTCCGGTAAGGTCGCCGATGCTTTGCGGCGCGCATGGGAAGATATCGATGTGCCCCAATGCGGATACTGCCAAGCGGGTCAGCTTATGTCCGCCGCCGCGCTGCTAGAAGAAAACCGCCGCCCCAAAGATGAAGATATTGACGAGGCTATGAACGGTAATATCTGCCGTTGCGCCACCTATATCAGCATACGGAAGGCCATCAAGCAGGCGGCCAAAGACCTCTAGAATCTCTGTTGCTGCATCGTCTCCCCGCCGCTACAGTTGCCCGTTACGGATAACACCGGCAAGGGAAAAGCGCTTGATGGATCAACAGGTATCGAACCTTCTGGGAACGGAACTCAAACTGCCCTGCGGGGCCGTACTGCCGAACCGCTTGTCAAAAGCCGCCATGACCGAAGGTTTGGCGGACGAAGACAATCGCGCGACGGACCGGCACGCGGTGCTCTACAAGCGCTGGGCCGACGGCGGCGCGGGCATGTTGTTGACGGGGAACATTCAGGTGGACCGGCGCTATCTGGAGCGCCCCGGCAATGTGGTGATCGAAGGGCCGCAGGATCGCGAGCGGCTCGACAAGCTCAGCAAATGGGCCGAAGCCGGTACCTCCGCCGGAAATCATCTTTGGGTACAGATCGGCCATGCCGGGCGCCAAACGCCGGTGAGCGTCGCGAAAGAGCCGGTGGGGCCATCCGCCGTGAAGCTCAAGCTGCCCGGCGGACAGTTCGGCATGCCGCGCGCCCTGTCCGACGACGAAGTCAAAGACGTGATTTCGCGGTTTGCCTATGTGGCAGAGACTGTCAAAAGCACTGGTTTTACAGGCGTTCAGGTTCATGCCGCCCATGGTTATCTCATCTCGGAATTTCTCTCGCCCATCGCCAATCAGCGAACGGATGCTTGGGGCGGCACACCGGAAAACCGCGCGCGGCTGTTGCTGGAAACCGTGCGCGCAACACGCAAGGCGGTCGGCCCAGATTTTCCGGTATCGGTCAAATTGAACTCATCCGATTTCCAGAAGGGCGGGTTCACCCTGGCGGACTGTCTGCAAGTGGTGGAATGGCTGAATGAAGAAGGGCTGGATCTGCTGGAGATTTCCGGCGGAAACTACGAACAGCCTGCTCTGCTCTGCTCTGCTCGGGGCGGAAGGGCTTGAGCCGGTCTTCCTGGAAGGGGAGCGCCAAAGCACCCGCGACCGCGAGGCCTATTTCATGGAGTACGCCGCGCAAATCCAGCAGGTGGCCAAGATGCCATTGATGGTGACAGGCGGGTTCCGGTCGCGCGAGGCGATGAATAGTGCGCTTGCAGGCGATGTTTCCGTCATCGGCATTGGCCGTCCCTTATGCGTCGATCCTGATACACCTGGTGGGTTGATCAGCGGTGAGCTTGCCGCTGCGCGGGCTTGGGAAAAAGAACTGCGGATCGGTCCCGGTATTTTCGGCCCCACATCGTCCATCGCTCTTTTTCGTGTGCTGAACATTCAAGGGGCGCAGAGCTGGTATTATCAGAACATCTTTCGCCTGGCGGATGGCCTGGAAGCAGATCGGAAGATGGGCGTGTTCGGCGCGTTCCTGCGCAACCAAAGCCACGAACAAAAGGCTGCAAAAGCTCTGACGCCGCGATAGTGGACACGGCTGACCTCTGTGAGGTTCATCCTCTCACGTCTTCGTACACCGGGATGGAGCGGCCGAAGGGGACGTGATGGCCGGCGTCATAGCCACTGTCGGAGTCTTTGATGCGCAGCAATGGCGCCAGGCAACCTGTCTTTTCAAGAACGGACGTTAACGCGTCCTTTGATTCCGGTGATGTCTGAGCGTACCGTTCTTGTAACTTCTCTAGACACCACACGCGGTAGCGCGACGTTGGGACGTTTGTATACTGAGTGCCTTGCAGTTGGACACCAAAAGACTTTTGCTGTGCTTTCCAGGCTTCCGCATTGGCGCACAAATTCTCCAAATGGGTTTCGCCGATCTCCGTGAGCAAAGGCAGCAAGTCGTTTGGCACGCCGGTCACGAAGCCGCCGTCGATTTGAGATGCCTTGGCGTTCCACAAGCGATAGACCCATTCCATCACCGCCGGTGCCGTTTCCCGCATAATCACGGCAGGGACCGGGTCCATGGCGAAGTGCCGGAAAAGTGGGCCGAACAAGCCGATATCGGCCAGGCCGGGCCTGTCGCCGAAAAGGAACGGGCGGTTCTCGAAGATCGGCTTCAAGATATCGAGCAAGCGCAGATAAGCCTGCTCCACATGATCCCACGTTTCTTTCGTGACCCCGTCTTTTGCGACGAAATTGAGATGTTGGCGGCGCTCGGTCCGCATTCTGAGAAGCCAGCGCGGCACCGGCAGGCCCACGGCGATTTCGTCGGTAATCTGACGCCGCAGCAGTTTCGAACTGGTGGGATAGCTCCACCGGTAATGCATGGCGGGGCGCCACATATATTCGTCCGCGTAATCTTCGATGAGGCGGCATAGATAGGCCTGGACAGCATCGTTGGGCAGAATGGGGTATTCCGTATACTGTTCTTCAAACCAATCCATGATGGGGCTTGAGTCCGTCATCCAGCGGCCGTCGGGCAATTCCACGGCGGGCACTTGCAGCGCGCCGGTCTTCTCCACCAGGGTTTTTCTGAAAAACTCGGCGGTGGCCGTTCGGTATTCGAAGGGGATTTCCTTGTATCTCAGATAGCCTTCAAGCTTGCCCGTGAAATAGGAAACTTTAACCCCATAGATCTTGATCATGGCGCTCGATGACTGGTTTGCTACCACTGTGTATCTCCCAAGAAATATCGCACCACGTCAATGTAATCGAAGATCAGCGAGATGGTGATCACGCCCATAAACCAATAGAGATAGCGCCCTGTCCAGTTTTCTTCCGCAAACGGACGCCTTTGATAAAGCAGATAGGGGAGAAGAGGCGTCCAAACCAAGATGTGGCTGAGGCCCAGCAGACGATTATAGCCGTAGAGGTTGTAGAGAGTCAGGATGATGACCACATTGACGATCCAGGCCAGGAACGCCCAACGGGCCCGCTTGTCGAAATAGACAAAAAGGAGCAGGAGCCAGTTGGAGGTATCGATAACCCGGGTCCACCAATAGACCCATTGCGGCCCTTCCGCGATGCGTTCCACCAAGTCGAGCTGAATGTCCATCAGCATGCCCCCCGTTTTTCGTTCTTATTTGTGCGCTGGATGAGCCAAGGAAAATCATCAGGCTTCATCCGCGTGTTGAATAGATAACAATCGCGGCAGGCGTTGTAAATTCAAGCCATTCTGCAATCCGCCATTTGTTCTTGGGTGCGGCGGCGTTATCATCCGGCGACACAGGATGTCGGGAATATGAAAGTCAGGGATACGAACGGATGGATGTAACGGAAATTGCCGCCCGGTTTGCGCTGCAAGAACGCATTAATCGGTATACGGATGCAATTCTGCGCAGCGATGCGGAGTGTCTTGGGGCATGCTGGTCGGAAAACGGCAATTGGCATCTTATGGGGCAGCATTTGCAGGGGCGGGCGCAGATCGTCGGCTTCTATCAGTCGCTCACGGAAAATACCGCTCATGTGCGGCACTTGTCCCATTCGCCCATCCTGCACATTGACGGCGACAAGGCGCGCGGACGCTGGCAAGTCACCGAAACGGTGTGTGGGAAAGATGGCGCCGGATCGATCATTCTCGGTGTCTATGACGATACTTACGCCAAGGAAAACGGTGACTGGCTTTTCACGGAACGCAAGCTCGACATGATCTATCATGGGCCATTTGCGTTCGAGCTGGAAAAGTTCATGCCGCTCGCTGAAACAAATCATCCCTTCTGACGAGCTTCGTCACGAAGGTTCACCGGAAACGCGCAAAGGAAAGAATATGACCGAACAAGCCACAAACTATGATGACGTGAAGCAATATCGTCTGGACCCGGAAAGAGAGAAAGAATTGCTCCTCACCGGCGGCGAATGCACTTTCATCTGGGCAAACAAGGCGGGCCACCCGATCGGAGTGACCACAGCTTATGTGGCGGCGAAAGACAAGATTTGGATGACCGCCACCCGCGAACGCGTGCGCATCAAAGCGATCGCGCGGGATGGGCGCTCGTCCATTGTTATCAGCAGTAAAGGCACGCCCATGGGCGGCGGCAAGACGGTCACTTATAAGGGCCACACGGTCATTCGCGAGGACAAGGAAACGAAAGACTGGATGTACAATCTGCTGGCTCAAGGCATGGCGATGAAGGGACAAGAAGACGACGGTAATGAGTTCACCTCGGGCCTTGACCCGCAGATGTTCGTGCGTTTCCTTGATACGCCGGAACGGATCGTTCTGGAGTTCACGCCGGAAATGTCGATCCCGTTTGACGGGGATAAAATGGCCCAAGGCACAGCGCAAGCCTATGCGGAATTCGCCAAGCAAGATGCCGCTAAGGCCGGTAAATAGACCGGCGTTTCTTAGACAGCTCTAGAAGGGGCCAGTGCGTATCAGAGCTTAATGGTGATGCATTTAAGCTGAGTGTAGTGGTGTAGGGCCTCGATGCCTTTTTCGCGGCCATACCCGCTCTTTTTGAACCCGCCCAAAGGCGTTTCCACACCACCGGCTTGATATTCGTTGACATAGATCTGGCCGGCTTGCAGCGCCCCGGCAACGCGGTGCGCCCGCGACAGGTTTTGGGTCCACAAACCTGCGGCAAGACCGTATTCCGTATCGTTGGCAATGCGAATGGCCTCCGCTTCATCTTCGAACGGAATGACGGCGACCACCGGTCCAAAAATTTCCTCACGGGCAATGGTCATGTCGTTTGAAACGTCCGCATAGACCGTAGGCGGAATAAACCAGCCACTGCCCCAACGGGGCTCGTCCGGCACATGGCCTCCGGTAATCGCCCGTGCCCCTTCTTCCTTGGCGATGGCGAAGTAGGACTGCACCTTCTTATATTGAGCTTCGGTTGTGATGGGGCCGACGATGGCATCGTCTTCCGGTCCCACTTTCAAGTTTTCGACGGCCGCCTTCAATCCTGTCAGAACCGTTTCATAAACGGCCTTCTGAACTAACAGGCGCGTGCCCGCCAGGCAGACCTGCCCGGCGTTGAGCGCGAATGCGCGCACGGCACCGGGGATGGCCTGTTCCAAATCCGCATCGTCGAAAATGATGTGCGGTGACTTGCCCCCAAGTTCCAGCGTGAGCGGCATGATCTTGTCCGCCGCGACTTTGCTGATTTCTTGGCCCGCGCGCACGCTGCCCGTGAAGGCGACTTTCCGAATGTCCGGATGGGAGACCAGCGCCTCGCCGGCCACTTTGCCTTCGCCCAGGATCACGTTCATCACGCCTGGCGGCATGCCGCATTCTTCGACGGCGATGCGGGCGACTTCCACCAGCGTGCCGGAGGTGAATTCCGATGGCTTGCTGACCACCGTATTCCCGGACGCCAAGGCCGGTGCGATGCCCCGGCCCGCCTGATTAAGCGGCGCATTCCACGGCAAAATCACGCCGACCACACCGAATGGTTCGCGGGTGGTGTAAGAATGATACCCGGCGCCAAGATCAATCGTTTCCCCCTGAAACAAATTGACCAGGCCGCCATAGAATTCGAAATATTGCGCCGCCACCTCGATCTCTAAAGGGGCCTGCCAAGGCGGTTTGCCGGTCTCCGCCCGCTCGATGGCCGAGATGGCCGAAGAATGCTCCCGAATTTTTTCGGCAACTTTCAACAGGATGCGCCCGCGCTCTATGGGCTTGCGCGCCCGCCATTCGGCGGAAGCGGCCGTGGCGGCCCGGACCGCCATGTCCACATCTTCAGCGGAACCGGCGGCGACGGGGCTGACAGGGCCGGCCGTGCAGGGGTTCTGATTGTCTAGGTAAGCGCCGGAAGACGGTGGCACGGAATGGCCGTCGATGAAGTGATCAAGCTTGGAAGACTCGGAAGACTTGGAAGACATGGGCAAAACTCGCTGATTTAAGACATGCGATTTTACCCACCGGCCGTTTCCGTTGAAAAATTTTGCGCTGAGACGGCGTACAAATCACATATGAAATCGGGCGGATCTGAAGCCTCGTCTCCTATGCTCTCCGGCGCCGAATGGCGATGATTGTTGCGGCCAAGGTTGCCGCCACGCCAAATAGAAAAAGCACAAGCTTCAATGGCGTGACATAGGCCTTCATCCACAAGACGTCCAAATTACCGGCGAGCGCCGCAATCTGGACGGCCCCCTCCGTAAGGTCTACGGGGATGACGATCAAACTTGGCAGGGCGATCCACCATCCCCATGGGCCGAAGAACCGCAACGCCATGCCGGAAAACAATATTCCGTAAGCGAAGGGATACATCACATCCAGTGTCGCCGTGGTCCATAGATGGACGGATTTCTGCGTGGCCGTCATCTCTGCAAGATGGGATCGGATTGCGGCAGGATCGGACATTTCGTCAATCATGATGAAGTCCCACAGGCTCATGATGGCGGCAAATCCAAACGAGATCAGCACGAACACAGCAAATGCCGTCCAAAGCGTTCTTGTCTGAATGAGGAAATCTTGCATGCGGCGCCTCGACCGATTGTGATTCTAAGTCACGTCATACACGCCATCAAACACGCTGTCATCGCCGTTTTACGCGCCCCGATTTGGCTTGATTTTTGGCCTTTCTGTGCCTAAATTTCTGTCATGACAGAAATAACGGGAAATATTGGTGAGCTGCCCGCCGCCGTCCGCCGCTTTATCCTGCAATGGGGCGATATGGGCACCCAATGGGGGGTGAACCGTACGGTCGCGCAGATCCATGCGCTGCTCTATATCAGCGAAGCGCCAATGCATGCTGAACAAATCGCCGACACGCTGGGGGTGGCCCGGTCGAACGTGTCTAATTCGCTCAAAGAATTACAGATGTGGAAAATCATTGAGCGTGTGCCGGTGCCAGGTGACCGGCGCGACCATTTTGTGGCGGAACTTGATGTGTGGGAAATCGCTGTCCGCATCGCTGCGGTCCGCAAGGAACGGGAAATCGATCCCGCCTTGCGTACGTTGGAAACCTGTTTGACCGAAGCCGAAGGTGATGTGCGCGTTAGCGATGAACAGCGTAAAAGGCTGAAAGCCATGCATCGCTTCACCGGGTCAATGGATCGCTGGTATGCGCAAATGCTGACTATTCCGTCGTCGGTCTTGTTGAAAATTGTGAAGCTGGGCAACCGGGTTGTTGGCCTATTGGGGCTCAGCAAATCAAGTGACACCGAAAAGACAGCCTGAAAAAATTTTGGGATTGAATTTCTGTCTTTACAGAAATTTCCGATAGCAGGGGATCAGAATGCTTCCGGAAATCAAACAGCAAAGAGAACAAAAACCGAATTTGCGGGGCGTGATTCAGGAGGCCAGCTATGCGGATCTGCGGTTCCGCCGCCTATTGACGGCAGACCAATGGAACGTTCTGCCCACAGCCGTGAAAGACCGTTTCACCAAACGTCTGCGCGGGGGCGCCAGCATGGTCTATCGCGGCGAAGTGGCGGAAACTCGCATGAATGTGCTGGGCTATCTGTTTGCGCAGGCCCTGCGTCTGGTGGGGGGACCCCTGCCGGTCGACAAAGCAGCGGCCGGCACGGCAGCGGTGGTGACCGTCACCGAAGATCCCAAGAGCAACGGCCAGTTTTGGACGCGCCAATACAATCGGGTCCGGGGTTTTCCGCAAGTGGTGCAAAGCGCCAAAGCATTTGCGGGTCCCACGGGCCTTGAAGAATGTGTGGGCTATGGCATCGGGATGAGCCTGCGTTTGCGGGTTGAAGGCGGCAGCCTTCTGTTCGTAAGCGATCAATACTTCGTCATCGTGTTCGGACGGCGGATCTATTTGCCGACCTTCTTGGCACCCGGCCAATTGGTGGCGGGTCACCACGATAAGGGGGAGGGACGGTTCGAGTTCACTTTGGACATTCGTCACCCCCTGTTTGGCGAGCTTGTCTATCAGCGCGCCGTTTTTACCGATTGGGAAGGAGTATAGTATGTTCGCAACGGGTTTTTGGATTTTAATCAGCCTGCAAATCGTTCTCGGGGCGTTCGATACGATCTTCCATCATGAATTGACGGAGCGGCTGGCGTGGCGCAAAAGCCAACGTCATGAGGTGCGTCTGCACGGGGTGCGAAACCTTTTCTATGCCGTCCTCTTCTTCGGTCTTGCTTTCTTTACGGTTGGCGGGGTGGTCGCGTGGATCGTGATTGCGATTTTGGCCATGGAATTGGTGATCACCTTGATCGACTTCGTTGAAGAAGACCGCACGCGCAAACTGCCCGCTTCCGAACGCGTCACCCATACTCTGTTGGCATTGAACTATGGCGCGATCCTTGTGTTTCTGATGCCCGCTCTGTGGGCTTGGACGCAGCAGCCCACGGGCATCGGCATAGAGTTTCGAGGCGGCTGGAGTTTTTTGATGGTGCTGGCGGCGTTGGGCGTCGGTGTTTTTGGCGTGCGCGATCTGATCGCCGCGACTCGCCTGAGCCGCCTGCGGACGATACCTGCCAAAGCCCTTGTGGACCCCGGCCTGCCGCCGCAAGCGATATTGGTGACGGGGGGCACAGGTTTCGTCGGCCGCCGGTTGGTTCAGGTGCTCGTGGCGGGGGGGCATGACGTGACGGTGCTCACCCGCCGGCCGGACGTGGCCGCGACACTTGCGTCTCCCCTGCGGGTGGTCACCAGCCTCAGCCACATCGGAAATGGCGAACGGATCGATACCATCATTCACCTGGCGGGCCAGCCCGTGGGGGGGTGGGTGTGGACCAAGGCCTACCGCCGCAAAATCATGAACTCACGGTTGCTGATGACGCGGCAATTGCGGGCCCTGGTGAAGCGCTTAAGTGTTAAGCCTACCACTTTTATCAGCGCGTCCGCGATCGGTGTTTATGGTGCGGATGCGGGGCCCGAAACGCTTGAAGATGCTCCTGTGAAAGAAGACGGCAGTTTTGCGCAAGCGGGCTGCCGCGCATTTGAGGATGCCGCCCTTGCGATGGAACAATTTGGCGTACGCACGGTTATGCTCCGTATCGGGATTGTTCTGGATCCCGATGGAGGTGCGCTTAGTCAGATGCTGTTTCCATTCGAGTTCGGCGTCGGCGGCCCCTTTGGCGACGGCGCCCACTGGATGAGCTGGATCACCCGGGACGATCTGGTGCGCTTGACCGTTCATATCATTCAAGATCCGTCCGTGGATGGGCCAGTAAACGCGACCGCGCCGCATCCTGTAACCAATGGGGATTATGCCACCGCTCTAGGCAGAGCGTTGCAGCGGCCAGCGGTCTTGGCGGTGCCCCGTTGGGTTCTTACGGGATTGCTCGGCGATCTGGCACGTGAAATCTTCCTCGGCAATCAATATGTGTTCCCCGAAAAAGCAACCCGCATGGGATTTCATTTCGATACCCCGGATTTGGAAACGGCATTTCAGGTCATGTTCGGATCGGATGTGGAACGGATTAAGGGGCACCCTCAAGCTCGGGTTGGTTTGCGTCCTTCGCAGACCACGAACTCGCCGGGGATGTCGTAGCCGGAACCCGACCGGAACGGCGCGATGGACGTTAGATATTCCGCGCGGGCAACCGCCTTGGTCTTACAGTCAAATCGGCTGTAGGCAAGCGCAACGGGCCCTCCGATGAAGGCGGCGTCGGCGGCGTCATTCGCGTTTGCGTATGGCAGAAGCGTTTCCATGCGTTCATCGCGGACATCCGAAAACCCTGCCTGCCTCATCTCGTCAGCCAAAACGCATTCAGCGCCAAGCCGGAAGAAAAGGGGGCATACTTCCGATTTCACGCGGTTATCGACAATGGGGAAGATTTCCGCCCAGCCGCAATTCCGGCGCGCGCCCCAAACGGCAAAGACAGCGCGGCCATTGGGTTTCAAAACCCGCCGCGCTTCGCCGATGGCCTTGAGTGTGTCGGGAAAATACATGAGGCCCAATGCGCAAGTGACCAGATCGAAGCTGTTATCTTCAAACATTTCCAGCGCTTCGGCGTCAGTACGCATCGCATCAACTTGACCAAGACCACGCTCGCGCGCCTGTTCATCCACGGTCCGCACCATTTCCTCGGAAATGTCTGTCGCCGAAACGTGTCCAGTTGGTCCTACGGCGGCAGCCAAAGGAAAGGTCACAAGGCCGGTCCCGCAGGCAATATCCAGCACCCGCTCTCCTGGCTTCGCATCTGCAAGTTCAATGAGCCGGGCTTGAACCAAGGCAAGGCTGTGCCGCCATCCGTCTTCATAGGCGCTGGCGGCTTTGTCCCACCCGTACCGTTGGATTCGTCGTTGAAGCTTGGCGTCCATGATCAGCTCCTTTTCTCGATGGTTTCGCGAACCACAAGTGTCGTCTCGATGGGTTGGGGTTTATCCAGCACTTCAATGAGTGGACTGTACTTAAGTGAAACGGCCACAATCTCTTCCAGGTCGGCTTGCGGCGCCTGGGAGTCCATGGCGATGAGCATGCGAATGCCTTCGAAGCCGGGGGTCACCGCATCGCACACACCTAATTGCCCGCGGGCGTCTACGTCGGTTTCAGCCGACACCTCAATGCGGTCGATGGGAACGCCGCGACGAGCGGCCCACATTTTGATGCCGATGGCAACGCAGCTTGTAAGAGCCGTACGCAATATTGTGCTGGGTGTGGGGCCAGTGTTATCGCCGCCCATGGATTTTGGAACGTCCACCATGAGACTGTGATCCTTTTCCGTGACGTGACAGAGCAATCCATCACCGACCACGGCGGTGTTTCTGTAAACCCGTTGACCAACCTTCGGCCGCATGGATACGGTTTCCGACGCCCGGTCGAGCCGTTCTTTGATTGTTTCCGCATCTGTCATTTTCTTACTCCTCTCATTTCCTCATGCCGCTCTGGCGCCGCCGTCCGCCAGATAGGCTTCGAGGTGTACGGACAAATCACGTGCATCGTCCCCGGCGCCGTCGATCAAGCTGGATTTCCGGCGGCGAAGGAACGGCAATCCGATGACATAGAGTCCAGAGGCGTCGACAACGCCACCCTGGTGACGAAGCCTGCCTTTCCGGTCGAGAACCGGCACGTCCAACCACGAATAGTCCGGGTAAAACCCGGTCGCCCAAATCACTGTTTTGATGCCGGCCGTCATAAGGTCCAGACTCAGTGCCGGCGTTTCAGGTATTTGGGTCGGGCGCAGCCGGTAGGGCGGTTCCAAGCCTGCGGTGACATGATTTTCGCTGGCCCAATTGTCGATCTCGTCAAGCAACCGGTTCATCTTGAGGTCTGCGAGGCTGCACATATTTGCGAGCGAACCGGAGAACTGAAAATGCCGGTCCGTCGCGCCCATCAAGCGCCCGGTTATTGACACGCCGATGCTTTGCAGGCTGTTCAAACTGATGGTTTCATGAGTTGGGCTGCCGATCAGTTGTAACGATGGCACGTTCCGGGCACGATTGATGTCATCGATACCGTCCAGTCCCACATCAAGAACGCCGGTAACATCCATCCACCATTTTATGTCGCGCCCCCGGTACAGCCGGGGAACGCGCACATGCTCACCCACAGCCAAAGTGACTTGCCTGCCGGACAGTTGAAGTTCTTTCGCCAGTTGCACGCCGGTTGCCGAGGCGCCGACAATCAGTACACCGCCTTCATCCACATCATTCGGGTTGCGGTAGTCAAAGGGTGTCATGGTGCGCACCGTTGCCGGGATCGTCTCCGCCGCCCGCGGCACATGCGGCGTGTTGCAGGCCCCTGTGGCGATGACGACGGCCCGGCATTTCCAATCGCCGCGATCGGTTTCCACGCAGTATCCGTCGTCAAATGGATAGACCCGCTTGACGTTGGTTTCCGTCTTGACCGGTGCCGAGATGTGGCTTGCGTAAGACGACAGAAAGTCGATGGTTTCCGGCATTGTGCGGAAACCATCGGGATCGTCTCCATTGTACGAAAAACCCGGCAACCGGCTTTGCCAATTTGGCGTCAGCAGACGCAGCGAGTCCCAGCGTTCGGTCCGCCAAGAATGCGCGACCTGTCCCCGTTCCAGGAGGACATGGTCAATGGACCGTTGGGTAAGGCAGTGGCTCATGGCCAAACCTGCTTGGCCTGCCCCGAGAATGATCACCGTTGCGTGACGCATGGGACTCGCTCCTTCTGCAAGAGCACGGACTATTTGTTGACCGTGACGAAGACGTTTGTTGGGTTGGTAACGATGTCAAAAACGGCGGATCGTTTTTGGGACTGAGCAACCAGCGCGGCGATATCGTCTTCGCTGGCGTCCGCATTGATGTCATAATTGACGTGGATGCCGCTGAAGCCGTTGCGTACATCGCTGTCGATTCCAAGGATGCCATAAAGGTTCATGTCGCCCGAAAGTGTTGCTTTTACGGAGCGCAATTTGATGCCCCGGTTTTCGGCGACGGTGGCAATGCCGGCGGTGATGCAACCGGCAAGGCCGGACAGCACAAGCTCGACCGGCGTTGCCGCTGCGTCAGGGGCGGCAAACACTTCAGGATGATCGGTTTCGACCATGTGCGTTTTACTGCGGGATTGTTCTTCACCCAGGCCAAAAAATCCGTTCATCACGGTTTTGGTGTGAACGCCTTCTTTCCATTCACTGGTGGCGCGGAAGGTGAATTTCGCAGCGTCCGGCGCTGCCTCCAGCGCTTCGCGCGCATCGAGCAAGGCACCGACATTGACGCCATTGAGCTGACTTGTCTCATTCTGGGTATCTGTCATTTGGGTCTCTCCAAGAGTTAGGGGAAATGTTTTTTCAACGATGGGCGCTTGAATACGCGCATCGCGGTTCCCAATCTTGAAGAGTTCTTGGAGATTTGATGGAGATTACCGGTATTCACGTTGATCAGTGCACCTTCGCCGCTGTAAGACGCACGGCTGCTGTGAATTTCTGCAACAGTCATTGTCACCGGTATTTCTGGAATTTGCCCGGATAATGCAGTAAAACTTCCCTTAAACCACTGATTTCATTGCGCAATTGTTTCATGGTCTATCGATTTGCCTCATACGAGTTCGATCGAAAGAAAGCTGAACTTCGGCGTTCCGGCGACGTCGTTCCGCTGGAGCCGCAGGTGTTCGCCTTGCTTGGCTTTCTGATCGAGCACCGGGATCGCGTGGTTCACCGGGATGAATTGGTCGAAGCGGTTTGGGAAGGCCGGATCATTTCCGACTCCGTGGTGTCCAGCCGAATTAAAGCGGCGCGGAAGGCGCTGGGCGACGATGGGAAGGCGCAAGCATTCATCAAAACGATTCACGGCACGGGCTTTCGATTTGTCCAAGAAATCGAAGACGAACAAGACCGTCCTGCCGTGGTGCCACCGCCGGTCCCCCTGAAGCCGGGAATGGTCTCCTTGTTGGTGATGCCGTTCCGTTTGATTTCAAATGATCCCGCCCATCAAGTTCTGGCGGATGTGGTGCATGCGGATCTGACAACACAGCTTGCCCGCGTTAAGGACTATGTTGTGATGTCGCGCAAGATATCGAACATGTATGGCGATACGACAATGTCGGCGCAGGAGATGAGTGCGCTTCTCGATGTTGGCTACCTTATCGAGGGAACGCTTCGGCCACATGGAAGCCTGATCCGCTTGTCGGTGCACATTATTGAAGGTGAAACCGGGGTAACCGCTGCGGCGCTAGAGTTTGATCGGTCTACGGATGAAGTGCTTGATCTGCAGAACACGGTCATAGCGGAAATCGTGAATCACCTCGGGTCGGAAATCAACTTGGCCGAAGTGCGCCGGCTGGAACAGCGTGCGGGTGCAAACCCGACCGCCGTGGAACACGTGAAATGGGCTTGGGTTATCAGCCAGCAGGAAGGTTGGAACAAAGCAGGTCTGAACAAGGCGCTCGACCGGGTTAAGCTGGCGATGGAAATTGATCCCGGCTATGCGCCTGCGATCGCCTCTATGGCGGTCTTCTACGGCCTGGGCGTTAAGTTCGGCGTTCTCAGAGACAAGACAGGCAAAATCAAGCAGGACGTGATCGACCTGTCAGAGCGCGCCATTGAGCTGGATGGATATTCTTCTGATGTGTTGGGCTATGTGGGGTGCGCGTTGTGTGATGTCGGCGAAGTTGATGCCGGGGTTCAGCATTTGTTGCGGGCGATCAAGATCGATCCGTCCAACGGACAAGCGCACGCAGCGCTCGGGTGGGGCCGGTTTCTGCAAGGCAGGTTTGATGAAGGCCTTGCTTTGATGAGTAATGCGATCCGCATCAGCCCTACCTATCCGGGGCAAGCGGTTTGGCTTTTTGGCCTGGCGAATGGCTACCGAATTCATGGGCATACGGATCAAGCCGAGAAGGTCCTCCACGACGCGCTGATGATTGATCCGAACTTCAACGGGGCTTATCGAATGCTTGCCCAAATCTCCCACAAAAGGGGCGATGAGCAATCAGCGCAGATGTATATGGACAAGGCTCTGCGGATTGAAAACGATAAGATCCAAATGACACAGACCGTCTAAAAACCTTGAGCCGTTCCTTGTCTCGAGACCATTCGAAAGAGGCTCTAGAGCGTTTCATGGTCATATTGAAGCAGTTCTGTTGTCCAGCGGTGAGTGTCTCCGCAAGGCGCGATCCGAAAAACGATGTGGGGCATCGGGTGAGGATCGCAACGATGCGGACGCTCACCGCTGGGCAACCCGCAGGGACAGGCGCTTTTTCGCCAGGACAGCGTCGGCCGCCTCGACCGTAGCCCCACTACGCTCATCGGCGACCTTCTCGTCCTGACGAAAAATCGCACTGTCAGAACGATTCAATATGACCATGAAGCGCTCTAACTCCGGTCTGATCCTCCTGTGAAGTCTCGCGGACTTTTTCCTGTCCATCGTTTGAAGGCGCGGGAGAAGGAGGCAGGATCGGAAAAGCCCAAAAGATAAGCCGTTTCATTAACCGATGTTTTCTCCCCGGCGAGATATTCCATGGCCAGCTTGTTTCTGAGGCCGTCCACCACGTCACTGAACGAGGTTTGTTCTTCTTTGAGCCGTCTGTACAAAGATTGGCGGCTCATTCCCAGTTCGGTGGCAGCGCTTTCCGCTGAAAACGCACCGGTGTGCAAAATGGGTAACAGAAGACGTTCCACCTGGCCGCGTGTGGTTGTCGATTGGCGTATGTCTTCCAACAGCGCATCCGCATGCTTGGTCAGAATGCCGAATACGTAGGACGGTTCCAGCTGGACGGGCCAAGACGCTGTGTCCGGGTGTAGCTTCATGGCATTCCAGTTTTGGGCAAAATGGACGGGACACTGAAAAATACGTTCATACTCGTCCGCGTGGGATGGCGCATCATGCGTGAAGTGAATTTCCAAAACGTGCGGTTGTTTCAAAAACCGCCTTGGGCCGGAAACCAGCCGTGCGAATGATGTTTCGGAAAGCTCAGGAAAATCGTTCGGGTTCGGACGGGTGTCCACAAGCCAGACGTCTTCCCCTTTTTGTTGGATCGTCAATCTTGGTTCGGCCGCCGTCATGCTGAGTTCGACGGCCAATCGGCCATACCGCTGCAGTTGGGTCAGTGCATCGCCCATGGTCGGCGACGCGTTCATGATGAGGCCGACCACAGAGAACTCGGCGATGTCCACGCTTTCACCCCACTTCAAAGCGATGGCCGGATCACCGCAGAGAGATTGGGCCGATCGGATCAATTTTTGATATTTGTCCAAAGGAATGCGCGTGTCGGGATCATCAAGATCGCTGGCCGAGAGGTCCGCTGCCCGCAAAAGATCGGCACGCGCTGCTTTGTGCGCGACGGCGAATGAAATCAGACTGCTGACCAACCCAGCGGATGCCGTTGCCTGTGTCATGTTCCGCGCTTTGTTCTTCCGGTTGCCGCCTTGTTACCTGTGGTCATGCTCTTGTTACAGCATGTCATGGCCGAAATCTCGGTCCCGGGCCAATCTCCTCGTCCGTTTTTCCAGCAATTGTAGCGCGTGGTCGAGGGAGGCCGAATGACCAATCACACCAAGCATCTGGCGATGGCTCTTTTCATCGGATTGATGTGTACCGGCGGGGCGGCGCATGCGGCCCGTTTGGAGGTCAGCCTCGATGCGCCGCTTCTGGCGCATATGGGGGCGGCTCTGTTGCTGTATCTGCATATCGGTGGCGGCACGGTCGGCCTTGCATCCGGGTTCACTGCATCCTTTTCGGAAAAAGGCGCGGTGCTGCATCGTATGGCCGGCAAGGTTTTTCTCGTATCGATGTTCGTGACCTATCTCATCGGTGCCGGCGTGGCGCCATTCCTTACGGAAGGTCAGCGGCCCAATTTCGTGGCGGGCATTCTGGCGCTTTATCTTCTGATCTCCGGCGTGGCGGCGGCACGCCGGCAGACTTTCGATGCGGGGCAGGTCGAGATCATAGGTCTTGTGGCGGCTGTTGCCATAACCGGTATGGGCTTGCTTTTCATGGCCATGGGGGCGCGAAACGAAACGGGCACCGTGGATGGGTCGCCGCCCCAGGCATTCCTCATTTTCACCATTGCCGGATCGGCCGCGGCCTTTGGCGAGCTAAACGTGCTTGTCCGGCGTCGTCTAAGCGAGCAGGCCCGGATCGCGCGCCATTTATGGCGCATGTGCGCGTCTTTTTTCATTGCATCCGGCTCGTTGTTTCTTGGGCAACCGCAATTCTTTCCGGATTGGTTCAATCAATCATTGCTGCCGCTCGCCCTGGCCTTCTTCCCCATTGGCGTGCTGCTGGTCTGGATGACACGTGTCCGATTCGGAAAATGGGGCCGGGCCTAAGACCAACACATTGAGTGGCCGGCGAAGGTGAGGATCGTGCCGATCGTTCTTGGAGGGCCGATCAAATCGCATGGCCCGGAATTGGGCAGTCGCTGCACGTCCGGACGGCACAGAGGCGGCAAATGCGGTGTTTTGCCATTTCGGTTTCCGGCAGGTTCGTCAGCACCTTCGCGAGTAGATTCCCGAGAACCAGCCGCTCGTTAGCGCTAAGCCCTTTGAGGGCGGCTTCCAGCGTATCAAGTCGACGGTCCATCAACTGCTGGCGCAGCTTGCTGCCCTTTCGCGTCAGATGCAGCGCAACAGCCCGGCCATCTTCGGCCTTCCGTCTTTCGACAAGGCCGTCCTCTTCCAGCCGGTCGATCAAACGCACCGTACCGGGGTGTGAAAGATCCAGAACCTGGCGAAGGATTTCAACGGACAGTCCAGGTGCATATCCAAGGACGATGATTGCCGCCGCCGTTTCACCGGAGCGGTCAAGTGTGTTTTCCATGCCGGACTTAATCCGGTCGGTGAGTCCGAGGGCAAGCGCCCCGAGCAGGTTTGTCGTGCGGTCCATGCCGACAAAGTATGCATAACGCATAAAGTATTCAATTGTTGGATTGACATATATATGCGTTATGCATATAAATTTATACAGATCGGCTGTTCAAACCTGGCCGTGCCCCCGAACGCAGGTTCGGCATGTCGCCGCAATTTGCGGCCGCGAAAAAGGAGACCGCAATGCTCGATATTCTGAAATCCAACAAAGCGGGCTGGGACGCGGACAGCCCGCCCGGTCTCGAGTTCCTGTTTGAAGCGCGCGTAAAGCTTCATGTACCGGCCATGGATGTGGGGCCGATGTCCGACGGCAATCGCGTAATCTATTTTGTGAAAGGCGGTACGTTCGAAGGGCCGCACCTGCGAGGACGCGTGGTGCCGGACGGGGGCGCCGACTGGATTCGCATCCGCCCGGACGGAACAGGCACGCTCGACGTGCGATTCTGCCTGGAGACGCATGACAACGCCTTGATCTACGCCTATTGGCAAGGCCGGACTTGGTCATCACCGGAAGATGCTGAATATGCGTTTGATGTGGAGAAGCCGGACGATCCGGCGGGCGCTTGGCGTTACTATTTCCGCTCCGCACCGCTCTTTGAAACCGGTGACCCGCGTTACGCTTGGCTCAACAATATTGTCGCCATCGCCAAGTCCAGAACCGGTGACGGCGGTCCCATCCATCGTTGCTTTGCCGTTATGTAAGATGTCAATCAGTCAGTTAGAAAAAGCCCATACCTTTGCCGACTTGCATGAGAGGCCGGGTCTCTTTGTCATCGCCAATGCTTTCGATGGCTGCTCGGCGGCCATGCTGGAGTCGCTCGGTTTCAAGGCGCTCGCCACGTCGAGTTGGGTACAGGCCGCAATGCTTGGTAAGAAAGACGGAAACACCACACGGGCAGAGGCGCTCGCGCACGCCGCGCAGATTATTGGTGCGACGGACCTTCCGGTTTCGGCCGATCTCGAAAAGGGTTTCGGCGATGCGCCCAAAGATGTTGCAGTCACGATCCGGGAGGCAGCGGCAATTGGCCTTGTCGGTGGCTCCATTGAGGACGCGACCGGCAATCCCGCCGCACCCCTCTACGATATGGATCATGCGGTCCAACGTGTGGAAGCGGCGGTGGCCGCGGCACGCGACTTACCGTTCAAGTTCACATTGACCGCGCGATGCGAAAGTTTCGTGCGAGGCATCAATGATCTTGATGATACGGTCCGGCGCCTCCAGGCCTTCGAGGCCGCAGGTGCCGACGTATTAATGGCGCCCGGATTGCCGGATCTCGAAGCGGTGCGGCGCGTGTGTGGCAGTTTAGAAAAACCGGTGAACTTTATGGCTGGCATACCAGGCAAATCGTTCTCAGAGGACGACCTTGCTGCTGCCGGTGTCAGGCGTGTAAGCCTCGCCACATCGCTTTACAGCTGCGCCATGACGGCGATGCGTGAAGCAGCGCGCGAGATAAAGGATAACGGTACGTTCGGATATATTGACCGAAGGCCGCCGGTGGACTTGAATGCCTTCCTTAAAGAGTGACTCTATTGGGTATGGCATACTTTTCTCTTTTCCCGACGCCGGTCGGCGACTGCGGTATCGCCTGGCATGATGATATGGTCGTCGCGACATCCTTGCCGGAAACAACGTCTGCCGCCACAGCGGCTCGTCTGACTGCGCGCACTGGAGCAGTAAGGGGCGACCCACCTGCTCACATGCATCGCGCCATTCGGTCGATCTCTGCGCTGCTTGAAGGCGAAAAAACGGATCTGTCTTTCATCGCTTGCGACTTTAGGGGAATTGATCCGTTTGCGGAAAAGGTCTACGCCGCCACGCGCGCGATTCCGGCCGGTGAGACGCTCACCTATGGAGACATCGCCTCTAAGCTTGGTGACAAACGGTTCGCCCAACAGGTCGGTCAAACATTGGGGCGTAACCCTTTTCCGATTATCGTTCCGTGTCATCGCGTCGTTGGCGCGAACGGACGCCTTACCGGCTTTTCAGCATGCGGCGGAACCGAGACGAAACTCAAGCTGCTCGAAATCGAAGGAGCATCTATTGGAGAGCCGCAGGGATTATTCGATCACCTCCCGATGGCGGTGAAACCAACAAGATAATCCCAGCGCAGCGCATCACTTGACGGTCTTTGTCACCACCCATTTGTGCTTCCCGATCTGCCGTGACCGCTTGAAACCATGCCGCTCGAACATGGAGAAGGCTCCGTTGAAAAGGAAGGCGGGTGAGGCTTTTCGGCCTTCGGTGTTTTCCGGATATGCTTCAACGCGTCCACCGCCTAACTTTCTGATTTGCTCAATGGCGCCTTTTAAGGCGGCCGATGCCACACCGTTGCCGCGATGTTCCTTGCCGGAGAAAAAGCAGGTAATCCGCCAATCGGGTAACACCGGGTCAATTTTTTGATACGCACGCTGATTATGGATCCGCGGAAGTTCCTCCGGCGATCCAAACTGGCACCAACCCACACAGTTGCCGCCTTCGAAGACAAGCGAAGCATGGGCCCGGCCTTCGCGGACAAGGCATTCTTTCGCCTTGCGTTTTTGAGCAGGTGAGTCGTCGGCGCTTGCATCCTTCCCATGGTACCACATGCACCAGCACCCACCCCAGACGCCATTATTCGCTTCGACCATGCGTGCGAAATCCGGCCAAGTCGTCTCGTCGAGTGCCCTTGTTTCATACATTGGTCCGTTCCTCTTGCAGGAATAACACGCCCGGCGCCCCAGCATGCATCTGCTCCGGGGTCATGGACTTCCGATCATCTTGCCCAATATTTATATGCGTCATGCACATATAATCTGTCAATTTGGATTTATAGCGTTTCCAGGTGAAGTGGAATCCGGTTCACCGTCCGGAAACGCGCAAAACAATGAATCTGGAGCCGTTTTGTGTTTCCAAGAAAACCAAAACGGCTCTAGTGGACCGCACAGAACTTGGTGCCGTAAACGGGCCTGTCTTTGTGGAGAAGAGGGGCAATTCGATCACTTTTTGGCTGAAATCTGCCAAATTTGACATATTGAGTGTCACTTTATAAAGTGTTGCTCAATATGGTGAAGACACTAACCAGACCGAAAACCGACCTTGCAAGGCGGCGTGCGCCTGAGGAAAAGCGGGAGCTGATCCTGGCCGCCGCGCGGGACCTGTTTGCGGAGCAGGGCTACGACCACACGTCGACCGTCCAGATTGCGGCGCAGGCCGGCGTGTCGGAAGGAATTCTGTTTCACCATTTCGGCTCGAAGCGGGGGCTGCTTGCCCAGCTGGCCGAGCGCTTTGCCCAAGAAGCGGCGACGGCGACCATGCCGGACAATCCCGAAGAGATGTCCGAAGAAGCGATCGTGCGCGCGGCGTTCGATTTCGCGGAGCGGGAGCCGGCGCTTTATCAGTTGTTCCTGGATGAGGGAACGAAACTCGAAGGTTTCGATGTGGCGCAGCAAAGCGACATCATCGTCAGTGTCATTCAGAAAAACTTGGAACGCGGTATGGCCGACGGAACGGTCCGCCGGGGAGACCCAAGGGTTATGGCTGACATTCAGTTCAATATTGTTGACGGCGCGTACAAAGCCTGGCGCAAGACCGGGGAACCGTCTCGTAAAGAAGCCTACATCGCCGAAGCAGTCCACTGCATGAGGGCCATGTTGGCGCCTAACTTGTCCACTGCATAACGAATAGTCCGTATCCAGAGAGGATGGAGAACACCGATGAATCAGCATGCAAAGATCGAAGAGAAGACGCCGTTTTGGCTTGATGGCAATTTTGCCCCCACTTTCGAAGAAGTCACGGAAACCAAACTTGAAGTAACGGGTTCCATTCCGCCTGAGCTGAATGGCCGGTACTTCCGCAATGGCGCCAACCCGCCCGATGCGGACTCAAAACACTGGTTTGCAGGCCATGGCATGTTGCATGGCGTGGAACTGAAAAACGGCAAAGCAAACTGGTACCGCAACCGCTATGTGCGCTCGCCGCTTTTTGATTCAGGATTGTCCCTGGAAGAATCCATCGGCGATCTATCCATGTCGTTGGCGAACACGCATATTGTGTCCCATGCGGGCAAAATTCTGGCCCTGGAAGAAGCCCATCATCCCATTGAAGTGACGGCGGATTTGGAAACGGTGGGGGCCTATGACTTCAACGGCAAGCTTGAAACCGGCATGACGGCCCATCCGAAAGTGTGTGCGGAGACCGGCGAAATGTTGTTCTTCGCCTACGGGATCTTCCCCCCTTATTTGACCTATCACCGGACATCTGCCGATGGTGACCTTCTGCAGTCGGAAGAAATTACCGTCAAAGGGTCCACCATGGTGCATGATTTCAACATCACCCGGAACTATGTGGTGTTTATGGACTTGCCGGCGGTGTGGAACATTGATCGCTTGGCCGAAGGGGGACTGCCGATTGAGTGGAGCGACAATTATGGTGCCCGCCTCGGCGTGATGCCGCGCAATGGCGGCAACAAAGATGTGGTCTGGTACGACATCGACCCCTGCTATGTGTACCATCCGCTTAATTCTTATGAAGATGGCGACACGATCGTACTCGATGTGTGCCGCATGGAACATCACATGAAAGTGGGGGCGCCGGATGTGCCGCCACTTCTTCACCGTTGGGTGATTGATCTTAAATCCGGCAAAGTCTCCGAAACACAACTGGATGACCGCGCCGTCGAATTCCCGCGGGTGCCGGACAGCCTGGTTGGGCTCAAGCATCGGTATGGCTACACGGCGGAGTTTGCAAATGGGGCGCCCGCGGCGAAAGCTTGGCGCAAATATGATCTGCAGACGGGAACGTCTACAGCCCATGACCTGAAGGGGCGTATGGGCGGTGAGCCGGTTTTTGTTCCGGCTGACGGCGCAAGCGCCGAAGACGACGGCTATTTGCTGAGCTTTGCCTACGACCCAACCATCGACAAGAGCGAGTTGGTGATCGTGGATGCCAGCAATGTGGAAGCTGATGCGGTCGCGCGGATCCACCTGCCAACGCGGATACCGTATGGCTTCCATGGCAGCTGGATTGCTGATCCGGCTTAAGAGGACTTCGAAAGAACTTACCTTTAGTGAAGGCCGGGGCGTTGCTCCGGCCTTTGTTGTTATAACGAAATTTTGCAGAGATGAGCCATTTGCGTGGCAGCTTTGGCGAAAATCGGCCGAAAAAGGCCCAAGGTTTTTGACAGTTTTTCGCCGCAATTCTACACTGTCAGGCAGAGTATTTGAGCATTTTGGAGGTCCGTTAGAACGCCATAAACACCCCGGCACAAAAGCGAAAAATGCGGGAAAAAATAAGTGCTGAGGGATGAGAAAGGGAGAAGCAATGGGGAGAGTCTTTGGCGCCGCCGTGCGGATGGCGGGCGCTGCGTTACGCTGTAAACCTAATTGCCGAAATGTGCGCGTTAAATCGCAACACCGACGTGACAGTTACTCCGCCAACGGAAGAATTGGTGCGCTGCCGCCCCACGGAGGTGCGTCATGCTAGCGGATTGGGGCGAGGCTGTAGATTTCCTGGCGGATGTGGATCAGATCAAAGACGTTCCGACCCTCAAGAAAGAATTCAGCCGCAATATCGATCAGTATGGATTGACCTCTTACATTTGTTCCGGATCGCTGCGGAATCCGAAATCCCTTGAGTATGATGTTTTGGTGGATGAGCTGCCCGAAGGTTTTCTGGAAGCCTTTGATGAGTGCATGCCCGACAATCCGTCATCCGAACTGCTGATCACGTCAAGCAAACCATTTGTGTGGTCCGACCTTCACAAGGCCTTGGGGGCCGCCGCGCGCGGATTGAGCGAAACCGCAGCCGTGGCCCATAGTTTTGGCATGTCCGACGGGCTTTGTGTACCGATCCATCGGCCGGGTGGATATGTAGGCGCAATGGGCATGTGCGGGCCCGCACTAAGTATCAACAAGCAAGCAACCATCTTGTTGCAGCTGATGGCGGTCCACTTCCATGACCGTGCCTGTGAGTTACTGGGCAAAGATGTGTCCGCGCTATGTTCACAATCCAAGAAATCGAAAACGTCGCGTACCAAAAAGGACAGCAGTGCGTTGAGCCCGCGGGAACGCGAATGTGTCGCTTGGGTGGCGGAAGGGAAAACCGATTGGGATATCGGCGAGATATTGGGAATTAGCCAAAGCACGGCGCATTTTCATGTGGAAAATGCCAAGAAGAAATTGCAAGTGCCGACGCGTGTGCAGCTTGTCGTAAAAGCGATTAGCCGGGGGGATATTTCCATCTAGCACGCGCGTCCCATGCCGTGGTGTGGCCACGGCAGTGCAGGGTAGGCTTGGTGAACCGGAATGCAAATGCATTCTTGCGGCCCGCTTGCACTGTGATTTCTACTTCTGACACTTCCGGTGTTGTGATCTCTATACGTATCATCTGCCCCTGCCTTATCAGCTAGTATCTTTCAATACGAGCGCTTCATATCCTTTTCGTCGATAAGTAGCGGTCAACCTTGGCGGTTGGGCGCTCAAGTTTCGTTTGGTCTTGTTCGGAGTATTGAGCGAAGCAGCACAAAAACGAAACGCTTACGAGCGCCGGATAACCGAAAAGGAAGGGACGCAACGCCACACAACACAACAAACAAAGCCGTGACGGTTACAAACGGCGTTTCCGTAAGGGGAGCAACGGTATGAAGTACCATAAGTATTGGGGAGGTTTAGTAAGTGCTGCCGCGATTTTGTCCGCAGACGTCTTATTGTCTGTACCGGCAGTGGCTCAAATCGACGAAATCATCGTAACGGCCCGAAAGCGTGAGGAATCGCTTCAAACGGTTCCACTTTCCGTAACGGCTTTTACCTCTGAACAAATTCAACAAATCGCACCGCGCACGCTTCAAGACCTGGATGGGTTTTCGCCGAACGTGTTCATTGGCCAGCAGACGGCCGTGCCGGGCGGTGGCGCCATTTATATTCGGGGTGAGGGGTATTCAGACGTTGAGAAAACCCAAAACCCTTCTGTGGGCGTGATCTTGGATGATGTGTTCCTTGGGGTGAACACGGGCCAATTGATCGATGCCTTCGATATCCAATCTCTCGAAATCAACCGCGGTCCGCAAGGCGTGTTGTTCGGCAAGAATACGACTGGCGGTGTGCTGCGCGCGCAACGCTCGCGGCCGACGGGCGAGTTTGGGTTCAAGGCCTCCGGCGCATATGGCAGCGATGACGAGTACCGATTCCGCGTCATTGGCAACGCACCAATTGTGGAAGACAAGGTCGCCTTGAAACTAGGCGGCACCATCAACCGCCGCGAGGGGTATACAGACAATATCTTCCTGCAGGTCGATGAGGGCTATGTGGACTACATGTCTGCAACGGCCGAATTATTGATCACGCCTGTGGAAGAGCTGGAAATCCTGTTTGGCTTCGACTTTATCGAAGACCGCAGCGGTTTGTTGCCGGTGGAACAAATCACCGATGGCGATCAGCCCTATATCAGTCACGCAGATTTCGGTAACAACGCGCAATACGACGCAAAACTCTACCGGGCCAAAGTGGAATGGGATTCGCCTGTTGGCGTGTTTACGTCGATCTCGGCCTTCTTGGACACCTCTGACCGTGCCTTGCAGGATTTCGATGGATCGAACTTTATCGATCCGAATGCGCCGGTAAGCTTGTTCGAGCGTCAGGGCCTTGCGATTCCCGCGATTGCGGGCGGGCCGGTGCCGGGGTTGCAGCTTCATACGGACCGGATCCAGGAATATGATCAGTTCACGCAAGAAATTCGCTGGAACGAAACTTTCTTTGACGATCGTTTGGACGTCCTGATTGGTGGTTTCTACTACTGGCATGAAGTGAACCTGCGCCAATTCTCGGATCAGTTTAACGACGGGGTCTACCAGGCGATTGCCGCTTTCACCATGACACCAGCCCTCTTCCAGGGGTTTGAATCCGATCAAATCAGCAGTGAAGAAAACAAAGCCTATTCGGTGTTCGGCAGCGTGATTGTCGACATTACCGAAACCCTTAGCCTTAGCGCTGGTTTCCGGCATATCCACGAAGAAAAAGAACAGAACAGTCAGTTCGACAGTCTGCTGACGCCCGGCATCGATACGATCGTTCCGAGAACGGAGGATAGCTGGAATTACACCACGCCGAAGGTCGGCCTTGACTGGCAGGCCACCGAGGACATTCTCCTCTACGGCTTTTATGCGCAAGGCTTCCGAAGCGGCGGTATTTCCATTCGTGGCGTGCCTGCGCCGGCGGAAGGCGTGAATGCGGAAGACCTGGTGTACGAACCGGAAATCGTGAAGACCTGGGAATTCGGTGTGAAGTCCCAGTGGTTCGAAGATCAACTGCGTCTCAACATTTCCGGTTTCATTACGAACCGCGAAGACAGCCAAACCAACCTTGTGTCTTTCCGCCCGTCAGGCGCGGTACCGGCGACAAACACGGTGATTGCGAATGTGGACCGGGTGGATGTCAGTGGTATTGAAGTAGAGATGCTGGCGGTACCTGAAATGATACCTGGGCTTTCGGTCGGTGCCACCTATGGCTGGCTCACCGGCAAAAGCCAGCCGGACGAGCTGCCACTTGGCTTCTTCGGTTTGGACCCGACGACGTCCGCCTGTCCTAATCCGGACCTTGTGAATTTGACTTGCTTGGGTTCTTCCGCGGGTCTGACGCGGTCGCCGGAACACCAGGTTGGCGCCAATGTGAGCTACACGCGCCCACTGGGCATCGGCGAAGTCAATGTCAGCGCCAATTGGTTCTACCGCAGTGAGATCGAATGGATCGCGGGCATTCAGGTGCAAGGTAACCGGGAACCCGGTTATCACGTGGTCAATGGCGGCATCTCCTATGCGTTCGAAACAAATGGTGTGGATGTGCGGGCCGCGTTCACCGGCAAGAATATTTTCGACGAACGCTACCGGGCGGCGGCCTTGCCGACCATCGACTTCCAAAGCTGGGAAGCGCCGCGCACATGGCTCTTCGAGCTGGCGGTTGCCTATAATTAGCGGGGTGGATCGACGCTAAATAAAACGGACCAAAGCGTCGGCAGTGGTGGGGTTGGTGCGTCGTCAGCCCCACCTCTTGTTTTTGCCGCAAATCGAACAACTTTTTCTCAGACCGAAGAGTGATCAAAGGACGTGTCCCTATGACCAAACCATTTCCCAATGACCCTTTCCTGACCGGCTTTATGGCGCCGTCCGGCATCGAATGCGATGCGCCGGACCTCATTGTCGAAGGCGAGCTGCCGCGTGATCTGCTGGGGACCTATTACCGCAACGGGCCGGACCCGCTTCACCCGCCCCGCGAGGGAGACACCTATCATTGGTTCGACGGCGACGGCATGATCCAGTGTTTCCATATTGAAGATGGCCGCGTGTCGTGGCGTAACCGTTGGGTCCGTTCCGAGAAGCTGGTGGCGGAAATGGAAGCGGGCGAAAGGCTGTTCGGTGTCTTCGGTAATCCGATGATGAATGACCCGCGGGCGAATGAGCTCAAATACAACACGGCGAACACCAATATCGTCCAGCACGGCGGTAAAATGCTGGCCCTAATGGAAGGGGCGCTGCCGACGGAAATCAAACACCGTACATTGGAAACGGTGGGCGAGCTGGATTATGGCGGGCAGATTGACGGGCCCGTAACGGCACATCCGAAATTTGATGTGCATACGGGCGAAATGGTTTTCTTCGGCTATTCAGCGAAAGGGCCGGGGTCCAATGCCATCCGCTATAATGTGGCGGACAAGGATGGCAACCTGATCAAGAACGAATTCATCGAAGCGCCTTATTCGGCCATGGTGCATGATTTCTTTGTTACCGAAACTCATGTGATCTTTCCGATCTTCCCGCTGACCACGGATCTAGAGCGTGCCTTCAAAGGCGAACCCATGCTCGCCTGGGAACCGGATAAAGGCACGCATTTCGGTGTTATGCCGCGCAACGGCACGGCGGACGATGTGCGCTGGTTCACCTGTGAGCACAAATTCATGTTCCACATGATGAATGCATGGACTGACGGCACCATGCTGCATGCGGATGTGACCGGTTCTAACGCGACGCAATTCGCGCCAAAACTCGACGGGACGATGGTGCAAGAAAGCGATGGCATTGTGCCTACTTTCCGCCGCTGGTCGGTCGATCTGTCAGACAACACCAATGCGATCAAAGAAGAACAGTTTGACGATCTGCCTTGCGAATTCCCCCGGACCAATGACGATTACAGCACCCGCGCCTATCGCCACGGCTATGCCGTCGGTACGCTGAAGAAGACGTTTGCGTCCTTCGACACGCTGATCCACTACGACACCAAGACGGGGGCGCGCAAAACCTACAATCTTGGTGAAGGCCATATGGTGGGCGAACCAGTCTTTGCCGCGCGGCAAGGCGCCACCGAGGAAGACGACGGCTACATCATCATGCTGGCCTATGATCAGCCATCGGATAAAAGCAGCTTCCTGGTTTTCGATGCCAAGGAAATTGATCAGGGGCCGGTGGCCACGGCCAAACTGCCCTTACGCATTCCCGCCGGGTTCCACGGCAACTGGATTCCTCAGGCCGCTTAGAACGTGAGGTGCCGATTTGTCGTGGTGGATTACGCTTCGCTTAATCCACCCTACGATGTTGGTTTTGGGCAAGGCGTGCTGTAGGGCGCATTAGCGAAGCGTAATGCGCCTTTCAGGGTCTACAAGCTGTCGGGTTCGCCTTCGGGTACGTTCTGAAATTCGCGGTTTACCCGCGCAATGCCGGGCCATACGAAAGCGGCCCAGGCGGCCAAAGCCGCGCCCACCCAAAGTGTCGGCAGAAATGCAAAAGCGGCAAGCCACAGCGCGATGAACCCGATGACACGCGGGATCATCTGCTGCGGCTTGGCGGATTGCGCGTCGTCCGGACGCCCGAGAGGGAACACCTTCGGTCTGATGAACCATCCATGGGCCAGCAATAGAGAGACGAAGAACGGCCAGGGCGGTGGCTTCACGTCCATCTCTGCATGGTGATCAAGTGGGGCGTCTTCTGCCGGCCCGTCCAGGCGTTTTTGAACTTGTTCCCACACATAGTCCGGTGTCGGACGTTCCACTGCCCCGCCCACATTCTTGCGCGTCGGGCGGCAGCGCCAGCGATAAAGAACACGGCCCTCTTTGGTGAGCGCCAACACGCCGGGCTGAAAATAACCCTTTGGATGAGCCGCCCAGGATCGCGCCTGTTTGAGCAGTGTTCCGTCCTGGGTAAAGAGGTCAAGCCACCCGCGTTTGCGGCACGTGCCTAGAATTTCGTGGTGCGGATCACCAATAGAAGTGAAATCAAAACCCCAGCCGTCTTCTGCTTCCGACGCCAGGCTTTGCGGTTCACTGGTAACGGCGAAAATCTCACCGCCGGTGGCGCGGATCGCGTCGCGAACACCGGATTTAGCGTAGCCCCGTAACTCGGCGCGGCAGGGCGGTCACCAAAAGCCCCGGTAAAACACCACCACAATGAAGCCGTGTTTAGACAACTGTTCATCCAGCCAGCTTTCGCGAACGCCTTCCGGCGGGTCCAAATGAGGCGGGATTACCGCCTCTTCCGCCTCAATGGCCGCCACTTGAAACGTGTCGCCATGTTTTTGAATGCGCACTTGTTCACGCGCGCACATGTCGTTCTCGCACAGCACCAGACCAAGTTCCGTTGGCTCGCCGTTTTCGGGGCGCCAATCTGGATCAGGGTCAACCAGGCCTGTCAGTTTGTACTGGGCGCCACGTTCTTTGTTGATCCAGGCGAGCGCTGCATCGGCGGCAGGCTGAAGATCGCTTGGAATTTCTTCGACGACACTTGGCATGGCTTCTCCCGTTGGGGTCTTTAAAGAAGGTCCAGAATCGGCACGGTGATGATGGACTGATTATCGCCCAATTGCTTATCACCAATAATCTCTTGATAGAATGTGCTGCTGATCAAATCTGCGAAATACAGCGTACCGGGATAAAAGACATTCGCGATAGCATCGAAATCTTTAGAGCCGGGCACCTGTTCTGCGTCCGCAAGATGCATGGGGCCATAGCCTAGACGCGCCATGAGCGCGATCATCGGGGCCACATATTCCGCATCCGCTGCCTGTTGTTCCGGCGTACCCCGTTTCTGAAGGTTCAAGACCACCATGCCGCGTGTTCCTAGCTCCCCCTCGGCCCGGAGCTTTTCCACAATACTGCGCAGCGCGGCCGGTGCATCGGTCATGTCCGACGGTTCGAATGGATAGCCGTCAAAGCTTCCGAAACCTTGCGAGAGCCGGTTGAACAACATGAATTGGGGAAGGAACAGATTGCGCATCATGGAGCGGCGGGCGCCGTGTGCGTAATGATTTTCGAACGCGGCCAGAGCTGCTTGATAGGCATCGGAAGACGCAGCATTCAAGTAAGCCTCACGCGACGGATATTGAACGAAAATGCCCGCGGTCCAATTCGCCGGTCCAATCTGTTCCGACGCCTGGCCGTTCACCACTGTCTTGCCTGCATAGACCCATTGGGCGTTGCCTAAACTTTCAGTGGCGCGTTTGAAGGCACTGACTTCTTCAATGATATCTTGCGCTGATAGGGTGTCAGCCTTTGATTTCAGCAAGGTAAGGACGTGAAATGCATCGCCGCCATAGAAGACTTGTTGGTGGTCTTGCGCATCGTTTCGGCGCACATCCGCGTAATACTGATGTTGCCGAAACATGGCCACTAAGATGACGACAACAAACACGCCCAATGTGATGAGAACGGTTCGGCGCATGACAGGGCAGCCTCTTTTATCTTGTTCTGCCAACTATTGACATATATAGTGCCAATAGTTGCGGCGTCAAGTAGGGGCCGTCATTTATCTGACCGAACGCAGTCCGGTGCGGCCGCTGCCTGGTTCGCCATCAGCATCACGCGCGGTCCAACGGTGCAGAAATGTAAGATAGAGAAGACCCAAATAAATGCCGAAGGCCACGGCCCAACCGGCCCATATGGCGACTTGATAGTCTTCCAGAATGAACGCTTCAAAACCGAAGTAAAGATCCGGTGGCGGTGCTTCCGTCACCTTGTTCTCAAGCGCGTGCCATGCAGTGAGCAATCCGGAGGTTAGGCGTTCAAGAGCGACGGTGGTAAGGCCCAAAAACACCATGGCGCCGCTGAGAAACAGGAAGGCCAGGGTCTTCAGCAAAAACGGGGCGCGGTGCAGAAAATAATAGAGCGCTGCGATATAGGCCGACACGATGGTGAAATAGATCGACACCACGGCCAGCACGGCGCTGACGGATTCAACCAGACCTTCGACGATCTCCGCTTCGGTCATGTGCCGTTTCCCCCTCAGAATGGCATGAGCCTTAGAATGCCCCATCCTTGCCAGTGCCGCAACGCGGATGCCATTGTTTGCCGCGAGACTGATCAGGTGAGGAGATTGTGATGGCTCGACGGTTCGCGATTATGGCAATGACAGTTGGGGGATTGCTGGCCGGTTGCAGCATCTTGCCCGACCGCCTGACCGGTCAAGTGAGCGACCGGGACGTTGTGACCGTGCGGCCCGACGCAGAGGTGATGACCAAGCAACGCCTGCCGAATTTCGTCGGTATCAGCGAAGAAACGGCGGGGGCGTCGGCCATTTCCATGAACATGGTGATCATCCCGCCGGGCGGCCGAGCCGACCCTCATGTGCACAAGGGATATGAATCCGCGATCTATGTGATGGAGGGCGAAGTTGAAACCCGCTACGGCGTTGGCCTCAAGAAATCGGTGATCAATAAGGCGGGCGATTTTCTGTTCATCCCTGCCGATGTGCCACACCAGCCTGTGAATTTGAGCAAGACCAACCGCGCCGTCGCTATCGTGTCACGAAATGACGCCAATGAGCAGGAGAGCGTTGAACACTATGATCCGAACGCTTCGTCAACGGACTGACGATTTTTTGCAACCGCTGTTCGCCTTTGCCGTGAAGAAAATAAAAAAAGTCGCCACGGATTCTTCTTGTCGCATCTTATGCCTTTAGTGTTTGATGCATGCGAGGCAAAGTTGCGCGGGGGGATGCAATGGCGCGAAAGCTGTTTTGGCGCAGAAACCGTTCTGACGACCAGGGTGCGGGGCAAGGGGCAGACGCTCCAGAGGAAAGCGATGCGGATGAGGTGGCGCCAACAGACGCGTCTGGCACAACCGGCATAGACGCGTTTTCCGAACCACATTCAATGCCGGGTGATCAGCAAGACGCGCCTCAACGTCCCTTAAGCCCTGACGACCGTCTTAAAGCCCGCAGCCTCATCGCCGCCTGGCGCGTCGGCGCCACCTGGTCGCCCTCTTGGCACCGGTCTTGGTTGAAGGATCATAAGACTGATGGTGACAAATCTGACCTGGATGATGCTGTAGAAGGTGATAACGGAGATGGCGGAGATACTCCGCCTAGAGACAGAACAATCCGCGCCAGCATCATTCGGGATATGCTGGACGATCCGGAACATACGCCTCTAACATTCGACGAAGAACCGTTTGAGATCTCCAACAAGGGAGCATTGCTGAAAGACTGTACGATTACCGATGGACCACTCGATCTGACCGCATTGCGATTCGAAAAACCGATCTGGATGACCAACTGCAAGTTTCCCGATCCAATAATATTGGTAGATGCAAAACTCGATCGTGTATGTTTTGACAATAGTGAGATCCATTCGATTGATGGGGAAAACGCTCACATAGATAGAGAGCTCTCCCTCACAAAATCGAAAATCGACAACAGTGTCGATCTTAGTGGGGCAAAAGTCGAAGGCTTATTGAGATTAGACAACGCCAAGCTTAACGAATCAAAAAATGGCGCATTTGCTTTGATATGCAGAGCCGCTCAATTTGGAACATCGGTCTTATTGCGGCGTGATTTTGTTGCAAACGGTGAGGTCAATTTTGGTGCGGCAACCATAAAAGGACGGTTTGCGTGCGATGGTGGGAAATTCCTAAATGAAGATGGAACAGCGCTTAGTTGCAACGGCGCGAAGATAGGGGCTTCTGTATTCCTACGGTATGGTTTCCAAGCTATTGGAGAAGTCAATTTTATCGGGGCAACTGTTGGGGGGGCATTCGATTGTTGCAAAGCTAGCTTTCAGCATGACAAGCGGACCGCAATCAATTGCGGTGGTATAAAGATCGCGGCTGATGTGTTCTTGCGTGAAGGCTTTGAGTCAATTGGCGAAGTGAACTTCGCTGGGGCGACGATTGGTGGACAACTTGCATGCGTCGAAGGAAAGTTTCGCAATAAAAGCCGAACAGCTCTGCGTTTCCAATCTGCAGTGATAGCAGCTGATGTTTTCTTGTCTGAAGGATTTCGTATAGTCGGTGGCCTTGATTTTTTTCGGGCACGAGTTGGTGGCCACCTGACGATCAACGAGGCTCAGTTCGATCTTGAGAAGACCGTCTTGCAAAACTTGAGTAGCTTTCTTCTTGGTGAGAAACGAGTTTTGGCCGATCTGAATTCAGCTACCATAAGTGGAGTGCTCTTTCTTGGATTGATCAAATGGGGCAATACCGAATTAGATCTAAGAGGGGCGAACGTTGGTGCTCTTGCAGACCGTGGTGCTTGGCGTTGGCCTCCCTTTAGAACTCTGAAGAGATGGGCTTGGTTTTTCGGATGGCGACCTTACTTTCCGTCTTGGCCTAAGAAGGGACACCTTTCCCTAGACGGATTTGTGTACGAACGATTTGCGGATGATTTTTCAGACAGAGCCGTAGACACCTCTTTTGAGATGAGGCGGGCATGGCTGGACCTTAGGTTTGCAAACTGGTGGCATAGATACCGACGCTTCCGTCCGCAACCCCATACACAATGTGCAAAAGTACTTCAGGCTGCAGGGCATACCCGCGATGCACGCCTCATCCGTCATGACCGCGAGAAGCTTTGGACGTGGTCGACGGAAACCAGTTGGTTTCTGAAACCTTTCTATTCGCTTTTTAACGCGCTTGCGGGGTACGGCTTCAAGCCCTTTCGCGCTTTCGTTTGGGCCCTTGCCATTTGGCTAGCAGCAGTGCCGTTTTATCATGCTGCCCACGAGAGTGGTCGCATGGTCCCAGACAATCCGTTGGTACTCGAACGCTACGACGTCACATGCAGAACGGCTAGAATAGAGCCGACGAACGGCGACACAGCCAGTGATAATCAGGACGTATCGAAAAAAAAAGATCCCGAGATACAGAGACGATTGAAGGAAATCGAAGCAGTCCTAGAAAACAAGAATTCCTACCCGAGTTATGAAGAGTTCAATGCCTATGTCTATTCGCTCGACGCGTTCGTGCCGTTGATGGAGTTTGGGCAAACGAGCAAATGGCGCCCTTGGGGCGCGGTGTCTGCTAGCGATCTTTGCCCGGAGACAAAGTTCAGTATAGGCATCCCCGCTTTTCTGCGGCCATATATCGAATGGGGCTGGCCATATGCCCGATCATACGTGCAGCCGGTTTTCGCATATAGCCGACCTATCGTGGATCCACTTATCTCGTTGATGACCCCATTTTTGCTGGCGATCCGAGATGGATTTTTTACCCTTGTCGATTGGGTTGTTGAGGGTGGACGTCTGCAGTGGGTTTACTGGTTCCAGGTCTTGTTTGGGTGGGTTCTGACAACCGTGGTTGTCACAGGCCTGACGGGTTTGTTGCAGCGGGGTGAGAGGGACTAACCGCTGACCAATCAAATCAACGTCTCATGCACTTCGCGGGCGAGGGCTTCCAGCTCGTCGGCGGGGACGTCGCCGATGATCAAGAAGCCATGAGGCTGCACGTTCCAATGGACGATGTTGAAGTCATGCACGCCGTCTTGCTTGTACGTTGGCGGGGGCGGTGCCTCTGCCGGTACCATGCCGGGGCCGCGATAGATGATGCACACGGCGATGGGACGGCCCTGACCGTCCACATAGCCGATCTGGGCCAGCGGTTTGCCTTTCAAGTCCAGCAGTTCCGCCCGCTGTAAGGAGAGGCCCGCCACTTGCGGCGCTTTTCCGATATCAAGGGCAATCCGCTCACTGACGAATTCCAAACTGCGCAAGCGCGCGGCATCGTCCACCTGCGCGGACGCATAAGTGTCGGCGGTAAACAGTTTGAAATAGTCCGCCACGGCCACCAGCCAACCGGGCGTTTTCGGCGCTTCGGCGGCGGCCGGTCCTTCGGCTACCGGCGTTTGGGTGCCCGGTGCAGGCGGGGCCGGCACCATCACCTCCACAATTTGAGGTTCCACCGTGGTGCGCCCGATCACAAATCCGACGCCCAGGAACATGACCAATCCGAGGGCCATGGCGGCGGCACTTTCCAAGCGGAACAGGCGGGCGAGATCTTGCCAGAACGGGGCCGCTGCTTCGGGGGCCGCCGGCGCGCGGGGGGCTGACGCCTGGGCCCCGCCCGCAATCAGCGCATTGTTTAGAATGGACTCCAAGCGTTCCTTGGGCGCTGCCTCCAGCATGGTGTCAAAGGCAGTGGCCACCGCCGGGCCGATCCCCGGCAGGTCGTCCAAGGTTGCCAAGCGTTCCGCCAAAGCGGGGTCGCTTTCCAACGCAGCTTCAATCGAATTACTCAAGTCACTATCCGAGTTTCCGGTCAGGAACGAGTGCAGTTCCTCATCAGTGAACACTTGAGGGGGCTGATTATTCGCCATGGCGCACCCCCTCGGCCTGTTCGCCGGTTTGATCGGGGGGGACGGGGCCGTCTTCCTGCAGGCGCGCCAGGGATTTTCGCGCCCGGCCGATGCGGCTCATCAGCGTGCCCAAAGGAATGTCCAGCGCGGCGGCGGCCTCTTTGTAAGACCAGCCTTCCACGTAAACCAACAGAACGGCGCTGCGCTGTATGTCTGGCATGTCGTTCAAGGCGGACAACACCTGCTTCGTTAGAATATTCGCTTCCAATTGGGGGCGCGCATCCACCGTCAGGTGGTCAGCCGCCTCCACAAGACCTTTGCCACGGCGAATGGCCTCAGATCGAGCGAAATTTTTCCATATCGATGCAAGAATTGTGAAAGTCCAACGGTCCAGGTTCGAACCGGCCTCGAATTGCGAGGCGCGTTCAAGCGCGCGAATGCAGGTGGACTGCACCAAATCGTCCGCTGTGGCATTGTCGCGGCAGAGCACCAAGGCGAAGCGCCATAATCGTGGCAGCAGCGCCGACAAGCCGTCTCGAACTTCTTCTTCGCTTTTTGCTGTCATGAGCCTTCAATGTTCATGATCAGAATCCTGCGCCCCATTCAAATGGAGGGGGCAACCGTCGTTGGTCGCCCCGTGTGTGCCTGCAAATTAGGCAACGCGCAACAAAATTTTTTGGAAAAATTCTAAATTACTTTGTTCCGGATGCGAATAAATCCGGTGGCCGTGTGTTTACAGCGCACTGGGTAGGGCGGGGCGTCGGCACTTTCGTTGCATTTCCTGAGCGCATCAAGTGCCGGCGTCCTCACTCTTCACAGGATTATCACAATTGATTGATCGTCAGAGGGGAGACAAAATCTCATGACATCGAAAAAAATAATAGCTGGGTCGATCTGTGCTGTCCTGTCCGTTTGGGGGGCAACGTCTGCACAAGCAGAAGACTCGACATACTACTTTTCC
This sequence comes from Alphaproteobacteria bacterium, assembly GCA_965228775.1. GTDB lineage: Bacteria > Pseudomonadota > Alphaproteobacteria > JANQMY01 > JANQMY01 > JANQMY01. The sequence continues at coordinate 2,381,542 of OZ245840.1, read as the reverse complement.
GCTTTCTTTGGCGCGGTCTTTCCGCAAGATCAAATTGCGACAGGCGAAACCGCAGGCGGGGCACCGCGGGAAGTGCGCACCGAATTTCAAACGGGCACACTCTTTGGTGGATCTGTCGGCGCCCGCGTTCTTGATCTGGGGCCGGCTACGGTGCGCGCCGAAGTGGAAGCTGCCTACCGCAGCAGTGATGTGAACGACGGATCGTTCAATGGTGGCGACCAGCTTTTCTTCGGCGAGCAGGATGTTTTCACCGCCATGGTGAATGCGGCCGTCGATTATGATTTGGGTCCGGTCACTCCTTATGTGGGCGTCGGCATTGGTCTCGTGAACATCGACTCGAACATTCGCTACAGGCCACCGTCCAATGCTTTGCTGGTTCTCGCGAACACGCAAACCACAGCGGCCGTTCAAGTGTTCGGTGGCGTCAGCGCGCCCGTGAGCGAAACAGTGGACGTGTTCTTTCAAGGCGGTTACCTGACGGGCCTTGGCGAAGCGGACTTTGAACGCGTTGTGGTCTCGGCCGGTGGCGTGCTCGATAGCATCGTTTCCGAACGTTATGAAGAAGCGTCCGTGCGCGGTGGCCTTCGTTTTAATTTCTGATCACCTGTTACCCTAGGGCGTTGCGTATCTGCGCCCAGTCCCTGTTGAGCCGGCTGTAATTTCCCCAGATGCAGCCGTCTCTTCAGGGGCTTTTTTTATGCGTATACAGAGTAAAGTGGCAGCTCGGCCCGTTCACGCGGTGGCCCATTTGATATAACAAACTGCGGCAGCGATGGCCAAATGGGCTGGATTCAAACCCGAATTCGGCGCACACTACCCCCATAGATTGAATTATGTATCTAGGTTTCGGGGGGAGCGTATGTCTGGAATGTTGCGTATCAAAATCGCGTTTTTTGCGCTGTTGGCGTGTGTTTTTGCCAATCCGGTCTGGGCGCAAACCATCGAATTTGTCGATACGAACTATGTGCCTGCTCCAGACTGGGTCGAAGAGATAGACCTTGATCTGAGTGGAGAGTGGCCAAGCAGGAACCCAGTCGACGGCGGAAGCACTTCCATATTGCAGGACTATCAGGCCCGCTATTCGGAGGACAGCCGTGAAATGTACCGGCGGGACGTTTTCAAAGTGTCAGATGACACGAAAAACGAAATCTACTTATTCTATGACTTCTACTCGGATATCCAAATATCAGTTCACTCCGTCAACGTCAGGAAGCAAGATGGAACCAACATCCTCGTGAAACCGGAAGATCTCCGGCTGCGAATAGACGGTTTTACCCCTGTGGTCGTCATCCCAGATCTTTATCCGGGGGATATTGTTGATATCCGATACACAGCCGATACATCTAATTTGATAAATTTGGCCCTTCTTTCTGATAGCATTCGACTCTTTGGAAAATTAGAGAACCTAATCCGCATCCGAATTCATGTGCCTACACGTTTCAATTTCGAGGTTGTCGGCTTACCCTTAGAGGATCGAGTTCAAGTCGAGACACGCGGTGAAGAGAACATATATTCAGTGTTTGCTGACTATCGCGACCCGGAAACACGCCGGCCCTATGGCGATGAGGTCGATTTTTATCCGACATTCATAGAAGTATCCACGGTCTCGTCCTGGTCTGACCTATCATCTGCGTTGCACAAATTGACCAACCGTAGATTACCGCCGACGCTGGATATCATTAAGAAAGTGGAGGATATTAGACAGCACACTGAGGACCCTTCGGCTAGATTGGACGCAGCGATCGATTTTTTGTCTGAAAGCCTTCGAATAAATCTTTCGTATACCGGTGTCCAAGACTACGATTGGGTTCTTTCGGATTTCGATGAAATACGGAAATACAGGGAGTGTTTTGATTTTGCTTGTTGGGCACTCCTTTTGTCGTTTCTTGAAGAGTTGGATCTAAGCACGGATCTTTTTCTTGCATCTCAACGCATAGACTCGAATAAGCTGCGGATACAAGACGAACTGATCTATACGGATCTAATTCTTCGCGTGCTGGTGGGAGACGAGGTTGTCTGGTTTCAGGGGCAATGGCTTGGCGCTTTCTCCAAAATAGAGGATGGAGCCGCGCCAAAACAACCTGGCTCCTACAGATTTATTTTGCCGATTACTGTCGATGGGGCAGAGCCAATCTTCTTCGAAACGCCGCCTGCCGACGAACCCCATGCGCGCATTGAATCAAGATACGACCTGTCTGATACGGGTGTGTGGCGCTTGAACGAAAGTGTGTTCCGCCAAGGGTATCCCGATCTTGACGACTGGGTGACTGACGCGGAAGATCGGTTGCTTTGGTTGCGGCGCACATTTCCCAAAGCGCGTTTGGTCGAGGCGAGCGAGACAGATTTCGACGAGGGCCATTGGGATGACGAGATCAAAATGTCGTTCGAGCTGCCGTTGCTGGGAGGTAGTCAAAACGCGGCAGCGAATGTCCGACCCTTCTTTTTCGTAGAGCATTTGCCAAGACATTTTGCGAATGTTGTTAGCGATCTGAACAGCGAAGGGCAGTCCTATCCCGATCATCCTCAGTTTATCGAAGTGATCACGCAAGTTCAGATGCCGGCCACTGCGACGTGGAATGCCTCAGATTTTGAGGAGGAGGTTGCGAATTCCTATATGAGCTTCCGGGTAAAGCAGACCCGGTCGGGTGACACACTTACGCGGGAATATTCCTACAAAACGTTGAAAGACAAAATCCCAGAAGAAGACTTATCCCGATACAAGGTCGATATGGAACGGGCTCTTGAACTCACCGCCCCTTGGTCGGTCAGCTACCAACCGAACTAGCGGGGCGAAAATGAGATTTCCACCATACGTTTTTCTCTCGCTAGTTTTGGCGGTATGCGCTCTGCCGTCGATGTTACAGGCACATGACGAAGCGGCTTCATTCGCTGCGGGCCCCATACCTGACTGGGTCGATGCGTGGCAAACGGATACTCTGCCGGAGACCGGTGGCGACGTAGACAATGGAAGAGGGCATGTGGGGATCTTGGACGATGTTCAAGTTCGGTACACCAGCGAAGGCCGCCAGCACTATCGCCACTTGATCTTCAAGGTACTGAATGCGAGGGGAGCGCGTGACAACATTGTCAGCACCTATTTCAGTGATTCCAAGAAAGCGGATCACGGCGTCATTCATCTCATCCGCCAGACGAAAAAAGACGGCCGAGCGTTTCAGGTTTCAGTGGAAGAGATTCTGACACGCGGTTCTTGGCTTAGTGGTTTTAGGCTGCCGAACCTTGATGTCGGGGATATCATTGAAATTCAGTATACATCATTTTATCGCTACAAAGGCGAGACGGACATCTTCTTCGACGTTCTTTTTGTTAGCAGTTTTGAGGCTTCGGATCATCGGTTTTCCATGTTGTTCCCGAAATCGATGCCGTTGTTTGTCGACGGAATGCCTCCCTATCTCGACTTTTCGGAATCGAAAGATGGTGGCGATCATCTTTTGTCTTGGAATGGACGCCTCAAAGAGAACAATAATGACGACGATACATTTTTGGAGAACGGTGAATTCGGATATCGGGTGCGCGTTACGACCATCGACTCTTGGGAAGAGTATTCTGCGCGTGTTTTTCGCTTGGTTAAACGCCACTATCCACCGCCCCCTGAACTCATCCAAATTGCTTCGGAGATTGAAGTCGCACATTCGACTAAGATGGACCGTATAAACGCGGTTGTGAATTTTATGAGTGCCGAAATTGGTTCGTATGGCAAATGGGGGCTGGAACGATATGATTGGTCATTGCCCGATTTTGTGAAAGTGAGAAAGTTTCGGCGATGCGACGACTTTGCTTGTATTGCGTTGCTGGCCGCCTTCTTTGATCAGCTTGACATCGACTATGACTATGCTCTCGCGGGCAGAGGGGGGCTCGTTCTTGGAGAGTATGCAGATCCGATGGCTACTCCTAATAATGGAATGGTGTTCAGACCGGTATTGTTGGCACACGCTGACAGTGGCGACATACTGATAGAGATTGAATGGCACGACTTGCGGTCTCGTCCTTTAAGCGAAAATTCGGATCTTGAGTATCTGTTGCCAGTCCATCCGCAAGGCGCGGAACTTCAAAAGTTGGAGAGAGAATTCCCTCAAGAGGGCAAATTCTCGATCAATCGGTACTTTGATTTACGCAGATCGGGGAAGGATTATTTTGAACTTCAAGAAGAGTTCTTTGGAAGGAACACTTATCTCCTTTTCGAAGAGGTGAACCATATTGACCGTCGGTTGGACAAGCTAAACCTGTCATACCCTGGTCTCACTGGCGTGGACTTGGGTGTTTCTGAGACGTCCAACAAGGAGAACGAGCGGGCCGCTTCCTATGCCTTCAAAATCCCGGCGCGCTGGTTGCAGGTTGCCGGGGCATCGAACGCCGAGTTTTTCATCTTCAATCATGTGGTATCTCGCGCCCTAAAGCTGCCAAGGCATATAGGAAGTTCCTCTCTTTTTGATCAATTGCTTTTTCAGGGCACTTTCGAAGTAGAAATCGTTGTGGACTTGCCTGCCAACAAAAATTGGACGATGTCGGCGTTCTCTGAAACCGTGTCCAACGCCTACTTTACGTTTGATGTGATCCAAAAGTTGGACGGTGACCGCCTTACAAGAACGTATAACTATCAAGCACGTAACGTAGATTTCGACGATGTGGACCGGAATGATGTCATTGCGGATTTAGACCGAATGATTGAATTGGCTGCCCCCTGGTCAGTCAGCTATCGGCCGAATTAGTGGTTTTTGCGGTGTCTTTTTCCGGTGGCGGGGCGTAGGCGACGATGGTGTCGCCCGCTTCCGCCCGCGCCTTGTTGGCGCTGAACACAAGGGTGCCGTTTTTCTTTTGCACCAGAATGATCTCGATTTCTTCCGGCTTGTCCGAAAGCCAGTTATCATACGTATACTGATCAGTCAAAGTGGTTTTCTGGAAGATCCAGCCCGCATAGTGGCGGCGCAGCAGTTCTTCCAGTCCGATCCCCTTTTTAAACAAAGGGCGACCGCGTAAGGTGAACGATACGCCGCGCGGGTCGTCATCTTCAGCACCGCCCAGCTGCAGCACATTGTTGCGTCCAATTTCCGGGCCAAACTCTGTACACACCAGCGAATTGTAGGCTTCGTTGCCGGTCACCGCCACCATGTGCCCATATTTGTTCATGTCGATTTCATGTTCGGTGGCTTCGGACAAGATCTCCTCGTGATAGGTGCGGATGTCCGCAAGCCGCGCGCTTTTCAATCGCCGCCAGCCGGTGTCCGCGATGGCGACGGGGATGTCCATGTTCTTCAAACATTGGGCAAAGCTTGTGCTCCAGGCAGACGCGCCGACGATTAAGACACCAGGATCTTCTTTCGAGGTGAGGTCCAGGCGCTCCGCCAGCCATTTGATGGAGAAGCCATGAGCAAGCACGGTCGCAAAGACAATCGCGAAGGACAGCGGGATCAGGTCGGCCCCTTCGGGGTAGCCCAGATGCACAAGCTCTGCCCCGAAAAATCCGGAAACCGCCACGGCCACCACACCGCGGGGAGCGATCCAGCCCAGCAAGAGCCGCTCTTGCCAGGGCAGGCCCGCGCCGATGGTGCTGATCCAGACGGTGGCGGGCCGCACCAGGAACAGGATGCTGAGGACGAAGCCGATCAACGGCCAATCCACCGCATACAGAACATCCGGCGTGAGGGTTGCGGTCAAGATGACGAACACGCCCGAAACGAACAAGACGGTCACATATTCCTTGAAGCGCCGCATTTCCGTGATGCTGGCCAAGCGCGCATTGCCAAGGGTGATGCCCAGGGCGGTCACCGCAACCAGGCCGGTCTCATGCTCGATTTGGTCGGCAATGGCATAACAAATGAGGACCGCGCATAGAATGAAAGGCGCCTTGAGGAATTCAGGGATAAGGCCGCGCCGGAACAACTGGGCAAGTCCCAACCCCATGCCCACACCGATACCGGCTGCTAAGGTGGAGGCAATGACGACCCAGAACACGGTGCCTGCCACCGTGCTGCCTTGATCCGCATAATGCAGATACTCGAACACCAGCACGGCGAAGAGGGCGCCAATGGGGTCGTTGATAATCCCTTCCCATTTCAAGATGGCGCGCGGGCGCGCGGCCAGTTTCGCCTGCCTCAGAAGGGGGATGATTACGGTGGGGCCGGTGACCACCAAGATCCCGGCGAACAATATGGCGACGGGCAGGGACAATCCGGCCACGTAATGAGCCGCCAGCGTGCCCAGCACCCAGCCTACAAAGACGCCGGGAAAAACAAGGCGGCGCACGCCGCGCGACGCATCCCGCAATTCATGGAAGTTAAGAGTGAGCCCCCCTTCGAACAAAATCACCGCCACGGCCACAGCGATCATGGGGCGGAACAATTCGCCGAAATCCGCTTCCGGCTGAAGCACGCCCGTCACGGGTCCCGCCAATATGCCGGCAACGGCCATCAAAACGATGGCAGGCAAATTGAAGCGCCAGGCCAGCCATTGGGCGCCAATGCCCAGCACGCCGATCAGCGTCAGTTTGACAATGATGTCTTCCATGAATGGGAAATCCACTTGGGTTGGTTTGAACGCCAGCATAAAGGGGATTGGTTGAAAGTGCTGGGTTTAAGTCATCACCCTCCCCTAGCGTTCGCTCAAGCTCACCCCATCAAGGGAGGGGGACACGGGTGTGCTGGACCCATAAGTGCACCTCCCCCTTGATGGGGGAGGTCGGCGCGTAGCGCCGGGTGGGGGTGGGGGAGGCCCAGTGCCTCCTCATAAATCATTGACTCTCACATATCGCACACTATATCGTCCGATATACATAAAGAGAGGTTATAGGATGTATTGTTACACACCTCGATACCGTCGGCGCCGCAGTTCCGGCGGGCGCCACAAATATGGCCCCTGGTCTTGGGAAGCGCGGTTTTTCAACAAAGGCGAACTGGCTTTGGCCATCCTGTCTTTGTTGGAGGATGGGCCCAAACATGGCTATGAGATCATGAAGGATCTGGAAGACCGGTCTCATGGGCTTTATCGGCCAAGCGCCGGGTCTGTTTACCCGATCTTACAGCAGCTTCTGGACCAAGAGCTTGCCTCCGCCAAAGAAGAAGATGGTGGCAAGAAGGTTTATGAGCTGACCAAATCCGGCACGGAGACGCTCAAGAAGCGCAAAGAAACCATCGACCGTATTTGGCAGCGCACGGATGAAGACGAGTGGACAGGCTGGCGGCATGCTTATCACAGTGAAGCGGCCGAAGTTATGCGCCCGGCCTTCCGGCTCATGCGCGTCGCGGTCCGTACGGTGGCCGAGTCCAGTGATCCGGAAGAGGCGGCGGAACAGGTGCGGGACATCTTGCGCAAAGCCCGCCGTGACATTCAGAAGCTCGGCGACGAGGGGGCATGACCGCAATTCTCTACGTGATTGGGGCGCTGCCTTTCATCGTGTTAGGCGCGCTCCATACTCTGTATACGGTGCTTGATGAGTTTGCGCCAAGACGCTTGGCGCCGAAGGACCCGTCCCTCGTTACCACGCTACGTATGGCACCATTGGGCCTGACGTCCGAGACGAATATGTGGCGGGCCTGGATCGGATTTAACCTCAGCCACGGCATTGGCGCCATGGGGTTCGGCCTGCTCTACGCCTATTTGGGCGTGGTGCACGCAGAGTTCCTTCTGCAAGCAACGCCTTTGCTGCTTGCGGCCCCGATCATCGCATCGCTTTATCTTATGATGGCCTTGCGATACTGGTTCTCGATCCCCGCCATCGGAACGGGACTGGGCGCCATTTGTTTTTGGATCGGCCTGATCAGCATCTAGTTGCCCATACTGAGAAACGGCTGGGGCCCCTTTGCGAAAGGAAGCCCCATTTGTTCGGCAGTCGGACTTACCATTTCTCGCCGAAGGGGCGAACGTCCAATTCAAACGTCCAGGCTGACTGCGGCTGTTGCGTCAGGTAGAAGACGGCGGAGGCAATGTCGTCGGGCTGCAGAAAGAAATCGTCGGCGACGTCCTGGTTTTGCTGCTTGATCATCTCGCGTGTGCGCGGCAAGTCGATCACGCCGTCCACAATCACATAAGACACGTGGATTTTTTCCGGCCCCAGATGTTTTGCAAGCGATTGAGCCATGGCCCGTTGCGCTGCCTTGGCCGAGGTGAAAGCGGTGAAATTCGCGCTGTGCTTCACGGCGGATGTGGCGCCGGTCACTACGATGTTGCCGCCTCCCTGCTCGCGCATCTGCGGCAACACAGCCTGCACCGCCGCGGCAAGACCGTAAGCATTAACGCGCCAGGCGGCTTCAATGTCATCCAGGCTGGTCGCGTCGATGTTGCCGAAAACGCCGGAGCCCGCATTGTAGAGCAGAGTATTGATCGGCCCCATGCTTTGCGCGATTTCCGGGAACACATTGGCGGCGCTGTTGGCATCCATGGCGTCGAAGACGAAGGCTTTGGTGTTTGGTATCTGCCCTTCTAACTTCTTGAGGTAATCCTCGTTCCGGGAGAGAAGAGCCACGTGATAGCCTTCCGCGGAGAATTTCTTGGCGAAGGCCTCGCCGTTGCCGGGGCCAATGCCAATGATTGCACAAACGGGTTTTGTCATGGGAACCTCTGCTCGGAATGAAGTGTGGCTGCCATATGGGGCAGGGAGTAGCCTAACGCAACGTCAGCATCCTTGCGACAGGGCTGGGCAAAATTGCAATTTTCACCGGTTTTCTGTTGGCAATTGTCTTGGGCAAGGCTCTGGCCTAGGTTTTTCGCGTAACAGATGAAGTTGTTTTTGATGCGCCAATCGACAGCCGCCCTTTTTGCTCTAACTCTCTTTATGGCGGGATGTGCCAATGGCCCCCGCTTCTTGGATGTGCGGTGCAATGGTGATCCCGCAACGGAAACGGCGCTTTATTTCGGCTTGAGCGGTCCGTCTGGACCGATTTCAGAGAAGGATTGGGGCGCCTTCCGCCAAAACGTATTGGTGCCTGCCTTTTCAGAGGGGTTTACAGTGATAAGCGGCGATGGTTTTTGGCGAAGCCCGAAAACGGGCAAAGCCGTGACGGAATCTTCGAAGGTGGTCATCCACATCCATGAAAAGACGCGTGAGGACGACACCGAGATCGCGGGCGTTATCGCCGCGTACAAAAAAGGTTTTGATCAGGAATCGGTGCTGCGCGTAGACACGCCGGTTTGTGCGGCATTCTAGATTTCTTCGCATTTATAATCAGTATAGGGAGAGACTCTCATGAAAATTTCAACACTTCTCAATTACGCGGGCGATTATCACGCCGCTGTCGAAGAAGTCGTGGCGCTGGAGAAAGCGGGCCTTGATACGGTGATGGTTGCGGAAGCTTACGGTTTCGATGCGGTCAGCATGATGGGCTTTCTGGCAGCGAAGACCGAACGTGTCACGATCGGGTCCGGCATTTTACCGATCTATTCCCGTACGCCGACACTACTCGCCATGACGGCAGCCGGAATCGATAATCTCTCCGGCGGCCGGGCGATGCTGGGTTTGGGGGCTTCGGGCCCGCAGGTGGTCGAAGGCTGGCATGGCGTTCCCTATGACGCGCCTCTGACCCGCACGCGCGAAATCATTGAGATCTGTCGCACGGTTTGGAAGCGCGAGCGGCTCGATCACCACGGCAAGAAATACAATATGCCGCTGCCGAAGGATCAGGGCACGGGGCTTGGCAAGCCGCTCAAGATGATCACCGTGCCACCCCGGAAGGAAATCCCCATTACGGTCGCATCGCTGACGCAGAAAAGTGTGGAAATGACCGCCGAGCTCGCCGAAGGCTGGCTGCCCACCATGTTCGTCCCCGGAAAGGCCGACAAATATTGGGGTGACGCGCTCAAGGCAGGGACGGCAAAGCGCGATGCGGATCGGGCGCCGCTTGAAGTTTACGCAGGCGGCATGGTGGCCATCGGAGAAGGTTTGGAAGACCTGCGCGATTTGGTCCGGCCCATGTCGGCGCTCTATATTGGGGGCATGGGCGCGCGGACGAAGAACTTCTACAATACTGTGTTTGCGAGCTATGGCTACGAAAAGGAAGCGAAGGAAATCCAAGACCTATTTTTGGATGGCAAGAAGACCGAAGCCGCAGCGGCGATCCCGGCTTCCTTCATAGAGCAGACCACTATGGTCGGTCCCGAGGGCTTTGTCCGTGATCAGATCAGTGCGTACAAGGACACCGGCGTTACCAGCCTGAATGTGAATCTGGCGGGTCAAACGCTCGAAGAGCGTGTCAAATTTATGGACCAACTCCGCAATATGGTGGACGCAGCTTAGTCAAGTTCTCCCTCGCCGGCCCGCTCCCCCGGCCCAGCCACCCGATAAGGTACCCTAGGGGTGGTTGGGCCGGGGGAGCGGGCCGGTGTTGTTCTTCCGCGGTAGGAAAAACATTTGATCTGGATCTTTGGTGGATTATTGCTTCTGGCATTGGTGTTCGGCCCGCAATTGTGGGTCCGTTACGTGCTGCGCCGTCACGCCCGTGAGAGACCGGACATTGATGGGACGGGCGGAGATCTCGCCCGTCATTTGTTGGACGGCTTTGGCCTTCACGATGTTCGCGTGGAAGAAGCAACTGACGGGGGCGATCACTATGATCCCGATGGTAAGGCCGTGCGGTTGTCGAGCGAATATCTCAATGGCCGATCGGTGACCGCGCTGGCGGTGGCCGCGCATGAAGTGGGCCACGCCATTCAAGACAGGGATCGCTATGGCCCGTTGCGGGCGCGCCAACGGCTCGTCATGGCGGCATTTGTCGCTGACCGCTTGGCGGGTGTGGTGTCGGTGGCGCTTTCCGTGGTTGGTTTTATGATCTCGCCGAAGCTTTTTCTGCTGGGCATTGGTGCCCTTATCCTTTTCGGACTGATTGAACTGATCGTCCATTTGGTCACTTTGCCCGTGGAGTTCGACGCCAGCTTCAATAAAGCCCTACCGGTATTGTCCGGCGGCGGATATTTGCCCGCCCGCGATCAGTCCGCGGCGAATACCATCCTCACGGCCTGTGCGCTCACCTATGTGGCAAGCGCTGCCATGCGTGTATTGAGCCTTGGCCGGTTGTTCGCAATCTTGCGGTGACGTCATTGGCCGGTTGATGTAGCCGAGTAGAATTGGTTCGGCGCTGTTGCCGTGCCGGTTCCGTCATCATATTTACGTGCCAGTTTGATCAGCAACGGGTTGGGCTTTAGGCGGTAAGCCGCGCCCGTGCCTGCATCCACCGCGCCTCCGACAAGCCCGCCTGCAACAATGAAGTTACCCGCCAGCATGCCTGCTCCTTTTGCATTGATCGAGCTCGTTACGACAGTGGTATACGGATGATATCCTTCCTTTTCAATTGTCACTCTGAATTCTTGACGACGCTTAAGTTTCAGAGTGCAAGGCGTTTTGCAGCGCATGCCATTCGAAAGTGTCACGGTGGCGTTTTGCGGTTTGGTATTGATGTGGAATTGCTGTTTCGACCCTCGAACAATATAGGCGCAAGCTCCTAGTGAGAATGCCAGAAGCAGAATCGAGGCCAGTTTCGCTGAGGTGCGGATGTACTTGATACGCATAACTTAAAATCCCTGCTCCAGAAGCAACGCCCAACCGCGCCGCAACACTCTAATGCGATCTATAGTAGAAGGTGCTTTCGATACGTTTAACGGAGAGGAATTTGAGTCTTTGGCCATAGGTAAGTAATTGCTGGCAAATCCGTGATTCCCAAGAGCCCGACTTTTGTGGTGATTGTTGAGCGGTAGTGACCACTCTAGTCTTTGACTTCCCGGAAAACGAGAAATTAACTTCATCTGTAAAGGTTGTATCAACGTATTTATTCAATTCTGCGTGCTGGTGAGCACGCTATGGGAAACCTCGCGAGCTGTGTATTTTTGACCTTCCACTGGGGGATTTCATGAGTGTATTGAGTAGTACTGTTACCCGTGTGGCAACGATGGTGTTGTTAGCTGTAGCGGTAAGTGCTTGTTCCGTGGGGATGGCGGCACGGACCGGCGGTGTGAAGGTTGAGCACGTCACGAAATGCCAAACGCGCCAGTGTTTTTTGGCGCTCGACACTGCTGAAGTCATTGACAAACAAAGACGCGCGGATGGGGGGCTTACGGAAACTTACCGGTTTCAGCTTAAGCGTGGGTCTGCCGGGCGCGCCGCGATGCATGGGCTTCTGGACGTTGCGACATTGGGGGTTTGGGAAGTTGTCGGCACGCCGCTTGAAGCGACTAAGAAGCGCAAATACATTGTGATCAAGGCCGACTACGCTCCAGATGGTGCCTTGAAATCCGCCGCATTCACTGGCGAACCGACCAAAGTGGACCCTGCTGCGCCGTAATCAGACTGTTTACTCTGCCATCAAATCCAGAACCGCCGTGGTCATCGCGTAAACGCCGGTGGTGATCGACGGTTGCGGGTCTGGTGCGTAGACAGACGAATGCAGAGAGGGCAGACGCAAATCCCCTTTGAGGAAGGCATCGTATTTTTCTTGTGAGACCGTCCCAAGCGCCAGCATCAAGCTGGGGATCCGGGGTTCCACCCGCCCGTAGCGTGCAAAATCTTCGCCCCCCATCACGGCTTGGCCGCGCACTACATTGTGTTCACCCAGTTTGCCTTTCAGCAAGGTGGCGATGCGGGCCGTCAGCTCCGGGTTGTTGTATCCGGCAGGTGTGTATTCATCCTTCAGGATCACCTCCGGCAGCATGTCTTCCGGAAGGCCGGCAACACGGGCTGTATTCTTGGCGATCCGCTCGATCGCTTTCAGGACCTGATCCCGTGTTTCGTCCGAATAGGTCCTCACCGTGAGCTGCAAGTGTGCACCGTCGGAAATCACATTGTGTTTGGCGCCCGCATTGAACGCCCCAACCGTGACAACCACCGGCACCTGAGCGGCGATCTCCCGCGAGGTGATCGTCTGCAGAGCCATAACGATCTGGGCTCCGATGACGACCGGGTCTTTGGTGGTGTGGGGATAAGCGCCATGGCCGCCAATGCCCTTCACCTTGATGTCGACGGAATCCACATTGGCATAGGAAAATTCCGGCACATAACCCACCTTGCCGGCGGGCAGGCTGGGGTTCACATGCCAGGCAAGATTATAGTCCGGGCGGGGAAAGCGCGTGAACAAACCGTCCTTCAACATGGCGGCGGCGCCCGCACCTCTTTCCTCCGCAGGCTGGCCGATCATGACCAGTGTGCCTTTCCATTGATCCTTAAGGCTCACCAAGCGGCGGGCCGTGCCCGTGAAAACGGTCATGTGGACGTCATGTCCGCAGGCATGCATGACAGAGACTTCTTGGCCGGTCTGTTCCACCGACTTGACTTTGGAGGCATAGGGAAGGCCCGTGCGCTCCGGCACCGGCAGGGCGTCCAAATCCGTCCGTACCATGACAGTTGGGCCGTCGCCATTCTCCAGCACAGAGACAAAACCATGGCCGCCGACCTTTTCGGTTACCGTGAAGCCAAGCCCTCTCATCTCCTTGACCAGCCGGGCCGCGGTCTTTTCTTCCTTAAACGAAAGTTCGGGGTTTGCATGCAAATGCTGATACAGCGCTTTCAGATAGGTATAGTCCTGCCCGACGGCGTCTTTCAACGGGTCTGCTGGTAACGTGTCTGCCTGGGCGCCCCAACTGGCGATAAGAAAAAGAAGAGCGGCGGAAAATTTGATCTGCATGGAAACCCCCGTGGTTTTGTCCAGCGAGTGTGTGTTTCCTAAGCGTAACGAGGTTCGCGGAAAACGCCAAATACACTTAAAGCCTATTGGTCGGCCCCATAAAGCTCGCTGCGTGTGCCGACGAAACTGTTCCATCCGAACCAATAGGCGATATGTCCCGGCGCCCGGGGGAGGGTTTGTCCGTTCGGGCCGGTCAGATTACCTTCGTCCACTTGCCACAACCCCCCGGATGAATCCGCGATGGTCTCTGTACCAGATGTTTTTTCGAAGCGATGATCTTTACTGTAATAGGCGCGCACGGTCCGTGTCTTTTCATCTCCCACAAGCACCACGTTTTTCGCACCTACCTTGTCGTTGATGACCTGGCCGCCATTGAAAACTTTCAATGGCCAGGCTTTTGCGCCGCCGAATTCGCGCATGCCGAACACATAGTCCTTTCGTTTGACGACGCTTTCGTCACCCACGATAGATGGGAACAATAGTTCATCGCTCGCGAAATAATCCGCATACACGACGCCTGATCCATAATCACGCACATGACCTGTCTCAAGGGACAAGACTTTTGTGTCTGCATGTTTTGCGCGCCAGTCGGCCCAAGTGGTGATGGAGACCGGCAGGATCTTGAGCTTGACGCCCGATCCGCGCATCGGGCCCGACACGGCTTCGCCCGTATACTGGTTCCAAAGGCTGTCCGTTTGGCGGTCATACATCAACTTATTGGAACGGTAGAGAAAACCTGACGAACCGAAGGTAAACGGTGTGTCGTGCCCGTCTACCGTGGTTTCGTAGAGGATGCCGGCGCCGCACAGTGTGCAATAGGCGAGGGATACCGGCGTGCCGCCGATGACATCGTTGAACATTTCGTGCCAACCCATAATCCGTAGTGGATAGGCGCGGGCGTCTCCGTTGATTTCCACACCGAAGACCAGATCATCCTTTTTCAAATAGCCGGCCTCGTTCGCCGTAATCAGGTTTGGGTTGTCGAGCGCCGGAATGCCATCCACTCGGACACCGCCCCATACAATCTCTTCCAAGCGAATATCCATGTTGCCGGCAAGGGAGCGGTCGCCGCCCAGGAACCGGTCAAAGCGTTGATCGATCGTGGTGAAGATCTGAAGTTTGAGATCGCGATAGCTCGGGTGCGGTTCAATGTCGGCATGCTCTTGCTGCCAGAGAGCGGCATCGTACCAATCTCGAATCTCAACACCGGTCAAAGATTTAAAAGCGCGCCGCATCGCCCTCTGACCGTAATCTTGACGGTAGCGCAGCGCCACGATCAGCGCGGGCACCACATCCGGTTTGCCGCGTGCGACGAAAGCCTCAATAGCTTCATCGAATTCCGTATTTCGCCCAAAAACCAGATCGTAGCTATAGGCGGCAATTTTCGCATCGGAGAGGGTCTTGGTGGGGGACGTGGCGGCCAAGAAAAAAGCGGCGAGAAGAACGGCGAAGACGGAAGCAATACGCATCTGGTGCACACCTAAACAATGACGAGGCTTGTTTGGTACACCAGCTCTTCGCGGCGGCATAGTTAATGAGCGGCTATCTCACCCATCCGTGTACAGAAGTGACGGTTTGAGAGTAAACCCCGGCCGGGTTAGTCGGTTCCCCATTTCACGATGCGGCCATGCGGATGGCAAACGGCAAGCCGGTAGGTCTGACCGCCCGGCCAAAGGGTCAGTTCGACCAAAGGAGGGCCAATGGCACCATCCGGCTCCATGCGCAACCACGCAAGTGGTGCGCTGTTCGTCGCCTCCTGTCCGGCCCTCTCGAATGCGCTGACCACGGCGGATTGAGCGTCTTTGGACAGGTATTGCCAGAAAATCGAATGAAAGAAGACGCGGACACCATCCGGCGCAGGGGCGGTTAGATGGCTTTGAAGCCATTCCAGTGCATCGGCCCGTTCAATGGAAATGTTCAAGCGGCGCGTCACTTCGGCTGCCGCGCGGAAACGTTCCAGCCGTTCTGTTTGGTCCGGCCAGATATAGGCTTCCGCCTGGCGCTGAAACCCCGGATCGTGCAGATTGATTGGCCGCAGGTCACAGCCGTGACGGCTTAGGATTTGTGGCCGTTCGTCCAGAGCGGGCAGGCCCCCATGCCATTCAGGCGCAAGCAAAACACAGGCCTCCTGATCGCCCCACCGCGCATCGCCAAGCCTGTAGCCGTAGTGATCCCACGCCAGATTCAACCCGGCGCTTGCCCCTAGCTCATACAGATGCAGCGGGGCTGCCGTGAGCTTCGCAATCTCCAGAAAACCGCCGAGCAGACAGGCCGATCGGCCCACTTCGTTCGTTTGTACGGTGAGTTTCGCAAAGGCGTTGAGGAATCCCTGATTGCGTTTTACCGTATCGATGAGTGTACGGACGAAAGTGCCGCTTGCGGTTCGGCCATTGTTTGGCGGATAATATTTTTCAAGAGCAGGTTCTTGCCCGGTCTGGACGAGAGTCACCAAGCCGCCGGCAAATCTCAACGGCAGCGCCGCGCCGAGCGGCTCGCCAATAAAATCGGATACGACAGCACGGCTTGGGCCACCGCGCTCCAAATCATCGGCGATCAAATCAACCACGCGTGACGTGAAGGGTGATCCCAATTCCGCGCACCATAAGGCCTGTTGCCGAAACGCTTTCACGATATCGGCAAGGGGTGCCGGGGAAATCGCAGGCTCCTCGTCAGGTGCTTGTTCTTGTGATGTCATCCCGGCAGAGTAACGCGAAACCTCGGTCGCGCCCAACTCAATGGTTCGTTAGAACATCACAGTTTCGGCATTGTTCATGCCTTTTGTCATGAGTGCGCGGGGTCGACGCGTCTGGCCTGTTGGATTACGTTGCGGCACACAAAAAAGGAAATGGGCATGGGTTGGGAAAAAGAAATCGAAGAACTAAAGCACCGGGAAAGCCTGTCGGAGGCGATGGGTGGTGCGGATAAGGTCGAGCGTCAGCATCATTTCGGCAAACTGACCATCCGTGAGCGTGTGGATGCCGTCGCGGATGACAGCAGTTTTCACGAGATCGGAAAACTGGCGGGGGTCGCACAGTATGATGATGAGGGCGAGCTGACCTCCTTCACACCGTCAAATTTTGTGTTCGGTACGGCAGAAATCGATGGCCGCCCCGTGGTGCTGTCCGGCGATGATTTTACGGTCCGCGGCGGTTCGGCGGACGCTTCGATTGCGGGCAAGAGGCTTCAGTCTGAAGGCTTGGCGTTGGAACTTCGACTGCCGCATATCCGGTTGATCGATGGCATGGGCGGTGGCGGGTCCGTGAAAACCATTGAGATGGCCGGACGCACCTACATTCCCGAAGTGCGGGGATGGGATATGGTGGTGAACCATTTGGGCGCAGCGCCGTCCGTGGCTCTGGCATTGGGGTCTGTTGCCGGCATCGGCGCTGCGCGCGTGGCCACAAGCCACTATTCGGTCATTGTGCGTGATACGGCGCAAATGATGATCGCTGGTCCTGCCCTGGTGGATTGGGCCGAATTGGGGGACGTTTCCAAAGAAGAGCTTGGCGCATCTGCGATCCATACCGGCAATGGCGCGATCGATGATGAGGCGGAAAGCGAAGAGGAAGCCTTCGCTATGGCCAAGCGTTTCCTGTCTTACTTGCCATCGTCCGTAGATGAACTTCCGCCACTGGCGGAATGCACCGATGATCCAACCCGTACGGACGAAAAGCTCTTATCTATTGTGCCGAAAGATCCGCGCAAAGTTTTCAAGATGCGCAAGGTTATTCAGTCGGTCGTCGACCAGGACTCGTTTTTTGAGATTGGAAAGAAATGGGGCCGTTCGATCATTACCGGCCTTGCGCGCCTCAACGGTATTCCCGTTGCGATCTTTGCAGAGGATCCGTTTATCTATGGCGGCGCGTGGACCGCAGACAGTTGCCGCAAACTCATCCGGCTGGTTGATCTGGCGTCTACATTTCATCTGCCGCTTATTCATTTGGAAGACTGCCCGGGTTTTCTGATCGGTAAAGAATCGGAAGAATCCGCAACGATCCGGTTTGGATCTCAAGCACTTGCGGCGTTTGGCCAAGCGCCGGTGCCGTTTTGCTGCATTGTTGTACGCAAGGCCTTTGGCGTGGCCGGGGCTGCGAACAGCAAACCCGGTAGCCATCATTTCCGGCTGGCTTGGCCTTCCGGCGATTGGGGCTCATTGCCCATCGAAGGCGGGATTGAAGTGGCTTACAAAGCGGAAATCGCGGAAGCTGCCGACCCAGATGCGCATCTTGCGAAAATCAAGGAGCGTCTCAACCGGTTGCGGTCACCGTTCCGCTCGGCGGAATATTTCGAGGTGGAACAGATCATCGATCCGCGCGAGACCAGGCGGCATTTGTGTGATTGGGCAAAGCTCGCGCGGCGCGCGACCAAACCCGTGCCCGCGCGGTTTGCTTATCGGCCTTAGACCGTTGTGGCGCATTACGGCTTCGCCTAATCCGCCCCGCTTTCTAATTACTACTTCGCGATCTTGTAGATCCGCGTGGCTGTGCCTCGGAAGAGGGCATCCTTCTCATCTTCCGAATAGCCTGCGGCAATCTTCTTGAATGCATTCCAAAGGACAGGATAGCTCACAGATTGTTTGTCCACAGGGAAGTTGCTTTCGAACATGCAGCGCTCGGGCCCGAACGCCTGGATCATATGCTCGTAATATGGTTTGTGCGCGTCGGCGATTTCATCGGATGTGGCCGGCATGGACCTCTTGTGCCACCCATGACCATTAATTGGCATGGCGAGCCCGCCGATCTTGGCAACCACATTCGGGCAACGGGCAAGCGCTGCTGTGTCTTCCTGCCATTGGCTGAAAATTTCGTCGCGATGTCCCGCGTACGGGCCGATTCCCAGCGGGCCGCCAAAATGGTCAAAGATGATTGTCGTTTGCGGGACAGATTTCGCAAGTTCCGTCAGTTCACGGATTTGCGGATGATAGTTCCACGCATCGAACGTAAACCCGCGTTTTCCCAGCACTGCGAAGCCCTCTCTAAATTTGTGGTCGGAATAGAGATGTTCCGGTGGATTGGTGTGGGAGTTGCGCACGGTGGTACTTGCATCCCACCCCGCCGCATGACGAATGCCGCGGAACAGACCATTGCCCGCTTCTTCGTGGGCGTCCAACACTTCATCCACTCTTTCGCCGGTAAGATCTGCATACGAAACGATGGCCCCAATGCGGGCCTTATCGGGGCTGCCTTTTTGGGCTTCAGCGGCGATGGCCGCAACAAACTTGGTTTCCCCCACCGGGCGCAGTTCTTCCGGGCCTGTGTCCAAATACTCGGACATGCATTCCACAAAGACTGTTTTTTCGACATTGTGGCCGCTGCCCGTATCCGCCCACAGATCCTCTAGTAGATAAGGACTTTCTTCATTGTGCCAAAGATGATGGTGAGGGTCGACGATCCGGCGTTCCGGATCGATGATGTCTTCACGAACTTGGTCGAGCCAATCCTGGTTCTGGGCCATTTGAGGGGTCTCCCGGGCCAGGCGCGGTGACAGTTTTCGCGGCGCTTGGCTGTTCTTGTTGTGTTTGTAATTGTGCGGGCACGGCTGTCACTGGGGGCATGACCGGCGGTGTTTGTTTTACACCTTGATCGCGCCGTTCGGGCATAAAAAACATCGCGATCGCACCCGGCAAAACCATAATCATCAGAATGTCGAGGGCCGCGCTATATGACCCGGTTTGATCGAAAATCCATCCGGTGACTGGCGGTCCTAAAGCGCCAAGGGTCATAAACGGGCCAATCAGGCCTTGGACCTGACCGAAGGCTGCCGGTCCGAAACGGCTGGCGACGATGGACCCCATCAGAGGCAGAAACCCGCCGCCGGCAATGCCCAAGAAGGCCATGGCGCCAAAGATGGTCATCACGGATGACGGCAACCGGAACAAAACGACGGACATGAACATGGCGCCAGCGGCAAGCCAATAGAGAACCCGGTGATCCCATCGGTCTGACAGGCCGCCGAAGAAAAGCTTGCCGCCAATCATGGCCACGGCCATGAAGGAAACCATCGTGGAGGCCGTCTGATTGCTGATCCCCGCATCGTGGGCAATTGCGCCGAAGTTCATCTGCAAACTGCCGAACACAAATGATAGAGGAACGAAAGACAGCACGGGAACCCAATAGGCCCGCTCCCGGAAGAGTTCCTGCGTCGTCCATTTGCGCGTGGCAAGGCTTGCTTGCGGAGACGTCGAGGACGATTGCGGTGCCGGTGCTTTTGGACCTTTTTGCAACACAATCCACGTGATCGGAATAATTAGCACAATAACCATCAGTGCAAGAACCAAATGGGTTGTCCGCCATCCATAGCCCGACTGCAGGGCTGTCACGAGCGGCGGGATCAAAAAACCGCCAACTGATGTGCCAACCGACGAGATCCCGATGGCGAGGCCACGGTTTTCCTGAAACCATTTTGCCGCAAGCGTTTGGGCGGCAAGGGGGCCGGCAAGAACCAGCCCAACCGGGATCAGTGTCGCGTACACCAATGTGATCTGCCAAAGCGTTTGTGATGCCGCCACCAGCGAAAGCCCTGCCGCCATGATGACAGCGCCGCAACAAACCAGCAGGCCAATGGGCAATCGGTCCATGGCGCGGCCCGCTAACGGCGCGACAAGACCCATGGCTATGTTCATGAACATCATTGCGCGCAGCACATCGCCGCGGGGCGCTTCAAACGCTTCGGTCCAAGGAACGACCCAGAATGTGGCGCTGTAGATGCCGATGCCGAATGTGAGCGCTTGGAACAATATCGCAAGGGCGACGATGTTCCATCCATAGAACCAGGGTGTCTTAATCATCTTAATGTCTGGTCCTACGTCTCACTGAGCTTGTGTGTTTTTATGCTGTGCTCTTAAGCGTCTGCCTTTTTGTCGCCCAGCGCAAGGCCGTCGAGCAATAAACTCGCGCGCGAGTAATATTCACGGCGGATGAGAACCACATAGGTAAACAACACCGCGCCGACAAGCAGCAATGGATGTACGTACCACGCAAGCGCTGCCAAACCGAAATAATATCCCCGTAAGCCTGCTAGATAATGCCGTGAGGCCAGCGCACTTAGTCGGGCGGATTTGTCGGCAATCATCTTCGCTTCACGCGTGTCTTGCGCATCGGGCGCCGGCGCCGCACCGATAAGGATCATGGAATAACTGTGTAAGCGCAGGCACCAGGTCAGACGGAAAAATGTCTGCACGAAAATCAATAACAAGACGCCGGTTTTGATTTCAAACATGGCGCGAGATGTGGCGATAAGCCAAGTCGACTGGTTGATGATGTCGACCATAATCCCGGCTGATCCGATCAAGCCAATCGTACCGGTGATCAGCAATACAGATGTAGAGGCAAGGAAGGCGACCGACTGCATGAGACCTCTTGCCAAGGAAACATCCGTAATGCGGTCCGCCCGGCCGAGCATTTCCAACATCCAGCGTTGACGGGCGGCGGCGACTTTGGCCGTTAAATCTTCGCCGCGAAAAAGGTTCAGCAGAAGGTCATAGCCAAGCCAGCCCACAATGAGCAGGGTGACCGCCGCAATGTCGAGGAGCGGCATCATTTAGAGGCTGCTTGAGAGCCGGCATCTCCACTGGGCTGGGCTTGAAACGATGCACCGCCGCTTCCATCGGCTCTGAAGGCAACACGCAAATCCAGCTTCTGCCCGCAAATCTGCATGGTCCAGGTTTCGATCCATCGGCCCCCAAGGAACACGCCGAACATTTTGCTGTCCCGAATGCGTTTTTCGTCCAGGCGCGTGGCGATGATACGGTCCCGCCCGGCCGGAATACATTGCGGGTTTTCCCGCCGAACGGTTTGCAGGGCCGTCAGGGCTATCTTCGGAAGCGCGTCCGATTGAAGGCTCGGCCACGCCAGCGTGGTGCCGGGCAAGGTGGTGACGTGGTTGAGCTCGTCGTCGTTTTCCTCGATGAGCACAAAATTGGCGTGATAGGCGGTCTCGCAGCCTTCCAGGCTGATCCTGTAGGACCACGCATTGCGCACCTGACCTTGAAGAATCTGCCGTTCCACTTGACGGTCCAAACCAAGCGGACCTTGGAATGCGGCATCGGTCAATTCCATCTTGCGGCACTTTGTATCTTTCCGCGCGGCCCGTTTGGCTTCCTTCGTCAGACGTTTCATCTTCGATTTTGAAATGTCCGGCGTGTAGTCCGCGGTCAGAAAATTTTGCCGTGCTTGCACATAACCGGGTGCTGCACGCCACTGCGTGGCGCGATCGGCGGGCATGCTGGCTTCCAATTTGAGGAAATAGTCGCGGCCTTCTTGCAGGGTTTGCGCGTGAAGTGGTGTGGCCGGCGACCACGTAATCGTCACGGCCAAACATAGGAAGAACAACAGCCGGCCCGGCCCGTACATCTTCATGGAGTCCCCCATTTCCTTTATCAGCGTTTTGCGGCTTTCACCCCGGCGGCAAATCGTTGAGCGCATCTCCATCGTCCATCTTGATTGCACAAAGGCGTTGCCGGACGGCGGGACGCGGCTTCTCTTCTTTCCCATGTTCATAAGCCACAATGCGCAGTTTTGCATCAAAGGCAGTCAGAAGTTCGCCCGGTTTGAGCAAGAAATCGGGATTTCGAGGGCGCCCCACCGTCTCGTTGCCCTGGCCGAATGTGTCGAACAGCAAAACGCCGCCTGGCGTAAGGGCCTCGGCCAGTTTCGAAAAATGAGGGCGGTGCATGTAATTGCAGACCGCGATTGCGTCGAATTGGGTGTCTGCAAATGGCCAGGGTGCATCTTCTAGATCGGCTTCGATAACCTTGGCGCCCTTTTCTTGGGCCCATACCAAATCAGAGACATCGATGTCCGTCGCAACGACGGAAAATGCGTTCTTAAGGAAGAAATCGGTATGCCGGCCACGGCCGGCGGCAAGGTCCAACACGGTTCCGCCCGCCCGGATAAGGGCGGAAAACCGCACAATCCATGGAGATGGCGGGATGGTGGCATCTTTTTGCTGATCAAAACTGGCCAAAACCGCCGACTCCCATACGGAAACTATCGATTGTCGAAAAAAATTGTCTTTTCAGGTTTGGTTAATGTTTGTTAGCATTTGGCCACAAAGGACTTGTATTCACCAAAACAAGTTCTCACCATACAAGGGTACGAGGCAGAGAAAAATGGCCTTGGCAGTCTTGTGTGGGGTGTTGCGTGTCGAAGGCGAAATCGAACAGGGAAGATTATGGGTGGGGGCCCAAAAACCGGTTCAAGACTAGGCGCAACAGCGGCCATTGTGGCTGTTGCTTCCTTGTGGGCCGGTTCAGCGCAAGCTGAAGATGATTGGCTGAGAGATATTCGTGTTCAGGAAGGCACGGGTATCATTGCGCATCTTCATGTTCCGTTCACGCGTTTCACCGAAAAAGAAAAGCCCAAAGTCGGCTTGGCCGTATCCGGCCCGCAATTCATCGGCACGCGCGGTGACCTTACCAAGTTTACCTGGGACGACTCGGTACTTCTCAATCTTGATATGAGCACATCAGGTATTGAGGGCGTGAATGTGGGGGGTATTGGAGCAACCGCCTTGAAAGATGGCCCGCCGTCGATTACCGGCAAGGAAAAACCACCGGTGCTTCAGGGCTTCACCATCGGCCGGGGCTTGGAAGTGAAGCCATGGTACGGCCTGGGCCTTCAAGATGAAGCGCCGCCGCCATCCCCTCGGGCATCATTTGGTGAATAACGCCTGACCTCGCGCTTCCGCTAGGCCTTTACCCACAATTCCGACATGCCTCTAAAGCCTGGGACTGTTTTGTATACGTGTCCTTTGGGCGAGTGGGAGAGGTTTGGAAACTTCTCCAGCAGGCCACGCACCGCTTCCTGCCCCTCGACCCGTGCCAATGGGGCGCCGAGGCAGAAGTGCCGTCCGCCCCCAAAGGACTGATGCTGGATGTTCTCGCGTGCCACGTCGAACGTATCCGGGTTCGGATGTACGGAGGGGTCGCGATTTGCTGCCCCCAGGGACGTGGAAATGGATTGGCCTTTGTGAACCGGACAGCCATCAAGTTCCATATCGGCTGGCGCGATGCGTCCCGAATTGACGACCGGTGAATCAAAGCGCAGCATTTCTTCCACGGCGTTTTCGATCAACTCCGGATTTGCTTTTAGCTTGTGGACCTGGTCCGGGAAATCCAAGAGCGCTTTCACACCATTGCCGATCAGATCCGTCGTCGTCACGTTTCCTGCCACCAGCAGCAGATTGCACTGAGAGACGATTTCTTGGGTCGTTAGCGTATCGCCCTGCTCTTCAGCGCGGACCATGGCGCCAATGAGGTCGTCTTCGTCTTTGGCGCGCCGCTTCTCGATTTCCTCATGGAACAGATTATTGAGGTTTTCAGAGGCCTGCTCGGCTTGAGCCGCTTGTTCCTCGGTAGGGAACATGTTGAAGAACACGTCCGTCACGATGTCGGACCATTGTTTGAAGTCATGATGGTTGCTGGCGTCAATTCCCAGCATTTCCGCAATCACGATAGATGGCAATGGCGCTGCCAAGCTCGCGATAAGATCGAATTCTGAGGTTGAAATGTCTGACAACAGATCATTTACAATTTCGCGGACCCGTGGGCGCATGTTTTCGACGGCGCGCGGTGTGAAGGCCTTGTTGACCAAATTGCGCAGGCGCTTGTGGTCCGGGTCATCCATGAAAAGCATCGACGGCTGCTGATCCCCTGGCGGTGCGAACCGGCTGGACAAATCATCCTTGTTGGCTTTGCGGGGGTCGGACCACATCTCTTTATCCCGAAGGACCTTCTGCACATCTCCATGCCGTGTGGTCACCACCAGGGCGAAATCCGGATCGGCGTATACAGGTGCCGTGCTTCGCAATTGGTGAAGCCGGGGGTATGGATTATTGCGAAACGTATCGTCGAGGGGCGTCAGTTCAACACCGGACGGTAGTTTGTCGGTCATGAGGATCTCTCCCTACAGACACTCAAACAGAGTTTTCGAAAGGGCGAGCGCCCTTGGATCGCCGGCCAATGCACCGCCCATCTTATTCATCACATAAGACATGCCGATGCCGGTTTCCAGATCTGCGGCGCCAAAAGAACCGCCCCAGCCCGAATGACCGAACGCAGACATATTGGGGCCGTACTCACCCCATTCCGCATTCAACGCCATGCCGGCCCCCCATCGGAGGGGGAAGCCCAAGACGGCGTCTTCGTTTTCAATTTGCGGTGCCGCCATGGCTTTTATTCCGTCTAGGGACAAAAGCTGTTTGTCACCCTGCGACCCTCCCGCAGCCAAAACACCATAGAGTTTGGCAATGGCATAAGCTGAACCTCGCCCTCCGGCAGCAGGAATTTCGGCGGCACGCCAAGCCCGGTCATTCGGAAAGAGTGGCGACAGCATAGGATTGGTGAACGTGAGTTTCTTGATTTCCGTATCGGCAATCTCGTCGAAGGATTGAGCCGGACCGTCACTTTCGATCATTTCAGCAATTCGACTTTCCTCTGTTTCCGGAAGACCGATATGAAAATCGATGCCGAAGGGAACCGCAATTTCATCGTGAAAATACTGACCGAGAGACTTGCCGGTAACACGCTTCACCAATTCGCCCGCGAGAAATCCATATGTGATGGCGTGGTATCCGGAATAGGCCCCCGGCGCCCATAAGGGTTCTTGGGCGGCAAGGCGGGTGGCCATCAAGTCCTGGTCGTAGAAATCCTCAACCTTAGAAGTTTCCCGCAACCCGCTCAGTCCGGCTTGATGCGACAACATTTGACCGACGGTGACATTCTCTTTGCCATGCGCTGCAAATTCCGGCCAATAGCTTGCTACAGTGTCCGTGTACGAAATTTTTCCCTGATCGACGAGTTGAGCGCAGCACATCGCGGTCGGGCCTTTGGTGGTTGACCACACATTCGCCAATGTGTCTTGCGTCCAGGCTGTTGTGTTCGCCTTGTCCCGGAAACCGGCCCAAAGGTCGACAATGCATTCGCCATTGTGAAATGCCGCGAAGGAAGCGCCAATATCGCCGCGTACCGAAAAGTTCTCGGCGAAAGTCTCTTTTACTGGCTCAAAGCCGGGCGCGCATTGCCCCTGTATGTCCGTCACGTGAATATTTCCTCCGGTTTTGGTTTTTGGAGGATGTTACGGCATTTCAAGCCATTGGCGAAAGGGACCGATTAAGCCGCTGCCAAATCATCTTCCAAGAATGGCAGATGATCCTGGCCGAAATACATCTGATCCCCAAAGAAGAAAGTAGGGGCGCCGAACACGCCGCGTGATACGGCTTCCTCGGTCACTTTTTTAAGTTCGTCTTTAATGTCTTGTTCCTGCGATTTCGCGAAAACAGCTTCGGCGTCAAGGCCCGCGCCGGCCAAAACCGCGCCAAAGATCTCCGGGTCGCCCATATTCTTCGCGTCCACCCAGAAGCCCTTGAAGACGGCCTGATGAAAGGTCTCGAAAACACCCAGATGCTGCGCGGCGACACTCATACGCATGGCTGCCAGCGTATTGATGGGAAAATTCGGGTTGGCTTGAAACGGGATGTTTCGCTTCGCAATCCAGCGCTGCATGGTCACGCCGCCGTAATTCCGCTTCGGCACGCAGGTTTCCAGGAAGGGGGATTGATTTTCGGTGGCTTTATGGACGCCGCCCAGAAGCATCGGCCGCCGGACGATTGTGGTCCCCGTTCGCGCTTCAAATGCGTCCATTTGCGTTTCGGCAATGTAGCTATAGGGGCTCCCATAATCGAAGAAAAACTCAACTTTTTTGCCGTTTTCTGCCATGCCGTACCGCCTTATTTGATCGCTCATTTAATTGGTCTTAAAATTAGACGCACTATTGTTTGGCCACCGGGCCGTGTCAAGCTATAAGCAGGGCCGGTTTGCGCGACAAACGGTGATGTACAGGCATGAGCTTGCTTCTATGAAACTTGTTCATGCCCTATAGCGTTTCCAGGTGAAGTGGAATCCGGTTCACCGTCCGGAAACGCGCAAAACAAAGAATCTTGAGCCGTTTTGTGTTTCCAAGAAAACCAAAACGGCTCTAGCGCCACGACGACATTTGAGAAATGTAAGACCTATGCGTTGGAATGATTTGGAAGAACAGCAATGCTCTCTCGCCCGGGCGACCTCCGTCTTGGGGGATCGCTGGACCTTGCTGATTTTGCGGGATTGTTTTCTTCGGGTGCGCCGGTTCGAACAGTTTCAGTCACGACTGGGCATTGCCCGGCGGGTTCTGGCCGAGCGGTTGGATAAGCTGGTCGAGAAAGGCGTGCTGAAGCGTGTCGCCTACCAAGAGCGCCCGCTGCGTGAAGAATATAGACTTACGGAAATGGGGCTTGACCTCTATCCGGTCATTATGTCGTTGGTCCATTGGGGTGACAAACATTTGGCCGGCGAGCGCGGCGCGCCAATCCTTCACCAGCACAAAGCTTGTGGGAAAGATTTTGTCCCGGTCCTCACTTGTTCGGAATGTGGTGAACCCCTGTCACCACGGGATGTGCAGCCCCGTAAGGGGCCCGGACTTGATGCCGACAATACGCTGTTGACGACGCAGCCGCAAAAGGCAGCCGCGTCATCTTCTTGATGGTGTCGAACCAGACCTAAACGGCTGGGATCGCACGCGAGATCCGAGCAATGACCGCCGCCAGAATGGCGCCCACCGCAGCCACACCGAAATCGAATGCGAAAATCGGCGCGTCCGCCGGTAGGGCACCGCCCGCAATCGCTCGGTGCGCTGTGAGCCACCAAACATCCGCCAACGGATTAGTTGCGCCCACTTGCATTTCGGCGACGCTGAACAGCCCGTTCAACAGGCCCATCAACATCAAGGCCATGCAAATGGCCAGAAGTGGATAAACGAGCGCGCGCAGTAATATGCCCGCTACGATATCTGTAAAACTCATAATTCTCAGCCCCCAAAAATACGCTGCTGTGCAATCTGGTGAGAAGTTGGACATCACCGCTGATTGCGCGTCGTCAATTCCCCGGAAGATTTGGTTCGAGTATTTCGGACCGGTTCCGGGTGTTTTACTTGCAGCTATATTTTGGCTTGAGCGGGCCTTTTTGGAAACGTTCAATTTTAGGCACCGTGCACAAATAATGGACACCAAGTGACAAGAAAAACACTTGGTGTCCTTATCCGCTTAAGCTTTGAGCGGTTTCCTAACCGCGGCCGCCAGCCTCGCGGATGAGCCCCGGCTCGGCGGTAGAGAACTGGGCGGGCGTGCCACCTGCCAGTTGGCCGGAATCCACCAATAGGCAGTGCCCGGACACATAGCGCGCTTCGTCGCTGGCGAGGTAAAGCAAGGCATTGGCGATGTCCGACGGTACACCGGCAATTCCCAATGGAGACATGGAGGCAATGGCGTCTTCCGCCCCGCCCAAACTGTCTGGGTCACCGGTAATCACATCGGCGGTCATAGCGGTCGCCGTATTGCCGGGTGCGACCGCGTTCGCTCTGATCCCGTGCTGATTAAGTTCGGATGAGATCGATTTCGTCAGTCCAATGACGGCATGTTTCGCGGCCGTGTACGCGTGGGGTCCCAACCCGCCTGCAAAGCCCGCCGTGCTCGAGATCGACAGGATGTTGCCGGATTTTTGAGGGATCATCACGCGCGCTGCATGCTTTGCCCCTAAAAATGTTCCTGTGAGCAAGACGCCCAATGTGGCGTCCCATGCTTCAAGAGGCGTTTCGTTGATAGGTCCCACGGCGCCCACAATGCCCGCATTGTTGATCATGCAATCCAAACGGCCGAACTCGGAAACGGCGAGGTCGACGGCGGCCGCCACTTCGGATTCTACTGTCACATTGGTTTTGATGAAGCGGGTGTTGCCGCCCAGTTTTTCCGATAACGCTGCCCCTGGACCTTCTTGAATGTCTGTCAGCACCACCTTGGCACCTTCATCGACGAAACGCTCTGCCGTCCCCGCGCCTATACCACTTGCGGCGCCTGTAACGACAACCACCTTGTCTTTAAGCCGATCTCCCATAATCTCCTCCCTGGAATAAATGTTTAGGGGCGATCTTGCCTGAAACCGATAAGAACGAAAAGGCGGCAGAGCCGGGCGGAGGAGTTTGTGTCAAATTTGCAGATAGGCACCCTAGCAGGTGCAGAAATTTTGAATGCGCCCTTTAGCAGGCGCACGGAATTATTATGGCGCATCAGGTCCGCCAAGCTTGATCATGTCTTTGTTGCGGATCATGTGAGTTTTTTTGTGGGCGCTGGCATGGATGGCCTTATTCAAGCCGCTACGGTCATGGGGGCGGTGCCGGACCTGCGCGTGGTTGTGGGGATCTATCTGCTGGCGTTGCGCCATCCGGTGCCTGTCGCCCGTCAGATCGCCAATATTGCGGAAGCAGCTCCGGGCCGTCTTATCTTGGGTGTCGGTGTCGGCGGTGAAGACCGTCATGAAATCGAAATCTGCGGGGTGGATCCGGCAACGCGCGGGCGCCGCACGGACGAAAGCCTCAAGGCACTGGAAGGCTTGTTAAGTGGAAGCCCTACGTCTCATGACTGCGAATTCTTTTCATTCGAAGATGCGTTGATCAAACCGGCGCCGTCTCCGCAGGTGCCCATCCTGATCGGCGGGCGCTCAGATGCGGCGGTGCGGCGTGCTGCCCGCTTTGGTCAGGGGTGGCTGGCGGCTTGGTGCTCGCCGCAGCGGTTTGGCGCGGTGGTGGATCAGACTGCCGCTTTCGCTGCGGATGCGGGCCGCACGGTCGACCCGTGGACGCACGGTCTGCAGGTTTGGGTGGGCGTTGATGATGACCGCGATCACGCACGGGCGCGCCTAGCGAAGGGCATGCAAGATTTTTATCAAATTCCCTTTGAGCGCTTCGAAAAATACAGTCCTTACGGCACGGCTGGCGAAGTGGCCGATTTCTTGGCGCCATATGTGGAAAGCGGCTGCAAGATCTTTAACATCATGCCGGTGGCGGAAAGCCCGGAAGCAGGCATTGATGCGGTTGCGGAAGTCTCCGAACGTTTGCGTGCGTTGTCAGGCTGATAATTCCTCCGTAGACGTCATATTTCTACTTACGTATTGCCTGCGCGATGCGTGGATCGACGGGGGCATAGGATTTTGCCAGGCCCGCCCTTAGTTCATTTATCTTATCGGCTGTTTCTTTGCGGATGACGGCAAGCACTATTGTTTTTTCATACAGAGAAATAGCCCTGTCATAGTCTTTCGCCTTCAAACTCATTCTCGCAAAATCGTACAGCGCTTCGTAGGACTTGTCAGATCTATACCCCAATGCATATTGGTAAGCCGCCTGAGCTTGGCTGAAGAGTTCTGCTGCTCGAAGAAAGTTGCAATTCTTCTCGTGCACATTTGCGATTGCCTTCGCTATGTCTGCAAACTCGGGGCTGTGATAGTTGAGATCCATCGCAGCGCGATCAATGAATCCGTCGCCAATGTCAGCGGCTTCGTCATTATCTTGGTCTTTAACCGCCTGAAGAAACTCTTGATACTCGTAGTTCCAATCGAACTGTGGGTATGAAGTTGGGTTGACGGTGACGGCGGTCTTCGCCCATGCCGCCGAAAGGCCCAAAATCAAATAAAAAACCAGAGAGCAAAAGCTGCGTAGGGCCATGGTGTTTCCTCCTGCTTGCTAGCTGGATCAATATTGGTCGGATAAAGCCAATAAGAAAAGGGCCTGGCCCATAGCTGGTCCAAGCCCCGACAAACTCCGTGGTGTGAAACCTCAGCGGTCAAATGGCGCCTTAACGATCAGCCACAGCGTCGAAAGGACCACGCGGGTCGCAATCACGAAACCGAACAAGGTAAGCTGCGTTTCATTTATCAGGAAGCGAACCCAAACATTGTATTGGGTTGGGATACCCGCATCCGTGATGGAATCCGTCAGCCAGCCGGCCGCGTCAAAAATTGTTTCCATGCCCGCCGGGTACTGCACCGCCACCAATGCAAAGGCGATTCCTCCCAGTACAAATGAGAAAAAGAGACTTGTTGTTGCGCCGAAAATACGTGCCACTTGGACCCCCCGTCTTGTGAACCACTACTCAATACCAGACCGCGCCGATTTCTCAGCATATTGCCTCAACCAAGGCCTTGGCGCCAGAGCGGTCTTCAGTGACTTTCTGGTCGCTAAATGGCGATTGTGTGGCTGTGACCGAGCTTGCAGCTCTGCCTTACCCCGCCTGATCAAAATTTGTGCATGGACTGGTGTTGACTGTAATTTGTGCATAATCATACTGGAGGCAGGCTCTTCGTCGCTCAAAGCGGGATCTCTGTGACCAAAATATTTGATGAGATGGGCAGTGCCGAGAAATGCCGCCCTCATTACCGCCAGATTCTGGACTGGCTGAACGAGACCCCGCCGGACGTGTTGGAAACCAAGCGGCGGGAAGCTGAAATTCTGTTTCGCCGTATCGGAATTACCTTTGCGGTTTACGGAGAAGGCGGAGACCCGGAGCGGCTGATTCCCTTCGACATTATTCCCCGCGTGCTTTCGTCGGCCGAGTGGTCGTTCCTGTCCAAAGGGCTCGAGCAGCGTGTGCGGGCGCTCAATGCGTTTACGTGGGATGTCTATCACGAACAGGAAATAATCCGTGCCGGTCACATTCCGGCGGAATTGGTGCTGCACAATGAAGCCTTCTGCGCGGAAATGCAGGGCCTCAATGTGCCCGGCCGCATCTACAATCATATCTCCGGCATTGATCTGGTTAGGGTTGGGGAAAATGATTTCTACGTGTTGGAAGACAATTGCCGCGTGCCATCCGGTGTTTCCTACATGCTGGAAGATCGGGAGGTGATGATGCGGCTGTTCCCGGATCTGTTCGCCTTGCATGACATCGCACCTGTTGCTCAGTATCCGGAGATTTTGCTTGAAACACTGCACTCGATCGCACCTCGTCGCTCCGTTGCGGACCCGACGGTGGTTCTGCTGACGCCAGGGGCCTTCAACTCGGCCTATTACGAACATTGTTTCCTGGCGGATGAAATGGGTGTTGAACTGGTCGAAGGGCCGGATCTTTTTGTGGATCATAATGTGGTCTATATGCGCACAACCCGCGGCGCAAAACGCGTGGACGTTATCTACCGGCGGATTGACGACGAGTTCATCGACCCGCTCACTTTCCGGGCCGACAGCGTGCTGGGCGTCCCCGGCCTCATGGCGGCGTATCGAAGTGGGAATGTGGCCATCACCAACGCGATGGGCGCAGGCATCGCTGACGATAAATCAATCTACATTTACGTGCCGGAGATGATCCGGTTTTACCTCGGTGAAGAACCCATCCTGAAGAACGTTCCCACATTCAATTGCGATGATGCCAAGGAGCGCGCCTATGTGCTCGATCATTTGGACGATCTGGTGGTGAAGGAAGCCAGGGGATCCGGCGGATACGGTATGCTGGTCGGCCCCCAATCAACACGCGACGAATGCGAAGCATTCAAAAAGAAAATTGAAAAGACGCCGGGCGAATACATTGCTCAGCCCACATTATCTCTGTCTACCGTGCCGACTTTTGTCGACGCGGGCGTGGCGCCACGCCATGTGGATCTGCGTCCCTTTATCTTGCAAGGCGCGGATGGCATTCGCATCGCACCGGGTGGGCTTACACGCGTAGCCTTGCGGGAGGGATCGCTGGTGGTGAATTCGAGCCAGGGCGGCGGCACAAAAGATACTTGGGTATTGATGAGCGACTAGATGCTGTCCCGATCCGCAAACAATTTATTCTGGCTGACCCGATATGTGGAGCGTGCGGAGTATGTGGCGCGGCTCATAGAAACCGCGTTTCGTTTGACCAGCATGGCGAAATCGGTTCAGGCCGGCATGAATGAATGGCATTCCATCATCGAAGCGTCGGGCTGCGAGGAAAGCTACTACGCCAAATACGATACGCTTACGGCAAAAAATGTGATCGACCACCTCATGCGGGACCGGTCGAACCGGTCGTCGATCTTGTCTTGCTTCGAAACCGCGCGCCACAATGGGCGCACAGAGCGCACAAGCCTGTCGAACGATATATGGGAAGTGGTCAATCAGACCTGGCATGAGGCACGTTTGTTGACGGACAAAGACTTCACGAGCGATGGCGTGCGCTCCGTATTGGATTGGACAAAGAACCGCTCACTTCTGTTTCGCGGGGCCGTGTCCTCCACCATGCTGCGCAATGAAGCCTATTGGTTTGCGCGGCTCGGGCTTTTTATCGAACGGGCGGATAACACGGCGCGCATCCTTGATGTTAAATATCACACGCTGCTGCCAAGCCCCGATGAGGTCGGCGGTGGATTGGACTATGTCCAGTGGACGGCGATCTTACGCTCGGTGTCGGCCGCGCGGGCCTATCACTGGATCTATCACCGCGAATTGAAGCCATGGCTGATCGCGGAACTCTTGATTTTGCGCCCGGAAATGCCACGCTCACTTATGGCGTGTACGAATGAAATTACGCTTCTTTTGGATCTGTTGAGCCGGGAGCTCGGCCATGAAGGCGAATGCACCCGCCTTGCGGGTCAGCTTCATTCCAAACTGAAGTTTGGACGGGTTGACGATATCATTCAGCATGGATTGCATGAGTTTCTGACGGAATTTATTGATGAGATGACCGTTCTCGGAAATGAAATCTCTCAGCAATATCTGAGTTGAGGGCCTATGCAGATCCGTGTAACCCACAAAACAGTCTACCACTACGACAAGCCGATTGATTTCTCCTTTCAGGCCATTCGTCTGACGCCTCAGCCTTTTGTGGGGCAGCGCGTCTTGTCATGGCAGGTGCGTGAAGAAAACGAAGGGGTGCTGCCGCATTACTTGGACGGCTTTCGGAATGTGGTAAGCCTGCTGACCATGT
Organism: Alphaproteobacteria bacterium; assembly: GCA_965228775.1. Classification (GTDB taxonomy): domain Bacteria; phylum Pseudomonadota; class Alphaproteobacteria; order JANQMY01; family JANQMY01; genus JANQMY01. The sequence goes on along the minus strand of OZ245840.1, from coordinate 2,348,180 downwards.
TGCGCGAGCACGAAGAGGCGCGGGTGATTGCGGAAGGCGTGGTGGATGTCACGGATCAAAAGGGCATCGTGCTCGATGCACCTGAAACGCTGCCGGTTTTGTACTATCTCCGTCAGTCGCCAAGGACACATCTCAGCGATACGTTGCAAGACCTGGCGGCGACGGTCGCGCGGGAAGATGCGGTTGCCCAGCTCCACGATCTGATGGCTTGCATTCACAAGAAAGTTCGTTACGACACGGAAGCCACCCATGTGCAAACAACGGCTGCACAGGCCCTTGAACAAGGGGCCGGGGTTTGTCAGGACCATGCGCATATTTTTATTGCATGTGCCCGCGCGCTCGGTTTTCCGTCGCGTTATGTCTCAGGATATTTGCTTTCGGCAGAGCCTGGGCGCGAAGAGACCTATGAGGCGAGCCACGCATGGGCTGAGTCGTTCATCGATGATGTTGGGTGGGTAGGCTTTGACCCCGCCAACCAGGTTTGCCCCACGGATCAATATATCCGCACCGCCATTGCCCTCGACTATGACGGTGCGGCCCCCGTGCGCGGTGTCTGGCGCGGCAAGGCAGAGGAATCGCTTGCGGTAACCGTGTCGGTTCAGCAAACTGGATCTGATCAATAGGACTGAGTCGGGGAAAGCATGACGTATTGTGTGGGCCTGCGCCTGAAAGAGGGGCTGGTCATGTTGGCGGACACGCGTACCAATGCGGGCGTCGACAACATCGCCACATTCAAAAAAAGCCATCTGTTTGAGGCCGGGGGCGAGCGTGTCATCTGCGCCATGACCTCCGGAAATTTGGCCATTACTCAAGCGGTCATCAATCTGCTGACGGATGGATTTGAAAGTGCCATGTCCGGTGAGCGGGAATCGCTCTATTCGGTCGGTTCCATGTTTAGGGCGGCGGAGCTTGCAGGCGAAGCTGTCCGTAAAGTGTATCAGCGCGATGGGGATGCGCTGGAACAGCAGGACATGCAATTCAGCTGCGGTCTTTTGCTGGGGGGGCAGATCAAAGGGCGCGGCATGCGGCTCTTCCAAGTTTATTCTGCCGGTAATTTCATTGAGGCAACAGCCGACACGCCGTTTTTGCAGATCGGCGAACACAAATACGGCAAGCCCATTCTGGACCGCGCCTGCAGCTACGAAACGGCGCTGAACGATGGCGTCAAGCTCGCCATGATCTCCATGGATTCCACATTGCGGTCTAACCTAACGGTGGGCATGCCGCTCGATCTGGTTGTCTACAAGGAGGGCAATCAAGAAGCGCCCCTTTGCCGCCGCGTTGAAGACGATGACCCCTATTTCTTGATGATCCGGGACAGATGGTCGACCGCGTTGCGCGATGCCTATCGTGCGGTGCCTCCAGCAGATTGGCTTGCGTAACGACTGACATGCTCGGTCAGCGGCGTGTCGCGAAACTGTCACGGCAATGACGCAGAGTGCGCAAAAAGCCGAAACCTGACACATTGGAACCCCTCAGCATGAGCAGTGAGCAGCTTGAGAATCTTCTGTCGAAGATGGACGGACAGACCTTTCGCGCAGGCGATACCATATTTGCGGAAGGTGATGCGGGCGATTGTCTTTTTGTCATTCGTGACGGCGAAGTAGAAATCGAATTTCACGGTGCCGTGCTGGAACAGCTGGGCCCTTCCGATATTTTTGGCGAGATGGCGCTGATTGACCATGCCCCACGCAGTGCGACGGCGAAGGCTAAATCGGACTGCACGCTTTCTGTCCTGCGCGAGCGCGAGTTTCTGATCATGGTCGATGAAGTTCCGTATTTCGCGCTCAATGTTATGCGCACCTTGACGCAAAGGTTGCGGCTGATGAACGACCACGCAACCGCCAATTAAACATTCCGCCTACTGAGGCGGCGATCCAAGCTTTCCCGCACTTTTTCTGTTCAGGTTGCATTCAGTCTGGGGCACCTAGCCTTCTCGCTCCTAACCGTTTGACGCGCGACCGGACGGTTAACCGGAGTCCACTTAACCTGATCGCGCTCTAGAGGGTTCAAACTTGGAGAAAGCCCATGTCACTTGGGAAAGCAGGGGTTGCGTTGCTTACGGCGTTCGCCTTCATGACGGCGACGACGGTCGTACCGGCAGTTGCCGGCGATTATCACAAAGGGGGTGGTGGCTACCATAAGAGCGGCGGCTATCACAAAGGCCATGGCAAAGGCGGGTACCACAAGGGTCACGGCCACGGGCACGGCAAGTATCACAAGCGGAAGAAGAACAAGGATTGGGTACCGTTTGCGATCATTGGCGGCATTGCCGCCGTGGCGATCATCGCGAGCCAAGCCAACAAGAAGAAGAAACACGACGACGATTATTACGAAGATGATGGCTACTACAAAAGCAAGGGTGGCTATCACAAAGGCAAAGGCGGATATCACAAGGGCCATGGCGGTTATCAGAAAGCTAATGCCGGTGGCGATAACTGCCATGTGGTCTACAAGACCGAAAAAGTTCGCGGCCGTTATGTGAAGAAGGGCTGCACCATTTGTTACAACCCCGATGGGTCCGCATACATTGTGGAAGGCAGCGAGTTCGTCGTTGGTTACGTTGACTGACGTCTGGTTGATTTGACTTAGCCGTCCCGCTCCCCCAGAGACTAACATTGGCCAACCACCCCTAGGGTATCCTTGTCGGGTGGTTGGGAAGGGGGAGCGGGACGGCAAGGCACCAAAGACAAAGGCGCCCTTTGTTTTAGAGCGCGGCCTGCAGAGCAATCGAGATCATTTGATCGAATGATTCCTGACGTTCTTCCGGCGTGAGAGCGCCGCCGCTTTTGATGTGGTCGCTTACAGTGCAAATCGCCAATGCCCGGGCGCCGAATTCGGCGGCTACGCCATAGAGGCCCGCCGCCTCCATTTCCACGCCAAGAAACCCATACTTCTCAAGCAAGTCGAATACGTTTTCCTTGGGGTGGTAGAACAGGTCTGACGAAAATATGGGGCCAACATGGTAAGGGGCGCCGGAACTGCGGGCAGCGGTAACGGCTCGTTCCACAAGGTCAAAATCCGCTAATGCGGGGAAATCATAATTGTCGAAGCGCAGGCGATTCACGTTTGAATCCGTGCCCGCGCCGACGGCGATGATCACGTCCCTCATCTTCACGTCTTTCCGTACAGCGCCGCAACTTCCCACACGGATGATCTTCTTCACACCGTAATCCGTGATCAGCTCCTTGGCGTAGATCGACGCTGACGGGATGCCCATGCCGCTGCCGCTGACGGATACGCGGTGTCCATTGAAGTCGCCGGTAAAGGCCAACATGTTCCGGACATTTGAGATTTCCTCCGCCCCCTCCAAAAACCGCTCTGCGATATATTTCGCGCGCAACGGGTCGCCGGGAAAAAGAACAGTGTCGGCAAAGGCGCCGTCCGGCGCATTAAAATGGATGGTGGCCATAGCGTGCCTTCGGTTTTTGTTGTTGGTCTCTCATGCGTATCATATCGCAAGCAACAGGCCCGCCAAGGCGGCATTTGTCAGGTTCACCAGGGTTCCCGCGATGACAGCCTTGAGACCTAGCTGGGCAGCTTCCGAACGGCGGTTCGGCGCGATGCTTTCGATGGTGCCAAGGACCATGGCAATTGAAGAAAGGTTGGCAAAACCGCAAAGCGAAAACGTTGCAATGATCTGCGCGTGTTCGGAAAGTGTGGGAGCGAGATCGATATACCCCACATAGGCGACGAATTCGTTCAAGACGATTTTTTGTCCGATCAAACCGGCCACCTGAATGGCTTCTTCCCATGGGACCCCCATCAACAAGGCGATCGGCATCAAAAGAACACCAAGCAGATATTGAATGGTCAGGTCCGGAAAGCCGACCCAGCCGCCAATAGTGCCGAGAATCACGTTGCTAAGCGCGATGAGGCCAATGAAGGCAACCAGCAAGGCACCCACGGCGACAGCGACGCGTAATCCAAGCAAGGCGCCGCCGGCCGCGGCGTCGATTACGTTTATCGGCGGGCGATCTTCGTCGTAAGAGATCTGTGTGAAAGTGACATTGGGTTTGCCGGTTTCCGGCAGCATGATTTTCGCCATCATCAGGCTGCCCGGCGCGGACATGAAGCATGCGGCAATCAGATATTTGATCTCAACGCCAAGCCCTGCGACGCCTGCAAGCACCGCGCCCGCAATGGTGCTCATCCCGGCGCAGATGAGGGCGAATAATTCGGAGCGTGTGATCTTGGGCAGGTAGGGTCGGATCAGCATGGCCGCATCCGTGTGTGCGATGAAGATGTTCGCGGCCGCGGTGACCGATTCCGCGTGGCTTGTGCCGATGACGCGGCGGAGCGCGCCCCCGATATACAAGATCACCAGTTGCATGATCCCGAAATAGTAAAGCAGTGCGATCAGTGTAGAGATAAAGACAATAACGGGCAGTACACGGAAGGCGAAAATAAATCCGGTCTCGTCGCTGACCAGATTTCCGAAGACAAAGGTGCTGCCGGCCTCGCCGCTGGCAATGACCGATCTAATGCTATCAGCCATGCCCCCAAGAAGTGTCTGGCCGAACGGAACGTAAAGAACAAAAAGAGCGACGGCGAATTGCAGAGCAAAGGCGCGCCCGATAAGTGGCCAATGAATCGCGCGGCGGTTTTCCGATAGCAGAACGGCGATGCCGACAAAGACCGCAATGCTGGCTAAGCTCTGTAATATGATCATCTTTGGGTCCGGGAAATCCGCGTGAAAATAGAGCGTTCTAAGATGTAATTTTGTAACACATTCTTAGAGGGTTTTTCTGTTAGTGTCGTTCAAAGATTATACGGCCCCTGATTCTTTCTCGTGGTGTACGGATGAGCGATCTGAAAGAACCGAATCCTCTCAATCTGTTCCGGGAAATGCGACTGCCGTTCGACTTTGCCTCTCTTCCATTGCGGGCCATCAATCTCAACAGTGCGCCGCGCGGAGAGGGGGAACCTGTCATGGTTCTGCCGGGATATTTGGCCGACGATGCATCCACTTGGGTCATCCGCGCTTATCTTGATTATCTGGGATATGACGTCACGGGCTGGGGCCTGGGGTTCAATCGCGGGGGTGTGCGCAAACTCGCCTCGACCGTGATCGATCAGCTTGAAGACATTATGGCCGATACCGGCCAATCCGTGCGATTGGTCGGGCAAAGCCTTGGCGGCGTCATTTCCCGAGAAATCGCACGTGAACGTCCGTATCTTGTCGATCGAATTATTACGCTTGGATCACCCGTGGTGGGCGGGCCGAAATACACCACGATCTCGTCGCTTTTCCGTATGCTGACGGGACAAAATGCCGACCACATAGAAGAGATCATTAAGCAACGGAATCGTGTGCTGATTAACACGCCCATCACCGCGATCTATAGCCGCTCCGACGGTGTCGTCGCGTGGCAAGCCTGCATTGATGACCACAACCCGAATGTGGAACATGTGGAAGTGTCCAGCAGCCATGGTGGTATGGGCGTCAATGGTATTGTGCTGGAGGTTATTGCGGAGCGGCTTGCGGCATAATCTGCCCGTACGCTCGGCGCGGAAAACGCTGCGTCGGTCTCTGAAGCCTGGACTATTTTGAAAGATCTTGCGCCAACATGAGGGCATTGCCGTCCGGATCGTAAAATGTTGCCGTGCTGACCATGCCCTCGATGGTTTCGGTTTCCCCGTCAAATTTCACGCCCGCACCTTCCAAGGCCGCGCGCGCAACCGCGATGTCCGCCACGCCAAAGACAGGAACAGAGTTGCCGGGTGCGGGTTCTGACTGCTCCCCCAATCCGAGCGTAACGCCGTCCGTCTTGGTTAGCATTTCGCTCCAGCCAGCCTCGTCTATATGGGCCAGCAATTGGAAGCCGAGATTTTTCTCGTACCATGCAGCACTTGCATGCCGGTCCCGAACAGAAAGAGCCAATGTGATTGTGTTGTCCAACGAAACGACCGGCATGATGCTTCCCTATGTAGCAAAATTATAGTAACTATATTTCATGAATATCGAGCTGCTTGTCAACCTCACATCCAAAGCTTGGTCATTGAAAATTCTGGCGCTGTTGGATTCCGGCATTCCTGGGCGTCAAGCGCCGTTGATCGCGGCGACCAGCGCAAGCCGGAGTTCTTTTGCGGCCAGCCTTGGTCATCTGCTTCAGCTTGAGCTGTTGGAAAGAAACCCCGGCCATGGCCATCCATTGCGGCCGGAATTCCGCCTGACCCCAAAAGGCAGGGTGGCCGCGGCGATGGCAGGCAGGATTGTGAACATCGTGCCCGATGACGACGGCTTTGCTGTCATAAAGCGAAACTGGGCTGTCCCCATTCTTGCCGTTACGGAAACGCCGAAACGCTTCTCCGCGATCAAAAACGGTCTGGGTCCAATAACAGACCGCGCTTTGTCCAAGTCGCTGGGCGTTCTGGAGGAACGGGCGTGGCTTAAGCGCGATATTGATGTGTCGCAGCGGTCTCCATTTCCCACCTATCACGCCGTGAACACGGGCAGAAAAATCAATCAGGCGATTGCATTGGGCGTCTAGGCAACGGCGATAAGCGTCAGCGGGAATTTGCCATTCACCGCGAAATGGGCTCAAACGGATCTAATGGATCGGGTGCCGAGTTTTTTTCGGCCATAGAAACTCAGCATTGGGAGGTCTTGGTTATGCAGGTGCACACGACGCTCGTTCAAAGCGATTTGCAAAAGGTGCCGGACGAAACGCGGCGCATCGAAGCCGCTGGTTATGATGGCATTTCCACTCAGGAAAACCGGCACGATCCCTTTCTGCCATTGGCTGTCGCGTCGGTAAACAGCAGCAAACTGAACCTGTCGACCAGCATAGCGATCGCTTTTGCGCGAAGTCCCATGTCCACCGCCAATATGTCTTGGGATCTGCAGGTGGCGAGCCAGGGACGTTTTGTGCTGGGTATTGGCAGTCAGGTGAAGGGACACAATGAACGCCGGTTCAGTGTGCCCTGGTCGGCGCCCGCGCCGCGCATGCGGGAATATGTGCAATCGCTTCGGGCTATCTGGCGCACCTGGAAGACGGGGGAGCCGCTCAACTTTGAAGGCGAACACTATCGCTTCACGCTTATGACGCCCAACTTCACGCCGGAAGAGATGCCCTACGATACACCGCCGATCACCATTGCCGCGGTGGGGCCGGCCATGCTGCGTGCTGCCGGTGAACTCTGCGATGGCGTGCGTCTCCATGGATTCTGTACACGGAAATATTTTGAAAATGTCATTTGGCCTGAATTGAACAAAGGGCTTCTGAAAGCCGGCCGCACCCGCGAGACCTTCCAAGTGAGCGGTGGCGGGTTTGTGGCAACGGGTGCAACGGATGAAGAGGTGGCCAAACTGGTTGATTGGGTCCGGGCGCGCGTTGCGTTTTACGGATCTACGCGGGCCTATTGGCCGGTGTTCGAACAGCATGGGCTTGAAGAACTGGGGGCCAAGCTTAATCACATGTCCAAGACAAACCAGTGGGATGCCATGGCCGGTGAAGTTTCAGACGATGTGGTGCGTTTGTTTGCGGCCATTGGGCGTCACGATGAAATTGAGGCGGCCATCGCTGAACGGTTTGGCGGATTTACGGATATCGTTTCCGACAGTGCGTCTTATGACAGGCCAGGCGCGCTGCCGCCGGATGTTATCCAGGACATTCACCGTATCGAGACGGAATTCAAGGGTTTCGCAGCGAGTTGATGTTTGCGCGGAACAAGTCTGCAAAACGTCATTGCGAAGGCGCATTCTTTGTATTGCCATGCCTGCCCACTCCCCCGTCCCAACCACCTGTGCGAGGGTACCCTTGGGGTGGTTGGGACGGGGGAGTGGGCAGGTGTTGCGGCAAAAGACAAAGCGACGAAGCAATCCAGGGCCATTTGCTCAGTCCTTGTTGCTCTGGATCACTTCGTCGCCCAAAGGGCTCCTCGTGATGACGATTGTATTTAAGAGCCGGATAGTGGTTCCAGGGAATGCCTTACGCCAGGCCTTCACGGCCCATCTTCAGGAACTTCTCGCGGCGCTGACGGCGCAGTTCGTCCGCGGACAATCCGGAAAGGCTGTTTAAGGCGGCTTCTAGTGCGTCGCCTGTTTTGGCGATCGTCTGTTTCGGATCCCGATGCGCACCGCCGACCGGCTCGTCCAAAATCTCATCAATCACGCTAAGTGATTTCAGGTCTTGCGCTGTGATCTTCATGGCTGCGGCCGCGTCTTTTGCTTTGTCCGAGCTGCGGAACAAAATCGAAGCACAGCCTTCCGGCGAGATCACTGCATATGTGGAATGTTCCAGCATGATGATGTGGTTCGCCGTGGCAAAGGCAATGGCGCCACCCGACATGCCTTCGCCCATGAAGATCGTGATCAGAGGCACGCCAATTTGCAGGCAGAGATCCGTGGACCGGGCGATGGCTTCGGCTTGGCCGCGCTCTTCGCCCGCAAGACCAGGATAGGCGCCTGCCGTATCGATCATGGTCACCACAGGAAACTTGAACCGGTCCGCCAGTTCCATGATGCGTACGGCTTTGCGATAGCCTTCGGGCCGGCCCATGCCGAAATTGTGACGAATGCGGCTTTGCGTGTCCGACCCTTTTTCATGGCCGATAAAGGCGATGGTCTGTCCACGGAAGCGTCCGAGCCCGGCCATGACCGCTTCGTCTTCCCCGAAAGCGCGGTCGCCCGCCATGTTGGTGAAGTCTTCAACCAGTTCACCCATGTAATCTACAAAGTGCGGACGGTTCGGATGCCGGGCGACTTGTGTTTTTTGCCACGGGGTCAGTTTGGCGTAGGTATCCTTCAGCAATTGCTGGGCCTTCGCCTCCTGCTTTGCGGCCTCATTGAGGAGAACCTGGTCGCCACCGCCATCGGCTGCCATTTGGCGCAGCTCGTGTGCCTTGCCCTCTAGCTCCGAGATCGGTTTCTCAAAATCGAGATAAACATGGCCGGTCGATTTTGGCGTCGGTTCTTTCATGGTTCTTTTGGCCTATCAATCGCGCATCCGTTACGGCCCAGTGGCTTTCATGGTTGGTCCCAGACATTTCGCCGGACCCCCAAAATGATCGAAAACGCCACGATACCGTATGCCCCTGAGTCGCCGCACACTGGCCCGCTGGGGGGCCTCTGTCAACAAAACTAGGGCCGGTTTTGTCACAAATTGCATGACGCCACCGTCATTCCTGTAGAGAGCACCTGACCAAGAAATGGACCTTCAGCCCGCTGGTCTTGTGCGGCCAACTGCGAGGACTGGTAACATGTTGAAAAGATTGATGAATTACCTAATAGACGATGGCGAAAAGAAAACGGGGGAGAACGCCGATTGGCTGCGCGACATCGCACGGGTTTCTGCGAAATCGTTTTTTGTGTTTGGGCTTTTCACACCAATGTCGACCCATCGGCAGGCCTTACCATTGCGCCTCCATCATCTGGCGCGCCTTGCCGCTATTGCAGAAGCAGACTGTGGGCCGTGTTTTCAAACCGTCGTAAACTATGCCGTCAATGACGGCATCGATCAGGCACTGATCAAGGCGGCGATTGAAAGAGATGTGTCGAAAATGGATGAAATGGAAGCCACTGTGTTCAGGTTCGCAGGTGCCATTGCCCGGAAGAAAGCGGATGACGGCCAGGCACGGGAAGCGATCATTCGAGCCTGGGGTGAACAGGGGTTGATCGATTTGGCTTTTGCAGTTGCTGCCGTTCGGGTTTTTCCTACCGTAAAGCGGGCGCTTGGATATGGCGAGGCGTGTCAGCTGGTGGACCTCGAAGGGCAGTCGATCAGCCCACGCCGTCATCTTGAGGCGGCATGACCAGCGCGTCTGCAACAACGGTTTTCGAGGAAGCACGCCCACATCTGATGGGCGTTGCCTATCGCATGCTGGGCGCCTTGAGCGAGGCGGAAGACGCGGTCCAGGAAACGTTTCTTCGCTGGCACCGCGCGGACCGCGACGACATTTCAAATCCCAAGGGCTGGCTCACCACCGTCTTATGCAGACTTTGCATTGACGAGTTGCGGTCAGCACGCGTGCGCCGCGAGGCTTATACCGGTCCCTGGCTGCCCGAGCCTGTTGCGGTCGACGAAAACGGCCCCTTTGAAATCTTGGAAAAGGCGGACAACATCTCCATGGCTTTCATGTTGATCCTGGAACGTTTGGCACCGGAAGAACGGGCAGCTTTTCTGCTGCGGGATGCTTTCGACTACGACTATGCGGAAATAGGCGGCATTCTGAGCAAATCGGAACCGGCGTGCCGCCAGCTTGTCTCTCGTGCCCGCGCGCGCCTGCGTGAAGAACGGCCACGGTTTAGCACGGACAAGAAAGATCATGAGCGGCTGATCGACAGCTTTCTCAAAGCCTCTCAGTCTCTCGACATGACAAGCCTTCTTCAATTGTTTGCCGATGATATCGCGCTTTGGTCGGACGGGGGCGGTCAAGCCAAGGCAGCGCTTAACGTTATTCACGGCAAAGACAAGGTTGCCCGTTTCTTCGTTGGTATCGCCAATAAGATGCCGGAAGATTTTTGGGGCGAAGAACGGATGATCAACGGTTTCCCGGGATACGTCTTTTATGAAGGTAATACCGTGCACATGACGGCAAGTTTTGACGTGGCGGACGGAAAGATCGTCAGCATACAGCTTGTGCGAAACCCGGAAAAACTTAGAAAGTTTCTGCTGCCAAAACCAAGTTAGGCCGTCTTCTTGGCCAGAGGGTGGTTTTCTTTCACAAGCTGGTTGAGGCGCTGTTCCTGGATATGTGTGTAGATCTGGGTCGTGGAAATGTCCGCATGCCCAAGCATTTTCTGTACACTGCGCAAGTCCGCGCCGTGAGATAAAAGATGGGTGGCAAACGCGTGGCGAAGCGTGTGCGGTGACAGGGCCGCAGGATCAATGCCCGCCTTCATGGCGAGATCCTTAAGTTGCTGTGCGAAGCGCTGCCGGGTGAGATGCCCTTGCGCACCGCGCGACGGGAAAAGCCAATATTCCACAGGCCTCTTGCTCTTAGACAAGCCTGCTTTTTCGACGAATTGTGGACGAACCGTTAGGTAATTCTCTATGGCCGACAAGGCGGTGGGGCTTAGAGGGACCATACGTTCGCGCCCGCCTTTGCCGGTCACGAAAATGATCCGGTCTTGGCGGCGCACGGCCGACAGGGGCAAGCCCACCAGTTCCGAAACGCGCAAGCCGGATGCGTAGAGCACTTCCAACAAGCAGGTGATCCGTACACCCTCCGGGCCTGGTTGTTTGCTTGCCGCGGACAAGAGTTTCGTTACGTCTTCCTCGCTTAACAGCTTCGGCAGGGAGCGGCCTTTCTTGGGGCCCTCGACGATACTGGTGGGGTTGTCCGTTCTCCGTTGGTCGGACACCAAGAACTGAAAGAATTGCCGCAGACCGGACAGCCGGCGTTGCGCGGTGCTGGCGCTTAAGCCTGCGTCGGATAGGGATTGGAGGTAGGTTTCGACATCGGTACGCGACGCTTGGGAAAGAGCAGTGCCTCGCCCGATAAAGCCTGCGAAATCCAACAGATCGCGCCGGTAAGCGCTGATCGTATTGCTGGAGACGCCGCGTTCGCTCGCCAGCATCTCCAAAAAGGATTCAATCTCGACGACGTTCGTCATTCCCCAGCGCGTTCGGCGGCAGGACCAATTGGCGAAAGGCTGGCTTCCAGCGCTATTGCCCTGGCGTCCTGAATGAGCCCCACGGAAGACAGCGCTTTGATCACTTCTTTCATAGTTGTGGGCGACGCAGCCCCCGGGCCTTCAGGACCTAACGCAATGAGCGACAAGAGAGCTGTTTCTCCCATTTTGTTGTCCTGGGCCGCGCGTACCAGATAAGGCAGGCTGGGCGGGGGTGGTGCGGTGTCTTCAAACGCCGCCTGGCCTTTGTCCGAAAGGACCGTATCCGGGATGCTGTATCCGAGAGCTTCCAGCATGCCGAGCTTGTGTTTGAACTTACGGACTGTTCCAAGTTTCTTCTGTTCTACGGCCCAAGCGATTTGATGCAGTTCTTCCACATCGCGTTTGCGCCAGGGCAGGCGTTCCGTCGGTTTGGCGATCCAAAGGTCAGGCTTGAGTAACAAAATGTTCTGAGTGTTGGTGACGCCAGCCCGAGCTGATCGCACATCCACCAGCTCGTACCAGGCGAATGCTGTCTCCGCGTTTCCGACGGTAAGGTTGGCTTTCAGAAACCCGCCGGCGGCCCATGCCAGAACAATGTCCGGCGCGATCTGATCTGCAAAGCGTTGTAGAACCCGCGCGGTGACAGGGTATTGCCCTTGTTCTTCGCCTAAGCGCCAGGCGGTAGCGAGAAGTTCAATCCGCTGATCCACATTCGGCGTTGCGCCAATCGCCTGATACAGCAAGGCTTGACCGATGCTTGGCGGTTTGGCTGACCAGTCGGTTTTGGCATTGGCAAGGTCGGCAGCTTCAAAAGGATATAGAGCGTAAAGGCGCTCAAGCTGACGGCTTGAGATCGCGCCGATCTGCGCTGCCATCTCACCAAGCACGAGCCGTTGCTCAAAAGTGCCTGATGGTGAATTGGCAAAGGCCGCCAAGAACGGAGGCGTCATCCTTAGAGGATCGATATATCCAATTGGGTCCACTTCGACGGCCCGCAACAGGGCAACATCCAGTGCATTATCCGCCAGCAGATCATTTGGCAGCTCGTCCAGATATCCAAGGGCCAAATCCATCACGGTAAAGAAGAACTTGTCATCTGCTTCCTTCTCACGAAGGAAGTCCGTGGTCAGACCGGCTGCGGACTCATTGCCGCTGTGAAGCTGACAAAAGGCCCCGGCTTTGCCCCAAAAAGGGCTTTTGCCCACCAAGCGAATGCGGGTCGCTGTCTCACATGCCGGGTCCGTCCGGCCAAGCAGCAAAAGGGCATCGACCCGGTATTTCATGATTTCTTCGTCGGTGACGGTTTTGGGAATACCGTCCGTGAGGGCGACTACGTCCTCGAGTTTACCGGCCAGATAAAGCTGCTTTACACGTACGCCCAACAGGCTCTTGCCGGGGGATTTACCCTCGGGCGGGTTCACACTGGAGAGCAGCAGCCGCCGTTTCAAATCGTTCATGGCCGCCGACATGGTGCGCGGCGGGATCTGTTGGAACAGGCCGATGACGCGCGGAAGGTCTGATCCCTGCCAAAGGCTGCGCGGCAGGGCGTTGTCCAGCTCCACCTCTGGCGTCACGGTGGATAGGTCTGCCGTGCCTAAGGTGCCGACGGTAACGCCGCCGTCATTGAGGCCGGGCCGGGCCTCTATCGATTTAATCTGGGGGTTTGTCGAAAACGGATTCAGCGGTTCATTGGGTGACGAACTGGGGGCCTGCCCGGGGGCTGGCACAATACCAACCGGCGGGCCTGTAACCCGCCGTTTGTTCGGATCTTGCGCATCTTGTGCGATGGCGAAACCTGGCCCCGCAAGGGCGGCGGCAATCCAAGCGGCGGCAAAAACTAACTTCGTCCTCATCGGAATGCGCCTCGTTTATCGGGGGAATCGTGATGTATCGAGCTCGATTTCCACCGGCGCCACCGGGGCTTCGATGCTTTGCGCATAGACCAGCAGGCCACCTGCAACTCCGGCAAACAGCAATACAACCGCGCCCATCACACGAAGTATCGTCATTTCAGCTCTACCTTCTTCAAAACCCGACCATTCAAATTCGAAGTGCGAAGCCCAGTCATTTCTGCGAATCGCCCGCGAATTTTCCTTCTAAGGGGGTTATCGTTTGGTTGATAAAAGTTAAATACGGCTGAATTGAGAACAAATCGTATACTTTTTGGCTGAGAAGTGCGCGGGACGTGGTAAATCCACCGGATCGCCGGGTGCGGGTTGTGCGCCAACGGTGATCTGGGGCTCTGTGAATAGAATGATTGAGAAGTCGCTTGTTTTGGTTGGGTTGATGGGGGCTGGCAAGACCACGGTCGGGCGCCGCTTGGCAGCAGCCCTTGAACTGCCTTTTGCGGATGCGGACCAGGAAATTGAAGCAGCTGCCGGCTGTACCATCAGCGAAATTTTCGAGCGTCATGGCGAAGATGCGTTTCGTGAAGGCGAGCGAAAGGTGATTTCCAGGCTTCTCGAAGGGCCGGTTTGCGTGCTCTCAACCGGGGGCGGGGCCTATATGGACCCCGAAACGCGCCAGAAAATAAAAGAGACGGGCACCTCGATCTGGCTGCGGGCGGAACTCGACTTGCTGATGGAACGGGTGTCCCGGCGGCCAAATCGGCCCTTGCTGCAACAGGACGACCCGCGCAAAGTGATGGAGCGCTTGATGGAAGAGCGTTATCCCGTTTACGCGGAAGCAGACATTATTGTGGATAGTGGCCACGGACCGCACGAAGCCGTGGTGTCCAAGATCATTGATGCGTTGAAGGAACGCTGACCCGAACACGTGACAAACGACCAAAGTTTAACTCCTCAAGAAACGGTGTCCGTTGATCTGGGCGACCGTTCTTACGACATTCTTATCGGGCAAGGATTGCTGTCTCAGGCAGCGGAAAAAATTCTTGCGGTCCGCCCCGTGAGTAAAGCCGCGGTGGTCACAGATAACAATGTAGCCAAATTTCACTTACCTAAGCTGCGCCAGTCATTGGCGGCAGCGGGCATTGAGGTGGTGGAAATCGTACTGCCACCGGGGGAGCAGACGAAGTCTTTCGGGTTTTTCGGAACACTGTTGGAAGAATTGTTGGATGCCAAGATCGAAAGGTCCGACCTGATCGTTGCGTTTGGTGGCGGCGTGATCGGTGATCTGGCAGGGTTTGCGGCCAGCGTTTTGCGGCGGGGGGTCGATTTCGTCCAGATCCCAACCACCTTGCTGGCACAAGTCGATTCATCCGTTGGCGGAAAAACGGCGATCGATACCAAACACGGCAAGAATCTGGTCGGCACGTTCTATCAGCCCCGATTGGTTCTGATAGACACGGATGTGCTGGATACGCTGCCGGAGCGCGAAGTCAAAGCAGGCTACGCCGAAGTCGTGAAATATGGGCTCATCAATGATGAGGGGTTCTTTGGCTGGCTCGAAAAGAACGGTGCCGACTTACTTGCTGGCGAAGCTGCGGCGCGGCGTCATGCGATTGCCGTTTCCTGCCGCGCGAAGGCCGGTATCGTTGCGCAGGACGAACGAGAAGGTGGCGTTCGCGCGCTTTTGAATTTGGGGCACACTTTCGCCCATGCGCTGGAGGTGGTGGCCGGATTTGACGGCGATCTGCTTCACGGAGAAGCCGTGGCGATAGGCATGAACTTGGCCTTTCAATATTCCGTTCGCCGCAATGTTTGTTCGCAGGATGATGCGGATCGTCTTTTGACCCATCTGAAAGACCGGGAGCTCCTGTGGGATGTCTCCACGGCGATTGCACCGCTTCCGGAGGCCCGCGTTCTGGCGGAAGCAATGCTGCACGATAAGAAATCCGTCGGCGGCAAACCCACATTCATTCTGGCGAAAGGCATCGGGCATGCTTTTATCGAGCCTGACGTACCACTCGACCATGTGGAATCATTTCTGAAAGATCAGTTGGAAAAACACTAATGGATCCCGTACTGACTATTTTTGCCGTCTTCTGTTTGCTCATTTGTTCGGCGTTCTTTTCGGGGTCCGAAACGGCGGTTACTGCCGCATCACGTGCCCGAATGCACCGCTTTGAAACCGAGGGCATTTCCGGGGCACGCATCGTGAACCGGTTGACCGAAGAAAAAGAGCGCCTGATCGGCGCCATTCTTTTGGGCAACAATCTGGTCAACATTTTCGCATCGATTTTGGTGGGCGGCTTGTTCGCAACCATGTTCGAAGAAGGTGGCGTGCTCTATGCAACGCTGGTCATGACCGCGTTGGTTTTGATTTTTGCCGAAGTACTTCCAAAAACAGTCGCGATCACGAACACCGATCGCGTCGCCATCATCGTGGCGCCATTGTTGCGCATATTGGTGTTTGTTTTGGCGCCTATCGTCGGTTTCGTTCAATGGATTGTCCGGCGTACATTGCTCATCGCTGGCCTCGACGTCAGCAATACGGAAAGTGTTTTGTCGGCTCATGAAGAACTGCGCGGGGCCATCGACCTTCACCACCAGGAAGGCGCTGTGTTCCGGGAAGACCGCGACCGTTTGGGGGGCGTTCTTGATCTTCATGAGCTTGAGGTGGGTGACGTGATGGTCCACCGGAAGAATATGGCCATGATCGATGCCGACCAGCCGTCCAGTGTCATCATCTCTCAAATATTGAAAAGTCCTCACACCCGCATTCCCATCTGGCAAGACGACCCGGAAAACATTATCGGCGTGCTTCATGCCCGCGACATTCTAAGGGCTCTTAGCACCGCCGGTTGGGATGCCGACAATCTGGATATCAAAACGATCGCATCAAAGGCGTGGTTCGTACCCGAAACCACCTCGTTGCGGGAACAGCTGGATGCATTTCTCGGCCAACGTGGGCACCTGGCCCTTGTGGTCGACGAATATGGCGCCTTGCGCGGTCTCGTGACGCTGGAAGACATTTTGGAAGAAATCGTCGGCGATATCTCCGACGAGCATGATCTGCACATCTCTGGACTTCGTCCGCAGGCGGATGGGTCTATCATCGTGGACGGCAGTGTGCCGGTGCGCGATCTGAACAGGGCAATGGAATGGGCGCTGAGCGATGAAGAAGCCACGACCATAGCGGGCTTGGTGATTCACGAGGCACAAACCATTCCCGTCGTTGGACAGATCTTTACGTTCTACGGATTTAAATTCGAGATCTTACGGCGACAGCGAAACCAAATCATGGCTTTGCGTATCTCACCGCCGCGTTCGCAACTGGTGCAAAGTGAAGCACTCAAGCTGAGCGGTCACCTTCACTGATCTTCGCCTGGTGTAAGCGTCTTCAATGCCAATGCATGAACGGGGCCTGCCAGTTCGTCCGCCAAAACGTCGTAAACCATTTTATGGCGCGCCACGCGCGATTGCCCTTCGAAGGCGGAGGTTACAATGGTCACTTTGAAATGTGTTTCGCCTTCCGGCCGCGCGCCCACATGGCCCGCGTGGCGATGTGACTCATCTTCAAGGTCCAGCCTCTCCGGATTGAGCTGATCTGTGAGCTTATCTCGAATTTGATCTATGACAGCCATGGGAACTCCGAAAAGTTGATGTGAGCTTGCCGCAAAAATCTGATGGTTTCTTTGGACGCGGGCAGCACTTTGGTTTACCTTTATGCGTTTTATTTTTCGACCTCGCAAAAGTGTTTTGAGTGACAATGTCAGACGAGCAGAAATTTGTTTTCGATATTCCCGTTGCCAAGGGTGGCAAAAGCAAGGCGAAGGCGGCGCAAGAGCCGCGAAAGGCCAAGCGCAAATGTGCGGTGAAGGGCTGCGATAAGCCTGGAGAGTATCGGGCGCCAAAGAATCGCGACAATTTGCGGGAATATTATTGGTTCTGCGTGGATCACGTGCGTGATTACAATCGCAACTGGAATTTCTTCAGGAATATGTCCGATGATCAGGTCGAAGATTTTCTGCTAGACGGTCTAACGGGGCACCGTCCGACCTATCCAATGGGCTCAAACCCCTACGTTTCCGGCGGCCGTGCCGCAGAAGCGCGCATGACCGATCCCTTTTCGATCATCGATGACGGACCCGGCGAGCAGGTGGAAACCGAAAAAGGCGCCCGCCGCCCTAAGGTTGGGAAAATTACTGCGGACGCCCTTGCCGTTCTAGACCTTGACGACAGGGCAACCTTGAACGAGGTAACAGCAAGGTATAAGGAATTGGTCAAACGTTATCACCCGGATGCTAATGGGGGTGACCGGGGCGCAGAAGAACGCTTGGCGAAAGTGATCCGCGCCTACAAGCAAATCAAGAACAGCGGTTTCGCTTGATCAAAAATAAGGTTAATGGCGACCAGTCCACCCGGCTGCATCTCGGGGGGTGCCGCTGAAAGAAAGACGAATTCATGGTGGTTATGCAAAGCGATGCTGACGTGCTGGACAAGCCCGACATCGAGGTTTCCGTCGCGCAGCTCTTCGGTATCGACTCCGATTTGAAAGTTCCGGCCTTCTCAGAGGCGAATGACTACGTCCCGGACCGCGACGAAGATTACCGGTTTGACCGGGAAACGACGCTCGCCATTATTGCTGGTTTTGCACATAACCGCCGGGTGATGATCCAGGGCTATCACGGCACGGGTAAATCGACGCATATCGAACAGGTGGCTTCACGGCTCAACTGGCCCTGCATCCGGATCAATCTGGACAGCCATATCAGCCGGATCGATTTGGTCGGTAGAGATGCAATCGTGTTGAAGGACGGCCAGCAGGTGACTGAATTCCGTGAGGGCATTCTGCCATGGGCACTTCAACATCCGACGGCCTTGGTGTTTGACGAATATGACGCGGGCCGTCCGGACGTGATGTTCGTGATCCAGCGCGTGTTGGAAGTATCCGGCAAGCTCACCCTGCTCGACCAAAATCGTGTGGTACGGCCGCATCCGGCATTCCGCCTGTTTGCCACCACCAACACCATCGGTTTGGGGGATACGACGGGCCTTTATCACGGTACGCAGCAGATCAACCAAGGCCAGATGGACCGCTGGAATGTGGTCACGACGCTGAATTATCTGCCCCATGACGAGGAAGTGAATATCATCCTTGCCAAGACGAAATCTTACAACACCGAAGAAGGTCGTAAGACAATCTCGGCGATGGTAAATGTGGCGGACCTGACCCGGTCGGCATTCATCAATGGTGATTTGTCTACGGTGATGAGCCCGCGGACCGTTCTTACATGGGCCGAAAACGCGGAGATCTTCGGAGACGTCGGCTTTAGCTTCCGCGTCACCTTCCTTAACAAATGCGATGAGCTGGAACGGGCAACCGTTGCCGAAATCTATCAGCGTTGTTTTGGCGAAGAACTGCCTGAATCAGCCGCCAACGTGGTTATGAGCTAAGGATTGGACAGCGCCTGGTGAGTAACGAAGGACCAGTCGAATCCTTTAAACGCGCGGTCACCATGACCATGCGCGCCATTTCCGGCGATGACGAGCTGGTAACCACATTTGGTGCTGAAGCCCCAAACTTGCGTGGGCACCGGTCGCGGCTGCCGCTGCCGTCCCGGGACCTTCCGGCCGATGAGGTTGCTTGCGTGCGCGGTAATGCGGATGCCCAGGCCCTCAAGCTTGCTCATCACGACGAAGCCATTCACGCGACGCTGTCCCCCGTGGGGCAAAATGCACGTGCGATTTTCGAAGCCGCCGAACAAGCCCGCGTGGAAGCCATCGGCGCGAATGCCATGTCGGGCATGGCCGAAAATTTGGACGCTGCCCTCGACGAGCGATGCCGGTCGCAAGGGTTCGCCCGCATGCGTGAGCGCTCTGAAGCACCGCTAAGCGACATTGTTGGTCTGTTGATGCGCGAGCATCTGACGGGTCGCCCGGTCCCCGAATGTACCCGCCACATTGTGGATGAATGGCGCAATTCGGTTGAAGAAAAAGCCGGCAAGGACCTCGCTCAACTGAGCAAGTGTCTTCACGACCAGTCCGAATTTGCCCAGCTCACAAGAAATATCATTTCCGAATTGGGCATGGCGGACGAGTTGGGCGAAACCCCTGACGAGATGGATGATGCGGACGAGGACGAAGATCAGTCCGATGCGGATTCCGAAGCCAATGATGAAGGCGGCGAAGGCGCCCAGCCCGAAGCATCCTCCAGCGAACAGGTGGAGATGGCGGAAGGTGAAGGGGATGAAGGCGACGAGCAGGCAGTGGAAGTCCAGTCCGACGAAGAGATGCTGGACGCCGACCCCGAAGACAGTGGCGAGGGCAAGCAACCCTGGCGGCCGAACAATATGTCCGGCGATGCGTCGAGCCATCCCAATTACAAGGTCTTCACGACGGCCTTTGACGAAACCATCGCGGCAGAAGATTTGTGCGACGCTGAAGAATTGGGCCGTCTGCGCGCTTACTTAGATCAGCAGCTGCAACAGATGCATGGCGTTGTGTCCCGCCTTGCGAACCGGCTTCAGCGGCGTTTGATGGCAAAGCAGAACCGTGCTTGGGAATTCGATCTTGAAGAAGGCATGCTGGATGCAGCGCGCCTGTCGCGCGTGGTCATCGATCCCATGCATCCACTGTCCTACAAGATGGAGCAGGACACGGACTTCCGGGACACTGTAGTGACCTTGCTGTTGGACAATTCTGGCTCCATGCGGGGCCGTCCCATCACGGTGGCAGCCCTGTGTGCCGACATTTTGGCGCGCACGTTGGAACGGTGCTCGGTGAAGGTGGAAATCCTTGGCTTCACCACCCGGGCCTGGAAAGGCGGCCAGTCGCGCGAGAAATGGCTCAGCGATGGCAAGCCCGCCAATCCGGGCCGTCTGAACGACCTTCGGCACATCATTTATAAGTCCGCCGATGCGCCGTGGCGCCGGGCACGGCGCAATCTGGGTTTGATGATGCGCGAGGGGCTGCTCAAAGAGAACATCGACGGTGAAGCCCTCTCTTGGGCCCATAACCGTTTGCTCGGCAGGCCGGAACAGCGGCGCATCCTTATGGTCATTTCCGACGGGGCGCCGGTGGACGATTCGACCTTGTCGATCAATGCCGGCAATTATCTCGAAAAACATTTGCGGGAAGTCATCGAATATATCGAAACCCGCTCCCCGGTCGAACTGATTGCGATCGGTATCGGGCATGATGTGACCCGGTATTACCGCCGGGCAGTGACAATTGTCGACGCGGAACAATTGGGCGGCGCCATGACTGAGAAACTCGCCGAGCTGTTCGATGAAGAGGCGCCCGGCAAGCCGACCCGTGGCGGTGGGCCTCAGGCGGGGGCAGGGGCGTCTGGGCCTGGTGGCCTCAGCCGGTTGTCGATGCGCGAATTGCGGCGGGCCGCTGCAAAGGAAACGAAACATTGATCACCCACAAGGGGTCTCTGCTCCGTTGGATGTTAAGCGTCTTGCCGGCCATGAGCATGGTTGCGCTGCCGCTGACAGCATGTGCTGAAAACGTCGCTCCTATCGATATTCAAGCGCATCTCAAGCCCATTCCGCTGTCGGCGCGTAAGGGAAACCCGGTCAGCGAAGTGGGCGGTCTCGTCTATCGTGGGGGTGTGCGGATTATTTCCTCGGAGCGCCGTTTGGGCGGCCTTTCCGGGTTGGTCGTCAGTCAAGACGGCGCGGAATTCTTGAGTGTGTCCGATCAGGCGGATTGGGTACGGGGAAAGCTTGAGTATACGGATGGCCGGTTGTCCGGCGTGAGCGGCCTTTCAATAGGCGCGATTCTGGATGAAAAGGGCGATCCCTTGGTCAATAAGCAAGGGGATGCGGAAGCTGTCGAACAAATCGATCCGACGGGACCATTTCCAGGCCAAGTGATTGTCGCGTTCGAACGGCAGCATCGGTTGTGGCGCTATGATGTATCCAAGAATGGGTTTGCCGCGCGCCCCGTCGATCTGCGAATCCCCACCGATATGAGGTCGATCGAGGACAATCAAGGTATCGAGTCATTATTCGTTATTGATGGAAACCAGGTGGTCGCGATCAGTGAGGGCACAGTGGACGATGACGGCCGCACCATGGGCTGGATGCTGCAACTGAACAAAGACCGGCTGACGGTGGGCCAGTCGCGCCCGCTCTTCCTCGAAACATGGAAAACGTTTCGCCCGACGGATCTCACCCGTTTGCCGGATGGGCGCTTCTTGCTGCTTCAGCGCCATTTTTCGCCGCGCACAGGGCCGATTATTCAAGTGCGCGATCTTGGGCAGAGCCTGCCTGAGGACGAAGTCACGATCTCTGGATCGCTGCTGGCGGAAATGGACGTATCTTACAACATCGACAATATGGAAGGGCTTGCGGCACGGCAGACGGAAGATGGCCGTACACTGATTTATATGGTGTCGGACGATAATTTTAATCCGTTACAGCGCACACTTCTTCTCATGTTTGAGGTGACGCCACTTCCCGAAGTAGAGCCAGCCGAAGAAGCCGCCCCGGTCGCCGAGCAAACGGATTAAGCCCCTCCAAATCCCGGAAGCGGTCTGATCCACGGACGCAGCAGGGCATAAGGCACCAGAAGCAAGACGGACATAAACGCCTTTGCGGCGATGTCTACGGTCATCTGGTGGGTCCACGGTGCAATGCCCAGCTTTGCGGCGGGGTAATAGACCATGCAGAATGCAAAACTTGCAAAAAGCCCGGCATACAGAGGCGCGCGCCACCATGGCCTGCCACGCACCAGATCAAAGATGATGATGTTTACGATCTGCGAAACAAAAAGCGCCGCCAGAAATGCAATAAGGACCCGGCCGGATGGAATGGGTGTTGCGCGTAGCGCCATATCGAGGACAGGGTATAGAAACGCCAACAAGGCGGCGACGGCAGCCCAGCTCAGAACAAGTTGTCCGATGGCGTAACCCGCGCCATAGGCACGGTTGGTGAGCATTGACGCGAAGAAGATCACCGGCACCATGAAATGGGCCGTGGTAAGCCAGTGGCCAGGCTGCAAATACCATGGTTCCGGCGGAAACAAACCGTCGAATACGGTGATCGGCTGTGAGGTTGTGTCAAATGCCAACGCAAAGGCCAGCAACATGCCGACAATAGGCAGCATCAGGCGCCGGGCCACCAGCAATCCGTTAAAAAGCAAATCCACGAACGTCTCTTTGTTTCGATCTTGCCGTTGGGTGGCTTCGGTCACGGTCTGCATCCTAATGAAAAAAGTCGGAAACAAACCAAGGCCAGCAAAACCCGTACCGCGAAAGGTTTCGTTAACCTAGAAAATGACGCTGGAAATCGGCGGAATTTTGGCGATGGATCAGTGATTTGAGAAGCTGAGAAGACGACAAGCCACGTTTCGTGTCATTGCAGGACAAAATTGTGCCGCTGTGAAACGTTGTCTTCGTTTTGCGGAAGGCTTAGGCTTCCGCTGCGGTCTTTGCTTTCTGGATGTCGCGCTTAATCTTCAACGCCCGGTCAGACAGGTTCTCGTCGCGAGATTTTAGAAGGAAGGCATCCAGGCCGCCCCGGCGGTCGAGCGTGCGCAATGCGGAAGCGCTCACCTTTAGCTTGAAGGACCGGTCCAGCGTATCGCTGATCAGCGTTGTCTGGGTCAGGTTTGGTAAGAAGCGACGGTTGGTTTTGTTATTCGCATGACTGACATTATTGCCTGTCATTGCTCCTTTGCCGGTGAGCTCGCAGCGGCGTGCCATTTCACTGTCCTCAGATTGGATTGACGAACTTTCGAGGGCCAAACCGGTAGGTGCACCAAAGGCGCAGAGGTTTCCTCGAAAGCGCGCACTTTTAAGGGGGGAACTCGCCAAGGTCAAGGATTATTCCTTCCGGCCATTTTGCCCCCTGCTGTCGGATCATTGTTGGCTCACGCGATTGTTCGTGGGATGCCCTCTTGCGTTCCGTCAGGCCACGGGGGTATTGTTGTCTAACATTTCGTTCCTACTACATTTTGTGCGTGAACAAATGACGAATTTGGTGATGTAAGTGATTCGGTCCCCCTATGTCCCATCTTCGTTCTCTGTGTTAACAAGCAGCCTTAACACTTCATTGATTTTCATTTACCAGCGACATTCACCGCAAAAATCGCCATAAAAACTGTATGACACAAAGCCGTCGAGACGCGTCTTCGCAGAAGACGTCGCAAGCTCTTTCCGCTCCCTATAAGAACGAAGCACCCGGACGATTGATGGCGGTTCTGGGGCCCACCAACACCGGTAAAACCCATTTTGCGGTCGAGCGCATGCTGGGCCACGATACCGGCATGATCGGGCTTCCCTTGCGTTTGCTGGCCCGCGAAATCTATGACCGGGTGTGCGAGAAAGTGGGGACGGGGCCGGTTGCCTTGATCACCGGCGAAGAAAAAATCGTCCCGGCAAATCCCCGTTATTATGTGTGCACGGTGGAAGCCATGCCGCTGCAGGTGGAAACCGAGTTTCTCGCCATTGACGAAGTTCAGCTTTGCGCGGATCCGGAACGGGGACATGTTTTTACAGACAGGTTGCTCCGTGCTCGCGGCACGGAAGAAACGCTGCTTCTTGGTGCCGAAACCATTCGTCCACTGATAAAGCAACTTCTTCCGGATGCTTCCTTTACGTCGCGTTCACGGTATTCGGATCTTGCCTATATTGGGCCGAAGAAGATCAGCCGCTTGCCACGGCGCAGTGCGGTTGTGGCGTTCTCCGCGGACTCGGTCTACGGCATTGCCGAACTCATTCGCCGCCAGAGGGGCGGGGCAGCTGTGGTGATGGGGGCCCTTTCGCCCAGGACGCGCAATGCGCAAGTGGCACTGTACCAGTCCGGCGAAGTGGACTTCATCGTGGCTACCGATGCCATCGGCATGGGACTCAACATGGATATCGACCATGTGGCCTTTGCCAGTATCAAGAAGTTCGACGGGGTCGGGCACCGGGATTTGCGCCCAGCGGAAATTGCTCAGATTGCCGGCCGCGCCGGGCGTCATACAAATGACGGCACCTTCGGCCCGACGGGCGAAGTGGAACCTTTCGATGCGGAACTGGTGGAGCAAATCGAAAACCACCGATTTGATCCCATACGGACATTGCAATGGCGCAATCCCATTCTGGATTTCTCAAGTGTCGAACGATTGGTTCAAAGCCTTGAAGAAACCCCTCCGGCGCGCGGCTTGTCTCGGGCCCGAGCGGCGGACGATCTGACCGCCTTGAAGATGATGAGCGAGAATTCGGCTTTAATGGAAAAGGCGAAGGCGCCGGCGGCCATCGGCCAGCTTTGGGAAGTCTGCCAAATCCCGGATTTTCAGAAAACCACGGTCGACGAACATGTCCGCTTGCTGACGAACATATTCGACCACCTTATTGGGGATCAAAACCGCTTGCCGTCCGATTGGGTGTCCGGACATATCCAGCGTCTCGACCACACCGACGGTGACTTGGATATGATCGCAACGCGCATCGCTCACATTCGCACATGGACTTATGTGTCGAACCGTAGTGGTTGGCTGGAAGATCAAGAGGAATGGCAGGGCCGCACGCGGGAAATCGAAGACAAACTCTCCGACGCGCTTCATGAGGCCCTGACGCAAAGATTTATTGACCGGCGCACAAGCCTGCTCATGAAACGCCTTCAGCAAAACGAAGACTTGTCGTCAGAGATTGCAGAAGACGGCAGCGTTCTTGTGGAAGGCGCTTATGCTGGGAAGCTTAGCGGCTTTAAGTTCGTGCCGGATCCGCGTGCCCTTGCAGAGGATACAGGGATCGGCGCGAAAACACTGCGTGCCGCCGCGGTCAAATCACTGAATACGGAAGTCGTCACCCGGGCCGCCCGGCTGGGTAATGTGCCGGATGAAACGATCCAGCTAACCGAACACGGGAAAATTTGGTGGGAAGGAAGCCCCATCGCCACCCTTGGACGGGGCGCGGATCCATTGTCACCGCAAGTGCGATTGCTGGTGGACGATTTGGTGCCGCCACAAGCTGTGGAACGTATCCAAAAACGTTTGGATGGCTGGGTGAAGACCCGCATCGAAACGCAACTTGCACCATTGGTGGCATTGCGTGATGCGGATCATCTGTCGGGGCCGGCACGGGGGCTGGCGTTCCAACTTGTGGAGGCGATGGGTGGATCGCCCCGGCGTGAAGCGTCGGCGCAACTCAAGGAGCTGGACCAGACCTTGCGGGCATCTCTGCGCCAGTTGGGCGTGCGGTTCGGCGAATACAGTGTCTATTTGCCCACATTGCTAAAGCCGGCGCCTGCCCATTTGAAGGCACTGCTGTGGGCGGTCTTTCAAGAGCCATCCGCAGACGGAACACCTCTGTTGCAAACGCTTCCGCCGCCGCCAGGGCCCGGGCTTACATCGATCCAAGTGGACAAAAACGTGCCCAAAGGTTTTTACGAGGCGGCCGGATTTCGAGTATGCGGCGTGCGCGGTGTTCGTATTGACATGCTGGAGCGCCTGGCTGGTTTGATCCGCACGGCCCGCGACGGGGAAGCTTCAAAGCCCAAGCCACAAAACACAGCAGGCACTCAAGATACGGCGGCCTTGCCCAATGGCGGGGAGGTGGCGGAAGCCGTGCCTGCGACCGACGCTTCAGCGGAGGCGGTTTCGGCGGAGACTGCAGCACCAAGTGTGGAGCCTTTGAACTCTGCTGATGAAGTGCAAGACTCTGCCGCTCATGCGGAAGAACCCGCCCAAGAAGATGCACAGACTGTTCCGTCGGCGGAGCAACAGGAGGCGCCGTCTGAAACGACACCCCCATCTGAAGGTGCCGTGCCGGAAAACCCTGGGCCTAAATTGCCGTCAGGAACGTTTGAAGCAAATGCCGACATGATGTCTTTGGTCGGATGCAGCGGCGATGAATTCGAAGCCATATTGCGCAGCCTTGGATACCGCAAACGTTCGCATACAGTGGACGGTGAAGAAGCGGCAGAGCCGCTCGAGATCTGGCAGTATCAACAAAGGCGGCCGCCCCGCCAGCGCAATCGTCGCAAAAATACTAATGAAGAAAACCGTTCTGCTGCGCCGGGAGGTAAAAAGCACAAATCGCGGCGCAAAGGCGGGCCGTCTGGTGGCCAGCAAAAACGGACGCCGCGTGTCGCCTCTGCGGGTCCGCGCCGGTCTAAGGGCGAAATCGATCCGTCGAGCCCCTTTGCCGCCCTTGCGGCGTTGCGTGACCCTGGAAAGGCGGGAAAATAGTTTTTGGATAAGACGCCGGACAATGCGCCGGAAGCGGCAGCTTCCATCCGGATTGACAAATGGTTGTGGTATGCGCGCTTCTTGAAGACGCGCTCCCTTGCTTCCAAGTTTGTTGAGAGCGGGAAGATTAGGCGCCGCCGGGAAACGTCAGAGGATGAAGACGCCGTGCGCATCACCAAGGCCAATCAGATGGTCGGCCAAGGTGATGTGCTCACCTTTGCCCTTGGCCCGCATATCCGCGTGATCAAGGTTTTAGAGATTGGGACACGGCGAGGGCCAGCGCCCGAAGCGAGGACGCTCTACGAGGACCTCAGCCCGCCGGCGCCTAAGAAGCCCGAAACCCCTGAAACGGAAGCCGGAGGCGTCAGTGCCGGCCGCCGGCCTACCAAAAAGGAACGCCGGGCGCTTACGAAACTGAAGGACCCGTCTTGACGCCGATGGGTGGCCTTCTGACATATAGGCTCTGACGAGACCACGTGTGACTATTGTTTAAGGGATGAAAAGCGCAGCCATATGCTGAACCGTATCAAGGAACTTTTTTCTGCATTCGATAAGGGCGAAACTGCAACAGAAGGGCATTCCTTTGAAGAACATCAACTGGCGGCGGCTTCGTTGTTGGTGGAGGCGGGGTGTCTGGACGGTGGTTTTGGCGAAGCGGAGCAGCAGACCGTCAAAGAATTGCTGGTGTCGCGCTTCGAACTATCGGATGAGGAAGTGGCGGGCCTTATGGAGCAAGCGTCCGCCGCGCAGGACAGTTCCAGTCAGCTCTTTCGTTTTACCCACGCGGTAAAAGACACGTTCACGGAGGAAGAGCGCATACATTTGATTGAAATGTTGTGGGAGGTGGTCTATGCCGATGGCATCCTTCATGACTATGAAGCTAATCTGCTTCGCCGCGTTGGAGGACTGATCCATGTGTCTGACCGCGACCGGGGCGATGCCTTGCGCCGCGTAAAGCAGAAGCTGGGTATTGAAGACTAAGAATAATCGAATTAAGAGGGGCCTGGTGGCGGCGCTCATTGGAGTGGAAATATGACTTACATCGTTGTCGATGCCTGCATTAAGTGCAAATTCATGGACTGTGTCGAAGTGTGCCCGGTGGACTGCTTCTACGAAGGCGAGAACATGCTCGTCATCCACCCTGATGAATGCATCGATTGCGGCGTTTGCGAGCCTGAATGCCCGGTGGAGGCGATTAAGCCGGACACGGAAGAGGGCCTTGAAAAATGGCTTGAGGTTAACCGTGAGTATTCGGAAAAATGGCCGAACATTACGGTTAAAGGTGAGCCGCCTGCTGACAGCAAAGATTTCGAGACCGAAGAAGGCAAGTTCGAGAAGTATTTCAGCACCAATCCCGGTCAGGGGTCATAACGAAAAATTTATCACCGGCGATTTCGTTAACCTATTCTTTTCGCTAGGTTTTTTCAGTCATTCCGTGTGATCCGCACGCGGAATGGCGCCCGCTTTTTTTCCGCCACATTTTGTGTTATAATAATTATTCATCGTGGAGATGAATGGGCTTTAGGGGCGCCGCTGGTCGTTCGACCGTGTGCGTCTTTTTTGCTTCCCAACTGTTCGAAACAGGGCGGCCGGCAAACCACCGGTACTGCAGCTTAGAAGCGAAAATTCGATCAGGCACCACGATTGACACTGTGATGGGGGAATATATCTCTCCATCAGAACGTATAAGAACTGCAGTGCTAAGGGGTGGGTTTACGGACCAAATGATGCCAAAGGGCTGACCTGTCGACCGATGGGACAGGCGCGGTCGGCCTTTTTAAAGGTGCCACATTTGCCCCGGCAAGCAGAGAAACCAATCGAAACTTGGACGAAAGAGCGAGAAATGGTGAAAAAAGCGACAAAAAAGACTACGAAGAAGCTTGATTTCCGGGCCAACGACTTTGTCGTGTATCCGGCACATGGCGTTGGCAAAATCGTCAATGTGGAAGAGCAAGAAGTCGCCGGAACCACGCTGGAGTTGTTTGTCGTTGATTTCGAAAAAGAGAAAATGACCCTTCGCGTGCCGACCGCAAAGGCAAAAAGCGTCGGAATGCGCCGCTTGTCGAGCCCCGATACGGTCGAAAGTGCCCTAAAAACACTCAAAGGCCGCGCCCGCATCAAGCGCACCATGTGGAGCCGCCGGGCGCAGGAATATGAGGCGAAGATCAATTCCGGAGATCTGCAGTCCATTGCGGAAGTGGTGCGCGATCTTCACCGTGCCGGCGGGCAGCCTGAGCAGTCATATAGTGAACGGCAGCTTTACGAAGCAGCCCTTGACCGGATGGCACGCGAAGTCGCTGCTGTGGAGAAAATCGACGAAGATGCAGCTATCCGCCGGGTAGAAACTGCCCTTGAGAAAGAAGCGGCCTAAGGAATCCCCTACGCCAATTTTATAGGTTCGCCCAATAGTGGCTAAAACCTATTGAAAATAAGGCCTTGGCCTTAGCCGACACTGATCCAATTGGGCTGGCCGAACGTAAAACCTCTTGAGAACCGGGGAAGCAAACCGCTTCCCCGTGCCAGAGCAAGAGGTGGCACATGGCCCATATCGACACACCGGAAACTCAGAAAGCCAATCGTCGCTTTATCCAAGAGGCGATGAAGAAGCCTCTCCTAGAGGCAGACCACGAAGTTGAACTGGCCAGAGCGTGGCGTGACGCGGGCGACCAGAAGGCTCTTCACCAGCTCACGCTGGCCTATATGCGCCTGGTGATTTCGGTTGCGGGCAAATTCCGGAATTACGGCCTCCCCATGGCGGATTTGGTCCAAGAGGGTAATGTGGGCCTGATGCAGGCAGCGGCCCGGTTCGATCCTGAACGCGGCGTGCGTTTTTCCACGTACGCGACGTGGTGGATTCGCTCTTGCATCCAAGATTACGTTTTACGGAATTGGTCAATCGTTCGTACGGGAACGACGGCCTCTCAGAAATCTCTTTTCTTCAAGTTGCGCCGCCTGCGCGCTCTTCTCGAAGACAACACCAGCGCAAACCTGTCCGCTGAAAACCGTCAGATTATCGCCGAACGTCTCTCCGTCGACGTTAAAGACGTTGAGTCCATGGAAAGCCGTCTCACCCATGGCGATCGCTCACTGAATGCGGTCATGGGCGAAGATGGCAATGCGGAATGGATGGACACATTGGCAGATGACCGTCCCTTGCCGGAAGACGAAGTCATGGAAAACCGTGACACCGAACAGCATAAACGCTGGATCGATCAGGCCTTGGAAGGGTTGAACGAGCGTGAGCTGATGATCATCCGTGAACGGCGTTTGCAGGACGAAGGCGTGACGTTGGAATCTCTCGGTCAGCGCCTTGGTGTCTCAAAAGAACGTGTGCGGCAGATCGAATTTCAGGCGCTTAACAAGCTGAAAAAATCGCTCACACAGATTGTCGGTGATCCGAGAGCCGTCGGGTTGAGCGGAATCTGACGGGATGCCAAATCAGAAAAGGATGCGTGCTGGGCAGTGTCTATCGCTTTATGCGAACTGGAAGGCAACGTTGTTTTTCGATTGAAAAAGGCGGGATGTCAAAACCCCGCCTTTGTGATTCAATGACTCAGCTCCTCTAGAGCTTGGCGCCGA
Organism: Alphaproteobacteria bacterium; assembly: GCA_965228775.1. Lineage (GTDB taxonomy): Bacteria > Pseudomonadota > Alphaproteobacteria > JANQMY01 > JANQMY01 > JANQMY01. The sequence continues at coordinate 2,318,012 of OZ245840.1, read as the reverse complement.
CTTGGAAGCCCCAGACCCGCGGATCCAGCACGAACAAGTTCGTGAACAAGCCTGATGATGGGTCGGTCAGATAATGACCCGTTATGTTGTCATTGTCTTGAAGGTTTTGAACAAATCCGCGTACGTACCACCGTTCATCATCCGGTGCCAGGGTCATCTGCATGTTGATCTGGTCCCAAGACTCAATTCTGTCTTTAGGCGTGTTGAAGATCCGGGAGAAGAACGCTGTCTGGTAGTAATAATCCACCCGGCCAGTTAGGGTCCACGCGTTTTCGAACGCATGTGTATATTGACCGCCAATGCTGAACGAGAAGTCCGGTGCCGGCAACTCGTTGCCGGTCAGGTCTTGCTCGACCCCCGAGATCACGTCATACCCCAATGGTACCAAAGAAGCTTCCAAAGCCTGGCAAGAGTTGAGATTGGCAACGGCCGGGTCCGGTAGCCCATTGTGAACGATCACGCAGTTGGCTGCGCTGGGAACGTCTTTGATCAAGGTAAAGCCTTCCCGCTCGGTGGAGAAGTTTCCAAGCGGATTGCCCACATCCACGTCCTGAACATCGCCCAGCTCTGTATTCACGTAGCCGAAGCTGAAGTTCAAACCGAAAGCGTCTGTCAGTGCCGCGAAGAATTCACCTTCCGCCCCCCAAATGGTGGCATCCACATTCGTGTTTACCGAGGTGCGGTTGATGATTTTGGAAATCTGCAGGCCTTCGTAATCGTAGTAGAAGCCGGACAGATTTGCCGTCAAGACGCCCGCATTTGGTATCTGTATTGTGTTCTTCGTGCCGACTTCATAAGCCCAAATGATTTCAGGATCAAATTGCGCCGGCGTGTCCGGGAAAAGATTTAAGTCGATGTTCGGATTGAACCCGCCCGATTTGAACCCTCGCGAGAAAGAGGCGTAAAGGAGGGTATCTTCCGTAAAGGGAACATCTGGCGTCCAGTCGATAACAACACGCCCCGTAAAATCATCGAATTTGAGGCGGCCTTCCCGAAAAGCCTGGGCGCCAGGTGTGTTTGCGTCGGCGTCATAGGGTAATCCTGTATTGACGTCGATCGCACCGCTAATCAACGCTTGATTGGCGTCGGTATCCGGCGATTGCGGCAGAAGCGTATTGATGAAGAACTGCCGGTCTTTTGTCCGTTTGGTATCGGTGGTGTACCGCAGTCCGCCGGTGACGCGCACATCCGGGATGGGTTCTACATAAACCTCGCCGAACAAAGCCCAACTATCGAGCTTTGTTAGTGCCGTTTGGTTGTCGAAGAAGGGTGGGGCCAAACCGAAACCATCGACGCCTGCGACAATCAACGAAAAGTAATCCAGTGTTGTCGCGTTGACGAAATAGTCGGCATTGCCTTCCCATTGCAAATAGGAAGCACCCGCCAGAAAGTTGAACCAGCTTTCATAGTCCGATGCGACACGGCCTTCAATTGACCACTGATTGTTTTCGAAGCGCGAATGATCGAACGCTTCGCCTTTTGTCGTAAACCGGTCGATCTGAAAGCCGACCACGCCAGACAATCTTTCCAAATCCACTGATGACAGCGGAAATGTGCCGTCAGCAAAATAGTTGGCGAAGGTTGTTGGCAGTGCCGCGGCGAGACCTGCCGGAACAGTAAGGTCATCGCCGACCGAATGGTTGTAGTCTGTTTCGGAGACGACGGAGGTTTGTTGATAGCCGCCCTGTAGGGTGAAACTAATATCGGAATCGAAAATGTTTTCTTCGGCCCACTGACCGGTAAAGATGAGTTCGTCCGCATCATGGCGTGGTTCGAAGTCGATAAATGTTTGGCGCAAGTCCGCCGGGTTTGGTGCGTCATTCCCGCCGCCGAGCGGGAAAAGGCCGAGCGGGCCGAGGACGGCTGTGGAAGCAAGCATGGTACCGGCCGTTGACGCGGCGTTAGTGGTTTCAAATGCCAGTCCCGTTGGCAAACATCCGAGGAGGCCCGATGGATCCCGCACACATTTCTGTTTCGTTATGCGTTGCCGGTTGCTGTTTTCTTCAAAATAGTTGAGCACCAAGTCGATCGTTGTCGATTCCGTGGGGCGAATCTGCATGGATCCACGCAATGAAAACATATCGCGGCCATCAATTGTCCTGCCCGTATACAGATTTTCCGTGAAGCCATCGCGCTTGATGTACAAACCTGCGGCGCGGAATGCCGCTTTATCCCCCAGCGGGAAGTTAGCACCGGCCTCGAACTTCATCTGATCGAAGTTACCGTATTGCGCTTTGCCGAAGGCTTCCAGCTCATCCGTTGGTTTCTTTGTGTAGACGTTGACGGTGCCGCCCGTGGCTGTGCGCCCAAAAAGCGTTCCTTGGGGGCCGCGCAACACTTCAATTCGCTCAAGGTCGAAATGTTCAGTCTCGAAAATACGATTGACGATCAGGGGTATTTCGTTGAAGTGCGTTCCGACACCATCTTCCGAAGAAGCGGAGATCACCAAACGGCCGATCCCGCGAATCTGCAAATTGTTGCCCGTAAAGTTTGTCTTCGAGAAGTTTAGATTCGGCGCGTTGAATTGTAGATCCGAGAAGTTTTCGATCTGAAAGCGTTCGAGAGCAACAGAGTCGAAAGCCGATACCGAAATTGGGACCGATTGAATCGACTGCTCCCTCTTTTGCGCTGTGATGATGATTTCATCCATTTGCGCGGCGGCTTGCTGAAAAGCCATGGCCGAGAAAATGACGGCCAAAGATGCGGCTTCCTGCCAGCCAAACCAGCGGCTTTGCGTGATAGGCATGGTTCCCTCCAATTTGATCGGGAGCCGCGCCACTTTCCTGTTTCCTGTGTGCCTCGCTGGCCTGACTTTGTTTCATTCGCAAGATATGTTGCGCAAAGATCAGCCCGTAGAGCGTGGCTTAGTCTATGTAATTTACGCACAGGAAACGCTCAACCACCAGATTAGGCGGCTCCCCCCACATATACCGATGAGTGTATGACTGTCTTTCGAATTAAGTAAAGAGGTTTCACAAATATTTTTGTTATATTTCGTCTTTATCGAGCAAATTAGATCAAAAGATACACGTTTTACGATTCGACAAAGTTACAAGCGATTGAGAAATATAGGCTTTTTCTTTTCTGCGACGCTTTCCTTGGTTTTGGATTGAAAGTCATCACCACAATAATGGTGCCCTCAAAGAGGGTGTCCGCATGAAAAGACATTTTAAGGGGGCGTTTTAAGAAATCGGGCGCGGCCACCGGAGGTAGAGCGCGTCATTGCTGCATTAAGCCGCTTGACGATGCGTCTTTTGTCAGGATCAGGAGGCTGCTGATGAGCGTATTGGGGCTATGGTCGAGCCGGAGGGCATGCGTCACCCGGAAGCGCTAAAGTGCGATTGCAAGTCTTAAACTGCTGCCGGTTTATCCCGACTTTTGAGCTTGGCCCCGTTGCCGGATTGCTTCGCGCCGCTGCTCCACATCGTCCGCTGTTACATTGCTGTTCGCAGCCGTCGAACGGTTGTGCTCCGTGTTCATAGCGTCGCCAAAGCTTTCGGAGAAACCCTGATCGATGAGCGATTTGTAATCGGTCAGGCATTGGGGCACCACCGACAGCATATCCGATGCCAGCGCTTTGCAGGTGGGCAGCAGCTCTGCCGGGTCGACCACGCGATTGACCAGCCCCCATTCGGCGGCCTGCTGCGCGCTCAAGAAGTTGCCGGTGAGCGAAAGTTCCTTTGCCCGGTAAATGCCAATGGCGCGGCTCAGCTTCTGGCTTAAGCCCCATCCTGGCAAGATGCCAACGCGTGCATGGGTGTCGGCAAAGCGCGCTTCGCTGGAGGCGATCAAGACGTCACATGCCAGTGCCAGCTCGAAACCGCCGGTAATCGCTACACCGTTGATCCCACCGATGACCGGTCCGGAAAACCGCCCAAGAGAGCGGACCGGGTCGCGGTCTTGAATGGTGTTGTTGAGGGCGGAGGATTTGTTGGCACCGAGTTCTTTGAGATCGAGACCCGCACAAAATGCGCGTCCCGCGCCGGTTAGGATGAGCACTCGTGTATCGCTGTCAGCCTCAAGTGCATCAACAGTTTCGGAAATGGCGATCCGAAGTTCCGTCGACAGAGCATTCATGGCGTCAGGCCGGTTCAGTGTGACCGTTGCAACACCATCTTCTTTCGAGACTTCCAGGACATTAGACATTCAGTTTACTCCGTAATGATTTTGTAACGTTGACCCGCCACCAGTCCTTCAGTTTCATCGAGGGAATTGATGAACCGAAAACGGTCGATTTTGTGTTTGCGGAATGCCATGCGGCTGGAGATGCTCTCTACCGTCTCGCCATTCCCGGCTGTGACCACGCGGACGCGCAGCGGTTTTAGCTGGCTAGCTTCAGCATTCGAGAGTTTGCGGAACCCCATTGAGGTGGCATGGAATAGCGGTTCGAATTTCTGCATCACGTCAGGCGGTGCCCAGAACATGAAATTATAGACTTGGCTTCCGGAATATTGAATGGCGACAAAGCGAATGTTGTAATTCGCCGCGCTCGTACGGTAGCGATACGTGCCGGTGGCCGCGGGCAGGCCGGACTGGGTTTTAAAGCTTTGAATATCCGAAATGGTCACTCTGCGGCGCCCGGCATATTCATCCTTCAGATACGAAGCGATGTCATTGCTCGAGCGAATGCGGTCTGTCGTAAGTTGCAGCCCGGATTTTTCGGGCCCTGATGCATAAACAGCGGTTGTTGAGTTTTGCAGAAAGAAACGGTCCGGTGCCGTAAACGTAAACCGCAAGGTAGGGTGAGAGAACGTCCGTCCCCGGATAAACCCCTGGTCTGGATCATCACCAAATAAGATCCCGTCTATCCTGTTTAGATAGACATCTTTTTTGCGCGGCCGTTTGCCGGACCCATTTGCTGATTTGCCCGCCTCTTCAATGGCGCGCTTGACGCGCTTGCCCGTATTTGGGTGCGTGGAGAAGAAATCGGGCCGGTTGGGGTCGTAGGGCGTGCCGGTAATCTTGGCGACAAGTGCCCGCTCCCGCGCAAGTGCATCCAGGAAATCTGCCTGGGCGTACGGATCGTAACCGGCTTCAGCCAGGGCCCGAACACCAACCAGATCGGCTTCGTATTCTTGTTCGCGGGAGAAGTTTCTGATGAGGGCGCCGCCTGTACGCTGCAGCACTTGGCTCACCACATCGCTGCCCCCCACGGCTCCCACCACGGCGCCGATGATGCCGACGCCGATCTCGCGGTCAAAGCGTTTGGCCATATGGCGTTCGGTCACGTGGCCGATTTCATGTCCGAGCACGCCGGCAAGTTCGGCTTCGGAATTCGCGATCGCAAGCGCCCCGCGGGATATGTAGACATAGCCGCCCGGCAGGGCAAACGCGTTGACGATCGGGGAATTCACGACCGTAAACGTGTAACCCACATTGGGATCGTTTGAGTAGCTGGCGATGAGGCCACCAATTTGGGCCACATAGGCATCGACGCCGCGTTCGGTGTAAGCGCCGCCAAACTGTTCTAAGGCGCGTGGATGTTGTTCCCGGCCAATCTGCTTTTCACGTTCTTTCGAGATGAAGACTTGGGCCTGCGCGGCCGAAACCATCAGGCCAAAACAGATCGAAATGACCGTGCTGATACGGGCCAACGCCAAAAATACGCGTTTTGGTCGTACCTCTTCCCCCGTCCACATAATGCCACTCACTGTAATCCCCCACATTCCGGCGCTGCCTAAGCACCGTCTCTAGTGTACCTCATCCGCGCAGATAGCCAATCAAAACGGCGAAAGAACAGCTTATTCCTGGATGATTTCGATGTGATCGGGGTGTGTCACCTCGATAAATGGGCCGTTGTACTCTTCCACCCAGCCGCGAACCCGGACCGTCTGTCCTTCATAGGCGAAGAGGTCGGCCTCTTTGAGGAAGCTGCGCGCATTTCTGGGCGTTACCGTTATGGTGAAATCCTCACGCCAATCGGCGCCGAAATTGAGAAAAAGGCGGTTTCTGCGCTTAGCCGCGGAAAGAACGGTACCTTCCACCAATTGGAAAGATCCAACGGTCTCTTCGGTTTGATCGTGACGGCGTACACGGAATGCGGGGGCGGACCAGAACCCTACCAACGACTCCCGCGCTGCATTCTCGATCATTAGCAGGGCTTGAGCACAAATGCGGTTGTCTTTCGGCAAATAGACCCGCGCCATGCCTCTTTCGACCATTTGGGCTTGAAGCCACGCGTCCGGTTTGGTGGGCGGGCCCGACAGAAAAACATGGGCCATGGCGCGGCCATAGCGATCCGTATGCGCAGGGCCGAAGCGCAACGTCACTTCTTGATTTAGCGTCAGACCCGAAAGAGTGGATTTGGCCTGCTCATGAAAAAACTCACCCTTTGTCGGGCTGGGAGCAGTCAAGCCGACCAATCTGACAACGGTGCCGTCCGTCAGCAAAAGGGTGGTTGGATCAATGATGTCGGCAACCCGCCCAATCGAAGGATGGTCTTGAGGCTTCGACCGTAATTCATCAAAACAATCCTGTGCCGCCGCCTGCCATGGCAAAAGCAAGGAAGCAAAAAGTATTGCGTATGCGGTTAAGCGTGAGAGAAGGCGGACGAAAACCATGTAAGCGAGCCGCGGTTCGTCACCGTTTGTATTTGATGAAGGGCGTTACGCTAGCCACGTGATCATAAAGCCGCCGGGCCCGTGCGTTGAAATCCTGGGTAAGCCAGTATGTTTGATCGGCACCATGGGCATCCGCCGCTGCATAGACGGCTTCGATAAGCTTCTTGCCCATGCCGCCGCCCCGCACCTCCGGAGAGACGAAAAGGTCTTCCAGATAGCATCGGTCGCCGATTGACCAGGTCACCCGGTGAAACAGGTAATGGACGATGCCCTGCAATTCCCCATTGGGGGCAACCGCGCACAGTCCGTATGGCTGTTCATCATCTGCCAGAAGGCGCCGCCAGGTTTCCGCCGTCACATCGTCCTCTACCGATGCTTCATAGAATGTCAGATATCCAAGCCAAAGCGGCAGCCATTGGTCGTAGTCGTCGGCTTTAAGCGGGCGGATTTCTGTCATTTTTGGTCCTTTGGTGGTCCGGAAGGATGGTGCGGTGCAGATATCTTGCTGCCCGGCCGCCGGCAAGGTCAATTACCTGGCTTGAAATGCGGCAAAACAAGCCACTTTCTGCGACTTTTGACGTGCCCTAACTGTCGGGGCCCCTTCCAAATTTCTTGCCTGGCTGGAGTCATTTTTGGGCTTTCTTAGCATTCCTAGGGCATTAATCAGAGAGCACGTAAAAATAGAACACGGCATCCCAGGCTTTGACTAAGGTAGTAGAAAAAATATCAGCTGGCCCTTATGAGAAAGTCTTCCGGTGGCTTGACCGGATTTGTGGCTTTGACGCAGAAGAAGACTATGACCTCGTCATCAAGCTTAGGCTTTTGATGGCGGTTTCTGTCGTCGGTGTTGTTACGCTTGCGATCATTTTGGCGTCCGCACATTGGGTGTCCGGTCAATTCACACGCTCGATGATCGTGGGGTGGGCCGCAATAGTCACGCTGTTGTTGATCCCACTGATTGTCATCAGAACGCGGAATGTGGTTCTGGCCGGCGCAATATTCAGCACGGCTTCGCTTGCAGGTGTTATCACGGCCTGTTTTCTCAATGGCGGCCTTGAAGCGCATTTCCTTATCAACCTGCCGATTGTGTCTGTTCTCACCGGTTGGCTGGTCGGAGGGCGGGCCGGAATAGCGGCCTGCGTCGTTTCGGTCGGTGCTATCATTTTCATGGGAACGCCTTTGGGGGCCCATTGGGTTTCGCCTTCGGCGCTTGCGCCCGCTCAGCTAGAGACCATGCGGATTGTGACCGCGATTTCAGCGACCGCATCTGCACTCATTATGGTGCGTTGTTTCCGGTTGGCCTCCTCTCAAGCATTGTCGGACATAAAGGCTTCGCGTGATGCGGCTGCCCGGGCGAACCGCGCCAAGAGCGTTTTTCTTGCTAATATGAGCCATGAACTTCGGACGCCGCTGAACGGTGTCATTGCCGTTGCCGGAACTCTGAACCGGACTGACTTGACGCCTTCGCAGCGTGAGATGGTGGGCCTGATTACATCATCCGGACAGACCCTCGAGCGCCTCCTGACCGATGTGCTGGATGTTTCGAAAATCGAAGCCGGCCGGCTAGAGGTGGAACAGGTCGAATTCGATCTCAGAAAAATTGTTCAGTCTACAGTTGATCTCTTTGTCCCGATGGCGCAGGAAAAAGGAATTGTCCTTAGTGCAGACATAACCACGGCGGCCAATGGATACTATTTGGGCGATCCCACGCGCATCAGGCAGATCGTGACGAACCTTCTCTCGAATGCGGTGAAGTTCACGTCGCAAGGCAGCGTTCGCCTGACGGTTGATGTGGAAACCAAAGCGGCGGGCAGTCAGACCATCCACATTTCCGTTGAAGACACGGGCGTCGGTTTTGACGCCTCCGTTGCGGATACGTTGTTCGACCCCTTCATTCAAGAGGACAGTTCAATTGCCCGGCGCTTTGGTGGAAGCGGGTTGGGCCTGTTCATCTGTAAATCGCTGGTGGAGGATCATCCAACAAACCGGAAAATCGTTGAACTCATTCTGAGCCCCTTGAATATTGAGATGACATCGGTTGAAGACGGGGAGCAGGCACTCGCCGCCTTCGCGGAAAAGGCTTTCGACGTCATCTTGATGGATATGCAAATGCCGGTGATGGACGGTATCTCAGCAACCAGGGAGATTCGGCGTCAAGAGCTACTGCACAATCGTCCGCGCACACCGATTGCGATGCTGACAGCAAACGCGATGGACGGGCACGTTCAGAATGCTTTGGATGCGGGGGCAGACAAACACATCGCAAAGCCCGTCACGCCAGAGCGCCTGATCGATGAGGTATCTGAACTCCTCAAGCGCTATGGCCATGCAAAGGGTCTTGCCGCGTAAGCTGAACGGCGCCTTCTGACGGCCAGGATGCCGCTACGGAAACGCGTGAGGGGTTGGCGAATGGTCGATAATCCGCCAAAAAGACGCCCAAGAAATCGACATCCAAATGGAATTTTATGTCTTTGCCAGATGATTTAGTGCCGCTTTCCGTGCACGGGCCCGATTGGTTTCAGCATGTGATGGCGCAGCCACGCCGAGAGGGAACCGTGGACGTGGAAGGGTGCCCGATCCATTATTTTGAATGGGGTGACCGTAGCAAAAGAGGTCTTTTGCTGGCTCATGGTTTCTTGGCACATGCGCGCTGTTTTGCCTTTATCGCGCCCTTTTTGACCGATGATTTTCACGTGGTTTCCTATGACCTGTCCGGCATGGGGGATTCGGGGGCGCGTGATAGCTACACCGACCAGGTTCGAATTTCCGAAATGTTGGCGGTGGCGGAAGCAACGGATATGTTGCGCCACGCGCAAGCGCCCTTTGTTGCAACACATTCTTACGGCAGTTCCGTCGGGATTGCCGCCTGCGCCCAGGAGCCCGGCTTTTTTGGGGGCTTGGTGGTCTGCGATTTCATGATGCTCCGCCCAAAGATCATGCGGGCTTATATGGGGCAACGCCAAGAACGGCGTATGGCGTCTAAGGGCAAGCCGAACAAAGTTTATCCGGATCTTGAGACGGCTCTTGGCCGCTATCGTCTGGCGCCGCCGCAATCATGCGAAAATGACTTTCTTCTCCATTACATGGCGTATCATTCCTTGAAACAGGTGGGCGGCGGCTGGAGTTGGAAGTTCCACCCCAGCATTATGTCGTCCGACTCGCGTGAAATTGATTGGTGGGCGGAGCAGCCCATGCGCTTTGCCGGACTAAGCGGCCGCAAAGCGATCATTCACGGGGAACAAAGCACCTTGTTCACGCAAGATTCGGCTGACTACATTCGCGAGATCAATGATGGGCCCGTGCCGATCATCGCCATTCCAAATGCGCAGCATCATCTGATGTTGGATCAACCGATTGCCTTTGCGTCCACTTTGAAGTCAGTTTTGACAATGTGGGACACGCAGGACGATCTCTAAAGTAGCGCAAAGCTTCTGAATTCAGCTCGTTTCGAGAACGGGCTTGCGTTCGACCCATTGGGCGACTTTCTCGAAGAACACATCGAAATCGATGGGCTTTGCAAGATAGTCGTTCATGCCCGCATTGAGATATTGCTCACGGTCGCCGCTCATAGTGTTCGCCGTTAACGCAATGATGGGGATGGCGGCGTTCGGGCCGCCTTCATTGCGAATTTTGCGGGCGGCTTCGACGCCGCCCATTTCCGGCATTTGCCCATCCATCAGAACCAGATCGTAGGTTTGGTGACGGATCGCCTTGATGGCGTCAAATCCGTTGGTCACCGTATCGACCGTATAGCCCGCTTTCACCAGTAGCGTTTGGAACAGCAGTTGGTTGCTCACATTGTCTTCCGCCAGAAGAATGCGTCCAGCAGCGGTGCCGTCGAAACTTATCTCTGGTGCCGAGGTCACCACTTCCGATGTTTCCCGGAACACTTGGACAAGTGCATCCAAAACCAAATTATGACCAAGCGGTGCGGGCAGCAATAAATCTGCCTTTCTGTTTCCTGACAGAGCGGATCGGCTGAGTGGGTTTTTCGAGACTTCAATGATCTTTGCATCGGCCTCTGTCACACCATCGGCAACAGTATTCTCTGCCATATCAGCCGGTGGATTGAGAAGGAAAGCTGCCGCGATATTCTCGTCGGAGAGTTGTTGGTGCAGGTCCGGGCCATAGTCGCTGAATCGATAGGGAATGCCGTGCACTTGGAGCTGGCGTTCCACGATGGTTTGATCAATCCCGCCCTGGCCTGCGATTAGAACGGCCCGATCTCTTAAAGCCGGAGGAATCGCATAGCTGTTATTGAGGTTTGCGCCTCTCACAGGCAGCTGCAGGCTGAACCAAAACACACTGCCCCGCTTATGCACAGACTGAACGCCAAGCGTGCCATCCATCAGCTCGACCAAATCTTTGCAGATGGCAAGGCCAAGGCCGGCGCCTCCGAACCGTCGTGCAGGGGACGCATCTACCTGAGTAAAGCGGTCGAACAGGAACGGCAGTTTATCTTCGGGAATGCCGATGCCCGTATCGACAACTTCGAACCGCAGCTCGCACTGTTTTCCTTCCACGGCACGGCTGCTGATGTTGAGGATAATGCCGCCCTCATCGGTGAACTTAATGGCATTCGAAATGAGGTTCGTCAGCACCTGACGCAATCGCCCAGGATCGCCTTCCACGATAGACGGCAACGCCGCATCGGCGACGGCGCCAAGGTGCAGGCCTTTCTCCGCCGCGGCTTGGCTGTTTAGTGTGAGAACTTGGTCCAAAATTTCGCCAAGGTCGAACTCCACCCGGTCGATGGTTAAGGCGCCGGCCTCCAGTTTGGAGAGGTCTAGAATATCGTTCACGATACTGAGCAGCGTGTCGCCGGATTTCTGGATGGTCGAAACCCAGTTTCTTTCGTCGTTGCCAATATTGCCGTTAAGGGCCAGTTTTGAAAAACCAAGAATGCCGTTGATGGGTGTGCGAAGCTCGTGACTCATATTCGCCAGGAAGACGGTCTTGGCTTCGGACGCGGTTTCTGCTTCGGCCATCGCCGCTTGCACATCCCGCAGGCTTGATTGAAAAAGCCAGACGAAACAAAGCGAAACCAGATAGGCGGACGTGGTTGCAGCGAAATTGAAGAAGAAAAAACGTATGTGCTCTTCGGCCGGCACGGCGGCAAGTGCTCCCGGCGGCCAATTTAGAAGCTTGACCAGAACTGCCAGCATCATGGCGGTGACCAGAAAATACGTGATGGACGCGCCTTGTCGAGAGATCAGGAGGCCTGCGAGAACCGGCAGCAAAACAATGATCGACATTTCGGGCTCGCGAAACCCGAGGTCGATTAACGGTTCCGGAAACAGGGCAGCGCAGCATCCAAGAAGCGTTATCCACCCTACAAGTCCGAGAGATTTGGTCGCCCATAAAATAATAGGTGTACTGATAAGTATGACAGATACAGCACCCGCCACCGCGATCATAGGGGCCGTGCTGTCCGGGCTTTGCGCGTATAGAGAAACCAGGATTACGCCGAATAGCCCGAAGACCGGCGGGCAGAAAGTTAAGAGGCGCGCGCGCACCAAACTTATGCGGTCCGATGGCGGAATATCGTGACCAGTTATGCGGTCGGTGAACTGCATTATTCGCGCAAGCACAACAGGCTCCCGGCAGTGATTTGCAGCGTGCAGCCTGCCTGCAATTAATTAAAAAAGCTCTGTTTTCTGGGCAGTCCAGTTGGTTTGGTTATCGAACCGTAAACGCCTTCGATGAGCAGTCTTTGTTATGGCCCAATGCTCATGGCCAGCGTGCGGCTGATGTGGCATAGCGGGCGCCCGCTTTCTTCCGCCCAGCGGTTAAAGGCTTCCTGGACTTTGGCCATGGCGGATTTAGACTTGGGTTCCTTGTCCACAACGCCTTGTTGGATCAGCGCTTTCACCACATCCTGGGAGAAAACGAAGGTGTCCTTCCCCATCTGCCGGAAGAGAAACTGGGCTGACGACCCGCTGAGGCGTTGTCCGTTCTTCTTCAAGAAGTCGTAAAGGCCGACGATATCTTCCTCTGGCCAATCAGCGAAAAACTTCGCGGCCGAACCGTGTTCTGCCGCCAAATCGCAGATCAACTTTGCGTTATGAGGAGCCGATTTGATTTTGGCGTAGTTTCTTATGATGCCTTCATTGCCCATCAAGGCTTCCAACTCCTCGTCATGCATGGCCGCGACGCGTTTCGGGTGGAAGTCATGAAAGGCTTCTTCGAAGGCTGGCCATTTGTTTTCCACAACTTTCCAGACGAAGCCTGCCTGGAAGATGACTTTGGTCATCTGAGAGAGCCACCGGTCATCTTTCACCTTCCGGAGTGCCGCGCGTGTTTTTGGTTTTGGCAGCTGTGCTTCAATGGTCTTGACGCCGCCTTTGCGTTTCGCTGCGCGCGTGAAAATCTCGTCAAACGTTTCCATGACGTATTCCTCCGTAAACGGTGCAGGTGTCCCCGTTCTTGTCCCCGTTCTTGTCCCTGTTCTTGTCTATGTTCTTTGACCTGCGGTCGACTCTTGATCGAAGCCTGATATAAGTGACGTCAACAATCAATGGACCCGGCACAAATGCTGGGCAGTGGGAGGCGGTCATCCTATGAGTCAGAACACCAGCTTGGCGGACGTGCCCGCACGTCACTATACGTTTTTGGTTCTTCTGACTTGCCTGAACGTCATGAATTTTGTTGACCGGCAGCTTCTTGCCAGTTTCGCGAATTTCATCGTGCCGGAACTAGGGCTAACCGATACGCAGTTCGGATTGCTGACAGGGCTGGTGTTCATCATCTTCTATGCCTTTATGGGCCTGTTCATGGGGGCGTTGGCCGACATGTTGCACAGGCCACGGCTCGTCGCATTCGGTGTTGCCCTGTGGAGCGTACTTACGGCCGCCTCTGGGGCGGCACGCGGGTTTGTCAGCATGGCGATCCCCCGCATGTTCATCGGCGTCGGCGAATCCATTTTGACACCGACAGCGATGTCGATGCTCGCAGACCGTTTTCCCAAAGCGCAATTGGGATTTGCCGCTGGCTTTTACTACATGGGCGTACCCATTGGCGTTGGTCTCAGCCTGCTGATTGCCGGTTATCTCGGGCCGGCGATCGGCTGGCGGAACTGTTTCTACTTGCTTGGCGCGATTGGTGTTGGCTTTGCCATTATCATGCTATTCGTCAAGGAAACGCCCCGTCAGCACCATGGCGAGCAAGACGCCGCTCCGTTGACATTGAGCCGCGAGAGCCTGGAACAGATTTTCCGCACACTGACACATGCGCTGCGTTTGTCGCCTGCTTTGGGGCTCACCATGGCAGGGGGCGTGACGTTGCACTTTATTCTGGGCGCGGCAGCCTTTGAACAGCTTTGGTATGTGCAGGAACGGGGCTTCGACAAAGCCGAGATCGCTCAAATATCCGGCTGGATTGCCATGGTGGCTGGTATTTTGGGGAACTTGTTCGGCGGCCTTGGCGGGGATTACTGGCAGCAAAAAACCGGCACCGGCCGGCCAATGTTTCTGTTCTGGGTGATGCTCGTCTGTTTGCCGTTCAGCATCGTTTATCGGCTGGTCGACCCAACCAGCTTCTTCTTCTATTTGGGAATTTTTATTGGCTTCTTTCAGCTTGGCTCCTTTTATGGCCCGACATTTTCGACGGTACAGGAACTGGTGCCGCCTCAGATTCGGTCCACGGTTGTCGCCTTTTACATTCTCGTACTTAATCTGATCGGGCTTGGGATTGGGATCACCGCTGGTGGTTTTACGATCGATATATTGCGCAACGCGGGCGTTGCTGAACCCTATACGTGGACCCTTCTGTCCTTTACGCTGCTTTCTGGGCTTGCAATTCCCATGTTCTATCTAGCCGGCAGGCGGTTTGCCGATGATCAGAAACGTCTGTATGCGGTAGAAACGCAGGCGGCCGAATAAACCTGTAACGATATTGGAGAAGAAACGGTGAATCGGCGTGTCGCCCTCATCGCAAATGCGGATACACATGTGGGGCCGGACCTTGCACGCCTTTTGGCGCGCAGAGGGCACGATCTTGTTCTAGGCGATCCTCAGGACGGTCTTGCGGAAGAGTTGAGGGGCTTGGGCGGTGGCGTCAAAAGCGTTGCCGGAACTGATGATCTCGCGCATCCGGCCGCAATGAAGCGATTGGTGACAGCGGCCCAGCATGAGTTCGGACGGCTCGACGCCGTCTGCATCCGCACCGGCCTTATCGTCACGGGTGCTTTCCTTGATGCTACGCAAGATGATCTTGCGAATGTCATGCGCGAAAATTTGGAAGCTGTCTTTCATTGCCTTCAGACCGCACTGCCGCCTCTTATCGAACGGGGTAGCGGTCAAGTGCTGGTGATCACAAGCGCCTCCGGCGCCAAGCCGACACCAACTGCGCCGCTCTATAGCGCGACGCGGGCCGCGGCCAACATGTTGGTAAAGAATGTGGCCCTTGAGGTTGCCAGTAAAGGCGTGACCGTTAACGCGGCTGGTACGAACTTCTTAGATTATCCTGGATTTGTAGAGGCCTCAGGCGCCAGTGACCCGGAAATCCGTCAACGGATCGAAAAGGCCGTGCCTGTCGGCCGCCTGGGCCGTCCTGAAGAGGCAGCCCATTTCTGCGCCAGCCTGTTGGATGGGCAAAACATGTTCCAAACCGGCCAGTTCTTTTCTCTAAGCGGCGGGTGGTCGGATTAAATCAAGAAACGCCTAATACCCAGCGAAGGCCATACGCCACGATCGCAAGGGCCGAAACGCTGGCAATCCAAATGCCCACAAACCAAAGAAATTGTTGAAGCCGCGGGTGCATCTGGGTCACGCGTGATAGCCTTCGTCGTCCTTCACTTTCCCGCGAAACACCCAATAAGCATAGGCCGTATAACCGATCACCATCGGCAAGAGCACGACGGTGCCCGCAAGTAGGAAGCCTAGGCTCTTGTCCGGACCGGCGGCCTCCCATATGTCCACGGAGGGCGGGACAATGTTCGGATAAAGGCTAATGCCGAAGCCCGCATAAGCGAGGACGAACAGGAAGAGAGACAGCACAAACGGCAAAACATCATTCTTGAGCCGCAGTGAAACGAAAACTCCGACGGCCACCATGGCAAGACCGGCCGGGACGGGAGATAAGAATAAGATGTTAGGCCAGCTAAACCACCGTGCAGCGATCTCCGGCTGGGTAAGCGGCGTCCACAAGCTTACAACACCGCAGGCAAACATCACGCCCGCCAGCAGAGGGATAATGAACCGGCCCGCCCGTTCCTGAAGACCACCTTCCGTCTTCATATAAAGCCAGCTTGCGCCAAGAAGGGCGTAGCCAAGCGGCACCGCGAACCCCGTAAAGAGGGAAAAGGGGGTCAGCCAGTCAAACCAGCCGCCGGCATAACTGCGCCCTTCCGTAGCGATGCCTTGGATGAAGGCGCCCAGCATAATGCCTTGCGCGAAAGCAGCGGTAAATGAACCTGCGACAAACGCCATATCCCAATAGGGTTTGTGTTCTTTGGACTTATAACGAAACTCGAAAGCTACGCCTCTGAAGATCAGTGCCAAGAGCATTAGGATCAACGGTGCGTAAAACGCGGTAAGCAAAAGAGAGTAGGCAAGCGGGAAGACCGCAAACAAGCCGCCGCCACCCAATATCAGCCAGGTTTCATTGCCATCCCAGAACGGTGCGATGGAATTCATCATGGTTTCCCGGTGACGTTGTTTCGAAAATGCGGGAAACAGAATGCCGACACCCAGATCGAACCCGTCAAGCAGAACGTAGGCAAGGACGGCAACGGCGATGAGAATGGCCCAAATAAAAGCGAGATCGAGTTCCATGTGGAATCCTTATTCCCCGGATTGTAATGCGGGCACCGGTGTAATGCCCGCAGCTCTCTGAGGCGAACGATCGCCATTGGTATCTTGGTTTGCGGGGTGCGACATCAGTCTCAGCAAGTAAAACACGCCTGCGCCGAACACGATAAAGTAAACAACCGCAAAAAACGCTAGAGATGCCGCGACCGCCGGTGCCGCGATGGGGGAGACCGCCTCGCTTGTGCGCATCAGGCCGTAGACCACATAGGGCTGACGGCCCACTTCCGTTGTGATCCAGCCTGCCAGGACGGCGACAAACCCACTTGGTCCCATGGCAATCAGCAGTTTGGTGAATAAAGGTGTGTCGAACAGCTGGCCCGACCACCGGAGATAAGCGCTTATCAAACCCGTCAGGACCATAAGAAGGCCCAGACCGACCATGACGCGGAACGTCCAAAAGATAAGGGCGGAGGGGGGCCTTTCGTCCTTCGGCCAGGCCTTTAGGCCCTTCACCTCGCCGTCCCAATGATGGGTCAAAATCAAGCTGCCCAGTTTCGGAATCTCGACCGCGTAGCGCGTTACTTCCGCTTCATCGTCAGGAAAACCAAACAGGACAAGCGGCTGGCCCTTCTTGGTTTCCCAGTGGCCTTCCATGGCCGCCACCTTGGCAGGTTGATGTTCCAGCGTATTGAGGCCGTGCATATCACCCGCCACAATCTGGATCGGTGCCACCAGCAGCGCCATCCACATGGCCATGGACACCATAATCCGGGCGTGCCGGTCCGCCTTGTCCTTAAGCAAGTGATAGGCCCCGACCGCGCCAACCACAAATGCCGTGGTGAGGTAAGCGGCCAATACCATATGGACAAGCCGGTATGGGAAAGATGGATTGAAGATGATTTCCCACCAGCTTACGGGCAGGAATTGATCGGCGCCAATTTCAAAGCCGGTGGGTGTCTGCATCCAACTATTGGCGGACAAAATCCAAAAAGAAGAAAGCAGTGTTCCAAAAGCAACCATGCAGGTTGCGAAGAAATGCAAGCCTTTTCCGACGCGGTTCAGGCCAAACAGCATGATGCCCAGAAAGCCCGCCTCCAAGAAAAAGGCTGACAACACCTCGTAACCCAAGAGCGGCCCCAGAATGGGGCCCGTGCGGTCGGCGAAGGGCCCCCAATTGGTGCCGAACTGGTAACTCATCACCAAGCCCGACACCACACCCATACCAAAACTCAGTGCAAAGATCTTCGACCAATACTTATAGAGTTCAAGATAGACATCGTCTTTGCTGCGCAGCCACAACCCTTCCAGCACCATCAGGTAGCTGGCGAGGCCGATAGTGAAAGACGGAAAAACAATGTGAAACGCAACCGTAAACGCGAACTGAATTCGCGCAAGAAGGACGGCGTCGAACAAACTCTCCATGGCGCACACTCTTATGTTGGCCGAAACCCGGTTCGATTAGGGCTGAGTATGATGTACAAAGTGTGGAGAGGGTGGGGACGTTTTTGAAGACCGCCGAATGACGCATGGCCAGTGACGTTTGCGCACAGTTAGGTTCTTTCTGAACCTAAACCCTCTTCTAACTTGCCGTTTTCTCAATCTTTTCAGTGATTTGCTGAAGGGTCTGTGTGCTGGGTTGCTGTTTTGGCATGCGGTTCCAGGCGTCCAAAGCGGCGATCTTGTAAGCCTCCGCCAGGGTTGGATAATTGAACGTGTTCTCGACGAAATAATCCAGAGTGCCTTCCAGGTTCAGAACGGCCTGACCGATATGGATGAGTTCGGTTGCACCTTCGCCCACAATATGCACGCCTAAGAGGCGGCGCGTTTCCAGCGAAAAGATCATCTTCATGAAACCGGAATGCAATCCCATGATATGCCCGCGCGATGTTTCACGGAAACGCGCGATGCCGCATTCGTAGGGAATGTTCTTTTTTTCCGCTTCTTGCTCCGTGAGTCCGATTGTCGATATTTCGGGTACGGAGTAAATGCCATAAGGAAAGAAGGCCGGTGGCTCTTGAGGGATTTGGTCGAAGGCGTGACACGCGGCGATGCGTCCTTGCTCCATGGATGTCGAGGCGAGACTCGGGAAGCCGATCACGTCGCCCACTGCATAAATGTGTGGAACGTCCGTTTGGAAGGTTTGGGGGTCGACCGTCAAGCGGCCACGGTGGTCGCTGGAAAGGCCGCAGGCCTCCAAGTTCAGCGTGCCTGTGGCGCCCATGCGGCCTGCTGCGAATAGAACCATCTCTGGACAGACCTGACGGCCATTGGCCAATTGTATGGTGAGCTTGTCGTTCGTATCCCGTTCAATCCTTTCAACCTTGCTGCCAAAACGCAGTGCCATGCCGCGATCCCGCAATTCGTGACGGAATTCGTCCATCAATTCGCGGTCGATAAAGTCGAGCATGCTGTCGCGCGGTTCGATCAATGTTACATTTACGTCCAACGCGCTCATGATTGTTGCGTATTCGACACCAATCACTCCGGCACCGATAACGGCCATGCTGCGTGGCAAATAGGCCAATTCCAAGATCTCGTCGCTGTCCATGACGGTTTTGCCATCGAAGGGCACATAGTCCGGACGAAAAGGAGCGGTGCCGACGGCGAGAATAAATCTGTCAGCCGTGTGCTGAGTGATCCGATCGTCGTCGCCAACGATTTCAATGTCCCTTGGGGTTAGAAATCTTGCGATCCCGCGTTGGATGATGACGCCGTTCCGGGCGAATTGGTGTTCAAGAACTTCCACTTCGTGGTTGAGGGTTATGTGTAAGCGATCCAGCAAATCGTCCGCGGCAATGTTTTTCTTCACCCGGTAGGCGCGGCCATAGAACCCGCGTTCCCGCCAGCCGGACAGGTTCAAGACGGTTTCCCGCAATGTTTTGCTGGGGATGGTGCCGGTGTGCACGGACACACCGCCGACCCGCCAGCCCTTTTCCACAACAAGGACTGATTTGCCAAGTTTCGCCGCTTGAATCGCGGCGCGACGCCCGGCCGGCCCGCTGCCGATCACAATTAACTCGAAATGCGCCATGGCGTGTCCCCTTTAACCTTTCGGTAATGTGCTCAATCCCTGTGCAATTTTAGGAAATCGAGGTATCCATCCTGTTAACCGTGTCCTGTCGAAAAAAGGCCCAACATGACCGATATTCCTGCCGTTTCTTCGCTTCTAGACCTCTCCGGACAAACCGCCCTTGTGACCGGGGCAAGTGGTGGCATTGGTGCCGGCATTGCGGCGCGTCTCGCGGAAGCGGGCGCCCAAATTGCCGTTCACTTCCGGGGGGATGAGGGGGGCGCGACAGCCGTATGCGAAACCATCCAAAACAAGGGGGGCAAGGCGCAGGTATTTCAGGCGGACCTCACTGATGAGGGCGCCGTCACTCAGATGGTCGGGGACATTTCCGCTGAGCTTGGCCTGCCGGCGATCGCCGTCAACAATGCGGGTGCCCAACCGGTTCATCCTCTGGAGGATATGAGTTTTGCCGATTGGCAATCGGTGACCCAGGCAAATCTGGACAGCACCTATTTGGTGACTCGCGCGATTGCTGACCGGCTAAAGGTTGAAAACCGCGCCGGGGCCGTCGTCAATATCGCTTCAATCGAAGCGCTCGACCCAGCGGCGGGGCATGCACACTACACAACGTCCAAGGCCGGCATTTTGATGTTCACACGTGCAGCGGCTCTTGAACTGGGAAACATAGGTGTACGGATTAATTCCGTATCGCCGGGCCTGATCGACCGTGAAGGCTTGGCGGATGCGTGGCCGGAAGGGGTGGGGCGCTGGCAAAACGCTGCGCCTTTGCAACGGTTGGGAAGGCCGGACGATGTGGCGGATGCCGTCCTGTATTTGGTGTCACCCGCCGCGCGCTGGGTAACGGGCGCCAATATCGTTGTAGATGGCGGCGTTTCCACAAACAGCAAATGGTAGATTTGCGCGACTATGCCTTGCATTCCAGCTAGATAACCAGTTCAATCGACTTCTGCGATGAGACTGTGCGACGGCCGATTGAGAGGGGGCATCGATGTTGCGCAAGAATGCTCACAAAGTGCCGGTGGAACAGCTTTATGTGTCCACCGACCCTGAGAGCATCGGGTTTAACCGGACCGACCAGTCCGGAGCACCGGATCTATTTCATGGACAGAAGCGTGCGGCAGATGCGTTTCAGCTTGCGGCTGAAAGCACGCATCTGGGGTTTAACGGGTTTGTTGGACTACCACCAGGGTATCCCATTGGCGGCGGCCTCGCACGCGCGTTGAAACCCTATGCTGAAACACGGCCCGCACCCCCTGATTTGGTTTGTGTGAACAATTTTGAGGCGATCGAAAAGCCCCTCATTCTAGAGGTTCCTGCCGGGACGGGTGCATCGTTTGAAACCGATGTCATGACGGCCCTCGATCAAGTGATGGAAGGGGTGCGCGCGGGCCAATTCGAAACGGTGCAGCAAGTGGCTGCATTTTTCGGTCAGCTATTGGGCGATGCAAGGACTGAGGCACTTGCGAAATATGCGGCCAGCGCAATGGAGGATCTGTCGTCGGGCCTTCTTTCGCGCATCGACTTGTCTGAATTCGAAGATGAAGGCGCCGCCCGTCAGATCCACCAGATCCTTCGGTTCAGATATGCCATCAATGTGCTTGTGGATAATGGCGGATTGTCCGGTGCACCGCTGATCGCGGAAGAAACCAAATCGATGGACGATCTTTTTGGCGGCATCGACGATGATATGATAGAGCGCGTCGGCCGTTTGGGGCCATGTCATGCTGTTACGGCGGGGGCCTATCATCGCGCGCAAGGCGGCTACATCGTGTCCGACCTGAGCCGGCTGCCACGCGGCTCCCTCGTGCTTTATGCCCAGGTGCTTTCGGAAAAGAAATTGTGGTTTCCGAATATGCCGGAATGCAATCCGATCTGCGAAAGCCCGACGAAGGTGCGCGCCTTCTGGCATAGCGATGACATCACTTTCGCAATGCTAAGCCGCATCTTTTACGCCTTTGAAGGTGGCTTCAAAGTCTCGGCGCAATTCGAAGATGAAATAGAGCGCACCGACGACACCACGGTTCATGTGGCGCGTATCTTAGCAGAGATCGCGAAAGAGGAATTGGACGCCCCATTGGATGCAGTGTCGGTGGCGCGGCTGGTGGAACACTGCGCGCGCATGGCTCAAGACGGGCGCAAGCTCTTACTCGATTTCGAGGATTTGCGCGACATCATGCGCGAAGCAAACACATACACAAAGCAGCGCCAAGGAGAGGTAACACGCGTCTCCGATGTGGAGAAAGCGCTCACCCAGCGGGTGGAACGCAGCAATGCGTATCGCGAATTTGAATATGAAAGCATTCTGGAAGACCGGCGTCTGGTGGAGACCAGCGGCAGCCGTGTTGGTCAGATCAATGGCCTTACGATCTTCAATTATGCTCAGAAAAATTTTTCCGTGCCGAAGCGGATTACGGCGCGCGTCCGTCTTGGCGAAGGGGATGTGGTGCAAATTCACCGCGAGGTAGGGCTTAGTTCCGTCAGCCATGAAAAAGGATCCCTCACCATGGAGGGATATTTGATGGCGCAATATGGCAGGGATCTGCCCTTCGCTTTGAATGCCACCGTCAACTTTGAACAGAATTTTTCTTTTACCAGCGGCGACAGCTCGTCGGCCGCGCAACTCTTCGCGCTGGTCTCAGCCATATCGGGTGTGCCGATAAAACAGTCGATTGGCGTGACCGGCACCATGGATCAAGTGGGGCATGTGCAAGCCATTGGTGGCGTAAACCTTAAGATCGAAGGTTTTTTTGATATCTGCCAGAAGCGCGGGCTAGATGGCAGCCATGGCGTCTTGATCCCTCAAGCGAATGTGCGGGATCTGATGCTCCGGGAAGATATCGTCGATGCCGTGCGTCAAGGCAAGTTCGCGGTTTATGCGGTGGAAACCATCGACCAAGGATTGGAAGTGCTGATGGGCATGCGCGCCGGCGCACGCAATCGCCGGGGCCAGTTCCCGCGCGGCAGCATCAATGCAAAAGTGGAAGAACGCATTCGTCACTACGCGGAGAAGCGCAAGTTTTTCGGTCTCAGGCGCTGGATCTAAAGGCCTGTACATCCACGCGGCTTCTATGCCATTGATCTGCCCTTTGAAAAGCAGACATTCTCTCTTATGGCGCCGCCGCTTTTGACATTGCAGGATATCCATCTGACTTTTGGCGGGACACCCCTGCTCGAAGGGGCGGCTTTTTCTGTTTATGAGCAAGACCGGGTGTGCTTGATCGGGCGCAACGGGTCCGGCAAATCGACGCTCCTGAAAATCGCTGGCGGCATTATGGAGCCCGACCATGGCGAACGCTTCGTCAAGCCTGGCGTGACCTGGCGCTATTTGGAGCAGGAACCGGATCTGTCGGACTTCAAAACAGTAGAAGACTATGCGGTGTCTGACCTCGGCCCCCAAGGGGACCCGCACGAAGCGCGCACGATTTTGAATGTGTTGGGGCTGACCGGGGCGGAAGACCCCAAGACACTGTCCGGGGGCGAAGTCCGCCGGGCTGCGCTTGCCAAAGCAATGGCGCCGAAACCGGAAATTCTGTTTCTAGACGAACCCACGAACCATTTGGATCTGCCGGCCATCGAATGGCTGGAGACCACGTTAGGGGCATCCCGTGCAGCGCTGGTGATGATCAGTCACGACCGGCGCTTCCTCGAAACGCTTTCCACACGGACGGTCTGGCTTGATCGTGGCGAAACGCACGCGCTTGATCGCGGTTTCAAGGATTTTGAAACCTGGCGCGACGACTTCTTCGAACAAGAAGAAAGGGACCGGCACAAGCTCGACCGGAAGATCGTCCGGGAACAACACTGGGTGGTCCATGGCGTGTCCGGACGCCGCAAGCGCAATATGAAGCGCTTGGGCGACCTTGCGAAATTGCGCAGTGAGCGCCAACGCCTGTCCGAACGAAGCGCCAGAGCCCAAGATAAAGTGGCCCTCTCCACGGCGGAAGCGCAAGCGTCCGGAAAAATCGTGCTGGAGGCGGAAGGCTTGTCAAAATCTTGGGGCGACAAGGCTCTCGTGCGCGACTTGTCGCTCACGCTTCACCGTGGCGACCGCGTCGGCATTGTCGGTCCTAACGGAACCGGCAAGACCACTTTGCTGAAAATGCTCATCGGCGATTTGGCGCCGGATGCCGGGACTCTCAAACACGGGACGAAACTGGAGCTCATTTCCCTTGACCAGAAACGGGAACAATTGCCACCCACTACAGCCCTTAAAGATGCGCTGACGGAAGGGCGTGGCGATATGGTCATGGTGGGAACCCAGCAACGCCATGTGATGAGTTACATGAAAGACTTTCTGTTCCAGCCGGAACAGGCGGGCACGGCCATTGAGCGCCTCTCCGGCGGGGAGCGTGGGCGGCTGATGTTGGCGCGCGCTTTCGCGAAACCGTCGAACCTGATGGTACTGGACGAACCGACCAATGATCTGGATTTGGAAACGCTGGATCTGCTTCAGGAGCTGATCGCCGATTATCAAGGGACGGTGCTGCTGGTCAGTCATGATCGTGACTTTCTTGATCGTGTTGTCACCACCGTCCTTGCAAGCGATGGCGATGGGCATTGGAAGGAATATGTGGGTGGCTATTCCGATTTGCTGGCAAAGCAATCGCCGTCACCGGCGAAGACTGCCAAACCCCCTAGGGCAGAGTCTTCGCAACGCACGGCCAAAAAGCCGCCTTCTTCCGGGGGCCGAAACAAACTGTCGTTCAAAGACAAGCACGCCTTGGAAACGCTGCCGAACGACATGGCGGCAGCGGAAGAAAAGATTGCGGCTCTTAAAGGGAAGCTGGCGGACCCGGATTTCTTTCAAAAGGATGCGGAAGGCTTCAATAAGACGGCGGCGCAGTTGACGGATTTGGAAGCCAAGCTTGCGCACATGGAAGAAGAATGGCTGCGCCTGGAAATGCTGCGCGAAGAAATCGAAGGTGCTTAAGATCTAGCTCCCCGCCGCGGCCAAGTGATCGTTGAGGTCCCAATCGTAGTCATATCCGTTGATAGACGTGAAGCCTTCAAGTTTCGCTTTCAGATCCGGTGCGGCATATTTCTTGAGATGCGCTAGGACAGCGGACTGCGATCCGCCGAAGTCGCCTTCGAACCAGGCATAGATGCTGGAGACGCGAAGTTTGCCGTCCACAATCGAAACACCGCGCGGGTTGTTGATATGGATGCGGGCTTGTTCGTCCAAATCGGCGTCCAGCGTCGCACCGCGGAATGCCGTCATGCGCAGATTGGGGCAACCGATGGACGCACAATTCACCGCATAATGCACACGTGGGTCATTCCAAAGGGGGCGCATGATCCGGCTCTCAATATCGTCGAGGGAAACCTCGCGCCCTTCCACAGTGGCCAGTTTCAAACCCCACGGCCCAACAGCCAGAGGGCCTGTGCCGTCGATCTTCCGGATGCTGGTGATCGGATAGTTATCCAATATTGTCCGTATGGTGATAGAATTATAGAGATTGGCCCAATAGGCATATTGTTCGTCGCGATTGTATGTGCTGATTTCAATGGTTTCCAGCGCCGAGATATAATCACGCAAGGCTTTGTCATCTTCCGCGGTGACCGCCCCATAGGCCACGCGGTTGAGGCCTGTTGTGTCGGGCTTGATATATTTGGCGAGGAACGCATCCCAGATATCGTGATTGATGGTGGCCGTAGACGTGGCGTCATGCGCCGACCAGACAGTCCAGGCGTCGGATTCCGGCACAAAAAGCGCTTCGACCTTGGCGGTGGCGCACCCTGCGATGAACACCAATGACAGAAGGGCGGGAAGTTTCGAGAGGGTTCGAATCCACGGTTTGGCGTTATCAGTCATAAAAATCCCTTTCGATCAAATGCCTGTCATCTAGGGCACTTTTGGCTTTAATAGAATCGCAAAAGTGCCCTAAGTCTTTGTCTTGGTGCGTTTCCGGACGGTGAACCGTTCTACACTTCACCTGGAAACGCTATGGTTCTTTTTCGGTCGCGGGCTGCATATATGACCCGTAAAGTCGACGTGCTTCTATGTCTTGAAGGCGATGTTGCCTAAGCGGCGCGCGATTTCAATATTTGAAGCCCCGCGCCACGCAATTGTGATAGGACGTGAACGGAAAATCTCATGAATCTGCGTAAAGCGTTGAAACCCGCCTGGAATTTGATGCGGCAAAAGCCGGTTATGGCGGTCTATGAGATTTGCCTGCGCTGCAACTCAAATTGCGGCTATTGCGACCTGCCGCTGAACCAGGGCCGGTACGAGATGACGCGGGAGGAAATCTCCCATGCGTTTCAGCATCTCTATGAAACGGGGCTGCGATATGTGTTCGTGCAAGGGGGCGAGCCTTTGGTGCGAAAAGACACGATCGATGTGTTGGAAGATATGGCGGCCATGGGCTTCGGCCTCAGCCTGGTGACCAATGGCACCAAACTGACCTCCGCTATTGTTGACCGCTTGGCAGCCATCGATGTGTCCGTTTCGGTGAGCCTCGATACGTTGGACCGGGAACGCTATGCCGCCATTCGCGGGTCGGACCAATTGCCTCGCGTGCTGCAGGGTCTCGAAACGTTGCGGGATTATCCCCATCCGAAATTCATTGCCTGTATCGTTACGGATAAGAACCAGGACGATGTGGAGGCGGTCTGCCGTTTTGCGCGAGAGAACGGCTTTTTGACCGTGCTGGGCGCCTATCACTGGGATGTGGGGCGCTACGGCAAGATCGACCCGGCCCTGCAATTTGCGAAAGAACAAGCGATCCGCACATTTCAGAAGATCCTTGATCAGGATTTGGTGCCGGGCGGTTATTTTCGCGGCTTCGCGGAAGACAATGTGACCTGGCTCAAAGGGGAAGATTTGGGGCGCTGCGACGCGGGCCGGTACAGCATTGCCATTGATGCGTCTGGCAATGTGGCGCCCTGCTTGGCGCAGATCCAAGCGGGCAATTTGCGCAGCCAATCCTTGGACGACATTTTGGCCGTCATGGATCATGACGTGGTTAAGACCTGTTCTGATGCAGGTGGATGCAATCTTCTCTGCGGCCGATTGGTGGGGCGCAATTTGCGCAATCCGATCACCGCCTTCAAGACGCCGTTGAACGTATCGGAGCCGCGCCGACTCACATAGTATGGCGCGATGAACGACCAAGAATTCATCGATCTCGCTTTCAAAAACCCGCACAATGATCTGTTGATGCAGCGGTTGGAGACGCTCGGCCCGCCCGACTGCTGGCTTGTCTCGGGTGCCTTGTTTCAGACGGTTTGGAACGTGCTCACGAACCGGCCCCCTACCTACGGTATCAAGGATTATGACGTCTTGTATTTTGACGATACGGACCTGTCTTGGGAGGCGGAGGATAGGGTTATCAGACAAGTGGCCGATGCCACCCGTGATATGGGCGTCGAGGTTGAAGTACGCAATCAGGCGCGCGTGCACCTGTGGTACACGGAGAAATTCGGCGGCGACTATCCAGCATTGAACTATGCCAGCCAGGCCATTGACCGGTTTTTGGTGAAGGCCTGCATGGTGGGTATCACCCGCAATCAGGCCGGTGGGTATGATCTCTATGCGCCTGCGGGGCTGGAGGATCTTGCCAATCTGATTGCACGCCCGAACGTGACCCCAAACTTCGCGCCCGAAAAATACAACAACAAAGTGGCGCGTTGGGAGGAGATGTGGCCGGAGCTTACCGTGCTGCCGGCAGACACGGAGAGCTAGACCGATCCCACGGCGGACGGCTATGCTGGCAAAAAAGTCAAAGGGGATAGAGGGGGCTGTGATGGCCATTGTTTGGCGTTATCTGCCGCTCGCAGCACAAATCACAGGTGCGATTGTGCTGGGCGTGCTGGCGCTGGTGATCGTGGGACTGCTTGGCCGATACGTGCAAGTCACGTTGTTCGATTTGGATATTGCCCCTGAACGGCTAGAAGAAAAGCAAGCCTATCTCGATACCCTGCCTAAGGCTGCGGAAACGGCGCCCAATGTGGTGGTGATTTTTTTTGATGATCTCGGATGGGGCGATCTCTCGTCTTACGGCAATCAACTCATCCAAACGCCTCGCATGGACAAGGCTGCCGCTGAAGGTCTGCTGATGACGGACTTTTATTCCGCGTCTCCTGTCTGCACACCCTCCCGTGCGGCCTTGTTGACCGGGCGCTATCCGCCCCGCACGGGCACCGACCGTCATGTCTTCTTTCCAAAGGAGTCCATCGTGGCGTTTGTTCGGCGCATGATGGGCTGGCCCAATCGTTTGCCTAGAGATGAAATTACCTTGGCGGAAGTACTCAACCGCGCGGGCTACGCGACCGGCATGGTGGGCAAATGGCACTTGGGCGGCCAGGCGGGGCATAGGCCAAATGATTTCGGGTTCGATAGCTGGTTTGGCGTGTTGTGGAGCAACGATATGTTCCCGCTGCATCTTTATCGCGATGGTGAGATTATCCAGGAAGACAAGCGTCCGGGCGGCTGGATGTCCGGCGAATGGGACGAGGCGAAACCGCTCGGCCCCGGTGGTATCGATCAAACCAAGCTGACACAGATGTACACGGATGAAGCGGTCAGTTTTTTGGAAGCCAATACGGGCAACCCCTTCTTCCTCTATGTGGCGCACACTTTCCCGCACGTGCCCCATTACCCGTCAGCGGACCATGCCGGCACGTCGGAAGGCGGCACCTATGGTGACGTGGTGGAAGATCTTGATCGCAGTACGGGGGCCGTGATCGATGCGCTTGACCGGCTGGGGCTATCCGAAAACACCATCGTCTTCATCACCAGCGATAATGGCGCCGACTATAATGGCAGTCCGGGAGGGTTGCGGGGCCGCAAGCAAGAAATTCTCGAAGGCGGGCAACGGGTGCCGATGATCGTGCGCTGGCCCGGCGAAATCGCGCCGGGCTCACGGTCCGGCATGGCGGCTATGAACATCGATCTGTTTCCCACCGTGCTTTCCCTGGCCGGTCTGCCACAGCCGCAGGACCGTATCATCGATGGCGCGGACATTTCTGCGCATCTTCGCAAGGGAGAGGCCATGCCTGACCGGTCTCTCTATTACTTTCCGGTTCTGTCCACGTTGCCCGGTGCCGTTCGCGAGGAAAATTTCAAATATCTCCACAACACGGGAAACAGGGGGCGGTCGCGCGGTCACCTCTCGCGTCTCGACAAAGATGCGGAAGCGCATGAGTTGAGCGCCCGCCACCCGGAAGTGGCGGATCGCCTACAGTCTGCGTTAGATGAGAAGCGCGCGGAGATTGAAGCGAATCCCCGCGGCTGGCGGACTCCTTAGTTTGCGTTGCTTAGCCATCCCACTCCCCCGTCCCAACCACCCCAAGGGTAACCTGTACGGGTGGTTGGGACGGGGGAGTGGGATGGGCCAAGCCTTACGACAAAAGACGCGACGGGGAGGGGCGGATTGAAATCCGAATAACCCTCAATTGATGAATGACGCCACTCTCAAGGCTTCCACGGCTCGCTATAGTTTTCAGCACCGTCCTTGCGCACATCCGACAGCCAATCGCCTTCGTAGGGCCAAGCCTCTGGGTTGTCGTCGGACGGGCCTTGCCAGAAGCGCTTCAGCGGACCTTCCGCGCCGCCTTCCAGCGACCAGGCTTGCCGACGGAAGGTCCAGCTGTCCGGTACCAGACGATGGGCTTCCTTGAAATGCGAAATGGCGGCGTCGTGGTCGCCTTGCTTTTCAAGTTCGGTTGCCAGCTCGAAATGCGCATGACCCAGCGCCATGTCCGCTGTGCGCGGCCGGGACCGTTCGATCACTTCGTCTGGTGAATGGGCGAAGGCGCTTTCCGTGCCTTTCTCAACCCAATCTTTCAGGGCGGCGTGATACTCCGCCGGGCTTGCTTGGATCTTCATGGCCTCGGCGCCCATTTCTAGGAACCTTTGGGGAATGCCCTCCGTGGGCGGTTGGAACCCCGGCGTGTCGCTCGGTGGTGCGGGCGCCGCTTCCGCAGGGCGCACGATCATGCCCTGTTCATCGATCCAGATGCTGCTCGGAATGTTGATCACCCCAAACAGATTGGCCATGGCGTGATGTTCGTCTATCAGCGATGGGTGTTCCGGGTTGGCCGCTTCGATATATTCGCGGCAACCGGCGGCGCCCAACACGTCGAGACCGACAGTGACCAGTTCAAAACCTTGTGGAGCAAGTTCGTTTCTGAGGGCCTGCCACACGGGCAGGTCACGGGAGCAGCCTCAATAGGGTGCCCAGGCATAGAGCAGAACTTTCTGTCCCCGCAGGCTGTTCAGTTGAAATTCCTTGCCGTCCAAGTCGGGCAGGGTGAGGTTCGGGGCTTCCGCCGTGGTAAGCGCCCGCGCACCTTGAGATTCCGGACCGATCGCCCATAGATCTTTGCCTTCCGCTTTTACAAGCGGCAGGCCCATGGCCTCGGACAGGGCTGTAATGTCGACCGTGTCGCCATTGAGGTTGTCAGGCAAAGGAATGCACACATCGCCTTTGCACGCGCCTTCCGGCTTAAACTGCCAGCCTGTCTCTTTCTCGAAATCGCTGCGCTTGATTTGCGCGGTTTTGCTCAACATGGCGCTCTGTCCTCTTAAGTATTGTTCTTTGTTGGAAATAGGCTATCACCGGGATAAGGCAAGAACAAGCACCCGGACAGGCGGTGGCAAGGTCGTCTGTATAAGGATAAATGGGTTACGTGCCCAATTTTTCGGCGGCGATGTTGCGCAGCAAATCCAACACCATATCTTCATGGCCTAACTCGCCGGAGCCGGACGTTACGGCCCGGCCCAGGGCTAGGCCGATCATGGTTTCGACAACCAGCCGGTAGGCCGCCGTCGCGTCCGCATTGCTGCCGATCCGCTCGGCCAGCTTTGCGTTGGCGCCTGGGTCGAAGATCTCTCTGAACCGTTCGATGATTGGCCCCAACCGCATTGCAAGTTGCGGATCGTTCCGGGCTGCAAGCCAGATTTCGATCACGGCTTTGAAATCTTTCCGCGATACGTTTCGCCAAGCCCGGGTGACCATATCTTCCGTCGGCACATCCTCCGCCAGATTATTGTCGATCATGTCCGAGAAAAGCGCCGTCAGAGCTGCGCCCAACAAATCGGCCAAGTCTTCAAAGTGATGGAACAAGGCGCCGCGCGTGACGCCGGCCCGCTTGCAGACTTCCACCACGGTGGTGGCGGCATAGCCTCGGTCGACAAGCGATTGAATGGTTGCCTCGATCAGCCGGGCCCGCATGGCGGCGGTTCGGGCTTCTTGCGTGCGGGGTTTGGCTTGGGCGGTCACAAATTCAACTCGGTCTAAAAAAAATACTTAGTACTTTGAGATAGTACTTTACATACATACCGGTATGTATGTAAAAGATCAAGACCAGATCCAGAGAAGATACCGGAGAGGGACCAATGGCGCGTGTGGAAGAGAAAACGGTTTTGTGTGCCAGCTGCGATATTGCCTGTCAGCTGCGGGCCGAGGTGACCGACGGGCGCGTCACCAAGATCAAGTCTCATTACAATCCGCTGCTCAAAGACAATATTTGCATGAAGGGCATTTACGCCCCCAAGGGGCTCGCGCATCCCGACCGGGTTCTCTATCCGCTGAAGCGTAAAGGCGAGCGCGGGTCCGGCGAATGGCAGCGTGTGTCTTGGGACGATGCCATGGGCGAAATCACCGAGCGTCTCAAAACCATCGTCGACACGCACGGGCCGGAAGCCTTGGCTGTTTCCACCAGTCAATGGAACACCTCAACGGAAAGCGGTGCGGGCCGGCGCTTTATGAATCTGCTGGGATCGCCGAACTGGATCAGCGGCGTGGCGCTGTGTGCCGGGAACACGGCCGCCGTCAACCGGATGGTGTACGGATGGTTCCCCTTCCCGGATTTCAGCGCTTCGAAATGTATCGTGCTGTTCGGGCATAACCCCAAACGTCACAGTTGGACGCCGATTTACAATTCCATCCGCAAAGCCCAGCAAAACGGTGCGAAGCTGATCGTGCTCGATCCGCGCCGCAGCGAAAGTGCGGAACGCGCCGATATTTGGCTGCCGCTGAAAGCAGGCACCGATGCGGCCATGTGCCTGGGCTGGCTCAATGTCATCATCAAGGAAGAGCTGTACGATAAAGAGTTCGTCGCGAAATGGACCCACGGTTTTGACGAATTCGCGGCCCGTGTGGCAGAGTTCCCGCTGGAACGCGTGGCCGAAATTACCGGCTGCGAACCCGAAATGATCGCCGAGGCGGCGCGCATGTATGCGACCCATGGGCCTTCCGTTATTCCGTGGACCCCCATAACCGATCAGCAGCGCAACAGCACTTCTGCCATCCGATTGCACGCGTCGCTGCGGGCCATTTGCGGATATCTGGACGTACCGGGCGGCGAAGGCCTGTCCGGTTTCCCGAAAGACATCATCCCGGAATCCACTATCGAAGCGCA
Organism: Alphaproteobacteria bacterium; assembly: GCA_965228775.1. Taxonomy (GTDB): domain Bacteria; phylum Pseudomonadota; class Alphaproteobacteria; order JANQMY01; family JANQMY01; genus JANQMY01. Next base: position 2,286,306 of record OZ245840.1, on the reverse strand, counting down.
TGATCTGCTGCCGGAAGACCAAAAGGCCAAACAGCTGGGCGCTGATACCCATCCGGTGTTCACTTATCGCGGCACGGCGCCGTTGAAGGATGCCACGAGGAAAGTGTGGGGGTGCGACTACGCGAATATTGTCATGGGCAGCTACATGGCCAACCCGTCGGCCACTTTCCGGGCCATGGCGGACGGTGTGCCCTATCCGGTAAAAGCCTTCATCGTGCTCGGCAACAACGCCATGATGAGCTATGCGAACATGGAGCTTATCTATCGCGCCATGATGAACCAAGATCTGATCGTCGCTCATGAACATATGAAGACACCGACCGCGCAACTTGCGGATTTCATTCTGCCGGGGGACAGTTGGCTTGAGCGTAACCACATGCTGGACGGTTATGGCTGGTCCAATGTGGTGCGCACCTCCGAAAAATCCATGGAGCCGCCGGGCGAATGCCGCGGGGTTTATGAATTCTGGCGCGATCTGGCGCACCGCTTCGGTTTCGGCAATCAGTTTCCCTGGAAGACGGTGGAAGAACTCTACACCTATCGTCTGCAGGCAACCGGCATGACCTGGGAACAGTTCGTGGACACCTACGAAATGTATCTGCCGGAACCCAAATTCCGCAAATATGAAGAAAACGGATTTGCCACGCCCACCGGTAAGGTGGAGCTGAAATCCACCATCCTGGAAGATCTTGGCTTTGATCCGCTGCCTTATTGGCGGGAAGAGCCGCAAGCAGATCCGGACTATCCGCTGCAACTGTTCACCGGCGTACGGGAAGACGAATTCTTCCAGACCGGTCAGCGCTTCATTCCGGAACTACGCAAGCGCAAGCCTGATCCGCAAATGTTTATCAGCGCCGCCGATGCGGAAGAATGGCAAGTGGTGAACGGCGATTGGGTGGACGTGCATTCCAAATCCGGCAAGGTTCGGCTTCAGACATCTATTCGGGACGACATGCCCAAGGGATTGATCCGTGTACCCCATGGCTGGTGGAAGCCTGAAATGGAACAAGGCATCAAGGGCGGTTTGTCGGGCGTGTGGCTTCATTCCGATGCCCAAGTCTGCCCGGATGATGACGACTTTTTGGACCGCGAGCAGGGCATTCCCCACTTTAAAGGCATTCCCGCCCGTATCGTCAAGGTGGCGGATCAAAGGGTGGCTGCGGAATGACCGGAAAATACACACCGCCCACCAAGGAAGAGCTTGAAAAGCAAACGAAGAAACTGGCATTTGCTTCAGGCATGGCCCAGCGCACGTTTCGGAAGAAGAAGAATGTGATCGATCATGCGGCCACGTTTATGCTGAAGCGCGCCGTGACACCGAAACCGGAAGACGATTTCATGCGCGACGATATCTGCGATGCGGATATCGGATTTAGTGTTGAGGAACTGAAAATGTACTCGAAGGGCCAAAACAAGTAAGCCAGGATAAGAGGTTAGTTGATGTACATTTGTGCTGAATTCAGAGATGACCACCTTTGGGCAGTACGATGTCCGAGGACGGATTATTCACCGATAGAATTGGTTGTTGGCCCAGCTTGCCAAAGTTTGTCGTAGCTAGGCTTATGTTGATGTCATCGAATAACCTACTTACCGTACTCGGTGTTGCTTGTGATAGCCCATCATGGTCCGAAAGGGCGCGAAGTAGGGCTTCTGTGAAAACGGAGTTTTTCGAACTACTATCAACAAAGACGGGTTCTCCAAGCCGCGCAGCGCTCATAACTGCGATCGTTTTATCGCTGGCAATTGGCTGAATTGGGGAAAGATCTAGATTTTGAGGATGGCGCTGAGGCCGCTCACCTACAAATCCGGCGTCAAGAACAATCAACCCCTGCTCTCCTGCACTGTTTTTGAATGTTTCAGCAACAAACGACGCAGGTATCGTCGTTTTCTCGAAGTCATTGGGGTCTCCGTCTGTTGGAATCAACGCGGCGTTACCTTCCAAAAGTGCTCCATGACCTGAGAAATAAAACCATAACTGTTCGTCTGCGTTCGATGCCGCAGCAGTCTCTAAAATATTTGATCTTAGTTCCTGAGCCGTCGGATTGAGAATCAAACTTACGATTGCCTGTTTTCTTTTAAGTGTTTCTGCGATGTCTGATGCGTCTGCTGACGAAAACTGAAGGTTTGGCAGATGTTGGTAGTCCGCAACTCCGACAACAAGCGCGCGGAGTTGCTTTATTGGCGTCTCTGCTTCTTTGTCCGGTGCTAAGATTGGCCGTTTATTCAACATGTCGCGAAGTTTGATAAGCTCAAACGAAACCTGTTCTCGTGCTTCTTTTTCTTCCGCTAAAGCTCGCTCTAGGAAAGCGAGATTTGAGTCAGGGCTTTTTGTCCTTGGCTTGGTGCTACCGAGTACCTGCAAGACTTGGGATTGAACACTGCTTATGTCAGTGAATTCTGTTACCAATAGGCGGGCTATGATTTCGCTTGGCGATGAAATTATGTAGTGCGCTGTGGTTGGTTTTACGAACACACCTCTTAGACACAATACTGCATTCGCTTGACTGCAAGCGGTTAGCGCCAATTCCTCGTCCGCTAGAACTCTTGGAATTGAACGAACTTCAACATCGGAAAACTCAGGTTTGTTGAAAACTGCCGTTTTAAGTCCAGCGACCAAGTGGCTTTGAACCGTGTCCGCCTCATCGTCTTTAAACCTGGCGACGAGTACTCCCCGTTGATGAACTCCGAACTTTGGCTCCTCCGCCGTTCTAAGGATAAGCATTACGCCATAATAGGCTATCAGCAGCAGGCACACCGATAATCCAGCTATCTGAAATACTGGAGTCTTAAGGGCTGCGAAATACGATGGAAGAGCGACCGCTTCCTTTATGAGCACGACTGAGAGGATCAAAATGCCGATCGCTAATACGATCGGTATTGGGGTTATCTCGAGGATTCGATCAATTATCTTGCCCATTGCCTGGCAAAACCATCAATTTGCGTTGCAACTGCCAACTGGCTGTTTCATTGAAACATTTATAGGTTGTTTATGATATCTTGTACACCTAAATATGGTTTGCCTCTGCTGGCGAACTGCCAAAGGCTGCAGGAAAGATCGGCGATATGGCTTTGCTGTAGCGCCGGTCCGTTTAACGTATTGGTTTTCTGAGTACGATGTTCTGTTGAGCGGGCTGGCCGGAGAAACAAGCGTCTGAGGGTATTCGATACGCGGCGGTGCAGACACTCCTTAATCAGGAAACCGGCGGCCCGTCGCAATCATCAGATGGCGGTTGCTGCGCCAAGAAATAGTCCGCCATGGTTTTCCCCGGCTCATCCTTGAACCTGGATTTCAAAACCTGAAGCCCTTCGATGCGGTCGACCCGGAAGTTTCGAAAATCGTCGCGCATTTCGCACCAGCTTGTGGCAAGCCAAATTGCGCCAAAATTTGTAAGGCCCAGGGGGCGCACCGTCCGTGTGCTTATTTGGTCCCCTAAACTGCGATAGGTAAGCCGTACCTTTCGCTTCGCGCCAACCGCTTCGCGAAAATAAGACAAGTGAACGGGCACATTGCCGGACCCTGCTGGGCGCACGGCAAACAGTGGCACGGCGCGCAGGCGTTCCGCGTGCTCCGGCGGTAGCACGCTTTCGATCTTATCGAGTGCCGATTGTGCCGCCGTGGCGAGATGATCGTCCGCCAACATGGCAGCGGCCTTGGCGCCGAAGGCCAGCGCTTCCAGTTGTTCGAATGTGAAGGTAAGAGGGGGCAGGTCATGATGATCGCGCAAGAGATATCCAACACCTGCCTCGCCGTCGATCGGCACGCCGGACCCGATCAAATGGGAAATGTCGCGGTATATCGTGCGCACGGACACTTCCAGCGACTCCGCAATTTCCTGCGCCGTCACAGATCGGTTGGTTTTTCGCATTTGCTGTAAAATGCGGAACAGTCTTTCAGCGCGTCTCATAAAATTCCTTTAGGCAACCTGGCCAGCCCAGTCTCGCAAGAACTGCAATTCATATACTGACAAAAACATATCACTACTGACAGCATGTTGTCAGGAGGGTGTTGCTACTCTGTTCTCCGTTATCAACGCGTTTGGAGAATTTGAGATGTCAAAAACGGTGAGCCTTTATGTTTACAAAGTTAAAGACCCAGCTGCAGCGGAAACGGCGCGCGAAAAAGCCATGGCGGCGTTGGGCGAAGGTGATGGTTTCCTGGGTTGGACCGGTCTTCGCCGTCCGAATGGTCAGGATGAAAGCACGTTTGCTGATGTGATCGAATGGGACAGCCCAGAGGCACAGGCCCGCGCCGATGAACAGTGGATGAGCGATGCGCGCATTGCCCCCTTCCGAGAGCAAATCACGGAAATGATCACAGGCGATGATTATCGCCTCATCTGAAGTGACGGCCTGCAGGCTATGTCGTCATTGCGAAGGCAGCCCGTTGGCGGGCTTGCCTGAAGCAATCCAGCGTCACTTGCTCATTCATCGGGGCTCTGGATCGCCGCGCCCGCTTTGCGGGCTCGCGATGACGTTTACAAAAACTCTGCCATTAGGCGTTTCCGGCCCGCAAACCATACCTTTTCGGAAACGCAGGCCCTTCGGGAGACCCGACCCGAAGGGCCACCTCTTATGAAACGGCCGAAGCCATCTCTTTTAGCCAGCGGGCGGTGCGCTTGGCCGTGGCAGAGAGGTCCAGGCCTGACGCCTGACAGAGATAGTATTTCGTTCCGGATTCCGCTGCCATGCCAAAGGGCGCCACAAGTTTTTTGTCGGCTAGATGGCCATCCACCATCGGGCTGCGCCCCAGGGCAAGGCCCAAGCCTTGTATTGCCGCTTCCATTGCTTGTTCATACGTATCGAACCGCAGCCGGTTGTCTGCGGCGGGCAGGGGCAGGCGCCGCGCATTGGCCCATTCCTCCCATTCATCCGTGTAGTAACTACTTGTGATCAAGCGGCTCTGTGCCAATGCTTTTTGCGGATCGGCTTGGGTCTCAGTGCCGAAATAGGTGGGGCTGCACACGGGCATGGCCAATTCCGTCATCAGGAACTCAGAGTCCACGCCCGGCCAGCGGCCGCCGCCATAGCGAATGGCAAGGTCAATGCGATCTCGGCGCAAGTCGACCAATTGAGACGTGGTGACCAGGTTCAGACGGATATCCGTATGCGTTGCTTCGAATTGAGCAAGTCTCGGGATCAACCACAGCACAGCAAGAGAGGGAGAAATCGTAAGGGAAACGTTCCCGTCATTGACCGTGCCCATGACCTGACGCGTGGCTTCCGCCAATTGAATGAAGGCGGGGTCGAGGCCCGTGAAATATTGTTCCCCGACAGGGGTAAGTTCGCGCCCGCTGCCCACGCGGACGAAAAGCCGCTGCTGCAGAAATTCTTCCAGGTTTCGGATTTGGTGGCTGACCGCCGACTCCGTGATGCCAAGTTCCTTCGCCGCATCGGCCAGCCGTTCGTACCGTGCCGCAGCGTGGAAGGCACGCAACGCCGGAAAAGGCGGAATTCTGTAGCTCTGATCTGCCATGAGCTAAATGCTTGAATGAAATTCAAGTCATCGTCAATTTAATTCGATTGAATGGTGTGAAAACACAACGATCTCTGATCCCGAAACAGGAAGGGGTCTATCCCTCCTGAGCAGAATTCATGTTTCAAGGATTAGGAGATTTGCCATGTCCACCGTCATAGATCGGGAAAAAGCGTCCAACTATGTTCATTTGGGGATCGAAAGCCTCAACACAGCCTACACAAAACAACCTTCACCCGTGGCGCCGGTCAGCGTGTCCGCGCGGCTGAGTTTCATAGATGCATCTGAAGAAACGCCGCGTGTGGTTTACGCTTCCAGCAAAGGCGGCGCGGAGCAATTCGGCACCCATGAAGCGCGCTGGATTGAGGTGCAAAACGCTCGGGTCCTGGCCAAGGACGCCACGCTCGATGTGCAAGGGTTTGAGTTGCGCACGCATAAAAGCGCGGTGTCTGATTTCGAGGATGATACGGAGGTGGCGCAGGTCTACTACCCGGAAATCATCGAACTGGTGAAACAGGCGACAGGCGCTTCCCGGGTTGAGATCTTCGATCATACGGTCCGGAAGAATGACAATGCGGCGGGCCGTTCGCCTGCCACGCATCTTCACGTGGACTACACGGAAAATTCCGCGCCCCATCGCATTCGCGACATTACTGGCGATGAAGCCGAGGCGCTGTTGTCGAAGCGTCATGTGCAAGTGAATGTTTGGCGGTCCATTGCCGGTGTGGTGAAACGGTCGCCGCTCGCGCTCCTGGATTCTCAATCGCTTCGGAAAGAAGATTTGATTCCCACCGCGATCGAGTTTCAAGAAATCAACCGGGTTGGTGAGGTGTACCACGTGGCCCATAGCGACCATCAGCAATGGTATTACTATCCGCAAATGACAGAGGATGAAGTGCTGTTGATCAAAGGCTATGACTCACTTGCTGATGGGCGTGCCCGGTTCACACCGCACGGGGCTTTCGACGATCCCACCACACCCGGCAATGCCCCTCGGCGGGAAAGCATCGAAGTGCGCACCTTTGCGTTCTTTGATGATTGACAATTGAAAACGACGCCTCTCGAGTGCGTAGCATTCGAGAGGCTATTTTCTTTCTTAGTCGGTTGAGCTTGTCTTTAGTTCCTTTCCTGGAATTCAGGTGAGCATGTTGCTGTATCGTTCAGGTTTATCGGGAGATGCTGCGGGAGCAGTATTTTGGCAACCCGCTCAGCAGTTTGCCTATTGAATGGGCCGAGCAGCACAGACGAATCTTTGTTGACGCGTAGGTTTTTCGGAAAGGCAATCACCTCGTTGTCGGCGATCAACGCCCAAGGAGTGCTTTCGATGGCCGGGCGATCCCGCGTCATACGCCGACTGGTCATCCAATCCAGTCTCACTTTCACGCTTGACTGCCACCATCCACGCACGACTCTCGTGTCTACAACATCTTCGCCAGACATCAGCATACGCTTGTGTACTAGATGATGCTTCCGAACATCCAACGGCCCTGGGATTTTTTCTGAAACTAGTTCAGAGCTTGGCGGTGCCCGATTCAGATCATCGATGTTTCGCTCTTCGACTCTATGTATCGAAACCCGTCCTAAATCGCGCCACCAGTGATGTCGGATGCCCGTTTCATATGTCACTTCGCTGAATGTAAAACATCCACTTTCGTCCACAGTTATGTCGTCAAAGTCTTTCGCGACGAGTTCGGTTCTTTGTTTGAGCAACAAGAGTGACTTTCGAATGTTGTCCGCGTTTATTCGGTTTTCTGCTGCCTTTGTGAACTCAAACCGAAATGACGTGTCTTGCCAGCGGAGCGCCGCCCATTCATTCAAATCCTGAGCAAATTGTTCGATAACTCTCTGTCCTGCCTCATCATGCACATCACCCAGCACAGCCATGTTTTCAACACGGAGAGCTTGGTGTTTGGCCCGCCGCATTCGAAGCAAGGACCGGAGGTCATCTTTGACCATCTCCAATTGCTCAATCAGTCCGCCGCGTAAATCTGCCTGTAGATAAAAGGTCTCTGTCTTTGTCTCTGGTGGCTGCCTCTCAGCGATGGCGTTATGGAAAGTGATCGTGACTAATGCGATCAAAAGGCAGACATGCCAGAAATGGCGAAGCAAGGTGTTGGTGGAAGTCATCTACAAGTGGCCGTCGCAAGCGGAGCTAGCGTGTCGAATCCACATATCGTGAGTCAGATTGGCATTTGCAACCAAACGGGGCCTTATTCCCACCACCAGCCTTGGTTGACGGGACGGTAGAGCGTCAGCAAATGCCAGCCGCCGCTCCAGCTGTGTTCGAGTTTTTGGTCGCCGCGTCCCGGTGCTTCCAGATCGGTCAGCACCACGGTGGCATCGTCGGTGACTTCGCCTTTTTCAAATCCGGGCCCGCGCAACATCACGCTTTCCGTCCTTTGCATCACATAGTGGGAAGCCATGACAGCCATCAGCATGTCAATTTCGGCTTTGGCTTCATGAGGGTCCGTCGCATAGCCGGGGGTTGCCAGGCTGCATTCCAGTTCTTCCTTGCCATTGTCTTCGGACGGGCCGAAAACCAAGACGTAAATCGGGTTTTCGGCGGGCATGGCCCAAGACCGGCGTTCCGAATTGAGGAACGCGCCCTCTTCGCTGTCGATTTCGATGGACGCTGACCAGACGGCGTCTTTGTCGGCAAGCGATTCGATGGCGTTGGGATCGCCATCGGTGGCAATGCACGACAAAGCGAACAGGCGCGTAAATTCGTCAATGCGCTTCGCGAAGGGCGGCGGGTCGAACACATCCAACTGGGTTTCTTGTGCCGCAACCGGGGTGCTTGGCACCGTGCCCAACAGGAACAGGCCGAGGAAAAACGGGGTGCCGTGTGTGTACGCCATAACAGGTCCGGTCTTTGAAGGGGGGTGAAAACCCGCACCTCTCAATTATGCGCCTGATTGGTTAATGCTTCGTGGGCGGGTGGCCATAGGTCGTGTCGATAAGCCCCATAGAAACAACCAATTTCACTTCGGCCGGGGACGCTGCCATATGTTTGTCACACCAACAGACAGACATTCCAATTTGGGGACTTAGAGAGATGCAAAAGACAAGCGTTCCAAACGTTACGTTCAAAACCCGTGTTCGAGATGAAAACGTCGAAGGGCCGAACCCTTTCCGCTGGCAGGACGTGACCAGCCACGATTTGTTCAAGGGCAAGAAGGTCGTTTTGTTTTCCATTCCGGGCGCGTTTACGCCCACTTGTTCGTCGACGCATTTGCCGCGCTTCGAAGAGCTTTACGATGAGCTGAAGGCGCAAGGGGTGGATGACATCATTTGCGTGAGCGTGAACGATGCCTTCGTTATGTATCAGTGGGGTCAACATCAGGGCGTGAAGAATATTCATCTGCTGCCGGACGGGTCGGGCGAGTTCACCCGCAAGATGGGCATGCTGGTGGCGAAGGACAATCTCGGTTTCGGCATGCGGTCCTGGCGCTATTCCGCGGTGATCGAGGACGGTCAGGTCGAACAGATGTTCGTGGAACCTGGCTTTGAAGACAATTGCGCCAGCGATCCTTTCGAAGTGTCCGATGCAGACACCATGCTGAACTACCTAAAAGAACGTCAGGGCGCTGCAGCAAAAGCCGCTTAATGACGTCACCATAGTTTACCTGCCCGCACGCCGCGCTCTCCCCCTCCGGTCTCTCTCCTCAAGGCGGCGTGCGGGTTCTTCTTTTCTCTGAAAAACCTAACCATCCCGCTCCCCCGTCCCAGCCACCCGGATACGGTACCCTGGCGGGTGGCTGGCCAATGTCAGATGCTGGGGGAGCGGGATGGCTAAGTAACTACTAAGAAGTCTTACGCCTGGCGATTTCTTCGCGAATGGTCAGTCCATAAAGAGCAGGATTGAAAGAGCGGCGGTTCAAAATCGGCTCGGCTTCCCGGCGTCGTTGTTCTTTCGGCGGCAGTTTGCTTCGCCCACTGAGGATTGCCGCCGCATATTGTGCCTGCGCCTCGGCAATGGGCCAGAAGGCCCCCATGGGTCGGCTTGCGCCCACGATAAAAAGATCGTCTCGATCCGTATGAGACGTGCCGAGGTAAAGTTCTAAGTCGTCGTCACGCGTGTCGACCACATCGACCGGCAAATACGGATACGACAGGTGGTATCCCACCGCGTTCAAAATGAGATCAGCCCGGATTCGGGTGCCGTCGGTGAAAACCACATTGCCTCCGTCCAAACGCTCGATGCCGGGTTTTGCCGTGATGGCGCCGCTTTCCAGATTGTCCATGAGATCTTGTGCGAGCGTCGGCCGTTTTTCCAGCGGGCTTGCGGGCGGGGGCGGCATGCCAAGTTCTTCGAAGCGTTTCATGCGCTCCCCGAACCGTTTTCTGAAGGCCCGTTCGGTCATGGTTTCAAGCAGCCATTGGCGCCAACTACGCGGTAAGGCGCGCATGAACGCCGGCACCGGATCGGTGGGGTGGGATAATGGCGCTGACTTTGCCGCTGCTTGCCCGTTGATCAGCTTCGGCAAGATCCAGTTGCCGCTGCGGGCGGAAAGCGTGACCGATGCTGCGTTCGATTTCGCCAGTTCGCTCGCAAGCTCGCAGCCCGTGGTGCCAATTCCGACGATGATGATGTGTTTGCCGTCCGTCTCAATGGGTTCGTCCGGCGCGCGGTAGGCTTGCGCGTGAACGATCTCACCCTGGAAGTTGCCCGGATAGGTAACCTGTTTAGGGTCCCAATAATTGCCCGACGCCGCGATGAGGGCGTCATACGTTTCTTCCCGCGTTTGACCGTCCGCGGTACGAACGGTCACGGTCCATCCGCTGTCAGGTTGGGGCCGTGCGTCGACCACATCCGTGCTTGTCTGAATGTGGGGGGCAAGTTTGAAATGGTCCGCATAATCGCAAAACCATTGTCTTACCAGTTTATGATCTGGAAAATCCGGCCACGCGTCGGGCATGGTGAAGTCGCTGAAGCGGCTCATATGCTTGGTGGTGTTGGTTTCCAATGATCGGTAGGCGGAAGACCGGCCACTGGGGTTGTCGTACACCCAATGACCGCCAATTTCGGGAGAGGTTTCGAAGCAGTCCACCGCAACGCCCGCTTCGATCAAGGTTTTCGTGGTGACCAGCCCGGCTGGCCCCGCGCCGACAACGCAGACTCGTTTTGTGGTATTTGCAGTCATGTCGTTGTTCGGGATTGTTCCAATCCAATTGCCAGTTTCTTAATGCGACAGAGAAGCACAAACGCGAGTCTTTATCTACATCAGATCCATATGGCTGCCTTTGCGTGCAGGCAAATAGAGATTGGACGACTGAAACAGTCAATGACTAGAGGCCGCTAACTTGTCCAGACACATGGGAATAAGCCGCTAATCAATGGTCGTGCGCGTGGCGTATGTTCCTTCGGTTGGAATGGCATGTTGGATCAGAGTGTTGATCTAATTGCAGTCTACCTTCGGTACAAAGTAGTATCTGTGTGAGGAGCCACTAAGTGGCGGGATAATCCAGAATTGAGTGAGTGCACTGTAACTTAGAAGAGTAGACCAGAATAGAGTTAGTCCTTGGACATGACATAATCAATATAAGCACAATCATCATGCATGGAGTCGCCGACAGACGCATGCGCTATTCCTAGGCTTTCACCGCAGTGCTCACATGCCGACTCTTCAACGTAGCCACAGTAGGCGCATTGTTCTTCCTCCCGAAGATAATTATCGGACTGACAGTCGGGACATTCATAAAGCGAATAAGGCTCGCCGCTCTTGGCTGCTTCGTAATCTGAGAACCCAAACCTCCAGCCAAGAGTGGATTCAATCAGGTCTTTACATTGCACATCGCGTTCGCAGGCCATACACACGAGTTCGACTTCGTGCTGCTCGGTAATGCTAGGGTCTTTCCGTTTGATATGATTTGAACCACACTCGCAGATAGATGCGTCGTCTAACTCAGCGAGTGCAGTTGCAACAGTCTTGGAAGACCATTTGATTCTATTCAAGTCCTGATGACATAGGTCACGACGCTCAGAGAATGCTGCTGATTTTCGTACTAACGCGAACCAGTCTGGTCCCAAAGGGTTTTCGCAACCCAACCGAACTAAGAGATCGCTAACAAACAACTGCACATTCAAGAACGCTTCGAGCAGGATGTGATCCGATGCGTCAGAGAAATAGTGTTCGATGTTGTTTCTGTGTTTACGTAAATTCTCCAACCGGCAGGTATCTAAGCCCGGCACGATCGAGTTTAGTCGAGATATCAGTTCGGAAGCGTCGATCGTCCTATTGCCCTTGGCAGTTTGCCTAAGCTCCCCTCTTTTGTTTTTAAAGAATTCTGTTTTGGCTGCAATTAACAAAAGTCTGTTATCTTCAGGGGAGTGTTGCACAAGGAGATGCTTGCAGAGGAGAAGGACTCCAGCGTAAAGATTTCTGATTGATGCAGCTCGGCGACCTCGATCTTCACTCTGAAAATCGTCTACACCGATTGCAATCGCTTCTATCCCTGCATCAAAGAGTTTGTCTTCTGGGTCACGAATCTGCTTCATCAACTAACCGTCTTGGACTCGAGATCGAACATCGACATCAGTATTTGCAACTCAAGTTAAAGTTACGTTTCCTGTGGCATAACGTTTTAATGGAAAGTCGGTTGCTTCAATGCCAATTTCGCTATGGGTAGGATTGAAGCACGTTTTTCCAGTGCTTATCGAAACCAGCATTTTCATTTTTTCACCTCACATCTTCGATCAGCGGTTTTCGCTTTGAGTGACATGTTATAGCTGGACGGACGCTAAGAATTGTACGAGTGAGTTTGCGCAAACGGGAGGTTCTAGTCGGAAAAACGTAGATTGAGCGCTAAGAGTCTTATTCAAAGAGTATCATCGAACACGCTCCTAAAGGAGCTAGCCGCTTGAGACGACACGTTGGCGGAACCTCATTCTTATCCCGTCGAGGAACATTTTTGCCGGTCGGTTTCGTGAGGTCAGTCGAAACGCGTTTCGAAGATTGATGGGATGGGGATGTCCACAGATCGTGCGTTCGCAATAACAATCTTAGTACAGAGTGTTATCGTTTCATGGGCGAATTTGACGATTTCGTTCTCGGATAGAATTTTGGTTCCATGAAATATACCACTCCGAATGCCATACAATCGATCCCATTCTCGCTTCATTTCGCTCAGACTTAGGCGGTCCAGTGTTCTCATCACACCTTGTCTTAAGCCAATCCGATGAAGGCTGCGACGTAACGAATCCGATATCTCAAGGAGCTCTGAATCTTCTTCCTCCGCTTCATTCTTGATTTCGATCGCAAGGTGTTCAAGTCGATTTTTTTGCCGTTCGCTCCATTTTTCGTCCTGGCCGAGTTCTTCCACCGCAGCAAAGGCCAATACTGCCTGCGCCAGCGGTTCTGCGTTCATCAGAGCCAAATTCAACAAGCGAACACCCACCATGCAATCCCCAAGGTCTGAAAGGCCTGTGCTGGAAAGTTCTGTAATTGCCTTTGTCAATTGGTCAGGAGAGGCGTTTACTTGTGCCTCGGCCTCCAGCAACGGAAACCTGTATGTTTCACGATCAGGGATTACCATGAGGCCATGGATGTTGGGGAGCATACGTTGATCTTTTTCGATAAGTCCCATGCTCCGTGCCCAGTTTTCATTTATCCAAGATGTCACCTGGTCGCTGCCAGTGTCTACACCGACGCGGGCGGATAATGCGGCAAGCATGATTTGTACGCGAAACCTCTCGCCAAAAGATCTCGCCTGATCCTCTGTTTCGAATCCCTTGGCAATGAAGATTACCCAGTTAGTGTCTCTTAGCGCTTTGTCGCGATATTCAGATTTGAGTTCGACAGTGCGTCCTTCGCAGCTTAGGGATATAGAAGCGGCGTTACTGTTGAGCGTCTTGCCAATCCTAACCCGTAATCGAATCTTGAAGCCATTCTTCATGTCAATGTCGGCACTGCCTGCCTTGCGGTAACTGCGCCCCTAAATGGACGCTCGCACTCCTTGGTAAAAACAAACAGATTAGTCTTTCGCTTCTTCCTGCTTCTTGTAATGAGTCCAGGCTTCGCTGATCACATAAGCCTTGATGTTTGCCACCTGTTCGGCATTCAGCGCATCCGCAAAGCTTGCCATGCCGCTGTCCTTCAAAGCGCCTTCCAAGACAATGTCCTCATAGGCATCCAGAATGCTTGGGTCCGAATAACGCAGGTCGGGAATTTCGTAAGGCCCAACCGCCAGCAAGCCATGGCACACCGCGCATTGGCGGTGATAATGCTTCTTGCCATCGGCGATCGCGTCGGCGCTGGCGTCGAGCACCGGCGGTTCCGGAATATCCGCGCGGCGATTTTCCGGCTGCGGTACGTCGGGATCGCCCCCCAGTTTGAACACCAGGATACGCCCGTCATTGCCATAGTCATGATGGGCCAGTTTCGGATCGAATGTGGTGGCGGCACCGCCGCCGCCCCAGCCCGCCATCACGGCGATATATTGTTCGCCGTCCACCGCATAGGTCACCGGCGGGGCGATGATGCCGGTCTTCACCTCTTTGGACCAAGCCACATCGCCGGTATCGGCCTTGAAGGCGAAGAACTGCCCGTCGCCGCTGCCCTGGAAAACCAGATTGCCCGCGGTGGTCAGCAGCCCGCCATTGACTACGGTGACATGGTCCCGGGCCCAGACTCCTTTCTTCGCGACCGGGTCCCATGCTTTCAGCCGGCCTTTGCCTTGCTGCCCCGTAATATCGAGACCCAGGCCTTCATAGACCTCAATGAATTTGTTGAAACTGTTGCCGGTGTTCCATTCACCATCTTTATACTGATAATTCGGATCATTGTTGTAAATGAAATCCTGGTCATGCACGGGAATGTACACAAGGCCGGTGTTCGGGTTGAACGCCATGGGGTACCAGTTGTGCGCACCGCCGGGACCGGGGAATATGGCTTGTGCCTCGTCTTTGTAGCTTAGCTCTTCATTCTCAATCGGCCGGCTCGTTTCCAGATCCACGCCTTTGGCCCAAGTCACTTTGGCGTAGGCATCCGCCGACAGAAGCTCACCCGTCTCGCGGTCCAACACGTAGAAAAAACCATTCTTCGGAGCCTGCATGATGACCTTGCGCACGGCACCGTCGATTTCCAGATCCGCCAGAATCATGTGTTGCGTGGCGGTGTAGTCCCAATTGTCGCCGGGCGTGGTTTGATAAGTCCACGCCATGCGTCCGGTGTCCGGGTTCAAGGCCAGGATTGAGGACAGATAAAGATTGTCGCCTCCACCCGGGCTGCGCACCCAGCGATTCCACGGCGCCCCATTGCCAGTACCGATATAGATGAGGTTGAGGTCCGCGTCATAGGCCATGGAATCCCACGCCGTGCCGCCGCCGCCGACTTCCCACCATTTGTGTTCCGTGCCGCCAGTGGACCAGGTTTTCATGGCCGCTTCCAGTTCCGGATGTTCCACCGGATCGTCTGGATTGCCGGGCACCGTAAAGAAGCGCCAATTTTGGTCGCCGGTTTCGGCATCATAGGCGGTGATATATCCGCGTACGCCGTATTCGGCGCCGCCATTACCGATGATCACATTGCCATTGATGACACGCGGTGCGCCGGTGATGGTGTAAGGCGTCTTGCGGTCGATGGTGTCCACTTCCCAGACCACCTCTCCAGAGGCGGCATCGAGGGAGAACAGCCGTCCATCGAGGCTTGCCACATAGACGCGGCCTTTCCAAACCGCCACGCCGCGATTAACCACATCGCAACATGCATAGCGGCCCCATTCGCCAGGCACTTCCGGATCGAAGGTCCACAATTCTTCGCCGGTCTTGGCATTGAGCGCGTAAACCTTGCTCCAAGATCCGGTGGCAAACATGATGCCGTCGACCACGATGGGCGATGCTTCAAGGCCGCGGATCGTGCTGGTGTCGTAAGACCAGGCGAGGCCCAGCCCCTCCACATTGGTGTCATTAATTTCATCGAGCGGTGAATAGCGTTGTTCGCTATAAGTCCGCCCATGAGCGAGCCAATTGTGCGGTTCGCCGTCTGCGGCCTGAACGCGGGCGCCGTCGATTTGCGTCGCTGCGGTGATGTAAGAGGCATCGATGATCAGTCCAGGATCCGCCGGGGCTTCGGCGGCGTCAGGCGCGGGCGCGGCCTCTTCGGTTGGCGCCGCCGGCGCTTCCACCTGTTCGTCGGCGGGCTGGTCGCAGCCGCTCACGCCGAGCAGCAACGCAATGCCGGCTCCAAAAACCCAAAATTTGATCTGAAACTCAGATGACATTGCGGCTTCCCCTCGAGAGGCAGTTGGTTTTGCCCCGTTTTGATTCTTTGTCAGAAACGATAGTCTAATCCAATATACTGGCAGGTTGGAATGCCGGAAATTTGCGGTTTTAGGCAGAAACGGGAGCGAAGACGCGGGAAAGAACCATGTCGACAGGTAAGGAAATCGAATATGTGGGCAATGCGCCGGACCGGTGGACGCTCATTCGGGATCTTGTGGTCTTCCAAGGAAAGCTGTTCCTGGATGGGTTAAGGGACATCATTCTCAGCCCCGTGTCCTTGGTGTTGGGCACGATCGATTTGATCACCGGTGGTCCCCAAGGAGGGGACCGGTTTTATCGCCTTCTGCTTTTTGGGCGTCGTACCGACAGTTGGATTAATCTCTTTGGGGACGCGGACCGTGTCTACAAATCGTCGAAGGCGACCTATACGCGCGAACATGGCCTTGATGAGATCGTTGATCATCTGGAAGATCTGGTCCGCCGCCAGCATGAAAAAGGGGGCGTGACCGCAGCTGCCAAAGACACGATCGACGAAGCGATCGACCGCTTGCAGGCGGGTCTAAAAACACGGCACTGAAAAAAATACGCTCGGGAAGCAATTATGAGATCATCCTTCTTCGCCGTGCTGGCGATACTCTGTTTCAGCACCGCGGCACAGGCCGGTGTTGTCCACGACACGTTGAAATCGGCGCCGGCGTCTGTCGCCTCTTGGTCGATAGTCGATTTTCCGTCGTCCCATACGGGCTGGCGCAGCACCGGATTGCAGGTGTCAAAAGGGCAGTCGGTCACCATCTTTGGCGAGGGGCAGATCAACGGCGGATTGCCTCTGCCACTTAATCCCCGTCATTTCATCTGGGGACGGATTGGTCCTGATGGCCCGGTTTTCAATCTGGCCACCGACCAGCACACATTCACTGCCGAGAGCGACGGTGTTCTCTATCTGCTGGCCAAAGGGGCGGGTTTCTTTTGGGAAGACCGTCGCGGCACTCTTCCGCCCGTGGATCAGTTGGGGCCGGAAGTGCCGTTCGATGCGCGGGCGACGGCCGTCATCTGGCGCGGCGATGTGTTGGACAATCTAAGAGCGCTGTCGCAAGACCCGCTGGATCCCTTCGGCCAGGCCCACGCGGTGATGGCCGAAGCGCCGGTCCTGCCGGACGGGTTTGATTATCTTTGGTATCTGAGCAATGCGCAGGTCTTCGGGGCGTACCAGGATGACACGCGCACCGGCATTCGCGGGACTACCCATTATGATTTCGGAATCGTAAAGAAGCCTGTTGATATTCCGTTGACGGATGACAGTGAGATCTCGTTCGAATGGCGGTATGACACGCTGCCCGCTCAGGGACCGGAGACCGAAGCGCAATTTCACGATTATTTGAGCATTGCGCTCGAATTCGACAATGGCCAGGATATCACCTGGATGTGGAGCCCCCATTTGCAAGAAGGAATGAGTTTCCGCTGCCCGCTTCCATGGTGGGACCAGCGTGAAACGCATATCGTGCTGCAAAGCGGGCAGGATGGGCTGGGCGCTTGGCACAAGCATTCGCGCCCTGTTGCTGAAGATTACAGGCGATCCGTTAATGTAGAAGTGCCCAAACGCATCACCGGGGTGTGGTTCATCAACAGTGGCATTTTCAGCAAGACGAAGGGTGATGCGCGGTTTGCCAATGTGGTGATCAACAGCAATGGTCAAGCCACCGAAATCTTTGACGGCAATTAACCTTACTTTCGAAAGGCTAACGATCTTCAACCGATAGTTAAGCCGGGTGTGATTACCTGTGCTCAATAAAAAAGTACACAGGTGAGTCGTTCGTGCCCTATCGCGTTGTTGTCGTTGCTGACCATGCGGAGTCAGCGCAGCTTGCCGTCTATTTGAGGCGCAAGAATCCCCGCATCGAAGTCAAACTCGTCTCGACCCTAGACGCGCTTGATCATGCATTGGGGGACCGCGCCAGTGATACGCGGCTCATTTCTTTTTGCTCCAGCGTGATTATTCCAGGCCGCGTTCTCGATGGGCTAGGCCCCGTACCTTACAACATTCACCCAGCCTCTCCCGCTTATCCCGGATCGCACCCGGATGCATTTGCGGTAATGGATGGTGTGGACACATATGGTGCCACAGCGCACGAAATGGTCCGAAAAGTGGATGCCGGGCCGATCGTGGATGTGGAATGGTTCCCGGTTCTTCCGACAGCGACCGCGGAAATTTTGCGGGACATGGCATTTGTGGCGGCCGTCAGCCTCTATGCCCGGTTGGCGGATCACTGCGCTCTTGACGAAACCGCTTTGCCGACGCTTGACGATCAAGCGTGGGGGAGCCGCAAAACAACGCGAAAGGACTATCGGGCGCTTTGCGCAAGTCCGCTCCCGGCGGACCATTCAGCGCGGCATCGACTTGAGCGTGCCTGTGGGGCCGACTTGGGAAGACGCGAGCCTGCTCTCGCGAGCTAAGCCTTTTAGACAAGGCCCACCATAATTGCCGCGAGAACAATGGCGGCGATGAAAATCGTTTCCGCCACCATCAGAGCCACCGGACGCCATCCGACCACAGCCAATTTTTGAAATGACGTCTTAATGCCAAGCGCTGCAATGGCTGTGATCAGGCAAAGGCGGCTTGTGGCGCTGAGGGCATCGGTGACCATTTGCGGGACAAAGCCTGTGGACGTGATCAGCACCAGAAGCAAAAAGCCGATGAGGAACCAAGGCAAGATCGGTTGGCGGGGCGTATCGGGCGCGCGGGGGGCCTTCAGCAGATACCCGAATGCAACGACAACAGGCACCAGCATGGCCACGCGCAGTAATTTGACGATGGTCGATGTGTCGCCCGCTTCGATGGAAATCGAATACCCGGCACCGACCACCTGGGCTACATCGTGAATGGTGGCGCCTAGAAAAATTCCTGCCGTATGCGGATCAAATCCAAAGCCGCTGATGAAGGCGGGGTAGGCGACCATGGCAATGGTGCTCAATGTGGTGACGCCGATCACCGTGATCATGGTGTCGCGTTCCAAGTTGGGGTGGCGCGGCATCACCGAAGACAGTGCAAGCGCGGCGGACGCGCCGCAGATGGCCACCGCACCGCCCGAAAGAAGACCGTTCTCTCGGCTTAGCCCCAATACACGCGCAAAAAAGGCGCCGAAAATGATTGTGCTGCCCACGGCCGCAAACACCAACACCACGGATTGCCAGCCAAGATCAGTAATGTCCCCAATGGTGATCCGCGCCCCAAGGAGGGCAACGCCCAACCGCAATATGTCGCGGGAGGCGAACTGAATGCCGGCGACCGTTGGTCCTTCCTCCGACAGAAAATGGAAACCAAGGCCCAACAGCAAGGCGAACAACATCACTGGCGCGCCATAATTGTCCGACAGGAACATGGCGGCGAAACCAATGACCAGGCAGATCGCCACACCGGGCGCCAGGCTGCGCGCATGTTTGAGAAGTCCGGTAAAACCGCTTTCCACCGGGGCGGGGGAAGACGGCAACCCTTCAAAGGAATCGAGATAGGCGTATTTCTCAAGGAGCGACGTGTCGTCGTCTTTCTTATTGTTGTTGTTCAAGGCTGACCTTCCCGAAATCTTATTTTCGGGGATCGTACTCAAAATTACATCGCTGTGGCAATTCTGCGTTTCTCATAACCTCATGAGCAAACAAAAAAGGGAGCCGAAGGCTCCCTTGTTTTTTGAAGGGCCGATCTGATGTCGGCCTCGCTTTCGCTTCTAGGCGAGGAGAAGAAAGGGTTGGGCCAGTACCACGGTAACCGGGGCAAAGAAGGCGGCGTTCAGAAAGTTTTGGCGGTTCATGATCGTGTCCTCGTTCAGTGGCGTCAGACCATTGCCATGAATGGCTGGACTAAGGCGACGGTTACAGGTGCGAATACGGCTAAGTGGATCATGGCTTGGCGTTTGATGGATTTCATTGTCTCTCTCCGGTTGGTGTTGTTGTCTTCCGACACATCAAATGTGGGAGCGCAGCGGCAGAAATCATGTGACCGCTGTTACAGCTCAACAGCCATCAAGGTTTTTCAAGCCTTGATTAGGGCTTGAATGTGCGGGCCGTCACACTTGCTGTCGCGGGCACATACAAAAAGGCCCGCAAAACTGCGGGCCTTTCGAGAACTACTGGTGCCAAACATTTGGTTTAGGCGCTTGGGTCGGGAACCTTGCGCAAGTAGGGCTTAACGGTTTCCCAGCCATTGGGGAAAAGCTTCTTGGCGTCTTCATCGTTCACAGCAGGAACGATGATCACGTCTTCCCCATGTTGCCAGTTGGCGGGCGTTGCCACTTTGTGTTCCGCCGTGAGCTGGCAGGAATCGAGCACCCGCAAAAGCTCATCGAAATTACGGCCCGTGCTCATGGGGTAGGTGAGGCTCATTTTGATTTTCTTGTCCGGGCCCACCAAAAAGACTGACCGTACGGTGAGATTATCGACCGCGGTTCTGTCGCCCGCAGCCCCATCTTCACTTGCGGGCAGCATGTCGTAGAGTTTCGCCACTTCCAGGTTTTCGTCCGCGATCAGAGGATAGCCAAGCGTTGCGCCGGAAGTCTCTTCAATGTCCTTCGTCCAGGCTTTGTGATCATCAACGGAGTCCACCGACAGGCCGATGATTTTGCAGTTGCGCTTTTCGAATTCCGCCTGCATCCGGGCGAGGTATCCAAGCTCTGTCGTGCAAACCGGCGTGAAGTCCTTTGGGTGCGAAAACAAAACGCCCCACCCCTCGCCGATCCAGCTGTGAAAATCAATTTTGCCTTCCGTGGTATCCGCCGAGAAATTGGGGGCGGTGTCGTTGATGCGCAGGCTCATTGGTATCCTCCTGTCCTTTGTATGGTCGGTCCGTTCCGGTTGGGAAACCGCCGATAAGAAATTCTTGTTTATAGGGGCGCGATCCGGTTGGGCGCCGGTCGCCTGCATATTGTGATCCGGCGCCGGAATTACCACACCCTTATGCCCGAAACCAGAAAAGCTGCCTCACGATTGTGAAACGAGGCCCCGGTTTTTATTTGAGAGAGTCCAAAAAGCCGAACACGAGTTTCCGCACTTCGTTTTTTGTTTTGGAGGGTGTCTTACTCTCGCCGATCGCTAAACCGCCTTCGATTACCAGACTTAGAAACAAGCGCACTGTAATATCGACCGGATGCTTTGCGATCAGGTTTTGGTCTATCAGGGCTGTAAAAACCGTCCGCATCAGCCCAGTGGCAGTGCGCTCGCCGATTTCAGCAAGCCTTTTGGCCCCCAACACATTGGGTGCGTCCACCAGGACGATGCGGCGATAGGCCGGGTCCAGGCAATGTTCCAAAAAACGGTCGACACCGTCCGCTAGAACTTTCCATAGTCCTTCGCCCTCAGCACCATCGAATGTCAGGGAGTCAACAAAGGCGATTTCGAGGGTTTCCACAAGATCGGCGAAGATATCTTCTTTGTTGCGGTAATGGTGATAAAGCGCGCCCTTGGTGACCCGCGCGAGGCGGCAAATCTCATCTACAGACGTGTTGTGATATCCGTTTTCGGCAAAGAGCGTTTGTGCACTTTCCAGAAGCGCCGCCCTTGTGGCATCCGCATATTCTTCTTTTCTGCTCTTGTTCATAACCCGCCTTGTTGCTATATACATACCATCGGTATGTCAATGAACAAAGGTATGTAAGATGCTCACATTGTTCCACGCCCCGCTCACCCGATCTACCCGCGTGCGTTGGCTTCTGGAAGAACTGGATGTGCCCCATGCCATCCACACCATCGATTTCTTTTCCGACGAACGCTCCAAACCCGAATTCAGGGCGCTCAGCCCCCTTGGCCGTTTGCCGGTCATTCAAGATGGTGACTTCGTTTTGTTTGAGTCCGGCGCCATCGTTGAATATGTGCTGGAGGAATATGGCGATGGCCGGTTTCAGCCGGGCGCTTCCCCTAAAGAAAAGGCGCCCATGCTGCAATGGATCCATTGGGGAGAGGGCACAATTCTGCCGGCGATGGACAAGATTTTGGAACATGCCGTTATTCGCCCACCTGAAAAGCGCATTGCGGAAGTGGCCGAAGAGGGCTTCGTGCAGACAGGCGAATGTCTGGACATGTTGGAAGTGCAGCTTGCCAAAACCAAGGACCAAGGCGGCTACATTCTGGGGGATCTGACCGGCGCGGACTTCGTCGTCTTTTATGGTGTGTGGTTCTCGGCGTTACTGGGCGAGACCGACAAGCGGCCGCATCTGCAGGCCTATTACGATGCCATCATGGCCCGCCCTAAGTTCCAGGCGGCGATGGCGGATTCCTTTGAAGCGGTGCAAGCCTTCGCGGACATGCTTCCGAAAAAATAGACGTGGTTCAGACACAAAAAAGGGGAGCTCAGCGCTCCCCTGTCTTGTTTGGGGCTTGAGGCCCCATTTTGCATTTGCACTTACCCAAGAAGAAGAAAAGGCTGTGCCAATACAAGCGTGACAGGGGCGAAGAAGGCTGCGTTCAAGAAATTCTGGCGGTTCATTGTTGGTCTCCCAAGGTTCGATCTGACCTAGATGAAGGCGATGAAAGGTTGTGCAAAAGCGACCGATACAGGGGCCAGGAATGCCAGTTTCAAATAGAATTCGCGTTTCATTGTCTCTCTCCATTGTGTTTCTGTGGTGCGTTGCTGTCTTCCGACACATCACATTTGGGAGGCGCCTGACGTATTTCATGTGACGGCTGCTACAACGTGCACGCCGTTGGGCGGTTCAAGGGTCAAACGCGGGGCGTTTGTGCGGCCCGTCACATTTTTCGAAAAGGGGAAGCCGTTTATGACTTCATGAAGAACTGGCGGGTGGCGTCGTCGGCCGGAAAAAAGCTCTCCAGACGGATTTCCTGCAATGTGATGTCGAAGGGCGTGCCCAAAGTCGTAAGGGTGGTGAGGAACGACAATTCGACACCGTCTCTCTCAATGTCCACAGTCAGGACAGGGCGTTGCCAATCTTGCGGCACCAATTGGCGCCAATTGTCCGGCACACCGGGATAGGCTGCACATTCTTCCAAAATGTCGAGTGCTTCTTTTGGATTGCCTGCTGCATGGGCCTCCGCTTGGAGACGGCGCATCATCACGGCGGACACATATTCCCAATTGCGAATGTGCTTTCGGTATCCGTCCGGGTGCAGCAGGCTTTTGACAAGGTTGGAGGAGATTTCCGGAAGGCCTTCCAGACTGTCCACACCATAAAGAAACATCTGCAAATTCAACGCGCCTAAATTGGCCCGCAGAACATTGTGGAACCGGTCGAAGACCATGGCCGGAAATGGCTCATTACCGTTTAGGATTTGCTCAAGCGCATTGTTGACCGCTGACAGCATTTCATCCGTGGGGGCACTTTCACGGTAGCCGGGGGCGAACCCGGCCGCCAATAGCATCTCGTTTCGGTCGCGCAGCGGAACTTCCAGCGCTTCGCTGACCACGAAGACCATGGTGCGGCTGGGGCGCGACCGGCCTGACTCCAGAAAGCTGATATGCTTCTGTGAGGAATCGCAGCGTAGAGCCAATTCCAGCTGACTGATGCCCCGGCTGTGGCGCCAGCTTTTGAGAAGATCCGGAAAACTGTAATCGAGCGTCGTGCTTGTCATAAGCGCAAGAGTGCCAGGGCCGCTGCTTTCACGCAATTACCTCTCGTGTAATGACGCCTATTCGGCATTTTCTTGACGCAGATCAATGTTGCGCGCGCTGCCTTCATCCACATTACAGACCGTCAAGGATCGGTGATGGTTACCGAAGGAAAGGAGAAAGGACAAAGCCATGACACGTTTCCCCGTTTTACACCGCCGTCGCGCCCAGCCCACCAAAGCGGCAGCGTCTCCCTTTGATTTCTTCAACCGGGATTTGGACGAATTGTTCTCGGAATATTTCTCGAACGATTTTTTGCCAAGCCGGTTTGTCGACGCGACGCAGTCTTATCCCGGCCTTGCGCGCCTGAACATCAGCGAGACTGAGGATGCTCTCGAGATCTCCGTCGATCTGCCGGGGATGGATGAAGAGAATATCGATGTGTCGCTGGCAGATGGCGTTTTGACCATACAGGGTGAGCGCCATGACGAAACCAAGGATGAGAGGAAGAACTTCCACCGGGTCGAGCGCAGCTATGGATCTTTCTGCCGTCAGGTCGCCATGCCCGCTTCGATTGACGAAGACAATGTGGAGGCGACGTTCGAAAAAGGCGTCCTGTCCGTCACCTGCAAGAAGTCCGCGAAAGCGAAGGAACAAAAACGCAAGATATCGGTGAAGGCCGCATAACGCCCATCGGGCTTATGCCGGCTTGAGCAGGCCCTGCGGCACGCATGTTTCCCCAACATTGGCTCCCCAATGCCAGGCGTGCCGCAGGGTTCTCTGATTTCGAAGTCAGGGACGGGAAATTCTGCCGGCGGATTTCTTTCCGCGTGCTTCAGTTAGCGCCGAGGTGTGCAGAACTCATCATTCGCCACGGACTCCAGAAGGCGTAATGCGGTGGCCATCTCATCTTCCGTCATGGTTTGGAATAATTCCGCGGCCAGTACATCTTTGACCTTTGCGATTTGGCGCGTGGCCGCCGACCCATTCTTGGTGATGTAAACGCGAAATGTGCGCCTGTCGTCTGTATCGCGCTCGCGCGTTACGTAGCCATCCGCTTCAAGTCTTTTTAGGGACCGGCCGGCATTGCTGCGGTCGACAAAAAGCTGTGCCGACAGTTCATCTTGTGTGGCGCCATCGCGCTGCGAAAGCAGCGTAAGCAGGCGCGCTTCCGTGTGGTTGAAGCCAATGGCCGCCAAAGTGCGTTCGGCCCCCTGATATCGCTTATGCGCAATCACGCCGATAACATCAAACAAAGCTAGATGATTTTTCACTCCAGACCCCTTGAACAACAATGCCGGGACAGTTATATGCGTGCGCACGCATTTATTTTCATATAGTGAGGAATATGATGGACGCTGAAAGATTGACCGACTTGCTTGGCCCCACATTTACCGCCATTCGGGCGGATGCCTCAACCGCCTTGTCCGCCCTCGAACTCGACACAAGTGCGAAAGTTCTGGATGTGGGCACCGGGGCTGGAAATTTTGCCATTTGCCTTGCGCTTGAAGGGTTTGATGTGTTGACCGGCGAGCCGGAAACGGACACCACCCATTACGCAGGGCAGGAATGGGAGGCGAATGCGGAAAAGGTTGGCGTGCGTCACAACATCCGCTTTAAGGCCTTTGATGCCGGCGCCATGCCGTTTGATGGCCAGTCATTTGACGCCGTCTTCTTTTTCGGTGTCTTGCACCACGTTGACGCGGCACTCCGCGCCGGCGTTTTCAGGGAGGCCTTGAGAGTTTCCAAACGATCCGGGGCGGTTGTTTTCTTCGAACTAAATGATCAGATGATCAAAGTTGTCCGCGAGCGGGATCCGGGACATCCGGAGGCCGCAGATCCTTCCGTTGTTGCGGCCCAACATGCGGTCTCGGAAGAACGCATCGCAGGGCGTATGATGGACATCTTTCTCTACAAGCACACGGCATGAGAGGGATCAGCCGCGCGGTATGATCTTCCAGTAACGGGTGTTCGTGGGATTTTCCGCATACTCCGTCGGCAGATCATATTTGGCTGCATAGACGGCCCGTAACGCCTGGACGGTTTCCTTATCTTCAAGGGGTTTCACGCGCACATCGTAAAGCGCGTCGCCGACTTTCAAGCGAACATCCGGATTGCTGTCTACCCAGCCAGGCCAGCTTTTTGAATCGGGGTCGCGGGCCCCGATATAGAGATCGCCGTCCAAGGACGCGCACCAGATGGTGACTGAATGAGAAAGGAAATACGGCGTGCTGACTTCCACAAAAATTTCCTGATGATCTTGTGTGAAGCTCCAATCGCCGGGAAACTCCGATACATCGCCGCTCAGCCAAAGCCCGGGTGTGCGGTCACTTGGTTCGCAGGCGGATAATCCAACCGCTAATATTCCGAAGGCCACGATCCGTCCGATCCAACCCAAAAAACCGCATGCCCCAACCGGCTTCGTGATGGCGCCTAAATGCTGTGTCATGACCCTCTCCTATGTTGCCGTTTGAAGATTAATCGGGAATCGCATCGCATATCAATTTTGACACGAGGATGCCGTGTGTTTTCAAGATTTATCAATAAAATCATAGGTTTGGCAGGTGTTCGATTGGCTGCTAAAATTGCAGTATGACATCATGGACCGTTAGCTTTTCGGTTCATCAGGCAGAGAGGTTTGATATGAGCGACGTGCGAGATCCCGAGTTACAGGCAGTTATCGACAAGCAGGCGATCACAGACGTTATTCATCGGCTGGCCCGCAGCATTGACCGGTGTGACAAGACACTTCTCGCGTCTTGTTTCCATGAAGACGCAACCGACGACCATGGATCCTTCAAAGGAACGGCGGCCGAGTTTTGCGATTGGGTCATGCCGGTTCTTCAGTCCATGGAAGCAACCCAACACAACATCCACAATGTGCTGATCGAGCTGGACGGAAATTCGGCACGCAGCGAAGCGTATTTCATCGCCCATCACCGCATTGCCTCACCTGAGGGGCCGCAGGACATGGTTGCCGCCGGGCGTTATCTCGATCGCTTCGAAAAGCGCAATGGCGAATGGCGGGTCTCGCATCGCCACGCGATTTATGACTGGAGCCGAAACGATCCGTCTACCTGCCAATGGGATGAGCCGCCGGCCTCGGATATTCTGGAACGCGGCAGGCGCGGTGACGGGGACGCAAGCTATCCGCATCTCAGCGGCGCCTGATCAGCTGACGCATTGCGTGCAAAAAGAAAGGCCCCGGCGGAACCGGGGCCTTAGGCAAATAAGAAATTTGCCGTTCTTATGGCAATTGACTGCCGTGAGAACTTCCGTGACCAAAACTCGGCAAGTCCAAGTCTGGCTTTGAAGGAAGGTGTACTTCCGGAAAGCTGAAATCGAATTTGCTGGAATGCGAACCCGAGCTTCCATGTGACAGGTGATCGGACAAATGATCCGATACATGTCCCACTTTGCTTTCGAACTTGTTCAGCGGCTCGAATGCAAGCCACTGTCCCTTCCACTGGATGTTCTCATTTTTCAACATGACATCATCGACGATGTATTCCGCACCCAAGCCCAAAGAAAGGTCGTTGCCGAACTTGCTTTGAAGGTTATCGGTTTTGGAAAGTGTTTCGTCGACAAGGTACTCAGCGCCGATCATGCGCGGTTCCCAACTTCCACCGCCATGAGATCCGCCATGCGAACCACCATGTGATCCATTTGCCCATACTGCCGGGGCAGCGGCGCCAACGAGCAACAAAATGCCCGCGATTACGACTGCTACCTTCATGTTAGCCCCCACGTCATCCCACATTAGGCCATTCGTATCTAAGTATAATACGCAGGGTTTATGGTTAATAAAACACAAATAGGCGGTTAATTGGGGTTTTAGTGTATTTATTCAGGCACATGAAGAAATGAATAAGAAAATCACTCATAGGTAGTAGTCAAAATTCTGATTTGAATTTCAAATTTGGGATCGAAATCTCGAACTTGGCAGAAAAATACTGAAAAATAGCGAGTTATTCTGAAGATTTGGAGAAATACTCTAAATGCGCGAAGGCGAATCACTCGCGGCGCTAGACCGCTCTATTGACCGCTAAACTGCAACAAAAACTTGTCGAGATCTTTGAAAAACTGTCCAGGCTGTTCAGCTATTATTCATATTCGCTGAAAATGCACGCATATGGGCGAGAATTAAGAATTTGTTGTTGTGAAATACTTGTAAGCCTAATATTGCTGACAGCAGTTACTCGCTTGCGAAGCATTCGCGCGGTCTTCCATCAGTTTTTGCTAGGTATACAACCAAGTGACGACGAAAGTAGCTTCGGCTCAATCGAAAGTTCCTCTCAATGAGAACAGCGTGCCTTGGTCTGAACGGCTGCGCGCGCTGGTTTTGCCAACCTATCGTCCGCAAACATGGCTTAGTTTCCTGTTTGTGGTGTCGGATTTTCTGGCCATCGGTTTGAGCTTGGTGTTGTCCGGCGCTGTGGTCGCCGTGGCCACCTATTTCGTTTTCGACCTCTATTATCTGCAAGAAGGCATTCCCGGCGGTGCCAGCCGGCTGGCATATGTCACGATCATCGCCATCGGCATTGTCTCTATATTGTCCTTGCGCGGACATTACCGGTGCGGCGTACCGCTCCATCGCGAACTACAGCATGTGGTGTCGATCCTTGCCTTTGCCATGTTGGTGGAAGGGTTTCTGCATTACGCGCAGAAGGATGATTTTTCCAGGCTCTGGCTCGTGGGGACTTGGGTCGGGGCCGTGCCGCTTGTCTTGATCGGCCGCGCGCTGGTCAAAGGTCTCGTGATGAACCGGGACGAATGGAAGATCCCGGTGGTTGTGGTTGGCGATAACCGCGCCGTGGAAGAGGCGTTAATGCTGTTCGGGGCGGAATACCAGATGGGATTGCGCACCGTCTCCAAACTGGTGACGGCGGACGGCGTGCCGTTCGGCAAAGATGATTTCGCCCGCCTTCGTGCTGCCGTGGGGCCTTGGAAGGGTGCTCATGTGATCTTCGCGCAAGGATTTCCGTCTGATGATGGGCTGCGGGCTGCTATCCGATATCTCAACACCGAACGCATTCCGTATTCGGTTCTAGCGCCCATGCATGAAATGTCGGTTCTGAACATGGAGGTCATGCCGCTTTATCGGAACGAGATGGTGCTGCTGTCGCCGCGTTACGGCACCTCGCGCATCGTCGCGGCATTCTTGAAGCGCCTGACGGATTGGGTATTGGCGGGCAGTGCCATTATCGCGACCTTCCCGCTGATGCTGTTCATCGCGGGCACGGTGGCAGCGGATCGCGGGCCGATTTTCTTTGGCCATGAACGGGTCGGCCGTAATGGCAAGAAGTTCAAATGCTACAAGTTTAGAACCATGGTGCCCGATGCATCCGCCATGTTGTCTGACTATCTGAACGAAAACCCCGATGCTGCCGAAGAATGGTCGCGCACGCAAAAGCTGACCGATGACCCTCGGGTCACCCAGATCGGCAAGTTCCTCCGCCGGACAAGCCTGGACGAGCTGCCTCAGCTCTACAACATTCTGAAAGGCGATATGAGTGTTGTGGGCCCGCGCCCGGTCACCGAGGAAGAACTCACCAAGTTTGGCGACAACCGGGCTTACTATTTGAAACTGCGGCCCGGTGTAACAGGGCTCTGGCAAATCAGTGGCCGCAGCAACACGACCTATGAGCGGCGCGTTTATCTCGATGGTTGGTATGCGCGCAACTGGTCCTTCTGGCACGACATTGCGATCATCATGCGCACCGTTCCTGCCGTGCTGTCTTCCAAAGGGGCTGTTTAAGCTCTCGGCTCTGAGTTGATTTTGGAGCGGCAAGGTGCCAAAGACAGGCATCGGCAAAACACCATTTCCCGCAAACCCAACGGTTCTTTGCTCAACGTGCAGCTCGCCTTCAATGGAAAGTTTCTAAGTGCGGCGCCCACCGGTGTTCACCGTGTAGCGGCTGAACTTATCATCGCCTTAGACAGGCTGATGCAATCCGACCCGGAGCTTGCCCGAAAGATCGATGCCACGGTCTTGACCCCGCGAAACGCGGATCGGTCGCTTGATCTTTCCCATATTCGCATTGAGAAGGTCGGGCGTCTGACAGGCCAGCTTTGGGAACAGCTGGAACTTCCCTTTCTGACGAAGCAGCGCCTTTTGGTGAGCTTGTGCAATCTTGGGCCCGTGGCCACGCGCAATGCCGTCACCATGATCCACGATGCGCAAGTGCATTTGACGCCCGCTTCGTATTCGCCGGCATTTCGCTTGTTCTATCGAACGGCCCAACCTCTCATGGGGCGGCGCCACCACCGTATTCTGACCGTCTCGGACTTTTCGCGGCAGCAGCTCGATAGGCTTGGCGTTGCCCCGGCGCATAAGACAAACACGATCCACAATGGTGTCGATCATGTGATGTCGGTGACGGCCAAACCGGGTGCCTCAGCTGCCTTTGGCGTGCAGTACCGAAAATTCGCGTTGGCGCTGGCCAATACCCAGCCTCATAAGAACATCTCTATTCTGTTGCGCGCATTTGCGGCGCCCCCACTTTCGGACATGCAATTGGTGCTGTTCGGTAAAGCCGATCGCGGAGAATTCGAAGAACTTTATGGGCCGGTGCCCGCGAATGTGATGTTCACAGGGCCGGTTTCAGACGATGTGTTGGTAGGGCTGATGAAAGAGGCTTTGTGTTTGGCCTTCCCATCCACAACGGAAGGCTTTGGCTTGCCGCCTTTGGAAGCCATGCAGGTGGGATGTCCCGCGCTTGTTGCGCCGTGCGGCGCTCTGCCGGAAGTGTGCGGTGATGCGGTGGACTATGTCTCGCATGAACAACCGGCAGCATGGCGTGACGCCATAATCGATCTTGCACAAAACCCTGATAAGTGGTCATCCCTGTCTGAGCGCGGTAAAGCCCATGCAGCGGCATTCACTTGGGAACGAGCGGCGCGGCAATTGATTTCCGTGTTGGATGAAGTTGTGGCGGCGAATTGAAATGAGCGTCAAAGATACTCCTCCAAAAGTGTCGGTATTGACTTGCGTCTACAATGGCGAACGTTTCCTGCGCGAGGCAGTGCAATCCATCCTCGATCAAACGTTCAGAGACTTCGAATACATTATCGTGGACGACGGCAGTACCGATGGAACCGCCAAGATTCTAGAAGAACTGGCGGCCGAGGACAGCCGCGTGATGCCTGTGTCAAAACCTCATAGTGGCATTTCGGAATCGGTCAATTTGGGCCTCACCAAATGCCGGGGCGAATATGTGGCGCGCATAGATGCCGATGACACAAGTCCGCCCTATAGGCTGCAAGAACAGGCGGACTATTTGGATGGAGCGCCGGATGCTGTGCTGATCGGCGGTCAGGCACAAACCATGGACGCAGACGGCAATCTCGGCAGTACGACGAATGCCGGGCGGCACACAAAAACGAACCTGAATATGTTTCCGCCGAAAGTCGCTTTGTCGATGCAGGGGCTGTGCATGGTTCGCCGTCAAGCGCTGGTGGGCTGCGGTGGTTACCGCAAGGCGCTTGATCTTGCCGAAGACTATGATCTGTTTTTAAGGTTGTACCGGTACGGACGGTTTTACAACCCTGATCGCATCATGCTGCACTATCGGCAACACGATGGATCAATGTCGCGTACGCGGACGGTCCTTCAAGAAAAATACGCGGCCTTCGCCGAAATTTCCGCCATCGAAGTGCATGAAGGACGCCCGGACCCGGTTGAATCAGGGCCTCCTGAAACGGCCGAAGAACGGATTTTGGCTTGCATAGATCAGCGTCTGCTCGATGCCTATATTAGATTCCGTGTCTGGCGCCGGGGCATAGCGCCCGCTGACCGCCGCGACGAATTCAGTACGGCACGGGTGCTGCTCGATGTGTTTTCCGTACATCCATCGACCCTGTTTTCTCCCAAATACCACTATCTGCGGTACAGAATGTTGGCGGGCGTGGTTCGCGTGAGAGGGCTCAATCTGCTAACCAAGTTGCGCGCGCGGAAGCCGGGCGGCGGCCACTGCGCGGCAGAAACGCCTTAACACAGCAAGCAAAGTCGCATTCGTGGTATAGACAGGAAACGGATTGTTTCCGTCGGCCTTAAACTAAGTTGTGACTGACTGTTTTCATGCAGATTGTTCCGACCACATTCTTAGCTCTTCTGCTGATCGTACTGCTGCTTGTGGTCAAACCGCGAAACCAGCTCGCGGTCTTGGCCGTAGCCCTTCCGTTCGGGGCCGCTGCGGCGGTCAATCTGCCGGCCTTCGGGAACTCGTCGGTCATTGTGGGGAACCTGGTCGGTGCTGCGCTGATTGGGTTTTTCTTGATCCAGCGGCGCGAAGCGCTGCCGATGCTGCTTGCGGCAAGCCGTCCGTATACGCCGGGATTCTTTCTGGTGGTGTTTATTGCGATCGCCTTGGCTGTGACCATTGTCAGTCCCCGGTTTTTTGCGGGCAGTATCGAGGTCTTCAGTATTGCAAGAGATGACAAGGCCATCGGGGGAACCAGACTGATACCTGTCCGGCCAAGCACGGCCAATGTGACGCAAAGTCTGTATCTGCTGCAGGGTGTGATTTTTTTCCTCGTGGTTGTGGCAATCAGCCAGGGGCGCGATCGCGAGCGCCAGTTTCTGAATGCGGTCAAAGCGCTCACCCTCACGCATCTTTTCCTCACGGGCCTTGATGTTGTGGAAAACGTCACCGGCGCCTCATTCATGAATGGTCTATTGCGCACCGCGAATTATGCACTGCTGGACCATGCGGTTTTTGCGGGCATTCCGCGCCTCGTCGGCGGATTTCCGGAAGCGTCCAGCTATAGCTATTACTCGCTGGCGCTCTTTGCGTTTTGGGTCATTTACTGGCGTTTCGGCGGACGAGAGAAGTTCACGTTCCCCTATATGATCGCCATGTTCCTGGCGACGATCTTTTCCACCTCATCCAGTGCCTATGCGGCCCTCGGCGTTTTTGCCATGATCGTCTTGACGCTGGCGGCGGTGGATATGGCCCGCCGGCGCGTGCCCACGCCCACGGTGATCATGGTGATCGGGGGGGTGATGGCCCTGCCGGTGGCCATTGCAGGGTTTTTCCTCGCCCTGGAACTGTCGCCCGGATTTTATTCGTATATGGACCAGCTTTTGTTCTCCAAGCTGGAGTCCGAGTCGGGTGTCGAACGGGCGGCCTGGAACCGCCAAGCGCTCAACGCGTTCTTTGAGTCCTACATGATTGGGCTTGGCCTTGGCAGCGTGCGCGGGTCCAGCTTCGTGGTGGGCCTGTTGGCGGCGGTCGGGATTGCGGGGGCCATCGCCTATGGGGCGTTCTTCTATCTGTTAGCTCGCCTCAAGATCCCACTGAAAAACTCAGAGCACAGATCTTTAGCTGGCGGTGCTAAAGCCTCATGCCTCGCCATGTTTATTCAGGCCAACTTAGCGGCGTCGAACCCGGATCTTGGATTGCTGTTCTTCTTGTTTGCGGCAACCGCTTGTGCGTTGTCCTTACAAAGCGCGGCGGATCAAGCCTTTCCCGCACGCGCGACACCGTCCCCTGCATTTTTGCGAGACAAGCACTAATCCCGTTGCAGCCCAAGGGGAGCGGCAAGGAGGGGCATCAGCCGCCGTCTAATTGGGGGAGGGGCTGCGTCCATTACCTGTGTGCCGAACCATCGGGCTTGTTCCGGCGCTGCAAAAGCTACAACAGGGATATAGATGGCCGCACCGATCAACACCAAAGCCGGTAGATAGATCGCCGTGGGCAGCGGATTGAGCATCAGGGCGGCGAAGGAAACGCCAAACCACACGGCAATGGCGGCCGCGGCGGTAACCAGAAGGCAGCGCAGCCACTTTGTGCGGGAGATGGCCAAATGCTTTTCGAGCAAATGTGTGGCAAACGGAATGAAAACAAGTAGTGCGACCAACTGGGAGAGAGCGGCAGCCGCCACACCGAACCGCGCCAATATTAAGATCGCGGCGATTGAAACACTGGCATTGACCAAATTGACGATCGGGATCCAGCGCTCTTGTCCCGAAACGCCCAAGGCGGGGCTCAACGTGACGGTGAATGCCATGCGTGTTGCACTGATCAGTGCCAATATCTGAACCACGATGATCGATCCTTGCCATTCCGCTGGAGCCAACCGTGTGATGAACGGATCGGCAATGGCTGCAAGTCCTATCAATGGGGCGCCCGCAATAAGCGTTACGGCAGGCAAGAAGTTATCCGCACGCCGTTTGAGCGCCTTTGGATCATCTTTGACTTTCGACAATTCCGTCCAAGCCATGGTGGCGAGTGGAATGTTGGTGATGGTGGAAATGGCAATGACGATCCGCGCGCCAAATCGGTAAAGGCCGGTAGCGGCTGGGCCCGCCGCAAATCCAAGCGCCAGATCCGCGCCATAGGACGATCCGAAGCCCAGGAAATGATTGCCGATCAGGTGTTTCACGAAGTTGAACAGGCGGCGCAGTTCGTCCCATTTAACGATGGGCGGTATCCAATATCTCAGCACGAGCCAAATGATGAGGGCCGGTAGGATGGCGACGATGAGCCTTTGGATCAGGAGAGCTTCCAGCGCCATGCCCCCCCAAAGGGCAACGGCCAAAACGATCAAACCCAAAATTTCAAAGGCAACGGTGACGACCACCACCGTCGAGAAGCGATTATTGTTGTACGCAAGGGCGGTCATGATGGCTGCGATGCCGGTGGTGATGGGTATGATGGACCACCACAACATCAGCGCTTCGATTTCTTCGCTGCGAAACAACATCGACAGGGGGTGGGCGGACAAGGCGAGCGAGATCGAAAGCACGGCGCCAAAGCTCAAGCTTGCGGCCCAGACCGTTCCGGCATCTTCAGGGGCGAGCCGTTCCTTCAAGGTGTATTCGTGAAACCCCACATAGGTAAGCTGTCCCACCACCATGGTAATGGCGGAAGCAAGGGCGAAGGCGCCGAATAGTTCCGCCGTGAGAAACTGAGCGCTCAGCAAGAATGTTGTGACCGCCGACAACTGGGTCACAACGCGTCCCATAAGCATCATCGCGGCGGGTTTAAGCGGATTACTGTGAGAGCTTGCCATTCAGTGGGTGGATTTCATTCACAAGGGCGGCGCCGAACATCGGGAATCGCCGGAGTTAAGCTTACATGCTTTCGATGCGCCGCGGGTCTAAGCGGCCAAAAATAAGGTCTTTCAAGGCTTCCAGATTGCCGCGCAGGCGCCCGATCCGGTCCACATGGGGCTCCGGTCTGAAACTTCGCAACAGGTTCATGATGAAGTTGCCGACCATGGTGTTCAGCCCGATATGCGCACCGCAGGTGCCCTTGCGCATCAGGTAGACCACATTGGCAATCTGTGAATATCCCAATCGCCGCCCCGACTGCCGTCCGCGCTTTGTGCCCAGATGCACGCCGGTGATTTGGGGAAACCGGAAAATCTCGCCATGAGCGGCCAGCTGCCGGCTAAAATCAAGATCCTCCAGCCAGCCATAAAGCGGTAGCTTCTCATCGAAGCGAATGCCGTTCTCGCGCGCAGGCGCCGCGCGAAAGGACATATTGCAGCCGTAGCCATTATACGCGATGAGCTTGTCTTGAAGCTGGCGCTTAACCGTACCGGTGGCAAGAAAGTGTTCGCCTTCTTCAGGGCTGTAACCGGGCCCGTGAATGCCATCTGCGATCTGCTGGCCCGTTGCCATGACAATCTGGGGAAATGTCAGAAAAATTTTCTCGAGTTCCACGAGATAATTCGTACTCGGAAAATAGTCGTCGTCGAAAAATGTGATGATGTCGCAATCGCTCAATGCGTCGAGCAAGACATTACGTTGTTTTGTAAGGCCCCGGCCGCCATAGACGATGGAAATTTCCGAAGCGTCTTCGAGGCCAGTGACATCTTCCGGTTTGACGGGGCAAATAGCGATCCGGTCGGGCTTCCGGATCTGCCGTGAGATAACGTCCAGCGTTTTCCGTACGATTTCCGGCCGGCCCGTCGTGGCAATGCCAATGCCGATCCGCAAGGCGCTGCCGGTTTCTGGCAAGGTGTCTTCTGGCAGGGTGTCTGCGGGTACCGCAGCTTCGGGCGCCAATGCGGTCACGTCAGCCTTGGTCATTCGACCCCCTCGGGCAACGCGTAGACACGCACATAGTCCACATACATCCGCTGCGGGCTTTCCAGCTTGTCCAAGTCAGCTTGGTTTTCCAGCGCCAGATTGAGCAAAATATACATGGTTTGCCGGTGGTGCTCCGACGTTGGGAAGCGGGAGACTTCTTCGCGGTTGAGGTAGAAGATCGTGTCCGACGGCGTGATCAGCACACCATAAGTGTTGAACCTGTCCACGTGATCCGCATTCGCGTTCTCGTATTTCTTGGCCTGATGAATGTCCTTGCCCTTGCCGTAGTACCAGACATGGGTGGCG
The DNA here is from genome assembly GCA_965228775.1 of Alphaproteobacteria bacterium. Lineage (GTDB taxonomy): Bacteria > Pseudomonadota > Alphaproteobacteria > JANQMY01 > JANQMY01 > JANQMY01. The sequence goes on along the minus strand of OZ245840.1, from coordinate 2,250,719 downwards.
GTTTCATAGTTCTTCTTGCGGCGCGGGTAGAATTCGACGATGTCGATTTCGGCGGTATAGGGGTCAATGCCTTGTCCCGTGCCCAGCAGCCAGAAAGCCGACCATGCCCCGGCCCCGCCGGGCATCTTCATACGTGCTTCGAAATAGCCGTATTTCTGGGCAAAGCCGTTATATGATCTGTCAACGGATGAAATGAGTCCGGTTTCCCATTTGCCGTTCCATTTGCGCTGCGCTTCGATGACCAGCACGCCGTCTTCTATGCGGAACGGGAAGCCCCGGCGTGGAGTTTCCACAAAATGGGCCTTGCCGAAATTACCGTTGTAAGGCAGGCCTGATGTCCACTGGCCGCCCGGCTTGCGCCGCCGCTTTATCTCCAGCGTGTCGAATTCATCTGCGAAAGTGAGCGTCATGGTTGACGGATCAATCGTGCCAGTGGGGGCCTTGTTGTCAGCCGAAGCGCCAGCAATACTCCCCGCGATACATAGGGCGGCGAGGGCAAGTTGGATCTGAAAAAACAACTTCATCAAAACAGGATCACTTTGCGGTCGATACTACGGGAACGCTAACGGATTTGGATGACACCCTCTTTAGTCCGCCCCGCGGACCAGCGTTTTCGTGCGTTGGTTGGAATCTTCGAAGTAGGCTTGGAGCTGCTTCGACATTTTGCTGTCGTAATAGGGAGAGTAAACGCCCGCCCGATTCGGGGCAACGCGCGTCAAGATCGTGCCGCCGATTGTCGCGCCAGCGCGGGTTGCGAGGGTAACGGTTTCCGTCAGCAATTGCCGTGGCGTGCGCTGCCAGCGCACCGCGAGATAAGACACATCTGCTTGAGCGGCGATCCATCTGGCGTCGACCAACGCCAAAAGGGGCGGTGTATCGAACACAATCAGATCGTACCGGCTGCGCGCATCCGCCAAGATCTGTTCGCAGCGTTCAGGATCGAGCTCTTTATTGCCGGCAAAGAAATCTTCGGCCAGCAGCACATTTAGATTCGGCTGATCCGTTTCCCGCGCGTAGATGGACGTGCCGCGGTGGACGGACAAAAGTTGATCGGTCAGGCTGTGTTTCGACTTCAGGAACTTGGCCGACAATTGCCGCCGTCGGCCGTCGCCGTCAATGCAGAGCGTGCGCACGCCGCGTTCCGCCGCGGACTGGGCAAGGCTCAGCACGGTTGAGGTTTTCGCTTCCCCCGGCATGGAGGAAACCACGGCCACCGTCAAACACGGCGCTTCCTGTTTTGTCATCCGGTTCATCACATCGGCATAGATCGCCTTGATGTTTTCCAGATATTGGGACTGCCGGTAGGTTTTGCTGACATTGATGCCCAGACGTTTCGGCCCGATATGGGGCAGCGTCGCGAGGCAAGGATAGCCAGTCACTCGCTCGAGTTCCCGCGGCGTCCGGAAGCCGGAAGACATCAGCGTGGCGAGCAGAATAGCCGCCATGCCCGCACCACCGCCTAAGGCTGCCGCCGTCAGCAGCATCACGGACTTTTTCGGCCAGGATGGCCCTCTCGGGATGATGGCGGGTGTGATGACACGCGCATCGCCCTGCTGTAGATCTTGCTGAGCCGATGTTTCTTTGAAGCGCGCCAGGAAGCTTTCATAAAGCGTGCGGTCGGTTTCCGCTTGCCGCTCCAATTCCCGCAAACGCACTTCCGCGCGCCGCGTATCTGACAAGGCATTGCGGAGTTCCGCCGACCGGGTTTCGATAAACGCCACACGCTGGCGGCTCGTTTCTGCTTCCAGGCGAATGCTGGTGGCTTGCCGGTCCACTTCGGCCTGGATGTCGGAGCGGATGCTTTGAAGCCTTTTTTCCGCGCCGACCAAGGACGGGTGGCGCGGCCCATAACGCGCGGCCAGTTCGGCATATTCCCGTTCGACAACGGCTTCTTGAGAACGCAAATCCGACATCACGGGGGACGCGACCATGTCGCTCATGGTTTCGGCCGAACGCCCGCCCTGTTCAAGGGCCTGTAAGGTCTTCAGCTTGGCAAGATGACCTGCCATTTCGTTTTCAAGCGTGGCAAGCTCCGCCGCCAGAGCCGCCGTCTGCTGTTCGATCAGGGTCGAACCGTCCGTATCCAGAAGGCCGGCATCGGCGCGGTAGGTTTCCACGGCTGCTTCTGATTTCTCAACAGCGGCGGCCAGCGTATCCAGCTGCGTTCTCAGCAGGTCGTTCGCCCGCAATGTGGCGGCGCGCTTTTCCGCAGCTTGGCTTGCTACATAGACTTCGGCATAGGCATTCGACAGTTGAGCTGCCCGTTGGGGATTGGGGCTCGAATACTCAATGTTCAGCGCATAGGTGTTGCCGTCGCGATAGACCACAAGGTTGCTTTTTACTTGCTGGACAATGGATTCCTGGCGTAACCGGTCATCCAAGTTTTTTTGGGCGATGTCTTCTGCGGTGGCCTCGCCCGTTTCTGTTTCGGCCGGTACCACAACACCTGCGGGCGCAAATTCATCGTTCTTGCCAAGATCCAGCCTGTCCACCACTTGGGCTGAGATACTGTCCGACCGGATGATCTGAACCTCGGTCTCAACAACATCCGACCCGCCTTCGAGACCTGACAGGACATTGTCCACATCGACGATTTCTTGTTCGCGGGTTTCCAAAACCACCACGGACCGCGCGGTATAGAGCGGTGTCATTTGCAAAAAGACAATCAACACCAACAGGCAGACGGCGCCTCCCACACCCACACCGATGGGCCAGGCATCGCGCAGATTGCTCAACAGCTCATTGAGATCCACCATGTCGCTCTGGACGGAATAGGGGTATCCCTCAGGCGCGGCGTCCTGCGGCATTGGGGCCGGCTGATATTTGATCAGATCAGACATTGCGCCCCTTTATTTTTCAACAATGACTGGTTACGACACATGTTGTTGCACCTTGTCATTCTCGCCGGGGGATCCGCTTAGGGCGCGATCAACCGCTGTTTTAAACTCGGACCGGAATCGTTCTTGTGAAAACGATGCGGCATGTGCTGTCAGACGATCCGCGTCGAATTGATCTTCAATCAAGTGAAAGCGCTTTACCGCAGCGGCTAATGCCGTGGGTGTTTGCTCGTCGAAAAACACACCGGTCTCGTTCGGGATGACAGTGTCCAGCGCGCCGCCCTTGCCGTATGCGATCACCGGCCTGCCGGAGGCCATTGCTTCCAGCGGCACAATCCCGAAATCTTCTTGGCCTGGAAAAATCACGGCCCGGCATTCCGCATATAGGCTTTCAAGTTTTGCGTCCGGGACACGCCCCAGAAATGAGACGTTGGAGGGCGCTGATTTCTCAAGACGGGCCCGTTCGCTGCCATCGCCAACCACATAAAGCGGCGCATCAATGCCGCGAAAGGCCTCAATGGCCAGATCCGCCTTTTTATACGGGACCAGCTGGCTGGCGAACAGAAAATAGTCGCCGCGTTTCTTGGATGGACGAAAACGAGACGTATCCACCGGTGGAAATACGACGTCTGATGGGCGCCGGTAATAGCGTTCGATGCGCGATGCCGTAAAACTCGAATTGGCGATGAAACTGTCCACACGCATGGCGGAGACTACGTCCCAAAGACGCATGCGATGGGCGACGCGCGCGAAAACGAATCGGGAAAGAGGGGTTAGGTGTTCCGTATACGTATGAAACTCGTCCCAGATGTAGCGCATGGGCGAATGGCAGTAACAGATATGCCGGGCCGTCGGTGCCGGAACAATCCCTTTTGCCGGTCCCGATTCGCTCGACAGGATGAGGTCGTATGACGACAGGTCCAACTGTTCCAGCGCACGCGGCATGAACGGTAGATATTTCTGGTAATGGCGGACTGCCCACGGAAATTTGGCGATAAAGGTGGTGTCGATCTTGTGCTGTTTGAGCAAGGGCGTAATGCGATCAGGGTCTATCACATGGGTGTAGATATCTGCGTCCGGATAGATCTTACAGATCTCCTCCAATACGCGCTCGCCGCCACGCATACCCACAAGCCAATAGTGTACGATCGCGGTCTTCACGCGCGAACTCCTAAACCTACTGCGCAAGCGTTTGGCATAGCCGCGCAGTTAACTACCCAAGTGTCACACAATCACAGCACCCATTGCTGTTCAATCGGCCAACGCCGCGACTCCGAACGGTTAAACTGAGTGTTGAATAAAACGCCACGCCGTTGAGGACGCGAGATTCCGCCAGATCTCTCAACTTGCTGCACCTGCGAAGAATTTAGTCTTATTGCCGGCCTCAAGCAAGGTCATTTCCGGGCCGGATGGCGTTCATTTTGGGAGAAAAGTTAACCAAGCCGGCGCCGCCGAATGCCGTTTGCGAAGCGCGCCAAATAGGTCGCTTCAACCCCCAGATTGGTAAGTAAACGGAAACTCGGGAATGCCGTGGCGGCGGCGCCTTCTTTCCAGGGCGAATGCCGGATTTGGTTCACCCCTTCCAGGAAACCGGCCTGGGCTGTGGCAAGATTGACCTTGTAGTGGCCTTCAAGGCCAAAATCGAGTGACCTTTCGGGTATCGACAAGGCCTCCAGGTCGGACGCATTGGGAAACAAGCAGGCCTGACGGAGCCTGCGCCAAGCGGGTTCCGTGATTTCCTGATAGCGCGCATGGTCGCCCGGCTTGAGGCTTTCCAAATACCGCATCATCCCCTGGTAGAGAGGATTGTCGTCGGCCTCCAGCTGTTCCTGCCATCCGGGCGTTTCCAGATTGGAAATAATCTTGCCGTCTTCTTCGCGAAACGATTGGACGCTTGCCAGTTGCGGTTCGAACAGCACTTCAATGAGCTGCCAATGGCGTAGAAGGGCGGTGCGCCGGTCAAACGGATTGTAGCCGAATTGGTCTGACCACAGACCAATGAGCGAGTGCGGGTGGCGCCGGGCAACGGCAGGCTTGCGCACATGAGCCAGCAGGATCGAGCTCCACTGATATTCCGGGAAGGCCGCAGCCATGGAACACAATGTGGTTCCGAAAAACCCCGTATCCACAAGAACAAGATGCGATGCGTCTTCGGCCTGCTGGGCGACATACTTGCGGTAAAGCTGCAAATGCGCGGAGAGGTTCCGTTTGAGCCCCTCGGCATGATGGCTATCGAAGAACTTCCGGAGGGCGGCCGGATCAGCCCGTTCGTCCAGCCAATCCAGGTCGGGCATTTCGGTTTCGCCAAATCCCTTGAGAAAATCGCGCAATGACGTTCTGCGATAGATGCCGCCTACTTCATCCAAGATTGCATCTGGATTGTAGGCCATCGCGGCCTTTGCCGAGACCAGGCGCGACGTCATGAAATCTTTGATAAGGACGTCGAGATCGAGGGCACAGTTTTCAAGCACGCGCTGGAAGGCGCGGTGCATTTGTAATCCACCCCGGGCGCAAAAGAGCGCGACGGTTCTTTCATGCTTCGGAATGGCGGACAAATGTGCCCACAAAAGAACGCTTGCCTCGAAAAAGATGGGCCCCAGAATGCGTTCGCCAAAATCAAGCTGCGATTCGAATGGCCGGCGGGCCTCTTTATTGCGTGGCGATACGGTTCTGACCCAGCGCATGCTTTCCGCTCTGGCGGCGTCGGCGCGTTCTCTTAAGAAGTGGGATTTGGGACGCGGTTTCAGTTCCGTACGGAAGCCAAAATGTTGCGCCATCTTTTGGTCCGCATGCCTATGATCGCCCACATGCAAGACATTGCTGGGTGTCAGATTCTCTTTGGCAATGACATAGGAATACAGGTCACCCCGGCGCTTGGTGGCTTGTTGATCGCTGCTCACATAAAGGGCGTCAATGATATCCGGCCCCGCAATTTCCTCAATCAAGGACATGACCGCGTCATGGGGCAAAGGCGTATCGCTGATGGCAATGACGCGGCCGCCATTGGCGCGATGAATTTTCAAGGAGGCGGTCCAGTCCCGATTGGGTTTCAGGGACTGACGTTCCACGTCCAATTCGCAGTCCAGAAACATATCGGCAAGATGGTCCGGCAGGTCCAGCAGCTTCGACTGAAGTTGCGTTACTTGGGCATGGGTGATCTCACCTTCGCATTCAAGCGCATTCAGAACCCGATAGCAGGCTTTGTTGGCCTGTTGCTTGGCGTCGTAGATATCCTGCCAAGGCCTTGCATGAGTGGGGGACAGCTTTTCCGCCGCAAGTTTCGCGGCGCGAAGAAACCGTGTCCTCTCCGACACCGGTTTGCGAAGCAGGATCGTGTCGAATACATCCGTGGTGATAACCCGGTCAGGGAAATAAACGCGGCGCTGAATTCCCCTGCTGGCTTCGTCCAACCGCGCGTGACGCGAGGTAGTGGATGCGGGCCGGCGGCCATGAAGTGACCTTTGAGTCTGCCTGTTTTGATCGCCACTGCTCATAAGATCTTACGCATGCCGAATCGTGCTTACGGGGAACTCCTCTGTATGAGGCGTCGAAAGACACAAAAACCGCAGGGATACTGCGAATAATCAACCAAAAATTATTATAATTTTGGGCGCTCGATAAGTAAAACCGAGGCCTCACATAGAAATTGGGTAGCCTTTTTTCTTGTAAAAGTACATCAATACTTCAAGTTGCGGCTGGGTTGAGGGGGACTTTTTGGCATCATGATTAACTGCGTGCACTGCATTGACGGCGAGCAGCAGTTTTGTATTGCGCGCCGGGTGAATTAGTCTCTCGCCCATCAATCAAGAAAACCGGGGACGCCCAGATGCCTGACTTTGAAACATTGATTTATGAAACGCCGGAACCGGGAATTGCGCGCGTCTGGCTCAATCGGCCCGAGACGCTGAACGCTCAAGATACGACGCTGCTATACGAATTGAATGACGCCTTCGATGTTGCATTGAAGGACGATGAGGTGAAGGTCATTGTTCTCGCCGCGAAAGGAAAACACTTTTCGTCCGGTCACGACTTGAAGGAACGCGGCGTCGTGAAAACCATGAATGCCAACAAGACGGTTGGCACCTGGACGAACAATGATTGGGCGGGGGCAGAGGCGTATTACTGCCGCGAGAAAGAAGTTTATGAAGGTTTTTGCCGCCGCTGGCGGGATCTGGCGAAACCGACCATCGCCTCTGTTCAAGGAAAGGCCATCGCCGGCGGGCTGATGCTGATCTGGCCATGCGATTTTGTGATTGCCAGTGATGATGCAAGCTTCCAAGACAATACAATGTATATGGGGATACCCGGTGTCGAGTATTTCGCCCATGTTTGGGAACTGGGGATACGCAAAGCCAAAGAATTCCTGCTGGGCGGCCAACCGATAACGGCCGAAGAGGCTTTGCAAGCGGGCATGGTGAACCGTGTGGTGCCGCGTGCCGAATTGGAAGAGGCAACACTCGCCTTCGCGCGGACGATCGCCGACAAACCTTCCTTCGCCCTTAAGCTTGGCAAGGATGCGATCAATGCGGCTTTCTCCGCTCAAGGGTTCGAAAATGTTCAGCGTGCGGCCTTTAATGCCCACCATCTGGCGCATAGCCACTATCGCATCAGCCAGGAGGGCGCCTTTATCGACAAAGAGTTCGCGAAGCGATTTGCGAAGAAGTCGGGCTAGGGCCGAACCGGAGCGGCCGGGCTATTCGGCTGACGTAAAATCAAAAACAGTGTGGGGTAACGTGTAATGACCAAATTGCGATGGGCTGGCGTAATAGCCGTGGTGATCTTGGCGGCCGTGATTTTGTTGCTGCCGGGCTATTTGGAGCGCACCACCAATAAAATCATTCCGCATAAGCCTTATGAGATCTCCGAGGAGGCACAAGAACGCCATAAGGGGTTGTTCATCGCGGACCTGCATTCGGACACGCTGCTGTGGCACCGGTCGGTACTACGCCGGGCAGGGCGCGGCCATGTGGATCTGCCGCGCTTGCAGGAAGGCAATGTAGCGCTGCAGGTTTTTCCCGCCGTGACGAAGTCACCGAGTGGTCAGAACTACGAAGAGAACACCGGCGATACGGATCGCATCACGTCGCTGGTTATTGCCCAGCGCTGGCCGGTGCGCACCTGGGGAAGCCTGATGGAACGCGCGCTTTATCAAGCGGAAAAGCTGAAGGAAGCAGCAAACCGGAATCCGGAAGAACTGATCGTCATTGAAGGGTCTGACGATGTTGTCCGTTTGCTGACGGAACGACTTGATGGCAAAAATCTCGTAGGTGGACTGCTGGCCATCGAAGGGCTGCACGCTTTGGAAGGGGATATAAACAATATCGACAAGCTCCATGATGCTGGATTTCGCATGATGGGCTTGCATCATTTCTTCGACAATAAGCTTGGCGGATCTTTGCATGGGCTGAGCCGGGGCGGATTGACACCGTTTGGCATCGACGTCATCGACAGACTGGATGAGCTGAACATCATCATCGACGTTGCCCATTCGTCCGAAGCCGTCGTTGAAGATATCTTTAACCAAACGCTCCAGCCGCTGGTGGTGTCCCATACAGGTATGAAAGGTGCATGTGACAGCCCGCGCAATATTTCCGATGCGCTTATGCAACGGATTGCCCGGCGCGGCGGATTGATCGGCATTGGCTATTGGGACGGTGCGGTGTGCGATCCGTCACCGGAAAGCATCGTAAAAACGATTCGGTACGCTATCGATTTGCTCGGCGCGGATCATGTGGCGCTTGGGTCGGATTTCGATGGGGCAACGTCTGTCGCATTCGATACATCCGAGGTGTCGGTGCTCACGCACGAGATGCTCAAGGCCGGGTTCACCGACGAGGAAATACGTAAAGTGATGGGCGACAATGTTGCATTATTTTTGAGTGCCAACTTACCTCCATCTTGATAGATCCACTACAGCAACTGACCTCGCCCTTCGAGGCACCGCCATGCGGCGGTTCCTCAGGGTGAGGTCAGTTATGAAAAATCGGATTTCCTCATCCTGAGGGCGAGCCCCCCGATCCGCGCCAGCGCGGCCGGAGGACAAGCGCTGCGAGCGTCTCGAAGGATGGGAAATCGATTTTACACGCATTGCCATTTCCAATTCCAACATTGCGTTGTCCTCCCGCAGTTTTCGGCACACAATGCCGGACAAAGAAAAAGGGAGGTGCCGATGATTGTCGGTCTGCATCATGTGGCGGTGTCCACGCCGGATATCAAAGCTGCGATTGAATTTTATGCCGGAGTATTGGGGGGCGAAGTGGTTCAGGAAAGCGGTTGGAACAGGGATTTCCCGCTCGCGGATAAGGCCATTGGTCTTAAAGAAACAGCTGCTCAAATGGCGATGATCAAGTTTGGCAATGCCTATATCGAGCTGTGGCAATACGAAAACCCGCCGCCGAAAACAAAGAATGCAAATTATCCGCCGTCTGATCATGGCATTTCCCATTTCTGTCTTCAGGTGAAGAATATTCACGAAGAATATGACCGGCTGACAGCCGCTGGTATGACATTCGTGGGGCCGCCACAGGATTTCGGCGGGTCCTATGCCGTGTATGGACGTGATCCATTCGGCAACATCATTGAAATCTATGAGCCGCCGGAAGAGCTTCACATTCCTTCTGCATAAGGCGCGGTGGCCATTGCAAAAACTTTGCGCAAATTGCAGAGTGCGGCCCAGAGAAAGAGACCCTATCAGGAAGAGGCTTTATGACCGACTACGCAGAACCCCAGTTCAGTTCAGATCTTTCGGGGCGCACCGCCCTTGTCACCGGCACAACCTCCGGCTTGGGCAAAAGGTTTGCCATCGTGTTGGCGAAATGCGGGGCGAAGGTGGCGCTCACCGGGCGGCGTGTGGAACGGTTGGAGGAACTTGCGAAAGAGATCGAGGGATTTGGTGGTACATGCGCGCCGATCCCTTTGGATATGACGAAGACCGACAGCATTTTGAACGTGGTGGAAGAAACCGAGAAGCAGTTGGGCACACCGGATATTCTCATCAACAATGCGGGCGTGCCCGATGCGCAGCGCGCGCACAAAATGCCGATTGAATTGATCGATCAGGTGATCGACACAAATTTGCGGGGGCCTTATGTGCTGTCCTGCGAGGTGGCGCGGCGTCTGATCGACAAGAAAATGCCGGGCCGCATGGTCAATATCGCGTCGGTGGCGGCCTTTCGCTATGATGGTAATGGCGCGGCGCTTTATTCCATCACCAAGGCGGGGATCGCGCGGATGACCTTGGCGTTGGCCGTGGAATGGTCCCGCTTCCACATTAATGTGAACGGCATTGCGCCTGGTGCGTTCTCGTCGGAGATGATGGATGGCATGATGGAACGGATGGGCGATTTTTCCGATCGTTTTCCGCGTAAGCGGGTGGGCCAGCCCGAACAGATGGACAGCACGCTGCTGTATCTCGTCTCGCCGTCGTCGGAATGTGTCACGGGCACGGTCATCACGGTCGATGACGGGCAAGGTCCCCGCTGATAAGAAAAGGCCAAGGGGGTATAAAGCCCCCTATGGCGTTTTCAGGTGAAGCACCAAAGAAGACGACAACAAGAGGGCTCTAGGACAAATCCAACGCGTGTTTTTTGAGGGCCGCAAACGGCACATCTTCCAACGCATTCTCATGGGTAGATTGCATCACCACCGGCGGTGCGACGCCCGCTTCAAAAGCGTCCATCCAACGGCCGGCACAAACGCACCAGCGGTCGCCGGGCTTAAGTCCCGCAAACCCGAATTCGGGCCGCGGTGTCGATAGGTCATTGCCTTGCTCTTGGGAGAAGGCAAGAAATTCTGCCGTGACCTGTGCGCAGACTGTATGTTTTCCGTGATCTTCCGGGCCGGTATTGCAGCAGCCGTCGCGATAGAACCCGGTGACCGGGTCTTCCGAACAGGGGACGATGATTTCGCCAAGTACATTGCGCGCTTCATTGTCATTCATGGGGAAGATGCCTTTCAAGCGCCGTAGGTATCTTTGAGATACACAAGAATATCCTGGCTTTCAAAAAGCCCTTCATTCGTGTTCGGATCAAATAGATAGGGGATGCCCACCTGACCCGTACGGTCTTTCAATTCCCGGCGGCTTTCCAATGTGGGCTCGTAATCTGGGAAAAGGCGCTGACGCAAGGGGGGTGGTGCCCAATCTTGCAGGCCGCTCCGCCCGGCGTTGTGCAGAACATAAGGCAATTCCATTTCGCACAATAATTCGCGTACCGGCCGGGCAAAGGGGCTTGCCTCGAAGCTCCAGAGTTCCAGTGGTTCTTCCGGTTCTTTCGAAGGCCGAACCGAAATGCCGCGTCCGGCGCGAAGCGCGCCCACGGTTGCGGCGCTCATCACCTGGAAAGGCTGAGGGATTTGCCAGGCAAGCCCGGGGCGCCGGCCGCCATAGGCCTCGAACAGATATTCGATAATATCCATCGATTCATAGAGTTCGAGTTTTGAATTGGGGTCCACCAGATAGGGGAATTGCATCATGCCGCCTCTGGCTTCGACTTCCGGGCGAAAGCGCGTGCCCCCTTTCGGGCAGGGCAGGATGAGGACTTCCAGGTCCAGTTCGGTTAGGGCCTCGCGCACCAGGCGGCAAAACGGACAGCCTTCAAACTCATAGAGAATGAGCGTTTTCTCCGGCTTTTGTGCGGCGGGCCGCGTGTTGACCCCGGCCCAAGGGCGCACGCTGATGGCTGCGGTGGCGGTCAGAACGTCGAACGTGGACGCGATGGACATGTGCCGATCCTTCTCTGCGATTTCCGGAAACTCATCTCCTGATATGACGTGGACCGCTCCAAATGCAAGGGGGCGATACGCCCCATCAGCAAAAGACCAAAGCCACTAGCCATCTTCTAGTCGTGGCAAACTACAACGCAGATGCGACCAGCATGTTAAGAATTGTCTACTACTTAAGCGACAAGTGCTATAAGATTGCGACTTTCTGGACGACTTGGGGAGGTCGCAAGAAATGGCGGGTATTCTCTATCCATATCTGTCAGATGAACAGTCGAACGTGGAACCGCAACAAGCTGGGTTGGCGGATGCCGCTCGACTGGACGAGAATGCTGGGTTGGCGGAACGGGCATTTGTTCTTCGTGACGAAACCAAACTTCGACAGACGGTTTTGTTCGATAATTCGTTTGCAGAATTCATCCAGCGTATCTTTTCCGAGGTCGATCAACCGTTATTCACAATGCTGAATCGCACGAAGCGGTTCGTTATCCATGATGCGACTGCCCATCTACTTGTACGCCGGGCAGCACTAGCAACGATATTGTTTGGATGGTGCAGCGTCATGTGGCTTTCCAAGCAGGCAGGTGTTTTAGGGCCCCGTGAATTTCTCACCGAAAACTCGCTTCTGCTTTTGGTCACGGTGTTAGCCGCCGCGGCCATAAATGCCTTTTTGAGCCAGCTTTTTTTGAATTCGCTTAAGATCACGAGCGCGAATTTGCGGGCAAGCCTCATCAACTACACGAATGGAATTTTCGTTGATTACAATAAATGTTTGAAGGTACTCGGAACCTTTCGAGATCAGGCAGATGACGAAGAGGATGAGCCGTCTGCGGAAATCAAAAGTGTGATTACCGACAAAGCTTGGCCCGCAAAGTCGGCGAAATGGGTCAAGGTGACTCTGTGGCATGCAGATCGATTGGAATATGCGGAATGGTACATCAATGTCATTGTTTGGCAGATCACATTTTGGTGGCGAGGTGTGCTGAACCGGCTGGCATGGATCGTAGATATTGTGCTGTTGGCTGGTTATCTAGGATTGGCCGGCTTTACACTAGGGCCTACTAGTGGCTGGTTTGGGGTGGCAACGGCATTTGGTTTCTTGATCGTCGCGGTATTTCGGTTGGTTGGTGTGAACAACAAGGATGCCTTCAGTGAGAACATCCTCTCCCGTAAGGCCGTAAACTGGAAAACCCAACAAGATCTCGAACTATCCCGGCAGCTTTCAGATGTCGTGCGAGGCGACCGCCGCAAGATTGTTCGAGAAGAGAAAAAACGCAACTAAGACGTTTCGACTAATCCGCCGATTTTCCCTTTTTCGTTCTAGACGTTGGGATAGAGAAAACTTTCGGAGTACGCGCTTTCAACGATCTGAGGTTTTTCTAGTGGCAGACGGACACTGACGAATTCTCCACCTGGGCGGCAGTCGTACGGTATCCGAATTTTCGTCAACGGGTTTCGTCGGCGACGGGCCAGCTTTGGCTGTCTAGCGTGTCGGCGTTTTCTTCTTCGCGGGCAGCGCTCTCTTCAAGTTGCTGGCGGCATCAGTGGCTTGTGCCGCGAAGGTATGGTAAAAGTCCGCCCCCGTGCGTTCAATCTCCGCCAAAATGGCGGTTTGCTAGGTGAGACTTTTGCCCGCAAAGACACGGCCCATGGTCTCGGCGGGCGTGGATAGCCAAGAGAGTTTGTAGGTTACGGAAGCGCGGGCGATGGCCACGCCGCTATCGTCTTCGATGTGCACCTCACAAAAACAAATCGTTCCGCCGCGCCGCACCACACGTGCTTTGGCTGTGAGATCAGTGTGCCGCGCTGCCGACAGGAAAGATAAGGACAGGTCGACTGTCAGTCCCCGGTATCGCTCGGCATCCGCCACCGTGCTCCAAGCTGCGCCGGTTGCGGCACAATCGGCCAGGCTTAGGATGGCCCCGCCATGGACAATGTCTGCGACCGTCGTGTTGTCATCGCGAAACGGCATCACATAGACCGCAGTGTCATCATCGACGGATTGGCAGCGGATGCCAAGCTTCGAAGACAGGGGGGACAAGCGGTTGATCAATTGGTCTCTTGTGAAGCGGAGATCTGTCATGGCGTTTCTCATTTCGTTGAGCTTTGCCACCATGTGATCCGAGCGGCAGTGCCGCAACTACCTGTCAGGTATTTGCGCAATGATCCGCTATCGGAGAATTTGATTTTCGTGCAACGCGAACAGAGGAAAGGTTGAAACAATGATGCTTGCGGATGATGACGCACCTGCTCATCTTGCCCGTGTCGCGGAGCAGAGGGTGCATTACCTTAGGGCGGGTAGTGGATCTGTGCCGATTGTCTATGTGAGTGGGCTTGGGATGTGGAGCCCGCATCACACGGTGCTTCATGAAAAATTGAGCGCGCTGTCCGATTGCTTGCTGGTTGATCGGCCCGGTTATGGATGGAGTGAGCTTGGCACATTCCCGCGTACGATAGAGGCGAACGCGTGGGACCTGCATGCCGCACTGCAGGTGATTGGCGTGAACGGCCCGGCGATTATTGCCGGTCATTCCTATGGCGCTCTTGTGGCGCTGACCTACGCGGTTTTGTATCCGGACGCGGTGAAAGCCCTTGTCCTTGTTGATGGGACCCATCCGGACCAATGGCAGAAGCTACCGGTATCTATTGGTCAGTTTTACCGGGACCGGCCGGTAGAGCTCATGCGTCGAGCCGCTCTTGCCGCCGTGGATAAATTAGATCTGTCATTGGACGAACACGCCTACTCGCTTAAGCGTGAGCAGGATGAAAAGGCGGTTCGGGCCGCACTGCCCTTACCGGCCTTGCATGTGGCAATGGCGTCTGAGCTCGAAAATTCACACTCACCGCCGGACAGTCATCCCTTGCGGCGCGGCCAGCCCGTAGACATCCCGATGACGGTGCTGACCGCCCGTTACAGTTTCGAGCATTTCATTCCTGACCGCACAAATGATCTGTACAAGGAGTCACAAGAAATTTGGCTTGCCTTGCAGCAGGATTATCTGCGTGCCAGCCGCAAGTCTCGTCAATGCTTTGCGGATGCGGACCATGCCCTGCATGTATCCGACCCGGATAGTATCGTTGAGGCTGTGAAGGCGTATCTCTAGCCTCACAGCTCCTATTACCTGCCAGGGAATTGTAGCCATACCGATACGGGTTAGATTGGCAGTATGGAATTGATTTCAAACGAGGTGATGTGATGAAGAACGTTTACTTGGTTTTGGCGATCGTCGGCGCCGTTGTGCCTTACATTTTCTTCTTCAATTTCTTCGGCGAATTTGGGTTTGAGCTGGGCGGATTTGTTGCGGCGCTTTTCGTCAATGGCGCGGCGGGCGGTTTCACCGCCGATTTGCTGATCACGTCTTTGGTCTTCTGGATCTACATGTGGACGCGCAATACCAGCCATATGTGGGCATACGTCCTATTGAATCTGACAATCGGCCTGTCCTGCGCCCTGCCGGCCTATTTGTACATGAATGCGGAAAGTGAAGAACGCGCCATTGCGTGAACGGCGTGGGCTGCGGGTTAGCCGCCCATCGTACCGCTGAGATTGGTCCAGGCGGTAGACAATGTACCGGCAACCGGCGTCATCGAAGCAACGATGGCGCCGATGATTAAGGAGGCAATGACGCCATATTCAACCATGGTCGCACCGTCCGCATTGGTCAGGAATTTCTTGAACAGCTTGATCATAATGGTCTTTCCGCCTTTGCGAACGGTTTTGCGACGGTTGGGGTTATGCGTTCCAATGCAGAGCATGTGCCAACCCCTTACACGGCCAGGCGCGCCCCGACCTGACGTCAAAGCCGGGTGGATTGGCGTCAGCTAGCGATGACTGTGCCGAAATATGCCGATCGCACTGCGCGCGTTTTCGAGCTGTCCCGAATTGAAACAAGCATCTTGTGGATCGCGCCAATGCCGGCGGCCATTGATAAGCGCCCGCTTCCTTGAAATAGTCTTGGCGTGAGAGGCGCCGGTGCCGCGATGTCGCCGGACGAGGTCAGGAAAAAAGACGCCTAAAGTGACTGAAAACGGCGCAAAGTCGAGATATCAGGACATCTATCCCTCAACGCCTTTGGTGGATAGCGCCGAACGCGTGCGTCCTTCCGCAGTCGAATTGCTCACCTTGGAGTATTTTCAGGCCCCGCCCGCTGCCATGCCGGCGCTGGTGTTCGACCAACATCACATCCTTTTGAATCTGAAGGCAGAACCCCATCGCGTGGAAAATTGGCGTGCTGGCGTTCACCGGGATTTTGTCTTTCATCAGAACGAAATTGTGGTGACACCCGCCGGTGTCGAAAGCGGCTGGCGCTGGCATGAAACGTCCAACGTCATTGTCATAACGCTGGAGCCGGTCAAGTTCGGGCACTTTGCGCAAAGTGAAGTGGGTATTCTGCTGACGGACGAACAATTGCAGGACTTGCCCATTTTCAGCGATCCGGACATTTGCCAGGCGGGGATCATGTTGCGCGATGCCCTCGACAGCGACCAGCCGGGGGCTTCGCTCATCTTCGAAAGCCTTGCCCGCGTCTTCCTGGTCAAGCTCATTCAACGATATGGGCTGGAGCGAAACGAAGATTTTGAGTTTTCGCGAAGGTTCACGTCAAAGCATTACAAGCGCGTGCTTGATTTGGTGGCCGGTCAGTTTCATCGGACAATCTCTGTGGAAGAACTGGCGGCGGAAGCAGCGCTCAGCCCGTCTCATTTCGCGCGTCTTTTCAAAGAAACCATCGGCCAAAGCCCGATGCAATTCGTGACCGCCTATCGTGTGGAACAAGCCAAAAAGCGGCTTGCCGAACCGGATACGCCGCTGATTGATATTGCCCATGGCTGCGGATTTGCCGACCAGGCCCATTTCAGCCGCGTGTTCAAACAGGCCGTGGGCTTGACGCCAAAGGCCTATCGCGACGGCCAAACGGTGTAAGCCAGCCCGAAAAGCAGAAATCTTCAAAAACTGCGCAGCCCCGTTCAAGCGCTTTGAGCGGGGCTTTCCTACATTTCGACCATCAAGAGCTTAGACCCCAGCCACAGGAAAGGCACACCGATGAAGAACGTCCTGACCACCACCGCATTGCTCTTTACCCTGATTTCCACAACAGCAGAGGCTGCCATGAAAAAATCCGTTTCGTTCCAAAGCCAAGGCCAAACATTGGCCGGCGACCTTTACCTTCCCGACGACTATGTCCCCGGCACCAAACTACCGGCCATTGTGGTGACCGGTTCCTGGACATCGGTCAAAGACCAAATGCCGGGCTTATATGCATCGAAGCTCGCCGATCGCGGATATGCCGCGCTCGCCTTCGATTTTCGCGGTTGGGGGAAGTCTCCCGATGCCGTGCAATATTTGGAAGACCCGGTGCGTAAGACCGAAGACATCAATGCCGCCATCGACTATCTGGTGAGGCTGCCGGAAGTGGACAGTGCACGGATTGGCGGGCTCGGCATTTGTGCGTCCGCCGGCTATATGAGCGGCGCTGCCGAACAAAACAGTCACCTGAAATCGCTTGCCCTAGTGGCACCGTGGCTGCACAACGCTGCGATTGTTGAGGAAGTTTATGGCGGCAAGGAAGGTGTCGCGGCGCTTATTCAGGTAAGCCGTGACGCGGCGGCATCGGACAGCCCCGTCATCTTGGAAGCGGCCAGCACCACCAACAAAGACGCGGTGATGTTCGGCGCCCCCTATTACACAGAGACGGACCGCGGCTTCATTCCGGAATATGACAACAAGTTCAATGCCCTGTCTTGGGAGCCTTGGCTCACCTATGACGCGATCCAAACGGCTGATCGTCTTACGAAACCAACCATTATGATTCACTCGGAAGCGGCCGCCATTCCCCAAGGCGCGACGGAATTCGCCCGCCGTATGGGATCGTCGGCACGCCTGATCTGGCTCGACAATGTGGATCAGATGGATTTCTACGACCGCCCGGCACCGGTGGAGCAATCGACCGATGCGGTGGCCGGTCATTTCGCGGACACACTTAAGTAAGGAGGCCCCCATGAAACCGATTTGGATAGGAGCCATGATCATGACAATGACCACAACAGCATTCATGACCTTCTCCGGCCTTACATCCGCCCAGGCCACTCCCACCGGCGAGGCGCAAGACAAAGCGGCCATCAAGACCATTGTCGAAAGTGTGGCCACATTGGCCGACCGGCAGAATTTCGATGTGCTGGAAAAGCTGTATGCGGATGAAATCGCCGTGGACTACACATCACTTACGGGCGGCGACCCCCAGGTCAAAAGCCCGCAAGGCCTGATGAGCGAATGGGCGGCCTCTCTGCCGGGTTTCGACCGGACCCGGCACGAAATCTCAAACGTCGTTGTTGAGGTGATGGGATTGAAGGCCGTGGCCACGGCGGACGTGACAGCGGATCATTACATCGGCGGCTTGTTTTGGCAGGTCTCCGGGAACTATCGCTACGCGCTGGCAAAACAAGGTTCCGTCTGGCTCATCACCGCGCATACTTTCACCGTGGAAGGGGAGGACGGGACGCGGAATGTGTTCGGTCCCGCCGCTGAGCGGGCGGCCGCCAACCCGCCAGCCTATGTGATGCGCAAACAGACAAAGAAGGCCGTGGTAAGTTTCTTGAGCGCGCTGGAAACGAAAGACATGGAAAAGTTCGCCGATGTGTGGGCCGAAGATGCTGTCCAGGACATGCCTTTCTCGCCGGAAGGTTTTCCTAAGCGCGTCTCCGGGAAAGCAAACCTGATCGCACATTATGCCGGTTGGCCGGAAAACGCGGGCGAGGCTGATTTTACGTCCGCCCTGGTCTTCTATCCGATGCAGGACCCGCAAATGGTGTTTGCCGAATTCAAAGGGCGTACACAGATTATTCCTACTGGCCGTGTGTATGATCAGACCTATGGCGGCCTGTTTCATGTGGAAGACGGGAAAATCAAATTGTTCCGGGAATTCTATGACCCGGCGGCTTTCAAATACGCCTTTGGTCTTGATGAAGGCGGTTCTTTTCACAAAAAGGATTGACGCTGAGGCGCTGTAGGTAATTACACCGGCCCAGAGCGATTTGGGCCGGTTTGTCATTGGATAGATGGTGCCGCTTGCGTGACTTGAACACGCGATCCCCGCATTACGAATGCGATTGGTTGTGATGAAGAAGGCAAGGGATACTATGAATTCATGTCAGCCAGACTATTTTTGCGGAAGCGTAACGAAGATGCTACTTTTGATTGTTTTGTGTGGTCGTTTAGGTGTTTTTTAACCTTGCCATGAAAATCCAGCATTAGGGGTCAAACCCGCAGATTTAGGTACGTCTCTTTATGACAGAAGAAGCATTCGTCGAATTAGCAACGGTGTTGCGGGGTGCCCAGCCGCTAGCCGAGAAAGGTATTAATGACTCATATCGCGGTCAACTGGTGTTATCTGATGGGACGACGCGATCAGCGATACTAAAGGACTTGGATGAGCGGCAACTCGCGAATGAGCTGTTAGCTGCAGCGTTGGCGCACGCGTTGGGAATGCCAGTTCCAAAAGCACATTTGGCGATAGTGCCTTCAGGGGACATTCTTGCAGTTCAGAAAGGACCAGTTTCAGCGAATGGTGAAAGGCTGGTATTCGCGAGTGCTGACGTAGCGACACCATCGGTATCGCAGCTATATGTTGGAAGAGATCCCGATATCAAAGTGAAAGTTTGTAGACGGATTGCAGAATGGGATCTGGTGGGCGATTTGTTCGGATTTGATGCATGGGTCGCAAATATTGACCGCCACGAAGGAAATCTCTTATTCGCGGGGAACAACCAACTCTGGATAATCGATCACGGGCATTGTTTCACTGGGCCGAAATGGGCAGTTACAGATTTAGTCGCAGAAAAAAGCTACAGTAGTCGGCTTCGTCGATGGTTGACGCCCGTTATGAGTGAAGACCAACGCAAGAAGGCCTTAGCTTCAGCCTCGCTCTTGGAGGGTAAGATATCTGTTATCAATCTCAAATCGTTGGTGAAGCTAAATCATATTCAGTTGATGCTCGAGTCGAGCGATTTTGATGCGCTGGTGAATTTTCTCTCAGATCGCACTCCCTTCGTACCAAAGTTGGCGGCGGAAGCTCTTAATGAAAATTGGGCGGTGTGAAAATGTCCGACAAAAAGTTCCCGAGGTTTCCGAGTACAGAACAATTTGTTCATGGAAGATGGACCAGCATCTTGATCAGTCCAATTATGGGCTCTCCGGAAAAGTTTGTTATTGGAGTGGCTGCGGTTGGCAAGGACGGTTTCTACTTGGAAAGAGCAAATGCGCTTCACCGACTCGAATGCTTGTACGGAAGTTCAGCGGAGACAGCAATTTTTGCATCTGAAGTTGCATTAGATGAATTTGCTGCGGACTTAGCGGAAAGGGCCGAGGACGCAATAGCGAGGCCCCTTCCAAGTTTCTCTGGAATTTCTTTTGGGCCAGTTTCTGAAGGAGAAGCACGGTCGATCGTTGAATTGGCGCAAATGTGGATGAAGACACTATCTTCGCTATACAACGCTGACAGGCTTTCAGCATTAGAAATAGTTGCTGAACAGCAGATGGTTGCGGTTGAACAAACAGTGGTGGCCGAACGGCTTCCATCTTTGGTTTTTACGTATGTAGCTTCACAAAAGCCAAGCTATGACAAGTACTTTAGCAGGGACATTCGAGAACAAAGAAGAAGGCGTCGTCGTTCAAATGCGCATGACGTGGTGATCGACTTTACGGGGTCTCACCTAGTTGCGAATTTCGGCACTTTGAAGACGTCAAGCCGTGCTGCATCTTACGACAAGATAAAGAGCAGAATGTGGGAACTAAAAGTGAATCGAGATAAGGAAGGCTCGCTCGCGCGCAAGCGAACACATGAAATGATTATTCAGCGCCCATCAAGTGACGATCCTCAGGTCACTGAAAAGCAAGCTGAAGAAATTGAAAACGCAGTGATTGATTTGTCTAGTCAGGCGAAACAGGAAGAGCTTGCATTTAGTAGCTATACCACTGTCAAACAAATTGGTGAGTATGTGCTGAACGCGGAAACAGTGAACTGAGAAGAAATGGTGCCGCTTGCGTGACTTGAACACGCGACCCCCGCATTACGAATGCGATGCTCTACCAGCTGAGCTAAAGCGGCCCATCAACTCGTTCCGGATGGAAACGGGACGGAAAGGGCGGAACCCGGTACTGCGCCGGACCGCCGCTGATCTTACCAAAATCAAGGTTAAGATGGGCCAAAGTCTTTACTGAAATGTTGCCCGCTCCGCAACCGTGTTTGTGCATCGCCAGCCCTTTCCGCTTCTCATCTTTGAAACAATACGAAAAATAGGCTAAGCTTATTTCTTTGGCGAACTGAAATATTGCAATGCAACAATTGACCCGTATCATTTTTAAGCATCTGAGGATGGAGAGTGGTGGCATGAGGCTTTCCCTAATCAGGGCGGCGCCAAAAAGTTGGATCAACCCCATGCGCCCATGCGCCCATGCATTACGCCCAGCAAAACGCCGTCAGCCCGCATGCTTGCACAAGCGGCGTAGGGGCACATCCGTTGCGTTCGTTGACTCTGTTCCCAAAATTTTATATGCAAGTGCGAAATAAAACGGCTTTGATTTCGGCGTTGCACAAGTCGCAGCGCGGGTATTCTGGAAAAAAGTGGAGTGAAATGGCGGCTCTGCGTAACTGACGCCGCTCAGGAGACACCGTCCATGGAACAGCTTACTGGCCTTGATTCGTCCTTTCTCTATCTGGAAAGCCAACGCACGCCGATGCATATCGGCGCCATCACGATTTACGACCCGTCCACGGCACCGGGCGGCAAGGTGCGCTTTAAGGAAATCATCAAATACATCGAAGAGCGCCTGCACCGCGCCAAAAGCTTCCGTCAGCGCATCGTCAATGTGCCGCTGAATCTGGACTATCCCTATTGGATTGAAGATCCGGACTTCGATATCGAATTTCACATTCGCCACGTGGCGCTGCCTCAACCGGGAGATTGGCGCCAGCTGTGCATTCAGGCGGCGCGCATTCATTCGCGCCCTATGGACCTCACCAAACCCTTGTGGGAGTTCACGGTTGTCGAAGGCCTCGACAATGTGAAGGGCCTGCCCAAAGGCTGCTATGCCATCATCTCAAAAATCCACCATGCCGCCATTGATGGCGTTTCCGGCGTGGACATTACCGCCGCCATCCATTCCTTGGATGTAACCGACGACGTGGAAACGCCGGAACACCCATGGGTGCCCGAGCGCGTGCCCACGGCGCCGGAACTGTTGGCGCGGGCCTATGGCAATAGTTTGCGCACGCCTTTGCGTTTGGCGGAAGTCGCTGCGAAGTCGGTTCCCACTTTGGCCAAGGTGGCAAACTCTGTCATGCGCGGAGATTTGAAACTGCCGACGGCGCCCAATGCCGTGCCGCGCACCCGATTTAATCGCGTGGTGTCGCCGCACCGTGTGGTGGACGGACGGTCGTTTGACCTTGCCGCCATTCGCGAAATGAAAAGCCGCCAAGCGGGCGCCACCGTGAATGACATTATTCTCGCTGTCGTCGGTGGCGGGTTGCGCCATTATTTGAAATCCAAGAATGAGTTGCCGTCGGAACCGCTGGTGACCATGGCACCGGTATCTGTGCGGTCGGAAGGCGAAAAGGGATCGCTCGGCAATCAGGTCACCGCCATGTCGGTGTCCTTGGGCACGCATGTGCAAGACCCGGTGGGCCGTCTTCAATTCGTGCGCCAAAGCGCGCTGGATTCCAAAGCGCTGACAAATGCGGTGGGCGCCCGTCAGCTTGCGGATTATACGAAGTTTCTGTCCCCGACCATGACCGGTCTGGCCGCGCGCCTTTACACGCGCATGGGCCTTGCCAACCGCTTCTACCCTGTCTTCAACACGGTGGTCACCAATGTGCCGGGACCGCAAGTGCCGATCTATTCCACCGGTGCACGGTTCGTGACGCAATATGGCTTGGGGCCGGTGTTTGACGGGCTTGGTCTGTTTCATCCGGTATTTAGTTATTGCGGTGACATCACGGTGTCGATCAATGCGTGCCGGGACATGATGCCTGATCCGGAATTCTATTCCGATTGTTTGCAGGAATCTTTCGATGAACTGCAGGCGGGGTTGATGAAGAGGCCGCAGCCGAAACTCGCCGCAAAGGGGGACGAGGTAGCACCGGCCAAGGCAAAGACACCCCGTAAGAAAGCCCCGGCGAAGCGGGCGGCCCCGAAAAAAGTGGCCGCTCCGAAACGCAAGCGCACAACGCGCAAGCAACCCGCGGCATCCGTTAAACCGGAAAGCGTTACCGTGCAAGCCGCAGAACCCGCCATTGCCGCGTCCGAAGCGACGTTAGCTGGGGTGACTGAGGCGAAGCCGCATGTGAATGGCAAATCCGCCAATGGCATGGCCCCGGCGACCGACGCACCGACGCAAGACAATTCTTAATCCGTAGGCTGAGCAGGCGCGACATATGGCAACCCTCACCGCAAATGGCATCTCGATCGAGTATGAAGATCACGGTCATACGGAAGATCCGGTGATCTTGCTGGTGATGGGGCTGGCATCGCAGTTGGTCTTGTGGCCGCAAGGATTGATCGACAGCCTGGTGGAGTCCGGCTTTCGGGTTGTGGCGTTCGATAACCGCGATATCGGTCTGTCTCACAAGTTTCATGGGCGGCGGACCATTCATCCCTTGCTGCAAATGGCCGGCCGGTTTGTGGGGCTTAACAAGATTGCGCCTTATTCGCTGCATGACATGTCGCGTGACACGGTCGGCGTGCTTGATGCACTCGATATTGCCGACGCTCATGTGGTGGGCGCCTCCATGGGCGGCATGATTGGCCAGCTAACAGCTGCGCACGCGCCGGACCGGGTCAAGAGCCTGACGGCGATTATGTCGACCACGGGCAATCCGAAGCTGCCGCAGGCGCGCCCGGAAATTACCCGGCAGATGTTTCTCAATCGCCCAAAGGCGACAGACCGGGAAACGCTGATCGATGCAAGCCTGCAGATCTGGGATCTGATCGGCACGCCGGACGATGACGATAGCCGCAAAGCCCTCCGTGAACGGATCGCTTTCAGCTTTGACCGTTCCTATTACCCGCAAGGAATGCGCCGTCAATTGGCGGCCATCATCGCGACGGGTGATTTCCGCGACTATGCGCGCAAAATCAGTGCGCCGACTTTGGTGATCCACGGGTCGGTCGATCCACTCGCGCCGAAAGAAGGCGGGGAAGACATTGCGCGTACCGTTGCCGGTGCCAAATTGGAGATTATTGACGGGATGGCCCACGACCTTCCCGAAAAGTTTTTGCCGCAGATTTCAGAACACATTCTCAATCATGTGCGCGCGGCCGAACGGGGAGGCATGGCGGCGGCGGCCCAATAAGGGCGCGTTCCGGCGTTTCGCTTTTGATATGGACTGAACTGGACTGGACATAAAGGAGATCGACAATGGCAATGACAGATATTTTCGGCCGCATGAACGATGCATTTAGCGGTTTTGGCGGCGGCTTTCGTGGCTTCGGTGAAGAAGTCAACGAAAAGGGCCGGGAATTGAATGTGCGCTTGATTGAAATGGCGCAGGAAAATACAGCGCGCGGTTTCGACACGGCACGGGCCGTCATTGAAGCGAAAGACGTGAGCGAAGCCTTTAAGGTTCAGCAGGAAGCGGTACGCGAAGGCTTCGAACGCGGCATTCAACAGTCCCGCGAGATCGCGGAAATGTTTGCTCAAGCATCGACAGCGGCTTTCAAGCCATTGCGCGACGCAGCGGAAGATTTGCGCTCACCGGAGTAAAGATCATGGCGATGCGTTCGCCGGCATCGACGCTAAAAGAAACGGGGGCTTTGAGCCCCCGTTTGTTTTTGTGTTTCGACAGGGGGTCAATACATGTGCCCGGAGGATGGGTAGACCAAGGACCGGACGCCGCTTCTGTCGAAAGGCTTCCAGTCCCCTTCGGGCAGGGCCAGCCGGTCGGCGATCGCGTACATCACCGCCGCGTTCACACCAAGGCCGATATGACTTGCGCGCACTTCGATATTGTCGGTCAGGTGGTCCGGTTCCTCGAGACAGTTTTGCCAGGCGACCACGCCATCCCCTTTTGTGAAGATCGACGTACACGGAATGCCAGGGGGCGGATCGCGCAGCACTTGAAGTATTTCTTCCATATGATCCGCTTCCGGATCATGTCCCGTCAGAACTTTGTAAAGCCGGTGCGGGTGCGTTGCCCGCAAATTGCCATTGAAGGGGCTGCCCAGCGAAATCACCTGCCGCACCATTTCCGGATGCCGGCGCGCCATTTCGCGCGCAATGATGCCGCCCAAGCTCCACCCGACGAGGCTTACCTTGTTTTCTGATTCCGAAAACATTTCTTCGAGGCGTTCGATGATTTTTTCGCCATTCACACCAACGGTACGGTGGCCGAGGTTTTGGCCAAGGGTCCAAGGCTGTGCGTCATATCCGCGGCCTGCAATAAAGCGGCGCAGAATATTGGTGCTGCCGTCACCTGCGATAAAGCCAGGTAGGACGAGTACGGAATGTCCGTCCCCGCGCGGAGCGGTTTGAAGAAGAGGTTGTGCTAATGGTAACGCAGCGAGTTCCGATAAAGCCCGTCCGCCTTCTGACAAAGCCAGCCGCAAGGACGGTGCACGTATCTCGCTCATATGCGCGACATATACCATTTCCTATCCCTTCCCACTTGTTTTTGGGAAACAGGATATGGCTGTCCTCTCCGGTAAAGCAAGCAGAGAAACAATTTAACGTTACCGATTGGGAGAATAAATTCGCTGACGGAGTGTTTTGTTGCGGAAAAGCCGCGATTCGGGAAATAGAATTCCAAAAATTAGGCAGAAAACGTAACTGCTAATTCCGTGTGCAAATCGTCAGCAAGCACGCTCAAAGGTTAAGAGATAGGCATAACCGCGCATAAAGTGACGGAAAGACACATGGCCAACGCCATTATCAGCGAGTTGATCGAAATAGACCCGAATCTCTGGGCGGAACCGCACATGAAAGGCGGACAGCCACGCGCCCAAGAATTTCTTGAACCATTTCGGCAGCTGATCCTGGTTTCCGAAATCGACAATATGGATGAAGCCATCCGGTTTGATTTGGGTGATCCCGTAATCGATTGCCGATTGCCATTCATCGATCATGGACAGGCTGTAAGAAAAAAGCAGCCGGTCGAAGGGCTCGTTCAGGCCAAACAGCGCCCGTCCGTCAAAGTCCTGTGCAAGGGCTTGCGCCACATGGATCCGATCCGAAAGCCCCGCTTTATCGATGGCGATTTGCGCGGTTTTCAGCATTTCGTCGGACGCATCGATGCCGTAAAGCCGCGCCTGCGGAAAACGCCTGGCAAGCGTGATCAGATTGCGCGCGGTACCGCAGCCCACTTCGCAGATCGTTTCGCCGGGAAGAATCGGCAGATCCTGGATGAGCGAATCGCGTCCGAACAGATAGTATTTCCGCGTGAAATCATAAAAGTGCCGCTGATAGCGGTACATTTGATCCATCGCCGAGCGGGCATCCATGGCCATGGGCTCAAGCGGCTTTCGTATAAATGTGGAAGCCGCCGTAGATCGATGAGCGATCACGCGCCAGGAAGCGTTCCCCGCGTTCCGTGTCATAAGACCAAGGTGCCAAGACCTCTTCCGGAAGCTTTTTTTCCAATGGCGATTCGTCACCGGCGGTGCGAAAGATTACCCGTGCGCCAGGAGCGGCGGTTCTGCCGATCTCGCGCCACAGAGCGGTTATCTGTTCTTCATTCATCCAGTCCTGGGAATCGAGAAGTACATACCGGTCTAGGCTCTCGTTGGGTTGCGATGCCAGATAGTCGGTCATGGACGCCAAATGCGTTTCCACGTTACCGATACGCTCGCGCAGCGGCTCGTATTGTTCCGGGCGCAGATATTCCGGAATGGCGTTCTTTTCTTCCACATCGTAGCGGCGGCCGAAGGCCTGCCATGCGAAATAGTTTTCCGAGATTGGGAAGTCGCAAGCAAGGCGTTCGATCCGTTCACGGAATAAGTTTGCGGGGCTGCCATTCGCGGCCGCCATCAGTTCGTCATGCTGTGCCGGCGGAATGCCCAGCCAGTAGAACGATACAGGCAGGCGCGCCATGGCTTTGACGAACCGGGAATCGAACATGGGGCCAATGGCTTGTTCATATATGGCGCGCTGCTCCTCGAGGGTTTTGGCTTTCAGGACTTCCGACGGCCGCTTGCCGTGCATGCGGGATACCAGATGGACAAGTCCAATAAACCGCCCCAGGAGACTGTGGTGATACAGGTTGCGCGCGAACATGTTGATCCGGCGTCCGCCCCATGGGACCCAGCGCTGCCAGTACCGGCGCGTATTGTCGTCCAAATGAGGCAGCAGATACCGGTCATAAGAGCTGCGGTTGTCGCGGTCGTCGGCGATGCCAAAGAACCGGAAGAAATCGTCATAGGACGGCAGATGTTCCAAGGCCGCCAGTTTCAACCGGGTGAGCGCGATGTGATTGGGGTTCAAATCAATCGCGATGATCTTCGCGGGGTTGGCGGTCAAGTACGTCATAACGTTGCAGCCGCCGGAAGCGATCGTCACCAGGCGGGTGTTTTCGTCCACTTCCAGGGCTTCCAGGTCAACAGCGGGGTCTTCCCAGATCTGGTTGTAGACAAACCCCTGAAACATCATGGTGAAGAGCCGCTCAAGTACGCCCCGTTTCGTGACCGCTGCATGATTTACAGCCGCTTCCGACAACAATTTGTTGCTCATTTGCTGTTTTTTCCTTGGAAAGCCCGCGCCGTTCTTTGTGCGATGGTTTGCGTTCGGACGTGCATCTTACATCGGATGACCGCGCCGCGCACAGAGTTAACCCCGCTAATACCACAGTATTCCTGGCGAGATAAATCCGCCAGACCCTCTGATTATAGCAGTTTGGTCAGCAACACCAGAAAATGCGGTTGCGATGCACGCAATTGTGGCTGTGGAGAAAAGGCGGTGCTCGAGACCGTTATGTATTGGGTGGCGTGGCGGCCACGACCGGAACGTCCTTTGAATCCGCCACAGCTCGGACCAAGTCGACAAGCGTGCGCCTTACTTTCGGGTCCTCAATGCGCGCAAAGGCCCGATTCAGCTGCAATCCATCCGGAGATTGGAGGATGGATTCGATGGGCGCTTTGTTGCTGGCGGCGGCACCATTCTTTTTCGTACCAGTCGCCCCTTCCGGAAGCGCGTCGAAAAAGAACATGGGGGTCACCCCAAGGATTTCGGCGATTTGGGCAAGTCGGCTTGCAGAGACACGGTTTGTGCCTTTTTCGTATTTTTGGACCTGTTGGAAAGTCAATCCGAGGTTGCGCCCTAATTCCTCCTGGCTCATGCCAAGCAAAACACGCCGCATGCGTACCCGGCTTCCCACGTGAATATCGATCGGATGCGGTTGTCCAGTCATCTGATTATTCTACCTCCCCCGTCTGTATCTGCCGAAATCGTCAGACTCCAGATGGTGTCGTTCTCTTCAATTGTCAGGTCGCTCCCAAACCCATGATAGTTATAACACCGTTCAGCTTGCGCGAAAGAATTCTTTCGAGTTTTGCCTGTGTTATTCGTCACAATATTTGTCTTTTCTGCGACTGTTACATGTTTGCAATTATTATAACGAGAGTATTTTTGCGTACACCCGCTGAAATAGTAAACTGATAAATTGTCAACCCTTATGTCCGTGAGCAAACACTCCGTCTACGAAGGAAAACGGGAAATGAGGTTCACCCAAGCTAGCCATACGGTGAAACTCCAATACGGATGCTGGCGTTCAGGCGACTAGGCCTCATCCGAAGTTGCCGTAGGGTCAAATCAATAGGATTGCTTCAATGCCTCAAAGGTCGACGGTACAGATCTCAAGTAAACGCTTTGATGGAGAGAGTCTGTCTACGGAACATATGGCGCAGCTGGCAGCGCTTTATGGCACTCCGGAAGTGATATCCATGCTGGCAGGTCCGGCCGCCCCCCTGTCTGATCAGGCGGTTAAAACTGTCCTGGAGCGCCTCCGATCTCACTGGGATGCTCATGGTTTTGGGCCTTACGTTTTCTTTTCTAGGGAAGACCGGTCTTTTGTGGGGTATGCGGGGTTGCGCCATACGATTGCGGATGGTTGGCCGGGCGTTGAATTGCTTTATGCAATCCATCCGGCATTTTGGGGGCTTGGTGTTTGCACGGAGGTTGCACGGGTCACTGTGCAGCAGGCTTTCGATCAGCTGTCGTTGAGGGAACTGGTCTCGTTTGCCCTTGTCGAAAACACGGCTTCGAAGCGCGTTTTAGAAAAGCTTGGGTTTGTCCATGAGAAGGATGATGCGTATGGCGGTCTGCCGCATGCCTTCTATCGGCTAGATGGCGCCTCGTTTTTAAGCTCTTCCTCTTCATAAGTGAGAGCGGGCGTGTTGGTTGATTTAAACGTTTCAGAATCTGCGCGGTCGAGGCCAGGTAAGTTGCCGTAAAGAGTTTGTGAATGGCGGCATAAATAGGAACGTTCGGCTGCGGTCAGTTTGATAACGCCGCATTCTGATGTTGAGATTTCTCTACGGGAGGCGTTTTCGGGCGTAACCTGGCCGCACACTTCGAAGAGTTGAAGGTTTTTGTTTCCGATCGCGCCACAGGTTAAGAACCGATCAGGAATTGCCGTGTCTGAAGGCATGGGCGTACATGACGCCATCCAAATTGATAGCAATATGATGAAGCTGCGCACGGATTTGTGCATGCCTTGCCCCCCAAAGCAGCAGTAAACGCAGGTATGGACCCCTTCCTATTAAGTTAGGATCAATTTCGACGGCCAATCAACCCATTCCTGGACTGTGTTTCGTCACTTAACGGCGTAGTAAGGCGGGACGGCGATAGTGCGCATGGCAAGTAGAAATTGATGATCAACTTTCGAACGTCTAGCCGAGCGGGGGCAAAGTGGAACCTAAACGTTTCATCATTTCTATGCTGGTCATAGCAGCTGGGCTCGGAGGATGTGCCGGGGAAGCTGAGCGCATCTCGTTGGAGTATGTTCCGTTTGCCCATGAGCGAGGGTTGGAACCAAACGCCATGAAGGTGATGGTCGACGCCGAAGACATGCGGAGTGCTGTTGGAACAAAAGTATCCGCAGGCGTCAATCAGGTGGGATTTGAAACCCATGCCATCGAAAACGACACTCCCGTTTACGTGTTCGTTGAGTCCGCGATTTCGGCGGAAATTGAGGAGCGTGGATTTCAGATGGAACAGGGTGGCGCGCAGGTCGTCATTCATGTGGAGCGTTTCTACAATAACTTCCAGCGCGGTGCGGACCAAAGCACGGCGATTTCACAGGTCGGCTTTCGGGTTTTTGTAAAAGCACCTTCCGGTGAAACGGTCTTCTCAGAATATTATGCCGGCGGTGCCAATCGGCCCGTGCGCTTAACGAATGCGGCGAACGCGAAATCGGCATTGGAATTGGCATTCTATGATGCAGCATCAAGGCTTGCCAAAGATTGGCGTTTCTTTGGTGCCATCGTCGATGCCAATAATGAGTGACACGACCTAAGCCTTCGATCGCGTTCTTGGGCTCTGCATATGGTAGGCTAAGACCAGCCGCCGGGAACGCGAAGGACCAGATATGAGCGAAACGTCACCATCGCCTGCTTTTATCGTCTACACAACGTTTCCCGACATGACCGTCGCGCAAGAAATCTGCAATACGCTCGTTTCCGAGAGGCTCGCGGCTTGCGCCAACATCTTTCCGGCGATGACGGCGATTTATGAGTGGCAAGGTGTCCTGGAAACAGAGCAAGAATGTGCGGCTTTCTTAAAAACACGTGAGCAAGTGGCCAGCGATCTCATGCGCCGTCTCAAGGATCTGCATCCGTATGATACGCCCGCGATCCTTGTGATTCCCACAGGCGGGGTCGATCAGGACTATGATGCCTGGATTTCAAATCAAGTTGAGCCAACGGCGCGTCCTTAGAAAACAGCCCCATTCGATTGGATTGGGTGCCCCCAAAAATCGCCGCTGCAGGTCCGTAACGGCAATTTGCGGGTAATTGAGCCTTTTATCGCGCCGCTGTAACGCTATATAAGGGTGCACTTTCAAGACGCCCAAGCGTCGCTCGCTCGAAAATATGCCGAAAACAGGGGGCTTTCGGCATGTTTGGTCAGACACCGATTTGTCTTAAGGATTTCCGGAACAGTATTGGATGGAATATTTAGCGCTCATCGGCGGACTTTTCCTTTTGCTTTTTACCGGCGATTTGCTGGTGCGAGGGGCCGTCGCGTTCGCTAATGACCTGTCTGTTCCGCCATTGCTGATTGGATTAACCATTGTTGCCTTCGGGACGTCGGCGCCCGAACTTTTGATCGGCATACAATCGGCATTGGCGAACCTTCCGGAAATCGCCCTTGGAAACGCGGTCGGGAGCAACATTGCCAATGTGTTGCTGGTGCTTGGCATCCCGGCGATGATTTATCCGATCTGCTGCAACCAGCCTGCCATCCGGCGCAACACGCTTTTCATGCTGCTGGTCAGCTTGCTGTTCATCTATATGTCCTTCCAGGGTGTGCTGACCTTTTGGATGGGCTTTGTCCTGTTCTTTCTCGTCATTCTCTTTCTGGTCTATGCCTGGGTGCGCGCGCGGGCCGGAAACGGAGCCGTTGAGCAACTTGCGGATCTTGAGGAAATCGAAGGCGTTCCTCAGGAAAGCTGGAAGATCGCCGCCTTTATCATTATCGGCCTTATTGGCTTGCCCGTGGGCGCGCACATTACGGTTGATGCGGCTGACGCAATCGCGCGGGCGTGGCAGGTGCCGGATGCCGTTATTGGTTTGACCATCGTGGCTTTCGGCACGTCGCTACCGGAATTGGCGACCACGGTGATGGCGGCGATTCGCCGGCAAGAAGGCTTGGCGGTTGGCAATGTCATCGGATCCAATATCTTCAATATATTGGCGGTGATGGGCGTAACGGCGATGGTCGCAGACATTCCCGTACCGGAAGGTTTCCTGAAGTTCGACCTTTGGGTGATGTTGGGGGCATCAGCGCTTCTGCTGCCGTTCGTTTTGACCGGTGCCAAAATTGGACGCGTCTCAGGAGCAGGCTTCACACTGGCCTATCTCCTCTATATTTATGCGCTGGCAAGCAATGCAGGCCTGTTCGGCGCTTGATGGCTTTTGACCGCCACTAGCGCCGCCCAATTATTCCCGTGAGGTTTTTTTGAACGCTCAGCCAAAAACCGTTTTGATTACAGGTGCAAGTCAGCGGATCGGTAAAGCAATCGCCGCTGATCTGGCTGAACATGGCTGGAAAATTGTCATTCATTACAACACGAGCGCTGACCAAGCCGAGAAATTGGTGCGTGACCTGAACGACAAATCCCCTGGCAAAGATCCCATCGCGTTCTGCATCGGCGGAAATCTTCGGCATGAAGCGGAAACAACACAACTCATTGCCAAGGCGAATGCTGTGGCCGGCCCTATAGATTGCCTTATCAACAACGCCTCGGCGTTTGAAACGGATGACATAAAGACAATGTCCCGGGACAGCTGGGACTTGCATTTGGAAGTAAACCTCCGTGCACCGACGGTTCTTGTTCAAGGGTTTGCGGCGCAGCTGCCGGAAGACTGTTCAGGCAATGTGATCAACATCATCGACCAGAGGGTTTGGCGTCTGACGCCGAAGTTTCTCTCTTACACTGTCAGTAAGTCTGCTCTGTGGACCTTGACGCAGACGCTTGCGCAAGCATTGGCTCCGAAGATCCGCGTCAATGCCATCGGTCCTGGACCGACCCTTCAGAACAAGAGGCAAACCGATGAAGGTTTCCAGAAACAGGCGAGCCTGGTGCCCTTGCAACGGCAGACGGACCTTTCCGAAATTGCAGATGGTGTCCGCTTCATTCTGGGGGCCAACTCAATGACCGGTCAGATGATTGCCTTGGATGGCGGTCAACATCTTGCTTGGGAGACGCCCGATGTCACCCAGGCAGGGGAGTGATGAGTCTCAATAAATCAGTATAAAGAATATATGCAATGAATGACAATGTTTATCCGCTACGTATTGCTGATGCCAGAAACTCCATACGCCACGTATTCGTGCGAGACCTGGAGCTTGAGGCCCATATAGGTGTGTACAGGCATGAACATGGCCGCTCACAACCTATACGGATTAATGTGGATCTGGCTGTGACGGAGACGGATCAACCAATCTCCGACAGCCTTCAGAACGTGGTCGACTACGAGAAGGTTGTCCGTGAGATACAGCAGATCGTCAGTAAGGGACATCTGAAGCTTGTGGAAACACTGGCGGAATTGATTGCCGAGGCGTGCTTGCAAGACCAGCGAGTGCTGACCGCACGTATACGTATTGAAAAGCTCGAGGCGATTGATGAAGCCCGTGGCGTTGGTGTGGAGATTGAACGTACACGTTCTGATTTGTAGTCTGACAATAATGTGACGATTTGCCGTCGAGTGTCGGGTGTATAGCGACGAGTTGTACACATTCGAGACGGGTGCTGATTCTCCGTTCACATATTTGTCACTTTCTGCGTACTGCAAATGTGACCCCAAATTTGCCAATTTATTCAAATATTTAGTCAGTGGCGAGAATGACATAAAATCTTCACAACCAGTGATCAGCGTGACTGATGAATAGAGATCTGAGTTTTCTCAACAAAGTTATCCACAGTCTAAGCCTGCTTTTCTGCGGTGAATGACCAGGTATTTAATGTCTGATGGAAGATCGAACAAAAACAGAACAAGGGGCGCAGGTGCCGCAAGCAAAGGATGTGGCGATGGAAGGTCCCAGCGGTCCTGATGTGATCCTCAATGTTCTCAAGACTCTCCCCCAAAAGCCGGGGGTTTACCGCATGCTGGATGCTCAGGGGGACGTTCTGTATGTGGGGAAGGCGCGTAATCTGAAGAAGCGCGTGGCGGCCTATACCAAGATCAGTGGCCATACCAACCGAATCGCTCGAATGATTTCGCTGACGCGATCGATGGAAGTGGTGACCACTGGATCGGAAACGGAAGCTCTGCTCCTAGAGGCGAACCTCATCAAGCGGCTGAAGCCGCGCTACAATGTGTTGCTGCGCGACGATAAGTCTTTTCCCTATATTTTGGTGACCGGCGAGCACGCCTTCCCTCAGATCGTGAAGCACCGGGGTGCCCGCAACAAACCCGGAGATTATTTTGGCCCATTTGCATCTGCGGGGGCGGTGAATAGAACGCTCAACACCTTGCAGCGGGCCTTTCTGCTGCGATCTTGTTCTGACAGCGTTTTCGACAGCCGGACACGGCCTTGTCTTCTGTATCAAATAAAAAGATGCAGCGCGCCGTGCGTCGATTACGTGTCCAACGATGAATACGGCGCCCTTTTGAACGATGCCAAAGGGTTCCTTCAAGGCAAAAGCCGCCGCGTGAAGGACCAACTCACGGCGTTGATGACAAGTGCCGCAGATGACATGGATTTTGAGAAAGCCGCCTTGTATCGCGACCGCATTCGGGCGTTGAGCCATGTGCAGCTTCATCAAGACATTAATCCATCGACGATCGATGAGGCGGATGTGGTGTCCGCCCATGAGGAAGGTGGCCAGGTCTGCATTCAGGTGTTCTTCTTCCGGTCCGGACAAAACTGGGGTAACCGGGCGTATTTTCCGCGGCATGACCGTGTGCAGCATGTAAACGAAGTGCTTGGGGCGTTTCTCGCGCAGTTCTACGACAATAAGCCGGTTCCGCGCCTCGTCTTGCTGAGCCACGGGGTGCCGGAGCAGAAACTGCTCGAGGAAGCGCTGAGCACTCGAGCCGACCGGCGTGTTCGGGTTCTGGTGCCGCAAAGGGGTGAGAAAAAGGATCTGGTAACGCACGCAGCCAAGAATGCGGAATCGGCCTTGGCGCGGCGCATGGCGGAAAGTGCATCGGAAAGGAAGATGCTGGATGCGCTGGCAGACCTGTTCGACTTGGAAGCGCCGCCCAATCGCATTGAAGTCTATGACAACAGCCATATCCAAGGGTCTCATCCGGTCGGGGGGATGGTTGTCCGAGGGCCCAATGGTTTCGAGAAAAACCAATACCGGAAATTCAACATCAAAGATAACGCGCTGTCTCCCGGCGACGATTACGGCATGTTGCGCGAGGTGCTCACGCGGCGGTTTTCAAGGTTGCTGAAGGAAGATCAAGGCAAGGAAAAATCCCAGGAAAAATCCGAAGAGCGACCCGAAATCGAGGATGCGGAGACAAATGGGCAAAATGCCAATCCGAATTGGCCTGATCTTGTGTTGATTGACGGCGGTGCGGGGCAACTGTCCGCGGCGGAAGAGGTTTTCGCCGAATTGGGCATTGAATCGGTGGCATTGGTCGCGATTGCCAAGGGCCCTGACCGAAATGCGGGCCGGGAGACCTTTTTCATGCCTGGAAAGGCCTCCTTCACGATCGAGCAGCGCAGCCCTGTTTTGTTCTATCTTCAGAAGTTGCGGGACGAAGCCCACCGCTTTGCCATCGGCAGCCACCGCGCCCGGCGCTCGAAAGCTGTGTCAAAATCGCCTCTCGACGAGATCGCCGGCGTTGGCGGCGCGCGAAAAAAAGCCCTTTTGTTGCATTTTGGCTCCGCTCGTGGCGTAGAGCGGGCGGGACTTTCTGATCTGCAGGATGTAGAAGGCATTAGCGATTCGCTTGCGAAGCGGATTTACGATCATTTTCATGGGGATGAATAGAGGGGGCAACGAAAGCGGCGTTATGAAGTCGAGTTTGCCGAATGTACTAACCGGGTTCCGCATTGCCATTATACCGGTGCTGGTAGGGGCGCTTTTTGCTGGAGGCGATGCCGGCCGCTGGATGGCTTTGTTTCTGTTTGCCGTGGCCGCCATCACGGACTTCTTTGACGGCTATGCGGCACGGCGCATGGGCAGCCTTTCCCGGCTTGGCCAGATGCTCGATCCTATTGCCGACAAATTGCTCATAACGGCGGCGTTGATCATGCTGGTGGCGCAAGGCCCGGTGACCGGCATCCATGTGGTGGCCGTTATCATCATCTTGCTGAGAGAAGTTTTGATTTCAGGACTGCGGGAGTTTCTCTCAGGCCAACAAGTGATTGTCGCTGTGACGACACTCGCCAAATGGAAGACGACCACGCAGATGATCGCTACCGGCATCTTGTTACTGGGGCCGGCTGGGGACAGGCTTTTCTGGGGGCTGACGGATATTGGTCTGGCGCTTCTATGGTTTGCCGCCTTGCTGACCGCGTATACAGGGTTTGAATATCTGCGCGGCGCGCGGGAGCACTTTGTGGAAAGCCCTTCCGCCGATCAGCAAGGATTAGGATCATGAAGATCCTTTATTTTGCCTGGCTGAGGGAAAAGATCGGTGTTGCCGAAGAAGACATCGACGTGCCGGCAGAGGTGGCGCAGGTCTCTGATTTGCTGGCATGGCTGGAAACGCGCGGCGAAAGCTATAAGCAGGCACTGTCCGAGAAGGGCGTTGTACGGGTGGCCGTCAACCAGGAACATGTAGACCTGGATCATCCTGTGACGGGCCAAGATGAAGTGGCCCTGTTTCCGCCGGTGACCGGAGGATAAGACCCATGATTCGTCTGCAAACAGACGATTTTGATATAAGTGCCGAAGTCGGACGCATGACAGAGGGCCGTGCGGATGTGGGCGCCGCAGTCACATTTACAGGCCTGGTGCGGGACATGGCGGGTGGCGCCAGTATCTCTTCCATGACGCTGGAACACTATCCGGCCATGGCACAAAAGGAATTGGAAGCGATCGAAGCTGAAGCCAGGCGCCGATGGGACCTCATCGATTGCTTGATTATCCACCGGCACGGAGAATTGCAGCCTGGCGACAAGATCGTTTTGGTCGTAACTCTGTCGGCCCATCGGGAAGATGCTTTTTTGGCGGCTCAGTTCCTGATGGATTGGCTCAAGACAAAAGCGCCCTTCTGGAAAAAAGAGGCGACAAACGATGGAGCGAAATGGGTGGCCGCCCGCGACTCAGACGATGCCGCGGCCGACCGTTGGGAAGAAAACTAAACCCTTCTAGCCTTCGTTGGCAGCTTGATGGATTACCGTTTGCGGGAACGGGATGGAAATACCGTCTGCATCGAAACGCTGTTTCAAGGCCTTCGTCAGGTCGAATTTCACTGGCCAGTAATTGCCACTGTCGCACCACACGCGCACGACCAAATTGACAGAGCTGTCGGCCAATTCGCCGACCGCGACAAATGGGTCGGGGCTTTGATGGATGCGGTTGTCTTTCCTGATTTCTTCAAAAATTGCCGCCGTTGCTTTGTCGATATCGTCGCCATAATCAATGCCCATGACCAGGTCCACGCGGCGCGTTGGATTAAAGCTGTAATTGGTGACGGCGCTGCCCCAAACTTCAGCATTGGGCACAATGATGTGGACGTTGTCTGGCGTGTTGAGTTCGGTCACGAACAAGGTGAGGGCATGCACCGTGCCCGCTTCTCCCGCCACTTCCACATAGTCGCCGACTTTGAAGGGGCGGAACACCAGCAGCATGACGCCCGCGGCAACGCTGCTCAGTGTTCCTTGAAGGGCAAGGCCGACGGCGAGGCCCGCAGCACCTAAAACGGCAATGAGGCTTGTGGTTTCAATGCCGAATTGCGACAGAACAGCGAGGATCGTAATCGCGATGATGAGATAGCGGACGATACTTGCAAAAAACGTTGTCAGTGTACTGTCGAACTTATCGATTTTCGACAAGGCGCGAACCGTCGCCTTGCGCGCCCAGCCCGAGACGATCAGACCGCCGATAAGAATAGCGATGGCGGCCACCACACTTAAGCCGTAGGTCGCCAATATCGTGATGATTTCTTGAGTAACGGCGTCGAGATTCTCGTCCATACCTATTTCACGTCCTTCCTAAAAAAGAAGGGCAAAACGCCCTTCTCAAATTGATTACCGTGCCGTGGATCCTTGAGCTTTCAACAAGTCTCGTATTTCTTCAAGCAACACTTCTTGCTTTGGCGGTGCAGCAGGTTCCGCCGGCTTTGCCTCTTCTTCTCTTTTAAATCGGTTGACCTGCTTGATCAGAATGAAAATGGCGAAAGCCACGATCAAGAAGTTAATGATCGCATTGATAAACACCCCGTAATTGAGGGTCGCAGCGCCCGCTTCTTGGGCGGCGGCCAGCGACTCGAATTGCTGTCCGCTTAGGCTAATAAACAGATTTGAAAAATCGACACCGCCGGTCAAAAGACCAACTGGCGGCATAATGACGTCGTCTACGAGTGATTTGACGATGGTCGTGAATGCGGCGCCGATAATGATACCGACAGCCATGTCCATCACGTTCCCACGCGCGATGAAATCCTTGAATTCCTTAAGCATCGAGAACCCCGTTTGTTCTTCTGTCCCTAACCAAACACGATAGTTTGTAGCCAGACGATAACAGTTTACTGATTCGTCGGCCAGGCGAATGACGATAATTTTGGGGCTGAGGTTTTTACGCTCAATGCGGATGAAAAGGAGGCATTACTTGCGGACAAGTTGCGTAAAGTCGTCCATCAGTGTGCGTGTGATCTGACCAACCTCGAAATTGTAGGGGCCAATTTCGCCAACCGGGGTTACTTCCGCTGCCGTACCGGTAATGAAGCATTGCTCGAAGCCTTCAAGTTCGTCCGGCATAATGGCGCGCTCGACGATTTCAATGCCGCGCTTTCGTGCCAGTTCCATTGCCGCTTGGCGTGTGATCCCATCTAAAAAGCAATCAGGCGTAGGCGTATGGAGAACACCGTCCTTTACAAAAAATATGTTCGCGCCCGTCGCTTCCGCCACTTGCCCGCGATAGTCGAACATAAGGGCATCGGCGTAACCGTCACGTTCAGCCTGATGTTTGGCCAAGGTGCAAATCATGTAGAGACCGGCAGCCTTGCTGTCGCAGGGAGCCGTATCCGGTGCCGGCCGCCGCCATTTCGCGATGGTAAGGCGAATGCCTTTTTCCTTTGTGGCTGGGTCGAAATAAGAAGGCCATTCCCATGTGGCGATCGCAAGGTGAATTTTGGTTTCCTGTGCCGACACGCCCATCATCTCCGCACCGCGCCAGGCAACCGGGCGGACATAAGCGTTTGTCAGCCCATTTGCTTCGACCGTTTCATAGCAGGCTTTGTCCATTTCCTCGGCCGTATAGGGGATCTCAAAATCAAGGATGCGCGCCGAATTGAGCAGCCGTTCATTGTGTTCGCGGGCCTTAAAGATCGTGCCGTCATAGACGCGTTCGCCTTCGAAGACGACGCTGGCATAATGGAGGCCATGAGAAAGCACATGAAGATTTGCGTCACGCCAGGGGATGAGCTTCCCGTCAAACCAAATCTTGCCATCACGATTGTCAAATGGGATCAACGTCATATCGGGTTCCAATTCCTGGACGAGGGAGGCATGTTGTCTGCCACCATATTCGGATCATTATGAAATTATTGTTCAATAACGCGTGTCGAATTGTCACAAAGTTGCGTACCCGACAGGGTGACTATTACATTCCGAAACAAATATGTCAATATGACTGACATAAATAAAACAAGCGATTTGCCGAATCAACCACAATCGGCACCTGATGACGAGACTTTGCGTCACGGCATCGAGATGCTTTTCTTTGCTTATCGCGACTTTACGAGCGATCCGGATGAGATTTTGGCACGGGACGGCCTCGGCCGCGCCCACCACCGGGTCATTTATTTTGTGGGCCGCCACCCCGGCATCACGGTTGCCGAGTTGCTCTCCATATTGCGCATTACAAAGCAGAGTCTGAGCCGGGTCCTCAAAGAGGTTCTGGATCGGGGGCTCGTGGAACAGAAGACCGGCGAACGCGACCGCCGCCAGCGGCTTCTGTTCCTGACGGATACGGGCGTGCAGCTTGAAGCTCAGTTGACCGCAACGCAGCGCGCGCGGGTGGCCAGGGCCTATGAAACCGCAGGACCGGATGCCGTTAATGGCTATTTGAAAGTGCTCGCCGCGTTGCGAAATCCCACATGAGCATTTCCCAATTGTCGTTTGTCAAAGCCCCTGGTTAAGCCGCATACTATGTCCGTTATGAATAGCGATACGCCCTCTTTTGATGAGGATACCGCCCACCTGTTGGTGGTTGACGATGACACGCGTATTCGCAGTCTGCTCCAAAAATATCTCGTGGAGAATGGATTTCGCGTGACGGCCGCTTCGGACGCGGCGGATGCGCGAAAACATCTTGTGGGGATGAGCTTCGACCTCATTGTATTGGATGTGATGATGCCAGGCGAAGATGGATTTGAATTCACTCAAGCCTTGCGAAAAGACTCGGATGTTCCAATTCTTCTTTTGACCGCAAGAGGCGATCCGGAAAACCGCATTGAGGGGCTGGAGCGCGGTGCTGACGATTATCTTGCGAAGCCTTTCGAACCGCGCGAACTCGTGCTTCGGATCAATACCATCCTGCGCCGGGCGATGCGTGAAGAGGGGCAGCCGAAATCGGTCCAGATGGGGGAGTGCCGCTTCGATCTCGAACGTGGCGAATTGTGGCGCAAGGACACGAAAGTACGCCTGACGACTGCGGAAGTAACATTGCTGCGTCTGTTCGCCACCAATCCGAAAACCACATTTTCGCGTCTTGAATTGTGCGAACATACCGGCGTTACTTTGGAGCGATCAGTGGACGTACAAATTACCAGGCTACGCCGCAAGATAGAGTCCAACCCGCGCATGCCGATCTACCTGCAGACCGTGCGGGGGGTCGGCTACACATTGATACCTGATTAAGGCGGTGTTGGCAGCGCATTATGGCTGGGGTTAAGAAACGTATGCAGCTCAGAAGTTTTCTGCCGAAAGGGCTGTTCGCGCGATCCTTGATCATTATTGTTGCGCCGGTTGTGATCTTGCAGGCTGTCGTAACTTATGTGTTTTTTGAGCGCCATTGGGATCTGGTGACGCGGCGTTTATCCAGTTCGGTAGCAGCGGATATCGCCTTGCTGATTAAAACCACCGAGACTGTTTCTGGCTTTGATGACATCATGCAATTCTCGAAAATCAGTGGGGAAACCATTGGTTTCGAGATCGAGGTTGCCCGCGACACGGTGCTGCCCGAAGAACCGCCGCGCACATTATTCCCCATCTTGGAAGCCACTATCAGCCGCGAACTTCGAAGCGCGCTCGGCGATTATGAATTTTGGTTCGATACGGAGAGCGAGCCGTCTTACGTTTTCATCTGGGTGCAGACAGGGCCCGATGTTCTCAAGATCAAAGTGCGGCGAAGCCGCGTCTACGCAACGAACTGGCATATTTTTCTGGTTTGGATGGTCGTGACATCGACGGCGCTTCTGGCGGTGTCCATCGGCTTCTTGCGCAATCAAGTGCGCCCCATCCAGCAACTTGCTCATGCCGCCGAAAGCTTCGGTAAGGGGCGCGTGGTGACGAACTTTAAACCGTCCGGTGCAGCCGAAGTGCGCAGCGCTGCGGCGGCCTTTATCGATATGCGCGACCGTATTCAGCGCCAGATCGAACAGAGAACGGAAATGCTGGCCGGCGTGAGCCACGACTTGCGCACGCCAATTACACGCCTCAAGCTTGAACTCGCCTTGTTCGGAGACAAACCTGAGTTTGCCGATATGAAGCGAGACCTTGAGGAAATGGAACACATGCTCGAGGAATATCTGGCTTTCGCAAAGGGGGAAGATGGCGAACGCGACACGATCGTAGACCTCAATGAGCTGGTGAAAGAAATCGTTACCGATGCCCAGCGCAAAGGGCACTTGGTTGAGTTTCAGGCGACCGGCGAAAATGTTGTTCCTCTGAAACGGCAATCGATCAAGCGCTGCATCACCAATTTGGTCGATAACGCTGTGAGTTATGGGGAGCGTGTATCCTTGTCGGTTTGGCGGACCCGTCACTCCGTGGAGGTTGCGGTGGATGACAATGGACCGGGCATCCCTGATGAAAAGCTGGAAGAGGCCTTCAAGCCATTTGGCCGTTTAGACGATAGCCGAAACTTGGAACGCAGTGGTGTGGGGCTGGGGCTTGCGATCGCAAGAGATGTGGCCCGCAGTCACGGGGGAGACATCCTTTTGTCTCGTGGGCCTATGGGCGGTCTTCGCGCCCAAGTTCACATCCCAACCTAGATTTCAATGCAGTGTTGGTTGCGCCGTGTCCGATGATTCTGCGGGGCTCTTTTCCGTGAAACTGGACGCCGTGGACTGAAACCGTTGAAGCAAATCTTCTACGCGGCGCAGGCGCCGGTCCAGAAGGGCCATGGTTTTGGCAAGGCCTGGGTCGTCATCTTTGAGCCATGTGGCAAACACATCGGCGTAAATCACGGCAAGGCCGCGCTGGCGCACGGCGCCGCGCAATCCGCCGGCATCTAGATGAGCGGCCTCAAGCATCCAGCGCAGCGATTGCAAAATCCCATTGCGCATGGCGAACACTTCCAGCGGCTGGCGGCGCAGATCCCGCTGGATTATTTGCAAGGCTTCGCGATCATCGGCCATGGCGTCAAACCGGTTCATGATGACATCGAACAAACGATCACGCGCACTGTCGTCTGTGTCCACATCCTCGCTTGCTTCAAGCATTTTGAGGTCGATCTGTTTGGCGTAAGCTTCCAGAACGGCCGCCTTCGACGGCAGCGCGTGGTATACATCGGCGAGAGGGACTTTGGCGCTCTTGGCGATCTGCGAAAGGCTAATCTCGGCCCAGCCTTCATCGACTGCCAGCTTAAAGGCGGCACCGATAATCTTCTTTTCAAGGCCCTTTTTCATCGCGTTCCCTTATTTTGGCAGCTTTATTTGCCAAGTTCTTTTGAACGAACCGTCGCGGCTTCAATCGCCTGCTTCATGAGGGATTTGAGCGCATCGTCCTGCATAAGAATATGGAGTGCGGCGGCGGTTGTTCCACCCGGGCTGGTGACATTTTCCCGCAAGATGGCGGGTGTCTCACTGGACTGGTCCATCAGGGCTCCCGCACCCGATACGGTGGCGTGGGCAAGCGTCTGCGCAAGTTCGTTGCTCAATCCTTGTGCCATTGCCGCTTCGGCAATCGCTTCCGTCAAGTGAAAGACATAAGCAGGGCCGCTGCCGGACACGGCCGTCACCGCATCCATTTGATCTTCGCGATCGAGCCACACGACCTGGCCAACCGATGCCATTAGGTCTTCGGCAAGTGCCTTACCTTCCATGGAGACGTTCTGGTTGGCGAACAGGGCGGATATCCCCTTGCCGACAATGGAGGGCGTATTCGGCATCGTGCGTATGACCGGCTGTCGTGAGCCAAGAGCCGCTTCAAACTCGGCGATGGTTTTGCCTGCCGCAACTGAAACAACAATCGTTTGTGGGGAGCAGATCGATTGGATCGTGCCCATAACCTCCGGTAAAATCTGAGGTTTGACGGCAACCACCGCCAAATCGACAGGTGATGTTTGGTCCGTATCCGGATTAATGGTGACCCTGGAGTCGTCAAGTTTCCGTAAAGAGTCTGACGGGGCGGGCTCCAATACGATAAAACGAGTGTTTTCGTATTGACCGCGCAGCCAGCCACTTAGAAGGGCTGAACCCATTTTGCCGGCGCCCACAAGGGCTATTGTGTGTGTCTGCTCCGGCATGAGGTCATATGTCTTTGGATCTTAAGCTTCTCCGACGCATTCCAGCATGGTGGCAGCGATGGCTTCTTTCGCTGATTTGCCGCCCCATAGAACGAATTGGAAGGCCGGGTAATACCGCTCACACGAATCAATGGCAACGGACACTAGGGTCTCGCATTCTTCCATTGTGGCGAGCGATCCGCCGCGCAGCAGGTGCCCCTGGCGGAAGAGCAGAACGCCTTCGTCAGGCCATAGGTCAAAGTGGCCAAGCCACAATTGCTCATTGACCATTGCCAGAAGATTGTTGATTTCGGAACGCTTCGGCTGCGGCACTTTTAAGTCGAATGCGCATGTCAGTTGGAGAACGCCGAGTTCCGAGCGCCAGGTAAACGACATGTGATAGTCGACCCAGCTGCCGCCAATGGAAATGTTGATTTCGTTTTCGTCGGACCGCTCAAACGGCCAACTGTTGGACGTGATGATGTGTTCGACAAGGTCGAGCGGGTTGGAGGTTTGAGTCTCAGGAATAACGGATAACGTGCTCATGAGCGGAGCCTTCCAGTGTTTTCCAAGCGGATGACCGATGGAGATCGCGACGAGAGATAGTACCGCAAATCATATGATAGAGGGTGGGTAGGGACGGAATGTAATTCGCACATCTTGTGGCCCCCGAAG
The DNA here is from genome assembly GCA_965228775.1 of Alphaproteobacteria bacterium. Lineage (GTDB taxonomy): Bacteria > Pseudomonadota > Alphaproteobacteria > JANQMY01 > JANQMY01 > JANQMY01. The sequence goes on along the minus strand of OZ245840.1, from coordinate 2,206,996 downwards.
CGTGCGGTACCATATCTTCAAGGTGCCTCATGCGTCGTGCCGTTGCAAGTACAATTACGGCCAGGCGGATACTTTGGAACATAGACTTCCATACCAACGATATGTAGGAAACGATAGACAAAGTTCCTCGCTTTTTTGTTAGCGAGGCGCGTGGCGATATGACGCGTTAACCCTAATTTGCGGAAGATTGTCCCAGCTGTTCCTTCAAAGCGGCGATTTCAGCCTTTAAGTCTTCATTTTCCGCACGCGCATTGGCGGCCATTTCCTTAACCGCTTCGAACTCATCCCTGGTCACAAGATCCATGTTGGAGACAACACGCTCAAGCCGGCTCTGAATGAGCGTTTCGATTTCCTGAGCGGCCCCTTGGGCAGCGCCCGCGGCGTTTGTCATCAATTTGGCAAGATCGTCAAAGAATCTGTTTTGGCTTTGCATGGGCAAATCCCCGTGTTGAAAGCGGTTTGTCGCATGTTAAGGATGGCAGCGTAAAGCTCACAATTGGGTGCTAAAGTCGCAGCTCTGTGCAGGGCGCGCTGGTTTAGAGAGACTGGGTGAAATGGTCCCTTTTGCAATTCCGTTTCCAGAGATCGATCCGGTCTTAATAGAGATCGGCCCGCTGGCCATCCGCTGGTATTCGCTGGCTTACATCGCTGGCCTGGTGCTTGGCTGGCGGTACATCGTGTGGCTCGTCAAAAACCGCGCGCTTTGGGGCGGTAAACCGCCGGCAACGGTCGACGATATTGACGACCTTTTGGTTTGGACGACGCTTGGCGTTATCGTGGGTGGGCGCCTGGGCTACGTGCTGTTTTACGGCATGATCTACTACCCGGAAATCTACCTTGCGAACCCGCTTAACGCCTTCAAAGTTTGGGAAGGCGGCATGTCCTTTCATGGCGGCTTGTTGGGGGTTGCCGTCGCGATTATCTGGTTCTGCAAACGCCGTGGCCTCGACATGTTCCAGATTGGGGACTTGGTGGCGGCGGCAGTGCCCATTGGTCTTTTCTTCGGCCGTATCGCCAATTTCATCAACGGCGAGTTGTGGGGAAAGGTAAGCAATGTGCCATGGGCAATGGTGTTTCCCGGCCCGCAAGCCGGTCCTCTTCCGCGTCACCCAAGTCAGCTTTACGAAGCCTTTCTCGAAGGCATCGTCATCTTCGTGATGCTGCGCTATCTCACGCATCATACGGATGTGCTCAAGCGGCCCGGTGTGGTGGCAGGCAGTTTCCTTGTCTCCTACGGCGCATTCCGTGCTTTCGTCGAGATCTATCGGGATTCGGAAGCGTTCATTTGGGCACCGAACACGGGCCTCACAATGGGCATGTTGCTGTCCATCCCCATGTGGGGGGCGGCCGGCTTCTTCTTCTGGTGGGCCTATCGGGATAAAACGGGTGCAACACTCCCCAGCAGTCCGCGTAAATGACACCCATCGAAAAGCACTTAGCGGATCTGATTGAACAGCAAGGGCCTATAAGCGTCGCTACATTCATGTCTGTTGTCCTTGGAGATCCTGAGCATGGTTATTATTCCGCACAGAGACCATTCGGGACTGAGGGGGATTTCATCACGGCGCCGGAGGTCAGCCAGACGTTTGGAGAGTTGGTTGGTCTTTGGTGTGCCCAGTCCTGGCTGGACGCCGGTCAACCGGCGTCTTTCAATTTTGTGGAGCTGGGGCCGGGGCGAGGCATATTGATGGCCGACGCGCTCCGGGCGATCGGGCAGGTAGTGCCTGCGTTTCTGGACGCAGCGGAAATACACTTGGTCGAGACCAGTGAGCGCCTCCGTGATGAACAGAAATCGAGATTGCCCTCCGATGTAACCTGGCATGAGCGGTTTGACGATCTGCCCGGCCGGCCAATGCTTTTGATTGCGAACGAATTCTTCGATGTGCTGCCAATTCGTCAGTACACAAAAACGACTTCCGGCTGGCGAGAGAGATGTGTGTCGGTGGAACGCGCTGATGGGCCCCCAAGCTTTTCGTTTGTTAGTGGCATTCCCATAGCGGAACCGACATCGTCTGCCTCTGCCGTTGCTAGAGTTGGGGACGTCATTGAGAACTCTCCTGCAAGTGCGGCGTTGGTGACCGAAATTTCCCAAACGATTGTCCGTTATGGGGGGGCGGCGTTGGTGGTGGACTACGGGTATGCATCCTCGGGGACGGGTGACACTTTGCAGGCTGTTCGCGATCACAAGTTTCACCCCGTGCTGTCCGATATCGGGACCGCGGATGTGACCGCTCATGTGAACTTTTCTGACCTGGGGCAAGCCGCTCGTTTGGCGGGCGCGCAGGTGTGGGGGCCCATCGCCCAAGGAGATTTCCTCAAGAGGCTGGGAATTCATGAACGAAGCGAGGTGCTGGGGCGCGGAAAATCGGAGGACCTGGCGAAATCCATCAAGGCTGACGTTGACCGGCTGACAGCCCCCGAACAGATGGGCACGCTCTTTAAGGTTCTTGCGATCACTGATACCACTGGGTGGCAGCCAGCGGGTTTTGAAGGTACGGACAAAAATGGTGAAAGCAGCGACGGCACCGGCGATTGAAAAAATCAAAGGTGTTCGCCACGGATTTTTCGAACGTACCGGTGGTGTGTCCGAGGGCATCTATGGGTCGCTGAACTGCGGTCGCGGATCCGACGACGTTCCGTCTGCGGTAACCGAAAATCGCAGGCGCATCGCTGCGTCCTTCAGCATCGAAGAGCCGAACCTGCTGACACTTTATCAAGAGCATTCTCCGAATGTGAAAGTCGTCAACGAGATCTGGGATGCCGCGGAAGCGCCTCGGGCGGATGCAATGGTAACGACGGAACCGGGCATCGCCCTTGGCATACTGACGGCCGATTGTGCGCCGGTCCTGTTTGCAGATGGTGAGGGGCGTGTTGTCGGTGCGGCTCATGCGGGGTGGCGCGGTGCTTTTGGCGGCGTCCTTGAGAACACGGTTGCTGAAATGGTTAATCAGGGGGCGGATAAAGGGTCTATCACCGCTGCCCTGGGGCCATGTATTTCGCAGGCTTCTTATGAGGTGGGTGACGACTTTCGACGTGAGTTTGTCTCCAGCGACGGCTCGAACAAGCGGTTCTTTGAGGAAGGCCGGCGGGCTGGGCATTGGCAGTTTGACTTGATGGCGTTTGTCCAAGCTAAACTTGACGCGATCGGCATTACGGTTGCGCGCGATTGTGCGGACTGCACTTATGACAATGAAGAACGTTTCTTTTCCTTTCGGCGGACGACGCACCTCGGTGAATCTGACTACGGCCGTCAGGTGTCGGTCATTATGCGGGCTTAGCAGGGAATGGATATGAACCATCCATCTCAATCTGCGTTGGCGTTCTTTCTTGGTGTCGTCTTCTGCCTTTTGGCTGCAACCCCCTTGAGGGCCAATGACTACTTTGTGTCGTCGGTAGAAGGCGCTCCGCCGCCGTTCGATGAACGCTTGGTTCGTTTGGTCGCCGAAGAATTGAATAAGATCGGCATTCCCGCCACCAGGGAGGAAACGGCGAAGGAAGACGCGCTGTTCGAACTCAAAGGTGTGGCCGAAGCGGTTGGCAATGCCAGCGGAACCGTGACCACGATTCGCTGGGACGTACTAAATCTTGGTGGCGTCGTGTTGGCGACCATTTCTGTCGAAGACACAGCACCCTATGTGACCAATGGCGATCCATGGGCCGCCCTCGATATGAGCTCGCTGAAGCGGCTTGCGTCAAAGACGGCTGACAAAATCGAATCGGGGCGTGATGGGTTTGAGTTTGCGGCGGCCGCCTCGTCCTCAACAGCCTCATCGGCGGCCGCGGCAAGGTCTGGAGAATCGGTTGGCAGAATAGCCATTGGGCCGATCAAGGGTGCGCCTGGCGACGGCAACGAAGCGCTGGCCTTGGCTCTTGCCCAAGTAATGCGGCAATACAGCGTGACCGTGGAAGCAAACCCCGGCTCTGGCATTTACTATACCAAGGCAACCGTTTCGGTGGCCGACAAGAACGCCGATACGCAAACGGTTCGAATCGCTTGGGATCTCAGCGGTCCAGGCGGCACCAGTTACGGCGTGGTCGAGCAGGAAAACGATGTTCCGAGAGGTAGCCTCCAGTCTCAATGGGGGGACGTCGCTGTCTATGCAGCGGCGGCGGCGGGCGATGGAATAGTGGCTTTAATGCAGCAGCTAGGGACCACACCGCCAAATGTTAATGATTAAACCCGGCAGGCTATTTACACTGTGAAAGGTGCTTGCTATTAACCGCGCGCCGGGGTCAAAAAAACTTCACAAACTTCCGCTCAGGAGGCTCGGCGGTTCGGGACAGTAACTGCTGAAGAGGCGCAGCGGCGATGAAACTACTAGCGGGGAATAGTAATTATCCGCTTGCGGAAGAAATTTCCGACTATCTCAACATCCCATTGACGAAGGCTTCCGTCCGCCGCTTTGCGGATATGGAAGTGTTTGTGGAGATTCAGGAAAATGTGCGTGGTCAGGATGTATTCATCATCCAATCCACCTCATATCCCGCAAATGATAATCTGATGGAGCTGTTGATATGTGTTGACGCGCTGGCGCGTGCGTCGGCACGTCGTATCACGGCGGTGCTCCCCTATTTTGGATATGCGCGGCAGGACCGGAAACCGGGGCCAAGAACGCCAATCTCAGCAAAGCTTGTGGCGAATCTCATCACCACGGCTGGGGCGGGGCGCGTTCTCACGCTTGACCTGCACGCTGGACAGATCCAAGGCTTCTTCGACATTCCGACCGACAATTTGTTCGCGGCGCCGGTGATGCTTCGGGATATCCAAGAGAAGTTCAACGGCGATGATTTGATGATTGTATCTCCGGATGTGGGAGGCGTGGTACGTGCCCGCGCGTTGGCCCGCCGTCTGGGGGTGGACCTGGCCATTGTTGATAAGCGCCGGGAGCGTGCCGGCGAGTCCGAGGTCATGAATATCATCGGCGATGTGAGTGGCCGAAAATGCATCATGGTGGACGATATCGTCGATTCTGCGGGCACACTTTGTAATGCCGCTCAGGCTCTGGTGGATAAGGGCGCTGCCGAGGTTTATGCCTATGTCTCCCATGGCGTGCTGTCGGGCGGTGCGGTCAGCCGTGTCCGGGAATCGGCCCTGAAAAACCTTGTCATCACGAATTCGATCCAGCCCACAGAGGCGGTCCGGGAAAGCGCCAATATCCGCCATGTTTCCATCGCGCCGCTGATTGGTGAGGCGATCCGGCGGATTGCCGAGGAAGAATCGGTCTCCAGTCTTTTCGATTGAGGGTGATACGGCCGAATTCCTTAACGATTCGGTGATTGTGTTTCGCACGGCGAGGGTGTAAAACCCGCGTCTTTAAGGCGTTGGCACCCTTGGAGGCAACGCCTTTTCCTTATTTGGAGAAGAAAATGGCAGAACTCACGACACTTGCCGCTGAGTTACGCGACCGAGGCGGTAAGGGGGCCGCTCGGGCAGCACGGCGCACAGGACGCGTTCCTGGCGTCATTTATGGTGGCAAAACACCCCCTGAGATGATTTCCATAGATCGTGGTGATCTTACGAAAATCTGGAACACAGGCACGTTCCTGAACCAAATCACGATGGTTGATGTTGGTGGTAACCAGACCCGGGCGATTGCGCGCGATGTGCAGCTGCATCCGGTGTCCGATGTGCCGTTGCATGTGGATTTCCTAAGGCTGGAAGCGGGCTCCCGCGTGAAGCTGTCCATCCCCGTCAGCTTCGAGAACGAAGGCACATCACCCGGCATTAAGCGCGGTGGCGTGTTGAATATCGTTCGCTACGAAGTGGAGCTGGACTGTCCTGCGGACAATATCCCAAGCTCGCTCACGGCGAATCTGGAAGGCCTTGAGATCGGCGATAGCTTGCATATTTCTGCGATAACGCTGCCGGATGGCGTGAAGCCGACCATCACGGATCGTGACTTTACGGTGGCGACGATTGCCGCACCGTCTAAGGTTGCGACGGCTGAAGAAGAAGCAGCGGCGGCCGCTGAAGGTGAAGAGGCGGCTGAGGGCGAAGCTACGGCAGAAGCGGCGCCGGAAGAGAAATCCGAATAACCGGACCTCTCAAACAGGATTGAAGATGGCCGCCGGTGACACTTTGTTCGGCGGCCATTTTTGTAGACTTGAAGGCGCGATCAGGCCCAGGGAAATCTTACATGTTGCTGCTCGTTGGACTTGGCAATCCCGGCGCGCGCTATGAAAACCACCGGCACAATGTGGGATTCATGGCAATCGACCGCATTGTAGAGGAATGGGGTTTTGCAGCATCTCGGTCGCGCTTCCGATCGGAAGCTGCTGAAGGCTCGATCGGAGGTGTTCGCGTTCTCACCCTGAAGCCACAAACCTATATGAACAATTCAGGTGAGGCTGTGGGCGAAGCGGTGCGCTTCTATAAGATGTCCGTCGATGATGTGATCGTCATCCATGATGAGCTGGACTTGGCGGCGGCCAAAGTGCGGGTAAAGAAAGGCGGGGGCGTGGCCGGCCATAATGGTCTGCGTTCGTTGGCAGCCCATATCGGACCCGATTTCTGGCGTGTTCGTGTGGGCATCGGTCATCCCGGTCAGAAAGACCGGGTGAGCGGACATGTGCTTGGTAATTTTTCAAAGCAAGATGCCGACTGGCTTGACCCGATGCTGAAAGCGTTTACGGAAGCGGCGCCATTGCTGGTGAAGCGGGATGATGCCGGCTTCATGAATAAGATAGCGTTGGCGCTCAACCCGCCGCGCAAGAAGGAAAAGACGAAAGCGCCGGAGAGCCCGGCGGCGTCAAAGGAATAGTCATGGGATTTAAATGCGGCATTGTCGGTCTGCCGAACGTTGGCAAGTCGACGCTTTTTAATGCTCTTACACAGACGGCAGCGGCACAGGCGGAGAATTTTCCCTTCTGTACCATTGAGCCGAATGTAGGTGAGGTGGGCGTACCGGACCCGCGCCTCGATAGGCTGGGCGAAATCGCAAAATCAGCGGAGATCATTCCAACGCGGCTTACATTCGTAGACATTGCGGGCCTTGTGCGCGGCGCGTCCAAAGGCGAGGGGCTTGGCAATCAGTTCCTGGCCAACATCCGCGAGGTGGACGCCATCGCCTATGTGTTGCGCTGTTTTGAAGACGATGAAGTCACCCATGTGGAAGGCAAAATCGATCCTTTGGCCGATGCCGAGACCGTTGAGACCGAATTGATGATCGCGGATCTGGAAAGCTTGGAGCGGCGCGCTGCTCCGCTTCAGAAGAAGGCCGCCAGTGGCGACAAACAAGCCAAAGCCGACGTTGCGGTGATGGAATTGGCGCTTGCGGAGCTGCGGGAAGGGCGTCCGGCACGCATGGCGGATGTCAGTGAAGAACAGTCCAGGGCGTTCAAAGACCTCAATCTGCTCACATCGAAACCGGTCCTGTATGTCTGCAATGTGGACGAGGGGGCTGCCGGCTCGGGCAACTCGTTTTCAGAAATGGTTGCTGCGAAGGCTACTGAAGAGGGTGCTGTTTCCGTCGTTATCTCTGCCAAGATCGAGGCGGAAGTGGCGCAGTTGGAAGATGAGGAACGCGATATGTTCCTGGAAGAGCTTGGTCTTGAAGAGCCCGGGCTGAACCGGCTCATTCGCGCAGGCTACGACCTGTTGGGACTCATTACTTACTTTACGGCAGGGCCGAAGGAAGCGCGTGCGTGGACGGTGCGGCAGGGCACGAAGGCGCCTGGGGCGGCCGGTGTCATCCATACGGATTTCGAGAAAGGCTTTATCCGTGCCGAGACGATTTCTTACGAAGACTATACGTCGCTTGGCGGCGAAAACGCGGCCAAAGAAGCAGGCCGCATGCGTCTTGAAGGCAAAGAGTATGTGGTTGCCGACGGAGATGTGATGCATTTCAGATTCGCAAACTAGCAGTATTGTTTATGGCTCAGTACACTTATTACTTAGAAGATTTCGTCGTCGGTGACGTCTTTGAATTCGGCGGCAAGCAAGTAACTCGGGACGAAGTGATCGAGTTTGCATCGGAATACGATCCTCAGCCATTTCACCTGGATGATGAGGCGGCCAACAAAAGCCTGTTCAAAGGCTTGAGCTCAAGCGGTTGGCACAATTGCGCCATGCTCATGGGCATGATTTGCGATGGCTATCTTAATGAAACGGCATCGCGTGGTTTTGTCGGGTTCGACGAAGTGCGTTGGATGAAACCAGTGCGGCCTGGATACGTGCTGCAGGTAAAAAGAACATGTCTCGATGTGTCTCCGCCGGATGCGGAGGACGGCGTTGGGACTGTCCGTTTTCAGTTCGACATGTTCAATCAAGATGATCTCCAAGTTTTGAAGGCGGTGGCCGAGCAGCGCGTCGTTTCGCGAAACGCGGCATAGGGGTGGGGCTCATGGAAAATATCATTTACTTGGAAGACATGGTCCTAGGGGAAGAATACGAAGTTGGCTCCTATCGTTTCGAACAAGCCGATATGATCGCTTTCTCCCGCAAATATGATCCCCAACCTCAGCACATTGATCCGGCTGCCGCGGAAGAGGCGTATACGAAAGGGCTGGTTGCCAGCGGCTGGCATATTTGTGCCGTTTGGATGAAACTGATGATCAACAATCGCTTTCAGGCGATGAAAGACGATCCGGATGCGCCGCGCACTGCCGGTCACGGCTCGCCAGGGTTTCTGGATCTCAAATGGTATGAGCATGTCCGCCCGGGCAATACAGTGACCTTTCGAGGCAAGAGCATCGAAAAGGTAGAACTGAAATCGCGCCAGGATATTGGTATCATCCGCAGCCGTAATGAAGCATGGCTCGATAACGGCAAGCTTGCGATGACGTTTACAGGGCAGGGATTGATTGGCCGCAGACCCATTTCTTGAGAAAGGGAACTCCATGGCACTTCAAGGCAAGACAATCACATTGAAAAGCGGTGATGGCGCGGATATCGAGTGCTATCACGTAGAACCCAGCGGCAGCCGAAAAGGCGGCTTGGTGCTGTTTATGGAGATCTTTGGGGTTACGGAACACATCAAGGAGCTCTGCGATGGTTACGCCGCAGACGGATATGAAGTTCTGTCTCCTGCCGTTTATGACCGCCAGCAAAAAGGGTTCGAAGCGAGCTATTCCGACGAAGACATCCAGAAGTCCCTCGAACTGCGGGCCGCGAATACCTACGAAAACACGGTCCTAGACAGCCAAATGTGCATCGACTATCTGGCGCCCCGTGGCCCTGTATTCATGACTGGCTATTGCTACGGCGGATCGATTACCTGGCTTGCCGCATGCCGTGCAAACGGTTTGGCAGCGGCCGCAGGTTACTATGGCGGTGCCATCAAGGACTTCATTGATGAAAAGCCAAAATGCCCAACCATTCTGCATTTTGGCGAGAAGGATGCCTCCATTCCGATGGAAGATGTTCGGCGCATCGATGCGGCGCACCCGGATGTGGCAGTTTATGTGTACGATGCGGATCATGGATTCAATTCCGACCGCCGCCAGCACTACGATCCCGGCTGCGCCAAGCTTGCGCGGGAACGCACCATTGCACTTTTTGAGGCGAATGCCGGGTAGTGCATTTCCGAATTAGATCGCTTTGCGAATGAGAAATGTCACGTCATCACGAGGAGCGAATGCGACGACGTGATCCAGGGCAGCTTGTTTTGGTCATGCTGCTCTGGATTGCCGCGCCGCCATGCGGCGGCTCGCAATGACGATGCAAACGACCTCGAAACTGCTTTAAACTAATTATTGCTGGCCGTAGGTTTCGAACTTCTTGAGCACGCGCGCCATTTCTTCCGAGTCGAGCAATTGCGGGCCACCGATCTGCAAGACGTGCCAATACTGCTTGGCGAGCGTTTCCACTTCTTCCGCAAGATCCAGTGCGCCGTCCGCGGTTTCGCCAAAGGCAATCTGACCGTGATTGGCCAGCAGGCAGGCTCTTCGGCCACTCATCGCCGTCACCGCGTTCTGCGCCAGCTGCTCCGTTCCGAATGTGGCATAGTCTGCACACCGAATATTGTCGCCACCCGCCACCGCGACCATGTAGTGGAAAGGCGGTATGCCCCGGTGCGTGCACGCGAGCGCCGTGGCGAAGGGGGAATGCGTATGAACGATGGCCTGCGCTTCCGGCCGTTCGCGATAGATCGCGGCATGCATGTGCCATTCGCTGGATGGCTTGAGCTGGCCGTCGATGACGGATCCATCGAATGCGACGACGACAATGTCGGCGGGGCTTAGACTGGGATAATCCGCCCCGGTCGGTGTGATCAAGAACTGGGCTGGTGTATCTGGTGCCCGGACAGAGACATTACCGGAACGAACCGGGCTGAGATCCCGATGGGTCATGGCTTGTGCCGCTCGGACCACATCCGCGCGGTGGGCCAGGTGTTTCACGAAGTAAACTCCGGATAAAGCTTGGCGAGGCCGTCCTTGCTGGCCTCTGTCACGCCGCGCTCCGTCACCAATGCCGTCACCAAGCGCGCTGGTGTTACGTCGAACGCGTAGTTGGCCGCAGGACTGCCCGGCGCTGCGATGTCGACCGTGACCACACCGCCATCTTCTGTGCGGCCGGTCATTTGCGTGACTTCTTCTTGAGCGCGCTGCTCAATCGGAATCTCTTTAACGCCATCATTGACGGTCCAGTCGATCGTCGTATGGGGCAGCGCCACATAAAACGGCACGCCATTGTCATGGGCAGCAAGGGCTTTGAGATAGGTGCCGATCTTGTTGCACACATCGCCGCTGGCCGTTGTGCGGTCGGTGCCCACAATGCACATATCCACTTGGCCATGCTGCATCAAATGACCGCCCACATTGTCGGCGATGATGGCATGGGGCACGCCATGGGCCCCCAGCTCATAGGCGGTGAGGGAGGCACCTTGATTTCGAGGGCGCGTTTCGTCCACCCATACATGGACAGGAATGCCGTCATCATGCGCCATGTAGATGGGTGCCAGCGCGGTCCCCCAATCCACCGTTGCAAGCCAACCTGCGTTGCAATGCGTAAGGATGTTGACCGGCTCTCCAGGGGCTTTCTTGGACGCGATGTCTTTAATGATCGCGGCGGCGTTCACGCCGATATTGCGGCAGATCTCAACATCATCGTCGCAGATCTTCGCGGCGCGCTCATAGGCTACCGCCTCGCGCTCTTCATGGGGACGGTTGCGCAAGTGATCGCGCATATCGTCCAGCGCCCATTTGAGATTAATGGCCGTCGGGCGTGTTTCCAGCAGGTATTCATACGCTTTATCCAAAGACGCATCGGACGGATCGACCCGCATGGCAAGACAAACACCATAGGCGGCGGTCGCGCCGATCAGAGGGGCGCCGCGCACTTGCATCGAGCGGATGGCATGGGCCGCGTCTTCGGTCGTTTTCAATGTAACTGTTTCGAAGCTGTGCGGCAGCAGTGTTTGATCAATGATTTCGACGGACCAGCCATCGTCATTGGTCCAGATCGTGCGATAGTGTTTGCCGTGGATTTTCATGGGCCTGTCACTCGCCTTCGAATTCGCACAGGGTGCGGACGATCTTCCCTGCATCCTGCAACTTCTTGGCGCCGCCAAGGTCCGGCAGATCGATAACAAAGCTGCACCCGATCACGATCCCGCCTGCTTGCTCGATCAGTTTGATGGCGGCTTCGGCTGTGCCGCCTGTGGCAATGAGGTCGTCAACGATAACCACCTGGTCGCCTTTCTCTATGGCGTCTTGATGGATTTCCACATGGTCGGTGCCGTATTCGAGCTCATAGGCTTGCTCGAAGGTCTTCCAAGGCAGCTTACCTTTCTTCCGCACCGGGACGAATGACGTCGATAGCTGGTGCGCCACCGCGCCACCGACGATAAATCCGCGTGCTTCAATACCGGCCACCTTGTCGATACGTATGCCCGCATAGGGCTGAACAAGTTCATCGACTGCGCGCCTGAAGGCTTGCGCATGACCCAGCAAGGTTGTGATGTCACGGAACATGATCCCCTTTTTGGGATAGTCCGGGATGGTTCGAATGACCGACGTGATATCCATTTATCAGCTCCGTTCCGTTATCCTTGTGCTTCCGGGCCGCCATTGCGGGATTTGAGGAAACGTCCGGCAATGGCGTCCAGCTTGCTGAGGAGTTCCAGATCCCATTTTTCCGGCGCTGTAATCACCGCCGTATCGAGAGTGGTTTCAATGCCAAGAGGGCAGCTTGGACGGTTCGGCCCAAGTATAGGGGTCACACGCTTAATAAGTTCTCTCGCGGAAGCGGCATTTTTTGTCATCACTTTGACGACGGCATCTACCTCTACATTGTCGTGGCCTTCGTGCCAGCAATCATAGTCTGTGACCATAGCGACAGTGGCGTAGGGGATCTCAGCTTCCCGCGCGAGCTTTGCTTCCGGCATGTTGGTCATTCCGATCACATCGCAGCCCCAGGATCGGTAGAGCTGTGATTCGGCGTAGCTGGAGAATTGAGGGCCCTCCATGACCAGATAAGTGCCACCCTTAAAATAGGTTATGTCCGTCTGTCCGGCGGCCTCGACCAGCGCGTCTACCAGGCGCGGGCAGACAGGGTGTGCCATAGATACGTGGGCGACGAAGCCCGGTCCAAAGAAGCTCTTCTCGCGAGCGAAGGTGCGATCGATAAATTGATCGACGAACACAAATGTTCCGGTGGCAAATTCTTCCCGCAGAGAACCGCATGCAGACACCGATATGATGTCCGTAACACCAGCTCGTTTCATCGCGTCAATATTGGCGCGGTAGTTGATCGAACTTGGCGTCTGCACATGGCCGCGGCCATGGCGCGGCAGGAACACAAGATCCACATCATCTAACTTGCCGAACAGAAGGTCGTCTGACGGTGTGCCCCAGGGGGAGGAGACGGCTTCCCATCTGGTGTCCGTAAGGCCGTCAATGTCGTAGACCCCGCTGCCACCAATGATCCCAAGAACGGTTTTGGTCATAGGTCGATGCACCCAAGAATTGTCGTGCCAGCGCAGAGTTTAGGCCGGATCGACAGGCTTCTCCAAAATAAAAAGGGCTGCACCGGGTGGAGCAGCCCTTGGCAAAGTCTATAAGGCTTCGGCTAGTGTCTGTCAGCCCAAATCTTGCGATAGGTAAAGAACAGAAGCACAGCCATCAGGATGAGATAAATGATCACCATGAAGCCTGTGCGCTTGCGTTCCTCAAGCTTAGGTTCAGCCGTCCACATCAGGAATGCCGTGACATCCTCGGCGAGTTGCTCGACCGTTGCCGGCGTCCCGTCATCATATTCGATGATGTCTTCAGCGAGCGGCGGTGCCATCGCAATCTGTTTGTTCTTGAAGTAGGGGTTGTAGTAGAGGCCATCGCCTAACTCGAAATCCGGCGGCGCATCTTGGTAGCCCGCCAGAACCGAATAGATATAGTTCGCACCCCCGGCGCGGGCCTTGTTGATCACCGACAGGTCCGGCGGGTAGGCGCCATTGTTGCTGGCCCGTGCCTGCGCTTCATTGGCGAAAGGCGATGGGAAATGATCGAAAGGTGCTCTTGGCACTTCCACCGGATCGCCGACTTCGTCCAGAACTTCTTTCGTGTATTCCTTGGCAATTGCCTTCACTTCATCTTCCGAGAATTCGGGACCGCCCGCGTCTGCAAGGTTGCGGAAGGCAATGAATTTCAGCCCATGACAGGAGGCGCATACTTCCCGGTAAACTTTGAAACCGCGCTGAAGAGCACCGCGGTCAAACGTGCCGGTGATTCCCCCAGGGCCCGCATTCCATGACCACTCATGCTGCTTGGGAGGCTTTACATCGCCGGCAGCCAAAGCGGCAGGCGCTTGGATTATGACGGCAAGCGCCACAACGGCACCCATAAGGCTTACGCCTTTGCGGCAGTGACGTTGCAACCGATTGAATAGGTTCATCTGACCTGTTCCTTTGGATTTATTTTTGATCGGCATGGAGAGTTATTCAGCTGGCGCCGGTGTAGCACCGCCACTTCCCAAGACTGGTTTCGATATACTTTCCGGCAATTTTCGCGGCGTCTCTATCAATCCGAGAACCGGCATAATCACCAGGAAGTGCATGAAGTAGTAGGCCGTCGCCAGACGAGACAAGATGACGTAAATGCCTTCCGCCGGCATGGCGCCCAGATAGCCGAGCAAGATGCCGTCTGCCACCAGCAGCCAGAAGAAAATCTTGTACATCGGCCGGAAGGTGGTGGACCTTACTTTCGATGTGTCCAACCAAGGCACGATGAACAGGATGGCAATGGCCGCGAACATGGCAATCACACCCATCAGCTTGTCCGGGATCGCGCGCAGAATTGCGTAGAACGGCAGGAAGTACCATTCGGGGACGATGTGGTCCGGTGTCACCAACGGGTTTGCTTCGATGTAGTTATCCGTATGCCCCAATATGTTTGGATTGAAGAACACGAAATAGGCGAAGATGATCATGAACACAGTCGCCGCAAACGCATCCTTCATCGTGTAATAGGGATGGAACGGCACGGTGTCCTGTGGGCCTTTTACATCGATGCCCAGCGGATTGTTGTTCCCCGGAACGTGCAGGGCCCAGATGTGCAGGACCACGACGCCGGCAATCACAAACGGCAAGAGATAGTGCAGGCTGAAGAACCGGTTCAGCGTTGGATTATCGACGGAGAAGCCGCCCCACAGCAATTCGCGGATCGGATCACCGATGAATGGGATTGCGCCAAACAGGTTGGTGATCACCGTAGCGGCCCAGAAGCTCATCTGACCCCAAGGCAGAACGTAGCCCAGGAAGGCCGTTGCGATCATCAGCAAGAAAATCAAGACGCCCAAAATCCAGAGTACTTCACGGGGTTCTTTGTAGGACCCGAAGTACAGGCCGCGGAACATGTGGATATAGACCGCGAGGAAGAACATAGACGCGCCATTCGCGTGCACATAGCGCAGCAGCCAGCCATAGTTCACGTTGCGCATAATGTGCTCAACACTTTGGAAAGCCATGTCCGCGTTGGCCACATAGTGCATGGCCAAGACAATGCCGGTGACGATCTGAATGGCAAGACAGATTGTCAGTATGCCGCCGAACGTCCACCAATAGTTCAAATTGGCAGGTGTTGGGAATGCGATGAAAGAATCATAGACGAGGCGCACGATGGGCAGCCTGACGTCGAGCCATTTTTCGAAACCGGTCGACGGTTCGTAAGTAGAATGTCCGCTCATGAGATGTGTCCCCAATTATCCGATGAGAATGACGTTGTCGCTGACAAACTCATAAGGTGGAATTTCAAGATTTTTCGGTGCAGGGCCGAGGCGAATGCGGCCTGACGTGTCGTAGTGCGAACCGTGACACGGGCAGAACCAGCCATCGAAATCTCCCTGCTGGCCAAGTGGCACACAGCCCAAATGGGTGCATACGCCCAACATGATAAGCCATTCGGGTTTTTCCGCCCGTTCCGAATCCGTTTGGGGATCAGGAAGTTCGTCCAATGGCACGGCTTCGGCCACTTGAATTTCATCTTCCGTCCGATGACGGATGAAGACGGGCTTACCCTGCCATTTTACCGTCAAGGACTGGCCGACGGCGATTTGTGAAATGTCTACTTCAATTGTTGCTAGCGCGCGGACATCTGCGGATGGGTTCATCTGATGGATGAACGGCCATGCTGCCATGGCAACGCCCACACCGGCGACACCGCCGGTGGCGACGTACAGGAAATCGCGTCTGCTGCTTTCGTCCGAAATGGCATCTGCCACGGTTCGTGCTCCCTCTGACTGCCGTGATTTTTGGGATGGTGCTCACAGGAATTTACTAACGAACGCCGTGAGTTAACGAGCCCCAATTTGATTGGTCGTAAAATAGAGGGTCACTATGCGAATATCTTGTGGCACGATGCCGCATCATTGCACCGCGTCCTGAGCAGATAGCCTGAATCTTAACAAAATTGGCCGGGGCCGCGATGTCGCTTCGAATTGCTCTTTATCAACCGGATATTCCACAGAACACAGGTGCGCTGTTGCGCCTTGGTGCCTGCCTGAATATGCCTGTGGATATCATAGAGCCATGCGGATTTCCTGTTTCAGATAAGGCACTTAGGCGTTCCGCGATGGATTATGCAGAGCTTGTGGATCTGGTGCTACATCCGTCCTGGGATCATTTTTGGGCCGTTCAGACGGGCGCCGGTCGGCGCACGGTGCTGCTATCGACCAAAGCGTCCAATTCGTACCACGACTTCCAGTTTTTGACCGGCGATACCCTATTGCTGGGACGTGAGAGCGCAGGTGTGCCCCAAAATGTCCACGAACAGGTGCAGGCGCGAATCACGATACCTATGGCCGCAGGGGCGCGGTCTTTAAATGTGGCCATGGCCGGGGCTATGGTCGCCGGCGAAGCTTTACGGCAGTTGTCCGAAGACTGACCGATACTATTCAAAAATTGCAGATGGAGGCGAGCATGAAAACGGAAACCTCTGCCCAAAAGGAAACGGCGGCCCGCTGGTTTCAGTCACTGCGCGACCAAATTTGCGACGCATTCGAACAGATCGAACAAGATCACCAAGGTCAGCTGTCGGATCGGCCGGCCAGCAGATTCGAACGTAAGGAATGGCAGCGCCCGTCGGATGATGGGAATGGCGGCGGCGGCGTCATGTCCATCATGCGCGGACGTGTGTTCGAGAAAGTTGGCGTCAATATCTCCACAGTACACGGCAAGTTCTCTCCGGAATTTGCGCAGAACATTCAAGGAGCCGCCGAAGACCCGCGGTTCTGGGCCAGCGGCATTTCGCTGGTGGCGCATATGCAATCGCCCCATGTTCCGGCAGTTCACATGAATACCCGGCATATCGTGACGACCGTCGGCTGGTTCGGTGGTGGGGCGGATTTGACGCCCATGTATGTGAATGAACAAGACACGAATGAGTTTCATGGTGCATTGAAGGATGCCTGTGACCGTCACGACGGCGCGTACTATCCTCGGTTCAAGCAATGGTGTGACGAGTACTTCTTCTTACCCCACCGGAATGAGCCGCGCGGCCAAGGTGGGATCTTTTATGATCACCACAATAGTGGGGATTGGGATAATGACTTCGCCTTTACGCAAGATGTGGGCAAAGCATTTTTGGATGTGTATCCGCGCATTGTCCGGCAGCATTTCGACAAACCCTGGACGGGCGAAGAGCGCGAACATCAGCTCATGCGCCGCGGACGGTATGCGGAATTCAATCTGCTCTACGACCGGGGAACCCAGTTTGGACTCAAAACCGGTGGCAATGTTGAAGCCATCTTGATGTCATTGCCGCCGGAGGCCAAATGGCCCTGATGGCTTTTGAGCAGTTGTGATCCGCGGTTGTTGTCTGTGTGCTGGCCAGTCGGTGGGTTGATCGGCTAAAGTGGCAGTATTGTTGGGTCTGTCGACGCCAAATTTTGGGGAGTTTCACCATGTCCGTATTCAGCCGCTTCGTGTCTAAGGCGTCCGCTGCCGCCATCTTTGTCATTTCTGTTGCTCTCTTGTCTTTAGGGGCGGCCCAAGCCCAACAGAAAGTTTCTTTGCCTGCCTTCTATGGCAAATGGGTCGGCAGCGCTGTTTCCGAAAGCGAAATCAGCGTTCATTTCCAGCTGACTGTTCGGGACATCGGCGTCGAAGTGAACCCGTTGGATGGCGGTGCCTTTGAACTCACCTGGTCCACGGTGCAGCGGCAAAAGGGTAATCCCGATGCCCCAACGGAAGTGTTGAAATCGACAACGCTCGTTTTTGAACCGGCACCGGGCCGTTCGGATCAGTGGTGGGCGAAGGACACGGGCACTTTGAAAGACGGACAATCCGTTGCTTGGGCGCGCCTGGATAAGAACGCTTTGGTCGTCAATTCCTTCGCCGTCAACGCCGATGGTTCTTCAGAACTTCAAACATATTCGCGGGCGCTTACCGGATTAGGGATGGAGCTCAAGTTCACCCGTGTGTTGGACGGTGAACTGGTTCGCTCCGCCGAGGGCAAGCTCACCAAATTCTCGCAGTAAAAAGGGACAGGCCGCGGCTAATAGATCGTTGCCTGAACGATCGCTTTTAGCCGCTCGACGATCGAAAACTCATCCTCGGTGAAATCCGAGTCGATCCACCATTCTTCCACTTCCTTGATGACCTCGCCGATGGCGGGGCCTTCTGGCACGCCTGCTTTCATCACATCGCGCCCGGTCAAAGGAAGAGTTGGGCGGACCCAACTGTCGGCCATGGCCAACATAGCGCGCCATTGCACCGCATTGGTTTCTTTCGGATCGGCTGCCCAATGCATGAGCACCAGATCTTTGAAGGTGTCCGGTCCCATGCGGTAAAGCGCGCGGCGCACTTCCCGAATCGACAGATAGCAGACGATCTTGGTGTCGTTCGTCTGCATATCCACCAGCCGGTCCCGTTCGTCGTTCGACAAACGCAAACGTTCGGCAAGGGCGACGGTTTGATCCCCGTCGAGGTCAACCAGTGTGCCCAAGCGCCTTACGGCATCGCTCAAGAAAAGCTGGTTGGCTTCTATGTCTACAAGACGTTCAAGCCGGTCAAAGGTGGCGGCTTCGGGAAGGATCTCGCTTAACACGCCAATTGCCGCCATGGTTCGCAGTGTGGGAAGCGGATCGGGTGCTGCCATCAGTTTCAGCAGCTCGGTTCTTATTCGTTCCGCGGACAGACCTTTGAGGCCGGACCTAAGCTCTTCAATCGCTGTCAACGCCTCCTTGTCAGCATCCCCTTTCCCATAGAAGGCGGAAAAGCGGAAAAAGCGCAAGATCCGAAGATAGTCTTCTTGAATGCGTTCGCGCGCGGATCCGATGAATTGAATGTGCCCCTCTTGAATGTCACGCGCGCCGCCATGCGGGTCGTACAATTTGCCGTCCGGATCGGCGTAGATAGCGTTGATGGTCAAGTCCCGGCGGGCTGCATCCGCTTCCCATTCCTCCGTAAACGAAACATCCGCATGCCGACCATCGGTCTCCACATCTTCGCGGAGGGTGGTGATTTCGAAGGGCTTGCCGTCCACAACGGCCGTAATCGTGCCGTGTTCTATCCCTGTAGGCACCGCCTTGATGTCGGCGGCTTCCAGAAGCTCGATTACTCTTTCCGGGTGGTCTGGGGTGGCGATGTCAATGTCTTCGACGGCTTCGTGGATCAGCGCATTTCGCACGCACCCCCCGACGAACCTGACATCCGAATTGTGCGCGGTCAGAGCGGCGATGAGTTTCTTGGTTTCCGGCGCGGTAAGCCAGACCTGTGGACCCAAACTGTCATTGCTTGTTGTCATGGTCAGAAGGGCCCCCCAAAGTTCGGACGTTCGGGCTCTGGTTCCGGTTCGTATTCCGGTTTCTCAAATTCTAAAAGCGGGTTGCGGGAATTGTCGGCGGAATCTTGAATATTCCAAATCGCCAAACCAGCCATCATGAACACCAGCCCAATCGCGCTCAGAATCGCGATCCTTTTTTCATCCCAATGGCCCCCCGTCGCCAAAGACTGATTCTTGATGGCGATGTATCCCGCATACAGAATGAACGGCAGTAGGAAAAGCAGCAGATTGAAGAGCAAGATGCGCATTAGAGTCCGTGTAAGCGCTCGTAGAGGTTGACGATCATCCCCGCCGTGGCGCCCCAAATGTAATGTCCATCATAAGGCATTGCATAATACTCGCGGGCGGTCCCCTTCCAGTGGGCACGGTGTCGCTCATGATTTTTGGGATTCATAAGGAACGAAAGCGGGACTTCAAAAGCTTCTTCAACTTCCGACGGATCGGTCTTGATCGTAAAGCCTGGTTCCAAGATGCCGACAATCGGCATGATGCAAAATCCAGTGCCTGTTTCATACGTGTCGAGAGCGCCGATCGGTGAAATGAAGTCCGCGGAAATCCCCACTTCTTCGCGGGTTTCGCGCAGCGCTGTTGCAACGGGATCAATGTCAACGGGATCGACGCGCCCGCCGGGAAAACTCACTTGGCCGGCATGGCTCGGCAAGTGCTGGGAGCGTTGCGTCAGCAGCACGGTTGTTTCATCCGGGTGATCGACCAAAGGCACTAGAACGGATGCGGCGCGCAACGGTGTATCCGCCGCACTTCGTTCGTCCTCTGCGCCCCGGATTTTGCCGAAATCGCCGCGCGTAGGCGGTTCGCCGCCCACCTCCTCATGCGTGGTGGGCAACGGCGCGAGTTTGTCCCGCAACAGGGCGGTCAGTGCAGTTGTGTTCGCCATGTCCACAGCGATTTAAGCCTCTTGCAACGATCCCGCAGGCGCAAACGGAAAAAACTCCTTTGCGCTCCAGATCCCGAAATATGGGGTGTCGTCTACGCTCTCTTCAACACCCAGTTCTACAAGATCATAGAAGACGGCGCGGTTGATCAAGCCATGAAGATTTTGTCTGACATGCATATAGGGGCGTGGTTCTTGCGACCCTTCGTCAAACTCCATCCAAATCGGATGCTCCGACCCTACCGTAACGATATCGTCCACATTGGTGCGAAACTGCAGGGTTTGGCTCTCGCCCTGGCCTTCCACGATCAGCTCTACGGCCAGAAATGGCGCATCGTCGACTGTGATTCCCACCTTTTCCACCGGTGTCACCAGGAAATAGTCATCTTCATCGCGGCGTAGAATGGAAGAGAACAGCTTTACCATCGGTTTTCTGTTAATCGGCGAGCCCAAATAATACCAAGTGCCATCCACTGCGATTCGCATGTCGATGTCGCCGCAAAAAGGCGGATTCCATAAGTGAACCGGCGGCAAACTGCGGTTTTTTGCCGATTCAGCGCTGGCTTCGGCCAATCCCCTGACGACCTCTGGCGACGCTGATTTTCGGTCTCCGGTCATATCTTGGCCTTCTTCTTTAACCATATCTCTTCAAATATTAGTGGCCCCCGTCATGGGGCCTTATTTGTTATGATGTTGGGGCGACCGGATGAAATGGCAAACCCGATTCCAGCACCCGCGAAATTTGACGAACGAGCTGTAGGTAACAGATGAACACAACCGTTGAAGATGACAAGCAGATCGTTCACGAGCTTGAAGCCGCCGGTGACAAATTACGCCGCGTCAAAGACGGAATCGGTGCCGTCATTTTCGGGCAAACTGAAGTCATTGACCAAAGTTTGATAACGATTCTTTCCGGGGGGCATGCTCTGCTCATCGGTGTGCCAGGTCTTGCCAAGACGCGCTTGGTAGAAACCATGGGCACGACGCTTGGTCTCGATGCGAAACGTCTTCAATTCACGCCGGATTTGATGCCTGCGGATATTTTGGGATCCGAAGTGCTGGAAGAAACGGAAAGCGGCAGGCGATCATTTCGGTTTATCAAGGGGCCGGTCTTTTGCCAGCTATTGATGGCCGATGAAATCAACCGCGCAAGCCCACGTACGCAGTCGGCGCTTCTGCAATCGATGCAGGAAAACACCGTCACGATTGCCGGGCAAGAACACGCGCTGCCCCATCCGTTTCATGTGCTGGCAACGCAGAATCCGTTGGAGCAAGAGGGGACCTATCCGCTGCCGGAAGCGCAGCTGGACCGATTTCTGCTGCAAATTGATGTGAGCTATCCGGACCGGGATGCTGAGAAGCAGATGTTGTTTGCCACAACCGGCACGGAGGACGCCTCTCCGGCGCCTGTACTGTCCGGTCAAGATCTGGCTGATATTCAAGCGCTTGTGCGCCGCATGCCCGTGGGCGAACAAGTGGTGGATGCGATCTTGAGGCTGGTGCGATCGGCGCGGCCAGATGAAGAAGCAGATGACCTGGTGCGGACTCATGTGGCCTGGGGGCCCGGACCGCGCGCCTCGCAAGCGCTTATGTTGGCGACTAGGGCAAAGGCTTTGCTGGAGGGGCGGTTGGCCCCCTCCATCGACGACGTCGTTCACTTGGCGGGTCCGGTTCTACGGCACCGCATGTCCTTGAACTTCAGCGCGCGCGCGGACGGTATCACCTTGCAGGAAATCATCGCGGGACTTTGCGCAAGGCTCGGATAAATATGGCCCCTCCTTATTGGCGTGATTCTGTTGCGGGATTTGGGTTTTCGCCCAAGCAAAAGGATCGTGCCGCGCTGCTCCAACATGATGCGGAAGCTCTAAGTGACCGGTTGCCGCCTTTGTTGGTGGAAGCAGAACGCATCGCAAACACCGTCGCGCAAGGCATACACGGCCGCCGGCGGGCGGGGCCTGGCGAGACCTTCTGGCAATTCCGTCACCATGTGGAGGGGGATACGGCAGCGTCGATTGACTGGCGCCAATCTGCCAAAACCCAAAGCTACTATATTCGGGAAAACGAATGGGAGGTGGCCGAGAGCGTTTGGATCTGGTGTGATACGTCTCCGTCTATGGATTATTCCTACACGGAGGAGTATCCAACGAAGGAGTATCGCGCAATCGTTCTTGCCCTGGCTCTGGGGCACATGCTTTTGCGTGCCGGTGAACGTGTGGGCGTGCTGGGTGAACGTGCAGCACCCTTTATGGGGATCAGTGCTTTCCCGCGTTTGGGGGCGGCGCTATTGATGTCCACCTTCGGGCGTGACGGCTTGCCGCCGCCGGTTCATTTGCCGCGGCACGCACGTATTGTGCTCATCAGCGATTTTCTTGTGGCGAGTGATCAACTTTTTCCCCGCTTGGAAAGTTTGGCCAATGACAATGTACGGGGCCATTTGCTGCAAGTGTTGGATCCGGCAGAAGAAGAGTTTCCGTTCGAGGGCCGAACTCTCTTTGAAGGGCTCGAGGACAAGCTGGAACTGGTGATCGGCCGCGCGGAGACCCTAAAGGGTGCATATCAGGCAAAACTTGGTGACTTAAAGTCCGCCTTAGGGCATTGGGCCCGCCGAAGTGATTGGACGTTTGCATCGCACCGCACGGACCGGCCACCCCATTTAACACTGCTTCAGTTTTTCAATTCTTTGGGCGCTCCAGCTGAGCATCATTTTCCGATCGGGGGTGGTAGTTGACGGTCGGTGCGCTTTCCTTTCTGTACCCCTGGATTCTGTTAGGGCTGATCGCGCTGCCGGTTATTTGGTGGTTGCTGCGTGTGACACCGCCGCGTCCCCGCCGGATCGCTTTTCCTGCTCTCTCCCTGCTGTTGGGGCTAGAGAAAAAGGAAGAAACATCCGCACAAACGCCGATTTGGCTTCTATTGCTGCGTATGCTGATTTTATCCCTTCTGATTTTCGCTTTCGCTGGCCCCTATCTGAACCGTGGCAAAACTTTGGAAGGTGACGGCCCGTTGGTCGTGATCATGGACAATGGATGGGGTGCTGCGGCGGGCTGGGACGCACGCGTCAACGCTATCAATGAGATGATCATTCAGGCCGGTCAACAAGATCGGTCGGTCCTGCTTGTGCCGACGGCAGACATTTCCGAAAAGGACCTTCCATTGTCGGTTCTGGCTGCGGAGCAAGCGAGCGAGCAGTTGCGCGCATTAGAGCCGAAACCCTGGCGGCCTGATTACATAGCGGCACTAGAGGCGGTCGAAAGCGTGACCCTAGAGCAGCCGCAGATCGTTTGGGTTTCAGACAATCTGGCACATGAGGGGAACGGCAGGTTTTCAGATCAACTTCAGCAAATCGGCACCCTGCGTGTGCTTGTTGATCAAGAAGATCCGCTGCTTTTATCTCGCGTCAAAACACAAGACGCGTCCATGCGTGTCGCGGTGACACGGCCTCGCGCAGGCGAGGAAGACAAGGGCGACTTGGCGATCGCAGCTGCTGATGGAACCGTCATTGGTGCCTTCCCGTTTTCTTTTGCGGCCGGCGAGACGCAAACAGAAGTGTTGATTGATCTTCCTTTGAGGCTGCGGAACAATATTGGGCGCATCTCCGTGCGCGGTCAGCCATCCGCCGGTGCGACCGTATTGCTGGATGATGCCCAGCAACGGCGGTCCGTCGGGCTGGTGACATCCAGCGATCAGGAAGACGAGCAGCCCCTTTTGTCCGACACATATTATTTGCGGCGCGCCATTGATCCCTACGCAGAGATTGTTGACGGAAGTCTTGGCACACTTGTGGGTAAAGAGATTTCGGTTCTCATTCTTTCCGATATTGGCCAAATCGTCGGCAACGATCTGTCGGCGGTTGAGAAATGGGTGAATCAGGGGGGTGTGCTGATCCGTTTCGCTGGTCCCCGCCTGGCGGCCAAGCGAGACCGCCTGATCCCGGTCAATCTAAGAGACGGTGGCCGGGCGTTTGGTGGTGCGTTGTCCTGGGAATCCCCCCAGAAACTCAAACCATTCGACGCCAACAGTCCATTTTCCGGCATACCCATCGGTGGTGATGTGGAGGTGCGCCGGCAGGTCTTGGCCGAACCGTCAATCGAGTTGGCCGGCCGTACCTGGGCCCAGTTGGAAGATGGGACGCCACTGGTCACCGCCGCACAGCGGGGAGACGGCTGGATTATCTTGGTGCACGTTACGGCAAATTCGAACTGGTCGAATCTACCGCTTTCTGGAATGTTTGTGGAGATGCTGAGAAAGATGATCAACATTTCCGCCGCTATTCCGAGCGCTGCATCGTCCGCGCTTAATGGAGGGGCTGCGGCCGGAGAGGCTGACCGGGCATTAATGCCTTTGCGTGTTCTTGACGGGTTTGGCATCTCCCAAGACCCGTCCTCCAGTGTTTTGCCTTTACGCACCAGTGACCCGTTGGACATCACGTCAGATCATCCGCCTGGGATCTATGCCCAGAGGTCTCTGCGCCTCGCCTTGAATATTGGCGACACCACGGAGCAATTGGTACCTTTGGGAAATCCCGGTGGTATCACGCCTGATGTTTTGGAACCGCCCGATGTGTTGCGCCTGAAGCCATGGCTGCTTTCTGCGGCGATCATCTTCTTGCTGATCGATTGGCTTGCCATCATCTGGATGTTTGGTCAGCGAAGAGGGCTCAAAATCTCGCCGCAGCCTTCAACGGTGTCGTCTTTGGCATTTGTTGCAGCCATAGCCGCGACTTTTGCCGTCCTTCATCCACACCCCGTAATGGCGGAGGAGGAAAATAAGGATCGCGCGGCACTCGCGGCCACTTTGGAAACAAGACTTGCCTATGTAATCACCGGCAATGATGAAGTGGATAGGCTGAGTGAGGCCGGTCTCCAGGGATTGGGCCGGATACTGTCGAGCCGGACGGCGGTCGAACCAGGGGTGCCGATTGGGGTCGACCTCGAAAATGATGAGCTCGCGTTCTTTCCGTTGTTGTTCTGGCCGATAGCGGAACAACAGAAAGCTCTTTCGCCGGAAGCTTTGGCCAAAGTCGATGCGTATATGAAGAATGGCGGTACGATCTTTTTCGACACGAGAGATCAGCAGAAGAACATATTGCCGGAACTCAATGGCGGCGGCAGCCCCGGTCGGCAGAAACTCTCTGATCTCATCGGCGGTTTGGACATTCCACCTTTGATGCCCCTGAATGAGGAGCACGTGCTCACCAAGTCATTTTATCTGTTGAACACGTTTCCGGGCCGTTGGGCGGGGGGGCGCGTCTGGGTCGAAGCCCAAAACGAAGTCACCGGGTCGACGCAAGCCAGCAATGATGGCGTTTCTTCGATCATAATCGGCTCTAACGATTGGGCCGCGGCGTGGGCGCAGGATGAAAACGGTAGACCGGTCGCTGCGGTGGTGCCGGGCGGAGCTCGCCAGCGCGAATTGGCCATGCGGTTTGGCGTGAATCTGGTGATGTACGCTCTAACCGGAAATTACAAAGCGGATTCCGTTCATATACCGGCATTGCTGGAGCGTTTGGGCCAATAGACCATGTGGCGTGTAGAGTTTTTTCCGTCCATTCCTGAGCCTGCCCTGTGGGGCCTGGGGATCGCCTGTCTTGCTGTTCTGGCCGCGAGCTTGTGGTTTCGCGCACGCGCCGGGCTTTGGCGTGTAGGCGCGCTTGGCCTCATCCTTCTTGCATTGTCCAACCCATCCATTCTGCGCGAAGAGCGGCAAGGACTGGATGATGTGGTTGCCGTTCTAGTGGACCGATCCGAAAGCCAGAATGTGGGCGAAAGGCGGGCGCAAACGAATGCGGCCCTAGAGGACCTGCAACGCCAGCTTTCGCAAGAAGACGGATTGACCGCGCGTGTGATCGATGTGGGGGAAGACAATTACGGTCCATCTAAGGATGGAACCCACGTATTCTCCGAACTCTCACGGGCGTTGGAAGACGTGGCGCCGAACCGGCTTGCCGGAACCATTCTGATTACCGACGGGCAGGTTCATGATGCTCCGTCGCGGCCAGACGGTGTCGCCGGGAAGGCACCATTCCATACTTTGATCGCGGGATCGCGCACGGGGTATGACCGCAAGCTGACGGTAGAGCGTGCGCCGGTCTTCGGCATTGTGGGAGACGCCGTATCGGTTACTTTGCGGGTGGATGAGTTCGGCGCAGCCGGGGATGAGCGCAGTCTTATCTCCGTTGATGTTCTGCTCGATGGCCGCCCCGTACAGTCGCAATACCTTCCGGTGGGTCAAACAAGGACCATTGATTTCGAGATTGAACATGGCGGGGAGAATGTTGTCGAAATCCGTATTGAAGCGTCCCCGGATGAATTGACAACAAAGAACAATGTGGCCGTGTTGGAAATCAACGGGGTTCGAGATCGCTTGCGTGTGTTGCTGGTGTCGGGTGAACCGCATGCCGGAGAGCGGACCTGGCGTAATCTGCTCAAGGCCGACCCGTCCGTGGATCTGGTGCACTTCACTATTTTGCGTCCGCCGGAAAAACAAGACGGAACCCCTATAGACGAGTTGTCGTTGATCGCTTTCCCGACGCGGGAATTGTTTTCTGAAAAACTCAACGAATTCGACCTGATCATATTTGACCGGTATCAACGGCGTAACGTGCTGCCATTGATCTATCTGGCCAATGTCGCCCGATTTGTGGAAGACGGCGGGGCCCTTCTAACTGCCGCCGGGCCCGCTTTCGCCACGACATTGAGTCTTTACCGGACGCCTCTTGCAGGTGTGCTGCCTGCGCAGCCGACGGGAGAGGTTTTTGAACAGGGATATCGCCCTCGCGTGACATCGTCCGGCGCGCGGCACCCAGTGACAGCAAGGCTTCCGGGCGCAAACTCGTTACTCGCCGGCAGCGACCCCGAGTGGGGACGGTGGTTCCGATTGGTGGCGACCGAGCGCGTTTCGGGCGACACGCTGATGGCCGGACCGGAACAGGGACCCGTACTTGTTCTTGACCGGGTGGGGGATGGTCGTGTCGCGCAGCTATTGTCGGATCACAGCTGGCTCTGGGCCCGTGGATATGAAGGGGGTGGTCCGCAGGCGGAGCTGTTGCGCCGTCTTGCGCACTGGCTAATGAAGGAGCCCGAACTCGAAGAAGAGAAGCTGTTTGCGGATGTGGAAGATGGACAGCTTGTGGTCAAGCGCCGGACCATGGAAGAGGCGCCACCAGAGGTTCGGATCACCAGCCCGTCAGGGGAAACGCAAGAGGCGGCGCTAACTCAGACAGGTGAAGGGCTATGGACCGCCAGCGTTCCGGTGGACGAAATAGGGCTCTATCGCTTAGAGAACACCGATCAGGTAGCTGTCGCAGCCGTTGGACCGCTCAACCCTAAGGAATATAGCGACGTGCGAGCTACCGACCAGATACTAGCGCCTGTTTCGCAGGCGTCCGGTGGAACCACGATGTGGCTGGAAGACCTTCGGCGTCCCGCTCCCTTGGTGCGGCGTATCTCAAAAGGGCGCGAAATGGTTGGCCGCGATTGGATTGGGTTGGTCCGCAATGACGCCTATGTGGTGCGGTCTGTCGCCAGTGGCCCGCTGATCCCGCCCTGGTTGTTCCTTCTAATTATTACTGCCGCCGCCTTATTTGCATGGCGCCGGGAAAGCGTTTGAGCGAGGCTTTTGGATGGGGCCCGCAAAAGATGCCTCAGCCTTGTTGATCAGTTCACGCATCAACAGCCGGTTGGGATCAACAGGGCCTGGGAATTCAAACCGGCCCGGCGTGGTTTTGGCGAACCCGGACTTTGCATAATAGGGCTCATCGCCGACCAGAAACACCACATTGTGTCCAAGCTTGGCGGCTGCTTGCAGGCTGTGATCGACCAAGGCGACACCCAACCCCTTTCCCCGAATCGAAGGGTCAACAGCGAGAGGGCCGAGGAGTAAGGCGTGGCCGGCAGCCCCTACCTGAACAGGCCAGTACCGTATGCTTCCCTTCATCTCGCCGTCGAGTTTGCCGACGAAGCACAGTTCGCCAATTGGGTCCACGCCTTCGCGTAGGCGATAGGAGGATTTTGCAAACCGCCCGGGCCCAAAGGCGAGGTCGAGCAACATCTCAACTGCAGGCTTGTCGCCTGGCTTTTCTTTTTCAATGGAAATCATTTTCGGGTCTCCGCGAACGAAACAGGGTATTTGCGAGGTGACGCTTCACCGTGCACACCTGTCAGATCATTGGAGACAATAAGAAGGGACGTGCGTCGGCTCAGGCCACACTGCCGCTAAGGGGCATGTGTTGGCGACGTCGTCGTCGGAGGGTTAGGCTGTTGGCAGGTCTTGGACCGCTCATTTTGTCCACCTTCTTCAATAAGATCAGGCTCACTATCACAGCGTATTTCATGGGTAAAGCTTATTCTCGTGGGAAAAGACTCGCGCATAAGCTTCAGTCTGGACTATTTTCCGCACACAAGATTTGCAAGACAGGAGAGAATTGATGCCTCGCATGGAAGGAAAAGTGGTTTTGGTAACGGGCGCAGCGCGCGGTATCGGCCGGGAATGCGCTCTGTTGGCCGCCAAAGAAGGCGCCAAAGTGATCGTTAATGATTTGGGCGGTGCCGTTGCCGGCGGAGATTCCGGGGAAGCGGGTCCTGCTGAAGAGGTGGCACAGGAAATCCGCGACGCGGGTGGAGAGGCCGCCTCTAACTCGGATAGTGTTGCGGAAATGAGCGGGGCCAAGAATATGGTCGAGCAGGCGCTCGACACGTTCGGCGGGCTGCACTCGGTGATCAGCCCGGCGGGGATTCTGCGGGATAAAATGTTCCATAAAATGGAAGACGAAGACTGGCACTCGGTCATCAATGTGCACCTCAACGGGTCTTACAATGTGACGAAAGCGGCGATCAATCATTTCCGTAGCCAGGAAGAGGGCTCTTTTGTTCTGTTCACTTCCACCTCAGGATTGATCGGGAACATTGGTCAAGCCAACTATGCGGCGGCAAAGATGGGGATTGTTGGTCTTTCCAAGATCATTGCGATGGAAGGGGCACAGAAGAATGTGCGCTCGAATGTGATCGCTCCATTTGCCTGGACGCGGATGATCGCCACCATTCCAGTGAAGGACGAGCAGTCGGCGGCTCGTGTTGACCGGATGAAGCGCGCCATGCGGGCGGATCAAGTCGCTGGCCCGGCCGTCGCGCTGAGTGCGCCCGATGCGAAAGACGTCAGTGGTCAGATATTTGCCGTGCGTGGCAATGAGATCTTCCTGATGAGCCAGCCACGGCCCGTTCGGGGTCTTGCCCGCCTGGAAGGATGGACGGTTGACTCAATCCTTGAACATGCCGTGCCCGCGATGAAACCGAGCATGACGGATCTTGGGGCCACGGTATCCGTGTTTGGTTGGGAACCGGTCTAGACCCGTTACAACAGCCACAGAATGTTGTGGCTACCACATGTCTGATTGCGGCGTCTTGTCGAAATATTCGGCAAGGCGCCGTTTCGTTCCCGGGGAAGTGTCGTCCGGGATATTGCGTCGGCTGAAAAACCCGAACTCCGCAATCTCCATATTCTTGTTAGGCGTGATGGACCATTGGTCCGCTGCATAGAATATGACGTGGTCGGATTTATATTCTCTGAGATAGGTATAAGCGCCAAAGAGCGTAGGGGGCCCTTCCAGCCGAACCCCGACTTCTTCTGAAAGCTCACGCGCGACAGCGGATTCGAGGCTTTCCCCCTTTTCAACGCCGCCGCCCGGAAAGTACCAGCCGTCAATATAAGTGTGGCGTACGAGCAGAAATTCTTGCTTTTCGTTAAGGATCATCGCGCGCACGCCTAGGGTAAGGGGGCGCCGAACACGCCATGAGGCTTTTTCGACCATCCTGACCGTTCGAAGGACAGGGTGTAAGAAGCGAGATGTCATTTTTGCGATGTGGCCTTGTAAGGTTCTCGGTGGGTCTTCTTAATCGATATTATTGTTTCGTGTTACTATCTTAACGCTCAATACACGTTCCCTTGGTTAGTGTGTCGCCAATTAGGTTTGCGGCGTTCAAACAGTTAAAGAACGTCAACCATGTACCACGATTGATCAACAAAGTTAGGTTCGCTTTCTGTCGGACCAGTAGGGCGGCGTAATGACCCAAGGGCAAACGGCATCACAACCGGCAGGTAATGCGAGGACAATTCGTCTGCCCAACCGCATATTGAAGAAAATTGGCGGCATTGAGGCTGCAAAGCGTGCATTTGGTCCCGATGTGCTTGTGCGTGTCCAGGACGCGATCGACAGCCAGGCGGAAGAATTCGAAGGGATCATCGACCAGTACATCAAGCGCCTAAACGCGTTGACGGCGGACAAGCAGCCCTTTGATGCCAAGGTAATAGAGGAATCGCGGGCGATCAGCCACGAACTGCGCGGCATTTCCGGTACGTTTGGGTTTCATTTGATCACCAGAGTTTCAAAGTCTCTGTGGGACTTCCTTGGCGATTTCAACGATCCCTCGCCGATCGTCCACAATATTGTCCGTATGCATGTGGATACGCTTTTGGCCGCGCAAGCGACGTGTGGTGACGGTGATGCCGTTGCGTTGCAAGTGGAGAAGGGCCTTCAATCGGTCATCGCCAAGTTTCGCGAGGCGAGCTAACGCTAACCAAGCGTTTACCATAAAGCGCGCCTCAGTTTTCTCAAACACGTGTTCCAATTTGGTTTTAGCGATCTTTAAGTAAAAAACCCGATACTCGCTTAACCATCCGGCGCCAAATGCATTTGCCGGGGTGGGGTATCAGACGGGCACGCGTAGTTATGTTTCAGATTATCGGTATTGTTTGCGTTTTCGGCATGGTGTTCGGCGGCTATCTGCTGGCCGGCGGCAAGATGGATGTGATCATCAAAGCGGCCCCGTTGGAAATGATGATGATCATGGGCGCCGGCGTTGGCGCATTTTTGATCGGTAACTCTGGCGCTATCCTTGGTAAGACCGGTGGCACCTTCGGGAAGATGTTCGCTGGGCCAAAATGGAAAACACAAGACTATCAGGACCTCCTGTGTCTTCTTTTCCTGCTGACCAAGACGATGAAATCAAAAGGTATGATTGCGGTCGAAGCGCATATCGAAAACCCAGCCGAAAGTGCGATTTTTAGTCAGTACCCGAAGATTCTTGCCGATCATTTTGCGATCGATTTCATTTGCGACACACTACGCATGATGACCATGAATCTGGAAGACCCTCATCAGGTCGAAGATTCCATGGAAAAGCAGCTTGAAAAACACCATCATGAAGCACTCGGCCCCCCGGAAGCTGTTCAGAACTTGGCGGATGCGTTGCCGGCGCTTGGGATTGTGGCCGCCGTGCTTGGTATCATCAAGACCATGTCGTCCATTAACGAGCCACCGGAAGTACTCGGTAAGCTCATTGGTAGTGCTCTTGTGGGTACGTTCTTGGGCGTGTTTTTGGCATATGGTTTTGTGGGGCCGTTCGCCAGCCGTATGAAGCAGATTGCTGATGAGGAAGGGCTGTTTTACGCCATCATCCGCGATGTCTTGGTCGCCCATCTGCACGGGAACTCGGCCCAAGTCTCTGTGGAAATTGGTCGGGGAAATGTGCCGTCCGGGGCGCAACCATCTTTTGCGGAACTTGAGACGGCCCTAAATGAGCTGCCGCCAGAGGCGCGCTAAAAAGCTACTGATCTTCTTTTTCGTGGTATGCCGACAAGGATGATCCGTAGGTGGCAATCGCTCCGGCGATAAAGCCCAGCGGCACTGACCAGACCACATTATCGCCCATCCCCAGAATGATGATGGCCGTCACAGCGCACCCTGTTAGGGCGGGCGATGGCGCGAAGGGATTGGTCTTTTGCGGCTTTTCATCCATGGCCGCACGATAAACACGATTATTCGCTTAACCCAAGCGAAACCTTAACAATTGGTTAATCGGTAAATGCTCTAGAACTTGACGACAAGACAGTCCTGTCCGGCAGAGCTGAGTGCTTTACAGCGATTGATCGCAACCTGCTTACCGTCAATAGGGCCAGCCCTTACTCGGACGAATTTGCCTCGGCCCTGAAGGGTCACTGTTTGTAGGTCTAGCGACAACCCACCTAGTTGGTTGCTGTGCTTGCTGGAAATCTGCGCCCAGGCTTCCCGGCCAGCCTCTGCGGATTTGGTGGCCAGAAGCTGGATTGCATATTGCGGTGAGCTGCTGGCTACCGTGGCGGCTGGAGTGCTGGGCTTCGGCTTGGCAGACGGTACCGGTGGCTTTGCCGCGGTCACTGCCGGTTTTGTCGCCTCTGGCGCAGGATTGGCCGCGTTTTCCGGTGTCTTCGCGTCTGCATGAGGTTTGTTGATGCCAGACGGCGGAGGTGAGATTGCGCCCGGATTTTCGCCAGTGGCAGCGGATGCCGCCTCGTCAGCAGGAGCTACGCTGGCAAGCCGTTGAGTGCCCTCATTTTCAGAGGTGCTCATCAGATACCAGGCAGAAACGCCCATAACGCCAGCCAAGACGGCTGATACCACAAATCGCCACGAAGGCCTTGGCAACAGAAACACCAATCTGGGTTCCGGCGCCGGATCGCTATTTTCCGCCGGTGCGACACGGTCTTCCTGTTGGACGGTTGGCGTTGAAATTGGTGCTTGCGGTTCTTTGTCGACAGGAGCCGAAACGGTCGGTTCGCTGCGCGCAGCAGGTGCAGCCGTCGCAAGCGGTTTTTCAGTCTCATCCTTGTCCGCATTACCATAGAGGTCGCCGATCGGCGGCGTGCTGACTAACGGCAACTCGGCGATTGTTTCAGGGTCGGGAAAACGAGAGACCTTCTTTGCGACCGGATCTGTCGAAGCCGCCACGGAGGGCTTTGCTTCCCCCTTTTTGACGAGCAATGATCCGTTCAAAGAAGCAGGTCTCTGTTTCGTCATGCGGCCCCCTTGACCATGATGCCGGGGTTAATCGCAGGGGAACTTAGTGTGGATTGCAGACTATGAGTCTGCAGGCGTTGCGCCGATTGTTGCTTCCCCAAGGCTTCCTTGAGGAAAGACCACATGGCTTCAATTTCTTTTGGTGACCGGCTGCGTCCTGGAAGCTCCATGACGGTTCTGCCGTCAATCATGCTTGACGCAAAGTCTACGCGCTGGTGAACGATGGATGGCGCAACAGCGCCGTGTTGAGAAAGGGCGATCACGGCTTCCGTGGTAATGCGCGCGCGAGGGGTTGCGCCGTTGATGGCGAACACGATGCTTCTTTCAATGCGTTCACAGAGCTCGACCGTCGCGCCGGCTGCCCGAAGATCATGCGGGCTCGGCCGAGTGGGGATCACAACCAGATCCGCTTCGACGATGACATGCTCAATGGTTGAGGTGATGGCCGGCGGTGTATCGATGATGACCATCTGCACGCCCATCTCCCGCATGGCGTTGAGGTCTTCGCTCAGCCGTTCGGGTGTCGTTTTCGCAAAAACCGGTGTTTCTTCCGCGCGTTCGTTCCACCAGTCAGACAGGCTGCCCTGGGGATCCGTGTCAATCAAGGCAACCGGGCCATCACCGGCAAGTTCGGCTTGAACGGCGACATGACCGGCCAAGGTCGTCTTGCCTGAGCCACCTTTTTGAGAAGCAAATGCAACCACTTTCATTAATCTCGGCCCTCACTAACAAATAAGATACTGAGCCCTAACCACAAAAACTGGCGCGGTAAGGCGAGACTTCTATCCAATAATCTCGGGTGTCACGGTGTTGCGAATCACCAGGCAAAGTTTAACGCGCAGAGTTTCGATGACAATAGATGTGCTTAAAGAAAAACGCAGTTCTTTTAGCGGTTTTGTAGAATTGCCGCCAGTATTTCTTGTCCGATCAATCCAAGTCCAAAACGAATGCTTAGACGGTGAAGCGGGTGTCACGAACTTGTTTTGCAAGAAGCGGCACAAGGTTGCGAAACTTTGGGAGTTGCAAATACGGGATCGGCAGCATGAACGCGAAGGTGGCGCGAACCAAGGTTGATCCGACCAACTTCATATAGTGCCAAGTAAAAATACGTTTGGGAGCTTCTTGAAGACTGTCTGCGGTGTGGTCGATCGCTTCGTCTTCGACCCACAGCAATATGGCACCATCTTTCAGAAAAACGCGATCCTGCATGACGAAGCGAATAGACTGATCTGCCGCTTGCGCGACCAGGGCTTTGGCTTCCTTTTCACAGAGAGAGCGAATGCCGCCGCTCAGATCTTCTAATGAAATTTCATCGCTTTGATAGGTGAACCAAAGCGCGCAATCGGTCTTGCCGTCTTTGATCTCCCAAGCCGTTTTCCCGCGGGGGCGGATCTTCCAAGCCTCGGGAAAATTGAAGGATACGGTGTCTCCGAAACAATGTTCGCGAAGTGTTTCGTAGTTGAGATCGTTGTAAAGGTCCGTCTCAATGATTTCGTCGGCGATCTGTGACGAGATGAGCTCGATGATTTTTTGAACGCGCGGATAAACTTTGTATTCCGCGGGCATTTCCAGCACATAGCGCCGCACCGCCACCTGGCTTGCCAAATCTTCAATCACATACCAAATGTGAGACTGTACACGGTAGTTGGACTCATCCGACAACATCGTCCAAGCGATCACGTCGCTGGTCGCCGTGCGTGCGTGCTTCAATTCCGAGGCGGCTTCTTGTTGATTGGCAATATTCTTGATGGTGCTGAGCGCATTTTCCGCCGTCAGCGCGTCTTTGTTGCCGCGCGTCGGTGTGCTGGCGCCTGCCAATATGTCTTCGTTGACGAACAGGGACAGTCGTTGGTCGCCCGGCGGGCCACTCCACCATTTGCCATTTTCCCCATCGCATTCGCCGGAAACCCAGTCAGAGGGCAGGTCCATTCTGATGGACCGTCCAACCGGTAACTTTCGGGTCAGTAGGGAAGCTGTCTGCTGCTCCATGTGGTCGTAACTTCCAGATTCGGCGCAATTGCGACTGCGCCCGCGCGTTGCTTGAACCGGGGAATCAAGACCTTTTTTCTAGCGCAGCCTCAATGAAGGCGCAATTCCATATCGATTGAGGAAAAATCGGCCGGCTTGACGAGCCGGTCCCGGGCCACGCGCACCGAATGCAGTTTTCCTTCAATGTTCGTTTCCCAAAAATGGAGAAACTTTTTAAGCTCCGGGTACTGAGGAGCAATATCGTAATGCTGCCAGACGAATGTTTGCAGAAGGCTGGGGTGATCCGGCATCCAATACAGGATTTCCGCCGTGCTCAGCAGGTACCCCTTCAGTTTCATTTCAAGGTCGTGGGAATGTCTACTCTTCATACGTTCACTCCATCGCCTGCAAATAATCTTGAGGTATATACGGAATGATCGCAAGAAGGATTTGAAATTAGTCTTAACGGCTCAAGGCTAATCTACTAGCACTCGCCGAATAGGGCTGCTAACGGAACATATGTACACAGATGAAGCCGAAAATCTTGGGTGTTAGCTTTGTTCGCCGCGCTTCAGCAGTCTTTGGAGGACGACATCGCCACCGGATTTCTTTGCGCGAATGTCATCGTCTGTAAGGCCGGCAAGTTCATGCGGGAAGACAAGCCACTTGTCCGTTTCGTGTACGAAGTAATCCGGAACGCGTTGTGTAATGTTCTTTCGCGGCTTGTAATAGACAGTGGCGACACGAATATCGTGAGGTGCGTTTCGCCGGCACAGGCGATGAATATGTTCGATGGTGGCCGCAATGCTCGACCCGGAATCGAAAACATCGTCAACGATGAGCAATGCATCTTCTGCGTTTGCATTTTCGATGATGTAGTGAAGGCCATGAACGCGGACATTGTCGCTGCGCTCGTCGATGCCGGTATAGGACGACGTACGAATGGCGATGTGGTCGGCGCTGACACCGAAGAAATCCAGCAGTTCCTGAACGGCGATGCCGGGTGGGGAACCGCCGCGCCAAATGCCGATGATGTAAGTTGGCTTGAAACCGCTATCCAAAATTTGCACGCCGAGCTTAAAGGAATCCTCCAAAAGCTCTTCGGCGCTGATGTGATACTTTTCGACCATGGAAAATCTATTCTTCGGTGAACTTAGTTCTGGAACAACGCATCGGCACAAAATGGATTTGTCTTCCGCTCCGCACCGAACGTCGATAGGGGGCCATGCCCAGGAACGAAAGTGACGTCGTCGCCCAATGGCCATAGCTCGTTTCGGATGGACTGGATCAGTGTATCGTGATTCCCGCCCGGGAGATCGGACCGGCCGATGGAGCCTTGAAACAACACATCTCCGACCGTGGCAAGGCGCGCTGTTTCATCGAAAAATACCACATGCCCCGGCGTATGTCCCGGGCAATGGCGAACCTGTAAGGTAAGCGACCCGACCGTTACCGTGTCTCCGCCTTCAAGCCACCGGTCCGGCGTGCAAGGCCGGGCAGAGGTCATTCCAAAACGCCCTCCCTGTTCGGCAAGGCTGTCCAGCAGGAACTTGTCGGCAATATGCGGGCCCTCTATGGGCAGGCTGAACCGTTCTGCAAGTTCGGCTGTGCCGCCTGCATGATCCAAATGCCCGTGGGTCAACAGGAGCTTTTCCAGCGTGACACCGTTCTCATCGACAACGGATAAGAGCCGGTCAATGTCGCCGCCCGGATCCACCAGCGCGCCTTTCATGGTTGTTTCATCCCACAAAAGGGAACAGTTCTGTTGGAAGGGCGTAACGGGAATGATGACTGCTTTCATACTTGTCCTTAGCCCGAATCCGGCGCCTTGGTCCATTCCTTTGTGTTTTACTGACATGCGGTGCCACCTTTGCCTTTGTATCGTAAGTCAAATTGTGCACGACACCCGCTCCAGGTTGTGGATTCTAAAGGCTTTTTTGACTTCCGCGTGTTTCGAATTGACGTCAGAATGGCGCCCAATTCTAGACATCGAAATCAATTGGGGCTTATCACATGACAGGATCAAACAGACTGAACGGCAAAATCGCGGTTGTTACCGGAGCGGCGGACGGGATCGGCAAAGCCACGGTGGAAGTCTTTCTGCAAGAAGGGGCTCGCGTTGTGGCCAACGATCTTCCCTCCTCGAATATCGATGAGGTTTTCGGCGGCGTCGACAATGTCACCATCGTCAAGAAGGACGTTACCGAGGAAGATGCGCCAGCCGTCATTTCCAAAGCTGCGGCGGATGCTTTCGGTGGTCTTGATATCCTTTTTAACAATGCGGGAACGGCCGCCGGGGCCCCCGTGGATGAGTTATCGGACGAGCTGTGGGACCATGTGCTTTCCGTTGATTTGACTTCGGTTGTTCGCATCACACGCGGATGCTTGCCCTTGCTCAAGGAAAGCAAGGCGGGGCGTATCATCAGTACAGGATCCGTTATGAGCAGCTTTTCCGCGTCCGGTATGGCGGCCTATACCGCATCGAAACATGGTGTGCTGGGGTTGACCCGTACCTTCGCCGTGGAGTTTGGACCGTTCGGCATCACGGCGAATTGTATTCAGCCTGGCGCCATTGTGACGGGCATTACGCGAGACGTATTTGCGGCTGAGCCTTCTTTCAGCGATTATTGGAAGAACAAGGCTCCTCTCGGTCGGCTGGGCCAGCCGGAAGATATTGCGAAGGCCGCATTGTTTTTGGCGTCTGATGATGCTGCGTTCGTCAGCGGCATCGGTATGCTGGTCGATGGTGGTGCCATGCAGGTGGCGTAGGAGCCGCTCGGTTCCGCGCGTGGAATTAAGATGACCAAGGGAAACGTCATGACCGGATCGGAAACGAAACATCGAATTTGCCCCATTTGTGAAGCCACATGTGGTCTCACGATTCAAACCGAAGGGCGCGTTGTTGGTGATATTCGTGGCAATCCCGATGACGTTTTCAGCAAAGGGTTCGTCTGTCCGAAAGGCGTGGCCTTGAGGGAGCTCGATGCGGATCCGGACCGCCTGCGGACGCCCTTAATACGCCGTGGCGGCGAATTGGTGGAAGCCACCTGGGGCGAGGCCTTTGCGGAGATCGAAAAACGCATCACACCCATTATCCAAGAACATGGGCGCGAAGCAGTTGCCACCTATCTGGGGAACCCGTCCGCGCACAAAGTTGCCTTGCAGCTTTACATTCCAGTGTTTCTAAAAGCGTTGGCCAGTAAGAACCTCTATTCAGCCAGCACGCTCGACCAAATGCCTAAGCAAGTGTCCAATGCGCTTATGTATGGAAGCTTCCTCACCTGCGCGGTTCCGGATATCGACCGTTCGGATCTTTTGGTGGTGTTGGGCGCCAACCCCATGGCATCCAATGGCAGCCTGTGGACGGTTCCCGATTTTAGGGGGCGTGTGAAAGCGCTTCAAAAACGCGGCGGCCGATTGATCGTCATTGATCCTAAGAAATCTCAGACCGCGAAGATTGCTGACCAGCACATCGCCATTCGGCCCGGCACGGATGCTTATCTTCTGGCGGCCATTGCGCATACCCTGATTGAGGAAGATCTTGTTTCCTTGGGAAGTGTCGAACCTGTGGTCAGTGGGCTGACTGAAGCCAAGCAGGCGGTAGAGGGATACACGCCCGAAGCGGTCGCTGACATCACGCAGATCCCGTCGAATACGATCCGTGAGCTGGCGCGTGACATTGCGCGCACTGAAGCCGCGGCAGTTTATGGCCGCATGGGCACCAGCACGCAAGAGTTCGGGACACTGGCGTCGTGGCTTGTGGATGTGGTGAACATTCTTGGCGGGAACCTGGACAAGCCGGGCGGTGTGATGTTCCCAAAGGCACCGGCCTTGCAAGCAAATTCCACCGGAACGCCAGGGATTGGTCATGGCACCCGTATCGGGCGGTGGCAGTCTCGTGTACGCGGAGCTTCGGAAATTCTTGGCGAATTGCCTGCCGTTTGCCTTGCGGAAGAAATCGAAACACCCGGGGCTCAGCAAATTCGGGCGTTGTTCACCATTGCGGGAAATCCTGCTTTGAGCGCCCCGAACGGAACGCGCATTAGCCGCGCCTTCGGATCTCTCGATTTCATGGTCAGCATTGATATTTACCTCAATGAAACATCGCGGCATGCGGATGTCATTCTGCCCGGCACGTCGCCCCTTGAAGAATCTCACTTTGATATTGGTTTCCATCAATTTGCCATTCGTAACGCAGCGCGTTTCTCGCCAGCGCTGTTTCCGCTTGAGGGGGAACGTCCCGGTGAGTGGGAAGTTCTGTTGAAGCTTGCCGCGATTGTCTCGGGTCAGACGCTGCCGCCACGCCAGCTGGACGATCAAATCATTCGTGGACGCATCAAGTCCATGACAGGCAAAGAAGGAAGCCCGATTTTCGAGCGTGACGAAGATGAGATCTACGAAAGTCTTACGGGCATTGGTCCCGACCGGCAGGTGGATTTGGCTTTGCGTGTCGGTCCCTATGGCGATGGCTTTGGCAGCAACCCAGATGGACTGACACTGCAGAAACTGATCGAAACGCCAAACGGTATTGATTTCGGTCCGCTCGAACCGCGCATGCCAGAGGCGCTTCGGACGCCTAGTGGTAAGATCGAAATGGCGCCGCCGGAAATATTGTCCGACTTGCCACGCCTCAAAGCCGGTCTTGATCGGAAAGATGTGACGACATTCATGCTGATCGGACGGCGTGATGTGCGTACCAACAATTCGTGGCTACACAATCTGCCATTGCTCGCGAAAGGCCCTGCCAAGTGCACGATGCAAATTCACCCGGAGGATGCGGATCGTCTGGGGCTAAATGATGGGGCGATGGCATCCGTGCAAGGCAAGAGCGGGGCGGTCGAGGTGGTCGCGGAACGTACGGAGGACATCATGCGGGGCGTCATTTGTATTCCGCATGGATTCGGGCACAATCAGCAGGGATCAAATCTCAGCGTTGCTTCTGCGCAGCCAGGTGTTAACAGTAATCTGCTTGCGGATGATAGTGTGATCGACCCGCTGTCGGGCAACGCAATTCTGAATGGCATTCCTGTCTCTGTTTCCGCCGCTTAGTGCAGCCCCGGCCCACTTACAATGGGTGATGCCCCCGGCGCTGAGTAACCAGGGGCATCGGTGGGGCAGGGACGGAGAGTTATCCCTGCGGGGGTGCACTTTGACATTTCCGGGGAGGTATTCTGTCCCGCTTAGCCGGATGGGGAGGTTCCGGTTCATCGCCCAAATCTATTGGCGGAAACGTGCAAAGCTAAAAGGTTGGAGACGTTTTACAGTGCAATCAAAATCAGAACGGCCTTAGTTCGGCTGTTTGCCCTTTCCACGCGCCGGTAGTTCGTCTGCTGTCAATTTGCCGTCTTCGTTTTTGTCAAATCGATCGAACATCTTGCTACTTCGGCTCGCAAACTCTTCCGCCGATATGGTGGAACTGCCGTCTTCGTCCATCTTCTGGAATTTTGCGTTTTGCCGTTCGCGCCTGCGTTCTTCTTGCAATGCCTGAAACTCTTCGGCGGAGAGCTGCCCGTCATTGTTGGCGTCGAATTCGTTAAACTTCTCAGTGCGCTTCGAGTCGATTTCCGCTTGTGTTACCGCACCGTCGCCATTGATATCCATACGTTCAATGAACATTTCACCGAACTTACCGCCCTTACCGCCGTGTGACGTCATGGCATTGACCGCATAGGGAGCTGCAAGCGTAAGAGCTGCGCCGGAGACCAATATGGCTTTCGTAAGGTTTTTCATGACTGACCTTTCCTTTCTATGTCTTGAGACAAGGAGATAGGGATCAATTGTCGCGAAAGTGCGTCGGCAAACCCGCTGTTTGGTCACAAAGTATGGCGCTGTTGCCCTCTGATACATGTTGATACATTTTTGTTCAGACCGTGTTTGTACAATCCTCATATGGTTTGCCAAAGGAGCAGCAAATAGAGAACGCATGGATTCGACACCACACATTTTGGTCGTTGACGACCACAAGGAAATTCGGGATTTGCTCGCCAAATACCTGACAAAGAACGGTATGCGCGCAAGTGTGGCCGACGGGGTGCCTGCTGCGCGCCGGGCCCTTGCGAACAGTGCCATCGACCTTGTGGTCTTGGATGTGATGATGCCGGGTGAAGATGGCATTTCCTTATGCCGGCATATCCGCGAAACAGAGGACATTCCGACCATCATGCTCACGGCGATGGCGGAGGAAACGGACCGCATCGTCGGATTGGAAGTGGGCGCGGATGACTATGTCACAAAGCCATTCAATCCGCGGGAACTGCTTGCGCGCATTAAATCCGTTTTGCGGCGCGCCCAGAGCATGCCGAAATCGGCCGCACAAATGGCGCCGCAAGAGCACGTTCAGTTTGAGCGTTGGAAGTTCAATGTGGCGCAACGTGAGCTGGTTGACGAAGAAGGCGTCGTTGTTCCTTTGAGCACTGGTGAGTTTTTGATGTTGGAAGCATTCGTAACGCGCCCAAACGTGGTTCTCAGCCGCGACCAGCTGCTTGATATTACGCGTGGGCGGGCGCCAAATGTATTCGACAGGAGTATCGACAATCAGATCAGCCGTCTTCGGAAGAAGATAGAGATTGATCCCAAAAAACCCACCATCATCAAGACAGTGTGGGGCGGCGGTTACCAATTTGTAGCGAAAGTGGACCGCGCATGAAGTGGTTGTTTTCTCGGCCGCTAGCGGTGCAGCTTGTTGTCGTGGTGGTCGGTGCCATCATCTTTTCTCTGACTGTCAGTTTCTATTTGTTTTTTAACGAGCGCCGACTAGCCCTGCAGGATGCAGGTATTTATCAGGCCGTGTTCCGTACGGTGACGATTGCCCGGACGCTGCAGGCGACGGACAGAATAGTGCATCGTCAAATCATCCGTGTAAGCTCAAGCCGTCGTTGGAGATATTGGGTCTCCGGTCAAGCAGCGGTTCTAAAACCTGAGGCTTTGCCGCGGCGGGACCGGCTTCTTCGCGCCTTGAACGAGCGTTACCCTGATCTGGCTCAAGGTATCCTCTTTCAAAGAGGGGCGGGTGTGCTGCCCCCGGATCGTTGGCGCAACGCACCAGGTGGGCGGCCACCAGGGGCGCGCGACGGAACGTTTCGCCCGCCGTCGGATCGCCCTCAGTTGGAACCTGTTTTGACAGTGTCTGTCCCGATCGCTGAGGGTGTCTGGCTCAATGGGGCAGCGCTTCAATTGCCCACCAATCCGCCGGTTGGGTGGCAACCATTGATGTCATTGGGCATCCTCTTTGTCAGTATTGTTGGATTGCTGCTTCTTTTGATCAGCCGCGTCACCCGGCCTTTGTCTGCTTTAGCGACGGCGGCGGATCGGCTGGGCCGGGGGGAATCCGTGGGGGCTGTGCCGGAACATGGGCCGCGAGAGGTGCGCGTGACGACGCGGGCATTCAACGCCATGCAACAAAGGTTGAGCCGATTCGTTGACGACCGCACACGCATGCTGGCCGCTATCTCTCATGATTTGAGAACGCCGATCACAGCGTTGCGCCTGAGAGCAGAAATGTTGGAAGAAGGTGAAAACCGCGACCGCATGCTGGAGACGCTCGATACGATGGCGGCCATGACAGACGCAACACTCAGTTTTATCCGCGATGAGAGAGTTTCGGAAGAAACGAGCCGCGTGGACCTCAGCGCATTGATCGGCAGTATCTGCGAAGATTTTCGAGATATGGGCAAGGATATCACATGGGAGGTTCCTGCCCGTCTGATTTACCCGTGCCGGCCGAGCGGTTTGAAACGGGTTCTGATGAATTTGCTGGAGAACGCTTTGTGCTACGGAAGCAAGGCAGCCGTGTCGGTTAAAGAACGTGAGACGGATATTCTTATTCTTGTCAGCGACAATGGTCCCGGAATTCCGGAAGAAAAATTGGAAAGAGTATTCAAGCCGTTTGAGCGCTTGGACGAAGCCCGAAATACGGAAAGCGGAAATGTTGGTCTGGGATTGTCCATCGCCCGCTCAATCGTTCAATCGCATGGCGGGGATTTGACATTGTCAAATCGGCCGGAAGGCGGTCTTGAAGCCAAGGTCCGCCTTCCGGCTGAACATGTTTAGTTTTTTTGATCGATGATTTCGGTGGCCTTGATGTCGATGCCGAAACCGGAAAGACCCACATAGTGACGGTGACGGGTTTCAAGCAATCGAATTGAGTGGACGCCCAGATCACGAAGAATCTGTGCGCCGATGCCCACATCCTTCCACTGCTCTTTGCGCTTCTCTTCTTGAGCTGCTTCGCCGGTGTTATCGAGCTTTGCCGCCGGGACGCCAGCGGAACCGTCGCGCAGATAGACAAGCACGCCTTTGCCTTCCGCCTGGAAACGCCGTAATGCGCGGGCGATAAGGCTTTTTTCCCGCCGGTTCGACGGGCCGAACACATCATAGATAATGCGCTCGCGGTGGATACGGACGGGCACTTCCTCACCGTCGCCGACAGCACCGATCATGACGGCCAAATGGTCGACTGTGTCGAACGGTGTGCGAAATGCGATGGCTTTGGCGGGGCCCACATCGGTTTCGATCTCGAATTCGCCACGCCGCTCGACCAATTTTTCGCTGCGCTGGCGATAGGCGATTAAGTCGGCAATGGAGATGATTTTGAGATTGTGTTCGTGGGCGAATGGAATCAGCTCCGGCAAGCGTTTTACGGACCCATCGTCATTGACCAGTTCCGCCAAGAGGCCGGCTGGCGGGAGGCCGGCTAGCCGGGCCATATCGATGGCTGCTTCCGTGTGTCCGGAGCGGACAAGAACGCCCCCCTCTTTGCCAATGAGTGGGAAAATGTGACCTGGGCGGACAAAATCATCTGCACCGGTATTTCCATTGGCTAACGCCCGCACCGTATTGGAACGCTCGTCAGCAGAGATGCCCGTTGTCAGTCCCTGACGGTAATCCACTGAAACGGTGAAGGCGGTCGACAGAGGGGCATCATTGTGGTGCACCATCGGGTTAAGTCGGAGCCGTTGTGCTTCACCAGCTGTAATCGGAGTACACAGAATGCCGCTGGTATGGCGAATGATGAAAGCGACCTGTTCGGGCGTTGCCTTGGAGGCCGCCATAATTAGGTCACCTTCGTTTTCCCGGTCGTCGTCATCGACAACGACCACGATTTTGCCGTCCGCAAAATCTTTAATGGCTTCTTCGACGGAATCAAGCACGACCGGTTGTTCGGTTCTCTGTTTTGTATCTTCCATGGGGTAGTCCTTTTTTGCTGTTGTGAAATCTTCTATGCGCCGTCAAGCAGGGCATTCGCCTGCGACAAGGCTGCTGAAACAAAGGACGAGACAGCGTTGTTTGCGTCGTTCGTCGATGTCAGATCTTGAATCTTTAGAATGGCACCTATCCACCCATCCGTATGCCAATGACCTGGCGCTGGCAAAGCAGTCAGCTTTTGTGCATCCGGATAAGGCCATGGGGTGATGTACAAATATGGTGTCGGGTAATTATCGTCGCCCGGAGACATTCCGACACCGATTGACCTGGAATTCTCGCTGGTTTGTTCCTCCACAGCGATGAGCGTCGCGATGTCGAAATGATGTGGCCAGCAGCGAATGGGAAGCGCCCTGTCATCAGCGTCTTTGACCGCTTTCAAGAGCTGAGCCGCGTTGCTGTAGAGTGTTTCCAGAAAGCTTATTCCGTTGGCCATAGCAGAGATATCATATGCGCTGCCATTGGCCAGCGAACTGCCCGGCATTTCATAGGGAAGCGGTGCATCAAGCGCAGAGGGATCAAGGCCCAATTGTTTTGCCTCTTCGCCGAGCCAGGCGCGCACATCTTTATCGGTTCGCCCGTCAATTGGGAACGAGCTTTGCCGGG
Source organism: Alphaproteobacteria bacterium (assembly GCA_965228775.1). GTDB lineage: Bacteria > Pseudomonadota > Alphaproteobacteria > JANQMY01 > JANQMY01 > JANQMY01. Next base: position 2,162,285 of record OZ245840.1, on the reverse strand, counting down.
CACCGCGTGAATGTATCGAGAAGGAGAGGGTGTTTAGGGAAAGGGACAAACCACGCTCGGAATCTCCGTTGGCAAATGCCCCAGTCTCTAAATCCCATCTGAGACTTGTGTGGCTGTCGTCCGCAACCGGCTTGCCGAAGGCTCTCCCGAAACGGCCGAGCCACTGAACGGCATAATGAGCTGCAACGCGTGCGTCAGCAATTTCCGCATCCGTTGCGTTCGGAACGGGAGTCCATTTGAATTTGGGGGGTTGGGCCAAGGTTCTTCGCGCCTCTTTCTAGATGCACTACTTTTTACATCATCGTCACTTCCCGGATGCCCGCGCAATTGTCCCACGCTGAACCGGAGGGATCAAGCGGCTGGTCCTTCAAATCCAACGTTATCGGCATTTTTTCCTCGGGGCGTGCAAAAATGCACGATCCGAAAAGTGTTTTAAATACAGGGTGTTATAGATCTTCGGGGCCTCAGACGTGGCAGGTTCGGGCCGCCAATCTTGACGATGTTAAGTTTGTCGCCAGATATTTGATCCAAGGGGAAATTGGGTGCGTAGCAAAGAGTAGTTTTCGAGTAGTTGGGGCGATGACGTTGAGAGCGGTAGTCAAGATAGTTTTGGTTCTGGCAATTTTGCCAATGATTAGCGTTGCGCCGCCCATTAGTGGGGAGCGCGCAGCTTGGTTCGTTCCGGCGGCAAATGCTGCAAAGGAAGGCGGCGCCGATACGGTGCTTCCCGTCCTTGTGGATACCATTCAGTATAAAGAAAGCTACACAGCCAAAGAGTCCTATGCGGGGAAAATAAGTGGCGCGCGAAGCAGTCAACTTGGCTTTGAGCGAGGTGGTCTGCTTGCGGAGATTGTGGTTGAGGAAGGCCTAGAGGTCGAACAGGGAGCCGTTTTGGCACGCCTCGACCAACGCGCGTTGCAGGCTGAGCGGCTGGAGATCGAAGCGCGGCTGAGAAGTGCGGAAGCTCAGATCGTTCAGCTTGAAGCGGAACTGGAACTGGCAAAGCGCACCGAAAAGCGCCGCGAACAGCTGGTGAAGAACAACAACACGTCGCGCCAGAGTTACGACGAAGCGGCGTTTCGTACCCAATCGCTTGCCGCCCAACTCGATGCCGCCAAAGCAAATCTCGCACAAGCGCAAGCACAGCTTGAAGCCAATTCGGTTCGGATAGATCTGTCAGAGTTAAAAGCACCATTCGGTGGGGCTATCACCGTCAAATATGTGGATGAAGGCACAGTCGTGCAGCCTGGGCAGGCCGTTCTCGAAATTGTGGAAAATGGGCGTCTGGAAATGCGGGTTGGCTTGCCGGAATCGGCAGCTGGTGACTTGGTTGTGGGTGAAACATACACGGCGACCACGCGCCGGTCGGACTTAGTGGTGCGTCTCTTACGCATTGTGGACCAAATAGCTGATTCCACGCGGACAGTGACCGCCATATTTGGTGTTGCGGAGAAGCCGGCATGGCTAAAGGACGGTACCATTGCGCGGCTTGTGCTCGAACGCGAAACGCCAGGGCGCGGGTTCTGGTTGCCTTTGACGGCTCTTACCGAAGGCCGGCGCGGTCTTTGGAATGCTTATGCGGTTGTTCCCCAAGAGGATGGCAGCCACATTCTGGAACTGCGCCCTATTGACATTCTGTATGCGGAAATTGATCGCGCATACGTGCGGGGGACCTTCGAAGAAGGTGAGCTGGTGATGAAAACAGGAATTCACCGGGTGATCCCTGGTTTGCGCGTGCGGCCGGTGACAGAATCCGGCGATGCGCCAACTGTCTCGCTTCTCAGATAGGGGCGGGTGATGTGGTTCAACCTTTTCTTCCGCTCGCCACGGTTGACCATGTTGGCCTTGGGTCTGGTCGTTGTCGGCGGACTGACCGCGTATTCGTCCATCGGGCGGCAAGAAGATCCGTTGTTGCGGGAACGGTTCGGTAACGTCATTACATTCTTTCCAGGCGCAAGCCCTGCCCGCGTTGAATCTCTTGTCACCGAAAAAATCGAACAAGAGTTGCGCGAACTTAAAGAAATAAGCGAGATCGCGTCAGAGTCGCGAAAAGGCGTTTCTTCTCTCGGTGTGGAACTTGTTGAAGGGCTACCGGATACGGATCTTGCCTGGTCAAAGGTGCGCGATGCTCTGTCTGACGCGCAAGTCCAGTTACCCCCCGAAGCAGGCGAGCCCGAGCTTACGGTGAATACGACGGCGGCGCAGACCATGCTGGTGGCGTTGCGATGGACACGCGACGATCCCGCTCAATTGGGCCTGCTGACGCGTTTGGCGGAAGAATTGGAAAACCGCCTGCGCAACATTTCCGGTACGAAAGAGACTGACATTTACGGTGAGGCGGAGGAAGAAATCCGCGTTACCGTGGATCCGGATGAAGTCGCGGCGGCAGACCTGACTGTCCGGCAAATTTCTGCGGCGATAGCACAATCGGACACGAAAGCCCCGGCTGGCCAAGCTCGCGGGGCAACGGCCGATCTGGCCATCGAAATTGGCGATGATTTGACGTCGGTCGACCGCATTCGCCGGGTGCCGTTGAAAAACACCGCTGAGGGCGAAACCCTGCGCGTTGGCGATATCGCTGTTGTCACCAAGGATGCCCGTGATCCACCGCAAACCATGGCCATCGTTGAAGGAACACGTGCTGTTGCAGTGGGCGTCACGGCAGAACCCGACCAGCGGGTGGATTTATGGGCTCAAAAAGCCCGTTCGATCATTGATGAGTTTGCGAACAGCCTGCCGCAGCAAATTGCGGTGGAGACGATCTTTGATCAAAGTCAGTATACAGAAGTGCGTCTGCAGAATTTGGCGATCAACCTGGCGCTCGGCGCGCTGATTGTTGTGTTGGTGCTCATCGTGACGATGGGGCTTCGCTCCGCGCTGCTGGTTGGCTCGGCTTTGCCTATGACTTTGGCGATGGCGCTTGCCCAGATGAATGCGCTTGGCGTCGATCTTCACCAAATCTCTGTGACCGGTCTTATCGTGTCGTTAGGTTTGTTGATCGATAACGCAATCGTGGTCACCGACGAGTTCAATCAATTCCGCGCTAAGGGCTTTGGGGTAGCAACGGCGGTTGGGAAAGCCGTGCGCCGCCTTGTTGTCCCCCTCTTTGCATCGACCTCTACCACAGTACTTGCTTTCGCACCGATTGCCTTCGCGCCTGGAGCGACCGGGCAATTTGTTGGGACGATTGGCCTCAGCGTGATGCTCTGTGTCATGAGTTCCTATTTCCTTGCCATGACCGTCATCCCCGCAATTGCTGGTTTCGTGGATCAGCGCGCCGGGCAAGTGGTCGGCGCCAGTGGTATCTGGTGGCGTGATGGCCTCACCAATGAGCGGCTAATTGGGTCGTTCACTTGGCTTCTCGACTTCGTCATCAAACGGCCTTGGGCGGGAATCGGGCTGGCCAGCACGTTGCCGATTATCGGGTTTGTTCTCGGCACCACATTGGTTCTTCAATTCTTTCCGCCTGTTGATCGCAATCAGTTCCAGGTTCAACTGCGCTTGCCGCCGCAGACATCCATTTCGGAGACGCTGCAGACGGTTGAGCGTGCTCGGGCTCTTTTCGAGGAATATCCAGAGATTGTTTCCAATCACTGGTTTTTGGGCGAAGGCGCTCCGCGTGTCTTCTACAACGCTTTTTCGCAGCAAGATGGTGTTTCGAGCTACGCGGGCGCTTTCGTCACAACAACATCAGCGGCCACCACCAACCGCATATTGCCGAGGCTTCAAGAGGATTTCCGGAATGCCTTTCCGGAAGCGCTTTTCTTACTATTGCCCTTTGAGCAAGGGCCGCCTTTCGATGCGCCTATTGAAATTCGGGTGATCGGACCGGAGCTCGCCGAGTTGCGCCGCATTGGCGACGATGTGCGCCGCGTGATCGCCGAAACGGACAGAGTGACCTACACGGCGGCGACGCTGTCCGGCGGAACACCGAAGCTTGTTTTTGTGCCGGACGAATTTGAAGCGCAAACGGCCGGGTATGATTTGGCGGAACTGGCCAGCGAACTGAATGCAAACCTGGAAGGACAATCGGGTGGATCTGTCCTTGAAGGAACCGAAGAGATACCGGTCGTGGTGCGTGTGCGCGATGCGGATCGCAATTCTCTCATGAGGCTTGCTTCCCAGTCGCTAAGAGCTCCCGGCAATACGGATCAAGTGCCGGACAATCGCTTGAACACCATACCGCTCAATGCTCTCACCGAACCGAAATTGGTATCGGAACTCAATGGTATTGCCCGGCGGGACGGCGAACGCGAAAACCGCATTCAGGCTTACCTCGTTCCGTATACGTTACCGGCCCCTATTCTTTCGACTGTTCAAGCCCGGTTGGCCGACGAAAGCATCGATGTTCCCGCTGGCTATCGGTTGAATATCGGTGGGGAGGCGGAAGAAAGGAATGAGTCGCTGGGCGGTCTGGCGTCGCTCGCTTTGCCACTGATCATCACCATGGCCGGCATCATCATTCTTTCGTTTAATTCCTTCGCCTACGCCGGCGTGATCGGCCTGACAGGCTTCTTGAGTGTTGGGCTTGCCCTGTTCGGCGTTTGGATCTTTGGCTATCCAATGGGCTTTACCGCGATTATCGGGACGCTGGGACTTGTCGGCCTTGCGATTAATGGGACGATCATCGTTTTGTCCGGCCTGCTAGAGGACCCGATTGCGCGCACCAAAGATCCGGTCGCTGTCCGTAATGTGACCCTGTCATCGACGCGGCACATTGTGTCCACCACGCTTACGACCATTGGCGGCTTGGTCCCGCTGATCATATTTGGCGGCACATTCTGGCCACCTTTCGCGACAGCGATCGCCGGTGGTGTTGGCGGGGCAGCCTTGATTTCCCTGATCATGACACCGAGCATTTTCATGCTGATTTCCGTCCCGGAGGCACAAACCGAGGAACTTGAATCAGGCGTTTCTCAGCCGTCATAGGGCGGAACTTTCACTGTTTTCTGGCCAAGTCGGCCGCTCACAGAGTGGTGTAACCGATCCCCATTGATTTTGCGGGGCTAATCGACCACACCTAGTGGTGGGAGAAGCCCGGTCAAGCGAGATCGTGGCAGGTTACAAACAGGTGTGTTTTGAATCTCAGAGACCTTCGATATCTGGTGGCCGTCGCTGACGAGAAGCATTTCGGTCGGGCGTCTGAGAAATGTCACGTGAGCCAGCCGACCTTGAGCGCTCAGATCCGGAAACTGGAGGATTATCTGGGGATACCGATTTTCGAGCGAACCAAGAAGGCGGTGACCGTTACGCCCGTGGGAAACACGATTATCGAGCGTGCCCGCAAAGCATTGGCGGAAGCAGACGCGATTTTCGACATTGCAGAAGAGAACAAGAATGGTCTTGCCGGTCCCTTCCGCCTGGGTGCAATCCCCACCATCTGCCCCTACCTGATGCCGGAAATTTTACCCCAATTGGCAGACGCCTGTCCGGATCTTCACCTCGTCGTTTCCGAAGACATTACGGACAATCTGCTGATCAAATTGTTGGGCAACGAAGTAGACGCAATCGTCTTAGCGACGGACCCCATGACCGGCGATGTGGAAGAGTTGGAACTCTTCGAAGAAGTATTCATGGCCGTCTTGCCATCCGGTCATGACCTGGCGCAACAAAAAGAACTGTCCGAGGCCGATCTACTCACGGCGGATATGCTGCTGCTGACGGAAGGGCATTGTTTTCGCGATCAGGCGCTGGACGTATGCGCGCGGGATCCGGGCGAAGAGGATGATGCAAGCGATGTGCGGGCCACTAGCTTGGAAACCTTGCTGCATCTTGTGGCGGCGGGGCATGGCGTCACGCTCATCCCACGCATGGCCATGCGCTCTCCGTGGACAGAAGATGAGCGGCTGGCATTTCGACCGGTCTCTTCGACCGATGCAAAGAGGCACCTTCGCCTTGTGGTACGTAAATCATTCCCGCGCAAGCAAGCCGCTCAGGCCGTGGCCGATGTATTACGCACATCGCGGCGATGAGAGCTATCGGCCAATATTCTGATCCAGGAAGGTCTCAAGACCCTTCAGCATCGCGAGCCTAGCCTGTTCGTGGTCTAGGGAGTGGCCGCCACCGTCCGTCTCTATATAGGTCACTGGTTTCCCATCTGCTTTGAGGGCGCGGGAAAGTGATTTGGATTGCCGATAGGGTACACGGGAATCTTGCCTGTCCGCGACCAGAAGGATGGGGATTTGAATAGCATCGCGTTGATGATACGGCGAAACGGCCCGGATCTTTTCTCCTTCAAGGGCCCAATCTTTGGTCCACACCGTGCCACCAATGAACTTCTTGTCATGGGTTATCATGCTCGGCATGTCCGTAACCCCATTGATGCTCGCGGCACATTTGAAAAGTGCCGGTGTCTTTATCGCGCCCATAAGCGCAGAATAGCCACCATAGGAACCTCCAACGATGCAGATACGCTTTGGGTCCGCTATCCCTTCCGAAATGAGCCATTTCGTACCGTCCGTCACATCATCTTGCATTAGGCCGCCCCACTGTTTTTCCCCCGCCTTCTCAAAGGCGTACCCATAGCCCGTGGAGCCGCGAAAATTTGGTTGGAAGACCGCATATCCACGATTGGCGACAAACTGCGACCAATAATCATAGTGCTGATTATCTCGGAACTTTGGTCCTCCATGCGGCATGACAACCGTTGGTAAATTGTTTGGCGTTCTACCGGTTGGAACGGTGAGATACCCATGGATGAGCTGACCGTCGCGGGCGCGGTAGCTTACGGGCCTTTTGCTGGCGACCTGACTGTCGGAAATTTTTTGTCCTGTCGGTGCGACAAGATAGAAGCGTCCCGTCCGGGACTCGAAAATGTAATATCCACTTTTGGACTGTGAGCCTGAGGAATGTACCAGGTGCATTCCGCGCGTGGGATATGATTCCACGATAATGTTGGAGGCCCCGGGGGCTGCTTGATCAATGCGCTGTTGCAGGCCGGCGTAGATCGGGTCGAAGTATTTTGATTTCTCAAAGTCATCGGTAAACAGTACACCGATCACTTTGCGACCGGTGTCATCGAAAATGGCTGTGTCTATGTCTACGCGTGGATGGGAAAAAAGCGTTTGTGTCACGGCACCATTCCGCAGATCGAGTTTTACCAGGCCCGCTTTTCCATTTACCGGTCCGGTCGCGAAAACGATGTTCGGATCGGCATCGAACCCCACCGGGTAATATCCATTTTTGAACCACTGCGTTTTGTTCAACTTTTCCCATCCACCGCCTGGCTTTTTGTAGCTCATGACGAAGGTGCTGCCGGCATATCCCCAACTGAGGCGCGGCTGTCCTTGCTGGTCTACCAGCCAATGCTGTGATCCAGCGACCGCGCGTTCTACCTGGGACTGCCCGGCGGTATTGATGTTCACTTTCTTGACGCTGTAGTTGCCGTTTCGATCCGTGTCTAAGGCCATCAGGATATGGTCCGGTTGGTCATATAGCAGGTCCACAATTCTCGTTTCGATTTGACCGGTGATGACCTGTCCCAGCGACTTCTTGCCTTTCACGACGAGTTTTGCATCGGACCCGTCGGCGTTAATCGCTACCAACCTTGTGTATGGAACTGCCAGGCCACGATCGAACTGTGTGAACTCGTAAGCCACAAGTAACCGTTCGTGGTTTGCCCACAGAAACCAGCTAATGTCGGCATCTTTATTGGGCGGGATCATGACTGGCTTGCCGCCGCCGCCTGCGCTTTGGATTACAATGTGTTTGCGACCGTCAATAGGGTAGATGTAAGCCAGATATTTGATGCCTGGCGACAGCATTGCCTGCTGATAGCTTGGGAGGCGTGCGAAAACTTCGGCGGGGAGTCTGTTTGAGGCCTGAGTGGGCGACGCCGCCCATATTGCAACAAAGATGGTAGCGACCGCCAAACGGATCAGCGGCATCGTACTGAGATTCATGCTATTGGTGCCCCCCGACACAACGTCTACTCTGTGTTCTCCACGCGGGATGCTATCGGGGGTAGATGATCTTGACAATTATTATTTTTGCGTGCGCTGAGGTTTTGAATGCTTGACGTGACGATCGAGAAAAGTAATCCGGTTCCATTGGCTGACATTGAAGCGGCGGCCGATCGGATTAAGCCTTATGTCCGCCGAACGCCTTTCATCCGGGCGCGTCAGGAAAAGGAACCTCTCAGAAAAGGAGAGGTCCTGCTCAAGCTGGAAAACCTCCAAGTGACCGGCGCATTCAAGGTGCGTGGAGCGACCAATACGATCCTTTCGCTGGACGAGGCGACGCGTAAACGCGGCGTTGTAGCGGCCTCTGGTGGGAACCATGCGATTGCCGTGGCCTATGCCGCTTGCCGGACCGGTGCACCGGCGCAGATCTTTATGCCCGACATCGTCCTGCCGGAAAAAGTAGCCCAAGTGCGGCGTTGGGGCGTGGAGCCCAAGATAATCGGCAAGACGTGGGACGATGCACAAGCAGAAGCGGAACAACTGGCCGCTTCCGAAGGGATGGTCTGTATTCATCCGTTTGCAGATGAGCCTGTCATGGCGGGGCAGGGCACCATGGGCCTTGAAATGATGAAGCAGTCGTCTCACTGCAAGATCTTCATCATTTCAATGGGCGGCGGTGGACTGATTTCGGGGATTGCCAGTGCGATCAAACAGGCCAAGCCGGACGCTCGTATCGTCGGTGTTGAGCCTGTCGGCGCACCGACAATCAGTAAAAGCCTAGAGGCCGGAAAACCGGTTACATTGCCATCCATCGAGACGAAAGCGGTGACACTTGCTCCGCAACGCAGTCACCCAAGAAACCTGGCGATTATCGAACAGCATGTAGACGAAGTTGTTTTGGTCGATGATGACGACATGCGCCGGTCCGCCAAATGGCTGTGGCAGGAATTCGGTCAAGCAGCCGAACTGTCGGGTGCGGCCTCCATCGCCGCGGTTGCGACCGGCAAGGTGACGGCGCCTGATGATGAAAGCATCGGGTGTGTCATTTGTGGGGCGGGTTCTGACGGATTGGCTTAGCTTCTGACGGCACTTCGCGGTGATTGGAAATAGGTCAATGTTCCTTCATGAATAACCTTGTCTCCTGCCACAAGTTGGTGCGGGACGATGTCGGACAAGTTCTGAACGTCCCGATAGGCCGGTGCGAAATCCACGTAGCAATCATCTAGCAACTGTTGGTAATCATCGATAACGAAGTAAGTTTGCTGATAGTCGTCGATGATGTAGTTGGTGCGCATGAGGCGCATGAGATCAAATTTCACCCGATGGGGCGACGTGTCTTCCAGGGAAAACTTTGATTCTGCCGGCGACGACAATATCCCGGCGCCATAGATGCGCAATCCGTCTTCAGTTTTCCGCAATCCAAATTCAACCGTGTACCAATAAAGCCGCGCAAGATGGTGCAACACGCCAAGGCCGTCCGCGCGCAAGCCGCCTTTGCCATAAGCTTCCATGAATTTGGCGAATGTGGGAACGGCGAGCATGGGAACATGTCCAAACACATCGTGGAACACGTCCGGTTCCTGAAGATAGTCGAATTCCGCTTCCGGGCGGATGAAGGCCCCTGCCGGAAAACGCCGATTGGCCAAATGGTCGAAGAAAATATGATCGGGGACCAGGTCAGCGACAGGGATAACGCGCCAGCCGGTTATAAGCTCAAGTCGATCGCTCAATTCTTCGAAATTGGGGATGCCTGATTGAGACAGTTCAAGCCGCTGGAGTGCCTCCAAATAGATGTCGCAGGCGCGGCCAGGCAGAATTTTCATCTGCCGGGCGAACAGGCGGTCCCATCGCCCGTGCTCTTCGCGCGTATAGGTCTCCCACCGCTGATCAATGGTGTGGTCCTTCCTTTTGGGGGCATTCCGATATCTGTTTTTTGTCTGCGGCATTGTTCCTCCGCGTCCGCTATATGGAGCACCTATCCTAGGAGCTCGAAAACTCTTTCTCGTGCAGCCAAGCGGCGTGTTTGGGCGCGCGTTTAGTGCGGCTCCATTCCTCAAGCATCTCTGGTGCGACGGCATGCAGGCGCTTCATCATCTCGTCTGTACGCGTGTTCGTGGTGATTTCCAGGCGATGTCCGTTCGGGTCGAAAAAATAGATGGACTGGAAAATGCCATGGTCCGTGGGGCCGACAACGTCCAGGCCCGCCGCTTCCGCCTTCTTCTTTGCCGCCATTAGATCATCCATCGTTGCGACTTCGAAGGCGATGTGTTGAACCCAATCGGGGGTATTGGGATCTGCCCCCATTGCGGGCGAGTTCGGCAGCTCGAAAAAGGCGAGCACATTACCGTTCCCGGCATCCAAAAACACATGCATGTACGGGTCGGGTGCCTTTGTGGAAGGCACTTCGTCTTCGGCGATGGCCAGTTGAAAATCCATTCCCAGAACCGATTGGTAGAAAGCGACTGTTTCTTTGGCGTCTTTGCAGCGGTACGCCACATGATGAATGCGCTGTATGTTCATGGGTCTTGGCTCCTAACCGGCGGTTTCTTGAAGCACGCCGCGCTTCACTTGGTCCCTTTCGATCGACTCAAACAGGGCCTTGAAATTGCCTTCGCCGAAGCCTTCATCTTTTTTGCGTTGAATGATCTCGAAGAAAACAGGGCCCAACAGCGTCTCCGTGAATATCTGTAAGAGAAGCTTCGGTTCGTCTTCCGTCGTGCCATCCAGCAAGATGCCGCGTTGCTGGAGGGCGGCCACATCTTCGCCATGGCCGGGCAATCGGTCTTCGAGCATTTCATAATAGGCATCTGGCGGCGGGGTCATAAAGGGGACACCATTGGCCGTTAAGTGGTCCCACGTTGCAAAGATGTCTTCGGTGGACAACGCGATGTGTTGAATGCCTTCGCCATTGTATTGCATCAAGAATTCTTCGATTTGCCCAGCGCTGTTGGCTGCCTCTTCGTTGAGGGGGATACGGGTCAGGCCGTCCGGTGCCACCATGGCCCGTGAAACCAGACCTGTTTGTTTGCCTTCGATGTCGAAGTAGCGCAGCTCTCTGAAATTGAAAAACTTCTCGTAGAAGCCGGCCCAATACTCCATGCGGCCGCGATAGACATTGTGCGTCAGGTGATCGATTTCCATAAGGCCGCACCCCTTTGGCCGGCGCGGTGTGTCATCAAAGAATTCAAAATCAATGTCGTAAATGGAGTCACCGTCTTTGTACCGATCAATGAGGTAAAGCGGTGCGCCGCCAATCCCTTTGATGGCGGGCAGTTTCAATTCCATGGGGCCGGTGGGGATGTCGATGGGTTGTGCCCCCAGCTCCAGGGCGCGCGAATACGCCTTGTGCGAATCCTCCACGCGAAAAGCAAGTCCGGCCGCACTGGGGCCGTGTTCTTCGGCAAAGAACGCTGCAAGACTGTTCGGTTCGTTGTTGACGATGAAATTGATTTGGCCTTGACGGTACAAAACCACATCTTTCGACCGATGGCGCGCCACGGGCGTAAAGCCGAGAGAGATAAAGGTCTGGTGCAACAGGTTGGGAAGAGGGCTTGCGAATTCGACAAATTCGAAACCGGCAAGGCCCATGGGGTTGGAGAAAGGAGCCATGGTGATATCGCCTATTTTCGTAAAAGCCGTAGACACGATACGCTCAAACAGTCGATATTTCCTTGCTATTTTGATGAAAAGAGGAAGAAAATGGGTGGAAATAACCGATTCAAGGTCGAAATAGATGGAATCCACTCAAAAACTGGCCGCAGCCGAACGGCGAATGCTGACTGTCTTGCAGGCGGAAGGCCGCATTTCCAATGTGGATCTTGCAAAGAAGTCCGGACTTTCAGAGTCGCCCTGCCTGCGTCGCCTCAAGCAATTGGAAGAAGGCGGCATCATTAAAAGCTATGCGGCACTGCTCGATGCGAAAAAGCTCGGATTCGACGTCACCGCTTTCATCCAGCTCAGTATGGATCAGCGGTCTGAAGAAACGCGGGAAAAATTCATGGTAGCGGTCAACCGGGAGCCCTTGATCATCGAATGTTACGCTGTGAGCGGCGGGTACGATTACCTCTTGAAGGCGGTGGCAACAGACTTGGATGCATTTTCCGATCTCGTCATGAACCGCTTGCTGCAATATCCGGGAGTCAAGGACATGTCTTCCGGATTTGTCTTGAAAGAGGTTAAGGCCTCGACGGCCCTGCCACTGTAAGACAGACAGTGCGCAAAAAAAAGCGCCGCGATAAACGCGGCGCTGAAAGAACCTTTTGGCTGCCACACGGATCGTTTTATGTCCGTATGCGCATGTATTTGCCGTATATCAGCAAAAACCTAGGTTTCGAGCGTGACCGTAACGTCAAGCTCTTTTCCGATTTCCACCGTAACTCCGGCAAAGACCGTTACCAAAGGGTTAGACATCCGATCACCTCCTTTCGTTTGTTAAACACAGGTCTATAGTTCCTCATGAAAGAAGCGATTCGTCAAGCGGGCAGATCAAGTTCGGAAGTATTTCCTGTCTTGCATTAACCAAAGCCGGCGCGTGCCTGCGGTAATCTCAGCCGATAAGGGTTTCGGCTTTTTCTTCCACCATTGTGTTTTCAATGGCGCCAAGTTTTTCGATTTCGACTTTGACCTTGTCGCCGGTTTTCAGGAATTGCATCGGATCCATAGCGCCGCCGACACCGCTTGGCGTGCCGCTGAAGATGACGTCGCCCGGTTCCAACGTCATCGCCTTGGTGAGTTCTTCCACCTGTGCGAAACAGTCGAAAATCAGGTGCTTTGTGTTTGAGTTTTGGCGTAGATCGTCATTCACATAGCACTTGATGTCGAGCGTATGAGGGTCACCGACGTCGTCGGACGTCGTGATCCACGGACCGATGGGCGCATGCGTATCGAAGCTTTTCCCGATCGTGAATTGCGGTGTGCGCAGTTGCCAGTCGCGGACGGAGACGTCATTGCCACAAAAGTATCCGGCGATCACTTCATGCGCGCGATTGCGCGGCACATGCCGAGCGCGCTTGCCGATCACGAAACACAGTTCAGCCTCGTAGTCCGTCAGGTCGGAGACGCTGGGATTCAGAATGCCCGCGGACGGCCCGGCAATGCTGGTGGGGGACTTTGTGAACCAGATCTGGTGCTGCGGTGTTTCCATTTTGGATTCGGCGACGTGATCCGCGTAATTAAGGCCGATGGCCAATACCTTTGATGGTTTGAGGATGGGCGCCTCCAACGTCACATCGGCCAAAGGGATCTTGTCCGTGGCGCTTGCTGCGGCTTCCTGTGCGGCTTTCATCGCAGTATCGCCAGCGGCGAGAAACGCAACCATGTCTGTTGGCAATTCGGGGGCGGCAGTTGACAAGTCAACAAGTGCATTTCCGACGACGACGCCGATGCGCGTCTGGCCATGCTGTGTAAAGGTTGCGAGCTTCATGTGTCTGTCCTGATCATTCGCATACGATGTACTTAGCTTCCAAGTGTCGGCGGTGGTGGCGGGCCCCACTGAACGCCAAGAAGTGTGTCGAGTGGTTGCTTATTGGGTGGGTTCTTGTCGTTAAACAGATCACCATCGGTCCAGTGTTCCACCGTGTGACCCCAGGGGTCTCGCCAATAGTCAAACACCTGGCTGCCCAGTATGTGGCGGCCGATGCCCCATTCATGGTCGTATTCTTTGGACATGAGATGGCTGTGGCCAGCCATGAGATCGTCCACATGGGCAACCTCGAACGCTGCGTGATTGAAGCCCGGCTGGCCCGCTCCCACTAGGAATAGCGTGTGATGGTCCACATGAGTGGCGCCTTGGTCGCATCTCAGAAAGGCGCCAAGAGGTGCGTCTTTTTCGATTTCAACCTCATCTGAGGTTACCAGGCCAAAACGCTCCTTGTACCAAGTTTCGCTTTGGCGGAAGTCGATGACGTTAATGACGCAATGGCCGAGCCGTTTTACTTCCGCCGGGCCGTGCGGTGTACGCAAGGGTTCGCCCAAACGCGGCGAATGGGTTGCATCGTTGGCAGGGGTAATACGGGTGATCGGGCGGGTGCCGACGCTGTCCCGCGCGGCTACCGCTTCCACCTGGAAGCCATTAGGGTCGGTAAAGACAACGCGTTTTCCACCGCCGGGTTCGGCAATGTCTTCGATCGCGCTTGCCCCTTCCATGGTGCTAAGCGCTTCCAGATCCGTCAGCGACGGCATCAGGAAGGCAAGGCCCACGAAACCCGCGTCCCCTTTATGCGTGACATGAAAGAAAGGGGCGTCGTCAAGCCCACGCATATAGAGGGTGTCGTCCGTACGCGCGGCGCGGACCAGGCCAAAATCGACCAGAAACGCTTCCATTTTATCCAGATCCGGCGCGCGAAACCGAACATAGGCAAGGTCTTTGGCGCAAATTTTTTGAGGGCTCATTGGGCTCTCCACAGCGGATTAAACTTGTTGTACGAAGAAGATATATGTGTTATTTATGTCATGCAACAAGTTTTTAGAGGTAAGTTTTGTCATCACTCACAGATACGTCGCCTGGACCGGGAAAACGGAAGCGCGCCTTGCAAAAACGTGCGGAAGAAACACAGGAGCAGTTGCTCAAGGCCGCCAGCGATCTCTTTGCCACCTTCGGCTATGATGGTGTTTCTGTACGGATGATCGAAACGGAGGCAGGCGTCCAGCGTGGACTGGTCGCGTATCACTTCAACACCAAAGAGGCGCTGTGGCGCCGTGTGGTAGACGGTGTTTTCGCGCGTATGGAAGAACGCGTGGGGCGGGCGGAAGATACCATTCGGGATCTGCCGCGGGATCAGCGCCTGCGTGTATTCATCCCAACCTTCGTCCGGTTTAGTGCCGAAGTGCCGGAACTCAATCGGCTCATGGTGCAAGAAGGGAAGACCAAATCCTGGCGCATGGACTACATTGTCGATGAACATGTGTCGAAGTTGCTTGTGCGCCTGAATGAACTGCTGGGCGTGCAGATTGATCCGCACAGTTACTACATCATGGTCGGGTCTTCATCCTTTGTTTTCTCTGTGTCGCATGAGTGCCAGAAGCTATTCGATACGGACCCAATGTCTGACGATTTCATCACAGCGCATGCGCGGTTGGTAGCAGACTTGATTGAAAAACTGCGCGATCTCAATCCGGGCACCTCATAGTGTTTTTTGTTTTGCTCATATTGCTGGCGTTGCTCGTCTGGTTTTTCTGGGAGAAGCAGAGGCGGCGGTCTCATCCCGTGACCGGTGGCCTTAAGCCGGACATCACGTTGTCTCATGACCAGGAATTCGAGTTGTACGGCAACTCATTTTCTCATTGTTCACGCAAGACACGGATCGTCATGGCGGAACTGGGAGTTCCGTACAAGCATCGGCCCATCGATCTTATTGAGACCGGCACGTATGAGACCATCAGCCCGCATTACTTGAAGGTCAATCCGGCAGGACTTCTGCCGACTTTGGTGCACAATGGCCATCCGGTTTATGAGTCCGATGATATCTTGGCGTATGCCGCCGAACATGCACCGGCCGGTGCGCCGAGCTTAGTGCCAGCGGACGAGGCGGAAAAGGCGGAAATGCAGAAGTGGGTCGATCGCGGATCGATCTCCAGCGGCGATCCGTTGGGCGGTATCGAAAAAAATGCCGGCAGCTGCATTCCCGGTCTCACCATGCCGATTTTCGTCACCGCCATTCGCTATATTCCCTTGCGGAACATTCTGGTTGGTCTTCTGTTTCATCCGGACAAGATGCGGCCGATCTTTTTCACCATGTCGAAGCTGCGGGGACTTCGGAACATGCTGGCTGTCGGTCAGATCCAGAAAGTCGTCACCAAGAGTCGTGATTGCATGGTGAGGCACCTCGCGGAGTTTCAGGATCATCTGGAAACGTCCGGCGGTCCATGGATCTTGGGAGATCAATACACGCTGGCTGATGTGTCCTGGACGTGCATCTTTCTTCGGCTGGATGAAACAGGCTGGCTCGATCACTTCTTTGCCGAAAATGATTTCGCGCGATTGGAACAATACTACCGCGACCTAAAGCAGCGGCAAAGCTGGCAAGAAGCTATCGTCGAAAAGTCGCATCCGATCATTGACAAGGCCTCACAAGATCTAAAACGCATTGCATCGGACGATGCGGCGATCGGCGAACTGCTTTACCGATGATCATCCGTATAAAGACTTAAATAGGGCAGTCTTTCTGGAAGTTTGGCGCCCGTTTTTCGCGGTGGGCGGCGACCCCTTCTTTGGCATCCTCGCCCAGAAAGCCCAACATTTCCAAAGCCGTTGATGTGTCGAATGTGGGTCCTGCCATGCGCAGCCAGTTGTTGAGGGAATATTTGGTCCAGCGAATGGCGCTTTGAGAGCCATTGGCAAGGTCTGCCGCCGTTTCAAGAGCAACTTTCTGTAGCTCGTCGTCCTCGACGCACAGAGAGACGAGGCCAATGCGTTCGGCCTCTTCGCCGGTAACAGGTTTGCCGGATAGCAGGTAGTATTTGGCTTTCGCCATGCCGCACAGCAGAGGCCAGATAATTGCGGCCACGTCTCCCGCTGCAACGCCGAGGCGCGGGTGCCCATCCACCAATCTCGCCTTCTTTCCGGCTATGGAGATGTCGGCAAGGATGCCCACCACCAATCCGGCGCCGGCGGCGGGGCCGTTAATGGCCGAAACGATTGGCTTGTTGCAATTGATCATGTTGTAGACGAGGTCTTTGGCTTCCTTCCAAGTTTTCATGACGGCCTGGTGATTGCCGGTCATGTTTTCGATCATGCCGAAGTCGCCACCCGACGAAAACGCCTTGCCTTCTCCTGTGACCAGCACCGCATTGATATCAGGATCCCGGTCAATGTCGCGCCAAATATCGGTGATTTGCGTATGTGTTTCCTCGTCCACGGAGTTGTAGGTTTCCGGATTGTTGAACTTCAGGCGTAAGACCCGTGGCGCAGGCTGGTCTATGGCAAGTTTGGTATAGGCGGCGTAAAGGTCGGTCATGGCATTTCCTTTTCGGTCGATGGCTGAAAATCTTTCATCCCAGGCGAATGTGCGTCAGCTGGCGGTCCGCATGCATCATGCGGTGATCCAGAATTTTGGAGAGGTACTTGGCACATACCGGCGCATAAATAGGATCGTCCGCGAGATTGGCGGTTTCCCCGGGGTCGGTACGCAGATCAAAAAGAACCGGCGGCAGGCCGACAAAGTGTACATATTTGAAATCTTCATCGCGCCAAATACAAAGTTGATTCTTGTCCGCATCGCGTTTGGCGGGATCGGGCGGGGCATCTGGGGCGGCAAAACGGAAGTCGAATTCCAGGAAAACGCCATCGCGCCAATCTGATGCGGCGTCACCAGCCATAAGAGACTTCAAGCTGACACCGTCCCACGGATAAGGGATGTCAGCTCCCAGCCAAGCGAGGATCGACGGGGCAATATCCACATGCTCCGTAAACAGATCGACTTGTGATACGTTCTGACCTCCTGGGTCGCGGATAATCAATGGAACGCGGTAACTGCCGTCGTAAAATCCGCCTTTGCCCCACAGGCCGTGATCGCCCAACTCTTCGCCATGGTCTGACGTGAAGATCACCAGCGTGTCGTCCCACTGACCGGTTGCCTTAAGAAGATCGCAGACACGTCCGATCTGGTCGTCTACCTCCGTGATCAGGCCCATATAGACCGATATAGCCTTGCGAATGTCATCGTCCGACAATTGCGTCATGCTCACCTGGCTCATGAAATAATCCGGGCTGTCGATAATGCTGCGCCAGACCTGAACCAGCGGATGTGCGTCTTCTTCCTCTACCTCCGGAACGGTGACGTCACGCCAATCATACATATCGTTGTACGGTGCGGGCGCGATCAGCGGTGGATGGGGCCTGAGAAAGACCAAATGGACAAACCAATCGTCCGATTGGTGCTGATCTATATAGTCCATCGCTTTGTTGGCAATGAACGCCATATCCGAATGTTCGGCCTTGTATTTTGCCGGCGCATTTGAGAAATCGGCAAGCGGCCCTTCTGTGCCCGCATGGTTGTAGATGTCCAGCGCCCGGTCAGGAACGTCATAGCCCAGCTCTGACAGCCAGGCGAGCCATTGGTCCAATCCCTCCAGATTCAAATTGGCACCTTGGGTAAATCCCGGCAGTACACCTTCATAGGTATTGAGGCGCGGATCATCCTTTGCCACCGTGCGCGGATCGACGGAGCTGTCCGTATACCCGAAGAGCACGGGGTCAATGCCGAGCTTCTGAACTTCGAGGGCGACGTTGGTAAAGCGCGCATCAAGCGGCGTGCCGTTGGTGACCGATCTGTGGGTCATGGGGTAAAGGCCGGTCAGCATCGTGGCCCGTGCGGGACCACAGGGAACCGTGTTCGTGAAGTGTTTTGTAAAGACCGTGCTCTCGGCGGCCAAGGCGTCGATATTCGGTGTACGGATTGTAGAGTGGCCCGCGAATCCCGCGAAATCGGCCCGCATTTGATCGACGGAAATGAAGAGTACCTTGCGAGGCATGGGCAACCCTAATGGTTATCTGCAATGCGGGCGACGATTTCGTTGAGCAGAGGGGGGATATCCGCGACGGTTGCCACCACATAATCTGCATCGGCATCTCGTAATAACGCACCGGAGGCATCGACGCGTTCCTGCCGCTCATTGGCCGGAAGTGCCTCAAATTCCTGCATGGCTAAGCCGACACCGTTGCCGGAAGCTGCCAATCCAATCGTCACCATGCCCGCGTTTCGCCCGGCGGCGATGCCGACCGGCGCATCATCAACTTTGACACAGGCGGCGGCGGGCCACACACCCATTTTCTCAAGAGCTTGCCAAATCATGAAAGGGGCGGGCCGGCCCACAGGCACATCGTCCGCGCAGATCATCACATCGGGCGCGTATCCATTGCGGGCGGCTTCAGGCACCACGGCGTCCATTATGGATTTGGTGTATCCGGTGGTGGACCCCACTTTGATATCTTGCTGCCGCAGCAAGTCCACAAGCTCAAGTGCGCCTGGAATTGGGACCGCGCTGGCCACGGCTTCCGATCTGGTGTGCTTTTCCATTGCGCTAAGTAAATTGTCGATGTCTGTACCGGTCCAAGCTCGGCCGTGATGATCTTTCCAAGCCTGATCAATAGAGGGGACCGACAATATAGCCTCGATATGGGCATGTTTCGCTTTGCCCATGTCCTGGCGAATTTGGGCATCGGAGACCGTCATGCCCACATCGCTGAAGGCCCGCTGCATGGCGCGCGTGGGAACCATGCACCCGAAGTCCACCATGGTGCCCGCCCAATCGAAGATGAAAGCTTTGATCATTCTGATGTCCTCAAAAGGTCGTGTACGGTGTTTTCGGCAATGGCAAAAGCCGTCGACATGCCAGCCCCGCAGGTTACAGCTACCAGGCGCGTTTTCTCCGATGGCGCATCGACAAAATAAGGCTGTTCCCCATAAGGGTAAACGCCCGTCCAGCGTTCTATGACAGGCGGTGCGTCTGTTCCCATCATGCGTTCAAACTCGCCCAGAATAAGGGCTTCGGTTTCCGTATCGTAAAATGGAGTAGGGGCATCGGAATAATGGTGGCTGTCGCCCACAACCAAACTACCATCCGCATTCTGAACCACGATGAGATGTATGCCCCGCGCAAGATGGTCCGGCTGCTCTTGTCTAAGCAGCTTTAGCAGAGGCTCCGCCTGTGTGAGGTTGGCATACCCCTCATAGCGCACCAGGCTGAGGTCGGATTGGAGCGCGAATGGCAAGCGAAAACCTGGATCCGCCAGGCGCAGCATTTGCAGCTTACACTTCTGGAGATGCCGGGCGCGCATACGTTCGGAATAGAGTGTGGAAAAATCAGCTCCCGGACAAACAATCGTATGCTCTGCGTCGAAAAATCCAGCGGACGTTTCGACGCCGCTGTCTGTTACCCCATGAACCGAGGTTTGGTTCTGGATGGTGACGTCCCACTCCTTTTGCAGATAGGTGCTCAAGGCGGGCAAAGCTTCAGGCGCCTCCACCCGCAATTCATAGGGGCTTAGCATGCAGAGTTTCGCCTCACCGAGGAGCAGGCCGGGATAGCGCTTGCGTACCTCGCCAGCTTCAAGTAATTCGCATTGAGCGCCCATATCCGTTTCCGCGAAGGCCTTGAGTATGGCTGCCGCTTCTTCCCGTTGGGCGGTGACGCATAATCCGTAATGCTGTATTGGCGTGCTAAGGGCAGGGGCGATGGATGCCCACACGTCACGGCTGCGCCTGGCCAAGTGCCACATTTCGTGCGCAGATTGCCCCGTCACGGTGACGAAACCAAAATTCCGGATGGAAGCGCCGGTCGCTCGTGCGTCCCGGTCAAACACAATAACCCGCTTACCTGCGCGCGCGCTCCAGTAGGCGTGAGCGAGGCCCACAATGCCCATGCCGACAATGGCGACATCATAAAAGGGCGCGGCCACTTAGGGAGCTTCCTTCTGATTGCGGCCTGCTTGTAGAATCTCTGAAAGCAGGCCGATATTGACGTCCCGCCTGATGAGCATTTCATGATTGTTGCGGGAGAACAGCAACAGGCTTGAGAACACGCCAATTGAGAAGAGAGACTTTAGGAATTGGAAGACGACGTGCGGAAAATTCCGACCTTCCATCAGTACACGGCCGACCGCATGCCCGTCCATTTTCGATCGCCTGCGAATCCAATCTACATGGAGGCGTTCTTCCAGAATCACATGTTCTACCGGAAAGCGGTCCGAATAGCAGATGCGCATGCCGGCCTTGCGAACGCCAACAGCTAAGATCGTATCGATCCCCGAGGCTAGGTTTGACCCCACGCGTCCGTAGTTCTCGTTATATCCGCCGACAGACCTCAAGGTCCCGGCCCGTATCAGCATATTGGCACCGGAACATACGGGCTTGTCGGTGAACTCGAATTCGCCGTCGAATTGAATGAGCGACAAGAAACGGCGCCACCTTGGGCCAATTTTGTCGGGGTGTGTGTCCGGCCATCTTGGATTAATCCGCCCTTGGATAATCCCTGTTTCAGGGGATGCGGCCGCAATCGCCCCCAACGCGCCTTCGAGCCATTGTTCGCTGGCCATCGCCTCGTCATCCAAGGTTGCGATCCAATCGCTGGCGGCGCGGGCGACCCCGGCGTTTCTTGCCTTGGCGACGCCAGGTTCTTCAAGAGTGATGAAGTGAAGGCGTATGGCGCTGTCTTCTTGAAGCTTGCCGATTGAGTCCTTCAGCTTGCTGCGATGATCCGGCGTGCTGGCACTGTCGATGACAATGACCTCCACATTCTTTCCGGTCGTCTGTGGCATCAACGCGTCCAAACAGGCCGCTGCCAATGGCGCCCTGTTGTGAGTTGCGATGATGATTGAGAGGTCCAAAACGCATTGCTCCAATACACGGGCTGCGAAACTAGTGGGTTGCCACCTGCCGAATGAGGCGCGCATCAAAGAAGGTCACAAGCTCGCTTAAGAAACTGACCCCATAATATACAGCAGCGATCCCCATCGCGGCGGGCACGTGCCAAACAGGCAGGTCGACCACTTTACGGCACTCAATGCACCGCCCCCAAGCCATGACCAGGGATTTAAGCAGCCTCCAACTTGCCCCGATTGGAGAGGCTTTGAGCCATCCCATGATACTGCCGTCATTTAGGGACTTGATATGAACCATTTCGTCGTGCCCGGCAACCAATGCCCTCGCGAAGAAGTGTCCCGGACCGTTGGGGGCCGGGTGCCTAGCTTTTGCTTCCGTCTGCATGAAGATATGGTGGCCTGCATCGCGTATATTGATCGAGGCCGTGTGGCACTGGCCACGGAAGGTCTCGCCCTTTGGAAAAATGGTTTTTCCGAAGGTGCTGGTTCGATAAGCAACCGAATTTGCCAGGAAATACGGTTGTTCGATCAGCCCGCCCGCGGGACGTTCCTTGATGGGGAAGGTTTCATACAGAAGGGCGAACGACTTTTCATAGAAAGATTTCGTTTCGAAACGGGTCTCTCCGCAGATGAAGTGGATGGCTGGATCCTGGAAGGGGCTTAGGATGTTTCTGAGCCAGCCATCGTCAATATCCAGATCGCTGTCGAGGAAGACCACAATGTCTGCAGTGCAGGCCGCCGCGCCAATATTCTTCTGATCATAATAGCGGGCACCCGTTGCCGGAATAATGGTTACTGTGCCCCAGGCCCATTGCCTGATCTGCGCATTGGCGAGAAACGCCTCGACTTCATTCGTAGGCACATGATCCGGGTCATGCACTACATTGAGATCAATCGCCTCTATTTCAGCGGCAGACAGGTTTTCGACCTGATGGCGGAGTGATTGAAACAGTTTCTGTGCGCGCGACTTTGCAGACGTGCGGATATTGTCCAGTTCCACGACAATGCAGACGGACCAGGGGCGGGAATTGGCTTGCGCCTTAGCCGGATCGGTCCCCGCGACGGGTCCGGCCAAAGAGGGCTCTGTCATCGACTCAATTTTAATACAGCCGGTAACGGCGGTCACGGTCCGATTGGTAGGGGGGCTGCTCCTGAGGAGACCGGTGAAATGACGTCTTGCTTGTCCGTCTATGCCCGGGCGTAACCATGGGCGCATGGGGTTCATCCAATTTTTTGTAAGAATCCCCTTCCCACTCCCCCCGAATCTGACTTTGGCCAACCACCCAGTGCGACCTGTTTCTTTCAGAAACAGTCGCACCGTTCTTTTGTTGCGTTTCCGGACGGCGAACCGGAAGTCCACTTCGCCTGGAAACGCTTGCGGGTACCGTATCCGGGTGGTTCGGCGGGGGAATGGGTGGCTAGGCCGACAAATAACACCGCCATTCCAATGAGCGCCGGAATGGCGCGCGCTTGGGCGCCATACACCGCAGCCCTTGTAAGTCAGGTTGATGCGTCTTTCGAGGGACAACCTGCAATGCGGAATAGCGGCAGCGCTGGTTATGAGCCCCAAATCAAGTTTGCGGCGACAACATTTGATTGTTTTCGGCGCCATGGTGCTACTCCATCAGCGCCTCCCTCTCCCAGAATTATATCATATTTTGGCGTGAATTCACGACACTCCACACTGCCGCTCTAAGGCAGATTTTGTTGTTCCGGCATTCTACACTCACCTAATCTCTCTGTTCGATCGGAATGTCGTGAACGCGGCACATGCGCAGCAGGGCGGCGGTCACAAAGTTGAGATCCATCTGTTCAAACCGTGCGGCCAAGGATTGGCCGCTGTCCAGTTCAATCAAGATTTTCTTCGGGTCAGCGCAGCCGCTTGCTTGAAGCGGGCTTTAGCGATTATGTGGCGAAACCGATCGATCTGGAAGATCTCGCCCACCGCCTTCGGCAACTGGATGGGGTGGGTGAACTCGCAACCGTTCAAGAAGCGTGACGAGGGGCTTAACCCAGCGCGGCGATTTACTCGTCTATCGTGAAGCGGTGCTGGCCGCTATTGGGCAAAGGCATGCGCAGCCAAATAGGCATGTGATCGGAAAAATCATGTGAATATTTGTCGAAATCGGGCGAACCATCGGATTTTGCACCGGGGCCCGCGTCAACAAATGCTTTTGTGAAATTGAACATATCATATTCAAATTCGTCTGCGCCAAGTTGACCGGCCAGCGGGTTGTGGCGGCCACGCGGCCAGCGGTCATCCAGGGCAATGAATGCTATATGATCATAGGTCTGTGTGCCCCTGGCATTGGTGAAGAACGGGCCATCCAGAAACGGAAAATTAACTTTGGCTTCTATTTTGCGCGTCTTGTTCAGGTCCGTGATGTATTTCTCGATCCCTCGGCGCCGCTTATCGGCATTGCTCTTAAAGTCCAGATTTAGGTCGGCGAGGATCATGACGATTTTGCGCTTTTCAACGACGGTTTTAGGGCTCTGCAACAAAAGCCATTCCAACAGAGCGAAGAATTCGTTTGCACGTTCTGTCTTGCTCGACCCGGAAACAAGGTGAGCATTTATGCAATGAATATCATACTGGCCATTGGGCCCCTCGACGACAAATTCGACCAGGTGCGGTGATCGAATGAATTGGACGAACGTCTTGATACGGACATTTGCCAAGCGCGGAATATCGGTGATCCAGTTCAACGCTTTTTCCAGAAAACCCGCGTCGTCTTCTGAAGGCAGTTCGGCGGCCAGCGCCGTTGAGTAAGCATTGCGTATGTTGGTGAGGACCGCTTTTCGGTCCAAAGACAAATCCGATGCAACCTGTCCAAGTCTTATCTTTCTTGTATTGAATAGAAATGCGCTTCTTTCGGCCATGCCGTCGTAGCCTGGAGCCTTGCCGGTTACATCGCTCATGATCAGGTCGAAATCTTCATCGCCTGAATTGAGGCGGTCTAGAAGGTCAAAAAGCGCTTCTGTGTTGTCTTGTACTTCTTGAATTGCGATGAGGTCGCACGGCCTGCAAAATCGCTCAATCATGTCTGTGGCGCCTGAACTTTTCTTTAGCTTGCCGTCGTCATCTCTAAGCGCTCCGAACTTACGAATGTTCCAGCTTGCAAAAACCACCGAGCCGTTTCGTCTTTGCGGGATCCCATATGTGGCCGCATTGCTTTCCTGGTCGAGAAAGTCATTTATCTTTTGCCATTCCGCGCGCGAGAAAGACTGAGCCACTATTTTGCTCCAACCTTGTTGCCAATAGCACCTAGTTTAAGCTGTCTTTGCATCTCACGCAGTGAACTAGAACATTTTCCTCCAGCATAGAGCATCGACACCTCAATGAAGCAGAAGACGCCGTCCGGACTCTGAAGCTTGAGGTGTAATCGTCAGGGAGCGCCCGGCGAAGGGAGGCAGGCTATTGCAAAGTCAAAAGGGCCTGCTTGGTTGTATTGATCGTCGAAAATTAACGTTTTCCGTTCACAATACACATCGCTTCTCATCGTGATGGACTTGAAAATGGTTGGACCCACGCAAATCATCAATGGCAGCCATATTCCCGACGTGCCTTTGGCGCGGATCACGCATGATGGATTTGAGGTGCTCTCCGCGAGCGACGTTTTTGGCGATGGCAAATCAGTGGTGATCGGCATCCCCGGCGCCTTCACGCCGACCTGCACCAAGAAGCACATTCCGGACTTCATACGCAATGCGGGACAATTGTCCGCATCGGGTTACGAACGGTTGTTCTGTGTTGTTGCCAATGATCCCTTCGTGGTCGACCGTTGGCGCAAAGAGGTTGATCCAAACGACACACTGACCTTTCTTTCCGATGGGAATCTAGAGTTTTGCAAAGCGCTGGGACTTACGCTGGAAAACAGGGAGTCCTTTCTGGGGGCGCGTTCAAAAAGATACTTGCTGATATTGCAGAACGGTCAAATCGTCCGTGCACGCGCAGAGAGCGACACGTTAGACTACACATGCACCAGGTCCAGTGACGTGGATGACTCTTGAGTCGGGAACGATTGACGAACGCCTGATGAGACTGTGGCGCAACGTTCTGAGATATTTTTCTAATAAGAATTCTTGATACTGAACCCTGTTGGTATGGCGATGCTGTTTACCAGCCGTTAACAATTGGAGTTCAGGTGAGGATAAGACGCCATGCCGGGCGGAGACAGTGATAGGATTGCGCCTAACAATACCCAGCAACAGTTCCGGCAATATCTGAGCGAGCGCGGCGCGCCGGAAAGTCAGAGTGCCAGGAACCGGCGGGCTCCTGACGGTCATGAACTTCTCTTCAGCCGCAACTGGTTTTTTAATCAGGGTACGTCTCTTGATTTCGGATCCCGGCACTGGTCCTGGATTGGGCGGCAAATCAGCCGCTTGCGGGTACGGGACGAGGTGGCCAAACTGATCAATGCTGAGTTTGAAGGTCAGCACATCCTTGTCGCCAGAGGAAAATTTCTTCCGAACGAGACCTTGGGCAACCGGGTAATGAAGGATTGTGCCACGGATGCCGGTTTCAGCTTCAACAAGATTGACGATGCTGCGCTCGAGAAGATCGCGAGACGGTTACGTGTGCTGCGCCAGGAACTTCAGAACTCAGATAGCGCTTTTGAACCGACCGGTAGTTCCAATAATCGAACAACATACACAATACCCAGAGACAAATTGAGGTGCCTTTATTCGCGCGCCAATGTTGACGACCAGCCGGCTCCTGTGGCTTTCCGCGATGATTGGGAAGAAGCTTCCGAAATGTCCGAGGAGGCATCGAATATGGTCAGTTCATACATCAACGCGTATGGTCAACCGGCCATCGAAGCTGTTGCGTCCCCGAAAATTCTGTCCGTTCCGGACGGTTTGGAAACGGGCTTTGGTGTGACGCCCGTAAAAGGGCCTCTTGATCAAGCTGTTGCCTTCGTTCCTACGCCGGCCAGAAATCCGGAGTCATCGCACGTCCACGTTATTCGTCAGTTGAAGGAGTTAGCAAAAGATCACAAGGCGGCCAGAAAGAATACGGAACGCCTCGTCATAAAGGCCAGGAAAATCGCCGGTGACAAAAAGGCTATGCAGCATCTAAAGACACACAATGGAACGGCGGAGTTACTGAGTGGGATCATCCGCCGATCGCTTTACATTCACGACGCTATGTCGCGTGATATCGATAGGCTGACGAGTATCTATCGCATTACGAGCGCATCTGATGATGCGCGGAAGTACTTTTCTCGCTATCTAAAACAGCAGATTGAGCAGGGTGAGGAAGTAATCCGCGGGAATGAGGAGGCGGTACGCATAGATACCGAGATGAAGGAGCGTGCTGAGGCGGAAGGCCGACCCTCAGAGGCAAGAGCTTTAACCCTATCGATCGATTTAACGAAAGACATTTTGGAAATTGCCCGCGAGAAGATTGTTTATCTGCACCGGGCTCACACACTTTTGTCCGGAAATTATGATGAAGGGCGGTATTCGCTGCTTGCCACGTCCTTCGATGGTTCTGAAGCGGCTGCCGCCGACCCAGCGCCGCGGTCCTTTGATGACATCGCCGCGCCGGGGCCTTCCGCGCTAGTCCCGCGGCCAGGCAATCCGCAGCTGGCGGCGCAGCATATCCTCAACGAAATGGAACAAATATTGGACGATCATTTGTCTACAGAAAATATGTGGATAAATCACGTAAAACACTGTGAGGCCGTTCTCAGACAAGAAGACTTCATCGAATACGCCAGATCCCATCCAGAGGTTTCCGCGGTATTGGATAATGTCGCCAGAAACAAACCTGATCCACTTGGGAAGATTTCGCAATTGATGAATGAGACGATCAATGCCTGTGGAAATTTTGCGCCGGAAAATCAAGCAGACATAAGAGAGTACAAGGGCCGTCTCAAAACCATTCTCGACCAATACATATTGGATATTTCTGTCGTCAAAAGATCGATTGCACAGAAATCGTCGGAGCAAAAAAGGTGTTCGGAAGCGGGAAGGGAGTCCGAGGCGCGGGCCGTATCGCTGCTAATTGATATTGACAGAGAAGCCCTCTCCATAGCTGAGAAGACCCAGGCTGATATGAGCCGTTTTCATGCTCTATTGCCGGAATCCTTTGACGGTTATTAGGCCGAGATTCGGAACGGTCAGATTAACCCGGCGAGACTGTGGCGCAAGGTTTCGAGATGGATTCCTAATATGTGTCGTTGATACTGAACGTTGCCGGTAATGGCACTGTGGTTTAGCGGCTGTTAACACGCGAAAGCCAGTTGGATATGTAGGACGACGATGCCGAGCGGAAACAGCACCAGGATTGCGCCTGGCAATACACAACGGCAGTTCCGGCAATACCTGCGAGAGAGCGGCGGCCCCAAAGACCAGGCCGCCGAAACCGGTCAGGCACCCGAAGACGCTGAACTTATATTCAGCCGCAATTGGGTTTTCAATCGGGGTACGTTCCTTGATTTCGGCTCCCGGCGCTGGTCTTGGTTTAGGCGGCAAATCAGCCGCCTGAGGGCACGGGACGAGGTAGCCAAACTGATCGACGCTCAGTTTGGCGGCAAGGACATTGTCGTCACTCGAAGACCGTTTTTTGCCGATGAGACCTTGGGCAACCGATTGATGAAGGATTGCGCCACAGACGCTGGGTTCAGCTTCAACAAGATTGACGACGCCGCGCTCGCGAAAATCGCCAACCGCATAGTGGCTATTCGTGGAGCGCTTGGGGCAGCATTTACGGGCAATGATACATCGAAGCTCTTTAAGCCCGATGCCGACTGGCAATGCAAACCGAGACATCGGATCACTCACACGGATCTTAAGAAGATCTATTCTAAGGCCGAAGGCCACTCCCAGCGGCAGGCGTCCGAAAGGGCGTTCCATCTCGTGCGGTCTTTACGGCGAGGGGACGAAAACGTCCAGGCCGAATTGACCGTTATTGCGCACGATGGTCCGGCAGACTTGCAATTTGCTCTGAGTAAAGCATTCGGCATCGGCGTGGGGTACAAGGACAATCCGGACTTTAGTGAAGCTGCCGCATGGCTTGTGCGGGCCGCTCAGGGGGGCTTGAAAGCAGCATGTGATTATTTGTCGTGGGCCAAACACAATGCCGATCCCGCTGTGCAATGTGCCCTTGGGCAGATTTATCGCACCGGCGGAGATGGCATCGAACCTGATACTGCCGTGGCTGCCGATTGGATCGTGCGGTCTGCTCAGAAGGGATCGGAGGTTGCCCGCACCGAATTAGAGCGTCTTAAAGCGAACAATGGTGAGCCAGCGCTCCAATTTGCCATTGGCGAGGCATACTACCATGGTGCATATGGGATTGCGCGGGATCATAAAGAGGCGGCGTTTTTTTATGACCGGGCGGCGCAAGGGGGCGATGCCGGAGCGCAATACCGCCTTGGGGTTTTGAACAACATGTATCATGATGTTCCGCAAGATATTCAGCAGGCGCTGTATTGGCTGGTGCGGGCCGACCAGCAAGGGCATCGTTTCGCGCAACGCGAAATGACGCGCTTGCGGAGCAGCGGTCAGGACCGCCAAAAGACGGTGCCGTTCGAACTCTATAAACTATACAGTCAAGGCGCTGATGGCATTGGGCGGGATCCGGACAAAGCCTCTGAAAACCTGGTGCATGCGGCACTCAACAAGCATGCGGATGCACGTGATCGACTTGAACGGCTGGTTCGAGCAAAAGATCCGCATTTGAATTTTGCCCTCTATAAAATCTACACTGAACGAAATGGCCGTTTTGGCGTTGATTTGCTCGCGCAGCTATTGTTGCAAGCTGCGGTGCAGGGGCACGATAAGGCCTTAGCGGCGTTGGAGCATCTCAAGCAGAATGGGGAGCCCGCCCTCTGCTTTACAATCGGTGAATTCTACAGACTTGGATTAGACCCGGTCGATGCCGATATGGCCGAGGCTGCAAGCTGGCACTGCCCCGATCAGCCGGCGATTTGCGATGCTCTTTGCTGTATCGGGCGGCGGGTCGAAAGGGGGCCGCTCGGATTTAGGGCCTTTGGCGGGTGGGGGTTTTACAGCAATCGAACCACCTCGGAGGACGATCGATGGGTCGCCATAGATTACTATCTGCGCGCCATTGAACAGAGCGGCAAGACCGGAGATGAGCCCGTACCACCAGGACTTGGCCCACTAACACATGTGGCTATCAATGGTCCGGCAAACCTCAAATATATGGTGGCTCAGACTTACGAGGAATGGCGGGAAAAGGCCCCGGACAACATGGCCCTCGCTGTCGAGTGGTATGAGGGTGCGGCGGTGAAGGGGCATGTTGACGCTTGCTATCGGCTTCACCGTATCTATGGGCAAGGTGACGGGGTTGTGCAGAACCATCAATTGGCTGCCCGATGGCTGGAGCGTGCGAGAGCGCGGGAGCACCGGGGGGGATAAAGTTCCGTCTCGCACGTTTTGCCAAGCCCGGCGTCACGTTCAATTGAAGCTGGGCGAAAGTAAAGTAATTCCCCTACAGAATGAAGAGGCCAATACTTGCCTACGCGAGCGATTGACGGTGATGCATTTGTCTTTGCTGTGCCACATGATCATCAAGATCGCTCGTTGAATCTCCGCCTTGCGATTCCGATGCCGATTGGGGGCCTCCTGCCGTCGTTGAATTGCCGTCTCTTACTTCCAGACCTGCTATGACGCTGTTGTCGTCCGATGTAAGATCGTCTGATAAATCATTTGAATCCACGAGGCCCAGTTTTTGACTAACTTCAGTGGTGGCACCATTCAGCATTCTTTCACTTATGGTATCGAATTCGTTTTGGAGTGCATTGGCCTCCTGCCAAGCTTCGGGCTCCTTTTTCTCCCTCAGTGCAGTGAGCTTCCCTAGGAGGGAGGAAAGTTCTTTGTTCCCTCTTTCCAATTGACCTTTGAGATCGGGGTTTTCGGCAAAAGCCATTTCGTCTTCAAGTAATTCGTCCAAAAGGTCACTGCGGTCTTCAACCTCGTTGTAGAGGGCATCCGCGGCTTCTTCGACTGTTCCATATTTGCTCTCAAGGTCACCGGCACCCAGGCCGTTCATTGCGAGCTCTTGAGGTGACATCACCGTCTCAAATGCACCGTTCCCGCCCGGTGTAATGGCTTCCCCAGGCGTTCCGAAGCCCGGCGTGGCAGTTGTGCCTGGAGGTGGCGGACCAAAAACGTCCTCCACGTCGTCTTCCGGCGGACCAAAAACGTCGTCTACGTCACTAACCTCGCTATCGGAGCGTGGTCTCGGCGGAAGGCCCGATGCATTTGCGGCGTCGCCTTGCAGGGAGAAATCGCCCCCAATACCGTTCGAGTCGTTCGGTGGAACAATGTCGCCCCCCATGCCACTGACCGAGTTTTCGGGAAGGTCCGGTAGATCCTGGGGTATCGACCGGGAATCTATACTTGACTCCGGATACTGATCATCCAACACCACCCCCTGTGCGGGCGCCTCGCTGTTCAAGAAATTGCCCCGCGCTTGTTCGGCCGCGATGGAAAGCGATACCAGGCCGGTGCTTTGCTCCTTCAAAAGGTCTAGTGTCCCATCCCGGCCTCCAAATTTTTCCGGGCCATACTTTACTTGATGAAGCATTAGGCGGCCTGACATGCTGGTCGTTTCTTTAAGGGCCGACCGTAAGTTTTCCACGTTTTCCAATGTGTCTTCAGCTAAGCAGCTATCGAAAGCCTTTCTCACATTGTCTAGTTGTTGATGATACGTTTCCATGTCCTCTGTGCTTGCCGATAGCACGCCGTCATTTTGGTCCGCATTGTTCCGATAAATGAAATCCGATTTTTCCAATCGGATCGACATTGGTGCGCCATCGCCGAAGAATTCAAACAGCATTTCTTGCCGAAGGGGGGCCATTGCCTCTGAAGCGGTGGAGGCAGCTTCGGAAGCCGGCAGGTCGGCGGCCTCTGGCGCCATGCCGACGTCGTCCGATACGTCCGCCACATTCTTGGCGAACGCGCGCGCAAACAACTGAACGCCACTAATAGGTGATGATACGTCTATTATCCGGTTTCTGAGATTCTCTGGTTCGTAGTACTCATCGTCCCAATAAGTTCCGATGTCTTCCGGTTCATGCGCGTTACTGAGTCTCAATGCGCTCTCATTTATCCGGTTCGCAAGATCCTGAGCCACCTTTGGGTCGTTGATGGTTCCCTGCATTACGCTGCTCTCAAGCGTCTCGATCAGGCCTTTCATTTCCGTCAGGGAGTTCAACATCTCTTCTGGCTTTGTGCCGAGATAATCCCTGTTTTCCATTTGCGTGTGGACCGTATTCTCAACCTTCTCAAAGTATCCCTTTAGGTTGGCGGTTGTGGCCGCAATGTTTTCGTTCATAGTCACTTTGTCGTGCAATGATGCCACGGCGCTAAAGCGTGACGTATCGGCTTTCTCAGAGTTGGGTGCAAGCTCGGTATTGTTCTGCAAGTAAGTCAAAACCTTATCGACGGACCTTTTCGTAAGGCCCAAATGCAAAGTGCCCGTTTCCAAAAGAATACTGTCTGCTTGCTCCAACAGGCCTTCGCTCAGTCGATCTGGGTTTGCACCAGACTGTTCTGCCTGCTGAGCATGATCTGGCATATTTCTCAGCTCGGATGCGACCGCGTCTCGTAAAAGCCGGTATTCTACTACGCGCCGGCGCCAGCCGCTGCTGCTCTGTGCATCCTGCGAACTCTCCGGCTGGAATTCCGCAGCGCCCAAAACGCGTACACGGTCGCTCAGCAGATCCATTGTCGCACTGTCGCCTTTGCTTACCGCCGTGTCGTAGGCAATATTCAATCCAGTGAGGACTTTGTTCTCCAATGTCGTCAGGTCTGCTTCGGTCAGTCGGTGAATGCCATCTGATTGTAGAAAATCGCCGAGGACGTACTCACTCATCTTCTTGTCGCCAACCATCAAGTCGCCATATTCGCGGTCGATAGCGTCCGACAGTTCCTGTGCTGCATTGTGGAACTTGTCGTGGCGTATTTTTAACTGGTCCTCTGAGCCGACGTGCTTGTCCCAGAGTTCCGAAGAGAGGCCAAATTTGCCTTTGACATGGAACTCCCCGTCTTTGAGGCGTATCGCGCCGCTGGAGCCCTCTTTCGCAAACAAGGTATGTAGCTGTTTTGCCGTCTCCGTAAACGACAGGCCCTTTGATACCGTTTTGGGTGACTCAATCGGCTGGTTCTGCGACGGGTCAATCATTCGGTCCATCAGTCCGCCAATATTGTTGCCGGGCATCGCTGCCTCCTTTACTCAAGTTTGCGCATTGCTGTGATCAAACCTTGCGACGCAGAGTCGGATGTAAGGTTTTTGCTGTTACGATCATCAACAGTGTCTCAGTCATCCGTATAGGAAATACTAAGATCCGTTTACGTATCTTCTTCTATATCAGGTTTTTATTGGGCTTCCGGAAGATGTGCAGTGGCCTTCATTTGAGACTTTGGTGCAAGATGATTGCATATTTAGAGGGCGGCTGGCGGCCTCCTCCAGAAGAATTTGGGGCAAAGCCGGATTTAATCTGCGCTAGATAGGGAGCGAATTCCAATGTGTTCAGTGAGACTTTGAGGCAAGCAGCCTCAACTGATTTTACATGCCGATACACCAAGGTTGGTGGGTGGAAAAATATCCGGATTCGTTGATGGCAGAGCCGAACCCAGGTGCGCCGGGCAATCCGCTGGGGATGAGCGATATGCCTCCAAGCGTGGAGTCAATCAATACACTGATGACCGCTATCAAGCCGGCATTGGGCCTGAGTGAGGTCATTAAGCATGAGGATGGTGTTGCGTGGACGCTCGGCGTTGAGGAAAAATTGGCAATGCTGGCGGAATATAGCGTCGCGGATGGCCGGTTGACTCTTTCTGCTGAAACGGCGCGGCCGGACCGGAGCCGCCGTGCCGAGACGTATGAATTTCTCATGCTGTTCAATGCCCAGTGGCGCGAAACCGGGGGTATCCGTATGGTGCTGGAGGCACCGGACGCGCCTGTGGTTCAGGTCGCCGAAATAGAATTGGACACTCTTGATAGAACAGCCTTCGCAGCCATCGTCGGTGGTTTTGCTGCGAAGGCCTTGGCGTGGCGGCGCCTGATCGCCGACGGTGCGGGCCTTGACCGGGGCGAGGCCGGTCAGGAAACGGAAGAAGTCCTTTGTTCCGCGCCGGGGGCCTTCCGTGTTTAACCCGCCATGACATCAGTATACATACGATAGTGTCCTTGTCATGATCACGTTTGACAAAATTCTAGCGGAATATGGCAATAAGGATGGCGACTGGTTCGCCGATGGCGATACCCTGCGCATTGATCCTAATTCCGACGACAAGAAGCTTCATGCGCATACGGTCCGGACACATGGCATTACTTGGAATCTCAAACGGCGCCAACAACAAAGGGCTGCCGGTGCGCAGGCGGTAAAAGACGCGATCGACCGGCAATATGGCTTGGGTGCCGGCGCCATGGTGTTTGGACACATCAAAAAGGCAAGTTTGTTTGGCTGGCGGGATCTGAACAGCAGTGTCTCACGCGGTGATCTTGGGCGGATCGATAAGGCGATCGGAGACCTTGGCTTGACCCAATTGTCCAAGCCAGTGGAGGATGCAATAGACTTCGCTACCTTTTACGACCGGACGAAGTTGACGGACAGGCGGCGGATCAGCGGTGCGAAAGTGTTCGAGCTGATCAAGACGGACTACGGCGAGGGCGTGGCGCGGACCGTGTTCGGCGCGATCGGTGACGCTGATGTTAGCGCCGGTATGGCGCCGGGCACTCTATTGGCGCCCGCTCAACTTGACCAAATCAAGCAACAATTAGACAGGGGCGATCGGTTCAGCGAGGTTTATCAGCACTTTCTCACACCGCAGTCCGACAAAGACGGGTATATCCGATTCAATACAGCGACCCACGAGGTATTTCGGGATCCACTCGGTGCGGGTGAGGTCGACGAAAACTCATTTGAGGCATTCCAACGCCAAGCGTTCGGGCTGGAAGTCTGGAACATGGTTGTCGAAGAGCTTGATGAGGAGCGTGCTCTTAAGATCTTCCAGGATGTGTTCGGTGAAAGTTTTAGCCGAACCGACCGTGCCGTTCCGATGACATACAAGCATATGGATGCCATCAACGCTCATGTGAAAGCGGACAAGATTCTAGCGGGCGACGATATCGAAGCCGGCAGCATGTCTTCCCGGCAAGGTCTTGTTTCGCTTCACCACCGTATCACGGACCTCTGCCGCGCGGGCACAATCAATGCCGAACGCCATCTGGACTATGAGCGTTTGGCCGCGATGGATTCGCCACTTGCCAAGGCGTTGCTCGCCCGTGAGGAAACGGGTGGACGGCCGAACGTCATGGCCCTTCTGGCCCAAATGACAGCGGCGCAAGCAAAGGAAAAGGCCGCCGCGATGGAGGCCCTGTCGCTTGGGATCCCCAAAACAATCGAGCAGAATCATTTGGCCACCGGGCTTGCCAAGCTCGTCCTGGACGCAAGGGGCGCGTTTTCACCCCAGCGGGCAAACGCCCTTATCGATTTGCTGAAGTCCGGCGATCTTGAGGTCACTTTAGTCCCCGGTACGCGGATATTGTCTCCGGACACGCATCATATGATCCGTATATTGACATTGCTGCGCGACGATCCGGCCGTCCGGCAAACACTCGACGAGATTAATGTGCCCCATGGCCGGGGGAACCCAGCGGGCGGCATGGTCCGCGCGACACTTGGCCTGGCACCTGAAGAGGAATTGATCCCAATTCATTCGAGGCAAGTGGCGCTGGGGGCGCTGCTCACTCCTTTGCGGCAAGCGACCGGTGTCGGTTCTTGCTTTGCTACGGCCGCGGTGATCCAAGTGCAGAATGGTGATCCGGAACGCGCGCTCCGGGAAGTAAAAGAGTTGATCGAAACCGGCGCATTGACGGTTACGGTGAACGGCGAAAGCCATACGGTGCTCATGAACCGGACCCCGCCAAGCAATGAACTCGAAGCACACCTTTGGCTAGACGGGGAAGGCAGGGTAACGGGTGTTGGCGAGAGGCAGCTTCAAATTCCGGTTCCGCTCCATACTGTCCCGAGCATAAGAGCAGCGCTCAATGCGATGGGGATACCGGCTGAAGACTATGAGAATGTTATCGAGAATGCGTTGGTTAGATTTTCCTCACAACCGGTCAATGCCAGGGTCGTTCTGAAAGTCGTTGCAATTAGCCTGCAAAACCGTTTGGCCAGTGAAACGGCTCGTGGACAAGTCCGTGAGCTGGAGCGGGAAATCGGTATGTTGGAGGAGAGACCGGACGCGCTTCTGGAAAGCAAACCTTATAAAGCGCCGAGTTCACAGGAACGTGCATCGGGTTTGAAAGATGTGGTCAAGTATCTAAGAGAACGAGCTTCGCACGATGAGATTACACTAGACGGACTGATCGCCGACGAAGAAATCAAGGTTTATCAAACCGAACTCGCGAATGCGCAAAGACGCGGTGACGATGAAGACGAAGTGAAACGTTACGAAGAGAAGCTGGAAGAGCTTTTGTCCGGGCACGAATTCAAAACAGATGATCGGAATGCGGCGCGCGCAAGACTAAAACTTGGCTGTGATGCATTTGAGGCGGCATTCGACAACCGGCTTTTGCGTTCGTGGGAGTACACGGTTGCCCAATTCGCTGAAACCGATTCCTCTTCGGGGATACTCCGCAACATGGCGCGGGCCGCCCTTATGGATTATCCATCAATGGAGAACCCGTCGGAAGGGTGGCGCGAAATTCCTCCCCTTAAAGACAGTTCGATGAGAGCTTTTTTCGAACGGCAGTTGCTTGCCTGGAAAACAGGGGTGCCGTTTGCAAACCGGGTCAAGGGTGTCGAACCTAGTTGGAAGCCGCCGCACATCGACTATCGCCGTTTTATTACGAAAGTCGATCGGCAGGTGCACGATCCGGGCAGGGAATTGTCACCAGAAACGGTTTTCTTTTGTGAAATGAACAGGGCCATCCAGGTCCGATATGAAGACAAAATAGGCGTGCGTCTTCAAACCGTTTTTGAGGCGGACAAGGGCGATCAAGGTCGGGAATCGCCGGGTTTTGCGCTTTACGATGCTGCCAACGGACGAAGCCGGGCGGAATGGCGCCGCCTTGACACCCCGCGTGCCTTTCAGGAACTAGCGGCCAGCGTTTTTATGGATGCCGCCCGCGAAGTGCTTGAGCAGGACTATGGGCACTTGCCCCAGAAGTTTCGAGATTATGTGATGAGCAAAGCGGTCGAGCCCACCGCCCAACATGTAATGCACCCAGACTATGAAAAGATCGCGGATAACATCGTCCAGGCTGATTATGGGCGATCCACGCCTCCTCCATGGGCACGAAAGGAAGGCGGTAACACTGGCGGGCTATTGCAGAACTATATTGGTGCAAAGCATCATATCCGAATGGGGCCACCCACTGTAAGTGAAGACACCGAAATCAGCGTATCCGATATTCATTCGTATACCCTCGATTTCGCCAGTGACCTTGCTGTTGCTTTCATTCAAGACGCTGATACTTATGCTGACTTTGAAAGAAGCGGTCATACGAATCATCTGATACCCGTGGGAGCGGACCGCCACGCGTTCAATATGACACCTTTTGCGGCAGGCGCCGGTGAGAATGCCGGAAAATTGTCGGATGTCTGGAAGGTAGACAAGAATGAAGCCGCGGCAACGCTAATTTCGCCGGCACTTGGCCGGACGCTTGTTTCCAAAGCGCTCAACGATTGCGGCATGAGTTTGGAAGACCTGGGGGAGTTCGAATTCAAAGAAGAAACGGTTCAGCAGCTCACCGACCGCGCATACCAAGTGGTGAAACAAAACGCCTTATCGGGACCAAACCGGGGGATATTAGAAGAGCAGGTCCAGGCATTTTTGCGATTGGCGCTGCCTTTCCAAGAACCGAGCGCGCATACTGCGTCTAAAAACATGTCTGTTGCTTTCCGTGACGCCTTGGATAAGCGGGCACAAGCGTCTTTGTGGTTGACCCAAGCGCTCCAAGGACCGGGCGCCCGCTTTGCAGCCGGAAAAATGTCTGTAGAGGAACAAAGGGCATTGCTCACCAAGGTGCTGCCGTCACTGCAGGTCAACGTAGTTGCTCCCCTAAGGGATAAGCTGCTGAATGGCATAACAGAGCCGCAAACACCGGCGGCGCTTCGTGCCCATGTGGCGTCCCATTTGCGGGAAGACCGGGCTCAAACCTCTATGTGGCTGAGGCAAGAACTGCAAAATATGGGCGCGCGCATGACTGACGCAAAATTGTCCGTGGGAGATCAGAAAGCGCTGCTTTCGGCGGTGGCGCTGCCCGCGCTTCACGTGAGCGAAAGCGATCCGTTCAAGGACAAGCTGTTGAATGGTGTAAATAGAGAGCAAACACCGGCGGAGCTGGCTGATTTTGTCGGATCTCTTTTGGATCAAGACCGTCTTAATTCGGATCTTGAAGATAGTCTTTCCGTGAATTTGCTGTCCCACATGGAAACCGCTCCACCTTATGTCATGGTTGCCGATTTGAACTATCCGGAAGACAGCAGATTTTCGGAGTTCGCTAGATACATCGCACTGGTCCATAATCCGTTCAACGGTGCAATCGAACTACAGCAGGTTGATATCCACGGTCATTCCACCGGCCGGGAATCGGATCGGCGTCGACAGCTTGAAGAGCTTCAATGGCGAGTCTATTCGACGGAACCCGACCGCCTCGTTGGGCTCCAGAAAAAGTCAGACCTTAAGTGGCTTCTGACTGAGCTGGAAATGTATGAGGGCTTTGGTTGACCGGTCATCAACTCAGATATTGAGAAAAATACCCATACTGATGCCGCACGCCTTGGTTTCATCCGGAAACGGATGAGACTGTGGGGATACCTATTTTTCATCAAAGTTCAGATCTTCCTGCAATCCTTTGAATACTGATTTTTGAACCACCGCTGATGCCGATGGCGTGACGGAGATAGATTGTCCATGTCCAATACCCCTGAGAAGTCCTCCGGGATTCGTCCTGTTTTGAAACGCAACCATGTAGAGGCGATGCTCGCGCATTTGTCGGAACAAATCGGTGCGTCGTTGCAACTCGATGACAATAGCAGCGTTGCGTTTTCCTATTACGAGGACGGCGAGGCGACACTCTTATTCCTGGAGCCATTAGGCTTGCTGGTGCTTTCGGCGCCGGTTGCTGACCCCGACCATATTGAAATGCCGCGCCTGCGCGAGCTTCTCGAAACCAATATGGACTGGAAACGGCCCTGCGCCATCATCGTTCCCGACAATGATACGCGGGCGCACCTCACCACCATTTTGCCGGTGGACCCAAACGATCCGTCTTCCCTCGAGCGATGGATTGTCAAAGCCGTCGTTTTGGCGGGCGAAACGTCCTGCGCGGCGAATGTGATCGACATTCTAGCGCCGGGTGAGCCTACCGCGCGGCAGCTTGCTTAAGGCGCAAATTCCACTTTTGAGACAACCAAAATTACGGGTAAAACGATGTTCGACGAAACCGCAAATGAGACCCTGACGCAAGCAAGACACGTCATTACCGCTTACTGCAGCGGGGCTGGTCTCGAGAACCCGGATTTTGGCGGTGGAGACCGGCTCGATCTACGGATCGATGGCAGGATGGTTTCTTTCTGTTTGATCGAGGACAGCCCCCCGGCATTGTGGATCGGGTGCGAAATCGCCGATGTAGATCCGGACGATCGCGAAGCGCTCACATGGCTGCTGAGCGCCGGCCTGCAGCCTTGGTTTCTGCGCGGTGAGCGCATTGGCCTCATTCCCGATACGTCCACGGCGGTCACCTACACAGTGCTTCAGGCGGAAAATATCGACGAGCGCAGTTTGGGGGCAATCGTCGAGTCGTTGCTAGAAGCGGCGGCCGCCCATGCGAACAACCTCGAACATCGTAACTTCGTACAAAGATTAAATTAGCAGTCAACGGAAAGAACAGCTAAGCGCCGTGTGCGAATACGGCTTGTGAAGGAGAGTTTCAGATGACCGGACCGAATGATGCGGCTTCAAAGCCAATCTCTACACCAGGCACTAATGTGGCACAAAAACCTGTCCCTGTTGCCAAAGACAATGGAATGAAGAAAGCCGGCAAAAAGCTCAAGTTAGAGAGCATTGATACGGGATACGATGCACACGGTAAACACACGGGTTTATCCACGTTTCGGCCGGAGTCTAAGGGTGGAATAGCCGACCATGACAACGGCAGTCATTCCGTAGAGGAACAGTTCAGTAACACCAAGTTGGATTCTGTGGCGCGCCCTGGCGGTCAGAAGACGCGCGGCAGCGTATTAGAGACGATTGAGGCGGACACGCCCAGTGCGGTTAATCGAAAAGACGGGGATACAACGTTACAAGCGTTTTCGCCATTGAATGGCGACCCAAGGGTCAGCGTCACCAGCAATGAGGTTGAGGATTGGGATATAGATGTCAAAACACCTCAAAACTATTGGGGCAAGCGGTCATTTGATGATTCTGGAACGCATACCGAAATCGATAATCAGAGGGCGTCGGAAACCCGGAAATCTCACGTCTCGGTCGATTCATTCATGGAGTTTCTTTATGAAAACGGGTTCTTGCTAACAGATTTCGGCAAGTTCAAATACGACCCAGATACGCGCGCCGTTTACAATGAAAAGGGCCAACCGATGAATGTACACACCGGTAAGGCGGTAGACGATCTGGCGCAAGCGACGAAGTTCCGGGTTATCAAGGGTGGTACCCATCTGGTAGAGGATGCGTTTTCCGGCATCGTCTCATTGGTCGATTCGACTGAAAGTACGGCCAGCGATATTGATCTGCAACCGTCGGAAGCCCGGGAAAAGCATTACAGGTCTCTGGATTGGTTGGAAAAGCATTTTATATGGATGCACGAGCATACATTCTGGGCAACGCTCGCCTGGATTTCCGGTGTCGGTACTATCATGAATGGCTTGGCCCACTGGTATCACGGGAGAAAATTTGATCCATATTTTGCGAGCAAAAACACGCCAATCACCGGTGCCCCGGAGACACGTGGACCGGCGGAAAATGGGCAATTTTTCCAGGAAAAACAACATGACCGGTCGCAAAGTCTGCGCCATGCGCTCAACGCAGTATTTGGCGTGCGGCACCAATATACTAAAGACAACTTGGACAGTTGGCGCAAAGCAAATGTCGACGGAGTCTCTATTGAGACGGGAAGCGAAAACGTCAGAGAGAAATTGGAAACCGATTTGGGCCGCGGAAAAATTGAAAAGTACGTATGGCAGCCAGAAAAAAGTGAATTTTCCGATGAAGCGGCAAACGGCCGGGGTGGAAGCATACTCAGTGATGCTGAAGAGGATCTAAAACTCAGTGATGCCGATTTCGCTTTGGTGGGCATCGACAAGACGTCCCGTGTCACCGGACGTACCAACAGAGATTGGGTCGCTTTTCGCAAAGACCTAAGCAAACCGGAGGGCGAGCAATGGACACTGCTTGATGCAAGCAGTTTCATTTTCGATTCGAAGAAACAATTTCAGCTCAAAATAAGCCCAACAGACTACATAGAAGACAGACTCGCGGAAAAGCATAGGTTCAGCAACATCACCGGATTTACAGTTATGTACCCGGAGACAACTCACTATGCTGAGGATGCCCAGGATGTCAGTGCCACAGCTCAATCAAAGAACGATGAAGCGGCTGATTCAGAAAATCGTCTCTTCGAAAATCTGCTTGACTTGGGAACGATCGCTAAGGTTCCCCGGCAAGGTGCGCCGATAGAAAGCAATGGATCCGCTTCTGGTAGCGACGCTATCACACGTCAGGACGGCCTATCGCCAAACGATGATACATCCGAGCACGGCAACGGAGAATATGTCAGCGATGGGCAGGCCGTTTCACTCATAGAAGATGAAAGAGAACAGGAAAAGCAGTACCACTGGCCGGAAAGCTTGCGCTACGCGATCAACACCGTATTAAGCGAAGAAGCCAGCCATTCGCTAGAAGCCTTCTCGGAAAGAGCCTTCAATTTACTGCGCACGGATTATGCCATCTCTAAGGATGGCGAACCGACAGCAAGTGACGTAGCGCAAATGCTACATTATGCAATGGTCGATAGAAATATTGTTGGGTATGGTTGGCCAAAAAATCCGATTGAAGAATCGGAGCGCAAATCCCTGAACTACGAACAGTTACTCAATCGGATCGATGAGGAGCCAAATTTCGAGGGTGCAGATTTCGCGCTCGTGGGCATTGATACGACGTCTCATGAGACCGGAGAGACAAAGAGAGAGTGGGTCGCTTTCGGCAGAGACGATAATACGGAAGACTGGCAGTGGAAATTGCTTGATGGCAGCCAATCTGCTTCAGACCCGAACGGTAACTCTCTGACCAATGTAAGCCCCACACACTACATCGCGAATAGGTTCACGGAGAACAATTCGGTTGACGACACCACCGGCTTCGCCATCGTATTTCCTTACGATGCTGTAGAGGAAGATCTTTACACAATACCTGAAGATAATGATGTGTCGTTTTCAAATGGCGATCCCATCATACGGCAGGAAGCTCCGACTCCTGAAAGTATGAAACGTGAAATTGTCGATCTTAATGCGTCCCTCAAAACGTCCATTGCGAAGCAGAAACAAGAGTTTCGGCGTGTTTTCGATGACGATAACGAGCTGGCCAATCTAGTCACCCGCCGGGAGGAGACTGAGCGAAATATGAATGACCACGCATCAAATGTGTTGGACAACTGGCCCCCTCAACAAATCATCAGCCTAGACGGCGATTTCAGACGATTGGCCGAAGGCTATAACAAATTGGTCGAACTGGCTGGCCAATTGCGGAACAAACGTGAAGATCTCGTGAGATCTCACGCAGAAAAACAGGATTCTCACGACGGAACTAATGAAAGTTCTCGTGAAAAAATGAGATGCGTTAAGTCCATGCTTGACGCAGTTGGCCAAGATCAAAGGAGATACGAAACCATAATGAATGATCTGCGCAGTTTGCAGAATTGATGGTCTCCGGCAAAACGTTTTGATACAGGGAAACCGCTTTGCCTGAGACACCAAAAACCAGTCTGGACCACACGCCACCGGCGCCGCCCTTACCCACACAACGCAAGGGCGACGCACAGGGGGCGGGCCGGTCCACGCGGCACATTGAGGCTGCAAGTTCGACATCTGCTGCCAATGACCATCCGAATGGAATCGTTGGCTTTGAACCGAACAACTTGTTTTCGGAGCCGGGCGGGGCCGGTCATGGGGGCGAAAACCCACAAGCAGTTGCTCCATTTTCCAATACCCGCGCAGAAATTCAAAACCATGCGACAAACACATTAAACGCTCCTGCTACTGAAGAGTATTTGAGTAACTCGCGACCAACAGAGTTTCAGACAGCACCGGGTGCACGGCAAGACGATGTGGGGACGGCCCCTTTCAAAAAGTCAAGCAACAAGGCGTCAGTGAAGGCAGGTGCCGGAGGCGCCGCCGGCGATGTTGCGGGCCTCTCTTTATCCGGTACCGTTTGGCTGACAGAATTATCTGAAACATCAGCGGATGACATTAGTCTACGATCAGACCACGTAGTTGCGGACAAACCGTACAAGCCCATGGACTGGGTGGATAAGTATTTCATATGGATGCACGAGCATACTTTCTGGGCGGCTCTGGCCTGGCTCACCGGCGTCGGGACTTACATGAACGCCCGTGCCCACTGGCGCCATGGGTTAGGGTACAACGCTGAGTTTGCCCGCGAAGACACGCCAGACGGGCCTGCAGAAGACGGGACATATTTTCAGGACAAGCAGCATAACCGGTCGCTCAGCCTTTATCACGCGCATAGAGCGGTGCACGGAGGGCCAACAGGACACACGGTCAACGAATTCAAGAACTGGCGTAGCTTTGTTTCCCCCGATAGCGTCGATCCGCACAGCTATCGGGTCAAGGACAGAGTAAGGATACGGGAAGGCCGGCCTATCGCAATGCAGCAATGGCCGAAGGAAGGAATTCATCGCCCGCAATTGCCTGATACGAAATATGAAGAAGAGCTGAGAGAAGCGTCGCAAAAACAAAACCAGGCCGGTATCGATTTCGCCTTGGTGGGAATCGACACAACGTCTCGCTTTACGGGACGTACACGGAGAGATTGGGTGGCCTTCCGCAAGAATGCCGAAACCGGTGAATGGACACTGCTCGATGCTAGACGCTACATCATCGATGCGAAGAACAATTGTCAGCCCAAAATCAGCCCTGCGAATTACATAGAACGAACAATGCAAGAGGAAGCTTGGACCGGCAGAAGCACTGGCTTCGTCGTGATGTTCCCGGATAAGCCCCGAGACCCAGATGATTGATATGAGCATTAGGAGAGTAGGTTATGCCCCAAGATCCGGTCTTGAATAATGGCGGTACGCTACCGGCCAGTTCGTACGCGAATGACCAGCAACCGCTCGGCGATCAGCAGAGTGTGGCTAGCGGTGCGCAGAAAAACAAATCCGTTCATTCAAACTCAGCTCAAGGCCCTGACGCAAAGGGGGCGAATACCCTCTTTCAGTCTCACGGCGCGGGGACTAAGCTGCCGGATGCCGGGGCGGTGGAGAACCACATGCAGAAACTTAGCTCCGTCAGCTTTGCGACGGATACGGACCCTTTCGCGTCTGATGAGCTCCAGCTGGAGACCGGGGGCCCAACCTCAAGTCTCGATGACATACAGCCAGCATCCTTGACGACCATGCTCGCCCATATTGATCCCGCTGGGTCGCTTGATCCTAATCATCCGGATTTCCGGGAAAATCTAGTGGAAGACGAACCTGGACCGA
Organism: Alphaproteobacteria bacterium; assembly: GCA_965228775.1. Taxonomy (GTDB): domain Bacteria; phylum Pseudomonadota; class Alphaproteobacteria; order JANQMY01; family JANQMY01; genus JANQMY01. The sequence goes on along the minus strand of OZ245840.1, from coordinate 2,118,334 downwards.
TAGTTCCCGGGCCAAATATTCTTCTTAAAGGGCTTGATAATGATGATGCAAACGACATTGCTGATGTGGATGCGGGGGGCGTGCGTGACAACGGTAACAATGCCGCTAATAATCTGTATGCCGACGGTTTAGATGATGTTGTGGGGCTGGTTTCAGACGGTGGCAACCATGATGCCGGGGGGCCTGATCCCGCCAGCATAGCCCCTCATGCACCGAATGTTCCAAACAACAGCGATGACGGCTCTGTAAGTTCGGGTGTCAAGGCGCCGGACGCGCCGCCCAAATTCCTGGAGGAAAGCCCGAAATTGAAAGGGGTTTGGTCGGCTGTCACCAAGCGGCTGACAGTGCCTGACCTCGCTCATGATAACTCGGCGGAAGGAAGGGCCCTCAAAGGCAATGTTGACAAGTATCACGGAGCGCTTGATGAGCTGAAGAAGGACATCAGCGAGATAGACAAATCGAAACCGGCGAAAAAACAGCCGATGGATAGTAAGGCCGGTGCCGAAGAGCTGCAGCAATTGAAGAAACACCTCGGTGACTTGAAAGGCATGAATGCACAGCTTGCCGCTGTCACGGAAGACGATTTTCCCGGCGACAATGCTGCGTATCAGCATTGGCAGAATGACCTACAAAGTCACAGCGATGCATTCGATTCCCTAGCGGAGATCGTAGACTTGATATTGAAAGGGGACATCACCTCTATTTTTCACGATGACGACGACAATGAAGACAAAGATAAGAACAAAGGCCAAAATCAGCAGGTTGCTCCACCGAGCGTACCGCCACGAAATGCGCCCCAGCTAGACCCGGTCCCACCAGCATCAAATCAAACAGTGCCGCCTCAACCAGTGCCGCCTCAACCAGCGCCACCTCAAGCAGCACCGGTTCAGCCGGCTCAAGGTTCAACGGGAGCGACTGGATCCGCTCAGCCTCCGAAGGACGCGAACTAGAGCCGTTTTGGTTTTGATTGAAACTCAAAACGGCTCCAGAATCTTTGTTTTGCGCGTTTCCGGACGGTGAACCGCCAATGTCGGATATTGGCACTTCACCTGGAAACGCTATAGGACACTTTTGGTTTTCATAGAATCACAAGAGTGCTCTAACGTGTAGCAAAGAACTCATGTACCGGAGCATTCGGGTGTAACTCGGCCCGTTCGACTTTATCGCCCCTCCGGGCCCGGAAAGTTAGCGACTTTTCGCCAGGCGCATCGCCGAACAAGTCGGTTTCGATGGTGACGCGCGTGGGCGGCACGTCAAACTCTGCCCCAGCCAGAATGATCACGTAGCCCGTCGAGCCGTCGTGATCATGAGGAGGAGAGGCGGTGTCCGCTGGGTTGGTAACCCAGGCGAAAACCAGTGTCCCCTTGCCTTCGGGTGATGTGATGCGGAACCTGCTTTTGAACTGATGGGCGATATTGTCCTGATGCGCGGCAATTTCTTGAGGCGCAAGGCGGCCGTCGGCATTGTCATCGACTTCCAACAATGCGGTAGCCGGAACGGCAACGGCCAGGTACGCTTTTTTTCCCTCTAAGCGCAGCGTTGCTTCTTGTTTGTGGAGAAGATGTGCCTGCACGGCAAGTGGCATCATCGTCAGAATAGCGCAAACCTTAACGAGTAGGCGGACCTTCATCAAAACGGTCTCCGGCCATGTGGGGGAGGGTGTCTTGGATAATTTCGTGATGCGTTGAACACGCCTTTGATGCATCGGCTGAAGTAGGGGTAGCTGTCTGTTGCCATGTAGTAATAGATGCCATCCGGAAACTCGGGCGTGACGCCGATGCGGCCGTTGCATTCGTCCAAGTCGCCTGCACCTTCCGTGTAACTCCAATCCGACGTGAACGTGCCAAGTGGAAACCAGCTTGTGGACGGGCGTCCTTCATCGGCTTTCTTGTCCAACGTATAGCTGCCTTCGCAGACCTTGAGGTCGCCCGTGGCGTCCATGGGGTCAGCGAAGCAATAGCGCGCGTAAACCGGAAATCCGTCGGCGGCCCAGCCGACCAGCAACATTTTTTTGTTCGTATCCGATACTCCGGCGTTCTCCAAGATCCCTTCCGGAATGCCGTGGTAATGATATTCGCCAGAGGGCTGAACATGAGCATTGTTCATGTCTTCGCCGAAATCGAAGACGTTCTGGCCCAAGGCCTCGATACGCCATGGACCGTTTCCCCGCGCGATCGAGCAATGTGATTTTTTCTTGGCGCTGCTTGGGCATGCGCCGGCGGTTCCTGGATCGAATTTAACGCCGTTTAACGCGTAAACGCGGGCATTGCGGGGATTGACGCGCGCGGTTTGCTGGCCAAAGGTGGGCGTCAGCGGCATGGAGATTGAAACTCTTTGTTCCGATATGGCGTTCGGGTTGCTGCTATTGGGAAAACGGCCGACAACATGATCCGGTACGCCGTTGCCGGAGAGTTTGCGTTCGTTACCGGAGCATCGCCAGGTGTACCGGCTTTCTAATCCGACAGATGGATTAAAGTCCGTATGGGAAATATCGCAAGCGACACCGTTGGTAAGAAAAGAAGGTAACGATTCCGCACCGTTTTTCGTCGCCGTTTCCGCCTGCAGTGTTGCGCCCGCTATCACAGCCACACCAAACGTGCCTGCAAGGATCTTGGTTTTGGTACGCATCACAAGTCTCCTTTCACAAAAAGCGGAGCGGAATGATGGGCGCTCGCCGAACCCAAGACTATTAAGCGCGCCGGGCCATCCAGTTGACAGGGGCGTGTGTGTCCGCAGGCTTTTCCAGTGTTCCTTTGCCCGCATTAGATATACGGTCCTCGATTTCAGGTCTCACCATATTGGCCGCCGAAAGAAGCCTTGTCAGCAATCGGCCCAGATCCTCCGTTTTGATGACGTTGGCATCGCGGGAGTACCACAACAGGAAATTCCGCGCCTCGGGGTTCCATGACAGCGTGGCCCCATGAACGCGGGTGCCAAGCCAGTTAAACTCCGTCAAAATTTCGCCGACCTGCGAGTCCGTCAAGTGGACATCCGAAAACAGTGCGACGGCCGTGACGATCTGGTCGTCGCCTGTCAGCATGATGGCCATACGAAGGCCATTGCGGTGTTCGAGATAGCAGTTGCCGGTTTCGTCCAATTGCAGGTCAATGCCTAGCTCGCGTCCGAAGCGGGTGACTTCTTGCGAAACATCTACGGCGGTGCTTGGGGGGATGGTGGTCATTTTATCTCCTAAACAAATATCGACAGCGTGACAGCTGTTTCGTTACGCGGTACCCATTTCTGTTTCAGGGGTGATGGATTCCAGGACTGTGGATGGCTGGTGCCGGGTTTGATCGTTTTGCGTCACCTGATGAAGGCCCTCGACCATCCCATCAACGATGCCTCTTGCGATCTGTTTCAGATAACCTTGGTCGGTTAGATAGGCTTGGTTTTCCAATTGTGCGCGTGGGTCCGTCGTCGAAACGTTGAAAACGCTCGCGATCCCTTCTTTCGCCGTCAAAACATCGCTTCCGGCGGCGAGGTAGAGTTGATTGGTCACATCATTGACGAGACTTTCATGTGCGAGGAAATCGTTCTCGCCGCCCTCAAGAAGTGGGTTGGCAATGGCGGCTAAAAGTCTGTGTGGGTCGTTTCGCGACGCAGAATCGGGAGCATCATTTCCGGAGGTGGGTGTGCTGTATTGGCGAATGACCCAATCCTTGGCCAAGGCATGATTGCGGTCTCTAAGGAACGCGATTTGCTCTTTCTCTGCGTGTTCATTAGCGATTTGCTCGCGCATCTCTCGGCTAAACAGCGGGCCGAATGCGTTCTGAACCCTGGGGGAAATCCACATAAACCCGAGGGATGCGGCCGTTAGCAGACCAACGCCGATAACCTTAGCCCCCCAGATGGCTTTTTCGCCGATGGTTTTGGGGGTGGCTAAGCCCTTCTCTGCCAAGACCGCCTCTGCCGTCTGGGTGCGGAAGTTCTCCGCTAGGTGGTTACCGCGCAATTCCATGGGCATGCCAAGAAGGGGCAATGCGCTGTCCTTCAAAAGTCTTTCCTGCTTCCTAAGCTCGCCTGTTCGTGCTGACACTTGTGCATTGTAAGCGGTGCAGGCATTCTCGAAGGTTGAACACACAGAATCGACATCGTCCCAATCGTCACAGGGATTCCACGACAGCCTCTCACTTGGTTGGACCCATTCGTTCTCTGGTGGCGGTGCAAGCAGTTTCTCAAGAACCTCAGTACCTTTGCCAATGGCCTCATGCGCAAGAATGCTCGTTTCCACGGTATAAAGCTCACGCATGCCGTGCAGTTCCGCTCTATGATTTTTCTCTTCAACGCTTGTTAGAAGAGGGCTTTTGACGAGTTTTTCCTTGAACTTAATGTTCCCTTCGAGATGGCCGATGCTGTGATCTTCCTCGGGCGCGTGTTTTTCCGAATGATGGCGAGCAACGACTCTGGCAAGATTCACCGCGAAGGCAACCTTTTCATCCCGGGATTGGTTTTCGAGAGGGGCGAAAAACGCTTCCTCGGACAGTGTTCCACGTTCAAGCTGTTGCCATCTGTCGAACAGAACCTCGTCATCATCCGTAACCGGACCAGCCTCGTGACCTGCGCGCGTGACGAAATCTTCGAAGAAAGTTTTTTGATATTCGGGGCCAATTTTAGCGTTCTGCATGCGGGCGTGTATGCTGGTTTCTGCAATTCCGCGCTCTTTCGCTTCCTGTTTGGACAGATCAGACATGACGTTGCGATGTTCCCACGCATCGGCAATCGTTTCTTCCGGGGATAGGTCGCGACCAGCGCCGTTTTGTGCGGCACGCCGTGTCTGGGAAAATAAATTGAAATATCTCTCCACATCCGCCGTTTCACATGCCGCAAACTCACCCTTTTTTCGCCAGTCGGCAATGGGGTCGTCAGATGCGGAAGCCGCCGGGACATCTGACAGCTTACTCTGAAACGCATGCGCGGCGTTCAAGCTCATCTCGACTTGCCCTCTAAGCGATTGTATCGCTGGGGAAGACGATGTGTTCGGAGCTTCTGTTTCCGAAGTGCTATTCGTTGGAATACAGATTGTTTGATTTGAAATTACGGTCGGATCAGTCATCTTCGTCACTTTCGGATTTTTGCGACGCGACCGGAAACGACAATCTCATCAAGGGTGGGTACTTGAGTCGATCCCTTTTCAATTTCCTGCAATGCTTCGTCTATGCCTTCGATGATTCCTTCTGCCATTTGACGTAAAAAAATGGGGTCAAGGAGATAGTCTCGATCCAGAACATTAGTGGACGGAGCAGCATGAGATTCGTTTTGCATTCCTTTATTGTGTCCGAATATATCGCCTTTGGCGGCTTGCTCAAGTTCCAGTTGAATAGCTTCGACGAGTGATTCGAACCGTCGATCGTCTGACCGGTTGAGCGCTAATGCAGTCGTCGGCTGGGACACGACACTGGGAGTCGGTTTGGGCATCACATCAAGCGAAGGTATCTGGGAGGATTCGGACGCTGTGTGGGATAATTCTACGATTGTTCCTTCGCGCGTTCCGTCGAGTGTTCCGTCGAGTGTTTCTTCGAGCGTTGTTTCCGGTGATTCTTCGGGGGTTCGTGCTGGCGGCGAGGTTCCAAAGGCGTCTCGAATTTGGCTCACATCGTCGCTCCGGTCATCATCCTCTGAATCGGAAGGAGACTCGGTTCGGTCTTCAGCCTGTTTCAAAACCCAGTCTTTGGCCAACTCTTTGTTGATGAGCTTTAGAGATCTGGTTTGTTCAGCGTTCGCATATGCCTCAACTTTTTTCATGCGATGTGAATGGAAAAATTGCGTCAAAACGAAATCGCGCCATCGAGAGTTCAGTAAGGGGAAGAAGAGCCCGCACGCTGTACCGAGTATGGCGGCGCTAACTCTAAGAAAGTGCCACCCAGGAGAGACATCCCACCCCTCTTTTTCCACAAAATCTTTTGCCGCTTGGGCGCGAAGGTTATCGGCTTTCGCGCCGTCGCGCAGTTCCACCGGCATGGCCAGTCGCGGTAACACACTTCTGCCCAAGGAAATGATTTGATTCTCGACGGCCGCGACTTGCTGCTCGGCCAAGAGGTTGTTTTTTTGGCAGGCTTTCTGGAAGCATTGGATGATATGATTTGTTTCCGCCCAGCTTTTAGTTGGAGTCCAACTCAATCTATCTGGGTCCTCACACAGGTCAGGCGGGGTATTCGTGTGACCGTCAAGGTTCGTTTGGTCGGCTTCTAAGTTGGCTCCTGTGGCGGGTGCCAAAAAGGTACTGAGGAAAAGGATGCCCTCGTCGATACCGTCGCTGGCGAGGATGGACTGTCTGACGGCGCACCGCATCTCTGCATTGTTGAGTTCGGCTTTTTCGGTTGTCGTGAGACCGCCGCGCTTTGACTTGAGTGAGCTTACCGTAGCGGTGAGCCCATCCAGGATACCATCTTCCGCAAGGCGGATTGGAGCCGAATGGACACTCGAGATAATGCGCGCCAGATCGAGAGCTAACGCGATTTTTTCACTTTCCGTCTGATCATTCGTATTGCCGGCAATCGTTTTGAAAAACTCGTTGGGGCTAATCTTGCGTTTCTTCAGCTGTTCCCATTTGTCATGAAGTTCAGACTCCTGCTTTTGGATGGCCGCCCACTCGTCGCGAGTTAGGGAATCGCTGGGGTTATGCCTTTCCGTTGCCAGTTTGTAACCGTGATCCTCGGCCTGCTTACGGAAGAACCGCCGCTGGAATCCCGGCAGGTATTGCGCGTTGTTCTGTCGAGCCAATGGGCTTTTCTCGGAATAACCGAGGTCTAGAGCCTCTTGCCTTGACCTCCTAGGTGTTACGCTACGATGCCACTGCGCACCGTCCATAACTTCCGAATGGGGAGGAGGTGCGCTTGTGGAACGGCCGACGATTTCGTTGGGGGCGAACATGGGGATTGCAGAGGGGCTGCGGCTCGGGGTGAGCAAATGCACCGCACGATCAGATGCGTCGGTGGGGCGATCGGCCGGCTGCGTTTCCTGTATGGTAATCTCGAGATGAAACGAATTCGCGCCCGCGCTAGATTTTTTGACGTTACCATTGAGAGCATTTGATGACGCTTGCTCATCCGATCCGTCAGAAGCCTGCGTGTCCGGCGCGGCCTTCTTCCGTATGGGGCTGTTTTTGGTGGGGGGAAGGTAGGTCATTGGTTCTCTTCCACTCAAGTCCGGATCTAAAAGATCTTTTCAGCGTGCGCATTAAGATCGGCGGAATCGCCGTAACCTTTCGCCATATCGTCGGAGGACGTTGTCTCATATGATGGCGCAAGGGCGTCCCTGACTTCAGCTACTCCCGCCCTAAACCGGTCCATGAAACCGCGCCCGGGTTTCTGGGGGGTGGCGGCTTGTGCTTTAGACGGTCCTGCCTCTATTTCAACTGGCGCCACCTGGACGCTGCGCCTCTCGTAAGGATTGATGACTTCAATTTCGTCCGGTTCGAAGGTGGTTCTTTGGCGCGTAACATATGTGCTCACGTCTTTTGCGGCGTGTGCGCATATAAGATCCAGGAGGTTTTTGTCTTCAAGGGTCTTTGCCGCTTTCAGGGCGCGCGCCGCTTTCCGCTCCGGCTGTAGCTTCTGTGCGGCGGCTTGCAGCGCATCGGCCTTCGCGCTCAGCTTATCGACGGTGGTTTTCGAGGGCATCATGCCGAAGATCATAACGGTCTTGGCCGCCCGCACTTCTTGGTCGAAATCTTCAATATCCTTCAGGAGGCGGATGAGATCACCCGCACGTGTGTCATAGGGAAATGTTTCGGTCAAAGCTGCTGAAAACGATGTCTGAAATTCCGGCAGGCGTTGTCCGCTCAGACCGGCCAGGTCTGTGGTTCCGCGCCAGTCCGGGTGGGTGCTCCAATCCTCCGGCGGATGCCGGAGGAGGCTCGAGAACACTTGGGTCGATTTGGTCTGCTTGACGCGTTGCAACTGCTCCTTTTGCATCTCCGCAACGCGCTGTTGTTCCGCGGGCGAGCGCAAATTGGCAGTGGACAATTGTGTTTCCGCAATGGCGGAATTGGCTTCTTCCAGCGACGTGACGAGAGCTTCGAACCCAGCCAGAGCCGTTTTCAGTTTGTCGACATCGTTTTGAATGTCCGCCGGAAAACCGTTGCTGTCGGCGGACCATTTGCTCAACAAGCCTGGCGAGAAGCTGTTGGCATCGAGATTGTAATGATCGCGAAGCGCGTCCCAGGCGCCGGGTTGTCCCCAGGCGGCCAGGGTTTTGTTGATGTTGCGGATGCGGTCATTTGTCAGTTTGAAATCATTTGCGGCGCCCCCGAAGCGATCGAATTCCTTCAGTACGGCCATCATCGCGATCTGGCGGCTTCGATGGCTCTGGAGTTTCGTCATAAGGGCTTCACGCTCCCTTGCAAGTTTCTGCAAGTCGGTGCTTAGATCGGCTTCTGATTGGCCGAGCGCGTTAAGCATGACCAAGTGCTTCCGGACGTCCATAAACCTTTTCGCAACGTCTTCGGAACCTTCGTCTCGGAGACTTTGAACGACATCTTTGGGTTTTTCTTCGTTCCACCACATGGCGAGACGATTGCTTATACGGTTGCCGCCTGCTTCCATTGTAGTCGGTTTGAAGTCACGCAACTCTCGCGATAATCTTGTCAGCGCCTCGAGATTGGCCATGTAAATGTTGTCATGAGCGTCGGCGCTTGCGTCGCGAACCTTGTCGTCGGCCATAAGAAGCCGGTTCAGATTCTCCAGCGTATGCGCTTTCTCGCGGAACTCTTCGCTTTCCATCAGGTGCCGGGCGTCTTCGGCCGTGGCGTTCGCATCGAGCATCCGTGCAAACTCCTTAAGCGGTTTGAGAACCGCGCCTTCCAAATTGCGGGCAGATTCCTGCTGCGTATTCAGGAGCGACTGGATACGGACACTGCGATCGGTGATGCTCCGCAGCTCACGCCGGTTGCTTTTCCGGCTGATGATAAGATCGATGCCGTCTTTCACCCTTTCCGGTTCGTCAAATGCCTCAGCATTGCCATAGCCGAAAACATCCGCGATCTGATTTTGAAGTTTCGCGCTACGTTTGTGTTCAGACTCGGTATACTTCGCTTTAATGGATTTCGAGTTGAAACGGTCCTGACTATCAATCTCGGCAATCCGTTCGGCGAGGGCTACTCCTTGCGCGATTTGCTCGTCAGTCAGCGAATCTGGACGTTTGAAGAATAGGATACGCGCAATGTCAAAGGCTTCTTTTATGTGTGAGTCGTCCTGTTCGCCAAAGAGAGCAGGAAGTTTCCGAAACAGTCTTTCCAAAACAATCAGTTTCTCATCATGGTCCCTTGGGTCTCGCTTCACAAGTTTAAGAGACCTAAACATTTTGAGCAGGCGACTGTCGTCGAGCACGGATCCCAACTTAACTCTGACCAATTCATCGTAGTGGTTCCGCTTGGCCTGATACAGTTCGTCCGCATTTGCACCCGCCTCACGCAATAGCTTTAGCGTTAGATTTAGCTGCCTGTCGCCATCGAAGGGGTGGATGTATTCTTTGGAAAACTTCCCGAAGAAACCTTTCGTCGGGACGAAGTCCTTTCCTGCATCCTCCGTCCCCAGTTTTTTCAATACCGAAGCTAATTCCGATGCGGTTGGCGTTTTGTCGGGGGCCTTTGTGTTGTTTACGAGATCTCTCCGAAACGCGGTGACAAAACTGTCGTTCAAAACGCCGGCTCGATTGAGAAAGTCGATACTCGGCAGCGCTGCATCAATCGGCTCACGGTTCTCTGGGCTGATCTGCAGCGCATCCATAAATGCTTGGGCACGTTTGCCGGAGATTTCCCGGTCTAGATCGGTGAACCTGTCGCCGATGCCGGCATACCGGCTCCATTTCTTTTCGTGCGCGGCCTTGGCCTCTAGGACCGGCTGGTATGCTTCGCCGATCTGTTGCAGGCCAATGTCGAGTTGCAGATCTCCCGCACGAACCTTCCCGGCGATTGTGTCAGCTTCAACGCGTGCGGCGTCGCGAACTTCAAAGAGCTGCCGTGTACTGTTCAAACGCGATATCGTTTCGTCGCGCCGTTCCTTATGGCTGGCGATAATCTCCTTGATGTTTGCATTCCGGCCCCAATTGGCGGTTTTCTCAATAAGCTCGATATGAGCGTCAACATCTTTCTTGAACTGTTCCGAGAGGTTCTCCAGATCCTCCGCCGATGTGGCAGTGCGGATTTTTTCGTCCATCTCGATGACGATTCGGCGAATATGGCGCTGGTTTGCAGATCGGGACTGCAGGTTCGTCAGCATATCATTGAGCTCTTCGTAAAGCTCGTCAGTGAGTAGACTTGCGCGCTGCGTCAGTTGATCTGACTGATGCTGGATAATGCCGTCATATTCGTCATAGGCCGCGTTGCTTTTTTCGATGGTGTCCCCTGACTCAAGACCGATGCCAAGAGCATCGCAATCCAGTTCGCCATCTATCCACAGCATGGACCCTTTCGCATCCGCATTGCCAAGCATCGTGCTGACGAAAACGGCGGCCTCATGTGCGGCCGTGAGTTCTGCGCGGGCGGCTTCCACGAGCGTCTCAAGATACTGCATGCGCGGGCCGTCTTCGGGAATATCAAGCGTTCCGCGTAAACCTTCGATCATGCCGGGCGCAACGGGCCCTTCCTTGGCAAGTTCCATGTCGTTTTCGATGTCTTGGAGGTATTGCACCTGGTCCTCTAAGACAGCGTTGAAATCTGCATTGCGGGTGTTCGAGTAGAGGTTTCTGCCCACCATCTTATTGGCGGCATCCCAAGCCCGGTTGCGTATAAAATTGATCTGGACTTCGGACGCTTTCACAAAGGCGTCGGCCGTGGTGGTCATCAGGCCGTCGTGACGCTGTTTGAGTTGCTCAACAAGCGCATCGCTCAGTGCACTCTCCATGCCATCGACGATGCCGTCCGCAATTTCGGAAAGGTAATAGTCGTCGGTGTAATATTCCTGGTGCGAAACTTTTGCGGCTTTATGATCTACATTGACGCCTGCTCTTCTTGCTTGATCTTCCCGGGCTTCGAGTAAATCCGCTTCGGCGGAGAGCTTGAGCTGTGCCTTGACGGCGTCGACAATTTCTTTTCGGGAGTAATTGGCGAAGGCCGCGAACAGTCCATGCGGGTCTTCAAGCCTCAGTCCATGCATGACGCGTTTTGCAGAATCGTCGGGATTGTAGCGATAAGCTTCCCGAACCCAGTTTTCGGCGGCTTGCTGGTTGTGATGCTTGAGGTCTCGAACCTGCTGCTTAAACGCGGCAGCCAGAAGGTCTCGTTCATCGGCGGCTGCGAAGAAGCGTGACGCAACGAAGTCTCTCCATGCTGGAATGAGAAGAGGAAGGACTGTGAGAGAACCGATTACGGCCGCCAGGTTTTTGACACCAGACCAAAGCCATTCGCCCAGTGTTTCCGAGGGGGCCAGGCCACTTTCTTTCTGCAGGGCGTAGGAGGCGTCTGAAAAGAAATCCTCCGCGATCTTTTCCCCCCGCAAATCCACCGGCATTCCGAGATGCGTCAGCGGAGCGTTTTGCGCGGCGGCGCGTTGCGCGTCGCGCGCCTTGATGCGGGCTGTGACTGCGGCGTTATAGTCGCGGCACGATTCCTTGAATTGCCGGACGATCTTCTGTCTTTCTTCCACGCTCTCGAAATGACGCTCCGCGTCATCATTGGGGTCGAGAAGTTCTTGCAGTTCCTTGACGCCTGCCTCAATGCCGTCATGCGTCAATAGCGGCATGCGATCGCGATAGGCGAAGCTTTCCTCTCCAATCTCCGCGCCCACTTTTAGTCTGGAGCCGGAACCGTCGGCTTGAGCTTGTTGCCACCTGTCTTTAAAGGGCGTGGGGTTTCTTTCCGCTTCATGTTCTTTAAGGGATACATTGCTCGCCATGATGCGGGCCATATCCAAGGCGAAATAGCCGTGTTCACTTTTAGTGCTTCGTCCCATGGCATTGAGCACATGGGCCTTCGTTTTCTCCAACCAGCCAATGGCTTCGGTGTCACTATAGGTATCGTCATTGCCGCGAAACCCCTGCGCTCGTGCGCGTTCCCGGAAGAAGGTGCGGTTCATTGATTGTGGAACCTCGGCGCGGTTCATGCGCGCGAGTGGGCTTTTCTCAGAGATCCCGTGCTCTTTCATATACTCGTCGTTGTGAGCATGATTAATCATCGTGCGCCACCGGGCGCTATCTTTCGACTGGGTGGGTGATGGGACGATCGGTTTGCCGAAAGAATTTTTCGTTGTCCTGAGCTTCTGGGCCAGGCCACCTCTCTGAAATTCTTGCGCATATGCAGGACCGCTTGGCATCACATTGCCGCGCAATTGTTCCAAAGCCGGTTCCGGCAAATCTTTGACGAGCTTTGATGCGTTTTGGCCGGCCGAACTTAGGAAGGGAAAGGATGCGGTATCGGTTTTGACGAACTGGCCTTTTATTTCCCTGTTTCTAACGTGGACTTCAGGAAGTTCCGGCCCAACCTCTGGATCTGGAAGGTTCTCGAAATCGACGTGAGTGTCTTTAGGTCCGTTTACCGGCATGACTGCTTTCTTTCCACTAGCTGTGGGCAATTGATTGGCTTCAAAACCGTCGCCCGATCGTCGATCGTTGCGACGTTTTTTTCGTGAAAAACACTATGCAACGAACGTCTTACGGAACTGTTTGGCAAACTTGTCTCGGGGTCTCAGCAGTTGTGGCGGTTGTGTTGTCCGCCTTGCCATGCCTGTGCGCTGGGCGCGGCGTTTTTGTTGCACCGTAGTCTCATACTTATACGGATGATTTTTGCAGCGCCCGAAAATCCATACGATTTGAAATTTTATTTGTTCTTAATTCCTTTTCGGTATCTGGTCAAAGATCAGTAAACAGAACGACGTCTTTCAAAAAGATTGGTAGACAGAATAAATTATCAAGGCGACCATCGAGGCCTGTCGAATGAAAAGCGAATTGGAAAAATTTCTAGAAGGTTGGGCAAAGTCCACCGGACTGGCGGAAGTCGCAAGCGGAACGCAGGGCGACTACTTCCTTCTATTCGATAACGAGTATGAGGTTCGGTTGTCGCAATCGTTGCGGCTTATTCGTTTAGAAGCCGATTTGGGAGAAATTCAGAATGACAGGTCTGCGGCAAGTGCAATGCTGGATGAGCTAATGGCGTTGCAGCTCGCTTGCACGCGGGACGCCGCTGAGGTTTTAGCCATCGACGATGATACGGGGCGGTTGGTTCTGTTTAGCGATTGGCAGGCAAATCGCCTAAATGCCGAGCTGTTTGCCGGAGCGCTTTCTCAGTTTGTGAATGGGTATGAATTCTGGACGCGCGAAATAAAAGCACTGCGCGCTCCGTCGGCGTCGCCGCTTGCCCCGATGGCCATCGTACACGCGTAGGGAAGAACGATGGATCAAGGTCAGGACAATGGTGAGATGAACGCGGATGCCGGCCCAATATTGCTTCGGGTCATTGCTGGTCTGCAACGCGGTGCCGAGATGCCCCTTAATCCTGGTACCTATCTTATCGGTAGCGGCGATGATTGCGATATCGTTGTTACGGATGACCTGGTTGCGGAAACTCATTTCGACCTTGATGTGTCCGAAAACGCACTTGCGGTCCGTTCCCGTGACGCAGCGGTTGCTGTCGGAGACGTACTTCTTCAACCGGGAGAGGAGGCCACCGTCGCGGCGCCCTTTGCGGTCGCTCTCGGTCAATCGGCCCTCGGGGTTGGCGCCTCTGGAACCGATTGGAGCGCTCTGCCCGTTCCCGACTTGGCAGCGGCCCTGGCTGCTGCGGAAGAAGCCCAATCTGCGGAAGGTGAGTCAGAGGGCGAACAGTCTGAGGAGGCCGCCTCCGACGATGCTGATATGCTTGCGGATCCAGATCAGCAGGATGAAGTGTCACCGGCCGAAAGTGAACCGCAAGAAATGCTCGCGGGTGACGCCGAGGACGAAATCGATGACGGCGAGAGCGGACAGGCCGCCGCAGGGATTCCCGCTGCCATTTTGGCGCAACTGGAAGGGCCCTGGCGTGCGGCCGCTGTGGGTGCACTTGTCCTTGTTATCGGGACGGCATCCGCGTTCTTTGTGCTCAGTGGTGGCGATGACCAAGCAGCGGCAGCTCAAATAGCTGCTTTGGAAGAAGCCGGCCGCCCAGAAACCATCCGTGAACGGTTAAATCAAGCCGGACTTAGAGAGGTCGATCTGAAGCGCGACCATCGGGGTGCCTTCCGTTTGTCTGGATATGTGCCGGACGAAGAAGCCCGCAAAGTCATGCGCGAGATCTTTCATGAGGCGCAGGCCTCCTTTCACGATCATGTTCGGCAGGTCAACGACATAATGCGTTCCGTCGAATACTCGCTTGAGAATTATAAGTGGCCGAGCCTCGACTTCGGTCAACATCTCATTGCAAACTATGTGGGCGGCGGCGTTTTTGAGATCGACGGGTATCTCGGCCCCGAGGTCGATCGCACGGACCTAAACCGTCAGATTGTCACGGACGCACCAGGCGTTGTGCGTTTGGACTTCAGCCGCGCGCGCTTGGCCGATTGGCGGAGCGAACTTGACGTTGAATTAGAGCGTGCCGGTCTCAAGCCCTGGATCCAGACAACTATTGTCGATGGTGGCATTCGCGTATCCGGCGAGATAACACCGAAAGAAGCGGAAATCTGGCGTGAGGTCGGACAAAAGTTTGTCGATAAAACGCGCGGTTGGCCGAAGCTTACGATCGCTGTCCGTGCGGCGGGCCCGCATCGGATTGGAACTTCTGTTGCGTCGTCTATTGCATCGGCGCCCGGCATCACAGCCCAAGCGCCTGCTCCGCGTTCCCGGGCCGTGCAGCCGAACGGGTTCAGCATTATCGGCGTGATCATGCCGACGGACGGCCCCGGAAGAATCTTACTGGACAATGGCAGCAGCCGCGCAGAGGGCGAAGCCCTCGCCGACGGTACCGTCTTAAAGTCAGTTTCCTTGAATAAAGTCATTGTACGGAAGGGTAATAAAAACGTTGAATATCGTGTTGGAGAAGAAGGATGAGTGAGACCAAAGTAACTATTGATCCGTCCGATTTGATGGAACAGCTGATTAATGATTCCACCGGTGAAGTCCGCGACGCGGCGAAGGAACGGATCAAAGAAATTGAACGGGATGTGAAACGCAGTCTCGACGGTGGAGTTTCCCCGAACGAATTTCAGGTGCTTAGCAAAGTGCACGTGGCCCTCGAACACGCCTCGACGGTTGTCGAGGATTCTTGGTCGCTTGTACGCAAATTTCAGAAAGGAAACGAACAATGACCGATGTAGGTGCCGCTGGCGCTTCCGCCTCTACGAGCCTCTCCACTTCGATGGAGAAAATCGAAGGGCAAATGGGGAGTAAATACGGTGAGTTGCAGAGCATGCTCGACGATCCGGATTTCGGTACGGATCCGTCCGACCTGTTGGACTTTCAGTTCAAGATGAATGAGTGGAGTACGAAGTACAGCGCTTACTCCAACGCCATTTCGTCGCTCTTCTCTTCGATGAAGCAATGCGCGCAGAACCTCAAAGTGTAACTGGCTGAGGAGAATCAAAAATGCTTACGGATGAAACGGTGCAGTATCTGGCATCAACCGCAGTTATTGCGGGTGTTTTTGGAATGCGTGAAAAAGCGCTTGCTATATCGGACGCGCTGGTCACTGCGATGCCGGATAGCACGGATGCCAATCTCATTGTGGCGTCCGCAAAGTTGACGGCGGGCCAAAAGAAGGAAAGCGCGAAAATCTTGCGCGACAAGGTTTTGGCCGCGGAGCCCGACCGGACCATCGCCAAAGCGCTGCTCAGTATGGCCCATGACATGATGAGTGAGTTTAGCGAGCGAGACAAACTTGCCAAAGAAGTCCTCGACGCCGGTGACGACGAATGCGCGATAGAGCTCGTCAAAGAAATAGCATCGTGAAAATGGCCGTACCGTCTTTGATTTTTGAGTGGAGACAACAATGATCGAACCAGTGATGTCGCGTCCTGCCGGTACGCTTGTGGCGGAAATCCAGCATACGATGGACGGTGTGAACAACGGTCCCGGTGTCGTATCCGAGCAGGACAAAGCGCTGTTCGCGGAAAAACTCAATGCGCCTGTCGAAAGCGAACAGCTTAGGGCGGATGCCAGCGTACCCGCTCAGCAAGAGCCAACTTGGGTGCTGCCCGCGCCGCCGACCCCCGCTGGTGTTCTTTCAGTAGGCGAACGGGTGTTGCAGGGCATGAGTACCTTCAAGGAGGGCTGGGCCGGCGCGGTGGATGCGATGCAAATGCTTGCCTCCCGCGATGAGCTGAAGCCCTCGGAGATGATCAATATCCAGTTTCAGCTTGGATATTCGAGCATGATGCTCTCGACCGTCAGCCAGGAAGTGGGATCGATCTCTCAGAAGATCGATGGACTTCTCAAGACCGGATAATGCGCAATGAAGTTCTTGGCTAAGGTACGAATGGTTTTTGTGTTGCTTGCGGGCTTAATTGCCGCCGCCTGCGAGACCGAACTCTATTCGAGCCTGCCTGAAGGCCAGGCCAATGAAATGGTGGCATTGCTGATTGCCAACGGTATTGATGCAACGAAGGGAACGGCGGCGAAAGGACTGGTGCCTCTCAGTGTCCCGACTTCCGATATGTCACGGGCAATCGACATACTGCGCAGTAACGGTTATCCGCGAGATACCTTCAAGGATCTTGGAACGGTCTTTGAACAGAAAGGACTGGTTTCGTCTCCGCTCGAGGAGCGCGTGCGCTATATTTACGGGCTGTCTCAAACGCTTTCTGAAACGCTCAGCCAGATCGATGGTGTTGTCTCCTCACGGGTACATATCGTTCTGGCGGAAGGTGAAACACACACTGATCAGTCCGGAAAATCATCCGCCTCCGTGTTTCTGAAGACCCGGCCGAGCGTAGATCTTTCCAATAAGATCCCCGACATAAAGCAGCTCGTGCAAGCAGGCATCGAGGATTTGGCATATGACGATGTGGTGGTGTCGCTGTTCGAAAGCGATCCGATAGCGGCCGCCGTATCCGATCAGGCGGACGCCATCGCTGCGGCCGATGTGGAAAACCAGAAAACCGCGACAAATCACTACCCGCTGATCCTGGGCGGATTGGCTTTTTTTGTGCTGGCGGGCGCCGGTGGCGGCTTCTTTTTTCTGCGGCGGCGAAAAGACGGAGCATCCGGCCCATTGACGCTTATTAGACCGAAAACAGAAGACGAGGAGGGAAAACAGGAGACGGTGCAGACCGTAGAAAGCAATGAATGATTTTGCCACTCTTTCCCAAGACCCCTTTTTAGCGGAGCAAACGCTCAGCTTCAATTTGATGCCGCTTTACGAGTTGGACGAAAGCTGGCTGGAATCCGTTCCTCACGCGCAAACCTGCCTGTTCGCAAATGAAACCATTGATGCGGAGCAGTGGCTTTCCCAATACTTGCTCGATACGTTCGATCTCACAGGCAAATACTGGTGGGACTTTTCCGCGCCGCGCGCGCGTTTGGCATTGCTTGACCGGCGCACCCTTCAAGACGTCTGTATCCACATTGGGCTTGTTTTGCGGGGCGATGAGCTGCGTGCCGAGGTGAACGGCGCCACCATCAAAAAGCTGCGTGACGGTCTTGGCAAGCGGGCGATGGATTTCGCGTTCAAGACGGCACCGCTTATTGGGACGCCGCCGAAATTTGTCCTTCGCCATCGTGCTGATGACGTATTGCTCGACGTAATGTTGCTGGGGGCCGCCTATGCCATTCACGTTAAGGCCGCTGGCGACAGCGCATATGCGACGCGGTTTCTTCTTAGGCTGCCTCATAGATTGTCAGCGCCCCTTGAGGAATACATCAAGGACCCGGAGAGCGATGAAGACACCGACACTTTGCCGCCGATAACCCGGCGCGTGATGAAGGAGGTTGCGCCCCAATGGCTTCCTTTGTTCAGCTAAAGCCGGATGCCTCCAGGCCAAAGCCAGCGATGCGCGTGCTCAAAGCGTCCGACTATTTGCGCGCGCTTGACGCTGAAACTGCGCTGACAGATGCGAATCAGCGTGCGGAAGAAATATTGGCTGATGCGCACCGGACATATGAAGAGGAAAAGAAGCGCGGGCATGAAGAAGGCGTGTCGGCGGCGCAAGGCGAAGTGGCGGCGCAGATATTCGAAGTTGTCTCGCGTTCGGTCGACTATCTCGCCGGGGCGGAGGCGGAAGTTGCCCGGGTTGTCATCGCATGCCTCAATAAAATTCTGGGTGAGTTTCCTGATGAGGAACTTGTCATTCGCGAAGCGCGCACGGCGCTGCAAGTGATCCGCAATGAACCGCGCGTCACCTTGCGCGTGTCCACCGAAGTGGAAGCCGAAATACGCAGCCGTGTCGGCGAGATCTTGAGCGGCAACGGTGAGGTCAACTTCCTTGAAATCGTTGGGGATGAACGAATTGGACGCGGTGGCTGCAGGCTGGAAAGCGAAGCCGGTGTCGTCGATGCAAGTTTGGAGCAGCAGCTGCGGGCCCTTGAAGCGGCCCTCAATGCGCGGGTCAAGACGTCAGATTCAGAAACATAGGAACTGTTTTTAGTTTTTACGGACGCAAAAGGAGATCGGAACAATGATGACGAATTACGAAGATATCAGCAGTATGCTGACGAATTTGGGGCCAGAGCTTGAAGTTGACGAAATTGCCGCCTATGAAGAGTCTCAAACCTGGGCGATTGCCGCTTCCGCATCCGGCTGGGAGGCAGTCATATTGCTCAACTATGATGAAGCGTCCGGCAAGTTGTTTGTCTCCGGCGATTGCGGGCCTGTTCCTGAGGGCAAAACCCTTTCGACCTATGAATTTCTGCTGAAATACAACCTTGCTTGCATGGAAACCGGCGGTGCGCGCTTTGCGCTGGACGGTCCGGGTGGGGATGTTCTGCTCATTTTCGATCTTCCGCTGGCGGATCTTGAAAAAGACAAGCTGGGCGTGGCGATCACGAACTTCATCAATCTGCTTCGCACGATGCAAGCGATGGTCATTTGCGGTTTCGGTGGCGATGCACCCGGCCAAAACAAATCCGCTCCGGTTGCCGAAATGACCCAAAACTTGCCGGGAGCGATCCGCGCATAGCCCAGCGGTGTGCCGTCGAGCGAGGCATGTGTTTGCCTTGCTACGCGACAGATCCTGCTGCCCCTTCGCAATGAGTAGAGAGTTAGCATGTTTCGAGTTAGATCTGACTACGTAGACGAAAAAAGTTTCTATACGGAAATAAGAAACAGCCTTCATCGTGCTTTCCGAGACGCAGGGTCAGATGCTGGTATTCGCTTTAAAGACGGTCACGGACTCTACGTTCTTCAACGTAAGTCTTGGTTTCGTCGGCAATTCGATACCGAGCAGGACCTAGCAAGGCGGCAGCTCCGATTCGCCGGCGCAAAGACTCAACTGAAGGAAGCGATCGATCGGGAGTATGAGAGCTGTAAGATTTTCGCGAAAGGTCATGACGGGGGCTCTGAATTGAGTCTCGGAGAGTATGTCATGGGAAACCTTGGCAAGCACTTCAATGGTGATCGCCTTGACGAGCATGCCTTGAATATCATCGATGGTCTCATTACGGAAGGTATGGAGAAGTTCGGAGAGCAACAACCACGTTTCCAGCAGATATCAAAGGATCGAAACAAGATCTTCGATCACCTTAGAACCGTTCGTCAAGAAGAGGTCGGTCGGAGTTGGGTCCAGAGGCAGTGGGCAAAGCTGACCGGCGATCACGAAGCGAAGTACACCGCGAAAAGAACGGCGAATTGGCATGATATCGTTAATGGCAATCACCTTTTGCGTAAGGCAATGGAGCGTGACCTCCTCCAGAGTGGGTTTCGGGGCGATGTGAAGGGGAAGGTCCGCCAAGTTTTTGAGGGGCTTGGCCTGGTGCGGATGGGATTGACGTACGATAGTTATCTTAGGGCAGTCGAGCAGTTGCAGAAAGAAGGGTATCGTAGAACGAACAATCTCCTCCGTTTGAGCGCTTATATCGATCTACGGACAAACCTGGCAGTCAATGCCGCCCAACTTCACAAAATCAATAAAGCCCTAGAGGACGCCAGACAGCGGCAGAATGTCGATGAAGACACCGATCCTATTTTGAAAGCCGTTCGGCAAAACAACGATCTTCTTGAAGACATTCAAAGGCATCGTAGTTGGGGGGAATTGGCGTACGCAGATTGCCAGAGTGGGTTTTACGAGAAGTTGAAGGACTGTTATGAACAGTTGGACAGCTTGAGAGAGTCGATTGATACGAACGGCCCGAATACGTCTCACCTGAAACGACGCACAGCCAAGTTACTCGACGAGCACATGGCGGCCACTTACGACCTGGCGCTGGCCATGCGGACGCCCAATCAGTTGAACGAGAGTCAAGAAATTAAGCCTTTTGGTCAGCCGTCGGCGTTTGAAGACGACGCGTTGCATGACGTCTCTACGGATTCGTTGAAAACCGCGCTTCCGGTGCCGAAACCGCTTTTCCGGTCGGCAAGCCGGGATTGTTATTCAACCGGCGAAGTAGAAAGAGACTACAACCAAAATTGTAAAGGCGTTCTGACGGCACTTAAAAGCTTAGACTATCATCCGTCTAAAGAGAATATTCGAAAAATTCACGAGTCTTTGGATCTCGCGTGCCAAATAAACCATGGTTTAACAGTGGAATATACGCGGCGTTGCGCTTTGGGTGCCAAAGTCCACGCGCCGATGATCGACCAGTTGGCTGAACAACGCCGAACGCTTCAGATGCTAAAGCTCACATTGACTAAGCATGGCGATCCGGATCAATACCTCGATAAGGAAGAGTGCGGGTGGATTGATAATGCGCAATATCAGCATACCAACAATGTTCGATATATGGACATAATTCGCCGCATGACTCAGACGGTGCCACGGATACGCCCTGCTCCCTATGTTGAAAGTGATGGCGCCCCCACCGTGAGTCAACCTTCGCGAAATCGGGGGCTGAGGATCGGTGAATCGCCTTTACCTGGAGCTGATACGAGCAAATCGACCCCGAGCAGCACGCCGAATGCAGAAGTTGATATTGATTCGTATGCATCTCAACTCAAAATTCTATCCGAAAACAGAGAGAGTACCGTTAATCGAGAAAGAGGCAGCGATGACAGCGACGACAGTGATGCGGGTAACGTCGATAGCCCATTTGCGAACGTGCCGGACCAGATCAAGGTCGGTGGTGCCAGCCAAAAACAAGGCGATAAGGAATACATAAACTACGGGGACGGATATACCAATACCCCTAACGGCGCGTCACGCGTGTCGTGGGGCAAGGAGGTTTCTTCTGATACCCGTGGAGGCGGTTCGAGTAATCGGTCTGAAAACAGCGGGTCGGAAACGAACGTGACGGACGATGATACTGTGAGCAATGTACCCGATCTACCGCAAATCCAATCCAGCAATGCGAATAGTCTCCAACCTACAAAACCGGCATTGCAACAGAGTTCGATAGAGTCGGCGGTCTCCAGGGTGACCGATGACAAGCCCGACGTGCTTCTGGGGATCAGCATGCTCGATTCTAATGGAATGACTCCGAACTACTCGAGTGAAGAAGGAGAGGGGGGCGTCGATCGCCAGAGGAAGCAGGGACATGGCTTGACCACTGGTCAGCTTGAAGCGGTTCAGGAAAGTGGTTTCCACTACTTGTCCGATGCTTCCTACGGCGTCGATGACGAGGTTGAGCAAGACACCGGAAGGTTCTCCCAGAGCGCCGGAAGCCGCCGGGTATTCGGACGGAGCAACGTCCCGACAGAAACCCAAGTAAGCGAGACCCCGAACACGTCGAGAAGCTCACCAAACACGCCCACTCCCGATTCATCCGTAGAAACACCGTCGGGCGAGAGCGCCGAGTCCACACAGAGTGATTAGAAGCGGCCCGGTCGAAACGAAGCGCACGAGAGAAAGTTAAACGATGACAGGCGATACAGATATCCACGCTGGCAATATGCGCTTCGACGACCTGTGTGACAGACCGGAGTTGGCTGAGATTGGGGATCATGCGGATCTCGCATTCGAGCAAGGCAAAGGCCTTTTCGTGCAAGAAGGCTTCGGCAAAAACTTTCTTCATGACCTCTACATCCGCTTTATGCGGCTGTTCGAAAACGCGGAAGAGCGCCGCGCTGCGTTTGCCGATGCGGTCAACCAAGTAAAAGTGTCGATCGACAATCAGTATGGATACGCCGGGCCGAACGCCGATCATTGCCGGGTGATGGAAGGCGACCTTACGCTTGGTGAGTATATCGTTCGTTCACTGACAGATGATCATACCGGCGAATACCGTCTAAACGGTGCTGATCTAAAGCAGGTTCAACGATTGCTGATGCAGCAGATCGCTGAAGGTAAAATTCAGCGCCGGCCATTGAATCCCGATGCTCCCACATGCGTCGGCGATAGCCGTCATGTGCAAAGCCAGGCTTCAGCCGCCAGAGGTTTGGCTCTGATGGCGGAGGCCGTAGAGGCTGATGTCTACGCTGATGCTGCAAAACACAGCGTTTCCACCACCTTCAACGATCATGAACAAGAAGCCATCGATGAGGTCCTTGATGCTATTAGCCGTCCTCAAGGGCTCAGTTTGTCAAACCTGGAAGCCGTCCGTTCAAAGATGGAAAGTCTGGGATACAAGATTCATCCCAAGCTGGACCGGCTTTATGAAGTAACCGACTTGCGGCGCAGCATTGATGTGTCACGGCAGCACTGCATTCAGCTTAACAAGGCGATGCAGGATACAATCAATGCTTTGCCTTTGGCCATGGCGGACCGCGCGAATGATATTGTCGATGCCCGCCGGGCGGCAATCGAACGGCTGCAGTCATTACCGTATCCCGATGGCCTGCGTGACCGGAACGCAATGACCGAGTCTTATGGGCAGTTGCTGGAAAACGCGTGTGAGCTTCTCGACCTGATCGACGATTTAGAGATGGAGACTGCCGAACTCTACATCGAAGAAGAGCGGGAGAAGGAGCATAGCAAGATCGCCAAGGAGAAGGCGATAGAACTACTGAAGCAGCAGGCGATCGAAACGATGGGGTTGGCCGCGTCCCTACGGCCTCGCGACGGTGTGGGGGCCTTGTTGGAACCAACGGCTGTCTTGGAGGGGGCGAATCTGGTGCAAATCATAGATCGCAGCCAGCTTTTCACCGTCGGCCATATGCGGCGTCAGCAAGACGCGTTGGCGCGGGCATTCGTAAGCCCGCCTGCGACGCTTTACCGGTCGAAAAATCCGACAAGAACGCAACTGCCGGGCACACTTGCGGAAAGCGCAAACCTCGCCTTGGAACAGGTTCATGACCAACTCGAAGAGACATCTTACAAATTGCACGACGGTAGAAACCGTCAGTCGTTGGCGGAGTGGCTCGTCACAGCTTCCGCGTTGGTTGATCGCCGGATCGAGTTGGCGGAGCGCCGCCAGTTAATCGGGGGGCGGAAAGACGCGGCTGCGGTCTCCAGCGAACTTGAGATGTTGAACGAACAGCGTACGTCGTTGAACTTGCTTAAGCTAAATCTGCTTTTTGCGCCGGACATACGGCGCGGCGCGCCGGCCGCAGAGACAACCGCTGCACCCTCCACTTCAGGCTGGATGCAAGAGGACGAATACGGCATCTCGCAAGCCGAGTTGGATGAGCTTAATCTCTTTAATGACTCCGAAGATGAAGAAAATGCCAGTTTGCGGTCGAGCCGTGTTTCGAATTGGCAAGACAGAACAAGTTTCGCCAACATAGGCGGGGTATCCGGCGCGCCCGATACGTCACTCGATACATCAGATGACGACCTCAATTATCGGTTTGAAGAAGAGAGTGATTTCGGCCAGCAGCCTGGCACGGGCAGCAAAGACCGGCGGGATCTGAGCAAGCTATTGCGTGCCGACCCCGCAGAGTTTTTCCGGAACTGATTGAACGAAACAAGATAGATCCATTGAGCGAGTGGAATTGTAAGGAGCGTTGATATGGGCATCGAAGTGCAAAACAAAACACTCGATCAGCTGTACACTGAATTGAAGCCGGAACTTGATAAGAAATCCGGCGAAACGTGTTACGCCCGTTTTGATGAAAACAAGGGCTTGCGTATCAAGGATGGAATCACCAACAGATTGTTCGGTAACACGGACGTTCGCGGCAAGAAGTTTTCCGACGCCGCCGAGGTTTTCAAACAAGCAATCGATACTCAATATCCCGGTGAAATGGTCGGCGACCTCACCCTGGGTGAGTCGATGCTTCAGTCGGTCATCGGAGACTGCACTGACGGAGAGCGTATCAGCGCGCCGCAAATTGAGCGCCTTTACCAACAAACCCATGCCTATGCTGACGAACGCGGATTGGAGTCGGCATCGTCCCGCCTAGATGTCCAAAGCTCGCTGGCTGAAAGCAAGGTTGTGCAGAGCAATGCGTCGGTCGAAACCGGTAAAGCTCTTTTGTGGGATGCGTTGAGAACAACGCTCGCCGCTCACCCCCGATTTGACTCGCTTGCGGACATACTGGCGCAGGAACGTGAGTCTGGAGAGCCACAAACGATGGGAAGGCTCAGCCGGGAACTGGACCAACGTGTCCGCGCCATCATGGATAAAGTTGACACCTCAAAAGGGCTCACCCTGTCGGCGATCGAAGATATCGAGGCGGAATTAGCAAATGCCGAGCCGCCGATGGAGGCTAGCGGGGAATTGCTTGATCTCATTGATGTGGTTGAACTCCGAGACAAAATCGAAACGACAAACCGCGAATTTGTTCGTCTCAATGCGAAGCTCGATGCGGTTATGGCGCCTTTTGGCGACGATTTTAGAAACCAGCTCCAGGAAGCGGTCGATGAGCGGCGGAATATACTCAGTGAGCTGAGGGGACTGCGCTTCCCGGGGGAATTCAACGATCCCGAGGAGTGGGAGAATTTTGCGGACCGTCTGCAGTCCAATGTCGATCGATTTGTAGGTCTGATGGGTGAAGTTGATCGGTCGCCGGAGCCCCTCAAATTTGAGGTCATGTCCCACCTGTCACGGCAAGTCACGGAGACATTTGCGCTTGCGGAGGCCTTGCGTATCGGTTCCGGCGATATCGATGCCACAGAGTCGCTGCAAAGTAACGACAACGCTAAAGGCGGCGTAAACCCCTTGAGTAGTTTGTTTGGACGTGATGCGCTGAACGATGCCTGGCAAAGCATGAAAGATGCGAGGGGCGAAGTTCCTAAAAGCCTGTGGAAGGCCCCCACACGTTACGAGAATACATCGCTTCAGTCCCTGAGTGCAGCGTATGACGGGCACCTGCAAGAAAGCCAAGACGTAATCAGGCAGTGCTTTTCACCTCATTCACGCGTTGGCAAGGATGAGGCCGTCCAGAGCCTTTCCGAGGCGTTGGCCGCCAATGACAGAATGCTTGAAGCGTTTAAAACGGTGCGCGCCATTCGTGGGGACAGCGCCCTATCCGGTCAAGACGAAAAAAATAGTCTGTCCGCCCTGCAAACGCAGCGTCATTACCTGAATCTGCAACTGGCATGTCTACGAACCATTCAACGGGAAGTGCCTCAACAAGCGCAAGAGGTGGCGAATCCATCGGCGGGCGTTGCCCCAAATCAACGTGATGACGCTTCCTTCGATGACAGTCTTGGTGGTGCTGCTTTCGGTGGGACAAATCAGACGGAACATCGAAGGCTGAACATGCGCGACCGAAGCCCAAACATCAACGAGCAATCTACTGATTTCAGCCGTGAGACATCCGTTAATCCTGGTGGCCCCGTGTGGAGCCTTTTGAATGAAGATTTGGGCATTCACGATGACGGTACGCGAGGCGATAGTCTTGGCGGTGCTGCAGCGGCGTCCTTCGAGGATAGTGAGATGACACTGCGCGGCGTTTCTTTGGGATCGCGCCAAGACGCCATTGGTGGCGATTTTGACCGAAGAAGACCTTCTGGCCTCGATGATCTGAGCCCAACCGCAATAGACAACGATCTTCAAGATACGGATTGGCTCAACGGCGCATTAACGCCGGAAGTCGGCGTGAAGCAAAAGGTGGAAATTGATGCTGATGCCGATGCGGACAATGACGAGGCGACTGTCATTGTGCGCTCGGACGCGGACCCGCTGGAACCTTCCTGGGAAGACGACATTTCGGTGGACGGTGACGATTCAGAAGCGGAGGAGTCTCTAAGCAGCACGAGATCGGATTTGCCATAAGACCTGCGTGGCGAAATCGTTCCTATGCTGAAGGAAATGTAAAATGCTTAAAGTGACATCAAGACGACGCTGCCTATTGATGGACAGTCCGGCAAGAGAGTGCACCCCAACGGGTTGGGAGGCAGATCATGCCAGGCCCTAATGGAATTGGCCCGATTTGGAGGTTTTGGGGAAGACCAAGAATCGATGTGGCCAACAAAAATCTCGACCAGATCTACAAGGAACTGAAACCGCAACTAGATGAAAAGCCGGGCGAAACCTGCTTTGCGCGCTACGACAAGAAAAAGGGATTGCGCATCAAAGACGGGATCAGCAACGAGCGCGGAAACACCGATGTTCGCGGTAAGAAGTTTTCCAATGCCGCTGAGGTGTTCAAGCGGGGCATTGACAATCAGTATCCCGGCGAAATGGTCGGCGATCTTACGCTGGGCGAAGCGATGGTGCAGTCGGTTATCGGAGATTGCGCAAACGGTGTACGCATCAGTGCGCCGCAAATTCAACGCCTTTACGAAAAGACCCATGAATATGCTGCCGAAAACGGCCTCGATCCCGTTATGTATGAACACGACCCTGTTGTGTCGGAGGATGGGGTCGAAGATTCCGGCGCTCATTTGGAACATCAGAGCTCGGCAGTTGAAAGCAGATTTGTGCAGAGCTGGTGGTCGATCGAAGCCGGTAGGCGCTATTTGAGAAATGGGGTTTACGCGACGCTCGCGCAGGACCCCAAATATGCGCCGATTGATGAGCTGCTGAAGGCAAAGAAAGGATCTTATGAATGGCGAAAGGCAGCGTATCTCATTGAGCGCCTCAACAGCGAGACGGACGGCCTTATGACCAGGGTGGATGTGTCAAAGGGGATTTCGATGTGCGCCTTCGAGGATATTGAATCGCTGTTAGAAAACCACCGCCCACCGATGGCATTGGGCAGAGAACTGCTCCACCTCCGCAATATCGTCGAAATGAGGGACAAGATTGAAGCGGCGAATCACGAATTCGTCCGTTTGAACAAAGGTCTCAATGCCATGATGGGGCACTTCGAAGCGGATATTCAACTCGACCTTGAGAAAGCGATTGTTGAGCGGCGGAAAATGCTCAATGAACTAAGGCATCTTAAATATCCAACAGGGTTCGGCAACCCAAATGAGTGGTTAGGGTTCGCGGACCGGCTGCAATCCAACGCTGCGAAGTTCACGCGCCTCTTAAATGATCTCAACAGATCGATGTCTCCCCACAGACTCGAGGCCTATTCGAATCTTAAGCAACAGCTTACGGAAACATTGGCCCTTGCGGAGATCCTGCGGTTCGATGCGGGAGACGAAAATGCTGCAGCATCACAGTGGAGTATCAACAACGCAGACAATGACCTCTGGCTTTCGTTGAAAGATCTGTACAACCCAGAAGTCCTCTCCGGGTCGAAGAATGCCTTGCAAGGCGCAAGAAGTGATGTTCCCAAAATCCTCTGGGAGGCGCCAACGCGCTACGGAAAAACGTCACTCCAATCTCTTGGCGCGGCCTATGATGGTTTGTTGGAAGAGAGTCAAGACTTGGTCAAGCGTTATCATGGGACGCAGACAGATGATGATCTGCGCGAAGCGGTCCGGGGAGTCCGCGAGGCTCTGGCGGCAAACGACAAAATGCTCGACACATCCAAATCAGTACGGGCCATTCGCGGGGACGGTGCTCTTTCCGGCCCTGATGCAAAGAACAGTCTTCTTACCCTTCAACAGCAGCGGCATCATTTGAACCTGCAATTGGTTTGCCTGAGAGCTCTGCAACGCGAAGCGCTCCCGCCGCCGCAGAACAATACCGGCCTAGCGAATGCCGTCCAAGACCAGCACGACGGCAACGTGTTGGATGACAGTCTTGCCGGTGCTGCAAGCGCTCACGCCGACAATGTTGACGTCGATGTGGCAGGTAACCCGGATGCTCGAGAGCAGAATGATTTGGATCGAAATCCGGTTGCGGGCATTGAGCCTGACGACCTTGACGAAACAATAAGTTCCCGTCGCGGCTCTGTGTGGAGCTCCTTGCACGATTCTCTGTCGAGCAGCACGCGACACTCCTCCCTAACCAACGGCAGCGAAAGAGATCGAGATCATGACCAAGCGCAGGGTAATGCGGGTGGCATCCCGGAGGATTCCGGCTGGCTCAACGACGCATTGAAGGTGCGTGCCGATTGGATGGAAGAAGATACGAACGAGGCAAGTGTGATCGTTCACTCAAAAGAGGACACATATGGCGACACACTGTCGGTGAGCAGCCATTCTGAGACGTACGATGATTTTGAGAATGATGAGGATGCACAAAGGGAAAACTCAAGGAAAATAGCAGAGAAGAGCAACCTTTCGTAAGTAAGTATTTGGGAAACGGTTCCCATTGTCGAAGTGAGTGAGTATGCGTAACGTGGTTTTAAAACGAAAAAATCCGCCAGCTGATAAAAAGGTGGTGGCATGTGTTTATGCTGACAGGGAGGCTAGCTATGCCACGCCCTAAAGGCATCGATCCGTACCGGAACTATTGGGAAATCGGGGCGGACCTTCGTCCCCAGTTTGAAAAGAAGGGACGGGCCGCCAAACTCCGCTTTTCGGATGGCAAGGGTCTTTACGTTGCTAGTAGCTGGTTGGCGGATTCGCCCGACCAATTGGTGCGCAGTGCCACTTACGGCGGTGCCAAGCATCAGAAAATGATCCAAGCCGGCCGGACGGTTAAACAGCTCCTTCAGGATGCGATTGACCGTGAGTTTCCGGAATTTCGGGTAGAAGGCCAAAGCATTGGTGAGTTCGCGTTAGCGGCCGTTCGGGCCCACCAGCTTGACGGGTGGGCCTTCAATGAAAGAGAGCGGATCGAAAAACTTGTCAATGATCCCTATTTTTCTAATGAGGACATTGATCTTCCGTATACGCATGACCCTTATGAAAGGGAATTGTTATTCGGGAAGGACCTTAATGCGGAACAGAAGGAACAGCGCTTAAAGGCACTGCTCTCCAAGGATCTAGAGGAAGCGGTGACCTGCGAACTCAATGGCCGTGATATAGGATTTCTCCAATCACAAGTGCTACTCGGTCTGCGGATGGCGGCACATCACGGGCGGGATGTAGGCACACGCAATAAAGCGCGTGACCACCTGCAAATTTTGAATGAGGCCGATTACCGTTCGGACTCCCCAAGGGTGCGCGCAAGAAGTTCCTATCGCCATAAAATCATCGAGGACAACCACCTGCTCCGGCGGGCAATCGCCGACGATCTCAGAAGCAATAGAAATTATGCTGATAGGGCCGACGAAGCCGCTCGTGCCATCGTCGATAACTTGCAGACCTCGACTGCGGTTTTGAACCTAAAAAACACATATGAGCTTGCGGATTTTCTGGAAAATCTTGGATGTAGCTCTGCGCATGTGCAGGCTTTGGCGCAGCCGGCGCTGCTCTACCCAACATTACTCTACAGTGTTGAATACGCAAAGACACTTAATCAACGGAACAGGAGTTTCATCGAAAGTTTGGAACTAACACCGAACTACGGAATAACGAAAGCTGCCAAAAAATATACTGCTGCGTTGGAGGCGTTGTCGGACCTGATTCGCCGAAATGAGTTCGGGAACGAAGAACAGCGTATGGCCCTTGCGGCTGATTTGCTGAACTGTACGGCTGCTTTCGCCGACATATTCAGTAAGTCACCCTTTAAAGACGCTTCGGACGTTTGGTTAGTTAACATGGCCCGTGACATGAGGGAGCTGGCACGGATCTCGAACGAACTTGCTTTGGTCCTCAAAGACCCGTCTGTTGTAGAATACATGCCGTCGTTGAAAAAGTTGGACTTGCCGGAGGCACTCGCATCGGCAGCGGACAGAAGCGTGAAGTCCGAAAAATGCCAAGAGGCAGAGCGGATCATTCAGGCAGCAGTCGCAGCAGATTTTGAAAACGATAGACACTTTGTCGGCGACGCGGACGCTGCGGCGGCCACTATCGTGGCTCAGGTACATGTTGGTAAGGACGGCCTAACGCCGCAAATCATCGCCGCGCTGCAGAGAGTTTTGGGCGGTCTCAACATCCGGCACGCCAATGTGGACCGCTTAGTGGCAATGTTTGATCTAGACCAAAAACTCACCTCGGCCATTCCGCAAATTCGGGATTTGACCGCAGCCGTCGTGCACCAAAAGAAGGTACTGTCCAAAGACAAGAATGTATTGGCCCTTCTTCAGAAAGACTGGGACAAAGACTGGATCAACGCGCTCAACGAAGCTTTGGAAGAGGCCGAACGCCTTCGAGAAACGGGAGCATTTGATGACGCGGCGATGCGTCAGCAAATCGGTGAAAACCTGCAATTTGTTCTTCAAGCGTTGGCGGCTCAGTTGGGGTGCTTCGAATTACTCGACCGAAAATTCGCCGGATCGTCTTATAAGGAAGTCGTTGCCCTCTTCGAAAAGGAGATAGCGGCTGTTTTGGATTTGGCGCAGGCGGTTTATCCGGCGGGGTTCTCAGGCAATGGAAAGGCGGTCCTGGGTGCGCCCTATCCGATCCACATGCGAGACAAAGAGCAGATCCAAAGGGTCGAAGAAGGTGTGCTTAAACAGCAGGTTGAGTTACCACTCACCTTGTTTAAATCCGACCAATCCCGGCGGCATGCGTTTCAAATGCTTGGTGACCCCATGCGATATTACAATGCATGGCTTAGCAACGTGCAAGAGGCGCTTCATACCTACAAGGAAAATCAGTCGCGGGCGACCCTTTCTGAATTGAAACAAGTATTGGCGCAAACGCTTGCTCTGAATAACCACCTCACTAACATTTTCAATGACGTTAATAGGCTGCGTAATACCGGCCGGCGCGGTCAGTATGATGATGAAATGCCTTTGCTGGAACAACAAAGGGAATGCCTCCAGTTGTTTCAGGCCGCGGCGTTTAGAGTTATGGACCCCGAATGGACCGATGAAGAAGTGGAAGCATTGCGGCCGGTGTTTGAGCCCGGAAGGCTCAATGAACGAGCAGTATCGGATCTCCGATGAGTGATAATGCGCCAAGGGGCGTGAGAGGAATTGTCATATGACGGATAATACACGGATTGATGCAAGTCAGAATTTTTCCGAGATCGCAGCCCAACTTCACGAACAGTTTGAAAAGGAAGGGGCGGGCGCCGGTGTTCGCTTAGACGGCAAAGGACTTTACGTCAAAGGCAAATCCGAATTCGTCGATAAACATATCGGTTTGCCCGGCCAGCTCAAGGCCCGGCACGAGAAGTTTCACAATGCCGCACAGTCATTGTCGGATGCCATCGACCGGGAGTACCAAGGGGTGTTGGTCGATGGCAAAACCATGAGCGAATATGTTTTCGGCGATATGCTGTCGGACGGTGGTATTCATCGGCTGGATGAAGAGGCCTTGTTCAATCTTGAGTTCAAACTTCAAGAGGGGCTGAAGGAGGCATACGCCGAAGCCCTAACATCGGGCGATCAGAGAACGGTCGAATTGCTAGACGACCGTCGGCAATACTTAGATGCAGTCTTGGCGCAGACCGGCGATTATGCCGAGGTGCAAAGAGCGACCGGATGGCGTGAAGCTGTCGTCGGCTATAACGCTTTGCGGGATGCACTTGCGGAAAGTTTGGAACAGGCCACGTCGCCCTTGGTTGAAAATTTGCTCGATATCCCTGAGTTTGCCGAGGACGTGGATGAGCCCCTTGGCGATTTTTATCTTTCAGCGGCCGATGACATTCTTGCAGATATCGGCGGCCGGCGACTGGGCCTTAACGAGGTATCGGTTAACAAATTGATGGCGTCGCTAGGTGAGCACCCCGAGCACAGATTGAATGACAATCAAGCTGCATTCCAATTGGCCGATACGCTTCGCGACAAAATCAGGATGAACAACAGCGTCAATGTCACAGGCAAGCACTTGTCCGATCTCAATGATGAGCTCAAAGGTATGATGGACGCTTCAGCACCACTCCAAAAAGCGGTCACCGAAAACAAAAACCTGCTGCAAGCGCTCGAACTTTTAAAAGTCGAGGGAAAGATTTTCGACCCGGGCACGGCAGAGGCTTTATCGGAGCGCCTGCAAACCAACGCCATCCAGATTTTCGAGTTACGAGATACGCATTTGGAAAATTCTCTAGTTCGCATTGGTGGGGACGATAACCCTGCTATGGCACGAGGCATAAATGAGATGATTGGCGAGTTAGTGGTCGGTACCCACGACCTTGCTAAATCATTGCTGTCGGAAAATGACCGGAACGACCCGCAGGTTGGCTTCAGCGCCACTGGGGCGGTTGGCGTGAAAAGCGATGTCTTGCAGCAGGACTTTGTATTGAACTCGTTTGATGCCGATGAGGCTCTGGGAGCCCGTCTCGGCATGGTGACGTCTTTATACCGGAACCCGGCCTCCCAAGGTGCTGCCGATACGGCTGCTTTCGGCCAAGCAGTAGACGCTCACAATGAGAATCTAAATCTTGTTACATATTTCTATAATGAGTATCTCGCAAATCCATCTATGGAAACGCTCGATGATTTTCGCGGCATGCTCGATAGCGCTCTTGGATCTTACTATGATCTGTCCGCCAATCTTGAGAAGATCGGCCAATCGAAATTGCAATCGGCTGGGGAGCTTGCCGATGGGGAGGCCGATACGCTTCGCGAGCAAGGCATGGCGCTTCAGAAACTATCCTTCTTCGTCGATGCAACGAAACAGACCATGCTGGGCGGCCCCAAGGAAAATGCAAACGTGGATCTGTTGCAGCTCGAAGACGATAATGTTGATTGGGTGAGGCCGGAACATTCTTCCCGTGGCGTTTCAACGGACTCCAATGTGTCGGGTCTGTTTGGCTGGCCTAACGAAGATCTTGATAGGGGGGCAGGTGACATAAACGGCCCGGCAGGTCCGCAAGATGAAGATAATGCGAACACTGGTAGAGTGCGTTCTGCAAGTGAAGAATCGGTTGAGTATGTAAACAACTTGGTTGACCTATCTTTAGAACCGAAGAAACCCACCAAACGCGGCCCGGATGACTTGCAAGAATCTGATTTTATGACGGGTCCAGCGGATGCCGGCGCGGCGCACGCCGAAGACCTACCCGATGATGCGGTGTCGATCGCAAGTGTCATCGACCGTGACGACATTGACAACATTGATGACGACAATCTCATTGAGGTCGCAAATGAAATGTTGGATGACCTCCCTGACCCGAATGAGTTTGTTGCCCGCGCACAGGGGGGAACGCCGGGAGGGCCCGAACTTGGAAAAGTCGGTCTTATTGATGATGAGGCGACTGGTGTCGAGCAAGGCGGAGATGTGGATAACAGTCCTAAATCGGATGAGAGCGGCACAAGCTCGTCAGACGATGTTCTACCGCTAGGCGCGATCAAGGTTTAGGCGTTATCGGATGGCGTGGTAAAACGCCGAACGTGTTTCGCGCGGATGTCCGGCAAGTCTAACTGACAGACCTATTCTGTCGGTCTACTGAACAAGCCGTTTGAACCTTCCTCAGGATGAGGAGGGCAAACAAAGTCTTATGGTGGGGCGGCGTCAGGGCGTCGTCTCGACCCCTGCACAGATGAATGATAATTTGTTCCGCAGCCTGCTGAGACGCCGATATATTGTTGCCGGTCTCACGCCGGAAAATTCTATGCCGCGATCTGTGGGTTGATGGCAATTTGTTCCAGTGGCTGGACCGTGATTTCCTGCGTCAGGTCTTGGTAAGACAGGACGGGCAACTCATATAAGTCGCTTTCAATCAGCTTGCGGACATACCTGCGGATATCCATCGCCACGACCAACACCGGTCGCTGGCGGCTGCTATTGATATCGCCGACGGTTTGTTTGATCGTGTCCACAAGTTGTTGCGTGACGCGCGGGTCGAGTGCAAGGTAACTGCCGGCCGAAGTCTGACGGATACCGGTTCGGATCGTCTCTTCCGTGTCGGGTGTTAGGATGTAAGCGGGCAGAATGTTCTGACCGCTCGAATATTTGTAGCTAATGTACCGACGCAGACTGCCGCGGATATACTCGCAGAGCAGAACCGTATCTTTTTCCTTCTGCCCCCATTCGATCAGCGCTTGCATAATGGTGCGCAGATCTCGAATGGAAACTTCTTCCGAAACGAGCCGTTGCAATACCTCGGTGATTTTCTGAAGCGGTACGATACGCTGCACCTCTTTGATCAGTTCACCGAAACGCTCCTCCATTTGATTTAACAGAAAGCGGGTTTCTTGTATGCCGATAAATTCGGAGGCGTAGCGGATAAGAACGAAAGACAAGTGATAGGTTAGCATCTGGGCGGTATCGAGCGTGGCGATACCGGTTTTCTTCAGCTGCTCCTCATATTTCTTATCGACCCAATAAACCGTCGGTCCGGGCAGGGACGGTGCCTCGCTATGTTCATAGGGGATTTGCAGGATCTCGAACTGGCTTGGCTGTTCGCGTGCAAGCACATGATCAGGCCGGATTTGCCCGCTCGTGATCGGCGTCTCTTGAATGAGGATTTGATAGTGACCGTCCGTCAAGCGCTCGTTAAAGCGCAGATGAATACCGGGGAAGGGCACACCAAGATCCATATACAAAGCGCGGCGCACCCGGATGAGTTCGTGGTTGAGATCGGCCGCGTCGATCTTATCTTCCAGTGCAGCATCCACATCGATCAACAGGGGTACGGTGAGTGAAAAGTCGTCATCGCCACCGGCTTTGTTCTTGCTAGCCGGCTGATCGGCATGGGTCGCTGGGGCCATGGCGGACATCATGTCCTCGCCATCCTCTTCAGCGCGTTTCGCGATGTTGTTGAGCAAGAAGCCGGTCGTGATCAAAATAACCGCGAGAACAAAGAAAACAGTTGTCGGGAAACCAGGCACAATGCCAAACAGGAACATCATCGACCCGGCAATCATAACCGCCTTGGGTTGCGCGAGAAGCTGCCGGCTAATGTCCGCACCCATATTGGTGGATTCTTCCGTCGTCACCCGGGTCACGATGATGCCGGATGTGATCGAAATGAGAAGACCGGGGATTTGGCCCACAAGGCCGTCGCCGATTGTCAGAATTGAGAAAGTTTGTACAGCTTCGCCACTGGTCATGCCTAATTGAGTGATGCCGATGGTGACACCGCCTAATATGTTCACCACCGTAATGATCAGGCCGGCGATGGCATCACCTTTCACGAATTTCATCGCGCCATCCATCGACCCGAAGAGCTGGCTTTCCTTTTCAACATTCGATCTGCGCCGCCGCGCTTCATCGAGATCAATCACACCGGCCCGCATGTCGCCGTCGATGGACATCTGTTTGCCGGGCATGGCATCAAGGGAAAAGCGTGCGCTCACTTCAGCCACACGCTCGGCGCCTTTGGTGATCACCATGAACTGCACGATCGTGATAATTAGGAAGATTACCGCGCCGACAACAAAGTTGCCTTGCACCACGAAATTACCGAAGGCGAAAATAATGTCGCCCGCGTCCGCATCGAGGAGAATAAGCCTCGTGGTCGAAATTGCGAGGGCAAGGCGGAAGAGAGTTGTGACCAGTAGTACCGACGGGAACGAGGAAAATGCGAGAGGCGACGGGATGTACATCGCCACCATCATCAACGTCATGGCGATCATAATGTTCATCGCGATGAGAGCGTCGATCAACACGGTGGGCAGTGGTATGACCAGCATAAAGATAATGCCGACCATCAACACGGCCAGCATCACATCAGAACGCGACGTGGCGGCGATCAGCAGGCGTTGGGCTTTATCAGTGTTCACGCAGATTGCCTTTCGCTGATATAACTCTGCATCGCCGTGCGCGCTTCCTCTTCGCGGCCGCCTTTCCAGAGGGCCTCGCTACGCACAAGCAAGAGACGTTCCTTGTCGGCAGGGCCTGGATTCGCAGCCATTGCATCATCGATCATGGATAATGCTTCGTCGTAACGGTCCAACAATGTGTAGACACCGCCAAGTGCCTTCTTGATGGAGATGTTTTCGGGGTCCTTCTCAAGCGCATATTCAAGAAGAACGACCGCACGCTCCTCTTTATGCTGACTTGTCAGGACATTTGCCAACACTTGCAGAACCATGGTGTCTGTTTCCGTCCAGGCGGTTTCGGTCATGGTCGCGTCATGCCATATTGAGCGCGAGACTGTTCTCCCGCCATTGCATGCGTGTTTCCTTGAGATCCTGCATAGCGGCGGCCGCTGGGCCGTCGCCGTCCAGTTTCATTTTGTCCGCCGTGTCATACATGGCGGCGTCGAAGCGGTTTGGCACAAAAATACTGTTGTCGACAAAGTGCGGCACAGTGAGTTCTCGCGCTTTTTCGATCAGCGATTTTTCATTGTGGTAGAGGACTTGCAGATTGTTCTCAACCCGCGTGCCGACGACCCTTGCTTCGGCCTTCGGCGGAAGCGTCATGCGCTCGGTTTCAAACCGACCGACGGACTCAATTCCGACGGTCGGGTGCATGGGAGATATTTCGTTTGTCATTTCCCTAATCTCATCCCTATGACAAGTCGTACTTCACGGATTTAAATCCGGGCTTGTTCGTGCAATGTGTGAAGTTGTTGAAGCGCGTGATCTATGGCCGGGACATCAACTTCGTCAGCCCCAAGGCGTACGCTAAATACCAACGTGTCCTTATGCATCGACGCTTGTACGGGCGGCTGCAGTTGATGTTTATAATGAACACATTGAAGGGCGGACCGCTGAATGGCCAGGCGGTCTTCACCCGTCGAAATATCACGTGCCAAGCTGACCAGAAGGTGCTCGCCGCATTCTTCAAGATCTAACCGTCCCATCCCGTCGATCGAAAAAACGATATGACCTTCGAACTCTGTGGGCGGTGCAAGCTGGAACGATTCGTTCAGGGCCGTAACGGCATCTTGTATCGCGGTCACTCTTCGTACTCCTCGTCTTCTTCTTCGTCGTCGAAATCGTTGAAATCGTGCGTGGCCTCTTCCAACTCGATCTCTTTTTCCAGCGCAATCTGTGCGCTATCGATGAAGCTGTCGCGGCGCTGCTCGCTAGGGTAATTGTCATGGGGAATGAGACGTATGAGGGCAGTCAGATCAGTAAGAAGCACAATCCTGTCTTGATGCTCTTCAAATCCTGCGTCGTCGGGTATTTCGGAAAATTGTTGGTAACTTACGGACGATGCCCCTTGCATGGAAACGATCTTTTGACAAAGGCTTTCGTCGGTAAAGTTCTCGCTGGCACCACGCTTTTGCGCTTTATCGACAACAAGTCCGCAATTGGCCAAAATCGTGGTGGATGATTTCAGCCATGTGAGGTCACTAATGATCAACTCAAGTTTTGTCGGGTCCATCGAAGGGCCTTCCAGACTATGATTGATCATGTCGAGATCAGCGGACAAGCCTTTGGTGACAAAGGCGATCGCTTCCTCCAAATTTTCGCCTGGGAGTCTTGAGCTCAGATCGGCTAATGTCGCATTAAGATCTTGGTAATCCTTGATATTGTCGCGATAGATATCACGCAGTGTTTGATGATCGGCGACGCCGGCAGCGGCGTATTCGTTGACTAATTCGCCGGTATTCAAGGCGGCGCGTACATCGACACCGCTCTCCCCCTCCATCATTTGCTTTAGAGCTGTTTCCGCCGCCTGTATTTCCTCAGGCGGGGCGTTCTGCTGCTTCAGCGCTTCGCTATAACCTTTTAACAAAGCATATTGATGGGCCGGTTCTTCAAATTGCTGACCGGCGCGTTCACGCAATTGGTGCGGATCGCGTTCTCTTTGTTCTAAGAGGGCCTTGATAGCCTTCTCAAGCTGATCTTCATTGAGATCACCCATTTTCGCGAGAAGCTCGCTGACCTCTGCGAGTTCCAAAACTTCTTGCAGTTTGTCAGCCTTTCTTGCGGCTTGAACGTCGCGGTCGCTTGCTTTCTTCTTGGCCTTATCGGCCAGCTTCGAATGCGTCGTCATTTCTTCGGCTGAGTCGGCAGCATTTTGCGCCAGTGTTTTGGTGTGG
Source organism: Alphaproteobacteria bacterium (assembly GCA_965228775.1). Lineage (GTDB taxonomy): Bacteria > Pseudomonadota > Alphaproteobacteria > JANQMY01 > JANQMY01 > JANQMY01. Next base: position 2,080,309 of record OZ245840.1, on the reverse strand, counting down.
ACTGTCTTCACCTCCCGGCCCTGATAGGCACCGGTTGAAGGCTTCTCACCCTCTGCTTGTTGAGATGTATCTAGTGCCGCCTGATGTCCGATGGCGCCCGTCTGTATACTCATTACCTGGACCTGTACGCTCTTTCTCAATAACTCCTTATACCAATCGAAATTGGTGAATATCTTCTGAAATGAAAGCAATATGGTTCGTGAGACTCTCGTGCAACGAAACTTATCCTGCCTCTAACCAGTTCGGTTTACGAAGTTAGAGACAAGAAGTGAGTCGCGTTTCGTGAACCGCGCCAAAATCAGCACGGTGAGCGAAACACTTTCGTGCGTGTACGGCATTTGAGGTTAAGATGAAGATTGAACACTTGCAGAAAAATGATGTCGACGTTCTCTCGGTCTCGGGACGGATTGACGCGACGACATCTCCAGATTTCGAAACCCGGCTTACCGAAGTTGCCTCAAGCGCCCAAGGAGGCGTCGTACTCGACTTCGATCAGATCGACTATGTGAGCAGCGCAGGCTTGCGGGTATTACTGGTTGGCGTGCGTGCTCTTGGTGGTTCGTCACATGCGTTGGTGATTGCGCGCCCGTCAGACAGCGTCAAAGAAGTGATTACGCTGACAGGATTCCACAAACTTCTGACCATCTGTGCATCGATGGACGAAGCGTTTGAGGCGGTTGACAGGAAAAACTAGCAGGTATGGGAGCCACTCAATCAGAACTGCGCTTTATGACAGAGCAGCTCGAAACAGCTGTTAAAGGTGCGAATCTGCTCAGTGTGCGCGGTCGTGTGTTGCGGGTTACCGGCACGATTATTGAGGCGATGGTTCCCGGTGCTCAAGTGGGTGAGCTTTGCCTCTTGCGGGGGCCGTCCCCCGATTTTGAGTTGCGGGCGGAGGTCGTTGGTTTTGCTGGACGTGTCGCACTTCTAACACCCATGGGGGAAATGCAAGGCGTTTCTTCAAACACAGAGGTCATTCCAACGGGAAAACCGCACATGGTCGGTGTTGGCAGGAAACTGATCGGCCGCGTGTTGGACGGTATGGGAGAACCGCTTGACGCAAATGAGAAGGGACCTCTCGAGGTTGAAACATACTATTCAGTTTACAATGACAGCCCCGATCCAATGTCGCGAAAGATTATTGACAAGCCAATGCCCATGGGATTGCGCGTCCTCGATGGCTTGCTGACAGTCGGAGAGGGCCAACGCATGGGCATATTCGCGGCGGCAGGCGGCGGCAAAAGTACGCTGCTCTCAACGCTCGTTCGAGGGGCGGACGTGGATGCCACTGTTCTATGCCTTGTTGGTGAACGTGGGCGTGAGGTGCGCGAGTTTCTTGAACATGATCTTGGTCCCGAGGGAGCTGCAAAATCAGTTCTCGTCATTGCGACGTCAGACCGACCATCCATGGAACGCGCCAAAGCGTGCTATGTCGCCACGTCAGTAGCGGAGTATCTGCGCGATCAAGGGATGCGCGTTTTGTTGTTGATGGATTCGGTCACGCGCTTCGCACGGGCGTTGCGCGAAATCGGACTTGCAGCGGGTGAACCACCAACACGCCGCGGTTATCCACCTTCCGTATTCGCAACGTTACCACGTTTAATGGAGCGGGTTGGGCAGTCGGATAAAGGGTTCATCACGGCTCTTTACACCGTCTTGGTTGAAGGTGATGACATGACCGAACCGGTGGCTGATGAGACCCGCAGTATTCTTGATGGGCATATTATTCTTTCAAGAAAGCTTGCCGCAGAAAACCACTACCCGGCGATTGATGTCATGGCCAGCGTTAGCCGTGTGATGAATGCGATTGTGCCGAAAGAGCATACGGCCGCCGCGCAAAAAGTCCGTAAGCTGATGGCAAAGTATCAAGAAGTCGAATTGCTTCTGAAGATCGGAGAATACAAGCAAGGCTCCGACCCAGAGGCAGATGAAGCGATAGCGAAAATGCCTGCTATCAAACAATATCTTCAACAGGGTCTGGATGAAAAATCGCCGTACGACGAATCGATCCAGCGACTCCAAGACCTTGGTATGAAGAATTAGACGGGTTCGTATTTAGTATGTTTGCAGACCTTTTGAGAATTAAAGAGTTTCGCGAGGATGCGGCACAGCGTGGAGTGAAAGTTGCCGAAGCGCGGCTTACCGAAAGGTTGAAAGCTGTTCGGGACGCTGAAGAAGCGCTCAAGGCTCATCAAGAATTCCGCGTGACCGAGGAAAGGCGCCTTTTCGAGGAGGTAAAAGGTGAGCCGGTGCTCGTAACGAGGCTTGATCAGATGAAACAGGCGGTCGCCTTGTTACGTGACGATGAGCGACTTCTCGAAGACAAGATTGAGGAAGAGCGAAAGACTGTTCCACCCGCGCAAGAAGCCTTGGCCGAAGCGAAAGAAAACTACTCGAGCGCTCAGACGGCGACGGAAAAATTCAGACAGTTCGTGGCCATTCAGCGTGAGGAGGAAGCGAAAGAGGCCGCCTACCGCGAGGATGCGGAAGCCGAAGAAATTGTGGAAGCGTCATGGGGAGCCCGTGCAGCGGCGGGGAGCAAACGATGAGTGGTGTTGAAAATAGTAGTGGTGCCGGCGCAGCGCAATCTACTGGAACCAGCGATAGTGGAAAGCCAACTGAAAAGCTGAGGGACGTTTCTTCCGACGAAGCGAACCGATTTTCCGGATCGCTTGCGAAAAAGGGCGACGGTAAAGGCACAAAGGGTGATGGGACCGGTAAGCATTCTGGTGAGGGCTCTGGATTGCCACGCCCACAAACAAGAGCAGGCGCGGCCTCCGATAAATCTGGAGAGGCGACAGCGAAGTTCGGAGGAAAGACATCACAAACCACTGATGCCAGCAAAGGGAATGGGGCAAGCCAGAAGTCCGATCAGGGGGAGCGTGGTGTTCCCGATCAGGCAGCGGCCCTGACGTCAAATCCGCAGCAAGCTGCTGGAGGGTCTGCGACGGCGGCCGCGGCGGCAACAGCTTCCGCTCAGGAAGACTCCGTGTCCGACCTGGCCTCGAAACTTGCGAATAGAATTCTTGCGTCCAAACCAGAGAGCGGTTCGTCCGAAGTCCGTATCGAACTCAATATGAACAAGTTGCAGGGGGCCGTTATCACGCTGCGGCAGGACGCAAACGGGCTAAACGTGGTTTTTGATTCTCCATCGCCGGAGGTGACGGGCCGATTAATGGAAACCCGTGGCGACCTCGTTCAAAGACTTCAGGCGGCAACCGGCGAGAATGTGACTGTCGACATCAATGAACAAGACGGTGATCAAGACCAGCAACCTGGAGATGGTCGTTCCCGTAATCAGTATGATGAAGAGTTAGAGGGCGAGGAGTCCGAAGATGCTTGAGAACGGCGCCAACGCTGAGCGAGCCGTTTTTCCAGCGCTTTCCATGGGGTCTGCGGTGCTCAGCAATTGTCTTGTCGGGCGCAATCTGAGTTTTAGCGCAGAAGTAATGGGCGAAGAGCGCCAATTTTCGCTTACCGATACTGCAAAAGAACTGGGTCAGGCTTGCCGGACCTTTCGCTGTCATATTGGCGATTGCGATACGCTATTGTCCGTCAGCGATGATCAGGCGCATCGGCTATTGCCGCGGCTTGCTGCGGAAGCTGCCATTGGCGACCTTCCCGATCCGCTGGTTATGGCGATTGGCGTGGTGGGGCTGCGCCCCCTCCTGACTGAACTCTCTGCTTATCTCGGCGCGCCGTCCTCCCTTGATGAGATTGACGAAGAAGCATCGGTCGATTGGCCTCAGCTTTTTCTATGTGAAATGACGGGGGCGAATGAAGATCCCGTTGCCGTATTGCACGTCGACCCGGCGGGGCTGAAGTCTCTGGGGCTATTGATTGCCGCGGTTCCGCCTGCGTCGCAGTGGGACGGTGCCGACCATGTTCCCGTAAAGTTAAAGGCTCAATTTTGGCGTGGGTCCATGACACCAAGTGAAATCGCCAGTCTTGCTTGCGGAGATATCATACTTTTACCGGAGGGGTACTCGGCGGATAGGGTTGATCTGTTCGCTGGTGAAGGGAACGCGCCAATTGGAATTGGAAAACGCAACGGATCCTCCATAACGGTTGAGGAATTGAAAGGAACAGCCATGGCCGATCAGAGCGAAGCGCAAGCGATGGAGGCGCAACCGCCAAACGACGAAGTGGAGACCCGAGAAGCAGCGGAAGAAGAGATCTCTTCTGATGAGGATCAAGAGGATGACGTATCCGATGCGGAAGGGGAAGAGCAAGCCGATGATCAATACACCGATGACTCTGAAGAGTCAGAAGGGGCATCCGGAGGAGGTGTCGTTGATACGGAAGAGCTCAGTGTGCCGATCGCATTCAGTCTTGGACACGGTATGGTCAGTATTGCCAATTTGCGCTCCTTGGGACCTGGTTATGTCTTTAGCCTAGAAAGCGAGCCGGGCGCGGAAGTTGAGATTGTAGCGGGTGGGAAAGAGATTGGGCGCGGTGAAATCGTGCAGATTGCGGACCGCCTGGGTGTTCGGATCGTAAAGCTCGAAGGCGACTCCGATGCATGATTTGCCGGATCCCGTTGTTCTGCTCGGCGTCGTCGGCATTGTGGGCGTGCTTCCGTTTCTAGTGGTGATGGGCACCTCTTTCGTAAAGCTCGTCATTGTCTTTTCGCTTATTCGGCAAGCACTTGGTGTTCAGCAGATCCCGCCGAACATGGTGCTGAACGGCATGGCGCTAATCTTGACGATCTTCATCATGGCGCCTGTCGGGATGGCCGTGTTCCAAGAGATTCAGCAGATCGACACGGAGCAGCTCGATACGGCTGCGGTCGCGCAGCTGACTGGTGCCGCCAGTCAGCCGTTTCGGGATTTTCTCGCACAGCATGCGTCGCCAACGGCAAAGGGGTTTTTCGTGGACATGGCGCGCCAGGTATGGCCACCCGAAATGCGCGATAGTGCGAACGAAGACAACTACCTTATTCTTATTCCTTCTTTTATGCTCAGTGAGCTGAATTCGGCGTTTCAGATCGGTTTTCTTCTCTATTTGCCGTTCATTGCGATCGACCTGATCATCTCAAACATTCTCTTGGCGATGGGCATGATGATGGTGTCTCCGATGACCATTTCCCTTCCGTTCAAACTGTTGTTGTTTGTGTTCCTGAACGGTTGGACACAGATCATCGAGGGACTCATCCTCACCTATCAATGAAGAGCGCGACATGGACGAAAATGCCCTTATAAGCTACGCCAGTCAGATGCTTCTGCTGGTGCTTTATCTGTCGATGCCGCCGATTGTCGCCGCGGCGGGTGTCGGCACGCTGGTTGCGTTGCTGCAGGCTTTAACACAGCTGCAGGAGCAGACGCTCTCGTTCGCCATCAAGCTGATTGTCGTCGTCATTGTCATTTTCGCGACGGCACAATGGCTAGGCGCCGAACTCTATAATTATTCCGACCACGTATTTAAGAGCATTTCCCGGGTTGGCACCTGATGGATTTCTCCGAAGTCGTAAACGTTTTTATCAATTTCACCCTTGGCCTTCCACGCGCGCTGGGGATGTTTGCCATGATCCCCATTTTTGGACGTCAGGCCCTGCCGGGCAGCGCGCGGAATGCGGTTGCGGTTGCTTTCACCGCTTTTATGTATCCGGTCTATAGCGAAGGTCTTGATATCGCTTCTATCCCGACTATCGGGCTGCTTGCGATCATTCTCAAAGAAGCCATCATTGGAATGTTCATGGGATTTGCCATCGGCGCGATATTCTGGGGCGTCCAGTCGATGGGTTTTCTGATCGACAATCAGCGTGGCGCAACGATGGCGAGCTCCATTGACCCGATGACGGGGACGCAAACCTCGCCGCTCGGCATTTTCATGATGCAAGTGATGACCGTATTTTTTTATGTAAGTGGCGGCGTCCTTTTTATGCTTCAAGCATTCTACAATAGTTATCTCGTTTTCCCTGTCGCCACATTTTATCCAAACCTGACGATGGATGGCGCGGTTCATTTTCTCTCGCTTATGGACAGCATTTTGGCGTTGGCGTTGCTTCTTGCGGCGCCTGCGATGATCGCTATGTTTCTGTCCGAATTTGCGTTGGGTTTGGTAAGCCGCTTTGCGCCACAGCTAAACGTATTCTTCTTGTCGATGCCGGTGAAGAGTGCCGTCGGTATGCTTCTGCTCCTTCTCTGCCTCACTCAGTTGACTGGTGTCTGGAAACTGGCTTTTGAAGAGATGCCGCATCATATCTGGATACTGCAGGGCAGGCTGCAGTGAGCGAAAAGACAGAAGATCCAACTCCTAAGAAGCTGCGCGACGCTCGAAAAAAGGGCCAGGTCGCTAAAAGTAAGGATGTGGCGTCAGCAGCTCAGATGGTTGTTGTCTTTGCCGTGTTTTTGGGAATGGCGTCGTCAATCCTCGAAAAACTCTCCGGCATGATCTTATTTCCGACACAGTTCTACGAAGCCGATTTCAAGCTAGCTTTTGATTCCGTGCTTCATGAGACGTTCAATGTTGCCTCTGAAATCGTAATACCTATGCTCGCCGCGGTCGTAGCGGCAGCAGTGATTGGCAATGTTGGCCAGACGGGGTTCATGGTAAGTCAAGAGGCCCTCAAGCCGAAATTTGACAGCCTAAATCCAATGGCTGCGGTGAAAAAGATATTCGGTTTGAAAAACCTGATTGAGTTTGTGAAGTCGGCGATCAAAATCGTTTTCCTGTCACTGCTGCTTTATTTCATTATACGGAACAGCTTGAACGATCTCGTAAAAATTCCGCCATGTGGCCTAACATGCATCATCCCCGTATTGGGCAATTTGCTGATGCAAGTTTTCATCTACACTATTGTCGCTTTCATACTGGTTGCTGCTGCTGACTACGCCTTCCAGAAATGGGAATTCACCAAGCAGCAAAAAATGACCAAAGATGAGGTAAAGCGGGAATACAAAGAATCTGAAGGGGATCCGCATATTAAGGGGCAGCGAAAGAGCCTCCATAAGGAGCTGCTTCAATCGCAGGCGGAAGACCGGACGCGGGATTCCAAGGTGGTGGTTACCAATCCTATTCATCTCGCGGTGGCGTTGGATTATCGCGAAGGAGAGACACCGTTGCCAATTATCGCGGCGATGGGCGAGGGCGGCTATGCCAAGCGAATTGTGCAGGTTGCGACTGAGGCCGGAATTCCAATTATGCAAAACATCCCTGTTGCGCGGGGGCTTTTTGAGAATGGCAAGATGGAGCAGTACATTCCGTCCGACATGATCGAGGCGGTGGCTGAAGTCTTGCGATATGTACAGGACCTCGAGTCCGGCGAGATTTAAGGCCGTAACAATCGATAAAGTCGCTGGATATACTTCAACTGTGGCTACTCTAAAAGCGTTTTCAGGTGAAGTACCAAGATCCGATATTGGCGGTTCACCGCCCGGAAACGCGCAAGACAAGAGTCTGGAACCGCTTTGCGTTTCAATCAAAACCAAAACGGCCTTAGTCGGCGATCTTTTTTAATGTGGATTTGGCATTCTTTGCCTGGTTCTTTATCAACGCATTGGGCCCAAACAGTTTTCGTTTGTATTCTTCAGTTATGGAACGTGCCTGGCCTGCATCTCTAATCACGCGGGGCGTAATGATCACCAGAAGCTCAGTTCTTTTGCTGCTGTCTTCGGTGCGCCGGAATGGCACGCCCAGAACAGGAATATCGCCAAGGACCGGAACTTTAGTGCGTGTGTTTGTTTCGGTCTGGCGAATAAGTCCGCCAAGCATAAGGCTCTGGCCGTCATCCATGGCGACGGTTGTCGCGATTTTCCGTTGTTGGATCGTTGGGGCGTCAATTTCTGATGTAACGGTCGTGACCGCATCGCTGACTTCTTGACTGATATCAAGAATTACGCGTCCAGAGTTATCAACACGGGGCCTAACAGTCAAAATGACACCAGTATCACGGTAATCAACCGAATTCACGATTGGTGCGTCAGTTTCGGTCACGCTTGACGAGGTCTGCGTGACGACGGGAACCTGATCGCCAATGTTCAATATTGCTTGGCGGTTATCCAGCACAAGAAGTGACGGTGCGGAGATAATGTTGACTTCGGTAATTGATGACAATGCATCAATTGCTGCAGTAAGAGTGCCGCCGTCATCGAAAATGGCATTGAGGCCTGGGTAGACTGCCGTCGCGCCGCCAGTAACGAATCCGGAAAATGCCGTCGAGAAGTTACCGGACTCAAGGAAATGACGGACGCCAAAGTTTAAAGTGTCGTTTAGCTGAACTTCGGCGATTGTCGCCTCAATCAGCACCTGGTCCGCAACGTCATCAAGGCGCTTGATCAGCATAGAAACTTCTCTTTGTTTGCTGGCGGTTGCGTGAACGATGACTGCGTTGGCGGTTTCGTCTGCCACGATCGTAACGCCGGCACTTTGCGATACCGGCGCGGCCCCCGCGGGCATCAGAGGGCCACCAGGGCCACCGGGACCACCGGGTGCCGCCGGCGCTGGTGCCGGTCCGGCGCCATTGCCGACCAATGCGCTCAACACACCAGCGAGATCGGATGCGGAGCGATTGCGCAGTTCGTAGATTTCAGTTCGTACGCCGTTTTCATACCCTTGAATCCACTCTTCTGCTTCACGGGCATATTGCTGGTTCGAGGTGACAATAAGGATTGACCCCAAAACATTGTTGGGAATGAATTCTATTACCCCATTCAGGGCGCCACCTGGGCCTGTATCGAAAATGACTGAAAGTTCGCCGGCAACAGCAGTAGGGTTCGCCGAAGTCAGTTCGACACGAGACACGGTTTTGCCCCGCATAACGTCCACGTCGAACAGGCTGACCGCATCTAAAGCTGCGTTGACACTATCTCGGGGGCCAGAGAGCAGCAGGATGTTTCGATCTGGATCTTGACTAATTTGCAGTGCGTTTGCGGCAATAGGCTCAAGAATCTGCTGCATTTCCGCTGCCGCAATAAATTGAAGCGGGACCACGTGAACGCCGCCCGCGTCGCCGACGGATCGTGTTCCCACAAGAAAGCGGCGTACTGAACCACCATGTCCGGAAACGATGTAAGTATCGTCCTCACGCCGGACCGAAAACCCATTCATTTCCAAAGCACGTTGAAATGCATCGAATAGGGCGGTTCGACTTAAAGGAGCCGCCGTGCGAATGGTTACTTCGCCTGTCGTGCCCTGCGCAATCATATAGTTCAAACCAAGCGTATCGCGGAGTAACGCGCTGGCTGCTTGCTCGATCGGTACTTCGATCATATTTACGTTGAATTTGTCCGGCCCGTCTAAATCCGAGTCCAGTGATTCAGTTTTTGACACCTTGGATACATTCAGGAATTGCCCCGACCCCGTTTTACGCACGGTTGGCAAAGAAGATGCGCTGCCGCTTGCTTCCATATTTCTCTCTGCCCGAGAGGCGCGGGAGCCGGTGTTGCCAGATGTTGCTTGTGGTGCCGCAGTGTTTTCGATCGATTGGCCCTGTGTGGCGGAATCGGTTTTATGCGTCGTGCAGCCCGCGACCGGGATGAGGAGCATGAGCAAAGATGCTAGGGATTTTTGCTTCAACGACATCATGGAGTTTCGAGAGTGTCGGGATCTCTGGGCCTCTTTTTCGATCATTCTCTCGACTCGACTTGCCCGGTGCTCAGTATGCGCTACAAGGTTGACTGTTGAATTACGGATTAAGGTTACGCAAAACGTCTTAACCACGAATGAAGCGCGGCGCTATCTTGAGGCCTGCCAAGAAGTTTAGGTTGTTCATCCGTGTAATGTGTAATGAGCAAAGCGCTGAAAGTCGCATTATCGTATTCCCGTTTCAAACAATCGGCCTAAACGGTGGGGTTTGAGTTCATTGTTAAAAGGCGGCGCCTTATCATGCGAAGTGTGACAGGTGTAGTCTTTTGAACTGTCTTGACTTCTGAGTTCTCTGGAAGTGATGACCAGGCGCCGCCGCTGAAACTGTATCTTTTCAGGAAATAATTGCGAATTGTTTTGGGGAGCTTGTCTCGTAGTCTCACCAATTTGTGCGGCTATATTTTTTTTAGGTGACACAAATTGTGGACAATGGGCAACGTCGTTACATGGCAATCTCAAGCGCCATGGATTGCTGTGGTTTTAAGTGTCTTTCATACTTTCTTTTAACAGTTTGCATACAGAGTGAGTATGAAATTTTTGTCGGTAAAAGTTGTGCTGAAAATATTCAGTATACGGAAAGGTGGACAAGATGGAAGAGGCAGAGCAGCCAGCTGGCGAGCAGGCAGAAGGAAATTTGTCGGTGGAAGAGACAATCTCCAAAATGGATGCGCTCCTCGCGGAGGCGAGAGAGACTGTGGCCGGTACAGATGCAATCTTCGAGAAACTTGGCGTTTCCAGAGAGGAGATGGCTGAGATTACAATGAAGACCGGCGTCGCTGGGCTATGTGCTCAAATGCGAAAAGAGGAAGAAGCGGCTACCGCCCCGGCGAAGAAGAAAAAGAAACGCATTAAGAGAACGCGCGTGAAGCTTTAGAAGTCTCAGCTTTTTGAAGAATTGCTTTCCGTCTAGATAATATGTGGAATGACCGATGGGTAATGACGCTGTAATCCAGTCCAACGTGAATGTTTCTAACCGAAACGATCTAAATTGGACGGCGAACATAACGGGCGACGACGCCATTGATAAGAGGATCGATAAGCACAACGATAAGCTCGTCGACAAAGTCGTCTCAAAGGAAAAAGACGGTACGCTCGAAAGCATGATGCGCAATATCCAGAACGGAGAAGGCCTCACAACAGAAGAGCATGCGCAGCTCGAAAAGATCGCGGAGCACCTTTCTCCTGCTGAGCTAGCCCGTCTTGCCGACAAGGGAAAAATTTCTCAGGAAGCTGCAGCTTTTCTTATCTTATCCGACACTTTGAAGGACGCTGGCATAACCGGTGATGCCAAGGGGCGGGCTCTCGATAATTTCTTTAAGTTACCCCCCGATGCACAGAAGTACTGCATCGATGAGATGTCGGACAGGGATTCGTCGCGTAAAACTGAAGTTAAGAAGGACGGAAGCTGGTTTGGGCTTGCCCGCAATGACAAGATAAAGCACTCGGAGAAGGAAGGCGACCTTTCGACCAACCAACAACGGTTGGCCCTGTTCCTATCGACTCCTCGGCACGGACCGGGAACGCCCCAGAATTTCGTTGCAGGGAATTTTGAGTCATCACGAGACGCATTGACGGCGGCACTCGGAACCCTCCCGGGCTTTCCCGGTATGGGGCCACACCACCAAACCGATCTTATCAATCATTTTCATCAACTCGGTACTGGGCGGGGCGGGGGTGACGTTCATGGGCCGGAGCACTTTAAGAAAATGGGCTTTTCGGACGATGAAGTCGTTGATGTTGCGTCTCTTTTGTATCAGGTCTTGGCGGACCGGGTAGATACGCTCGACCAGCAAGTTCGAGGATATGCGGAAGGCGTTCAAGAAAAGAACGACGAGCTGAAGACGTTGAACAATGCAATGACCGCCGTTCGTGCGGCGTCGACGGGCGAGAAGAAAACGGACCTATCCGAAGTCACGTTCCAAGATGCTCATGGCAAAGAAGTGCTGCTGTCCGACTATTTGGTCGACAATAACATCATTGGGGATGCATCGAAGCTCGACAAAAAACTCGACCGAACGGCTATCGATAGCCAGCTTTCCAGCCTCAGGTCAAAATCCGACATCATATCTTCAGAATCGACGCAAGAGATGACCAAGCTTCAGCAGTCCATGGACAAATATAATCAGTGCACAACACAGCAAACCCAGTGTGAGTCGAAATTCAACAGTCAGAAAATGGCTGTTATTCAAAACTATGGCCGATAGGAAGCTGAAGTAAGGCGCATTCAATGCGGATTGTAGGAATTCAGTTATGAGCACCATCAACGTCAACGGTATTTCTGTTCACGATTACACCACGGATGATACCGCCATTCGTAAGAAAGGGGTTTCAGACGACCCCAATTATGAGGTGCGTGGCGCCAAAGGCGAAGGCAATAAAGGCAGAATCAACAAACACGAAGACAAGCAAATTGAAGAGCTTGCCAAGCATCATGATTCCGGCCTGTATAATGATATTCAGCTCAAGATCATGTCCGGTGAGCAGCTTACGTCTAAGGAGATGGAAGAGCTTAAGGAAATGGCGCTCTTCTTTACGCCGGACTTCCTAAACCAGGCTGTGATCGACGGGGATATTTCCCAGCAAGACGCCGACATGCTGATTATGGCTGGTGGCCTTCTTGTTGGTGGTGTCAGTGAAGATGACTTAGGTAAGTCATTGGCGAATTTTTTCTCTCTAAACGGAGAAGACCGACAATTCGCACTTGACGTCATGTCTGATCGTTCCATCGAATACGATGCTAAGATCAAGGAACGGGACGGTAAAGACAAAATCAAGTATACGGAAACGCACTCGGCGCCCAATCCTGAACAAGGACGGCTTTCGATTTTCTTGTCGAATATGCAGCCAGGTCAACAGGCACATATTCAGAACTATACAAATTGGAATTTCGACACCAGTAACAATGCGCTTGCTGCCACACTGTCCGATATCGATGACTTCGTAAATCTGAGCGACACGAAAAAAGATGCGTTGGTAAACCACCTCCATTCGCTTGGCAGCGGGTGGGCGCCCATATCGGATCATGGGCATGGCGCCGGCCCCGGTCGGGGCCCTGCTGATGCCCCCGTTGGTGGGCCGAGTAACGGTCGGCCCAATGCGGCACCGGATAATGTGTACACTCCTCCGCAAGGTGAAGTGATGGCCCCCAGCGTTCTCGCCGATATGGGGGTCGGCGAGCAGGGGCGCATAGATCTTGGTACGCTGATGTTTCAAGTGATGGCAGACCGAATAGAAACCCTGGACAATCAGGTGCGTGAATACGCGAATACGGTCGATCAACAAAACAAAGTGATTGCGACCAACACCAATGCTATGGCGGCGTTGCGAGGCAGCATGCCGGACGACGGCAGAGACGTGAACCTCAGTGAAGTGACGTTCGAAGATGGCGCGGGCAATACGGTGTCCCTCGCCGGATATCTCCATAATGAGGGCTTGGTCAAATCGGATGCTGATTTAGGCAAGGTGAGCCAATCGGACATCAATAGCATGATGACGACAATCGGCGAAAGAAACGACGTGCTGAATTCTGAATCGACGGCAACGATGACCAAACTGCAGCAAACCATGGATAAATATCAGCAAGCTGTCCAGACGCAGACGAATTTCGAGGCCAAGTGGAACTCGATGTTGAATGCCATCATCGGCAACTTGAACCGCTAATAAATCCAGGAACGGAGTATCGCCATGACGGAAAGCATCCAACTTACCGAAGCGGACATTCGTGCGGCGGTCGAACGCTTTGGCGAGGTGATTCCCGGCATTCCGAACGAGAAGGTTGCCGATACGGCGGTGGCTGCGCTGAATGGCGAGCTGGTTATGAAAGACGTCAACGGTTTCACCGATGGGTCGATGGAGGCCATTTACGGCATTGCTTATAACGAGTTTCAGGCCTGCCGGTTCGAGGAAGCCCACCGTCTTTTCGCATTTCTGTGCATGGTCGATCACCTAAATGAAACCTATTGGATGGCGCTCGGCGCCTGCCGGTTCGGCAGCCAAGATTATGCCGCGGCGGCGGGCGCCTATGTGATCGCCCACATGATGACGGACAACGACCCAACGCCGATTCTTAAGGCCGCGGACTGTTACCTGGCGTGTGGTGATATGGAGTCGGCGATCGACGCATTGAAACATGGGATTGAACTGTGCGGCGATAAATCCGCACATCGGGAGGCTCGCGAGCGCGGCGTTTCCATTCTTGAAATGGTGACCCCGAACACGGCAGAGGATGGGTAATGCCGTCGATTTCGGATCCAGCGCTTCAACCTGCGGCGCGAGATTATCAGGTTAGTGTCGGAAGGCCCGGCGCGCCGGAAAACGCCGGCGTGGCCAAAGGCATTGGCAACGTCCAGGTCCTCACGGTGCAGCGCGAGACCGAGAGCGGCAAGCACCAGATCCTTGCACAGATCACGTTCGATCATTCACCCGCGAAACCGGGGCCGATGTCGATGGACGATATGATGATTCAGCTTGCGAATCTGAGTGCGTCCTTACAAGGACAGACGGTGAAAATCTCTGAAGGTATGCTTGAACGTAACAGGGATACGATTGAGCAGAAAAATGAAGCCCGCGCAAAGATGTTTGAAAAGATCGAGCGGATGGAACGCAAGATGGAAAAGCAGCAAAAGTCTGCCGAGATGTGGGGGTGGATTGGTACAACGGCGGCCGTGCTGCTTACGGCCGCGTCCATGGGGTCGCTCGGGCCTGTTGCCGCTACGTGCATGGTTGTCGGGACCGGTATTGGGCTTGGTAACCAGATCGCCACATCGGCGGGCGCCTACGAAGATCTCGCAAAAAAAGACCCGAAAGCAGCGGAAGCTGTGAGCTATACTATGATGGCTTTGCAGATTGCCTTCAGTTTAGCCGGAATGGCTGCCGCCGCCAACTCGGCCAAAACGGTTGCCGAAGGCGGTGCGGAGATCGCCTCTCAAGGAGCGAAAACTGGCGCAAACGCCGCTAAAATCGCCAGTGAGTCCGCTGAAACGGCGGCCCAGGCAGGATCCTCCATGTCCGGCGCATCGTCGGGTTCTCAGATGGCAGACGATCTGGTCAAAGGTGTCTCCGATATGGCGCGGACGGCAAATAAAGGGCAGCAATTCGCGGACGACGCCGTGGATGCGGGGCAAGCCGCCGGACAGGGTGCGGCAAAGGCTGGGAATTCCGGTAAGAACGCCGTAGACGGAGCATCGGACGGTGCCGCGAGTAATTCCAATATTGCCCAAAACCTCAAAGATGCGAAGCGGGTTGAAGATTTGCACAAAGTTGAAACAGGCCTGTCCCGCGTCGGACATACGCTGCAGATAACCTCCGCGACCGGAAAGACGGTGAATGACATTGATGTTGCTGTTCTCGGTCACGATACGACAGATTCCCGCGCGAGGCTCGCGAACATCCAAAAAGTGATGACGTTTCAACTAAGTCTCATGAACGAAATTACGGAAGCTCTGGCACAGATGTATGCGGAAATGCAGAACGCCGCGAAAGCGCCATCTGAAACGCTTTCGAAGCTTAACACTGCGAAGATGGCTTCAATTTCGAATATGGGCACCAGTACCGGGCGCACAGCTTAAGTAACGCGCCACCAATACGGAAAGAGCAAGACTATGGGTGGAACTTCGACAATCGGAAATGGTCCGCAGATAGCGGACATTCCCCATCGCTCAGACGGGCCCGGGTCAGCTGGAGCTGCGAAATCAGTCGAAAAAACTGGACGCGGTTTTATCGACGCTCAGCTCACATGGTCTAGGGCAGATAATGGCGGCAAGGTCGAGATCCCTAACCAAAGGCACGACATTCCTCCGCCTAACCCAAAAGCCGCCGACGGGGTGAAAGACCTAACTTTAGTAATCAACACGGATATGACATCCACAGTCGATATTCTTGCCATTGTCAAAACAATGATGAGCCAGCTGGTTTCGGTCATGAGCGATCTGCATCAGCAGGACCATCAGCTTATGAGCCAGTCCCGAGACCGCTATGCTCATGCGGTGGACAAAAAGGTCGACCGAATGCACGAACAGGCTGACAAAAGTATGGCCATCGGCATTACGACATCAGTCGTCGGGCTCGGTTTCAGCGCTAGCTCTGCCGCGATCGGCTATCGTGGAACACAACCACAGCTCACGCTGGCAAAATCGCAGGGTGTTGCGGGTGTCGGTCACGCGCTTGAAGGGATCGGCGGTTCGATTGAAAAGGGTGTGGCAACATACGACGAAGCCGCGATTGCCAAGAAGGACAAGTTCGCCACCCTTTATCAGAGCTTCCAATCGGAATTCAACGATGGTGTTCAAAGCACCATGCAGACCATTCGCAGCGCCATTCAGGCATTGGGAGAAGCGGGCAGCAAGGATGATGCCGCCTTGACCGTTGTCATCAACCGATTGGGGTAGGGCATTCTTCGGCGGGCCTCGCGCCTTTCATGTAGCGCTTGGAACAAGCAGGTAACACAACGGAATTCAAGTGAAACGAGACGGAGTGTGTTCGTTATTGCGCGCATCGACAAAAGCACCGGTTGGGAACGCGACTGGTTTACCGGCTTTACCTTGCGCGGCGACAAGGTGGAGGTGACGACCGTACGCGGGAAGGCACGCCGATTTAAACGCGAAGATGATGCCTATAAGATCTATGCGCGCGTTAGAAACATCGCGGTGAAAGACCGTTGGCGGGTTACCAAGTGTTAGTTGTGATCAGTGTGAACGTACACTGACGGAATGAGACTCTCATGCTGTCAAAGACGAGCCTTTCTAAACATTTCTCTCTTATGGTGTTGCCGCGATTGCTGGGCGGTACAGCCTAAGGGTGAGTTTAAGAAGGAGTAGTCAATAATGTTTCTAAGAAAAACGGCGATTGTCGGTGCATTCAGTCTTCTGACGGCGGTCCTTGTCAGCACACCGGTGAATGCCGAATGGACTTTCCATCCGGAACACTGCCCCGAGATTACCCGGCACCATAACAATCCAGTCGAGGTCCCTCCCGGTGCGCCTGTCGCCCTTTGCCCGGCAGCGGCCTGGACATGGCAGGGCGACCCGCGCCATCGAACCAAGCCGCCTGCGCCGGCAGCCATTTACTATCATCACGGCAAGCGGCATTACTATCGCCGCGGTCCTGGCGGCGTCTCGGTCCGTGTTCACATTCCCTAGAACGGTTCCGGTCTAAACCGAGACTAACAACGTACGTCATTGACACATCTATCGTCACGAGGCGCCTTATGACTTTGGCGCCTCGCTCGCCTGCAGCCAAGCTGTGACCTGCGGATCAAATCCGTACGTGTGACGGCAGGCAAAGCGATCCGGGTCACATTGCTCAGCACGCGATAACTCATGCCCCATGGGCGGAATTTATCACCGTACCGCGCGGAATCCGGACACCGAAGTGAGACTGCCGGACAATCTATTGAGACGGAATTCTAACCGATTTCATAAACAATAGGTGCGAACGGTCCGATTGGGCGCGCCTTCGGACATGAGACGATACAGGGAGCAGTTCTATGCGTTTCGGTTTTGGTCCGGCAAAAACCACAGCTTTCAAAACGGACGGCATGAGGTTCGATGCGCTCAAAAGAAAGTTGGATAAGCGCATCAAAGAACTAAATGGGCCTGAGGATGCGGCGAATGATCAAGCTGGTGCTAAGGTGTTGGACGGCTCGGCCCAGATCAGATGGACTGCCAAGAACGGGATTTACGTCAAGAAGGGCACCTGGAATACCAAAGGCTGGGATCCCTTTGGAAGCGATATTCTTGAGCGCGGGGACAAGTTTCTCGGGGCTCGGGATGAAATCGCGCGGTCAATCAATCTCACCTTCGGTTTCACCCTCAATGAGGATGGGCAGCTCATCGGCGACTATTTGGTCGATAGTTTGCTGAAGGAACGTGTGCGGAATGAGATGGGCGCGGAAGATATCGCAAATCTCGACGACGCGGAATTGCAGCGCCGCAAACAGAACATTTATCTCCGCCTTGATGACCTGGATGAACTCCAGCAAAAAGTTGACGAAATTAGAGACCGAGAGCTTGCACAACAATTTGATCAGGCAATCGAGCAAGGTGCTAAGTGGGGGGCAGTGCGAGATCAAATCATCCAATCAATCAATAAAAGATTCGATTTTGCCGAGTATAAGAAGCAATCAATCGGTTACCATTTGGTGGATGAATTGCTAGAGCGCAAAGCGGCAAACATCCCCAATCTTAACGAAGCCGAAAAAGAGCTCCGCAAACAGAATTTCGATCTTCGCCGCGAAGACCTTCAAGAACTTCAACAAAAAATCGACGATTTCAAACATCATCCGGAACGTTTAGAAATACCACAAGCCATTGACCCCCTGACCCTGACTCTGACCGCCAGCGTGGGCTATTTGCACGGAGGGCAGTCGAAAATAGCGGTGCAAGCAGGCACGGAGGCGCTTCTGAAAAGTGCCGAGAGAGATATTCTGGCCCAGAAAAAGGGAGACGTTTCTAAGGAAGATTTCGAAGCAAACAGCGAAAAGTACGAAAAAGAAGCGCGGAAAATGGCCCGTCGAATATTGATCCGCCTGGGGATGACGACCGAAAGGGATCAGTGGAAAAGTGGCAATGTCGATGAAACAAATACGCTTGAAGGTGGGCTGACGTGGCGAAACGCGGCTAATGTTAGTTTTTCGCTCCATTTGAATGGTGTTACCGATCTGGAGACCATGGCACTTCTTCAAAGCACGACGCTTCCCGGTAAGATCAATACAATTGGCAACCGTCTCTTTGCGCTCGACAAGGAGCTGCATAACCATTTACCCAACTTGCCCAAGGATTGGGATGATCTTTCTACAATACGGGATCAAATCCGCAAGGTTGTGAGTGAAAATCGCGGACTGATGCTCGAATTAAAAAAAATGTCGTATCCGGACGATGTGATTAATCCGGCAAAACGGCAAGAGTTCTATAATCGTTTAGCGGCGAATATCGAGAATATGGATGCGGTGGTGAAGCAGCTCTATGATCTACTGCAAGAGGGTGGTATCGACAAAGGGCTTCCCTTTTGGAGCGACATTGAAAAGGCGGTCGATATCGCGGAAGAGATTTGCCTGGAGACACTAGCTTTAGCCAGTGCCGTCTATCCCCGCATTCGGGCGAAAAGCGGAGACAGGAACAAACCCCAGCCGAAACATATCGAGTTGCCGGGTCTGACCGCTTGGCATCATGTCACTGATAATTTCAAGGGGCGGGTAGGGAAAGCGCTAGATCAGGGTCTGAAGGCGCCGGATATTCTATTCCGCGCGGATTCGACCCATCAGAAAAATTACAGCAATGCAATAACGCGATACAACAAAAGACTTCAGCGGCTCAAAAATGGCAGGGAATGGTACCACAAAAACAAAAGTCGAGAGGAAAAGCAGAAAACCAATGTCGTGTGGCAGCCACCGAAAAGTTTGGTGAAAGAAGATCCCGATACCGAGTATCGCTTGGACCTCATTAGCGCGTTCCAGGAGAACGAGGAACTGGCCGGTGCCATCAGGCGGCGCCAAATGATCCTCGGTGAAACAGGCGACTTTAAAAGACGTGTTGGAAAAAAGGACGACGAAAACATCTACGACCAAAGCGGCTCAGACCTGCTCGGCATCAATCGGCAGTCAATTGCTAACCGTGAGAAGACCGGCGCCGACCTAATCAATGACGAAATGGACGTGCTCAAGGAGCAACGCAGAGCCCTTATCCTTCTGCTCTATCCTAACTTGACACGCGCGCCTGTTGGGCAAGCGGCGCCAGTGCAAGCGTTTGCGCGAAACAGTGGCGCATCGATCGAGGAAGAGTCTGTGGACAGTTCGACGGTATCTACAGATCCGTATAGCGGCAATCAGGTCAATATCGAACGCTCCGTTTTGGAGGTGCACATCGACGCATCTTCTCCAAGCGATCCAATATTGCCAGAGGATTACAACGAAGACGACCTGTCCCAGGTTACGATTAAGGTTGTCAATGAAAATTTGTACAAAGATGAAAATGCTAAAGCCAATACGAAGCAGAATTCGGTCTTTGGCTTAGGAGTCATCGATGAGGATGATGAAGCAGACGAGTTGCCAGAAAACGCGAATCTCGCAATCATCAACCAGCAAGGGATTGGCCTGAGTGGTCAGCGGCCCAGCGCAAGGCTTGCAGCACGGGTGTCGAGTCAAGATGTCGATTTGCCATTCGCCGGAAAGGAGAACGACGCGCCGAACGCTGCCCGTAGTGACCAGAAATTTGGTGGACGATTAACTCTCGAGCAAAAGCTTCAAGTCGATTGCGGGGCACTTGAAAACGCGTCTAGGAGTTATTGGAGCAGTTTTAAAGAACATAACGACGCCAATCTTTATAAGTCAGAGCAACTCCAAGGGGGCGGACTTCAAATTTTTGATGAAGTGGAAGCCGTCCTTAAGAAAAATGACGAGTTGCTCGCTCGAGTCGGGAAAGTCATTAGTGGGGAAACGATCAATGACAGCGCGAACCGGCAAGCCTTGTCTCAAGACATGTGGAGAAATTTTGCCTCTCTTGCTGAGGCTAGACAGAAGCTGGAAGCGTTTCGAAACCAGCAACTGGCCGCAATGACTGCCGAAGCACGGACCGCCCCGAAGAGTTTGGAGAAATATAGGCAGTCTATTCGAAACGCGGGGTGGAACCTGGAGCAACTGAATGAATTCATCCTGGCCACACACAGTCTGGCCTATGAACTGAGCGGGGAAGACGCCGTTAAAGGGCGGAATGACGACGGTTTGGTCAGGTATTCTCAATCCATGATGGAAAGTTTTGAGCGTACTCCGCTCAAGTACACCACCATAAAATCAGAAGGCCATCCTTTAGCGGAACACGGGGCAGGTTTCGGCAGCGAAATGGTGGATAAGGAACGTGTCAGTCGATATCTGGCCGAACTAGAATATTTGAGCAGGGATCGAAGCGTTAACAAACAGGAACCGCTTGAGGTGCAACTACAAAAACGCATCGAACGGTCAAGCGTCAACATGCTTCCACATCTGAAAAGAGCTCTGAAGTTGAATACCGATCTCTCGTTTCAGCTCAAGGGCGGGGACCTTGATCTACAGTACGAATTAGGGTCCCGCGAAGAGCAAGTAGTCAGTCGATTGAAAAATGACCGGGAGGACCTCCTGAAGCTTCGCTTGGATGAACTGATGAAGCAGCAAGAAGATCAGGGGCAATTACAAGGAGTGGCAGAGCTGGCTGCTACGTTTTAGACTTGTTGACGGTTCCAGCAGTCTTGGTTAATGCCATATCATCCGGGTACGGTATTAACAAAAAATCACACAATGGCCTTTTTTGAAAAGTGTTTTTCGTGAGTGTGCCTCTTATATAGAGTCTAAGGATGAAGCTGATCGATATAGCGTAATCGATCACCACCGAGAGAAGAAAGGAGGTCAATCATGACGATCAGTGTACAACCCATAGAGGCAGGTTTCGGCTTTCCGCCCAAATATTATGACCAGCCCGACGAAGCTCTATATTGGATCGAAGAAAAAAAGGCGCATGAGGCCCAGGAGCGCAGGCAAAAAGCCGATGAAGCGGCCGAACGGCGGATTGAGGAACACCAGTCGTTCTGGGATCGGAATTTTAACCACCTCTACCGCAAACACCAATTCATCTAGCGAGTCAGTTAAGCCCGGCACGTGCTGTCCTATTCCTTGTCCGGTTCGCATCTGCGGTTAACAGACTTCAGGAGATTATCAAATGAATGCAGAACAGGTTACCGAGATGCTGAAGGAAGTAGGGCCACGGGTTGGCGCGCTCCAGTTGGAGTGCGCGGAGAACGACGGCAGTTGGGCGTTCTTCTTTAAGGAAGGCCCCATGTGCATGCTGGAACACTGCGAAGGCAGGGACTGGTTTGTGTTGAGTTCGGAGCTTGGCGTACTGGGTGACGCTGACCGAATTGGCCTTTATGAATTGATGCTGTCCTACAATGATCAGGGGGCTACCACGGGTGGCGCGCGCCTGGGTATCGACGATGCGGATGGTATGGCAACGCTATCTGTCGATCTAAGCGCTGACGATCTGCAACCGAACCAATTTTGTAGTCTGATCGAAGGATTTCGAGGCCTCCGGTCCGTTTGGAGTCAAATTGTGGAGGGGTGGCCAGCGGCGGCGAATGCAGACGCTCCTACCAAAGACTTCATGTCGAAACTACGGGCCTAGAAGCGCATATCCCCTATCCCCGATAAACGCGTTTTCATTTTAGGAGAGTTAGGATGACTGACAGAATCGCAAGCAGCTATTTAGCATATGGCAAAGGTTGGGATGAGCATTACGCGGATGCTAAGAATGAAGCCGCCAATGCGAAACAGAACAATAGATTCATAAGCAGTTTCCGATTCAAGAATGGCAAAGCCTATGGTCACAAATTTGGGGATAGCAAATATCTCAACATATTCAGCAGTCGGGCGAAAAAAAAGCGGCATTACGTTAAGGCGACCTACACAGCGATCAAGAACACATATGGGCCCAAGATCGCCGACCAAGTGATGGCGGGGCATCGCAGCAAATTCTATACGAAAACCCATAGTGCAAAAAACTATGAGGGGACAACACACGGTTTGAGCGGCGAATTGGCAGAGCGCGAGTTGGACAAAATCGACGCGAAGCTGAGGCAGCTCCAGGTTGCGGGCTTGGCGCCGAAAATCACCAATGTCAACTTCGACGGTAACGTGCATACACACGAGCTTAATGCGCAGCAGCTTGCCGATGTGACGAGTAAAGTTCATCACCCGGACATGCCCGAAAGCTATGCGTTTGGCGATGCAATCGACAATGCGTCGAACATCGAAAACGGAGTTCACAAATCGTTTGCCGCTGATCTTGCCCGTTGTAAGTTTACGTTTAATGGAACGACGCTTGACGCGCGAGCCTTTGCGCCAGGCTCCGATTGGCTTGAGACAGACGGAGAACTCATTGAAAAGCGACGTCTTTTTATAAATGAAAACGCCAGAGACGTGGTTTTAGGGAAAGTGGATCGAGATGGCCGACCGATTGAGGGCGCGGAGCCTCCGATGACGGAGGACGAGTTGCGCGTCGTCTCAACCTATGTTCACCAAGGAATTTTCCCCTCGATCAATCAGGCGGCGAGCGACCCGGCAAATGCTGCGAGCCACCATCCGTTCCCGTATGAAATCAACCCTGCAGGTGATCAGAAATTGGCCTTCACTGTTGATGCGACAGACACGCCTGGTGTCTTCACATTTACAGCTAGAATAACCGGTAACATGGGCCAAATAATCGCGGATGGTGCAGATGGTGCGCCCGCCCAGTACGAATTCGTTGACCCCCGCGTGAGCACGATGGAAAAAGAGATTTCCGGGACGATCGATACGAACAAGGAAGGCACCGATGGGGCCTGCCAAATCAATCACGCAAAGATCTCATACAAGGCCACGTATATGAGTAAAGAGGACTACATGGAGGCCATGACAAAAGGCTATTTTTGAGGGCCATGAATGGATATTCCACAATCCGCTTAGGCCGTTTTTTTGCTGTTGGCCGTACCCTTTATTCCGGGTATTTCGACCAATATCCGCACCATGACGTTTTATATCGGTTTGTAGGTGATCTTCGAAGTTTGGTGAGACTTCCATGTAACGGTTTGAGACAATTTCCTAACGCGTTTCGCAAACAATCAGGTCAAGTTATCTAGAGTGCGATCAGGTTAAGTGGAGTGAGCCTTGGCGAACGGTAAACCGTCAGATCGCGCGACAAACGGTGATACCTAGGCATGATCATGTTTCCATGAAAAGTGATCATGCCCTAGTCGGAGGTACTTTCACTAGGCCTCCGGTGGTTGGAGAGGCTTGATGGTTTTCGATCCTGCAAAGACGGTCGGATTAGACATAGACACCAACGGGATGAGCTTTACGAAGCTCACGGCCATGTTGGGTGAACAGATCAAAAAGCATGGTCTTGATAAGACGGCACAAGTCTTGTGGTCCCCTGATAACGGCTTATACGTAACGGATGGTTTGCGCAACGGCATTGGCAGAGGGGCCCTTGGCAGCGGTATTGTGAAGCTTGGTGAAAAATATTTAGCTGGCCGCGATGAGATTATTCGATCGATCAACCTCTCATATGGATTTGCGTTACATCAAGGTAAGCTAATTGGCGAGCACGTCGTTGAAGAGCTATTGGCCGATCGTGCGCGCGAAGAGGCGGAAACTGCGCCGGGTGAGAAACTTTCCCCCGAAAAACTACGGTTGGGAAGACGACATATCTGCATTCAATTCCAAGATCTTCGAACGCTTCAGACTAAAATTGATGCGATTACAGATGGTCAGATTGAGCCGTTAAACGAGAGCGACCAACAAAGACTGGCATTGAGCGTGGGGTACATGCGTGCGCGTCAAACACACGGATCAGTCGCCAAGGGCACGGCGGCCTTGTTGGAAGCTGTTACCGAAGATCTCATTGAGCATCGGAAATCCAAAATGAAGCCCAGTAAGCTTACCGCGAACAGCCGCACACATCGCGACGAAGCTGAGAAGGAAGCCAAACAGATTCTCTACCGTATGGGGATGAAAACGATCACGCAAGATGACGCAGAGGTTCACCATCTGCCTGGGGGGCTTTCACCGGTCAATGTTGATAAGGCAAGTCTATGGCTTCACGCGGGTGACGTGATCGATGTCAATACTATGACGATGTTACAATGCACGGATCTGCCACGTCATATAAACAATGGTGGAGACCGCCTCCTTGCGCTTAACAACAAACTAGATCAGCAAATAACACTGTTGAGTATTGAGACAGCGCGTCAAAGACTGTCGAACCGAATTGGCGGTGCCGAATTGGTGCGGAAAACGAAAGATTTTGATCGGGCAAAACGGGAAATTCGAGCTGCAGTTGAGGAAAGTCGTTCAATTATTCGGGAATTGAAGTTAATTCCGTATCCGGATGGCATGATCGATTGGGATAACCGGCAGCGTTTTTATGACTCCCTTGCGGGTAATATTGCGAAGATGGATGATGTAATCCATCGACTGCATGTATTGCTAGAATCTGGTGTGTTCGCCCGCGAGCGGCGTGGGGCTGCCAACATTTCCAAGACGTGTGATATTGCGCAACAACACTGTATTGAAGCTGTTGCGTTAGCGAGTGCCGTGCGCCCCCTTATTCATTCCAAAGGTTCCAAAAGGAGTGTATCGCGGCCATTTTACCTGAGCCTTCCAGGTTTGACCGCCTATAGGCGAAAGGACTATTTCTCCCGGCTGATCGATCGCGGATTGAGCTATGAAGCGGATGCGCCAAACGCTCTATTTGAGGCAGACATTACCGACGAAGATGCTCACATTCTTATTGCGAGTGTTCACAATACGAGAATCAAAGCAATTAAAGGGCAGTACAAAGAATATTTGCGGCTGATTGAGGCGAAGCGAATCCTGTTCAGGCGGGAAGAAAGTGCGTTTGCCGGTACATTTAGGGCAAAATTGAAAAGTGCAATTCAGGACAATGAAAAGCTCACGAATGCCATCAGATTCCGGCAGAAAGTACTCGGGGAATTTGGCAACAAGAGCATTGAGAATGAGGTGGAAGCAGCCGAAGAGCAACGAAGTGCACTCATGTTTCTCCTCTACCCTAATCTAACCAACGCTCCGTTTGACACAGTTCCGCTAGCGCCGGTGTCAAATATCATTGCTGAAGATGTATCGGGTGCTGAGTGTCATTTTGACGGCGCCATTGGTTTGGGGGCAGAGGGCCAGTTGTGACTTTTCCTTTGCGTGACCAAGGGCCGACGGCCCAGCACTGTGTTGAAAGTCGATCGAGGTAAGACGGAATGACGCATTTGGAAGCTGACGAGCGCCAAGAATTACTTGTTGTCAAGTCACGTGCGGTGGAGAGGTACACTCTCTTTGAAAATGTGGGGCGGTCGGTCCGTCGTATTTTCGTCGAATATTGGATAGCGATTCTTGCTATCAGTCTTTGTGTGCTTGTATTCGTGAACGGCTCGCAGACACCGTCGCTTTCTCTTTGGTTATTTGCGCTGATCATGGCTGCGGCTGCTTTTTTGATAACCTTTGGCCGCCTCTATACAGATTTCAAAATCAACTCTCATATTATTCAGGCTCGTTTGGGGTTCTGTCCCTCGACGGCGTCTCCATACTATGTTCGCGCGCTGTTTGACGGATATGCAGAGGACTTTGATCATCATTTAATGGTCGAATTGTCGTATCAAGTGCCGAACCTGCTAGCCGAAATTCTCGGTGAGAACTCCCGGCACAACGCGCCGGCTATCGCCGACCTTGGCTGTGGTACAGGTCTTTGTGGTCCGTTGTTTGCGCGGTATGCGGATGAGCTGACTGGCGTCGATCTCTCGCCAAATATGATTGAGCTTGCAAAACGTAAGAACTGCTATGATTGCCTTGTCGAAGCAGACATTGTTGATTTCCTCAAACAACGGCCAAATTCGTTTGATGTTTGCGTTGCCGCAGACGTATTGGTCTATTTCGGCGATTTGGAGCCTGTTATGGCTGCTGTTCGTAAAGCGCTCCGTGGCGGAGGACTGTTTGCATTTACTGTGGAGGCGGCGGATGGTGAGGAATGGTTATTGCAATCCACTGGTCGCTATGCGCATTCCGCCAGCTACGTAAAGAGCATGGTCCAAAAACTTGGATTTCTTGTGGTGGACGTGAAGCGGGCGACGTTGCGGACTCAGTCTGACATGCCTGTCTTGGGAGACGTTTGGCTGATTGAAAAGTGCGACAGCCATTAAGCCGCCGGTTCTCGTGCGTCCGTCTCGAGGGGCGTGTCTTGAAACGACTTTCTTAGTGTCAGTTTGTTTGTCCGGCCTTCACGGGCGTACTGCACATCGTCCATTGTGGTTCGCATCAGAAAGACGCCGAGGCCACCGACATCGCGTTCGTCAGCTGACGAGTCCACATCCGGCATAGGGGCCGCGAGCGGGTCGAAGGCAACCGCGTCATCGACAATCGTAAGAACAATCATCCCATTTTCGGCGTTGATTTCCAGAACAATTTCGTGACATGCGTCACCAGTGAATCCGTGCGTGATTGTATTCACCAGCGCTTCTTCCACGGCGAGGTTGATTTTGAACACAACGTCCATCGCCGCGCCTTGAGCCATGCAATAGTTTTCGATGAAATCAGCAGTGCGCGTGATCTCGGCGATATCGTTCGTTATAATCAAAGTTTGCGGGCACGTATCCACGTGAATTCCATATGCTGCTGTGACCCTCTTACAGCCGAACAATGCTGCAAGGATTTATGGCCGGGTTTAAATCAATACCTCTTCAAACGTTCCGCGCATGCAGTGGTTGGAGCTCATAGAGGCGCCGTATCCGCCAGCATTGAGGAATGCGATATAATCGCCTTCGGCAAGCGGCGGCATCAAAGCACTTTCCATCCACAAGTCTTGCGTTTCGTTAATGTTTCCTGCGATGGTTACCGTGCTCCAGTCCGAACTGTGCTGGTCGCGCCGGAGGCAAGCCGCTGGTTCGCAAGGCAAGCCGTAGAAGGCTGGCTCTGGATGCAGGTTGAAGCCGCCATCGACAAAAACGAACTGCGTATCCGATTTCTGTTCTATGTCCGTTACGCAAAGAACAAGTAACCCTGCGTCCTTCACAAGGTAGTCGCCGGGCTCGACGGCAATGGTCACATCAAGACCATCAAAGCGGCGACGAAGAATAGAGGCCCAGCGTCCTAAATCGAGTGACCTGTCGGTCGGCCTGTGCGGCAATCCGAGACCTCCACCGATATTTATTGTGCGGATATCCGGAAGACTGGCCGCGAAATCGAGGGCAGCACAAAGAGCCGCCTCCCAGCTCTCCAACTGGGTGGTCAAGTAGCCGCATCCAACATGGAAATGCAAATTCGTGACTTTAAGATTGTGTACGGATGCAGCGACAAGAGCTTCTTCCCACTGCTTGCGATAGATACCAAATTTGGATGTTTTTGAGCCGGCATAGGTCAGCCGCTCATCATCTCCATAGCCCACGCCCAAAGATGGGTTGATACGGATACCGATGTCCCGGCCCGGTGCCTGTTGTCCAACACGCCGGATCATGCCGACCGTATCACAATTGACTGTCAGGCTGTCGTGGGCAAGTAGACGTTCCAAGTCGCGATTTGAAACAGCCACACCCGTGAAACTCATGTCTGATGGTCTGAAGCCGCAATCCAGGGCATGATCGAGCTCGTTAGGAGAGCAAATATCCACGCCGCAACGGCCGGACTGAGCCAACATTTTGAGTAGAGCTTCATGGCGATTGGCCTTCATCGCGTAGTGGACGCGATGTTTTCGTCCGGTTCGGGAGAGGGCCGCGAGGATACGCTCGAGATTGGCCATCACGCGTGCGGTTGAATAGACATACAGTGGGCTGCTGGCTTTGGCGGCCATGGCGCTGATATCATGACCGGCAAAACAAAGGTGCCCTTGTTTGTAACAAAGGTCACCGCGTTCCCACCACATCCGGTCCGGGTTTATCTCTGCGAGCGCCGTCATGCGCGAGCCTTACCGGCGGATTGCGTTGCCATGAAGTCAATGCCGGCGGTACTGATTGTTTCCTTGCGGCCGGTAATCCAGCGGCGGCAGTTTCCGGCTCCGCAAACACAGGCAAATTGTGCAAAAAGCCGGTCTTCGGTGGCGGCGTAGTCGATGGTAAGTAATTCGCCCGCTTTGATACGTCGCCGTGCAATCAACTTAAACTCATTCATATCAAGCCAAGCGTTCGGGTCACAGCCGTGTGTTAGGTATCCGACATACCGTGTGCCGGAAATGTGAAGGTCCTCGCCAACCTGAAGGCTGTGTTGTCTAAGTGTTCGGCTTATCTCACCGGTGAACCGGTCAAGTACGGTACCTTTGGAGAAGTTGGAAAGAGCACGAACACCAAGTCCAACGCTATCGATTTCGCAGACTTCTAGTTTTTCATGTGTATCAATGTCGACAATGGCCGCAGTTGGGAATTTTTCAAACATTAAAAGGCCTCCTGTGATCTGATTTTTATCAGTATACGTAGTATTTTTGCCCGACCCGCTAATGCTGTACGTCCAGTGGTAATTCTTTACGTAAACGGTTAAAGACTTGTGAGAAGTGGCAAAAAAATGAGAGTTTTTCACAGGTAATCAGCCAGCTGTCTTTGTACTGATTTACACAAATGTTCTTGAAACTATCGCCGATGAGATTGTCGTGTAACGTCGTGGGAAGTTTTTGACCTAATGTAATGCGTGGGCAGAGGTTTGGAAGATTTCTTGGCGAGACTCTCGGGCAACGCAGATCAATCTCTTGGCAATAAGGATTGACAAACAGCGTGTAGAACGTTGTGGAACGCTCCGAGAACGCGCGAGAGATGCGACCCGGCAATTTAGTTCAAAGGGAGTGAACGAACGGAACCGTTGTCTTCTCCTTCGGGGTGGTCGTCTTGTGATCTAGTGTCAGCGTGCCTAATCGCGGCGAATACTCCCGTGGGTCTTATCAAGGTTTCGATGCCGTCCAAAATGTCCGCTGGCGTCGCTTTCGGATCGGCGGCAAAAAAGTGCTCCGCCTTTTGTCGTTTTTCAAAGTCAGTAATTGCGATTAGGTACCCACCCGAGGTCACTGGCTTATCGGCGCGCCATTCAATGTATTCTAGTTCCTTGATGTTAAATGCAGTCCGGGCAAGCTTCAGACAGTCGTCAATGTCATTATTAAGAAGGTTGTTTTCCAAGTATCGGCGTGCGGCAAGGGCCAATGCAAGGGCGTTGGCCGACCCATCGGCGTCACACAGGCCTGTGACGACAACGGCCCGATCTTTCGTAGAACGAACCACGAAGAAGCATCCGGCTGTTGCGTCCCCAATGAGGCGAACGGCAATGTCCGCTCCCACAATATTCTTCGACATCGGCCCGAAAACGGTTTCACGGTATGTGACGATGGATCCGTCATGCGTGCGTTCTCTGTCCTGATGAGCTGTCTCAAGGTTCAGGCGATTAGCTGCGGCGCGTTGGCTTGCCTCCATTAGACGGACGGCGTCCGCAAGTTCGCTCGCTTCGCGTATGGCGAATATGTTGTCTGCTGTGGATATCTCAGCAGTTTGGCCCGCTTCAAGGGCCGTTATTGCTTGCTGATTCATGGCAAGCTCTGACACGATGCGGCGCGCAACGTACCACGCCAGCAGTGCACCGATAATTCCCGAGATACAAACAATAATAAGGATATGCGACCTAAGCGTTGCTAGTTTCGCAACCATTGGCGACGCATTGAGGCGTACGGCGACGAAAGAATCGATGCCTACAGGTGCCAATGCAATAACATATGGCGGGGTGGATTCATCCGCCGTGGTCTGAGTGACGGTAGGCTCGGAGGGCCGGTAAAGGTCGTCGAACGTCCAGGAATTAGACGAGGAAGATAAGGTGGATACGTTTCGGCTCCCGTCTATGAAATAAAACCCGTCGAGATCCTTAATGTGTTTTGCGGCGGCAGCTATCGACTGAAGCCGTGATTCGTTGCTGAAGATACTTGCTGGATCTTCCATCGAAGACATGAACTCCGCAGCTGTAATCGCTGCGCTCAATGCCTGCTCGCGCAACGCGGAGGCTGATTCGGATCTTTCCTGAAAATACAGCAGCGCGCCGTTTAGTCCGGCCAGCGCCATAAACAGCGGGACCGAAAATACGAGTGTGATTAGACGCGTTTTCATGATTGCCTCAGCGCTTCGGTTAATCCGACTATGAAATCCGGACATTCACGTGCGATTGTGAAAAGATGTGGTTTCGATAGGCAAAGGACTTGAAGCCCGTCGGGGCCCGCTACGTAATCGCGGCGCACAGGCGATCCGAATAAGACTGACGGTGCATCGAAAACATCTGGCGTTTGGTTTCCGCCATCTGAAATATCTCCGTCAGTCCGTATGAAAAGTAGATCGGAAACATCGCCCGTTTTGATCAACGGGTCGCCGGCGCCGTAGGACCGCGATCTTACGTGCTGACTGACGATCAGCAGTTCGCTTTCAGTCAGCTCATCGAATGGTTTAATCCGACTCAGTTTAAAGAGGTTTTCGATTATGGACGTATCGATCATACGGTGACGTTCTCCAGAATCTCAATTTCTTCGTCTCCCACACGGAGTGTAGCCCGTGAAACGGTATCGACGTTGATTTCCTCATCCTTAGAGAGAATGATATCTTTCCCAACAATCCGTAGTGTGATGGATCCGCCGAAGGCGCGTATTGTTTGGGCTTCGCGATCAAGGCGCATGCAGGCGCCTTGCTCCAGATCCGCCAGCAGCTCCCAGTCGTTCATCAGCTCAGGTTTTTTGGCTATCTGGTCGCGGAGTAAAACCATGCTGCGATTTGCCAATACCCGGGCCGCACTGTCTTTAGCCGTCGGTATCCATATGATCAGCAGTTTCCGATCATCATACAGCCGGACGAACGGTTTTTCGGTACCGACAGATGTGATCAAGCATTCCTCATTGGCCTTCCTTTGGCGAAGGGAGACCGATTTATGTCTTTCCGTCGATGCATCGACAATACGGCTGGTGACGGCGGCTAGCGAGTTGCGTAGAACCATCGCTTCATGTGGGCGGATGATTTGAGCCGGTGGCGTATGATCACCCGCCGCGATGCGCAACGCTTCCTGTTTCAGCACCTCGATTGGCCGCGCGATCCGGCGTACTATCTGCAGAGTAACGAGAAGACAAGCGAGAATTGAAATCAGGCCAATCATAGCGCTTGCAAAAAGCGCGTTTTGGGTCGCGACTTGAATAACGGATATGTTGACATCCGCGCCTGCGGTGGAGGTGATTTCACCCTCCTCACCATAAACAGGTGCGGCGGCTGTTTTGAGCAATCCCCATTGTTTTTGGTACTCGACCGGTGAAATATAGACGCCGCCCCTCATTTGGGTCCGGTGAAGTCCCGCCATCGTCTCTTCCGGCAAGTCGTCCTCAGAGCCGATTGGAGAATGTTCGTCTCCGAGCGAACTGTCCAAAATGTAAAAGATATCCTGAGTGCCGCCGAGCGCTTGTGTATAAAGATACGTAAGACCAAGTTTGACGCGGATGTGGCGCATCGGCTCTACGTTTCGAAGGTAGCGGTCGGTGCGTTCGAGCTTTACCGGGTCTTCGGTGGATTGTGCTTCTTGCATCAACCAATCGTGGTCGGCGGGATCAATCATTGCACCGGTAACGGCGCTTGTTGTCATGAGCTTGCGGTCAAACCCATCCATAATCACCGCGTATTGTAAGTTATAGACCAGGATCGCAAGCGCCATTGCAACCAGGAGAACAGCCGGTAGGAAGGTGCGTAGCAATAGGGCCTGAATGCCGATCGTCTTAAGCTGCTTCATTGGTTTCATCCTGAACACGCAACATGATCAACGCTAACTCGGAGTGCCGCGATGCTACCTCGCGGATATCGCAATGCTTGATCCAGAAAGATGTGCCGTCTGCTACTCCCTTTATCGACGGTTCACTTGGGGCCACATAACACGCATATCCGGCCATATCTGTCAGAGCGGCGAGTGGCGATGCGGCGAAATTGGGCATTTTGCGCAGTGAATCGACGATTGAGACGACGCCAGCTTCGTTCTCGAACTGAAGACCGAGTAGTTTTAAAAGCTGACTGTGTGCGATCTTCGGCATTTCAGATCTAATGGTAGCTTTTACCTTTCGGACAAATTGATCAGTGGAAAGACGCTCATACAGAATTTGCATGGCCGCGGCGGCCTCAATTCCATGACCGACTTCAAGTGCCCGTTCGATGAGCGGCGTAATGTCGTCTTTGTGTTCTTGAGACGCCACGTTCGTTTTCTTTCGAGGCCGTAAAAGCGCGTCGATGGACCGATATGTCTGATAGTCAACGCTACTCTCTATCGCTTCGAATGCATTCGCCCGCACTTTGGGGTTTGCAGAGTGCAACGAAACAATCAGCAAATCGAAATTCGGGAGCTTGCCGCTGAGGGCAAGAAGCTCGAGCACGAAATCAACGGCTCTTCCGACACGCTCATGCTGGGCTTGCGCCAAGATGGCCACCGCGCTTGAGGTATGCTGCTCTGCTTCCAGCCTTTCAGCATTTAGGCGCAGTCGATGGGCCTCTGCGAGCTCTTCCGTCACAAGGTGATCCGCTTGGGCAATAAATTGTGCGTAAGACAGATCCGCAAGAGCGCAGGCGGCAATCGACCGTATGGGATAGTTGTAATGGCGATCGCGTAAGGCACTGGCGAGGCGGGGGATGGCGGTCTCCCCCAACCTGGTGAGCATCGCGGCGATGGCCCGACGCTCGCGTGCGGCGAGCGAGCCGGAGGCCGCAAGAATGTCTTGTATCGTTTCCGTGTCGCCGATCTTGCCGATGAGCGCGATCGCTTTGTGCCGATCCGCCCGGTCAAGATAGGGCAGAATTGACGTTAAGGCTGGAATGAGGTGGATGTCCTCCGGCGTGGCCGTGTTACAAAGTGCGCTCAGTGTTTGGCTGCGTTTGGAAGAATCCTCACGGTCAAGTATGCCTCCCAGTTGATTGGCGTTTGGTTGTAACCGTTCCCTGGGGGGCGGCGCTTCGGACTCGCCCAACAATGATTTCGCTATACCAGATAGCGCAAGGTTTTGGTTGTTTGCCGTCTCCCGAAGTCGGTCCTTGGCCTCCTCCGAGAAGCTCGGCGATCGAAGATATTGATCTCCGAAGTGAAGGGAGCCGCGCCGCATATTTGCCGCCATGGCGGCGGGGTAGCGATAGCGCAGCAGAACCACCATGACAATCAGTCCAACACCGATGATGACACCAATGCCCGACAGCTCACGTGGCGTTATGTAATGCGCCACATAGAGCAGGAACCCGCCCGCGAATAGACTTGCCAAAGGTTCACACATGCCTTCGATGACCGCACGGAGCTGCTTCTTGACTGTGGAAGGAACCGCATTGAAAAGGAGGTTCTCATTGTTGTATTCGATTGACGTCAGAATGCCGTGATAGGCAAAGAAAGCCGCAATT
The DNA here is from genome assembly GCA_965228775.1 of Alphaproteobacteria bacterium. Classification (GTDB taxonomy): domain Bacteria; phylum Pseudomonadota; class Alphaproteobacteria; order JANQMY01; family JANQMY01; genus JANQMY01. Next base: position 2,046,817 of record OZ245840.1, on the reverse strand, counting down.
GCGGCTGCTTCCCCACCGTATAAGAAGAAGAAGCCGAAAACGAGAAAATAGGCGATCGGTAATATAAATGCGACATTCCGTACACTGAATCTAGATACCAGACGATTAAAGACGAACAGACAAACGAAAAGATTAAAGACATTGACTGCCGCATACAGGGCGCCGAAGAGTTCGGCAAGTTCGGCTTCGCTCCTGGTCGATTCAAACACGGTGGCGTACTGATACTCGATCAGATTTGTCATCAATAGAATGACGAATAGAGTGAGGGCGTAAATTCTCGTATATTTCGACGTACGAAACGTCTTTAGGACCACGGACAGTTTTCCCTGGGTCTTGGAATCACCGGCCACGAGGTCGAATTCACTTTCTTGAATCTGTGTCCACCGCCGGCGCATCATCCAAACCAGGGGCATAGTGGCGATCGCCGTTGCGGACCACATCAATAGAAAGTAATGCATCGGCAGAACGTCCGCAAAAAAATGAACGATCGCTGCGCCACTGGACGTTCCAAGGGCACAGAAAGCCGCAAAAAGTGGAAATAGCCGCTTAGCGTCTTGGATATTGAAGTAAGTGTCGGTGTAACTCCAAAACAGCGTATAGACCGCGAAGTACCACATGACGAGATACAGTTTCAGAGCGAAGTAGAAGATCGTTTTTGTTTCGGGAGATACGTCGGCAGACAGCACTGCCCATAGTGCGATGCCTCCGATCGCGATTGCTCCCAAAACAAGATCTAACACCCTGTCGATCGAAGACCGTGCAAGGATAAACGCGTATACGCCCGTGTAGACGAGCATGACAACCGGGGTGAGCAGGAAAATGATAGGTAGTTGCGCTGCGCCAACATTGCTGAAGAACGCTGCATCGCCGGCGCTGAAGCCGATCCCCAAACCCATCTGCAGAAGAAAGCCGAGCATGCCGAACTGAACGAGCTTTGGCCACTCGCCTTTCTCGAGCCGCAAAATGTTGTGCAACAAGTCGGTCAAACCGTCTGTCCTCCGTATTCGTATTCTCTGCTGCGGCAGGTCACGCATTTAGATTGGATTGCCGGTTTGTAGTCCGTGTCCAGCCTTATCATTACGTACTATTTTCAGAGAGTTGCTAAGAAGCGGTGAATACTGATTATCCAACTTGTCTGTCAGTCTCATCAAAATAGTGCGTATACATATTGTTTTTCAGTGAGCAAAAATTGGAGAAACGGCGTCTTTAGAAACCGTTTATTGAACAAGCCTGGCTATTGTAGTGCTGTCTTCAAGGAAGGAACTGCAAACGATGGATTCTGAAACGGTATTAGCGGCAAAGAAACGGCGCGGTCTGGGGCTGAAACCACAGTTGCTGATACTGCTCTTTACACTGAATCTCATTTCGGCCTCGGCATATTCGACCTTTTTGTACTCGATAAGCCGGGCAGAGATTATCTCGGGAATCGACAATCAGCTGCAAACTGCAGTGAATGCGGTCAAGGAGATGATTCCGGAGGGCTATCATGATCTTGTCTCAGAGTCTCAAGAAGTGCCGGAAGAAGAATATGATCGGCTTCTAAACCGTCTTTCGATGTTCGCCAATCAGTCAGAGCTTGTTTACGTTTATACATACATGAAATTCGGTAGTGATATTCGGACAGTCTCAACCAGCGCCACACCAGAGGAAATTCGCGACGGCGAAGAGACCCGTTTTTTCACTCTTTATGATACGGCTCCTGTTCATCTTTACATGACTTTCGCCGACGGCCGTACGCGATTCGATGAATACAGCGACTCGTTCGGCCGCTTCCGGTCGATCTATATGCCCGTCAAGGAAGCCGGCGGGACAATGTATGTTATCGGCGCTGACGTGGATCTCGGTATGTTGAACGACCGGATAATCGATGCACTGATGAAGTCGATCTTCATTGGCGTTGCGATGTTTGTGCTTTCCATGATTGTGGGGTGGCTGCTGGTGGCGCGCATCGTGCAGCCGCTGGTGAGCTTAACGGCATTTACGCGGAGCATGGCTCAACACGATTTCGAACCCAACGAAATGGAACTGTCATCGGTTAAAGAGATAGGAACATCACGCGGCGATGAGGTCGGGAGCTTGGCTGAAGCGATGGCGGCGATGATCTCTCGTTTGGAGCAATATTTGGTGGAGGTGGAATCGGCGACAGCGGCCCGCGAGCGTGTGGAAGGCGAATTGTCCGCCGCGCACGATATTCAAATCGGAATGTTGCCAAGCAAGTTTCCGCCATTTCCGGACCGGTCCGATGTGGATGTTTTTGCCTTGCTGGAACCCGCGAAGCAGGTAGGAGGGGATCTCTATGATTTCTTCCTGATTGATGAGCATCGGCTTTTCTTTGTGATTGGAGACGTTTCCGGAAAGGGCGTTCCGGCGGCCCTCTTCATGGCGATGACAAAAACCCTGTTCAAGGCGCAGGCACATGCCGATTTATCGACGGCAGAGATCATGGCGCAGGTCAACGCAGCCTTGGCACGCGACAATGCCGGACAGTTGTTTGTAACGGCTTTTGCGGGGGTGCTGGATTTGCGGGACGGTACCGTGGAATACAGCGATGGCGGCCATGAACCTCCCTTTATCTTCTACGCGGACGGTCGGGTTGAGCGGTTAAACAAAAGCGGCGGCGTAGCATTGGGGGCGGTCGAAGGCGTCCCCTATGAAGCGGCCCGTTTCCAACTTTCACCGGGCGACGCGATTATTCTGTTTACGGATGGGATTACGGAAGCCGAAAACGCTCAGGAAGAGATGTACACAGCTGTACGTATCGAAGATGCCTTAAGGAAGGTGAGCGGTGACCGGTCTGCCCGTCAAATCGCGCAGGGACTGGTTGAAAGTGTTCATAGTTTTGCGGGTGCAGTGCCGCAGTCTGACGATATTGCGGTTCTGACCATACGTTTTGAAGGGGCGCCGGCACCTACGGCGAAGAATACCGAGATGGAGTTGGTATCATGAGCATAAACGACATTCTAAAAAGTGCACCCATTGAACATCAAGACCTAACCTTCGACCAGCTTCACGAGAAGATCAAGGAGAGCGCGTTATGGCAGCGTGCGGGGGCACAGATCCGGCTTAAGGGCGGTGAGCTATACCTTAAAATGTTCAACTTCAACCCTCTGGGCGATGAATCCGTTCGCGCTGAAAAGTTCGCAGGGGCAGCCGACGCAATTCGCAATGCGATCGATCGCCAATACGGGTTTCAGACAGTCGGCGATCGCACCATCGGGCAACATGTCTTGGATCAAATCGCGTTGGAGCATGATGGCGAATATCGGGTCGACTTCGGCGACCTCGATAAAGTCCAAAAAATCATACAGGCCGCACGGGAAGAATACGGACTGAATTTGGAAGACCGTAGCGGTGATCTTCAAAATCAGAGGAGTGGCGTAAGCGCAAGCCGTATATCGCCAAGCGCGTCGACTGTCGCTGAAGGAACGCGGCGCCTTTACAGTGCGATTTTGCACGACATCATTACGTCAGACACGTCTGGCACGTCCACTGCTGCCGACCAAGAGGCAGCCGCTAATCGCGTCATGTATGAACTTGGCGCTGTTAAAGGGGGCGACGGCACATTCATTCTGGCTGGTGGTCTTTCAAGCGAGAATATCAGTCGGGCTGTCGATACGATAGAGGCCATTCAGCAAAACGCCGACTTACCGGGAATAGCGTTTGGAGCCGATAATGTGCGGGCACTTTATGAAGTGACAGACTTACAGTGCCGGATTGACGTTGCAGCGGGCCGATTGAACACTCTCAATCATAGACTTGAAAAGGTGGCCGATGTAACGCCATCAATTGCGGCGGACAAGTTAAGGGGAATTGCTGATGAGAACCGGGCCCTTGTCAGAGAACTCCGAACACTGACTTATCCCGACGACCTCTGCAGCAATGATGTCCGCGCGGAGTTATCTAATCGGATCGTGGAACATTGTGAAAAAAGTGCGGCATTCCTTCAACAGGAACTCGATGCCGCTCTAAATAGGGATGATCTTAGTAAGATAGATAAGGAAGTGCTGAAGGGCTGCAGAGATATTGCCGTGGATCAGTTGCTGGAAACATTGTCGCTAGTGCCACATTTGCGCCGTGTCTCCGCTCAGAGCCTCACTGTATCCTACAAAACGGTTGATCGAAAGATGTTGGACGGTATCGCCGATTTTGATCTTGGTAGTGCCTACACGGCGGGAATGAAGGAGCGCCTTAACCAATCGATTGAAGTTCCGCGAACTCTTTATGGAAAATCGGACTCGGAAGGCCATGCCTCGCTTGAAGATGCATCGACAATGTACAACAGCGGAGCTCGCAACCTTCTACCATTTGTCGAGCGCTTTGGCGATCTTACACAGGATGAGCGCAAGCAGCTCGCTCGTGATCTAAAGGACGTCTTGGCCGACAACGACGCCATGCTTGAGCGTATTTCGCGGAGGCAAAGGATACGGGGCAACTTCGTTGATCATGCGGCCCACAATGATCTCGGTAAACTTCAGGAAATGCGCTACGCGCTTCAGTGTCTCGAATTGCAAAATTTGTTGATGGTGGAGGGGCCAAAGCGCCAAACCGTGACAGAGGGCTTTCTCCCGAATTCGACGATGGGCAAAGAAACGAAATCCGAAGAACTGGAGGCGGAGACCGGCCCGGGCGCTGATAATGAGAGCTCCGAATTGTCACGCCGAAATACTCTTGATCAGCTTTATGATGCGAGCCTGCTAGATTTCGATGAATACGAGGGCCTGGGAGAGAAATACAAACCATCCGACTCCGGTGAACAGGACAAAAGATTTGGAGTCGGGGGTCAAAGATTTGGCGTAGAACTCGCTGACATAATTGACTTTGGTGATGATGAAAAATGATGGCAGCAGTTGAGGCTTCCGCCACTTCGCCAAAGGCGCTTCCAAAGTAGATCGTGTTGCGGCGATATGTTCAGCCGTCGGTGACAAACGGTTCATCGCTTAACCCCGAAATACAACTGCGGGGTCATCGCAGATTGGCGTGTTCGTTTCAAACCGTCTTGATCCAGCGTTTTTCCAAGTTGGATTGGTTTGCTAGTTGCAGATGTGACGTCATCGTAAGGGAGGGCTTGTCTATCCCTCCTATCTCGATAGCCGAGTCCTCAAGCCGCGCAATGCGCGCAGCCAGGGCACCCGTAGGGTACCGTATTTGGGGGATTGGCCGATGTCAGATATTTGTGGGTGGGCAGGTATTGCAGTTGCAGACAAAACGGCGGCGCGATCCAGATGAGCTCGCACGGATCATGTTGCTCTGGATTGTCACGCCGCCCTCAGGCCGTTCGCAACAACGATTCAAGTAATTACTGGATTCGTCTAGAGCCGATTTTGTGTTGTGTTCAAAACCAAAACGACTCTAGGAAAGTTTCAGAGCCTAAAGGAAGGTAGTACACCGATCAAATCGGCGACCGCCTGCCTGGGGGGATAGACGAAAGACTGAGATACCCCTCAGTCTTGCTGAGTGCTGTGTCTAAAATTCCGCGGTCAAAGATACGACTGCACCAGCACGGCCCAACCGGCCGGCTTCGCTCACATCGTCATAATTCGTGTCCACATAGGCCGCGGATAGCGTGAGGTTCTCGTAAGACCACGAAACGCCCGCAAGCCAATCCCACTTACGGAATCCGACACTGCTTTCCCGGCCCGCGCTTAGATTAAGCGTTAGCGGAACCTTCGGCAGGGCGACATCCACTCCGGTACTTACATAGAAATTGTCGTCTTCAAAGTTGTTTTGCTCTGGAATGTAGGCAAATTCGAGTTTGAACGTTGCGTCATCAATTGACTTTTCGGCATTTGCAAAGAGCTCTACATAATTGACGTCCTCACCGCCCGGATACACATACCCGACCACGGAAACGGAATAGTCAATTCCCGCGATTGCATTTGCATACCCTCCGTAGAGGTCAAGCTCGATATTCGATCCGCCGGTATCGGCCACCGTCGACGCCCAGGCGCCGAAGAAGAAGCCAGGGGCCGTGCTAAAATCAATGCCGCCTTGCAAGGCCGGGTCGCGATCGCTCAAGCTGATTCCCCGGAAGCGGTAATCCGAAACGACGCTGACATTCGTGGAAACTTCGATGAATGGCGTATCGGTCGCTTCTTCCGTTTGTCCGGAAGCGATGGTGGGCCAGCTTGCCAAGGCAATTACGAGAGGCAACTTAAATCGGGCGAAGGTCATGGGGCTACGTCTTTCCAAAATGATCCGCGTCGGAATTAATTCTTGTAATGCTGAAACGATATCCGCCGCCTTCTTAAATCATGATGAATGTTTTGACGTAGAGCTTGATCGGTAGTCTCAATATTGTTTGTGTACATCGTAATGGTATGTGACCATAATTGACGGACAATATTGATGAATGGCCCAAAGAGTATAAGGCTCGTATGCGGTCAGTCTCACCACCGGAAAGAAGTGGCCGAATTTTTTTGAAAAATATTCCGAGAATGCGAATTCGCATCGCCTCAATTTTGCGTTCTATGTGCTGGCGGGCAGTGAAGGCCGGCAGACCTTCCACCTTTATAATCGCCGAGTGGTCAATGTGGGCAGCGTGGGGGGCGGTTTAACGGCGTGCGGGTATTCTCTGATGTGATTAAGGCGTAATTCGATCTCGTCGATCTACGGGGCGCGTCTGTGATTTTCCAGAGACGAAAAGTGCCCGGGGCGCCACGGCTTATGCCGTGTGCCCTGCGGCCTGCCATGGTGGTGGTGTTCTAACTTGTCTGAGAGTCTCAAGGAGGTCTCTTCTTGGCTGACGTTTTTTTCTTTAGCACGCCTCCGCCAACGTCCATATTGGCTCCTCAATCGTGATGAAATTTTGTATTTCGGCGGACTGAGGGCCAAGTGTAATGGCGTCCATTACACCCGGCAGCACGCAAACGTCGAACAATTCTTGGATTGCGCCGTCAAATCGAATCCAATGCGCGACCGAGCCATCGGTCAGTGAGATGATCTGAACGCCACACCAGGGGTCTGCATCTCTTTGTTCCAGGGCATCGGCAAGTTGCAAGCCGTCAAACCTTTTGTAGCGCGGTTTCGACAAGGTGACGATGGCGTAGTCGCCCAGAAAGGCGAGGCCGCGAATAAAACCGGGGCAGAAAGCAAATGGCTGAAAGCGCTTATTATCGCGGTCTATAAATCCAATTTCACCCGTTCCGGAATTGGCGACCCATATTTGTTCTCCATGCACTCGAGGCGAATGCGGCATCGACAAATTCTCAGAAATGACTTCATCCGTTTCGATGTCAATTATGACGCCGCCGTCGTGGCGGCGATCGCGCCATCCGTCGACAATGTCGGAACGGCAGATGGCCGATGCAAAACGAGGTTTTCCATCTTTCATAGCTAAACCGTTGAGATGGCAGCGGTCTTCCGGTGCAAGCTTCGATATGAATTTGGGTTTCCAAATCGGACGAAAACTATGAGTCAGACTAAACTCGCAAAGACACGAGTATTTGGTGTTGATGAAAACAATCTTCCCGTCTGCGCATACGCCAATCTCATGGAGATCGACGGCGCCGGTTGTCTGAAAATTTCGTGGAACATACACCCTGTCGTGTTTGTTGTTGGCTCTTTGTCCGGGAGCCAGGACGTTTTCCAAACGCACTATCTGGCTGTGGGAAGCCAGATAAATGCGGTGCGCATTCCCCACGACGCCCATGGCCTGCGGATAGGCGGCCTGGTGCATTGCCAGTTTTTCATCGGTTCCCGGACCGAACAGGTAGAGATTCCCGCTCTGATAGGACGTGAAGGCCAGTGAAACTTGGTTAGATTGAAGAAAGGATTTCAGGCCGCTGGAGAATGAAATATCGGTTCTCGCGTTTGGTTCTTGCGGCGGTGCGGGAGTTTGAAGCGTATCGGTCTTCTCTGTCGGCATGTGTTCCCCATCAAATTGCATAGTCAGTGTTCTGTATATTCTTGACTCTGACGATAAATCTTTAAGTGAATCTTTAAGGATGCTTGCCGTAATTGTTGCGTAGTCTCGCGACTCATATTAAATCTGTCAGGTTATTATGCGGTCAACTATCACGAGAGTCTCACGGAGTTTTGGTTGGTAGGAATGTCTCACATGTCAAGCAATGTCCCTTACGGTAAACTCAGTACAGAAAGCATCGATCCCGCTCTGCGCCAGGAATTCTGGGTAGATAATATGCGGGAGATGCATGACGTTGCCCCGATCGATAAGGACAATCCGCAATTTTACGGTTCTGCGGAGGCGTGGGACACCGGGGATGTGTGTTTTGGTTTGGTCAAAAACGATGCGTCCATATTGGACCACCGCCGGAGCAAACATAATCGCTCAGGTGTACATGAATATCTTTTTATGACGGCGTACAGGGATGGGGGCGGCCGGACGCTTCAGGACGGTAAGCCGACCCAACATGGCCTTCACGACGTCCATCTGTTTGACTACGCATGCGACCGCCGAACTATTTCCGGCCGTATGACACTGCAGACGGCGATGATTCCTTACCAAGCGATCGGGTATGAGCCGGGGCAGCACGCGTCGTCTCTTACATTTGCAAATGCGACTGCTTCGGGACACATCTTGAGTAAGTTCGCTCTTATGATCCTGGAGCAACTGCCTAATGCCGACTTCAAAGAAGCGCGCGGCATGGCGGACATGCTGACGGGGATGCTGCGGAGCCTGATTGCCGGTGATACCGCTGACGAGAGTTCGAAGATGCAGGCTGTTTCGGCGCGGCGGGCCGTCATGCACCGTTTCGTCATTGATAACATCCATGACCTCGGCCTAAACGTGGAAACACTGTGCCGTAAATTCGACGTGTCACGTGCGACAGTTTTTCGTGATTTCGAGCCCGGCGGCCTTCAACATTTCCTCTTGCTGCATCGGCTGGACCGGGCATTGAACGATATTGCCAATGGTCCGGCCATCCGCGGGCGTATTGCTCTCATCGCAAATCAATGGGGGTTCAGTTCGCCGGCGCATTTCAGTCGAGCGTTTCGCGAGCATTTCGGAGTTTCGCCATCCGATGTGCTCGGTGTAGGGCGCGAGGCCGGTGGCATCTTGGCGCAAGAGAGGGGGCGGCCAAAAATGGATGAAGTGGACGTTCCACTAAGACGTTTTCTTCTAAAGTAGCCATTGTTAAAAGTAGTTTTGTTTAATTTTGTTCAATCTTAGGTGGAGTACTTGATCGAGGCCGTCCGGGTTGAAAGCCGTCTTGGTTTTAGCGGCCCGGTACTTGGCAAATTGGAATAGAGGAAGAGGTGATTTCATCATGAAAACTATTCCCTACGCTAAATTCAGTACAGAGATGGTAGAGCCGTCGCTGCGTCGTGACATGTGGATTGAAGCGGCAAGGTCGGTCAAAGATGTCGTTCCGATCGAGAAAGACAGCCCTAAATTCAACGGGGGGCTCGAGGTTTGGGACATCGACGGGATCTTCTTCGGAAACGTCGCTTACGATCCGGTCATCATGGAACACCGAAAGAGTGTCCATAACCGATCTGGTGAACATGAGTTTATCTTCCTGACCTCTTATCGGAAGGGTGGCGCTAAAACCATTCATGACGGTGTGCCAGCCGAAAACCAATTGCATGATGTGAACATGATCGACTATCGGTGCGACCGCCGGTCTGTCGCTTCGAAACCTTCTTGGAAGGACGCCATTATCATACCTTACAAGGCCATCGGTTTCGAGCCGGGTCAGCACCCAGCCGGCATTACGTTTTCGCACACCAAATCGACCGGCTATGTCCTCAGCAAGCTTATTTCCATGATCCGGGAAAAAATTCCGACAGCCACGCTTGAGGAAGGACGGGAAATGTCGTCGATGCTTACGGGAGCCTTGCGCAGTACAATCAACGAAGACAAGGACGGTGCCGCACGGCAGCAAGCGATTTTATGCCGACGCGCCGTTATGCAGCGCTTCGTCATTGAAAACATACATGACCTTAATTTGAACGTGGAAACGCTCTGCCGGAAGTTTGGGGTGTCGCGCGCCACCGTCTTCCGGGATTTCGAGCCCGGCGGCTTGCAGCATTTCATGATGATGCACCGTCTCGACCGCGCGCTCAACGATATCGCTTGTGGCACGGTAAGGCGGGGCCGCATTGCTCTTGTTGCAAAGCAATGGGGTTTCAATTCACCGGCACATTTCAGCCGCGTGTTTCGCGAGCGTTTTGGCTTTTCCCCGTCAGATGCGGTGGGCGTTGGGCGCGAGGCCAGCGTGGTTTCCGCGAAGGTCAAGAATTTGGACCGAAGCTGGATGTTGTGGTCACGTGAAAAAGTGGCAGCCCCTAGCGAGCGATTGGCGCTCGTGTGAGTTTAGATAGTTAAGAGTTTGAATCCCTCATGAAGAGAAGGTGATTTCATCGTGAAAACTATTCCCTACGCTAAATTCAGTACAGAGATGGTAGAGCCCACTTTGCGTCAGGACATGTGGATTGAAACTGCGAAGAAGTTCAAAGAAGTGGTTCCGATCCGGAAGAACGAATTGGCCTTCAATGGAAGTGTTGAGGTGTGGGACGTCGACGGGGTTTTCTTCGGAAGCGTTGGTTATGATCCGGTCATTATGGAACATCGCAAGAGTGTCCATAACCGATCGGGCGAACATGATTTCATTTGCTTAGTTACGTATCGGCAGGGCGGTGCCAAGGTTATTCATGATGGCATGCCGGGCGAAAATCAGCTGCACGATGTGAACATGTTCGACTACAGGTTCGATCGCCGGTCCGTCAATCCAAAAAATTCGCGGAAAGATGCAATCATCATACCTTACAAGGCCATAGGTTTTGAGTCAGGGCAACACGCTGCCTTAACAACTTTCTCTCACACCAATTCGACCGGTTATGTTCTCAGCAAATTTATTTCCATGATCCGGGAAAAAATTCCGACGGCCACGCTCGAGGAAGGACAAAAAATGTCGGCGATGCTTACCGGAGCGTTGCGCAATGTGATTACCGAGGGCCGGAGTAGCTCGGCAAAGCAGCAAGCGACTTTCTGTCGTCGAGCTGTGATGCAGCGCTTCGTCATCGAAAACATCCATGACCTCAGTTTGAATGTGGAAACGCTCTGCCGGAAGTTCGAAGTGTCACGTGCGACCGTGTTTCGGGACTTTGAACCCGGCGGTTTACAGAATTTCATGATGTTGCATCGCCTGGACCGCGCGCTCAACGACATTGCTTCCGGACCCGTCATACGCGGGCGCATTGCGCTCATATCAAATCAATGGGGCTTTAGTTCACCGGCGCATTTCAGCCGGGCGTTTCGCGAGCGTTTTGGCTTTTCGCCGTCAGAAGCGGCTGGTATAGGCAGAGAGGTTGGTAAAATTTCGATTCCAGACACCGGCCTTGAACGAGACTGGACGCCAGTCAATGTTAAAACCGGCTCATCAGGCCGTATCGTAATGAATTAAGTTGTGAAGAAGTGGCGCTGTTGTGACGAGTAAAATTCCATACGCTAAATTCAGTACAGAGCCGGTTGAGGATTCCCAAAAACGAGACGTTTGGGTCGAAGGCATGAAGGGCATGTACGACTCCGTCCCAATTGAAAAGGACAATACGCTATTCAAGGGAAGCTTAGAGGTCTGGGACGTTGACGGATTGTTTTTTGGCACAGTGGATTTTGATCCGCAAATAATAGGCCACAGCAGAAGCACACATAACGCGCTGGGTGAGCACGATTTTGTCTTTATGACAATCATTCGGCAGGGCGGGCTTAAGTCGATCCATGATGGCAAACCGACGGAACATCACTTGGATGAGGTTCACCTGTTTGACTTTAGTCTTGATGGGCGGGCTGTTGCTTCCGTGCATACGAAAATCGAGGCGGTAATCTTGCCTTATGGAGAAATCGGGTACGAGCCGGGGCGGCACGCGGCTGAAATCATTTTTCCGTATACGAAGTCAACAGGGTATGTTCTGAACAACCTTTCCGCCATGATTCTGGAGAAACTGCCGAAAGCAGACCTCGAAGAAGCAAAGATCATGGCTGGCATGTTGACCGGGTCCATACGCAATTTGATCTCGGATGATGCTGATGAGACCGCCCGGGGGCAAGCCGCCGCCGGCCGGCGTGCCGTCATGCAGCGTTTCATTGTTGAAAATATTGATGACCTTAGTTTGAGCGTCGAAACTCTATGCCGGAAATTCGAAGTGTCTCGCGCCACCGTTTTTCGCGATTTCGAGCCCGGTGGTTTACAGCATTTCTTGATGTTGCACCGGCTTGACCGTGCGCTGAACGATATTGCGTCCGGACCGGCCATGCGCGGCAGGATTGCTCTTATTGCGAATCAATGGGGTTTTGGTTCACCGGCGCATTTCAGCCGAACTTTTCGAGAGCATTTTGGGTTTTCCCCTTCGGATGCGGCCGGCGCGGGACGCGAGGCCAGACGAGCCGCCGCCCAACAGAGTGACGGTGATATCCATCGCGATTGGATGCTTTGGGCGCAGCGGTAAAACCGGCTAGCGTTGTCGCGGCGCAGAGTTGACAGTACTGTTAAAATAGTGCGTATCTGAGTAAATTAGGAATGCGCGAGAAGGCTGTTATCTCCCAAAACGGCAGGTTTGAGATTCTCAGACAAGTAACAGACCGCTCGCGCAGAGGGAAACCTCAACCAATCCACTAAAGTCTTGAAGTAATTGTATAAAATGGATCTGCGATGCTGAATCCAAGTTGTCCGCTTATGCGGAAAACAAATTTTTTTGAGACTATGAGTCAACAACTTATTCACTAGCTAAGCCGTGAGGCACAACTTCATATTATTTTGAGACCGGTCCGCATGATACTGGTGCCATCATGTGTGGTGTTGGTGCCCAAAACTTTTATCTTCGCGCGTTTCCGGACGGTGAACCGCTACACACTTCACCTGGAAACGCCATAGTGCCGGGAATCCAACCTTCCGCTGCTTTTGAATCCCAAAATTTGGCGCAAAATATCCAAGCTCGCGTTTTACGCGAGTGGGTGGTGTGTTTTGCACGATGCGCGTTAAGTCAGTAAGCAGATGTTACGCTTACAGATCAGTATCGTGTTTCGAGTGTAGAGACTGCCGTGCCGCAGGAGGGCGGTTTCAGGCCTTGCCTGTTCGCGGTCGATACCGGGATTTCGTGCGGCTCAATTTAAGGTGGGATGTTCTCAGGTGGAAATTCTCGCTACCTCAGCGCACTGAATTTTCGAAAAAGACAAAAAAATTTCCAGCCTATTGAGACGGCAGGACAACGACACCGTAAGTCCAGCATTGGGGAAAACTGGGGAACTTTTCTGAGAAAATGCAGGCCAAGAGAAACGGTGTGCGCGGAAAGAATGTCTATTACATCAGTATGCGTTCCAATCTTTTGCTGAGACGCCCAGCCAACGACATTTAAATCAAAGCCAAAACTCGGTGCTTAAGGTCCATGAAAGCGGTGATGGAGAACACATCTCCATTGCACACATGTTTGGCCAAGTCGACGGCTACTGGAACAGGCTGGGAATATCATGTTGGCGTACGTGCGACCTTCAACCGAAAAGTCCCTTAGGGGATCCGTCCGGTCACGGACCAGGCGGAAGCTTATGATGGCTGCATCCATAAGCGCGATGGCCCTTGCCGCGCCGGAACTAATCGTCGCCCCCGCGCAGGCATTCCCATCGGCGTGTTCGGACGCGGTCACACCAGGGACACCCAACAACAATAATGGCGTTTTCAACAATGGCGAAACCGTAACATGTGTGTCGGCGTCGGTGATCCCGGAGATTAGGTCCGATGCGGATAACGTCACGATTATCATTGGTCACCCGTCGACGCCGGCGACCGTAAGTTCGGGGGGATTGGGCGATTTTGGTGTACGGCTGGGCGACGGCGGCAGGGTTGATATCCGAAACCCGATGTCTTCGGTAGACGGACGCGAGGCGGGCATTTCGCTCAACACGCCTATCGGCAGTCCTCATGACTTGACGCTTGTGTCTCAAGGGCGGATTTCATCGTTCGACGGAAATGGCATCATTGTCGACCATGAAGGTGACGGTTCAATCTTCATTGATGTTGATGATGTTGATGGGCATTTAAGCGGCATCCGGGCCAATGTGATGTATAACACGGCTGGCAACGTGTACATCAATTCGTCCAGTTCTGTCCGTGGGCAGACTGGTGTAGGCATCCAAGTCATCAGCGCCGGCTCGGGATTTGTACGTATTCAAACGAACGACGTCTACAGCGGTGCGGGCATCGCCAATGGTATCTTCGCGTCAGCGACCAATGGCACGGGTATGTTCATAACGTCCACCGGCCTTATTGCAGCGACCAATAAGGGGATCCGCGCCGTCAATAATGGGAATGGTAACACGTCGATCACGGTAAGGGACGTGATTGCCGCTGACGACGGCATCGACGTGCAGACTGCCACTTCAACTGGCAGTTTGTTAATAACGGCCAATGGCAATGGCCTGATAGATGCCGACGCCGCGGGCATAGAGGCCTTGCATCGCGGCAATGGTAATTTGATCATCAACGCACAGGATATTACGTCTGTAGCGCGGGGATTATCCGTTTCCAATTTCGGCACAGGCCAGGCGCAGATTGACGTCAGAAATGTTACGAGCACGTCAAACGGTGGCATTGTTGTAACTGACACCGGTACGGGCGTTTCCGTAAGAGCAAGAGGCACGGTGACGGCCCAAAATGGCGCAATTCAAATTACGAACAATGGCGCCGGTAGCGCGACGGTGAATGCCGTTGATGTCAATAGCACGACAGGGCGCGGCATCTATGTTCGGAACTACTTCACGGCAACCGATGTGTCGGTGACGGCGACAGGCACGGTGGACGCTGAACTTTCGGGCATCTTTATCGACAATGACGGAACGGGAAACACTGTTGTTGATGTGTACGACGTAAACAGTGCGACGGAACGGGGCATTGATGTATCCAACGCTGCGTCCGCCGGCAATCTGTCGATCACGTCCGATGGTGCCGTCACCTCTCAAGACGGAATTGGTCTGCGCGCGGTGAACCTGGGATCGGGATACACGTCGATCACCACGGTTGACGTTTCCGGCGGGACGAGCTTGGACACTGGTATCTTTGCTCAGACTGGCGTCCCCTCGACAAATCTGACGATCACATCAACCGGCACCGTGTCAGCCAGCGGTAACGGGATCATCGCGTTAAACGGCGGCACTGGCGAGACATCGATTTCCGTTAATAATGTGACCAACAGCGGCATCTGGCCCCGGTCCGCCATTCGGGCGGTGAACGGCACGAGCGCCACCAATTTGACCATTGACGCCGACGGCACTGTCTACAGTTACGGATTTGGCATTCGCGCGGACAATCAAGGGACGGGCCTGACAACCATCAATGTTGCATCGGTTGAATCGTATTACGGGCAAGGCATTGGCGTCGTTACCGGCAGTGGCGCTGGCGGCCTTACCATTACCTCGACCGGAACCATTACCGCAGGCGGCGTTGACTATGACGATTATGGTGTTGGCATCCTCATCGATGCGGATGGCGCTGGAGATGTGACCATCGACGCCGATGCCGCCATCACGGGTGCTCGGTACGGCGTGCAAATCGACAAAAGCGGCAGCGGTGCGTTGGATGTCCAGGCCACGTCCATCACGGGGTCGGTATACGATGCTGTCCGTATCGTAAATTCAGCGGGTACGGACGTTCGGGTGACGACCAGTGGTGCCGTATACGGTGCCCGTTCAGGGATAATTATTGACAACAGCGGAACCGGGGGCACGGCGGTTGTTGCGGGCGATGTCACCGGCGCGAGCTCGCATGGCATCTATGTCAGAAATCAAAATGGTGCGGTATCAGTTACAACCACCGGAACCGTCATTGGCGGCAACGATGGCATATTCGCCCGTGATTTTGGGGCCGGCGGTGTTACGGTCAACGCGAACGATGTGACAGGCGACCGTGTTGCTATTCAAGCCTTTGTATCCGGTGATAGCGATGTGCGCGTTACAGCAACGGGCACCTTGTCAGCAACCACACAGGATGGTGTCCTTGCGCTCTCCAATGGAAATGGTGATGTGGATGTGGAGGTTGCCGACATCTCGGCGTATCGAAGTGGCATCGTCGTTGCGAACGCAGTGTCAGGCGCCACAAACATCTCGATCACGGGCGACGT
The DNA here is from genome assembly GCA_965228775.1 of Alphaproteobacteria bacterium. Classification (GTDB taxonomy): domain Bacteria; phylum Pseudomonadota; class Alphaproteobacteria; order JANQMY01; family JANQMY01; genus JANQMY01. The sequence continues at coordinate 2,030,749 of OZ245840.1, read as the reverse complement.
GACGGGCCAAACTGGCCAGGGCATCTATGCGATAACCGCAGCGGGCGCTCAAGTGACGATTGCTGACGGCGGTTCCGTGAGCGGCGCTGGCACCGCGATCCTGTTAGACGGACCCGGGAACGATATTTTGACTCTCGAACCGGGCAGTACGGTCTCGGGCGATATTCGTTTGGGCGGCGGCGACGACACCTTCAACGATGGAAGCGGTCAGTTCGCCTCCTTTTTCGGCGGCGATGGCACCGACACGATCAATTTCACGGGCGGAGAGGCCCGCGTCATTGACGGTTCCGGCAATGCAGGCGACCGCTTCCAGGGCGTTGAAATTTTCAATATCGACATGGATGGCATCGAGCTTACGGGTGAGCACACGGGGCTGTCGGAAGTGAACTTCAATGCCGGAACGACCCGGCTTTCGGGAACGCTGACATCTACCCAAATCACGGTGGCGGAAGGCGCCATGCTGAACGCGGGTGATGGTTCGCAGATCAATGGTTTTCTGGACGTTCGCGGCATGCTCGCCATCGGCAATTCTCCGGGTACCACATTTGTGGATGGCGATGTGACGTTCGGTCCTGACTCTGTCCTGCCCATCGAGATTCAGGGGGATGCGAATGATCTGCTCGTTGCGACGGGGGCTGTTGCCCTGGATGGCGCCCTTGAAATCGTCGTGCTGGGCGGTGTCGCACCTGGAACGACGACACGGACGATCATCGAATCTGGCACGGGCGTTACCGGGTTTTTCTCGACGATTTCGGAACAGGCCGCTGGCGGTGGTCAAACCGGCCTGTTGATATCCAACGAAGTTGTCATCGACGACGATTTGTTGGGCGTATCCCTCACCACCACAATTCGGTCTCCGATTAACGTGTCCGGGCTCAATCAAAACCAAACCAATGTGGCGGTGAATTTGATCGACTTGCTGGCACAGCCGTCTCTGGATCTGGAACTTGCCCAAGTGATTAATGCCGTCGGCGCTCTTCCGGACACGGCGCAGCTTGCGGCCGCCGTGGACGAGCTACACCCGGAAGGTTTCGATGGGGGATTGCGTTTTCTTGCCAACTCGCAAAACCGTTTCATGTCCAACCTGATGAGTGAAACGGGACACGTGGCCGTAGGAGAACCTAAGAACAAAGAAGGCATGTATTTTTGGACATCTGTGGGTGTCAGCGGATTGTCTCAAGGCAGCGATTATGAACATGTGGGTTTCGACGGCGATGCTTATGAATTCTCCGCGGGTGTATCCGAGATCGGGCAAGGGCGCGTTCGGTTAGGTTTCGCGGGCGGCTATGCCACATTCTCCGGTGAAACGGAAAAAGGCATTGCGGATGATATTGACGCGTCGCTTTACCGTTTCGCCGCCAGTGCGCGCCTGGAGATGGACGGACCCGGTGTCAATGGCGAGCTCGCCGGCGTGGCTAGTTTCGCCAAGGCCACTAACAAATTGACCATGAATTTGATCGATCCCGTGAACGACGCCTCTACCTCGCAATCCGGTAAGGCGGATGTAAGAACCGCAGGGTTGGCGGCTCAGTACACCGTAACCGGGATTAACGGCAAGGTTTGGCCGGTTCAACCGCATGTGCGGATCGGCCTTGATGCGGTCAGTCAGGACGAAGTCGCCGTTGGGACCTCGCAAGCGACGGCCCTTGTGGTTGATAAAGCTGAAAGCACCCGTGCCCATGTGGCGCTCGGCGCGTCTGTCGAACGCCGGATTGACGCGGCGCTTTCCATCAACGCGTCCGCGACCGCTGTGCAGTATTTCGACGATACGCAAAATGTCTTTCAGGCCCGCTTTGCCGCGGCGCCGGACGGCGCGCCCCGATTTGAGACGGTCGGTGCGAGCGTCGAACGGAAAGCAGAGTTGCAGGCGGGCTTTGTTTACGAACATGAGAGCGGATTTAATCTGTCAGCTGATGCTTTCGGCGAAGTTGGCGACGTTACCGCCTTTACTGGAAGGATCGAACTCTCGCGGAAATTCTGAAATTTGCGTGGCGCTGTTGTCCCTCCCCCTCCCGCCCTACCTAGCGCTGCGTGAAGACGGCCCCCATGCTCCTCACAGTATGGGGGCCGGCCCTTTCTTGAGGTTTCGGGATAATAACACGGGCGGTGATGCAATTCGGGGGCGTGTTAGACAAAAAAGAGGGGTGAAGCTCTTCCTCTCCTTTTCTTAAAAATGCCGCGTCTATTAGAGCGGGAGGTTTTTCAGAAAATACAATCTGTTTGCAGAATAAGATAATCTGTACTGAGACGGTCAATCAACGACATTTAAATCAAAGCCAAAACTCGGTGCGTAAAGTCCATGACAGCGGTGATGGAGAACACATCTCCATTGCACACATGTTTGGCCAAGTTGGTGGCCACTAAAACAGGCTGGGAATATCATGTTGGTGTACGTGCGACCTTCAACAGAAAAGGCCCTTAGGGGATCCGTCCGGTCACGGACCAGACGGAAGCTTATGATGGCTGCATCCATAAGCGCGATGGCCCTTGCCGCGCCGGAGTTGATTGTCTCGCCCACGCAGGCTTTCCCGTCAGCGTGTTCGGACGCGGTCACGTCGGGGACACCCAACAACAATAATGGCAGTTTTAACGACGGCGAAACGGTAACATGCGTGTCGCCGTCGGGGATCTCGGAGATTAGGTCGGATGCGGATGACGTCACGATTGTTATTGGTGATACGTCGACGCCGGCTATCGTAACTTCTGGAGGTTCTGGCGATTTTGGTGTGCGGCTGGGCGACGGCGGCAGAATCGATATCCGAAACCCGATGTCTTCGATATCAGGACGCGAGGCGGCCATTTCGCTCAATACAACAATCGGCAGTCCTCATGACTTGACGGTTGTGTCACAGGGGCTGATTTCGTCGTTCGACGGATATGGCATCATTGCCGATCATGATGGTGACGGCTCAATCTTCATTGAAGTTGATGATGTCGACGGGCAATTAGACGGCATCCGGGCCAATGTGATGTATAACACGGCCGGGGGTGTAAACATCAATTCGAGCGGTTTTGTCCGGGGACAGACTGGTGTCGGCATCCTTATCGATACGGATGGCACCGGAGATGTGACCATCGACGCCGCTGCGGCGATCACGGGTGCTCAGTACGGCGTGCAGATCGACAAAAGCGGCAGCGGTGCGGTGGATGTGCAGGCCACGTCTATCACGGGCTCGGTATACGATGCTGTCCGCATCGTCAATTCAACGGGTACTGACGTTCGGGTGACGACAAGTGGTGCCGTATATGGTGCCCGTTCGGGGATAATTATTGGGAACGGCGGAAACAACGGCACGACGGTTGCCGCGGGCGATGTCACCGGCGCGACGAATGTTGGCATTTTTGTCCAGAATGGAGCTGGCGGGGTCTCAGTTACCTCCACCGGAACCGTCACCAGCGGTGGATATGGCATTTTCGTTGAAAACAACGGCGCGGGCGGCGTAACGGTTGATGCAAATAATGTGACGAGTAATAGTGATGCCATTGTAGCTCGTTCGGCCAGTGGCGATGTGCGCATCTCCTCAACGGGCAGTGTGTCGGCAACAACGACGATCGGCATTTTGGCGTTCTCCGCCGGGGCCGGCGAAATGGAAGTGGATGTCGTCGACGTTTCGGGGGGCATATACGGCATCTATGCCATTAACGGTTCAGGTGCTACGAACATTACGGTCGCGGGCGCTGTGACGGGACAGACCAGCTACGGTATTGGTGCACTCACCGCAGATGGTGTCCAACTGACGGTTGCTGAGGGCGGTTCTGTGGTAGGCGCTGTCACGGCGATCGATTTCAACGGACCTGGAAACGATATTGTGACTCTCGAACCGGGCAGTACGGTCACGGGCGATATCCGGTTGGGCGACGGCGACGATACCTTCAACGATGGAAGCGGTCAGTTCGCCTCCTTTTTCGGCGGCGACGGCACCGACACAGTCACGTTCATGGGGGGAGAGGCCCGCGTCATTGACGGTTCCGGTAATTCAGGCGACCGCTTCCAAGGCGTTGAAATCTTCAATATCGACATGGATGGCATCGAGCTTACAGGTGAGCACACGGGGTTATCGGAGGTGAACTTCAATGCCGGTACGAACCGGCTGTCGGGAACGCTGACGTCTACCCAAATCATGGTGGCAGAAGGGGCAACCCTGAATGCAGGCGATGGTTCGCGGATTACCGGTTTTCTAGATATTCAGGGTACGCTCGCCATCGGAAATTCACCCGGTACAACTTTTGTGGATGGCGATGTGGTGTTCGGGCCAAATTCGGTCCTTCCGATCGAGATTCAGGGGGATGCGCATGATCTGCTCGTTGCGACCGGTGCTGTTGCCCTGGATGGAGACCTTGAGATCATCGTGCTGGGCGGTGTCGAGCCAGGATTGGCGGAACGCACGATCATTGAATCCGGGACCGGCGTAACAGGATCGTTCGCAACGATTTCGGAACAGGCCGTTGGCAGCGGTCAAACAGGCCTGTTGATATCGCACGAAGTTGCTATCGACGACAGTGCGCTGAATGTTTTGCTGACCACAACGGTCACGTCGCCAAGTTCCATCGACGGGTTGAACGAGAACCAGTCGAATGTGGGTGCGAACCTGATCGACTTGCTCGCGCAGCCCTCGCTGGATCGGGATTTAGCCGTGTTTATCAATACTGTCGGGGGTATCTCGGACGCTGGAGATCTCGCCGCGACCTTGTCAGAGCTTCACCCTGAAGGGTTCGATGGGGGACTGCGCTTCCTTGCCAATTCGCAGAACCGCTTCATGTCCGGGATCATGAATGGGGACGGTCAGGTCCCCGTGGAGCGTTCAAAAAATGAAGAAGGTGCGTATTTTTGGACATCTGTGGGTGTCAGTGGATTATCTCAAGGCAGCGATTATGAACATGTGGGTTTCGACGGCGACGCTTATGAATTCTCGGCTGGTGTGTCCGAGATCGGGCAGGGGCGCGTTCGGCTAGGTTTCGCGGGTGGCTATGCCACATTCTCCGGTGAAACGGAAAAAGGCATTGCTGATGATATTGACGCGTCGCTTTACCGTTTCGCCGCCAGTGCGCGCATGGAGATGGACGGACCCGGTGTCAATGGCAAGCTTGCGGGCGTGGCTAGTTTCGCCAAGGCCAATAACAAACTGACCATGAATTTGATCGATCCTGTGAACGACGCCTCTAACTCGCAATCCGGTAAGGCGGATGTAAGAACCGCAGGGTTGGCGGCTCAGTACACCGTAACCGGGATTAACGGCAAGGTTTGGCCGGTTCAACCGCATGTGCGGATCGGCCTTGATGCGGTCAGTCAGGATGAAGTCACCATCGGGACCTCGCAAGGTACGGCTCTTATGGTTGATGAGGTTGAGAGTACGCGCGCGCATGCGGCCCTTGGCGCTTCGGTTGAACACCGGATAGACGCGGCGCTTTCGATCAGCGCGTCGGCAACCGGTGTGCAGTATTGGGGCGATACGGAAAATGTCTTCCAGTCCCGCTTTGCTGTGGCGCCGGAAGGGGCGCCTGGTTTCGAGACCGTCGGTGCTGGGGTCAAACGGAAAGCGGAAGTACGGGCTGGCTTCGTCTACGAACATGAGAGCGGATTTAACCTGATGGCGGACGCTTCCGGCGAAGTTGGTGATGTTACAGCTTACACGGCGAGGATTGAACTCTCCCGGGAGTTCTGAAGTCTATGCATTGCTGATGTCTTTCGGCCCGACGTCTCTTTCTTGAGACATTGGGGCAATGAAACAGCAGCTGCCATCTCTTCAATAAGCTAACTCCGCGGCCAGGAAACTTTCAAATTCAATAGAAAGACAAGCGTTGCGGTAAACCAATTCTTGCCCCCATAAAAAAGTCAGTGCTGAGATTTTCAGTCAACGACTATTAGGCTCAAGTGAAATAGATCAGCGTACGCTCCAAGCCATAGACAGATGCGTGAGGGGAGAAGAATCACGCAAATGGCTAACGATTTGGACAGATCGTTAGGCAGGCAAGAGAGTGCGCATGCTGGTGAGTGGAAAAACTTCGGTTCAAGGGACGTGTAAAGCTCATGGCAGAGCTCCTGTCGGCTTGCGGACCAAGCGTCATTTAATGATGGCGGCGTCCGTAACGGCGTTGGCGCTTGCCGCGCCGGAAGTTATCTTTGCCCCGGTACAGGCTATGCCGGCAGGGTGTTCGGATGCCGTTACGACGGGCACGCCCAACAATGCCGACGGTGTGATTGATGCGGGGGAAACCATCACGTGTCTTTCGCCACCGGATCCAATCTCGGAAATTGCCACCTCTGCCGCGGATGTCACCATTGTTATTGGGGATGCGACAACACCGACCTCTGTCAGCGCTCAAGCCCCATCGGAAACAAATGGTGTGCGTATCGAAAACGGCGGTTCGGTGGACGTTCGCAATGCGGCGTCCAGCGTCACGGGGATAGGGAGTGGTATTAAAGCCTACAGTTCTAGCAGCGCGTTGACGATTACGTCTGACGGCACGATCTCTGGAGGACAAGACGGTATTTACGCGGTGACTTTCGGCGGTGCGTTGTCCATTACGTCTGATGGCGTAATCTCGGGAGGCCGAGACGGTATCAATGCGGGAAATTACGGGCCCGGAGATCTTTCCATATTTGTTCACGACGTGATTGGTGTCAACGATGGCATCATTGCACTTGCCAATGGATCTGGTTCTCTTTTGAGCATCGCGGCAACGGGTAAGGTCCAAGGGGGGGATGCAGGTATTAGAGTGAACCCCTCCAACGGTGATGTGTACATCAATGTCCAATCTGTCGCCGCAACCGGAAACGCCATCGACCTGTCGGTTCCTGGAGCCGATACAGTATCGGTTATCGCCGGGGATGTGGAAAGTACCGCAGGCCATGGCATCTACGTTGAAATGGAGGATTCTGACGTTTCGGTTACCACGACCGGGTCGGTGAATGCTCACCTTGCGGGCATTTTCGTAACGCAGCCTGGTGGAACCGGTAGCGTCAGCGTGGACGTGAATGATGTTTATAGTGCCACGGATCGTGGCATCGCGATTTCGTCCTCCACAAATGGCACCGGCGTTTCGGTCACGGCCCGTGGAACGGTTGAGGCCGACCGCACGGCTATTAATGTGATCCATCTGGGAACCGGTAGCGCCACCGTGGATGCGGCTGCCGTCTATAGCGCCACGGGTAGCGGTATCCTCGTGTCTACCTTTTTGAACGGCAATGGTGCGTCGGTCACGGCCAGCGGACCGGTCGTCGCCGAGCAGGACGCCATCTTTGTTAATGATCGCGGAACCGCCGATACGTCCATCACCGTTGCCGATGTCACGAGCCGCAACGGGGACGGTATCGACGCCTACAGTGCTAGCGGAGCGCTCTCGGTTACTTCCTCGGGCACAGTCTCGGGAGGCCGAGACGGCATCAATGCAAGAAATTACGGGAACGGGGGGGTGTCGATTGCTGTTCACGACGTAGACGGCGTAAATAATGGTATATGGGCCTTATCCTTCGGGACGGCTGGCAATACGCTCAGTATTTCGGCAACGGGGGAGGTTCAGGGCGGGACCGCCGGTGTCAACGTGAATAACATCGGTAACAACGATGTATACATTGATGTGCAATCGGTAACCGCTGCCGGAAACGCCATAGATCTGTTCGATCGTGGAAACGATACAGCATCGATTATCGCCGGGGATGTTGAAAGTACGGCAGGCCATGGCATCTACGTTGATATGGATAGTTCTGATGTTTCGGTCACCACGACTGGGACCGTGAACGCACACCTTGCGGGCATTTTCGTAACGCAGTCTAATGGAACCGGCAGCGTTACTGTTGACGTGAATGACGTCTATAGTGCCACGGATCGTGGCATCGCGATTTCGTCCTCCGCAGCCAGCACCGGCGTTTCGGTCACGGCCCGTGGAACAGTCAACGCTGAGCAGGACGCAATCTTTGTGAACGACCGCGGAACCAGCGATACGACCATCACCGTTGTCGATGCCACGAGCCGTAGTGGGGACGGGATCGACGCGTATAGTGCTGAAGGCGCGTTGACGATTACGTCAGTGGGCAGTGTTACCGGTGGCAATAGAGGCATCACTGCGAGGCAAAACGGCGGCGGCGACCTCACCATCGACGTGAATACCGTTTATGCCCTAAGCGGCGGCGGGGCCGGTATCCGTGCCTACAATACGCCCGGTGGGCTAGGTCTTTCGATCACTGCCGCGGGAACGGTTTCTTCCGCGGATGGTCACGGTATCGATGCAGCAAACTTTGGCGCTGGCAATCTTGTCATCAATACCGCGAATATAACCGCCGGCCTTGATGGTATATTGGTGACGAATTCCGGGTCCGGAAGCGCCACAATTACGGCCGGCGAAGTGACCAGTCGTGGCGGTATGGGTATTGTCCTAAACAATTCCGGGAGTGCCTTGGACGCATCGATTACCGTAAACGGCGCCATTGTTGCGAGCGGGACCGGTATCGACGTAACAAACCTTGCATCAGCTGACGTAACCGTCAAAGCGATTGACGTTACAAGCAGTGGTGATGAAGGTATTTCGGTTTTCAACAGTGGAAGTTCCGCCTTCATATCTTCCACGGGAACAATCTCGAGTTTCCTAGACGGCATCGATGTTGTCCATTTGGGCAACGGCGCACTCACCATTCAGGCCAACAACATTTATTCATCAGACGATAGTTCGGCGGCCATCGACGTTTTTAGTTCTGCGTCAGGTGGGTTGGTGTCGATCGCCACGACCGGTACGGTGAGGTCTGAAGGGGTGGCGGCCGTGCGTATCATTAGTAACAGCGACGCTCTTTCTATCGACACGTCCGGTGGCGAGGTTTTCGGCGCAGTTAACGGAATCGAGGCTCAAAACACAGGATCAGGCGCGACAACGATTAACGTGGCAAATGCGGTCACGGGTCAGACCGGTTTTGGGATTTGGGGGCGTACCGCAAATGGTGCGGAGATTACTATCCGGGACGGTGGTTCCGTTACAGGTGCCACCTGGGCGATCCAAACCGACAGTTCCGGCACCTCCGGCGGATCCGTGAACGACATTGTGAACCTCAACGATGGCGGCGCTATCTTTGGCGATGTGAACCTATTGGCGGGCGATGACGTTTTTAATGTGGGCAGTGATCAGTTCACGACGGTTTACGGCGGTGACGGAACAGATACGGCAAATTTCTCTGCCAGCGGCGCACGTGTTATTAACGCGTCGGGTACGGATGGCAGCATCCAGGAATTCGAAATTTTCAATTTCAACGGCGGCGGTTTTGAACTGTCGGGCGATCATACCGTACCTTCGGCAATGAATTTTAATACCGGTACGAACCGCCTGTCCGGAACGTTGACGTCTACGCAGACGACTATTGCCGAAGGCGCGACATTGAACGCCGGTGACGGGTCCAGAATCATTGGCGACCTTGATGTCGACGGCACGTTGGATATTGGAGATTCGCCGGGTACGAGCGTTGTGGATGGAGATGTGACCTTTGGTCCGAACTCCACTTTGCCGATCGAGATTGCGGCTGAAAGTGATCTCTTGGTATCCACAGGTACCGTCACCCTCGATGGAGAGCTTCAAGTTCTTATATTGGGCGGCGTTGGCATCGGCACATCTACGCGGACGATCATTGATGCAGAAACGGGGATCTCCGGTACCTTTTCCAGCTTTCAAAGCGCTGACGGCTTGTTGCTTTCCAACAGTTTCGATGTGGATTCCGCCGGATTTGATGTCACCGTGACAACGACGGTGAATCCTATTGAGTCCGTAGACGGATTAAATGGGAATGAAAGGAATGTGGGAGCGAACCTGATCGATTTGCTCGCACAACCCTTGTTGGACCAGGATTTCGCTGTGTTTATCAATGCCGTCGGAGGTATCTCGGACGCCGGTGTACTTGCCTCGACCTTGGCGGAGCTTCACCCTGAAGGGTTTGATGCAGGCTTGCGGTTTTTGAGTAATTCTCAAAACCGATTTTTGTTAGACCTCATAAACGGTTCGGGACAGGTTCCCGTGGCTCCTCTAGAGAATCAGGATGGTGCTTATTTTTGGACGTCCGCGGGTTACAGCGGATTGTCCCAAGGCAGCAGCCAAGAGCATGCAGGATTCAAAGGCGATGCGTATGAGTTCTCGGCAGGTGTCTCTGACATCCCGTATGGGCGTTTTCAGCTTGGCTTCGCGGGTGGCTATGCCACTTTTTCCGGCGAAACAAAGAGCGGTCTGAGCGACGATGTCGATGCATCGATCCATCGCTTGGCGGCCAGTGCGCATAGGGAGGTGGATGGGCCAGGCCTCAACGGCCAGTTCGATGCTGCAGTTACCATTGCCGCAGGAAAGAATGATTTAACGATGAATCTTTCGGATCCGGCGAGCGGCACGTCAGTGGCCCAGAACGGTAAAGCGGATTTCAGAAGCGCCGGCTTGGCCGCGCTATACACGATAACCGGTATGGATGACCGGGTATGGAAGATTCAACCACATATGCGTGCTGGCGTTGATGTCATCAAACAGATTGAAACGACGGTGGGCAGCGAAAAAGTAACGGCTCTGACCGTCAGCCAGCTTAACAATGCCCGCGGTCATGTGGGGGTGGGGGCATCGGTTGAGCACCGGATCGGCAAAGCACTTTCGCTGAATGCATCCGCCACCGGCGTGCAATATTTTGGAGACACGCAGAACGTCTTCGACTCTCGGTTTGCGGCGGCACCAGATGGAGCGCCGGCGTTTGAGACCACAGGGGCAAAGGTTCGCCGCAAGGCCGAGCTGCGGGCCGGTTTTACCTATGCACACGAAAGTGGATTTGATCTGTCAGCGGACGCATTTGGTGAAATTGGGGATGTCACCGCCTATACGGGGAGAGTTGAGCTCTCGCGGCGTTTCTGAGAATTGTGCGGCTGAGCCGTTGCCCCCCCCAGCGGCACCGTACGACGCCGGCCCCCATGTGCCACTTGTCATGGGGGCCGGTCATGTTTTTCGACTACTTCTCGCTGGATGAGTATGAGCCTGGTCTACTCCTATGGTCGCAGAACACCCTGTCTGCAGTCCAAACCTGGATAACCGTTGCTGGTTAGGTGCTTGCATAAAGAGTGCAGTACATTTTGCTTAAGTCGCGATCCGCCAAGCCGAAGCCTTGGCACTATTACCCATGTCTCAGGGGCGGACACCAAGTTGGCCTGGGGCGAGGTGCTTCGGCATTCGGCGTTTTTGAAGATTTCGATGCAACAAAACAGAAACACTGGTTGCAGGCCATCTTTCCCCAACTTTTCAACACACTTCTCAGAATCGATCCCGTTTCGATTTGGCACTGGTCAGCTTTCAGGCTCATAAGCCGGCAGGCCAGCAGACTACCCAAGTGAATTCGCATCTAACGGCGACTAAGGATCAGCATCTGATGATGGCGGTGTGCGTAAACACCTCTTGACATGGACAGGCGGTCCTGACATTTTCAAAACTATGCGAATGAATAGATTGATTGATATCATCAATCTAGTCCTTAACTGCCAGTCGTCAGTCGAGTTGGCGGGATTGTGATCCAGCGACCAGAGAGGGAACAATGAAAAAGTTGAAGGCGATATCTGCAGATTCTCACGTAAATGAGCCGCCGGACATATTTAAGAAATTTTTCCCGGCCAAGCTTCAAGATCGCGCGCCGAAGATTGTGGACTTAGACAATGGTGGGCAAGCTTGGCAGATAGAAGGCACCGACTTTCCCATACCGTTCAGTCCTTCCGCGGTAAATTATCGTTCTCAAAAGAGATTTGATCGATCGAACTACAAAGAGAAATTTCTCGAAACCAAAGATGGTGTAAAGCGCGGCGTGCGGTATGAAGATATTATGCCCGGCAGTTGGGACCCGACCGCCCGCCTTGAGGAACAAGACGAAGATCATGTGGATGGTGAAGTCCTCTACAACAGCCCTCAAATCTGGGGCGCCGTTAAGGAGATGGACGACCCGGAACTTCAGTTAGCGTGTTTTAAAGCCTACAACAATTGGATGGCAGAGTTCTGTGCCCACGACCCAGAACGTTTGATCGGTGTGGGATTGGTGCCGGTTACCGGGGTGGATGATGCAATCGCTGAGATGCAACGTTGTGTCGACGAACTCAAACTTCCGACCGTTGCGATCGAGAGTTATCCGTCGGGAGACTATCTAAATCCATCTAAGGAAGACGATAAGTTTTGGGCGGCCGCGCGCGAGTTGGATATTCCCGTGAGCCTTCATCTCTCGATCTCGGTTCCCGCTTCAGCCGCGCGTTCTCTCGAAAAAGGTGACTTGAACAAAATCCGCAAAGCAACAGCGTCTGGGCACTATGCAAAAGTGTTTGAAAAACTGGTGCTTACCGGCGTTTTCGACCGTTTTCCGGAGCTAATTTTCGTTGGAGCTGAGGTAAATGGCGCGTGGGTGCCGCATTACTTGGAAACATTCGATCGTAACTTTATTAAGCATGCGGATGATTTACCTGTAAGGCCTCAACTTAGGCCTTCAGATTACTTCGCACGTAATGCCTACATTACATTTATTATTGATCAGGTTGCCGTGAATAACCGCCACTTGATCGGTGTCGATCGAATGATGTGGAACAGCGATTTTCCGCATTCGGTTAGTAACTGGCCCATCGACGTGGAGTTGGCTGAGGCTCAAATGAAAGTGGCTGATGTTCCGACAGATGAGTGGGACCGCATGCTGTGGAGAACATGTGCTGATCTCTACAAAATTCCGTATGCAAGCGATGCAGGGGTTGAGCGTATTGCTGCGCAATGACAACAGCGCAATCCACTAAATTTTTGCGCACGGGTGAGGAATAAGAAAGTGTCTGAAGTTAAATTTTTTTCAGCGGCAAGCAATGTGATAGAGCCACCAAGTCTGTGGGCTGGTGGTCTACCAGGTTCGGTATCGCACCAGATTTCTATGATTGAATCAGACGGAGGTCTGGTTTGGCGCGTTGGCGATGATGTTAGCGCACCGTTGCTCTTCCCGAGGGAGGTTGCAAAGGCGACAGGTTCAGATTGCAATCTCGATCTCGCCAATTGGTTAAGTAGCGTCGATGGTCGAAGGTGGCTTCAAGACCGAGACGGTGTTGGCGGCGAAGTGCTTTACGCGAGAGGCGGCGTATGGGACCTAATCGAGAAGAGTGGAGACCGCGATCTGATCGTAGCCTGTTGTAGGGCCTACAATTATTGGCTAGCGCAATTCTGTAACTCCGATCCCAAAAGATTTGTCGGCATCGCGAAGATACCCAATACAGGCCTAGACGATGCTGTGACGGAATTGAATCGAGCGTGCGGTGAGCTTGGATTGAAGGGAGCATTGCTTGACGGTTGGCCGGTGGGTCCGGAGCCGGAAGGGCCGCCAGCTCTTCTCTCAACTGAATTCTGGGCTGCTGCACAAGATCTCGGCGTGCCGATAAGTTTGCATCGCGGGCTATCAGATTCGAGCGAACCGGATACCGGTGTTGTCGGAGGGTACGCGCCGGATATTTCTCCAGATATCTCGGCAATCGTGTTTGCGGGCGTATGCGATAACTTCCCGAAGCTTCGGTTTGTCTTGGTGGACTCCGATCCTGGGTGGGTGCCTGGCGTCTTGGAAATATCGAACGAAGTATATATGCGATCGGCGCATACACGGCAATTCAGTCTCAAGAATGAAGACGCTATGCCGGCGGATTATGTTCGGGAGTTTTTCTGGTTCACGGTCCAAGAAGACAGGTTCTCCGTTCTAAATCGTAACTACTTTGGGAAAGCACATCTTATGTGGTCCTCATTTTGCGGGGCGGCGGAATCCGTGTGGCCGAACAATCCGCAAACGTTTGAATTGACGACTTCCGGCCTTGCGGAGGAAGACAAAGCCTCCCTCGCGTCTAACGTTGTTAGCAGATTGTATCGGTTGGAGGGCGCGTCAGACTTTACCACAGAGGAAATCAAAGACTTCGATTCATACGCACTTTTGTAAAGCCCGTCGGCTGCAAGCTTTGTCTGAAGTTTTACGCGTGTGAGGAAATGACTCCAAAAAAATAGGAGGAAAAATGATCACTGTTCTAGATCCGACGAATGAGGAAATTACGGGGTTAGATCCGAGTATTAGTCGCGGATGGATGCCGCCTTTGAAATCCCTAAGAGACATAAGAATAGGTCTTCTCGGAAACGCGAAAGAACAATCAGTAGAGCTGTTGGAATATGTGCTCGAAGGTCTAGAGATGCGGGATGATGTGGGTGTTGTCTCTGTCTCGAGGCACGCCAAACGCGATACGACAACTCCTCCGCGTCCGGAAGCTTTTTCTGATCTTGTGGAGAACTCTGACGTAATCATTACGGCAATCGGCAATTGAGGCTCTTGCTCGTCGCGCAGTTTGCGTGACTCCATAGAATTCGAATGGGGCGGCCGTCATTCGGTTGCGATTATTACGGAAGAGTTTGTGCCGGGTGCACAAACCATGCAGCGCGTTTCGCGAATGCAGAATTATCCGTTTGTGGTGGCCGACAATAGAATAGGCAAAATAGAGGATGACGCTTTACTGAAGCGAATCGCTTTTGACCTGGTTCCAGATGTTGTCCGCTGCCTGGTCGATCGTCCGCTACCCGTTGTGACAGAGAACCAAAATGAATGATTTTGACGAAGTGGGTGAAATTCAACAGTCAGCAGATTCATTGGACTGTGGTGACTCGGTTTGCAGCTTAACGGCCGGTCTGCTGCGGTCTTCTTCCCTAGAGTGCGCAGATGCGTTCGAGGCCATAGAAGCCTATTTTGAACGTCATTGGACGGACGGCCTGCCGGTTGTTCCACCCACGACCGGTCGGGTTGCTGCTTTTTTGGATGTTTGCGCGCTTTCTCCAGAAGAGGTCATCGCACGAATTCCGACGCGCGATAACATTGAAATCACCGCGGAGAAACTCGCAATTAATGCGGTAATGTCAGGCGCAAAGCCTGAATATATGCCTGTGATACTTGCCGGAATGCGGGCCCTTGGGAACCCGAAGAATAATCTCCACACGCACACAGCCACGGCTTCGGGCGCGGGCTTCTTGACTATTGTGAATGGCCCTATCGTTGATGAGCTTGGTGTAAACCGTGGCCGGGGTTTGTTTGGGCCTGGCAATCGGGCCAGTGCGACCATTGGCCGAGCGCTTCGTCTCACGATTCAAAATGTGGCGCGTTCTGTTCAGGGTGAGTTTGACCAGGCGATTTGGTCTACGCCGGGGAGATATACGTGGTGCTTCGGCGAAACCAAGGCGACGGGGCCCAACTGGCCGACCAACTCTGAAGACAAAGGGTTTAGCGCCGATGACAGCACGGTGACGATTTATCCTTACATGAGGTATCGGGCCATGCTGAGCCCAACGTCAAAGGACCCCAATGATTGGCTGAAGGCTCTGGGGTATTCGGGCCGGTTTCCAAGCCCTTTGGCTGGTGGGCCAGAAGATACTGGCAATCCCGTTCTTTTTGACCTCCCGGACATGCTTTACGGTTCTGCCGTCAACAATGAGTTTGAAACAGGTAGAACGCACTTATTTGTCTTGGGACTGAATTGCCAACGTATTTTGGGAGATTTTTCGCTTGATGAAGTCAAGCAAAGAATTTTCCAACACATGACGGAAGACCATCAAGCTTTAAGGCCAATTCCTATTCAGCGGCCAGCGTTGGTGTCGGTCGTCTGTGTCGATGTCGAAGGCGATGGCTACGTATTTATTCCTCACGCGCCTACAAACGAAATCACTGAAAAGGTCGTTCAGTCTCTTTTCTAAGTCGGTACGTAGTGTTGGTGGATACTTACGGCAAAGGGATACCTGCTTTTTGTACCTTGTCGTTCAAATTTTTACCTCGACATTATCGCCAATTATTCGTGTGCTATAGGTTCGAACCGACGTCATGGCTGGACCGCCCATGGGAGCCCCTGTCTTTAAACTAAAGCGGGCCCCGTGCCAGGGACAGACGATTGTACATTTGCGAACATGCCCCCGATCAAGCGGTTCTGACTGATGGCTGCATTGGTTTTCCACCGCAAAGACTTCTCCTTCGCTCTTGCACACCAATATGGGACGCCCGCTAATGGCAACCAACGTCGCGGATTCTTCCGGCAGTTCGCTCAACTTGGCAGCAAAAACATACTGGTCACTGGTGTTCATACATCTTGTCTCGCAAGGTTTGAGTGCGAACGTCATTTAGAGGTCACGGCGCAGTTCATCAGACTGCAAACAAAAACTTATCTCGCGCAAAGATCAATTGATTGAAGGCCGTCAGCTTGCAGCATTGTTGACTTAATTATGCGAATAGTTATAAGAATAAGATTGTGTTCGTCAAACAGTTTTTCTATGCCGAACTCGAGTTCGTCTTTTCATTTTGGAAGACTGGTTGCTGGGCGACGTAACGATGTGGGGGCATATGCTCCGGGGGCTTAGATGTTTGATCTGCGAAAACATGGGCGAATAACGACATGCTAGACACAGTTGCGATTAGTGGTGTTGGGGAAAGCGAATATGGCCGTAAACTGGAGCCGTCACTGTTTGATCTGATTGCGACAGCTTCCCGAAATGCAATCGCGGATGCGGGAATAAATGAAAAAGATATTGACGGGTTTGTCACCGTAACGGGGGGGCTACCCTACGATAAACTTGCCGTCGCTTTGGGGGGGGTTGATTGCCGGTTTGCCGCGCTATCTGCATCGGTAGGGTCCGGCGCGGTTGGTGCGGCGCAGCTTGCCCAGATCGCAATAAGTTCAGGACTCGCAAAAAACGTTTTGGTCTACTACGGTTTGAAAGCATCAGACCCTGGAGGACCTTATGCTCTGCATGCTGCTGATCCGCACAAAGCAGATCTCGAAATGCCCCTGGGCTATTTTGGCCAACCTCTTTATTTCGCGACCTTAGCGCAGCGCTATCGGCATGAATATGGATTGAGAGACTCTCAATTGGGAGAGGTTGCCGTATCGTGCCGGGCTTGGGCGCAATTGACACCTGGATCCCAGAGACAAGACCCCATGTCGATGCAGGATTATTTCGACAGTGAAGTTGTCGCTACGCCGTTCCGCAAACCGGATTGTTGCCTCCTTTCGGATGGGGCCGCTGCTTACGTAGTGAGCAGCCTTGAAAGGGCTCGAGATCTAGCAAGTCCCCCGGTCGTTTTGGCGGGTATCGACTATGGAAAGGTACCAGTCACCCTAACGGAGTTCTTTACGCAAAACCCCAACCTCCTCAACTTTGGCGCCGATATCTCATCTAGAAGAGCATATGAGAGCGCCGGCATCAGCGTTGGTGATATCGACTTTGCAGAGATCTATGATTGTTTCACCATCTCGGTTCTCCTTCAGTTGGAACAGATGGGGTTGTGCGGAAAGGGAGAGGCAGCCGGTTTCGTTGAAGGCGGGCGAATTGCGCCGGGTGGTGAGTTTCCTGTTAACACGCATGGGGGCCACCTTTCTAATGCTTATATTCCGGGCGCCAACCATGTGGTTGAAGCGGTCAGGCAGTTAAGGGGTGGGCGAGGTGAGGCGCAAGTGAAAGATGCCGAAGTCGGTGTGGTTGGCGGGCTCGGAGCTAATGACCACGCCACGATGGTTCTGACGGTAGATCGGTAGCTGACGATGAAATTGCCTTACTGGGAACCATTGTTTCACTCTGATTTGCTTCGACCATTCTGGCAAGCAATCGATGAAGGTGACTTAAAGCTGCCGGCATGTTCAGTCTGCGGTGCTTGGCAATGGTATCCGCTGGGATCGATTCCATGCCACCCGGAAGCGGACCTTATCTGGAAAAGTGTTCCAAAAACAGGAACGATATACACCTTCACGACAGCTCACCGTTGTTTCCTGCCAGGCGACCAAAAGAACGTTGTTCCGTACACGAATGCACTGATAGAGCTGGATGGGATGCCGGGCGTAAGGCTCATCACTTTGATGGTGAATATGCGGGGCCATGACCCCGAAATAGGTATGCCAGTCCGGTTTGCGCCAACGAAAGTTCGAGATCAAACGTTACCCACATTTGAGCCGGATGTTTAATCCGGGATCAGCGATTGAATGGCAGAAGTCGGTCCCATGTATTTAGCGCGGCATCAATTCAGTAGGCGCCGCACGCTTAATTAAGACGCCTGGGTCCGATTCTTTCTAAGTGGGGGACCACACCCCCAAACAGTATCCGGAGATTAAATGGTAGATGCGAGTAAAAAAGAGTTGGGATCCAAAGATATTGCTGAACGTCTGAAACTAGACTCTAAAAAAAGACATATATTTCTGTGTGCAGACCAGTCCAACCCTAAATGCTGTACGTTTGAGCAGGGCCTGGTATCTTGGAGCTACCTGAAAAACCGGCTTGCGGCGCTTGGGCGGTCCGACCAAGCATCCATCAATCGGACAAAAGCCAATTGCCTTAGAATTTGCCGCGATGGTCCTATTGCAGTCGTGTATCCGGACGGTACGTGGTACCGCAACTGTGTCCCGGAAGTGCTTGATAGAATCGTGGACGAGCACCTCATAGCCGGGCGGAAGGTTGAGGAGTTTGAAATACTTTCGAACGATCTCAAATAGTTCGTTGAGACCCTGACCAACGTCAGCAGTCACGTGTTGAGTGAATCTGGTTTCCGCTCTCGCGGGCAGGAGAGCTTGAGAATCACATCGTCAATGCCCCCATTCGCTTGGTGTGAGGTGCTGGGTAGTGACAGATCTCGACGGTAATGGACCGGAAAAGTGTTGCCGCGGACGCCAAAAGCGGCCTGAACAAAAACCGGCAGTCGCCGGACGCTTGAGAGTATTGTTCCTCTAGAGGAAAACTCGCAATCTGTACTTTTCCTTTGCTGCCGGTTAGTTAACTAAAACACCGTCAATAGGAACTCCAAGATGGTCAAACAGTTTCTCTTTTTGTAGGTTGGCAAGCAACTGAACGTTAGACTCTAAGGCAGCGTTTGGGGGCCGCCGAACGACAGACCATTTGCCAACTCATGAAGACGTCCATAAGTTGCTGGTCTGACAAAAGGCGCCTCAACAGGTCTTTTGAGAAGAAGGGTGGCTTCATTGAGCGGATCAATTGAAAAACAGGCAGTTGGAAATGCGGGCGCATTAGAACTTTCTGCGATAAGGAAAGAAGCCGAGCGGCCGCGAAAACGATCATTGAAAACCGCCGAACTGATTGCCCGCCAAATTGTTGCCGATATCTCGAATAAAGGGTTGAAGCCGGATGACCATTTGCCCCCTGAGGCAATAATGGTTGAGGAGTACGGCGTGGGCCGGGCGTCTGTTAGAGAGGCTTTGCGGCTTCTCGAAGGACAGGGCCTGGTTCAGATAAAGGCCGGTCCAGGTGGGGGGCCGATTGTCGGGACAGCCTCACCACAAAATCTCGCTCGGGTCTTTACGCTGTTCTTGAGACTTCTTGGTGTGACTTATGAAGAATTGGGCGATGCGATTCTTATCTTGGAGCCTCATCTGGTAGAGAAAGCTGCTAATCAGGTAAAAAACGGAGCAAAGCTCGAAGCACTGCAGAATGTTGCTGAATACACAGTAGACAGTTTGGGGCAATATGATTTGTCCGTAAACGGATTCCGCGATTTCCATCGATTGGTTGTGGATGCTTCGGGAAATCGTGTTCTTGGTTTGATTTCAAATTCCTTGAGCGTCATATTTGCGGAACACCTTCTCTCTTCTATCGATACCCGTTCATTTCATCAAACAGCGGCGCAAGATCATTTGAATGTCGCCAAGGCAATTTTGCGAGGTCATCCGAAGGCGGCAAGAGAGTTGATGGAAGATCATATGCAACGAAAAATCGCGTTTGCGAGAGAAAAGATACCGGGAATGTTCTCGCAACCTGTAGAATGGCGCTAGAGCGCTTCATAGTCATATTGAATCGTTCTGACAGTGCGATTTTTCGTCAGGACGAGAAGGTCGCCGATGAGCGTAGTGGGGCTACGGTCGAGGCGGCCGACGCTGTCCTGGCGAAAAAGCGCCTGTCCCTGCGGGTTGCCCAGCGGTGAGCGTCCGCATCGTTGCGATCCTCACCCGATGCCCCACATCGCGTTTCGGATCGCGCCTTGCGGAGACACTCACCGCTGGACAACAGAACTGCTTCAATATGACTATGAAACGCTCTAGTCGTAACGATCGCTTCGTTTAGTCGTCAGCGTGAACAGGTGGCGACAGTTGCTATATTTAAAGTGAAGCGCACCTAACCAAAAACTGCCCTAGGGTTAAGTGCTCGCCACAACCGCTTTGCTTTCTAGCAACTCTTCCAGTTCGATTTCCGTGAATCCGATCTCTTTGACGATCTCGCGAGAATGCTGACCTAATTCTGGCGCGGGTGATTTCTTGATCCCCGGAGTGCGCGAGAGATGTGTTGTCAGGCCTATCTCACGAATCTTTCCCCATGGGGAGGTATCTTGTACAAAAACTCTGTTGCTATCGACCGCCCAATCTTCCCAGAAAAGCTCTGGGATATAGGGGGTTTCACGCACTATTTCGCAGGCGATCCCATTACTGTCCAGGATTTCAAACGCGTCGGCCTTTGTGCGTTCCGAAAACCAACTGCCAAGAGCTTCTGTAAGTAAGTCGGCCTCGGAAATTTTTATATCACTTAAATTCAACAGGTTGCCCAGCCTGTTGAACGCTCTTTCACCGACGCAAGCTAAGCAGATCCACCCATCTAGACACTTATAATTCCGGTATAGAGCGTGAAACCCTGTCTGGTCTTGATCGAGGCGTAATCCGTACACTGTGTTATATTCTGAATTGAGAAAGTGTTCGCTGGTCGTAAACAAACTGGAATGCAATTGCGGGCACTCAACATACTGACCTTCTCCGGTAAGGTCCCGATGATAGAGGCCCATCAGAAGCGCATTCGCGCCAAGTAGTCCATTGTAGTAATCTTCGTTTCCAAGGGCACGCGGAGATGGTTCGTTCCCTTCGCCACCTGCTTCGTAAAGTAGCCCAGTGAAGCCGGACAGGAGCGGAGCAAAGCTTTTCAGCTTCATCTTAGGGCCTTGTGAGCCGTAACCGGGCATGAATGCATAAACTAGGTTTGGTTTGTATTTTTGTAAGTCTTCATACCCAATTCCCAATTTCTCGGCTTTCCCCGGCCTCATGTTGTGAACGACGATATCAACTGAGCCAACGAGCTTGTAGAGCACTTTTCGGCCTGCTTCCGACTTGAGGTC
Source organism: Alphaproteobacteria bacterium (assembly GCA_965228775.1). Taxonomy (GTDB): domain Bacteria; phylum Pseudomonadota; class Alphaproteobacteria; order JANQMY01; family JANQMY01; genus JANQMY01. Next base: position 2,009,640 of record OZ245840.1, on the reverse strand, counting down.
AAGTACGAGACTTCTTTTGCCGCGATTGCAGGCCTCAAACGGGTCTGGTAGTGGCCGCATTTGTTCGCCGCCAGGCGTTTCAATTTTGATGACATCTGCGCCTAGGTCAGACAGAAGCTTGCATCCATATCCGCAGGCAAAAAACGAGCTCAAATCAAGTATACGGACACCATCCATCGCAGAGTGTTTGATCTCGGCGTTTCCGGTGTCGTGTACTGAAGTCTCTCCATTTTCGGAAGAGCACATTTCTCGTATCGCTTCGTTGTGTTGTCCAACAGACGGTGCGGGGTTTGGCTGCGAAGCGGCGGTTCGTGAAAAATTGACTGCCGGGCCTGCTTGGTAGATGCGTCCAAAATCTGGATCGGAAAGTTCTATTCTTTGATCCGAATAAGCGATCTGCTCGTCCATAAGCGCGTCGCCGGGCTCCAGCACAGGCAAGGCGGCAAGGTCTTCTTGATGAAACAGGCTAATCCATTCATCGCGGTCACGGCTCAAAAATGCTTCGGGGGTCTGGTTCCGCGCGGCATCATATTCCGCGTCGTTAAGAGGGACTGCCATTTCGGGGCGGTCGGTGATCTCTCGAACCGAGCCCCCCAATCCAAGTAAATCCATGGTCCGCTTGAAACCGCCGGGACCACCAGTATGAATTTGAAGGTATCGACCATCCCTGCACTTAAAGACGCGCGTAATGAGGCGGCTGTGGCCAAAGCTGTCGCCGCTTTTGCTTTGTTGAGACCGGTCGATGTAAGACAAGCCCTTCTCGTTCCACCACCAATTCATGGGACTTTGCACCAAGGCGCCGTCCAGCATCGACACGTCTATGAATTGACCGATTCCAAAGGTGTTCCGGGCCCTCAAAGCAGAGAGTATGGAGATGCTTGCCAAGAAAGCTGTGCCGTACCCCACTGTTGGATGGCCGAGAAATATGGGGCCTTCACGCAATCCAACGCCCAGTTCTTCAGCTTCGGCCATGAGCCCAAGCCGGGCAGCGACAAGGGCGTCGTAGCCGGGACGATCTTTTAGGGGCGACTCCTGTCCGTATCCGGTGATCGAACAATAGATGAGCCCGGGATTTAGGTCCTTGAGGCGTTCATATCCGAACCCCAATTGTTCAGCTCGCCCCGGACCGAAGGCTTCAATGAGAACATCTGCTCGCTTCATCAAGGCATGAAAGACTTGGCGATCTTCATCCGCGGCGAAATCGATCTCGATACTCTTTTTGCCGCGCTCCCAACCTTTACGGTAGAGGGCTTCTGTGTCAGGCCCTCCGCCAGGTCTCTCCACCTTTATAACTTCTGCCCCGTGGTCTGCGAGAAGCAAACTGGCCACAGATCCCGGCATGCCCCAGGAAACATCAACGACCTTTAATCCATCGAGTGGGCCCGGCATTTTTTTCTCCCAATTTGAGCAGATTTTGAAATTTTTTGTTCTGCATACAGAGGGCGCCGGGATCAATCCACAGAGGATCGCCGGCGGCCAACAATTATTGACATCCCAAATTTATTTATGAATACCATAGTAATAGTTAGTATGAAAGCACGAGTTTGTGGTCTTGCGCGAGTCTTGCCTTCAATGTCCCTCACAGATACCGGGACCGGCAAAAAGCACATCAGTTGAGAGCGGGAATAGTCTCAGGCGTCAGCAAGTCTGGGAGTGTTTCAGAGACAGGGGCGGTCTCTAACCAGCGCAATGAGAAACCCGGCAAAGTTGGTGACCAAGAATAAGGGGGAGGCAATGTCAGACGAGATTAGATCAAAGGTGGCCATCATTGGCTCGGGGCCGGCGGGATACACGGCAGCGATTTACGCCGCGCGAGCGATGTTGGAGCCTATACTCATTCACGGCCTGCAACCGGGTGGTCAATTGACTATCACCACCGACGTCGAAAATTATCCGGGTTTTGCTGATGTCATTCAAGGACCTTGGCTAATGGAGCAAATGCGACTTCAAGCAGAACAAGTTGGAGTGCGCATGATTTCGGACGTGATCGTAGATGCTAAACTCGCAAATTCACCCTTCTTGATGACTGGAGACTCCGGCCAAACTTACGTCGCAGAAACAGTTATTTTGGCGACTGGCGCGCAGGCCAAATGGCTAGGCTTGGATTCCGAGAAAAAATTTATGGGGTTTGGCGTTTCAGCCTGCGCCACCTGCGATGGGTTTTTCTATCGCAACAAGAATGTGCTTGTGGTTGGTGGGGGAAATACCGCAGTCGAAGAAGCCCTGTTCCTAACAAAATTTGCCGACCGAGTGACACTTGTTCATCGTCGCGACACGCTCCGTGCAGAGAAGTTATTGCAAAAGCGTCTGGAATCTAATGGGAAAATAGAGATCCTGTGGAACACGACACTCGACAGCATAGAAGGAGCAGAAGATCCGTTGAGCGTGACGGGTGCAATTTTGAGAAATGTCGAGACAGACGATGTTTCTGAGTTGGACGTCGATGGCGTATTTGTAGCGATCGGTCATGAACCAAACACTGAGCTGTTTCGGGGGCAAGTTTATATGAATGGCCGGGGATACATCGAAACTGCACCAGATTCCACCGCAACGAACATTCCAGGTGTCTATGCGGCAGGAGATGTGACGGACGAAATCTACCGTCAGGCGGTTACGGCAGCGGGGATGGGATGCATGGCCGCTCTTGAGGCGGAGCGGTTTTTGGCGGAGCGCAACAGCATGCCGGCGAGTTGAAACAGGCATATCTGTCCGACTGCAGCGTTCGTTCGTAAGTGCATCTTATGTAATGCGGCTCGTTTCGAGGTTTTAGTAGGCTGGCATACTGTAGCTGGTCTAAACCCAAAACCCCCTCAGTTAGCTTGTTGTTTCCGCACGTAAATGTATTTCACGCGGCATTTCTAACTCACGTCTCGATAGGCCAGTTGTCACGACCTTAGAGTCGCTTCTGAGGGGAATCTTCAAAACCCATAAACCTACGTATTGACATAATCATAGTCATAGTTATCATAGAATCGTGTTACATACTGCGTACGCGAAGTAGACTGGTGTGGCCGATTGAAGATTGCCTGGTAGGGCGACGAAAGCGAGCGCACCAAAAAGACCAACAGCGGAACTCGCGAGATATGGGGGAGAAACCATGGAGTTACATTGCGTTGAAGAAAAGCGTCGAAAGAAAGACCGCAGGGACAAAGGCGGTGCCCGACGCACAGCGATAGCTGGTTTTGTGGGTGCATTTTCTATGCTGGCAGTCGATCAGGCTGCCGCGCAACTTGATGAAATTGTGGTTACGGCGACGCGCAGAGAAGAGGCGCTTCAAGATATTCCGATTTCGGTCAGTGCCTATGACGGATCGTATCTCGAAAATGCGCGGGTGCAGAACTTCGACGATGTGCTTTCGCTAGTACCCGGCGCGATTTTCTTTAACGCAACGGGGGCAAATGGTTCATTCCCTGCTATCAGGGGAAGTTCGTTCAATGATGATTCACCGGCGGCGGATTTGCCGGTCGCATTCTTCATTGACGATGTGTTTATGGGTTCATCCGGGGCTTCGTTCAACGTCGACCTATTCGATGTAGAACAAGTTGCGGTTCTGAGAGGCCCTCAGGGAACGACATTCGGCCGTAATGTTACGGGCGGTGCTATTCAGATCACGTCCAAGCGGCCGGTCATCGGCGAACGTGAAGCTCAGCTCACTTTGGGTGTGCGTAATAGACCTGGCTTCGAAGCACGAGGGTTTGTCAATCAGCCCGTTGGGGATCGTGGCGCACTTAGGCTGTCGTTTCAAACAAGGCGAGTTGACGGACACACTGAAAACGAAACTCTCGGGAGAAATGTGGGTGAGATTGACGTATGGAGCGTTCGTGCACAGGTTCTCTACGAGATAAATGAGTCTCTGGACCTATTACTCTTGGGCAGCTATTCGCAGGACAATTCCAGAGGGATTCCCCGCGAGCTAATTATTCGGGGTGTGCAGCCTTCATTGCTTCCTGTGGGGCCTTCCGGGTTCGCACTAAATCCTGACCCTCGTATTGTTAACAACAATGAGGAAGGGTTCACGGATCGGTACTCGTGGCGCGCCTTAATGCGCTTAGACTGGGATACCTCATGGGGTACCGTAACATCGATCACCGCCGGCCGGGGGTTTGACAGCACGTCAGCGGAGGACGTTGTTGGCTCGCCCTTACCCGAACTGTTGGGCAAAGCTGATTTCCAAGAGGAAGCACAGTTTAGTCAGGAGATAAGAATAGCGTCTCCAGGTGGTCAGTTTGTTGACTACGTTTTTGGTGCCTTCTTGATGTATGCGCAGGCTCAGCGAACGGAGATTAACCCGTTCAGACTAATTCCTGGCAGCGTATTGGACACCTTGACAGGTGGAGCGTTCTCGAATGTTGATGGGAACACGCACCAACAAGTCGATACGTTCAGTGTCGCGCCATTTGGTGAGGTCGTCGTAAATCCGACGGATTGGCTGGCTTTAAGAGCAGGCGCTCGGTTTACCTATGACGATAAGCGTGGCGAGATTGTTCACTTCAATGCAGGCAATCCCTTTACTGGCCCGCTGTTTGACGTGCCTATCGGTGAATCATGGTCCGAAGTGACCCCTCGGTTTGCCATTGAAGTTAAGCCGAACGATGACTTATTGGTATACGGATCGATTTCCAAAGGGTTTAAGAGCGGTGGTTGGTCTCTTAACAACTCTACTCCCGCAACCGCTCAAGCGCCCTTCGCTCCGGAAACGGTTTGGAGCTATGAAGTTGGTTTGAAGTCAAGTTTGTTCGACGACCGTATGACGGCCAACGTTACCGCCTTTTTAGCTGAGACGTCAGATCTGCAACTTCGTCAATTTGATGGCGTGTCTGCATTCGTTACGCGGAACGCAGCTGAAACGAGGGCGAGAGGTGTGGAAGTCGAGCTAAATGCATCTCTGACTGAGCAAGCCACCGTCGGCGGAGCATACGGCTACACATATTCATCCTTCGAGGAATTTCCAAACTGTAACAGCACCGGTGGAGTGGACTGCGCAGGAAATCTCGTCCCATTTGTGCCGGTCCATACTTTAACAGTGTTTGGTCAGTACACGGCGCTGGTTGCAAATGGTGAGTTAACTTTCCGGACAGAGTACAGCTACAACAGTGCCTATAGGCTGGATGAACTAAATAGTTTGGGAACCGTTCGAAGCCGCACAGCGCGCGACGCCTACGTCAATGCGTCATTGAATTTCGAACCCACCGACGCCAATTGGTCGGTCTCTCTTTGGGGAAGAAACATATTGGACGATGAAGCGTTGTCATCCGCGGTAAACTTCACAAACTTTGTAAACACGTTGCCCGAAGCTCTAGGCGGTAATCAGTCTATCCGGGCTGTGTATGACACACCGCGGCAGTTCGGGGCATCTGTGACGTTCGGTTTCTAAAAACTACTCCGGACCAAACGTATCGCGGAAAACCCGGCATTGTCCTCCCTGTCGATTGGTGCCGCGAATGCGATCTGAGGCCGTGCAGTGAGAGCCACTGTGCGGCCTTTTTTCTTGCTGAAGACACGGGCAACGGCAAAGGGAACGCCACAGTAGAAAGGTGTGTAGAATCGTGAGTTCTCCATCAATATTACAAAACTATCGTTGGTACGTGCTCGGACTAATGACAGTTGTTTACGTTTTTAACCTGGTGGACAGGAGCATATTGTCCATATTGCAGGAACCAATAAAGAAAGAGTTGAACTTGAGCGATACCCAGCTCGGGGCGCTGACGGGCCTGGCCTTTGGATTGTTCTATGCGACTCTTGCGATTCCGATCGCTGTTTGGGCGGATCGTACGGTGCGCGTAAACGTGGTGCTTGTGGCGCTAACGCTTTGGAGTGTGATGACTGCGGCATGCGGATTTGCACACGGTTTCATTATGCTTTTGCTTTTTCGAATCGGTGTGGCGGTCGGTGAAGCCGGGGGAGTGTCGCCAGTGGTTTCGTTATTGTCGGACTATTTTCCGCAATCCAACCGAGCGACGGCGATGGCCATTTTTGGTGTCGGCGCACCAACTGGTATCGGTATTGGTATGTTGGCCGGTGGGTGGATAAATGACGCCTGGGGCTGGCGATATGCTTTCGTTATTGCAGGACTAACAGGCGTTCTCTTGGTACCAATTATCTTTTTCACCGTGAGAGAATTGCCGAGAGGTTTTGCCGACAGAGAAGCCGGAATATCGGTTCCCAGGTTTGATAAGACACCGTCGTTCCGCGAAGCATTGTCAGAGTTATTGGTACTTCGATCGTTTAGGCACCTTCTGCTGGCCGGAGCAGCGCATTCATTCGCGACCTATTCAGTGATCAACTGGAATCCGTCCTTTTATGTGCGTGTGCACGATATGAGCACGTCTGAAGTTGGATTTAGCTTAGCTTTGGTTGCAGGTGGATTTGGTATCTTGGGTACCCTTACCGGGGGAATCCTCGCGGATCGGCTCGCGGTAAAAGATCCGCGTTGGTATATGATCGTGCCGGGCGTGGCAATGATAGCTTTCGTGCCGGCAGCCTATGTTCAGTACATGTTGGTGAACCCATACGCATCGTTTGCCGTTGCCGCCATCCCCTATTTTTTGTCAGTCGTTTATATCGGGCCTTTCATCGCCACATCGCAATCGCTTGCACGTCCCGAAATACGTTCGATGGCGAATGCGATTGTGATGCTTGTTTTCAATATTGTTGGGCTTTCCTTTGGTCCGGTTTTGGCCGGTCTGATCAGTGATCTTTTGGCCGCGAACTATGGGTTGGGCAAAGACTCGCTGCGATACGCACTCATGATCATGGTTACCTTCAATCTTTGGTCGGGATATCATTTCATCCGTGGCTCACAGTTTTTGAAGGATGAGTTGAACAGAAACCAATGAGGTTCAGTTTCAAGAAACTTGTTTTGTGAGTTGAGTGGCCCTTGTTTGGGGAAAAATTGTGCCAGACATAAACCGTTGACAATGTTTCTTGGTGCCGGTAGCCCTCCCCCTAGTGAAGGGTGTCATAAAGAGCGAATGGCATGAAAGATAAAAGTGACAGTTGAATCTCCCAAAGCTATACGATCACCTGAAACGCCGATGCGGCGTTCCCTCAAGACCGCAGAAATCGTGGCGAGAGAAATTATCTCGGATATCTCGCGGAACCGGCTTCAACCAAACGATCAACTGCCGCCTGAGGCAGCCATGATTCAATCCTATGGTGTCGGCAGAGCGTCCCTTCGGGAGGCGTTGCGGCTTCTTGAAGGACAAGGCCTCGTTCGAATAAAAGCCGGACCTGGTGGCGGACCGGTCGTTGGAAGAGCGTCTCCAAGAAATCTGAGTCGTGTCCTGACGCTATTCATGAGATTGGTCGGCGTTACCTATGAGGACCTGATGGACGGTATGCTGGTCGTTGTACCGATGCTGACGGGAATGGCCGCACGCCGCGAGCTCAGCGGCGAGATGACACAGGCATTGGAAGCAGCAATTCATCAGTCGGAAATCTCAGAAGACTATCGGCAGACTGTCGATGGCATGAAAGAATTCCACGAATTGCTGATTGATGCGTCCGGCAACAAGACATTGAGCTTTGTTGCGAATGCGCTGATGGTTATCTTTACGGATCATTTGCTTGCTTCAATCGATACGCGGCCATTTCACGCGACAGCACGTCACGATCATGCAGAAATCATCAAAGCAGTGTTGAGAAGACGGCCTAACGCGGCACAAAATTTGATGCAGGAACACATCGAACGCAAAATTCTGTTCGTGAAGGAACAAATGCCGGGAATGTTTTCGCAGCTGATTGAGTGGCGCTGACCTAGCGCCTCTTTTTGCCAATCATCCGAAAGCCAGATCTTCGTTCAGGCATTGGTATTTCAAGGGAAAAATTTGGTAGCGGAGGAGGGACTTGAACCCCCGACACGCGGATTATGATTCCGCTGCTCTAACCAGCTGAGCTACTCCGCCCCAACGGCAATAGGCGTACAAAGTGGTGCACCACTTAGAGCGCGATTAGGTTAAGTGCCAAAATCCGACTTTGGCGGTTAACCGTCCGATCGCGCGACAAACGGTGAATCGTAAGCATGATCATGCTTCTATGAAATGATCATGCCTTAGTAAAGGAACCGGGGATTTACGGCTTTGGCCCGGTTCTGTCAAGAAGCGGGCACGGTTCGCCGGACTAAGGTGCTAAAGTCTTGAGATTGCGTCCAAAAAGGTCAAATAGCCGTTCCCAATGGCGTTCGCCCGCGAGCTTGTGAAACACATCCCTCTCCGGAAATGCGAAGCCATGTTCGGTACCGGGATACCATTCGATCCGGTAATTGGTGCCAGCCGCTTTTAGAGCGTTTTCTAACTGATCGACGGTTTCCTTCGGAGCCCAATGATCCGTCTCGGCGCAGGCAAAATAGATCTCGCCCTCAATGTCGCCCACCTTCAAATGCGGTGAGTCGGAATGCTCCGTCACAAGAGCAGCGCCGTAGATGGAGGCGGCGGCGGCCACTTTATCGGGATAGGCGGCGGCGATGCTGGTCACGAACGGTCCGCTCATGCAATAGCCGACGATGCCGACGGGACCTGCTTTGGCTTTGTCTTCCCCGGTGGTGAAGGCCAGCATGGCTTCCGTGTCGGAAACGATCTTGCGGTTGGACAAGGTCCGCATCAGGCCGAACATGCGGTTCATGGTTTCTTCCGACCGATCCACCATAATATCCACGGGCGCGCCGTCGCGATAGTAGAGGTTGGGCAGCACCACATAATAACCCACCGTGCCCAGCCGGCGTGCCATGTCACGCAGTTCTTCGCGAATGCCGGGGGCGTCCATATAGAAGAAGAGGACCGGAAAGGGGCCACCTTCGTCCGGGTGCGTCACAAACGCAGGCATGGCGCCGTCCTTCGTTTCAATGACAACGTCTTTTTCCTGCATGGGCCTTCCTCTCTAATTTGGTTGTGTGTTTTCTAAAGCACGTTGACCCGGGTGCCTTCGGCAATCCAGCCGCCGCCCAGCACGCGGCTTGCATGGTCCCGGTCATAGAATACGCATGCTTGTCCGGGGGACACGCCTTCTTCCCCCTCATCCAAAACCACACGCGCCATGCCATCGTCTTCCAGCCAAAGCGTTGCGGGCGCGGGCGGTTTGGTGGAGCGTACTTTCACTTGAACCGGCAGACCGGTTTGGGCTGTGCCGTGCAGCGTTTTGCCGCCCAGCCAATTGACTTCTTTGACTTTGATTTCTTTCGTCAGAAGCGCTTCTTTGGGACCCACCAGGACCTGCTTTTTGTCGGCATCAAGACCCACCACGTAGAGCGGTTCACCGGTGGCCACACCTAAATGGCGCCGTTGTCCGATCGTATATTTAATGATGCCGTCATGGGTGCCGAGCACACGGCCATCCAAATGCACGATATCGCCGGGCTCAGCGGCGCCCGGGCGCAATTTTTCGATTACGCTTGTGTAACGCCCTTGGGGGACAAAGCAGATGTCTTGGCTGTCGGGTTTATCGGCAACAGGTAAAGCGAATTCCTCCGCCAGCTGACGGGTTTCCTCTTTGGTCAAATCGCCAAGGGGAAACCGAAGATAGTCCAGCTGTTGTTGTGTCGTGGTGAACAGGAAATAGCTTTGGTCGCGGTCATGGTCTTGAGCGCGGTGCATTTCCGCTCCTTCAGGCCCCATCACCCGGCGCACATAATGACCTGTTACCAGAGCTTCCGCCCCCAGGTCGCGGGCTGTGTCTAACAGGTCACGAAATTTCACCCGTTCATTGCAACGGATACAAGGGATCGGTGTTTCACCGGCCAGATAGCTATCGGCGAAATCTTCCATGACCGATTGTTGGAAGCGGGATTCATAGTCCAGCACGTAATGAGGCATGTCGAGCCGTTCGGCCACGCGCCGCGCATCATGAATGTCTTGACCGGCGCAGCAGGCACCTTTTTTGGCAAGCGCCGCGCCATGATCGTAAAGCTGCAGGGTAATGCCCACCACATCATAGTGGTCGCGCGCCAGCATAGCTGCCACGGTGGACGAATCGACACCGCCCGACATGGCAACCACAACGCGCGTTTCTTCTGGCTGAGCCGGCAAACCCAGGGAATTGCCGCCGTCAGAAGGCTGTTTTTCTGCATTTTGTGTGGTTGTACTCATCATGGCGCCAATATAGGGAGCGCCCGTGCCCCCGCAAGGAGATTCCGCAAATCGAAAAGTTTCATGCAAATCAGACGGTTAGAACGCCAGTAACCATACGGTTGTGCTAGGGTTAATGCTGCGTTAGGGTTTTGAGGGCCGGTCCTTTATTTGGGCAGTTTGGACGTAAGCGCAAAAGAAGCGGGCAGGAATGCTTTTTGCGCGTTTGGGGTTACGAGAATCCACCGAAACAAAGGCGGCAGACATTAATTGTTCCCTCGGGGGTGTGAACATGGGAATTTCCAATAGGCTTCTGTCTCGCTTTGCCCTGTTTTGCATGGTGCTTGCCGGGCTTTCGATGACGGTTCCGGCGACAGTTCAAGCATCGGACTATGGCGAGCGCATTGATGCGGCACGCGAATTCGTTGCCAGTTCGGGTATGGAGCGGGGGCTCCAGCGCCAGATTACAGCGATCGTAGGCAAAGTGACCGAGCAGCTAAAGAGAGAGTATCCGGGCGTTGAAGCCAGCAAGATCGAGGAAATCTCCGGCACGGTGCTGGCGGAATTCCAGTCGCGCATTCCTGAATTGCTGGACGATGCAGCGCGCGTTTACGCGCAACATTTCACGAGCGGCGAGCTTAAAGAGATGACGCGCTATAACCGGTCCGCCGTTGGCCGGAAGCAGCAAGAAAAACAATCGGTCGTGGCCCGCGAGATGGGGGACGCGTTTGATCTTTGGCTGACGCGGGTTTCATACAACGCGTCGCGCCGCATGCAAGAACTGCTGGCGAACTCGGGTGCCACAAGTGGCGGCGGAGGCGGTGGGTATAATTACTGACGCTTCGACAGATAGATCATCGAAAGGCGGGCTTTGTGCCCGCTTTTTTGTTATGCGCGATGCCGCATCAAATGAAGTTTAGTAGGGTCAGGTTGTTCAGATCTGCCAAAATCCTGGCAGAGGCTTGTACCGCCACTTGATCCTGATTGAGCCGCGTCACCGCTTCAGCCAAATCCACATCTTCAATGTCCGAAATAAACTGGCGGATAGAAATCAAAGACGTTTCATGCCGGTCGCGCGCCTCATCCAACTGATTGGCGAGCAGGCCGTTGGCTGCTGTCTGATCGATGAGGCCTTCATGAGCAGAATTCAAGACGGCCACCTGACTTTCGAGGAAACTGCGTTGTGCTGATGTCAGGTGATCGCCGAATGGTCCGCTAGGACCCGCATCAAATGTGGCAAGGTCTTTGATCACTTGCAGAATGTCTTGCCCAAGGGCATCGGCCAGAAAGCCGATGGTAATGTCCTGTCCTTCGTCAATTGGAGCGGATGGGCGAAGTTGGTTGTTTTCGAATATGCCCGCCACGGTGGGAGCGGCAACAAGATCCGCCAGCGTCGAAATGTTGACCGGTGGCTGGTCGCTCCGTGTACCACCAAAAATGTAACGGTCGTCGAATTGAGAATTCAGGGTGTTCAAGATCCGCTGAAAGGCAGCGTCGATTTTTTCGGAAAGGGCAGCCCCCGATTCCAACGCAATGGCACTCAATACGTCCTGCCGAAGTTCCGCGGCGGCATCTTCAATGCGCGTTAGCTGAATGTTCTGAATTTCTACGCGCGCGGATAATTCCGTAATATTGTTTTGGAATTGGATCGTGCGTGTTTCGACTTTCTTGGCCGTTAGCAGGACACCCGTGTCGGCGGCAATGTCTTTGTAATTGTCCGCAACTTTGCCCGTCGCCACCTGTTCCTGGGTGCGGAAAACTTTCGTATTCTGGCGGTTAAGCTCCAGAAGCAAAGCTTGGCTTTGCGAAAAGGATCCAATGCGCGTAACCATGATCTATTCTCCTAAACCGCGTTGAGCAACGCGTCGAACAATTCGTCAGCTGCCGTGATGATGCGGGCCGCGGCGTTGTAAGACTGCTGATAGATGACCAGATTGGCCAATTCCTCATCCAGATTGACACCTTCGATGGACGCGATGCGCTCGTCGATTTCCGTTTTCAGCCTGCTGTTGGAGTCTCGCAGGGACTGAGCGCGTGCAGCGTCCGTACTGGCTTCCGTAATGATCGTTGTGGCGAAAGTCTCAAGCGTTGTGGTGCGGGCCGCGAGCCCACCGGCAGTGCCAAAGGAAACCGCATTGTCTTGCAATGCTTCCATCGCCAGAGCGCCGCGATTGTCCCCCACGGTCAACACCGTCTCGCCGGGAAGTGTCGATGGGGAAATGTCCAATTGGGCGACAGCGAGACCTTGAGGGTTGCCCGCCATGGACGGTACCAGGGCCAGATCTTTGGCTTGTAACGCTTGGGATTGCTCGCCAATGCCGAAGATCTCACTGAAGCTTAGTCCGGTGGAGCCGCGATTGGTGGAATCGCTGATCACTTCCACTTCATAGCCGGGAAAAGCCGCTGTTGGTGTGGCGGTGAGTTTGCCATTGCCATCAAGGGCAAAAGAAACGAACCCGCCCATGCCTGTGCCCGCCGCGTTTAACTGGGTGATCACGTCACCGACAGTACCGGGCGCAATGGTGAGCGTGTAGTCGATGGCGGTTTCACCGTTTGGGCCGCGCAGAACAATGTTGACGGTTTCGCCGGTGCCGAAGCCATGTGCGTCAGTGGAACTTAGCCCGGTATCGAAATGTGTGGGCGCATCTGCACGGAGGACATCGTTCAACCCAAAGAAATGCGAAAACCCCCGGCCGCCGCGGCTGCTTGGCGTTGTGGCATCTTCGATGAAACTCACACCATTTCCAGCGGAAGCGCTGATGGATAAGACACCATTCGTGAAGCTCGCGCTGCCATTGGCGCCAAGAGCTGTGTTGATGTCGCCGATGACGTCGCCGATCGTGCTGCCGCTGAAAGCGACTGCGCCGCCGCCATCCACGCTGTAGGTCCCGGCCGTGAAGTCGATATCGACCCGTGAGACCAAAGCGCCGGCGCTATCCGTGACAGCCAATGTGGTCGTACCGGAAAATCCGTGGGCGTCTGCTGCAAGCAGTCCCGTGTTGATGCCTGCAAGACTGTTCGGGGCGGGAACAGAACTGCTGTTGTTGGAAATCTTGTTGAGCTGATCGGCCACGCCGGCGGAAAACTCGCCCAATTGAGCAGATAAGTCGGGGAGAATTTGATCGCGCACGTTCAAGAGGCCGCGAAGCTCGCCGCCGTTGATATGCGAGGCAATGGCTGTTCCTTGAGCGGACAATTGTCCGCTGACTGGATCAATGGGGTGAACGGTGATTGTGTCGAAGACGGTCGATTCCGAAACCACGCCGGCGGGCTGGTATTGAAACTGGAACAGGCGGTCATTGATGAATGGAATACCGTCTATGGTGGAGACAAAGATGCGTCCGTCAGGCTGAGTGTCCGTACGAAAGTCGATATATTGCGCCAATTCGTCCAGTGCCTGATCGCGCTGGTCTTGCAATCCGGAAATGTCTTGCCCGGAAATCTGACCTTGAGCGATCTGAGGATTCAAAAGAAAGACGGTTTCAAGGGCACGATTAATGGTGCTGATGGCGCCTTCGAGTTCCTGATCGGCGTCAAAGCGGAACTCTTGAAGATCTTCGGCCAGGCGGCTGACGCTGCCGGTAAAGTCATCAAGTTGATTGAGCAGAGCGGAGCGGCGAATGCTCGATGACGGATCGACCGTCAAGTCGGAGATCGCGGCAAAAACGGAATTGATGCGCCCCGGCAGTGATGTGTTCTGATCCGGCGTGCCGAACAGAACTTGAAGGCGGTCATGAAAACGAAACTCGGTTTCGAACTGGGCGGACGACGCCGTTGCGGCCAGGCCTTCACGTGTCAGAAATGTCGCCGCAATGCGCCGGACTTCCGCTACGCCAACACCGCCTGCGTTTCCGCCAAGCTCCAATGCTTCTTGGATAACGACACGTCGCTGATATCCCGGCGTGTTTACGTTCGCGATGTTGTTCGACGTGACATTGAGAGCGGTTTGACTCGTTTGCAGAGCCGACAGAGCATTATTCAGTACAGAACCGATGGCCATGATCTTACTCCGTCACCGACCGGCACAAACTGCCGGACCGTGCAAACTTCGCCGATGTGAAAGGGTATTTCATGCCGAGAGACTTTCTTTCCGCCCATGCTGTCCGGTAACTGAGAACAGCCTGAAGGCTAGTTTTTTCCTTGGTTCTGCGGCTTTTCGAACACATCATCATTTTTCTCCCGGCCCTTATAGTGCAACCACAATGCCAGTCTGTATGAGGCCGGCGTAAGACGCATGCAGCGCCGGGCAATTCTTTCCGGGCGGGGTTTTTGCTCCGGCAGGATTGGCCGGACGGCAAGCGGGATTGCGAGAAACGCCTTGGTTTCTGCGGTATCTGTGCTTGGCCCACCTCTTGCTTTGATCGTGGCGAACAGATTTCTTGTGAGCGCTATGACCGCACTGAATTTAGTACAGGCACTTATCCCGACGACGCCCGGCTCCAAGTCCGGCACGGGGCAAGGGAGTGGCACGGATACCTCGAATACAGGTTCAACCGCATTCTCTCTTTTACTGCCGGGCAATGCCGAAAGTGCCGCTGATGCAACGACGGGTGACCCCGGTGCAAATGCTGCAAACAATGGGGAGACTACATCGGCGGAAGATCCGTCTACGTCTCTTGTAGACATATTGTCAGGTGCCCAAGCGACCAATATTGCGAGCGACGAACAGGTTGGTCTTGACGGATTGGCGGTGACACCTGAAGGGTCCATCACTGGGGTCAATGACGACGGCATCGTTGAACTCACGGAAACAGAACTTGAAGGCACGGCCGCTCCGGGTACCCAGAGCGATACGGCACAGGCCGGCGCTGTTGCATCTGCAGCGAACGGTACGACGGTACCGACGCAGGCTCCGTCCGGCGGTGAGGTGGCAAGCACGAACCCTGCAAGTACACTGCCCGCAGATCCAACATCTCAGATTAAGGCGGCCGCCCCTCAGACGCAGACGACGCAACCGGTTACGGCGCCTGAGACTTCGGCAGCGCCTGCTCTGCAGGCTAAGGGTGATTTGCTTGAAGGTGGCAAAGGCGCGCCGACGGCGCAACAGCTCTTGGGTACCGCAGACCCCAAGGCCGCGTCGGATACGGCGCAACGCGACCCGACGGCCTCCACGCTGCTTAACGGCAATGCCCAGAAAAATGCGTTTGGTGCGAATGCGGCAAATGGCTCTCAACAGTCATTCGCAGCAAATTCCGGCACGCAGAATGGAAACCAGCCTGCTTTCCACGAAGTCTCCAGCCAGCAGCTGCAGCAGGAAAACCCTGCTCAACGATTGCTGCAACAGACAGCGGCGCCACCGCCGCCTCGTTTTGATGTGGCCCCCCAGACGGCGGCAACCCCGGATATCGGGACAGCTACCGCCGGTCAAACCGACGGTACGCTGCTGGCAGATCAACGGCCACCGGTAACGGTCACGGTCCGTTTTGATCAAACCATTCAAGGCCAGCAATTGGCGGCGCAACAGCTTGCGTTTCATATGAAGCGTAACTTCGCCAATGGGGTGAACCGGTTCGAAGTTCGCCTTGATCCACCTGAACTGGGCCGAATCGACGTGCGGCTGGATTTGGGCGCCGATGGCCGTGTTGCGGCCGCTCTGACGGTGGACCGGCCGGAAACGCTTGACCTTCTCCAGCGGGACGCGCGGCTTTTGCAGAAAGCGCTAGAGGAAGCGGGTGTCAATGTGGATGACGGCGCTCTTAACTTCTCACTGCGGGACGGCAACGAACAAGCAGCTGAGGAAGACGGTAATGGTTCCGGTTTGGGCGGCACCTCCGCACAAGGTGACGGGGCCGAGGACGACCTGGCGGGCAGTGTTGCTCAACAACAAGTGGCCATCGTTGAAGATGACAGAGTCGACATCCGGGTTTGATCTGAGAGCAGTAAGGCACAGTTAAGAAGACGGACAACAGTTAGATGGATATTTCAGCCCTTACCGGCATAAACAGTCAGAACAGCAGCGCCGCGCAATCTGCGACGGGTCTGGCGGATGACTTTGACACGTTTTTGACGTTGTTGACGACGCAACTTCAAAATCAGGATCCACTGGAACCTCTCGACACGAATGAATTTACGCGTCAACTAGTCGATTTCACAGCGGTTGAACAATCCATTGAGACCAACCAGCAGCTCGAATCTCTCGTAGCTCTATCGGTTGCGAGTATCACAGGCAACACGGTCGGCTATATCGGCCAGGAAGTGGATGCGCTTGGCGATACGCTCCAACTGACGGAAGGCGCGACATTGAACTGGGCTTATGCGTCGGATCAAGTGGCGGAATCCACCACGATCAACATCACCGACGAATCCGGAAAGCTTGTTTTCACGACGGAAGGTGAAATCTCTAGCGGCCGCCACGAATTTACCTGGGACGGCAAGGACAATAACGGCAACGACTTGCCGGACGGGCTCTATACGCTTGAGGTGGCGTCTTTGGATTCGGATGGGGCGACCATTCCTGTGGCAACCAGTATTACCGGGATTGTTACCAGCGTGACGCTGGCAGGCGATCAACCTGTCCTTGCTTTTGGCGGTGTCTCCGCGCCTTTGTCAGACATTCTGACGGTGGCGGCACCGGAGACGAACTAACGGTTTTGAACGAATTTCGAACCTTAGAACAAGGGTTTGATGTGACTAAGACAGTAGGCGGAATAAATATCGGCGCTGTCATGGAGGCGAAACAATGAGTATTTTTGGTGCCCTATTCGCGGGTGTTACCGGTCTTTCTTCGAATGCGACCGCGCTGAGTGTTATTTCCGACAATATCGCCAATGTGAATACTGTCGGCTACAAAAGAAACACGGCAAGTTTTTCGACGCTGGTGACCGGCGGCGGTGTTGCTGACCAATTCTCTCCGGGTGGTGTGCGAGCCGGGACCAGTATATCGATCGACCAGCAAGGTCTGCTGCAAAATTCTACCTCGTCCACGGATATTGCGATTTCCGGCAATGGTTTCTTTGCGGTGTCGCCAAACACGGCGTCCACCGGTGCGTTGGATGAGATCCTCTTTACACGGGCAGGCTCCTTCCGGACCGATGAAAACGGGAATCTGAGAAATGCGGCGGGTTACTTCCTTCAAGGTTTTCCCGTTCAGCCCGACGGCACGGTAAATTTTAACCCCAGCGATCTCTCGCTGCTGGAAACGGTGAACATCGACCAGCTTGGCGGTACGGCGGAGGCCACGACACTTATCAGCCCGAATGCAAACCTTCAGTCCAGTCTTCCCGTGTCAGCGGCGGAAGCCACCTATGCCGCGGGTACCTCCGCAAACAATATGGCGTCGGGGGCCGTGACGCCTGATTTCCAGCGAAGTGTCCAGTTCTTTGATTCCCTTGGCGGTTTGCGGACGCTGACGATGAGCTTCTTGAAATCGTCCACGCCAAATCAGTGGCATACGGAATTGCACGTTGAACCGGCATCGGATGTCGTCACGGGCGCAGGGCTCGTGGATGGTCAGGCGGCTGTCGGAACGCTGGCATTTACCACCACGGGTCAAATCGACCTTGCCAATACATCAGCGGCCCTCACTAACCTGAATTTCCTGGCATCGGGAGCAACTCCAGGTGCGGGGCAGGTCGCTTTTGCGGCAGGCCTTGGAGTGAGTGCGCAAGACGTTTCCGTCGACCTGGGATCTCCCACCAGCGCCGGTGGTTTCACACAGTTCGATAGTCCGTCCATCCTGATTTCATCAACCGCCAATGGTGCCGTTTTCGGTAATCTATCCGGTGTGGAAATCGATACGGAAGGCTTTGTGACGGCACTGTTTGACAACGGTGTTCGCCGCCGCGTTTATCAGCTTCCTGTCGCTACCTTCGTTAATCCGAACGGGTTGAACGCGGTTGAAGGGAATGCCTATGGCATAACCTCCGAGAGTGGACCGATCAATCTGAGAGCGGCCGGAACGGCGGGTGCCGGCTTGATCGCGCCGTCCGCTTTGGAAGCATCCACGGTTGATATCGCCCAGGAGTTCACCGGCCTTATCACCATCCAGCGGGCCTATTCCGCCAATACGCGGGTGGTGACCACAGCGGATGAACTGCTCGAGGAACTGATCCGAATTGTCTGAAAATACCTGAGGCCGGGCTGGATTTACGTGCCCGCCCGGTCGTTCCTGAAAACTTGCTTAAACCTTAAAACATTAGGCAGATATTTACCGTGTGCCTTAGCCATTTTTTAAAAGCGAACACCTATAGTGGTGCTCAGTAACGAGTTCGGAGAATGCGTAGGCAATGGTCATGGAACAGTCTCAAGCGAGGATCAATTATGTCATTGGGCCGGATGGCAGCCCACTGACGATTGCTGATCTGCCGCCCCCAAACACACGCCGCTGGGTGATCCGGCGCAAGGCCGAAGTTGTGGCCGCCGTTCGGGGTGGTTTGATTACGCTTGAAGAGGCTTGTGAGCGTTACTCGCTCACGACGGAAGAATTCATCGCCTGGCAGCGTGCGATCGAACGATATGGTCTTCCGGGGCTTAGGGCAACCCGCCTGCAGCAATATCGTCAGTAAACGATCTATTAAGCATCTTCACAATTTCAGGAACCCGCCCGATCGCCGAGGCGGGTTTTTTCGTCTTCGCGTCTCAAATCCAAACAGCGCGTTAAAGGTATCTTTAAAATCTGTGGGTAATTTTTTCCTACCGGCAACCGACCATAGTTCGAACTCGTGGGGGTGACGGTTCTCGCAAAAAAGC
This sequence comes from Alphaproteobacteria bacterium, assembly GCA_965228775.1. GTDB lineage: Bacteria > Pseudomonadota > Alphaproteobacteria > JANQMY01 > JANQMY01 > JANQMY01. The sequence goes on along the minus strand of OZ245840.1, from coordinate 1,990,894 downwards.
GGGGCGGATGCCGATTGGATTACGGTGGATGGCGTAGTGAGTGGACTGACAGAATTTTTCAAGGCCGTAGGGCCTGTGCGTCTTGGCATTATGGCCGGTATGACCGGCGCCATGATCGCCTTCTTCAGCTTCCTGATTTTCAGACTGGCTGAACCAACTTATACACCGCTATACAGCAGTCTCGATCCGGACGATGCGAGCCGCATTGTAGCGCGTTTGGAATCTCTGGGTGTCGAACACAAGCTGCGGGGTGATGGCACAACGATTTTGGTGGCCGATGACAAAGTTCTGCGGACCCGCATGGCGATGGCCGAAGAGGGTCTGCCGGCCGGCGGTTCCATTGGTTACGAAATCTTTGACAACCGCGAAGCACTCGGCACCACCAGTTTTGTACAAAACATTAATCACTTGCGTGCGCTGGAAGGGGAACTTTCACGCACCATTCGGGCGCTCCGTAATGTAGATGCTGCCCGCGTCCATCTGGTGCTGCCTAAGCGTGAAGTGTTTGCACGGGATGAAAAGAAACCGAGCGCGTCCATCGTGTTGCGCGTTTTAGGCAGTGGTGTTTCCGCCCAGCAAGTTAAGGCTATTCAGCATCTGGTGGCATCGGCCGTGGAAGGCTTGGAGCCTGGCAGTGTTTCCATCGTTGACCAGCGCGGCACGTTGCTGGCGTCTGGCGATGGGGACGCAGCGGATGGTGCAGGTATCGCCTCTGCATTGGAAGAACGGAATGCAGCCTTTGAAAACCGTTTGCGCAAGCAAGTGGAAGGCATTCTGACCAGCGTCGTTGGGCCCGGCAAAGCCCGCGTCCAAGTGGCTGCCGAACTTCATTTCAACCGGATCACCCAAAGCTCCGAGAACTACGATCCGGAAAGCCAAGTCATACGGTCATCGCAAACCACTGAATCGCTTGAGACAAGTTCCGAAAGCGAAGCGGGGGCCGCCGTCTCTGCTGGCAATGAATTGCCGGATCCGGATTTGGAGGAAGGGGCACCCTCTTCAGCGTCTCAGTCAAGTGTCACTGAAGAAACGATCAACTATGAGATTTCGCGTACAACGACGACGGAGATCATGGAAGCCGGCCGTATCAAACGGCTTTCTGTAGCGGTCCTTGTGGACGGTCTTTATGAAGAGCAAGCAGACGGTACGCAATCTTACACACCGCGCTCCGATCAAGAGATTACTCAGATCAGTTCTCTGGTGAAATCGGCAATCGGTTATGACGCCAGTCGCGGGGATCAGTTGGAAGTGATCAATCTGCGCTTCGCGCCTGTGGAAGCGCCGGACGCGATTGAGTCGGCAGAGCCACTTCTGGGCCTCTATAAGGCAGACTATATGCGTATCGCGGAAATGGCGATCCTTGGCATTCTGGGTGTGCTTATCATTCTGCTCGTTTTCCGTCCTCTGATTAATGGCCTTCTGGAAGGACCCACCACGGCAACCGTGGCGGCTATGGCCGAGGGGGCAGAAGGCGCACCGGCGCAATTGCCCGGACCGGACGGCACCATGCCGGAGCAGGCCATGCTGGCGGATGGGTCCGCCGAGGCCCTGGAAGCTTTGCCGGCACCGGAAGGCAGCGTTGCGCACATGATCGACATTGCCCGTGTTGAGGGGCAAGTGAAAGCAAGTTCCGTCAAGAAAGTCGGCGAGATCGTTCAGAACCACCCTGAAGAGGCGGTGGCGATCGTCCGCAGTTGGATGAGTCAAGAGGCGTAGCGTTTAGATGTCATCTCAAGAAGTCGTACCCTTAGAAATCGAAACGCTTTCAGGGCAGGAAAAAGCGGCCGTATTGCTCCTGTCCCTGGGCGAAGAATACGGTCAGCAGCTTTGGCAATTGATGGACGACGACGAGATCCGCGAAATTTCGCAGATCATGGCATCGCTTGGAACCATCACGTCCAAGCTTGTTGAAAAGCTGTTGTTGGATTTTGTGTCGCAGATGTCCACAACGGGTGCCTTAGTTGGTTCTTACGAGTCCACGGAACGCTTGTTGAAAGGCTTGCTGCCGGACGACCGCGTCGCCTTCGTGATGGATGAAATCCGGGGTCCGGCAGGCCGGACCATGTGGGACAAGCTGGCGAATGTGAATGAATCCGTTCTGGCGAATTATCTGAAAAACGAATACCCGCAGACTGTCGCCGTTGTTCTGTCAAAAATTAGATCGGAACATGCCGCGCGCGTCTTGTCGGTGCTACCTGAAGACTTCGCATTGGAAGTTGTAACACGCATGCTCCGTATGGAGACGGTGCAAAAGGACATTCTGGACAAGGTCGAACAGACCTTGCGTACCGAATTTATGTCGAACCTTGCACGCACGTCTAAGCGTGACGCCCATGAGATGATGGCGGAAATCTTCAACAATTTCGACCGTCAGACTGAAGGCCGTTTCTTGACCTCACTTGAGGAACGCAATGTGGAGGCCGCCGAACGCATCAAGGCGCTGATGTTCACGTTTGAAGATCTGAACAAGCTCGACCCTGGCAGCGTTCAAACTCTGTTGCGGTCCGTGGACAAAGAGAAGCTCGCACTGGCGCTCAAGGGGGCGTCGGATACGTTGCGCGATCTCTTCTTCTCGAACATGTCGGAACGGGCAGCGAAGATCCTCCGCGAGGATATGGAAGTTATGGGGCCTGTGCGTTTGAAGGATGTGGATGAAGCCCAAACCGGCATGGTCAACATTGCCAAAGACCTGGCGGCGAAAGGCGAGATCATGATCGCCGAGGCAAAAGACGATGATGAACTCATCTACTAACGGGCAGACAGAAAAGATTATGGCTCAGGCAGAAAAATACCTATTCGAGACCACGTTCGATGCAGATGGTCAGATTCTGCATGACGCGGCAACGTCGGGTCCGAAGAAGGTGTATACACCGGACGAGGTGGAAGAAATTCGGCAGGCGGCTTACACGGACGGACTTAGCGGTGTTGAAGCCCAAACGGCGCAACAGAATGCGCAGATCTTAGGGCAGATTTCCGAAAGCATGGTGCAGGTCATCTCCCATCTGGATCAAGAAGTGCATCGTATCAAGGAAGAGGCTGCAGCCCTCGCCATGGCTGTTGCCGACCGGCTTTGTGCCACCTTGCTGAAAAAGGAACCCGAAGCCGAAATTATCGCTTTGATCGCAAAGTGTCTGGAGCAATTGCCATCCGAACCGCACATTGTTGTGCGTGTTGGCGAGGCATTGGCCCCCACGGTAAAACCCGCGATCAATGATCTGGCGGCACAGAAAGGTTTTAACGGGAAAATCATCGTGATCCCCGAGCCGGACCTTCAGTCAGCCGACTGCCGTATTGAGTGGGCTGATGGCGGAATTGAACGCAACGCTTCTCAATTTATCGAAACGATCGATGCCGTGGTTCAACGGCACCTACAAGCAGAACAAAAAATTCAGGGTGACCTGTTCGAGGATGCGCCCAACTGGATGACGAATGCCGATGCGACCCCAGCACCGGCCCAATGAGTAAGTGGAGATATCTAGATGTCTGACGGCGAAGAAATGGAACTCTCCGATTTGAGTGGTGATCAAGCTGCTGCGGCGGACGGCCAGGCCGAAGGCATGTTGGCGACCACAACAGAGACGCCGGAAGAAGACGGCGAAGCTCACAGTGCTGCTGATCTGGAAGCGGTGTTCGATGTTCCCGTAAACGTTTCCGCTATTCTGGGCAAAGCCAATATGGAAGTAAGCGAACTGTTACGTCTTGGCCGTGGTGCCGTGGTGGAACTCGACCGCAAAGTCGGTGAGGCCATCGACATTTATGTGAACAACCGCTTGGTGGCCCGTGGCGAAGTGGTCGTCGTGGAAGACCGTCTTGGTGTGACCATGACGGAGATCATCAAAGGCGGCCAGTCATAGGTAGATCACGGTCATTGGAAAACATATGAGTTCGCAAGAAACCCACAGCACGGACACGATGATGTCGTCGATCAAACCACGGTCGATCGATACCGCCACCGTGCTTGGCTTAATGGCCGGGTTCGGATTTGTCTTTGTGGCGATTATGATTGGGGGAACGCCAGAATCTTTTGTCGATGCACGGTCTTCGCTCATTGTATTGGGCGGCACGCTGGCGGTCACTGCGATCTCTTTTTCGCTGCCGGAGATCTCGGCGGTGTTTTCCGCGATCTCAAAGACGTTTACGCGCGCCGAAACCAGTCCCAGAGAAATCGCGCTTCGCATGGTGCGTTTGGCCGGCCGCGTCCGCCGCGATCCCAACAGAGCGGTTGAAAACGAACTGACGCAGTTCAAAAGTGCGCCGTTTCTCGCGCGGGGTTTGGGCTTGGTTGCGGACGACACGCCGGTGGAAGACATCGAAAGTCTGTTGTCGGAGGAAGTATCCGCGTCCGACAGCCGCAGCCGAACCAGCGTCTTGATCTTACAGCGCGCTTCCGAGGTAGCGCCCGCGATGGGATTGATCGGCACGTTGGTCGGACTGGTTCAAATGCTGGGCGGCCTCAACGAACCGGACACGATCGGCCCGGGCATGGCCCTCGCTCTCTTGACGACACTCTACGGCGCGGTGCTGGGCAACATGGTTTTTGCACCGCTTGCCAGCAAGCTAGAACGGCGCGCGGTGGAAGACCACCTTGCCCATTCGATTTACGCCATCAGCATTCTCTCAATAGCGCGGCAGGAGAATCCGCGCCGGCTTGAGATGCGGTTGAACACAATGTTACCGCCCCAAGACCGACTGCACTATTTCAACTAGAGGACCGGACAATGAGACTTCTAATCATCGGCCAATTAGGGGGCCAGCTCGGAACGGCGACGAAGATCGCCATGGACCGGGGGGCTAAAGTAACCCATGTGGACGGTATCGATCCCGCCCTGGAACTGTTGCGTACAGGGCGCGGGGCCGATCTTTTGATGGTGGAAGTGTCGCAAGACATCAAGTCGCTGGTCACACAGCTGGAAGCGGAACACATCTGCGTTCCGATTGTTGCGTGTGGCTTGGGGACGGATGCAAATGCCGCTGTCGCCGCCATTCGCGCAGGCGCAAAGGAATATCTGCCATTGCCGCCGGATGCGGAGCTCATCGCCGCCGTCCTGCAAGCGGTTGCGGATGACAATCATCAATTGATCGTGCGCGATCAGGCCATGCTTGATGTCATCGCGCTGGCCGATCAGGTGGCGTCCAGCGAGGCGAGCATTCTGATTACCGGTGAATCCGGCACCGGTAAAGAAGTCATCGCCCAGCATGTGCATCAAAAGTCTTCGCGTTCAGACAAGCCGTTTATTTCGGTCAATTGTGCAGCCATCCCCGAAAACCTTCTGGAGTCGGAACTTTTCGGTCACGAGAAAGGCGCCTTTACGGGTGCCGTAGCGCGCCGGATTGGTAAGTTCGAAGAAGCGGATGGCGGCACGCTGCTGTTGGACGAAATCAGCGAGATGGATGTGCGGCTTCAGGCAAAGCTCCTGCGCGCCATTCAAGAGCGGGTTATCGACCGTGTCGGCGGCAACAAACCGATCAAAGTGAATATTCGGATCATCGCGACGTCCAACCGTGACCTTGCGGCTGAAGTCAAATCCGGTACGTTCCGCGAAGATCTTCTGTACCGCCTGAATGTGGTCAATCTAAAGCTTCCATCGTTGCGGGAGCGGCCTGAAGATATCCTCGCGTTGGCGGAACATTTCGCACGGCACTATGCGGACGTGAATGGCGTTGCGCAGAGAGAGCTCAGTGCGGCGGCACGCCAAGGATTGATGCAATATCAATGGCCGGGAAATGTGCGCGAACTGGAAAACACCATCCACCGTTCCGTATTGCTCGCGCAAGGCGATGAAATTGCTCTGGAAGCCATCCGCTTACCTGATGGGTCACCCATCGCAGGCGCGGGTGTGCGACAAGCCTCGACCCCGGCAGCATCTGATGCCGAAGAAACCGTCGACGGCCAGCGCCTGGTGGGCAAGACCGTTGCCGAAGTGGAACGGGATCTTATTCTCGACACGCTGGATCATTGTTTGGGGAACCGGACGCATGCTGCCAACATTCTAGGCATATCAATCCGTACATTGAGGAACAAGCTCAAACAGTATGGAGATGAAGGCGTGACGGTGCCCATGCCCGGCGCCATGCGCAGCCAGCTTGCCGGCCATTAGAGATCTTCGGATCATTTAGGCGAAACAGGATCAGCAAGCGGCGATGTCAGATCAAAGCGCACCTCTAACGGCGGAAAATTTCCTGTCCCGTGTTGCCTCAATGGCACGGCGCGGAGACCTTGCGCTTGCCTTAGGTGTGATCTTCATCATCGTGGTGCTGATCATGCCCATGCCCGGCTTCTTGCTGGACTTCATGTTGGCTCTGTCGATTACCTTTTCTGTTTTGATCCTGATGACGGCTTTGTTCATTCAAAAGCCGCTTGAATTCAGTTCTTTCCCAACGGTCCTGCTGATTGCCACGATGCTGCGGTTGGCACTTAACCTTGCCTCCACGCGGCTTATTCTGGCTGATGGTCATGAGGGTACGGATGCCGCAGGCCACGTGATTGAGGCTTTCGGCAACTTCATCATGCAAGGCAATTTTGTGATCGGGATTATCGTCTTCTCGATCCTGGTACTTGTGAACTTTGTGGTGATCACAAAAGGTTCCGGCCGTATTGCTGAAGTATCCGCGCGCTTTAACTTGGACGCCATGCCCGGCAAGCAGATGGCAATCGACGCGGATTTGTCCTCAGGCCTTATCGATGAAAATGAAGCGCGTGAACGGCGCAAGCGTCTTGAAGATGAGTCCACATTTTTTGGTGCCATGGATGGTGCCTCGAAGTTCGTGCGCGGTGATGCGATTGCAGGACTGCTGATCACGTTCATCAATGTGGTGGGTGGCATGATTATCGGTGTTGCCCAGAACGATCTTTCTTTTATGGAAGCGGGCAGCACTTACACATTGCTGACGGTGGGCGACGGCCTTGTGAGCCAAATCCCCGCCTTGATCGTATCGGTTGCCGCCGGTCTGTTGGTGTCGAAAGCAGGTGTGGAAGGGGCTGCCGACAAAGCGCTTTTCCAGCAACTGTCAGGTTATCCGCAAGCTCTCGGTATGGCCTCTGGCGTCATGGTGTTCATGTCGATCCTGCCCGGCATTCCGATGCTGCCGTTCCTCACCTTGGGGGCGGGGGCAGGTGCGCTCGCCTGGGCGTCGGCTCAAGCGAAAGAAAAAGAAGCGGCCGCTGTCTTACGTAAAGAAGAAGAGGAAGCGGAAGCCCCGCCTGCGGAAGAACCAATCAGTTCCTCTCTGGCTATGGACAATCTACGCCTTGAACTGGGGTATGGACTGCTGCCGCTCATCAATGACACGGCAGGCCATCGGTTGACGGATCAAATCAAGTCGTTGCGCCGGCAAATGGCCATCGACATGGGCTTTGTCATGCCGTCGGTGCGCATCCTCGACAATATGCAGTTGCAGTCTGAGGAATATGTCATCCGTGTTAAAGAGCTTGAAGTGGGGCGCGGCGAATTGCGGCTGCACCATATGCTGATCATGGACCCGAAGGGGCAACCCATTGATTTGCCGGGTGACCCGACAACCGAGCCCGCGTTTGGCTTGCCCGCCATGTGGGTCGATCAGTCCTTGCGGGAGGAAGCATCTTTCCGGGGCTACACGGTGGTGGACCCGGCGACGGTTCTGACCACACACCTCACCGAGATCCTCAAAGCAAACATGTCCGAGCTTCTGTCCTACGCAGAAACGAAGAAGTTGCTCGATGATCTGCCGCCGGATCAGCAAAAACTGGTTGAGGACATTATTCCCGGGCAGATTTCGGTTACGGGCGTCCAGCGTATTCTCCAGTCGCTGCTCAATGAACGGGTTTCAATTCGCGATTTGCCGACAATCCTAGAGGCTGTCGCGGAAGCAGCGACCATTACGCAGAACATCGTCATGATGACCGAACATGTGCGCATGCGCATTGGCCGCCAGATCTGTACCGCGCATCTCAACGAAAAAGGTCTTCTTCCGCTCATTGCCATGTCGCCGGAATGGGAAATGGCCTTTGCCGAAAGCCTGGTGGGGCAAGGCGAAGACCGGCAGTTGTCGATGGCGCCGTCCAAGCTGCAAGAGTTCATCGCGGCGGTTCGTGCGTCCTTTGAGCAGATTGCACAGCAAGGGGAAGTGCCTGTCCTACTGACCAGCCCGACGACGCGCCCATACGTCAGGTCGATCATTGAGCGCTTCCGCCCGCAAACGGCGGTGATGTCGCAGAATGAAATTCATCCGCAGGTCCGCTTGCAAACGCTGGGGCAGGTTTAACCGATGCGTATACAGACCTTCACAGCGGCAACCATGCAAGAGGCGATGGATCGTGTTCGAGACGACCTAGGGGAAGACGCCATCATCCTGTCGACCCGGCAGAACGGAGCGTCGGTTCAGGTGCGGGCGGCTGTAGAAATCTCCTATGGACCGGCTTCGGAAAACGCGCCGCTGCTCGACATCGACATTGAGCAGAAGCTTCAAACCGAACTGCGCCGCCGTGTGGAAAATCTAGGTGCCTCAAGTGTAAATGGGAGCAGCGCACCGGAAGGGCAGCCTCTTTCGGCTGTCCGCCTTGCGGAAGTGCTCAAGTTCCACGGTATTTCCGCGTCTTTGGCGCTGGCGCTGCGGCGCGTTGCTTTAGCAATGGACACCGGCAACGGGCAACTTGCGTTGGCCAACGCCATTGATGCGCGGCTTAAGTTTGGCGCTTTGCCAGCCCGGCCAAAGAAACCTCTGATACTGGTAGGCCCGCCTGGGGTTGGTAAGACGTCCACAGTGTCGAAACTAATGGCACGGTCTGCTCTTGGCGGTGTGCCGGTTCAGATTTTTACCACGGATACCGTCCGCTCGGGGGCGGAAGAACAGTTACGCGCGAGCGCGGAAATCACAAAGACGCCGGTTTCCACCGCTGCCACGCCGGACGAGCTGAAGGCGTTGCTTACTGCCTCAATCGAAGCGAACCCCGAAATCGTCACTCTCATTGACACGCCAGGCATCAATCCATTCTCGGTGGACGATGTTGCCATTCTGCGGGAGATCATTGAAGCATCGGGCGGCGAACCTGTGCTGGTCGCCTCCGCCGGCATTGACGGTGCTGAATTGTCTGACATCGCGGCAATCTTCAAGACGCTTGGGGCCCAGCATATGATCGCCACCCGCTTGGACACGTCGCGCCGCTTAGGAGGCCTACTCGTGGCGGCAGATGCGGCCGGACTGAAGCTCGCCCATGTGTCGAATTCGCCCTATGTGGCGGACGGCCTAAAAGCGGCCAACCCCATGTCATTTGCCAAATGGCTTCTCGAAGCCCCGAAGATGCTCGACACACCCGAAGAACAAACGCCGGACGAACCGGTACAAGTGAACGGATAAAGGAAAGTCACTATGGCTCAATCCGGCCAAACGAAAGCCTCAACGCCCAACGGGGCGGAGCCGGTTCGGCGAAAACTGCCCGCACCAAAGCGGTTGGCGGTTGCCTCCGGCAAAGGGGGGGTGGGTAAAACCTGGTTCGCCATTACGCTCGCTGGCGCTCTGGCGGAACGGGGCGAAAACGTCCTGCTTGTGGACGGTGATTTGGGGCTCGCCAATGTGGACGTGCAGCTTGGTCTGACAGCCGGCCGCGACTTCGCCTCTGTGATCAGCGGGCAGATGTCCATGGATGAAGCCATTGTAAAATATCAAAACCACCCGGAATTGGATGCCCAGTCGGGCGCTAATGCCGGCGCCTTCGACATTCTGGCAGGGCGGTCGGGCAGTGCCACATTCGCTGCGCTAAGCCAGTTGGAACTCAAAGGGTTTTCATTGGGCCTGCATGCGCTGGAAAATGTTTACGACCGCGTGGTGGTGGATTTGGGGGCAGGCGTCGACCAAACTGTTATGACATTGGCGGGCGCCGGAGAGACTTCGAACGACCGTGTCCCGCCATTGGTTGCCGTTGTGCTGACGGACGAACCCACCTCGCTCACGGATGCCTACGCTCTTATCAAAATGATGGTCATGCGCGGCAATGGCGAAAATCTCAGAATTGTCGTGAACATGGCGGATGATGTGGCGTCCGGCAAAGCCACGTATCAGGCGATCCAAAAGGCCTGCCAAAACTTTCTGAAAGTGGACCCGCCGCTAGCGGGCATTGTGCGCCGGGACAGCAATGTGAAAGAGAGTATCCGACGTCAAACGTCACTGCTTTCTGCATTTCCAGTAACACCTGCTGCAAAAGATGTGGCGGCGATCGCGGCAAAGCTTGCCAAATCGTAAATCCGTTTGGCGATCCGGCCATTGCTTTAGACTCCTACAATTTGAGCGGTCCAATTGGTGTTTCATTAACCAAAACACAAGGATCGGAATGGCAATATGCACGGTGAAACATCTTGTGCAGATCGTATCGACCTGTCTGGGAGTAACCGATGCCTGAAGTTATGAGCCTTGTTGAAGCCGTCGCAACATCGATCGACCCGTTACCGGCGGTTGCTATCGTGCTGATTGCTGGGTTCTTTATGCGGCAGACGCAGAACCTGGCCATTACCACCGCCGTTGCTTTGAGCACTTATTGGGTGGCCTATGTGGGGCAATCCGTCGTTGTGGGCGGCGAATCCGTTGGAACCGTTCTTGATTTGACGATCCAACAATTTCTTGATTTCCGCGTCAGCATTTTGATGGTTTACTTTATGTTCTTCGGCGTTGCGATCCTGTCGATCTTCACGGTAAAGACAGTCCTGCAGCGCTAGTCGGTAACCTGTTCGGCGGCAAAGGCTGAGAGTAAGTTGGCGTTTGAAAGTGCGTTCGAGCTGTTGGCTCGGTCTTTCACCCTGGTAACGACGCTTCAAGGGGGCGTCATTGCCCTGTTCGTTGCCTTTTTGATGAGCCGCTATACGCGGATTCTCTATTTCAGTTTCCTCGCGATTTTGATCGATCAGTTTCTGACGGTGCTTCACGCCGCGTATCGCGGGCGAGATTTCGACCGGCTTGCCGAAGAGGCGTCTTCAATCGCCGGTTCCTTGGAAGTGGATGTGATTGTCGTCCGCTTTATCGGATACCTCATTCTCATTTCTCTGTTTTTCTTCGCAAAGAACATCTTGTTTAACCGCGACTGATGCGCAAGGCTGGTGCCGGTTCGCTTCTGGTATGTTGCGTGTTCGAAGGGGAGATGACACGTGTCCAGCCTAATTGTGATTTTGGTGTTGTGCGCGATAGTCCTTGTTTGGGGCTTACTTACCTATAACAGCCTCATTCGGCACAAGAATTTTGTGGAAGAAGGCTGGTCGGGGATCGAAACGCAATTGAAGCGTCGCGCAAACCTCATTCCCAACCTGGTAGAGGCGGTGAAGGGCTATGCGGACCATGAGCGTGAAACGCTGGAATCCATCGTTGCTCTCCGGACACAGAGCGAACAAAGCCATTCGGTCGGCGAACGGGCCATCAAAGAGGGGCAGTTGGGGTCCGCTCTTGGCCGGTTGGTTGCTGTTGCCGAAGACTACCCTGATCTGAAAGCCAGCGAGAACTTTTTGGATCTTCAGAACGCTTTGGCGGAAGTGGAAGATGACATTCAGATGTCCCGCCGCTACTACAACGGCACCGTCCGGAATCTCAACACAATGATTGATCAGGTGCCGTCCAATTTGGTGGCATCCTATTTTCGTTTCGAGAAGGCTGAATTTTTTGAGATCGAGGATGAGGCTGACCGTGCCGTACCTTCCGTGTCTTTGTAGAAAGCCGTTGATATCTAGAGTTGGTCTTGTCTGGCTTTTTTTGATGTGTCTGTTTGCGGGGGCTGATACGGCGTGGGCGGAAGAACGTATCCTGTCGTTCCGAAGCGACATAACGGTTAATACCGATTCGAGCCTTTTGGTACGCGAAGAGATTAGCGTAAACGCTGAAGGGCAAAATATTAGACGGGGTATCTTTCGCGACTTCCCAACGGAATACCGCGGGAGCGACGGTCGCCGTGTGCGCGTCGGCTTTGAAGTGACCGAGGTTCTGCGCAACGGCTCCCCGGAAAACTACAGTATCGAATCCATCACCAATGGCAAACGCATCCGCATTGGCAATGCCGACCGGTTTTTGCCCAATGGAACGCACACTTACACCATCACTTATCACACCACGCGGCAGCTCGGATATTTCGAGGATTTCGATGAACTTTATTGGAACGTCACGGGGAATGGCTGGCAATTCACCATCGATCAAGCTGTTGCCAATGTTACGCTTCCTGCCGGTGCTACATTTCTGGACACCGAAGCCTATACCGGTGGGCAAGGAGCAAAGGGTAAGAGCTTTCAGGTTATGCCTGGTGGCAGCGGAAGGCTCAGCATAAGGACGACCTCTCCCTTGGCGCCCTATGAGGGGCTGACGATTGCGGCTTCCTGGCCAAAAGGATTTGTGGAAGAGCCGAGCGCTACCGATGAGACATGGTTCTTTATCAGTGATAACGCGCCCCTAGCCGTTGCGGGGGGCGGCTTTTTTCTGGTGTTGGCACACTATCTGTGGACCTGGCATCTCTTTGGCCGGGATCCGGCCCGAGGCACAATCATTCCAAGATTTTCGCCGCCGAATGGGTTTTCCCCGGCCGCGTCCCGTTTCGTTCGCCATATGGGATATGACCGGACAGCCTTTGCCGCTGCTTTGATCAATATGGCGGTCAAGGGGTATCTCAAGATAACGGAACGAGATGAGGCGTTCGCTCTTACGCGCCTTACGCAGGACGAAGGCACGCTTTCAAACGGGGAGAAACGTATTGCAAAAGCGCTGTTCGGATACAAAGAAACGATTGAGCTCGAGCAAAAAAATCATAAGAAAGTTATGAAGGCGATCAGTACACTGAAAGAGGGGCTGGAGCGCGAATTTCAGACAAAATATTTTGAAACCAACGCTAAGTACTTCTTCATCGGTATGGGCGCGACAGCCGTCATCGCCTTTGTGATGGCACTGGTATCGTCCGCGCCGGCTGAGAACCTCTTTATGGTGTTTTGGCTGTCGATTTGGTCCATCGGCACAGTGCTGCTAGCCGGACAAGTGGCCAATCGTTGGCGAACTGTTTTCTCCGGCCCTGGATCAACGGGAGGCAAAGTCTGGTCTGCCCTGGGCATGACGCTTTTCGGTCTTCCGTTCTTCATCGGCGAGATATTGGCGCTCGGTTTTATCGGCATGTCCGTCTCTTTCGCCGCCGTGGGATTTGTTGCCGCGATGATTGGCCTTAACGCCCTCTTCTTCTATTTGCTCAAAGCGCCGACCTATGCAGGGGCCAGAATCCACGATGAACTCGACGGGTTCAAGATGTATTTGGAGACGGCCGAAAAGGACCGGCTGGAAGCCATGTATCCGCCAACCATGACGCCGGAACTGTTCGAAAAGTTTCTGCCCTATGCCTTGGCCCTGGGGGTTGAGCAGCAGTGGAGCGAAAGTTTTTCCAACGCCTTGCCGACGATGGACGAAAAATCGGCGACATACAGTCCGCGCTGGTATTCGGGATCGGGCTGGAACAAGTTCGGGGCGTCGAATTTTGCAAGTTCGTTGGGGTCATCTATCGCGACCGCCGCTGTCGCCTCTTCCACGGCGCCGGGTTCAAGTTCAGGGTCCAGCGGCGGCGGGTTTTCCGGCGGCGGCGGTGGTGGTGGCGGCGGCGGCGGCTGGTAACTTCTTGTAGCCGCGCATCAGGATGCGTTCTTCAGTTTTTCCGACCGTACGGGGGCTGTGTCCTTGATCCACTTTTTCATGATCGCCGGACTTTCGGATTCTTCCTTATCCAAAATCTGATCGTGCTCATTGTCACGCGTCGTGAATTCCAGAGCGATCCCGTTTGGGTCGAAAAAATAGATCGAATGGCAGAATTCGTGATCGATGGGCCCGAAGACCGGCACTTTGAAATCTTCAAGACGCTGCTTGAACTGCATGAGTGCGTCCATGTTCTTTACTTCCATGGCCACATGATAATCTTCCATGCCGTCTTTGATGTTGAAGTCTCTTGTGTCGACCGTGCCCGGAATATCAAAGAAGGCGATGAAATTACTGTCCCCCATCTCAAAGAAAAGATGCATGAAGGGTTTCTCGTTCCCGGCGGGGTCTTTTTCAAACGCCAAGGTGGCTTTGGTGCGTAGCCCTAAGATCTCTTCGTAAAACTTGCGGGTCTCTTCCGCGTCCCGGCACCGATACGCGCTGTGATGAACGCCCAGGATTTCAGGTGCCGGTGTTTTCCCATCGGCTGTTGAGCTTGCGGTCATGGCGTTTTCCTTCCTTTATCGTTGCCGGGAAGGATAGGTATTTTCGCGCCGATATGCCAGAAGGATGTGTTCTAGTGATGCGCTTGCCGGCGGCGATGGCCTTCAATGCCCAGTTCGTCCGACGCGATTTGCTCTTTCCGGGCAAGTTCCGCTGCTTCCTTGGACTGGCGCTGTTCGTCGGCAATCTCGTACCGCTTGAGTTCCTGGAACGCAGCGTTCAGCTCGTCTTGAAGGTATTGGATCTTTTCATCCAGGTCCGTGATGACTTGGGACGCTTCATCTCGCTTGGATCTCGAAGCGCTTGCGAAATTCGCGAAGGAAAACGTTCCAATAAGATTGCCCGATGCTTTGTGTGCTTCATCTTCCACAGTGCCATCGATTTCAAGAATGCGGAATTGTTCCGCCTGACGGCGTGCTTCCAGGGCACTTATTTCCCGGCGAAGCTCATCGATCTTCCATTTGTGGATACGCGCAAGTACACGGGTCGGCGTCATTGGGCTGTCCTTTCGGTTTCGCTGACGTCTGGTTTTTCATCAAACTCGGGCTGGCTTTCGCTCGCCAAAATGTCGCTTAGCTGTCCATACCCATCGTTCAAGGTTGCTGTTTCGTTTTTGCCTTGGCTTAGAAAAGCTTCAAGCTGGGTGTTCAGACGAATGGCGCGGTCGATTTCGGGGTCAGTGCCGGAGCGGTACGCGCCAAGACGAATAAGCTCGGCCATGTCGTCATAGAGAGCCATGTAGCGTCTGGCCTGAGCGATCAGTTGGTTTTGATCGTCCGTATTGCAATTTGGCAGTGTTCTCGAAATGGATTTCAGAACGTTGATGGCGGGGTAGCGGCCCCGTTCTGCAATTGCCCGTTCCAATACGATGTGACCGTCCAAAATCCCGCGCACGGCGTCGGCAATGGGTTCGTTGTGGTCGTCGCCTTCCACCAACACTGTGAAGAGACCCGTGATGGATCCGTTTCCCGCACCGGGGCCCGCACGTTCCAAAAGCTTCGGCAGCTCTGCAAAAACCGTGGGCGTATATCCTTTGGCTGCTGGCGGTTCGCCGCCGGACAATCCGATTTCCCGCTGTGCCATTGCAAACCGGGTAACACTGTCCATCAGACAGAGCACATGCTGGCCCTGGTCCCTGAAATATTCGGACACCGCCATCGTCATATACGCGGCTTGCCGCCGGCGCAGAGCGGGTTCGTCTGACGTTGCAACGATCACCACACTGCGCTTGAGGCCTTCTTCGCCCAAATCATCTTCGATAAATTCTTGAACTTCGCGTCCGCGTTCGCCGATGAGGCCGATCACCGCCACATCGCATTCCGTGTTGCGGGCGAGCATGGATAGCAGAACCGATTTCCCGACACCGGACCCCGCGAAGATGCCCATGCGTTGGCCGCGGCAGGCCGTGACAAAACTGTTCAGCGCGCGGACTCCAAGATCGACTTTGTCTCCGACACGCTGGCGCATATGTGCCGGCGGCGGTGTTTGCCGGATGGGACACGCAACTTTGCCCGGCAACAGCGGTCCTTTGCCGTCAATCGGTTCGCCAAAGGCATTGACGACGCGGCCAAGCCATCCGTCGGATGGTTTGATCACGGCATTTTGTTCTTTGATGTCCGCGCGGCATCCCATGCGCACGCCTTCAAGCGGTTCGAAGGGCATGCACAAGGCGCGGCCGCCGCGGAAGCCGACCACCTCACAGGGAACAGACTGATTCGTTCCGGAGATGATGTTGATCCGCGCGCCGATTCCGAACGAGTCCATGCCGGCGGCAATTTCCACCAGCAGACCTTGAACGCTCACCACACGTCCGAACTGATTTTCGGGGGTAAGATTTTGTATTTCCGAGATAAGCGCCTGCACGCAAAGACTCCGATAAGGGCCGAAAGAGACTAAAAAGAGTCTTCAGGCTGAACGAACTTATGCGGATTATCATCACAAAGACCGTTTAAGGCCTGGTAAACCCCTTTGAAAATATTCTCAAAAAAATCGCAGTTTTCTGGGGAAAATTCGTGGTGCGATACGTGTGTATTTGTAAGTTGATTTAAGTATTCGATAACAAAACGTTTAAAACGAAGCGAAAACTTTTCTTACTTTTTTTATGGGGATTAACTTTTATTAAGGATTTCGGCATAGTGTGGGCAAATCAATTAACCATATTGGAAGCCAATTCAAGGTGGCCTGAGAGAGGACAACGATGCGGGTATTGCTCATCGAAGATGACAGCGCCACAGCACAAAGCATCGAACTGATGCTGAAGTCTGAGGGGTTTAATGTCTACACAACCGATCTTGGAGAAGAGGGTGTCGACCTCGGTAAATTGTACGACTACGACATCATCCTCCTAGACGTAAACTTACCGGACATGAATGGTTTTGATGTGCTCAAAACCCTCCGTGTTTCAAAAATCGGTACACCAATCTTGATTCTGTCAGGGTTGGCCGGGATCGAAAACAAGGTGCGGGGCCTTGGGTTCGGCGCGGACGATTATATGACCAAACCGTTCCACAAAGACGAATTGATCGCACGTATCCACGCCGTGGTGCGTCGCTCGAAAGGTCACTCCCAGTCGGTCATCAATACCGGTAAGCTTTCCGTCAATTTGGACGCTAAGACCGTAGAGGTTGATGGCCAGCGTGTTCATCTGACGGGCAAAGAATACCAAATGCTCGAATTGTTGAGCCTGCGTAAGGGAACCACGCTTACGAAGGAAATGTTCCTCAACCACCTTTACGGCGGTATGGACGAGCCGGAATTGAAGATCATCGACGTCTTCATTTGTAAGCTGCGCAAGAAGCTTGCGGCAGCGACAGACGGCGCCCACTACATTGAAACGGTCTGGGGCCGTGGCTATGTCTTGCGGGATCCTGATCCAGCCGAAGATGTCGCTGCGTAACACCGGCGATCATACGGAACACAAAAAGGGCGCTGCGAAGGCGCCCTTTTTTATGGCCGATTGGTTGCTGAGACCGAGGTCAGCGCCGCGCGGACCGCTTCGATTCGATCTGAAGGTCCGGCAAAACTTCCTGAGGATTAGCGAGCGTGTAGAACCCGCGCGTGCCTTTGACCGGTTTGAACCCGGCAGTCTCGCCAAGCAGCGTTTCCAGCGTACCGATAACGAGAATGCCGTCGGGGGCCAATCGTTCTGCAAGGCGGCTCAACACATCTGCACGTTTTTCGTCCGAAAACGTGCTCAGCACATTCCGGCAAAAGATCATGTCGAATTCGCCAAGCCGCGAAAAATCGTCCAGCAGATTGAACTGGCGGAACCGGACGCTGTTCTTAATGGGTTGTTGGAGCTGCCAGCGCGTTTTGTTCTTTTCAAAGTAACGCACCATGACCCGGGCGGGCACTGTCCGTTGGACGTCGATTTGGCTGTAGGCGCCCACACGTGCCTTCTTGACGGCATAGTTCGAAACATCTGTGCCGAGAATGTCGAGGTCCCCGTCCCAAGAGGTCCGCAAGATCTGATCGGCCGTCATCGCCACGGAGTAAGACTCCTGTCCGGTCGAGGTGGCGCATGACCAGACGCGCAAAGGCCGCGTCTTCTCGCGCGTTTCCGAAAAGACAGGGAACACACGATCCGCCAACGCATTAAATGGGCTTTCGTCACGGAAGAAAAACGTCTCGCGGGTCGTAATGGCATCAACAACGTCTAGGGCCAGTTCATCTTCCGGGTCGCGAATGAGACGGGTGATGAGGTTCGAGATGCTGTCGATGTGATTGCGGCGCAGGATCGGCATCATGCGATTGTCGACGGCTTTGTTTTGCTCGTCGCGCAGAACAATCCCTATGCGGCTTTCAATGAAAGATTTGAGGTCGTCGAAATCTGTTTTGTGCACGGCCAAACCTCTCCCGTTCGGAAGACCAAGTGCGTACACGGTGCTTGATTTAGTTTAACATCGGATGAAATGCGAGGCTGCGGCGTCAGGCGGCTTTCCGGGCGGAAATCGATACTGTGTCATCATCAGATGAGACGTCGAGTTTGAGGCCCAGCTCCCGCGCGACCAACGCTGACAGATGCGGTTGGATCGACCTGGCGCTCATTTCTTCGATCGGTGGCGTATTGGTCGAAAGCAATACTTCTTTAACGTCTTCCGCCACTTTGGCTTTGACACCGTCCGCCCGCACTTCAAGGGCGACGTCTTCGTTACCTTCTCCCCCTGACGAGACACGCAAGCTGCCGCCGCGAGGGATCGCGTCCATGCCGATCAGTATGAGATTGAGGAGAAGCTTCACAGCATCCTTCGGAAGCACTTGATTGTCGGTGGGCCAGTCCAGCTCGATTTTGCCGCTCTTCAGAAGGCCAAGTGTGACCTGTCTTGCGTCTCCCACATCGATTTGGTCACCAGCGGTGCCTGCCGCACCGAATGCCAAACGGGCAAATTGAAGTTTGGCCGATGCCTGCTGTGCGGAGGATTGGATGAGTGTCATGGCATGTTCGCGCATCATCTCGTCATCGTCATCGTTCAAGACTTCCAATCCATTGGCAATCGCGCCTACCGGACTGATCAGGTCGTGACAAACGCGGGAACACAAAAGGGCGGCAAGTTGAAGCTCGGTACCAGGCATAGTGAAATCCAATTTTTCAAGGCAATGCCCAAAGGCTTGCGCGTGACGTAAAACCCCGACCTGTCATTATGGGGGTCAGGGTAAACAGTTGCTTAAATCTGGCCGGCATGAGAGAGAGGGTGTCCAAAACGGCGTGAACCCGCGGGCCAATGCCTAGGGGCTTACAAATTCTCGGACTATCCAAGGCAACGGCAATCATGATCGATCACGCACTACTTATAGACTCACTCATCAAAATCTCGGTCGATGCCGGCATTGAGATCATGAAAGTGTATGAGTCGGACATCGCTGTCGAGCATAAGGATGATAAATCCCCCGTGACGGAGGCGGATCGGCGGGGTGAGGCGATTATCCTTGCAGGACTAAAGGAAGTTGCCCCGGATATTCCCGTGGTTGCGGAAGAAGCCGCCGCGGCCGGTCATATACCGGAAGTGGAAGAGTGCTTCTTTTTGGTGGACCCTCTGGATGGCACGAAGGAGTTCATCAAGAAGAACGGCGAATTCACGGTCAACATCGCATTGATTGAAAATGGTGAGGCCACCGCCGGCGTGATCTATGTGCCCGCCAAAAAGAAGCTTTATGCGGGTTTTGGCAAAACCGCCTTCATTCAAGATATCGACCCTCATATTGATGATCCGCTTGCCAGCGCCTCCGATCGCCAGCCCATCGCGGCCCGTGTGGGTGATCGGCGGGCTCTTGTGGCGGTCGCCAGCCGTTCTCACCGGGACACCAAGACCGACGAATATCTCAGCCAGTACAATATCGCGGACATGGTTGCTGCGGGGTCGTCACTTAAGTTCTGTCTCGTCGCCGAGGGGACGGCCGATCTCTATCCGCGCCATGGCCCGACCATGGAATGGGATACTGCCGCCGGACACGCGATTGTGAATGCCTCCGGAGGGACAGTGACGCGCCTCGACGGCACGCCGCTGCTTTACGGAAAGACAGAAGACAATTTCAAGAACCCGTATTTCGTGGTGCGGGGACCGTCCGAATAAGACTCGGAGGGCTACAATACGGCGCTCTAGTGGTCGGGGTCGTCATATCCGGCCCGGCTGCTGTAAAAAACCAGCGCCATCAGGCCACCGCCAAGGCCAAGGGAAAAAACAAGGCCGAGAATAAGGGCGAATATGCCATGTCCGCTCATCTCAACGCCCTCAAGGCTGTTCCAGACGATAACGGATCCCCAGATCGACAATGCGAGCATGCCGCCCAAAGCGGCGAATAAAAGCCATGTTTTCATAGAATGCTCCAAACGCGCGCTATAGCGTTTCCAGGTGAAGTATATGCGCTTTGCGCTCATTAGATAGGATTGGCCGATTGAAATACAAAAGACTGTGGGGATCTGACGCAGCGCCCACTCCCATAAAGGGGCAGGGGTGGCCGGTGCGATCCTGACAAGCCCCCCGACAGTCACGGATCGCACCAGCCGGCCGCATATGCCACTTTGTCGGCGGCGGCCACCTTGAGATTACCTCTGCAGGCTGCAATTTTCAGCGTGCCCAACCAATCACACTGTAATGCGCCTAGCATTCAAGCAAGGTCCCCGCGCGGATTCAAAGCAATTGTCGTGCCTTAATTCAAATTGTCGAGAACTGGCCCAAATGCGCGTGGCCAGCCTGCTGGCAGAACTTTAGAGTGCAACCGCGTCCCATTCCGGCACAGTTCGCAGACAAGTCGCCATTGACAGTGTCCCGAACTGATACAATCGAACAGGAACGTCTCGAATATGCCCGCCTTTCGGTGTTGCCATTGCTGCCGTCACAGGCCGACAGCGGTTGCCACATCGTCGGGGGTCCATTCCTCTTCTTTGACCGGGTTGCCCGGAACTTTCAGAAACTGTTTCGAAAGGTCAGCTGGAAGGTCTTCTGGGGCAACTGCCGGCGAAAACAGGAAACCCTGAACCTTCTCGCACCCCATTTCACGCAAAAGCTCTAAAGCCGCTTGCGTTTCTACGCCTTCCGCGCAAACGCCCAGTTTGAGGGCGTGTGCCAAATCGATTGTAGAGCGGACAATGCTTCGCGCATCTTCTTGACCAGCCATCTCCATAATGAAGGACCGGTCTATCTTTAGGTCGTTGAAGGGCAGTTGCTGAAGCTGACGGAGACAGGAATGCCCGGTTCCGAAATCGTCGATAGAAAGCCTGGTGCCAAGGAAACGGATTCTTACAAGGGTCTCCATCACTTGGTTGAGGTCGGAAATAATGTCTCTTTCGGTGACCTCAAGAATGAGCTTTGAAGGATCTGCGTTGTGCTTGTTCAGCATCATGGTCAGCCAAACCGGAAAGACTTCGTGGGAAAGCACGGGCACAGGCACATTCACCGAAATCGGGACGTCAAAATCGCTCTGTTGCCAAGTAGCAGCCTGGAGTAGCGCCTTGTCGAGGACAAACAAGGTCATATCCATCATCAGGCCATTTTCCTCGACAAATGGAATGAAATCTCGCGGGGGCAACAGGCCATGGCGCGGATGATTCCAACGGATTAGTGCTTCGCAAGAGGAAACCGTGGGGCCGTCCTTTTCTTGCACATTGATGATCGGCTGGTAGTGGAGGGTGAGTTGCTCGCGAACTAATGCATCGCGAAATTCATCAACCGTGAATGTGTGGCAGCTTCGGCCGAGTGCATCGAACGTCGTTTCGAGATCACCTATTGAGAATGGTTTCCGCAAGGTTCCAACGATTGTGAGGCCTCGAGCCTTGCCCAGTCTTTCTGCTGTGTTCAGGACTCGTTCGTCCAAGTCGCTCATCAATACGATCGGAAGTCTTAGATGCCGTTCAGCGATGTAATTCAGCGTGCTGATTCCATCTTCTCCGGAGAGCGTAAGATTGAGGATGAGAGCTGAAGGAGGGTCTTGTCGAAGGCGACTTCGGAGGTCGTCGCCGTTATAGGTCGTGGTGGCGTCAAAACCCGATTCGATAGCGATCTTTTTGATTTGTGTGCATATGTTCGGTTCGTCATCGACGATAAGCAAGCGGGACGAATTCATTTCTGGGTTCTCCTTATCTCACGAATGTCGTACGTCAACTCCGCTGTCTTCCCCCTCCCCCCCTTTCGCTGGAGGTGTCGCTGGCCGGTGTGCCGATGGCTCGGCCCGGCCTAAAACATCCTTTGCTCACATGGCTTTGAGTCCCTAGACCTCCGCCATTGAATATGATTGCTTGGAGCAACTTTAAATATCGTTAAATTTGAGAAGATGACTGAAGCGCGCACTTTTTGGGCGAAAAATTATGGGAGATTGATTTTATAAAATAAAAACAATAAGTTAGATTCTATCTTAAGTGGTGCGTATATAGGTGAAGAGAGATCGGTGTGTCCGGATAAATTGTTCGGAGCAACAATTTTATAAACACGAAGAGCCGCTGGGCCTGTCTCATAGACATGAAACGGTTGACATATGTGAGACTAAGCAATGCTCACCGCGATATTGTTTGGGGCGGTGTGACCTTCATTATGCTCGTCGTATCGTTTGCATGGTTTGATGTATTTGAATGGTTCTTTTTTTCGACGCGGGTTTTTGAAAGCTTCGAGATTGACGAGCTGTTTCTGATACCGCCGTCGCTAGCCCTTATCATGGGCTGGTATGCGATGCGCCGCTGGCGCGAAGCTGCAAGCCTCGCAGAGGAGCTCGCGGTGAGTAACAACAAACACCGTGAACTTAGCTTGCAGTTCGAGTTTGCGACGAGAGCCGGAAAGTTAGGCGTTTGGAGCTGCGATTTCTCTGCTGAACAGATCTATTTCAACAGTGTTCAGCAAGACATCTATCAAATTCCAGAGGGCAAGTTCACGGATATGTTGGCGGCATGGCGTGCGCGTGTCGTGCCATCTGACTTGGAAATAAGTGACCGCCTCTTCAAAGCTGTGAAGGAACCAAGCGGTGTGGTTGATTGCCAGTTTCGAGTCATTCACCCAGATACCACAATTCGCCGTATACATTCCCGGTCGATGGTGGAGAAAGACCCGGAGGGGAAAATTCTGAGAGTGTCTGGCGTCGATCAGGACGTTACCGATCAGACAGATTTGTTGGAAATGTTAAAGCTTCGGCTGGCGGCGATTGAAGCCGTTACGGACGGCCTCATGATCACGGGAGACCTAAACCAAGATTGTGCCATTGAATACGTGAACCCGGCGTTTGAGCGACTTACGGGTTACCGGTCTGATGAAGTTGTGGGACAAATTCCCTGCTTTATGCAGCGCAACTCGGGTGCGACGACAGATGTGGAGCTGTTCCGTTCCTCTCTTGCCCAGGGACAATCTGCCCGCGGAACAGTTAAAAACTATCGCAAAGATGGCACACCTTTTTGGATTGAGCTTTCCGTTTCGCCGGTAACCAATAGCCAGGGTGAGGTCACCAACTTCGTTGGTGTGCAGCATGACGTTACGGATCGGGAGGCATCGCGGCGGCAACTTTTAGAATATAGCGAGATGTTGCGCGCGATTAGCCATGTCTTGTCAGAGTACGTGAAGGGCGACGTGGAAGCGCATGACGTGTACGGCATGCTGCTCGAGATATTCTTGGACGTAACGGAAAGCGCTTTCGGCTTCATTGGGACAGTGGAACATACCCCGGGCGGCGCGCCTTATCTGAAGACCTGTGCCATATCGCAATCAATTCGTGAAGAAGAATGGGCTTCAGGGCTTGCGACTGTGAAGAATGGCGGGCTGGAGTTTTACGATCTCGATACGTTGTTTGGCTGTGTCATGACGACGGGCAAGCACGTCATCAGCAACAATGCCGCAACGGACTTAAGAGCGGGCGGAGAGACAGAGGGGTACCCGCACTTCCAAAAGTTTTTAGGGATTCCTTTGAGAGGTGGCGGCAATTTGATCGGCGTCGTGGGAGTTGCCAACCGACAAGCCGACTATGATCAAGATTTAATCGACTATATCGAACCCTTATCCATTACTACGTCGAGTATCCTGCTGGCGGAGAAGGAGCGGCGGGATCGTGAAGCCGCCGAGGAAACCATTCGGCAAAGCCAAAAAATGGATGCTCTGGGCCGTTTAAGTGGCGGACTGGCTCACGAGTACAACAATGTACTGGGCGGTGTCCGCCTTTATCTAGATTTGGCACTCGATACGGCACAGAGCGAGAAAACGAGAAAACATCTGGAGCGGTCCATTCAGATTCTAGAGCGCGGTTCAGATCTGACGCATTCGTTGTTGGCATTTGCGCGGCGTCAGGAAATCGCGCCGGCAACACTCGGGCTGAGTGCTTTCCTTTATGATTTACGGACCATACTCAGCATGTCCGTCGGCGAAGATGTCGATATCTCGTTTAATCTGTGTGCCGATTGGTCCATCAAGGCCGATCCCTCATTGCTGCAGTCCACCATCATTAACCTTGTCCTCAATGCCCGCGATGCTGTTGCTACGGGTGGCGCAATTGAAATCATGACACAGAACATCACAAGCGATCAGTTGGCGGGGATGTTGCCCGCGGCCGATCTGAAGACGGACGGTGTGATGTTATCGGTTACCGACAACGGTTCGGGGATTGGCGAAGAGGATATCGAGAAAGTGTTCGACCCCTTCTTCTCGGCAAAGCAGGATAAAGGCCGCGCTGGTTTGGGCCTTAGCATTGTCCACGGTTTTGTCACTCAGTCCGGCGGACGCATCTGGCTTGAGAGCGAAGTGAATAGCGGAACGATCGTACGGGTTGTCTGGCCGCGTTCAGAGGAAGAACGGCTTCAGGCGCAAGAGATGCCGCTGTCCAGGGGGAAAAATCCGAATCTCAACAGAATTCTGTTGGTCGAGGACCGAGATGAACTTGGTGATGGTCTAAAGCAGCTTCTCGAGTCTCTGGGATACAGCGTCACCTACGTCACAAGCGGTACTGAAGCGGTCCGGGCGGTCGACTCAGGTGAGCAATTCGACCTTGTACTCGCTGATGTAATGATGCCTGGCGGTGTTTCCGGGGCAGACGTCGCACGAAAAGCCCTTCAGGCGACGCCGCCAATAGCAACCCTTTTTATGTCCGGCTATGCGGATGAAAAACTTGCGACCCTGCTGACAAACGAACAGCGTCAACGAATTCTGCGAAAACCATTTGGCCGCAAAGAGCTAATTGGAAGACTTTCCGAATACGGACAAAAACTGGAAAACCGCCCGCATGAAGAAAATACTAGTCGTTGAGGACGATCCCCATATGCAGTCGGCAATTGCATCTGTCTTGGATGCGGGAGGCTATGAGAGCATCGTCGTCGGAACTGCACATGCGGCGATCAGTGCATTGCAAAGCGATGACGTCGACTTGGCAATCGTTGATTTGTTTCTGCCGGGTGAGGACGGCCTTAACGTCCTAAGTGAATGGCGGGATTCCGAGCGAACAGCCATGCCGCGGATTATCGCGATTTCCGGTGGTGGGCCAACATTTACGGCAAGTCTAGGGTTGGCAGCTGCGCGCTCGTTAGGGGTGCAGACAACCCTTTACAAACCATTCTCAAAGGAGGAATTGCTCCTCGAAGTTCGTCAGCTATTGGGTCAGGATTCCGGGCGAAATTGATTGGCAGGTGTGTCTGTCGTGGCGGTGGTAGCGATCAACGGGTGCTTCATAAAGGCGAGGATCGCTCTTCCAAAACCATCGAGGTCTTTGATGCTGCTTTCCGCAAGCGCTTGGCCTAGTTTGAGCGCGGGATCGGCTTTCAATGTTTTTTGTCCCTTTCTGGTCACTTGGATGATCCGACGGCGCTTGTCGACCCCATCTTGGGTTCGCACAAGGAGGCCTTTGGCCACAAGACGGGTGATTGTCCGTGAAGCTGTGCCCTTCGTCGTCCCGTGATGTCTCGCAAAAGAGGCCAGATTGGCGGCGACGGCATTTGCTGATGCGAAATATCTCAGAGCGGCCCATTGGGCGCCGGTAAGACCGTCAGAATTGGAAATAGCGTTGATCTGAGCGCTGCATGTCAGAAGCATTTCCGCGATTGCAATTGTTTTTGCGTCTGGCATGCGCTGTCTACCTTGCTAATTTGTAGCGCCTACGCCGTCTTACGAGGGCGTATAGCGGCGAACATATGGCTACTCGACTTACAGGGATGACTTCGGCGATTTTACGTGACTTTTGAGTGAATTAGAGACCAAGTCTCTCTTTTCAAAGTTCGCCACCGAATCCAAGAGGCTCATAACGTCCGACTGGATGTGACATATACGATCTCATACATAAACCACATGACGCAAACCAACGAAAACGAGCCAATTCGGCTCGGATAATAACGGTTCGCGTCTTTGTGGACGAGCGAGCAACCATTCTTCATATTTTTGTGAGCTCGCAAGCTCCGCCACGACCGAGTTTCGTTCCGGAAAGATGGTTTCGTGGATCTGAAAATGGTAAAACCGATTCGATCCAGCATTGAGCAAAGAAAATCAAAAATATAAGGCAATGCGGGGTTGCACAGTGAGGTGATCGTCCATTCCGTCGGCCGTTCCTGAGAACACCAGCCGACCTGTAAGAGGTTGATAGGATGATTCACCTAACCAAGTTTTTCCAATCAAGCCATGTTGCGTTGATTGCTTTAATGATGGTCTGTCTGGGGCAGGCGGCCCATGCTGACGGTGCCGGGTCCGCCACCGGTGCGATCTATGTGGCGCCGCATGCGACGCCGCCAAATGCGCAAGCCGCGGACAGAGAAGTCCCGCGGTCGGACACCGCTCGGGCAGATACGGCCAATGCCGATGACGAAACATTCTCTCAGAACGAGATTGCCAACGCCGTTGCCGGTTTCTTTGGGATCACAACACAAAAGGCCGCTGAAGTCGTAGAAGTCATCTTCTCGGAACGTGGACGGCCGAATGCCTACATTAAGGGCGAAGAAGCGAGTGGCGCGTTCATCGCGGGTCTGCGCTATGGGAAGGGCGAACTGGTCCGAAAATCCGGCCAGCAAGAGCCGATTTACTGGCAGGGGCCATCGGCCGGGTTCGATATCGGAGGCGATGCTTCTAAGGCTTTCACGCTGGTCTACAACCTACAGGACACTGAAGATATGTACCGGCGCTACCCTGGCGTTGAAGGCAAGGTCTACTTTATTGCCGGCATCGGGGTGAACTATCAGCAACGGGGCGATATTGTTCTCGCGCCCATGCGCACCGGCGTCGGATGGCGCCAGGGCGTGAACGCCGGCTACCTCAAATATTCAAAATTCCGTCGTTGGGTTCCTTTTTGAGGAAGAAAATTTACCGTTAATCAATCCCCCATCTTTTCGTAACCTTAAAAAGGAGTTTATACTAAGCTCGTTAGTGGAGGCGTAGGTGTAAGTTGGGGGTCGGCATGCCGACGGAGTTTACGATTTTTGGCAGCGGGTTCGGTGCAGGCCTGCTGCTTTCTATATTGTTTGGCTTCTTGGTTTG
Organism: Alphaproteobacteria bacterium; assembly: GCA_965228775.1. Lineage (GTDB taxonomy): Bacteria > Pseudomonadota > Alphaproteobacteria > JANQMY01 > JANQMY01 > JANQMY01. Next base: position 1,963,808 of record OZ245840.1, on the reverse strand, counting down.
GATGCGTATGGCAGGCCAATCCAAGCGTGATATCGAGGCGTTGCGGCACCGCGCACGGATGGATAAACGCCAAACTGAAAGCGTTGCGCGCAATCAGCACGAAACCATCGAAGCGCAGACGGAAATCATTGATCGTCAGAAAACGCTCATCGAAGAGCTTCGTTCTCAAGTGAATGAGCTTGAGGCGGGAGAAGGTGCGGTTGTGCAAGCTGCCGACAGTGAGCGGGTTGACGATCTGGAGCAGCTGATCGAGGACAACAAGCGGCGCATCGCCGAGTTGGAGATGGCGCTTCAGTCCGAGAAATCTCAGTCCAGACAGAAGATGGATGTACTCAAAGAGCGTTTGGGAGCTCTCCTGTCGGAGATTGAGAACAAACCGTCCACGCGCGAATCCACCAAGGATATGGCGCGGCAAATCAAAACGCAGATTTTCGGCCCGCCGGCACCAGCCGCAGCGGCCAACATGGATACAAAACCTGAAGAGCCCAAAAAATCCGTGCTATCGGCCACTTTGGGATCCAAAGGATCGGTACCGGAAGCCGCCACCAAAGAACGCCGCTGGAAGCGGCGTCGTTGGACCGGCTGACCGGGGCAAAAAAATCAGACTTTAAGCAGGGCGCTTCAATACGAAGCGCCCTTTGCTTTGAGCGCCCAAAGATCTGTTGTGAAATACATGACGGGCCACACAACCAGCATGAGTGCCACTGGGATGAGGGCTGTGTTCAACAGCCCAATGCCTTCAATTGCGAAGCCATAAATGACAGAGCCGATAGGGCCTGTGCCCATCATGGCGAGCAAAAACACCGAAAGAACTCTTGCTCTCAGATTTTCGGGTGCCGCCCGTTGAACGATGGTTCGGCTCATGCTCATGGAAACCCCGCCCGACAGGCCCCATAGGGTTACGATGACATAGAACAGCCATAAAGGCGGTGCGAAGAAAAAACAGCCCATGGCGATCGCACCGATCGATGCCGCCAGCATAAGTGCCTTGCCTTGATGGACCAGCGGACGTTGGGAAAGCAATGTGGACGATACGCCAATGCCCCCGAAAAAACAGACAAACAGAATGGAAATCTCGAAGGCGCCGCCACCATACACATCCCTGATCATAAGGGGCAGTAAGACCATGACCGCTCCCATAAACAAGAAGCCGGTTAACCCAACCATGGTGATGGTCGGGCGGATCCGGTCATTGGCCCAAGCTGCATCGATGCCTTCTTTTATTTCCGCAAAACGGTCCGCGAACGTCATGCTCTCTTTCTTGGGCTCGGAATCAGCCGCGTCGATTCCGTAGTCCGGCAGCCGGCTTATAACGGCAATACAAGTGGCATAGCCGATACCGATGATGGCAACTAAGGTTGCACCACCCAAAACATCCGCCTGTCCAGCAAGGGTAATGCCTATGAATTGAGCGCCGAATTGGCCCGCTGTGGCAAAGCCAACGGCCCTCTGCATGCCAATATCGGTATCCGTTGTGGTGACCCGGGTGAGCAGACTATCCCGGGCAGGCCCCAGGAAAGCGCCGATCGTACTCATGGAGATCGCGTACAGAACAACAGCCGCATAGGTGAGACTGTCTGTAAGCAGAAGAAAGCACAATATGGTGGGTGGAATGACGCCCAGGGCATATAGCTGCATCATCCATCGTTGCAGATGAGAGCGGTCAGCCTTAGCTCCGCCAATAAGAAGAAAGAGCAGCATGGGCAGCATCATGAGCGCTTGAGCGGTGCCTACCCATTGTGCCGGTGCTTGCAGGACCACGGCAACCAACCAGGGAAACAACACCAGCCCAATACCCGTGCTGCTGAAGAAGATCACTTGATTGATCATGTACCAGCCGAACGGGCTGGGCCTAAGCTGGATATCGCTCGAGTTATGCTCCATGCTCTTGGACCTACCGTGAACAGCGCTCTAAGGCAAATACTAGGCGCTTTCGAATTGAACTGGAGTTTTGTCTATGATTCGGCCGCTTATTCTGATTGCGCTGGCCGCCTTTTTGGCGGCGTGCGGAGGCTCCGGAAGCCAGAAGGCGAAGCTGCCGGGTTTGCCGCCTGAGACCGCCCAGCAGTTTCGCGGCGATCCGGAGGCGGCCAATTTGTTAAAGTTGGTGCGGGTCAATCCGACCGCAGCCTTTGGAGCTGCTTCCGACCTTGCCCGGACAGGTAATTGCGCATCAGCGTCTCCTGCTTTGCGATGCCTTGCCCGCGATGGGCAGGGGGCCGCGCCCGCCCAATTCTTGTTAGGCCGCTGTCTGCTCGAGGACGGCCAGGTCAATGATGGTTTGCTTTGGGTGACACGCGCGGCGGATGGCGGGCTACTGGAAGCCCAGCAACGTTTGTTCGACGTCTATCGGAAGGGCGATGGTGTGCCGGCTAACGGAGTAGAGGCCCAGAAGTGGCTTACGCTGTCAGAAACCAATCAGTTGGCTTTGTCGCTCGGCCGTTCTGTGGAAACCGATTACATTACCAAGCGCGATTTTGACCGTTCCCTTACGGAGCAACAACGGCTCGCCGGACTGGATGCCGCGCGCAACTGGCGCCGTCAGTATTGGGTTCCTCAAGCCGATCAAGCAGCGCCCGGCTACTGCGGAGAAGCGGGATAAGATGTTTGGCTCTGCGCAAAGCTCTCAAACAAAAAGGGTGGCCGTTGGGCCACCCTTCTTCGTTGATAGTGAACTCTATAAGACGCAAACGAGAGGGCTCCTCCTGTATGGGGCTGACTAGAATTCGTAGCGAATCCCAAACCGGATTTCGTAAACCGAGGCATCCGTAACGCGCTGTTCCGGTGTCGTGACCGCATTCGGATCATCCGGATCCGGTGTTGGGTCGAAGGTGTTCGGGAAAGCGACCTGACGCAGGATGCCCCATTCATCGTTCAACAGATTGGTGAAGTTGTCGATGATCATGAAGACCTTCGTCTTATGGCCGCTCATTGCACCTGGAAGTTCCTGCTCGAGCTTAATGTCAAGCTTGGCCCACCAAGACCCGTTTTCGTCGTTCCGGGAATTCGGGAACAGAAGGATGTTTGCATCGTCATCGTCGATGAACGGCGTGAAGCTGAAGAAGCCGGAATCGGTCTCTGCGATGGAGTAAGGCTGACCGGAGTTGACCGATCCGAAGAGTGAGATGCGGCTGTAATTGTCCTGCCAGAAGGCGCGTTCATAATTGACCACACCCGTTACCCGGTGGCGAATGTTGTAGTTCGACCGTGACAGGATCTGCTCTTGTGGTTCGAAGAAGGCGCGGTTGGTGTAGTTAGAGAAGGCAACCGAACTGGTCATCGGGTTCACGTCTTCTGAGTCGTTGTAGGCATAGCCCAGGAACCAATCCAGGCCGTTGCCATAGTCTTTAGCGACAGAGAAAGACGCCGTGAACGATTTGTTCCCTTCCGTAGAGTTTGTCAGTACGAAAGCCGGTTCACGGTTGCTTGTAAATGTGAGACGGCCATCGGCTGTTCTGCCGGATGGGTCAAGGTCGGCCCGCAAGACGATGGCTGAGTCTTGACCGCGAGACCACAGCAGGTCTGCATTGAACATGTATTCGCCACCAAGAACCGGCATTTCGCCAAAGTCGGCGAACACCATCGTTCCCACAGCGAATTTCCATTCAGCTGGGATTTTAAAGTCCGGATCCAGATAGTTGATTTCGAAGTTCCGTGCCGAACCGTCTGCACCGAGGGCAACGTCATCCGCCAAGACAACCGGAACCGCATAGCCTGGACCGTTCGGAACCCCGTCTTCAGCCAGTGTGTATCCACCTGTATCTGCCACATTGAACAGATTCACGTCGCGAATGCGCGAACCAAACTGAGTCACATTGTTGGCGGAGTAGTTGTTGGACAACCAAACGTTTGGATTGCCGCCTGAGTAGAGGCCAACACCACCGCGAATGATGACGTTTTCTTTGGCATCCCATGTGAAGCCAAAGCGTGGCTGGAACAAGTCTGCTCCATCCAAGTTTTGAGCATTCGAGAAACCATATGATGCGACGAAGTCAGGGTTTTCCGGCGGCAGGTCATTGGTTGTGTACCAGTCGTAACGGACACCTGCGACAATATCGAGCTCACCGAAGAGGTTGAATTCATCTTGAGCGTAAATTGTGTTCAGCGAGTAACCCCATTCGGCGGCCGCGTCTTCCGGATTCAGCGAAGGTGCGTTGTTGAATTCAACCTGTGCAGCGTCGCCATTCTGGAAATCGGTGATTGAGTCGAAGCGTGTTTCCGTTTCCGTGTGCTGAACGAACAGGTTGAAGATGTTCAGCGTTTCGCGCTCAAAGCCGCCGGTGAGGCTATGGGCGCCAAATGTGTAGTTCGCCTTGAACTTGAGGCTCAAGAGATCGTAGCTCAAGCTGTTCGCTTGACGGCTGTCGTCGCAGCCTAGATACGCCAACACTGAGCCGGTATCGACACGGAATTCACCGAAGTCGCCGCCATCAAGACAGTTTTGGCGGTTTTGCAAATCCACGTAGCCCACACGAACTTCGGTGGAGAAGTTGTCCGTCCAGTCCGAGAACACAGAGCCGACATAGGAATAAAGTTCGGCGCCGCGTTCATAGAGATGGTTGGAGAATTCGAACTCGTCCACGTCGTCGTCGGAACGCGTAATGTTGAAGCCGTCATTGTAGTTAAAGACGAAATTCGCGCGGTGCTGATTGTTGATCAGCCAGTCCACTTTCAGAAGTATCTTCTCGTCTTCATTGTCGAAACTGCTCGGGACGCCTCCTGGGTCGTATCCATAAACGTCTTGGGCAATCTGAGCGATTTGATCGATCTCTGCTTGCGTAATGAAGCCGTTTTCAATGGCACCGCGATTGATAATGTTGGCCCCTTCAAGCTTCTCGTAGGCGCCGAAGAAGAACAGTTTGTCTTTGACAATCGGGAAGCCCACGTGAACGCCGTACCGGTACTCATCGAAGTCGCCAAGGTCGACCGATTGGCCTTCCAAACTGTCACCACGTAAGCCGTCTGACGTGTAGTCAAAAAAGGCCGCGCCGTGAATTTCGTTGGTGCCGGACTTGGTGACCGCGTTGATGTTACAAGCGGAGAAGCCGCCATATTCAACGTCAAATGGGGCAAGCTCTACAGCCACCTGTTCGATGGCGTCGAAAGAGAACGGAATACGTTCTGTCGGGAAACCATTCGAGTTCAAGCCAAAGCTGTCGTTCAATCGAACGCCATCGACGGTAAGGCTGTTGAAGCGGGGGTTTTGGCCTGCGCACTGGACTGAGTTGATAGACCCTCGAGATTCATCGACAAATACGCGCGGGTCAATACGGATAACGTCGGTGATGTTCCGGTTGATGACGGGAACAGTTTCCAACGTTTTCAGGTCGTATGTTGCGTTAGGACCGACCGCAACATCGGCAACCACCGTCTGCTCGCCGACCACGACAATATTGTCCATTGATCCAGACGATGCGTCCAGGCTGAGCGATACTTCGGTGGTATCGCCAAGTGAAAGTTGAATGTCTTCAACTTTCTTGCCTTGGTAGCCGCTGTTTGTTGCGGCGACCGTATAGCTGCCGGAAACCGACAGGTTGCGGACGGTGAAAACACCAGCATTGTTCGTTGTGACGACACGTTCGAATCCGGTGGCATCGTCCTGAATGATAACGGTTGCCCCAGGTATAGGTGCACCACCCTCATCAGTAACGACACCGCGGATCGTACCGGTCGTTTGCTGAGCCATTGCGGGTGTCGAAACCACATCCACATAGGCAGTCATCAACGCCATCGCTGCCGCGCCTGCGGCAAGCGTTTTCATGAGATTCATTTGTGAAAACCCCCTCAAAATCCCCTAAAAAATCAAAATGCCTTGGTGAAAATATTCAGCGTCACCCAGCAAACCGACGCCCACCTGCAGCTTCAAACGAAACGCGCCTCACACACGCCCCGTCACAGGACAAAAAATATGTCCAGCCTCCTTGATTATGAGTCTGACGTGACGCCCACGTAATTGTTGGGTGACAAATGCGTGATTGTGGAATGACAGACTCATGACGTAGGGATGGTTGGTTGAATTTGATCCGTATCCAAATGAAGCTGAGTGTTTGTTTGTGTGCGTGTAGGGCGTGGGGATGTCTTGGCCGCGCTGAGTCAAAGAAAAGCCGGCGATTGCATGACAGATATGCGCTTTGGAAAATGACTTTGAGAGTGTTGCGCCATGAAGGGACGCTTCGATTATCCGCCTAGAGATAATAAAGAAGGATTAGAAGAAGCGTTTGAGTAAGAACAGGGCACATGCCAGCAATTTAGGCAGGGCCTGAAATCTGAGTGTTCGGTTCAGATAAGGCTTTTCGTGCATTGAATCAGAAGGCGGCGCTCAAGACCCGCAATGCGGTGCTTGATGGCGTCTTGATATTCTGGGGAATCGAAACCCTTCAGATAAGCGGCGCGAGACGGGTATTCGACGATGGCGACCATGTCCCAGTCGTCTTTGGCTGCATCCCCAACCACGAGCTGTTGGCTTGGTGCCAGGAAAAGGACGCTGCCGCCATTCTCTCTTATTTTAGCCGTCGCCACATCCGCATACTTTTGATAAGCCTCTTGCCCGGAAAGGGCTGGGGCGTCGCTGGGTTCCGCGTTTTCATAGTGAGCGATGCGGCGAAACTTCAGCAGATTGATCATTGTGACGGGCGCGGCTTGATCCGCGTTCCGGAAATCGAACAGCTGTTCCTCGGTCGGCTCGGTGGGGTGGGGAATAGCTTCTTTATTCGTCATCTTTGATTAAGCCTTCGATATGCAAGAAAACTGGCTTGAAAATGGTGCATCGCCCGCCGCTTGTGGTTGAAAAACAATTGAGGCCGGGTGGCTCATCTTTTGAGGCCAGCGCCGCGATGATCCAAATTTTTTCAAGTTCAAGCGCGCCGGCTTTATCTTTCCCACTTGGCTCGGCGGCGCCGTTGGGATGAGAATGATAATAACCGATAATCTCTTCCCCCGATCCTCTCAGTCCTTTCTGTGTGCGGATCAGTAGTGTGGGATCGATTTCAAATGCCGTTCTTGGGTCTCCAGAGGTGACATTGTCACTCGGAACGACTTTTGTGATACGCCATTCGTCGTATTTTGGGGGCGGTCCAATAAGAACGCCACAGCACTCATCGGGATAGGCCGCAGAAGCATGGTCTGCAATGCGCGCGTGATCCTCGGCGCTGACAAAAACTTCCGCGGTCACTTGTCCGGCCGTGTGATCAAGAATGATTGCACGATCGAGCCGCTGTTAAGATCTATAATAAACATGCGTGCCTGATCTGGGCCTTGCACATGAACCGCCATACGAGATCCATCTAGTGTGAAATTCTTGATTTCTTCGCCGCTTGCCAGAGGCAGCTCATAGGTGCTCGGAGTGGCCGCCAGTGCTGGCGAGACCTGCTCAATGGGTTTGGTTTCATTGCCCAGGTTTCCCAGCCGAATGATGATGGTGGCGATCACCACAATGAAGCCAACCACCAACAGAATACCCAGCACGATGACAATGGTCTTGAGCAGGCGTGTGTTCTGCGGCACTTCTTGATCTATGGACGACACAAATTCATCTCCTGCGGCGCAGCGCATTCGGTTGACGATTTCGGATGCTGAGGAAAATGGGCGGCTTGATAAGACGCTCACCGACCTGCTTTCCCAGCAAGGTATTGCTCTGAGCCGAACCCGGATCAAAGCGCTTTTGGCTGACGGCGCCATCTCTCTTGAGGCGCCATCGGGCGGGCGGACGATAGGTGACGCTAATCGCAAGGTCAAACCGGGAGAAACTTACATTGTCGATATCCCGGCGCTAACGCCGGCCAAACCGGCGGCCCAGCCTATGCCGCTGGAGATTCCTTATGAAGATGACGATCTTATCGTCGTGGATAAACCGGCGGGGCTGGTCGTGCACCCGGCAGCAGGAAACCCGGACCGCACGCTGGTGAATGCGCTGATTGCCCATTGCGGCGACAGCTTGTCGGGCATTGGCGGAGAAGCCCGGCCGGGTATCGTTCACAGACTGGACAAAGACACAAGCGGCCTCATGGTGGTCGCCAAAACAGATGTGGCTCATCAAGGATTAGCGGAGCAGTTTGCGTCTCATGGACGGGATGGCCGGCTTGAGCGCGCCTATAAGGCGTTGGTTTGGGGGCTGCCGCGCCAAAAAGCCTTCTCAATTGAAGGCAATATCGGGCGCAGCGCGTCTAATCGCAAAAAAATGACTGTCGTAAAAGCCGGTGGGCGAGCGGCCGTCACCCACGTAGAGGTAGTATCTAGCTATTTAGGATTGTTTTCATTGCTCGAATGTCGCCTAGAAACGGGTAGAACACATCAAATACGCGTGCATCTGGCGCATAGCAGCTACCCAGTGGTGGGTGACCCCTTTTATGGCAGAGCAAAAAGAGGTATAGTGCAGCGTACAAAGGGTGAACATAGGGCGCTTATGACCGCAGTGCGTGCATTTCCGAGACAGGCTTTGCACGCCTTCGAATTGGGATTTGAACACCCCAAAACGGGCGGAAAACTGCGGTTTCAAAGTGCGTTGCCCGAAGATATTGCCGAACTAGTCGGCTTGCTTGAAGCTGGCGCCTGATTTTGAGCGTTACCGACACTTAATTTCGCCAAAGTTCGTCCCTATCTGTAGTTGGGTTTGCATTGCACAAGAAGCCATCCTGGCCTGTGCGGTGTGGGCCGCCTCTTGAGGGGAAAGACACATGAATACGAAATCACTTCCGGCGATTACGCCTGATGGCAGCTTGTCGCGTTATTTACAAGAAATCCGGAAGTTCCCAATGCTGGAACAGAACCAGGAATACATGCTCGCCAAAAGCTGGCGTGAGCATGAAGACGGCGAAGCGGCGCATCAGCTGGTGACCAGCCATTTGCGCTTGGTGGCGAAAATCGCCATGGGCTATCGCGGCTATGGTCTGCCGGTGGGTGAAGTGATTTCCGAAGGCAATGTGGGTCTGATGCAGGCGGTCAAACGGTTTGAGCCTGAAAAAGGCTTCCGCCTGGCGACCTATGCTATGTGGTGGATTAGGGCGGCGATCCAGGAATATATCCTGAGATCCTGGAGCCTTGTGAAAATGGGCACCACGGCGAACCAGAAAAAGTTGTTCTTCAATCTGCGGCGCATCAAAGGCCAAATCCAGGCCATTGATGAAGGCGATATGCGTCCGGAACAGGTGACGGAAATTGCGACGCGCTTAGGCGTGCCGGAACAAGATGTGGTTTCCATGAATCGGCGGTTGGCAGCCCAAGACCATTCGTTGAATGCGCCGTTACGTGCGGACTCGGAAGGCGAATGGCAGGATTGGCTTGTGGACGAGTCGCCGACGCAAGACGCGATCCTCGCGGATAAAGAGGAACTGTCCCAGCGCCGCGAATTGCTGGCGGAAGCGCTTGATGGATTGAATGAGCGTGAAAAGCACATTCTGACCGAGCGCCGTTTGAAGGAACAGCCAGCCACATTGGAAGAGCTGTCCCAGGTGTATGACATCAGCCGCGAGCGGGTGCGTCAGATTGAGGTTCGCGCTTTTGAGAAACTTCAAAAAGCAATCCGCAACAAAGTCAAAGACCAGCGGATGGCGACGGCAGGGTCCTAATTGGCCTGCCGTTTAACGGCTGGCCAATCGAACGCTTGCAGGAACGCGGGCACTTTTTCCGCCACGATTTCCGAAAGGTTGGTGGGATACGAGATTCGATATTTGATGATCGTGCCATCAACATCGAAGACATAGAGCTGCCCGAGAAATGCGGTTTCGCTGGCGGAGTCCTCATAAGAAAAAAGACTGTGATGGCCGGCGGCTTCACCCTTCCCATGTGCGACGCGCTGAAAGCCCACGGAAAGGCGCCGCGCATCTTGCAACCGGTCAAGGGCAGCATTGAGGGAGGCTTTAAAATGACCTTCGGCTGTGTCACCCCCCGCAGGTAACAGGTAGATCACGATCGATAGCCGCCCCTCGTCAACGTCGAGGAAATAGGGCACCGCGACTTCGCCGGCTTTGGCGTCGAGAGTTGTTTCCGCCGCGCGGATGAGTCCCGCCATCTCGAGGGGGAAGACAATGCCGGTGGGGCGATGGGTGAGGCTGCGGTCAACGCCATAGCTGAACCAGGGAGACGACTTGCCGGATTTGATGGCCAGCAGCTCCATAGCTTGCGGCGCCACTTCTTTCTCGCGGCCGGCCTTGATGGAGGCGAAGACATAAGCGTCAAGCACGGCATAGTACAGGCTGTCGGTGGTGCGTACCTGATCCGTCATTTCCAGCGCGCGCTCTAAATGGGGCAGCGCTTCCACATAGAGCTGCTGTTCCACGAGGGAGGTGGCGAGCCTGTAGAGATTGTTCGCGCGGTCTTCGCCTTCGGGGCTATGCACCAGCGCAAGTTCGTAAGCCGATGCTGCTTCTTCGAAAAGGCCTTTGCCGAACAAAGTGTCGCCCAGGCGCATGGAAGATCTCCATACGCCATAAGAGGTCTTCGCGGACTGCTCTGCGATCGCAATGGCTTTCGATTTCGGGACAGATGCTGATTCTTCCGCATGCGCACAAACAGGCCCCGTGATCGCGAATGCGATGACGGCGAGGCTGAGAAAAGCTTTTGTTAACGCGTTGCGCATCTTGGCCACAGAGATTAGCACCGGACCCCGTTCCGGTCACTTATCTTATGCCACGAGAGCGCTCACAAACCGTTAAGTTTGTTCACAAACCTAACGATCCCGGAACGGATCGTGTACCAGGATCGTGTCCTCGCGCTCCGGAGAGGTAGACAACAATGTCACAGGCGCCTCGATCAGCTCTTCGATCCGGCGCACATATTTAAGTGCCGTTGCCGGAAGATCCGCCCACGAACGGGCGCCCTGGGTCGAGTCTTCCCACCCCTCAAGCGTCTCGTAAACGGGTTTCACCCTTGCTTGCTGGGCGGCGGAAGCGGGCAGGTAATCGATCCGTTCCCCGTCCAATTCATAGGCGACGGCGACTTTCAATTCTTCCATACCGTCCAGCACGTCGAGTTTCGTAAGCGCGATACCGTCAATGCCGCCGGTCTTCACGGTCTGTGCCACCAGCACCGCGTCGAACCAGCCGCAACGCCGGCGCCGTCCCGTCACCGTGCCGAATTCATGTCCGCGTTCGCCGAGCAGCTGGCCGATTTCATTGTCTTGCTCGGTGGGAAAGGGGCCTTCGCCCACCCGCGTTGTGTAGGATTTGGTGATGCCCAGCACATTGGTAACGGCACTTGGCCCCAATCCCGAGCCACCGGCGGCCTGCGCCGCGATGGTATTGGACGAGGTGACGAACGGATAGGTGCCGTGATCCACATCCAGTAGAATGCCTTGGGCGCCTTCGAACAGAATGCGCTTGCCCGCCGCGCGCGCTTTGTCCAGCTCGCGCCACACGGGCCTCGCAAAGGGCAGCACTTTCGGCGCCACTTCCATCAGTTGCTGAAGGATCGGCTCCTTCTCGATTTCTTCCTTGCCATGGCCGCGCCTGAGCGCGTTGTGGTGTTCCAGCAGACTGTCGAGGCGCTGGCTCACCAGATCCTCATCCGCCAGATCGATCAGGCGCACGGCGCGCCGTCCGATCTTGTCTTCGTATGCGGGGCCGATGCCGCGCTTGGTTGTGCCGATCCGTGTGCTGACATTGCTGCCTTCGCGCAGCACATCCAATTGCTGGTGCACAGGAAGAATAAGGGTCGCGTTTTCGGCGATCATGAAATTGTTGGGTGAAATGTCCACGCCCTGGCCGCGCAGGGTCGCCATTTCGTCGAGCAGCGCCCATGGGTCCACCACGACGCCATTGCCGATGACCGATAAGGTTCCCTCACGGACGATACCGGATGGCAGCAGGCTCAATTTGTAGACCTTACCGTCGATGACCAGCGTGTGGCCCGCATTGTGGCCCCCTTGGAAGCGCACCACCACATCGGCGCGCTCCGACAGCCAATCGACTATCTTGCCTTTACCTTCGTCGCCCCATTGGGCCCCCACCACCGCCACATTGGCCATGTGAGTTCTCCCTTATTCTCGTGTAAACGCTCGGTGCGCGGGCGTGCCCGGCTGAGCTGTAGAACAAGAGAGGCGACGTATCACACTAGGGCCTAGAAAGCGAGTGCTTTTGCTTGGCCCACCATGGGCAGGGCGCGTACTTTTTCGAGCACTTCTTCGGCCACCGGCCCGTCCACGCTGATCAGCGCGATGGCATCGCCGCCTTGCTCCGCCCGGCCCAGATTGAAGCTCGCGATATTGGTGCCGGCTTCCCCCAGCACCGTGCCCAGAGAGCCGATAAAGCCTGGCTTATCCTCATTGGTGATGTAGAGCATGTTGGCGGTCAGTTCGGCGTCCATGTTGATGCCCTTCACCTGGATGATGCGCGGCGCGCCGTCGGAAAACACCGTTCCGGCCACGCTGCGGGTCTGGTTTTCCGTGGTCACGAACACCCGCATATAGCTTTCATAAACACCGCCCTGCGGACGTTTTGTCTCGGTGATCTGAATGCCGCGCGCTTCGGCAACCGCCCGTGCGTTGACCATATTGGCCTCGGTGACGGTCGGGCTCAAAAGGCCGGCGATGGCCGCTGATTCCAGCGCTTGCGTGTTGTAGCCCGCGCATTCGCCTTCATATTCGATGCGCACTTCCTTGACCGATGATTCGATCAATTGTCCCGCAAACAGGCCGAGCTGTTCCGCCAGCTTTACATAAGGCCGCAGCACCGGGGCTTCTTCCGGCGAGATGGACGGCATGTTGAGCGCGTTCTGCACGCTGCCGTCGATCAGGAAGTCAGACATTTGTTCCGCCACTTGCAGCGCCACATTTTCCTGCGCTTCCGAGGTGCTGGCGCCCAGATGCGGCGTCACCACCACATTCGGGTGGCCGAACAGAATGTTTTCCTTGGCCGGTTCTTCGGCGAACACGTCTAATGCGGCGCCCGCCACGTGGCCGGAATCGAGCGCATCTTTCAGCGCCTGCTCCACGATTAGGCCGCCGCGCGCGCAATTGACGATACGCACGCCCGTTTTGGTTTTGGCCAAATTCTCCGCATTCAGAATATCGCGGGTCTTATCGGTCAGCGGTGTATGCAGGGTGATGAAATCGGCGCGCTTCAACAGCTCATCCAAATCCACCTTCTCAACGCGCAGCTCCTCGGCGCGTTCCGGCGTGAGGAATGGGTCGAACGCCACCACTTTCATCTTCAGGCCCAGCGCGCGGCTTGCCACGATGGAACCGATATTGCCGCAGCCGATCACGCCCAGCGTCTTGGAGGTCAGCTCCACGCCCATGAACCGGCTCTTTTCCCATTTGCCGTTGTGGGTCGATTCATTCGCTTCCGGAATTTGCCGGGCCACGGCGAACATCATGGCAATGGCGTGTTCCGCCGTGGTGATGGAATTGCCGAACGGCGTGTTCATCACGCAGATGCCTTTGTTCGTCGCTTCCTTCACGTCGATATTGTCGACGCCGATGCCCGCGCGGCCGATCACCTTCAGGTTCTTGGCGGCTTCCAAAACGGGCGGTGTCGCCTTGGTGGCGGAGCGCACGGCCAAGCCGTCATAGTCACCGATGATTTCGATCAGCTCTTCTTTCGATAGGCCGGTTTTCACGTCCACATCGATACCGCGGTCTTTAAAGATCTCAGCGGCGGCGGGGCTGAGTTTGTCGGAGATAAGCACTTTGGGCATTCCTGCCTCCATGTATGAGAGAAGTTGCTTGACCGTCCCGCTCCCCCATTTTCTGATTCTGGCCAACCACCCCCAGGGTACCCTTATCGGGTGGTTGGCCAAAGCCCACATTGAGGGAGTGGGATGGCTTAGCCAGTGTTCAATTATGCAGCTTGCTGTTCCGTGCGGCGCACTTCGCCATAGGCCCAATCGAGCCACGGCATCAACGCTTCCAGATCGGCTTTCTCGATCGTGGCGCCCGCCCAAATCCGCAAACCGGGAGGGGCATCACGATACGCACCGATATCAAGCGCGATGTCTTCCGCGCCCAACAGGCTCGCGATCTTCTTGGCGGCGGCGGCTTGCGCGTCCGCGTCGAGACTTGCGAACCACGGGTCCACCACCTTCAAACACACGGATGTGTTCGAGCGGTTGGCTTCATCCGCACACAGAAAATCGATCCAATCCGTCTTGGCGACGAAATCGGCGATCACGGCCAAATTCGCATCGGCCCGCGCCTTCAACGCGGTCTGTCCGCCCAGGCCTTCGGCCCAGGCAAGCGCATCCAGATAATCTTCCACGCACAACATGGACGGTGTGTTGATGGTTTCGCCTTTGAACACGCCTTCGATCAGCTTGCCGCCTTTGGTCAGGCGGAAGATCTTCGGCAAAGGCCAGGGCGGCGTGTAGTTTTCCAGCCGTTCCACGGCCCGTGGGCTCAAGATCAGCATGCCGTGTGCGGCTTCCCCGCCCATCACCTTCTGCCAGGAGAAGGTGGTCACATCCAGCTTCGCCCAAGGCAGATCCTGTGCGAACGCAGCAGAGGTGGCGTCGCAAATGGTCAAACCCGCGCGGTTATCGGGGATCCAATCGCCGTTCGGTACGCGCACACCCGATGTGGTGCCGTTCCAGGTGAAGACGACGTCATTGTCGAAATTGACTTGCGCCAAATCCGGCAGCTCGCCATAGCCCGCTTCCAGCTTGCGGACGCCTTCGAGTTTAAGCTGCTTCATCACATCGGTGACCCAGCCGGAACCGAAACTTTCCCAGGCCAGCATGTCGACGCCGCGCGCGCCCAGCAATGACCACATGGCCATTTCCACGGCGCCGGTGTCGGAGGCGGGCACGATGCCGATTTTGTAATCGGCCGGCACACCAAGGATCTCGCGTGTTTTATCGATGGCTAGAGCGAGTTTCGCTTTGCCTTCTTTCGACCGGTGCGACCGGCCCACGCATGCATCTTCGAGAGTTTGAGGAGACCATCCAGGCCGCTTCGCGCAAGGCCCAGACGAGAAATGAGGCCGTGCGGGGCGCACAGCCGGATGTGTTGCTTCTGTCATGTAACTATCCCTTCCAGAATAGGCGCACCGCGTTGGGGCGGCGTGTCCCACGGCCCACATAGGCGTTTGGCTGGTTAATGTCAATCGAAGAATCCGAACGGCTGCTCTTATGAGCCGCTTTTGTGTCGCTGTGGTTAAAGGCATCTTTCGAACACCTGGCCGGCCCACGCCCCCATCCCATCCACCCGATAAGGGTACCCTAGGGGTGGATGGGATGGGGGCGTGGGCCGGTGATGCACTCAAACAATCAATAGTGGTTGGGAGGGGGAGCGGGCAGGTGGTGCATCCAAAAAAGTTGGGAGTGGGACGGTCAAGTTGATGCGGCGTGACTTCACGCCCATCGACAAGAGATGGGCGCATGGGGTCCATCCAATTTTTGAAAACCAACCCCGGCCCCGCCGTCATCACGAGGAGCCCGTTTGGGCGACGAAGTGATCCAGGGCCGCTTATACGGTGTGTGCCGCTCTGGATCGCCTGCCTGCGCGTAGCTGAAGCGACGCTTCGGCAAAGGCAGGCCGCGCCCGCAAATGCGGGCTCGCGATGACGTTGTCGTGTGGTGGTTGCCGCGAACTGCCGCACAAAACCGTCTTCCCAAGGAGCGCCCCAAGAATTCAAATTGCGGCGCGAGCTTGGGAACCATTCTGGTTCGCAAATCAGTTTGTTTTTCTTGGATGGGCCCCGGCTCAAGGCCGGGGCGACAGCAGAAGTTGTGGCACCACTTTGCCCAAAAACCAAAACTGTCATCCTCGACAGCGCATCGCGCTGATCGAGGAACCAGTACTCTGTGCCGGGATGGAAATTTTCGGGCGGAACATACAAGACACGGCATACTCGATCTCCGCTTTCGCGGAGATGACACTTGTTACGAGCCGAATGCAAGAGCATCACACCTGTCACGCTCGCCGGAAGGCGGGCATCCACTTTCAATCCAGCTTGCCAAAAAGCTTCTTGAACAATCCACGATCTTCCCGCAGGCGCTTGTGAAAATGGCGCTGCGAGTAGGTCCCCGGCTTCGCCGGGGACAACGGATCGTGTATGTGGCGTGTGGGGTATTCTTTCCGGCGTCATGGCTTTTCTCCATCAACGCCTCCCTCGCAGTGAAGTTTAGCATCCGTGGACATTTGGTTCAAATTTCAACGACTAAGGATGACCCTGGACGGAGCCAAAATCCACTCGTACAATTTGTCCAGGTCAGAGTAGAAGTTGGTGCGCTCAACAACTACTAGCTGAACAGCAAACGGGTGATTAGGGTGAGGTGTGACGGAAGCAAGTACGGAGCAAGAAGCAGCTAGTGTTCCGCTTGAGGAGGGATATCGAGATTGGTTCGATGCCTGGTGGGAAGCTGATTATTCATGGGATGGTAAAAACAAGCACTGGATTCAAGCACTTTTTTTGAAGGACGTGAACGACAAAGATCTCGGGCTGTTCGACGTCACATATAATGGTGTATCCCGACAATTCACTTGGCTCCATCTGCCGATTGTCGTTCCAATCCTGCCCTTTGAATTTGGCGCAACGCGTGATTTCGGCTTACCTACGTACAAACATCCAAAAGTTCGAGGACCGGTCGACGACGAGTTGATTATCTATTTGAATACCCGTGCAAAAGAGCTTTTGCTTGGAGCTCAACACCCAGAAGCACATTTGACCCGCGTTGTTCGATCCGATATCGATCTTCGAGCAAGGCTGGATGGCGTTGTTTTGCCGAACACGTTGGACGTATTCAGTCCAATCGAGGCCACTCCATATTCGGACAATGTTTCCGAAAATAACTCAAACCAGCAAGATCAGAACTTTCGAGAGCCAACTCTCGAACCAAAGAACCAAACTTCGATTAGCGCCAAGAATGCTTTCTTTGGTGGTGGAATTCGGGCAGCACATTGCGAACTCGTCGGCGAAACGGTTTTTACGAAAGCATGGTTCAGTGAAACCGTGGACTTTGAGAAATGCCGCTTCCATGGCCGTGCGATTTTTTGGGGTGCTCGGTTCTGCCGGAATGCCAGTTTCCAAGATGCGTTGTTTGGTGATGGCGGTACATTTCGAGACGTGAATTTCCTAGAAACTGCTAACTTTCACAGAGCGGAAGTGCAGGGTGGTGCTATCTTCGCGGGCACTCAAGTCTTTGGAGATGGAATCTTTGAACGCACGAAATTTGACCGACATACATCATTTGAAAGTGCAGGCTTTCACCAGCAAGTGAGCTTCAATGAGGCTGAGTTCCTAGGCCACACCATATTCACAAATGCTCACTTTCATGGATTGTGTACATTCGATGCTTCGAGGTTTCAGGGGCGCGCGATTTTTTGGGGTGGTTGTTTTGGCGTCAAAGAATCCGGGCCGACTTCCTTTATTGGGGTCAAGTTTAGTGAAGATGCTGAATTTGGTGCTGCGTCTTTTTTCGGCGACACTAGCTTTCAGTATACAGAATTTTGTGCGGAGGGGAATGGTAGAGCAATTTTTGGTGGCGCTTGCTTCTTGGGTAAAGCCGAATTCGAAGGGGCCAAATTTCAGGGGAAGGCTAACTTTGAGTGTGCGAAGTTTGAAAACGTTGGTGAGAGGTGTGCTTTTTTTCGGGGGGCAAGTTTCTTCAAGGCAATTAATTTTAGGATGTCATCCTTCGCCGGGCTGGCCCAATTCCAAGGTGCCCAGTTTCATCGGCGCGCGGATTTTGCCCGGGCCGAATTCGGAACTGGGAGTTCTGGACTTGCCGACTTTTCGTCACCGGAGCCGTATCAAGCAGCGGCCCCTGGCTTGGCCAGCTTTTCGAATGTGAGCTTTGAGCAGGTGACATTTCATGGTGATGTTAGCTTCAACAATAGGACATTCTTGGGGGAAACATCGTTTTTCCGCACTCGCTTCTTAGGTATCCCGGCATTTCATGGCGCGGTCTTGTATCAGGGAACTGAATTCCAGCCGCTCGAACTACCCGCAGTCGATGTCACTCTATCGGCAAATGGGCGGCTGATGGCCAAACGGTCGTGGACGAAAGGGATAAGTGTTTTCGCGCCAGCGTTGTCTTCAGGAGCATTAGCTGAGACTCGAGCGACAGGCGAGGAGGTTGAAGTTTTGGCTGAAGAGGAAGAACGGCGAAACGCAAACCTGGAGCGTGCTTTTCGTACTCTAAAACAGGCGATGGGAGTCATTAAATCGCGCCAACAAGAGTCAGAATTTTTTATGAGGGAGTTAGACGCTCGGCGGGCTCAGAAGACCAGTACAACGTCCATGGAGAGGTTTCTACTGACCAGTTATCAAACATTGTCGGATTATGGGTATAGTCTGTCAAAACCTCTCATTTGGGCGATTAAGTTAACTGCTGTATTCTCAATTCTTTATCTACTGCCGGGCCTTCCGGCGTCATTTAGCAAGACTGCGATGGTTCAAATGGGGTCGATATCTATTGAGCAATCAGTTAGGCCGTTTATCGCATGGACGCCGTACTATAGAAATGAGATTGTGATCCGCCATTGTCCGTCTCAAGAACAAGGAGCGCCGAACATTTGTAGCCTAGAACAACCAGACCATTGGCTTGGATATGCTGCGCAAAACGTTACTTGGCGATGGACGGCTTTCCGTATCATGTCACTCATTCAATCAGTGCTGATTCTCGCACTTCTCGGCTTCTTTTTCTTAGCAGTTCGGCGGCGCTTCCAGATGAATTAGGACAATTTTTGAGAAAATCACTATCCCCACTTTAGCGGGGATGAGGGCAGAATTTAGAACCGAAGCCCCAGCGCTCTCAACTCACCTTCCGTCTGCTCTGCCGTTTTGAACTGGATGGCGTACATGTTCATGGCGCGGGCGCCGTCCACATTGTGGGGCATGTCGTCCATGAAGACGGTGTGTTCGGGCGTTAGACCGAAGCCATCCAGCAGGTGGTTGAAAATCTCGCGGCCGGGTTTGAGGCAGCCCACATGGGCGGAATTGACAACGCCGTCGAAGTGTCGCCAGAAATCGTATCGCTCGCGCAGATAGCTTTCGATTTCCTTCACATTGTCGGTGAGCGCGAACAGGCGGAACTCCGCCGCGATCAGGCGCTCCATCAGATCGACCGTGCCCTCCACCAAATCTTGCGTATCCTTCACATGAAAGAACATGGCCGTCAGCTCTTCATGGGAATGGTCGTGGCTTTCGTGAAACGCCTGTTTCGCTTCGTCTTCGGTCAATTCGCCGCGGTTGAGGCTGCGCCAAATGTCGTGACGGAAAATGCCGCTGGAAAATTCGGGTGTCGCGCGGTCTTCGCCAAACGTCCGTGAGCAGATGAGTTGCGGGTCCCACCGGGTCACCACATTGCCGATATCGAAGACGACGTTTTTGATCATGAGGTCGGGGCGTCCCCTGGCTGCGGCCCGTCATAACCGGTAACAATCTGCAGTTCTCCCGTGGAGGCACCGTCTCGCAGGGCAATGGCAGCTTGATATTCCGGCGAAGCATAGCATGCCTTTGCGGCTTCTAGGCTTGGGAATTCGATGACCACCGTGCGCGCCTCACCGGTGCCTTCGACCCTCTCGAGCTCTCCGCCGCGCACCAGATACTTGGCGCCGAATTTCGCGAACGGTTCCGCATTGGCGGCAATGTATTTCTTGTAAGCCGCTTCATCTGTGATGGTCATGTGTCCAACCCAATATGCTTTGGTCATGTTTTTGCCGTCTCCAATTCATCAATAAGTCTTGATAGGGCTCAGCGAAGCGAGGGGGGTGATGCTATCGGTAGACTCCCAGGCCACGAGCCGGCATAGCGTTCCACGATATTGAATTCGCCGAACGCCCAAAATTCCTTAACAGGTCTTAACCTTCTTCAAACCAAATCGCGTTAAATAAAATGCCAACACCATAACGCGTTGAGGCTTGAGAAGGGGAAAGACATGAAAATTCTGACAGCGTTTAAATGTGGGGCGGTTTTAGCGACGCTGCTGAGCGGCATCGGTTTGGCCAGCACCGCAAACGCCTCTGAGCCTTTCATCGGCGAAGTACGGTCGTTCGGGTTTAACTTCTGCCCGCGGAGCTGGGCACCGGCCGATGGACAGCTGTTGCCCATCAATCAGAATCAAGCGTTGTACTCGCTGTTTGGGACGAATTATGGCGGCGATGGGCGCACTACATTTGCCTTGCCGGATCTGCGTGGACGCGTCGCCCTTCACATGGGCACCGGACCGGGATTGAACCCTTATAAAGTCGGTCAGAAGGGCGGGGCGGAATCTACAGTGCTGCCGCAAGCATACGCCAGCGCGGCGGCGGATGATGATAGCAAAGACGGCGTTGTGACAGTGGCGGGCAACAGCGGCGCGGTGAACAACATGCCGCCTTACACGGTGATAAATTGGTGTGTCGCGTTGGAAGGTATTTATCCGTCGCGGAGTTAGCATGAGGCGGGGGACTTTCCCCCGCGTCGCTCTCGGGTTTTCAATCGCCGGTTGACAGGTGGGGTGCGTGCCTTTTTCATTCCGCGTGTTTTTCACCTAACGGCCGTTGCCCATGACTGTTATTGACCGTTCCCCCCAACCGTTCGACGCCACCGTTGAAGGCGGCCTCACCTTGCGCGGTGAAGAATGGGGCGATCCGGCCAACCCGCCCGTATTGATGAAACATGGGGGCGGGCAGAGCCGCCAGGCCTGGCGCACAAGCGCCGGACGGTTGGCCAGGGCGGGCTATTTCGTCGTCACTCTGGATGCGCGCGGCCATGGCGAAAGCGATTGGGCGGGTGAGGGCAATTACGGCATGGAGATTATGGCGCGCGACCTGCAAACGGTGCTCGGGCGGTTTGACAGGCCGCCGGTTTTGGTGGGCGCGTCCATGGGCGGCATGACGGCACTGCTGGCGCAAGGGACTGCCGGCCATCAGCTTTTTTCCTCTCTCGTGCTGGTGGATGTGACCCCGCGCATGGAGCCGGACGGCGTGCGCCGCATTATCGAATTCATGACGGCGCATCCCAATGGGTTTGCCTCGCTGGACGAAGCGGCGGAAAAGATCGCCGCCTATAATCCGCACCGGGAACGTTCCACCAACACAGATGGGTTGCGCCGTATCATGCGCCAGAAAGACGGACGCTGGCATTGGCAATGGGACCCCGCTTTTGTCTCACGGGGGGCGGGGGCCGCCGGGGCCGATCATGATGCGCGCGAGGCGCATATGAACGAGATGGCGGAAAAAATGCTGGCCGCCGCCGCGCGGTTGACCATTCCGGTATTGCTGGTGCGCGGCGCGCAATCCGACGTGGTGAGCGAGGAGAATGTGAAAGAGTTTCTCTCCGCCGTTCCCCATGCGGCGTATGTGGATGTGACCGGCACGGGCCACATGGTGGCGGGCGACGACAATGATGCGTTTACGAGTGCAGTACTTGGGTTTTTGAAAGCGGCCAACTAACCGAGTTTGGCGGCGTCGGCGTGTTACTCCATCGCATCGGGTGGCTTGCTCTCGCCGCTTGCTGGAAGGTCCTGGCAGGCCCTGTGCATGGTAACGACAAAGAACCCCAAAGTTTCCGCATCGCTGTTCCAGGGTTCGCGGCCGTCCAATTTACGTGCAGATTTCACCAACTCAGCGCATCGGATCGACAGTCGCCGCCGAATTGTCTGCTGGACCTTGGTTGCTTCGGGATCCGCTTCCGTTGCAAAGAGGGCATAGTAATAAGCTTGCGCGGGATCCATGTAGGCATCGCCGCTGAGATAGAACTTTGCGCAGAGCAGCGCCGTTTCCGCATTGAACGGGTGCTGGAAACTGCCGCAAGTACGGCCTGGTTCTGTGTAAGTATAGCTGTTGCACTCCGCGCTGCCGTCCGCGACGCATTGGTCAAATGCGTTTTTGGCGCGTTCCTTCCAGAGAATCATCTCATGGAGGACGGCCTTATCGCTGTGGTTCAAATACTCAACCGCGAACCACATGGCTGTTAGGAGATCTTTTTGGAACGGTTCGGCGTAGTCTGCTTCAAGCCGCAACGCCAGTGCGCTTAGGCGGCGTGCACAATAAGTATTCTCCGCATCAACAAGGGCCCGGAATTCTTCTAGGGGTTGGTCTGGATTTGACAGGGCCACATACATGGGGCGGTAATTGCGCATCCCTGAGAGCGGGTGTGCGAGACGGGCGCATAACGGCCACGCTTGATAAAAGTCTGCGGTCAGGCGCCATTCCGCTGGAAAGCCGTTCGTGACAAGATGAAGCGTGGGGCTATAAGCACTGGAGAACCAAGAGGTATTCTGAACGCCCGCCCAAAGCGACGGTTCCGGATTGATGGCTTCATCTCTGGACCGCGACTCTGCAAGCCTACTTTCGGGTGTGGTTTGGTTTCCATCTTGATCTATTTTTATGGGGTAAAGGCCGCATACTTCCGCGTTGGCCAAGCGCGTTGTGTGATAATGATGATAGGGAAGGAAGCCTACATGCGCGGCAGTCAGAATTTTCATGACCGCGTTGCAATCATTTGCCGCCACCGCTTCGTCGAGTGCTGTGACCCAATCGGGGGGGAAATAGGGACGCGGTGCGAAGAAAAGCAGAGCGGCCACCAATATCGTAATGACGTACAGCGCCCAGCGAAAAACTCTCACAACTGACCCCCCGATCATTTTGCTCCTTTCGGTAGAGTCTGCCACAATCAAAGGTATTATGTCTACGGAGATTGCACGGGATCATTTAGTCAGTCTGGCAGATTTTCTCAACGCGCCCGCCGCGCGGCGCTGGCGAAGTCTTGCGGAAACCAAAAAAGGGTGGACCAAGTGTTGCGCGAAGCTTGATCACGGTTTCGAACCGTTGGCGTCGGTTGTCACCGATTGTGCGGCGCTGCAGGCCGCCGACGTGATTGCCAGCCTGCGCACGTTCGGGTCGCCCGAATCCGTATGCTGTATTTCAGATGAGTCGGATGAAAGCGCTGCGATGGTTCCGCTTGAGGATGCAGTTAACAGTGTGTTTGGATCAGGCTACGGAGCATTGGTGAGCTGCGTGCCCGGCCACCTTGCTTATTTCGAGAGCGGCGACCAAGGCGTACGGATGATCCTGCACCGTTAAGGGCACGGCCCGCCACTGTGACACTCCCGTGAATTTTATATGACATTCGCCGCCGATTGACTCAGCTCAAAGGCGGCAGGTGCATGCGCCGATCAGAATGGTTCCAAGCTTTTCGCAGAGGTCGCGGGAAGACACGTATTGGGGGCCAGTTCACATGCCGGTGTCGCTTACACTCACGGTCATCTTGACTTTGACCGTCATAGGATTTCTTGCCGGATTGCGCCGGGCATGGACTGTCGGGGATGGCAGCCGGCGGGGCTTGCATTCCTTGCCCATGTATCACGGATGGTGGGTGGCGTTGTGCACATTACTGCCCGCCGTGGTGCTGGTGGTGCTGGCGCTGATTGCCAAATATCCTTTGATTGACGCGCTGGTCTGGGGCGATCTGCCTGCGGACTATACGGAGGGCAAGAACCGTTCCGTTACCTTATCGCGCATCGCCACGGTGGCGGCCGGCATTGAAACGCGGCAGGCAGTGACCGATGTGGAACGCGCCGCCGCCGACCAGATGATCCGCCTGCAATTCCTTTTCGATTGGGTAATGGGTGTGGCGGCGGTTGTCCTTGCAGCCGCTTTCGGTCTTTATTCCAACGCCCACATTCACCGGGATTTTCGGGCGCGGAATATGAGCGAGCGCATTTTCCTCGGGCTGCTGGTGGCATGTTCCGTGGTGGCCATTCTGACCACGATCGGCATTGTGTTCTCCCTAGCAACGGAGGCCTTGCTGTTCTTCTCGGTGGTGGCGCCGCAGGATTTCTTTTTTGGTCTGGATTGGAGCCCGCAAAACGCGATCCGCGAGGATCAGGATGTGGCCGAAGGGTCGTTCGGCTTCGTACCGCTTTTTACCGGCAGTTTGATCATCGCCTCCATCGCCATGCTGGTGGCGGCGCCTATCGGCTTGCTGTCGGCGGTCTATATGGTGGAATTCGCCCATTCAAGCGTGCGTGCCACGGTGAAGCCGGTGATCGAAATTCTCGCGGGCATCCCCACTGTGGTGTACGGATTTTTTGCCGCCGTCACGGTGGCGCCCCTCATCAAAACCTTCGGTGAATCCATTGGTTTGAGCGTGAGTTCGGAATCCGCCCTGGCCGCGGGGCTCGTCATGGGCATCATGATCATTCCCTTCGTCAGTTCCCTGTCGGACGATGTGATCAGTTCCGTACCGTATCGTTTGCGCGACGCGGCGCTGAGCTTGGGCGCAACGGATGGCGAAAGCATTTTGAAGGTGGTGTTGCCCGCAGCCCTGCCGGGTCTGTTGAGCGCCATGGTGTTGGCCATCAGCCGCGCGCTGGGCGAAACCATGATTGTGGTGATGGCGGCTGGTCTTGCCGCCAATCTGACGGCCAACCCGCTCGAATCCGTGACGACCATCACGGTACAGATCACCACCGTGCTCACAGGCGATCAGCCCTTCGACAGCCCCACCACCATGTCGGCTTTTGCCTTGGGGCTTGCCTTGTTCTTGGTCACCCTGGTTCTGAACATTATCGGCCTGCGGGTCATGGAGGTCTATCGGGAAAGATATGACTAGCAAATACGATACGGACGATGTGTTCACATCGGAAAAATTTCGCCGCGCCGTAAAGCGCCGCCGGGGCGCGGAACGCCGCCTCAAAACCTTCGGGGTGACGGCGATCACGTTGGCCACCGGCATGCTGCTGGTGCTGTTCATATCGATCAGCGCGCAAGGCTATACTGCCTTCACCCAAACCCAGATTTCCGTGCCCATCGACCTAACGGGAGATGATCTCAGGGCGGGCGAGGAAAGTTTTCAAAAAACCATTCGTGCGGCGAATTTCCGCGCGCTGGTGCGGCAAGGTCTGGAGGTGCGGCTAGGGGACGCCGACAGCCGGCGGGCGCGCCGCGACATGATGGCGATGGTGACCCCGTCAGCCAGTTACTTCGTTCAGCAAGAAGTGCTGAAAAACCCGGCCCTGATCGGCACGATCACGGAGTTCTGGCTGCCCGCGTCCGACGACATCGACATTGTGGTCAAAGGGTTCGCCCCCCGCGACGTGCCGGAAGACGAGCGCTTGATCAATGAACGTCAGCTCGCCTGGCTCGAACGCTTGGAAACGCAAGGCTGGCTCGACGGCCGTTTCAATTCCATGTTCCTGTTCGGGAATGATAGCCGCGAACCGGAAATCGCGGGCATCTTCGGCGCCGTGGTGGGCTCGATCCTTATGTTGATCGTCACTTTGGTGGTGTCGCTGCCCCTGGGCGTTGCCGCGGCGATTTACCTGGAGGAGTTTGCGCCGAAAAATTGGTGGACGGAGTTTATCGACGTCAACATTCGAAACCTGGCGGCGGTCCCGTCCATTGTTTTCGGTTTGCTGGCGCTGGCGGTGTTCATCCGTCTGTTCGGCATGCCCCGGTCGACCCCTTTGGTGGGCGGATTGGCGTTGAGCTTGCTCACCTTGCCGACGATTATCATTGCGGCGCGGGCCGCTATTGCCGCGGTGCCGCCATCCTTAAGGGAAGGGGCGCTGGAGTTGGGCGCCTCGAAACTGCAAACGGTGACTCATGTGGTATTGCCGTCCGCCATGCCTGGCATTCTGACCGGCACGATCATCAGCATGGCGGAAGCTTTGGGCGAAACCGCGCCTTTGCTAATGATCGGCATGGTCGCCTTCATGGTGGACACGCCCGCCGGTGTGCTCGACCCTGCGGCACCTTTGCCGGTGCAGATTTACACCTGGTCCACCAGTCCCGAACGGGCCTTTGCCGAGAAAACGGCGGCCGCCATTATGGTGCTGCTTGTTTTGCTCGTGCTCATGAACAGCCTCGCGATCTATTTGCGCAACCGCTTCCAACACAAATGGTGATGAGATGATGCAGAGCCTTTTTGCTTCCCCGAAATCCGCCAAAGCCAAGGCCGCGCCTGTACGCACGCAGGGGGCCGGACCCTCCGCAGGCAGCGGTCATGACGCCAAGATGGTGTGCCAAAACGTGAATGTCTATTACGAAGATTTTCACGCTCTCAAGGATGTGTCCATCAATGTGAATAACCGTGAGGTGCTCGCGTTGATGGGGCCGTCCGGATGCGGAAAGTCCACCTTCCTGCGCTGTCTCAACCGCATGAACGATACGGTGGACGGTGCGCGCATCACCGGTGATGTATTGTTGGAAGGCAACGACATCTACGACCCCAACATCGATCCGGTGCTGATCCGCTCACGGGTGGGCATGGTGGCGCAGGCGCCCAATCCGTTCCCCAAATCGATCTATGACAATGTGGCCTTCGGCCCGCGGCTTCATGGGCTTTATGATCGTAAGTCGGATTTGGATGACCTTGTGGAAAAAAGCCTGCGCCGGGCCGGATTGTGGGAAGAGGTGAAAGATATTCTAGATCATTCGGGCACTGGCCTGTCCGGCGGGCAGCAGCAACGCTTGTGCATCGCGCGGGCGATCGCCAATGGTCCCGATGTGCTGCTCATGGACGAACCGGTGTCGGCGTTGGACCCCGTGGCTGCCGGGGTGATCGAACATCTTATCGGTGAGCTCGCCGAACGTTATGCCATCGTGATCATTACCCACAGTTTGGAACAGGCCCACCGGATCGCCGACCGCACGGCGTTCTTCTATTTGGGAGAGCTTGTGGAAGTGGGCGCGACGGAAGATATCTTTACCAATCCCGAAGACAAACGCACCAAGCATTTCATCGAAGGCATGTTCGGGTAGGCTCTATTTTGATGGACTGCTGTTCCATCCCACTCCCCCAATGTCAGACTTTGGGGGAGTGGGATGGCTTAGCTCGCCAAATCAAACCCGCCCCTTGAGCGCGCGGTTGACCGCACAGGTGATGGCCACCAGAGAGGCCGCCACGATGTTCGGGTGCTGGCCAATGCCGTAAAGCCGCGTGTCGCCCACAGACGTTTCCACGAAGGCGATAGCGCTGGCATCGGATCCTCCGCCAACGGAATGTTCCGAATAGCTGTAGACCTTCACCTCTTGGCCGATCTCCTTGCCAAGGGCGTCCACAAAGGCATCAATCGGGCCATTGCCGCTGCCTTCAATGGTGATGTCACTGCCGTCTTTCTTCATGGTGGCGGTGAGCAGGCGCCGTTCCGTTGCATGGGTGTCGGCCCGGGTCTGATGGGTGACGAATGCATAAGGACTGTCCGCATCGAGATATTCTTTCTCGAAGGCCTGCCATATGTCGTCCGGGCGCTGTTCTTCCCCCGTGTCGTCGGAAATCTCTTGAACGACCCGGCTGAATTCGATCTGCAAGGCGCGGGGCATTTGCACGCCGAATTCGGTTTCCATGATGTAGGCAATGCCGCCCTTGCCCGATTGGCTGTTGATGCGGATAACCGCCTCATAGCTTGCCCCCACATCATTCGGGTCGATGGGCAGATAAGGTACATCCCATTGGTCGCTGTTGGACGTTTTCATGGCCTTGAGGCCTTTGTTGATCGCGTCCTGGTGCGAGCCGGAGAAAGCCGTGAACACCAAATCGCCGCCATAAGGGTGACGCGGATGCACCGGCAGCTGATTGCAATATTCGGCGGTGGCGCGCAGGTCGCGCATATTGCGCATGTCGAGCTTCGAGTCCAGGCCCTGGCTCACCATGTTCATGGCCAGCGTGATCACATCCACATTGCCCGTGCGTTCGCCATTGCCGAACAGGGTGCCTTCAATGCGGTCGGCACCGGCCATCAAGCCCATCTCCGCCGCAGCAACGCCGGTGCCCCGGTCGTTATGCGGATGCAAGGACAGGATCACGCAATCCCGCTTTGAGAAATTGCGGTGCATCCATTCGATTTGATCCGCATACATATTGGGTGTGGCCACTTCCACCGTGGCGGGCAGGTTGATGATGGTGGGGTTGTCCGGCGTCGGTTTCCAGATTTCCATCACGCCTTCACACACATCCAGCGCGAAATCCAGTTCCGTCTGCGTAAAGCTTTCGGGCGAATATTCGTGCACGATCTGCGTTTCCGGCACGGTGGGCTTCAGTTCTTCGATCAGCTGTGCGCCATCCAGCGCGATTTGCTTGATGCCTTGCCGGTCCTGGTTGAACACCACCCGGCGCTGCGTGGTGGAGGTGGAGTTGTACACATGAATGATCGCGCGTTTCGATCCCGCCACGGCGTCGAAGGTGCGGCGGATCAGTTCCTCGCGCGATTGGGTGAGCACCTGGATGGTCACATCGTCCGGGATCAGCCCTTCCTCGATGATCTGGCGGACGAATGCGAAATCGGTGTCCGACGCGCTGGGGAAGCCCACTTCAATTTCCTTGAAGCCCATGTTCACGAGCGTTTTGAACATGCGCAGCTTGCGCTCGGGCCCCATGGGCTCGATCAGCGCTTGGTTGCCGTCGCGCAAATCGACCGAACACCAGATCGGACATTTGGTGATCTGGTTTGACGGCCATTGGCGGTCGGGCAAATCAATCGGTTCGAAGGGCCGGTACTTATGAACCGGCATGAATGGTGTGTCAGACATGGAATCTCAATCCTTCTTTCACAGCGTTATCGCTGGAATTCCTTTGCGTTTGGTTACTGATGTGTAAACGCGGGCCACGTGCCGCCACCGGTCGCCGCTTAGAACCGATGGCCGTGCATAAGTCGCGTCGTTAGGCGCACTGCGACACGCGGTGCCGGAAACGAGCTCCACAGCGATATTGGACCGAAAGTCATGATGCCGAATGTCATGAGAAAATACCTGGTGCACAAAGATGGAAACAGTGATTGAAACGGGCAAGAACGGGCATTCCCGGCGCTTCAGCGCGCCGGGCCGATAAGTCGCAGGCCTAAGACTTGGCCATTTGTGCCATCGTTTCCGTGCATCATGGGTCGGACTTTAGGGGGGAACCCGGGCCACGTCAAATCCGCCTATTTGGCGGGCCAAATGGTGAGGTCGATTGCCGAATTGGCGAGAGCGGTTTTCAAGCATCTGCTTCTCGCGGATGGATGCTATTTGGTGTCCAGATCCGAACGGCCCCTTTGCGTGCCAAGCCGAAAGTTAGATCTGGAGCCGTCGAATTCCCAAGCTCTGCCTTCGGAGGATATCCCAACAAGAAGTCATTTGGCGTCTGCTGTCGCTCTCCTGCCCGTTGCACAGCAATCGCGGCGTTTTCAAAATAAGGAAGCAAGCTGCGAACTGGCGCTGTCAATCGTGTTCTGATTATAGTGCCCATCTGTGCCGCTAGTTGATTGGGGCTGTATCTGATGACCGAAAAGTTTGACATTGCACCATGGCTGCTGAGGTCTAAGGTGACGCCGCCGCGGCAACTAACTTCAACTATCCGCAGACCGGAGTTGGTTCGTAAGCTGAATGAAGGTATGGGCGGTGGACTAATCATCCTGGAAGCTCCGGGGGGCTACGGCAAAAGCTGCTTATTGAGTGAATGGCGCAGTGCGCTTCTAGACAGCGGGAAGACCGTCCCGTGGGTATCCGCTGATGAAGATGATGACGCGGACACCTTCGTTGCCTACTTAGCATATGCGTGCCACCTGGCTGGTATTGAGATGCTCGGATCTGGCCTTCTAGATTTTGAGTTTTCTTCCGACACCAACAGAATACAAGCGGTCTTCCAGGTTTTGGCGAGTGTTGAGCGGTCGTCGAAAGAGGTTGTCATTGTTATTGATGATTTCGAGCGCCTAACGAAACCCGTTACCACAGGCCTCATGCCGCTTCTGCTTCGACGGCTGCCTGAAAATGCGACCTTGGTTATTGCCAGCCGCGAGGCTGCCTCGATAAGCACCGTCGACTATGACCATCGCAGTATGGTGACACGGATTGAAGCGCAGGACCTTCGATTTTCCCGGCTCGAAATTGAAAAGCTCTGGGAGAAACGGCTTTCCCGCCGTCACTTAACAAGACTTGAAGCGAGTACCGAAGGTTGGCCCGTTCTGGTTCGCTTACTATTGTCAGCGTCTGATATGGGGACTTTCGATATTCGCCACATAGATAAGACGAGCTACGCCGACACAACAATTACAGAATATTTTGAGCAGAAGATTCTGTCGCGTGTCAGCGATGAAATACGCTTCCTTCTCTATAGGGTCTCGCTGTTTGAGGAAGTAACCATATCGCTTGCGAAAGATATTGTTTTTGAATCAGGTCAAGAACGAATTTTCCAAGAGCTGCAAAACCTGGAAGCCTTTATCGCTCCGCTATCTGATGAAGTGGAAGGCTTTCGTTTGCATCCGATGATGCGTTCCTATTTGAGGCATCGCTTTCAGGAAATGAAACCGCTTGAGTACTCCGCCATGGAAAGAAAGGCGGCTCTTTGGTTTTCTCAGCATGGGAATCATGTGCGAGCTGTAAAACATGCCGTCAGAACTGACGATCGGGCATTGGTTGCAGATGTTTTGAACAATACGGGCGGGATAGCGCTTTGGCTGCGGGAAGGCCTCATTGAATTTCGTGCCATCGACAAATACCTTTCTGAAGACATGGTGCTGGAAAGCCCCATTGCAACTTGCATGCGCGCGTTGATTTTTATGAAGTCGGGCCGTCCGGAAGATTCCCGCAGGCTTATCGACCGGCTGGCCGAAAAGCAAAAAAATGGGGAATGGCGCGGAGAAGATGTTCAGATGAGCTATCTTTTCGGCAAATGTCTGCTAGCGCCTTACCGTGGCGAGTTGTTGCGAAGAGAGGATGTCTCGGCGATAAAGGAATATATAGGGCGCCAGGAACCCACGCCGGTCGAATTTCAGGCTTTCTTGCACACGATTGAGTGTATGGCGGCCCATCAATCTCAGGACTTCGGACAAGCACGCATCGCTGCCAAAGATGCGATCCGGACGTTCAAACAGCTCGGATCTATGTATGGCGAGGTGTACATCCATCTTCATATTGCGATGATTATGGGGCTTGAAGGCAACAAGTTGGCGGCAAACACCAGCTTCACAGAATCTGGCAAGATGATCCGCCGTAATCTTTCCTATGATGATGGCATTAAGACAATTCACGATATCCTGCATTTCGAGTTCGAGCATGATCGTGCGCCTATGGACACGAACAATCTTGCGCGGTTGACCAACGTTGCAACCAGCTTGCTGAAAAATGAAGGATGGATCGATATCTATTCAGCAGCCTACAGAACACTCTCCGAAAAATTATATTTTTCAGGGCGTGTTAAAGAGGCTTTTCACACCCTTGAGACAGCAGTCAGTTTTGCTGAACAAAACAACATACAACACTTGGCTGAAATTTGCCGCGCCCAACGCTTAATCTTTCGAGCTCAAGCCGGCCATCCTATGGACGTACACGGAGATAACAGATTTGTTGAAGATTTCGGGCGCTATCAGCCATCTGAAAACGTATCTGTTCATTGGCGTTTGATCGAAGCGAAGGCCGAAGCTTACCTGGTTTGGGCACTGCATGGCACTCAGCAGATTGATGTTGAGCCAATGGTGTCTTTGCGGGACTCTTTTCTGCAGCGCGGAAACATGAGGGCGGCTTCTCGCTTGAGTGCATTGCTGGCGGCGGCGGCTCCCAAAGATCAGTTTGACCGGCATGCGAAGTCCTTAAACGAAATCTTGTCCGTGGACCGTTTCACCCGGGCGGTTGCGTTTGCGGCGCCAAAAATCAGACAACGTTTGGGATCATTGATGGTGGCGGACGAATATAACGCGCTCACAAGGTGCCTGTCCGATATCTCCAGCAGCACAATTGCGCGTGGCGGTCACAATGAAGACTTGTTGTCAGAGAAAGAACGGGCGGTTTTGACCGAACTTTCGAGGGGGCTGACAGACAAGGAAATTGGCCTACAGATCGGCATCACGGAGCATACGGTGCGATACCACCTCAAAAAGATCTATGCCAAGTTGAACGCGCATAATCGATTGGATGCGGTTCAGCGCGCGGAACGCTTGGGCATTCTGGTAGAGGAAGCCGATTCATAGGCTTGGCCGGCCAATCGGGCTTCGCCGAAACTACTAACATTAGTAGTCGCCGATTTGGTGCTGACAAACATTGCTACCTACCGCCCACTGCTCCTACCCAACAACATAACTGTACAGGCGACACCATAGCCGAGAATGTACACTTAGCCGGTTGCTCGTCCGACCGGTTGGGGAGGGGTAAAGTTGTTCGGCAGAAAACAGCTTAGAAAACGGTTGCGTATCGGGGTTGACGTTGGTGGCACCAACACTGACGCCGTGCTTTTGGATGGTGCCAAACTGTTGGCGTCCTGCAAGCGTCCGACCACGGAAAACATCAGCGATGGCGTGGAGAATGCCATCCGCGCTGTTCTGGAAAGCTCAAAAATAAACGCGCGCCGCATTGCGGCTGTGATGATTGGGACGACGCATTTTACCAATGCGTTGGTTCAGCGGCGCAATTTGTCCCAAACCGGTGTTTTGCGGATAGGGCTGCCCGCCGCAAAGGCGATTCCGCCGCTAACTGACTGGCCATCTGCGCTGGTTGAGAAAATTGGAGACCATGGCGTCATGGTTCGGGGCGCCTATCAATATGATGGCAGCGTCAGTGCGGACCTCGATGAGAAGAGTGTCTACGCTGCCGCAAGATCTTTCAAAGCAAAAAACCTGCGCAGTATTGCTGTCTCGGCAGTTTTCGCCCCGGTGAACGACCAGATGGAAAATAGAGCGGCAGAAATTCTGCGGAATGAGTTGCCTGATGCATCAGTTACCCTGTCGTCTCGCATTGGCCGCATTGGTCTTCTGGAACGCGAGAACGCAGGCATCTTGAATGCAGCGCTTGTGGATGTTGCTGTTGGTGTGGTGGAGGCTTTCAAAACAGCCTTGGCAAATGCCGGTATCAAAGCACCATTCTATATATCGCAAAATGACGGCACCCTGATGAATGCGGACTTGGTTGGAAAATATCCGGTGCTTACATTTGCGTCGGGGCCAACCAATAGCATGCGCGGCGCGGCGTATCTGTCCGGGGTTGAGGACGCGATCGTCGCAGATATTGGCGGCACAACGACAGATATCGGTGTGCTCAAGGGCGGGTTTCCAAGAGAATCTTCGATCAACTCCGATATTGGCGGTGTGCGAACTAATTTTCGGATGCCGGATATTTTGGCAATCGGATTGGGTGGTGGCTCAACAGTGGTCCCAGATGGAGCAGGTGTATCAATTGGTCCAACTTCGGTTGGATACAAGATCGCTTCGGAAGCCCTTGTGTTTGGTGGGAACACATTGACCGCGACAGACATTGCGGTCGCTGCCGGTTACGCTCGTGTTGGTGATCCGTCCAAAATTAAGCACCTGGATAAAAGCCTTATCAAAATGGCGGTTGAAGAAATTCATCGGCTGGTCGCAGATGGAATAGATCGGGTCAAGACCCATGGTGATCCGACGCCGCTGGTTCTTGTGGGGGGTGGTGTCGTACTGATCGGTCAGGAGATTGCCGGTGTTGCTAAAACCATTACGGAAAAAAATGCCAGTGTTGCTAACGCGATAGGGGCTGCGATCGCGCAGATCGGTGGGGAAACAGACAAAGTCTTTTCTTTTGACGACATTGGGCGCGATCAAGCCTTGGAAGAGGCTGTGCAAGATGCACATCGCAAAGCGGTTCAGGCCGGCGCGAGCGCTGACACAATCCGCACTGTCGATATTGAGGAAACACCCTTGGCTTATGTGCCGGGCGGTGCTGTGCGTGTGCGTGCGAAGGTTGTTGGCGACCTATCTATTTAACGGAACCTAAGGCATGGCAATAGTGCACCGAGAAAAAGAGTTTCAGGGATCGACGGCCGCACAAATTCTGGCATCGAAAGAAAACCTTGAGGACTTTGCACGTGGCGCGGCGTTTTTGGGGACCGGGGGCGGCGGCGATCCCTATATTGGCCGCCTCATGGCGGACGCTGCTGTCCGGGAATTCGGGGCGCCCCGCATCATCAATATCGATGATATGTCGGACGACGCACTTGTGGTGGTTGTTGCAATGGTCGGGGCGCCGACTGTCCTTGTCGAGAAAGCGGCAAGTGGTGACGATCTTGATCTTGCAATAACAGCGCTTTCCGAAAAATTGGGCCGCCGGCCGGATGCGTTAATGCCGGCCGAAATTGGCGGTATAAATTCCACGCTCCCAATCGTGGCGGCTGCCCGTTCTGGTCTTCCTGTTTTGAACGCAGACGGCATGGGGCGGGCCTTTCCAGAACTTCAAATGACAACCATGTGTTTTGCGGGGCTGCCCATCAGTCCGATCATTGCTGTTGACGAGCACTTAAACGCGGTTCTGGTGGAGACGGAGTCACCGACCAAAGCCGAAGAGCTGGTGCGCTCCGCGGTCATCGAGATGGGGTTGAGTTGTGTGCTGGCGGGGTATCCGTCAATTGGTAGAGATCTTCGCAATGCGGTTGTCCCCGACACATTGACGGCGGCGCTTACGATTGGTGCCGCCATTCGGGAAGGACGGGAAACGAGCAAACCAATCGACACCTTGGTGACATGCATTGAGCAGCTTCCCCAATATGGCCGCTGTGTTCCGGTTTTTTCCGGAAAA
Organism: Alphaproteobacteria bacterium; assembly: GCA_965228775.1. GTDB lineage: Bacteria > Pseudomonadota > Alphaproteobacteria > JANQMY01 > JANQMY01 > JANQMY01. Next base: position 1,929,445 of record OZ245840.1, on the reverse strand, counting down.
GTGACAGACGTCAAACGCGTGACAGATGGTGGATTTGCGAGAGGGGCGGTCAAAATTGAAGCTCAAGATCGTTCCAAGGGCGCGATGGAAGTCACTTTTCAGAACGAATTTACCTCGGCCAGAAAGGCGGAGCGCCTTCTGGGAATCGTTCCCGACTTGATCAGCGTTGCGGATCAAGAAACGGGCGAACCAATTCCCGTAGAAGCCTTGAGGTTTGGCCAACGGGTAACTGTGATCGTGACGGGTGCACCGGAGAAACTCCGTACACCGCAAGCTTTGAAATCCATTCATCCAAAATGTTTTGGGCTCGATTCTGATTATGTGCCGATAGAAGAAATAGAAATCGATGGGCTGAAGCCTTGAGCATTGAGCCGTCTAAAAAGGGGAAAGACCATGCATAAGAACAGATTAAAAAAATCGCTCTTGATGTCCGCTGCACTGCTAACCGGTGCTATACCGGGGGCTGCATTGGCGCAAGGTGGCATCGATGAAATTATCGTTCGTGCACAATTGCGCGAACAATCATTGCAAAGTGTACCGGCATCTGTGCAGGCGTTTACAGCAGACCAGATAGAATCGGCGGGCATACGAACAACAGAAGATTTTGTGGGGCTTACGCCAAATCTGACTTTTGACGACTCATTTACCTATCTAAATAGTTTTGTCGTTGTGCGCGGTGTCACGCAGGTCAACAACGCGGATGCGCCCATTGCGATTATTGTTGATGGTGTTCCTCAAAATAACCAGAAGCAATTTAAGCAACCACTGTTTGATGTGGAGCAGATCGAAATTTTAAAAGGTCCTCAGGGCTCATTGTATGGACGTAACGCGATTGGCGGCGCGATTAACATTACGACGAAACAGCCGACGAATGAGTTTGAGGGCTTTATTGGCGGGGGTATATCGAACGGCGTCGGTTATAGAGCTGAAGCAGGTATCAGTGGTCCCATCGTTGAAGACAAAGTGTTGTTCCGCGTCGCCGGTAGTTTCTATTCGACAGATGGTTTGATTGAAAACACCTTCCTGGGTGACGACGTTGATGATGTGGATCATGACGTTTCCATTCGAGGTAAGCTGAAAGTCAATTTCTCAGAGAGCTTTGAGGCTGATTTCCGTGTTGCCTATAACGATTTCGAAGCCGGATCCAGTTACGACACAATCGTCAACAACACGGCCAACACACCGACAGTGCCCCTCTTCAGAGCAGGTACATCCAACGACATTTTTTCTCCGACATCGGACTTTAGAGGGTTTACGGAAGGAAATGTCTTTGAGTTGTCGGCCAAATTTGACCTCAATCTGCAGTTCGCAACGGCAAGTTACATTGTTGGGTATACGGACATTGTTGAGGACTACCGGGCAGACCTGGATTTCTCGAACCCGACACAGCCCTCGGGAATTTTCGGCGGGTTTAATTTGGGCCAAGGTCAGAATTTAGATGTTGAGCTGTTAAGCCATGAGCTTCGGTTTGTGTCGCCGGACGATCAAAGGTTCCGTTGGATTTTGGGCGGGTATTATATTTCCACACAGCGTGATTTGCTGACACGAGTGTTTGTAGATCTGGACAATACACCTGGCCAATTCGAAACGGGCATCCGGCTCGTTCAGCTTAACGAAGAGAATGATAATGATGCGTGGGCTATCTTTGGTCAGGTAGAGTTTGACATCACCGAAGACCTGACGTTGCAGGTAGGCGGCCGGTATGACCAAGACAATCGTGATCAGATCATACCAGGCGTGCCGGGATCTGGGCGACGTGTAGACTTCGATTCCTTCCAGCCTAAGGTGACATTGAGCTATCAGGCGACAGACGACGTGTTGGGGTACTTCACCTACAGCACCGGGTTTCGGTCTGGCGGTTTGAATGCACCGGGCGTGGTGCTGCCTACATTCGACGATGAAACGCTCACGAACTTCGAAATCGGTGCGAAAACGAAACTGTTCGGTGGCCGTGGCGTGTTCAATATTGCTGGCTTCTATTCCGAAAGTGAGGATTTTCAGTTCTTCTTTGTGGATGTGACAACGGGCTCTCAAATTATTTCCAACCTGGGAGAGGTTGATATCATTGGCTTTGATGCAGATTTCTCCTTCTTCCCGTCGGATAATTTGGCCCTGTTTGGCGGTGTCGGCTTTACTGATTCGGAGATCAAATCCATTGGCAACCCTGCACTTGAAGCCTTTCTGGCGAGTGCCGGTGTGCCAAGATCAAGCATTATTGGGAGCCGTTCGCCAAAGACCACCGAATGGACCGTTAATTTGGGGGGAGAGTATTCTCAACCGGTCACCGGCGAGATGGATCTGATATTCCGGGTTGACTACGAGTTTCAGGGTGAGAAGTTTTGGCAAATAGACAATCTGGATGTCAGAGATCCCATTCACCTCCTTGGACTTCGCGCAACACTAGAGACCGAGAGATTTAGTGCCGCGGTGTGGGCAAAGAATCTTCTCGATGAAGAGTATTACGCTGACTTCAATCCCTCTGAGTTTGCCGGTGGGGGCTTTGATCTTGGCTTCCAGGCCCGCCCCCGTACTTTTGGCGCGGATGTTAAAGTCAAGTTCTAGGTCAAATGACTTCAAACTGGTCCTAGAGCCGTTTTGGTTTTGATTGAAACGTAAGACGGCTCAAGACTCTTTGTTTTGCGCGTTTCCGCCAAAAGCCTTGGGCGGTGAACCGCCAATATCGGATCTTGGCACTGCACCTGGAAACCCTGTAGGGCGCATCTGACCAAATCTTGGAATAGCGCGAACCCAGACAGTTTGTTTTTGGCTTCAAAGCAAGCTCTTGACCAATCATGCCCAAAAAAGTATACAGTCGTATACTCTTTTGGGGGCCCAATGCATACAACAGGTCAGGCCTACCGGGCCAAACAAGGCGTCAAAGGCGATTACGATGCCATAGTTATTGGATCCGGCATGGGCGGCATGACCGCCGGGGTGATGCTGGCGAAGCAGGGACAGTCAGTTCTGCTCTTGGAACAAAACAGTGTGGTCGGCGGTCTCACCCAAAGTTACGCGCGTGGCGGTTATCGGTGGAACACAGGACTTCACTATATTGGTGACGTTGCCCACCCAAAAACAATGACACGCCGTCTTTTCAGCTACGTGACGGATGACCAAGTAAAATGGGCGCCGTTGCCGGAGATCTACAACAAGATGGTTGTGGGTGACCGCATCTACGACATTCCCGCAGGCAAAGAGAAATATGCTGCCGCTCTAAAGCGCTGGTTTCCGGATGACGCCACCGCAATCGATACTTATTTGGATCTGGTCACCCGCGCCGCTAAATCGTCGGGTCCGTATTTTGCCCAGAAAGCTTTGCCGGAAAGGATCGCAGCGGACCATGCGCAAGACGCGTGCCTGCCCTTTCATGACCATTCGGACAGGTTGACCATAGATGTCTTGAAAGACCTGACGTCCAATAACGAGCTTATCGCTGTTCTTTGCGCGAATTGGGGGGACTATAGCTCTCCCCCTCACCGCAGTTCGTTCGCGATGCACTGTATGCTGAACAAACACTATCTCAACGGTGGCAGTTACCCCATCGGCGGTGCCGGTGTGCTGGCGGACGCGATGATGCCCATCATCGAAAATGCCGGGGGTGCGGTTTTCCACAGCGCGGAAGTCGACAAGATTCTGGTTGAGGGCGATACGGCCATTGGCGTGCGGCTGACCTCGGGCGAATGTATCTATGCCAACACGATTGTGAGTAATGCCGGGGTGCAAAACACCTTTGGCCGTCTTTTGGCGACGGAAAACGACGTGGTGGACCCTCTTGAACAAAGACTGACAGAGATTGACGATACCTACGCCCTTGTGGGGATCAATCTGGGCCTGAAGGCCAGCGCCTCCGAGCTTGGAATTGATAGCGCAAACATTTGGGCCCACCCGTCCGTTGATTTCGAACGAAACCTCGCGGCTCATAAGGCAGATTTTATGCAGCCCTTTCCATGGCTGTTCATCACCTTTCCATCGGCGAAAGACCCAAGCTGGGCCGCAACCCACCCGGACAAATCGACGATCGAAATGTATGCCTATACCTATTTCGACCACTTCAAACAGTGGGCCGGCACCAAATGGATGAAGCGCGGGTCAAGCTATATTGAGCGTAAGAAAGACATTGAGGAGCGGTTGCTCGCTGAGCTTGACCGGTTTGTTCCAAATGTGCGATCGGCAATCGACGTCTCGGAAGTATCAACACCATTGACCTACGAGACATTCACCAAGCGAGAGCATGGCGGCTTTATGGGGGTTGAGAGCACGCCTCAACGATTCAGAAAAATGTGGCTGAGGGCCACCACACCTCTTACCGGTCTTTATTTGAGCGGGCAGGATGTCACAACAGACGGCGTGATCGGCGCTCTGATGGGCGGTGTGATTTGTGCGTCGGCGATTACGGGTAAGGATCTGCTGACAGAAATACGGGCGGCAACAAATAACGCTTAGAAGATACTCCGACAAGGAATTATAGTGTGAAAAAGGGGGACGCAACGCGACAACGCATTCTTGATGAAGTCATATCCTTGACAGAAACAGAAGGCGCCCATGCCGTGTCCATTCGAAAAGTTGCGACCAAAGCCAATCTGACGCCGATGGCCATTTACCGGCATTTTCCGGACAAGGCGCATTTGGAAGAAGCTCTTCTTTTCGAAGCCTTCTCGATTTTTGAAATCTATTTAGAGAGAACGCTTGGGAATTTTGCCCCCCTTGATCAACTGAAGCGCCTTGCTCATGGGTTCATAAAATTCGCGCTGGAAAAACCCAAGCATTTCGAATTGTTGTTTTTGTCGGCGGCAAATCCAAGAAACACTTTGGATCCAAAAACCATCCGCACCGCCTCGGCACCGACATTCAAGATGCTTCAACAAGCCATCGAAGACTGCCTCACCACTGAAAACCTACCGCCAGAGGACCTGCATGATCTGACACTGGATGTGTTGGCGTTTTGTATCGGGCACGCGTCTCTTCACATTTCGAAGAATATCAATGTGTCCAAGAAGGCCTCTCTGCGGCATTTTGAAGAGGCGTTTAATCGCTTTGTTTCCCGCATCCAGTCTTTCTAACGAGAGTCAGTCTATTGCGGCTCATTGTGATGGCACGCAACCGCAATAGTTTGCCGTCTTACGAAGCGACCGATGTTCTGTATCTCGGCCGCCGCTTGCGGGCCGCACTCAGCGCATCAGGTCAATGATAACTTTACACTGATCGGTCGGCGATCGGAGCGATTCAAAGATATCCGGCAGTTCATCGAGCGACACCACATTGGTAATCATCGCAGAGCCATCAACACGACCGTCCACCATCATTTTTATGGTGAAGTCCCAGTCCTCTTTGTCATAGGCCAACGCCCACTGGAGTCTGAGTTCTTTCGTCAGGGCTGCGAGCGGCATGATGTTGTCCGGATGGTCGCAAACACCAATGCCCATAATGATGCCACGATTTGGGGCGCGTTCGATACATTGCTGGAGAATACCCGGGGCACCGACGCATTCGAACTGAATGTCAGGCTCGCCTGCAGTGATGTTCGCAAATTGGGCTTGCACGTCCCCGCTTGGGTCGACAATGTCATTGAAGCCTAAAGTATTGGCCATATTGATGCGGGCCGGCGACATCTCGCTGATCACGATGCTCCGTGCACCGAAGAAACGGCACCATATGGCACAGGCCAGCCCAATCGGGCCGGCGCCGATGATAAGGACGTTTTTTTCGCTAACGCCTTCCGCCATCTTGACGGAATGCAGCCCGACCGCCAGAGGTTCCACAAGCGCTGCGTTTTGGTTATTCAATTCCGATGGAATCTGCACCACACTCGCGGGATCGACCTTCACGAATTCAGCGTAAGCGCCGGTAACGGCTCCCAGACCGATGGTCTCGCCCTTTATGAAGGGCAGTGACGTCACACGGTCACCGACCGAGAACGTTCCCCCCTTCAGTGCGGTGCCCAACTCAACGATTTCGCCCGAGAACTCGTGACCGAAAACCGTATTCGGGGGTGCCATAAAGGGGCCTTCTCTCGACGCATGAATATCCGTACCACAGATGCCACAATGCGATACGCGGACCAGTATTTCGTCGTCGTCGATCTTTGGTTCGTCAATATCCTGGATGGATAGAGGGGCGTCGGGCCCCGTAAATACCGCCGCGCGCATTCCTAATCTCCCTTAGTGAATTTGAGCAACCGTACTGCTTCCATGTGGCTGACGCCAGCTGAATCGAGGTGCTGTTTCATCATGGTGAAAACACTTTTTGCAACCGGTGAGGGGTGGAATTTACTTTCTCTTCCAGAGCGTCACCTTAGACGTTCTCTTCGAGGTTAATATGTCACCGAAAGGTGTTTTCCTTTTGTCTGTGAACATCGCGGAGTACTGCTCCTAGCGGAAGCCGCGCGATCGCATCGCCGTAGACGGCTTCCGGGTCGAAGGTTTTTCCTGGCTCCGTAAACACGCGCCTCGCTATTCATGTCGCCTAGCATCAGCATCTTGCCCGTTTCAGCTTCCGTCGTGATACGTGGGATAAGTCCGTCGGCGCCGAACTACGGCGCCAAAGCGACGCCTTCTTTGACTTGCTCGGCTGATACGCGTTCGGCGAAGCGGCTTGATACTTCTGGACTGGTGAGGTTAATGCTCATGCGGATCACTCCTGGGGCTTACGATGACACCGGGATATTTCTTGCCACTCCCGGCGAACAGTGGAGATTGGATCTTGTCATCAATGTGCGCTACGTCATAACGTTGCGCACATTGATGACAAGTAGGGATAAAATCATGGCGCGTCAGCCCTGGCCCTGTACCAATCCCAGCTGCCGCGGGAGCTGCATCGCGGCCGGCGCGGCTTGAACCGGAAAGATCGGCACACTGAAGATGTTCGAGATCAACAACGTCCAACCCCCGAAGGTCCGCTCTGGCGGAGGACAGGCTGATGATCACTAACCTTGATAACAGCGCTGCGCCGGCAGAGACCATTACCGATATCCAGCAGGCCATCGTCGAAGACTTTCAGTACCTGGACGATTGGACGGAGCGTTACCAGTACTTGATCCAGATGGGGCGAGAACTGCCGCCTTTTCCGGAAGACCAGCAGATCGAGGCCAACCGCTTACATGGTTGCCAGGCCAAGGTTTGGTTCCTCGCCGAGGTTCGGCAAGGGCGGCTGTTCTTTCAAGCGACAAGCGATGCGGCAATCGTCTCGGGTCTCATCGCACTGTTGCTAAAGGTCTATTCGGGACGCACGCCTGATGAGATTCAGACCGCAACGCCCGCATTCATCGAAGAGATCGGTCTGGCACAACATCTCTCGCCGAACCGGACAAATGGTCTCTTCAGCATGCTCGCGCGCATCCAGGCTGAGGCAGAGGCGCATGGTTCGGGCCACCAGGCTGGCGGGGACCCATGACCGATTTCGACCGAGACAGTCAGCGGATATGGCGTCTAGAGCCGTTTTGGTTTTGATTGAAACACAAAACGGCTCCAGATTCTCAGTTTTGCGCGTTTCCGGACGGTGAACCGGATTCCACTTCACCTGGAAACGCTATAGCTGGCTGATCAGCGCCAGACGATGATGCGGCGGATTAAATCCGCAACGAGCTGGCGGCATCCCTGTGGAGAATACGCCAACGATGCGGCATAGCGCTTCCTTATAGCGGCCAATCTTTTCAAAAAATTGAGGTCATCTCGTGATCCGGGTCATCCCGCCTGGCCGCGTCTTGCGTGACCTTTGCGAACTCCCGGCGAAGCGGCAATGGCCAGAAAGGCATGATTACCTCGGTTCGGCTGGAACTGGTTCAAGCCGCCCCATTGCGTCTTTAAGGGGCGGCGGCGCCAGAAATTGGCTTAAATCAAGGACTTTTTGTTCCCAAAATGACTTCCATCAGAGCTAAAATTATAGATAACTGACATTAGTCATTTTTGGTATTGATTTATAACTGACTATAGTCATAATGCCCCCATGAACAATGAAAACACCAGTGAACAAGAAATGACGCGCTTTGAGCGTCGCAAGGCATCGACCAAAGCGCGGATCGTGGAGGCTGCTGAACGGCTGATGCGGGACCGGGGTGTCGATGAGGTCACCATTCAGGACATCACCGAGGCCGCCGATGTGGGCCATGGCACTTTCTACCTTCACTTCAAAACGAAGGGCGACGTGCTGCGGCCGCTGATCGAAAACCTGTCGAACCAAGTCCATATGCGGGTCGACCGGGCGGCACATGGTGCAACGGATCCAGCGCTGCGCATGGCTCTGGGCATGCGTGTCCTTGTCCGGGCGATTGCCGAAGATCCACTGTGGAGCTGGTATGCCAGCTCGGGAACATCATTTAGCGAGTTGGTCGCACAAATGGGTACACCGCCTGCTGAAGACATCAGGAATGGCCTCAAGAGCGGCCGATTTAATGTCTCAGACCTTCCGGCAACGGTGAACTTCATAAACGGCGCATTTGTCGGAATGATCACAGCCCTCAATGAAGGCGCGGACGCAGTTGAAACAGCCGACTTGACGGCGGAATTAGTACTGCGCGTCCTCGGCATTCCCGCCGAAGAGGCCGCGCAGATAATAAGCGAACCCCTAGAGATGCATTAATAATCCGCTTGCGGATTAGTCCGCAGCAGAAGCGAAAAGGAGAACAAGATGTCAAGTACTCACCTAGCAGCAGCGGAATTGAATGAGAACAAAGTGTTGAACACTCAGCTTGAACCCGCGGACTTGATCGCGGCGGCGGAAAAACTCGCACCATTGCTGCGTGAGAAAGCGCGCGAGGCAGAGATTGCCCGCAGGCCTTTGGACGAAGTCATCGACGCCATCCGTGAAGCGGGCCTCTTTTCCCTTTTGGTCCCAAAACGTTACGGCGGCCATGAAGCAGACATCGACACGTTTTTTGAGGTGTCCCTAATCCTGTCGCGGGCGGACGCGTCGATGGGGTGGCTTGTGTCTTTCTATTTGGAGCACGCCTTCTGGTTCTGCGGTTTCCCAGAAGAGTTCCAAAAGGAGTTATTTTCCAATCAGTCATATGTACTCGCTCCGGCGACACTGAACATGGGGGGCGGCAAGGCTGAAAAAGTCGAAGGCGGTTACCGTATTAGCGGCCGGTGGCAGTGGGGCACAGGCATCGTTCATGCCGATTGGGTTTTGGTCGGCGCGCTCATGCAGACCGAAGATGGCCTCCCGGCACCGCGCTTCTTTGCCATGCCCCGGGAAGAGGTTGAAGCGATCGATACCTGGCATGTGGCTGGCATGTGCTCAACGGGATCCTACGATATCAAGGTCGACGATGTGTTCGTGCCTGAGAACCGCACAGTTGCAATGTTCGATTTGACCAACGCGACGACAGCGCAACAGATTCACGATGGCCCGCTCTATCGCACCCCATTGATCCCAATTTTGGGTTTTGCCTCCGCCCTTTCCATGCTCGGTGCAGCACAATGCGCGCTTGAGGAATACCAAACGCAGACCAAGGCAAAAATCGCGGCGAACCAGCTCCGTGCCGGCGGTACTATTAAAGACGAAGGAAAGCCATCTGTCGTTGCAGCCGCCGCACTCACGATCAACGCCGCGGAACTGGTGTTGCGGGATGTACTGCGCGAAGTGATGGAATACCGAATCGACGCCACACAAGATATGAGGGGCAGCTGGCTATCGCGCATGTCGCACGCCATTTTCATGTGCCGGGGCGCCGTCCAGGACATTGTATCAGTAACAGGTGCCAGCGGCGCCAAACTGGACAGCCCGATACAACGGGCGCTCAGAGACATCTCAACGGGATCAAACCATGTGCTCTTCGATCGCGAGGCCAGATATGCCGATTACGGTCGCACCCTTTTAGATCAACCGATCCAAAGCATGATGGTGTAACCCATGACAAAGCCTCGCATTGAGCCCTTATCGATTGAAGAAACGATAAAATGCGTCCGGCAGGCCGGGATTGCGGAGGAGAAAGCCGCAGCTTCGATTTATCGTGTCCTGCTTCGCCAGCCGCGGTTCGGGCAACTGATAAACCAGATGGTCGAAATGCTGTTGGCAGAGAGCACCCTGAATCCCCGGCTGCGTGAACTGGTCATTATGCGGATCGGTTGGTTAAAGAAGGGCGTCTACGAGTGGTCGCACCACTGGAACTTCGCGAAATTGGATGGCGTCGAGGAAAGCGACATGCTCGCCATGAAGGATTGGGAAGCGCACGATCATTGGTCGCCCATTGAAAGGACCATATTTCGAGCCACCGACGAGACACTTGCAAACGGTACGATTTCTCAGGAAACGTGGGACGACTGTGTGAAGCATTTTCCAACGGAACCAGAACTGATCGACGTTGTCGCCACCATCGGGGTCTGGAATATGATCTCTGAGATCCTCACCACCCTGGCCGTGCCGCTTGAGGAGAGCATTGCGGCCTGGCCGCCGGATGGCGTGGCCCCCGCATAACGCCGACCATTCCTATAACGGGGGCGTTCCGCTCCCGGATCATTTGACAAGAGGTTCTAATATCATGAGTGCAAACTCGCCCTGCACGCTTGAACCGACGGTGGATTCCTCGTTGCTTCGGCGGGCCTTCGCTTGCTTCCCAAGCGGGGTTGCTGCGGTGTGCGCTGTTGCGGATGAAGAGCCCGTTGGCCTGTTGGTCAGCTCATTCACCTCTGTGTCACTAGAACCGCCCCTCGTGTCGATCTGTATCATGAAGGGATCGCGCCGCTGGGCGTCGCTGCGTATCATGGATCGCTTAGGCGTGAGTTTCCTCGGAGACAAACAGCAACAGGTGTGCCGTCAGCTGACCGCAAAACCAGACCAGGGTTTTGACGGGCTTGATTTTAGCGTCACCCCTGAAGGGGCCGTTTTGCTCCATGACGCAACGGCCTGGTTGGACTGTTCGCTGTATAACGAGATTGATGCCGGGGACCACACGATCGTGCTGTTACGAATAGAAGCCCTGCACGCACGGCCCGCTCAGACACCTCTGGTTTTCCACAATTCCCAGTTTCACAGTTTGGCAGCGCTCGGACGTTCACCCAGTGCGCAATCGGGGTGATCGACATGAAACGTGTCCTCCTCTCTTTGCTGGCGATTGTCACCATAGCCGTCGTTGCGGTGTTGCTATCTCCGATGAGTCCCATACCTGGCGGTGCTCTGTCGGGAGAAATTGCCGATGAGCCGGTCAGTGATTGGTCGTTCGCCGCCGCCGAGCCTTTTGGGTATTTGGAAACACAAGTTCCGGAGCCGCGCACAATAACCGTCACCTGCATTGTCTCGGATGGTCAGCTCTATGTCGGTTGCAGTTCGTGTTCCGGCAGGTATTGGTCGCAACAACTCATTGCTGAACCCAATGTGAGGTATCGCGTACTTGGCAAGATTTACAATGTCACAGCAACACGGGTGATGGGCCCGGATGAGATCGATCGCGTCTGGCGCGCGCGCGCCGCTAAGAATGTAACTGCGAATCCTGATGAGATCGCTGAAGACTTTTGGTTTTTTCGTCTGGTCTCGCGCTAGAGACGATATGAAGTAAGGGGGGCACAAAGTGACACATTCGAGACTGGCGCACGCTGCTTGCTTTTGTTTCATGGTGTTGGGCGTTACGGCGATGAGTGTCGCCCAGGCGGAGGCGTCCTACGCCCTTGAAGCGTGGAACATGGAGACGCGCCTGACCTTGCCCATCTGGTTGGGTGTTTGGTTGTTGGGCGTGTTGTTACCGGCCAATCTCGCATCGGTGTTCTTCGTACGGAATCACGTTGCGGCCAGATGGGTGCTGGGCGGTTTTTTCTGCAGCCATTTGTGGCTAACGATAGTGGAAGTAACGGATGCGTTTGTTGTCCAGGGCGGCTTGGTCTCGCTCGGGCATATCGTCTTTTGGTCACCGGCGATCTATGCGCTCTACCACTATCGTTCCGAGATCAAGCTCCCATCTGCTTATGGCATTTGGGCCTGCGTGATGTTTGTCGTATATGGTGTGTCGATGATTTTCGACGTGAGAGATGCCGCCATATGGCTCAATGCGCAGTTTTAGGCAGCGAAAAGTGATCTCATGAGTACTGTACCGAGTTAGGAGTAAAAGTTGAACAAACCGGTCCTTGACGCAAAACAGTTTGCGCCTCATCTGACCGATCGGCAATTGATTACCAATCTCCATAAAAGTACGCTGCAGTTTACGCTTGATCATATGCACCCCATGAAAGCTGCTAACGCTTTGGACGATCCGCAATCTTTTGAGTTTATGGTCGCGGCGAGATCTTTCACAGCCGATTGGTTCGGTGATCTGCTGAAGACATCGACCTATGACCAGAAAGAACTCAGGAAACGCTGTAAGTTCATATTGAGGGTGGCAATGGCGACGTTTCGAGACACATTGCTGTCTGGGCAGGCAACTGCCGAGAACCAGGACGATTATCTAGAAACGCATCGATCAGAATTTACAGACCTGATTAATGAACTTACTGAATTGACGGCTGCTTATTTGGCAATCGACGGATAGCGGCCAACATGCCGCGCCTATCCACATTTCGGTCTGGAGACCGCTTCGACGTGCAGAGCCTGGCGGTTTACTAGCGCCCATTTACAGGACGTCGCAAACCAAATGACTTGAATGAGGTGCTCAAGGTTCGCTGAGCTTGGATTGTTGTTGATCCGGCAGCGGCAGTTGGACGGATGGGTCTAAGTTGCCTTTGCCCGGCACAAAGTTCATTTCGATGCGCAGGCCATCGGGATCTTCAAACAGCACGGAATAATAGCCCGGGGCCCAATCATCGTCTTGAGGCGGATGAACAATGGTCGCGCCCAGTTCCTTGACGAATTCATAAAGCTCATCCACGTCCTCGCGTGCCCTTGCCCGAATACAGATATGATGCAGGCCTGCGCGATATTGATCGAACGGTGTGTATTTATGCTCGTCGCTGGCGGCGCGGATGCCGATGCCCGTGCGTCCCCCGATGCAATAATAAAGATCGTCTGTTTCAATCAGACACTTCATTTCCCAAAAGTCGAGCAGCTTTCGGTAAAACGGCAAACACCGTTTAAAGTTCTGAACCGTCAAATAAATATGCGCGATTCCATTGATCTGCATGGGCCTCCCTCCGACCTCTGATGTCTTTTCTTTTTGTCGCCCGTTATCTTCGAGCTTTGATGCGCGGCAACCCCACACCGCGTCATCAGATTGACTTCTTTACAGTCTACCCTAGATCGAATTCAACCACACCTTTTTCGGCTTCACTTTGGGTTGACTATCTGAAATCATCAATCTTTATGGCGGAAGTATTCTCGTTCCCAGAGTTGTTTCTTCGATGTGCAGTCATTTGTTGCGCTTCATTGGTGCTCGCCGCCTGTGGCCCTGATGACAACGGCATGGCGCCAAATGGCCCGCCGCCGGTTCGCGTCGCCACGCCCATTGTCGAGGAAGTGGTGGAATGGGACGAATATACAGGCCGGTTCGACGCGGTCGAATTTGTCGAAGTTCGTGCCCGGGTTAGCGGGTATTTAAAAGAAGTCAGTTTTGAGGACGGGCAGATCGTCGAGAAGGGCGCTCCGCTCTTCGTGATCGACCAGCGCCCGTTTGACAACGCACTGAAGCAATCGCAAGCAGAGTTGGAAGATGCCAAGGCGCAGGTAGACCTCGCTGATAAGGCCGTTGCACGCGGTGCAGAATTGCGTCGCACACGGGCAATTTCGGTCGAGGATCAGGATGAACGCGTCGCCACTCTTCGGTCGGCTCAGGCCCGCGTTCAAGCGGCAGAGGCTGCACTGGCAAACGCGGAACTCAATCTGGAATTCACGGAAATCAAAGCGCCGATTGCGGGACGGGTCAGCCGGAATCTCGTGTCGGTCGGCAATCTGGTGAGCGGCGGGGCAGCGGACGCGACCGTACTGACAACCATCGTTTCTATTGACCCAATGCATTTCTATTTCGAGGTCAGTGAGACGGCATTCTTGAAATACACCCGGGCCAACGCAGCGGGAACGCGGACGACGTCACGAGATGCGGCGAACCCGGTAAAGGTTCGGTTGCTGGATGAAACGGAATTTACCCGCGAAGGGACGATGGACTTTGTGGAAAACCGTCTTGACCAGAGTTCCGGCACGCTGGAGGGGCGGGCGGTTATCGCCAATCCGGACGATTTTCTACAGCCGGGGCAGTTTGGACGCATTCGTCTTCTAGGAAGTGGGGCCTACGAAGCCGTTCTTGTTCCCGATGACGTGATTGGTACGGATCAATCACGCAAGTTCGTTTATGTCGTCGACGAGGAGAGCATGGTGGAGCGCCGCTGGATTACGTTGGGGCCAATAATCAACGGCCTGCGCGTTATCCGTAATGGGCTAAACGGTGACGAACGTGTCATCATCGGCGGCGTCCAACGCGTGCGCGCGGGGGTGGAAGTGACCGCGATGGCTGACACGATTGAGCGTTTGCAACCAGCAGCCGGCGGCTGACTAGATGGGCTTTACGCACACCTTTATCGAGCGGCCCATATTAGCCGCAGTGTTGTCGATCCTTATAACCATCGTCGGCGCTATTGCCTATTTTGCATTGCCCGTTACTCAGTATCCAGAAGTTGCGCCGCCGACCATACAGGTAAGCGCGACCTATCCCGGGGCCAGCGCCGAAACGGTTTCTCAAACCGTTGCAACTCCGTTGGAGCAAGAAATCAACGGCGTCGAAGGCATGCTTTACATGGAGTCCCAATCCACGGGCGACGGCCGGATGACGCTTACGATCACCTTCGAGCTGGGGACCGATCTGGATCTTGCGCAGGTGCTGGTTCAAAATCGGGTATCGATTGCCGAACCACGATTGCCGGAAGCCGTGCGGCGGCTGGGCGTTGTGACGCGCAAAAACTCGCCGGACCTGATGATGGTCGTCCATTTGCTCTCGCCAGACGAGACGTATGATCAGCTTTACATTTCCAACTATGCTGTATTGCAAATTAGAGATGCTTTGGCGCGAATTGACGGTGTTGGCCAGATCCAGGTTTTCGGCGCAAGCGAGTACGCCATGCGCGTTTGGCTGGATCCTGATTTGGTGGCTTCCGTTGGGCTGACCGCTGAACAGGTCGTTGCATCTTTGCGTGGTCAAAATGTTCAGGTTGCCTCTGGTACATTGAACGAACCGCCGAATCCGGCGCCAGGTGCATTTCAAATCGGCATTCAAACACAGGGACGCCTTTCCGAGCCGGAGGAATTTGGCAATCTGGTCGTCAAAGCAGAGGAAGACGGCCGGGTGGTGCGCGTTCGGGATGTGGGGCGCGTTGAACTTGGAGCGCAGGATTATGTCAACGCGAGTTATCTGGATGGCAAGCCTGCCGTCGCTCTGCTGATTTTTCAAAGGCCTGGTTCGAACGCGCTTCAAACCGCCGACGCAATAATCCGCCAGATGGATGATTTTGCGACGGACTTTCCGGACGGTCTGGAGCACAGTATCGTCTACAACCCGACCGAATTCGTTCAACAGTCCATCGATGAAGTGATCCGTACACTTTTTGAAGCGGTGTTGCTTGTGGTCTTGGTGATCATCCTGTTCCTTCAAAGTTGGCGCGCATCGATTATCCCGATCGTCGCAATCCCCGTTTCGTTGATTGGGACATTCTCCGTCCTAGGTGCGCTGGGATTCTCGCTCAACAATTTGTCGCTTTTCGGATTGGTGCTTGCGATTGGCATCGTCGTTGATGATGCGATCATTGTGGTGGAAAATATTGCCCGGAAGTTGGGTGAGGGCCGAACACCGAAACAAGCCGCTCATGAAACAATGGATGAAGTGGGCGGTGCTCTTGTTGCCACCTCGCTTGTTCTTGTCGCCGTTTTCCTTCCCACCGCCTTTATCGAAGGTATCTCAGGCGCGTTTTACCGGCAGTTTGCCATCACGATTGCGATCGCTACGCTGATTTCCACATTCGTCTCGTTGACGCTGAGCCCAGCCCTTTCTGCTGTATTGTTAAGCGCGCGAGATGGGCAAAGCGGTGGCGGATCCACAGGTGCGCTTGCTTGGTTTTTCGATCAGTTCAATAGGGGGCTTTCGAGACTATCCGAGATCTACGGCGGCTGGGTCACCAAATTGGTTCGGATGGGCGCGATCGTCCTGGTGGTCTATGGCGGCCTCATCCTATTGACGGCCTTCCAATTCAATCGGGTGCCGGGCGGCTTTATCCCAGCGCAGGACCAAGGCTATTTTATTGTCTCGATCCAGCTTCCGTCCGGTGCGTCTTTGTCCCGTACGGATGACGTACTGGACCGTGTCGTTGATATTTTGCTTGAAACCAATGGGATCGAGCATGCTGTTGGTTTTGCGGGCTTCTCCGGTGCGACGTTTACAAATGCGCCGAACGCTGGCGCAGTTTTTCCGACTCTTGTCGATTTCTCCGAACGCGGAGCACTTGGCGTCGATTATGCCTCGCTCATGAATGAGGTAAGGCAGAAACTATCGGCGATCGACGAGGCATTCATTGTCGTCTTGCCGCCGCCTCCTGTTCGCGGGATCGGAAATGCGGGCGGTTTCAAAATGATGATCCAAGACCGCCGAGGCCGCGGCATTGAGGTGCTTGATCAGGCGGTGTTCGACATGGCGCAGCGTGCGAACCAAATGCCCGGCCTTGTGGGTGTCTTTTCGTTTTATGAAACCAACACACCGCAGATTTATCTCGATATAGATCGCACGCGCGCCGAGAAGTTAAACGTTCCCGTGGAGAATGTTTTCAGTGCGCTCGAAGTGTATTTCGGGTCGGCATTTGTAAATGACTTCAACTACCTTGGCCGGACATATCGTGTCACCGCGCAAGCGGATGCCCCATTCCGGCTTACGGAAGACGACATATTGCGGTTGCGGACAAGCAACGCCAATGGGGACGTTGTGCCGATTGGTTCCGTGGCAACATTGGCCGATACGTCCGGCCCATATCGGCAGCCGCGATTCAATCTGTATCCTGCGGCAGCAATAAATGGCGATACGTTGCCGGGCTTTAGCTCAGGGCAGGCGATCGCCGCCATGGAAGAACTGGCGGAGGAACTGCCCGACGGCCTGTCTTATGAGTGGACCGAGCTCGCCTTCCAACAAAAGCAAGCCGGTAATACAGCTGCATTGGTTTTTGTCCTTGCAGTGCTGTTCGTATTCCTCTTATTGGCCGGGCAGTACGAAAGCTGGCTGCTACCGGCATCAGTGATCCTGATTGTGCCTATGTGCTTACTCTCTGCGATTTCGGGCATAGCGCTTGTTGGATTGGACAATAACATCCTTGTGCAGATCGGTTTTGTCGTATTGATCGGCTTGGCGTGCAAGAATGCCATTCTGATCGTTGAATTCGCCAAGTCGCAGGAAGATGAGGGCCGAGATCGTTTTGCCGCTGCGGTCGAGGCAGCAAAGCTGCGCCTTCGTCCGATCTTAATGACCTCTTTCGCTTTCATCCTGGGCGTTGTGCCTTTGGTTGTCGCCAGCGGAGCGGGTGCCGAAATGCGCCAGGCGCTGGGCATTACTGTCTTTAGTGGCATGCTTGGCGTGACGTTCTTCGGTCTTCTTTTGACGCCGGTATTTTATGTGTTGATGCGCAGTCTCGCGGTGAGGCAGGGGCGCCAGGCAACGGAACGCAGGACGTCAGCGACCTGATCGATCGCAGTCCAATTTTGATTTGATAATCGAATCCAACTATATCTTACGTTCGGTAGAAATTATCAAATGAGATATGGCACAAGGTTCGAAAACGTCAGGCGAAATTGCTTCCGTCGGCCGTCCACGCGCCAGCGGGAAGGGGGCCAGCGGTGACTCGCGCCGTGACATTCTAATGGCCGCCGGCAAGGTTTTCCGCGCAAAGGGTTTTGCCGGGGCGTCGCTGCGTGAGATCGGCGAAGAGGCGGGGCTTCGGAAAGCCTCTCTTTATTATTATTTCAAAAGCAAAGACGACATCCTGGTCACTATGATCGAAGATGTGATGGCGCCACCGCTACACCTGATCCAGCGGTTTGAATCTCTTTCCGGAACGCCCGCGGCGAAGTTGTGGGCCTATCTTTATGTGGATACACGGCAGCTCTGCCTGGCGCCTTATGATTATTCTTGGATGCTGACCGTGGCCGAAACGCGGGCGCCCCAGTTCCAGTTTTTCTGGGACCAGCGCGATGTCTTGCTGACATGGATTGAAGAGACTGTTCGCCAGGGAATCGCCCAAGGCGAGTTCGCCGATACGGATGCCGGTATGGCGGCCCGGACGGTCTTGAGCTTGGACGAGTTTGCCGTCAGCTGGATGCCGGGCAGTGGCCGCTCGCCGGATGATGTAGCCGCCTATGTGGCGGATTTCGGCCTCCGAGCTCTTTTGAGTGCGCCGGAAAATCTCTCCGGGCGGCGCGACGAAGGGCTCGGCCTTGTCAAAAGTGCTTCATAATCAATGAACTAGGGCCAGATTCATTTTTCTGTTGACAATTTCGACCGATCGGTAGAATTATATTTCTACCGAATGATAGAAAAGGAGTTGACGATGTCTCAGGCAACGCTTGCGGTGCATCCTTCAGCATCCCGCCATAAGATTTTGGAGGAAGCGCGTCACGTGGTTGGTCCCTCGGCGGATCAGGCGCACACATTGCCCCCGGCCTTTTTCACGGATCCGGGGCTGTTCGCTCAGGAAGTTGAGCAGATCTTCAAGAAAGAATGGCTGTGTGTCGGCCATGTGAGCCAGATCCGCCAGCCGGGCGATTACTTCACCACCGAATTGTTTGGGGAGCCGGTGGTGGTCACCCGTGCCCGCGACGGGCAGGTGCATGCATTGTCCGCTGTTTGCCGTCACCGTTGGATGCCGGTGATCGAAGGAGCGGGCAACACGAACACGCTGAGCTGCCCGTATCATCGTTGGACCTATGCGCTGGATGGTCAGCTCATGGGGGCGCCCTTGATGGAAGGGGCGAAAGATTTTGATCCCAAGAAGTGCCGTTTGCCGTCTTATGCATTGGAGATTTGGCAGGGGTGGATTTTCGTGTCGATGAACCCGGACGCGGCTCCTTTGGCCCCGCGCGTGCCGAGCCTGAACGCAGAATTGGCGCCGTGGAAAATCGGCGAGATGGATGTCATCGGTCCTATCGAATTTGACTCGCCTTTTAATTGGAAGGTGCTGGTCGACAATTTCATGGAAGGCTACCACCATTTGGCCATCCATTCGGAAACCTTCGAAAAGCCATACCCCGCCAAAATGACCTATGTGGATGAAGTGACGGAACCCTATTCCGTACTGCGCATCCCGACCCATGACGGTTCCGAGATCGAGCCGGTCTTCCGCCGGGTCAGCGGGCTGTCGGACGATCAGCTACGACTCTTTAGTGTTTTTAATCTGTATCCAAATCATCTGTTTGCGGTGCTGCCGGACTATGTGGCGTGGTATCAGCTGGAAGTGAAGGCGGTCGACAATTTCAACCTGAAAATCTTTTTCTTGCTGCCGCCCGGGATCAAAGATGATCCGGATTTTGCGGAGATCTTGGACGGCACGATTGCCATGGGCCGCGTCATTCACGAGGAAGATATTTCTGCCTGTGAAGGCGCCCAGAAAGGGCTGCAAAGCAACCAGGCGATATCCGGCCGCCTAAGCCATTTGGAGCGCGCGATTTGGGAACACCATAGCTGGATCCTCGACCGGCTGTCCGATGGGGCGGCCCAATGATTACACCGGCTGAATGGGTGGGGGCCATCGGTGTGGGCCTGTTGCTTGGCGCCTTTTTGATGCTCCAACTCAATCGGCTGGACCCGGCGGGCTGGATCTATCTATCGTTGAATTTCGTGGGCGCCGGGCTCGCCTGTCTGTCGTCTTACATGATCGACTTCTTGCCATTCGTCATTCTCGAAGGGGTGTGGGCCGCGTCGTCCCTCGTCGCGCTGACAAAACTTGTCTTGGCCACATCGCCTGTACACGGAGGAACACGATGACCACATACACAGTGTTGTTCGAAAGCGGCGGCGTTGCCGATTGGGGCGCACCCGTGCGCAAAAATCATGAACTGTCCGCTTTTACCTACATCACAAAAGGGGCTGTTCGCCTGACCCTTGACCAAGAGCGGAAGATCTATCTCAAGGTGGATATTGCCGGTGTCGACGACATCACGCGTGATGGCGCCGTGCCAAACGGCTTTGGCCATTGCGAGTTTCAGGACCTGGACGGCGATACGCTGCTGGCGGATATTGATTGGTATATGGAAGGTGAGCAAGACAAGGGCCGTATCACCTTCAAATCCGGCACCGGCAAATGGGGCGGGGCCGAAGGTGAGGTGGTGATGGACCTGCACGGCATTCCCGGCGACTTGTCGGGGGCATTCCCGCCGGAAGGCCCAGCCACATTCATCGGGTTTACGGAAGGCACAGGCTCTCTCACGGCGCCAAATTTGTGATCTGTTTTGCCACGAGAGACAGAATTCTTCTGTGCGCCCTTGTTGTGGGATTGACTACCTCAAAAGTTAGGTAGCGTCTCTCGAACACACGCATTGATTTATGCACGCGAGTCGGGCAGATTCCCAATGAGTACAGGCATGGGTTAGGGGGCTGGGTGGCTTATCCTCCATGCCAAAGAATTGTTTTAGTTGGGGGAGATGCTTGTGGATATTTTTTTCCGCAGACTGGCAAGCTTTGTTTGCCTGGGGTTTTTGCTTGCGGCCTGCACGACGACAAACGTCAAAACCGCTGAAGAGGCGGATTTTTCTTGGTCGTCCAATGCTAACAAGCGCATCGTTTTGATCGAACCGGATGTGACACTTGGTTCGCTTACAGCGGCTGGATTGTTCGAGCCGCGTGCGGATTGGACGCAGCAAGCCAAACAGTTGATTGATCAGGAAACGGCTCTTCTGCTGAGCGAAAAAGGGATTGATTTTGCGAAGGCGGACAATCTTGCCAGTCCACGATCTGTGCAAGTGGCAAAGCTTCATTCGGCGGTAGGACGTTCGATCTTGCTGCATCTTTACGGTGCTGGTGGGCAACTCCCGAATAAGGGCAAAGCACTCGATTGGAGTTTAGGGCCGGGATCAAATGCGATCCGCGACGAGTTTGACTCGGATTATGGATTGTTTCTCTTTGTCCAAGACAGTTATACGTCGGCTGGCCGCGCATTCATGATGGTGGGGGCAGCTGTTCTTGGCGTGGGCATTCAAGGCGGAACCCAAGTTGCCTTCACATCCTTGGTCGATCTCAAGACGGGCCAAATCGTTTGGTTTAATCGCTTAGTTAGCACAGCTGGCGACCTGCGCACGGAAGACCCTGCAAAGAAAGTGGTGCGCAATCTCTATGAAGATCTGCCTTTGTGATGTCTAGGGTCGGCTTTGCCGCGCTTATCTACCTGCTGATCCCGGTTATTGCATTCGGTCACTCGGCTGCCGTTCTGGCTGTCGAAGCCATCGACAAGACACCAGGATATACGCCTGACGCTAAAAGTGACGAAGGCGGTCTGTGGATGATGGTGGAGAACGCGGAAAAAAGTACACGGCGTTCCCCGTTATTGGTGAAGGACGAAGCGCTCAACAATTACGTGCGTATGCTCACTTGCCGTTTGGCCGGTCCCCATTGTAAATCCATCCGGGTCTATATTCTCGATATTCCTCATTTCAACGCGTCTATGTACCCGAACGGGATGATGCATGTTTGGACCGGGCTTTTGTTGCGTGCCGAGAATGAAGCACAACTGGCATTTGTTCTTGGCCACGAGATTGGCCATTACTTGGAACGTCATACGCTTGAGCGGTTCCGAAAGGCCAAGAACACCGCTAACTTTTTGGCATTTTTCTCACTGGTTGCCGCCGGTGCGGGGGTCGGGATCGCTGGCGATTTGGCGGCGCTTATCGCACTCGGATCTCTTTTCTCCTTCAACCGCGATCAAGAGCGGGAAGCGGACGCCCGAGGCTTCGATAGTTTGGTCAATCATGACCTTGATCCACGCGCAGGTGCTGCTATTTGGTCAAATCTGATCGAAGAAGATAAGGCGGCGCCAAAAAAACGCCGCTCCCCTTTCTTTGCGACACACCCTTCTCCGAAAGAGCGTTTTACAACGCTGACGAAACGGGCCGATGAGATGGCATCGGTGGCCGGTGAAAGAATACTGGGTACAGAGCGGCACCGAAGCGCCATCGGGCCTCTTCGGCTTGCCTGGTTGTTGAACGAATTGAAACGTGCGGCCTATGACGAACATCTTGTTTTGGCCGAACGCATGTTGAAGCTAGAGCCGCGGTCTGGCGAGCTCCTTTTCTTCAAAGGAGAAATCTACCGCAAACGAAATGAAGAGGGCGATTTGGCGGCGGCCCAAGCGATCTATGAACTTGCGGTGCTGCAACCCGACGCACCTGTGGAAGCCCATCGCAGTTTGGGGCTCACGGCACTCAAGCTCAAGAATAAACCGCTCGCCCGGCGCAGCTTTGAAACTTATCTTGAAAAACGTCCTGATGCAGACGATCGGCAGATGATCGAGTTTTATCTGCAGCAAATGTAAAGGGGAACTGTAGAATGAAGAAAATAGCCGTCTTGGTACTCGGACTTGTTATGTTGGCCGGTTGTGTCGCCTATCAGGCCGTAGATGCCAATGAGTCTGTGACAATTTCAAATCGCTTCTCGGTCGTTCCCCAGATCGCTTGGGCGAAACAGACAGCAATCGGTTCAAAAGACACGATCTGGACAGCTGACGGTGTAGAGCTCAATGTTCTGCGTTTCGTGCCGGCCGTGCAGGAAGGTGAAGCTTTGATTCGTCAGTCGGGGCGTAAAAGCGACGATATCGTACCGTATAAGGACGATATGCTACCAAACGATGTGGCTGACCTGATGGTTACAGACCTTACGAAGCTGGGCTATCAGCAGGTGAGTTACGCAAACTTGGCTCCTGCGAAGTTCGGGACCGAGACGGGCTTTCGTTTTGATCTTTCTTTTGCAACGTCCGGTGGCCTCAATATGAAAGGCAAGGTGTTAGCCGCGCAACGGGATGGCGGCCTTGATGCCATCATCTTCATGGCGCCGTCCGAATACTATTTCGGCCGGTACGCGCAGACCGTGGAACGGATCTTCAGTTCCGTGGAAGCAGCTTCCTAAAACCAATTTCTAGCCCAATTCAACGGCCCGTGTGATACACAGGCCCATGGCTGGGCCTCATCTGCATATCCGCATCGATCTGGCGCCGGGGGTCCAGTTGGGCCCCGGCAAGGCCGATCTGTTGCGCGCCATCGAACAACAGGGGTCGATCCGCAAGGCGGGCGAAAGCCTCGGCATGTCGGTCAAGAAGACCGCCGCATTGGTGGAGGATCTCAACAGCGCGTTTGCGGATCCGCTGATCGAGGCGACGCGGGGTGGGCCCGGCGGCGGGGGCGCTGTGTTGACGCCCTTCGGATCGAAAGTGCTTCAAACCTATGACACGATCCGCCGAAATGCCGAAAAGGTGTCGGCGGCGCATATCTCTTCCTTGACCTCCAAACTCGCAAAACGCCGTGAGCGCCGTTCTTGACGCCGGTTTTGGGAATGGATATCGATATATCCATGTGGAAATATCGGCCTTTGTGGGGGCTTATCGTCCTCTTTTGCCTATGGGCCCCAGATGATGCTTCTGCCGAAGAAGCGACGGTTGCCGTTGCGTCGAATTTTCTGGAGACGGCGACGAAGATTGCAGCGCTTTTTGGCGAGACGACGGACCATGATGTGCGGCTGACAGCAGGGTCCACAGGGCAGCTCTACGCCAAAATTCTTCACGGCGCACCCTTCGATGTGTTTCTTGCAGCGGACGCGGAACGGCCGCACCTCTTGGTGGAGCAAGGCCTTGCCGACCAAGACACGCGCTTTACCTATGCCATCGGCGTATTGGCTCTTTATTCAAGCGGAACTTCAAATGCTCTGGGGCCGGATGTTCTAAGAACGCCCTTTCGAACCTTGTCCATTGCCAATCCAAAGACAGCGCCCTATGGCGCCGCCGCCCTTCAAGTGCTTGAGCACTTGAACTTGACAGACAGTCTTCCAGGACGCATCGCGCAAGCGCAAAACGTTACCGGTGCATTCGCGGCTGTTGGGGCGGGGGCGGCTGACTTGGGCTTTGTGGCGCTATCATCGGTCATCAGTGATCGCAATGGTGAGGCGGGCAGTTATTGGTTGCCGCCCCAGTCGTGGTACCAGCCCCTGCGCCAAGACGCGGTTCAGCTGCAACGTGCAACCGGTAATCCTGCTGCTGGCGCCTTTCTGGCGTTTCTCAAATCGCCGGACGTTACGCATCTTATCGATGAAGCCGGTTATGAACTGGATGGCCGATGACGGGCGCTGATTGGGAAGCCGTTCGGATCACGGGGCTGTTGGCGTTGACCACTGTCGTCATTTTGCTGGTGGTGTCGACGCCCGTGGCGTGGGTGCTTGCCCGATCCAAAGGCGCTTGGCGCAGTGTTGGTGAAGCGCTTGTAGCCCTGCCTCTCGTTCTGCCGCCGACGGTGATGGGTTTTTATCTGTTGGTGCTTCTGGGGCCGGCAGGTCCCATCGGTGCATGGTGGGTGGAGCTTACAGGATCTACACTGACGTTTTCGTTTTCCGGCTTGGTCATTGCCTCGTGTCTTTATTCGCTGCCTTTCGCGGTGCAGCCCCTGCAGAATGCGTTTGAGGCCGTCGATGACGACATGTTGCAGGCGGCGGCGAGTTTGCGGGCCTCCCCTTTGGACCAGTTCTTTTCCGTGGTCTTACCGCTGAGTATCCGCGGCTATGTGACGGCAGCGGTCTTATCCTTCGCCCATACGCTGGGTGAATTTGGCGTGCTGCTCATGGTGGGCGGGAACATCCCGGGGGAAACGCGCGTGGTGTCCATCGCCATTTATGAACATGTGGAAACGCTCAATTACGCAGCTGCTCACCAATTGTCGCTAGGCCTGTTGGTCGTGTCCTTCGTTATTCTGCTTTCCGTCTATGTGCTCAACAGCCGGTACCGGGCACGGGTTGTGTGATGTCTCTCCAATTGGATCTCAACTGGCAGGAAAACGAGTTCCGGCTTGCCGTAAGCGAGACGATCCAGCTTGAGGGCGTGACGGCCCTATTCGGCCCAAGCGGTGCCGGAAAATCATCTGTCCTCAGAGCAATCGGCGGTTTCCTTCCTAAGGCTGGTTTGGTTTCTTATCAAGGAAGCACGTGGCAATCAGTGGAAAGAAGTGGAGACTATCTGCCGCCACACAAACGTCCTGTGGGAACCGTGTTCCAAAAAGCCCATCTGTTCCCACACCTTAATGTGCAAGGTAATTTGGACTACGCGACCGTTCGGGCAGACCGGCAAGGACCGGCGATTGAGTTTGATGAAGTGGTGGGGACGCTGGAAATACGCGAATTGCTGGCGCGTCAGACAACAACGCTCTCGGGCGGCGAAGCGCAGCGCGTTGCGATAGCGCGGGCCTTGCTGGCCCGGCCACGGCTTATGCTCATGGATGAACCGTTAAGCGGCATTGACCGGGCGCGGAAAAATACCATTCTTGGAATGATCGCGGATCTGCCCCGAAAATTTCAAGTGCCCGTCATTTTTGTTAGCCATTTGGTGGAAGAGGTGGCGCATATCTCGACCCAGCTTGTCGCCATGCAGCAGGGACGCATTGTCGGAACCGGTTCCACAACGGCCATGCTGGAACGTCTTGGCGCAGAAGTGACAGGTCACTTTGAAACCGGATCGATCCTGGAAGGCGATGTGGTCGAGTGCGACGCGGAGCTGTCCATGATTGCCCTCGACATTGCCGGTGTTCTGCTGTGGATGCCCAGCACGTTGACCGTTGCAAAAGGTGAGCGGTTGCGGGTTCGTCTGCGAGCTCGGGACGTTTCCTTATCCCTTGAACCGCTGACCGGCGTTTCAATCCGGAACCAGTTACCGGTGAAGATCGTGGATATCACGGAGGAAGATGGTCCCTTCGCAGAGCTGCGCCTTGATTGCGCCGGGCAGATCATTCGTGCCCGTTTGACGCGCCTTTCCGTACAGGACTTGTCACTAAGGCCCGGTCAAGACGCTTATGCGTTGGTGAAGTCCGTTGCCTTCGACAGACGGCTTGGGAGTTCAGCGACTGTCTGACGGTATGAAGCCGGTGCATTCGTAGAGGTAAATCGTCCGTGTAAGGCCCCCGCCCAACGGAATCACCAGCGGCTTAAGGGGAAGCACTTTCTCGAAGCGGCGTGAGATATGGCTGATCTGATCCGAGCGGCTGACAAACAAAACGAACCGCCCCGTCACTTTGTTGATCCGGTCATTGAGCTCGTAGTGGTTTCGCGGGTGCCAGTCATAGTCCCACATGACAACCGGCTGCCATCGTGGATTGGCGTAATAATACAACTCGCCAATGGTTTCCCGGTGATCGGACATGATTGCCGTATACGGATGCTTTCGGGCAAGCTCCGACACGGCACCTCCCATGTCGTCCCAACCGCGTACGCGCTTCAAAGCATTTGAAAAGCCGAGGGAGTCGACCAGTGCCGGCACGCTGATGCCGATCGCCACCAGGATGGCAATGATCGAATGGCCGGCGGTTGAAATGGTAAGACCGTGTTTCCAATCTGACTGCCGCAGCCAGGCGACGGCCAATAATGTGCCCGCGATATAAGCGGGAGCGGCCCAATTGGCATTTGCCCTGGACAGGAAGGCAACGCCTAAGGCAAAGGCTAAAATGGGAACGCTGAAACACAACAGAAAAACGATCTGAGGTTTGTTTTCTCCGGCAGAGGCGAGCTGCGGCCCTAACCGCGTTACGCCGTAAACCAGTGTGCCGAAAAGGATCGGCCCAAACACACCAAACTGACTGCCGAAGAATTCCAGCAACTTGAGAGGGTGGATCAGCGACCCGCCCAGATTGGCATTGGAAGCTGTGTGAGAAATGGTCGGAAAATCATTGGCCCAATTCCAAAGCAGGTTTGGTGACAAAATAAGGAGGGCGATACCGATGATGATAAAGAAAGAGCGGCTGATCAATCGGACCCGATGTTGCGGCGATACTGCAAGGTAGATGACTAAGCAGCCGATGAAATAAAGCATAGCGTATTTGGCCAACAGCCCAAAGCCAATCGAAATGCCCGCCATAACCGCCCAACGCGATTGATCCGTAGCTACCCATTTATAGGTGGCGTACAAACTAATGGACCACAGAAGAAGAAGGGGCACATCGGTCGAAATGAGACCTGACGAAAGGGAAACAGCAGGCAGGGTTGCGTAAACGGCGGCGGCCCAGAACCCGGTGGCCTCATCGAAGAGCGTCCGTCCCAGCTTGAACAGAACGAGAGCGGTCAGCCCGTGAAAGAAGGGCGATGCCAAACGAACACAGGCTTCGCCATCGCCACAGACGCTTGTGGTCAGGCCGATGATCCATGCGATGAGGGGCGGCTTGGAGAAGTATCCAAAATCGGGAATCTGCGACCAAACCCAATATTGGGTTTCATCACCGCCGAGGTTGAGGGGGCTCGCAAAGAGGGCGACGAGACGACCAAAGACCAAAAGCCCGACAATGAACAGTGTCCGGTGCCACCAAGAAATGGCGTCAATCCGCTGGCGGATCATTTGGAGTGGCGATTGTGGCTGTTCACTCATTCCCTTGCGATCCGCTTTTTTCGTACAAGGTGAATGTAACGTCTTTCCCGACCGAGTAATTGTACCCGCTCAATGTCGTTACCGGCCGTAAGGTCATTTTCAAACGATCAGCCTCCGACCGGAACGGCTCATCTTTACGCTGCTCCACTACCGCAAGCGCGCGCGGTGTTTGATCGAGAAACTGTGCGGCATTCTCCGGCGGCATGAGCTTTGTTTGCGTACCGTTCAAAAAGACAAGGCTTGGTTCTGCATAACCGGTGGACACAAGCGGCACATCATTGCCGCGCAACTCTTCTGCTGCGGCGTGAATTTGCCGGGAGAGGTTGAGGTCCTGAAGGGCTGGAAGCGTCAATTGAAACGTGGCCATGTAGAGCAAGCCTGCCGCGATTACGGGTCGCCATAGGCCGCTGCCGGGCTCGGACGACGGCACTTTGGGTTGCACGGTGAAGATCACCGCAAAGCCGATCACCAGGCAGATCATTGCCAAAATCGGAGGCCAAGTGCCGAGATAGAGGGCCGCAACAAAAGGCGTTGCCAGCAGCGCTACGCTTACAAGAAGCCAGCACCCCCAGGCAAACCTTGGAAACCATGTGCCCGAAACATGCTGCCCACGCTCCGCCACGGCGGTGAGATAACCGCCGATCAAGAGGGCGATGGCCGGCGCAAGCGGCAGGATGTAGTGGGGCAGTTTGGTGGGGACCAACTCGAAGACGATCCAGGAGGGGATGATCCAGGCGAGGCAGAAGCGGTAAACCGGATCTGCCCGCCGTTGCCATCCGAACCAGATGGCCGGTCCCAAAACGATCGAGGCAGGCCATAAGGTCACCACGGCCAGAAGCGTATAAGTGCCGGGCGGGCTGCCGTGGGATTCTTGGCCCGAGAGCAGTTTGGGCAGCAAATCGTCTCCCACCGCGTCGGCCAGGAATGTACTTCCACTGGTCAGCGAGATGGCAATGACCCAGGGCGCCACGATGACGCCCAGTATCAGAATGCCCAAGAAGGGCCGGATCGGCTTCAGCCATCGGAGTGACCGGTCGGCCAGTGCCAGCGCGGTGATCGTAAGCCCCGCCACCATGATGCCGATCGGACCTTTGATGAGAACACTCAGGCCAAGAGCGGCCCAGAATAGAAGGGCGACCTTGGGAATATCTGGCGTGCCGCCGCCAATGGGACGTCTGTTTGCGTTGACATAAAGGAGGCCCAGACACGCTTGTGCGGTAACGACGCTGAACAGCAACATGGCATCGGTCTTCGCCAAATTGGCTTCGATGGTAAGCAGCAGCGTGCTGCCGAGGGCAAGCGCCGCGCCAAATCCCCCGATAGGCCCTAAAAAGTGCCGTCCAACCCAAAAGGTGATCAGAACTGCGCCAATGGCGCCCAACAAGGATGGCAACCGGAAGGCCCAAATCGGTGCTTCTGCACCGCCGAAGAGAGAGGCTGAGGCCGCCTGCATCCAATAAATGCCGATGGGCTTTTTGTTGCGCGCATCTTCCTGAAAGTAGATCTCTACGTAGTTGCCGGTTTCCAGCATTTGCTTGCTGGCCTGGGCAAAGCGTGATTCGTCCCTGTCAGCAGGGCCCAAGCTAAAGAAACCCGGCAGAAACAGCAGAAGGCAGATGATAACGAGGGCAAGCCGAGGCTTTTCAGTGATGACGTTGGACACGAGCACAGGGCCCTCGACGATGATGCGGTGCTCTAAAATTTCGATTTTGTGCTTGAATCGCAAGTCCTATTGCCAGGATGCGCCAAAAAGTGGCGGTTTTCCTGGCCCCATAGACCGACAGAGGCAAAGCTTGCACCCATACCGCGCCCGTGAGATAGAGGGCCGCTTATCCGGCAAAGGCGTCGGCGCTTGGGGAGAAATGGGAGCGCGGGCAGAATAAAAAGAATGGAGCGGTTGATAGGTGGTTGAGGTGTCCGTGGTGGTGCCGGTCATGAATGAGGCCGACAATGTAGAGCCACTAATCTCGGAAATTCAGCAAGCTTTCGCGAGCGGGCCCGAACGGGCCTACGAAATCATCTATGTGGATGATGGCAGCACGGATACCACGGTGACGGTGCTGCAGAATCTCAAGAAAACGATCAATGTGCTGCGGGTTTTGGTGCATGAGCAGAATAGCGGTCAAAGTGCTGCAATCCGTACCGGTGTACGTGGCGCTAGGGGGCGCCTGATCGTAACGCTGGATGGAGATGCACAGAACGACCCCGCCGATATTCCCGCCCTTTTGGCGGCGTTCGATGACAAAGCCGACCCGGCCTTGCGGATGGTGGCCGGACAGCGCCGCAAACGCCAGGACAGCTTTGCGAAGCGATGGGCATCCAAATGGGCAAACCGCATCCGTCAATGGGCGCTGAATGACCAGACCCGGGATACGGGATGTGGCCTGAAAGTGTTCTCGCGAGATGCGTTCTTTGAATTACCTTATTTTGATCACATGCACCGCTTTTTGCCTGCCTTGATGCAGCGCCAGGGCTATGCTGTTAAGCTGGTGGATGTGAACCATCGGCACCGGTTGCGGGGGCAATCGAAATATGGGGTTTTGGATAGGGCCCTTGTGTCGATCAGTGATCTATTGGGGGTCATGTGGTTGCGCCGGCGCTGCCGGTTGCCTGGGACGACCACAGAGTTGGAGTAGCGCGTGTTCGAAAACATGACCACTGTTGAATTAATCTGGACACTGATTGGTTTCGGCGGTCAGGCCCTGTTTGCGTCGCGTTTTATCATCCAATGGTTCCGCAGCGAACAGGTGGGCCGCAGCATCATTCCGATCGCGTTCTGGTATTGCAGCATCGGTGGCGGGATTGTGTTGTTTTCCTATGCCCTTTACCGGCAAGATCCTGTCTTCATCGCGGGGCAAGGTCTTGGCCTGTTTGTCTATGCGCGCAATCTCTTTCTTATCTTCCGCGAAAAGAAAAGTTTGGTTGAGGAAGAGGCCAAGTCCTTCGATCTAAGTCTTGGACCACAATCGGCAAGCGAAATTGTCGCCCAGCAATCCGCGCGTGCCGCCGCTGCGCGGCAATCGCGAACCGCCCCGACAGTGGCAAAATCATTCGCAAAATCCGAACACTCCGGCCCTGCGTCGGCCGCCGCGACCCCGGAAAAGGCCTAAAATCGCCAATTTGTGTGACGGATGAACAGTCTGAGCGTCCGCCGACCCCCCAAATGATTCAAAGCTGACACCGAATTGTGCTAGTTTGGGACAATTAGGTGGCCGCGCCCAGAGGGGCGGGGCAATATGTATTGGTAAGGAACAGGGGGGATTATGCTTAACGCTCTTCCTTTAATCGGCATTATGGTCATCGTTTACAACATCCTCGCCTTTGGCGGCGGGTTCTTGGGTGTAGGCGAAGGGGGAATGGCAGCATTCCTTTCAAGTGAATGGCTCAATGTGAAGCTGGTCAATGACACCTGGGTATTCACGCCTGGTGATTTGTTGGTGACCCTGACATTGTTCGCATTGTTCCTTGAGATTATTAAGGCCACGCAGACAAACCACATTTCCATCATCAATCATGGTCTTTCCATGCTGGTCTTCATGGTCGCCCTGATTGAGTTCATCGTTCTTGCGGGCTTTGCCACATCGACCTTCTTCTTCATCACCATGATGGCACTGGTGGATGTGATGGCCGGCTTTACCGTTTCCATCGTCACGGCACGCCGCGATATCGGCGCCGACGGCGGTCTGTTCGGTAACGGCTAAAGACAAAACGAAACACAAAAAAAAAAGAGGGGGCCGAAAATTCGGCCCCCTAAAGTTACGGGGTGAGCTCTGTGTTTCTTTGAGCCTTATTGCCGCGCCCAACCGGAAGGGAGGCAAAGGGGCAGTGTTTCCGGTTCAGCAGCGGGGGTGTCTTTCCCCTGTTACAAAAGCAAATAGATCGTGAAGCTGAAGACAAACAGCTCGATCGACCGCATGCAGAACAGGCTCCAATCGGCAGCTCTAGGCGCCGCGCCTGTTTCGGTATTAACTGGCCGTTGTCTCACTCTTGTCTCCAACTGATCGCGAACCTTTGGGGAGGCAGTCAAAGTGTTCCGCGATGGCACACAATCTTCGTATTTGAACTAATACTGGCAAAAGGCGTGCCGGTTTGCGTGCTAACCGCTCTTTCTTAGTAAGTGGGCGTGTTGCAATGGCGACCAATTGAAGGAAATACTGTGGCGGGAATTGTTTTGGTTAAGCATAGGGACCGTCGCCATGGCGCTTTTCTTCGATCAGCAATGGTTCGACGACCAGCTATCCGCCTTGGGGTTTAGCCAAGATGTCATCGCCAGCGCCTTGGGAGTGACACCGGATCAACTGGCGGAAATCTGGAAAGACCAGCGGGAATTGTCGGCGCAAGAAGTGATCACGCTTGCGGCGCTTCTCCAGGTAAGTCCCACGGAAATCGCGACCCGCGCGGGCATTTCCACACCCAATCCTGATGCAACAGCGCCGCCGATCAAGGAATCGTGTCCCCCTTCTGTCAATTCCGGGGATCACAAAGAAGATCTCGATGAGATAAAAATGCGCCTTAGCCGCCTGGAAACAGCGGTCGACGAAATTCTCGATATGCTCCGCAAAAAATAAAACCAGATAAGAAGGTATCCCATGAGAGACATTCATTTCCCTGGCCGGTCCACCGTTCACGGAGCAAATGGAGCCGCCGCCACTTCGCATCCGCTCGCGACACTGACGGCGATCGAGTTGTTGAAGGCAGGCGGCAATGCGGTGGATGCGGCGATCGGGGCGTGCGCTGTACTCTGTGTGGTGGAACCCATGAGCACCGGCATTGGCGGCGATTGTTTCGCTTTGCTGGCGAAGAACGGTAAGGGCCCGGTGATCGGTATCAATGGCTCCGGCCGGGCGCCAGCCAAAGCGGATGTGGCCTGGTTTAAGGATCAGGGCATCTCGGAAATCGGCACCGAATCCCCGCATTCCGTAACAGTTCCAGGTGCGATCGATGCCTGGGAAACACTGATGAATGATCATGGCCGGCTTGGGTTGGAACAGGTTCTGGCGCCTGCCATCCGTTTCGCGGAAGAAGGCTTTGTTGTCTCGCCGATTGTTGGCCTTGGCTGGCAACTCCTGGCGCCGCGGCTCCAAGAAGATGAGGGCGCGCGCCAGCACTTGCTGATCGACGGAAAAGCGCCCGAGATCGGGCAGGTTTTCCGGTCGCCTTCTTTAGGCGCCACGCTGCGTGCCATTGGGGCGCGGGGCCGATCGGCGTTCTATGAAGGCGAGATTGCCGAGGACATGGTTTCGTGCCTCCACGCCAAGGGTGCCTTGCATGAATTGGCAGATTTTGATGCTCAGCATAATGAGTATGTAACGCCGATTTCCACGGTCTACAGCGGCCAGGAAGTATTCGAAATTCCGCCGAATGGCCAAGGGATCACGGCGTTGATCATGCTCAATATTCTGAAGCGCTTTCCCATCGGGGATTATGACGCCATGAGCGCGGAGCGCTATCACCTTCAGATCGAGGCGCAGCGTCTGGCATTCGAAGCACGCGACCTCTATGTGGCGGACCCGCGCCATGCGGATGTGCCCGTGGACTATTTACTGTCCGATGAGTTCGCCGACGAACAGGCTGAGCGCATTCGCATGGATGCCTGTGTTCCCGATGTGAAGCGGCGTGAGGGACCCAAATATCGCGACACAGTTTACCTCTCCGTCATTGATGGTGACCAGACCGCGTGTTCCTTCATTAACTCGCTGTATTTTGGCTTCGGGTCGGGGATCGTTGCGCCCAAGTCTGGCGTTTTGTTTCAGAACCGGGGGGCTGGGTTCAATTTGGACCCGGACCATCCCAATAAGATTGAAGGCGGCAAGCGCCCGCTTCATACAATCATTCCGGGACTTTCCATGCAGGACGGCAAAGTCCACCACAGTTTTGGCGTCATGGGCGGGGATTTTCAGCCCATGGGTCATGCTCAGGTCATGATGAATCTGGTGGACTATGGCATGGACCCTCAAGAGGCATTGGACGCACCAAGGGTTTTCGCGGGACTTGGTGCCGTGGGGGTGGAACGTGGCCTGCCGGCGAATGTGCGGGAAGGGCTTGAATCACGCGGGCATCGTTTGAGTGAAACCGCCGTGCCTTTCGGTGGCGGGCAGATCGTTTCCATTGATTGGGCCCACGGCACGCTTATCGGTGCATCCGAGCCGCGTAAAGATGGCTGTGCGCTCGCTTACTAGGCTTCCACTTTTGGTTGCCGTGAGATCCGCCGGGCTTCGGCCTTGTAAGTCCGCTCCCGAACAAGATACAGGCCATCGTCTTCAATGTCAGACCATTGGTCAATCATTTGAGCTGCAAAAGCAGAGAGGGGCAGTCTGCCTTGGCTGATTGCTTCTGCTGTCTTCGGACCCTCCGCCAGTTT
Source organism: Alphaproteobacteria bacterium (assembly GCA_965228775.1). GTDB lineage: Bacteria > Pseudomonadota > Alphaproteobacteria > JANQMY01 > JANQMY01 > JANQMY01. The sequence goes on along the minus strand of OZ245840.1, from coordinate 1,895,620 downwards.
CTGGAGCGGGCGATTCGATCCGGCGGTACGCTGATCATCTTTTGACGCCGGTGGCGAATTTCCTATTGGCGGTAAGGCGTTAGAAGAAACAGGCGAGGACGTCTTGCCCGTGGTCCACTTGCCGGGTGAGGGGGTGCCTGAAAAGGGGGGTATGGTGCCTGGAATTGCCATGAAGAACCAGGCAGCAAGACAAATGCCATCCCAATTTGGCACAGTTCGGCTTCCGGAAAGCGCGGAAGTGGGTCGTGTAAGGACGATGGTAACCAAACGGTTGGTGAACCCGTCCAGTGTTTCGCATTTCTTAAGAACTCTTAGATAGGTTGTACGCTCATCACGTGTGGCTGGAGGGGGCGTTTGTTCCTGTCGCACGAACGGAAAATGACAATGGGCGGATCACGGGGCACAGGTGTCAGATAAGTCAGTACACAGCGTCAATTGCCCGGATTGGGCATCCGATCCGCTCAAGCGGCTCCAGACCGCTTTGCAGTGTGCGGACGAATTGGTGTTCGAGTGGCATTTGCCCAGTGACGAAATGGTTTGGTCTGACGGCGCCGATCAGACGCTCAACCTTAGTGACGCATCATCGATCAAGACCGGGGCCGGCTTTGCGAAGTTCTTGAGCCCGGAAAGCCTTTCCCAACGCCAACAGGCAACGCAGTGTACCTTGTCTCCCGATAACGTTTACTCCATCGAATATCAGTTCAACAGCGAAGACGGGCGAAGCTGTTGGCTGGAAGAGCGTGGGCATTGCGTCCCAGGCGCCGATGGAACGGCAGAGCGGGTGATCGGCTTGATCAAAGTTGTCACCAACCGGAAGCGGATGGAAGAGCGGTTGACCTATCTGGCGTCATTCGACGAATTGACAGGTCATCTGAACCGAAGCCGCTTACGGGGCAGCTTGGAAGCCGCGCTGACTGATGCGCACCGGACCCAGTCTTCACTGGCCTATCTGGTGGTGGGCATCGATGATTTGGCCGTGATCAATGAGACTTACGGTTTCGATATCGCCGACGAAGTGATCGCGCAGACAGGGAATGTTTTGCAAGAATGTTTGCGGTCGGATGATATTATCGGCCGTTCCGCCGGGAACAAGTTTGGTCTGATTCTCCCCAATACCAGCGAGCGGCAGATGATGGAAATGGCCGAATGGGTGCGCTCCAACGTACGCGGCAGCGTCTTTCGGACAAAGGCGGGCGCTGTCTCGGCGACCGTGTCCGTGGGCGGTGTATTGCTGCCGATCGGGGGACACAGCAGCCAAGAGGCGATGGCCCATGGCGAAGAAGCGTTGGAGGACGCCAAGAGTTCCGGCCGCGATGCGTTTAAAGTCTACCGTGCTTCGCCCCAGCGCAGCTCGTTGCGCCGGCGGACAGCGGCCATTGCGGATCAGGTTGTGTCTGCCTTGAATGACCGACGCTTGGTGTTGGCGTACCAGCCGATCGTTTGCGCGCGGACGGGCGAAGTGATGCAGAATGAGTGCTTGCTGCGCCTCATGGCGCCGGACGGAACCATCATGGTGGCGGGAGACTTTATTCCCGTAGCCGAACAACTGGGTCTCGTTCGTTTGGTCGATCAGCGTGTGCTTGAATTGTCCGTCGAAACCTTGCGCAGCCATCCTGACATGGAATTGGCGCTCAACGTGTCCGGCATGACAGCGACAGACCCTTCATGGCTCGGCGCGTTCGTCTCCAATATTCGCAGCAATCGCGATGTGGCGGACCGGTTGACCTTGGAGCTTACGGAAACGGTCGCCATTCATGACATCGAATCCTCAGCGCGTTTCGTGGCATCCCTCCGTGACCTGGGGTGTAAAGTGGCCATCGACGATTTCGGTGCTGGCTATACCTCGTTCCGCAATCTCCAAATGCTGGATGTGGATATGGTCAAGATCGATGGATCCTTCATCCGTGGCCTGAGCGACAATCCCGACAATCAGCTGTTTGTGCGGACCCTTGTGGATCTTGCCGCGAACTTCAATTTGGACACCGTCGCAGAGTGGGTGGCCACCGAGGAAGATGCGGACTTGTTGCGCAGTTACGGCGTCGATTACTTCCAAGGGTTTTTGTACGTACGGAAAGCCGGAAATCAACCCGGCATGGCTTCGCCAGACGGCCTCGAAGCCGGACCTTGCCATCAATAAGGCCGGTTAACTGTTTTTATTGGCGATTTCGTCCAGCTGTTTCTGCATGGCCGCCAGCTGATTTTTCAACTCTGTAATTTCGTCGTCTTTATTGACTTCAGCTGCCACAGCAGGCGGCTCTTCGCTGGTCCGGCTTTTATCTGTGAGCCCTGTTCCCGGTGCCGGAAATGGTGTGAACATGCGCACCGCGCGTTCGAACATGGCGATGTTGTTACGGATATGATCGTCGAAGTCTTTGAAGGCGGCGTTGCCGCCGAAGGCTGATGTGAGCCGCTTGCGCATTTCTTCTTGGTTGCGCGCAAAGCTATCGATGCTCATTTCCAGGTAACCGGGCACGAAGGCCTGCAGGCTGTCGCCATAGAAACGAATGAGCTGCCGCAGAAATTTAATGGGCAGCAGGTTCTGCCCCTTACCTTCTTCCTCAAAGATGATTTGGGTGAGCACCGAACGCGTAATATCTTCGCCCGTTTTGGCGTCGTAGACCGAAAAATCGGTCCCGTCTTTGACCATCTTCGCCAGATGATCAAGGGTCACGTAACTGGACGTCGCCGTGTTGTATAGACGCCGGTTCGCGTATTTCTTGATGGTAATGGGCCCGTCCGATGACGCGTTCTTGCTTGCCACGGTGTTCCTGTCTGTTTCTTTTATTTGATCGGAGATGCCACAGTGCCCACTGGCCCTGCGTTCACGCGGCAAACCTCCGGAAACCTCAAGAAGTATTGTGTCGCGCGGTTTTCTGCGATGCAAGCTTTATCATTGCAATGCACAAAATTCATAATGGTTCTACATCTATAAATGGTGAAAACCGGCGGAAATCCAATGGTTGCTGCGCAATATTTTTTTGATTGGCAATCCCCTATACCGAACCAGCTGGCGATCTGGACACGCATGGCGGGTGCTTGCCGGTCAGGCGTTGAGGCATGATCCAATGATTTCGCAGTCTTGATCGCTGCCTTGGACAAACGCATCGGTCTATGGACGGATTGTCTGATCCCGGCCCAAAAGGGCGGTGCCTTCTTGTCTTCGCTGGACGGAGTTCTTATCTAAAAAAGGACGATGGAGCGGTTATTCATGCTCCCGCTGTCTCATGCGACACCGTTTGATGACAGAACGGAATGTTCGAAGCGCAAATGGCCGCTTGCCAGATTGGTGGGAAGAGGCCGAGTTTCTCCATACCCTGCCGGGGCGTTGGAAACTACTAAATCGAAAAGACCGGTTACCGCTGCCTGCGTATCTCCGGCGATTGCGTGTTCCCTGCACCCTTTCTATAAATCCGTACAAAGATAAGTTCGCGCTGCCTGCGTTGCATACGCAACACTCTGTTACAAAAAAGTCGGCGCGATTGCCTGCTTATTCCGTGCAGTCGCTTGAATACGAGGTGATGCCTCCCACCTATAGCTCATCGTTGTTTTCAACCCAAGGAGACCTGAATGAGTGAATCCGCCGTCCACAAAGTATCTCATCGAAGACATTATTGTGGTGGTGCGCGGGGGAATTGGAAGCCCCTTAACATTGTCGCTATGGTGGCTGGATTTGTAATTTTCTGGCCGGTTGGCTTGGCCATTTTGTTCTACAACATCTTTGCAGAACCCGGCGACTTTACCCGTTTCGTAGAGCGCGCGAAGGAGCAGATGGGCAGTTGGCACGATGATCATCATCGCCGCCACCGGACCCCACGAAGCTATACCGGCAATGCCGCTTTCGATGATTACCGGGAAGAAACACTGCGCCGGTTGGACGAAGAACGCCGCCGCCTGGAAGAAGAAATTGAATCATTCCGCGAATTCCAGGAAGAGCTGAAGCGTAAACAGGACCGCGAAGAATTCGACCGCTTTATGGCGGAGCGCAACCCCCGCCGGGAAACGCCGGAAGGCTAACCTGCCAATCCTATCTTGCAGAGACTTGGTAGAGGTGTACTGAACGTGCACCTCTTTTTTTGTGCGAAGAAATGTGTCCGCCTACTGAGTAGATGGCGCTTCTTCGTCCATTTCCAATTCTTGCATGATTTTGCGCGTGGCGCGGATGCCGGAATGGAGCCAGCCGGCTTCATTGAAATTGTCTGACTTTGCGCGCAAGGCCTGCAAGGCGGTGAGGCGTACACGCAAAGCCGCCTCGTTTTTTGGATCGGCACTTAGTGCCGCATCGGCCATCTGAAGCGCTTCCACTTCCTCTCCCTGCTGCAGCATTTTTTGCGCGCGTACGGCAACAGCGTCCGCGCCGCCGGCAAGCTCCACAAGTGCCGCGAAAGGTGATGTGGGCGGCAGGGCATACATGTTGGCCGGGTTGCCGTCGAACCAGCCCACATAGCCTTCATAGATGCCCCGGACGGACCAGGCCACCTTGCCGTAAGACTCTCCGAGCGCAAGTTCCTCCGGCAATTTGATTTCGACCATAAGGGTGTACACATCCTTGCCTGCATTCATGCCGGCGACCGTCGCGTCATGCACATAGCGTATGGCATCGCGGTGTTTCGCTAATGTGTCCGCCACGGCTTGCGCCCCGATAATCGGTTCGCCATGACTTGGGATCAAGATCTCGGTATTGAGCGCCATGACTTTCTCTAGAGACTGAATATAGTCCAGTGCCCAACGCGGCCGTGTGCCCCGCAGCGTATAGATGTTCGGAAAAGACGTATACAGAAGGTCTCCTGTAAACACAGCCTTCTTCTCGGGAACCCAAACGGTCAGCGCGTCATATGTCTCACCCGGCATATGGGTGAGCTTGAATGTCAAACCGCCCAGCACAATCTCATAGCTGTCGTCAAACAACACCAAAGGCAGTGGTGCTGCCTCAGCCTCAGAGGGCTCCTGTGCCCCCACGTTTTCTTCGCCTTGGGGAATTTGAATGCCGAATTGGGCGGCGTTCCGGCGGCCGAAAAAGCCTGCAAGCATATCTTGATAGGCCCGAAATTCGGCAAAGCTCCGCTGAGCAACGACTTTCGTATTTTCGCCAAGCCATGTGCGGATGCCGCCGGTGTGGTCGCCGTGACCATGGGTGATGATGATGTATTTAGGCGCGTCCGGTTCCACGTCACTCAGCAGTTTGCGGTGGGCAGGCGCTGTGCTGGGCATGGACGTGTCGATGACGACGCTGCCTTCGTCGGTTTTGACCAGAAGTGTGTTGCCAAATCCTGTTGCTTTGAAAAAGCCAGGAATGATTTCCTGCGGGGCAGCTTGGTTGGCGCCCTGCTGTAAGAACAGGGATGGGTCAGCCGTTTCGTTCCCGAGCTGCGGCGGCAATGTATATTCTTGCACTTGGCCAATGGCCAACAATGCCGGGAACGTCAGAAATAGCAGTAACAGAACGTACCGCAACATCTTCATACCCCTCCTTCGCGCTGATTCCCCCCCGTACTACTTATGTCAATATAGGGACGCCTCGGAACACGCGCCATTAAACACCAACACACATGTGTTCAAATGTTGTTAATCGTGTTTCGAGCGTCGGCTCTAGGAGGAGCTTTCCGATCCGACCGCTGATTGCAGGTAGTTTTGGATGCCGACTTTATCGATCAGATCAATTTGGGTTTCCAGCCAATCGATATGTTCTTCCTCGGATTCGAGGATGTCCTCGAACAATTCGCGGGTCACGTAGTCTTTAACGGATTCGCAATAGGCGATGGCTTCCACATAGAGCGGATGGGCCGTCAGTTCCGCCTTGAGATCGCATTCCAGGCATTCTTGGACATTTTCGCCGATCATCAGGCGGTCAAGATCCTGCAGATTGGGCAGGCCTTCCAGGAACAAGATCCGTTCCATGATCTTGTCCGCGTGCTTCATTTCGTCGATGGATTCTTCGTATTCCTTCTCATACAGCGCCTTAAAGCCCCAGTTTTCGAACATTTTGGCGTGCAGGAAATACTGATTGATGGTGGTCAGTTCCTGTTTCAGGGCTTTGTTGAGGTATTCGATGACTTTGGCGTCGCCTTTCATGGCGCATTCTCCGTTGGAAAAGGCAGGAAATTCTCATTCCTTGGTAGAACGATTCCGAACGAAAAGGTACCAGAATTTCAGGGAGAGTGGGGTTTTTAGCCGACTTTTGCAGCTTCGGCTGCAGTTTGGTCCTGCTGGGCGCGGTGCATGAACTCTTTCAGATGCGAAAGGCATTTGCCGCATTTGGGCTTGGTGCCGTGCTTGCCAAACACGCCCGCCACGCCGCCACTCGTTTCCGAGAGCGCACTGCGCACGCATTTTTCCGTCAGCGCGTTGCAAACACAAATATACATAAAAAGCCTTCCTCAGACTGGCCTTTCACCAACCATGCCAGCATCTTAAAAGTGAGAATGATTGTCAATAACGTTATTGTCGCACCTAATTACTATTGATAATCATTCGCAAAAATGATTGAGTGAGCCCGTAAAGATGGAGCTCCCTGCATGTCTCAATCCTGTGTCATCCCACTCATGCCTATCACTGAAGAAAGCACGGCCAATTACGAGCCGGACCCCATAGAGCTCTATGAATTGTCGCATGAGGAGCAGTTCGTGTTGTGGGTCCTGCGGAACTGGCTGCGGGGAACGAACCGGTGGGCGCGTCTGTGGAGTGGCGTGTGTGGTTATTTGGGGGAAGAGGACAGCGCAGACGCCATGCGCGCCTTTGGCGATATGATGCTGTGCTTGAAATATAACGGGCGGCGTACCTTTCTAACTGGTGCGCCCGGCTGCCCTGTGACACCGGATGAGTTGGCCTTAATGACCCTCACCGCCGCCCTTCAAAATGAGGATGCTCCGCTTGCGGAGGGGTTGGTTTGCTGGCTCGCACGTCCGGCGGCACAGCAAGTGCTGATGGTGAGTGCTGCGAAGTTTGCGGAGTTGCTCGAAAGCCACGGATTGCAATTGCCAAATCGTGTGCTGACAAATTTGATCGAATACCGCGACGCTGTGTGAGGCCCTTTGGAAGTTATCCTTTAGCTGTCGCTTTTGAATAAACGCGCCTAAAAAAGTTCGGCTGCTTGCAATTACTGTTCAGTAGGCTGACAGTCTCCGGGGCGGCCTTTCTCCTTGAACTTCGCTTTCACCTGGGTGCAAAAGGTATTTGCCGCGGCCTCGTTTTCGAAAGAACCAAGGCGCAAACTGAGTTTATCCTCGCCGTCAGATTTGACGGTTTTGAGTTGTTTCTTTTTGTCCTTCAGGAGGTCTGCTCCAAGATCTTTTTCGATCAAAGGCCAGTTTTCATCGGCCTTTTCTTTTGTGTCGTAAATCGCGATGAGGGCTATGAAAGGCCCTGCCAGCGTTTCGTCATAGACGATGCCGCCGGACCTGTTAGAAGTTCTGCCGGAATTTCCTGAACCGCTTCGCTCATCAACGATCTGCGCCAGGACCCTTATGCGGCAAGCTTCGACCTTAGCTTTTGTTTCGTTTTCGCCCGCCTCCGTATCGCACATGACATAGTCAGCCACCAAAGCAGGTATGTCCTTTAAGTCTGGTTTTGGCGTAGTACGTATCGAGGTGCCTGCTTTGGCGGATTTGTAGCGCTTCGCCCGCTCCCGCTCTAAATCGATCATGAAGTTAAACAGATCTTTGCTATGTAAAGACTTACGGTCTTTCGTCAGCTCATCAGCTAACAGTTGATGGCAGATTTCGGAAAGTGCGGACGCCTTCTTGGCATTTTCAAGGGCGACCATCGTTCTTAGACGATCTTGTGAGATGGATCGTCTACGTCCAAATATTCCCAGGAAACCTTTGTCCTGTTCCTTTTCTTGGGCAGCTTGATAAGCGTTTATAGCGATTTCTAAACTATGGCTGCTTAGGTCGCCTAACCCAATGCCAATTTCGCTTATTCCAAGAGTGCGTATAACTTCTGCCTTTTCCGCCTCAGTTTTGGCTTTCGAGATTTGATCAGTTAATTCTTTACTTGCCGCTTGGGCGTCGCCAGGTGCGTTCGATTCAATGGCAACTGCCTGCGTTGCCGCCGTGGCAACCGCGTCAAACATTTCATCCATTGAAAACCTTGCTTGCGCGTATGTTGGTTGGGCATTCCGTCGATCGTCGGTGAGTATAAGATTTGAGCCATCTTTTGAGTCTGGTTTTATACTAAAGAACTTACGATTGTTCCCCAGTTCTACAGTGCAGGCGGCGATGAAGTGTGCTGCCGACCCCTGTCCGAAATAGTTTTCCTGCAACTCAACCAGCTGTTCCGCCACGCCAACCGCATGTTCGTTGAGAGTTAGTGCGCCACTTTTGAAACCTCCAGCAGATGTGTTTGCAGAAGTGGATGCCTCTGTAACAACTTTTACTGCTTCTTTAATTGCCTCTTTTACCTCCTCATTTGTTTGGTTTGCTCTGTTCTCTGTATCTTCTTGAGTTTCGGTTGCTGTTTCAGCATTGTCTGCAGCGTTTGAGGTGGCTGCGTTACTGGAATTGTCGCCTGTCGCTTGAACCGCAGTGTCGGTTGCCGCCTTGGTTTTTGCGGCGCCAATTGCGGCATTGTTAGCATTTTCGGCTTGCTCTTGCGTGGTCTCAACCTCCTCCAACGCTTTCATGACATCTGGCATTGAGGCGGTCGCCTCGGCGCGTCCGTCTACCGAAGCAGTGGCCAGGTCCCGGCCCACCAAGCGGGCCGCCGACTCGCCGAGCATCAGCGTGACCATGGCGTCGTTGTTGCGGCTCATAAGCAGTGAGTATTCGGTGCCGGAAATGGCGCCGTTAGAGTAAGCCTGACAGGCTTGATACATCTGATCACGGAGTAATTGTACGGTGATTGTACGTTCAGCCAATTGAGCCAAGGCTGTTCCTTGAGCACTCGATATGGCCGTGTTTGCTTTGCCTAGAATGTTCAGTCCGAAACCAAGTGAACTTGCCACTGCTGAGGCGACGTCGGGGCTGGGTTCCGCGCAAATGATGCGTTCCGGATTGACGCGTCCCGGGTGGGACGACGCGTGGGTTTTCATGTTGATGATGACGCGCTGGCCAGCGTCTGTGGAAAGCGAGTTTCCGCGGTCAAAACTGAACGGTTCGAAAATCGATGGCGGTGCTGTGCTGCACGCTGCCGTAGCTGACAAAATCAATCCCAAAAAAATGCGCCGAAGACACCGATTCCCGCTCATGCTCAAACCTCCCCCGTTCAGCAACGCCAATCGCGACGGGAGCATGCTATAGGGGAAAACTATCGAATATCAAACTTAAAAGTGTATTCTAGTGTGTTCTAGAATGTGGTTCTGGTAGCCTAGAAGTTATCTTTCCGGCGCCGTGTTTCCGCAAACACGTCCACCAGGTCTTTGCCCACCATGCCGACGGTCTCTTGGAGGTTGGCGCTCATGGGGCGCAGGAAGGGGTTGGTATCTTTCTCAAGTTTCATGGTTGTTGGAACCGTTGGGGTGCCGGCGGCGCGAAGGCGATCAATTTCTGCGGACCGCGCAACCAAGGCTTCGTTGCCGGGCTCCACGCTTAAGGCGAACTTGGCGTTTGCCTGTGTGTATTCGTGGGCGCAATAGACTGTGGTGTCGTCCGGCATGGCCATGAGCTTTTGCAGCGATGTCCACATCTGCTCGGCCGTTCCCTCAAACAGTCTTCCGCAGCCCAGAGCAAACAGCGTATCGCCCACAAAGGCCACATTTTCGCTTTCAAACCAGAAGGCGATATGGCCGGACGTATGGCCGGGCACGTCAAAGACCTTGGCCGAAAACTGCCCGAACATCACTTGGTCGCCATCGCCTACCTGCACGTCGATGCCCGGAATGCGTTGGGATTCGGCGCGCGGTCCGATGATCTGACAGCCGGTTTTGTCCTTGAGTTCCAGATTGCCGCCTGCGTGGTCAAAGTGGTGGTGCGTGTTGAGGATATGGGTCAGAGACCAGCCTTTTTCGGCCAATGCGGCGTCGATCGCCGCCACTTCCGGCGTATCGATGGTGGCGGTAACCTTCTGTTCAGGATCATGGATAAGATATCCATAATTGTCGCTAAGGCACGGAAACTGGTGAATTTGGAGCTGGGCCATCGGGAATATCCTTGAACGGTCGGACGTTGTTCACAAAAACGCCGGAAATTGACGGTTTAGTATGGCATAAAACCCCAATATCCAGGCACAAGGCCAGAGCTTTATGCATCTTGATGTGGTTGATCTTCGAAACTTTTATGTGAGCCAGCTGGGCCGCATTGCCCGCCGTACGCTGCGCCGGCAAATCCGCCAAATTTGGGAATCGGTGGACGGACAGACCATTTTGGGCCTTGGCTATGCCACCCCGTATCTGACGCCCTTCCGGCAAGAAGCGGAGCGCGTGATTGCCATGATGCCGGCGGCCCAGGGCGTGACCCGCTGGCCCGAAGAAGGCACCGGATTGGTGGGGCTCACCGAAGAAACGGCCCTGCCATTATCGGATTCCAGCGTGGACAAAGTGGTCCTGGTGCACGGGCTCGAGAATAGTGAAGTGGTGCGGCCCATGCTGCGCGAGATTTGGCGCGTGTTGAGCCCGGAAGGGCGCTTGCTGGTAGCGGTGCCGTATCGCCGCGGTCTGTGGGCGTCGACGGAAAGGACGCCGTTCGGACATGGGCGGCCCTATTCGCGCGGTCAGCTCAACCGCTTGCTGAGCGACTGTATGTTCGCGCCGGGCAACCCGCTGTTGACCTTGTTCATGCCGCCTTTCGCGTGGCGTTTTATGTTGAGGTCGGCGCCTGCGTGGGAAAACACGGGTCGCTGGTTGTGGCCTGGGTTCGGCGGCATCATTCTGGTGGAGGCAACAAAGCGGATCTATGCGGCAACGCCCGTGCGCCAGCGCCGCCGCATTCTGCGCCCTGTGCCTGCCACCTACGTGCCTGCGGCGAATGAAAAAGCGTCCCGGGAAAAAATAGAAGAGTAGCGTCTTTTTTGGTGTGCTTGACCATCCCGCTCCCCCGTCCCAACCACCCGGATACGGTACCCTGGCGGGTGGTTGGGACGGGGGAGCGGGATGGCTTAGTGAATCAACAAAAAATCAAACCTTGCTCGAGATCAAGAAGACCGCTTCTTCCGCATACAGATTGGCGAAGCTGTCGCCGCCGATGAAGTCTCGGGCCCGGTCCTTGCTGTTGACCGCGATGGCGCGATCGACCACGGCGCCGATATTGTGCACCAGGCTGATAAAATCCTTAATGCTGCATAAGTGAATGTTTGGCGTGGAATACCAGGGCTCGTCCAAGGCATGAGTTACGGGCATGCGCCCGGATATCGCCAGCTGCAAACGCACCCGCCAATGGCCAAAATTCGGCAATGACACGATGACGTTCTTGCCGATGCGCGTCATCTCTTCCATCACATCTTTTGGATTAACGGTGGCTTGGATGGTTTGGCTCAAGATCACATAGTCGAATGCATCGGACGGATAGTCTTTCAGGTCTTCGTCGGCGTCACCCTGAATAACAGACAAACCGCGCGCTACACAGGCATTCACACCGGCCTGGCTGAGTTCCACGCCGCGCGCGTCCACGCGCTTTGCCAGCATCAGATATTCCAGCAAAGCACCATCGCCGCAGCCCACATCCAGCACGCGTGTGTCTTCGTCGATCATGTCGGCAATGAGTTGAAGGTCAGCGCGCAGTTTTGGATAGGGATGTGTCATCGTATTCATCGCACGTCAGCCCTTACCCGTAAGGCCCCGATGAATGGCGGCTCCGTCCAGAAAGCCTGATAGCACGCTGTGAAATTCCGGTTCGTCCAGTAGAAATGCGTCGTGCCCTTTGTCGGTGTCGATTTCAACGAAACTTACATTGGCGGCGACGGAATTGAGCGCATGAACGATGGTGCGGCTTTCTGACGTTGGGAAGAGCCAATCGCTGGTAAATGAAACGACGCAGAAGCGCGTTTTTGAGTCCTTGAAAGCGTTCGCCAACACGCCGCCGAAATCCACCGCCATGTCGAAATAATCCATGGCACGCGTGATGTAGAGATAGCTGTTTGCATCGAACCGGTCCACGAAGGTGAACCCTTGGTGGCGCAAATAGCTTTCGATTTGAAAGTCCGCATCGAAGCCATAGGTGATCTTCTCGCGGTCCTGCAAGTTGCGTCCGAACTTCCGGTGCAAGGCCGCTTCGGAAAGGTATGTGATGTGCGCGGCCATACGCGCCACGGCAAGGCCTTTGCGCGGACTCTCCCCATGCGGATAATAATCGCCGCCACGCCAATCCGGATCCGCCATGATGGCTTGGCGCCCCACTTCGTGAAAGGCAATGTTCTGCGAGGAATGCTTCGCTGCCGTGGCGATGGGAATGGCCGAAAAAACCCGCTCCGGGTAGGCCGACGCCCATTGCAGTACTTGCATGCCCCCCATGGACCCGCCAATCACGCAGAACAGATCGTCAATGCCCAAATGGTCCAGCAGCATGGCCTGCGCGCGCACCATGTCGCCAATGGTAATGACCGGAAAAGCCAGGCCGTACGGTTTGCCGGTTTTGGGATCGATATCGTCCGGGCCGGTGGTGCCCATGCAGCCACCCAGCACATTTGCGCAAATGAGAAAGTAGCGGTCCGTATCGATCGGTTTGCCCGGCCCCACAAGATAGTGCCACCATCCCGGTTTACCGGTCACCGGGTGCGTATTGGCTGCGTGTTGATCACCGGTCAGCGCATGGCAGATAAGGATGATGTTCGTCTTGTCCGCATTCATCCGGCCATAGGTCTGATAAGCAATGGTGACGGGCGCGATTGTGGCCCCGCAATCCAGTTGAAGTGGTTGGCTCTCTGGGAACGTCACCACATGACCTTCGGCAGGGGGCGCTGTGTCTCCCGCTGTCGACGTTCTGATGTCCGCGTCCGAAATATCGGTCATAGTGGTGCCCATATGGGGTTTCTGATGCCAATTGCCAGCGTTGGCGCCAATCGTTAACGCGCGCTGGTTGGGCGCGCTAAAAAGCCGGACCCGTATTTAACACTTTTGTGGCCGGGATGGCCTGAGAAATTTTGCTTTCCGGGGGCCAAAGTCGTATATCAAGCCGCTGCGGAAGGCCAATGGCCCGCCTGGCATCTACCGGCGCGCTTGGTCTTTTACGCATCGTTTCCTGTGAAAGGTAGAGCACCATGTCAGCATTGCCGAGGCCCGGAATCAATTTGATCGAGCCTTATGTCCCCGGCGCGACAAAGGCGTTGAACGGTCAGAAGACCGTCAAATTGTCGTCGAACGAGACGCCGTTTGGGCCCAGCCCGAATGCGATCGAAGCCTATTTGAAGGCCTCCGGCGAGCTCCATCTCTATCCGGAAGGCAGTGCCGCCGCGTTGCGTGAAGCGATTGCTGCCCAGCATGGGCTTGATGCCAACCGTATTGTTTGCGGTTGTGGATCGGATGAAATCTTTCACCTGCTGGCCCAGGCCTATCTCAATGCGGGCGATGAAGTCATCTATAGCGAACATGCTTTTCTGGTCTATCCGATTGTGACGAAGGCGGCCTGTGCGGTGCCGCGTGTGGCGCCTGAAAAGAATCTGACGGCGGATATTGACGCCATGCTGTCACTCGCCAATGACAAGACGAAAATTGTTTTTCTGGCGAACCCGAACAATCCCACGGGTACCTATGTGCCGTCGCACGAAGTGCGGCGCTTGCGCAAAGAATTGCCGGAAGAAACCTTGCTGGTGATCGATGCGGCATATGCAGAGTATGTGCGCCGTAATGATTATGAGACCGGGATCGATCTCGTAGAATCCCATGACAATGTGATCATGACACGGACATTTTCCAAGGTGTACGGACTGGCGGCTCTGCGTTTAGGCTGGGCTTACTGTCCGGCTGAAGTTGCCGATGTCTTGAATCGCATCCGCGGGCCGTTCAATACGTCTAAACCCGCGCAGATGGCGGGGATCGAAGCCCTGAAAGACCATTCGTTCACGCAGAAAGCGATCGATCATAATGATATCTGGCTGTCTTGGCTGCGCGCCGAATTGGGGGCCCTAGGGTTGGAGACAACGCAAAGCGTCGGCAATTTTGTGCTGATCCGTTTCCCGCAAACACCGGGCCGCACGGCGGCGGACGCGAATGTCTATCTCAGCAACCACGGATATGTGCTGCGGGATGTGACCAATTACGGCTTGCCGGACAGTCTGCGTATGACCGTGGGGCTCGTCGAACAAAACCGGGGCGTCATCGATTGCCTGAAAGAATTCCTGGGCCAGGACAATGGCAAAGGGTGAGTCAGCAAAACCGGCTCCGCTTTTCGACAAAGTCGCGCTGATAGGCATTGGCCTGATTGGGTCTTCCCTCAGCCATGCCATGCGTCGAAACGGGTTGGCTGGCCACATTTCCGGTGCGGCGCGCTCAGAAGCGACGCGTGAGGCATCGGTCCGGCTAGGGCTTGTGGATTCCATCGACGAAGATGCCGCGGCCGCTTGTCAGGACGCGGATCTTATCGTTCTGTGTTCCCCGGTGGGAACATTCGGTGCGTTGGCACAGGCGATGGCGCCGAACCTGAAAAAGGGGGCCATCATCACGGATGTGGGGTCGGTCAAAACGGCTGTCATAGACGACGTGACGCCTCATTTGCCGTCGGGCGTTCACTTCATTCCCGGTCATCCAATTGCAGGTTCTGAAGTTTCCGGGCCGGAAGCAGGCTTTGCCGAATTGTTCGATGACCGTTGGTGCATCCTCACCCCCAATGCGGACACTGATGGTGAAGCCTTGGCGAAACTGGTCCATTTCTGGGAACAGTGCGGTGCCCGAGTGGATCTGATGGACGCCAAGCATCATGATCTGGTCTTGGCTGTCACAAGCCATATTCCTCACTTGATCGCCTACAACATTGTGGGCACCGCGTCAGATCTTGAAGCTGTCACGGAAAGCGAAGTGGTGAAATACAGCGCGGGCGGCTTTCGCGATTTCACGCGGATTGCGGCATCGGACCCCACAATGTGGCGGGACGTTTTCCTCAACAATCGTGACGCGGTTCTGGAAGTCTTGGGCCGCTTCTCGGAGGATCTGGCCGCGCTGCAACGGGCCATTCGCTGGGGCGATGGTGATGCGCTTTTCGATCTGTTCACGAAGACGCGGGATATCCGCCGCAACATTATTGACGCAGGCCAGGAAAACCCCGCGCCGGATTTCGGCAGGCGTGGCCCGAAGGGCGACGCGGACTAGGAAGTCGATCTTTTTGGTAATCGGTCAGCCTGATCTTGTCATCGCGAGCGGGCGCAAGCCCGTGCGGCCTGCCTTCGCCGAAGCGTCGCTTCAGCTACGCGCAGGCAGGCGATCCAGAGCAACGAACTCAGCAGAAGAGGCCCTGGATTGCTTCGCTCCGCTCGCAATGACGATTTAGTTTCTTGCCTCCGACACAAGCGGCGGCAAGTTGGTGAGCTTCAAGGGGCCTAGATAAAGCACGCCCTGGCGCATATCCAACAGCACACGCAAGCGTCCTTTCGAGTCATTGCTTGTCAGCGCGATCAGGTTGAGGGCCGATTTGATGAGGCTGGCGAGCGTTTCGTCCAACTGGCCTTGTTCTTGAAGGCCGTCGATCACTGCATTGTAACCGCCCGCCAATGTGGTTACCGCGCCTTGAAGCCGGTACTGCCGGTCCAGAGAAAGCTTGCCCTCTGCGGTTAGGTCAAGGTCCCCCCAAATCATATGCATCGCATCGATGTTCAGGGAGCCATCATTCTCTGCCCAGCGCCTTAAGGCGTCGTCCCGGTCATCCGCCCGCTGAAAATCAGCTGGAATGTTCCGCATTTCTGTCTTGGCTTCGATAAGGCTGATTTGATCGCCCAAGGGCGGGAATGTGCCCTTAGGCAATGTCAACGCCTCGATCTGCAGTAACACGCTTTGATTTTCCAGAGTGTTTTCCGCCGGTTCGCCCGAGCGTTCGCGCGGATCCTGGGGTGCCGTTTCCATCTGCATGCGGTATTTTTGTGCGCTGACGGACACGAATTCCGATGCGCCGGCAGCCTTAAACTGTCCTTGCCAACCATCTACCTCGGTGAAAACCTGTTTCACCTTGTCCCGTCCAAGAGTGAGGGCGATGCGGGCGTTTTCCGCCGTGCTGAGAAGTTCGTTGCGGGTTGCGCCGTCATCATCCAGCCGATCGACATATGTAAAGTGATGTTGCCCTAGAAAGCGCGCATTGACCTTTTGCAGACGAAAAGGGTTCAGCGCCACATCGATTTTTTCGCCGGTCCAAGACCAATCGTTCGGATGTTGCGGATCGGAAATCATGAGTGTCTCGATCACCAGATCCATTTTGAACGGAAAGCCCATGACGCGCGCCGTGTCGTAAGACACAGCCATGCCTTCCGCCCGGCGGTCTTCGGCCCAATCCGCGACGCCCTCAAGCACATCACCTTTGAGCGAGTGCCAATAGATGGTGTAGCCGCCAAGCAGCACCACCAGCACAAGCGTTGGCATCCAAATAAGGGGGGAACGGAATGCATTCATAAAGGCAAGAACCTGTTGACGACTCGCGCACCACTATAGGCGAAGAAATGTGAATTGTGTTTAAAGCGATTCCGGTGAGGGCAAGCCCGGCTCAACGGAGTCGAGGCTCAAGAAACGGCGGATACGGTCGAGTTCCGCTTCCAGTTTTTGGCGGCGTCCTTTCGTCAGTTTCACTTTCGGTTCAAGCCACAAGCCTTGCACCGCCAGACGGCCTTCTTTTCGAAAGGCTTTCAGATCGATACGCCCGATAAGCCGCTCTCCTTCCAGGATGGGAAAGACGTAATAGCCGTAGACACGCTTTTTTTCCGGTACGAAGATCTCGATGCGGTAGTCGAAATCGAAAAGCCGCTTCAACCGTTGCCGGTCCCGGATGACCGGGTCGAATGGTGAGATGAGGCGGATACGGCTGGGGGGCGCTTCCAATGTGCCGAGGACGCTTTCGATATCCGGCCGGGCGAAGGCGGCGCGCGCGCCGTTGTCATTCCCGCCGTCGATTGAAACGGGAAGCGCCACGTTGGCATCCACTGTTTCAAGCCAGGCGGTGACTTCTTTGGGGCTTAAGGCATCCCAAAAGCGTGCGATCTCGCCGGGGGTGGCGATGCCCAGCCGGTGAAGCGCTGACTTGCACGCCCAGTCGACAAATTCCGGTCTCGACACTTCGGGGTCTGCATGGTCTTCGTGGAGGACACGATGGGTCTGATCGTAGAGTTTCTGGAAATTCTCGCGCCGCGCCACCGCAAGCTTACCGGTGCGCCATAAATATTCGAGCGCGGCTTTCTGTGGTGTCCAGCCCCACCAGGTTTCCCGCTTGTTGCCTTTTTCGGTTTCGAAATGGCGCGACCCCACAGGGCCGTCTTTTTCGATGCGCTCCGCCACCATGGCCAGCGCCTTTTTGGGGTTTTTGACGCGGGCCTGCCACCACGCACTCTTCCGGTACTTCTCTTCTATTTTGGGGAAGCGGTGCTTCCAATACGGAAACCATTTGGACGGAATGATCGAGGCGTCATGGGTCCATTGTTCGGTCAAACACTGGCCATGTTCGTAAAGCTGATCTAGCTGGTGCTGCTTATAGGTCTGGTTGCGCGAGAACAGGATATGGTGATGAGCGCGCTCGACGGTCCGTATACTGTCTAGCTGAACATATCCCAAATCTTCGATGAGCTGATAGAGCCCTTCTTTCGAAAGCTTCTCGGTGGGGTTGCGGGTGAGACCCTGCAAGTGCAGCAGGGTGCGGCGCGCATCGTCGCCGGTGAGTTCAAGAGGGGCTGATGACATTCAAGACTAGGAGCATTTGGAGTATCCGCAATTGGTGCAGGTATCGCAGCCTTCTTGGCGGACAAGGGTGGGGTTTGAACATTTCGGGCAACGCCGATAAAGCCCGGCGGCGGGATCGGCCGGCATGATCATCGCGGCGCGTTTTTGATCGGCCGGAACGAAGTCTTGTTCGTCTTCTTTGAGAAAGCCAATGCGGATCATGTGATGTTCAATCACATTGCCGATGGCCGCGAGCAGAGATGGCACATATTCGCCGTCCATCCACTGGCCGCCGCGCGGATCGAACACGGCTTTGAGTTCTTCGACCACAAAGGTCACATCGCCCCCGCGCCGGAACACGGCGGAAATCATCCGTGTGAGCGCCAGGGTCCAGGCATAGTGTTCCATGTTTTTGGAGTTGATGAAGATCTCAAACGGCCGCCGCCGTCCATCGCTCTCAATATCATTGAGCGTGATGTACATGGCGTGGTCACTGTCCGGCCAGCGCACTTTGTAGGTATGCCCTTCCAGAGCAGGCGGCCGATCCAGCGGCTCGGTCATATAGACCACATCGCCGTCAGCGCCTTCAGTCATTTTGTCGTTTTCGACAATGCTCACCGGCGCCGCTTTGGCGGGTGCAGGTGCCGCCGCCGACAAAACGGCTCCGGTAATGGGGTTGGGCCGGTAGGTGGTACATCCCTTCAACCCTTGATCCCAAGCATCCATATAGACCGATTTGAAATCCTCAAACGCCATGTCTTCCGGCATGTTGATGGTTTTCGAAATCGAGCTGTCCACATATTTCTGAACGGCGGCTTGCACGGCCACATGGTCTTTGGGCGACAAATCCTGCGTGGTGACCAAGCTTGATGGCAGTTCCGCGTCTTCCCCTTTGAGGTGCCGGAACTGTCTCAGGGCGTAGTCCCCTACTTCTACCTCGCGGGTGGACCCATCCGGTTGGCGTATCTTTCTCGTGTAGGCGAGATCGAAGACCGGTTCGACGCCGCTGGAGGTATTGTCCGCCAACAGAGAAATCGTGCCGGTGGGTGCAATGGACGTGAGCAGCGCATTGCGCAAACCATTCTGCGCAATCAGCTCTTGCAGCTCCGGATCCAGGTGGCGCACCATGTCCGCCTTGGCAATTTCCTGAGCGTCATAAAGCGGGAAGGGGCCTTTTTCTGCCGCCAGTTCGGCAGAGGCGCGATAAGCATGGTCACGCAGAGCTTTCATCCACCGTTCGATGAGCACGACGGATTCCGGGCTTCCATAGCGCGCACCGCACTGGATCAGCGCATCCGCAAGCCCCGTTACCCCAAGGCCGATACGGCGCTTCGCTTTCGCTTCTTGTGTCTGCGCCTCCAGCGGAAACTTCGACACATCCACCACATTGTCCATCATCCGCACGGCGACCGGTACCAGATGGGCAAGCGCGTCTTCATCCAATTGCGCGTCTTTGCCGAATGGGCTCGTCACCAAGCGCGCCAGATTGATCGACCCTAGCAGACACGCCCCATAAGGCGGTAACGCTTGTTCGCCACAAGGATTTGTAGCGACGATGGTCTCGCAATAATGCAAATTGTTTTTTTGATTGATCCGGTCGATGAAGATCACGCCGGGTTCGGCATAGTCATATGTGGCCGTCATGATCTTGTCCCACAGGGCGCGGGCAGACACGGTGCGATAGGTTTTGCCGCCAAAGACCAAGGGCCATTCCTCGTCTGCCTTGACGGCGGCAATGAAATCGTCCGTCACCAGAACGGACAAATTGAACATGCGCAAGCGATCGGAATCTTGCTTGGCAGAGATAAATGCTTCGATGTCTGGGTGATCGCAGCGCAAGGTCGCCATCATGGCCCCCCGGCGCGATCCCGCGGACATGATCGTACGGCACATGGCATCCCACACATCCATGAAGGATATAGGGCCGGAAGCATCTGCACCGACGCCGCGCACCAGGGCTCCCTTGGGCCGCAATGTGGAAAAATCGTAGCCGATGCCGCCCCCTTGTTGCAGGGTGAGGGCTGCTTCCTTCAGATTTTCGAAGATCCCGCCCATGTCATCGGGGATTTCCCCCATGACGAAACAATTGAATAGGGTGACATCCCGGTCGGTACCGGCGCCCGCCAAAATGCGCCCGGCGGGCAAAAACTTGAAGCCTTCCAGGGCCTGATAGAAACCGTCTTCCCAGAACAGGCGCGCGGATGGCCTTTCCGCCGCCGCCAGGGCTTTAGCCACACGGCGCCATGTGTCCTTGAGGGTCGCGTCCACAGGGGAGCCGTCCGCCTCTTTGAGGCGGTACTTCATGTCCCAGATGTGATGCGACAGGCCGCTTAGCTCCGCCATTGCCCTCACTTACGTTCGTCCGGATGACGCCATCGTAGCAGGCTTACATTACCCGAACCCTGTGGATAAACCAAGTAGATGTTCTTATTTTGTTCCAAAGTGTAAACAGTTCGTTAATGTTCTGCAGGAGATGTTCTACTTCCGTGCTTCTTCCACCAGGCGATTGGTAGCGGTTTCGACGGTGTCCTGCAGGCGGGCCATGAATTCGCCGCGCTTGAGGCCCGGTTCGATGGGCGGCAGGAACTCGATGATGATCTTGCCGGGCCGCCAGATATAGCCGCGCCGTGGCCAGTAAAGGCCCGAATTATGCGCGACGAGCACACACGGCACCTTAAGCTGGCTGTAGAGGCCATAGACACCGCTTTTGTATTCCGGTTCCGCCCCCACCGGGCGCCGTGTGCCTTCGGGAAACACGACAATTTGCCGGTCCTCGGCCAAGGCTTGCTTTCCCTGCTTGATCATCTTGCGCATGGCTTTCGCCTGGGTGCCGCGATCGATCAGGATCATGCCCGCTTTCATGGCGTACCAGCCGTAAAACGGAACGTATGTGAGCTCACCCTTGAAGATGATCGCCGGGTCCGGGTTCAGATTGAAAAGAGCAATCGTCTCCCACATGGTTTGGTGCTTGGACGCGACCAGTGCCCCATTCTTCGGAACATGTTCCTGACCACGCACTTCGATGTGGATGCCGACAATGTTGCGCAACCCCCAGAGGGAAATCCGGCCCCACATCTTGATTTGATGCACGGTCCATTTGCGCGGTGCCAGAAACAGCGGCACATGGCTAATGGTCATGATGGCGGATATACCCCACCAAAAGGTTTGGAAAAGAAAAGACCTCAGCAACAACATAAAAAGGATTGCTTGATGTTAGGACAGGATGGCCACGCGCAAACGTGCCAGTAGATACTTGGTGTATTCAAAACTCAGCTTACGGATTGTCGCCGGTTTTTTCCACCAGCCGTCAATCCGCTCGCTGGTGGATACCACTGGATACGGAATAAACTCAACCCCCGGCATGGTGCGGCGCAGCTCGAGAAGGCTGCGGGGCATGTGGAAGGCAGCCGTCACCACCACGAGTTTCTTGTATCCGTTCTCGTGGGCCCAAGCTGCTGTTTCGTGGGCATTGCCGGTGGTGTCCCGTGCTACGCGCCCCACATCGACGCAGCAATCGAAACGGTCTTGAGACCGGCCGATCAGCTTGCGCAAATCGTCTCGGCTGGTGTCTTGAAAAACGCCGGAGATCAGCAAGCGCGGCGCCGCCCCCTGGTTGAGGAGCGCCATGCCCGTCCGGATGCGGTCCGGGCCGCCGGTAAGAATGACAATGCCGTCCGCGGATCCTGGCGCCAGAGGCAGTGGTTTTGGCAGGTTCCCCACGAAACTGACCAAGCCCCAGACCCAAGCCACACTAACGGCGAGCAAAAGCGGCAAAAATGCGCGTCTGACGAATCGGTCTAGACCCAGCGACATCGGACGATGGTCCCTCCTTGATCGGCGCAAGCCTAGCAAAGCCTTCTTAAGCCAAGGTTTTTTTGTCTTTTGTCGTTAGGGGGATTACGCCTCCGCCCCCAAAATAGCCTCCACCGCAGCGCCCAAATCATTATACACCGAAACCGGCAGTACGTCCGGCGGCAGTCCTTGGGCCTGGGTTTTGGCGCCGTTGCCGGTGCGCACCAGCACCCGGCGGCACCCGGCCTTTTGAGCCGCTTGCAAGTCGCGCAGGCTATCGCCAATCATAACGCAGTCACCGGGGCTCGCCCTGAATTGCGCCATCGCCTGGCGAAGCATGCCCGGTTCCGGTTTGCGGTTCGGACCGGCCGCTTCAGGCGCATCAGGACAAAAGAAAATGGCGTCAAAATGTCCGCCCTGCCGTTTGGTCTCGTCCCGCAGGCGCTCGTGGATGCGTTGGAGCATGGCTTCGTCGAACAGACCGCGTCCGATGCCCGATTGATTGGTCACAATGGCGGTCTTGATGCCCGCCGATGTCAGTTTGCCGACAGCCTCGGCGCTTCCGGGGATCATCACCAGCTCGCCGGGGTTTTTGATGAAGTCGTCGCGGTCTTCATTCAGCACACCGTCGCGGTCCAGCAGTACGAGTTTCGGGCGCATGAACGGGCTCTGCCTTATGGCATCTTGCCGATGACGTTGAGCGCCGTGAGCCGGGCGGTCAGCATGGATACGATGGACGCGACGATGGGGATCGCCAGCAATGACGCAAGCTCCGCAGCGCTCGGCGAGAACTCCGGCGTAAGCAGGCTGGTGGATTGATCCGTAAGGGACGCAAAGCCGTAGAAGGTAATCGCTGCCGCCACCAGACCAATAAACCCGGCAATCAAGCCCAGCGACCAAAAGTGATTTTGAAATTCTCCGGCAATAAACCGGTCTTGGGCGCCAACCATATGCAGCACTTCGATCGTGTCTTTGTTCGCGAGCAAACCGGCGCGTGTGGCGTAGATGACGGTGGCGATCGTGGCGATGGCAGTAAGTGCCAGGACGGCGAACCCGACGCTGGCAAGGCCGGTTGCGAAGCTCTGCAATTGATCGTTCCACCGGGAATGGTCATCCAACAAAACGCCTGGCGACGCTTCGGTGAGCCGCAATTGCAGGTTTTCGAAGGCCGGTTTATTCGCTGGATCAATCTGTACAAAGATGAGTTTGGGAACGGGCAGCCGTTCAAGGTCCACATTGCCGCCAAGATACGGCGTGAGTAGTGCTTTGAGTTCGCCGTCGCTTGCGGGACGCGCGCGCAAAACACCCGGCGTGGTTTCCAACACGGCCAGGGCCGCATCCATCTGCTGGTCCAGTGAAACGCCCCGCGACGTCTTGATGGTCACCGTGATTTGACCGGCAAGATCCGACGTCCAATTGTCAGCCAAGCGATCGACCGCCAATGCGGCCCCTAAAGAGAGCGACGCCAAATAGCACATGATCGCCATGACGGTCTGAAGCGGTCTGCCGATGGTGCCGCCGCGCGGCAAAATTTTGCCTGGTTTGTCCAAGATCGCCCCTTACGCTCTGCTGCGCTTGCGGCTGAGGGGATGGCGTTCCCGCATCTTTTGAGCCTGAGCCGTTGTCATATAGGTCAGATGGCCATCCCGCAGCCGCATTTCCGGTGCAGGATAACGCTCTAGGATCGCAAAATCATGGGTTGCGATGATGACGGATGTGCCGAGCTTGTTCAGCTCCATAAACAGACGCAGGAGGCGGTCACCCATTTCCGGGTCCACATTGCCGGTCGGTTCGTCCGCCAGGAGCAGGTCCGGCTTGGCCACCACCGCGCGGGCAATGGCCACCCGCTGTTTCTCACCGCCCGACAAGGTCGGTGGGCGGGCATCGATCCGGTCGCCTAATCCGACCCAAGTCAACAGTTCGATGACATTTTCGCGGTATTCTACCTCTTTAAGCCCGCTTACCCGTAAGGGCAGGGCCACATTATCGTAAGCAGAGAGATGATCGAGCAGCCTAAAATCCTGGAACACGACCCCGACGCGACGGCGGATTTCTGGGAAAATATGCCGTGGCGTGGTCGCCAGATCGGCGCCAAACAGGGATATCAGGCCCCGGGATGGGCGGTGCGCCAACAGCATCAGCTTCAACAGAGAGGTCTTGCCGGCGCCGGATGGGCCCGTGAGAAAGTGCAGCGACCCTGGCGCGATATGGAAAGTTACGTCTCTCAGGATCTCCGGACCCGAGCCGTAACGCATGCCGACATTTTCGAAGCGGATCACCGGGAAATTCCGACGTTAAGTGTTGCAGAAAGGCCTACAGGAAGCCCCTTGCCGTCCTTGCCTTGTGCGGCGTCATATGTCAATAAAACTGAGGGGCAAACGGCGGAAAAACCATGATTATTACGTGTCCCGATTGTGGAAAACGCTACAAGGCGGAAGAGAAGGCGTTCGCACCTTCCGGCAGGAAAGTGAAGTGCGCCAATTGCGGGTTTGTGTGGTTCCAAGAGGCTGCACCAGAGCCTGACGATCATGCCATCGACACCATTGACGATGGCTATGATGATTCCGACCACGATCATCATGATCACGATGACGGATATGATGACGCTGATCCGCCGGTGCCTCAGACAGCGCGGGGCGGGTTTTCGGCCGCCCGTGTCGCAGGATGGGCTTTGTTGCTGCTGATTATGGGCGGCGCGACGGCAAGCACCTACCAATACCGCCATTTCATCGTAAACGCTTGGCCGCAGACGGTGACCGCTTACCGGGTGCTGGGCATCGACACGAATGTGACTGGTATTGCCCTCCGCGATATCGCCACCGAGCGCAATGAAGACGATGGCTTGCCCATCTTGTCGGTCCGAGGCCGGGTGGTGAACATGACCAATCGGGCTGTTCCCGTCCCGCGGGTGCGTCTCACCTTGGTGGATTCGACGGGCGAGGAAGTCTATTGGTGGTTCCATCAGCTGCCCTTGGGGCGATTGGATCCGCAAGAAGACTATCGTTTTGTGTCCAACTTGCCCAGCCCGCCGATCGGGGCGACCCATCTCAAAGTGGAATTCGACCAAAACGACAACACGCTGTCTGGCCTTTAAGCCATCTGACGCCGCTGGGCGAATTTGTTCGGGCTATTAGAATCGTCATAAACGAAGTCTTAAGATCCTTAGGGCACCTCTAGGCTATCGAGAAACTGTCTCGATTTGGAACGCTTCCGGCAAACAGAGGTTCGAAACGACGATGGCGCATATTTTGGTGGCAGATGACGAAGAAGCTCTCCGGGTCTTTCTGGCCCGCGCGCTTTCATTGCGCGGCCACAAAGTTTCCACTGCCATGGACGGTGCCGAAGCCCTCTCTAAGTTGGGCGCTGAAGAATTCGATCTGCTCGTCAGTGACATTATGATGCCTGTTATGGACGGCATCACGCTTGCTCTGAATGCGTCACGCGATCATCCGTCTTTGCCGATCATCATGATGACGGGCTATGTGGCCGAAAAAGAGCGGGCTCAGGATTTGGACGATTTGGTTCACACCATCGTCTCGAAGCCCTTCTCGATGGATGATATTTGCACGCAGGTGGAAGAGGCTCTTTGCCTGACGGCTTAGCATGTATTTGAGTAGCAGGCTTGTCCATCCCACTCCCCCGTCCCAACCACCCCTAGGGTACCCTTATCGGGTGGTTGGGACGGGGGAGTGGGATGGCCGGGCCAAATCAAACGAAAACGCTGCGTGTCCTCACGTCTTGAAGTCAGGCTGTCGCGTCAGAATCTTCTAAGCAACCTCTCAAGATATTCCAGTTCCGGCAGCGGACGCGATTTGTCCGACGCCCGCCGTTGAAGCTCTTCAAGAATATCGCGCGCGCGCTGAAGTGCACGTTCGTCCGGCACTTTGACGCTGTCGCCGAAATCAGGTCCGCCGTTTCCGTTTGGACGGCCCAACGGGTCTGAATCGCGGCCTTGCCGGCGGCCTTGTCCAACGCTGCCGCTTGACCCTTGAAGTTCATCCAAAAGCTGTTGGGCAAGTTCCTGCGCTCCTTGGCGAAGCTGATCAATCGCGCGGCCCTGTTGATCGAGCGCCCGCCCTGTTTCACCGGAATCCAGCGCCGTGGCGCCGCGTTCGATGGAACGATCAGCCTGTCCGAGAGCTAGTGGCACCTCGGTTCCACTTTGACCAAGCTCATCCAGCAATTGTTCCAGAGACTCGCCGACGCCTCGTTGCTTTTCAGCAAGGCCAGGTAATGGGGGACCCTCGCCGCTGCCCGTATTGTTTTGTGAAGGCCCTGCCTGATCCTGGCGGAAGGTTTCGTCCATCACGCCGCGCTGTTCGCCGATCAGGTCGCCGAGCTTGCCCAGCGCCTCCTGCATGGCCTGTTGGGATGGGGTCATGCTTGGCGCAAAGTCTCCGGCGCGAAGGTTCTGAAGCAAGCCCTGCAATTGAGAGAGAAGTTGCCGCGCAGACTCGCGCGCACCCGTTTCCGCAAGCTCTTGAATGGAATCCAGCAGATCGTCCAGATCCTCTGTTTCGATCATGGCCGCGTTGGGATCCACTGGCTGTGGCGCTTGTCCTGTTCGTTGAAATTCTTCGAGGGCTTGCCGGGCAAGGGCTTCCAGATAACGGTCGAGCGCTTCCTTCAGATTCTCAACCAAGTTGGAGATTTCTTCGTCGCTTGCGCCGTTTTCTAAAGCTTCCATCAGGGCTTCTTGGGCGGCGAGCAGTTCCCGTTCGGCCAAGGATTTGTCGCCATCTTCGATTTTAAGGGCGATGTCCCACAGCATCTTCACAGTGCTTTTTGTTAGCTCTTCGATCTTGGTGTCGAAATCCTCCACGGCTTCCGGATTGTGGATGCCGGGTTCCTCGCGCGCGACCATGGCGCGGATCTGCTCAAATTCTGCCATGCGCAGCAGGCGCCAATAAGCGGCACGAATCCCCAAATAAACAGCAGTGTCTTCGAAATAGGTTTCGTCCGGGGCGATGGTGAGCGCATCCAAATATTTGGCTACGTCGATGACCGGCAATATTCCGTGCGCCAAGTTTTTGCGCTGCTCAATAACGGCGGCCGCCAATGGTTTCTTGAATTGGCGTTCCGGCAACGTGATGTCCACCGGAACACTGTTGCCGGCCTGTCCGTGTTCATCTTTGGCGCGTACCGTGAGTTCAATCTCAAGGCCGGACCAGGGGTGTTCGGTCAAGTTTTGCTGTGCGGTCTCGTCGATTTCCTTGGCGCCAAGCTTAAGGGGGGTCAATTCGACCGTATGCTGATTGCCGTAATATTTCGCGACACCTGCATCCGGATTCTTCAAGGTCAGGAAGAGTGAAATTTCCGACACGCCATAATCGTCGGTGGCCTTGTACGGTACTTTGATGGCGCCGCGCTGATCCGGCACGACCTTATCGGTAAGGGCGACTTCCGGTGCTGCGTCCGGCAGAACATCGATGGTCCATCCCGCTAAAGAGAAAAGACCTTGGCGAACAGAGACACGCGTACTTTCCGAGACCACGATGGTCGCTTCAAAGACGCGATCGGATTGTGATTCGAAGGCGGCCTGATCGGACGGCGTGCTCATGGTCAGGGTGGGTGGCTGTTCGCTGCCGCTTACTTTCACCGACAGGACAGAGCCTTCGGGAACTGTGATCGGATCGGTCGACGTTTCCGTTACCTGCCCATCCTCGGTAAGAAAAAGAGGCGGCGTGTCCGTATAGGTTGGCGGCGTGATCCAAGCATCCAGCCGCGTGATCTGCGATGCCGACTCTTTTGTATTGGGCGAAAGGGCAAGCTGCAACCGGTGTCCCCAATCGCCAAAGCCGATGACAGCGGAGACAAACAGCAGCAGCACAACGGCAAACCGCAGAGCATTCGGATCCTGCATGGGCAGGTCACTTTTTGGCAGCGGTGCCCGCACTTGCTTTAGCCGTGCCGTCAAACGCCGTTTGTGTTCCTGCCAAAGTGCGCCCGTCTCACCATTCGTTTCACTATCCGCGTTCAATGGCGCAAGTTGGTCATGCAGGCTTGAAAGAACCCGATGATCGATTTGGTTGGATGTTTCCAGCCGCCGGACAATTCGGTCGCGAGATGGCATCTCGATGGCCCGAAACCCGGTCCAAAGCGCGATGCAGGTGGCGATCAAGAGCGCGGCGAGACCCGCCATATGCAAAGAGCCAGGAACGAAGGCCCAAACCCCGAGGAAGCTTAGTCCGAAGAACAGGCCGACAAATCCGGCGGCCGGCCACAGAGCAGGCCAGATCTGTTCCCACATCATGGTCAGGCGGGTCAGATAAATCTGCCGTTCGACCTCGCCATTGAAACGGCGGGTTTGGGTACTGGAACTGCCGGTCTTCTTCACCAAAATCCTTTCCGCCTGGTCCGAGGGTCTCAGTCCGGCTTGGCCGGGCCATGGCGAAGCTCAAGGATGCGTCTGTTTGGCACTATCTTCAAGCCATGGCGCTACCACATCAAGGGCTAACAATGCGTCAAGACTTGGGCGCGGACGCACCACGGAGTAACGGTCCCCCCGTACCAAAACCTCTGGAATCAGGGGCCGGGTATTGTATGTGCCCGCCTGCACGGCGCCATAGGCCCCTGCAGACAGAAAAGCGACCATATCCCCCGATTTTAGCGCCTGCATCTCCCGTGCTTTGGCAAATGTGTCCGCTGTCTCGCAGACCGGGCCGACCACATCGTAGGTGGCGCGGGGGGCATCGAGCGCGCCTTGCTGGACCGGAATAATGTCGTGATGGGCGTCGTAAAGGGCAGGGCGGATCAAATCGTTCATGGCCGCGTCGAGAATGAGGAAGGATCGCGTCCCTGTGTCTTTGGTGTAAACCACCTTGCTGACCAATATGCCTGCATTGCCCGCGATGAGGCGGCCAGGTTCGAAGATGATCTGGGTTTTGAGGTCACCCACAATACGATTGATCAATGCCGCATATTCATCCGGATGCGGTGGCGGCGTGTTGCCTGATTTGTAGGGAATGCCCAATCCGCCACCGAGATCGATGCGCGAAATGTCATGGCCAAGCCCGCGCAAGCGCGTCACCATTTCCGCAACCTTTTTGAAAGCGGACTCGAAGGGCTTCAGCTCCGTGATCTGGCTGCCGATGTGAACGTCAATACCCACCACATTGATGCCCGGCAGGTTGCCCGCTAATTCGTACACGGATTCTGCTTGGGCCCAAGGAATGCCGAACTTGTTCTCACTGCGTCCCGTAGAGATTTTCGCGTGCGTCTTTGCGTCTACGTCTGGATTGACGCGCAGAGCGACTGGCGCCTTTAGGCCCTTTTGTTCGGCAATATCCGAAAGGGCGTGCAGTTCGGCTTCCGATTCCACATTGAATTGATGGATGCCCGCATCCAGAGCTTCCGCCAATTCGGCGGGTTGTTTTCCGACACCGGAAAACACAATCCGTTCCGCTGGGATACCGGCGGCAAGCGCTCGCCGAAGTTCGCCGACGGATACGATGTCCGCTCCGGCGCCTAGCTGGGCCAAGGTGGCGATAACTGATGTATTCGAATTCGCTTTGACGGAATAGCAAATCAGCGTGTCTTCCGGGAATGGTCCCTTGAACACATTGTAATGCCGTTCCAGTGTCGCCGACGAATAGCAATAGAATGGCGTGCCAACGGTTTCCGCGATGTCGCGGATGGCCACACCTTCGGCATACAGCGTGCCGCGAATGTAATCAAAGTGGTGCATGGGTGTTCCGGTGCCGGGTTACGCCGTCGACAAATCGGTCACATAGGCAGACTGCTTCTTCTCTTCCCGCGGAGGGGGATCATCCAGGGGCGCTTTCTTTCCGCAGGCTGATAAAATGAGAGCTGCTGCCAGCGCGGTGGCTACGACCGCTGTCTTTCTCTTGGGTTTCATGTTTGATCTCACCATCATGATCTTATTTGAGCCTATTCTGCCAGAAAGCAACCTTCTCGCGAACCCTTTCCGGTGCCGTGCCGCCATCGCTGACGCGGCTTTTGACCGAGTTTTCGACAGACAACACGGTAAATACGTCCTGAGTTATGTGGCTTTCAACCGACTGCATTTCTTCAAGGCTTAGGGCATCTAAGTCCACACCCTTCTTCTCGGCCAGCGCGACCAAAGCGCCTGTGGCATGGTGGGCATCGCGAAAGGGAAGCTTGAGCACGCGCACCAGCCAATCGGCCAAGTCCGTCGCCGTGGAGAACCCCTGTGTTGCTGCTTCCCGCATTGCCGACTTGTTGACCGTGATTGCCGACATCATGGCGGTCATGGCGGTCAAGCTGAGTTCCAGAGAATCCACCGCATCGAAAAGCGGCTCTTTGTCTTCCTGCATGTCTTTGGAATAAGCCAGAGGCAGCCCCTTCATCATGGTCAGCAGGGCAATGGCCGCGCCGTTGATGCGCCCTGTCTTGGCACGGATTAATTCGGCTGCATCCGGATTGCGTTTTTGCGGCATGATGGACGAGCCGGTGGTGAGGTCATCCGGTAGTTGCGCGAAGGCAAACTGTGCCGAACACCAGATGACGATTTCTTCCGCAAGCCGCGACAGATGGGTGGCGCAGATGGCCGCTGCGGCGGCAGTTTCCAGCGCAAAATCTCGGTCTGACACCGCATCCAATGAGTTCCGCATGGGCTGGTCGAAACCAAGCGCCTTTGCGGTTTGCGCGCGGTCGATGGGAAATGAAGTTCCTGCAAGGGCGGCGGCGCCAAGCGGGCTCTCGTTTAGCCGCTGTTTGGCATCGGCGAAGCGGCCCGCGTCCCGATCCAGCATTTCCACATAAGCCAGACAATGATGGCCGAAGGTGACCGGCTGCGCCGTTTGTAGATGGGTAAAGCCCGGCATGATCGTATCGGCGTGGTTGGCCGCCTGGCCGACCAATGCGGTCTGAAGAGCAAGTATCCCTTTCACGATGCGATCGATGGAATCGCGAACCCATAGGCGGAAATCCGTCGCCACCTGGTCGTTGCGTGACCGGCCGGTGTGAAGGCGCCCGGCTGTGGGGCCAATCAGTTCGCGCAACCGCGCTTCCACATTCAGGTGAATGTCTTCGAATTCAACCCGGTAAGGAAAACTGCCATCCTCGATTTCTGACGCAATTGTGTTCAGTCCGTCGAGGATCTGGCCCGCATCTTCCCTTGAGATAATGCCGGTTTCGCCCAACATGGTGGCATGAGCCAGCGATCCTTCGATATCCTGCGCGGCAAATCGCCGGTCGGTATCGATTGACGCGTTGATTTCCTGCATTATCTCGCTGGGGCTTGCGCCGAACCGTCCGCCCCACATTTGATTTTTACTCATGTAACGACCCCAATTTGACCTTGGCCGACTTTTGAAATGACATCGCCCTTAAAGCATATTTTGACCGGTTTCGTCGCCATCGGCGTTTTGGCGCTGCTGTATGTTCTGTTTTCCGCCATGTTGAGCAATCCGCCAAGGGCCGTTTCCGATACCGGCGGAAGCTTCGAGGCCCATGGCGACATGGCCCGTTTCGTGATCGTCAGCGAACGTCCGGAATTTCCAAGTGCACCCTTCAGCAATGATGCCGGCGCCCCGGTCCGGGTGGCTGATTTCTCGGGCAAGTTCATTCTCGTCAATCTGTGGGCCACATGGTGTCCGCCGTGTCTCGTCGAGATGCCGGCGCTTGACCGGCTGCAGGCAAAGCTTGGGGGCGACCAGTTTGAAGTGGTGGCCATTAGCCTCGACAAGAATGCCCAGAAGGCGCGCGATTGGTTAAAGACAAACGGTATCAACAATCTTGCTTTCTACAATGACCAGACTCTCAAATTGCACGAAGATTTCGGGGCGGCTGGTCTGCCGACGTCCTATCTGATCGATGCAAACGGCCGGTTGGTTGGGTATCTCGAAGGGGATGCTGCCTGGGATGCCGACGACGCTGAAACGCTTATCGAGCACTTTATTGAAACGGCAAACTAAATCCGCTTGCGGATGAACTGTTGGGCTGCGGTTTATCGCGTGGGGACAGGTACGTCGCCGCGATAGTCGTAAAAACCGCGCTGGGTTTTTCGGCCAAGCCACCCGGCTTCTACATACTTCACCAGCAATGGGCAGGGTCGGTATTTCGAATCCGCCAGCCCTTCATACAGCACATGCATGATCGAAAGGCAGGTATCCAGGCCGATGAAGTCGCCCAGTTGCAGCGGGCCCATCGGGTGGTTGGCCCCAAGCTTCATCGCAGTGTCAATTGCTTCGACCGTGCCGACGCCTTCATACAGCGTGTAAACCGCCTCGTTGATCATCGGCAACAGAATACGGTTGACGATGAAGGCCGGGAAGTCTTCCGAGTAGGCGGCGGTCTTACCCATATGCTGGACGACACTCTGCAAGGACTTGAACGTGTCGTCATCCGTTGCGATGCCCCGAATAAGTTCTACAAGCTGCATGACCGGCACGGGGTTCATGAAGTGCAGGCCCATGAACCGTTCCGGACGGTCGCTTGACGACGCAAGGCGCGTGATGGAAATGGATGAAGTATTGGTGGCTAGGATCGTGTCCGACCGTAGGAGAGGGCACAGATCGTTGAAGATCGCCCGCTTTACCTGCTCGTCTTCCGTTGCCGCTTCGATGGCCAGATCCACATCAGACAAATCATCGAGCGACGTGGAAGAGTGAATGCGCCGAAGCGTGTCTTCGCGATCCGCATCGGTAATCGCGCCCTTGACCACCTGCCTCGACAGATTGTGGTGAATGGTGCCGAGGGCACTTTTTATCTGGTCTTCTTTGATGTCGTTGAGAACGACCTCATATCCGGATAGGGCGCAGACATGCGCGATACCGTTTCCCATTTGACCGGCACCGACGATTCCAATGCGTTTTATTTCCATGTGTCCCGCCCATCAGCAAGCTGACTAAGCTTGCCGATGTTTCCTTTTATATTTGCTTCGGACGCCCTTACAGGCCTGCCTTGGCAAGTTCTTCTTCCAATTCCGGCACGGCCTTGAAGAGATCCGCCACCAAGCCGTAGTCGGCAACTTGGAAAATTGGCGCTTCTTCGTCCTTATTGATGGCCACGATCACTTTTGAATCTTTCATGCCCGCCAAGTGCTGGATGGCACCGGAGATTCCGACAGCGATATAGAGTTCCGGCGCAACTACCTTACCGGTCTGACCGACCTGATAATCGTTCGGCACGAACCCGGCGTCGACGGCGGCGCGCGAAGCCCCAACCGCGGCATTCAACTTGTCGGCGACCTTTTCCAGCATAGCAAAGTTCTCGCCGCTCTGCATGCCGCGGCCACCGGAAACGATGATCTTGGCTGAGGTCAGCTCAGGCCGGTCGGATTTGGACAATTCTTCGCCCACATATTCCGAAATCCCTGGATTGTCGGTAAGCGAAACCGATTCAACGGCGGCAGAACCGCCTTCTTCCGCGGCTTTGAAGGCCGTTGTCCGTACCGTGATGACCTTTTTGGCATCGTTGGACTTAACCGTCTGCATCGCATTACCAGCGTAAATCGGCCGGATGAACGTATCCGGGCTTTCCACGGCTACAATCTCGGAGATCTGGGCCGTATCCAACAGCGCTGCAATACGCGGCATGTAGTTTTTGCCGTTGGTGGTTGCCGGAGCAACGACGGCGGAATAGTCGCCGGAGAGGGAGACAGCCAGCGCAGCCATGGGCTCAGCCAGCTGCTTCTCCAAGGCGGGATCATCCGCAACCAGCACTTTCTCAACACCAGCAAGCTTCGATGCCTCTTCCCCAACTGCGGCACAGCCTGAACCGGCCACAAGAACTGTCACCGGAGCGCCAAGAGCAGCCGCGGCGGTAACCGTCTTGTGGGTCGCATCTCTCAATGCGGAATTATCATGTTCTGCAATAACCAAGGTCGACATTAGATAACACCTGCTTCGGTTTTTAGTTTTTCTACCAGTTCCGCAACCGTTTCGACTTTGACGCCGGCCTCCCGCTGAGGCGGATCGGTGACTTTAAGAACTTCCAAGCGCGGATTGATGTCGACGCTGTATTCTTCCGGTGTTTTCTCGTCGATCGGCTTCTTCTTCGCCTTCATGATATTGGGCAAAGACGCATAGCGCGGCTCGTTGAGGCGCAGGTCAACGGTGATAATCGCCGGCATGTTGATCTTGAGGGTCTGCAGACCGCCGTCGATCTCACGAGTGACTTGAAGCTTGCCGTCTTCGAATTTGAGTTCGGAGGCAAAGGTGCCCTGCGGCCAGCCAAGCAATGCCGCCAGCATCTGGCCGGTCTGATTGCAATCATCGTCAATGGCCTGTTTGCCCAGGATGACAAGATCCGGGCTTTCGGCTTCACAGATTGCTTTCAGAATTTTTGCGACCGCCAACGGCTCTACCGTTTCGTCGGTCTTTACAAGAATGCCCCGGTCGGCGCCCATGGCCAAAGCCGTGCGGATCGTTTCTTGCGCTTGCTGCGGTCCAACCGAAATAGCGACCACCTCTGTGGCGGTTCCGGCTTCCTTCAGGCGGACGGCTTCTTCTACTGAAATTTCGTCGAAAGGGTTCATCGACATTTTGACGTTTGCCAGATCGACGCCTGTCTGATCGGGTTTGACGCGGATCTTCACGTTGTAATCAACGACCCGTTTTACGGGCACGAGAACCTTCATTGGCTGTTCTCCAACACAGTTGCTGTCTGTTTTTTAATGCGGACTGTCCCAACACACGCCCAACCGATCGTCAAGTCACGGAAAACGGGCATCTATAGTGTGATGAAACACCTGTTGTGCGCTGCGGCAAAGTAATGACCGGAATGAGGCGTGTCAACGAATCCGGGCGGGAATTGGCCAGACGGTGGATTTGCACATGCGAAATGGGTTTGGCGTCCGCAAATATCGGTGCGGCGCCCCTAAGGCATCCCTGGAACCGCTCCAGTCTTGCGGCATCTCGACGCATCGATAAGGTGTCCGCCGCTGGCAAGGAATAGAGCCTTGCGCCAGTTGGCCTTTACCGGAATAAGGGGCGTTCATAATGGCGCCACAGGGAGGTAGCGGATGCTTAAGGCACTTTTGCGCGGATTGGTTTTGTCGGGGCTCATTGTTTCCGGCGCAAACGCAGAGGACGATTGGTATCCGTCCGAATATGGCGCAGACGATACGATCGGCGCCGTCAACAACATCACCCCGGAAAAAGTCACTCAAGCCGCTGGCCTTATCCAACAAGGCAAGACCTATCAGCTGGGCGGCGTTACCGGCCCGAACACGCCTGCCTTCGGTACACGGAACTTTCAGATGGTGCTCTATCCCCATGGTGATGGATCGGGTGGCGGTACCATGGGCTCGCACAAGGGCGTCTTCAATGATGATTTGATGATGACCTGGCTGGGTATCGGTACGCAGATCGACGGCTTCGGTCATGCGGGCATCGACCACAAATATTACAATGGTGTCCATGTCTCGGACTTGTTCACACCGAATGGGCTGAAGAAATATGGAACGCATGACATTCCGCCGATTGCCACACGCGGTGTCCTGATCGACATGACGAAATATTACGGCGCGCCGATCCTAACCGAGGGTACCGTCTTCAACAGTGCCGCCATCAAAGCGCAGGCGAAAGCACAAGGCGTGACCATTGAAAAAGGCGATGTGGTGCTGTTCCACACCGGGTGGCAGTCGCTGGCGGAAAGCGATCCGGAACGGTTTATCCAAGGCGAGCCGGGCATCGGTCTTGATGGCGCGACCTATCTTGCGGACCAAGGCGTGGTCGCCATAGGGGCGGACACATGGGCGCTCGAAGCGCTGCCGAGCGAAGCCGAAGACAGTATTTTCATCGTCCACACAACGCTGCTGGCCAAACGCGGCGTGCATATTCTGGAGAATATTCAGACGGCCGAACTTGCAGCCGACGAAGCTTATGAATTTATGTTTGTGCTGGGCGTGCCACGGTTTGAAGGCGCGGTGCAGATGGTCATCAACCCGATTGCCATTCGCTAACTGCTTTATATAAAGCGAAACAAGAAATTTGGCCCTGGGTGATCGCATCACCCGGGGCCTTTTTGTGAGCGCACACATGGGCAGCCACAATTAGAGCACGCGAAGGCCCGGAAAACAGCCGGATTCTGAATAACTGTGTCTCACACATTCTTGAGTGAATGTTCATGGCGTCAGACGTCGATTCCCCCAAATCTATTCCATAACCAGAGTGACGCTTTGAAGGGTCCAAAACCGCTGGGTGCAGGAGTTCTCTTTCAAAGCAGAAAGGATCTCGACATGTTTACGACCGTTAGAAATTTGGTTTTGGTGGGAGCAGCTGCGTTGGCCTTCGTGGCGTTTACCGCCAGCGCACAGGCAGCGCCACTGGGTGTTGTGGGGGTACATAAAGACGTGGTGGATGCGTCACCCGTAAAGACTGTCACCTTCAAGCGTGGCTACTACGGGAAAAGTTACTATGGCGGTTTTCATGGCAAGGGGTTCCATGGAAAAGGGTTTCACCGGAAGGGTTTCCACGGCAAAGGATTCAAAAAGAGCTTCCACGGGAAGGGGTTTAAGAAAGGCTTTCACCGCAAAGGTTTCCACAGCAAGCGCTTCATTGTGAAAAAAGGGTTTCACGGACGCGGTTTCCACGGGAAGGGATTCCATCGCGGATTTCACGGCAGAGGTTTCAAAAAGTTCTAAGCGTTTTCACGAATGTGGGAACACAGCAAGCAGCCCGGCACACAGAGTGCCGGGCTTTCTTGTATTCTATCAATGCGCGTCACTCGGATTGATGCGCGCTGTTTTAAGGGCCGCCGATTTGGCCTTTTCCATGTCGTAGTGCTTACGGGTGACGATCCGTTGAGCATACAACCCGCCCCCGGCTTGCACATTGGTGACCGCTTTCCAGCCACCGAAGGAATCAGCCGTGAGGTCGCGAATGGCATGAAACAGTCTGGTGCGATATGCTCCGTCGACGGATTGCTTCGTCCCCATATATTTGCGGATGAGGTGGCCCGTTTCTTCATTTTCCAGGTCGGCAATGCCGGGCGCCGTTAGAACCGAACCGCCGGCGATGTCATGAAGGTGGCGCACCATTTCATTATAGTTGGCGGCGCCGTGATACTTACCCGCATTGGTGTACAGCTCGTCCGGGAAGGCCGCACCGTCGCTGGTGATCTGACAGTTTGAGATGGCCGCCTCCAAGGAGGCTCTGACGAGTGTCGCGTGGATGATCATCTCAGAGATCTTTTCTTTCACATGCCCCACGCGCTCCAAGCCATTCGCTTCGGCGATGAGTTGGGCAAAGCCCACCATTTCGTCAGCACCGTCCGCCATGGACGCAAGTCCCCCAAGGCGTTCCCAAAGGCCAAGGGAATGGGCGAACACGGCCGCATATTCGGTTTCGCCGTCTAAGAACACGCGGTCATATGGAACGAACACGTCATCGAAAATCACGAAACCCTCGGGCATGTGGTATTCCCCTGATATGGGGAAGTCGCGTGTGTCTTCGTGGCGTGGTGCATAGGTGGTGTTGACGATCTTCACGCCCGGCGCGTTCACCGGCACCATGCAGGCGATGGAATAATCTTCCTCACCGGGGCGCATGGCTTTGGTGGGAATGGTCATGAGCTCGTGGCCCAGAGACGCGCCGGATATGTGCAGCTTCGCGCCGCGAATGACGACGCCATCATCTTTCCGGTCAACCACACGCACATAGGCGTCTGGGTCTTGCTGGTCCGCTGGGTGCTTGCTGCGGTCGCCTTTGGCATCGGTGATGCATTGGGTGACGCGCAAATCATTCTTCTGAACAAAGTCCACATATTTGTGAATGGCCTCGACCGCCTGCGGACGTTTCTCGGAAATGCGGTCAGCCGCTGTGAGCAGTGTCATTATGGAGGCGTATGTCACGTGGGTCAGCAAATCCACATTGTGGTGCGCCGCCACTTGATCCCATAACTCCTCGGCGGAACCTGGCACCTTCATGTAATCGCTGATGGCATCCGGCTCTGGCTTGTAGAAATGATCGTATGTGTTTGCCACCACGCCAACGGTTTGGCCCAGCATGGGATCGGCAGCGACATCGTCAACGCGGCGGCCTTCGAAAAAGGTCGCACGTCCATCGTTCAGGGACGCCTTGTATTGTTCCCCTGTCATCATGGCGGTAATCCTCCCGATTATTTGTATGCTGATATTATGTTCTGTTGGCGCCCGGTTGCCAGAGTACGTCTCCGGTGCTCTGCGCGTTCACAAACCGGCTTGCAACGAACAGAAAATCCGACAGCCGGTTGATGTATTGAAGGGCGGCGCCGCTTACATTTTCTTCGGTCGCCAGTTCCACCATGCGCCGTTCGGCGCGGCGCGATATGGTGCGTGCCAAGTGAAGTCCGGCCGCCGCCGGTGTGCCCGCGGGCAAAACAAATGATTTGAGAGG
Organism: Alphaproteobacteria bacterium; assembly: GCA_965228775.1. Classification (GTDB taxonomy): domain Bacteria; phylum Pseudomonadota; class Alphaproteobacteria; order JANQMY01; family JANQMY01; genus JANQMY01. Next base: position 1,857,817 of record OZ245840.1, on the reverse strand, counting down.
AGAGAGGTCTTTGTTGAGGGTATCGATTTCTTGCTCAAGCCGCGTTACCTGATCCGGCACTATACGAAGGGGTTCATATTCTAGTTTTTCGCCCGTATCCGGTGTGCAAAGATCCGCCCCCAGATCGAAAAGATCGTTTTGAATGCGTTCCAGCATTTGGTCGAGCGGACCATCCGTGTGTTGACGGGCGATGCCGATGGCGGCGTTCGTTTCATCGACGGTGCCATACGCTTCGATCCTGAGGGCGTATTTTTTTACGCGTTCGCCTGTCCCCAGGGATGTTTCGCCGCTGTCACCAGTTTTCGTGTAGATCTTGTTGAGTACGACCATCAACCGCTCGTGAAATAGTAAACGCCCATGATGATAATGACGGCCACAAATTGTGCAACCACGCGCAACCGCATCAGCTTATTCGAATAACTGCGTGCGAAATCTCCACCTACAAATAGGCTGTAGATGCCGACGCACAGCACACAAAAGACCAGAAAAACCGAAACCGGTATCAGATAAGACACAGAACACACCTTCGCCCTTGCCGGGCGCCTTCATTCCCTTATTACACCTATCCATATCGGAACAAGCGGCGCCGGGCCAAGCATCAACGCTTGGGGTTCGATTATGACGCAGTTCGGGATATGAGCCAATTCACAGGCAAATCCACAAAAAGGCGCGATCTGTCACACCAAACGGGGTCTATTCATGCGGCAATATCACATCGCCTCTTCGGTCATCGTCGCGTTAACGCTGATAGCCTTATTCATTTGGCAAGGCAGCCTCTTGATTTTGGGCGGCAATCAAGTGGACCGTGTGGTTGCGATCGAAAGGTTTGGCGGTGACCCTCAAGAAAGCATCCGGGCTTTGTGTTTGGCGAGCGGCGAACGGGTGGTCGCGGCAGACCCGGCGTTACGGCGCCAGCTTCGGGACGGATCGCGCCGCTTCCTGGTTCAAACACCGCAAGGGGATGTGGACGTGCTGATCGTTGAGGGCGCGACTGGCCCTCACTTTCGAACTAGAAGTGACAGCATCACCGAAAACAATCTCTTGAGCTTGCCGGATTGCTAAAGCGCTTCTCTGGCTTTCTTCGGCGCGTCTTTAGATGATTGTTCCAAGCGTGTTTCCGCCCGGGCATAGGTACCTTCCGCCGGGATCATGTCGTAGGCCGCTGCTAGACCGAACGATGGCATATTGTTGTAGACACATTCAAAATCACCGGCGCGCACGCGGTAGGTTTCGTGCCATATGCCCACATCGCCATTGGACCCGACAGCCTTGTTAAAGGCGGTCCAAGCGGGGATATGTTCCTTGGCTTTGTCCACTGCGTAAGACTGAAGGTGCTCGTAGGAATCCCAATACTGAACCAGGATCGACGTGCGCCCAGGCCACGCTTCCACATGGCGCAGTCCGGAATCTTTTGCCGCCTCCAATTCCTTCAGCATACGGCCCATGGCGCGCGCCACCGGCAGCCATTTATGCACCTTCCAGAATTTGTTGATGCGAAACCCGATCAGAAAAACGGCCAATTCGTTGCGGCCCACATGAGCGGTTACCCGTTGTGCCACTGGCACGCCGGGCTTGGGGTGAAGCGTTTCCATAGCCATGATCTTTCCGGTCTATCTTAACGCTGTTAATTTTTGCACTGAGTTTAAAAAAGTCAACAAACTATGAGCCAAGTGCTATCTTTAGTTATGTGAACATATTGATGCAATCTTCCAACACACAGAGGCTGGTAGGATATGTTCAGAAAGTGGGTGTTTCTGCTGCTGTCAGTTATGATGTGCTTTGCGGTCAGTCCAACGTACTCCATCGAAGAGATTCAGGTCATCCGGTCAATGTTTGACGCTGAAGGGGAAGTTGTCGGGTTTTGTTACGATCCACCCGATTGGATCTGGGTGGATGAGGCTGATGCAATCTTGGCAATCGAGCAAGGTTTGGTGAACTACTATACCAATGTAGGCGGGTTTCGAGCGAACGTGATTATAAAGGTTGTTGATGGCCAGAAGCATATCTGGACTGAAAGAGACAGTTCGGTCGAAAACAACTTGAGTAGTCTTCAGAAATGCCCTGACAAGCCAGCGATTGTCTAGTTCCCTCGTTCGATCAGCCGGCGGGCGATCACTTCTGCCTGAATTTCGGCGGCGCCCTCGAATATGTTGAGAATGCGCGCATCGCACAATACACGGCTGATGGGGTATTCCAGGGCAAACCCATTGCCGCCATGGATCTGCACCGCATTGTCGGCGGACGACCAGGCCACGCGCGCCGCCAGCAGCTTGGCCATGCCGGCCTCCATGTCGCAACGGCGGCCCTCATCCTTGGCGCGCGCAGCGAAATAACTGAGCTGCCTTGCTGCCAATATTTCTACAGCCATCATGACGATCTTATTGGCCACTCTCGGGAAATCATAGATGGGGCGGCCAAACTGCAAGCGGTCCTGGGCATAGGCGAGCGCCAAATCCATGGCATTCTGCGCAACGCCGATCGCGCGCGCCGCCGTTTGGATCCGCGCGCTTTCGAAGGTCTGCATGAGCTGCTTGAAACCTTGTCCTTCTTCGCCGCCAAGAAGCGCATCCCCCGGCACTTCGAAGCCATCAAACGCGAGCTCGTATTCCTTCATGCCGCGATAACCGAGAACACCAATCTCACCACCGCTCATACCCACGGCTGGAAAGGGGTTTTCGTCGGTGCCGCGTGGTTTCTCCGCCAAGAACATGGACAAGCCTTTATGGCCAGGCTGATCCGCATCGGTGCGTGCGAGTAAGGTCATCAAATCCGTACGGGCGGCGTGGGTGATCCATGTTTTGTTGCCCACGATTTTATAGTGACCGTTTTCTTTGATGGCGCGTGTCTTCAGTGAAGCCAGGTCGGAACCGGTATTTGGTTCCGTGAAAACCGCCGTCGGCAAGATGTCGCCGGAGGCAATCTTGGGCAGAACATTCCGCTTCTGTGCTTCGGTACCGTTGGCAAGAATCAATTCCGCGGCGATTTCAGACCGCGTGCCCAGCGATCCAACCCCGATATATCCGCGGCTAAGCTCTTCCGAGACGACGCACATGGCCGTTTTTCCCATGCCATGGCCGCCGAATTCTTCCGGTACCGTGAGGCCAAACACCCCGAGAGCACTCATTTCTTCGATGACGGAATCGGGAATCAAGTGGTCCTGCAAATGCCAGTCATGGGCAAAAGGCGTCACTTTCTCGCGGGCAAAGCGCTGAAATTGTTCACGCACCAAAGACAGGGTGTCGTCCAATCCGTCCTGCGCCTCCATGCCCTGCGAAATGAGCTGCGCGAGCCTTGATCGGTTTTCCGAATTGGCGCCAAGGCCGATCACTTTTTGAACGGCAGGTGTGGCGGCCAACGCCATGCCGGCATCGCCCGCGCCCAAATCCGCTGGGCGCAATATTTCGCCTTGGCTCATGGGCAGGCCGCCAGCAAGTTGCGCCAGATATTCCGCAAAGACCGAATACGTCAATCGCTGTTCAAACTCTTGAAGCTTGTCGTCTGCTTGCAGCTGATTGGCCCAGGCTAATGTTTGACGTAAGGCTTCGACTGTCGTGGCGATCCAGGCAAGACCATGACAGGCATATTGACCGTCGCGGCCTTTCTCTGCCTCTGCTGAGACAGAGATCCGCGCTGCGGAAAGATACGAATCCGCGGCTGCGAGGGCTTCGCTGCATGAGGGATCTAACGATTTTGTCAACGACATGTCACGAACACCTGAAAAAACTATCTATACAACAAAGCTGTTTCACGCGTATTTGCGTAACAAGTATAGTTGCGCAAAGCTACCCGCGCGAATGTCACGTCCCTATGGTGGAGATTGGGATGGGCAGACGCGTTCTTCCGAGTATTGGTGTTCAATAAAAATAGTGTGATCCGGGCCTGCGGCCCGTGTTCGTTCAGGTGAGGTTCATCAAGGCCACATTCGTCACAAAAACCAGCGAATCTGCCATTTTTCCGTCTTATCGAGGAAAGCGTGACAATGATCACATTTCCATTTCACGGTCTTCGATAAGGTCACAGAAAGAACGCCGCAAGAGCGTGATTTTTGGGAAGCTTGATTGGCTGGAGTGTTCAGGGTCGCAAACCCAAAGGGCATAGGGAAGCCCTAAAGACAGTCTGGTGGTCGTTGGATTTGGAGGACTAAATGGTGAGATTCGTTCCACGTTTTGGCTCTGTAGAGCCGTTTCCGGCCAGCACTGAGAAACCGGGGCAAGATGATTTTGATTCCTTCGAGGAATCCGTCGAAGAAAACAGGCAAGAGCCTGAATTCGGCCCGGAGCTGAAGGTTCCCGAAGACATCCGCGACATGAACGATGTGGATTTGTGGGCGCCGTTGTATGGCTTCGACGAGAATGGCGAACGCACAAAGGTTCCCGACAATACGTCTTATCGCATGGGCGTCGATGGCCGTGAACTCAGCGACGATTATCTTGTCGGAAAACTTGACGAATACGATGCTCGTGTGACCGAGAGCATCATCATGCGCAACGCGCGCCGGGATCTGGTGCGCAGCCGCTACCGGGACATGGTTGCGTCCATTATGGGGCCGGACAACCGTATCCGCTGGAATCGTAGCGATGTTTTGGTCGACAGCGACACGCGCCGCATGGTGAACACGCATCTGGCTGAAACCAATAAACTCTCCGGCAAATTTGCGCTGGCGCTCGGTGCCTTGGCTGCAACGGTGGTTTTTGTCGGCGCCCTTCTTGCGGACTATTTGATCCTTTCCGAGTTCTGGACGCGGGCGTTGATGAATGAATTCTTGGAGATACCGCCCGCTCTCGTATCAAGCGTTTGGTCAAAATCAGTCCAGGTGATCTTTGCGGCGCTGGCGATTCACTTTTTGATATCGCGGATGACTCATTTCGGACGGGGCGTGTTTATTTCCGGTATCGGTATTCTCACGATCTTTCTGTTGATCAGCATTGGCACGTTGAGTGGCCAAAGCACGCCGCGCACCGATGCCACCACTGCCGAGCAGCAATCATCAGCTTCGGTTGATGAAACCCTTGCGGCTCTTGGTCTTGGTCCGGCAGATGCCGCAACGGATGCGGAAACCAAAACGGCTCCAGCCGTCATGGTACGCGAAGGCTGGTGGCCTGATCTGTTGGGCTGGTTCCAAGCCTATGCGTGGGACATCTGGTATATGTCGATCTTCCTGGTTGTGACGTCGGTGGGCGCTTTGGCCCTTCATTCGGCCGCGACCCAAGCGGGCCGTCTGTTTAAGCTGGAAGACGAAGCCACACGCCGGCGCCAAGCCCATCAGCTGCGCCAGATGGAAGCTGAGTTCAACGTGCACGAACACTTCCTTAAGCAGGTGGACCGTCCGGCTGTGCGGGAAACCATGATGCGCCGGTATTTGAACACGCAAATCAACCAGTATTCCGAAGGTGCCGCCGGCAGTGCCCGCGATAATCAGCCCAACCTTAAGGGCATCTACACGCGGGTGTTCGAAAGCTGGTGTGCACTCAAACGCCGTACCCTGAAGGAAATGGCCGATGCGGGTGAGCAGCATGTGCGCCGTAACGCAAGAGAACAACGCAAGAGCGACGGCAATGGCTTCAAGGTCATTCCGGGCCGTCGTGAGGCGAACGCGAAAGAGGCGTAAGGTATGTTGAATACTATCAGGAAAAACGTCACTCGAGTCCTGGCAGCCGCCGTGCTGGCGATCGGTCTGATAAGCCCAGCGACCGCCGACGAAACGGTGGCCCCGGCGCACATCGTCATCGGGCTCGACCTGAGCAGCAGCAATCCGCTGGTAGATGATGCAGCCTATGCCGCCAAGATCGCGGAGCGGATAGCCCCTTACATCGAGCAACTGCCGATCAGGTCGAAACTGACATTGCGCACACTTGGTAATTATGGCGGCGGCGGAAACAATCTGCGTCTTGACCGGGTCATCAGCACAAAGGACCGTGCCGAAGATGTGGCCCGGCTGGTGAAAGGCATCGTTGCCGGTGTGCCCACGCTTGTGGAAAAGGGCACGCTGGAGGTTCACAACCGCACAAACATTGTGCCTTTCTTGGAAAACATGGCCGAGATTGTGGACTGCCGGACCACGTCAACCCGGGTCATATTGGCTTCCGACGGCGTTGAAGATTCGCAATATGTGAGGCTGGTGCGTGACGGCGCAAAACTGCCGTTGCCGGAAGAAAAGATCTTCAACCGTTGCGACGAATTGCAGATCCTGGGGCTTGGCCAGGGCGTCAACAACCCGGTGACCACGAAGCGGCTGCGCACCGAATGGCGCAATTGGTCGATTGCGGCGGGCTTCAGAACATTCCAAGGACTGAACGACTGGTAGGTCTAGGACCTACCATTGGAAGCCAAGCTCCTTCCGGATGCTTTGAGGGGAAAAGCCTTCGGACCGCAGGGACCGGATTGATTTGTCCTGGTCCCGTTTGGACAGCCGCCGTCCGTCCTCCGCCAAGATAAGCCGATGATGATCGTAAACTGGCGCTGGCAGTCCCAACAACTCCTGCAGCAGCCGGTGAATGGATGTGGCGTGGAAAAGGTCTTCCCCCCGCGCAACCAGGTTGATGTTCTGGAGGGCATCGTCCGTCACCGCGCTTAGATGATAGCTGGTGCCGATATCTTTCCGTGCCAGGACGAAGTCGCCCAATGCTTCCGGGGTGCACAAGACGGTGCCGTTTTCGCCATGGGGGCCACAGCCGATTTCTTCGAAATAGATGTCGCCGCCCACCAGCGCGCGCGCTTTGGCCATATTTAGTCTGATGACGGCGCGTTCGCCGGCTGCGAGGCGCTCCAGGGCGTGTTCATGGCTGAGTGAACGGCAAGTTCCCGGATATAAAATGCCTTCCGGCCCATGGGGGGCATTTAGACTCCGCGCTGCTTCTTGTTCGATTTCTTTCCGTGTGCAGAAGCAGGGATAGGTCACGCCAAGAGTAGACAGGGTTTCCAGTGCGCTTGCGTAAACCTCTCCCCGCTCTGATTGGCGCAAGACGGGCTCTTCCCAGCGAAGACCTAGCCATTCCAGATCTTCCAAGATGGCGGCTTCGTACTCCGGACGGCAGCGTCCTTGGTCGATGTCCTCAATGCGCAAAATAAAATCCCCGCCGACGGTCATCAGCTTGTCGAAGGCATAAAGCGCTGAGAACGCCGTTCCCAGATGCAAGAAACCCGTTGGGCTTGGCGCAAAGCGTGTGCGAAGGAGAGATGTCATTGGGTCGGATGAAAAGCTGGCGTGATCAACATCCCGCCTCTATATCATGGGCATCATGCAAACGGCCAATGAGCGTATGCGAATCAAAACCAGACGGGATTTGGAAGGTGGGCTTGCGCAACTCACGAAAAAGGAAGAGCGTTTCAAGCGCGCACTGGAGACAGTGTCCGACGTGCCATTGCGCCGCCGCCCCCAAGGGTTTGCATCGCTGGTATCTATTCTCGTCCATCAGCAAGTATCACTGGCCAGTGCGGCGGCGATCTGGCAGCGTGTGGAGGAAGGCATTCATCCATTCCAGCCGGAGACCGTTCTGGCGCTGACCGATGAAGCCCTTCAAGGATTGGGGTTAAGCCGTCCAAAAGTGCGATATGTGAAAGCGTTGGCACAAGCGATTGATGACGGCGCTCTAGATCTCAATTCAATAGCTAAACTTGATGAGCCCACAGCGCGGGTACAGCTCACCTCCGTGGTTGGGATTGGCGATTGGACGGCGGATATCTATCTCCTTCAAAGTTTGGGGCACCCGGATATCTGGCCGGCCAAGGATATCGGCCTTCAGGCGGCCGCGCATCACTTGTTCAGTTTACCAAGCCGTCCGACAGCAGATGAGTTGGTAGAACTTGCTGAACCTTGGCGGCCATGGCGTTCAGTTGCAGCGCGGCTGTTATGGGCTTATTACCGTGACATGAACGGCCTGCCGAAGGCCAGATGATTGGATAAAGGGGGACACATGGCGTCGGGATTATCTGGACCACGTTTGCCGGCAGCATCAGGGAAAGCCGAACGGCTGATCATCATGTGTCATGGCTATGGGGCGGACGGCAATGATCTGATTGGTCTCGCGCCTCATTGGCAGAACATTTTGCCCGCGGCTGCGTTCGTTGCGCCAAATGGGCCGCAGCGATGCGACAATTCACCCATGGGGTATCAGTGGTTTCCAATTTCCCGGATGGATCCGGAAGAGCTTGCAAAAGGGATTGAAAGCGCGGCGCCTCTGCTCGACGCCTTCATTGATGAAGAATTGGAACGTCATGGGCTCGGCCCGGATCAGCTTGCGCTGGTGGGGTTTAGTCAGGGTACGATGCTTTCCCTTCACGTGGGGCTGCGCCGGTCCGTGGCGCCTGCAGCGATCGTCGGGTTTTCGGGCACGCTGGCATTGCCGGACAAGATGGATGAAATCACCGCGCGGCCGCCCGTGCTTCTGATCCATGGGGATCAGGATGACATGATTCCCGCAGCGGCGACGTTCGGATCGGCCAGTGCCTTAGGGGCTGCCGATGTCACCGTGCAATGGCATATCTCCCATGGAATCGGCCATTCCATTGGCCCGGACGGCGTTGCCATTGCCGGAAAATTTTTGCTGGACGCCTTTCAAGGAAGACTCACCATCCCTACATAACGCCACCCAAGCATAGGCAAAAACAAACAAAACTACTGTATTCGGTGCCGTCATAAGATGGTAATACTGTATATAGTATAGTTCGCGCCGATAGCGGAGGGCACAAGGCTGGATGACCGGCTGATGTGGACAAAGCACATCGCCTGCCAACCTTGATCTTAGGCCCAACGCCTTGGATGATAAGGGATTGGCGGGTCCAAACTCGCAAGAGGGGGCCTGCAGCGAATGGAGTTGGTAATGCGCGCAGCCTTCAAGTCGCCGGACAGTTGTCCCGCATTGGTGTTGAATGCGGACTACAGGCCGCTGAGTTATTTTCCCTTGTCGCTTTGGTCGTGGCAGGACGCGATCAAGTCCGTCTTCCTCGACCGTGTTAACATCGTGTCCGAATATGAAGAGGTGGTGCGCTCTCCCAGCTTCGAGATGAAGCTGCCAAGTGTGGTGAGCCTCAAGGCGTATGTGCGCCCGGCGCGCTATCCGGCGTTCACGCGCTTCAATGTTTTCTTGCGCGATAAATTTTCTTGCCAATATTGCGGCAGCCCAGAGGATTTGACATTCGATCATTTGATCCCGCGCTCGCGCGGCGGCAAGACCACATGGGAAAATGTGATCACCGCATGCAGCCCGTGCAATCTGCGCAAAGGTGGCAAGATGGTGGACGAATGCCACATGTATCCGGCATCGATCCCCATGCGCCCGACCGTGCAGGACTTGCACAAAAACGGCCGACGCTTCCCGCCCAACTATCTGCACGATAGCTGGCAAGACTATCTCTATTGGGACAGCGAACTGGAATCTTGATTTGTTATAGGACTCGACCGTCCCACTCCCCCTTCCCAACCACCCCAATGGTACCCTGGTGGGCGGTTGGGAAGGGGGAGTGGGATGGTCCTAGATTTTATATCTTTTCAGACAGCCTGATGGCGAGGCGGCAGCCGGCCTTTATCGTTGCGCTGAGAACGGGATAACCAACCGCTTGTTCGGCACCTTCCGCGAGCGCGGTTTCTTTGTGTTCTATTTCTTCCTCGCGGAATTTTGAAACCACTTCTTTGAACTCGGGGTTCTTGTCGCCAAGTTCCCGTTCTTGAGCGGCGTAATGCTCGTCAATTACTTCTTCGACGGCCGCCGTGCAGGCCATGGCCGCCTTCTCGCCCATCAATGCCGTCGCGGCCCCTAAAGCAAATCCGGCCACGTCCCATACCGGCTGTAGAGCCGTCGGGCGAACCTTGTGCTCCGTGACCAGACGATTGAACGTATCCAAATGGTGTTGTTCCTGGTCCGCCATTTTCTTGATCGTGGCGGCCGAGGCGCGCGTTGACGGTCGCCGGCCGAGGACAGCCAACTGCCCTTCATAGATGCGGACAGCGCCGTGCTCGCCTGCATGATCTACACGGATCATTTCTTCCAGACGTTTCTTTTCGTCCCGGCGGCCAGGCAGTTCCGGCCGGTCGTTTTCATCGAATGCTGCCATAACTCAATACGCTTTAGCTTTAGTTCGGCTCTTTCGCCCGCAACACGGCCCACCCCGACAAGGAGGCGAGGGCCAGGGAAATCAACACATTATATCCTGCCAAGGAAATGCCTAGGAAGGACCAGGGTATCTCGTCGCAGCGCACGACCTTCGCTTCTTCAAGGCCCGTTTGGAAGTCCTTGAAGGAATCCGGCAAGGCGGCGGCACCGGAACATCCCGCCGGGCCCTCCCACCATTTCTGCTCGACGCCCACATGGTAGAACGCGATCCCCGCGCCGACGAGAAAGACGGCACAAGCGACACCAAGCAAAATGCGGCCAAAATTCCGGGGCAAGGGGCGCACATGGTGAGCGGTCCCCGCCAAAACGCCCATCAGCATGGCCGTCCAATAAGGCGGACGCTGCCAGAGGCACATCTCACATGGCGCAAGCCCCAGACCGAATTGAAAAAACCAAGCCCCAACGAGTGTTGCCAGCGACGCTGCGAAGACGACCCACCCCACTTGATTGACGGACACATCCCGCAATCTGCTGAGAGAAATGGTCGAGGTGGATAAACTCATTAACCGGCGCCGTGATGATCTTCGTTTCTAACTGAATAAAGACAATATAAGGGTGATCGCGCCGGTTCCCAATGTGGCGAGCAGGCCGACCCAAATGGCCCCCAAAATGGTGCCGCCCAGGATGAGCAGGGCGTCCTTTTCCATGAACCCTATGGAAATGATCGCGACCGCAAAGCCCGGCACGGTGTTTGTGCCTGGCAGCGGCACGAGAATCGATGCCGAAAAGACCATGAGAAACAGGCCCAAAAGCCGCTCTGTGGGGCCGCTCAGCAGCCATGTGGCGCGTGGTTTGCTGACGCTTTCGAACCAGCCGATATAGCGTTTGGAGCGAACGGCCATATCGCGAAAACTGTCCACCGCGATGGTGCGGTTGCGTAAGAACGCAGGAAGCCAAGGCCGGTGACGGCCGATGGCCACTTGGCCGGCGATGAACAACATGGGGAGAGCGACGACCTGCGGTACGCCATAGAGAAAGGGCAGGCAGCAGGGCAGTGCGAAAATCAGCAGCAACAGGCCGAATGCCCGGTCTTCCAGCGTGTCTACCAAGGTGCCGATGCTCAAGCGTTCGGTTTCCACCGAATTCGCAAGGTCGATCAGCACATCGGAAATGCTTTTGGTGTCTTCGGCCATAAACGGATCAGCCGCCTCATTCGGTGCTGGTGAAAGGTCGGTCATGGAAATGCCCCTGTTGCTGGAGGCTTACCATGCGCAGAAGAGGGTTGATAGGCCGTGAATTGGGGCATTTTGGCGGCAAGGAGCGCTTCCGTTGAGGGGGAAATATCCGCCTTTACCCGATGGAAAGGTGATTGACCTCAGATCCCCATGGCCTAATATGCGCGGCCTTCCTTGGAGGCCTATTCGGCTTCCCATCTTGGGCCCCTGTGGCGGAATTGGTAGACGCGACAGACTCAAAATCTGTTGTCCGCAAGGACGTGCCTGTTCGAGTCAGGCCAGGGGCACCAATGAGCCTAGTGATACTTTAGTAGCCGCTATCATTTGCACCTACTGCAAATGCGGACAAGCGAATCCACAAGCCGAAATCGCAGGCCGCTTTAGCTTATTCAAGTAAAAAGCCAAGAATGTGTGTTGGCTTCTCACCGCCGAAGTCCGTTGGTGGAAACGCGCTAAAACGAGGGCGTAAGCCACTTCTGAGATTCCATGAAAACCAAGAGTGCTGAGGCCACTCGGGCAGTTTAAGGGTTCTTATCGCGCTCTTTCCAAAGTGGCGAAGACGTAGAACAGAGCTCCCGCAAAAGCTGCTTTCAGCGAGTTGTGACCAAATATAAGGTTGTTCAAAGTGACACTTGCGACCTGAGGGTGCATGATTTAGCGTACTGAAATCATGGTGCGCGCCTCAATCATCAATGGTCTGGGAACGCCGAGGCCACATCAATATCAAACAGTCAAACAGAAAATGATCTGTATACGAACAAAATGTTTATGACGCAGGGAGGGCCACATGATTGACAATCATATTCTTGAACTGGTTGAGGGGGCCGTACAACGTGAAGACTTGGAGTATCTTCAGGATCTAATGGAGCGAATTCAGGATAATAGTGGACTTGAGCAACATCCCGGTCAGATGACCGGGAAACATGTTCTAAAGACCGATGAACAGTCTGAAAAAGCACTTCGCGAGATCGGCGTCCATTTTGTTGAGGAAGAGGGGGTCTTCCTGGATTTGGCAAATCTGGTGGCGCAGGGCGTACGCAATGTAGAGTTCAAAATACAAAAGCAAAGACGTCCCCACTTGCCAACCGTTGTTGCAGAAGGTGACAGCTGGTGGCTGCATCAATTAATCAAGGATGTGGTTGACCACATTAGTTCTGACTTTAACGTTTGTTCAATCGCTGGAGCTGGCGATACGGCACAAGATATGGTGCTGCGTGCTGACTATCTTGGCCCACTTAAAAAAGAGGGTTCAAAAGTCCTACTGTTCTCTGGAGGTGGCAATGACATTCTGGGTGAAGGGAAAATTGAACAAATCATGCTGCCTGAAGACGCGAGTCAGCCGATTACCACCCGAATTCTGCACAATACCTTTGACGCGCTGATAACGGAGGTTCTGCAACATTACCGCATGTTGATCAATCACGTCAGCGTCGAAGTACCAGATGTACAGATTTTCAGTCATGGGTATGACTATTTGTTTCGAATTGAGAAGGGACCATGGCTGTGGCCATATTTTGAAGAAAAGGGCTATGACAAACGCCGTGCCCGTCAGGCCGTACGTGAAATGTTGGACATATTCAATGCGGCGCTGGGAGATTTGGATGCCAAGTGCCCTAACTTTACCTATGTGGATACGAGAAATTTGGTAGCGCAAAACAGCGCGGCTTGGTTTGACGCGATTCATCCAAAAGCAGCGGGTTTTAGCCGCGTCGCGGAGCAGTTATCTAGCGCTGTAAAAACGTTCCTAAACTCGTCTCAGTCTATAGAGGATATGACATTTTCGGAAGTGCCACGGTCAGTATTTGGTCGTTCTCAGAAACGTGAGCAGGGTACGGTGGCTGCTAGCTTAACCGAAGCGCTAATTTCGAATAGGGGGACTCCGCAACTCAGCGATTTTGAAGCCGTAAGGCACTCGGTCAATACTATCAACATGGATCGTAGCACATGGCGTAAGTTCAAAGACCCATCTGTTTACGATCATATTGAGGATGTAATCCAAATACTCCGAACAATAGATGCTCCAGAAGAACCACAACGGATACTTGCGCGCATGGCAACGCGTCCCGCTTCTGCAGTCGTAGGGGCTCAGGAGAGTGCAGTCGAATTGGAGCAGTTGACGCTCGAAGAACAAAAGGAAGCGCTTTTCGGTGCTTCAGACATTGAGCCTGTGCGAATTCTGTTGGCTGGATACAGGGCTGCGCGAGCAGTGGGACGCGTGCAGATTATGAGCGCTCACAATATCCATGTTGGTCATGGTTCAGGATTCATGGTCTCGCCCGGATTATTCCTCACAAACCATCATGTCTTGCCATCAGCCATGGTCGCCCAGAGGTCGTTTATCATATTTGACGATGAAAAGCCGCTCGATGGGTCCTTGGCGCGTCCAAGGCGATTTCGCATTACATCAGAGATTTACGTTGCCTCCGAAAAATCCGATTACGCATTCGTATCTGTTGAAGAAGAGGATTCACTGGATGGAAATCTGTCTGATTACGGATTTTTGCCATTAATTTCTGTGTCTGGCAAAGCCATCAAATTTGAACCGGTTTCAATTATCCAACATCCAGGTGGTGACTCTAAGTCTATTGCGATCCGTAACAGCTTCATCATGGATCGCGCTGGAGACGGCATTTACTACACTGCCGATACTATTGGCGGATCGTCAGGTTCTCCGGTGCTAAACCGTGAATGGCAGGTTGTAGCGCTTCATCACCGATATGTGCCACATCCCACCAACAAGAGGCAGGTTCTCGCAAATAGGGGGGTTCGTGTTCATTCGATTTTTTCCAGCTTGTTTTCAAAACAAGCAGAAGGAAACAGAGGCGCGAGAATGGTTTTGGAAAGAATCTCGACTAACTCTTCATTTGCGTTTGATCGCTTGCCAGTCGAACGGAGAACGCAGGGCGCTGAAGATGAGGTACAAAACCGTGGCCCACGGTACAGTGAACCATTTACCCCAGGGGTCTATGAAAACTTAGATAGAAGTCAGTTTTTTGCTGCGATCGCCAAATCAGATGACGGTTTCGTCGATAGTGATATTCCGCTTCCGGAGGCTTTGACTTTACTAGAGCTAGAAGAAGGGAGCGTGACGGAGAGCTTGCCAGCCGATCCCGAGAGTGTTCTCAGAAAAATTGGGCCAAATGGTTACCGCTTTATTGTCAGTCACGAAGTTTCTAGTCGAGCGTATTATGAACGCTATTTGGTCAATCCGATCCTTCCAGGTGAATATTCCGGAGTTACAATTGGTATTGGATACGATCTAGGATATCAATCTCACGATGGATTTCGCCGTGATTGGAGCGGCCTACTCTTGGCCGCCGACCTCGCAAAATTGGAAACCTGCATTGGACACATACGCGACAAAGCTGCCCTGGTTATCAATTCAGTAAAGGATGTTCGTGTTCCGTACGAAAGTGCGATCAAGGTCTTCGAGACCGCGAGCCTTCCTAAGTTCTTCGCAAAATTGGATCGACATATTGACGATGGTGTTCTTCGAAGTTTGCCATCCGATTGCGTTGCTGCTTTGGTTAGTCTTACCTTTAATCGGGGTGCTACTTATCAGAAAGCAGGTGATAGATACTTTGAGATGCGCGAAATTCGTCGGGCTTTGAATGGCGGCCGACCGGAAAAAATACCTGATCTCATTCGTGCTATGAAACGGATTTGGGAGGGACGGCCGAATGTGAGAGGTTTGCTTCGGCGTCGGGATGAAGAGGCAGATCTGTTTGAAAACGGTTTGTCTTCTGTAAATGGTGGCGTACGGTAAGTCAAAAGGCTTTGACAGTTGTCACTTTAGAACTTTCGAAACCGTTGTGCGCCAATTCGCTAGTAGGCAATCTCGGCGAGCGCTCTTCATCTTCGGTTCGAAGCGTGCGTTGCGCTGCCATTGGCTGGTGACATCATCCAGAGACGAATAAATGCCCGCTTTGAGCCCAGCGAGGTAGGCAGCGCCAAGGGCCGTGGTTTCCATCACCTCCGGGCGGTCGACGGTCATATCGAGAATGTCGGACAGGAATTGGCAAAGCCATCTATTGGCCACCATGCCGCCATCCACTCGAAGTGTGGAAGGGGTGACGCCGTCTTGCGCCATGGCATCGAATAGATCCGCCGTCTGGTAACAGACGGACTCAAGCATGGCGCGTACGATCTGAGCAGGGCCGGTGGCGCGCGTTAGGCCGAAGATTGCGCCTCTGGCATCTGGGTCCCAGTGGGGCGCCCCCAGGCCCGTAAAGGCCGGCACCAGGTAGACGCCGCCATTACTGTCGAGGCTCGCGGCGATGGCTTCCGACTCGCCCGCGCTTTTGATGAGGCCCATCTCATCACGCAGCCACTGTACACCGGCGCCCGCCACAAAAATCGATCCCTCCAGCGCATAGGTCGGCGTGCCGCCGATCTGATAGGCAATGGTGGTAAGCAATTTATTTTCGGATCTGATCGCTTGGTCGCCCGTGTTCAGAACAACGAAGCATCCCGTGCCATAGGTGCTTTTGATCGTCCCGGGCTCGAAGCAGCATTGGCCGACTGTCGCGGCCTGCTGGTCGCCCGCCACGCCATGGATGGGGAGAGGGCGCCCGAACAGTGAAGCTTCTGTTGTGCCGAAGTCCGCAGAGCAATCCAATACTTGTGGCAGGATCTGTGCTGGTACACGGAAGATGTCGAGAAGGTCCGCATCCCACTGACCGTCATGTATGTTGTATAGATTGGTGCGGCTGGCATTCGTTGCGTCTGTTACGTGGCAGGCGCCGCCTGTCAGACGCCATATCAAAAACGTGTCCACGGTGCCGAAGGCGAGTTCGCCTGCTTCCGCCTTGGCCCGTGCCCCGTCCACATTGTCCAGCAGCCAGGCCGCTTTGGTTGACGAGAAGTAAGGATCGAGCAGCAAGCCCGTCTTTGCTTGGATTTTCGGCTCCAGGTTTTGGCTTTTTAGGCCTGCGCAAATGTCTGCCGTGCGGCGGTCCTGCCAAACGATGGCATTATGGACCGGCTTGCCCGTCGCGCGGTCCCAGACCAATGTGGTTTCGCGCTGGTTGGTGATGCCGATGGCCACTACTCTGTTGCCGTCCGCTTCCGCCTTTTCGAATGCTTCGCGTGCGGTGGCAAGGGTGGTGGTCCAAATGTCTTCCGGGTCGTGTTCCACCCAGCCATCGTTGAGGAAATGTTGTGGGAACTCCTGTTGGGCGACCGCGAGTTGCTGGCCCGCCGCGTCGAAAACGATGGCGCGGCTGGACGTGGTGCCTTGGTCGATGGCCAAGACGCAAGAGTCAGAAGGCATATTGTGGTTCCAGGCTTGAAGTTAGCTGACGGTTTGGCGCCACACTTGAGGTGGCTTGCCTTCCATCATGTCAGACAAGGCTGACAATTCAATCCGCCAAGGGGTGAGCTTCAGCAAACCATAGGTCGGGTCACTCACTTCTTTCCAGAACAAGCCCAAATCATAGCCCAACGGTTCCGGCGTATCGGCGAAAAGCTTCCAAAGGCGCTTTTTCTCATCCATGTCGTCGATCCACTGGGCCTTGCATTCCGCGAAGATTTGTTTGTGGTCGGGATCCCAATAGGACAGCGACACCCACGGGCTATGGTCGATGTGCTTCGCCTTGTGGCTATTGCGGCCCGTGGCGATCCAACCCGTGCTGCCTTCCCAGATGGGGTGCAATAACCGGGCGCGCGGCCGGTCCTTTGTGTCGATGGTGGTCACGGTTGCCCAAACAATTTTGGCAACCCGCGCCATGAATTCATCTTCGATCTCGGAAAAGGATTGCACGTCCATAATTTGGCCTCCCTGCGTGCTGATGGTTTGAAGGAAGCCTAGCGGTTTCCGGTGCAGGGGGCCAGATGCGGTCCCCTATTCAATTGGAGGGGCCGCGAGGTCGGACGCAGTTTCAGCCGTTTGGTCCGGCTCCGGGACCAGGGGGACAGAAAATGTCTCCTTAGTGCGGTCGCAGTGGTTCCGGAACGTGCCGACCACCGTCCAGCTCTTGGTTGCCCCTTGCGCGCCGTCCATTCGGAAGATGCGTGCAATTCTCCCGTCACCACCGCCGCCAAACAGTGGGGTCAGATCTATGGAGACACCCACACCGCCACCAACACCGCTGCGGCTCCCGCCGCCAATCGCACCACCGACCCCGACACCCGGGTTGCCGCCACGCTGCCGAATGTTCTTGCCCTTTCGGAAGGCTTGTTTGGATTGATCGAGTACAGCTACGTCTGTGAGACGAAGGCAGGGATCGGGTCGTGTCTCGCCTTTAAAGGTGCCATGCATCCGAAGAAGAAGACGGTCTTGGCCGTGCCGGTACTCTGTCCACAGAGTACCAGCGCTAAGATCAAACCGCCCGGCGCCCTCTCTTGCGCCTTCTTCCAATGCCAGACGTTCGTGGAACGATATCCGCGCACCCTGGATCAAGGTTTCGGCTTCTGCGACGTCCTTTTCTTCAAGGGCTGCATCAATCCCCGCTTTCAGCGCTTTCCAGCCCTCCACTTCTAACTGCTCTTGAAAAGCCGCGTGTTCGGCAAATACATTTTCATCGAAGGGAACAGACGACACAGTGATCCAAAGATCCCGCATGCGCGTAAGGTCTTGTGCCGTTATGGCATTGTCCGTCTGCACCTTGAGGCAAGCTGCCAATATCTTTTGCGCCGATACTTCCTCGAACGTTTTTAGAGTTGCTGAGCCCTGATAGGAAAGTTGTTCTCGGGCGCAATCGTCTAGATCGGCATCGACAATCACCGCATCATCTGCCGCAATTGCGGTATGTCCCCAGAGCAAGCCTAATCCGATCAAAACGTTAAAGAAATTTCGCACAGTCCGATCTCCAATTTTGCTCCTTTGGAGCCATTCCTAATTTCATTCCCATACGGAATCCGCAGAAAATCAGAGCGGGATCAGGAAAAGTGTATGCGGTTTTCCGTCCGATCCCGCTCTAAACAATTGAAATAGATCACGTTTATCGTTTTAGGGGGGCGCCTAAAATGATCGTGATCTAGGCCATTTTTGACGCAGATCACCTTTCTTACCAAATTGTTAAAGCCTTTCGTTGGATCACCCAAAAGCTCGTGCATTTTTGCGGGACCGGTATGCGTATTTTGCAATGCAAAAAAACCAAACGCTCCCTATTTAGATAATCGGCAACGTTGCCGTAATTTATGGAGAGAAGAAATGATTTTCACACGTGTCCTGGAAGCCGTGTCGCTGACTTTGGTTGCGGCTGGCTTTGCAATCGCGGTGCTAAACTTTGGCATCCCGTCGATCGCATAATACATGCAGGGAGCATAACGCCCAGGGACGTAAGATTCCGGGCCTTGTCTAGCGTAAGTGTAGCGTTTGAGTTTGTTGTAAAACTGTCAAGGTACGGAATAAAAGTTACGAAGAATTAACAATCCGGAAAGGTTGACTACCCGAAGCGACAATCGCTTCCCCGCAATGCGCCAAGGCCCGCTGTCACAGAAGTGACGCGGGCCTTGGTCGTTTCTGGTCGGCAAGATCCATATCGGCAAGCCGATTTATGATTAACGTAAAATAAATCGTCTCTGTGGCTTTCTAATGAAAATGGAGGGCCTCATGGCATTTGCCCACGCAGAAGACACGTCCGAAAACATGTTTTCGAAAGATGACGGGGACCGAAACGTTCCCCTCATTACACTGACGATTGATTGGGATGCCGCATCCGTTGCCGAATGGCAGCGCTTGCTGAGCCGCGTTCCCCGGTCAAACGTGATCCAGACATTCGCTTATGCCAAGGCCGTGCGCTCCACCAAACAACAAATGACCCGCTTCGGCGTGATCAAGGAGGAGGGCGAACCTGTGGGCCTGGTGCAGATCCAGGAAGTGAAGCTGTTGGGCATGTTCCACACGGTCGTGTTGGATCGGGGGCCCTTGTGGTTTGCAGACAATGTATCGTCGGACTATTGGGAAGCTTTCTTCAAAACCTTCGACCGTGAGTTTCCCCGGCGCATCGGGCGCTGGCGCCGGATCATGCCGGAGCTGGACGAAACCGACGATAATATGAAGCTGCTTATTTCGTCGGGCCTGCGGGTTGTGCGCCAAGGGTACCGGTCGATCTGGCTGGATCTGCGCGATGAACCGCATACCATCCGCAAACGTTTCAAAGGAAAGTGGCGCAACGCGCTGACGTCCGCTGAAAAAGGCGGTCTGGAGGTTGCCACCGATTGGCAGATGGAAACATTGCCGTGGCTGCTGATGGAATATGAAGCCGATAAAAAGGAACGTAAATATGACGGCCCGTCCGCAACGTTCCTGCATTGCTTGACCCATGCGGCGCGCGGCACCGGCAATGTGATTGTGTTGCGCGCCATGCAGCGGGATAAGCCGGTGGCGGCAATCCTTATTCTGCGCCATGGCAGTTCCGCCACTTACCAGATCGGCTGGACCAGCGAAGAAGGCCGTAAAACCAAAGCGCACCATCTGCTGCTATGGCGCGCCTGTCTTGCTTTGAAAGAAGTGGGTGTGGATTGGTTTGATGCGGGCGGCATCAATGAAGAACACGCCGCCGGTGTGACCAAGTTCAAGCGTGGCCTCGGCGGCCGTGAATATCAGTTGGTGGGGACTTTTAGTTAGGATGTGCTTAGCCGTCCCGCTCCCCCTTCCCAACCACCCCTAGGGTACCTTATCGGGTGGCTGGGAAGGGGGGGCGGGACGGCCGGGCCGCAATCATCAAAGTCAATCAAACGCCTCGTCCCAAGAGCCTTCGGTGGCGGCTTTGGAATATTCCGTTGCGCGGTTCTCGAAGAAGTTGGTGTGCTCAATGCCATTGAGCATTTCGTCCATCCAAGGCAGCGGATTGACGTTCATCGCGAAGATCGGTGACAGGCCAAGCTGGTTCAGGCGCCGGTCGGCGATATAGCGAATGTAATCTTTCACTTCGGCAGCGCTCAGCCCTTCGACCCCGCCCATTTCGAAAGCAAGGTCGATGAAAGCGTCCTCGTGATCCACCACCGTCAAGCAGGCCTGGGTGATGTCTTTCTTTAGCCCCTCGGTCCACAGTTCCGGATTTTCTTCGATGAAGGTCCGGAACAGTTGAATGGAAGAGTGGGTATGTAAGGTTTCGTCTCGTGCGGACCAGGTGACGATCTGGCCCATGCCGCGCATTTTGCCAAAGCGCGGGAAATTCATGAGGATCGCGAAACTTGCGAACAATTGAAGGCCCTCGGTGAAGCCACCAAATACCGCAAGGGTCTTGGCGATGTCTTCCTTTGTTTCCACACCCCATTGCTGCATGTAATCGTATTTGTCCTTCATCTCTCCGTATTTGAGGAAGGCTTCGTATTCGATCTCCGGCATGCCGATCGTATCGAGCAAATGGCTGTAGGCGGCAATGTGCACGGTCTCGATGTTCGAAAATGCGGACAGCATCATCTGCACTTCGGTGGGCTTAAACACCTGAGAATAATGCTTCATGTAGCAGTTGTTCACTTCTACATCGGCTTGGACAAAGAATCGGAAGATCTGTGTGAGCAGGTTACGCTCCACATCGGTCAAATTGCGGTGCCAGTCTTTCACATCATCCGCAAGCGGAACTTCTTCCGGCAGCCAGTGGATCCGCTGCTGGGTCAGCCACGCTTCATAGGCCCAAGGATATTGAAAGGGCTTGTAAACAAGCCGCTCTTTAAGAAGTGACATGGATGATATCCGATCTGATCAGGTGTTCCGGCGCATTACTGGCAGGACAGGCATTCTTCGTAGTCTGTAACCGTTTCCGGTTGAGCTGCCACTTTCGGTAAGTCTTCCAAATTCACCAGCGGCACCAGCTTAAGCCCTTGTTCTGGTTTTTCAGGGGCTTCGGCTTTTTCCGCCCGCTGGATCGAAAGCGACCGGCAATAGTAAAGCGATTTTACGCCCTTCTTCCAAGCCTGATAATGAATCTGATGCAGATCTCTTTTATGCACATTGGCCGGCAGAAATACATTGATGGATTGGGCTTGGTCGACCATCGAGGCACGGTCTGCGGCATGTTCGATGACCCAACGCTGGTCCAATTCGAAAGCGGTTTTGAAAACGTCTTTCTCATCTTGAGATAGGAAATCGAGATGTTGGACCGAACCGCCATTGATGGTGATGGAACTCCAGGTGGCGTCGTCGTCTTTGCCCTTCTCGGCCAGCAGCGCTTTGAGATAACGGTTGCGCACATTGAAAGAGCCGGTGAGCGTTTTGTGCGTATAGCTGTTCGCGGCGATCGGTTCGATCCCCGGGCTCGCCCCGCCGCAAATGATAGAGATGGAGGCGGTTGGCGCAATGGCGGTCTTGTTCGAGAAGCGCTCCATCATGCCATAATCTTGAGCATCAGGGCAGGGGCCGCGTTCTTCCGCCAGCTTCTTGGAAGCGGCATCCACCTGGGTGCTGATATGTTTGAAAATATTTCTGTTCCACGATTGTGCGATGGCGCACTCGAACGGAATCATTTTCGATTGCAGGAATGAGTGGAAGCCCATAACGCCAAGGCCCACGCTGCGCTCGCGCATGGCGGAATATTTTGCGCGTGCCATGCTGTCGGGTGCCTTGGCAATAAAGTCGTCCAGCACATTGTCCAGGAACCGCATCACGTCTTCAATGAATTGCGGCTTGTCTTCCCACTCGTCGTATTTTTCAAGATTCAAGGAAGACAAACAGCATACGGCCGTGCGTTCTTCTCCTAAATGATCGATGCCGGTGGGCAGGGTGATTTCACTGCACAAGTTCGATGTCTTGACTTGCAGACCGGCCAGCTTCTGATGTTCCGGCAGTGCCTTGTTCACGTGATCGATATTCACGATGTAGGGTTCGCCGGTTTCGATGCGCGCCGTCAGAATGCGAATCCACAAGGACCGTGCCGGAACGGTTGCTTGAACGCTCTTGTTTTTCGGGCTGAGCAAAGCCCAGTCCTCATCATTTTCGACCGCGCGCATGAAAGCGTCGCTGATCAGAATGCCATGATGCAGGTTGAGCGCTTTGCGGTTTGGGTCACCCCCTGTTGGGCGGCGCAATTCGATGAACTCTTCAATTTCCGGGTGATCGACCGGCAGGTACACAGCGGCGCTGCCGCGGCGCAGCGACCCTTGACTGATTGCCAGGGTCAGGCTGTCCATCACGCGGATGAACGGAATGATGCCAGAGGTCTTGCCATTGCCGCCGACCTTCTCACCAATTGAGCGAAGATTTCCCCAATAGCTTCCGATGCCACCGCCACGTGCGGCCAGCCATACATTTTCGTTCCACAAGCCGACAATGCCGTCCAAGCTGTCATTGGCTTCATTTAGGAAACAGGAAATCGGGAGCCCGCGTTCCGTCCCGCCATTGCTAAGCACAGGCGTTGCCGGCATGAACCAAAGATTGCTCATATAGTTGTAGAGCCGCTGAGCGTGGGCTTCGTCGTCGCCATAGTAGCTGGCAACACGGGCGAACAAATCTTGGTAGGATTCGTCCGGCAACAAATAGCGGTCCGCCAATGTTGCTTTCCCGAACTCTGTCAGGTTCGCATCATTTGCGAGATCGATTTCGACTCGGCCACGTTCTTGAAATTGAACCGCTTCCGCCGTCTGTTGCAGCATTCTTTCCACCCTTTTTACCGCCGCCTTCGATAAAGGCCGGCGCCCAGCTCCAAAACCCTGAAATAACTTAACCTGAACCCGCCCAAAGATCGGGTGTTGCGGGCAGCACAAACCGCTCGCTCGCCGGGAACAAGTCCGGCGTACTCCAACATTTTTCGTAGATGGCCAGCCCGAGTTGGACTTTGCCGTTCCCGTCTCCTCCCTACCCAAACCAAGGAGGAAAAACACCTCGCTTCGAAGCGTTGTCTGGAACGATGGGGTACCGAAAGGCCGCCAAAACACTCACAAAACAGGCGGCGATGTTAACCATTTTTCCGGACACGCGGAACGCAAAAGCGCCAACGGAAAGATATCGTAGAAGGCAATTTTCTGGACGTCAACATCTAGTGGCTCTAATTTTTGTCTTGACTAGATATGGGGTGTCGGAAATGTGTTTGCGCCCAAAAATGAATCCTTGACGGGCCCCCTCTTGAGCGGGCCATAATCCCTGAAAACAACAAGAAATCGTATCGAGTTTCGCAGTCCTTTGGCCTGCCGGTGGGGATTATTATGTCGACGACGCATGCGTTATTTTATCGGGTCGACCATCGAAATGTGGTGGTTGAATCCTGGTGCAAGCCGGTGACGATTCCCCGGGGCGGCGGCGCCAATGTGGGTGAGATTCTGCGCCGGGCAAGCGATGATATTCCCGCTGAGGAAGGCCTCGCGTTCGCGGGCATCTTCTCCGGCCGGTCACGGCAGCAGCTTTCCGTTTCCGACATTTACGATCTTGTCTGCAACAGCCATGACGGCGCTGTCTCGAATCATTATTGCCGTTATGCCCGCGTGCCTTCCGAAACAGGCAAAACGCGTGCACCACGCAAGCGCAATCCGCTCCAGGGTCGGCTGTCTTCTTTCGGGGCGAAGGCTTGGTATGACGATGAATCGAAAGTGCCGAAGCGCCTTCGTGATAAGTTTTCCGAACATACATTGGTTTACCTGGATCGGCGGGACCGTTCGATCGAAGTGAAGCCGGTCTATCTGTTCAATGATCTTGAAACATCGATTGTTGATATGGTTGCTGCTCATGAATGGTGGGAACCGGTCACCCTGTTTGAAGGGGGCATGCGCCTCGAAGGGGTCGGCATAAACTTTCGCTCAGACAATGCTCCTACGGACTCGTCATTCTATCCGTCAGAGAGTGGCCATTTGCCGCCGGCCTATGATGATGATCTGGACCGTGACGAGCTGGAGACCGCCACGGAAGAGGGCGAAGCGGAAACCAACGAGCCTGCGATTGCGCCCAAGAAGCTCAAAAGCGTGGCCGACGTTCTGTGCGAAGGACTGGTCGAAGAAGCAATTGTCCGGTTCATGGAGGGCGATGCGGCTCATCCGGACGGTGCATTGCGCGCCTTCAGCGACATCTATCTCGCGAAGCGCCCCCTAATCCTTTTGGAAACGGTTCATTGGGAGCTTGGGCCCAACATTGCAAAGTATTTGGCGGAAGTGGGCAATCTCCGCTACCGCTCCGAAGGCCGCTATGGTGATTACGGTTCCTATCAAGACGGCGGTTTGATGGATCGCGGACAAGGTTCCGTTGTTTTATTCAGTAGGCGGTCTTTCGAAGGCGGCGGGCAAGATGCCGCCAAGGAAATCGACAACCGTATCCGCGCGCTTTTGGCCGCCGGAGATGTGGGGCTTGTCGTCACCGACAATATTCTGTCCTTGCCGGGCCCGTTGCGGCTTAACCGGGATATGGAGCTGGTTCTGCCGGATCTGACCGGCCCCGTGCGTGATCGCGTGTTTACCGAAGTATTCGGGCCGGGCGCCGTTCCTGGGCCGGAGGGCGATCTTTGGACGCGATATGCTTCCGCGTTGGACCTTGAGAAAGTTTATCACGCGGGCGCGCGTGGTGTTTCGGCCGTCCAAGATTTGTCGGAACGGGTTCAAGGCCGTTTGACACGCATGGGCGCCACCAAAGGTCCGGCTCTCAATGAAATTCACGGGCTTGGCGAGGCGAAAGAGCACGCCAATGCCTTCATTGGTGACATCAAGGCGTATCTCGCCGGGTCAATTCCATGGAGCCAGGTGGATCGCGGAATGTTGCTCGTGGGGCCGCCCGGCACTGGCAAAACCATGATGGCGCGCGCCATGTCGCGCGAAGCCGGGATCCGCTTTATTCATGCGTCCGCCTCCGACTGGCAGTCAGCGAACCATTTGGGCGAACACGTTCAGGCGATTCGTAGTTCCTTTGCCATGGCCAGGCGCTATGCCCCGTCGATCATCTTTATTGACGAATTTGATTCGATCGGACGTCGTGGCTTCGGTGGCCACAACGAATTTTATCATACGGCGGTGGTGAACGCGGTTCTCGAAGAGTTGCAAGGATTCCAAGACCGGGAAGGCGTCATCGTCATGGCGGCGACAAACCGGCTTCAAGGTGTCGATCCAGCTCTACGGCGGGCCGGACGCTTGGACCGTGTTGTTCAGGTGAATTATCCGAACGTCCAGGCGCTCGCCAAAATCTACGAATATTATGTGGGCCAGCAACGGCAGATGGGTGTCGATCACGGCGAAGTCGATTTTGCCGATTTGGCGCGCATGACATTCGGGCAGACGGGCGCTGATGTAGAGCTTTACGTGCGCGGCGCCGCCCGACGGGCACGCGGACGCACCAAGCCAGGCGAAAGGGTCAAGGTCTCCCATGACGATTTCGTACAGGAAATCATGGGGTCGCCAATCGGGGAATCGGGTGCTGTTCGTCTGTCTAAGGAAGATATGCGCCGCACGGCCATTCATGAGTCGGGCCATGCTTTGATCCAGCTGACCGGCCCCACCAAGGGCGCGAACATTGCGTTTGTCAGCGTGACGCCGCGTGCGGATGGGACGCTGGGCTTTGTGTTTACGGCTCCGGATGAGCGCCATGTGGTTACCAAAGACGAGCTGTTTGAGGATCTTCGGCTTCTGTTGGGGGGACGCGCCGCCGAAGAGGTCATTTTCGGGGCAGACAATGTATCGTCCGGCGCAGGCGGGCCCAGCCCGTCCAGCGACCTTGCCCAGGCAACACGGCTGTTGACGGCCATGTTGACCCAATATGGCTTCTCGAAGAAGCGGGGGCTTGTTTGGACGGAATCCGATGCATCAAAGCCGGACGTGCAGCAAGAAGTGCGCGAAACCCTCGAAACGCTTTACCGGGAAACAGTGCGCCGGGTATCGAAGAATAAGAGGTTACTGAACCGCATGGTGACCATCTTGCTGGACAAACAAGAAATCACCGGTGATGAGCTGCGGGCCATGTTGGGGCGCCGCTGAACGTATTGTGCCCCTTTAATCGGATTTTCCTTTCACCACCACAAAGGTGAGAATCTCCTGGTCTGTCTCGGCGGACAGCAGCGTATGCCCATCTTCCTGGCAGAAGTGAGGGATATCGATGGCTGACAGAGGATCTGTGGCCTTTATCACGATCGTCTCGCCGATCTTCAGACGTCGGATGGCCTGCCGGGCCTTGAGCACGGGCAGGGGACAGTTTAGTCCGATCACATCCAGTTCGATCTTGTCAGCATTATTCATAGGGCTCTGATCTGCCATCGGTTGCTTGACCCCGTTCCCCTTGCCACTATTTTGAGAAAAACGCCAACAGGGGGACCGCAAGGCATGGGCTTCTTCGACCGTATATCGCGCGACTACATTCAGATCTCAAGCTTGATGAGGACACTGCGCCGGATCAAGCCGTTCAAACCGGACGGCACGGAGACGTTTGCGGATGTCTTTGAAGAGGTTGTGGCGAAATTTCCCGATAATGTAGCGATCTACTATCAGGGCCAGACCCATACCTACCGCCAACTCGACGAGGCGGCCAACCGGTACGCCCATTGGGCGATAGCGCGGGGCATCAAGAGCGGCGATTGTGTTGCCCTGCTGATGGAAAACCGGCCCGAATATCTCATGGCCTGGATCGGTCTGGTGAAGGCCGGCGCGACGGTGGCCCTTATCAACAACAATCTTCAAGGCCATGCGCTGACCCATTCGCTCAACATTTCCAATGCCACCTATGTGGTTTTGGGGGGCGAGTTGGTAGAACCCTTTTCAGCGGTACAAGACCAGCTTGAGCGTCCCATGCAGGCCTGGATCACCGGGGATCAGGCCCAAGGGTATAATGACCTGGATGCAGCTCTTGCGGCCCAGCCCACATCGGTGGTGCCGGCGGGCACCCGCGCAGCGCTTCGAACGTCTGATGTGGCCCTTTACATCTATACCAGCGGTACCACCGGCAACCCCAAGGCGGCAAACCTTAGCCATTTGCGCGTGTTGACCATGATGAACGCCTTCGCCGCAGCGGTGAATGCGAAACCTCGTGACCGCATGTATTGTGTATTACCTCTTTATCATTCCGCAGGCGGAATATGCGCCGTCGGGACTGTGTTGATGACAGGTGGCGCCCTCATCATCCGCCGGAAATTTTCGGCCACCCATTTCTGGGAAGATTGCCGGAAGTATGAAGCCACCATGTTCCAATATATCGGCGAGCTGTGCCGGTATCTGTTGAATTCTCCAGAGCAGCCAAATGAGGCGGATCACAAACTGCGCATATGCGTTGGCAATGGGTTGCGCCCAGAGATCTGGCCGGAGTTCGAGAAACGGTTCAACATACCGCGCATTGTTGAATTCTATGGGGCGACCGAAGGCAATGTGGCTTTGTTAAACTATGACGGCAAAGTGGGCGCGGTTGGCCGCATACCGGGATATCTCAAAAAGCAGTTCCCTGTCTTCATTGTGAAATTTGATGTGGAAAATGAAACACCGGTGCGTGGCGCGGATGGGTTCTGCATTGAATGCGCGCCGGGTGAAGTGGGCGAGGCGGTCGGCCGGATCAATTCTGATCCGAACGATACGACGGGCCGCTTCGAGGGCTATTCGGATAAGGCGGCCTCTGAAAAGAAAATCTTGCGGGATGTGTTCGAAAAGGGTGACGCTTATTTCCGTACCGGCGATCTTATGCGTAAAGACGAAGAGGGATATTTCTATTTTGTCGACCGCATTGGCGACACGTTCCGCTGGAAAGGCGAAAACGTGGCGACCAGTGAAGTCGCCGAAGCCATTTCGGTTTTTCCGGGCGTCCATGAAGCCAATGTCTATGGCGTGCATATTCCAAATACGGACGGCCGTGCTGGCATGGCGGCCATCGTGTCCGACGAAAAGATCGACCCGAACAAACTAAAGGTTCACCTTAAAAAGGAATTACCAGATTACGCGCAGCCGCTTTTTCTGCGGATGCAGCAGGAAATCGAAATCACCGGCACCTTCAAACATCGCAAGGTGGAGCTGGTGAAGGACGGCTTCGATCCTTCCGCAATTGAGGATCCAATCTATTTCGACCATCCCGAGGCTAAGGAATACGTTCCCTTGACGCCGGAGCTGTACGAGAAAATCTGTTCCGGCACCTTACGATTGTGAGGCATCGGCTGCCGCGACTTTCTGTGTGATGGCTCTAAACAATTCAATCGTGTCGAGTTCGTTGTCCGCGGCACCATCTTCGCCGGTGGCATAGTTGCTGTTGGCCGACAGTTTGACGATGACGACCCCATGGGCCGGGTTCACATAGATAAACTGGTTATAAACGCCGATGGCCGCGTACTCTCCCTCATCTCCGTCGGTCAGCCACCACTGATATCCATATCCAAGAGGAAAACTGGACTGCGGATTGTCTCCCGGCAACAAATGGGGGCCATCCGGTGTGACCGACGCTTTTACCCATGATTGCGGAACGATTTGCTTGCCGTCGAACTCACCACCGTTCCGGAACAATTCTCCCAGCTTCGCATAGTCTCGTGCGGTGGCGTTGAGGCCGAAAAAGACCATTTCCATGCCATGACTATCAAGCATCCAATACCCTGGCGCTTCCATGCCGAGCGGCTGCCAGAGCTTCTCTTCCATATAGTTGGTGATCGACCGCCCGGTTGATTCCGTGAGCAGAAGGCCAAGGGCCTGCGTATCGGTGGAATTATAAGAACTATACGTACCTGGGGGACGTTCCCGGACCAAAGTGCCGGTAAATTCCGCAAGGGAGCCGCCCACGGCCATAATACGGCCGAGCCTATTAATGTCCGAGTCCGGATCGCCATAGTCTTCATTCCAGCGGGCGCCCGAGGACATCTGGAGAACATCTTTGATCCGAACGCCGTCATAAGCCGAGCTCTTGAGGGAGGGAACATAATCCGAGATCGGTTCTTTAATGTCTTTGATGTGACCGTCTTCAACGGCAATGCCGATCGCGGCTGAGACAAAGCTCTTAGCGACCGACATGGACAGCCAATGCACGTCGCGTCCGCCGGTGAGCCAATACTCTTCAAACCTGATCCTGCCGTCCTTCATGACCAGAAGGGCGCTGGTGTCCGTCTCTTGAAGAAAAGATGCCGTTTCAAGCCGGTCACCTTGGTAATTGAAGCTCGAGGGTAGAGAAATGACGGAACCTTCTGGAATCTGATGAGGGACCTCCGCCGGTTTCATTTCCAACACCGGGAACATCTCCACCATGCGCGGAAAGTTCTCGTATTGCTCGGCGCCTGAAAAAAGGGTGGTTACAAATGCAAGCCGGTCGATGTCGCGTGAGAATAGCCAATAGGTTACCACGGCCCCAATAATCAGGATGCTGATAGTGACAATAGCGACTTTTTTCATTTTGCGTCTTGTGCCCGCAGGAAGGAGGCCTGCCGGTGAATTCTGCTTGAAAGCAGTTGCTAGCCTGCCGGTGCCACAAGGAAACCCGCGCGGGGGAAGTGCACAACCACTTCGCCAACACGCTCATCCGTGCGTTTGATGGCGATCTCTTGAGCCGATGACGAAACAAGCTCGCCAACAACCGCCGTGCGGCCATAATCGTCCGGCGACACGCTGACCATATCCCCCGGCTTGCGGCCATTGGGATCGAATGGGTCCGGGCGCGGTTCGGCGGAACTTGTCGCTGACTTGGCAATGTCCAAGGCCTGATCCGGCGACATATCCTGCCTGTCACCGTGTCCGAGACCCGAGACACGTACTGACCAGGCATTGACGCGGTCGAATTCTTTCAGCAGGTCTGCTGCAGGCGGAAAGCCGTTCTGCAGAAACCACACATCCATGTAAGTGCTGATGTCTGCAAGGCCCGGATTCTCCCCCATGAGCCAAGTGCGCCCGTCATCCAACTGATCCTCGATCCAGCCGGCATAGGCGCGCCAATGATCGCGCATCATGGGCACGGCTGCTTTCATGGCGTCGATGTTGAACGGGTTGCCGGAAAGTTGTTCCCGGTCCTTGATGAAGTCGTCTGGTACGGCATCGCCGATGCCGCCAAAAATCACGGCAACGGATGCCTGGAAAAACGGCCGGTCGGTCCACATGCCTACCGACCACATGACGCCCTTATTGCCCGCCGGAAATAGGGTTGGTTCCGGGAATCGTCTTTCCAATTCCCGCGTGATGACCTGCGTGTCGCAATAAATATCGGCACCGATTTGCATGACCGGTGTACGGCGGTAGCCGCCCGTTAGCGGCATGAGATCCGGTTTTGGCATGATCACGGGAATCTCGACGGACGCCCAGGTGATTTTCTTCAGTCCAAAGATTAATCGGATCTTCTCCGAAAAAGGTGATGTGTCGTAATGATGGAGGATAATCTCAGGTGTGGTCACGGGGGGTCCTTAGAGGTTACTTCGCGAGTTGCGCCATTTGCGTGAAGAGTTCGACGATGTCCGGTTCCGCATTGCTTCCTTCGAATTCGCGGTAGAGGGTCGCCACATTGACCGCAATGCGCTCGGAATCCGACCATGTGTCATAGGCGTCCAGCGAGATTTCGGAAGCGGCTTCGAATGAACTTAAGCCTGCATCATATCGCTTGCGGGCTTCTTCGCTGATGTATTCCAAATACGTCTTTACTTCCGCCACGTCGTTTTTGTCTGCGATGGGACCATGGCCAGGCACAATCGCTTCCAGGTCCATGTCAATCAAGCGGTCGCAAATGGCGATCCAATTGGCCACGGGCCCTGCCCAGACGATGGGGTGGCCTTTGATGAACAGAACGTCACCGGTATAGACTACGCGATCGTCCGGCACGTGGACGATGACATCGCCTTCCGTATGCGCGGGGCCAACCTCGATAAGCTCAACGGTTTTGTCGCCCACCTTTCGGGTCAAGGTGCCGTTGAACGTTTTCGTCGGCAGGGTGGGCGTTATGCCCTCGAATTCGAACGATCCAAAAATCTTTTGGATGTAGGCACCGACCTCGCCCATTTCAGGTGCCATCTTGAGCATACCGGCCAAAAGCTCCGGGCCTTCTCCGGCCATGGCTTCCGCGGCTTTGGTGGACGCGATGATTTCCGCGTCCGAGACCAACTCATTGCCAAAGCAGTGATCACCATTGTGATGCGTGTTGACCAACGTACCGATGGATTTGGCCGCGGCAGGTTCCGCATCCTGCATTTTATCCAACATTTCTTTGGTCAGATGCAGGTCAAAAAGCGTGTCCACCAGCAGCGATTGGTCGCCATCGACCACCAAACCCGCATTGCTCCAGCCCCACGAACCGTCCGGCTGCAAATAGGCATAGCAGCCATTTCCCAGATCCTGCAGGCCCTTCTCGAAAGTCCAATTGCCGCTTGCCATATCGACGTTACCGCCCCTTTTGTTATTGTTGGATCGCCATCATGGTCGGCACGGCTGCGCTTGACAAGTCGCGTTTCCGGAAGGGTGAGGCGCATCATTGGCGCATGAAATGAAAGGGACTCATGGCTGACAGTCAGCTTATCAAAGAGATTCTCAACTTCTGGATTAAGGAGGTTGGGCGCGACCGCTGGTTTCGGTCATCGAAGGAACTGGACTTGGAAATCCGCGAGCGATTCGAAGAGATGTGGCATCAGGCTGTTGCCGGGGATCTGGACGGCTGGGCGGAAAAGCCGGACGGCGCGCTTGCATTGATCATTCTGCTCGACCAATTGCCGCGCAACATGTTTCGCGGCACAGCAGAGGCTTTCGCCAGCGATGGGAAAGCGTTGGAAATTGCAACTCTTGCAATAGAACGGCGGCTTGATCTGGAGATCCCACAGGCTGTCCGTCAGTTGTTTTACATGCCGTTCATGCACGCGGAGGAGCTCAAGGCGCAGGAACAATGCATCGAGTATTTGCGAGACCGGGTGGGGGATGAGACCAACCTAAAACATGCCAATGAACATCGGGACATCATTCAAAAATATGGACGGTTTCCCCATCGCAATGCCGTGCTTGGCCGTAAAAACACCGAGGAGGAAGAGGCCTATCTCGAAGAAAGCAGTGGCTTTGGTCAAAATGGATAGGGCCCGCTGGTTTATGCCGGGCAGAATTTACCGGGCGGCACGGTTCGAGCCCTCCATGGACAAATTTTTCTCATAAAAATCAATGAGTTGGATTGTGGTTTGCGTGGCCCTGGGCTTGCAATGTGATCTGTGGGTATCACAGAGGAAGCCACATGATCACCGCACACGACTTACATAATCTCGCCGTTTATCTTCTCGATCGCCATGGCCCGAACATTATTCATTTCGCCGATCATGCAGTGACCGAATTGGAAGCAAAGGGCGATGATTCGCGTGCCAGTACTTGGCGGGTGCTGCGCAGTGTGGTGCAAGACATGGTCGATGGACGCATGTCCAATGCGGACATCATGCTTCACTAAAATGGTGTCACTAGACAAGAAGCGTCAGATACTTCGCTAGCCTTATAAGGTTCCCTTATTTTTGATCATTTTGGCCGTTGCCTGGGATGACAGATCGCGGGCAATATGCGCGCACGACTCAGGCGCGCTCAGCAATGCGGATCGCTGCCTAGGCGTGAATGACCATAACTCTGTGTGCCATTGCCTCTGCGCGGGGACAGCCACAGGGACATTAGGAGAGGCCGATGACACTCGACCCCCAGGTAAAAGCAATCCTCGATCAAATGGCGGAGGCGGGCGGACCTAAAATTTCGGAGATGCCACCGGCGGAAGCACGCGTGGTGTTCCGGGAAATGTCCACAGCGTTTGACAATGCGGATGTGCCGGTTGGGGGTGTCGAAGATCGGCAAATTCCGGGACCGGGCGGAGAGATACCCATACGCCTTTATACTCCTGTCGCGGCGGGGGGCGGACCGCTTGCTGCCTTGGTTTACTACCACGGCGGTGGATGGGTGATCGGCGATCTTGAGTCCCACGACGCCACGTGCCGCACACTCAGCCAGGCAAGTGGCTGCAAAGTCATTGCGGTGGACTACCGGCTTGCGCCTGAGCACAAATTTCCTGCGGCTTCCGATGATGCGTATGCGGCACTGCAGTGGGTTGAAAAAAACGCCATGGAGATTGGCGTCGATCCCAACCGCATAGCGGTAGGCGGCGATTCCGCTGGCGGCAATCTCGCGGCGGCTGTCTGCCTGATGTCTAAGGACAAGGGCGGCCCCCAAATCGCCTTCCAACTACTGATATATCCGGTAACGCAGATCGGCATCGACAGTAACTCCCGCAAAGAACTTGCCACCGGATACTTCCTTGAAACGGAAACCATGATCTGGTTCGAAGATCAGTATATGGCGAGTGCCGGCGATGCTGATAATCCCTATGCCTCTCCTCTAAAAGCGGTCGATCTTAGTGGCCTGCCAGCTGCTTATGTCATTACCGCTGGATTTGATCCGCTGAAAGATGAAGGTAAGGCGTATGCGGATAATTTACGTGCGGCGGGCGTCGACGTTCAATATGTGAACTATGACGGCATGATCCATGGCTTCGTATCGCTGACCGCAGTGGTGGAGAATGCGGCAAATGCGGTGGCGGAAGCGGGGAACGCGCTCAAAAAAGCAATGAAATGACGCTCTAATACCTGACGTTAAGAGCAGCCGGCAAGATCTCGAACAGGGCCGGTAGTGTGCCGAGAGGTTCGCCGTCAATGTCCAACCAGGCCGCCTGGCTCGGATCTGCTGGCAGCGCTTCGACGCGTTGTCCACGCCAGTGCTGAACGTTCGGTTCGCTAAGGTGTGTCCCCTTATAGAGCTTTGAGGCTTTCCGAAGTCCCTCCAAAGCCGGTTGTGGTTCGATGGCAATAATATCGAATGTGCCGTCGGTCGGGTCTGCGTTCGGGGCAACATGCATACCGCCCCCAAAATACTGCCCGTTGCAAACGGCCACCGTATTAAATGTTACCAGGCGGTCGACAGTCTCATCGATCAGAAGGCGGATTTTCTGAGGTCGATATTTATTCATGGCGGATAGAGTGCACCAGGCATAGGTGAACCGCCCGCCAAGACGCTTAGGCCAGCTTGCGGCATTGACGGCCTTGTCCACTTCGCCACTAAGGCCAAAGCTTGCGATGTTGACGAAATGGCGCGTGATCGGTTGGCCGTCCGGACCCGTAAAGGTGATCCTGCCCAAGTCGATCTTCTTTGTTGTGCCATTGCGCAACCTGTTCAACATGTCTTGCAGGTCGCTTGGAAAGTCGAGGGTCTTTCTGAAATCACCACCAGTTCCGGATGGGATCAGGCTCAACACCACATCCGATTTGCCGGGGCGGGACGCTGCCTGCACGCCATTGACCACTTCGCTTATTGTTCCATCCCCGCCAATGACGGCTATTTCATTGGCGCCGTCTTCGGCGGCTTCCCGCGCGAGCGTTTCGGCGTGGCCGCTTTTTTCGGAAAAGAATGTCTTAAAAGAACCGTATACTGATTTTAAGGCTAACTCGGTTTCGGGCCAGTTTTTTTGGGCTACACCGCCACCCGCCGTTGGATTGACGATGGCAACCGTATTCTGATTGGGGTCAATCATAAACTAGAGAGCTTCGGCGGCGGACAATGTGTTGATGAACTGAGATTCTGTCGCTTCCACCTGGCGGACAGTTTCCGCGGCATCCCATCCGAATTCGGTGGACATGATTCGCGCGATGCGAATGACGGTGTCGCCACCGGGATGGCCCAATGTCCCAATGCCCGTGCGGCGAAAAAGGATGTCGTCGACGGTCATCGCCATTTCCTGGCGAACCGCGTGCACCACCTGAGCTGTGATATCCGAAGATCGCGGATCAACGCATTCGCGCATTTTGGGCGATTCGGCCGCCAGCTTCGCAATATCCTCTGTCATGCTGCCATAGGTGGCGACCAGATTGTTGCAGACGTTGGGTTCCAAAAAGTCGTACCGTTGTGCGGACCTCTTCTTGAAGCTTTGATACTTGCCGATTTCTCCACCCGGCAGAGGCGTTGTTTGGGTCTCGCATGGGCGCAGAGCACGCCCAAGTTTTTCGCCGATCATATCCACCGTTTTTTCGGCGATGAGGCGTGACGTGGTCCATTTGCCGCCGATCACAGAAATGAAATTGGCTAAGTTTTCCTGGCTATGATCGAAGACTTCTACCTTGCGGCTCGCCTTGTAGGAATTCTTGTCCTCCGTACCAGGATTGGAATCTACCAGGGGCCGTAAGCCCGCATAAGCATGAAGCACATCGCGGCGGTGAAGTGTTATCCCAGACAAAGCCTCATTGGCACGTGCCAAAAGGAGTTCGATGTCTTCATCCGTCACGCATAGATCTTCAGGGTTGCCCTTGAAGATCGTATCTGTCGTGCCCAGTATGGAGTGGCCACGCCAGGGCAAAACGAAAAAATGTCCATTGCCCGACTGAACAGCGAGAGCTTGGTTGCGGGTTAGGTTTCGTGTGACCAGGTGGACGCCCTTTGACCGGATGAGCCCGCGAGCAGCTGAACCGCCATTTGCATTTTCTTGGATGAGATCCGCCCACGGGCCGGTGGCATTGATAATCATGCGCCCACGGATTAAATAACGGGCTCCTGTGAATTTGTCCGTTGCTTCAACACCATTCACGGCTCGCATGCCGTTGGTGATGCCGTATTTGAACTGGCTGGCCTTGGTGTAATTCGCTACCAACGCTCCTTTTTGAGTCGCACCGATAATGCATTCAAGGCAAATACGTTCCGGCGATACCATCTGGCAATCATAATAGCTCACCCCACCACGGATACCTTTCGGGTTAAGCGCAGGCTGCATGGCGAGAAGTGCTTTGGTGGACAGACCTTTGTGAGACGGAAGCTTCTTATCCTCATCGTTCAGCCAATTGCGGTCATGGGCCAAGCGGTCATAAAGCGTGAGGCCCAATCGCGTTACCCATTGGCTTTTCATGCCGAAGCCGTGGGTCGGCATGACGAATTCAAGAGGGAAGACCATGTGCGGGGCAATGATTTCCCAAATCCGCCGTTCTTGAAGGGCTTCGCGAATAAGGCCGAATTCGAAATTCTTCAGATAGCGTAAGCCCCCGTGGATGAGCTTGGAGGACCCCGACGTTGTCGCATGGCCAAAATCGTTTGCTTCCAGCAAGGCCACGCTCAGGCCCCGCAAGGACGCATCCCAAGCGATCATTGCTCCGGTAATCCCACCACCGATGATGACCACGTCATGGACGCGGTCGGACATTGCATCTAGGTCACGCTTCATTTCTACGCCGCACCAATAGTCCGAAAGTGTATAGAAGCGATGTCAGTTCGCCGCGCATCAGCGGAGCAAACGCTGCTTCCTCACTTTTTCTTCATTCCGTTCTTTTCAAGTCTCCATTTGAGGAGATCAATTCGATCCTGTCCAAAAAAGGGCTCGCCCTCGAACACCATCAACGGCACGCCCCAATGACCAGAGTCTTTTTGCGCCTCCTCATTGTCACGAATAATACGCTCATAATGGTCGGCGTCACGCTCAATTTTCTCGTCAATGGCATCAAGGTTAACGCCCGCGCGTGCAGCCGCGTCTTTGAGGTGCGTTCCCAGGTGCCAATCCTTTGTGCCGCCAAAAATGAGTTGGCTGACCTCGTTGAGGAAGGGGAGGCCCGCGCCTTCTTCCGCCGCAACGACACCTGCCCGGGTGAGGCGGTGAATGTAAGGCTGATCTTTCGGAACATTGCCAGAGGCCAGATCCATGACAACTGGGTCGGGGTTCGGCCACGCATAGGGAATGTCCAGCATTTCGGCTAAACGTGCCGTATCTTTTAGAAGGTATGGCGGCCAGAGTGGATTGACTGTCTTAAAGAAGCCGTCCATCCGCACGGCGATAGGGTAGACCGGACGCACATTGATGGTCACATCGTAGTCTGCTTCCAGGGCGCATAATCTTGGCGTTGCCAGATAGGAATAGGGGCTTCTGAAGGACCAGAAAAGGTCGAAGGAGAGAGGCATTGGAATTGTGACTTTCTTGGTTATCGAGGCAGACGGGTCTGACGCCGCGCCCAATTGCGTGGTTTCCTGGTTCCGTGTGATAACGGTCAAAACAGGAAACCCGAGGAAGCATAGACATGACTCAAATCACCGCAAACGGAATTCAGTTGGAATACGACGAAATCGGCGACAAGAACGCGCCGCCGCTCCTGCTGGTGATGGGCTTGGGCGGACAGATGGTGCGATGGACCGATGGGTTTCGCGAAGCGTTTGTGGAAAAGGGGTTTCGGGTCATTCGCTTCGATAACCGGGATGTGGGGCTGTCGCACAAATTTGAAGGCGCAAAGGTGCCGCCATTTGCGGACATCATGAAAGACACGCTGTCTGGCAAGAAGGCGGATGTGCCTTACACGCTGGACGACATGGCCGCGGACGGTGCAGGGCTTCTTGAGGCGTTGGACATTTCATCGGCGCACATTTTGGGCGTTTCCATGGGCGGCATGATCGTTCAGCTCATGGCGGCAGACCACAGCAGTCGCGTTCGCAGCATGACATCGATCATGTCCACAACCGGAAATCCCTCGCTCAGCCCAGCGACACCCGAAGCTTTGGCTGTGCTCACAAGTGCTCCGGAAAATCCGGACGATGTTGAGTCGATCATTCAGCATAATATGAAGACACACAAAGTGATCGGCAGCCCAGGTTTCCCGTATCCAGACGATCAGCTTTACGACGTCAATGCCAGGGCCATTAAGCGGATGTATTACCCCCAAGGCTTCAACCGGCAATACGCGGCCATCTTGGGATCCGGCAGTCGTGTGGAAAGATTAAAGAAGGTCACGTGTCCGGCACTCGTCATTCATGGATCGGACGACCCGCTGGTGCCGGTAGATGGCGGGGAAGATACGGCGCGGTCGATCCCCCATGCCGAGTTGGAAATCATCAAGGGCATGGGGCATGACATTCCGCCCGGTTTGATTGAACGCATCACATCACGTGTGGCGGCATTCGCCCACGCAGCGGATCAAAAGGCGGCGGCCGCCGAATAAGCGGCCGCTCTCACGGTTTTTTAGAAGTTCGCTGCGTCGAGGGCCATGATGGTGTCGGCGCCGGCGGTTGCCCTTTCCTGCAGAGAAGCCGTATCGGGCATAACCCGTTCCATCCAATACCGCGCGTTGATCAGCTTCGTCTCGTAGAACGTCTTGTTGCCTTCGCCGCCAGCCTCGATCTCGGCGATCCGCCGTTGGGCAATCTCGGCCATTTGGGCCCACATATAGCCAACAGATACGATCCCGAAAATGCGCAGATAGTCGACCGACGCAGCGCCCGCGTGATCGAAATTCTTAAGGCCATGTTCCGCGAGCCATGTGGTTGTGTCTTTCAGCCGCTGGATGCCCGTCTTGAGAGGAGCAATGAACGGTGCCATGTCCGCATTCGAACCGTGATCGGCAATGAACTTGTCCACCAAGTTGAAAAAGACGCCCGGGGCGCGGCCACCATTTGCCGTCAGCTTGCGTCCGACAAGGTCCAAGGCTTGAACGCCGTTCGCGCCTTCATAAACCTGGTTGATGCGGGCATCCCGGACAAATTGTTCCATGCCGTGGTCCCGCACATAGCCATGGCCGCCATAGCACTGCATGGCGGCGTTGGTGGCTTCGAAGCCCATATCGGTGAAAAAGGCCTTGATGATCGGTGTCATGAGATTGGTCAAATCCGCCGCATCCTGCTTTTCCTCGTCTGACCGGCCGGACCTCTGCACACTGAACAAGTGCGAGATCCACATGGAAACCGCCCGTGCGCCTTCAACAAAAGACCGGGCCTGCAGCAGCATGCGCCGCACATCCGGGTGCACGATGATCGGGTCTGC
Organism: Alphaproteobacteria bacterium; assembly: GCA_965228775.1. Taxonomy (GTDB): domain Bacteria; phylum Pseudomonadota; class Alphaproteobacteria; order JANQMY01; family JANQMY01; genus JANQMY01. The sequence goes on along the minus strand of OZ245840.1, from coordinate 1,818,971 downwards.
GGGGCCGTCGGTATTTTTGGCGCCGGTCAGTGATCTGCCGGCCAAGCGGTCATTGGCGTAGGTCACGGCATTCTGATAGGCGACCTCGCCGATGGCGACCCCCTGAATGCCGACGCCCATCCGTGCTGCATTCATCATGCCGAACATGCCCGACATGCCTTGCGACTTTGATTTCTTGCTGTCCCCGTCGCCGTCTTTCTTTTTCTTTGGGGCCGGTCCCAGCCGGTAAGCGACGGCATCATCGAAGTTCATGACACAGGTCGAACTGCCTTTAATGCCCATCTTCTTTTCGATGGAGCCGCAGGTGACGCCATTGCGCGGACCCAGCGAACCGTCTTCGTTGACCATAACCTTCGGCACCATGAAGAAGTTCACAGTGCTCAAATCATTGGCGAGTTTGCCGTCTTCATCGGGGATCTTGGCAATCACCATGTGAACAATATTGTCTGTCATGTCGTGATCGCCGCCGGAAATGAAGATCTTCGTGCCGGTTAAGCGATAGGTGCCGTCTTCTTGCTCAACGGCCTTGCTCTTCATGAGTTTGAGGTCCGTTCCGCAATGAGGCTCGGTGAGGCACATTGTGCCGGACCATTCGCCGGCCACCATTTTCGGTACGATTTTCTCGCGCATCCAACGGTTGCCGGTGGCTGCAAGCGCGCTGTAGGCAGCGCTTGTAAGGCCGGGATACATGGAGAATGCTTGGTTGGCAGAGAATGCCATTTCCGTCACGGCAAACGTCATGATGGAAGGCAGGTTCGCGCCCCCCAGCGCTTCCGGAGCGCCGAGCCGGTTCCAGCCGCTTTCGCAGTAAGCATCATACGCTTCTTTGAAACCTGGCGGGGTGCGCACAACGCCGTTCTCAAAGACACATCCGTGTTCGTCGCCGATCTGATTGATAGGCTGCAGAACCTCTTCGCAAAACTTGCCGGCGCCTTCCAACACATCGGAGACCAGCTCCTGATCCAGTTGCTCGTAACCGGGCAGGTCTCCAGATTCGTCGATTTTCAAAAGCTCAAAAAAGATAAAGCGAAAATCGTCTGTCGGTGCCTTGTAGGTGGGCATGATTTATCCCCTGTTTCGTAGAAACGATGTTGCGGTTGGTCAGTCTTACTTTGAAAAGTTTCGCATAGTGTGGCGCGTCTTGATCAAAGAAAAGGGGCAATCTGACGCTGCCATAGGGGAAACTGTGAAATTTGATGTGGCAGGAATACCAAGCTGAAGGCCAAATCTTCGGAAAAGAACGCTATTTCTTCAAATCCCAGTCGGGAACAATTGACATGGTCTGGCCGGTCATTGATGATTCAGGCGCACTCCGTGTCCTCTTTGGCGTTTAAGAGGCTGCGTCGCGGAGGCACCCCTGGGGGCCAGAGGGTGGAGAGGGTACATCTCCTGATAGTAACGACGTGTTGGGCTTACAATCAGGCAGAGAGGTGCCTGGTCACCGGCTGGCTGGGTTGCATAATCACTAGGCGTCATCGGAGGGGAGACGCTGATGGACACCGAAATCTGGTCGCAGACGGACATCCGAAACGGCCGGATCCTAATGACCCTGCTGTTCTTGGCCATTTTGGGCCGGGAATTTTATACGCTTGCGGCGATGCTCGTAGGCGGTCTGCCTTATGTGCTGCCTGAACCAGCAGATCTTCCCTATATCGGCACGGACTTGTTTTTCCAGATCCTTATCGGAACTGGCATCCAGATTTTGCTGCTTATTTTGGTCAATCGCGGTCATCGCGTGGCCCGATGGGGGTTGGGGCTGTTTCTTGTAATCTCGGCCGCGGCATTTCTAAGCGCTGTCTATGGACAGGTTTTTGACATGCCGACCGAGCAGCAAACCTATGTGGCGGTGGTTTCGGGCGTTGGACTGATCGGCGGCTTGCTGCTCCTGTTTTCGCCGCCCTTGCAGGCCTTCGTCTGGTTTCAATCCGTGCAGCGGCAGACGTTGCCGGTTCCCCTAGATGAAGATGGTGAATTCATCGGCCGCCGGCGTCGGCGTGTCGGTACGGTTCATTTGTTTTCGGGGATTGTAGGTGCGATTGGCACCGCACTGGTGGTGATTTCAGCCTTGGCCGTTTCAGCGTATCTGTATGGATTGCCGGAACTTCTCGGCAATTACTTTTGAGGCGCAGCCTATTGGTCGGTCGGCTTTTCCGCCGTGACCTTCACTTTCACCACAACCTCATCCGCAAGCGTATCTGTTGCTGCCCAGCTGCCTTGTCCAACGCCATAGGCCGTACGGCTGATCGTGGTTTCACCCTGCATTACCGCCAGAAGCGTGTTTGGCTTATCCGGCACAGGTCCATAGCTATCGAAGCGGAATACCAGCTCAGACGGATGGGCCACCCCCCGCATGGTCAATATACCCTTCGCTACAAATGATCCGTCGTCCTTCTCAGTGAAGGATGTGCTTTCAAAAACGGCCTGTGGATATTGTGCTACGTCGAACCAATCGGGCTTGACCAGCTCCGTTGGCACTTGGTTGTAGGCGGCTGAAACGCTGGACATATCTATGACGACACGTACCGAACTGTTCTCCAGATCTGCTTTGTCGAAATCGATGTCCGCCTCAAATGCTCCAAAATCGCCGCCCGCGGCAACGCCGGACCAAGTGTAGGCGTAGTCGATACTGCTCGCCTCTTTATCAACCGTCCAAGGGGCTGCGCTGGCGATGCCAAACATGAAGGGGACGAGCGTTGCGCCAATCAGCGTCCGATGAAGTTTCATAGCTATGCTTTCTGTTTCAGCTGGCCTGGCAGCATGCGTGCAAGAATTTGGTCTCGCCGGACAAAGTGATGGAACAAAGCCGCCCCTATATGAATCACTAGCAGGGCGATCAGAAGCCTGCCTGCCCAAAAATGAACAGCCGAGAAGAATTCGGCGGTGGCATCATCCTGACCGATCAGTGCGGGAAGTTGGTAATTGCCCAGGATGATATTCGGAAAGGGGGCGGCGGATGACATCAGCCAGCCGCTCAATGGAATGGTGATGATCGCCGTGTAGATCAAGAAATGTGTGATATGGGCTGCCCATTTCTCGAGCACCGGCGTATCCATGGGCAAAGGCGGCGGTGGTGAAAGGAAGCGCCAAATGACACGTCCGATCACAAGCGCCAAGGCTAGAACGCCCAGCGTCTTGTGCCATTTGTAAAGGGTGAAGACTTCCGGGCTGAAGGTAAGGCTGGTCATGTATAGACCCAAGGCGAGCAACCCGGCGATCAGTAAAAACAAAGTCCAATGAAAAGACTTTGCGACGATGCCGTATTGTTCCGCCGTGTTCCTCCAGGCCATCCTACGCTCTCTTACTTGGTTTATTCGCTTGGCGCGAACGGTACCTTTTGGACGAGGTGCCGTTTGCGCTTGCGGGTGATCGATTACTGTTTCTGAAACTCTGTTTCGATGATTAGGGCCACATCATCACCGATGGCCGGCAGCCAGCTGTCCAAGCCAAATTCCGACCGCTTCAAACTGGCGGTGGCCGAAAACCCGAGTGTCATCTTTTTTGTGAATGGATGAGGGGCGCCACCGTTAAACGTCACGTCCAAAGTGACCGGTTTGGTCATGCCTGCGATGGTCAGATCGCCGGTAATTTTCCCGGTTGTGTCGTCCGTTTTTTCAATCCCGGTACTGACAAACGTGATTTGAGGATGGACTTCTGAGTTAAACATCTCCGCACCACGGAGCTCTTCTTCCAGAATCCGGCTGTTGGTATTAATGCTGGCAGACTCGATGGCAACATTGACGGCACTTTTGACGGGATCATTTTCGTCGAAGGTAAGCGTTCCGGACACCGTGTCGAAACGGCCGATATAGGTGGAGAAACCGAGATGGTCTACTTTGAACACAACACTCGTATGTGTCGGGTCCATGCCATATGTGCCGGTTTGATGGCCGTCGGCCAGCGCATGTGTTCCCAGGACCGGAGCGATCAAAAACGCAAGCACGGCTGCTCTCTGACTCAACATGGATAGCATCCGTATAGAAACAAAATCCTTCAACATTGTAATTTCCCGTTTTGTTTACTTAGGTAGGTTTTCTCTTCGCTCCTAATGGGAAGGTGCGCAAAAAAATCGCTTCATGCTAGCGTCAATTTGGGGGCAAGAAAAGTATCCGGCCTATTGTCGGCTGGCTTTTGCAAAAACCTATTTGTCCATAAATGAAACGAGACTGTCGAACAGTGCCGAATCGTTGATGACACGCGGCACTTTATTTTGCCCTCCCAATTTTCCACGAGAATGCATCCAATTCGCAAAACTTTGCGGCGGCACAAGACAAACGCTCGGTTCTTGGATCGTCAGCCCATTCTTTCGATGGGACGCATAGTCATCGTTGGCTGATATCAGTGCATGATCGATTGTTGATGCAAGCGACTGTTGAATGGTGTCTGCGCTCGTGTCCGGCTGACGTGTGGGCGTTTCGAGAAAATACAGATGGTGTCCGGACTCATGGTTGTCATGTCCAAAGACGGTCCCGACACTGTATTCCGTGACCTCAATATTGTTTGATTGCGCTGCAGCAAGAATGGCTTTTTCAATTTCCTCGCCGGTCAGATGTTCGCCGAATTCGGAGAGTGTGTAGGCGGTTCTTCCGGAAATGAGAAGACGCGGTGGTCGCGTTTCGATAAATCGCACAACGTCTCCCAATAGATATGCGAAGACCCCCGCACAACTGGTGAGCGCCACGGCATAGTTGACGTTGGGCTCGATGGTACCGACCCAATGGCGTGTCGGGTCCGCCGTGCCCAGCTCATCCACCGGAATGAATTCAAAAAATAGTCCGATATCCAGGTTAAGGCGCAAGCCTTCACCGTCTCCTCGATCCGCGATGGCAAGGAACCCTTCGCTCGCTGGGTAAACTTCCCGTGTACCCGCGCCGACGTCATTGAGGAACGGCATTGTTTGCGTTTTGTAAGGCGCGAAGGATGTTCCGCCGTGAATGAGAAGCTGGAGATAGGGAAAAGTGGGGGTGTCAGTTTTTCCTGCATCGTCCAACAATTTCCGAACTCTGCGAAACAGAAGCAAAAGCCAAATCGGTGTGCCGCTCAGGACACGGATTTTTTCCGTTAGCGATCGTTGAGCCAGTGTTTCCAGTTTTTCTTCCCAGTCCTTAATGAGGGAAAGCTCTGTGGGCGGAAACGTAAATGGCTTTGCCCAAAACGGAACTGTCTTTGCGGCGATGCCGCTAAGATCACCCGAGAAGTAACCGGGTTTTTCTTCGGTAAGATCCGTGCTGCCGCCGAGGATGAACGTCTTCCCGTCGGTGGGGCGGAAGTTCGGCATTTGCCCCAACTGATAACAAAGGATGTCGAGGGCTGCGCGTTTGTTGGAAGCGACCATGTCCATGGTGCACGGAATATATTTCGTTGTCCCCGACGACGTTCCGGACGATAGAGCCCAAAACCGGGTAGGGCCCGGCCAAGTCATGCCCTGCTGGTTGGGGTATCCGTGCTGCCAATACTCCGTCCAGAAATTATCATACTGCCTTAGCGGCACGCGCTTCTGAAAGTCCGCGACAGATTTGATCAGTCCAAACCCGTGATCTTGACCGAATGATGTGTTTTTGGCACGCGACACAAGCTTAAGGAGTTGCTGCTCCTGAACCGCGACCGGGTCCAGCGTGAGAATCTGGGCGAGCCTGCGCCGGGCGAGGGGGCGGAAGATGGGGGTGGTGTCGATCATACCCCAAAAGTTGGTGTTATTGGGGGGACAGTGTCAATATGTGTTCAAACTCTTTTGAAACGGTTTCAAGCCGCAGCGGCATCCGCACATATTCGCCTTTTTTCCAAAGCGGCATCATGTCAGCGAAGTTTTCACTGCCGATCCAGCCATCTTCACCGCCAAAAAGAAGGAAGTAGTTTTCGTCCATGTCCGACATGTCCGAAATATGCCGGGCCTGAGAACCGTAGCTCGCGGAATGTTTGTCGTTGACGAGGTTGTGAGCGGTCTTCATGGGGGTTTCGCGGGAGCCACCGACGCCAAACTCTTCAATCACATAGCGTCCGCCAATAACGGGAACATTATTGAGCAAGTGCCCCACCTTGAGCGTGTGCATGTCGCCCCATGTTTCGAAGTTGGAGGCATCGTCAGCCGCAGCGATGACGCTTGCGCGTAAGACGTCGGCGCGCCTTGCCGTTTCCAAAGCCCGCAACCGCTTGATCAGCATCTTGGTCTTATAGTGCCACTGGAGGCGCAATGGCGACACGTCCGCTGCGTCTTCGAAGCCATACACAGCAGGCACCAGGTGGTACAGCAAGGTTTCGAAGGCGAGTGCACCGCGTGAATCCACGCGGTAATCGCCGTCCCAAGATTTCAGGTCAGCGATAAAGTCAGACGCACCATCCAGTCCGTCTACGCCGGCCAATTCCTCTATGAAAACGTTTTTCATCGCTTCCGCGTCCGGCGACTTCGTATCCAATTGCAGGGCGGTGAGATCGGCCATGGTGACATTGTCGTTCGACGCCAATACTTCCTGCAGGCGGCGCACCCGATCGTCGCCACCGAAAAAGAAGCCCAACGGCACCGGCGTTTCCGCCGGACGGTTGTTGGCCGAGGCGATAAATCCTTCGGGCGGATTGAGTGCCCATGGCAGATCCGTAGCGTTCACGTATCCCTGCCATTCGTTCTTTGGGTTGTCCGGGTCCAGCACAATATCGTCAAGTGTGTCGTATTGCCGAACCGGTAAGGTCGTGGCGATGATCTGGCCGATGTTCCCGTTCTTATCGGCGAACACCATATTCTGCGCCGATACGGCGAATGTTTTAAATGCTTCGCGAAATTCTTCCGGCGTCGACGCCCGGGCGGCAGCGAGCAGGGCCGTCACTTGATCTCTCGGCTCGTGTCCAATCCATTTAATGGCTATTTCTTCACCTGGGCGTTCGGCGAGGAAGTCTGAATCCGACAGGATTGGTCCGTAGGCGGAACGGCGCAACGTCACTTTGCGATTGAACCAGAAGCGGGTCTTGATCACGCTCTCGGTTTCGGTGATTTGTGGGTCATCCGCGTCGGCCACATTGTAGAGGTCGCTGACCGCGGCGCGCAGATTCGTTCCACCCCAGGCCATATCCGGGTTGCGGCCTACGCCGACAATCGGCACGCCAGGAATCTGAAAACCGACGGCATGGTAGGACGGTGATTTCATACCCGCCAAGATCCACAAATTCGGCAGAACCAAGCCTAAGTGCGGATCGCTTGCTATCAATGCGCTGCCGGTGGCGCTGCGTTCCGGTGACACTGCCCAAGAATTGCTGCCGGACCGGCTCATGCCGCCCAGAAAATCCGAAAGCAGCGCTTGTTGCTTCGTTCCCCGAAAACTGGTGACCGGGTCAGCGCCCGCCTCAAGAACACTGGCGAAGGTTTCATCCCATTCAGGTTTGACGCGTTCACCCATCAGGCCAAGCAGCGTAAGCCAGTTGACATCGGTGCTGGCAATGCGGCCAATCGTAATCACGTCTTCCATGCGCCACGTTTCTTTGCGCAGATTCAAGAGGCCGAACTCCGGTGGCCGCCTTTTCATATTATCCTGATAGTAGTTCAGACCACGGACATAGTTTTCCACCCAAGATTTGGTTTCAGACGGCAACCCGGCCACAACGTCTTCTGAGGCATATGCAAAATCGATAATGCGGATGGCGTGGTCAATTGCAGCGGTAAATGGCCCTGCGGATTCCGAAAGGCGGCCATGAGCGATCCTGTGTAGAAGTGTCATTTGACCACCGCGCAGATGGAAATGAACCATGCCCAGGGCAAAGGCCAGGTCATCATCGTTTTGCGCTTCCACAAAGGGAACCTGATAGTCGTTCCAGCGGATGGTCACAGTGTCCTGGACCGGGTAGGGGCCGGCCGGAAACATGTCGAGCCGGTCTTCTAGTGTTACTTGCTTAGCATTCAAGGCTGCACAACCGGCGAGAATCGCCGCCACCAATATAAAACCAAGGGAAACTATGAACCGAACAAAACGCCGAACAGGTACAATCACAACGCCCCCCATACCGCTCTAATTGGTTGCATGTTTGGCGATCCATCGCAAAAGGAACCTATGCGGTCAACGCCGATTTGGTTACAGAATGTAACATGTGTAATCGCTCTCACCCTTCACATACGTGCGAGGGTGGGCCGCAGATCAGTGATGCGGGCGGTGCTATTCTTCCGATTTTGTTCTGTAGTCGCCAAACTTCTTGTCGCGCACATTCAATGCGTGGCTGACGCCTTTCTTGAATTCCTGAATGTATTCCTTGAAACTTTCCGTCTGAAATGCGAGTGCCTGCATCTCCGTGCCGGAGCGGATCGCGGCCCGGACACCCATGATTTCCATGGCGCGGTGCACGCTGCGTTTGTTGATCTGCTGAATATCCGAGGGCACTTTGGCAACACGTTCGGCCCGGTCGAGGACGAAATCTTCTAATTGATCGGCCGGCACTGCGCGGTTCGCAAAGCCGCTTTGCGCCGCTTCGACCCCGCTGATGCTGTCGCCGGTGAGCATATGTTCCATGGCGTCCCGCATGCCCATGAGCCAGGGATGGAACTGCATGTCTGGCGGGCTCATGAGGCGTACCGGCGGATAGCCGATCTGTGCGTCTTCCGCCACATAGACCAAGTCGCATGCGGTGGCCAATTCCGAGCCGCCTGCCAGGCAGTAGCCGTGCACTTGGGCGATAACCGGTTTTGCCAGATCCCAAATCGTGAACGATCCTTCGATCACATGACGTGGCCATTGGCCAAGCCCCGCAGGTGTGTAGTAAGGCTGGTCTTGCCGGTTGTCCGACCCAAGATCATAACCGGCGCAGAAACATTTGCCCGCGCCGCGTAGGATAGATACGTGAATGTCCGGGTCTTGGTCTGCTTTTGTCAGAACGTCCAAGATCTCGGTACGGAGGGTATTGTTCAGCGCATTCCGCTTGTCGGGGCGGTTCAGCGTCACCCGTTGAATGTGAGGCCGCGGCCGATCCACCAAAATTGCTTCATATTCTGTCGTCTCGGCCATTGCATCCCTCCATTTTGTGATTTTCGCTTAGAAGCCTTCGAGCTGAGCGTACCGGTCGCTGTGATATCGAGGCCCGCCAAACGCCTGTTCGACGACGGCGGAGCGCTTCAAATATAGACCCACATCATATTCGTCCGTCATGCCGACGCCCCCATGCATCTGCACACCTTCGCGCGCAATAAGATGGAAGGCCTCGGAGACTTTGCCCTTCGCAAGGCTCGCCAGCAAAGACACATTGTTGGCCTTCTCATCGATGGCGGTCAGTGCTTCCAGCACGATGGACCGGCAGAGCTCCAGGTCGGTGAACATCTTGGCGGCCCGGTGCTGCAGCGCCTGAAATTGACCGATGACGACGCCAAACTGTTTCCGCTCTTTTATATAGGTAAGGGTCTCGTCAAACACATGTTGCGCGCTGCCGAGCATTTCGGCGGCCAGACCGATCCGCGCCCGGTCCAAGATTTGATCGAGAAGATCCGATCCCGCATCGACGCTGCCGAGAACGGCATCCGCTCCCACATTTACATTGCTGAGTTCCACATTGGCGGCGTTGCGGTTGTCCACCATCATTGTTCTGGTGACGGAGACGCCATTCGCCGTCGCGGGAACCAAGAACAGAGTAATACCCTGCACATCGTTTTGACCGCCGCTGGTACGGGTGGCCACAATCAGATGGTCCGCGATGTGGCCGTCGATCACGAAAGTTTTCTTGCCGGAGATTGTAAAGCCATCGCCTGACTTTTCAGCTTTTGTTGCGATGTTCGTAGGCGCGTGGTGTGCCCCTTCTTCTAAAGCTAGTGACATGAGGCAGTCGCCGGCGGCAATCTTCGGCAGATATTCCTGCTTCTGCGCGTCATTGCCGCCCAGGATAAGTGCGGAGCCGCAGGTTAGAACCGTCGAAATGAGCGGGGAAGCGGTCAGTGTTTTGCCGGTTTCCTCAAGGACTAGGCCGAGCCCTTGCATGCCGAAATCGAGGCCGCCGAATTCTTCGGGGATCAAGATGCCGGCCCACCCCAGGTCCACCATTTCTTTCCAGAGTTCCGGTGAATATCCCTTGGCATCGCCTGAATCCCGCAATGCCCGAAATGCCGTCACCGGCGCCTTCGCTTCGATAAAGTCGCGCGCCGAATCTCTCAGGAGCTGTTGCTCCTCCGTCAGTACCATTCCCATTTTAGTGTCGCCTACTGATGATCGTTTAAGCCGAGAACGCGTTTGGCAACGACGTTCAGGTTAATTTCGGTCGTACCGCCTTCGATGGAATTAGCTTTCGACCGCAGCCAGCTGCGGGTCACGTTCAATTCCTCAGCATCGAAACCATCACCTTCCCAGCCAAGAGCCTGTGTGCCCATCGCGTCCATCAGAAGGTCGTATTTCTGTTTGTTTAGCTCCGCACCAAAATACTTGAAAATGGACGACGCGGCACCGGGGCCCATGCCTGCTTTGGATTCAGCCGCCGACCGCTTGAGGGTCAGCTGGAAGGCCTGCGCATCCATGCGGTGCTTGGCGATGGCCTCACGCAAGGAAGTGTCGGCGACTTTGCCATCCGCTTCGCCTGCATATTCTTTCGCCACATCCTGCATTGGAACTGAAGAGCCGCCTGTGAAGCCTGACGCGGAGATGTTAGAGCGTTCATGTTGCAAAAGGCGCTTGGCAATTTCCCAACCGCCGTTTAAGCGGCCAACCATGTTTGCTTTGGGGACGCGCACATCGTCAAAAAAAGTTTCGCAGAAGGGAGACGAACCACTGATCAACTTAATCGGTTTCGTGGTGACACCCTTGGTCGTCATATCGAACAGGATAAAGCTGATGCCTTCATGTTTGACGGAAGTGTCAGTTCGGACTAAGCAGAAAATCCAGTCCGCATAGTTGGCGTAGGACGTCCAGACTTTCTGACCGTTGATCACATAATCATCGCCCTCTTCAATGGCGCGGGTTTGCAAACCGGCTAAATCGGACCCAGCGCCCGGCTCACTATAGCCCTGGCACCAGCGGATCTCCCCACGGACGATTTTGGGCAGGTGTTCCTTCTTTTGGTCTTCGTTCGCGTATTCCAAAAGAACGGGACCCAGCATCATGATGCCGAAGCTTATCAGCGCGGGGCGTGCTTTGATGCGCCGCAGTTCCTGTTGAAGAACATTGTTTTCTTCCTTGGAAAGGCCGCCGCCGCCATATTCTTTGGGCCATGTGGGGCACGTCCAGCCCTTTTCACCCATGGCGTCCAGCCACTTCTTGGAATCCGGATTCTTAAAGGTGGCGTTGCGGCCGCCCCAAACGGTTTCGTCTTCGGGCATAGGCGTGCGCATGGAGGGCGGGCAATTTTCGGCCAGCCAGTCTTGAACTTCCTTGCGAAAGGTTTCCAGGTTTTCTGACATGTGTATGACCTGCTTTGGTTGTGTCGCGGCGCATAGGTGCGCTCAAAATTACGTGGGATTATCAATATTGATATTGACCCCCCAACGCAACTTTGTTGGGGTGCTCCTAACAAACATAGGACCTTGACCCAAGGGAAACCGAAGCATTGTTTTCCCGAGAGGTTGGCAAGGCAGTGGAGGGGTGTCGTTTGACATCACAGGAAAACAAGGTCGCCTTGCCGACCAAACTCAGTTACGGGTTCGGGACAGCGGCGTATGGCATTAAAGACAATGGCTTCGCCTATTTTCTGCTTCTTTACTACAATCAGGTTCTTGGTCTGCCTGCGGAATGGGTGGGGCGTGCCATTCTGGTGGCTCTCATCTTCGATGCGATTTCCGACCCTCTCGTTGGTCACATCTCGGACAATTTTCACTCCAGATGGGGGCGCCGCCATCCCTTCATGTATGCGGCCGCCATTCCGGTTGGGTTGTCCTATCTCTTGATATGGAACCCGCCGTCGGGGCTCAGCCAGGAAATGCTTTGGTACTACTTGGTCGGGATGGCTATTTTCGTCCGTACCATGATTACACTGTATGAGGTGCCCAGCACATCTTTGGTGCCGGACCTGTCCGGCAATTATGACGAACGCACCTCACTGCTTGGATACCGCTATTTCTTTGGATGGTGGGGTGGCCTAACCATTGCTTGTCTGGCTTACATCGTCTTCTTTGCGCCGACGGAAGAATATCCCAACGGGTTCTTGAATCCGGAAGGCTGGCAGACCTATGGCATGGTTGCTGCTCTGATTATGTTTATTGCGATTCTGGTATCGGCGGTCGGAACCCACAATCGGATTCCTTATCTCAAGCCGCCACCTCCCAAACGTCCTTTCGATTTGCACCGTACGGCAGGTGAGATCAAAGAAACGCTTCTCAACCATTCTTTCCTGGTTCTTTTCGTTGCGTCGATTTTCTTTTATCTGGCGGCTGGCCTGAATGCGGGACTAAACACCTATTTCAATTTCTACTATTGGGAATTCACCACGACGGAAGTTCTGTTTCTAACGATGGTGGTCTTTATCTCGGCAGGCATTGCTCTTGCCCTGGCGCCCAACGTCTCCGCTAAGCTAGGAAAGAAGAGAGCGATCATGCTCATCGGAACGGTCGCAATTGTCTTTGCGCCTGTTCCCTATGTGCTGCGCAGTATGGGCATGTGGCCGGAGAATGGAACAGACACGCTTCTTTACGGCATGATGGCGTTCACTTTGTTTGAAGTTTCGCTCATCATTTCGGTGCAGATTCTAATTGCCTCCATGGTGGCGGATGTGGTGGAGGAAAGTGAGCTCAAGACCGCGCGCCGGTCGGAGGGGGTCTTCTTTGCTGCACGCAGTTTTGCGCAAAAGTGTGTCTCCGGTCTCGGCATCTATTTTGCCAGTATCATCCTTGGGCTGATCAGTTTTCCGGAAAATGCGAGACCGGGCGAAGTGGACCCTTCAGTCATTTACAATCTGGGCATCGTCTATGCGCCGATGATATTCTTTATCTATATGATCGGGCTGTCGATTGTCATGTGGTACCGGATCGACCGGTCAACCCATGAAGCTAATCTTGCGCGTCTCAACGAACGGGCTGTCACCGCTGCGCCCATGCCGGCCATGGCCCAATCGCCATCGGGCACCCAAACCATGGCACCACCTGCACAAAAGGAGATGCCTTCTGTGCCCTTGGGGGTGACGCCAGCGGAAGCGAAGGCGTCGCCAGCGCGTCCAGAAAAACCGAAAAAGTAAGGCGGGTCTAAGCCGCCGCGCTTTCGCGTTTGTAAATGCTTCGCTTTGGTTTTTCCATTACACGCTGCACCATCGGTTCGAATGCCTCCAATGGCATCGTATCGTAGTTCGGATCGAATGCGTTTTGGTCGAACAAATGACAGAATTGCGCGCAATGTTCGAAATGTGGGTGGCCCCGAAACTCTTCCCGCATATCGCGATCTAGGCCAATGTGATGGAAGAAGTAGTATCCTTGGAAGATGCCGTGCTTCTCAACCATCCAATGGTTGGCTTCAGAGACGAAGGGCTGGAGCATGGTGGCTGCCAAATCCGCATGATTGTAGCAGGCGATGGAATCTCCAATATCATGGAGCAAGGCGCACACCACATATTCTTCATCTCGTCCGGCACGATGGGCCAGCGTTGCCGATTGGAGGGAATGCGTCAGCCGGTCCACGGCGAAGCCGCCATGGTCGTCGCCCAAGAGCTTGAGATGGGAGAGGACACGGTTCGGGAGATCCGCGCTGAACGCACGTGAATTTTCACTGATGATTTTGTAATCCTCAGGCGTGCCGTGTTGCATCTCCGTAAAGCTGGCACGTTGGGCATTTGTGTCTGACGTCATCGGCCTTTCCCTTCAAAGTTCTCAAGTTTTTTCTAACCATAGCAGATCAATGGGGCAGAAAGCGACCAGTCCCAAAAAACTCGAGATTCCCTGAGTTAAGGGCCAATTTACCTTGAGTTCCTAAAACCTTGCTTCGAGAACGACCACGGGGAGTGAGGCACATGGGCGTCCAAGGACTTATTTTGGCGGCGGGACGTGGAAGCCGCATGGGTAAAAGTACGGAGGCTCAGCCTAAGGGGCTTATCAAACTGGCGGGCCGGTCGCTGATTGACCGTCAGATCGTGTCGCTTACGGCGGCGGGCGTGGAACCAATAGCTCTCTGTACGGGATACAAAGCTGAGATGTTGAAAGGCTTTGGCCAGAAACACTTTCACAACGCGCGATGGTCCGAAACAAATATGGTGGCTTCTCTGTGTGGTGCCGATGAATGGCTTTCCAAGGAAGACACGATCGTCAGCTACAGCGACATCTTTTATGACCCGCTGACCGTGATGCGGCTTGCGCGTTGTACGGATGACGTCGGTATTAGCTATGACCCGCATTGGGCCGCGCTTTGGAAAGATAGATTTGACGATCCGCTAAGTGATGCGGAAACATTTCAAACGGACGCGAGCGGTCATCTGACGGAAATAGGGGGTAAGACCGAAACGATGGCGGAGATCAATGGGCAGTATATGGGATTGCTCAAATTCACGCCGGAAGGCTGGTCACGGACGAAGGCCGTCATCGAGCCGCTTATGGATGCTGTCAAAGACAAACTGGACATGACCAGTCTTCTGCAGCGACTGATCATTGAAGGTGTGAAGATCGGTACGACGCCCGTTCAGGGAAGCTGGGGCGAATGCGACAACGAAAACGATCTCGCTTATTACGAACGTAAAGTCGCAACGGGAGATCTATCCCTTCACGGCTAGTGTCTCTGCTAACGCTGCTTCGATCAAATCGCAGATTTCGTCAGGTGATTTTTCCGTATCCGGTTTGATATGAACGTCCGGCGATGGCGGCAGGTCGACCGCCTGGTCTTGTCCGGCAAAATCGTTGAGAGCACCGTTGTGTAGCGCCGCATAGTACCCTTTGGGGTCGCGCGCCTGCCGGGTTTCCAGCGGAACATCTAGAAACACTTCCACGTAATTCGGCAGGTTCTTTCTATTCCAGTCATAAATCGGTTGCCGCATAGAAATCGTTGCGCAAATCACTGTTTGGCCTTGCTTGGCGAGCATCTGGCAAAGACGCCCATAGTTTCGGGCAAGCTCTAGGCGCGACGCGGCGTCGAATTTGTCACCATTGGCGAAGAGGCCCCGTAAAGTATCGCCATCCAGAAGAATGGGGGCCTGTCCCTGACGTTCCAGTCGTGCTTTTAAGGCTTCTGCAATTGTGGTTTTGCCGGCTCCGGATAAGCCTGTGATCCAAACAACGCTGCCTTGAGGGGCGATGCCGGGCAGCGGACTGGAGACCACAATTTCTGCATCGGCAAATTGTTCAATTAGTGCGCGCTTAACCATTGTCCGTAGACCTATAAATTTGGTTGCCAAATCCTTAACCGGTTCTTGAAAAATTGAAACGAATTTTCAAGAGCTTTTGTCTCATTCTTGGTTACCAAAGTTTTTTGAGCACGGAGTTAACGATGAAAACCGCGTGGGATTATTCAGAACTGGCACAGGCTTATCTCAAGCGCCCAGACTATTCAGACAGCGCCATTGATGAACTGCTGACGACCTGTGGGGCCGCAGATGGTGCCCGCGCCTGCGATATCGGCGCTGGTGTCGCTCACCTGACCTTAATGCTTGCGCAGCGCGGGCTTGATGTGACGGCCATTGAGCCCAATGACAATATGAGAGCCTTGGGGGCGAAGCGGACCGAAGATCTTCCGAACGTCAGCTACATCGAAAACACCGCGGAACAGACGGGCCAAGAAGACAACTCTTTTGATGTTGTGACTTTTGGGTCGTCATTCAACGTCACCGACCGGCAATCAGCCCTTGCAGAAACCGCGCGTATCTTGAAGCCGGGCGGATGGTTCGCGGCCATGTGGAACCATCGGGACCTGACAGATCCGATCCAGTCTCAAATAGAAGGTATTATTTCGGACGCCATTCCCGGATACGGCTACGGCACACGCCGTGAAGATCAAACCGAAGAAATCGGCAAGAGTGGCCTGTTTGGGCCGGTAGCAAGAATAGAAGGGACTATTCTTCATGAACAACAAATCGATGATGTGGTTGAAGCATGGCGCTCGCACGCAACGCTGCACCGCCAAGCAGGTGATGGATTTGGCGCCATCATCGACAAGATTG
Source organism: Alphaproteobacteria bacterium (assembly GCA_965228775.1). Taxonomy (GTDB): domain Bacteria; phylum Pseudomonadota; class Alphaproteobacteria; order JANQMY01; family JANQMY01; genus JANQMY01. The sequence goes on along the minus strand of OZ245840.1, from coordinate 1,802,963 downwards.
AGGATCAACTGCGGTCTCTTGATGCTCCCAGCATTCAAGTTCCCTACACCACACGCATATGGGCTGCAAAACGCGCAGCTTAGCGGCGCTCGGGTAGTCGTTTCGTGATGCCGTCTGCCGTACAAGGTCGGCGTGCTTCTGATTTAATATCAGAAAGACCGGCGCCAGTTTGCTTTCGAAGCAAAGGTGAGACGCTAGAAAGTCTTGCATCGCGTCTCACGACGGCCTCTGTTCTGCCAAGTGAGATTGTCACGTTGTCAGCTTGGCAGGCGGATAAAAAAGGTCTGGTACAAAAAGTCTGCGGACACGATTGGGGAGCGTCGCCTCTGATCGTGCGGAGCAGCGCGATGGGAGAAGATGGTAAAGACCAATCCCATGCCGGAGAGTTCCTCAGCGTACTTAATGTGGAGGGGCCGCGCGCGTTGGAACTGGCGATCGAGCAGGTTATCGATTCGTACGGTGATGAAAATCCGGATCATCAAATTCTGATCCAACCAATGCTGACAGACGTGGCGGCAAGCGGTGTCGCTTTTTCCGACGATCCCAATACGGGCGCGCCTTATTTTGTTCTGAACTTTACGGAAAATGGTGACACAGAAGGCATTACATCAGGTCTCTCAAATGACCACCGTACACTGATCTTTAGCCGGGCTGCTGAGGTTATCGCGGACCCGATCGGGCTGAAAGTCGTCACCCTGCTCCGCGAGATTGAGCAGTTGACCGGCGAGGAGGCGATCGATATTGAGTTTGCCGCGCGGACCGATGGCACGCTGTATTTGCTTCAAGCACGGCCGCTGGTATTAAAAGGCCGGAACCGGCCATGCATTGATGAGCACAAAGCGATGCTGGCGGCCGTGGCGAAGCGGGTATCGGAAAGAACCAAACCGCATCCTTACCTGTTCGGACGTCAGACGGTCTTTGGTGTCATGCCGGATTGGAACCCGGCAGAGATTATTGGACTTCGGCCAAAACCTTTGGCCTTGTCTCTTTATCGGGAACTGGTGACCGATTCCATTTGGGCGTATCAACGGCATAACTATGGATATCGGAACCTGCGCAGCTTTCCGCTGTTATGTGATTTTTTTGGGATGCCGTTCATTGATGTGCGGGTCAGTTTCAATTCATTCATCCCGAACGATGTGCCGGACCCTTTAGCGGAGCGTTTGGCGAACCATTACATTGATGCGCTTTGTGCGCAGCCTGCGCTTCACGACAAGGTGGAATTTGAGATCCTGCTTTCTTGTTACACACTGGATCTGCCCCAAAGATTGTCAGAGCTGCAATCTCATGGCTTTAGCGCGGAAGACTGCGGCGTTCTTGAAGAGAGCCTGCGCCGTCTAACCAACAAGATCATCGCCGATGACGGTTTGTGGCGGAACGATCTTGAAAAGATCGAGGTGCTTCAACACCGTTATGACACGATTTGCGCCAAGCAAGACGACGCTGTTTCTCAAGCCTATTGGTTGCTTGAGGACTGCAAGAGGTACGGCACTTTACCTTTTGCAGGGCTTGCGCGGGCTGGATTTATTGCCATGCAATTGTTGCGCTCCTTAGTGGCGTCCGGTGCATTGAGTAACGAGGACTATCAAGCGTTTTTGGCGAGCTTGAATACCGTCAGTGGAGAGATCGCCGACGATTTCAAAAATCTTACCAAATCGGCTTTTCTCAATCGGTACGGTCACCTTCGTCCGGGAACTTACGACATCTGCTCGCCGAGATACGATGCGGCACCGGATACATATTTCAAATGGAACGACATACCGGCGGACGGTGAGGCTCATGAGACTGCATTCGCTCTCACACTGCCGCAAATGAACGACATTAGCGCCCTGCTGAAAGAGCACGCGCTTGATCACAATGTGGTGGGATTGTTCAATTTCCTCAAAGCTGGAATCGAAGGGCGTGAGAAAGCGAAGTTCCATTTCACGCGTAATCTGTCCGATGCCATGGAGATCTTCGCCGAGTTTGGTGCACAATACGGATTTTCCCGCGAGGACTTGGCTTTCGCGAACATCCAGACCATCCAAGAGCTTTACAACAGCTGCAACGATCCACGTGATGTTCTTGGCAGAGCGGTTGATGCGGGCCGTCGGCAGTATGAGAAAACAAAAACGCTTATTCTGCCAAGCCTTATTACGTCATCCGACGATGTTTGGCAGATGGAGCTTGGCGCTGAAGAGCCGAACTTCATTACACAGAAATCCATTCAGGCGAAGACGGTTGTGCCGGACAAGCACAGCGAGCTTGACGGCGCTATCGTTATGTTGCCTAACGCTGATCCAGGGTTTGATTGGTTGTTCTCACATAATATCGGTGGACTGATCACCGCCTATGGAGGGGTGAATTCGCATATGGCGATCCGCGCTGGAGAGCTTCAGATACCAGCGATTATTGGAGCGGGCGAAGCAAACTTCGAACGATGGTCGCGGGCGAAAACGTTGCATGTCGATTGTGCCAACCGAAAAGTCGATGTGATCGCATGACCAAAGTGCCGATCATATTGGTAACGCAGCGCGTGGTGGTTGATGTGAATGCGGGCGAGCGGCGGGATGCGCTTGATCAGAACTGGTCAGCGTTATTGTCCGCCGCCGGATTTATGGGCATTCCGGTGCCGAATGACAAAGGCCTCATCGCCACTTTCCTCCGTGAGCTGAAACCGTCCGGGATCTTGCTCACGGGCGGCAATGACCTTTCAGCCTATGGCGGCGATGCGCCGGAGCGCGACGCTGTGGAGTTGGAGTTACTTCGCATCGCGATCCAAGAGAATATGCCGTTGCTTGGTGTGTGCCGTGGCATGCAGATCATTCAGCATTATTTTGGCGTGAAGCTGCGCAAGGTTCAGGGACATGTTCAAAAACAGCAAGTAATCGACTATTGCGGATCGCGGATTTCCGTCAATAGCTATCACAATTTCGGTTCGGCCGAAACAGTTGAAAAACTAACCGTATGCGGACGATCAGATGATCAAATTGTCAAAGCCGTCGCGGTAAAGGATGCCCCTGTCTGCGGGATCATGTGGCATCCGGAACGCTTGGCGCCGTTCCGGCAGGAAGATGTGGCATTGCTGCGCGATATGTTTACGCCGCCTTCTTTTCCATCAGCTGTTGCCAGCCTCCCCAATGCGCTTCAAGCTCTGGCTTGAGTTTAAGGAAGCGCTTGACGCCATTGCGGCTTGTCTTTTCGAATTTCGCGATCAAACGGTTTTGCAGGCCGGCAACGTCTTTCTCGACGATTTCCACGGTCTTCGCATAATCCGTCGCGATTTGATGGGCGATAGCCTCGCGCACCGCGTCTTCTTGCAAATAGGCGGCAAATGTCTCGCGTTCATAGTCGAGGCGCCCGGACGTACATAGCTGATCGCTTGCGATGTGAATGTAAATTGGGTCGTCACCGGAGATGTGGTACAGCGCGTCCGAGCGAAGTGTCCCCAATGTGGTTGTGCCGAATTCGCCCCAATAGTTCGGCCAGCGGCTGAATTGCAGATCGAGTTTCTTGTCCATCAGCGTAAAGCTGCGCAGATAACCCACAAAGAACCGGTCGCATTCCGTGTTGGCTTCCGTGGTCCATTCAATCGGCGTATCGATCGTCAGCCCCAAGAAGCCGATAATCTCTTCCATCGTTGCGGCGAAGTGTTCTTCGCCCAAATCCGCAAAGTCCACAATAAGATGAGGCGACTTTTTGTAGGCGTTGTATTGGCGCCACAAATCGGCCGTGGGCAACAGCCATTCCTCTAACGCTGCCGGTTTGATGGCGTCCGCCACAGATTTCCCCTGGGCAGAGAGCTGCGCTGCCTCATCCACGCGCCGGGCGACAAAGGACGAGAGGAACGTCTTCGCAAAGCTGTTTAAGTTCGCGATAGGATCACGCACCGTATGCACCACTGGTGCATCGGGGAATTGTTGTGTGAGCTTGCCGAATACATCGCAATATTGCGGATGATGTAAGGTCATCACCAGGGGCTTCGGTGCGTGCTTTACGTAGTAAGCGGGGCTTTTCATCATTTGGGTTGTGTCGACCCAACTGGTGGCGTGCGCACCGGTATGCGCGCTGATCGTATCCGCCACCGCTTTGGTGGCGCACCGGCCCATGGACCAAAGAAAACCTTGTAAACGAGACATCTGGAAATCCCCGCGGTATCGCGCTTTTAGCGTTGTATTTCGTGCAGAAAAGACTAAAGAGGGATTACGTAAATATCCGCTTAACCATAAGGGTTTGCGGGCATTCAGAAGGACGGATAAGTGACAGGCATCAGGTGGGGCATCCTTGGTACGGGCAGCATCGCGAAACACTTTGCAAAGGCGCTTCAAGCGACCGACAGAGGCACGCTGGTGGCGGTAGGCAGCCGCACCCAGGAAAGCGCGGATAAGTTCGCGTCCCACAATGAAGGTGTCACGGCGCACGGTTCTTATGATGCGTTGCTCGCGGATCCCGGGGTAGAGGCCGTCTACATCGCGAACCCTCATCCGGGACATGCGGAATGGGCGATCAAAACGGCGCGTGCCGGGAAGCATATTTTGTGCGAGAAGCCGGTCGGCATGAACCATGCGGAAGCCATGGCCATCTTCAACGCTGCGGAAGAGCATGGCGTCTTTGCCATGGAAGCGTTCATGTATCGCTGTCATCCGCAGACGAAAAAACTGGTGGAGCTGATCCGCGACGGCGCTATTGGCGATGTGCGGATGATCCGCGCCAGCTTCGGGTTCGAAGTGCCGTTCGACGCAAACAGCCGCCTTTTCAATAATGCTCTTGGCGGGGGCGGTATTTTGGATGTGGGGTGCTATCCGGTTTCCGCAAGCAGGCTTGTGGCGGGGGCCGCGGCGGGCACGGATTTCCTTGATCCCGTGGTGGTGAAGGGCATGGGCGAGCTGGGCGAGACCGGCGTCGACCAATGGGCCGCGGCCACCTTGCAGTTCGAAAACGGCATTGTTTCCCAAGTCTCGACCGCGGTTTCGGTGTGGCTCGACAATTCGGTCACGGTCTTTGGCAGCGGCGGCAATATTCATCTGCCGTCTCCGTGGCATCCGGCGCAACATGAGGACCGGTTTGGTGAAGTGGTGCTTACGCGCCAAGGCCAAGGCGCCGAAAGCATAAAGTGCGATGAAACGCGGGGGCTTTATGCCATCGAAGCGGAAACGGTGGCCCGCGCCATAGAGGCGGGACACAATCAAGCACCGGAAATGTCCTGGGCGGATTCCCTCGGCAACATGGCAACGCTGGATGCGTGGCGCAAAGAGGTCGGCCTGACCTATGAAACAGAGCGTCCGGAAAATGTGACTCGCACGGTGCATGGTGGGCCGCTGGTGTTTTCGCAAGCGTCGAATATGCCGTATGCGGATATACCCGGTGTGGGTAAGCCGGTTTCTCGCTTGGTCATGGGCTGTGACAATCAGCAAACCATGCCCCATGCCGCCATCATGTTCGACGATTTTGTCGAACGGGGTGGTAATTGCTTCGACACGGCCTTTATCTATGGCGGCGGTGTCATGGAACGCCTGTTGGGCGGTTGGATGCAAAATCGCGGCAACCGCGATGATTTGGTGGTGATCGGTAAAGGCGCCCACAGCCCGAATTGTTTTCCGGAACGCGTCACAAGCGAATTGGCGAAGTCGCTCGACCGTCTGCAAACGGATTATGTGGATGTCTATTTCTTGCACCGGGACAATCTGGACGTGCCCGTGGGCGAGTTTGTAGACGTGTTGAATGAACACGTAGAGGCGGGGCGCATCAAAGCCTTTGGCGGATCGAACTGGACCGCCGCGCGGATCGATGAGGCAAATGCCTATGCCGCGTCCAAGGGGTTGCAAGGGTTTCAGGCGGTCTCCAATAATTTCAGCCTGGCGCGCATGGAAAACCCGGTTTGGCCGGGCTGCATCGCCGCCTCTGAGGATGCGTATCGAGACTGGCTGTCGGCCAACGATGTGGCGCTGATGTGCTGGTCCTCTCAGGCGCGCGGGTTTTTCACCGACCGGGCGGGGCCGGACAAAAAAGACGATCCGGATTTGGTCCATGCCTGGTATTCGGACACCAATTTCGAACGGCGTAAGCGGTGTTTTGAGTTGGCGGAACAGAAGGGTGTGCAGCCGGTTCACATCGCGCTGGCCTATGTGCTGGCGCAGCCTTTTGCGCCCTTCGCGCTGATCGGGCCACGTACCATTGCGGAAACCAAATCCTCGTTTGAAGGATTGGGTGTCTCTCTGACGGACCGGGAGTGCGCGTGGCTCGATTTGCGGGCGGATGCCAAACCCGCCTAAGCTTGTGCCATGAGTGCCTTGTTTGAAGAAATCGACTATCGCCCGACGCCCATTGGTCCCATCAGCTTGCGCCGCCGCCGCATTCTGTCTTTGGACATGGATGTGTACGAGATCATTCTGGGCGATGAACATTTGATGTCCAGCCTGTTCACCGCGTCGGAAGTTGCCCTCGCAACCCTCGGCTTGGCCGACTTGTCCGAAGACCGGTTGGATGTGGTGGTCGGTGGGTTGGGCCTTGGCTACACCGCGCAAGAGGTGTTGCGGCACGATTCCGTCGCCAATCTCGTCGTTGTGGATTTCTTGGAGGCGGTAATCGATTGGCACGACCAAGGCTTGGTGCCCCTTGAACCGCCATTGAAAAGTGATCCGCGCTGCCGGCTGGTGCAAGGTGACTTCTTTGCGCTCGCCGCTTCTGCCGATGGTTTTGACCCGGAAAAGCCGCGGCGCCGTTTTCATGCCATTTTGATCGACATCGATCACGCACCCGATATGCTGCTGGATGACCGTAGTGAGGGTTTTTATTCCGTGAACGGTCTTTCGCGACTCGCGAAACATTTGCACCCTGCCGGGGTGATGGGGCTGTGGTCGAACGACCTGCCCGATCAAAATTTTACCGACCGGCTGGCAGGCGTTTTCGGCAGCGCGCGGGCGGAACCCGTGACCTTTCCGAACCCCCTGCAAGACAATAAGCCGTTTACTCAAACCGTATACCTCGCAAGAAAGGAACCGGGATGACGTTCAAGAGCCCGATGATCCGTGATGCGGCATGTCTCCTTCTGTCGGTTCTGGTGATGGCGTGTGACCCATCCGAGGAAACCTTCGATCTGGTCATCAAGAATGGCCGGGTCATGGACCCGGAAACCCAATTGGATGCCGTCCGAACGGTCGCCGTTCAGGATGGCGCCATCGTGATGGTGACGGACATGGAGTTGACCGGTGCGCAGACCATTGATGCTGCCGGTATGGTCGTTGCGCCGGGCTTTATAGACATTCACTCCCATTCGCCATCGAAGCTGGGCGCGAAATTTCAAGTGCTTGATGGCGTCACCACCCAGCTTGATCTGGAAGCAGGTGCGTTTCCGGTCACCGCGTATGGTCATGAGTTCGCGGACGGCGCGCCATTGAACTTCGGCAGTTCGGTAAGCCACCTTGCGGTGCGCACAAAGGTGATCGAAGGGCGCGATCAACCCTATCTGTTTGATGCGAAGGGGCCGCTCGTGCCCGGTGCTGCCTTTGTCCAACCGGCGTCGCCGGAACAGATTGAAGCCATGCGCGCTTTGCTGAATGAGGGGCTTGACCAAGGCGGCCTTGGGATCGGTGTGCTGCTCGATTACATGAGCATTGCCGTCTCTCCTGAAGAATTGCGCATGATTTTCGAAGTGGCGGGTGCACGTAACGCGCCCATCGCCATTCATGTGCGCCGGGGGTTCCCAGGTGAGCCCAAGGGGCTCGACGAAGTGATTGCATTGGCGGAAGAAACCGGCGCGCCGGTTCTGGTCAATCACATCACCCACAATGCCATGCAAGAGGTGGGTGATTGGCTTGCCAAGATCGACACGGCCAATGCGCGTGGCGCCAACATCACGACGGAAACGCTGACCTACGCGGCGGGCGGCACCAGCATTTCGGCGGCGGTCTTCAGCCGGGATTGGCAGAAAATCTTCAACATCGGTTACGAAGATGTTCAGTGGACGGCGACCGGCGAATGGCTCACCAAGGAAACGTGGGACACCTACCGCGCGGAAGAACCATCCGGCATGGTGAACCATCATTATGTGAAAGAAGACTGGATGGAAACGGCCTTGCGCTGGCCGCGCATGATGGCGTCGTCCGACGTGACGCCCGCCTTGAGCCTGGACGTGATGGCCAACCCGAACCTGTCCGGCACGTTCACCCGCTTGCTTGGCCATTATGCGCGCGACCGCGCTGTGATGGATTTGCAAGAGGCACTCGCCAAATCGAGCCTCTATCAGGCCCAGTGGCTTGAACGTGCAGCGCCTGCCTTTAAAAAGAAGGGCCGCCTTCAAGAAGGGGCGGATGCGGACATTGTCATCTTCGACCCCGAAACGGTTGAAGCCAATGCCACCTACGGCAAACCCTATGTGGCTCCCACCGGCCTTGCCCACGTCATTGTCGGCGGCACGGTGGTGGTGGCCGATGGCAAGATCGTCGAAGGTCAATTGCCGGGCAAGCGTGTATTGGGGGCGCCTGCCCAAGGCAATTGACTGGTCTTTGTTGTTCCCTCGATTACCCGTTCGAACGGGTTGTTTCATTTAGTCTTTGTCTATCCATTCATTGAGCAGTTTGTGGAAATGGCGCGGTTTGGTTTCGCCATAATCCGCGAAGATCACATAGGGCTGCTTCATGGTTTTCAGGCCCTTTTGCACATAGGGCATGTTCACCACGTCCTGATTGAACACTTTGGCCAGCATGCCCAGCTCTGGGGCTTCGCACCAATCATCGTCCACGCCCAGCCAATGGATTGGCGCCGCAGGTGGGCGCTTGCCGTCGGCGGGCACGGGCGAGAAATACATGCATTCATGGATGCACATATCCGGATCATCCCCATACGGACGGAAGCGGTAAACGATTTGATTGAACGACCCCCAAGGGTGGAAGTTGGGGAAAACCGTGAAGTAGATCGAATCCAGCAATTCCGCATCGCTGATTTCTTCCACCTTGTCACCCATCACACCGCGCAGCGCATTGCGGGGGCCGTCGGCCATGGCCGCCCGCACATTGACACCTTCGGGCACATCATACGGGTCGGGGAAGGGCACATCGTCGGTTTCCGGAAGCTGCATGCCGCCCACCCAGTCGCACAGGTTCGGGTCCGCATTGCGGATGTCCCCTTCCACCCATTCGCCGCCGGCGGTAAATTTGCTGACGCCCGCTTTGCCGTTGGTCACATGCACCAAGCCGTCCTCACCGCGTTCATAGACATGGCCGGATAAGGGGTGCCGGAATTTCTTGTACAGCATGGCATCCGGCAGGTGATCGTATTTCGGCATGTCGGCCAGATGCGGGCTGGGTGTGAAATTGGGCGACATGGCGCGGGAATAATTTCCGAACACGTCGTATTTGGTGTTGGCATCGCCGATGGTCTCCAAAATCGTCGGGTGCGTGGCGATCACGTGATAGGCCTCGCTGAAGGCTTCCTGCGCCACCTTCCAATTGCAGCGATAGACCTTCGCCACATGAGCGCTCTTGTACCGTTTCTCGTACGGCAGCAAGGTGAAGTGATCGGACAGATCGCCCAGATACTCGGCAAGGGGTTGAGTGTTGGTGTCATCCGGGTTGATAAAGATAAACCCACCCCAGCGGTCCAGTTGCACTTCCGGCAGGCTGTATTCTTTCGGATCGACCGTGGGGAAATCCCACTGACAGGGGATCTGCATGATCGACCCATCCAAATGCCACGCCCAGCCATGGAACGGGCAGCGGAAAGCGAACGCCTTCTTGCCGCTCTTCTCTTTGAGCTGGCGGCCCCGGTGCAGGCAGGCATTCCAGAACGCTTTGAACTGGTTCTCTTCCGTCCGTACAATGAGGAATGACAGGTTGGCGATATCGTAGACGTGATAATCCCCCACTTCGGGAATATCGTCTTCATGGCAGGCCATTTGCCAAACACGCTTCCACACTTTCTCCACTTCCAGATCGTGGAACTCCTTGGAGTAGTAGCGCTCCACCGGCACTTTGGTGGGGCCGGGCTCCATGGGGCTGTCGGCGCGCATGATGGGCCGCACCGGGTGGCTGTCTTGGTCCAATAATTCCAGATAGGTGATGCCGGCGGATCGGTTCGTGCCGGTGATTGTCTCAGTCATCGTGGTTTTCCTCCCGTGAGAGCAACCCGCCGCCCGTACCTGCGGCTGAGTTCGAGATCCTTTGTTTGGCGCGTTTCCGGACGGAAAACCGGTTCCCACTTTTCCTGGAAACGCTTACCAAGCCAAATTTTGCCACGTGCGTTGTTATTTTAGATTGACCTAGATCAATGAAAGTACTTAAGGGCCGATCTCCTTCACTTTTCCGATTTTCGATATCGTCATCGCGAGCCCCGTAGGGGCGCGGCCTGCCTTCGCCGAAGCGTCGCTTCAGCTGCGCGCAGGCAGGCGATCCAGGGACTGTACCGAACAAGTGGCCCTGGATTGCTTCGGGCGAACAGTCGCCCTCGCAATGACAGCTCTCCAGACAACCTCCACGCCCGGGCGTAACGATGGGCGCATGGGGTCCATCCAACTTTTCGGGCGTGGCCCCCCGTCTAGTTGGGCGCAAAAACACGAAAGGCCCGCGCTTGCGGGCCGTTTTCACGGGAAAGTCTGCTGAGGCCATGGGCTGCTCCGTCTGCCATCATGCCTCCCTCATCTTAACTCTACCACATTCAGTTCGGACACAAGTCGGTTTCTTCATAGTTGCGCTTCTATGACCGGCGTAAAAGTAAAGTGCTCTACAAACGTTCAGATAGAGGTGACGCTATGCCGTCTATCAATGATTTAAGCGATGGATTCTTGGAACGCCTTCGTTGGTTTGAGGAACACGAAGGCAAGCAAATAGGTTGGCCCAAGCCGATTGGCCAGCGACAATTGAATGTTATGAGCCAAGCCAAAGGTATTTATAAACCACGCGGCGAACACTACTCATTGAGTGTCCGAGTTGGGTACAGACGAAAGTATGGAGGAGGACCCAAGCTGTTCGATGATGGTTCTTGGCAACTAATCTATCATCGGGAGGAACGAAAAGGGGACAAGGATCCATTGGCATTTGATACAAATGCTGGGTTGATGATGTGCTTAAACAATCGCATCCCAATAGGCGTAGCGCATCAAATCTCCGATACACCCAAATCCCGTTATCGGATTTACGGTCTCGGTTTAGTCACGGATTACGCTGACTTCCATTTCGTAATTGAGGGGCCGGTCTCATTGAATGCAAATCTAGAAACAGATGACCTGGTACCACCGTTGCCAATATCGATGTTGGATCTAAACACTGATGACCGCCAGAAAGTCCTGGCTGAACTTGTCCGTCGCAGAGGGCAAGGCAAGTTTCGTCAGGAACTCCTCCTAGCTTACGGGGAGGCATGTGCCGTAACTGGGTGTCAAATTTTAGAAGTCTTGGAAGCCGCTCATATTATTCCGCACAGAGGGACGTCATCTAATCATATTCAGAATGGCATACTTCTGAGAGCAGACATACACTCTCTATTTGACAGAGGTCTCATTTCAATAGAGCCAATAACAAAAAAAGTCAGATTAGCGCCAGCATTGAAAGATGATCCAACTTATGGCCGCTTGGATGGTCTAACAATCGCGTTACCACGTGCTGTTTCCCAACAGCCATCCGATGAACTCCTTAAACTAATCCAGCCGCAAAATAGAGAAGTGTGACTGCCTAGCGATCCAAAGCACCCATGCCCTACAGCCTAAGCTCCATCTTCCGGTGGAGGGTTTGGAAACCCATGGCTTCGTAAAACCGCCTTGCGTCTTCGTTCAGGTCGTAAACAGTCAGAAGAACATTCCGGGTTACGCGCGTGCCCAGGCGCTGACGCGCCTTCGCAATGACGATTTCGATTGATCAGCCGTGAACTATTCGTCGTACGCCAACGCGGTTGGGTCCCCATCCCAAAACCGGTTGAGCTTGTCCCACCACTTCCGGCTTTCAGGCCGCAGCCACGGAACGAAATCTTCGGGCTCTATGTCGTGGTTGCTGCCCACATTTTGAAGCCCCTCCAGTAAACCGATTGTGGCCGCTTCTATCACATAGTGTTCGCCTTCCACATGCCAGCGCTCGACCACATCGAAGACTGCATCGAACCCGTCCGTGTCGCCCGCCTTCAACTGTGTCACCAAATGCAACGCCAAATCGCCGAGCGCCCAATAGTAAGGGGTGGGGTCTTCATCGGCGGCCTTGCCGCAAAATGCGTCCCATGCCGGCTTGAAGGACGGGCACGCCTCTAGCATTGGTTCAAACATGGTTTCCTTTGTAATCATATTCCCATCCTATCACAGCAATTGTGTCGAATTCGCTTTTGGCCCGCGCCATTCGCGTTAGGATCGTTCCAAACAAGAACGGGAGATGCGCATGGTCACGAAAGTCATTCAATGGTCGAGCGGCAATGTGGGCAAGCATGTGATCCGCGCCGTGGCCGAGCGGCCCGGGCTGGAGCTTTCAGGGCTTTATGTCTATTCCGCAGATAAGGCGGGGCAGGATGCGGGTGATATCGCCGGTGCCGGCCCCTTGGGGGTTACCGCCACAAACAGCCTGGACGACATTCTCCATACCAATGCGGATGTGGTGATCCACACATCCTTGCCGTCGCTTGTCTATGGCGAAGACCGCCAGGCGGATCTGGAGAATTTTTGCAAACTGCTGGCGGCGGGCAAGAACGTCATTACCACGGTTGGCTACATGTATCCGAAAATCTATGGGGACGAGGTAACCCATAAGCTGGAAGACGCGTGCCGCCGGGGCGGGACCACGTTTCATTCCACGGGGCTTAATCCCGGATGGCTGGGCGATGTGCTGCCGCTGACCATGTCGGCTCTGTCGAAGCGCATCGAACAGATCTATGTGCGCGAGATCACCAATTTTCAATTCTATCCGTCGCCGGAGATTATGTTCGACATGATGGGGTTCGGCAAAACGGAGGAACAGTTTGCCAAGGAAATCGAACGCTACAAGTTTTGGCTGACCGGATTGTTCCGGGAAAACGTTCAACTTATTGCTGACGGGCTCAACCTTGCGCTCGACGAAATTGTCGAGGAAACCACCCGCGCGCAGGCACCGGAAGATTTGGAGACCGCCGCCGGTATTGTCCGCAAAGGAACGGTCGCCGGGCAGCATTGGGAATGGGCCGGCGTGAAAGGCGGGCGCAAAGTCATCGTGCATGAAACCGTCTGGCGCATGCATGAAAGCGTGGCGCCGGACTGGCCCCATGGGGATCACAGCCTCACGATCAAAGGCGAACCGCGCATGCATGTGGACTTCAAAGCAGATTGGATCAGCGATGGATTGCTCGCCACCGGTATGCATGCGGTCAATGCCGTCCCTTATGTGGTGGAGGCGGCGCCGGGCGTTAAAACCTTTCTCGATCTGCCCTGGATGTTAGGTCGCGGGACGGCGTCGTTGTCTTAGAGGGCTTGACCATCCCACTCCCCCAAAGGCTGACATTGGCCAACCACCCGATAAGGTACCCTAGGGATGGTTGGGTTTATCTATCAAGCCACCAGCGCCGGGTCGTCATCGCCGATCTGCACCAGTTCCAAATAGCTGTCATGGAAATAGACGAAGGAAACGTCTCCCCCGTCGGGGAAGGCTTCTTTGGTGACTGTGCGCGTTCGTGTCTTGTCAGGGGCGCCCAGGCGGAAATGGGCATAGCCTGCTTCCAGAAAAATATCGTCCGACCAACGCGGCGCGATTTCGCCGCCCGGCTTCGGCGTCAACAAGTTGATGGTGATGCCGGGGCTTGCACGCACAAGACGTTGCGCATCGGCTTGTCCGTAGAAATCGAACGTGCCTTCACGCTCCAATCCGAATTGCGCACAGAAACTTTTGGCGATGGCGCCGATCTGGCCGGGATCTGTCCACACATAAACCGCGTGATTGCCCGCGCGCGTCTTTTGTGTCGGGCCGAATTCGAAAATTTGACCATGTGCCGCGCGAAACAAAGTCCACTCGGCCTTGCGGTCCAGGAAGGCGCTTTCATCGTCCACGGACAATAGGCTTGAAACCAAGCCTTCCGATTTCCAGGCCCGGTAAATGTCTTGCGGTGATTTGTGGGTGAGGCGGAAATGCGTGTCGCCCACCCGAGGGGCACCGGCGTCGGGCCGCTTTACCGCGCGGAATGATGTAAAGTTATCCACCTCCACATAGTCGATATCGGTGGGCTTGCCGCGCCCCAAAATACATTGACGGCCGATTCCGTCATACATGTTCTCGATCAATGGTTCGAACTGCATAATTTCAAAGAAGCGCAGGGCTTTTGCAAGATCGCCTGTCTTTGGCGCTTCGCTCAGCGGCCGGTCTTTGTTTGGTTCTGCTTCGATGATTGTCGTGCCGTAATGGGCGATGGATGGTGTCCCCATTCTCAATCCCCGTTCTGTACGTTTCTCTCCTGAGATACTAGCAGAGTGTGCCACTCTATCCTAGGATCGCGAAGCGTTTAGGTGTTTGCATTCGGGAGAGACCATGTCACTGGTTCAAACGCATCACGGTATTAGCTGTTCCGATATCGACGCGACAAAGCGTGTGCTGCGCGTGTTGGGGTTCACGGAGTTCCAGCCTGGCGCGCCGGAGCCGTTGATTTATCGGAACACGGAAGATGACTATATCGGGCAGGTAACCGCCGCCGTCTTGGGGGATGAGTATCACACGCATTACGTAGAAAACCCGCAGACGCGCCACCAAGTTGATCTCATTGAGATCATGCCGGAGGCCATGACGCCCCGGTCATGGCAAGGCATTGCCCAAGGCGATCTGGTGATCGGGTTTCCGGTGGACGATCCGATGGATATGTACCGGGCGATGCAAGCGGCGGATCCAGCATGGTCTTATTCCGATCCGGTCGAGGACCCCAACGAAAACGGGCTTCGCTTTACCTGGCGCGATGGGCAGGTATCCGTCCTCACACGGAACAAAGATCCGTTTGCGATCCTGCACTACAGCGCGCAGGATTGGCCGGCAGCGCGCGCGTTCTATGAGGATGTATTGCAAGTGGGCATTACGCCGATAGAGAGGCGGGACGAGGGTTGCGACCGCTTTGCATTGACCGGCATCAAAGGCCGCATGGAAGTGGAGGTGCGTGCGTCCACACCGCGTCCCGATTTTCGCGCCTGGGGTAAGCACTATCCCGCGGCCAATCATTTTCGGCTGATCGAACGGGATGTGTCCCATGTAGACAGAAAGATCGCGGCCAACCACGCGCTCGGCTATCTGATCCCGCCGCAAGACGGGTTCGCCTTCATCCATGGGCCCACATCGGAGACGATCGAAATCTTCGACAAATCATTCGGCCTGAGCCGGGCGGCCGAATAGGCCGGCCCATCAGGGGGCGAGCGTGTCCGCAAAATCGCGCAAAATGTCTTTCGTGTCCGGCAGCAGGCTGATCAAGTAGTCTCCGGCTTCCATGCCTTTGATCAGCGCGTCCGCCACTTGTTCCGGCGTGTCGTGTTCGCCGATGTCGTAATCGCCCGCAACGCGCGACCCTTTGCGGCCCCAGCCCACGGCCTTGCGCGGAAACGCCGTATCGGTCATGCGGGGTGCCAATAGGTGCACTGAGACGCCGTGGGGCGCGAGGTAACCATGAAGGCCACGCGTCATGCCCATCAATGCCGTCTTAGACGTGGCATACGGACAATTCATGCCGGACGGATCGCTGCGCAGACCCGCGCTGGACCCGGTGACGATGATGTGGCCGCTCTGCTGTGCCATCAATCCTTCCATGAAGGGCTGAAACGTGCGCACCACGCCCACCACGTTGATGTCCAGCACGCGCTGCCATTCGGAAATCGGCACATGCTCGATGCGGCCGCCCAGGGCCACGCCTGCATTCGCCATCACCACTTCGACCGGCCCAAGAGCGGTTGCTGCCTCTTTCAATGTTTGCAGGTCTTCCTCTTTTGAAACGTCACAAGGGACTGCTGTCATGCCGTTTTCCTCCGCCGTTGCGTTCAAGGCGGTTTCGTCCACATCCGCTAAGACGGTTATGGCGCCCAGGGCCTTAAAGCGTTTGGCGGCGGCAAGGCCGATGCCGTTGGCACCCCCGGTGACAACAGCCACTTTGTTCGCTAGGGATTGTGACAGATCGTGTGTGGGCATGAGGACCTTCCGCAAAGATATAGAGCTGGAATTTGAACCACACATCCCCTACGTCATGGCGCGTTTTGTCAAGGGCGAATGAGGAAGCCTGTGCGAATTTGCACGCACCATGCATGGCAGCATTGCGCGGATGGGCTTCATCAACAGGCCGGACACGTGTATGAAGCGCAGCTGCATGGAATTCAAAGGAGATCAGCGTTTATGCCCATCAGCACGATCAAGAGCGGCGAATTCGAAGGATGGCATACCTGGGAAGAGGAGCCTTTCGAACACGACCTTGTTGGCCCTTTCGCGTTTCGCGTGGACGAGCAAGGGCCCGTCAGTGCTTTCCGGGCAGAACGGCGGCATATGAATGGTGGCGGCGTGATGCATGGGGGCTGCCTCATGACGTTTGCTGATTTTGCCTTGTTCAGCATTGCACATGAGCATATGGGCGAAGACGTGTACGGATTGACCGTTGCCTTCAGCTCAGAATTTTTGGATGGCCCCCGCGAAGGCGAATATATTGAAGCGCGTGGCGATGTACTGCGCGCGGGCGGCTCGCTCATTTTCGTGCGCGGCATCGTGACGGCGGACGGCCGGTCTTGCTTAAGCTTTTCCGGTACGATCAAAAGAGTGCGCAAAGACAAGATGGAACATAAGAAGTAGCTCTCCCACGGATTTTGTGTGCCCCTGTACCCAATTGTGATGATGCACGGGGTTTCTCTGTCCGCTTAGGTTGGCTCCTAAGGCGAAACCAAATGGCCTGTAAGAGGCTGTGGCGGGGAGTATCACATGAAAAAGCGTGGAACTTTTGTAGCGGCGTTGATGGGCGCGGGCTTGGCGGCGGGACCGGCCTTCGCGCAGGCAACCGGCGACGTAAACATAGATGTCACGGTTCAGGCGGAACCTCGCGTCGAACTGACGCTTAACGGTGATTTGGCCGCCAATATCACAGGCGAAGAGACGGGAAATTTCATCCCGGTATCCAATTCAAGTGGCGGCGCCGATGTGCGCGGATGCTTGATAACGTCTCTGGAAACGGTGGTCATCACGGTAGAAAGTGCCGGTCCGGATCAAGCGGGCAATTTTGCGCTGACCGCCCCGGGCGTGGATACGAAAATTGTATATGCGCCGGAAGTTGGGTTGCGTTTCCCCAGCGGATCTTTCAGTAGCCTGATTAGTATTATCGACAGAAGTGGCGTTACCGAGACAGTGGAACTGGATCTTGAAGATGTGGACGGGTCGGATTGCACCGCGAAGGCGGACAATATTCGCGTTGGTGTCTCTATCCTTAATTTGACGAGTGCATCTTCCGGCAACTCCGGCGGTCCGAAATATGTGATTGATCAGGAAAGTCTCGATGATGGTGTTGCGCGGACATTTAGCGACACACTGACAGTCACCGTGGCGCCGGGGCTCTAAGTATCGGGCAGACTCCCTGGCGTTTTCGGCCTAGAACACAAAATACCCACCGTCGATCAAGAAGGTTTCGGCCGTGTGGTATTGGCTTGCTTCGCTCATGATATAGACGGCGATGGCCGCGAAATCTTCCGGCTGGCCCCAGCGGCGCATGGGAATGCGCGGGATGACATTGGCGGCGAATTTGTCCCAGGCGAAGGTCTGTTCGGTCATGGCGGTTTCGATCCAGCCCGGCAAAATGGTGTGCGCCGTCATATTGTACCGGGCATATTCCACCGCAAGAGCCTTCATCATACTGACGATCGCGCCTTTGGTGGCGGCATAATGCTCGCCCCGTGCTTGACCTGACACCGCGGCCAGGCTTGCGGTGCCCACCAAACGTCCGAAGGCGTCGCCGTCATCGGCGCGCGCTTTCATGTGGCCTGCTGCCTGCTGCAATACAAAATGAGCCCCCCAAAGATTGATGCCCAGAATGCGTTCCCATTCCGTGTCCACCATTTCATGGTAGGGCACGCCTCGGGCGCCCGCGCCCGCATTGGCAAAACAGCCATCGACGCGGCCGAATTCTTCAAGCGTTTCCGCGAAGCACTTTTCAACCGCAACGCGGTCGGACACGTCGCATTTCTTCGCCGCGACCTTGGTGCCATGTTCCTTCAGTTTGGTGAGCGCATTCGCGTTTTTTTCGTCGTTGGTGCCCCAAATGCACACATCGGCACCGGCCGCCGCAACGCCTTCCGCCATGCCGAGGCCAATGCCTCCATTGCCGCCGGTGATGAGGACCACGCGGCCCGAAAGATCAAATGGTTTGAAAGGCACAACGTCGTCTCCAAGAAATTACGGGGAAGGTTGTTCGTGTTCTTCCATGAGTTTCAGACGTTCGTCAATGATCTCATCGTAATAAGGTGCGCCGACCAGTTCGTTGCCGTCTTCGTCTGTCCACTTGACGGCACGCGCTTCTGCGAAATACTGCCGGGCGAGGTCGTCATTGCCCAGTTGCCGGTTGTAGTCGCCCATTAGGTAGAGATAGGTGATACGCTTGAAGCCTGCTGGTGTATCGTCGATCAACTGCTCTATCAGGGTGAGCGCCTTCTGCCGATAGGCCAATGCCTTCTCTGCATCTTCATTGTGCCAATAAGCCAGCACCCGGTAGAGCCAGGCCCAGAAAGCTTGGTCTTTGTCGCGTATCTCATACAAGCGCTCTAGCCGAACAAGCGTATCGTGGATCGTTCCCACCCCACCTTCAGCATTCATTTGAGCGAGTGCAGGTTTTATGCGGGACTTTTCCTCTTCGGTAAGCTCGCTGAAGTCGTCACCAAAAGAAACATAGCCGCTGGTGGGACACACCCAAATCCATCGACTTTCAGTATAGGGCCAGTAGATAGCGTCGTATTTGGAGGGCCAATCATAAACGTAACTGCCAAAAGAGGCTGGTTCGGATACATCGCACGTGGCGTCAGCGAATGGGTCGTCTACCGTCGTGTTTGCCCAGGTAGTGGCATGGCTTTGATGAGCAAGACAAACCATCAGCATAACAGTGCCGATAGCCGTAAGCAGTCGTAGCGGAAGCATAGCGCACCTCCCCCTCGGTGTGCAGATGAATGCAGCACTCTTTAAAATGGTGGTGGGCAGCGCCGCTTTCAAGCTAGATTTGTTTGTTTTCAATCGCGATCGGTAAAGGGATCGTCAATGGCATTCGAGAAAGTGATTCCCGTTCTGAGAATCTTCTCGCCTGAAAAGGCTGAAGAGTTTTACATCGATTATCTGGGCTTTGGCGTCGATTGGCAGCACCGGTTCGAAGAGGGCATGCCGCTCTACATGCAGATCTCAAAGGGCGATCTCACCCTGCATCTGACCGAACATCATGGGGATTGCTGTCCGGGCAGCACAGTCTTTGTGGAAACAAAAGCACTCGATGATCTTTTCGCGGAAATCGATGCGAAGGACTATCCGCATCTTAATCCCGCAATCATGGATGCGCCATGGGGCGATCGATTGCTTGAAGTTATCGATCCATTCGGGAATCGCATCCGGTTCAATGAGCAGCGTGCTTGAGATTTAGATAACTTGACTATCCCACTCCCCCGTCCCAACCACCCGTATAGGGTACCCTTGGGGTGGTTGGCCAATGTCAGTCTTTGGGGGAGTGGGATGGCTAGGTCTATCCGAAAAAAGCCAGCTCGCGATGACGTTTGACTTAGTTCGCTTTGCCGGTCGGGATTTCATTGAACGGCACGTCTTTGTCCACGCGCACATCCGCGGGCAGGCCGAGCACCCGTTCCGCAATGATGTTGCGCAGGATTTCGTCCGTACCGCCCTCCACACGGGTGGCGGGGGAACGCAACAGCATGGCCTGAAAACGGGCCGCCGCATCCGCATGGTCCGGATCAGTTAGCGCGCCGCTGAGACCTTGCAGGTCAAGCGCCGCTTGGGCGATGTCCTGCATGGTGCTGCCCGCGACAAGCTTGCCAATGCTGGCTTCGGGTCCAGGCGTTTCGCCCCGCGATAGAGCGCTGATCGACCGCGCCGCCGAATATTTGAGGCCGTTGGTCTTTACATGCCAATCGGCCAATTTGGTACGCAAGGCTTTGTCTTTGATCGCGGGCCCGTCAACGGTTTCGAATTTGCGGGCCAGATCGAACATTTCCGGAAAGCCCGTGGGCATGCCCGCGCCAATGGACAGCCGCTCATTCATCAGTGTGGTGAGGGAAACTTTCCAGCCTTCACCCACATCGCCCAGGCGCTGATGATCCGGAATACGCACATCGGTAAAATAGACTTCGTTAAAGCCGCTCTGGCCGTTGACCTGTTTAATGGGGCGGATCTTGATGCCGGGCGTCTTCATGCTCAGGAAGAACATGGTGAGCCCTTTGTGTTTGGGCACGCTCGGGTCCGTCCGGGTAATGAGGATGCCGTAATCGCTGTAATGGGCGCCTGAGGTCCAGATCTTCTGGCCGTTGATCACCCACTCGTCGCCGTCTTTTTCGGCCTTCGTGCGCAAGCCTGCCAAATCCGACCCGCCAGCAGGTTCCGAAAACAATTGGCACCATACTTCTTCGCCGCTGGCGAGCGGGGGCAGATAGCGCTTTTTGTGTTCTTCGCTGGCAAACGCCATCATGGTGGGGCCGCACATGCCCTGGCCGATGAGGAATACGCTGCTGAGCGCTGCATAGGCGCCTTCTTCCTGGCTCCAGATGACGCGTTCGATGGGCGTGGCGCCGCGTCCGCCATACTCCGTCGGCCATTGCAGGCAGGCCCAACCGGCTTCCGCTTTTTTCTTCTGCCAGTCTTTCGACACTTCCATAATGTCGTGGTCACCCACATTGGTGTTGCCGAAGCCGCTAGATTCCAAAGGCTCTTTCAAATGAGCGGGCGCATTGGCGTCGATCCAGTCGCGTGCCTCTTTCCGGAACGCAGCTTCTTGGGGGGTGTCGTTGAAATCCATGATGGTCTCCTAAGAATTCTTTATGCTGCGTTGCGTGCTTCGAGGCGATCGATAAGCTGGTCTTCCCATTGGGATTGGCTGCCGATAATCAGTGCCAAGAGGTTCGAGCGCCGGTAATGCAAGTGGCAATCGAATTCCCAGGTGAAGCCCATGCCGCCATGTGTCTGGATATTGTTCTTCGAACAATGCTGATAGGCTTTTGTGGCGGCCACGCGCGCCGTGGCTGCGGCCTCCGCCAATTCAGCGGCGTCTGTCGACAAGGCCCAGGCGCCGTAGTAGCAGTTGGAGCGCGCGAGCTCGGCGGAAACATACATGTCCGCCAGCATGTGCTTGACCGCTTGGAAGGAACCGATGGGGCGCCCGAACGCATAACGTTCTTTAGCATAATCCACGGCGCTTTCGAGGGCCTTCTGCGCCCCGCCCAATTGTTCGAAGGCAAACAAAACGGCCGCCCGGTCGAAAACGGTTTCGATCACATCCCAGCCGCGATTGAGCTCGCCGATGAGTTCCCCTTTTGCATCGTGGAAAGCGATCTCTGCTAGGTCGCGCGTCGGGTCGATACTGTCGAGGGTCTTTCGGCTGATGTTGTCTTGGGCAAGGTCGACCAAATACAGCGACACATCGCGTGGATTTGTGCCGGTCCTGGCAACGACGATGGCAATGTCCGCTATGGAACCATCCGCCACCGGCGATTTGGACCCGTTCAGCGTGCCGTCGCTTGCTTTCATGGACAGAGTGGCCGGGTCCAATCGGCCGGAATGTTCGCCGACGGCAAGGGTTGCGATGAGTTCGCCCGCGGCCAGTTTCGGCAGATAGGTTTGTTTCTGTTCTTCGCTGCCTGCGGCCAACAGTGTTTCTGCGGCCAAGTATATGGAAGATGAAAACGGTACGGGTGCCACGGCGCGCCCCAATTCTTCGGCGACAACGCAGAGTTCCAGATACCCTGCGCCCGAGCCGCCATACTCTTCGGGGATGGCGGTGCCCATTAGCCCCAATTCTTTCAGACCGTTCCAGACCTCCGTGTTGAAGGGCGCATCGCCGTCCAACACCGTGCGCACGTCTTTCGACTCGCATTTGTCTTCGAGGAAACGTCTGACTTGTTCTTTGAGGAGCTTTTGATCTTCCGAGAACTCAAAATTCATTACCCACACCTGCTGCTTGTTTTTTTATGGTTTTGTTATCGGTAAAAGAGCGGCAGGTCTAGATGGCAAGTGGCGCGCTTTAGGGAATGAGCCATTCTTTTTGGCACTGGCCGCTTTCCTCCCAGGAGAAGCGGGCGCGCCGATGCCCGTCATGGGCGAGAAACAGCCAATCGAGGCTGGTAATCGTCAGAAGCATCACCGAAAAATAGGGGCGGCCAAGAAGCGTTTCTTCTTCTGTCGGTACCCGGCCCTCAACGTCGGCAGGCAGGCCTGATGTGGGGCCGTCCGCTTCGGATCCCGGGCCGATCGGCGCCATATAGCAGCGGCGGCTGAAATGCTGACTGTCTGCCCAAGCCATATCAGCAATCTCGTCTTCTTGATGAAGCGTGCAGGGGCCATAGGCGCGCAATTGAATGCGCGCGCCGGGATCGTAGAAGACAAAGACGCCATTTGGATTTTCGGCAACGTGACCGCTTTTTTCCGTTCGAACGTCCGAATGAAAGCGCAGCCGACGCGTTTCCTGGACGAAATCTCTCAAAACGACGGTGCGCGCATCCACGCCGAACACACCGCCCTGTGTGGCAAATACGGGCGTATGGAATGGTGCGCGCCTGTTCTTTGCGCCGCGAAACAACATTTCCATGGCGCGTTGCAGCGAGAGTTCAAGGTCGTCTTTGAAGGGGGCGTCGGGGCGCGGTGACATGTCGGATGCTCTGGATGGGCTTAACAGAAAGCGGGGTTCACCTTTATCATCCGCTCAATCGAGACAGCTGTCCAGAAAGATTCGCTTATGGCTTCCCAAGACCTTTGTTTTCAAACCGCCCGCACGCTTGCCGCACGACTTCATGCCAACGAAATTACGTGTACGGAGCTTATGGAGCAAACGCTTGCGCGCATCGACAAGGTGAACCCCAAAGTCAATGCGATTTGCACACTGGTGGCCGATCAAGCCATGGATGGCGCCCGTGCGGCCGACACGCTGCCGCAAGAACAGCGCGGAAAACTCCATGGTCTGCCGATTGCCGTGAAGGATCTTGCTGAAACAAAAGGCATCCGCACCACATGGGGGTCGCCCCTGTTCGAAAATCATGTGCCAGACTTTGATCAGCTCTTCGTTACACGGATGAAAGAGGCAGGTGCGATCATCATTGGCAAAACGAACACGCCGGAATTCGGGGCTGGGTCGCAATCCTTCAATCCGGTTTTTGGGGCGTCGCGTAATCCATATGATCTGTCCAAAACCGTCGGCGGTTCCAGCGGCGGTGCGGCCGGGGCGTTGGCGGCGCGGCTCACCCCCTTGGCTGACGGTAGTGACTTAGGGGGGTCACTGCGTAATCCAGCGGCCTTTTGCAATGTGGTTGGATTCCGCCCCACACCTGGGCGCGTCCCGGCTTATCCCGACCGCAATGCGTGGAATCCCTTATCGGCTTTGGGGCCCATGGCACGCACGGTGGACGATGTGGCGTTGCTCTTATCTGTCATGGCGGGGCCGGATGCGCGTTGTCCCATTTCCTTGGACGACCCCGGCGCCGTTTTCGATCTACCTCTTGCCAAGGATTGGAAGGGCGTGCGGATCGGATGGTCGCCGGATTTGGGCGGGCTTTATGACATAGACCCGCAGGTGGTTGCTGTTTGTGAAAACGCGCTCGCTACGTTCACGGATCTTGGCGCCGAAGTGACTTATGATCATCCGGACCTTTCCGGCGGTGGCGAGATCTTCCAAACCCTGCGCGCCTTTCTGTTCTGTTCCGGGTTTGCGGAAGCCTATGAACACGCTAAGGACAAGATGAAAGACACGATCATTTGGAACATCGAAAAAGGTCTGGCCCTGTCCGCTGCGGATGTGGGGAAAGCGGAAATGGCCCGTACACAGATGTATAAGCGTGTGCTCGATTTCTTTGAGGATCACGACTTTCTGGTAACGCCCACCACCCAAGTGCCGCCTTTTGACGTGACCGAGCCTTGGGTGAAGGAAATCAACGGCAAGCTTCAAGAAACCTATCTGGATTGGATGCAAAGCTGCTCCATCATCACGCTTACGGGATGCCCGGCCATCTCCGTGCCCGCAGGTTTCACGAAAGAGGGTTTGCCCATCGGCTTGCAAATCGTCGGGCGCCCCCGTGATGACCTATCCGTTCTGCAAATGGCGTATGCATTCGAACAGGCCACGTTGCATTGGAAGCGTGAGCCAGGCGGTATTGATGTCTGAGGCGTCACTTTAAGAATAGTGCTTCTCGGCGTAGGCGAGGCTTTTCGCGTAATGCTGCCGTCCCCACCACAGCAAGCCGACGCCAAGCGGGCCGAACACACAAGCCATCAGCATGATGGAATAGCGTACGCCTTCGGGCCCCGGAAACAGTACATCGCTGATAAATCCGCCCAGCATGGGGCCGATACCCATGCCGAAGATCGCGCTCTGCAAGGCGTAGAGGGCAGCGATTTGAGCGCGCTTATCCGGTGGCGCAATCACGGGCAAGGCACCATTGGCCAGACCGAAGGGCGAATTGACGAAGAAGATGGCTGGCGCGTAAAGAAGCCAGGCCCAGATGGGCGCGGGCGCCAGCTGAATCAGTATGATGATTGGAATGACGATGGCACCCCCCAGCATGCCGCCCAGGATGTTGGCGTCTTTCCGCCCGCGCTTCGCAAAGTACTGCGCCATCCAGGGCGCCCACAGGACGCCCGCAGGCCCGGCGAAGATAAAGATGAAACCGAATAGCTGAGACGCTTCACCGGCGGGAATATCGTGCACGCGCGTGAAATAGGTGGGCGTCCAGAACACGAAGGCCCATCCCACCAAGGCGAAACAGGTGAACCCCAAATGATGGGCAATGACGGTTTCTTTGTTCCGGATGTAGAAGTCTTTGAGTTGGTTGAGGTCCGACAATTTGAAACTGCCTGTGGGCACTTGTGCCCGGCGCGGCGGTTCTTGAACCGTCAGCATAAGGAGCGCCACCAAAATGCCCGGCGCGCCCACATAGATGAAGGTCATCTGCCAGGGGCGCATTGTCCCGAATATGCCCAGATCAACTGGCGGACTGTTAGCGGCGAATTCTACCACGATGCCGCCGATCCAAAACGCCAATCCGGTACCCACAACGGCGCCGATTTGAAAAACACTCATCGCCATGGGGATACGGTCGCGCGGGAAATAGTCACCCACCAAGGAATGGGTCGCGGGCCCTAATGTCGCTTCGCCAACGCCAACCCCAATGCGCGCCAACATGAGCTGAAAGAAGTTACGGGAAAGACCGCACGCAACAGTCATGATGCTCCACGCGACAATGCCGACCATAATGATGAAGCGCCGGCTTTTGCGGTCGGCCAAGACCGCAAGGGGCAGTCCCGCAACGGCGTAAAAAATGGCAAAGCCGCCATAGAGCCAGCCGATCTGCGTGTCACTTAATCCAAGGTCGGTTTTGAGCGGCTCCACCACCAGCGCAACGATCTGCCGGTCGATGAAAGAAACCAGCAGGGCCAAGGTGAGCACCGCGACGACCCACCAGGCATAGCGCTCATGCGGGTAGGACCGGTCTCGTGGCGCCGCGACGCTTGCGTCTTGTTCAATGTCCGCCATCGGCGCTCCCCTTCGATCAAACGCGCAGCTTGGCGGTTAACCAGAAGCGGATCAAGTGAAAGCAGTCTGGGCGTTGTCCCTATGGGTCAAAAGTAGAACGCTGTTCTCAGCCCGTGAAAATTGGCGGGTTTCGGCGTTTCTTTCCTGGACATTCCCGTCGTCCTTCGCTCCTATGGCGCGCAAAGAAGGTAGCAACAGGGAGAGCGTCCACCATGCAGCTCAGCCGCGAAGAATTGGAACAAGCCTATCGCCGCATGAAGATCATTCGTGAATTCGAAGAACGTCTTCATGTGGAAATCGGCAAAGGTGAAATCCCTGGTTTCACGCATTTATATGCGGGCCAGGAAGCGTGCGCTGTGGGCGTTTGCGAAAACCTGACCGATGATGATTTGATTGTCAGTACCCACCGTGGTCATGGCCACTGCATCGCCAAAGGCTGCGATGTCAAAGGCATGATGAAGGAGATCTACGGCAAGTCGGGCGGCATTTGTGGCGGCAAGGGCGGCTCCATGCACATCGCTGATTTGGATGTGGGCATGCTTGGCGCTAACGGTATTGTGGGCGGCGGCCCGCCACTGGCCGTGGGCGCTGCGATTGCCACGCGCAATCAAGGCAAGGAACGGGTGACACTGTCCTTCGGCGGCGATGGCTCTTGTAACCAAGGCACGGTGTTCGAGGCCATGAACTTGGCGGTCGTCCTGAAAGTGCCGACCATCTTTGTTTTCGAAAACAATGGCTATAGCGAGCACACGGCGTTTGAATATGCAGTGGGCAGCGGTGACATTGCCGGCCGGGCGGAAGCCTTTGGCATGCCCGCGATCAAAGCCGACGGGTCTGATTTCTTCTCGGTCTATGACGCAACGAAGCAGGCCATTGAACGGGCGCGCAAAGGCGAAGGGCCGGCCACGCTCGAATTTGCCATCTGCCGCTTTTACGGCCATGTGGAAGGCGACCCGCAAAACTATCGCGGGCCCGACGAAGTGAAAAACTTACGCGAAACGATGGATTGTTTGAAAAACTTCCGCACGCGCGTGAGCGAAGCCAAATTGTTGGAACTTGGGCGTCTCGATGAAATCGATGAAGAAGTGATGAATCTCATCGAGGAAGCGGTGAATGAAGCGCGGGAGGCACCGCCCCCTGCCCCTGAAGCACTGTACACTGACGTTTACAACGCTTACTAGGGGACCAAGACATGAGTGTGAAATCCTATCGCGATGCGATTAACGAATGCCTGGCCCAGGAAATGGAACGCGACGAAAGCGTTATCGTACTGGGCGAGGATGTGGTCGGCGGCTCCGGCTCCAAAGGCGGCAAGGAAGCCATCGGCGGTGTCTTCAGCCTGACGGCGGGCCTCTGGGGCAAGTTCGGCGATGACCGGGTGATGGATACGCCGATTTCTGAGTCCGCGATTGTGGGGGCTGCAGCGGGTGCTGCACTTGCCGGCATGCGTCCCGTCGCCGAGATCATGTTCACGGACTTTATGGGTCTGTGTCTCGATCAGATCTACAATCAGGCGGCCAAGTTCAAATATATGTTCGGCGGTAAGGCGAAGACCCCGATGGTCATTCGTACCACCATGGGCGCGGGCATGAGCGCCGCTGCCCAGCATAGCCAGGTGAATTATGCTTGGCTGACGAACATTCCCGGCCTCAAATGCGCGGTCCCGTCTAATCCATACGATGCGAAAGGCCTGTTGGCGTCAGCCATCCGGGGCGAAGATCCGGTGGTCTTCTGCGAACACAAGATGCTCTACATGTCGCAAGGGGAAGTGCCGGACGATCCGTATACGGTGCCGTTTGGCAAAGGCAACCTCACCCGTCAAGGGAAGGATGTGACAATTGTGGGCTTTGCCCGCATGGTGACGCTGGCAAATGAAGTGGCGGACAAGCTGGCGGGTGAAGGCATCACCTGCGATGTGATCGACCCGCGCACCACGTCTCCCTTTGACGAAGAGCTTGTCTTGGAAAGCGTGGAAGAAACGGGGCGCCTGGTGATCGTCGATGAATCGACGCCGCGCTGCTCCATGGCCAGCGACGTTGCCGGGTTGGTATCGAGCCAAGCGTTCGAGTTTCTCGATGCACCGATCAAATTGGTGACGCCGCCGCATACGCCGATCCCATTCGCACCTAGTCTCGAATGGACCTATCTTCCGAGTGCCGACAAAATTGAGGCTGCTGTCCGCGAGACCTTGGAGGGCCGCTAATGTCTGGAAAAATCACGCCTATCGCCATGCCCAAATTGGGGATGGAGATGACGGAAGGGCTCATCACTCAATGGAATAAGAGTGTGGGCGAAATCATCAAGGAAGGCGATGAAATCGCCGACTTGGAAACCGATAAGCTGAGCATGCCCTATGAATCCCATACCGGCGGGGTTCTGCGCCGCATTCTGGTGGAAGAGGGGGGACCTTACCCGGTTGGGCAATTGATCGCAGTAATGGCGGATGCCGATGTGAGCGACGGAGACATTGACGACTTCGTTGCTGGCTACAAACCGGTTGAGGCAGCGCCCGCACCTTCCGCGCCTGCTCCGGCGGCACCTGCGCCCGCACCGGCACAGCCTTCGGGCTATGCAGCACCGTCGTCCGAACCTGCGCCTGCTCCGAAAGCCAACGGTCTGGACAAAGCGGCGGTGGAAGCTCAAATCGCGGGCTTATCGACCGAGATCAGCCCGATTGCCGCGCGCGTTGCCGTGGATGAAGGCGTGGATGTGACCAAAGCGTCTGCCACGGGACGGCTTGGCCGCATATCCCTTGACGATTTGGAAGAAGCGGCTGGCCGCCCGCTGGGACGGAAAGCCCGGCGGTTGAGTGCCTCTCCGCGCGCCCAGCGCTTGGCGACAGAAAAAGGCATCGACCTATCGGCACTGCGTGGCTCCGGCCCCAATGGCCGCATTCTGGCGGCGGATGTGGAAAATGCACCGGTGGCAGCTCCATTGCCCGTTACCGGCATGTCCATGGGCGCGGGGCTTCCGGTTCAGGTGGCGGCGGCGACGCCGCGCGGCGAACCGGTCACCAATATGCGCAAATCCATTGCGCGCCGCTTGGTGCAATCGAAGACCACCGCGCCACATATCTATCTGCGGATCGAGGTCAACGCTGCCGAATTGCTGAAAGTACGAGAAGGCGTGAACAAGCGTCTTTCGGACAAGAAGATTTCGGTCAATGATCTCATCGTGCGCGCCTGCGGTTTGGCTCTGGCGGAAGTGCCCGCAGCTAATGTTCAGTATTCTGAAGAACAGATCCTGTTTTTCGACCAGGCGGATATCGGCGTTGCCGTGGCTCTGCCCGACGGTTTGATATCGCCTATCGTCCGTGGGGTGGACAAAAAACCTGTCCTGCAAATTTCGGATGAGATCAGGGACCTTGCAGGCAAGGCGCGGTCTGGTGGGTTGCGTCCGGAAAACATCGAAGGGGGCACGTTCACGGTCACCAATCTGGGCATGTTTGGCATCCAAGACTTTGACGCGGTGATCAACCCGCCACAGGCGGCCATCTTGGCCGTGGGGGCGGTTGAAGAACGCCCCGCCAATGTGGACGGAATGCTGGATTTGGCGCCCATGATGTCGCTCAGCATGTCTTGCGACCACCGGGTCATTGATGGGGCCATCGGCGCGCAGTTCCTGGCGGCGTTGAAGGAACTGCTCGAAAACCCGATCGCGCTGGTTATGTAAACGATGGCGGATGATCAATTCGACATTGTGGTCGTTGGCGGTGGGCCGGGCGGCTATGTGGCCGCCATCCGTGCGGCTCAGTTGGGGTTAGACACGGCCGTTATCGAGCGTGAGCATTTGGGGGGTATCTGCCTCAACTGGGGCTGCATCCCCACAAAAGCCTTGTTGCGGTCGTCGGAAGTGGCGCATCTGATTGCGGATTTGCCGAAGACCGGGTTCGAAGGTCCGGGCGCACGCCCCAACCTGCCCAGCGTCGTGCAACGCAGCCGCGAAGTGGCGGGGCAATTGTCGCGCGGCATCGGGTTTCTCTTGAAGAAGCACAAGGTGACAGTGTTCGACGGCACGGCCAAACTCGTGGAGCCGGGCGTTTTGTCTGTAGATGGTGGCGAAACCGTCAGGGCGAAACACATCATCCTGGCGACAGGGGCACGGGCGAAAGTACTGCCGCATCTTCAAGTGAACGACCCGCGTGTCTGGACCTATCGCGAAGCCATGGTGCCGGACGAAATTCCGGAACGCTTGCTCGTTGTCGGCTCTGGAGCCATCGGGATGGAGTTCGCAAGCTTCTTTTCCGATATGGGGTCGGACGTGACCGTGGTGGAAGCGCTCGACCGCATCTTGCCCAACGAAGACAAAGACATTTCGAAGGAAGCGCTGAAAACCTTCAAGCGTCAGGGAATCAATTTCCATACTAAAGCCACCGTGGAAGAACTTGTGCCGCGTACGGATTTCGTGCGCGCGACCATCCAGTCCCAAAAGGGCGAGCTGCGCGAACGGTTCGACCGCGTGATCCTTGCCATCGGCATTGAAGGCAATGTGGAAAATCTGGGGCTTGAGGAACTCGGCATCAAAACCACAAAAGGTCACATCGATGTGGACCAGTGGGGCGCTACCAATGTGCCCGGCATCTATGCCATTGGCGATGTGGCGGGCGCGCCCTGGCTGGCCCATAAGGCAAGCCATGAAGGTGTCGTCTGTGTGGAGAAGATCGCGGGCGAGAAAGATGTGTACCCGATCAATAAGTCTTTGGTGCCGTCCTGCACCTATTGCCGGCCGCAGATCGCAAGCGTCGGCTTGACCGAAGCTCAAGCCAAGAAAGAAGTGGGTGCGATCGCTGTAGGTAAGTTCCCGTTCTCGGCAAATGGTAAGGCGCTGGCCTTGGGGGATGGAAATGGCTTCGTCAAAACCGTCTTCGACAAATCAACGGGGCGGCTTCTCGGCGCTCATATGATCGGCCCGGAAGTCACCGAGCTGATCCAGGGTTATGTGATCGCGTGTCAGATGAAAGCGACGAAGGCAGATCTCGCTGCCGTTATCTTCCCACACCCGACCCTGTCGGAGGCCATGCATGAGGCCACGCTTGACGCTTTTGGGGAAGTCATCCACGTTTGACTATCTGCCTGGCCAGCCCACTCCCCCTCCCAACCACCCGAACCAGGGTACCTTGGGGTGGTTGGGAGGGGGAGTGGGCTGGCTATGGTAAACTAAACAGATGACAAAACCCTACGAACTCTATTACTGGCCGAACATCCAAGGACGCGGCGAATTTGTGCGTCTGACTTTGGAAGCCGCCGACGTGAAATATCGGGATGTGGGGCGAAAGAAAGGCGTCGATGCCGTCGTAAAGGTGTGTGGGGCCTTGGGTGGCAAAGTTCCCAAGGGCACGCCGCTACCGTTTGCACCGCCTGTCCTGAGGGCGGACGATCACATGATTTTCCAGACAGCTGCCATCTGCGCCTGGATCGCGGAACGTCACGGCCTGGTGCCGCGCAACTCTCAAAGCCGTGCATTCGCGTTAGGGCTTGCACTGACGATCGAAGACTTTGTGCGTGAAGTCCACGACACGCACCATCCGGTGGCGGCCTATCTGTACTATGAAGATCAAAAGGAAGAAGCAAAGCGGCGCGCTCAGGATTTTCGCGACAAACGCCTGAGAATGTTTTTGTCCTATTTTGAAAAGATCATCTCCCGAAATGGTAAGAGCGACGCTCACTTGATTGGCCGCAAGACAACCTATTGCGATCTGTCTTTATTCCAAGTGGTGGCGGGCCTCAGATACGCTTTCCCAAAGGCCACAGCGCGTGTTCTGGAAGAATGCCCGCATGTGGTAACGCTTGCCCACAAGGTTGCTGAAATACCGGCCATCAAATCTTACTTGAAATCGAAAAGACGCATTCCCTTCAATGAGGAAGGCATCTTCCGCCGCTATCCCGAATTGGATGATGCTTGAAAGCACAATTGTCATCCCGGATGCACTGCGTCATGAAATGGCGCTGTGCTGATCCGGGATCTATTCTGTTAGCATTACCCTGTTTCGCGTAGATCCCGGTTCTACACCGCAACACTGCATGCTGCGGTGTGCCCGGGATGACATCTGAGGTTCCATTTTGTCCAACACTTCCAAACCCCTCCCGCCGGAAGCCTCCGCTGTCATCATCGGCGGCGGAGTGATCGGCTGTTCGGTCGCGTACCACCTGTCTCAGCTCGGCTGGAAAGAGGTGGTGCTTCTGGAACGCAAGCAACTCACTTGTGGTACCACCTGGCACGCCGCCGGGCTTATTGGGCAATTGCGCGCAACTCTCAACATGACAAAGCTGGCGCAATACTCAGCGCAACTCTATGCAACGCTTGAGGACGAAACCGGTATCGCCACGGGCTACAAGCAAACAGGGTCGGTCGCGCTCGCCTTGTCGGAAGAACGCATGGTGGAATTCCAACGCGATGCAGCGCGGGCCACACTCTCTCATCTTGAGATAAGTGTGCTGACGCCGGAAGATTGCCGATCTCTCTACGGTGATCTCAATTTAGAGGGTGTTGTGGGTGGCCTTCACATTCCGGGAGATGGGCAAGCGGACCCCACCAATATCGCCATGGCCTTGGCGCGCGGCGCGTGCAATAGGGGTGTGCGGGTCTTCGAAAACACAGCGGTCACCGGCATTGAGCACAAGAACCGCCATGTGACCGGCGTGAACACGGCTGAAGGCACAATTCAAACGCCTGTGGTCATCAACTGCGGTGGCTTGTGGGGGCGGGACATTGGCCTGATGGCGGGTGTGGATGTGCCTTTGCAAGCCTGCGAACATTTTTATGCGGTGACCGAGCCCATCGACGGCTTGGCGCGTGGCTTGCCCACTCTCCGTGTTCCCGACGAACAGATCTATATAAAAGAAGATGCGGGAAAACTGCTGATTGGGTCGTTCGAACTGAAAGCCAAACCCTGGGTGCCGGACCCGATCCCTGAAGACTTTGCATTCGATGAATTGCCGGCGGATCTGGAACATTTTCTTCCTCTCCTTGAAAAAGCGATTGGCCGCGTCCCACGCTTGGAAAGCGTCGGCATACGGACGTTCTTCAATGGGCCTGAAAGCTTTACGCCCGATGACCGGTATCTACTGGGTGAAGCGCCGGAGCTCACCGGATTCTTTGTCGCGTGCGGCTTCAATTCTGTCGGTATTCAATCGGCCGGCGGGGCAGGCAAAGCGCTAGCCCAGTGGATCGATGCGGGGCATCCACCCTTCGACCTTTGGGATGTGGATATCCGGCGCATGATGCCGGAACAAAATTCAAAGTCTTATTTGGTGGAACGTGCATCGGAAGCGTTGGGTTTGCTGTATGCCGACCACTTTCCGTATCGTCAGTTTGCGACCGCGCGCGATGTGATCAAATCGCCGCTGCACGAGGTGCTTGCGGCTCACGGGGCGTGTTTTGGGGAAGTGGCCTGCTGGGAGCGGCCCAATTGGTTCGCGCCGGAAGGTGTAACGCCTCAATACCAATACAGTTGGGGACGGCAGAACTGGTTTGACTTTGCCCGCGAGGAGCACTTGGCCGTTCGTGAGCGTGTCGGTGTGTTCGACATGTCGAGTTTTGCCAAGTTTCGGGTGACAGGCCTGGATGCGTTGGATGTGCTGCAGCTTGTCAGCGCCAATAATGTGGATGTGCCAATCGGCAAGATTGTTTACACCCAATGGCTCAATGAGCGCGCGGGGGTCGAAGCGGATCTTACGGTGACGCGCCTTGCGCAAGATGATTTTCTGGTTGTCACAAGCCCCGTCGCGCGCATTCGCGATCTGAGTTGGCTGCGCCGGCACGTGCCCAGTGGAGCAAGGTGCCGAATTGAGGACGTAACGCGGCAAGAAGCGGTGATCGCGGTGATGGGGCCGCGTTCGCGCGACTTGCTCCAGTCACTTACGGATAAGCCCCTGTCGAATGACGCGTTTCCCTTCGCGACCGCCCAACAAATCGTGCTTGACGGCATTTCGGTCCGCGCCCATCGCATTACCTATGTAGGCGAGCTGGGGTGGGAGATTTATGTGGCTGCCGATAAGGCTGAGGCGCTTCTGAGAACACTATTGGCGAACGGCAAGGCGGGTGATTTGAAACTCTGCGGCATGCACGTTTTGGAATCCTGCCGTGTGGAGAAAGGCTACCGCCATTTTGGCCATGATGTGACCGATGAAGACAATGTGTTGGAGGCTGGTCTTGGCTTCGCCGTCAAAACAAAAAAGGCGGCGTCCCGGTTCGGTCCGTTTGTCGGACGCGACGCGGTTCTGAAGATCAAGGCTGAAGAGCCTACCCGGCGCTTGCTGCATTTCAAGCTTCGGGATCCTGAACCATTGATCTATGGACATGAGCCGATTTTGTGCGATGGACACATCGTTGGCCATACCACATCAGGCGCCTACGGACATTTTCTGGGCGCTTCTATGGGCCTCGGCTATGTGAACCGCCCGAATGGCACCTCTCTCAAGGAGCTGATGGAACGCGCCTATCACATCAATGTTGCGGGCCACCACCATCAGGCGGATGCAAGCTTGCGTCCTTTCTACGACCCTGAAGACAAAAACGTAAAAAGCTGACAGCCGTCACAAACTGAACGGCAATCCGGCATGGCCGGGCAGGGCCGCCCATGTTAGGTTTTGGTACGATTTGATTTGGGGAAGGTCATATTCATGGAATTTCTGGTCGGTATCGGCATTCTGGTTGCGCTCGTCGTCTGGGTGATATCCATTTACAACCGCCTCGTGGCCTTGGGGCAACGGGTTGATCAGTCCTACGCGGATGTGGAAGTGCATTTAAACCAACGCCACGATCTCATCCCTAACCTTGTGGAAACCGTGAAGGGCTATGCCTCTCATGAACGGGAAACCCTGGACGCGGTGGTTCAAGCACGAAACTCCGCCGTCTCTGCGTCGGGACCGGCCGCACAGGCGGGTGCTGAGAACATGTTGACCGGCGCGCTTGGAAAACTCTTTGCGCTGGCGGAAGCCTATCCCGACCTTAAAGCGAATACGAACTTCCTGGACCTTCAAGACGAATTGTCCGATGTGGAAAACAAGCTGGCTGCGGCGCGCCGCTTCTTCAATAACGCCGTAAGTGAGTTCAACACGGGCATTCAGCAATTCCCCGCGGTCCTCTTCGCTGCAAGCTTCGGATTCTCAGAACGGGAATTCTTCGACCTCGGCGAAGATCGCGCCACGATCGCGGCGGTGCCGAAGGTGGAGTTTTAGGCACGTCACACACCGGCCGTTTTGCAGATGGGCGCCTTTGGTCTTTATACGCATATACAAGCCAATCGGCGCCGATCCGTCATTCTGATCGCCGGACTATTTTTTCTTGTCTATGTGTTGACCTATGCGGGCGCGTTGCTTGGCCGTGCTTTCTTTTCCGTGGCGCCGTTGGGTGTTCTTTTGGAAGCTGCTTACGATTTGCTGTGGGCAGCTCCCGTGGTCACTGTGCTGACGTTTTTGTGGATCTACGTCGCGTATCACTGGCATGAGCGCATGATCGATTCCGTGACGGGGGGCAAACAAATCAAGCGCGACGATGATCCAGAGCTTTACAATATGCTCGAAAACATGTGCATCTCGCGGGGCATGCCCATGCCGAAATTAAAGCTGGTGCCAAGCGATGCCCTTAATGCGTTCGCGACGGGACTCAACGAAAAACAATATGCGGTCAGCGTTACCCAAGGATTGCGGCGCCATCTGAATGATGAAGAGTTAGAAGCCGTGCTGGGGCATGAACTCACCCATATCCGAAATGGCGATGTACGTGTCCTCGTGATTTCCGTGGTGATGGCGGGTATTATTTCCTTTGTTGGGGAGCTCGTGTTCCGGGTGATCTTCCGGTCCGGTTTGCGCACGGCCTCCAGGCGGTCCGGTGGGGGACGCAAAGGCAATGGTATGGCGATTGCGATCATAATTGCCGTCGCCCTCATTCTGCTGTCTTGGGCTTTGTCGATTGTGATCCGCTTTGCCTTGTCGCGCTCCCGGGAATATTTGGCGGATGCAGGAGCCGTGGAGTTGACAAAGAACCCAGATGCCATGATTTCGGCGCTAAGGAAAATCGAGAACCGTGGCGAGATCGAGGGCGCAACATCCGCCGTTATGGAAATGTGTGTGGATAATCCGCGTAATGAGTTTGCGGACTTGTTCTCAACACATCCAAGCATCGAGGACAGGATCGAAGCACTTATCGATCAGGCCGGCGGTGTGGACCCAGGTCCTTTGTCTATTTCCGTAGAGGCACAGGGGCCTTGGGGAGATGCAGACCCGCAGCAAGAACAAAGAAGGGAACAACACCAATGACAACAGGACGGCTCGCCGAAAAGACAGCCATCATCACCGGGGCTGCCAGCGGCATGGGATGGGCGACCGTACACCGCTTCTTAAAAGAAGGGGCGCGGGTCATCGGGTTTGACCTGAACGCCGAAAGTGGCGCGCAACTGACCGACAGCGTGTCCGAGGCAGGGTTTGCGGAAGCCTACCGTTTCCAGCCGGGCGATGTGGCGGAAGAAAAAGACATTGCGAACGTGGTTGCGCTTGCTTTGGAGGCATTCGGCAGAATCGATGTGATGTTCAACAATGCAGGCGTCGGCGGTGCCTTTGGACCGTTGGTCGAAACGGATGTCGGCCATTGGGACGACACTTTCGCCATCAACATGCGCGGTGTCTTTCTTGGTACGAAGCACGTGGCGAAAGCGATGATCGCACAAGGGCAAGGCGGCGCGATCATCAACACCGCATCCGTTGCTGGTGTAACGGGCGGCTCCGGCCCGGTGGCTTATTCAGCCGCGAAGGCGGGGGTGATCAATTTCACAAAAAATGCGGCCTTGGAGCTGGCGGCGCACCGCATCCGTGTGAATGCGATTTGTCCCGGCATGATATTCACGCCGCTCATGCACCGCGGCCGGATCGAACAGGCCGAAGCGACGATGAAACAAATTCAGCCGTGGCCGGATCGGGGCGAAGGCGATCACATTGCGAATGCAGCGCTATACCTCGCGAGCGATGAAAGCGCGTTTGTCACAGGGGAAGCCCATGTGGTCGATGGCGGGTCCTCCGTTGCCGGACGGTTGGCCAGCCAAGAGCTTGTTGGAACAGGCGTCCAGTCCAAAGTGGGCGTGGCCTATGGCACCACCGGAAAGGCGCCCGTTGTGCGAGACGTGAATGATTAGGACGCATTTTTGAAGTCTGGTTTGCGTTTTTCCAGGAAAGCATTCACCGCTTCTTGATGCTCCGGCGTCGTATAGCTTTGGTTGAGCAAGTCGATTTCGCGGCGCTGCACGGCCGCAAGATCCTGCTCCACGGCATTTTGCGTGATCAGTTCCTTGATCATACGCATGGCTCCGGCGGGGTTGCCCGCAAACCCTTGCGCCATCTCAATTGCTTTGTCCAGGAATTGATCTTCCGGATACAGATAATCGGCGAGCCCCTTGTCGAAAGCTTCCTGCGCATCGTAAAGGCGCCCGGACAGCATCATTTCGGAAGCGCGTCCAAAGCCCATGCGGCTTACCAGAAAATGGCTGGAAGCCAGTTCCGGCACCAATCCCATTTTGACGAAGAAGCAGCCGAACTTCGCTTTTTCCGACGCAATGATCACATCGAATGGCACGATCATGGTTAGGCCGACGCCAACGGCCGCTCCATTGACCGCTGCGATGAGCGGTTTGGCGCCGCGCACGGTGGAAACCCATCCAATATCCTCCACATTGGAGCCGCCATTGGCGTCGCCCTTGCCATCCAACTGGCTTTTGAAGGTTGCTTCCATGTCGGCGCCTGCACAGAAGCCCCGGCCCGCACCGGTGACAACAATCGCCGCGATCTCCGGGTCGGCATTGGCCGCTTCGATGGCGTCGATCATCTCGTTATTCATCTGGCGGACCCAGGCATTCATACGGTCCGGCCGGTTGAGCGTGATGATACCGACCGCGCCTTTTGTGTCGTACAGGATTGTTTCGTAGGCGGCGTTCGACATGGTTTCCTCCGATTGGGTAACTCTTATTGTTCGACCAATTTGCGCAATTCGTTCTTGGCGATCTTCTCAAGGGTGGACCGGGGGAAGCTGTCCAGGATGATCACATCGCGCGGCTGTTTGAAATCCGCCAATTCTTCGGCGCATGCCTTGCGCACCTTCTCTTTCAACGCCTCTGCCGCGGCGTCGTTCTCCGGATGGGCGAGCAAGAAGGCCACGGGCACCTGATCGAGCATGGTGTCGGATTTAGCCACAACAGCAATCTCGGCAATGCCCGGTACAGTCGCAATCACCCTTTCGATTTCCGAGGCGGCCACATTCTCACCGCCCACTTTCAGCATGTCTTTGTCGCGGTCGGCAAATTGAAGGTATCCGTCTTCCAGAAGGGTGACGCGGTCGCCCGTATCGAAATACCCATGATCGTCAAAACTGCCTTCGGTGGCTTCGGGATTATTCAAATATTCCGCAAACAGAGAAATACCCCGAACGCCGCGAATCTTGAGACGGCCCGATTCTCCCGGAATGACGGGTTTGTCGTCGTCGTCCAGCACGGCGATGTCGTATTCCTGGGCCGGCCGTCCCATTGTCATCGGGCGGTCCGGCGTGAAAGGGTTGCCCACCGTGCCTTGCGTGATGGTCTCGGTCATGCCCCACCAACCGATTGTGCGCACGCCGAAATGAGCATCCCACGGCGCGTCGCAAACGCCGTTGCCCCAAAAGCGGTAGTGATGCTGTTTCGGCACATCGCGTTCCAACAACGCTTTGGCACAGAACGGTACCATGGAGGACCAGGTGCATTTGTGTTTGAGAGAGACGTTCCAAAACCGGCTGGCCGAAAAGCGGGGTTGGCAAACCACCGTCGCGCCGGCCCACAAGGCGGCCAACACGGAATAAGACTGAGCGTTCGTGTGAAACAACGGCAAGTAACAAAGGTGCACATCGTCCGCCATCAGATTTTCATGAACTGCACAAATCTTGGCGCCCCACAACGCATTTGCGTGAGTCCAAACCACCCCTTTGGGCCGTGACGTTGTGCCGGATGTGTACTGAATACCCACCGGCAAAGTGGGGTCGGCCGGGCGCGCCGTGAAGTCGGCCTCGTTGCCGAAGAGCTTATCGAAACTGTCTACCCCTTGATTTGGACGGTCTTGCGGACGTGACCCGTCACTGTCGGTTTCGGTGACGGCGATCCAACGCAGATCCGGGCAATGCGTTGCCATTAGATCCGCGAAAGCTGGCTGAGTAATGCCTGCGACGGCTTCGGAATGCTCTGCGAAATACGCGAGCTCTTTGCCTGCGGATCGCGCATTGGTAGTTACCGCCACGGCCCCCAAAGCGGCACAGGCATACCAGGCGAGCAGAATCTCCGGCCCGTTGTCCATATGGATCAAAACCCGCTCGCCCTGCCGGACACCTCTGGAGGCTAGTCCGGCCGCAAGCTGACGCACTGCAACATCAAACTCCGTATACGACCATTGGCGTGTGGGGCCTTCAAATGGTTCCCAGACCAGAAAAGGGTGATTCTGCCGGTAGCGTGCTTGTGCCGTTAAGAAAGTAGGGATATCCAACTTCGCAAACGGGTGCACAGGGGAAAAAGTAATACTCATGTGTAAATTCGTCCGAGGCGATCCGCCGCCAGCATAAACCTCAGAAAAGACTTGGCTTTTGGCGCGTGTTGAGAGAATAGAAGCGGGCGTTGTTCGTGTGCTATGGGCAAATACTTTCAGTCCGCGGGAATTAATTCATTGAGCAACTCGTTATACAGCCATAGAGTATTAACTATAAAATATACTGGGATGACAGACATGTTTCGAAGATTGCAGCTGATGGGGGGCGCAGTTTTCTTGTTGAGCGCCTGTGCTGCGCCTCAAGACCCGACCGCGACCAACGTCATCGCGATCAACTCCGCGCCTGCGGGGGCGACGGCAAGTGTGAGCAGCGGTGAATGGTGCGTCACGCCATGCACATTGACCCGTCCGGTGGCCGGAACCTTCACGGTTCGGCTGCAAAAAGACGGTTTTGAGCCTCAAGAAGTGCGTGTGGAGCCGGAAACCAATGGCCGTACGCAAGGGCAATTGCGGCAAGCGCGGCGCGACCCGGAATTGCGCCGTCAGCCCAGAAGACCGGCACAAGAAGCTGTCTACGCGCCTGTGGTTGCGCAACTCGCGCCCTTGCCGGGCAATCCTGATGCGGAAATCGCCGCGCTGGTCTACGCCCAGAAAGTTGACCCTGTGCTTCCCAAAGCTGTTGGATCGGGGGATTTGAACAAACGGGCCGCTTTGGGCCAGCAGTTCGGCGTTCGGGTCGCGGGCTATAATCAAGCACCTGTGGAGTTCACGCCCACCTCGCGCCGTCCGTCCGGCGCTGAAGAGGCTGAAAACGTTTCTGTTGAACCGAAGGCGGCCAATGGCGCGCCGACCAGCATCACAGCGTCCAGTTTTGAGCGGCGGCCGACTGAACCACCGGCCTATGTAAGCTCTGAAGCCGCGATCGAAGAAGCCGAAGAAGCGACCGGCGCGCTGAGTGGTGGCCCTGCGAAAGTGGTGGATATTCCGCTGGAACAAGAAAGTGCGCCCGCTGTGGCGGCACCCGCTGATACGCCGGAGCGCGAAGTGGCGCTTCTGACACTGGCACCGGAACAAGCCCGGGATGCCGAAGAATTGCCGCCGATCCAAGTGGCGCCGGATTTGGGCAATGCCATGGTTCAGCTGGCGTCGTTCCGCGATGCCGCCATGGCCGACAAAGCCGTCGACCGGTTCCAGCGTCAATTTGCAGAGGTCTTGGGCGGCCTTATTCCCGACGTTCAGATGGCCGATCTTGGCGAAAAGGGCGTCTACTACCGGGTGCGCTTCGCGGGTCTTGCCACCATCGAAGAAGCCCGCACCATTTGCAGCGGGTTGTCTGCTGATGGGCAAGGCTGCATGGCCGTCAGACGATAAGTCCAGCGCCCCCCATTTGAGTTCTTGGTGAGGGGCGCCCATCCCAATCGCCCCTATTCCGGTGCCGGGCCGGGGAATTTCTCCCGCAACAGTCGTTTGAGAGCCTTGCCGGATGGATTGCGCGGAATTTCATCGATGAATTCGACACCCTTAGGCTGCTTGAAGCGGGCCATCTTGCCGTCGCACCATTTCAGCAGCTCTTCAGCCGTGAGGCTGTCGTCTTCTTTTACGACCACCGCGAGCGGGCTTTCGCCCCACCGTTTGCTGGGCTGACCAATCACGGCCACGTCCCGCACTTTGGGATGACCCAGAATGACGTTTTCGATCTCCGCCGGATAAATGTTCTCACCCCCGGAAATGATCATGTCTTTCTTGCGGTCTTGAATGTAGACGAAGCCTTCTTCGTCAATGGTCGCGAGGTCGCCGGAATGGAGCCAGCCATTCTTGATGGTCTCTGCCGTGGCGTCGGGGCGGTTCCAATATCCTTTCATGATATGGGGCCCTTTGATGATTACCTCGCCAATCTCGCCCGCGGGAATGTCGTCGCCCTTGCCATCAATCACCCGCACATCGGTGTGAAAGAAAGCTTTGCCGGTGGAACCGGCCTTGGCGAGCGCATCGGTGGGGCTGATAAGGCAAGCAGGCCCGCAGGATTCTGTGAGTCCGTAGACCTGAACGATCTCGATTCCCCGGTCGGCATAAGCCTCGATCAAGGTTACGGGCACGGGTGCCGCGCCACTCATGATCCAGCGCAGTGTGGAAAAATCCACTTCGTCTTTCTGCGGCACCTGCAGCATGGCGTTGGCCATGGCCGGGACCGCCAGCAGGTTCGTTACCTTTTCTTGTTCAATGAGTGTCCAGGCAAGGGCTGGGTCAAATGCCCGCAAAATAATTGACGTGACACCGATATAAACAGCGCCCGTCACCGGCGTCAGCGCGCCCACATGAAATAAGGGCAGCATGCCGATATAGCGGTCTTGAAAGCGCATATCCGCCGTGGCCGCCTGGGTGATGCAGGCCCAAATCGCCGTATTGTGAGAGTGGATGACGCCTTTCGGCAGGCCGGTCGTGCCGGACGTATACATGATATAGAGATTGTCGTCGCCGGCGGCCACGATGGGAGGTTCCGCATCATCGGCCTGCATTTGCAGATTGGCATAGGATTGTGCGAAGGCCGCCGGCTGGCCCACACACACCCACTGTTTGATGTCCGTCTTTTTGCCCCGGCTATGCAGGTCGGTCACTTGTTCTTCGAATTCATCCCCATACAGAAGAACAGTTGCGCCCGCATCTTTCAGGATAAATTCCAGTTCATCCGGCACCAGGCGCCAATTGAGGGGGACACAGATGGCCCCCAGCTTGGCGATGGCGAAGAAGCTTTCCATGAACTCAATAGAATTCATCATCAGAAGGGCGACGCGGTCGCCTTTTTTGACGCCAAGATCCTTCAACACATGCGCTGTGCGGTTGCATCTTGAATTCATCTGCACATAGGTAAAGCGCCGTTCCGTCGCCACATCGACCCAGGCTTCCAGCCCAGGATTGAGATGCGCGCGTTTCGTCAGAAGCAGACCTGCATTTTGTTCCATTATCCCCTCACTACTTTCCTTACTTAAGGCGCGTGTCTCCGCGCCGTTGTTTCCATGCTAACCGCCGAAATCTTCTTACGGGCCCGTGCGGTTTTCTCTCCAGTCCAAACTTTGTTCATAGGCGTGTGCCGCCCGATAGATCGATTTCTCGCCATAGTCCGGGCCAACCAGCATCATGCCGATCGGCACACCTTCTTCCGCAACGCCGCAAGGCACATTCATGGCTGGATGTCCTGTTGCGTTGAAGGGCGACGTATTGTTCAGGCCATCCCATCCCAATGCGATTTGTTCGATAGGCGCCAAATCTTCTTCCGGCAGCAAGAACGGCTTCTTCGGCATGGTCGGCATCAGCAGCAGATCGACTTTCTCAAACACGTGATCGATCTGTGCCTTCGCGTCCACCAGCGTGTTGCGCGCCATGCCATATCCAACGGCGCCATTGTTCTGCAGCAAATGATCGCCCAATACCAAAAGGGTCTTCGCCGCCACGGGCAATGTGTCGAGTGTTAATCCGTTGGCGGACATACGATGCATGAGACTTGTGTCGTAGAAGCCTTTGCCCGTGGTCGGCAGGCCCAGCCCATCGAAAACCAGGCGGTGGAATCCCACCGCATTGATGATCATGCCCGCAGCCCCACAAACCGCTAGAGCGGGCAGCGAGATTTCTGTGACAGTGGCCCCAAGACGCGCAAGCTGTTGGGCTGCGGCTTGCACGCTTTCGTTCACGTCCGCTTCGCTGTTGGCTTGCGCAAAGCCGTCGGTGACGGCGGCAATGGAAAGCCCGTCTAGGTTTTGGCCCAATGCCGACTGGTAGTCTTCGGAGGGATGGTCTTTTTGCCGGGGGTCTAGTCCGTCCGGCCCAGCCAGAACTTCCAGCAGCAAGGCATTGTCTTCCACCGTCGCCGTCATCGGTCCTGTGTGATCAATGGTCATCTCCAGCGGCATGATGCCCGTATAGGGAACCAACCCATGGGTGGGTTTCATGCCATAGATGCCACAGGCGGAAGAGGGGATGCGGATGGAGCCGCCTTGATCGCCACCGATCGCCATATCCACCTCTCCGGCGGCCACCAATGCGGCGGATCCTGAAGACGATCCGCCAGCGGAATATTTTATATTACGCGGGTTTTTGACCGGGGCGGGTTCCGATGTGTGGCTTCCGATGGAGAGGCTCAGGGCTTCGCAGACGGATTTGCCCACAATCGTGCCGCCTGCGTCCAGAATGCGTGTCACGATGGTGGCGTCAGTGTCAGGCGTGTGCCCGTCCAGGAACAGGCTGCCATTGCGCAGCGGCCAGCCCGCCACATTGACCGTATCTTTGACGACGATGTTCTTACCGGACAGCGGACCGCTGGCCGCACCTTCTATGGTCCCTTTAACCGCCCATGCGTTGAGGGGGTTTTCTTCCGGTCCGGGTTTGGTGGCGGGCGCCCGCTTGTAGCCGTTCTTGCACAAGCTGGAGGACATAGAAGCCACTACATCCAGACTGAGGCCAACCATCGGCGCGCCTGCTTCTATCGCGTCCATGAGCGCATCGTCCGCATGAAGACCAATGCGCTCCGCCGCTTTTTGAATGTCGGCGCGTGTTACCTTGGGAATGGTCATGGGGCGGTATTCCTATGCGTTCTAATGAGGTTTGTCCCCATTAATGGTCACGCGGCGCATGTGGCGGCGCTGCCCATGATAATCGTTGAGGGCGAAATGCTGAACGCAGCGATTGTCCCAAAACGCAATAGAGCCTTTTTCCCAGCGAAAACGGCAGGTGAATTGTTCCTGTGTACAATGCTCAATCAGAAAGTTGAGCAGGGGCCGGCTTTCCCGTTTCGACATGCCTTTGAAGCGCATGGTGAAGGCGCCATTCACATATAGTGCTTTGCGCCCTGTTTCAGGATGTGTGCGGACGACTGGATGTTCATACGCGGGCACATCATTGCCCGCTTGCTCAATATCCATGGATTCACGCTTTTGCGCCGACGCCCCTTT
Source organism: Alphaproteobacteria bacterium (assembly GCA_965228775.1). GTDB lineage: Bacteria > Pseudomonadota > Alphaproteobacteria > JANQMY01 > JANQMY01 > JANQMY01. Next base: position 1,758,901 of record OZ245840.1, on the reverse strand, counting down.
AGCGCTGTATTCCCGTTCCGCCGTATGTACCGCATACAGACCATCCAGCAGGTCTTTCATGGCATTGGAAAGGGCGTCGTAAGCCGCATATTGGCTCGCGAACAAGGTGTCGCCGCCGAAGGCCGGGATATCAAGACCGTAGAGCACTGAGCCAAGGGCCGGCTTTTCCTGGAAGGACATGTCAGAATGCCAGCCCCCGCCAAAATTGAGCCGGTCGTCCGGTTCCTTGATGATTTCCATCACTTCCGGGTGGCCGTCCATTCCTTTGACATAAGGGTGCACATTCAGCGTGCCGAAGCGGCGGCCAAACGCTTTCTGCTGGTCAGGCGTCACGTCTTGGTCGCGAAAGAAGATGACTTGATGGTCGAGAAACGCCTGATGGACGTCTGAAAACACCTCGTTAGATAAGGTCTCAGACAGGTCTACGCCTCGAATCTCGGCCCCGAGAGCGCCAGCGACGCGGTTGATTTCAATTGAAGGGCTACTCATGCGTTTCTCCCGGTCGAAATTTTGCACTTTTTTGCGGAATTATGGCCCAGCGGATGGGGCTCTGCCAACTCACGTCCGATCATTTTCTCCATCGTATTCTAGGCCAACGCCCAGGCAAAAACCGTGGGCGCATGGGGTTCATCCAAATTTTTGGAGCCTAGCCACCCGCTCCCGTTGCAGATAGGGAGGCCGACACCCATATAAGTATAGCCTATTTTCTGACAGGAGACCCCATGGTTCGAGCGTTCGCCGTTGTTATCATGACCTTATTGGGTGGTTTCTTAGGCTGGCTCGCCGGTACGGTTGTGTTTGGTGCCGGGATGGCCGTCTCGATTCTCGCAGCTCTGGGAGCCGTGGCGGGCTTTTGGGGCGGCCTGACCATGAAGCGCCCGTTCGACGTCGTTGACGGATTTGTTTCGGAGCTTCTCGGACATCTGTTGAGTTTTCTTGGACGATTGTTGTCGAGGGGCGGACTTGACTGAGCGGATGGAAAAGGGCTCTCACCTTTTTTCTTTTGCTGTCATACCCGCCGGTAGGCGGGTATCCAATCCACCTAGCAGTGCATTCCGATGCATGTTTCTTGCGGCAAGCGGTTGCGAGAGTGGATCCCCGCGCTGATTGCGCGGGGATGACTCTTTTCTAACAAAAAGCATCGCCCATATGTGATCGACCTCCTCTGAAGGGGAGGGCTATTGCATTTGGCGGTGTTCGGATTTTCCATCCCCCGGATCAAGTCCGGGGCAGGCTTTCGAGACGCTCGCATGGCTCGCCCTCAGGATGAGGAAATCCAGCACTTCACTTACGCCCTCATCCTGAGGAGCCGCCGTAAGGCGGTGTCTCGAAGGACGAGGGCGTCATATGCAATTCCCCTGCTCTGAAGGGGAAGAGAAGCTAACCCGAGACAAGGTTTCGGCGTTCAAGTTCCGCTCTCATCCGGCCTTTCAGATCTGCATGCAAATCTTCCGAAAACGTCGGCGCGGCATCCCAGTCATAAAACCAAACCGGCTTCGTGCGCAGGTCTTCGGGCTCGTGGGCAAGTCGGGGGAATACATGGGCATGCAGCGCCGGTTCCAGATTGCCCAGGATCTCATAGTTGATCCTCACCGCGCCGGTGACATCCAGCACGGCATCGCCGAGCGCAACCAAATCGGACAGGAATTGAGTGCGGTCCGCGCCCTTTAAATCATTGAGCGTCGGGACCACCGGATCGGGCAGTAGAAGACAATACCCTTCCAAGAACTGAACATCCCCGATCACCGCCCAGCCGCTTTTGAGCCGGGCGATGACGGTTGGGTTTTCGCCGCGATTGGCGGCGTCCACACGGCGGTGAATGAGTGTGCTCAATGATCGTCCCTATCCGGTTTAGCCCAGACCGAGCATCTCTTTCTCAATCGCGAGCTGTGTTTTGACAATATCCGCTTCTAGGGCGCGGTCGAGATAGGCAGCTACTTTCGGGTATTTGCCGCTGTCCGGTGTAAAGCCTCCATAGCGGCCATTCAACAGCGGGCTGATGATTGCCACATCCGCCGCCGTCAGATGGTCGCCCACAGCGTAACCGCTGTCAGGCAAAATGGAATCGAGATAAGAAAGAATGGGCGGCAGGTCGGTCTCGACTTTCTCCTGCACGATCGCTTCGTCCGTTTCTTCACTCATAAAATTGGGCCTTACCACGCGCTGGAAAAAGATTGGGCCCAGATTTTCGATGAGGCGCGTGTCCCCGAATTCTTCAAGCCATCCCGCTTTGGCTTGAAGCTTCGGGTCGCTTGGATAGATCGGCTTCTCGGGATGAGTTTGATCAATGTACCGTAAAATGACACTGGAATCCGGGATGGTGAAACCATCATGTTCCAGGACGGGGACTTTGCGCAGCGGGCTTATCTTGCCGAATTCTTCTGAGGTGTCGCCCGGCATAACGGGCTTTAGGTCGAATTCAATTCCTTTGTAACGCAGAACCAAATGAACCTTGCGCACGAAGGGCGATACGGGAATACCGTGGACTGCAATCATGATGTTTCCTCCAACAATGTGCGGCGACATATGGGGCGGCCAAACGCCTCTTTAAATCCGTCTCTTCGGTATCGCCATGCACAAGCACGTTGCAAGATTGCGCCACCTAGAAAGGTTTCAGGATAACCAGATAGGCAACACCAAAGACCACGGCGATCATCCCCCAAGGAAGCGACAGCCAAAAGACACTTTGTGTACTGGCATAATTCCGTCCGCGCAGCCGCGCGACAACCACCCCATGAAACCCGGAGAGGATAGTGACGAGGGCAATTTTGGCATGGAGCCATGGGTCTGAAAACCAGCCGCCTTGTTGCGCCAGGATGAGCCCGGCAACCCAGGTGAAGACGATTCCAAGGGTCATCAGCAAACGCAAGCTTTGTACCGGCTTGTTGTCGAGACTGCCGGGCGGAATTGCGGCGGCGGCGATCATCCCGCCCATCCAAACCACAACCGATGTTACGTGAAGGACTTTGAGAAGTTCGTACATATCTAAGGTGCCACTGTTGCCGTCAGTTTCTTACGCAACAATGCATCGTTCAGGAACGGGCCGAAAGGGATCAAACACGCGGCAAAGGTGCGCAGGATTTCTTGGCGGGTCAGAACGCTGGAACTTGCGACCTCAATCAAAGTGACAATGTAGAGTATGAAAGTGGCGCCATGGATAGGCCCCATGATTGATGTGCCTGTGGGCCAACCGCCCAAATACTTCAAGGGAACGGCTCCGAACACCAGCAACAAAAGGGTTGTGCCTTCCGCGAAACCAGCCCAGCGAAGCCGCTTCAGCGGTTGCAGGTCCGGGGCTTGATTTTCTTCCACCACGTCCTCTCCCCAACAATTTTGTACTAAATCGCATAATATTTGCGGCAAAGGGTGTGGTCAACAATTTGGCGTTGGACAAAAGGTCACTGGCGGGAACGTCAAGGGCATCGCATATGGCGCCCTCGTCCTTCGAGACACCGCCTTGCGGCGGTTCCTCAGGATGAGGGCGCCAATAGAAATCAGATTTCCTCATCCTGAGGGCGAGTAAAACGAGCGTCTCGAAGGATGGGAAATCCAACCGTTGTTGGACGCGATAGACGGGGGGAATGGGCAGCTAGATTTGTGTGGTGGGTGGTTCCGGCCGGCTGAGGATGAAAACGGCAACAGCGCTCAGCACGGCCACTTGAGTGATCAGAGCCCATAGGGGCGCGCCAAAAGCCCAGGCGCCCAGAAAGGCAAGAAGCAAGGCGATCATCGCCAAGACTTTTGCTTTGCGGGAAATGGCGCCATGGTCGCGCCATTCATGAATGGGCGGGCCAAGCCGTGGATGGTTCATCAGCCAATTGTGCAGCTTGCGCGAGCCGCGGCTAAAGCAAAACGCCGCCAATAAAAGAAAGGGTGTCGTCGGCAAGAGCGGCAAGGCAATGCCCAGCAGTCCCAGCGCAAGGGAAATCGTCCCGGCAATCCGCCAGCCCATGCGCCGTGCTTTGGCCATTCGCACCAATGTTTGCCGTTTGAGCGCCATCTACCCTGTCATTCCGGTTTGCCACGAAGATATATCAGATAGCGGATCAACAAACCGGCGTTTTTGCGCGGGCGCCGGGCGGGGAGTGGTTGCGCTGTGGCGATGAGACGTTAAAACGAGCGTCATGAGCGAAAAATCACACAATCTCTATGCTTTGTTCGAAAGCCGCTTTCCGGCTGACAGAACGGAAATTGCCTTGGAAACCGACACCGGGGCCACATTCTCCTTCGCCGATCTTCACGGCCAATCCGCCCAGGCGGCGATGGCGTTGACAGCACTTGGCGTTCAGTCGGGGGACAGGGTGGCTGTTCAAGCGCCCAAATCCGCCATGGCCTTGTTCCTCTATTTAGGGTGTTTGCGGGCCGGGGCCATCTATTTGCCGATGAATACAGCCTACACGGCAAAGGAAGTGGACTACTTGTTGCGCGACGCAGAGCCCGTGGTCTTCGTGTCGGACCCCGGCAATCAAGCCGTGATGGATGTGGCGGAAAAGGCCCAGGTGCGCCACGTGCTGACATTGGATGTGGCGGGGCGCGGCACGCTTGCCGATGCCGTGGAGGGGGCGCCGTCGTCGTTCGAAACAGTTACCTCGGCCGCCGACGACATTGCGGCGATCCTCTACACCTCCGGCACCACGGGGCAGCCAAAAGGCGCCATGCTCAGTCACGACAATCTCGCATCCAATGCACTTACGTTGCATAAGGCTTGGGGCTTTGCGCCGGGCGATGTATTGCTTCATAGTTTGCCCATATTCCACGCACACGGATTATTTGTGGCACTCCCTTGTGCTTTGCTGAACGGCAGCAAGCAAATCTTTATGCCGGGCTTCAATGCGCGCGATGTGGTGGAGCGTTTGCCGCGCGCCACCGTGTTCATGGGCGTGCCGACACATTATGTGCGGTTGCTTGGGGAAACGGATTTCGACCGAACGTGTACCGCCAATATGCGCCTTTTCGTTTCCGGGTCGGCCCCGTTGATGGAAGACACGTTCCGGGAATTTGAAACACGCACGGGGCACACGATCCTTGAACGCTATGGCATGACGGAAACCGTCATGAACACATCGAACCCGTATGAGGGCGCACGCGTGCCTGGATCGGTGGGGCCGCCCCTGCCGGGCATTCGCGTGCGTGTCTGCGCGGAAGATGGGGCGGAGCTTGCCCAAGGCGATACCGGTGTTCTGGAAGTCAAAGGGCCCAACGTGTTCAAAGGCTATTGGCGCAATCCGGAGAAAACGCAGTCTGAGTTTCGCGATGATGGCTTTTTCATCACCGGGGATTTGTCGCGCATCGATGAGAACGGCTATGTGCATATTGTGGGCCGGGCGAAGGATCTGATCATATCCGGTGGCTATAATGTGTATCCGAAGGAAGTCGAAACGGCCCTTCTTGAGCTGTCCGCCGTTTCCGATGCGGCCGTAATTGGTGTTCCGCATACGGATTTTGGCGAAGGTGTCACAGCTGTCGTTGTCGCCGACGGGGCTGGGGTGATTGACGAAGCGGATTTGATCGCGGCGCTCAAGAAAGACTTGGCATCTTACAAAGTGCCAAAGCGCGTGATTGAGGTGGATGAAATCCCGCGCAACACCATGGGCAAGGTGCAGAAGAACGCTCTGCGCGAGGCCTACAAGGATCTTTACCTTTAGGATTGTTGAGCCGCTAATTCGTCATGTGATCCCAGCGTTTCTTCGACGGCCTTGCAGGTGGCTTCGAAGGTCAGCATGACCGAGGTGTGCCGGGCGGGGTAGTCTACCACCGGCGTCAATATTTCGAGGTCTGACCATTTCCCGGTTGGGGCATCGCCGCCCTCTTTCAGCATGGCGCGCATTTCGTCCCGCACTTGCCGCAGCTCCTCCAGTGTCGCGCCGATAACGTTCCGTGCCATGATGGACGAGGCGGCTTGGCCTAAAGCACACGCTTTTACGTCATGGCCGAAGTCAGCGACCACGTCACCGTCGAGTTTGACGTCCACCGTCACCTGGCTGCCGCAAAGGCGGCTCACTTCCGTGACCGTGGCATCGGGGGCCGCAAGGCGCTCCAGCCGGGGAATGTTTCCTGCGAAATTCAAGATTTTTTTATTATAGATGTCGCTGAGCATAGGCCTTATCTACTGTTCTTCAGCGATTATACAAGAGTTGACCTTGCCCGAAAACGGCGGATTATTTGGCGGCTGCGATGGATTTCATGAAGATTGCGCCCACTTCTTTGATGCGGCGCCGAAATTCCTTGATAGACGCAACGCCTTTTTTCACCCCGGCAATTGAAGACATGAGCAGTTCCACGAAGGCCTTCGGTTTTAAGGGCGTGTCGGAAAACGTGGCCTCTTTGGCCGAAACAGCGGCTTCGAGGGCGTCTGCCAGAACTCCGATAAAACGGTCGGACCCCTTCTTCATATCCTCCGCGGCAATGCTGAGATTGACGTCCATCAGCTCATCACCATGGGGCGATTCAGATACCGGCTCATAATAGAGTTTTTCGTACATCAGGATCGCGCTGATGAAGCGTTCCGACAACGGTGTTTTCTCCGCCAAGACCAAAGTGGCTTGCTCGATTGCGTATTTTTGCCGAAAAACCGCGAGCTGCCGGAACAAATCTTCTTTGTTATCGAACATCAGGTACAGAGCAGGGCGCGATATTCCGGCGGCTTCGGCAAGGTCGCCCATTGACGTCCGCCGGAAACCGTATTGGGAAAATACGTCCAGTGCCGCATCGAATACGGCTTCCCTTTTTTCATCCTGAGGTTTCATGTTTGCGCGTGTAACACACTGACACAACGAGGGTAAAGTGTCAGAGTAATATTGACATTTTATACACAAAATGTCAGAAAGTCAGGATCTGAATACCCCCAATCAAAGGCGGGTGACGATGTTCGCTGCCGGAACAGGCAGAAGATTTTGGTCTTGTTTATCCGCTTCAAGAGGACGCGGATTTAGATTGCTCCAATTCTAAGATATTGATCGCAAGGAGATTTCTGGTTTTGGTCCATCATTTGGGCAAAAGGCGTCACGAAAGCGTTACAGATAATGGCTTGCGTCCGCCGCTCAGGTGATTACCAAGGATCCCGGGGAACATCGGGAAAAGGCACACGGCGCGCTCTAACCTACGCGCCGGTGAGAGGGAGTAGGAGAACACATCATGGCGTTCACATTGAAAGTAAACGGCAAAACCCACACGGTGGATGTTGAACCGGATACACCGCTGCTTTGGGTATTGCGGGATGAGATCGGGTTGAAGGGTACCAAGTTCGGCTGCGGCATCGCCGCCTGTGGTGCGTGTACGGTTCATTTAGACGGTGTTGCCGAACGCACTTGCGTGCTGCCGGTGGAAGCCGCCGAAGGCTATGAGATCACCACCATTGAAGGCCTTGCTGACAACGGCCAGCTGCATCCTGTTCAAGAAGCATGGATTAAAAACCAGGTGCCGCAATGCGGGTATTGCCAATCGGGCATGATCATGGCGGTGTCGTCTCTGTTGGCTGAAAATCCGAACCCGACGGATCAGGACATCAACGACACGATCACGAATGTCTGCCGCTGCGGCACGTATCAGCGTATTCGCGACTCGATCCACGAATTGAGCGAGACCTAAGGCAATCGGCGGCGCGGCCGCCGGTGCAAATCGAAATTCTTGATCAACGCGGCAGGCTCACCGGCATTGGACCGGCACAGCTTAGCGACGCGCGATAGGGAGACGCCCCATGGCTTCAATCGGAAAAATTACACGACGGACTTTGCTGGCAACCGGTGCGTTGGCCGGCGGTGGTTTGATCTTGGGGATTACGATGGCCCCGAACCGCCTCAAGATCGCTTCTGAAAGTGTGCTGAAGGACGGCGAGATCGGCCTCAACACCTGGGTCAAAATCAGCCCTGACAATCTGGTCACGGCAATTATTCCGCATTCGGAAATGGGGCAGGGCTCCAACACGGCGCTCGCCATGATGCTGGCGGAAGAAATGGATGCGGATTGGGACCTGGTTGATTTTGAATACGCACCGGCCCTGCCGCAATACGCCAATACGGGTCTTGGTAAAGGCTATCTCATGGGGGATGCGGGCATTCCATCCTATATCCGTCCCCTGATCGATTTCACCTTTTTCAACCTTGCTAAGTCGATGGACCTGCAGATCACCGGCGGCAGCACGGCAATCCAATTTACTGGTGAACATGGCATGCGCCGCGCTGGTGCGTCCGCCCGGGAAATGATGGTCAAAGCCGCCGCCGCCCGCTGGGGTGTGGACGCATCGGAGATTTCGGTTGCGAACAGCATTGTCTCTCACGGGGATAAATCGGCCACGTTTGGCGAACTGGCCACCGAGGCCGCTAAATTCGATCCGCCGCAAAGCCCGAAGCAGAAAGAACGTTCGCAATTCAAGCTGATCGGCACGTCGCAGCCCCGCCGCGATATTCCGGCCAAAGTGGACGGCACTGCCACATTCGGGATCGATATAGACTTGCCGGGCATGGTGTATGCCGCCATCAAACAGTCGCCCGTCTTCGGCGGCACCGTGAAATCGATCGATGAAAACTCGATTTCGGGCATGCCGGGTATCGTCAAAGTGGTCAATCTGGAGGCCGCGGTGGCGGTGGTCGCCGACAAATATTGGCGTGCGAAAACGGCGCTCGATAATCTCACGGTTGAATTCGATAATGGCGCCAATGCAGGCGTTACCAGCGATTCCATCTTTGCGTCCTATACGGATGAACTGACGGTCAATGACGGGTCGGTCCATGTGGAAACCGGCGATGCGCCAGCGGTGATTGCCGATGCATCGGAGGTTATCGAATCTGACTACACAGTTCCGTTTTTGGCCCATTCCTGCATGGAACCTATGAATTGCACAGCATCTGTCGAAGAAGACTCCGTTGAGATCTGGACCGGTGCGCAAAATCCGTTGGCAGCGCGCACATTTGCGGCGGATGCTGCGGGGATCGACGCAGATAAGGTGGCCGTACATAACCAGCTTTTGGGCGGTGGCTTTGGCCGCCGGTCGCGGGAAGATTTCGTTCAACAGGCCGTCCGTATCGCGAAGGATGTGGGCAAGCCGGTCAAACTGGTCTGGTCGCGTGAAGAAGACACCCAGCACGATTACTACCGCCCAGCCGTGTCAAATCAGTTCAAGGCGGTGCTCGGCGGCGATGGCATGCCTATCGCCTGGTCGAACCACTACATTAATGTGGGGCAGGATGAACCGGCGGATGCACCGGACATCCAGTACGGGATTGAAAACCAAAGCATTCGCAGTGTGGGCATGGAACAGCCGATCCCCCTTGGACCGTGGCGCAGTGTGGGGCATACGCAGCACAGTTTCTTCAATGAAAGCTTTATCGACGAACTTGCACACAAAGCAGGCAAAGACCCGTTCGAATTCCGCCGCGCGCTGTTGAAGGACATGCCACGTCACAGAAAAGTTCTGGAAACGGCCGCGGAAAAAGCGGGCTGGGACACACCGTTGGCGCCAGGCCGCGCGCGGGGCATTGCGATCGAACAATCTTTTGGATCGATTGTTGCTCAAGTAGCGGAAGTCTCTTTATCGGACGGCGGTGAGGTCAAGGTTCACAAAGTCACCGCGGCGGTGGATGTAGGCACAGCCGTTAACCCGGACTCGGTCGAAGCGCAGATTCAAAGCGGTATCATCTACGGCCTGACCGCTGCGCTTTACGGCAACATCACCATCGATGGTGGCCGTGTCGAGCAATCGAACTTTGATGATTATGAAATGATCCATCTGGCGGAAGCACCGGAGATGAATGTGCACATCATTAACAGCGGCGAAACCACGGGCGGCTGTGGTGAACCCGGTACGCCACCCATCGGTCCCGCCGTTGCGAATGCTTTGTTCATACTATCGGGGGAACGGATCAAATCTCTGCCGGTCAATCAGCATGATTTGAAGCCGCTCAGGACGAACCAGCAGGTATCGCAGGTATTCGGACAAGCCGCAGAGTAGCCCTTCCCTCCGACGTCATCCCAGGGCAGGGCGCGACACCAACTAACTCGTCATTCGCCGGTTTATCCGGCGAATCCACCTCTCCACCTGCAAGGTCAGAGCAATGTGAGAGTTGGATCCGCCGATCAAGTCGGCGGATGACGCTGAAGAGAAGGTGTCACCCAAACGCGTTCTTTTCGCCTTCGGGCAAGGGCACGCGGAATCCATTGAGGATGATCGAAATCGTCACGTAATACCCAACCAGCGTGAACAGATCGAGCAGACCGTCTTCTCCGACAAGTCCCTTCAGTTTTTCATAGGCGCCATTGCTAAGCCCCCGGTTCGTCAAGATTTCCTGCGCGCCGTGGTAGACGGCGGCTTCTATTGGGTCCGCCAAGTCAGGCACTTCATCATTCAAGATCGAATCGATCACATGCTGCTCGACGCCCACTTCCAAGGCGAGGCGCACATGGGCCCACCATTCGAATTCCGCTTCCCATTTGCGTCCAACACAGAGAATGGCAATTTCGATGGCCTTTCTTGGCAAGGCACTGTTGAAACGCATGGCGCTGCCCAGTTGCAGCATCTTCTCACCGGTATTCGGGTTGCGCAGGAATGCGTCAAATGGGCCGATCAGCGAACCGTCGGCGGCCTGACGTGCACCGGGGCGTGCGCCGTCAATCATGTCGTAGATGGCGCGTTGCGCGTCGGTCATTTTGTCCGGGGTCAGAGGCGTTAGGCGAGGCATGGCGTTTCTCTTTCTGTTGAATTGGCAGGCTGCTGATGTATCGTGCGGCGGGCACGCGGCCTTCGCAAGTGCGTTCAATCGGTAAAACAACAACAAACGGAACGGCCATGCGCCACGATCATGCTCCCTATTGGCTCAAGACGGCACATCGCCAATTCGAACTGGCCTATGCAAGGCACTTTCTGTACCCACAATTCGACGCCATCGGAGAGGGGGCCGCCATCAGCAAGCCATGGAACGTGGAAGTGGTTGGCGCCAACATTCGTCTCGGTCGGCAGGTGCATATTCTGTCTACGTCAGAACAGAAGATCCGCATGTGCACGTGGAAAAATGAAGAACATGAGGGGCGCATCGATATCGGCGATTACGTGCTCATCACGCCGGGGGCCCGCATCACATCTCTTGCCCATGTGACCATTGGATCGAACACAATGCTGGCAAGCCATGTCTACATCACGGATGCCGACTGGCACGACACCTATGACCGCACGGTGCAAGGCGTGAAAATGGCGCCAGTGACGTTGGAAGAAAATGTTTGGATTGGTGACAGTTCCACAATCTGCAAAGGCGTGACCATCGGCGAAAACAGCATCATTGGCGCGCGCTCCGTGGTGGTGGACGACATTCCGCCCAATGTTATCGCGGCTGGCAATCCGGCAAAAGTGGTCAAGCCGCTTGATCCGGACAAGCCCATGACGAAGCGCTCTGATTATTTCTCCGATCCGGAAAAGCTGAATGCGGAAATCGACGAGGTGGACCGCTATCTGCGCCGTGACAATTCGTTCTTCAAATGGCTGCGCACCAAGATCGCGCCCAACTGGGAAGACTAGTTGGTGGTGGAGGCAATGGCATCATCCGGCGAGGTGTATGGAAGGTTTAGATTTTCCGCGACTGGCTGGCAGGTCACCTGGCCATTCCAGATGTTCAGCCCGGCCCGCAGATGCGGGTCGATTTCCAAGGCGCGCTGCCAGCCATTCTCCGCGATGCTCAACGTGTGAGGCAGAGTGACATTGTTCAATGCATAAGTGGAAGTGCGCGCCACGGCGCCAGGCATGTTAGTGACGCAATAATGCACGATGCCGTCGACGATGAAGATCGGCTCTGCGTGGGTGGTCGGTTTTGAGGTTTCGAAACAACCGCCTTGATCAATCGCCACATCCACCAGGACGGCCCCGGGTTTCATAGATGCCAGCATTTCTTTGGTCACCAGTTTGGGCGCAGCGGCGCCGGGAACCAAAACCGCGCCAATGACGAGGTCTGCTTCCGCAACACATTCCGCCAAATTGGCCCGGTTCGAAAAGCGTGTTTTTGCGCGAGCTTCGAAATAGGTGCCAAGGCGTTCCAGAGCTTCCGGATCGCGGTCGAGGATTGTCACGTCGGCGCCAAGGCCCGCCGCCATTTGTGCCGCGTTGAAACCGACCACACCGCCACCGATAACCGTGATCTTGCCGGGCGCGACGCCGGGGACACCGCCCAAGAGAATGCCCCGCCCGCCGCTTACTTTTTCAAGGGCCGCAGCACCTGCCTGGATGGACATGCGGCCCGCCACCTGACTCATCGGCTTTAGGAGCGGCAGGTCCCCATGAGCATCGGTCACCGTCTCGTAGGCGATGCAGGTGGCGCCGGACATCATCAGGTCTTTGGTTTGCTCCAAATCGGGCGCCAAGTGCAGATAGGTGAACAGCACTTGGTCTGTGCTCAGCTTGGCACGTTCTTCTTTTTGCGGTTCTTTTACTTTGACGATGAGATCGGCGGTAGAGAACACCTCGTCCGCTGTCTCGCAGATGCGCCCGCCGGCCTTCATATAGGTCACATCGTCGGCGCCGATGCCGCCACCGGCGCCTGATTCTACAATTACTTCATGGTCATGGGCTACAAGCTCATGCACGCTTTCAGGCGTGAGACCCACGCGATATTCGTGGTTCTTGATTTCCCTCAGTGTCCCAACAATCATGAATGCCGATCCTCCGAGGTTGGCGCGCCCCTGTGGTGCGGGGCCGCTTCTATTGACCGGCTTGAGCGTCACCTCCTTCAACCCGGGTGAACACCTCCGTGCGGCCAAATGCCGAAATCCCGAGGAAGCCCCGGGCGTTCAGTTTCGTGGCATCGTTTTCGTCAAGCCACATTTTACAATCATAGGTGCGGCCATTATTAGGGTCATAGATCGTGCCGTCTACCCATTGTGCTTTGTCACTATCGTAAGAAAAGTCAGACAAGAAATTGACACCGATCAAACTGCGGGATTGCAAGGCCGGATTAGGGTTCTTGGTATCGAATTGTTCCGGGCCGTCACCGCCTAGTATCTTGCCGAAATATTTATTGTCATCGGTGCGGTAGATTTCGAATTTGCCGTCCTTTGTCGGTGTCCACCAGACACCCAAAATCGAATCACCGCCGCTTGCGAAGGCGGAAGATGAAATGGCTAGGATCGCAAAAAAAGACAGGGCTGCTGCCCGGATCAACATCATTGATACGCTTCCCTCTTATCGTCGTATGTTGTTTGGATAGGATAGGATCAGAGGCGGCGGATGGTTTTGCTGTCGATCTTGAAAACCGCAATATCTCCCTGCGTCTCGACTTCACCTGTCACCTCGATCCAATCGGCAATATATTCGGTCATGCCGCTTTTCACGGCTGTTGAACCGTCTGCATCGGTGACCAAATACACAGTTCGCTCACCACGCGGATTTTGCGTCATGAACATGGGCGGAATGCCGCCGATGATGCACAAGGTGGCGCACGCTTTGTGCGGTTTGCCCTCGCCCGGTTTCATCACGCCCAGGTAACATTTGGAGTCGATGATCTGGCCTTTCAAGGTGAAGGTGCCGGCCGACGCCGTTTCAATGGGCGGCAAGGTGGCGGGCGGCTGTGCCCGCACATCGGGAATCTCTTGAACCGCATCAAGGCCGCCCACCAATTCCAGCATGCGCATGCCGTCGCGTTCAATCAGAAAGCCGGTGGCTTTCACCTCGCGTCCGGCCAACGGTCCGATACGGTCGGCGGCCCCAATTTTGCCTTCCGACACCACAAAAACGGTTTCGTAAGTGGGCAGCAGATTACCGTCGTTCTTACGCACACGCAGGATGGGATAGGGCGCCATGTCAGCCCAGCCGACCACTTCGATGGGTTTTGACAGATCCCAAATGCCGGTGCCGGGGTCTTGGTGGCTGCTGCCGATGATGCTGGCGGACAGAACGCCGACCGCGATAAGCACAGGGATCAAAATAATGGAGAAAAAGGCAAACCGGCCGGGCGCCGGCAAGTAGCCCACATAGAACGGATCTTTGTCTTGTGACGGAGTATTGTCTACCATCGCTATACCCTTCCTATGCCGGATCGCCAATGAGTGCGGGCTCCACCGGCGTGCCGGGTGGCAGCGGCGTGGGGTCGACGAACACATGACCGCCTTCGACCTTTACCTTGTAGGTCGGAATTTTTTCCGTGAAAGGCGGCGGAGATTGGCCGTTGTCCGGATTGTATTGATAGCCGTGCCATGGGCAGGTGATGCAGCCGTCTACAATCTTGCCTTCGCCCAAAGGGCCGTTCTGGTGGGCGCACACATTGGAAACCGCCGACACTTTGCCATCATATTTAAACACGGCGATCCGTTCGCCATCCTTCAGCGGAATGATCCGTGCACGGTTTTCCGGGATATCGCCAATGGCGGCGACGGCCATCCACTGAGCGCCGTCACGCGAGGCAAGCGCGCCGCCCGAATCTTTCGATGCCTCGCGGAAACCTGTGATCACATGCAGAACCGTCAGCCAAACGGCGCTGGCGATGACGAGCCATGTATAGAGAGAAGAGCGTTCCGCCTGTAAGGCGCCCAACACCACATGCATGACCAGAAGGCCGTAGGCCAGATAGACCATCATGTGCATCGCTTTCCAGACGCCAGGCTTCAGATTGGCGAGCCAGAAATCATGCGACGTGGCCGCCATGACGAACAGAATCAAGAAGGCAACGAAACCTAAAGATTCAAAGGGGAACTGTGCGATGCGGTCATATTCGGCATTGCTGGACAGGATCGACACCAGCGGATTGACGATGCCGAAGCCATGATACCAGAACGTGGCGATGATCACATGGGCCAGGGCAACGATGAAAAACATCACGCCGAAATGCCGCCGGTTATACAGAAGCGGATTGAAAAGGCTGTTGAGGCGCGCCAGAGGTCCGATGGAAAGAATAATCGTCAGCATGATGAAGGCGCAGCTTCCCAGCGCCTGGATCAACAAGATCTCCGTGGACAGAACATTGGGCCCCGACCAGGTCATCATGCTCACACCGATAAAGGTTCCGATGTAAGCCAGAATGCCGCCGCCAACCGCCAGATCGTAAGTGCGTTTGTGTTTGTTCCAGAGAACCGCTTGATAACCGTGGCTCATGGCGTTTCTCCGTCGGCACCCGGAAGCGTTGCGCTTTCGATCTTGCCGGGCGTTTGCTCTTCAATCGGTGTTGTTTGCTTGGCTTGCAGCCCGAAATACGCGGCGATCAGAATGACAGGGCCCAACACCCGCCAAATGAGGGCATGCCAATTGCGGTGCGACCGTCTCATTCTGAACGCCCCCCACTGAAGAGTTTGAGGAGCATCACCGGCCACAAAGCAATCGTGCCGGGGAAGATGATCAGCCGGAAGCCCCACGGTGCTCCTTGGACTGCCGGATCCACACGCGATACGCCTACTGTCACGAAGAACAGTGCAAAGACGAATCCGATGGCCACATAAAGGCCCAGGACCGTCACAATCATGTCTGCTAAATGCATGGTCCGCACACCATGATAATTCCCCACGCCAAAACCATAGCTGAACTCATCCCCCGGATCGAGACTAAGGAGAGCCCGAAGTCACCAGATCTCGGAAATGTGACCGGCTTTTTTGCTTTTCGAGGCGTTGGCCGCGGATTTCGTCGAGCACTGGGCCCAATTTGTCTTCAAAGAAGCGGTCACATCCGATGCACAAATTCTCGTAATGATTGCCCTGGGGCGTTTTCGTCCGGCTGGCGGCGGCGAAATCTTGCTCGCGCCAGCCAAGCGTTTGTCCCATTCGGTTGGGCGCGCCCGCATTGAGCGCTTCGAAAACAGGGTGGCCGCGCAAACTATCTAGGATGTCTGTCAGGCGTTCCTCGGCAAGGCTGCCAAGCGGCCGTTTTGTCTTAAGGCAGCAGGGATAGACCTTGCCGTCCGGCTCGATGGCAACTTCCGATCCGGCGCGCCCATAATTCAGAAAGTTCTTGCCGCCCGAATGGCGTGCACAAAAATTGACCGACATGTCTGCTTTTGACAGCCCGTTCAGCCAAGCGCGCCCGCGTGGCCAGATCTCTCCGATCCAAGCATTGGGATTGGCGCCGAAGAAGTTAAAGAACGGGCCGTCTTCTTGGGTCCAATCGCGCGCTTTGGTGTTCAGCGGCACTTGGGAAAGGCCCATCTCCTCGAACATGGCTGTGAGATTTTCCATTATGGGAATACGCTTGTCGCCTTCCATGCCCACATGGAAATCATCCATTCCGGCCACGGAAATGAGCCAGACTCCGCGCTCGATCATATCTTTGATGAGCGGCTTGGTGACGAGGTCTCCGGTGGTTTGGATGATGATCTTGCCGTCGTGCCCGTGGCCGTATTTTTCCGACAGTTGTTCCAGGACCGGATAGAAGACCTCTTCCCGCACCGGATTTACCAGGACTTCGCCACCCGCGAGGACGATCCGCCCAATACGTTCCGTCGGTTTTCCCTCCGCATCCGGAAAATCCGGGTCCAGATAGCGCAGAGTGTCCGGCAAGTTTTTGATGATGTTCGGAAAGGCGGACTTCGATTCTGCAATGCGGGCATCCATATCACCACGCACATAGGGCCTGAACCGCTCGTCATAGCAATGTTTGCACTTACGGTGGCACGCCCAGTTGATGACGTAATAGATCGATTCCACGTCTGCCCCAGCAACCTAGCCTTATAAACAAGAAAGGCTAGCACCGACGCCAGCCTTTCCTCCAATCACAATTCGTTGGGCGGTCACTTGCCGCGAATTTTCGGCCAGTTTGAATCCGCAGACTTGATATGGCCGGGGATATCCTGCTCCCAACGCTTCTGCACCTTGGCGTCATAGTTGAGATAGAGCTTGCCGCTGACGATCTTCCACTGCTTCGGGTCGCCGCTAGCGGTATACCCTTGAGAGACGGCCCAAGCACAGTACCCGCCATATTGAGGGGCATATTTGGCGGGGTTCGCCTCGAACAAGGCTTTGTTTTCCTCAGACGAGAACTGCCATACCGCGCCCATATATTTGGCGGTGATAGAGCTCTTGCCTTTGACGGGCTTGCCTTGCTTGAAATAGGCGACAGTGTCGTAGCCGGAAACGGCCAGGCTTGAGAAATAGCCGGTGTAAATCGGCGCGGTCGCATTGGCTGGACCGGCTGTAATTGCCAGCAAGCCGATAAGAAAAGCACTCAGAGCAAAAATTTTCTGGAACGGTATTGGCATCTCGTTTCTCACCTAATGGTTCAAATAAATGCATTCATCAAATTAAGCGGGGGCGCCCTCCCGGGGAGATGCGGGGAGAGGGAAGGCGCCCCCTTATGCTCCACCAACGGATCAGTGGAAACATGACGGTGCCGGGAGTGGGGGGAACTTCTCGGCGCCGAATGTCGCTGTGACTTCAACCATCTAATGCGTGTGGACGAAGACATCCATTCACTCTGGGTAAACAGCGTGTGATGTCACATAAGATGTGAGTTTTTTGCGGCTGGAAGGTTAACTCAGAAGCTGGAAACCGATGGCGGCTGCGACCGCGATGAGCACCACATAACCGGCGGAAAGCCGTGCTACCGTCAGCAGCAAAAAGGCGCCGCTGGCGATGATGAAATCGGTCGGGCTTCGTACGGCAGATGTCCAGATGGGCGTGTAGAGGGCGGCGGCCAGAATGCCCACCACGCTCGCATTGACGCCGTTAAGGATGGCGCGGGCGCTGGAAGACTGAGTGACCGATTGCCAGAACGGCAAGGCGGCATAGACCAGCAACAGACCCGGCAGGAAGACGGCGGCAATGCCGATGGCGGCGCCTGCGATGGGGGATGGGGCCCCGTCGGCCAAGGCCCCCAGATAGGCGGCGATGGTAAACAGCGGGCCGGGAACCGCTTGCGCTGCACCATACCCCGCCAGAAACAGATCGTCCGAAATGCCATTGGGGGCTGCCACCTGGGCATCCAACAGGGGCAAGACCACATGGCCGCCGCCGAACACCAAGGCGCCCGACCGGAAGAACCCATCTGCCAATCCAATCCAGCTCGCCGCGTTGGCCGACGCCAAAAAAGGAAGTCCGAACAGCAGTCCGAAAAACAGCGCGAAGGCCATCATCGCGAGGCCCTTGGAGCGGGCGCCAAAATTGATGGATTTGGGCGCTGTTTCATCGGATCTGCACAAGAACGCGCCAAATACCCCTGCCAGCGCGATCATCGCCAATTGGGTGGTGGGCGTTGGCATCAACAAAACGCCTGCCATGGCCGCAAAGGCGATGGCTGCCCGCACACCGTCGGGCGCGAGGCTGCGGGACATGCCCCAAAGGGCGTGGGCGACCACGGCGACGGCCACGGTTTTCAAGCCATCGATCGCGGCAGTTGCGATGGGACCATCCGCCAAATGCACGCCGGAGGCTGCGGCAAACAACAAAGCCGCGGAAGGAAAGGTAAATCCAAGCCAGGCGGCCAGACCCCCGGGCAAGCCGCCCTTCAACAGGCCGATGGCAAAACCCACCTGGCTGGAGGCAGGGCCGGGCAGGAACTGGCAAAGGGCCACCAGGTCGCCATAGCCCTGGTCGGTCAGCCATTTGCGGCGTTCGACGAACTCATCGCGAAAATAGCCAAGATGGGCGATCGGCCCCCCAAAAGAGGTGAGACCCAGGCGCAGAAAGACCCAAAATATCTCAAAAATGGGCGGATTTTCGGAAGAAGATGCAGGCGAGGACATGGCCACCAGATAGCGAGCAAACGGGAATGGTCGCAACCCTATTCAGGTTTTGTGACAATATCGCTCTAGCGGCCTGCCGGTCGGGCGGATTTAACCTTTCAGTGGTTGACTTTAGCCGGGCTGCCCCCTATTTTCCGCGCCTTCAGAACAATCGCGCTTGTCGTCAAGCGCCCCTTAGACCGTGCCGGAGCACCGCTATGAAGATCCGTAACTCAATTAAGACGCTGAAAAAGCGCCACCGGGATTGCCGGGTCGTTCGCCGCCGCGGCCGTCTTTATGTGATCAACAAAACCCAGCGCCGTTTCAAGGCCCGCCAGGGTTAAGATTTCGGGCCTTTGCGCCCAAGCAAAATTCGAAAACCGCAGAGAAACTCTGCGGTTTTTTTGTTTTCCGATCGCCGCGACTCTTGACGAATCAGCTCCCCTCATGCGGTTTTACGCCTTACCCGAAATGTGCGTCCATTGGACCACATGTCAGAGTTCGATCATTTGTGTTTGTGTAGATCGGGCATAAGGGGAGATGCCGTGCAATTACCGCCGCCAGAAGAAAAGACGCTGCAGAACCGCGCGCGCCTCATTGAGGCGTTGCGGGCCTTCTTGCCCGATCAGTCCGTCATCGCGGATGAGCCACGCCTTCGCGCCTATGATTGCGACGGGCTAACGGCCTATCGCCAGCTGCCGATGCTTGTGGTGTTGCCGGAAACCGTCGATCAGGTCAGCCGCGTTCTGCGCCTGTGCCATGAGATGGGGGTGAAGGTCGTGCCGAGAGGCGCCGGAACCGGCCTGTCGGGCGGGGCATTGCCGTTGCCGGACGGTGTTTTGCTGGGCATGGCTAAGTTCAATCAGATCCTCGATATCGATCTTGAGAACCGCTGCGTGGTCGCCCAGCCTGGGGTCACCAATTTGGCCATTACCCATGCGGTCGAACAGGACGGCTTTTATTATGCGCCGGATCCGTCGAGCCAAATTGCCTGCACCATCGGCGGCAATGTGGCTGAAAATTCCGGGGGTGTGCATTGTCTGAAATATGGTCTGACCACGAATAATATTCTGGGGTTGGAAGTTGTGTTGATGTCCGGCGAGAAAGTACGTCTTGGCGGGAAACATCTGGATGCGGATGCGTACGACTTGCTGGGGCTGCTGACCGGATCCGAAGGTCTGTTGGGCGTCATTACCGAAGTCACGGTGCGCATCTTGCCGACGCCGTCATTGGCGCGTGCGGCCTTGCTGGGTTTCCCAAGTATTGCGGATGCGGGCCAATGCGTTGCGGACATCATTTCCCAAGGCATTATCCCGGCAGGGATGGAACTGATGGATAAAGCGGCGGTGTCCGCCACGGAAGCGTTTTGTCAGCCAGGCTATCCGCAAGATGCGGAGGCCGTGCTCATTGTCGAGTTGGACGGCACTGAAACGGAAGTGGATGCCCTGATCGAACGCGTCTCTGAAATCGCCAAGACGGCGAAAGCGTCGTCGATCCGTATGAGTACGGATGAAAAGGAACGTCTCCTGTTTTGGGCCGGACGTAAAAATGCGTTTCCCGCGGTTGGGCGCTTGTCGCCTGATTATATGTGCATGGACGGCACCATACCGCGCCACAAACTCCCGGCCGTATTGACCGAGATTGAAAGTCTGTCTCAAAAATATGGTTTGCGGGTGGTTAACGTTTTCCATGCCGGCGACGGCAATTTGCATCCCCTTATCCTGTTCGATTCCAACGTGGAAGGGGATGTCGAAAAAGCGGAAGCTTTCGGGGCCGATATTCTGAAACTCTGTGTGGCCTCGGGCGGTGTTTTGTCCGGCGAACACGGGATCGGTGTCGAGAAGCGCGATCTCATGGGCGAGATGTTCACGGAGATCGATTTGGATCAGCAACAACGGGTCAAATGTGCCTTCGATCCCGATGGCAGGCTCAATCCGGGCAAGGTCTTTCCCAAGCTTCATACCTGTGCGGAACTGGGCAAGATGCACGTGCATCATGGGAAGCTGCCATTCCCTGATCTGCCGAGATTCTGATACCGGATCACGGCATGGACATTTTCAAGCCTAGCTCCCCCGCCGAAATTCAAGAAATTGTCGGTTGGGCCCTCTCTGAAGGCAAAAAGCTGCGTGTGCAAGGGCAGGGCAGCAAATCTGGCCTGGGCCGTCCCGTCGATGCGGATGCGTTGATCGATTTGTCGGGGTTAACAGGGATAACACTTTATGAACCTGGGGAACTTATTCTCCGGGCAAAGGCCGGAACGCCTTTGCGGGAGATTGAGGACAGGTTGAGCCAGGCAGGACAACAATTGGCGTTTGAGCCCCCAAAATGGGGGGCGCTCTACGGTTCGGCCCAGGTCGGTACAGTGGCCGGCACCGTCGGCGGCATGGTGGCTGCGAATGCGTCAGGCTCTCGCCGTATGAAGGCTGGTGCCCTGCGCGATCATTTGTTGGGTGTGGAAGCCGTCAGTGGCCGGAACGATCTTTTTAAGTCCGGCGGCCGGGTGATGAAAAACGTCACGGGCTACGACTTACCGAAACTGATGGCTGGGTCTCATGGCACGCTGGGCGTTCTGACGGAAGTCACGCTGAAAGTCATGCCGGCGCCGGAACAAGTCCAGACACTGATGATTGCCGGTGTCAGCGACCGGGACGCGGTTGTCTTGATGACGGCGGCCATGCAGTCTCCGTTGGAGATTTCGGGTGCCGCACATTTGCCGCGCAATGTCGTTGCCAAATCGGCCATGCCGGAAATCTCCGGTATTGAAGGTGGCGTGACATTGTTGCGGCTTGAAGGTTATGCCAAGTCGCTCGGCGCGCGCGTAGCGGCCTTGAAAGATCTCGTCGCCCGAAAAGGGGTCGATCTGGAACCCTTGGCTGGGCGCGATGGCGTCGCGATTTTGGAAGATGGCACATCCGAACGCCTCTGGCGGGAGGTTTCAGATGTCACATTCTTTGCGAACGACGATTCAGCCCTGTGGCGGGTTTCGTCGGCGCCGACGCGCATGCTGTCCATCGCCTCATCTGTAGGGGCGGAAGCCTGGTATGCGGATTGGGCGGGCGGTCTGATCTGGCTGGCGGTGCGCCCAGAGGGATCGGTGGATGCGGACATTGTCCGTCAAGCGGTCAGCCGGGCAGGAGGCCACGCCACACTGATGCGGGCACCGGATGCGGTGCGTCAGCGTGTGTCCGTGTTCCACCCGCAAGATCCTGTGCTGGCGACTCTTACCGCCAATATCAAGAATGCATTTGACCCGGAAAAAGTTCTCAATTTTGGCCGTATGTATGCGGACGTTTAGCTGCTGCGGTGAGTTAAGAGCATATTTCAATGCAAACACATTTTAATGATACTCAACTTGCCGAACCGCATATTGCGGACTGCGAAAAAGCGCTTCGAAAATGCGTGCATTGCGGATTTTGTTCGGCGACCTGCCCGACTTACATCATTGCGGGCGACGAACTGGACTCTCCGCGCGGCCGCATTCAGCTTATTCAAAACATGCTGGAAAGCGGCGACGCACCATCGGCCGAAACCGTGCACCATTTGGACCGCTGCTTGTCGTGTCTGGGCTGCAAGACGACCTGTCCATCTGATGTAAACTACGATCAACTGATCGACAAAGCCCGCGCGCATATCGAGGAAACCTATGAGCGCCCCTATTTGGACCGTCAGGTCCGGCGCATTTTGGGTTGGCTTCTTCCGCGTCCGAATTATTTTCGTGTTGCCATTGGCTTTGCCTATTTGGGCCGTCCGTTCAAGAATTGGTTGCCAAAGCCTTTTCAAGTGATGTTGGACCTTGCGCCGGACAAATGGCCCCGGCCCAGTCTCGCGGATTTTGGAACCGTGTTCCCGGCGGAAGGAGACCAAAAATATCGCGTGATAATGCTGCGCGGGTGCGTTCAATCGGTTCTGGATCAAGAAACGAATGCCGCGGCCATCCGCGTCCTCAACCGTCATGGCGTTGAAGTGCTGGTGCCTCAAGGCAGCGGATGTTGCGGGGCGTTGCCTCACCATTTGGGCCAGACCGAGGCCGCCGAAGAATGGGCGATGAAAAACGCTATCGCATGGTCAAAAGGCAATGTGTTGAACGAGGTCGACTACATCGTGTCGACCGCGTCCGGTTGCGGGACCGTGTTGAAAGATTATGACCGTATTTTCCGGGACAAGCCGGAATTGGCCGAGGCCGCGGATGTGATCGCCAAGAAATCGATCGATATTGTTGAGATGCTCGGCAAGCTGACCCTGAAGCATGTGTCATTGCCACGCAAATTCCGCGTGGCCTATCACGGCGCCTGCTCATTGCGGCATGGGCAAGGAATCGATGAGCTTCCCCAGAAACTGCTGACGGAGGCCGGATATGACGTGCTGGAGATACCGGAAGGGCATCTCTGCTGCGGCTCGGCCGGTACGTACAACATCTTGCAGCCGGAAATCTCTCAGACCCTCGCAAAACGCAAAGTGGGCAAGATTCGAAAGATGAATCCGGATCTCGTGGTGTCGGCAAATGTGGGCTGTTCCGTCCAGCTTTCCTCGCGGATGGACATTGGGGTCGGTCATACGGTGCAGTTCCTGGACTGGGCCACGGGCGGTCCCCGGCCAAAACAGGCAGGCGGCCCTTGACTCGTACCCCTCCACCTGGGGTTGCGCCTGAGCCTTAGAGCGCGATCAGGTTAAGTGGAATCCGGTTAACCGTCCGATCGCGCGACAAACGGTGATGCGTGGGCATGATCAATTTTCCATGAAAAATGATCATGCCTTAGCGGACACAGTTTACACAATTTTAACGATCTCTCTTTTCCCAAATCGGGCGTTCTGTATAGTGGGAATGCTGTCGGCAGAACCGGAGACGACGTGCGTCTTCGGGGATTTGCGTTTGGAGGGGCTGGATGGCACATCAACTCCTGATTTATGGAGTGACCGGCTATGTGGGGAAAATGGTCGCCAAAGCCGCCTATGAGAGGGGGTTTGTGCCGATCTTGGCGGGCCGTGATGGCGGTGCTGTCCTCAAAGTCGCCTCTGAATTAGGCTTCAACGCCCGATCCCTTCATTTGGATGATGTTGCCGGACTTACCGAGGCGCTGTCCGGTATTGATGCTGTCTTACTGACCGCCGGTCCGTTCGCTGAGACCTCGGCCCCAATGGTTGAGGCCTGTATTCGGTCCGGCACGCATTATCTGGACATTACCGGCGAAATTGACGTGTTTGAGGCCTGTGCCCGGCTCGATCAGCGGGCAAAACAAGCCGGTATCATGGTACTTCCTGGATGTGGCTTTGACGTGGTTGCCAGCGATTGCCTTGCCGCCCATGTGGCGGGGCAACTGCCGAATGCGAGCCGACTGACCATCGGTATCAAAGGCTACAAGCGAACGTCGCGCGGTACGCGGAAAATGCTGGTGGATACGATCGGCCGCGGCGTTCCCGTCCGGCATAACGGTGAGATCGTTTCCCTTTCCCGTCCAAAACATACCAAGCTTGATTTTGGTAATGGGCCGGAAAAGGCTGTTGGCTTCGGCTGGGGCGATGTTTCCACTGCATTTCACAGCACCGGCGTGCCAAATATTGAAGTCTATTTTTCGGCCAGCAAGCAAATGCAAGGCTTGGCGTCGCGTCATAGCCGTTTTGGCTGGTTGCTGCGGCGTGATTTCATGCACAACTATCTCATGCGGCGGGCTGGCAAGGGGGCGGTGGGGCCCACACAACGTCAGCGCGACCGAAACCGCCTCAGCCTGTGGGCCAAGGCGGAAAGCGCCCAAGGAAGGCGGGCGGAAGCAGTCTTGGAAACGCCGGATGCCAACACCCTTACCGTGGATACAAGCCTGGAAGTTGCCCGCCGGGTCCTGAATGGCGATTTCAAGCCGGGATATCAGACCCCATCCACCGCCTATGGCGCGGATTTCGTCATGGATTTTCAAGGTGTTGCGCGCAAAGATATCGCTATGAATCGCATTGAAATGAAGACATAGGCCGGTTGCAAGGCCGCCGAAGGGCCAGATGATTCTCAAACTGATGCAAACTTTCGCCGCGTCCCTGCTGGCGATCGGGATCTTGATGGGGCCCGCTCAAGCAGCGCAGGACGATCCGCGTCTTGATGAACTCTTCGAGCGCCTGGCAAAATCGCCGGATCCGCGCCAGGCGCGTGCCTTGGCAGAGGCGATCGTGGAGGTATGGCATGATGCGAACAGCCCAAGCATCAATCTTCTGCTTGACCGGGGCCTGACCGCACTCGACGAGGAAGACATTTCAACGGCGCTCAGCCTGTTCAACGCCATTGTGGACTTGCGGCCGGATTTCGCCGAAGGGTGGCATGCGCGCGCCTCTTTGTTCTTCGTGATGGAAAACTACGACCAGGCGTTGGCGGACATCCAGAAGACCCTCGAGCTGGAGCCCAGGCATTTCGGGGCCCTTATAGGCCTCTCTTCCATTTTTTCTGTCTACGGAGAATATAAAAAAGCGCTGGAAACCTATCGGCAAGCTTTGAAAATTAACCCTCATCTACCGGGCAGCGAAGAACGTATAAAGACACTGACAGACAAAGTGGAAGGCCGGAAGATATAGCGGGTACGCTTTAAAGGCTTCTTCTCACGCTTAGGTCAGGTCAAAAAGTGAAACAATGCGACTAAGACAAATGGCACTTTTTCTTACGGTTGGACTGTTTGCCGGCCTTTTGGGGTATTCCACTTGGCTTTCGGCCCGGTCCGAGCAGCTCTTCCCGCCGCTTGGCAATTATGTCGATGCCAATGGGGTAAAGCTTCACTACCTTGACATGGGAACCGGTCAGCCCGTGGTCATGCTGCATGGGGCGAGCGGTTCGCTGCGCGACTTTGTCCTGAGCATCTTTGGCGATGTGGCCAAGAACCATCGGGCCATCGCCTTTGACCGTCCGGGCCATGGCTACAGCCAGCGCGCGCCCGGAAATGGGTGGAGCCCTGCGGTGCAGGCGGCCACGATCCGCGAGGGTGTGAAAGAACTGGGGATTGAAAAACCGATCTTGGTGGGCCATTCCTGGAGCGGCTCGGTGGTGTTGGCCTACGCCTTGGCCTATCCCGATGAGATTGCGGGTGTGGTGGTGCTTGGCGGTGCGACCCATCCTTGGAAAGGATCGCCGCCCAAATGGTACAACCGCATGGCAACCGCGCCTTACATCGGCGATCTATTCACACGGTTGTTTGTTACGCCCATTGGCCAAGCGTCGATTTCCACTGCGATCGAAAATACTTTTTCGCCCAATCCGGCACCGCCGCTTTACAGCGAGCAGGCGGGCGTGCGGCTTATTCTGCGGCCGTCAAATTTCCGCGCCAATGCGGAAGACGTCATCAATCTGCGCGAATTCCTTGCGGAGCAAAGCCAGCGCTATGATGACATCGCTATCCCGATGACGATCATCACGGGTCTGAAAGATGGAACGGTTAGCCCGAAGATTCATTCTAAGGCGCTTCATGAACAAGTGCCGCATTCGAAACTGGTGACGTTTGAGGGGGTTGGTCATATGCCTCATCATGTTCGGCCTCAGATTGTTGTGGCTGAGATCGAAGCGTTGCTGCCCGCAGCGGCGTCGCCTGCCGCGTTTCTGCAAGCGCCGGCAGAATAAGACCAATCGCGGCATCCGTGGTTTTCTTAATGCGATTCAGATCCGGGCTTGTGAACGAGGCCGAGCGGGTGCGGTCGGTCCGGTCATAGAGAGCACACACCACGCGCGTATCGAAATGCATACCCGCATAAGCGCTCTTGGCTTGATGCAGACCCATTTCCGGCGTGTTGCCCTGTCCGTTCCATTGCAGCTCCCAAACCAGAAGCGGCGAATGAACAATCATGTTTGCGACAATCAGTGGGCTGAGCGGCGGCAAATCGGACTGGGACCATTCCGGTTCGACCAGGCTGACCACACGGCGTGCCCAAGCGCGCTGGTCGTCTGAAAGACGGGGATCGTCAAGCGACGTGAGATGGCCGAACTGCGCGTGGGTGGCCGCATAAGTGCAGCCCTCGGTTTGAAAGAAATAGTTTGCCTTGGGAAGGCCGAGCCCGATGGTCACTACATAAAGGATGCTAAGGCCACATTGTATGTAGGAGCGGCGCACACCTTGGCTCAGGCGCGGCAACCATACCAGCAGGCAAAGCGTTACGAACGCAATGATGCCGAAGAGCGGCGCCTGAAACAGCATCAGATAGACCGGCACGCCAAGGGCGATGAAGGCCATCACATAACCGCTCACGGGGAATACGAAATTGCGAATGTATTCTTCCGCGTTTGGGCGTTCTTCTTCGGCGAGAGACGTGATGCGCCTGGCAACATTGCGCAGAAGGTCTTGCGCCTGATCGTTCCATTCTGCCCAAGGCAGATCCGCAAACTTATCGAGGAATTTCCTCATTTTTAACGACCGTTCGACGCAACTTTGTGATGCCCGGATTTAACCAGGGAATGCGAAACGGAGCGTTAGGATGCTTGCTAAAATTTGAGCGATCGACGGAAAAGATGAGCGCGGTGTTAATCGATCATTAATTGGCGCGGATCTCCCACACGGGCGATCCGCAAGAGGTTTGTGGCCCCCGGTGTTCCGAAGGGCACCCCAGCTGTGATGATCACCCGTTCGCCCCGTTCTGCCGCTCCTTCCTGGAAGGCGATGCGGCAGGCCCGATCGACCATATCGTCCAGGTCAATGGCATCTTCCGTCAGAACGCAATGAAGCCCCCAAACGATGGAAAGGCGCCGGGCGATGGTTTCCACCGGCGATAGGGAGACAATGGGCACACCGGGCCGTTCGCGGGCGGCGCGCAAACCTGTCGATCCAGAATTCGTGTAGCAAACGATGGAGGCCACGCCCAATGTCTCCGCGACCTGGCGGGCGGCTTGCGTAATGGCGTCGGCGGAGGTTGCTTCCGGGCCCGGACGTTGCGCATCGAGAATGGACCTGTAGTTCGTATCGCTTTCCACTTGGCGGGCGACACGGTCCATCATGGCCACGGCTTCCTCCGGATACTGACCGGCTGCGGATTCGGCCGACAACATAACGGCGTCCGCCCCCTCGAAAACGGCGGTGGCGACATCCGATACCTCTGCCCGGGTGGGGGTGGGCGACGTGATCATGGATTCCAACATCTGGGTTGCCACCACCACGGGCTTGCCCGTGGCCCGGGCCCGCCGGGTGAGCTGCTTTTGCCGCCCCGGCACTTCTTCCACCGGAACTTCGACGCCCAGATCGCCGCGCGCCACCATGAGCCCGTCGCTGAGTTCGATGATTTCGTCGAGATATTGAAGGGCGGATGGTTTTTCGATTTTCGCCATCAAGGCCGCTTTGCCGCCCATGGCTTTGCGCGCATCAGCTAAATCGTCCGGATGCTGAACAAAAGAAAGGGCCACCCAGTCGATGCCCAGGGACAACCCGTGGTCCAAATCCGCACGGTCTTTGTCGGTCATGGCTCGCAGGGGCAGAATCGTGTCCGGCAGATTGACACCCTTTCGGTCGGACAGCTTGCCGCCATAGATCACGGTGGTTTTGGCGTGGTCGTGTTCGCGCGTGTCGACCCGAAGGCGGATCCGGCCGTCGTCCAGCAGGATGTGGTCATCGCTTTCCAAGACCGAGAAAATTTCCGGATGGGGCAGGCAAACTCTTTTCTGATCGCCCGGCTTGTCGTCGAGGTCCAGGTGAAACGTGTCGCCTGCGTTCAACGTGATCGCGCCATTTGCAAACTTCCCAATGCGCAATTTGGGGCCCTGCAGGTCCATTAGAATGCCAATGGGACGTTCGGTACGTTTCTCAACCTCGCGGATCATGCTCACGCGATCGGTCAGATCGTCATGGCTCGAATGGCTCATATTGATGCGGAACACATCGGCGCCCGCCCGAAACAGGCGTTCGATCATATTCACATCGTTGGAGGAGGGGCCCAGTGTCGCAATGATTTTGACACTTCTTTGGCGTCGCCGTGTCATAGAGATAATCTGTAATCCTTTAGAGGGGGGTGGAGGTTGTTGCCGCAACGGGCGACTCACCTCAGCGATGTATATAACAACCCAATCCAGACAATTTTGTTAAGCGGAAAAGTGGTGAAGCGATCAAATTTCGAGTCAAATCATGGCCGTGCAGCCGCCATGAAAGGAAAGGTCGAGCAAATCGAGGCAAACGGCCGGTCCGATGTCTTGCTGATTTGCGATCACGCATCCAATTGGATACCCGACGACCTTGAGGGATTAGGGCTGCCGCGGGACCAGCTGTCACGACATATTGCCTACGATATTGGCGCGGCAGAGGTCACACGGCGCCTGGCGGATAGGCTTGGGGCACAAGCTATCCTGAACGGCGTCTCCCGCTTGGTTATTGACCTCAATCGGGGGCTCGATGACCCGACGCTCATCATGAAGCTGTCGGACGGGGCAATCATCCCCGGCAACCGCCACCTCACCGACACAGACGCTCAAGCGCGCATAGACCGGTTCTACAAACCATATGATGGAGCGGTCAGCCAGGCGCTGGACCGTATCGAGGCCGCTGGGCATGCACCTAAAATTCTATCTATTCACAGCTTTACGCCGCAGTGGCGTGGTCAAGAGCGGCCTTGGAAAATCGGCCTGTTATGGGATCGCGATGACCGGATATTCAAGCGCCTCAAAAATGCGCTTGAGACGCAAGCGCCTCTGCTGGTGGGGGATAACGAACCCTATACCGGGCGGCTTCATGGGGACTGTCTTTACCGCCACGGCACCAGCCGGGGAATCGCGCATGTCTTGATTGAAATTCGCCAAGACCTCATATCGGACACTGAAGGGGTCGCAAAATGGTCAAACATATTGTTTGATGCCCTCAAAACGGCGTTGGAAGATGCCCCATCAGGATTTTTCGACGTCATAGCGCCCGTGAAAGGAGAGACGTGATGGACGATCAAACACAAACGGAATTGGAAGCCGCTGCTTTTCGCCGGCTTGTCTCTCACTTACGCAACCGGACCGATGTGCAGAACATCGATCTTATGATTCTCGCGGGATTCTGCCGTAACTGTCTGGGCGATTGGTATCGTGAAGCGGCCGCCGACAAAGGAATAGACCTCTCAAAAGACGACGCACGCGAGCACGTCTATGGAATGCCCCCCGGTGAATGGAAAGATAAATACCAAAAAGAAGTTCCGCCTGAAAAAATGGCCCGGTTCAAAGACGCTCAAAAAGAGCACGGGTAATTAATCAGTATAAAGAGCAATCGGCGAATACGAATTTCGTTGCAATTTGACGGCGGGCCGCATAGGGTCGCCGCCCTCACAGTATCAAACCGGCATCTCAGGGGCAGGACAGACCATCATGGCGACGCAAGAGGCGATCGAAAAAGACACGAAGTCGGCCAAAACAGGCGGCATTGCGCAAGATCAGTTGCGGTCTCTCATTCAGCGCATCGAGCGCTTGGAAGAAGAAAAGGCGGCGTTGGCGGCGGACATTCGGGAAGTCTATGCGGAAGCCAAAGGGAACGGGTTTGATCCCAAGATCATGCGCCAAGTGGTCCGCTTGCGAAAGCTTGATACGGCGGAACGCCAAGAGCAGGAAGCAATCTTGGATCTCTACATCCACGCATTGGGAATGTAGCTGCGGTGCTTGCGACGACCTCGTCTCTATCGCTTATCCCGGTCGCGCTTGATTAGTTGACTTGACCATCCCACTCCCCCAAAGGCTGACATTGGGGGGGTGGGATGGTTGGGCAGATCAAAACAAAGCCACCGACCAGAATTTCCCAGTTCCCGGCGCGAGACTATTCAGTGCCGGTTCGCGCTTCCAGGCCCAGATCCCGTACCTTGCGGTACAGCGTCGACCGTCCGATTCCCAGCCGCCGTGCCACTTCCGTCATATGGCCGCTATAGCGTTCGATTGCCATACGGATCATTTCACCCTCAACCTCTTCTAGCTTCCGCAAGTGACCTTCCGGGTTGGTTGCGGTGATATCGAAGGGGTTCCTCGATGCTGCTGCTTGTGGCTGCGCAAGGATGACGCTGTCGCGCACAGGTTCCGGGGCAGCCGGTATTACAGGCGATCCGATGGACTGTTGTGGTGTGCTTTCGTTTCGCAGCTCGATGGATGAATCCGTAAACGGATTAAGTTGCGGTGTTGGCATATTCCCGATGATTTGTGGGAAGTCTTCCGGTTCCAGCGCACTGCTGTCGCACAAGACCACGGCGCGGAAGATCGTGTTCTCAAGCTGACGCACATTGCCCGGCCAATTGTATTGGGTCAGCAGGTCGAGCGCTTCGCGCGTGATCCCCACGACCTTCTTGCCTTCCTCACCGGCGATCTTGGCGATGAAGTGATTGACCAGATCTTCGATGTCGTCCGGACGCTCGCGCAGCGGCGGCACATAGATGGGGAAGACGTTCAGCCGGTAATACAAGTCTTCGCGGAAGTCTCCGCGCTCCGCCAGTTCCAGAAGATTTCGGTTGGTCGCGCTGATGAGGCGGATATCCACTTTGACCGGGCGTTTCGAGCCGATCGGATCCACTTCGCCTTCTTGCAAAGCGCGTAACAGTTTGACCTGTATGTCGAGGGGCAATTCGCCGATTTCGTCCAAGAACAAGGTGCCGCCATTGGCCTCTTGGAACTTACCGGCATGTTTGTCGTTGGCGCCGGTGAAGGCGCCTTTTTCGTGACCGAAAAGAATGCTCTCCACCAGATTTTCCGGAATGGCACCGCAGTTCACGGTGACGAACGGTTTGCCGGAGCGGTCGCTTTCACCCTGGATCGAACGGGCGATGACTTCTTTACCGACACCGCTTTCGCCCTCAATCAAAATCGGAATAGTTGAAGACGCCGCGCGCTTGCCAAGGCGGATGACCTGCTGCATGGCGGGGCCCTTGGCGATCAGGTCTTTAAAACCCATTCGGCCGTCTATGCGTTTCGTGAGGCGTGTGATCTCGCCGGTCAATGCTGTCAGCTTCAGAGCATTCTGGATAGACACCTGCAGCCGTTCGGGGCTCGCCGGTTTGACGATGAAGTCATCGGCGCCGGCGCGCATGGCACCGACCACCGTATCAATGCCACCCTGCGCCGTCAGAACGATGACCGGCAAGGAAGGGCGCTTCGGCTTTATCTGTTCCAGCACTTCGATGCCGCCCATCTGGGGCATCACGAGGTCCAGCAAAACCAGGCTGATTTCGACGCCTTGCGGCCCATCGAGCAGCTCAAGCGCTTCTTTCCCGCCTTCCGCCAAGATGGTGCGATATCCAAACCGGTTCGCCAGTGATTCCAGCAAACGACGCTGGGTTGGGTCATCGTCCACAATAAGAATTAGCTGTGCCATTAGGCGCCTCGTTACGCATCAACTGAAATTTCGGTATCGCGGTTGGCTAATAAAGTCTGAACGGGTCCGCCCTGCCTGCCGCGACTGAGCCATAATGGAGCACATTGGTAAAAACGCGCTTAAGTGGGGCATATGGAAATTGCACGGGCCGTGTGGCGCGCTCATCTCCAACAATGCTAGGGTTTTCGCCCAGTATCCGACGGATCTTAGAGAGAGGTGAGATGGTGCAACATTCCCGTTTCCTGAAGGTTACCTGCCGAACATGCTTAACGATTGGTTTCTTGTGCCTTGCCGCGCCGGTTGTGGCGGAAGAGCAGAAACCATCCGAGGAAGTTGCACAGGAACTGGACGAAGCCGCTAAGTCCGCGGTGGAGGCCGCCGAACATCTGATCGCCGCATTGCGCATGCTGGTCGACAATCTGCCGCAATATGCCGCTCCTGAAGTTTTGGAAAATGGTGACATCTTAATTAGGCGGCTGCCGAGCAAATCCGAAAAGGATGGCGAAGCGGTCGAATAGGTCCAACGGATAGCTGAGGCGCCGGGTGAGCAAGTCACGCGAAGACAATAATGTAGGGGGCCGCGTTAAGCGGTACGCGAAAGTGTCCGCCGGTGTCGGCGGCCTTGCGGTGAAGTATGCGGGCAATATGCTGCTGGGCAGCGGCCAAGACAATGACCGCTACGCCGGAGAGCTGAAGGCAGCGCTTGGTGGGCTCAAAGGGCCGATCATGAAAGTTGCTCAGATGATGGCAACGATTCCTGATGCCCTGCCGGAAGAATTCGCAAGTCAGCTTGCTGAGCTCCAGACCAATGCGCCCCCCATGGGGTGGCCGTTTGTCAAACGGCGCATGGCGGCGGAACTGGGCAAAGGCTGGCAGGACAAATTCCAATCTTTTGAAAAGGAGGCCGCAGCGGCTGCCTCTCTTGGCCAAGTGCATCGGGCAGTTCATCCGGATGGCACGCCGTTGGCCTGTAAACTTCAGTACCCTGACATGCAGTCCGCCGTTGAAGCGGATCTCAACCAGCTCAACCTGCTCTTCTCCATTCACCGGCGTATGGACAGATCCATCGATACCGGAGAGATAGCGGAGGAGATTGGCGCCCGGCTTCGGGAAGAACTCGATTATGAGTTGGAAGCAGCGCACATGGCGCTCTATCGAACCATCCTCGCTGACAACGACCTTATAGAAGTGCCGGACGTCTATGATGAGCTCTCCACGGGACGCCTTTTGACCATGAACTGGCTGGAAGGGCGCCCGATCTTGGAATTCAAGGACGCGGCCCCCGACATCCGTAACCGAATCGCCACCGCCATGTTCCATGCATGGTGGTTTCCGTTCAGCCATTATGGGGCGATCCATGGCGATCCCCATCTTGGCAATTATGCGGTCCGGCCGGATCACGGCATTAATCTGCTCGATTTTGGCTGCATCCGTATCTTCCGGCCGGAATTTGTCATGGGTGTTGTGAGCCTTTACCGCGCGCTGCTGCATGATGATCACGACATGGCGGTTCATGCATACGAGACATGGGGGTTTCGTAATCTCAGCAAGGAGCTGATCGAAACGCTCAACATTTGGTCCGGTTTCATCTACGGTCCGCTGCTGGATGACCGTGTGCGGACGATCGCAGACGGGGTCAAACCATCCGACTATGGACGAAAACAGGCCTTCGAAGTGCGCAAGCGTCTCAAAGAGCTTGGACCCGTCACGCCGCCGCGGGAGTTTGTCTTCATGGACAGGGCCGCCATTGGCCTTGGGGCCGTCTTTCTGCACCTGGATGCGGAATTGAACTTCTTCGAACTGTTCAACGCCGCTATTGAGGGGTTTGAGGTGGAAACGCTGCGTGCACGCCAAACCCAGGTTTTGCAGAAATGCCAGGTGCCCCTGCCGGTCTAAACGGCAGGTGCGACGTTTTGGCTCAACCCTGAAACGGATTTGTCATATTTGCCGAAGGCGGACTTGCCGGGGTGAAGATTGTTGATATAGTCCGCCTCCGTGCAGTTTGGTTGAAATTCTAGGGCCCGTCATGAAAGAGAAAATCGTAAAGCCGGAAGTCATGGACGCCGCGCCGAAGCAGGAAACCTATGATGCGTTCATGACGCTGACCAAATGGTCCGGCGGCGCTGTCGTGGTAATCCTGGTGGCCATGGCAATCTTCCTCCTCTAGGGAAATTGGCAGGCCGTTGTGGCTCTGCATTCATTTGTTGCGAAAATGCGGGTAGTACGCCCCGATGGGCGCATCTATGTTGCATGGTTTGCAATGCGGAAGCGCCATTCAGGCGCGCCGCTGTAATCAGTAACCGTTGCCGGGAACACAGAACACTTGGTGCTCCGGTGGGAAATGCAAAGAGAAAACAAGATTGCAAGGGGCGTCATCTATGAAGCTTGCGGTTCCAAAAGAACGATCGGACAACGAAACCCGTGTTGCCGCGGTGCCGGATACGGTCAAGAAACTGGTTGGACTGGGTTTCGACGTAATTGTCGAAGCAGGCGCCGGTCAAGAGTCCTATATTCCGGACAATGACTACAAAGAGGCGGGCGCGACAATCGCTGGTTCCGCTGCAGAAACCCTCAAAGATGCTGATCTTGTTTTCAAGGTAAGAGCGCCCACGGATGAAGAGCTAGGACATATCAAGTCCGGTGCTATTCTGGTCGCTATTTTGAATCCGTACAAAGACGCAGAGGGCCTTCAAAAATATGCGAAGGCCGGTGTGGCGGCGTTTGCAATGGAATTGATGCCGCGGATCACGCGTGCCCAATCCATGGATGTGCTGTCGTCTCAATCGAACTTGGCCGGATATAAAGCCGTTCTTGATGCCTGCGCGATCTTTCACCGGGCGATGCCCATGATGATGACTGCTGCCGGCACGGTGGCGCCGGCCAAAGTGATGGTGATGGGCGCCGGTGTTGCGGGCTTGCAAGCGATCGCGACGGCGAAGCGCCTTGGCGCCGTGGTGAGTGCGACGGATGTGCGCCCGGCGGCAAAAGAACAGGTGGAAAGCTTAGGCGGCACGTTTGTCATGGTCGAAAGCGAAGAGACCAAGGAAGCGGAAACCTCCGGCGGCTATGCGAAGGAAATGAGCGAGGAATACAAGAAGGCCCAGGCCGAGCTCATTGCCGAGACCCTCAAGAAGCAAGACATCGCGATTTGCACGGCGCTTATCCCAGGACGTCCTGCCCCGGTTCTGATCACGGAAGAAATGGTCAAATCGATGAAACCGGGTTCTGTGATTATCGATCTGGCGGTGGAGCAGGGCGGGAACTGTCCGCTGTCCAAGCCGGGAGAGATTGTCGAAGCACATGGCGTCAAAATCGTCGGACATAAGAATGTCCCGGGACGTTTGTCGGCAGACGCGTCGTCGCTTTATTCCCGCAATCTGCTGAATTTCATTAGCCCGCTGGTTGACGGGGAAACCAAGCAACTGTCGATCGATTGGGAAGATGAGATCATCACCGGCACGGCCCTGACCAAAGAGGGCGCCGTCATTCATCCCCAATTCCAATAGTCGAATTTTTGCATCGATCTGAAAGAGACCGCGATGGAACACGCAGCAATCATTGATCCGTTTACGTATCGAATAGCGATTTTCGTGCTCGCTATTTTCGTTGGCTACTACGTGGTGTGGAGTGTGACACCCGCGCTTCATACACCGTTGATGGCGGTAACAAACGCTATTTCTTCCGTGATCGTCGTTGGTGCGCTCATCGCTGTGGGCGTCGAGATTGTACCGGGCGAAGGGGCGCAGGGCGCGACCATTTCAAAATGGCTTGGGTTCTTTGCGGTGATTTTGGCATCCGTGAACATCTTCGGCGGCTTCCTGGTCACCCAGCGCATGTTGGCCATGTACAAGAAAAAACAAAAATAAGGAGTGGTCACGGTGGATCCCAATCTCGCAACCATCCTCTATCTCATATCGGGCATTCTATTCATTCTGGCCTTGAGAGGCCTGTCCTCGCCGGAATCGTCCCGCACCGGGAACATGCAAGGCATGATCGGCATGGTCATTGCCGTGGTCACCACGCTTATGGTGGCCAACATTCAAGACGGCTTGACCTGGGGCATGATTATCGGCGGTGGCCTCATCGGCGGCGGCATCGGTGCCGTTATCGCTCAGCGCATCGCCATGACCGCCATGCCGCAATTGGTGGCTGCCTTTCACAGCCTTGTGGGTCTGGCCGCGGTGCTGGTGGCGGCGGCGGCCCTTTATGCGCCGGAAGCCTATGGCATCGGCAGTGTAGGGGCCTTGAAGCTCGCCAGTAAGATCGAGATGTCGTTAGGGGTGGCCATTGGCGCCATCACCTTTACCGGCTCCATTGTGGCGTTCACGAAGCTTCAGGGGCTCGTTTCCGGTGCCCCAACAGTGTTCCCGATGCAGCATCCGTTGAATGCACTTATCGGCTTGGTCATGGTGGGGCTCATTGCCTATTTCTGCATGACGGAAAGCTATAGCGCTTTCTGGGCGCTGACCGTTTTGGCGCTGCTCATTGGTGTGTTGATCATTATCCCCATCGGTGGCGCCGACATGCCGGTGGTGGTGTCCATGCTGAACTCTTATTCCGGTTGGGCGGCCGCGGGCATTGGCTTCACCCTCGAAAATATTGCGCTCATTATCACGGGCGCATTGGTGGGGTCTTCAGGCGCTATTCTCTCTTACATCATGTGTAAGGGCATGAACCGGTCGTTCTTCAATGTGATCTTGGGTGGTTTTGGTGGTGAGACCGCTGGCCCCGCAGGCGGCGTTCAAGAAACCCGTCCCATCAAGCAGGGCAGTGCCGACGATGCTGCCTTCATTATGAAGAATGCAAGCTCTGTGATCATCGTGCCGGGCTACGGCATGGCTGTGGCTCAAGCTCAGCATGCCCTGCGGGAAATGGCCGACAGCTTGAAGGCCGAGGGCGTGAAGGTTTCTTATGCCATTCACCCGGTTGCCGGCCGCATGCCGGGCCATATGAACGTGCTGCTGGCGGAAGCGAATGTTCCGTATGATGAGGTCTTCGAACTGGAAGACATCAACAGCGAGTTTGCGCAAGCCGATGTGGCCTTTGTTATTGGCGCGAATGACGTGACCAATCCAGCGGCCAAAACCGATCCCCAAAGCCCGATTTTCGGCATGCCGATTTTGGATGTGGAACGCGCTCAGACAGTTTTATTCGTAAAACGCGGTATGGGCTCCGGTTATGCGGGCGTGGAGAACGAACTCTTCTTCCGGGACAACACCATGATGCTGTTCTCGGACGCGAAAAAGATGGTCGAAGAGGTCGTGAAGTCTTTCTAGGCTGACGATTGCATCGTTTCCTAGCCATCAGCTCAAAAAAGGGCGGGAGATTTCTCCCGCCCTTTCTGTCATTTGCCTGGCCGCCCGTGTTAACCTTCGCCAATGAAAATCTCTGGTTTTGATCACATCGTGCTGTGCACAAAGGATGTGTCGGCAACCCTGCGTTTCTACGAGCGGGTCCTGGGCATGGAGGCGCGGGAAGAGCGCGCCGGCAAATGGTCGCTTCATTTCGGCAGCGTGAAAATCAGTATCCAGGATGCGGCCAATGTTCCGGAGATAGCGCGTGGCACTCTGCCTGGCAGCGGCAATTTTTGTTTACTAACGGAAGACCCAATATCTCGAGTGGTGGAACATTTGCAGGCAAACAATGTGGAAATTGTCGATGGTCCCGGCGAACGGACCGGTGCTGTGGGCACGCTTTTGTCTGTCTACTTCCATGACCCGGACGGTAATCTGGTGGAGGTGAGCAATCGGATCGAGGCTTGATGGGGAAGAGGCAGCGTTGGGATCAGACAACAAAAAAAGGCGGGAGAAGATCTCCCGCCTTTTTTTGTAACCTGCCGGTCCCTTACTTGCGGCCTGGCAGCATACCTTCGCGCTGAGCGCGTTTACGGGCCAGTTTCCGTGAGCGGCGAATGGCTTCCGCCTTCTCGCGTGCACGCTTCTCAGAAGGCTTCTCATAGTGATTGCGGAGTTTCATTTCGCGGAAAATGCCTTCGCGCTGCATTTTCTTCTTCAGCGCCTTCAGCGCTTGATCCACATTGTTATCACGAACGACAATCTGCAAGAGACACCTCTTCCGGCAAAATCTGGCCAATAAATAGAATAAGGCCGGTTCAAGCCCGGCCCGAGCGGCAGTGTGTATCAGAGCGGCGGCCCCCTGTCCAGATGGGGAATACCCTGTTTGAGCCGCTTTTTGGGTCAATTTGGCGCATATAAAGCCCCGGATTTCCTTAAGAACAGGTAAGGGGGCTGCCTTTACAGCTCTGCTCCTGCTTTCCATATTGGTGGCATGGCAATCCGAAAAATCGCCCGGATGGGGCACCCAATCCTACGAAAGACCGCCGAACCGGTCCCTGACCCAACGTCGCCCCAAGTGCGGGCGCTGGTGGAGGACATGATCGAAACCATGATCGATGCGGACGGGGCGGGTCTTGCGGCACCGCAAGTCTATGAATCGCGGCGGATCGTGATTTTCCAAGCGCCCCCTGAAGCTGCCGTCAATCCGGATGGAGCAGAGGGGTATGATGAGACGGCCCCGTTGACCATCCTGATCAATCCCGAAATCACCCTCCACACGGAAACGACGGAAGACGGGTGGGAAGGCTGTCTTTCCGTGCCGGGACTGAGAGGTTTGGTCCCGCGGCCTCTGCAACTGTCTTACACAGGCTTCGATCTGGGCGGCAATCGCATCGAACGGAAGGCCCGGGGCTTTCATGCCCGCGTGGTCCTGCATGAATGCGACCACCTCGACGGCATTTTGTATCCGCAGCGTATGCGGGACATGACCAAACTTGTTTTCGAAACGGAATTCAAACATCTGATTGCAGCCCAAAACGCCGAAAGCGGCAATGCCGGTGCAAGCAGCGGATAAGGACAAAGCTATGGAAGAGAAGAAGCTCGATAAGATCAGAGATGACATTGTCGAACGAATGTTGCCGAATGTGCCGTTCGATGGATGGAGCAGCCGTGCCCTGAACGAGGCGGCAAAGGAAGCGGAAATTGATCATGCCTTGTTGCGCATGGCATTTCCTGGCGGCGAAATCGATGCGGTCATGCATTACTCAAGCCGGCTTGACCGGGCTTTCATGGAGAAGATTCAGGAATCGGATCTGTCCAGTATGCGTGTGCGCGAGCGCGTTACGTTCGCTGTCCGTACACGTATTGAATTGATGGCGGACCATCGCGAGGCCGCGCGTCGTGCAGCAGCTTTGTTTTCGCTGCCCTTTTACGCGCCTTTGGGCACACAGGCTTTGTACCGCACCGTAGATGCGATTTGGCATGGTATTGGCGATACGTCCGCCGACTTCAACTTTTACACCAAGCGCGCCATTCTGGCAGGCGTCTACGCTTCCGTCCTGTTGATTTGGTTCGATGACCGAACGGAAGACGATAGCAAAACTTGGGCGTTTCTCGACCGGCGCATAGCTGATGTCATGCAGATCGAAAAGGTCAAAGCAGGCATAAAAAACGTCACGGACCGGCTGCCGTCTGCCGCATCCTTGCTGGGGGCGTTACGCTATCCCAGCCGCCGTTTTTGAAGCCACCCACATTTTGAACGCCGGTGAAGGCTATTTGTTGGCGTTCTCGTTCAAGAATGATTCGAGATCGATCACTGCGATTCGCCATTCCCGGCCGAATTTAATGGCGCGCAGCTTCTTTTCACGAATCCAGGACCGCACCGTGCTTTCTTTGACTTTGAGCACTTCGGCCGTCTCGTGAACGGTCATTAGTGGTTGTTCCAGCATATCCATAACGGTTGTTCTTGCCGGTCGAGTTGCCAGTTTAGGCTGTGTTCTCGGCCAGCTGCCCCTATTTTTTTGGCAATATAGCCCTCTCCCATAGGTTGAAAGAAGGCACCCCAGTCACTTTTCCAAGAAAGTAGAAGTTAAGTATTTCAGTACGGAAATACCTAAAAATGGTGCACTGCCACAGAGCAATTTTCAAGATTTTATTCAGTTTTTTTATGATTGTTTTTTTAAGGTGTCGGGATTTATTTGCAAACGACTGGTTCCCAGAGGCAAAAGCCTAGTGAAATGGCCCATTTTTCGTCCGGGCCTTGGCGGATTCTTCCCGTATAGGTGCAGACACAATTGCGGTTTTGTCATGAAAGTCCGCCATTCCATCACCTCTTCGCCGATCAGATTCTGCATAAGGGCGTCAGAATGGCGCGCGCTGGTGCCGAGCGGCCAGCCGCAAATTGCGCGAATGTGTTGTTCAAACTGGCTTACGTGACAGGCGTCAATGGTCCAGTGCCCTGAATTGTGCACACGCGGGGCGATTTCGTTGATCATCAACGGGTCGAGCGAGCCGTCTTCGAGGACAAACATCTCGATCGCCATGATCCCCACATAGTCCAACGCCTCCGCAATGCGAATCGCATGTTGATGGGCGGCCACCAAAGTTGATTCGGGTTCGTCGCAAGGAACCAGCGACTGATGCAGGATATGATCTCTGTGACGGTTTTCAGAAGGATCAAACGCCGCATACTGACCATCTTGGCCGCGGGCAATGATGACCGAGATCTCTTTTTTGAATGGAATAAACTTTTCAAGGATGGAGGGGACGCCCTTCACGGCCTCCCAAGCTGCATCCGCGTCTTCCTTTTTGCGTATGACCGCTTGTCCCTTGCCGTCATATCCACCGCGCCGTGTTTTGAGGACGGCTGGAAGGGAAATGGCGTCAATGGCCCTATCTAGTTCCTGACGTGTGCTGACGGCATGATACGGGCTTACAGGGACGCCGATGCGGCTTAGGAACTTTCGCTCCAGCTCCCGGTCTTGCGCAATCTCAAGGGCGGAGGGACTCGGGCGGACCAAGGTTCGCTTTGCGAGGATTTTCGCGGTCTCAGCAGGAATGTTTTCAAACTCGTAGGTCACCACGTCGCTCGCGGCGGCGAACTCTTCCAGCCGCGGAATATCTTCATACGCCCCAACGGTCCATTGATAGGCCACCTGACGCGCCGGCGCATCTTCCTCCGGGCAATAGATATGTGTTTTGAAACCCAGCCGGGACGCAGCCATGGCAATCATCCGGCCCAGCTGACCGCCGCCAAGAATGCCGACAATGCCGCCGGGTGCAATCGAATCCGGATGGCTCATGTCTTAAGCCTTTTCTTGCGGTTGGGAGGTGGGACTGTCTGCGACCGATGCGGTCTGAGCCGCGCGAAAATCGTCCAGACGTTTGGCCAAAGCTTCATCCGACAACGCCAAGATGGATGCCGCCAACAAAGCCGCGTTTCGCGCGCCTGCGTCGCCGATCGCAAGCGTGCCCACCGGAATGCCGCCCGGCATTTGAACGATCGAGAGCAGGCTGTCCATGCCGCTAAGCGCCTTGCTTTGAATGGGGACGCCAAGCACCGGCAATGGTGTCAAGGATGCAATCATTCCTGGCAGATGCGCGGCTCCGCCGGCGCCTGCAACAATGACCTTGTACCCTTTGCTTTTCGCGGATTTCGCGAACTCGAACAACCTGTCCGGCGTGCGGTGTGCCGACACGATTTTGCTGTCATAACAAATTTCGAGTTCATTAAGAATTGTTGCCGCATGGTTCAGTGTCGGCCAGTCGGACTGGCTTCCCATGGCGATGGCGACCTGCGCGTTTGGTGTATTCATTATAATTGCCGGAATGCGGGCCCGTTGAGGGCCAAACGGAAAACGCGCACTATATAACAAGTCTAACGGCCCTGTGAACGCGGGGCATTGGGCGTATGGTTTATTTTTGTTTAACTTTTAAGACCATAGGTTAAGGCCAAAGGCGGTGCCAAGTAAGCGGGAAGGTCATCGGTCTCATGAAAGTAGGTGATTCGAAGCCGGTCGGTGCTATACGCCCGGTGCGGCCTGCGCCAAGAAATGGCGCCTATCAGCGCGCGGCGTCCGCTGCCCCCGTGACTGATTCAGCCTCCATCATGGGTATTCCCGAAGCCGAACTGACCCCGAAAGTGCGCGACGCGATCATGACCCTCATGTCTGAGGTTGATTCGCTTCGCCGGGAAATCCAATCCGCGCGCGAAAGAATCGAAGAGCTTGAAGAATTCGCCGATCGGGACCCGTTGGTGCCTGTTCGGAACCGCCGGGCATTTGTGCGGGAACTCACGCGTTTGATTTCTTTTTCCGATCGATACGGGATGCCCGCAAGCATCATCTATCTCGATTTGAATGATCTTAAGACCATTAACGATTCGCTGGGCCATGCGGCGGGCGATGCTGTCCTGATGCATGTGGGCGATCTGCTGATTCGCAATGTGCGTGAATCCGATGTGGTCGGACGTTTGGGCGGCGATGAGTTCGGCGTCATTTTGCCCAATGCGAAGGAAGAAGCGGGACGCAAGAAAGCCGAAACATTGGCCCAGGTCATCCAACGCAATCCCGCGACCTGGGAAGGCAAGAAGTTGCAGCTTTCCGTTGCCTATGGGCTTTATGCGTTCAATCCCGGCGAAGACGCCGATGAAGCGATGGCCAAGGCCGACCGCGACATGTATGAACGCAAAAAATCCATGAAAGAAAAAGGCTGAGCCGAGCCTCGCTACGCGATTATGTCGGGGACGATATCGTCTTCGATGCGTTGAATCTCG
The DNA here is from genome assembly GCA_965228775.1 of Alphaproteobacteria bacterium. Lineage (GTDB taxonomy): Bacteria > Pseudomonadota > Alphaproteobacteria > JANQMY01 > JANQMY01 > JANQMY01. Next base: position 1,716,459 of record OZ245840.1, on the reverse strand, counting down.
TCACGCAACATCAATTTCTTTTTCTTAAGCCGTTGGATTTGCAGCATGTCCGCGCTGCCGGACTGAACGAGCGCAGAGATAGCATCATCCAGATCCCGGTGTTCCTGCCTCAGTTGAAGCAGTTTTTCCTGTTTGGCTTTTTCGCGCTCGTCAATCATGTATTTCGTTTGTTTTTGCGTGGCGGCTCAGAAATCATTGTTTCAATAGTTTCCGCCAAATACGCCGGACGGTGAAATGGACCTTGCCCCTGGTCAAGAAGGCCGGTGTTTTTGATCGGAAAAAGTATAACACAAAGGCGGTTGAAAAGCCTGCCTGATTGGTCTGCAACTTGGCGCTCGATGTGAACAAAATCTAAGCAAATTAGCCGGTCGATGTACGCCATTTTCGGCTAAGGCAAAGTGAAATAATTCGCTCAAAATCTAATGGTTGAAATGGAGCGATTCGCTCGCGGATATATAATCCGTAAGGGATCTATTGCGCTTGCTAACCCTCTGTCCTGTCGACGAATTTGGCCAGTTTTTACCGCAGAAAACGGCCAATTTGTTGCTTGGAATGACTAAAAATAGCAAGGCGTATCAGTAAAATTTTCTGTCAAAAGTCTATTCGGGGATGACAGGCGTCCAATGCGGTGCTCTAATAAACGTCCAACTGGATGGAGGACAAGCATGGCCGTAGAGGCGCATATTGCCGAACTTCAAGAAAAGCATAGACAACTAGATCTCGCGATCGAAACTGAGATCCAAAATCCCGGTTCCGATACACTCCAAATCTCAGCCCTCAAACGCGAAAAGCTGCGCCTCAAGGAAGAACTTGAACGATTGCGAAGCGAAACGCGACACTAGCCCCGACAATACCGACAGACTGAACAAAACGCCGAGGCGATTCCTCTAAGGTTCGTGTACGGAAGATTGTGCGCAATTACATATTTTGCGCACGATCCCGTAATTTGAACTTTTGGATCTTGCCGGTGGACGTTTTGGGCAGCTCCGTGAAAACAACCGTGCGCGGACATTTGTAATGCGCAAGGTTGTCGCGGCAGAATGCGATCACCACATCTTCATTTAGATCATCCGCACCCGGTTTTGCCTCAATGAAGGCCACGGGTGTTTCACCCCATTTCTCGTCGGGCCGCGCCACGACCGCTGCCGCTTGAATGGACGGGTGCTTGTACAGTGTGTCTTCCACTTCGATGGATGAGATGTTCTCGCCGCCGGAAATGATAATGTCCTTCGAGCGGTCTTTAAGCTGGATATAGCCGTCCTTATGCCAAACCCCTAAATCGCCGGAATGGAACCAGCCATCCGCGAAAGCTTCCTGGGTGGCTTTGGAGTTTTTGAGGTAACCCTTCATCACCACGTTGCCGCGGAACATGACTTCGCCCATGGTTTCGCCGTCTTTGGGGACAGGCGCCATGGTTTCAGGGTCGCGTATGGATAATTCCTCAAGCACTTCGTATGGCACACCCTGACGGGCCTTTACGCGTGCTCTTTCATCTTCAGGCAGATCATTCCATTCCTGGTGCCAGGCATTCACCACGGAAGGGCCGTAGGTTTCCGTCAAACCATAAAGATGCGTAATGAAGAATCCTTGCGCTTCAATCTTGGCAATCACGGCTGCGGGCGGTGGTGCCGCGGCGGTAAAGAAGTTGACTTGGTGGGGTAAAGGTTTGCGCTCTTCATCGGTGGCGTTGACCAGCATGCCCATGACGATGGGCGCTCCGCACAAATGAGTTACATTGTGCTCCGCCAGCGCCTCGAATATGGGGCCCGGCTCGACGCGCCGCAGGCACACATGAGTGCCGGCCAGCACGCTCAACGACCATGTGAAGCACCAGCCATTGCAATGGAACATGGGCAGCGTCCAGAGATAGATCGGATGTTGCTGCATGGACGCGGTGACCACATTGCCCATGGCCAGAAGATAGGCGCCCCGATGGTGATAGACCACGCCTTTTGGATTACCCGTCGTGCCGGAGGTATAGTTGAGGGCGATGGCTTGCCATTCATCCGTAGGCAGAGACCAATCAAGTTCGGGATCGCCGTTGGCGATAAAGGCTTCATACTCTATGTCGCCAATGACTTCGCCCCCGGAATATTCCGGGTCATCCACACCAATTACCAATGGCTTGGCTTCGCACAAGGTGAGGGCTTCTTTTGCAAGAGCCGAAAATTCCTTGTCCACAATGACCACCTTGGCCTCGCCATGATCGAGGATAAAGGCGATTGCCGCCGCGTCGAGACGGTAGTTGATGGCATTGATCACCGCGCCGATCATTGGGACACCGTAATGTGCTTCCAGCATGGCCGGAATGTTGGGGCAGATCATGGCCACCGTATCGCCAAGGCCGATACCGCGCTTCTGCAAGGCCGACCCTAATTGGCAGGCGCGTGCGTAGAACTCACGATAGGTCCGTTTTTGTTTACCGTGAATGACGGCCGTGTGATCCGGAAAGACCGCGGCATTGCGCCTGAGAAATGACAGAGGGGAGAGCGCCTGGTGGTTCGCTTCGTTCTTGTCCAGATCAATTTCATAGGGGTTGGCGCCCATCGGTCGTTTCCTTCTTTCCTTCTGTGCACGAATGGATTAGGCCATCAGGCCGGTCAACCCATCCCACGTAATCTTGAGGCCCACGATAAAGACCAGAATATAGATCACACGAAAAAATGGCTTTTCGTCAATGATGTTGTGAAGCCATATGCCCAACAATAGGCTGATCGGGGCGAGCGGCAGCAAGACAGCGGATGTCCATAGATTGCCGGGGGCAAGCTGGCCAAGCCAGGCATAGGGCACCAGCTTCACCACATTGAGTGAGGTGAAGAACATGACGCTGGTCCCCACGAAGATCGTCTTGTTCGGCTTTTGCGGCAGCATGTAGATTTGAAACGGCGGTGCGCCCGCATGGGCAACAAAACTGGTGAACCCGGCAAGGCTGCCCCAAAAACTGCCGGCGGCAAGGTTGGGTTTTGTGGGTGGCCGATCTAGATTTCGCTGCCGCCAATGGTTCAGCACGAAGGCGATGGAAATACCACCAATGATCAAGAGGACCGCTGCATCCGGCACGGTACTGGCCAAAAGCGTGCCGATGGCAATCCCCACCATGGCGCCTGGCATCAGCGTGGCGAAGTTCACGCGGTCCCATTTGTTGCGGTAAGACCAAGTGGCGATGGCGTCCATGGCCATCAGCAAGGGCAGCATGATCCCGGCGGCCTGCACCGGAGGGATCACAAGTGCCATCATGGGCACGGCAATAATCCCAATACCGCCCGCAAAGCCACCTTTAGAGATGCCTGTGAGCAATATGGCCGGGATGGCGGCGGCGTAAAACCAAGGATCTGTGATCATGCAGGAGAAGACCGCTGGCGAAAAGGCCGCGAGACTAGGCCCATTCTTGAGGAGATGCAATCTGGAACATTTATTGGTCAGTCATTAAGGTGAGGCTGGCTATCCTTCCGGTTTGAAGGGCTAAGCTGGCTTCTCTGTAGATAGGTTGTGATCATGTCGATTGCTGGAATGGTGGTGGTTGTCACCGGCGGGGCCTCGGGCATTGGTTTGGCGTGTGCCCGGCGTTTCGCGAAAAATGGCGCAAAAGTCGTTATCGCGGATTCGAGCGAAACGGACGGCAAATCCGCGACCGATAATATCAAAGAGAATGGCGGCGATGTGGTTTTCGTCAATTGCGACGTGGGGGAACGGTTGGATGTTCACAACCTCATTGCGGCAGCGCTGGACAATTACCACCGCATCGATGCGCTGGTAAACAACGCATCACTCCGTGTGCGAAGCGATTTTCTGTCTTTGAAAGAAGATGATTTCGATGAAGTCATCCGCATCAATCTGAAGGGCGCCTTTTTGACCGCGCAGGCGATCGCAAAGCAGATGATCGAACAGCTGGAGCAGGCAGACGGTCTCAACAATGGCGGCGGAACGCCTTACAGTATCGTCAATATATCGTCGATCAATGCGGTCGTTGCAGCGCCAGAGGAAGCTTCCTTCTCCGTCTCTCAAGGGGGCGTCAACCAGCTGACAAAAGTAATGGCGCTATCCTTGGCGCCACACGGCATTCGGGTGAATGCCATCGGGCCGGGAAGCGTTATGACGGAATTCATGAAAACGGAATTGGCAAATTCAGAAGCGCGCAGCCGGGTTCTTGCACGCACGCCGCTGGGGCGGATCGGCGATCCGGATGAGATCGCCTCGATTGCCCAGTTTCTAATTTCGGAAGACGCAAGCTACATGACGGGCCAAACGCTCTATGCGGATGGCGGTCGCCTGGTGCTCAACGACAATCTGACGGCCTCAAAATCAGGGTAAGGGCGGGCCTATTCCTGCAGCTTCTTGAGCTGGGCAAAGGGATTGTCTGTGTCCACTTCAGGTTCAGCGGGCGTTTCCGGTGCAGGCTCTTCCGCCTTGCCGAATACATCCTCGGCACTAAGCTCCGGCTCTTCTTCTTTCGGTGCCACAGGCTTATCCCAACCTTCCGGCACTTGCGGTTCGTCAGACGGTTTTGGCTCCTCAGGTGTTGTGATGGCGAAAGCGGGCGGTTGTTCGGCGGTATCAGGAACAGCCGTACCGACTGTTTCTGCCGCAGGCTTGAGGGTCCCGGCCTTCTCGGCGGCGGCCCGCTTCTTCGCTTCCCGCTCTTTCCGGGCGGCCCCTTTCTGAACGGCGCCATCCAGTTCCATCTGGGTGCATAGGCCCAACGTCACCGGGTCCACCGGTTTGATATTCGCTGAATTCCAGTGGGTTCGATTGCGGACAGATTCGATGGTGGGTTTTGTTGTGCCCACAAGCTTGGACACTTGTGTGTCGGATAGCTCCGGATGGTTGCGGACGAGCCAAGCGATCGCATCGGGGCGGTCCTGCCGGCGCGACAGCGGCGTATATTTCGGCCCTTTCCGGGGTGGTGCGGGCGGGATGACATGCTTGCTTTTCAGCATTTTCAGCCGCGCTTTAGGGTCTTCCTGCGCCTTTTCGATCTCTTCCCGGCTCAATTGGCCGCCTGCCACCGGGTCCAGCCCTTTAATGCCCTGAGCCACATCACCGTCGGCGATCCCCTTCACCTCAAGCGGGTGAAGGCTGCAGAATTCAGCGATCTGGTCGAAGGTCAAAGACGTGTTGTCGACCAGCCAGACGGCGGTCGCTTTTGGCATAAGGGGCTGAGTCATAATTCCTCCTCGGGGCCTTCTCGCATTGGGCCCACATAGGCGCGATGTTCGATATACGAAGGTCAAAAGCTTACGGCCCCTCACTGAGGGGCCGTCTTGCTACTTGGACTGGGTATATAAGCCTTCTTGGGCCGAAAGGGAACACTTATTGGGAGACCTAACCGTCCCACTCCCCCTCCCAACCACCCGCCAGGGTACGGTGTCCGGGTGGTTGGGAGGGGGAGTGGGACGGCTTAGCTCATCGGCAAAAGCCTAGTCACATGTCAGCACGATTTTGCCGATATGGGTGCTGCTTTCCATTAAGGCGTGGGCGTCGGCGGCCTTTTCCAGTGGAAATGTCTGGTGGATAACCGGCTTGATTTTGCCCTGCTCTAACAAGGGCCATACTTTCTCCACAAGGCTTTGAGCGATCTGTGCTTTTTCCTCAACGGCGCGTGCGCGGAGGGTGGAGCCGGTGACCGTGAGGCGCTTCAGCATGATTTGCATGAAATCCGCCTCCACACGAGAGCCTCCCAGGAAGGCAATAAAGACGAGGCGCCCTTTCATGGCGAGGATCTGCAGGTTGCGTGGAATGTAGTCACCGCCGACCATGTCGAGCACCACATCAACGCCTTTCCCACCGCTGGCGTCTTTCACCGCTTCCACAAAGTCTTCCTCTTTGTAGTTGATGGCCCGGTCCACACCCAGATCGGTCATCGCTTGGCATTTCTCGGCAGAGCCGGCGGTTGCATAAACTTCGGCGCCGAATTCTTTGGCAAGCATGATGGCGGTGGTGCCGATACCACTTGAACCGCCATGGACAAGCAACCGTTCGCCGGCTTTCAGGCCGCCTAAGTCAAAGACATTGGTCCATACGGTGAAGAATGTCTCGGGGATGCCGGCTGCTTCAGCGAAAGTAATGTCGCCGGGGATCGGCAGGGCCGCTGCGGTCTGGACCACGCAATATTCCGCATAGCCCCCACCGGCGACCAAGGCGCAGAGCCGGTCACCCGCGGTAAAGTTGGTCACGCCGGGCCCCACGGAAACCACCTCTCCAGCTACTTCGAGGCCGGGTGTATCGGGCGCGCCCGGCGGGGGCGGGTAGAGCCCCATGCGCTGGAACACATCGGGTCTGTTCACGCCTGCGGCCCGAACTCTGATTAAGGCTTCGCCAGCGCCCGGCACAGGTACTGCGAGTTCGGCGGGCTTAAGCACCTCAGGCCCGCCAGGTTCCGTGATCGCGATGGCTGTCATTTCGGCTGGTATGTTTCCGGACATGAGGGCTCCTGCTGCTGAGTTTTTTGATGGTGCTTAGGCCCTTGCGTCAGGGCCAGGTCGGACCGCAAACTATCACAAAGAAAAAGGGAGAGGTCACATGGATACAGATGATCTGGACGATGCCAAGAAGAAGCCGGAATGGGCACAGGAAGACCTGTCTACCTTTTCCATTTCAGAACTTGAAGAACGGGTTGCGGCGTTGAAGGCTGAAATCGAACGGTGCGAGGCGCTCATGAAATCAAAGGAATCTTCCATGGCAGCCGCCGATGCAGTGTTTAAGAAGTAGAAGGGAGGGCGTCATCCTTCGAGACGGCGGCGTGAGCCTGTCCTCCGGCCGCGCTAAGCGCGGGCCGGGGGGCGCCTCCTCAGGATGAAGATTAGGACATCTCTAAGGCCTCACCCTGAGGAGCCGCCGTCAGGCGGCGTCTCGAAGGGCGAGGCCATCTTTCTTTTTTAATACCAAATCTCCATGGCAAGGCCTGTGTCGTCCCGCTGATTTGGATCGCTCAAGCAAACCGCCTTGCCTTCCAAAATCCGTTGTCCCACCAAACACAAGACAGCTGCATCAAGGACGTCGTCTGGGGCGGCCAGCTTCTTTGAGACGGTTTTCAATTCGTTAACGAATTGGCCAAGCCCATTGTCTTGCAGGATCACTTGGCGCTGAAGGATTCCGTCCTCTGTCTTCTTTGGCGGTAATGCTTCACCGGAATTGAAGGCCGCAAAGGCCAATTCGGGGTGCGCCTCGAAAACCCGCGATTGGCGCCGGGGCGTTATCCAGGCGTCGATCTCCTTGATTTTGGGGCTGATGTTCCAGGCCTGCTTCGACAAGCCGCCTCCATGCGTTTCGCGGGGGCCCTGTCCCTTTCCGAAACAATTTGCGTCTGCATATGTCTCAAATTGGAGCATTCCCCGTCTTGGCGGCGGGAAAACACTGGACGCTCTTTTTTTTCCAAGTTTTTTTCGCGCCAAGACATCGCATTTCCGTTTACCAAAATTGGCCAATCCTATGGGCATGTCGACGAGGACCAGGTCCGCCCTTTTGACCGCTTTCTCCCAGTTTTCGGCAACAAATAGCTGGTGATCCGCATGCTGACCGGCGGCTGGGCAGAAGCGGGATTTGGCAACAAGCCAGCCCCCTTTGCAGCCGTCAATTCCATTTATGTTTAACAAAGCGTCCGAAGAGTAAGATTTTGTTAACCAATTTCGGGCCATTATGTTTCCACGATCCGTTGTATTCGGGTCCGGAGTGGTTCCTGTCCACTCCAGTTTGACGCCTCACTGTGAAACTTGGAGCCGCGCCCCCCGCGGCTCCTTTTTTGCATGGGTACCTGGCATGTCCCAGTTCCGGACCCCAATTGTTGTCAAATCCGTCAAAGACGGAAATGATAGCGGGGAAGTTGGTGATTCGGGGCGAGATGAAAATGCCAGAAGAGTACCCGACCAATGAGCACAGATAATCTCGATAACAATAATGATGAGCAGGCCCTGTCCGCGAAGGAATTCATGGCCTCGCAACTATTCGCGCGCACCTTTGCCGACGGCATGTCTCTTGTAGAAGAGGCCGCCGCTTATCTGGATGGAGATGGGCGCAAAGACTCTAAAGATCTACCGCGCGTGGCAGCTTTGGCCTATGCGGGCGAAAGCATGCGCCTGACCACACGGCTGATGCAAGTGGCCTCTTGGCTGCTGGTGCAGCGCGCCGTCGATGAAGGCGAAATGTCCGAAAGTGAAGCCGCTCAGGAAAAATATCGTCTGGGTGCGAAGGAAATCTGCCGAGGCCGGAAACTTGAGGGCCACGATCTGTTGCCGTCCCGTTTGCTGGAGTTGCTGGGGCGCAGTGAGAAACTTTATGACCGCGTGGAGCGTCTTGACCGGCAACTCTATCGGGAAGCGCCGACCGGCAATGCGCTGTTCGACCAGCGGGATCAGTTGGCCGCAGCGATCACGGATTTGAACTTCTAGAAACAAAAAAGGGGCGATGCCGCCCCATTTTCATTCGAAGATGTTTGGACGCGTTAGCTTCCGACGAAGCCTTTGAACTTCTCTTGGAACCGGCTTACCCGGCCGCCGCGATCCATTAAGTGCTGTCCGCCACCGGTCCATGCCGGATGCGTTGTCGGATCGATTTCCAGCGTGAGTGTGTCGCCTTCGCTGCCATAAGTGGAGCGCGTTTGAAACGTGGTGCCATCGGTCATGGCGACCGTGATCATGTGATAGTCAGGATGGCCGTCTTTTTTCATAACTCTGCGCCCGCGCGTCTTCCATGGTTTCAAGCAAGCGCGGTGTATAGCGCAATCCCGTTAAAAAAGGCAAGACTCAATCGAGCTAGGGGCTATAGCGTTTCCAGGTGAAGTGCCAAGATCCGATATTGGCGGTTCACCGTCCGGAAACGCGCAAAACAAAGAGTCTGGAGCCGTTTTGAGTTTCAATCAAAACCAAAACGGCTCTAGAACGGAAAAAAGGGCTGCAGCGCGCGGTGCAAGGTCCGGGGAGGAGTAATACTGGGATCCAATGCCGCCGCTGGCACTCGGGAAAATGCCGTAGCGCCACAGCCCAAACGAAAATGTCTTAACTATCTAGGATTTGGATTTCTCCAATTCCTCAAGTTGAGCTTTCAGCCATTCGCGATGCGCGTCCAAACGGTCCACAGACGACGGTTGATGGTTCTCGGAATTTTTCAAGAGCTCCGAGCGCCACCGGTCTAACTCTTCCAGTTGCTCCTGGAGCCACCATAGAGTTTCGGCGTGTGTAGAAGCGTCTCGCATTGGCTGATCCTTCAACTGCGAGCGAGAAAATCATTTTTGCGAATGAGTTGCAATAACAAAATTGTACCTGCGACAATAGAGCCATGATCGCCCGATTGCGGCAGCTCAAAGGTTCGACGGCATAAATTGATAATGCATCGCATTCGCGTTGACTAAACCTGTAAGGTGCGGGATAACGAAAATCGTACGGCGTGCCGGTCTAGGAGTTCGCTCTTCAATCCGACAGCGGCCGAAGCCGCTTAGATAAACAAGGGGAAATTTTTCAGTGACGTCCGTAGACGGCACATTCTCACCCAAATCCTTTTTGGAGACGGCTGAGTCGTTTGGCTACAACTACTCGGATATGGGCATACGCTCATCGGTAGGAGATTCTGACACACCGCTTTTTAAGGGCCGCGTCGGATTGTGGACACTCCCTTGCGGGGTAAGCCTCTGTTCGAGTGACTTGCAGGTGCTTCACGATAGCGAACACGAGGGCGAACTTGAGCGGTCGCTTACGATCGCCATGATTTTGGGGGGCGGTGCTGCTGAAGTCGAATTCGGTGATTCCGGCTGCCTATCGATGGAAACAAACAGTTCCGCGGTTGTCTCCGTCTCGGATGCGGAGCGTCTCGCCAGCCGTAACACGGCGGGCCAAAGCGGGAAAACGCTTCTGGTGCGGGTCCGGCCCGAAGATTTCGCTGACGATGAAGTCGCTCAGAAAATCGAATTGGCGCTTCGCGAAACATCGGCGATGACCACGCGCATGTCGTACCGCACGCGATTGCTTGCGGACGAGCTTGCGGCACCGAATGCGCTTGGCGCCGTGGGGCGCCTTTTCGCGGAGAGTTGTGCATTGGAGATTCTGGGCCGGGCGCTTCTCGAAGTGGACGAGACGGACACACTCGCGACCGCATCACTGACGGCGAGAGATTATGCAAAAGTCCTCCGTATACGGGATATGCTGATCGCAACCCCATCGGCCAGTTTCACGCTTTCCGGCCTCGCGCGCGAAGCAGGCATGAGCGTCACCGCGCTGAAGACCAAGTTCTCACTGGCATTCGGGCAACCGGTGTTCGCGTTCCTGAGAGACGTCCGGATGAACCGGGCGCGGGACGGAATTGAGCTGGAAGGATGGTCCGTCTCCGAAGCCGCCTATTTCGTTGGTTACCGCCAGCAAAGCAATTTCAGTGCTGCATTCCGGCGCAAATTTGGTATTGCACCCAGTCAGCTAAAACCGCGCTGATACCTTCTCCCATATGAAATCTGTCTTGCTGCATAAGCCAGAAGGCTAGAGCTACCACTGTATTCGTTGCTAGGGATTATTTGCGAATGCATCTCAATAGCTGGGGTGCGAAGCGCGGGGAAGGTAGGGGCCATGTCTCCTTGCCAGTTTATTACAGTGGGGTAGGCGTTGTGAGACCAAAAACTGTTTGTCGGAAGAGCCGGTTTCGGAATTCGGTATGGGGGATTGCCGTTTGCGTCGCATTCCAAACGTGGCCGGCCGGACTGGCTTTCGCCCAAGATGCGGTAAACGATGACACGATCGACACCATCGTCGTGACCGCACGCAAAATCGATGAACCAATCTGGCAGATCCCGTTCGGGATCAGTGTGTTCGGCGCCGAAGACATCGAGCGCCGCGACATTCATGACGCGCGCAGCTTCGGGCGTTTGGTGCCGGGCTTCAATTTTGTGGATACGGGTCTGCGCGGCAGTAATATCCCAAATATACGCGGAACAGGTTCGTTCTTTCCGCAATCATCCGATGACGGATCGGTTCCTGTTTTCGTCGATGGTGTGCCGGTGCCTTTGCGTGCGCAGGACCGGGAATTTTTCGACATTCAGAGAATCGAGATTCTCCGGGGGCCGCAAAATACGCTTTACGGTCGTAATGCGCAGGCTGGCGCCATCAGTATCATTACGGCCGATCCCATTTTTGAGCCTGAGGTTCAAGTCGGGTTCGAGTTCGGGAACTTTGAAAGCCGTCAAGTGACCGGACTGTTGAATGCCCCGTTGTCGGAGGATCTGGCGCTCCGCGTTGCCGGGCAGTTCGACACGCGAGATGGTGATATTCCCGACCTGAATCTGGGGCAGGATACCCGCGATCAGGACCTTATTAACATTCACGGCAAGCTGTTATGGGCGCCAAATGATCTGACGGAAGTCAAATTGGCGGTTCGGTATGGAAACTACGACGAAGAACCAACCCAGGGCGTGCTCGTCGAAAATCCGGATTTTCCGCAACTGTTTCTCGACACGCCTTTTCGCTACGATTTTGAGACCTTGGGCATTGGCCTGACCGGCACCCGCAAACTTGGCCGTGTGACCCTCACCAGCATCACCGGTTATCAGGACTATACGACGGAGTTTCTGTCCGACGACACGGACGGTTTGGTCTTTAACGCCCTAACGGGCTTTCCCCCCGCATTCGCAAACAATCCGGCCAGCGACTTTAGAAACATCTCCGATGATGGATTCCAGGTGTCGCAAGAAGTGCGAATTGACACCAAATTCGACAACGGTCTGCAGCTCGTCGCCGGCATTTTCTACTTCCGCTCCGAACTGGATTTTGCCATCACTTTCAACGCAACTGGCTTCCTGAATGGCCTGTTTCAGAATGATTTCACGACCAACAGCTATGCGGGTTTTGCGGAAGTCACCGCACCTCTTGGCGAGCGGTTACGTTTGATTGGTGGGCTTCGCTACACCCGCGAAAAGCGGGACTTTGTCGGTACATTTCAAGATTTGTCCGGCGTTGGGCTGGTGGCAAGTTCCACCGAAAGCGGCGATCGCGTATTCAATTTTGTCACGGGCAGGGCCGCCCTTACCTATGATCTCTCGCCTACCGCTACAGCATTCGCTTCTGTCGCACGGGGCGCCAAGTCGGGCGGCTTTCAACTCACTGACACGGATGTTGCTGTTGGCTTCGGCACCAGCCAGTTCGACGCAGCCATCACCTGGGCCTATGAGGCCGGAGTGCGTGGGCAAATTTTCGATGAGCTCCTTTACTTGAGCGCATCCGTATTCTTCAATGACACTCAGGATGAGAATCTTCAGGTTTTCGATTTTACCACTTTTCAGTCTGTCATCGAAAATGCGGACACGGAAAGCTATGGCCTGGAAATCGAAGCTGTTCTTCAGCCTACGGATAATATCTCCGTTTCCGGCGGATTTGCCCTAACCCAGACCGAGATTACGGCATCTGAAGATCCGACCGTGGCGGCGGGCAATGAAGTGCCCTTTGCGCCGTCCTTCGCTTTTAATCTTGGTGGGCAATATCAACATCCGTTGAGTTTCTTCGGAATGGACGGCAATGCCTTCGGGCGTATCGAATACCAATACGTGGGCGAACGGACCAGTGATCCACAGAACCGTCTTGACGTGGACTCCTTTGATCTCGTGAACATTCGGGGTGGTTTGGATTTCGAGAATTTATCGATCTACACCTTTGCGACCAATCTGCTCAAAGAAGATTATGCGGAAACGGCTTTTTTGTTCGGCTCTAGCCCAGGCGGGTCGAATGTGTCGCTTGGCATTCCGGGCCAGCCCAGGCGGTTCGGCGGCGGCGCCCGCATTCGGTTTTAAGTCGCGCAAGTGGAGACCTTCAAGAATCTTCGAAGAGTTCGGGAGGGAGTCCTGATGAGTTCCGATAGTAAACCGACGCGCGTTGATCTTTCAGGTGTGCCGGAGACCATGTTGTGGCCGCTCTGGAACCGCGCGTCGGAGATGCGTCGCAGTCGTAGACGCCGTCTTATCCAAGACCCTCTGTCGGCTGATCTCGTGCGGCGGATCGATTATCCCTTCCGGCGCCATTTCGGACCGCCGAATGTGCTGCATGTGATCCGAGCCCGGTTTTGCGATGATCTTATTCGAAACTATATTGCCCAAACAAAAGGTGCCCCAATCGTGGTGGTCGTTGGTGAAGGGCTGGAAACACAGCTTTGGCGGATGGGTGAAACCTCGGTGCGCTGGATTAGCGTAGATGTGCCGGAGGCTATCGAGATCAGGCGCCGCTTCCTCCCGGACGATGAGCGCCAGTCTCTTGTGGGCTGTTCGGCTCTTGATCCGGCTTGGATAGATCACATCCCAAAAGAAGCTGTGCCATTTTTTAGCTTTGCGGGATTGTTGATGTACTTCAAAGAAAAAGAAGTTCGCACTTTGTTGGCTCGAATTGCCGCCCGTTTTCCTGGAGCGGAATTCTTTTTTGATACGATTACACCCTTTGGTGCCAGGCGGACGCTCAAGGGCTTAAAGGTGACCAGATATTACACGGCGCCGCCCATGCCGTGGGGCATATCCATCGACGACATTCCTGGCTTCATCAATACAGTTCCCAATTTGGAGCTGGCCGGCAGCAGGACATACGCCGATCCCTTTCCACGGCGAACGCCGGTTTACAGGCTGCTTTCGCAAATACCGGCACTTCGCCGTCGTTTGGCTGGCGGCCTTGTTCACGCGAAGGCCTTGTCTGTTAGCGGTAGGCCGTCTAACGAAGTTTATGCAATTGCAAATCATTATCAAATATAGTATGATCGTGGTTCAAAATATTAGCGGGGTTCGAGATGACGAACACCACCGAGGTGTTGGAGAACGCACCTAAACCATCCACAACCGGCCCGGATGAAGCCGCGAAAGCCCGGACATCAACATCCCCTGTCGGGCGCTTGTTGGCACCGATCCGGAATACGCTGATCTTTGCCAGCGTGCTGCAAGGCATCAGCGCTGCCGCGGGGGTCATCCCGTTTATCGCGGTTGGCGAACTCGCCCGCATTCTGCTGTCCGATGGGCCGCCAGATAGTGCCGCGGCGTGGACCGTTGCTTGGATCGGCGTGGGCGCCCTCGTGGTGCGCCTGTTTTTTCAAATGGCCGCGGGTGCCGTTACTCATTTTGCCGATGCTGATTTCCAGTTAGACCTGCGGCGCAAAATGGTTGACCGTATCAGCCGTGTGCCCCTTGGTTGGTTCACGGACCGAAATGCGGGCCAAGTCAAAAAGGCACTGCAAGACGATGTAGGCGATCTCCATCACATGGTGGGCCATGCATACCTCAATCTTACCTCCGCTTTTGTGACCCCGATTGTCGCGCTTGGCTATCTGTTGTGGGTAGACTGGCGGCTCACACTCATCACAATCATACCGTTGCTTGGGGGCATTGCCCTCTACGCCTTCCAAATGCGCGGCTATGGCGAGAAGATGACCGCCTATAACGAGGCGCTCGGGAGGGTCAATGCCGCCGCCGTGGAGTTCGTGCAAGGCATTGCGGTGGTCAAAACCTTCGGTCAAGCGCGCAAATCTTACGGCCGCTTCCTGCAAGAAACACATAAGTTCATGGAGTATTTCTGGAATTGGGTCAGTGGTCTGATCAAAGTGTCGGCTGCGTCGGAAATTGTCATGTCGCCTGTGTTTTCTGTGGTCGTGGTTCTGGCAGGCGGCACGTGGTTTGTGGCCAATGGATGGATGGATCCAGTGGATGTCATCCCTTTCGCAGTGCTGGGGTTAAGCTTTACGGCCCCCTTCCTCACCATGAGTTACGCGCAAAACGAAACCATGCTGGCAAAGGAAGCGGCGGAACGTATTGTCGCGCTTCTTGATGCGCCGGTCTTGACGGAAGGCACCAGTCCGCGCGTGCCAAGCGATGCGCGCGTGGAATTCGACAATGTGACGTTCACCTATGACGACCGTACGGATGTGTTGAAAAACGTCAGTTTGACTTTGGAACCTGGAACAGTAACGGCTCTAGTTGGGCCGTCGGGGTCCGGCAAAAGTACCCTTGCAAAATTGCTGCCCCGATTCTGGGACCCAAAACGCGGACAAATCCGGCTTGGCGGCGTTCCCATTCATGAACTTCCGTCAACGGAGCTTTACAAACATGTGGGCTTCGTCTTTCAAGACGTACAGCTTCTTCGCGCGTCGGTCCGCGACAACATCGCCTTGTCACGGCCGGATGCGTCTCTCGATGATATCGAAGGGGCGGCGAAAGCGGCTCAGATTCATGACCGGATTTTAGAATTGCCGAACGGCTACGATGCGATTGTCGGCGAAGAGGCACGTTTTTCGGGCGGCGAAGCACAGCGCGTATCGATCGCGCGGGCCCTTCTGGCGGATGCGCCCGTCCTGGTGCTGGACGAAGCCACGGCGTTTGCCGATCCCGAATCTGAAGCGGCGATCCAAGATGCTTTGGCGACTCTCATTTCCGGTAGAACACTGCTCGTCATTGCCCACCGCCTGCACACCATTACAGGCGTGGATCAAATCTGTGTGCTGCAGCGGGGTGAGATCGTTGAACAAGGTACCCATGCGGACTTACTGAATTCAAACGGTCTTTACGCACGATTATGGGCCGCAAGCGAAAGCGCCGGTGAAAAGGGAGCGGAGAAATGATCAGATCCCTTCTAACTATTGCCGGCGGGGAAGCCGGGGCTCTCCTGCGGTGGAACCTCATCGGTCTCATTGCTGAAGCTGTCTTGATGGCGCTTGGATTTGCGTTGATGGTGCCTTTGCTGGGGGCGCTTTTGACGAACGATGTGGCAGGCACATGGGGCTGGCTCTCCGCCATGCTGGTGCTGCTGTTAATTTACGGCGCAATTCGTTACCACACCCAAATGGCCGGTTACCGGGCGGCGATTGGCCTTGGCCGTGGCTTGTTTGCCAGACTGGGGGACAAGATCGCCCAACTGCCGCTCGGCTGGTTCACAGCTGACCGCGTCGGCGATGTGGGGCGGCTGACCAGCAAAGGGGTTATCGATGTAATTGGCGTGCCCGCGCACTTGCTGCGTCCTGTCGTTACTGCCTTCGTGACGCCCATCACCCTTATCGCAATCATGTTCTTCTTTGATTGGCGGCTGGCGCTGGCCGCGTTGATTACGGCGCCGGTGGCCGCGTTGTTTTACCAACTTACGGGAAATGTTGTTCAGAGGACTGATCACCGAACACATGCGGCCGGTGCGGATGCGGCGGGGCGGATCGTTGAGTTTGCGCAGTCTCAAGCCGTGCTTAGGGCGTTCGGTAGGGCGGCCGAAGGACACGAGCTGCTCGATCAAGCCTTGCTGGAGCAACGCAATGCTGGGCGTGCACAACTGGCGGCAGCCCTTCCGGGATTTTCTTTGTTTGTGCTTGTGGTGCAGCTGGCCTTCACGCTCGTCCTGTTGTTCGGCACCAATATGGCGTTGGGCGGGTCCATCGGAATTCCAGAACTGGTTGCCTTGCTTGTGCTCGCCGTGCGCTATGTGGAGCCGTTAATCATGGCAGCGGATCTTGGGGGCGCATTACGGATCAGCGGGAACAGTATTGCGCGCATGACAGAACTTCTGGAAACACCGCCATTGGTGGAACCTGGACAGAGTGCTGTGCCAAAAGAAGCAACCCTTGATTTTCAAGATGTGGCGTTTGCGTATGACGACAAACCCGTTTTGGCCGATGTGACATTTTCCGTGCCGGCCAAAACCATGACGGCTCTTGTAGGACCTTCGGGATCTGGCAAAACGACCATCACACGGCTGTTTGCGCGCTTCTGGGATGTGAACGCTGGAACCGTTCAGGTGAGCGGTCACGATGTGCGGGACTATGCCACGGAAGATCTAATGGCACAGATATCGCTGGTTTTTCAGGACGTTTATCTTTTCGAGGGCACCATCGAAGAAAACATCCGCATGGGGCGCCCTGGGGCGTCCGATGAGGAAGTGCACGAAGCAGGAAGGCTTGCCCGCGTGGATGAAATCGTGTCGCGACTGCCGGATGGCTATGGGGCCCGCGTGGGCGAGGGGGGCGCAACCCTATCCGGCGGCGAGCGCCAGCGGGTTTCCATCGCCCGTGCCATTTTGAAGGATGCGCCTATCGTTCTGCTGGATGAGGCCACCGCAGCGCTCGATCCAGAAAGCGAAGCAGCAGTCCAAGATGCTTTGCGGGTCTTGACCAAGGATCGAACCCTCCTTGTGATTGCGCATCGTCTGCGGACCGTTCAGGCGGCCGATCAAATTTTGGTTCTGGATGAAGGACGCATTGTGGAACGCGGCACTCATGGCGAGCTGCTGACCCTGAATGGTCGGTATGCGGATTTCTGGAAGGAACGCAGCCGGGCTAAAGGGTGGCGGCTCGCGGATTGAAGCCCGTCCGGCACCTGGTGGAAATTACCGAAGAGGGTGACGACCACCTTGCCACAACAATCCAAGAGCTACTCCGAAGGTAATCGGCGTTCCCACATGTATGAATGCCGGAAACACGTATCCCCCAAAGGGGGCCGGAAGTTGCATGGTGAAAAACAAAGCGGCGACGATCGGGAAAAAGGGCGATAACGGAGCATACCAACGCGGCAGGCGTGTCCATCCCAGGGCAACAATGATCGCAAACCAGACAGAGCCGACAAACAGCATCAAGACCGCGGCCCCCCACAGCGGCAAGAAGAGATAGTTGATGATGTTATCGATGTGGGTTTGCAATGCTGCTTGGGCGTCACCCGAACGCCCTGTTTGAACCTGCATTGCATCGCCGATGTAGCCATATGAAAAGTGGATCGTGCATCCAAGCCACCAGAACAGCGTAATCAGCAGAATAGGGGGCAGAGATATGGCGGGGTTTAAATGTTTGCTGCTTTCCCAAAACATCAGACTTCCCGCGGAAAGTCCCAAAATGGCGATGGCGCCAAACGCTGACAGGTAAAGGGTTGATGGACTTCGATCAGCGAGTGGTGCAAGCCCTTGTTCGCTCAGCTTTGCCCCGGAGATGGGAAGTCCCATAAGGCCCATGTCGGAAACGAATACGATTGCCGCGCTCACCAAAGCGACAATCCCGCCCCAACGAATTGCCGTCGTGTTGGGTTCTATGTGATGCGAAACCATGACTTCTCCATTACTCGGAAGAGGTTTGAGTTGTCCGCTGTCCTTCCATGCTCACATAGGCGGCGCCACTGAAGCCCAGCGTCAGCATGACGCCTGCAAGCAGGACCGTGTAGACCGGCGAGATCTGGTAAAGGCCTGTTCCCAGCAACGGTCCAACAATAAAACCAATAGACGCAGCTGACTGAATGTATCCGGCTGCTTGACCTTGTGTCTGTTCACTGGTCCGCAACGAAACGGCGGCCGTAATGCCGGGATTGACCAAACCGAAACCGGTCCCCATCAAGCCCATGGCCACCAGGATTTGCCAGAACGCACCGGCGGAGCCATAGACCCAAAGGCCGATTAGGAAAATCGGAAATCCCGATAGCAGAAGAATCTCTGGGCGTGGCTTAAGTGCCTGAATAAGGCCGCCTTGCATCAGTAAGCCCGCAAGAGCGAGCGTCATAAAGCAATAGCCGGTCATGCGGGCGGCCGTCATGGAATCGGACTGAAGGAAATCTTGCACATAGAATGCCGCCGTTTGCTGAAGGATGGCGAAAACCGTGTACAAGCAGAATGAAACCATCAGCAAGGGAAGGATCGTGCGAAAGGAAAAGCCTTCGGTCTTTTCATTTCCATTCACGGCCCGCGCAGGTTCTTCGAGCAACAGAAAACTTAAGGCCGCCATGATCAGGCCGTACACAGCAATGATGTAAAGCGGCGCCAAGATCCCGAAGCCCACAAGGGCCGCGGCGGCGGCAGGTCCCAAGATAGATCCAATGCCGAATGAGGCGCCGATGAGAGCGACGGCGGCAGACCGGCTTTCCTTGCTGGAGACATCGGCCATAAAGCCCGTGGCAGCCGGTTGAATGCCACCTCCCAGCGCTGCATAGGTCACGCGCAGCATTAAAAGTAAGAAGAAAGTGGTGGCCGCTGTGGTGATGCCATCAAGGCCCGACCGCAGCGCGAGGGCGAACAGTATACTGACAATGCCATAAGAGGTCAGGCCGAAAACGATCACCCGTTTGCGTCCCCAATGGTCGGAGATGCGGCCCCAGATGGGGGAGGCGATAACGAAAACCACCGCCGCCGACGCCACGATCATGCCCACTTGAAATTCGGACAGGCCAATATCGCGCGCGACGGGCCCGGCCAAGGCGAAGAGAACGGTCTGGCCCATGGAAAACGCAATGAGCGCCGGCATGAGAATGGCGAGCGATTTCCGTTGTGTTCCCTCCATGTGCCCCCGTCTTGTTTGGTGTCAGTGGATCTGTTGAGACCCTTGATCCATGCGCGCCAACATTTTGCGTTGGAACACATCGGAAGGTTGGGATTTAACAGCAGGCGGCAGTCTAAGGGAACAGGCGTCCAGTGCGCCCGCCAGCATCGAAATGGGCATTGTGGCTGCGCGAACGGCGGTCACTGGTATCCATTCG
Source organism: Alphaproteobacteria bacterium (assembly GCA_965228775.1). Taxonomy (GTDB): domain Bacteria; phylum Pseudomonadota; class Alphaproteobacteria; order JANQMY01; family JANQMY01; genus JANQMY01. The sequence goes on along the minus strand of OZ245840.1, from coordinate 1,697,042 downwards.
CTGAGCAGGTTTTGAAACATGGGAAAACAGCCTGCTTGAACCGCGGCAATCATGCCCAGAAAACGGGCCTCGTCTTGGCTCATGCACTGGCAGGTGGATTGGCGCACATCGATGGGGCGTTCGGCTGTTTTTGAAATGATGGTCATAAACATGTCAAAGGCATGTACCGAGGCGGCCGGAATGCCGGCTTGAGCAAAGCCGTCCCGCCAGTTTTGGTCTGCTTTTTGTTTGTTTAGACATTCCTCCACCCAAAGACGCAGGCAGGTCAGACAGAAAAGCTCGGAGGCTCCGAGATGTTTGATGGTCAACCCGTCCTCGGGCAGTTGGTGTTCGTCGCAGGACATGCTGCTCCCTTTTCTTGCAAATGCGTCGCAGTTACGAACACTTTAGGGGCGTCGGCGCCAAAGCGCAATTAATAATTATTCGCAAGAAAAAGATGGGCGCAGTGTGTCGGTGGGTTCAAAGACAAAGAGGGCACCCGGCTATCCGGATGCCCCTTCCTTGTCTCGTGTCCAAACCTTATTCGGCATTGAAGCCGCAGGCGTTGTGTTTAGTCCGACAGGGCCAATTTTAGTTTGGAGCTGGCGCCATACAAGGCGGACTGATCCGCATCCAGGCTTTCCGGCCGCTCCGCGGTGGGGTAGGCCGCCGCCAACAGGGCCAGGGCCGCATCGATGGCCGTAACGGCGCGATCGTTCGCGGCTGCAATGTCTTCGCGAGAGCGTTCGTTAATGGCCGCTGCCGTTTTGTAATATCCGTAACCGTCAAGGTAAGGACCATATTCTTCATTTTCGATGGCGTATGGATATTGTGCCACGGCCCGTTCCACTTGATCAGAGACCACGGCAGCTTGGATGTCGCCAATGGAAAGGTCACTGGCTGGGGCCTTTTCCGCCGCGGCGTTCAGTGCCGTGATAATTTTGTCGGCCAATGCGTTTATGGTCTCCGGCGGGGCGCTATTGTAGGCCGCTTCTGACGCCTCAATCAGAAGGTCTTCAAACTTATCGACCTCCAGCAAGGTGAAAACCGGCTCCATATCGACCAATACTTCGGCGACAGGGTGCGCAAACATTTCGCCTGCCGCTTCGGTGCGGCCAAGCGCGTAAGCGTCGCGTGCCGCGATCACATGCGCTTCAACAATTGCCAGGCCGGACCTGAAGACAACAGGATCGGTGGCGGCATTATCGACGGCAATGCCGCCTTCTCCGCCCTCGCCAGCTTCCCCGGCTTCACCGCCTTCTCCAGCTTCGCCACCCTCTCCGGCTTCACCGCCTTCACCCTCTCCGCCTTCACCGGTGTCAGATGTGGCGACTGCCGCTTCACCGCCTTCGGCTGCCTCTCCGGCTTCGCCCTCGATAGCAGTGGGCTTTTCGTCGGCGGTCTTCTCGGCGGCGGTTGGCTCGGTATCGCCGCAACCGGCGACGAGCAACGCGGTCAGGCCCAGACCAGTCCAGCGCTTGTAAGTGATCATCATCGTCAAACTCCCTCAGATTGTCTCGCGGGGCAAAGCTGCCCATCAAAGCGCCGCCCGGTTAACCCCTGTCCCGAGTCGCGGCAAATACTCCATAAAGCACTTCTATGTTTCAATAAGATCGCAGTGCTTTACCGACTTGGAAAACTGCGTATCGTGGCCAGAGTGCAATTGCAAGTCATTCTTAGATAACTTGCGCGATCAGGAGATGGTTTGGTGATTTTGACGATTGGCGAGGTTCTGGGTCCTGAAGGTCTTAACCAAGCCCGCGAGATGCTGGGCGAGATTGGGTGGAAGGATGGCGTGGCGACGGCAGGGCGCATCGCGTCTCAAGTAAAGCGCAATGAGCAAGCCGACCTGACCGGGAATAAGGGAAACAAACTGCATGACTTTCTGTTCAACGCCGTAAAACATAACAGAGTGGTCCAGATTGCATCGCGGCCCAACAAATGGTCGCGTGTCATGGTGAGCCGCACCATGGATTCGGGCGGCTACGGCATGCATATCGACAATGCCATTATGGGCGGCGGCGTGAACTGGATGCGCACCGATTTGTCTTTCACCTTGTTCCTGTCGGAACCCGAGACTTATGAAGGCGGCGAGCTGGTGATCGACCTCGCCGGCAGCACACAATCGTTCAAACTCAAGGCAGGGGATTTGTTGCTTTATCCATCCACCACGTTGCATCAAGTGAGCGATGTGTTGAATGGCGAACGATTGGTCTGTGTGGGATGGATCGAAAGCCGCGTGCGCGATCCATCGCAACGCGAATTGCTCTTCGATTTACAAAATCTGCGTACGGAGCTCGCCAAAACCGTAGAGGAGCAGTCGGCCGAGTTGCTGACATTGGACAAATCCATCTCTAATCTATTGCGCATGTGGGCAGATTCATAAAAACGAGTGGAGGCAGTAGGAGATGACACAGGAAACAGGGGCCGTTCCATCGCTGGAGGAATTGCAAGACCGCTTGGCCATTTTGGATGTGCTGGCCAAGCACAGCCGAGGGATCGACCGGTTGGATCTCGATTGTTTGAAGTCGGCCTATTGGCCGGATGCGGAAGTTGCCTATGGCACTTTCAATGGGCTTGCCCATGACTTTGCGGTGGGCGTGATGGAAGGGCTGAAAGCTTTCGACCGCACGGCGCATACGGTGACGAACACGGCGTTTGACATACGCGGCAATGACGCGCGCATTGAAAGCTACGTCACCGCCTATCACTACATTAAAGGCGATGCGGACCAGGAGATGACGTTTATCGGGCGTTATCTCGACCGCATGGAAAAGCGCGACGCCGTCTGGAAGATTTCGCACCGCCGCGTGGTGCATGATTGGAACCAGAACGTAGGCGCCACGGCGGAGTGGGGCGGCGATTTGTTCACCAGTCTGACAAAAGGCGGCCGCGGCGCGGAAGACGCACTTTATGGGTTTTTGAAATAGAAATATGCCGCATATACCGGCCAGGTATTACGCGGAACTTTTTTGGCCTTTCTCAGTTAGTCAAAAAGGGCTTAGGTGTAGGGTGCATTAGCGAAGCGTAATGCACCGCGCCGAACCTAGAGCCGTTTTGGTTTTGATTGAAACTCAAAACGGCTCCAGACTCTTTGTTTTGCGCGTTTCCGGACGGTGAACCGGATTCCACTTCACCTGGAAACGCTATAGTGTGGCGTATTACGGCTACGCCTAATACGCCCTACCTCGTTCTTGCGACAACAGTCTATTCAACGACGAAACTCTTGAGTTCCCTTTACTCCCGAAACAAAAACGCCTTTGTCTCTTCCCGCGCGGCATCGAAATCCGTGCCCTTTAGCCGGTCGATATCGCCCACTTCTTCCGGCACATACCAGTGAATTTGGTTTGTGGTGTAGGCACCCCAAACCGCATCGGTGATGGCGGAGACGGGCACAACGCGGTACGCGCCTTCCTGGGGCAGGCCGGCCAAGAGTTCTTCCGTAAACGGCTGTCCCGTCTGGGCGGCAAGGGCATTGCGCAGCATGGGGGTGTCGATGCATCCCGGTAGAATGTCGGCGGTGCGCACGCCAAAGCGTTCGAATTCCAGGCTGAGCGCTTCGGTCAATCCCTTCACCGCGAATTTTGATGCACTGTAGACGGCGCGCAGAGCGTGGCCATAAGTGGCGACAGAAGACGACGTGCTGATGCAGATGGAGTTGGGCGTGTCCCGCAAAAGGGGCAGGGCGAGCTTCGTGCCGATGATGACGCCCATCACATTGATGTCGATGATTTTGCGCATCAATTCGAGCGGCATTTCGTCGAACCAGGCGCCCGGCGCAATGCCCGCATTGTTGAACATGATGTCCATCCGCCCTTTCGTCCGTTCACTGAAGTCAGACATGGCGGCGGCAAAGTCTTTCTCATCCGTGACGTCGAGCCGGCGGGCGATACATCTGTCCGCTCCGATGGCTTGTGCGGTCTCCTTAAGGCCCGTCTCGTCCACATCGTAAATGCCCACGAACCAGCCTTTGCCCGCGAGCATCTCTGCCGTAGCGCGGCCCATGCCGCTTGCGCCGCCTGTTATGAACGCTGTGTGTTGGCCTTCTTGTGACATTGTCTTCCTCCGATTTTCATTAGCGGCATGTCACGTCAATCGTGTGGTGGGATCAAGTCCTAAATGACAGCCCATGGCGACCGAAAAGCCAAACTAGATGGCTGTATGTATGCACGCAAAATGTTACAGTCTCGGATGATTGAACGTTTGCGTGTCTGCAGGGCAGTTATGAATTTTTTTATCGTCAGGTTGATGCATGCAGCGTCTGTGCTTCTCGTTGTGTATTGGGCCGAGCTGCCAAGCCAGACTTTCGCGGCTGAAGATGCCATCCTCGCAAAGTTGCGCACCGAGCGTGCTATCGACGTCTCACCTAAATCGATTGAACTGCTCGAAGCAGCCACCGATCTTATTACAAAGAATAGACAGCGGGGCCGAGACAGCGCCTGGAGCAAACTGGTTTACTATTGGGCGAAAATAGGATCCTACGATCGGGCCCTGGCGTTGGTGGATACGCACCCGCAAACTACCTCTCGGCACAAAGTCGGTATCGATGAGGTAATTGCCCAGCTTGGTCGAGAGGCTCGGTTTGAGGCTGCGTTTTCTTTAGCGTCAACGCTGTCCAATAAGCAACGAATAAGCGCTAACTTTACAATTTCCCGCCAGCTTTTACAACATGGTGAGATTGAGCAGGCGGAAAACCTGTTGTCAGAAATCGCGGCGAGTGAAGATCGTATTCTCGCTCATCTTGCTGAAAAAAGTTGGCGCGAGATTAGTATCGGTGTTGCGAAACACAAAGGTTTGTCGGCTGCCGAAATGTATCTAGAACAAACTGAAAAGCGTCTTCTTGCGCTCAGGGGCAGCCACTCAGGGAATTCAGTCTACGGGGACATTTCAATAGGGTACTGCCGAATCAAAAGCTTCGAGAAGGCGATCAACTCCGCACACAGAATAGATGATCGCCGCCTCAGAATGAGTTTGCTGCCACTTCTGGCTCACTGCTTAGCAGCGGGCAGTCAAAATGCACTCGCCAAGGATGTGATCGCTGAGGCAGAAGCCTTAATCGCTGAATTCGATAGCCCAACATATCCTGTGGGCAGCAATACCAGAATGCAAATATTGATTGCGCAAGCGTATTTGGGAGAGACCTTTGCCCTGGTTAAGGAGGTTTCTGAGTTCCGGGACTTTATAACCAAGATAATAGCGACCCACCTTCTGATTCCTGTACTAGTCGAACGAGGTCAGTACGCATTGGCTTATGAACTTCTCAAAGCAGGTGATCCAGAACTAGTTGAGACCCGTTGGGCCATGCTAATCGCGAGAAAACATGCAAATGATGGCCAATTGGAGCTGGCCCTAGAGACTGCCGACATGATTAACGACCCAGTTTCACGGGGCTTCACCTATGCTGACATCGCTTTGAGCATTTCTGGCAGGAACTAGCGTGACGGGTCTGCGGGGGAGTTATGAATTTTTTGTTTTCCGGTTGATGTATGCAGCGTTGCTGATGTCCATTGGATATTGGACTGCGCCATCTGGGCCGACCTATGCGGCTGAAGATGCCATCCTCGCAAAGTTGCGCACCGAGCGTGCTATCGACGTCTCACCTAAATCGATTGAACTGCTCGAAGCAGCCACTCAGCTCGTTTGGGAGAATCTGCGGCCAGACGACGATGCCTCCCGCCATCAGATCATCTCATATTGGCTAAGCATTGGGGCTTACAACCGTGCGCTCGCTTTACGCGGCGAACTGCCAAAGAATGGCGTGGAGTATGTATGGACCTTGCAATCCGTCATCGCACGTTTAAGCTTAGATGGTCGGTTTGACGAAGCCCTACATCTCATCACCGTGTTGCCAAAGGACAGACAATCTGTTTCCCAGTTCGAAATTTTTCAGCACTTACTCAACCGGGGTGAAATCGAAAGAGCAAAGGGTCTGTTGACCAAGATTCCCAGCGAAACCAGTCCGAGTCTCAAACGGCAGATCGAGAATAGCTGGAAAAACATCAGCCTTGCTATTGCCAAGTACGACAGTGTTGAAGCGGCTGAAGGTTATTTGAAGGAAGTAGAGAAGCGCTTGCTCGCCTCTAGTTTGGGGGGCAAAACAAACGCCATTTATGGACCTTTGTCATGGACCTACTGCGAGCTGGGAAGTTATCAAAATTCGGTCTTAATGGCCAACAAAGTGGATGGAACTCATGCCACGATGCGCGTGCTGACGTCGCTAGCACCTTGTCTGGCAGCTGCAGGGCAGAGCGCTCTTGCTCAAAAAGTGCTCGCCGACGCAGAAAAGGCAATCTCGGCATTAGAGGAGACGGGCCCGCGAGTATCAGAATGGAGCAAGACGAATCTCTTGAGGGCTCGAGCCTATTTGGGAGAAGCAACTTCGTTGATTCGCGAGGCAGACAAAATTCGAGATCCTCACGATAAGAGAATGGCGATGTATGCGCTGCAAGGAATTTTCGTCGAACAAGGCAAATACGATGCGTTGCAGGAAATTCTCAGAGTGGGATTTCCGCAAGCATATGAGGCAAGCTGGAAGACGATTACAGCAGAGAGGCTCGCGAGAGATGGTGCTTTGAATGAATCTGTGGAAGTCGCCAGTAAACTTAGCGATCCGATCGGACGGGCTTTCGTTTACGCTAAAATCGCCCTAATCATCGCAGGCAAGGACTAGGACACTGTTTTCACCAAAAACGCTTCAAGCGCGTCGGTCATGGTGTTGTACGAACCGCGCAAGTGTTGTGCGACCGTAGACGCGTTGGCATCGGGCAAGGGATCGAATTCTCCGTGCCAGGAAATTTTGCATTTTTTGCCCGGTTCGGGTGAAAGATGCACATTGGCGGTGTACCGCATCATGCCTAGCGGGTTGCCGTGAAAGAGCGAATAGACGAGGTGGTGGTTGTCGTCATCCGCCTGTTCGAGCCGTTCGGCGATTTCGCCCATGCCCGGCACGTTCAACAGGCGCACCATGCCGGGGCCGTCGCCTTCCACTTTGATGGACCCTTCACCGCCCAGGGCCCAATCACGAAAGGCGCCGAAATCGGCCAGCACGGCCCAAACGCGGTCAGGCGCAAACGTTACCGTTCGTTCAACGGACACCGACGGCATTTGTTTTCTCCATCAACTGGACCCGGGGGTCATTGGGGTAGATCCATTCCTCGCCAATCACCTGCGCCACGCGCAGCTCTTGTGGAATGTTCTCGATACCAATCATCTTATCCGCAAACTGGTTCCAGTGATAGATGCGCGCTTCCTGATAACTCAGGGGTACGCCCTTAAAGCCATAGGACTCCACAGACTTCTGAATCCAAATGCCGAATTCCGTGTCTTCTTGCAAAACTTGGCTCAGCTCTTTGCCGTCTTGGGTCCAAAGGTCGGGTGCCGGCCCATCGCCCCAGGCAGGCGCGAAGGTAAAGGTTTCAAACCGCGTTTTGTTGATACCTAGGGGCCAGAACAAGAGCGGCGGAATATAGAAATTGCTCAAAGGTGACACCCAGTTCGGGAAAATCCCGTAGGACTGGGTGCAGGTGCGGCCGATTTCGCCGACGGTTTCGATTTCCCCAACATGAGGCGCGGGGCGCATGCCTCCAGGCAGTTTCTCACCGCCGGGGGCGGGTGCGATCATGCGGCCGTGGCCATTGGGATAGAACGTGTTCACATTCCGCCGGTCGTCCAAGATGGGAGAGACCGTGTTCGGATGAATGCTTTTGACGTGGTAGACCTCGGTATTGGCCTCCATGGCGATCTTCCAATTGCAATCGAGATCCCAGGTATGCCGTTGCGCAAGGCGGCAGTTTTCGAATTGGAACTCCTTCCATTCGTCCGCAATCGGTCCCAGCCAGTCGAGCAGGGACATGGCATTGGAATCGAAATTCACCCAGATCAAATTGCCGAAACGTTCGCAGCGCACTTTCGTCAGCCCACGGCATTTGAAGTCGAAGTCTTTGCCGAAATCCTCTGGGTCGCGAATGGCCACCAGATCACCGTCATGGGTGTAGCTCCAACCATGGTAGCGGCAGGTGAGCAGCTTGCGCTTGCCTTTCGGGTCGGTGACAACGGGCGCACCGCGATGGCTGCACGTGTTGTAAAACGCGTTCACGTCGCCATTGTCTGCATGCACGATGACCACCGGTTGACCGGCGTTTTCCCACAGCATGAAACAGCCCGGTTCCGGGATCTCGTCGATATGTCCGGCGAACAGCCAGGACTTGCGCCAAATATGTTCCTTCTCAAGATCATAGAAGCGTTGATCCGTGTACCGGCCGCCGGGTAGATCCGGCAAGCTCGGGAAACCGTCCGGTGGCGCCGTTCGGCTTGCCTCATATTCCATCAGGTCGCGGATCTGTTTAACGTTAAGCTCTCCCATGGCGTTCCTCGCTCACCTATTCTGCTGCAGTGAATTTTAGTTTGAGGGATTCCGGCCCCCGTAACGCAAAGCTCATGTGATATTGGATGCTCTCTTCCGGCTGGTCCAGCTCAAAGGAAGAGAAGCGCGCAAGCCAGGCTTTGAAACTTGCTTGCATTTCAACCCGGGCCAATTGCGATCCGACGCAATGGTGGATGCCGGAGCCGAAAGCTAAATGGGCACCGTTGTTTTTGCGGTCAAGGTCGAGATCTTCCGGGCAATCGAATTTTTCAGGGTCCCGGTTGGCTGCTGCATAGCGCACCATCAGGCGCGCCCCTTTGGGAAGGTCAACACCGGCGAGAGACGTGTCTTTTGTCACATAGCGGAAAAGGCCTTGCACTGGCGATTCCCAGCGCAAGATTTCTTCCGTGAATTTCGTCACCAATTCCGGATCCTGCCGAACACGGTCTTGAACCTCACGGTTCTTTGCAAGCGTTAGCAATCCATTGCCGATGCCATTGGTGGTGGTTTCGTTGCCCGCCACCAGAATTTGTTCGACCACGGAAAGCACTTCCTTGTCTTCCAAAGGCCGTTCGCCATTGTATGTCGCTTGGGCAAGGTCCGACAACATGTCGTTCTGCGGGTCTTTACGCCGTTCGTGAATGCGGTCGATCATGTAATGCTGCATTTCCACGATCAGCTCTGCCGCGCGCACCATCTCTTCTTCCGGTTTCGGGAGGCCAAGCCCGGCAACCCAAGCATCGGACCATTCCTTGAAACGCTGGAAGTGTTCGCGCGGCACGCCCAGTTGATCGGCAATCACATACATGGGCACCGGGACGGCAAATTGGGAGATCGCTTCGCAAGATCCGTCATTGGCGAACGAATCGATCAGTTCACCGACAATCTGTTCCACATAGGATTCCATCTGACGGATACGGCCTGCCCGAAAGGCTTGATCCACTAAACTGCGGTAAATGCCGTGGCCTGGCGGATCATTGTTGACGATGGTCGGCATGAACCGGCCGAAGCCCTTTTCCTTGATGATCTTTTCTGCTTCTTCGTAGTGCGAGAGCGAATTATTGCCGGCCGCCGGCATGCGATTCGAAAACGTGTCCGAGTCTTTCAGAACGTCCCGCAGCAGGTCATAAGACGTGATTAGATACATGCCCACTTCTTCCATGTAGTGGACAGGGGCTTCCTCTCGTGCGGCTTTATAAAAGGCAAAGGGGCATTGGTGGACTTGCGGGTCCACAAAACTGAACTCGGCCAGCGATTGGGCCATGCGCTTTCCTCCCTCAATTTGGCCGTCTTTTTTGATGCGGCCTTATTTCCAAAATTGGAACATGTTCTATATTCTAGAACGCGTTCTAATTTTGATCAAGAGAAATCGGAAAACCTCTGCTAGGGTCCGGTTCCGAATTCCGATGAAATCGGGCGCGTCCTTTTTTGCGAGCCTTTCGCAGTTAATTCCCTTATGTTGATTTCTTTCGACCCTCTTCTACCCGGCGTTGACCTGCCATGACTCAAATCGCACGCAAGAAATTCAGCCGTGCCCGGTCCGAAGCTGAAAAGTCTGATCGCCGTCACGCTATTTTGGCGGCGGCGGAAACATTGCTGGACGAAGCAGGTATTGAGCAGCTGTCGATGAACATATTGGCCGCGCGGGCACAGGTGGCCAAAGGCACGCTCTATTTATATTTCGGTACAAAGGAAGAACTGCTTCTGACCCTGTTTGTGACCCGATTGTCTCGTTGGAGCGGTATGTTGAAAGCGGGCACTCAGGAGGGCATGGCCGATGCAGCCTTTTGCGATCTCTTTCTCCGCCTCGCCAAATCAGATCCGCTCTTCATCGACTTGTCGTCCCGATTGACCAATGTCATCGAAAAAAATGTTTCCCTGGAACGCTTTTCAGAGGCGAAGCGCGCGATGACGCAAATCGTTATGCCGGTCGCTGTTCACCTGGAAGCCTGCCTCAATTTACGCGAAGGCGAAGGTGCCAGCGTTCTCACGTCTTTCATGGCGTTGCTGCTGGGGGCGGCTCTATTCGATAGCGCAGAGATCTTTCCTGCCGAACAATTGCCGGAAGATGTGGCCGGTATCATGGACACATTCAGTTGCGACGATGTCTTCTTGCGCTTTGCGCCCTTGATCCTGGGAAGTCTGCGGTAGACCCGATTTGTTATCTCGTAGGTTATTGTTTGGCCTGACCATCCCACTCCCCCGTCCCAACCACCCCAAGGGTACCCTCGCACGGGTGGTTGGGACGGGGGAGTGGGATGGCCAAGCAGTCAGCTCGAAGAAACGTGCTTACTTCGCATCCCGCCGCTGAACGTTGAAGACGCCATTCATTGTCATGACCACATCGTCACCCCGGCGGATTGAGCCGTGGGTGTAAGCGAGCCGTTTGCCGAGCCTGTCGATGTAGCCGTCTGCCACAAGCCAATCGCCCAGCTTGACAGCCCCCAGAAAGTTCGTGGTCAGACTAACTGTCGTTACGATGGGGGCCGGGCGTTCGCTCAAGAACACCTGAAAGCTCAGTGCCACATCCGCCAATGTCGTCAGAATGCCGCCATGGGCAATATCCACATAGTTGATGTGATGGTCTTCCACGCGCAGGGCAACCAGAATGGTGTCGTCTGTTTTCTTGGTAAAGTATGGCCCCACATGATGCAGATACTTGCCGTCAAAGCGGGCGGGCTTGAAGCCGTCTGGTAGGTCGGTCATCTATTCTTGAACTCTTTACTCACTTCGCCAACCACACAGCTTACATCATATTTGTCCACATCACCATCCGGCGGGGCTTGTTCAGCAAACGCGGTGTCGATCTCCTGCCAGCGCTTTTCGGCGGCGGCACGGGCGTTGGCATGGGTGACGATCAGGAAATCTTCCCGGCTGATGCCGTCGAGTGTTGCTTTGGCGACCTCGCTTGCGGGCATGCCTTTCGCCATGACCGCTTTCGAGAACTCAACGAGTTGCGGAGGATCTGCCGGGAGGTTGCTGTGCCGGCGCCCTTCGGCAAACCGGGAACTGGTGAGGCCAGGGCATAAGACGCTGAGGCCGATCGTATCAGGCAATTCCGCGCGCAATACGTCGGCCATGCCCAGAACGGCATGTTTCGTACCCGTGTAAAGACCGGACCCTGCGTGCTGTAGCCCAAGCGAATGCTCTGATCCCGTAAGACACAGATAGCCCGGCCGGTTTTCTTGAATCATTCGGTTGGCGAAGGTTTTGCATGTCAGCCATGCCGCTTTTACATTCAGTGTAAAGACGAAATCGAACAACTCCTCAGTCACGTTGAGCAGGGGGCCGGTGGCGCCGGCGCCTGCATTGGCGAACACCACGTCAACACCCCCGGTGTTCACCCAGACTTGTTCAGCCATGGCCTCGATGTTGGCGCCCTTAGACACATCGCAAACAACGGCCGTGGCCCCATCGCCCAGACGCGCTGCCGTTGCCTGTGCCTCATCGATGTCAATATCCACAATGACGGCTTTGCCGCCGCGCGCCACAACTTCTTCGGCTATGGCGGCACCGATGCCATTGGCACCACCCGTGACGACAGCTGTCTTACCTTTGATGTCCATTTAGGTCCTATTCCGCAGCCTGCTGATTTTGATCCATGCCGAACAGCTTTAACATCGGATTGGGGTCGAAGTAATCCGCCCACCGCTTAAATTGTCCGTTTTCCACTTCGAAAATACCGCAAATGGTGGGCGTAAGAATGTCGTTGCCGTCAATATCATAGTGATGATCGACTCGCTCAGTGAAAACGATGTTTCCCTTGGCGGCGATGTGATGAATGTCGGCGACCAATTTGACGATGCCCTGACTGTCATCCATGTCGGCGAAGAAGAATTCCATGGTGGCCTTTTTGTCGAAATCGGGCAGGCCGGAGTTCTGGTAGATGGAGTCGTCGGCGAGATATTTGTCATACGCGGCCCGTGTATCTTTTTTGGAGCCGCCCTCAAGCGCTTTCAAAAAATCCAAAACGGTCTGAATGCTCTCTGCTTCTATCGACATGATGGCCTCTCTATTTTTGGGATGACCCTTGCCATCCCGCTCCCTAATTTTGGAACATGTTCCAATCTTTATAGAATCTGTTATGGTGAGACTCAACCGCTGTAAGGAAGCGTCAGGACATCATGGCAGAAACGGAGACAACACTCAGGTCTCGGGAAGAAAAACATGCCGGTGCGCAGAAGACGTCCCGCTATGCCAGCGATGCAATGGCGGAGCGCCGCGCCCGTATTTTGGAAACCGCCCGGGTAATGCTGGTCGAAGAAGACAGCAAAATCACCATGCGGGATCTGGCAAAACGCAGTGGTGTGGCCTTGGCTACTCTCTACAACATCTTCGAGAGCCAAGACGAACTGATTGCCCAAGCTGTTGTTCAGGTGTTCGAGGAACGCATCGAGGACCTGATCCCCAATGGGGAAGGTTCAATCCTGGAGCTTATCGAGCGGCAGCAGGAACTTTCCAATGCCGAGATTTTGCGGGTGCCCGCCTACGCCAAGAAGATGTTGACCATCTATTTTAGTGAGGACACCAAGAGCCGCATTCGCGATATTCTTCATGGCCAGGCTGTTGCCGGAAATTTGCGTTTCCTGCGTGATTTGGAGCGCGATGGAGTTCTGCTGCCTTGGGTCAATACGGATGTTCTGGCAAGCGATATGGCTGTTGCCGCCTATGCCATCATCACGCGCTGGGCGGCCGGTGAAATGAGCGATGAGGCTCTATTGCCGCGCCAGAAGTACCTGCGCCTGGCTATGCTGGCGGGTGCCGTCACGGGCAGTGTGGAGGGGCAACTGAAGAATCGGTTGTTGGAATTGAAGGCTGAGATATCCGAATTGTCATAATCCACGCTCACTCTTAGTCCTGCCGCTCATGTTATGTCCGGACGTCCAGTGAGACGTTTTCTCGATTGACGGTCATCATTGAGCGGACAACCACCCCGCAGACATTGCTCCCGAGAATCGCGTAACGTTCCTCACTCATGTTGACCAACTCCCCTAAAACGAGACGTGCTCTCTACTTTCTCATAGCCATTGCCGGCGCATCCGTCGTTGCCGCATGTGCCAATCGAGTCGTTCATCGGCCCCTTAGCGCTTCTGAGTTTCAGCGAACTGATTTTTCGGAACTGGCGGAAGAACGGTTTTGGGGAGATGTGGCGCCCCAAGACGGTTCGGACGTGGAGTCTGAAGATACAAAAAAGCTGGGCAAATTTGTCTCGGATGCCGCAACGGCATCACAAGGAGGTCTGCGGCCCCAAAGCCTGCTGGCGATTTCTGGCGGCAGTGCCAATGGAGCGTTCGGCGTAGGGGTGTTGGCGGGATGGACTGAAAGCGGCAAGAGACCGGAATTCGCCGTTGTGACCGGAATCAGTACGGGCGCGATGATTGCGCCATTCGCGTTTCTTGGGTCCGATTATGACGAGACGTTGATTCAGATCTACTCCTCTGTGGATCGTGATGATGTGTTTCTGTTTCGCCGCCTGCCATCATTGTTCTTCCGCTCGGCAGTTGCGGATACAACGCCGCTCACCCATCTGGTTGAGACCTATGTGACTAAAGATGTGGTTGAAAAGATCGCGGAGGAACACCGGCGCGATCGAAAGCTGTTTATCGTCACAACTCATTTTGATGCGATGCGTCCGATGGTTTGGGACATCGGAGCCATCGCAAACCGGCGGGGCCCGGAGGCAGTGCCGCTCATTCGCAAGATCATTCTTGCCTCGGCTGCGATCCCCGTTCTGTTCCCGCCCATCCCCATCGAGATCGATGTGGATGGAAAACAGTTCACCGAGCTTCATGTAGACGGGTCGATTTCGACGCAAGTGTTTGCTTATCCGGCGCAAGTGCGGGTTGGCCGCTTGGGCGGTAGTGCCCGGCTTAAGCTGAAGCGTGACATCTATGTCATTCAGAATTCGAATGACGCAGTGGCCTATGAGCCCGCGCCCGTCAGGGTCTTGCCCATCGCTTGGCGGGCGCTCTACGGCCTTTTGACCAGCCAGATCAATATGGATGTGGAGCGGATCTACTTCCTCGCCAAACGCGATGGCCTGGCGTTCCACATGATTTCCATTCCGGACACGTTTCAGGCGGACCGCTCCAGCGAATTCGATCCAAAATACATGGCAGAGTTGTTGGAAATCGGTGCAGAAATTGGCCGTAAGGGCGATTTTTGGTTCGACAAACCACCTGCAGAGCGGTGATGCGGCGAAACCACGCTGGGGAAGCAGTCAGAATTCGGCTGAAACAGCCAGGTCTGGCGCTTTGCGCCCGGCAAGAGCCTCCTATATATCAGGCAGTCATATAGGAGACTGAGTCGCTTGAGCCAAACCGACGTTCACGCAGGCGAAGAATACGCCAAAGCCATAGAACAAGAAGCCCAAAGACGGCCTGCCGCGAAAAGTGTCGGGCCGCTGGCGAAGATGTGGCCGTTTCTCAAACAGTATCCGGCCATGCTGACGGCGGCAGGGATTGCCTTGCTGGCATCTACCTTGTTCACCCTCATCATGCCGGTCGCCGTGGGCGACATGGTCGACAATGGTTTCGGGGCGAACCAAAGCGAAGCCATCGGCAAATATTTCGGCTTCCTGCTCGTCGTAGCGGCGCTGCTGGGCGTGGCCACCGGCATCCGGTTTTATTTCGTCACCACGTTGGGGGAGCGCATCGTCGCTGACCTGCGCAAGGCGATCTACAATCATATTACCGGGCTGAGCCCGGAATTCTTCGAAGTGACACGGACCGGCGAGGTGCTATCGCGCCTCACCACAGACACCACGCTTATTCAATCCGTCATCGGATCAAGTATTTCATTCGCCTTGCGCAATAGCCTGATGTTGGTGGGCGCGATGATAATGCTTGCCGTCACCAGTCCGAAGCTCACCATGCTTGTGCTGATTGGCGTTCCCTTGGTGTTATTGCCGTTGATCTTGTTTGGCCGGGTGGTGCGCAAGCTATCTCGGCGCAGCCAAGACAGGGTAGCCGATACCAGCGCGCAGGCGGGCGAAAGCCTGAATGCCATTCGCGTGGTGCAAGCTTTCACCCACGAAGATCTCGACCGCAGCCATTTCGGTGCCGCCGTCGAGAGCGCTTTCGATGTGGCGAAGCTGCGCGTGCTGGCGCGGTCGGTATTGACGGCACTGATCATCACCATTGTCTTTGGCGGTATTGCCGGTGTGCTGTGGGTCGGCGCGAGTGATGTTCAATCGGGTGTCATGTCCGGCGGTGACCTGGCCCAGTTCATCTTCTTTGCGATCATGGTTGCGGCCAGCGCCGGGGGCCTGTCGGAAACATGGGGCGAAATCCAACGCGCGGCAGGCGCCACCGAACGTTTGATGGAACTGCTCGCGGTTGATCCGGTCATTAAGGCGCCGGACAATCCCGTGTCCTTGCCGGAGCCGCGCCGGGGAGAAGTGAGCTTTGAGAATGTCACCCTGCGGTATCCGGCGCGTCCGGAGCATGCAGCCCTTAATGATTTTTCTCTGACCATCGCGCCTGGCGAAACGGTCGCTCTGGTGGGGCCATCGGGTGCGGGCAAAAGCACAGTGATCCAAGCTCTGCTGCGCTTCTACGATCCCGAAAGCGGGCGGGTTTGTGTGGATGGTGTGGATATCCGCGAGGCCGACCCGCGTGACGTACGTGAACGCATCAGCTTGGTGCCGCAAGATACTGTGGTGTTCGGCATATCGGCGTTGGAAAACATTCGCTATGGACGTCCCGACGCAACGGAAGATGAAATCCGAGCGGCGGCGCGTGCCGCCCAGGCGGAAGAGTTTATTGAGCGCTTGCCGGAAAAATACGACACCCAGATGGGTGAGCGTGGCGTAACCATCTCCGGCGGGCAGCGTCAGCGCATTGCTGTGGCCCGCGCGATTTTGCGCGACGCGCCGATCCTGCTGCTCGACGAAGCAACCAGCGCGCTCGATGCGGAAAGCGAACGCTTGGTCCAAGACGCGCTTGATAATCTTATGGAAGGGCGCACAACCATTGTCATTGCCCACAGATTGGCGACCGTACTGAAAGCCGACCGCATCATCGTGATGAATAATGGCCAGATCGAAGCCGAAGGCACCCATGAAGAATTGGTTCGGGCCGGTGGCTTGTACGCGCGGCTGGCGCGGCTGCAATTCGGTGAGGCCAATGAAGAACGTGCCGCACTGGATGTGGTTGCGGCATCCTAAAGTCCGTACCGAACACGAGGGGGAAACATGCGAAACATTTATATTGGGGCGGGCGCTGTCTTAGGGGTGATTGTCCTTGCCGCCGGCATTTTTGTCTTTCGTGTTTATTTGCAGCTTAATCAGTTCACGACGCTTTGGCCCAATCCGGTCGGCGCCTGCGTGGATGTTGCAACCTCCATCGGACCTGAAGATCTTGTGGTCGATCATGATACGGGGTTCGTCTACACCTCGGCCTATGACCGGCGCACATTCCGGGCGGGCACGCCTGTGCGCGGTGCTGTGCAGCGTTTCGATTTAAACGACCTGTCTAAGCCAGCGGTGGATGTGGTGCCGACAACCCCGGCGGACTTCAAGCCACATGGCATCAGCCTTTACAAAGGTGAAGGCGGTGCCAAACGCCTGTTTGTCATCAACCATCCCAATGCGGGTGGTCATGTGGTCGAAATTTTCGACGTTCTCGCCAATGGTGACCTTACTCATGTGGAAAGTGTTACTGGTGAATTCATGATCACGCCGAACGATGTGCATGCGGTGGGGCCCCGGCAATTTTATGCCACCAATGATCACGGCAATGAATCCGGTTTCGCGCGTCAGATGGAGGACTATCTCCGGCAGGACAAATCTAGTGTTGTCTATTTCGACGGAGAAAAAACGCGTTTGGTGGCGGAGGGGCTTACCTTCGCTAACGGCATCAATGGCAGTCCGGATGGGTCGAAAATATATGTGACGGAAACCACGGACATGATGGTGCGGTTTTACGATCGCGATCAGGCCACAGGCGCGCTCACATTGAATCAGCAAGTGCCAATCACGTCGGGCCTCGACAATGTGGATGTGCATCCGGACGGATCGCTGTGGATCGGGGCACATCCAAAACTGATCGAGTTTCAGGCTTATGCCAATGACCCTTCCAAAGTATCCCCAAGCCAAGTGATCAAGCTGGAGCCAAAGGGTGAGCGCGGCGGCGAGGTGAAAGAGATATATCTTGATCTCGGACAGCAAATTTCCGGGTCCAGCATTGGCGCGCGCTGGAATGACAAGCTGATTATCGGATCGGTCTTTGAAGAGAAAGTTCTGGTCTGCGATTTGGAGCGCAAAGCTGAAACCCCAGATCCACAAAACTAATTGAAAGGAACGGCGGCTGTGGCGCAAGAGACGGAGCAATTTGACTATGTGATTGTTGGGGCCGGATCGGCTGGTTGCGTGCTCGCCAATCGCTTGAGTGAAAAGCCCGACCATCGCGTATGTGTTCTCGAAGCGGGGCCACGCGATTCCAACCCCGTGATCCACATGCCGTCCGGTTTTTTGATCAGCCTGCTGACACGGGGACATAACTGGGGTTTCGAAACGACGCCACAGCCCGGATTGAATGGCCGTGTGGGGTATCAGCCCAGAGGCAAAACGCTGGGCGGCTCCAGTTCCATCAATGCCATGGTCTATATTCGCGGTCAGCGCGAAGATTATGATCGGTGGGCTGAACTTGGAAATACCGGGTGGTCTTATGAAGAGGTGTTGCCTTACTTCAAGAAGGCCGAAACATTCGAAGCCGGCATATCGGATTTTCACGGTCAAACTGGACCGCTCAATGTGGCGTCTTTAAGGGCGCCCAATCCTGTAGTGACCAATTTTCTTGACGCTGCGCGCGAATTGCAATTGCCCATCAATGAGGACTTCAACGGCGCGTCGCAAGAAGGGTGCGGGCCCTATCATGTGACGCAAAAGAACGGCAAGCGCTGCAGCGCGGCGGTGGCGTACCTTCATCCTGCGGAAAATCGCCCTAATCTCGATGTGAAAACCAAAGTGCGCGTCTGCCGGATTGCATTTGACGGTAAGAAAGCGACCGGTGTTGTGATCCGTCAGGGTAAAGATGAAAAATTCGTGCGCGCCAACCGGGGCGTCATTGTAAGCGCCGGCGCGTTTCAATCGCCTCAAGTATTGATGCTTTCAGGCGTCGGCCCCGCGGAACGTCTTCGGGAAAGCGGTATCTCCGTCATCCACGACCTAAAGGGCGTAGGGGAGAACCTGCACGATCACCCGGATTATGTGTTTTCCTATAAGTCTCCGTCTAAAGATACGGTCGGCTTTTCGCCTCAAGGCATATGGGGCCTCATGAAAGGCATGGCGAGTTATGTCCGCCGCAAGGACGGCATGCTCACCAGCAATTTGGCGGAAGCGGGCGGGTTCCTTAAGACAGAACCTGCTTTGTCACGGCCCGATGTGCAGCTTCATTTTGTGCCGGCGATCGTGGACGACCACGGGCGTAAGCTTCACACGACCCATGGGATTAGCTGCCATGTGTGTGTCTTAAGGCCGGTAAGCCGGGGCAGTGTGACCCTGTCCACCGTGGACCCGATGGCGGCGCCAGTGATCGATCCGAACTTCCTGGGCGAACAAGAAGACATGGATACGATGATGCGCGGCTTCAAGCTGACGCGCCGGATCATGGAATCACCGGCATTTGATGGCGTTCGAGGGGATCCTTTGTACACCGCCAATGTGGAGTCGGACGAACAAATCGAGCTGGAGATTCGTCAGCGGACGGATACGGTTTACCATCCAGTGGGCACGTGCAAGATGGGCGCGGATGATATGGCTGTCGTTGATCCATCACTTAAGGTGCGCGGCATGGAAAACCTGCATGTGGTGGATGCATCCATCATGCCCGAAGTGGTTTCAGGGAACACCAACGCGCCGACGATCATGATTGCCGAAAAAGCGGCGGATATGATTCTTGCAGCTTGAATTCGGGACTTTCTCATTTGTCGCCCCTGCACCCGTGTCTGGCCTCCGGCCAGCACGAGCATAAACTTCGGCAGGGGCCCATAACCACAATCATCAAAAGTTTGGCCACGGGGGGTATGGATCCCAGACAAGCGCTACCGCGCTTTCTGGGATGACATCAAGAGAAATTGGTAAAAGAAACCGGCTCGCTTGAGATAATCATCTCTGCGTAAGCTTCAGTTCTATCCGCCGATTACGGCGGTAGGCTTCCGCGGACTGCGCGGGGTCCAGCGGCTGGAATTCACCGAAGCCCGCGGCCACCAGGCGTTTCGCGGGCACACCTTCGGAGATGAAGAAGCGCACCACCGAAATTGCGCGGGCGCTGGAAAGTTCCCAGTTGGACTTGAATTCCGCCGTATTGATCGGCTGACGGTCGGAATGTCCGTCGACCCGCAAGACCCAATTCACATCGTCGGGAATGGTCGCCGCGATTTCCTTAAGCGCCACCGCCACTTTACGCAGACTGTCCTTGCCAGCCTCATTGATGGTGGCGGAGCCGCTTTCGAACAAGACTTCCGATTGGAAGACGAAGCGGTCGCCGACAATTTCGATGTCGGAGCGGTCGCCCAGAACCTGGCGTAGTTTTCCAAAGAACTCTGACCGCGCTTTGTTCAGTTCCTGAACTTTTTGTGCAAGAGCCGCGTTCAACCGTTTGCCGAGATCGGCAATGACGGCCTTTTGTTCTTTGTCACGCTCTTCGGATTCTTCGAGGGACGCTTGAAGGGCTGCCATTTGTTCGCGCAACGCCGCGAGTTGCTGGTTGAGCAAAGCGATCTGATCAATGTTTTCCGTGTTCAGATCTTCTGCTTCTTCCAACGCGCCCGAAAGTTGGGCGACTTGGCCTTCGGCCTCGTCAGCGCGTTCGGTTTCCGTTTCCAGCGTTGCGCTCAGTCGCTCCAGCTGTGTTTGCAAGTCTTCATTGGTGCCTTTGGCCAAATCCAATTCTTCCGCCAAGGCGCTCAAACGGGCATTCAGCCGGCTGAGCGCTTCGTCGCGCCCTGTGAGCGCTTGGCTCAAGAAAAACTGAGAGAGCATGAAAATCGCCAGCAGGAAGATGATGACGAGCAGCAGCGTCGCCAGGGCGTCCACAAAGCCTGGCCAGTAATCCGCTGTACGCTGTCGTGCGCGCGTGCTCCGCGGCATCTTACCCCCTTAACCGCCCGGATTCTGGCGTCCGTTCAGATTGGCGACGGTTTTTGTCAAAACTTTGATCTCGTTTTTGAGGTCGCGCAAGACCTGTTCGCGCCCATCCGCCACTTCTTCCAGCATATGTTTCAACGAAACATCGATATTGCGGATATGGCCGCTGGTCACGTCGTCGAAAGCGCCGTTGGATTTCTGCTGTCCGAGCCGTTCCAGCACGGGCTTTAGCTCCACCTGACCTTCCGCCACCTTCATAAGGAGCTGTTGTTCCGTGCGCATCATGTCGGTCAGGGTGGCGAGGCGTTCGGTCAGTTCCATCAAATGGGTGTTGGCACTTGTTCTGTCCTCCACGGACTTTTCAACCGCACGCTGAAGGGCCGACATATTGTCCGCCGTTTGTTCCAATAGCGCAGAGATATATCCCGGGGCGCTTTGGTCGCCTTCGACGCCGGACCCGCCAGTGGTCAGACGCGTGACGGACGACAGCCATTCTTCCAGATCATTATAGAAGCGGTTCTGTGCGTGCCCCGCCTGAAGGTCCAGGAAGCCGAGGATAAGCGATCCGCCAAGGCCGAACAGAGAAGACGAGAACGCGGTGCCCATGCCGGCCAGGGGGCGCGTCAATCCTTCTTGCAGGGCGCTGAAAACGGCGGCGCCGTCTTCTCCTTCTTCTGGCGCCGACAAGGAACCGATCGTATCGCCAACGGACGAAACCGTGCCCAAAAGACCCCAAAACGTTCCGAGCAGGCCAAGGAAAATCAGTAGGCCAATCAAATAACGCGATGTGTCACGGTTTTCCTCCAGGCGGGTGGAAATCGAATCGAGGATGGAACGCATCGAAAGCGCATTAAGAGAAACAGGGCCCGACCGTTCGCCCAACATGGTGGCCATGGGCGCCAATAGGACCGGTGTGCTGGGCAAGACCAAGCCGGGATCGGTTTTTCGGAAGCTGTTGACCCATTTAATTTCAGGGCGCAGCGAGATGATCTCCCGGAAGGAATGGATGATGCCGATCAGCAGAACGGCGGCGATCAAGCTGTTGAAGGCGAGGTTGGCTTCGAAAGCCCGTTGCAGCGGTGCCGAAAGCAAGACCCCGATGGCCCCCACGGCAATGAGGAAAAGCAGCATTCGGCGTAAAAACCGGTTTGGCTGGTCGATTTCCATGGCATTCGAATAATCTTTGCTCATCGCTCAATCAGTGTGGTTAGGGGGACGAAAAAATACTGATCCGTACACCAACATTGCCGGAACCCGCGTCGCCGCGCGCAAACACGTCAAGGCGGCCTTCCTCGATACCCTTGCCGATAAGATAGGTGCGCACGGCAACGGCCCGCCTTAGAGAAAGGCGGCGGTCTTCCGTTTCGGTTTGCAGGGCGCCATCCGCATATCCTGTAATTTCCGCACGATTGAGATTGCCCAAGAGCTCCGCGGCCACCCCGTCCAGTTTGACACGCGCGGTGGACTTGATTTCGTCATCGTCAAAGTCGAAAGGAATTGCAGCCGCATAAATCGGTGCTGTTTGAGCATGCGCCGGTGTGAAAACCGCCATGCCGAAAAACAGCGCAAGAAGCACGGCACATGTGCCTGCATATGTGGCCATCGAAGTGGTCAAAGGGACACCACCTTGGAACGCGTACAGTTGGCCGGATTTCACGAAGAATGTCCGACTCTCGTTACCGATCAGTGTGGTCCACTCAAGCGCAATTAGCAAAAATTTTGGTTAACTGGG
Organism: Alphaproteobacteria bacterium; assembly: GCA_965228775.1. Taxonomy (GTDB): domain Bacteria; phylum Pseudomonadota; class Alphaproteobacteria; order JANQMY01; family JANQMY01; genus JANQMY01. Next base: position 1,674,881 of record OZ245840.1, on the reverse strand, counting down.
GCATAAGATCTTGGTTGGCGGCCAGAATATTCCCGCTTTCCAGCACATTTGGGCCGCGATCCAAATCTTCGACCAGTCCGCCAGCCTCTCGCACCAGGACGATTCCGGCTGCAATATCCCAGGCATTGAGGTTGCGTTCCCAGAAGCCGTCGAACCGTCCAGCCGCCAGATAGGCGAGATCCAATGCGGCGGCCCCAAAACGCCGAATGCCCGCGATTTGCGGTGCAACGGCGTTCAGCTCCTTCATGAATTGGTCATGGCCCGGGCGCCCGGCAAAAGGAATGCCGGTAGAAAGCAAAGACGTGCTGAGATCCCGCCTGCCGGACACGCGCAAACGGCGGTCATCAAGCCATGCTCCTTGGCCCTTTTCGGCCATGAATAATTCGTTCTTTACAGGATCGAAAACGAGTCCCGCCACTAGCTGGCCATCGCGCTCCAGGGCGATGGAAATTGCGAATTGCGGCAGCCCATGGAGAAAATTGGTGGTGCCGTCTAGCGGATCGATAATCCAGCGATGGCTTTTGTCCGGCCCCTCATGGGTCCCTTTTTCTTCCATCAGGAAGCCATAGCCTGGACGGGCCTTGGACAATTCCTCGAAAAGGATCTTTTCGGCTTTATGGTCGGCTTCGGTGACGAAATCCGCTGGCCCTTTTTTTGAGACCTGCAACTGTTCCACTTCGCCGAAATCGCGTGCGAGATGGCGCGCGGCCTTGCGGGCCGCGCCGACCATAACGTTCATAACGGGGGTTCTAATGGTCACGCCTTAATCCGCGCGTTTGACGTATTCAACCTCGGCGGTCGATACAACGATCTTTTGTCCCACGTCGACAAAGGGCGGCACCATGACCCGCAGACCGGCGTCCGTCATAGCCGGTTTGTAAGATGAGGCGGCGGTCTGCCCCTTCACCGTTGGTTCGGTTTCCGTGACTTCTAAGGTCACATGCTCGGGCAGGGTAATACCAATCGGCTTGCCTTCGTGCGATTCGACGGTCACTTGCATGCCGTCCTGAAGGAAGGCCGTGCGTTCGCCGACGAATTCGGCCGGCAGCTCAATCTGGTCATAGGTTTCGAGATCCATAAAAGTCAGCATGTCGCCGGATTCATACAGATACTGATAGTCTTTCTGTTCCAGCCGGACCCGCTCCACCGTTGCCGAGGCGCGGAACCGTTCATTCAATTTGCTGCCGTCTAGCAGATTTTTCAGTTCCACCTGGTTGAACGCGCCGCCTTTGCCCGGCTTCACCGCATTGGTCTTTACCGCGACCCAAAGGGAGTTGTTGTGCTGGATAACATTTCCAGGCCGGATCTCATTGCCGTTGATCTTCATGACCGCCTTAACTTTTTCTGGATGTGCGGCCGCCAAGCCGCGTGAGCGCGCGGAACCTAGCAAGTTGTTTCGAAGCTTTCAATTGGGCGCAATTTCCGAGGATTTTGGGGCTGTTTTGCGATCACCCTTCTCTCACACATACGTGACTCACTTGTGCATTTGGTCCATGCGAAGGTGTTCCCAGATGTTTGGCGTGACAAACGGGAGGCCGAAAGGCTCCCACGGATCCGACAGGTGAGGGACAGACCGGAAAACCCATCGTCGATCCAGAACCGTCACAGGAAATGGTTTTAATGATCGCCAAGGAGAAAAGAGATGTCTCTCTTCAAAAACATAAGAAATCTGGCTGTCGCCGCCGTGATCGGCATTGGGGCAGCTTTTGCGGCCACCGGCAGCGCGCTGGCCGCTGACGAAAACAACCATCAGAACGGCTACGTTGCAAAAGGCTACGATGTGGTAGCCTATTTCTCTGGAACGCCGACGGATGGCAATGAGCAGTTCCAAGCGGAATATGAAGGCGGCAAGTACCGTTTCTCGTCCGCTGAAAACCTCGCGAAATTCAATGCCAATCCAGCTGCTTATGCGCCGCAATATGGCGGATGGTGTGCGTTCGCAACGGCACAGGGCCGTAAGTTCGATATCGACCCGCTGGCCTACAAAGTGGTGGACGGCAAGCTATACCTGAACAACAGCCAAGGCGTTCACAAGCGTTGGTTGAAGCAAGAAGCCGGATATATTCGCGGTGCCGACCACAATTGGCCGATCATCAAGTCACTTTCGCAGAAAAGCCTGCCGAAATCGGCTGAAGGAATTACCCGAGGTGCGATATAATCCGCTCAGGCTATGGAGCGCCTCATCTTCTAAAGTTATTCATGGGAGAAGTAATTATGAATAAGAGTTCCAAAGTTTTGGCTTCAGCTCTGCTGGCCGCAAGCGCTCTCGCGACGGCAGATATTGCAGCCGCTGCGGACAAAGAGGAATGTTACGGCGTTTCCCTAGCGGGGCAGAATGATTGCGCCGCCGGCCCAGGCACCACCTGTGCTGCCACGTCGACGGTGGACTACCAAGGCAATGCTTGGAAGCTGGTCGACAAAGGCACCTGCGAAGGCATCAAAATTACCACGCCGGATGGACGCCAAATCCAAGGCAGCTTGAAGCCTTTGGATCGCGACAATCCGAGCAGCTAATCGGATCTGCGAGAGGGCCGCATTCATGAGAGGATGCGGCTCTCTTGTTTCTGTTTAGTACCGCGTGGGAGAGCGGTATGACCATGTCCCACCAGCAACGTCTTGATCCATCGCCCATTCCGGCCCGCTCCGGTGTTGGCTTTAAGGCCAATCATGGGGCCGAGATCCTTGAGACTTCACCCGATCTTGGCTGGTTCGAAGTTCATCCAGAAAATTACATGGTTGCGGGCGGCCCCCGGCATGCTCTGCTGACGGAGATACGAGACCGCTATCCGTTATCTCTTCATGGTGTGGCGTTATCCCTGGCGGGGGCGGAGCCGCTTGATGAAGACCACCTGAAATCTCTGAAAATATTGATCGACCGGTATGAGCCGGGCCTCGTTTCTGAACACCTGGCTTGGTCTGCTCATGGCGGCCATTACTTTGCGGATCTGTTGCCTGTCCCGCTTTCTTCGGAGGCGCTCGACCGGGTCTGCGAGAATGTGGACCGCACGCAAGAAACTCTTGGTCGTCAAATTCTGATCGAAAACCCGTCCACCTATTTACCGCTTGATGGCAATGATATTCCGGAACCGGAATTTCTAATGTCCGTTGCCAAACGGACCGGCTGCGGCCTGCTGCTGGATGTGAACAACATCTATGTGAGTACACAAAATCTTGGTGGGAACGCGCACGCCTATGTGGATGCCATCGATGGGACGCTCATCGGTGAGGTGCATTTGGCGGGCCATGCGGTGGACGAGGCCGGCCCCGAACGCCTGCTGATCGATGACCACGGTTCGCAGGTGCGCGATCCTGTTTGGGATCTGTATGCGCGCCTTATACAACGGGTCGGGCCCACACCCACTCTGGTGGAATGGGATACCAACATCCCCGAATGGGCCATTCTCTTTGAAGAAGCGCGAAAAGCCGAAGCCACCATGAAGGCCGCGGTGGTTGCGCGTGAAATGGCACCGGCATGACGGACCTTCATGGCTTTCAAAGTGATTTCTCTGGGGCGGTGAAGGCAGATGATCCGGGCGCCCGCCCAAAAGACCTGAATGATGACGTCTCCTGGCGGTTCAATGTCTATCGCAACAACTATTTTCATGGGCTGATTGAACAGCTGAAAGAAGCCTATCCGGAAGTGCGGCGGCTCCTCGGCGATGAGGGATTTACCGTAGTTGCCAAAGGTTTCCTGGTGAAGAACCCGCCTGAGGTAAGGTCTCTCGCTCTTTTCGGAAAGGGGTTTCCGGAATATCTTGCAGCCCTTCCGGCAACACAAGACAGCCCGCTTCTTTACCATATGGCACGGCTGGAGCGGGCCTGGCTGGAAGCACTCCACGCGGCGGACCAAATGCCGCTCGACCCATCGGGACTTGCACAATTGGGCGAGAAACTGCCTGAGACCCGGTTCGACCGGCATGCTGCTGCGCACATCATCACTTCACAAATTCCGTTACTCGATCACTGGCGCGTGAGGCAGCCTGGAACGCAAGCGCCAGAGCCCCAAAATAGCGAAGCAGGCGCGCAAGCGGTGCTGGTAACCCGGCCAAAACTGAGTGTTCAGATCTGTACACTGACAAAATCAGAGGTAACTTTCGGGGAAGGATTGTTTGAGGGGAAGCCGGTGTCGGAAGCCTTTGAAAAGGCAATAAATTGCGATGACGCCTTCGATATTACGGAAGCCTTCCGCACATTTTTAGCGGCGGGCGCGTTCGCGGGAGTAGCGGGTTAATCACTCCCGGGCGCGCATTGAAGAGGGAGTTTTTGACATGACAGATGCAACGCAATCATCAGCGGGTGTGGCACAGGGACTGATTTCAACGGTTCGCGGCCTTTATATGGGTATCATCCGCTCACCCATTATGGACTTCGTTCGCGACCTTGGCATTTTGGGACTACGCGTGCCAATCGCGTTGGTATTCTGGTATTCGGGCCGTACCAAAGTCGATGGTTGGAATATTTTTGCCGTAAACGACACGCAGCTTTATTTGTTCGAGAACAGATTCAACATGCCATTCCCGGCGGTCTCCGCCACCATGGCATCGGTTGCCGAACACATTCTGCCCGTTCTTTTGATACTAGGCCTCTTTACGCGTATCAGCGCCGGCGGCTTGCTGGTGATGACCATGGTCATTCAGCTGTGGGTGTTCCCGGATGCATGGTGGAGTGCGCATATGTTCTGGGCGTCGATCCTGTTTGCCATCATCGCGGTTGGACCGGGACGCATTTCGCTGGACCATTTCTTGGGCCAGCGTTACGGCGACTAAAGACTTAGCTGAAGATAGGCATCAAGATTGTGCTGGTCTCTCGGGCTAGCGTTGCCTTAACAGCGCCGGTACGACAAAGCACTCAGCGTAAGTTTTTACGTCTTTGACGGAGGGGAAGATTTCCCTCCGTTCCATGAACATAAATTGTACACCCAGAAGCCAAGTCATGATCTTGTTAGGATCAAGATCTTGCCTGAGGTCACCGCTCTTGATCGCATCTTCAAGTATGGGCAGCCAATAGGCTTTATTAGCTTCAAGCATTGCCGGATCGTTGGATGCGGCATAAGCGGTATAGGGAACATTTTGTGGATCTATAAGGAGAGACCACAGTTCGTCATTTGCCACAATTTCGACGGCCAACTCCAACGACCTTACCACACGCCGGTTGAAGCTTCGCAGGCGCATTACCTCTTGTTGACGCCGCTTATTGATTTCATTGGTTTCGAACGCCACGACGGCCGCGATGAGATCTGCTTTGCTTCCGAAAAACCGATAAAAATTCGGCCGCGACAGATTCACGTCGGCTGCGACCATGGCGAGGGTTACTCCCGATAGCCCATGTTTTTTGATAAGCAGGCGCGCCGATTGAATAATCGCCTTACGTCTGTCGGATTTTCTTTCTTGCACTACTCCCATCTCGTTTCTCTAGCATTTTCGATGTTGTGCTCCAACTCTTGACATAAATCAGAAACGATACAAAAATAGAAAAATGTATCAATTTGTGGGAGGGTTTATGGAGACCTTCAATCCGTTAGATCCGCAATTGGCGATTGATCCGTATTCCGCATATGCGCTGTTACGCGAGGAGACACCCGTCCACAAAACGGCCCTGGGGGCTTATGTCCTGACGAAGTATGATGATGTTGCGCGATTACTCACAGACAGTGAGACGTTTCAACATCAGTATGTGGTGCAGCAGAAGGTGAGGTCCGGCGATGACGTGGAACGCGAGCCATATTTCGACTACTTTCGACGAATGATCTTCGTTTCGGACGACCCGGAACACCGCAGGCTTCGGATGCTTGTCAGCAAGGCTTTTACGGTGCGTCGTGTCGATGAGTTGCGGCCAAAAGCAGAAAGAATTGCGGCGGATTTAATGTCGCAAAAATCATCCGACAGAAGAATGGATTTTGTTCGCGATTTTGCGTTTCCATTCCCACTAAAAGTGATCGGGACAGTCTTAGGTATTCCGGACGAGGATCACCAGAAGATCGGTGCATACGCAACGGCACTTAATCCCGTGCTCGAGTTCTTACCGATGTCGCCTGACGTTCTGTCCAGAGCGAACCATGCAATCGAGTTTTTGGCAGACTATTTTATCGACCTTGCTGAAAAACGCAGAAAACAAGCAACCGACGATCTGTTTTCGGATTTGGTGCATACGGCTGAAGATGGAGACACACTATCCAACAAAGAATTGATCGCCAATGCCATACTTCTCTATGTTGCCGGACATGAAACCACAGCGGGCGGGACCGGGCTGGCGCTCAATTCACTTCACCAAAACCCCAGCCAATTTCGATTGCTTCGAGAGCGTCCCGAATTAGCCAGTTCCGCAGTTTTGGAACTTCTGCGGTACGATACGCCGGGTCAAGGCACCGCGAGGGTCGCGACGAAGCACACAGAGTTTTCCGGGATCGAAATTCCGGCAGGAAGCGTTGTTCTTGGTTACATTGGTGCAGCTAACCGCGATCCAAATGCATTTCCCGAACCGGACAAACTCAATCTGGAACGCGATTTTGCAAAATTGCCACGGCCACTCACGTTTGGTGGAGGGGCGCATATGTGTATAGGCCGCCTTCTAGCGTTACAGGAGTTCGAGGTGATTCTGACCTTGCTGGCTACGGAATACCCTGATCTGAGAGTGGAAGCAGAAGAAGTTGAGTTTCGTCCGACGCCACTTATGAGAGGCGTGGACCGCCTTCCAATTTGCTGGTGACGCTCGTGAAGGTCTAACGTTTTGTCGACAGGATACGATTGAACGCTTGCACCGCGGCTGCAGGACCATCCGTATGCTGCCAAATGCCAGCCGACACCGCCAAAAAGTCTGCGCCCGCTTCGAGCAGCGGCAGGCAATTGTCCACGGTGATGCCGCCGATGGCGACACAAGGCACTTCAAAAAGCGAGGACCACCATTGCAAAATATCCGGCGTTGCGGACGCTTTCGGGTCTTTGGTTGTTGTGGGGAAAAAGGCACCGAAGGCCACATAGTCCGCGCCCGCTTCCCCCGCCATCATGGCCAAATGGCGCGAGTCATGGGCCGTAACACCAACGATCTTATCGGCCCCAAGAATTTTACGTGCTTCTGCGTAAGGCGCGTCTTCCTGGCCGATATGGGCGCCATCGGCACCCAGCGCGTCCGCCAGATCAGGGCGGTCATTGATCAGCACAGCCACATCATGGGATTGCCCGATCTCGACCAAGGGAGTGGAAACTTGTTTGATCTCGTCGTCCGAGATGTCCTTCAGGCGGATTTGCAGGCATGCCACGTCGCCCGCCGCAAGCGTTTGGTCCAGCAGATCGGTGAAGGCCGCCGGGTCTTCAATGCGGGGCGGCGTGATCAAATAGAGGCGGCAATTAGCCATTGGAAAGGGCTTTGACGCCCGGCAGCTCTTTGCCTTCCAGCCATTCCAGGAAGGCGCCCCCGGCGGTGGAGACATAGCTGAAATCTTTCGTGGCGCCTGCATTGTTCAGTGCTGCCACCGTATCGCCGCCGCCTGCGACCGACACCACCTCGCCAATTTTGGTAAGCATGGCCACATGTTGAGCGGCATGATTGGTGCCATTGTCGAAAGGCGAGATTTCGAACGCCCCTAACGGGCCATTCCAGACCACCGTGTTCGCGGATTCAATGCGCCCGCCGATGATCGCCAAAGTGCCGGGCCCCACATCCAAGATCATCTGATCGTCCGCCACCTGGTTCACGTCGATGGTTTCATTGTCTGCCATCTCTTTGAACTCGCGGGCGACAACCACATCCGTGGGCAGGATGATGCCCACATTCTTGGCTTCCGCATTGGCCATGATCTCTCGTGCTTTGTCCGCCAAATCGTGTTCACACAAGGAATTGCCCACAGAGACGCCTTTGGCGGCGAGGAAGGTGTTGGCCATGCCGCCGCCGATGACGATGTGATCGACTTTCTCGAGCAGATTGCCCAACAGATCCAATTTGGTGGAAACCTTAGCGCCGCCCACAATGGCGACAACTGGCCGGTCGGGGTCTTCCAAGGCTTGAGAAAGCGCTTTGAGCTCCGCTTCCATGGCACGGCCTGCGGCAGCGGGCAGCACATGGGCCAAGCCTTCCGACGATCCGTGAGCACGGTGCGCGGCGGAGAACGCATCGTTCACATAGGCATCGCCGTTCGCGGCAAGATCGGCGACAAAGGCCGGATCGTTCTTTTCCTCACCGGCGTGGAACCGGGTGTTTTCCAGAAGCAGGAATTCGCCCGGCTTGAGGGCATCGATGGCCACCGCCGCCGCATCGCCGATGCAATCATCGGCAAAGGCCACGTCCGCGCCCAAAGCTTCTTTCAAAGCGGGCTGCACCACTTTCAACGACATGTCCGGATTGCGCTGGCCTTTGGGCCGCCCGAAATGGGACAGCAGGATCACGCGCGCTTGTTTGCCCGCCAGATCCTTCAAGGTCTTGACCGACCGTTCGATACGGGTGGCGTCGGTGACGACGCCATCCTTGACCGGTACGTTCAAATCCAAACGGACCAAGACCCGCTTGTTGGCAACATCAATGTCGTCGATCGTTTTGTAAGCAGCCATCTCAGCCCTTGTCAGCTAGACTTAACCCGGCTTGACCTAAATGAGTTTGCCAAGTGCGACCGCCGTGTCGGACATGCGGTTGGCAAAGCCCCATTCATTATCGTACCAGCTCAGTACACGTACCAAATTGCCGTCAACCACTTGTGTTTGCGTCAGGTCGAATGTGGATGACGCCGGATTGTGGTTGAAGTCGGTGGACACCATTGGTCCGTCCACGGTTTCCAGAACACCTTTAAGCGGCCCGGATGACGCTTTCTTAATGGCGTTATTCACGTCTTCAACGGTGGTCTTCTTCTTCGATGTGAAGACCAAATCCACCATGGAAACGTTTGGCGTCGGAACGCGCACTGCGGTGCCGTCCAGCTTGCCCGCCAATTCCGGCAACACCAGGCCGACCGCGCGGGCAGCACCCGTCGAGGTCGGGATCATGGACAGGGCGGCGCCCCGTGCCCGGCGCAGATCCTTATGCAGCGTGTCCAGCACCGGCTGGTCGCCGGTGTATGCGTGGACCGTTGTCATAAAGCCTTTTTCGATGCCGACCGATTTGTTGAGAACAAAAGCGACCGGTGCCAGGCAGTTCGTGGTGCAAGACGCGTTCGAGATGATCTTGTGGCTCTTGCGCATTTTCTTATGGTTCACACCGTATACCACGGTAACGTCAGCGCCGCTCGCCGGGGCGGATACAATCACGCGCTTGGCGCCCGCTTCCAAATGTTTGCCCGCGTCTTCCTTGCTGGTGAAGATGCCCGTGCATTCGAGCGCGATGTCCACATCAAGGTTGCCCCAGGGCAGGGCTGCCGGGTCGCGTTCGGCGAACACCTTAATCGCACCCGATCCCACATTCATGGAATTCTTCGTGGTCTTCACTTTACCCGGAAATGGTCCGTGTACGCTGTCATAGCGGAACAGGTGCGCATTGGTGTCCACTGGACCCAAATCATTGATGGCGACCACTTGAACATCTTTGCGGCCGCTTTCCGCAATGCCGCGCAAAACCAAACGGCCAATCCGGCCAAATCCATTAATCGCTACCCGAACAGCCATACTCTGTCTCCGAAATCCTGTGTGTTGTTACGTCAGAAGGGATGTTGCTTTCGCAACGATGTTGTCGACGGTGATGCCGAAATGAGCATAGAGGTCTTGATAGGGCGCACTGGCGCCAAACCCGCTCATGCCGATAAAGGCACCCTCGATACCAAGGTATTTTTCCCAGCCCTGCACGGTGGCCGCTTCAATGCCGATGCGCACAGGCGTTTGCCCAAGAACGTCTTTCTTGTAGGCCGCGTCTTGTTCGTCGAACAATTCCCAGCACGGCATGGACACTACGCGTGTGGCGATGCCTTTGGCTTCCAGTTGTTCTTTCGCGGCGGTGGCCAGATGAACTTCCGAACCGGTGGCAAACAACGACACTTGGGCATCGCCGTTGGCGGGGGCCAGTTCGTATGCGCCGCGCGCGCATATATTCTCTGCTTGATGCTCGGTGCGAAGCGTCGGCAGGTTCTGGCGCGAGAGGGCGATGACGCTGGGCGTGCCCTTCGCTTGCAGGGCCAGTTCCCAACATTCGGCGGTTTCCACCGCATCCGCTGGTCGGAATACGTTGAGATTTGGAATGACACGCAGAGCGGCCATGTGTTCCACCGGCTGGTGTGTGGGCCCGTCTTCGCCAAGACCAATGGAGTCGTGGGTCATTACATGGATGACGCGCTGGTTCATGAGAGCTGCAAGCCGCATGGACGGGCGTGCATAATCGGAGAACACCAAAAATGTGCCGCTATACGGAATAATGCCGCCATGAAGCGCGAGGCCATTCATGGCCGCGGCCATACCGTGTTCGCGAATGCCGTAATGCACATAGCGGCCGCCGTAATTCTCAGCGGTCATGGGCGAGATGACTTTGCCCTTGGTGTTGTTGGAGCCCGTTAGGTCGGCCGAGCCACCCATTGTTTCAGGCACGATCTCGTTGATCGCATCCAAGACTTTTTCTGAAACACGGCGCGTGGCGATGCTGGTGCCTTCTTCAGAAAAGGTCTTCTTAAGGCCCTCGACCGTCGATGTGAGGTGAGACGGCAGATCGCCTGCCATGGCCGCATCGAACGCTGCTTGGTCATCCGCGCTCTTGGAGCTTTTCAGTGAGTCCCATGCCGCATAGGCCGACGCACCATTACCGCCGGCCTCACGCCACAGGCTCAGCGCGCTGTTGGGCACTTCGAAGGCGCCGTAAGACCAGCCCAGCGCTTCCCTCATGCCCGCAATGTCGTCATCGCCAAGGGGGGCGCCGTGGCTTTTCTCGGACCCCGCCTTGCTGGGCGAGCCGAAGCCGATGGTTGTCTTACACGCGATCAAGGATGGCCGGTCGCTTTTCTGAGCAGCGGCAATGGCGGCCGCAATAGCGTCCCGATCATGTCCGTCTACGGAAGTCACCTCCCATTGCGCCGCCTTGAAGCGCGCGGGCACGTCCGTTGAATCCGATAGAGAGACCGGGCCGTCGATGGAGATGCCATTGTCGTCGAACAGCACGATCAGCTTATTTAGGTTCAGGTGACCGGCCAATGAAATTGCTTCGTGGCTTATGCCTTCCATGAGGCAGCCATCGCCCGCGATCACATAGGTGTAGTGGTCCACCAGATCGTCGCCAAAGCGCGCCGCCAAATGGCGTTCGGCCATGGCCATGCCTACCGCATTGCCCAAGCCCTGGCCCAACGGACCAGTTGTGGTTTCGATCCCGGCGGCGTGTCCGAATTCCGGGTGGCCTGCCGTCTTACTGCCCAGCTGGCGGAAATTCTTGATTTCGTCGAGGGTGATGTCCTCAAACCCCGTCAGATAGAGCAGGGCGTAGAGCAGCATGGAGCCGTGACCGGCGGACAGCACAAAACGGTCCCGGTCCGGCCAGTTTGGGTGGGCCGGATCATACTTTAGAAACTGGGTGAACAGCACTGTTGCCACATCGGCCATGCCCATGGGCATGCCGGGGTGACCGGATTTGGCTTTTTGAACTGCGTCCGCCGCGAGGAAACGGATCGTGTTCGCCATTTCCTTATGCTGATTGCCGGACAAAGAAAGATTGCCCACACGTCGCTCCGTCATCGATCATCGAAAAAATACTGCCCGGCCTTTTGGCGGGCGCTGCGCGCTTGTCGCTCTCATGGAAAGCGCGCGCACAATGGCCTTGAGGGTGCCCGGCGTCAAGGGGGAGGCGGCATTCGGACGCGTTGCCAATGAACAATTTTCGAAAGCCGCCGCGACGTGATTTTTTTTGCGAACACCATTATGGTGATTCGGAACGATTTCAGCAGTTTAGAGCGACCCTGCGATGCCTACATTGAACTCCGCTTTAGCCGACCTCAACCAAGCTTTGGAAATGCTGGAGGCCGCTGCCATCCAACGCGCCCAAGCCGATCAAAAGATCGCCACGCTGGAGCAACAGCTGGCCGCGGCTTTGGATGACAGGGCGAAACTGGCTCAACAGCTGGAAGCGGCAGGCTCTCAGAAGTCCGGTGCGGCGCCCCAACAGCTCGAATTGATCGAGCGCAAGATCGAAGGCGCCATCAATAACATCGAAACGGTGCTTGCGGGCAAATCCAACGCGGCCTAATGCGGACCGCCAATTCGACCTCTAAGGATAAAGTGCGATGCCTCACATCTCTGTTCCTGTAAACGGCAAGAACTATACGGTTGGCTGCGACGAGGGCGAAGAAGACCATGTGCGCGATCTTGCGGCCTATCTAAACAAGCATGTGAATGACCTGGCGGGCAGCGTCGGCCAGGTGGGGGATGCCCGCTTGCTGTTGATGGCGGGCCTGGTGGTGGCGGACGAGCTTTCCGAGATTCTCAGCCGTGTGGATGAATTGGAAGCGGAAGTGAGCAATCTGCGCGCGGGCCGTGGGTCGGCGATCTCTGCCTCCTCTACAACCGAGGCAACCGCCGCAGCCGCGCTTCAGAAGGCAGCCGCGCGGATCAAGGATATCGCTGGAAAACTGGCGCCAGCTTAAGCCTGATTAGACAGCCATTTTTATTTAACCGGAAAAGCCCTACATTAGGCAGTGGCGGGTTCTGCCTGATTTGTGAGGAGACTGATTCCCCGGGGCCTTAACATCCTCAAAGGGAGCTGTCCCTGACCGGGGTCGTGGCCCTGGACACACGGCGCCCACCTGTTTCGGCAGGTCCTGAGGATTCACTACTCCCACGGTCAAGTGCGGTCCCGCCACGCATTTCTCGCTGGTTTCTTTGTTCGGCCTGTCTGACCGTCATCGCGAGCTGGCCTTGGCCAGCGCGGCCTGCCTTCGCCGACGCGTCGCTTCAGCTACGCGCAGGCAGGCGATCCAGGGGCAAATGGAACAGAGCAAGCGGCTTCTGGATTGCTTCGTCGGTGCTGGGCACCTCCTCGCAATGACGACTCATAAAAAGAGGAGTGGTCTGAGCCGATTTGATATGGGTGGCTGCAATTTCTCCTCTTCCGCAAAAGAAGCAAGCAAGGCGACAAGCAAAACGTTTGCGAGCGTCGTTGGCACCGGACGAACGTGCGGCTGCGTCGGAAGTGATCTGCCTCCGGCTTCGCGAGAGACTTGATCTTGAGAACGAGAGGGTTGGCGGCTATTGGCCCATGGGAGATGAGGTCGACTGCCGGTCCTTTCTTGATGCCATGTCACAGAAGGGGGGGCAGGTAAGTCTCCCGGTGGTCGTGCAGGCAGAGGAGCCGCTGGTCTACCGGGAATGGCGCCCCGGCGATGCACTGGAAAAGGGGCCGCACAACACAAAGCATCCGGGTTCCAATGCATTAGAGGTTATGCCGTCGGTCCTATTGGTTCCCCTCTTGAGCTTTACGCGTGACGGGTACCGCCTTGGCTATGGCGGCGGATATTTCGACCGGACGTTGCAGATATTGCGCAATCAAAAGGACATTCTGGCCGTCGGGCTTGCCTTTGCGGCCCAAGAAGTGGCAAAGCTGCCAGTAGATCCTCATGATCAGCGCCTTGACTGGGTGATCACGGAAAACGAAGCGATCGATTGCCGGAGTGGGGCCCGGCAGTAGGGCATCGGGGAGTTCGCATTGAATATACTTTTTATCGGCGATGTGGTGGGCCGGCGCGGCCGGGAAGCGGTCCTCGATCATCTGCCGGATTTACAGACAAGTCTTCAGCTCGATTTCGTGATCGTGAACGGCGAAAACGCGGCCGGTGGTTTCGGGATTACTTCCAAGATCTGCCAGGAATTCTTTGATGCGGGCGTGGATGTGATCAGCACCGGCAATCATGTGTGGGACCAGCGCGAAACCCTGAGCTTTATTGACAATGAGCACCGCCTCTTGCGCCCCGTCAATTTCCCGGCACAGACGCCGGGCCGCGGCAGTTGGCTCTACGAAAGCGACAAGGGCCGTGTGCTGGTGGTGAATGCCATGGGGCGGGTGTTCATGGACCCGCTGGATGATCCGTTCGCGGCGGTGGGCGATCAGATCGACCAATGCCGCTTGGGGCTTGATGCCGATGCGGTGGTGATCGATTTTCACGGGGAAGCCACGTCTGAAAAAATGGCCATGGGCCATTTTGCGGATGGAAGGGCGAGCTTGGTGGTTGGCACGCACAGCCATGTGCCGACAGCGGATGCTCAGATCCTGCCGGGCGGCACCGCTTATCAAACCGATGCTGGCGCGTGCGCGGATTATGATTCCGTGATCGGCATGGAAAAAGATGAGCCCCTCCACCGCTTCACCAACAAAATGGCCAGTGGCCGGTTCACGCCTGCCATGGGCGAGGCAACCTTGTGTGGCGTGTTTGTCGCCACCGACCCCAAAACGGGTCTGGCCCGACAGGTCGCGCCGGTACGCGTTGGCGGCCGGTTGCAAGAGACACTTCCGTCTTTGGACGCAGGGGGTTGACCAAAACACCCCCCCTAACTCTATAAAAGCATAGATTTAGAAGGAGCTAGACCATCCCACTCCCCCGTCCCAACCACCCCAAGGTACCCTGGCTCGGGTGGTTGGGACGGGGGAGTGGGATGGCTTAGTCGTTTAGTCCAAGGAAAAACCCATGGCAGGCCATTCACAATTTAAGAACATCATGTACCGCAAGGGCGCTCAGGATAAGAAGCGCTCCAAGATTTTCTCGAAATTGGCCAAGGAAATCACGGTTGCGGCCAAGATGGGGATGCCCGACCCGGACAAAAATCCGCGCCTGCGGTCCGCCATTATTGCCGCGCGCAAGGAAAATATGCCGAAAGACAATATCGAGCGCGCCATTAAGAAAAGTCAGGGGGGTGATGCCGAAATTTACGATGAAATTCGGTATGAAGGCTTTGGCACGGGTGGCATTGCGGTCATCGTCGAAGCTTTGACCGACAACCGTAACCGCACGGCCAGCGAAGTGCGCACGGCGTTCACGAAGCATGGCGGAAACATGGGTGAAACCGGCAGCGTGTCCTTCATGTTCGATCATGTGGGCCTCATCCATTATCCGGCAGGGGCCGGCGATGCGGATACGATGTTGGAAGCCGCCATCGAAGCCGGTGCCGATGAGTGCGAATCAGGCGATGATGGACATGATTTCATTTGCGATCCGTCGAGCCTGCATGAGGTGCGGGAAGCCTTGGAAACCGCGTTGGGAGAGCCGGACACCGCAAAACTTGTCTGGAAGCCCCAGAATCAAATAGCCGTAGACGAGGAGGCAGCCTCCACATTGCTCAAAATGCTGGATGCGTTGGAAGACAATGACGATGTTCAAAACGTCTACGCCAATTTCGAAGTCTCCGAAGAGGTTATGCAGAAACTCACGGCTTGAGTCTTTTTTGTTGATTGGTGCGTTTCAAAAGGGTCAGACCCCATTGAAAACATGCGTTTCAATGGGGTCTGACCCTTTTGAAACGAAGTGGGGCAGCCGATGACCGCCTCACTCCGAATATTGGGTCTTGATCCTGGCTTGCGCCGCACCGGTTGGGGGGTCATCGAAAGCGCAGGCTCTCAATTGCGTCATGTCGCGCACGGCACCATTCAAACGAAGTCCGATCAGTCAGATCCGGAGCGGCTTGCGGTCCTCCATCAGGGGCTTGCGGAGGTTATCGCCGAATGGGCCCCGCAGTCGGCGGCCATCGAAAAGACCTTCGTCAACAAAGATCCTGTTTCCGCATTGAAGCTTGGGCATGCGCGGGGCATTGCGTTGCTGGCACCAGCCTTGGTGGCCATTGAGGTGGCGGAATACGCGCCCAATCTGGTCAAGAAGTCGATCGTCGGCAATGGTCACGCCACCAAGGAACAAATCAGTACAATGATTGGTGTGCTGCTGCCGTCGGTAAAAGTGAAGGGCTTCGATGCGGCGGACGCGCTGGCGATCGCGATTTGCCATGCCCATCACCGTGGTAATGCTCTCGCGCGGCGAAAGGCGGCTCAGGATACGAAAGATGTTTCAAAGGGGTCAGACCCCATTGAAAAGGTGGGTTTCAATGGGGTCTGACCCTTTTGAAATGCAGGAACGGACTACACCGGGTACGGAAGATGTGGTGCGCGTATGATCGGTAAGCTTAAAGGTATCCTCGACGACATCGGCGAAGATTGGGTCATAATCGACGTGCAGGGCGTTGGCTATCATGTGCAATGCAGTACGCGCACCCTGGCGCGCCTGCCCGAAAAGGGCACGGCTCTTTCTCTGTCTATCGAAACCCATGTGCGCGAAGACGCGATCAAGCTTTTCGGTTTCGAAACGCCGGAGGAACGCGATTGGTTCCGGTTGCTGCAATCGGTCCAGGGGGTGGGCGCGAAGGTAGCCCTTGCGCTTCTCAGCATTCTGTCGGCGCCGGATCTTGCCAATGCGATCCAGTTCCAGGACAAGGCTGCCATCAACCGGGCGCCGGGTGTGGGTCCCCGCCTCGCCGCGCGTATCTTGACGGAGCTAAAGGATAAGCAATTACCGTCCCTGGGCGCGGATGTAGTGCCGACCGGCGCGGTCAAGAAACCGGACGCCTCTGAGGGGAATGGTGCGTCTGCGGCTTCCGCTGAAGCGCTCTCCGCCTTGGTCAATCTCGGCTATAATGAAAGCCAGGCCGCTCAAACCATTTCGGGCATTCTTAACGCCCATGAGGGGGCGCCGCCTTTGGAGACGTTGATCCGCGAAAGCCTGAAGGAGCTTAGCCGGTGACCGCAGAAAGCGACCGCATTATCAGTTCATCTCCTCAGGGGGCGGATCAATCACTGGATCCGGCCCTGCGGCCATTGGCACTCGAAGAATTTGTCGGTCAGGAACAGGTACGCGCGAATTTACGGGTTTTCGTGGAAGCCGCGCGAAGCCGCGAAGAAGCCCTGGACCATGTGTTGCTGTCCGGCCCGCCGGGTTTGGGCAAAACGACACTGGCTCAAATCGTTGCGCGGGAACTGGGCGTCAACTTCAGAGCCACATCGGGGCCGATCCTCACAAAGGCGGGGGATCTTGCTGCGATCCTCACCAATCTGGAGCCGCGCGATGTTCTGTTCATCGACGAAATCCATCGCCTGTCGCCGGCGGTTGAAGAAGTGCTGTACCCCGCCATGGAAGATTTCCAGCTCGACCTTTTGATCGGCGAAGGCCCTGCCGCTCGGTCGGTGCGGATCGATTTGGCCCGATTTACGCTGGTGGCGGCGACGACGCGTTCCGGTCTTCTGGCCACGCCGTTGCGGGACCGGTTCGGCATTCCGTTTCATCTCAATTACTACACCGAGGCTGAACTGGTGCAGATCGTTACGCGTGCCGCCGACATTTTCAGCGCCGAGATGACGCCCGATGGCGCCGCTGAAGTGGCCCGCCGGTCGCGGGGTACGCCGCGTGTTGCCGGGCGGTTGCTGCGCCGTGTCCGCGATTTTGCCGAAGTGGAAAAGAAGAAAGTCATCGACGCGGATGTTGCCGACAACGCCCTTCGCCGCTTGGAGGTCGATCCGCTGGGCCTTGATGCCATGGACCATCGTTACCTGAAGACGGTGGGCGAGCTGTTCACGGGCGGCCCCGTGGGCATCGAAACCATCGCGGCTGCGATGGGTGAATCCCGCGATGCCATCGAAGACGTCATTGAACCGTTCCTCATGCAGCAAGGTTTTATCGAACGCACTCCGCGCGGACGCATGACCACCGCGCTGGCCCATCGCCATATGGGGCTTGAGGTGCCGCCAAAGCCGGTGGGCGATCTTCTCGACAAGATCCAAACGAACAAAAACGCCTAGATTCAGTCATGGACCCACACTTGCCACAATCAGGCTATATGGACGGCAAGACTCATTTGCTGCCGGTGCGGATCTACTACGAGGAAACGGATTTCACGGGGATTGTCTACCACGCCAATTACCTCAAATTCTTTGAGCGTGGGCGGACCGATTTTCTGCGAACCATCGGCATTCATCACAAGTCTCTATGGGAAATGGACCCGCCATTGGCCTTTGCCATCCGGTCAATCCATCTCGACTTCATTGGTCCCGCCGAAATTGACGACGTTTTGGAAGTTCGCACGCAATATCAGAAGTTTAGCGGCGCCAGCCTGTGGGCCGGACAGGCTATTCAGCGGGATGGTAAGGATTTGGTAACCGCAACGGTTCATGCCGTGTGTATCAATGAGTCGGGGCGGCCGCGCCGCTTGCCGTTAACGATACGTGAGGCTCTTACACCCTATCTTTCCGGGGCGGATTAAGGGCTTTAGCATCCTTAACATTGACCAAACGGCGCCCAAGTTTCGACACATTTCCCAGGGTATTTGCCAGGGGAGTAAGGGGGCAAAAGGCGCTGTCAATCTGTCGGCGCCCATTTCAGTTTTGCGCCACGTCATTCGGCAACACGCTTAAGAAGGGAAAGCGCGGGCATGAGCAATAGCACGGTTGCGGAGAACACTGGGGTTCCTCTGGGGGCTGCAACGGATATGTCATTGTGGTCGCTGATCAGCGATGCAGACATTGTCGTTCAAGCCGTCATGCTGGGCTTGGTTCTTGCGTCTATTTGGTCCTGGGCGATTATTTTCGACAAGACGGGCCGTTTCGGACGTGCGCGGAAGAAATCTGACCGGTTTGAGCAGATTTTCTGGTCCGGCAAATCCCTTGACGAGCTTTATAAGAACATCGGACAGAAACCGGACAACCCCATGGCGGTCGTGTTTGTGTCCGCCATGCGCGAATGGCGCCGTTCCTTCGAATCGGGATCTGTGTCGGGCAGCTTAGCTGCCAGCGTGAAAGAGCGTATCGACCGGGTTATGTCCGTGACAGTTGCCCGCGAAGTGGGGCGTTTGGAACGCCAGCTCGGTTTTTTGGCAACGGTTGGATCGACCGCGCCATTCGTCGGCCTGTTTGGCACCGTTTGGGGAATTATGAATTCCTTCCAAGCGATTGCCGCAAGTCACGATACGAATTTGGCTGTTGTTGCGCCTGGCATTGCGGAAGCGCTGTTTGCGACGGCACTCGGCCTTGCCGCGGCAATTCCCGCTGTGGTCGCCTACAACAAATTCAGTAACGACCTGAACCGTTACACCACACGTCTTGAAGGATTTTCGGACGAATTCTCCGCCATCCTGTCCCGTCAGCTCGATGAAAGGGCTCGCTAAATGGGCGCCTCACTGGGGAATGGCGGCAACGGCAAGCGAAATGGCCGCGCCGGAGCGAACCTTCGGCCCATGAGCGAAATCAACGTGACGCCTCTGGTGGATGTCATGTTGGTGCTGCTGATTATTTTCATGATTGCCGCTCCGCTGTTGACGGTTGGCGTGTCTGTTGACCTGCCTCAAGCAAAGGCGCCGCCGCTCACCGGTGATGAGGAACCATTGACCGTGACGGTGGATAAGGACGGTCTGATCTATCTTCAGGAAACGGAAGTTGAAATCGAAAAACTTGTGCCGCGTCTCATGGCGATTGCGGAAAGCGGTTTCGACGAACGCATTTATGTGCGCGGCGATACCACTGTGGACTATGGAACTGTTCTCAAAGTAATGGCGACCATGAACCAGGCGGGATTTCGACGCATCGCTATGGTGAGTGAAACGCCTAGCGGTCAATAAGGCCAATTTATGCGTTCTGGGCTTATTCTATCAGCGGGTCTGCATGTTGGTGTCCTTTTGGCCACCATGATTGTGCTGCCCCGTTGGTCGACGGAAGTGGATCGCCCACCACTGGCCATACCGATTGAATTTGAAATCGGCGATGTGACCAACATCAAGGCCAATCCGGAACCTGAAAAGGAAGATCCGAAAGAAGAGGTAAACCCAGAACCGGAGCCCGAACCAGAACCTGAGCCGAAGAAAACGGCGGAAGCGGCCCCAAAACCGCCACCCCCGCCGGAACCTGAGGCTGAGCCGGAGCCCGCCCCGAAACTGGAGCCAAAGCCGGAGCCAAAGGAAGAAGAAAAGCCCAAGAAGGTTGAAAAGCCGAAACCGAAGGTGACCGCCAAGGCTGCACCGCGCGTGAAGCCGAAAGTGCCGCCGAAAAAGAAGAGTTTCGATCTGAACAAGGTTGCCGCTCTGCTGGACAAACTGCCTGAAGAGCCGAAACAGCGCCAAGAAGCGGACACGGATTCCGAACCGCAATCGTCCAGTGGCCCTGCCACCCAGCGGGTGGGCTTAGGTACATCGGTAACCCTTAGCGAGATCGATGCCCTGCGGGCACAGGTAGAAAGATGCTGGAATTTTCCGGCCGGTGCTGCAAATCCCGAAGATTTAGTCGTCACCGTCAAAATTTCGCTCAATCCTGATGGCACGTTGGCGTCAGCGCCGGAAGTTGCCCAGCGGGATCGGGCCCGAGTGATCACGGACCAGTATTTCCGAGTGGCGGCGGAAGCTGCTGTCCGCGCGGTACGCCGTTGCGAACCATACAAATTGCCGGTCGAGAAATATTCGAACTGGCGTGAAATCGAATTACGCTTTGACCCAAGGGAGCTTCTCGGTGGTTAGACCCATAACCTTTGTTGGAAACGCATTTTCAAAGATTGCTCGGTTCGGTGCCAGGGTTGGCGCAACGTGCGCGGCGGTCGTGGCAATGATGACAATGCCGCTGACGGTGCAGCAGGCGCAGGCGGTGCTTCAGATCGACATCACCAATGCCAATGTGGAGCCGCTTCCGATCGCGATCCCTGATTTTATCGAATCCGGTGCACCTGCTGATTCTGTCAATCGTGACCTGGCGCAAGTAATCCTCAACAATCTGGAACGGTCAGGTCTGTTCCGGGCGATCGACTCCGGCGCGTATATCGAAGAGATCAAAGATATCAATTCGCGCCCGCGTTTTGGTGATTGGCGGATCATCAAGTCCCAGGCGCTTGTGACCGGGCAGTCCACGCTTCAGGATGATGGACGTCTGCGGATCGAATTCCGTCTGTGGGATGTGTTTGCCGAAGAGCAAATGACCGGCTTGCAATATTATACGACGCCGGACAATTGGCGCCGGGTGGCTCACCTAATCTCTGACGCGATTTACGAACGTCTCACCGGCGAGACCGGTTATTTTGATACACGCGTGGTGTTCGTGGCAGAAACAGGCCCCAAAACCAAGCGCGTAAAGCGGTTGGCGATCATGGATCAGGACGGGGCGAACACGTCCTATCTGACCGATGGTGCACATTTGGTTTTGACGCCGCGCTTCAGCCCGTCTTCGCAAGAGATCACGTATCTTTCGTATTATAACAATCTGCCGCGGGTATATCTCTTCAACATCGAAACGGGTCAGCAGGAAATTGTTGGCGATTTTGAAGGGATGACGTTTGCGCCGCGTTTCTCGCCCGATGGCGAAACCATCATCATGAGCCTGGCGAAGAACAGTAATACGGACATTTATTCAATGGATCTGCGCAACCGCATCAAACGGCGGCTGACATATGATCCGGCAATCGATACATCGCCTTCCTACGCACCGGATGGACGCCGGGTGACGTTTAACTCGGATCGCAGCGGTGGTCAGCAGCTCTATGTGATGAACGTTGATGGCAGTAATGCGCAGCGTATCAGCTTTGGTGACGGTCGATATGCGACGCCGGTCTGGTCGCCCCGAGGTGATTTGATCGCGTTTACAAAAATTTATAGGGGCCGCTTCTATATCGGCGTTATGCGTCCTGACGGAAGCGGTGAACGTTTGCTAACGGAAAGTTTTTTGGACGAAGGGCCCACATGGTCACCAAACGGTCGCGTGCTGATGTTTTTTAGACAAACACCAACGCGCCGTGATGGAACCGGCGGGTCCGTGAAACTCTGGTCAGTCGATTTGACGGGATACAACGAAAGATTGGTGACAACTCCCCACGAAGCGTCTGATCCGGCCTGGTCGCCCTTGATACGATAAATTTGTAAGGTTAAAGTGCAGAATCATATCACAGACTGGGAAAGCCTTGAGATAAACGGGGGCGCATCTCCTGGCGAAGTGGCCAACATTACGGTGTATTCGAAGTCGCCCAATCCAACCAATGTGCAGCAATGGAGTAATTTTCAATGAGCCGTAAACTCTTTGGGGTCAATCACATCGCAGTCTTGTTCGCGATGATGTTTTTAGCAGCCTGTGCCTCAACCGAAGCAACAAATACTGGTGGCAGCGATATCGTGCCGGGGTCTGCCGCCGACCTTGAACAAAATGTAGGCAATCGCGTTTATTTCGCGCTGGACAGCTATAGCCTCGACTCAGCTGCACGCGCTCAATTGCAAAAGCAAGCTCAGTGGATGCAGCAATGGCCGTCCACCACAGTTCGCGTCGAAGGCAATTGCGACGAACGCGGTACGCGCGAATACAACTTGGCTCTCGGTGACCGCCGGGCAAGCGCCGTACGCGATTACCTGATCAGTCAGGGAATTGATCCATCTCGCTTGGAAACGATTTCCTTCGGTAAGGATGCGCCGACTTGCGGTGCTTCGACAGAAGAATGCTGGTCTCAAAACCGGAACGGTACCACCGCTCTGACAGGTGGCGCTGTCGGCTCCTAATACGGCCGATAACGATCTGTAAACGGTTAGCCAATTCTTAATCGTTTTTATCGAATTTTAAGGGCGCCTTTTTAGGCGCCCTTTTTGCGTTTGTTCCGCGCCTTTGGGACGGGTAAGGCGTGCCTCAATTTTGGCCAAGTTGCCGGGTATGAAAATCCGCTTCAGTTGAAGATAGGGTGACAGATAGAAATGATTTCGTTTTTTCATCATCACACGGGCAAACGGTTTTTGCCGGCCATCGCTTGCGCCGCGGGTATGACGGCCCTGCTCGCATGGCAACCCGTCTTCGCACAGAGCTTTGCGGATACGTTGCCGCCCCAAACATCGGTCCCCGCGCCTGAGGGCACCGTATCCTTGCAGGAGCGGCTTGAACGATTGGAACGGGATTTTCTGGATCTGCAGCGTGAATATTATGAAAACGGACCGCGCAGTGTTCCGTTTGAAGACGATGGTTCCGTTAGTGACACGGTTGCAGGCCGCCTGTCCGTCCGCATGGACGAGTTCGAGGCAACGCTGCGCCGTTTGACCGGTCAGCTTGAACAGATCAATTTTGATATTCGCCAGTCTACGGAGCGAATGGACCGCTTGGCGGGCGATGTGGAATATCGCTTGCAGGCATTGGAAGGGGGCGGCGGTGGCGCGCCCGTTGCCAGCAGTGGGGCAAGCCAGCGCCCGGCCAATCCGCCTGTATCCACGGTACAAAAACCGAAAAGTGTTGAAGTGGCGTCCGGTCCCACGCCAGCCGGTAACCTTGGTACGTTGAGAACATCTTCCACATCCGCATTGCCCCAATCTGAAGAAGATCAATACAAAGCGGCGTATGACCTCTTGTATCGCGGTGACTATGCGGGTGGTGAAGCGGCGCTCAAAGCCTTCCTTGGTAACTATCCGGATAGTCAGTATGCGGGCAATGCGCAGTATTGGCTGGGTGAGTCCTATTATGCACGGCGGCTTTACCGGGAAGCGGCTCAGGCTTTCCTGACCGGTGTGCAGAAGTACAAAAAAAGCGACAAGGCACCCGATGCCATGTTGAAACTCGGTCTTAGCCTGATCAATTTGGGTGAGACGAAAGACGGCTGCAGCGCTCTCAAATCCATCAAGTCCGAATTTCCGAAAGTTCGGCAATCGGTCCTGAACACGGCAAAGCGGGAGCGTAAAAAAGCCGGCTGTAAATGACCGGTGATGCGGCGGCCAGTGTCACAAACGATGCCGCACCCGTAACGGCTGAAGAATTTCGCACGCTCTTTGAAATACCGCATTTTGACGGCGTATTGTCCGGACCCGTTGCAGTTGCCGTGTCCGGCGGTGCCGATAGCACAGCGCTCGCTTTTCTCTTAAGTGCGATTTCACTGCGAAACCGGCAGGTCACACTGCTCACCGTCGATCATGGACTTCGGGCAGAAGCCGCCGATGAAGCCCGGCAGGTAGAAGCCTTGGCTCATAAGCTGGGCTTTGCACACGCAACGCTGAGATGGACTGGCGACAAACCGGCCAGTGATATTCAGGCCGCCGCCAGAGAAGCACGCTATGAACTGATGACGCGCTGGTGCCGTGAACACCATGTGCGTTATCTGATGGTGGCGCACACTTTGGATGATCAGGCGGAAACGTTTTTGCTAAGACTGGCGCGCGGCAGTGGCGTCGATGGCCTTGCTGCCATGATGCCGGTGACGAATGCACAAGGTGTATACTTGGTCCGGCCGTTTTTGACGATTCGGAAGGCGCGGCTAGAGGCCACGTTGCGGACTGCTGGAATCTCCTGGATTGAAGATCCCAGTAACAGCAACGAACAGTTTGCCCGTGTCCGTATGCGGAATATTATGCGGGCGCTCGCCGAAGACGGTCTAACGGTCGAACGCCTTTCCGCCACGGCGGACCGAATGGCGACGGCCAAGTCCGCGCTCGATCATTTTGCGCAAGAACTCGCCAGTCGTGCTGTCCGTCCGCATGAGGCTGGATTTGTGATCCTCGATCCGGTCCCGCTGAAAGGGGACCCTCGTGAAATCGGCTTACGTGTGCTGGCCGATGTCTGCCGCGATGTGGGCGGCAACCCATACCGCCCCCGGTTTGACCGGCTTCAACGGGTCTATGAGTCGATTCTGGCGGGTTCGTTAGGCAATGGCGCGACGCTGGCCGGATGCCGTTTTGCGCCTGCGCCGGCGGGGCTCGCCGGGGAGGCAGCTGGCACCGCGCTTCTTGTCCATCGGGAGCTCGCGGCCGCTAGGGACAGCGTGGCGGCGCTCCGGCCGGGTGGCCAGGCCATTTTTGACAACCGGTTTGACGTCACTCTCACCGAAAGAGCTCACGGGGGGCCATTTACGGTCAAAGTCTTGGCGGAAGAGGGATGGCAACAGGTCAAATCTTTGGTAGAAACATCTTTACCTTACGAGGTGTGCCTAACCGTCCCCGCCCTATGGCTAGATCACAAGGTCATCGCAGCGCCGCATCTGGGCTTTGATGCCGGCCAAACGGGCGAGACAAATCAATTTTCCGCAGTTTTCAGGCGTTTGTCGGGCTTGGAACAGGTTTAGGCAAAGATTTGACCACTGGTAAACTCAAATAGCTTTACTATGTTTAGTCGGTACAAGTTTGGAATAATTATCAACTACAAACGACGAGACGCCCCCTAGGCTGTCGAGAGGCTTTCTACGTGAACAATTTCCGCAATTTCGCCCTTTGGGTCATCATCGCTTTGCTGCTCGTGGCGCTGTTTCAGCTGTTCCAGGGCGAACAGAGCCGGCCGACCCCGAATAAGCCTGAGAGCTACTCCCAGTTCTTGGAACATGTGGAAAAGGGCTCGGTCGACACGGTCAATATTCAGGGCAAGCGTCTTGCGTATACGCTTCGGAACGACGAACAGCAGTATCAGACCTATGCGCCTGACGATCCGCAGCTTGTAAACCGCTTGACCGAAAAAGGTGTCGAAATCAGTGCCGCGCCGGATGACGAGCGTGTGCCGTCGCTGCTGGGCGTGCTGCTGCAATGGTTCCCGATGCTGCTGCTGATCGCGGTGTGGATCTTCTTCATGCGCCAAATGCAGGCAGGTGGTGGAAAAGCCATGGGCTTTGGCAAGTCGAAAGCCAAGTTGCTGACCGAACGCCATGGCCGCGTCACGTTTGACGATGTTGCCGGCATTGATGAAGCGAAGGAAGAGCTGCAGGAGATTGTTGAGTTCCTGCGTGATCCACAGAAATTCCAGCGCCTTGGCGGCCGCATTCCGAAAGGGGCGTTGCTGGTGGGCCCTCCTGGTACAGGTAAGACGCTACTGGCACGTGCCATCGCCGGTGAAGCCAATGTGCCGTTCTTCACGATCTCCGGTTCGGACTTTGTGGAAATGTTCGTTGGCGTGGGTGCAAGCCGTGTGCGCGACATGTTCGAGCAAGCGAAAAAGAATGCCCCTTGCATCATCTTCATTGACGAGATCGACGCCGTTGGCCGCCATCGTGGCGCAGGCCTTGGCGGCGGTAATGACGAACGGGAACAAACGCTCAACCAGTTGCTGGTGGAGATGGACGGTTTCGAAGCCAATGAGGGCGTAATCCTCATCGCGGCCACAAACCGCCCGGATGTTCTGGACCCGGCGCTACTGCGTCCCGGCCGTTTCGACCGTCAGGTGGTGGTGCCGAACCCGGACATCATCGGCCGCGAAAAGATCTTGAAGGTTCACGTCAAGAAGATCTCCGTGGCGCAAGGCGTCGATGTGCGCGTGATCGCGCGGGGCACGCCGGGCTTCTCCGGTGCTGATCTTGCGAACCTGGTGAATGAAGCAGCCTTGCTGGCGGCACGGCGTAATAAACGTCTTGTGACGATGGCCGAATTCGAGGAAGCCAAAGACAAGGTGCTCATGGGCTCCGAGCGGCGCTCCATGGTCATGTCCGAAGAAGAAAAGAAGCTGACGGCTTATCACGAAGGCGGCCACGCCCTTGTGGCGATGAACGTGCCTGCTGCCCATCCGGTACATAAGGCGACGATCATCCCGCGCGGCCGTGCGTTGGGCATGGTCATGCAATTGCCGGAAGCGGACCAATTGTCCAAATCGCGCGAGCAGATGACATCAGAACTTGCGATCATGATGGGCGGCCGCGTCGCCGAAGAATTGATCTTCGGTTACGACAAGGTTACCTCGGGTGCGTCGTCTGACATCAAACAGGCAACGAACCTGGCCCGTGCCATGGTCACCCAATGGGGCTTGAGTGAAGAGCTGGGGCCGCTCGCCTATGGCGACAATCAGGAAGAAGTTTTCCTGGGCCATTCGGTGTCGCGCCAACAGAACATGTCCGAAGAAACCGCACGCAAGATCGATACGGAAATCAAGCGTCTGGTTCAGTCGGGATATGACAGTGCACGGACGATTCTGACCGAGCGGATCGATGACCTCCACTCCCTCGCCAAAGGGCTTCTGGAATATGAGACCCTGTCCGGCGACGAAATCATGGGGCTGTTGCGGGGCGAGAAGCCCGACCGTGATGTCTTTGATGAGCCGGACGTGACGCCTCCTCCGACCTCGGCAGTGCCGAGCGCCGGCAAACCCAACACGGGTGGCATCGGCGGCAATCCGGAGCCACAGCCGGGCTGATCCGCAAACCGGCGGGGCGCAACAAATGGCTGACGGGGCAAACAGTGTGCCGTATCCCCAGATATTTGGCATACTGAATATCACTGAAGATTCGTTTTCGGATGGCGGGCGTTATCTCGACTTCGATAAGGCGGTCGCCCATGGCCATGGCCTGATCGAAGCCGGTGCCGACGTGCTGGATATCGGCCCTGCGTCCAGTCACCCCAACTCGAAACCCGTGAGCGCCGACGAAGAGATTGCGCGAATCACACCGGTGGTGCGCGCCTTCGCGGAGGCCAAGATTCCGGTCTCCATCGATACTTTCCAAACCGAAACCCAGCGCTTTTCCTTGCACCATGGGGTCGCTTACCTCAACGATATTCAGGGGTTCGCGGACCCGGATTTCTATTCCGAGCTGGCCGATGCAGAGACCAAGCTGGTGGTGATGCACGCGGTGCAGCAGCGCGGGCCGGCCACCTTGGTGGAAACCAGCCCTGGCGAAATCTGGGGCCGTATCGAGCGTTTCTTTGACGATCGCGTGGCGGCGCTTGAAAAAGCAGGTGTTAACCGACGCCGCCTTATTTTGGACCCGGGAATGGGCTTCTTTCTGGGCACGGATATGAATGTGTCGTTTGAAGTCTTGCGGAATTTGGGCCGCCTGCGCAGCCGTTATGACTTGCCGATCCTGGTTTCCGTGTCGCGCAAATCGTTTTTGCGAAAGGTTACGGGACGGCCTTTGACGGAAATGGCGGCGGCCAGTTTGGCATCGGAGCTTTTTGTGACGGCGCAAGGCAGCGAATTTATCCGTACACACGACCCGGCCGCATTGCGCGACGGCTTGAAAGTGTGGTCTGCTTTGGGACAGTTACCGCCGGTTCAAGACCCATCGGGGCTTGAGGTTGCGGCGGGAGAGGGAATAGAGGGATGACCCGCAAATATTTCGGAACCGACGGGATCCGCGGCAAGGCCAACGCAAGCCCCATGACGGCAGAAACCGCCTTGAGGGTAGGGCATGCCGCCGGGCGCTACTTCAAGCGCGGCGACCATCGCCACCGGGTGGTGATCGGCAAGGATACGCGGCTTTCCGGCTACATGATTGAATATGCCCTGACCGGCGGGTTCACGTCGGCGGGCATGGATGTGTTTCTGTTTGGGCCGCTGCCCACACCGGCGGTTGCCATGCTGACCCGCTCATTGCGGGCCGATCTAGGGGTTATGATTTCAGCCTCCCATAACGCATTCCATGACAATGGCATCAAGCTCTTTGGGCCCGACGGCTACAAGCTGTCCGATTCCGTGGAAATCGAAATCGAAGCGCTTATGGACGGCAATCTGGACGATGGTCTGGCGGCGTCGAAAGAAATCGGACGCGCCAAACGTATCGATGATGCCCAAGCGCGCTATATCGAATTTGCCAAGCGTACTTTCCCGAAAAATCTGCGCCTTGACGGGTTGCGCATTGTGGTCGACTGCGCCAATGGCGCGGCCTACAAAGTAGCGCCGGCGGTGCTTTGGGAGCTAGGGGCCGAAGTTATTCCCATTGGTGTCGAGCCAAACGGTCTCAACATCAATCTTGATTGCGGGTCCACCTCCACCCAATCCATGTGCCAGAAAGTCCGCGAAACGCGCGCGGACCTTGGCATCGCGCTCGACGGCGATGCGGACCGGGTTCTGATTTCAGATGAGCAAGGGCGCCTGGTGGATGGCGACCAGCTCATGGGCCTTGTGACCAAATCCTGGGCGGAAGAAGGTATTCTGTCTGCGGATGGTATTGTCGGTACCGTCATGTCCAATTTGGGCCTTGAACGGTTTATCAATGGCATGAAGCTCAATTTCGAACGCACGCAAGTTGGCGACCGTTATGTGGTCGAGCGCATGCGTCAAGGCGGATACAATGTGGGCGGTGAACAGTCCGGCCATATTATCTTGAGCGATTTTACCACCACGGGCGATGGTCTGATCGCGGCGCTGCAAGTGCTGGCGGTCATCGCCGGCAGCGGGCGGCAAGCTAGTGAAATCCTCAATCTGTTCGATCCTGTGCCGCAGCTTCTGGAAAATGTGCGCTACAAGCAAGGCCAGCCACTGGAAGAAGATAGCGTCAAAAAAGTGATCGAGGACGGTAAAGCGCGCCTTGGCAACAGTGGCCGCTTGGTGATCCGCAAATCGGGCACGGAACCGTTGATCCGCGTCATGGCGGAAGGCGATGACGAAGCCATGGTCAAGGCAGTGGTGGGTGACATTGTGACCGTGCTGGAACAGGCCTGCGCTTGACCAAAGTTCCCTTCCAAGGACGTGTGCTGACCATTGCCGGATCGGATTCCGGCGGTGGTGCGGGCATCCAAGGCGATATTAAGACCATTACCATGCTTGGCGGGTACGGCGCCTCGGCCATCACGGCGCTGACGGTCCAAAACACGACGGGCGTATCCGATGTGATGCCGGTTCCCAGCGATATTGTGGCTTCTCAGATCGAAGCGGTTCTGACCGATATTGGCGCGGATGCGATCAAGACGGGCATGTTGCCGTCGGCGGAGATCATCGAAACCGTAGCGAAAGCGATTGACGAACATGGCAGCGAGGCCGCCTTGGTGGTCGATCCGGTTATGACGGCGAAGGGTGGGTCTACGCTGACACCAGATGACGCGATCGGCGCGCTCAAAACCATGCTCATGCCCGATGCGACATTGGTTACACCAAATATTCCGGAAGCGGAGCAATTGCTGGAGCTGGAAATCACTTCTCTTGCCCAAATGAAAAACGCCGCAGGAGATCTGTTGGAATTCGATTGTGAGGCCGTCTTGCTAAAGGGTGGACATTTGCCCGGGGATGAACTCTTCGATGTGCTGGCGACGAAGGAAACGATTGAGGTCTTTTCGTCACCGCGCCTTGAGACGGTGCACACGCACGGCACGGGATGTACGCTTGCGTCCGCCGTCGCAACGGGTCTGGCCCAGGGTATGGAGCTGCGGGACGCCGTTGCGCGCGCCCGCGATTACGTGCATGAAGCGATCCGTCTTGCGCCCGGCATCGGGCAGGGGCACGGGCCGCTCAATCATGGGCTGGTGGAAAACAATTAGCCTTGAAAGTTATCGGTCGCGGTGTAGGTTTTAGGTAACGTCATTATAAGTACTTACACGTGGAGGCAGGCATGACCGCTTACGTTGTGATCAACCAAGAAACAAATACACGCGTCGACATTGATGAGCGTGATGGTTTCAGTCTCTCGGCCGAAGCGCTTACGGACGCGACGGGCTGGACCATCAAACCGGAAGGGTTTTGCCTTGGTGACATTTGTGTCCCCGCTGGCGATGCCGTTCGCGCGGACGGGGCTGTTGATCTCAATAAGTTCGGCGAACGTTTGGGGCGGCCGGTGGTTATCGACCAAGAAGAAAACGTCGTGAGCCTCGGGGCTGCCGCCCGCGACCGGGGTGATACCCTACAGTCGCTCGATGCTCCGGATTTCACGCTTCCCGATCTCGACGGCAATCTGCATAGCTTGTCCGAATACCGTGGCAAGAAAATACTCTTGGCGGCTTACGCCAGTTGGTGAGGATGCCGCAATGACCTGCCAGGTTGGCAGGCACTTTACGAAGAACTGAAAGACAAAGGCTTTGTGGTTATCACGGTGGCCTTGGACAAAGACCCGGACGCGGCGCGCCCGTGGATCGAAATCGCCAAGCCAACCCATCCAAGCCTGATCGACACCAAGCATCTGGTGGCGGATCTGTACAATATGGTCAATGTGCCGACCATTTTGTGGATCGATGAGGATGGCAAGATCGTCCGTCCCAACGACGTGGCCTATGGCGACAATACCTGGCAGGAAGTAACCGGGTTGGATGCCGACGTGCATAAGGCAAATCTTCGGAATTGGGTAAGCAGCGGCGAGGTCCCGTTTCCGTTGGAACGTATACAAGCGCTTCAATCCCTGCCAACGCCCGAACACCAAGAAGCACGGGCAGAATTTGCCTTGGCGCAATATCTTTGGACAGAAGGAAAGATGGAAGCGGCCAACAAGCACTTTGAACGTGCTGGTGAGCTTGCGCCCCATGACTTCACCATTCGGCGTGGGTCAATGCCCATGCGGGATCTTGATCCCATGGGGGAGAAATTCTTCGAGATGATCCAAGAATGGACCGGCGCCGGGAACGACTGGTATCATCCGTTGCCGGAGGAATAAGCCTGTATTGGAGATGGGGGCCACTGGCTGGTGTCTGTCCCTGAAGGCGCGGCAACTGGCATTCGCATGAAATTTGTGGTATGAAGAAATTGGTATAAAGTCATACCGGTGCGTGAGGCGAACCCAATGCCAATGGTCAAAAAAACCTACTCAATCACCGACAAAAATGACCAATGGGTCAAGGACCAGGTGGCAACTGGTCGATACGCAACGGATAGCGAATATCTGCGCGATCTCATCCGCCGCGATCAAGAGAAACATTCTGAAATCGAGCGGATCCGGGCAGCACTGATCGAAGGCGAGCAAAGTGGCATCAGTGACCGGACACCGGATGAGATCAGAGAAGGCGTTTTGAAACGGTTGCAGGCCAGTGGCAAGCTACCGGCTGAGTGACGCCGCTGCGGCCGACTTAGATCACTTGTATGAATATGGTGTTCTAAATTTCGGCTTGGCCGCTGCTGACGACTATTTCGATGGTTTGTTGGACAGGTTTCAGGCTATTGCGAACCAACCATTGATGTTTCCGGCCGTTGATGAGATCCGAAAAGGTATTCGCCGCTGCGTACATCGAAATCATCTTGTCTTCTTTAGAATCGACGGTACTGATATCGTCATTATGCGTATATTAGGCCAGCAAAATGCAGGGACGTCGCTGTCCTAATGCCCCCTAACAACCGGTGTTTACACCGCCGATCGCAGTTTCATTTGGCATTTTCGTCGGGAAAATGGGGCGGGGTTACAATCCCCGGCCCCCAATCTATTCACCGTCATCGCGAGCTGCCTGAGAGGTGGCGCGGGGTATGCATCCTCAAGGTAACAATGCCCTTAGCGTTTCCGGCTTGAATTGGGTCGTCGAAAATAAACGTCATTGCGAGGAGTCCCCGGGTCGCGCTGAAAGCGCGCCCGAGGATAAACTCCGCGACGACGCAATCCAGGGCCGTATGCTGATGATTTGCTGCTCTGGATCGCCTGCCTGCGCGCAGCTGAAGCGACGCTTCGGCGAAGGCAGGCCGCGCCCCTACGGGGCTCGCGATGACGATTCAGGTGTTCTCGAAAACGCTCCAGGGCCTCTTGTTCGGAGCAAGTTACCCTGGGCTTCGTTGCGCGGAACCGGCTCTCCGGCTGCGCGAGAGCAAGCCAGGAAGCGCTCCTCGCAATGATAAAAACTGACAGTTGATTATGTAAGGATTTCAGGACGGCAGCAGTGCCCGTAACGTGTCTATTGTGTCCGCTTCATGAGGTGGTTTGTCCCAGCGGAGTTTGCTGATGCGGGGGAAGCGCATGGCGACACCCGATTTGTGCCGCGTCGATTCATTCAAGCCTTCGAACGCTACCTCTAGGACCAATCCGTCGTGAGGCTCATGGGTAACCTCGCGTACGGGGCCAAAGCGGTTAATCGTCTTTTCCCGGACGAATTTGTCGATCTGTTTAAGTTCTTCATCCGTAAATCCGAAATAGGCCTTGCCGACGGGCACGAGTTTGCCGTCTTGCCAGACACCGAACGTATAGTCCGAGTAGAAAGAAGAGCGTTTGCCGTGGCCGCGCTGGGCATAGAGCAGCACCGCATCAATGAGGTAAGGGTCGCGTTTCCATTTAAACCAGGGGCCTTTGGGGCGCCCGGGCTCGTAAACGCTGTCGCGCCGTTTTAGCATGAGCCCTTCGATGCCTGTGTCGGCTGGCGCCGTACGTTGTTTGGCAAGGTCCTCCCAATTGTTGAAGGGGACCATCGACGATAGCAGGAAACGCTCTGAAGCATTCCGTTGGTACCAAGACTCCAGCCGCCGTCGGCGGTCCTCAAATGGAAGCGGGCGTAAATCTTCTTCGCCATCGAACAAAAGATCATACGCCATGATTGCTGCCGGGTGGCTCTTTAGCAGACTTGCGGTTACCCGTTTGCGGTTCAAGCGCTTCTGAAGTTCCGAAAACGGCAAAACATTTCCCTCACGAACGATTAAAAGCTCTCCGTCAATGGCGCCATCGAAAGATATGGCGTCGGTCAGGTCCGGGAACGTATGAGAAATATCCTCTCCAGTGCGGCTATAGAGACGGTTTATTCCGCGTTCGCCCCCAGCTTGGACCCGGATGCCGTCCCATTTCCATTCAGCCATGAAGTCCCGGGCATCGAGCTTGTCTTGATCTTTTTCGTCCAACGGATGGGCGAGCATGACGGGCCGAAATGGCGCTGCCCGGTCGATCTTCGGTTTGTCGGCATTTCCGCTCGCCCAAGCGAACAGGCTTTCATAGGGTGCCTCTAAGCCCGTCCAAACTTCCTCAATGTCGTTTATTTTGAGGCTGCCAAGCTTGGCGACGGCGGTTTTGGCAAGGCGCGCCGATACGCCGATGCGCAAGCCGCCCGTCATCAGTTTAATGAGCGCCCAGCGTTCGGTGGCGTTGAGCGCACTGAGCCAGTTTGCGATCTGCCCGGGCATGTCTGATTTGGACGTGGCATTGAGCTTGGTCACCATGTGGGACAAAGAAAGAGACGCATCGACATTTTCTCCCTCAGGCCAAAGCAGGGATATGGTTTCCGCCATATCCCCTACATAGTCATATGACATGCGGAAGAGAACCGGATCCACCCGCTCTTCAATGAGCCCGCGCAGAAGGGCCGGTTTCGCGTGGGCGATGTCCAAAGTGCCGGTCAGCGCTGCAAGGGCATATCCGCGATCCGGGTCCGGCACGTCTGAGAAATATGTGGTCAGTAGGCGGATTTTCTCGTTGCGCTGACTTTCATATGCCAGCTGGTCGAGAAGTTGAGCGAAACGCTTCATCGGCAGTGCTCACTCATCCGCATCATCGTCATAACCGACGATGGAGAGGGGCTGGGCATTCATGCCCTTGGAATGGGCCCAATGGACAAGGGCCTCTTCGCGGCCATGGGTCACCCATACTTCTTCCGGGTGCAGCTCTTCGATGGTGGTGGTCAGTTCGTCCCAATCCGCGTGATCGGAGATGATCAAGGGTAAGCTCACGCCGCGCTGCCTGGCCCGCGCGCGGACGCGCATCCACCCGCTTGCGAAGGCGGTGACGGGGTTTTCCGTGCGCCGTGACCAGCGGTCTGCGAGTGCTGACGGCGGGGCGATGATGATCTTGCCGTTTAGGTCTGTTGCGTCCACGCCTGCGACTGGCACCAGTTGTCCCAGATCGATGCCATGGCGCTCATAGAGGGCGTTCAATTTGGCGACGGCGCCGTGATAGTAAATCGGATTGTCATATCCCTGAGCCCGGATCAGGGTCAGCACCCGTTGCGCCTTACCCAAGGCATAGGCGCCCACAAGGTGGGGACGATCCGGAAATGTCTTGAGCGATTGGAGCAGCTTTGCAACTTCTTCGGAATCGTCTGGATGCCGAAATACCGGCAGGCCGAACGTGGCCTCGGTGATGAACACATCGCACGGCACCGGTTCGAAACGTGTGCACGTCGCATCGGCTCTTCGTTTGTAATCGCCGGACACCACCATTCGGCAGCCTTTATGGGTGATTGCGGCTTGTGCGCTGCCGAGCACGTGTCCCGCCGGGTGAAGTGCGATATCCACGCCATTCTGCGAAACGGTTTCGCCCAATGCCGCCGCCTGAACGCTGCCGGAGAAGTCCTCGCCGTAACGCTCTGTCATAATGGCGAGGGTTTCACTTGTGGCCAGCACGTGGCCGTGTCCGGCACGGGCATGGTCTCCATGGCCATGGGTGATCACGGCCCGGTCCACCGCGCGCACGGGATCTACATAAAAGTCCCCAGGCGGACAATAAAGCCCGGCCTCCGTGGGCCGCAAAATTTCCGATGGATAGACCATGAGACATTATCTAACAGCAATAAACAGCTTTTCAACGTGGTTGGAAAAGCTGCCATTGCTATTAGAATGCCGCCGGTGGCGAATTGATCGTTCGGATTACTTCCCGCACATTTTTTGCAGATGCACCTGCCACATGACGAGCGGTTTGCTTAGAAGTTCCGTGCACAGGGCAGCCGTGTGAGAGGCGGGCGGTGTGGTGGCTTGTTGCTGCGGAAGAACAGCCGCAAATATGTTGCCGATACGGCCGCCGAACGGGCTGGTGTATTCCTTCCGTGGTCCAACAATCTTAGCGCCGTCTTCGCCCGCGCCGATCTGTTCTTCAACATAGGCCACCACGTCGTCATAGGTTTTGGTGCCGTCGATGAAGCCGTATTGTTCTGCCTGATCATTGCTGACAATGCCCGCGCCGATCGTATTGAGGAGCAGAGCGCGGTCGATGCCGCGATTTTCGACCATGTGGTCCACGAACATTTTGTACGACTGGTCGAGATTGGTCTGCCACAGGTCGAGTTCCCATTGTTCCGCGGCGCGGAAAGGGTTGCCGAAGTCTTTGCCGCGGCCCGCATGGATCCAGTTCAGCTTGACGCCGCCCCGCGTATCCACGCCGGTGCCGAAAAACACATCAAGGCCGACCGGGTCCACGAATTCGAGCAATTGCGGGCCAAGAACACCGACCATGGCCAGGAAGCTGCCCCGGTCCGCGAAAATCTTGTCGGCGCCCGCTGTCGACCACGCGCCGCCGGAAACCGAAATCCCGTCCACATAGACGATCACCTGCTTTTCAGCCGCCTGAACAGCTTTGATGCCGTCAAAAATAGCCTGAGAACCGTGGATCGTGCCGCCCGGTGTGCTCACATAGAGCAAAACCGCGTCGATCTCCTCGGCCTCGGCGGCTTCTTGCAGCTTCTCCTTTAGCTCATAGCCGTAGGTGGTGCCGTCATCGCCAAAGAAGGGGTTTTCGTTTTTGGGGGGATGGCCCAGGATCGGACCTTCCAGGTTGAGCCGTAAAATGGTTTTGTCGGCGGTTTCTTCGCCTTTAAGCGTCACATAGGCGTCTTTTTGGCTGCCATCTCCGCCGCCAGCGCCCGCAATGCCGCCTGCAATTCCGCCGACAAAGGCCATGGTGCCGAAAAACACCAGAACAACAACGATGAGGCCGCCAACAACCAGCTTGGCGGACATGCGGAAAAGCTCGGAAATCAATGACGGCCGATCATCCATAGGAAATCCCTCTCAAAAACGCGGAAAACAGGTCGAACACCCCAAGAGATAGGGATGTCCGTCGTTTTTACCATAGTTTAGAGCATATTCGCGTGGCGTTAATGCCAACTAGAGGTGGGCTAGGCGCGGGTTACCTGCTGCTTAAACACCAAGGCATCGGTCTGGAAGCCGTGATCAGCGGCGCATTTCAGCATTTCTTGCCGCAGATTTTCGGAAACCGATTGGCGGCGGGTCAAAAGGAATGCGTAGCGCTGCTTGGAGCCGCCGGCCACGGCCCACTCATACACACCATCGGCGTTGACCGGGCCAAGGCAATAGATCCAATAGTCCGCGCCGCCCCCCAGCACCATGCGCTGGGCAAACCTCGCCCCGCCGGAGCCAAAGGCGAGTTTGAATTTCCGTCCGGATTCCCCGGCCATAATGTTTGCAACGCCATTGACCTCTTCGTTCAAAACGTCGCCAGAGGCGCTCGCCCGCTCGCACCGGTTGGTGACGGTAAAGCGCTGATCATTCACCAAACGATATTCCGCGGTGGCGTTGTAACACGCGTCGAACGAGCTGCCGTCGCGTTCGATGGCGTTGTCTTGGAAGCGGTTCGGCGTGCGCGCAAGCTCGTACCAAACCCCCATATACCGTTCCACGTCTACGGAAAATGACTTCTGAAAGACCAATGCGGAGTGGCTGGACTGAAGCGGCAGTGAAATGCCGAACAGCATCACGAGGGTTGGGATGAGTAGGTTGAAACGGCGCTTCTGCATGGGGGCCTCCAAAGAGATGGTGTCCTCACTTTGAAGCTCTGTACGCAGATGCGCTGTTGGCGGATTAGTTTGGGGGGCAGGCAAACAACTAGCGAAAAAGGGCTCTGACCCCTTTTTCCCCTGACCCCTTTTTCGCCAGTTTGTTAGGGGGCCGGTCTGGTGCCCAAAACTATCTGACGCGTGCGACCTGGATCAAATTGTTCAGCGCCACCGACAGTCTTTGGGTCAGGGCCGGGTCGGGCCGTCCGGACGGTCCGCTGCACAGCGTAATATTCAGGGAGGATTTTTCCTGCCGTGTTTGGTGTGGCCGCAGACCTTCACGATACCGGTTGAAGCATTTCACCTGGCGGCAGTTAAGCGCCACATGGAGCGTCGGCTCGCTCGGCCGCTTCGACTGCGGGTAATACTTTGCCGTAAATAGACGCCGCATGTCGGCCCGATAGGTCACCTCATCGGTCACATATCCGTCAACAGAGTCCTGTGCTCGTAATGCAATCGAATAGCGGTCGAATGCGACAATCTGCATACGCCGTATGGAGGCAACCGGCCCTTTGCAGGGGGCCGCCATGCCAATCACTTTGGCCACATCGTTTTTGGCTTCGATAAGCGGTGTTGTTGCCGCTTGAGACGCTGTGACGGCAAAGGCCATCACCGCTAGGATGAGCAAATTACGCATAACAAACCCCACTGTTGCTCGTCAGGGGCGGTGCCGTGAATGCAGTGGTGAGTGCGACGGTTCCTGCAGCCGTGCGGGCACTGCGCCCTTTGTTTCATTTTGAGACAAGTTAACACGCAGGCCGGAAAGTGTCCTTGGCCTGGTTGCGAAATGTGGTGGTTTGGTTAACGCGCTGCTAAACTGTCAACGAGACGGGCTGATTGGGGGGTGACCATGGGGCGGTGGATCTTAGGCTACATTCTGTGGGGCGTGACGATCGCGGCGATTTCCGTGCCGTTCCTGCCCATGGTGATGGACGCCATCAAAGCCGTGGTGTCGATCCTCGTGCTGTTTGTCGCCTTCGACCGGGGGGCGGCCGATGCGATCCTGCAAGGGGACAGCACCACAGAGCAAACCATCATTCTGGCGGGGGTCTTGGCGGCAGTCTTCATGGCAATGATGCTGCTGCCACTCGTGATTTATGACCGTTTGATGGCGTTGCTTCGGATGGACGGGCTGTTCGCTTACTTGTTTTTCGCAGCAGCGGTGACCGTCGGCACGGCGGTCCTTGTGATCCTGGGGCCAACTGTTCCGACGGCGGAGCAATGGCCGGAAGTCGCACCGGCGGCGGCGATCATGGCGGTGCCGGTGATCGCCGGGTCTTTCGTCTTCTGGCTGGTGGCTGTTAGCGGGCGTTCGCGGGGATGAGGGCATTCCCGTTAAGCGGTGCTTCCGGCTGGTGTTGTAATGACAATGATAGCTCCCCGAAGTTGATCATCACATTAGGCATCCAAGGCGTGTTCACCACCATCGCAAGCGGCTCGAAGTTTTCTTCGTAATCCACTTCTTCCACATGGAAGCCCAGCATGGCCCACTGGCCATGGCGTTTGATAATGGGAAGTTTTATTTTTGCCTCGGCTTTTTCTGTCCCAATGATCGCGTAGCACACGGACCGCACGTAACGGTCGCGGTTGAGGCTGTAATGTTGTTCCGCAAGCTGGCAGACGGCGCCGTCGCCATAGGCCGTCAAAACCCCAATGTCTGATCTCAAATGTTCCGTGAACGCCGCCAGCTGTTCCGGCGTTGTTGCCTGGATGAATTCCGGCGCGGCGTGGTCAAGCATGGCCTGAACCTGCCAATCCGTGGCGATTGCGATGATGGTCTCGTCCGCGAAGGCCTTGGCCTCGTCGGTAAGCGGCCCCATGCGAGACAGCAAGTGCAGTCCGGCACTCACCAGGAATAGTAACAGAATGATTGCGACGGCACCGATGGCCGCCAGCCATGTGCGCATAATGACCCCCTCTTGCGCAATGGAAAGCTGAGTTTAGGTCTGGCGGTCAGAACCGGCAACCGCCTCGCGTTGACTATTTATTCGTCAATCGACAGGCCGCGCTTCAGGGCGCCGAAAAAGTCTTTCACATACCGTTTCGACACGCCCGCTCCGCGCATCAATTGGAAACCGTGACAGGCAGCGGGATAAACCTGCAATTCCGTTTTCACCCCGTCATTCATCAAGCGCTGGGCATAGGCGATGTTTTCATCCCGGAACAAATCCAACCCCGCAGTGGCGAGCCAAGTTGCCGGCAGGCCTTTCAACGTGTCCGCGCGGGCAGGCACTTGCGGCGCGGCGCGCGGCGCCTCACCCAGATACGCGTTCCATCCAAATTGATTGTTCTCCCGCGTCCAAACGAACTCACCGACACTGGGGTCGCCCGGCGCATCGGCAGTGCCCGTTCGGTCATCAATCATGGGATAGACCAGTAACTGAAAGCAGATCGGGTAGTCCCCCGCATCGCGCGCTTTCAGCGCCAGAGCCGCTGCCAGTCCGCCGCCGGCACTTTCCCCGCCAATGGCGATGCGGGCCGGGTCGATGCCCAACTCGTCCGCGTTCTGATGCAGCCAGGCCAGCGCCGCATAACAATCGTTCAGTGGCGCCGGGATCGGATGTTCCGGGGCCAGACGATAATCCACCGATACAACGATAATGTCCAAATCGGCGGCAACGCGAATGTTCATGTCATCCATCATTTCCGGCAAACCCACCGTGTAACCGCCGCCGTGAATGTGAAGATAGGCAGGCGAAGGCGTGCCCCGGTTGGCCGGTGTGTATTTCAAGCACCGTACGGGCGGATCGCCGTCCAAACCGGGCACGTGGATTTCGTCCCGCGTAACACCTGCTGCTTCCGCATCGCCCATCACCGTGAGTTCTTTAAATTCCGCCCGCTTCTGCGGCAGCATGTCTGCCGACATGGCCAGCGCCGGCATCACTTCGATAAGGGGCAAAAGATCGGGATCAAGCAGATGTTTTGTGGACATGGGACAGGGCCTTCGATGAATTTGCGAAGGCGCCAGCCTAGCATTTGGCGATGGTGTGTCGAGAACGATTCATGGCCCTTTTATCATCATACCCGAGCGCTCGAAAGGGCGCCACGGGTATCCAGAACAAGAGGCACTATCTTTCAATCAAAACCCAACTTTATGCTGCTCTGGATTACCGGAACGGCGCGACCCGGCGGGCCGCTTGCCTGGTAATGACGATAATTGGTAAGCCGCCGGCATCCGCCCTCAGAATCCAACCTGTTTGGTGAAGCCGCCGTCGACCGGAACATTCGCGCCGGTGACCCAGCTTGCTGCTGGGCTGCACAGGAACACGGCCACATTCGCCACTTCTTCGGCTGTGCCAAGGCGCCCGCTCGGGTGATCCAAGCGGTCGCGTTCATAGAGGTCGAACATATTGTCTTTGATGTTGTTCCATGCTCCGCCCTCGATATAGATCGGTCCGGGGGACACGGTGTTTGCGCGAATGCCTTCCGCGCCCCAGCGTTGGGCCAGCTGTGCTTGTAAATTAATGGTCGCGGCTTTCATCGCCCCATAACTCGGGCTGATGGGCATATCATGATGTTCGATGGCGGTAAT
This sequence comes from Alphaproteobacteria bacterium, assembly GCA_965228775.1. Taxonomy (GTDB): domain Bacteria; phylum Pseudomonadota; class Alphaproteobacteria; order JANQMY01; family JANQMY01; genus JANQMY01. The sequence continues at coordinate 1,634,381 of OZ245840.1, read as the reverse complement.
GGTCGCGATTTGCAGAATGGCGGCCGCGGTGGATTTTTCCAGGAATGGTTTGGCGGCGTCTACCATGGCGACGGCACACATAAAGTCTGTGTCAAAACTATTTTGCCAGCTTTCCTTTTTCCAATCCATCTGGGCCGACGCGCTGGCATTGTTGATAACAATGTCGATGCCGCCAAGGGCCTCGCCTGTTTTCGCAACCCATGCTTCGACGGCATTGAAATCCGCTGCATCCACACTGTTGCCCACCACGTGGCCCTTCTTGGACAGTTCTTCCACAGCCTGTTGAACGCCGTCGGCGCCGCGCGCAAAAAAACCAACTGACGCGCCTTCGTCGAGAAACTTGTGTGCGATGGCAAGGCCGATGCCTCGGCTGCCGCCGGAGATGATGACTTTCTTGCCGTTGAGTTCCAGATCCATGGGGGCCTCCTGTGTCTGTTGTTTGGACGCACTCTACCCCATGGTCCCGGAGGTGGGTGTCTTATTCTGCGGCGAACGTGAGTGGATCAGACCGGCAGTTGACGCCAAAGCTTGGTGCGCTTGGAGACAAGTCCTTGCAGCCCCATGATCACCGTTGTGGCGGACCGAAACCGCTAGCGCTCTACTGTTGCCATATCCACACACTGCGGTTGCGAATTAGTTGCATCCTGTTGCCTGCGTCACAGTTTTGTGTCAGTAGAGCGTCCAGGGGCTTTGTTCCAGACTGTAATTCGATCACGTCACGCCTAAATTGTCGCAACCGCAAGTATTGCGAGTGCTTATCATTAACATTATCATCGAGAATGAGTGGCATTAGCAGTGCCGGATGTTTTGGGGTGATTTCCGAGGGGAAAAACAAAAATGACGAGTTTTACTTCGCGCCTTTTGGGCGCGACCGCGCTTTCACTAACGCTTGCTGCGCCGATCGCTGTGGCTCAACCCGCTGACACCGCCGGTCCTGCTGACAGTATGGAAGTGGACGAAATGGTGGTGATTGGCCGTGTCCTTCAGCAGGACCAGGTCAATGCGGTTAAAACGCCGACGCCCATTATTGACGTGCCGCAAAGTCTCTCAATCATCACCTCGGACGAAATTACCACGCGGGGGTTCACCAGCATCGGTCAGATTATTGACTACACGCCCGGTGTAAACACGTCCCAGGGTGAAGGCCACCGTGATGCGATTGTTTTTCGCGGGGTGCGCTCAACAGCCGACTTCTTCATTGATGGCGCGCGCGACGACGTTCAATATTATCGTCCGCTATATAACCTGGAACAGGTGGAAATCCTGCGCGGCCCGAACGCACTCTTGTTCGGACGGGGCGGTACCGGCGGTGTCCTAAATCGCGTGACCAAGAAGGGCGTGATCGGCGATAATTTTGTTGGCTACCAAGCAGCGGTCGACACGTTTGGTGAGTTTGGTCTGCAGGCGGACGTTAATTACTCCCTGGACGATAACTGGGCGTTTCGTATCAATGGCATGTACGAGAACCTGAACAATCATCGGGATTTTTATGACGGCGACCGGTTTGGCATCAATCCGACCCTCCGGTATCAGCCCACCTCGCGGACAACGTTCGATTTCTCTTACGAATATGTGAACCATGAGCGCTTTGTCGACCGCGGCATTCCAACAGCAGCAGGCGGCGACGGACGTCCTGTGGAAGCCTTCGAAGATATTGTCTTTGCCGATCCGGAACTGAACTTTACGGATCTTGAAGCGCACCTCATCCGCGCGTCCGTACAGCATGAATTTGCGGATTTTCTGAAGGGCAACTTCAGCGTCTTTTACGGCGACTACGACAAGGTGTACCAGAACTTCTATGCGTCCGGTTACAGCGTGGCGACACCCGATGTGGTGACGCTTGACGGATACATCGACACCACCGAACGTCAAAACCTAATCCTGTCGGGCAATCTGGTCGGCGAATTCGCCACCGGCAGCGTCAACCACACTGTGCTGTTCGGTGCCGAATACATCAACACGTCATCGCGCCAAGATCGCTTTAATTCCTTTTTTGACACGTCGGCAGATGATGTTGCGGCAATGGTTTCCGGTGCAAGAACCGACCAAGCGGTCTTTGCGGCGACGCGTCCAATCGCTCTCCGAGGAGGTGTTGGGACCCTTGCCGATGGTCGGACCACAACGAACAGCTTTACGACAGACCTGAACGATGACACGGACGTGGATATCGACGTTTACTCAGTGTACATCCAAGACCAGATCGAGGTCACCGAGTGGCTGGATCTGGTGGGCGGTGTCCGCTTCGACAGTTTTGATATCGGCGTGAACAATCTTGACCCCGCTAATTTGGAGTTCAGAGAGCGTACCGATGAAGAGTTTTCCCCTCGCGGCGGCATCATTGTGAAGCCGATGGAAAACATGTCGATCTACGCAAGCTACAGCAAAACCTTCCTGCCCCGCAGTGGGGAGCAGTTTGCGAACATTAACGGGGACAATGACGCTCTGGAGCCGGACACGTTCCGGAACCTTGAGGCAGGCGTCAAATGGGACGTCACCCCTGGTCTCAGTTTTACGGCCGCTGTTTTCCAGATTCAGCAACGATCGCCTCAGGTTGCCGACGCGGACCCGTCGACATTGGATGTCATCGAATCCGAAATTGAAGGTGTTGAGGTTCAGGTCCAAGGGCTTGTGACTGACAATTGGTATGTCACCAGTGGTTTCAGCTATCTGGATGGCGAGCAAGTCAATCGCGGTGGCGATACTGGCCTGCGCGTGCGGGAGCTGCCGGAGTTCATGTTCTCAATCTGGAATAATTTTCAGGTGACGGATGACATCGGCGTTGGCATCGGGCTGACCTATCAGGACGAAAGCTTCGCCAATAACAGCAATACCGCGATCTTGCCGTCTTATGTCCGGCTTGATGCGGCGGCCTATTACGACGTGACGGATGACATCCGCCTGCAGGTCCATGTGGAAAACCTGAACAATACGGACTACTTCCCGAACGCGCACAGCACGCACCAGGTGACCGTGGGCGCGCCGATCAACGCGCGCTTCTCCATCGTCGGGCGGATATAGGATAGCTATATAATTAAATGGGGAGGCGCTGCCTCCTCGCTTGGGGAGGCCGGTTTATTTGCTCTCCAGCAAAAAGATAGAAGAACCGGAGTGTTGAGCTTTCCCATAGCTCAAGGCTCCGGTTTTATTGTTTAGGAATGGGGCATAATGCTCTGTAAGCGGAGAAAGGGGCCCTTTCATTGCTCCCGCACCCCGAGAAGCAGCAGCGCGGTGCTACAACCGCGTGCGGCCGGACACCACGCCATCAGGACCGATAATTTGAGCCGTCAGGCCGAAGTCGCGGTATTCCTTTTTGATTGCGCGGGCGAGTTGGGCGACCGTTTGCAGTGTCTCGGACCGCACTGGGCGGTATGGGATCGGCTTGTCGGGGCTGACATATTTTCCGCTGAACCAGCCTTTGGCGTAAACGAAGGCGACCATATAGTCCTTGGATAGTCCGGTGGCTTTGCCGATTTGGTTCGAAACCATACAGGCTTCGTACATCTCTTCCGGGGTGTCGACGGGGTCCGATTTTCCAAACCAGCGAAACATGGCGTTCTCCTTCTGCGAATTTCTCGCCCCTCCCACATAGGGTCGGTTTCGCGCCTGCAAAAGTGATCTGTGTCACATTCGCATCCAGGTTTTGAGGTAACTGTGGTAAGATGGCCACAGGGAGGCGTGTTCATGAAGGGACGCGCATGATCGACGTGCTAACGCAGGGCCAAAGAAAAGGCCCGGATTCCACTCAAATTTCCTTCACATCCGAAATCGGCGCTCGCTACAGTGGGGGCGTTATGTCCAAAAAGTGGATCTCATTGTTGGCGCAGGCCCTGCCGCCCACTCCCCCTCCCAACCACCCGGATACGGTACCCTGGCGGGTGGTTGGGAGGGGGAGTGGGCTGGTGGTGCGCGTCAAAAGTTGGATCAACCCCATGCGCCCATCTCGTCAAGGGGAAAATGAGGGGGGAAACGCCCTGTCGTCGGCACGGTTAGGCGGTGGTGGATGTGCCAAAACTCAGCCGTCATCCCTGCGAAAGCAGGGATCCATACCCCCTGTGCTCAAAACTCAGATACTGGGGTTATGGACCCCAGCTGGAGTTTATGCTCGTGCTGGCCAGAGGCCAGACACGGGCGCTGGGGTGACGATGGCGGGACATGTCGCGGGTACCTTACTTGCCATCATCCTTTTGCCGCTCATCCCGGCCGCGCCTTGGCGCGAGCCGGGATCTCCTCTGGATCATGCAGTGAGATCCCGGATCAGCACGGCCTATGGCCGCTTGTCCGGGATGATCGGATTGGTTGGGAGTTGCGAATGACCGTTACAGACGCACCCGCCGCCGAAATCTCCGCCGACGTGCCGGACTTATTGCCGCCGGTGTTCTTGGACTGGTTTCAGTCGCGCGGCTGGGCGCCGCGTGATCATCAGCTGGCCCTGCTCGAAGCCTCCCAAGCGGGCAAATCCTCATTGCTGATTGCCCCGACAGGGGGCGGCAAAACACTTGCCGGTTTTTTGCCCAGCCTGGTGGAGCTTGCGGGCAAGGGCGCGCGCAAACCGGGGGTGCGTGCGCCGCGCCTGCATACGCTTTACTTGTCTCCGCTGAAAGCACTGGCCGTCGATATTGCCCGTAATCTCGAAACACCGATTGCGGAAATGGACTTGCCGGTGACCATGGAGACCCGCACCGGCGACACACCGTCCAACCGGCGGCAACGGCAACTTCGTCAGCCGCCGGATATTTTGCTCACCACGCCGGAGCAGCTGGCGCTGCTGCTCGCTTACAAAGATGCGGAACGCTTCTTCAAGAGCCTCAAATGCGTGATCTTGGACGAGCTGCATGCCCTGCAACCGACCAAGCGCGGTGATCTGTTGTCTCTCGGGCTTGCGAGACTTGAAGCTTATGCCCCGGGGCATCGGCGGATCGGCCTGTCGGCGACGGTGGCGGAGCCCGACATTCTCCGCAGCTATTTGATGCCGCAAGAACCGCCCACGCCCAAAAAGATCAAAGCCAAGCCGGATGATGCGCCGGTGCCGACCGTTTCTTCCGTCTACGCCCTTTCGCTGGAACGGGCCGTGCCGAAAAAGGAAAAATATGCGCATTTGGTGATGGGACGCGCCGGTGCGGTACCTCAAGTGGGTATTCTGTCGTCCGAAGAGCGGGTTCCGTGGTCAGGGCATATGGCGCGTCACGCCATACCGGAAGTTTATCACGTCATCAAAGAGCGGCAGACCACGCTTGTGTTTGTTAACACGCGCGCACAGGCAGAGATGATCTTCCAGCAGCTCTGGCATGTGAATGAAGACAATCTGCCCATCGCGCTGCATCACGGTTCGCTGGCCCGCGAGCAGCGCCGCAAAGTGGAAGCCGCCATGTCGGCGGGCTCGCTGCGAGCCGTGGTGTGTACGTCCACGCTCGATTTGGGGATTGACTGGGGTGATGTGGATTTGGTGATCCATATCGGCGCGCCGAAAGGGGCAAGCCGGTTGCTGCAGCGGATTGGCCGTGCAAACCACCGTCTGGATGAGCCATCGAAGGCATTGCTGGTGCCCGCCAACCGCTTCGAAGTGTTGGAATGCGAAGCCGCGCGCGAAGCAGCAACGCTTGGAGAGCTGGACGGGGGTGGGCGCCGGCTGGGCGCGCTCGACGTTTTGGCCCAGCATGTGTTGGGCGTTGCGTGTTCCGCGCCGTTTCACACGGATGATCTGTACAAGGAAGTCGTATCCGCTTCGCCCTATGCCACCCTGCCGCGCGAAACCTTCGATCGTGTGATCGATTTTGTGGCCACCGGCGGTTATGCCTTGCGCACCTATGACCGTTACAAACGCATGGTGCAGCGGCCCGATGGCAAATATTACGCCGCAAGCCCCCGCGTGGCGCAACAATACCGCTTGAACGTGGGCACCATTGTCGAAACGCCGAAGATCAAGATCAAGCTGGTGAAGAAAGTGACCAGCGCGGGCCGCGCCGGGCGTGGGGGCCGCATTCTGGGCGAAATCGAAGAATGGTTCATCGAGCAGCTTACCTGGGGCGATACATTTTTGTTTGCGGGGAAAATCTTGCGGTTCGAAGGCATGGCCGAAGCGGAAGCCATTGTTACCCGCACCCGGGACGACACCCCCATGGTGCCGTCTTATCAAGGGGGCAAGTTTCCCTTGTCCACTTATCTTGCTGACCGGGTCCGGCATATTCTGGCGGACCCGAAGGCCTGGGGATCTCTGCCGCCGCAAGTGGCAGAATGGCTAAAGATTCAGAAGTTCCGCTCAATCCTTCCGAGGGCGGATCAAATGCTTGTGGAATGTTTCCCGCGCTCCGACAAGTACTACATGGTTTGCTACCCGTTCGATGGGCGGCTGGCGCACCAGTCTTTGGGCATGCTGTTGACACGGCGGCTCGATCGCATGCGGGTCGCCCCTATGGGATTTGTGGCATCGGAATATGCCCTTGCCATTTGGGGTGCGCGGGACTTGTCGCAAGTGGATATGGCCACCCTGTTCGATGAGGACATGATGGGCGATGATCTGGATGCATGGCTTGCGGATTCGAACCTGTTGAAACGTACTTTTCGAAACTGTGCGATCATTTCCGGCCTCATCGAAAAACGTTATCCAGGCCAGGAAAAGACCGGGCGGCAGGTGACGTTTTCCTCGGACTTGATCTACGACGTGCTGCGTGATCATGAGCCGGATCATATTCTTATGCAGGCAACCCAGCAGGACGCCGCCACTGGCCTGCTCGACATCGCCCGGCTGGGCCAGTTGTTGAAGCGGATCAAAGGGCGAATCGTGGTACGAAATCTCGACCGCGTCTCGCCATTGGCGGTGCCCGTGCTGCTCGATATCGGCAAGGAAACCGTCCATGGCGAGGTTGCGGAAGTGCTGTTGGCCGAGGCCGCTGAGGCGCTTATCGAAGAAGCCACCAGGTTAGACTAAGTGATGTTAGTGCCGTCCCCCCAAGAAGACATACCAACAATCGGCCTCAACGGTGCGAACGTGTTGCCGGACTGGTCCGGTGCCTTGTATTGGCCCGAAGAGTCGACGCTGATCGTCGCGGATCTGCATTTCGAAAAAGGATCGTTTTTCGCCGAGAAAGGCGTACTCTTGCCACCCTACGACAGCCGCTCGACCCTTGCGCGGCTTGCTGATGTGTGCGGCCGGTTGGCGCCTCAGCGGGTGATCGCGCTGGGCGATAGTTTTCACGATGACGGTGCGGAATATCGTATTGCCGACAAGGACGCAGATACCATCCGCCAGCTGACGAATAGCCATGAATGGTTGTGGATCGCAGGCAATCACGATCCGGCGCCGCCGCCTCACTTTGGCGGCTCCGTTGTGCAGGAGATCGCGATCGGTTCCCTGGCATTTCGCCACGAACCGCTTGCGGAAGGATTTGATGGCGAAGTTGCCGGACATTTTCATCCCTGCGCACGGGTGCGCGTGCGCGGCCGCTCCATGCGGCGCCGCTGTTTCATGACCGATGGCACGCGTATGATCCTGCCGGCTTTCGGGGCCTATACCGGCGGGCTTGATGTGTTCGATCCTGCCTTGCAGCCCTATTTCCCCACCAATTTCCAAGCGTGGCTGCTGGGGCGGGGGAAGGTCTATGCCGTGAGCCGCGCCCGCCTGCGCGGCCGGGCGGCATGACAAAGATGGTCTAACCACCCGCTCCCCCGGCCCAACCACCCGAACCAGGGTACCCTTGGGGTGGTTGGGCCGGGGGAGCGGGTGGTAAGGTGATCAAATCAAGAGTCGCGGAAGATGACGGAGGCGATCCATCCCGCGAGAAGCGCCGTCAGAACGGCGGCGATGCCATAAAAGAATGGCTGCCGGTGGGCGAACTGATAGATGCTCCGTTCCACACCGGTTTTGTGGATGAAGATGTTTTTTGTGGTGGTACTGATGATTTTGCCATCACGCAGCAGATGGACCTCCGCTGTATGATTGCCCACCGGCACATTGGCTGGAATTGTGAGTTTGGCGCGGAAAAGGCTGCCGCCGCGAAAGCGCACGCCTTCGTCGTTGGCGCCCTCGATTTCGCGGTAAAGGCCATCGCGCTTTTTGTTGCGAATGACCGCCGCGCGGTATCTGTTGAGGTTACCGGCAAGCGCTTCCGCAATACCAACGGCTGTCGTTCCCGAATGCGTGTTCCGTTTGGGACGCATGCGCAAATACCGAATGCCGATCTCCCGCGCGCGCAGCTCTGCCACATCGCCGATTTCTTCCAGGCGCCTTGTGGAGGCGAGGAAGTAGAAGCTTGGCACCAGCGCGAACTCCACCGCGTGGCGATTGATCCAGATACCGGCGGTGCGCTCTTTCTCGCGGACCACCAGTTCCTCCGTAGGCCCACGCAAGATGACGACAATGTCATTGCGCGGCCGCGCGCCGCTTTGCGCCGGGTCGCGGTCGATGGTGCCGTAAAGCAAAAGCTCCGCCCCGGTGAAGATCGAGCTGATGGCAACGCGGTCGGCGGAAATGTCCGTGACCAGCGTATCAGCCCGCGCAGCCATAGTGGACGTCATGAGCAAAGCAATCAGAAACCACGCCGTATTCAATCTAGCCGTCATCATCCCTCTCCAATCGGGGCGAGGGAGAAGACATCGGCCGGTGTCACCACCAGGTCATACCCGAGACGGAAGCAAACCGCGAGAACGAGCAGAGCGAGCAAAGCGCGCAGTTGTTCGCCGCGCAGCCGGTGCCCGACCCGCACACCGATTTGGGCGCCGATGACACCGCCCGTGAGCAGGAGGATCGCCAGCACCACATCCACGGTCTGGCTGTTCACCGAATGCAGGATGGTCACGAGACCCGTGACGAAAATGATCTGGAACAAGGACGTGCCGATGACCACGTTGGTCGGCATGCGCAGGAGGTAGATCATGGCTGGGACCATGATGAAGCCCCCGCCAACGCCCATGATGGCCGCCAAGATGCCCACCGTGAAGCCGATCAAGATCGGCGGAATGGCGGAGATGTACAGCTTGGATTGGCGAAAGCGCATCTTGAAGGGCAGGCCATGGATCCAGCTGTGTTGGCCGGGTTTGCGGCTTGATGGTGACATGCCTGCGCGATGGCGCCGCAAGGCCCGCACGCTTTCATACAGCATGAGCGACCCGATCGTGCCGAGGAAAACCACGTATGAAAGGGAAATCAGAAGCTCCACCTGGCCCTGTTCGCGTAATTTGCTGAAGATAAACACGCCAAGGGCGGAGCCGACGACACCGCCGGACAGCAAGACCGTGCCCATCTTAAAGTCGACGGCTTTGCGCCGCCATTGGGCGATTACTCCGGAGACGGACGATGCGACGATCTGGTTGGCTTCGGTGGCCACGGCGACGGCGGGTGGAATGCCCGAGAAGATGAGCAATGGCGTCATCAAAAAGCCGCCGCCGACACCGAACAGGCCGGACAAAAACCCCACGGCCCCGCCCATGCCCAATAGCAAAAAGGCATTGACGGACATTTCGGCGATGGGAAGGTAGATCTGCATGCGCGGCGCCGATGGCCAAATAGGGCTAAAACAAAATATCGGCTCGCCCGGCCGATGCGGGTGGTCACATTACGTCAAGGGGCGCCAGAAAATTGTCACCCCTTACCATCGGGTATCACGATTTGGGGTTGGGTTCCTAGGCCCAGCGCCTGAAATTCTAATCTTCATTTACGGTATATCCAGCGCTGGCTTCATTTTCGACGAGCACGGTGGTTTCGTCCATCTGCAGCGACGGCGCATCCGTGATCAGTGTGCGAAAGAACTCGAAGAAGCTGGACCCGGGTTCCGGACGGTCGTCGCCGCCCGGCAGTTGAACCTGCCCCGTCGCCAGCAACATCAGGCTGGTTCCCAGGAAAATGATCAGGATGAGCGCGAAGATGTAACGCAGCAATCCGGCATTCTCGTCGAACACACGCTCGTCCGTCACATCGTCAAGATCAAAGCCCGGCTCGATCTTGCCGGGCTGAACCGGTCTTGGTTTCTTGGCTGTTGGTTTTTCGGGATCGCGCTTCGCCGGAGTGTCGGCCTCTTTTGGCTTTTTGGGGCTCTTGGCCTTGGCAGGTTTCTTGTCAGCGCTGCTATTCTCTTTGTCGGAGTTTCTTGTGCTCCCGTTTTCAAGGGCCGCAAGACGGCCGGCCAGATCTTCAACGGCGCTGGTCATGGCCGTAAAGCCATCCCTCATACGCTGGTCGGTTTCTTCCAGAGCTTTGCCGTGTGTCCGTATTTTTTCGTCAAGGGCGGCATTGGGCGCCACCTCCACCTGATCGAGCCGCCGGCTCAACCGGTCGATCGCAACTTCCATGGCAGCGACCGGTGTGTCCGTTTCCTCGGCGTGGCGTTTTTCGAGGCCGCGCAGTCGGTCGCGCAACCGCGAAAAGCTTTCGTCCAAATCGTCAAAGCGCGTTTCGATCTTATCTTCGATCAGCCGCACATTGTCCGATTGGCGCCGTTCAACCGTCGCCATGCGCGATTGAATGTCGATGATCTTTTCGTGGTGCTGCTCTGCGGTTTCATTGGCCGACAGAATTTTCTCTTCCGCAGCCTTCGATTTTGCGAGCAGAGCGGACTTGTCCGCCTCCCGCGTTTTATTTTGCCGGGTGACTTCGCCCGCCAGCGTGTCCAAGGTAGCCCCGATGGCCGTGATGGCTTCCGTTTGGCGCTTGTCTGCCGCCTCGATGAAAGCGGTAATCTTGCCGATCGCTTCTTCGAGGATCTGAATGGCGGCGGCTTCGGTGTTTCCGCCGCGGCTGTTCTCCATCAGGCTGACACGGGTGCTCAGATCAAACAGGTCCTTGCTCAGGCCAGCCAGATACATTTTTTGATCGTGTTCGCTGGAGATGAGATTGGTTTGAGATGTCTCGAGTTCAGCCGCCAGATCGCGCAAGGAGGATTCCAGGTCGTCGAGGGTCAGGGCACCTTGTGCCTGGGATTCTTGAAGCCGCTCCAGCAGTGTTCGGATCGCGCCGCGGACGGCTTCGACGGCGGCCGATCCGCCCTTTGCATCAGGCAGGTGATCGGCGGGTTGGCTCAGAAGCATCGGCTGGTTGAGCTGGCTGTTGCGCTCCGTTCTGCCGATGAGACTGCTCAGCCAATCACCCAAGGAAAGGCCGGCGGCATCGGCGGCGCGCTTGGCCGCATCCCGGGTGGCCGGATCAACGCCTTTAACGCTCCAGGGCAGCCGCGTGCTCATCACGCAACCTCGCGATCAAAACAACGGACGGCGCTGAAATGGCAAAGGGTCATCGCAAGAACCGGCATCGGTCGCACCAATGCTTTAAGGGCAAATCATTGCCCCCATGTCTCGCAAGGCAGCATTAATAAACGCTTAACCCTAATTTTCAGGTCAGGGCGTTTGCATCAGCAAAGTCACGTAAACCCACTCTTCCGAAAATGCGACGCCAACACCGACCTTCGTCAGTTCCTGGTCAAGCAGAAGGGCGCGGTGAGACGGGCTGCCCATCCAGCCGGTTACGCATCGCCTGGCAAGGGCTCCCAAATTCGGTTCCTGGCCCGGGACCAACTGTGCACTCCAGATGTTTTCGCCGATGCGCCCGTGGACGAAGGTCACTCTTTTTCTGTGCCGGACAAGTGGGCCTTCACCTTCCGGGTTGACGTGGCTGAAAAAGCCGCGCGAGGCCATGTCGATGGAATGGGCGCGGGCTGTGGCGATCAGGTCCCCGTCTTCTTCCAGCAATGGACCTCTAATGCCGGCGATTCGCCGTTCCGCCAAAATGTTGGTCAGAACCTGACGTTCCAGCAGTGTTTGAAGCGTATCATCCTGAGGTATTTCTTGAGCACGATCTCGTGTTGGGCCGCCGCACGCAGATAAAAACATAACCGTGATAAGGGCCAAAAACGCGGGAAATCTGGGGTTTTTGAGAGATGAATCCATTGTTTACCGTATCTGTCGATTGACGTTGACGTTAACGTCAATTACGTTAAATCAATAAAGCAAATAGAGGCGAAACGACCTGGGACTTGTCTGATCATGAACGAAATGAATTCGACAAAAGATACGAAACCCCTTTTACCGACATATTCCATATCACAGCTAGCGGCCGAATTTTCAGTGACGCCACGCGCCATACGATTTTATGAGGATAAGGGTCTATTGAGCCCCAGCCGGGCAGGTCAAACGCGGATTTATGCGCCGCGCGACCGGGTGCGGTTGATGCTGATCCTGCAAGGTAAACGTGTCGGTTTTACGCTTTCTGAAATTCGCGAAATGCTCGATCTGTATGACGTGCAGGATGGCCAGCGGACACAGCTTCAAGTAAGCCTGAAGAAGTTCCGTGAGCGTATCGAAAGCTTGAAGCGCCAGAAGGAAGACATTGATCAATCGATTGACGGGCTGACCCAGTCGATCGAGAGAGTTCAATCCATGCTTGATGAACGGGCACGGCAAGGCGAAGTGATGCAGGAACGCGTTTCCGATTCGCTTCTGGCCACTGATTGACACTGTCGCCCCGGAAAGCACCCCCGGGGGCACATTGTCTTCCCAAAGCATTTTCACAAATTCATGTTCGACGTCGATTTTGGCTGATCAGACTCTAGATAACTGACGATTGGTTGAAGATTTTTCTTGGTTGAGGAACAACGATGCCGACTTACACAGCCCCTGTCCGTGATTTTCAATTCTTGCTGCATGACGTGCTGCAGATTGAGAAGTACTCGAACCTTCCTGGTTTTGCCGATGCGCCTGAGGATGTGGTGAACGCGATCCTCGAGGAAGGCGCGAAAATTACCCAAGAAGTGCTGCAGCCACTGAATGTGGTGGGCGACCAAGAAGGGTGCACACTGAAAGATGGCGAGGTCACGACGCCGACCGGGTTCAAGGATGCCTACAAGACGTTCGTGGAAGGCGGCTGGCCAAGCTTGGCGGCGGACCCGGAATATGGCGGTCAAGGACTGCCCCATGTGGTGAATTCCGGCATCATGGAAATGGTGTCGTCTGCCAATATGGCGTTTGGCATGTATCCGGGGTTGAGCCACGGTGCCTATTCTGCCATCCATATTCACGGTACGGACGAACAGAAAAAGATGTACCTGCCAAAGCTGGTGAGTGGTGAGTGGACGGGTACCATGAATCTCACCGAACCTCACTGTGGCACCGATCTTGGCCTTATGCGCACCAAAGCGGAACCGCAGGCGGACGGGTCCTACAAGATCACGGGTACGAAGATCTTTATATCCGCGGGTGAACACGATCTTGTCGACAACATTATTCATCTGGTCCTCGCGAAAATCCCCGGCGGCCCAGAAGGGATTGGTGGTGTGTCCCTTTTTGTTGTGCCGAAGTTTCTCGTGAATGAAGATGGCTCGTTGGGAGAACGCAACGGTGTTGCCTGCGGGTCCATCGAACACAAGATGGGGATTCATGGCAATTCGACCTGCGTTCTCAATTACGAAGATGCAACAGGATGGTTGGTTGGCGAGGAACACAAAGGCATGCGCGCCATGTTCACCATGATGAACGAAGCGCGGCTGGGTGTGGGCATGCAAGGCCTGTCCCAATCCGAGGTCTCCTATCAGAACGCAGTGACGTACGCGAACGACCGTTTGCAAGGCCGCTCGATTTCCGGAACCAAGGAGCCGGAAAAACCAGCCGACCCGATTATCGTGCACCCCGATGTCCGCCGTATGCTGATGAACCAGCGAGCTTTCAATGAAGGCGCGCGCGCCTTGGTTTTGTGGACAGCACTGAAAGGTGACATCGCAACGAAAGGCGAGGGGGAAGGTGAGCGCGAAGCCGCTGAGGATTACATGGGCTTGTTCACACCTGTCATCAAAGCTTACTTAACAGACCTTGGATTTGCCCATGCGGTGAATGCTCAGCAGGTCTATGGCGGGCATGGCTATATTGCCGAATGGGGTATGGAGCAATTCGTGCGCGATGCCCGGATCGCCATGATCTATGAAGGCGCAAATGGCATTCAGGCTTTAGATCTGGTGGGGCGTAAACTTGCCCAGAATGGCGGTCGCGCATTGTTCGCGTTCTTCAAGGAACTTGACGAGTTCATCGCTGAACGGGAAGCCAATGAACAATTGGCGCCGTATATTTCAGGCCTCAAGAAGGCTAAAGCGGATTTGGCGGAAGCAACGGACTGGCTGATGAATAATGGCCTGTCAAACCCCGACGAAGCCGGTGCCGCATCGACAGACTATCTGCACATGTTCGGCCTTGTAACCATTGCCTATATGTGGGCCCTAATGGCGGAAACCGCCCAAGCGAAATTGTCGAATGGTGGCGCAGGCGACGCGTTTTATGAGAACAAGCTCATTACAGGGCGCTATTTCGTTGAGCGGATGTTGCCAGATACGGGATCGCTTTTGGCGAAAGTGAAGTCCGGTGCGGAATCAATGATGGCTTTGGCCGCTGAGGCATTCTAAGAAAGGCCGCCAGTAAGTTTAAAACTAAATCGGAGATGTTTGGGATGTCGGGTGCTGACCTGGAAAAACCGAGCTACATGACGGAAGACCTGGAAATTTACCGGGATGCAGTTGAGAAGTTTTTGGTGAAGGAAGCCGTGCCGCACAGCGAGCGCTGGGCGAAGGAAGGTCAGATCGATCGGGACTTTTGGAACAAGGCCGGAGAAAACGGTCTGCTTTGTACATCCCTTTCCGATGAATATGGCTGTCCGGGCGGCAATTTTGCCCACCAATCCATTCTGACCTACGAAGCTACTAAACAGGGCGTTCAAGGCTGGGGCGAAAGCGTCCATTCCGGTATTGTCGCGCCTTATATCGAGCATTATGGCACCAATGAGCAAAAGCAGCGTTGGTTGCCGAAACTCGCCAGTGGCGAGATGGTGGCCGCCATCGCCATGACCGAGCCCGGTACCGGCTCCGATCTGCAATCGGTCAAGACGACGGCGAAGCTGGATGGCAACCAGTATGTGATCAACGGGTCGAAGACCTTTATCACCAACGGACAGCAAGCGAATTTGGTGTGCGTGGTGGCGAAGACGGATCCCACAGAGGGGGCAAAGGGTGTCTCTCTTGTCTTTGTCGAAACAGACGATGCGGACGGCTTCCGGCGCGGCCGCAACCTCGACAAGATCGGATTGAAGGCCCAAGACACGTCAGAGCTTTTCTTTGACGATGTAAAAGTTCCAACGGCGAATTTGCTGGGCGAGGAAGAGGGCAAAGGCTTTATCCAGCTTATGCAGCAATTGCCGCAGGAGCGGTTGATCATTGCGGTCCAAGCGGTGGCGGCCATGGAAGCCGCGGTCGAAGAAACGATCAATTACACGAAAGAGCGTAAGGCCTTCGGTAAGTCGATCATGGATTTCCAAAACACCAAGTTCAAATTGGCCGAAGCGAAAACGACCACAAGGGTTGCAAAAGTGTTCGTCAACAAATGCACGGAACAGCTTCTCGCCGGGAAATTGGATGCAGAAACAGCGTCCATGGCGAAATGGTGGTGCACGCAACAGCAATGCGATGTTATCGACGAATGCCTGCAACTGTTCGGGGGATACGGTTATATGAACGAATACCCCATTGCCCGTATGTATGCGGATGCCCGCGTGCAGAAAATCTATGGCGGTACAAACGAGATCATGAAAGAACTCATCAGCCGCTCCCTTTAAATACCAAATCGGCGTCAACACAGACCCAACACCAAAGTCTACGGAGAAGACCATGACCGAATGCTACATCTACGATGCGGTGCGGACCCCGCGCGGCAAAGGCAAGAAAGACGGTTCTTTGCATGAAGTGACCGCTCTGGAACTCGCCACGCAAACCTTAGAGTCTATCCGTGATCGGAATGATTTGGATACGTCGGCAGTGGATGACGTGGTGCTGGGATGCGTGAGCCCTGTAAACGAACAGGGCGGTGATATCGCTCGCATCGCAGTGCTGAATGCGGGATATGACCAAAGCGTCTCCGGCGTTCAAGTCAATCGCTTCTGCGCATCAGGTCTTGAGGCTGTGAACTCGGCGGCAGCTCAGGTGATGGCCGGCCAGCACGACATGACCATTGGTGGCGGCGTTGAAAGCATGAGCCGTGTGCCCATGGGCTCCGACAAAGGGTCTTGGGCGACCGATCCGTCGATCGCGTTCGACTCATACTTTTTGCCCCAAGGTATAGGTGCCGATCTGATTGCAACGATCGATGGCTTTAGCCGCGATGATGTAGACGCCTATGCGATCGAATCTCAGAAACGTGCGAAGCAAGCTTGGGATGAGGGCCGTTTCGATAAATCGGTCGTGGCGGTGAAAGACATTAACGGTCTGACCATCCTGGACAAAGACGAACACCTTCGTCCCGAAAGCACAATGCAGTCTTTGGCATCGCTGAAGCCTTCCTTCGCGGAGCAGGGTGAGTTTGCTTTCGACGCGGTTGCGCAGCAGCGCTATCCGGAAGTGGAAAAGCTGGACCACGTGCACCACGCCGGTAACTCTTCCGGTATTGTGGATGGCGCTGCGGCCGTCCTTCTTGGCACAAAAGAAATCGGCGACAAGCTGGGCTTGAAGCCCCGTGCACGGATTAAGTCTTTTGCATCCATCGGTTCCGAACCGGCCATCATGCTGACCGGGCCGTCCTACGTGACCGAGAAGGCACTGAAGCGTGCAGGCATGGAAGTGGGCGATATCGACCTTTACGAGCTGAATGAGGCTTTTGCGTCTGTCGTGTTGCGTTTCATGAAGATGCTGAAGATCGATCATGACAAGATCAATGTGAATGGCGGCGCGATTGCCATGGGCCACCCGCTGGGTGCCACCGGCGCTATGATCCTGGGCACGGTTCTCGATGAGCTGGAGCGCACGGACAAGGAAACCGCCCTTACCACCCTGTGCGTGGGTGCAGGCATGGGCACCGCGACGATCATCGAACGCGTTTAGTTAGGGAAAAACACACGAGTTTTCACCGAGTTGCTGGAGGCAATGAACGTAAGAACGTCATCGCGAGCCGTTTTTGTTTGATTTGGCCTGACCGTCCCGCTCCCCCGTCCCAACCACCCGATAAGGGTACCCTGGGGGTGGTTGGGACGGGGGAGCGGGCAGGCAAGGCAGAAACACAATGCTCCTCGTAATGACGTTTCAAGTTCAATGTAGGGCTTTGGCGCTATCTGAATGCTCAATGTGAGGCGAATAGGAGATAAAGACTATGTCTTGGGAAAACATGACATTGGAAGTAGACGGCGACGGCATTGGATTGCTCACATGGGATATGCCTGGCCGGTCCATGAACGTATTGGGCGCAGGCTCACTGAGCGACTTTGGCGAAGTGATCCAAAAAGTGATGAGCGACGATGCCATCAAAGGCCTCGTTATCACCAGCGGCAAACCCGCTTTTATCGCGGGCGCCGATTTGAGCGAAATGGAAGGCAGTGCCTCTGGCGCCGGGGCACCGAAATCCGAAGAAGAGCGTATTCGGGCTCAATATGAAGGCGGCTTGAAATTCAACATGCTGCTCCGCGAACTGGAAACATGCGGTAAGCCTGTGGCGGCGGCCATCAATGGCACGGCGTTGGGCGGCGGCCTGGAAGTTTGCCTTGCCTGTCACTACCGCGTTGTGTCCGACAATCCGAAAACCCAGTTGGGCTTGCCGGAAGCCAAAGTTGGCTTGCTGCCAGGCGGTGGCGGTACTCAGCGTTTACCACGCCTCATCGGCTGTGCCGCTGCACTGCCGTTGATTATGCAAGGCACGGCTCTGAACCCGGAGAAAGCGCTTAAGGCAGGTATCGTTCACAAGGTGGTATCGCAAGAGGACCTGATTGGCGAAGCCAAGCGCTGGATCAAAGAAGAAGGCGATGCTGAGCAACCATGGGACAAAAAGAAGTTCCGCATTCCCGGCGGCGGGCCTTACGATGCAGGCGGCGGGATCACCTGGGTCATGGGTAATGCCATGCTGCGCAAAACCACGTTCGGCAATTTCCCGGCTCAGAAATACATCATGCGCTGCGTCTATGAAGGCGTGCAAGTGCCCATCGAAGCGGGCATTCGCATTGAACAGCGTTACTTCGTAAAGCTGCTTAACGATCCTGCTTCCCGGAACATGATCCGTTCCCTGTTCTTGTCGAGCCAGGAACTGAACAAGCTGGCGCGCCGCCCGAAAGATGTTCCGACGACGGACGTCAACAAAATCGGCGTTCTGGGCGCTGGCATGATGGGGGCCGGCATTGCCTATGTTTCCGCAATGGCGGGCATTGAAGTCGTTCTTATCGACCGTGATCAAGAAGCCGCCGAGAAGGGCAAGGACTATTCTGTCAAACTGCTCGACAAGGCGATTTCCCGGAAGAAACAAACGGAAGACGGTAAAGCCAAGATCTTAGGCTTGATCACACCGACAACGGACTATGAATTGTTGAAGGGATCGGACCTAATCATCGAAGCCGTCTTCGAAGACCGGAAGATCAAAGCCGACGTCACCGCGAAGGCAGAAGCGCAAATTGCCGACGATGCGATCTTTGGATCGAACACGTCCACTCTGCCGATCACCGGATTAGCCGAAGCAAGTGCGCGTCCGGATAACTTCATCGGCGTTCACTTCTTCTCGCCTGTGGACCGGATGCCGCTGGTGGAAATCATCCGTGGTGAGAAAACATCGGATGCAGCACTCGCACGCTCCATGGACTACGTGAAGAAGATCCGCAAGACACCGATTGTTGTGAATGACAGCCGCGGCTTCTACACGTCGCGCGTTTTCGGCACCTATGTGGGTGAAGGCGTTGCCATGTTGTCGGAGGGTGTGACACCGGCATTGATCGAAAATGCGGGCAAGATGACGGGCATGCCCGTGGCACCGCTGGCCCTTAATGACGAAGTGTCGTTGGAGCTGGCCTATCATGTGCGCGAACAGACCAAGAAAGATCTGGGCGACAAATACAAGGCCGGACCGGCGGACACTTTGCTGGAAGAAATGGTCATGAAGCGGGGCCGTAAAGGCAAGAAGAACGGCAAAGGCTTCTATGACTATCCGGAAGATGGTCAGAAGCGTCTATGGCCGGGCCTTGGCGAAATCATCCAAACATCTGACGAGCAGCCGGAAGTAGACGAGTTGAAGAAGCGTTTCCTCTACATCCAAGCGTTGGAGACGGCGCGCTGTTTCGAGGAAAACGTCCTTACCGATGTTCGTGATGCGGATGTGGGCGCCATCATGGGATGGGGCTTTGCGCCCTATACCGGCGGTCCTCTGTCTTTGATCGATACCATCGGTGTGAAAGCGTTTGTGGAAGAATGCGACCGTTTGGCACAAAAGTACGGTGAGCGGTTCATGCCTACACCGTTGCTGCGCGAAATGGCCGAAAAGGATGAAACTTTCTACAAACGGTTTGACCCGAAGAAGGAAGCGGCCTAAATCAATCTGCAATTGATTCAGATAATAAGAGGCGTCAAGAGACGCGGTACGACGGGGGCGGACCTATTAGGTCCGCCCTTATCGTTTGGGGCTTGAGCCCGGCATGGCGGATGCACATATAATCTGAAGTGCATTTGTTGTAAGGGCAGGCCATGAGGTCGGAGACGGCGCCGGGTAGGGATACCGGCATTACGCCACGCAATCTTCAGTTTGATTTCGATGAAGCCTTGCCCCTTGATTGGCATTCGAACGATCCGGCCATTACCCATCTTTACGACGCCCTCTCGCTCACCTTTCCGGAAGGGGAGCGCTTCTTCGTGGATAGTGTGCGGTATTACCTGGACCGGATTGAAGATCCAGAACTGCTGGCGCAGGTGCAGGACTTCATTCGTCAGGAATCGATCCATTCCCGGGAACATCGCAGCTACAACGACCTTCTGGCGGCCCATGGCGTGGACACGCGTTTCCTGGACTGGCTGATGAAGCATGGTGTGGCCGCGATGCGGCGAACGCCCAAACGGTTTCAATTGGCGGTCACCTGTGCCGATGAGCATTTGACCGCACTTTTCGCGGAAGCCATCCTGTCGGACCCTAGGATCATGGAAGGGGCTCATCCGTTCTATCAAGATCTGTGGCGCTGGCATGCCATGGAAGAGGAAGAGCATAAAGCCGTCGCCTATGACGTTTATCAAACCGTCAGCGGCGGCGTGAGCGGGTATCTACTGCGGGTGGCTGCTATGTTGTTCGTCGCACAGGACATTCTCATCGGGATTCCGATGATGCAGATCCACCTCATGCGGAAGCGCGGGCAATTGTTCAATTTCGCCTCGTGGCGGCGGGCGTTTCGTCATATGTGGGTGGCGCCTGGAATTTGGCGGCGTCTGTGTGTGGGAATATTGGATTATTACCGGCCCGGTTTTCATCCGAACCAGCGCGATCCAGGGTCTGATGTGGCTAAATGGCGGGCGCTCTACGTGGCGTCTAAACGGCGTGAGGCCTCAGCGCATCCGCAACTGTTCGCTGCGGAAGGCTGAAGCCGGAAAGGTTAGGCGGCTTCCCTGAGGTCTTCGGGCTCCGGGTCTGTAGATCCCGACCCGCCGCCAGACTCGATCAGGGCGCGCCGGAATACCAGAGGTTGGGCAATGGCGGGCAGGCCGAACTTACCCACATCTGCGCTGTGGATGACGATTTGGCCGTAGCCGAGAATCCGTCCCCACAATCCTTGAACCAAGGTGACGTGCAAAATACGCGCCGTCGTTAGTTCATCTGTATACCGAGAAATAAGCCCGCGTTTAAAGACGAACCGGTGATTGGTCACGACCAATTCGGTGGTCCGTTTTCGGATCGTTCGAATGATGAAAAAATACAGCCCGACGATCGCCCAACCCAGAAAAATCAACCACAAGAGAGAAACCAACGTATACGTCCAATGAAATCGGCCGACGGCTAAAATCTCCTCGTCCGGTGCCAATGTGCTCAGCGTATACCGCATGCGTGCTCTCTCCTCCCATGTTGCGTGGTTGCTGGTTCAAACGCTCTCCTAATTTTTTGGAAACTGTGTCTGCGCTGCTCGTCATTCAGATGGGGATTTCAAGCCGCGTTTTCAATAGGACGACGCGCCAAAAACGTCGGTTTTGTGCCGATTTTGCGACGAAATGCGAGGTGAAGATTGTTCTGTGCCGGTTCTAATTATCGCGTGTGAGGTCAGCGCGTACGCGCCTGGTCACGTTGCCGTCCTTAAAGCGGATAAACGTTACGTCCAACCCATCAGCCGTCAGGGTACGGATGTAGCTGGTGAGATCGTATGAACCGTCAGGCTTCACCTGAACGCTGTTCACGATTATCGAGTCGCCTTCGATCCGTGCCCAGGTGGCCGGTTTGCCGGCAAGCGGATCGCCAGTGCCCACGGCATCGAACCGGTCTTTGTCGTCCGTCGGTGTGAAGGTGAGGGAGGCTGACTTCTCTTTCAGGGAAACATCAGCATTTTCGCCGGAAGAAACGAAATAGGTTGTCCAGGTGAGCTTGAACCCGTCGTCGGCCGGTTCGATGACCACGGCAAGATCCCGATGTGAGATGTCAGAGGTTTCGAGAGCTCCGGAATCGGCTATGCCCACGCCCGTAAACTGGCCGTAAAAATCCATCAGCGGACGCCCGTCGGCGAAGGCGGCCACCGCCGACATTCCCCAAGAAATCGCCGAAACAGCCATTAATGTGGCGAAACTACGCATACCCCTTCTCCGTGTTCGGGCGCTCTAACCGTTGCATCCGGCGCCATTCTGCCTATTTTGGCGAAAAAACGCGGTCGCGTCATCAGGATTTAAAGCAGGTTGTGCGGGCCTTACGCCGCATGATTTCGGGGGAAGCATGTCAGTAGGGCAATTCCAGCGCAAAACATTGGCTATGCCTGATGGGGAGATCTCCTATCTCGAGCGTCCGGGGCCAGGGGCCGCGTTGGTTTTTCTTCATGCGAACGGCTTTAACGGCCAGACCTACCGGCGGATTTTTGATCACCTGTCCACCGACATCCACCTCATCGCGCCAGACATGCGGGGTCATGGCCACACCACCCTGACCGCCGATCCTGAGAAATTGACCAGCTGGAACCGGTATCGAGACGATATGGTCGCCTTCATCAATGGCCTTTCCGTGACCCGAAACCGCCCTTTGGTGATGGCGGGCCATTCCATGGGCGGCACCACAAGCGTCATGGTCGCCCATGAATACCCGGGGCGGGTGGGCCATCTTTTTCTGATGGACCCGGTCGTTTACCCGACGCCCAATTTTCTGGTTCGGCTGCTTCTGCCTTTCATGGTGCGAAGCAATCTCGCGGAAGGGGCAAAACGCCGGCGCGCTCAATATCCCGACCGGGATGCCATCTACAAATCGTACAAAGGACGTGGCGCTTTCGTTACGTGGCCGGACGATATGCTGCGCGACTACATTTATGGCGGCACATTGCCGGACGGGGAACACGGTTTCCGGCTTGCGTGTGCGCCCGCGTGGGAGGCGGCCAATTTTTCTCTCAGTTTCAATGACGTTTGGCGGGACTTTGGGCACATCACCTCTCCCGTCACTTTGTTTTATGCGACCGAGGCGGGGGCGACTTGTCCGCCCATGATGGCAAAATGGCTGCAACGCCGGAAGCCCGAGATGAAACGTGTACAGATGGACGGGGCAAGCCATTTTCTGCCGATGGAGTATCCGGAGCGCATGGCCGATGAAATCAGCCACATTTGTGACGGCCTGAAATCGCAGATGCCGGTGGCCGCGCCTTAACCTGCCTGGTTTCCATTCCCGGCATTCCCCGCTACGATCCCAATAAAAGAAAAAGGAAAAATGGATCGCATGACAACCGTATTCTCGGCCCGCAAAATCATCACCATGGATCCGTCGCGACCGACCGCTACACATGTGGCCGTGCGGGACGGCCGCGTTCTGTCTGTCGGCACGCTGGAGGATGTGCAGCAATGGGGCGACGCGGAGATCGATACGCGCTTTGCGGACAAAGTACTGATGCCGGGGCTGATCGAAGGACATTCGCATATCATTGAAGGGGCCGTGTGGGATCATCCTTACGTGGGATACTACGACCGGACAGGCCCGGACGGCACCACCTGGCCCGGGCTTAAGTCCATCGACGAAGTGGTGGTGCGGCTGAAGACAGCGTCTGATGCGCTGGATGATCCGTCTGCGCCGTTAATGGCCTGGGGGTTTGATCCAATCTTCTTCGGCGAAAGGCGCATGTGTGCCGCTGATTTGGACCGTGTTTCCACCTCGCGTCCGATCGTCATCCTTCATGCAAGCTTACATTTTCTCAATGTGAACACGCCAGTGATGTCGTTGGGAGACATTACGGCGACCACAAACTCTCCTGGTGTGATGAAGGGGGCAGATGGCGAACCTACAGGCGAGTTTGCAGGTATGGTGGGCATGTATCTCGCGATGAAGGCGATCAATTACGACCTGACGGATGCTTCCACCAGTCCGCCTTCACTTTGGAACTTTGCCCGCGTTGCGCAATTGGCCGGTGTTACAACCGCAACGGACCTGCATAGTGAGCTGAATGACTTGATCGTCGATCGATTTGTCGGCACCACATCCGATCCGGCCTATCCCATCCGTTTGGTGCCGGCGTTTGGTGGCACACTCATGCCTGCTCCCCAAGGCGTAGAACGGCTCAAATCCGTTATGTCCAAAGCCACGGACAAAGTGGTTTTCGGCATCGTGAAGCTTGTTCTGGATGGATCGATCCAAGGATTTTCCGCGCGGCTGAAATGGCCTGGCTATTTCAACGGTCATGAAAACGGATTGTGGTACATCACCCCCAGCGAAGTAGAAGGTATTTTGCGGGCCTATCATGAGGCCGGTTTTCAAGTGCATATGCACACAAATGGCAACGAGGCTACGGATCTTGCCTTGGAAGCTGTGGAAGCGGTTCTGACTTCACATCCGCGCCCGGACCACCGGCATACGTTGCAGCACTGTCAGATGGCGGATGAAGCACAGTTCCAGCGCATGGCGGCGCTGGGTGTCGGTGTCAATCTGTTCAGCAATCATGTTTATTACTGGGGTGAGGCGCACAAATCGCTGACCCTCGGTCCTGATCGGGCGGCCAAGATCGATAATGCGGGGGCTGCTTTGGAGAATGGCGTGGACTTGTCGATTCATTCCGATGCGCCCATCACGGCCATCGGGCCCTTGTTTTCTGCTTGGTGTGCGATCAACCGGCTGACGTCGGAAGGCGACCGTTTAGGCGGCGAAGCCGAGTCGATCACCCTTGATGAAGCGCTCTACACGATCACCATGGGGGCGGCCCGTTCTCTCAAGATGGACGACCGAATCGGCAGCATAGAGGTCGGGAAGTTTGCGGATTTTGCCGTGCTTGAGGACGACCCTTATGACATCGGAGCCGTTGATCTGAAAGATGTGCGGGTCTGGGGAACGGTTTTGGGCGGCAATGTATTCGAGGCGCCGGTCGACGCGCCAGTGGAGTAAGAGATGCCCATCCCTTTGACAATCATCGGGGGGTTTCTTGGCAGCGGGAAAACAACGCTTATCAATCGTTTGCTTGCCGACCCGCAAGGCATTCGCTTTGCCGTTATCGTCAATGATTTTGGTGCCATCAACATCGATGAGCAACTCATCGAATCTCATGATGGCCAAACCATCGCGCTGGCCAATGGCTGCGTGTGCTGCACCATTGGCGACAATTTCCTGCGAACATTGCTGCAAGTGGTGACCACACAGCCGCAACCGGATCATATCGTCGTGGAAGCAAGTGGCGTCGCGGACCCCGCGCGTATTGGCGAAATTGCTGCGATCGACAAAGACCTTTCGCTTGATGCGGTTGTTGTCTTGGCCGACGCCGCTCAGTTGTTGCAACAGTATGCGGACGAACGTCTGACGGATACGATCGAACGGCAGATCGATAGTGCGGATTTTGTGTTGCTCACTAAGACAGATCTTGCGGCGCAAGACGATGTTTATCGGTGCCAAGAGTTGTTGAATGCGCGCCGTCCCAACTTGCCGGTTCAGTCGGTTGTCAGCACGGAGGTGCCGGCCGCCCTTCTGCTTGAGGTGGAACGGCTCGAAGAAAGCCACGGACAGATCCTCGCTGCGCATGATTTGCCGTTTGAGACTCAGTCCGAGTCTCGCAAGGGTGTTTTTTCTCAATCGATGCTTGAGGATGAGCTACGGCGAACAGGTCGTCATATTCTGCGGGCGAAAGGAATTGTGCAGACGGCTAGCGACGAATGGAAAACACTGCAAATGGCAGGGGAAAGGATCGATTGGTCTGCGGCAACTGCGCCGAAAAGCGGCCTCACTCAATTGGTGATTATAGGCCCTAAGCCGCTGCCGGCGGATTTTTCGTTACGAGACCTGTTGGAGAGATCACTCTATAGCGTTTCCAGGTGAAGTGGAATCCGGTTCACCGTCCGGAAACGCGCAAAACAGAGAATCTGGAGCCGTTTTGTGTTTCAATCAAAACCAAAACGGCTCTAGCTGTCATGCCCGCCGGTAGGCGGGTATCCAATCCACAAAGCTATTCAAACAAAGCAGAGACCAATGTTCGAATGGTCCCGTGATTGGATCCCCGCAAGCGGGGATGACACCATGAGCAAGTAGAGACTTTTCGACAATCAGCAGAAATTGGAAAACAATTATTCAATCCGCATGGATTCCAAGGTTGCCCTTAGATCATCCGGGATCGGAATTGCCTTGCGCGCCGTCAAATCCATGGATATGGCCACTGCCTCGGCCGTGGCGATTGTGTTCCCGGATTCCAGATCGAACATCCAATGGCCCCATGTGTAGGCCTTCTCGCTGATAGAAATAAGGCCGCTGCGCACGGCAATGATGTCTCCTGCCTGGGGCCGTTTGGTGTAGTAAGTCCGGTATTCGAGGGCAGCGCCGCCCACATTTCCCATCTCCGATCGGTCTTCCCCGCGTGTTGCGGCGAGCATATTGGGAATGCCGTCCGAGATATGGCCGATATAGAGACGGTTCATCATAAATCCGTCTGCGTCGCAGTCTGCGTCCTTCACCATTGCTTGGTAGATCGGGATGAGTTTTTTCGCTTTGGCGTCTCTCAGGCGCAGTGGCCCAGGTTCCACATCAAGTGATAAGCCGCGAGGACTTGCATGTTTGGGGAGGTCTACAGTTAGATCCTTTGCCTTTTCGAGCGCATCCGCCGGGAAATCGGTAAGGGCGGACCCGGATGGATTTGACAACACAGCATCGCCGGTAAGCGTCGCCATAATGTCGTTAGAGAGAGTATTGCGTACTTCCAAGACGAAGCGCAGTTTGTTGGGGTTTGTGTGTGTTAGTCCGCCCATGACGTAAAAGGGCGCGCCCGGCCGCATCTCGCGCAAAAAACGAATGTGGTGATTAACCGCACGAAGCCGCAAGCCTTTGTCGCGCAAGCTGCTCGGTCCCAGGCCAATGGCGTTGCCCAACGAAGCGACTCCAGATGTGCCATGGGCCACATAGAATTGAACATTCATATGTCCCATCACGTCGCATTCCCACGTCTGCACGCTGGAACGGCAAACCTCAATCATGTTTCCCATCAGGTGAAAGTCCTTCGATACGCTAAGCCGATTCAATGACAGTGCAGTTTATCAACCCGTTTTACCAAGTGCACGGTGCAGATTTTCGCAGTGCGTGAGCGCCTTGTGGCCGTTGCGTCAATGCGAAATCGAAATGAAGAGCGCCGAAATTGCCGAAAGCCATATTGACCAAATGACCAAAAATGCCCATATAGTCAGTTATGGATGTGGCTGAACTCAGACGGGCGATCGACACCATAGACACATTTCTATGGCCCGAAAGTGATGAGAAGCTGACGCGAAAGCGGGAACGTATTCTCCGCGCCGCTATCGATTTGTTCGTGCGTCTTGGTTACCGCAAGACCAGCATTGACGAAGTGGCCAGGCAAGCAGGCGTCGCGAAAGGCACCGTCTATCTGTACTACCGCAACAAGGCCGAGCTGGTTTATCACGCTTTGTCCTTTGAGGAACGCTCATACCTGGAGCGCATGTTGCCAATTGCCGAAATGCAGGTGGCCCCGCGCGAAGGATTGCATGAATTCATCGTCATTTGTGTACGGATGACCCGCGAACTGCCTCTGATGTCCAGTTTGATCCAAGGTGATCATGAAATCGCGGTGGCTCTTCAAGAAGTCGACCAGAGCCTTCTGGCGAACACAAACAAACTGCAAATCGACTATGTGCTTCGGCTGCTTGAAACAGCCACGGCGGGGCAGGTGTCGCGAAAAGAATTGGAAGCGCGCGGTCAAGTTATGATCGACCTCCTTTTTGCTCTGACCACATCGACGACCATGAATGCGCAGGGCATGAATTGGGATGACTATGTTGATGCGCTTGCGGACGTGATTGTCGATGGCGTATTGGCGCCGGGCCGGTCGCCGGGAAACAGAAAGGCGGGGTCAAAAAAGGCTCCCAAAAAGCAGAAACTGGGAAACCCACAGACCGTCTAAAAAGGGAACTCAGAAGGGGAAAACGAAACAGACACAGGCGCCACAAAACAGAATCATTCCAAGTTTGAAAGCGCCGCATTGTTTGGTTTTTGCAGGTTCTTACATAAGGGGCTGCAGGCAAATGGAAACAACAAAAGGAAGGCCGAGCGTTGACCGACATCAATTCGTGTCGATGGTAAAGCTGGCTTGTATGGCTTATGAGAAATTCAGCATGGAGCAAATGGGGATTGGTTCTGGCGGCATCTTTGGCCGCTGTGTCTGCTTCGGCGAGCGAGCGTGATGCAAATGCTTTGCTTGACCGGGTCGACGACCTCTACCGGGGCGACTCTTCGAAAGGTCAGATGACCATGGTGATCGTGACCAAAAACTGGACACGATCGCTGGTCGCCGAAATGGCCTCGAAAGGCAAGGACAATACTTTCATCCGCATTCTGTCGCCAAAGAAGGAGCGCGGTACCACGACGTTGCGGGTTGATCGCGACATCTGGAACTATCTGCCCAAAGTCGACCGGGTCATCAAATTACCCTCTTCGATGATGAGCGTGTCATGGATGGGCAGCCATGTCACCAATAACGACTTGGTTCGGGAAAGTCGGTTTACGGACGACTTCAATTGCGAAATCGCCTTTGATGGAGACCGGGATGGACAAGCGGTTGTCGACATAGACTGTTTTCCTCTGGAAGATGCCGCTGTCGAATGGGGCAAAGTGAGTCTCACGATAGATGGGGTCAAAGAGCTGCCGATCAAAGTTGGGTACTACGACGAAGATCTCGCCCTGGCCCGCACTATTGGCTACAGCAATTTGCGCTTGGTGGATGATCGCGAGATGCCCACCACCATGACAGTTGTGCCGACCGATGAACCCGAAGAAAGCACCACAGTGACCTATGATGAGATCACCTTCAATGTGGATATTTCGGACGACTTCTTTTCCATTCGCCGACTGAGAGAGAATTAGGGGGGACCGATGGAGGGGATCCGCCTCGCCTGGCGTAATCTGTGGCGAAACCGTACCCGTACTCTTATCACCATGGCGTCGATTGTGTTCTGTTCGGCGACTTTGATCATGGCAGACGGCATGTCGCGCGGGATGGTCAGCGACCTACAGCACAATGTCACTCAGCTGTTTGCCGGTGAAGCGCAAATTCATGCGGAAAACTATCGGCGCGAGCGGTCGATCTTTCAAACGGTCGAGCTGAATGATGAAACCATAAAAACGTTGGACGAACAGGGCATTGCTCTGGTCTCGCGTTTGTTTGGCTTCGGCCTTGTGTCGAATGGCCCAAAATCAGCAGGCGGATCGTTCTGGGGCGTCACCCCGGAAAAAGAGAAGGAGGTTTTTGAACTTGCGGGGCACGTCGACAAAGGCCGCTTTGTGACATCTGCCGATGAAGGCAGTATCGTCATTGGCCGCAAGCTTGCGAAGATCCTTAACCTAAGCGTTGGCGACGAACTTATTGTGGTGGTTGAAGCGGCTGACGGCTCGATCGGTGCGGAACTCTATTCCGTTGTGGGCATACTCAAATCTGTGGCGGACGGTGTCGACCGTACCGTCGTCTTGATGAATGAGCGGGACTACCGCGAATTGTTCAGCCTTTACGGCAATCAGTTTCATGAGTTTGCCGCCAATACGAAAGGTGAAATGCCGCTCGAAGAAATCTCTGTCGCGATTAAGAAGCTCGTTCCCGATCACGAAACGAAAACGTGGAAAGAGCTTTCGCCCACTTTGGCGGAGATGACCGAAGTTGCCAGAAATGCCATATGGATCATTCTCGCGATCTTCGGGTTGGCCGCTGCTTTGGGTGTCGCTAACACCGTCTTGATGTCCACCTATGAACGCATGTGGGAATTCGGTGTGCTGAAGGCTGTGGGAACGCGGCCACGGCAGATCATTATGGGCGTTGCGCGCGAGACAGGGTTGCTGGCCTTGATCGCCTGTTTGTTCGGGGCAGCCGCTGGGATCGCGGCATCGAGTTACCTCTCATCCGTCGGCATCGACATCACGGCCTATTCCGAAGGCCTGTCCATGGAAGGCGTGGCCTTCAATCCAATCATCCGGGCGGATCTCGATTTGGGGGCTGCCTTTATGGGTGTTACGGGCCTTTGGGTGTTGTGCCTTATCGCGGCCTTCTTCCCGGCTTTTTCGGCGGCGCGTATGGATCCCCTGGATGCCATGCGCAAAGGAGATATGTGATATGGGGCAGCAGCTTCGTCTCGCCTGGCGTAGTATTTGGCGGCAAGGACGCCGCACGGCGATTACAGTCTTCGTCATCACGTTTGGCCTGTTTCTGATCATCATTTTGACGACCCTGGAAGAAGGTGTCATCCGTAGTGTGATTGACAGTGGCGCGCGGCTACAGGCCGGGCACGTGACGATCGAACATGAAGACTATAGGCTCGCGCCGTCAGTGTCCTTGTCCGTTCCCAATGCGGAAAAACTCGCAAGTAAATTTGAATCACTTCCACAGGTGCAATCGGCCAAGCTGATTGTCAGCGGTGAGGGCGTTGCCCGATCCGGCGCTGGTGCTTTTGGTGTCCTGATCGCCGGTGTGGTGCCTGACTTAGAAAGACAAACCTCTCCGCTTGCGGAAAACATCGTCGAAGGCGACTACCTGGATGACAGCGATGCGAAACGTATTGTCATAGGGACGGTCCTGGCCGAACGGCTGAAGCTGAAGCCGGGCAAAAAGCTGGTGATTGCCACCAATGACAAGGATGGCGAGCTTGTGGAGCGGCTCTACCGGGTGAAAGGCATTTTTCGGACCGGTACCGATGAGGTGGACGGCGCGCTCATCCATATGAAGCTCGATGCGGCCCGCGATTTATTCAACCTGCCGGAAGGAAGTGCCACACAGATTGGTCTGGTGATGAAAGATCTCGATCGCCTCGCGTCGTTCTTACCGCTCGTGGAAGAACAGCTGGGTGGCAACGCCAATCTTGCGGTGCATCCCTGGCAGACTATTATGCCCGGCGTGGCGGGATACGTGACCGTTGAACGTACAGGTTACCTGATCATGGAAGGATTTCTAATCGCCATGGTCTCCTTCACCATTCTCAATACACTTCTCATGTCGGTGACCGAACGCAAGAAAGAGTTCGCGACGATCTTGGCCCTTGGCGGACGTGGCAGCAATCTGCGGCTTCAGGTCTTCTTTGAGGCAGGGCTGATTGCCCTTCTGGGAATTTTGATTGGGGGAACCCTTGGCGGTTATGTTGCCTATCACTATTCCGTCGTCGGAATAGATCTTTCGACATTCGTTGCCGGTGGGGAAGTGGAAGTCTCGGGTATCGCGGTGGACACCACCATATACCCATTGGTTTCGGTCCGGCTGATGAGCCTTTTGTGCGGTTCGATTTTGGCTGTCACGCTCTTGCTCAGCCTTATTCCGATTAGCCGCGTGACGCGGATCTCAATTGCTAACTTGTTGCGTTAGGGGACATCATGACGGCTATAGTTGAAACACGAGATCTGGTCAAAACCTTCGGCAAAGGTGACATCGCCGTTCATGCGTTGCGCGGCGTGAATCTGACCATCAATGCGGGCGAGTTCACCGCCATGGCAGGCCCATCCGGGTCCGGAAAAAGCACGTTGCTCAACATGATTGGCTGTCTTGACCAGCCCACCAGCGGCGATGTGTTCATTGAAGGCGTGGCAACGAAGAAACTTCGGCCGATGGCCTTGTCCGATCTGCGCCGGGACCGGATTGGCTTCGTGTTTCAGAGTTTCAACCTGATCCCTGTCATGACCGCTTTGGAAAACGCTGAATATATTCTCATGTTGCAAGGAAAGCCGGTTAAGGAACGGCATGAAAGAGTCCGCGATCTGTTTGAGCAAATGGGGCTCGGCGGCATGGAAAATCGATTTCCCAATCAGCTTTCCGGCGGCCAGCAACAGCGTGTATCGATCGCTCGTGCGGTTGCGGCCGAACCCGCGCTGGTTCTGGCCGACGAGCCGACAGCGAATGTGGACTCTGAAACGGGACAGGCCTTGATCGATCTCATGTTGGAGCTCAATCAGAACCGCGGCGTGACGTTCCTTATCTCGACCCATGACACGATGGTTATGGAACGCGCTCATCGGCTGATCCGAATGCGTGACGGCCAAATCGACGGGGCGTGAACAACTGTGTGGGCCTTACGGCAGTTTTCGTCTTTTGTGTTTTTGATCTTTTGCGCATGCTTCTGGATCGCTGCCGAAGCGGCTGCGGCTGACATTGGCGCGAATCTGCGCGGTGGTGGATTTGCCTCTCGCGTGGACGGTGAAAATTCCGCGCAAGGTTTCTTAAACGGCCGGGCGACCCTCGAAACGGAGATTTCTAAGGGTCTCGAATTCGAAGGCCATATCTTTGGCACGGCCCGAATTTTGTCCGATCCTGTAGATGGCCTCATTCCAGAGCGTGTGGGCAATGGGCAGTATCGGGCAATAGATCTGCTTACAGATAATGGCTCCGGAAACGATGCCCAGTTTTTGGCGTTCGTTGACCGCTTCGTGTTTCGTAAGTCTTTCGGAGACATCGATCTGTCCATCGGCCGGCAAGCGGTGACCTTCGGCAAAGCCTATTTTTGGAATCCGCTGGATGTGTTCCGGCCCTTCGCGGCGGAGCAGTTCAACCGCGACTACAAGGCGGGTGTGGATGCGGTTCGCCTCGATTGGGAACTGGATACGTTTTCGGGCATCACCCTGGTCTCGGTGTTCGGGCGTGAAGTGGACCCGCTGGGTGCGGCCCTGGGGCGTGACAAAGAAGCGGGGGCCGATACTTACGGCTCCGCGCTCATCGGACGATACACCGCCTATGTGGATGGTTGGGATGTGGCCGTGCAAGGCGGCAAGGTTTATGGAGGGCTCCAGATCGGCGGCGCGGCGGTTGGTGAGATTGGCGTTGTCCAGGTTCGTTTTGAGGGCGCCTATTTCGATGCCATCCGCGTGCCCGATGGTCCACCGCTAACCACGCAGGATTCGATCCGCCAATTGTTCACGGATCATTGGCAGGCAGTGGTAGGCGCAGGATACCGCTGGCCCAATTCTCTTCAGATCGATGGGGAGTATTTCTACAATGGCGCAGGCGCGCCGGATGATCAATTGACCGGTCTGTTTCGTGTTGCCGTTGGTGCCTCGCGTCAGATTAATCGGCATCAATTTGGCATTCGTGGCAGCTATGAAATCACTCCCATCATAATCAGCAATCTGTCGGCCATTCACGGCATTTCAGATGACTCAGGGCTCATACAAGCACAAATCGTCTGGTCCCTGACCGATGAGACAGATTTCCTTTTTACCGGGTCAGCCGGTTATGGGCGGCAGCCGCTCGAAGGACCGCTGACCTTTCCCAGGTCCTTGACCCGAATACCGCAAAGCGAATTCGGCGCCTTGCGTGGTGCCATTGCTGCTGAATTGCGGACTTACTTCTAAAAAAAGAGCCCGCAAGGAGGTAGGGCGCCTCCATTGCGGGCGGGCAGTTCAGCCAGTCTTATTGACTGACTGTAGGGGTGGGGGACTCCAGTGTGGGCAAGGCCGCGGCCGATTTCGCCAGCCTGGCTAATTGTATGAACTCGCTGCGATAGCCGAATGGGTCGTTACCTTTCGACCGTTGCGCCATCTCGATGACGGTGTCGTAATCGAACGTCTTAAGATGCTCGCCGCCTTTGAGCATTTGTCCGAAACCGGCCACGGTGGTGGCGAACTGCACATCGATTGATGCTTCCCGGAGTGTTTGAAGGACATCGGACTTTGTCACCGGCCGCTCGATCAGCTTGCTCGCATCTTCATCCGGCAGTTTGTACCGGATACGGAGGAAAGCAAGCTCATCTGATGACTCATTTGTGGCATTGCTGTCGCTGCCATACCGCAGCGGATCGCTCATCCGGCCGCTACTCCCAGCGGGCGTAACCTCGTAAAGCGCGGTGACGCTGTGTCCGCTGCCGATATCACCTGCATCCACTTTGTCATTGTTGAAATCAGTCCGGTCCAAGATGCGGGTTTCATAGCCGATCAGGCGGTACTCCGCGATTTGGGCTGGATTGAATTCCACTTGGATTTTCACATCCTTGGCAATGGGAAAAAGTGTGCTGCTCACCTCATCCACGAGGACTTTGCGGGCTTCATTCAATGTGTCGATATAGGCTGCATTCCCGTTACCGGCTTGCGCCATTTTCTGCATCATCACGTCATTGTAGTTGCCGCCGCCAAAGCCCAATACGGACAAGAAGATGCCGGTGTCCCGCTTTTCGGAGACGAAGTCTTCCAGGCGTTCCGGGTCTGCGATGCCCACATTGAAATCACCGTCCGTCGCGAGCATGACGCGATTAACGCCTTCTTCCTTTAAGTTGGCTTCGGCCAGTTGGTAAGCCTGGCGGATCCCTTCTGCACCTGCCGTCGATCCGCCTGCGGAGAGCTTGTCCAGTGCCGCCAAAATTTTCGCTTTTTCGTTTCCTTTGGTCGGTTCAAGAACAGTGCCTGCGGCGCCCGCATAGACCACCATGGAAACCGTATCGTCTTCAGTCAGCTCGTCCACCAGTAAGCGCATACTCTTCTTCAAGAGGGGAAGTTTGTTCTCTGCTTGCATGGAGCCGGAGACGTCAATCAATAGAACCAAATTGAGGTCTGGCCGCTCCGCTGGCGGAATATCAAATCCTTTGATGCCCACATGTATGATCTGCGTGTCTGCGTTCCAGGGTGACGGGAAGACAGCGACACTGGGCTTGAAAGGCTGGTCCTTGCCTTCAGGTAATTCGTAAGAATAGTTGAAGTAGTTGACGAGCTCTTCGACGCGCACAGAGTCGCGCGGCGGCAATACGCCATCATTAAGATAGCGCCTCATGACGCCGTAAGAAGCAGTGTCCACATCAATACTGAATGTGGAGACAGGATCTTCAGCAGTCACCTTTACAGGGTTAGGGTCCACATCTTCATAGCGTTCTGTGTTGCGGGGCGGTGGGGCGGCGGCAATGCCGCCTTGAAACCCGGAAACGGATACTGGAACAGATCGCGCCGCATCCTCCCGTTTGCGGCTAGTGACAATAATTTCTTGAGACTGGTCGTCCTCGCTTTGCGTTGTTCCATCTTCAGCGGCCGGTTCCGGCGCGGGCTTGGAGCCGATGACGTCTTTATCGGAATTGCAAGCCGACAGGAAAAAGGCGGATGCCAACGCCAGGACACTGACCGTCGACAATGACAAAGTACGTTGGTGCATTGATTTTCTCCCCGAAGCGTGTGCTGGAGAGTAAATAGCGGTTAACTAAGCCCGCCCCAGGGCGAAGTTGTGGCGATTTGGTGGCGGTGTGTGACCGCCATCACCAAATCATCAGACCTCGGCGGAATAAGGTGGCGCGGGATCGTATTCCATACCTTTTTGCACATGGCGTGCATGATCTATCCCGTGGATTTGTCCCGTGAGCCATAGGGCCATATCGATACCGGCGGAAACACCGGCAGCAGTCACCACATTTCCATCACGCACATAGCGAATGTTCTCAAGAACCTCTTTGGCTTCCCCACGTTTCCGCAGTTCTTCGATGAAACCCCAATGGGTCGTCACCCTTTTGTTTTTCGCGGGCCCTGCGGCTGTCAGCAACAAAGACCCCGTACAGACGCTCGTCGTCCAGGTGGCGTTTTTGCTCACATCCGCGATCCACCCCAACATCTTCTTGTTTTCTACTTCTCTGCGCGTGCCTTGACCGCCCGGAATCAGAAGCACGTCCAGAGACGGGCAGGCGTCAAGGTCATAGTCGGTCTCCATGCGCATGCCTTTTGCGCACCGGATTGTGCCGCCGGTCTCGGACACCAGGAACACATTATCCTTCGGTTTTTTAGGTGCGGTGAGGGCGAAGACTTCATTGGACATTGTGAACACTTCCCACGGACCAACGAAATCGAGTTCTTCGGCGTCATCGAATACCAAGAGGCCAATGTTCAGTGTCATGATTACTCTCCTGCCTGTAGAAGGGGGGCTTGGGACTGCCTGCCGAAACGGGCACGATAGTCTTGCGGGCTGATACCCAAATGGCGGTGAAAGGTGCGGCGCATACGTTCCGCATTTGAGAAGCCACTTTGAAACGCGATTTGATCAATCGGACGTGCGCTTTCTTCGAGCAACTGGCGGGCGGCCTGAACCCTTGCCGCTTCCACAAATCGGGCAGGCGTGGTTCCGGTTTCGCGGGTAAACTGTCGCGCGAAATTTCGCTCGCTCATGGCAGCCTGCCGCGCGAGGGACGGGACGGAGAGGTCTTTGTCCACGTTTTCCGCGATCCATCCCAGAAGATCGCCAAACGGCCTGTCATGATTTTGCTGCGCTGCTAGATGGGCTGAAAATTGCGATTGCCCGCCGGGCCGCATGACAAACATGACATGCTGGCGCGCAATCTCGATGGCCACATCCCGCCCTAGATCTTCTTCGATGAGAGCAAGAGAAAGGTCCATGCCCGCGGTGACACCGGCTGACGTCCATACGTGTCCGTCGCGCACATAGATCGCGTCCGCATCGACGGTGATGTCTGGAAAGTTTTTTTCAAGCGCGTTGCAATACATCCAGTGTGTGACGGCGCGTTTGCCGTCCAATAAACCTGCTGCGGCCAGAACAAAGGCGCCTGTACAGACTGACGTGACCCGCCGCGCATGACGGGCCGCGTTGGTCACAAAATTCATGAGGGCAGCGTTTGATGTGTTTTTTCGCATGCCGACGCCGCCGGCAATAACCAGCGTGTCGATGCCGCGATAATCTTCCGCCTTGAAGTCGCCGAAAGCCTTATCGACCGATAAGTCGATACCGCAAGTGGTGGACAGCGCCGACTTTCTGGGGCCTGCCAAAACCACCTCATAGGCTGGTGCCGATCGGTCTTGGCCCACGGACGCAAATATCTCGGCCGGGCCCGTGATGTCTAAGATTTGCGCCCCGTCAAATCCCGCAATGACGACCTGACGCGGGGCACCGGCTTTCTTCTTGGATGAAGTGGTCTGCATACCGTCAATAATCTCAGAATTTCCATTTGGCGGAAATGACATATATCCCTCATATTCAGCCAAATCCAAGTTTAGGAAAAGCCGGGTGTTGAGCCCGGCTTTTTGAGGTTCGCGTGCCTAATTTAGGCCAGCGTACATTTTCCATTATTGAGCACCACCACGTCACGCTCTTTGACGCGCGACCGGAAAGACACCACGTTTCCGTCCTTCCAGGTTTCTGTAACGATCGTTTCGCCCGGATAGACCGGCGAGGAGAAGCGCACGTCGAAGCCTTTGATTGCAGCGTGGTCATAGTTGCAGACATTGGACAGGATCGTCCGGCAAGCGGTTCCGTAGGTGCAAAGCCCGTGAAGGATTGGTTTGGGAAACCCGGCCATTTCAGCGACGTCTAGGTCCACATGAAGTGGGTTGCGGTCGCCGCTCAAACGGTAAAGGGCTGCTTGGTCCGGCCGTGTCTCCGCCTCGAATGTGGCGTCGGGCGCCCGGTCCGGAAGTATGTGCGGTGCCGGCGGCTCTCCTTGCACCTTCTGGCCCTCTTTGAGAAACCCGCCATCCCCTCGAGCAAATGTGGTGGAGCTGAGCGTGCACAGCTTCTCGCCGGTTTCCTTAATGTTGATGTCGGTTTCGACAACGACGATCGCGCCTTTGTCTTTTCCTTTGTCGAATGCGCCGGCCACGTGGCTATTGGCAACGATATTGGCGGCCGGTGGCAACGGTTGATGAATCGTAAGGCGCTGTTCCCCGTGCACCACCATCAGATAGTTGATGCCGCTGTCCCGCATGGGGCCGGCGCCCCAGGCGATCACGGTCGCGAGGCTTGGAACCGTTTTCAATTCTTTTTCATAGACGAAGCCAAGCTCTTCGCGATTGAGAGGGTCTCTGCCCATGCCAACCCCGAGGGCGTACAACATTGTTTCGCGGTCGCCATAAGAGAATTCCTGCCCCTCCGATTTCAGGGACATAATGTGGTCGTAGTCGATGGCCATCTTATTTCTGTATCCTTCCTGTGATTGTTTTGCTTCCTGCAGGCACTCAAATATGTTTTTTAACGGGTCGCAAGTCTTTGGTCACATATGAGCGGCCAAATTTGGGTGGTTTGAGTGTTTCTGTTTTGTCCGCTAATTATGAGTGTTGAGGGAGACCATGCCATCAAGTCCCTCATCTGGCGTGACTCAACGCCGAGTATCCTTCCAATCTGGTGGCCGATTACGGGGAACTTGAATTGAGCAAAGGTCTAGGGGAGCTAGGAGCACTCGTTGTCGATGACAACGAACATATGAGGACGCTTTTGACGGCAGTTTTGAAGGCGTTCGGCATTACAAATGTGCGACAGGCAAAAAATGCAACAGAAGCCGCAACGCATATAAACCGCACTGTGCCTGATTTCGCGATTGTGGACTATTTGATGCCGCCCGATGACGGTATCGAATTCGTCAAGGAAATCAGAAAGAGTAATGAATCCATACGTTATCTGCCTATTGTTCTGGTCACGAGCTACGCGGAACGTGAATGTGTGGAACGGGCGCGTGATGCGGGTGTGACGGAATTTCTGGTGAAGCCCATTACGCCCAAAAGCGTATTTCGACGGATCGAAGAAATCGTGATCCGGCCGCGGCCATTCATCGATTGCGATACCTATTTTGGTCCGGATCGCCGCCGCCGAGCAGACCCGAATTTTCCGGGGCCATTTCGGCGGGTCGAAGATCAGGCCAAGACAGACGACGATGACGACGTTTTCGAGATCTAAGTCGGAAAACGAAGGTGAGTTTGACAACGCGCCATATGCTGGACCAAATGCGTCGGCAGACTAGCTGGCTTAGAGGAGCGGACAACGATGGCTGAAGACCCGGTGCTGGTTTCCTACCGGGAAAGCATCGATAATATCGATGCGGCACTTATTTTCATGTTGGCAGAACGGTTCAAGATCACTCAACAGGTGGGGCAATACAAAGCCGAACACGGATTGCCGCCTGCGGACAAATCCCGCGAGAAGGAGCAGATCGCCCGTCTTCGGCAACTTGCAGAAACCGCTAAGCTTGATCCCGACTTCAGCGAGAAGTTTCTGCATTTCATCATCACCGAAGTGATCAAGAATCACGAAAAAGTCCGGAACGGATAGGAAGCTCGGAGGCAGATATGTCTATTGCCTTATTGGACCACGTGAACATTGCCACTTCCAAGTTGGAAGAAACCAAAGACTTTTTTGTCGACGTGTTGGGTCTATCCGTCGGCCGCCGTCCAAACTTTGAATTCCCCGGCTATTGGCTTTATGCCGGGGGCCAAGATCTGGTTCATTTGGTTGGCGCCGAAGCCGGGTCGGATGCAGAGCCGAAAAGCCCTCTCGACCATTTTGCTTTTCGTACGGATGATCT
Organism: Alphaproteobacteria bacterium; assembly: GCA_965228775.1. Taxonomy (GTDB): domain Bacteria; phylum Pseudomonadota; class Alphaproteobacteria; order JANQMY01; family JANQMY01; genus JANQMY01. The sequence continues at coordinate 1,595,766 of OZ245840.1, read as the reverse complement.
GGATGAAATGGCTGCGCGTCTGGACAAGCACGAGATTAAGTATTTTCGTGTGGAGGCACCGGACGGGTCGCGGCGTCAATTGTTTTTGCGCGATCCCAACAATGTCACAATCGAGATCAGTTACCGGTCGTAGCTAACGATCGATTTACGCTAACCGGAAAACAAACCCGTTCCCACTTGTTCTATGACGTCTCGGGTATGAGTGTATCCACGTTCGATCGCTTGGTCGAACATGTGCCAGTCGCGGATGCCGATCCCTTCCATGTTCGGTGAAAAATAAATGTCCACCATGCGCCGTGAGAGCTTGGTTTGCGCTTCACTGTTGACCGTGCCTGCACGCATGAGAATGCTGATGATGCCCGGATCTTCGCGCCGGCTTTGATCGAGCGTGCGCCATTCATCGCTGCTTTGTTCGTCAATTTCCGACGCGGTGATGGAGTGATTTCCCTCAACGTCGACGCCGATGACCAGCCCGCGCCCGAGTTCATTCATAATGTCAGCCGGGAAATTATTCATAACCGCACCGTCGACCAAAACATCTCCATTGTACGATACAGGAGGCAGCAGGCCGGGGATGGCCACACTCGCGCGCAACGCCTGCCAAATGGGCCCTCGGCGGTGGACATTGACCTGGCCGGTGGTCAGGTTTGAGGACACGCAAAAATACGGGCGCCAGAGGTGCTCGATCTGCATGTCTCCGAAGTGTTCTTTCAGCAACGTCGTTACCTTCCGTCCACGGACGAGAGCAATGCGCGGTATTGTGTAGTCGCTGATGGGATTGGCATCCACAAATGCCTGGCGCATGCGGTCTTCAAGTTCTTGATCCGACCAGTCCATGGCAATTCCGGCAGCGATAATGCCGCCCATGCTTGTGCCACCGAGAATATCGATATTGACGCCCGCCTCACGCATGGCGCGGAGCGCGCCCAAATGGGCAAACCCCCTGGCACCGCCGCCCGCCAGGACAAGTCCCGTCGCAGAGCCTGAAAAGTGCCGTGCGAGGCGTGCGATGTCTTTGTTGTTGCCGGCGCGGATATGGTGATGAAACGTGTCCGGAAAACGGTCGAGCCACTCCGCTGCCGCGTCCGATGTTTCGCCCTCCCTGTGATAGAAGACGATCTCCAGGCGCCGCCGGCGTTGGCCAAGAAACAGCCGTTCCAGGTCACTCCCCTTTGGCGGCTGTGACGCTGGGACGACAAGCAGTATTCGGTCTGACTGGCGCAGGCAGAGGCGCGTCCAAACACTGTCGGTCATGTCCGACTGATAAATGACCTGCTCATGGTCGGTTTCCATTTGATGGAACCATTCGGTGGGGCGGTCTCGTGCGTCGGATGTAATGACCGGCACGCGACCGCCTGCCTCGGCAAAAGACCGGTTGAGCCGGTAACAAATGTCCGTACACGGTATGCTTTTGTCTAATGGTACGATCGCAAATGTGCGCGGCAGGAATGTGGTTTCTTCACCCTGCGTGGTGATGGCAAGCCGGCGGGCAAGTATCTCTGCAAGGTTATGCAGAAGGACGGGATAGTCTGCCGTAAGCTTGTCGAAGGCTTCCTTGGGCAGTCTTAGAAGTTCTGTGTCTCGAATGGCGGTGAGTGTTGCCGACCGTTTCTCACCCGTCAGCAGCGACATTTCCCCAACAGCTGAACCGGCTGACAGCTGTGTGACCAGCTCGGTACGCCCATCCGCCCCCTTCACGAAAACGCCTAGCGCGCCCGAAACCACCACAAAAAGGGAATTGCCGATTTCTCCCTGACGAATGAGAGGCCATCCGCCAGGCAGGCTGAACCATTCCAAATGTGAACGAACCTTTTGAAGGGCTTTGCGGTCCAGACCATGAAACAGGCGCAGATTGGGAAGCAGGCTGTTGACGTAAAACTCAGAGGCGCTCTCGTCGGCAGTATCCGTCTGGCCTTCACCCAGGCGGCCCCAGAAATTTCTCCAGCTCTGTCGCATGGACACTCTTTGGTCGGTTTGCCTCGCACCAGCGTCAAGACTTTGTATGTTGCCATGCCGGTGCATATGCATCCATTACCAGACAGTCCAGCCGCCATCCACACACAAATTTGCCCCGGTGACATAGGTTGAAGCGTCGGAAGCGAGGAAGAGGGTAGGGCCAGCTATCTCTTCTGGTTGACCAATACGGCCCATGGGGTTCTTGGCGGCGAGGCGGTCTACGAAATCCGGACGTTCTTCTTGTATGCCTGGAGTGGGGAACGGACCGGGGCTGATCGCGTTCACGCGAATCTTCTCGGGCGCGAGCTGACATGCCAAATACTTTGTAAGCTGAATAAGTCCGGCTTTGGCTGGTCCGTAGTAAGGCGGGCTGTTGAGTCCCGTATCGCCATAAAGACCCGGGTCCGGACTCACATGCCCATACATAGAGGCGATGTTGATGATGGAGGCGTGACCGACTTCGTTGACGGCCGCTTTAAGCGCAGGCAATGCGGCGCGCGACGCGTTGAATGCCGCGGTGACACCGCTTGAAAAAGCGGTCTCAAAGTCCTCATTGGCGGCTGTGTCTAGACTTCCGGGTGTGCCGGTATAGGCGTTGTTGACGAGCACATCGAGGCGATCTTGCTTTGACAAAAAGCTCGTAAGTTCCGTGCTGTCTTGAATATCGAAACAGGCGATTTCCGCTGAGCCACCCGCAGCCGACAATTCTTGTTGAAATGCGTCAAGGCGCGCAGCGTTGCGGCCATTCAGGATCACATGACAACCGTTTTGCGTAAAGGCACGGGCCATGACGGAGCCAAGGTGTCCGGCAGCGCCTGTGATGAAGGCGCTGCGTCCCTCAAGGTTGTGTAGTGCGGAATAGTCCAGCTTGGTCAATGGAGATATCCTTCACCGCTGGGCGTCGGTTTGATCTTTGCCGGAGTGCGCGGCTACTTCCGGCTCGCGGGCCAAAGGGCCGGATTAAGCAGCGTTTCCGGCACAGTGGGCAAAAGCGATATAACGATCTCGCATTGTTCTGGCGTCAGCGGATTGGTGCGGAAGAAGGTTACATTATTCTGCAACTGATCTTCAGTCTCGGCGCCAACCACGATGCCATTGATCCAATCTTGTGCTTTCACGAAAGCAAGACACAGATCGAGAATGTTTTCGCGACCGCATTCTTGAACGGCTTGCAGAAGGCGCTCACGGACGAACCCTGGGTCCAAGCCTTCGATAACCGGCCAAACTTCCAAATCTTCAGCGAGGAGAAGTCCTTGCAAGAACGAACTGCGGGCATGGACTTTGACATCTGACCGCAGACGAAGCTTGGTGGGTACTTCCGAATGGCGCCAGCGCCAGTCCAAGACGTTAAACGGCAGCTGGAGTTGCCGAACTTCCGGATGCGACAAAGCTTGAAGGGCCTCGTCAGGTGACTGAACGGAGACCCCAATTTCTCCGATCTTTCCCATGTTGCGAAGCTTATTGACTTCACGCCAGATGGTTCCGTTGCAGGCGGTGAGATGTTGGGCGCGGTGAAGAGTCAATGTCGGAATGCGATCTCTCGCCAGTGCCAGGCAAGACAGCCGGACACTGCTGTTGACGGCGCGCCGAACGGTCGAAATCGGCGTCGAGTCGGTCATGCCTTCCAGCGGATCGAGTTTGGTGATGATGTGACCCACATAATCCCCGGTCAGAGCATCGCCAACACGTTCCTCGCTGGTGCCATAGGACCGAGCCGTGTCGAAGGTGGAGATCCCTAAATCTACTGCTTTGTGAATGAGTTTGACGGCTTCGTCGTGAGACGGCATGCCCGTCTGATTGGCGACGCCATAAGGAAGTCCAAGCTGGACGGTCCCTAGGACAAACTCACTGTTCTTCGCTTCCCCTGTCATGGCGCACACCATAAGCGGCGCCGTTTAACGTTAACTTAAAGCAGGGTGTAAATTTACTCTGTTTCCCACATTTAAACTGAAGGTGGAAAAGCAAACCGCGTTGCAATTTTCTGGCTATCCGGCGCCTTAGGGAGCGCTTGCCCCTAGGCTGGCGTGCTGAGACAGTTTTGTCGTCGAGATTGCGGCAAGCGCTGATTCAAACCCCTGTCGGCAGGCATCAGCCTTTTCGGTCTCGCCCTTCGATTTCAATTCGTTTTCCCAGCAATCCAGGTTTTGTATGGCCAGATCGGCGGCGCGGGCATTCTCCACACCATCTTCGAATGATGAGTTGAGACGCTGGTGAGCGTGATGGAGGGCTGCTTGATGACGCAGAGTTGCATTTGACCGCTCCGGCGCGGCTATTTCCGGCGCCTGAGACCAACCGTTCAATCCCGGTTCCGTAACGTCAACAAAGGTTGCGATGGCAACCGCCACCAACAAGCCCACCTGCATCATCCTAAGTGATAAAGACTGCTCCATCATAAGGCCAGATATGGCGCCCGAATGGTTGACAAACCGTAAACCGGTTAAGGAAAATTGACGAAGTATTGATGCCCGCCATGGGCCTTTTTGCCCATCACATCACCGAATAGTGAAATGATTTCCATGCATTAGCGAAAATGCATATCTGTGCTGACAATTTAACATTGGCGTTCCCTGCACGCAGATGTTAACGCTTCAGTTCAAAAGTAAAACGGACACGGAAACAGGAGCAAATAATGAAAGAGGCCGTCGTCGTATCAACCGCGCGGACCGGATTGGCGAAGTCATTCCGCGGTGGTTTTAACAACACACATGGCGCGGCGATGGCCGGTCACGCCGTTAAGCACGCCATTGAAAAGGCGGGGGTCGAACCTGCGGAAGTGGAAGACGTGCTGATGGGCTGCGCGCTCCCGGAAGCTGCGACCGGTCAGAATGTGGCTCGGCTTTCCGCCATTTGGGCAGGCTGCCCTGTCACCACGTCCGGAACGACGGTCAACCGTTTCTGTTCTTCTGGTCTTCAAACCATCGCTATGGCTGCTGGCCGTATCGTAAATGAAGATGTGCCCGTGGCCGTCGCCGGCGGTGTTGAATCGATTTCGCTCACCCAAGCAAATATCAACGTCAATCACATCACCGAAGAAAAGCTGATGGAAAGCTGCCCGGCCCTGTGGATGCCGATGATTGAAACGGCTGATATCGTCGCCGACCGCTACAAGATCTCCCGCGATCGCCAAGACGAATATTCTCTGGAAAGCCAGCGCCGCACGGCAGCGGCCCAGCAAGGCGGCAAGTTCGATGACGAAATCGTCCCCATGGATACGATCATGGCCGTGACGGACAAAGAAAGCGGCGAAACATCGATGCAGCCTTACACGGTGACGAAAGACGAATGTAATCGTCCGAACACAACGCTTGAAGGCCTTGCGGGCCTTAAGCCGGTGCGTGGCGAAGAGCACTTTATTACGGCGGGCAATGCAAGCCAGCTTTCCGACGGTGCTTCAGCCTGTGTTCTCATGGAAGCGGGTGAAGCGGCGAAGCGCAATATCGAGCCGCTCGGCATTTTTAAAGGGTTTGCCGTTGCCGGGTGCGAACCAGATGAAATGGGCATTGGACCCGTCTTCGCCGTCCCGCGTCTGCTGGAACGCCAAGGCCTCAAAGTCGACGATATCGATTTGTGGGAGCTGAATGAAGCATTCGCGAGCCAGGTTTTGTACTGCACGGACAAGCTCGGCATCGACCACGAAAAACTCAATGTGAATGGCGGCTCGATTTCCGTGGGCCATCCTTATGGCATGACCGGGTCCCGGTTGACGGGACACGTCTTGCTGGAAGGTAAACGCCGCGGCGCCAAGAACGTTGTTGTCACCATGTGTATCGGCGGCGGCATGGGCGCGGCCGGACTTTTTGAAGTCGTTTAAGAAGAATTGTAATTGCAACAAAGGGCGGCAGCGGGTTTCGGTGCCGCCCATCTCATATCCAGGAAGGAGAAAGTGAATGAGAGAAGCCGTCATCGTGTCTACGGCACGTACAGGACTTGCTAAGTCTCACCGGGGTGGGTTCAACCAAACCCCCGGCGTCGATATGGCAGCGCACACCATCAAGCACGCAATCGAGCGCGCGAAAATTGATCCGGAAGAAGTGGAAGACGTGATCTTTGGTTCCGCTGGCCCTGACACGGGCAGTGGACCGAACGTAGCGCGAAATGCGGCGCTGGTCGCCGGTTGCCCCGTTACAACTTCAGGCACCACGGTCAACCGTTTCTGCTCATCGGGTCTGCAGACCATCGCAATGGCTGCACAGCGTGTGATTGTCGATCAGGTCCCTGTCGCGATTGGCGGGGGCGTTGAATCCATTTCCCTTATGGGCCGTGGCGCGCCTCAGGGTGAAGTGGTGCGCTCCGAAAAACTCGAAACGATGTATCCTGACATTTGGATCCCGATGATTGACACGGCGGACAACGTCGCACAGCGTTACAACGTGTCCCGCGAGCGTCAGGACGAATATTCTTTGGAAAGTCAGCGGCGCACGGCAGCTGCTCAGCAGGCTGAAAAATTCAAAGACGAAATCGTTCCCATGGACACCAAAATGGCGGTCAAAAACAAAGAGACCGGCGAAATCTCTATCCAGGACTACACGGTGACGAAAGACGAATGCAATCGTCCGAACACGACCATGGAAGGCCTTTCCGGTCTCGAGCCGGTTCGCGGTGACGGCAATTTCATCACGGCCGGGAATGCAAGCCAGCTGTCTGATGGCGCCTCGGCCTGTGTTGTCATGGAATCCAAGGAAGCAGAAAAGCGCGGCCTTAACCCGCTGGGCATTTTCAAGGGCTTTGCGGTTGGTGGATGTAAGCCTGATGAAATGGGTATTGGTCCCGTTTTCGCTGTGCCACGCCTCTTGGAACGTCAGGGGTTGAAAGTTGATGATATTGACTTGTGGGAGCTGAATGAAGCCTTCGCCAGTCAGGTAATCTATTCCGCAGACACGCTGGGCATCGATTATGACAAGCTCAATGTGAACGGTGGATCGATCGCTGTTGGTCACCCCTTCGGCATGACAGGCTCCCGTTTGGTGGGGCACGCGCTGATCGAAGGTAAGCGCCGTGGTGCCAAGAATGTAGTTGTCACCATGTGCATCGGTGGCGGCATGGGGGCTGCGGGCTTGTTTGAAGTCGCCTAAAGATAAAAACCGCTGCCATTCTTAATGAGATCCCGGATAAGGCCTGCGGCCTTTCCGGGAAGAGCGGAAAAGGCACTGGGCGGTGGTCATAACCACCGCCTTTTTTTGTTGCGCTGAGTCGGTGTTAGAAAATCGAGGAGTGCTGACCGCCGTCGATGACAATGTTCTGGCCGACGATGAAACGCGACAGGGGGCTGCACAGCAAGGCCGCCATGGGTGCCAGGTCTTTAGCGTCCGCCATAAAGCCTGCCGGAATTTTGTTGTTCTCTATGAAGTGCTTCTGCACGATTTCCTGTTTGGGTTCCAAACCGAAGGCATCGGCATAATCTTTCAATAGTTCGCTTGCGCCTTCCGTCTGAAACATGCCGGGTAAGAGATTGTTGATGTTAACGCCATGTTGGGCAATTTCACGCGATACGCTGGCCGTATAGTTGATGAGTGCAGAGCGTGCGGGCCCGGACATAAGGCGCCAGATCATTGGATTTTTCGCCGAGAACGTGGCGATGTTGACGATCCGCCCCCAGCCTTTTTCTTTCATCACAGGAATGTAGTGTCGCATGATCTCAATGGGGCCGATCAGCGTTGTTTCGATTGAATTGCGCCACATATCCGGCGTGACTTTCAGAAAATCGCCATTGGGTGCTGGTGGCTTGATAGTAATGGCGAGAATGTCCGGGTCCGGACAAGCGGCGAAGAGCGCTTGACGCCCTTCTTCCGTGGAGGAATCAGCGACTACTGGCGTCACACTTGTTCCATATTGCTCGGAAATTTCTTTCGCGGCTTTCACCAGACGTTCTTCCCGGCGTGCGGTGATGAAAAGATCGACACCTGCTTCCGCAAGCCTTTCGGCGGTGGCCCGTCCCATGCCGGCGCTGCCACCGGCCATAATGGCCTTTTTCCCTTTAATTTCGAGATCCATTGGTTCTCTCCCTTGGCTGTGCAATTGGTTTGTTTGCTGAAATTAGGACTGAGTTTTACGCAATCCGTACTGATCAAGACGCCACCGCAAAGTGTCGATCCGGTCTTGGCCGAAGAACGGTTCGCCGCGAACAACCATGGTGGGGACGCCCCAATGTCCCGCGGTCTCCAGGTCTTTGTGGTTCTGTTCGATTTCGTCGAGATGATTGCCGTTCTCGATCGCGGCCTCCAGATCGTCGAGGTTCAGACCGGCCGATGAGGTCGCGTTCTTCAAATGATCGCCCTGATCCCAATTCTGCGTGCCCCCGAAGATCATGCGGGAGATGCTGGCGGCAAATTCAATACCCTTGCCGCGCCGCTCTGCTTCGACGCCCAATTTGCATAGGCGGAAAATGTAGGGCTGTTCTTCCGCGACTTCGAAGGTTTCGAAGTTCTGAACCACCGGGTCTGGGCTCCCCGGGAACTTCATGGGGAGGCCCAGGAACTCGGCGCGGCGCATGGAATCCATCACGATGTACATGGCCGGCTTTCTGTTCGATGGATCGAACACGGTTTCCTTCGTGCGAACCGCGATGGGCAGAACAACGCGCAATTTGACCTTCGCATCATAGTCAGCCGCCAGTTTCAAAAGGTCAGGCGTCACGAGGTAAGAGTAAGGGCTTCGAAAGGACCAAAAGACATCAATGGTTTCCATTTTCATCCTCTGAGAGTGGGGTAACGATCTATTATAAAAACAGAGTACTCTCTTTTTTTAATTTGTCAACAAAGCCCTTTTGGGGCAAAAATCCGGGAATCACGTATCGTCCCGGCAGAGCGCCAGGACGCAGGTGTGACGAGAGCGTAAAAGGAGAGATCCCGTTGAATGCACCATCGAGGAAACGTGCACCGCAAGACCGAGCGGAAGCCACAAAGGAAAAACTGCTTGCGGCGACGTTGGCGGTTATCTTGCGGGATGGTTGGTCGGGGACGAGCACGCTCAAAGTCTGCGAAGAAGCCAAGGTATCTAACGGCGCACAGACCCATCACTACCCAAAAAAGAATGATCTTCTGATCGCGGCTCTCAAACGCAACCGGGATACGCTCAGGACCAGAACAGACCACCTTCTGGAAGGGAATGACCAGAAAACGGTTCCGCTTCGTGACCACGTGGAGTTTCTGAGGCTTACCAAAAAGGACGAGCCCTATTTTTACGCAACCGTGGAATCATTGGTTGCGGCGCGTACCGACGAAACGCTTCGGGACGAAGTGCGCGCCATCGACGAAGAGTGGATCGAAACGCTTCGGTCCGAAGCGGGGCGGCGGATCGGAAATATTTCAGATGATCTGTCTGCGGAAGATATAACAGAGCTAACGCTATTTCTTGTAAGAGGCATGGTGGTGCATCGCGGGGTGCATGAGGACACGAAACACTTGGATCGGATGTTCGACCTTTGGTGCGACATCATTGGGCGTGCCGTTGAGGGGCCGAACAAGTAATCCTGAAAGGCCCCAAAATGGTGTCAAATACTGTCTTTCAGGCTGGTGTTCGATGCAATCGTGCTGCCGCTGTTGCGATAACTGGCGCGGCGTTCTTTGCTCCAGCTGTCGATTTCGTCTTTGGGTACACCATAGGCAAGCCCCCGTTCGACCGCAGGACGGGCGCGCACGCGGTCAACCCATTCTTTCACGCGGGGGCGCGTGGTGATGTCCACCTTGCTCCACTTATAGCCGCGTAGCCATGGGTAGCAGGCGATATCGGCAATGGTGAATGTGTCGCCGCAGAGGTAAGGACTGTCGCCAAGCTTTTTGTCGAAGACCGAGACCAACCGTAAGGCTTCGTTGTTAAAGCGTTCCAACGGATGCTCTTTCTTGATGGGTTCGATGTCGTCCATGTAGCGGGTATAGCTGAGCTTATTTCCGAATGTGGGCCCTAGATTGGCCATTTGCCAATAGACCCAGGGCAATACATCCCATTTCCGTTCATTGAGGGGCAGGAGAGGGCCTGGAAACTTTTCCCCGAGATATTCCAGGATGGCGCCGCTTTCCATGATGCAGCGGTCGCCGTCCTTCAACACGGGAATCTTTTGGTTGAGATTGCGCGCCGTAAAATCGTCGGCGAACTGTTCGCCTTTCATCAGATCGATGGTGCGAATGCTAATATCAGGCAAATCCACGCCGGCTTCTTTGAGTTCTTCCACCATGATGGTGACCTTCCACCCATTCGGGGTGGGCGATGTCCAAAGTTCTAAGGGCATGGTTGATTTCCTGAGAGGCTCATTTTTCAAGGATGGATCGTATCCACGGCAGGTGTTCCCGGCCAATAAAAATTTGGCCGTCAATCACATAGGCCGGGGTGTCGCCAATGCCGGCTTCCTCCGTCGCCAGTTGATGATCAGGGAGTTTGTTCAGCGCCGCTGCTATATCTTGTTGCTCTGGCTTGGAACCTGACCCGTGCAAGAGGCTTTCAACCACTGCTTCATTGTTGAGGTCGGCGCCATCGACCCAATATGCATGAAACGCTTTTTCGATGAAAGCCACCGGGTTCTCATTCATCGACAACAAGGCCGCGAGAGCAAGATCCGTTTCTCCCGGTGATTCCCGAAAGGTCATGGGAAGATCTTGAGCCCCCGCATAGCGCAGATGCGTGTCCCGCCGTGCAATGGCGCGTATACGAAAATGGGTTTCAGATTTCGTTTCTGTCTTTTTTTGTTCCGGAATGGATTCCTGCTTGGTGTTGTAGGGCAGCCATTTGGCTTCCAGATCGAATACGTCGATAAGTTTAAGCGTTGGCTTCAACGCGAGGTAGGCCGCCGGGGATTTAAAGTCTGTGTAAAGAGTGATCATATGGCGTATGCAATGTCCGGGGCGGGCCCTTCACGTCCTTTGAGGTGCCATTCCACGTAAGGAAGGTGCTCCCGGCCGAAGAGAAAGTCTCCGTCGAATACAAAGGTGGGAACGCCATAGATGCCCACGGGATGAAGTTGGGCTTGTAAATCGTCATGGGCGGTCCGGCCTTCACCGGATTGGAAGTCGGCAAAACCGTCAGCTGTAACGCCAGCTTGTTCCAAACACGCCGCAACCACACTCACGTCTTCAATGTCCAATTCGCGGCGCCAAAATGGCGGGTAGACTTGCGCGAAATAATCGCCCAGTTTTTCGCGCGCATTCTGAACCACCCATAGAATGCCGATATTCGCGATGCTTGAATCCCAGATTTTCTCTGTGCCTTTCAGCATATGCCCCTGGCGGCCGGCATAACGGCGGGCATCCATATAGGCATATTTCACCGCCATCCATTGGCGCGGACTGCGGGTGCTTTCAACCACCTTGCCTTTGCTTTTTCGAGCAGACCCCAGATAGCTCGGGATATCGAGTGTGAGCGGGCGCCAATCGAATTGAACCCCTAGCTTTTTTTCGAGCGCCAATGTCGGTTCAATGGCCACGAAGGCATAAGGACTTTTGATGTCCACATAGACAATCAGCGGCGCTTCGCTTTCCAATGCTTTCATGGCCAATGCCGTCATGAGGCTGACGTTTCCCTACATATTGCTGCGGCGGCGGGGCTGCTCGTCCAGCGGCCCTTGGCTGTAATCGCCGAACGGGCCGTCGCGTTTTGTCACCGCTCCTTTTACACCTTCGGCTTTTGCGACGCGAACAAAGTCTCGTCCTTCCGGCGTGTTGCGCATGATGCCATCCAGAATAGGGCCTAGCGTCTGGGTGCTTTGCAAACCCATATTGTCATATGTTTGATTGACGATCAGCTTCATGGAGATGAGCTGAGTAAGCGGAATGGCGGCCAAACGTGCCGCCAATTCCTGAACGCGCGTATCAAGGTCTTCCAGCGGGTACGAGAAATTTATGAGCTCTATCTCGGCAGCTTCCTTGCCGCTGATCCATTCTCCGGTCAGCGCGTAGTACTTGGCTTTGGCAAGGCCCAAGCGATAGACCCACATGCCCGTCAGGTGACATCCCCAAACGCGGGAATAGGGCGTTCCGAACCGTGCGTCATCCGATGCGATCACAAGGTCCGCACACAGAGCCAATTCGGACCCGCCGCCCACGCAATAGCCGTGGACTTTGGCGATGGTGGGTTTCGATCCACGCCACAGCCCCATAAACGTGTTGATGTAACTGCCGTATTGATTGGTCACGCCCATCACATCGAGGCCCGGGTCGTACTGATCCTCTCTGATGGTTTCATAGTGCTCGAGTCCATCGGAAAAGTCGAAACCGCCGCAAAAACTATTGCCGGCCCCTTCCAAGATGATCACTTTGATGTTTCGGTCTTGATTGGCGCGCTGCAGCCCGTCGCCCAAGCCCTGAATGACCTCATACCGCAAGGTGTTGTATTTTTCCGGGCGGTTCAATGTGATCGTGGCAATCGCGCCATCTGTTGCATATTTCACGACATCGTCGGACATGTGACTGTTTCCCTTACTGATGAATATGTTGGTCGATGATCCGATTGAATGCGTCTAAAGCACCTTCATACCGGCCGAATGTCAGATGGGTGTTTGCACCGCTGCGCAGGCCTTTTTGGATACTCTCCCCGATCTCGAAATCCTCCGTCAGTGTTGATCGCGTGATTTCGTGATTTTTCTTCCAGTGAGAGGCAGGCATGTCTGTGTCTGTTCCGGTTGCCTTCGGTGACAGCGTATGAAGGCGCAGGCGGGTTTGATCCGGGGATAAAGGAATGACGTGGATCCAGACTATGTGATCTTCCTGAACCAGCAATTGGTTCGAGGGGAATACCGAGTAGATGATATTGGTTTGTGTACGGATGTCCCAATGATCGCGCGGCTGATCTTCCAGCCCGTCCAATGCGGTCCGTGGCAGGACCGAGCGGAGGTTCTTCCCAAACATTTGATAGCTGGACAGATTGTCCTGAAAATACGGCCCAATCGTGTTTTTGTGTGCGATCTTGAAGTGGTAGGATTCGATGCCGCCCTCCACAAGTATCTTCCAGTTTACATTCCAGATCTGGTCGTCGACGGCAAAGACGTCGAGTTCTTCTCCCCGAAGCCAGGCAAAGTCACTCGCAAGTTCCCCCAGATGTGCGTCTACATCGATATCTTGTTCCGCATCTGCCCGCACCCAGATCCATCCGTACTTCTCCGTGCAGGACAACTTCTTGAGGCCTAGTTCCGACTTTTGGAATCCTGGAAACCCTGTTTCCTGGTGAGGTATGGCCAGCAGATCGCCGCGATTGCTCCATGTCCACGCATGGTACGGGCACGAGAACCGGCGCTGGCATCCAGCCTCGTCTGAGACCAATTGCGTGCCCCGATGACGGCACACATTGAGAAAGGCGTGAACATTCCCATCATCGTCGCGCGTGAGCAGCACGGGGAGGCCGGCCACGTCGCGTTTTAGGAATGATCCTTTGTCCGGCATTTCACTCGAGTGGGCCACCATCAAGGGCGTGCCGCGGAAAATAGTGGTCTGCTCGCGGTTGAACTGGTCTTGGCTGATATAGCGTTCGATGGGTGAAACGGTCGGCTTCTCATCAAGATAGAAGGATCCCGCCCGTTTCAGGTCCATAAGCTCATCAAGGAGCGCGAGTTCGGTGGCACGTTCCATGATTTCCTCCCTTGTGTCCTTACCGTATGGTAAGTATATATACCTACCAGTCGGTAAGTAGTCAAGCAATTTAGACGCTTTTTCGTTTGACCGGCCTTTTATGGGCCTTTAGGTAGATTACCAAGTGGTAAGAAATGTGAGGATTGGGTGAGCCTGGACACACGCAAACAGCTATTACGCGAAGCGACCCGCTTGTTTGCAGCAAAAGGGTTTTACGGCACCAGCATCGCCAATGTGGCCGAGGCATTGGGGCTGACGAAACAGGCTTTGCTTCACCATTTTGGTACCAAGGAAAAACTTTACGGCGAGGTGCTTGAACAGATCTCTACACGGATGGTGGGGGATATTGTTGCGGCTGAAAGTGACCCAAATGATTCCGGTACCCAGCTTGAGAATGCACTCATGTATTTTTGCCGTCATGGTCTTGAAGACCCTGAAACCACGCAACTCATTATGCGTGAATTGCTCGACAATAAGCAGCGCGCCGAGCATGCAGGCACATGGTACCTCAAGCCGTTCCTGGAAGCTTTGATTGCCTTGGTCAGAAAAGTGCCGGGGCATGAAGACAAATCCGATGCCCATGCTCTGGCGCTGGTGTACCAGCTTCTCGGTGCCGTCAATTACTTCCTGGTATCGGAGCCAACTTTAAGGGAAATGTTCGGCAAAGGTCATTACGACGAGATGAAAATAAAGTACCCGGACGAATTTAAGAAACTCATCCGGGCACGCCTCGCAGTGAAATAAATCCGCTCTTTCCTGCGAAAGCAGGAATCTCCCGCCGAATACTGGGAGATCCCGGATAAGCCTGTGCGGCTTTCCGGGATGAGCTGGGTCTGATGAGAATGTATGTGATCAGCCTTACGCGGTCGGGTCGTCCGACAAACGCACCAGCTGCTTGCCCACGTTTTTGCCGGTGAAGATGCGGTCCAAGGCGTCGAGGGCATTTTCGATGCCGTCGACCACATCTACATCCCATTTCAGCTTACCTTCCATGATCCACTGACCCATGTCGGTCTGGGCCTCCGGAAAACGTTCCAGGAAGTCGGTGATAATGAAACCTTGAACAATGGCCCGCTTCATGAGGATGTTGCGGAACATCTTGGGTCCCGTCCAATCCTCCGCGTTGTTGTAGGTGGAGATCATCCCACACAGGGAAACGCGGGCGTTGAGATTCAGCAGAGTGAACACATCGTCCATGATGTCCCCGCCCACATTTTCAAAATCCACATCGATCCCGTCCGGGCAGGCCGCGCGCAAGTCTTCCAGCACATTGCCTTTCTTGTAATCCACACAGGCATCGAAACCGAACTTGTCGATCACGTGCTGACATTTCTCAGGTCCGCCGGCGATGCCGACAGCGCGGCAGCCTTTGATCTTCGCAATCTGCCCAACAATCGATCCCACGGCGCCAGCAGCGGCGGATACAACGACGGTTTCGCCTTCCTTCGGTTTGCCCACATCGAGCAAGCCGAAATAGGCGGTCATGCCGGTGGCGCCTAAGACACTCATGAATGACGTCAAAGGGAGCCCGGTATCGGCGGGCAGTTTCGCGGCGCCGGGCAACACCGTGTAGGTTTCCCATTGCATGCCGCCGATCACAAAATCTCCTGGCGCGAAGCCCGGATTTTTGGATTCTTCCACAACGCCACAGGTGCCGCCGCGCATGACGTCGCCCACACCCACAGGGTCCATATATTGGTCAATGTCGCTCATCCAGATGCGGTTGGTCGGGTCTACCGACAGGTAAATATTCCGTACCAGGATCTCTCCGTCTTTGAGATCCGGTATCGGGCTGTCCACCAACTCCAAATCATCTTTCTGAATATCGCCCACCGGACGTTTCTTCAGGCGCCATTGGCGGTTCATATTGGACATGGTGGAGCGCTCCTGTGAATTTTTTCTGGAAAATAATCTTCTGAAATTAAGCATGGATAAGGCCCCCGAATGATCTTGTGCAAATTTGCGTCTTAAAGATACCTTGAGCCCATCGGAACAAGACCCCATTCTACAGGTCTAAACAACCCCAACGACAATCTCATGGAGGAAATACCATGGCCGCAGGCGAGGTAGTTCTGCCCAAATCGGGCGAGGCGATGTACAACAATTTCCATTTTGCTCCGGCGATCCGGCATGGCGACCGGCTGTTCGCGTCAGGACAAATCGGTATCGGTCCCGATGGCAAGGCGCCGTCAGATCCGGAAGAACAGTTCGATATGGCTTTCAAGGCTGTCGAAGCGATCCTCGCGGAAGCTGGAAGCTCTTTCGACAACATCATCGAAATGACCACCTACCATGTGGGACTGCAGGAACATATGGGCACCTTCATGAAAGTGAAGGACAAATACGTGAAAGAGCCCTATCCGGCTTGGACCGCCATTGGCATTACGGAGTTGGCAGTTCCGGGTGGTCTTGTGGAAATCCGGGTGATTGCGGCCAATTAGGGTGAATTCGATGACTGCCTTGTGATGGGCCGTCTTTGGAACATTCTTACCATTCCTGCTATATCCTCCCGCAAGAAGGATTTCGTAACGGCAGGCGAATGGTTCCGAGTGCAGTAAAGAGTGTTTTGGCGGCGTTGCTGGCCCTTGCCTTGGCGGGGACGGCGACGCTTGCCCATGCCAATCCGTTTGCTACCGATAATGTAAAAGCCTGGCTCATCAGCGAGCTGGAGGCCGTGCCTGCGGGCGAAACGTTCTGGGTGGCGCTGCGCCAGGAAATCCGTCCTGAATGGCATACCTACTGGAAAAACCCTGGCGATTCCGGCGAACCGACCACCATCGAATGGGAGCTTCCCGAAGGTTTCGAAGCTGGTGAGATCGTTTGGCCAACACCGGAACGCATCCCTTTCGCCGACCTGGTCAATTTTGGTTATTCGGGCGATCTCTACTTGCTGGTGCCAATTACGGCGCCGTCAGGATTGACGCCAGGCGCATCTGTCACCTTAACGGCGAATGCACGCTGGCTTGTGTGCAAGGACATTTGCATCCCTGAGTCAGCAACGCTCACTCTGAATTTACAAGTAGCAGAGGGCAGCCCCGCCCCAAATCGCATTTGGCAAGATGCATTCGCGAAGACACGAATGGATCTGCCAGTCGCATCCCCATGGTCTGCGGCCTTCGGACAGGCAGGCGACCAGGTGGCGCTGCAGCTTGAAACCGGCCAAATCGATTTGCCCTCGATCAAGAAAGTTGAAGTTTTTTCCGATCAAGAAGGGGTGCTCAAGAACGGACCGGAAGCGGTTTTCCAGCAGACCGAAAACGGACTGACAATCACCTTGAGCGCTGGTTCGCGCGTTGGTGAAATCGGCCCGGAATTCAATGGCCTCATTGTCATTGAAGAAGATCTTAAAGACGGCGTGGTGCGGCGCGCCTTCAACATCGAAGCGGGCCGCGTCCCGTTCGCGCAAGTTTCTAGCGGCCCCGGCTTTGCGGCTGTGGATGTTCCCATTTGGCAAGCGCTCGTTTTCGCTTTTCTGGGCGGGCTGATCTTAAATCTCATGCCGTGCGTGTTGCCGGTTTTATCCATGAAGGCGCTCGACATTGTGCGCCAGGCGCGAGAAGCCCCCTGGATCGCCCGGCAGCACGGCGTGTTCTATACGGCTGGTGTCTTGGTCAGTTTCCTTGTCGTCGGTGGTGCCCTTATCAGCCTGCGTGCAGCAGGGGAACAAATCGGCTGGGGGTTCCAGCTTCAATCGCCGGTCATCGTTACCTTGCTCGCGTACCTCATGTTTGCGGTTGGGTTGAACCTCGCCAATGTTTTTTCCTTCGGCAATTCGCTCATGGGGATCGGCAGCGGTCTGGCGAGGGGGAACGGGCTTGCCAGTTCGTTCTTCACCGGCGTGCTGGCAACCATCGTTGCGACACCGTGCACCGCGCCTTTTATGGGAACCGCCCTTGGCTTTGCGCTTGTTCAGCCCACGCCAATCGCCCTCGGCATTTTTCTGGCATTGGGCCTTGGTTTGGCGGCGCCTTACCTCGCGATCAGTTTCAGTCCCGCCTTACTGCGCATGATCCCCAAGCCCGGCGCTTGGATGGAAAGTTTCAAACAGCTTCTCGCCTTTCCCATGTTCGCGACCGCCATTTGGTTATTGTGGGTACTGTCAAGCCAGGTTGAGACAAATGTGGTCTTCCTTGTATTGGCGGGGGCAATGTTGATTGCGTTTGCGGCGTGGATATTCGAAAGCACAAAAATGTCCACGGGCTTTTGGTATCTTGGTGGCCGTGCGCTGGCCATCGTGGCGGTTGGCGGCGCGCTTGCCCTTATCGACTGGAGCCCGCCCCGGGCAGCGGCAACCGTGAGCGATCTGAAAATTCCGGATATGGCCGAAGCCTATTCCGAAACGCGTTTGCAGGAACTTCGTGCGGCCGACCGCCCGGTCTTTGTCAATCTCACGGCTGATTGGTGCATTACCTGTAAGGCCAATGAGAGCGTCGCCTTCACCGAGAACTTCTACGACACGCTCGAAGAGCGGGACGTGACTTATTTGGTCGGCGATTGGACACTCTATGACGAGGCCATCGCGAAAAAGCTCTCTCAGTATGGCCGCGCGGGCGTGCCGCTCTATATCGTTTATCCAAGGCCGAGCTCTGGCGAGGAACCTTTCCTATTGCCCCAATTGCTCACGGAAGGGATCGTGCTGGACGCGATCGGCGAGTTGTAGTTTTTGCGACAGGAGATTGTGATGTTTGTTCCTACCCGGCGATCCACCCTCTTTGCACTGACTGTTGGTGCGGCGGCGACATTTGGTTTGTTTTCCACATTGCCTGAAACTGTGAAAGCGGCCGGCGACGGGCTCCAGATCGGTGCGGCAGCCCCTGCATTTACGGGGGTCGACTCTAACGGCAATACGGTCGATCTGACCTCCTTGAAAGGGCAGAAAGTCATTCTTGAATGGACCAATCACGATTGTCCGTATGTGCGGAAGCACTATGACGATAGTCAGCGCAACATGCAGTCCCTGCAGGCGTCGGCAGCAGATGCGGGGGCCGTGTGGCTTTCAGTTGTCTCCTCCGCGCCAGGCAAACAGGGTTTTGTGACAGGCGAACAAGCCAATGATCTGACCGAGAGCAGGGGGGCTGCGCCATCAGCGGTCCTGTTGGACCCTGAAGGGCAAATCGGCCGCTTGTATGAAGCCAAGACCACACCGCATATGTTCATCATCGACGAGGCGGGAGTCCTCCAATATATGGGCGCGATCGACAGCAAGCGGTCCAGCAATCCGGCCGATATCCCCGGTTCCACGAACTATGTGTCCCAAACACTGGAAGAGCTTGCGGCGGGTCAGGCTGTCTCAACACCGATCACGCAACCTTATGGCTGCAGTGTGAAATACAGCGGCTAAGTTGGTGGGGCGGGCGATCCTATGCTTGCCCGGTTCTTCCCGTCGCATTATTCTGCCTTGGAACCACTGGGGAAGGGATGTGCTGTCACCTTGGTTTGTAATGAACGGACAGCGCAATAAGTGTGGGAAAGTTTCATGACAAGGTATGTGCCCTTCGGCCGTATTTCGGCCCTCTCTCTGACTGTCTTAATGGCAATGATATTGGCCGCATGTGGCGGTCCGACGCCTTATGGCGGCGCGGACAATCGCGGCTATGGATATTCTGAAACGCGGATTGAAAAAAACCGCTACCGGGTAAAGTTCTCGGGCAACTCATTGACCGCGCGGGAGACCGTTGAGAACTATCTTTTGTATCGCTCTGCGGAACTTACCAAAGAAGCTGGTTACGACTATTTCGTGATCGAAACGCGGGCGACGGATAAAGACACCTATTATCGCAGCACGTTCGACGATTTTCCGGGATATGGCTTCTATTACCACCGTTTCCCATATCATCGCGGCCGCGGATATGGCTATGGCGGGTCGGTCACAACGACAACGCGGCCTGTTTCGCAATACACGGCCTATGCGGACATCGTGATGTTCAAAGGCGCGAAGAACGAGCGGAACGTGAAAGCGTTTAACGCTCAAGACGTGCTGAAAACACTCGGTCCGCGGATTAGGCGTCCGCAAGCAGCGGCGTCTTAGTCCTCAAAGCAGACGGCAAATGGCCGGCGCGCGGCGGGCTTCCGTTCGGAAGTTATCCGCGCGTCACCAGGGCAGACTATCGCTAATCGTCATCGCCTTACGCCGATAACCGTATGGGCTTTCACCATCCCAGTCTTTGCCATTTGGGAAGCGCACTTCGACGCCCGTGAGCTCGCTCGGGTCGAACAACCTCATATTCACCCCAACTTGATCTGCCGATTCGTTTTGTTCTTGGAATGACTTTGTCAGCACCCAATGGGTTGTGGCGGCGCATTTTTCGCAGGAGTGAATTTCGACTCCGGCATTCTTCTTGTCCGAACGTACGAAGGAAACGGTTTTTCCACTCGTCTTGACCGAGGCGGACGGAAAATATCCCCAGGCCGCACCTGCTTTACGGCATAAGCCACAGTCACAATCGTTGATGAATTCTGGTTTCTCATCAATCGTGACGCTCACAGCGCCGCAAATGCAATTGCCCGTCATCGTTCCTTCCTTGATTTACCACGGTGCCGCGCATTCTAGCACTTCTGCATTCCGGTGTCCGGTTCCATTAGAATTCGGAACCCCTTACACTTCGGCAAGATTCTTGTTCGAAGAACACGTTCGGGGTTTCGTGCGCCTATCCATAGACAGCGTCACTAAAATCTATCCTGGGCCGGTCACGGCCGTGGATGGGATATCCTTTGGCGTCGCCGCCGGTGAATTGGTTGCACTGCTCGGGGAATCCGGGTGCGGGAAAACCACCACGCTCAAAATGATCAATCGGCTGATTGACCCGACCGAAGGCCGGATCGTTCTTGATGAGACAGATGTGGCGACCATCGATCCTGCCATCCTGCGCCGCATGATTGGGTATGCATTTCAAGGCGTCGGCTTGTTTCCCCATATGACGGTAGCCGAAAATATTGGTGTAACGCCAAAGCTTCTGGCTTGGGGCGAACAAAGAATTGCAGCGCGGGTCGATGATTTGCTTGAACTGGTTCATCTGCCGCCGGAGGAATTTCGAAGCCGTTTCCCAAGAGAGCTTTCCGGGGGACAGCAACAGAGGATCGGTTTTGCCCGTGCCCTTGCAGCGGGGCCGGCCGTGATGCTGTTGGACGAGCCTTTCGGAGCGCTGGACCCGTTGACCCGCGACCGGCTTCAGCAGGATTTCAAAGAAATCCATACAAAGCTCAATTTGACCACCGTGCTTGTCACACACGATATGACAGAAGCCTTATTGATGGCCGACCGGATTATCGTCATGCAAGAGGGTCGGATCATTCAAGATGGAAGCCCGGACGATTTGATCAATCGGCCGGCCGGGGCCTATGTGGACGAGCTGATCTCAACGCCAAAGCGGCAGGCAGACCAGTTGGATGCGCTGATGCATGCACAAGGCAGCGGCTCATGAGTGCGAATTTCGCAGAGCGATTGGCGGAACTGCCCGGGTATCTGGGCGGCCATCTTTTGTTGTCGCTTTCGGCTCTTTTGATTGGAATACTGATCAGTTTGCCGCTGGGTATTTGGGCGGCGCGTTCCGAACGCTTTGGCGGCACCATCGTTAATGTGGCGGCGCTTATTCAAACCATCCCCAGCATGGCATTGTTGGCGCTTATGGTGCCCATATTGGGAGGAACCATTGGTTTCGGCCCGGCATTCGTGGCGCTGACGCTCTACAGCATTTTGCCGGTATTGAGAAACACGGTCACGGGCCTTCAAGAAGTAGACCCGGCCATGGTTGAAGCAGCGCGCGGCGTCGGCATGACCGACCGCCAGCGCCTTTGGCAAGTGGAACTTCCCCTGGCAGCGCCGGTGATCATCGCAGGCGTGCGCACCGCCACTGTATGGGTGGTGGGCATTGCCACGCTGTCGACACCTGTTGGGGCGGAAAGCCTGGGCAATTACATTTTTTCCGGCCTTCAGACACGCAACTGGCTGTCAGTCATATTTGGCTGTGTGTTCGCGGCCCTGCTGGCCATCATCTTGGATCAATTGGTGCGCTTGCTCGAAAAAAGTGCGCAAGATCGAGACCGGCGTCTGGCGGGCCTTGCCGGTATTGGCCTTGCAGTGGTCTTCGCGGGCGGCATCGGGCCCGTCGTGGTAGATACTCTAGCGCGCTCGACGGCCTTGCCGCTTGTGCCGCAAGCCAGCATTTCGTCAGAAGAAGCAGCAGGGCCCCCGGGACCGCAGGGGCTTCAAGGCCAAACCGTCCGTATCGGGACCAAGACATTCACCGAACAATTCATTCTGGCGGATGTGATTGCTAAGCGCCTGGAAGCAGACGGGGCCATCGTTGAGAGCCTTCAAAACTTGGGCTCTACGATCGTTTTCGACGCGCTGCGGAATAACACGGTTGACGTCTATGTGGATTATACCGGCACGATTTGGGCCACCATTATGGGGCGGGAAGATCCGGTTGAACGAACCGCCATGTTCATCGAGATGGCAGAATATCTGCGCAAGGAACACGGTATCCTGACTGTTGGCCGGCTGGGCTTTGAAAATGCGTATGGCTTTGCCATGCGCCGCGACCGGGCGGCAGAACTGGGCATTCGGTCGATTGCGGATCTGGCGCGTCACGCCGGCAATCTGGTGATTGGTGGCGATCCGGAATTCTTTGCGCGCAATGAATGGATCCGCGTGCGCGACGCATACGGCCTCAGCGGGTTCAGAACGCGAAGCATGGATTCCACGTTCATGTATGGCGCCGTCCGTGATGGCAATGTGGATGTGATCACGGCCTATACCACCGACGGCCGGATCAGCGCTTTCGATCTGGTGATCTTGAGCGATGAACGGCAAGCTTTTCCGCCATATGACGCCATTCTTCTTTTGTCGCCCGACGGTGCTCAAAAGCCCGGGCTGATCAAGTCCCTGTCCCCGCTGCTGTATCAGATTGATGACACTCTTATGCGCGAGGCAAACAAACAGGTGGACATAGACAGCCGAACGCCGAAGCAAGCAGCAGATTTTCTCTATGATAAATTCAGTCAACAGACGGAATGAACACATGACCAATCAGCCTCATTCAATTTCTGGGTGGAACGACCCTGTGCCCTTTGAAGACGGGGGTATTTCCCGGTGGCTTTACACGGGCGGCAAGGGGCCAGGCGTGGTCTTGCTGCACGAATTGCCGGGCATGTCCGTTGAATGCCGGGAACTGGGGGACCGGCTTATTCAAGACGGGTATGCCGTCTACATGCCTCTTTTGTTTGGCAAGCCGGAATCCGTAAACTTGTTGAGCAACACGGTGGCGGCCTGTATCAGCCGGGAGATTCATGTGTTCTCGAAAAGAGGCATGGGGCCGATCACAGATTGGATCCGCGCTCTGTGCCGTCACGCGTTAAAGGAACAAGGCGGCAAAGGTGTGGGGCTCATTGGGATGTGCCTTACCGGTAATTTCGCCTTGTCCCTTGTGGCGGACAACGAAGTGTTGGCGCCGGTTGCCTGCCAACCATCGCTTCCCATCGCGGCGGCAAAAGAACTGGCGATGGATGAGGCGCAGTTAGCAGCGGCGAAAAAGGCCGCGGCGGAAAAGGGGCCTGGGTCCATCCTTGGCTTCCGCTATGAAAAGGACAGTATCTGCCCGCGCGCTAAATTCGAACGCATCCGCGCCGAATTCGGCGACAGTTTTGACGGAACTGAAATCCCCGGTGACGGACATTCAACGCTCACGGAACATTTGGATGATGGGGCATTGACGAAAACCCTGGCGTTCTTCAAATCCAAGCTGCACTAGGGCACTTTTGATTTTAGTAGAATCGTAAAAGTGCCCTAAGTCTTTGTTCTTACGCGTTTCCGGACGGTGAACCGTTACACACTTCACCTGGAAACGCTGTAGCAAGTTACAGAAAAAGTCATCTGGGCCCTTCGAGACGGGCCTGTCGGCCCTCCTCAGGGTGAGGAAATCTAATAACAACCTCATGGTGAGGAGGCGCCATAGCGCCGTCTCGAACCATGGAGAGATAATGCGATGACTTTTTCAGCAGCCTGCTACGAGAACTTGAAACTTGGCTTTCGCTTTTCCAAGAACGCCTTAGTGCCCTCGCGAAAATCCTCGCCGGAAAAGGCGTCCGCGAACAGGGCTTGCGTTTCTGGCGTGTCGTCCGTGGCCCCTTCCAAGATCAGTTGTATCGTTTTCTTTGAAGCACGTACGGAATATTGAGAGTTCGCGCAGATAAGTTGCGCGTAATCCCACGTGGCCTGACGCAACTCTTCAGGAGCGACAAGGCGGTCTATCAAATTCATATCTTTGGCTTCGTCAGCGCCCATGATCCGCCCCGTGAACAATATGTCTTTTGCATTCGCGGGGCCAACCGCCTCCACGACGCGCTTCGTGTCATAAAGTCCGTATGCCAATCCCAACTTGGCGGGCGTAATGCCAAACCTCGCCGTGCTGTCGGCAAACCGCAGATCGCAAGCAAGCGCCAATCCGCACCCGCCGCCGATGCAAGGGCCCGATATCATGGCAAGTGTGGGCTTTGGAAAATCGCCAATGGCATGCATCGCGGCGAACACTGTGTCGCGATAACCGGCCCCACCCCCATTGGCGCCAAATTCGCCGATATCGGCACCGGCGGCGAAAGCCCCGGCCGTACCGCCATGCATGACAACCACTTTGATGGCCCGGTCGTCTTCTGCTTCTTTCATGAGCGTTGGGATCGCGTCCCACATGGCTCGGTTCAGCGCATTCTTTTTGTCTGGACGGTTGAGGATCAGCTCCGCGATCTCACCGTTCTTTTCAAGTCGGATGACGTCGTTCATTGGTGAATTAATCCGTAAACGCCTGAATACCGGTTTGCGCGCGCCCCAGGATAAGGGCATGCACATCGTGGGTGCCTTCATAGGTGTTGACGGTTTCCAAATTCATCACATGGCGGATCACGTGGTATTCGTCGGAAATACCGTTACCGCCATGCATATCCCTAGCCATGCGGGCAATGTCGAGCGCCTTGCCGCAATTGTTTCGTTTCATGAGCGAAATGGCCGGCGCTGCCGCTTGCCCGTCATCGATCTGGCGTCCGAGTTGCAGAGCACCCAGAAGCCCAAGGGTGATTTCCGTTTGCATGTCGGCGAGCTTCTTCTGGATGAGCTGGTTTGCCGCCAGCGGACGTCCGAACTGATTGCGCTCCAGCACATAGGACCGCGCCTGATGCCAGCAGAATTCCGCCGCGCCCATGGCGCCCCAGCTGATGCCGTAGCGTGCTTTGTTCAAACAGCCAAACGGGCCGGACAGACCTTCCACATTCGGCAGCATATTGTCCGCCGGCACGAACACATCGTCCAAAACGATTTCCCCGGTGATGGAGGCCCGCAACGAAAACTTGCCTTCGATCTTCGGGGTCGAAAAGCCTTCCATGTCTCGTTCGACGATGAAGCCGCGAATGATGCCATCATCATTTTTCGCCCAAACAACCGCAATATCCGCGATCGGAGAATTGGTAATCCACATTTTCGCGCCGGTCAGACGGAAACCTCCGTCGATGGACTTGGCGCGGGTTTTCATGCCGCCTGGGTCCGATCCGTGGTCAGGTTCCGTCAAGCCGAAGCAGCCGACAAACTCACCACTGGCCAGTTTCGGCAGATATTTCCGCCGCTGTTCTTCAGAGCCGTACGCATAAATGGGGTGCATCACCAAACTGCTTTGGACGCTCATGGCAGAGCGATACCCGGAATCTACCCGTTCGATTTCACAGGCCGCGAGCCCGTAACTCACATGGCCAAGGCCGGCCCCACCATAGGCTTCAGGAATTGTCACGCCTAAAAGGCCCATCTCACCCATTTCGGTCATAATTTCGGTGTGGAATTTTTCCTTCCGATTGGCTTCCAAAACGCGCGTCATGAGCTTTTCCTGGGCATAACCGCGCGCGCTGTCCCGCACCAGGCGCTCTTCTTCGGTCAGCTGATCGTCAATGCCCAGCGGATCTTCCCAACGGAAGGCAGCGGACTTAATTTTGTCCTCATAGGGGGTGGCGGCGTCTGCCGGTGTTAGGGAGACGGACATTGGAACCTCTCGTGCACAGTTTTCTGATTTCAGTAAATTTGCTGCACCATAATCATTCAAAATTGCAATGTCATGCCGTGCTAGGATTTCCAGTATGTCCCATATTGCCTTTTTCCATACAGCTCAGGCCAATGCGGACCTCTTTGCACCGGCTGTGGCGCATTTCGCACCGGATACCCGCGTCATCCATAAGGTTAAGCCAGACCTGTTGTCCCGGGCGCTGGAGGCGGGCGAGGTCACGCCGGAAATCGCCTCTGATCTGTCCGAAGCCCTGGCCTCGTTGCAGTGTGACGGTGCCGGATTGATTGTCTGTACGTGCTCCACACTCGGTGCGGTTGCTGAGGAGTGCGGAAGGCATTTGGGGCTGCCGGTTATGCGCATTGACAGGCCCATGGCGGAACAAGCGGTTGAGACCGCGAAGAACATACTTGTGGTGGCCTGCGTCAAATCGACTATTGAGCCCACATTGTCACTTTTGAAGGCCGTTGCCGACGGCCGCTCCAAAGCGATTAGCCCAAGAATTCTGCTGGTGGAGGAGGCGTGGCGTTTCTTCGAACAGGGCGACGAACGCGCCTATTGGCAGGCAATCGCAAAACGCGTTCGAGAGGAATTGGGGGATGCGGAACTGGTGCTGTTGGCCCAAGCATCGATGGCGGGTGCGGCGGATCTGTGTGCGGATTTCGGGGTTCCGGTCCTCTCCAGCCCACAATCGGGTGTAGAGGCCGCGCTGCGGAGAGTTAAGGCTTCCACAGGCATTGTCACGCCAAATTGACTTATAGGAAACGAGCGGGAGTGCTGATAAAACCCCGTCCATACCTTAGATTGTTACCGGAAAGGTGAGTGCCGCTGTGTCAGATCAACAGACAACCCAACAAGAAGCCCCTCAAGGGCCTCCATTTTACAAAAACCCGCAGGTTCTCCGCCCGGAAGCGCATGCGAATTTGGGCGTGAATGGTTCAAAGCGCACATACCGGTTTACGCGGGAGGCGAATTTTGTCGCGATCAACGGCGCTGAATTCGAAATGGCGGCTAAGCATTATCCGGTCATTTTTTCCAGTGGTTCGGATGTCGTCCCGATCGCCGTTTTCGGATTGGGAGACAAAGGCAATCAATATGTGAACAAAAAGGGCGTCTGGGAAAAGGATCATTACATCCCGGAATACATCCGCCGCTATCCGTTTATCTTCATGCAAACCAACGCCGATGAGCAGGAATTTGCCTTAAGTGTAGATATGGATGACGAGGTGATCGGCGAGCATGCGGAACAGCCGTTTTTCTTGAACAACCAGGCGACGGAATTCACGAACCGCGCGCTCGAATTCTGTAAGAACTTTCATCAGCAACATGTAGCCACGCAGAACTTCGTGAAGTTCCTGCAGGAAAACGAGCTGCTGGTGGAACGCCATGCGGAATATACGACACCGCAAAACGAAAAAATGCCCATCGCGAATTTCTTGGCGGTGGACGAAGACAAGTTCAACGCTCTTTCGGATGCGGTATTCGGAGAAATACGTAAACGTGGATATCTACGGCCCATTTGCGGCCATCTTTCATCTCTAATCAATTTTTCTCGGACCTACGAGAAAGTGATGGGGATCAGGAGTTAAACGAAACGCATTCCATGACTAATCCGCCAACGGATAAATCCAAACAATCAAGCGGTCTGGGCCTTCGTATCGCTGTGGCTGCAATTGGGCTCGGGGTCATTGGCGCCGGAGCCTACTATTTGTCCAGCGGAAATGGAGCAGGGTCCGCCGGGCGGTCCCGCGTGGTGCCGGTTGAGGTGGCGCAGGTCACGAAAACACAGTTTGCGGATGTGCTGGAGGCAATCGGTACCGCGCAAGCAAAGGAAGCGGTGACGGTGACGGCCAAAACCACCGAGATCGTGCGTAAAATCCACTTCCAGGATGGAGCCCGTGTCAAGGAAGGCGACATTCTGGCGGAGCTTACCGCGGGCATCGAAGCGGCTGAGCTAGATGAGGCCTATGCGGAACTGGAAGGCGCGGAAAAAGAATTGCGCCTCGGTGAAAGCTTGGTGGACCGGGGTAC
Source organism: Alphaproteobacteria bacterium (assembly GCA_965228775.1). Lineage (GTDB taxonomy): Bacteria > Pseudomonadota > Alphaproteobacteria > JANQMY01 > JANQMY01 > JANQMY01. The sequence continues at coordinate 1,568,198 of OZ245840.1, read as the reverse complement.
GGCGGCCAAAGCAACGCTGACGTCGCTGCGTGCCGACCGCGACACGGCGGCCGCGCGCGTCAATGCCTTGAAAGCCCGTTTGGCGGATAAGCTGATTTTGGCCCCCTTCGATGGGGTGCTTGGCTTGCGGTTGATCAGCCCCGGCACGCTGGTGCAGCCAGGCGACCGGATCACCACGCTGGCGGATATCTCGATCATTAAAGCGGATTTTTCCATTCCGGAAACGTTTCTGTCGGCATTGAAGGTTGATCAGACCATCGAGGCAAAAAGCGCTGCCTATCAGGGGCGTACTTTCGACGGCATTGTGGCGGCCATTGATACACGTGTGGATCCGGTGACCCGATCCGTCATGGTGCGGGCGGAAATTAAAAATGAAGAAGGCCTCTTGCTGCCCGGCATGCTTCTCACCATTGATCTTCGAAGCAATATCCGAATGTCATTATCCGTACCGGAACAATCGATCGTTCCAATCGTGGACCGCAAATATGTCTACGTGGTCACACCGGAAGAAACGGTTGACCGGCGCGAGGTTCACATTGGACGCAGAAGGCCGGGCATCGTCGAAGTCATGGATGGCATATCGGAAAAGGATTTTGTCGTGACGTTGGGAACCCACCGCGTACGTCCAGGGCAGACCGTTGACGTGCAGGGCGATGACTTTCCCAAAAAAGAAACGCCGCAATCAGCTGGCGGTGAAGCAGGCGCCACATGATCCTGTCGGACATTTCCGTTCGCAGACCCGTATTCGCAACAGTCATCAGCCTGTTGCTGGTTGCCTTTGGGGTGCTCTCATTCTATCAGCTCCCCCTCCGCGAACTGCCTGACGTCGACCCGCCGATCATTTCCATCGATACGGTCTATCGCGGCGCCTCCTCTAACGTAGTGGAGACACGTGTTACGCAAATCGTTGAGGATTCGATCAGCGGTTTGGAGGGTGTGGACACAATTTCCTCCAACAGCCGGGATGGCCGCTCCAGTGTGGTCATACAGTTCACACTCAATCGGGACATTGAAGCGGCTGCCAATGATGTGCGCAGCGCGGTTTCCCGCATCACCGATCAACTGCCTGAAGAAGCGGACTTGCCGGAAGTCAGCAAGTTTGATGCCGATAGCAGTGCCATCATGTGGCTTAACCTGGTTTCCGACCGCATGACCAATGTGGAACTGGGTGACTTTGCCGAACGTTTTATCGTCGACCGGCTTTCGGTGGTGGAAGGCGTGGCCCGGGTGCGGTTTGGCGGTGGCGGTCTGCGTTATGCCATGCGGATTTGGCTGGACCGGAAGGCCATGGCAGCTCGCGGCCTGACGGTGGCCGATATAGAGAGCGCATTACGCCGTGAAAATGTGGAACTGCCCGCAGGCTCGATCGAATCCAAAGATCGGGATTTTACCGTTCGTCTGGAACGGGGCTATCAATCGGCGAAAGACTTCGCCAACTTGCCCTTATCCAGGGGGGCTGACGGACACATCATTCGTCTCGGCGAAGTGGCCGAAGTTCGTATCGGCACCGAAGACGAGCGCTATTTCTTTAGAGGGAACCGGGTTCCGCAGGTTGGCCTCGGCATCGTCAAACAGTCGCGGGCAAATACGCTGGCGACGGCACGCGGGGTCAAGGCCGAACTGGAAAATGTGCGCGCGATCCTGCCGGAAGGCACGGAGCTTTATCAAAGCTATGATTCGTCGCTCTTCATAGAAGAAGCTATTGAAGAGGTTTACGTCACCCTTTCCATCGCCATGGGACTAGTGATTTTCGTTATCTATTTGTTTCTCGGTAACATTCGCACGGCGTTGATCCCGGCCGTGACGGTTCCGGTTTGCCTTATTGCGTCGTTCAGCATCATGGCTGCGCTGGGACTGTCGATAAACCTTCTCACATTGCTGGCACTGGTCCTGTCGATCGGTTTGGTTGTGGACGATTCAATCGTGGTGCTTGAGAACGTTCAGCGGCGCATCGATGCCGGTGAACCGCCCCTGGTGGCGGCATTTCGGGGGGCGCGGCAAGTAGGCTTTGCCGTGATCGCGACCACGGCCGTCATCATTTCCGTCTTTGTGCCGATCATGTTCCTGCCAGGGGATATAGGGCGTTTGTTCTCGGAGCTTGCGGTCGCCGTGACAGCGGCGGTCATATTCTCAAGCCTCGTGGCACTTACCTTGTCGCCCATGATGTGCTCGAAGCTTTTGAAGGCGCAACATCACAAGGGCCGTTTGGCGCAAGCGACAGATCGCTTCTTCAAACTTGCTCAATCCGCTTACATTCGAACCCTCAAATGGGTGATCAATGCGCCGGCCGTCGCTCTTGGCACCGTGATCGCCACCATCGGGCTAAGCGTTGTTTTATTTCAATCCTTGCCGTCAGAACTGGCACCGCGTGAGGATCGCGGATCTTTCTTTGCCTTTATGGCTGGTCCGCCCGGTGCGAGTTTTGATTACTCCGTTGCTCAAATGAACAAGGTTGAAGAGATCCTGATTCCGTATACGGAAAGTGGCGAGATCCAACGTGCATTGGCCCGGGTGCCCGGATCGTTTTCGTCTACTGAAGATTACAGCACCGGCTTTGTCATTTTCAATTTGGATCATTGGGACAACAGGGACCGTTCGGCTTTCGCCCTGATCAACGAACTGAATGGAAAGTTTGCGCAGTTACCTGGCATTCGCATGTTTGCCGTGATGAGTTCCAGTTTCGGACGCCGTGGGCAGTCAAGCCGTCCTGTGCAGTTCGTATTGGGCGGCGGCACATATGAAGAGTTGGCGCGCTGGCGTGACGTTATGCTTGAGCGTGTCTCTGAGCATCCGGGATTCGTAGGTCTTGACGCTGACCTTGAAGAGAAAACACCGCAATTGAAGGTCGAAATCGATCCTGTTCGCGCGTCCGACCTCGGCGTGTCGGTGGAAACCATCGGCCAAACGCTCAGCACCATGTTGGGATCGCGGCGGGTCACAACTTATCAAGACCGGGGCGAAGAATATGACGTCATTCTTCAGGTGCGCCGGGAAGACCGTCAACAGCCTACAGACCTGACCAACATCTATGTTCGGTCTGAAAGAACGGGCGAACTCATTCCATTGACAAATCTTGTGACCATCGCGGACCAGGCCGGGTCCAGTGAGCTTCGCCGTTTCAATCGCATGCGGGCCGTGACGTTGAGCGCCTCGCTTGCGCCGGGATTCCAATTGGGAGAAGCTCTGGAGTTCTTGGAAGACACGGCAAGGGATGCTCTTCCCGCCAGTGCCTCCATCGACTATCAGGGGGAATCGCGGACGTTCAAAACCTCCGGGTCGGCCATTTTCTTCACTTTCGGATTGGCGCTGCTCATTGTTTTCCTCGTGTTAGCCGCCCAGTTTGAGAGTTTCATCCACCCATTGGTGATTATGCTGACAGTGCCGATCGGCGTTGCAGGCGCTCTTCTTGGATTGTTCATTTCCGGCAGTACGCTGAATATATATTCGCAAATAGGCATTGTGATTTTGATTGGCCTGTCGGCGAAGAACGGTATCTTGATCATCGAATTTGCCAATCAGTTGCGCGACGAGGGGTATGAACTTTACGATGCGCTGATACGAGCCGCCGAGACCCGATTACGCCCGATCATCATGACCGGCCTATCAACGGCGGTGGGGGCAACCCCTCTGGTATTGGCGTCCGGGGCAGGGTCGGCCAGTCGCCAAACAATCGGTATCGTTGTTTTCTTTGGCGTCGCTTTTGCCACCTTCTTCACCTTGTTCGTCGTGCCCGTCTTCTACAATTTGTTGGCGCGTTACACGAAATCGCCTCAGGCTGTGGGGCGTGAACTTGACGCGATCGAAAAAAGCTCAAGCCCCACCATAGCGCCCGGGGAATAAAACAACACAGGAAGGCCTCTCTGATGAATGCATCCGCTTCAGACTATAAAGATGAATTTTTTACCTCTTCGGATGGGCTTAAACTGCACTACCGGGACTATGGGGACAGGCTTGCGAAAAGCCTCCCCGTCATTTGCCTGCCGGGGTTGACGCGAAATGCGCGGGATTTCGAAGCCCTTGCGGAAAAGCTCGCGCCGACACGCCGGGTGATTTGCTTTGAACTGCGCGGCCGTGGTGAAAGTCAGTATGATGAGGACATGTCCAACTATCAGCCGCAGGTGTATGTAGCCGATACATTGGCACTGATGGCGGCCGCCAACGTGCACAAAGCAGTGTTCATTGGAACGTCCCTTGGGGGAATTTTGACAATGGCGCTCGGTCCGACGCGCCCTGGTGCGATTGCTGGCGCGATCTTGAATGATATTGGGCCGGAACTCGACCCCAAAGGCGTTGCGCGCATCGCGGGATATGTGGGCAAGATGACGCCCCCGGCAAATTGGAATGAAGCAGTCTCGCAGCTTAAGTCTGCAAACGATGGTGTTTATCCCGAATTCACGGACGATGATTGGATGCTGATGGCCCGCCGTACGTTTAACAAAGACAACAACGGCAACCCAGTCTCCGCATACGATCCAAAGATCGGTGATGCCATGCGCAGTGGCGGCGCTGGCGGCGATCTTTGGCCCGCGTTCAAGTCTCTTGGGCAAATTCCCACGCTGGCGATTCGGGGGGGCGTTAGCGATTTACTGTCAGATGACATTCTCCAAAAGATGGTATCGGCACACTCGAAACTAGAAACACTGACTGTGCCGGGTGTTGGTCATGTGCCGCTTCTGGAGCGGGAACCGAGTTTCAGTGCCATAGAAGCCTTTTTGGCCGCCCGCGACGCCGAAAACAGCCACTAATCGGCACTTTTTCGTCACATTCCCTTCATTGCCTATTCAGCTGGGGCCGTCCATGATGGCGCGGTCCAATGAATTCTGCGGTGAGACGAAGGAGGGAAGGCCATGGAAGAAGGCCAGGCAGTCGTAGGCGCGGTCGCGTTGATGCTTGGGGCATCCTGGGCCAGCGGGATCAATTTGTATGCCGCAATTCTCGCGCTCGGAATAATGGGGCAGACCGGCGCCTTGGACCTGCCGCCCAATCTGGAAATCATTGCAAGTCCGGTGGTTATCATTGCCGCCGGGATCATGTATCTGGTTGAGTTTTTCGCGGACAAAGTGCCGGGCGTGGATACCGGCTGGGATGCGCTGCATACATTTGTGCGCATTCCAGGTGGGGCGGTGTTGGCGGCGGCGGCCGTTGGCGAAACGGATCCGGCCCTTCAGGTGGCGGCCTTCCTGCTCGGCGGCAGTCTGTCTGCGGTGTCCCATGCGACAAAGGCGGGCTCGCGCATCGTCGTGAACACATCGCCGGAACCCTTCTCCAATATCGGATTGTCTTTGGCGGAAGATGTGGCGGTGTTCGCAGGCATGTGGGCGGCGCTCAATCACCCGATCTTATTCATCGGGTTCATTATCGCCTTTGTTATCTTTGCCGCCTGGCTCTTGCCCAAGATTTGGCGTGGGGTGAAGAAAGTCTTCGCTTGGCTCATACGCCTGTTTGGCGGCGGCAAAGAGGAAAAAGAATCGCCCGCGGGCGGCGGGGGCGGCTAGGCGAGCGTGTGATGCCCGCCTTTCGCTATAGCGTTTCCAGGTGAAGTGGAATCCGGTTCACCGTCCGGAAACGCGCAAAACAAAGATTCTGGAGCCATTTTGCGTTTCAATCAAAACCAAAACGGCTCTAGATGATTCTATTCCGCTGCCGGTGTTTCTGAATCTTCCGGCAGGATCGTGTTGTCCGTAATGTTGACGGCCTTTGGCAGGGTGAAGTGCTTTTCGTCCACTTCAATTCCCGCGACGACAGTGGTCGCAACCCGTACGGATTGAAGACCCCCAAGGGCGCCGGTCTCTGAAAGCGCAATGCCTTTCCAAATGCATTCCTGTCCGCCGCTGAGGGGCACGTCCCAAAGCTCGCATGTTTGCTCGGCGACGAAGTCCGTTCCGATCCGTTTGGCGCCGGTTGCTTCGAGCAATTGTTTGCTCATTTGCGCCATTTCGTCTTCCGACAAGCCTTTAAAGAAGCCGACACCGGGATTCTTCGTCTTCACGGCGGTGTTTGCCGATTGGTCGATTGTGTAAATGACATCCGGCGTAAAGATGAGCCATTCGTCCACTTCCTGCGACACACCAATAAGGTTGACGGTCGCTTTAGTGTAACGCGCTTCTTTGACACCCCAATCGTCCCAGTAAAGTGTCTCCGTGCCGGTGCGCATGCCATCGAGTTTGTATTCGACGACACCCGATTTTACGTGGTAGCGCTTGAAGGATTCATATCCCGCAAAATCAACAGGCTCGCCAGGTTCGATTGAAGCTGCCGGACCCGCTTGAGGTGTGGCGGTGGACTCCGCTTCAGCCGTTTCTGTGTTGGTTGATTCTGTCTCTGAGGACGCCGTGGTCGTTTCTTCGCTACACGCTGCCAGAAACAGGGCAACGCCGCCCAGAGCCAAACTTTTCCACATGATTGACTGCACCTTCGCACCCCCTATGACACTGATTTTGACGCGCCTATGCTGCCTTGGTTGTGGGGCCCTGTCTAGGGAACAAATCGCGTCACATCGTGCCGTCTTGGAATTGTCGCAAATGCGAAGAGGCGTGGAGCTCCCGTTTGCGTTGAGCAATTTGCGATCCAACGGAATCTCAAAAGGCTAGAAAATGTCAGGTTGCCCTATTGTCGCCCGAAAACCGGCATTAGTCTCGTGTGTGGGGAATCGGCGCAAATTGCTGGCCAGAATCGGCCGGTGTAGGCTGCTTTCCCTCAGGCTGTTGAGGCGCAACGGGAGAGGTATCGGTCCATGCGGTGGGTTAGTTGGGGAATTGCAGCTCTGGTCATTTTGGGCGCCCTGGCCGGCGGCTACTATTTTTTCAATCAGCCCGATCAGATGGAAACCTTCATCGATGACGCGATGGATATTGTTTCCCAAGATCAGCCATCCGCACAGTCGAGACCGACGTCCGGCAACGACCGGTTACGAAAAGACATCTTCGAATTCCGCCGTGTTGAAATCGATACCAGCAAGGATGCGGCCGAAGCCTGTCTCGTCTTTACCGGGGAACTTCAAGGCGACGGAAACGTTCAGTATCAAGACTACCTTTCCATTCGACCGGCGACCAAAGTGGGTTTGCGCGTGTTGGGGACGCGTTTGTGCATGGCCGGTCTTCGATTCGATACCGAATATGCGGTGACATTGAAGAAGGGGTTGCCATCGGCAAAGGGGCTTTTGCTCGCCGAAGACGAGACGTTTCCGGTACAATTGCGGGATCGTCCGCCAGTGATCGCCTTTGGCGGTGGTATTCTTTTGCCGCGCCAGGGCTCGGATGGTCTACCGATCAAGACGACAAATGTGGACGAACTCGACCTGGACGTTATTCGTGTGAATGACCGTTTGTTGTCCCAGCTCAGCGATGGACTGATCGATCAGCGTCTGCTGTACGGTTACGAGAAGGATCGATTGATCAATCAGCAAGGTGAGTTGGTCTGGCAGGGGACCATGACCGTCAATGCCACCCGAAACGAAGAGGTGACCACCGTTTTCCCGATCCGACAGGCGATTGAGGAACAGAAGCCCGGCATCTATTTGGTCGTTGCCGCCAATGCGGCGGATCGGGAGGCTGTCGGCGACCGGTGGGACCAATACTACAAAGGCAAGGCCGCTCAATGGGTCATCGATTCCGATATCGGTCTGACCACGTTCAATGGCAGCGATGGACTGCATGTTTTCGCGCGTTCGCTACAGCGCGCGACCACCCAATCCCGTACCGAAATCGCTCTTGTGGCCCGCAACAATGATGAATTGGCAAGGCTTCGTGTTGACGGTGACGGCAGCGTGCATTTCCCCGCAGCCTTGATGCGCGGCAAAGGCGGTATGGAACCGGTCGCGGTGATGGCCTACGGAAATGACGGCGACTTTACCTTCCTCGATCTCAGGCGGCCGGCGTTCGATCTGACGGACCGCGGCGTGGAGGGGCGCGCAACGCCCGGTCCTGTCGATGCCTATCTGTATACGGAGCGAGGGATCTACAGGCCTGGAGAAACGGTTCAAGCGGTGACAATGCTCCGCGACCCGAAGGTTAAGGCGATAGAGAATGCCCCTTTGACCCTGATCTTGCGGCGGCCGGATGGCTACGAGTACCGGCGTTACACCGGCCTCGATCTGACGGATGGTGTCGCACACACGAAGATCCCGCTGACCGAAAGTGCGCCACGCGGGCAGTGGGACTTAACGGCCCATCTGGATCCAAAGGGCGCGCCGGTAGGCCGTGTGTCCTTCGATGTGCAAGATTTTGTGCCGCAGAAGCTCGAAGTCACTCTGGAGCCGCGCTCGGACATTCTGCGCCCAGGGGCGGATGTGGCCATTGATGTCACAGGGCGTTTCCTTTATGGCGCGCCGGCCAGCGCATTGGCAGGCGAAGGCGAAATGCGGTTGGTGCCGGATAGTGAACCATTCGAAGACTATAAGAATTATCGGTTCGGATTGGTGGAGGAAGAATATACCTCTGTTGTCATCCCTTTCAGCCTTGAGGACACCGACGCGGAAGGCAAAACACTTGCGACCAGCTATCTGGAAACGGAAACTGAAACCACCAAGCCGCTCAAAGCCGAAGTTAAAATCGGATTGTTTGAGCCGGGCGGGCGCACAACATTCCAGACCGTGTCTTTGCCTGTTCGCGCAGAAGGGGATTTGATCGGTATTCGTCCTGCTTTCGATGGTGATCAAATCCAAGAAAATTCCGATGCCGAATTCGATATTGTTGCGCTGGATGATGAAGGGCGGGGCGTCGCCGGTAAAAGTCTGATCTACGAAATTGTCCGTGAGGAAACCGATTACCAATGGTATCAGCTTGACGGTCAATGGCGTTACGAAATCGTGGTGCGCGACCGCCTCGTGTCAGGCGGGGCGCTTGAAACCGCAGCCGACGGCACGGCGTCTTTCAAGCAATTGGTGGAATGGGGGCGCTACCGTTTCACGGTAAGCGATACGGATTCTAAAGCAGCGTCGAGCGTGCGATTTTATGCAGGCTGGTCCGCAAGCGCCTCGCGTGACCGCCCGGATCGTGTTGCCGTCTCCAGCGATAAAGAAAACTATGCCCTCAGCGAAACCGCGACCATCAGCATTTCGCCGCCGGTAGATGGCAAGGCATTGGTGCTGGTTGCGGGCGACGAAGTGTATGAGCGCCGCCTGATCGATGTGTCCGCTGAAGGGACAGTGATTGATTTGGAAGTCTCGGAAGATTGGGGTAGCGGCGCCTATGTTCTGGTGACGAGCTACAAGCCTCTTGGGTCCAAGGAAAAACGGGCGCCGGTGCGTGCCATTGGCCTCACCTGGATCGGCATCGATCATTCCGGCCAGACGTTGGATGTGGCCTTAGATATGCCCGAAGTCGTCAAGCCCAGAACGGATCTGAAGGTCCCTGTTCAAGTGTCTGGTCTTGCCGCAGGCGGCAAAGCCTACGTCACGGTGGCTGCGGTCGACGAAGGTATCCTTCAGCTCACCCGCTACAAAAGCCCATCGCCCACGGACTTTTATTTCGGCAAGCGGCGGTTGGGCCTGGATGTCCGTGATGACTATGGCCGTCTCATTGAGGTGAGCGACGATGTGGTCGGCGCGATCCGTGTGGGGGGCGACAGTTTGGGCGGCCGCGGCCTATCTGCTGTTCCCACACGAACGGTCTCGCTCTTTTCCGGTATTGTTGAAACAGACGCGCAAGGCGCTGCGGAAATCGAATTCCGCGTGCCTGACTTTGTAGGAGAATTGCGCGTCATGGCCGTCGCGTTCAATGCGACCCAGCTCGGTAATTTTGAACAGCCGGTCACCATCCGCGATGACCTTGTTGCGGATGTATCCCTGCCGCGCTTTTTGGCGCCCAACGACAAAAGCTTCGCAACGCTCACATTGCACAACGTAGAAGGCGAAGCGGGTGTGTACACAGCCGAACTGAGCGGTGCCGATGCGGTGTCACTTGCGCAAGCCGGGCCGATCGAGGCGAATTTGTCCGTCGGGGACCGAAAAACCATTCTTGTGCCGCTGCAAGGGGGCGATCCCGGTATTGGCACCGTTGCATTGAAGGTGACGGGGCCGGGCGGTTTCGAAACCACACGGGCGTGGCCTATAGAGGTGCGGCCGCCGCAAATGCCGGTCTTCCGCGAAGATGTGGCCATGATCATGCCGGGCGATACGTTCACGCTCACCAACCAAGTTGTGGGGGACTTTTTGCCGGGGACGGAATCGGTCGTTGCGAATGTGGCAAGCTCGCGCGGCTATGATGCAGCGGCGCTGGTGCGATGGCTCGACCGTTATCCATACGGATGTCTTGAGCAGACCACTGCCCGCGCCTTTCCATTGCTTCTCATGAGTGACATTCAGGAGGGCCTGTTGTCGCCCGATGTGGGGCTGGGAGACCGCATTCAAAAGTCGATTGACCGCGTGGTCGATATGCAGCACGGCAGCGGTTCCTTCGGCATGTGGAGTCCGTATACGGCCGATACCCGCGCCTGGCTGGGTGTGTTTGCCATGGATTTCCTGCTCACCGCCAAGGCGCAGGGATATGTGGTGCCCAACGGTTCCGTCAATCGCGGCCTTGAATGGTTGCGCCGTTTGGCGGGCGAAACATGGCAGCCACAGGCGTCCCGCGCTTATGCGTTCTATGTTCTGGCGCGTGAAGGGGCGGTGAGCGTCAGTGATCTGCGCTACTTCTCCGACACTGAAGCAGGAAAGTTCAAGGATCTTATGGCATCCAGCCTTACCGGTGCGGCTTTGTCGCTGGTGGACGACCGGGCGCGGGCAAAGACCAATTTTGACCGGGTTTTGCGTCTAACCGCCGGGGCTTTGCCGGGCCGGTATGAGGCCATTGATTATGGCTCGCTCTTGCGCGATGTGGCGGGGGCCACGGCCATGGCCGTCGAAGCCCGGCAAACTCAGGCCATCAATCCACTGGTCGATCGTGGTTTGGACCTGCGTCCGCCAATTCAGTTCACTACCACTCAGGAAAAAGCATGGATGGTGCGGGCGGCATCCGCTCTTGCTCGGCAGCGCAGTGCTTTGTCCGTACAGATCGACGGCACGCGGGCATCGGGACCTGCGTTCGAGAAACGGTTCGTTCCGACCTCGTCAGAACTTGCGAGCGGTATTTCTATCCGCAATGAGGGGGAGCGTCCCGTATGGCGCACCGTGACGACCGAAGGGGTGCCCAAAGAGATGTTGCCGGAAAGCGACCATATCGTTTCCGCCCAGAAAACGTATTGGACACTTAGCGGTGCGCCCGCAAACCTTGCCACTGTGACGCAGAACGATCGCTTCATTGTGTCGATCAAAGGGCAGCTAGACGATAATGTGCGCCGCGACTTGGTTGTTCTCGACTTGTTGCCCGCAGGCTTTGAGATTGAAAGTGTCCTTTCGGCGCGAAGCGAGAATGGCGGTTATGAATGGCTTGGCCGTCTCTCCCAGACCAATGTGGCGGAAGGCCGGGACGACCGGTTTGTCGCGGCCCTTAATGTGGGCGCACGTTATCGCTCAAGCCGGCGCGATGCACCGCAAGCCAAGCCGAAATATCATGTGGCGTATATGGTGCGGGCGGTCACGCCGGGCAGTTATGTGGTTCCGGCGGCTGTCACGGAAGATATGTACCGGCCTAACGTGATCGCGCGCACCGGTACCTCGCAGCTGACCGTGTCGGCGGCGAACTGAACGGTTCGCTGAAATGACGGGACGGTGGTTCAAAGACAGGTGGCGCGCCGGTACGGCAATTGTCATTGCCGCCGGGCTTATTCTGTCTGCTGATTTGTTGAACCCGCCGCCGATGGACCGGTACCTTGACCAGTCCGTGGCTGTGCACGCGCGCGATGGACACATTCTGCGGGCGTTTCTGAGCGAGGACGATAAATGGCGCCTGGCCACGACATCGTCGCAAGTAGACCCCGCCTATCTATCCGCTCTGAAAACGTTCGAAGACAAACGCTTCGATACTCATTGGGGCGTCGACCCTGTTGCGATTTTGCGCGCGGCTTCTCAGAACATCTCTAATGGGCGCATCGTTTCCGGCGCGTCCACCATTACCATGCAAACGGCTCGGTTGCTGGAACCTGGCGGGCGGGGATGGGCCGCGAAGCTTCGCCAAACGCTGCGCGCTCTCCAGCTTGAGCGGCGCTATTCCAAAGATGAGATCTTGTCGATGTATCTCACTTTGGCGCCTTTTGGGGGGAATATCGAAGGTGTCCGCGCGGCGTCCTTGTCTTATTTTCAGAAAGAGCCAAACCGGCTTCTGTTAAGCGAAATTGCGCTACTTGTGGCGCTGCCGCAGTCACCGGAACTATTGCGTCCGGATAGACATCCGGATGCAGCGCAGGCCGCGCAGAGCAAAGTGCTCGCGCGCCTCGTGGCCGAGGGGCAAGTGACGCAGACGCTTGCCGCTGAAGCCGCACAGGAACAGGCGTTGATCGCACGTCATCCACTTCCATTTTTGGCGCCGCATCTTGCTCAAACGTTGCGCCAACAAGACACGTCTTCTTCCATCAAAACTTTTGTCGACCGCCATCTGCAAGAGCGCATCGAAAGCCTAGCCGTCCGCGAGCAGAGGTGGTTTGGCGATGGCGGCAATATGGCGGCTTTGGTGGTTCACAACGAAACCCGTCAGGTGCGGGCCTATCTTGGCGGAGCGGACTATTGGGGGCCGGCCGGGCAAGTCGACCTTGTACGGGCCGTGCGGTCGCCCGGGTCTACTTTGAAACCCTTCATCTACGGTATGGCGTTTGATGATATGCCACTTCATCCGTATACCTATATTGAGGACAGGCCGACCCTGTTCGGCGATTACGCACCGCGTAACTTTAGCCGTAATTTTCAAGGAACCGTAACGATTGAAGAAGCCCTTCAATGGTCTTTGAATGTACCGGCTGTGGCGCTGCTCGACCGGTTGGGTCCGCAACGGTTTCATACCAGGCTTGCTTTGTCTGGGGCGGATTTGGTCTATAGCGGCTCTCAAGCGTCTCCGTCTCTCCCGCTCGCGCTCGGCGGAGTGGGTATGAGATTGCGGGACCTGACGATGTTGTACACGTCTTTTGCGCATGATGGATATGCGGCACCACTACAGCTGGCCGAAGCGGGCCAGGGCAGGCAGCCGGATGCCGTCCGTTTGATGTCTGAAGATGCAAGCTGGTATGTCGCTGACATTTTGCGCGGCAGCGCCCTGCCGGATGGCTTGGGGCAAGGGCAAGGTTTTGATCGCGGCCGTGCCATCGCCTTTAAAACAGGAACGTCCTATGGCTTTCGCGATGCTTGGGCCATTGGCATGTCGTCAAGCTATACAATCGGCATTTGGATCGGCCGCGCGGATGGTTCCACCAGGCCAGGCCGGTATGGGCGCAATGAAGCAGCCCCCTTATTGATGAAAGTTTTCGATATTCTGCCTACAGATGAAAATGGCATTAAGCGTGTACCCGCCAGTGTGTTGCATGCCGCTTCGAATAGCGACTTGCCGCTTTCCATGCGCCGCTTCAAGCCGCGGCCACTCGTTGTTGATAATGATGTGCAGACACCATTGCACATTATGTTTCCACCAAATGGGGCGACAGTGTCATTGCCTGAAAGCGGTGACGACAATACGCTTGCCTTGAGGGCCGTTGGTGGCGTTCACCCCGTGCGCTGGCTCGTCGATGGGGCGCTTCTCCCCAAAGCGCTTTCCCGGAAGCCGACTTTCTGGGCACCGGAGGGTGAAGGTTTTTCAACGATAACCGCGATTGACGCAAAAGGCCAAAGCGCGACAGCGCATGTACGGTTGGTTACGCCCTAAGGCCGAAAACAGCGGCATCTTTTTCAACTTCCGTGACCGTTGGCGGGTCCGGCAATTTGTGTCACCTTAAGAAAAAAGATAACTGACGCTGGGCGCTACTGAGAAGGATCAGTGAGCATGATCGGCGGTATAGAGCAGCTTGTCATTAGGGTGTATGAAACCGAAGATCCAAAGGTTCTTCGGCAGGTACTCGTGGAGTATGTGCTCTCTCACGATTTCAAAATGGTGAGCTATCACCATATGCCACCACCCGGGGCAATCGATTACAACACGCAAATCACTGTTGCGGCCCATGGGTTTCCTGATGCTTGGGTCGAGACCTATATGAAAAACCACTTCTACGAAATCGACCCCATTCCGAAACGGGCGCTGAACTGTGCCGTTCCGTTTTGGTGGTCGGAAGCACGTGACGACCCCAACCTGAACCAAGGAGAGTTGGAGTTTTTGGATGCGCTTGAGGCGGCTGACTTCGGCGACGGTTTGGCGGTGCCTGTATTCGGCCCACACGGACGAAATGGATATGCCGGTGTCGGGATCGGAAAGGAGAAAAGAGATCTGTCGATCGTCGATATCGCAACCATCCAGTGGGCGTGCCAGATTGGCCATCAACGCTATTGTGAGTTGCTGAAAAGCAAAGCGCCCAATGGGGTAACATTGTCAAAACGCGAAGTAGAGATCCTGGAATGGGTTGCCCGCGGCAAAAGCAACTCGGTCATTGCCGACATTACAGGCATATCCAGCTACACGGTGGACACATATCTGCGCCGCATCTACGGGAAGCTTGACGTATCCGACCGCGTTACCGCCGCGCTTAGGGGTATGGCCATCGGGCTTGTCGCTTGACGCGACGACCGCCAGCTATAGCGTTTCTAATTGATGAAACCGTCGAGCCAAAGATCAGCTTCTCTCAGGGAATCGGTTGTCATGATTTTTGCGCCGGTTTCCATGGCGAACACGCACATGGCCGTCTCGTAAAAGTCCTTCGGATCAATCACCAAGGCTGCCCGCACATTATAGGTTTGAAGCAGGTCGCCGAAGCGGCGGCCATAGGACTTTGCGTCTTCTATGTCCGACAAGTCCCGCTTAAAGCCTTTCTTGTTGACCAATAGTGTCTTTATGTCGGGAGAAATAATCGTTCCCAAACACGCAAGGACAGCTTCATATCCACGCTCTGACAGCTCGCGATTGAAGATCAACGTGATCCGATCGTCGGTAATGTCATAGTCGACAGCCTTTTCCACCAAGGCGTCGTTTGCCTTGTTCTCGCATACGCTCACAACAGCATCTCCAATGCAGTATCGCTTGTTCTGTCGGAAGCTCGGCTTTGTGGGGTGGGGGGCTCCCGGATGACGTAGGGGGATGTAATAAATTCGTCACACAACTGCATGTCCCGAACTTCATGTCCTGTGATCACGGGACATGAAAAGTCCAGCTTTTCTGGGAAAAACCGGGTGAGGGCTGGAAGCTAGGCCTACAGGTGCGACTATTCGGCCGCCGTCCGTATGGGTGTCGGGGTGTCGAACTCTGTCAGGAGTGATTCCTTGGCCTTCTGCGCTTTGAGCATATTGGCATGTTTGATCGGCCCGTAACCGCGTATGTCGTCCGGAAACGCAGCGAGTGCAATGGCGGTTTCGTAGTTCTCGGCGGTCAAGCGCGGGAGAATGTGGCTGATCACGTCTTCGTATTCGGTAATGAGCTGCCGCTCCGCCCGGCGTTCCGCCGTATAGCCGAAGATATCCGCCCACGTTCCGCGCAGTGATTTCAGCTTTCCGAGCCCGCGCAGGGCAGGTGCTAAGACACGCTGTGGAAACCGCGTCTTTCTAGGGCGGCCATTGGCATCCTTTCGGCCAAGCAGTGGCGGTGCCATGTGATAGGCGATCGTGTAGTCGCCTTCCATTTGGTTTTTGATCCGGTCTTCGAACCCCGTTTCCGTGTGAAGACGGGCCACTTCATATTCATCTTTGTACGCCAGAAGTTTGAAGTAAAATCGGGCTACGGCGGCGGAAAGAGCGCCTGAATGGGGCGACAGCGTATCTTCCTGACGCCGCACTTTTTTGACTAATGAACGATACCGATTGGCGTAGGCTTCATTCTGGTAGCCCACAAGAAAATCGGCGCGCCGTCTGATCATGTCATCTAGTGACTGATCGACCACAAGAGCACCACTAGACGCTTCCAGCAGACGTTTTAGCAACTGAGCGTCGTTTGCCAACAAGCGGCCCCAACGGAATGTCTTCAAGTTTTGGCCGACAGCAACGCCGTTCAATTCAATCGCCCGTTCAATTGCCCCGGCAGAAATCGGTATCAGCCCTTTCTGATAGGTGTATCCCAGCATCAGCAAATTGGTGGCAATGGCATCGCCGAACAAATCCGTCGCGATCCGGTTCGCATCGAATGCTTCCACATGGGTCGTTCCCACAGCATGGGCAATTGCATCGATGGTGCGTTGGTCGGGGAGAGCGGACTTGGTGTCCATCACGAAGCCGGCGGTCGGCGATACATGAGTGTTGACAATACTTCGTGTGCGAATGGACGCGGTTCTTGCGAGTACGTCCGCGCTGCCGGCGACCACCATATCGCAGCCGATGAGCAGGTCTGTTTCCGCTTTCCCAACGCGCACCGCATGCATGTCTTTCGGCGAGCGTCCGATCTTTAAGTGAGAGACAACAGCGCCGTTCTTTTGCGCAAGCCCGGTGAAATCGAGCGCCGTGACGCCACGGCCTTCCAAATGGGCCGCCATGCTCAGAAGCGAGCTGATCGTCACCACGCCGGTGCCGCCAATGCCGGCCACAAGAATGTTGTAGGTGTGGTGGCCAATCTCGCGACTGGCGGGGTCAGGGAGTTGTGACAACCGTTCTTGCTCTTCAGAGGCGGAGATTGGGAATGGTTTCTTTCGCAACTGTCCACCATGGACGGTCACAAAGCTGGGGCAGAACCCCTTGATACACGACAGATCCTTATTGCAACTTGATTGATTGATGGTGCGTTTCTGGCCGAACTCCGTGTCGAGAGGTTCGACGGAGATGCAATTCGATTGGTCTGAGCAATCGCCGCATCCTTCGCAAACCAAATCATTGATGAAGACACGCACGGGCGGGTCGGCCATTTCACCGCGCTTGCGTCTGCGCCGTTTTTCGGCGGCACAAGTCTGATCGAAGATCAGAACACTGACGCCTTCGACCTCCCGCAAGCGCTTCTGAACAGAATCCAAATCATCCCGATGATGCAGCGTTACGCCTTTGGGGAGTTGTACATGATAGCCATAGCGCTCGCGCGCCTGCCGGGGGGTGTCCTCACCGAGCACGGCGACTGTTTTGACACCTTCGGCACGCACCTGCGCAATAATGGCGGGGACCGATAAATGCTTGTCGATCGCTTGCCCGCCGGTCATGGCGACAGCATCATTGAAGAGAATTTTGTACGTGATGTTGACGCCCGCATAGACCGCTTGGCGAATGGCCAGCAGGCCGGAATGTTCGTATGTGCCGTCTCCCAGGTTTTGGAAGATGTGATCCTTTTCCAGGAAAGGGGCCATGCCCACCCAGGAAACACCTTCTCCCCCCATATGCGTGAACAGTTTGTTTTCGCGGTTCATTGACAGCGCCATGATGTGACAGCCAATGCCGCCCATGGCGTCACTGCCTTCGGGAACCTTGGTGGAGGTGTTGTGCGGGCAGCCTGAACAGAAATAGGGGCTTCGCGCGATCGGGGCTGGGGCGGGCGGTGTCGAGAATTTGCGCGCCTCGTAAGACGCAAGCTGCTCATCGATATCGCCTTCCAGGTGATGCAAGCGCAGACGTGAGGCGAGTAATCGCGCAATCATCCGCGGCGAGAGTTCATCATCGCACGGCAGCCAAACCTCTCCATTCTCGTCTTCCTTGCCGATGATGGTGGGGCGTTTATCAGCGGGCAGATTGAAGAGTTGCCATTTGACTTGCGGTTCCATCACCTCGCGCTTTTCTTCGATGATGATGATCTCTTCCAATCCGTCTACGAATTTCTTCGAGAATTCCGGTTCGAGTGGCCAAGGCATGGACACTTTACCGATGCGCAATCCAATGCGTTGGGCCGTGCGTTCATTGATATCCAGATCCGCCAACGCTTGCATGAGGTCGTGATGCGCCTTGCCGGTGGTCAGGATGCCGATCCGTGCCCGATGGCTGTCCAGTGTGATCGTGTCCAGATTGTTCTTGCGCGCGAAAGCCCAGGCCGCGCGGGTGCGGTAGCGCTGCACAAGCCGTTCCAGCTCCCACCTTTCTTGGGGCCAAGGCAGGGTTGGATCGAAATTCAGATCGAATTTCGGGGGGCGTTCATATTCCCCAGGTTCAGGGATTAAGAATTGATAGGTCTGCGGATCGAGTTTGACCGAGGCGCCGCTCTCCACGATCTCTGTCAGCGCTTTGAAGCCGACCCAGCATCCGGAAAAGCGGGACATGGCGATGCCCGCCAGGCCAAGCCGTAAATATTCGGCCACATTGGCTGGGTGCAGGATGGGCATCATGAAGCCCATAAACATGTGATCGCTTTGGTGTGGGATGGTGGAGGATTGCGCGCCATGGTCATCGCCGACCACGGCCAAAACGCCACCATGTTTTGAGGTGCCAAATGCATTTGCGTGGCGCATGGCGTCGGCGGACCGGTCAAGGCCCGGACCTTTGCCGTACCACAAGCCAAACACGCCATCGTATTTTTTGCCACCGAAAGCATCGAGCTGTTGGCTGCCCCAAACGGCCGTCGCGGCGAGATCTTCGTTGAGGCCAGGCTGAAAATGAACGTGATGTTCCTTGAGCAGTTCGTCCACTCGCCCCAGTTCGCGGTCAAGGCCGGCGAGGGGGGAGCCACGGTACCCGGAAATAAAACCCGCTGTGTTGAGGCCTGCCGCTTCATCAAGGCGCCGCTGCATCAGCGGCAATCGCACCAATGCCTGTGTTCCGGTCAGATAGACCCGGCCTTCGTTCAGCCGGTAGCGGTCTAGAAGGGTGTAGTCGTTGTCAAACCCTGACGTCGACATGGGGGCGGTGACGGTCATGCGATGCGGCCTCCGGCATAATAACTGTGCCTCCCCACAACTATGCCCCAATCCCCTTGAGACATGTTTACCAATTTTAGCGAAAAACGCGCTGTTTGTGAAACAAAAACGCTATAATTTCCGTGATCATAGGATATATAATTCGCAAATGAGCGAAATTGATGATCTTGATCGCGAGATCCTTAGGGAATTGCAGAGAAATGGCCGGCAAAGCGCGGCAACCCTGGCGGAAAAAGTCGGCTTGTCCGCAACGCCCGCCTGGCGGCGTGTAAGGCGGCTTGAAGAAGAAGGCGTGATCCAGGGCTATGTGGGCCTTCTTGATCCGAAGAAAGTGGGCTTTGGCGACAGTGTGATTGCCCAAGTGACGCTGGAAAAACATCAGGATGTGGAGCTGGATCACTTCGTGGAACAAATCCGCGATATTCCCGAAATTTTAGAAGCGTATATGGTGGCGGGCGATGGCGACTACTGGCTCCGTGTTGCCGTTGAAGGCAGTGAAGATTATGAGCGTTTTCTCACCAAGCGTTTGCTGCGTATTAAAGGTGTTGCCCACGTAAAATCCGTGTACATCCTAAAACAAGTGAAATACACCACGGCTCTTCCTGTGTAATGGTATGGGCTTAACCATCCCGCTCCCCCGTCCCAACCACCCCAAGGGTACCCTCGCACGGGTGGTTGGCCAATGTCAGTCTTTGGGGGAGCGGGGCGGTCCAGGAACAGAACAAGCGTCACTTCCCCTTCCACACAGGCGTTCGTTTTTCTGAGAACGCCGCGCGGCCCTCTTGCAGATCTTCGCTGGTGCGCCATTGGGCATAGGCCGGATAGTCATTTTGATTTTTCATGGCGTCCGCCAAGCTTTCTTCTTCAAGGCCACGCATGGCGGCTTCCTTGGACGCACGGATGGACAGAGGGGCGCCCTTCAAAATCTCTTCGCACCAGCGATCTGTTGCGGCCTCCAAATCGGCGGCCGGCACAATCTCGTTCACAAGTCCCAGCCGATACGCTTCCTGCACGTCGATGCGGCGCGAGGTAAGCAGCAGGCCCATGGCGTTCTTCAAACCGATTTGCCGGGGCAGGCGGTGAATGCCGCCGCCCAGCGCCACGGCGCCCACCAAAGGTTCCGGAAGGCCGAAGCTTGCGTTTTCGGAAGCGATGATGATGTCGCAGGCCAGTGCGATCTCGAACCCGCCGCCAAGCGCTAAGCCATTGACGGCGGCGATCACCGGCTTTGACAGGTCGAAGCGTTCGATCAGGCCGGCATACCCGTTTTTAGGATAATCGCGGTGGATGCCCGCTTTGAGATCGCTGCCCGCGCAGAAGGCTTTTTCTCCTGCGCCGGTGATGACGCAGATGAATTGCGTGTCATCCGCCGCGAAAGCATCGAAGGCTATTTGCAAGTCATTGTGCATCTCCGGCGTGATGGCATTCATTTTTTCCGCCCGGTTGAGCGTGATGGTGGTGGTCCGCTCTTTCTTGGAAACCTGAATAAATGACATGCGCCCAAATCCTTCTGCAAAATTATCGTTGGAGGCGTCTGTGCATTGGATAACCGCTGCGCATCCGCTATCAAAGCGGTACTCTACAAGAAAATGTTGGTGCGGGGGGCATGTATCGTGCCTCAACAGGAAAGCAGGAAGGCGGCGATGACCAGTTTTGCAGCAAAACGGGCGAAAGAAAGACCAGATGAGATCGCGGTGCGCGATCCTTCCAAACACTATAGTTGGGCGGAAGTGGATGACATTCTCAACCGCGTGGTCAATGGGTTGCTTCAATTTGATCTTGGTAAAGATCACCGCATTGCCGTCTTCGCCGAAAATGCCGCCGAAACGGCCATTGCGAATATCGGCGGCCTCTTGGCCGGTGTTTCGGTGGTGCCTGTAAATTTCCATCTCACCGCAGACGAGGTGGCCTATATTCTGAGCGATTCCGGCGCGCGGCTTTTGTTTGTGGACGGCGCCACAGCGGAACGCGGCATTGAAGCAGCCGCAGAGGCGGGCATCGAAACCGTTATTGCCTGGGGCGCGTCCCAGACCGGAGGTGTTACCCAATGGCCGGAATGGCTCGCAGCCAACAGCGCGGAAGACCCCCCGGCCGACATGACGCCGCGGCCAAACCTTCTGTATACGTCTGGAACCACAGGCCGCCCTAAGGGAACTCCTTTGCCGCCGACCATGTTTGCGGGCGGTGAGACCATCCTTGAGCACCTTAGTTTGATGGAAGAGGTGGCAGCGCGGGCCGGCGCCACCGATGGTACGCAGCTTGTGGTGGGGCCGCTCTACCATACAGGGCCGCTCAGCGCGGCGCGCAGTCTTGCGCGCGGCATTCCGCTCGTCATTTTGGGGCGGTTCGATGCGGAAAAAACGCTTCAAGCCATTGAGGAGCATAAGATTGACGGCACGCTCATGGTGCCGACCCATTTCGTCCGTATGCTGGCCCTGCCCGAAGACGTGCGCAACAAATACGATCTGAGTTCCATTAAGCGGATCGCCCATACGGGTGCGAAATGCCCGGTGGATGTGAAGCGTGCCATGATCGAGTGGCTCGGTCCCGTTTTGTTTGAAGCCTATGGCGCCAGCGAGGTGGGGACGACCAATCAGATCGAATCCGATGAATGGCTGAAACATCCGGGATCTGTGGGCAAGGCGAACGAACCATTCGAGGCCATGATCCTTGACGATGACGACAACCCGCTGCCGCCCAATCAAGAGGGGCGCCTGTTCTTCAAGGATACGACAGGCCGGGGCGTCGTCTATCACAACGATCCGGAAAAAACGGCGGCCGCTCACATTGCGCCCGGCGTTTTTACGCTGGGTGAGATCGGTTACATGGATGAAGAAGGCTATGTCTACATTACCGACCGCTTCAGCGACATGGTCGTATCGGGCGGTGTGAATATTTACCCGGCGGAATCGGAACAAGTAATTATCGATCACCCTGGTGTGCAGGACGTGGCCTGCATCGGCGTGCCCAACGCTGAAATGGGCGAGGAGCTGAAAGCACTGGTCATTCCCCGCGATCCAGCAAGCCCGCCGGACGGTCAGGACATTATCACCTGGTGCCGGGACCGGCTGTCCCATTATAAATGTCCGCGTACGGTCGACTTTGTTGCCGATTTGGGGCGGAATACGATGGGTAAAATCAACAAGCGGAAACTTAAAGCGCCATATTGGCCAAAGTAGAACGCCAGACGGGTGTTTGGCGGGCATTTCGATTGTGTGCGGATTTGCCTGCCGGTGATCGAATCGCGGTCTTTACCTTGCCCACATCCAAATGTCAGAATGATCGCGATACAGGGCCGGAGTTGAGGGGGGATCGACATGAGATCAATTTTCGCCTTGGTACGATCAGCAGCGCAGCGCGCCATGCTTGTGGCAGTAGCTGCCACTGCGCTGGCCGCGTGTGAGTCCACCGGCGGTCCGCTGGGTCTTACGAAGCAGCAACAATTGGCATTGGGTGCCCGCGAGCACCCGAAGATCGTGTCTGCCTTCGGCGGCGAGATCAAAGATGCCGAGCTGAAAGCCTATGTGAATGGTATCGTCAAACGTTTGATGGCGTCGTCCGACCAGCCGAATATGCCCATCAAAACGACGGTTCTGGATTCGCCGATTGTGAATGCCATGGCCTTGCCGGGACATATCTACGCGACGCGTGGCCTTCTTGCTCTTGCCAATACGGAAGCCGAACTTGCCGGTGTGTTGGGCCACGAGATCGGACATATTTTCGAACAGCACACGGCGGAACGTGTGAGCCGGTCCAATGTGGCGGGGCTGGGGGCGGCCGTCCTCGGCATCCTCACGGGCGATCAGGGTGTTTATCAGATGGCCGCGCAAGGGGCGCAGCTTTATCTGTTGAGCTTCTCCCGGTCCCAAGAATATGAAGCGGATCAGGTGGGCGTCCGCCTTCTGGCGCGGGCAGGCTATGATCCCGTCGCCGAAGCGGATTTTCTCAATTCCCTTAACCGCTGGTCTCAGTTGGAAGCACATGTTTCCGGTCAACAGGCGCGTCCGCCGGAATTCTTGTCCACGCACCCTAACACGGCAGAGCGTGTGCGCCGCGCCGCCGCCGAAGCACAGGTGCTGAACATTCCCAATGCGCGAAAAGGCCGGGGAACATACCTCACCGCGATTGACGATATGCTGTATGGGGACGATCCCCAGCGGCAGGGATTTATCCGTGGCACAACGTTTTATCATCCGGATATCGGCATGACCTTTCGCGTGCCTGATGGCATGAAATTGAGCAACACACCGCGCGCGGTTGTCGCGCAAAGCCAAAATGCTCAGATGCAGTTTATCGGCGCTAATTCCCAAGAGGGGCCGGCCGCGTTGATCAACGCGCTGGGGCAGCAAATGCAGGTTAATCTCGGGCCGCCCCGCCGCATCACGGTCAACGGCAAGGCGGGGGCCTATGGCGGTGCCCGGGCCAATGCCCGCAGTGGACCGGTGGTCGTTCAGGCCTACGCGATCCAATGGCAGGGCACGCAGCACTTCATTTTCATGTGGATAACACCGGCGAACAGCACGCGCGGATTGCAGAGAGGGATCGATGCATCGATCAATTCGTTCCGTCCCATGCGCGCGTCGGCCATGAACGTGCCAAGGGCAAGGAAGGTCGACATCCGTACGGTTCGTTCCGGCGACACGGCGTCCTCCTTGGCGGCACAAACCCGCTTTGAAAATGCCAAAACGGATCGGTTTATCGTGATCAACGGTTTGCGCGATGGCAGTGACTTGCAGGCAGGGCAGAAGGTCAAAATTGTGAAGTAATCCTCCAGCAGTGTTGGAGACATCAATAAGGAACTGAGAATGACATATGAAACCCTGCTGTTGGATGTCACCGATGGCGTGGCGACCATCACGCTCAATCGGCCGAAAGATGCCAATGCGCTGAATCTGAAAATGGCGGAGGAGTTATGTCATGCCGCCACGTTATGTGACGAAGATCCAAACGTACGGGCAATTGTCTTAACCGGCACCGGCAAGATGTTCAGCGCGGGCGGTGACCTTGCCAGTTTTGCGAACAGTGACGAAGAGCTGTCTTTGCTGATCAAACGCATGGTCATATCGCTCCATGCCGCCATCTCGCGGTTTGCGCGCGGTGATGCGCCGGTCATCGCGGCCATCAATGGCACGGCCGCCGGGGCGGGTTTTAGCATGGCCATGGCCACGGACCTTGCCATTGCCTCGTCCGAGGCAAAATTCACCATGGCCTATACGGCGGCAGGTTTGTCGCCCGACGGCAGTTCCAGTTTCTATCTACCGCGTTTGGTCGGCACGCGCCGGGCGGCCGAATTGATGATCACCAACCGGCGCTTGACGGCGGATGAAGCATTGCAATGGGGGATCGTCAATCAGGTGGTTGCGCCGGAAGATGTATTGCCCACGGCGACGGCTTTGGCGCGGCAGCTTGCCGCCGGTCCCACGAAATCCTATGGCGTGGTCAAGAAGCTCCTGACACAGACGTTCAACGAATCACTGGAAACACAGATGGAGATCGAAGGCCGCGGCATTTCAGACAGCGCCCGGACAGCAGACGCCAAAGAAGGTATCGCTGCATTTTTTGACAAGCGTAAGCCCGACTTCAAAGGGCAATAGCGAGCATTGCTCGCGTTACGCTTTGGGGAGATGTCCTGTCTTCACAAAGAGCAGGCATCCCTCGTCTGACCAGGCGCTGTGAGCGCTGCCGTGCGGATTGCGCAACCAGCTTCCTTTTGGATAGGCACCGTGTTCGTCTTGCAACGTTCCCTCTAAAACGAAAACTTCTTCGCCGCCATCATGCACATGGCGGTCTACTTTTGCGCCGGGTGCAAACTTGAACAGCACCACATTTTCGTCTCTGAATTGATGTAACGGCAAAAGCGAAAGATCTTCGCGTAACTGCTGCCACTTGCCCGCCGGCGCTTGAGATGTGTCGATAACCACGCGTTCCGTGTCATCAGGGTCGAACTGTTGCAGCTTCACAAGAATGATGCAGCCTTCCTTGCTCCAAGGGGCGTGGGCGGTGCCGATTGGATTGCGCACATAGGTTCCAGGGCCAAAATCGCCTGAGGCGTCAGAGAACACGCCGTCCAACACAAGGAACTCTTCGCCGCCGCCATGAACATGTTCGTCAAAGCGGCTCTCAGCGGCGTATCGCACCAGGCTTGTGGCGCGCGCAACTTCTTCACCGTCCCGGTCCAGCATGTATCGCTCAACACCGGCAAGCGGTGAGGCAACCCATTCGCCGTCTTCCGGCAACACGACAGCCCGTTTCGTCAAGTCGGCATGAAGTTGCATAAGAATCCCATTTCTAAATCGCCGTGCGATCACAATTTGTCATGACGGCCCTATCCGGCAACAGAAATGGTCTTTCCAATCTTGTTTGCAAAGGGGGCTTGCGATTATCTTATTGAAATTTTGCAGGCGCTTGCGCCCCACATTATGGGTGAGTGCGTAGAAAATCAGGGGTTGAGGGGTATATGACCGCAGAGACAAATCTGCGTGAGGACACACGCAACGATTTGCCGGGAAAAGCAGACACCGCAGCCATTGTCCAGAGCCTGCAGTCTTGCGCGGACCAAACCACTTCTTTGCTGAAGCAGTTACTGCCTGGTGTTGACGGACCGGAAGGCCGCGTGGTGGACGCCATGCGCCACGGTTGCCTCAATGGCGGCAAGCGTCTGCGGCCGTTTTTGACGGTCGCAACGGCCGGTGTGTTTGGCATTGCGCCCGAGAAGGCGCTACGGACCGCTGCAGCAGTTGAAATGGTGCATTCTTACAGCCTTGTGCACGACGATCTGCCCGCCATGGACGATGCGGATCTGCGCCGGGGAGAGCCTACGGTGCACAAGGTCTATGACGATGCCACGGCCATTTTGGCCGGCGATGGATTGCTCACTGAAGCGTTCACAGTGCTTTCGTCGCCCGAAACCCATCCGGACTCGGAAGTTCGCGTGGCCCTCGTCGCGGGCCTTGCACATGCCTCCGGCGCAGCGGGCATGGTCGGTGGACAGATGATCGATATGTCACCCGACCGCGACCAGTTTGATATCGGCGGGATTACGCGGCTGCAGGCACTCAAGACAGGCGCGTTGATCAAGTTTTCGTGTCAAGCTGGCGCTATCTTGGGTGGCGCAAATCGCGAGCAACATTCGCGTATAGACGCCTATGCGGACGATCTTGGCTTAGCCTTTCAAGTTGTCGATGATCTGCTTGACGTGGAAGGCACAACAGAAGAACTTGGGAAGCCCGCTCAGCAAGATGCGGATGCGGGCAAAGCGACATTTGTTGGACAGTTAGGGGTTGCTGGAGCACGGCAAAAAGCGGCAAACTTGGCTGACTCAGCAATTGCGCATTTAGATATTTTTGGAGGGGAAGCCGAGCCCTTGCGCCAGATCGTACATTTCGTTATCGAACGGCGTTCATAAGAAAATTTCTCGGCGGAGCCTTAAGGCGAGAACTGACTACACTTAGGTTTGGGAGTTCCATATGAGTTTAGACGGGGGCACACCGTTACTTGATACGATCAAGGATCCTGCGCATCTCCGGAAACTGTCAGAAGGCGATCTAAAACAGGTTGCCGATGAAGTCCGGACAGAAACTATTCATGCGGTGTCCGAAACCGGTGGTCACTTGGGCGCCGGGCTTGGTGCGGTCGAGTTGACCGTCGCTTTGCATTATGTGTTCGATACACCGCAAGACCGCATCATCTGGGATGTGAGCCATCAGTGCTATCCGCATAAAATTTTGACCGGGCGGCGCGACCGCATCCGCACCCTTCGTCAAGGGGGTGGCCTGTCAGGATTTACATCACGCGCGGAAAGTGATTTTGACCCCTTCGGTGCGGCTCACAGTTCCACGTCTATTTCGGCGGGCCTCGGCTATGCCGTTGCGCGCGATTTGGCCAACCAAGATCACAATATTATCGCTGTGATCGGTGATGGCGCCATGACCGCCGGCATGGCTTACGAAGCGATGAATAATGTCGGGGCACTTAGAAGCAAAATGCTCATTGTGCTGAATGACAACGACATGTCGATCGCGCCACCGGCAGGTGCGTTGAGCCATTATCTGCGGCAGCTGAACGGCCGTGAAACCGGCGAGACCGTGCCGCCCCGCCGCGTGCGGATCAATGGAACGGCTCAGATGGATGAGTCAAACGACCCACCCACGCTGTTCGACGATCTGGGCATTACCTATGTGGGGCCGGTTGACGGTCACGATGTAGACCTCATGGTTCAGGTGATGCAGCAAATTCGCGACGGTGCCATAGATGGCCCCGTGCTGCTGCATGTGCTGACGGAAAAAGGCAAGGGGTACGAGCCGGCTGAGAAATCGGCAGACAAGTATCACGGCGTTTCGAAATTCAATGTGTCAACGGGCGAACAGCAGAAAGGTCCAGCTGGGCCACCGAAATATCAGAATGTATTTGCGGACGCCTTGGCGCAACACGCCGAAACCGACGACAAAATCATCGCGGTGACTGCGGCCATGCCGTCGGGCACCGGGCTAGACCGGTTCGGCAAGAAGTTTCCGGACCGTACTTTTGATGTGGGCATTGCCGAGCAGCATGCGGTGACCTTCTGTGCGGGGCTTGCCTGTGACGGTTATCGTCCGTATGCAGCGATTTATTCAACATTCCTCCAGCGCGGTTATGACCAGGTGGTTCATGACGTTGCGATTCAAAAACTGCCGGTTCGTTTTGCGATCGACCGGGCAGGGATGGTCGGCGCTGATGGCGTGACCCACCAAGGGTCTTACGACGTAACCTATCTTGGGTGTCTGCCGAATTTCGTTTTGATGGCGGCGGCTGATGAAGCGGAACTGGTCCATATGGTCGCGACAACCGTTGAGATCGATGATCGTCCATCCGCCCTACGCTACCCGCGTGGCGAAGGGCTCGGCCTTGATTTGCCGGAACGCGGTACCCCAATGGAAATTGGCCGCGGACGTATCATTCGTGAGGGAACCAAAGCGGCCATCTTGTCTTATGGCACACGGTTGCCGGAAGCGTTGGCGGCGGCGGAAGAACTCGGCGCACTCGGTTTCTCGACCACTGTTGCCGATGCCCGTTTCGCAAAGCCGATTGATGGGCCGCTTGTTGCGCGATTGGCGCGTGAGCACGAAGTCTTGATCACGATCGAGGATGCCGCCATCGGTGGTTTTGCCACTCAGGTCACCCATTTTCTGGCGAACAATGGCTACTTCGATGAGGGGCTTGCCTTCCGGTCCCTCTGCTTGCCGGATTACTTCATCGACCATGACAAGCCGAACCAGCAATATGAAGAAGCGGGCCTGACTGCATCCGGCATCGTTGAAACGGTTCTGGGGGCCTTTAAGTTCGATTCCGCCGCGGAAGCAGCGCTTATCGAAAAAAGGAAGTCAGAAGGCGGCGGACGCTAAAAACTGCAAAGACTAAGAAGCGGTCGAAACGGCGCCCGCTTCTATTTCCGCGATCTTGTTGTTCAGCAATCCGATTAGGGCGTCCACCCCATCCCGGGATATGACAGAGCCGTACTCCGAACGGCGCAGTGCTAGTTCGCTCACAGTGGCGCCCAACTGAACGTCGATCACGCGCCATTCGCCTTTGAACTGCCGCAGCACGTAATTGAGGCGGACAGGATCCCTGTCGGGGGAGATAAGCTCATTCTCTACGATGACGGAACCGCGCAAGCCATCTTTCACGCCTTTAATGACGAAGCGTTGACCCGAGAAGTTTTTGAACCGCGATGCAAATGTGGAAATGCTCATGCGGGAGAACGCATTCGTGATTAAATCTTTTTGATCGGCGGTCAGCGTTGTCCACGACTTGCCCACGATAACGCGGGTCATGGCCGGGAAATTGTAGGCGTCTTCCAAAATCGGCGCGAGCATATCAAAGCGGGATTGATAGGCGCTGTCGCCGCCGATTTTCATGGCTTCGATCAGGGCTTCATTGATAGCGGTTACCAATTGCTCGGGCGTTCTGGATTCCGCCTGGGCGGGCAGAGCCCAAATTCCGGTAAGCGCGACAATTAGAATGAGTGCCCGAAATGGAGCCAACATATGGATTATCCCTCTACTCGGCCGACCAGGCCTTAGACAAAACGCTCAAATCGCACGAATAATGATCCGTTAGATATGGTAGAAACACGGCGCTTCGGAAACGATATAGCACTGTCCTACATCAATTTTCCGTTAACCCGTTAAGACCTTGGTAATATTGTCACCAAGATAGTGATTTTGGGGGCAAAACGGCCATGTACTGCCATTTTGACCATTATCCATTGTTTTTCTGAACGTGGCCTGAAGGTTTTGTGAATGTCCTCAGTTTCATCCAAGCTCTATGCCGACCTATCGCGAGTGGTAGAGCGTCAAGCCTGGCTGGTCATTGTTCTGTCTCTCGTTTTGACCCTTGCCGCCGGTTATTACACGGCCACAAATCTGGGCATTAACACCAGCACCAACGACATGATCTCGCCCGAAGTGCCTTTTCGGGTGAACAATATTGCTTTCAACGAGGCCTTTCCGGAGACAAAAAACGTCATTGCCGTGGTCGTCAATGCGCGGACCAGTGAGCAGGCGGATGACGCAGCGGAACGTTTGGCGGAGCGCCTTGCTCAAGCGCCTGAACAGATACGAGACGTCTATATTCCGGCGGCGGAACCTTATCTGCAGCAGAACGCTTTCTTGCTTCTGCCGGAAGATGATTTGACGGATCTGTCGGACCGGTTGGCGTCGGCCGCGCCCATTCTGGGGCTGATCTCTCAGCAACCAAATTTGCGCGGCTTTGCCGATATGTTGAGCGCCGCTGCCGACAATGAGGATCTCAGCGGCGCCGATGAGCTGGCAACCCTGCTGGACAATGTGACGTCTGTTGCGGTTGCTCAACAAAAGGGAGAGCCGGGCGAACTGTCCTGGCAAGACTTGCTCAGCGGTGATTTGGAAGGGGGCAGCGCTCTTGGCCCTCAGCGGATCGTCTTGGTACAGCCGGTTTTTGACTATTCCAAGCTCAAGCCCGCGCAGAAAGCGATCGCGGAAATCCGTGAGACCGCGGCCTCATTAGGGCTCAACGCAGAGAAAGGCGTGTCGGTGCGGCTGACAGGTCCACCGGCCATCGACCAGGATGAACTCAACCGGGTGGAAAGCGCAGGCATCCGATCCGGTGTCATTTCCTTTGTCCTCATCTTCGTATTGCTGATTTTGGGATTACGCTCTCTGTCCATGGTTGCTGCCACGGCCACGGCTTTGTTGATGGGGCTTGTGTGGACAGCGGGATTTGCCACGCTGGCCATTGGCCACCTTAATCTCATATCGGTGGCCTTTGCGGTTCTGTTCATCGGCCTTGGGGTCGATTTCGGTATTCATCTTTGTTTGCGGTTCCGCGAAGAAGCCTCGAAAGGCGGGGATGCGAGCGACGCGTTGCGAAAAACGTTTATCGGCATTTGCGGCGCTTTGGTGCTCACCACCGTGTCTGCCGCTGCTGGGTTTTTCTCATTTCTGCCTACGGATT
The DNA here is from genome assembly GCA_965228775.1 of Alphaproteobacteria bacterium. Taxonomy (GTDB): domain Bacteria; phylum Pseudomonadota; class Alphaproteobacteria; order JANQMY01; family JANQMY01; genus JANQMY01. The sequence continues at coordinate 1,537,976 of OZ245840.1, read as the reverse complement.
ATCTGGGGCTTGCGGAACTCGGCCTGATTTCCGGTGCCGGCATGTTCATCTCGCTGCTGGCGAGCCTCACCACATTGCCCGCATTGCTGAAAGTGCTGCCGGCGGCACGATCCGCCAAAAGGCTGGGGGGCGGCCCCGGTGGTGTGATCGATTTTCAGACCCAATCCCGCTCGATCCTCACGGTTGCGGGGATTGCAGCGATCATCAGCCTATTTGCTCTTCCATTCGTCTACTTTGATTCCAACGCCATCAATTTGAGGAACAAGTCGGACGAATCCGTGGCCACATTTTTGGATCTTGCGAAGAATCCAAACACGACGCCTTACACGATCAATGTGCTGACGAAAACCGATGAAGAAGAACGTGACCTCAAACAAAAACTGAAGGCACTGCCAACGGTCGATCGAGTCATTGGGCTCGATAGTTTCGTTCCCAAAGATCAGGAAGAAAAATTCTTCATCATAGACGACATGGCCTTCTTCCTGTCTCCGGTGTTCAATCAAGATCCATCCGCGGTGGAAAGCCTTTCTGAAGCGGACCGAAAAGGGGCGTTCACGGACCTTCAGTCAGCGGCTGGCAAGCTTGTTTCTCTCGGAGGGGCCATTGGCGGGTCGTCGGCAGCTCTTACCGCAGCGTTGAACGAAGTTGGCCCCACACCGGGAGCGCTGGCCGAATTCGAAGAGCGGCTCATGATTTACTTCCCGCGAGCCATCGACCGCTTACAAACCGCTCTCGACGCGCAAGAAGTAAGCGAAGCGGATTTGCCGTCGCGTCTGACGGAACGGTGGGTGAGCAAGGACGGACAGCGCCGCTTGGAAGTTTTCGCGGCAGGCGGCGTTACCGAAAATGAAGATCTTCAAAAATTCGCCGACGAGGTGTTGAGCATCGTGCCCAACGCAACGGGTGCGCCGGTGACGATCTCGGAAGCGGGCAAGGCGGTGACAGGGGCCTTCAAGGAAGCGTCGCTGCTTGCTCTTGTTCTCATCATTCTGATTCTGACTTTTGTACTGCGCCGGCTCGTGGATATGGTTTTGGTCTTGGTTCCGATCGTTTTTGCCGGTTTGTTCACGGTGTTGACGGCTGTCGTGCTGGGGTTGCCGTTCAATTTCGCGAATATCATCGTCCTGCCTCTTCTTTTGGGGCTGGGCGTCAGCAGTGGCGTTCATTTCGTCATGCGGCGCCGCCAGGTGGCCGCTGAGGGTGACCTCTTGGAAAGCAGTACACCACGCGCAGTGATGTTCAGTGCCTTTACCACCATTGCCTCTTTTGGCAGCCTTGCTTTGTCCGGCCATCAGGGCATGACAAGCATGGGGCAACTACTGACGATTGCAATTGGCTATACTTTGCTATCAACGATAGTTATTCTGCCCGCATTGATGGCGATGGTTTGGCCCAGCTCTGCAGAAAAAGCGCCACAGTCGGCGTGAAAGTCGGCGGAACACAAGCCGCTACCTGTTGACGCAGATGGCGAACATGTATCATGTGGGCCCTAGAGCCGTTTTGGTTTTGATTGAAACTCAAAACGGCTCCAGACTCTTTGTTTTGCGCGTTTCCGGACGGTGAACCGCCAATATCGGATCTTGGCACTTCACCTGGAAACGCTATAAGAAAATTAAGCCGTCGCGGGCGGGTTTTTCAATCGACGTAGCGATAAGTAAGGGGCGATTGCATGACGAGTGAGGCCAACCAGCAAAATCAACGAAAGTTGCGCGTATTGCTGGCAGAACCAAGAGGGTTCTGCGCGGGCGTGGAACGTGCCATTGAGATTGTGGAGCGCGCGCTGGATCTGTACGGGGCGCCCGTCTATGTGCGCCACGAAATCGTCCACAATGCGCGTGTCGTTGAAACCCTGAAGGCGAAGGGGGCCAAATTTGTCGAGGAGGTCGACGAAGTGCCGGAAGGCGCCGTGGCCATCTTCAGCGCCCATGGGGTCGCCCAGCGCGTTGAAAACGATGCTGAAAACCGCGGGCTCGATGTGATCGATGCCACGTGCCCGCTGGTGAGCAAAGTTCACAAAGAAGGCCGGCGCTACGCGTCACGCGGATATGGCGTGGTTCTGATCGGTCATCCGGGGCACCCCGAAGTGGAAGGCACAATCGGACAGATCCCGGCGCCGGTTCACTTGATCTCCTGCGTGGAAGATGTGGCCGATTTTGTCCCGGAAGACCCGGAGAAACTGGCTTACGTGACCCAAACCACGCTGAGTGTCGATGACACGCGCGATATCATTGCGGCATTGACCGAACGCTTCCCGAACATTGTGGGGCCCGATGTGCGCGATATCTGTTACGCCACACAGAACCGGCAAACAGCCGTTCGCCAGCTGGCGTCCATGGTGGATCTGGTGCTTGTGGTTGGCGCGCGCAACAGTTCGAACTCGAAACGTCTGGTCGAGATTGCGGCACTGGAAGGCGTGCGCTCTTACCTCGTGGAAGATGCCGACGCGGTTGACATGTCCTGGTTCGAGGATGTGTCGGCAGTGGGCATCACGGCCGGTGCGTCCGCTCCTGAGGAACTGGTGCGGGAATTGCTCGCACGGCTTGGGGAAACCTACCAGATCGAGCAGGAGTTCATGTCCGGCGTGCAGGAAAACGTTCAGTTCAAACTGCCCGCAAATCTTTTGAACGCCGAGAATTCGGGCCGCGAAACCCAAACGGCTTAGTAAGCAAGTCTGTCTCAAGCAATCTTGTCGTTCTCGCTTTTCTAGAGCGCGGCTGAAAAAGGGCTCTGACCCCTTTTTCACTTTTTCAAAAACCTGGACAGCTCAAAAGTTCATTCAATTAAGCAGCGAGAATGCTGGGGGTGAGGGCGCTTGCCTTTTTCAAAGCGCCCAGAGCCTTTTGCGTGTTTGACGCCAAACGCAACAGCTGGGGCAGCTCACCGGGGTGACTAAATAGGTGCCGCGTTACTTTTGTTGCCTGGGCGACAAATCCTGATTCTGTCATGGCCGCAAGTGCCGCTGGGGGCAGCGTGTCGTTGGCGGCATCGGCAACAGCGCGGATCACCCGCAACGACATGCCGGACTGAGCGGCGAGTTCCGCCACCACATGGCTTTCCATATCCACCGCCAAGGCTTGATGTTCGACCGCCAGGCGTTTCTTGTCGGCCGCATCGGCGACAGCCTCGTTGCTGCCCAGCATGGTTCCTTGGTGAAAACGTATGCCGGCATCTTCCAAAATGCGGCACACTTTCGTCTGCCAAACAAAGTCGGTGCTGAATTGTTCGCCGGACGGCGCGATGATCTTTGTGGGGATGATAAGATCGCCGGTCGCCACATCGCTGGAGAGGCCGCCCGCAATTCCGAAACTCATAAGCGTGGAAGCGCCGTCCGAGATCAGACCGGACGTGCGTGCACGCGCAAGATCGTAATTGGCATCCGAAAACGCCACCAACCCTTCGGCATTGGATTTCGCGAGGGCCGTTTTGGCGATGTTGGCCTCAACCGGCATGCCGGTGAGTATTCCCAGCGGCGACATCAGCTATTTTTCCTTACACACATCATCCGTTTACCTCACCTGATCGGCGGCGCGAAACCCCGAGGTGATGGCCCCTTCGATGGTGGCGGGCAGGCCGGTATCGGTCCAGTCGCCCGCGAGCCAAAGATGGCGCCACGCGCTTTTCGTTTTGGGCCGCAAAGCAATTTGATCCGGTGTTTGCGCAAATGTGGCCCGCTTCTCCTTAATGACGCGTATGGCGGGCTTGTCAAATACATCTAAATTCAGCGCTTTCGCGGTATCTTGCCATAAAGCATCTGCTATCTCGTCGGCGCTTTTCTCCGCCAAATCGTCCGCAGCGCTGACCGTGAGGCTTACGATGTCTCCCCGTCTGAAGATCCAATCTGCCGTGCCCCCGATGATTCCCAGCAATAGTTGATACTCATTGGGCCGGTTGTGCGGCGGTAACTTCATATGGGCATTGACGATGGCGTTGAATTTCGTGGGGACTGAAAGTCCGTGTAACGCACTTTGGGCAGGAACTGGCGGGATGGCCAACACCACGTGATCGTCGGGGGCGACCTCTACGTCGTCCTTCGAGAACCGCAGTTTTTGGATCGTCGTGCCGTCATGAGAAATTTCCCGCAAGCGCCGATTGAATTGAACTTGTCCGCCATGGGTTTCGATAAATTCAAGCGCCGGGTCCACGAAGGACTGGGAGAGGCCTTCGCGGGCGACGAGCGGGCGGCACCCATCTGCCCCTTTTGCAAAGGTCCGTATCAGGACATTCCACAACAGGGGGGCGGCGCCCTTGGCGGTCGATGTGTTTAAGACGGCGACCGTAAAAGGTTCGAAGAAGGTCTCATAGAGCGGGTGATCCCGCGTGACTAAATCGTCCACGGTCTTGCCCGCACCGGCGAGGGCGAATTTTCCAATGGAAAGGTAATCCGTTGGGCGTGTGCCCGGCACGCGCCGGGATTTGTCGAAGATCCACCAGGGAATAAGCCCCTTGTTTGGTTCCACGCGCCAATGCTGTCCGGTGCGCACGTCAAAGAAGGGGAATACGGCTTCGTCCGGCCCTTCCAGCGAGTCTTCCGCACCGATCATTTTCAGATAAGACAGGGCTTCGTGATTGGCGCTCATCAAGAGATGGTTGCCATTGTCGATCATCATTTGAAGCTGATCGTCAAAATAGGAACGGGCCCGGCCCCCCGCATGACCCGCGCCTTCATAGACGGTGACCTGATGGCCGCGCGAGGTCAGGCGAACGGCCGCCGCAAGTCCGGCAAGGCCCGCGCCAATGACGTGAACAGTTGCCATAGATTAGAAAAGCCCGTGACGCAGCAGAATCCAAAGCTTGGCCGCTGTTGATATGGACACGCGCTCTTCAATATTCTGCCAATTGGCGTCAATTAGTTTGTCGAGCGTGCGTTCATAGACTTCCATCATCAAGATGGACGGGCGCAAGGCGCGACGCTGTTTGGTTTCGGAGAGTATCTTCCGGGTTTCCCGGAACCGCTCGCGGGCCACAACGGCCAAGTCTTGGCAGACCAAGGGCAAGTTCGGGTGTTTCAGCACGGCGGCTGGATCGGTCTCTGTAATGCCGTGCTTTTCCAGATACTCTTTGGGCAGATAAAGCCGTCCTAGTTCCAAATCGTCCTGCAGGTCGCGCAGGATGTTCGTGAACTGCAAGGCTTCGCCCAATGAAAAGGCGATGCGGTCGGCCTCTTCGCCCTTCGCGCCAAAGACCCGTACCGACAGCAGCCCAACCGCCACAGCCACACGGCGCACATAGGCCACCAGATCTTCCATGACCGGCGCGCGCATGTCGCGCTCCAGGTCCATTTCCATGCCGTCAATGACGGCCAGAAACTCTTCCTTCGGCAGATCGTAATCCGCCACTGGCTGTTTAAGCGCTCTGGTGATTTCGCGGGTCGGTGTGCCAGCGTACAGATTGTCGATTTCTTCACGCCATTCTTGAATGGCTTTGCGCCGCTCGCCCAAATCGCCCGGTTCGTCGGCGATATCGTCCACTTCGCGGCAAAAGGCGTAGATCGAGAACATGGCGTCGCGGCGTTCTTTCGGCAGAACCTTCATGCCTGCGAGAAAAGACGTGCCGGATTTTTCCACGACCTGTTTCACGTAAGCCAGATCGTCGGCCATGGACATGTTCAATGCGTCAGATGTTTGCGCCATAAGATTATTGTTTTGCCCCGAAGTCGCGGGACTTTATCAGCCGTGGCCCTCTGCCTGCAATGGCGGTGGTGTTTGACCAACCAGCCGTTTTCCCCATTCGGAGAGGGCAGCGCGGCCCGCCAGCCACAAAAAGGCTGGTTTTTTGAGTTCCACACGTACCGCCAGAGGGTCCTGAAGCCATAGCCGCTTGGTCAGAGTTTCCGCCAAAGCCTGTATGGCGGCCGTTTCCATTGCGAGGCTTTTGCTTTTCATGTGGCGCGCCAAGGGCCGGGACTGATCGAGCAACCTGTCTACCCCCTCAAGGCATTTGTCGAGCACCCGCCGCAAGGCCAGATCCGCCGAAGGTCTATTGAGCGCCTCGACGGTCAGGCCTGCTTCGCCCAGCCAATCTTGAGGCACATAGACGCGGTCCATGTCGCGGTAGTCTTTCTGAACGTCTTGCAGATGATTAATCACCTGAAGCGCGCTGCACAAGGCATCGGACGCGGGGTAGAGGCCTTTGGTTTCGCCATGAATATCGAGCAAATACCGGCCCACCGGATTGGCGGACAGCTCGCAATACCCCATCAGATCCGCCCAATCCGAGTATCGATTCTTCTTGGCGTCTTGTTTGAAAGCGGCCAGCAAATCGACCCCGTGCTGCACGCCGATCCCGAGTTCCTCTAACGAAGCACGTGCTTTGTAAGCCTTGTCCAAACCGGGATGATCCGGCAACTCGCCTTTGAGGCCAGCTTCGAAAAGGTCCAGCCTGTTGATCTTATCATCAGGGGCCAGGTCCGGATTGTCGGAGATATCGTCAGCGGCCCGCGCAAAGGCGTAAAAGTCCGCCACATGCGGGCGCAGATGTTTTGGCAGCAGGAAGGATCCTACGGGAAAATTCTCGTCGCCAGCGCCTTTGCCGGAAGCCGTCTCCACTTCCGTTGCGACGAGCGTGCTGTCTTTGCTTTCCGCCACCGTCATTACGGGTGAACCCATACACTAATGGGCGGCTTGTGTCCTGCCTTTCCATTCGCCCCCTTTGCCGCGCCAATGGGCGAAGGCGGAATCGATGGTCATCAGCGTGTAGAAAGCCGCCGCAATGGGCAGGCTGGGAGCCAGCCAAATGGGCATGCTGTAAAGCCGCAAGGTGGGCCAAAACGTATAGGACATGAGCAGCCAGGCGGTGCCCCCCAAATAGAGCCCGATATCGCTCTGATGCAGTGGCCAAGAGGCGACGGCGAGCGGCGGAACCATGTAGACCACAAACATGCCCAAAACCGTGCCCAACAGTTTCAGGGGCGAATAGTCCAGCTGTGTATAGGCGGTGCGCGCCACCATGCGCCAAATGCCGCTCAAGCCACTATAGGGCCGTATGCTCTTCGACCGCGCGGTGAGGCCCAACCACACTTTTCCGCCGTCCGGTCGTCCGAATTTCTTGATGCGGTCCGCCAATGTGCAGTCGTCGATCAGGGCGTTGCGGATCGATTCAATGCCGCCCGCATTTTCCAGGGCCGTCTTGCGGACGAGCAGGCAGCCGCCGGCGGCGCCCGCTGTCTTCTTCGACGGATCGGCGATCCATTCGAAGGGATAGAGCTTTTTGAAGAAATAGACGAATGGCGGGATCAGCAGTAGCTCCCAGATGCCTTTCGATTCGAGCTTCACCATCAGCGATACCAAATCCTGATCGCCGTCTTCCGCTTTTTGGATCAGGCGGCGCAGGCAGGACTTGCTGTGCACCACATCCGCATCCGTAAACCAGTAGTAATCCGCGTCCGGCGTTGATTGGGTGGTTTTGGTGACCCCTTGGGACAGGGCCCAGAGTTTGCCGGTCCACTCCGCGGGAGGCGGCGAGCCCGCCATGACGGAAAATCCGATCGGGCTTTCGGACGCTTCCGCTGCCCGCATGGCCACTTTGCCGGTCCGGTCGCGGCTTTGATCGTCCACCACCATGATCTTGAGCTTGCCGGGATAGTCCTGCTTGAGCAGTGCCTTCACCGTTGTATTGATCACAGAGGCCTCGTTCCGTGCCGGAACGATCGTTACGACGCTTGGCCAATGTTCACGCGACGCGGCTTCTCTTGGCAGCGTTTCGCCAACGCGCCAATAGCTACCCCGAAAGAAAACCAAATAAACCCAGGCCCCCAGAGAAAGGACCGTAAGAAAAACCACGTATCCGGCCATGTCTGTCCTGTTGAATACTGTCTGTTCTTGTCACCCCAAAATATATAGAGGCCGTTATACATGAAAAGACAAGGTTTGAGAAAGTCGGTATACGTTTTTGTTGGCCACCCCCTAACATGGCCGTGGGCAAAAAGGCACAGGCCTCAAGAATCATGCAGATTTTGCCCCAGCGCCGATCCCGTGTTCTATAGTCGATGCCAATCGGGGAATCGAAGTTAGGGTTAACAGGTATGTCAGCATCGGCGTCAGGCACACAGGATCGCTCAGCGGGGCCAAGAAAACTCACCATTCTTGGCAGTACCGGGTCGATCGGGTGCAGCACGCTGGATCTGGTGAAGCGCAACCCACAGGACTTTGTGGTGGAAGCCGTTACCGCAGGAACCCGCGTCCAGGAATTGGCGGCGCAAGCGAAAGAGGTTGGCGCCAAAGTGGCCGTGATTGCCAATGAGAGCCTTTACGGTGAGCTGAAGGAAGCTCTGGCCGGGTCGGGCATCGAGGCGGCTGCCGGAAATGATGCCGTCGCAGAGGCTGCGGCACGACCGGCGGATATGGTTATGTCCGCGATTGTCGGGGCTGCGGGGCTGCCGCCGACGCTGGCCGCGGTCCGCCAAGGCACCACCATTTTGCTCGCCAACAAAGAGACGCTTGTCTGCGCGGGCGACTTTTTCAAAGCCGAACTTGATGCGCACAACGTGACCCTGTTGCCGGTGGACTCCGAACACAACGCAATTTTCCAGGTGTTCGAAGACAGCCAGCCTGACACGATCGAGAAGATTATTTTGACGGCGTCCGGCGGTCCCTTGCGCACCCGTGAACTTCACGAAATGCGCGATGTGACAGTGGCACAGGCGGTGGCCCACCCAAACTGGGATATGGGGGCAAAGATCTCCGTCGATTCCGCCACCATGATGAACAAGGGCCTCGAGCTGATTGAGGCCCATTATTTGTTCGACATGCCGTCCGAACAGATCGACATATTGGTCCACCCGCAATCGGTCATTCACAGCATGGTGGCTTATGTGGATGGCTCGGTGTTGGCGCAACTCGGCAGCCCGGATATGCGCACGCCCATCGCCTATTCCATGGCCTGGCCCAAACGCATGAATGCACCGGTGGAACGTCTCGACTTTGCGAAAGTCCGGGAGCTGACATTTGAAGATCCGGACCCGAAGCGCTTTCCGGCTTTGCGGCTGACGCGTTCGGCTTTGGAAGAAGGGGGCAGCGCTCCCACCATTCTCAATGCAGCCAACGAGATCGCTGTGGACGCGTTTCTTAACGAGCGGATTTTGTTCACGCAAATTGCGGAGACCGTTGAGGCAACGCTCAGCGCCATCAATTCTCAAGCTATCGAAAATCTTGATGCGGTGTTTGAGATGGACCGCGTGGCGCGAGAGGTTTCCGCCGGTATCGTCGGGCGCTTCGAAGGCGGTGCCGCACAAAGGGCAAGTGTGGGGTAGGAGAATCTTCCACGACTAACCTCCTTACCTGTGGGCGCTATTGAGAGCGTCATTGCGAGCGGAGCGAAGCAATCCAGAGCCGCTTGTTCGGAACGTGTTGCTTTGGATCGCGTCGTCGCTGATCGCTCCTCGCGATGACGTTTCAAGTGATCTCTTCGAATAGATCTTGCCAGGTAGGGTTTTGGGATTCGATGAGTTCAATTTTCTTTGTTCTTGATCCAGCTTTGATTTGTTTCTCTCGCAGAATAGCGCCAGTCATTTCCTCGCAAGTTTCAAAGTAGACCAGCAACTTACATCCATATTTCTTAGAGAAACCCTCTACAAGACCTTCGCGATGTTGATAGGTGCGACCAGGTAGATTGGACGTGACACCCGTGTACAAGGTGCCATTGCGAGCGCTCGCCATGATGTAGACAGCTGGCATTTTCATGTCTTGATTATACCACAATTGTCATTGCGAGCGGAGCGAAGCAATCCAGAGCCGCTTGTTCGGAGCGTGTCGCTCTGGATCGCGTCGTCGCTGATCGCTCCTCGCGATGACGAATTGATAGATTCAAGCAGGCGGGGCGTAGCCCCAGCGGTCGATGAATGAGCCCCAATTGTCCTCAACGCGCTTCGTGATTTCCTCGGGGTAGGCATATTTGTTTTTCTGATAGTTCTGCACCGACGCGAGATACGCCTCGAATTTTGGTTTCGCGTCTTCGAAGCCGGGCATTTCGAGCTGCGTGTAGACCCGTTCCAAAACCGGCAACGGGTCTTGTTCCATGTCTTCGTGACTGATCTCGATGAATTTGTTTTCCGGCAGCGCTTTGCTGTCTTCCAGCACAGCGCCCATGACGCGCGGATACGTCTTCAAAACGAAATCGTCTATGTCCACATGCTCGTATGGCTGAAGCGCCAGCTCCTTGAACAATTTCACGTAGAAATTTTTCATGGAGGGGAACACCATATAAGGGTTCCGGTGAATGTGGATGAACTTCGCGTTGGGATACATTTCGTGCAGCATCTTCACCCGCGCCGTATAGGTGGGGTTCTTAATCAGAAGCTGCTTGCCGCCCTGATGCAGCGACATCTTCTCCATGAAATAGATGAAGATCTTTTTCCAATCGTCGATTTCTTTTTGCGTGCATCCATCGAAGAAAACGCCGCGATTGAAATTCTCCTCGAACTTCGTGGGAAAATAGAGGCCGTGATAGAAAGACAGGGGTGTCATATTGGCCAGCGCGATTTCGTCTTCCTGCGGACTATCGGGTTTGACCGGCACATTGTCGATGAAGCGGTCTTCGGGCAGTGCCTTTTCCAGGAACGGCCGGAAGATTGTGGCAATGCCCAACAAGTCCCAGGGCAGGCCGGTGGCCAGTGGGGGGACGAAGCCGAATGTGTCGGACTTCACCATCACATTGTAGAGATGCGTGGTGCCGCCGCGCCAATGGCCGACAATGAAGATGGGCGGCTTCATGGGCGGGCGCCGATTCTTCAGAAACTCCACATACAGCTTCTCAAGCGTGTAAAACGGGAACCGGCCAAGCGTTGCCAAGCTGGCGACCGCCGCATGGGGCAGCCGATTGGTGGGCAGCGCGCCATTGGTGGTCAGCACGTTCAACAGGGTGGTCACATTGCAACCACTTAAGGGGTGAAACAGCCTTGGGCCTTCTGGCTCTTTTTGTGTCATCGCGATGTCGGTCTCACAAAGCCCGGGATCAGTTATGACCCGCCAGGCAGGAATTCAGTTTGATCTCGATGGATCTTTACGTTAATCGCACTCGATAGGCGATTTTCGCGCAGGTTTAAAGCCGCAGCGCGCCAAAACGACAATAATAGGAACTTCAAAGAATTGCGATGGGTGGCCGGGTCTCAGCCGTAACAGGGGGAAGCGGATTTATTGGTAGCCATGTTGTGCGGCAACTGGTCGCGCAGGGCGATGTGGTGCGCGTGCTCGATCTTAATCCGCCGGGCGCAGGCATGCTTTCCCAGGTGGAATACCGGCCCGGCTCCATTCTCGATGGTAGCGCTGTCAAAGACGTTTTGGAGGGCGCCGACCGCCTGTTTCACCTGGCGGCCAATCCGAATTTGTGGGCCCGCGATAAAGCCCAACTTTCGGAGGTCAATTTCGGCGGTACCCATAATGTTTTATCGGTGGCGGCGGGCTGCGATTTGGAGCGTATCGTGGTGACATCCACCGAAACGATTCTCAAATCCTATAAGGACCATTCGACCGAGCCTATTTCGGAAACAAGTCCGTTGCCGGATCTGGACGCGTTGCCGGGGCATTATAGCCGGTCGAAGATGCGGGCGGACATGGCGGCCCGCGAGGCCATTGATAAGGGTTTGCCGATCACGATCGTAAATCCCACGGTCCCCGTCGGCGAAGGGGATGTGAGTTTTACGCCGCCCACAAAAATGATCTTAGGGTTCGTGGACGGATCGACCCCGGCCTATCTTGATTGCGTGCTTAATCTGATCGCGGTGCAGGATGTGGCGGCGGGCCACATATTGGCTGCTGAAAAAGGCCGCGTGGGCGAGCGCTATATTCTCAGCGGAGAAAATGTGCGCCTCGGCCGGGTGCTTGAATTGCTGGAACAGATTACAGGCAGGCCAATGCCGAAGCGCAAGGTGCCCTATTGGCTTTCTTATGCTGTGGGGGTGGTTTCGGAGTTTATGGCGGACAATGTTACGGGCAAACCGCCCATCGCGCCGCTCGAAGGCGTTCGTGTGGCGGGAACACCTATGTCCTTCGATAATTCGAAAGCGCGCACCGAATTGGGGTTGGAGCTGACGCCTTTGGCGGATGCGTTGCGGCAATCTGTAAATTGGCTCAAAGCGGAAGGTCACCTCAAAACCTAATATGACGTATCAAGATCATCTGGACGAGGTGGAAGCGCGGCTGAGAAAGGCTGCCAAAGGTATCCCGAAAAACAAGGCGGAGGAGCGTGCCTTTTTCATGAAGGTGAAAATGCCCATGCTGGGTTTGACGGTACCGCAACAACGCGCAGCAATGAAAAAGGGGTACTCGTTCTCAGAGGAGTCATTAGAAGTCCAACTGCCAATATGGGATTTCGTTTGGCACAATGCCCGCACCCATGAAGGAAAAATGCAGGCGGGCTTCTATCTAGGTTCCCTCAAACCCATACCGGATGTGGACTATGTGTGGTCCGTCATCAAGGCGTGGCCCGACACAATGAATTGTTGGGACCAGTCCGACGAAGTGTCGAAAGCTTATTCCTATATGTATGCCCAGAAGCCTGGGCTGTTGCATCCAACGTATAAAGAATGGAACACGGATGAAAACCCCTGGCGGCGTCGTCAGTCCGTGGTAGGGCTGTTTTGCTATGCGGCGCTTCATAAAAAGCATCCGCCGGTGGGCAAAGTATTACCTCTGGTGAAGGCATTGTTGGGCGATGACGACTATTATGTGCAAAAGGGGGTGGGCTGGACATTGCGCGAGACCTACAATGTGTATCCAGACAAAGCACTGGCTTTCGTGCTGAAACATGTGGGCGACATCCATCCGGACGCATTTTCGGCCACCATCGAAAAAATGACGCCTGCGGAGAAAAAACAAGTGAAGGACTTGCGTAAAGAAAAACGCAAGCCGCGTTCGTCACAGCGGCCGCCGCGATAGATTGTAAAGTTCTTCGCTCATCCCCGCGGAAGCGGGGATCTTCGAATAGTATGCTCTAAGATCCCGGTTCGCGTGAACGCGACCGGGATGAGCGGGTATTTGGAAAGTTTGTGTTTTTGCGCGATTGGTGGGGTGTCGCGAACGGGACCGAACTACAATGTCGTCCCCCGCGTAGGCGGGGATCCAGTACTCTGTGCCGGAGCGGTAACACCTCGGCGCTACAATAACAGCACGGGATACTGGATCCTCGATCACGCGCCTGTCGGCGCTGTCGAGGATGACAAAATGGGGCGGCTCCGAACACGAATGGATTAATCCGCTCCGCCTTAAGCAGCGGTCTACAACGTCCCTAAATTTGCGCCCCGCTCAAGTCCAAGCCGCCTGCGCATTTCCGGGGAGAAGCGCGCTTTCTGGTCCTCGGACAGGGCTTCCGAAAAATTCCATTGGGGGCGTACAAAGGGTTTGCAGTAGTAGCCGAAAAGCAAAGGCCGGTCTTGGTCTTTCGTGACATTGGCGCCCGATGTGTGCCAGACGCGCCCATCCATGACGATCACGGACCCGGCTTTTGCTTCAAAGGAAACCAAGCGCTCTTCGATGTCTTCCGGCAGGTCTGCCGCACATTCATAGGTGTGGCTGCCCGGCACGTAGCGCGTGGCGCCATTCTCCGCATACATATCACTTAGGCACCAGATGATATTGAGCGACCATGGTGTGCGCCAGGGCTCTGGCACGACAATCCCTTGGTCCGAATGCAGCAACATGGAACCGCTGCCCGGCCGCGCGATGTTTGCCGTAAAATTCGAGACGATGAAATCATCGCCTAATAGGCGGGCAGCGAAAGTGGTTGCGACGGGATGTTGTATGAGGTCGCCGAACGCCGGGTCGAGTGCGATCAGGTCGAACACACGTACATTTTTATCGTTGGGGTCAAGAACACTTACATAGGTGGGGTCACCGCGTTCGCGGCTTTTTTCCGCCGCGCGCCAGAGCGTCCTGGTGAGTGTGCCGGCCTCCTCGACGGAAAGGACGCCCGGTATGGTCGCAAAGCCATTCTGCGAAAGATCGTCCCAATTGAGATCGGTTATTGATGTGCCCATCACCCGCCCTTTCAATGGTTTTGAGCAAACGTATCGCGGCTCTCCAAATAGTTCAAAACGCGACGCAGAAATGCACAAAATTCTGCGCATCTCCGGACCCCACTTGCAAACTTAACCCGCTGTTGCGGAAATCGCTTGGTGGTCCCTTGAAGATGGGGCTAGTGTTCCAAAAAAACGGGAAACACCTATAGACGAGGGAGGCTCATGAGCATCGCTGAGGCACCGACACCACCTGAAGTCAAAAAGCTCGAAGAATATAATTCTTTCGATCCGGATTTGATGGAATGCCCTTTCCACTACTGGAAGCAATTGCGCGAAGAAGCGCCGGTGTTCCAGGACCCGACAACGGGCATGTATCTGGTGTCGAATTACAAATTGGTCTGTGACGTGGTGCGCAATCCGACTTTGTTCTCGAACAAGTTCGGACTGGCGTTGCGCAACGATGAAAGCCCGCATCAGAAGAAGCTGGCGGATATTGCCGCTGAAGGGTACCCGCCGGTAGATACGATGCTGACGGCGGACCCGCCGGAACATACGCGCTACCGCAAACTGGTGAATAAGGCTTTCTCGCCCAAGCGCGTTGCCGAAATGGACGCCGGGATCGAAACGATCGTCAACGAAATTATCGATGGATTTATCGACAAAGGCGAAGTGGAAATGCTGTCCGAATTCGGACAATTGCTGCCGTTGATCGTCATTGCCGAACAGCTTGGTGTGCCCATCAGTGACCGGAAGAAATTCCGCAAATGGTCAGACAGCTTCATCGCGCAGCTCAGTATGATGGCCGACGAAGAACGCCAACTTCAGGCGCAGCGCGACATTGTGGAATTCCAGCACTATTTCGCTGCGAAGCTGAAAGAAAAGTCGGCCAACCCGACGGACGATATCATCTCAGACCTGACGCAAGTGACGCTTGAGGATGAAGGCGATCCGCGCGGCCTTGATACGTCGGAGCAGCTGTCGATCCTTCAGCAATTGCTGGTGGCCGGTAACGAGACCACGGCGAAAGCCATCACGGAAGCCATGTATCTGCTGATCACGCATCCGGATCAGATGGAAGCTGTTTATGCGGATTACGAGTTGATCCCGAACATGATCGAAGAAACCCTCCGTATGCTGACGCCCACGAATAATATGTACCGGGTGGTCACGGCTGACACGGAACTGGGGGGCATCAAGATCCCGAAAGGGTCGATGCTCATGGTCAAATATGGGGCGGCCAACCGCGACACGGATGAATTTGCCGATGGCGAAGCTTTCGATATTCGCCGGAAGAACGCCCGCAGCCATTTGGCCTTCGGTATGGGCATTCACACGTGCATCGGCAATTCCTTGGCACGCCAGGAAATGAAGGTGGCCTTCCGCACATTGTTCGACCGTACAAAGAACTGGCGTTTTGTGGACGGCAAGAATGATTTCCGCCATTCGCCGAATGTGCTGCTGCGCGGCATGGAGCACTTACACCTTGCATTCGACAAGCGTTAAGTCCGATGGCGGCGGTCATCGACCCGGCTGAATTTGAGACGCTTCTCTATTCGGTCGATAATCACATCGCCACAGTCACGCTCAACCGGCCGGAGCGGCGCAATGCGCTGAACCGCCGGGCCTATTCGGAACTCGAGTCCGCCTTCAAGCACATTCAGGCGGATACAGACGTTCGCTGTGTTGTGGTGACCGGCACGGACCCTGCTTTTTGTTCGGGTGATGATGTGCGGGAGATCATGGCGGGGGCGGAACGCGAGGCATCGGTTCGGCGCCTGCAATCCGTGCGGCCTGGGCCCACGCCTGCGGCGGAACTCATCCTCAATTGCGACCGCCCAGTGATTGCGGCGGTGAACGGTGCCGCCGTGGGATGGGGCATGGAATTGTCGCTCTTCGCCGACATTCGCATCGCGTCGGACCAGGCGAAATTCGGTGAAATTTTCATCAAACGCGGGCTCGTAACCGATGTGGGCGGCATTTGGCGCCTGCCGCAAGTGGTCGGACGTTCCAAGGCGGCAGAGCTTTTGTTCACGGGGGACGTCATCTCAGCGGAAGAAGCCAAAGAAATCGGTCTGGTGAGCAAGGTGGTGCCTCACGATGCATTGCAGGCCGAAGCGGTATCCATGGCGGAACGTATCGCGGTGAACCCGCCGCTTGCCTTGCGCTACCTCAAAGAAGGGCTGCGCCGCGCCACATACGGTGATGTGCATGAGATCGGTACTTGGGTGAGCCAAACTTTGGGGGTTCTGTTTGAAACGGAAGACCACAAGGAAGGTGTTGCCAGCTTTCTTGAAAAACGCCCGCCAGTATTTAAGGGAAAGTAACATGTCACCCCGGATGCGCCGCAGCACGGAAGTGATGCGGTGCTGATCCGGGGTCTATTTAACTGCCGCTATGTGGATCCCGGATCTACGTAGCAGCATTTCATGCTGCAACGTGTCCGGGATGACACTCAGGGGGCTCGTCATCCGCCCTCCGACCAATTGACCGCCGTCTTAAACCCGGAATATTTCGGCTGGTCGATGGCGATCTGGTTGACCACGGTCTGGCGTAAATGGTCCGCAAGGCCTGGTTCGTCGAGCGGCATGTCACCTGATCGGAGCGCCCGCACCAGATCCCAGCGCAAGATCTCAAGGTCGCCTTTCTTGCCGAGGATCTTTTCAAGACCTTTGCTTTCCAGGTCGCGGGCCGCAGGCCCCATGGCGGCTTCGCGCAGAACGATGTCGAGGGCATTGCCCGCAACGCGCGCCATAAAGCTGATGCGGCCTTGGGTTTCGGTCATCACGTCGTTGCGCAGATAGTCGCGCACACCAGCAATGAGCTCATCCGCCCTCGGCATATCGAGGGATCCGGACAGGTCCACCGCCTCAACAACGTCCACAGGGCCGGGGATGATGAGGTTCACGCAATCCACCTGACATTCGGAAGACCGGCGTCCGATGGCGGCGCGTTCGATGGAGCCGTCCGGTCCGTTACGGAAGTGATCGGCCATGCCGAGACAGCCAATGGCCCACCAGAACGATCCAAAGACAACCCAGAATTTGACACGGTCCGCATCGATGGGCTGTCCGGTGACGGATTCATATCCTGCAAACAGATCCTCATAGGTGCCGAAGCCGCCCACGGGCAGGTCGCTCTGTCCGAACCGCCAGGAATTTGTGCACAGATGGCCAAGGTCCCGCATGGGATCGCCCAAATGGGCCAATTCCCAATCGAGCACGGCGCGCACACCATCTTCGGCGATGATCAGGTTGCCATTGCGAAAATCCCCATGAACAAGGGCAGGCGGCACAGGGGTTGGCACATGTTCTTTGAGCCAACGTGCCGCGTAGTCGATCATCGGCTGGGGTGTTTCGAATTCTTTATAACGGTCCCAGTTGAGATCGATGAGTTCGCCCGCCTGAACCACCTGAAGCGAACGGTCGAGGCCGGTGGCGGACAAATCGAGCTGATGGATACGGGCCAAGATCTCGCCGCATTGGCGCGCAAGTTTCGGGCGCACATCGGCCAAATGCTCCGCACGCAGAATACGCGCGCCTAGGGTTTCGCCATCCAGCCATTCCATGAGGAAGCCGTCGCCCAGATCGTCTTCTTCATCAAGCACATGCAGGATCTTGGGTTCCGGGACGTTTGCGTCACCCGCCAGTTTGATGAGCTGCGCTTCCACCCGTAATCCTGGGCGGCCTTCAAGGTCATCGGTATTTTCACCGCCCGGCGCCCGGCGCAGGCACAGTTTGACGTCGTCGTCGGCGGTTTCCACCACCAACGCATAAGTCTCCTGGCTGGCACCGGCGGACAGGCGCTCAAAATGTTTGAGCCCCTGGCACCCCGGCACCCGTGCTTTCACGAGTGCCGCTAGTTTTGCTTCAAGTTCGCCCTGTGGTGCGTTCATTCGGCCGCCTTCGGTTGGATTTTGGTCACGCCCTTAGGCGCTTGCCCTTTCATGAAGCCGAACATGTATCCGGCGACACGGCGCATCTGGATTTCTTCCGACCCTTCCGTAATGCGGTAGCGCCGGTGATGGCGGTAGATATGCTCGAACGGTTTGTGGCGTGAATAGCCCATGCCGCCATGGGTTTGGATCGCCCGGTCGGCGGCATCGCAGCACAGGCGGTTCGCCCGGTAATTACACATGGATACTTTATCGGAAACAGAGAAATGGCCGTCCCGGTCCATAATCCACGCGGTCTTGTGGATCAAAGTGCGCAGCATTTCCGCTTCCGCCTGCAATTCCACCAATGGAAACTGAATAGCTTGGTTGGTGGCTAAGGCCTTGCCGAACGGTTTGCGTTCTTGAGCGTATTTCACGGATTCGCTGATGCAGAACTGAGCGGCGCCCAAGCTTGAAGCTGCCTGACGAATGCGGTTCTCGTGCACAAAATGCTGGGCAAGGGCCAGGCCCTGACCTTCTTCGCCGAACAGCGCCTCATCGGGCACCCAGATGTCGGTCAAGGACACATGGGCATGATCCGTGGGCATATTAAATGTCCAGTAATACTCCTCGACCTTGAAGCCCTCGGAATCGGTCGGCACCAGGAAGCATGAAATGCCGAGCGCGCTGCCGTCTTCGCCGCTGGTGCGGGCAAAGATCATGTCGTAATTCGCCACATGGACACCGGTGTTCCACATTTTGGCGCCGTTGATACGCCAGCCATTGCCATCTTTGACGGCACGGGTTTCCATGAAGGTGGCGTCGGAACCATGATCCGGTTCCGTCAGACCGAACGCCATGCGGTACTCGCCGGTGATCATGCCTTCGAGGAACTTCGTTTTCTGGGTTTCCGTGCCGAAGTCGCGCATCATCAAAACGGTGGGGAAGTTGCCGACGATTGAACTTTCGTTCTGCAAATCATTGTGCAGGCCAAGACCTTTCGCTGCCAGATGTTCGCGGATAATGGCCATGGCCAGATTGCCGCCGTCCTGTCCGCCGAATTCCGCCGGCAAGGCAAAGCGCAAATGACCGGCCGCATCCGCCCGCCGGCGCATTTCGCGAAGCAGGTTTTCCCATTCTTCATTGGGCAGGCCGTCGCGGTCCCAATCGGTTCGGGCGTCTTCCCGCCGGTGATCGAAAAAACGAATATTGTCGTCTTGCTGTTCCAGCGGCTTGATCTCCCGCTCGATAAAATCGTCGAGCACTTTCAGATAGTCGCTAACGTTCTTTGGGATATCGAAATCCATGGCGTCCTCTTTCTATGTTTGGATATCTGTTGGACGCCATTGTGCCAGCGTCTTGGTCTTACGCAAAGGATAGATGCATGCTGTCACGTTTATTTATTACTTGGTTGATTTCGCGTGTTCTACTTTTGACGAATTCGCCGCAAATCCAATCCATTCCGGCATGATTTTCACCGTTGACGCCTTGCCACAGGGCCTTATTTCCTTTTCAAAACTAACCAACGATATCTTCAACAAAACACCGGAAAGCGGGAGAGAGAAATGAACGAGAACAATCGCCAATATGTTTTGGTCAAGCGTCCGGAAACGGATGTCACCGACGACATTTTCGAAAAACGCGATGGCGCAATTCCCGATCCGGGTGACGGAGAGGTTCTCTTGAAGACCCTTTATTTGTCTTTCGATCCCACCCAGCGTGGCTGGTTGAACGATGTGCCAAGCTATGTGCCGCCGGTGCAGATCGGCGAGCCCATGCGGGCTGGCGGCATTGGCCAGGTGGTCCAATCGAACCATCCGGATTTTGCGGCGGGCGACGTGGTGCAAGGAACGCTTTCCTGGCAGGACTATGTTGCGGCGAAGCCGGACGGTGTTTTCCCGCTTCAGAAACTTTCGAGAGATTATCCGCTTACGCACAATATGAGCATTTTCGGAATCACCGGATTGACCGGGTATTTCGGCTTGCTGGAAATCGGTCAACCCAAAGAGGGCGACACGGTTGTGGTGTCCGGTGCGGCAGGGGCGACGGGCTCTGTTGCCGGGCAGATTGCCAAGATCAAAGGATGCCGGGTGATCGGCATCGCGGGTGGTCCGGAAAAATGTGATTGGCTGACATCGAAAGCAAACTTCGATGCCGCGATCGACTATAAGAAAGATGATGTGCGCGCAAAGCTCGCAGAACTTTGCCCCAACGGGATCAATGTTTATTTCGATAATGTGGGTGGCAAAATTCTCGATGCGGCCCTTTTGAACCTGGCGGATGGTGCGCGCATCGTTGTGTGCGGCGGGATCTCCAGCGGCTATCATTCTTGGGGCACGGATCATCCGCCCAAGAATTATATGAACCTCATCTTGCATTCGGCGCGTATGGAAGGCTTTCTTGTGCTGACCTATGCGGCGCGCTTCCCGGAAGCCATCCAGGACCTGGCCAAATGGGTGCAAGAAGGCAAGATTCACTTCGAAGAGCACATCGTCGACGGGCTTGAAAATGCGCCGGCCACATTGCGCGGCCTGTTCGAAGGCAAGAATCTCGGCAAGCTGATCCTGAAGGTTGCCGATCCGGAGTAGCACCTCCGTCTAAACCCTTGCGCAGTGGGGCAAACCCGGTAGGTTTGCCCCATGTCCGGAATTGAAACCCTTAATCTGCTCTTTCGTTTTGCCACGGTTGGCCTCCAAGTCCTGATCATCCTGCGGATGATTACGGACCTAACCTTCAAACCGTTCAAATGGCTATTTATTGGCCTGTCGATCTGCGGCATCGGCTATGTGGTGGCGTCTTCGGGAACATTGTTTGCCCGCCATCCCATCACCGTTCTCTGGTTTGTCCCCCTGACGTTCCCGATCGGATGGCTCTTCTGGACCAGCGCGCTTGCGCTGTTTGAGGATGGTTTTTCGATCCGCCCGTTCCATTGGGCGGTGCTTGGAACGGTCCTGGTACTGTCCAGTGCGGAGTTTTATTTCAGCATTCAAATCATGGGGCCTGCGGGCGGTCTCTTTCCGCTTATCAATGACATTATGAATTTGACGATGGTGTCGCACGCACTTTATGTGGCTTGGCATGGCCGCGAGGCGGATCTACTGGAAGGGCGGCGATCTTTCCGATTGCTTTTTGTGGGGGCGGTGGGGCTGCTGATCGGCGTGATCGTTTCTTTCGAATTGTCTTTTGCCATTTTGGGATACGAAGAGGCGTCCGGCGAATTGCTTCTCTTGGCCGCCGTGGCCATATGGGCGATTGTGTTGCTGCTCACTCTACAGCTCTTGTCGTTGAGGCCGGACAGTTTACTCGTGGAATTGGCGGCACCAGCACCTGCCAGCGAACGTGTCGCCATCGATCCCGCCGATCAAGCGCTTTACCAAAAGCTTCAACGCGCCATGGAAACGGACGAAGCCTATCGGACCGAGGGGCTTACCATCGGTGCCTTGGCGGAAACGCTTGGCACCCCCGAACACCAATTGCGCAAGCTGATCAATCAGTCCATGGGCTTCAAGAATTTCAATGCGTATTTGAACACATACCGGTTGGCGGTCGCGAAAGCGGACCTGTCGAACCTTGAGCTTGCGCGTAAACAAGTGCTGACGATTGCCCTTGATGCAGGTTATGCATCGCTGGGGCCATTCAATAGAGCTTTCAAGGAAGAGACCGGCCAAACACCCACGGAATTCCGAAAACAGGCCTTGGCGGCGGCTGCGAAACAAAAAGAGCAAAATACATGATCAAAAGCTGGGGGCGCCGCAGCGCGTTCAACGTTCAGAAAGTCCTGTGGTTATTGGACGAATTGTCCTTGGACCACGACCATACGGAGCTCGGCGGCGATTTCGGCGGTCTGGATGGTCCCGATTTCCGGGCGATGAACCCTCATGGCAAGGTGCCGGTTATTGATGATAACGGCATAGTGGTTTGGGAAAGCCATGCCATTTTGAGGTACTTGGCGGCCCGGCATGGCGAAGGCTCGCTATGGTCGGCTGACCCGGCTGTTCAATCCTTGTCGGACCGGTGGATGGATTGGTCCTTGTCGCGTTTGCAGCCCGATTTCATGGATATCTTTTGGGGGTTCTACCGGACGCCGGAATCGAAACGGGATTGGGGCTTCATCAAGGATGCGCAGGCGCGTTGCGTCGAGGATTTCCAGATGCTGGATGCCCATTTGGCGGACCAGCCATTTTTGGCGGGCGACAGATTGACGGTTGGGGACATTCCCGCAGGCACAGCTTTGTTCCGCTATTTCTCCCTTGAGATCGAGCATCCGGATGTTCCGAATGTGCGGGCCTGGTATGCCCGCCTTCAAGAGCGGCCGGGCTATCGCGCTCATGTGATGTTGCCCTTCGACGATATGAAGGCGAAGGAAACGTTTTGACCGGAGAGGGTCCGCGGACGGCGCCGTAGCGTTTTGTCCGCGGAACAGGTTCAATCGTTGGCCACTTTTACTCGATCGGCGCCAGCAGCGAAGGTTCAGTGACAAGCTGCCTTACGCCATGAGACTTGGTTTCGTTAAACACATTTCCACTTTCTGCCCATGCATGGAGTGAACTGATATCAAGCTTGGCGCAATTGGGGCGGACATTCCACGTTACTTGGAACGGCGAGCATTTTTGCTGCGTGTAGCTCGGGCCCGTGGTTGATCCAAGGAACTGAACCGGCGTGCCTGTGTTTTGGGGCAGCGCCTTTGGCTGGTGTAATCCGTCTACGGCACTTCCGGCATAATCGAATTCGTTGAAATCGAGCGCATTGGGGTCGTTCACCACCAGGAAGGTTTGTGCTTCAACACGAAGCACCGGCTCGGTGCAAGCGTCATTGAGGCAAGAGCCAAGGCCCTCACCCGGACTGATATCGCAGCTTGAATGAACCCAGTGCACTTCGATCGTATCGCCGGGTTTAACGGCCTTGAAGGCACCTTTACCGTCCGCAGGGTCCGTAAGCTCTGCCTCAGTCAGGCTTGCGGTTTCGTTGCAAGCATAGCCGCCATGTTCTTCGTCGCTGACAAACACACTAAAACCGGGCCCCTTATGTTCCGCATTGGTGTGCGTGTGGATATTGCACAAGTTCATTTCCGTCGAAGGCGGGGCAAGCGCGAAAGTGACCGGATTGGTGCCCACGGTGCTTGAGATGTCACGCGGTGTCTGAGGGCCGGCACCAACACAAAAACCGTTGTCCAAATCGGTTGCGGCTGGACCTTCGACCGACGCCGCAGCGACGTCTTGTTCCGCCGCAGGCTCGGTCGCCTGTTCTTCCGCCGGTGTGGTTGTTTGTTCGGCCGCTGTTGGGCTGTCGTCAGGTTCTCCGCAGGCTGCCAGTGCAAAAGTCGCGATGGCCGCAATCGCAATGAAGCTGTGTTTCATGGGGTGAAGGGTCCTTTTCGCTAAAACTGTTATCGCCCGCAGGTCATCTGCTGCGAAGGTTCTGATCGATATTGAAAAATACCTGTCGATTCCCGTTGAAAACAGCCGTTTTCGGTTCCGGCGAGATCACAATTCACCTGTTCCATAGGGTCGAGCCAGATCTGGGCGGCACCTTGCCCAGGCCGAAACCACAGGAGAGTTGTGATGAACCTATGTCGGCATTATTTGGCTTTTTTGCCATTTTCCTTGATTTTTTGCGTCGTCAGTCCGGTCGTTGGAGGGGCGGCACTTGCGTCAGGCGGCACGTTCCTGGGCCCCTGGGCGACCGTTGGAAACTCGTCGGTCGTTGAGATCAAGGCGTGTGATCGCGACCCATCATTGTTTTGCGGCAAGATTGTCTGGCTATGGGAAGAGACGGAAGCAGACGGCACGCCTGTTTTGGATGTAAAGAACCCCGATCCTCAGATGAGGCAGGAGCCGCTTATGGGGCGCCAGATTTTGTCCAAGATGGTCCCTAACGGTGCGCAAACCGAAGCAAACGGACAGATCTACAACCCAGAAGACGGCCGAACATACCGGTCAACACTTAAACTCATTGATCAGGATACGCTGCATGTGGATGGCTGCGTCATGTTCATCTGCCGTACCCAGGTTTGGCGCCGGCCTTCGTCGCTGCCACGTTTTGATGACAATCGCGTTTGAGGGAGGGGCAGATGCAAGAATTCTTCGCCGCATTGTTGACCGACATGCCTCACTTCATCGAACTGATGGCGGAATCCTTCCTCGGTAACAGTATTCGCTACATTCTGATCGCCGGTTTTGCGTTTTTCCTGGTTCATATCGTGTTGGCCACTTGGTATGCGCGGAAACGGATCCAGAACGTGACGCCCGGCGGTGGCCAGGTGGCCCGCGAAATTCAGTATTCGATCGGAACACTGATTGTATTTGCAGCGTTAGATTTGATCATTTTGTGGTTTCATGAGATTGGCGTGTCGCAACTTTATATGGACATCGCCGATTATGGCTGGTGGTACTTCTTCGGAAGCTTTTTCATCACCATCCTCATTCACGACGCTTACTTCTATTTTATTCATCGGTTGATGCACTGGGGACCGGTTTACGACCGCGTTCACAAGGTGCACCACACCTTCACCAATCCCACGCCCTGGGCTGCCTTTGCGTTTCACCCGCTGGAAGCCATGTTGGAGTTCGGCATCGCTGTGGTTTTGGTCTTGGTCATGCCGATCCACATATTCGTTTTGCTGGCCTTTGTGCATTACATGCTGATCATGAATTCGCTTGCCCATTTGGGGTTCGAATTCTTCCCGAAAGGTTTTGCGCGCCACCCGGTTGGCAAATGGTTCCTCACCGCTACCCACCACAATATCCATCACCGGACGTTCCGGTATAATTACGGCTTCTATTTCACCTTCTGGGATCGCGTGCTGGGCACAAACCATCCGCAGTATGAAGATTTGTTTGATGAAGTGGCCGGGCGTGAGGCGGGGGCCGATGCGTCTGGCAAAAAACTAGCTGTCTAACAATGAATGCCTGCAGACAGATGGGGCCTCCGCCGATTAGACAAGATTTGGAATTCGGAGAGTGTGTCTAGTTTCCGAGTATCCCCATCTGCCTTGCTTCGAAAATTGCTTCACTGCGCGATGTCACGCTGAGCTTGCCGTATATGGTTTTGACGTGGGACCGCACCGTATTATGGGAGATGCCCAGTGCGTTCGCCGTTTCCAAATAGGAAAGCCCTCTTTCGAACAAGCGCAGGATCTCGTGCTCCCGGTCTGTCAGGGTTTCCTGGTTGTCATCCTGATCCCCTGTTGATCCCGATCGGTTAGGTCTTAAGGCGTGCAACAAGTGCGCCGCGGCGCGAGGGCTGATGGGGGCGGCGTCATTCAGGACTTCGGTCAAATGCTGTTTGATCTGTTCGGCAGGCGCATCTTTCAGCACGTAACCATCCGCGCCCGCTTTGAGCGCAGACAAAACGCTTTTTCGGTCACCCAGTACCGTCAATATAAGAACCTTGGTGTCGCTGCTGGATTTCAATTCTTCCGTAAACGAAATTCCGGACCCATCCGGGAGGTTGATGTCTACCAGACACGCGTCCACCCCCCGATGAGCGATTTTCTGATTGGCCTCCGCCAATGTGGCAACGGAAAAGATGAGTTCGAATTCCGCGCTTTCATTTATGACACTCTCCAACCACAATCGAAGATCCGGATCGTCTTCCAGGATGCCAATTTTTTCAGACATGTTGAATTCTCCGGTACGCCTTCTAAAGGTCTAACCCCTGCACAAAGTTCCTAGCCGGTGCACCACATGATGATGTGATGTCTTTTGAGAATACGTAATAGGGCGGGGCAATAGCCTACTGGGTTTGCCGCAAAACTTCCTTTGCGGCGTAGTGTTGCCAAATCAGCAGAAGCGGTGCGGTAAATTCCATAACCATCGCTTGAATCTGAACTTGCATCGCTGGGCCAACAAGTATGAGTGAAATTAGTCTGCCGAGCCCGGACAACAAAAAGGTTATACAGATAATTCGTAGAGGAATCGTATGCTTTTCGATGTTTGGGATGATCCACCAGATCATCATGCTCAGGCCAATAAACATGCCTCCTGAGTAGCGAATCTGATTGTCCGCGGGGGCGTTGACTACAGGCGGTAAATTGGGATCCGCCCCCAATTGCACACCGTAGTAATACTGAAGGGCCCCGTAGAGGAACACAATAAGCGACATTGTACCGAGATAGATTTGAAGACCCAGCTTCATGAACTTTCCCCTTAGGCGCTGGTTGCATGTTGTTTTCGGTAGTTGCTACAACTCTAAGGACATGCAACCTCATAAGGCGGATGTATTCAAGCGCTGAAATTGAGACGGACGGGAAACTCCTTGCAGGAAGAAGAACGAAAACCGGCTGCGGCAGGGAAATCCACTGGGAGCGAGTCCGGCGAAAAACGGCAATCGCTGGTTTTCTTGGCGCTTCTTATTCTGGCTGTCTTCTTGCTGGTGGAAAATAATCTGTGGCAGGCAACTCTAAACGCCATCATTGGCCCAGGCTCTGGCAATGCACAAGAGCCGGTCATGCTGCAACCGCCGCTTAGGCAAGCAGTGTTGTTTTGCGCCGTAATCCTGGTGCTGACAATTATGATTGCCATGATCGCTTGGCAGGATATACCGGTTTTGCGGCCCAAGGCGCGAACCTCGGCCCTGTTTGGCTATATTTGTGTTGTTGTTTATTTCGGTGGGCAACCGGGCATACCCCCACTGGTGCCCTATATTGAGACGATCGGCCGTCTCTGGTGTGTGTTGGCGGCGGTTACCGTTCTCTTCTTGTGTGCAGCATGGACGAATTCGCGGGAAACCATTTCTCCCCGTTGGTGGCAGTTCGGCACAGGATTGGTTATTGCCGCAACAGCGGCGGCGCCGTTGGGCGAATTGAACAGTTTCTGGCTCGGCGCCGTGACAACTGTGCTCCTCGCTCCGCTTCTAGCTCTCTGCTTTTTCTGGATATCTGTTCATGCGACGAAAGGCTTGTTTCCCTTTTTGGAAGCTACCGTCCTGGCATCGGCGGCAGTTTGGATAGGCTATACCGTCTTAAAGTCAATTTCGGGAATCGGAATCGACTTTTGGGGGCTGTTCCAGGTTTTCGGACCAGTTCCCTTTTTTCTGATGGCTTTTGGATCGTTTGCTCTTGCGCTTTATCAGCGCGGCCCGGAGGAAAAGGAAGATTTGGCCCTGGTGATCGATGAACAGCGGCAGGCTTTGGCCGAACAGAGGCAGCGGTTGGAAGAAGAAAAGCGTATGCGCATCCTGTTGGAGGAGCGTGGGCGCCTGACACGCGATGTCCATGACGGCATCGGCGGGCAAATTACATCGCTTCTTGTTCGGGTGCGGAGCAAGTCGGTAGACCCGGCGGAACTTGAGGCCGAACTTCAATCCGGTTTGCAAGACTTACGGCTGATCGTCGATTCGCTTGACCTGGAGAATGCTGATTTTGTCGCGGCAATGCATTCGTTTCATGCGCGCATTGAACCCCAGCTCAAAGCAGCCGACGTCAATCTCAACTGGTCGATGGAAACGGAAGACGTGCAGGAAATTGAGCTGGGTGCTGAGGATGTGTTAAGCGTTTTCCGGTTTTTGCAGGAGGCTGTGGCCAATACGATCAAACATTCCCAAGCGGATCTTCTGGAAGTCTCCATCAAACGTTCCGATGACCAAGCGAAGCTGGAAATTTACCTCCAAGATAATGGTGTCGGCTTTGATCCGAATGAGATCAGAGGCAGCAGAGGCAAGGGACTGCAGAATATGGAACGGCGCGCGGCGCGGTTGGGCGCCAAACTCCATATTGCCTCCGGCGGCGCCAAACCGGGCACGCGTGTCTTGCTCTCCCTCGATGTGACACCGTAGTTTCAATAGAACACATTGATTGCACCGCCCCGGCACGATTGGCTGCGGGATGAAGAATGCATGCGCCTCACATGATCATGTGAGGCGGCACTTTCTAATACCCTTCAAAATTGAACGTGTCGCCAGCGCGCGTAAACCGCGTTGGCGGCCCAATTTTGTTAGGTGCGTATCAGGAAAGGGGAACCACCATGATCAAACAATTTGTGTTTGGCTTTGCGGCAATATCGATTGCCTTTAGTGCCAGTGCCGCCGCGCGGATGGAGCTGGATGAGTCGAAAGCCGGCAATCCAAAAGAATTTTACCTCAGCATGCAATGCGCGCCGGGGGACCGAAAAGTTCTGGTCCAGCGCGGCAAGAACGACAATTTCGCACGGGGCAACAAAGAGATCAGTGCATTGTCGGATGCCGTGGCGCGGCTTGACCATTTCAAGACCCGGACCGTTGTCGGATATGATGCCACACGCCCCAATGCGCATTTCCTAGATCACGCGGAGCTGCCGGCGAATATTAAGTCGGGTTATGTCATGCTCCGTATGCGGGCAATCTCCGGCAACTCCAACGACAATATCCAAATCGGCGATCTCGCATCGGTCTACAACAACACAAACAACGAGCAAAGGTTTGCTTTTGCGTCGCGTATCAATCAATTGACGTCGAAAGGTTGGTTGAAATCTGGCAATCACTATTCATCTAGACTGTCCAATTTGCCGCTGCGCGCGCCGGGCAAAACACTCCTGGATCTTATTGGTAACCGCGGCGAGCCGAGCGTGGTGGATATTCACGTCCAAGACGATACAGCCGTCGATTATGTTGTCTTCGGATTATGTGTCGGACCGAAGTTGAGTTGGACACCCTGGCTCGATCGCGACAACCCGGGCGGCAAAGGGGATTATGAAAACATCGCCGGTCACCTGAAACAGGGGAATGGATGCGAAGCACCTGCCGATATTCAGTGCCGTGTGGTCGGTGGCGAAAGCTCAGCGGATTCCGGAGAGGTTTACCATTGCGACACGAAGCGTGGCGGCCGGTGCATTAATGCAGAGCAGCCGGACAATAGGTGCAAGGACTACGAAGTAAGGATGCTGTGCCCGAAACCATAAGGGGGGACGCGTAAGGCATGCCCTCCGGTTTCACCGGAGGGCAATCGCATATGACGCCCTCGTCCTTCGAGACACCGCCTTGCGGCGGTTCCTCAGGATGAGGGCGTAAGTGAAATGCCGGATTTCCTCATCCTGAGGGCGAGCCATGCGAGCGTCTCGAAGGATGGGAAATCCAAACACTGCCAAATGCGATAGCCCTGGATTTCACCGGAGGGCAGCTCGCTTCTTAGCTCAGTTCAAAGCCGTCAAGGTCGCCTTTGTCACGCCAGGCGGCCAGCAGCGCGTTGAAGGCATTGATGCCGGGGGTGTAGATTTCCAAGCCCAACGCGCCGCCGCCGCTGTTGGGTTTGCCTTCGTTGTTGTAGTAGCCGGGCGTGCAAGCTTCCTGGAAGCTTGTGCCCAATATCTGCAGGCTCTTGATCTCCGCAACCCAAGCGTCTTCCGCTTCTTTGGTCACTTCCGCGATCTCTTTCCCGCGCTTGCCCACTTCGTCGATGATGTAAGAAATATGCGCTGCCTGATCATCGAACATGGCGGTCATGTTCGGTGACAGGCCATTTTGGTTGATGCCGATGGTGAACCAGTTGGGGAAACCGTGGCTATATAATCCGTGTAAGGTGCGGTTGCCATTGGCCCAATGGTCGAACAAGCTGACGCCGTCGCGGCCGAGAATGTCAAAGTCTACACGGCGCGACGGTTTGGTGGTGATTTCGAAGCCGGTGGCGTAGATGATGCAATCCACTTCGTATTCCACGCCGTTGGCCACCACGCCTTTTTCGGTGATGCGGTCGACACCCTTCGAGGCGCTCACATCGATCAGTTCCACGTTCGGGCGGTTGAACGTTTCCAGATACTCGTCGTTGAAGGTAGGCCGCTTGCAGAACATGCGGTACCAGGGCTTAAGCGCTTCGGCGGTGTCGTCATCTTCAACCGTATCGTCCACGCGCTTGCGCAGCTCGTTCATCTTCTGGAAGTCGGCGATTTCGGCCCGCAACAACATTTCACTCATATCCATATTGAGGCCCTTCGCGCGATTCTCGCGGGCAAGGGTGGTGCCGATCAGCCGGGTGATGTCCGTCCAGCCGTCGGCCACAAGATCCTCTTCCTGCGGAATGCCCATGACGATGTCGGCGAAGTTCTCGCGGCGGCGGCGCTGCCAGCCCGGTTCCAAGGAACTCACCCATTCCGGGTCGGTCGGTTTGTTTCCGCGCAGTGCCACCGACGATGGCGTACGCTGGAACACGTAAAGCTGTTGTGCATGTTCCCCCAGAAAGGGGACCGCCTGAATGGCGGTGGCGCCTGTACCGATAATGGCCACGCGTTTATCGGACAGTTTGGTCAGGCCGCCTGAGTGATCGCCCCCGGTGTACTCATAGTCCCACCGGCAGGTGTGGAAAGAATGTCCCTTAAAGCCGGTAATGCCCGGGATGCCCGGCAGTTTCGGGCGGCTGGCCACCCCGGCAGCCTGAATAACAAACCGTGCACGGATGTTATCGTCGCGATTGGTGGACAAGCGCCAGCGTTTGTCTTCCTCGACCCAGCGCAATTCCTTCACACGGGTTTGGAAATAGGTGATGTCATACAGGTTGAATTCCTTGCCGATGCGCTGAGAATGCTCGAAGATTTCCGGCGAGAAAGAGTATTTCTCTTTCGGCATCACGTTCAGTTCTTCCAGCAGGGGTAGGTAGCAATACGCGTCGATATCGCATTGCGCGCCGGGATAGCGGTTCCAATACCAGGTGCCACCGAAATCGCCACCGGCTTCGATAATGCGGATATTCGTCAGTCCACGTTCTTTAAGGCGGGCCGCTGCCAGCATGCCGCTGAAACCGCCGCCAACGATCGCCACATCAATTTCTTCATTGACCGGCGCACGGGTGAAGCCCGGCTCTACGTAAGGGTCTTCCTCGGCGTAGTGGGCAAACTCTTCCGCCATTTCGATATATTGCGCATCCCCGTCATCGCGCAGGCGCTTGTCGCGTTCGGCTTGATACTTCGCGCGCAACGCTTGCGGGTCAAAATCCAGATCGGGAAATAGATTGTGAAGGCGTTCGCGCTCGCTCAGCGGCGCGTTTTCATTGTTGTTGCTCTCTGTGCTCATGGGGGCGTTCCGTCTTTTCTTCTCGTGGTGCAATGACATTGAGAGAAGTTTAGACGAACACATCCGAAGCGGTCGAGTTTTGGATGAAAAAAAAGAAAGCCCGGCCGGCTCCGAGGATGCGTTAGCGTAGAGTTTGGGGCGGGAGCCGGCCGGGGGGAGGAAGCTAGATTAAATGAGCAAAGGGCACACAGGCTGTTAGGAAAGTGGCCAGCACACCCAGCTTCCGCAGCGGCAATGCGGCAGATAGGGATTTTCCGGCGTGCTGGTTTTGGCGGGCGCTTTCGTCTGCGCGCTGCTGAGGGCTGCCCCCCAAAAGCGCTTCCAATTCTTGTTCCATATGCCGTTCCACCTGGTCACGTGAAAGCATGTAAGCATCCGCTGCTCCCTGCGCATAAACAAAGAATGTGGACATAGCGACCTCCGCCTGTCTCGCCCGTTGCGATGAGAAGAGTGTGGCAGGTCTTCCGGCGAATGTCGTGTGACGGCGGTTACAGAGATGTGGAAACCTCGCCGGCCCACGCCCCCTTCCCATCCACCCCTAGGGTACCCTTATCGGGTGGATGGGAAGGGGGCGTGGGCCGGTGACGCCACAAAATCAAATGTGGCTTGGCTGCGTGAGTGGGGAGATAAGGCACAATCAAATGCTGGGATCACGCCGGATGGTGTAACTCGATCACATTGCCATCCGGGTCGCGCACAAAGAAAAAGTGTGTCCCATCGGGCAGGTCAACAGTTTCGGTAATCGGGATGCCTTTTTCCGCAAGCTGACGTTTCACGGCGTCGCGGTCCGCGATCTCGATCGCCATGTGCGTATAGCCGGTGTGTTTCTCGGGAACGTCCATCAGAACATTTTTGTCCGATGCGTCAGGCGATGCATTCAAGATGAAATTGATGTTGATGCCCGTGGGATGTTCCATCACCGCCACGGGCTCAGGGCCGATAGGCCCGGCTAGGAATTCGAAGCCCAGTTTTTCGTAAAAGGCGCGTGCTATTGCTAAGTCGCGCACACGAATTCCAATGTGATTGATGCGTTTGATCTCTTTCATAAGGAGGTCCCCAACTGAATAAGGCGATATGCGTTGTCCATGTCGGCACCATTTGGCCGAGATCAAGGGGGGGCGGTTCGCGCCCCCCTAAAGCAACGACTGAGTTAGCCGTCGGTTTTGTTCGTTTCGCCGGGGTCGCTTTCCGCGATCATCGGATCAAGGCGCACGAAATAGCGCGGCGGAAACCCGGTGAGGAATTTGAAGGTCAGCGACGCCGGATTGTCCGATTCCACGCGGTCATGTTCATCGCCCGACACGGTGGTCGCCGTGTAGTCTTTCGTTTCCCCGTCCTTGGTGACTTTCACGTTTGGGTTTTCCTTGGTGCGGTACCACCAGGCGCGCGGCCAGTGATTGACCCCTACATATTCCTTGCCGTCGCTGGTGAGCAAGGTGACCACCCGCTGGTGCTCGGTGCCGTCCGCATCGAATGTGGTTAGCACGATCGTCCGGCCCGGCTGTTCCGGCTGCACATAGCCCAGCATGCTTTCGAACGCGACCACCACGCCCACATAGAGCACGGCCAAAATCAGCAAATATCTCAGAATTCTCATGACGCTCCCCCTCCCTTTTTTTCCAAAGGGCACTTAGGTCCTAACTACTGTGTTGCCAGCATAGCGTGGACGGAAGGTCTTGTCTTGCGTGGGGTGGTATCAGAAATGTAACAGGCCGGTGAGCGGCTTGGGGGCGATCAGGCGCCCGCCGCCAGGGCCTGAGGGCTGTTGGCGGCTTCGTCCGGGGCTGCCGCGTGCACCGTCAGGGTGAAGGTGGCGCCGGCCCCCAGCGTGCTTGAGACGGTCAAATCGCCGCCCATCAGCTGTGCCAGCTTGCGCGAAATGGTGAGCCCCAGGCCCGTGCCACCATAGGCGCGCGAAGAACTATCATCCGCTTGTTCGAAGGCGCGGAACAGCCGGGTTTGATCTTCGTCCGAAATGCCGATGCCGTTATCGGCCACGCGGATGATCACCCGTGTTCCGGCTTTGCGTTCGGCGCCCGGCGCCGCATCGGCCGGTTCCGTGCAGACTTCCACGGTGATGCCGCCCTTATCCGTGAACTTGATGGCGTTTGAGATGAGGTTGGACACGCATTGACGCACGCGCACATCGTCCAGCATCAGGGATGGTGGCACATCTTCCGCGATGCTTAAACGCAAGCCCAACTGCTTCTTCTGCGCCATGGGCTGCCACAGGGCAACGGTGCTGGACAGGCACGCGCGCAAATCCGTGTCATGGGGGATCAGTTCCAGCCGCTGGGCTTCGATCTTCGCCACATCCAGCACATCGTTCACGATGGTCAGAAGGGCATCGCCTGATTCCAAGATCGTGCCCACATAATCATTATACGGTTCACCCAGATCCTTGCGCGCCAGCACCTGCGCCATGCCCAAGATGCCATTGAGCGGCGTGCGGATTTCATGGCTCATATTGGCGAGGAACCGGGTCTTGGCGTTGTTCGCCGTTTCCGCTTTTTGTTTCTGTACGGAAAGCTCCTCCATGGCGGCGACCTGGTCGCTCACGTCGCGTGTCACCGCCAGCATTTCGACAATCTCTCCGGAGCCGTCCGGCGCCATCAGCGGCACGGCCACCTGTTCCATCCAGCGGCGCGTGCCGCGCAGGCCGATAATTTCGAAGCGGTGATGCGTATGCTCGCCCGCGAACACTTGATCCACACTTTGTTGAAACGTGCCGCGGTATTTCGGGGCGATGAGGTCCAGCACGCTTTGCCCGCGCACGGCGTCCAAATCATCCACCTCGATCATGTCAAGTCCCGCCGGGTTCATATCCAGCAGGCGCCCCTCCCGGTCGACGGTTTTGACGCATTCGGGTTCCGATAAAAACATGGTGCGCAAGCGCTGTTCGCTGATTTGAGCGGCCTTGCGGTCGCGCATGGCGGCTTGCGAGTGATCGATCAGTCGGCGGATCGTTACCGCCAGTCCTGCCAGCAACAACACTGCCGCGCTCGCGCTCAAATACCAGCTATAACGCTCGTGCAGAATATGCATGGTGTGCATGGCGGCGGCCATGCCTACTTTGCCGGGCAGCACCACCATGACGTAAAAATCCGCGATGTAGAGGCCCGCCAGAAGCCACAGACCGGCCATGATGGCGAACGCGCCCGGCCAGGCGCGGGCGTGGGCCAGGGCGCCGCGCTGCACCACCAGAAAGCACGTGGCGGCCAGCGCCACGGCGATCATCAACACATCGATAAACAGCATGGTTCCCCATGCCGGAAATGTCGTCTCCACCGTTTTCCCCGTTACGTGCCCGCTATGTGGATGGGCGCTTGGGGCGCTCCCCGCGCCGCGCCGATGGATCCGTTATACGCCCGCGCGGATTAAGGGGTTGCTAACCCTTTTTGCTTGTGTCGGCGGAACCTCAAAACCTTGAAGGTTGCGGGGCATGGGCTTACTTAGAAGCCGTGATGCAAGACAGATCAGACACCAGCTTGGAATATCGATTGACCGCTGCCCGCGCGGCGGATGCGGACGCGTTGCACGAGCTTCTCTGCGTGCCGGAAGTGTACCGCTATCTGGCGGATGGCGCGCCGCCGCCGCGCGCGGTGACGGAAGCCTGGCTGAAAAAGAGCGCCGCCGATTTCCAAAGCCACGGCGTGGGCCTCTGGCTGTTGTGGGCGTGCTCCAAAAAAGGGGGCGGACCCCTTTCATCAAAAAGGGCTCTGACCCCTTTTTTAGCTGGGTGTGTGTTGCTGGAGGTATTGCACAATAAAACCCAGGCCGAACTCACCTATGTTCTGCACCCGGACCATTGGGGTAAGGGGCTTGCCACCCGCATGGCGTGGACGGCCATCCAACACGCCTTCGAAAACGGCCTCGATGCTGTCATCGCGGGCGCCGATGCGCCCAACACGGCGTCGCTCGCGGTCATGCAGCGCCTGGGCATGCAATTCCACCGCACGGTCCAATACCCGGCGGGTGAGGGGGCCGAATACATCCTGCGCTCCACCGACCCGGTGCCGGAGCGCGTGCCCGCGATCCTACCGTTTGTGCGTTAAGGCGGCTGTCACCGCGCTCCGCTCTAACGATACTTCTGGACGACCGTCTCGCCGAACTTCGTCATGCGGTCGAAACCATCGGGGCCCGTGAAAAAGGCGGCGGGCACCATCGCCCGGCCAACGCCCAGGGCTTCCATTTCTTCGATGCCAACTTCCGGCTCCGACATTTTTTCTGCGAACACCGCGTTGATCTCAACCTCTTCCGGTTTCCGATCGTGTTCCTTGAGCGCTTGGTGAAGCTGGCCGACCAGCTCTTTGAGTTTTTCGATTTTGGGCGTGGCCGGAAAATACCCATCCGCCAGGCGCGCGGCACGCTGAATGGCAACCGGCGTATCGCCGCCGACGAGAATGGGAATGCGTCCGTTCACGGGCCGCGGCGAACACGTCACGGGATCGAAGTCTACAAATTCACCGTGAAATTCCGTCACCTCGTTCGCCCACAACGCACGCATCGCCGCCACATATTCGTCGTTGCGTGCCCCGCGCCGTTCCCACGGTATCCCCAGCGCATCGAATTCCTCGCGCATCCAACCAACGCCAATGCCAAGTTCCACACGGCCGCCGGACAGCAGATCCAGCGTGGCGAGCTCCTTGGCCAGCACCAGCGGATTGCGTTGCGGAAGAATGAGAATGCAGGTGCCCAGTTTCAGCGTCGGGGCCGCCGCTGCTACGTAAGACAGCCAGATAAGCGGATCGAGGATCGGCTTCTCCGGCCCCGCGCGCAGTCTCCCGTCTTTGGTATAGGGGTAGCGCGACTCGATGTTCGCCGGAATGACAACGTGCTCGCCACCCCAGACCGAATCGAAGCCCAGCGCTTCCGCGCGCCTGCAAATCTCAAGCGCGGACGCAGGATCGGCCCCCACGCCGCTGGCCCAGGCGAGTCCAAACTTCATTCTCTTCTCCTCATTGATTTTCACAAAGTGTGTAACGGGACTATCGCCGAGGTCAACTTGCAGATAGTGCCAATGAAGCGCTTCGCGCCGGGATTGCAGCGGGGACTGAGGTTAAATCATCATTATCGTTTCAGGCGAATATGGTTCACGTGGGGTTGATGTATATTCCTTGCAAAGAGTATTATGCCTTTGTGTGATTGATATCGCCAAGTCTTTCAGTTAAATCGTTGAAGAGAGAAATGTGATTGTGAAGGGGCAATTGCGTGCATCACGGTCTTTCCAAAGACCATTAGCTACTTTTTTGGCGGCCGCCTGGAAGCTGAAGAATGAATTTGGGGAGTCAGTTCTCGGCTGAGGATCCCCAAAGCCTTAAGAAACGCTGAATAGGACGCCAATAAATGTCGCCCCAGTCTCTCAATTTGTTTAATTGGTCGCCAAGCCACGGAAGCAACTGAAAAACAATTACGCCGAAGCCGACATAGATTGCTACGAAAGCGAACGGCAGAAGAAAAATCATAATAAGTGTATACGGATCAAATAGAACGGGCGATAAGTCGAATCGATCGAAGATGAGGTAGCCGATGCTGATCGTGGCTGTTATTGCAGCCAGTACTATCAAGATCGCGACTATGTTTTCGCGAATGAAACGGACAAGCAGAATGGTTCCATTGTAAAGGAAACGGAGTAGCGCAACAGCAAAAACCAGAGCTTCCAGAAATGACTGGAGAAGGAGCTGGATGACGAGCCAAAGATTCAGTTGTTGAGCGCTGAGGATCTTGAAAGTGGTGATGCTTGCGACCGCAACAAGCATCCAAGAGAAAACAAGAAGTCCCCAAAACTCCAAGGTGTCCAGGAGTGCTTCCTCCACCACAAAGAAGTCGGCAGTTGTAAAAAACGCGGGAAATGCTATTAGCGAAGCAATGCCTAAATGAACCCGGGCGAAATCCAGCTCAAATGTAATTGTTCGGCTGCGGATAGAAGGCGCATCGTCTTTGATGACTGATAGATGCCGCCCGTGAAGAAAGCACAAGAATATTGCGGCGATGGTTATGGCTGCATACCCTCCATCCCATATGTACGAAAGGGGGGGTATCGCAGTATAGTTAGTCTCACCGGACAGGAAATTTTGCGCCGTGGCAAGGAATAGAAAGAAGCTATTGTTGGCCATGCCAATACCGTCGGTGAGCCTTGCTAATAACGCTTGCGCTGCATAGGCGAACGATACGATGTAAATGCCATAGGCCTGGCTGACCATGAAAGACGCTTGATCAATTTCCGCTTGGCCCGAAAGCCGTGATGCAAAGAACACGCCTGAAACAAGACGCACAATTAGAAAAGGGATAAAGGGCAGCAAATCGGGAGAGACAAAGATGTTTGATCCTTTTAGGGTGTACGTAACGCCATTCAGCACCAACAAGGAGAGAATACTGGCGGCAATGATCAGAAGGATTGTTGCGACTGCGTTTTGGCTGTTTGAACGCATTTCGTCAAAGAGGGTCGATTGCTCTGCCATAACCTCAAACCTCCGTCGATGCCGCAGTCAATGACATTGTGGATTGTCAGCTTGTGGTACCCATCGGGCCATTGTCGTTAGCGTTTTCTGTGTTGTATTTGATGCTGCCCCGCAACACGCAATAATAGCGTAAGAAAGAGATGTGACAAATACGCGAACCTTCTTTAGGTCGTTGGGATGTACCAAACCCCGACCGAAATTTCATTGGCACCGAAATGATTTTGCGGGTAGAGGCACAAACTTCGCCCCGCTAGGGGAAATGGCTACGTCCATATCGCGCAACCAAGGCGTTAACCGTGAGTGCTACAATAACTTGCACACTTAGACTAAAACTCGTATCACCTTTATATGGACACGCAGATACTAAAGCATGGAGAACCGGCCCGGTTGTTCCCGGTTTTGCCGGAATCGCAGAAGGAACAGAAGACGCTTTCCATCTTTCTGGCAGCGCTCACTTCCGTTCGTCCGCTTGCGGAACGGTTTTTTGAGGCCTTGGATCAGCGCTTGGGCAAACGTGCGTCCCTCTCTTGCTTTACGGAAGTGACGCTGACCAACGAGGTTAAAGGCAGCAAAGACCGGCCCGACGCGCTAATTGTTATCACGAGCGGAAAGAAATCGTGGTCTGCCCTTGTAGAAGCGAAAGTCGGTAAGCACGAAGTTGGCGGCGATCAGCTAGAGCGCTACCTACAGCTTGCAAAGATGAACGGTATCGACGCCGTCATCACGATCACCAATCAGCTGACGCCATCTCCCCGTATCCATCCTTCGAGTTCGGGACGGTCGTTGCCGA
This sequence comes from Alphaproteobacteria bacterium, assembly GCA_965228775.1. Taxonomy (GTDB): domain Bacteria; phylum Pseudomonadota; class Alphaproteobacteria; order JANQMY01; family JANQMY01; genus JANQMY01. The sequence goes on along the minus strand of OZ245840.1, from coordinate 1,499,931 downwards.
AAAGTGTGGATCTATTCCACGTCTCCTGGGCGTCGATCATCACTCATGCATTTCTGCTGGCATCGGAGAAGGAAGATCCTTTCGAAAACGATGACGAAGCCTTTATCGTCAGCGAGCTTATCCGGTACCTGGAACACAGTGCCTCCGGTGTTGTTCCCCTTGATCAGATGAACGGCGAATGGCCGCAGATCGTAAAGTCGGTCCAGTCCGGTTATCCACCCAACCCTAAAGCCCCGGAAGTGTCGGAGATGGTGACCGTTTGGCATCAGGAAGCGCGCGACGTTGCGCTCATCATGACTCGTCGATTGCGGGAGCCTGTTTCCATAGCGGTCTCGAAGGCGTTCTTGTCCGATCATGCCGCCTGGGTCGAAAAGGAGATCAAGCATTTCTGCTCGAAGCACTCGCTCGGATTTGAGTTGGATGTCCCCAATGCTGCGGGCCGCATACGGGTCGAGGCGGATTTCCTTCGGCGCGCCATTCGCGTCTCCATGAAAGTCGGGGCACCGGGGGACAGGGCCAGCAACAGTGCAAAACTGAATTGGCTGTTGCGTCAATTGAAGAACAGCGATCTTTCGGCGGTCAGTATCCTCTGTGCGACCAAAGGGCGGGGCCAGGATTTTGGCGCCATGGCAGACGAATTTGATACCAGTATGGATGAATTTAAGGCGCTCAAGGAAATCGCAGCTTTCACGGTTGAGATGTCTACGGATCTTTCCGCCAAATTCAACAGCCGGAAAAAGTTTATTGAAGAGTTGGAATGTCTCGTGCCGCGCTTCTATGCCAATGTGGGACAGCATATCAAGGCTTGGACACCGTCACCGCCGAAGGTAAGGAAGGCTGAGCCACAAGTAGAGCAACCGAAACCTTTGGAACGGGCGGAGCCGGTTGCGGAGACACAAACCGCTGTTCCAGAAGACGCACCGGCTTCACGAGAAACACCAAGACAACCGGAACATCATTTGGTCGAACGCCCCTTCTGGGCACGTCATTGGTCGATTGTATCGGGCTCAGGAAATGAACGCCAGATTAAGAATGGGCTTAATTCGAAAGAAGCCGATTGAGATCCTAACGAGCTAGAAGTGTTTTCTGGGCTTCGTGTTTCTGTTTTTTTTGGCCGATTTTATGGATGGGGTTTTGAATGACTTCCAGCTAGCACTAATCCATTCGGTTTTTTAGTGATGTCGACTAAGAAGCTTCTGGATTTCCTCTTCGACTAAGCGTTTTGGGAGTACGAAAAAGTCAAACAGTTCGTACAGCGGGGACATCACTTCAGAAACCAACTCAGGCAATAAGTCAGGCAACGACTGCACAGCGATCCTTGTTCGGGCTTCGTAAGCTTCCTGTTGGCAGACTTTTCCGTCCAAAATAATTCGGCCGGGACTTGCGATGCTGACAAGTTCCCTACCCTTCAAGCCCGAAAACTGAAAATGACAGTTAATGTTGGAGTGGTTAGCCGCAAGATCACGAGCAATTAACGCTACTTCCATAACCGTTTCTGCCAACTTTTGTATGGGGTAGGTGAGATCAAAGTACTTTCCAATTGAGAGATCGGTAAACACACCGTCTTCTGGGTAACCCCTACGTGTAAAAAACAAACCGTTGGGCGATATCCTCCAGAAATCGTGGTGCGGGGCAATTGTAAGCGTTCCATCCTTTTCAGGTCCTCGCCAGAATTCAATTGAACCATCCACAGGTTTCGGTGTAAACGGCTCACGGTCGATCATCAAAAATGCAGGCCAGCCAGTGTAGTCGCGAACTGCCAACCGAACTACATCGCGAAGCTCTGCCAGACTTTTGTGGTCCGGAACTTCTTCAATCTCAAAACTACAATCATAGAAGCCCAATGGAAACTTTGGTGTTGCGCCATATGGGAGACTGGACACTAACCTCTCCCATCGCTTTATTCCGGCCTCCCTAAATGAACTGAGGTTGTCATTGCCTTGTATCTCTGCAGCGGTCACTGTCGGCAGCGTTCCTTCAATGATGGAGCGCATCGCGTCGAGAAGTTCACTTCTGCGGTTGCGTATTATTCTATCAAATAGTTGATCCCACTCTGTCGTAGTCTGAGGTTCTTCGCTGGTTGGTCCAGGTCGCCGCACATAAACTCGTTTCTGAGTGATCGTTTTCCCATCTGGAGATCCGGCCTTCGATCTCACCGGAACCTTGTGATTTCCTGGAACAATTATGATGGGAAACTTATCAGTGGAGTTGCTCCTTTCAACATGATGAACTTCGCATTGGAATGTGGGATCGACATACTTCTCAATGATGGACTGAACGTTGTCCGTCGACCATTTTGAAAGTTGATTTTTATTTAGGGGTTTTGGTTCGTAGCTACCATCATCATGTTCTCTATAACCGATTATTAGGTAGCCTCCTCCGTTGTTCGCCAAAGCAATTATCTCTTTAGCTATCAATGCTCGATGATTCTTGTCTTTTTTTATCTCAAGATCTTCTTTTAGTTCGACATCCAATGTCTCTCTTGGTTCTTCAAGTAGGTTGTTAAGTTCGTTCAGGCGTCCTGGCATTTGTGTCTCGGCCTTCTTCAAATCTTCGGATGATGGCAATGCTTCGGGCCTCGGTTCCATCTGGAAGTTAACTCGAGCGCGAAGTAAGGATATCGAGCAGCAAAAAGCGGCAAGTGAGTTGTCCCCCCGAATAACTCGAGCGAAGACGCTTGCTAAGCCAATTTGGCAATGCGCTAGTGTCGGTGGATATAATATACGCAAAAGTTGTGAGCGAGTGAATGGGGGCTGTTGTGTTCGAACAAATTTTTTTAAGCGCCGATGCGGTACGTGACCTTGTTTTTGGATTGTTTTTTACACTTGTTGCTTTTTACATCGGTCAACAAAGCGGCAAGCGACGCGAGCGACAGATTCAGAGAGGATTTGTTCGTCAGCTAGTATCTATTCAAAGTGCAATTCACGACCTCGCAAATGACGATGCCTTTTGGACCACTGACACAGACAAATCCAAGGTTAGAGTAGTTTTCCGACCACTGAGTAATTTGTTGACCAGTGTCAATTCCGCTGCTGGAGACGCAGATGTAGCAGCTAACGTGGAAAACCTGGGTGTTGCCTTGCGGGTTTACAAGAATTCGTTCGATAACTTTGTTGATTCTTGGGAGGGGTACCAAAGGAGAGCAAAGGGATATCGTGAGTTGAACGATGAGATGGTCGAAGCGCTAATTTTGGTTGTAAAGAAGTTTGATTGGCGTGTGCGCTGGGGCTTTGTAAAACAGTTGCGGGATATGAAGCTGGCCACTGGAAAAAAGTATGGCGCTGGAGCTTGGTTTTCGCAGAACTAGTACGTCCAAGCGGCTAGTTTTTTTCTGCGAAGTGACAGGGTCTGTGGTATAAAATTAAATGGGATGCGCGACCTAAGGTGCCTCGAAATGAAATGGCCGCGATTGAGACTGAACGTTGTAACAACGACCACAAGGGCCCGAGCGGCCCTTTTTTCATGGGCGAAGAGGGGGTGGGGGGTGAAAAGTTGGATCTACCCCATGCGCCCATCCGGTCAAGGGGGAAATCGATGGGCGTGAAGGTGATCTATCGGCGTTACCCTGCACTTGATGCGGTGTCCGTTCAGACAAAATCGAAGACCTTGCCGGATTGCTCTGGGCCCCGGATCTACGAAGCATCATCGAAGATGCTGCGTCGTGTCCGGGGTGACAGTCGGGGGAGACCGACCGCCTCTTGGGATGACGGCACCAAAACCGTCATTGCGAGAAGCGCGGGTTTGTTTTGTGGACTCCGCCGTCCCGCTCCCCCTCCCAACCACCCGATAAGGATACCCTGTGGGTGGTTGGGAGGGGGAGCGGGCAGGCGTTGCAGCAAAAGACAAAACGACGCAATCCAGGGTCTCTTGCTCGGAGCGAGCCGCTCTGGATCGCCGCGCCCGCAAATGCGGGCTCGCGATGACGGCGGGAGCGGGTTGGCATGGCGCGACAACCAAAGTGTTCCGCTGCGTCAACGAAATCCCAGGGGAAAAGCGCCGCTTTTCACGGGTTTCCGGGCGCGCTATAGCTGGTGCAAATCAAAACAGAACACCACACACCGGAGTGAGACGATGGATCTGAGTTATTCCCCCGAACATCAGGCGTTTCGCGAGGAGGTGCGCGCATTCCTCGCCAACTACAAAGACAAGGCGCCCAAAGCCATGGGGCTGGGCCTTGGCAACAAGAAGGCGCTGGCCTGGCAGCAGCTGCTCATCCAGCATGGCTACACGGCGCGCACCATTCCGGCCGACTATGGCGGCCATGGTGCGGAGCCGGACATTCTGAAGTCGCGCATCATCGCCGAAGAATTCACCGAAGCGGGCCTGCCCGGCGGCCTGTCAGGCCAGGGCATTTCCATGCTGGTGCCAACCCTGCTGGAGATGGGCACGGAAGAACAGAAGCAGAAATACATTCCGCCAACCCTCCGTGGGGAGATGATTTGGTGTCAGGGCTATTCGGAGCCGGGTTCGGGCAGCGACCTTGCATCGCTTCAAACCAAGGCGGAAATCGACGGAGACGATTACGTCATCAATGGCCAGAAAATCTGGACGTCCACCGCCAAACAGGCCGACATGATCTTCTGCCTCGTCCGCACGGAAGCGGACGCGCCCAAGCACAAAGGCATTTCGTATCTGCTGTTTTCCATGGACACGCCGGGCATCGAAGTGCGTCCCCTGGTGGATATGACGGGTACGGCCAATTTCAACGAAGTGTTCTTCACCGATGTGCGTGTGCCACGCAGCCAAATCGTGGGCGAACCGGGCCAGGGCTGGTTCGTTGCCAACGCCACGTTGAAGCACGAACGCGGCATGCTGGGCGACCCCAACGCGGCGGGCACCAGGCTCAAAGCCATTGTGGATCTCATGCACCGCGAAACCATGGACGGCGAACGGCTGATCGACAATCCGGTCTTCCGCGACCGGCTGGTGGCGCTGCAATCGCGTGTGTTTTCCATGCAGTTCAACGGCATGCGGTTGCTCACCGCCTCCACCAAAAACGAGGATGTGGGCATCGCCAAGCTGATCGTGAAACTGCAAGGCTGCGAGCTGAACCATCAGCTGGCGGCGCTGGCCATCGATGTGATGGGCGAGCTCGGTATTCTTTATGACGGCAGCCCCCATGAACGCGCCGGCGGCCAGTGGCAGCGCTATTACATGTATGACCTTGGCCTCATCATCGGCGGGGGCACGGCGCAGATTCAGAAAAACATCATCAGCGAACGGGGGCTGGAAATGCCGCGCGAACCGAAACCGGCTCCTGAAGCCGCAAAAGCATCAGTGTAAGGAGGAACGGCCATGGAATTCGGATTGTCGGAAGAACAGCGCCTTCTCCAGGACAGTGTGGCGAAGATGCTGGAAGAAAAATCGCCCCTCGACCATGTGCGCGAGGCGGCGGCGGACCGCACCCAAAGTGCCGCCGTGCAGGCGGCTCTGACGGAGCTGGGCGCGCCTGCGTTGCTGGTGCCGGAAGAATTCGGCGGGCTGGGCTTGGGCATGTTGGACGCGGCCCTCATCCAGGAAGCGCTGGGCGGCCATGTGTCCCCCGCCAGCTTCACGGGCAGCGGTGTGATGGCGCCCATCGGCATTCTCACCAGCGGGACGGATGAACAAAAAGCCGATTGGCTGCCGAAGATCGCCAGCGGCGAGTTGCGCTTCGGCGTGGCGGTGTCGGAAAAGACAGGCGCGCGCATGGCGGCGGGTGTCAAAGCAGAAGGCGGCAAGCTCACCGGCCAGGCGCTGTTCGCGCTGGATACGGCGGAAGCGAGCCACATCATCGTCGCCGATACGGACGGTAAGCTGCATGTGGTAGAGGCGGGGGCCTCCGGCTTGGAAACCCAGGACCTTAAAACCATCGACCGTACACGGACGTTCCGCGAGCTCACATTCAAAGGCGTGGCGGCAACGCCTCTGCCGGCGGAAAACGAGCAAGGACTTGCCTGCCGCCGCATGGTGGATGCAGGGCGCATCATGCTGGCCGCAGACACGCTGGGCGCGGGCCAGGAAATGATCCGCCAAGCGGTGGACTACGCCAAGGAGCGCAAACAGTTCAACCGCGTGATCGCCTCGTTCCAGGCGGTCAAACATATGTGCGCGGAAATGGCGGCCGAACTGGAACCGTGCCGCTCGCTCGTGTGGTATGCGGGCCATGCCTTCGACCATATCCCAGAGGAATCGAGCCTGATGGCCTGCCACGCCAAGGCGCATTTGTCGGAAGTGGGGCGTTTTGTGGCCCGCACCGCTACGGAAGTGCATGGCGGCATGGGCTTTACGGACCTGCTGGGCCTGCATTATTGGTTCAAGCGCATCGGCACGAACCGTCAGATCCTGGGCGGGCCCGAAGCGGTGCGCGCCGAAGCCGCCAAACTCCAAGGCTGGGGAGAGGTTGCCTAAATGATTGACCTGGCCGGCCCACTCCCCCTCCCAGCCACCCGGATACAGTACCCTAGCGGGTGGCTGGGAGGGGGAGCGGGCGGTCAAGCCTTACAAACAATCCCGCTCATCCCGCACGCGATGCAGCACGCAAGTGGTGCTTCGCAGATGCGGGATCTTAGTGCGGGAGATCCCTGCGTTCGCAGGGATGAGCGCAAAGAGATTTGAAACCAAAGAGTAGAAAACACCTATGACCAAACTCGACATTCTTTTCGAACCCTACACCCTCAAAGGGGTGACCATGCCCAACCGCATCGCCATGGCGCCCATGACGCGCACCATGTCGCCGGAAGGGGTGCCCTCCGACGAGGTGGCCGCCTATTACGCGCGCCGCGTGACCGGGGGGTGCGGGCTGATTATCACCGAAGCAACCCCCATCGAACACGACGCGGCGGTGGATGCGCGCCAAGTGCCCGTGTTCTACGGCGAAAGCTCTTTGTCCGGATGGAAAAAAGTGTGTGACGCCGTGCACGCGGCGGGCGGCAAGATCATGCCGCAGCTGTGGCATATGGGCATGATGCGCCGCCAGGACAAAGCCTATCTGCCGGACGTGGAAAGCGTCGGGCCGTCGGGCCTAGTGAAGCCGGGCAAGAAGAAAGGCGCTGTTCTGTCTACGGAAGAAGTGGAGCAGATCATTGCCGCTTATGCTTCGTCCGCCAAGGCGTCGAAGGATCTGGGCTTTGACGGGGTGGAGTTGCACGGTGCCCATGGTTATCTGATCGATCAGTTCCTGTGGGAAGGCACCAATGAACGCAGCGACCGTTTCGGCGGCGACATGGTGGGCCGCGCCACTTTCCTGATCGAAATCATCAAGGCCGTGCGCGATGCCGTAGGGCCCGATTATCCGGTGCTCTTGCGCATGTCGCAGTGGAAGCAGCAAGATTTCGAGGTGAAGCTGGCGCCCACACCGCAAGAGCTTGAGAAACTGTTGACGACGATTGTGGCCGCAGGCGTGGACATGCTGCATTGCTCCACCCGGCGCTTCTGGGAGCCGGAATTCGAAGGCTCCGACCTGAACTTCGCGGGCTGGGCCAAGAAGCTCACCGGCATTCCCACCATGTCCGTGGGCAGTGTGGGGCTTCAGGCGGACTTCATCACCTCCATGACCGATAGCGAGATGGCGGACACGCATCTGGAGGAATTGGCGGAGCGCATGGAGCGTGGCGAATTCGAAATGATCGCCGTGGGTCGGGCGCTGCTGGCGAACCCGGACTGGCCGAACAAGATTCGTAACGGTCAGTTCACGGATCTTAAGCCATACACGAAGGAGGTGCTTGCAAGTTTGGCATGACGGACGAGCACATAAGCGATCCGCTCATCCCTGCGAACGCAGGGACCTATCGACCCTCAGATCCCGGTGCGCGCTTTATTGGTTCTCGGCGCGACCGGGATGAGCGGTTTGAGTTACGTCGCTTCTTCTTCGGCGTTCATATAGTCGCGGTAGTAGGTCATCTTGCCGTCGCGTACTTTGTACAGGCCGCAGCCATGGCGTTTGCCTTTGGGCGAAACCGCTTCCCATTGGCACCACGCCGTCTCGCCGCCGCCGGAGATTTCGATTGCGTTGAAATGAGTTTCGATCTTCGCCATCTCGTCATTCATTTTGGCCATGAAGCCGGCAATGGCGTCTTTGCCCTTGAACGTGCCGAAGATCGGGTCTTCCAGCACCGCGTCATCGGCAAACAGATCCACCAGTTTTTCGTAATCCCGGTCGTCTTGGATCTTCCAGAATTTCTGAACGACCTCCAGCGCGTCATTCGGCATGTTTCCTCCCGTTGTATGGATGAGTTTCTTCTCCATATTTTAGGGCGGCGCCGCATGCTTTCAAACGGCGGGGAGAATTTTGCATGAGCGACATGATCGATTTTAATTCCGATGCGGCGAAAGCGCTGGAGCGTGTCTATCTTACTCCCGATGTGGTCGGGCAACGCGTGGCCGTGCTGACGGAACTGTCCTTGAGGCGCGGCGAAGCGGTGCTGGATGTGGGCGTGGGGCCCGGCCTGCTTGCCTATGACATGGCCATGACTGTGGGCGATACGGGCAAGGTGGGGGGCATCGACATTGCCGATGCCATGCTCGCCATGACCGGCGACCGCTGTAAGGATTTGCCCCAATGCGATTTCCGGAAAGGGGACGCCACCGCCTTGCCGTTCGAGGACGGTGCCTTCGATGCGTTGGTGTCGACGCAGGTCTACGAATATGTGCCGGACATGGACAAGGCGGCCGCCGAAGCCGCGCGGGTGCTGAAGCCGGGCGGGCGTGCCGTCATTCTCGATACGGCGTGGGACAGTCTTGTGCTCAATGCCAGCGACCGGGACTTGTCGCGCCGCGTGCTGGAAGTGTGGGATGAGCATCTGGCGCATCCGAACTTGCCGGCGCAATTGTCGCCGATTTTGGAGCGGGCGGGATTCAATGTGGTGCGGATCGAGATGATCCCCATGTTCAGCCCCCATTACCAGACCCATTCCTATGCGGCGGGGATGATGCGGATGATCATGAATTTCGTCTCGGGCCGGTCGGGCATTTCCGAAGCGGAAGCCAAGGCCTGGTATGACGATCTGGTGGCGGGCGGCGAGCGGGGTGACTTTTTCTTTTGTCTGAACCGCTATATGTTTCTGGCTGTGAATAAATAAACCGTATACAGATTATTCTTCCTTAAGATCGCCCACCCAGTTGATGCAGGACAGCGCCAGCGTTACCAAAACTGCTGCGGCCAGGTGAATATAGTCGAAATAGGCAAGCCGCCCTTCCAGATCGGCCTGGCGCACATGATCGATAACCAATTCGCCCACGCCGCCATTGGCCAATTCGAAATCGGCAATTTCTTTTAGAAGCGCCGTTTGATACGCATACGCATCTGCGAGACCCATATAGTTCATGTAGATGAAGGCAAGATAGGTTGTGATCGCGATGGCGCGTTCCACCAGATTGACGTAGCGCGTGACGATGATCATCGCACCGATCACCGCCATGTGGATCCACACAAAGAAGTTCCACAACACGTCGATGCGGTCATAGCCCGACGCCGCCAGATCCAGAAGCTCATAAAGCTGCATGGCCGTTCCCCCGTCCTGCCTCGCAAGTCGGAGTTATTTACGGGAATTACGGCGTGCCAGCAAGGTTCGGTTCGGCTGGTTCCGGCACAAGGTCGGCAAAGACCACATAGCGCAGCGGTCCGCGGGTGATGGTGTCGAACGGATAGCAGGTCACCAGAGCGATCGACGTGCCCGTTGTGCCCGCCAGCTGTGGATTGACACCGGATGCGTCCGCGCGGACAATCCTCATCGTGGTGACGGCATAGTTCCGCACGGCGCCATTGCGGGTGGCGACCTCAATGGTGTCGCCCTGCTGCAGATCTTTCAAGAAGCGGAAATGTGTGTCGCGATGGGCCGCGATGACGGCCGTGCCGGGGGCGCCGATGGCCGGCGTTTGGGACATGTGCCCGGGGCCAAAAGCCATCGCCTCGCCGGACGCGCCGTGCAGCACAATGGCCGACCGGCCGAGCCGTGGAGCGGAGATTTTGGCCACCGGCCATGTATCGGCCCAAGGCCATGGTTTCTGTACAGATGGTCCGTCTAGGGACCGGTTCCACGCATTTTGAAGCAAGACTTGCGCCACCGCTGCTTTGACCGGAATGTAGGCAGACCATGTCAGCATCACCATGCCTGCCAGAAGCAAAGTTGTGGCGGCAAAGGCTTTGCCGCCGAGTGCTTTTGTGGCGCCGATCATAGAAGAGGTCTTTCGGCTGCCTGGCGGATTTCCCGCCATTGCAGCACTGACATGACAAGGCCGCCGATCATGCAGGCTAATCCGATAATGAACATGAACCAGCGATCCGTACTGCCTTGCGGTAATGCGATACCGGCTGTGCCGCTGTCATTCGGCAGCGCGCCGGTTGCGGAAGGTGTTCGAAGCGATGCCAGCATCACCTTCGCTTCCGGTGACTGATAGCTTGCGCGCCGCGTCGGGATTTGTTCGCCAAACACTTTGTCGAAATCCCACCCTTCCGGCAGATTGAGCGGAACATCTTGCCGGATGATATCCGCAGTCGCAGGCCGCGCGATTTCATGGTCGACGGCGACCAGGCTTGTCAGCCTTGTTACCAGATGGTGGTTGAGTGCGACCTTGAGGATCTCACCATCAATGCGATCCAGGCGCGCGCCTTGAAAGCGCCATTCCTCCAAAGAGGCGATCTTGTTCCTGGCCCACAGTTTAGCGATGCCCGAGGCTTCTTTGGCGTCATCTATCGACAATTGCGACGTCCAGTTCCCGGTCAGTGTCTTGCCGCTAACTGTGAAGTCTGTGTTGGCATTGCTGATGACTGCCGTGAAGATCACCGGTTCGCCCGCATACAGATCCGGAAGCGGGTTTGGCCAGATCTCACCTTCGTTCCCATTCTCAGATGTCACTTTTAGATCCGTCAGCACAGGCGCCTGAAGCTTGGTCAGTAGATCGGACATGCGCTCCGTTACCTGCCGTTCAGATCCGATATGCGTGAATGTGCCCCGGCCGAGGCGCGCGGCGCGTAACATGAAGTACGAATTCGGTGCAGATCCGATGCCCACGGTGAACAAGCGGCTGCGGCCAAGGCTGCTGTCGATCTCTTCAAAAAGCTGCGCCTCGTTGCCGATCGCACCGTCTGTTAGGAAGACAACTTGGCGCAACAGTTCCTCATTCTGATCAGTGGCCACATCGTCAAGTGCTGCCTGAAGAGCAGGCAGCATCATCGTGCCGCCATCAGCTTCAAGACGTTCAATGTACCGTTTGGCGACAGCGATCGATTGGTTTGAAACCGCTTGTGGTTTTTGAAAAACGGAATCAGTGGTGTCGTCAAAGCGGATGACATTGAAGCGGTCACCTGGTTTCAACGTGGAAAGAGCAAAGATCAAACTCTCTTTCGCCTGACGCATGGAGGCGCCTCCCATCGATCCGGAATTGTCGATAACAAAGATGGTTTCGCGTGCATAGACACGGTCAGCCGCCGGTTGTTTTGGCGGAAGAATGAAGCCTTTCACGTATGTCTTGCCGTCTTTCGTTTCCTTGAACAAAGCGGTATGCGGAGCGTTTTCGGACTTGCTGTCCCATATCAGCTCGAAATCCCGGTTCGCGACTTCATCTTGATTGACAAAAGAGATCTTGGCTTTGTCCTTGGCGAGCCGGCGGACCCGTATGTCATGATGTGGGCTTTTGATAAGGTCGATGGGAAACCCAGCGTTCAGCATGACTGTCATCGTGATTGGGTTGCGCTGCCCCTGGGTTGGGTGCAACACCGGAGGCGTTATCCGATGCGCATCGGGAACCGGATCGCGCAGAACAACCTCTCCCTCCTGAGCGCCGTCAAACGAGACGAGTTGCGCTTCCAGAGGCGGGATAAATCTCGGTCCAACAACCATTGGGAAGCGGATCTGAAATTGGCCGGAGTCGTACTGAATCGATTCCTGGTATTCAATCTGTATAATGACCGTTTCACCAGGGCCGATATTGGCCACGGAATTGGTGAACATATTCGGCCGTTCCTGCTCGACCAAGCTTGCCCGTTGTCCGGCATCGCGTGCGGCCTCGTAGACCCGCCTCGCTTCTTGACGCTCTTTGACTTGGCCTTCGATGAAACGCTCACCGATCTGCATTTTTAAGGTGTCGACAGCGGCCATATGGGGAAGGGGAAAGACATAAATCCCTTCGACCCATTCCTCTGACGGGTTTTCGAAGCGCTGTGTGATTTTAGTGCGCGCGATCAGGCCATGAACATCAATGGCCACATCCGTCGCTAATGAGGGCGCTTCCAAATAGTAGCCCTCATACTTTGTTTTCAGGAGAAGGCCGCCGCGTCCTACATCATCGATCTTGGTGAGGGTCAAGTTCGGTGCTGCTGATTGGGCGGGCTGCACCGTCTGAGCGCTGGCGCCATGCCACAGAGACAGCATCGCCAGTGTGACGGTGAAAACGGTTAGAAACTGAAGGACGGATGATATTCGGTCCAGGCAGACTGCCTGATTGTACGCGACCGCCACATGTTCGAATTGTGACATGGCTCTCCCCTTGAAAACTGAGTCGCCCGACCTGCGGGCAAAAGGAAATTGGCGGGGGATTGGGGCGAGATTTTCGGAAGAATGTGACCGAGCAAGGTAATACTGCGGCAACACTGTGGCCATTCGGCCTCAACTTGCCTTGGAAATACGGGTCCCTTTGGCTGAATCTGTAGCAATAGTCACAATTTTAGGCGGTATTGCTTGTTTTGATCTGGCACAAAGTTAGGGTAAAGTTAACCATGCCAAGATGGGGCATGGCCAAAGGTGGGGATACCTAATGGCAGTGGGACCTCGTATCGTTGAACTGGGCAGTCTGCGGACTGCAATCAAAACCGTATGGCTATCCGGAGGTTCTTTGGCAACCGGGAGTTTAGGTCAGCGATCTGGGGGTGAGGCGGCGCCCAAAATGGGGGTGTACGTCACTTAGGCGTTGTTAAAGGCGGAATGTGGGTAGCATGTCTAGGATAGTGATCATTGAAGGGCAAGGCCAAGGCGAAGATGGCGAACCGATTTCCAATGGCTCCGAACCAAAGGCGACCAAAGGACAGGGCGAGACTCAGGAACCGGAACCGCCCTACGTACCCATGCCGCCGGCACGGGAAGCGCCGCCCTGGGGCGCGGTGTTTGCGTTGATTGGCGTCGTAGCGATCTTGGGTGGGCTCATCTTCTTTTTAGCGAGCACAACAATCCCAACCGGTACAGCAGCGAAGCCCGCAAAGAAAGAAGCAACGGCCGGGATTTGTCTGAAAGGTGACGACGAAGAAGGTTGTTTTTGTCCGAAAGACTCAAAGGGCAAATCGGTAAAGGGCAAAGCCTGCGTGAAAATGGAACGCGTGGCGTCCGGCACGTTTTTGATGGGGCCTGATATCGACGCCGTCCGGCGCGACACACCTGAGCTCTATGAAGAATTCGCCGATGCATTGCCCCGTCACGGCGTGACATTCCAGGAAGACTTCTGGGTCAGCAAGTTTGAGATCACTTTTGACCAATGGGATGCATGCTTTTTTGGCCGCGATAAAACAAATGTGGATGCAGAAGGCAATCCGATTGGTTGCATGACGCAGCCTTATGACGAAGGGTGGGGGCGCGGCGACCGCCCCGTCATCAATGTGAGCTGGAATCAGGCCCAGGAATATTTGCGTTGGCTGAGCCGGCAAACCGGCAAGAACATTCGTCTGTTGACCGAAGCGGAATGGGAATACATGGCGCGGGGCGGCGATGAAGCACCGTCCCAACACATTCCATATGCTTTCACTGATGATCTCGGAACGCTCATTCAATACAATCCGGTGGCGGAGCCCAGCGCCTTTCACGCGAATTATCAGCCGCGGCATGTGCAAGACGAGGAGCGCGCCTGCGAATATCGCCGCCGAACCGTGCCGCAATATTTCACTGAGACACCTAACATTGCGGATCAGCTTTCAGACTGCAGCCGCATTAAGGGGTCACGGCAAATCTTCTTCCCTTACATCAACAATGCCAATCCACTCGGTATTCATTTTGTCCACGGTAATGTGTGGGAATGGGTACAGGATTGCTATGTGGCGGGTTACCAAGGGGGACCATTCGATGGCTCCGCCCGCGAGTTGGAAGAACAGGAAGATGGGGTGGAATGCCCGAAGCGGGTGCTCCGTGGCGGCAGCTGGGGCAGTGCGAGCCACGCGATCCGCGTCGATTATCGGAACAACCGGTCACCGAACCTAAAGTCTAATGCGGTTGGTTTCCGCATCGCTTGGACGGACGGCGATTGCATTGTTGCAGGTTGCGACAAAAAGAAGAGAAGCCTCTTTAACTTCAGCCGTGGGCGAAGCAAGGCCAGCTCTGCGGCCAGCTCCGCATCTTCTGATGACGATGATGAGGCTTGGGAAGATTAGCGGGAGGCTGACGCGAAGTTCCCGCGCTTCTTACTTTAACGTTGTTCTAAGAATTCCATCTTGGGTTCTCCCCCAAAATATGCCATGACCTCTGCCGCGGAACCGCGCGGCTGAACGCGCGTTTCGGCATAGAGGTTTCAAGTAATGGCCACATCATCGAAAAAGCCCATAGGCGATGTCGAACGCCCTATGGGCTGGTTCGGCAGACTGTTCGCTTGGGGCCGCCCGAAATCCGCGTCCACAGAACCCAAAGAGATGGAGAAACCAGTGACTTTGCCCGAAAACTTCCTGTCCCAATCCCTGTCCCGCGTGCAGCCGTCGGCTACGATTGCGGTGACGCAGAAGGCTCGTGAACTTCGGGCGGGGGGCAAGGATGTCATTGGTCTCGGTGCGGGGGAACCCGATTTCGACACGCCGGACAATATCAAAGCCGCTGCGATCGACGCGATAACGCGTGGGGAAACGAAATATACGGCCGTGGATGGATTGCCGGAACTTAAGGACGCGATCTGCGCCAAGTTCAAGCGGGAAAATGATCTCGACTACAAGCCGTCACAGGTGCATGTGGCGCCGGGCGGCAAACCGGTGATCTACAATGCTTTGGTGGCTACGCTCAATCCAAGCGATGAAGTCATCATCCCGGCGCCTTATTGGGTATCCTATCCGGACATGGTTCTTTTGGCGGGCGGAGAGCCGGTCTCCGTGCCAACCACCATTGAAAACAATTTCAAGATGCAGCCCGCAGACTTGGAAGCCGCCATCACGCCGAAAACGAAGTGGATTATCTTCAATTCGCCTTCAAACCCTTCAGGGGCCGCCTATACGCGTGATGAGCTAAAGGCTTTGACGGACGTGCTTATGAAGCATGAGCAGGTGTGGGTGCTTACGGACGATATGTATGAGCACTTGACCTATGGCGAGTTTGAGTTTGTTACGCCGGCGCAGGTGGAACCCGGTTTGTATAACCGCACGGTCACCATGAACGGCGTATCGAAGGCATATGCCATGACCGGGTGGCGCATCGGCTATGCGGCCGGTCCTGAGCCGCTGATCAAGGCAATGGCAAAGGTTGAATCTCAATCAACCTCAAACCCCACATCCATTAGCCAATGGGCTGCGGTTGAGGCGCTGAACGGTCCGCAAGACTTCATTCCGGAGCGGGCCAAAGTGTTCGAGACGCGCCGTGATCTGGTGGTGTCGATGCTCAACCAAGCCAAGGGCATTGAATGCAAGACACCCGAAGGGGCCTTTTATGTCTATCCGTCTTGCAAGGGGTGCATCGGGAAAACGGCGCCCTCTGGCAAGGTCATTGAAACGGACGCGGATTTTGCCGCTGAGCTTCTTGAGACTGAATTGGTTGCGGTGGTCCATGGCACAGCCTTCGGCCTGTCGCCTAATTTCAGGATTTCCTACGCCACGTCTACAGAGGCGCTGGAAGAGGCCTGCCAAAGAATTCAGCGTTTCTGTGCTGCTCTGAAATAGAGCGTTGAACGAGGCCACAGGGGGCCTCATTTCAGGTTTTATTTTACCATTAGCAAAAGTTTTGGAGGCGCAATCCGTAAAAAGGGTTGCGCCTTTCTGTTTTGCTTGGAAACATAGAGTCCCCCGGATGCGTCAAGCCTATTGAAGGCAAGACGAGTGCATCCGAGCGTATCACCGCGCGACCCGGCGAAAGACCGGTGTCTGTGTCGTCAGGCCGCGTATCCCATGCGCGCGAACGCAATAGGAGGACACGCAAACCGCACGCAAAAACATTATCAAACATAACAGCACAGGAGGAATTTATGGCGAATGACCGGAAACCTTCCGGGCCCAGAACCGTCGCGTTGATGGGAGCGTATCTGAGTGGGAAAACAAGCCTGTTAGAGGCGATCCTTTTGTGTACCGGGGCCATTGAGCGAAAAGGTTCCGCAGCGTCAAAGAATATGGTCGGCGATTCATCGCAAGAAGCCCGCGACCACTCCATGAGCACCGAACTTACAACCGCGACAACCGAATATCTCGGCGAGAGCTTTACCTTTTTGGATTGTCCCGGATCGATCGAATTTCTCCAAGAAACGATCAATGTCAGGGACGGAATCGATGCTGCCGTGGTGGTCTGCGAACCGGATGTCACGAAGGTGACGGCGCTTCAGCCAATCTTAAAGGCGCTCAGTGAGCGGAATATTCCCCATTTGATTTTCGTAAACAAAGTCGATATGGCGGAAGGGGATATCAATTCTCTTCTCCAGTCTTTGCAGCCGTCTAGCGATAAGCCATTGGTGTTGCGTCAACTTCCAATTTGGGAAAACGGCATCGTGACAGGGTTTGTCGACCTGGCGCTCGAGCGGGCCTTCGTCTATCGCGAGCACGCACCGTCGGAACTCATCGAAATGCCCGGCGACGTTCAGGACGAAGAACAGCAGGCGCGCTACGAGATGCTCGAAAAGCTTGCCGACTATGATGACCATCTGATGGAAGAGCTGCTGGAAGACGTTGAGCCGCCGGTGGATGAGATCTTTACGGATCTTCAGAAAGAACTTACCGAAGGTCTTATCGTTCCAGTGCTTATGGGCAGTGCGGAGCGGGACAACGGCATTCGGCGGCTTTTGAAGTCACTTCGGCATGATGTGCCGGAAGTATCTGTGCTGGCAGAGCGAACCAATATCGAAGACAATGAAGGGGCAATCCTTCGTGTGCTGAAAACCTATCACAGCGGTCAAGGTGGGAAGCTAAGCGTCGCGCGTGTGGTAAGTGGCAGCCTCAAGGATGGCGAAACGGTCTATCGCGCGAATGGAGACGCAGAACGCATTTCCGGCCTCTTCTCATTGTGTGGACAATCGACCACGAAAGTTTCTTCCGCATCGGTTGGAGATACCGTCGCCATGGGGCGCATGGCGTCAGTTCATACGGGTGATACGCTAACGACGATCAAAAGCGCCGAGGTTTCTGCCAGCCGCCCAGATGTTCTGCCACCGGTCTATGGCCAAGCCATTGAAGTAAACGAGTCAAAAGACGAGGTAAAACTCGCAACAGCGGTGGCCAAGATCTGCGATGAAGATCCTTCGATCTCAGTGGAGCACAATGGCGATACCCAACAGATGATCCTGTGGGGACAAGGGCCAATGCACCTGCGGGTGGCTGCCGAAAAACTGAAAAACAGGTCGGGCTTGGAAATCGGCGTGCATGATCCGAAAGTGCCTTACAAGGAAGCAATCCGAAAGCCGATCACCCAACGCAGCCGGTACAAGAAGCAATCCGGCGGACACGGACAATATGGCGACGTGGTCTTGGACATTAAACCATTGCCGCGTGGCACCGGTTTTCAGTTCGAAGAAAAGGTGGTTGGTGGTGTCGTGCCGCGTCAATACATCCCTTCTGTGGAAATCGGTGTGAAAGACTTTCTGCAGAAAGGGCCGCTTGGTTTCCCCGTAGTGGATGTTGCCGTGACACTGACGGACGGGTCTCATCATTCGGTGGATTCTTCGGATATGGCGTTCCGAGCTGCGGGAAGGCTGGCCATGTCAGAGGCGCTGCCTCAATGCCAGCCGGTTCTGCTGGAGCCGATCATGCAGGTGGAAATCTATGTGCCCTCCGAAGCGACGGCCAAGGTGAATTCCATCGTGTCCAGCAGGCGCGGGCAAATCCTTGGATTTGATGCCCGGCACGGTTGGCCTGGATGGGATGTGGTTAGCGCGCATATGCCGCAATCGGAGCTGCATCACCTTATCGTGGACCTCAGATCGGCAAGCCAGGGGGTCGGAACATACCGCTTTAGTTTCGACCACATGCAGGAGCTTACGGGCAAATTGGCCACGAATATCCTGAACACGGACGCGGCCTAAGTCGCATTGGCAAGGCCGCATGTCGTGGCCTTGCCGACCGCTTTGCGCTCGCTATTTCTTTGCAAATCACTATATGTTGCCCAAGTAATTACGGGTGCGAGACCGGCAACAAAGGAGTTGTTCGTGAAGATCGATATTGGAATTGGCGAAGCAGAACGTAAAGAAATCGCAGAAGGTCTGTCCCGCGTCCTGGCGGACACCTATACACTCTATCTTAAGACCCATAACTATCATTGGAATGTAACGGGTCCCTTGTTCAACACGCTGCATTTGATGTTCGAGACGCAATATAACGAGCTCGCCTTAGCGGTTGATGAGGTGGCAGAGCGTATTCGCGCGCTTGGCTTCCCTGCACCGGGCACTTACAGCGAATATGCCAAGCTTTCGGCCATTAAAGAGGAAGAGGGCGTGCCGGAAGCGGAACAAATGATCCGCAATCTGGTAGAAGCTCATGAAACCTTGGTGCGGACCGCACGCAGCGTTTTTCCGGCGGCCGACGACGCCAATGACGAGCCCACGGCCGATCTGCTGACGCAGCGCATGCAATCCAGCGAAAAGACGGCCTGGATGCTGCGCAGCATGTTGAGTTAACGGTCTCATAAAGGCTTTGGACCCTATTGGTCACTGAAGAGTGACTTCCGTGTGATCCCGTCAATGCCTAAGTCGAGGGATGGGATTTCATGGATGGGCGAATTGTGGTTGCCCTTCCTTCGCAACGGGGAGCTTCATGTTCTACAAACGCAAACGGCGTTGGGAAATTAAGGAAAGCGCGGCGACTCCGGAACACGTGTTCTGGAACCGCCGAAAACTGCTTACGGCGGCCGGATTAGGGGCGGCGGGCCTTGGGTCTATTGGGTTGGCGTCGCGGTTCGGCGCGCCCATGAATGCCGAAATTGCCCCCGCAGCGTTGGCTGCGACCGATGAGAAAGATCTTACGGCGCAGTATTATCCGTTTGAGCCTAATGATCGATTTGTCTTGGACAGAGAAGTCACGGATGAACTGCTGGCGTCCACCTATAACAACTTCTATGAGTTCGGCTCTCACAAGCGCATTTCGCGTGCAGCGCAGGCGCTCCAGATAAGGCCGTGGGAAATTGCGGTCGACGGCGAAGTGGAAAAACCCTTTACCATCGGTATCGATGATCTGGTCAAACGCATGCCACGGGAAGAACGCTTGTATCGTCACCGGTGCGTTGAAGCGTGGTCCATGGCGGTCCCTTGGTCGGGTTTTACATTGAAATCATTCGTTGAGCTAGCGCGTCCGCTTTCTTCCGCTAAATATGTCCGTATGGAGACCTTTCTTGATTCGAAAGTAGCTTCCGGACAACTTCAGTTCTGGTATCCCTGGCCCTATGTGGAGGGATTGACCATGGAAGAAGCGACGAATGATCTCGCTTTCATGGTCACGGGCATCTATGGCAAGCCGCTGCCAAAGCAATTCGGTGCGCCATTGCGCTTGGCCCTTCCTTGGAAGTATGGTTTCAAATCGATCAAATCGATTGTCAAAGTGAGCTTTACCAAGGAACGCCCCGTGAGCTTCTGGGAAGAGATACAACCCGCTGAATATGGTTTCTGGGCCAATGTGAATCCGGAAGTGCCGCATCCACGCTGGTCGCAAGCGACCGAGCAGGTCTTGGGCACCGGAGAACGCGTTCCCACCTTGCTCTATAATGGGTATGCGGAAGAAGTTGCCCATCTGTACAAGGGGCTGGAGGGCGAAACGCTCTACCGCTAATGGGCAACATTCAGCTGGTCATTTTCGATTGCGATGGGGTGTTGGTGGACTCCGAACCCATCTCCAATCGGTTGCTAGCGGATGAACTCACCAAAGCTGGTTTGCCGACTACTTATGAAGAGGCTCGCACCCGTTATGTGGGGCTGTCTATGGCAAGCTGTATGCAGCTTTTCGAAGAACAGCTGGGGCGCCCTCTCCCTGAGACGTGGCTTGAAAATCTGCAAAGGAAGACATTCGAACGATTGGCCGCAGATGTGCAGCCGGTCGCTGGCGTCGAAGACCTCATTCAATACGTTCAAGACCAGGGCATTTCCACCTGCGTTGCGTCGTCAGGCGGTCTCGACAAGATTTCACTCACCCTCACAACAACCGGTCTCATCCGGTATTTCGAGCCGCATGTTTTTTCAGCGTCGATGGTGGCGCGCGGTAAGCCTCATCCCGATCTGTTTTTGCATGCCGCCGAGCAGATGAAAGTAACGCCCGCCCACACGCTCGTCATCGAAGACAGCGTTCCCGGGGTGACGGCAGCTAAGGCAGCCGGGATGTTGCCTCTGGCCTATGCAGGCGATCCGCACGCCGATGAAGTAGCACTTGAGGATGCCGGGGGAACCGTCATCGGCCTCATGTCCGACGCAAAACCATTTCTCAAAAAAAATGGCTGAACCGGTGGGGCCGGTTCAGCCAAGGGTTAGGGAAGCTCATGTCTAAGACATGAAGGACCAACGGGTTGCGTGGGTACAGTTGGTCCGTGCAAAGTCGGAAGGGAGGTTATCCAACTTGCGAACTGCTGCTGAGCAGCAATCATGGGGTGGACATAGGCATGTTGCGCTTGTGTTACAAGATGTGTGGTGCAACCCAGATATGCATTAGGTGCAGGGCTGACCTTTGGTTAATACTGCCAGCCGCGAATTTTGCTCAGCAAAAAGTCGCGGAAAACCGCCACTCGTTTGGAGTTGCGCAGCGGTTCCGCATAGACAAAATGTGTCTCGAACGTGGGGCCGCCGACGTTTTCCATGATCCGAACGAGGTTCTGATTGTTGGCGGCGATGTAATCGGGCAACACTGCAATTCCGGCGCCGCTTTCCACTGCCCGCAACACGCCATAGACGTGATTGATCCGGACAGCAGGCGTCAGCGGTGGACGCCCTTCGCGGCCCACTTCCAGCAGCCAATTCACACCATGTAAGGGGGCGGGGACGTTCTCCCCATAGCCGATGATAGGGTGCTCCTTGATGGCCTCTACGCTTTGGGGGGCCCGTCTGCGCTCGATGTAATCCGGCGATGCATAGACGTGATAGTGCACGGTCATAAGGCGCCTGTGGATCAGGTCCGGCTGAATGGGGGCGCGCGGGCGCAGTGCCACATCTGCTTCCCGGCGCGACAAATCCAATTCTGCGTCATTCAGGATGAGATTGAGTTCGATGTCCGGATAAATCTCGTTGAACTCGCCGATCAGCGGCGCCAGCCAGAAAGACCCAAGCCCGATCGACGCCGTGATGCTTAATGGACCGCGGGGCTTGTCGCCGCTTTCCACAAGCTGCTGTTCCGCGCTTTTGATGCGCGATGTGACTTCTTGTGTCGTTCGATGCAGCATCTCCCCCTGTTCTGTGAGGGTGAGCCCGCGCGCGTGGCGATGAAATAGGGGCGTTTGCAGATCATCTTCCAACGAACTGATCTGACGGCTTACGGCCGATTGGCTTAAGTTCAGCGATTCGCCCGCATGGGTGAAACTTCCCGCATTGGCAACCGCGTGAAAAATGCGCAGTTTGTCCCAATCCATTTGGGGGCCTCTTCGTGGGGGATACTCTCGGTGGCGTGACGGCAAAGCCGACGATGCCACCGACTATCGGACCGATCCTATTCCGCCGCTTGTTTAGGCGCAGCCTCTTGTTCCGCCAGGTACTTTTCCGACTCCAGCGCAGCCATGCAGCCCATGCCCGCCGCCGTGACGGCTTGGCGATAAATCTTGTCCTTAACATCGCCTGCTGCGTACACACCTGGAATGTTGGTGGCTGTTGAATCCGGTTGGGTCAGAATGTATCCACCGTCATCCATGTCGAGCTTGCCTTGGAATATTTCCGTGGCCGGGCTGTGCCCAATGGCGATGAACACGCCATCGGTCGGGTGTTCCGTCACATCGCCCGATTTTACATTTTTGATTTTGACACCGGTGACGCCAAGTGGGTCTTCCGTACCCAGAACTTCTTCAAGAACGCTGTCCCAAATGACGTCCACTTTTGGGTGGTCCAACAGGCGCTGTTGCAGAATTTTCTCCGCACGCAACTCGTTGCGGCGGTGAACAAGGGTTACCTTGCTTGCGAATGTGGTCAGGAAGAGGGCTTCTTCCACAGCGGTGTTGCCGCCGCCGATGACGAACACTTCCTTTTCGCGATAGAAGAATCCGTCGCATGTGGCGCAGGCGGAAACGCCGAAGCCTTTGAACTTTTCTTCCGACGGCAGGTCGAGCCATTTGGCTTGCGCGCCCGTGCTGATGATCAAGGCGTCGGCCGTGTAGACCTGGCCGCCATCGCCCGTCAGCTTGAAGGGGCGCGTTGTCATATCTACGTCGACAATCATGTCGTGAATAATGTTGGTGCCCATGGCCTTCGCCTGGCCTTCCATCTGCTCCATAAGCCACGGGCCCTGGATCGCATCTGCAAACCCCGGATAGTTCTCCACATCCGTCGTGATCGTGAGCTGTCCGCCCGGCTGGATGCCTGCGATCACTGTCGGTTCCAGAAGGGCGCGCGCGCTGTAAATGGCCGCCGTATAACCGGCGGGGCCGCTGCCCAATATGACGACTTTGCTGTGCTTGATGTCTGACACGGGAAGATCTCCAGTGAATCGGTGTGATTTATCGGTCTGATGATGGGCCCATAGGTAAAGATCCCCATCACGGCC
Source organism: Alphaproteobacteria bacterium (assembly GCA_965228775.1). Lineage (GTDB taxonomy): Bacteria > Pseudomonadota > Alphaproteobacteria > JANQMY01 > JANQMY01 > JANQMY01. The sequence goes on along the minus strand of OZ245840.1, from coordinate 1,477,142 downwards.
TTCAAGAGGGAAGGCCTATTTTGTGCTGTTTGGCGTCAAAAACCAAACATATGGTCCAAACAGAAGCTTTCCTGCCCATTAAGGAGCCCGTGATACCCGAATAGGCGGCACGTGGTATCGCGGATCACGATATAAGCACCCGGCCCGGCTTTGTCCCGTGTGGGGCCGTCAAAAACTTCGTGATAAGTCCAAAAACGGCTGCCGCCGCAGGGGATTTTTAGTTCCGTTTCCGCCACCGGCTGTCCTGTGCGGTTATGCAAAATAAGGGTCGTCCGGCTCGTCTCATGCCAGGGCATGGAGGCCGGATAGATCAGATGGCACAGTGAATCTACATCGCTTCCGGGCACGTGATTGTCAGCTAAGCGCAGGAAAAGCCGCGTGGTGAGTCCGGGCGGCTTGTTGTTGTAGCTTTGGGGTTCGTCTTTGTAGATTGTCGGCGTGTTGAAGATGTGGGCGCCGAAAATAGTCTCCGATACGTGACCGCTCTGGCGCTGTTCGAAACGGCCGAGCGCGTGCAGCCAGCCATCCGCTTCTCCACCGTCGCGGAAGTCATAGAGAAATTCCACATGGCCGTGTCCGGAAGGCAGATCGACTTTTTCTTCCGTGATCCACTGGTCTATGGAAATGCACACACTTTCGTCGCGGGCGATCCGGCCAAGATATTTGCTTGCCGCCGTGACACCGCTGGCGTCGATCAAATCGATCCGTAGGGGAAGTTCTTTCTGCGATCTTGCCATGGGCGTCGGCAGCGTGTCCGTTGCGAAGCGGTCGAGCGGCGGGACCGGCAACGGCATGATGTAGCCTTTGCCCATCATCTCATTCAGCTGAGGCACAAATGGATCCGGCTTGAGGTCGGTACGCTCCACGTTTGCATGAGCAATGCGGCGCCGCGAGTCATTCCCTTTCGTCACTACACACTCGTATCGTGGGCGGACGAAATGGCGCCCCGCATCGATCTCCAACTGTTCAGGCCAACGCGCATTAGGTACAAGAGTTGAAATTTCTAAGGGGTATGTGGCGAACGGAGCAATCTCTTGGTCGAGCGTCTTGCCCGAGGGTGCGCCCATCTTGTGAATGCCCACGGAACCTGCCGGAATAGGGGCTGGATGTGAATTCTGAATGAAGAGGGTGATGGTTTCGCCGTCTTTTGGAGCGGGCAAGCCTGCGTAGAAATCTGCAGGCCAGGCATTGGCGTCATGATTGCAGGACAACGCCTTGCCGTCATTGCCGTAAGTGTCCAGCGCATATTTGACGATATCGTGGCCCGCGATACCCAACGCGTGAATGAACAAAGATCCGCAAAAGTCGCTGAGTTGAAATCGGTCGCGCACGTCGCGGCTGTCGATTGTGACCAGGGCACCGGGGTCGCCTAAGGGTTCGCGCCATGTGGCGATAGTGTTGCCATTGCCATCAAACAAGTGGAGGTACAATTCTGGCGCGTCCGCTCCGTGCAGCCCCCAGTAATTCGCCGTCACCACACGCGTGTGCAGCTGTCCTTCCTCGGATGAAATAGAATCCCTCAAAAGAGCGTAGTTCGTTGCGAAATTAAGTGGTGAAAGATACTTCTTCTTGTCCGTGAGCATATCGTCCGGCAAGCGCATGGCATCGAGCGTAACGACTTCGGCGTCTTTCGGCATGATGTGATGGACCGGCGCGTATTGAGTTTCCCAATCGAAACCGACCACGAAAACCGTCTTGATGTTGGCCTTGGTGATTTCGCTCACAGGCTGTGCCTTTTGTCCTTTAAAGGACGTAGACAGATCTTCCAGCCGCTGAACAAAATACCCTTGAACATCGCAGTCGCTTAAGTCGAAAAACGCATGCACATTTCCGATCGCGCAAGTGGGGTCGAATATGGCGATCGGGCCGGACTGGGCAAGTTTCGCCGCCATCGCTTTGCCCGCGTCCACACAGGCTGGATGGCCGAGCGCTTTAAACAGCGTTTGGCCGCCCGGGTTGTTGCCGGGCCGCCAGCCATCGCTCAGATCAGCGTTCTTAAATGTCTCGATTTCGAGCGCCATAAACTCTACCCCTGATGCGCTTCACGCGGTCGATTGTTGTGCAGGCAGCCCAAGTGAGGACCGGATTTTCTCAGCAATTTTTTCCGTATCATTAACCGGCTCATAGGACCAGCTTTCCAGTACATCCGAGAGCTCTCGCGTGGCGCCGTGACGCTCCATTTGCTTGTGAAACTCATCAAAACGCGAAGAATGGCCCTCCAGGTGAAAGACATAGACAGGCTTGCCCGTGCCTGCCGCCTCCGTCACCATATTCACGGAATCGCCCGTGACAATCAGGTAGTCCGCCGCACCTAGAAACGCGAAGTAAGGATTGTCGCCGGTACCATCCCAAATAATGTGCGATCGTCCGACCAACTCTGTTTTCAGAATGTCCACCACCTGATCTGGCGTCCTGCGCGACGGCGTGACCAGCAGCGTGCCACCGGATGCCTTGCTGATCTGGTGCAGTTTCCGGCCAAGATCCAGGGCCTTTTCGTTGCTAAACTTGAAGGCCTTGCTTGTGCCGCCAAGCAAAACGGCGATCAGTGGCCGTGGCAGATCCGGATGCTGTTTCAATAACGGTGCGTCGAAGGGGGCGGCGAGCTTTTCGGGCGTTACCCGATGTGGGGCCCCCATGGTGATCACCACATTGGGCCCGGAAATCGCGTCATGGATGGGCGCCGTCACAAGATCGAATTTGCTGAACGGTGTTTTCGGGTTTTGGATGTGCACCGTAAATGTGGCGCTACCAGAAAGCTCGCGAATTGCAATTGAAAGCGGGATGCTGTGCCGCCCGGTCGTAACCAAAAGGCGCGGCCAGGGCGGCTGCAACTGATCTCCATTTGGGTCGATTCTCTTCAGGGCCCCAAAACGCAATTGGCGCGGTAACCACTTCCATGGTTTGAGGGTCGTCACTCTTTTTATGGTGATGGGGAGGCCAACAGCTTCGGCAACGGCCAGGCTTTGATTTTCCATGCCGATAGATCCGTCCGTAAGCACCCAAGCCATGTTCTGGATCTGTGGTGGGGAGATAGAATCGGACACTTTCGCTGAAATCTTTTTTCGCCCTTGTGCATTTATCTTGTCTACCTGACGACTATCTAGCAATTTATCTCCGCCTTTGGGTAATTTTATTGCGCGCCGCGCTGTGTTTGCGCTCTAATCAAAGAAAACCGCGATCGGAAGGAAGTTATGCAACGCGTGAAGTTGGACGACATAGATTGGAAAATCTTGTCTGAGCTCCAAGCGGATGGCCGAATTACCAATGTCGAACTGGCGAAACGTGTAGGGGTCTCGGCGCCGCCCTGTTTGCGGCGCGTTCGGGCGCTTGAAGAAGCCGGTTTTGTTCGGGGGTACCACGCAGATCTCGACCCGAAGTCTTTAGGGTTTGAGGTCACCGTTTTTGCGATGGTAGGGCTGCATAAGCAGGCTGAAGCCGACTTACAGGCCTTCGAGGCGCTTGTGGATAGTTGGCCCATCGTTCGCGAATGCCACATGCTGAATGGCGAGATCGACTTTATCCTGAAATGCGTGGCGCACGATTTGTCTGAATTTCAGTCCTTCCTGACAGAGTGCCTTACATCTGCCGAAAATGTGGAAAGCGTCAAAACCTCTTTGACGATCCGCACCAGCAAACAGAGCCCGGGCATTCCGATCGAAGCAGAACGAGCCGCAAGCGAAGCAACGGCGGCTTCCGGTTAACCAAAAAGCACGAATTGACCACGGCCCCTGTGTTTGACGAACGCCTGGCATGATACGTTAGGCATGGTGTTTGGTGAGGGCGGTTGTGGTGCGCAACGCAATAAGCAATTTTCTGCCGACATTGCTTCTTTGTGGGGCGGTGTTTTCGAGTGCAGCGTTTGGTGCAAACGGCGCGTTGCGGGTGAACCCTGACCGGCCAGCCGTGGTGCCCAAGGGGTTCGTTACATTCTGTTTTCGCGAACCGCAATACTGCCTTCCGGCGCCTCCTCAAACGGTGAACATGACCGACACGCGCTGGCAGGAACTCAAATCAGTCAACAGCCTATACAATTCTACCGTCTCGCCCGTTACTGACCGCCAGCGTCATGGCGTTCAGGAAAGATGGGAGCATGCGGACAAATTTGGTGATTGCGAAGACTATGTGCTGGCGAAGAAATCGCACCTTATTGCAACAGGCTGGCCCGCAAGCACGTTGTTGATTGCGGTGGTCGATATCCCGAATGTACCCACGCTCGAGCGCCGTCATGCCGTGCTTTTGGTAAAAAGCAATGAGGGCATGCTGGTGCTGGACAACCGCGCGTCTGCCATCAGCTCTTGGGAAAAAGTCGACTACAAATGGATATCCGTGCAGTCCGGCAGCAACCCGTATGTTTGGCATAGGGTGGACAGGGAAGACTAAAAGTCTGCTGTTGGATAATCTCTATACGAATTCGACTTTGAGAATCTCGTAAGACCGCCCGCCGCCTGGTGTGGCCACTTCGACGCTGTCGCCGACAGATTTGCCGATGAGGCTGCGCGCGATCGGAGACGAAATCGAAATCCGGCCTTCCTTAACGTCAGCTTCGAAATCGCCAACGATCTGGTAACTGTTTTCTTCGTCCGTATCTTCGTCAACCACGGTGACAGTCGCGCCGAATTTGACGGTGGAACCCGTCAGCTTCGTCACGTCAATGACTTCTGCCCGGCTGATCTTGTCTTCCAGTTCCATCACACGGCCTTCAATGAATCCCTGACGTTCTTTAGCCGCATGATATTCAGCATTTTCCGAGAGGTCGCCATGCTCGCGGGCTTCCGCGATCGCCTTAATCACGGCGGGGCGTTCCACTGTTTTCAAATGCTTGACTTCTTCTTCCAGCCGCACATAACCGCCGGCTGTCATAGGGATTCTTTCCATAGTCTACCGATCTTCGCCTATCGACATTAAAAATCCACCAATCGAGACATCTATCCTGTCCCTCCCATCCGGGTGAGAGGTCCAGTCATTTCCTCGATTTGGCTGGAGAAGCTTTGAGCCACCTGCTTTTTTAAGTCTTCCAGCGACTCTCCACCAAGCTAATAAGTGTAAGTTTGAAGGGGCGCCACTTCAAGACTTCCGGACCTTAAACTTTTAATAGCAAGTCCCGCCGCTATAGATCCCGCTACGGTTGTGTAATACGGGATTTTCATCAGAAGGGCCGTTCTCCGGATTTGGAAGGAGTCCTCAAGGGCGGCGGCCCCTTCCGTCGTGTTGAAAACCAGCTGAATTTCGCCGTTTTTCATGGCATCCACCACGTGGGGGCGTCCTTCCAGAACCTTGTTGATGACCTTCACTTCTAGGCCTTTGGCCTCCAAATGGCGCGCCGTGCCCCTCGTGGCAACAAGATCAAAGCCAAGATCCGACAGCATGCGCGCCGGGGCCACAATGGCGTCTTTGTCTCTATCCTTGACCGACACGAAGACGGTGCCTGATTTCGGCACATTCGTGCCGCCGCCGAGCTGGCTTTTGGCAAATGCGCGGTCAAAGCTTGCATCAAGCCCCATCACCTCGCCGGTGGACCGCATCTCAGGCCCCAGGACCGTATCGACGCCATTGAACCGGGCGAATGGGAAGACAGCCTCTTTGACGGCCACATGGCCGTTTTTGGCGGGCTTGTTGATTGTGGGCAGAGGATCCCCCGCCATTACCCGTGCGGCAATCTTTGCGATCGGGTGACCAATGGCTTTTGCGACAAAGGGAACCGTTCGGCTCGCCCGAGGGTTCACCTCAAGAACATAAATCTCATCGTTTTTGATCGCGTACTGAACATTCATCAAGCCGACCACGTTCAGCGCCTTGGCAAGCAGCTGTGTTTGATCTTCCAGGCGCTCAATAATTTCATCGCTCAGCGAGAATGGGGGCAGGGAGCAGGCGCTGTCGCCGGAGTGAATGCCCGCTTCCTCAATGTGTTCCATGATGCCTGCAACAAAGACGTTTTCGCCGTCGGCAATGGCGTCTACGTCCACTTCTGTCGCATCTTCCAAATAGCGGTCGATCAACACGGCATTGTCCACAAATTCCGCGAACAATTTTTTTGTCGACCTTTCGAGATGGGCATCGTCTCTAACGATTTCCATCGCGCGGCCCCCCAAGACATAAGACGGCCTGATAACAACCGGATAGCCAATGGCCTCTGCACAACGCATGGCTTCGTCAGACGTCGTCGCAATTTCATTGGGCGGTTGTTTGAGCCCCAAATCTTTCAGAAGAGTTTGAAAGCGTTTCCGGTCTTCCGCAAGGTCGATGGCATCGGGCGACGTTCCCAAGATGGGTACATTCGCTTTTTCAAGTGCCTGTGCGAGTTTCAGCGGCGTTTGGCCGCCGAATTGTACAATCACGCCCAGTAAGGTGCCGTTCTGTTGTTCGACCGAAATCAGTTCCAGCACGTCTTCTGGTGTCAGCGGCTCGAAATAGAGGCGATCCGATGTGTCGTAGTCGGTCGATACGGTTTCCGGGTTGCAATTGACCATGATTGACTCGATGCCGGCTTCATCAAGCGCAAACGCCGCGTGGCAACAGCAATAGTCAAACTCAATGCCCTGTCCAATACGGTTGGGACCGCCGCCGAGGATCACCGCTTTGCGTCTATCAGACGGTATGCTTTCACATTCGGCCTCTCCACCGAATGGGAATTCGTAGGTGCTGTACATGTAAGGTGTGCGAGCTTCGAATTCGGCCGCACATGTGTCGATCCGTTTGAAGACGGGGCGAACGCCCATATCACGCCGGGTCTTGGACACGTCGTCCGCAGACTGATTTGTTAGATCGCCCAGGCGCTCATCAGAAAAGCCCAAAGATTTGACAAGCCGCATGGAGGCGGGGTCGGCCGGGAGACCGTCAGACCTGATTTCCTTCTCCACCTGGATGATGTCGTTGATTTGTTCCACAAACCAGGGATCGACTTTGCACTGATTGTGCACCTCTTCGACCGACCAGCCTTTGCGCAGCGCTTCTCCAATGACCAAGAGCCTGTCTGGCGTCGGCTTGCCAAGGGCGGCGCGGATGGCGTTCTTGTCATCTCCTTCGCCAAGCCCGGGGATTTCATAATCGTCCAAGCCGGTGAGGCCAATTTCCAAAGAGCGCAATGCTTTCTGCAGCGATTCGGGAAAAGACCGTCCGATGGCCATGGCTTCCCCAACCGATTTCATTGATGTGGTCAAAATCGGCTCGGCACCTTCGAATTTCTCGAAGGCGAAGCGAGGGATTTTCGTGACCACATAATCGATTGTTGGCTCGAACGACGCCGGCGTCACACCCGTAATGTCGTTGGAAAGTTCGTCCAATGTGTACCCAACGGCGAGCCTTGCTGCGACTTTGGCGATGGGAAACCCAGTTGCCTTTGACGCCAGCGCGGAAGAGCGGGAAACGCGCGGGTTCATTTCGATGACCACAAGCCGCCCGTTTTCAGGATTGACCGCGAACTGAACATTCGATCCGCCGGTTTCCACGCCGATTTCACGCAGGACCGCAATCGAGGCGTTCCGCATGATCTGGTATTCTTTGTCAGTGAGGGTGAGGGCGGGGGCGACCGTGACGGAGTCACCGGTGTGAATGCCCATCGGGTCCACATTTTCGATGGAACAGATGATGATGCAGTTGTCGGCTTTGTCCCGCACAACTTCCATCTCAAATTCTTTCCAACCCAGAACGGATTCTTCGATGAGAACTTCCGTGGTCGGAGAAGCATCAAGGCCGCCTTCAACAATCTGGTTGAATTCTTCTTTGTTATAGGCGATGCCGCCGCCCGTGCCGCCCAACGTAAATGAAGGGCGGATGATGGCCGGCAGGCCGACTTTTTCGAGTGCTGCTAGCGCTTCCTCTAGTGTGTGGGCGATTGAGGACCTTGGTGATTCCAGGCCGATCCGGTCCATCGCTTCGCGGAACAGCAGACGGTCTTCAGCCGTCGCGATTGCTTTGCGGTCCGCACCGATCATTTCCACGCCGAATTTGTCCAGCACGCCGTCATCGGCAAGCGCCAGGGCAGTGTTCAGCGCTGTTTGGCCGCCCATGGTGGGCAACAAAGCATCGGGCCGTTCTTTCTCAATGATTTTAGCGACCACTTCCGGCGTGATCGGTTCTACATAGGTAGCGTCGGCCAATTCCGGATCGGTCATGACCGTCGCGGGATTGGAGTTCACAAGAATAATGCGAAACCCGTCTTGCTTGAGCGCCTTGCACGCTTGCGTGCCGGAATAGTCGAATTCGCAGGCCTGGCCGATCACAATAGGACCGGCGCCGATGATCATGATGGATTTGATGTCTGTTCTTTTTGGCATCTATTAGCTTTTTTTGGCGTCGATGTTTGCGATGAACCGGTCGAAGAGATAATGGCTGTCTTGCGGGCCCGGACTTGCTTCCGGGTGATATTGCACTGAGAAGATCGGCTTGCCGTCCACTTCAATGCCGCAATTGGTTTGGTCGAAAAGCGAGACATGGCTTTCTTTAACGTCCGTAGGCAGACTGTCGCGTGCCACCGTAAAGCCATGGTTCATGGAAACGATTTCGACCTTATCCGTTGTCAGGTCCTTAACGGGGTGGTTCGCACCATGGTGTCCCTGATGCATTTTTTCCGTCGAGGCGCCAAGCGCCAGAGCGAGAATTTGATGACCAAGGCAAATGCCGAAAATCGGGATGCCCGTATCAATCAGCTTACGGATGGCTGGTACGGCATATTCACCGGTGGCCGCCGGATCGCCAGGGCCGTTCGACAGGAAAATCCCGTCTGGTTTTAGGGCGAGAATGTCGTCCGCTTCGGTGGTGGCGGGGACCACGGTGATGCGGCATTGGCGGTCGGCCAAAAGACGTAAGATGTTCCGTTTCACACCGAAATCGATGGCCACGATGTGGCGCTTTTCAACGAGCCGCTCAGCGTAACCACGATCAAGCTGCCAGCTTGTTTGGACCCAATCGTAAGACTGGCGGCAGGTCACTTCTTTGGCGAGATCCAGGCCTTCCAAGCCGCTCCAGGCCCGCGCTTCGTCGCCGAGGGCCTTTATATCCAAGTCGCCCGTTTCGGAAAATCCGATGGAAGCCTTTGGCATACCGTTCTCGCGGATATGCCGCGTGAGTGCGCGCGTATCGATACCGGAAATGCCAACAATATTGTTGGATTTCAGCCATTTATCCAGATGTTGAGTGGCCCGGAAATTGGAGGGTGTGGTTATCGAACCCTTAATCACCATGCCGCGGGCGACGGGCGTTTGGGTCTCGAAATCCTCTGGGTTCGTCCCCACATTTCCGATATGAGGAAACGTGAAAGCGATGATCTGGCCTGCGTAAGAAGGATCCGTAAGGATTTCTTGGTAGCCTGTAATTGACGTATTGAAGCAAACTTCGCCGACGGCTGAGCCCGTGGATCCGATACCGTATCCTTCAAAGACTTTTCCGTCGGCCAAGACGAGCCGTGCATTTCGCGGCATCGCGCGCGCGGAAATATGGCTCGGACCGGAGAAATCCGTTCCGCTCAACGAATTGTGGCGCTCTGACATAAAGGGAACTCCCGACCTGGCCCGATGGGCGATGGTCACCGTAACGAAGGCAACATCAGGCCAAAACGGCGCGACAATAGATAAAAGGTTTGATTCCGTCAAGGAAATCGTTAAGGAAATTCTTGCATAATTATCAAAGGCTTAGAGAGAAAAAAGTTTGATTGCCTCAGCGGATCGGCTGAACTAAAGTTCGGCCTCCCTGACTGGGGTTAGGAGTGGAAATGCGCACCAAAATCAATGATGCCCTCAAGGCTGCAATGAAACAGCAAGACCGCCGTCGTGTATCGACGCTGCGTCTCGTCATGGCTGCGATCAAGGATCGCGACATTGCCGCGCGCGCCGAAGACCGGTGCAAGGGCGTAACCGATGACGAGATTCTTCAAATCTTGTCGAAGATGGTCAAGCAGCGGACTGAGTCGGCTCAGACCTACGAAGAGGCAGGCCGTGCCGATCTAGCGCTTCAAGAGCGCGAAGAGATCGACATCATCGAATCGTTCTTGCCGCGTCAGCTTGGTGCGGATGAAATCCGCGGTGCGTGCAGCGAAGTCGTTGGCGAAATCGGCGCTACTGGTATCAAAGATATTGGTAAGTGTATGGGCGCGTTGAAAGCCAAGTACACTGGGCAAATGGACTTTTCCAAAGCCAGCACGATCGTCAAAGAACTGCTGACGCAATAGCGCCTCAAACACAAATCTGATGCCAAGCCGCATCAGAACCGGTACGCTTGGGGACAGGCTGCCCCCAAGCTCGGACAAAGATGGCGATCACTCCGGATCTACTAGACGAGATTAGAGCACGCATTCGCGTATCGGATGTGGTTGGCCGCCGCGTGAAGCTTACGCGCCGCGGGCGCGAATATGTGGGCCTCAGTCCGTTCAATCAGGAAAAAACGCCGTCCTTTACGGTCAACGATCAGAAGGCGTTCTACCACTGCTTCAGCAGCGGCAAGCATGGCGATGTCTTTTCCTTCTTGCAGGAAGTGGAAGGCTTAAGTTTTCCGGAGGCCGTCGAGCGCCTGGCAGAAGAAGCCGGGTTGGAGGTACCGCAGCAATCACAACGCAGCAAGCAAGAGGTGGAAAGACAGAAGACGCTTCTTGAGGTGGTGGAATTGGCGGCACAGTATTTCGAACAATCGCTGCAGGGAGCAGCAGGAGAGGGCGCACGCCGTTACCTCGAGGGACGTCGGCTGGAACCGAAGACCTGGAAAACTTTCAGACTTGGTTATGCTCCGGATGCCCGAACCGGCCTGATGAATTTCCTCAAGGCCAAAGATGTACCGCTTGAATTGATGGAACAGGCCGGGCTGCTGACCAAGCGGGACAATGGTGACCGGCTGGATAAATTCCGTAATCGGATTATGTTTCCGATTGCGGATACGCGTGGCCGAACGATTGCCTTTGGCGGACGGGCGCTGGAGAAAGATTCCAATCGCCCCAAATATTTGAATTCGCCTGAGACGCCTCTCTTTCATAAAGGACGCGTGCTTTACAATCATCATCTGGCCCGCGGCCCAGCCCATGACCAGCATTCAGTTCTCTTGGCTGAAGGCTATATGGATGTGATTGCTTTGGCCCAAGGGGGCTTTCCACATGCGGTGGCACCGTTGGGGACGGCATTAACGTCTGATCAGCTGGCGTTGTTATGGCGTATGGCGCCGGAACCTATCTTGTGTTTGGACGGTGACCGCGCCGGCATAAAAGCAGCCTATCGGGCGATCGATCTTGCCTTACCTCTATTGAAGCCGGGGCACAGTCTAAAGTTTGCCCGGCTGCCCGAAGGACAAGACCCGGACGACATCATCGGCAGTACAGGCGCAAAGGGTATGCAAGATGTACTCGATCAGGCGCGGCCGCTGGTCGATACGCTTTGGGACCGGGAATTGCAGGCGCACGACATGTCCACACCTGAGGTGCGGGCCGGCTTTGAAAAGCGCATGTCGGATTTGCTGAATACGATCCAGGAAAAACGCATTCGCGATCATTACCGGCGGGAATTCGGGAACCGTTGGAACGCCTTGTTTCCGGTTCGGGCAAGGGCCAATGGCGCTCGCGCCAATGGAGCAAATGGCCGTGGGCCAAGATCCGGGGGGACCTACAGGCCTTCTCGTGGCGGACGGCGGCAGTTTACCAATAATGAAGGGCCTCCAGCGCCATCCAGTGCGCTGCTGCAGTCAAACCTGGCGAAACCATTGCGCGGGCCCGAAGTTTTTGCGAGTGACTCTCAAGAGGTGCCGTCAGAGACCCATTTGCTGCGGGAAGCGGTCTTGGTGCTCACAATATTGAACCACCCAGACCTGCTAGAATCGTTGGAAGAAGACTTCGCTACCCTTGAGCTTAAATCGCCAGACCTTGACAGGGTCCGCCAAGGGATTTTAGAAAACGCGGTTTCGTCGGATGGGGTTGACAGAGACGGCTTGATTTCCCACCTCCATAAGACTGGGGTAGGGAAGATTGCGGAACGTTTTTTGGGAAAGAACGTTCTAGGGAGTTTCCGATTTGTGAATACCGACAGCCCTTTGGAGGACGCTTTGAAGGGGTGGCGGCAAGCTTATGCAATTCATGATAAAGTGGGCCGGATTTTAGCGGAACATGACGAAATTGTCGGTGAGCTTGCGGAGCAACCGACAGAAGATTTGTTTGAGCGCTGGCGGTTACTGCGCGCGGAGCTTGATCGGCTTCAAAACGATGTGCTGGAGGATGACGATCCTCATTGAGTAGGTAAAGCGCGGCTTAAAGATCGGGGCGCGCGGATGCCTTTGGCGGTGGAATGATCCATCGCGCAGGACCTTTGGGCGGAACAGGAGTACTGGGATTGGCGGTCAGCAGCACTCTACAATCTGTAAAGTCGGTGCAGGACTCCGTTTCCAAAGCGGAATGGCAGGCGAGGGTTGATTTGGCTGCCTCTTATCGTCTTGTGGCCCGCGAAGGCTGGGATGAAATGCTGTCGACCCACATATCCGCCCGCGTGCCTGACGACCCGGATAAATTTTTGATTAACCCTTATGGGGTTCTTTTCGGACAGATAACGGCATCATCTCTGGTCAAAGTGGACTATGACGGAAATGTCTATTCCGAAACGGATTATCCAATTAATACGGCCGCCGTCGTCATTCATGGAGGGTTGCTGCAGGCGCGTGAGGATATCGCCTCGGCTGTCCATCTGCACACGCCTGCGGGCGTTGCCGTCTCGACCCACAAGGCGGGCCTGATGCCCCTTAATCAGCGCGCTCTCTATTTTCAGCCGATTTTGGCCTATCACGATTATGAAGGCTTGGCGCTGGATATGGATGAGCGTGAAACATTGGTGCAGGATCTTGGGACCGAAAATTGGGCCATGCTTCTGCGGAACCATGGTACGTTAACCGTGGGCCGGACCGTCGGTCAGGCCTATGTGTACATGTTTTTCTTGGAGCGCGCGTGTCAGATGCAAGTTCAAACGCTCGCAGGTGGCGCAGCGTTGACGGAATTGCCTGAAGAGCTCATTGAAAAGGTGCCGCAGCAGGCCGTTCACTGGCGGCATATGGGAAAGTTCGAATGGCCGGCACTGATGAAACTGCTGGACGACACGGAACCCGATTACAAGAACTGAACGAAAGAAAGTAAAAGTCCGGGCAAGTGCGCCTCCTTAGGCAAGCCGGACACACATTTGGGATGATCAAATAGAGGTCAAGCGAATTTCCTGCGCAGAGGCCTTTCGATGATTGGATTGCGACAGGGATCGTTGGAGAAACTGGGTAATGGCTACAAAAACCGCTGAAAAAACTGAGCGCAAGCAGAACCGGGAAGAGGGGCAGGACGCACCGCTGCTGGATCTGTCAGATCAGGCGGTCAAAAAGATGATCGCGAAAGCAAAGCAACGCGGTTATGTGACGTACGAAGAACTCAACAAGGTCCTTCCGTCGGATCAGGTCTCGCCCGACCATATCGAAGACACCATGTCCATGCTGTCCGAAATGGGCATCAATGTGATCGAGAGCGAAGAAAACGACGACAAGGAAGAAGCCGCGAACCTGCCCGCGCCGAAAGAAGAAGCGCTTCCCACCGCAAAAAATGACAATGAAGAACTAGAACGCACCGACGATCCCGTGCGCATGTATCTGCGCGAAATGGGGTCTGTGGAACTGCTTTCGCGTGAGGGCGAAATCGCCATTGCGAAGCGGATTGAGGCTGGCCGCGAAACCATGATTGGCGGTCTGTGCGAAAGCCCGCTGACGTTCCGCGCGATCATTGTGTGGCGCGACGAATTGAACGAGGGCCGCATTCTTCTCCGCGACATCATCGATTTGGACGCTACCTACGGGACGGGTCCGGACGCGGATGGGAACTTCCCAGCGCCACAAGCACAACCGGACAAGACGGCTCAGCCCCCGGAAGCTGAGAAACCTCAAGAAGAGGAAAAGTCCGAAGAAGGGTCCTCTGAGAATGGGGAAAACAACGACGACGATTTTGACGATGGTGACGAAAACAATTTGTCTCTCGCCGCGATGGAAGCTGCCCTTAAGCCGCATGTTTTAGAGACGTTCGACCAAGTTGCCTCCGACTACAAGAAGCTTCGCAAGCTGCAAGAGGCGCGGGTTGAAGCCGCGCTCGCCGGTGAAGAGCTGACGGCAAGCCAAGAAAAGCGTCACAAAAAGCTTCAGAAGGATCTTGTGGAGCATGTGAAGGGACTTCGCCTCAACAACAACCGGATCGAAGCTCTGGTGGACCAGCTCTATGGCATCAATCGCCGCTTGATGAGCCTGGAAGGAAAACTATTGCGCCTTGCGGATCGCCGCGGCGTGTCTCGCGACGAATTCCTTAAGCAATACATTGGCAACGAGCTCGACCCGAATTGGGTGCGCCGCGTTGGCCGTTTGGCCGGAAAGGGCTGGAAGGCCTTTGTCAAAGAAGAACGCGACCAGATCAAAGATCTGCGCGGCAATATTCAAACGCTGTCCCAAGAGGTGGGTGTTGAAGTTGTTGAATACCGGCGTATCGTTCAGACCGTTCAGAAAGGCGAGCGGGAAGCGCGGCAAGCCAAGAAAGAGATGGTTGAAGCCAATCTGCGCTTGGTGATTTCGATTGCGAAGAAGTACACCAACCGCGGTCTGCAGTTCTTGGACCTGATCCAAGAAGGCAATATCGGTCTGATGAAGGCGGTGGACAAATTCGAATACCGCCGCGGCTATAAGTTTTCAACCTATGCCACTTGGTGGATCCGGCAGGCGATTACACGCTCCATCGCCGACCAGGCACGTACCATCCGTATTCCTGTGCACATGATCGAAACGATCAACAAGCTGGTGCGGACGTCGCGTCAGATGTTGCATGAAATTGGCCGCGAGCCGACACCGGAAGAGCTGGCTGAGAAGCTGGCCATGCCGCTCGAAAAAGTGCGCAAAGTGTTGAAGATCGCTAAGGAGCCGATCTCGCTTGAGACGCCGATTGGTGATGAGGAAGACAGCCATCTCGGCGATTTCATCGAGGACAAGAATGCGGTGCTGCCGATCGATGCAGCCATTCAGTCGAACTTGCGGGAAACCACGACGCGGGTCCTGGCATCACTGACGCCGCGCGAAGAGCGCGTTCTGCGCATGCGCTTCGGAATTGGTATGAATACGGATCATACATTGGAAGAGGTGGGGCAACAATTCTCTGTGACCCGCGAACGTATCCGGCAAATTGAAGCAAAGGCGCTTCGAAAACTAAAACATCCAAGCCGGTCGAGGAAACTGCGCAGCTTCTTGGACAATTAGCGGTGACAACTAGCCGTGACGAACGAGTGAGATTATTCCGATGATTTTGACCATGCTGAAGGCAAAACTTCACCGGGCGACAGTGACCCAGACAGACCTTCATTACGAAGGATCGATATCGATCGACCGCGATTTGCTGGATGATTCCGGCATCCTGCCTCACGAACAGGTGGACGTTCTCAACATCAACAATGGCGAGCGTTTCACGACGTACGCGATCGAAGCGCCACGCGGTTCGAAAATGTTCGGCATCAATGGCGCCGCTGCCCGCAAGGCAGAAGTGGGCGACCGCATTATTGTTTGCGCATTCGGCCAACTGCCGGCGGAAGAAGCGCGTAATTACGCGCCGGTGGTCATTCAGCTCGACGAAAACAATAACGTTGAGATTCCGACCGCTTAATCAGCCGTTAGTCTTCAAGCGCAAACGTAACCGTCACGGATGTAGCGAGTGCCTGTTCTCCGCGTGCAATGGGAACATCGGCCGACGCAAGTTCGCGTGTTGCGTAGGCTACTTGAGGTGGCTGCGGCCGCTGGCTGCCGAATTCTTGAATACTGAGGATTTGGCCTAGGTTTACGCCGCCTTGTTCAGCATACAGAGTGGCTTTCCGCTTCGCATCGTCCATCGCGTTGCGCCGAGCTTCGTCCAGCAGCGGTTCCGGATCCGAGATATGGAATGAGATGCCATTGAGCTGATTGGCGTCTCCTTTGGTCAATACTTTGTCGAGCACTTTTCCCAGATCGCCCAGCTCGCGAACGGCCACACGGACCTGATTGAAAACCCGATACCCGACAATTCGGTCGCGCCGCTGGCGGTTGCTTTCATAGGTTTCGTATTTGGGTTGGACCGAAAAGTTTGACGTTTGCATGTCTTTTTCGTCGATGCCCAGCGTGCGCAGGATGCCGAAAACACCTGCCATCTGTGTCGAATTCTGCGCGACCGCCTTTGCTGCTGTCTTGTCTTCCGTCACCACCCCAATATTCACGCGTGCCATGTCGGGGGGCGCTGTGGCTTCACCAAGGCCGGAAACGGTGATGAAGCGGTCATCCGCAGCAGGTAGAGCATGCGCGCCCAAGGCCGTGCCCAATGCCACCACGAGAGCGCCCGTAGTCAATCTTGCAGCGTTTTTCATGACGCGTTCCTTTCCCCCGATAATCCCCTGTTGGCGTATCGAATCGAAGATTCACCATATATGACAAATTAGAAAACATTGAGGCAGAAAGCCAGCCGGGCATTGGTCTGCCGCTAAGGTAGAAATTGGGCGGCAAGATCTTTGTCTGCAACTGTTTTCCTGTTAAACAGGGCGACCGTTGTCAAAACGACGGTGTGGGCCTGTAGCTCAGTTGGTTAGAGCCGACCGCTCATAACGGTCTGGTCGCAGGTTCGAGTCCTGCCGGGCCCACCATTCAGTCCTCGCGATATCGAGATTAGAACAGCGGCTTTGCAAGAGTGGCAGCTTCCTGCCAACTTTCCGAGGGTGAAGCCTGGTTTTCCGCTGGGAGAGAAGCATCTTTTTTGTACGCTATGGACTATTGGGCCAAAAATCTCTGCGGCCCGTTTTCGAGATCAGAACGTTTGAGTTTCTGATGCTAGAGTGATGCGAAGAGGGCGCGTTGTTCTTGCCAATCCAACGGCAAGTTGCTCATACGCTTCAATCGATTGGCGGTAAGTGAGACCGGCTGTTGGCCGTTTAGAATTTTCTCGACTAGATCCGGTGCAAGGAATGCAATGGGAAGCAAGCGACTCACCTCATTGCGATCCATCTTGTCACGCGAGGCAATTTCGCTGATGGATGTTGCTTTGCCGGATTTAAGGTCGTCGAACCATTTCGTAGACTGAGCAACCAACTTGATGAGGGGCGGATCAATCCGCGGAACACGTTCGTTCTGATTGTGAAGAGCGAGCTTCATGCCAACGCCGCGACGCTTGATTTCAATCGGTTCGACAAGTTCAATGGTCTCGTCTGCTATCTCGTCAAGCAAGTACTCTTTCCGTATCAAGATGGATAGGGCGTCGTGGCGGATAGTGATGCGATGGAACAGATTGAGCGCCATTTGTCGCTGATTGGCCGGTGCCCCGTCTTGAATATCCGTTGCCGCATCTTTTGCGCGGATGCAAAGCTGTCTAAAATCTGCGGTGCTAAGTTGGTGAAATTTCTCGCTGAGCGCGCGTTCGTCTAACAGGAATCTGGCGGCGGCAGACAATACGGCATCCTCCACTTCGGATGCAGGAACGCGGAATGGGGCACCAACAGCAGTGCCAACTGAGTTTGTGGCCGAAACATAATAACGATGCCTTCTGCCATTTTTGTTTGCATGACTGGTCGTGAGTTTCTCACCAGTCTCATCAAAGAGAAGTCCCGCCAGCAGGGAAGGGTGTTTCGAGCGCTTGCGTATTTTGCCCTCTCTGCAATTCGTTGCCAGGACCGATTGGACCTCATCCCAAACGTTCTGATCGATGATGGCTTCGTGTTCGCCTTCATAGATCTCGTTTTGGTGCTGCACTTTTCCCAAATAGAGCGGGTTTGAGAGAAGGTGATAGATGTGGCCGCGTTGGAAGCGTTTGGCAGAATTCCTACCGCCATCGCCTGGTCCACGTGCTTTCGTTCGTAAGCCAAGCGTTTCTGCCTCTGCTTGTACGAGCCGGACATTTTGGTGTTTTTGGTAGAGATGGAAGATAGTTCGGACGGTTCTGGCCTCAGCTTGATTGATGATGAGCTTCTTATCCTGCACGTCATAGCCCAGCGGAACCGAGCCTCCCATCCACATGCCTTTCTTTTTGGATGCCGCAATCTTGTCCCGAATGCGCTCCGCGGTAACTTCCCGTTCGAATTGGGCAAAGGACAAAAGCACGTTGAGCGTAAGGCGTCCCATGGATGTTGTTGTGTTGAATGCTTGGGTGACGGAGACAAATGATACATGGTGCCCGTCGAACAGCTCCACGAGCTTGGCAAAATCCGCCAGGGATCTTGTGAGACGATCCACTTTATAAACGACCACCACATCGACCCGACCCAAGCAAATATCTTCCAGTAAAGATTGGAGAGCGGGGCGCTCCAATGTGCCGCCACTGATCCCACCATCGTCATAGCGCTTCTTGATAAGTGACCAACCTTCACCAGCTTGACTTTTGATGTAAGCACTGCACGCCTCCCATTGCGCATCCAGAGAATTAAATTCTTGATTCAACCCTTCGTCCGTCGATTTGCGGGTGTATACCGCGCATTTCAGCTTGCATTTGCTCATAGGCCGAAAAAGCGCGGGCCGGACCAGCGGGCACCGGTGATCTCGCGAGCGATTGCCGAAAGAGATTTGAAGATTTGGCCGTTCCAAACGAAACCGCCCTCGATAACATCGACCACATGCTTGGCCCCGTTCCATTCGCGAACGAGCCGAGTTCCGATTTGCAGTTTGGATGCATTTGTTTGGGGTTTTCGCACCTCACTGAGATGGCTGAACAGTCGTCGTTTGGCTGATGCCTTCATACCGGCTGCTTTACCCGATTGGATTTCATAGGAGAGGGCACCCAACAAAACCCGCTTTCCCGAAGCCTTTGGGGCGGGGCAACGAAAGACTTTCTCCCATTCCTTGGCCAGCTGTTGGCGATCAAATTGTTGGACGTCTTTGATGGCGACCTTGTTCACGATGCGAACCCCTCAGTAGAGGCAGTGTGCTTTGTCATTTTGTAGTAACACTGACCATCAACACTCGCCTGTTCCACGATGGACCCGGATTTCCGCAGCTTAGAAATTGCGGCCCGAACCGTGTGCGGCTGCCATTTCAACGATTTTGTGAGTTGATTGATTTTCACGCCTTTCGTCAGCATAGAAACAAGGCGCGTTTGTTTTGACTGTTTTGGTTTAGGCATGAGTGGTTCCTTTTGCTAGCGCCGCCCAACGCGGCACTCCCACCACCCAAAGCCCCGAAAACAACTAGATCGAGGCGCGCGTTTCACCGTTCTGTGAGGCTTAAGCGTGTTCGTATTACCGCTCGTACTGGAGCGGAAGTCCAGTCATTTGTGTCGAGCGTCCAACCGACATAATTGAAGGGGGCTGCCAGGCGTTTTCTGTTGAATTGGCGGACTTCCCTTCCGCATTGGTAGGGCTTGCAAGGGATGCTTTCCCAAAGTCGAAGGTCAGAGGTTTGAATTGTCTAGGGACCGCCGTTATTTCATTTCCCATGTTGTTTCGCGTACATTTGGAGAAGGTCCCAGGCCAGGACAGCACAGCTTCTATT
The DNA here is from genome assembly GCA_965228775.1 of Alphaproteobacteria bacterium. Taxonomy (GTDB): domain Bacteria; phylum Pseudomonadota; class Alphaproteobacteria; order JANQMY01; family JANQMY01; genus JANQMY01. Next base: position 1,457,690 of record OZ245840.1, on the reverse strand, counting down.
CACAAGCCGACATAACGTCAGCGATCAAACGAAATAACGGAAGGATGTCTCTCCGGGCTCAACTTCGCCGAACTCGTCTAGGATACCGCCAACACGTCGCGCGAAAGATAATGTCACTGGCCACTTCCCCCGTATGTCGGCCGTGTTCCAATTCATACGTGTAAGATTAAGAACATCCTGCGCCGCATCGATTTTGTCCCCGCCAGGTTGCATGCGGATTTCAAATGGTTGGGGTACATGTGGTCCTGGATAGGTACCAAGCTCTTCCATGTAACCCGACGTGAACAAAAAAGTCGAAACATTGTTCACCGTGCAGAGTGTGCCGACGTTCGGCGGGTAAACACCGAGCCGGAGAAGTCGCAGGCTGCTCGGAACCAAGGTAACCAAATCAACGATCGGTATTTCAACAAGTGCCGCTCGGATCCCAGACAATTCGGCTGCGTCGAAGTGCGTGGTCTTATGGATCACCACTCGTATAGGCGGCCCCCCAGCGCGAGTCGCATATTCCTTAACGATACTCTTTGCAAGGTTGAAGGCCTGTTCTTCAGAAAGATGAACGTTTCGTCCTTGATCCGGCCCGGCAGGGACGGCTTCGCCGCGAATCGCGAAACCTTCACCCTCGCTAGAGAATGCCTGCGCCAGACTGGATTGGACAATGTGGCGCATCGTTGTGCGCAAATGATGGAAGGAGATGCCGACGAAACAAGTCTCTGGACCTGTCTGTGGCAACCGCCAAGGCACGCCACCTGCTTTGTAGTAAACTCCAACGGAGAAATTCCATGCTCGAGTTGCCGCATCTTGACCGCGGGCGGTATCTTCTAGGAGACTCCGTGTCACTATCTGTATAGGAAGCTTCGCAGACAAAGCGCGTGCTTTGAGCGCGTGCCGTAGGTCGCGCTTAAGAAAGTCCTCTTCAGTTTGCTGGACTTCTTCGGCAAGATCGAACAGATCAAGTTGCCTAAGTGACTGAGATTTTTTGATAGCCGCAGCGGCCTTCTTCTCTTCAACCGTCGCATTTCGCTCGACTGCATGGGATTTTTTCAGCACTTCATCGGGCATTGCCAAGATAACAATGTCAGGTCTATTCGCGTCGCGGGCTGCAAGACGCTCAAGTGACTCGGCATAGACGCTAAGCACGCGCTCAAACCGCCTAAAGGGATCTTCCTCCGCAAGAGCAGCTTTGAGTTTGTCTGCCTTGTCCACGTCGAGGCGTAAGGTCCAGCTGTCCTCAACAGTTAAGGTGCTATGAAATATTTCTTCGAATCCCGGAAACCCACGTTTGAGGCGACTTTCCCCCTCAATGACAGGGATCTCATGCATACACCGAGTAAGCCAGGCGCGTGTCAGATCGATCATATCCTGTGGCCCGATAATGCCCACGCCTATCTTCTGTTTCCTCGCGGCCGACCCGAAGTGGATATCAAAAGGACCCGCCTTTGCAAGCCCGACCTTAGGATCGGAAACGCTCAGCACACCGCCAAACTGCAGTTTCGGAGGCGCAAGTTCCTTAATGGAAAGGTCAAGCGTCATGTCTCGTCCTGCCATTCGTCTTCGCCAAATTCGTCGTTGACATCTTCGATCTCGTCCAGTTCTTCATCCTCCGAATCGTCGACTGACGCAAGGTCTTCAAGCTCAAGATCGGCCTCAAGCATTTGCTTATCTAGTTCGTCGTCAAGTGTGCGCTCGTCGGCGAATGCCGCCGAATTGTACGCTATACCTGGAAATGCGCTATTCAGCAAAATAGTCGGAGCGTAATCGGATAACTCATTTCCAGTTTCAGTCCTTAAAGCGAACACTCCATCAGCTTCCTCTGACAGGCACGCCATCCAGAAGGTCACATCATGCATGACGCTTGGATTGAAGTCCCTCGCTGCTCGCTTCGTGGACAAAATGTTTGTGCGTTCACGACCGAGATAGCGACGGACCCCGTCTCGCGTGAAGACGTACCCAGGGTTGACAAACAGACCCCAGTCGATTCCAAAAGCCATGAGTGAATAGGAAAACGATTTGTGTTCGTAATAAACGATGTCGTCGGAATCTCGTTTCGTCCGCGCTTTGACAATCGTTCTGGTCGCTCGTTTTACCCGTCCTTGATATGTGATCTTGCGGTTTGGCTCCTCACCGCGAGGAAAATGTGCTCGGCGCTTGTCCTCATCTACGATGAGCCCAATTGCGCGCAAGTGCTCATTTAGGCTGTCGTGAAGCAGGCGACGCATAATGTTAAGACCGTTGCCCTGCTCAAACAGTTCCGGGACAGTCAGCTCCTCGATGTCTCCTTCGTCAAAGGGGGTGACAAGCTCCTCTGAAATGCGCGTTAGGTCATAGAAACTAAAGAATCGCCCGTCCTGGACATAGCCCGGTGGTACCGGTAGATCGCCAGCGGATTTGCGAAGACCACCTGCTGACTTTGCGTTGGTGCTGGCATGCCAGATCCGATCGGGCAGCGCGATAAATTCTGCGAGATTTGTCGTAAATCGCACAGTCTCGGATTGGTCCGCGACAGCCGTGCGAGTAATTTCATCGACGGCTTCTGGCCGTGCATAAATTACCACCCGGAATGCACTGTTGTCGTCGGTCGGATGAAAATGAACGTCACCATTGTTATTGATCGTGTACTGAAACATGTCGGCTAGGCCAGAACCGCGCCGCTCCATTTCATTGCTGCCATAGAAAAAACCAGAGACAACGGGATTGCGATAGCCCTTGAGAACGCCACGCGAACCATCGCGGATCAGGGTTTCGATTGTCTTCCCGGCAGTTTTTGCCGCAACCTCCTCAATGAGACCACCAGGGCTTTTGGTTTCGATCTCCGAAGGCGTCATAGTTACTCTAATCGGTTGATCGATACCGTAATCCCGGTGCACCAGGGCGTTTACTATCATCTCTTTCAATGCTTGAGGATGATAAGCAGTAACGTGACGTGACTTGGCCTCTTTCAAAAGAAAAGGTTCATTCAACAGCGCGATCGTTTCGATTAGCACATTGAGCTGGGTCCACAGCGTACCGCCAATTTCTCGTTCGATTACAAACTGACCGACTTCCTCGCCCTTGGCCAAATCGGCATCCTCGCCGAACGCACCTCGTAACCAGCCTTCCGGGCCTATGACGGTGAACTTAACTGTAGCCTGAGGCAAAGCCGAAGCTGGTTGACGTGAGAACATCACCCACCCGGCTAAAGTCGGGACCGGTGATGAACCCGAATCTTCGGGCGTCTGCACTAGCCTTTTGACAGCTGCTCGATCACGAACCCACTCGGCATCAAACCGATCTGGCGAGGGTTCCGAGTGTTTATCTGCATATTGCTTAAGACGTTGGAATAGAAGCGGCTCGTCGAGATCGTGATAGGCGCCGCCGTCGAATGCACGCATGTCTGGTGGCAAATCGATAGGAGCTTGCAAAGGACCTAGCGGCCTCGGTGCTACTTTTCGAGCGGTCAAATGGCCGAGGAGTTCGACGTCGAATAAATGATCAAACCCTTCGATGGCTACCCTATTAAAGTTAGAGCCAATCTGATCGGCGAAGCGCTGCACCAGTGGCGGAAGGGCTTCTTCGACATTGCGCTTTAGATCGCACCAAAACACACCATTATTGAACCCTTGAGCATAGGTGACTTGGTTGTCGAGAAGATCGGTCATCACTGACGCTTCCATACCGCGATAGCCGACCACAATTAGGGGATGATCGCGCAACAAAGGCTTAAGCCGATCCACAATTTCCGGGTCAAGGCTGGCGACATCCACAGCAAGGTTCATGTCGGAATAGTGCTCCACCGACCCGTGGATGTGGATTAGCTGCGGATTGGGCGGCGAAGAATTGAACCGAGCCCAATCAGAAGGTGTGCGAATTTCGACCAAGTGCGGTGGCGCGGCTTCCAAGATCGTTGCCTGATAGAGGCAGTGATCGAAATTTGTAGTGAGGACAGTTGCGATCCACCCATTATTGAGGATGCGAGCGAGCGCACGATAACCCTCGCGGGGGCGAACACCCCGGCTGATCAGCTGTTCGAAGAACTCTCGTTTATCATTGCTGATCCCCAAAAGGTGGTCAATGGCCTCGGGGTATTGGTCTGCCAGGCTGATGCCTGGCCTGAACCATGTTTGGCTTTCCATCCATGGCACCCAGTCCGAATCAACGATGCCAGGGTCCATTGTTGAGCGCCCGTGGGCTTTACAATAAGCCCATTTCGCAGCGCGATTAACCGTCTCGCCAGCAGCTGGTACGCCCGATGAGATCGACGCGCCGGCACCAATCAGCAGTATGGGCTGGCGATGCTCGGCAAGCACTGTTTGCAGCCAACCCACACCCGCGCGTCTTACTGCTGCTGTATCGCTGTCGTTCATTTACCTCGGCCGTTACATTTGTGCGCTATTACCCGGTCGCAAATGTAGTGGAACGAATATGGAACTAAATGGCACGAGTCGAGCAAAGAATTGAATGTTATTTTCGGTCTTTTCCAAGGAAGTTCGGGTGACGAGGTTTTGTTTGAGAATGTTCAATCTGCGAGCAAGTGCCTTCGCCGATGTCCGCTTTTGCGCTAGTCGGGACGAAACCAATCTTATGCCAATGCGCCGCAGATGCCGACTTTAGGATTGGTTTCGGGAGAGGTTAATCGAGACGCTGCCTGTATTGGCGCGAATGTTTCGCGGCGTCGGGCAACGTTCTGCTGCGATAAAACCTCGAAAATCCAGTGGCATAGGTCCTTTGGCCCAACCACTGAAGGCTAGGACCAATCGGCGGAATCCAATAGGGTTCGCAGCTTTTTTGCAACTGCCTGACCTGCCTTCAACAAAACGAAGCGATATTTCATACGACAGGTTATGCCCGTTGCCCATAGTCTCAGGCAAGGGGCTGTCGGTGCCTGTTGAACACTTCGACAACGGAGTTGACTTCCACAGTGTCCAACAAGTTAACATCACTTGTTTGGTCCGCTCTGGAAGTGGGAATGGCGATGAAGTTCATTTGCGATGGTGCACACAATCAATCGTGGTTCCGCATCGAAACCGATGGTGAAGCGGCGGCTGAATCGATTGACATGAACCATGCTGTTGAGAAGCATTTCCTGCGCGACAAACAAAAAGCCAGGCAGAGGTATCGCTCAGACTCTGCGTCATATATTGAGCGCGACATCGCGCTCAACGCTCATATCCAGCAGACAATGTCCTTCTTTCTGACCCTTCGAGATCATGAAGGAAACGCGCTCGTAACTGCCATGCTGCCGCCAGAAGGCCGTGACGATCCAACGTTTCGTCCCATTATTGTTGGCCCTGGGAATGCTGATCCTTATCCCGAGTACAAAGAGGCGATTGACGCTTTGGGAACTCACCTAGGTCTCTCTTTGGATCGCAATCGCTGTTTTCCCTACAAGCGCGATAGCTAATTGCACATTATCTATTTTGCGGCGCAGAAATCTCATACGGGAATCGTACGGCAGAACCCAACGCGTTGAGAGCCGCCAAAAGTAAATTTTCCACAATGGACGTTATGCGCAGTGAGGCTGTAAGAGCAAGCCAGTAATGTCCCACATAGAATAGTGCGTACAGGGGAAATTAAGTCAGTACAGAAACGCTTCTCGACTTGACTGCTTTTGAGTTCTGAGCGTTCGTGGTGGGGCTTTGTGTTGACAGTCGGCCCACGGAATGGCTCAGAAATCCCTAATTGACTTGTTGACGGAACGCGACAAACTCGTCGCTCAATTGCAGTACGACCATCTCTCCGATCAGTCGAGGGAACACCTGGCCGTCGAGCAGCGTATCGATGAGATAGATCTGGCGATATCGGCGGCGCCAGCAGCTTCACTAAGCGATTTACATCTCAAGCTGCAGCTGCTGCGCCGGTTTTGGTATCCGATTAACTGCCCGATCCCGGAAACCTCTCAAGATAGCATCTTATTCAAATCTGTCCTCGACGATGTTGCGCGCTTGGTGGAAGAAGAGCCTTCATAAGACGAGGCCCTTCGCAGGGGCGCTACGGCGTAGGCGTGTGCTGTGGTGTCATGAGAAGCCGAAGTGATCTCGCGAGTATCCATCGTTTCTCGGAATCGCGATACCGCCAACCATCGACGTTTCTAGATGATCACCATGTGTTTGGAACCACCGAATAAACTGCGTCGTGCTGTCCACTTGGTCGTCATTCTTGGAGCTTGGAAAGGCTAAGAGTTCCTTCAGATAGGAGTCGAGCCACGGCGCCGTCCGTGGGAAGACGATCTGCCCGGATGCAATCATCGGAAGAGCCGAGACAAGACGTTCTTCTTTTGAGACCAAAGGAGCCAATCCATGCACATCAAATTCTTGCCCATATTCGTCATTCCAAAACTCTTGGAGCAGACTGATCCCGGGTCCCGACTTTTCAATGATCACCACGAAGGCGTTTCGCGCCTTTGCGAAGTTGCGGATTTGCTGACAGGTCTCCGGATAGGGACGCCTGAACCGAATGAGGTCGGTTAGATATGCCTTGCCACCGTGGATAAACCATTCCGTCCCAACTGAGTAATCGCTCTTCTCGTTGAGACCGTAAGATAGGTCCCAAGATTGAACTCGAGGACCATTTTTGGAAGGGAGCTCATCATAAGAGTGCAACCAACTCTTCTGCAGGATGTTTCCCTCGAATGGAATCGGTTGCTGCTGGTATTGGGTCGAGAAGGCGAGCGGCCCGATTTCCCGTTCGATGCGGAGCAAGGTCTCAAGGCTTTCCCGATCGGGCTGAAGCGCTTCGCCTTTCTTGCGCTCGTAAAAACCGTTGGGGCCGTCACCAATGCGGATTCTCTCGTCCCTCAGTGCGATGGCAGGTAGGACGAGTTGGTTGAAGCCGCCTTGCTCCATCAGATAACCGGTGAGATCTTCTTCATGCAGCCGTTGTTGAACCAGAATGATAGCGCCGTTTTCTTTGTCGTTGAGCCGGCTATAAAGCGTATTGCGGTACCAACCGATGACGGACTTCCGTGAGACATCGCTGTAGACCTCTTCTGCCTTTTGCGGGTCATCGATGATGATGATATCCGCACCGCGTCCTGTGATTGAGCCGCCGACTGAGAGCGCCAGGCGGCCGCCGCCCTGGTCCGTCACCAACTCAACGGCTGTGTTCTTTACGATACGCACCTTCGGAAAAGCCTGACGATACCAATCCTCCTCTATAATTCGACGGAACAACCGCGCCAGTTCCTCGGCAAGTTCGTTTGAATAACTCACCACGAAGATCCGCCGGCTGGGATCATGGCCGATCTCCCAGGCAGCAAAGGCAACCGCCGTGAGGAAGGATTTGAGGCTGCGGGGAGGCTGGGCGATAAGGAGGCGCTTCATCTGACCGGTGTGGCATTGGCTCAGATGATGGGTAATGGCCTCGATGTGCCAGTTAGGCTGAAATGGCGTTCCCGGGTAAACCGACTGGAACGCTTTTCGCGCAAATGCATTAAAAGATGACCGCAGTAGACTGTTGAAGACTTGCTGATCACTCATGTGATTTACCTTCAAGAGATTTGTGGGCTGAGGGTTTTTGGGGACCGTCCGTCTCGGCATTGGTGCCGGACGGTTGCGGATTAGATTTCTTCTCTTCGCTGTTTGGCTTCTCCTTTTCTGTGTCAGGGTCCAATCGCCTCCGTTGTTCAAAGTAGGCGTCCAGAATCGCTTCATCTTCTGGGGCCAAGGTGTCGGTCTTCGGCTCGGATGCGGCCTCTTGCGCGTTAAGACGCGTGTCGAGATCGAGCAGGTTCTTGGCCGCTCGAGGATCTCCCTTGAGGGCTTTGACGGCCTGGGTTTTGATGACCGCGCGGCGTTTCGAGACCGTCTTGGTTTTGCCGCCTTCAGTGACCATTATCTTCTCTTCCAGTTCGTCATTGAGTTCTGTCTTGAGGTTTTTGCTGCCTTTGGGACGGCCCTTCGGGTTGCCCGAAACCCCCTTTTTCCATTGGTGCTGTTTGGGCGGTTTGCCATATCCGACCGCGTCGTCGTCATCAGGGTTAGAAGTATCGTCCGTCATGCTTATTCATCCTTTGGGGTGGAGAGATCACCGGCATCCGACTGCCGGTGATGTTCGAGATCGTTGAAGGTGAGGCCTGTTGCGCTGTGTTTGGCGTCGCTGTCGGTTTCGTCCTGCCAGCGGCGGATGGCGACATCCACATAAGCGGGATCAATCTCGATCCCGTAAGCGATGCGGCCGGTGCGTTCAGCGGCGATGATGGTGGTACCGCTGCCCATAAAGGGGTCAAGTACGATGCCCCTTCGGTGGGATGCGTCTTTCAGGATATCGGCCACAAGCGTGATAGGTTTGACCGTGGGATGATGTTCAAGGAGCGCGCGGGACTCCGATCCCAGAGAACTTGCCCCCGGATAGATCCAGACATTGCTGCGGTTACGCCCGTGCTTGCCCAATTCGATGTTGTTGATGTGGGGAGCCGTGCCGCATTTGAAGACGGGGATGAGTTCATGCTGAGAGCGATAAAACGATCCCATGGCTGGATTGGTTTTCGTCCAGACACAGGTGTTAAGGTGGTCGTCGTAAACACTTGTTGCCGCCGTCTGGAGATGTTGAAGGTGCCGCCAATCGATGAAGATGAAGTGCAGCGAACCGTCCGTTGCGTACCGGACGCACAAGCCGCAGGCCGTTCGAAGGAAGGTCACATACTCTTCATCCGACATCTCGCCACAGGCCATGGCGAAGTTCTGATGCCGTACTCGGCCGTTGCCGCTCACATGGCCCGGAATCGCCACGTTGTAGGGCGGATCGGTCACAACAATCTGCGCCTTTTGGGATCCCAGCAAGGTTTGATAGGCCGCTTGGTCCAGTGCGCTGCCACACATCAACCGGTGCCGGCCGAGGCAAAAGACGTCCCCCGGCCTCGACACCGGTGGCGTGTCCGTGGACGGCTCGGGAACAGGATCCTCAAGCGGCGTTCCAGACAGCGGATCCAGAATCACATCGATTTCCGGTCCCTCAAATCCCGTCAGATCCAGGTCGAAGCTTGCGTCTATGCTGATGATGGCCTCGAACTCGAGCTTAAGTTCTTCAATATCCCAGTCCGTATCTTGGGCAATGCGGTTCAGGGCTAGACGCAGGATCCTCAACTGCTCCGGTTTGAGCTCTGTGAGGCGGACGGCATAAACTTGACCTAGCGCCAGGAGATTGGCGGCCTGCACGACGGCCCAGCCGTCTACCACGTGGTCATCCGCATCAAGAATAACCGGCAAAACCTGCCCGAACTCGGTAAGGCTGCGGGCGATCTTTCGGATTTGGGCGGGCGGGTGTTTCCGGGCTTTGTCGCGCGGCGGTTTGATCTTATCCGTATCGATCAAGACCGGATCGAGATTGTGGCGCAGGGCCGAGTTGTTGCGGTGAGAAAATTTTTTTGGACATCAGAGGTCCTCCTGTTGCGTAGGTTCCAATTACGCAATCAGAAGACCAGGGATGCTAACAGCCGCCAATTAGATAGTTTGTACCTTGGTCAGTTTTTGTTTCGATGACGGATGAGGTCGGCCATGACATTGCTGATTTTGGTTTTGGCCACGCTTTGATCAATTTCGGCCATGCAATCCACGACAAACCGGCCGGCCTCCGACTGGGGAAGACCCGTGTACTCGGTGCGGGAATAGGGTGTGTGGGTTGCTTGCCTTCCAGTCAGGCTTTCGTAGAGGTTCAAGAGTTCTCTAACCGCCCACTGGAGGTCAAACGATCGCTTGGGGCCTTTTTGTTTGGGTTCCGCAAGGGCGCTTTCACATGCGGCCTCCATATCCGATGCGATGCTGGACAGTTTTCCCAGTGAAATCGTTCGCTCGTTAGGCGCTAGCGACCCGGCAACTCTGAGGTGCCTAACAATTCGATACTGTGCGCCGTGATCCATTTTCTGGATGCGGCCCGCCACCTGCCGCGCATTTTGTTTGAGATTGAGTTTTTTGCGCTCAGGGACGATGGAGTTGTGGTGCCTTCCGGCCCAGCTTCCAAGTTCGCGAAAGCATTGCTCGATGGTCATCAGCTTTTGAACATTTGACCCGTCCATACTGAATTTAGCCCTCGAGCGGGGAAGCGGAAAGGCCGCTGTTTGGTCTATGGAAGATAGATTGTTTTGAAGAAAGTTGAGTTCATCTTTAAAGGTTCGGAGGGCTTTGTTTTGTTCACCCGTCGATGCCATGTTCCTGGTTTGCCGCTCCCATCCATTATAAATCGTGACAAGCTCACTGAGCTTGCCGTTAAACGCCAATCGCTTATCGTTATCGATCAATCCGAGCTTATGGCAAATCTTATCTGTGGTTCCCTTTGGGATTTTGATTTCGATGACTTTGGCAAAGCAGTCTCGGTCCCAGGGCGGGTCAACTTTGCGCGGCATCTCGGCCTCCAATCTCAATCGCTTGTTTTTGTGAACTGCTCGTACCGGACTAGCACATAAAGGTGCAGTGCCATGCAAGGCTAAAAGCCCGAACAATGCGAAAATACGCCACTTGGTATTTCGTTCGTACAAGGAATGCGCAAGCCGGACGTCGCATTCTTAAGACGGCTAACCGATTGTAACGGCAGCAAAAAAGGTGCAGTGCTTAAGGTGCTTAAGATGAAACAGCACTGCGGCTATTCGAGATGATCCGCTAAGTGTTGGCCAATAATGTGAGATCTAACTCGCAGTCGGCCCATCACCGCTGTTTTCAGAGGATCACGGCGCTAAAGCAGCCCACATTTGCGTACGGCCGACCGGAAGCTCTCGTCCACCTCGAAAGACCCTGTAAAGGATGCCGCGGCATTCGTGCTGATCACACGGAACTTCACTTCGCGGCCGTTGGCGACCTGATTCAAGATTGCCGTTGCTTTATCACCGGTGGTCACCCGATAGGGCGAGCCGAACTTCTGAATATTGTCATTCACCGCAGCCAGGGCATCGTTCATCGCTTTCAAGGTCGCGGCATCAGCGCCCTCCACTTGAGTGTCCGCCGGCGGCAGGTTCTGTTTACTGGCGAGATCAATCGGTGTTTCATCAACCGAGATGGTCCAGGCTGTGTTGCTATCTACGCGGATCTGCACGTCGCCTGCAATCGGGATCAACGGTTCGGAACGAAGTCCCACCCGCGGCACACCGTTTCGTTTCTCCGCAAAGAAATAATAGGCAAAGGGCGTATAGGTTGCCTGCCGGATGAGGGTTCTCTCGAATGATGACCCGCTTTCGACCCGGCAGGCTGTTGCGTCAGTGAACTCGTCGACGAGTACGGTCGATCGCCATGATGGCGCTGAGCACGCGGCAAATCCCAGACCAACCGCCGCAACAGCCAAAACTCTCCGTCCAATCCCCATGATATTGTCCCCTTTGTACGAACTATGGTTACGCCTATGAGTAGAAAAAGAACTCCATATCCACACGAATATGATCTGTGGAGGCAGGTTTCAAGGAAAAAAGAAATCATGATTACTGTTCAGAAACAGCCGCAATCCCTAGCGTTTTGGCGCTTTGGAGGGCGCAATGGCGACGCTGGAACAGATCTTCGGCGCAAATATCCGGCAATACCGGAAGGTCAGGGGCCTTACTCAGGCTCAATTGGCCGAAGCTGTGGGGATTTCGGTCGAAATGACAGGGAAGCTTGAAAGAGGGCAGGCCAAGCCGTCATTCGATACGGTCAGTAGTCTCGTTGATGTCCTTGACGTGCCGCCTGCCGTTCTTTTCGGCGCCCAGCTCGACGGCTTGCCCAAAGGGCGCCGCGCGGACACTCTCAATCAAATCAACGAACTCCTCGCCGAAATGAATGACGCTGAGCTCGAGAAAGCCGAAAGCGTCCTCCAGGCGCTTGCAAATTAACGTCCATCTTTCAAGAGAGATCGGTCAGCCTTGCAACCACAGGTGTTGACTTAACCTTGTTTGATGCCCTGAATTTGTCCTCGAGAGGTGCTTGCACGTGGTGAGAAGGTGAAACTGGTCGCCTGTGTCAGTGTACTGATCAAATTCGTATTGTGCCATCGGTGGGGCGAAACATGGATCTGACAACTGGGCTGACTATTGGTGTTGGGGCATACGCGGCAATCGCCACGCTTCTTTCGGTGTTCTTTTTCTTGAACTTGTCAACGACGAGGCGGTTGAAGAAGAAGTACGCCGGCGTTGAAGATGTATCCAAAGAACAGGAACGGATCGCGAAGGAGACCGAACTTCAAACACGCGAGCTGGAAAACTTGCGTGGCAGCTACAAAGAAAAGCGGGCGTTGTTCGACAAACTCGAAGCACAACTTGGTTCGCTTGAGGAAGCCGCTGACTTTGCCGATCTGGGAGTATTCGAGCCCCATTTTGAACTGGATAGCCACGCGGAATATGTCGAGGCCATCAAGCAGAATCGCGCCGAGCAGAAAGAGATGGTCCGTGACAAAGATGCCGTTATCTGCCGCACGAACTGGACTGTTGACGGTAAGAAAGGAGAAGGCACCAAGATGGCCAACCGCGGCATTCGCCTGTCGCTCCGGGCCTTTAACAACGAGTGCGATGTCATCATTCGCAAGGTTAATTGGAAGAACAAGCAGGCGGCGCGCGACAAAATTATACGGGCACGCGAAGCCATCGATAAACTCAACGAAAGCCTCAGTGTTGCGATAACCGATAACTACCTGTCCCTAAAACTCGACGAACTTGATCTTGTTCATCAAGAGGCTCTCAAGAAGGAAGAGGAACGTGAGAAACTAAGGGAACAGCGCGAAAGGGAACGGGAAGAAGCGAAAGCCCAGCGAGAGTTTCAAGCGGAGCTGCGGCGCCAGGAGAAACGCGAGAAGGAACGCGCAGCTGCGTTGACCGAAGCGCGCAAAGAGCTCGCAGAGGCCAACGAAGAAGAACGGGCATCTCTCGAGGCGAGGATTGCAGAGCTGGAAGGACAACTTACCGAAGCGCAAGCCGCTATGACGCGGGTTAAGTCGATGGCCGAACAAACCCGTATGGGCCATGTCTATGTCATCAGTAATGTGGGTGCGTTCGGCGATAGAGTATTTAAGATCGGCATGACGCGCCGTCTTGAGCCGATGGAACGCGTGAAGGAGCTAGGGGACGCATCGGTCCCCTTTCCGTTTGACGTGCATGCGATGATCTTCTCTGAAGATGCCCCAACGCTCGAAAAAGACCTGCATGAATCGTTGAACACCGATCGCGTCAACAAGGTCAACATGAGAAAAGAGTTCTTCCGTGTGGAGATGGAGAAGCTGCGAAACTTGTTGGACGAACGATTCCCGGGAACGCTGTTTGAGGCTGAGCCAGATTCGAGAGAGTATCTCGGTTCGCTTGAGGCCCAACAACTTTCTGAGAAGGCAAAGGTATCGCACGATCACGAGCGGCAAGAGTTTCCAGCGGAAATCTAATGGCACGGTCTTCAAAAGTATCCAAACCCTCAAGAGGGAAATACCTGCCGCTTTACGAACATCTTTTGGCTCGAGAAGGCGATCATTGGCCATGCACCTTCTCTGAGATCGAGCAGATCTTGGGCGTTAAACTGCCAGCTAGCGCCTATCGGTACCCGGCTTGGTGGGCCAATGAAGCCCGACCGAACTCAAACTACAAACGGATGTGGGTGAGCGCCGGCTGGCGCACAACTGATCTAGACCTCGAAGGCCGAAGGATCAGTTTTGTTCGCGTAAGCGCACCCAATGTGTCAACTGAGAGAAAGCGCGCGAACCAGCGACGTACCTCAAATCGGAATTCGAAGCCAGCAAAGAAAGTTGCATCCAGGCCAACTGAATCAAAGCCCGGCCAAGAAGATTGGCAGAACGTAACTATTGGATTCTCTTGGACCACACTTGGCGCGATTGAGATTGACAATAATGCAAAATTAGTTTTCCCAAAGGCAGCAGCGCTCCCTGCCATCTATCGTATTAGGATACATATCAGATCCAAGAGATCCGTATACGTAGGAGAAGCTCAGAATTTACGTCGGAGATTTGGCAACTATCGAACGCCGGGACCAAGTCAACGGACGAGTCTGCGTATTAACGGATATCTGCTGAAAGTGCTAAGAGCTGGCGGGGCCGCATACATTGACGCTGTTTACGATGATGCTTGGGCGGCTCTACCCAATGGAAAGCACGAATTGGACTTCAGTAAGAAACACGAACGTGTTCTATTTGAGCACGCGGCGCTTGTTCTTGAACACAATAGACAGAAAGAAGTGCTCAACCGATAATCACGAAGCGTCAACTCACCGTGGCGGAGGCTGCTGTTGTCAGCTCGCTGAAACCCCAACACTCCGCCAATTGGACGCTCGCTGGTACTGATGGAACGATAACTCCCGGTTATCAGTTGTGCTTCGGTTCTTCGTCTCCAAAAGTGTTGTCCCGCCCCTGGGTACCATCCTCAAAATCAACCTCAATGATTTCACAGGGTTAGATGTAAAAGTGTCCCGCCTTTGTTCTAACCTGGAAAAAGTAAGGCACTTTTTCTACTTTTGGTCCGTGCACAGAATATCGATGGCACTCGCGGCCAGTACTTTTTGCTTTGCTGCCTTCGTATAGCGAGCGGCTTCCTTCATGGTTGACCACCCTCATGCAGATTTTCAGCTCACTATGTTTTCGAAATGAGAATGGTACCCATCGGCTAATCCTGTAAAGCTCAAGTCAGCTCAGCGTCTGGTTTGCTTTGGTTGTTAATTCACATATTTCCGTGGACCAAAGTTCGTTTGTTATGAGAGAAACTGGGGGTTACGCAGCCGCTTCGCTCCGTGATGCTATGATTTCTCTCAATTCTTCTCGACTGGGGCGCTTTTGATGTTCTCTTGCAAGCTTAAGAGCGTCGCTTGGAATAAGGTTTGCTCTCAGAATGCGCAGCCAGTTGATCGGATTCTTTGTCCAATCAGTCGGTAGCGCTAGTCCATAGAATCCACGAATGAACGAGCGGTAGAAATCTGGGTCAACTGCCGTCGCTACGCCCATAGTCGCGCTTGTTATCGCTGACATCATTTTTGACTTTAACGTTGTTGGCGCAAGGCCGGCAGCGATCTCGAATGTACGCTGATCTTCCTTGTCGATGGACAGAATCATATTCCATTCTTCGCGGAACTGAGCTTCAAGTGCTTCTCTATAATGATGCAACTGACTGGCCTGGTCGTCGGAACTACATATCGCTTCTGACAGCAAATCTGCCCCAATAGCACCCCATGTGCAGCCACGGCCATATTTGGGATTTGATCGAATAACTGTATCCCCGACCGGGAAATAGCCGAGCACTTGTTCTCGTCCGCCTGGTGCAAGCTCGCGCCAGAAGAAATCCATATTTGACCAACCCACCACAGGCGAGATCGGTTCCGCGAAGTCTTTTTCGATCCAGTGAGCAACCTTCTTTACACGGCTAAATATTTCTTCGAAAATTTCGGGATCGGTCATGGAGTTCGAGAACAAAATTGGATCGTCTTGATTGACGACAATTGTCGCCACGAAATTATTCTCATCGGCGAAGAACGTACATGCCGCCATATCTTCAAACATGGCACCGACCAGCCCGAAATACTTAGGGAACTGCTTTCCTGGAAGCAAGCGATAATGGCGGGTGTAGTAGGCCGACTTTGATTGATGGTGAAAGTCTCTAATGTCTGCACCATGCTCCTTTAGGGGGTCTAGAAGCTTGGTTGTTCTACCGGATGCGTCTATGATGGTATCTGCTGTCCATTCTTTGGTTTCCCCGTCTTGAAGTACCTCAACGCCGCGAACCCTGAAAGGAGCAGTCGACCCCTCGGTAAGTAATTTCGTTACACTGACCGAAGGCACAATGTTGATACCGTTTTGTCGAATGGCGTATTTCCTGATGGATTCTTCAAGAAGATAACGGCGAGACGCGAGAAACGACAGTTCATCATCTTCCGGCTTCGGTTTTGGCGGAAGACCGTTCCCACAATGAATGCAGCGGGCCAGATTCATTTCATTTACGCCGGCTGCAACCATCTCTTCGATCAGATCTGGGTGCCACTCCTTGAGTTTTTCGTGAAGTTTGCTGATGAAAATATGAGGTTGCATCACATGCGGCGTACCGCGCCGATGAATGCGACCATCCTTGCTCTCTATTACCGGCTCACGAATGACATCATCTCGGTCAAGAACAGTTACCGGAACGCCACGCCGATGGAACGCCAGGGCAGTCATTAACCCGGAGATGCTTGCGCCAATGATTAAGACATTGTGATGATCGTTCGACATAATCCCCTCGACAAAAAATCCTAATCTAAACCTGAATGAGAGCGCCTTTTGCTGCGTAAGCCTGACTGGATATCAGAAATAGCAATACGTCGGCGGTTCCTTCGTCAACAACCCAACTGCTTTACCCCTCGGCGCTGCGCATGAAATCGATGACACGTGGCGCCAAATCTTGGGGTGCAAGTTCTGAATAAAAAACGCCATAACCCGGGGCGATGTAGGACGGGTATTCCGGACAGCGTTCCACCTCTCGGATGTGATAGGGCATAATTCCGTCATGCTCACCCGCGACAAGGAAAATAGGGCGCGTGACGCTCTTCATCTTTTCCTCCACATTGTCTTGAAATACGGCGCGATATCCCCATCCCCAATTTTCTCCCGCACGCAAAAACGCGACCAACTCCCGGTGGAATAGCTCATCTGGAACCTCAAGGTCAGGCATCTCGAGCCCTCGGGTGATGCGGGCCCACGCGCGAAGCATGCATTCACCGAGCGGACTTGGTGGGTTTGGATAAACTTGCGAGCGAATCGTCGCTTCACCTTCTTCAGGCTGTTGTAGGGAGCAGATGCCATTCAGCGTGGCAGAAATTGTTCTGTCAGGTGCGGAACAAGCGAGCTCAAGAGCAATCGACGCACCGGTATGGTGGCCGAAGGTGTGGAACTGTTGCACCTGCAAGCCGTCTAACGCCTCCAGCACAACACGCCCGATATAGGCCATCGATGGCTCGGCGGTTGGCTTGAAGCTTTCGCCATAACCCGGCGTGTCGATCGCGATCGTCGGCACCTTCCCGGCGAGTTCTGCCATCAAGCTTTCATATGACTCAGATGTGGAGGCCGTCATGTGAAACAAAATGAGCGGCGGGCCAGAGCCTTCTTTCTGTGCGCGATAATGGATTTGACCATCTGTGGTGTCGACGTATCCCTTTTTAATCATGACCTTCCTCCCTCGGATGAATTTTGCTGTATGTGATTCATTCGCTCACTTCGCAGATCAGCTTCAATTGGTATTCTCGCTACAAGATTTGTCGTTTTTTATTTGCCCTCAATTTTTACGATCGCGCGCTCAATCACTTTCATAGCAACACCGGCATCTAGAACCGGTTCAGCCATCAACTCTACTTTCGTTACCATTTTTAGAAATTGCTCGAGAAAAACCCTGAGTTCCATCTGGGCAAGGCGGAACCCGAGGCAATGATGTTGTCCCACTCCAAACGTCAGGTGCGGATTCGGTTTGCGGGTGATGTCAAACTCGTGTGGTGCATCAAATACATCTTCGTCAAAATTTCCTGACGCATACATCAGTGCCAATCTGTCCCCTTTTTTGATGGAAACACCGGCCAGTTCGTGGTCGCGTGTGGCGGTTCGGAGCACAGAATTTACAGGTGGGTAGAAACGCAGAAACTCATTTACCGCCAGATCCAAATTGCATTCGGGATCTGCCAGCTGACGCATTAGTTCAGGTTTTCTAGCGAATTCAGTGATGATGTGAGCCAAAACAGATCGAGTGGTTTCTGTTGAAGCAATGGCAAGTTGCGCAAACATTGCGACGAACTCGGCGTCGGTTTGCTCCTTTCCGCCAATTGTCAGCATCTGGGAAATTAAATCAGTGCCTTCTTTCGCGCGTCTAACAGTCGCCATGTTAATCGCGAACCCGGCGAGCGACATGGCCGCTTTCTGTGCTTCCTCTGAAGAGATCTTTGATGACTTCACAAGTCCGTCGGACAGACGAAACATTTCGTCCCGTTGCTCAATTGGTAATTCCATAATCTGACCAATAGCAGCAAGGGGAAGGTTTACAGCCACGTCATAGACGAACTCGACCTCGCCGGTGTCAATCGCATTTTGGATAAGTGATTTGCATTCCTCGCGCAGCCAATCTTCTAAGTCTCGAATAGCCTTGTTGTTGAAAAACTTCACAACAGATTTGCGCATATCATTGTGACGGGGAGGGTCTGTGGTGACCAATGCGCCGATCGTTTGGTCATCATCCGTCAGAAAAGCGCCCTGAGAGGAGCAATAAGTTGCCGGGTCCGTGCAAACGGCGACAATATCTTTGTGTCGAACGACAACCCAGTAGCCTGTCTGATCCTTAAAAAGATTCCAGCCTCTGGTTTCCTCCGACAAGGAACGCCAGCTGACAGGGCTGGTCTGACGCAACTCAGCGAAGAGCTTGTGATGCGCGGGATCTAAAAAGAAGTGCGGGTCTTCAAGATTCTGTTCAATCGCAATCGGGTTCTTGTTCAATTTGGCCCTCTTTCTGATCCTGTGGATCTAGGCGTGTGCAAATCGGTTATGCCCATATGGGTTCTCTGGGGTTCTGATAGGGGTGACCACCCCGTAAGTATCGACTTGCATTCTGCGGTTCTGAGAATGCTTCGTTTATCGCCGTCATGTTTGCAACCTGGCCCTGCCGACTGGTTTTAGCCTGTCCGACATAGAAACCGCCGTAATGCAGTTTGAATAAGACATAAATCTTCAAAAAACAAAAATAATTGGTCATAATTTTTTTTATTGTGTTTATTTTTCTCAAAGAATGGTCTATATGTCAACTCAAGGGCAGAATAATTATGATTTTGACCGTATGCGGTCGATGTTTTGCCTTAGAACGACATGGGAGAGAGGCAGTGGACCCCATCAACAAAAGGCCATTCTTGGCGTCTTACTTCGACGACAAACAGTTTGACCCGCGAAATGGAGCGTTTCCTTCTTCCATTTATCCGTCCACGGAAACTATTCGCGTGATGCGGGGGGCGTTATGAACAAGATGCAGTTTGGTTCAGATGGTGGTTTCGACCGCGCCGGCCTTGCGATTGGTGTCGATGTTGGCGGCACATTTACAGATATTGTGTGCAGTGATGGGCAGACGAACTGGCGCGCTAAATCACCCACCAATCCGGCAAATTTTGGCGCCGGGGTTGTAGACGGTCTTGGTCTCATTGCAGAGCAGAGAGAAGAAGATCTAAGCACCCTAATGGCCAAAATCGTCCGGTTCGGTTTGGGAACGACTGCTGTCACCAATGTACTGGCAACACGCAAAGGGCGCCGGGTTGGACTTATCACCACAAAGGGGTTCGAGGGTCATCTGCGTAATGCACGCGGGCGCCGAATTCACCAAAATGGTTGGCTTGAATTGCCGTGGAGCCCCGTAGAAGAAAGTTGCATCGTAGGCATTTCGGAACGCGTTGACCGAAACGGTGTTGTGCAGCAACCATTTAATGATGATGAGTTTCTATCCGCGGTCTCTGGATTGTTGGAAAGAGAAGCGGTCGATGCTTTTGCTATCTCTTTCTTGTGGTCGTGTCGAAATGCTGAGCATGAGAAGCGAGGGCAGGCTCTACTAGAGGCAAATTATCCCCACATCCCGGTTTTTTCCGGTGTGGAACTACTGCCGGTGATGCGAGAATACGAACGCACGACGACAGCAGTTCTCAACGCGTTTTGTGTCGATGCCTTGGAAGGCGTTGATGATCTGGAACTAAAGCTTGCTGAACTTGGCCTAAAAGTTCCTATGCTGCTGATGCATGCAAGTGGTGGAATGATCACAGTGGCTGAAGGCAAGCGCATGCCACTCGGACTTGCTTCGTCAGGACCTGCCGCGGGCGCGGTCGCGTCGGCCGAATTGGTCAGCTCGCTCGGCATACGTAACGCGGTGTGTGCCGATATGGGGGGGACAAGTATCGATGTCGCCGTCATTCAAGATGGCGAACCCGTTCGACGCCAGCGTGGCGAGGTCAACGGCATATTTACCGCACAATCGTCCATTGACGTGGAATCAATCGGCGCTGGTGGCGGGTCCATTGCTTGGATCGACAGCCGAGACGTGCTGCGCGTAGGGCCGCATACCGCCCGCGCGACGCCTGGTCCGGTTTGTTATGGACGTGGCGGAACCGAAGCGACTGTAACCGATGCCATGGTCGTTTTGGGTTATATCGATCCAGACAAGTTTATCGGCGGCACTCTCGTTCTAGATCGGGAAGCTGCGCGAAAAGCCTGTGAGAAATTGGGCGCCAAGATTGGTCTTGATGCTGATGAAACAGCATGGGGCATACGTGAAATCGCCATAGCGGAAATGGCAAAAACGGTTCGTGCGCGACTTGCGACCAGCGGTATGGATCCTCGCGAACTGGCTCTCGTTGCGTATGGGGGGGCTGGTTCGCTGTTTACAACAGCAATTGCCGAGGATGTGGGTGTTCCCGAAGTTGTGTCACCTCAGATGGCATCAGTTCTCTCTGCATTTGGTGCAGCTGTTGCTGACTTGCGGCGGGAGCGGGTTGCTGCTGTCGACAAATTATTGCCGGATAATAGCCCAGACATCATTGATCAATTGAAAGCTCTTAGCGTTGAGGCAGCGCGCGACCTGACCGAAGATGGTGTCGCTGCCGAAGATCAAACAGTGCGTACATTCGGAACGCTTCGTTTCTATCGCCAAAAGTGGGAAATTACGCTCCCCCTTGCCAGCAAAGAATTTGATTCGGCGGCAACGATTGAGGCATTTCGTGGTGTCTATGCATCGCGCTATAGCGAAGGAGCTTTAGCAACGGGGACACCTGTCGAAATGGTATCAGTGCAGGCGGTTGGTGAAGGGCGGACGATACATGCGCCCATGCCGAAAGTCGGCAGCGAAAGATCTGGTCCGACCCTAGAGCCATCGGGCGCTCGAGACGTCTATTTCGGAGGTGGCCAGACAGAATCTGTCCCCACATACGTCGCCGAAGATCTTGTCGCCGGCGATACCGTGGCTGGGCCGGCTCTGATTGATGCAAAAGACACGACGGTTTGGGTGCCTCATAAAGCCAAGATGAGCTGCGATTCCCATGGAACAATTGTCACAAAGGTGATGCCATGAATAGTCCGATTTCAATGGAAGTATTGCGGTTTCGACTCGAAGCCATTTGCGAAGAAGCCGGTTTGGCGATTGAAAGAACTGCCATCAGCACGGTCGTCGTCGAATCCAAGGATTATGGTGTCATGATTACCGACGCCAGCGGTGGTCTGATTGTTGGCGCCGGTGCAACTCAAACACATTTTTACGCGGCTCAAAATGCTGTTAACGCAACCCTGGAACGCCATGGCGACGACATCGCCCAAGGTAACATCTATTTGTCGAACGATCCGCATAACGGTGGCGGTTTGCATCCGCAGGATGTGTTTATTCTGGCGCCGGTATTTGTAGACGACAAGCTAACGGCTTGGGTCGCGACAACAGCGCATATGATGGATATGGGCGGCATGGTGCCTGGATCTTTCGCGCCTGCTGCAACAGAGTGCTACCAAGAAGCTATTCGGTTTCCCCCCGTTCTGCTGATGCAAAATGGGCGCGAAGTCAAAGATATTTGGTCTGTGTTTTTCAATAATATCCGCTTTGCAAATTTGGTTGAGCTTGATTTGCGGGGGCTAATTGCAGGGTGTCATGTAGCCCATGAACAACTTGAAAAGATTGTTCAGCAGCAAGGTCGTGGTGTTTTTCTGGAGTCCGTTCGTGAGCTGAACGACCGGACCGAAAAGGAATTTAGACGTCGCATTGAAGCTATCGAAGATGGTGAATACTCGGCTGTTGGTTTCAACGAGTGGAACAACGAGACATTTCAGGTTCCTTGCCGACTGACCGTAAAAGGCGACAAGCTTTTGTTCGATTTCGAAGGTGCTTCACCTCAGGCACCACATTTTTTCAATTCCAAGCCTTTTATCATTGTAAGTGAGCTGGCGGTGGAGATTGCCGCGATGCTCGGGCAGGATCTACCGTACAATCGTGGGCTATTTGATACCTTCGAGGTGAAGTGCCCCGAGGGATCAATTGTCAATTGTGAACCGCCAGCTCCGATCGGTTTTGGGCATGTCGAAGTGTCCTTTAATGCCGTCGAAACCGCCATGCGGGCGTTGATGCTTGCGATCAGTGCGTCCCCTGATAGTACAGCTCGGCAATACCTTACGGGTCCAACCGCCGGATCCAGCAGTGCTCTGCATACCTGGGCGGGGCAGGGGCTGTCTGGCGCGCCGGATGGCTGGTTGATGATGGACGGAGGCGCAACAGGGGCGTCGGGTTCTCATGATCGAGACGGCGAAGATCTGTTTGGTTGGATGGTCAGCAGTGGCGGCAGTATTGAATTGCCCGATATTGAAGTCACGGAATCCTGGTATCCGATAGAATTCTTGCACCGCCAACGTCGGCAGGGCATAGATGGTGCAGGGCAATATCGGGGCGGCGCGGGATTAGAAGTCGCCTATCGTCTTTCTGGAAGCCCGATGTTGTTCGGAACTGTTTTTGCCAACCGTCGCCGCATTCCGCTGCCAGGCCTCGCTGGCGGCTATCCCGGTGCACTCACCCGAATTACGGTGGAGGGCGCGCAGGGAGAGCGTCGTGAGATCGAAGACCATGCCCAAAATTATGAATTGAAACCTGAAGAGCGTTTCGTGGTGCAAGTGGCTTCCGGTGGTGGATATGGCGATCCGGTCGACCGGGCCCCTTCAGCCGTAGAAGCTGATCTCAAGGCAGGGCGTTTGTCAGATGAGGAAGCTCGCGAGGTCTATGGTGCCGTGGCTGGAAACAAGCAGGCAACGGAAGACTTGCGCAAGCAAATACTGACTGGTCGGTTGGCCGCAGCCTTACCCGCGCCACGGCCGATAGACGTAGAAGTTCCATCCGGGATAGCTGCATCGCCTTTGTATCCGGGTATTGAGCAAATCGGTAATCTGGCCGTCAGCACACGAACCGGCGCAGTGCTTGCGCAGTCGCCAGACCATTGGACCGATGGTTGTCCGCGTATACGGAATTTTCTTCCAGCTGGAGATGGCGTTGAGATTGTTGGGTATATCGACCCCAAATCGGGCCACCTATTTGCTGTGGATGTAGTGGCCCAAGGGTTTGATCAGAGTTTCAAAGCGTCACCGCAGCGTTGGACGGAAGCAGCGGGAGCAGCGCAGTTGAGTGCAGCTGAGTAATCGTCTCACCGTAGAAACATGTTGGAGAAACGAACATGACTTATGACTTGTTGATCAAAGAAGGGACTATCGTTGATGGGACAGGGTCAGCGAGATATGTCGGTGATATCGCTATAAGCGACGGCATTATCGAAAAGATCGGAATGAACATTTCGCGCGACAAGGCGCGGCAGGTCATTGAGGCTGGGGGCAAGATTGTGGCTCCTGGTGTGATCGATTCCCACACACACTATGACGCACAAGTCCATTGGGACCCTTATTGCACCAATTCGAGTTGGCATGGTGTGACCACTGTTGTTGGCGGTAATTGTGGCTTTGGCTTTGCTCCGTGTGCCCCTGATATGCAAGAGCGTTACATGTTGATGATGGAAAATACCGAGCAAGTTCCATTACATGCTCAAAAGTCAGCCATGCCTTGGACTTGGGAAACATTCCCGGAGTGGATGACACATCTGAAGGGGATACCGAAAGGTATCAACCTTGCATGCTACTTACCGCTGAATCCTCTGCTGATTTATGCAATGGGGGTGGATGCTGCCAAATCTCGTCCTGCCAATAAAGCCGAAATGACCAAGATGAAAGACATCTTGAACCGCAGTATGGATGCGGGAGCAATTGGATTTGCGTTCTCCTATCATGGAGAGCACAACAGCCATTGCGACTTCGACGGCACGCCCATGCCAACAGACATCATGGCGCTTGAAAACGCTTATGAACTGGCAGAGGTTTTGAGAGAGCGCGATCAGGGTTGTATTCAGGCAAACGTCGAATCTCCAGATTGTCGCAACGGCTTTGTAGCTGAAGAAATCGCCCGTCGGGCGCGGCGGCCCGTCCTCCATAACATTGTGATCGTTGTCGATCCAATGCCGGAGTATCACCAAAGTTGTTTGTCTTGGCTCGACAAAATGGGTGAGGAGGGGCTGCCCGTTTATTCCAGTTCGCTGACCTTGCGGGCTTGGAATGAAATTAAAGCGTACCAATTCAACGTGTGGGATGTGTCTCCCATTTTCCGTGAATTTAGTACATGTGGTGATAAGCAGGCTAAGCTCGCGAAAGCGGCAGATCCAGATTTTCGCCGTCGACTAAAGGCCGAATACACAACGGACACGCTGAGAGGCGCCGGCGGATCTTTGGAATCCTATACGCTGAACAACGCTCATGGCGTGGCTCCGTATGCGGAATTCGAGGGGCGTACTCTAGAAGAGATTTGTGCCTCGCTTGATCAGGAAATCACAACACTGTTCCTAGATCTACTGGTCGCCACTGATATGGAGGCTGACTTCTTGCTCGTGGGGCAATCCCTCAGCCGTAATACAGACGAGGTCGCTAAAGTCATCAGCCATCCCCGCATTTTGCCAGGAAATTCTGATGGAGGTGCGCACCCCAAATTCTGGAGTGGAGGACAGTATTCTACAGATCAAATCATGTGGATGGTCCGAGAGACTGGAAAGATGACCCTTGAGGAGATGCACGGGAAGCTGAGCTGGCTACCGGCGCAAGTTCTTGGACTGCATCGTCGGGGCGCACTTCTTGAGGGGTATGCCGCAGATTTGTATGTCTACGATTTTGACGGCCTCAACTACGAGCGCGATCGGTATGAACAGGACAGCGTTCTGCCGAACGGTGACTGGCGCCGTGTCGTCCGGGCGCAGGGTGTGGACGCCGTTGTGGTGAATGGTGTGCAGATTATGCGCCCGAACTGTAGCGCAACAGGTGCATTCCCTGGACGTTTGGTTGGGAATGGTGGTGCGGAAATGGACGAAAAACTTTTTACACCGCAGATGCAGGCCGCGGAGTAGGCCGGCGCCGAAAGGCCCACATCAAATTTAGCGTTCCGCTTTACAGATACTATCGGACAGGGAGAAACGACTTATGCCAAAACTTACTGATGAAGAACGGACTGAATTTCTGGAAGAACCAGGTTTCGCGTTGCGACTGGGCTGCGTTCGCCCGGACGGTACGCCGCTTGTGGTGCCAATTTCGTTTATGCACAAGGACGGCGCGATCTATTTTACACCCCGCGCGAAATCAGAATGGTTTGACTGCTTGCGCAAGAATCCACAGGTCTGCCTCTGTATTGATGAACTCCCCCAGCCCATGCGGAAAGTGATTGTCGAGGGAGAGGCGCAACTGGTTTATGACGTAGGGCACGATCATGAGTGGCGTGACTTGTTCCTCGATATGATGAGACGTTATACGACCAATGAAGGTGCGGAATACTATGTGCTGGATCAAACAATCGACCAGCAAAGAGGGCTCTATAAGGTTGTATTAGCAGATTCCAAGGTCAAAACCTGGCGGACGCCAATTGGTGACGAACCTGAAACCGGAATCTGGCATCAACGATACTATGCACCCGGAACTAAGTTCTCCAATCGCTAGCTTATGCGGGGGAAGTATCGAACCTTTGTGATCGATTTGAGATCACGAAGGTTCGTGACCAAGCAACCTTGAACCTTTCCGCTCATGCTTTAGTCCGCCGATCAAAGACCGCGAGACTAACGCAACAGCATTTCTGATTTTCTTCCTTTTGCGGTTTCAGATTTTCATCGCTGAATAACAATGAGAGTTCGATATGAGCAGCATCACTCTGGAAAACAGCGAATACACTCTTCATGACCCGCAACTTTATCTCGATCCAATACGCCATAAGATCTTTTGCGAGCTGCGCGAGCATTCCCCGGTAAGTTGGCACCCGCTATCTGACGATGACGGATATTGGGCCGTCGTAAAGCATAAAGATATTGTTGCGATTTCGTCTGATGCGGAAACATACTCGTCCGCCCAAGGGGCGTTTCTAAGAGACGATGACCCCGTGATCGGTGCCATGATTACAACAGACCCTCCGCGCCACAATGCGATGCGTCGGTCAGTCGTTGATTTCTTCAATCACAAAGCCCTTCGACCATTGGAAGATTGGCTGCGGGAAGAATGTAAAAATAACATAGAGCAAGCGCTTGTAGCGGGTGATGTCGAGTTTGTTTTTGATGTTGCAGCAGCTTTACCACTGAGCGTTATTGGCAAGCTTATGCAGTTGCCGGACGCGGATCGCGCTGAAATGCTTCGCCTTACGGACTCTTTTGTTGCGGCGTCACGAGAGAGTGTTGAAGCGCTACAGGCCGCCAGCGGTGAGATGGCTGGTTTTGCGCTCGGTCATGCAGAATTGCGTAGAGGGAAAGCTGGTCAAGATCTCATTTCGAGTATGCTTTCGGTTGACGGACAGGAACTGACCGAACCTGAGTTTGCCACGATGTTTATTCAAATCGCGGTCGCTGCCACAGAAACCACCCGAACAGCACTGACGCAAATTGTCATTGAGCTTGCACGAGATCCTAGTTTGATTGCCCGGCTGGCGAATGCCGAGTGTGATCTAGATACGGCGATAAACGAATTTCTGCGGTATCATCCTCCGGTGAACCACGCGCGCCGCACCGCTACGCGCGACCATGAGTTCGCCGGACAAAGCATTAGAGCTGGAGACAAACTCGTCCTACTCTATCCGTCGGGGAATTTTGACGAGGATGTCTTCGATCAACCGGACTCCTTTGACATTGCCCGCAAGCCGAACCCGCACCTCACGTTTGGGGTCGGTCAACATGTTTGCCTTGGGTTTCGACTGGCGCGAATGGAGCTCAAAATCTTCATGGAAGAGTTTCTGAAGAAAGTGGGCAGTGTTGAGCTACTGGCTGAACCCATCACTGTCGTTCAATTCGAGGCAAAAGCCGTGCAAGAAGCAAAGATGAGGATCAAGGGTCTATGAGTAGCTCTGAGTTTAACGATAAGTCGGTTATCGTAACCGGTGGCGCCAGTGGCATCGGGCAGGGAATTGTTGAAGCTTTTGCCGATGCGGGTGCTTACGTATTTATTGCGGACATAGATGTTGAGAAAGGCGAACGGCTCGTCAAGGAATTAGGCAGCAGAGTTCAGTTCATTTCGACGGATGTTACTGACGAACAGCAAATCGAAAACTGTGTTCGTACCGTTTGCGACACGGCTGGTCGCGTTGACTGTCTCATCAACAATGCAGGCATTGAAGACAATACGGCGAAGGTGGAGGATATTTCGGCAGAAAGGGCACGAAAACTATTTGATGTCATACTGTTCCCCACACTGATTGCGACAAAACATGTCACCCCTCGAATGCGTGAAGCTGGCGGTGGTGTGATAATTAACACGGCAAGTGTCACCGGTGTCGTTCCATTCAGTGGCACCATGATATACGGCGCTCTCAAAGCCGCGATGATCCATTGGACAAGGGCCGTAGCAACACAACTTGCTACTGACGATATACGCATGAACTGCATTAGCCCTGGAGGTATCCCAACGCCTCTTGTTCTTCGACAGGTGTTTCCAGATGGAGGCGAAGAAGCTCTGTCTCAGTTGAGCCAGGTCATGGCAGATGCACAACCTATTAAGAGGGTTGGCGAAGCAAAAGACATTGCTGAAGCAGCGTTGTTTTTAGCAAGTTCGAAAGCAAGTTGGATAACGGGGCACAACTTGGTAGTGGATGGTGGCTACACAACGCTGACGGCCGACGGCCAGTAGTCGTATCGGGTTATTGTCACTTATCTTGGCGACCAGCAGCTAAACCGGCCCTATTGGGTTGAACCAGCGCCTATCCAAGAAATAGATATCTGTGGCTATGAGTGGTGCAACATTGATGACACCAGGCATCGTTCTAAGCCAAGAAACAATTGAATTGAGTTCTCTTTGATCTTTCGTAACAACTGCACAAGAGATGCAAGACCTACCGGTCGTCATGTGGAGGACTTCTAGCCATTTCTTGCTGTTTACCTCATCTACCAATTGATCAGTGTAGGAAGGTTCAACGGAAACACTAATAAAGGCCCAAGTGCTCAATTCCGCAGTCGACGGGTCAACGACTGTTGTTGTGGACAAGAGGTTTTGAGTGCGCAGAGCGTTTAACCGGTACCGAACCGTGCCGTCGGTAATATCATTGGACCTGGCAACCGTGCGTACATTGCGCCGGCCATCTTCTAGGAGTTCTGCGATTATTGAAACATCAAGCTCGTCCAATGAAAGTTCTGAAAGGTCTCGTCGCAGATCTGCTTTTCTATCTTTGAGAGATACGTTTTCTAGAGCCCTGCTAAATGAAATCCAGTTACTCCTGAACGCGAAAATTTCCAGAATGGATTCTAGCTCCAGGCTGAAAATACCGTCGCATTTTGCAATTTCGTTATACAGCCTCGCGATGGGTTGTGACTCATGTATTCGGATTGAAACGAAAAGATCGACTTCACCCAGCACGCCGCATACGAAAACGATCTCAGGGATAGATCCTAGTTTGGAAGCAACTTTGTTAATTTCGCTGGATTGGACTTTCAAATACGCCTGCATCAGACGGTAACCGCCGGCGGCCGCGTTGATTTGTGTTAGAACATGTGCCGCCTCATTATCCTCAATGCGCCGAAGGCGGGTGTTAATCTGACTTCTTGTGACACTCAATGAATCGGCAAGCGCCTGGGTGCTGATCAGCGGGTCCTGCTTCAGCGCCTCTATCATCTGTTCTTCAAGCTCATCGAATTGGTAGGTGGCAGGCTTGCTCATTGAATCAGTCATTTGAATAGAATACCGCACCGCGCCGTCTGCTCAAACGTGTTGAATCGCTTTATATTTGCTCAGACTGAGCTGTCTTCGTGGGAGGGTGAGGACGAACCGCTCATTCCTAATCCATCAATCTGAAGCACCAGTCATGGGTCCGAATTCTGTCTTCACATATGCGGTAATCATCCGGATGTATTCATCCAACATGCCCGCATCGAGGTCGCCCCGCGAAGATCGGTGCCCCAATCCTTCCGCACTTAGGACAATCATTCGCGCCATCCTAGCAATCTGGATTTTTGGGTGTTCGGGGCAAAACGACTGCAAGAGACTTTCAGCAGTCTCTGTTACCAATTTACTGAGTTCCGCCAGCTGGGCTTCTAGCCCATTTATCCGTTCTAGTTGACGGTAAAGTTCTGGATTCAGGTTCGCGTTCTCTCCTCCGATGCGAAGGTACTCAGCCAAGTTTTCCTCAAAAGATCGTTCTGGAGTGACCGCAAATTTCGTCAGCTCGTTTTCCATCCGCATTATTTCGCGATGCAGAAGCTTCTCGAATATTTCCTGCTTATTGTTGAAGTACTGATAAATCGATCCAACGCTCACACCGGCTCGATCAGCGATCTTATTCGTGGTTGTCGCGCTGCTTCCTTCGGTCTCTAAAACCTGAGCCGCGGCGGTCAAAATAACGTCGATGGTTCCGACCGCACGCCCTTGTTTTGCTATTCTTCTCAAAGGCTTAGTGTTCATCTTAGGTGCCTTTCAGGTCATTGGGAAACGCGAGTTTAAAACATGAGTTATCTACTCATATAATGAAGGTGGCTGTAAAGCCTAAATGGAGAAGTAGCCTTTTCCATTTTGGCAATTGTTGACCAATAACGATGACAGTCTGGATCATGAAAGATGCCTAGGGAAAATGCCTTATGACCATTCACACACAGATTAATCCAGAACTCCACGCCAACAATGATGAGCGCGATTGGGCGTTGGGCCCGGGAAGCGTCACGTGGAAGATGCTTCGTGATCCGGTGGTTTACATGCTTGGTCAGATGCGCAACTCAGCGCTGCTTTTGATGCATCCGCCATTTGCAGCCTCTGCTGAACACGACACCTTTACCATCGATCCGGTTTTGAGATTTCGTCGTGTAGGTATGTACGCGTATTCAGTGACTTTCGGCACAAAAGCGGATGCCGAAAGATTGAGCCATATGGTGCGCACACGGCACAATCAAGTCGTTGGTACAGAACCGATCACCAGGCGACCTTATCAATCCCATTCGGAATACGAACTCGCACTAACCCATGTAATACAGGCCTCTAGCTATCTTGCTATTTATGAAGTGATATATGGTGAGTTGCCCACGGAAGAACGAGATCAGTACTACCAAGAACAAAAACTGCCATCCGCACAAATTGGCGTGAACCCCGACTATCTCCCAAACACCTATGAGGAAGCGGAGTTGTTCCTGGCGCAGGCGCGCAAAAGATTTGCCGTCGGTGAGCGCGGGCGCGAACTGCTTTCAGCCTATGACAACAGCCCATATCCAGCTGGTACTTTCATGGGCGACTTGCCGTATTTCAAAAGAAACTTGGCGCTTTACGCCATGAGAGTTGTTATCGACATGGCGATTGAAACGATCCACGAAGATGACAGGCTGATTTTGGCAATTAATCGCCGGCCAAAGCTGCGTTCAAGATGGGCCGTTAGAGCTTCCCTAAAGTTATTTTCCAAGTTTATGCGCAGCAAAAGAGGTCAGGTCTATTGGGCGGAATATCTTCAAAAGAGAGCCTTTGATATATTCACCACAGCATTAGAAGCTGAGGATGCACCAGGATATGAACAACGGAAGAAAGCGTTCAGGGTGTCGGACGCCAAGCAGTTCTACCATGAACTTCCGGATCTAAAGAGAAACTGGCCGGGCGATGTTTCTGACTACGCGGTTGGTCGTGAGGTTGAAGGTGACGTCACGCTGGATGAAACCCCCGCGGTCAATCAACGGGATCCAAGCAAGCATCTTCAGCAAGACGCGGCTTAAAAATTAGTTAGTATACCATCGCAAAAAATTTGGGACCGCAAATGGCGGTCCCTTTTTTGTGTGAACATTCCGGCTGGAAGGGAGTTTAGTGTTCTTTTGGCCCTGTGAAATCGGACTATTTTACTTTTTCCTTTTGGTCGCTCTAACTTTCAGACCCCCTTCCGGATGAATCGACATCCGTACGATCGGATCCGGTAGTTTCCCTTCAACAAGATCGAATGTGTATTTCTGGTGCGCCATGGCGAGCATCAGCGTACCTTCCATGCGACCGACTCGTTCACCAATGCAGCGTCGTTGTCCGTATCCGAATGAAACGATCGAACACTTCGGTCTGTCTTTCATCGCCTCTTTCGTATGTCTTTCCGGAATGAATTCTTCTGGATTTGGCCACCAGCGAGGATCACGATGTATGGTCCAACCAACAAAGGCGAGAGATGTGCCTTTGTTTACTGGATATCCGCCGATTTCGGTATCTACCAGTGCTTCTCGCCCGACAAAGGTAAATGCTGGATAAAGACGCATGGCTTCGTCGAACACCATGCGCGCATACTCAAGTTTATCCAAATCCTGGAAAGTAGGCCGCCTGTCACCCAACACACTGTCCACTTCTTCCAGTAAACGATCGCGTTTTTCGGGGTTTGCCGCCAGGAGTGCGAATGCCCAGGTTATTTCTGTAGGTGTTGTTTCTTGTCCTCCAAACAAAAGCGCCATCACATTATCTCTGAGCTCTTTGTCAGAAAGTGAGCGGCCATCGTCCAATTTAGCAGCTAATAACACATCCAACATGTCTTCTGGTTCATCGACAAGGTTGGCTTTGCGATGGTCAATCAGTTCGTAGACACGCTTGTTTAGCAGCTCAAGATCTTCAATGCCTTGCCGCTCCGCATCGTTTTGCGGCTCGTAAGCAGGATTGAGAGAGAGATAACGCGAATTCATATAGGTGCAGGCGCTAATGAAACGCGACAGTATTCCTGGGATCTCGTCGCGATCTAACCCGCGCGTGAAGATGGTGCGGATCAACGCATCAAAAACACCCTCACGGATTTTTTCCTCCATATCAAAGGTATCGCCGCTGTTCGCTAACGCGTCCAATTCGCTGACTTCCTGCTCAATGGCATCCGCTGTGCGATCAAAATATTGCTTGAGCATCTTGGGAGTGAACATGGGCAGCATAATTTTGTGCAGCTGTTGCCAATAGAGGTGGTCAGGAGTCACCGGAATGCTATTTCCGAGCAATGGTTCGTTGAGCATCTGGGTGAGGGACGCCATGCCATAGGAGCGCATGTCGAGGCGCAGCACTTGTTCGACGTCCTCAGCATCATGAAGGAAGACCGTTGACGCGTCCCCCATGCCCAAAGCGTTTAGCCGACCATATTTCTCAACGGAGTTTTCGAGGAACACCAAAGGTTTGGTGGAAAATTCGGTCAGGGCCTCAATGACCTCTTCGCCGCCGGGGCCTGGAATCTGGTTGTTGGAAGCGTGGTCTACCGGAGCAGTGGAGTCGGACATTTTTGCGTTCCCTTTCTTCCTCGATTGTTTTGACTGGAATACAACAAAAGTACGCGAAACGCAAATAAGGATTTATTTTTGTCTTCAACGCGTTTATTATAAGAAAAAAATTCGCCTAAAAAGAACTCGGGGCGTCGATTTTTCCTTGGGTGCGCAATGGTGAGTCTATAGGACGTCGCGTCATTGCTGCGACTTTTGGGCGATGTAGCGGAGATACAAAATGGATGCACTGATCAACAACACAGTTCTTGAAAAGATTGCTAAATCTGCGGCAGCGGATGAAGCGGATAGGCCTGTCGCGCAGACATCCGCGGATACACCTTGGTCAGTCGAAGGAATTTCGGGTGGATGGTTGAATGAATGCTTAGGGTCCGGCGCCGGGAATAGAGAGATTTCGGATTTTTCGTTTAGAGGAGAAACGTCAGGGACATCTGTAAGAAGGTCCATTCAGCTCAAGCATGCCGACGGCGAGGCTGATACAAACGTCTTCGCAAAAACATACCCATCATTCGAGCATCGTGTTGCAAATGTGATGACACAGACGGCGCAGGCTGAAGGCGCTTTCTATCTTGAGATGCGGCCACAATTGGATATCGAATCTCCCATTGGTCACTATTGGTCTTGGGATCCCGAAACGTATAGAGCGATCGTCATTATTGAAGACATCGCTTCATCAAAGGGGGCGACGTTTTGTAATTGGCAAACGTCGATTTCATTCGAAGAAGCACAACAGGTCATTAGTCTTCTTGCTAAAGTCCACGGTACCTTTCTAAACGATCCAAAACTCTCAGCGAAACACCCGTGGCTGAAGTCTTATCATGAGTGGACGCAATCGTTTGCGTATCTAAAAGACCAACATATGGAGGCGATGGAAAAGGCCAGTGATCTATTGCCAACGGCGTTAATTGGAAAGGGCGAGGCGCTTTATAACGAGTTTATGAGCCTGAGAGATGATGCAGAAGAAATGTCATCAACGTTGATTCATTCCGATGTGCACTTAGGCAACTGGTACAAAACCGAAGAAGGGAAGGTCGGCCTGCTTGATTGGCAATGTTGCAATATTGGGCCTGGCATTCGTGATGTGGCCTACGCACTTTCAACGATGTTGGAAATCGAAGACCGACGTAAGTGGGAGCTGGATCTTCTAGCATCATATGTTGACCAAATGAATATTCACTCGGACGGCCGATACAATTTTGAATCCACTCTCTATGACTACAAGCGCTTTTTACTTGCTGCTTTGATGATGTGGACGCCGACCCTTTGCCCGGCGCCAAATTTTCCGAACATGCAGCCAGAAGAAATGTCGCGGAAAATGATTGAACGCATTAGTGCAGCAATCGACGACCACAGTGTTTTAGACCTTGTCTGATGCCGAGTTTTGTAAACCAGTAAGATATTCTTGACGATTGTTTTCAACAACTTCGGGGTATAGCGATGAACACTTCGTCTCTGAAAAACAACGTTCTTATCGTAACTGGTGGCGCTTCAGGAATAGGCGCTGCCACATGTTTGAAATTGGCTGAAGAAGGCTCATCCGTTGTTGTTTCAGACATTAACCTCGAGGGGGCGCAGGCGGTCTCTGAGAAGATCAATAAGTTGGGTGTGGCGAGCATTGCGGTGCAAACGGATGTTGCGTCACCGAAGGACAATGAGGAGTTAATCAGCCAGACACTATCTAAGTTTGGCAAGATCGACGGGGCGTTCCTAAATGCCGGCATCGTGATCGGGTCAACAATTCTGGATGGGGACTTGGAGGCATGGCAGAAAGTAGTGAGTGTAAACCTCACAGGGCCTTACCTTGGTTTGCGTGCGTTAGCCCCTCGTCTCCATGCAGGTGCTTCGGTTGTGATCACGGCATCGGTAGCCGGATTGCGGGGCAGCGCCTACATGCCTTCTTATATAGCAAGTAAGCATGGCGTTGTTGGACTGGCCAAAAGTGCTGCAGCAGAGTTTGCGCGCAAAAAAATTCGTGTAAATGCGGTTTGTCCCGGTGGTGTTGAGACGCCCATTTTGGGTGTTACCGGGGAAGACGAGCTCAAAGCGCTTGGCAATATGCATCCTCTTCAAAGACTAGGGCAGCCTCAAGAAATAGCGAACCTTGTGTCATTTCTGTTGAGTGAACAGTCCTCTTTCGTGACGGGTCAAGCGATTGCCATTGATGGCGGAATGACAAGTGTCATGCCCGAGGGGGAGGCGTTTCCGATTCAAACTGAGAGTGTTCAAAGAAGCGCTTTGTTAGGCGATTAATCTAGATGTTCCAGATACGTTCAGAAAGATAAGGCGCATTTCAATGGTGGAATCTAAAAGTCATAGCGGTGATCAATCCAAAAATGGTGCTTTTGATTTTGATCCACAAGCTCTACGAGAAAAGTATCGTATTGAACGCGATCGACGCATAAGAGCGGATGGCGAAAATCAGTATGCTACTTTGGACGGAAAGCTAGCGCACTATGCGACGGATGATCCCTACGCTCCGCCGGCGACCAAGAGAGATCCCTATACAGATAAAATAGATCTAATCATTATCGGTGGCGGTTTCAGCGGCATGTTGGCCGCCGCACGCCTTCGAGAGGCCGGTGTTTCAGACATTCGCATTATAGAGGCAGGTGCAGATTTTGGGGGTACTTGGTATTGGAATCGGTATCCGGGCGCTCAATGCGATATTGAATCTTACTGTTACCTTCCGTTGCTCGAAGAAACCGGATACATGCCGAAAGAAAAGTACTCCTTCTCACCGGAAATTTTTGAGCACTCACAGCGGATCGGTCATGCTTTTGATCTGTACGATATTTCGTTGTTCCAAACGCGCGTCACTGAGATTCGCTGGGACGAAACTCTAGAGCGCTGGATGGTGGCAACCAACCGTGGTGACGCGATGAAGGCTCGTTTTGTGGTGATGGCCACCGGGCCGGCAAGTCGCCCCAAACTTGCCAACATACCTGGCATCAATGATTTTGAAGGGCACTCTTTCCATACAAGCCGATGGGACTATGACTATACAGGCGGTGACCACAATGGAGATCTTTACAAACTTGGAGATAAGCGGGTTGCCATAATTGGGACGGGGGCAACAGCCATCCAATGTGTACCTTTCTTGGGGAAGCATGCCGAACAACTCTATGTGTTTCAGAGGACTCCGTCGTCCGTTGACCTTCGGGGCAACAAACCAACGGACCCGCGCTGGGCAAAAACACTCGAGCCAGGATGGCAGCGTACCCGTCGGGAGAATTTCAATGCCATATTTGCAGGTCTTCCGTTTGAAGAAGACCTCGTAAACGATGCGTGGACCGAAATTTTTCGCAATCTTCAGTCGATGGCATCGCCAAAGTCCGTGGAAGAAGGCGCAGAGCTGATGGAGATCGCAGATTTCCAAAAGATGAACCGGATTCGTGCGCGGGTTGATGAGATCATCCAGAATCCGGAGACGGCAGAAAAACTCAAGCCCTGGTATCGCCAGTTTTGTAAACGACCAACATTCAACGATGACTATTTTGAGACGTTTAATCGTCCGAACGTTACGCTCGTGGATACGAGTGATCGTCACGGTGTTGAGAAAATCACAAGTACGGGTTTGATAGCGAACGATATTGAATACGAAGTCGATTGCATCGTTTACGCGACAGGATTTGAAATTGGCACGAGTTTTCGTCGTCAGGTCGACTTTGATATCATAGGAAAGGGCGGCCAATCTCTGTTCGATCATTGGTCAGACGGAATGAGAACCTTTCACGGACATTCGTCTCATGGATTTCCAAATTGGTTCTTTGTTGGAATTGGACAAAATGGCCTTTCAGTGAATATGACAGCGATGTTCGACGATCAAGCGAGACACATTTCCTATGTCATAAAGGAGACGCTTGATCGTGGCGCGTCAACAGTTCAACCGACCGCGCAAGCGGAGGCGGCATGGGTCGAAGAAATAAAAAGTTTGGCTGCGCTAAACCGACCTTTCTTAGAAGCGTGTACACCCGGTTACTACAACAGCGAAGGTAAGATCGAAAACGCTCAAGGAAATCTTGGTCAATCATACGCGCCGGGACTGAACGCGTTTAACGAGTTGTTGCAAACCTGGCGAGATCAAGGCGATCTTCAGGGTTTACAGTTCGACTGATTAAACAAGGGCGTTCTCTGATTGATTGGCGATGTCTCGTGTCAATCCGGCTGGTCAAGCGCACCAAAAGAGTCGAGATCAACGATCGCGTTAGTGAACCGTTTAATCATCTCCACCGACAACTCTTCCGGTTGCATATTGTCGGGAGCAAATGCGGGTGGTGAATAGGTCGGCGTCCAAAACGCCAGCGCGCTAAAAACTTGCTGTCGATATCTCAGCCAGGCCTCGTCAAACGTGATCGGTGTATTTGATCGTGCATTCACCTCTGAAACATAAAGTGTGATGAGGTCTTCTTCCCAGTTTCGCCGATCTTCTACGGCTAAGGTTGCGGTCAAGGCGTAGGCCAAGTCCCTGGACCAGTGGCCACGAGATACGCATTGCCAATCCAACAAGCCCATCTGGTCTTCCTTGGTGACGTACCAATTGCCAAGATGCACATCACTGTGAACGAGTGTCTGTGGCAGGGTCTTGTGCAACTCGGTGCACCGAATGATTGCCGACCAGGTTTCGTCTCGTCGCGCTAGCAGCTCTGCCGGGATCACAGGCTTTGCCTTGTCGAAACCACGAAAGTGGTATTTTTCCAATCCCATGAGGCGAGACATGCGGCGAAATTCTTCCGGCCAAGAAATAAGCTCAGCATATTTTGTCGACAGCTCAGGGTCTTCTAGAAAGCGACCGTGAAGAGCTGCGAGAACCTGGACAATGTTCTCAGCATTTTTTCTGGTAATTTTCGTCGTCGGTTTGGGGAAGGTGGCTCCCTTAGTGGTCACCAAATCTTCGATGAGATGGATTGAGCGTCCGCTCCACAAATCATAGGCAGAGTGGTAGCCAACGGGGGCCTCTATGTCCAACTCAGGGCGCACCAGACGATAGAACTGTTCCTCAATCATCATTGAGGGCACCGTGCTCATGCTGACACGGGTAACAAAGGTTGGTGTTCCCTTACAAAAGATTGTCTTGGGAAGCTTTGCTTCTTCGCCAACAGAGTTGTAG
Source organism: Alphaproteobacteria bacterium (assembly GCA_965228775.1). Classification (GTDB taxonomy): domain Bacteria; phylum Pseudomonadota; class Alphaproteobacteria; order JANQMY01; family JANQMY01; genus JANQMY01. Next base: position 1,420,430 of record OZ245840.1, on the reverse strand, counting down.
GTCACCAGCAGCTGTTGACGACCAGATGTTCCAACATGACCAATTCCCATTTGCACGTCTGTAACCTGTACACCCGGGTGCTCCTTACAGATAGTATCTGTTAGCCATTCCGGCGTAATCGCATCGAAGCGCCAGGGGATTTCAGCGCGGGTTTTGGCAACGGGAACGCGGGTTCTATCCACCGTCTGAGCAATCGAGTAGCGCAACGACCGACCGATCATTGTCAGAACATCAGTTGACCTTGAGGCGTAGTCGCTGCTTGCAGCATCCAACATTGACTTTCTCGTTTTCTGATTGGTCTGAAGCAAAATCAGGCTGTAACTGGCACACCCAACGGACAGCGCACGCCAAACCCTCTCATTTCTAAATCAGAGGGATCGCAAGCTAGTTTCATGTCTGGCAGTTTTTCAACCAATCGCTTGAGGACCGCTCTAAACGTGTTGCGAGCCAGATGCTGACCCATACAAAAATGAATACCGGTGTGAAACGTCAGGTGTTCATGTTTTTCACGAAAGATGTCGAATTGGTCAGGCTTATCCCACACGGCCGGATCTCGGTTCGCAATTCCCTGTATGCTGCAAACGAACGAGCCTGCAGGAATCTCCGTTCCGGAGACTTCCGTATCGACGGCGGCGTGGCGCGGAACGACGAAACCAGAGGGCCCCCACCTGAGAACTTCTTCCACTGTCTGTTCGATCAAAGATGTGTCCTCTACAACAGCCTCATATTGGTTTGGATGAAGCATCAAGGCCATGATCATGTTGGCGGTCTGCCGCCAGGTTGTTTCAATACCTCCGGGCAGTAAGAAGCGGCAGTGTTGAATGATCTCCGCTTCGGTCATTTTTCGACCCTTGAGTTCTTCGGTTTGAAGAACCGTCAGCATGTCAGACTGTGGATCAGTTTTTCGTTTTTCCAGTTCATCAGCAAAAAAGCTATCCAGATCCTGAATGGCCTTCATTGCAGCTTCCAGATCTCTGGGGCCCCCTTGAGCGATCTCCCCCAGTTCTACAAAGTGAGCAAAATAGGCCTGCGGAACACCAATAATGCTGGAAATTGATTTGTAGGTTACCGGCAGGGCGATATCCCGACATATCTCACCTGTTTCTCCAGCGCGGATTTTTGCTTCGAGACGGTCTACCAAGTAAGTGACAATTGGCTCGGTCAAAGAGACAGCGAAATCTTGCATCTTTTGGCGGCCAAAGAATGCGCAGTCCAAGAGACGCCTCATAATGAAGTGTTCCTGACCATCTAAGCAGTTGACGGTTGCGCCGTGGGCTGTTTGTTGCATGCCATAGGCTTGGTCGCTGATGAACGCATTTCGGTCGCTGCCCACTTTGCTTACGGCCTCATGAGAGAGAGCAACAAAATGCGGTTTTGATAGATCGTGACCCCAAACATTGAAAATGTCCGTACCGGCATAAAGCCCGTCCTCGCCACGCCGAACCATGCCTCCGGCACGGTCCCGCAATTCCGCCAAAATCGGAAACGGGTTTTTCGAGAAAGTTGGATCTAAGAAAGCATCATCTGGCGCACCGATCAGGTGATCCGGCAAACCTTTGATGAGCGTGTCGAAAGAATCGTCGAGACCATCCACGGGTCCAGCGGTCTGGTGAATGTTCATTTTTCTCTCCGAATATTATCGAACTTGGACCGTCATTGGCATGCCATCTTTCGGTTTGATGGACATGCTGACCTTTGGCTGCGGCAACTTGTTGTCTTTAAGGTCGAACCGGAGTTTTCTCGACATCATGGCGATCAACAGCACGCCTTCCATGCGCGCCATTTTTTCTCCAATGCATCCCCGTGCGCCCAGGGAAAAGGGGAGATAAGTCCCCTTAGGTCGTTGAGCGTCATTTTCTTTAGAGAAACGCTCGGGGTCGAATTTCTCTGGATCAGGCCAGAACCGCGGATCACGGGCAATGGTGTAAGCGCTAAATGCGATCAAGTCCCCTGCGGAGACTTTATAGCCACAAATTTCATCGTCTTCGGAAGCTATCCTTAATAGCATTGAAAACATTGGATAAAGGCGCATCGTTTCGCGAAACACCATGTCCGTGTATTCAAGCTTTCGATAGTCTTCCAGAGTGGGGCGCTTATCACCAATCACCCGGTCGACTTCTTCAAGTAGTTTGTCTCGAACATCCGAGTTTTTGGAGAGCATACCCCAGGTCCACGTTACTGAACCGGCTGTGGTTTCGTGGCCCCCAAACAAAAGTGTCATGCAATTATCTCGGATTTCCTTTCGACTGAGAGGAGACCCATCATCATGACGCGCGAGGATAAGCGAATCTAACATGTCGTTGATTTCGGTGACGTTTTCTTTTTCTCGTTCGTCAATTAAGCGATCAACACGTTCATCTAGTTTTGCAAGATCGGCTTTACCTTTCCAGGCCGCGGGAAACGCCATAGCCAGCGGAGAGTTCATCGTCAGATAGCGTGCATTTATGTACGCGGTCTGGTTGTTGAACCATTCAGTAAGCTGAGGGATTTCGGACTTAGAAATACCACGAGCAAAAATCGTTCTTATTAAAACTCGAAATGTTGCCTCGTGCATCAAGGTGTACATATCGATCTCGCCGCGGTTGTTTGCGACGGGCATCAAGTGATCGATTTCTTCGCCGACAGAATCCACTATTTGATCAAAATAGAGATCCAACATTTTCCGAGAAAACAACGGCAGCACAAATTTTCGCGCTTCTGCCCACTTGGCATGATCGGTCAGTGTGGCAATACCGTTTCCCAACAAGGGTTCCAAAGTTGCCATTCCCAAATCTGGCTTCGGGTAGTTTTTCTGGTTCTCCCACAGGATATAGCGAACCGCATCTGCATCGTGCAGAAAGACCATTTTTTGTGGACCAAGGTGGGCGGTATGAATACGTCCGTATGTTTCGATCTGGCGATTGAAATAGCCGATCGGATTAGACAGAATTTGTGCTGCATCGCCGATCAGGGGCCAACCACGGCTTGCGGGGGGAAGCTTGCTGTCTCGAGTCGATGTTGAGCTGGGATCTAGCGCGGCCAATTTTTCACTCCCATAGTGAATTATTCGCATATCTGGAGAAAAACATATTTATTATGCGACTATAATTCATGAAAAATATACGCAAAAAATACTAAAATCAATGAAAATGTACTCGAATACGCGCTGGTTTCATTTAGAGTGTTTGTTGTGCTGGACGATCAGAGCCGCCAGCAAAGGAATCGCGTAGAGAGAATTTATGAGAGCGCCAGACGAAACCGACCTGCAGATCATTGAAGCGTTGCGCGTAGATCCCCAGGTCACCAATAAAGCGATCGCCGCACAAATTGGTGTGGCCGAGAGAACAGTTGCCTATCGTGTCCGGGCAATGTCTGACGACCACGTCATGCGCGTGGTTGCCCAGAAAGACATATTCAAAGACGGCTATGAGCTTATGTGTTTCACATATGTCTACGCTCAAGGGCGGGCCGTTGCGAAAATAGCTGAAGATATTGCGGCCATTCCGGAAGTGACGAGTGTGTCACTCGGACTGGGGAGGCCGGAGTTTTTTGTCAATATGCGAGCGACGGATCGAAAACATCTGCAGTCGCTTGTGAAAAATGCACTCGGCTCAATTAAAGGCGTGCAGCTGGTCCGAACTGAAATCTGTTTAGAGATTGCAAAATACGTGTCCGGATATGGTGATCTTTCACGCGATATTCCGTCGTCCTCGCCTGCCAATGAAGACCTGAGCAAAGACCAACAAATCATCAACCTGCTACTGGCGGATGGGCGTATCAGCAATCGGGAAATTGCCAGAAGGTTGGATGTCTCGGAGGCTAACGTTCGTCAAAGACTGCGGAAGATGGATGAAGACGATTATATGCGATTATCAGTCGTGTGTGATGCCGCAAGCATGGGTATTGGAGCGGTTTCCCTGGTGCACCTGGCGATTTCACCGAACAAAATTGATAGGGCGTTCTCTCGCTTAGTCGAATTTGAGCAGATCTCTTTCCTGGCGACCACGACGGGCCAATACGGAGCCGTCGCCCTTGCAAGTACCAGCCAACAAGATGAATTAGTTGAATTGTGCGATAATGAGATTTCTTCTATCGATGGTGTGCAGAATCTGAGTGTTTATCCGCTCATTCGTAACGCTAAGCACCGATACGACCTTATACGGATTAAATAGGTCACTGTCATTTTGACTGAGCTGGACCTTTTCAGCTCAATCTGAGATGCCGTTCTCGAAAAAAGAGGAACAACGGTCCGGCAAATGCAATTGAATGCACAAATGGCAGAACAACAAAGACCCAATAGTAGGGCATGTTGATCCTGCGGCCCTCAAGATAGATGAAAACGATGAACGCTATTCCGACGATCGTCGCATCCCAAGCCAGCGACGAACTCGCCGGGTTCAGAGTTGCTTGAGCGTAAAACTCGGGGACCGCAAACCAAACAGGTGTTCCAACTTCCAGACTGAAAAGAAAGTTGAAATACGCGATCGGTACAAATGCCGCCGCGGCAAATACAAGATAAACCATCTCTTTGACTGTCATGGGGCTTTCCGCGTGCAACTTTCTTCCGTGAATGTGGAGATTGTATTTATAGGCATAGCCTAAATCACAAAACGGCACTTTCTATGGCAGACAAGTTGGGGACAGCAATTCGGGTTGAAATCAATCTCTACAAGATCCGATGGGGTATCAGGCGCTTTGATTTAGCGCCTTCGTCCTTTGTCTAGGCAGGTGTTACTTGGATTATTCTGCGCCTACATAACGATCGAAAAATTTGGCGTAGTTTTCAAATGTAAAGGCAACAGCTTTCTTGCTAATTTCTGAACCAGAGGCAATGAAATCAAATGCGTGAAAACAGTTAGTGTACTCTTCGAAAGCCACGTCTATTCCGGCATCTGTCAATCCATTTACGTAGGTTTTTGTTTCTTCATAGAAGGGATCATATGTACCGACCAAAGTGATCGTAGGTGGGAGGTCATGATAATTGCTGTTTCGTGCGGGCGCTGCGTAGGAAGGAATTTCGGCTCCGCGGTTCTGCAGGTCCGCAAGATACGCATTCCAGCCGATACGGTTGGTTTTTGAGTTCCAAACGATTACGTCGATATCCCTCAAATTGTCTTGGGGCTGGCGGTCGTCAATCATAGGATAAATCGGCATCTGGAAAGCTATTTTGACGTCGCCCGTGTCGCGTGCTTTTAGAGACACTGCAGCCGTCAATCCTCCACCAGCGCTGTGTCCTGCCAAAATAACACCATCACTCGTCGCACCAAGCTCATCGGCGTTTGAAGTCGTCCAGCGAAGCGTGTCGTAACAGTCGTTAAATCCGGCCGGATACGGTTCTGTATATGCTTTGCGGTAGTCTGGCGCAACAACGACACATGGTCTCGTTTGAATAAAAAGTTTTATGATATCGATGCTTAACTCCGGGCATCCCATGACGTATCCGCCGCCATGAAAGTATATTAGCAACGGTAACGGATCTGCATGTTCTTTAGGTTTGTAAACTTTTGCTCGGATCTGGCTGCCGTCGTAACTGCTTGGAAAATAAATCTCACCACATTGTAGTTCTGTTTCTTTATGTCTTTTCGAGTTTTGGCACATCAAATAGTTGGATATTTGTGTCAGCCACTTTGAGCGAAACATAATTTCAAAGTATTGCAGTCGACTATAAAACGGTTGCAAGTCTGGATGAAGCATTCGTTTGGTAACTTTCACGATCACACTCTCGATGTTGAGTCTAAGACAGCAGGGTTAGGCGTGTGTAGGCTATTTGAGGGTCCATGCAGAATCCGCATCTTCTGATCGCTTCCAGAATAAGCCAAGAGCCAAAAATTCCGTAAAGAGAATATCGATGGATTTTTTGCTCTGCGAAAAAAGCATCTAATCGTCCTTCCAAACAGCGTTCTGTTCAAAAAAAAGGCGGGACTTTAAAGTCCCGCCAGTTTCCGTGTCACCTTCTCTGGGGAGGAGGTTTAGGAAGGTGCTCTAGAACTTGGCACTCAATTCCACACCCCAGCTGCGAGGCCGGCCATACAGGCCGAGTGTGGCTGCGTTGCCGAATCCACCGAACGCAGGCTCAGGAGAGGCGTTGGAAAACTGAGATACAATGTACTCAGTGTCGCCCACGTTCTTCACAAAGCCACGAAGTTGATACTTCTCGTCCGAAGAATTGATCGCAACAAAAATGTTTCCGATTGCGTAACCGTCCTGTCGGTCAAAGGATTCGTTGAACTGACGGAAGAATATTTCGGTGGTGTAGAACACTTCACCCCGCAGTGTGATGCTGCCAAACAGACCACCATTCGGAATTGGCCAAGTACCTTCGGCACCAGCATTGATCGTAAACTCTGGTGCCCGAGCGAGCTTGTTGCCCGATAGGTCTTGAGGTGTTCCAGGGATGCCAGGTACCAGACCAAGCAGGCCAAATGAATCTGTGTCGCTAAAACGATCAAACTCTGCGTTCAAGTAAGAGGCGCCAAAGTTGACTCTTGTGTTCTCTGTTGGTGCCGCAAAGATTTCCACTTCCGCACCAAAAGCGCTGGCCTCAGGTGCATTCAACACGGTCGATGATGGGAAAATGATCTGGAAGACCTGATAGTCGCTGTAGTCGTAATAGAAACCAGATGCATTGATCACTAGATTGCCGTCCATCCAGCTCGACTTGAAACCACCTTCGATAGCCTCAACTCTCTCGTCGCCAAAAGTGGCTCCACAGGTTGGGTCACCAAATATCTTGCCGCCAGGTTTCGACCCACGCTGATATCCGGCGAACAACATCACATCGTCGGTGGCATCGAATTCAATGACGCCTTTCGGATTGACGAAAGTTTTGTTGATTTCAGTATCCACACCAGTACAGGTAACAGGCGGCAGCAAGGCCAATGTCGTGAGCGGATTAAACAAGAATGAGTCCACGTTGCGTTCGTCTCGACTGATCCGCACACCACCGATAACTCTCAATTGGTCCGTAATGGAGTAAGTCAGATCCGTAAAGCCGGCATAGTTTACATTTTGCTCGTCTTGAGACTGCTCCAACCGAAGAAGCGTACCTAAGGTCGGTATATCAACGTTTAGTATCGCATCTTCATAGAAGAAATAGCCACCCGCGATCCAGTCGAGACGTCCATCGAAAGCCGTGCCATTGATGTTCAACTCTTGTTGGAACGTACGCGACAGGTCAAAACGGTCAACATCAGTGAAGGCAAGAGAAACTCCATCAGAGTCGTAGAACTCGTTCCGTGTCTCACGGTAGTAACTCGTAATTGATTTAACGGTGAAGTTTTCGGCTTCCCACGTTGCCGTTCCTGTTACACCAAGCACTTCCTGCAAGGAATCGTGGTCATCCTCTGAGGGAATAACATTAGGCGTTGTCTGGGCGAACGGCGCCGTTGATCCAAAGAAGTTCGTTGCCTGGTTATATGCCAAGCCTCCCTCTCTTCTAAGGTAGTTCACCGACATGTCGAGGGTGAAGCTCTCATTAGCGAGGTAACGAACCGAACCACGCAGTCCAAATGACGTCTGTTCATCAATGTTTGAGCCCAATACCGGGTTTTCGATGTAACCGTCTGTATCCTCAAAGTCGACGTAAACGCGGGCCAGGAGCTTGTCCTCGACGAGTGGGCCCGAAACGTAACCATTCGCATTGATGGTTGTGAAACTCCCGCCGCCAAGTGTTAGCCCGGCTTCAAAGTCTTCGGTTGGTTTGCGCGTGATGTAGTTGATGATGCCACCGGTAGAATTCCGTCCGTATAGCGTCCCCTGCGGTCCGCGCAACACTTCCACACGCTCCAGATCGCCAATGACAATATTGGTCATGCCGGGACGTGGAAGAAATACTCCGTCTACGTGTGATGCGACACCTTGTTCTGCAAAACCGGTTTCCACGGACAGTCCGACACCACGGATCGTAATCAACGACGTGCCTGTCGACTCACCATAAAAAAGGTTCGGAACTTGGAATTGAAGGTCTTCTGTTGCTGTGGCGCCTCTGAAGTCAAGGTCACTGCCGCTTACAGCCGTGATAGCTTGCGACAAGCTCTGAATACTCGCCTCACGCTTAGTGGCTGTAACGATGATTTCGTCAAGCTGCGCAAATGCGGGTAAGGGCACCGTTGCTGCGAGGGCGAACGCTGATGCACCCATCATGAGTCCACCCATTCGCGATACGCGATTATCTTTACTCATTAGATCTCTCCCCATCACTTTCCATGCGGAAGTAGGTTTATTATGTGGGCCTCGAATGGCGGCCAATAAATGCCATCGAGTCCTCTTTTGATACATTACCAAACATATCCCAGATTGATATGTGCGCAAAATCGATTATTGGTCTGGAATTTTATAATTTATGCGTATGTTGCTATCCCGACACACCCCCTTTGGTCTTGAATGCAAAAAACAGGACGTAAAGCCCCAAAAACGCACTGCCAAAGGTCCACAGCAGAGCGATGAACGCGATGCTGAGAAAGGCATTGGTCTCGCGGATCCAGATCCAGACAGAGACGAATGCGGTCATGAGTGAAAAATCGACCAGCGCTGCTCTCGTCCAGGGGTATTCTGCGCCGACGATCGCAGTTTGAGCGATTGCACCGGAGAAGCCTGAATCTATGGTGGCCAACGTCGCCAGCCACAACACCGCCACGATCGAAAAGACCGACAAACCGATCAGAACCAATTTCGTTGGATATGAAGCAGCGTCGAGCATGACGATCAGTGAAACTTGGTTTCGAAGTCCATGTAATGACCGTGGGGCGTCCATCCGATTTGGACGGGTAGCTCAATGGTCGCAACAGGGCCCGCTTCTATGTTGGACGTATCAAAAATCAGATAGTCAGACAGATTTTCTGTAAATCGAGAAACCGGAACAATCATATAGCCATCCGCTTCGCCAGCATCTTTATTGCGCGGTGCGAAAGTCGGTTCAAAAATCGCTATCGGTGCTTCGCGTTCGATTGTAAACCGCTCTTCTTTGTTTTTCCTGACATTGCGTTTTATCAGTGTCGTGAGCGACCATAGGTCGTCACCCCCAGTCATGAAGCCGGTTTCGTAGCTTTTGCCGTAGAACCTTTCATCGATCTTGGGGAACTCGACAGGACGATCATCCAGTCTTTCGGATTTAACCGAGCCAGCTTCCAAGTCGACAATCCATCGTCCGGTCACACCGGCACCGAATGGAATAAATTCATCCCCAGGTTTGAGATCTTGTTCGAACGGGAAGGGGGCTTTGTCAAAGATGGGGCCGTCGAGGGTTAGCGTGTTGCCATCCGTATTCGCCGACATTGTGTGCATGATGTATTCAGGCCCAAACCCAGCCTCAATCCAGCGAATGTCACCTTCTAGACTTCTTGGAATAATGCCGAGAACGATGGGGCGCTCTGGTTCCCAACCAAGTACTGGGTTCCCATCCTTTATGCGTTCCAAAGTGTTGATGAACGGCATAAACGGCATCACCACATATTCTTCTGTGAGCCAAATATCATGAAGATTGGCATAGTAGGGCGCATCATCAAGTACGCGCGACTTTACGGTTCCATCTGGCTTCACGAAATGCAGTGTACAGAATGGTTTCTTATCTGTTCCAGACCACCCAAACAATTCACCTGTATCAGGATCCCACTTTGGATGGGCGGTAAACGTTCCCCCTTCAGGACAAGGAGGGTTAACAAGGCCAGGACCACATTGATCTGCCCATGGTACAAGGCCTTTCGTCTCAAGCGTGATTGGATCCAGAGCGACCGGCACCAAGCCCTGCTCGCAGAGAGCTAGAATCTCTTTGCCTGCAAAGGGGACCACGTTGACACCAGCGTTACCCTGCGGGACACCGGCGGTTCGGTTATCCCGTACGACTTCGCCTAACCCATAGCCGCGCCAATCGGCCCAAGCATCTTCATATTCAAAGATCGCTTCTCCGGCTTTTTCCTCTGCAAGGTATTTTGGTGTGCGTACCCACCGATTTCGAAATGTGGCTTTGCCGTTCTCGAAGATCATGGCTTGGACCATGCCGTCCATTGCGGACAATCCAACAAAGTTCTGGCGCGTCGGACGTTTCATCGACGGACCGCAGCGGTAAAACCCACCGTTCAGATCTTTTGGGATTTCGCCTTGGACAACACAATCCTCGATGTCCACCTCGAAACGCATTGGCTTTAGCGGCCCAGCAAGACGGATGTCTTGGGGAAACGGATCCATTTCTACCTCCCAGAAACGATCATCAATTTTTGTTTTTTGAAATTATATGAGGAATTAACTCAGGTAATTACTCGCATTCTTGACCACATCCACAAACCACCAAAAAAGATATTAAGTTATTGAAATAATTCAGTATTTGTATTGTTCTTGGATGAGTTTCAGCGAATGTCAGGGTGTTAAGAGCTCAGATTTTTTTCACAAGTGACGCTGCTTTTGCACCTAAATTTTAGGCACAAAAAAGCCCCCGCTCGTGAAACGGCGGGGGCTTCAATCTTTGACTTTGATCCAAATTTATTCGGCAGCGATCTGAATGTTGTTTGCCAAAGCTTGGTCGACTTCACGTCCACCGTTTCCAAGAAGGCGACCGGGGAGGGCGTCTGTACATTCACTGTTTTGGAAAATCACTTCGCCATTCACGATATTCCACTCGACGCCTTGCGCCTTCACAACTCTCCGCCAATCGCCATCCGGTAAGTCAGTCACCACATCATAAGCATGTTGGTTGTAGCCAAGTTTGTCGAAATCGTAGATGTATAGGTCAGCCGCGTAGCCTTCCAACAACACACCGCGCTTGTTCAAGCCTAATACACGTGATGGCAGGTTGCTGAGTTTGAAATGAATTTCTTCGAGCGACATCCGATTTTCTTCTCTCACCATCTGCATGATGTTGTCGGTCGAGAAGTGGCCACCACTGAAAAACTTAATGTGTGCTCCGCCATCCGATGTCCCAGGCAGAACGCGTTTGTGCTTGAGGATCGCGGACAGTTTTTCGATATCCGTACTGGTGGCTTGGGTGGTGCGGAAGTCCGCCATCGCACCCTCTGAATCCGCGATGATGTCAAAAATTACATCGATTGGCGTACTGTTTGTTTTTTCCGCGATATCACTCAGAAGCATTCCCTCATGCTGAGCAAATTTCTGACCTTTCGCCCGAAGTAAGATAAATGACTCTACGGGTCCACCTGAGCCGACCATCATATCCGGATTGTATTGTTCTCTGGCGCGCGCTCTATATTCGGAGTTGTTGAGAAGCTGAATCTTTTCGGCAGCGCCGTTCGCCCGAGAAAACTCAGCAAATGGATCCACCCCTTGCCAAAGTGTGTCTGCATCAACAGCGTTGAACTCATTCCATGCCCGCATGGTAAGTGATTGACTGTAGATATTTAATCCACGTTCTTCACAGCTGTTTAGCCAATCCATAATTCCGGTGTGATAGTCGGGAAGCATATCGAATGCTGTGATAACATTGTGAAGAATGGATCGTCCCGAAATCTTCGCGAGCTCTTCAACAACATTCCGGTTGCAAACAGTGATCGGAAGTTCAGCCAGACACTGGATCACTCCTTGATCACGCTCACGCAAAACTTCCGCCAAATAGTATGCGTCTTCGATTTGCATGGAATCTGTTGGCATGGGGGAGCCATCACAGTCTTTGTGACTGTTGAACTCATTGAGATGCGATAGCGCGAACCCAATGGCACCTTGATCCATCGCTTCATTCAACATATCGCGCATTTGCTGGCGTTCAGCCTGTGTCGCGCCGCGGGTTTTGGCGGCTTCGTACCCCATAACGTAGATCATCAAGGAGTTGAGCGGCATATAAGCGGCAAGGTTAATGCCTTTCCGGACGCTCTTCATATAGTTGATCCAATCAGGAAACGATTCCCACTTCCACGGAAGCGCTTCGCGCATTGCCCCCAAAGGCACCTGCTCAGTGTTTTCCATCATAAGCATGTAGCGATCGCGTGCATCTGGCCGGCAAGGCATGAAGCCGAAACCACAATTACCCACAGCAACCGTTGTTGTGCCGTGCCACCCTGAGTTTGTGCAGTAGGGATCCCAATGGATTTGGGCATCGTAGTGTGTATGCGGATCAATCACGCCTGGAGCAACAATCTTGCCCTTGGCATCAATAACCTTTGCTGCGCCGTCGGTTGGGATATTGCTTCCCACCCTTTCGACGATGCCGTCTTTAATCCCAATGTCGCCAAATGTCCGGGCAACACCAGTGCCATCTATAATTGTTCCGTCTTTAACGACGATGTCGAACTTTGCCATTGGTGTTCTCCCGAAAGATTGGTGCGATTTTCTGCTTCAAATCGAATAGCATTATTGCGTATATTAGACAACAATAAAAAACGCAAAACGCAAAAATATAAAGAATAAATAAAAAAATGAATCTATTTTGGGCGTTCGCTAAGGCCGTCGATGAGTGTCGCAAACTCCTCGCAAACGCCCGCAGCAGGTTCCGCGCTGCCGCAAATCAAGTTTGCAATATTAAAGTCGCAAAAGCCTGTCAGGTCCCCGCAGGTAACGGTCGACATGCCTTCCACTCCAATGTGAGAGCCCTTACCGCCGAGGGCTGACCGGTAAGACGTTGGGAAGCCATCTAAAATGTTTGCGTCAAAGTGGAGCTTTTCCCCAGTCTCAAGGGTCATATCGACCATACCCCCACGTACGGACATGCCATCTGAATTCACTAGGGAAACGATGTCGAGGGCGGTCAGATCGTGTTTCTCACCATTGCGGACGACCCATCCACCTTTACCAACCATGCCATTTGAGGCGTGGAAGATAAGAGCGCTGAAGGAAAGGTCGGGACCGGTAGTGCCCGCAAACCAGCGAAAGCTGCGCATGATCGACACATCACGATGGCCCCAAGAATGATCCCGATGACCAAGTGCATTCTTGATGTCTATGACACGGTTACCAATACGCACCTTGCCTTCGACACGACCGGAACTTTCGTAATGATTGGGGGCTGCCACATCCATATCGTCTGGCACACCAATCATTTTCCAGCATGGCATTGACGGAAAGAAATCATAAAGGCGCAGGTCGACGGACGCGTCATTCTCTTCTGCAGTGACCTGAACGTATTCGCCCTTGGGAATTCGCCAGGTCAACGAGCCGGCGGCGAAACCGTCATCTGTCCGATCACCCGATTGCATAGGCAGATCAAACGGATTATGGCGAAAACGTCTGCCATCATCTGTTGTCAAGTTGAAGTGTACTTGGGATTTTCCGATATTGGGTTCGGACCCGATGCGGATGAAACCCGTGACGCCTTCGTCTCGATCATCAAAAAGAAGAACAACGGACTCCTGCCAATGTGGATCATCGGCATCCGGAGTGTGCGTTAAATCTACGTCTGAATAAAGCATCGTGTCCTCAATTTTTTTTAAGCTGAGCTGTTTGAGTGGGGGTTGAGCATTGCTAACTCGTCACCTTCAAGTGTGACAGTGCCGGCCGCGCCGTCGACTGTAACGATGGCGCCGTCCGGAATGCATCGCGTTCCGTTTCGCGTGTTGACCACTGCTGGAATGCCGATTTCCCGAGCGATGATGGCGCTGTGGCTTAACATACCGCCGACATCAGCAACCAATGCGCCGGCGATCGAAAACAAAGCCGCCCATCCGGGGTCGGTCACTTTGCAGATTAATATGTCACCTTTTGAGAACCCCTCGGTGTTACTGGGATCGGAGATGACCCGTGCTCTGCCAGTGACTTTTCCAGGACTTGCGGCTGCTCCGTCAATCACGTCCCCGGGTTGCGCGATGGGGGTGACGTTATCGCTTTGATCGCCCTTATTTTGGTTCTTTGCGAATGTCCAGATGATTTCTCTAAGCTGCTCGGACGTAAAGAAGTCCGGTAGTTCAATCTGATCATACTGACGCCGAAGCTCTCGACGCTCCGCAACCAGTTCTCCATATTGATCACTATGCTGAGTGCTTGACATTATTTCGTCGTAAGAAAGGTAGAACACATCATCGACGCAGGTGATTGACCCCTTGTCCAAAAGATATCGCCCAATGTTGCGGGCGGCGGCTCGTCCGACGTCAGGTGCCATAAACATGCATGCTTTGCCGACCTCTCTGATCGGTATGAGACGCGACGCGAACCAGTAGCCGATGCGGAATTCTGTTTTTGTGAGAACAGATGCGTTCGAAAGAAGTTCGGTCTTCCGTTTCGTTGCTCTTTCTTGAGTTTTTTCGAAACGAGCGGTTGGCCTTTCATTTTCCGGAGCCGCCGCGTTGACCTCAAGAATTTGATTGAGCAAGTCTGTATTTTCGCGCCAGCTTAGAGATTCCAGTTCCGCGCCTGAGGGGCACATGTAACCGTAGTCTGTAAGAAACTCTTCAAGGTACTCCTCGTTTTTTGCCACTTGCCACAAACGATCCAGCATCTCAGTCTCTTTGACATCGCCGAAACCAGACGCGATCGTCAGTACGTCTTCCTGACTGCCGAGTTTTTCGATCGGCCGTGCGAGCTGAGCCATGAAAGCAGGGCTAAGTGATGCAACAAGACCTGCATGGTCGATCACTGACTCATAAACATCCCGCGCTTCGGAGAATATTTCGAGAGTGTCTTCGATGTTTGCCTGCTTAAGGGCTTCAATATTGGACTTCCACCAATCGGTAGTCGTGCGGCCCAGTTCCGCGTTTTCGGCGGGAAGGGTCTTTACCAACCAGGCGAGTTTTGCAAAGGCGATGGGATAGCGCAGTCTGTACGGCCTACTGACCACGTTATCTCGCACATTTCCAAGTATTGATGCTTCGAATTCATCCGCGGTTATGCCGGGCGTGCGATCCATCAGCCATCGAAGCGTATCGAGATTGATTGCGATTTTGCCGCAAAAAAAGCACGTCATTTGCGTGCCACCAAACTCAGGAATGACTGGCTGCGCCAACAGTCCCATACGGTGGTACATGCGTCCTGCAGGGTAGAGATTAGCGGGCCTTTGAAAATCAGCCGTTAGCGGCGTGACTGTTCCAGGCGTGGCTTCACCGACATTGACGCGGGTCCACATCACCTCTGTTCCCGGATCGTCATGCAGAATGTTCGAGCTTAGAAGTTTTTCGATATCCACTGACAATCGCTCCCGATGGTGAGCAGCATGATTTTCAAGAAAGGTGCCTAAGCAGGCTAAAGTAAATCGACGCAATATCAACAAAAAAATATAATAATTGACATTATGCGTATTTTCTATGATGTTTCCCAGATACAAATGACCAAGCTCAGTCAAAATCTAAGAGTGTTGGCGCATCGGGGAGCTAGGGATGAATGCATTAACGCAGCTAGGCAACACAGATCCAGATGGATTTGTGTCAGACCCCCTGCATAGACCCAAAGGTGGCGCAACTACGCGCTGGAGCCGCGTAAATTTGGGTGAATTTATTGTGGGTGTACCCACACCGCTTACGTGGAACTTGTGGGATCACGGTACGCGTTTGTCTGGACCTGAGATCTATTATCGCATGGGATTGGCGACCTCTCAGGAGCGTGGGCTCGCTGACGATAGTTCAGCCATTACCACGGTATTGTTTGGTTGGCCTGTATGTAATGTCGATGCAATGCGTCATTTCATTGATCGAGCGGGCAAAGAGGCCGGGGACTCGTTTGAACGCAACATGCTCGGCGAGCTATCCGATCCCGCTAAAGTGAAAGCTACGGCTCGGACAAGACGCGTCATCAGCAGCGTTAAAACACCGTACATGTTGCTCACCTATCCAAAGCTTCTAGAGCGCACAGTCTCTGAAACGCGAAGCTGGTGGCGCGACGCTGTGCAGGAAACACAGACAGCCTCTTTACCGCAGGCGAAAACAATTGTTGCAGACGCGTTTGAGCGTTACCCGAATATCTGCGTTGTCGCTGGGTCGGGAGGAACTGTTGGGGGGCAGATCGTTTTTTCATTGTTGGAAAAATCGCTGCCTGCGGAAAAACAAAGACTTCTATCCAAGATCGTTTCGGGAGGTAACAACCTAGCCGAAGCACACATGCTCGCGGCGCTTTGGGATGTCGCGGAAGAGCGGAATAGTCTAGATGAATTTCTGGAAGATTATGGCTTCTATGGCTCTGATGTAGGGGAATGCCTTAATCTTTCTTGGCGGGAAAACCCAAAGGCCCTCGTTCCAATCATCGAAAATTACAAATCATCAGGCGGGGCCTTGGACCCCAAGAGTCGGCACCAAGAGCGGGCGAAAATAAGAACATCTGCGCTACAGGAACTTCGGGCTTCTGTCGGAATGGTGCGCTTTCGGTGGATTAAGGTTTTACTCTCCTACGCAGAAAAAATGACCCAATGGCGCGAAGACGGAAAGACGTGCACTCTGAGAGTCCATGATGTTGTTCGTGCCGCCGCTCGACGCGTCGGAGAACATCTCGTCTCGGCGGGTGACCTGGACGATCCAAATGATGTGTTTTTTCTGTCTCAAACGGAAATCGAAGGCGCCCCTTTTCCAAACCTCCGAGAAACTGTTCTTTTTAGAAAGGCGAAACGATCCTTCTATGAGGATATCGAAATGCCTGACGCTTTTGTAGGGATGCCGGACATTAAGTTTCGGTCGCACGAACAAGACTCTGAAACACAAGACGACAGCGCATCCGAAAACATAAGCGGTGTTGGTGTAAGCCCTGGAACGATTATCGGCCGTGCGCGGATCGTTTTAGATCCGGCCGACTGCGGTCATTTCGAGAAGGGTGATGTTCTTGTGTGTCGCAACACGGACCCCAGTTGGGCGCCGCTGTTCACGTTAGCCGGCGGCATTGTCACGGATATGGGCGGTATGCTCAGCCACGGTGCAATCATCGCTCGTGAACTGGGCGTTCCATGTGTCGTTAATACGAAAAACGGAACACGGTCATTGTCAGACGGCCAGCGTATACATATTGACGGCACCACTGGTAAAATTGAGGTGCTGCCATGACTGTCGATGGGGTTGTTCCTCTGGCGGCCGCCGGAGACGAAGCAACTTTTGGTGCCAAGTCCGCCAATTTGGCAGCTGCGTTGAATGCACGATTGCCAGTTCCAGATGGATTTGCGCTGTCGGCGGAGGCTGTTGATCAAATCGACTCTGGTCACCTGGAAACAATCGAAGCAGCTCTCGCCTTGTATGAAGGCTTCGGTGGACTAGTTGCTGTTCGATCCTCCGCCATTGGTGAGGACTCTAAAGACGCTAGTTTTGCCGGCCAACACGCGACAATACTTGGTGTGAATGGCGTGGTTGATCTTTTGAAATCGATCATGGTTGTTCGGAGCTCCGGCGAACGCGAAAGCGCTTCATATTATCGGCAATCAATGGGTGTCGATTCAGGGGGACCAAGAGTAGCGATTACGGTTCAGCGACTTTTGTCGCCCACGTCGGCCGGCGTTTTGTTTACCCGAAATCCCGTTAACCAGGCGGATGAACGCGTCGCAGAAGCGGCCTGGGGATTGGGAGAAGCGGTAGTTGGAAGTTTGGTGACACCAGACCATGTCCGTTTCGCGAGGGGCGGGCAGATTGTTGAGCAAGTTCCTGGCCAAAAACACATTCTCCTAAAACCTTTAGAAGGTGGAGGGACAGAGTCAGTTAGATTGGATCCCGAAAAGGCCGACGCTCTTTGCCTAACGGAAACACACATCCAGTCTCTTGATCAGCTTGCGGACAAATGTGAACAGAACTTCAGTGGCGCTCAGGACATTGAATGGGCTTTTGAAGGCGATCACCTTTTTCTCCTTCAAAGCCGCCCCATTACGACCGTACCCACTCAAGCAAAATCAGTTCAACAGCTGAAATAAGAACAGAAGAACCAAAATATGACATACGACCGATCCATCGATTGTCCGCATACGCCTGATGAAAACCCGCTATGGCAGGAGAGTGATTGCTATTGGTTCTACGACGAAAAAACGGGAATAGGCGGGTTTAACCGCCTTGGTCAACGGCCATCGCAAGAGACCGGGCAGCTGCAGCTGTTTCTCTTTAAGAAGGGGGGCAAGAGATTTAGCCTCCAGAATGAAGAGGTGAGGGGTGCCGACTGCGCTCGTTGGGAGACGGGTCAACGAGTCGGCACTGCAACAGCAGAATCACTCGAAGATATGAAAGTGCGATGGACGTGGAACGAGCCCGACTGTTCGGGTGACTTGGAGTTTTACGAAGCCTTCTACGAACCGCGAGACTGGAAAAAGACAGAGGATGTTGATTTTTCCAGCAAAATTAATGATGGCGGCCACTTAGAGTGTTCAGGGCGAGTGAAGGGTACCGTACGAATAGGCGCGGAAGAATATGTGATTGACGGCTTTGCGCACCGAGATCGGTCATGGGGTGCCCGGGATCATAACGTTGTGCGTCAGCATAGAATGTATACAGGCACAGTTGGTCCATCTTTAAGTTGGGCAACGGCAATCATGCAGTTCCGAGGGGGCCAAACCGTGAATCTGGGGTTCGTGGTGGTGGATGGTGTCGATTATGACATTGAGAACCTGGAATGTTTGGCTGAAGTCGCCTTTGATACGTACACGCTAAAACGGGGGACGCTAAAGCTCACCTATGATGGCGGTAAAGATCTAGAGATTGATGCAAAACCAGTCCAAGGCTTCGTGACCAATATGTTTGGCATGACCAGTACAGATCACATCGCAGTTGTTGAACATGGTGGGCAACGAGGGTTTTGCGATCTAGAGGCGAGTTTTCTGGTCGCTGGTCAAACCGAGACTCCTCTTCCGCAGGAAGTTTTTCTCGCTTGCAACGAGCTGGGCCTTAGCGACACTTCTAACTACGAAAGCTGAACGGTAGCGTGATGTCCCGACGGTATTCAGTATGAATGAACGTTCGAAGATCGCGATTGATAATCACGAAAACCTCTTACTTTTCGACCTCATTTGAAGGAGGAACAATACATGAGCCGTCAAGTGAAAACCTATTGCCGCATCTGCGAACCAGCCTGCGGTCTTGTTGCCAACGTTGATGGCGAAAAAATCACCCTCAAACCGGATCGCGAACATCCCGTGCATAAAGGATTTTGTTGTCATAAGGGGCTAAATTTTGCTGCCGTCAATGACGATCCCGATCGCCTCAATTATCCGCTTGCCCGCATCAGCAAAAAATCTGCCTGTCCAGCAGAGTTTGAACGGACCAGTTGGGAGAAAGCACTCAACGAGATCGGGGGACGTATTCGTGCCATCGTCGATGAACACGGCCCAAATGCAGTGGCTATCTACTTTGGAAACCCGGGGGCTTTCGACAGTCGCGCCTTCCCTGCTCAAGCGGGTTTCATTGCAAAACTTGGGACACAAATGGTGTTCAGTGGTGCGACACAGGACTGTAGTAACAAAATGGCGTGCAATGAACTTGTCTATGGAACAAGTACGATGCATCCGATTCCGGATCTCGATCACACCAACTATCTTTTGTCGATTGGATGTAATCCAAAAGTCTCCCATATGAGTTTCGTCCACTCGACAGACCCAATCGGAAAAATCAAGAACATCATAAAGCGCGGCGGTCAGGTTAAATATGTCAATCCGCGTAGAATTGAATCCGTATCGCCTGCAACTGGCGAAGTGGTGCTCGTCAAACCTGATTCCGATGTTTATCTGCTCGCCGCCATTCTGCGTACGATACATGCTGACGGGAATTTTGATGAAGAAGCGATCACGACTCACGCAACGAATATAGATGGCCTCATCGACTTTATCGGTGAGTACTCGCCCGAACGGGTTGCGCCTGTGGTGGGCATTTCCGCCGACGAAATTGTTGCGATTGCGCGGGAGTTTTCCTCAGCTAAAGGTGCGAGCGTCCACATGTCCACCGGCGCGAATATGGGGCGGCAAGGGACGCTCACCTATTGGCTCGTACAGATGCTTTCACTCGTGACAGGAAACCTTGGCAAGCGCGGCGGCAACATTTATTCACCCGGGTTTCTCCCGCAGGCAGCGGTGGGAAAGCCAGATCCGAATGTGCCAATACTCGACACGGCATTTGGCCAACTTAGGCAACATACCATGTCGCTTCCTGGCGCACTTTTCTCAGAGCTGGCTGCCGAGAAAAAG
The DNA here is from genome assembly GCA_965228775.1 of Alphaproteobacteria bacterium. GTDB lineage: Bacteria > Pseudomonadota > Alphaproteobacteria > JANQMY01 > JANQMY01 > JANQMY01. The sequence goes on along the minus strand of OZ245840.1, from coordinate 1,400,458 downwards.
ATCAAGGCGCTAATAGTCCTTTCTGGAAATCCTGTGTTGACCATGTCTGGCGAAACGGCAATACGAGAGAGTATTGAAAAATTGGATCTTATGGTTTGCGTTGATCTTTATCGAAATGCAACCGGCGAACTCGCGGACTTTTTGTTGCCAGCGGCCGACTGGTTGGAACGAGAGGATGTGAATGCTCTTGGTTCTGGTTACCAGCCCAATCCCTACCTTCAATACACGGAAGCTGTTGTACCAGCGAAGGCCGAACGCAAAGAAGACTGGTGGATCATCTCCTCTTTGGAACGCGCTTGCGGGTTGCCTTCCATTCTTGACAACAATGATCCAGATTCTTGGGGAATGCTGAATATGATGTTGGGCATGGCCGACCTTTCCGTTGAAAAACTTAAGTCGTTGCCAGCTCAAGTCGCTTCACTTCCAGATCCCGAGCCGGAGCAAATCTTCACTCTTGGCATTCAAACAGAGAATGGCCTTATTGATTGTCGCCCACGCGGTTTTGACAACGCGATTGAAAAGTCAAAAGAGATCTTCGAGGAACTGTGTCAAGAACCTGACTCCATTTTCAAATTGATTACGCGCCGAACGCCTTACATGCATAATAGTTGGCTCGGAAATGTAGAGGCCCTCAAACGACCTGCACATCAAACGAACCCACTCTATGTAAGCCCGGACGATGCGATAAGACTAGAGTTAGACCAGGGTGCAAATGTTGTCGTTCAAAACGAGTTTGGCAAAATTGATGCCGAAATCACCATTGACGATACGCTGAGACCAGGCGTCGTTGCGATGACCCACGGTTGGGGTAATCAATCAACGCCAGGTATGAAGATCGCCAGCAAATACCCGGGTGTTAACGTCAACAAATTGCTGCCTCGCGGTCCCGGAAGTTACGAGGAGATCAGCAACATGTCATTTATGACGGGGGTCCCGGTTCAGATCTCGACGAGAGAATGACTCGCGGTGCAAAATTCAACATGAAAGCTGAATGCCGAACGACTTGTCGTTTTGAATTTTAGTTCGGTGGATGGCGCAGGTCTTTGAGTACGTTGGCTTGCACAAGTGGAATCAGTTTTTTTGTATCCAGCTTGCTCGGTTCCGCAAGCACTTGAGAGGTCACTCCCCGCAGCACCCCAAGAACAACAATCGCGGCATCCTGTGGATTTGTCTTTCGGTGGAATTCTTTCCGCTTAATCCCATGTTCGATCGTCTTCGCTAAATTGCTGCGAACACCTTTGTTCAGTTCCCTCACGTCCTTTTGGATTTCTGGCATCATCACCAGGCTTTCGCCGATAATGACATAGAGCGCCCGAATATAACTTTGGCTATTGGTAACTTCCGTTAAATAAAATTTGATGGTGCCCTTCAGCGCGTCCGCTGCGCTTTCCTCTCCAGATGGTGGGCGGAGGCGTTCGAAAAAACTTTCCGAGATGCGTTCGAGAACGGCGTGGATCAGGCCTTCCTTCGATCCAAACTTATGGCTGATAAGGCCGGCGGCGTACCCAGCCTGACGGCCAATCTCGCTCATCGTTGTGCCCGTACACCCTTGTTTCGCAATGAGCTTTATCGCCGCCTCAATGATTTTTTCCCGAGATTGCGCTTTTCGTTCTTCTTGCGTGATTTGGTGGCGTGCGGATTGGGCACTCGGCATTGGATTCTCCTGATGTTCGACTCCATTCTAAAGATATTGGTTTGACATTCAATATCTTTGCGATTACATATTGATTGAATAGCCATTCAATAACAAAGGGAGCTCAGTGATGAAAGCGGTCAATTTAGTTCCGACACGCAATGGCGGCGTCTATGAGTACAGAGATGCAAAAAAACCAAAACCGGAAGGCTCGCAAGTACTGGTCAAGGTGAAGGCAGCGGGGGTCAATCGCGGTGAAATTCTGATGGCAAAAGCGTTCAATTCCGCCGATCCACGGTTTGGCCCGATGCCAGCAGGCATCGAATTCGCCGGCGATATTGTGGAGCTCGGCCCCGACGCAACAGGCTGGCATATCGGGGAACGGGTGATGGCGCGCGCCTTTGGAAGTTACGCGGAATATGCGCTTGCAGGGTCTCTGACCTTAATGCGTATTCCCGACCAGATGTCTTATGAACAGGCTGCCGCCGTTCCAAATGTTTACATCACGGCCCATGACGCACTGATTTCCAATGCCAAGATGCGAAAAGGCGAAAGCGTTATCGCGACCGCGGCGTCGTCGGGCATTGGCATGGCCACCATCCAATTGGCGAAACTGTTCGGCGCCAAAACGGTTATTGGAACGACCCGTGATGTGTCCAAGAAACAGGCTCTGGTTGACGCGGGCGCCGACATAGTTCTGGTCACTAAAGGCGCTGACTATCCAGACGCGGTCAAGAAAGCGACCGACGATGAAGGCGCTGATGTCATCATCGACAGCGTTGGGGGGCCGATGTTCGCAGACAATATTGAGGCCTTGGCCGTGAAAGGGCGCATTGTCACCGTTGGCCGCAATGCCGGCGACATGGGCGAGATCAATCTCGACGAGATCGCGAATAAACGTGCTCAGCTGATCGGTGTGACCTTCAGAACCCGAACGCCGCAAGAGGCGTGGCGATGTTTCGAAGTCTTTGTGGAAGACTGTGCGGATGCTTTCAAAGACGGATCTCTTCTGCCTTTGGTCGATCGGACATTTCAATTCGACCAATTGCATGACGCGCATAATTACATGATGGCCGACAGTCAAGTTGGAAAGATCGTTTTGGTGAACGAGCACTAAGGAAGGAAGCAAGACATGGCGGATTATACGCAGCAAGGTCGGGACATTCGGATAAAACTGTTTGGCGAGGACAGTTTGAAGATGGCAGATGCCTTCTTGAAAAATTTCGATGAAGGCTTCGACCGGTATCTCAACGATTGTCTGTTCGGGGAAGTCTGGAACCGACCGGGGCTAGAACCGAAAATTAGGTCCTTCATGACCGTGGCAGTCCTGATTGCGCTGGGGCGCAGCCAGGAAATGCGGTTGCACATGCGCGGTGCCTTGAACCTGGGCATCACGGAAGAAGAACTGAAAGAGATCATTGTGCATGTGGGCCACTATGCAGGGGTTCCCACGGCGATCGAGGCCATTCGCGCCTTCACCGAGGTCACGTCCGACAACGCATAAAGATGGGTGCTGTTATGTCCAACAAGAAAGCAATCGTCATCGGCGGAGGAATTGCGGGAATGTGTGCCGCCAAAGTTCTGGCCGACCATTTCGATCATGTCCTTGTACTAGAGCGTGATCAATATCCGGATTGTGTGGGAGGACGACGCGGCGTTCCGCAGGGTCGTATGTTCCACACGCTTCTTGAAAGGGGACGGCGCGAAATCGAAGGCATCTTTCCGGGTTTTCACAAACTTTTGGATGAACGCAAGATGCCGAAAGTATCTTTTGGCTTTAACTGTGCCTTGATGACCTATCGCGGGTGGACACGCAACGCGCCCATCCCGATCCAACGATCTTTGTTCTGTACGCGGGCGCTTCTGGAATCAACCATGCGAGACCTCTTCCGAGGCGACGAGCGGGTCACAATCGAACAGCAGGCGAACGTGCTTGGATTGTGTGTGGAAAAAAGTGACACGGGAAAGCGATGTTCCGGTGTGCGCGTTCGGCGCAAAGGTGTTGACGAAGCCGAAGAAATCTATGGCGACCTCGTAATCGATGCCTCCGGTGCCAATACCAAAGCACCATTGTGGCTGAAGGAAGTAGGGATCGAACCACCTGACGAAGACGCCATCGATCCACTGCTCACCTATGGGGGGCAACTAATGCGCCTAAAGGAAGGTGTTGAATTCCCGAAGGATTGGTGGTGGACCCATGGCGCTTTCATTCAACGCGTGCCACCAAAGGATAACGCAGCGGCACATCTCATCCGTCAAGAAAATGATTTGTGGCTGTTGACGCTTGTCGCAGGCGACGGCCTTGAATTGCCGGAGGATAAGTCTGGAGAGGGGATAAGTGAATTTGTTGGCCGTATGCGGTCGCCCCTAATCAGTGATATGCTGCCCTATTTTGAACCGGTGGATATGTTCACGCGCTACCGTCTGCCCAGTAATCGGTGGCGGTACTATGAAAAATGGAATGAGAACTTTCCGGGATTCCTTGCTATTGCCGCGTCCACCTGTGTGTTCAATCCAAACCAGGGGCAGGGCATGTCCGTTGCGGCCGCCGATGCAGGTATTCTAAAACAGTGTCTGCGAGAGACCGCATCTCCGAAGGACTTGCCTTACATGTTTCACAAAAGGCAAGCGCACTTTCAGAAGAATGCCTACCGATTGGCCGTCGCGAACGACCTCAAATTTACTGCGGTGCAGGGGAAACGAACGCTCGGCATTAAGCTCTTCAATTGGTATCGCGATCAGCTAACGGCCGCAGGTCTTGCCGACACCTATGTTTTGCAACGCCTCGGCGAAGTTGACCTGCTGTTGAAGCCCATCAGCAGCCTGTTCAATCCCATTACGATGGGGCGAACACTCTTTGCCCGTCTGTTTTTGTTCTGGCGGGCCAATCCAACGGCGGAGGAAAGCATTGCCGCGATACCGCCGGAGCCCGCGGACATACCTAAGCGATGGCGGACCGAGATACGTAACTATTTGTCTGTCGGATATCGTTTCGTTGCGTTCAGGGTCGGTTTGGCGAGGTAGCTGCGGCCCGCTAACCCGCGAGGACCTAGATTGGGTGATGTTATGCGAAATTTTGAGGAATTGATGGGGACCCTGATTAGTCGGCGCTTTTGATGGGGAGAGTTCGGAAGTCGCTAGTTGGATTCGGCGCTTCGCAGGGCGTGACAATCGCCGCTTACAAAATGATCCCTCTTCTCTGAAACAGTCCTTCTATATCCTTGTTTAAGCTGGAAGTTTCGCTGTTACCGACAGGAAGTTGCCTGTTCTGAATTTAGGGAATTTGGCCATTTTCAAGAGCGATTCTGCCAAGAAACTCATATACAGACCATGGGGATGCAGCCAAAAAGAAGAATTTTCCCTGTATTTTGGGTAATAACAGGGAAATCTTCCCTGTAAACCACAGAGACGGGTTCGCCGGAGACTCCACACACCACCATTCATTCCTTGACACAAAGAGACCAGAACGGCCCGCCCGAAAGAGTGGCGGAGTTCTGTTGGTCAGGGATGATAACTCGGGGGTATAGAGGTGCAGACTTCGCAGGGTGACGTTGGCCAGGAACAACGCGCATCGAGGTTTCTTTTAGAGGCACTCGGACGACTCGAGCGAATCCAGATGGCATCTCGGTCCGGCTAATGGCACATAAAAACTATGCGAAAATGTGCCTCTCCAATTCCGACAATTAGAATCATTGTCTAGTCAACAAGGCTTCGAGGGTCAGTAGTGTAATGCTCGCTACTGTTGTGTCTCAGAAGGGCATTTGTTAAGGTTGTGCATGGCGAGGCGAAGTCGTATTGATTGTTTCATCGGGCGCAGTCGTGGCCGGGCGTACATCGCGATGGCGCTTGGTTGCGCTACGGCAGCATTGATTGGGTGCAGCGAAAAGGACACGAAGCGCGGTTTTGAGCAGCCTTATCATCATTTGGTCCGCGCGGCGTATTTCGAAATTGAAGAGCACTATTCTGTACACAGGTCATTTAGCGGGAAAATATCGTCTCCCCAGCGAACGGATCTCGCTTTCGACAGATCGGCTCATATTGTTGATGTCATGGTCGATGTCGGCGATCCTGTAATTCTAGGGCAGCCGCTAGCAAAGCTTGACAGTAGCGATATCGAAACAAAGATGTCGGTCGCTGAGTCTGAGGTCGCTGAGGCAGAAGCTGAGTTACGTCAAATAGAGAACGACTTAGACCGACAGCAGTCGCTTCTTAAAAAAGGTATTTCACCTCAGAGCGTGGTAGATCGACTTAATGGAGACCGAAGCGTATTAGCGGCGAAAGTCCAAACCAAGAAAGCACAGCTCAGTCTGATAAAACAACAGTTTGAGAAGTCGTTTCTAAGGGCGCCGTACGACGGTGTGATAAGTGCTCGGTTCGTGGACCAAGGTGAGATGCAACATGATGGAGCGCCCGTGGTTCGTGTGCTTCAAGATAAGCCCTATGAATTGCACGTTGCCGTTCCTGTAGAAGTTGCCGAGTCGTTAGAGGCTGGCCAAAAAGGAAACATAAGGGCGGGAAAATTAGTTGGCATAGGAACAGTGCGCGCCAAGAGCGCTGAGGTTGACTTTCAAACAAACACTGTTTTGATCAAGTTTTCGATACTTGGAGACCATCCTCGCTCCAAGTTGATGGATGGCCAAAACGCCTATGTTGAGCTGGAGCTGAAGCGCGATGCTATCGGTGCCTGGGTTCCAGTTGGCAGCCTCAATGGTGGACTAAACGGCGCGTGGAACCTCCTGATACTCCAGAAGCGGGGCTCAGATGCTTTAGACTACGATACGTACGATTTGGTGCGCCGTATTGTTACTGTCGAACACATCGACTCTCGTCGTGCTTTTGTGGTTGGAGACTTCACCGAACGCGAGCAGTTTGTCCATAAAGGTCTTCAAAGGCTAGCAGCTGGCCAAATAGTGCGAACGCAAAAGGTGCCGTGAACTACGCAATCAGAAATGGTCGAGCACTGTTATTGGCTGCTGGACTTATTATCGTTGCGGGTCTTGCTGCCGTCCAGTCTTTGCCTAGAAATGAAGACCCAAATCTGACAAACAGATTTGGCGTGATTCTGACCTCTCTGCAGGGGGGGAGCGCCGAGGTTGTTGAGGCGCTCGTCACCGAAAAGTTGGAAGATGAACTCAGGACGATTCCCGAGATACTACGAATTGATTCAGTTTCTTCCGTTGGACTGTCCGCGATTTTTGTCCTTTTGGGTGACAGTGTTGGGCCGGAAAATGTGGATCGAGTTTGGGCCAAAATTCGAAGTGAACTAGAAGATACCGCTCCAATACTGCCTGCCGATAGTGGCCCGCCACGATTAGATGTCGAACGCTCTGGTGCTTACTCGCTCATTCTTGGGATGTACTTGCGAAGTGATAATAGGTCGCAACGGCCTGCCCTTAAGACGTATGCAGATGTATTGGAAACAAGATTGCGGAGAGTATTGGGCACCGATCGAATCTCGATCTACGGACTACCCAATGAAGAGATACTTGTCGGCGTAGATGATGGCCTCGCGTCGTCGCTCGGACTGAGTGTCCGAGATGTTAGCCGGCAAATAAACCACGCCGACTCAAAAGGTAGCACCTCTGTGGTCGACGACAGAGTTTACCGGTACAAGTTGGAAATCGATAGTGGTGTCGATGACATCGGGCGTATTGGACGCATCGTCTTGAAGAATAACAACGGAGCAGTGGTAACCGTTGACGATGTCGCCACTATCTCACGGGGGGCAAGAGAACCACCTGAAACTCTCGCACTTATCAATCAGCACCGTGGCGTCGCAATAGCGATCCGAATGAGTCCAACACAGCGAAGTGACATTTGGCGCAAGCGGACCGAGGCTGTAATCGAACGGTTTCAGAGAGAGCTACCAGACAATGTGCGCTTCGAAATACTATTCGACCAAGAGCCCTACACACATGAGCGCATATCCAATTTGTTGCTAAATCTTGCGATCGGCCTTTTGCTTGTCATAACCGCATTACCGTTCTTCATCGGTTGGCGTGCGACCTTAGTGGTCGCTTTCACGTTGCCTTTGAATGTCCTGTTTGCACTCTCGTGTATGAACTATGTCGGCCTAGATATTCAGCAGATTTCAATTGTCGGTTTAATCGTGTCCCTAGGGATCATGGTCGATAATAACATTGTCATGATGCATACTGTAGATCGGTATGCGCGAACCGAGCCGAATGGTTATCTTGCCGCCGACCGCGCCATTTCACAACTATGGCTGCCTCTCCTCGGATCGACGCTGACTACAATCATGATGTTTATGCCGATTGCCTTGTTGACGGGAGAGGGGGGCGAATTTACCTCTGGAATTGCACTTGCGGTAATTTTCTCGCTGGTCGGCTCTTATATGATCGCGCACACGATCACGGCGGGGCTCGCCGCGAGGTTATGTAACGGTGGTCTAGAAACAAATCGCTACGTTGCACAACTCATAAGGAATCGAGGGAGCTTAACTCTCGAAAAATTGGTTCGAAAAGCGATTCTCCATCCCGTGAGAACGTTAGCTATTGTGCTGTGCGTTCCTTTCATTGGTTTTTTTCTGGCCAGTAAACTTCCCCAACAGTTTTTTCCGCCTTCCGATCGAGACATGATAAATCTTGAAGTTTTTCTGCCGGTGAATTCGAGTATTCTTGCTACTGAGGAGTTGGTAAAGAAGATAGATAATGAGCTTTTGGCAACCGACGATATTGAGGCGTCTTCCTGGTTTGTTGGCTCTAGCGCGCCGTCCTTCTACTACAATATAGCGCAACGCGGAGATGGAGCGCGATATTACGCTCAAGCTATAATAAAAATGTCCGGCGTGGACGCCTTGGATCGGCAAGTTCATCATCTACAGATGAAGTTGGATGATCTGTTTCCGGAAGCTCAGATCATATTGAGACGTTTGTCGCAAGGAGCGGCACCCTTAGCCCCGGTCGAGATTCGTGTATATGGTCCGGATCTTGATGTCCTTAGTCAGGTTGGGGCCGATGTAAAGCGTCGTTTGTTGGCGTTGCCCGGCGTTACGCATAGCCGGGTTTCATTGTCGGAAAGAGTCCCCAGACTTCGGTTCTCGCTTGATAACGTTACGCTTAGTGATCTTTCGTTGTCTTTGAGCGAGGTGGCTCGCCAAACACGTGATGCTGTTGATGGCACACTAAATGCTACATTGCAGGAATTTGATCAATCTATCCCGATCAGGGTGTTCGCGGCCACAGATGATCAGCGCTCGAATCTAGATGTGTCCGAATTGCCTGTGGTTGGACTTGGCGTTTCGACTCGGTTGGCTGAGAATGCCCCCATCGCAGCGCTCGGAGAATTGATATACGATTCCTATCGGGTTTCGATCCCACGCCGAAACGGAGAGCGTGTAAACACAATCGGTGCCTATGTTCGGGACGGAGTGGTCCCTTCTAGCGTAGTCCGGCAATTTCAGTCTGACCTCAAAGCAGACCCATTGGAGCTCCCCGAAGGATACCGGTTGGAACTTGGTGGTGAGAGTGAGAAACGCTCCGAGGCAATAGAGAAGCTTATCGCTTCTCTAGGAACGATTGCCGTTGCATTCGTTATCGCACTCGTCATGTCTCTAAATTCATTCAGGCTAACGCTTGTCGTCATAACCGTCGCGATGCAAGCCGTTGGCTTAGGACTTCTCGTCCTCTCCGTTTCTGGTTATCCGTTCGGATTTATGTCGATTATTGGATTGATGGGGCTGATGGGTTTAGCAATCAACAGCTCAATCGTCATTATTGCTGAACTGCGATCCAATCCTTTTGCAGTCAAAGGTGATGTTGATTCTATGGTCGCGTGCGTGAGCAATTGTTCTGGTCATATCTTGGCAACAACGGTCACGACGGTAGCGGGTTTTATTCCGCTGATCGCCAGCTCAGGCGAATTCTGGCCGCCCTTTGCCATTGTGGTTGCGGGTGGAACTGTTTTGGCAACCATCGTTTCATTCTTCTATGTTCCGGCGCTTTTTAGAATTATAGCGCTTCGAAGATCTATTGAGCCTCGCGTACTAGGTGGCGCGGTAAACAAAATCGAGATTTCGTAGAGGCCCGGCGTGGCCCCGGTTAACGGCCTGTTTCGTAACAAACGTCAGAATAAACATCCGGGAGTAACCTGATGCCAGAAGGTGCTAATCTGAGTAGAGAAGAGGAGAAAGTTGTTACATCAGTTGTCAAGTGTGTGGAGACTTTCACAGATCATTTCAACGCTCGAAATCCAGCAGGAATGGATTCGATGTTGCATTTTCCTCACGTCATTCTGTCTAGAAACAGTTTAGTAATCTGGGACCACCCCGGACAACTCAATGAGTCCTATTTTCGCGATTTGTCAGGAACTGGTTGGCATTGTTCGATTTACCATTCAAAGTACCCGATACTCATCCGCCCAAAGAAGGTACACCTCGGAATCGAATATAGCCGAAACCGTAAAGATGGAAGCGAAATCAGCCGACACAAAAATGTGTGGGTCGTTACATTTGAAAAGGATCGTTGGGGTATAAAAATTCGGTCCTAGAAATATTCCGCTGTCAATCCGTACACATTGCATTTTTCTTGCCGGTCAAGCCACATTGCGAGCGGTTGCGTGAACCACCATTTTTAGCCTCTGGATGAGTGAAATGGTGTCCACAATCAGTAAACATGAAGAGTTATTCTGCCTTGTCAAGAATGTGCGTCTGCCTGCGTATTGAGCGGGGCTTGTATAAGTTGTGTAAAAAATATTGACACTAATGAGTGGTTGGGCTCAGATTGAGCTTCTGCGGCGTAAGACAACCAAATGGAGCGTCCGCCTCTTTGTCTAGCCGGTTGCCCTTTTCCAACAAATACTCCGGAACACAGATCGTGGAAAACAAACTGAAGGGACATGTTGCACCGCTGACGGTCAACTCTTCAAATGCGCAGTATTACTTGGTGTCCCTTATTACGTTTTTGACTTTCTTTTCAGTCTCATCGACTTTCTATCTACCGGTCGTACTTAGAGAAAATGCATTCTTGGCGGGCGAAATCGGTTTACTTATGGCTGCAATTGGACCGCCGATGTTGGTCGCAAATCTCTGTGCCGGCCTGGTCATCGAACGTTTCGGTGCTGGACGCACTATTGTAATTGCATCGGCTGTAATTGCAGCGTCAATAGCGAGTTTTGCCGTGTCGCTCGATTCTTTTGCGGCAATGCTTTTTGCCCGCGCCGCTCTTGGGTTTGGTGTGGGGTTATTTACGCCGGCGGGAATGGTTTGCGCGAAGAACGCGCTGGAAGAAGCCGATGGCGACTTCTTATTTGGCATCTACACGACAATGTTTACATTACCTAATCTTGTCGGCCCGGCGATCGCGGAGGTGTATCTAGGGAACGGCTCCACGAGCTATTTTTATGTGCTTGCAATAGCAGCGATACTAGCGGCGATTCTGGCGATCACTCTTCGCAATGCGCGTGACGAAAAGACAGATGGGCGATCCTCGCACTCTTATCTTGAGATTATACGGCGGCGAAGTATGTGGGCACCCCTATCCCATGCGGTGGTTGCCAGCCTCCTATTTGGATTTCCGCCAGCTTTTGTCGCCTTGGCTTTGCATGACAAAAGCGTGCACGGTGTTTTCTTTTTTTCAAGTTGGACGGTCTTTCTCTTCCTTACAAGGTTCCTCATAACCAATCACTTGCAAGGATTGGGAAGAAAGCCACTTCTATGCCTAAGCCTTGTTTCCCTCGCTCTCAGCTTGCTAATCCTAATCGCGGATGTAGGGGCTCCTTTGGTGATCCTCTCTGGTATCCTTTTCGGTTTTGGCCATGCGATAGCGCTACCTTTAATTTCGCTTTGGGTGGCAGACCAATTTCCACCGGAGACACGTGGCAAGCCAATGGCACTGCTCAGTGCACTGTCGAACCTTGCGATATACATAACACCGTTTTTGGGGGGCTTTATACTGCAGCATTCTTCCATGACGTCGTTGATTGTAGTCCTGGCTGGTATTGGATTAAGCGGGTGCGTGTTTGTCGTTGCGCAATTGATATTTCATGAAAAGGAAGCAAAGCGGCAATGATGGACGGCAACCGTATCAATGTCGCGGTTATTGGAGCGTCGGGTTATACCGGAGCAGAAGTCCTGCGACTTCTTGCTTTGCATCCAAATGTAAGGGTGGCGCTCCTTATCGCCAATTCTCATGCTGGCCGGCCACTTACCTCGGTGTTTCCACACCTGAGTGCCTATGGTGAAATGAAACTCGACCCATTAGATGACGCGGACTGGTCTGATATTGATGTCGCGTTCTCATGTTTGCCTCATGCCACCAGCCAACAAGTGCTTCGCGACTTACCAGATGACGTTCGCCTTGTTGATTTGTCCGCTGACTTTAGAATTAGGGATAATGCAACGTACCAAAAATGGTATGGCATTGAGCACACATCGCCAGAGTTATTGAAGAATGCCGTATATGGACTCACGGAGCATAATCGTGACGCGATCGCCAGTGCGCGTCTTGCTGCTTGCCCCGGATGCTATCCGACCGCTGCACTGTTGGCTTTGCTTCCTCTGGTTACCGACAAGCTGATTGATGTTGACGATATTGTCATTGACGCAAAGTCTGGTATCAGTGGCGCTGGTCGCTCGCTTAAAGAGACCTTGTTGTTCTGTGAGCGTGCCGAAGGATTTCAGCCGTATTCGGTAGGCGCCCATCGGCATGCACCAGAGATTGAGCAGGAAATATCGATTGCGGCTGGCCGCGACACTATCGTTAGTTTCACGCCACATCTGGTGCCCATGAACCGGGGTGAACTTGTCACTTTGTACCTGAAGTTCAGTAGCGGTCGTACGATAAGGTCACTAAGAGACTGCCTAAAGTTCAGATATGAGAACGAGCCCTTCGTAACTGTCGTCGAAGAGCATCCGAGCACGCACCATGTACGAGGTTCAAATTTTTGTTTCATCTCCATGCAGGAAGACCGGATACCCGGTCGGGCCATTGTTTTTTCCACATTGGATAATTTAGTGAAAGGATCTGCAGGGCAAGGAATCCAAAATATGAATGTCATGTTTGGAATTCCGGAAACAACAGGTCTGCTACAGGTGACGATGTTTCCCTGAATGCTAGATTAGCAAGGCCTCAGGCGACAATCTTAGCTCTTCCAAACGGTTCTTCCTTCTTTAAGTGTTGCCTTTGTTTTCGCAGGGCGGTTAGGCGTCCCCAGAGAAAAATACCCTAAGTAGCAATACGTTCATTTACACTATAAAAGTTATTTGCTACTAGGTAGCTCATGAGCTCGATCCACTCACGACATTCGGAGTCCTTCTTCTGTTCTGAGGTGATGAACAGTATTGCAGCTAACGCTCAGACAGCTGATCAATCTGGCAGCATTCACGAAAGCAGTCTTAGGACCCTTAAGGAACAAGGCTATCTGGGATTAGCTGTCCCGGTTGAATTTGGCGGTAGAGGGGCAGATCTTTCCGACTGCTGTGAAGCTCAGATGGCGCTTGGCAGGGCGGATTCCGGCTTGGCGGTTGCATTCACCATGCACTTATTCACAGTGGGAATTATCGTTGAGCATTGGCGTCGGGAGCGGGATCTGTCCTGGGCGCTTTTAGAAGCCATCGCCACACAAAATCTCGTAATTTGCTCCGCCTTCGCGGAGCCCGGTTTGGGAGGAAGCCTCCTACGTTCTCAATGTCAAGCGACAGCAGTCGATGGCGGTTTCCGGCTGTCGGGAATAAAGGTGCCCTGTTCTTTAGCTGGCCGGTCGGATCTCATCTGTCTTCAAGCGTTGTCTAACGAAGACCGAGAAGATCGCTTACTCATCATTGTTCTTCCAACAAAAACAGATGGTGTATCAGTTCGCAAAAGCTGGAATGGGCTTGGGATGCGAGCTTCAGAGTCAGACACATTGATTTTTGAGGACTGCTTTGTGCCTGAGTCTGTCGTGTTTCATAGATGTAAGCCGGGATTTGATCCTGATGACACGTTTGCCGCAGGACTGATCTGGTTTTGTCTTATGATGACTTCTTCTTACCTAGGTCTTGTTTGGTCGGCGTTTGATGAGGCGAAAACCGAACTGAATAAGTCGGTCATTGCTCACCTGAATGCTCCACGTTCGGCGAATTCGTCTTTTCAGGATGTTGTGGGTGACTTGGCAGCCTCGCTCATTTCAATTGAGAGTGCATGTTTTGGCTTGGCGAAAGAGTTTGAAGACGATCGAGCGAACGTCAATGAACTCCTGCCGCGAGCGGTCGCGATAAAACACCATGCTGTGGACATCTGTTGTAATGCGGTTGCGAACCTTATGGAGACCGCTGGTGCGCGCGCTTATTCAAGCGAGTCAAAGCTCTCTCGATTGGTACGGGACGTAAATGCCATGAGATTTCATCCCCCCACGCGATTTACATCTCGGCAGATAATTGGTCGCTGGGCTTTGGGCCGCCCGTTCTCCTTTGAGATTGAATGATCTCGGAAAGGATTTCAGATGCAGGGGCAGTCGAGCGCCCACGATACGACAGTTTCCGATGTGCATGCCGACATCAAAGAGTTTGGGTCGCGGAGTCGCTCTGTACTTTATTCATTCACCGGCAGCGATGAGGTTGAGACCACAGCCCGCGGCCCATGGGTAACTACAGGATCCGGCAAAAGGTATCTCGACTTTGGGTCATATGCTGTTTTCATCTTGGGGCATCGGCATCCAGACATTTTGGAAGCAGTTCGATTGCAGCTGGATCATTTGCCGATCTCTTCGCGAGCATTCCCGTCGGTAGCACAAGCTGCCGCTCATAAAGCGCTTGCTTCATTCGCGCCGCCGGGACTGAACAAGATTATGCTCCTTAATTCCGGGGCCGAAGCGGTTGAGGCAGCTTTGAAACTCGCTCGGGCGACGGTCGGACGTAGCGGTATTGTTCATTTAGAGAAGAGCTATCATGGTAAGACGATGGGAGCTCTTTCTGTTACGGATGCTGACGCATTTCAAGGCCCGTTCCTCCCGTTGGTTCCAGACGTAAAGAAAATTCCAAGGGACGACGCAGACGCAGCGTGGCAAGCCATTGTTGAAGCAAATCCTGCAGCTGTCATTGCAGAGCCGGTGCAAGGTGAGGGCGGCATATTCGAGTTGTCTGAGGCGATGCTTCGCGCTTTGCGAAAAGCGTGTGACCAAACCGGCGCCCTCCTTATTTTTGATGAGATCCAATGTGGTCTTAACAGGTGTGGAACGCCCTGGGCTGCTGACCAATATGGCATTCGTCCCGACATTCTCCTTGCGGGAAAAGCGCTCGGAGGGGGTGTTATTCCGATTTCTGCCGTTATCGCGACGCCCGAGGCGTTTTCCGCATTTGATCGAGACTATATTCTTCACAGCTCTACTTTTGGCGGCAATCCTCTCGCATGTGCAGCGATGGAGGCAACTCTAAGAATTGTTTCCAGTCCTGAATTCGAACACAGCTGCAGTGATGTATCCGCTCGAATAGAAAGTGCTCTCCAAAGACTCGTCGCACGACATGGTCAGTTGTTCTCAGAGGTAACGGGACGTGGTCTTCTTTGGGGGATACACTGCACGCGCCCCGATATTGCAGGCTACTTCATTCGGAATTGTTTTGCAGAACGGTTGCTCGTGACCCCGTGCCTTACAACTCCTCACGTCATCCGACTAACACCTCCAGCTTTTCTACGCTCGGAGGAGATCGACTATGCGGAACGGGGCTTGGTGAACGCTTCGCTGCGCACGTTACAGGATATAGAAAACTAGGAGGCGAAAATGCCAGTCGTTCGTGTAGAAGAGGTCCTTAACTCCGAAATCGAGAATGTATGGAATACACTTAGGGCTGTCGAACGCTATCCCCTATTGATGGATCCTGTGAAATCCATAGTGGTCGTGGAGAAAGGTGAGAATTTTGCCATATCGGAATGGGAGGTCGTCCTGAAAGGATCGCTCTTAAAGTGGCTTGAACGAGCCGAGTTCTTTCCGGATGAATACAGGATACAATACAGCCAAGTTGACGGAGACCTCCAATGGTTACGCGGCTTCTGGAAGCTGCGGTCGCTTTCTCCCGACGTGACTGAAGCCATTCTCGAAATCGATTTTGAAATCGGAATTCCGATCCTTCAGGACATGCTTAACCCTATTGCAGAACGGGCGTTGGGTGAAAACGCTCGGCTCATGCTTTTGTCATTGGAATCAGAGAGACAAGCACTCGTTTCCAGCGCAAGCGCTCAATAGCTTCTTCTTGGGAAAATCAAATGAGTGGATTGCAGGAACTGGTTCTAGTAACGGGAGCGACAGGCGTACTAGGCTCTTACGCTTTGCCCGCATTGATGGAGTTAAGGCCCAACGCGCGTTTTATGGTGATTACTAGGGGGCGTTTGCCCCGAAACTTAGATGATGCCCGAATAGATGTAGTCACAGCCGACTTGAGATCGAACTTCTGGAGTGACCCTGCGTTCCGGAATAAGGTAAGCCAAGTAACCCATGTGGTTCATATGGCTGCAGACGTTAGATGGAACGCCCCTGAGGAAGACGCACTCAACACAAATGCTATTGTGACCGAGCAATTGGTGTCGCAGATCGAATCTCATGCAACCGGCTTGGAAAAGTTCGTTTACGTCTCAACGGCTTTTTCAACGGAACGTCCTTTGTCCACAGAAAGCCAAGGTCTCAATCGTCTTGATCGTCGATTTAGCAACACATACGAATATTCAAAGTTTGTCGCGGAAAGGGCCGTACAAGAGTCTCGACTTCCTTGGATGATTGTTCGACCGAGTATTATCGTCGGTCGGAGCAATGATGGCGGCATCTCGAAATTCAGTGGAATTTATCCTCTTTTAAAGGCCTATGCGCGTGGATTGCTCCCGATTGTCGTCGGGTATCCAAACGCACTGGTTGATATTGTACCCATTGATGTTGTGGTCGAGGCTGTTCTGCATGCGACGTTTGGTAATGCTGGTAAGTCGAAGGTTGTCTACGCGATAAGCGGAGATCAAGC
This sequence comes from Alphaproteobacteria bacterium, assembly GCA_965228775.1. GTDB lineage: Bacteria > Pseudomonadota > Alphaproteobacteria > JANQMY01 > JANQMY01 > JANQMY01. Next base: position 1,383,887 of record OZ245840.1, on the reverse strand, counting down.
GCCAACTGTAAGTGAAGTAGTAAGTCGTTCGATTTCGGCGGTTAATCAATTACGCGCGGCGAATGGGCTAGACTCCATTCAAGTTGTTCCTTGCGTTCCGCCTGAGCGTTTTGCGCGTCTCTTTAGGCCTTTGATAGACGATACTCTGAGTGCGCAGGAGAAGAGGGTACTGAAACTCTTGTCTGCATTTGAACCATACTTCGCAGTACTAGAGCCTATGAGTCCTAGTGATGGTTCCCTTGTTCTAACAGGACCAAGGTTTGACGATTACTTCGACAAATGTCTGCAGTTTTGGTGCAGCAAGAACGAAAACATTGTTCTCGGTAAGGCGAAACGTTGGGCAGCCTAGACCTAAATCACCATCACTTGCTCGCCGCAGCATGCGGAGTCTGTGTCTAAGCTGCAGTTATGTCTGCGTAAATAGTTGCTGCGAACCGCTGACGTTCTAATAGACAGCTCTGGTTGATGGGCGGGCTAAATAAAGAGCCCGAACCAACAACAAAAGGCCGGATGCGACAAAGATGTGCCAAAGGAAGTGAGTGCCCCAAGGTATTTTTGAACAGGTTGTTAAATCAATGCCGCGGAATAGAAATGCCAAACAGATCAGGCCGCTCCCATAGATGAGGGACCGCGATGCGGGGCTCTGTTTCAATGCGGCGAACAGGGTGACTGCTATCAATGAAATAATCGCTGGAAGGTAACCGTTCGAATTGTTTGGAAGCTCAAAGGGAAGCAACTGGTCGATGAACACGCTGGCAGTTCCAAGGATCAAGAAGGCAGCCGCAATTGTTGGATATGCACACTTAAACACCCGCCGAAGAACAATGACAAAATAGGCTCCAATGAAGGCCATGATTGGAATAACGTCGGCCAGTTGGGTCCATACATTCGCGAACGTATGAAATAAAAGACTGCCAAGTCCAATAATACCGATCAGTATGGAGAGTATCAGAGCAGGTTTGTCTTCAACCGGATTTGCGTAGAATTTACTGGAGAAAAACGCGGCGATAAAAAACGCGATGTTTGATATCGCGTTCAATGGTTCTCCCCATATTTCGTCTTCGGAACGCTCACAATATACGAGGTCCGGTAAGTTGAGTTCGATCACCTAACAAGTACCTGCAAAGCTATTTGTTCAGATTGAAATTTATTCTGTGCGTCCAATTGAGAACGATCAGCGGAAAAAAATTATACGCGTCTTATACGCGATACTCGATTGACTTGTAAAAAAAATAGATGTTACTTAAACGAGTATTCACAATGAGCACCATGGAGGCGCAAATGGGAAGTGTTTCAACTATAATTGAAGGGCGACCTATGCCGACCATGCCCAGTCCGCCAACAGGTAAAGTTTCGGTCTTAAGGTATCTGTGGGCCGCCAGCCGTGACAGCGGCGTCGCAATGTGGCCGGAAGACGCTTATCGCGACGACTTTCTCGAAGTTCAAATGTTTAAGCGGCATATGTTCGTGCTTAATGCTCCGGAATACGTCAAGCATGTATTGCTCGACAACGCGGACAATTATCACAAGGGCAGCATCGCGCGCGTTCTGCTTGAACCCGGCCTCGGCGTGAGCCTTTTTACCAGCGAAGATGAAACTTGGAAGCGTCAACATCGGACCCTACAGCCTATATTTCAGCATCGGCGAATAATGACCTTTGTTCCGACGATGACCGAAATGAGTGCGGCTATTCTCCAAAGGTGGGAGGAGACCGAACCTGGTGCGCCCATAAACATGTCTGCGGAAATGAGTAGGCTTGCCTTAAAGGTCATCTCCAGAATTATGTTCTCAACGGAAGATGAGAGAGATATCGACGAGATATCCGAAGCGATCACAACTTATCAGCAAAGTGTAAGGCCAAGTTTTGCTGACCTTCTAGGCTTACCGTCATGGGTGCCCAGGTCACGTTCCGATGAAGGCGCAAAAGCAATTCAGATAATTGATCGTGTCGCGAATAAACTGATTGCCGACCGGGAACAATCAGGCATCGAAAGACCGGACCTGCTGTCCATGTTGTTGGGCGCGCGTGATACTGAAACCGGAGAGCGGATGAACCTCCGAGAAATCAGGGATCATGTCGCGACGGTTCTAACCGCGGGTCACGAATCTGCGTCTACGATTTTGAGTTGGATTTGGTACCTCCTCGATCAACACCCAGAGGAAGAGCGCTTGCTGCATGAAGAGGTAGACTCGGTTTTGGGGGGACGCGCGCCGGAAGTTGAGGACCTAGAAAAACTACCTAGAGTGAGGATGATTGTTGATGAGGCTCTCAGGCTGTATCCAACAGCACATACAATGTCCCGAACCGCCCTCGAAGACGATGAAATCCATGGTCTGCGAATACCAAAAGGTGCCACGATTATTATGTCGCCCTGGTTGATACAAAGAAACCAGAAACGCTGGGAACGGGCCAATCATTTTATGCCGGGGCGTTTTGAAAATGAGCCACCGAGTTCCCGGCCTCGCTATGTGTATATGCCCTTTGGCGCCGGTCCTAGAATTTGTATCGGCGCGCGATTGGCCATCACTGAATTGGTGATTGGCGTTGCAATGATTGCACAAAAATACAAGCCAAGATTAGTTCCTAGACAGAGTATTGAGGCGGTTGGTTTGGTGACCTTAAGGCCCAAAAACCCAATTATGATGACGTTAGAACGGCGTTGATTCAAGTCAAACTCTTTGTCGCTAGGAGATTTTGCTGGCATGAGCCACGCAGAGAATACTGTCGGTATTTCGAGTGCGCAGATAACGCATTGGTCGCGAAATAATCCCATAGTCGCGACCGCAAAAGTCACAGCGTATTTCGCAAGTCTATTAGTGCTTGGCGCGAGCGTTCTTGCTGCGGAAGAGGTTTTTGTTCAGGCCATTCTAGTTGCGGCATTAGGTGTTGTCTTTGCACATGGTCTTGAACTTCAGCATGAAGCTCTACATGGCAACCTATTCGAGAGTGAGAAATTGAATAGGATAATTGGATTCTTTTTGGGTGCGCCCATGTTGGTGTCTTTCACGCACTACCGGGTTCAACATCTGCATCATCACAAATATGTTGGCACCGAAAGAGATCAAGAGCTATTCAATTATGCGCCTCAATCCCTGGCGAACCCGGTATCACTGATTGTTAGGGCATGGAATTTTCTGCGCATACCAACCTTTCTCGTCACTGCACTAAATATTCTCCAGAATGATTACCCCGAACTAGCGAAAGGAAAATTTCGGCGCCACATATGGGTTGAGTATTTTCTCTTACTGTCCTTTTTGATTGCCGGTTTGTGTGGGGTGGTTATCTTTGGGATCGATCACATCCTGCTCATTTGGTTTTTACCATGGTTAGTGGTTGCTGAGCTTGTTCACTTCATGATTGAGGTGCCCGAACACATAGGTTGCAGGCGAACCGCAAAATCGATTCTCAAAAACACGCGCTCCTATCCATCAAACATGATGTGGGAATATGTCTCGAACCAGAACAATTATCACATAGAACACCATTTGTTTCCGGCGGTTCCAGCTCATCGGCTTCGCAAAATTCATCCGTACATCAAAAAGGCTCAAGGCCACTGTACAGGCTCATATTTCGAAGCACTTCGAGAAATCCGCCAGGCAGTTCGCGATAGTAATACGGGGCTGCAATGGAGACATGATCAAGCCGGTGGTTAGCAAAATGGTGACATACAGACAATCGATAGGCCAAAGCCGACGAGATTTTGACGCGATTTGTGCTCTGAGGCAGGAAGTTTATGTGAGGGAAGAGAAACGACTAGCGGACGTAACGTCCAGCTTTGACCGTTTCGACGACCGGTCGGAATATGTACTGACATGGGTCGAAGATCAGTTGGTCGGAACCATAAAGATCGTCAAGGACTCAGAAATCGGTCTACCCTGTGAAGAAGTAAAGTCGGTACAGGAACTGAGAGAGCGCGGGAACGTTGTTGAGTTTGGTCATTTCATGACGTCCCCAAAGTGGCGGCGTCCGGCCATGGTGACTCAGCTAGTGAGGTACGCAATCGGCTATGCCAGCAAGCATCTTGGTGCAAGGTTCATAGCGGCCGACATGTTCTTCGACGGCGAAACCCTCAAAGGTTTCGAGCACCATTTTTACAGCAAGATTGGCGGAGTCCCTCTGCATGGTCCTTATCGTGATACCCGTTTCTTAAATGCCCCTACAAGCTTGATTGGATATATCGACACGCACACGCTCGTCCATCTTGCTGAATCAAGTCGCGGGGCTCGGAAGCGCCTATGCCAGTTTCTTGCGGGAGATATGGTGATATGAACGAAACGGAAAAGACGCCAATAATGGCGGTTCGTGATTGCGCTCGAGAAACTGGCAATTTGGGTAAATCGGCGTATGCGCGCGCCCTCTACTGGATGGGGTCGGCCATCCAGGCTAAGTCGGAAGGCGCGGAAATAGCAGACACACTTGGCCGAAGATTTGTGGATGTTCTGGATTCATATGGCAATCAGGCATTTGGCTACAGGCACCCAGCAGTCGTCGAGGCGGCGCTTGCAGAGTTAAACGATGGCGTCCTCCACAACAGCAAACTGTTCTTTAACGAAAAACTTCTGGCGTTCAATAAGAAACTTGCAGCTCTCACAGACAATAGATTGCCGCACGCATTCTTGTGCAATGGCGGGGCAGAGGCCATTGAGACTGCACTAAAATTGGCACGCGGTGTGACCGGGCGCCCTAAATTTGTCAGTGCACGAAACAGCTATCATGGTATGACGTTTGGTGCGATGAGCGCCTCTCATCGACCTGATTTCGAAGAATTATATAAGCCGATGTTACCGAACTTTGTTGCTGTGGAATTCGGAAGTATTGAAGACATCGAAAATGCGGTTGACGACACAACGGCCGCAGTCATTCTTGAGACGGTTCAGGCGGAAGGGGGGGTTAGAATACCGCCTCCTACTTATTTCGAGCGTATTAGATCCATATGTGACGAAGTAGGTGCAATTCTTATATTAGACGAGATCCAGACCGCTTTCGGTCGAACCGGGCGTCTTTTTGCCTTTGAACATTTTAATGCAGAGCCGGATATTGTCTGTATCGGGAAGTCTCTGGGAGGCGGTATTTTGCCAATCTCAGGTGCTCTGTGTACGCCACGATGCTGGTCTGTCATGCAGGCTGCGCCATTCTCTTTTGCGTCGAGCCTCGCGGGGTCACCTTTGGCCGTCGCGGTCGCCGACAGGGTGTTGGATATTGCCGTGAGCGATGAGTGGTTGAGGGGGGCGGAATCTAGGTCATTGGAAGTGTCGGATATGCTGAGTGAGATACACAGCGACTTCCCGGACCTTGTTTCTAATGTCGAAGGCTTCGGCCTTCTTTGGGGGATACGACTAAGGTCTATACCTTTGGCAGGACTAGTCTGTTGGTTGTTGAGTAGAAATGGTGTTTTGACTTCTTTTTCCCTTTTTGCACCGGATGTCATTCGTATCCAACCTCCGCTTGTTATTACCGATAGTCAAATGGCAACCGTACATGCAGGTTTGAAGCAAAGCTTGCAGGACGCTCGAGAGTTTTTGGAGAGGCAATCAGATACTCACGATTTGTTTTCGATGCGAATGTCTGAGTTTATCGATCAACCTCTTGACGCAGTGTTTGAGCTGTTTGCTGATCAATCGCGCTTATACCGGTTTTTACAGGTTGATGCGGAGGAGGAGCGCGCATCTCCCACGATGAATTGTCGTGCCATATGGGATGGACTGCTCTTAGAGTGGACTGATGAAGTTGAAATTGACCGTAGCCAAAAAAGAATTGTCCAAAGAGCGCGTGCCGGTGACTGGAAAAAGTTCGACCGTGTTTGGTCGTTTCAGGAAAGTCGAAACGGCACAACAGTGGAGTGCTTAATCGACTGGGATGCTGGTTGTGATGAGATTGAGTTCATCATTGCTTTCCGGGTTAAATATTTACTTGAGCAGATACTTGCGAGTGTTTTTGGAAAACTACCTCAGGCAATGGTGACATAGTCTTTATAGGGAGAAAAAGGTGATAAAAGAGTGGGACGTGTTTCACGGAAAAGGGGTTTCTAGGTGGAAAAGTGCGGCTGCTAAGGAGTTGTTTGCAAGAAGTTTTTTGAATATTGCAGATAAGTGTTTTTACGCCCCTCTTGTGCCGCTCACACTCCTTGCTATTTCACCAGCATATGTCGACAGAAGCCTTGTCGCGGTCCAGTTTGTCATATCGATCTTTTTGGTTTTGCTTGGTTTGACCCTTCGTCATGAAGCGCTTGAAGTACTTGATGAAATAGACGCTGAACACACAGACACCTGATGGCCTCAATGAACGGCATCAAACTAGTAAGACGCTTGTTTGCGAGGCCTTGGCTGCAAAGTGTGCTGTTTGGCGCCGTAGCATCTTTCCTATATGGAGGTTGGGCTTACTTTGCCAACATAGCATATCCTCAATTGGCGGTGACAGCGGCAGTTACGCAAGGCGCCTTGAGTTTCATGACGACATTCGCTGTGACCTGGTTGATGAATTTCCTATTCGGGCTCTCGAATTCAGCAGCGGGAAAGATTGTGACGACAGTCAGCGGGACAACGTTGTTAGTCGGCATCGTGTCGTATTTGGTGCACTTTTTGGCTGGTACTCCCAATGCGCTTCTAACGATTGCGCCATCTGTCGGATTGGGGGCGTTCTTAGGGGCTCTGGTATGGTCTTTAGCTGCCGTCAAAGCGCTGCAACCTCAAGATCAGTACTGAGCATGCAGATACCTCCAGGGGCGAAAGTGCAAAACGGATTGTACAGCCTCCCGAGGCTTGTAACGTTGGACGCCGCGCGGGGCTTGCTAATCGTATTCATGGCATTGGATCACGCGCGTTACTTTTTGCTACGCGAACACCCCGCAGAGTGGTGGGGCGGAGCGCTTCCAGCGTATGAGTCGATTTCTCCCTTTTTGGAGCGTGCCATTTCGCACCTATGCGCGCCTGGCTTTTTCTTTTTGATGGGGGCCTCGATGGTGCTCCACGCCGAAAGGACCGCGAATAGGGGGGGCGGTCGGCGGGATATTGTGATGCACTTTGTAAGAAGAGGCTTCCTTCTCATCCTCCTTGAGTTGGTTTTGGTGAGTCCCGTCTGGCTTATCGGCGGTTGGGGGGAGGAACCGTTCAATACCTACGGATCTCCAGCGATACCTGGTGATGGCGGACCAACCTACTACTATTTTGGTGTGATTTCCGCGCTGGGCGCTGCGATGACACTCACGGCTTTTGTCTTGTGGCTCGATAAGTATTGGCTGCTGGCGCTGTCATTGCTGATGATGTTGTTGGCTCCCATAAGTCTAGCGCTTGGTTTGCAGCCAGCTGGTGATCACAACCTTGTGCTTAGGCTGCTTTTGTCGGCAGGGCAGTCAAATGGCGTCTTAGTTCAATATCCGATTTTGCCCTGGTGTGGTGCAGTGTTCCTTGGACTTCTATATGGTCGCGTCGCGTCCAGAGAGTTAATGCAGCGCGTGCCCATCTCACTCGTGATCGCGATTATGATCCTTGTTGTCTTGGGTGCGGTGGTTGCCTTGAACTGGTCTTGGATTGACTTCGGGGCATATGATCCGGTGCGGTTTTGGGAGACCTTCAATTTCACAAAATACCCCCCAAGCGTCGGGTTTTTGGCCGCCTATCTAAGCATGACCGTTATCGCCATTTGGTTGCTCAGTCTGCTGAGCAACCAATCGGTGCTGATTAGACTCTTGAGCGTATATGGTAGTGAGCCGTTGTTTGTGTACGTATTGCATCTCTATTTAGTTTTGGCGATAGGGTTGGCGCTTTCGATGCAGACTAAAGTCTACTTCTTCTGGATGCTTTATGCACTGGTTCTGGCTCTACTTTGGCCAGCCTGCCAGCTCTATAAACGCAGAAAGGAATACCTTCATTGGGCTGTTCCAACCAGGTTTTCGCCTATCAACAAATGAAAACGATTCTGATCCCGGCTTGCTGACAGATCTCCCCCATCGGTCTACCTGTTTTCCCGTGTTTCACAATGAATGCCTTCTGGGGGTCCGTAAATTTTGACGTTTTCACCGTTCTTTTCTTCCTTTCAGGAGCGGACTAACCTCAAATAGCGGACTTTTTTGGAGTTGGTCGGACGGAACTTACACGCAAATGAATATCCGTGTTCATGAATGAGATACCCTGTCCGTAAAGCAAGATTCCCTGTTGTTTCTTTAGAGAATTTCCTCAAAAAAGGCAGGCTTTCCAACGAAATACCTGGAGAAATATCTTCGGACGAGGCGAGAGCAAGAATTTTCCCTGTAAATCCCGACAAAAACAGGGAAATCTTCCGTGTAAACCGCAGAGACTGGTTCGCTAGAGACTGCACACACCGCCATTCATTCCTCGCTACGAAGAGATCAGAAAAACCGCTGCAAATGTGTGGCGGTTTTTTTGTTTGCCGAGAAGCAACTTATCTTGGTGCGTTCAGTTACTTGTATATGCTGTCTTTACGGAGGTATAGAACTCCCGCGCATGCTGGTGTCAATTCAGCCGGTTTGAATACAACGGTGTTCCCATAAGCATGGGCCGGGGCGCAGAACCTCGCCGATTCCTTCTCGAAGGGTTTTGCCTTCTTCGTGCGATAAGGTGTGACCAATCTCATCTTTGCGTAAAACTATTTCTGTTCCGATCTTATCTAAAGCATCGGCTTGCATCTGCGGCGATGTCTCACTCCAATCAGCCAAAGCTGCTTTTGCCAAGTGGATGGCTTCGTTCGCGGAAGACTAGATACAATATCAAATCCTTCTCTGGCGATATGCCAGCCTAGTTTACGGTCAGTTGTTTCATTTGAGCTTTCGGCCGTGCGGAACAAACGTCACTAGTTCTATCTTATGAAGAAAGTGTCCTTATACTGATGGAAATCAACGATAAAGAGGATTAACCTTACCATTCATCGAGTGTGGCGCGTTTTTAGGCACATGCTTGTTTTTTGCGCTGCAAAATAATCGTTGACACATCTGTGAAGCTTCGTACTATCCCAATGACTCAAAGATGAGTCTCATGTCGCTCCATTGACGGGTCGATGTAGTGAAGGTGAATTACTTCCCTCACTGAATAGCCGCCTCAGCGGATGAGGCACTCCCAGGAAATTACATCGTTCAATTACGTCGTTCAACGTATCTATCGGACCCGGGCCGGCCTCGTACGGTCATGCGCTTCCAAAGATACGCCTTGGAATTGGAGAGCACATGAAACCGTTTGCGAAAACGACATCTCGTCGAAAATTTACGTCTCTGGCTGCTGCATCTTTTTGCGCCCTTACTCTCGCCGTTACTCCCGTCTCAATAGCTGGTCTTTCGTTTGTGGCTTCCGCAGAAGAGTTAGATGTTGAAAAGGACGAGCTAAAGTTCGGGTTTATCAAACTGACAGATATGGCGCCGCTGGCGGTTGCCTATGAACTCGGATATTTCGAGGACGAGGGATTGTTTGTCACGCTCGAGCCTCAGGCGAATTGGAAAGTTCTGCTGGACCGGGTAATTGATGGAGAATTAGACGGCGCGCATATGTTGGCCGGGCAACCGCTGGGGGCCACAATTGGATTTGGCACCAAGGCCGATATCATCACCGCTTTTTCGATGGATCTGAACGGCAACGGCATTACGGTTTCCAATGAAATTTGGGAACAAATGAAGAAAAATATTCCGCTGCAAGAGGATGGCAGGCCAGTACATCCCATCAAAGCCGAATATCTGAAGCCCGTCGTTGATTCGTATAAGGATCAAGGAAAACCGTTCAACATGGGTATGGTTTTTCCTGTCAGTACGCACAATTACGAACTGCGCTACTGGCTAGCATCTGGCGGAATTCATCCCGGCTTCTACGGCAAGACCGATATTAGCGGTCAGATCAAAGCAGATGCCTTGCTGTCGGTAACTCCTCCACCGCAAATGCCGGCGACATTAGAAGCGGGCACAATCTATGGATATTGTGTTGGCGAGCCTTGGAATCAGCAGGCGGTTTTCAAGGGCATTGGCGTTCCGGTCATTACCGATTACGAAATCTGGAAGGACAACCCCGAAAAAGTATTTGGCGTATCCGCCAACTGGGCTGAAGAAAATCCCAACACCCATCTCGCGGTCGTGAAGGCGCTTATCCGCGCGGCCATTTGGCTTGATGAAAATGACAATGCCAATCGTGTGGAAGCCGTGAAAATACTCGCCCGGCCGGAATATGTGGGGGCGGACTTTGAGGTCATCGCCAATTCAATGACAGGCACATTTGAGTACGAAAGGGGTGATAAGCGCGATGTGCCGGATTTCAATGTGTTCTTCCGATACTTCGCTACTTATCCGTTTTACTCAGATGCGATTTGGTATCTCACGCAAATGCGCCGCTGGGGACAGATTACGGAGAGCAAACCCGACAGCTGGTACATGGACGTCGCCAAGAAAGTCTACCGGCCTGACATTTACATGACAGCTGCACAGATGCTGATTGATGAGGGTAAAGCGAAGAAAGAGGACTTCCCCTTCGGTACCGACGGTTTCAAGGCGCCGCAGTCCGAGTTCATCGACAACATTACTTTCGATGGCCGCAAACCGAACGAGTATCTCGCTAAGTTTCCGATCGGGCTGAAAGAAGGCGAAGTCGTCACAGACGCAGGCGAAGTTGTCACAAACTAGGGTCTGTTGCGAGGTGGTATGGCGGTTGCAAGGAATTGCCTGCCACGCCGCAGACTTAGCTCATGTGGTCAAGAGAGTTTCAGAGGATCCAAGTTATGACGTCCGCGACGTTTAGGAAAATCGAAGATGAGGCGAGTAGCCCAGTTCCCGCCGCTGTGGCCGGAAGTGCTGAAATAGCGACGCTTCCGGTTTCGGATAAAACTCCACCCGTCGCCAGGTCGCCGGAGCAGCAACCTAGTCAAAAATTCGCAAATGCCATTCAACGCACCACGAACGGGCTTTCAGTGGTAGGCCTCGGATTCCTCAATCCAGTCATTCGCTTGCTGACGGGTGAAGATCCGCGCGGGCAATTCATCGAGTTGTGGAAGGTGCTGGGGATTCCGCTGGTCGCGATTTTGGTCTTCCTGGCCGCGTGGTCGGCGGGGGCTGCCCAGGTCAAAACCAGTCTCGGTCAGATCCCGGGGCCGGTCATGGTCTGGGAACAGTTCGGCGCCTTGATGGAAGATCACGCGGCAACCCGGGCTAAGCAAGCGGCGTTCTATGAACGGCAGGATGAGCGAAATGCGCGTTACCTCGCTGAAGGCCGCCCGGAAAAAGTGAAAGAGCGCACATTCACCGGCAAGCCAACTTACATCGACCAGATACTAACAAGTCTAAAGACAGTCTTTTTCGGTTTCATTATCGCGACACTAATTGCGGTTCCCATTGGTATCTTTTGTGGCCTTAGTCCCTCCGTGAACGCGGCCATGAACCCGTTGATACAGGTTTTTAAACCAGTGTCCCCACTGGCATGGTTGCCGATCGTCACGATTGTCGTATCCGCTGTTTATGTGAATGCGTCTGACGCGATGCCGAAATCGTTTTTGGTTTCTGCGATCACAGTGACCTTGTGCTCCTTGTGGCCGACGCTCATCAATACGGCACTCGGTGTGTCGTCTATCGACAAAGATCTTCTCAACGTTTCTAAAGTGTTGCAACTCAATACCAAAGACCAAATCTTCAAACTCGTCATCCCATCATCACTGCCGTTGATCTTTACCGGTTTGCGGCTCTCCTTGGGGGTTGGGTGGATGGTGTTGATTGCAGCGGAAATGCTGGCGCAGAATCCAGGGCTCGGGAAGTTTGTGTGGGATGAATTCCAAAACGGATCTTCATCGTCTCTGGCTCGCATTATGGTTGCTGTACTGACCATTGGCGTGATCGGATTTCTCCTGGACCGAGTAATGTACACATTACAAGCCATGTTCACCTATTCGGACAAGCGGTAGGGGACGAGTAGATGTCTTATCTCCGGCTCGACAATGTGGCGAAATCTTATGGCAGCGGTTCAAATCGTGAAGAGGTGGTGAAGAACATCAACCTTTCCATTGAGGAAAATGAGTTTGTCGCGATTGTGGGGTTTTCCGGCAGTGGGAAAACAACCCTGATCTCCATGATGGCGGGGCTGGTGACACCAGACGAAGGTAGTATTTTGTTTGAAGGGCAAGAGGTAACGGGCGCGTCTCCCGAACGTGGTGTGGTGTTCCAGAACTATTCGCTCTTTGCCTGGCTCACCGTCGTTGGCAATGTGCGCCTTGCCGTCGATGCCATCTTTCCAAACATGCCTGCTAAGGAAAAACGCGATCATGTAGACCATTATGTTGAGATGGTGGGATTGAGCCATGCGCGGGAACGGCGGCCCGCCGAATTGTCGGGCGGCATGCGGCAACGCGTGAATGTCGCGCGCGCTTTGGCGACCAAGCCCAAGATGCTCTTGTTGGACGAACCACTAAGTGCGCTTGATGCCCTTACGCGCGCCAATCTGCAAGATGAGATCGTCCAAATCTGGGAACAGGAAAAAAAGACGGTTGCCCTAATCACCAACGATGTGGACGAGGCAATTCTGCTTGCTGACCGCATTGTGCCTCTTAACCCGGGACCGAATGCCTCGTTGGGCCCGTCATTTCCGATCAATATCAATCGGCCGCGTGACAGAAAGGCGATGAATCACGATCCCGAGTTCATCCGTCTGCGGTCGGAAGTTACAAACTACCTTATGGATATCGGTATGACCCGCCCGGGTGAGTCGAAGGGCCTTGTTCTGCCGAACGTTGAACCGATCACCGCCACAGCCGGCGGGTTGAGGGGAGGGCTCAGAGAAGCACGACAGAAGTATCGAGCACGCAAGAGTAATGTGATTGAAATCAGTGACGATCCAAGCATTTTGCCTGACGTATCGTCTGACCACCGAGTGCAATCGTCTTCGGAGATTGGCGCAGAAGTGCCCAAGGCCGTCAGAGATGTAGCCGATACGCCAACCGTCAATCCCGCGAAGTATCTCGAATTTTATCGTGTTACAAAAATCTATCCAACGCCCAAAGGACCACTGACCGTTGTTGATGAGTTTGATTTGGATTTGCGGAAGGGTGAATTCGTTTCGCTGATCGGTCACTCTGGGTGCGGAAAATCGACTGTTTTGTCCATGGCTGCGGGTCTGAATCCAATTTCAGACGGCGGCATCGTGTTGGATGGGAAAGAAATTTCCGGGGCTGGGCCGGATCGTGGCGTGGTTTTTCAGGCGCCAAGCCTTTTCCCGTGGCTAACGGCCTATCAGAATGTGTCGCTGGGGGTCGAGCGGGTTTACCCCCATGCCACCTCCAAAGAACGCAAGGAGATCGTCGAGTATTATCTCAACCGTGTTGGCCTGGGAGATGCGCTGCACAAGCGTGCAAGTGAACTTTCCAATGGGATGAAGCAACGTGTGGGGATCGCGCGCGCGTTTGCGCTGTCACCGAAACTGTTGCTTCTTGATGAGCCGTTCGGAATGTTGGATTCGCTTACCCGTTGGGAGCTTCAAGAGGTTTTGATGGATGTGTGGAAGCGCACCCAGGTGACGGCCATCTGCGTCACCCATGATGTGGATGAAGCCATTTTGGTGGCCGACCGCGTGATCATGATGACCAATGGGCCTCATGCGCGGGTTGGAAAGATAATGGAAGTGGATTTGCCGCGTCCGAGGTCGCGCCAAGCGCTTCTGGAACATCCAGACTATTACAAATACCGTGAACAGCTTCTCACATTCCTAGAGGAATACGAAGTTCACGATAAGAACGCGGCCTGACGGAAAAGGTCTCGTCTAATCGGGTCAATGGCGGCCCCTCTATCGCTGCACCGATGTGGCACTGAACCACGCGAGCTTTGCCCGCGTTCGTGCCATTTACCAATAGGGGTCACTACGAATGACAATCAATCTGGGGAATTTTGTTGCACCACTTTCGGCGGCGTTTATTGCGTTCGCATTGCCGGCAAGTGTTTATGCGGAGGAAGCACCTGCGCCTGAAACCAATGATTTTGTGAAGGCATTTAAAGAATCGAAAATCCTCTTCAATGCCCGCGTTCGTTGGGAACATGTGGATCAAGGTGGATTTACCAACAATGCCAACGCTGTCACATATCGCCTCCGGGCAGGATTTGAAACAGGCAAGTTTTACGACACGACGTTTCTTATCGAGTTCGATCATATCCGGGACATCGTAGGTGACTTTAACAGCACCATTAATGGGAATACGACATTCCCCGTAGTGGCAGACCCCGATGCAACTGAATTGAACCGCCTTCAGCTAACGAATACGTCGTTGCCAGACACGAAGATAATTTTGGGCCGCCAACGCATCGTCCTGGACGACGCCCGCTTCGTCGGAAATGTGGGGTGGCGTCAAAATGAGCAGACCTTCGATTCTGTGCGTGTGCAGAACACAAGCGTACAAGGGCTTAAGTTCGACTTCACCTATGTCGAGCAAGTCAACCGTATTTTTGGAGATGACTCGCCAATAGGACGCTTTGAAAGTGATAGTGCTCTTATCAATCTGAACTATCAGACATCGTTCAATGATGTGAAAGTGGCCATTACGCCGTTTGCCTACCTTCTCGATCTAGAAGAAGCGCCGGCTCTGTCATCACAAACCTATGGCTTTGATATCGGCATCAAAAAGGGAATTTGGTCTTTAAAGGGATCATACGCCCGTCAATCGGATTGGGCCGCCCAGCCGACCGATTACAGTGTGAGTTATTATCGCGTTGCTGGCTTTCTGAACCGCAAGGGCCTGGAGTTGGGGGCTGGATATGAAGTGCTGGGTGGTGACGGCACCATCGGTTTTTCAACGCCACTGGCGACGCTGCATAAGTTCAACGGTTTTGCCGATCAGTTCTTAGCGACGCCCGCTGCGGGGCTTGAGGATATTTACGGCAAAGTCGGTTACGCCAGAAAGAACGTCGGCCCGTTCGCGTTGCTGAAGGCGTTTGCCGTCTATCACGATTTTTCGCCCGAGAATGCAAGTGGCGAATTCGGGTCGGAAATCGATGTGGTCGGTATCGCGAAGCTTAAAAAGCTCGACAACGTCAAGTTTCTTGTGAAGTACGCGAACTTCCAATCCGACGATGGTTTCAAAACGGACAAGGAAGTCTTTTGGCTTCAAGCAGAGTTCAGCTTCTAACGGACCGGATCAATCGCTTGGGCGGTGTGCACGACACCGCCCGGGCAATGTTCATGGAGTGAAATGTGCCTAGAAAAAAACTGGTCGTTATTGGAAACGGCATGGCGCCAGGCCGGGTTTTGGATCAGCTATTCGAGTGCGATTCCGATGCGTTCGATGTGACGATCTTCAATGCAGAGCCGCGCGTGAACTATGACCGCATCATGCTGTCGCCTGTGCTGTCGGGTGAGAAGTCATATGAGGATATTATCATTCATGATGAGGCGTGGTATGCGGACCATAAGGTCACGCTTCACAAAGGAAAGCGGATCGAAAGGATCGATCGCGCACAGAAAAGCGTCACGGCGGAAGATGGAACAGAAGCCTGTTACGACACGCTTCTGATCGCAACTGGATCGTCGCCCGTCGTTATTCCAATTCGTGGCCATGTGTTGAAAGGGGTCATCACCTATCGCGATTTGGACGACGTTGATCGCATGTTGGCTTACGCAGAGAACGGCGGTAAAGCGGTTGTCATCGGCGGTGGTCTTTTGGGCTTGGAAGCTGCCGCCGGATTGAGAATGCGGGGCATGGAAGTGACCGTTCTGCATCTTATGCCGTCCCTCATGGAACGGCAGCTTGACGAAGCCGCGGGACATTTGTTGAAGCAGGCCATCGAAGAGCGCGGCATCCAAGTGATGACGCGGGCTAATTCCCAAGAGATTTTGGGGACAGATTATGTGGAAGGCGTACGTCTCGATGACGGCACGGTCATTCCCGCAGATCTTGTGTGTATGGCCGTTGGCATTCGGCCAAGCGCAGCACTTGCCCAGGAAGCGGGTCTTGAGGTGAACAGGGGAATCCTCGTCAACGACCAAATGGAGACCTCGGACCCCGACATTTACGCGGTGGGTGAATGTGTCGAACACCGGGGTCAGTGTTATGGCCTTGTGGCGCCCCTTTATGAGATGGCCAAGGTGATCGCCGCGCGTTTGTCCTGTGATTACAGCGCTTCCTACTCAGGTTCGGTAACATCCACAAAGCTTAAAGTGACAGGGGTGGATTTGTTTTCGGCAGGGGATTTCGCCGAAGGTGAGGGCCGTGAAGAAATCGTTTTTCGCGATGCGGCACAAGGTGTCTATAAACGGCTGGTTCTTCAAGACAATAGGATCGTCGGCATTGTCTTGTATGGGGACACGGTCGATGGGGCCTGGTTCTTTCAGCATCTGAAAGACCAGACGGATGTGTCCGAGATGAGGGACACATTGATTTTCGGTCCGGCTTTCGCGGAAGGCGGTGCCGTGGACCCTATGGCGGCCGTTGCAGCATTGCCCGATGATACGGAAATCTGTGGCTGTAACGGCGTATGCAAGGGCACTATCATTTCGAAGATTACGGAAAGCGGTCACACATCAATAGATGATGTTCGCGCACATACAAAAGCATCGTCGTCCTGTGGCACATGCACGCCTTTGGTGGAAAAACTTCTTGCGTTGACACTTGGTGAGGCATTCGATCCCGAAGCCGCAAAACCAATGTGCGGGTGTACGGATTTCACCCATGAGGAAGTGCGCCGCGTCATTGTCGCGAGCGAACTGAAATCTCTCCACGCCGTCTTTCAGACGATGGAATGGAAAACGTCATGCGGCTGCGCGAAGTGCCGGCCGGCGTTGAATTACTATCTCTTATGCGCTTGGCCGGATGAATATGCGGATGATGCGCAATCCCGTTTCATCAATGAAAGGGCCCACGCCAATATCCAGAAAGATGGGACCTTTTCCGTGGTGCCCCGCATGTGGGGCGGCATGACAACACCGGATCAATTGCGGGCGATTGCCGATGTAGCGGACAAGTTTGAGATTCCCAGCGTCAAGGTGACCGGTGGACAGCGCATTGACCTTCTTGGGGTCAAAAAAGAAGATTTGCCCAGCGTTTGGAGAGATCTGAATGCGGTTGGGCTGGTATCGGGTCATGCCTATGCCAAAGGGCTGCGGACCGTAAAAACCTGTGTGGGCACGGACTGGTGCCGCTTCGGAACACAGGATTCCACCGGCCTTGGCATTAAGCTTGAGAAATTTCTGTGGGGGTCCTGGACGCCTCATAAAGTCAAACTTGCCGTTTCGGGCTGCCCCCGAAATTGTGCCGAAGCAACCTGTAAAGACATTGGGGTTGTCTGCGTTGACAGCGGTTACGAGATTCACTTCGCAGGGGCCGCTGGAATGCATGTAAAGGCGACGGAGCTGTTGTGCCGCGTGGACACTGAAGACGAGGTTTTGGAATATTCCGGGGCGCTCATGCAGATGTATCGCGAACAGGCCGCTTATCTCGACCGGATTTACAAATGGGCGGACAAGGTAGGTATTGAATACATAAGAGAGACGCTTACTGGAGACCCTGAAGCGCGTCTTAGATATTATGAACGCTTCGTCTACTCACAAAATCTGATGCAGGTCGATCCTTGGGCGGAGCGAGCCGCAGGTAAGGAAAGCCATGAGTTTACCCCCCTTGCTGTTGCAAAAGTTGGGGAACTGGTCTGATGAGCCATGCTGGAGAAGCCTGGGTTGAGATCTGCAATGTGACAGACATTCCGGTGCGCGGCGCACGTATTGTGAAATCGCCGTTGGGATGCATTGCGGTCTTTAGAACGGTCGATGATACAGTCTTTGCGGTAGACGACAAATGTCCGCACCAGGGTGGCCCGTTAAGTCAGGGGATCGTACATGGCCGCACGGTCACGTGTCCGCTTCACAACTGGGTTATTTCCTTGGAGACCGGCGAAGCTCAAGGGGCGGACGAAGGGGCAGCGGCAACTCATAAGGTTCGCGTTGCCGCAGGCCGCGTTCAACTTTTGGTTTCCGCCAGTGGAAGCTATGCCGCATGAATGCGTCCGGCAGAGACCCCACGTTTATCCGTACCAAGACCACATGTCCCTATTGTGGCGTGGGGTGTGGCGTTGTTGTAGAAGGGCCTCCGGGTCACATAAAGGTGTCTGGCGATCCGGATCATCCGGCCAATTTTGGGCGACTGTGTTCAAAAGGGGCGGCCCTTGGCGAAACGACCGGGCTGTCAGGACGGCTGCTCTATCCGCAAATGGGCGGCGAGCGAACGAGCTGGGACGCTGCCACGTCGGCGATCGCTCAGAAATTTCAGCAGGTTATTGAAGACCACGGTCCGGATGCTGTCGCCTTTTATGTGTCCGGGCAGATTTTGATCGAAGATTATTATGTGGCGAACAAGCTGATGAAGGGGTTCATCGGTTCCGCCAACATCGATACCAACTCGCGTTTGTGCATGGCGTCATCGGTCGCGGGGCACAAACGAGCGTTTGGTTCGGACACGGTGCCGGGGTGTTACGAGGATCTGGAACTCGCCGATCTTGTAGTGCTGGTCGGATCCAACCTGGCGTGGTGTCATCCGGTTCTCTATCAGCGTCTTGCCACCGCGAAACGTCAGCGCCCAGATATGCGGGTTGTTGTTATCGATCCGCGCGCGACCGCCACTTGTGAGATCGCGGATCTGCATCTCAAGCTCGCGCCGGGAAGCGACGTTGCACTTTTCCAAGGCCTGTTCAAGGCATTGGAACAAGATGGCATTGTCGATGAGAAATTTGTGTCTCGGCATACGAACAATCTGGCGGCGGTTTCTGAAGCCGCCCGGCCCTTCGATATTTTTCGCGTGTCCGAGGCGGCCAATCTGTCTATTGAAGAGATCTCGGTTTTCTACAACTGGTTTGCATCAACCGAAAAAGCGGTCACCGTCTATTCTCAGGGTGTCAATCAGGCGGCGGACGGAACGGACAGAGTCAATACCATCATCAACAGCCACTTGCTGACTGGACGGATTGGGAAACCGGGCATGGGGCCGTTTTCCGTCACCGGGCAGCCGGATGCGATGGGAGGCAGAGAAGTTGGTGGATTGGCCAACCAGCTTGCGAGCCATTTGGAACTCCATCATGAATCTGACCGCCAACTTGTGCAACGGTTCTGGAATGCACCGCGTATTGCCGACAAACCAGGACTGAAGGCGGTGGATCTGTTTGAGGCGGTTCACGACGGACGTGTGAAAGCGATTTGGATCATGGCCACCAATCCGGTTGTCAGTATGCCCAATGCGGATCGTGTCCGCGCGGCGTTGGAGCGCTGCGAATTGGTGGTCGTCTCTGATGTCATGGCGGATACCGACACAGCGGAATGCGCGGATATTTTGTTGCCATCGACGGCGTGGGGTGAAAAGACAGGGATGGTCACCAATTCCGAACGCCGCATGTCCCGCCAAAGGTCGTTCTTGGCCGCGCCCGGTGACGCTAAAGACGATTGGCGCCAGTTCTGCGACGTGGCGGAAAAGATGGGATGGAGAGGTTCGTTCGATTACCGCTCCGTTCACGAAGTGTTTCGGGAATACGCCCGGCTGTGCGCTTTTGAGAATAAGGGCCAGCGGGATTTGGACCTTTCCGCCCTCACCGATATTGATGACCGGCAGTATGAGAGCTTCCCCCCGACCATGTGGCCGGCAGTTGACGATGCCGGGACTGACACGAAACGGTTTTTCTCCGATGGCCATTTCTTCACAAAGAATGGCCGCGCTAATTTCGTCGTTCCGTCGTCCGGCGTGCGGCACGAAACCGATGCGGCTTTTCCATTGGTTCTCAATACTGGCCGTATAAGAGATCAATGGCATACGATGACGCGGACGGGAATGGCGCCGACACTAACCCGGCATATCTGCGAGCCGTTTGTGGAAATTTCGCCGCCTGATGCCGCTCAAAATGGCCTAAAACCGGCAGACATCGCGCAAATTTCGTCCCCTTACGGATCGATGAAGGCTCGTGTTCTGGTGACGGACCGGCAACAGTCTGGGTCCATTTTCGTGCCCATGCACTGGACGGGATGTAATTCCGGCGCGGGCCGTGTGGATGCGCTAGTGGCACCGGTGACCGACCCGGTTTCCGGACAACCCGCCGCCAAATCGTCGCCTGCCGCCATTTCCAGCCTCCCTGCGGAGTGGTTCGCTTTTGGCGCCATATCGTCCGAAGGCGAATTATCGTGTGACGGGTTCGGCTGTGAATATTGGGCACTTGCCCAAACCGGTTTTGGCTATCGCGTCGAAATGGCGGGTCTGGACCGGCTGAAACAAGTCAGCTCACTGGCTGATCGATTGTTCGGAACCATTGAGTGCCAGGACGGAAGCGCTTCGGAGGCCGTTCGTTACGGAGATGTAGGCAAAGGTCAATTCAGGGAAGCTCTTTTTGTGGATGGAGTATTGCGCGGTTTGATCTTTGTGGGCACTGAGCCGGTGGTAGCGTCCCGAAGTTGGCTGTGTGCGCAGATCGGCAAGAGATTCGATATCCGCGCGCGTCAATTCCTTCTGGCAGGCCGGCCCGGTGATGACCAACCGGACCCTGGGCCCATTGTCTGTTCCTGCATGAATGTGGGCGCAAATACGATCCACAAAGCTGTTGCCTCTGGGTGCAGGTCAATCGAGGAGATTGGCGCTGCCACTCAAGCAGGGACGAATTGTGGTTCGTGTACAGCCGAACTTCGGCGTTTTCTTCGGGAGCCTGCACATGCGTAGCTCTAATGAGCCCGGATCGGGTAAAGCGGATAATCGCTCTAACACAACATCCTTTATTCGCTTGGCGGCTCAATGTGCTGCCCTAGGTCAGGGGCGCGGAAACCGTTTGGGACGCGTGAGCTTGGTGGGGGCTGGGCCTGGCGATCCCGATCTCCTGACTGTCAAAGCGGTTCAGGCGTTGCAGTGTGCAGACGTTATCCTGTTCGACGATCTTGTGTCGGATGAAATCCTGGAACGCGCCCGCCGGGAAGCTCAAAGAATTCTCGTGGGCAAGCGCGGGGGCCGCGTATCCTGCCGTCAGGATACGATCAATGAGGCGATGCTGATGCTGGCGAAGCAGGGGCTTCACGTCGTGCGGCTAAAATCCGGCGACCCAATGATATTCGGGCGGGCCGGCGAGGAGATCGATGCACTGGAGGAGGCCGGTATCCAAGTCGATGTGGTTCCCGGTGTAACGGCAGCCCTGGGGGCGGCGGCTTCTTTGAGGGTGTCGCTTACTCACCGTGATTGCGCCCAGGGCGTGAAATTCATAACGGCCCATAGCCGCGAGGGCATGCTGCCGGAGTTGGATTGGCGCAGTTGTTCGGATGGATCAACCACGCTGGTGCTTTATATGGGCGGTCGTACCGCACCGGATGCCGCGCACCGCTTGATTGCTGAAGGGCGTGACCCATCAACGCCTGTGATCGTCGGCTGGGCAGTGTCTCGAGCCAATGAGCGGTTCGAAGGGATGACGTTGCAGGCTCTCTCGAAGACCACAATTCCCACAAGTGAGCCAGTTTTGGTTGGCATTGGGCAGGTTTTCGCGCCTGCAATGCGGCGATGGAGGCGGGCCGCAGGTAGCGGCCACCACATCAGCAGGAATGTCCCCGCGTTTGAAGCCGTTGAGTAGATTTTCCTTGATATTGCGTTGCCGAAATGAGACATTGTGCAGTGCAATAGCGTGGTCTCGGGAATGACATCGTCAGGAGATACGCCGCTTATTGTGCTGCTCATCGATAGCAATGCGGACCGTGCAAAGATCGTCGAAGAGGGGCTTAAAGGAGCGGCGGTCGTAAAACAAGCATCGGAACTTCATGGCGCTGAACTTCTCGGTTTAGTGAGGCAATTGCAGCCGGATGCGATCATCATCGATTGCGATTCTCCGGACCGGGATACGATTGAAAACCTGCAACTGGTCGCCCGCGAAAATCCAAAACCCGTGGTTATGTTTGTGGAAGACGGCGATGGTGAGCTGTCTAAGGAAGCCGTTCGCGCCGGTGTTAGCGCGTATATCGTTGACGGGCTTTCAACCAAGCGCGTTTTGCCGGTGCTCGAAATTGCCATTGAGCGGTTCAAAATGGTCGATGCCCTGATGCGTGACCTTCAAAAATCCAAGGAAGATTTGGAGGCGCGCAAAGTTATCGAACGGGCCAAAGGCATTCTGATGGAAAAACGGAAAATCTCGGAGAACGAAGCCTATTCGACGTTGCGAAGTATCGCGATGAAGCAGGGCAAGAAGATGAAAGACATCGCCGAAAATATTTTGTCCGTTTCCAGCCTTTTTGACGATTAAGACGCGCGGGTATTTGAATGGCGACGGAAGAAATAAGAATCGGATTTGTTCCGCTTACGGATTCAGCACCGCTTATCGTTGCAAAAGAAAAGGGTCTGTTCGAGAAGCACGGCCTCAATGTTACTCTTAGTCGTGAGAATTCCTGGTCTCAGATTAGGGATAAACTGACAGCGGGGGCAATTGACGCAGCTCACATGCTCGCCCCTATGGTACCCGCTAGTTGGCTTGGCGAGACGCCATTTACTGAAAAATTTGTCACGGCACTGACGCTTAACCTCAATGGCAATGCCATCACGGTTTCCAACGAGCTGTATGACCGGCTTCTAGAAGCCGATCGAGACGCAATGTTGGAGAGACCTATTACCGCGCGTGCCATTCGAAAGGTCATTGCTCAGCGGATCGAGCGTGGCGAAGAACCTCTCACTATTGGCGCTGTGTTTCCATTCTCGTCTCACAATTACGCCGTACGATATTGGCTCGGAGCAGAAGGTATCAACCCGGACAGAGACGTACGGATGGTGGTTGCGCCACCGCCCTTCATGGTGGAGCAGCTTGAGAAAGGGATTGTCGACGCGTTTTGCGTCGGTGAACCATGGAATTCGATGGCGGAATATCGCGGATTGGGCCGTTCCATCGTTACGTCGGCGGAGATTTGGCGAAATACGCCTGAGAAAGTGCTGGGTGTCCGGGAAACATGGGCTGTTGAGAACCCAGAAATTCACCATGCTCTGCTATGCGCGGTTTTGGAAGCTTTAGTCATGCTCGACAAACCAAGTGTCCGTCAAGAAGCACTCTCACTGCTGACACAGCCGGGATATCTGAATGTTCCTGTGGCGGTGTTGGCCCCGGCTTTAACGGGCAAGGGCATTCTCCAATCCCGCAGAAGTCTGGTCGAAAGTGATGATTTCCTCATCTTTCATCACTATGCAGCCAACTTTCCATGGAGGTCTCATGCGCTTTGGTATCTGACCCAGATGACGCGTTGGGGGCAGGTTCAATCGCCCGTCAACCTGGGAGAAATAGCCCGGTCAGCTTACCTTACAGGAACTTATCGAAGAGTTGCAGAAACTTTGGATGTCGTTTATCCGACAACTGATTATAAGATGGAAGGTAACAATGACCGGGCATGGCTTTTGCCGGATGCCAGTGAAGCTCTGGTCATGCCCCGAAGCTCATTTATTGATGGGGGTACGTTCAACCCGAATAATATTGCCTCGTATATCGAGAGGTTTGTCCGCCACAATATGCGTCTTGATCCTGGCGCCCTTGTTTCGGACATCGAGTGAGATGAAAGACCACCCTGTTTTGGCAGGGGGCTCTCTAGCTTTTGCTATAGTTTGAGCTGTTTGCGGATCGACGCAGGGACAATTGTTGCTTTCCGAATAGACTGCTCGTCGATGAACTCCGGCACATAGGAAAGCTGCGAGAGACGAGCGATCATCCGTTCCGCCGCGTTCTCGCATAAGAAATTGGTCCCAACAGTCCAGGCCCAATCTTGCTCTTCCATTTCGAAAAATACGGACGTCGCAAAAACGTTCTGCATGCGCTTAAGCGTCCGAACCAAAGTCTCGTTGCGCCAATAGGTCGTCGAGCCGGCTTGTGTGATGAATGCGCCTTCGACCGTAAGTAGTAACCCTACTTTTTTAAGAAAGCCTTCTTGATATAGACGGTTTTGCTGCGCATCTCCAAGCTGTTCATCAGGCAAATCCATCACGATAACATCGAAAGTTTCGCCGTTTTCCGCGCAACGATCGATAAAAGTAAAGGCATCCTCAAAAAGGATCCTGACTTTGCTGTCGCCTTCAATGCTCTTGGTAATGTCCTCAGGTGAATATCCATACGGTAGGAATTCAGCGCAGAGACGTACACACGCTTCATCGATATCGACGTGAACAATGTCTTGAGCGCCGAGGTCGACAGCGAGCTGACTAACAACTCCCTCACTTGATCCGATAACCAATACACGGTCAACCTTATTTGCCATCAAGGCCGCGGGAACAATCTGGCCTTCGTGATAAATCAGCTGAGACTGCTCCGTGCTTTGACGTTCGTTCTCGCAAAACAGTGAAAGACCTTGCGCTGTCTTCCCGATAAGAACATCTTGGTACTGAGTTCTGACGTGCGCGTGAACATCTTCGATTTCCCAGCTTCGGTCTATGCCGGGCGCTATGTTTTCCAGAACAATTTCGGCACGCAGCTGACCAGATGATTCAGTTTCTTCCGGTCTACCTGGTCTGCTTTTTTGCTCACCGCGCGGCAC
Source organism: Alphaproteobacteria bacterium (assembly GCA_965228775.1). GTDB lineage: Bacteria > Pseudomonadota > Alphaproteobacteria > JANQMY01 > JANQMY01 > JANQMY01. The sequence continues at coordinate 1,359,440 of OZ245840.1, read as the reverse complement.
ATATTTTACATCTTTGAGCTTGGCGCCAAGCTCAGAGGCGATCTCATTGGTAATCAGCTCGGGGTCGCAATCACCACACGTGAACACATCCAGGAATGCGCTGCCTTTTTCAGGATAGGTATGAATCGACACATGCGATTCGGAAAGAAGAGCAAGGGCTGTCACGCCTTGTGGTTCAAACTGTTTAAGCTGTATGCCAAGCAGGGTGGCGCCGCCTTTGGGAACCGCTTTCTCGAAAACGCGCGCAATTGTCGATTGATCATTTAAGACGTCAAAGGACGCACCGTAAAGGTCAACCATGACATGTGCACCTCTGAAGGATGCCTCGTTCTGCTCTGACGAATTTGCGCTCTTCAGAAAAACGTTTTTGGGATGATTGGGAAATTGCACGCTCATACCCCCTCGTATTGCCGCGATATCAGAAAATTGTATTCAATTTCAAATGTTTGACGTCTGCGAATAGAGGCGACGATACACGCAAAATATTGCATGCCCGTTAATCTTTGCACTGGAGGTTCTTGTTGGAGAAGCGCTCTAGCTGTTCGAAAAAGCAAACCGTTCTTTAACCACGGTCATCAGCAGAGCGCGGGCGGAAGAAACATCAAGCGCTAGCAAAAGTGCACAATAGGTGACAACACCAATTGCCGGTTTGATGAACAGACCTATAAGGCCCGCCTCTACCGGAACGGCCATCAATACAAGACACATACCACCTGTTGCCAGAACCACTTTTCCCAGATCTGTAAGCGGAAACGGGAGCGGAAATGCTTTTCGCGCAAAGAAAAAGGTTATCAGCAGCATGACGGATGTGGTGAACACTGCTCCAATGCCGAGCCCGATCACACCATACAATGAAATGAAGACAAGAGAACTTGCTATGGTTACGAACAGGTATATGACCTCCCGCCAAAACAGGTAGTGTTGTTTCATGCCAAGATGTATGGCTTGGTCGAGATAGCCTGCACGAAATGAGAAGAGCATCGTGGCCAGAGTCGCTAGTGGCAAAAGGATCAAGGTTACTTCCTGGAATTTCCCACCAATCAGTACAGACACTATATCTGGTGTGACAAGCGTTATGCCGGCCGTCGCCGGCACCATGATCGCCGTCATGAGGACAAAAGCTTTCGTCAGCCGGTCTCTGGCCGCTTCGACACCGAATTCTTCTAGATCATGCGTGGCAAGAGGACCGGCTGCCATACTCAAGGGGCCAAAAATGGCCATGACCAACCGTTCTGCAAGCTCCGCCGCAATGGTGTAGAGACCAAGGGCGTGAATGCCTTCGATCGCCGTGACAATAAAGCGTCCTGCGTAAGCGCCGACAGAGCCGACCGCAATGCCTCCGGCTAGAGGCCTTCCAATCGTCGCCAGTTGGCCCAGGTTGGAGGCGCGGCCAATTCCTTCAGCGTGGCGCCAATCTCGAAAGATTTGGGCAATCCCAGGGAGCAACATGCCGATGGCGGCACCAGCGAGAATGCCTTCAGCGCCGGCTCCGGTCAAAACAAAGGCAGCTGCGAACAGGCCGGACCCCACTGATCGCACAATTCGCGTGATTGTGCTTCTGCGGGCGTCCAACTGCGCGCTAAACAAGCCGGTGTTGAGTTCCATCCAACTTGTGGCAGCGAAAAGAAACAGACCCAATAGTGCAATGTAACGATGCCTGGGATCGTCAAGGAAGGCCAGTGAAGCTAACAGCAGGAGTGCCGCGGTGCCGACGACCCAGAGGAAAATCGTCAGGATGGCGCCCAAGAATTGGCTTTTGTTTTCTTGGGTCGGGTAAAGCCGAACGATCGCCGTGGTCAACCAGCTGAGACTTAAAGACCACCCGAATTCAATGGACGTGATAACGAGGGCGTAAAGACCAAATTCCTCCGGCGAAAGTGCGCGCGTATACAGCGCCACCAATCCCATGGCGATGATGCCGGGAATGAGGCTGCCCAAACTGTAAATTACTGTCTGACGAAGGAGCATCAGCGTGCTCTCGCCATTTTTGGGAACTCCGCTGATACCGATTCAGATTCATAGGGATCTGAGTTTTCGTCTTTCTTGAGAGTTGGCCAAGGGCGTGTGATTTCTGGAGTCACGACGGGACCAGTTCGGTTGGCGGTGTGCTTTCGGCGTCCAGATCATAGCAAAAGAATTGTGTTCCTGGTGAGAGTTGCAGCGATGGGTTTTGCAAAACCCGATCTCGCCAAACAGCGTATCCAAGAACATTCCAATTCAAGTCGCTCCAGCTGTGCCGAATGTCCGCGTCAGCGGCGCTAAGAAACGGTTCCGGCATCGTGTATTTTTCCCAGACATTTCTCAGCGGTCCACCGGACGCGAAGAATTCATCAATCGGAAATTGGGTTGTGCCTTTCCTCGCAGTTACAGGATATCCCGGGAGACGCCGCGCCAGAAGCTTCTTTAGCCATGGCTTTGCTTGGCGGTCTTTTGCGAGATAACGGTCTTTGACCGGGATTGCACTCACGAAATCCATCAAGCGGCGATCGGTAAATGGAACATGCAAGGATTTGCCGCGTCCAAACGCTTGTTGTCTCTCTTGAAGCGCTGCGCCGCCAGCAATGTAACCAATCCAGTGCAAAAGCTCCATATGCTGATAAAACAAGCTCTGCGACGGTGCGGAGGGTTCAACCAAGGGCAAGATACCGTTGAGACGCGTTTCTAGCCTGTTGTTCACCGCATCCATCCCAAAGAGCCGATGCAGCAAATCATAGTTCGTGAAAGAGTCTTCAAGTGCCGTGGCCCCATCCACATGCATCAAGCCGAACCTGAACTCTTCGGCCCAATCCGCCTTCTCGCGAAGTCTGTCGCCCTGCCTATTGGGTGCAAAGTTTGACGCGAAGCGCGCAAGGCCAATGCCGCCAAATTGAACGAGCGCTAACATGAGAAGCCCAGACCATCCGCACATCGGATAGGAACCAAAAAGGGAATCGGCCACGCTGCCGGACATAAAATCCTGATAGGGGCAGGCATACAGATCCGAATAGAAAGCGATTTGGTCCAGTTCGGGTGGTAAACCGAATTCTTCGATACCAGCTTCAAGTTTTTCCAAGTAATCCGATGTGCCGACAGGAATGAAGTATGGGGAAATACCAAGCAACGCGACGGTCTCATCAAGCACGTCTTGTTCATAGGTTTGCAAAGTTTCAGGAAGCGCTGAGATTGTGGGAGTGCCGGTTTCCAAGTAGGTATACAAAAGTGTCGAATCAACGCCGCCCGAGAAGAGGGCAGCAAAGTGTTCTTTTCGTTTCAGCGGCGACATGATCTCCGCCAACACATTATCAAGCAGCTCGAGCCGATGGTCTGGCCGGAAGGAACCGACATTCGCGGTGACGCGATCGAAATACGAATTTTTGATGCTTCCGCTATCAGTTTGAATATGGACTTTCTCCCCCGGTCCTACACGCCTCCAACCTTCAAGCAAGGAACCTCCGAGTGGGACGCGACGGAAAATGAGATGATCCAGCATGCCGTCTTCGGACACAGAACGTTCGTTCTGTGGCGTCATTGCGATGGCGTTACGCATCGTATCGCTGACGAAAACGCTGCCGTCTGGGCGCACAGAATAGCAAATCTCGAATTTGGAGTTGACAGGACGCCAGGCATAGATTTCCACTGGGCGCGTGCCTGCCAGCAACACCTGAATGATTGAGACTTCGGGACTGGATCGACAGAAATCCTCGATCGACTCCGGCTTTGAAATCGGACTGTCGGATAGTTGCTTCAGCGTTTCATTGGTTCCGCCGCTTAAAAAAAGCATCTGCCGCGGAGACGAAATGACAGACACTGACGGATCCGCAAGACTGATATTCAAGTGCGGCATGCTGAAACCGTACCCCCAACTCCCCAACGCCACTGATGTACAATAATTGCTCGCATTTTTTGATTAAGTCCGCGTAAACGATTTGAAGTGGCAGGCTTTTCACGCTAGCGGTTTGTTAGGACTAATGCGGCATTGTTTCCCGTTGTCTATTGTGGGTTTTGCGTGAGATTTTTCGATGAAGCCAGGCGTATACAAAGTATCTGACCTTCCTGCCGAATTAGTTCGTACACTTGAGTTCGAGAGCGATTATGCGCTGTTCGACAAAGCAAGAGGTGGAAGTTATCACTTCTTTGAAGTCGAACTTCTCAAACGCATCAAAAGCGAGCGCCAACTCATCGAAATTATCCGGTCGCCTGTGCATGGGCATTTTCTCGTCCTTGATGGGGAGGTCCAAGTAGCGAGCGCAGATGAGCATCAATACCACGGGCGATTTGCGCGCGAGTCGCTGACATTTCTTCAGGAAAGGTCGAAGAAGTCGTCCTATACAGCTATGGTTTTTGGGGGCGGTGACGGATGTCTGGCGCGCGAGATGTTGGACACGGAAAAATTCGACTCCATCGAAATAATTGATTGGGACAAAGATGTTCTTCGTTTGTTTAGCGAAGGCGAAATGTCGGAAGTTTTCAAAACGAAGGATGTGTTCGCATCAGATACGGTGAAGGTTTACAGCGAGGATTTTCGTGACTACCGGTTCGAAGATCTTGGCGACAAAGTTGATATCTTATATTTCGACTTAACCGATGAAGCTGTGGATGACCCTTCCTGGGCGGGACAAACTGTCGATCTTCTAAATTACTTTGTGGCTGATCAGCAACAGGAACTGGTGTTGGCGGTGCAGCTTGGGTCTCGTTTTTGCCATACGCCAACGGCGAACTTCAAACTCTTGCTCAATGCTTTGGAAGAAAAATTCCGTGATCAGAACATTGTCCTAGATCACAAAGAGATCTGCTTCTATATACCGTCTTATTCGACCTACTGGGCGCTTGGATTTGTGGGTATTTCTTACAAATAGGCGCCCTTATCAAGGCGCAATAGTCGCTGGTTAAGCGACTTTGAGTTCCGCATCAATTTGAAGCGCAGCCAGATCCGACCGAACTTCCTGTTCGTAGGTGGGATTCATAAGAAAAACCACGTCCGGATCAATGGTCTTTAGGTGATCCGGCGACACAATCTCTTGCCCTGTTCCGGGGATATATTTGCCGTGTTTGCGGGGGCTTACGTCCACGGCGTAATTCAGAAATTCATCTGGGTGTTGAGGGTTTGTGAGATTTAGGAAGGTGACGCCTTTTGATCCTGCTCCCCAAATGACAGCCTTTTTGCCATTCTTCGCGAGTTCCGCTCTGTATCGCTTCCAGAAGTCGATTTTCTCGACAAAATTGTCGGCGAATGCGCTGGCGAAACCAGCAATGTCGTAGGATGAGCTTTCCAAAGGCGTAGGGTCGTTTTGGAATGTTGAGGCCGATGCAGGATGTTTCAAATCAATCGATAGAAACTGGCCATCATAAGTTGGTTCAACGCGATAGACTTCGAAACCACAACGGTCAAACAAAAGCTCAAGCGAGCCGGACCAAAAATATGAACAGTGTTCGTATATGAGGTCCCAGATCCCGAGGTCCCGCATCGTGTAAAGCCCGTTGGGGACTTCAAAATACAGGATGGTGTCATGTTCTTGCGGCATCGTCCTTTTGAGCTGGGAGACGAATGACCTCAGGTCGGCCACATGTTCCAACACGTGCCGGCAGCAAAAAAGATCAGCTTTTAGGTGGCTAAACTTCGGACCATAATTCTCAGCGAGAACAGATACGTTTTCCGCAAGGCTGGATTTCGTGGGATCAAAGCTCTGGTCGAAGCCAAAACCGTTATTGTTTCCCAGTCTGCAAACTTCGGACAAGAATTCCCCTTGTCCACAGCCAAGTTCGACGATTGTTTTTTCCCGAACGTCATAGGTCTCAACCAGGCGCTTTGCTAGGTTGCTGGCGAACTGCCGAAACCGCTTTGAATAATGGAGTGACGTTTCGTAGTTAGCGTCATAATCCATAAGGTTCGGATCGAACGCCGAGTTATAACTGTGGCCGCACTTTTCACAGAATGTTAAACGAAACTCACCCTGTTTTACGGCTAAGGCGCTGTGACGGTCTGGCGCTAGATTGTTGCAGATGACCGGCAAACGATCTAGATGCAACAGTTCTACCGACTGGGTGGAATGGCAAACAGGGCAGACTTTGGATTGCCGGGGGGTGTGCTGCGAACTCACCGGCTCTGTCCTTAGGGCATAGTCGGTTCGACACATGGCATATATTCCGTGATCGAAAGAATTTTGGGGTTAAGGCCGATGGACTTTAGCTCTGACCGAATTTCGTCGGTGTAGATTGGGTTCATGACAACGACAAGCTGGGGATTGATGCTGGTTAAATCCTGTGGGCCGAGCACAAGATGACCGGTTCCGGGAAGAAATGTGTTCCTTTTATAAGGATTGATGTCCACAGCTGCTGAAATGTGTTGTGTATCTGACACCGTCGTAAGGAACGAAACAGCTTTGGAGCCGCCGCCCCAGACAATCACTGTTTCATCTGACAGGGCCGCATCTGTAAGCCTCGCATTCCAAGCAGACCGAAATGCAGCGACGTCTCTTGTAAACTGTTCTACGCGATCTCCACTGTCCGGCCATTCTTTTGCGGGAGCAGTCTGGCCGGTTTTCGAAACGCCCGCCTCAACAATAAGGTATTGATTGTCATAGGCCGGATAGATGTCTGTGACAGCGAAGCCGGCGCGGGTCATTAAGCCGGCAAGAGCTTTGGGCGTAAAGTATGAACAATGCTCATAATAGACATCCCAAAATGCGCGTTCTTCCAGAACGTAGTCAGCATTCGGTACCATGAAGAAGATTGCGCTGTCGCACCGGTCGCCGATCGCCTCTCGAATTCCGGTCATGAAGGAAAGTGTGTTGGGAATATGCTCTAAAGTCATTTTGCAACAGAAAAGGTCGGCATCTTCCGCGCTGTATTTTTCCGAATAGAAATCAGCGATAAACGTCGCGTTCTCGTGGCGCTTAATGTCCCGGCGCGATGGATCGAATGCCGGATCAAATCCGATCCCTTGATTGTTTCCTCGTTCACAAAGGAGGTTCACGAACTCTCCCTGGCCGCATCCAATTTCCAGCACTTTCTTGTTCCGCAGGTCAAAGCGCTTGATGACATGGTCGGCGAGTTCCTGGTGAAACCGGTTGAATGTGGCGGAATATGCCTGTGTCGCTTCATAGCCCAGCCCATAGGCCTCAAGATCCGGGTCGAAACGGCTGTTCCAGATGAAGTCACAATCGGGGCAGTGAGCGAGTGCTATATCTCCGCGCTGGAAGCCAACGGCATCAGAAACGTCTTTGAAAAGAAGGACACTGTGTGTGGGAACAGAGTTGACCTCGTAGAAGACCTCACCAAGGCCGGTCACACAATTTGGACATTTGGGCTTATCTGAATGGGCGATTGGCTGAGACATCAAGGCCCCCGTCAGGAAACGATTTGCGGTTCTGGTACAGGAACAATGAATTTTCCGCCGCGCGACCGAAACTCAGATTGCTGTGAGATGATCTCGTCGGCAAAGTTCCATGCAAGAATCAGCAGGTAGTCAGGCGCCGCCGTATCGATATGCTCCGGCGCACGGATCGGTAAACCGTTGCCGCTCATGTACTTTCCTTGCTTGAACGGGTTCTTGTCGGCAATAAAGTCAAGGTGCTGATTGTTGATGCCGCAATAGCTCATAAGGGTATTCGCCTTTGCAGCAGCTCCATATCCGGCAATGGTTTTGTTTTCGCCGCGGATATTGCTCAATATCGTCATGAGTGAAGACTTCAGATCCTCAACACGAGCGCCAAATTTCGTGTAGTAATCCGCTTTGTCGACGCCCAGCTCTTGCTCGTTCTCGAGCATCATTCTGACACTGTCTTGTCTGTTGTCGAGCGTTTCGACGAAAAGCCTCAACGACCCGCCATGGATCGGGGTTTTTTCAACCGAATTGAGAAACAATCCGTGCCGCGGGAACAAAGAGACAAGTGCCGTCACGGAAAAATAGCACAGATGTTGATGATAGATCGTGTCGAATTCGAGCTTCTGAACAAGATCGAGAAGATAGGGGGCTTCGATGACCGCAACCCCACCGTCCTTCAGAACCAGACGAATTCCGGCAACAAATCCGTTCAGATCAGGCACGTGAGCCAATACATTATTGGCCAGAAAAACATCAGCTTGCTGATGGTTTTGCGTAAGAGTTGATGCCAATTCTTTCGAAAAGAATGTATTTAGTGTCTCAATTCCCTGGTCTTTGGCTTTGCTTGCAGGGCCTTCGGCGGGATCGATGCCCAAAACGCGAACGCCCGCTTCCTTGAAGTGCCGCAACATATACCCGTCATTACTGGCGGCTTCGATTACGAGACTTTCTTGATCAAGGTTGCGTTTGGCAATGATAGACTTGGCGCTATCGCCGAAATGTTTCATCAAATAGGGGGATACTGACGAGTAGTAAGGGTAGTCTTGGCAAAAAAGAACTTCCGGGGCGACTGTGGCCAATATCTGAACAAGACCGCAGTTTTCGCAGAAGACCAAATCCAATGGTGCCGTTGGTTCGGGGGCGGATACAGTTTCTTCGGTGAGAAGCCTATCCGCCAATGGGGTCTTGCCAAGATCCAATATTTTTGTGAGTTCCTGGTGTCCGCATGAGCGGCACTCGGAAATAATGTCCAAAGGGGCATCGATAACGTTACGCATGGCAAACCTCAGTCTGCCGCAGTCTTAGATCTTGCCCGATTGTTCCGTCCTCGATCTTTCCACGCAAATATTTGATACGGCTGAAGGTGGCGCCTTCAAAGTCTTCCAGCTTTAGTCCGTGTGCCACGTAGGTTTTGTATAACTCGCGGATGCCTTTGTCGGCCGTCCAGGCTGGTGTGAAACCGGGAAGTTCACGGCAGATTTTGGAGCAATCGACGCGGTAGTTTCTCGTGTCTGGTCCGGCGTCCGGAGCAAAGCTCACATCGCAGTCAGGAACGATTTGCGCGACAAGGTCGGCAATCTCGCGAATACGGAAGTTTTCGTCGTTGCGCCCCACATTGAATGCGGCGTTGTGCACTTTTTCTTTTGGAGCTTGCAATGCTGCAATGAAGGCACGTGAGATATCCGCGATATGTACGATGGGGCGCCATGGGCTGCCGTCGCTCTTCAGGTAAACTTGATGGGTTGTATAAGCCCAGGCCGTCAGATTGTTGACGACCAAATCGAAACGAAGCCGTGGCGAAACTCCATAGGCTGTGGCGTTTCGCAGATAGGCTGGTGAGAAATTATCATCCGCCAGCAGAGCAAGTTCTTGTTCGGCCAGCACCTTGGATTGCCCATACGGGGTTACAGGATTGAAAGTACTTTCTTCTGTAAGGAAGTCGTCGCCAGCGGCCCCATAGGTGCTGCAAGAAGATGAGAAGACAAAGCGGCTTGCGCCGGCATCCTTTGCCAATTCTGCCAATCTGACAGTCGCCTTATAATTTATATCTAGGGTCAGTTCCGGGTTCAGATCGCCAAGCGGATCATTCGACAAACCGGCAAGGTGCAGCACCGCGTCAAAGCCCTTGATGTCTTCGGCTTCTACATCGCGGACATCTTTCTTTAGGCACGGAATGTCAGCAGTAGTGCCCGTATAGAGACAGGGCTCGAAAAGGCCGCTATCGAGTCCCACCACGTCATAACCCGCTTGGATCAGCATCGGTGTCAGGATCGTGCCGATATATCCCTGATGGCCAGTAAGGAGAACGCGCATAGTGGGAGCCGCCTGTCAGTTGCGATGTGATTGTATCATGAACGCTCAAAGTTACTTTGTCGGAAAGAAGGGTGACGAAGGTCAAGAAAGCGGCGATATTCTGAAGTGGTGGCTGGCTAAAAGCTATTCTGTCAGCAACGCCCGAAGTGTGTTGGCGCCGTCCGTTGAGGCCAGCACCGACGCTAAGGCGACGAAGCCTGCCAGGATCACATACTCGACAACATTTGCACCACGCTGATTCTTTGCGAATCGACGAATTAGTCCGCTCATAGCAAACCCCTGATTAATACCCCAAACTCTCACGCTATTGTTTTGTACCGGTTTGAAGCAGGGGCCATGCCAGTCGATGGCACGGGGGCTGGCGGATTTTTTGTCTCAAGTTGAGACGGTGGGGCTTGAACTGTCTCAATTGTACCCATTTGGGACAGGATTGGCCCAGTTTGGGAACATATTATGGCCGCGGCTTCACCGGTGTTTTCACCTCTTCTGGTGCTGTTGCCGATCGGCGGCATTGATCTCTGCGGGCAAGTTGGGAAAGCCCACAAGCGATACGATACCGCCGCGGCGGCAAGGCTCTACCGATTGGTTCGTCGTTTGCGGTATGCGGGCGCACCCGAAAACCACATCAGCGTCTTGTTTCCCGACTTGTTTCTGGACCATCTCAGTTACATTTTCAGTGATCGGATCAATAAGGAGGTTGGCCTCAGCTTTTGCCCAAAAATGGGGCGCGGTCCTTACTCGGCACAGGGATAGGAATTTCTAGGAGCTCAAGCTTGTTCTTTCCTGTGACAAGGGCCGCTTCCATGAAGTCCTCCTAATTTTGTCGTCGCCCCCACTACGAACGAACGTTCAGGCATGGTCGAGCAGAGGAGCTTGCGCGTTATTTGGGGCGAATTGCAAAAAATAGGTTGAGACGCGGCGCATAAGCGCTCTATTTTGCGTCCGTTCACCGGGAATTTGTGGTAAAGAATCAGAGTGTTGATTGCCGCTGGCAGGAATAAGGAGCGCTAAGAATGAGTGATACGAAGCAAGACGATGGGTCGCAGGAGCGGATCACTGTACTTGCCAAGGAGTTTCTTCCCGCCGCGATGGAATATCACCGCCGGAACATGGGTGAAAAAGGTTATGAGCTTGAAGGGCGCATAACTCAACGGCGTTTCATGATGATTGAAGGAATGGGAGAGCCCACCGATCTGTTCGAGGGTGAGGTCTTTTATGCCGCCACATTTGTGAAAAAGGGTGCCGGCACAAGCCAGGCGTAGCTGCCCAGACTAATTTCTGCCTAAATCGACGTCATGGGCGAGGGCGGTGCCTGTTCTCGTCTCCTGTGGACGTCAATATCAGCTTCTATGAAGTGGGAGTGCCCATGGCATCCTATCAATACGTCTACGTAATGCAGGATCTGTCCAAGACCTTCACAGGTGGGAAGCAGGTCCTCAAGGATATTCGGCTTTCGTTTTTTCCCGGCGCCAAGATTGGTGTGATCGGCGTAAATGGTGCCGGTAAATCCACACTGCTCAAAATAATGGCCGGCATAGACACTGAATTCCAGGGAGAGGCTTGGGCCGCTGAAGGCGTCAAAGTGGGCTATTTGGCTCAAGAACCGGAACTTGATCCGTCTAAAGACGTTTTGGGTAACGTGATGGACGGGCTTGGCGAAACAAACGCATTGCTTCAGGAATTCGAAGAGATTTCAGCGAAATTCGCCGAACCCATGGACGATGATGAGATGAATAACCTCATCGCGCGGCAGGCGGAGGTTCAGGAGAAAATCGACGCTGCGGATGCTTGGGACCTCACAAATCGGGTGGAAATGGCGATGGATGCGCTGCGGTGTCCACCAGGTGATTCCGATGTCACAAAGTTGTCTGGTGGTGAACGGCGTCGGGTTGCGCTGTGCAGGTTATTGCTCGAAAAGCCGGACATGCTGCTTCTTGATGAACCCACCAACCATTTGGACGCGGAGTCGGTCGCGTGGTTGGAGAATTATTTGAAAGACTATTCTGGGACCGTGATGCTCATAACGCACGACCGATACTTCCTGGACAATGTAACGGGTTGGATCCTAGAGCTGGATCGGGGACATGGGATTCCTTGGGAAGGCAATTATTCAAGCTGGCTTGAGCAAAAACAAAAACGCCTGGAGCAGGAAGGCTCGAAGGAAGAGGCGCGGCAGCGGACATTGTCCCGCGAGCTTGATTGGATCCGATCCAGCCCCAGGGCGCGTCAGGCAAAGAGCAAGGCGCGTATCAGAGCCTATGAAGAACTGCTGGCTCAATCAGCCGATGCTGGGCCTGGTATGGCTCAAATAGTCATTCCTGCCGGGCCACGGTTGGGCGACCTTGTTGTTGAAGCCGAAAGTCTGCGTAAAGGGTTTGGCGAACAGCTCCTCATAGAAGATCTTTCCTTCAAGCTGCCGCCGGGTGGTATCGTCGGCGTCATCGGGCCAAACGGTGCGGGTAAGACAACATTGTTTCGGATGCTTACCGGCCAAGAGGAACCGGATGAGGGATCGCTTCGCTGCGGCGATACGGTGGTGATGGGGTATGTGGACCAAAATCGTGATACTCTGACCGGCACAAATACGGTCTGGGAAGAAATATCAGATGGGTTAGATGTCCTGTCTCTCGGAAAACGTGAGGTTCAAAGCCGCGCTTATGTGAGCGCCTTTAATTTCAAAGGGCCTGATCAGCAGAAGAAGGTGGGGCAACTGTCCGGTGGTGAACGTAACCGTGTTCATCTCGCAAAAATGCTCAAGTCGGGTGCAAACCTCTTATTGCTTGACGAACCAACTAACGATCTGGATGTGGATACGCTGCGCGCGCTTGAGGATGCCCTGGCAGATTTCGCGGGATGCGCGGTTATCATTAGTCACGACCGTTGGTTCCTGGATCGAATCGCAACGCATATTCTCGCGTTCGAAGGCGATAGCCGGGTCGTTTGGTTTGAGGGGAATTATCAGGACTACGAGGCGGACTATAAACGCCGATTTGGCGCGGAGGCCGAGCGTCCGCACCGCATCAAATACAAGAAATTCGAAAGATAATAATTTTCAAGCATGGCATGACGGCGTTTTAGAGATACGTATCATGCCAATACTTGATGGAGATCGACTTTTCAGGTCTGCTGGATTTCTTGCTTCAGGAAGTCGATGAGGGCGCTGACTTGGCGGTTATTGTTATTGATGAACGATGTGAACTGCTCACGCTGTTCAATCGCCATCCAGATGCCTTCTACCTGAACATCGACGATCTTGTAGCCTTGGCCACTATTCAAGACACGCCAATTCACGCGGAAGTCAGAGTCACCCGACTTGATTTTTGACTCGACAACCACTTCTTTTTCACTGATGGCCGAGGCGTCCAATATTTCGAAAGTTTCCCCGGAGTATTCGCCGAGGCGGGCCGCATAGATATTGACCACATATTCGCGGAACAGCGCTTGGTACTCTTGAAGCCTGTTTTCAGCACGCATCTGCTTGGCGTACCGTCCAAGAACAAAGCGGCCAATTCGATCCAGGTCGGCGCCTTCCTTGAATATCTGAGCGAACTTTTCGCGCCTATCTTGAGGGCTTGCATCCTTGTCCCGAAGGATTTCCAGGGTTTGGTTCGCAAGCTTGTCGACGAACTCCTTGGCTTCATCGACATTCGCGTTTGCCGGCGATGTCATACCCAGGCAGGCAACGACAAAGGCAAACAATAGGGTCATTCGGAATTGTAAAGCGCCCAAGGCACTTTGCTTCAAGAAACTCATCGTTAACCTCACTTGCGCTTCTACACTGCGCCCTACATAGGAACGCAGACTGTCAGATGTAAGCTGACTGCAGAATGAACAAATTGTTTACTGAGGCGGAGGGCTGTCGTTGTCGAAGGATTCGAATTCGCCATCTGCACCATCGTCAAACGATGGCAGGTCCTCAAAACTTGTTGCGCCATTCAAAATAGCATCACGCCGGCTTTGCTGATAGAGGCTTCGCAGCGACGCATAGGGATCGAGCGAGGTTTCCTCAATTTGCTTCAGGCCTGGCCGGGCGCGAGAATAAGCGTCGATGCCGTCTACGCCGGTGATCGCAAGCGGCACCCAAATAAGCTGCATATCATCCCAGTCGATATAGGTGATGGGGTCAAATGCCGTATCGACAGCTATTCCAACGCCATCTCTCAAAGTCGTGGGGCCAAGAAAAGGGAGAAAGAAGTAAGGACCGCTACCGACGCCCCAAACAGCTAATGTTTGGCCAAAATCTTCACGGTGAAATTCGTAGCCCATTTTACCGGCCACATCGAACATGCCACCAAGGCCAACCGTGGAGTTAATGCCAAACCGCGTGATCGTGGTGCCAGCCCTTCCCCATTCCGTCTGGAGGAGATCATTCGCCAGGATAACAGGCGTATCTGCGTTGTTCAGCACGTTCCGAAATCGGTTGCGGATCTGACGGGGAAAGATCGTCGAATACCCGACCACGATTGGGCCAAATATGAACTTGTCCAGTCTCTGATTAAAGTTATAGGACCAGCGATTGAAGCCTTCATACGGATCGCTGATTTCGAGATCCGATTCCGTCATGCGCGTCGACGAGCAAGCCCCTAGCAGCAGTGAGCTTGCCAAAACAACTGCTATCGTCGATCTGCTGGATTTTGAAACAAAATCAGCCAGAACTGTCCCTATCGGACCGCCGAAACGCCGTAAATCCATACTGTTCTGAAACTCCCCAATCACCACGAGACGTAATGGTGCCGATCAAAAGAATAAGTAACGGCCACTGTCCCAGAAGCTAAGCGCACCCAAAGTACTCTTAGTCTCGTGGTTTAATGCCGTTTGGTTAACATATTCAAACATCGCCGACTAGACAGGGCAAACACCTTAAAGATCAATTTCACGGCATTTGTTGCCGAATAGCCCCAGCCGACACATAAGCAAAAATTAGCGATTTTGTGCTAGATAAGCACATAAAGATATGTTTATATAATTTTTCGTGCTCATTTTGGACCCTTGCGACCATGGAAGAATTGATATCCGGCCTCCGTGCTGCAGGTGAACCAACCCGGTTACGATTGCTGAATTTGCTTTCCAAAACCGAGCTCAGTGTATCCGACCTCACGCAGATACTGGGACAAAGCCAACCGCGCGTAAGCCGTCACCTCAAACTGTTAACAGAAGCTGGGCTGATCTCCCGTTTTCGGGAGGGTGCGTGGGTCTTCTACAAATTGGTGCGGCCTCCCAAAGTGCTGAGTAAGGGAGATCCCGATCACACGTCGAAAGAATATTTGCCGTCGATGCTTGCGGCGGCCCTGGTCGATCTCGTTCCCCAGAATGATATCACGGTGCTGCGGGATTTGGACCGGTTGGAAGCCGTAAAGCAAAAAAGAGCTGCCGAAGCGGCGGCTTACTTTGCGCGGAACGCCGAGGAATGGAGCCGCATTCGATCTCTTTACATTCCTGAGGCCGATGTTGAGGCCGCAATGGCAGAGATGCTCGGCGGCGCGCGTGTTGATCAATTCTTAGATATCGGCACCGGGACCGGCCGTATTCTGGAGGTTTTCGCTGACCGGTATGAAGAAGGAATCGGGATCGATCTTAGTCATGAGATGCTTGGCGTCGCGCGTTCGAATTTGGAACGCGCGGGGTTGACCAACGCGTATGTTCGGTTCGCGGATCTTTATGCATTGCCGTTCGAGTCCGATAGCACCGATCTGGTGACGGTCCATCATGTTCTTCACTTTTTGGAAGAGCCAGCCAGTGCTCTTGCGGAAGCGGTTCGGGTTTTAAAACCCGGTGGTCGATTGTTGATCGCGGATTTTGCGCCTCATGATGTGGAATTTCTCCGTGATGAACACGCGCATCGCCGGCTCGGGTTCGAAGAAGACGAAATTTCAAGCTGGCTAGAGGAATTCGGCCTTGAAGCTATCGAGACGCAGCACTTGGTTGCCGATAAAACAGCATCCGCACCCGGCGAGAAGCTGACCGTCACCTTGTGGCTGGGCCATCAGAAAAAACAGGCTAAGGCCGGACAATCATTGGAGCAGACGTCATGAGCCAAACTGAAACCACTCTGCTCGAACAGCATGGGCACAATGGCCTGTTGTCGAAGAATTTCAGCTCTGATGCGGATCTGAAAGTTTCGTTTGAGTTTTCTCCGCCCAAAACGGATGAGCTCGAAGAGAAATTATGGCTTGCAATAAAGCGGTTGGAACCTCTGTATCCTGACTTTGTATCAGTTACATACGGCGCTGGCGGATCCACGCGGGAACGCACCCATTCAACGGTGAAACGCATTGTCGACGAAACGTCCCTCAAACCAGCCGCCCATTTGACATGTGTGGGGGCGGAACGCGGTTCGATCGACGAAGTGGTGCAATCTTATTGGGATGCAGGCGTTCGTCATATCGTGGCATTGCGGGGTGATCCGCCCACCGGCATTGGCACGCGTTATGAACCCCATCCAGGCGGCTATGCGGGCAGTCCGGAGCTCATCGAAGGCATTAAGAAGATTGGCGACTTTGAAGTAAGCGTGGGGTGTTATCCCGAACAACATCCGGATGCCCAAACGCCACAAAGCGACATCGAAATTTTGAAACGAAAAATCGATGCGGGGGCGGATCGGGCAATTACTCAGTTTTTCTTTGATCCCGACGTATTCCTGCGATTTATGGATCGTGTTCATGCGGAAGGCATAACGATTCCAATCGTCCCGGGAATAATGCCGGTGAACGGGTTTAAGGGTGTGCGGCGTATGGCGGAGTCTGCCGGTGCGTCTGTTCCAAAATGGCTGATAGAGCTTTTCACGGGTCTGGAGAAAGATCCGGAAACGCGAAAACTCGTTGCCGCTTCGCTTGTGGTCGAACAATGCCTCAGGCTGAGAGCCGCAGGGATCGATCAATTTCACTTCTACACAATGAACAAAGCTGACCTAACGTTTGCCATTTGCCACATCTTGGGTGTCAGGGCAAAAGATCAGCCTTCTGACGAATAGCTCGGACGGAAATATGTCTAATCATCAAAAAACAACTGATGCGCTTCTTAAAGCGGTCCAATCACGCATTCTGATTTTGGATGGGGCGATGGGGACAATGATTCAGGGATATTCGCCCGACGAAGCAGCCTATCGCGGGGAACGGTTTGGGAACCACCCCGACGACCTCAAGGGTAACAACGACCTTTTGTCGATTACGCAACCGGACATTATTCGGGAAATCCATACGGAATACTTGAATGCCGGTGCGGATATCGTCGAAACCAATACGTTCAACGCCACGTCGATCTCTCAAGCTGATTATGCCCTGGAGCACCTTGTCCACGAATTGAATTTTGAGAGTGCACGGCTGGCAAGAGAAGCTTGCGATCTTGTGACCGCTCAAAATCCGGAACGGCCAAGATTTGTGGCGGGGGTCTTGGGGCCAACCAATCGGACAGCCTCGATTTCGCCTGACGTCAATGACCCAAGCCTGCGCAATGTGACCTTTGAAGATCTTCGCTCCACTTACAAGGATGCGACTCATGCTCTTATCGAGGGTGGTTCTGACATTATCTTGGTGGAAACCATATTCGATACGTTGAACGCAAAGGCAGCTCTTTTCGCGGTGGAAGAGGTATTTCAGGAAATTGGATATCGATTGCCGATCATGATTTCCGGAACGATTACCGACCTTTCCGGTCGAACGCTTTCCGGTCAAACTGCCGAAGCTTTCTGGAATTCCGTACGTCATGTGACGCCTTTCAGTATCGGATTGAACTGCGCGCTTGGCGCAAAAGAAATGCGCCCGCATGTGGCCGATCTAGCGCGCGTGGCAAACACGAATGTGAGTGCGCACCCCAATGCGGGGCTTCCAAATGAGTTTGGGGGTTATGATGAAACGCCGGATGATATGGCCGGCATGCTACATGAATTCGCTTCAAGCGGCCTATTGAACATAGTAGGTGGTTGCTGTGGTACCACGCCCGAACACATTGAAGCGATCGCTAGCGCTGTCGGCGATTTGCCTCCAAGGGCCCCTTCTGACCTTCCTCGGCGTCTCCATCTTTCGGGTCTTGAGCCGTTTGAGGTTGGTCCGGATACCAATTTCGTAAATGTTGGTGAACGTACTAATGTGACCGGTTCCGCGCGATTTCGAAAACTGATCACGAATGGCGACTATGAAAAAGCGTTGGATGTGGCGCGCGGTCAGGTGAGCAATGGCGCTCAGATTATCGACATCAATATGGATGAAGGGATGCTCGATAGTAAGGGGGCGATGACGAAGTTCCTGAATCTCATTGCGTCGGAGCCTGACATTGCACGCGTCCCCATCATGATTGATTCCTCTAAGTGGGAGATCATCGAAGCTGGCTTGCAATGCGTTCAAGGCAAAGGGATTGTGAACTCAATCAGCCTTAAAGAAGGTGAAGAGCCCTTTCTTGAGCAAGCGGCTCTTGTGAAGAAGTATGGCGCCGCCGTTGTCGTCATGGCGTTTGACGAAGTGGGGCAGGCGGATACGGCAGAACGCAAATTCGAGATCGTGAAACGATCTTATGATCTGTTAACGGAGAAAGTTGGTTTCCCGCCGGAAGATATCATTTTTGATCCCAATATTTTCGCGGTGGCGACCGGTATTGAAGAACACAACAATTATGGCGTGGACTTTCTTGAAGCCACAAAAAGGATACGTACAGAATTACCGCATGCTCATGTTTCCGGTGGCGTCTCGAATTTTTCATTCTCTTTCCGCGGCAATGAGCCTGTGCGCGAAGCCATGCATGCGGCCTTTTTGTATCACGCCATTCAAGCTGGAATGGACATGGGGATTGTAAACGCCGGCCAGCTAACGATTTACGAAGACATTCCTGCGGAACTGCGCGATCGGGTAGAAGATGTTCTTTTGAACCGGCGAGACGACGCCACAGAACGTCTTTTGGATGTGGCGGAACAATTCCGTGGAGAAGGCAAGAAAAAGAAAGTCGAAGACCTTACATGGCGCGAAGGTACTGTCACAGAACGGTTGAAGCATGCGCTGGTCAATGGAATCACGGAATTCATCATCGAAGACACGGAAGAAGCACGCCAAGAAGCTGAGCGCCCCCTTCATGTTATTGAAGGTCCTTTAATGGGTGGCATGAACGTGGTCGGTGATTTATTTGGCGAAGGTAAGATGTTTCTGCCGCAGGTGGTGAAAAGCGCGCGTGTGATGAAACAAGCCGTGGCGCATCTCATTCCTTTTATGGAAGAGGAGAAAGCTCGGGCCGGAGATTCAGCACCTCAAAGCGCTGGCAAGATTCTCATGGCCACCGTTAAAGGCGATGTGCATGACATCGGCAAGAACATTGTCGGTGTTGTGCTTCAGTGCAACAACTTCGAGGTAATCGATCTTGGTGTCATGGTGCCTGCGCAAAAAATCCTCGATGAAGCGAAGAAGCACAATGTCAATATCATCGGGCTGTCTGGTTTGATCACGCCAAGTCTGGATGAAATGTGTCATGTGGCGGCGGAGATGGAACGGGAAGGCTTTGATATTCCGTTGCTGATTGGCGGGGCGACCACAAGCCGGGTCCATACGGCCGTGAAGATTCATCCGAATTATGGTCGCGGTCAGGCAGTCTATGTCACCGATGCGTCACGGGCCGTAGGTGTCGCATCGAGTTTGGTGGCTGAAGATCAGCGCACCAATTACATAGAAGAAATCAAAACAGAGTACCGGAAGATTGCGGAAAGCCACGCAGCGGCTAATTCCAACTCGAAGCGTCAGGAATTGAGTGACGCGCGCGCGAATCGAATGGATGTGAATTGGGCAGGGTATGTCCCTCCGGTGCCGAACAATCTCGGTTTGACGGTATTCGATGATTACGATTTGAAAGAGCTTGCTGCATATATCGACTGGACCCCGTTCTTCCAGTCTTGGGAACTCGCGGGAAAATATCCGCAAATTCTGGGCGATGAAAAGATAGGCGAAGCTGCCAGAACGCTTTTTGCCGATGCGCAAGCTATGCTCGCCCGTCTCATCGAAGAAAAATGGGTAACGGCAAAGGGCGTCGTTGGTCTTTGGCCTGCAAATGCAGTCGGTGATGACATAGATGTCTATGCAGGCAATGACCGTGAGAACCCGACCGCCACTCTTCATACGCTTCGGCAACAAATGGTTCGCCGCTCAAGCCGTGCCAATCTAGCGCTTTCTGATTTCGTCGCGCCTAAGGAAACCGGATTGCAGGACTTCGTCGGCGGTTTTGCCGTGACGGCCGGCATTGGTGAGGATGAGGTTGCGAAGCGATTTGAAGATCAGAACGATGACTATTCGGCGATTTTGGTAAAGGCGCTATGTGATCGACTGGCCGAAGCTTTTGCCGAAAGAATGCATGAACGGGTCCGCAAGGAATTGTGGGGTTATGCGGCCGATGAAGAAACGGCAGTTGATGATCTGATTGCCGAGAAGTACCAGGGCATCAGGCCGGCGCCTGGGTATCCTGCCCAGCCCGATCACACGGAGAAAGAAACGCTTTTCCGCCTGCTGGATGCGGAGAAAAATACCGGCATCAGCTTGACAGAGAGTTTTGCGATGTGGCCCGGGTCATCGGTGAGCGGACTATATTTCTCTCATCCCGAAAGTCACTATTTTGGTGTCGGGAAGATTGAAGAAGATCAAGTGGCCGACTATGCAAAACGCAAAAGCAAGTCGAAGCACGAGATGGAACGATGGCTTGCGCCAATTTTGAATTACGTACCTAAGGCCAACTGATTCTAGATGGCAGATATAGAATCGAAAGGGCGGCGCTCTTGTGAGCGCCGCCCAAATTCTTTTACCCCTTCTGTCCCTCAATATTCGAGCGAGTAGGGGCAATCCGTCAAAGAGTTCTCACAAAACTCCCATCACGATCGCACCAATAAACGCAAACACAAAGCCAGTGGCAATATAACCGAGGTCCATGTCGCTATACCCTTCTGAGGTTTGGGTTGGCGCGGATTGTGCCGTCAAATTTGTTGGTGGCAAACAAAATTCGTTGCTGCGTTGCGACAATTCGAAGTGGTTGGTTAGCAATGTGTTAGGCAATCCGACTCGTTTTGTGCACGCAAGTGTTAGAAATAGCTCTAGCCACTTGAAATTGTTTTGCTTTTTTTCAAATGCAAAAGTGAAGCTCCGTCACTTTTGCTCGGTGAAACTGTTATGACACTATCGCTTATTTTGATAAAGGCTGCGCACAAGATACACTTTTTGCGGAAATTGGCGTCAATGAGGTGCAATTTGACGTCAGCTGTTCGCGGAGCCGAATCCTCCACCGCCCGGCGTCGAAATAACAATGCGGTCGCCGGACCGAACGGCAACGTGATCGCAGGCTTCCATACGTTCTTCAGTACCGTTTGACCGAACAATGATTGCTGATCCGGACAAAGCTTTGCCGCCACCATTCAAACCAAACGGGACGGTCGACCTTCGCGACGAAAGTAATGACACGTCCATGTCTTCTAGGAATTGAATGTCTCTAAGCGCCCCATCGCCGCCTTTGTATTGTCCGCCCCCGCCAGAGCCGGGCCGAATGGCAAAGGACTCCAGAAGAACGGGGAAACGGAACTCTAATACTTCCGGGTCGGTTAGGCGCGAGTTCGTCATGTGTGTGTGGACCGCACTGGTGCCATCGAATCCATTTCCAGCGCCAGATCCACCACAAATGGTTTCATAATATTGGTGACGATCATTTCCGAATGTCAGATTGTTCATCGTGCCCTGAGCAGCGGCCATGACGCCACAGGCCCCGAAAAGTGCATCGGTTACAGCTTGGCTTGTTTCTACATTGCCGGCAACGACAGCCGCCGGGAAAGAGGGATCTAACAGCGAGTTCTTCGGAATTATGATGTTCAGTGGCTTGAGGCATCCATCATTGAGCGGAATGTCTTCCCCCACCAGGCAACGAAACACATAAAGAATGGCCGCCCTTGTAACCGCAGAGGGTGCATTGAAGTTTGATGCTGTTTGGCTGCTGGTCCCTGTGAAATCGATCTTCGCTTCGCGCTTCTCTTTGTCGACGGTGATCTCAACGCGAATTCGATCGTCATTGTCCGTCACAAGTTCAAAGGAACCGTCTTGGAGTTTGTCCAGCACCCGCCGTACGGATTCCTCCGCATTATTTTGCACGTGCCGCATATAGGCTTGGACCACGTCAAGCCCATAAGTGGAAACGAGGGCGTTCAGTTCGTCAGTACCTTTCTGACAAGCTGCCACCTGTGCCTTCAAGTCTGCTACATTTTGTGCAGGGTTCCTCGCAGGCAGCTTGCCGGAGGTCAGCAATGCAACAAGCTCTTCCTCTCTGAAATACCCATTCTTCACAAGGAGGAAGTTGTCGATCAGAATACCTTCGTCTTCGATTGTTTTTGAATGTGCGGGCATAGAACCAGGTGTCATCCCGCCGACGTCGGCATGGTGGCCACGCGCCGCCACGTAAAAAATGATTTCATCGTCTGCGTCATCGAACACTGGCGTGACCACTGTGATGTCGGGCAGATGGGTCCCGCCATTGTACGGGTTGTTTAGGACATATACGTCTCCGGTCTTAAGTTGGTCGCCAACGGCTCGGATAACCGATTTTACGCTTTCACCCATAGAGCCAAGATGGACCGGCATGTGCGGGGCGTTCGCAACCAGATTTCCGTTTGCATCGAACAAAGCACATGAGAAATCGAGGCGTTCCTTTATGTTGACGGAGTGTGCCGTCTTTTCCAAAGCGTAGCCCATCTGTTCCGCGATGCTCATGAAAAGGCTGTTGAATATCTCCAGCATGATTGGGCTAACAGCCGTATCCAATTTGCGGTCAGTAGCGGTTGGGGTTGAGCGCGACAAAAGAATATTGTCGCGATCTATGCGTGCCTGCCATCCGGTTTCCAAAGTGAAACTGCTGAGAGGGTCCACGATGAGAGCGGGACCTGTGACTTC
Source organism: Alphaproteobacteria bacterium (assembly GCA_965228775.1). GTDB lineage: Bacteria > Pseudomonadota > Alphaproteobacteria > JANQMY01 > JANQMY01 > JANQMY01. The sequence continues at coordinate 1,336,937 of OZ245840.1, read as the reverse complement.
GGTTCCAACAGGCAAGGCGTCACGATTGAGGATGGGCACATTCTCCCATTTTCCGTTTGTGTAAAGAGCCCCGGTTTGATGGCTTTCGATTTGGTCACGTTCAGTGGTGTTATTGTCGCCGCCGCTGTGATCGAGGTTTGAAAGAGTCTTTCCTACAGTCTCCAAAGAAACGGCTTCGAGAATGAGCGGCTTTGATGGATCAACAAATCCGAATTGAGAACGATGGCGTTCTTCAAAAACCACACGCATCTCGTCAACAGTACTAAAGGGGATCTCAAGGGCGTTATCGGTTCCGGAGTATTTCAGATAGGCCCTTCTCTTATGTTCGATGTTTGCGCGGTTGACACCTTGGCGCTCAACCTCTGCAATTGTTAGCAACTGCATCTCCGCGAAGACTTGCTCACCATGCTTCACCGAATCCTTCGAAAGCGGCGCTTCAACTGCCTGTTCTCTATGGGCGCCAATATCTGCTAAGCCCATACCGTATGCAGACAAAACACTCGCATTTCGATGGACAAAGATCGACTCGATGCCTAGTGCATCTGCGACCTGACATGCCAATTGGCCAGCGGCCCCGCCGAAAGAAATCAGCGTGTGATTGGTAATGTCGTGCCCGCGTTGGACTGATATCTTTTTTACAGCCTGCGCCATGTTTTGTACGGCGATTTGCGTAAAGCCTTCCGCGATTTCTTCGGGCGTGTACCGACCGTCGGTTTTGCTTGCGAGGTCTTCAAACTTCCTCGCTACAATTTCCTGGTCCAACGGCTGGTCGCCGTTCGGACCAAAAATGTTTGGAAACTGGCTTCGCTGAATCCTGCCGGTCATAAGGTTTGCGTCAGTAACGGCGAGCGGGCCATCACGGCGATAGCAAGCCGGTCCAGGAGTGGCGCCAGCCGATTCCGGGCCCACGCGAAGTCTTGCGCCATCGAACTTTAAGATAGATCCGCCTCCTGCGGCCACAGTATGAATTTGCATCATGGGGGCTCGGATTCGGGTGCCGGCAACGATCGTCTCGAGCGTCCTCTCGTATTGACCCGCATAATGCCAAACGTCTGTAGACGTTCCGCCCATATCGAAGCCGACTAGATTATCCAGTCCCAATGCCTCTGCGCATTTCACTGCGCCGACGACACCTCCCGCAGGACCGGAGAGAATGGCGTCTTTTCCTTGGAATTGGTCAGCCTCGGTCAAGTCACCGTTAGACTGCATAAAAAACAGTGACGAGAATTCCGAAGAGCCCTGGATATCGGCTTCAACCGTATCGATGTAGGCGCGCAACACGGGCGTCAGGTAGGCGTCGGCAACCGTAGTGTCACCGCGGCCAATCAATTTCATCAAAGGGCTCACTTGGTGGCTGCAGGATATTTGCGTGAAGCCGATATTTTTGGCGATCTCTGCTGCAGCTTGTTCATGCGCACCATTTTTGTAGCTGTGCATGAAAGTGATTGCGGCTGAGCGATAGCCCTCGTCGAAAGTTTTTTGCAGTTTTTCCGTAAGGCAATCTGTATCTAATTCTCGAAGGACTTGTCCGTGTGCAGAAACCCTCTCATCAGCTTCGATCACTTCGGCGTAAAGCATGTCGGGCAGCTCAATTTTGAGTGCAAATAGATCCGGCCGGTTTTGGTAGCCTATACGGAGAGAATCGGCGAAGCCGCGCGTCGTGACGAGGACGGTCGGCGTGCCCTTTCTTTCCAGAAGGGCATTGGTGGCAACCGTCGTTCCCATCTTGACGGCATTGATTCTTGACGAGGGAATAGGAGAGCCATTGGGAACATCAAGGAACTGCCTTATGGCGGCGAGGGCCGCGTCTTCGTATTGCTCGGGATTCTGTGAAAGCAGTTTTCTAACGCTAATGGTGCCGGTCGGGTCTTTGGCGACCACATCCGTAAAAGTACCCCCTCGGTCAATCCAAAATTCCCATTTTCCGTCGATTGGGGGCATCGTCTCTCAATCCGGTTGTTTGGCGGTTTACGGTTAACAAGGTGTGGCATGCGCCCTTAACTGAGGCAATGCGCTCAGTCGAAATTGAATGCAGATTGAGGTAGACATAGCCGAATGTCTGTTTGGGGAAAAATCGCCGACGCTGTCGCGGGACTGGCGGCTGGAAGTCCGCTTGGCAACCTTATTGGCCATGCGGCTGCGCAATTGGGGATCGACATTGGATCCGACCAAGAAGCATCCGGCGGCCAAAAGCAGGTCGCGTTTACCATTGGCTTCATCGCGCTTAGCGCCAAAATGGCAAAAGCCGACGGGGTTGTGACCGCCGACGAGGTGGAAGCTTTCCGCGAAGTGTTCGACGTCAAGCAATCTGAATACCGCAATGTGGAGCGGGTTTTCAATTTTGCTCGGCAAGATGTGGCCGGGTTTGACGCTTATGCGCGTCAGATCGCCAACTTGTTCAAGAGCAATCCCGGCATTCTCGAAGACGTTTTGGATGGTCTTTTTCATATCGCCAAAGCGGACGGTGTGTTCCACGAGAACGAATTATTGTATTTGCAAAGTGTTGCTGAAATCTTTGGGTTTTCGGATGGTGAATTCGCCCGAATCAAAGCAAGTCACCTCGGCCCGGATGAGGCGGATCCATACCTCATTTTGGGAGTGGACTACTCGATTTCCGACGAGGATCTGAAACGGGCCTACAAGAGGCTGGTTCAAGAAAATCACCCTGACCGCCTGATGGCGCGTGGTGTTCCTGAAGAATTTGTCGAGCTTGCGAACGAGAAGCTCGCAGCAATCAATGCCGCGTATGATGTGATCATGAAAGACCGCACCGGATAGCCGGCCGATCTCGTTGCCCGTCTGTCGATTGTTCGTCAGCTTCTTCAGGACATTCTAACTCATGCCATTGCCGCATCTCCTGTTCATGGTCGTGATCACCTTTCTGTGGGGCTTTGCGCCCATCATCATGAAAGTGGCGTTTGATTCCGTCCCCCCTCTTATATTCACAAGCGCTAGATTTCTTTTGGTCGGATTGGTGCTGATCCCTTTTCTTAGGTGGCATCCCGGCAAGATGCCATTGATTATCGCGATCGCATCAACGGTAGGCTGGCTCGAATTTTCTTTGTTCTTTTCGGGCCTTGCGATTTCTGGGGATGTGGCTCCGATTGCTGTGGCAGCTCAGCTGTCGGTTCCTTTTGCGACCATTCTTTCCATCTTCTTCTTAGGTGAAGTGGTTCGCTGGCGCCGTTGGTCGGGTATTTTGCTGGCATTCGGCGGTGTCATGCTCTTTTCGTTCGACCCAAGGGTGGTTGCCTATCTCGGTGGTTTGACCCTCGCGATTGGCGGTGCGTTTTCCCACGCCATGGCCATGGTACTTATGCGCCGGCTTGATGGGGTTGGTGTATTTGAACTCCAAGCATGGGTTGCCGTCGTGTCAGCCCCCATTCTGTTCTTGCTCTCTTTGGTTTTTGAAACAGGCCAGATCGAAGCATTTTCTGGGGCGTCGTTTAGCATTTGGATGATTTTGTTTTATGGCGCTTTTCTCTCTAGTCTGGTGGCGCATGCCGGATTTTATTGGATGGTTCAAAGATACGAAGTGACTGTGTTGGCGCCGTTTACGCTTTTGGCACCAATCTTCACGATATTCTTTGGCTTCCTGCTTCTGGGGGATCAACTTACGGCCCGAATGCTGATTGGAAGTGCCATTACGCTTGTTGGTGTTACTATTGTTACACTGCGTACGGATGATTTGAGAGAATCGGATCCATTGCCATGACGGAAGAGCTTAAGTTCATTGAACGTCCGTCGCCAAACTGCGATGACCGCGCGGAGGGGCGCACGGTAGATCATCTTATTTTGCACTACACAGGTATGACGTCGGCTGAAGCTGCTGTTGAGAGGTTGACGGATCCGGAAGCAAAGGTGAGCGCTCACTACACAGTTGATGAGTCCGGGCAAATCTATCAGCATGTGCCTGAAACCAAGCGTGCATGGCACGCCGGCGTTTCTCATTGGCGGGGAGAAACGGACATAAATGGGGCGTCGGTTGGAATCGAAATCGCCAATCCCGGTCATGAATTCGGCTATGTGAAATTCCCTGAGGCACAGTTGGTTTCTGTAATTAATTTGTGTAAGGACGTTTTGCAGAGACATCCTGTACCCGCGCGCAATGTCATTGCGCATTCAGATGTTGCTCCGCTTCGCAAAATGGATCCTGGCGAGTTGTTTCCTTGGCAACGCTTCGCGTCGGAGGGCATAGGTATTTGGCCTGATGCTGTTGGGCCATTGGATGTTGAGGCTCTCGATCCTATGAGTTCCACACCAAAGGTCCGTGATCTTCAGTCTTCTTTCGAGCAGTACGGATATGGCCTTCAGGTACATGGTCTCTATGACGCGACAACACAGGCGGTCGTGACGGCATTTCAGCGGCATTTTCGACCAACCTTGGTGGACGGGATCGCGGATGCGGAAACGCAGTCCGTTTTGAGGTCTTTGCTAGAACAGGTTGACGCCTAGGGTCTGGCTTGCCAGGTTCAGTGCGCCAGATGGCCGGATGATCGCTGCCCTTTAGGGGAGAGGAAAGTCCGGGCTCCACGGAAACACGGTGCCGGGTAACACCCGGCGGGGGCGACCCCAGGGAAAGTGCCACAGAAAGCAAACCGCCGGCATCGCCGGTAAGGGTGAAAGGGTGCGGTAAGAGCGCACCGCCGCAACGGCAACGGGGCGGGCACGGTAAACCCCACCGGGAGCAAGACCAAATAGGGACAGCATATGTCAGTTTCCGGATTGCTGTCCGGGTAGGTCGCGTGAGCTGCGGGGTAACGCGCAGCCTAGAGGAATGATCATCGCTCCATTGGCATGATGGCCAGAGGAGTACAGAACCCGGCTTACAGGCCATCTGGCAGCTTTCAATCGAAAATGCGCATTAACACGGCGTTAATTGTTCATAACGCACTCTTAACGCCGCTAAATGCGTTCAAACCGACTTTATTTGGTAATTTCCTCCATACATGGGCTCCCATGGGTCGAGACCCCACATATGGTGTTTGCAAAAGGTTTGTTCTTTAAAAGTTCTACAGATGTTCTTGCTTGATGCTTTTTAGCAATGTCCGATAACTGCCTGAATTTCAACGAATTCTTGGAATCGCAGTATTGACGGGACATGAATACCCATGATATCCCAAATCATCCCAATGTTGTTGGGTTGGGTGCCTGTTGGCGCCTTTTGGGAGGTCGGCGTTCGAAACACTTAGAACGCCGATATTGATTTGGTTTCTAGGTATGGGGGTCTCGGGGTCAGTGAGGACGTTTGTCTCCACCGTGACCAACAAGATTGATGGCAAAGGGCGAGTCTCCGTTCCCGCGCCATTCCGTCAGGCGCTTGCTCTGCAGGGCGCGAACCATTTCTACTGCTTCAAATCCTTCAATCAGACTGCCTTGGAAGCGTTCGGCCCCACTTTGATGGAAAAGATCGAGAGCCGGATCGGCGACCTTGATCCGTTTTCGGAAGAATATGACACGCTGGTCAGATGTATTCTTGGGGGTTCTGTCGAGCTGTCATTTGACAATGAAGGCAGGATCAAGCTGCCGCAGGCCTTTATGGACCATGCGGGCATTAGCGACTTCGTTTCTTTTGTGGGTATGGGCCTGAAATTCCAGCTTTGGAACCCGTCGGCCTATGAGCCATTGCAGGCAAGTGATACGGAAAAAGCCCGACAGGGCCATGGTGTGTTGGGTGGCCGTTCGAGCCAGCCGGGAGGGGTGTCATGAGTACGGCTTCCCATCAACATATACCGGTGTTGCTCGCTGAAGTGCTGGACGCGTTGGTGCCTGCCGATGGGGCAACCTACGTAGATGGAACATTCGGTCGGGGCGGATATTCGAAAGCCATCTTAGCAGCTTGCGACACGTGCGATGTGATTGGAATCGACCACGATCCAGACGCCATTTCTGCCGGGACGCAGCTTGAAAAACAGTATCCGCGCAGATTCAGAATTGTCGCGGGCAAATTCTCTGACATGGAGAGCATTGCCAAATCTCTCGGATTGAACGAGGTCAATGGCGTTGCATTGGATGTGGGCGTTTCATCCGTTCAGCTTGATGATGGTGCGCGCGGTTTTTCGTTTCAAAAAGATGCCCCTCTCGACATGAGAATGTCGAAGTCCGGGATGACTGCCGCCGACGTCGTCAATGAATATCCTGAAGAAGAGCTGTCCGATATTTTTTATCAGTATGGAGAGGAAAGAGCGGCACGCCGATTGGCTCGAGAGATTGTTCGGCGCCGGGATGGAGCCCCTATCAAAACGACATTGGAACTTGCGGGCCTGGTTGAGGAAACCATTGGCCGCAAGCATTCAAAGCGCAAGATACACCCCGCAACAAAGACGTTTCAGGCTTTGCGGATTTTCGTCAACGACGAAATTCATGAACTCGCTAACGGTTTGGCTGCTGCCGAACGGATCTTGGCAGAAGATGCGTGTTTGGCGGTCGTATCGTTTCATTCCTTGGAAGACCGTTTGGTCAAGCGGTTTCTTGCCATTCGTTCGGGTCAGAACAGTTCTGTATCTCGTCACCAGCCCCCATTGCAGAATCAAAGAGAGCCTTCCTTCGTGCTAAGGCGCCGAAGCGCAATTAAGCCGCATGCAGATGAAATTTCGAAAAACAGTCGCGCAAGATCGGCAAGGCTTCGCGTAGCGTACCGAACCCAGGCAAAACCGTTCGACTTAAATTTGGATGAGTTAGGTATCAGCAATCTACCCACTAAGAGGGCTGTATAATGTTTCGTGTCGTAAATATTGTGATGGTTTCGCTTGCGATCGGAGTGGCGTGTCTGAGTTACGCCATTAAGTACGACACGCAGGGTAAGGGCGATCGTCTCGATACGTTGAATCGCAATATTTCGCTGGAGATGGAGGGCCTTCGTGTCACCAATGTCGAATGGAACTACTTGACGCGGCCAGAGCGGCTCAAAAGCCTCGCCGATAAGCGGCCGGATTTGCAGACCATGAGTCTGTCGCAAATCGTTGCGGCCGACGAGATTGCTGCGCGGGTCCCATTCAAAGTGGAAGCGGAGATCGGTGAAGCCGTTGATGCCTTCGGTGAGCTGCCCCGTCCAAAACCGACAAACACTAACGAAGGAACACGGCCGTGACGAAACCGCATTCACATAGTGCTGGACTCCAGACATCGGGTGTTCATGTGCCGGCCACGGATGGTGGGCGACGGGCCGCGATGAGCGCTCGAAAAGTGCTCTTGGATGGGGAGCGTAAACAGATGGTGCAAAGCGGCCGCGATCGAGTTTTCGTCATCGCGGTCGTCTTCATCTGCTGTTTCCTTGTTCTCGCGTTGCGGCTCGTAGACCTTACCGTCTTCAAGAGTGCGGAAGTATCGTATGCGCGCAGCCAGATTCGTGATGAGTCAATCGACCGGGCAGAGATAACGGACCGAAACGGTGACGTGCTTGCCACAAATTTGGCGGTTCCCTCTGTGTTTGCGGACACTCGAGAAGTCTGGGACGCTTACGAAACCGCTACGAAGTTGAACGGCGTCTTCCCGGAACTCCAACTCGATAGGCTGATCAAGCGTCTTTCCTGTGGACGTGCGTTTGTATGGATCAAGCGCGACATTACCCCTAAGCAACAACAAGAAGTCCACCGTCTTGGTTTGCCGGGTATCGGTTTTCGGTTGGCATCGCAACGCGTCTATCCGAACAGCGCTGTGGCAGCGCATGTTCTAGGCTATGTCGACGTAGACAATCGTGGGATAGCCGGCATCGAAAGAACCATGGACGACGCGCTCCAAGATTTGGCGCGCGACGGTCAATCTTTGCGCTTATCCATTGACCTTCGGGCGCAACATGCGTTGACCGATGAGCTTTCGAAATCCATGCAACAGTTTGACGCGAAGGCAGCGGCCGGCCTGATCATGGATGTCCACACTGGCGAGCTACTGTCCATGGTGTCGCTGCCCGATTTCGACCCGAACCAGATTTCCAAGTCGAATTCCGATGAGCGGTTCAACCGTGTGACGCTCGGCACGTATGAGATGGGGTCGACATTTAAAACCTTTACAGTTGCGATGGCGCTCGAATCTGGCATCGCAAACTTGAATACAAGGTATGACGCAACAACACCGATCCGTGTGGGGAGATTCTCCATCAATGATTATCACGCGGAAAACAGGTGGTTGTCTGTTTCTGAGGTTTTTCAGCATTCCTCTAACATCGGATCGGCACGTATGGCGGTTCAGGTGGGGGCAGCAGGTCAGAAAGATTTCCTGAAAAGCCTTGGCTTGTTGAACAAAGCCTCGGTCGAGCTTCCTGAAATCGGTACGCCAATGTATCCGGACCGGTGGGGTGAACTCAGTACCATGACGATATCATTCGGCCACGGTATCGCAGTGACCCCGGTTCAGTTGACGACGGCTACGGCCGCTCTCGTCAATGGCGGTACGATGGTCAAGCCAACACTGCTGAAGCGTTCGTTCAAATCTAATTCAAATGGGCGCCGTGTCGTTTCCGAAAAAACAAGCCGTCAGGTGCGTTCGCTTTTGCGCAACGTGGTGCAGAACGGCACCGGCGGGAAAGCGGATGTGCCGCTTTATGATGTCGGCGGTAAGACGGGGACGGCAGAAAAGCCCGGGGCGAAGGGCTATAAGCGCAAAGCCTTATTGTCGTCCTTTTTGGGTGCTTTTCCCATGAACGATCCAAAATATGTGGTCTTTGTCATGCTGGATGAGCCGAAAGGCACCAAAGAAACTTATGGGTACGCAACGGGCGGTTGGACCGCGGCGCCCACTGTTGGAAATGTCATAAAACGGCTGGGTTTCCTGTTTCCAATGGACCCAGTCAACGTAGATGAAAAACCTGTCCTAGCCTCCTTTCGGTAGCTAGGTGGCAATGAATTTGAACGGGTTGGTGAAAGTCGACATGTCACTCACACTATCTCAGCAAGAGCGGGAAGTGGATGTTGCCGGGCTCGCGGCAGACAGTCGGGCTGTCCAACCAGGCTTCCTCTTTGCGGCGCTTGCCGGGACACAAACCGACGGAGCGCTCTATGCAAAAGAGGCGATCAAGAAAGGGGCCGTCGCTGTTCTGTGTTCAAAGAGCGCGTTTGCCGAGCTTAAGGACGAGTCCGCGATTATTATTCCCGACGAAAATCCTCGGCTGAAACTTGCGCAAATCGCATCACGGTTCTATCCCAGGCAACCCCAATCTGTTGCGGCAATTACGGGGACAAACGGAAAGACCAGCATTGCGACCTTCGCGCGTCAAATTTGGTGGGCAGTTGGATTGCGTGCGGCGAGCATGGGAACGCTTGGCGTGATGTGGCGCGGTGGAGAAATTAAGCTTCATCACACAACACCAGATCCGATCGCTGTTCACAAGACGTTGGACGAGCTTGCCGGTCACGGCATTACACATCTTGCCTTGGAGGCATCGAGCCATGGTCTTGCGCAACATCGATTGGACAGTGTTCGGCTCAAGGCGGCTGCGTTCTCGAACCTAAGCCGCGACCATCTCGACTACCATGAGACGTTCGAGTCTTATCAGTACGCCAAGTTTCGACTTTTTGGAGAGTTGCTCGAACCCGGTAAGACAGCAGTGCTGCACGCCGATAATGATGTCTTCGAGGAGCTGGAAAATCTGTGTTGGGGGCGCGGTCATCGAGTCATCTCGATTGGATCAACAGGAAGAGATATCTGCCTCGAGTCGACGGACCGTACGCGTAGCGGTCAGACGCTATGTCTTCGTTACAAAGGACAGCCTATCAAGATCGACCTGCCCTTGGTAGGCGGATTTCAGGCGACAAATGCGCTACTTGCCGCAGGGCTGGTCATAGCATGCGGAACGCCAGCCTCTGACGCTTTCCGTGCCTTGGAGCAACTGGAAGGTGTTCCGGGACGTTTGGAGCATGTTCTCGATACTAAGAACAATGCGTCTGCCTATGTGGACTATGCTCACACACCCGATGCTTTGACGGCCGCATTGACAGCGCTGCGCGCTCATACAGAGGGGCGGCTGCATGTGGTGTTTGGCTGCGGTGGCGACAGAGACCGGGGTAAGCGCAGTCAAATGGGTGCCGTCGCGGCTGAGTTGGCGGACAAAGTGATTATCACCGATGATAATCCGCGTACAGAAGACCCGTCGGCCATCCGGTCGGACGTTCTTGCGGGTGTTCCCGATGCGCAGGAAGTTGGCGACCGGGCAGAAGCGATCAGAGAGGCGCTGCGGGGGTTGCAGAGCGGAGACTTGCTGGTTGTCGCCGGTAAAGGGCATGAAACCGGGCAGATTCTTAAAGATCAAACCATCGACTTTGATGATCGCCTTGAGATAAGCAAGGCGGCGACGGAGTCGCGGCTGACATGACGCACCCTTCGGAAAACCTCTGGACGTCGGAAGCCGTTATTCGTGCCACAAGCGGTGTGTGCGCGGAGTTCTGGTCCGCCAGCGGTGTGTCGATAGATAGCCGCACCGTGGAGACTGGTGATTTGTTTGTGGCAATCGAAGGGCCCAACCAAGATGGTCACAAATACGTACAAAATGCCTTCGATAAAGGGGCATCTGCTGCCCTTATCCATCGCGACCTTCCTGAAGTTCAAGGCGCATGTGTACGGGTGAAAGACACTCTTGACGCACTCAATGAACTTGGCAAAGAAAGCCGCCGGCGCACAGACGCGAATGTCGTCGCGGTGACAGGCAGTGTTGGAAAGACCAGTACGAAGGAAGCGCTTAAAGTGGCACTAGCGCCTTCAGGTCTGACACACGCGTCCGCCGCTTCCTACAACAATATGTGGGGCGTGCCACTTAGTCTTGCGCGCATGCCGGCGCAAACGCAGTTTGGCGTCTTTGAAGTTGGTATGAACCATCCCGGTGAAATTGCGCCGCTTGTGGCTTTGGTCGAGCCACATGTTGCCATCGTCACGACGGTGCAGCCGGTGCATATTGAGTTCTTCGACAGTGTTGATGGCATTGCCGATGAGAAGGCGGAAATCTTCAGCGCATTTCGTTCACGGGGGACGGCGGTCATCAATGCCGACATGCCCCATTACGAGCGCGTGAAGCAGCACGCGGAACGTTACGGTTCTACTGAAATCATTGGTTTCGGCGAAGCAGATGTGGCCTCAGCACGTTTGGTTTCGAGCAACAGTGATGATCACGGCAGCAATGTGGAAGCCGACATACTGGGCGATACACTAAAATACCGGGTTGCGCTGCCTGGGCGACATTTTGTTCTCAACTCACTTGCCGTTCTTGCCGCAGTCCGCGCGCTGGGCGGGAATGTGGACGCTGCCGCTCAAGCTCTTGGCAGCCTGGAACCCACCAAAGGGCGGGGCACACGCCATCGGGTGGAGTTAAACGGTGGAACGTTCCTTCTGATCGATGAAAGTTACAACGCAAATCCCACATCCGTGGCAGCGGCATTGCGGGTCCTGTCGGATTCGACACCGGAAAAAGGCGGGCGGCGTATCGCTGTTCTTGGGGACATGCTCGAACTCGGGCGGGAAGCGGAGGCCTATCACAGCGGTCTTAGTGAGGAATTAGTCGGTGGAAACATCGATCAGGTGTTTCTGTGTGGCAATCACATGGCGGCACTTTGGGAAACGCTGCCAAAGAGTGTTCAGGGCGCGTATGCAGAAAACTCTGATGGCCTAATCGAGCCAATTCGCAATGAACTTAAGTCAGGGGATATTGTGATGGTCAAAGGGTCGCTGGGCAGTCAGATGGGGAAGATTGTGCAGCACTTTTTGTCTCACGGTGCCAGTGCCAATTCTACCGGGGGAGGGTAGCAGCCAGTGCTGTATCATCTATTGTTTCCGCTGAGCGACCAATACGGCATCTTTAACGTTTTTCAGTACACGACGTTTCGGACCGGCGGCGCGGTTATGACCGCCCTTTTTGTAAGCCTCTTTTTTGGCCCAAGAATCATCGACCTCCTGCGGTCTCGGCAGAGTGCCGGGCAGCCGATCCGAGAGGAAGGGCCTGAGTCTCATCTCCTTACCAAAAAGGGTACGCCCACGATGGGTGGGTTTCTCATTCTCTTTGGCGTGCTTGTTGGCACGCTCCTTTGGGCTGATCTGACGAACCAATATGTCTGGGCCGTTTTGCTGGTCACGGTTGGGTTTGGGTTTGTTGGATTCGTCGATGACTATCTCAAAGTGACCAAAAGATCGAGTGATGGCATATCTGGCCGTCTCAAGCTGACATCACAGTTTCTTTTTGCGTTTGGAACGGTGGTTTGGCTTCAGTCGATCATGGGGCCGGAGCTGGGCGCGGCTGTAGCTGTTCCTTTCTTCAAAGATCTGCTTATCAACCTCACTTGGTTCGGTTTTATCTTCTTCGCGATGTTTGTCATTGTGGGCGCTTCGAACGCGGTGAATCTCACTGATGGATTGGATGGCCTCGCGATCGTTCCAATCATGATTGCGGTATCCAGTTTTGCCCTGATTGCCTATCTCACAAGCAATGAGCTCTTTGCAAATTATCTCCAGATAAATTTTGTCCGCGGCACAGACGAGTTGGTGATCTTGTGCGGTGCCATTGTCGGCGCCGGTCTTGGTTTTCTTTGGTTCAATGCGCCGCCTGCCATGGTGTTCATGGGGGACACAGGATCTTTATCTCTTGGCGGCGCCGTTGGTGCCATCAGCGTTGCCACCAAACACGAACTCGTTCTCATCATAATCGGTGGGTTGTTTGTGCTTGAGGCCGTATCGGTGATTGTCCAGGTCGCGTCCTTCAAGCTCACCGGTAAACGTGTTTTCCGGATGGCGCCTATTCACCATCACTTTGAACAAATGGGGTGGTCAGAGCCAACGATCGTCATCCGGTTTTGGATTATTGCCGTCGTTCTCGCACTCATCGGCTTAACAACTCTGAAGTTGAGGTAGCTTGATTGATCCCTATCCGTACGTTTGAGGGCAAAAAAGTAGCTGTATTTGGATTGGCACGCTCAGGATTGGCTGCGGCGGAAGCCCTTACGCTGGGCGGTGCAAAGGTTTTCGTTTGGGACGACAATGAGGCGCAGCAGAAGGCTGCTCTGGAAGTCGGTGCGACTGTCGAAAATCTGTACGAGGCAGATTGGTCGACGTTTGACGCTTGCATATTGAGCCCCGGAATACCGCTAACCCATCCGGCGCCTCATGCGGTTGTCTTGAAAGCACAAAGTCAAAACGTCGAAGTGATCGGCGACATTGAGTTGTTTGTACGCGAATATCGTGCGCGCGAGACGTCCGATTTGCTGATCGGTATTACCGGTACAAATGGCAAGTCGACGACCACATCGCTGATCGGTCACATTATTCGCGAGGCGCATTCATTTTGCGATGTGGGCGGCAATATTGGGGAACCGGTCCTGGCACTTTCGGATTTTTCCAAAAGCAAACGTCACTATGTACTGGAAATCTCGTCCTACCAGCTTGACCTCGCGCCGAGCTTGAAGCCAAGAACGGCAGTGCTGCTGAACATCTCGCCAGATCATCTGGATCGGCATGGCGGCATGGACGGATATATATCGAGCAAACGCAAGATCTTTGCCAATCAAGACGCCTCCGATACCGCTATTATCAGTGTTGATGATCCGTATGCAGCAGAAATTTGTAGCGATATTTCGCGCAACGGTGTTGGTCGGGTCATACCGATTTCCGTGGGCAAAACGCTTAGCAAAGGCGTTTATGTGGTTGACGGTATTCTGTTCGACGCCCTCGAAACCCCATCAGCCGAAGTAATAGACCTTCATGAATGTGAGAATCTTAAAGGTGCTCACAATTGGCAAAACGCAGCTGCCGCCTATGCAGCCGCACGCGCTGAAGGAGTGCCGCGAGATATCATCGTAAGCGCCCTCAAATCCTTCCAGGGACTACCGCATCGTTTAGAGACTATCGGTTTGGTGAACGGAGTACGATTTGTAAATGACTCTAAGGCGACCAATGTGGATGCGGCGGCTTTCGCGCTCGCGTCATTCGAAAACCTCTATTGGATCGCGGGAGGCCGTGCGAAGGCGAACTCACTTGAACCGATTACACAGCACAAAGATAATATTCGCCGTGCCTATTTGATTGGTGAAGCCGCACAAGAGTTTTCTCGTTCATTGGAGGGGGCGGTCGACTGTGTTTTGTCGGGTGCTCTTACAAACGCCGTTCAATCCGCGTATGAGGATGCACAACGAGATCAACGGACGGAGCCCGTGGTTCTGCTGTCACCGGCATGTTCTTCGTTCGATCAGTTTTCAGATTTTGAAGATCGCGGCAATAAGTTTCGCGATGCTGTCGAAGATCTAATGTCACATAACACTCGTGGAGGGGCTGCGGCATGAACACAGTCCCGCGCACTGACAGAAGTGTAATTGGCCAGTGGTGGTGGACCGTCGACCGCGTTTCACTTCTTGTGGTGTCCACACTCATTTTGGGCGGGGTCGTATTTTCGATGGCTGCCAGTCCGCCGGTTGCAAATCGCTTGGATCTGACCTCGTTTCATTTTGTTTATCGTCAGATCTTGTTCGTTGTCCCGACGTTCATCTGCTTGTTTGGCATATCGCTACTGAGTGTGCGGGGTGTCAGGCGGCTCGCAGCGATTGTGTTTGTTGTGGGTTTGATGTTGATGGTTTTGACTCTGTTGATCGGTCCAGAGGTCAAAGGGGCGACAAGATGGATCTCAATCGGTTCCTTTACGATCCAGCCGTCCGAATTTGTGAAACCTGCATTTGTTGTTCTGGCTGCATGGTTGTTTGCTGAAGGAAAGAAACACGAAGGAATTCCGGGTAACACTCTATCCGCAGCCATTTTCGTCGTATTCTTAGGCTTGTTGGTTCTTCAGCCAGATTTCGGCCAAGCGATCCTGGTATCGCTGGTTTGGGGCATAATGTTCTTCTTGGCGGGCATTTCATGGCCATGGATTGCCGGTCTCGGTCTGACAGGTATTGCCGGATTATTTGTGGCTTATCAAACGGTGCCGCATGTCACGAGCCGCGTAGACCGGTTTCTGTTTCCGGGTTCTGGAGATACTTATCAGGTCGACAAGGCTCTCGAGGCCTTCACCCAAGGTGGGGTGCTTGGCAAAGGGCCGGGAGAGGGGCGGATAAAACAAATCATCCCCGATGCGCATACGGATTTTGTGTTTGCTGTACTTGCGGAAGAATACGGTCTTATCCTCTGCCTCTTCATTGTGATCTTGTTTGCGATCATCGTTGTGCGTGTCTTCGCGCGCGCTCTAGAAGAGGTCGACGAGTTTACTTTCATAGCCTCTTGCGGACTGGTGTCGCTGTTTGCATTGCAGGCCATCATCAATATGGCGGTCAATCTTAACCTGATCCCTGCAAAAGGGATGACACTGCCGTTCCTATCATATGGCGGTTCGTCGCTTTTATCTCTGTCTATCACTATGGGAATGCTGCTTGCCTTGACGCGGCGTCGAAGCACATTCGCGGCCCTTCAAAGATCGTTTGTCAGATGAGTTCAGAGTCGCAAAAAGATCTGCCCCCCATCATTATCGCCTCTGGCGGTACTGGTGGGCATCTGTTTCCAGCCCAAGCGCTTGCAAGTGAGATGTCGCGCAGGGGACGCCGTTTGATTCTGATCACTGACAATCGGGGGGAAGGCTTCGCACAAAGTTTTCCCGGCGCGCAGGTGGCGCATATTCGGGCCGCGACATTTGCCGGCGCCGGATTGTTCGGCCGAATGCGGGCGGCTGTACTGATCGTTCTTGGCATTTTCGACGCATTTCGGATCCTGCGGCGTGAACGCCCAAAGGTGGTGATTGGGTTTGGAGGATATCCTTCATTTCCCACAATGGTCGCCGCCATGTTGACTGGGGTACGCCGCTGCGTGCACGAACAAAACGCCATTCTGGGTCGTGTTAATCGAGCGATTGCCACACGTATCAATGTAATTGCCTCAACGTTCGGTGCGTTCGACGATGTTTCTGCTTCGGTGAACAAGAAGGTTGTGGTGACGGGCAACCCTCTTCGCGATCCGGTAGTCGCTCTGGCGGGAACGCCTTATCCACCTTTGGCGGAAACAAATGAGGTTTACGTCCTTGTCTTCGGTGGCAGTCAGGGCGCGAGAATCTTGAGCGACCGTGTGCCGGAAGCCTTGGCACTCCTGCCGGATCAACATAAAAGACGCTTGAGAGTCGTTCAGCAATGCCGTCCGGAGGACGAAAGCCGCGTTGCGGAAGCCTACGCCGATGACGGGATCGATGCTGAAATCTCGCCATTCTTCAACGATATGCCAGACCGCATCGCCCAATCGCATTTGGTGATCTGTCGGTCCGGCGCGTCCACGGTTTGCGAGGTGGCTGCAATTGGCCGGCCGGCGATTTTTGTGCCGTTGCCGACCGCAATGGATGACCACCAAACCGTAAATGCGTCGTTCCTTGCCCGGACAGGCGGTGGTTGGCTCATTCCTCAGACTCAGCTAACGCCAGAGGGTCTAAGCAAGAAGATCGCGGAACTGTTTGACGACCCAGCCGTGTTGTCCGAAGCGGCAAGTAAGGCGGCAGCCTTCGGTCGAACCGGCGCCGCAGTCCGCCTCGCGGATTTATTGGAAGATGTAGAAGCACGTCGTCCGATACGTGAGGTCTCTGAAACAATGCCCTTCGGACAGGATGCAGATCCTACTCACAAGTCGGTGGGATCATGAGAACGCTTCCATTTGAAATAGGCACTATTCATTTTGTCGGAATTGGCGGCATTGGCATGAGCGGCATCGCGGAGGTCATGCACAACCTTGGCTACTCTGTACAGGGAAGTGATCTGGCCGCAAATGCAAATGTGCAGCGTCTTAAGGAACTGGGTATCCCGGTTTTCATCGGTCAGAGGGCAGAAAATCTCGAAAATGCGGCTGTCGTGGTGGTTTCATCGGCAATTGGCGAAACCAATGCGGAATATCTTGCGGCCCAAAAACGACATCTGCCCATCGTGCGCCGGGCCGAGATGCTCGCAGAACTGATGCGCTTCAAATGGTCTGTTGCGATCGGCGGAACTCACGGCAAAACCACCACCACCTCTCTGGTTGCAGCCCTGTTTGATGGGGCCGGTATGGACCCGACCGTTATCAATGGCGGGATCATCAACGCCTATGGAACCAATGCCCGAAAGGGCGAAGGTGAATGGATGGTGGTGGAAGCGGATGAAAGTGATGGCTCATTCATTCGCCTACCCGCCACCGTTGGCGTCGTTACCAATATAGATCCGGAACATATGGACCACTACGGTAGCGTGGACCAATTGCGGACCTCTTTTCAGACGTTCATAGAGAACATTCCGTTCTATGGATTTGCTGTTATGTGCATTGATCATCCCGAAGTGCAGGCGATGATCGGTCGTGTACGCGACAAGCGAATAATTTCCTACGGCCTGAGTCCGCAAGCCGATGTGAGAGCCGAAAATCTCGTTTTGCGGCAAGATGGCGCGCAGTTCGATGTTACTGCGATCAACCGAATTACAAACGAAGAAAAAAAGGTGGAAGGCCTCCACCTGCCAATGCCGGGCAAGCACAATGTACAGAACGCGCTTGCGGCGATTGCGGTTGCCTTGGAGATGGACGTCACGCCAGAGCAGATATGCGATGCATTGAAAAGCTTTGGTGGCGTCAAAAGGCGCTTTACGAAAACAGGTGAATGGAACGGCATTACCGTCATTGACGATTATGGTCATCATCCCGTTGAGATTGCGTCAGTGTTGGATGCAGCACGGCAATCTCTTGAGGGCAACTTGATTGCTGTGGTCCAACCCCATCGTTATTCGCGCTTGCGCGATCTTTTTGATGATTTCTGCACGTGCTTCAACGATGCCGATACGGTGGTCGTGACGCCGGTCTATCCGGCGGGCGAGGAACCGCTGGAAGGTTTTGATCGAGATGCGCTTGTAGAAGGAATTCGAGCGCACGGACATAGGCATGTGATTGCACTTGAGGGGGAGGGCCAACTTCCGGAAGTAATTGCGTCTGAAGGCCAAAGCGGTGATGTGGTCGTATGTTTGGGTGCCGGGTCGATAACTCTGTGGGCCAATGAATTACCCGCAAAACTTCGAGTGCTTTCTCAAGGTGGGGCAAGTTCATGAACGCACTGCCCGACAATGTAAATGTCAGCTGGATCCCGAGTTCGCTCAAGGACCGCGTTGATATTGATTCACCTCTTGCTCCCATCACATGGTTTCGTGTTGGGGGACCTGCAAGCATTCTTTTCCGCCCCAAGACTGTTGAAGAGCTGAGGGATCTTGTGCACGCCATTCCGTCGGATGTGCCGCACACGTCCCTCGGTGTCGGGTCCAACGTGCTTATTCGAGATGGCGGAATTGAAGGTGTGGTCATTCGTTTGTCCGGCGACTTCGCACGGGTTTCTTCTGAGGCGGATTATCGTGTGCGTGCAGGCGCTGCGGCCTTGGATGTGGGGGTCGCGCGATTTGCCGCCAAAAATGGAATTGCTGGTTTGGAGTTTTTGCGCGGCATTCCGGGTACGATTGGTGGTGCGTTGCGCATGAATGCGGGGGCGTATGAGCGCGAAATCAAGGATGTCTTGGTGGAGGCGACTGCCATGGATCGGGCCGGATCTCTCCATCGGTTGGGCCTAGATGACTTGCAATATTCCTATCGCTCCAGCGGTGCTGACCCAGATTTGATTTTTGTCGAGGCGCTGCTCCAGGGAGAGCCGGGCGATCCAAAGTTGATCGCGGAACGCATGGACCAAATTACTGAAGCACGAGAGTCTTCTCAGCCGGTTCGAAGCCGCACAGGTGGAAGCACATTTAAAAATCCGTCGGCTGAGATTTCTGATGGCCGGCGGGCATGGCAACTTATTGATGAGGCAGGATGCCGTGGGCTCAAAATAGGCGGAGCTCAAGTCTCGGAACAACACTGTAACTTCTTGATAAACCTGGGAGATGCGTCTTCCAAAGATTTAGAAACGCTTGGCGAGACGGTGCGCAAAAGCGTCTTAGAGAAGACTTCCGTTGCTCTCGAATGGGAGATCAAAAGGATCGGACGGGAGAGTGTAGATGACTGACACAACAATCAAGAAATATGCGCACGTCGCCGTGCTTATGGGCGGATGGTCCTCCGAGCGGGAAGTCAGTTTGGTTACCGGAGCGGCGTGTGCTGAAGGCCTCAGGGACGCCGGCTACAAAGTAACGGAGATTGATGTTGCCCGTGATGTTGCCGCTAAGCTTAGGGACGTGAATCCAGATGTCGTTTTCAACGCTTTACACGGTCCTTGGGGAGAAGACGGAAGTGTCCAGGGGATGCTGGAAGTTATGGGGCTTGCCTACACCCATTCAGGAGTTTTGGCGTCTTCCTTGGCGATGGACAAAGAGAAAGCCAAACATGTCTTTAGAGCGGTCGGATTGCCATGCGCGAAAAGTGCAGTTCTCCGTCGTGGCGATTGTCTGCTCCAGAACGATATCGAACCGCCTTACGTCATTAAGCCGGTAAACGAAGGGTCCAGTGTTGGCGTTTATCTGGTGCGCCCAGGGGATAACTTGCCGCCACCCGCTTTCGATCCTGCGACTGAAAGCGCTGATGATTTGGTCATGGTGGAAGAATTTGTTCCCGGCCGTGAGCTCACGGTCGCGGTAATGGGTGATCGTGCACTGACGGTTACTGAGATCCATCAGGACGCAACATTTTATGACTATCACTCAAAGTACGCACCGGGAGGGTCGCGCCACACGCTTCCGGCGGAACTTCCGAAATCTATTTTCGACTCGGCCATGCAGATGAGCATTGACGCGCATAATGCGCTGGGCTGCCAAGGGGTGACACGTTCAGATTTTCGGTATGACGACACAGATGGCGGTGAGGGGAAGCTGGTCCTGCTGGAGATCAATACCCAGCCCGGTATGACGCCCACATCACTTGTGCCTGAGCAAGCGGCTCACCTTGGAATTAGTTTTCCTGAGTTAGTTCAATGGATAACGGAAGACGCTTCATGTTCTCGATAAAGAAAAAGAAGAAGCGCGGGAAGAACAGTCCGCGCATGTTGGGATCCATTCACCTGGGGCCTTCTCGTGGCGGCAAGGGAAAGAAAGTCCGTGGACGTTGGTTTAAAGACCTGCGCCGCAGTGCGCATGTCTACAAACCGATGTTGGTTACATCGATTGGGTTGCTCGTGATCGGGGGCGTGTATGGTTCGGTTGCCGCTGGCTATGCCAGCCGTTTGGGTGACGCCGCTGCAAACGCTATGGACACTCAGCTGCGCTCTTTTGGCGTTCGTGTAGAGAGTGTTGTTCTGACGGGTAGAAAAAATTCTGACATTGACGCGATAAAGCACGCAATCGCTCTTGAGCGCGCAGACTCAATGTTGAATGTTAATACTAAAGTGATTCGCCAAAGGTTGTTGGAATTGGGCTGGGTAGAACAAGCTACAGTGCAGCGTCTGCTGCCTAATCGCATCAGTGTAGATATTGTTGAGCGGAAACCGTTTGCTGTTTGGCAGCTGAACGGCTCGTTCTCGCTTGTCGATGCGACCGGCACTGTAATCAAAGGTGCCGATGCTACCCAGTTTACTCATCTGCCGCTTATCGTAGGTAAAGGTGCGAACGAACACGCCGCCCGTTTACAGAAAGCACTTGCTCCGTATCCGGAAATCGAACGACGCGTCCGAGCGGCAGTCAGAATTGGAGAACGACGTTGGAATTTGCGTTTGGCGTCGGGTGTGGATGTAAAGCTGCCCGAAGAACCGCTCGAACGTTCACTACGTGAGCTTTCAATTCTCGAATCCGAAACCAGATTGTTGGTGCGGGATATTCGCGCTTTAGATCTTCGGTTTCCTGACCGGCTCATCATCCAAACGAAGGATGGTGTGCTGACCGACTTGAAACAACGTGCCGGCAAGGAGACCTAGATGGCCTCTGTAATCGGTACCCAGACCTTACGTGATAAGCTGGTGAGTTCAGGGCGCCAGGGCATCGTTGCCGCGTTGGATATCGGTACGTCCAAGATTTCTTGTTTTATCGCGCGCCTGGAAAAATCCGGCGATAACGACAATGGTGTCGTTCGGGTTGTCGGGATTGGCCACCAAGTCTCACGGGGCGTTAAGTCGGGTGCGGTGGTGGACATGGATGCGGCTGAGGAAGCGATCCGGTCTGCTGTGGACACAGCGGAACGTATGGCGGGCGTGACTGTTCGGCACGTGATTGTCAATCTGACGAGTGCGACATTGGCCAGTCATACTGTTTCGGTCGATGTTTCAATTGCTGGGCACGAAGTTCGCGATCAGGATCTGCGCCGCGTCCTTCACCACGGACAAGCGCAAGCAATTTTACCCGACCGTCAAGTTATCCATGCAATTCCTGTCGGTTACAGCATTGATGGCAGCCGCGGGATTCGCGACCCGCGTGGCATGTATGGGGATCGGCTGGGCGTTAACATGAATGTGGTCACCGCTGCTCTCGGCCCAATGCGCAATCTGGCGATTTGTGTAGAGCGTTGCCATCTGGAAATCGCGAGCTTCGTCGTTTCTCCATATGCAAGCGGGCTTGCTTGTCTTGTGGAAGACGAAATGGATTTGGGTGTCACCTGCATCGACATGGGCGGCGGGACAACTTCAATCTCTGTTTTCTTTGAGGGCAATTTGCTGTTTGCCGATGTCATTCCGGTAGGCGGCCATCACGTGACAAACGATATTGCACGGGGGCTCTCCACGCCTGTTGCCCATGCGGAGCGCATGAAAACGCTCTATGGGAGCGCTTTGGCAAGTCAGTCGGATGATCGGGAAACGATTACGGTTCCTCAGGTCGGCGAAGATGAAGATGGCGCCTCAAGTCAGATCCCGAGATCGATGCTAACTCGTATCATTCAGCCGAGATTGGAAGAGACATTTGAATTGGTGAACGACCGCTTGAGTCAAAGTGGTGTTGGAGCTGTCGCTGGCCGCCGTGTGGTTTTGACGGGTGGCGCCAGCCAGATGAATGGGATTGAGCTTCTCGCGAGTCGAATTCTGGAGAAGCGCGTGAGATTTGGAAGCCCCATTCGAATTGTTGGACTGGCGGAAGCAACCGGCGGGCCAGCTTTTTCGGCATGTTGCGGTTTGCTTGGATTCTCCTCGCGGGCACCCGCCGAAGTTATTGAAATGGAAAGTACGCCAGAGCGGTCCCCTCAGTCGGGGCGGTTTGCGCGCATTGGGCGATGGATTAGGGAAAACTTTTGAATGAATGAGACGAAGAAAAATGCGCCGGTGTCTAGAATCACCAGGCAATATTCACCACGAGGCGAAGTGTCACTCTTAAGAGAAAACCGGAGGCAATCATGAGCATTAATTTGAGCATGCCTGAAGTGACCGAGCTCAAGCCCCGCATCATTGTTTTTGGTGTCGGCGGGGCCGGGGGCAATGCAGTTGCGAATATGATTCAATCGAATCTGCAAGGCGTTGATTTTGTGGTGGCGAATACGGACGCCCAAGCATTGTCGCTTTCGCCGGCGGAACGCAGAATCCAGATGGGGACGAATGTAACCCAGGGATTGGGCGCAGGCTCACGCCCAGAGATCGGTTGCGCGGCGGCGGAAGAATCTCTCGACGAGATTATCGAGAACTTGTCGGGTAGTCACATGGCATTCGTTACCGCCGGAATGGGCGGAGGAACGGGCACAGGCGCGGCACCAGTGATTGCACGAGCGGCGCGCGATCAGGGCATTCTGACCGTTGGTGTTGTTACAAAGCCATTTCAGTTTGAAGGAGACCGGCGTTTGCGCATTGCAGAGTCCGGTATCGAAGAGCTCCAACAATATGTCGATACGCTGATTATCATCCCGAACCAAAACCTGTTCCGGATTGCGAATGAACGCACGACGTTCGCAGAAGCATTTGCAATGGCCGACGAAGTGCTTCATTCCGGTGTTCGGGGCATTACGGATTTGATGGTAATGCCCGGTCTAATCAATCTGGATTTCGCCGACGTTCGCACCGTCATGAACGAAATGGGCAAAGCCATGATGGGAACGGGTGAAGCTGAAGGTGAGAAGCGGGCTATCGAGTCAGCCGAGGCCGCGATTTCGAATCCGTTGCTCGACGAAATCTCTATGAAAGGTGCGCGCGGGGTCATCATTAATGTCACTGGCGGCATGGACATGACCTTGTTCGAAGTTGATGAAGCGGCGAACAGGATCCGTTCTGAAGTCGACCCAGATGCGAACATCATGGTCGGCGCTACGTTTAATGAAGCTCTAGACGGGAAAATGCGTATTTCTGTCGTGGCAACCGGCATCGATGTGCAAACCTCAGCAAGCACAGCGCCTGTAACTCAGCTTCCGGTCTCTGCTCCACATGGAAATGTTGAACCGGCTGTTGCGTCATCATCCGGTTTCAGCCCGAACGTGGGGAACCCTGTTACCGCCAGCCTCGAGAATCTAGAAGCACGGATGAGTGCATCGCGGGCGGCAGACCATTCGGAAGTCCCTGCTCAGGTGCAGGTGAAAGAGGCAATGGCGCCAAATAGCGTTCCTGAGCAAGTCCAAGCTGTGGCGCAAGAGCCAGTCTCCGTGGTGCCGGAAGCCACGATTAGTCAGGATGTAAACATTCAAGAGAGCTCGGAAAACAGACCTGATCTTGCGGTTCCCACCCGTGCTGGCGGTAACGAGCAGGCTATTCCCAGAATGGCACCACAGGCGGCACAGCCGGTGGAAGCAGTTGATCAGGGGGTGGCAGAGCCAACACCCGCACGGGATATGTCTCTTTTAGAGCGCGTAAAGAAGCATGGTGCATCAGGCTTGATCCAGCGTGTAACCGGCGGTTTGTCGGGCAAAGAAAGTCCTGCAGATGACCGCGGTGGAGCTGGTGGTCCTGTCGTCGACCGTCAAGAACCTTCGGTTGCATCACCTGTCGCCGCGAAGCCTGCGGAAGCGTCTATTCCTAAGGGGCGGCCAGAAGAGGCCATGTTGCCTGGGGTTGCGGAAGATGAGCAACTGGAGATTCCCGCTTTTCTAAGGCGCCAAGCGAATTAGGCCTACAGCGCCAAGCAAAATGGAATGGCACCGAAGGGGCTGCCCTTCGGTGCTATTTTATATGCAATCATTGGTTTAAGGGGTAACAAAGCGTAATAAAGATTTATTTGGTTCTTGCGGGGGGCGTTGGTACCCCTCCAGTTGGGTCAACGTCTAAGACACGCCAATCGGTTCCGCCGGTAGTTGGCGACAATGGAAAAATTGGTCACGTTTAGCCGAGGGGATATGCGGGTCGGACGAGAAGTTTTCGAGTGTATCTGGTCGCTGGATTTGAGTCGCGATCAGCTTCAAATAGGATTTGGGGACACGTTATGAAATTAGTTCCCCAGACAACTCTTCAAAATGAAGTGGCGGTGGCTGGTACAGCCATCCATTCCGGTAAGTTTGTTCAGTTGAGTCTGAAACCAGCCCCAGCGGATACGGGTATTGTTTTCTACCGTGTTGATCGTTCGGCTGACGGGACGCTTAGCGATGATGTGATGATCCCTGCCGATTTTCGCTTCGTTCATGATACGACCCTTGGAACAAGCCTACGGAATGAGAACAATATCGAAGTTTGCACAGTCGAACATTTGATGGCCGCGTTGGCCGGCTGCGGCATCGATAATGTGATCGTGACGGTCGATGGGCCGGAGATTCCAATTCTGGATGGTAGCTCCGAGGAATTTGTACGCCTTATTGATCGGGCAGGCGCAATTGAGCTGGATGTGGACCGCAAATATATCCGCGTTCTGGAAACCATCTCCGTAGAAGGCGAAAACAAGTCTCTTAAGATTGAGCCATTGGATGGTTTTGAAGTTGCCATGTCGATCGACTTTGATGCTACGGCTGTTGGCAAGCAACACCATCATGTCCAGTTGGTGAACGGCGCTTTTCGGGATGAAATCTCAAGTGCCCGGACTTTCGGCTTCAGTCACGAGGTCGAAAAGCTTCGCTCCCTCGGACTAGCGCTTGGCGGGTCCCTCGAGAATACGATTGTCGTGGAAGAAGACCGCATCTTGAACGACGGGGGATTGCGGTTTAGCAATGAATTTGTTCGGCACAAGATCTTGGACGCGATTGGTGACCTCTATTTGGCGGGCGTCCCGATTTTAGGGCGCGTCGTTGGCGTTTGCTCCGGCCATACGTTGAACAATCAGCTGCTAAAGGCATTGTTTGACGCGCCCGAAAAATGGGTTCTTGAGACCCGTTCGGTTGCATCGATAGAGCGAGATTTCCATACGGACAGCCCGCAAGAAGAGGCTGCCGTCGCTTAGCAAGGTAATAAAACTTGCGCTAGCAATGAGGGATTAGAGGCTTTCGACCTGGTGGTTGTTGGCCTCTTCTTTTTGGCCAATCGGTTCGTCGTTTTGATCGTTGCAGAGTGACTTCACCAAACTAGCCACAGCGTTCCGTACCGAGGCATCTTTGATTTCAGAGAAGTTTCGCACCAATTCTATGGTCGTGCGGCTTCGGCCCCCGTGAGGGAGTACCCGGCCGGACATATCCGGTTCGACACCATCAAAGAAGTAAGCCACCCCCACATCCAGATGCTGCGCAATTTCGAAAAGGCGGCCCGCGCTCACGCGGTTGGCGCCGGTCTCATACTTCTGCACTTGCTGATATGAGATCTTAAGGGCGCTGGCCAGTTGTTCTTGAGTAAGACCAAGAACCGTGCGCCGACGGCGTATCTGTTCACCAACATACTCATCTACACGTTTGGCTAGACGTGCATTGCTCTCATTAGATGAAATATCCACCGTTTCTGCCTCTTTCCATTGGGCGCCGACTTCACAAAATGGCTCAAAACCTGATGAAACACTCTCAGCGCTTAAGTGAGATGTTCTGCAGTGAAGAAAAGGCAAGTCCGATTCTCGGTTTTTTTTGCGATCTTGGGTCAATCAAATGTGAAACGGTGACCATATTCGGCCAATTGCCTTGGATTGGCCGGCCTCTTTCTGTAAAAGTGATTGCGTCGGGAGTGCGTAACATGCGTAAGAAGGCAGAGTGGACATATGGGTAACAGACCCCTAACAAAACAGCCCCAGGTCGAAGGTAGACAATCCGGAAACTCGATTGGTTTTGGGCGTCACGTGGCCGTGCTAATTGCCGCGACCCTGTTCTTGGCTGCTTGCGGCAGTGGAAATTCCACACCCGAGAATGAATACGTGGAGCGAACGGTTGAGGAGCTCTACAACGATGCCTACGAAACGATGCAGAAAGAGGTCTACAATCTCGCTGCTTTGAAATTCGATGAAGTCGAGCGTCAGCACCCCTATTCCCAGTGGGCCCGCCGGGCAATGCTGATGGCTGCTTACTCCTACTATAAAAGTAACAAATATGAGGATGCGATCCTGGCGACCGAACGGTTTATCGCGCTTCACCCAGGTAATGAGCATGTGGGTTATGCTTACTACCTGAAGGCTATTTCGTTTTATGAGCGCATCGTTGACGTTCAACGCGATCAAAAGGTCACCGAGCAGTCGCTCAATGCTCTTCGAGAGGTGGTTCGGCGCTTTCCCAGCTCCGAATATGCTCGGGATGCACGGCTGAAGATCGACATGGCGGAAGATCATCTTGCCGGTAAGGAGCTGTCTATCGGGCGGTATTACCTAAAGAAGGGGCAATACGTATCTGCCATCAATCGTTTCCGGAGCGTTGTGGAAAACTACCAACGGACCAGCCATGTGCCGGAGGCATTGCATCGCTTGACCGAAGCATATATGGCCATTGGAATTGACCGTGAAGCGCAGACGGCGGCTGCGGTTTTGGGATATAATTATCCGAATGAGGATTGGTACGAAGATTCGTACAAACTACTTGCAAGCGATGATCTTGAGCCTGCCATCAATGAACGGTCTTGGATTGCGAGAGCTTGGAACAACGTATTCTAGGGTCTCAAAATGCTGATCGGTCTGTCTATTCGGGACATTGTCCTGATCGACAGGCTGGACATCGAGTTCTCCGACGGCCTTTGCGTGCTTACCGGAGAAACCGGGGCCGGAAAATCAATAATCTTGGATTCCCTGGGGCTGGCTACCGGCGCACGGGCTGACCGCTCTTTTGTACGCCAGGGCCAGGAAAAAGGGTCCGTTTCCGCAGAGTTTGATGTTGCCGGTGTGGAGAACGCGTTGAGCTCCCTTGAAGAGCTCGATATCTCTTCAGGCGAAACCATCATTCTAAAGCGCATTGTCACGAAAGACGGGCGCACCCGGGCTTTCGTAAATGATAGCCCCGTGGCGGTTTCGACACTGACGAAAGTCGGTGAAAGATTATTAGAGATACATGGACAACACGGCGATCGCCAGCTTATGGATGCGGCCTCTCACCGATCTCTTCTAGATCAATTCGGAGGATTGGGGGATCTCGTCGCCGAAACAGAGCGCGTCTTCGAGAAGCTTCAACGGTTCGAGAAAGAGCTGCGCGATCATGAGACAATGATCGCTGAACTCGCGAAAGAAAAGGACTATCTTCTCCACGTTCAAGAAGAGCTTCAAACACTAGATCCGCAATCTGACGAAGAACAAGAACTCGCCGACCGTCGGGCCTTCATGATGCAGGCTGAGTCGGTACACGCCGAGATATCTCAGGCGTTTGGGAAATTGGCCGATGAGAATGGTGTCGAAAGGGAGCTATACAGAGTTTTACGCCAATTGGGCGGGACGAAAGTATCGGGCACCGACAAGCTCGAGCTTTCTGTTAAAAAGCTAGAGGGAGCATCTGAGTTGATTGCGGACGCCACTCAGCTGATTGATGGATTGATCCGTGATCTGGAGTTTAATCCTTCTGATTTGGATTCTACAGAGGAGAGGCTATTCGCGCTAAGGGCCGCAGCGCGGAAACACAACGTGTCTGTTGATCAGTTGCCCAATCTCTTGAAAAGCATTTCCGAGAAAATTGGGTCTCTCGACCATGATCAAAAGCGTCTGCAAGAACTTAAGGCTCTCGTTGCGGACGCTGAAACGGAGTATGCGGAAATCGCGGGAAAATTGTCGAAGAAGCGCAAGTCTGCAGCGAATAAGTTGGACAAAGAGATAAAGAAAGAGCTTGCGCCGCTGAAACTAGAGAAGGCCTTGTTTGAAACAAAAGTCAGCGCTCTGACCAATGGCGTGTCAAGACGCTATGGCCTCGAAACGGTCGAGTTTCATGCAGCGACGAACCCTAATACGCCCATGGGCCCAATTGGCAAGGTGGCATCTGGGGGAGAGCTAGCGAGGTTTGCCCTCGCGCTTAAGGTGGCGCTCAGAAAAGTATCCGATAACAAAACTCTTATCTTTGATGAGGTCGACCAGGGTGTTGGCGGAGCCGTAGCCGATGCGGTAGGAGAGCGTCTGCAAACTCTTTCCAAAGATGGGCAAGTGCTCGTTATTACACACAGTCCCCAAGTGGCTGCGAGAGCGAACCGGCATTGGCGTATTCGGAAAGATGGTGGGAGCAAGAAAAAGGCTGATCAGGTTCTTACGAAAGTCGAAGGGTTGGACGATCAGGAGCGGCGGGAGGAAATTGCGCGTATGTTGGCAGGTGCCAAAGTAACTGATGAGGCCCGTGCTGCGGCAGATCAATTGTTACGCCAAGATTAGGCGAAAGATTAAATGACTTCGCGCAGTAACACGCCCGTTCCGAAGCTTTCGGAAAAACAAGCCCTCGCAGAACTTGAACGGTTGGCAACTGAGATAGCAAAGCACGATGCGGCCTATCACCAGGATGATGCGCCGACCGTGTCGGACGCCGAATATGACAAGTTACGCCGACGGAATTCCGAAATTGAAGAACGGTTCCCGGAGCTGGTACGTGCAGACAGCCCGAGTGGCCGGGTAGGGGCCGCTCCGCTCGACAAATTTGATAAGGTCAAGCATCGGCGCCCAATGCTGTCGCTGGACAATGCTTTTGATGACGATGATGTTGCAGAGTTTATCAAGCGCATTCAAAGATTTCTTAATCTGAATGAAGCGGATAGCGTTGCGGTTACAGCTGAGCCAAAGATCGATGGGCTTTCCGCGAGCCTTCGTTACGAAGATGGTGTGTTCGTACAAGGAGCAACGCGAGGTGACGGTGAAATCGGTGAAGACATCACGCAAAACCTTCGAACGATCAAAGACATTCCCCTGACGCTAACTGCGAAGGATGTCCCAAGCGTGGTGGAGGTGCGGGGTGAAGTGTATATGAGCCACGCCGACTTTGAGAAACTCAATGAACGTCAGGCGTCTCAAGAAAAGCAAGTTTTTGCAAATCCGCGCAATGCGGCTGCTGGATCCTTGCGTCAACTTGATGCGCGTATTACAGCGCAGCGGCTGCTTCATTTCTTTGCCTATGCGTGGGGAGAGCTAAGTGAAGAGCCCTCCGATACCCAGATGGGTGTTCTGAAAAAGTTTAAGAAGTGGGGCTTTTCGGTCAATCCGCATACGGCGATATGCAAGTCGGTTGAAGAGATGCTGTCGGCATATCGGTCAATAGAAAATCAGCGTGCGGATCTTGGGTATGACATAGATGGTGTCGTTTATAAAATTGACCGTTTGGATTGGCAGCAGCGCTTAGGGTTTGTCTCTCGGTCACCTCGTTGGGCCGTCGCTCACAAATTTCCGGCGGAAAAAGCGCAGACCGTTCTGAAAGATATTGAAATACAGGTTGGCCGTACCGGCACTTTGACGCCTGTGGCACGTCTTCAACCGGTTACCGTGGGTGGGGTAGTGGTGTCCAATGCTACCTTGCACAATCAAGATGAAATTGAACGCAAGGACATTCGGATCGGTGACACCGTTGTTGTTCAACGGGCCGGTGATGTCATCCCGCAAGTCGTCTCTGTTGTTTCAGAGAAGCGCAATCCTAAGGCCAAGCCCTATCAGTTCCCGGAACAATGCCCTGTCTGCGGAAGCAAAGCGGTGCGGAGTCTGAACCCCAAGAGCGGAAAGCTGGATGCGGCACGTCGCTGTACTGGCGGTTTATTTTGTCCTGCTCAGTCGGTCGAACGTCTCAAGCACTTTGTGAGCCGTAATGCATTCGACATAGACGGTTTGGGAGCTAAGCAGATCGAGAAATTCCATGACGAAGGCATTGTTGGTGAACCGGCCGATATTTTTACGCTTGCATCACGGAATGGAGAGGCATTCGAAAGCTTGGAGGATCGGGATGGCTGGGGGGCAACCTCTGTCCGAAACCTTTTCGAAGCTATCGACGAACGGCGATCAATCGATCTTGATCGCTTTATCTTCGCGTTGGGCATACGGCATATTGGGGATACGATTGCTGGTCTATTGGCGAGGACCTATGGCAGCTTTGACAAGTTCTACGACAGTATGAAACGTGCGCAAGACGAAGCGAGCGAGGCACGCGAGGAGCTTATTAATATCGACGGCATTGGCGAAATTGTTGCTCTGTCGATGATTGAGTTTTTCGATGAAGAGCACAATATCGAAGCGGTTGATCGGCTGTTGGCTCAAATTACCGTCCAAGACGCTGAAATGCCGGAGAGCGATTCTCCCGTGACAGGCAAAACGATCGTCTTCACGGGCACACTAGAAAAGATGACCCGCAGTGAAGCAAAAGCAAAAGCAGAAAGCCTTGGCGCTAAAGTATCCGGTTCGGTTTCCAGTAAGACGGACTATTTGGTTGCGGGCCCCGGCGCCGGTTCAAAGCTCAAAAAGGCGCAGGAGCTCGACGTTGCAGTGCTAACAGAAGACGAGTGGCTGGAATTGGCGAAGTAGGCTTACTTGCTGACAGGTTCTGTCATCGCAATGAGCCAGGATTTCGCATCTCCCTCAATTAGGCTTTCGAGGGTTGTTCGGACTTTCTTGTGATAATCATTCAGCCAACTGATTTCTTCTTCATTCAAGAGGGATGGGTCGATGAGTGACCGGTCGATAGGCGCCAGAGTTACAGTTTCAAATCCCATCATCGGTCGTTCGCCACCGGCAATTTCTTCTGCTGGCGTTACGACGATGAGGTTCTCTATGCGAATGCCATAGGCGTCTGTTTTATAATAGCCTGGTTCGTTTGAAACGATCATGCCAGGCTTTAGGGCAACGTTAAAGGATCGCTTTGAAATACTGTGTGGACCTTCATGGACCCCTAGATAGCTGCCGACACCGTGGCCCGTTCCGTGATCAAAGTTCAGACCTGCCTTCCATAGGGCCATTCTCGCCAGCACATCCAGTTCAGCACCCGTGGTGCCTTCGGGAAACCGTGCGGACGCCAAATTGATATGTCCCTTGAGCACTCTGGTGAAACGGTCGCGATGTTCTTGAGAAGGGGTGCCGATTGCGACGGTTCGGGTAACGTCTGTTGTGCCGTCGAGATATTGTCCGCCGGAATCCACAAGAAAAAGCGAGCCAGGTTCCAGTTTACGGTTCGTTCGTTCCGATACCCGGTAGTGCACGATTGCGCCGTTCGGGCCTGCCCCAGAAATCGTTTCGAAACTTATGTCGCGAAGCTTTCCTGTTTCCGCCCGAAACGCTTCTAATCGTTTTACCGCGGAGATTTCGTCAATATCACCGGTTCCGCCTTCAACGGCCAACCAATGCAGAAATTTCGATAGAGCCGCGCCATCCCGGCGGTGCGCATCTCTCGTACCTTTGATTTCAACTTGGTTCTTAATGGCGCGTGGAAGCGCACAAGGATCTTCTGCACGGATAATTTGGGCACCCGACTCTTCAAGGGCACTAACGATTGAGTATGGCGTGCTGGTGGGATCTATCAGAACAGATTTGCCGCCTTGGCCCAATGCAGAAACTGCGCTTTCAAATTCGCTTATGCCTTGAACGGAAACTTCATTGCCGAGGTGCTGAAGCAATTCGTCTGAGATTTTACGTGGATCCGCGAAAAGCGAAAATTGTCCATTCGCTTCGAGCACGCCCTTACACAAGGGGAGGGGGGTATGAGCCACATCCCCACCACGGACATTCAGTAGCCAAGCAATAGAGGAAGGACTTGTGAGAATGGCAAGTTCCGCGCCCTTTTTTTCCAATTGCGTGCCAACTTCTTTACGTTTTTCTTCTGATGCCTTCCCGGAAAAATCGATCGGATGCGGAACAATAAGCTCTAACGGTTCTTCTGGCCGATCGGTCCAAATCGAGTCCACCAGGTTTCCATCGGTGGAGATGAATTGAAGTCTTTTCTCTTTGCTCTCTTTCTGAAGCCTTTTGATGGAGGCTTCCGTGTGAAGCGATGCGTCAAATCCGATCTTGGCCGAACTGGAAGCATTTTTGTTGAGCCAATCGCCAACTGAGATGTCCATTATGGGAACGATCTCAAAAAAGTCGGTATCAACCTGATCGCGTACAGCCAGTGTATATCTTCCGTCCACGAAGATGGCCGCTCGATCTTGCAAAACAACGGCAACGCCTGCGGACCCGGTGAATCCGGTCAGCCAGGCCAGCCGTTCAAAGCATGCCGGCGTGTATTCGTTTTGATATTCATCATCATGCGGAATAATTAACCCGTCAAAACCTCTGCTTGCTAGCAGGTCTTGTAGCTTTCGGCCGCGTACCGGGCCGGCGGTTTTGTCGCTGTGTTCTTCGAAGGTCTGAAACATATCGGATATATGGGTTCCACGGTCGATAAGGAGAAGAAAGTTATCATTTTCTGGTCAAAAGCAAGCTAGACCAACCGCCAATGATACAACGCTTTTTTAAGTGAAAACCAACCATTCGGTAGGCGCTCAAAACCCCAGATTCCTGTTCGGCCAGAAGCCCGGATAGAATAAGGGAGCTGTGTGGTGCTGTAATCATCCTAATCGCCTGGGCCATCTGCTTTAGAGGGTTGGCCAATATGTTCGCGAAAACCAGGTCAAACGGTGCATTCGAAGCGATGAGCTTATGTCGTGTGCCTTCCGCCGCGGCATATCGAATTCGATCGCTGACACCATTGTGATTGCCGTTCTTAAGGGCAACCTCTACCGCTATCGAATCGATATCTGTGGCAAATGCTTTTCGTGCCGAATGGCGTACAAAAGCGATCGCCAAGACACCGGTTCCGCAACCGAGATCTAGCGCCTTTTTTGGGTGCTGCGCTTTAAGTACATCAGACAGCAGTACGAGGCAGCCCTTCGTGGTTTCGTGATGACCAGTACCAAATGCGAGTCCGGCATCAATCTGGATGCCGACCCTGCCGTAGCTCGTGAAGGGCTCGTCGTGGGAGCCGTAAACAACGAATTTGCCGCAATCGACCGGTGCTAGATTTTGGAGCGAATGTGCGATCCAATCCTGGTTTGGCACTTCCTGGATACTTGCCTCACCTGTCTCAAGACCCAGACAGGTTTCTATTTCCGGCAGGAGCGTGATTTCTTCCTGACCTTCGTGAAAAATGGCGATTACCTCCCAGCCGGTTCCGGATGTGCGACTGTAGGAGAGGCTGCTGAAGGCATTGGGAAAGGTGTCTTCAAGGTGCGCGACCGCAATTTCTGCTTCGTGTTGCGTGGGAGACTGAAAAAGGAGTTGGTGAAGCGGCACTACGGACGTTCTACGAAGTTATCGACAACTTTTTTGCGGCCGGCTTTTTCGAACAAGACCGTAAGTTTGTTGCCATCTACGATTTCAATCGTTCCGTAGCCGAACTTCTGATGAAAGACACGTTCGCCTTTCGTGAAGTGAACAGCATTGGGCAGACTGCTGGTGACGAGTTCGGTTTGATACTCCTGCAATGGGGCAGGGTTTGAAGCAAACCCGCTCGCCTTTGCCGCCTGCGCCCGTCGCCAGCCAGGGCTTTCGTAGTGTCCCTCAAAAACCGACTCTTGCAGCGGAGATCTGCCGGTGGATGGCGTCCCGCCATAAAGGCCACGTTCGGTGAGGACTTCCACGTGTTCTTTTGGCATCTCCTCGACGAAACGAGACGGGATCGAGCTCTGCCATTGGGCATGGATGCGGCGGTTGGCGGCAAATGACACGTAAGCGCTTTCCTTGGCGCGGGTCAGGCCGACATAGGCAAGACGCCGTTCCTCCTCCAGGCCTGATGTGCCGCTTTCGTCCAGAGATCGCTGATGTGGAAAGAGGCCTTCTTCCCATCCGGGCAAAAATACGATTGGAAACTCCAGCCCTTTAGCCGCGTGGAGTGTCATGAGGCTGGCTTTCTGGGCATGGTCTGACTGTTCCATCTCCATAACCAGCGAGACGTGTTCTAGAAAACCAGCAAGGTTCTCGAATTCGTCCATCGATCGAACGAATTCTCTCAGATTGTCGAGGCGCCCTGGTGCATCCGCCGATTTGTCGTTCTGCCACATTTCCGTGTAGCCGGATTCATCTAGAATGATTTCTGCAAGGTCGGTATGCGGAAGGGTGGGAATGAGGCCTCTCCATCTATCGACCATACTGACAAAATCACGCAGGGATTTGCGTGCGCGCGACGAGATTTCATCTGTTTCAATAAGCCGTTTCGTTGCCTGCAACAGAGGCATCTGTTCTGATCGGGCAAACTTTTGCAGGACCTGCACAGATGCATCGCCAATGCCACGCTTTGGTTTGTTGACAATGCGTTCGAAGGCAAGGTCGTCTGCGGGGCTATTGATTAGTCGCAAGTAAGCCAGGGCATCGCGTATTTCCGCCCGTTCATAGAAGCGCGGCCCTCCAATGACACGGTAAGGGATGCCCAGCATGATGAAGCGGTCTTCGAATTCGCGCATTTGGAAACTTGCGCGCACGAGGATTGCAATCTTATCGAGCGTAACGCCTTTGACTTGCAAGGCTTCCATTTCATCAGCGATGGCGCGTGCTTCTTCTTCGCCATCCCAGTAGCCTTTTACGGTAACCGGGTCGCCGTCATTTTGATCCGTCCACAGTGTCTTTCCAAGACGGTTTTCGTTGGCGCCGATCAGACCGGAAGCCGCGCCCAAAATCTGTGGCGTGGACCGATAGTTCTGCTCAAGCCGGATTGTGCATGCCCCTGGGAAGTCTTTCTCGAAACGTAGGATGTTGTCCACTTCCGCGCCCCGCCAGCCGTAAATGGACTGATCATCATCGCCGACGCAGCAAATGTTTTGCCGTTTCTGCGCAAGAAGGCGCAGCCAAAGATATTGCGCAACGTTCGTATCTTGGTATTCGTCGACCATGATGTAGGCAAACCGCCGCTGATACTCTTCAAGCACGCCGGGGTTTTCCCGTAACAAGCGGACGCATTCGCAAATGAGATCGCCAAAATCTGCCGCGTTGAGAGTCTTTAGGCGCTCATGATAAAGCTTGAAGAGGTCACGCCCTTTTCCATTCGCGAAGCGCTGCGATTCAGATTCCGGAAGTGTGTCGTGATAAAGGCCTCTGTTTTTCCACTGGTCAATGAGGGCTGCAAAGGTGCGGGCCGGCCATCGCTTATCATCTACGTTTTCCACGGACAGAACCTGCTTAATCAGGCGGATCTGATCGTCCGTATCCAAGATCGTAAAGTTGGATGTGAGATCGACAAGCTCAGCATGACGTCTCAATATGCGCGCGCCAATACTGTGAAACGTACCAAGCCATTGCATGCCCTCGACTGTGCCGCCGATCAGAGCTCCAATACGCTCTTTCATTTCGCGTGCCGCTTTGTTGGTGAAGGTCACCGCGAGGATCTGGCCCGGCCAAGCCTTTCCTGTGTGAAGAAGGTGGGCGAGGCGCGTGGTCAAGACCCGTGTTTTTCCGGTTCCGGCGCCAGCTAGAACCAGCACAGGGCCTTCCGTTGTCTCAATAGCCTTCTTTTGCTCGGCATTCAGCCCGTCCAGATAGGCGGGAGGGCCCTGCGTCACGGCGGAAGATTCTTCTGCCTCAGTGAGGTCGAATGGGTCGGTACCAGATATTGTCATGATTCCGGAGTATACCCGAAAGCCGAGCGATCAACGATGTTCTTCGACATTTCGCTCAATGAGCGCCCGATTGAAGGCTTTCAACGCCGCCGTGTGAGTAACCACCCCTATTGGCTCCTCACTGGTGTCGTTGCTGAAGACAGGCAGGATTTCCACATTCTCTTCGTCGAAGATCTTCAAGGCATCCCCAAGCGGGGTGTCAGCCAAGAGAGACGGAGCACCCTCCCGGCGTTCGAAGGAACCGTCATGTGTATCCATGACGTCTCTAACCCGCAACATTTTAAGTATGTAAGAATGCGCCCCCTCCCTAACATGCAGCCCCCGTCTTTCAAGTTGCCAGTGAAAGAAGCTTTTTCCTAGTTGTGATTGTGTAAGAACGGTGGCGATCGATACGGCAACCAATACAGCAAGGCTCAGTTTCCATTCGCCGGTCAGTTCGAAAACGATGAGTGTCGTTGAGATAGGGGCCCCTAGAACAGCGGCGGATACGGCACCCATGCCAACCAGTGCGTATGCCGCATGACTTGTCGCTTGGTCTGGGAAAATTTGCGCCGCCAGAATGCCAAAGGCGCCACCGGTCATGGCGCCGAGATAAAGGGAGGGTGAGAAGACACCACCGCCAAAACGGCTGGCTATGGTGATCGCTGTCGCCGCCGTTTTCATGATGATGAGGGAAACGAGTAGATAGAAGCCAAACTGCTCATTCAACGCGGCATCCGTTGCGCCATAGCCGACGCCCAGCACTTGAGGAAAGGCTATTCCCATTGCGCCAAGAATCAAGCCGCCGATGGCTGGGCGCATCCAAAGTGGGCAATCTACTTTTGACGCAAAATCATCTGTGTACATGATGGCCCGCATAAGGATCATCGCCACAAGACCGCAAATCACACCTAAGAAGGCAAAGGCCGGCATCTCCCAATACGACGTCAGCGTGTCAACCGGAACGATGAAGGCCGGAAACTCGCCGAGATAAAGTCTCGAAATAACGGTCGCGATCACGCTGGAAATGACAATGGGGCCGAAAGCGCGCAGCGCGTAGTGGCCAAGTACAACTTCCAGCGCAAACAACACACCGGCCAACGGCGCATTAAAAGATGCAGAGACTGCGGCCGCCACACCACATCCCAAGAGGGTGCGCGTTACCACTCCGGAATAGCCTAATCGGTGTCCGATTTCGGAAGCAAGAGCGGCCCCGAGATGAACAACGGGGCCTTCACGCCCGGCACTCGCGCCAACACCTAAGGAAGCGCTGGTGCCGATCGCATTCAGTAGGGCAGTCTTAATGTCGATGCGCCCGCCATGTAGGGTTCGGGCCTCAATAACGTCCGCGATACCCTGCATGCGTTGGCGTTTCATAACGTTCTGAAGAAACAGGCCGATAAAAACGCCGCCGATCGCGGGCAAAAACAAGACTTGCCACCACGGGAGCGCCGCGATCTGTGGAAAAAGCTCTTCAGAGCTTGTTCGGAAAGCGAGCCATTGGACGATTAGAATGAGTTCGCGAAAGCCGATTGCCGCATGCGCCACAGTGATGCCGATAAGCAAGGCGAAGAACCAAATTGTCGGCTGTCGGTTTAGGGTTACATTTTCGCGTATGTAGGCTGAGATCTTTTCAGAAAGTGTCGGGCTGGCGTTTTCCATTATGTTCGTCCGCCGCTCATTCAAACCGACAGATCAGTTACACTGTCCGATAGAACCTTGAGCACAAATATGCTCGCCGTCAATCCATGTAGCGCCTGAAAGGTCTGCATTCTGAAAATCCGCACCACCCAATTCGGCTCCGGTGAAATTCACTTCTTGCAGGTTTGTGCGAAAGAAACGGGCCCGGCTCAAATCGGCGTCCGCAAAGCTTGCTTTTGTAAGGTCGGCGTTCGTGAAATCCGCTTCCTGCAATAGCGCGCGTTCTAAAATCGTCTCATTCAGTGTCGTGTTGAGGAATTTCGCTCGACGTCCATCAACCAGCGTAAGGTCCGCATTAGATAGGTTTGCTCGATTAAAACGTGCTTCCCTCAGTCGAGCACCCCGGAGATCGGCGCCTTCGAAAGATCTTGAATCCATGTAGCAGCGGTACCAATCAACAGCGGGGCCGGCTGGGTCCGTGCAACCAGCTTTGGCTTCCGGAGGAGCTGTCAGGCCGCCGAGTAGCACCGCCGCCCCAAATATCAGAATGCTGATCGATTTATCTGCTGAAAAAGTCACTCAATCATCTCTCGAGAGATAAGGAAGAACCAACCCGCTTATCTTTCGGAAGCGCTTGGTGGCTGTCAAATATTTGACTCAAGTTTTCGCTTACTCTGGAAGCCATGGGGGCTGATTTGCGTGTTCTCATATCCACATGCAATGTGATGCGTTCTTCCGTTGCGGCCAGATAGTCTTGCGAACCGTGATACATAAACTGAAAACAATGGATCCGTTTTTGGTCGAAACCGAGGAGTTGGAACTCAACCCTTAAGGGGTCCCCCAACACAACCTCACGAAGGTAGTGCAGCTGCGTCTGCAATGTAAATGTCGAAGCATTTTCCGATCGGCGGTATTCCGGGCCAAGCCCAATTTCCTGCCAAAAATGGTCAATCGCACGGTCAAATACGATCAGATAATTGGCCATGTTCATATGACCGTTCTGGTCGATCCAATCCTGGCTGACTTCAATCTCCGGCGCGATCATAGGTGCCGAAAACGCTGAGTCCGATGTCATCTGTTAATAGCCTCTTAAGCAGAAATCCAGGCCGCTGGCCTCATCTTCAAGACCTACATAAATCGGATGTTAACGGCAACTGCTTCATAAATTCTTGAGCGTTTCCTTATCCGCATAGGTGAGATCAATGACCAGCAAGTCCGACGAGAGCTTGGCGCCTGCCGATGTAAACGACCGCATTGATGAATGGCGACAGAAAGCAGGACGGGTCAATGCCGAAGCTGCCCTGCAGATTCTTGAGGACCCATCGAGCCGGTCTGTCTTGCGAACGGTATTTTCGCGTACACCGTACCTCGCGAAATGTTGTTTGGCTCATCCGGATGCGGTAATCGAGGCTTTGAGCGGCAATCCATCTCGTGTCGTCGCCGAAGTCGAGCGGGACCTTCTTGCCCTTGATCGGGCGACCGGATCCGTGACGTCGCTGACCAGAGCAATCCGTCCGTGTAAAGAGAGAGCAGTTGTCGCAATTGGCCTTGCAGACCTTAGCGGGCGTTGGACCGTAGATGAAGTTGGAAAAGCGCTAAGCAAGCTTGGTCAGCTTTCAGTGGAATCAGGACTGTCTTGGCTTTCGCGTCTTGCTTATCGAAATGGCGATATTGGTTTTGGTGGGGAAGCTCTCCCTGTTCCGCTGCCTGGATTGTTTGTCGTCGGCGGCAGCACGATTGCCACGGAAGAAGTCGGGTATTGCGGACCCATCGATTTGGCGATGATCTATGACGAAAAAGTTCTGGCCAGTGCCGGCATCAAAGTAAGCCATGTGATTCTTGAGAAGATTGCGACACAGCTCCGAGATGCGTTTCATGGTAATCGTGAAATGCCTGCGATCTTTGATCTGGATTTTAAAGCTGCTGCCGCAACGGGCAAATTGAACATGAAGAGTGAAAGTGTCTTCCGCAAAAAGACACTTCTTGAAAAAATCGAAGGTGACAATCCGCGATTCCATTCATGGTTTTCGAACGCTGTTCCCGTTGCCGGAGACCGGGAAATGGCCGCAGATTTGCTCCGCGACTTGAAGAAGCGTTTTTGGGCGTCAGACATCTCGGCCAGTAAGATCCGCGCAGCTGTTGGAAGTGATGACAAGACTGATATTGGCGTGGCTGAAGTGCAGCGCCTTACGCAGACGTGCCGGCTTGCTTTGGGAAGCAAAACCGAAAGCGTTCGGAACGGTTGTGCAACGACTGTCTTTGAGAATGCTTCCAAGTCTGGCGCGATGGACCGTTTGACGGCGTCCCGGTTGATCGCCAACGCAAACTTCGTTCAGGTTGCGAGGAATCGGCTGCAAATGGTTACCGGTCTATGCGACAGCATCGATTGCGATGATACGCTGCGCAATGATTGCGCCATTCTCTGTGGTTTCTCCGACCTAGAGCTATTTGATCGTGTAACGAATGGGGCCACGTCCGAAGCGCGGCAGCATTGGCTGAACATTGTGTCGCCTCCAACAGATTCGTCGCGCCGGGCAACGACGATTTCGATGGAAGAAGCGAATTTAGCCCGGCTTGAGGAAATTGGCTTTACCGATGGGCGCACAGTCGCCTCTACGGTCGACGCGTGGGTTACGTCCCAAAAGAATGACGGCAATGATCGTCGCCGCTACCTTTCCGAAATCGCACCAGGGCTGTTGACGGAGATTGGTCGGACACAAGGACCGGATCGTGCAATCGAACTGGTAGATGCAATGCTCAGCAAACTGCCGACAGAATTTAAGCCGTTAGAGCAGCTCGCATCAGATTCTAGATTGGCAGATGCACTTGTCGATTTTGCGGGGAATACGCCGATCTTCGCTGAAAAAGCGTTGGCGAATGAAACGGTCCTCACGGAAATTTTCGATCCGGATTTCGAAATTCCCCAGAGTCCTGAAGAATGGATCACAAAATTTCCGGCGCCTACCGCCAAAAAGGGCTGTGATGAAGCATTCGTAAATAGGCTTCATAAGTGGCTTCAGGAGAATGAGACCCGCTTATGCTTCCGTGCGCTATCGCAAGATATTCCTGCGGAAGAACATAGCCGTTATCTCACTGTCTTAGCGGAAACGGCCGTACATGCTGTCTACGATGGTGTGTCCGCAGAGCTTGATGACCGCGCCGCTAATATAGAAGGCTCGATCGCAGTCATTGCTGCGGGCGATTTTGGGGCAGGTTCTCTGAAGACGAATGCAGCACTGGATTTGGCGTTTGTGTTCGATCCCGGCCCGTCTGAAGCAAATTACGAGAAGGCAGCATCATTCTTCTGCGAGTTTGCTGAACGGATGACTGAAACACTCGAATCGATGGGAAATGATGCGCCGGCTCCCATGTTTCAAATAGACCCAAGACTGCGTCCTGGTGGAGCTACCGGTGATGCGGCCACCAGTATTCCAGTCTACCTGAACTTTTACTCGAAAGATGCGCATCCGGAAGAACATCTGGCTTTAACACGGGCGCGGATTATTTGTGGTCCCGATGCGATCCGGCAACGTCTGGAAGCGGCGATTACTGAATGTATCACACAACCACGCAAAGCTGAGAGGTTGATGATCGACGCGGACAAAGCCCATATGCGCGTACAAAAGCAAAATCCGCCGGAATCAATCTGGGATGTGGATCGAATTCGCGGCGGCTTGGCCGATCTCGATTTTATCGCCGAAGTTCTTCAAGTGCGTCATGGTGCAGAAAATCCATATGTCATGGCGCAATCTACGCCTGAGGCTTTCTCTGCATTATCTCGTGCTGGGTGTCTCGATCCCGATACAGCGACCGATCTCATCGAAAGCCAGTTGTTCTGGTCCCGACTACGGACTGTTTTGGCTTTGTCTTGTGGGGTCGATATATCGACCCAGCGCCCTCGACAGCGCTTGGGGATGATGATTGCTGCGGCCGCAGGCGTGACAAGTTTTGGTTCCGTCGAGCCATTGATCCAGGGGCATGCGGAACGTGTTACGGCGCATTACCGGAAGCTTGTCTTGGGTGATGAGAACGCGTCGCCAATCAATGCGGCGGTTGCTGTTTAGTCGAACTCAAGACTTTTCGTCTTCTTTGTCAAGAAGGTGTTGGTCTAGCTTTCGGGCGGCGCCCTCGGTCTTGGCGGTGCTCAAACTACGCTCTGCTTTTGTCTGACCAAACTTGACCCTGTTTTGGGCAGCATGCTCTGCTTTTTGCGCGCGCTTTTGTTTTTTGCGCGCTTTGTTGAAATTGACCACATTACTTGGCGGGGTTGGTTGGTTACCCTTCGACATCTCGGATCTCCGCTGGTGCGTTACCGGATACTGCGAGTTCTTTGTAGAACTTTAGCACATAAACTCTGATGGCGCTGGAAAGCCCAGAAGACGGGAGAGCGCTATCCTCCGTCTCCGCATGCCCAGACCGCATGGTGTCAATTTTCTGAACCAGTTGGCTGATTGGAATGTCCTGCTGATCGGCAATTTCTTTCAAACTATCCCAGAACAGTTCTTCCAGAGAGATGCTTGTTCTGTGTCCGGATATTGTGATTGACCGTTTGACTTGGCTGGACAAGTTTTGTCTTTCAGCGTTTAGGACGGCCCAATCATTTGTTCAGGCCGGACAATCTGGTCGAATTCAGCCTCCGTCACAAATCCCAAATTGATTGCTTCCTCGCGTAATGTGGTGCCATTGGCGTGTGCAGTCTTCGCAACCTTTGTGGCGTTGTCATAACCAATCTTCGGCGCCAACGCCGTGACCAGCATGAGCGAGCGCTCCATCAATTCCTTGATTTTGTCCCGATTGGGTTTGATGCCAACCACACAATTGTCGGCGAAACTAACGGAAGCGTCGGAAATCAATCGAATTGATTGCAGTAGATTGTAGATAAGGACCGGCTTGAAAACATTGAGCTCCATATGTCCCTGGGTGCCGGCCAAAGAAACTGTCGTATGGTTTCCGATGACTTGAGCACACACCATCGTCATGGCTTCACATTGTGTCGGGTTGACCTTGCCGGGCATGATCGACGAGCCAGGTTCGTTCTCTGGAAGACTTAGTTCGCCTAGGCCTGAACGGGGGCCGGATCCAAGAAGGCGGATGTCATTTGCTATTTTGAAAAGGCTCGTAGCAACCGTGTTCATCACGCCGGAGGCCTCGACGATGGCATCATGAGCCGCAAGTGCTTCGAATTTATTCGGTGCAGTCACAAAGGGCAGGCCAGTGAGTGCGGCAACGTTCTGAGCAAATTGTTCCGCATAGCCTTGTTTTGTGTTCAGGCCGGTGCCTACCGCAGTGCCCCCCTGCGCCAATGGATAAAGCCGTGGCAGGCATTCTTTCACGCGATCGATCGCATATTCTATCTGTACCGCGTAGCCAGAGAATTCTTGGCCAAGCGTAAGCGGCGTTGCATCTTGCAGATGCGTGCGCCCAATCTTGATGATGTCATTCCAGGCAGCTGATTTTTCTTGGACTGTCTTGTGGAGATGAGTGAGTGCGGGCAGTAATCGGTGGTGAATTTCTTCCACGGCGCTGATATGCATGGCTGTGGGAAAAGTGTCATTCGAAGACTGACTTCGGTTGACGTGATCATTTGGGTGAACGGGGCTTTTTGACCCGATTTCGCCCCCCAAGATTTCGATAGCCCGGTTAGCAATCACTTCGTTCGAATTCATATTTGACTGCGTGCCGGACCCGGTTTGCCAAACAACCAATGGGAAATTGTCGTCAAACTTTCCTTCCATCACTTCGGTTGCGGCGCGCACGATTGCCTGACCAATCTCGTCTTCTAGATTGCCGAGGGACATGTTTGTCTGTGCCGCGGCGCGCTTGATAACTCCCAGCGCCCGTACCAAAGACGGGGGCATGGTCTCGATGCCAATCTTGAAGTTCTTAAGTGACCTTTGGGTCTGGGCGCCCCAATATTTGTTCGCCGGGACTTCTAGGGGGCCGAATGAATCTGTTTCTGTCCGTGTTTCTTGGGATGTGGTCATCGTGAACTTCTCTGCTCGTGAATTTCGATACTGCACCTAGCATTTTGGTCGCCGAGGCGCCAATCAAGCTTGATTTGCTTAGTTCCGTGGGCGAATGAGGCTGGTTGCCGTTGCTTTAACGGCAATTTGCCCTTCTTGGTTAAAAAGCGTTCCTTCGAGAAAAGCAACAGACTTCCCCAATCGAATGACTTTTCCTTCCGCTTCTATCAAGCCAGGTTTT
Organism: Alphaproteobacteria bacterium; assembly: GCA_965228775.1. Classification (GTDB taxonomy): domain Bacteria; phylum Pseudomonadota; class Alphaproteobacteria; order JANQMY01; family JANQMY01; genus JANQMY01. The sequence continues at coordinate 1,293,511 of OZ245840.1, read as the reverse complement.
ATGGGCTTGATATAGCTTGTTTTGATCTCGAGAGAGGGCGCGAACACGCTGATACCCGATTTCGCGATGGCGGCGACGGTCATCACTTCGTCCAAGGCGGCGACGAGGAAGCCGCCTTGAATGGTCCCCATGGGGTTGGTGAAGCGTTCGTCAAGATCGCAGGTCGCCCTGATCAGGCCTTCCGACATGATGGACTGTGTGACCTGAAAGCTCAAAAGTTGGGTTCCAGGGGCCCCTCTGCTTTTGTTGAAAATTTCGACGATTCTTTCGTCCGACAAATCAGTATCCAAAACTTGATTCCCCTTCGATCTATAGTCTTTATGTGGCTTCTGCCGCATATATGAATTGGACCATACTGATTATGACCTCAAGCCAAACTTCCATCCTGTCCGGAATCAGGGTTATCGATCTTACATCCGTACTGTTAGGGCCCTATTGTACTCAGATTCTCGGGGACCTCGGGGCCGACGTGGTGAAGGTAGAGCCACCGCAAGGCGATCTTTTACGATGGGGGGGCAAGTCTCCCAACAAGAAGGGTATGGGGCCGATTTTCATGAATGTAAATCGTAACAAGCGTTCCATCTGCCTCGATCTGAAAAATGAAGAGGCGAAAGAGGTTCTGCGGAAGCTTATTCAGACAGCGGATGTTTTTATTCACAATGTGCGTGCGGCCGGTATCGAACGGTTGGGCTTTTGGTACGACCAAGTGCGCGAGATCAAACCGGACATCTTGTATGTACATTGTGCAGGATATGGAGCTGGTGGCGCCTATGAAGGGCGTCAGGCCTATGACGATTTGGTGCAGGCGGCGACGGGGACAGCAACATTGTTGACCCGGTTCGACGGTAATGAAGCGCCGCGCTATTTGCCGTCGCTGGTTGCAGACAAGAGTACAGGTCTTCATGCGGCATATGCGACCCTTGCCGGGATCATTCACAAACTCAGAACGAGTGAGGGACAGTTTATCGAAGTGCCGATGATGGAGAGTTTTACGTCTTTCGTCATGTTGGAACATCTGTTTGGCGCTACGTTCGATCCGCCTACGGGACCGGTCGGGTATAGACGCGTTCTCAATCCCAACAGGCGCCCCTATCGAACTAAGGATGGCTATCTCGGAATTGTTCCGTATTCAGATGAGCAGTGGGAAGAGTTCTTTCGTCTCGGAGGAAGGCCCGGTGTTTTCGATGATCCGAAGTTTGCGACCTTCGCAGAACGGACGAAAAATATTCAAGAGCTTTATGCGCTTATTGAAGAAGTTGCTGGGACCAAGACGACCGACGAGTGGGTGGATCTATTGGCTAAGGCGAACATTCCTGCGATGAAGGTGACGGACTTGGATGATGTTTTGGATGACGCCCATCTTGAGAGCGTCGATTTTTTTCAGAAGAAGGATCACCACACTGAAGGCCCGTATCTTTCGATGAAACATCCGATACAATTCGAAAAATCGGAAACCAGCGTGAGGTACCATCCGCCGGTGCTGGGAGAAAACGGATTGGAGATTTTGAAAGAGTTGGGGTATTCCGAGCAGGACGCAGAGCGTATGCTGTCGGCTCAATCCAAATAACAAATAACGAACTTTGAGGTGGCGCTACTTCTTTCGAAAAGCGTCTAGACTTACGACTTCGCCTGTCGTTGCCTTTTCTTCGTCGTCCGTCACGTCATCATTGGCATCGCCACCTGCCGCCTGCTGCAGGGGGATGTCCGTGCCCAAATCTGTACTTTGCCCAGGAATCGAGTTGTCGCCACTTCCTTCAAGATTGAATTGAAGACCGAACTGGACACTCGGATCAAAAAAGCCGCTGACGGCAGCGAAGGGGACCACCAGCATCTCCGGCACTTTGTTGAACTTCAGGCCAACACGAAACTCGTCTTCGTGGACCTCTAGCCCCCAAAATTGGTGCTGAAGGACAATCGTCATTTCCTGCGGATACTGGCTTTTCAATACGGGCGAAATCTCCACACCATCGAATGTAGTGTCGAACGAAATATAGAAATGATGATCGCCCGGCAGACCTTCCGATGCAGCATGGCGCAGAGCGCTGCGCACGACGCCGCGTAATGCGTCTTGTGCAAGCAGATCATATCGCATGAGATCGGTTGTCATTCGTTCCCCATCATTCCCAGGTTAATTCATATCCCTTGACCCAACAGTACGAACCCGCACGAAAGAGTCAAACCTTCTTCGGTCGAAACCATTAAGTGAGGGGCTTCTGTTGCCCGGCGCCCCTCAAGCCGCGCTTACCTATAATTAGGCAGCGAGCGCCATTTCGTTATCATTGGCACTTGTAAAGATGGTCCGATATCGGTGGTACCATGCCGAGCAAAAGATACACCTTTAGACGCTCGTCGATCCTATTTCGCCCCCAAAAACGAACTGCATCCGCAGTTAGGCATTTGGTGGAGGCGCCGGGTACCGCCCCCGGGTCCGATACGCTTATTACGTGCTCGTTTATCGCCATAGCCGGTGCGACCGGCACATTTATTATAGTGTTTCTAAGTGGTTAATTAAACCCTTCATCCGGCTACATAGAAGAGACAATCTCTGATACATTTAGACACGCAGATTCTCTGAAGCTTTCCGGAAAAGATGAAACAATATCTAGATTTGATGCAGCACGTCCTCGACACGGGGGTTCAAAAAGGTGACCGCACAGGTACCGGCACACTAAGTGTCTTTGGGCACCAAATGCGCTTCAACTTGGCTGAAGGCTTTCCCTTGGTCACGACTAAAAAGCTGCATGTGAAGTCAATCGTACACGAGCTGCTTTGGTTCCTAAATGGCGATACGAATGTTCGCTATCTCCAGGAGAATGGTGTTTCGATTTGGGATGAGTGGGCTGATGAAAATGGCGATTTGGGACCGGTCTACGGCGCGCAATGGCGGTCTTGGCCGACGCCCGATGGAAACAAAATTGATCAGATCCGGAATTTGGTCTCTGACATAAAGGAAACACCTGATTCCCGGCGCTTGATGGTTTGTTCGTGGAATGTTGCGGAAGTCGACAAGATGGCTCTTCCGCCGTGCCACTGCTTGTTTCAGTTTTACGTCGCCGAAGGGCGGCTGTCTTGTCAGCTCTACCAAAGAAGTGCGGACATTTTCTTGGGCGTACCATTTAACATCGCGTCATACGCTCTTTTAACGTTGATGGTCGCGCAAGTGACAGATCTGCAGCCTGGCGAATTTATCCATACATTCGGTGATGCACACCTTTACTCAAACCATATTGAGCAGGCGAGACGACAGCTTGGTCGCGAGCCTCATCGTCTTCCAACGATGAAACTAAACCCCAAAGTCAGGGATCTACTCGCCTTCAAATACGAAGATTTTGAACTTGTCGGGTATGAGAGCCATCCGCATATCAAGGCGCCGGTTGCGGTGTAGGTTTACTTGAATGCGCGTTGCTCTGATTTTAGCCAAAACTACCAATGACGTTATTGGTCATAAGGGAGATATCCCTTGGCATTTGCCGGACGATATGAAGTTCTTCCGCAAAAAAACGCTCGGCAAACCGGTAATTATGGGCCGTAAGACATACGATTCGATCGGAAAACCATTAGCAGGGCGGCAAAACATTGTTTTGTCCAATGACCAGGGGTTTTCTCCCTCTGGGGTGGTCGTCGTCTCGGATCTTGATAGTGCATTGTGGGCTGCAGCGGATGTCGATGAAGTAATGATTGCTGGTGGCGCGCAGATTTATCGGATGGCGATGCCGCTTGCGGATCGCGTTTATCTAACAGAGATCGATGCGAATATGGAGGGAGATACCAAGTTTCAATTGAACCTTGGCGAATCATTCGAAGAGGTTTGCCGTGAGCATCATGGTGTGGATGATCGGCACAAATTCCCCTTTTCCTGGGTGGTTCTGGACCGGAAGCATTGATCGCTATAAGCTTACGTATCAAATGCTGGCTTTGAATGTCAGCGAGTCAAGCGAATACAGTGGTCCAAAATCCGCCGGCAGTTTCAAGATTTCCGCGTTTATTGATTTACCCTAAGGGATCGGCAATGCGGCAAAGCTTACTCGTTACCATCCTCGCGTTGTGTCTTGCGTTTCCTACTGGACGGGTGTTTGCAGAAGAGCCCCTCGCGTTGCTGGAAGGTGCTTTTGGCAACACAATATCCATTGTCAATGCCCTTGGCGACGAGACACTGGTTTGGCTGAAGCGAGACCAGACTTACGAAAGCAAACTCCCGAATGGAGCCCGGCACAAAGGCATTTGGTCCGTAGAAGGAGATTTAATCTGTTTCAAGATCACGGACCCTCCGAGTGAGGCGAACAAGGTTCCCATATGCGGCCCGCTCATTGCAAATAGGAAGCCGGGTGACCAATGGGAATCGATGGTGTCGGACGGCTCGATCGTCACCATCTCGATCAAGGAAGGCGTTGTCGAGGGATCATAGTTGGTGCACAGACTAAATTGTCGGAGATGGAAGCCTCTCTTTGTTTGACGAAGGCCCCTATTCGAAGACGATGCGCGGACCGGACGATTGATCTACGCGCAATCCATCGGCAACACGTTCGGCGATATCGGCGAAGCACTTCGCTGCCGCGCTTTCTGGGTGGGCCGCAACAACAGGAGTGCCCAGGTCCGAGTTTTCCCGGATTTCAAGGTAGATTGGTATTTCGCCCAGGAACGGGTAACCACCTTTCTCGGCAGTTCTTTTTGCGCCCCCCTCACCAAAAATATAGGACTTCTCATTTGACTGAGGGCTGACGAAGTAGCTCATGTTCTCGACCAAGCCGAGGATTGGGACATTTGTCTTTTCGAACATGGCCAGTCCCTTTCGGGCGTCCACAAGCGCAATTTCCTGCGGTGTTGAGACAATGACAGCTCCCGCAAGCGCTACTCTTTGAGCGAGGGTTAATTGGGCGTCGCCGGTGCCGGGTGGCATGTCGACGACAAGTACATCGAGGGGGGCCCAGTCTACATCGTTCAGCATTTGGGTAAGCGCACTGCCAACCATTGGCCCACGCCAAATCATGGGCGTGTCTTCATCGATTAGGAAGCCAATCGACATCGTTTTTATTCCGAATTTTTCGATTGGTTTTAACTTTTTCCCGTCTGCTGAATCCGGTTTCCTGGAAATACCCAGCATTCTTGGGATCGAAGGGCCATAAATGTCGGCATCCAGCAAGCCGACCGCCAGTCCGGTTTTTTGAAGGGCGAGCGCTAAATTGACTGCGACCGTGGACTTCCCAACACCGCCTTTGCCACTAGCGACCGCGATGATGGATTTTACCCCGGTGGGGGAAGCGGGGCCTTGCGGCTTGCTTCTGGAATGTTGGGGGCGGCTTTCTTCCGCCTTTGGCTGGCTGTTGCCTGGCTGACCTGAATGTGCCGTCAAAACGGCTGTAACAGACAAGACGCCAGGGATTCCGTAGACAGCTTTTTCCGCCTCTTGTCTCAGTGGGTCAGCGCCGGCGCCGCGCTCTGGTGAAACCTCCAAAGCAAAACCCACGTGGCCATCCTTGACTACAAGACCACTCACCATATTGGAGGTGACGATATCCTGGCCACTATGTTCATCTTTGACCGATCTTAGAGCCTCTAGGATGGTCTCACGGTTCAGTTTGGACATGAAGTATTAGGCCTCGCGAGTTCGTTGGCGTTGGCTTGACATAGGCCACGAGATTTCCACATAGAATAGGAAACGCTAGCGCCTCGCCGGCAAACGGCTGCGCTAGATTGCGCGGTCTTATTTAGTGTCATATAAACCGGAGCATGTGCGAATCCAAGGTTTGGTAAGGCAGTTTGGCCGGCCATTTCAAACTGGAAAATTCTGTTTACCCCATTTACATCTCACTGAACCCCTCTGGTGCTTCGGGTCGCTCTAAATCGATTCTGAGGCCGCTGGTGAACAAGGTCCAAGACAAAAGGAAGAATGAATGCCCTGGAACAACCAAAACGGCGGAGGCTGGCAGAGCGGCGGAGGACGCGGTCCCTGGGGGCAGGGTCCGGGAGGCGGTCGAGGAGGGCCTCAGCCGCCTGATTTGGAGGATCTGCTGAAGCGGGGGCAGGATCGATTTAAGAGCGTGCTTCCCGGAAACATCGGCGGCAGTGGACTAATCATCTTCCTGGTTCTGGTTCTTGGTGTTTGGATGCTCTCGGGCATTTATCGTGTAGCTTCGGACGAAGTGGGTGTGGTCACCCGATTTGGTGAGTTTCCGGGCGAGCTTCGAGGCATCAAACAGCCTGGGCTGCACTATCACTTGCCGTATCCGATCGAAAATGTACGTACCGTGAAAGTCTTGGCGCAGAATCAATTTGATGTCGGGTTTCAAAAAACCGGTGCGACGGGCCGGCAGCGCGACTTGCCGGAAGAAAGTTTGATGCTGACCGGCGACGAGAACATTGTGGATTTGGACTTCTCCGTATTCTGGCGGATCAAGCGGGCGGACTACTATCTGTTCAACATCAAAGACCCGCAAAACACCATTAAAGCTGCAGCAGAAAGTGTGATGCGGGAAGTTGTCGGGCGGAGCGAACGCCAGGCGATCCAGACACAAAACCGGGTGAACGTTCAGGACGAAGTGCAGCGCATTCTTCAAGCGACCTTGGATTCTTATGAGGCGGGCATCGAAGTCACTGGTATAGAGCTCCAAGAGGTGAATCCGCCGGAACAGGTCATCGACGCATTTAGAGATGTGCAGGCCGCCCGTTTGGACCTAGAGCGATTGAAGAATCAGGCAGAGGCCTATCAAAACAGGGTCATTCCTGAGGCACGCGGTCAGGCAGAACGCATTCTCCAGGAAGCGAATGCTTACAAGGAGAAGACAATTGCTGAGGCCCAGGGTGAAGCCCAACGGTTCATTTCTATCTACGACGAATACAAGCAAGCTAAGGATGTAACGCGCCAGCGGATCTTCTTGGAAACAATGGAGCGAGTGTTTGCCGATATGAACAAAGTCATCGTCGATGGTTCTGAGGGAGCGGGCGTCGTGCCTTACCTTCCTCTTCCTGAACTGCAGCGGCGAAATCAGACGCGGGCGCAGAGCCAGCAGGGAGAAGCCAACTAATGAATCAGGTTTTCACAATCATTGGGGCAATTCTTGTCGGCGCGTTGCTGTTCGTTGGTTACAACAGTGTCTTCATTATTCATGAGACCCAGCAGGCTATCATTCTGCAGTTCGGTGATCCCAGACGGGAAATCAAGGAGCCTGGTCTTGGATTCAAGACGCCATTCATCCAAAACGTCGTGTACATTGAGAAGCGGATTCTTGATCTAGATGCGCCAGTGGCAGAGGTCATCACCAATGACCAGAAGCAGCTTCTTGTGGACGCGTTTGCCAGATTCCGCATCAATCAACCGCTCAAATACTATACGAGTGTACGCGTTCTGCCGGAAGCCGAACGCCAGCTGGCAAATCAGCTTAATTCGAACTTGAGGAACGTGATTGCCGCGGAAGATTTTACGGCGGTCATTTCTACGAAACGAAGTGAGCTGATGGAGCGCATTGCCGAACAGTTAAACCGAAGCTCGCAACGTTTCGGTTTGGAGATCGTGGATGTTCGGATTAAGCGGGCAGACCTGCCTCAGCAAAACAGCCAGGCCATCTATCAGCGGATGGAAACGGAAAGGAAACGTGAGGCGGCTGAGTTTCGTGCCCAAGGCCAGGAAGCTGCTTTGCGGATTCGGTCTTCCGCTGATCGTGAAGTTACCGTCTTGAAAGCGCAGGCCCAGCGGGATTCGGAAATCATCCGAGGTGAAGGCGACGCGGAGCGGAACAAAATCTTTGCCGAAGCGTTTGGCCGAGATCCTGATTTCTTCGCGTTTTATCGCTCGATGTTGGCCTATCAGGCAGCGCTGAGAGACGGAGAGACGACCATGATCCTCTCACCGGACAGCGAATTCTTCCGCTATTTTGGTGATTTGGACGGTAAAGGGCAGGGACGCCGCTAGAGAAAGCACTCTGGGCGCCAGTTTGCGAAGGGGCGATCCGTCTTGACAGATTTATTGGTCGCAGCTGGGCTTGCGCTCGCAATTGAGGGCGCTGCCTATGCGCTGTTTCCGAACGCGATGAAAAGGCTGATAGCAGTTGCCCTCGCCACGGAAGAAGGGTCCCTGAGGCTGTCAGGATTGGCATCTGTCGCGATCGGCGTTTGTATCGTATGGCTTGTGAAAGGGTAGGAATTTGGCCTTTGATCAAGCCAATTTTAACAAAAACCTTACCATAAATACGCCTAAATTGGGCGCTATGCCCAGTTTTGCGTCCTGAAGTGGGCGTTCCCAACCCGCCACTCCGAGCGGGACCCGGCGGTCAGTCAGAACCAACAGACTGTCCGAGACCAACAAACTAAGGAGAATTTACGCGTGAGCCAACGATCCGCACTTATGGTCCGGCAAGCCCAGGATCTCGGAATACAAAAGTTTTGGGGGATGCTGTGCCTTGTCATCGGCCTCGCAATCGCTTTGCCGGCAGAGGTTGCCACGGCAAAAGCGCCGCCCGAAAGCTTCGCCGACCTTGCGGAGCGGCTGTCTCCAGCTGTGGTGAATATTTCTACCTCGCAGACAATTAAGCGCCAGGATAGGGATTCCGTTCCGGTGCCGGAGTTTCCTCCAGGATCTCCATTTGAAGATTTATTTCGGGACTTTTTTGATCGTAATGGCGGAAACGGCCGTCAGCCAAGACGTGTTACGTCGCTTGGGTCTGGGTTTGTAATTGAGCCAAATGGCATCATCGTCACCAACAATCATGTGATCGAAGAAGCTGACAAGATCACGGTCAACTTCATAGATGGGACGACCTTGCCGGCTGAGATTCTGGGCCGAGATCCTAAAACGGACATTGCGGTTTTGAAGGTGAAGTCTGACAAGCCGTTGGCTCATGTGAATTTTGGCAGTGCCGATGAGGCGCGGGTCGGCGACTGGGTGTTGGCTATTGGCAATCCCTTCGGTCTTGGCGGTTCTTTGAGCGCCGGCATTATTTCTGCCCGCAATCGGGATATTAACGCCGGTCCGTATGACGATTTCATTCAAACCGACGCTGCCATCAATCGGGGCAACAGTGGCGGCCCGTTGTTCAATACTGCTGGTCAGGTCATCGGTGTGAATACCGCCATTATCTCGCCATCGGGCGGATCAATCGGTATCGGGTTTGCAGTTCCGTCCAGCCTTGTTGTGCCTGTGGTTGCTCAACTCAAGGAGTTTGGCGAAACACGCCGCGGCTGGCTGGGTGTTCGTATTCAAACGGTTACTGAGGAGATTGCAGAAAGTCTTTCTCTCCCAAATGCGTATGGTGCCTTGGTTGCTGATGTTACCGAAGGCGGTCCCGCGGCTAAGGCTGGACTAAAGCAAGGCGACTTAATCCTTAAGTTTGACGGTCGTGTGGTGGAGGAAATGCGTAATCTGCCGCGCATGGTCGCCGAGACGGAGATCGGAAAGCTGGTGCCCGTGGAGGTCTTGCGTGACGGTAAGAAGATCAGCAAGCGTGTGAAAATTGAACGGCTGGAAGAAGGGGAGAAAGTTGCGTCCGCATCGACCGGTGATAAAGCTCCTACCGAAGGTGAAGAAGAGCGTGAAAGCCTGGGGCTGACGCTTTCAAAAATCACGCCGCGGCTTCGAAACACGTTCAGCATCGACGACAGTATCGAAGGTGTTCTGGTGACACAGGTAGATCCCAACAGCGCTGCTGCGGAAAAACAGATCAGGCCCGGCGATGTCATCGTCGAGATCGGTCAAGAAGAAGTGTCGAGTCCGGTAGATGTGGTCAATGTCGTAAAGCGTGTGTCGGGTGAAGACAAAAAGACTATTTTGCTCGGACTCAATCGGCGTGGCGATTTCAGGTTTGTTGCCGTACGGATCGACAAGAGCTAAGTGAAAGCACTAAGCATGCGAAAACCCCATGGCTGCTAAGCTGTGGGGTTTTTTATTTCGTCCTGAGTGTATCCTTGAATGTACAAAAGTGATGTGAGGTCAGTATGTCTGATCGCAATATCCGCGCCTTGTTCAACGACGGGTTTTCCATGATAGGACACGCCGATACCGGCTCGTTGGATCATTGCAAGATCATTCGCGCCATCACCTACGGCGATTGCATCGACTACATTTAATCTGTTCTCGGAACAAATGCGTTCCAGCGTTTCGAGCTTGGCGGCGCGGCCGAGAATTGGGTCTACAACGTTGCCGGTGAGTACGCCGTCTTCAATTTCAAGTGTGTTGCCAAAATTGAGTTCGAAACCTGTTTCGGTGGCGACCCGAGATGTGAAATAGGTAAATCCGCCGGAAACCAAGGCGGTTATCGCGCCGTTTTCCTTCATGGTGCTAACCAGAGCCGTTGCGCCCGACATTAGATTGATGCGCTTTTGATACGTCTCTTGGAGGGTTTTTTCCGGTAGTCCTGTGAGCATCTTAACGCGTTCCCGAAGGGCGCCTTCAAAGTCTAGCTCGCCGCGCATCGCACGTTCCGTGATGGCGCTGACCGCGTCTCCGCAGCCAGCCAAATCCGCCAGCTCATCTAAGCATTCGCACTGGATGATTGTTGAATCCATATCAGCGATCAGCAATCGAGCTCTGTTGCGTAATGCTGGCAGGAGAGCGTAGTCGATTGGCAGGCCATCAATGCTTCTAGACATTGGGCCATGAAGGGCAGATATGTCGGTTGCGGAAAGTTCTATGCGTCGGCTAACACTGCCGTTCAAAATTTGTTCATTGCCGATCTCAGCGCCAGACGCCTCAAGAGCCTTCTTGATGGTGGAAAGGGTTGTCTGATTTACGAGAGGCTTGCTAGATGGCGCAATGAGAGTGAGGGCAATTTCCATAGATGTCGGCTCTGGAAAAGAATGAATAAGATCGTCCTTATTGCAGGCCCGACTTGCAGCGGCAAGTCACAGGCCGCCATCGAAGTGGCGGAGCGGCTCGGAGGTGTCGTCATTAACGCCGATTCCATGCAAGTCTATCGAGAAATTCCCATTCTTAGCGCTCAGCCCACTCAAGAAGACCAAAATCGGGTGCCTCACTATTTGTTTGGTCACAAATCCGTTCTCGACGATTACTCGGTTGGCCACTGGCTGGAGGAAATAAGGACGGTTATCCGTGACCAATTGAGCGCCGGTAAAGTTCCGGTAGTGGCCGGTGGCACAGGCCTTTATTTCCAGGCCCTAAAAGAGGGGTTGGCGGAGATCCCACCAATCCCTGAATTTGTGCGGGACTATGTTCGCGGTGTAATGGGCAGGTGGGGACTGGATGCCGTCCGAGATCGACTGGCCGCTGTTGATCTGCTCAATCGCGCCGATCTAGACAACATGGACCGTCAGAGGGCGTCGAGGGCCCTGGAGGTCCGATTGGCAACCGGCCGGTCTCTTTCCAGTTGGCAAAAAGCCGGTCAGAGTGGCGGTTTTGATGGTGAGGCTTTCGTTCCCATCGTCCTTGCGCCGCCAAGGCAGGAGATCTACCGCCGCTGTGATGACCGTTTCGATCAGATGCTAAAGCGCGGCGCTCTCAATGAGGTGAAGCAGCTTCTTCCGCTGGAGCTGCCGCATAGCCGCCCTGCGATGAAAGCACTGGGCGTTCCCCATCTTTCTAGATATCTAGAGGGCGAAATGCCTCTAGACGAAGCGGTGGATAAAGCGAAAACGGCGACGCGCCGCTACGCAAAACGGCAGTTCACCTGGATTTCTGGACATATGATTTCGTGGAGTATGGTTTTTGAGCAAGATTCGGAATATATTTTGGAAAAAATCTTTTCGATTATTAAAGAAAATGGGTTGACCATGCGTTGAGCCGCGACTAGGGTGCGCTGCTTTTAGACCGGGCCATGGTGCTCGGATTTTTATTGCTTCTGCGGAGTTTTTAGAAATGTCATCCGATCCTAAATCTGGTGCTGAGCTGATATTGCAGGCTTTGGAGGACCAGGGCGTTGAGGTCATATTTGGCTATCCAGGTGGGGCTGTGCTGCCGATCTATGATGCGCTCTTCAAGCAGGACAAGATAAAGCACGTATTGGTGCGCCATGAACAAGGCGCAGCTCATGCGGCGGAAGGATATGCGCGGTCCAGCGGTAAGCCTGGCGTGGTTCTTGTCACGTCCGGACCCGGAGCGACAAATGCGGTCACGGGATTGACCGACGCTTTAATGGACTCCGTTCCTGTGGTTTGCCTTTCTGGACAGGTTGCTACACACCTCATTGGATCTGACGCATTCCAAGAATGTGACACGGTCGGCATTACACGTGGCTGCACCAAGCACAATTGGCTGGTTAAAAAAGCGGAAGATCTACCGCGGGTAATTCACGAAGCGTTCTACATTGCAAAAAGCGGACGCCCAGGGCCGGTTGTTGTGGATGTTCCGAAAGATGTGCAGTTCGAAACCGCAGATTATGTCGGACCGGCAAATGTGAGACACCGGACCTATCGCCCTCAGATGAAGGGGAGCATGGAAAGCATCAAAGAGGCGGCCGATCTTATTGCGGAAGCCAAATGCCCGATTTTCTATACAGGCGGCGGAGTCATAAATTCCGGCAATGCCGCAACCCAGCTCTTGAGAGAGTTTGTAAAGGCCACTGGTTTTCCCATCACATCCACATTGATGGGGCTTGGGGCTTATCCGGCCAACGATCCGCAATGGCTTGGCATGCTTGGGATGCACGGCACATATGAGGCCAATTGGGCCATGAACCAGTGTGACCTCATGATCAATGTGGGGGCGCGGTTTGACGACCGGATTACCGGCCGCTTGGATGCGTTTTCACCAAATTCCAAAAAAATTCACATCGATATCGATCCGTCGTCGATCAACAAGAACGTCATGGTCGATGTGCCAATCGTTGGAGATGTGGCGCATGTCCTCGAGGACATGATTAGGGTTTGGAAGTCCATAGCGCGTCCATCGAGAAAAGAAGCTCTGGAAGCGTGGTGGGCCCGGATTGAAGAATGGCGTGGCAAAGACAGTCTTGGATTTGAAAATTCGGAAACAATAATCAAACCCCAATACGCAATTCAGCGTTTGTATGAGTTGACCAAAGACCGTGAAACTTACATCACCACTGAAGTTGGCCAGCACCAGATGTGGGCTGCCCAGCATTATCATTTCAACGAACCCAACCGCTGGATGACTTCAGGTGGGCTGGGCACAATGGGCTATGGGCTGCCTGCGGCTATCGGTGTGCAGATGGCCCATCCCGGAAAACTTGTCATTGATGTTGCGGGGGAAGCCTCAATTCTGATGAACATGCAAGAGATGTCGACAGCGGTTCAACATAGATTGCCGGTGAAAGTCTTTGTTCTGAACAATCAATATATGGGCATGGTCCGGCAATGGCAGGAATTGTTGCATGGCGGACGTTACTCTGAAAGCTATACGGAGTCATTGCCCGACTTGGTCAAACTGGCTGAGGCTTATCATGCGACGGGGCTACGTGTGACATCGCCGTCAGACTTAGATGATGTTATCAAAGAGATGATCAGTATTGATGGTCCGGTCATTGTAGATTGTGTGGTGGACAAGGAAGAGAACTGTTTTCCGATGATACCGTCCGGAGCGGCCCACAATGATATGATCTTGGGTCCGGAGGACGCCGATCAAAAAATTTCCGAAGAAGGAAAGGTCCTAGTCTAGGCGGTTTTTGAATAACACCTCATTCTGTACGTCTACTGAATTTCAAACTGGAATTAGAAAATGGTGCAAGATCAAAACCAAGAGCGCCATGTATTGGCGATCTTGGTAGACAACGAAGCGGGCGTGTTGGCGCGTGTGATTGGCCTCTTTTCGGGGAGGGGCTACAATATCGACAGTTTGACCGTTGCGGAGGTGGATATCGAAGCCCACACATCGCGTATAACGGTGGTGACTTACGGAACGCCTATGGTTATCGAGCAAATTCGTGCTCAATTGGAGCGGCTTGTACCTGTTCATAAAGTTGTCGATTTAACAGTTCGCGGCCCATCCGTCGAAAGAGAGATGGCGCTGATCAAGGTGGTGGGGACGGGTGACAAACGCGTTGAAGCGCTTCGTTTATCCGAAGCATTCCGTGCTCGTGTAATCGATACGACCCATTCTTCTTTTGTTTTTGAGCTGACGGGCGCATCCGACAAGATCGAAGCGTTTGTCGGGTTGATGAGGCCCTTAGGTCTTACAGACGTGTCGCGCACTGGCGTCGTGGGAATTTCCCGCGGGCCAGAGGCGATGTGAATATTGGGATTGATTGGAAAGGAAAGAAAATGCGCGTTTACTATGATCGCGATGCGGACGTAAATCTCATCAAAGGCAAAAAAGTTGCCGTCATAGGCTATGGTAGCCAAGGACATGCCCACACGCTCAATATGCGAGACTCCGGTGTGTCGGACGTAGCGGTCGCTCTGAGGCCGGGGTCTAGCACCGCGCAAAAGTGCGAGGCGGAAGGCATCAAAGTGATGTCACCAGCCGACGCCGCTAAATGGGCTGACGTCATGATGATGGTGACCCCAGACGAGTTGCAGGGCGATATTTACCGCGACTCTCTCCACGACAACATGAAAGAAGGGGCGGCTCTTTTATTTGCACACGGATTGAATATTCACTTCAATTTGATCGAACCTCGTAAAGACCTCGACATCATGATGGTTGCTCCGAAAGGGCCTGGTCATACGGTCAGAAGTGAATATCTGCGTGGCGGTGGTGTGCCGTGTCTTGTTGCTGTGGCTCAAGACGCAACCGGTAATGCACAAGACGTGGCGCTTTCTTATGCATCGGCAATTGGCGGCGGCCGCGCAGGCATCATTGAAACGACGTTCCGCGAAGAATGTGAAACCGACCTCTTCGGTGAACAGGTTGTCTTGTGCGGTGGGCTCGTGGAACTCATCCGGGCAGGCTTTGAAACCTTGGTCGAGGCCGGTTATGCGCCAGAGATGGCCTATTTTGAGTGCTTGCACGAAGTGAAGCTCATCGTAGACCTGATTTACGAAGGCGGCATCGCCAACATGAATTACTCTGTCTCGAACACAGCCGAATACGGCGAGTATGTGAGCGGTCCTCGGGTGGTCACGAAAGAGACCAAGGCCGAAATGAAGCGGGTTCTGGAGGACATTCAATCCGGGAAATTCACCCGGGATTGGATGCTGGAAAACAAAGTCGGCCAAACCAGCTTCAAAGCCATGAGAGCAGCAAGTGCCGAACATCCGATCGAGGAAGTTGGCGAGCGTTTGCGTTCGATGATGCCTTGGATTTCGGCCGGCCGTTTGGTCGACAAAGAAAAGAACTAGAATCAATTTCTGGTTCTTTCGGATGGTCAAGGGCTGAACTGCCCTGGCTAGCCGCGAAATTAGTACTTTTTTAAGTGGCCAGCGGGAGATTGCCGCACGTTGGCCATTTTTTTCTTTTCAAATCATTTGCTATAGCGACAAGATCGTCACGGCAAATTAACCAAATTTGGAGCACACTCCGAATTGCAATAGTTCGACGACTGGGGTGATGAGGAATTATGCCATTTAGTCTCTTAGGCATGCTTTCGGCAGATATGGCCATAGATCTAGGTACCGCGAATACGCTGGTATACGTCAAAGGCCGTGGGATTGTTCTTAATGAGCCATCTGTGGTGGCTATTATGACCAAAGGCGGCAAGAAGCAGGTCCTGGCGGTTGGTAACGATGCCAAGATGATGCTGGGCCGTACGCCCGGCAATATTGAGGCAATTCGTCCGATGCGCGATGGCGTTATCGCGGACTTTGAAGTTGCCGAAGAGATGATCAAGCACTTCATCCAGAAAGTGCACAACCGCAAGTTCTTTTCCAGCCCACTCATTGTCGTTTGTGTCCCATCTGGGTCTACGGCTGTTGAGCGCCGGGCTATCCAAGACTCCGCTCTTTCTGCGGGTGCACGCAGGGTTTTCCTGATTGAAGAGCCAATGGCAGCGGCCATTGGCGCTGGTCTGCCTGTAACCGAACCAACGGGCTCCATGGTGGTCGATATCGGCGGCGGGACGACCGAGGTTGCGGTGCTGTCCCTTGGTGGCATCGTTTATTCGCGGTCTGTACGCGTCGGTGGCGACAAAATGGACGAGGCGATCATTGCTTACATAAGGCGGCACCATAATCTTCTGATCGGTGAAGCCAGCGCTGAGAGAATCAAGAAAGACATCGGGTCCGCTTGTGCGCCTGCAAATGGCGAAACCGGCAGAACCATGGAAATCAAGGGCCGCGATCTGATGAATGGCGTGCCAAAAGAGATTACGATTGGCCAACGGCAAATCGCCGACAGTCTCGCGGAACCGGTTGGTGCCATTGTGGAGGCTGTCAAAGTTGCTCTAGAAGCGACCCCTCCCGAACTTGCAGCCGATATTGTCGACAAAGGGATCGTTCTGACAGGTGGTGGTGCATTGTTGACCTTGCTTGATCAAGTTCTCCGTGATGACACCGGTCTGCCCGTCAGTATTGCGGATGAGCCGCTTTCCTGCGTTGCCTTGGGCACTGGCAAAGCTCTCGAAAACATTCGTTCCATGAGGAATGTGCTTTCGGCGGCATTCTAGGCGCTGGAATTTCGGGAATTGACCGTTTGTTGTTACTTTCCGGTGTTGGATTCGAAGAATCAGACGCTGCTTGACCGGTCATCATGGATAGAATTTGAGGCCGGCCGAGAATAGACCCTGTAGGCAAAGAAGGTATTGGGACGGGCTCCAGTGATTGATCGCGTAAGTAGGAGCCAATCCGGGGACATCACATCAAGGTCACGGCCTTACCTAACCCTTCTGGCATTCCTAATTTTTGTATCAGCCGTTTTACTTTTCATTGGTCGGGCAGACCCGACTGCATTTGAAAAGAGCCGGCTATGGGTGCTGGATGGTATCGCGCCTGTTCTCGAAACCGTGTCTCAGCCGGTTATGTCGGCGATTGATTATGTGAGCCGTGCCGATGACCTGGTGACGCTCTATGAAGAAAATGACCGCCTTCGGGAAGAAAACCGCCAGCTTCAAGATTGGCGCGAAGCCACAATTCGTCTGGAAAAAAAGCTGGAGCGCTATCAAGCCCTTCTGAATGTTCAAATTGACCCCAGAATGGATTTCGTTACAGGCAGGGTTATTGCGGAAAGTGGTGGACCGTTCTTGAGGACGTTCATCGTCAATGTGGGCCGCAGTCAAGAGATCAAAAAGGGTCATGCCGTTATCGACTCGAGCGGATTGATTGGACGGGTGGTCACGACCGGCGAGGAAGCATCACGGATCTTGCTTCTGACGGATCTGAACAGTCGAGTGCCGGTCTTTGTCGAGCCGGAACACGTGCGCGCGATTTTGTCCGGCGACAACAAGAATAGCCCTTATTTGGAATATCTGCCCAAGAACTATCAACCCCAAGTCGGGAGCAGGGTGGTGACTTCTGGTGATGGGGGTCTTTTGCCGCCTGGCTTGCCGATTGGGATGGTCACGCCAAAGGAGCCTGGCGGACAATTCCGGGTGGCACTGTTCTCTAACCTTTCTCAGACAGACTTTGTACGTGTGGTGCAGTACGAATTTCCAAAAGTCGTGCCTGTTCGCCCTGAGACGGAGAGTGACGCTACTGAGGAGGGGGAAAGTCCAGATACGTCTGACAGCAGTACGGTGTCCGATACTTCCACAGGGCAAACTTCAGTGAACACTTCCAGCCGTTCTGCGGCACAGTGATGAGTGGAGAGATCGCTATGGATGCACAATCGCCGAACCCAATCGCCAAAGCATTTTGGCAGTGTACGCCGGCTTTGTTGGCAATGGCCGGCGTGCTGGTATCGCTTATTCCGTTTGGTTTGGTCACGCATTGGCTTGTCTTCCCGGCACTTGCGCTCACGGCGGTATATTTCTGGGCGATCAATCAGCCAAGCTTGTTGCCGCCCATTTTGATTTTTCTGATTGGGCTGGCCCAAGATTTCCTTTCCGGCGGTCCGGTTGGTTTGTGGGCGTTCGTCTATCTTGTTGCCTATGCCGGCGTGCTGTCTCAGCGGTCGATATTGTTTGCTCAGTCATTTCCGATGTTGTGGGCGGGCTTTCTCATTGTTGCCTCGATTGTGGGTATCCTGGTTTGGCTGGTTGGTAGCTTCTACTATTCCCAAGCGTTGAATGTCATGCCGATTGCGTTGCAGGTGTTGGTGACCGCAATGGTTTATCCGGTAATGAACAAGATCTACGCGCAGGTGCAAAACAACATTAACTTGGCGGCATAGCATTTGGTGGTCTCGAAGCGATGAGCATTAAGGACAATGAGAGGTATCTGGCTTTCTCCCGAAGAGCCGCTCTTATGTCATTCGGAACCCTTGGCGCTTTCGGCACCATAGCCGCTCGCCTTTATCATTTGCAGGTTTCGAAATCGCGCGAATATAGTTTGAAGGCTGAAGAAAATCGAATTGACCCCAGAGTGATCGTGCCGCTACGAGGCAGGATCCTCGACCGGTTTGGGGCCGAGGTTGCAAGCAACCAACAGGACTATCGGGTGATTTTGGTGCCCGAGAATGCGGATGATGTAGAAACGGTCCTGAAAGCACTTTCTGAAATCATACCGCTTAATGAAGACGAACAACGGTCTATTCTGAAAAAGGTCAAAGCCCAACGGGACTTCGTTCCTATTAAGATTGCAGGGCATCTGACATGGGATGAGTTTTCGCGGGTGAATGTTCGTGGTCCGGAACTGGCGGGTATAGAGCCTCTTGTGGGTGAGACGCGGCATTATCCGTATAGGGAAGACTTGTCGCATGTACTTGGGTATGTCACACGGCCGGATGCCGATGATCAGGCGGAAGATCCCCATCCCTTGTTGCGGCAGGAAGAATTCAGAATTGGCGGCGACGGTATTGAACGCCTGACAGACAAACGGCTTCGGGGGAAGCCGGGATATCGGCATGTGGAGGTCAATGCGCTGGGGCGTGTTGTCGGTGAGATTAGGCGTGTCGACGGACAGTCAGGGGACGACGTTGTTCTGACGATTGATGTTGCGCTTCAAAAGTACGCAGCCGAGCGTATGCGAGGGGAAAGCGGCTCCGCTGTTCTGATGGATATTTATACTGGAGAAGTCCTGGCACTTGTCTCTGAACCGGGATTCGACCCGCAGGGGTTCAATCGCGGATGGACGACAGAGCAATGGAAGTCGCTTCTGAACAATCCATTCAAACCGCTGATTAACAAAAGCATAGCGGGGCAATACCCACCCGGATCAACCATTAAACCAATCATCGCTTTGGCCGCGCTCGAAGAGGGCGTTATTCGGGAAGACGAAGCCGTGTTCTGCGGCGGCAAAAGATATCTCGGGTCCCATGCATTCCATTGCTGGAAAAAACACGGCCACGGCTGGATGAACCTGAAAGATGCGATCAAACATTCCTGCGATATCTACTTCTATGAAATCGCAAGCCGCCTCGGTATCGATAAGATGGAGGACTACCTCAAACGTTATGGCTTAGGCGAGAAATACGATTTTGATTTGCCCGGCGAAAAGCCTGGTCTCGTACCAAGTCGCGGATGGAAAAAAGCGACGACCGGCGTTTCCTGGCAAAAGGGCGAGACACTGATCACAGGTATTGGGCAGGGATATCTGCTGGCAACACCTCTGCAGCTTGCGGTGATGACGGCGCGGTTCGCCAATGGCGGGTTCATGGTCAAACCGCGTTTGTTGAGGTCCATTGGGGATGAGTTCGTGGAACCGCCGAAGCGCGGGGTGATTGCCACGAACGCCCGAAATCTCATCGCCTCCCAAGCGGGGATGGATGCCGTTTCGAATGAGGTCGGGGGGACTGCCTTTCGAAGCCGGGTTGACGTAGACGGCATGAAGATGGCGGGCAAAACAGGAACTGCTCAAGTCCGCCGCATTACAAAAGCGGAACGGCTCAAAGGCGTTCTCAAAAACGACGAACTGCCATGGAAGTTTCGCGACCATGCTCTTTTTGTGGCCTATGCGCCGGTAAAAGAACCGCGATACGCCCTCGCTGTGGTCATTGAACATGGGGGCAGTGGTTCCAAAAAGGCGGCCCCAATCGCCAAAGATATTATGACCGAAACTCTCAAACGCGATCCTTTGCGTAAGGCAGCTTTCTCGCCCGTCGCAGATGCCGGTGGCGCCCTTAAGGCGGAAAGGGGATAGCGTATGAGCGAAATGATCGGTGGGCGGAGCGCTGTCGGAACCTACTTCAACAAGGTTCTAGATATCCATTGGGCTTTTGTGTTTCTTCTGTGCGTAATCGCCAGCGTCGGCTTCGGCATGCTGATATCGGTGGCGGAGGGGAGCCTCGATCCTTGGGCCTCGCGTCAAATGGTTCGCTTTGCCATCGGCCTTGCAGTTTTGGTGGCTGTTGCCATTGTGGACATCCGCATTTGGATGACATTGGCGTATCCTGCCTATGCTGTTGCGCTTATTCTCCTCGTGTGCGTGGAACTATTCGGCACGGTCGGTATGGGCGCGCAACGGTGGATCGATCTGGGGCTTTTCAGGCTTCAGCCGTCTGAACTCATGAAGATCACCTTGGTGCTAGCCCTGGCGCGCTATTTCCACGGTATTACGCTCGATCAGGTGTCTAGACCCATTTACCTTCTTGCGCCCCTTTTGCTGATTACCATGCCGGTGATCCTTGTTTTACGCCAGCCTGATTTGGGTACCTCCTTGCTGCTGGCCATCGGAGGATTCTCGTTGCTGTTTCTGGCGGGAATTAGCTGGAAGTGGTTGGCCGCCGGCGCTGCGGCAGGTCTGGCGGCTATTCCTGTTGCATGGCAGTTCTTGTTGGCGCCCTATCAGAAGGCCCGCATTCTGACGTTTCTGGAGCCTGAGGCGGACATCAGAGGGGCCGGTTGGCACATACTCCAGTCCAAGATTGCTCTGGGTTCCGGCGGTGTGTTCGGAAAGGGCTGGCTGCAAGGCACGCAAAGCCATCTGGACTTTCTGCCGGAAAAACAAACAGACTTTATCTTCACTATGTTGGCGGAAGAGTTTGGCTTGGTCGGCGCTCTCACGCTTCTCGGGCTGTATCTCTTGGTTCTGGGGTATGGCTTGGCGATTGCGATGCAAACCAGAAGTCAGTTCGGTCGGCTCGTGGTTATGGGTGTCTGCGTCACTTTTCTGCTCTACATCCTCATCAATACGGCCATGGTCGTTGGGATGATCCCGGTGGTGGGCGTGCCTTTGCCGCTTGTGTCCTATGGCGGTACCGCCATGATGACGCTGATGTTTGGCTTTGGGCTGCTGATGTGCGTTTACGTACATAGGGACGTCGATGTGCCGCGTCACGCAAACTCTCTTATCTAGTCCGGTTTCTGGCCAGCGGTGGCCATTCATACTAAAAGAAGCACTCGATTTACTGTGAGTGTTAGATGATGTCCGAAGCCACGATCTTGCCCCCACATCACAACGACTTTGATTGGGATTTGCCCGGCCCCTTCACCGTATCGCTTGGGGTTCAGCCCAACGATATCGACAATTACGGGCATGTGAACAATGCGGTTTATGTCGGTTGGCTGGACACATGTGCATGGCAGCATTCCGTACACGTAGGGATCACAAAGGGTGATTGTGATCGGTTAGGTCGGGGCATGGTTGTCCGTAAGACGCAAATCGAATACGTACGGCCTTGTTTTGACGGTGATCAAGTGGCCGTCGGAAACTGGGTCACCTTCGCCGATGGCAGGTTGAGAGCCAACCGGCGTTTTCAGATCATTCGGGAAGGAGACGGAGTGACGCTCGTCCGGGCATTGCTGCATTATGTTTGCATTGATTTGGAAAGCGGGCGTCCGACCCGCTGGCCCGCTGAATTCAAAGAAAAGTATGTGCTGTCTCCACAGGTCGCGGACATAATTTCTGCCGAAGGGTATCACTTCCAACCGGGTGTGGATCGGTTCTAGATCGGTCTGGCATTCGCAGAAGGCGCCATGGTGAGCGCGTTGCGAATGCGCAGCTCTCCGCCAATGGCCACCAGCAGAGCTTCGTAACGTCCTTGGCTGAAAGTGTAGTGCCGAATGGCGCGCGCCTGACGTTGCTGATAAAGGGCGAGGGAGAGCCGCCGCAGGATGGCGTAATTGACATCTCCCCCATTGCTTGTGAGCCATTCCACAGGACAATAGATCAGTGCGGGAAGTAGTCTCCTTCGATCATACTTGGCGGCTTTTTCCCTGACGGTGCGGCGGAAGGCGCGCCGGGCAAGCCTAAGCACGTCATCAGATGAAGTATCCTGCCGTTTCAATGGCGAGATTTGAAAGTCATTGCGCGCATGATGAAACATCGCAGCACCCACTAGCTCGTTTGCCCTGTTGTTTCAGATCCGGGGGCCGAGCGGCGAGGGAGGCGGGACGCTCAGCCCCCGGGGAAACACTCATCGATCGGGGGGACTTCGATGAGATAAGCAAAGCTTATATTATTGGTTTTGCCAATGTCAATTGGTTTTTCCAATATTCATCATTTCGCTGGAATCAGTAGTGCCGCACGGCGTCCGTTACACGCCCAACCACTTCGACAGCTTCCTCGGGAAAGATTGTCTCGTGAGAGGGGTCTGTGGAGAAAGGTTCCAGGCGCGGCGGATTGCTTCGCCATCTTTTTAATGTGGCGCGGCCTTCCTGACGGAACACGTAGAACTTGTTGTCCACAAGCTCCTTGTCCGAATAGTCCACAATGATAATTGTATCCGGCGGAAACTCCCGGTTGCAGGAAGTGCCGCTCACCCGAAGGGCAATTAACGTCGAAACATCTGATGCTATGGCAATAAAACGCTCTGCATCACCCGGCTGATATGGATCTTCACTCGACACAAACTGGCCTGCTTCCACCCAACTGATCAATGGAACGGCCCTTACGGGCTCCTTGATCGGATTAAGGTCGGCCCCCCAATCAAGATTAGCCTCTGGATTGCCAAATTCAAGCCAAATCGGTGTCACCGACAAAACTTTTGCGAGTGGTCCCATTTTTGAGCGTTCCGGCGCATAATCGTCGTTCTCCCATTGGGAAATCGTGGCCTGAGTAACACCCAAGCGCTTTGCAAGCTCCTTTTGTGACTGACGCTTCTGCTTTCGCGCGTGCCTAATTCTTTCGCCAATCGACATCCGCCAATCTCTAAACAAATTTGGGAATTATTATAATTTATCCCAACCTATCTCTATAAGCTATGCCTATTGAAAAATATTGGTATAACTGATATTAATATTGGCTCGACTTATGTAGATTGTGCCGAAGCCGCCGCGGCTGTCGCTTATTAAGGGAGTTCCCGAGCCATGAAAATCAACGGAACAGCGCTCAAGACAATGGAGGATGGCACACAAGCCATTTCTTGTACTCTGAATGGGAGCCGCCTTACTTTGCGCCGGCACACCGACAGTTATGGCGTTGCGATCGAGACCCCAACCGCGCGTTTCGATCGCCGCTTTGGTGATTGGCGCCGGGCCGCGCTCGCCTTCTCGATGCTTTTTCACACAGAAAGATGTCTGTCTCGCCTAGAAGGAGATGTGTGATGGCGCGCCGGGGACGAAAGCGGAAATTGAATGCACGCCGCCGCCAGACCACCGTAAGAGGCCGTCGGCCGATCGATAAAGGAACCGAGCTTGCAAATCGCCGGCGGACAGAGTTGGTCGGGCATGCCGACCCGGCTCTTAGTGAAAGTGCGTTGGGAGTCCTCTTTGCACGGAGCTGGATAGACGAAAGTCAGTTTAAGGCCGGTTGTCTTTTTGCATCTTTTCGTCAGTCGGCTTACGGCAAGTCGGTGGCGCCCGTCGCACATTATGGAGACTACGTGGATGATTTTGTGAAGCGTTCGACGGAAGACCGTTTGTCCGATAACGAACCTTTTCTTGTGTCCATAACGCGGGCCTATTTGCGGGGTGATCGTGCATTGAAGCAGGCAGCAAGTTCGGTGCGGTCAACCGTGTGGAACATATGTGTTCTTTCCATTATTCCAGCTTGGGCACTACGTCCGGGCAGCGAAGCCTTAAGCGCGCGAGATCGGCAGAGCTATGAAGACCTTATTGATGGGCTTGATATTCTTACGGACGAGTACGGAACAAAAGTAACGCATACGGAAAAAATTCGAAAGTAAATCAAAAATGTCTTTACGTCTTCCGGCATGTTTGGTATACATGCACGTAATTTAGAATTATCTGAAAAGCGCGGCCACACTAGGCGGCGCTTTTTTCGTTTGACATTCCTTGTTCTTCCTCATGGTTGAGAAAGGTCTTGGTCTTATGCCCAGAAAACCGGCCTCCAATGGCAGGGCACTCGCAAAACCCAAAACGGCCGGTGACAATCACCGGGCGGCTGTCGATGTGCCGGGCTTGCTGAAAGCACTCGAAGCCCATGTGTTAGAGGAAGCAAGCCTTTCCGCAACGCAAGTCAGCGCGGCCCTGGGGCTCTTAAAGAAAGCTTTGCCCGATCTGCAATCCACCACCGTGGAAGGGGCCGTGCCCACCAAAGTCTTCGTTGTGTCCGATACGCCAGACCCGAAAACCTCTCAGGACTGGGTGCGCGATTTCTCGCCCTCAGAACATGCTGTAAGAGGTTCTTGAATAACTCTCGAAACTCAAGGCACAAAAGGAACTATTCGCAGTAACGGAAGGCATTTATTGTTGGAGCGGATAATAGACATGTTGCGCTGGAAGAACGTGTAGATGTGAGCTGGTATAGTGATCGCGACAACAGAACTCTGAGCGACGTTGTCGTCAATCCGGAGGAACCAGGCAGCTTTGGGAAGCCGACAGAGGGGGCGAGATATGAGCATTGATGACCTTAAAAAGCTCTCGGAAAAACTGTCGAAAGTTCCAAGAGTGTGCCGGTATGATACCGAGGAAGAACCACAGTGTTGGTCTTTGGCTCATATGCTAACCGAATTCAAACAGTGTTCGGAATCCATAAACAACGAAATTGTGCCAAAAATCCTAGAGGCAAAGAATAACGAGGAAATTGAGGACCAACTAATCGATATTGGGGAGGAATTCAGGTTCATTGAATATCTCATTCAGAATTCCAGATTTTTCGACTACATCGTTTTGCGCTCACCGGGCGGTGATGGTGGCAAATAGGAAATCAAAACCCCCCACACTTCAATCAATCTTCGATGAGGCCGAAGGTGTCTTTGAGGACTTGCCGACACATTCCGTTGAAGAGCTCTGTGAAAAATGGATCTCCGTATTTGGTCAAACCGCTACACGGAAACAAAAGCGGGAATGCCGGATGCATCAATACCCCTGGCATCTCTTTAGTTTTGACATTGTTCCTAGCCTTTCAGGTGAGGCGGCGATGAAGAAATACGAGAGCAGGAAAGACGATGAGTTCTATGTCATAGATTTGGTGGGAGGGGACGGAATGCGGTGCCTGTCCGATCTAAAGCCTGACTTTGGTCCGGCACGAAGTGAGATCTATGTTTTTCCGGAAGATTTTTCGTGGACGATGGTCTTCACCCATGAGTACGGATGGTACGGGCCGTATTACTGCGACCGAAACATGCTTCGCGAGGCGCAAACTGCGAAAACGAACCGCTGGTAGTTAAGGTCTCTTTCTGGCTGCCACTCAGATGTGCCTATTGGCATTCCTAGCCGGTCTCATTACTCCGTTCGCACAAATGTAATGGCAAAGGACATGACGCGCCCAAATCGTTTTGATGGCATGATGAATGAGTTTTGTGCCGGTATGGGCTGGTGTGGTGGCGTAAGAGATGGACGCCGTTGGCGTGTGACGGATTTCATTCCGGATGCGGGCTTTGTATCGGCAGACGACTTTGTGAGTTGGCTGATCCTTGCCGAAGGCTTGGACCCACATGAAAACAGCTCGGGCATGAGGAAAACAAAAGAACGGTTGAAGAAGGTCTTTCTGAAACATATGGAGAGAGAAATTCTGACTGTCGAAGAGTTGTCTACTGGTCACCGGCAGCTATAGAGTCACATCCGAATGCAGAGTAACCTCGGCCACTTTCGGGCATTGCTGGAGGACATGTTGTCCGTCGCTAGTGCTGATGCTGCAACGCAGATCGCTTGGCTCCAAAAAATCACCGGAAAACGTGATCCGACGGCGGAACTGGTGGATGAACTGGCGCTCGATTTCCATGATGCGTTCGTCTATTCCCGGCAGCTTCTCGACGAGGGCGAGATTTCGCAAACGGTCTATAACGTGTTGGCTACGGTCGATAACAAGCTCGACCAGATGAGCGGTCCTGAAAACGCTTCGCTCTGGTGTTTCGACGCCTTACGGAACCGCTCGGAATGGAAAAACGTGCGTCATTTGGCACAAACGGCGCTCGAACTCTATCGCGCCGAAAAGTAACTTAATCACCCCAAGGAGCCGCCATGACAGACATTATCTGGCGGCCACAGCCGGGGCCCCAGGCTGCCCTTGTGAAATGCCCGGTCTTCGAGATCTTTTATGGCGGCGCGCGGGGCGGGGGTAAGACGGATGGTATGCTGGGGCGCTGGGCGCTCCGTGCACAGACCTATGGTGCCGATGCCAAGGCTATCTTTTTCCGCCGGGAACTGCCCCAGCTCGACGCGGCCATCGCCCGTTCTAAAGCGATCTATGGGCCGCTTGGTGCCCAATGGCAAGAGCAGCGCAAAACATGGCTGTTCCCCAACGGCGCCACGTTGAAGTTTCGCTCTCTGGAGCGCGACGGCGATGCGGAAAAATATCAGGGTCATGACTATACGGATGTGTTCTTTGAGGAGCTCACTAATTATCCGGATCCGAAACCCGTCATGCGCCTCAAGGCCACTCTGCGCAGTGCGGCGGGTGTGCCCAGCCAATTTGCAGCCACGGGCAATCCAGGCGGCCCGGGCCATCATTGGGTGAAGGCGCGTTACATCGATCCGGCCCCCGCCGGTTGGCAGATCATCACGGACGAGAACGGGCTTGAGCGCGTGTTCATTCCCGCCCGCGTATGGGACAACAAGATCCTGATCGAACAAGACCCGCATTACACCACGCGGCTTAAACAATCCGGCTCCGAACAATTGGTGCGGGCGTGGCTCGATGGCGATTGGGACATTGTTGAAGGGGCGTTCTTCGACTGCTGGCGCCATGAACGGCATGTGTTGCGCCCGGTGGAGCTGCCGCCCCATTGGCTGCGTTTTCGTGCCTTCGATTGGGGCTCCGCCGCGCCCTTTTCCGTGGGCTGGTATGCCGTTGTATCGGAAGAGCTGCGCGTGGAAGGCCGCGTCGTGCCGCAAAACGCGCTCATCCGCTATCGTGAGTGGTATGGCGCGAAGGAGCCCAATGTGGGTCTTAAGTGGGAGGCGGAGCGTGTGGCCCGCGGTATCGCGGAGCGCGAACGCGGCGATGCCATCGCCTATGGTGTGGCGGACCCGGCGTGCTTCGCGCAAGACGGCGGCCCCTCCATCATGGAGCGCATGGTCAAGACTTATCGTACCAATTGGCGCCCGGCGGACAATAAACGCATTCCCGGCTGGGACCAACTGCGCCAACGCCTGATCGGCGAGGGCGGGCGGCCCATGCTCTATGCGTTTTCAAGTTGCGGCCATTTCATCCGTACTCTGCCGGGCCTCGCCCACGATCAGAACCGGGCGGAAGATGTGGACACCAATGGTGAAGATCACGCGGCGGATGAATGCCGGTATGCCTGCATGTCCCGGCCCTACAAACGGCCAACGCCATTGCCGGAGCAGGATGTGGCCCGCGCGCCCACTTTCAACGAACTGCGCGACGCCCACGCCCGCAAACGGCGAGACTTATACGGTTGATTTCTTGACCATCCCACTCCCCCAGAAACTGATATTGGCCAACCACCTCTAAGGTACCCTTGCCGGGTGCCCCCGGGTCCGCGCTTCGCGCGGCCCGAGGACATGGTTCACGGGACGGGGGAGTGGGATGGCTTAGCCTTTCATCAACAAAAGGAGTCCCCTATGGCCGAAGACGAGCGCAGCATGCGCGACATCATGGAAGAAGTGTATGACCGCATGACGGCGGACGACCCGCCGGAAGAAAGCGCGCCCACTAGCGTCGTCTTCACCGGTGCGGAGGACAGCGAAGAAGCCCGGGACCGCGCCGCGCGTTACAAAACCATGAGCGATGTTTGGGAAAAGTACAATGGTCCGGAGGCGGAGAAATGGGCGCAGGCGGAAGCCCCCGCCACCTGGTCCCGCGAAGCACGCCAGAAGTTCGCCGACCTGCCGCCTGATGCCAAGAAGATGGTCCTTACCGAATGGCAATCGTCCAAAGGCGGCTCATATGGAAGCGGCCGATGGGCGCAATACCTGCACAGGCAAGGTGTGTCCGCGGATCAAGCCTTCAACAAGATGATGGAGCTGGAACACACGCTGCGCTTCGGCTCGCCGGAGGAAAAGCGGTCTCTAGCCGCCTACATGCTCACATCCTATGGCCTTAACGCCGGTGTCCAAGGTGCCCAAAGTGCGCGTGGCGCGCAGATGCAACGGCGGCATGCCTTTGGCCGCCTTATGGATCGCCTGGAAGCTGCGTCCGATGCGGGCGGCAAGAAGACGTACCCGCAAGCACGGCAGGTGCGCCAGGCCATGGCGCGGATCATGGGCGGCAATTCCGGCCTTACATTCCGGGAGGCATATCGTCGGGTGGCCGATGGGCGCGCTGGCGGCGCGGTGGCTGATGGTGGCCAATCCATTCGCGACACATTGGAAGAAACCTATGACCGGATCATGGCGCGGGAGTCCGCGCATGGGCGGAAACGTTTCAAATAGAAAGGAACGCAAAAGATGCCCCCACGTGAATTTTTGGCCCGGCGCCGGCGTAACCGGTCAAAACGCCGCGACCGCGAAAATGAAATGCGTCACACGGATCTTCCGCCGTCCTTCGATGTGGAAGCGGAAGTTTTACGGGAAAGAGCGTTTGAGTTGCTGCCCGACCTGACGATGGACGATGTCAACGCCCTCGCGGATGCGGGCATACCCGGCCTTTCGTTTCCGGAGGAAGGCCTCCTCAGCGACAAGATTGGCGAAATCATCGAAGATGTAGCTAACCAAGGCAGAGCGGGCGACCTTCTTCCCAACCCTCAAGATTTTGATCTTAGGGGCCCCGACTTCAACGGGAATCTTGAGAACCCGCTTTACGACCCCAACGGTCCGCTGCCATCATTGGGGTCCAACGGCACACCGCCCCATCTGTTGGATCCAAGCACGCCATCGCCATTGTTGGTGCCGTTCGATCCGGTGGGGGAGACCTCCCCTGAACAAGTTGCCGCCAATATTGTGGCGGGCGTAAGACGAGAGAACCGACGTCCGTCTGGAACAAATCTATTCAGTTTTTTAGAAAGTTTCGGCCCTGCGACCAATTCGTTTGACAACATTGTATTAGCCCAAAACGACGGGATACCCGAGTCCGGTATACCTCCCGCGGCCAATGACAACAGAGATGAAGTCTGCACGAAACAAGCACAGCAGTGTGCAGCAAGCGTCCCTCCGAAAGACGTGGTCAGATGCTGGGCAACAGAAAGATCTTGTAATCAGTATGTGGCGGCCCAAAGGAGAGGGGCATACGGCGATAACGTAGCTGTTTTGGTAATCTACAAAGACGGGTCATCCGTGTATGTCCTGCCAGGAGGTAGGACCGTTCCAGGACCAAAGCATTCGCCCATACCCGGGACTCCACCAACCTATGGCATGTAGTAATTGGAAACAAGGTTCCAAACGCTGTATAGAGATACCTATGAGAGCATTGAAAAACCTACTCTGTATGATTGCAATTGGATCCATGACGATGGCGCAAAGTTTTGGTTTCGACGGAAGTACTCCCCCGGTCCATCCCATAAACGAGTGGTCGATTCCCGTTGATACTCAGTTCATGGAACAATGGCTAAAAACCATGCGCTTTCATGAACAGGGATACAGCATAGAGGGTGTGCTATTTTCGGCAAATGAACACTGGGTCACAATTCTTAGGGTAGATTATACTGCGCCAGATTTTGGTCATGAGGACGCGATCCACAGGATGATATGCTGGAAAAATCAGTCTGGTGAACAATCAAATGTCATCATGGCTATGGACCATAATCTACCACCATTAACTGGAGTAGAGCTATCGCCGCCCACAAGAGAATGAGATGAGCCGCTCTTCGATTGGTGACGTTTATCCAGTTCGGGTTTTTGGAGTCATGGTGACACGCTAGTGAATTCACTATCGAACGTCACGCGCTGCTCGTCGATTTTAGGTGCTTTAGCAGTTCCTCTTAAACAGAATGGAGAACTGTATTGTAATTTTGGTCTAGGGAGGAACTTCTTGCTGGCGCCCTCAAAATGAAACAGGCGGAAGCCACATATCTTGACACTGACCAAAGATCACCAATCGAATTGAGGGGTTTTTTTGTTGAGCGGATCGAGGGGCCGCCACCAAAACTTTATTGCTATGGGTGCGGCGACATCTGCGCCCAACCAAGACACAGTTCATGCAGTGGGGGACGCGTTGGGCGCAGCAATTGCAGTTTCAGCAACCAAACGCCCTGCCCACCGGCCCCTTTAACCATGCCGGATTCGGACAACAAGCGATCAGAGAGACGTTGGCGAGGTTGACGGGGCAATCCCATAGCCATTTGTGGAATCAGGCTACAGTTCAACAACAAGTCCCGTTTGAAACAGCTGTACGAAACTTGCCTCAGCGAATAGCGAGAGATCTCGTCCTGCCGGGAAATGAGCCAATCAACCGAAGCCAGGTCGGAGATTCATCACATAGTTTCTCTAATAATGGAGCTGACCTCTCTTATGACATAGATGAGGTGTTACTTGACGAGTTGCGAGTGCTATCACTCGCGCCGAACCCTGAAGAATTTACACTAATTGGTGAATATGAACCCGGTGAGATTCCCTTCTGGATAGAAGTCGGATCTCACAAGGACGACCTAGATGATAGAGTTAGTACCGTTTTATCTGATGGTGAAGGTGGTCTAGAAATACACATTGCGCCGAATACGCATCCGATATTGGAGGAAGGGATTCGCGCGGAGGAAGAGCAACATCGGCAGGATATTCTGCGAAACAGTCCCAATCTTGAGATACTAAACGATCCTAAAACAAAAGGTCGACAGGTCACTCCCACTTTAAGGGGGAAAGATAGATGGAAAGCGGAGTTACGTGGGAAGAAGGCACAACTGGAGGTCCACAAGCGGAAGCTTAAAGACCCAAACTTGACCCAGGAGGAAAGAGCAGTCCTTGAGCAAGAAATCTGGGTAGTGGAGCACTATATCAATAACTATCAGAGAAAGATCAAGGGGCTGCCACAAGAGTAAAGAATGCAACCACTAGGTTAGGAGGTGCGATATGGGGCAAAAGATTTTACGGGCCAATTTGGTGTATTGCATATTCTTGTTTTTGCATGGAGTGGCATATGCAAGCTCTTTGGAAGAGTTGAAAGTTACATCGCGTATTGAAGATGAATCAAAAGTGATTCTGATTTTCACCAACCGCGGCGATACACCGATAACGTTTGATCGCTTCAATTTTGAAGAGCCATTCTTCAATATGTATCTTATCGTCCACGGATATGATGATCCAGTTGATAAGTATTGGGTGCCCGATACGGTGACATCTCATTTGGTGAAATTAGATCCGGGTGAAAGTTATCAACACGCGATATCTCTTACCCAATTTCATGACTTCGAGAAAATCGTAGAACGTTACTGCCTTGTCTTTTATTGGTCTACCTTCTTTACATTTAGAACGGAACCTGACCGGCCGTTTTTTGGAGGCGCAGTCAATGTAAACTGCCCTAACGGCCCCTTTGCAGAATAGTTGGTATAAAGATTAAAATGCTCTTTTAGGCAGCTTTAAAAATGGTGCTTAAGGAAGCTTGAGCTGCCGTACCAGCGCACCCATTTCACTTGTTTATTTGGTCTCAGTGTGGCCATCGACTTCGGCGGGCTTCGCGCTGCCCGGTTGAAGAGCAAAAGCCGCATGGCAGGAGGTTGATCTTGCGACATTTGCGGTACGATCCATTCTGGTTTATGCCTTCGGCTATGAGCACAACGGCCACATTAAAAACCAAACTTAAGAACGGCACCTTTATCATAGCGCCGGGGGTGTTTGATGGACTGTCCGCCCGTATGGCGGATGCGCAGAGCTTTCACGCTCTGTACATGACCGGCTACGGCGTCAGCGCGAGCTTGCTGGGCAAGCCGGACGCAGGGTACCTGACAGCCAATCATATGGCCGACCGGGTACGCACCATTTGTGCGGCGACGAACACACCGTTAATCGCGGACGCAGATACGGGGTTTGGCGGCCTCGTCAATGTGGAAGAGGCTGTCCGGTCTTACGAAGCGGGTGGGGCGGCGGTCATTCAGCTGGAGGACCAGGAATTTCCCAAACGCTGCGGTCACACCAAGAATCGCACCGTTCTTCCGCTGGACGAAGCGGCCGCGAAGATTCAAATCGCGGCGCAATCGCGGGTGTCCAGCGACTTTATGATCATGGCACGGACGGATGCGCGCACGAGCCTCGGGCTTGATGAAGCTTTACGGCGCGGCGATGCTTTCCGCGAAGCTGGGGCGGATATTCTGTTTATCGAGTCGCCGGAATCGCCGGATGAAATGGCGCGTATCGCGGACGAATTCAAAGGCACTTGGTTGCTTGCGAACATGGTGGGGGGTGGGCGTACGCCATTACTCTCTGCTAAAGATCTCAAAGAGCTCGGTTTTCATATTGCCATTCATCCGGTCTATGGGCTTGCCGCGGCGGCCGCCACGTATCAATCGGCCTATGCGCATTTAAAAGAGACCAACAATCAAGACGGTGCGCCTGTTGGCCTTATGGAGTTCGAAGACCTGAACAAAGCCGTGGGTTTCGAAGCAGTCTGGGCTTTAGACGAAAAGTTTAAGAAGTAGCGTTTTGGTTCGCCGTTGGCGAACAGTCTGTAACCATCCCACTCCCCCTCCCAACCACCCCAAAGGTACCCTCGCTGGGTGGTTTGGGAGGGGGAGTGGGATGGCTTAGCCATCATCCATAAATCAAACGAAAACCTGGGAAGTATTGCTTCCCGGGTTTTTTTGTGCCGCGTCAATGAAAGAGGACTTATATGAGCACAGACCAAGAAGGCACGATCGAGCGCCCCGAAGACATTGGCGAAAGCCCAGGTGCCATCGTGAAGCGCTGGCAGATGGAATGCGAGCTGGCGGAAAAGGCCGAGAAAAAGTGGCGTGACGCGGCGGGCCGGAATATCGACCGTTACCGTGGTGCGAAGATGACTTCGTCGCGGTTCAATATTCTATGGTCGAATACGCAAACACTGCTGCCGGCACTTTACCAGAAAAGCCCGTTGCCGGATGTGCGCCGCCGCTATCGTGACGAAGACCCCATCGGCCGCACGATCGCGGAAGGCGTGGAACGGGCGCTCGCTTTTTCCGTCGATAACTATGATTTCGACAGCACCATCCGTTCGTCGGTCCTTGACTATCTTCTGACCGGGCGCGGTGTGGTCCGTGTACGGTATAACCCTCACATTCTGCCGGTAGAAGATGCGCCACCGCCTCTTGCCGCGAGCGTGGCGCCCAAAGCAGAATCGCCAGCACCGCCCCTGCCGGGTCTGGGCGCGCCATTGCCGGGCGCCGCCGAGGCCGTTCCCATCCTGCCGAACCAGCCATTTCCGCTTCTTGACCCCGAGCAAGCGGGGGCGGCCGATGCGACAGCCCAGGCTGACCAATTCATGAAGGAGCTGGGAGAAGAAACGCTTGAACCGCAAGAGCCGCCCCTGGAAGAAGTGGCCTATGAGGAAGTTACTTGCGAACCGGTAGAATGGGACGATTTCCTTATCAGTCCCGCACGCCGCTGGGACCATGTGCGTTGGGTGCGGTTTTGCCACCGTTTGACGCGAAAGGAACTTGAGGAACTGTCGCCGGAGATGGGCGGGGATGTGCCGCTTGATTGGGCGCCTGCCGGTTTCGATGACGCCGACAATACGGAAAAGGGCGGGCCGGGCGACGCGATGAAGCGCGCTTTGGTGTGGGAGATTTGGGACAAGGAAACACGTCAGGTTTTATTCATTGCGCCATCTTTCAAGGTGGGGCCGTTGAAGGTGGAAGAAGACCCTCTGGGGTTGCGCAACTTCTTTCCCGTGCCGCGCCCGCTTTATTCGATCCCGGCGCCGGATTCGCTCGTGCCGATTCCGGAATATCAGATTTATGAGGAACAGGCGAAGGAGCTGAACGAAGTCAGCCGCCGCATCAACAACCTCACAAAGGCGCTGAAGGCGCGGGGTGTGTATGATTCCACGATCCTCGAATTGCAGCGCGTGATGGATGAAGATGACAACGCCCTCATTCCGTCCGATGGGGTGACGTCGGCCATGGCGGCGGGCGGCCTCGACCGGGCGATCTGGTTCATGCCTATCGAGGTGATGGCGGGCGTGCTGCGCCAGCTTTATGCAAGCCGCGAACAGATTAAACAAACAATCTACGAGATTACTGGCATTGCCGACATTATTCGTGGCGCGACTCATCCACAGGAAACAGCGACGGCCCAATCTTTGAAAGCGCGGTTCGGCAGTTTGCGCTTGGACGACCGGCGGCGGCAAATACAACGCTTCATTCGCGACATCTTCCGGCTAAAGGCGGAGATCATCGCCGAACATTTCGCGCCGGATACGCTTGGCCTGATTACGGGTGTGGAAGTAACCGACGATATGTTGCGCATTATGCGCGCGGATGTGGCGCGTGGTGTACGGATCGATGTGGAATCCGACATCACGGTCGGGGCGAATCTTGCGGAAGAACAGCAGGCCATGACCCAGCTTCTCACCGCGGTCACACAATACGTCACAGGCGTGGCGCCCTTGGTGGCGCAGGGCATTATGCCTCTGGATGCGGCGAAAGCATTGCTGTTGTCCGCGACGCGACGGTTCCAGATGGGCCGCGAAGTGGAAGACACGCTTATGCAAATTGGAGAAGGCGGCGATCCGCTGGCGGCTCTGGCAGGTGGCAATCCGCTTGCGGCCTTGTTGGGGCAGGGGGGCGGGGCACCGCCGGGTGCGGGCGCCGTCCCGCCGACACCGCCCGTGCCGGGTGCGCCAGGTGCGGGCTCTCAGGCGGGACCGGTAGCGCTTCCCGATGCCGCTCAGCCAAGTCCGTCCTCTGGTCCGTCACCCGAAATGCAAGCTGAAAAGCAGCTGGACCTGCAAGTGCGCCAAATGGAAACGCAAATGAAATTGGCGTCCGCCCAACAGCAAGCTCAACTGGATCAAGCGCGCCATCAGATGGAACTGGAACGACTGCAATTGGAGCGCTTAACGCTGCGGGAGCAGATGGAACTGAAGCGGCAAGAGCAGCAATTGAAATTACAAGACGCCGCGCTCCGGCAAAACGGCACATCGCCATTCTAATAGAGGGTAACACTTATGCGACGAACCTATCGATATGATCCGCTGACGAAGCGTCTTGTGGAAACGACACCGAAAAAAAGGGCCCCTTCAAAGGGGCCTTTTGTTTGGTCTGATTTGCCTGGCTATGTGTCGCCGGTATCAGAGCCGGGAAGGCCCAGTTGGGTCGAAGGCCGCGCCGCCCGCCGCGAAGATCTGAAGCGTAGCAATTGCCGCGAGGTCGACCCTAGTGAATTTAAGAAGAAATAAGAAGTGCGGATGAAGGCATGATCGTCGGCGAAACAACCGGCCTAATTTGGAAGGGCAAATACAATGACATGTGAAGCAAATGAAGATGGTGTCACCGAAGAAGGCATCTATTTCGAAGCCTACGACATTGTCGCGGATCAAGGCGCCGAGCTTGGCTCCACAACTGTTTTACCAAGCGCTGACTTACGTGAACGATGCTGGCGCGGTACAGTTGCCTACTAGCAGGTCGAAGTCTGAACAGCCAGCAAGCTACTTTGTCGATCGACGGCATTTGAGGAGGGGGAAGAGTTCTTTGTAGGGACGGTTGTAGAAGAGACCCCGTATCTCAAACCAGAATAGCCGAACGAAAAAGCGCATCCATAGAATGTATGCCTGATTTTCGCCACCTTCAGCCATTACTCGCATTCGTAATAAAGGGAATGGTGAACAAGGTTCTGCGGATGTCGCCAAAACTAGTTGTTCATTTTGTGGCAATGATGCGCGTTTTGATGTTGAGTGTCGTCTTCGCCGCTTTTTCCGTAGTTTTTCTAGTGGAACGAGCCGAATCGGAAGCCGTTCAGGCCGAAATCCACCGATCATTACAGAGTGTAGAGATCGACTGGCGTGCCCGATTAGCAGCCGGTGAGGTGCATGGAGCTGTTCCGTTGAGTGACGGTCAGATCGTTGTGGCTGTGCGCAAACCCTGGAACCACAAATTGGTGGTCGACAAAGTTGGCCCGCAAGGTCGGCTGTGGCGTTTTCGAGGAATGTCTCGAACGTCGGATTTTTTTGAGTTCCTTCCAAACAAAAACGGGGGTGGTTTTTTGTTTGTGGAAGAAGATAGCGGAAGCGAGCCGGGTTGGTCTTTTGATCGATTGCATAATTTTCCGCTTATTAAGGGATTGCGGATAAAGCAAATTCGAATAATCGAACTTGCCGACGATGGAATGATAACCAGTACACGCGCGTTGCCGCAGAAAGTGCGCAGCTGCGAGCCGACTGTAGGCATTGATGAAACTAGTTTCGTATTCGTTTGCGCCTCCCATAATCCATCGCGTAAACATATGGCGGCCCCCTGGATCACAACTGTAACGACATTGGATGCAGAAACTTGGTTGGATAGTGCGCCGAAGACAGCTCGTGTTTATGACAGCGGTTCTTCAATAGAGGTTGCGTTCAAAAACAAACGCGGCAACATTGCGGTCGTTGCAACCAAGTATGGTCATAGCGACAAATGTTGGGGTGCGAATTGCCATAATCCTGAAACTGTAATTTTCGATCCATCTTTGCGGCTACTTTCGAAAACCGAAACGGGCGTTTCTGACACCGGAAGCTTTCTTGAAGGGAGCCGAGCAAACAATATGCAAGGGTTTCGGGTTCAGTTCGCTCCGTCCGGTTTTCGTACACAGGGCGAGGAAAATTTCTTCGCTTTAATGTGGAAAACCTCTGATAAAAGCCAAGATCTATCAGCGTCCAACAGATGGGTAAGTTTTCAAGGTGACGGTACGCCTGAATATGTCTTCGAGTTTCCGTTACTTTTTCAAATACCAGGCAGCACTATTCCTGTTCGCTGCCGCGGCCATGCGGACGTTGTTCGTAATGTCTATGTCGTAATGTTCTGTGCCCGCAAGCAGGAAAGTTTGCTTGCGGCGTTCGATCCCCGTCGTGGAAAGGCATTCGTTTTCCCTATAGATATAGGAAGTGATGTGAAGATCGGCGATGCACACCAAATTTGGTTGACGATAGATTCGAATAATTCTGCCTACCTCCTTTTTTCGAAAAAGGGGAAGCGAGGCCGTGTTATGAAAACCAAACCGATACCACTCCCGCATTAGCTTGAACTCACTTGAATGCGACTTTTCTGGGCCCTGTAAAGGGCCCTTTTTGTTTGCCCGTATGCCCTAGCAGGCTGCTGGAGCTTGTTTAACAAAGAGGAAAACTTTGATGATGAATGAAGAGAAGACAATTCGGGACACGATGGAAGAAGTCTATGACAGCATGACTGAACAGGGGGAGGCGTCTGAAGAGGCCGGGCAAGAGTCTGCGGACGGACACGCTTACGATGCCGATCATGCAGAGGTGACGTCCACAACGTCAGATGACTACACCTTCGAGGAAAGTGCGTCATACGCGTCGGAAGAGGAGGCTGATTTTTCTGAAGCACCAACTGCGCAACAGACGCAAGCACCGGAAGAGTCCCATCCGCAGTTCGAAGCCCCGAATTACCAAGACGGCTCCCATAGTCCTGATCCCGGCGTTTGGGCGCCTTATCTTCAAGAAGTAGGCGTGTCGGCGGACCAAGCTTTCCAAATTCTTCTGCAGACAGAATACTCCCTGCGCCATGGCACACCGGAACAGAAGCGTAACGCCATCCTCGGGATCATGTCGGAATATGGGGTTGATTTAGGAAGTGGTGTTCCCACCGCCCAACAGCACGCGCCAACACCGCTCCGCGATCCGGCGGTATCTTACCTTGAGCAGCAGTTTGGGATGTTGTTGCAGCATCTTCAACATCAACAGAGGGGCGCTGCAACGAACGACACTCTACGCGCTCGCGCCCAAATAGCGGAATTCAAATCCCAAACAAAGAACGGTAAGCTTTTGCACCCTCATTATGATGCCGTCGAAATGGAAATGACATCATTGATGGCGACGGGACGAGCCCGCACATTGGGTGAGGCCTACAACATGGCGATTCACGCCAACCCACGAACACGCGATTTGCTTTCCGAAGATCGGCGAAACGAACGTCGGGTTGCCGCCCATGAGCGAGCGCAAAGGGCCAAGAAAGCGGTAAAGGCGAGCGTGTTACCCTCGGCGTCTCCAGGTGGTCCGAAGGCGCCGAAAACGATGCGCGAGACAATGGAAGAGGTCTATGACCGCATGACGTCATAGGGGGTTAAGTAGGAGTTCTCATTTCAGTTTCGGGCTTGCCGTCGGCGGCCCTTTTTTTGGAGCAAGTCATGTCAAGAAACAACTACAGGAAAAGACAACATCCAGAGGAGCGTGAACTGCAGAGGTCTGGACCTACGAAAGAACAGATGAACAATACGTTAGGACAAGAAATGCTCAGCGTTCTACCGTTCGAAGCAGGCAATAACC
This sequence comes from Alphaproteobacteria bacterium, assembly GCA_965228775.1. Classification (GTDB taxonomy): domain Bacteria; phylum Pseudomonadota; class Alphaproteobacteria; order JANQMY01; family JANQMY01; genus JANQMY01. Next base: position 1,255,015 of record OZ245840.1, on the reverse strand, counting down.
ATGTGTTGATGACGCGGCAAGAACGAAAAGTTCCCCTTAGCCAATTGGAGGCGCTGCTGGCTGGTTTTGTTCCTACAGCACATGGTGATGAAAGGGAGCAGCACAGTCCGCAATTTGGCTCTATTTTCCCAACAGAAAACAAACATGTACCGCACCAAGGAACTGTTGAATTCCGACCAGGTTCTGGGGGGCTTGTCCGCAGACTTCCCTTTGAGAATGATGCACGTCAGCTTTTTGCTCAAGGGCTAGCCAAAGGGTCTGATGCGGGCTTGCTTCAACCTCATGAGAGTGTCTCCGCTCCGATAGATTTGCGCCGAACAGCGCTTGAGAATGCGGTTATTCACCTTGAAAAAAGACCTCTTGGCGCGACGCCCTTGGAACAGCTCGTAGCTAGTTCGGATATACTTATTCAACAAGAGGCCAAATCACCAGATCCTGAAGTCGCTTCTTTGAACCAAGAAGCTGAGCAATCTGAATCAAACGAACCAACGCGCACTACCGATTCGGCTGGCAAATCAAAAAATGAGGATGTCTTAGCGCCTGAACTCAAAGTTCAAATCGATAACATGATGGGGCGAGTACGGTCTCTTCTGATTGGCCATAACGGCTACACCCGGTCTGATAAAGGGACGCTGAACATTGAAGACGACGTCTACAGTGATAAGGACATTGGCGGCTTTATCAGAAAGGCGACCTGGGCTGAACGAAACTTACAGGGTAAGGGGGAGTATGTTTTGGAAGAGGCAGGTATTCGCTCACCTGGCGGCTATATAGAGCGCCCTGGCATGATGGATAAGAAAGTCGGCAGTCTTGCACAAGGGCGGGAGGTGCTTGTAGTTGGGCTGAAACCGCATTCCGGAGGGTTTGAGAAGAACAAAGATACGTACATTGCTCGGGCGAAGGAAAACGAAGTACCAGTTGTTGTATTCGATATGTATACCGAACCTGGGACCTGGATCATATTTCCAGATGGAACTGTTAAAAAGTATCAGGGGTAGTCTGTTAGTTCCATTTGTTTGATCCGCTTCAAGTTCTTTGGTGATCAACCAAGCACCACATGTTATGGTTGCGCTTTGATTTTCCGACGAACGGTGAACAATATGGTGCGCATTGCGGTTCTCATGATGATGTGCCCAATAGTTTGTTTTTCTCCAAATGGACTTGCGGCATCCGAAGAGAGTTTCAAACAAGAATTACGGGCGTGCTATGCGGAAGCACTCAATGCCGTGCTTATTTCAAATAAAGGTCTCGAAAAGGTGAATACCTGTATTGAGCTTACCGAGGGGCGGATTGAGGCGCTCGAAAAGGCGAACTTGGAAGTGCTTTCCAGTGTGATTGAGGAAGGGTTCGACACGGAACAAAAGAAACGTATACAGACGGTTCTAAATACAGAACTCATTTTGAAGTCTGTGGATGACCTTTTCTCTCCGCAATTTTCCGAAGAAGTCGGGGGGATCGGCCAAGAAGGGGGCGATGAATTGCTCAGCTTGGGAATAAGACTTTACGGTGTTTGGCCGCTTGGAGCGGATCAGAACTGTAAGCGCGATGGACAATGTTTGCCTTGCGGCCAGATGGCTCGAGAGTTTCTCGATGACGCTATTTCGGGAAAGAAGGTCAGTTGCCGCATAAGTACAGGTTCAAGTGGCGTGGGCAGTGGACTATGTCGTGTGGAGGGAGAGGACATTGGGCTTCTCCTTGTGCAAAATGGTTGGGCGGAAATAAACGAAAAAGACGAAGTGCAAGACCCCAAGTCGGTGAAAACGTATCGTTTGGCATATGAGACAGCTAAAGAGAAGAAACTAGGTATTCACGGCTGGGAATACCTGACATTCTATGAGAGGTATGGCGGAACACGTTTGGAATGCAGGGATTAAGTCAAGATGCTTAGCTCGACAGAGCTTTGCGGCATTCATAGCCAACACTTTCGAACATCTGACAATTGGAACAAACCTGCGACCGCGTCACCTCAAACGCGAGCAGACGGCAAACATTTTCGTATTCCTCTGATTTGAGTTCTTTGGTGATCGAATAGGCGCTACCTGTTATGGTCCCGTTCTGATTTTCCGAAGAATGGTGAACATTATGGTGCGCATTGCGTCACTCACGATCTTCAGCTTAGCGGTGTACTTCTCATCCAGTCCTCTGATAGCCTCTCAAGACTTCCGGACGGAAATTCGAGAGTGTTATGATGAAGCGTTTCAGGCCGTTTTGACGGCGGAGGCTGAGATCAAAAAACCATTGGCATGTGTCGAGTCCTATAAGAAAGCTTTGGCGGGGGTTGAAGAGGCGCACACTGATGCTTTCTATGGCGCGCTTCAAGGGTTTAACAAGGAAGAGCGGAAGCGCATTTTCGCAAGTATGAGTGATGACTTCATGGAGGCGACCGTGCACAGAATGTTTCCTGATGAGTTGGACCTCCCCAATGAGGTTTCCAGCGTTGCGCAGGCCGGTGGTGATGGAGTCGTCAGTCTGGGCATAAGACTGTCAGGCATTTGGCTGCTTGATGAAGACCAACAGTGTAAGCGTGACGGCCAGTGTTTTCCTTGCGGGCAACAGGCGAGGCAGTTTCTAGATCAGGTGATCGCGGGAAAAGCAATCGAATGCAATGTTGGGATCAGCCGTCATGGCGGTAGCGAAGGAATTTGCCGTGTAGAAGGGAAAGACATCGGCCTTCTTTTGGTTGAAAATGGTTGGGCGGAGCTGGACGAGCGCGATACGGCGGAGAATGCGATCGCATTCCGTCAGTATTTTGACGCGTTTTCAACGGCAAAAGACAACAGGCGCGGTATACACGGCACTGAATACAAAGACTACTATAGAAGGTCCGCCGGGGTTCGCATGGAATGCTCGCAGTGAGGCCAGCGTAATCTCTAACAGATGCGAGCCCAGTTTCATTTTCTGGAAGACGGAGGCATGGGGGGCTTCAATAGGAGACTCCTATGACCACCAATAGGAACTTAACGGACAAACAGAAGGGCGCAATTATCTTCGCCCTTTATAAGGCGCGCACAGTTTACGTTGTCGGGCAGAAGACCCAAGGGGGATCAATAGACTTCGTAACACGCGTTCCAACTAGTAAGGTGGCGAAAGAAACACTAGAGCTTCTAAAAGATGTGTTGGTGATCGATGATTCCAGTGATCCGATTCCTGATTTCAATGTAACAGTTATTCAGGAGTTTATTAGAGAACGCCTTTCCCACTTTGGTATCCCAGAAGACATAATCGCCAAGTATAGCAGTACAAAGTTTTTCACCAGCGAAGAGACATTTCGTGAAACGGTCACTGATCTGAAATCAGACTGGGAGAGCCAAGAACGACTGAAAATCTTTGAAAAGGGCGATAAGTCTTTTGAAGAACATGAAAGAACACTTCAGGAGGCAGAAGATGCTAGCAGTTTGAAAGGCTTTATTGATGTCCTGAAAACGTTTCAGCAAGGCAGCAATGACCCTAGCGATCAAGATGGCAGTGAGGGAGAGCTAATCCAGCATGGTCTGAATGAAAGCCAAGAAAAATTAGATGACATCGACATCGACATCGCAGCGTTGGCGTTAGACGGGCAGTTTTCAAGAGGTATCGGGCAGGAGACCTTGCATACAAGAGAAAACCCAATTGGCGTGACAGCGGGCAATCAAGGTGGGAACCTTATGCAAGATGCGAAGGGTGGTCCCGCTGATCGCCTCTTGCATACTATGGTGGAGAAAGCTCAGCCGTTCGCCGTCGATAATTTTGATGACGCAATCAACCAAGCCGCGAATAGATTTCTGCAGAACAACAGTTCCGAAATGACACCCAAGACTCGCGGTAACTCTGCGAATGGGATGGAGACAGAGAATCCGTCGGACAAGGTTGTGAAAGCTTTGGTCAATCGGCCACGCAATGTTCCTTTCGAACAGCCAGGGGGTAGATCGATGAACACTGGCTTCAACGATATTGGTTTGGAGGCGGCGCGACCCGATAGGTTGAAGTTTCCAACGAATGATCCGAAGGGTGTTTCGGGTGCGTCGCCTTCAGTTCGAAACGATAAGTCGTCCGAAAGCATTCAACGCTTTCTCGAACTTGATGAAAACCAATTACGTCGGGAATACAGTCACTCCGCACCAATAAGGTCAAAGAAAAAAGGCCCGACCAGAGGTGGCCGAAAGCAATTTTCTATCTAGCTTCAGCCTGGGCTGGGGCAGGCGAGGGCCGATGGGCCCTCCCGCCCGGTGCCCGGCTTTGAAGGAGCCGTGCGAGGTATCTGACTCGGGTTGAGTCAGAGTCTGTATCGCTCTCAATCCAAATCCAATCTCACCTTTAGGTAACACCGAGAAAACTCGTCTTGCTGCCGATAACCGCAGGCGGCTGGCGTGCGTCTGAACTTGCCCAGTTGGTAAGCAGGCGTGGTGCCGCCGACTTGGTCCAGTAGTTGAAACGCGCTTTCTCACCATTGCCACGGTCATTGGGTTTTCCTTTCAACAACGACAGGAGTATGCCTAATGGCAAGCCCTCATTCGGTCTTTACGGAGATGGTGTCCACGACCCTCCGGCAACATGATACGAAGGTGGCGGACAATGTGAGCAACCACAACGCGCTCTATGCCCGCCTCCGCAAACGTGGAAAACTGAAAGTGGTAAGCGGCGGTTATGAAATCGTCCGCCCACTGGATTATGCCGAAAACTCCACCTATCAGCGGTATTCCGGGTATGAAACCCTGAATATTCAGGCGTCTGAGGTCATCAGTGCTGCCAAGTATGATTGGAAGCAAGCGGCGGTACATGTGACGGCATCCGGTCTTGAGATTCGTCAGAATTCAGGCAAGGAAGCCATCCTCAGTCTGGCGGAAGCCCGCACGGAAAATGCCATGCGCACTTTCGCCAACAATCTAAGTGAGGACATTTACAGCTTGGGAACGGCCGACGGCAACAAACAGGTCGGCGGTTTGCAGCAAATCCTCACCACGGATGGCACCGGCACCGTGGGCGGCATCGATTCCTCCGTCCATACCTGGTGGAAGAACAAGTTCATCGACGGTAACGCGGCCACTTCATCGACCATTCGTGGAAAGATGAATGAGATATGGCTTGATACGGTGCGTGGGTCGGACCGGCCCGACGTCATCGTGTCGTCGAACGAACTGTTCACCCTCTATTGGGATAGCCTTCAGGATCTGCAGCGCTATGCGTCTGCCGATGAAGGCACGGCCGGCTTTACCTCGCTTAAATTTGTGGATGCGGATGTCATCCATGATGGCGGCAGCGGTATTTTGGCCAACCGAATGTACTTCTTGAACACCAACTACCTGGAACTGGTGGCGCACAAAGACGCTAACCTCACCACGCTTGACGAAAAAACAAGTGTGAACCAGGACGCAGTGGTCATTCCCATCATTTGGCAAGGCAATCTGGTGTGCTCGAACCGGGCACGTCAGGGCGTCTTGTTTGACTAAGGAGGTTGAACCATGAGTGGAATTGGAACCAATCCCAGTGCGCCCGTTACGGAAACGGCGCGTTTGTTCGGCCTGCTTGATCGTGCATATGACCGGGGGCGCTGTCTCGTCTATGTGCAGGCCAGCGCAGCCATCACCACCGGCGATGCTGTGTTGATCGGCAGTGACGGGTCGGCCGCAAGCCTCACCACCACGAACTCCGCCAATGCGCGGGGCAAAAAGGTAGGGGTGGCCGTGGCCACATTTGCCAGTGGTGAATATGGCTTCGTCGTGGTCAATGGGGTCGCTACGTTGAAAGTGGGCGCAAGTGCCGCGGCAGGCGCGCGTCTGAACACCACAGGGACTGGCGGCACATTGGACGATGACGGTACCGCTGGTGCCGAAGTTGTCGAAGGCATTGGCATCACGACAGCCGAGTCCGGTGGTACGGCAACCGCCGTGTTGAGTGAGCCTTACGTCGGTGCAACGCTTTAAGTGTTGTTCGATTGATATGATTAGGGAGGGCGGTACATCAAGTGCCGCCCTTTCCTCTCTATACAGAAAATCAGTCAACTTATCGAAATTTGTGTTGACGATTTCTGAAAACTCAGTATGATGTACGAAATTTAGCGTTGATCATTGCACCCCGGGGCCGCTTCACTCAAGCAACAAAGCCGCCGGGATTTTTTGTGCGCGTTTTCTGCTGCCCAGCCATCCCACTCCCCCTTCCCAACCACCCCAAAGGTACCCTGGTTCGGGTGGTTGGGAAGGGGGAGTGGGATGGACCAGTCCTAAATCCCTACATTGAAAGAGGTTCCCATGGCGACCTATGTGGAATTCGAATACCGCCCCGTGCAGGATGTTGACGCCAGTGCCACGGAAGGCCGGGCGGTCTTCAAGGATTACGAATACATCGTTCTCTTGATTGACGACAAAACGCAAATTCCGCTGCGCTGGGATGATGCGCCGCCTTACGTGAAAGACGAATACCGCAGCCATTACGATCGCTGGAAAGCGGGTGAGGAAGCCCCGCTGGAAGGTGCCTCCTTGCGTGATTGGCCCGCCATTTCAAAAGCCCAAGCCGAAGAAATGTGGCAGCTCGGGATACGCACTCTGGAAGATCTGGTCGGGGCGCCCGACCCGCTGCTCGACCGGGCCGGGTCCGGTGCACGCACGTTGCAAGGCAAGGCAAAGGCTTGGCTCGACACGGCGGCCGACACGGGCAGGGTCGCCGAAGAAGTGAAGGCCCTGCGCGACGAAAACGTCAGCTTGCGCGCGGAAATCGAGGAGTTGAAGAAGCTCGTCAAAAAGCCTGCGCCTAAGAAAAAGCCTGCCGCCCGAGCGAGGAAATCTTCATGACATTGCTCACCATCGTTCAAAACACCTGTCAGCGGGTGGGCGTTCCGGCCCCCTCTTCTGTTATCAACAATGCGGATGCGACCGTGCAACAAATGCTGGCCTTGGCGCAGGAACAGGGCAGGGAGCTGACGGACAGGTTTCATTGGCAGGCGTTGACCAAGGAAGCGACGTTTACGACGGTGGCCCAGGAAAGCCAGGGCAGTATTGGCACCATCGCCGCTGGTTTTTCGCGCCTACTGAACGACACGCTTTACGACCGGACCGACCGCACACATATTTACGGCCCCTTGAACGCGCAGGACTGGCAGCATGAGAAGGGCACCAACGGAACGTCCGTCTACGATCGGTTTCGGATACGCGGGGATTTGCTTCTCCTTTACCCCGCGCCCGCGGCGGGCCATCAAATCGCCTTCGAATATGTAACCAAGAATTGGATTAGTGGCGACAAGGATGCGTTTACCGCCGATGAGGATACCCCCCTTCTGGAGGAAGAGTTGTTGACGCTCGGCCTCGTCTGGCGCTTCCGCGAGGCGAAGGGATTCGATTATGCGGAAGCCTTCCGCAAATACGAAGTCCGGCTTGCAAATGCACAGGCGCGCGACGGCGGCCGCCCCCGGCTGAATATGGGCAGCGAGTTCGATGGCCGCACCCACATCCCCACCGCGCCGGACGGCAATTGGAGCCTCTAATTTGCGATAGCACCTGAAAATCGCAAGCGCGGTGCTACACATATGTGGTCTTGTGTGTTCGAAACTTGGAATGAGTTATGACCTACGTCGTTACAGAAGCCTGCATCAAATGCAAATACACCGATTGTGTTGAGGTGTGCCCGGTGGATTGCTTTCACGAGGGCGAAAACATGCTCGTTATCGATCCGGAGATCTGTATCGACTGCGGAATCTGTGAGCCGGAGTGTCCGGCTGAGGCCATTCTGTCTGACGTGGACGATAATGCGACTAAGTGGCTTGAACTGAACGCGGAATACGCAACGCAGTGGTCCGTTCTGTCTCGCGCGCGCGAGCATGCGTCCGATGCTGGCGAATGGGAGCAAGTGGTAAACAAATTTGCGGATCACTTCAGTGCGTCGCCTGGCGATGGAGACGAGCCAAATGCAGCCTAGCTGTGGCCAACAAACAATTTGACTAAGGGCCCGCATTAAGCGGGCCTTTTCGTTTCCCAATAAAGGAACACCCTCATGCTTCAAGCCCTGCGCCCCATTGGGCGGCAGCGCGTTGCGCGTGCCGTCGCCACACCGCCGCCCGTAGGCGGACAGAATATGAACCTTGTGAGATAGATAATATGTCGAATTCGTGTTGCTGCTCTATTAGACTGCTTGTTCGTTGTTTAAGGGCATCGGCATGGATGCGATATTCTATGGGTACTTCGGCTATATAGTCGTTGGCGGCGTTTGGGCCGTCCTCATTACGGCGTTCATCGTCCGGACGATCAATCAATACCGGAAGATCGATACGTTGGAATGGGGATGTTTGGGCGCATTATTCGCGTTGTTTGGGCTGCCGCTGGTGGATGCTACGCCGAACTTTCTCCGCTTTGCATACCATTGTTCACAACTTGCTCCGATCAGCGTGGTCGAAAAGATTGAACCGCAAGAAGTGATGCAATCGTCGTATGACATTCGGTTCGGATGCAATGGTGCGTGTGATGGTTTGCTCGCCACGGAGTATTTCGAAGTGGAAGCTTTCTCCGGTCCCATTGAGGTCGATGCCCATGAGGCAGCACGCGTGTACGATGAGGGGTGGCATCAGCTTTTTCTGGTGGCAAAGGATGAACGCAGGTGCGGTGACAGGGGGCTTGATGTCGTCATAGCAGACAGTGGAACAATTCATTGTATTGGATCGCGCAAGATAGATGCTCCCAGCGCGCTGTATTTGCACAAACAAGAAACCAACGACCTATCCTGGGCAACCCTCTTTCAACCATGGCGGCTGCCATTTCCTTACTTTCTAACAGTGCGTCAGGATCGGTTGATTGATAAGTCGACAAACGAAATCGTTGCGCACGTCAGTAAGATAGAGTTTGGCGGCGGTCTCCTCCTTCGTCCTTTTGTTCCCTTTAGTAGCGGTGACGAAGAAGATATTACTTGTGCGGACCTTTCCGATGCTTGGGCTTACAAAGGTACGGAGAACTTCGTTAGGACGGTCGTAATGGCGCCTAAAGATTCAAGCCAAACTCACTAATCGTCACTTCAAGGAACAATCCCATGCTTCAAGCCCTGCGCCCCATCGGGCGGCGGCGCATTCCGCGTGCACGAGGGGCTCCTTCTGTGGAAATGAAAAACAGATAGGTTCAGCGCGCCGTTTTCGGTAACCACCAAGGATAAATCGGTTCTTTATCGCAGCTGCTGGCTCACCCTGAGCAGACTTACAATAGCCGTCTTTTCATGCAATCATGGTGTGTATTTGCGTTTAAGCACATCTAGAGGGAATTTTGTTTGCTGTGCAGAGGCCGTGGAGTAGAACCGGTATCGCATTGTTTCTTGCACTGTCTGTATGGGGAGCGACAGATGCCAGCGCGGGAACGGCATGTCCGCCGGAAACAGATGAAAATTTACCGATTTCAGAGAAATATGTGTTTTTCGACCACCCTTACGCAACTCCTATTTATGTGGAGGCGTTTGGTGACCTCTACAGAATTCCACTGGGGTACCTTCGGTCTCAAGGAGGGAGGGAGCCCGGTCAGGTGTACAAACAAAAAGGCATCGACTTCGCTTTCTGGATGCCTACGAAACGGTTTGTTGAGCGGTCTGTCATCACGACACCTAACTACCGCCCGTGCGAAGCGGGACGACCGCGTCCGACAAAAGAGGATTTTGTGGTTAAAGCCTTCTATGAAGCCATTGGACGTAATGCAGACGACCAGCTATCGACGCCGGCTCGCAAGTTCGCCAATCGAATGAGACACTGGAGATATGACTTCAGAGAGGAGCATGGGTTGCTTCGTTTCTGGTTAGAGGCTTACGACGTTGATAAAGAGGAGAGTGCCAGCTACCGCCACCTGGATGGCACACAACCCCAAATAATGATGACGTGCGCCACGGCCCTGTCCAAATTGAGTAATCCCGGCTGCGGCGCGGACGTCTATTTCGCCGAACGAAATCTCTATTTCAGACTTTGGTTTGCCGCCGACGCGGTTGGCGAATGGCGTGGAGCTGCCGAGGCTGCTGTAGAGCTTCTGGACATATGGCGGGAAGACGCTCGCCAAAACCCGCCGCCAGCGGAATATTACCAGGAATAGCTAAAGGAACCATCTAATGGATACTCGGCTTAAGCTTACGGAAGAGCAGGTCAACGAAGTCAAACGGCTGACGGCTAACGGGACGAAAGATTTTCACAAAGCGTACGATTACGTCTCCACGATTATTGCCGACAATCCGGATGTGGATGATGACACCAAAGTTTGGTTTCAGCGCGCGGCCGAGGTGAATCGGAACGACGAGAAGAGTGCTGCAAACAACTTCATCCGAACCGTTTCTGGGTTTGGTCGGCGTTGGGATGGAAAGTCCCCCGACGGTTTACAAGACACTTCCGATGGCATTGGAAAATTGATCGTCGGTGGGATCATGGAGGATGGAAAGATACCCCCAGTTACAGAGCTGGTGCGCAAGGATGTCCAGCAAGCACTTGAGGATGGTAATCAATCTATTGGAGGGTGGGGTGGCGCTTTCTACTACTGGGATCTTCCGATCACTGAAGATGGAAAAACCGTCGGTGATCTCATCCTCGAGGACCCAGAAGAATATGAGAAGTTTGTCGCGGTCAATGCGGCCGCATTGAACAGGACGGTTGGGTCGGAACTCGGTCAGCTTTTCGATTTTTCAGAAAGTGGGAACGAAGTCCTCGACCTTATCGGTTTTGGGTTTGGCGATGTGCGTGTTCCCGGGAGTGTCTGGCGGGATATCGCTGGCCGCGCTACGAGTGGTTTTGCAACAGGCGTCTACACCGGACCTACAGACAGGGTAGAGGGTTGGAAGTACTCCGAGCGAAGCAAGCGTTGGGAGAAACAAGCCGGCACGCAGCATTTTCCGCGGATCGTTGTTGCAGATGATGAAACTGCTTTGCGGCTAAACCAGATTCGCGACGTCAGACTGGAGAAACAAGAAAGTAGCCGGTTCTTTGATGATCAAAGCGACCAGGGCCGGAACGGTGCCTTGCAAGCCCCGCTGCCGGATGCAGGGGCGCCGATCGGAAGCGCCGCTTGGCGCGCTGCCATGGGCGAAATCTTCGATCGGCATCAGGTATCAGACGACAGTGTTGGACTGCCGCAGAGGGATGCCGCACCTCCGTTCGAGGAAGGTGAAGGACAGAGAGTGCTGTCTCCGCAAATCGAACGCCGTCGCGAATTGGCGAGCACGTCTATTCAGTTTCCGTTCGCGTCCGATGAAGCGGAGTCCGCCGCGATGCGCGAGGCTGAAATGGCCAAAGTTTTCGACCGTATGACCGATGCCCCGCGGCAGCATAGTGAGAAGCCGGTAATTCTGAAGTCGCGCCCATCTTCCTTGCAGGAGCCGCTGGTCAATCCACCACGTCGAGGCCTTGTGGACGCCGATGCTCTGTTTCGCCGGGCCGGCATAGAATCCCTTTTCGCGCCGGAACCATATGGTGGATACCGAGGGGGCCAGCGGGATCAGAGGAATGCCGCGATCGATAAGGCCATCGGTATTATGGGGTTCAAAGATTCTAGGGATATTGGCGGATTTGTTTTTGACCTGAACGATCCGCAGGCTCAGCCCGGTCTTCGTAGGCAGCTCGCTGCTCGTCTCCGCAAAAGCTACGGTTAGACTCTCTATCCATTCGGCTCTCACCCGTTAACGAGGAACACTCCTATGCTTCAAGCCCTGCGCCCCATCGGGCGGCAGCGCGTTGCGCGTGCCGTCGCCACACCACCGCCTGTGGGCGGATGGAATGCGCGCGATGCCCTGGATCAAATGGCCATGGCGGATGCGGTGGTGCTCGACAATTGGTTTCCACGGGCGAATGATGTGATCAGCCGCAGGGGCTACACGCTCCATTGCGATACCGGCGAAACAACATCGGTGGAAGCGCTGCATGAATACCATGCGGGCACCACGCGTAAGCTGGTCGCGGGCGTTGCCGGAAAGCTTGTGGATGTAACCTCCGAGACGCCCTCGACACTCGGCAGCGGTTTTACGAGCAATCAATGGCGCGCGACAAATTTCGGCGGCCGCTTGATCCTTGTGAACGGATCGGACGCGCCGCAAACCTATCAAACGTCTCTTGCCGCATCCGGCTTTACAGGTACGGGGCTTACCCCCAGCAACCTCAAAGACATTCTCGCGTACAAATCCCGTCTGTTCTTTATTGAGGACAACAGCCAGGCGTTTTGGTATGGCGGGTTGGGCGCGGTCACCGGGGCGCTGACGAAGTTCGATTTGTCTTTGGTCGGTAACTTTGGCGGCAATTTGGTGGGGCTTGGGGCCATCACACAGGATGGCGGCGACGGTATTGATGATTTGATAGCTTTTTTCATGTCGTCAGGAGAGGTCATTATTTATTCGGGCTCCGATCCTGGTGACGTGAATGGCTGGGCGCTTGTGGGAGTTTTTCGCATTGGAGCGCCGGTGGGGGCAGCCCCGATAAAATTCGGCTCTGACTTGGTGGTGATCACGCAGGACGGTTATGTACCGTTAACGCGGGTTCTGCCGTTCGGCCGGGTGCAGGGCAATGTAGCGTTCTCCGACAAAATCGCCGATGCAGCATCGGAAGCCGTTCAGGCCTTCGGGGGGCAGAACGGCTGGCAGGCCATTCAGTACCCGAAAGGAAGCATGCTGATCATCAATGTCCCTCGCTCAGGCGAAACGTTCGACCAGCATGTGTTCAACACGGATACCGGCGCCTGGTGCCGCTTTCGTGACGTGCCGTCCCAATGCTGGTCGCTGTTTTCGGACCAGATTTACTTTGGAAGCACAGCGGGCAAGGTTTTTCAGTTTGACAATACGGAACAGGACAATGGCTCGACCATTCAATGTGACGGGCAAGCCGCCTGGAACTATTTCGGGGACCGGTCGCGCCTCAAACGCTTCACGGCGGCGCGTCCTATTTTTCGCGCGGAAACAACACCCGGCGTGACCGTTGCACTGGGCACCGATTTCGACAGTTCCATCAATACGAATCCCGTTTCCACGGTCATTCCCAACACCGGTGGCGTGTGGAATTCGGGTGTGTGGGATCAAGCCGTCTGGGGCGGCGCATCGAAGGCTGCCAAATCTTGGCAAAGCATTACTGGTATCGGCTATGCAGGCAGCTTGCGCGTGCGGGCAGATGTGTCCGATCAGCGCGTGTCCTGGCAATCCACAACATATGTGTTCGAACCCGGAGGTATTTTGTGATGGACCTCGCCAACCCGCCCTTCCCATTGGCGCAAATGCATCCCGTGACGCGCAGCGGTGTCATGATGAAGAACGGGCTCGATCGCGGCACAAAGTTGCGCCTGGTGTTCAACGATGATTTTGCGGTGGGGGAATGGGTGGCGCGCCGCATTCCCCATGTGCGGTCGGTGCGGGAATGGGGGCCCTTCCGGGCCATCGGTGTGGCGCGCGGCGACGAGCCCATCGCGGGCGCTGTTTTCAACAATTCCCGCGGGTTCGACATGGAAATAAGCTTTGCCGCCGACAGCCCGCGCTGGGCAACGCGCGGCATGGTGCGGGACATCTTGGCGTATCCCTTCGTGCAGTGCGATTGCACACGCCTGACGGCGGTGGTCGGCAAACGCAACAAACGGGCGCGCCGCTTTGTCGAGGGATTGGGGTTCAAACAGGAAGGATGCGTCCGGCGCGGTCTTGATGGCCGGCAAGACGCCATCCTTTACGGTCTTCAAAACGAACAATGCAGGTGGATACATGGGTAAGAGAGCACCATCCCCGCCGCCACCGCCGGATCCCGTGGCAATTGCCAATGCGGAAAAGTCGGCGAATGTGGAAGCGGCACGCGAAACGGCGAAGTTAAACGCCATCAATCAGTATACGCCGTTTGGCAATGTCATATTCGAGCGCGATAGCAGCGGTATTCCCATTGCGCAGCGGACCACACTATCGCCGGACCAGCAGTCATTGGTGAACTTGCAATCCGATATCGGCGTTCAATTAGGCCAACTGGCCCGGAACCAAGCAAATTACATCTCGAACAATCAATTCCAATTGCCGTCGAACCTGCCGGACGTTCCGACGGCCTTAAATGTAAGTGCACCGGAGTTTCCCTTAGGTGTCGATACCAGCGGTCTTGCGCCTATTCCGGGGGCGAATGATTTTTCTGCGGATGCACGCCGTCTGGAAGATGCAACGTTTTCGCGGGCGATGAATCTTCTCAACCCGGAATTCGAACGGCAACGCCGGCAGACGGAACAAACATTGTATGACCGTGGGTTGCCCCAAACGGGGGAGGCCTACACGACAGAGCTGAATCGGCTGGATCAAGCCCAAAACGAAGCGCGTCTGGCGGCCGCGCAAGAAGCCGTGCGGGCAGGGCGCGATGAACAATCGCGTTTGTTCGGGCAAGGCATCACCGCGCGGCAGATCGGTTACGGCGAAGCGGCCCAAGACGCCACCATGCAACAGCAAGCGCGGCAACAGGCGATTGCCGAAGCAGCGCAGAATGCGCAGCTCGCCGCGGCTGGGCGCCAACAGATTATCAATGATTTGATGCTGGAACGGGCCCAACCCTTCAATGAACTGTCGGCCTTCCTGCAAGGCGCGCCAGCATTGCCCATCCCGCAGGCGCAGCAATTGGCGCCTATCGCTGTTAATGCTCCGAATGTTCTCGGTGCCCACGAATTGAGCTCACAGGTTGCCATGAACAACTTCAATCAACAGATGGAAAACCAACGGGGGATAACACGCGGACTATTCAGTTTACCTGGGCAGATCTTATCACCGTTTAGGTTTAATTTCGGCTAGTCTTCTAGGCATATAAAGTTCGACAAGACGTCGATCGGGAAAGTGCTTCCCAAGATATACGAAATGCCTATCCAAAATTGGCGATATCTACTGGAATATGGTTTAGGAGCCAAACGACATATCGGACCGTATGCGGACGATATGTGAGAACTTTTTGGTGTTGGTGATGGCCATACGATCAATTTCCTAGATGCGTTTGGTATCTGCCTCGCGAGCATAAAAGAGCTGACCGAGAAAGTTGAGAAACTAGAGCGCGAACTCGAAACTTCGAAACGATAGATTGGAAATAGTTCAGCGGCAGTATCTGTATCTGGAGTGCCGCGCTGAATGACCCTCAATGCAAAAAGAATGGAAGCTTACCATGCGCGTCAAACACAAAAGTCATCAAAAACCGCAACAACAAACTGTATCGCCAACTCTTGTGGCCGCTGTTCGTCCGCAGGATGAACTCTCTGATTGGGAAACCGATCTGCTTGAAGCACTAGCGAACGGAGAACTCAACCGTGAAGAGGTGCTGGTGTTGGGGACGGCAATGGAACCATCCGAGCAAGGCGCCCGCTCAGTGGCTGGACCATCCGATAAGGCCACAGCGGGTACGATTGGCGCTTTGAAGGAACGAGGTATCACTGATGACCGCATTGTTGAGGTGTTGACTGACGAGCGAGTTCAAAGTGCGATCGCCGAAGCAGAACATAAGAAAGCAGAAACTGACCAAAAATATCAAACTGCCGACCAACGTGAAGCAACTCGTCATGGGAAAAATCGTGGCGATGGTGGGGAGGTCTCTTCTGACGCTTTGTTCGAAGTTCTCGACACAATCGGCGCAGGTGTTGAAAACCTTGCAGGAATGGGGGACTGGCAGCTGATGGCGGCTATGGTCGGGTTGGACTTGGCCAGTGGTGGCATCGTCAAAACCGTGCTCAAGCAGTTGGGGTTGATTGACAAACTGGCCAAGGGAGCCGGCGTTGACCTTGAGAAACTAACCGGTCAGCTTGCGGACAAAATATTGGCCTATTCGAAAGGAACGGACCTTGCTGGTCTCAAAAAGATGGACCCCGCCAAGTTGGCGCGCGCGCGGCTCGCAGCGAATGCATTGGTGTCATCCATGCTGCTGGGAACAAAGAAAGCAGCGAAACGGATAAAGACAATGTCGGCGACAGCAAAGAAAGCTCCAGGCAAACTGGATTCTCAGAAAGCCAAGATCTCTCAAAGTAAGTTTAGTAAATCGAGCCATCCTAACTCTAAAACTCGTAAGCTTAGTGGTGACGACAAGGGCTCCGAGACTTTTTCTAGCTTGGACCGCTTCCGTCTTCCCGATGAGCGCATTGGGTTGACAAGCGGAGGTGCGAGTGCCGGTTTTGAAGGTATCAACATGGCACTTTTTGATCGCCCCGAGTCATTTTGGGAAGGTTTCGGGCGATTGACATCCGCTGGGCTAATCGGAGCTGGTGCTGGAAAGGCAGGCTTCAAGATTGCTGACAGGATTAGTGGTTCCGGCATATTGCCTACGGTGGGCCGGATAGGGACTAACACATTTGTTGGTGCTGGCGCTGGTGCTGCAAGTGGCACCGCGAACATCGCAATACAGGAAGGACGGTTGCCAACTTTTGACGAAGTAACAAGGTCGGCTATGATTGGTGGTTTGTTGGGTGCTGCTGGAGCTGGAATTGGAGAAACAGCAGCACGTCGAAATCCTGTTAATCGGCGGCTCAGTCAAGACGAGATCGACAAAAGAATGGTGGATCAAGGAATGTCACCACCTGCTGTGGGTGACCCCTCGAATCCTCCTTCATTTCTAAGATCTGTTCTACCAAAGTACGAATCTCCTGTGATTTCGCCAGAAGATCTAAAGTGGATTCGTCGTTGGGACACAATTGGAGATGTTGGAGCTGTTGTTATTCCAAACTCTGGACCCATAGTTGAGCATGCGGCGCCCAATGATGCACGGCTTCAAGGTAGTGCGCAAAATCAGCATGCGCGAAGGCGGCAGGCGCGTCACGGGTACAGAAGAGCATAGTCGTCCAGTGGCCAAAGAGGTAATATGAGAAAAACTCTGAGGTGGATTTAGCATGGGTTCAGAATTTAATGCAGGACGATTTCATTTCATTGATTTGTAGAAGTTGGCGCCGCAGTAAGTTGGTGACCCTCTATTTGGTTCTGTGGATCCCGGTGGCAATTTGTGCGTTGGCCACATTTCCCCTCTCGTTGCTTTGGATGCCAGGCGAAAGCGGACTCTTGTTTAGTGACGAGTATAATTGGACTTACAAATTGTTCTTCGCCTTTATTGTCTTGGTTGGAGTTGGTTTGGCAGCTCGGTCGCTGTATCAAATGGTCCGTGTCGTTCTTTGCAACTGGTATCAGATGCTTTCTCTGAAGCACAAACAAAGTGCGTTCTTGAGCAGAATGACTCTGGCGCGAGCTGTGGGTTACGCGTATGAAAACGATAGGAGCAGCTTTTACTCCCCCATTTTTTCGTTGTTTTGTTTTGTCGTTTTCGCGATAATCTTCTTTTTTGTCAGTGTACATATGGCCATATACCGGCAACAAGAATTTCCCGCCTATTTTCCAGAATTTATGATTCTATTCTCACTGGCAATCCTTGGCTACTGGCTGGCGCTATTGTGGTCATCGGTTGATCACCTTCGTTTCAAGTATCTGGAAGAAATCGACAGTTATTCCTCCGAATCGAGTGGCGGGCGCCTCAAGCGACCGCTTGGTATCTAAATCATTTCTCAAGCAAAAAGGCTCTTCTAATGGACGAATTCGATACGTCGCCCATGCGCGAAACCATGTCTGAAGTTTATGACCGCATGACGGCGGAATCTGCGGAGGAAGAAGCGGATCGTGAGGCCGAGCGAGAATATCTAGCGGGCTTGAGCGAGGAAGAGCTTGCCAAGGATACCCGTCGCAAGCTCGAAGCCATTTGGGACAAGCACTACGGAGGCGAGGCGGGGGCGCATGAGGGCGGTGCCGAACATACGGCTCTTGGGCTTGATGCGGCGCCCTCCCATTGGTCCACCGAAGACCGTATTCGATTTTCGAGATTGCCGCGCGAAGCGCAGGAAATTGTTCTAAGCCGGGCGGGCAGTATGGAACAGCGGTTGCTCGATCAGTATGCGCAGCAAAACCAATCTAATGCCCAAAGCCGATGGGCGGATTACCTTCAACAGCGAGGCGCGCGAGCGGATGTGGCATTCGACGAGCTGATGACGTTGGAATACACATTAAGGGCCGGGTCGCCGGAACAGAAGCGCGATGCGCTGTGGCATCTGGCGAAACACTACGGCATTGATGTGTTGGGGCCCAGCATCAGCCAGCAAAACCCCGCCGCGGCCATGTTGCAGCGGCAACTCCAACAGCTTTCCCATCAGATGGATGGTGACATGCAGATGATGCGGCGCGGTGTGGGGCAATTGCAGAGCCGGATGGTCACATTGTTCCGCGATAAGATCGTCAATGGAAAGAAGGCCCATCCGCACTTCGATGCGGTTCAGGAGGACATGGGGCGTCTTCTTCAAGCGGGCCGGGCCAGGAATTTGAAGGAAGCATACAACATAGCTGTGTCCATGCGGCCGGAGTTGAGAACCAAGCGCTGACGCGGGATCGGCTGTTTCGCCGCTCCTTACACCGCCATTCAACCTGATGGCGATAGACCTTACCAAACCGAAGAAGGATGACCCCCATGCCATGGAATGGATCGGGCACGTTTACGCGCGCCTATGACTGGTCGGCTGACCGCGATGCGGGCGGCACGTCTGCGATTATCGATGCCGATAAGATGGACGCCGAATTCGACAATTACAAATCGGGGTTAGAGCAGTGTTTGACCCGGGACGGACAGAATAATCCGTCAGCGGATCTTCCTATGAATGGCAACAAGCATACGGGTGTCGGCAACGCCGATGCGCGGAACCAATATGCGGTGGTCGGGCAGATTCAGGACCAAGCCTATGGCTACGTGGCCACGGTCGGCGGAACGACGGATGTCATTACCTTGACGCCATCGCCAGCCATCATTGCCTATGCCGCGGGGCAGGCGTTCAGTTTCATTTCTTCGGGCGCGAATACCGGTGCGGTGACGGTCAATGTTTCCGGCTTGGGGGCCAAATCGCTGACCAAAGAGGGTGTGAATGCGCTTGCTGCCGGCGACATCCCCAGCGGCGCCCTCGTCCGCATACAATATGATGGGACGCGGTTTCAATTGGAAACGCGTGTGGTAAACCCATATGCCGACCCTTTAACGACCCGTGGAGACATTATCTATCGCGATGCCAGCGCCACATCACGTTTGGCATTGGGCACATCTGGGCAAGTCCTTAAATCCGATGGCACCGATGCGGCCTGGTCCGATGAAACACCTATAACGACGCGCGGCGATGTGGTGCGGGGCGATGCATCGGGCAAGGCAGAGCGTTTGGCATTGGGAACAAGTGGCCAGGTATTGACCTCCGACGGAACAGATGCGGCGTGGGCGGATATTCCGGCTTCAGTGCCGCTGGTTAACAATGTGCTTGCTCCCCATCAGGGGTTGGTGTGCAAATATGTGAGTGCCACAACAGCGGATGTGGACGCCACGATGGTTATCTTGACGGATTCAAGCAACAATCAGTATGCGGCGGCGAGCGTGAATTTAACGTTGGATATCACCGTATCCGGCGCCAACGGTTTGGACACGGGCACGGAGGCGAATTCCACCTGGTATCATTTATGGGTGATTTACAACGGATCAACAGTTGCCGGATTGCTGTCGACGTCGTCTACGGCCCCCACACTCCCGAGCGGGTATACCTACAAGGGGTATGTAGGCGCGATCTACAACAACAGCTCTGGCAACTTCAACAACATTCACCAAATTGGAAACCGGTTTGTTATTCCGAAAACGATCGTTGTAAACAGCGGAACGGCATCAACGTACACGGCACTAGATTTGTCCTCTATCGTTCCATCATCGGCTACGTCAGTCTACGGAGAGGGACTGATTCAGGACCTTAGTTCTCCTTATAACAAACACTTTTTGTTTATCGCGAGTACCGCTGCTGGTCTTGGTGAAATAAGAACACGGACATTAAACACCAGTAACGCAAGCGGCTTTCCGTGTCCGTTCCCGAGCATTTTGATGACGACGCAACAGACTATCTTTTACAGAGTTCAACAAGATGGTGGCTCAGGCGGGGCTGGCGACGTTTACGTCAGCGGTGGGGTATTTTGAGGAAAGTATTGGTAGTAGGCAGTTAGAATCTCTGTGGGATCTGGAGTCCGTTTTCGGACCTTCAATTCAATCAAACCTCTCGAAAAAACTCAGAACTTAAGGCTGTGCCTCCCGACAGACAAACGCCAACATCAGAAAACATCTGAGCGATCACAATTTCCCATTCATCTTAAAGAAAGGAGCTGAAAATGGATCAGCAATCGAAGCCCTTTTGGGCAAGCCGTACAATCTGGGCCAACCTGTTCATGGTGGCAGGCGTCATCCTTGAAAGCACAGGGGTGACGGATGTGTTTAATCCGGAAACGCAGGAAATGGCACTCGCCGCCGTCATGGGCGTCGTGAATCTTATTCTGCGATTTGTCACCACTGAGCCTATCTCAATCGTGTCGTCAACGCAGCAGGGACAATGAGCTGCTCAGCAGTCTTCTTAGGCATTATGCCCCTTGTGTTAGGGGCATGGGCCTGGTTGGAAAGAAGGCGGTTGCGGCAGCTTCTAATGAAACAGGTGGAGAATGATCAGCTCCGAATACGGCTCGAACGTTTGGAAGTGGCAATGTCGATTGACGAAGATATTGACTCTTTGTCTGACGATGAGCTTGTTGATCGGCTGCGGAACTCGCTTTACCGGCGGAAGTGATGGGTGCGATGTTTTTCGTCCCATCACTTTCTCGGATCAGGATACGATCGGCACACTGAGAGAGATTGAAAAACACAATTCAAAGTATGACAGGTTTTGTGGTGCATCCAGACATGATTGAATCTGAGGACGGAAACATCCAACGTCAGATAGGGGCTCTTCAAGCTCTTGTCTCGAGCAACCGTGATGGGATTCAGGAGGTAAAGCAGTCGATCAAAGAGATGCAAACGTCATTGGTCGAAACGCAAAAATTACTGGTCGCTAGCCATGAAAGTGATCGCAGCGCAATGGCCAAGCTTGAACAGGTTGAGGTGTCATTAGATCGGCTAAAAGTGAAGACAGACATGAACGAGTCCTCGATCGGAGAACGCGTCGAGAAATTGGAGAAACTACAAGCCAAGGTAACAGGCGGCATCGTTGTATTAGTTTGTCTACTGAATGCGCCTTGGGAATGGTTGCTCAAGCTATTGCGTATCGGCCACTAACGTGCCGGTAATCGCTGACACACAGAGTTGACTCAAGAGAGATTAACCATATGACACCCACGGATACTTATTTGGACGCCCCTCCCTCAAAGCGCGATGAAATGAGGCGGTTTCAGGCCTTGAGTCTGGTTGTGGAACGGGAGGATATTCATCCATCCGAATGGCCCTTGCTTGCGTCGAAAATTGAGAGGTACTTGGCTGAAGGCCGGACAATGGCCGAGAACACTGTACATGCAATTGACGGAGGGGGGAGCGTACGCTAAGGCGTCGCCGAACAAGCGAAGTGATCATCCGCTGGCGTTGTGGTTTCCATTCTGTTAGTTCTTGCCCAAACAACAGGAAGTTAGATGTCGACCATTAGTGTTGGCGATTGGAACGCATGACAAATAATATTGAAGATCTATTTAAGCGTGGGATGCGAAGGCTTACCGGCGCCGTCAACTTGGTTACAACCGCGAAGGACGGCCGGAAACATGGATTGACGGCTACCGCTGTCTGTTCGCTCACTGTCGAACCGCCAACTTTGATTGCCTGCGTGAACAAATCAGCCAGTGCACATGACGTGATCGTCGCGAATGGGATCTTTTGCGTCAATGTACTGGCCGGAGGACAGCAGTTTCTTGCCGAACTCTTTGCGGACAATTCGGCAATCGAGCAACGGTTCTCTCAGGGAGAGTGGGGCGAGCTCGCAACAGGGGCGCCGGTATTGAAAGAGGCCCTATGTAGCTTTGATTGCCGTGTTGCCGATCTGGTCGACCGGTCCACGCACACTCTATTTATCGGCGATGTGGTGGGAGTGCTCGAAGCAGATGCAGCTTCTCCGCTGCTCTACTTCAATGGTGGATACCAAACGATCTAGCCATAACTCTAATTGGCAGATGCTCCAGTCTCAGCGACCAGGAGGTTTTTTATCCAATTGAGATGCAAGACCGTATGTTTCTTGCTTCAGGAAAGCCATCAGCTCAATCCTGTCTTTGAACTGCGATAGTTTCCCTTCATCTATCGGATCGCCGATTACCAGTTCTACGCTTGTGCCTATTCTTCTGTACACTTCGTTGAACAACAAAGACAGGCGGAGGGTGGGGCTCATATGACTTGCTAGCTGAAACAATCTGCTGTTTTGGCCATCAAAATAAATTGGAATAACGGGCGCCGCGCTTTTTTGTATGAGCTGCGAGGTGAAAGGCTTCCAAGCCGGGTCGATAGCACGTCGATAATAAGGCTTGGGAACTGTAGAAACAGTGCCTCCCGGAAACACGATAATTGTTCCGCCATCGGATAAATGGATGCGGGCATCCGAGCGAGTCTTCAGATTCGTTCTGAGAGCGTTTTTGTCCTCACCAAAGTCAATTGGTAGCAAATATGGCCGGATCTCTGGAGCTCTATACAACACGCTATTTGTGAGTATGCGGAAGTCTGATCTAACTTTTGAAATCAGGTAGCTGATCACAATTCCATCTAACACGCCGAAAGGATGGTTCGCCACAACTACCAGGGGACCAGTGTTGGGTATTTTGTCTAGCCCATCTGGATTGAAAATCACCTTCAGTTTTAGGTGACGAATTGCGGCGTCCCAGAAAGACTCACCGGCGCGAGGATTTGCCTGGTTTTCGAGATACATTCGCCGCAATTTGGGCTGACCGGTGAGCCTCTCGATTGAACGGATAACGGTCCTTTTGATACGCCCATCACTTTCTGTGACGTATGAAAATTCATCAATATCTGACTGCATATAATCAGCTTAATGCAACAAACGGTTAAGTCGCTGTGTGGTCATCCAAACGCTAGCTTAGCGTAATCAAGATCACTAGTCCTTGGGCCGATCTGATCTTAAATTTTCCGTATCGGCGAAGTGTATGATTTTCTTCGTGTGCTTAACCAATTGGTTTTTCAGAGACCACGACACCATCTCTGTCTGCATACAAATAGTGCCCAGCGAGAAAAGTTACACCGGCAAATTTGACTGGCTGATTGATATCACCTCTGTTTGCCTTGACACTTTTTCGGGGAATGTGTCCGATAGCTTTTATGCCAACCAGGGCACTTTCAAGTTCATCGCGATCTCTAACGCAGCCGAAAACCAAGATCCCTTTCCAGTCGTTTTCTTCCGCAAGCTTTGCTAAATTCCCTCCCACCAAAGCGCATCTAGTTGACCCCCCTCCATCTACCACCAAAACACGCCCTTCTCCTGGCATTTCCAAGAGCTCCCTTACCTTTGTGTTGTCCTCGTACGTTTTGAGAGTGACAATCGGCCCAGCAAACGCTTTGGCACCTCCATAGTCGCTGAATATTGGATCGCATACGGAAACACCGTCTCCATGTGCGTCACACAGATCGGTCGTTGGTGTGTGGGTCATTCATTTATTCCGTTGGCTGAAACCTGAACTGATTTTTGCACGTTTTTTGCTGTTGGTTTTATTGGGCAGCAAATGCGGCCGCAATCTATCGCGTCGTCTCAATCAAGCAAAGAAGGTTCTAGTTTCTGATTGTATCGGCGTCACGCTTATTTGCATCACCTCAGGTTTTGACCAACGGGCGAAAAGTTCCAACCGGGAAAGTTTGAATTCTTCAGGACCTACGGCTAAAACAACCGCCAAAGGGAACGAAAATGGATTCAAATGAAATAATGCAACTGGGGCGGGAGTTCGTCGGGTCATCCGACGAAGAGTGGCGCCTTCTTGCTGAAAAGGCACTGAAGGGTAGATCTTTTCAACAAGCGCTTGTGCACGAGACTTACGATGGCATCGCCATAGATCCGCTATATAAGGGCGGGGAAGCAGCTGTAAATGGCGGTTATCCTGGGTTTTTTCCCTTTGTTAGAGGATTCGGGCCCATTCCTGCGGATGGATTGGCGTGGCGCTCACGACAACGGTTCTGGCATCCAGATCCTGGGGCCACAAATGCCCAAATTCTGAAAGACCTGGAAGGCGGCGTCACGTCGCTGGGGATCGTTTTCGACCGTACAGTGCGCCAGAACATTGCGGAAAGTCAGGTGGGCTTTTCGGAGTTTCTGGGTGACAAAGGGGGGGCGATCCATGGTCTGGACGACCTAACGAGAGTCCTAGCATCAGTGCACGTCGAGCTGGTCGAAGTGTCTTTGGAAGCCGGCATGGGCTTTTGGCCTGCAGCGCTTTCTTACCTCACGTTCTGTGAGCAGCAATCTGTTCCTAAAGAGAGCGTATGCCTCGCGGTAAATGCGGACCCCATCGGTGCGCTGGCCTCGGGGGCAAACATTTCGGATACGGTCTTCGACGGGGTACATAGTCTAAGCCGCCATTTGGCTGAACAGTATCCCAACGCGACCTGCTTGACTGTCAACTCTTCTGCCTATCATGGCGCTGGCGCATCGAACGTACAGGAACTGGGGATTTGCCTGGCGACCGGGGTCTCCTATCTGAAACAACTGGTTGAAGCAGGCTTGCCTCTCGACTCAGCGTTCAACCAAATCAGGTTTACTTTGCCGGTAGATGCGGACTTGTTCGCATCGGCTGCAAAGCTGCGTGCGTTACGGCTGTTGTGGGCTCATATTGGTACGGCAAGCGGACAAAATGCTCTAAGTACGCAAATTCACGCGGCCACGTCGCACCGTATGCTGACGAAATATGATCCTTGGGTGAACATCTTGAGGAGTGCCACCGCGGGATTCGCGAGCGTCCTGGGTGGGGCCGATTGTATAACCATCGAGCCATTTGATACGATTGCTGGAATTCCATCCCAACTGGGTCGGCGTATTGCGAGGAACACTCATACCATTCTGGCTGAAGAGTCTATGTTGACGAAGGTGGTGGATCCGGCTGGTGGGTCTTGGTATCTGGAGTCCCTGACTCAAGAACTAGCGAACAGAGGTTGGCAAGAGTTCCAATCGATTGAAAAGAATGGCGGTATCGTTTCGTCTTTAAACGACGGGTCAATCGCTAAGTCCGTCTCTGAAGTTCGAAAACGCCGCTCAGAGGATATTGCGCGCCGTATCGAGGCAAGTGTGGGAGTAAGCGAGTTCCCGAACTTGAACGAAGATATTGCCAGTGACGATATCGCGCCGCTTGAAGAATTGCGGCAGAATCTCAAAGCGCGGTTTGAAAAGGGCAAGTCTGTCACTGGTGTGTCATACAACCTGGCGAAAGACCTCGCGCAGATCACAGATGGAGCCCAGTTCTTACATTTGATGCCGTCTGGGGAGCAATCGCTTGCTGAACCCTTTGTTCAGTATAGAGACGCCGCTCCGTTCGAAGCGCTCAGAGAAGCAAGCGATAAATTCTTGGAGACATCTGGAACCCGCCCTAGAATTTTTCTGGCGAACTGGGGAACGCCTGCCGTGTTCACGGCGAGGGCCACATTTGCGATGAACCTGTTTGAGGCAGGCGGCATTGAGGCCGTAAACAACGAAGGCTTCAATGCTGTTGATGAACTGGCGGCGGCAGTGGCGGCATCAGGAGCGCAGCTTGTTGTGATTTGCTCCTCCGACGAAGAATATGTCGAAAACGGTGAGGCTCTCACGAAAGCTATTGTTCAAAATGGTGTTGCAAGGTTGTATCTCGCAGGGCGACCTCAAAATAAAGAGGAACTGATGGAGGCTGGCGTGGATGAATGTGTCTATGCAGGCATGAACGTATTGGAGGTTCTCACAGAAGCCCACAACGTGCTGGGGGTAAACTAAAAATGCCGACATTGCCCGACTTCAAATCTCTACAGTTCGATAGCAAACGTGACCGGCCAGGTTCCTATAAGGAATGGGAACAAAGGGTGATGGGGGCTAATAGTGGGGATCCTCTCGATTTATGGCGAACGCCAGAGGACATAGACGTAAAACCCGTATACGGACCGTCTGATCTTGAAGGATTGGATTTTTTGGATGGGTACCCCGGTATTGCGCCGTTTGGTCGTGGTCCTTACCCAACTATGTATGTCAATCAGCCGTGGACCATTCGTCAGTATGCTGGTTTCTCTACCGCCGAAGAAAGCAATGCGTTCTATCGGCGCAATCTGGCTGCAGGACAGAAGGGCCTATCTGTTGCGTTCGACCTGGCCACTCATCGTGGTTACGACTCGGATCATGAGCGTGTGGCGGGCGATGTCGGCATGGCCGGAGTGGCGATCGACTCGATAATAGATATGCGAACTTTGTTCAGTGGTATTCCGCTGGACAAGATGAGCGTGTCCATGACAATGAACGGTGCAGTTCTACCGATTCTGGCGCTATATGTTGTTGCAGCGGAGGAGCAGGGGGTTTCACCAGAGAAGCTTTCGGGAACTATTCAAAACGATATTCTGAAAGAGTTCATGGTACGGAACACTTATATTTATCCGCCGACACCATCGATAAAGATCATTTCCGACATTTTTGCCTACACCAGCGCGAATATGCCGAAATTCAATTCGATCTCTATTTCCGGCTATCATATGCAAGAGGCCGGAGCGACTGCGGATCTTGAGCTGGCCTATACGCTTGCGGACGGCATCGAGTATGTTCGGGCTGGCCTGTCGGCTGGCCTTGATGTTGACAGCTTTGCTCCGCGACTGTCGTTTTTTTGGGCTATCGGAATGAACTTCTTCATGGAAGTTGCGAAAATGCGGGCGGCGCGTCTTCTTTGGGCAAATCTCATGAAGAAGTTTGACCCTAAAAACCAAAGGTCACTTTCGCTTCGTACTCATTGCCAAACATCCGGTTGGAGCTTAACTGCTCAAGATGTATACAACAATGTTGTCCGTACTTGCATTGAGGCTTTGGCCGCCACTCACGGACACACCCAATCGCTTCATACAAATGCGTTAGATGAGGCGCTTGCGCTGCCAACTGATTTTAGTGCCAGGATTGCCCGAAATACGCAGCTCTTCATTCAGAGAGAGAGTGGGACTTGTCGTGTTATCGATCCTTGGGGCGGTTCCTACTACGTGGAGAAATTGACCCATGATTTGGCAGCGCGTGCCTGGACTCACATTCAAGAGATTGAAGGTATGGGCGGAATGGCAAAAGCCATTGAAGCCGGGATTCCCAAGATGAGGATTGAGGAGGCTGCTGCCAAAACCCAGGCTCGCATTGATTCCGGCCAACAGACTGTGGTTGGAGTAAATAAGTACATCCTAGATGAGCCAGAGTCGATTGAGGTGCTCAAAGTTGACAACAATACGGTTAGGGATAAACAAATCGCTCAGCTTCAAGCGCTTAAGAGTGAGCGCGATCAGGCACAAACGGATGCGGCGCTCGCTGCACTGACAGACGCTGCCAAAAGCGGCAGCGGAAACCTTCTCGAGTTGTCGGTCAACGCGGCACGGGCAAAAGCGACTGTCGGCGAAATTTCAATGGCCTTGGAAAAGGTTTATGGTCGTCATAAGGCTGAGATTAACGCGATCAGTGGGGTCTATTTACGGGAACTTGGTGATATGGCCGGCACGTCGGATAAGATCCGTTCACAGATGGAACAGTTCGAAGCGATCGAAGGCAGGCGACCGAGAATCCTCATAGCAAAGATGGGGCAGGATGGGCACGATCGAGGGCAAAAGGTGATTGCGACGGCTTTCGCTGATATTGGCTTTGATGTGGACATTGGTCCACTGTTTCAAACGCCAGCGGAGGCAGCTCAGCAGGCCGTTGAGAACGATGTGCATATTGTTGGCGTTTCTTCTCTCGCAGCTGGCCACCTTACCCTTGTCCCTCAGCTCAAAGCAGAACTTGAGGCTCTCGGACGCGGCGATATTATGATTGTGGCTGGTGGTGTTATTCCGCCACAAGATTATGACGAACTGTATGCTGCCGGTGCACAGGCAATCTTCCCGCCGGGAACGGTCATAAGTGAAGCTGTAGTGGAGCTAATCGAGAAACTAAGTAAAGCGCTGCATCACGCTGATCAATAGGCGCTTGATTCAGTATCAATCCCAAATGCTGCGGATGCACCACGTTGAAAAATAGCCATGTCTCAAGAGGGCGACTTTCGTTAGATCAGTACGAAGAAGGCGTTCTTTCTTGCGAACGATCCGTTTTGGCGAGGGCCATCACGCTGGTCGAAAGTTCTAACCCACGCGATCAGGAACTGGCGCAGGAGTTGCTGACGCGCCTAATGAAGCGCAAGCAAGAGAGCTATCGTCTGGGAATTACCGGTGTTCCAGGCGTCGGAAAGAGCACCTTTATTGATACCTTTGGCAGCAACCTGACAGCGCAGGGGCACAAGGTGGCTGTGCTCGCAGTCGATCCGACGTCAAGCCGATCTGGCGGCAGTATCCTGGGCGACAAAACGCGCATGGCGAGGTTATCCATCGACTCCAATGCCTTTGTCAGACCATCGCCGACATCCGGCGTTCTTGGTGGTGTTGCCCGCAAAACGCGTGAAACGATCAGTCTTTGTGAAGCAGCCGGTTTTGACATTGTTCTCGTTGAAACCGTTGGCGTCGGACAGTCGGAGACCGTTGTCGCAAGCATGGTGGATTTTTTCTTGGTGCTGATGCTTCCGGGGGCCGGGGATGAGCTGCAAGGTATCAAGAAAGGCGTTTTAGAAATTGCGGACATGATCGCGATTAACAAGGCTGATGGGGAAAACAAAGGTCGAGCAAACGCTGCAAGTGGTGAGTACAGAGCGGCGCTGCATATTTTGACGCCCCAAAGTCAAAACTGGTCACCACCGGTGGTGACGTGTAGCGGATTGACAAATGAGGGGCTCGACGAGGTTTGGAATACAGCTTTGCGGTTCAAAGAGACTATGAGCAAAAGTGGCGAGTTCTCCAACAACCGCAAACAGCAATTGATAACTTGGATGAGAGATTTGCTTGAAGCTCAGATCTTGCAGAATCTCTATCGCGACGAAGAAAAAGCGGCATTTATCCAAAAACTAGAGAACGAGGTTGCCGCAGGGCGCTTGACCGCAGTCGCTGCAGTAAAGAAAATTCTAGCGGTTCATTCCAGTTAGTTTTTGTCCAGGCGGAGCTGAAAAAAAGCGCCCCAAAAGGAGCGCTCTTCTTGTCGGTATCAGGACACTCGATGTTTGAAATTACTTCGCTTTGTCCCGATATTTTTTGTTGTCCGGCTCCAGCTCAGCCGCTTTCTTGTAGTCGGCCTTCGCTTGCTTGTTTTGATTTAGCATCGTGTAGAGCTCACCACGCATGAAGTAGGCAGTAGCGTAGTCAGGATTGAACTCAATGGACTTATTCAGGTCGTCGAGCGCTTCTGGCAGACTTTGAATTTCGAGGTAGTTTGCAGCTCGGTTGTAGTGAAATACGGCCATATATTGAGGCTTTGCAGCTTCGTTCTGCAAGATGAGCTGATCTGAATTATCAATCAGATAAGTACATGCATCGATCCGTTTTTGGACATTACCTTCGACGCTTAGGCATGTCTTAGCCGCCTGTTCTTGCCGCAACTGTTCCGCTGATTTCTCTTGCGCATTCACTGACGGTGCGAACGCGAAGCCAATGGTAGCGGCCGCAAGTACGCCAGCCAGCCAAGTCTTCTTATACATATGATCCCTCTCTGCTTCCCATGATCTGAAGTTTCCATACCCCAAACCAAAACATAGTCGGTATTGAAAACGCTGTCATGCCTCGAACATTATGTTCAAATAAAAAAAGTTAGTGAGTTTCAAGAAACGCTTTTGGTTTCAGCAGGTTAATATGTGTCAGTTTGTGTTGATGTATGGTCTGAACCGTCTTAATACAGGCAAAAGTAACAATTTTGAGATGTAAACAAACCGTGAACAACAGCCAACAGCACTCGATTTCGCTGTCTCCTATTCTATTCAGCCACCATCTTACGCCTATCAATCTTGCGTTGGTGGCAGCCGGGCGCGGTTTTCGAACCGTGGCGCCTACTCAACCCTTCACTTACACAGATCTAGCATGTGGCAATGGTGCTGCTCTTTGTATGCTCGCGGAATGCTATCCCTGGGCTTCCTTTTTCGGATTTGATCGAAGCCGCGAAGGTATAGAAGAAGGAAAGTCACTCGCCGAACGGGCCGGTTTGACGAATGTGGTCTTCGAAATGGTCGATTGGAACGCCAACGCGATCCCTGATGTTCCGCATTCGGATTTTTTTGTTGTTTCAGGTCTTTATTCCTGGGCGAATGATCAAACCCGTTCAACAATAATGCAAGAAGCGCGAAACAAGGTTTCGGATAATGGTCTTTTCTGCCTCCACTATTCGGTTAAGCCGGGTATGGTGCAAGTGGATGCTGTTTATGATCTGATGCGTATCTTGTCGATGGAAGGCAATAATACGCCCGGGTCAAGTGTCGAAAATTCTCTAAAAACTGCGGATGTTCTAAGGCAGAAAAGGGCAAACCTATTTGCGGCCAACTCTCCAGGCAGCCAGTTTCTGGAGCAACTAATGGCAACCCAATCAGATGTTACCCAAAGAGAAATCTTAGAGTACGGGCAACGAAGCTTTTGGTTCGGAGAGGTAGCTAAAGACGCAAAGCAAATGGGATTCGATTTCGTTGGGCAGGCTCAAATGGGAATGAATTCGCTGAAGTTGCGTGTCCCGCTTGAGCATCGAGACTACATTTCAGGTATCGGAAACATCGCGCAACGTGAGAGTATTGCCGACGTATTAAACGATGCTGTGATGCGCATCGACTTATACGCAAAACCGTTGGCCTCTGCTGGACGCCAAACTGTGCTTGATCAAGTGGCCGATTTGTATGTAAGAGCCTTGCCAGCCGGAAGCGAGCCAATGGCGCTTGATCAACTTTCTCAATCCACCGGTATCAATCTACGATCGCCGGTGTATCAGGCCATACTTAGCGAGATCGGTGTGGATGGCGCGAGCGTTTCTCAAATCGCCGCCAATGACGGGCTAAGTGCTTTTGAGGAAGAAGAGTGGTGGAAGGCGCTGCTCCTTCTTTATACCCTTAATCTGTTGGAAATCGGATTTGAAACAGACCAACGGATCGATACGACTGTTTCGTCGACCATTGTGATGGCGACCAGGTTGAACAGTGTTCTAATGGAAGAACACCTATTGTCGCCACAACCGATTGGTTTTTCTGGCCCAGCCTATGGAAAGCCTATTTTGCTCGGAATGAAAGAAAGGCTTCTCCTGTTTTTTATTTTGGGTGGGGATGTTGGAAATCTTTGGGAAAGACTTGGCAAGCAGGGCCTCACCGTTCACGATGCTCAGCAAAAACCGATTGCTAGTCTTGAAAGTCTGAAGTCGATTTTGGCGAAAGAGAGTGAGCTGGTTAGCAATACTCTAATACCACATTTGATAAGAATGGGCGCGGCGACAATGCTGCCGCCAGAAGGGCCGCAGTGATGACGTTGTCATTGAAACGCTAAGGGCGCAGTTGACGAACAATAGAAAACGAAAAGTCATGGCTGATTGGCAATCCAATTATCCGTATAATGATAAAATAGAGGAACTGCCCAGGCAGAGGTCAATGCGCATGCGTCCTACTTTACAGAATCAAGTCTATGAAAAAATGCGAGACGCTCTTCTCGTGGGTCGCCTTCAACCAGGTCAGAAGATGACCAACCGCCAGTTAGCCGTTGCAATGGATGTGAGTGTCACGCCTGTGCGTGAGGCACTCCAAAGACTCGTAGCAGAGCATGTACTTACCATGTTGCCGAATGGCTCCGTTGTGGTGCCAATTTTGTCAGAAGCGGAAATAATGGAGCTTCATGATGTTACGAAAGCGCTAGAGGGTCTTGCTGCAAGAAGAGGGTTTGCGCAAGTTGATGATGTGTTTATCGAAAAGATAAGAGCGCAATCTCGCAAATTGCAAGCTGCGTATGCAGAGAATAACTGGCCAGCTGTTATTGAGGCTAATTACAATCTGCATTTCAGGCTTTATGAATTGGCATCGTCTCCCTATCTGTTGACTCTCATTCAACGATTGTGGATGAGGAAGGGGCCTCATTACACCGCTTTTTTCCGCGTTCACTATGCGGAACATAGGGGAGGACTGCTTCTCGATATTATTTCGGCTATCAATGAAAAGAAGCTAGATGATGCCTACGAGACTTTCGAACGGCTTGTGGATAGCGAGTTCGACGCGTGGATCAAGCTAGCGCGGGAAAGTGAGCGGCCTAATATTGTAGATGGCCCTATAGATAGCACGACCTTTACGCGCAGCGATCTGCCAAATTCTCGCTGATTGTTCCAATTTTAGACACTCGATCAACTATTAGGTAATGGATCAGCCACTATAGTTCTGAAGCTGTTTAGGCTTTGGAAGGGTGAGCAAGGTTGGGCGGCGCCAGGCAGTAATTCGCCAAAGTTTTGCAAGCAAATAATGCTGGATCCAGCACTCGCCCTGGTTTCGAGTATCCGATCTTGGAGCAGGCGGAATGCGTTCAATCGGAAAGCATGTAGGGTTGACAAGACGGCGTCTCCTTGCTGGAGGCGCGAGCATGCTTGGCACGCTTTCCTTTGCTCCGCTTGTAACTGCCCGACCATCGGTTGCAGGCGGTCCTCTGTTTGAAGATGTTCTTGCATTTTATCAATTTGGTCATCATCGAACCGGTGGTGATGCAAACCGCCTTGCCGTAGAGTGGATCGAAGAGCGTCTGTCCCGAAGTGGATTGCGTGTATCTACACCAACCTGGCAGTTCCGCTACTTCGATCTGGGAAAACAGTCACTTCACATCAACGGGGAGACTGTCCAATCATTTCCTCTCTGGTTTCCAAAAACAACGCCAGATGACGGTGTTTCTGCGCCGCTGGCTGTGTTTGACCCGGAGGGAACAGGGGAATCGATTGAGGGCAAAATCGCGTTGGTGCCAGTTCGATCTCTCGAAGTGCACGACCGGTCTTTGCATGTAAGGCGAATCAATGAGGTTGCGGTACGCGGTGCGAAGGCGGCGATCGTTTGCAATCCGAATGTAAGCCGCAATCAAACAGAACATCTCACCTACGATGTCCCGGCGCCTTATAGCGAACGGCCCTGGCCAGTTCCAGTGATGAGCATTGCACCAAAGCACTTTCCTGATGTTCATAAAGCTGCGCTCGAAGGTCAGCATGCGGATATGGTCCTAACCGGCGAAGCGCAGGATCACGCACAAGCGTCAAATGTCGTCGCTGAAATAGATCGGGGTGGTCCGAAGATCGTCATTTCCACAGCTTTTACTGGCTGGTTGTCTTGCGCAGGGGAGCGTGGGGGGCCGGTATCTATTTTCCTTGCATTAGCGGACTGGGTTGCGCGGAATACGTCAAAGGGTAGCTATGTGTTCATAGCGCATTCTGGGGCAGAGGTTGGATTCCGCGGCAGAAAAAGCTTCGTTGACAAACTAGCACCAAGCCCGGGGCAATCGATTTGCTGGGTCGAGTTGGGCGGATCTACGGCCACATGGCGTTGGCAGATTTCCAGTGCGGGACTCATTCGAGACGCCTCTCATGGTGGTGTAGAAAATCTGGTTGTTTCTCAGGATCTGATGCCGCATGTGCGTCCCGCATTTAGCGCATTGCCTGGTGTTCGCCCGCGAACGCACAGCGTCGCCGGTGAGATCAAAGACATTTTTCAAACTGGTTATTCCGCCGTTGGGCTCTATGGATCGAATTATTATACCCACGCGTATAGGGACGATCCAAAAAATACGCACCCAGAGCTTTTACAGGGTGTTATGACGGCGATTACCAATGCCATCAGTGCTGTAGAAGCTTCGCTTGCATGACATGCTCGAGCAGCTTCCTCTGCGCGAGAACTAAACTGAAACGCATAAGCCCAGCAAGACTAAAAGAGGCTTATACGCGCAACGCTATTGAGTGGACGGATATGCGTTTGTCAGGCTGGATTCTTTGAAGATCGCGCGCAGCAATGCGAGCGGGCCCACGGGGCGATATCCACGCTTTCGATTTCGGGCTCCGATCTCGAAAAGCAAGGAATGTTGACGGAAAAGCGACTTGTATGCGTCCACCAATCGGGTTTTGCTGTCCCAGATATGAGTGGCTTCTCCTCCTGCCCCATTTACTTCGATGATTGCGAAGCTGTCTCCTCTTTGGAGATCATCAATGCTCTCAAAGCGGACATCAAATCGTCCGAAGTAAAATTCCGGTATTTGCTTTGCAATGCGGTCAAACGCTTCAGTCATTTCTGCGGTAATGAATTCATTTCCATTCTTGAAGATGGTGCCCCTGGAATGGCTGCCCGCAAATGCAAGGCGGAATGGTTTTCCTTCAGGCAAGACTGTCTGTAGTCGTTTCCGGTGACGTTCCAAATACAAATGAGGAACTTTGCCGGCGCGCGGGTCCGCGTGGATGAGTTCTTCCAAAGTGGAGTATCCGTCACCGATCACATGGGGAAAATATTTGAGGGTCAGGGACATTATTTGTCCTTTTTCTTCGCCCGGAAGGCGAACATAAAAGACACCTGCTTCACCTTCATAAGGGATCATCTGCTGCAGCAGAAGTTTGTTCCCTTGCGGAAAATCCGCCAGGTAGTCTTTCAGATCCCCATCATTTTTCACAGGCCGAACGCCGACACCGCGCATGCCCAAATCTGGCTTCGCAACAACGGGGAATGAAATACCGGCTTTTGCCATGGACTTCTTTGCGCGCTGAAAATCAAGTTCGATGTTCTCGCTTTCGCTGCGCACATGAGTCACAAATGGTGCGACAAGAGAACGGGCGTCGCCGGACATGGTCTCGATCACGTCCGCTTTCGACTCTCCCATCAGTCCCCCCATGGGAAAGAGCGGATTTGCGATGGTCGCCAGCGTCGTGCTGCCATGTTTTGCAGCGAGGTATGCCCAAAGAACACCGACCGGCGCATAAAAAAGGTACGAAGGCCAAAACTCGAAAAAAGACAATGCTGGACCGTCTTGATCGAGCGGCGGCATGCCTGCATGGGGTGCTTTTTCCTTTGGTGCGATCACATGTGTGGCGGCAGAAGGCAGGCTGATATCAATAGCAGTCATGACGGCTCCTTACGCAGTTTTGGAGCGGCGCAACAGATCGCTCAAATAGGGGAGGGTGAAAAACCCAATAGCGATGAGTAACCCGGCAATCCACCCCCAAGTGCCGGCAATCTCAATGACCATCTGCCCAAAGAAGTAGATGACGGAAAAGAGGGCAATGGTCCAAATGCCGGCGGCGATCAAGACGACGGCAGCAAATTTTGTGAAGGAAACGCCCAAGAAACCAGCACCTGTATAGGTCGGCAAGCGTACCCCTGGGGCGAAACGTACTCCGATCAGGGTGCTGAACAATCTGTTTTCAAGCCATTGCTGGGCTTGTCCAATCCGTTCTTCACTGATGTAGCGCCGCGCGTGTTCGTTGCGTGCTGCCAGCCAACCGAGACCGTATAGCCCAAAATCTCCAAGAACGATCCCCACATACAGGCTGATGAGGACATACGAAATGGGAACGACATGCATGGCCGCAAGCAATGCGCCAATTGTCGTTGCTGCGTCTTCAAGCACAAATGTGAACAGTCCAAGCGCGATCGAAATAAAAACGGGGTCGGACGAAAGTGGATCAAGAAATTCGAGAAACTGATCAACCGTCATTTTTCCAGCCCCGCTAGTTTATGAATGGCGGCATCGATCTCCGCTTTGGAATTCCATGGCAGAAAGTGATTCTGCCCTTCTAGTGTGACAATTGTCATATTTTCATTGCCGTCGAAATGGCGCTGCATGAAGGGCACATTTTCATAAGGCACCAGATTATCCTCTGTTCCGTGAATAATCACGATCGGCTGTTCAATAGCACTCAGCTTCCCTTCGAGTTCTTCCAGCTCTGTCTTTAGGGCCATCAATTCCCGGTTGGCATTCCGGATTGTCCGTGGGAGGAGAAGTCGGACCGGCCACCATTCGCCAACGGGTTGCATGAAATGAATCTTCTCAAGAGCGGGATCAAGAGAACCCGCCGCGATCACCAAACTATCTATTTGCTGTGGCATGTCAGCAGCTGCTTGCGCAACCACAGGACCGCCGAGAGAGTGACCAACCAGGATTGGCCATTTGCCGTTTCTTTCCACTAATAGAGGAGCTAAGGCGCCGGCTTGTGCTGAGAGATCGACAACCGCCTTTCTAGGGTCGCTGTCGCCGAAACCTGGCCGGTCAATGGCAATAAATTCAAAACCGGTCGGCACAGACTGAAGGAATTCTTCCCAGCCATCCGCGGAGCCTGGCGTTCCGTGAACGAAAATGACCCGTTGTCCATTGGGGTCGCCAGCTCTAAGGAAACTCAATTGCCCATCAATTGCAGGTGCGTCAGCATATTCTCGCGAAAAGGGTGTCTCTGAGGCATTCGCCTGGCCAGCCTCTGTTTGGGGGGCCAAGGTGGCCGATACCGCTGTCAGAAACAGCGCTGCAAAGTGAAGCTCCTTCACATGTCCTTTGCCGGATACTTGATGCCCCATTGAGGAAAATCCGCTTCGTCTCTCCGATGCCAGACGATTCTAGCACCTCCCACAAGCGAAATATGGCTGCAATCCGCCAAGATGCAAATCACGGCGGGCAAACGCTTTTGTGAGCGTTTCCTTGCCGGAGGTTAACCAAAAAAACCTCAGATTTCAGCGGTTTTGGAATGTGCTCGCGGGGGGTGCCGGAAAGATGACGGGGCTAAGACGTTCCGGATTTCAACGCCAAGGTGGAATCTTCGAAGCCTTCGACGAGGGCTGCTTCGTCCGCAAGCTCAGGAGGCAGGCTGTCCAAAATCCCGCTCTTCGTTTCGCCGGCATTTCCTTGCGGTGGCATCGCGTCGGCTACGCCCAGAAAGTCCCTTGTCCGAAGCAAATGGAATTCGAATTGGTCTATGAAGTCAGCAATTCGTTCTTTGAAGGTGTCCGTTTCAATCGTCGCCTGAGCATGTCTAAACTGCGTTACCACATCCATCAGCTCACCGAGCTCTTCGACTACGTGTGAGGAGAGGGTGGTATCAATGGTGGCCTTGGTCTCGGAGGCCTGGGCGGACAGTTTCTCTATGGCGTCCAAAATTGAGAGCGTATCTGAGTGCCGGTTCCGGCGGCCATATTCCCTTAAAAACCAGCGTCCCTGCGAGGTGGAAGTCACTGCGTCGTAAATTGCCTCGAAGTCGCGATCCGATTCCTCAAACTTTTTGTCGGACATTTTCCTTACTCCGCCTCAAACCACCAATGTGGACCACGAATTGGCTGATTTTCTGCCTTGCGGTGGATACTGGGCGGTATGCGTTGACGATTGGTTGACGCTAAAGTTTGATCATTAAGTATATCGATCCGGCTGTTTCTTTGGTTTCTTAAGCATAACTGGGCAATATGCAATAAAACCTAAGCTTTTCATGGATTTTTTCCTGGCGATTGCTAAATTCGCTGGTCAAGTCAATCAGCATCAAGAAATAAGTGTGGTAAATGGATCTTGGAATAGAGATAGACCAAGTAAAAGGCTTTCTTGATCCTTCAGAGGGGGCAGCTCTATACGCGGCGGCTTTGGAAATGGGCGCCCAAGGGCCTTGTCTGGAAGTGGGCAGCTATTGCGGTAAATCCACTGTCTATATCGGTTCAGCTTGCCGGGTGAGTGGCAGCCAGCTGTTTGCGGTGGACCACCATAGAGGATCAGAGGAAAACCAGCGGGGTGAAGAATATCACGACGCGGATTTATTCGATCCATTTACATGCCGTTTGGACAGCCTGCCCTTCTTCCGCCGCACGCTTTACAAGGCAGGTTTGGAACAGACCGTCATCCCGATCGTCGCTCCGTCCACTCAGGTCGCACGGTTCTGGAACATACCGCTCGCATTCCTATTTATCGATGGCGGCCACAGCATGAAGGCGGCATTGGCCGATTATCAATTGTGGACCCGTCACGTGATACCGGGAGGTATCGTGGCCATTCATGATGTCTTTCCAAACCCCGCGGATGGTGGGCGGCCTCCCTATGAGATCTACAAGCTGGCGCTCATGTCAGGCCTGTTTGAGGAACTAGCGATGGTAAAGTCGCTCGCTTTGCTCCGCCGTCTCGGGGATCCGGGTCTCAACAAATAGGTCGCAGGCTGGCGTTACCTTGAACAAGGCGTCAGCGGCAAGGAGGACGGCTCCCGAGGTCCATGCCGGTTTTTCGCGCGGCCAAGGAACATCCTCCGCATACTGATACCCCATCCAATAGGCGCCATCGTCGTCACGCCATTGGTGGATCCAGCTGAACATTTCTTTGGCCTTGGCTTCCTGACCGGTATGGAGAAGCGCCAATGTCAATTCGCAGGTTTCCGCAACGGTAACCCAGGGCTGATCATTCACGCATCTGCAGCCAGACCCCTCCGCGACAAACTCTTCCCATTTAGAAGCCAGGCGCGCTTTAGCCGCGTCTGCTGTGAGAGCGCCAGACAGTACCGGATAGTACCAATCCATCGAGAAGCGATCTTTCGGTTCCCACTCGCGATCAAACCGGTGTGGTTTGTGGCGAATGGCGTCACCGAGACGGGATCGGGCTTCTGCCCAAGAGCGCCAACCTTCCCCCAATTCTTGCGCAATTAGGATGGCACATTCCAAACTTTTATAGATAGAGCTGCAGCCGGTTACCAAGGCATCGTTTTGGCGGGTTTGCGGATCATCCGCAGCCCAACGGATTTCGCCTTCGTCGCTTTGATAAGTCAGTACCCAGTCTGTGGCCTTGCGCACAATCGGCCAATACTCTTTCAAGAACTGTTCGTCTTCGGTGATCAGGTAATGATGCCAAACGCCTGTGGCCGCGTAGGCGGCAAAATTTGTGTCTCGCTTGGCTTGCTCGTCGCCATCGCCGGTATATTTGTCGTCGTCAAGTGGCACGGCGCTGCCATACTGGCCCCACCAAGACCCGTCTTTGAGCTGTGTTTCAGCGAGATGCCGATAGGCTTTGGCAGCATCTTCTGTGGCACCAGCGGTCGCAAGCCCCATTGCGGCCTCGATATGATTCCAAGGATCAAAGACGCCCCCATCAAACCATGGAATAGCACCATTCGGCCGCTGCAATTCTCTAATGCGGTTTACCGCGCCGTCGAAAAAACCTTGCGGAAACGTGTCTGTCAGCAGATAGAGC
This sequence comes from Alphaproteobacteria bacterium, assembly GCA_965228775.1. Classification (GTDB taxonomy): domain Bacteria; phylum Pseudomonadota; class Alphaproteobacteria; order JANQMY01; family JANQMY01; genus JANQMY01. Next base: position 1,216,080 of record OZ245840.1, on the reverse strand, counting down.
TTTTTCAAGTGCTAGGCCTTTTCGAAAAATAAAGGACGACGCTTTTGCCCATCAATGGGTCGAATACTTTCTCCAACATGCGGGTCAGCAACGGGCGTTTCATCAAGTCCCAAACAAGAAACTCGTGATACATGCGGATCGGAAACCATGTGTCGCGATGTTCCCACCGCAGGCATTTTAGCCACCAATAAGGCGAATGCAGTCCATGGGCCCAGTGACGCCGGAAGTAAGACATGCCGGTTCTTTCGATGTCCTTGCGCAGCTCATTGGCGTTGAAGATGCGAACATGCCCACCCGGCGTATTGTGGTATTCGGACGAAAGTTTCCAGCAAATCCACTCTGGCCAATAACGCGGTACACTGACGGCAAGTGTCCCGCCCGGCTTTAGTATTCGTTCAATCTCTCTTAAAGCACTTTTGTAGTCTGGAATGTGTTCCAGCACTTCCGAACATACAATTTTGTCGAACGTATCGTCTTCAAACGGAAGTTCCAGGGCGGTGCCGACTGCGAGACTAAAGCCTTGCCCGTCATTGGGGGAAATATCCGGATAGCGTTGAAATCCTTCTCGTGTCTTCACCACGTCATCGAAGCCTAAATCAACGCCAACAGCATGCACTTTGGCATCGTAATACATAGCGTGCAGATGGCGGCCTTCGCCGCACCCAAGATCCAAGACCCGGTCACCATTGCGCAGTCCAAGGGATCGCAGATCAACCGTGAGCATTGGCAATCGCCTGACGGTAAATCTTCACGAGGTTCTCGCCGGTGAGCGACCACTCGAATTCCCGTAAGATACGTTCGCGTCCCAGTCGGGAAAGCTCTTCCCGCCGTTTGGGATCGGAAAGAAGGCCGTCGATGCCGTCGGCGAGCGCGTCTGCATTGCCTGGTTCAACCAAAACGCCAGCATCTCCAACCACTTCGGGGAGCGATCCGCCACGGGTCGATACGACAGGCACGCCACTGGCCATGGCTTCGCCTGGTGGGAAGCCAAAACCTTCGTACAAGGATGGACAAACCGCAACGGTGGATTCCGCATATAAGGCGACGATTTCTTCGTCGGTCACACCAGACACGAAACGGATGTTTTTGCCGATACCCAGTTCCTTAATGAGCCGCTCTGCAGGGCCTTCACGCAGCTTGCCGATCGTGAGCAGTTCCAAGTCAGGATGTTTCTTCAACAATTTTGCATACGCACGGACGAGATAAAGCAGTCCTTTAATTGGAACATCAGCGCTTGTCGTGGTGATCAGCTGGTTCGTCTTCCGCTTGATGTGCGGCATGGGCCGGAACATTTCCGTGTCGATACCGTGATAAACGAGCGTGAGTTTGTCTGGATCAATGCCGAATTCCGATTGCACATCTCGCAGTGTGCTCTCCGAGACAACAATGACCGGATCCAGCTGCCGAGCCACTTTCATCTGCATGCTGAGAAACTGATACCAGCGCCGCGTCAGCAGATTGAGTGTGATCGTGTCCGCATGGGCGATCGCGATATCGCGGTCCTTCGTGATGGGGTGATGGATTGTCCCGACGATCGGCAGGCCCATTTTGCGAAGATCGAGTAAGCCATATGCAAGTGTCTGATTGTCGTGAACAACGTCATACTTTATCGGAGAATTGGCAACGTAGTGCGCCAGCCTGCGCCCAAAGGTATAGGGTTCGCCAAAACCGCCGCTAATATGGATGAGATATTCGAGAACATCCGTCCATGTTTTTGCTTCAGACCACGGAAAGGCCGGCAACCCCAGAAAGACCTTAGGCTTCGCATATAGGTCAAGTGATGGCAGTTTGATCAGTTTAATGCGCGGATCAAGTTCCGGATAAGGGGGGCCGGAAATGACATGAACCTCATGGCCAAGGTCTGCCAATGCCTTCGAGACGTAGCGCATATACACGCCTTGACCGCCCGTAAAAGGGTGCGACCGGTAGCTCGGCATCAGGATACGAAGCGGACGCTCCGGCATCTGAGCAACGCTGGCTTGATTTTGTTCGTCATTGTCGCGCAAAGCCTGGTCAAAGGCCAAAGACATAGATTTCTCCTGCAGCCGCCTCACAGTCGGCAGTGGTTCATATTTCCCGGCAGTGGGATTGTTCAGTTGTTTGTCATGTGCCGAAAGTTGAGGCTCGGATAGGACGAGCGGAGACGCCGGTATGACGGGTCGGGATCATAACGATCAGTTGGCGGTGCAACAAGAGCGGGTTTGGTTGAAGAGTGAATACGTCTCACTCGATCAGTTCATCGACACGGGTGGGTCAGGCGTGCTGATGTCCGGCGGTGTTGCGGCCGGTCCCGATTGGTGGTGAAACATGCGCCAAATGTTAGATTTGGCCTGCCTGACGAACATGTTCGTGGCCACTAGGAAATCGGCCCCAATCTGCTCAAAGCAGATCACCATGCCTGTGTCTTCTATAATTTGAGGGTGGGGGTCATGGCAGATAATGTTGGGGCGGTTGCCTCCGCGCAAAATCCGCCGCCATGAGTGCATTACAGCATCACGCCCGAAGAGGGGGTTCCATCCCGGATGGATGCAGCAAACCGCTGTGTCGTTTGCCCAGAGCTGGTCCATCGTTGCCAAATCGCCATCACGAAATGCGGCATAGAATGCCTCATTGGCGAAGACGAGGGCGTCATGGTCGGTCATGCCTAAACTTGTAAATTACGTAGCGGATTCCTTCAAGCTGAGGCCGCCTTTGCGGAACGCCGCGCGTATTAGCAGGTAAAGAAGCAGTCCCATTGGACCCGCAAGGAGCGTTAAGAACAAAGGCGGCAAGACGAGCAAATGATTAAGCCCACGCCGCCTCGCATCACGTACTTCCCAGGCCCCGACGAACAAATCAAAAACCAAATAGTGTATCCACCCTGCAAGGACAGCCGTTGGCTGGGTGAACAAGATCATCAGACCTTCCAATGAGCTGAAGTTGCCGCCTTCGGGCACATCTCCCCCGGAAAACGCGCCTGTGGCAAAGAACCAGGTGTAAGCGAGCCCTAAAATGACCGGAATGACGATGGAATGGACGATGTGGTCGGTCCAAGACCACCCAGGCAGAATGGCGAGCAACAGCCAGGCCGGCAGCACGCCAAAACTGCAAATCAGAAAGATATCGGAATGCGTTAAAGGCCCTGTGAATACCTCGGACATGGCGTATCTCCCCTCGCGGTCGTCTATTGATTTGTGCTTGTTGCCGCTGCCCACAATAGTGAGGCCCAACCGATCAGGAAGGCAAGGCCGCCGATCGGTGTGACCAAGACCAAAGCGCGTGAACCCGTAAGGCCTAAAAAATAGAGCGATCCCGAGAACAGCAGGATACCGGCCAGGAATGACCACCCGGCGGACGCCACAGCGCTTTGCGATAGAGATGGCTGCGTGGCCGTAAGCGCGACAAGCCCCAGCGCCAAAGTGTGAACCAAGTGATATTGAACGCCGGTCTGGAATGCGGCGAGGTCGGTTTCCGAGATTCGGTTGGCAAGCCCATGGGCCCCGAAAGCGCCTGCCGCTACGGAAACAAAACCGCTTGCAGCACAAAGTATCAGCCAAAATCGCACGATGTGGTCCTTCCTTTTGGGGCGGGAGTCTATCCCCAAAGCTTGGCGGTTGGGGGAAAAACCTTACCGCCTTCATACCGCAGGGGCGGACGGCGATCTCGTGCGAGCAACAGGGGGCCGTCCAGGTCCACGTAATCCGCCAGCTCAGAAAGCATCATCGCGGGCGCCATGCCCAGTGATGTTCCCACCATACATCCCACCATAATTTGCAGGTTCAATGTCTTGGCCCGTTTGGCCAGGCGGATGGCTTCGGTCAGACCACCTGTTTTATCCAGCTTAATGTTGATCGCCTGGTATTTTCCGGCAAGCTTATCCAATGAGCTTGAGTCGTGAACGGATTCATCTGCACAAAGAGGAATAGCCGCATCAAGCCCATAAAGATCGTCGTCGTGGCCGGCCGGTAGAGGCTGTTCAATAAGGGCGATGTTTTTCGTGAATGAGCTGAGCACCGAGTTGAGTTGCTGCATTGACCAAGATTCGTTGGCGTCAATGATGAGCTTTGACGTCGGTGCATTTTCACAAACCGCCAACAACCGTTCCTGAATTCGATTCCCATCCAGTTTGATTTTCAACAAAGGCCAATGCCGGGCAAGACGCGCAGCCTCGGCCATCTGTTCCGGTGTCTGCAGGCTCAGTGTGTAGCTTGTCATGGCTGGTCCGGGCTTTGGCAGGCCGGCCGCTTTCCAGACCGGTGTTTTGGTCCTTCTGGCCTCAACATGCCAAAGGGCGCAATCCAAAGCGTTGCGGGCGGCGCCCGGTGGCAGCAGCTTCTGGAGTTTCGTTCGATCTAGAACCGCATGCGTGCGGGCAATTTGACGAAGCGTTTCGATAACGCCGTCCACGGTCTCGCCATAGCGCGTGTACGGCACACATTCTCCGCGTCCGGATATCCCGTCTTGTTCGACTTCGACCAAGACGACTTCGGCTTGCGTCTTCGCGCCTCGTGCAATGCGGAATTCGCCTGCGATGGGCCAGGACTCTTTTCGAGCCGTGATCCGCATGCGGTTTAGTTGGGAACTGCTTGAGAGGTTTCTTCTTCGAAGGCGTCGAATTCGTCGAACAAATCTTCAACGGCTTCATTGTCGACAGCTTCTTCGCCTTCCAAGAAGGCGCGGCGGTCTTGGTAGTAGGCGGAGCGTAGGGTGGAATACCAATCTATCGATGTCGACCGAAGCTGTTCCACACTGTCACCCACCTCTTCCCGCAAGCTTACACCGTCGAGGCTGTTCACAGCGATGCTGCCGCCTGCGCCAAGCGATACCCATGTTGCGGGATCTGCCGCGCGGTCAACCAACTGTCCAAATCCGTCGCGCGTGGTTGTTGGTCCCATCAGGGGAAGTACAAGATAAGGACCGGCCGATACGCCATAGGTGTAAAGCGTTTGTCCAAAGTCAGCGATCTCCCGTTCGAGACCCACTTGATCCGCAAAGTCGACAAAGCCCGCAACGCCAACGGTGCTATTCAGCAAAAATCGCGCGGTGCTTTTGCCCGCCATTTTGAATTCGCCTTGGAGCACGCGGTTTCCAACCGTGGCCGGTTCACGCAGGTTGCGGAAGATGTTTCGAATGCCGTTCTCTAGAAAGTCCGGTGTGATAAAGCCATATGCTCTGGCGATTGGGCTGAAGACGCGTCTATCCAGCCAGTCATTGGCACCAAGCACCTTCCGATTGACACCTTCAATAGGGTCCCAAAGCCGGTTTCGGTCTTTTTGCGTTTTGCCAATCCGTTCGTCAGCGTCTTCGGTCGGCGACGCCATTGCCACAGTGACATCATCATGCGCTGAAACGCTGGTTTCATTGCCTGACGCATCTGCGACTTTGTCATTGGCTTCTTCAAAGCTTTCGGCAACCGGTCCAGTTGGGATTTCGTTCGCCGATGATGCGATCAATAGTTGCGTTGCAATGCCCATTTTCGCCTGGCGGTCATGCCGGTCGATTGTGCCGAAGATGACTGTCGCGTTCTGAAGCTCACCGCTTACATAGGCACTGCTAATTTGCCAGCCGCTACCCGCGACATCACTTTGTCTGTGCTCGAGATCATGTCCGTAGGCATGGACTGCGCTATGTCCAAGCAAGGCTGCCGTGCAGGTAGCGGCAGCGAACGTGAGCGCATTGCGAAACATTAAGTTACCCCTTCGGCAGGCTAGGGACTTCCAGAAGCCTTCCCAGAACCCTTCAATGTACTGCCGTCAATACTGCACGACTGTTTTTGCTTTTTGATTTGAAGTCAGTATACGCGCGAGTCAGCTATTTTTCCAAGTTTACCAACAACATGGCCGGTCAATTTGACCGGCCTGAGGCGAATTTCGTTAAAGTCGGTTAACGCAATTGGGCAGAGGTCATGGTGTCATAATCCGCTTCCAACCCGGTTCGGTCTTCTAGCGTCCTGATCAAGCCATCCATGCCCTTGCGTTTGATGATTGCGGAGAATTCTTCGCGCTGTGTGATCACCATGCTGATCCCTTCGATCTTGATATCGATCACGCGAAAGACCGGACCACGGGGGCGAACGCGCCATTCTGCGGAGAAGGTCTGCCCCGAAGCCGGGTTTTTGATTTCCGTGAGAACCAGGATGTCTTTCGTGCCGGCGGTTTTGGCGCCACGCACCTTAATCTCTTCCCCGGCATAAGCTGTCAGCCGGCTGGCATATGCCTGAATGACGTAATCATCGAACAGCGAATGATAGGCATTCACCTCGCCCTTTGAAGCTGTCCGTGCATTCCGGCCCAACGTAAAGCGCGCGATATAATTCAGATCGAAGTTCTGCGAGAGCAGGGTGCGAAAAGCTTTCTCGCGTGCATCATCATTAAGCGACTGGTCTTCCAATACGGTGATTGCGTCCGTGCTCAATGTTTCGATGAAAGCTCTTGCTTCATCGACCAAAGCAGCATTTGACGGGGCCGCGATAGCCGTCGTGGTGGCTGCATTGGCCCACAGAACAAACCCCGACAGTGTCGAGATAAATAGCGAAAACAATTGGCCTACCTTGGTCATGGCGATCCCTTTTCCACAATGCATTGAAGGCGATGTAAGCCTTGTTTGAGATTTTTCCATTGTGCCCGCACGTTGCTGCCGATCAGTTAAAGATCAAATTTTAGTGTTATCTGCATTCATGGCGGTTCGATGCCGGAAATAGGGCGCAAATATGCCAATGGCGGCAACTTTATCGTGTGACGTTTTTTGGTAAAAATTGATTAGGCAGAAAGTTCGCGCGATCCGACCGCGAATGTTTCTTTGTGAGCGATCTTTTCCGAATAGAAATCGTAGAGCGTTGGCGACGCGCCTGGGATGGCGCGGCATTTCTCGACAATGTGTTCCGCTTCTTCCCATAGCTGTCCTCGCACTGCGGCGAAGAGTTGCCGATGATACTGATTGAATTCCCGGAAACGTGGACTTGCTCTTACAACTGCATTGCCAAGCAGAGCATGTATTGGGAGCCGCGTTTGGTCCGTTTCGGAAGCAATCGTGTCAAGGCTAAGATGAGCCAACTGGTGCCCTTCCAATTCAGCCGTGCGGTTATCAACAATAATTGCCGGGCCGTATTGTTCCGATCGGCGGCAAAGCCGCGAAGCCAAGTTCATCGGTGCACCGTATACGGACAAATTTCTTTTTGGTCGTCGTCTGGGCTGAGATATAATGCATGCCCCAGAGGCAATTCCGATATTTAGTGTGACGGCATTGAAGGACAGCCCATCATAAGAGAACTCACCTTCCAACGAGGCGTTAAGCTCTTCGAGTTTTTCGACGATCTCCAAGCTGCATTCGCATGCGCTCGTTGCATTGGTGCCGGGCTCTTGCGCCGTGTGCCAGACCGCCTTGAGCGTGTCGCCTGTTTGGATGATCTGGCCACCATGTTTTGCAACAGTTTGGGCGACCCCATCATACGTCTTATTAACGATCGCTCCCAAGGCAAAGGGGCTACCTTGATAGTGCTCCGCAAGTTTGCCCATATCCCTCACGCTGCACACCATGATTGTCGTATCGCGATAGGCAGATTGAGCGATTTTTGTTTTGAGCGGTGCCTGAGGGCTGGGCGCATCGGTATTGCCCACCAACTGCTGCATCCACTGGTCGTGAATGGCCTGCCATGCGGCTGTGGTCACGAATATCAGAATCAGCGTGACGCACGGTATGATGAAATCGAAAAGCATGAGTTCGCTTCGGAAAATGATCAGTCCGAAATAGGCCGGCAAAGCGATGGCGATAGAGGCGACAACAGCGGATAATGAAACGGATGTAAACGCGGCAGCGGCCCAAATCAAAACGCCAAAGATGACGATATAGGCCTGTTCTGCGCGCGGCGCCCAAGCGGGACGTTGTACAAAATGCTCAGAGCTTATCTGGTCATAGGCAAGCAAGTGCAGCTGGGCACGCGAAACGCGCCTGCCGTCGACAAGACGATAGTTCGACAAACGGGCTTCTTTCATGCCCACGAAGACCAACGTGTTATCGAGACGCTGGTCTGCGAGACGGCCTTGCAAAATATCCGTGCCGCTGAGAATGACGCTTGCAGATGGGCCTGGCGGATGAAGCCAGATCTCACCGTCTAGCGTGGTGGGGATATTGTAGTCCCCGACCAGCACATGCGTAATGCCCTTAGCGCTACCGTCCCAAACGGGAGAAGCCGTATCTTTTGATTTGACGACAATCGGTGCGTCGTTTGCGAGCCGCAGTGTTTCCAATGCAATGCTTGGGAAGATCTCATTATCAGCCAGGAATAGAAGCGGCATGCGCCTCACAATGCCGTCAGTTTTTGTTGGGATGCTGACAATGCCGGCGCCGTTTGCAGTGTCTGCATAGACCCGCATGTCCGTAAAAGCGCCGTCAAAGGCTGGAAGAAACGCCGCTGGACTAACACCGTCAAATTCGATCGGGTCGGCTATCGCCGCTGCGCTGAGCGGTATGTCAACGCCCAGTTCGATAGCCGAAATGCTTCGGACAGAGCCTAAGGCTTCGCTCAAGATTGCGTCTGGGTCCGGTAATTGGCGAATTGCCGAAACGATTTCTGATGGCGCATTCTCACCAATAAGGGCATCTGCAAAACGGTCTGGTGAGGCCGCGTCCGGCTGAGCGAATGGTTCATCAAAGAGAACCGCGCGAGCGCCTGCATCTTTTAGCTTGCCGACAAGCCGGGCGATGTCTGTGCGTGGCCATTGGGAGCCGGGCACGGCCGCGTAGCGGGGGGCGTCTAATTCCACATATAGGACGTCGGGCAAGACATCCCGTCCCTCTCCAATCTCTTCCGGCTTATCTTCCCACGGCGCTGCAGTGATGTAGTGGTCGAAACCAAAATTCTGTATGGCGGTGGCAGCGCCTTGGGGATCCCACTCAACGAAAATAACGGCCAGCAGGATCACCGCCAGCGGAAGTCCGCCCATGGATTGAAGCAATGCGCGCATAAGAGAAGCTTTGGGTAACTTTGCCCGTTCCTAATCTAGCAAATAAGCTACCCGGCTCTCATCAATTTTTGGCTAATGTTCCATCAACCTGGGCGATATAGTCAGGCGAGCGTAAGAAAAACAGGCGCGCCCGCTATTCTGCTGCGGCTGGTTCCTCCGCGCTGTCACCCTGAGCTTTTAGGTGTGCAATCACGTCCAGGCGATCTTGTTCTTTCGGCAGCTTCAAGATCATCTTTGATTTGGGCACATAGCCACGTGGATCGGCCAAATAGGCCAGCAAGGTTTCGTCGTTCCAAACCAGGCCGCCGGCGCCAGCTTCCTTCATCGCTGGTGAATAGCGGTAGTCTGGGTCCGCACCGGCCGCTCTGCCAAATACGCCATGAAGATTGGGACCTGTCGGCTTCTTCTTGCCCGGCTCTAGCGAATGGCACGCTATGCAGCGTTTGAAGACACGCTCGCCCTTAACGGCGTCGCCTTCTGCGGCCCAAGCGCCCTGATGTCCCGAAATGGCCCCTAAAGTCAGCAAAGACGCCATAATCACATGTTTTTTGAAGTTCACAATAATTGCCCCTCTTTGAAAACCGGTACTTCTTATAACAAAGTACATGAACAGGACCAAAACCGGCCGGATCAAATATCGCTTATGTGGAGAACGATCTGGATTGCCGTTAGGGAGAGGGCTTTGTCGACTGTTATGACGGTGTTTGGTCCCTCGGGTACTTTGCGATAAGGTTTTTGGGTCAGAATGCGAGGCGGACCGCTGATTTGGGTTCTACGCGGGGCGCGACGCTGATTTGCGTTCTGAATGAAGAGGGACATGGGCCGGTGACAGATCTAGGCGCTGGGGGCGCGCCATCTTTCGAGGAAGTGGCAGGCCGCGGGGGACACTTCGTCGCGCGCGGTGACTGGACTGTTTCTCATATCGCTGAGCTTGATGGCGAGCTGCGCAGACTTTCTGTGCCTGCCACCCAGCGTGTGATCATCGACCTGTCTGGCATAACCGCTTTGGACACGGCGGGTGCCTGGCTTGTTCACCGCACGGCCAAATTTTTCGAATCAGGTACTGCCGAGATCGAGTTTGCTGGCGGAGCAGACGCTTTTAGGATTCTTCTGGAAGAAGTGGCCCGAAATGATGAGCCTTGTGACATCGAGCCACCGCGTAAGAACATCATTATTCAGGTGCTGGAGCGCGTTGGTATCGCCACCGTGGCCATTTGGGATCAGGCCGTCAGCATTACGGGGTTTTTCGGTCTGATTTTGACCGTTTTGTTCCGCACAATTATCAACCCGAGACGTCTTCGGCTGACCTCCATGGTTTATCACATGGAAGAAGCCGGCTGGAACGCCATCCCGATTGTCACCTTGTTGACATTCTTGATCGGTGCGGTGCTGGCCTATCAAGGGTCTGTGCAGCTCAGAAACTTTGGTGCCGAAGTATTTACGGTTGATCTCATTTCCATCTCGATCTTGCGCGAGATCGGGGTTTTGATCACGGCGATTATTGTGGCGGGCCGGTCGGGCAGTGCATTCACGGCGCAGATCGGATCCATGAAGGTGCATGAAGAAGTCGACGCCATGCAGACCTTGGCGCTCGATCCGATCGAAATGCTGGTACTGCCGCGCATCCTGGCACTGGTTTTGACGCTGCCCCTGCTGGTGTTTGGGGCTGACATTGCCGGTCTTGCAGGTGGGGCACTCGTAGCTTGGGTCTCGCTTGGCATATCGCCGACCATGTTCATTAGCCGCTTCATTGAAAACACGGACCTCATTCAGTTTTGGATCGGCATCATCAAAGCGCCATTCTTTGCTTTCCTGATCGGCATGGTGGGGTGCTATGAGGGGCTCAAAGTGGAAGGCAGTGCCGAATCGGTCGGTCAACGGACGACCCAGTCTGTGGTCGAATCCATCTTCTTGGTGATTATTGCGGACGCTCTTTTCTCCATCTTCTTTGTTGAGATTGGATGGTAGGAATGTCCTCTAAATTACTAACAGAAAACATTATTTCCGTTCGTGGTTTGCGGACACAGTTTGGGTCTCACGTGGTGCACGACCATTTGGATCTGGATGTGCGCCGGGGCGAGGTGATTGGCATTGTGGGGGGCTCCGGTACGGGCAAATCCGTGCTGCTGAGGGCAATCACCGGTCTGCTGACACCGGCTGCCGGTCGCATTGAAGTATTTGGGACGGACCTAACGGCACTGCCGGACGATGAGCGCCGCGCTCAGGAGAGGCGTTGGGGTGTTCTGTTCCAAGACGGGGCTCTCTTTTCCTCTCTAACGGTTGCTCAGAACATCCAAGTGCCGCAGCGCGAACACCTCAAGCTGCCGCAAGATCTAATGGACGAGCTGGCGGCCATCAAAATCCGCATGGTTGGCCTGCCTGCAGAAGCGGGCGCAAAACTTCCATCGGAACTATCGGGCGGCATGAGGAAACGATCCGGTCTTGCGCGGGCTCTGTCGCTGGACCCAGAGATTGTCTTTTTGGATGAACCGACGGCAGGGTTGGACCCAATTGGCGCTGCCGCCTTTGATCAGCTTATCAAGAAGCTGCAGCAAACACTTGGTTTGACTGTGTTTATGGTGACGCACGACTTGGATAGTCTTTACGCGATTTGCGACCGCATAGCCGTGCTGGCCGAAAAACGTGTTATCGTCGTGGGCACCATGGAAGACATGATGGCGCATGATCATCCCTGGATCCGGGAGTATTTCCACGGGCCCAGATCTCGTGCCGCTCAGCATTCATTAGGCAAAGCTTAGCGGGGCTGGGGTTAGATGAACGGGGAAGTTGGGGCGATTGTGAAAGGGGTGTTATCAGCGTGGAAATAAGAGCCAACTACGTCCTAATCGGCGTCTTTTCAATCGCGTGCGTGTTTGCGGCCTTTCTATTCGTTCTGTTGCTCGCCAAACAGCAATTCGATCTTGAATACTCCTACTACGAAATTCTATTCGACGGCGATGTGTCCGGGCTCTCCGTGGGCGCAGAGGTGCGCTACAACGGTATCTCGGTTGGTGAGGTGCGCACCATCAAGCTGCATCCTGAAGATCCACGGAAGGTAAGTGTTGTTATTCAGGTCAGTGCCGACACGCCCGTCCGCGAGGACTCGGTCGCATATCTGGAAGCACAATTGCTCACCGGGGTTTCCATCGTTCAGATCACAGGGGGCTCACCCGACAGTCCCAAGCTCGTGGCCAAACCCGGGGAACGATATGCGATCCTGAAATCCGGGAAGTCCAGCTTGCAGGAGCTGTTTACAGGTGCGCCGGATTTGATCGCCAAAGCCAATATTCTTGTGGAACGTTTGGCGGATGTGGTGAACGTGGAAAACCGCGAGTCCCTTAGCCAGACTATCAAGAACATCGAAACATTGACTCAGACTTTCGCCGACAACAGCGAGGAGCTGGACGAAATTCTTAACAATTTCGCCAAGGCGTCTGGTGACGTTGCGTCTCTGGTGGAACAGCTCGACAAGCTTGCCGGAACCGCTAACGATCTCCTGGATGAAGATGCCCGGGTGTTTATCGCAGAAGCTTCTCAGGCCGCGCGTAACATCTCTACGTTGGCCGAAGACATTGACAATGTGGTGGTCGAAAACGAAGAAGCGATTTCGGATTTCTCAAAACAAGGGCTTGCCCAATTGGGACGGCTGGTAACAGAAGCCCGCCAATTGGTGTCCACCCTCGACCGTGTGGCCACACGGCTTGAGAGTGATCCGGCGGCGTTTTTCTTTGGCAATCAAGCGGCGGAGTTTGAACCGAGATGATGAAACCTGTTTGGTCACGGAATTCATTGGTGAAAAACCCGCTGAACCGGCGGAGAATTTCGCTGCGTGCAGGGGCGGCCTTAGTTATGACCGGCTTTCTGACGGCTGGTTGCGGGCTGTTGAGCCTGCCGGGAACGGGCCCGGCACCGGACCTATATGATTTGTCGCCAAAGAGTACATTCGATGCTGGGCTGCCAACCGCCTCCTATCAGCTGGTGGTGGAAGAACCTGTGGCGTCACGGGCGTTGGACTCAGATCGTATCGCGATCCGAACCTCCCCATTGGAACTCAAATACTACAAAGGTGCGCGCTGGAGCGACCGTGCGCCAAGTCTGGTCCAAACGTTGTTGGTAGAGTCTTTTGAAAATTCAGGCCATATCGTTGCCGTTGGCCGCCAAGCCATCGGTCTGCGGGGGGACTATGACCTCAAGCTTGAATTGAGAGAGTTTCACGCGGAACTGTTCGATGGCCGAACCCAGCCGACAGTCCGGACACGGCTCAATGTTAAGATTATCAAACAGCCATCGGCGATCATTATCGCTTCTGAAACGTTCGAACGGACCGCGGAAGCGGACAGCGAGTCCGTCCCGAATGTGGTGAATGCTTTCGATGAGGCATTGGGCTCGACCATGAAGCGGGTGGTGGGCTGGACCCTCAAGTCCATTGAAGCGTATCAACAGCGAAAAAAGGCCGAGCAAGATGCGCGCCGGACGACGCCCTTGACCGATCTGGTTGATGAGGACGGAGAGCCCACTCAGGAGAAAATCGGGCTTTAAAACGCCACGGATCGCCCGAAATCTCTACGCCATTTTCCGGTCATAATGGTCCCTTAGGGAAAGCGCCGTATCGTTCTTGAAGGCGTCCCCTAAACCAGTTGAGTTGGCGTATTTTTGTGTCCGGTCAGTTCCGATCCGCCTTGCGTGTCCCGTTTTATCTTGCCCTTGGTGCCGGGCTCTTCCTGTCGGGCCTAGGTATCTTTGGTGCTTGGCACGTAGCGCTAGACGCTACCAACCACTTTCGGCCGCACTTTATTGCCTTTTCGGCCATAGGCCTGGGGCTGGCGTGGTTTGTAGACGGCAAAAAGGCGCTGGCAGGGGCGGCTGCCTGTTTGGTCCTCAATCTAGCGATTTTTGCTGCGTTTCTGCCTGATCGTGCGCCGGATCATAATGGCAGTGATCAGGCCAAGCTCTCTCTCGCGACGTTCAATGTTTGGGGGCGGAACAAGCAGCTTGACCGTTTAGAAACGTTCCTCAGAGAGCGGTCGCCGGATGTTGTGGTTTTGCAGGAGGTCCGTCCAAAGATGATCGACCTGCTTGACGGTTTGCGGGACATTTATCCTTACCAAACAAACTGCGCGGCCGCGCTCTACTGTGGTCTTGCGCTTCTGTCTAAGCATCCCATCGACGCGCCCGAAACGCTCATCCGCCAGCCCAATGGAACGCCGATTGTCCGTGCCCGTGTCTTGGTCCCGTCGAATTCAGGCCCCACACCGCTTACCGTCATCGGCACGCATTTCCAAGTGGCACTGCCATACCTAAATCAGTTTCAAGACAAGCAGCATCTCATTGAGTATGCGAATTCGATTGAGGGCAACAAGGTCATTGTGGGAGATTTCAACGCAACACCCTGGTCTCATGTTGTCCATGACATTGCGGCGCGAACCGAGACGAAGCTGATACACAGGTTTCTGCCTACATGGCCCGCGATCGCCATCCCGGCACAGTTTCCCATCGACCATATATTTGTGTCGGACGGTATCTCGTACGAAACCGTGCGCCGCGATCACGTCAAAGGGTCCGATCATCGTCCGATCGTTGCGGAAATGAAGGTATCCCGTGACCACCAGATTGCAAACGACCTAGAAAGTTTGTCCACGGACGCATCAGCCAAAGTAGCCGATCGACTGCCCTAAGAGGAGGTAGACCTTCCCCGTCTGAGAAGCGAGGTAGGAATCAGCCAACTGATTGTCCCGGTCGCGGGTGATGGCTTCGTCCAGCAACCGCTCGAACTGCCTCACATAACGGTCGGCATTTTCCCGAAACTCTTGGTCTTCGCGATATTTTTGTTCAATCCGTTCGGACAGGCCTGTGGTGCGCAAACTTAGCAATCGGTTGGCAAAGACATTCTTTTCGCCATGCTGATAGCGCTGCCAGAGTTCGATCGGCGGCGTGTCTTCCAGCAGATGATCGATATCGATGGCCATTGCCTGCAAGCTTTGCACGATCGAGGCTGATGCTTCCTGAAAACCCTCATCGCCGAGCTTGGCCGGGACTGTTTCGGTGGTTTTTTCCACTTCTTGGTACGGTTGCCCGGATTCTTCAGCCTCTTTTTCCTCGTCAATCCGTGTGAAGAGGGTTTGCCAGAAGCCTTTTTCCGGCAGGCCTGTTCCTTTGCGGCGGCCAAGCCGCTGAGAGGTCGGGATCGGTTGAGGCTCACTGACGGGCGCGGGAGAGGGGGTCAATGGTACCTCTTCCGTTGGCCACGGCATTGTGTCTTCAACCTCTTCTTCCGCTTGTTCGCCTTCGCTGGAAGACCATTGGCCACGTTTGAACACGCCAAGGAATTCTTCATCATCCTGCGAATGATCGGAGCGCAGAGGCTCCGGTTCCTCAGGCGGCGCCACCTCTTCCTTGGTCTCTTGATCCATCATGCCCATATGCATGTCGATTAAGAGCTGACGGCGTTCCTTGATGGCGGACTGCAGTTTTTCTGCTTCATCCGTGACAGAAGTAGCCAACGCGCTCATTTGGTTGATTTCCGAACCGAACATTTCCCGCATACGGGCTGCTTCCGATGCTGCTGTTTCCGGGATTTTCGCAATTCGGGTTTCCACGTCCTGGGACAGTTCTTCCAGCTTGGATTGCAGTTTGCCCGATTGGCCTTCGACAACGCCAACCGTTTGATTGAGGCGGTCACCTGCATCGCCAAGCGCTGTTAAGGCTTTGTCTAAGTGCGCCACCAAGTCTTCCGCCGAAGACCGGGAATCTCGAATGCGTGCGGTGAGCTTGTCGCTCGCGGATTCGGCAGCGGCCGTTGAATCGCCGACTGACTTGTTGATGGCTTCCGCCTGTTCGTGCATCGACCGGCGCACGTCTTCAGCCACTTTGTTGGCGGTCGATAGGGCATCGCGAATGGCTTTTGCCGTGTCCTCGCCAATCTCAATGACGGTTGCCGCTTCAACGCGGATTTTCTTGTTCAGTTCTGCTGCCCGCAGCATGAATTGCGCGGCTGCCTCGTCACTTTCGGAAATCGCTTCTTGTGCCTTCGCTTTAAAGGCGGCAGAGGCGTTCTCTGCCGAAAGTGCAATGGCGCTCGCAGCTTTGTCGCTTTCTTCTAGGGAGCGCGCGGTCTCTACGCGGAATTTTTCGCTGGCGTCTGTTGCGCGCGCCATCATGGCAGAGAAGGATTCTTCGAATTTGTCTCGTGCTTGGCCAAGCGCTTCGTCTAGCTGCGTCGATTGTTCAGCCAATACTTCCGACATGCGGCTCAGGAAATCGCGCTGGCGGGTGATGGCACCATCGAGGTATGTGCCTTGTCCCTCGAGCTTCCGAACCATGTTGTCCAAGTCACCGCGTTTTTGTTCGTATTTTTGAACGACCTCGTCCGACTTCTTAGAGACAATATCCGCCACGCTGTGGAGCTTGTCGTGCTGACGGCCGATCTCAACAGCGGCATTCTCCGACCCTTCGGACATGGCAGTCATGGCCACACGGAAAGATTCCATATGGCCTTTGACCAGATCCTCCGTACGCTTCATTTCCTTCTGAGCGTGAGCCGTCGTGCTGGACAGGTCGGAAAGTTTACCCTCAATCGACTTGGCGTTGTCGCCCATCTCCTTGTGGAGTTTCTCGGCGAAAGTGCCCAGTGCCTGACGTTCTTTCTCAAGTTCTTCTTTAATGTCGTTGGTCTGCGACCGCGCGCGCCGTCCTGCTTCATCGAGCGCCGCGACTTTCTTTTCGAGCGTCGCCTCCATTTTTTCCACGCGCTTTGTCGCATTGTCCAAAGCGTGGGAGATTTTCTCGATCTGCTGCTCAACCGCCTTGCCGACCGACTGAATGCCTTCCGTTGCACTGTCTTCCGGGCGGGTCAGACGCTCTGCCATCGCGCGCATCATGTCGGCGCTGCGCCGTAATTTGGCGGATTGCGATAGAACAATTGCCATCATCCAAAAGAAAACGACGGGCCCCGCGGCGCCTACAAGGAGAGCGGCTATCCAAGCGCTTGGGAATGTGGAGAGGAGTGGCAGTTCCTCGTTATAGGCATACGTGTAACCGGCCCAAAGTCCGATCCACGCGACCGTGAAGATAAAGGCCCAGCCATAGGGGCCCACCCACGACCGGCGTCTTCCGGTCCGTTTTGATTTCCGGATGTTTTCTTCCGCTTCTTCGCGGACTGCCAAAGCGCGGGCCGTAGCATCTGCCTCCGCGCGCGTATCCGGCGAAGCTTCTGATCGTGGGCTGGAAGCCGTGTCGCGGCCTAAACCGCCAAATGCTGCAGCCCCTGTGTCGCTAGATGCTTGGCTCACCGGATATCGCCGCCGTCATGTTCTGTTTTGTCCAAGAATCACCTGTTCGCCAATCTCGAGAATAGCAGATGCACGGCTTACGGATGTAAGTTTTTGTTTGGCCGAAAATGTGACCTATTTATTAGAATATTACGGGACTGAGCCCGAATTTAAGGGGAGTTGGAGACGATGGAAGCAAGTTTGATGGTTTTGGCGGCGGCTGCCTTTGTGTTTTTGGCCCTTCACCTTGGGATTGCGGGGACGAAACTGCGGGACACCATTGTGGGCACAGTCGGTGAGGGGGCGTATATGGGCTTGTTCTCTATTGCCTCGCTGGCTGGCATTGTCTGGTTGTCCATGGCCTATAATGAGGCCTCAGCGACCACTTATGTGGAGACCTGGGGACAGCTGGTAAACCTGCATCTGCTCGCCTCGGTAATCATGTTTTTCGCCTTTATGCTGGCAGTACCTGGCATTTTGACCCCTAGCCCCACAGGTGTCGGCGGTGAAGGCCAGCTCGACAAGGAAGAGCCGGCCACGGGCATGACACGCATCTCGCGCCATCCCTTTTTGTGGGGCACGTTTCTATGGGCCTTCTCTCATTTGCTGGTGAATGGCGATCTTGCGTCCCTCATCATGTTCGGCACGTTCGCTTTGTTGACGGCCTTAGGGACCAGGTCGATCGACGCCAAGCGGAAGCGCAAATTGGGCGAGAAGTGGGATGCTTTTGCCGCTCAGACTTCTAACATCCCGTTCGCCGCGATCGTGTCGGGCCGCAACAGTCTTCGCCTCGGGGAGATCGGCTGGTGGCGTCTCGCGGTTGCCTTCATTGCCTATCTTGCTGTGTTTGGCGCGCACGGCCTGCTGTTCAGTGTGATGCCGGATATCATCTGATCGAGTTGAAAGTCTAAGGCTATCAAAATCCCGGACAAATTCAATTGATCCGGGTGCGTCATTCATCCAGCGTTCATGTCTTGGTTCATAAACGTCAATCGACGGAATCCGTGTTTTTTACAGGGAATCCGAAGACTTAACTTTTGACTCTAATTTGAATCAAATGCCCCAAAACTGCCGCAATCGGGCCACATGAAATCATAAGTGAGCCAAATTGGTGCCAAGCTTCGTCACCTTAATCATTTGGTAGAAGCCGCGCCGTAGGATGGTTGGTGTAGGCGTAGGATGAGGAACAGAATTAATGACCTTGCTCTCTGAGAAAAGTCCTGTCGACGTTATCGATTCCGATGACGCCACCCCGGTCAGAACCCTTCCCATCGATATGGAACATCTTCATCAGTACACGCTCGGGGACCGAAATCTTGAGCGCGAATTGCTGACGATCTTCCGCGATCAGGCCAAGATTTATCTGAACCAGATGGATCCAGACTGTGATGCGCAGAGCTGGGCGGAAACGGCCCACACGCTGAAAGGCTCCGCCAAGGGCGTTGGCGCCTGGCAAGTGGCACGGCTGGCCGAAACGGCAGAAGCCATGGCGACCGTGGATTACCGCCAGCGCCAGGACATGATCCATAAGCTCGAACTGGCAATCATGCAGGCGAAGCGCTTTATCGATTGCCGGCTTCTGGATTGCGCTTCTTAAGCCGACAAACGGCCAATACGACCGCGGCCATCGATTGGTGACGTTGCATCTAAAGATCCGCGTGGCTTAGTCTCAAGGCTTCAACTCATCTAATCGGAGCCCCACATGCCGCGCGTTGCCCCCCTTCCTCGAGAAGACCTCAAAGACCTGGAACCATTCTTTGAATTGGTGGACGGCGCCATGGGGTTCCTGCCCAACAGTCTTTTGACCATGGCGCACAATCCGGCATTGGTGAACGCCTTTGGCGGTCTGGCCGCTCTCATCCAGGGGCCTGGAAAAGTGCCGGATGACCTCAAATCGCTCATCTCTTTCGTCGCGAGCCGTTCTGCCGGATGCCAATACTGCATGGCCCATACCAGCCATGTGACGGTGAACCATCGCGGGGCCTCCCAAGAGAAGTTTGACGCGGTCTGGGAATATGAGACCAGCCCCCTCTTTTCCGAAGGGGAGAGGGCGGCTCTTCGCGTCGCTCAAGGGGCAGGCCAAGTTCCCAACGCGGTGAGCGACCAAGACTTTAAAGATTTGAAGGAGCATTTCGATGACGAACAGATCGTCGAAATTGTCTCGGTGATCGCGCTGTTCGGCTTTCTCAACCGGTGGAACGATACGATGGCAACGGAGCTTGAGACGACGCCAATGAAATATGCGACCGATAACATCGCTTCTCATGGCTGGAGTGCCGGGAAACACGCCAAATAGAAAACCCCAAAGTTGACGGATGCGTCACCTTTGGGCTATGGAATTTAGGTTGAATTGACGAAGGCGGGACCGTAAGAAACCGTCCAACAAGAAATTTCGAAGCGTCACTTGCGGGAAAACATGGCAAAAATCACATACATCGAATTCGGTGGCACCGAGCACGTGGTCGAAGTGGAAAACGGCAGCAGCGTGATGGAAGGCGCCGTTAAGAACTCTATTCCAGGTGTGGATGCAGATTGCGGCGGAGCCTGTGCCTGCTCAACATGTCATCTCTATATTGATCCGGCGTGGACGGAAAAAGTCGGTCCGCCGAAAGATATGGAAGAGGACATGCTCGACTTTGCGTTCGATGTGAAAGAGAACAGCCGGCTCAGCTGCCAGATCGAAGTATCAGACGAACTCGACGGACTGATCGTCCGGATGCCGGAGCGGCAGTTCTAGGGGGTACGAAAGGCCCACCTATCCAATCAAAGAGCTATTCAGCGGCCGACCGCTTCCGCGCATCGAAGACGTCGAATTCGTGGGCGATGAAACGGTCCACCATGGTGCGCCACACATTTTCCGCCACATCCGCCGAAAGGCCGGCCGATTGCGCCTCCGCCAGCACTTTTGACACCACGTCTTCTATGCGGGCTTCGTCGCGCACAGTATCGCGTGCCCCTTTGATATGGCCGGCGCGCTCGATATAGGTCTGACGTTCCGCAAGCAAATTGACCAGTATCCTGTCCAGGCGATCAATCTCCTGGCGGATATCGGCCATGGTTTGGCAGTCTTTGGCAGATTTCGAAGAAGTCGTGGTTTCGGTCATCGTGTGTTCGAATGTCCGTTTGGACGCTTTGTTTCCCGCAAGCCTTCAAATATGTGGCATTTCGCGGCCCCATTGCCAATGCACCGTGGCAAAGTACCGCAAAATACAGTCATAATGAGGAGAAATCGGCGAAGACCGATAAATTGATCGTTAGGAAGAGACAAATGGGATTTTACGACCGATACGTTCTGCCGTTCATGCTGAATGCGGCCATGAAACAAAAACCGATCCGCTATCAGCGTAAGAAAGTGGTGCCCCATGCGGAAGGGCGCATTTTGGAGATCGGGATCGGATCCGGATTGAACCTCGAATTCTACGATCCTGCAAAAGTAGACAAAGTTTGGGGGCTTGATCCGTCTACGGAGCTTCGCGTGTATGCGGAAAAGGAAGCAAAGCAAGTGCCATTTGATGTGGAATTCATCGGACTGGAAGCTGAAGACATACCGCTGGATGATGCCAGTATGGACACGATCCTCATGACGTACACGCTTTGCACCATTCCGGATGCCATCGCGGCGCTGAAAAACATGCGCCGCGTTTTGAAGCCAGGCGGTAAACTGATCTTCTGCGAACATGGGAAGGCGCCGGATGAAGCCGTGCAGAAATGGCAGAACCGGCTTAATCCGGTCTGGAAGAGAATTGCCGGCGGCTGCAATCTTAACCGTCAGATCCCGGAGCTTATCGAGCAGGGCGGTTTCAAGGTGGAAGACCTGGACACAATGTATATTCCCGGGCCGAAACCGATGACGTTCAATTACTGGGGCAGCGCCACCTAAGTTTGCCAGGATCGCTCATATGTTGCGTTGGAGTATCCGAATTGTTGCGGCTCTATTGATCATTGCCGGTGCGGTTACCGGGTTTGCCATATGGAAGCCGGTTGAAACGTCCCGGCTCATTTGGCCGCATATCGAGAACATCATGTTGCGCGATCCATTTGTGGGGGTGACCACCGATGGAACGCCGCGCGAAGGGTTGTTTCCCCTTCGTGCAACTGGTGTCAGCACCTACCCAATCGTTGAGGCGGCTCGAACGTTTATTGAGTCACTGTCGGAAGAGCAACGTGCGCGTCTGACATTTCCCGTTGACGATCCGGAATGGCGGCGTTGGGCCAATATTCATCTGAGCACACGGCAAGGTGTTGGGTTTCTTGAACTGGACAGCCGTCAATCCACGGCGGCGCTACTGTTGCTCGCCCGCAGTTTGAGCCCAAGAGGGTTTGAAACAGCGGTGAATATCATGCGCCTGGAAGGTCATCTGGCGGACCTTCTCGACAACGCGCCGGGTTATGGCGAAAAGCGCTATTGGTTGACGATCATGGGCCGCCCGTCAGAAGTAGAGCCCTGGGGATGGCAGATCGATGGCCATCATTTGGTGATCAATTTCTTCGTATTGCGCGATCAAGTGGTCATGACGCCCACATTCATGGGGTCGGAACCGCCTGTTGCGGCATCAGGGCGTTATGAGGGCACGGAAGTCTTACGTGCAGAAGAGGCAGACGGCCTTGCTTTGATTAATGCTCTGCCGCCGGAGCAACGCGAGAAAGCAATTCTGCGGGCGCCCAAGACGGATAACGAAAATCACGGAGAGTTATTTAGCGATAACGCGGTTGTTCCATATGAAGGCGTCAAGCTTTCCGACCTCTCCCCGGAACTGCAGAGCCAGGCGCGGCAGTTGATACGTTTGTATGTGGGAACCATGCGGTCAGGCCATGCCGCACATAAGATGACGGAAATTCTGCGTCATTGGGATGAGACCTATTTCGCCTGGATCGGCGAGACCGATCCGGAAGCGGTCTTCTATTACCGGTTCCACAGCCCCGTCATCCTTATTGAGTTCGATCATCAAAAACCGATCGCTCTTCCCGGACCCGATCGTCCGACCAGGGACCATATTCATACGGTTGTCCGCACCCCTAATGGCAATGATTATGGCAAGGATCTGCTGCGCCAGCATTTGGAACGCTATCCGCACTAAATTTTGGCCTGGCTTTTTGGGGTGACATTTCGGCAGTATTTGCGGGATGCGTCATGCTTCGCAATCCCTTAAGTTTCGAGAAACACTGGAATTCAAATCATGCCTCATATTGGTCCCGACGTAACGCTGGATAACCCTGCGTTCATCCACGATACGGCCCTTATCCACGGCAAGGTTCAGATCGGCGAGGGCGCTTCGGTCTGGCCTTATGTGGTCATGCGGTCTGAAATGTATGAAATCCGCATTGGTGCACGCACCAACATTCAGGATTTTGTGATGGTTCATGTGGGCAATGCCTCCCCCACCATTGTTGGGGAAGACTGTTCCATAACGCATCATGTGACCCTTCATGGTTGCGTCATCGGTGACCGCTGCTTGATTGGGATTAACTCCACCATCATGGATGGCGCGAAGATCGGTGCCAATTCGATTGTGGCAGGGCATGCGATCGTGACGGAAGGGGCGGAGTTCCCTGAGAATTCTGTCATTGCCGGCGTGCCCGCGAAGCTTGTGGCGACACGCGACAATGGTAAGGCCAACGCCATGAACGCCAAGTTCTACCATCGTATTGCACTGAACTATGCGGAAGGTGTGGAACGGCTGAGCCCGGAACAAGTGCGTCAGCTTGCAGAAAGTTGATATGGCCTTGCCTGTGCTCAAAATCTACGCGCCGGTCATTTCGACCTATGGCCGGATCGCTGCCATGACGGCGGAAGAGGCTGGTCTTGCTTGGGAAAACATTCCGACCCATGCGGAGGCGGACGAACATCGTGCACGCCATCCCTTCCAAAAAACACCGGCTGTGGAAATCGATGGCCATATGCTCTACGAGACAGTGGCGATCTGTCAGTACATAGATGATGTGTATGGAGATGGCGCGCTTCAGCCCTCTGATCCGCTTGAGAGGGCGCGAATGAGCCAATGGCTCTCAATCGCCAATGCATATGTTTTTCCCACTACGGAGAACGGGTTGGTATTGCCGCGCTTGGTGGTGCCGATGATGGGGGGCACGCCGCGTGAAGATCTTATTCAAAAGGCGCTGCCCACGATTGCTTATCAAATGACGATTGTCAGCAATCGTTTGGAAGAAGCGCATTACCTTGCAGGTAATCGCTTTTCTCTCGCGGATGTCTTTATGTACAGCATCTTGCGGGCTGTTCAGCTGACGCCCGAGGGCCGCATGATCTTCGACCGGCTATTGCCATTGAAGAAGTGGATGAGCACGATCGCTCAACGCGAAAGTGCGCGCGCAACACGTTGGACCACAGAAGACATTCTCGAGTAAGGGTTTTACATGACCGATAATCTTGCCGACTTCATGCCGTTTTCAAAACTGATGGGTGTTGAAGTTAAGGAAGCCACAAAGGAAAAAGTCGTCGGTCATCTGACGGTTCGCTCAGACCTTTGCACCACAAACAACATCATGCATGGCGGTGCCATGATGGCTTTCGCCGATACGTTGGGCGCAATTGCGGCTTCATTGAACTTGCCCGAAGGAGCAAACGGCACGACCACTATCGAAAGCAAAACCAATTTCTTGCGCGCCGTACCGGAAGGGGCCACCGTCACGGCGGAGACCACGCCGGTCAATGTGGGGCGGCGCCTTTCTGTCTGGCAGACCAAGCTGTTTCGCGAAGATGGCAAACCCGCCGCCATCATTACGCAGTCTCAGTTGGTGCTGTAGATCCCTTCTACTGCAACAATCCTTCAAGCATGATTTGCGCGCCCGCGCCGCCAAACCAAGAAAGAACGGGGATCAGCAAGTATACGAAAAAACGTCCAATGTCGGGCAGGTCCACGGGCCAGTCAGACATGGAATCAAGTTCGCGTTTGTAGGCCAATAGATCCGAGAGACGGCTGGTTCGTGCGGTTGGATCGGCCGATGAGGCTTTCAGCACGGAACGCATTTCCTTTGTCGCCTGCACCACCCATTCAGTTTCTCTTTCTTTCTCGCGTTTGATGAGTTGTCTTGCCGCCAGTAAGGGGATCAAAAACTCAATCGTGGCCACGATAACGGACATCGTCACGAGCAAGAAAACCATGGGCAATTGCCCAAACATGGTCCTGTTGTTTCCTTCGTCAATCAAAAGAACGGTAAGGATTGCGAACAGAACCAGCCATCTCAACGCGGCCCGCAGCCCGATCCGAACAAAGGGCCGATAGGCGTCTCGTTCCAACACGTCTATCTGTATTGCATCGCCATATTGATGCCGAAACAACACCAGTAGTGGGTTGCGCACGGCCAGAATTTTGGCGGTGCGGCCAAACAAGAAGGGGAAAACCGCAAATGCAAAGACAACAAAGACTTCGATTTTCCCCTTGCTGACCAGAACCACGCCGGACCCGGTAAACAAGAATACATATGTCAGCCCAATCAGTGTGCCCACCAAGGTCGCAATGCGTGCGCGTCTTGAGAGCCGATTGACAAGGTTTGAGATATCATTTCCGTACTGATTTTCTGGTACTTTTACAATAAGGGCTTTGATGTCTTCAAGATTTCCACGTTGGACATAAATTTCGGATGCATAAGTGTAGGCCGCGACAAGACAGACGATCACGACCGTATCGACTTCATGCCAAAACGGAAAAGCGTCGTGATACAGATTGTCGAGGGCGGGAAGATTAAGGATGCCGACGCTCACGAAATAGAACGCGGCCAGTATCAGGAACAAACACAATCCAGTTTGCCAAGGGGGCAGCTTGATCGATCTGAATAGCCTGCCGTCCCAAGTCTCAATTTTATGAAGCGCTTCTGCGTAATCCATCCGGCCCTCTGTGGCACACCTGACTTTCCGAAATTAAGACACAGAACGCGGACGAAGTCCCCCGGCATTTATCGAACGTGTTGCAAGCATGCCAATCAACATGGCTCCAACGAAAGCAACTGATTGCTGCGGGGCAGCGCCCAGCGAGGCCAATGCCGGACCCGGGCAGAATCCAACAAGCCCCCAGCCCATGCCGAAAAGGGCAGACCCAGCGATGAGCTGAATGTCGATGCCGCTGCGGGTGGGTATGGCGAAGCTTGATTCAAACAAGGGATGAGATCGTCTCGTAACCACCCGATACCCGATGAGATTGACCAGCACCGCGCCCCCCATCACGAAGGCAAGGCTTGCGTCCCAATCCCCCGATATGTCCAGAAACCCAAGTACCTTGGCGGGGTTGATCATGCCTGAAATAACCAACCCCAAGCCAAACAACAAGCCAATCAGAAAGACGGAAACATGTTTCATAATGACTAGCTCCCCAATCCATGGCGCATCACAAACACGGTGACCATGGCGACCGCCATGAAGACGCATGTCGCTACAAGGGACCGGGCCGAAAATCTCGGCAATCCGCACACACCATGACCTGACGTGCAGCCGCTTCCGATCACTGTCCCGGCGCCGACAATCAGCCCGGCACTAATGAGCAGGGGCATGCTGTCCGTGACCGTGAAGGGGATAGTTTCGCCGGTCATGCCGAAGACGATCGGCGCGGCAATAACGCCCAGCACGAAAGACAAGCGCCACCCCCAATCATCGGCAAGGGGTGGGAGCAAGCGGCTCACAATGCCGCTGACACCCATGATGCGTCCGTTGGCGGCCATCAATAAGGTTGCGGCCAATCCAATCATGGCCCCGCCAATGGTGGCGAGCGCAAAATCGTGCATCATTTTCTCCTTTTCTGTTTGTTTTTCGGCGCACAGAACGTGTCGTACAGAAACATCATGATTTTCATGATGTTGGGGTCTGCGATGGAATAGTAGATCGACTGTCCATCGCGCCGTGTACGCACGATGTTTTCGCGCTTTAAGATGGAAAGTTGTTGGGACATGGCGGGGGGCTTCATCCCGACGGCGTCGCATAAGGCGCCCGACGACATCTCCCCCTCTACCAATTGGCACAGCACCATCAGCCGCCCCGGTGACGACAAGAGCTTCATGTAGCCGCTGACCTCGTCGGCCGTTTCTTCCATTTGCGCGATATCAAGCTTCATGAATGCATATTTGCGCAATTATGCAAATAAAGCAAGAGAATGGTCTTTAAATTTTTTTGCACCTAAGATCGCTAGAAAACAACGTGCGTCATCCCAGGGTGAGCAAAGGCACTTCTATTCCAATGGAAGTGCCAATGCCTTACTTGCGTTTCCGGACGGTGAACTGGAAATTCATTTGTGTGGAAACGTTCATGCGAATTCCTGGGATCCAGAGCGGAAGATGATTGTTTATCGTCGCATGAGCTCACTGGATGCCAGGAACAAGTCCTGGCATGACGACCGTTGATAAACGGAGCTAATCGATGAGTCGTCTGCTCAGTTCAGCGCTGATCTAGCTGTTCCCCAACACTACCGGCAGGTGCCAACAGGTATGCATATCGCCGACGCGCAAGGACTCGAGGCGGGGCGATGCGCCGTCGGCAAGACGCAGGCCCGGAAACTCTTCCAACAATATGCGGGACGCTGTTATCACGGTGTCCCGTGTTAGGGCGTACAGTGAACGCGGGCGGTCTTCCGGCAGTGCCGGATATTTGCTGGGCTTGCCCAGACCAAACGCGATGCCGGAGGCAAGGCCGTCCGCCCTGTACTGGCCGCGGGGCTCCCGTTGGCACACATCTTTCCGGTCGATCTGAAACTCATCTGGATTGTCGAAAATGCGCGGGTCGCGGTTGGCCGCCGCCGCCGAACAGATGAGCAATGCGCCTTCGGGCAGTAATTGTCCGAACCGTTCCACCTCATGCCGGGCAAATCGCTTGGCGGATAAGACCGGCGCAGAATGGCGCAGGGTTTCATAGTAAGCGTATTTTAGAAGGCGTGGTTCCTGCCGCACGCGGGCGAGCTGGTCTGGATGCGTTAGCAACAAGAACCACAGATTGGCGAACGCGCCCTGCAGTGTCTCGTGGTCACCCTCCAATAGGGTCGTCACCACATCGGCAGCCGTTGCCGAACCACCTTCCAACTCAAGCGCGGCAATGGCGGAGAGAACATCATCGCCCGGATTGTTGCGCCGCGCGTCCAACAAGGGCGCAATGTAGTCCGCCAATGCGTGAAGGGCTTGCCGCCCGTCGGCCTGCGCCTTGGGCTCCCACGACACGCCGCGCTGCAAGCGCCAATAGAGGCCGGCAAACTTTCCGATGTCCTCTTTAGGCAGATCAAGCGTATGCGCCAATAACTCCACCGAAAGCCGTGCGGCAAAATCCACAGCAAGGTCCGGGGCGTCGGACGCAGCAAGATCGGTGGTGATAGACCGCGCGATTGTTTCGATGCCCTGATCGGTGCGGGCTGCTTGTGCTTCCAGAACAGGAAGCTCAGATCGCAGATCGCGTCCATAGCCTTCCAGCCCATAGTGCCAGAGCTTGGACCGTGTTTCGAAATTGGCATCGTCCGCGAATATGGACGTCACATCGTCATAGCGGGTGATCCAATAAGCGTTCCCCAGCCAGTCCCGGTAACAGGGGTAGTGTTCGCGCAGCGTTCCCAATATGGGGTAGGGGTCTACCCGGTAATCGTCCGAGACAAGATCGCTTGGTTTCAGCTTTTCGGTGGAGTCGCGCACGCGCTGGCGCTGATAGATTTCGTATGAGCGATAGCCTATTGACGTTTTGATCTGGCGCGGGGCCGCGGCCACACCATTATTGCCGATCGTTGTATCGCCTTGCCAAAAGCTTTGGCCTTGCTTGGCGGTGGCCGGTGTCTGCGTTTCTTTGTCCATTGACATCAGCAATCACGCGACCTCGAAATCGATCCACAAATCGCGCACGGATATGAGGCCAATGGGCACCAGACTTTTGCCGTCCACGTCTTTCTTCATGCGGTCCACGTTGATTTTTGGATTTTTCAGATACTGCGCCAGGATCTTCGACCCGAGCACCGCTTCCTGATGGGAAATCCACGCACCGGGGCATAGATGCGGGCCGACGCCAAATGCCATGTGGCTGCACTTGCCTTCCTTGCGGAAGCCGCTGCGCAGGATTTTCCCGCTATAGAGGTCTTGCCGGTGAATGTCGAAGTCTTCCGGGTTCTGGAAAACGCGGTCATCGTGATTGGCCGAGAAATCCACCATCTGCACGAGCGATCCTGCCGGGATTTTCACGCCGTGCAGTTCCACATCATAGGTGTTGTGGCGTGGTTGCCCGCCGATGGGTGTGGAATGGCGCAAGGTTTCGTGAAACGCCGTGTCCCAAAGGGCCTCATCGGCCAGCACTTCTTCAAATTGGGGCGGATGCTGCAACAGCAGATACCACATATTCATGATCGCGCCGCGGGTGGTCTCGCCGCCACCGCCAACCACTAACGCCACGTTAGACGTGATTTCTTCCGTCGACAGATAGTCTCCATCGATCTTTTCTTCACACAGCTTGGTGATGATGTCCTTGCCGATGGGTTTGCCGTCATCATCATAGAGGAAGGTAGGGCTTTTCCGCCGCTCCTGAACGATGGGTTCTAGATAGTCTTCAAGGTCTTGGCGGGCTTCCAACCCTTGCCGGTGCGTGTCCGATCCGCCAAGGCCAGACATCATGGAATTGTACCAATAGTAGAATTGGCCCCGTGCCTCTTGGGGGAAGCCCAGCACTTCGCAGACCACGCGGATGGGAAACTCATTGGCGAAGGCGCGGCCCAGCTCGACCGTGCGCGTGCCGTCGCTATTTTTGACGTACCAGTCTTCGTCCACCGTTTCCCAGGTCTCGATCGTTTCGCGGGCGAGCCGTTCGATGGATGGCAGACGGTTCTTAAGTGCCTGGCCCACAAGATGCTGGCCATACAAATTGCGCCGGCGTTTGTGTTCAATACCGCTCAGCTCTAGCTGAGTATTGCCCAACACGCCGCTCGACGAGCCCTTTGGGATTGTGTTGTACCCCTCATCGTCGAAATAGCAGGTGGTGATGTCGTCGTAGCGCGTCACCCAATAACAATTGTGCAGCGTGTCATGAAAGACCGGGTAATGGTCGCGCAAAATTTTGTAATAGGGGTAGGGGTTGCGCGCGAACTCATAACTGTCAAAAACGCGCGGGTCGAACAAAGGGGTGCCGTCCGGCGCCTGGCCCATATCTGCGGCCTCGCCGATGGGCATCAGGGGAATATCCGCTTTCGAACTTTTTTCAACGTCAGCCGCGATTGTGTCTAATTCAAGCACATTTTCGATGGCGGCGGTGATGGCGTTCCCCGATGACATGCGTCACCTCATTGCTCGGTTGTTATGTGCTGACTATGATAGCACCGTCTGAAGCACTGCCAACGGATTTAAATTTTTCAACAATGACTTATGTGATTACAGACGCTTGTGTGGATGTGAAGGACGAGTCCTGTGTGGCCGTCTGTCCGGTGGATTGTATCTATGCGGATGATGAAGACCGTATGAGGTTTATCCATCCCACCGAATGTATCGACTGCGCCGTGTGCGTCGAGGCCTGTCCCGTGGCGGCGATCTATTCCGAGTCCGATCTGCCGGGCGATGCCCAAGCCTTTCTGGATTTGAATGATCTTTGGTTCAAAGACAAAGACGCAGCGCGTGAAAAACTAGAGGCACTGAAAGCGTCGGATCATTGATCGCCATCATGCTGTAGCTACCGACTTTTATCTGAAAGGCGGCGATGAAGAGTTGTTTGCAAATGTCATGTGAGATCTTATCTGATGAGACTCATGCATTTGATTCGGCACGACTGAAAAACGATTTGAATAGTCTTGTTTTGACTCCGTCATTTCCAATTTCTCCGTTTCCTGATGGAGTATCGTCATGCCTCGGTCGCTTCAGATTTCTCGTGATTTCATCATAAGCACTGCGAGCGGTTTCGAATGTTTCATCTTCTTGGAACTTGTTAGAGAGCTCGATACCGCACTCAATATGCAAAATATAAGCGATCAGACGAATGACGATGTCTTCCGGAGGACATCCATCGGATTTACCCAGTCTTTCCGTCTCATCAAGAGGCATGTATGAATTGTGTACCAGTTGTCTTCCTGATAGAAGTGCAGATACGACGGAGAAAAGGCTATTTGATACTGGTTGTTTTTTCGCAAAGAGATGACTGCGGAATGCTTTGTTGGCTTCTGCGGCCCGACTATCTCCAAGGCGACAAATGAGGCGCTCTATATCTGAAGGCAAAGGATTCCACCCATCGACGTCCTCATCATAAGTCGTGTATTTCGGGTATGCCCAGACCTCAATTCCCCTTGGGTCGCTGAATGACATGCCAAGAACTAGCACTCTCCATGCGTATACTAAGAATGCTCGAATGGAACTCCGGAGAAGGAAACGGAGAACGTTTGCGAGGACAAAAACTGCCACCATCCAAATCACAACGACAGTAGTTGCTAAAAGGAATTGCTGATCAAGGTTGACTGCGCTGACAACTGTAAACTGAACGGCGTCCATGAAGCTCCAGTCTGTGCCCGCAGTAATCAGCAATTCAACTGTTCCCGCCAAAACGGCCGCAACCACTAGATAAATGAGAATGTGGATTCTTACTTGGGCTATGCTGTAGGGAGAACCTTTGCTTAGCAGGTTTATGGCTTCGTCTTGCCGATGATATATCGGGAACACTGTCCGAAACTCAGCATCTGATAGTCGGCTGAACTGCAGATAGTCTTTTATCCGTCGCGCGATTTCGGATTTTCGAGTGAAAAAATCAACCAAATCATCAAAAAACACCATGGCACAAAAGGCCAGCACCCAGCCGACCACAATCGATACAACTACAAAAGTTAGCGAAATGTAGTTTTCGTGCAGAAGTTTTAGCGCCGGGACGTGGGGCGTCAAATGTGAGTTGCTTGTTAGCATTTGCCAAGCGAGTCCGGCCAAAAGAAGGACTCCAGAAAAGATCGGTAGGAACACGAACATTTGGGCAGCGAGTCTAATTACCCGCCCGAATAGTATTCGCATTCGTTTGCGAAGTGATTGACCATAGTAGGCGAAATATGGCGTGCCAATCGTGATGATTTTGTCGACTGAGCGTTGAGGCACGGCTAGATCGTAGTAGGCATTCAGCGCTACGTTGCCGCCGTGACTATGTGCAATTATGACGTTTCTTACTTCATCTTCGGTTTCCAAGATACATGATCGTAGTCGTTCTGTTGCCTTTGAGCGGTCGCCTGTGGAGTTTTTTCCATCCCACTCAATGGCTTCGAATAGGAAGTCATCTGATGCGAAGAGTTCTCGCAATCGTGAACTCAGAATCCCATCTGCTGTCCACCATTGCCTACCAAATTCTCGGCCACTCAGCCCGGTAGTGCCGGGTACGGTAATAATCTGCAGCACTGTTGCCCCCAAAACTCTGACCCAAGCACTTAAATCTGTCGCCCCACAAAAGCTCGAAAAAGGTTATTCAATCAAAGACTGAATCTTTTTTCAACGCAACTCAAACTATGTTGCGATTTTCGGTGCTGCTGGCTCTTCCCAATACCGATGGCTGCTTGCATTAGCGCAAATGTATCATTTGGCTGCGATTGTGGTGGTCCTCGATTACCGAGCAGTGCATGGCAACGGTTCGGACAGAATGAGACGGATAACTATCCCGTAATCCGCTTGTGGGTGGGTTGGCGGGGCGGGAGGGTCACGGGCTCGCCCGCGAACGCGCCGATGTTTTCGCCGGTACGGCCATCGTCGATAATGTCGAGAACGAGCTGGGCGATGTCCTCGGCTTTGATCACGTTCGCTGCGAATTCTGCCGGCAGCTCACCGCCGGGAAAGGCGCTGCGCAACATGGGTGTGTCGGTGGCCCCCATGCAGATGGCGTTCACCTGTACACCATCGTCCGCCAGCTGATGAGCCCAAGCGTCGGTAAATCCGTTCAGCGCCCATTTGGATGCGTTGTAGAGATCCGTCATCGGAGAGTTGGTGCCTGGCCCTTTGGCGGGCAGCACGTAATAGGCGCTCATATTGATGATGTGACCGCCGCCGGCTTTGAGGTGAGGAATGCAGGCCCGCGACAACATCAAGACGCCTTTGAGATTGGTATCCATGATGTAATCCCAATCGGCGAGCGCTTGTTCCCACGATGAGGTCACAGGAGTGGGGCGCCAATGGGCTGCATTGTTCACCAGGATGTCGATGCTGCCGAACCGGTCGAGGGTGGTGGCGACAATCCGTTCCACATCTTCGCGTTTGGAAACGTCTGCCTGCAGGCCAAGCAGGGTTTCGCTTGCTTTCTCTTCGACCTCAGGCTGTTCGTCTATGGCAACGATGTTTGCGCCTTGGTTTTGCAAAAGGTCTGAAACCGCTTGCCCGATGCCCTGATAGGCGCCCGTAACGATGGCCGTTTTGTTCTCAAGATGTGCCATGAAGTGCCTCCTCCTTGAGATACAGAAGCGGCAAAGGTGGCTCCAGCTTAGGCGGCCGTCCCACGCATAAATTGATGTTGTTGGCGTTGCGCCCGCCGGGTCCTTCTTTCAGGAGGTCGATGAGCACTTGTGCCACGTCTTCCTTGGCCATCCAGGTGGCGATTTCCTGTTTTTGTTCCTCGGTTTCCTCTCCTGGCGTTTGCGGGAATTTGAAGAAATCCCGGATCATCCAGGAATCGGTGGCGCCCATGCACATGCCGTTGACGCGAATGCCATGGGGCCGCAATGCTTGGGCCCAAGCGAACATAAGACCATTGAGCCCCCATTTGGAGGCGTCGTAGATATCCATCACATGGCCACCGCTGGTAGGGCGGCGGGCGTCCGCCCACGGACAATTAGGGTTTTTCGGACACTGATCGTGGGGTGATCCGCAGGTGAACATATGGTCCGTGGCAATATTGACGATCTCGCCGCCGCGTCCTTGCTTCAGCATTTGCTCGATCACAGCGCGGCCCATCAGGAATTCGCCCTTCAAGTTGGTGCCGACCATGTGCTCGTAATCGTCCAGAGTTTTGTCCAGATCGTCATCCGCCAGGCTTGTGCGGCAATTGCCGGCATTGTTGATGAGGATGTCGATGCCACCCAAAGCCTTGATTGTTTCGTCAACAAAGCGGTGCACATCCTGCGCGCTGGACACATCAGCAACCATTGCAAAGGCATGCACGCCCTTGTTCTCCAGTTGCGCGGGCACGTCCATGATCTCTGGGCGGATGTCGCAAACGGCAATGTCCACACCTTCAGCCGCAAGCGCATGTGCATAGGCTGGTCCGATGCCGACGGCGGCGCCGGTGACAAGGGCCCGTTTGCCTTTGAGGGAAACAGTCACAGGCAATCTCTCCCAATGTTTGTTTTTTGATAGTATACAGAGAATTGGAATGGTCTGAACAACGGATCACGGACTCGTCACGGGGTTACCCGTGCAGAAAAAACACAAACGCGGGGAGGCGTGCAAAGAATGGATCCATCAGCAGAAGAGCTGCGCGAGCTTGTCCACAAACAAAAGATCACCGAAGTGATCATGACCTATTGCCGGGGCATCGATCACATGGATGAAGCGCTCATCCGCAGTGTCTTCCATCCCGGCAGCCAGCATGAACACGGCTTTAAGGGGCCGAGCAGCGACCCGTCCCTTCCATCTACACCGGACAAGCCCGGTGACTTTGTGTCCTTTGCATTAGGGGTGTTGTCGACACATACGCGCACGCACCACCAGCTCGGCAATATCTTTGTGGAGCTGGAAAGTGACGATTTGGCGTTTACTGAAGCTTACTTCACGGCGTTTCACCGGATGCGCCCTAAGAGCGATCCCAAAGCGGGACCCATGGCGTTCGATACGGAAATGGATTTTTGGGTGGGGGGCCGCTACATGGACCGGTTCGAACGGCGTCATGGCCGCTGGAAAATAGCGTGCCGCAAGGCAACCACCGACTGGCAGCGCATCGAATCGCCCAGTTCCATCGGCATGCCGGATGTGCCGCCGCATCTGGCCAGTCATCAGAATCGGGACGATCTTGTCTATCACCGCCGCGAACTTCTTGTGCCATAAGGCCGACCGATGACACCCGAACTTTGGACCGATCTGTTGATCATATTGGGCCTGGCTTTTTGCTGGATGGGTACAATGATCTTGTCCGTGAACGGTCTGCCGCGCCAATTGCGCCGGGGAGATGTGCCGACCGCGCCGCCGGGCACGCCCGAAGCGTTTGGCCTTTGGTGGCTCGACCAATATTCCTACATCGGGCTCACCGTTTTGACCCTGGGTTTGTTGTCGCTGGGGGCATCGTTCCTCGCCTGACCATAAAGTGGAGGACCATCCATGAATGGTGTGATTGTTCCGGTGACGTTTTTCTATGCGAGCCTGTTGGGCCTACTGCTTGTGGCGCTGGCTATCCAAGTGTCGCGGGCAAATGTCAACGCCGCGAAACTGCCGGATTGGAAACCGAAGACGGTGCTGCGGGTTCAGGCAAATTTCGTCGAAAACGTGCCGATGGCGCTTCTCCTGTTGTTGATGGTGGAGATGAGCGGCGTACCGGTGCTTTGGGTGCATGCACTAGGGATCACTTTGGTGATTGCGCGGCTTGCCCATGCCTGGGGGCTGTCCACCAATCCGGGGGCGACCTATGCCCGCTTGTTCGGCGCGCAGACCACATTTCTTCTTCTGTCGATCATGAGTGTGGCGGGGCTCTATTACTTCATCGTGCCGCGCCTGTTCGCGGAATAGCAATGGAAGGCTTCAGGTCATGACAGGTTACAGTCCGTTCTCAACGAAGACCATGGATGATCCGTCGTCGAACTATCAATGGCTGCATGCGCAAGCGCCGGTGCACTATCTGGAAGATCACGATCCGCCGTTCTACACATTGTCGCGATATGCGGATGTGGAAGCGGCGTTGCGCGATGGGGAGACTTACTCCAGCGAATGGGGGCAGGGGCCCAGTTTCACGCAGCCTGCGGGGATGCTGTCGAACCCGCCGCAACACACTTACTATCGCCGTTTGGTGCAACCGGCTTTCACGCCCGGCGCCATAGGGGACCTGGCGCCGCGCATCGAACGCCTCGCACATGACTTGCTTGATAAGGTGGCGGATGGAAGTCAGATTGACATTCATGACGACTACGCCTTTCCCTTGCCTGTGATCATCATTTCTGAACTGCTTGGGGTGCCGGAAGAAGATATTCATCTGTTCAAGGATTGGTCGGATGCCTCTGTCGAGGCCATGGGCGCGGAGGACCCAACCCCATGGGCTGCGAAACTTCAGGCATTGACGGATTATCAGCGTCGGCAAATTGAAGAAAGGCGGGCGATGGAGACGCCGCCAAATGATCTGATCACCATGCTGGTGAATGTGCGCCGGGAGGGGAAGCCCTTGCCCGATGCTCAGATATTGAGTGTCATCAATCAGCTTCTTGTGGGCGGTAATGAAACCACCACCTCGCTGATCACCAATTGTGTGTGGCGTCTGCTTGAACGCAGAGAGCTGTGGGAAAGGGTTGCCGCGGACCCGTCTTTGATCGATACGGCGATCGAAGAAAGTCTGCGGTTCGATCCACCGGTATTGGGGCTCTATCGAACCACCACGCGGGACGTCACCCTGCATGGGGTGACCATTCCGGAAAACACCAAAGTCATGCTGCATTATGCGGCGGCCAACCGTGATGCGGAAATATTTCCGGACCCGGATGTTTTTTCGCTAGACCGGCCGGCAGCACGTCACATGGCTTTCGGGCTGGGTATCCATTTTTGTCTGGGGGCGGAGCTTGCGCGTTTGGAGGCACGCTTGGCGCTTCAAGTGTTGGCACAGCGTTTGCCCGGCTTGACCCTGGAGAGTGCAGGCGAACGCATCAAGCCGTTCTTTTTATGGGGGCGCCGCAAACTGCCGGTGGCTGTGGCTTAAAAGACTGGCCTCTTCATTTTATTGTCATCCCCTCGAATGAGGGGATCCAGTAATGCCGAGTATTTCTAGCGGAATGCTGTGGTTACTGGATCCCCGATAAACGCAAGGCGTTTTCGGGGATGACAACCGAAGTACCGCTACGGGTGTCTCTTTCCGCTCGTCCCGGTGGCGCCCCAATCTCAAATAAGGGGTGCGAGCCGGGATTTTGCGGTTAGAACTCGAGATCCCGGATCTGCGCGACCTCTGGTCGCTTGTCCGGGATGAGCAAGAGAAATTTCAGTCTAATACACCACCACTTTGATTGCGATGTCGCGTCCATCATGGCGGCGGTAGTAACCTTTCGGTCCGGTATAGATGGCCACAACACCGGGATGGACCGGTTTCTTGGCAAAATATTCGAAGCGGCTTGGCACATAGACCCAGGCGCGGGCAGGGCAGTTGGTCACGCGCCGGTCGCGGCGGTCTTCCCGCGCATCGCGCCGGCTCCAGGTGACGCGCGAGTCGCGATAGTCTTCACGCAGGTCGGGGCATTTGCGCGGGTCGAGCCGCCATTCGCCTGCCGAAGCGCCGCTCATGGGCGCAAGGCCGAAGGTGAAAACCGCAATCACCGCCGCAAGTAAAGTCGTTTTCATTTGATCCCTCTGTTTTCTATTTCGTGCGGGAGGACATGGTCCGCACGTGGTCGAAGAGGAAGGTAAGTGTGAATTGTATGGGAGGTTTGCCGGGAAAGAAGAACTTTGTCCCAAAGTGTATCAGGTTAGCGTTGATCGCCAGTCAGCTCAGTAACTTATCCTGCGTGCGGCCGATGAGATGCAGTTGTTCGGTGGTCGGGTCGCCATCGACGGCGGCAACAGCCTGAAGCATGGCAACCAGGTCGCCTTTTTCCTGATCATTGAGTGTATTGTGCAGCGGGCGCAGGACCTTGTGCAGCACGTTGTCCACATCAGTGAGATCTTTGGTGGCGAAGGCCACATGGGCGATCATGTCGTCCACATCCGCTTGAGGGATTTGGAAATGATGCTGCGCGAGTTCCGCGATTTTTTTCTGCTGTGCCGCCGTGAGAGCGCCTTTGTATTTGGCGATTTCCGTCATGAGCAGCACGCCGATTTCGCGCGGATCTTCGATATCGTCTAGCGGATTGTGGCGGTGTCTGGCATTCCAGCGTTGACGGCGGACGAAGCCCTTGGCGTCTGAAATCACTTCCTGACCTTCGCGCGCCACGTAAGTGAGGCGATAGACAAAGAAAACGATTGCCACAATCGCTCCGATAATCCCGATCAAGATATGCATCGTCCGTCCCCTGAGGAAATAGTGTGGACAACTTTAACGCTGATCGGTTTGTTTTGCTACATTTGAGTCGCGGGTAGGGGCAAAAACAAATCAGCCGCCAGGAAAACCTGACGGCTGATTTATTCGCGTGTTCATGTGATCGGTCAGCGGGTCTTACATTATCCGGTCGATCACATAGGCCGCTGTGGTGACCATGCCGATCAAGGCAACCCAGGCACCCAGCGATAGTCCTGTAATGATTGCAAATTTCGTCATATTCCCGAGCGCTTCTTCTGGTTCGTGTTGATACGAAGTCGCGTCTGTTTCCAGCATTCTGTTTGTCCCGCCTTCTGATCTTTCCGCCAGTTTGGAGGGTTTGTTCTTTATAGAGAGTTATTATGCGCTCTTTTGTCCTGTTTGTGTCACAAAAATGGTTAACTCATGTTTTTTGAGGGTTTCGCGTTTTTTCAGCCACAGGTAGTGGCTTCTGTGCCCGGTTTTTGGGCGGTTTTCGGTCACTTTCGCGCGCGCATATCCGGTCTTGACTCTTCCGGCTCAAAAAAATAGAACAAAACAAGAACATTTAAGGGGCAAGCCTGTGGTGTCGCGTCAACAGATTCGGGCAGATTTGCAGGCCCGCATTGGGGCCATCGAAGGACAAGCGCATGTGCTGGAAGAGGCAGAGCATGCGCCCATCACCTTAGGGGTGCCTCAAGTGGATGCCAGCCTGCCGGGCGAGGGGCTTTCTACAGCAGCCCTGCATGAGGTGGCAGGGGCCGACCACCGGGATATGCCCTCGGCATTCGGCTTCCTGCTGGCACTGGTCATGCGCCGGCTCCAAATGGTGGACGGCAGAGGCATTGTTTTGTGGTGCCGGCAGAGTTACGGGCCTCATGATTTTGGTTGGCTTTACGGCCCCGGCTTGGCTGCTTTCGGTTTTGTCCCCGACCGTTTGCTGATGGTGACCAGCCCCAAACCGACGGATGTGTTGTGGGTGCTGGAAGAAGCTTTGCGTAGCCAAACCCTTGCCGCCATTGTGGGCGAGGTGGGGGCCGCCTTAGACCTCACCGCCACGCGGCGCTTGCAATTGGCGGCAGAAACGGTGGCCACACCCGTCTTTCTTTTGCGTCCGCCTCAATCCTCAAAGGCCAGTGCCGCCTCTACGCGCTGGTCCATTGCGACTGAACAACGTGTGCGGCAGGGCTGGCAGCGGCCCCGCTGGCGGGCGGATCTTGTGCGCTGCCGGGGCGGGCAGCCGCATCATTGGTTTTTGGAGTGGGATCATGCGACGCATTGTTTCGCTATGGCTGCCGCATTGGCCGACAGACCGGCTCAGCCTCAAGCGCAAGACGGGCTTCTCCAAGAAACAGGGTGAACCGTCTTTAGAAAAAGGGCCATTGGTTCTGGTGGCGCCCCAGCAGGGGGGTATGCGGATCACGGCGGTTAATCCTCTGGCGGCACGGCAGGGCTTGCGGACAGGTCAGTTGTTGACGGATGCCCGCGCCTTGGTGCCCGATCTGTCGGTACAGAGCGCCGATCTGCTAGCGGATGAAAAGGCGCTCGAAAAGCTCAGCAAGTGGTGTGGCCGCTACACACCTTGGACCACACCGTGTACGGAAGAAAATGGCACGGACGGGGTTTTTCTAGATATTACCGGCTGTGCCCATCTCTTTGGCGGTGAACAAGCGCTTCTGGAAGATTTGAAAAACCGCCTTGCGGCCTGGGGTATTCGGGCGCGTTTGGCAGTGGCCGATACCGCGGGCGCTGCTTGGGGGGCGGCCCGGTTTGGTAAAGAAAACATCACTCTCATCCCGCCGCAGCGGCATCGGGATTATTTGCCCGCTTTACCTGTATCGGCCTTGCGTCTTGAGATGGAGACGGCGGAAGCCTTGCACCGCATGGGCCTTAAAGCCATTCGGGATTTGCTTGAACTTCCCCGGGCCCCTTTGGTGCAACGATTCGGCCGCACGCTTGCCCGCCGCCTCGATCAGGCATTTGGAAAAGAAAATGAGGCGATAAATCCTCAAGCGCCCCATGTGCCGTATCGGGCAAAGCAAGTAATGGCCGAGCCTATTCTTCATACGGATCACATTGCGGTTACCATCGGCCGTCTTGTGCAAGACCTGGTGCGTCCCCTCAACCGGGATGGCCGGGGCGTGCGCCAGCTCAAGCTTTGGCTGTATAGGGTGGATGGCTATGTGAGCAGTCTTGTGGTGGGTACGGCGCGCCCTTCAAATGATCCTGTCCATTTAACCCGGCTTTTTTCGGAAAAACTGGATCGTTTGGAAAGCGATTTTGATGCCGGATTTGGCATAGAAGTCATTAGTCTTGAAGCGCTTGTGACCGATCCACTGCTACCGGCACAGCTTTCCCATCAAGTGCCGGGAACTGCCACGGGCAAATCTTCTGCCGAAACGCCGGCGTTTCATCAGTTTTTAGACCGGCTCAGCAATCGCTTTGGGGTGGCCCGGGTTAATTTTCTGGAACCCCGCGCAAGCCATATTCCGGAACGGGCCGTGGCTTTTGTGTCCGCCGCGGAAAAACAAGCAGACGAGGGCGACTGGCGGGCGCATGCCTATCATGAAGCAGGACGTCCGATCATGCTCCTTCCGTGTGCGGAACCGATTGACGTTATTGCGGAGGTGCCGGAAGGGCCGCCACACCGTTTTCAATGGCGGCGTGTTACTTATCGTGTGACCCAAACCACTGGCCCTGAACGGATCGCATCAGAATGGTGGCGCGATAAGGAAACGGCGCACCCCCGTGATTATTATTGTTTGCAAGACGATGATGGCCGCCGGTTCTGGGTTTACCGGGATGGGTTTTATGAACCGGAGATGCCCACCCCCCGGTGGTACATGCACGGCTTTTTCGCTTGAGATGAGCCATGCGGTGCTTGTGTGATATATTCAAGGCCGAGGGAGGCGCAGTGGAGAGAAATTCCATGGCGCCTGAGACATATAAGGGCTGTCGTCCCAAACTTGATTTGGGACCCATAACCACGGCCCCTGCTCTTTTGTGCTCCGGACACCAACGCAATCTAAAAGACAACTACTGCGGCGTATGGATCCCAAGCTCGCATCCCCAGTCGGTGACAGTGGATGCTCCTTGGGATGACAGCCGAGTTAAATGGCAGTGTTTGTCCATCATCAAGGGGGAGTGGGTGGCCAGGCACTCCCAAAATTTGGATCAACCCCATGCGCCCATGTTTACGCCTGGGCGTGAAACAAAACATCGGTGTCATTCCAGTTTCGAGCCCTATTTCTTTTTGGGCTCGAAGACTGGAATCCATACCCACTGTACTTATGGTTTTAAGGATCGTGGTTATGGGCCCCAGCTTTCGCTGGGGCGACGAGGAGAAGTAGTTCGCCATGTCAGCGGTCTAGAGCACTTTGCGGAAAATACTCCGCTCATTCCCGCGAAAGCGGGAATCTATAAACATCTATTGCAAGATCCCGGTTCTCTCTCTTGGAGCGATTGGGATGGGCAGGCGGGAGAGTGGCTGGGGGCAACCCCATGAGCCAATACGCCGAACTGGCGGTGACCAGCAATTTCAGCTTCCTGCGCGGCGCGTCTCACCCGGAAGAACTGGTCTATCAGGCATTTGCCGATAAGCTTGCCGCCGTGGGCATTGCCGATCGCAATACCCTTGCCGGTGTGGTCCGGGCTCATAAAGCGGCGAAAGAGGTCGGCCTCAAGCTTTTGGTGGGCGCGCGACTGGTAACGGTCGATGGGTTTGAGGTCATTGCCTATCCGAAGGACCGGGCAGCTTATGGCCGTTTGTGCCGTTTGCTCACCACCGGTAACTGCCGTGCGCCGAAGGGGGAATGCTACCTGTCGCTACCGGATATTATTGAATATGGCGACGGGCAAATTTTTATTGTCATGCCGCCGGAAGACCTTTCCAGCGGCTTTGAGGAAATGCTTTCCCAGCTTGCGGCTGACTATCCCGATACGTCCTATTTAGGCGCAACCTTTCTTTATCGCGGCGGCAACGAGGTATGGCTGCAAGAACTTGAAGTGTTGAGCTGGCGGTGCGATGTGCCACTCATCGCCACCAATGATGTCTACTACCACAGTGTGGAACGGCGGGTTCTGCAGGATGTGGTCACCTGCATTCGGGAACATTGCACCATCGAAGGAGCGGGCTTTCTCCTCCATGCGAATGGAGAACGCCATGTCAAAAAACCTGAAGATATGGCGCGGCTGTTCAAGAAATATCCCGATGCCATCGCCCGCACTTTGGAGGTTGCGGACCGCGTTCATTTTTCGCTGGATGAATTGCGGTACGAATATCCCGACGAGGTCAAAGGAAAGTCCATAACACCGCAAGCGGAGCTGGAGCGGCTCACTTGGATTGGTGCGGAAAAACGCTATCCCGATGGTATTCCGGAGAAAGTGCTCAAGGCGCTCAAACATGAATTGGCGCTTATTGAGGCCAAATCCTATGCCCCTTATTTTCTGACGGTTCACGATGCCGTTCAGTATGCGGAACGGGAAAGTATTCTCTGTCAGGGCCGGGGGTCGGCGGCCAATTCCGTCGTTTGTTATTGCCTCGGCATCACGGCGGTCGATCCTACTCATGTGGATTTGCTGTTCGAACGGTTCGTTTCAATGGAAAGAAACGAGCCACCGGACATCGATGTGGATTTCGAACATGCGCGCCGGGAAGAGGTCATTCAATATATCTACCGGAAATATGGCCGCGACCGGGCAGGGATCGCCGCCACCGTCATCACCTACCGCGCCCGCAGCGCCATTCGCGAAGTGGGCAAGGTGATGGGGCTGTCGGAAGATGTGATTGCCGCCTTGTCCGGCATGGTGTGGGGCTGGTCTTCCGACGGCATTAAAGCGGAGCATATTCAAGAGCTTGGCCTTGATCCTCATGATGAAACGCTGCACCGCGCCACCGAGCTTGCGCGCGAAATCATTGGTTTTCCCCGCCATCTCTCTCAGCATGTGGGCGGGTTCGTGATGACACGCGGCCCCCTTTGCGATGTGATTCCCATCGCCAATGCGGCCATGGACGACCGCACCATTGTGGAATGGGATAAGGACGATCTCGATACGCTCGGTATGCTGAAAGTCGATGTGCTGGCGCTGGGCATGTTGACATGTATTGCCAAAGCTTTTGATGCGATGCGCGAGCATTATGGCAAAACCTATGATCTGGCGACCCTTCCTCAAGACGATCCAGCCGTCTATGACATGCTGTGCAAGGCGGATTCTATCGGCGTTTTCCAAGTGGAAAGCCGGGCTCAAATGTCCATGCTGCCGCGTCTGAAGCCTCGGGACTATTACGACCTTGTGATCGAAGTTGCCATTGTCCGGCCCGGCCCGATCCAAGGAAACATGGTGCATCCTTATTTGCGCCGCCGCGATGGTCTTGAACCGGTGGACTTCCCTTCCGAAGAGTTGCGCGAGGTTTTGGGAAAAACCATGGGCGTCCCGTTGTTCCAGGAACAGGCCATGCGCATTGCCATTGTGGCCGCGGGGTTTTCGCCTTCGGAATCCGATCAGTTGAGGCGGGCCATGGCCACGTTCCGTAAGAACGGCACGATATATACGCTGGAAGACAAGTTCATCAAGGGCATGATCGATCGGGGCTACCAGCGGGATTTCGCGGAGCGCTGCTTCAATCAGATTAAGGGGTTTGGCGATTACGGCTTTCCGGAAAGCCACGCGGCCAGCTTTGCGCTACTGGTCTACATCTCGTCTTGGATCAAATGGTATTACCCGGACGTATTTCTGTGCACCATGCTCAACAGCCAGCCCATGGGGTTTTACGCGCCTGCTCAATTGGTGCGTGATGCAAAAGATCATGGGGTCAAAGTTCTGCCCCCGGACATTAACGCGTCAAACTGGAATTGCACATTGGAACCTTTGAAGGAAGGGGACCCAACACCCAATTGCGCACGTTATGCGGTCCGGCTGGGTTTGCGGCAAATCAAGGGGCTTTCTCAAGATAATGCCGAACGCATTATGGAAGTGCGCGGTAATGGGTTCGACAGTGTGCGCGATCTGTGGCTGCGCACCGGCTTTCAGCCGGCAGTGCTCGAACGGCTTGCCAATGCGGACACGTTCACATCGCTCGGATTGAACCGGCGCGATGCGGCCTGGGCGGTGCGGGGGCTGAGCGCCGGTGTCTTGCCTTTGTTTTCTGTATCGGGTGCCACCGAGTTGCAGCGGGAAGCGGAAGTGCATTTACCGTCCATGCCGCTGGGTGAGCATGTGGTGCACGACTATTCCACATTGCGTCTCTCTCTGAAGGCGCATCCCATGTCTTTTTTCCGCCGGAGTTTTGAGAAGCAAAACTTTGTGCGCAACGATCGGCTTATGGAGGTGAAGCCTGAAATGCGGGTGAAGCTGGCAGGGCTTGTTTTGGTGCGCCAGCGGCCAGGCAGTGCCAAGGGGGTTATTTTCGCAACCCTCGAAGATGAAACCGGCGTTGCCAATATCATTGTGTGGCCGAAGACATTCGAGAAGTACCGTAAGATCGTTTTGAGTGCGCGCGTTTTAGGGGTGTACGGACGGTTGCAGCGGGAAGGGCTCGTCATCCATATCGTGGCTGATCACCTAATCGATATGAGCGACAAGCTGGCGCTGTTGTCAGACGCCCATGAGGAAATGCGGGACATGGTGGCCCGGGCGGATGAGGTGAAGCGTCCCGGCGAGGATCCGCGCGAAATTACCTATCGGCGTAATAAGGGGAGGGAAGAACAGGCGGCAAGGATCTTGCCCCGCTCAAGAGATTTTCATTGAGGTGCGGGTGATGATCGTTTCCCCAAACTCCATATCGTCATGCCAGGACTTGTTCCTGGCATCCAGAGCGGCACGCGCAATTGTATCGACTTTCGAGAGGCGATTTGTTCCATGCTCTGGATTCCCGCAACGCGCTATCGCGCGCACGGGAATGACGTGTAAAGTAAGAATAAACTTACCGGCTCAATTCCCGCATGGCGCTGTCCAGGCCCTGCAGAGTAAGCGGGAACATGCGGTCGCCCATAATCTGCTGGATGATCTGGATCGAGGGGGTGTATTCCCAATGGCGTTCTGGCACTGGATTCAGCCAGATTGCGCTT
Organism: Alphaproteobacteria bacterium; assembly: GCA_965228775.1. Lineage (GTDB taxonomy): Bacteria > Pseudomonadota > Alphaproteobacteria > JANQMY01 > JANQMY01 > JANQMY01. Next base: position 1,171,730 of record OZ245840.1, on the reverse strand, counting down.
TCGTAAATATTCAGCAAGCGTTCCATCCACAAGCCGCCGGCTTCTTCGTTCCAGTGTTCTACACTGCCGCCAGGATAGGTGATTTCATAAGGGCTCATGGTGGCGTCCCCTACAAAGACCACTTTGTAGTCGTGCGGAAATTTATGCAGAACATCCCAGGTTGGCATTTTTTCCGTATGACGGCGGCGGTTATCCTTCCAAACATCTTCATACAGACAGTTGTGGAAGTAAAAATATTCCATGTGCTTGAATTCCGTACGCGCGGCAGAAAACAGCTCTTCGCAGGTGCGGATATGAGCATCCATCGAGCCGCCAATATCGAAGAACAGCAGCACTTTGATTTTATTACGGCGTTCCGGCACCATCTTGATGTCCAGATAGCCCTGATGCGCCGTGGACCGGATGGTATCCGGCAAATCCAATTCCGTTGGTGCGCCTTCCCGCGCGAATTTTCGCAAGCGGCGCAAGGCGACCTTGATGTTCCGGGTGCCCAGCTCGACTTCGTCGTCCAGGTTTTTGTATTCGCGCTTATCCCAGACCTTCACGGCGCGGCCATGGCGGCCTTCCTTTTGGCCGATGCGCACGCCTTCCGGATTGTAGCCATAGGCCCCGAACGGCGACGTGCCGGCCGTGCCGATCATTTTATTGCCGCCTTCGTGGCGCTTTTCCTGTTCTTCGAGGCGCTTTTGAAGTTCTTCCATGATCTTTTCCCAGCCGCCCAGGGATTCGATCATTTTCTTTTCTTCTTCCGTCAGGAATTTTTCCGTCAGCGCTTGAAGCCATTCGTCCGGAATCTGAGCAACATCACCGTCGCCCAAAATCTCAAGGCCTTTGAAAACTTCGCCGAAGATGCGGTCGAATTTGTCGAGATTGCGCTCGTCCTTCACCAAGGCCGCGCGCGACAAGAAGTAAAAGTCCTCCACATTGTTGGAGATGACTTTTTTGTCCATGCCTTCCAAGAGCATCAAATACTCTTTCAGGGAAACAGGGACTTTGCCTTTGCGCAGTTCGTGAAAGAAATCGATAAACATCGCGGCTTACTTCCTCAAATTCCGGACACTTCGTATTCTAATGATCTAGCTCTTCTTCTCGCGGCGGGCCAGGAATGCCAACCGTTCGAACAGATGCACATCCTGCTCGTTTTTGAGCAATGCGCCATGCAGCGGCGGAATAAGCTTCGTTGGGTCTTTTTCCCGCAGGGTCTCCGGTGTCACGTCTTCGTTCAGGAGAAGTTTCAGCCAGTCCAACAGCTCGGATGTGGACGGCTTCTTCTTCAGGCCGGGCACGTCGCGGATGTCGTAGAAGATATTGAGTGCTTCCCGGACCAAATCGGTTTTCAGATTAGGGAAGTGCACATCGATGATTTCTTGCATCGTTTCCCGGTCCGGGAACTTGATGTAGTGGAAGAAACAGCGGCGCAAAAAGGCGTCCGGCAGTTCTTTTTCGTTGTTCGACGTGATCATCACGATCGGCCGTTGCTGCGCTTTGACCTGTTCGCCGGTTTCGTAGACGAAGAACTCCATGCGATCGAGTTCGAGCAGCAAATCGTTCGGGAATTCGATATCGGCTTTGTCGATCTCGTCGATGAGAAGCAACGGCTTTTCGTTCTGCGTGAACGCTTCCCAAAGCTTACCCTTCGAGATGTAGTTGTTGATGTCTTTTACCCGCTCATCGCCCAGCTGACTGTCACGCAGGCGCGATACGGCATCATATTCATAAAGACCCTGCTGAGCCTTTGTGGTCGATTTGATGTGCCACTCGATCAGCGGGCGCCCCAATGCCTTGGCAACTTCGTGGGCCAAGACGGTTTTGCCCGTACCCGGTTCGCCTTTTACAAGCAGCGGGCGCTCCAGGGTGATAGAGGCATTCACGGCGACACGAAGATCCTCCGTCGCCACATATTGTTGTGTACCTTCGAACTTCATAAACGGCTGTCTCACTTCATTTTTGTCAGTCTTAATATCGAATGGCCGCACGTTAGGGCCATCGGCCCCCGCAGACAAGCATTCGCCCCCAAGAAAGGCGGCGCGAACTATAGCGATCATCGAGATTTAGGCAAATCCGCCTCGAAAACGCAGCGTCAGATGCTGCCCGAGAGCAATTTTACGCCGGGTAAATGGCGTTTTTGCATAGCGCTAAGGGCCTCAGCGCCGTGTCCAGCGGATCAGCGTGGCGGGATTATCCAGATTCTGCCCGACAATATCCGGCATCACATCCGTGACCTTGATGTGACCCGCCGCCTCCAGATTCGTCAGGGTCTGCCAGAGGTTGCGGTTGTAGTCATGCTTCTCCGCATAGGCGGCAGACGACCTGGCCTGGCGGCCCTTCATCACTTCCGGGGGCAATTGCCAACCAACCGGCTCAATATGAATACCGGAAGTGTTGGGGCGCCGGAGCAGAAAATCCATGAAGACAGCTTCAGAGAGATAAGGGATCTGTTCGACGGAGTGGACCGTGGCCAAGACCGTCGGCGCCGCGCTTTTCGGAATGTCTTCGAAATTGGGCACGTGATAGTCGAACGGCAAGGCATCAATGGACAGCCTTTGGTCAAGACGCGCCAGCAATCGTGTGGCCTGACGGGCCGTTTCCGCATATTCCAGCGCATAGTATTGCGTTGCCTCATTCCCGGCACCGGCAAAGTAGGTGAGGAAAAGGTTGCGACCCCAGCCTGCGCCCAGTTCCACAATCGCATCGGTTTCTTTCGAACACATAGATGCGATGGCATTCGACGTGAAGCCGCTGACACCTGCAGAGCCCAAAGCTGTCGGCAAGTGATGAATGGATCCGTCAATCAGAAAATCTCGCGTGGCGTCGATGGGCAAATGACCGCGCTCGGCGTCGATCACTTGTCCGACGCCGCGTGCCAGGTTGCTGACTCTGTCTGTCATCACCTCGCGAACCGCATCCAAGATGACCGGATACTTCTCTTTATTGTATTCCCGTTCGATCCATGCGTGATCTCGCGTGACCGTCGCAGCTGGCTGGGAAAGAGCACTCATTGGGGCTTCCTCTGTTGGCGGAAAGCGTTCAACTCTGCGCCCACCTTGGACATGAGATTGCCCCAATCCGCATATGTATCGGGTTTCAATACTCTGTTGTTCGGGAAGAATGGGAAGTGGTCCGTGCCGAGCATTGGCCACACATCGCCGATGGCGAGCAGCCAGACTTGGGCGCCAGAAGCGCCGGCAAGCGCACCGGCGGCTGTTGGCGCGGAAAGAACAAGGTCAAGCGCGTTACAGAGGGCGGCATTGTCATCCAGATCATTCTTGAGATCGATTTCGTCGAAATCATGGATCGTCACGCCGAACTTGTCGCGCACATATGCGATGTCGTCGTCACAATCCCCGTACTGAAGGTTGATGAATTTGATATCCTCATTCTTGAAGACAGGCGCCCAGTGATCCATGGGGCTGAAATATTTGGAACGCTTGGCATTCATGATCAAGCTGCGCCAACAGATGCCCACATAGGGGCCGTCGCCCAAAGAGGCCAGGCGCTCTTTCCAGTGAGCGATCCGGTCCGGGTCCGCCTTGAAAAGGCTTTGATCCGTCGGAAAGGCTTGAATGTCAGAACGCTTATATTCCAGCGTCGCGCCGCAGGGGGCGTAGAAATCCGGCTTGCGGGTTTCGAAAGGCTCCGGAATCCATCGCGCCGTTTTGCCGTTGTGCTGACGGTTGGCGTAGCTGATGATTTCGGCTTTCGGCAATGCCCGCTGAAAAAGCGGCGCCAGCCGTGCGTCGCACGCAATGATCAAATGACCATCCGGACCCAGATCACCGATCAATTCCCGATAGGCGTTGGCGAACATAATCTCGTCCCCAAGACCTTGTTCACCAATAGCCAGAAGACACTTTCCATTCAGATCCTCGCCTTGCCACCGTGGGGCGTCGATGGCGTAAAGAATCGACCCGCGAAATGTGGGGTCAAGCCGCACATCCCATTCTGGCCACCCTTCGGCCAGTTTGCCCATACCCAAAAGACACAAGGAACGGCTGTGTTTGGTTTCGATGATGTCGTTCGGGTTCTTGGCGTATTTCAAAGACAGATTGTAGAAGCGCAGCGCTTCATCCAATGGGCCGGTGTGGTGAACCGCATAAGCGATATTGTGCAATGCGCGTGCGTATTTGGGACGCAGGCGGATTGCTTCTTCGTAGAAGGTGCGGGCGTCGGTATAGTTGCCGTCCTCCATGGCGATCGTGCCCATGGTGTTCCACAATTCCTCATTGTTCGGAATTTGATAGATCGCGTTTCGAATCGTTTCGATCGCTTCTTGATAACGGCCTTGGTCGCGCAAGATGCCGCCCAGATTGTTGTACCCGGAATGGTGCGTTGGCCGCATTTGAATGAAGAGGCGAATGAACTGTTCCGCGGCTTCAAGCTGGCCCAGCTTCCAGGCCACAAGGCTCAGATTCATGTACAAGTCCGGATCGGTCGGGTCGAGCTGATGCGCCCGCTCATACATGGCCAGCGCTTTGCTCAATTGACCCATGCCGTCCAATGCAAGAGCCACCACATGGCAGGCTTGGGCGCAGTTTTCATCGACGCGCGTGGCATCAAGGCCCCGCAAGGCCGCCGATTTGAAATCGCCCTTCTTGTAGGCCTTAACGGCCTTCGTCAGCAGTTTAAGAAGTTGTTTATTCCCTGCTTGGGGCGATGCCCCATGGCGCCCGCGTGCAAAGTTTTCCAAACGGGATACGATGTCACTCGTTTCTTGAAACGCCGTCGACGTATCGACTTTGATGTTTGTGGCGGCAACAGGTTCCTGAGCAGGGGGGGCAGGGTTGGCGAGGACCATTTTCTTTCCATACCGCAAAATTCTTGTTCGAGGAATTATCCGCCTGCATGTTTAATGACATCCTAAGAAAAACCCTAAAACCGCTTGCCATTTGCGGTGTTAAACGACCGCCGGTTTGCCTTCTGCCCGAACGCCACGGATGGCCGTATACGATTTATCAAGCATGTTTTGGAAATCTGTGTCCTCAAGAAACCCCTTTTCACTCACGGGAAGAAGACCCATGCCTTTGAAACTATCGCTCAAGCCGGGAGAACGTTTTGTTCTCAATGGTGCAGTTCTTGCTAACGGAGACAGGCGTGCAAATCTGATAATTCAGAGCAAGGCGAGCATTCTTCGTGAGAAAGATATTATTCAGCAGTCGGATGCCAATACGCCCGCCAAGCGGATCTATTTTCCGGTCATGATGATGTATTTGGATCCCGAAAACAGCAAATCCTACTATGAAGAATTTGCCTTGCGCATGGGTGAATTCATGGGTGTGGTTAAGAATCCGGAAATGCTCAGCTTGTGCGTCGCCATTAGCAAAGAAGTCATGGGTTCCAATTACTACAAAGCACTGATGAAGTGCCGAAAGCTTTTTGCGTACGAAAAAGAGAGGCTAGACTATGTCCCTGAAGGCGTATCAAACGACGCAGCGCACGGTTGAAGACCCAAGGGACACGGAATATCGCATTTTCGGTCAAGTCACGCGCGCACTCATCGAAGCCAAGGAAAAGGAACTGACCGGGGTCGAGCTTCTAAAGGCGCTCGACTGGAATAGAAGCCTGTGGCGCACACTGGCGTCGGACTGTTCAAGCGACGGTAATGGATTGCCGAAACAATTGCGGGCGCAGATCGTCTCATTGGCGATTTTTGTGTCGCGTCATTCAAGCATGGTCATGCGGAAATCCGCCTCCATCGATTCCCTGATCGACATCAATCGAATGATTATGCAAGGTCTGCAAGCGCAGGCCGATGCCCGGGCGCAAGCAGCTGCCCGACAGCCTCAAACACCGCCACAACCCGGGGGTTGAACCGATTTACGCTTTGTTAAGCGGAAATCATTGCCGGGGCCTGCAAAAATTGCCGGTAGATTTTGCCACTAGGAAAAAAATTCCCACCTCATTTGCGGTAAATAATCCGTAAACAGAATAAAAATGCCAATGGACTCAACTCACTAGGTGATTGGTCGGTTTCTGCCTAGTACTGGCACAAAGGTTGCCTAGTTAGGGGCGGGCAAAATGCCCAGGGAGCATAAGGCTCTCGAGTAACCCGAGAACGGAGTCCATAGAAATGGTTTCAGTAAACACCAATGTCGGTGCAGCTGTTGCACTGCAGAACCTAAACTCAACCAACCGCGATCTGAATACTGTGCAGAATCGTTTGAACACGGGCTTGGCAGTTGCCGATGCGCGTGACAATGGTGCTGTCTTCGCTATTGCTCAAGGCCTGCGGGCAGACGTTGGCGCATTTAATGCGATTTCCGGCAGTCTGGACCGTGCAAGCAGTGCTGTGGACGTGTCTGTTGCCGCTGGTACGGCGGTCTCCGACTTGCTCACTGAACTGCGGACATTGGCGTTGACGGCTGCTGACGCGTCGCTGGACGCCTCAAGCCGTGCATCGCTCAACGAGGACTTCACGTCTCTTCGCGATCAGATCACAAGCATTGTGACGAACGCGGACTTTAACGGTGTGAATCTCATCGACGGTACGACCGCCAATATTCAGGTCACGTCCGACGTTGGGGCAACGTCTCAGATTACGGTAGCCGGCGAGAACATTTCGCTGGGTGGTTCGATCCTGACGTTGGCGGCTTCGGCTGACATCTCAACCCAGGGCGAAGCGTCAACCGCAATCGGCGTGCTTGATACGAGTATCGGTAACGTCAACAACGCGTTGGCACGTTTGGGTACGTCTTCCAAGCGTCTTGAAATCCAGAACACGTTTGTTGCGTCTCTGGTTGACTCGCTGGAAGCCGGTATCGGTAACCTGGTTGATGCGGATTTGGCAGAAGAAAGTGCCAAACTGCAGTCCTTACAGGTGCAGCAACAGCTTGGTATTCAGGCTCTGTCGATCGCCAATCAGGCGCCGCAGATCGTTCTGTCCCTGTTCCGATAGGTCAATTCGGCGGAAGGGTTGGCGCTGGCGCCAACCCTTTCCCTTCCCACACGGCAAGTCTAATCCCCTTGCGGATGAGTTAAATCAGATTGGATTGAAAGTTTACCGAAAAGTTTATCGTCACTTTAAAAGAGGCTGGGGGATACTCGTAACAGGAGCGACCGGAGTGTATCGGCCGAGATACGATGATAAATGCGATCAACACATTTGTTCCCATAGTTGGGTTTAGCCGCGCCGACGAGAGTGCGCGGGGGCCGGCCTCTAGCCGGCGGACAAGTCTTGAGCCCGTTGAGACCGTTTCCCAGGAAGCGGTGACCCAGGCTGAGGAAGTTGCCAAGCAACGCTCAGCGACGCTCAACGAGGAACGTGAAGCGGAAGCAAAGCAGTTGCTTGAAGAGCTGACGGCGGGAGTCGTTGGATTTGGTACCCGCCTCAGTATCGACCTTGATGATGCCGCCGCAAGTTTTGTCTACAGGTCTGTCGACCAATTCACCGGAGAAGTTCGAACGCAGTATCCGTTGGAGGATACACTTGAGTTGCGCGCCTATTTTCGTTCTCTTGAGGGACAGGTCATCGACGAAACCGCTTAACGATCTGTAAACGGATCGCTTGAGGGGCTTCCGCAACCTTCATGCCAGGTGGGGAGAAAAATTCTCCGCATAGGGCGGAGTTGCCGACATTCCGGCATAATTTTCCTCCCTAGCGAACGCCGCGTGTGGTGCCATTTTTCTGAAAAATTATTATAGAACAATGGCTTATGGCTTGTCAGGCGAACTGGCACGGGCCTTGCCTTTTCTATGCCGAAAGCTTCACAACTCATTCCGAGGCTGGAGAAGTCGGCATAGGAGAGTAAGTCATGGTATTGTCGGTCAACACGAATATCTCAGCGGCCATCGCGCTCCAGAACTTGGAAGCAACAAACCGCTCATTGGAAATCACTCAGAACCGGATCAGCACGGGCCTTCGAATTGGCAGCGCGAAAGACAACGCGGCTGTTTATGCTATCGCCCAAAACGAACGGGCTGATGTAGGCGCCCTCGACGCAATTAGACAGAGTGTTCAGCGGGCAATTAGTGTCACTGACATTGCGCTCGCCGCAGGTGAAACCGTTTCCGACCTGCTGGTACAATTGAAAGAGACTGCGGTTGCCGCAAACGATCCGTCACTTGATACGTTCTCACGCCAAGCCCTGAATGAAGATTTCCAAGCCTTGTTGCGGCAGATCCAAACATCCGTCGATAATGCGACTTTTGACGGCGCCAACCTGATCAACAATTCGCTGACGCAAGGCTTGACGGTGCTGGCGGATGCGGATGCGACCAACACGATCACGGTCAACAGCGAGAACCTTTCGACGGGCGGACCACTTTTGACGCTCTCTGTCACGTCGAGCGTATTGACGGCGGCCGACGCCTCAGTGTCCTTGGCGCAACTCAACACGAGCCTTGCCAATGTGAACTCTGCACTGGCGCGATTGGGCAGCTCGGGTAAAGCACTTGAGACCCATTTGATATTTGTCGGCAAGCTCCAGGATACGCTAGAAGGCGGTATTGGTAACTTGGTGGATGCCGACCTTGCGGAAGAAAGCGCAAACTTACAGGCGTTACAGGTGAAACAACAATTGGGGGCACAAGCGCTGTCAATTGCTAACCAGTCGCCTCAGATCGTTCTGTCGCTGTTCCAGTAGCAAGAGCAGCATACGAAACAAATTAGGGCCGATGATCGGCCCTTTTTTGTTTATGCCTGAAGGATGTCCGCTAGAGAGTCGACCACATAGGCGACGTCATTTTCTTCCATGCCGACAAAGAGTGGCAAGCTGAGGCATTTTTCGTAGTAGGCCTGGGCGCCGGGCCAGATTTCCGATGGTGCTTTGCTGTCAGCAGATGGTTGGTAGTAAGGGTGCATGAATAAGGGGATGTAGTGAACCTGAGTTCCAATCCCCGCCGCGCGCAGAGACTTCATGACAGACGCGCGCGACTTTCCAAGCGCATCAAAATCAATCTGTACCACATAGAGGTGCCATGCGTTCTCGGAATAGCCGGTCCGTTTCAGTGGCCGAACAATGGCGCCGTAAGGGGACAAGAGGTCGGCGTAGGTTTCCGCAAGGTGGCGGCGCTGCCGCACAAAGAAATCCAGCTTATCGAGTTGGCTAAGCCCAAGGGCACAATTGATGTCGCTGGCCCGATAATTCAGGCCCAGCTCCTGCATCTCGTAGTACCAAGGGTTCGGCCCCAAGTCAGGGTCTAGTCCTTGATCCTTGCGATCCCAAAGATGAGGGTTGCGCTCAACACCGTGCCCTCGAAGGTTTTTGAGGCGCAGCGCAATCCGTTCCGAATTCGTCGCGATTGCGCCCCCTTCGCCCATGGCAACGGCTTTCACGGGATGGAACGAAAAGACAGACAATTCTTCGATCGGTCCCGTTGCAATCGGCCGCAATTGATTGCCGGTGCGTATCTCTGTTCCCAAGGCGTGACAGGCATCATGGATCAGAGCGGCTTGATGATGAACGGCAATCTCTCTTAGCCCTGATATGTCTTCGCATTGGCCAGCGAAATGTACATTGAAAACGGCATCAACATTGCCTTTGCAGCATCTTGTGCCACGATCCACCGCCTGCTGAAGGGTGCGCGGTGACATCAGTCCGGTATCAGGTTCCACATCCGCAATCACGACCTTGGCGCCGGTTAGACGGGCTGCATTGGCGGTGGCGACGAATGTGTTTGCCGGAACGATTACGGTTGACTGTTCGTTGAGCTCAAGATGCAAAGCCGAAAGATGCAATCCGGCAGTACCGCTCGAGCAGGAGACAGTGAAGCGAGAGCCTGATTTCTCCGCGAGCTTCTCTTCGAACTGGGCTGTGACCGGGCCTGTGGTCAACCAGTCACTGGACAGCACGCCTGTAACGGCGCGGATATCATCGTCGTCAATATACTGACGGTTATAGGGAAGGAATTTCTTTTCAGACTTCTGCTTTAGGTGAAGCATCTCGACAGCATTTCCTGGAGGCCTCTGGCATCGAGGCGTTCCACATTGGTGTGACTTGCGTACTCGAAACCTTCCGGGACTTCCAACGCGCCATTGTTGATGTAGGGCGCAGAGGAAAATCCGGAGAATGAAGGTACAATGACGTAACGGTCATCCAATTCCAGGGTCATCCGGCTGTCGTCTTGGGGCACCATCACTTCATGCAATTTTTCGCCAGGTCGGATGCCAACTACTTTATGCGGGATATTTGGGGCAATGGTGCGCGCCAAATCCACGGTTCTCATGCTGGGGATTTTAGGAACGAAAATTTCTCCGCCCCGCATCATCGCCATGGAAGAGAGAACGAAGCTCACGCCTTGATCCAACGTGATCCAAAAACGGGTCATGCGTTCATCGGTAATAGGCAGGAACTCGGCGTTTTCGTCCGCAAGCTTCTGAAAGAACGGCATCACGCTGCCGCGCGATCCCACTACATTCCCGTAACGCACGACGGAAAATCTCGTACCGTCCGCGCCGCTCAAATTGTTGGCGGCAACGAAAATCTTGTCCGACGCAAGCTTGCTTGCACCATATAGATTGACGGGGTTGGCCGCTTTGTCCGTGGACAGGGCAATAACAGCTTTGACGTTTCGTCTGATTGCGGCGTTCGCGATGTTCTCAGCGCCCACCACATTGGTGTTGATGCATTCAAATGGGTTATATTCCGCAATCGGAACTTGCTTCATTGCCGCTGCGTGAACCACATAGTCCACATCGCGCATCGCCATTTCCAAGCGTTCGCGATTTCGCACATCACCAATGAAGTAACGCATGAAGCCGTAGTTCTCGACGGGGAATTGCTGTGCCATTTCGTATTGCTTCAGCTCATCCCGCGAGAAAACAATGACTTTTCTCGGTTTGTAGTTCTGGATAACCGTATTAACGAAATGTTTTCCGAAAGAACCAGTGCCACCTGTTACCAGGATGACTTTGTCATTCAAATCCATCCAAGGGCTTTGAAAGTCGCGCACTTGAAGCGGTTTTAGAACCACATTGTCGGACTTGCGCCGTTTGGCGTGCGGCCGCTTTTGTGGCGTTTCTTTTAGGTTCGTTTTTGACATCGCCTCAGTTCGGCCGCTTGTTTCCCACACGGTCACATTGGTCGAATATGCTTAACAAAAATCAAACGAGACGTTCTTCTTCCGCTCGAGCGCGCCCCGTTAACACTCTGTAAACTAGCCTGACAGAGTGAAAGATAACTCCGGTCCAAACATCGTGTGCTGACTTGGCTTTCGCGTTTCATCGAATTCCAAAGCCGTCAACGACAAGCGGCTAAATACCTTGTCACCAGCTGGTTTGTGGGTGACCAATCCCGCAACCGTTGCTTTGCTGTGATCTGCGGAAATCCGCACCCGCTGGTCCTGATCTCCAATGTCGATCCATTCTTCGGTCATGCCGACCGCGCAGTTGGCCGACACTTGTAGTGAGATGGGGGCGCCGTGATCGACGGTCTTGCCTTTTAACGCAAACTCTTCATAGGTAAGCCCACCATTGTGTGTGCGGTAGGTCAGCTCATCTTCGTTGAAGGCTTCGGGGTTCAACGTTATGCCGCCAATTCGGAGACAGGCCGGTCGGTCGATCTGCCAGCCAAAAGACGTGTCGAATCTAATACTGCGGTGAGAGTTGGAAACAGTGATGCGTTTGTGGATGGGGCCAAGGCGCGTTTCAATCCGCGCCGTCAAGCGCACATCGCCGCTTTTCGCGTCCACATCGATTTCCGGCTCGACCCGTTCAAGATCGGTCACTTTTGCTTCGCCCGGAATCTCAAAAACGGATAGTCCGCTATACCAGTCCGCCCCCAGACGAATGTCATCGAAGTACCCGTGGGGCAGAGTCCGGCAGACGGGCGGGCGGTTGTGTGTTTCCTCGCCGCCAAACCATAGATTTTCGATGGCCAGGCCACGCCGCTTGTTAAACTCGACCCGGATACTGGCTGTGGTCACATGAATGCTGGTTTCATCTTCCGAAATGATCGGAATGAATGTGGCCGTCGCGTTTTTGTCGCCGGTTTCGACGGAAGGTACAGCGGTCTTACTGGCTTGGGCAGACAGGCGGTTCTGAAAATCGCTCCATCGCTTCGGCGTGATATGGGTTCGAAAGTCGCTGCTCCATAGGTAACAAAGCTCGCGCCAATCTTCCGGTGTCGCACCTGGGTCTGTTTTCAGTTTTTTGTAGATACGCCAACAGGCCGAATTGATTTTGGAATCATCCCGTCCTGTGACTGCCCACCTGGTGATGTTGTATTTTTGCTGTTTCTTGACGGGAACCGGGTATTCCGGCGTTTCCAGACGAAGAGGTTCTGGTGCCGTGTCCGGAAACGACCGTTTAAGAATGTCTCTTGGAAGTTCAAATTCAATCTTGGAATTGGCTTGCAGTTCCTTAATGGCGTCTCGAATGCGATCCCATTCGCTCTGCGCGCCAAGTGATGCCTCCGTTGCCAGTCTGCCGGGGCGGAAATCGAAGATCTCCACATCGTTGCCGTAAAGTGCAAGGCACCTATCTTGATCGCCAATTTGACTCTGGACGTAAGACAGGTAATCCGAAATCGGAATGTCTCCGTGAGCAAGACGCTGCAGTTTCTGGAACGCGATCGTGTTGGTCCAAAGAAGCTCAATGGTTGATCCGTCGACGCCCATAGCCTCTTGTGGAGCGTATCGGTGCGATTTAGGCCACTCGCCGTGAAAGGACGCCACATTGTCATAGTCCATGACGATGGCGTTGTAGCCGCTCTCTAAATAGATGGGTACGATCCCACAGGAATAGGCCTGTTCATTCACCAAGGCTGTGGTCGGGCGCTGGCCGAGGAGACGCTCGTAGACCTCGTTTCCGAAGCGAAGATTGGCGAGCGAAATATCGGCGGGAACAAGCGGTCCGATAAGTTGGCTATAGCCGGAGCCGATCAGCTCAATCCGTCCATTATCGATCAAGGCGCGCATCTCTTGGATCCAATTGGGATCGATGCGTTCAATTTCTTCCAGCGTATAACCGGTGGCCTCAAGACCGATTGGCAATCCTGTCTCGCGCACCAACTTCAGCAAGGGCCAATAACATTTCTGGACAAGCTGCGGCCGTTTCTCCTCGTCGATCGAGGAGAAGCTTATGTTCAGATGGAACACAAAATAGGAAAATAGCTTACTCATACTGTTTACGCAGACGCCTGAAAGGGAACGGTTTCCTGGGAGTTTTTCGTTTTCGCGAGCGGGATGACATCGAATTTCAACGTGTCTATCGCGCTTTGCGCGCGCCGGGCCGCTTCTGTGGATGTTTCGCCAGACGCAATGACCATTGCAACTCGGCTGGTTGTGTTTTCCGTGGCGGGGATAATGTCGCCGACCTCGCCGGAAACCATGAGTGCCTCGACGCCGGGCATCCGCCGCACCTGGTCTTCATTGCCGATGTCCACAATTTCACCAGGCGCTACGAATTTGTATCGCTGCGCTATCGGCTTCAAATATTTGGGGGCAAGGTCCTTGGCATCGACAGTTTCGCCAAGAGCCATTTTTATGACATTCCCAACAAAGTCGACGCCGGTGTTGAGCGGGATTTCCAACGTGCAGAAATATCCGCCACTTAGGCGTGCCGCGAGTTCGATCACATAGGGCTGATCCTTATGCAGAACGATATCGCCTTTGACGTTGCCGTTGACAATGCCGAGGCTTGCGGCGGCACGTTCCACCACATCGCAGATCGCGGCCTGATGGTGAGCCGGCAAATGACTTGGCAGATCGCCGCCATTCTCGATGAAGAATGGGGCGTAACGGTCAAGATATTCGTAGTTTCGATCCGAGAAGCCCGGTGTGTGGGCCTTACCGTCCAGAATAATGGATTCCGTTGAAATTTGAGGACCGTCCAAATACTCCTCCACCATCACGCGGTGCGTGGGAGATTCATCGAAAGCCTTCTGAAATGCAGCATTTAGATCTGACGAACAGTCTATGCGTTGAACACCACGGCTGCCGCGGCTGTCCGCCGGTTTGATGACCAGTGGGCCTTTTTGTTGGCAGACCACTTTGCGCAGATCTTCTATGTCGCAGACAGGCTGGAACCATGGGGCAGGCACGCCGTCTTTCGAGAACTGATTCTTCATGGCCAGCTTATCGGCGGCAAGATGGGCGGACTGCTCAGAGATGCCGGGCAGGTCCAGCGCAGTGGCCACGGCCGCGACCGTTCGCGGAACATCCGCCCCCAGACACATGACCCCGTCAATCTTACGGACATTGTTGTTATAGTGGACCGCGGCTTCCAAAGTGCGTTCCACGTCATATGTCGACGCGATGATGGCGTCATCGGCCGCCTTGATACCTGGCGCCTCTGGATTGATATCCGACACGACCACGTGTAGGCCCCGAGACTTTGCCAGTTCGATACCGTGAAGCGCCTCGATACCGCCGGAGACGATCATGAGAGTTTTGTTGGGCATTAGAAGTAAAGCCCTCCATTTACATTGATCGTTTGAGCGGTGATGTAACTAGACTGCTCGCTGGCGAGAAACACCGCTGCGTCGGCAACTTCGTCCGGTGCCCCCATGCGCTTCAATACGATGTTTTCAGCCGCTTGCGCCACGGCGCCTGATTGAAGACCTGCGGCCGCCATTTCGGAATCGATAAGGCCGGCGGCGATCGTATTGCAGCGGATGCCATCACCGGCGCCGAAACGGGCGATGACTTGAGACAAGGAGATCAGGCCGGCTTTGCTGGCGGCATAATGCGCTGTGCGCGGACCACCATATTGTCCGCTGACAGATCCGATATTGATGATGCTGGCGTTGCCTGACTGCTTGAGATAGGGCAAGGCTTCTTGCGTGCAAACGAACGGCCCTTTGAGATTGACGCCAAGGATTGAGTCCCAATCGTCGTCCCCAATATCGTCGAAGTCCGTCGGTTTATTGATGCCCGCATTGTTCACCAGTACGTCCATCCCATCTAAAATCTTGTTGGCGCTTACTATGGCCTCGCGGATGGACGTTCGATCAGGAATGTTCATTCTGAGCGCTGCGGACATGCGGCCCAACGCCGTTATGTCTTCCGCTACAATCGACGCGATGTCTTCTTTTGTGTTGTAGGTAATGACCACGTCAGCGCCTGCTTCTGCCATGCGCATGGCGATGGCTTTGCCGATGCCACGGCTGCCGCCGGTCACCAGGACTTTGCGATTGGCAAGTGCTTGCGTTGTCATGTTGCTTCCCGATCTATTGATTTTTGCGGGCGATGGCGCGCCGTGCGGCGCCTGCAATAAACGGGGCCGTCAGCCCATAGTGCTCTGCCAGTTCGTCCGGCTCTCCGGACTCACCGAAACTGTCCTGAACACCGATGAATTCAATGGGGCAGGGGACGGATTGAGCGAGAGTTTCCGAAACCGCCGATCCAAGCCCGCCAAAAATATTGTGGTCTTCACAAGTGACGAAACACCCCGTTTCCAGGGCGGATTTTTGAAGAGCTGCTGTATCAATGGGCTTAATCGTCGCCATATTCAGCACACGTGCCGATATGCCTTCATGCTTCAGCATGTCCGAGGCTTCACAGGCGCGTGCGACCTGAACGCCACAGGCGACGATCGTCACGTCTCGTCCGTCGCGCAGGATCGAGGCGCGGCCAATTTCAAATGTGTGGTTGTCTGGCAGGATACGTTCCGCCGGGCTACGGCCGGTGCGCATGTAGACCGGGCCGTCGTGTTTGATGATTGCTTCGGTCGCTAACTGCATTTCCAGCGGATCGGCCGGTGAAATCACCGTCATGCCGGGAATGGCCCGGAATGCCGCGATGTCTTCCAACGCTTGCGCTGATCCCCCATCCGGCCCCACATCAAGGCCAGGATGGCTTGCAACGATTTTGACATTGCGATTGGTGTAGGCGATCGACAGACGTGCTTGCTCGATGGCGCGCAGGCAAAACACAGCGAATGTGGTGACAAATGGCGTCAGACCCGTGGCGGCCATACCGCCAGCAACGGACATCATGTTTTGCTCTGCGATGCCAAACTGAAAAAAGCGTTGCGGGTGGCTCTTTCGAAAATGGTGGACACCGGTGCCGCCGGCAATATCCGCGTCTAAGACGACGACTTCCGGATACTGATCGGCCAGTGACGACAGGGCTTTTCCGAAAGATTCCCGAAGGGAATCCCCGGACGTTCCGATGAGCTGAGGGGTTGATTCAGCTTTCAACGCATTAGTTGACGATGCCATGGATCCAATCCTGAGCTGTTGCGTTGTCGAGAGATAAATCTTGAAGAGCACGGGAAACGTCGTCTTCGGACAATTTCACGCTGCCATGCCAAGGTGCGCTGTCTTCCATGTAGGAAACGCCTTTGCCCTTGATCGTGTGAGCGATAATGACCGTCGGGATTCCGGAGGTCGCGCGGGCGTTTTCGAGGGCGCTCTTAATTTCGTCTAGATTATGACCATCGATTTCGATCGCATTCCATCCGAACGCCCGCCATTTCACCGCAAGCGGCTCCAAGGACATGATGTTTTCGTTTCGGTCATCGCTTTGCAATTTGTTGTAGTCGATGATGGCGCAAAGATTGTCGAGCCCGTGGTGACTTGCGGACATGGCCCCTTCCCAGATTTGACCTTCTTGCAACTCACCATCCCCCAGCATTGTGTAGATGCGGGCGGTGCTGTCTTGATGGCGCGCGCCTAATGCCATGCCGATGGCGGCTGAGAAGCCCTGTCCGAGAGAGCCGGTACTGGTTTCAGCCAACGGTATGTCGATGACATGGGGGTGTCCTTGAAGCGGGCTGCCCAGTTTCCTCAGGGTCGTGATGCTTTGTGCAGAGATGTATCCACATGCAGCCCAGGTGGCATAGAGCGCCGGACAGGCATGACCTTTAGACAAAACAAATCGGTCGCGGTCTTCGCTGTCCATGGTCGTTTTTTCCAGATTAAGCTCCCAGCCATAAAGAGTTGCCAGCAGGTCTACGGCGGACAGTGAGCCCCCAGGATGGCCCGACCCCGCGTGGAAAATCGATGTGACCGTCAGTTGACGGATGCGCGATGCGAGTTCCGCTATATTTGTATCGCGGCGGCCAGGTCGCTCTGAAGGTTTGCCGTGAAGCGTTTCAGAGACAGTTCGGTTATCCATTGGATGTCCTTGTCTTTGAGTTCTAACGGGTTTTCCTTCGGCAAAACCGTATCGCGGGCGATGGTTTTGAGAAGGTCAGCGCTTGAAATGGAATTGTTGGCAATAAGCGTTTGAATGTCTGTGGTCAGATCCAGCGTGTCGAAAATGTCGTGCCAAAATCCGCAAATCGTCTCAACGGTGATGGGTCCAAACTCCGGCATCACCGCTTGAGTGACGATATCCAATTGGGTGATCCGGTCTTGGATTTCGGACGCATAAGACCGCAGAACATGCGGGAAAAAGACGAACAAAGACGCGGGGTGCGCAATGTCTATCTGTGCCGAAAGCGCTTCTCCCAATGTGTGAACCATGCCCGTACGGACGTTTGAAATGGCCATGCCGCCAAAGCTGGAAGCCTGCTGAAGAGCAAGTATGTCCTCTAGAGTTAGACTATTCGTTTGAAGCTTGTGAGTGGCGCGCAGGATTTGCGGCAGGCCGCTCAGACACTGGGCGTCGGTGAAGGGTGACCTTTCGTTACGGCAAACGAAGGTTTCCCACAGATGGACGAATGCATCGAAAGCGCCGAGAGCCAGAACAGAGGCGGGCGAATTCGCCAGGAAATAGGGGTCGAGTACCGCCAGTTCCGGTACATTCGCCCAAGACCGAATGGAGACTTTTTCGCCGCTATCTTTGTCGTTCATGATGAAGAAGCGGCTTGTCTCTGACCCTGAGCCGGCCGTCGTCGGTACGGCGATTAGATGCG
Organism: Alphaproteobacteria bacterium; assembly: GCA_965228775.1. Taxonomy (GTDB): domain Bacteria; phylum Pseudomonadota; class Alphaproteobacteria; order JANQMY01; family JANQMY01; genus JANQMY01. The sequence continues at coordinate 1,153,993 of OZ245840.1, read as the reverse complement.
GAGCGCCGGTTGCGGCAGCTTCATCCCGGATCCGTAGTTTGCCGAAACGCAGATAGGCGGCGATGGCTTTGGCCGTGTCGATGGTGCTGCCCCCGCCAATGGCGATGATCCAGGCAGTGTCTTTGGGGACTTCGACAACCAAGGAAAGCAGGGTTGCTTCGCTCGGCTCGTCGGACACGGAAATGCGGCGGACGGGATTAAGATCGTCCAGGATAGGATCTGCCGCGAACAATGAATCCGTGACGACGATGACAGGGCCTTTCCCTCGAACCAGTTCGGGAATTTTATTGCGCGATCCGGCACCAGACAGAATTCGGCCAGGGAAGTAGAAGCCTTTTTCGCTCTGTGTGTTGAATGAATTCTCAAGCATGATGGACTGATTTTCCTGATCTATCGGGCGGTGCAAAAAAATTCACATTCATAGGGAGCCGCCGGGTGGTGACCGACGAAAAACTTGTATGTGGGCTCGATGCTGGCGATGAGCTGCGGCAGTTCCCACAAATGTTCGGCTTTGTGATACCCGGCAATGGCCAAGTCGGGTCTGTCCCGATTGATAACATTGGCCGCGCCTTGCAGCGCTTCCGGCTCGAAACCCTCTATGTCGATCTTGACGTAGTCGATCTTGTTGTCCGACCCGTTGACGATCCCGTCGATGCTTTCTATGGAAATTTCTTCCGTCTGCGTATTGTTTTTGTCTAAAGCCAACGTGGCGCGGGGGTCTTCAAGATCGGGGACAATATCTATGGTCATTGTCGACCGGGTTGCGCCAACACCCACCTTAAGAGGCGTGATCTTGGCTTCTAGGTTTTTGTCGCCGATCCACTTGGCAAGCGCATCGTAATTCGCGGTTACGGGCTCAATTGCGATGATTTGGCAATCTTGGTTTAAGCGCTCCAAGAAGGCGCGGGCGGTATCCCCATTAAATGCACCGCAATCAATGATGCGATCGCCTTCGAATGGCCCGACCCCGCCCGAAGCTTGGAGGCTGGCGGGTTTATAGTCGTAGAAGCCGGACAGGCAGGGATTGCGGCGCAGATTGCGTGGGTCCATGGTCCATCGGAATTTTATGAGATTCTCGATGTATTCGCGCGACTCCTGGTCCGCGACAATGTCCATCAGCCGTTCGATGGCGTCCACATGCTCACTGATCGCGTCGGCACCGAAATGTTTGTGGAACATCTCTGAGACGAAGGGAAAAACGCGCGCTGCATCTATATTGATGTCGTTGATGAGCTGCTCCGCGATTTCTACCTGATACGCGCTGGAGATGATGATCGCGGTGCCCTCGTCGAGGAGGGAGTGAAGCTCCGCCGGGGAAAATACGGTCCGCCCACGGAACTGAGAGCCATGTTTGGCTTCCGCATTGTCTAGGTAGCCAACGATCTGTTTGTTGCGGGCGGCCAGAAAGGTTTCTACTTCGACAGCACCGGCCGATGCACCAAACAGCAGGAACTTGTCGAATTCAAGAAGGTCATCCGTGCTTCTTGCTGGACCCCAAGAGGAGACATTAAGTGACATCGTCTATGCCCTCTTCCCAATGACAATCGCTTCTCGGCCAAGGCCAAGCTTTGCGAAGAGTTCATAAACGTCGCGGCGCAAATTGCCCTGGCCAGCACGTTCCAGCAGCAAGTCGAACTGTTTGCGTTTGTTGTGGCAGGCGCGGCCTAGTTCTGCGTCTCCCACATAATCGTCGCCCATAAGCAAGAAGAGCTCCATGGGAAAGCTCGTGGTTTCGGCGATTACTTTGAAGCCGAATGAGTTCAATAAGCTGCGTAATGACTTGAAAGTGAAATAGTTCAAATGATGTGAGGGGACGACCCACCATGGTGTGAAACCAGCGCGGTCGCGCAAGATTTCCTGGAATGGGTTGTAGTCATTCGGTACTGAAATGCAGATGAGCCCCTCAGGCGCGAGAAGATTTGTCGCTTCTTTGATGAGTTCTTTGGGGTTGGGTACATGCTCCAGCATATTGTTCATGTGCACGACATCGACTTCGCCAAGCGATTGAGCCGAACCGGGGCCAAAAAACCCCTCGGTAATGCGAAGACCCATATCTCGGGAATGCGCTGCCGCCTGAGCTGAGGGCTCGATGCCTTGGACATCCCACTTGCGGTCGGAAGCGAATTTTAAGAAATATCCCGGTCCCGATCCGATATCGAGCAACTTGCGCTGGCTCGATTCCAGATGAGATTCAAAGATGTCTAGCCGATCTTGATATGCCAGTGACGCCCACTCGTAATCTTCGGAGGCGTGGGAAAGATAGGTAGGTTTTTCGTCCCGATAGTATTCTTTGGCGTAGGTTTCTTGCAGGTCCTCGACAGACGGCAAAGGAATAACGTGGCGATATCCGCATGCTTCACAATCGATGACTTCAATGCCATTGATGACATCAACGACCGGTCCAGAGTGGCCATACCACTCCGTAATCGGATTATTATTGTTGGATTGAATTGTCATCACTTACCCGCCAGTTTCCGAATTATTAGGGTTATCAGCCCTAACGGCCAGTTAACGGTCAGCTGATAAGTTGATCCAAACTGTTAAACCCTTGAAAAGAGGTTGGGCCAAATGACCCCTGTTCAATTCATTGCGGAAGTGAGCAGTAATCACGCGCAAGATCTGGGACGTTGTTTAGAATTTGTTGATGCGGCGGCGGATTGCGGTTGCGATGCGGTGAAGTTCCAGCTCTTTAAGATTTCAGAAATGTTTGCACCCGAGATCTTGCGGGCGAGCGAAAAGCATCGCGCGCGCGCAGCATGGGAACTGCCTGAAGCATTTCTGTCTCACATTGCTGAAAGGTGCCAAAGACGAGGTGTTCAGTTTTCTTGCACACCATTTTCCTTGGGTGCGGTCGACACTCTGACACCGTTTGTCGACTTCTTTAAGATCGCGTCATACGAACTTCTTTGGACGGATCTTCTAAAGGCAGTGGCGCAGTCGGGGAAGCCTGTGGTCTTGTCGACCGGTATGGCTACACTCGATGAGATCTCTCATGCAGTTGACATACTGCGTGAGGCCGGAGCGACAGGTGTCCAACTTCTGCATTGCGTGTCCGCTTATCCCACGCCGGTTGACGAAGCCAATCTTGCCGCGATCGAAGCTGTTGGAAAGAAAACGAATTGCCCTGTTGGTTGGTCCGATCACACGGTGTCACCTGCGGTCATCCATCGTGCAGTGCACCGTTGGGGGGCACCGATTGTGGAGTTTCACCTGGATCTGGACAAAGAGGGGGCCGAGTATGCGGCAGGCCATTGCTGGCTCCCAGAGGAAATCGCCCCGGTCATTTCCGACATTAAGGGGGCTTTCAAAGCCGATGGGGACGGGCGGAAGTCGCCGACAGCTAGTGAGCTTGATGATCGGGACTGGCGCGCTGACCCCAGTGACGGCCTTCGGCCGTTGAAACATATTCGTGAGGACTGGAAGGAAGCGTCCTGATGACAGTCTTGGCGATTGTCCAAGCACGCATGGGGTCCACGCGTCTGCCTGGCAAGGTTCTCCGTGACATATTGGGAAAACCATTGCTTTGGCATGTGTTGCACCGGCTGAAAAAGTGCTCAAAAGTCGATCAGGTCGTCGTTGCAACGACGACGGCGAGTGAGGATGACACGGTGGAACAGTTCTGTCGTGAGCAGCGTGTGAGTGTGATCCGCGGGCCGCAAGACAATGTCCTCGCCCGATTTGATATAGCGGTACAACGTTTTGACCCAGACATGATCGTTAGGGTCAACGCCGATGCGCCTCTGGTCGACCCGGATTTTATCGATCATATGATCGGCACCATGATGAAAGAGGGAGCTGACACGGTTTTCGCTGCCCCGGATGTACCATGTGTTCATGATGGCGTTGACCCCATCAGCCGGGCGGCATTCGATCGGTTGACAACGCATGCGGCCGACGATCCTGTGGCAATAGAGCATGTGACGGGATACCTTAAGAAGAACCCTTCCTTTGCGACGATTGCTGAATTGGAGGTGGAGCCCGAGCTCCAATACCAAGGCGCGCGCCTTAGTATTGATACACAGGCGGATGTAGAGTTTGTGGAAACGCTTTATCGGCGGGCTGGCTGCGATGTTGGTGAACTGAATATTCGTGCCGTTGTATCGATGCTCAGGGCCGATCCCCAGCTAGGCGAGATCAACAGCCATGTTCTGCAAAAGTCATTGGACCAAGAAAGTGGCGTTATCCTGATCCGTTGTGATGGCGGCCGCGAAGTTGGCTTTGGTCATGTGACACGGTCACTTGCGGTGGCCCGGGCGTTGCGGGACCGGCAGGGGTATGGTGTCGTTTTTGCAATGGCTTGCGACCGCAATGCGAATGAGCGTGTGGCATCCGAAGGATTTCCGGTCGAGAAATGGTCGGCGGGCATGCACGAGGAAGCTTGGCTAGACAGCTTGGTGCACCGACATCGGCCGCGGGGGCTGTTTTTGGACATCCGTACCGGTCTCAGCCGCTCCTCTGTGCACAAAGTAAAGCAGAATGTGCCATTGACGATCTTATTGGATGATGGAAGCGCTCGCCGGCTGGAAGGCGACATTGTGGTGTATCCGCCTGTGCAACAAGTGGAGGATCTGGACTGGATCGGCTTTTCCGGAACAAAGCTCGTTGGGTGGGAATGGATCATGTTGCCGGGCAGGTCTGTCAGAAAACCGGCTGGCCATCGGGGTGACGGTGCGAAGAAGGTCTTGGTGACAATGGGCGGATCGGATCCTCTTGATCTCACCTGGGAAGTTGCGTGCCGCCTATCGAGCCTTCCTTTTGATGTGGCGCCGGTTTTCGTAATTGGGCCCGGCTTTGGCCAGCCAGAATTACTTGAAAAGAGATTGCGCGGTTTGTTTCCCGATGCTGAAATCCTGCTGCAACCGTCGTCCCTTGCTCAAACATTCGCGGGGGTTGACCTTGCCATCACGATGTATGGGGTGACGGCGCAGGAGCTGGCAGCATCCGGCGTCCCAGCAGTGTATGTGTGTTTGGACGAGGACCATCTTTATTCGGCGCGATCGCTTACAGACCGTGGTGTCGGCGTCACATTGGGGCTCGCGGACGATATTGATTGGTTCAATGCTGCGGACACCATCGCGTCGTTGATGTCTGACGGTGAGGAGCTCGCTCTTATGGCGAAGCGGGGGCCGCGTCTCATCGATGGTCAGGGGGCGGATCGCCTGGCTGAACTTGTGAGCCGACAGCTCAAGAAAAAGGTGGCGGCGTAGACTGCCAATCGATTCCTATCGCTTACCCTTCCGCCAATCATCCCAGCGGGCGATCATGATGTATAGCGCCGCGAGCAGAATGACGACACCAATCGCGATCAGAATTTCGCTCTGATACTCAATCAAATAGTCTTTAATCGTACGGCCCATGGATGTGGGCTGCTCCGAATTCATCGTCGTGCCCGCACCGACTGCGCTGGCACCGGCTGCGCCGGCGACACCGGCACCCTGCATGGTCCGGCTGGAACTGAGGTTGTCGCGGCGGTCTCGTGATCCTTCGACGGGAGTGACGCGTGATTCCAGGCCTTGATCGGAGCCGCCGCCTTGTGGCTCGCTAGCCGGTGGGGATTCCACAACACCGCGATCATCGTCACTTGTGGCGTTGACGATCAGATCAGTGAGCAATTCCTGGGGTGTCGGTGTGAGAAACAGGGCTTTCTCTGCTGCGCGGCGTCTAACCAGACCTGGCAGCACCGTCAAAACACCATTCACGCGTCCTTTGTTCCACCATTCGATGGCATCAGCAGCCCCAACACGATCTTCCGCATTAAGACGGCGCAGTACCGTTGACCGTTGAAAGTTTCCGGAACCTATGTTGAAGACCAAAGAGGCTAGGGCGGAGAATTCGTTTCCATTGACCGGGACCTTCACAAGCCGGCTGACAGCACCTTCTGCATCCGCCAGATCTTCGCGCAAAAACTGTTCGGCTTTCTCTTCGGTAATGACCATGCCGGCCCTGACGCCTTTGGTGTGGCCATATCCGATCGTCCAAATGCCGACGGCGTCCACATAGGCCTCAAGTCGCAATCCTTCAAACATCTTGATGAGGTCGAGGCCGGCCTGATTGGTCTGCATATCGTTACTCTCACTCTACTAAGCTCACTAAGTCGGCAGATAGTATACACCGATTAACCGTGATGCGATGAGACAAAACTATTCTATGGTCTAAAACCGGGGCTTTGTCCTTGCTAGCATAGGGGGCAAACAAGACAATTTGATCGTGTTGTGCATCATTTCTTAAGGGGCGATTAATGCCTGTGCCGTACACTTTAAATACCTGAATCTCTTATGTTTTGTGGCTGCGGGCATGTCGGATATTTTTGGCGGCGGGAATAATGACAATCGGTTCACTTTCACGCCGATCTCCATTGATCTGTCGATCCTACCAAGCTTTTTCAACGCCAAGATTGCCCAGTCTCTGACACCGCCGCCGGATAACTCCTCGCGGACCCAGGCTTCCACGGACAGAGGCCCGGCGACGGTCTTGCCGCCCTGGGACTTTCGGGTCGATCAGCCGTCTCAAGACGCACGCCTCCGCCAAGCCCTCACGGCCACATCCGTCATCGACCGGAACGATCCGGTCTTCGACAATGAAAATGTTCCGCAGGATCTGCAAAAACTCTTCGTACTTTACAAGGCAGTCAATACGCTCACCGTGCTGGCCAGTGAAGCGGCCAAGAGTACAACCGTTTCTGGGCAGCTGCCCGGTCTTGAAAGGCGGTTCGCTGCAGGCCTCGCCGAAGTCAGCAGTTTTGTTGGCACGGAGAGTTTCAACGAACTCACGGTCCTTCTCGGCGATAAGGATGATAAAGCCGATACGGTTACAAAAACACCGCGAACTTCTTCCACGTTCTCGACAGGTCTAATTCATAACGGCGTCTTTACGGATCCGATCGCCGATATCGCCGGGAATGAAGTGTTCACAATCAATATCGACAAGGGAACCAGCACGCTTGTTGCCCAGGTTGATTTTGCCAATCTCGCGGCGGGCGGTGCAACCGTCGACAATATTGTTGCTTTGGTGAATACCGAACTGGAAGCTGTAGGGGCGGTCACGCGTTTTGAACGTGTACGGATCGACCAAGACAAATTTGGCATCGACATCAAGGGGGCCTCCACGGAAACCCTATCTTTTTCCGCCGCTGTCACGGAGCCGAGCGTTTATCTTGGAGGTGCCGTTGGGAGTGGCAGTGATGCCAGCGGACAGTTCATAAAATTGAACGCCACCAATGCCGCAGACCCGGTTCGAGATTTCGCAAAAACGGTTGGACCGGAAGGTGCGGAAACGCAAATTCAATCAAGTGCCGTGGACAGTCAAGGAAATGTCTATGTGGTGGGCCGGACCACAGGTGATGTGGATGGACAGGTCAATCAAGCGGCCCAAGACGTGTTTCTCACAAAGTATGATTCACGGGGCAACGCCGTCTTCAGCCGATTGCTGGGGGCCAATGAAGTTGCCGATGGATTCTCTGTGGCTGTCGATTCAAGCGATAATGTGGTGGTCGCCGGCCGCGTAAAGGGTGACCTGACGACCACGTCCATCGGCGGTAACTACGACACATTCGTCACGAAGTTCAACAGTGCTGGCGAAGAACAGTTTACGCGTCAAATCTCACCCGGTGCTGATGACGGGGCGACATCGGTGAAGGTTGCCTCTGATGGAAGCATTTTTGTGGTCGGTGAAACCAAGGCCGCGCTTAACAGCAGTGTAACCCATGGCGGCGGCGTTGACGGCTATTTGACGAAACTTTCGTCGGATGGAAGCTTACAGTTCCACCGGCAGTTTGGTGGGGCGGGTGACGAGAAAGCAACCGGCGTCGACATTGCCGCCGATGGCAATGTGGTCGTCACATCCATTGAGGACGGTCAAGGGATCATCCGCAAGTACAGCAGTGCCGATGGGCTTTCCGCCGCATTGTGGGAAGTGAATTTGGGTGACCTGCAGGGCGGCGGCCTTAATGGCGTTGCGATCGACGGAAACACCATCTATGTGGCGGGTGGCACGGGCAACGCGTCTTTGGATGCATCCGGGGCTGCAACCATTGTAGGCGCCCATAGCGGTGGCACGGACGGATTCATCACCCGTATCGATGATGCAGGTGGCAGCGCGGCGGCTGCGTCGACCACTTATATTGGGTCGTCAGAGACTGACTCAATCAGTGACATAACCGTCCAGTCAGGGATCGTTTATGTGGCAGGTGAAACCAATGGCACTTTACCCGGCGAGATCTTGAGCGGGAGCAGTTATGGGTTCGCCGCGAAGTTTGACAGTAGTCTGAATAATTTGTGGACCTACCAGTATTCGGCTCCCGGTAGTACGGCTGCGGCGCAGACGATTGCCGTCGATCAAACAGGCACTTCTATATTGGACAAACTTGGTCTGCCGCGTGGCGAACTGTCATATACCGGGTCAACACTGGTTACAGCTAATTCCTCAGTCCGTGTCGGTGACCGGTTTGGCATCTCAATTGACGGGCGGGCCGCGCGCACGGTTCAGATTGAGGAAGGCGAAACACTGAGCAGCCTTGCCCTCAAAGTTAATCTCATTCTTTCCCTTTCCGGTCGCGCCTCCGTACGCATCTCAGATGGCGCTGATCAACTGCGGATCGAAGCCGGTAAGGGCAAGACCATCGAATTGGTCGCCGGGTCGGACGGGCGCGACGCGCTGCAAGGATTGGGCTTGCAAGCCGGACTATTGATCAATGAAGAAGGCCAAACAGTTGAAGAGGGGCAATTGGCGCCAATCATATTTGGCCTTGGCTTGGATTCGACCCTTAACCTTCGCAACAAAACGGATGCTGCGCTAACAGAGGCAACTCTCAATAGTGCGCTGTCCGAAATTCGGTCGGCTTACCGGGAGTTTACGCGAGACCCGGCGCTGGATGATTTAACCAGCCGGTTGCAATCCCAAAATGGCCGGGCATCGAGCCGCACTCTGGCACAGCTTGCGAATTATCAAGCAGGCCTGTTGCGGTTGACCGCGGGCCAGCCCTCTAGCGGCGGATTGTTTTAGAGAGACTAGATGACTTGATTGACGGCGAAAGCCCGTGGTGCGCCACCGGCTGGTTTCGGCGCGAGAGCCTGTCTGCCATAACCTGCAGCGGGCACATCTTTCGCGGTGACTTCGTCCGCGACCGATTTAACAATGCCTTCGCTCACATGACGGAAACTCTTAAGCAGATGTAGGTGCTGGTTGGTCCGTCCGCGAAAATCCGCCGTTACTTGCTTGAGCATGTCGCGCTTGGCTGGGCTGAGTTCTTTGATCTGGCGCGGATTGGATTTAAGTGCCGCCATTTCGCGCTGATACAAAGCTGAGATTTTCGCTTTCTCGTCATTCAATGATTTAATGTCGGATGGTCGCCGTGTTTCAAGCAACGTCGTTTCAGAGTCCAGCAAACCGGTAAGTTGTTGGGTGAGGGCAATTAGATTGTCCACCCGGCGCTCTGCATCACTGGGCTGCGGCATGGGCGGCGCCCTCCTGCAATTCTAGAATTTGACGATAGATGGCATCGGCAATGCCGATCCCGCCGGAGCGTGCAATCTCCTTGGCAACTTGCTCATTTTGCATGGAGCGGAACATTGCCTCTGAGTGTCCGCCACCGAATGGGCCATCGGTCTTGATGCCTTGGAACATGGGCTCCAGCATTTGCGCGATGAAAACGGCTTCGAAGTCTTCGGCTGTTTCGCGCGCTTTCTTTTCGTTCGCTGTCTTTTGAGGTGAGGCGATCTGTGAGATTAACGAGGGATTAGCTGCAACCGTTTCCATTACAGCACCTCGATTTCGGCTTGAAGGGCGCCTGCGGCCTTAATTGACTGCAAGATCGAAATCATATCTCGCGGGCCCACACCCAACGCGTTTAGTCCGTCCACAAGGTCTTGAAGGCTGACACCGCCATTCAGAATGGTTAGTCGCCGATCATCCTCTTCATCTACTTCGATTTCCGTGCGTGGCACGACCACGGTGTCGCCGGTTTCGGAAAATGGATTGGGCTGACTTACTTGCGGGGTTTCAGTCACACGGATGGTAAGATTACCTTGGGCGATAGCGACGGTCGATACGCGAACGTCCTGGCCCATCACAATAATGCCCGTATCTTCATCAATGACCACTTTGGCGATTTGATCAGGCTCGACGACCAGCTGCTCGATATCCGTCAGTAGAGAAATCAAGTTTCCGTCGTAGTTGGATGGCAAGCCGAGCTGGATCGTTGCGGGATCAGAAGCCAGTGCGATGTTTTCGCCGTAGAAACGGTTGATTGCCTGAGATACACGGCGGGCCGTTGTGAGATCCGGATTTCTCAAGGCGAGGCGCGCGCGTGTCTTGTCAGCGAGGGCGTACTGAATCTCACGTTCGACGATAGCGCCTGAAGCAATCCGGCCGCTTGTGGCAACACCGCGCGCGATGACAGCGCCATCCCCTTGCGCCGAAAATCCGCCGATGGCCACAGGCCCTTGCGCGACTGCATAAACTTCATTGTCAGCGCCCATGAGCGGCGTTACCAGAAGTGTGCCGCCCTGCAAACTTTCAGCGTCGCCAAGGGCGCTTACGCCAATGTCAATGCGCGTGCCTTGCGCGGCGAAAGCGGGCAAGTTGGCCGTGACCATGACAGCCGCCACATTGTCTGTGTTCAGGCCCGTATCGCGCGTATTGACGCCGAGCCGTTCCAACATGGCCGTCAAGCTTTGGAGGGTGAAGGGGGCGTTCTGAAGCGAATCGCCGGTTCCGTCGAGGCCTACCACCAGACCGTATCCCACCAGCAGGTTTTCGCGGATGCCTTCGATCGCCGCAATGTCCTTGATGCGAGAGGCAGGATGAGCCGCCGTTGTCAAAGGTCCGACCAAAATAGCCGTGGCTGTGATGGCCACGGTAATGGACGAAAGGGTTTTTTTGAGCCAGGGCGTTTTCATATCTCGCGGTTCCGCATTATGCGTTTGTCTCTAGGCTCCTTTCATAGCGAAGTTCGTGCCAATCTGTTCTGCCTCTAAGGTGTTGTTTTTGAATAGTTATTTTCATGGGGTCTTGTCGGTCATCGGTCTGCTCGGCAGAACTGGACAGCGCAGCGGCAAAATTTGCCGATGGTTCCTTGTTTCTTAAACATGCATTAAGACGCGCCCGTCATTCTGCTCTGTAAACCTCCGATAAAAGGAGATGAGGGGAGTTGGGCATTGAAGATTAGTGGTCCTTCAAGTGCTGGCGCATCGGCGCTTCGCCGGACGGAAAAACGCAAATCCGGTGGCAGCACATTTGAAACCTCCAGCGCGGCGTCAGGCACAGGCGGGCCCGCACCGACCAGTGGTGCCAATCCGATTGCCGCCGTCGATACGCTCCTCACAATCCAAGAAGTTGCAGACCCTAACCAAGGGGAACGCGATGCAGCGCAGCGGGGCAAAGACGTTCTCGATCTGTTGGACGAAATTCGGCTCGGATTATTGAACGGACGTATCCCAGAACACCGGCTGACAGCGCTTGTTCGCTTGCTCGGCGGACGACGTGACAGTTTTGTGGATCCGGGACTCAGTCAAATCGTCGACGAAATAGAGCTGAGAGCCCGCGTGGAACTGGCCAAGCTCGGTCACTAGCACTCCAAAAAATAGAATAGAATCAGAACGTTACTATGTATCTCTGAAATTTGATCAAAGTTCGCTGTGTTGCGTTGAAAGCGATCAGTTCCATGGGTATATTCCGCGCCGACTTGGCGTGTTGCGTTTTAGGGAGCGACAAGGATGGGAGTTGAGTTAGCGGATGACTACAGGCCATCCGAAAAAGAAAAGTTCATGAACGACCGGCAGAAGGAATATTTCCGCCGGAAACTTATCAACTGGAAGGAAGATATCCTCCAGGAAAGCCGGGAAACCATTCAGAATCTTCAAGAAGAAACCGTGGCGCATGCGGACCTTGCGGACCGCGCCTCGACCGAAGCTGAACGGTCACTTGAACTGCGTACCCGGGACCGTCAGCGCAAATTGATTTCTAAAATTGATGCGGCTCTGCGCCGGATCGATGACGGCACATATGGCTATTGCGAAGAGACGGGCGAACCCATTGGGTTGCGCCGGCTTGATGCGCGGCCGATCGCGACATTGTCGATCGAAGCGCAAGAGCAACACGAACGGCGCGAACGTGTTTATCGGGATGACTGATTTCGTCCCATAGCGGACAGTAAAAAGCCGGGCCCTGGGCCCGGCTTTTTTGTGAGCCTAAAGTTCTAGAATGGGAAGATGATATCGTAAAGCTGTTGGCCATAACGCGGCTGCTGCAGATCCGTAATCTGGCCACGGCCACCATATGAGATGCGTGCTTCGGCAATCTGGGTGTGGCCGACCGTGTTTGTGGCCGTAATGTCTTCTGGCCGCACGACGCCAGTGATCAGTAACTCTCGCACTTCGAAATTGACACGTACTTCCTGACGGCCCTGGATCACAAGATTGCCGTTCGGTAAGACTTGCGTCACGATGGCGGCGACGGAAAGGCGGATCTCCTCGCTACGGTCAACCGTGCCTTGACCGGAACTGGTGCCATTCGATCCTAAGCTCACGACGGCGGATGGACTGTAGCTGTCGGGCAATACACTCGCCAGGCTGCCTTCAAACCCAAGAAAGTTCGTGAGGTCAGAATCTTCGGCGCTGCTGCGGCTGCGGGCCGTGGCGTTGCTCACGGAGCCCTCGTCATTGATATCAATATTGACCGTCAGGATGTCGCCAATATTCGAGGCACGCTGGTCCTCGAAGAACTGCCGGGCACCGGAACGCCAAAGTGAATTTGGTTCGTACACGACGCGTTCCGCACGGGGCATAGGCAGTTGGACTTGTTCATATGTATTTTGGTTGGGGGCCGGCGGCTGCCCGACTGGGGCAAGTTCCGGCGCTTCGCCGATATTCTTGACCCGGTCCACGGCACTGCAGGCACCGAGAGCGACGCAGACGGAGGTGATGGTAAGCAAGCGTTTCGCAGTTCTGTTCAGTAAAAGCATGACTTCTTCCTCTAACGAGTTGAATTAGATCGGCCTAAAAGAGGTTCCGGCAATCCGGACTTTGCCGGGACCGATCACTTCCGCTTCGACAATGCGATTGGACCTTAGATTTTGAATACGAATGAGTTGACCACGGGCGCCATCTTCCATGGCACGGCCACTGATCGACAGGCTGATGCCTGGCTGATCAAATAGGACGGTGACAGCGGACCCCTTTGGCGCAACGATCGGCAGCCGCACATCGCCGGTGCGCAAGGGGAAAGAGGTGCGCAAGGACCTTTTCGGGGACATGCCAACCAGTTGGGTTGCATCGGTGATCATATTGCCGCTCACCCGGTCCGACGGGTACTCGACCCATTCGATATCGCCGTCGGAAATGACGTCGCCTGGACGCACAGATTGATTGAGTACTGGGATGCTCATGACACTGATGGCACGTCCGGAAATTCTGAGGACTGTTTCCTGGCCGTCTTCATTGATGGCCGCAAGTTCTCCCCGGAAGAATTTGCGGGCGGGATCGAAATCGTCGAGACGTACGACCAGTTCTGGCGCAGATCCCTTGGCCACATGAAGCTTGGCGCTTTGAGATGGAAGCTTTACCTGAATTTTGCCAGACACACCGCGCTCTTCGATCGCTTTGGCGACCGCAGCTTTGATTTCATCCGATGAAATAGTATCGCTTGCGCGTTTTACGGAAATCCGTTGCACGCGCTCCACATTGCGCCAATGCAAACCGTGTTTTGCGGCTGCGGCACGAACGCGCCCAGGGCTCAGCTGGGAAAGCTTGCCGGGGGCCGGAGACCGCGCGATACGAACCAGCCGTGCTTCCTCGTTATCTAGGAAACTCTCATCGTCGAAAAGGTCGCCGAAGGTGACGAAGTCTTGCTGAACGACAATGGATTTCTTCAGCATAATCTCTGCCAAAGCTTGTGGGGCTAACCCGCAAGCTGTTATGGCGGTGAGAATGCCAATCGTGAATTTTCTGAACTGTCTGTTCATTTTACACCTACCTTAGATTTGCGGTGGCTTGGAGCATTTCGTCAGATGTGCTGATCACCCGGGCGTTCATTTCGTAGGCCCGTTGGGCTGTGATCAGTGCGGTGATTTCTGAAACCGGGTCCACATTGGACGTTTCGAGGAACCCTTGAAGGATTGTTCCAAATCCAGTGGAGCCGGGGGCGCCTGTCGTCGCCGTTCCGGATGCGGCGCTTTCGAGGAAAAGGTTGTCACCGATGGATTCGAGACCGGATTCATTGAAGAAATTAGATAGTTGAAGCTGGCCGACCGTCTGCGGAGCCACTTGTCCGGAGATAACCGCCTGCACGCTGCCCGTCGCGCTAATGGCAATGTCTATTGCATCCTGCGGAATGGTAATAGCCGGCTGCACCACATAACCCTCGGAGGTTACGAGTTGACCATCTGGGCTTGTGGCGAATGAGCCCGCGCGGGTGTAGGCGTCTTGCCCATTAGGCAGTTGAACGCGGAAGAAGCCACGGCCTTGAACCGCTACATCGAGTTCGTTCTCGGTGGAAACCAAGTTTCCTTGATCCGTGACGCGGTAGACGGATCCGGCCTTCACACCGGTACCGACTTGAATGCCTGCCGGAACGATCGTGCCGGCCTCCGACGAACTGGTACCGACCCGTTCGATGTTCTCGTAAATCAGATCTTGGAACTCGGCGCGCTGACGTTTGAAGCCGGTGGTATTGAGGTTCGCGATATTGTTGGAAATAACCTCAACGTTAAGCTGCTGAGCCAGCATGCCCGTCGCTGCAATACTTAGTGATTTCATGTCTCTGTTTCCTTGGGTACGCTGTTCAAATTCTGTTAACTGTTGCCGGAAAGTTCATCGACCGCACGGCGCTGCAAATCTTCCGCATCGGAAATCACACTCGCTGCCGATTGATAGGCGCGGGAGTATTCGATCATTCTGGTGACTTCGAGGATCGGCTGGACGTTAGAAGTTTCGATCATTCCCTGGTGAACGGTCACATTGTCCGCCGGAAAGGGCTCTTGATCGGTTTCATACATGCTGCTGCCGACTTTGCGCATGTCGTTTATGTTGTCGAACGTCACAACATTCAGCATCCCTTTGGGGCCAAATGACGTCTCGATGCTGCCGTCTTTGGCAATTTCGATGTTCGCTTCATCCGGTCCTATGACAATCGGTTCGCCATTAATGTCGAGAACAGGGTGTTTTTCGGACGTGACCAGGCTGCCATCTTCACCCAATTGGAAGTTACCGTTGCGGGTGTAGCGTTGGCCTTGCGGTGTATCGACAACGAAGAATCCGGGCCCGGATAGAGCTACATCAATTGCACCGCCGGTTTGCGTCAGGGCGCCGTCAGAAAAGTTCCGGTACACGGACTTGTCTTGAACGAATGAAATCGTGTTGCCAACTTCGTTGCCGGACCCCACTTCCTGCAGGATCTGTTCGAACAGCACATTTTCGGCCTTAAAGCCGGTGGTGTTCATGTTCGCGATGTTGTTTGCGACGATGTCGAGACTGCGTCTATTCGCAATCTGATGGGACATCGCGACGAGAATGGCATTTTCCATATCGTGCAGCTTCCTTCTTGGCCGTAGTCGGGAACTCAGAGCGCAAGAGCTGTGCCAGGCCAGGCGAAATGAAAAATGTCAGGAAACTCAATTGCTTGCGGTGTGGCCAAAGGCGGCGGTGCCGCGGAAATGGAAGTGTTTGCCCGGCATTAATTACCGGTGAGATGTTTGAACCAAACATTAACCCACACTGTCTAATTTGAGCGAAGCATCCATCGGGCTCGGTGTGTGCTTTTGGTAAATCATCCGTAAACTGTTGGATTTCATCGTGGCGGAAGATCAAGCTCAAGAAGCGGAAGAAAACGAAGAGCTGCCGGAAGGCGAAGGGCAGGAAGAAGAAAAGAAAGGCGGCATGAGCAAACTGATTTTGTTTGCTGGTGTGCCTGTCGTTCTGATTGTGGTTGGTCTTGGGGCTGCCTACTTCCTCGGTTTCCTTGGCGGCGGTAAAGAAGAACATGCCGAAGGCGACCACGGCGAAGAACATGGCGAGCATGGGGAACACGCTGAGCCGAAGCACGAACTGGTCTTCTATGATTTGCCAGATCTTTTGGTCAATTTGAGCGCCGAAGACGGGGAAACGCGATACCTCAAACTCAGAATTGCGCTTGAGCTGTCGGACCAAGCGGCGGTCGATAAGGTTGAAGTGGTAATGCCGCGCATCATCGACAACTTCCAGGTCTATTTGCGTGAGCTCAGGCTGGAAGACCTCAACGGGTCCGCCGGTATCTATCGGATGCGGGAAGAACTTTTGAAACGCATCAATCTCTCACTCCAGAATGTTGCGGTTCAAGACGTTCTGTTTAAGGAAATCATCGTCCAGTAAGGGGCGCAACGGCAGTTATGTCAGAAGAAGAAACGCCACAAGAAGAAGCGGAAACACCGTCGGAGGAAGTTGCGGCCGAGGGTGAAGACGCCGCCGCAGAGTCCATGGAAGCGGCAATGGCCGCTGACGATGGCGATGAAGAACGCATCCTCAATCAGGACGAAATCGACAGCCTTCTGGGCTTCGATATGGACGACGATGTGGCCGGCCAAGGTGGTGGTATTCGGGCCATCATCAATTCTGCATTGGTGTCCTACGAACGATTGCCGATGCTGGAAATCGTCTTCGACCGTTTGGTGCGGTTGATGACAACATCGCTCAGGAATTTTACGTCGGACAATGTGGAAGTCAGTTTGGACAACATCTCCGCCATCCGGTTTGGCGATTATCTGAACTCCATTCCGTTACCGGCCATCCTGTCGGTATTTCGCGCTGAAGAGCTGGACAATTACGGTTTGTTCACGGTCGAATCCAACCTGATTTACTCGATCGTCGATGTGTTGTTGGGCGGCCGCCGCGGGACGGCATCCATGCGCATCGAAGGCCGGCCTTATACGACGATCGAAAGAACGCTCGTTCGCAGGATGATCGAAGTTGTCCTTCAAGATATGAAGGCCGCTTTCGAACCACTGTCTCCGGTTAATTTTAAACTGGAGCGTATTGAAACAAATCCGCGATTTGCTGCCATTGCACGTCCGGCGAATGCTGCCATTCTCGTCAAGCTGCGGATTGATATGGAGGACAGAGGCGGCCGCATCGAACTGCTGCTGCCTTACGCGACGCTCGAACCTATCCGAAAAGTCCTCATACAGATGTTTATGGGCGAGAAATTCGGCCGCGACAGCATCTGGGAAGGCCACCTTGCGACCGAATTGTGGTCGACCAAATTGCAGATCGATGCGGTGTTGGATGAGCAAGTGATGTCGCTCAATGACGTTATGAATTTGGAAGTGGGGCAGACCATCGTCCTGAACACGGCACCGGAATCCGCAGTGCAGCTGCGTTGTGGTGGTGTGCCTCTCCTGGAGGGGCGTATGGGCAGGCTGGGATCTCACGTGGCGGTGCGCGTTGATGAGCGCATCTCGCGTGAAGTGAGCGAAGAGCTTTAGGGAGCTTTGTAGATGCCATTTGGTATGATTTTGGAGGGCATTGTCGCCATCCTCTTGGTGATGACGATCGGCTATTGCTTTGTGCTTGATCGTCGTTTGCAGGCCCTAAGGTCCGGACGGGAGGAACTGCAAAAAGTCGTAGAGGATCTAAATGCCTCCATCGGCCGGGCGCAGACCACGATCTTGGATTTAAAGGCCAATGCCGGAGATACCGCCCGTATCCTTGAAGAACGTATCGGCAAGGCACAAGGCCTCGCGGATGAGCTTTCATTGATGGTTCAGTCAGGCAACAGCATTGCGGAACGCCTGGCGGACCGGCCAACGGGCATCAAAGGGGGTAGCGCTGGGGAAAGAAGTGTAAGGCTGGCTGAACGGCCACAAGACGGTGAGAATACACCGAACCCCGTAGAAGCGGGGCTTCTGAAAGCCCTTCGGCAAGTGCGATAGGGGCGATCGCACGCAGTGACAGCAGGAGTAGACAGGATGTCGATACGTGTACGGCTTCTCCCGGTATTGATGCTTTCGGCAGTTATGCTGTTTGGTTTGAAGGCGATTAGTCTTTGGACCGGAATGAACGCCTTTGTGACGGGTATCGGCACAGCCGTTGCCGAAGAACCGGTGCGAACTCACACGGCGTCGGCAGACGAAGCGTACAAGTCCGAAAGTCACAAAGCGGATCACGAGACAAATGAGCATCATGCGGAAGATGCCGGTCATAGTGGCGACGCTCATGGAAAGGAAAAATCTCATGGGGCCCCAAAGAGAGTGGCGCAACGGGAAGATAGTCGTGACTCGTCTTTCTACAGCCGTTCTGAAATAGAGGTGCTTCAACAGCTAGGGGATCGGCGGACCCAGTTGGAAGCCCGTGAGCGCGAAATTCAAATGCGTGAGCAGCTGCTGGTGGCTGCAGAACAGCGCGTCGAGAAGCGTGTCGCCGAGCTCAAGGAAATCGAGGCAAAGATTCAGTCCCTTCTGGTTCAAAAAGAAGAGGAAGATGAGAAGAAGATTGCGAGCCTCGTTAAGGTTTACGAAACCATGAAGGCCAAGGACGCAGCTCGAATCTTTGATACGCTCGATATGGAAGTCTTGGTTCCGGTCGCGCAACGCATGAAAGAACAGAAGATCGCGGCGGTCTTGGCAAAAATGAAGGCGGATGCAGCACAACGGCTGACCGTAGAACTTGCGGCGATCCAAGATTTCGATTCATCGGTAAACTGAATCAATCGTTAATCTTCCTAAGTTCTTAACCCGCCATTTACGCCAAAAACCTAAGTTTATGGTGTCCCCGATGTGCTCAAAGCCAATCAATTTCATTGGGGGGCGAAGCAGAAAGGGGCGGTGTCGCGTAACGCGTCATGGACGTATTGAACGACCACATTCAACCAGTGACTCGAGGCCGCGTGACGGATCCGCGAACCAATGTCTATTTGTCATTGTACCTCGTGATATTTGGCTTCTTCATCGTGCTGGTGAACGCGTCGGAAATCAGTAAGCCGAAATCGTCTGCTGCGATCGCCAGCGTGAAGGAGACGCTCTTCCAAAACAAGTCAGTTGGGACAGAGGCCGCTTCTAGCCAAGAAGTAGACCTGACACCTGCACAGAAATCTATCGCTGACGCGAAAAGTGAGCTTTCCGCTTCATTTGCCAAGGCCCAATTTCAGCTCGGTAACGATGGCAAGGACCTGCGAATTGATCTAGAGGCAGATCTTCTCTTTTACCGGAACACCGCTGCCATAAAAGCAGATGCGCGGGGTGCGCTCGCCCGTCTCGGAGATATCCTGTCTGGACACACTGTGCGTAATTCCGTGCTCATCTCTGTCCCCCGATCTGGAACAATGCAGGATAATGAAAGCTGGGTCAGCGATTTCGATTTGCGCCGGGCGCAAACAATCAATGGGCTCATAGCTGGAAGCGGTACCGGACCGGCTGCGGTGTTTATCGGGTATTCTCGCCAAGATGCTCAAACGATTGCCTTGGTCATCCGGGCGCAGGACATAAACAGCAGGGAAGTTGGGCCGGAGGGCGCCCGATGATTTTCTCAACGCTCCAAAATGGTCACCATGGCGCCGTTTCCGCTCTGAGCACACCGGGTAGAAACACCTGGATGATCACGTTTGCCGATTTGATGGCGCTGCTGCTAGCATTCTTTGTGCTGATTTTCTCCATGTCAGACTTCGACTCGGATAGTTTGGCCGATGTTGTGACGTCTTTGTCGTCGGAACTTATCCCGCTCGCGGAAGCAAACCGGTCTGAACGAAATCCTTCTAGAGGCCTTGTTTCCGATAATAGTACCCAACTGAACACAAGGGCAGGGTACCTGGTAGCGCTGATTTCGTCCCGCTTCGAGAAAGAGGTCGGAACGGGAATCATATCTGCAGTCCGCAATGCAGACGATGTACTTGTCTCGGTCGATTTCGCAGCATTGACAGATAGTGAAGAGGAAGCAACCGGTGGAGAATTTGCCCGGTCCCTGACCGCGTTTCTGGAAACCCTGCGAGAACCAATCGATGTTTTCGTCGCTGCGCCGCAATCCGTGTCACAGTTGGAAACATCGGAAATCACATCGGTTCTGAAAGAAGGCGAAGCAGTCTTCCAGCAACTAAAGCGTCTTGGTTATACGGGTGAGATGTCCATCTTCGTGGGGGCACCGACATCGAGAGAGGGGCTTAACGAAGACGGATCTGAACTGACTCTGCGAATTAGAACGGGGCGTCGATAATGATGTTCCGCTTGCGCCACTTCGTAACAATGGCACTGGCTCTGTTCTTGGGCGCTGCCGCCTTTGCGTCGTCCGCAGTCGCGAAGCTCGACATTGCGACTGAGGTTTTCGACAAGGATGGATACATCCGGCTGGTCTTCAATTGGCCGGATCGGCCGCGTGCCACTGCCGAGATTGAGAATGGTGTTCTGGTTATTTACTTTGAAGACTCGTTCTCGACAGACTTAAAATACTTGCGGGACAGGTTGAAGCCTTACGTCTCGCGGGTTCGGCAAGACAATGAGAACAAAACCCTTCGTTTGGCCTTAAAGGGTGAGCTAAAGCTCTTTACCGCGGTTGTCGATAATCAGCTGGCGTTAGACCTTTTGCCTCTCTATTGGCGAAATCCACCTCCACCCTTCTATGGCACCGCGCCGGATCTGGATGTTGTGGAAAAGTCGATCGCAGCGCTTGGCACAGAGTCAGACGAACGATTTAAGATCGACGCATTCGACCCTCCACCGCCTTATCTGGCTTTGGACGTGCGGTTGGGTGAACATCAAGAGTTCACCCGGATGGTTTTTGAGTGGCCGGAAAATGTCGGTTATGAGTTGTCTGAGGTTGGCGACAAGGTAACGCTAAAGTTCGACAAGAATGCGAGGCCTAAACTGAGCCGCTTTCGCGTTGATCCGCCCAAGTTTGTTCTCGATGCGAGTTACCGGAACAAGCAAAAGACACTGTATGTAGATTTTCAGATCGAACCCGGCGTCGAGGTCAAGCATTTCCGTGACGGGACAAAGATTGCTGTCGATCTGTGGCCCAAGAAAAGAAAACTGGATGTCGCTCTCAAATCAGAAAAACCACACAAGCCGGTTGGGCCGGAGCATACTGAAAAAGCTCAACACGACCCGCATGACAAAGTGGACGCTCAGAAAGATCAAGCGGACACACACAAGACGGATGCGGCTGAAGTAGCTGCTCACACACCGGCGGACGCAAAACCTTCCATTCAGGAAGCCGCGCCGCGAAAAAGCCTGAAAGTTGCAGAGGAAAAGGCAACCAATGATGCAGACTTTCATGTACCGGCACGTAAAACACCGACGAGTGACGTTACGCAAGGACCGGTCGTCGAAAACACGGACGCACCGAAGCCAAGAAAAACAAGATCCACCTCAGCTGCGTCCAAGGAGGCTACGTTTCGTGTGGACGTGACAGCCCATCCGAAACAAACCCGGCTGGAGTTTCCTTGGCCGCATGAGGTGGAAGGTGCCATGTTCCGCCGTGGCGATCATTTCTGGATCGTTTTCTCTGAAGAGGCGGCGATTGATCTTTCGGCCATCGATCGGCGTGTAAGGCAGCACATCGCCAACATTTCAGAGTTGGACGTTCCTCAGGCGACCGTCCTTCGGCTGCGTGTGCCCGAAGGAACATTCGCTTCAGTGGATAGCTCCGGCCCAAAATGGATTATTACTTTCACGGAAGAAAAAAGGCCGCCTCGCGGGGGCGTGCCGATTAGCGGGTTCGCGGCCACGCCGGCAAATACGAAAGTCATTCTTGAGCTTGGAAAGCCTGCGACAGTCTATTGGATTCGTGACCCTGAAATTGGCGATGATCTTGCAGTGGCAACCGCCACGCCGGCTGTTCGCGGCATTCCCGTCACGAGAAAGTATGTAGATTTCGAACTGATCGAAACCGCTCATGGGGTGGCCGTTCAATCGGCCGTCGATGATCTATTCGTTGGTCTCGACGCGGAAGGCAATGTTGTCGTGCGCTCGCTCTCGGGACTGTCTTTATCTACGCCGGACCGCACCATTTGGGGGACCGGTGAATCTATCCTGAAATTCGTGTCACGTCCGGCCTTCATAGATGTGGAAGGATGGAAAACCGGGCTGGAGTTTGCGGAACGTCGTCAAGAACTCCAACTTGCGGTTTCTGTGGCGGATGGGCCCGAGTTGGAAGCAGCAAGGTTCGACCTCGCGCGGTTTTATGTGGCGCATCAGTTGCCGACGGAAGCGCTGGGCATCATTTCGATGATCGAGCAAGACAATGCGAATTCCGAGAACACTGCCGCCATTCGGGCAATTCGCGGCGTCGCTAGTCTGCTCCTGGGACGTACTAAGGAGGCAGAAAAAGACCTTGAACACCGCCTTCTTGAAAACGACGCTGATGCAGGCCTTTGGCAGGGCCTTGCGGCACACCGTCTTGGTAAAGACAAAGTGGCTGGTGCCCGGTTCGACCGGTCGAAGCCTGTTCTTGCCGAGTATCCGCAAGCATGGCGCAAAAGATTTGCGTTGTCCGCAGCAAATGCGCATTTGAATCTAGGAATGATCGATGCTGCCCGCACGTATCTCGCGGAAATTCCAACATCTGACGACGGTCATATTGTCGATCCTCGAGTGAAGTTGGCGCATGCACGGGCGTTGGAAGCAGAAGGCAATAGCGATGCCGCCATCGAACTCTATGACGACGCAGCCAAATCAAGCGACCTGCCGGTAAGTGTGCAGGCTCAGTTTGAAGCAACGAAACTGCTGACTCGCGTTGGTGCTATCAGTAAGGACGAAGCTATCGACCGTCTAGACGGTTTGCGTTTTCAATGGCGCGGCGATGCGTTGGAACTGGCCGTATTGTCCGAGCTTGGCAATATGATGATTGACAAGAACCGCTACCGGGATGGCTTTGCTGTTTTGCGAACAGCGGTCATGCACTATCCGAACGAAAAACTGGCCCGGAAAGTGACGGATGACATGTCGGAAGCTTTCGCATCGCTTTATCTGGATGGCGAAGCGGATAATATTCCGCCGATCCAAGCGCTTGCCCTGTTTTATGACTATCGCGAGTTGACGCCGATCGGGCGAAAAGGCGACGATATGATCCGCAGACTGGCGGATCGTTTGGCGGAGGTGGATCTGCTTGAACAGGCCGCTGATCTCTTGAACCACCAGGTGGAAAATCGACTTCATGGCGTTGCAAAAGCCCAGGTGGCGGCACGTCTTGCCATGGTGTATCTGCGCGATAGGAAGCCTGAAGCGGCCTTGTTGACCATCCGTAAAACGCGGCAGGGCCGTTTGCCGACAGTCCTGATTGACCAACGGCGACTGCTTGAGGCACGCGCGTTGGCGGAGCTTGGATTTGGTGAAAAGGCGATGGACATCCTAACGGATGACACCAGTGTTGAAGCGAAAAGGCTGCGCGCGGACATTAGCTGGCAGTTGGGTGAATTCAGGACGGCCGCACGTGCGTATGAAAAGTTGCTTGGGACACGGTGGCAAAATTACGAGCCGCTTTCCCGTGCAGAACGTCTCGACGTGATGCGCGCGGCCATCGGGTATTCGCTGGAAGAAGATGAATTTGCTTTGGCGCGCCTTCGCGAGCGCTACCTGGGTGTCATGTCTGAAAGTGTCGACGCCAGCTCGTTTGACATTGTTACAAAGGGCATCGAACGGAACGGCCTTGAGTTCACCGAGCTGATAAAAAGCATCGCGAACACATCCACACTGGATGCGTTCATCAATGATGTGAAGCGGCGGTATGACAATCAAACGCTTAGCGCATTGAACTAGGGCACTTTTGGTTTTCATAGAATCGCAAAAGTGCCCTAAGTCTTTGTTTTAGCGCGTTTCCGGACGGTGAACCGCCAATGTCGGATATTGGCACTTCACCTGGAAACGCTATAGGGCGCTTTTGGCTTCGATTGAACCGCAAGAGTACCCCAAGCCATTTTTTGATAAAAGACTTGGGTGGTGAAACGTCAAATACGCTCTTGGTACTTCACCTGAAACCGTTAGAGAAAAAGCGCTATATCACTTTGAAGCTTTGCACCAGACTGCCGGCGATCATATGCCAGCCGTCCACAAGCACAAAGAAGATCAGCTTGAACGGTAATGAAATGATGATGGGTGGCAGCATCATCATACCCATGGACATGAGCACCGATGCAATCACCATGTCGATCACAAGAAATGGAATGAAAATAAGAAAGCCGATTTCGAAGGCGCGCCGCAATTCACTGATCATGAAAGCGGGGATCAGGACGTGGAAAGGCGTCTCCTGGGGTTCGGCAATCGGTTCTGAGTCCGCGAGATCTACGAAAAGCAGTAGGTCTTTCTCGCGCACGTTTGCAAGCATGAATGTCCGAAATGGATCTGATGCTTTCTCGAAGGCCTGGTTTACTTCGATTTCATCGTTGATGTAAGGCTCGATGCCTTCTTCATAAGAGACAGAAAATACCGGCGCCATAATGAAGGCTGTCAGGAACAGTGCAAGGCTGATCACCACCGGGTTTGGTGGGCTTTGCTGAAGGCCAAGTGCCGTTCTCAACAACGAAAGAACAACGACGATCCGCACAAAGGATGTCACCATGATCAATATCGACGGTGCAAGACTCAGGACTGTCAGCAAGGCAAGAAGCTGAACCACACGGTCCGTCAGATTGCCGTTCTCGGACCCCAGATCGATATTGATTTCCTGAGCTGTAGCAGGCGAAACCAGTAGCAGACTGAAAAAGAGTGTGGCGGAGATAATCGCAGCGATATGCCGCAAAGGAAGCGTTAGAGATAAACCACTCGTTAATGTCACGCAGCATCCCCTTGCAGTCTTGGGGTTTCTTCAGTGGGGCGGCTGTCAGTATCTTCGCGCATCGATTCAATAGCGACGGGTGCGGTGTTATTCTCCGCAGGCGGTATAATATGGGTTTCGACGACTATTTCTCCCGAAGGTCCTGTGACCAATAGGTGCTCTGTGTCGTCACGCCGTACGATCAAAAGGCGGCGGCGGGGATCCAGAGGTAAGGATTCGATAACTTTCAGGCGTCGTGTTGCCGGCCCAAAACTTGCAAACCTTTCGGCAAGTTTAAAGTGGCGTACCATCCAGCCAAGGCTGCCAATAAGGGCCAAGACGAAGACCAGCGCCGATGCAAATCGCAAAAACTCAAAGATTTCCATAAACGCGCGGTGCCCTCTCGAATCGACGTGTGCTGTGATCGCGGCTTTTTGCCGTCTCAAAACCACAGTGATGAGCGAGCTTTAAGATGACGTTAAACGGTTAACGGAACGTCACGTATTTGACGAAAATGCTAGTAATTGTCTCGTACGCAGGCAAAAAGTAATCACGCATAAACCCTATTCTGCGATTCTTTCCTTCGTTCAGTGTGGTGAGTAATGACGGACGAATGGATAGTCTAAGAGTTTCCGTAACCTGGTTTGCATTCGGTGCGGTGATCGGCATCGCGATGCTGCTGCAGCCGGTTATTGCCCCTGTTCTGCCGAAAGATCCTGGTGACCGCTTGGTATATGTTTTCAAGCGCGGTCTAACGCATGCTGGCGGAACGGCGTCGGCAGTTGAGTTGACCGAAGGGCGGGACGGTCTCGTCGTCGAAAACTTATCCATCGCCAAAGATATGGATGGCCGGCAGATCGGGTTTTCCGTCGATCGGATGGCGTTGAGTGATGTCCATACGGATCGATTTGTAGATCTATATCTGGGCCGCTCTTCCGAAGAGATCATTCAGTCGCCTGCGCCCAAGCATTTTGCCGCTTCCTTGCTATTGGAGGGGCTTCAACTAAGGACCGGTCAAGATGTTCTGTCGGTCAAGACCATTGGACTGAAAAATGTGGGCGCCGATGATTACCATCAGTGGTTCGATCCGGACACGTTTCGAAATGGCAGTTATGCGTCTGTGCTTGCCTTCCTCGTTTTGGCGGGCACGGCTGATTCAGCATCCGCCCAGGAAGTCTTTTTCCGGAACCAAAGTACCGTGCCCATATCCGCATCGATTGACGAAATCGAGGCGGTAGACGTTGCGGCAGGTCAGGTTGCGAATGTCAAAGTGCGAAATGCCGTCGCCCAATGGCGGGTGGGGAACGGCATCACGGTGCAATCCGTTTCGATACAGACATTAAATGCCCGTGAAGTGGTGAGCGCGGCGGCGGGCTATGACAATGACGTGGCGGCACCAGAGGCACTTATCTTCGACCTGGTGGAGTTTGCTGATTTCTCCTTGCACACGCCTGATATCGAAATCCTTCGAATTCCTGATGGCAAAGTTGCTACTTATACCCAATTGGGACGTATACCCGTTTCGGCGCGCTTGGAACTGTTGGACCTGTCGTTGGAAGTGGATGCGCTGGAGTCCGATACGGTTCGGGAATATTTGCGCGATTCAGGTATTGGCGCCATCGCGGCGGACGTCTCTCTTGCCTATATCTTCGACCGCAACTCGGGCCTCTTGACGATTAAGGATGGGGCCATCAAAGCGCCAGATTTAGCGACACTCGATCTGAATGCTGAATTGTCGGGCATTAATCCATCCTGGGATGCCATTGCGGATTTTGTGTCTGGCTTGCAGCATTCGCAGGTGGTCGGCGCGCAAGCGCGTTTTGAAGATCATTCAATTGTGTCCAAGCTTAGTGAGAAGTGGGTGCGCGACACCCAACGCCGTCCGCAGGACCTTGTGACATGGATGATCTCCGTTGATACAGATCAAGCAGCAGCTTCCTCGAAAGTAACGATGGCAGCTGAAGCGCTTCGTGATTTTGTCGGGTCGCCGGAAGCATTAACCATAAATGTAGCACCCGAAACCCCTGTCTCCCTAAATACGTTGTTTGGCGGCGTATCGCCTGAAGAAGTTTTTGAGAAAATGGCTGTTGATGTGGTGCTTGAGGCCACGAGCACTGGGCAATTTGTGCCCGATTAATACAGTTTTAATCGGTTGCCGACAAAATCGATAAGTGAAAAATCATAGATCCTAACAAAATAATACAGTCTACGGATCAATTTGGCGCTGCGGATTTGCGCATGGGCGTTTGTGTAAAACAGGGAACGGTCGGACAGCTATGAAGCTACTCAATACGCCGATTTTCGATATTCTTCGAACAAAGATGAATTGGTTGCAGGAACGGCAGCACGTGTTGGCGGAAAATGTAGCCAATGCGAACACGCCCAACTATCAAGCGCGTGATCTTGAGAAGGTTTCCTTTGGTGATTTGGTTCGGCCACCACAGCCGAGCGTTTCGCCGCAGGCGACGCATGCGTCACATATTCCAATAAGACCTTCGTCTCCGGCATCGCCTTATCGCGTTGAAAGCGCTCCGGATACACAGGTGAGCCCGTCGGGCAACTCTGTGGTGCTGGAAGATCAAATGCTCAAAATCTCCGCGAACCAGGCCGACTTTCAAGCGGCAACCAGCCTCTACACCAAAGGCATCGGCATGCTCCGCATCGCCCTTGGCGGCGGTCAGCGTTAGTGATGTGAGGGTTTCATATGGATTTCTTTAAGTCGATTAAATTGGCTGCGGCGGCCATGACCGCCCAAAGCGGCCGTATGCGGATTATCGCCGAGAACATCGCAAACGCAGATTCCACGGCGGACAAGGCGGGCGGCGATCCGTATCGCCGGAAAGTTCCTGTTTTCAAGAACGAGCTCGATCGCGAGATGGGCTTCAATCGGGTTGAGCTGGCGAAGGTCACATATGACAAGTCGCCTTTCGGCCAGAAACTCGACCCCGGCCACCCGGCCGCCGATGCGGATGGCTACATCAAGACTTCGAACGTCGATGGCCTTGTGGAAATGATCGATATGCGCGAGGCGCAGCGAAGCTACGAAGCCAATATGAACGTGATCAAATCGACGCGTTCGATGATCGGTCAAACACTGGAACTACTACGCCGATAGACACGGCATAGGCAGGAGAGACAGTCATGACAATTGATCCCACAAGCGCTGCGGCGGCGTATGCCAAAATCGCAAACGGTTCTGCGGCACCGGCTTCGGGCGCCAAAGACATGGGCCCGAGTTTTGCCGAACTGGTCCAGGGCGCGGTTGATCAAGTGGTCGACACGGGCCGGGCCAGTGAACAAAAAATGACGCAAGCCGTAAACGGCGAAGCGCCGTTAATCGATGTTGTCACCGCGATCACCACCGCTGAAATGACGCTCGAGACCGTCACATCGGTACGTGATCGGATGATCGCCGCTTATCAAGACGTCGTGAAAATGCCGATCTAATAACAAGAATGTTTGGGGGTCGAAGTGACAGGTGGGGAAGTCTTAGATATAGCCCGGGAGGCGATCTGGGTATTGCTGTGGATAGCGGGCCCAATGATGGTCCTTGCCCTGGTGATCGGTTTGGCAATTGCGCTTCTGCAAGCCCTGACACAGGTGCAAGAGATGACGCTTGTGTTTGTGCCCAGAATTATCGCCATCTTCTTTGCGCTCTTGATTATGCTGCCCTATATGGGGCAGATGCTCGGTGATTTTTCCGCCCGATTGATGGCCCAGATAGCGGGATTCGGAGCATAGTGGGCGCGTGCAGATCCCGCTTACATTCCTAGACGACCTTATCTACCAGCCATACATTTTCTTAGCTGTATTCATGCGGCTAGGTACGATGATGATGGTCTTTCCGGCGTTTAGCGAATCGACCGTTTCCGTCCGCATACGGCTGATGATTGCCTTGACGATCACATTCGTTATGGTGCCGCTGGTCGCAGGTACATATCCCCCACAGCCCGCAACTGTGGCCGGAATGTTTTATCTGTTCGGAACGGAATTTATCGTCGGTATCTTCATCGCCGGGGCGGCGCGTTTGATCATGGCGGCCCTTCATACGGCCGGTTTCACCATGGGTTTCCAAACCAGTCTGGCATTCGCGCAGAATTTCGACCCTACACAAGGCATTCAAAGTGCTTTGCTGGCGACGTTCTTATCGATCTTGGGCATCACGCTGATTTTCGCAACGGACATGCACCATCTGATGATCGCGGCCATGCGCGACAGCTACACCATGTTTGCGCCCGGTGCGGCGATACCGGTTGGAGACTTCGCTGCGATGGTAACGGCAACGGTCGCCGGGACGTTCAAACTTGCCATCCAGATGGCAGCGCCCCTGATAGCATTTGCGTTGATATTCAATCTGGGCCTTGGCGTGTTGGCAAAGCTTATGCCGCAAGTTCAGATCTTTTTTGTGGCCATCCCGGCAAACTTGCTGGCAGGCTTTCTCATTCTGGCGATGACGCTCAGTGCCATCATGATCTGGTTTCTCGAACACGTGGAGCAGACACTTAGTCTGTTTACGGTGTAATTCGTGAGCGATAAGCCAGATGAAAGTCAAAAGACAGAAGAACCCACTGCGAAACGGCTGCAGGATGCTCAAGAAAAAGGCGATGTCGCCAAGTCGCAAGAGATCTCCAATTGGTTCATTCTGGCGGCCGGAACGGCAGCTCTGGCATTTATGGTGGATGGTACCAGTGCCAAACTTACCGCAGCCCTGAGGCCTTACTTGGAGGCGCCCCATCTCATCCCGATGGACGGCCAGCATATCGTCGAAGCTGCCCGGATTTTGATTTTCGATCTGATTGCCGCCCTGTCTTTTCCGCTCGGCTTGTTCATCCTTGCGGCGCTTCTTGGGAATATGATCCAGCACCAGCCGGTCTTCACCACTGAAAAAATGAAGCCGAAGCTTGAGAAGATCTCGCCCATGAGCGGCTTTAAGCGGATCTTTGGATCCACTGCCTTGGTGAACTTCGCCAAAGGCATCGCCAAGCTTACACTGGTTGGTCTGATCGCAACGCTCATTGTGGCGACCGAGCAAGAGCTGCTCATGACGATTTTGCGGTTCGAGCTCACGGATACGCTCATCGCGATCGAAAAGCTTGCGCTGCGCATGATGGGCGGCGTTTTGGCGGTTTTGGCCGTTATCGCCATTCTCGATTTCGCGTATCAGCAGTTCGAATTCACCAAACGCCAGCGCATGACCAAACAAGAGGTGAAGGACGAACACAAGCAGATGGAAGGGGACCCCACCGTAAAGGCGCGTCTGCGGCAGGTCCGGATGGAGCGGGCCCGTTTCCGGATGATGGCGGAAGTGCCGACGGCATCCGTGGTGATCACCAACCCGACCCATTATGCGGTCGCACTGCGCTACGAATCGGGCACAATGCATGCGCCGGTCTGTGTGGCGAAAGGGATTGACGCAGTGGCCTTGCGCATTCGCGAAATGGCAGACGAACATGATGTGCCCATTGTCGAAAATCCGCCGCTTGCCCGATCGCTCCATGCGTCAGTGGATATGGGTGAGGAAATAGCGCCGGATCACTACAAGGCTGTGGCGGCCGTGATTAGTTATGTAATGCAAAAGAACGCCAATCGGGCTGGTGCAAGGAGTCGTTAAGGTTTTTTAACCATAAGTAAGAATCGTGGATGAGGCGGCAAAACAAGGCGAGCCAGCCATTGGCATAGCGCCGGAAGAAAACAGGGGAACCACGGTGTTCAACAGCCTTGAATTGTTCGGAGAACAGCGCGGCGGCAGGCCCTATTATTGGGCCGCGGCGGCTCTTGCCATTGTGGCCATCATCGCATTTGCTGCCTTTTCAGCCGTTGATGAGACGGGTGCTGCGGGCGGCGTCTTTCTGGGCGGTATTGTGGTCTTGGGCGTCACGCTGCTGGCCTTCTTCGCCTCTGGAAAAGTATCCGTTGGTGGGGCTCAGCGCCTGGCCACGCGAGATTTGTTGCGAGCGCTGGGAGAGTCCTCTCCGGACGCTCTGATCATCATGCGGGGCGATGGCGCGGTGCTCTATGCCAACCCCGCCTACCGTACCTTGATGGGGTCTTCGGCGATGGATGGCGCCATGGACCGCTTGCTGCCCCTCGACCGTGTGTTTGCAGGGTATCCTGAAGTGTCGGGCCCGCTGTATCGCCTATCGAGGAATGTTTTGGACGGTGGTGATGCGGCGGAAACCGTTGTTCTGCCTGAAGAAGGTGGCCAGCGTAGACGGGTTCGGATTTCAGTACGCCCCATTGGCGCAGGGATTGAAAACCAGGAATTGGATCAGCGGGCTGGCCGAGAGGAAGCAATGTTTCTCTGGCAGGTAACGGATCTGGGTGAGGTGAGCGGCGCGCAAGACGAAAAAGCGCCCACCACCACCGATCATTGGCTCGAAAACCAGGCCATTCCCTGTTTTGCTTTTGATGCTGAAGGGAAAGTGACAGGGCTGAATGACCGTTTGCGGGATCTGCTGAACCAGTCAGCGAATGATGACCAAGTACTGGGCTCTGCTTGGCAGGATTTATTTCCTGGCCTGAAGGGCATTCAGGGGCAGGAAAGCCAAACTGTATTTAGAGCCCAGCTTTCGGCAACTCAATCGGGCCCGGCAGACCTAACGGTGATGATCGTACCGGATAGGGAAAACGCAGAAAACCGGATCGCGCTGGTTCAAGCAGAACCGGCAAAGGGGAATGCCGCGGCGATACCGACCTCGCGTCCGGCAGTTTCCGCTGACGTGCTTGAGAATGCGCCCATTGCCATCGCCTGGGTCGATACGACAGGCAAGATAACTCACTCCAACGCCGCCTGCCGGACACTGGTGGGGGACAATGCGGCGGCGGGCAAGCTTCTGATGGGGCTCTTCGACGATGGGTTTCAAAGTGATGTTCAGTCGGCGTTCGACGCAGCGTGCAACGGGGACGCGTCGCATTTGCCTGGTGAATTGCGGCTCAGCACTCAGCGCGACATGTTCAGCCAAGTATCGATCTTGCCGGGGGCGGTCGACCCGGACGCGGCGGATGATACGGCGGCAATTGTCTATTTGATCGACACCACGGAACAAAAGACCCTAGAGGTGCAATTCGCGCAGTCCCAAAAAATGCAGGCGGTCGGGCAGCTTGCCGGTGGCGTCGCGCATGATTTCAACAACATGCTGACAGCCATGATCGGCTTTTGCGACCTTCTTCTTGCCAAGCATCAGCCTGGCGATCCGTCATTCGCGGATATTATGCAGATTAAGCAGAACGCCAATCGCGCGGCCAATTTGGTGCGCCATTTGCTGGCCTTTTCCCGCCAGCAAACCTTGCGCCCCAGCGTGTTGTGGTTGCCGGACACGATTGCCGATTTGAAGGATTTGCTGAAGCGGCTGCTGGGCGAGAACGTGTCGCTCGACATCAAACACGATCGCGACCTAGGCCAGGTAAAAATCGACGAAGGTCAATTCGAACAAGCGATCATCAATCTGTGCGTCAATGCCCGCGATGCCATGCCCGATGGCGGTACAGTGACAATTCGTACAGAGAATATCTCGAAGGAGCAGGCGGGCAAGCTCGGCCACGCCCTTATGCCGGCGGCGGACTATGTGATGATCGAAGTGGCCGACACGGGAACCGGCATTGCGAAAGAAGATCTGGGCAAAATCTTCGAACCGTTTTTCACAACCAAAGAAGTGGGCCAGGGAACCGGCCTTGGCCTCTCCATGGTCTATGGTGTGGTGAAGCAGACGGGTGGATTTATTTTCCCGGAAAGCACGGTTGGGAAGGGCACTGCCTTCAAGATCTATTTGCCGCTGCATGTGGAAGCCGAAAAGGTGGAAACCGAGGCCGCCCCCACGCCGGAAAGCCTGGCCAAGCGGGACCTCACGGGCATGGGCAAAATTCTGCTGGTGGAAGACGAAGAGGCCGTGCGGTCCTTTGCCTCCCGGGCGTTGTCGACACGCGGCTATACGGTGCTTGAGGCGCCAAATGGCGATATTGCGCTGGACCTGATGCGCGAGCAGGGTGCCGAGATCGATCTCGTCATCAGTGATGTGGTGATGCCGGAAATGGATGGGCCCACCCTTGTGCGGGAATCGAAAGAATTCTGCCCGGACGCCAAGATCATCTTCATTTCCGGCTATGCGGAAGATGCCTTCCAGAAGAATTTGGACCCGGAAGAGGAATTCACCTTCCTGCCCAAGCCGTTCAGCCTGAAGCAGCTGGCGGAGAAGGTGAAAGAGGTCATGAAGACCGCCGGGTGATTCCTGGCAAAACGCGTTGGCGCCTCGTTTTGTCAATGTTCGACCTGTGCGGAACAAACAAAAAACATGTTCTGATTTTGATATATATTTCAATTATTTAAATGATCTCTTGCTAATCGGAACAAAACATGTACATTGGCTCCGTTGCATCGATTCCACCGCTGTGAAATAAGAGGGGCCCGGCACCATGTCGAAAAACGTAGTCAAACTCGTCGAAGGCGATTCCATGGACAAAAAGAAGGCCCTTGATGCCGCGCTCAGCCAGATTGAGCGGGCATTTGGCAAAGGTTCTGTAATGAAACTTGGCGGGGCCGAAGGGGTCGTCGAGATTGAATCCATCCCTACCGGGTCATTGGGCCTGGATATCGCCTTGGGCATTGGCGGATTGCCCCGCGGCCGGGTGGTTGAAATTTATGGGCCGGAATCATCCGGTAAGACCACACTGGCGCTGCACTGCGTGGCGGAAGCTCAGAAAAATGGCGGTATTTGTGCCTTTGTGGACGCGGAGCATGCGCTTGATCCGGTCTATGCCCGGAAGCTTGGGGTGGATATCAATGAACTCCTGATTTCCCAGCCGGATACAGGCGAACAGGCCTTGGAAATCACCGATACGCTTGTGCGCTCCGGTGCTTGTGACGTGGTGGTGGTGGACTCGGTGGCTGCACTGACGCCGCGGGCCGAACTGGAAGGCGAAATGGGCGACCAGTTGCCGGGCCTGCAAGCCCGCTTGATGAGCCAGGCGCTGCGTAAGCTGACGGGATCGATTTCCCGGTCAAACTGTATGGTGGTCTTCATCAACCAGATCCGCATGAAGATCGGTGTGATGTTCGGTAATCCTGAAACCACCACCGGCGGGAATGCTCTGAAATTCTACTCCTCGGTTCGTTTGGATATCCGCCGGATCGGCGCGATCAAGGACAAGGATGAGGTCGTCGGTAACCAGACCCGCGTGAAAGTGGTGAAGAACAAAGTTGCGCCGCCCTTCAAGATGATCGAGTTCGACATCATGTATGGCGAAGGTATTTCGAAGACCGGTGAGCTGCTCGATTTGGGCGTGAAAGCCGGGGTCATCGAAAAGTCCGGCGCTTGGTACTCCCATGACAGTCAGCGGATTGGTCAAGGCCGTGAAAATGCCAAGACCTTCCTGGCGGAAAACCCGGATATTGCTCAAACCATCGAACGGGCCGTTCGCGAGAATGCCGGCCTTGTGGTGGCCGATCTCCCGCCATCCGAAGCCGTGAAAGACGATGGCGAGGATGACGCAGATATGCTGAAGGAAGCCGGCGCTTAGACGGAAGGTAAGTTGGGTAATCGAAAAATTAGACTGTGTGCTCTAGGGCGTCGTCACTCGTTGGCGGCGCCTTTCTTATGTGGATCCCAGGATCCATTGGCATGGTGGCAAGACGTTCCGTGTCGGATGCAATCCTATCCCCCTCATGGTATGATCACGTCCGAGGGAGGCGCTTTTGATGGAGCGCCTCGAATTGGCA
Organism: Alphaproteobacteria bacterium; assembly: GCA_965228775.1. Lineage (GTDB taxonomy): Bacteria > Pseudomonadota > Alphaproteobacteria > JANQMY01 > JANQMY01 > JANQMY01. The sequence goes on along the minus strand of OZ245840.1, from coordinate 1,119,580 downwards.
CAGACCGATCCACTTTGTAAATTGACCCAGGGGCCCGACGCGGCCCGTTTTTGTTTTCGCCTCGCCCCACTCGCGAGGGGAAGTTAGGTGGGGGTGCAGATGAATCTGGATGAACCCCATGCGCCCATGGCTCGGGATGGGCAAAGGGTTCCGAAGCGGGGTCCGTTGGCTGGACAAAGCCTCTTTCCGCCGGGTAAAAGCCGTATTCTGATGGTCCCAGCTAAAGCCATCTCACAAGCCGCGCCGGGGCCATCGATTTCAGCACGCAGAAGCGGTATGTAACCTTATGTCTACCTTGAACGAGATTCGAACGGCTTTCCTCAAATTCTTCGAGAATGAGGGGCATACGGCCGTGCCGTCAGGTCCGCTCGTGCCGCGCAATGACCCGACCTTGTTGTTTACCAATGCGGGCATGGTGCCGTTCAAGAATGTTTTTACCGGTCACGAGAAACGTGACTATGTGCGCGCCGCGTCCTCGCAGAAATGCGTCCGCGCAGGCGGCAAGCACAACGATCTGGACAATGTGGGATACACGGCTCGGCACCATACCTTTTTCGAGATGTTGGGGAATTTCTCCTTCGGGGACTATTTCAAAGAGGGCGCGATCGATTTTGCCTGGCGCCTGATTACCAAAGACTTCGATATTTCTCCCGACAGGTTGGTGGTGACCGTCTTTGCGGAAGACGACGAGGCCTTTTCGATCTGGAAAAAAGTCAGCGGTTTTCCCGACAGCAAGATCATTCGTATACCGACCAGTGATAATTTCTGGTCCATGGGGGAAACGGGGCCTTGCGGTCCGTGTTCGGAAATCTTTTTCGATCATGGTGAAAACATTCCGGGCGGTCCGCCAGGCAGCCCGGATGAGGATGGTGACCGGTTTGTCGAAATCTGGAACCTGGTCTTCATGCAATATGATCAGGTCACGAAGGATGAGCGGCGCGATTTGCCGAAACCATCGATCGATACCGGCATGGGGCTCGAACGTATTGCGGCTGTTCTCCAAGGCGTACACGACAATTACGACACGGATCTGTTTCAGACCATCATCCGCGCGTCTATCGAAGCGGCGAGTGTCGCGCCAGAAGATCAGCACGCCACCAGTCACCGGGTCATCGCGGACCATTTGCGGTCATCGAGTTTTCTGATTGCGGACGGGGTTCTGCCCGCCAATGAAGGTCGTGGTTACGTATTACGCCGCATTATGCGCCGCGCCATGCGGCACGCGCATTTGATCGGCGCGCCGGAACCGTTGCTTTGGAAGCTTGTGCCCACACTGGTGGGCACAATGGGGACTGCTTATCCGGATCTTGCCCGCGCGGAAACGCTCATCTCTGAAACCCTTAAACTAGAAGAAGAACGTTTCCGCCAAACGCTGGAACGCGGCCTGAAGCTGCTGGACGAGACGGCGGGGGATCTGAAGGAAGGCGACCGTTTGGACGGAGAACTCGCCTTCAAGCTTTACGATACTTATGGGTTTCCTCTGGATCTCACCGAGGATGCTTTGCGCAATCGGGGCATCGGCGTCGACAAGGATGGGTTCGATGTGGCCATGGAGCGCCAGCGTGCAGAGGCGCGCGCGGCATGGGCCGGATCGGGCGAAACAGCGGATGAAAGTTTCTGGTTCGATGTGCGATCGGAAAATGGCGCCACGGAATTCCTTGGCTACACGGCGACCGAATCCGAAGGGCAGGTCGTTGCGCTTAGTGAGAGCGGGGCGTTGACCGATAAAATCGAGGCGGGCGCGGAAGCCAGCCTGGTGACCAATCAAACGCCCTTTTATGGGGAGTCTGGCGGCCAGATTGGCGATACCGGTGTGATCCGCGGGAATGACGGCGCGGAGTTTGTCGTGTCGGATACGCGTAAAGCCGCGGGCGATCTTCATGTTCATGTGGGAAAGGTGACGGCAGGCGCATTTTCCAAAGGCGATATCGTTTTCCTGGAGGTCGACGATACAAGGCGGTCCCACACGCGTTCCAACCACTCCGCCACACACTTGCTGCACGCAGCACTTCGCAATGTGTTGGGAGATCACGTGACCCAAAAAGGGTCTTTCGTTGGCCCAGACCGCTTGCGTTTTGATTTCAGCCATCAAAAGGCAATGACGCCGGAGCAAATCGCCGCCGTGGAAGATGAGGTCAATCGCGTCATCTTGCAGAATGGCGAAGTAGAAACGCGCCTGATGCCGCCTGACGATGCGGTCAAGGCTGGTGCGCTGGCCCTCTTTGGTGAGAAATACGGCGAGGAAGTTCGTGTGCTTACCATGGGGGCCGATTTGCAGGATGAGTCTCGCCCCTATTCGGTGGAATTGTGCGGCGGCACCCATGTGTCGCGCGTCGGCAATATCGCTCTCTTCAAGGTGATCAATGAGAGTGCGGTTTCTTCCGGCGTGCGCCGTATCGAGGCCGTCACCGGGGAAGGCGCGCGCAGCTACTACGAGTCTATGCTGGGCTATGGCCGCGAGGCAGCATCTATCCTCAAATCGACGCCAGCAGATTTGCCCACACGCGTGGCATCGCTGCTTGACGAACGCAAGAAGCTGGAACGTGAATTGGCAGAAGCGCGCAAAGCCCTCGCGCTCGGCGGCGGCAGCGGTCCCGCTGAAGAGGTGGAGGAAATCGGCAGCATAAAGATCATCGCGCGCGTTGTGGATGGGGCTATCCCCAAAGAGCTGCGCGGCTTGATCGACGAAGCCAAAAAGAAACTTGGCTCAGGGGTCGTGGCTCTTGGGTGTTCCAATGAGGGTAAGGCCGCACTGGCCGTTGGCGTGACAGAAGACCTTACGGCGAATGTCAGCGCGGTGGATCTTGTACGTGCTGGCGTCGGATTGGTTGGCGGTAAAGGTGGCGGTGGGCGGCCGGACATGGCCCAAGCGGGCGGGCCCAATGGCGACCAACTAGAAGCGGCCCTCAATGGCATAAAAGAGGCACTCCGTGAGCAGCTTGAAACGGTATGAGCCTGAGCCTTTTCAGGACGAGGGGCGCATCCGCCCCAATGGTCCATGACACCTGGCGCGCCATCCCGTAAACCGCTGAAAGACCGCCTGTTCACTATTCTCGAAGCGGGCAAAACCGAAGATCGTGAGAGCGTCATTTTCGATGCGTTCATGGTGACGCTGATCTTGCTCAATGCCATTGCCTTCTCCGCTGAGACCGTCGATGAAATCTATGCGGCCTATGGACCTCAGCTTGAAGCATTCAATGTCATTTCGGTCTTCATCTTCACGGTCGAATATGTGGCGCGCCTTTGGGTTTGCCGAGAACATGCGCCGTTGAAGCGATTTGGCCCTATTAAAGCGCGCCTTCTGTTTTCATGCCGGCCGGCCATGATCGTCGACCTTCTGGCGATCTTGCCGTTTTATTTGTCCTTCATTTTCACCATCGACTTGCGCGTCTTACGACTCTTTCGTTTGGTGCGATTGCTCAAGCTTGCGCGGTTCTCACCGGCGCTCGTCACCTTGCGCAATGTCTTCGTGGAAGAACGCCGTGCCTTGTTCGGCGCGCTTGTGGTGATGATGTCGCTGCTGTTGGTGTCCGCGACGCTTATGTACTTCGCGGAGCATGAAGCACAGCCCGAAGCCTTTGGCAGTGTACCGGCTGCCATGTGGTGGGCGCTGGCAACACTGACCACGGTCGGTTACGGGGATGTAGTGCCCATAACCACGGTCGGCAAACTTCTCGGGGGCGCTGTGATGGTGTTGGGCCTTGGTATGTTTGCATTGCCGATCGGGATTATCGCGACCGGCTATGTGAACGAAGCTCACCGCCGCGAATTCGTCGTGACCTGGGGCATGGTCGCCCGCGTTCCCCTTTTCTCGAAGTTAGACGCGTTGGAAATTGCGGAAATTACCAAAATTCTGGAATCACGTGTCGTTCCGGCAGGAGAGATGATCGTCCATATGGGGGATCGGGCGGAACGCCTTTATTTCATCTCATCGGGCGAAGTGGACGTTCGCTTTCAGGGCAAGACGATCAAGCTTTCCGATGGCGACTTCTTCGGTGAGATTGCGTTGATCAAGGAAACAACGCACCTGGCAGACATTCTCGCCTGCACGCGATGCAATCTGCTGCTGATCGAGTCGGACTCTTTCTCTACGCTTATGAGGCGAAATCGGGAGCTCCGCGATGCCGTTATAGAAGTCGCTGATCAACGGCTCGAACTCGCCAATCTGAGTGAGATTGGCGACCCCGCCATTGAACAGAAGACTGACTAAAACCTACGACAGAGCCTTCTGCAAATTCTCGTCGACTTTGTCTAGGAAGCCTGTGGTCGATAGCCATTTTTGTTCAGACCCGACCAGAAGCGCCAAGTCCTTTGTCATGTAGCCGCTTTCGACCGTGCTGACGCATACTTTTTCGAGCGTGTCCGCGAATGTCGCGAGCTGCGGGTTGTCGTCAAGCTTAGCGCGGTGCGCAAGACCGCGCGTCCAAGCGAAGATCGACGCAATGGAGTTTGTGGACGTTTCTTCGCCACGCTGATGCGCCCGATAGTGCCGTGTCACTGTGCCGTGAGCGGCCTCTGATTCGACAGTTCTGCCGTCCGGCGAACGCAGCACGCTCGTCATAAGACCAAGAGAGCCGAAGCCTTGTGCAACCGTGTCGGACTGAACATCGCCATCATAGTTCTTACAGGCCCAAATGAATTCGCCATTCCATTTGAGTGCCGCAGCAACCATGTCGTCGATCAGACGGTGTTCGTAGCCGATTCCTTTTGCTTCGAACCTGTCTTTGAATTCCGCATCGAAAACTTCCTGGAACAGGTCTTTGAAGCGCCCGTCATAAGCTTTCAGAATCGTGTTCTTCGTGGACATGTAAACCGGCCACCCGCGGTCCAATCCGAAGTTCATGCAAGCGCGCGCAAAATCGCGTATCGATTCATCCAAATTGTACATGCCCATGGCAACGCCACCGCCTGGGAAATCGAATATATCGAATTCCATTTTTTCACCGCCATCTTCAGGCGTGAAGGTCATGGTCAATTTGCCTTTGCCCGGTACGACGAAGTCTGTTGCGCGGTACTGATCGCCGAACGCATGACGGCCGATTACAATAGGCGCTGTCCAGCCTGGTACCAGCCGCGGCACGTTGCGGCAGATAATTGGTTCACGGAAAACCGTGCCACCAAGAATGTTCCGAATCGTTCCGTTCGGGGAGCGCCACATTTTCTTGAGGCCAAATTCTTCAACGCGCGCTTCGTCTGGTGTAATCGTTGCGCATTTGACGCCGACGCCATATTCCTTGATGGCTTCCGCGCAATCGATCGTGATCTGGTCATCGGTCGCATCCCGCGCTTCGATGCCCAAATCGTAGTATTTGAGGTCAATATCGAGATAGGGGTGGATGAACTTCTTTTTAATGAGGTCCCAAATAATCCGTGTCATCTCATCGCCATCGAGTTCGACAACCGGGTTCGCCACTTTAATCTTGCTCATGAAAGGCCCTCACAAAGCTGATCCATTGTTGATTACCAATAAACACCGCGAGAAGCGGTGCGTAAGGTGAGAGATTCACCCTATAGCACCGTACAACACTTGGTAAAAGAGCAGGCGGAAAAGCAGTGTGCTTTAGCCTAGAAAAAGCCCAAAGGAACTGAGTTCTATGGCTGGAACAGACCGAACAGCCGCGCCGCTCCAGGGCGGACCGGCCATTATTCTTGTGGATCCTCAGATGGGAGAGAACATCGGGGCGACCGCCCGCGCGATGTACAATTTTGGCCTCGTTGATCTGCGAATTGTGCGTCCACGAGATGGCTGGCCAAACTCGCGTGCAATTGCGAATGCCTCGGGCGCGACCGCTGTGATCGACCGCGTTCGCACATTCGATGATGTCACGGAGGCAATCGCCGATCTCCATCATGTTTTCGCGGCAACGGCGCGTCCGCGCGACATGGTGAAAGAAGTCATGACACCGGCCCGCGCGGCGAAGACAATTCGCCAAAACCAGGTGGATGATATTCGAAGCGGTGTGTTGTTGGGAGGGGAACGTGCGGGACTTTCGAACGATGATTTGGTGTGTGCCAAAACCATCATTACGATCCCGACCAATCCAGCTTTTGCGTCCCTAAATCTTGCGCAGGCGGCTTTGCTTTTGGCGTATGAGTGGTTTCGCTTGAGCGACGATACGCCTGAAGCATTCATTTCCGATTTCGAAACGCGTCCCGCCAACTCCCATGAAATGAATGGTTTGTTTGAGCATCTTGAAAAAGAGCTGTTTGATTCTGGATTTTTATATCCGCCGGAGAAGACGCCGGCCATGATCCGCAACATTCGCAATATGCTTCATCGCGCAAACTTTACGGAACAAGATGTGCGCACTTTGCGGGGGATGATCGTTTCATTGGCACAGGGACGAAAACCAAAGTCGTCATAGGCTTTGGTTACGCTCGAAAACGACTTGGGTTGCGGCTTTGAAAGCAGGCAACGCTGTTCTTTGCAAACCGAAAGAAAGGGCGCGCTCGAAACTTTATTGAGCGCGTTTAGAGATTTTTCTTGACTTGAGTGTTAATTGTTTGACATGCGTTGTTTTGTTCGTATATTACGCGCCTTTCAACGGGCGGCGATCAAACGGCGCCCGTATTTTTTAACAGACAATCGGTTCACAAATGTCGAGAAGACAGAACGCAAAATATAAGATCGACCGCCGCTTGGGCGAAAACATTTGGGGACGTCCCAAAAGCCCAGTTAACCGGCGCGAGTACGGTCCAGGTCAACACGGTCAGCGCCGCCGCTCAAAGCTTTCCGACTTCGGAACGCAGTTGCAGGCGAAGCAAAAGCTGAAAGGCCACTACGGCAATATCACTGAAAAACAGTTCCGCCGCATATATGATGAAGCTGTCCGCCGCCGCGGCGACACGGGCGAAAACCTGGTTGGTTTGTTGGAACGCCGCTTGGATGCGGTTGTTTACCGTTCCAAATTCGTCCCTACCGTTTTCGCAGCACGTCAGTTCATTAACCATGGGCACGTCACCGTAAACGGCCAGCGCGTTAACATCTCCAGTTACCGTGTTCGCGAAGGTGACGTTGTTGAGATCAAAGAGAAGTCGCGTCAAATGCCACTTGTCTTAGAAGCAGCGCAAAGCCCTGAACGTGACACGCCGGATTATCTGGAAGTCGACTACGATAAGATGAAGTCGACATTTGTCCGTGTCCCTAAGTTGAATGATGTGCCGTATCCGGTGCATATGGAACCGAACTTGGTGATCGAATTTTATTCCCGCTAAGACGATCGTCTTCGGGAACAAAAAAAGGGCCTCCCCATGGGAGGCCCTTTTTGTATGAATTCATCCGAAGACTTTAGGCGGCTTCGAGGGCTATTCCCTTTTCTTCAAGAAAACTGCGCAATTCGCCTTCTTCGAACATTTCTCTGACAATGTCGCAGCCGCCGACAAATTCACCCTTCACATACAATTGCGGAATCGTCGGCCAGCTCGAGAAATCCTTAATGCCGTGACGAATCTCGTCATCTTCCAGAACGTTGACGCCTTTAAACTGAACGCCCAGGTAGCTCAGAATTTGTACGACCGTGGATGAGAAGCCGCATTGTGGAAAAAGCGGCGTGCCTTTCATGAACAGAACCACATCCTGTTCGCCAATTTGGTTCTTAATCCGATCGAGGACTGGATTTTCACTCATTTTCACTTCTTTCTCGCTCAAAAGCGCAACGTGCGTCTTAAATTTACACCTAGGCAGATGGTGCTGCTAGGTCAAGGTACAAGATCCGTCAATCCGGTGTGCTCGTTTGCAACGCTAAAGCGTGCAATTCTCCGCCCATTCGGCCTTTCAAGGCTTGATAGACGATTTGATGCTGCTGAACCCGAGATTTTCCTTCAAATGCGGCGGAAACAACGTGTGCCGCATAATGATCACCATCGCCTTTAAGGTCCTTGATCGTGACCTCAGCATCCGGCAGCGCTTCCTTGATCATTTTCTCGATTTCGCCTGCTTCCATCGGCATGGAGTGTTTCCTTTCCGCTAGAGCGAGATCAGGAAAAGTGTAAGCGGTTTTCCGTCCGATCTCGCTCTAATTAATTGAAATAGATCACGTTTATCGTTCTTGGATGATTCCGCCTAAAACGATCGTGATCTAGGTCGCCATAAGCGACGGCAGCCAATTCTCTTTCGCTTCTTTCAACTTTTCTATCGAGATAGAGGCAATTCCCGGAAGTGCCAATAGATTTCCGCCCGTTAACCCTATTTCCAAGACTTCGATGCCTTCCTTGCCAGCACACTTTTCGAATTTTTCCGCATCCGATATGGCAATCTCGACAACGTAACGGGCTTGGTCCTCGCCAAAGAGCAGGGGCCAGAAGTTGTTTTTGTCCCAAATCTCGGTCATTTCAAAACCAATCCCGCCGGAAACAGCCATCTCCGACAAAGCGACGATGAGACCGCCGTCGGAAACGTCATGGCAAGACAGGATATCTCCAGCTTCGATAAGATTGCGAACGAATTTGCCATTGGATTTCTCAAGATCCAGGTCAACTGTTGGCGCCGGTCCACTTTCCTGGTCCAGGATTTCCCGAAGAAACAGACTTTGTCCAAGGTGGCCGTTACTCTTGCCAACAAGATAAACCGCACTGCCGGATTGGCTGAACGCGCTTGTCGTACTCTGGCGGACATCCGTCAGTACACCAACGCCGCCTACGGCTGGGGTTGGTGGAATAGCTTCGCCATTGGTTTCGTTGTAGAGCGACACGTTGCCGGACACGACGGGGAAGTCCAGGGCATCACAGGCCGCGGCCATGCCCTCTATACAACCTGCGAACTGGCCCATGATGTCCGGCCGTTCCGGATTGCCGAAATTGAGGCAGTCAGTAATCGCGAGCGGTTTGGCGCCAACAGCGGTCAGGTTGCGCCATGCTTCGGCAACGGCTTGCTTTCCACCTTCAAACGGATCCGCTTTGCAATAGCGCGGTGTGACATCGGTTGTCATGGCAAGCGCTTTGTTTGAAGTGCCCACACGGACCACAGCCGCATCGCCGCCGGGTTTTTGGATCGTGTTCGCCATGACCGAATGATCATACTGCTCCCAAATCCAGCGCCGGCTTGCAATATCTGGACAGCCAAGCATTTGGAGGAGAACATTCTCGAATTCTGACGTGTTCGGAAGATCAACAGAGCCTATGTCGTCATCGGGCTGTGTCGCTTCCCAAGGACGCTTGTAGCTTGGTGCTTGCTCCGTCAGCGGATCAAGAGGCAGGTCTGCAACAACCTCGCCTTTGTGACGAAGCACCAAATGCTTGGTGTCTGTGATCTTGCCGATTATGGCAAAGTCCAGCTCCCACTTTTCGAAGATTGCTGCCGCGTCCTGTTCACTGCCAGGTTTGAGAACCATCAGCATGCGTTCCTGGCTTTCGGACAACATCATTTCATAGGGCGTCATGCCGGTCTCGCGGACAGGAACATGATCGAGATCAAGCTCAATGCCCACCGCCCCTTTGCTTGCCATTTCGACAGACGATGAGGTTAGGCCGGCAGCGCCCATATCTTGTATGGCAATGATCGCGTCGCCGGACATGAGTTCCAAGCAGGCTTCCAGAAGAAGTTTCTCCGTAAACGGATCGCCCACTTGAACTGTTGGACGTTTTTCCTCTGACTGGTCGTCGAATTCAGCAGACGCCATTGTCGCGCCATGAATGCCGTCGCGTCCGGTTTTGGAGCCTACATAGACGACGGGATTACCGATGCCGGCTGCTGCGGAATAGAAAATCTTATCTGTCTTCGCGATGCCCACAGTCATGGCGTTGACGAGGATGTTGCCATTGTATCCGGCATGAAAATTTACCTCGCCGCCAACGGTCGGCACGCCCATACAATTGCCATAGCCGCCAATACCGGAAACAACGCCGCTTACAAGATATCGTGTCTTCGGATGGTTGGGTTCGCCAAAGCGAAGCGCGTTCAAATTGGCAATGGGCCGTGCGCCCATGGTGAACACATCGCGCATGATGCCGCCGACACCCGTCGCTGCACCCTGATAGGGCTCAATGAAAGAGGGGTGATTATGGCTCTCCATTTTGAAGATCGCCGCGTCGCCATCTCCAATGTCGACAACGCCCGCATTCTCTCCCGGACCTTGAATGACTTGAGGCCCGCTGGTGGGCAGTTTTTTGAGCCAAACCCGCGACGACTTGTAAGAGCAGTGTTCGCTCCACATCACCGATAAAATGCCAAGCTCGGTCAGGTTAGGCGTGCGCCCCATATGTTTGACGATGAGCTGGTATTCTTCGTCGGTCAGCCCATGGTCTTTGATAATGTCCGCAGTGATTTCGGTCACGATAGGGTTTCCAAAAGGCTTTGAAAAAGGGGCAGCCCATCAACGCCGCCATGGAGCTCTTCCACGGCTCTTTCAGGATGAGGCATCAGCCCCAACACATTGCCGCGCGCATTTGTAATGCCCGCGATATTGTTGCGCGACCCGTTTGGATTTGAAGTATCGGTTACTTCGCCATCTTCATTCGTATAACGGAATACGATCTGACGATTATCTTCCAGTTCCGACAACAGGTCGTCCGGGGCGAAGTAATTCCCTTCGTGGTGGGCAACAGGAATGCGTAAAAGAGCATTTTGTTTGTACTGCTTCGTAAAGGCCGTTTCTGCGCGCTCAAGCCGCAAATGCACATCGCGGCAGACGAATTTTAGATTGGCGTTTTGCAACATCGCGCCGGGGAGAAGGCCCGTCTCCAGCAGGATTTGAAACCCGTTGCAGATGCCCAACACATGAGCGCCCGCCTCCGCGCGGCGTACAACATCCCCCATAATGTGGGTCTTGGCGGCCATCGCGCCGCACCGCAGATAGTCACCATAGGAAAAACCGCCGGGCAGAACGATGAGGTCCACGTCCGGTAAGGCACTGTCACCATGCCACACCATGTGGGGCGCCTTGCCGGTGACCTTATGGAGAGCGCGAGCGACGTCCTGATCACAGTTCGACGCGGGAAAAACAACTACCGCTGAGCGCATGGCCTAGCCTTCGATGTCGATGGAGTAGTCCTCGATGACAGTGTTCGCGAGGAGCTTCCGGCACATATCTTCGACCTGAGACTTTGCTGCCTCTTTGTCATTCTGTGCGAGATCTATTTCAAGAAATTTGCCCTGGCGGACGCCGTCCACATTGTCGAATCCGAGGGTCTGTAGGGCGTGTTCGATGGCTTTGCCTTGCGGGTCCAGCACGCCATTTTTGAGGGTTACATGTACGCGTGCTTTCATTTCACCAACATTGGACCTCGCCGTTTTGTTTGATTGCCTTCGGGCATGATGCCCAGTCTCTGCGCCACCTCTTGATAGGCTTCAGTAACGCCGCCTAGATCGCGCCGGAACCTGTCTTTGTCTAATTTCTCGTTGGTTTCCACATCCCAGAGACGGCAGGAATCGGGACTGATTTCGTCCGCTAAAACGATCCGCATCGTGTCGTTTTCCCAGAGCCGGCCGAATTCCAGCTTGAAGTCAACCAAACGGATGCCGATGCCCAGGAACAGACCGATCAAGAAATCATTGATGCGTAGCGCCAGAGCCATGATGTCGTCGATTTCTTGCGGGTTTGCCCAACCGAAGGCAGTGACATGTTCTTCGGAGACGATGGGATCGCCCAGCTCATCTGATTTGTAGTAAAACTCGATGATAGAGCGGGGCAGTTGGGTCCCCTCCGGTATTCCCAACCGTTTGGCGATAGACCCGGCGGCAATATTGCGAACCACCACTTCGATCGGCACGATTTCCACTTCCCGGATGAGCTGTTCCCGCATATTCAACCGGCGCACAAAATGGGTAGGTACGCCGATATTGTGCAACTGAGTCATGATGTATTCGGAGATACGATTGTTGAGGACGCCCTTGCCTTCAATCGTCGCGCTCTTTTTGTTGTCGAACGCAGTTACATCATCTTTGAAATGTTGAACGAGTGTTCCTGGTTCTGGTCCTTCATAAAGAACCTTCGCCTTGCCCTCATAAACGCGTCTTCGCCGGCCCATGTGCTTTTTCCCAATCAGCGATATTGTTGATCGAATGATGGTCCCTCTTTGAAATCTCTGCGGAGACATCTCTGTGGACCGAAAACAAAAACCCCCCTGCGCAAAAATAGGGGGGCGAGCGATCAACTTGTCATGTTCAGAATCATCTACCTGGGATTCGTCGGCGACACTATCTCAAGGAGCTGATTCTTACAATCGATCATCTTAGCTGGGGTTGAAAACCTTCGATCTAGAAACAGCCAAATACTTTAAAATAGCGGCCTAAGTTATTATATCCGTTGAGTATTGTTATTCATGCTTGCGCAATATTTTTCATTGCGCTTAGTAAGGGCCGCCGGTACCGGCCGGTCTTTGATCATCACGTGCAGCTGCTGCGCCCGCTTACTTGGAGTAGTCATTTATGACCAGTTTTGACGACCGTAAAAAAGGTTTTGAGAACAAGTTTGCTCACGACGAGGAACTGAAATTCAAGGCGACGGCGCGCCGTAACAAGCTGCTGGGATTGTGGGCAGCCGAAAAACTAGGTTTGTCAGGCGACGATGCTGAGGCCTATGCCAAGGAAGTTGTGAAATCCGATTTTGAAGAGCCGGGAGATGAGGATGTTTTCCGGAAGGTGCGCGGCGACTTCGATGAAAAGAAGATCGACTTGTCCGACCATCAAATTCGCCGGGAAATGGAGCAATTGCTCGCTGTGGCGATGCAACAGATCTCGGAAGAATAGAGAAAACTCTTTCGGCGCGTGCTGTCCTACGCGCCGAATACCCGCCCAAAAATCGTGTCCACATGGGTCATGTGGTAGTCGAGATTGAACAGGCCTTCTAACGTTTCATCCGACAACGCGGCGCTGACCTCAGAATCTTTCTTTAAGAGATCGAGGAACTGCCCTTCACCACGCCATACCGGCATGGCATTTCGCTGGACAAGGCGATAGGCATCTTCCCGGGACACACCGGCCTGGGTCAAAGCAAGAAGCACCCGCTGCGAATGCACCAACCCGCCGAGCTGGTCCAAATTCTTCTGCATGTTTTCTGGATATACGACGAGCTTGTCGATGACGCTGGTGAGGCGGGCAAGGGCAAAGTCGAGTGTGATGGTCGCGTCTGGGCCGATCATACGCTCCACGCTGGAATGTGAGATGTCCCGCTCATGCCACAGGGCTACGTTCTCCATTGCCGGGATGGCATGAGACCGGACAATGCGGGCGAGCCCCGTCAAGTTCTCCGTCAACACTGGGTTGCGCTTGTGTGGCATTGCTGAAGAGCCTTTTTGCCCTTCGCTGAAGTATTCCTCGGCTTCCAAGACTTCCGTTCGCTGAAGGTGCCGAATTTCTGTTGCCAACCGTTCGACCGAACTGGCGATCACCGCCAACGTCGCAAAGAACATCGCGTGGCGATCGCGTGGAATCACCTGGGTAGAGACCGGTTCGATACCGAGGCCCAGCTTTTCAGCCACATGTGCTTCGACTTTCGGATCGATATTCGCAAATGTCCCAACCGCGCCGGAAATTGCGCATGTGGCAATATCTTTGCGTGCCGCCCGCAACCGGTCGCGATTGCGGTCGAATTCAGCATAAGCCTGAGCGAGTTTGACGCCGAAAGTGGTTGGTTCTGCATGAATGCCGTGACTGCGGCCGATGCAGATTGTTTGCTTGTGCTCAAGGGCCCGCTTCTTCAGGGCGGCCAGTAACTCATCAAGGTCGCCAAGCAGAATATCGGCTGCTCTTGTGAGCTGAACGCTCAAGCATGTGTCTAGAACATCGGATGAGGTCATCCCTTGGTGAAGGAAACGGGCTTCGGGACCCACATGTTCCGCAACATTGGTGAGGAAGGCGATGACATCATGTTTCACCTCGGCTTCGATGGCGTCAATGCGCGCCACTTCGAACTTGCCACGCTCCCAAACGGCCTTGGCGGCCTCTTTCGGCACGACGCCAAGCTCCGCCATGGCGTCACAGGCATGAGCTTCAATCTCAAGCCAGATCTGAAATTTCGACTCCGGTGCCCAAAGGGCAGTCATTTCCGGGCGGGCGTAACGCGGGATCATAGGAACCTCGGCAGCGATTCAAAGGTGAGACCGCAGCTTCTAGGATATTTCGGCGCGCTGAGGAAGGGGGTTACAGAAGTCCGAGACTGCGGAAGCTTACATGCTTGCCCCGTGCGATCACGAGATGGTCGTGAATTTGTATGCCCAGGCTTTCGCCTGCATGGGCGATTTGCTTCGTCATGGTCACGTCGGCATCCGATGGGGTGGGGTCACCACTTGGATGATTATGAACCAGAATGAGGGCGGACGACCCTAATTCCAGGGCCCGCTTAATCACTTCGCGCGGGTAAACCGGTGTGTGATCGATGGTGCCTTTTTGCTGCACCTCGTCGGCGATAAGCGTGTTCTTTCGGTCGAGGAACAAAATTCGGAACTGTTCCGTATCCCGATGGGCCATGCTGGTTTGGCAATAATCCAACAATGCATCCCAGGACGAGATGGCCGGACGATTGAGAATGCGGCCCTGGGCCAGCCTCTGTGCGGCAGCTTCTACGAGTTTGAGTTCGATAATAGCCGCGTCTCCTAGACCGGAAACCTCGCGCAGTCTTTTTTCGGACGCACTGACGGCCTCGGAAAAGGAGCCGAATTTCTCAATGATCGCTTTCGCGAGCGGCTTGACGTCGCGCCGCGGAATGGCGCGGAACAAGACAAGTTCCATGAGTTCGTAATCAGGAAGGGCGTCGGCGCCACCCTGCATAAACCTTGCCCGCAGCCGTTCCCGGTGACCGACATAGTGGGGCTTGTCAGACGGTTCGCTGGCTGAAGGCATATGTCGCGCTTATGCGTATGGGGGGTGGTGCAGCCCTTTGGGGGACTCGGTGAAAATCTCGAAACCGTCCGCGGTTACGGCGACAGAGTGTTCGAACTGAGCTGTCAGGCTGCGGTCCCGTGTTACGGCCGTCCAGCCGTCGTTCAGAAGCTTCACGTGAGGACGGCCCAAATTGATCATCGGCTCGACCGTGAAGAACATGCCTTCGCGCAACACCGTGCCTTCACCTTTGCGGCCGTAATGCAGAATGTTGGGGGCGTCATGAAAGACACGGCCCAGGCCATGCCCGCAAAAATCCCTTACCACCGAGCAGCGTTGGCCTTCGGCAAATGACTGAATTGCAGCGCCGATATCGCCGGTTGTCGCGCCAGGCTTAATCGCTTGAATGCCACGCATCATCGATTCATACGTAATATCGATCAAACGCTCGGCCTTGCGCGGCACCTGACCCACGCAATACATGCGGCTGTGGTCGCCATGCCACCCGTCTACCACGACCGTCACATCGATATTGACGATATCGCCTTCTTTCAAAGCTTTGGGGCCAGGAATGCCGTGGCAGACAACATGATTGATCGACGTGCAAATCGATTTGCGGAAGCCGCGATAGTTGAGCGGCGCGGGGTAGGCCCCGGCACCAACGATATGTTCGAAAGCCACGTCATCCAGATGTTCGGTGGTAACCCCGGGTTTCACCAGTGGTGTGAGCAAATCCAATGTTTCTGCGGCGAGGCGCC
Organism: Alphaproteobacteria bacterium; assembly: GCA_965228775.1. Lineage (GTDB taxonomy): Bacteria > Pseudomonadota > Alphaproteobacteria > JANQMY01 > JANQMY01 > JANQMY01. The sequence goes on along the minus strand of OZ245840.1, from coordinate 1,104,067 downwards.
CGGCCTTCCGCATGCCCTCGAAGTCAGCGGCAGTGTGGATCTTTACGGATCCGGTATTTCTTAACGGGGCTTCGGCGGCTTCTACGAAATTCATTCTATGTGACCTGCAACTGCGTATGTTTCTCAATTCTTAAGGTATCACAGACGGCAGCGTCTGTAAGCGCATACTATGCGCCGGATTTGGCAGAGCTGCCATCAATTGTGATCGGGATTGGTTTCGAAACTGTGATGCCCGACAGGGAGATATCGCAGCCATAGCAAAGCATTTCAACACCACGAGAACGTGCCTGATCAAAAGCGGCCGCATAAGTCGGATCGATGTCCCGGGCGAGATCAAATTGATCACAATCGGTACGCTGGACCAAGTAGAGCATCACGGCCCGGTGTCCTTCGTCCACCATGTCCCCAAGTTCACTAAGGTGTTTGGCCCCGCGAGCGGTCACTGAATCCGGAAACTCCGCGAGCGAGCCCGATCTTCTGAGGTGAACGTTCTTTATTTCCACATAACAGGCTGTGGGGCCTTCTTCGAGTAGAATGTCAATACGGCTGGATTTGCCGTATTTTACCTCTCTTCGAATATTAGAATAACCCACTAATTCGTTGATTTTATTTGATTCAATCGCTTCAAAGGCAAGTTTATTCGGGTGGTTCGTGTTGATGCCTACAAGGCCCCCGTCCACTTCCAGAAGTTCCCAGCTGTACTTCAATTTCCGCTTTGGGTTTTGGCTTTCCGACAACCACACCCGCAGGCCAGGGTCCTTTAGCCCCATCATTGATCCTGGGTTGGCGCAATGGGCCGTCACGACTGTGCCGTCATTCAGTTCGACATCTGCAAGGAACCGTTTATATCTTTGGATCAGTCGGCCTTCGACCAACGGGGCTGGAAAGTCCATAAGCGCCTTCTCATGTGAGGGGACCGGTCTTATGGCACTCCGAATTCAATGAGATCAACTCCATGACATCATCTTCAGAAAACAAAACCGTGACGGCCGCCATGCTGATCATTGGCGATGAAATCCTGTCGGGCCGAACCAAGGATTCGAATTTGTCGCATTTCGCCGAGCAACTCGGCGCCATGGGCATTCAGATGAGAGAGGCGCGAGTGGTCCCGGACATTGAAGAGGTGATTGTTGATGCTTTGAACGCGCTGAGGTCCGCCTACACCTATGTGTTCACAACGGGCGGCATTGGGCCGACCCATGACGATATTACCGCCGATGCCATCGCCAAGGCCTTTAGCGTGCCGATCGATCACGACCCCCGGGCCGTGGCCATTTTGGAAGCGCATTATCCGAAGGGGCATCTGAACGAAGCTCGTCTTCGCATGGCCCGCATACCTGATGGCGCTGATCTCATCGAGAACCCGGTCAGCCATGCGCCCGGCTTCAATATTGGGAATGTGTTTGTCATGGCTGGTGTGCCGGTCATAGCACAGGCCATGCTGGAAAGCGTGCGGGTGAAGCTGGTTGGGGGCAAACCGGTGCAGAGCAGGGCGGTCAATGCCCGGCTTGCGGAAGGTCAAATTGCTGAGGGACTTGGGCAGATCCAGAACACCTATCCGGATGTTTCGATTGGAAGCTACCCGTTCTATTCCAAAGGAAACTTCGGTGTGAGCTTGGTGCTTCGGTCCACAGAGCTCGATCAGCTGGAATCCGCGGAAGGCGAGGTGATCACATTAGTGAAATCGCTTGGGGCTGAACCAATTGACCGGGCAGCTCTTATGCAGGGAGATGCCGAGAAGGCGGACTAAGATCTAAAGAAGCTGTCCTGCATTCGCGGCGAAGTGTCTTTTCTCGTGGTCGAGCAGCCATTGTTTTCGCCAAAGCTTCCCGCCATATCCGCCAAGTTTTCCATCTGTCTGTATGACCCGGTGGCAGGGCACTATGATCGCCAATTGGTTGGCGCCGTTAGCTTGTGCCACGGCCCGCACGCCCGGCGGGTTGTTCACCGCAATCGCCAACTCCTTGTAGGACCATGTGATAGCAATTGGGATCGTCAGAAGAGCGTTCCAGACGCCCCGCTGAAACTCCGTGCCCCATAATTGGATCGGCGTCTCGAAAGTTGATCGTTTCCCGTCAAAATATTCCTCAAGCTCTTGGGACGCTTGCTCAAGGACCTGATTGGTTCCGGGAATGATTGGAGCACTGGTGCGTTTCTTATGCCGTTCCGATTCCCGCGTGGCGCGTTCTTCCTCGCTGAATTCCAAGATGTGGAGTGCATTGTTGTCAGCGACCAGAAGCATCGGGCCCAACGGTGTGTCGACCTTTGACGAATAGAACGGTTCTATCTCCGACGACTTAGATGGCGGTTTGCCCATTATTTTCGTAAATGCCTCTCTGAATCCGCTTCCGGAGTCGTAGTCCACATCGACCTGGCTGTCGACCACGCGAGAGCCGCTTTTCAGTCCTGTGTGAGCGGCAGAAATGCGCTGCGCCCGTGCATAAGACAAGAAGGTCATGCCGTATCTGGATTTAAAGTGCCGCCGCACGGTGGAAGGGTCGAACCCCAAAGCACGTAAGTCGTCCGACGACCATTTGTTCTCTGGATTTTTGGCGACATACTCCGTCAGTATGGTGACGATGTAGGAGGGGGTATTGGGTTTGGAAAGCGGCTTGCATCGCAAGCACGGGCGGTAGCCTGCTTCGATCGCGGCTTCGGCGCTGGAAAAGAATTCCACGTTCTCCTTCTTTGGTGTGCGCGCCGGACAGCTCAAGCGGCAAACGATGCCGGTGGTTTTGACCCCCACGAAGACGATGCCTTCGAATGCGGTGTCTTTTGCCAACATGGCTTCATAAAGCCGGTCAATTGAAGGAAGTTCCTGCAATGTCATGACCGGACCCTACCATCCGGCGAGAACACCTGCCGCCGGAAAACGCGCATTGATGTTCTTTTTGGAAGCCTCCTGAACATCGCATATGTTCGTGGCGATGCTTGCCAAATCGCGGCAGGGCTCTACCGCCCTTAGTGTTCAAGACAAAATCGGAGATGTCATGCCAACCACATTCATCAACGCCATGCGGGTTCCAAAATCGGACAGCGAATTTTTTGAGAAGATGTGGGATGAGGGCGCGGATTTTGTCGCGACGCAACCTGGCTTCGTGTCCACGTCTCTCCACAAGACCACAGCATTAAATGAAGAGTTTCAGTATTACACGATCGCCGTATGGCAGAAATCTAGTGACTTGGTAGCTGCCACGTCCAGTGATTGGTGGAAGGACTTTGTCAATCGATTTGGTTTCTCAGGGCCCACACCACGGTTCACGTCCGTCCCGGCACTGTGTGAGGTCGCGAGAGATCCACAATCTATGTTTGACGGACGAAGTGACGGTCAAACATCGAGCCGGTAAACATCGCCGTCACGCTTTAAATGGCCGGCCGTAGGTGTTGCGAAATGGGTGCCGATGATGAGCATTGGCGTGTCGGCATACTTTTCGAAAACGCTTTTGCGGGTTTCGCGTGCTTGGTCTTTGTCGAAATCGGCTGATGACGCCCAATCGGGTTTGGCGATCTGACAGGGGTGATGCATGAAATCGCCAGTAATGAGCGCTTCCTCGCCATTTGACGAAATGTGGATGCTCACATGGCCTGGGGTGTGACCGGTTGTTGGTTCGAGCCAAACTTCATCGCAGACCCGGTAATCCATAGGAACAAAATCATAGAGGCCGGCTTCGGCGATCGGCTTCACGGAGTCTTGCAGCACGGGACCGAAGTCGTTGTCGCCCTGTTTTTCCCAATAGTCGAACTCTTGCTCGGCAACGAGGTACCGCGCATTGGGAAATGTGGGGACCCATTTGCCATCCACCTTCATGGTGTTCCATCCCACGTGGTCCACATGAAGGTGCGTGCATAGGACGGTATCGATGGATTCGCGCGGATATCCGGCGGCGGCCAGGTCCTCCAAGAACGGTCCATTCCGCATGTTCCAGGCCGGCATCATGCGCTCCTTGTCATTGCCCAGACAGGTGTCGACAATAATTTTGCGCTCACCCACGTCCAGGATGAGGGCGTGGACACTCATGATCAGCTCATTGTCTTCATTCACGAAATGGGGCTTTAGCCAATCGATTGGCGCGACAGCTTCCGGCGTGGCGGATGGCAAGATGAATTTTGAGCCTCCGGCCATTTCCAGTTCGATTACCCGGGTGATTTTCACATCGCCAATCTGCCAGCTATTCATTGTGACGCGCTTCCTTTTCTTGTTCTTCGGCGCGCTATGCTAGCTGTGATGGTCATTTGGTCAACTGTGCCAAAATTGGAAGTGGAATTTGACCGGTTTTCATTCCGCGAAAATCAAGCTATGGGTTGCGGCTTGTCTGCTTCCGTTCATGGCCGCGTGGTGGAATTGGTAGACACAAGGGACTTAAAATCCTTCCAGTGCCGGTTCGAGTCCGGCCCTGGGCACCACCTAATAAACTGAAAATATTGTGTTTTTCGGTTTTTAATAGGTCTATAACTCCTCCCATGTTATAGTGCACATATGATGCACATTTTGGCCCATTTCGACGCTAACCCAGCCTTGGGGCTGGTCTAATGTCAGTACACACCATAATGGGCAGTAAGGTTCGCATCTATAAGCGAGCGAACAGCAGCTATTGGCAATGCGCGGGGCGGTTCAACGGAAAGAACCATAGAACCAGCACCAAAGAAGAAAGTTTGGCCCTCGCGAAAGAGTTCGCAGAGGACTGGTATCTCACGATGCGTGGCAAGGCGCGCGTTGGTGAATTGAAGAACGAAAAAACATTTCGCCATGCCGCCGAACAGTTTCAGAAAGAGTTCGAAGTCATCACCGGCGGTAACCGCAGCCCAATCTATGTCGCGGGTCACAAAAGGCGTCTAAAGAACTATCTAATACCGTTCTTCGGCGATATGGGGTTGTCAGAAATCACGGCAGGTAAAGTGCAGGAGTACCGAATTCATCGGCAAACCCACTCTGTTGGAAGATACAGACAGAAAGAGGGAACAATTGCACCGCCTGCGCCCAACACGCTGCACCAAGAAATCGTATGCCTTAGACAAGTTTTGAAAACAGCTTGCCGCCATCAATGGCTGTCTCACTTACCCGACCTCTCAATGCCTTACAGGAAGGCTGAGAAGGTGCGGCACCGTGCTTGGTTTTCCAAAGACGAATATGAGCGCTTGTATAAGGCGACGAGGAAGCGTGTCGCCGACCACAAAGGCAAACGCTACGAATGGGAAGCTGGACAGTTGCATGACTTTGTTTTGTTGATGGCCAATACGGGCCTTCGACCCGATGAAGCCTACAAGCTTCAATACCGCGACATTGAAATCGTTGAAGATCTCGATTCCGAAGAAACGATTCTGGAAATTGAAGTGCGCGGAAAACGCGGCGTCGGTTTCTGTAAGAGCATGCCTGGCGCCGTTCGCCCGTTTGAAAGGCTATACCAACGAAACAAACCCGCCCCTGCTGATTTGGTGTTTCCGAAATCGCATTTGATGATGTTCAACAAAGTACTGGATGAGCTAGATCTGAAGTTCGACCGGGACAGAAACCGTCGAACCGCCTATAGTTTGCGGCACAGCTATATCTGTTTCCGTCTAATGGAAGGGGCTGATATCTATCAGGTCGCCAAGAACTGCCGAACCAGCGTGGAAATGATCGAGAAGCACTATGCGGCCCATATCAGGACGTCGATCAATGCTGCCGCCGTCAACGTACGGCGAGCGAAGAAGCCAAAACCTGAACTTGAGGACGCTTAGCCCAACATAAGTGGGCTTTGCCTCTCTCGCCACATCTGCTAATCAAACGAACTGGTTCGACCCATGGACGGACCGCGCGGACGTGGCGGAATTGGTAGACGCAACGGACTTAAGCAATTTGGGTGCCTTGTGGGAAACCTCAAAGGTAGAACCGCTCAAATTCGGGGAAAGCTAAGGATCGAGCAGTCGATCCATGCCGATCCCGAGCCAAGCCCTTGGCCTCTTCCAGGCTCGGGGAAGGTGTAGAGACTAGACGGGCGGCGTCTAAATTTTGGGTCACTCCCAAAACACGACGAAGGGATAGTCCAGACCACAAACATTCGCTGGGGTGCTACATCCCGTTGGCGAATGGCGGCGAAAGCCGTAGCAGGTAAGAAAATCCGTTGGCCGAAAGGCCGTGAGGGTTCGAGTCCCTCCGTCCGCACCAACACCGCAAAGCCAGTCTATTTCATCAAATAGAGTGATGATTGAGCGGGCAGACGAAAGACAAAGTTCTACAAATGTTCTGCCGACAGGCGGCATGTTCATGAGATTTTGTGGCTCTTGCAACCGAAAGCTTTGGCGCCGCAAACAACCTTTTCTGTACGAAGTCAATCGAAATCTGACGGGACTTATGCGAGCATGTTGCGTATTTTGCTCGTTGAGATAATGTTCTTAGTAAATTATTCAACAAACGGGATACATAGACCGCGAGGCCCGATGCTACATGTCCTTGGCTCAATGCCACAATTCCTGTTGAAACTAGCTCGATCGATTCTTCTTTTTTCGTTGCTCATGTTGCTATCGCCATCCCAAGCTTCCGCAGCTAATTCGTATGCCTCTTTGCAAGTTGAAACAAATCAGATTTTTTTAGATGGGACGATTGTTGAAGAAGACCGCCAATCTTCTATTAGCAATCAGCTAACTTACGGAGTTTCGGCATCTGGCCTTGCGATGCTCAAAAGTCACGAAGGTGAATGGCGATGCAGGCACAATAGGCTTTTACACTGTCCGTACAATGATTCATCAAACTATTGCACAATTGGTCACGGTCACTTAGTTCAGAAAAAAAATTGTCTGGAGAGCGAAGATTTATTAGTGGCACGAGGTTGGGCAAACGGAATCACTGAAAGTATGGCAGAAGAAATTTTGTTAAATGATCTTTTCTGGGCGCAGCTTGCGCTCGAAGACCATATTGATGGGGCAGGACGTCTTGGTGTCTCACGGTTGGGTCCGGACGTCCCAGATTGGATAAACAAGTTTCCCAACCAGTACGATGCTTTGGTTAGCTTTATTTTCAACGTAGGTGCGACCGCCTTCAATGGGAGCACTCTGTTGAAGTTGCTTAAGGTTCGCAACGACTACAAGGAAGACCTAGAGATTGCGCGCGAGTTTATGAAATGGAGAAAGTCGAAAGGTGAGGTGGTCGAGGGGCTCTACAACAGACGTGACAAGGAGGTGCGCCACTTCTTTGCTGGGACCGGCACTATTCCTAATAAACTTATTTTTGAATCCTCTAATGGTTTGGATTTCGATATTCGAGATGAGGAACTAATTGACATCACTGTTGGTGAGGTGAACTAAAGCGGACATGCTGGCAAACCAATTCTACAACTTTGGTCACCAAATAGTAATCACTCCTTTATTCTTGCTTGCGATCGCTATTTTGATTTTCCAGTTTGTCGGGAATGTTGTAGCCAAGGCAACAGAGGATGGAATCCAAAGTTCAGGCTCGTCAACGAGTACGGCTGTCGGAGAATTGCCAGCCAACCTGATCGAAACAGATGAGGTTTTTCAACGAACTGTTTCAGACAAGGCAACCTTCGAGTCTCCAGATCAGTTTATGGGGTGGCCTGGAATGAAGGATGTTGTTCGGCCTGTCGGTAGGCTTGATATTGATCTTGGTCGTCCGGATCCAAACAAATGTACGGCGTTTTTAGTGGCACCAAGATATATACTGACAGCTTTACACTGTCTGAGTGGATCAAGCCTGATAAGGTTTAACGCCGAGCGTTACTATGAGCGGGTTCAAGGAATTACTCTTTGGATGAATTTTGTTGCTCCAAATCGTTTTAAGAAATTTCGCATTAGTACGGAACTAGTCGATGGAAATTGGGACAATGATCTCGACTATGTTTTGCTTAAAGTGCCGGATAACGAACAAGATCCTTCCGAAGAATTCGGTTTCTTAAAGCTCTCTAAAGACGAACAACCGCAGGATGGAGCACCGTATTGGCTTCCGCAACATCCGAACGGTGAAATCCTACAAGTGCCAAAACTCAAACAGTGTGAGACTGCTGACCCTGTTATTGAAGGTCCACGATATAGACATTTTTGCCCTACAGAACCCGGCTCTTCGGGAGCACCTATGGTGCACAACTTTGGCCGGCCTCCAGTAGTGATTGGTATGCATTATGCTGCCAAGAGATACGTACCCAGTGAGGTAAATCCGCCGGGATCTCCCAAAAGGCCAAAGTTTGGTCATCGAATTGTTGAAATTGTCAATCACAGTCCTGTTCTACAGGAAATAGTTTCTGAGTATCAGCAAGCTGAAACCATTTATCCAGAAACAAAAGGAAGAGCATCGGTAAAAGATGGAAAGCGGTCGACTGTATCTTTTGCGATAGAACCAGAAACACTCGAATCCAGCAGTAAAACTCAGGGTGCTGACTACCAAGGAAATGAGGGTGATGCCTCACAACCAACGCTAAGTGATTTGCAGGAAAAGTCAGCTCCTGGACTTCTTTCCAACTCACCTGATCTGCTCCCGGTGGACATCGTGGACGAGAGCATCGGACATCGTAATTTTGTTTTGATAGATGATTATGCTTTCTCCTTTAGAGTTCCGAAGCGAGACCGTCTACTTGAGGATAACGATAACTTCCATCACGCAAAAACGAGAACAAACGATTCTGCCACCAATAGGTCGGTAGTAGACTCAGGGCAATCCTGTGTGCGGATCAACATCCCTTCTGGATATGTGACCGACCTGTCCAGCGTACCCGCTATTGCACTGATGTTCGTGAGTTCAGCGGATATAGTGGAAGCTTCGCTTCTACATGATTGGCTATACAGGGTTGGACTGAGCAGTCATCGCTCATTAGCAGACTATTTGTTTCGTGAGCTTCTGTTGATTTCCGACGTTGAGCCAGAAGTCGTAAATGAACTTTTTAAAACGGTGCGGCTATTCGGCAAATCTTCATATGGTCCTGGCGAAATAGTAACTTTCGACGAAGGTACTGGTAAAATTGCGAGACATAATCCCGAGAATTTTGATATCGATCTTATTTACTTTGGTTACAACTGCGACTCATACCATGGCCAGCTTCTAGAGATGTTGGATAGGGCATTTTGGACACTACCCACAGAATAGTGTCATTTTTTGTTTAAGCATTTAGAGCTTTCGGGCATCTCTGGAACGGTTTGTTCGCATAACACGATGTTTCTCGAACAATACAGCGCAGACTCAAAAATAGGGGGAGCGCCGTTTATAACTTGCAACAAGATCAACACAAAGTCAGGGGCGCTAACGAGATGAGACAAAAACTCTCACTTTCGTCAAAAGGCTTTCGTCTCCACCAATCTGGCTAAGAAAGTACATCATTGATGCGCTTATCATCAATGCTGCTCCACGACCTGCATTTTCAGCGAGTGTGTCAAGGAATCTATGAGCATAAAAGCTGAACGACTTAAGGTGTTTTCTTTCTTTTTCTTTGTCTGGTTTGGTCGCAGAAAGCAACTCTCTAATTGCCTTAAGTTCAACGACCATGGACTTCATAACCTCAACGTATTCATCATTATCATGAAGAATAAGGTCAGGTCTGTTCTTTGAATTTGAATGATCATCCCTATACCGAATTGCTTCCTCTAGCGCTTCGACTAAGACAAGAGCGGCGAGGCTTGCAGCCGATGTGGCTAGTTCGAAGTCAGGCTTTCCAGTTCTTGCCCTGTCGATTTTCGTGTTATCGAGATTCTGGTCAATAATCTGAACTATCGCGGCAAACGCGGCATCCAAAGACAATCTGGTAACATCCACAATATGGTGATCGGAAAACGATGGCGACTCTTTCTCAACCCAAATTTTGTCCAGTTGGAGAATTGGGTCTATTAAGTCGTCAAATTCTGAATCGACTTTGTCGATGTTCCAATACTCCCGATAGAAACAAGCTCTTTGATCTCTGGTTGCGGTAAAATAAAATTTGTGTTCAATCGGGTCTAAGAATCTGCTTGTGGTATCGTATCCGGTGAGGACGAAGCCGTTTTCTACGATCCAGTCGCTGCGCAAATACGTTTCAATGCTATTTTCAACGAACCGCGATACTTCCTCATCTTCCATCAGCTTAAAAGAAAAAACGTCCAACTCCTTTTTGATCGCGTTTATTCCAATTAAGTCTGTTAGATGAAAACCGGTCAGCAACTCACGCGATGCCCGCAGGTCATCTTTGTTCACTTTCGCACTATTGAGTTTGGCTGCGAGCGCTCTGTAGATCCTATAGATATCAAGATGAACTAAACCGAGCGCTTCCGAGAAACGCTCCCCAATAATGTTCGTACCTGTATATGGTGGCCCTTCAACTGAGATTCGAACCGGACCACTCAATTTATTCAATATACTTGATGGTTGTTTCATCTCGTCTGCCTCAGAATCAAAACCAAATAAAGCCGTTTCTGTTTTTGAACCTTAACGGATTTAGCAAGGAAATTGCATGGGGGTTCTTAAGTATCGGGGAATGCAGTCGGTGGCTCGAAAAGCTTCCCTAAAAAATCAGGTTGAACATTCGAATGATATTCTAGATTCATCGTTACCAGTGTGGTATAAATAATCATGGTGCTGAATTATTGGGCGAGAGGTGGAAAGGAACGGATCTACATTAACCGCAGCGGTCAAAATGATCGTATGTATAGTGTAAACTACTGGATTGAGCCTGTTGCCGTAAGCCCAGGTTTGCGGGATTGGCAGTTTCGCGTTTTGATCAAAGACGCTGAAAGTTCAAGAAGACGTCGTGAAATCGAAACAGAGTTTCAACATTTTTTAGACAATGAATTTGGACTTTTCCTACAAGCATCTGTTCCTATACAGGAAGTTGAATGCATGAAGTGGGCGGACTGGGTTGTCTACGCCAAAAATGGCGTTGTCAAATGTAAGAAACTAGAATCATAGTAATCGCTACACGGAATATTTGATGGTTCATGATTGATTTTGAATCAATTTGGACTGTCGCAATTTGGGTCAGCCTGTCCAGCTTTTGGCGCATGGCATTTTCTATAGTACCACTCTAGCTCTTGTTCTTGGCCAGTCCCACTCGAATAACAAAGACTTCGAGGGTTTTTGTACCCGTCGAGGCACTGACCTGTTCTGAGTTTCTGGTCTATGTCTGACCCGTCGTGATTTTTCCCCTTGATGTGTATCGGCGCAGCATCTTGCGTCTTTACAACACATAGATGTCCAAAATAATGCATATTCCCCGAGCGTACGGGCAAGAACTCATTGCAACGATCACCGTATGTACGAGTCGGGCCTGCAGCGATTACATCTCTCAACGGATAAACGGCGGATGTCTTTCGCCCCGGAAGAACCACCAAACATTCACTTCGAATGGTGCTACGGTGTTGAGAACCTCCAATGTTTTGAGTAACTGCGGATTCCGCTTGAATTAAAATGGTCACCAGGTCTTCCCCGGCACTTTTCGTAACTGCGATTAACTGGGTCTCCGCTGGACTAAACTTTGATGGCATCTTATTAAATCGAACTTCCCCATCTTGCGGGGGAGAGATTCCCGATGTGAGTGGATTTGAAACTTTCTCATTAACTTTTACGATCCAATCCAACTTAGTAGTATGCAGCGTATTTTGCCATCGAATGCGGACAAAGGCTTGCTTGCTTCCCGCTCCCGAACTTTCGTATTCTGTTTCGCAGGAAAGCCCTATTCCTCTTTTTGCTTCTAGGCATTTTTTGTAAGCGTCGCTGGCTCCTGCGCCAGGGCGACGAAGCTTTGCAAACGCATACTGATAAAACTCTCTATTATTTCGAGCCGAGTCACAATTTTCACTTTTGTAGAACTTGTGTCTTGCCTGAGAGATTTTACCACCGATCACAAATGGGCTGTCAGGTAACGGGACGTTGGCTGCGGCGGAATGTCTTTGCCGATATTCACTAGTGCTAGTGCTGCAGGACAAAATCTCTGATTCTTCACGAATGTGGGTCTGGTTCTCTGTAACGAGGGTTTCCGTGAATGCTCTCGCAATATCAAAGCCGCAATCCGTTCCATGATCTGCCAATGCAAAACCATTAATATTTTGAGCTAGCGCTGCGGAATTAGAGGCTATCATCAAAACGTGTGTGGCAAGCAAGATGGACAGCATTCGGATTTGCGATGCCAAAAAAAGTTCTTTTCTGTGCCGAAAGGTGGTTCGGCTTGCATACGGCGTTTTTGGAACAAGCATGCAGTTATTTCCAAAGCGACTGACTGCTGAAGAACGCGGTGAAACCAATTGTTCCTCCGATGGACCCAATGGGCAAATATTGACCGAACGAAAATAATACGTGATTTGAATAGTTAATCCACCTTTTAGTTGTGTTTGCTCATGAATACCCAAATATCGAGAGTAAACCGTCTGAATTTCAGTGTTTATCGGTGGCGCTGGGACGAACTATTGTCCTCCTTAAATGAAAGCATTCTCGAAAAATTGAATGGCGCTCTTCCAGATGAATTCGCTCACCGTTTAGGCGAGTCTTGATAGAAACCTCACGGTAATCTTTGGGGTTCGACCGATTGCGACTAAGGACTCGCCTTGCAATTCTAGAGGCTGCAAATGACGAAAGGCTGCTAATCCATAATACAATCACCAACTCAAGACGTCGTGTTTTTTCCAAGGTAGTACTCGGAAAAGAAGATTGCCCAAGCAGTTTTTTTGAGTCATTGCATAGAAACAATTTGACTACTGACGAGATGTAAAAACAAAATCTCTGATATGCGATTGAATATTCATAACAGGAATCAATTTGGTCATTTGAATTTGCGTCGTCGGTCTGCCGTTTTCTCAACTCCCCAAACAGAGTCCATAGATCGGCTTCTTGAGACCAATTCAAAGATACAAAAAGAGATTGCTGGGCCGAGCGACATTGCACAGTCGGAACGCCATGCAGGAAACCTCATCAAGAAACTGATCAGAACGACCTATGCTGAGCATGTTCACGCCGTCGATAAGGCTTATCGGAAAGCCGCGCCATATCACAAGCTCCGGCTAAAATCTAAGACGGCACAAACGATCTTCAGATCACGCCTTGAGCCCGTGGTTTTGCACCTTCAACTTTCCAAGCACAAACTGAACCTTAATCACACGCCCACAAGCTTCACTATTCTTCTCAAAATCGAACACGCGCTGAGACACCCACACTTTTCTGATCCGTTGGAAAGGACACGCCGTGACATAAACGAGGCAATCAATGCGATCGTTACGGATTTACCGTTTAACGAACTTGATTTCAGGGTGGCGATTGAACTTAGAGACATATTCGATGCGACGGTCGAACAGTGTATTGAGGAAGGCCACATACGCCATGTGACCCAAGAGGAGGCGAGAGTTTGGCTTAGTGCTGTGCGGAAAGCGCGAGACCGTAGCCGTGTTTTGAGTGAGTTGTTTGTCCCTCATTACGAAAACGACATTCCGCGCCAGGTATTAAGTACAGTTGTAACCCAAAACCTCACCGGCGAAGGCGTGGCTAATCTCTTGATTGGTAAACGACCTCTCGCGAACGACGAAACTGTGGTGGCAAACCTAAAGCACGTTCAAGTCGCGCTGGCGGACAAGCCGCAGGTTTTCTATTTGCTACGCCAGTTAGTCTGGCTACGCCTTTCAGCGCCGATATCAGATGCCGAACAGCCCTCAGATGCCCCCACTCAGGCCAAGCAGATAAAGGAAACGCTTCAGAGTCATCCCAAGACCTTAGCGCTTCTCTTTAGTGAGGAAGAGCTAACTCTGTTTGACCGATTTGCCGATCAGCTTTTAGGACACAAAGCGGACCAAGTTGAGCCTGCTATAGATGATCATGGAGACAATCAAGACTGATCTGTTATTTCTACTGGAAGTCCCATGGTTTTCTTGAGGTCAGGATCGTTGAAGGCGAAGTGCTTTGTAAGATTTGCGGGTTTTTCGCCACGTCCAATAACGATGATCTGATCTTTATAGTCAGGGCCTCGTAGCTCATGAGCCTCGATCAATGGCTTTTCCATGCCATCAAACAGACCACGGGTGCGCCCTAAGTTTTGTTCCAGATGGTTTGCGGCCATTTCATCAGGGTTCATCCAGCATTGGACAACTGCGTTGCCAAGCACCGTGTCCGCGCTCGCATAAGCCGTTTCGATCTGATTGCGGTTTTGCGCAAAGAGCCATAGCCGTATTCCATATTGGCGGCCAAGGGCAGATGCTTTGGGAAGTGGCTCAAAGTTCCCAAGTTGTGGGGCTTCGTCTAAGAAAAATACAATGGGACGTTCCACATTGTCCGGCAGCACTTCCATGAAGTAGTCGAGGTGTTGACCAAGGATGACACGGAGCACAGACGCAAAGCGCTGAATATCGGCAGGGCCGATACAGAGATAGAGCGTGAGCGGTTCATCACCTTGCTTGAAGTCTCTTGGGTGCCAATCGCTACGGTCGGTGATGGGATCAAGTTCTCCCAGATCCCACACACTTAGCTGCGACCGAGCCGAATCCAAAATCGACGAAAGCTGTTTTTCACTCATGCTTTCAATCTGGTTGGCCGTGCGCTCCAGAAAGGGAATGCCGGTTTGTCTGAGTTGCTCAATCAATTCTTCGAGCATAGTGGGCGATGGTGAGAGTAAATCCATGACGGATTTCATGGTTCTTTCTTTGTCGTCGCACACCACTGCAACAAAACCGATTAATGCGGCCAGCACGTCACGGCCTCTGGATTCCCAGTACGGATCATTCGTCTTTTGAGCAACAATCAGCATGTCCGCAAGCTTGCGCGCATCTGCTGCCAGAAAGCGTTCATCTGACCTTACAAAATCAAGCGGATTAAAATGCGCTGAGTGTTCCCAATCGGTTGGATCAAATCGAAGAACTTTGCCATAGACCTGAGAGCGGAACCCGGCAGTTTGCTCGTAACATTCACCCTTCACATCAAGAATGATCGCAGAGCCATCATAGGCAATGAGGTTCGGCATCACCTGGCATTGGGTTTTACCGGAGCCTGGAGGGGCAATGGTAAACAGCGAACCTTCTCCGTCATATCTGAGTGAAGTGCCGTCTTCTAAGGTGCCTAGAAACAATCCGTTGCTTTCACTGTCTCCACCGTAAATGCTGGTGGCAATATCCGAACTGGTAAACCATGTGGCCCCGCCGCCGCCGTGAGCGACAAGTTCCTGAGAGACCGGCGCGTGCGGATATTCCCGTTGTAGCCGGGTTGCGAGATTAACAATGTCCTGCCGCGTGTCTTCTGGCATGGGCAGATACAGGCGCAGTCCCTCTAACAGAGCATCTTTGAGTTCGTTATCTCCATGGGTGGTGATGTTCGAAATGATTGGCGCATTGGACCTTTTTCGTTCACTGCTGTAGATCCGCTCGCCCGAGTGACGGAAGATCATACCGGCCAAGGCTTGGTTAAGCTCCTGTACAGAGAGCGCCTTGTGCCGCATCAGAATGGCGGCCACGCGGATGATCTGCCGGTCGGGTTCAGGGAATTGACCGACCGCACAGCCAAAGACCAAATCGTCGGGATAGGTCTTTGCCGCTGCCGCGATATAGGCAGAGGAAGTGTTGGAGGCGATGTTGCCGTCTCCCGCGTTACGCCCTTTTACAACACGTTCGAAGTTCTTGCGGTCTTCTTTAACCAGCACATCGCCGGGGCAAAACCGGGCGATTTCAGCGTCATCGTTCATGAGAGCGATGACCTCTCCAAAGCGCCTGTCACGATTGGCTTGTTCGAGAGCTTCCCGTTCTGCCTTGGCCTTAGCCTCTGCGGCATCGCGTGTTGCGTGCCTCAGGGCTTTAACGGCCCCACTGCTCAGCGTGCGCATTTGGTTAAGGTCAAGGCTCTCCCAGTCATCGGGAATGTTCGCCAACGCTTCAGCAACGGCTTCTAAATGCCGGAAATTCTCGGCGTCTGCCATCGCAGAGCGGGTTTGATTTTGCAGCGTCTTTAACCATGCCTTTGCCGCTTCGTTGGTCGCTTTCTGAGCGGCATTCTTGGTTGCCGCCCAAATAGATTTGAGGCCTTTCTGAAAATTGCTGCTTGCGGTCTGATGATCCTCGGCCATGGCCAATCCTCTATCGAGACGAAAATACGTACTCTTCTTAAGCGGGTATTATCTTCGATAGGTGTTAAAAAATTGCACGGACCTCGGAGCGGTTTTCAGAGCCAAAACCAACACCCACAAACCTGCCAGGCCGTCGGTGTCGCATACGGTCATACATATGATTTTCTGAAAAAAGTGACGGCCATTTTGACCCGCTGTTTTTGTCTTGGCGGGCGATCCGATCGCTCTTTCATCGCTTGGTGATGCCCGCGTGCCAGCGGTACTGGCTGGACAATCTCCCCACTGAATACCATTTTTTGATACTGACCTAGGTGCAACAGGAGATTGCGTATTTATGCAATACATCACTTGGGTAGTTTGTTGGTAACCAATTGAACGTAAGCTAATGTTGGTTGGAGTAAGGCATGTCTTTGGTCCCAAAAATAGCCCAAAGACCAAAAAGCCATTCGACCACGGAGAAGTGTGTCCTCAAGGCAACCTTGCCCTCAAACGCCGGGAGCTTTAATGCCAGCCATTGGATACCGCAAACCAGATGGTGATCGACGCACTTGTGCCGTCAAATCCTATCTGACCACCCAAGAGTACGCTCAATTCTCAGAGCGTGCAAAGGCGTGCGGTATGACAAAGGCGGCATTGATGCGGGCGCTTATGGTGGGCGAAAGCCCACGCGCAAAACCGACCCGCATTTCCTCGGAGGTGATCCACCACCTCGGAAAGATCGGTACCAATTTGAACCAATTGGCCCGTCATGCCAACGCAGGGCGTTATCCGTCGGAACCGATCTTAAAAGCGACCCTTGACCAAATCACATCAACGATCACGCGCCTGAACGACCCCACTGAATGATCAGTAAGGCGCACACTGGTTCAGGCTTTGCAGGCTTGCGCGACTATCTGTTGTATGGGCCTAAGGGTAGCTTTGCGCCTGAGAGGGCGCAGTGGATTGCGACGCGCAATTTGCCAAATGAAGACCCGCATCTGGCGACGCAGATTATGCGTGCGACGGCGGATCAATCCATTCGGTGCACGAAACCCGTTTACCATATGATGATTGCGTTTCCCGCAGGAGAAGTGCCCGACCGTAACATGCTTGATGTGATCGTCGACCGGCACTTAGAGGCACTCGATCTATCCGACCATCAAGCACTGATCGTCGCACACGGCGACACGGATCACTACCACGTACATGTTGTGGTTAACCGAATTCATCCCGAAACCTGCCGGGCGGCTCGCCTGTCGTGGGACTACGCGAAGCGCGAGCGTTGCCGCCGTGAGCTGGAACGGGAGTTCGAGCTGGAAGAGGTTTATGCCCCTCATGTGGACTATGATGGACGCTATGGCCTCGAAAAATCGAATGAAGACAATAAAGAACGTCAGCGGCCATTAAACACGTCCAAGGTGGTCCACTGGGATCAGAACAAGGTGGAGGAGCTGAAAAGGCATTTCAAGCCTCAGCTCGATGTTATCGCGTCTTGGGAAGAGCTTGAAGACCGCACTGCGGAGATTGGCGGTGAGCTGCACCGCAACGGGCAGGGTCTAATTGTGACTGACGGCCACAACTATGCGAAATGGAGCCAACTCTCACCGAAGAAACATCGACTTGGCGAGCTGGAGAAACGCTTCCGGCAATCATTCGATGCATGGACGACCAAACGCGATCTTGAAGCTGATCTCTCGCCTATGGAGAAGATCAAGCAGGCGGGCAAGCGCAAAGGCTTTAAACGTCGTGGAGACCGTGGCATCGACGATGGTTTTGATCGGGAGATCTAGGGCTTCTTTAGGCGTGGGGCCAACTTGCGCTTCCGCTTTATAAGGCCTTCGAAGAAATAGATTGGTTCCACATCGAGCGCGACAGAGGCTTCCCAAATCTTTGATGCGCTCAGGCGGTTCTTACCGAGTTCGTACTTCTGAACCTGTTGAAAGCTGACACCTAGATAATCCGAGAGTTTCGATTGGGTCATACCAATCTCAATGCGCCTCTGTTTTAAACGGCGACCTGCATGAACATCTATCGGGTGTGGTAACTCGGCTATCGTCTCAACATTCCAACAATTCTAGTTTGGCGGAAAAGTCCGACAATGTAGCCGGACGTCGCTAGACCCCAGTGCCGATGCAAGGGAGCGCGGTTTTTAGGCCATGACCTTGGACAGCACCACGCCATCCGGCCAGAGAGACCGGAAGGTGGGTATAGCTATCCACGACGCGCTCTATAGGCCGCTCGGCATGTCTATGTAAGGGCTAGCGAATTCCCTTCGCGAAAGCATTTGCGATAAGTCAAGATAACTGATCCGTATACGTATGTTCAAGGAAAATTCCATCTGTGTTCGCGGGTCTTGGTTGTTCGAGAGATCAAATTTGACCGACATAATGTCAAAAATCACAGAGAACACGTATCCGTGGTTAGGAATAGCTTGGGGCGTCGCCCCTAGCACACTTCAGAAAAATAAGTCGATCTCCTGCGGCTCCTCCGCGTGATGACTTCGTGCGACCGCCGCCGATTTTCCCTTCCGCTTGCACCTCCATTCTCGGCGAAAGCCAAGGGTTGAACGGTCAACCTAAAACCCAGAAAGAGTGAGATAGGTGCGCGAACTGCAGAAAGCACAGAATTTGTCAGAATACGTTCAACTCAGGTTTAGAAACCGAAATTTCTGTAACCTTACAATTGAGTGAAGTGCTACCAATATGCCGATTAGAAAGTGTTTTGTGATGGCGATTAAATTTCGCGGAGCAGAAAATAATCAGACTAGGAATAGGCCTTACCAGGTAAAAGGCGCGGATAGTTGACTATATACACGACTGCAAACGAGAAAAGTATCAAGGGCATCATTCGGGACATGTCTGATGCCGTTGTATATCCTGAATTGTGGGACGATGTATTGAAGTCGCTGGAATATGTTATGCGAGCTGAGTTGGTATCTATCATACTGCGTCGAGACAGGCCTTATGCACGGCTCTCTGGCATCTGTCGCCAACATGATACTCAGTTTGTGAGTGACCATGACTCCTATTACGTGTTTCGCGACCCAGTCCGCTTAAGCGGCATCAAGGTTACGGAGAAAGCGTTTACGTTGACCGATGTGTTTTCGCTTAGTGAGCTTGAGAAGTTTGAGTACTATTCAGATTTTGTGAAACCAACTCGACAGTTATCTCTTAAGATTAGGCGGCAGGTTAGCCCAAATCACGCTTTGTCGATGAATCTTACGCTCGACAGAAACAAGCCCTGTACTCGCGAACAACGTCAGTTGCTTGAAATCCTTTCAGAGCACCAAAGGCGTATTTTTGTTCGGGCAATGAACTCTAATCCATTTGGACTCAACGATTTCGGTATGTTGGAAGCCGAGCAGGCTGGGGAAACGGCGTTTCTTATTCTCGGAAATGACCATAGGGTACTAACGGGCAATCTGCCAGCCTATCAGCTTCTTTCAAGCAGATCAGAAATTTACATTGACACAGATTCGAAAGTTAAACTCTCTGACGTGGCAGTAGATCACAAATTTCAACAAGTCATTGATCAATGTGCAACTCCGGCACCATCGATGGCATCAGGGCTACTTCCCTCAATCGAAGTGAAGCAACAATCAGGAATCGGAAGTTTCTTCATTCAAAGTGTTGGCCTGAAACAGAATTACGCGCCGTTGTTGTTTGGCACTCCGACAGCCATTGTGTACATCAAAACTAGCGATGGTTGGTCGCCTCCACCTATCAGGGCGATTCAGAGAAGGTTTGCCCTTTCGAAGCGCCAGGCGGAAGTTGTTTATTGGAGAGCCTTAGGCGATCTCCCCGAGGCCATCGCTGAGAAATTCGGCATCTCAGTGGATACTATCAAAAATCACCGGAAGAACGCGTTCTCAAAGCTTGGCGTATCAAATCGAAACGACCTTGTCAGACTGCTAAAGACAGGGTGTTCGAACTGGCCCCACTAGGGCTATTTTCTCTCTCCTTCGACCAAGTTACGGATACCCCAACACTTTTGTTGCTCTCTGCTCTAGCAACATCAGACTTCACAGGGTGTATCTTTATGTGCAGTGCTTCCGTATCTATACAGAAGAAATTGAACAGAATGGGCAATTCTGTTCATAAACAACCACAAGATTTAAATAAACCTCAACCCACTGAAATGATAAGGCTTTTTGATGTTGAGGGGCAGCGTCTCTACCTCAGTCGGAGTGAGAGACTTAAGTTCTTGGTGGCTGCCGATAAAGTTGAACCCCTTGCACAGACCTTTTGTCAACTCCTGGCATTTACCGGATGTCGGCTTTCTGAAGCCCTTATGCTGACCAGCGATCGGGTGGATGTGCATGAAGCAAACGTAATTTTTGAAACTCTCAAGCAGCGGCGCCGAGGTGTATATCGGACAGTTCCAATTCCAAAAAAATTGTCTCAGCATCTTGATAATATTCATCATCTTCGCACTAGACAAAAGAACACAAGTACCCACGCTGACAGACTTTGGTCGTGGAGTCGCACAACGAGTTGGATGAAGGTCAAGCATGTAATGGAGATTGCTGGCATTTCGGGAAAACATGCCACCCCGAAAGGGTTGCGTCATGCATTTGGTGTTCACGCAGTCGCCGTTGTTCCCGCAACCACCGTACAAAAATGGATGGGGCATCAAAAACTAGAGACAACGCAAATTTACTGTAATGCCGTTGGGCCCGAAGAAAGAGCTCTTGCTCGAAGATTATGGTCAGGCAGTGACTACTTAGACTGACCAATAATCGCCGAACACTATTGCCCATAGTGTAAAGCCTAATGCAAAGACGTCTGGTTCGCGAGATTACTCCGAACCAACGCCGGTTTCTTTGAATACACATGATCCGGTTCTCGGGGGGAGCATGCGAAGTTTTTTGACGGCAGTTATTGCCATGTTCACTGCGTTTTCTATTCAAATAGCACATGCAGCAAGTTTGAGTACTGAGAACATGCAAAGAGCGCGGCTGCAACTCGATAGCTCATACAAACTAGACAGCCTTGGCAAATGTTACTTGCGGAGCTTAGAGCCCGAAACGTATGAGCGTTTCAAAGACAACGAGTTTGAGTTCGAACGTGTTGTAAAGGAGGCGGTCAAAGACCTAAAAAAATGGGTAAACAGCTACGATGTAAACGAGCTGGTTTTGCTTCGGACGCGAGTTAGTTTCGGATCATATGATACAGAGGCTGCGGGGTTTCAGTTTTCCCCATTCAATATAAACAGTCAGTTTCAGTCCAAAGGTGGAAGATCTTTAAAGTGCCTTGGACGACAAACACTTTCTTTTGTCAATCCAGATCTTCTGAGCGTTCTTCCGATGCCCAAAGGTCGAGCGCAGAGTTTCTTGCAAAGTAGGCCCAAAACTCACCGTGGCGAATATAGTCGGGATGTCTATCTGGATCTAAAGATCAAACTTATTCGGTATGACGCGCCTAGCATTCAAGGCGCTATTGTTGAAGCGGTAGTGCGCGACATCAACTCAAATTCAGTAATACACGTTTTCGAAGAAAATCGAGAAACAAACGATCTTATCCCGCAAGGATAATACGTGAGGTGGTCTGGGTGTTTACAGTGGGGAGATGATAGTTGGGACTGATCATCATAATTTTGGTTATCTGGCTGTTGGTCGTGGCCATCAGCTCGCTGCGTAGACCCAAAGCGCCTACTACAATTATAGCAGCTCCAACAGCCGCGCCCTCTTCATCGCCGGCGCCAGTAACCGTCCACTCTCCATGGCGTGGCCCCATCGCATTAGCTACTTTGATATTCTCTATATTCGTTGCTCACGTAGCGACGGTCTTTCTTTTCAGCGACATACTCTCCAATAGTTTTTTTCCGGGGCGTTGGAGTCATTTAATTTATGACGAGCCCCATACATATCTTCAGCCGTTTGCAACAACCAGCTGGATTTCAGTGCGAGAGGAAATAGTTACAGCACTTGCCCCTCTTTTCTCGCTCTTGTTTCTAACGGTGCTGCTGAGAAAGGTTGGAAGAGGTTGAGCGAAGTGGAGGGTCAAGTTGATTCAAGCAGAACGAATATTCCAAAAAAATGCCCCCAAAATATTCAGCCGGTTCGATCCTACTACTCAAACGGATATCTATGCTCGTCTTGTCTTTATAATTCAGTCTACAGATAATATTACCAACTAGTTTTGTGATTTATGATATCCTTAAGCTGTGAGAAATAGATTCTACAATGTAGCCATGATCCCCGTACGCGGTGATACGCGTCTCTGGAGAATATGGGTTTACGGCCAGATTCCTCTTTTTGTAGTTAGCTTTTTTGTTCATTTGTTCTTTGGTTGGCTGTACTCAAAAAGACTGGATGCAGCGAGCTCATTTCTCTTTGAGATCTGGCAGTGGTTTTTTATGTTTGGCCTAGTGCTGTGGCTACAGGCTGCAATGCTTCGGTGTCTATTCAATGATCGAAGTTTTATTTTCACTATAGCTAGTTTGCTCTACATAGGCTGGTTTTGGTTTATGCAGCCTTAGCAATGTTTTTCGGATAGTTGCCACTTAATATCGAGGCGATATGAGAAGCCTTATTCGTGTTGCGATTCCAATTTTTCTATCTATTTCAATGGTGTCTGCTCAGACCAATTCCCAGTTGGAAACAATGGCTGAGAACGTGAACATCAGGATTGACGAGCTCGATAGAGCATTAGACCGTGCATCGGCTAAATTGGAGGAAGAGTGGCAATCAGTCCGCTCTTCGCTAGTGGAGACTTTGGGTTCTGGTGTCGAATTATACCGTCAGTTTTCCCGATCTGCGCGCGGGTGCGAACGTCTGCACCTGCCTTGGTTCTGTACTCAGGATGTGGAAAATAGAATTGATCTATCTAAGAAGGGTCTTTCAGCTCTTGAGACTTCGAGAGAACTTGGAACTCATCTGGGGAATTTAATCCGATGGTACCGGAAAAGCGAAGAAATAACGCAGGAGCTGGAATATCTCCGACGAGAAAGGAGTGAAATACAAGGCCAACTAGAGCGAGCGAGAGAGTCGGCGCCAAAACCCCAGTCGAGTTTCAAAAAAACCTCTCGTACAAAGAAATATGGTCAGGTGCCGAATGCTCACAACCAATATAGGATATTCATGCAAGGGTGTATGAAACAAGGTGGAACCAGTGGCTATTGCCAATGCGCATACCGATTGATGTTGCTTTCACTCACGCCAATTGAGCAACGTGCCGCAACTATTTTCGTGCGAGATGGTCATGAAGCGTTGATGGACTATCTAAATGATATTGCGGCAAACCCAACGCAAGTATCTTACGCGAGTCGCCGGATTGATGCTTGGGTAGGACATGTCTACTCAAATTGCAGGGGCCGTTAGCTTGATGCCACAATGAGCCAAATGAACTTCTTTGCCTGACGAATACAGATCCGTACATTCTTTCCTAAACGTTGATACTAGCGTATTCAGCGTTCGTCTTCGCTCCTCACCACATACGTTCAGCCAATGAATATTCTTCTTCATCCAGCGCATTTAAGTAGATCTGCGTTGTTTCGAGTTTCGAATGTCCCATCCATTTTGAAATCGAGGTTATTGGCACATCTCGCAAAATTGCGTGAATGGCATAAGCGTGACGTAGTCCTTTAGGGTTGGCGTGTGGCCCGCTGATTCGAGCGGACCTCATGATCATTTTGATGCGGTTATAGGCTGTCGTTCGACATACAGGCCAGACCCTTGCTGACCCGTCATAGTCACCGGATTGCAGAGCCAAGATCTTGTGGTTCTTATCCAGATCTTCCAGATAGTTTTTGGGCACAGGTACACGGCGAACAATGCCTTTCCGGCGTCTTTTCAACGTTTCAATGTTAACTCGACAATCTGCAATATTGATCTGGTCTGCCGATAAGTTAAGCGCTTCCGAAATCCGGCATCCTGTAAATGCTAGGGTGTGCGCAAATGTGCACCATTCTGGCGGATGGCGACGAGCTTCCGAGATGAACAGTTCTCGTTCACTAGGAGTTAAATAGAGACGATAACCATTCTGATCCCATAACAGCCCCACTAATCGCCTTTCAATTTCTTGGTTTTGTTGACTTCGGGGCTTATATGAACAGAATAGACCACACTGTTCATGTCCTTGCGCACTATTTCGGCGCCCCTATAATCTAATTATAGTGCGTATACGGAGTTATTTCAACTGCCGGTGGTTACTGGGTGAATTTTGCCCGTCGTACAATCCAATGTGCGGCAAAATATTCAATGAGAATGGCAAAGAGGAAATTGACCGTCAGAGAGGCTAGGCCGCTTGCCAAATCCGATATTTCTTCAAGCAAAATTGCAAACACGTCCTGAATGTAAGACAGAAACCAGGTGGCAAGGTTTTCCATCCCTGAGAACTCAGAAGGGTGTAAATACCAAGTGAGTAGAGAGTTCAATGGTAGGATCACGATGCCGTATTCGAACCAGCGGCGCGGTAGATTTCTAACAAAGTTTGCAGAAACATCGCGTCGGTCGTCTTTGCACTGAAGGCCAAGCAAAGCTTGTCCAAGAGTAATGCGGGTGAGATCAATCGCCACCAATGTGGCGAGAATAGCAGCGAGTTGGTTGTCTAAGAAGTATTGGGCGACAGTCGCAAGAACACCAACGATCAAAAGCAACTGTACTGTGTTGGCCCAGATCAGCATGTTGGGGTGCTGTTGATGCACTTCTGCTGGTGTCAAACGATGTGTCGCAGCCATAAGGATTTCTGCGGTTTCCCACAGCCTCGGTTGAACAGAATGGTCTATTCTGTTCAACAACGAACAATAGGTGGCTTATGACGAATGAAATTTTTGAGACGAAGTGCGGTAGAGCAAACTGTCAAAACGCTTAGAAGCGTGGTCGGAACTGCTTTGGTTGATGGGCGTGAAACAGATTTTGTAACCGCCGGAGACGGTGAAGATGTCGGCGGCGAGTGTGTAAGGCAGGAGCCCTAGAAACTAAACTTTCTCAAATTAGCAGCATCCAATTTATTCAGCATTGATCATACATTTGAGAGCTTGACACAGTTTCTCTTTTCCTCTCAGGGGTGCTATCTGCGCGGCCTTCAATAGAGCCATTTGTTCAAAGGCAACAATATTTCTTTGCATTTTTTCGCCGTAGGACAGAAGATGAATCTGGTTACGCTCACGCTCAACAAAAAGAAAGTGTGAAAAATGAGCGTAACCGTAAGGCTTCTCGTTTTTGCCCGTCGATATGTGAAAATAGATATTCATATCGCGGTCAGTAGGCGAGAAAGCTGAAAAAAGCCCCTGTGTCTGCAGGGGCTTTTTTGCTCAATTTGCGAAAGTGCTGATCAATTTATAATCACTATACGGATAAATGTCAAGTCTAACAATGTTAGATCAGAGCCCTCGTTGTTTGGAAATAGAACCGTTGGCTGATTAATGTAGATGTGCTCGACTCGACTACAAGCGTGATTTCCTAGTGTTTGAACACCTTAGGCTTCCTTCGTTCTCAAGCTCTTTGTTGGCGGAGACCTAAGCTTATAATTCTCTTAAGAGGTTCAGTCTATTGAGAAGAGAATTAGTAGCGGCTGTAATGCAAGCATACGCGAATGATCCGAACAGGAACAAAACAAAAATGGCTGCGAAGGCTCCAACAGTATCAGACCTTCCCCATCGTTCAACTACTAGATAGCCAATACCTTGGCCGGAAGCGATAAACTCTAAGACAACAACCCCTATCACGGCGAACAGCACTGCTGTTTGAACGCCGCCAGCTATGCGGGGAAGCGCGTACAATAATCTTATACGAAATAGGAAGCTAAAATAGCCGCAACTCCAGGATGCTCGATACATTTGAACGATGTCTGAATCGCGTGAAAATGCAGCAAATGCACTAGCGTACACTGGGAAGAAGCCTATTAAGGTTCCCATAAACAATCTTGACTCAATGCCGAAGCCTAGCCAGGTTAACAGAATAGGGGCAAGTGCAACTTTGGGTATCATTTCGAAAAACAAAAAAAGGGGTTCAAGTAAACGCCGGAGGATTCCGGAATCTGCCGTCACCATGCCGAAAAAAGTCCCCGCAGCTATCGAAAGAAAGACTGCACCGACAATTGGTGCAAATGTGATTGCCGAGTTTGCGACGAACGCGCTGTGGTTTGCAATTAGGTATGTGAAGATTGCAGACGGGCCCGGTAGTATGAACTCGCTTACCTGAAATATCCGCACTGACGCTTCCCACAGTAAGAGGAAGCCTCCAACGGAAATCAATGTGTTTAGTGTATCTCGCCCAAAATTTGATGATGTCGGAGAAAATTTAGAAGTCATACATGAAACTAGCCGGATCTGGCTCACTTTGGATTACAGAGAACTCTATCAGAGAGTCTATGGTGCTGCTCCATTGATCAGCGGTTTGAGTTAAAGCGTCTGGACAGTCTTGTTTATTGAGGCAAGCGAGATCCAGCACAATGTCCATTTTTGCTTTCTCATACGCCTCGTTTCCAAGTGAGTCAGTTGCTGCTGACAGTGCTTCGAATGCTTGAGTCCTGTTTTTGTTTGCTTCTTGAATCGATGTTCTGACTGCTGATGCAAAAGCATCTACATCAAACTCAGATATACTCTCTCGCCGGACGGCGACGATCATTCCGATAATGTCTAGTCCAAGGTCACGGAATAATATCTCGTTCACTTCAATACCACGCATTCTAAGCTCAAGTGGTGGGTAGTGAGTGTAGTGTACCATCGCATCAAGCGAACCATCTTCCACAAGCTTCGGGCCCACGGCGGGATCTACAGCGATTTCCTCGATTCTGCTTCGGTCGAGGCCGAAGCGATCGGCGATACCAGCATATTGTATTAGTGTGTTGCTCCCTGCCATAACGCCAAGCTTTCGACCATATAGGTCTTCAAGCTTTGTTATGCCTCGGTCAGCCAATGAATAAATTGATACGGGGGTGCTGTCGTACACAATTCCCAATGAAACCAGGTCTTCGCCAGATTGAATTGCTTTAAGAAACGCGTCAGGCCCCATCACCGCAACGTCGGCGGACTTCGATACAAGAAGGCGAGCAGACAAACTAGACCCCTTGCCACCATTGATTTCTATATCGAAACCAGCATCTGAAAAGTAACCCATGTTGACCCCATAATACCAATACGCAAGTTCCCCGTCGGGAAACCAATTGAGCTGAATGGTAAGCTCTTTCGGCGGATCAGATCGGTCTCGCTCGCACGCTGTTAGTACACATGTTGCCAGGACAAGAATGAGAAATGGTCTCAGAAACGCGATCATTTCCATCTCCTTCTAGTGTTCATTCTCAGAAAAAACGGTTTCAGCAATCTTACGAGCGATAGCCAGCGTTTCGAGTTCATATCTGCCACGAACCTTCGCTGTTGGCTGATCTATTTCGAGTGGTCTAGGTGCTAACCTTCCTTCGTGAGCAAAATAGTAAACCAAATCTGAGATCATAGCCGCGTCATGAAGGTCGTGTGTGACAAATATGATACCTGTCGAATTGGCGGTCTGGTACCGAGTTAGTGACTCAAAAATTGAATCCCTAATGTCCACGTCTAATCCAGAAAACGGTTCGTCAAGAACCAACACATCCGGTTCGAGCATCATCGCTCTTGCAAGTTCGGTTCGTCTTCTTATCCCACCTGACATTTCGTGCGGGTATTTGTTTAGGTGCTTCTGGATTCCCATAATTTTAGCAAGTCCGGAGAGAGTCTCTTCCATGACCGAGGCGGTCATATTGCTTGCGCCTCTTTTTCCAGAAAGCGATAGTGGGAGTAAGATGTTGTCGGCACCTGATAACCAGGGCAGCAAGAAAGTTTCTTGAGCGACAAACCCAACTCTACCTTGAGCCGTCAAATCCAGGGGGTTTACAACACCACTTTCAATTCCGACAAGCCCCAACAAAACTTTTATGAGAGTGGTTTTTCCGTGTCCGGAACGCCCGATTATGGATATAGTCTGCCCGCTGTTAATCACAAAATGAGGAAAACAGAACTCGGTAGGGCTTCCGCTGTATCGGAATTTTGCAGAATTTATGGTAATAATTGGCTTCATCGAATTCTTAGAAAAGCTACCGGCTCTGTAACCAGGTTTGTCAAACTGCTAAAATAGTCGTTATTCATGCTTGCATAACGAATATACACTATGAAGGCGAATAATCCGACCATGCCGAATAACGCATGGGTTTCAGGCTGTAGAAGCAAGAAAATAGAATACGCGCATAACACGCCCCCCGATCTTTCTAGGAATTTAGGGGAGCGTATATACCATCTTCCAATGGGGATGTGATCTTGCTTGCTGATTAGACTGTCTAAATTTTTTTCTAAGTTCTCGCGGTTTATGTAGTCAAGATACTGCAACGTACGCTGAGAGATATGCGACGCATCGCTACTTTCTCTGACCATTTTTTTGAGTCCCAATATAGTCACGAGATCCCAGGCGTACATTGTTGAAAAGAGCAGCAACATAACGAATGCATGATAGCCAATACGATCAGCCATTTCGAAAGGTACAACCTCGTGTATTTCGAGCGTCAACAAATCAGAAAATTCGCACACGACAAAACGGAAGATCGGGTCCATAATTCCGCGAAAGGGCTCGTAAAGGGCCGTTTCCAGAAACGAGCTCTTTGGCATTAACACTATTAGCAGGATCATTGTGAGCCGGATGACCCGTTCGGACACCTGATGCGCCTTAGGTAGGCTGTCTACAAAACTCAACGCACTTTCACGTTTTGTTTCTGGGCGATCCATCTCGTGTAGTACGTGATAGTTCCGAAGGAAAACGGCTGTGATGAAAACTATCAGTGCTACGCCAACTATCGCACCCGATGATACTGATTCGGTTTGTTCGCGAATGCTCCATACGGTGCTAATCGCATTTCCAATGGAAATGAAATAGATAACGGCGTAAATACTTTCAAACGCTCCAACCCGGTCGTTCATCGAGTAGGTGTTTCCGACTAAACCACTAAAGCATAGATAGTATCATTCTTTCGATACCAGGAAAAGCATAGACGTCATTTGGCGGTCTTCCACAAGATCGAGTGACTGTTTGAAGCCACATTGGAGCTTATTCCATCCTATGTGAGGCTCTACATCAGCCAAGACTTTCTTTTGCAACTCGATATTCTTAATTACGGCGTGGTAGGTGTTTTCAAGGTCTTTACTATGATCTTCCGCATATATGAGCCGAAAGCCTATATCGTCAAATACACGGAGGTACGTCGATGGGGCGTAGATTTCATGTGATCTCGTGCGTTTGCCGAAATTTCCCTCAACAGTTGGTGCGTTTCGCTCATTTACACAAACCGTGTCCTCGATCACCAGAAGTCCTCCTGAGACCAGTGCGTCGAAAGCGTTTGAGATCGTCAAATGTTTATCTCTTGCATGAAAAAGCGACTGTTGTGCCCAAACGATATCAACACTACAAGGCTCCACCAGCCGATCATGAAAGTCCCCTTGAACCAAATTTACCAGTCCACCTACTTTCATGGCTTCGACATTCTGCCTCGCTTTCTTCAGCTGTGCATCGCTGAAATCCACGGACAAATGTTCTGAGCCGTACTGCAAAGAAACAATGCAGTCTGCCATTGCAGTTCCGCATCCGAAATTGAGTATCCTAGATCCCTTTTGCACTTTAGCTAGCTCAGCTACATGCAAAGTCATATTGCGGGTCGCATCAGAGAGTTGAATAGCGCCTTCGTTGAAGCGGCCAGTGTGGATTTCTTGACCCCAGATTGCGGTGTAAATGTCCGAGTTTCTCGCATAGTACTCTTGCTGTGAGCGTGTCAGCAACTCTGCATGGTGATTCATCTGTTTAGCATTTTTCGGAAGTTTGACATGCGAAATAGACATCTCGGAGCCTCTGTTTTGGTGTGCCAGCTTTCGAGCAACTAGCTCATCATGACAAATCTCGTACTTGCTAGTTTAATGTGTGCTGATGAACGGGCGATGACTTTGATTTTTCATGCAATACTGCGCCAAATATGTAGATTTTTGTATTCGCTCTAGAAATTTCGCCACGCATTCACCTTCGTAACAGAAACCCAATCTGAGAAATGGTAACCCGGTGTTTCTAGTTAAAAGCTCGGCAGAAACTATTTGATTGGAGTAGCACAAGCCGCCGGAATTATTCCGACTTCGTTTAGAGCTCTTCTTGTAAGCAGACGGACAATGAGGTAAACGCGGTTTACGGAAGAATTTTTTTCGGTTCGACTTGCTATCTCAGTTGTATGGCGCCGAGTTTTTTGCCGATATTTAGTGTCGCTCAATTAGATTCCTCGTGCGTTGAGAGTGGCCCGTTGGATTTTCTGTCATAGTTTGATCGTCCTTCCAACATCTGAACGAACGCTTGATTTCGATTGTTGGCCCGATCAACCAAACGATCAAAAGCTAACACTTCAATAATCAGATTGAGTTTATTGTAGTACCGGTAAGCCATTTTTCCTCCGAGATTGGTGAGGATAAAATCTTCATTCTCGAGGTAGGTTTGTAAATTGTCGTTCCAATCGGCAAGAACAAAACCCCGGACCATTGATTCAGAGGAAATTTCAACTTCTCTTCCGCCTGACGTAGTGACTTTCTGCTTTTTCCTGATATCTGAAATCTGTTTCTTCAGCTGATCTACGGGATTGTCGGTGCTGCCTTCTTTGGAGGAGTCATATCTTTTTTTTTGTGGACGCTTCATTTCCACTACCATCAGTTCATCTTCGTTGTTAATCAGAAGATCGTGGGCAAATTCGCCTTTACCGCGTTTGTTACCGTCTGGCGTCCGATCGCTAGAAATATAACGGGCGTAAGCGAGGTCATCGTCAATCAGCCAGAGATTATGAGACGAGTAATCCACTTCTTCACTGTCCTTGTAACGAGGGTAAATAAGTTGATGAACACGATCTTCTGTAGCTAATTCATCATCATGTTTCTTGAGCAATTCCCGAAAGATTTTGATTACCTGGTTTCTGTAAGCTACATAGACCGCAAGGGCTTCTTTCGCATCTTCAGGAATTTTTGTCCTGACCAAATCAACGAGTTCGTCAATGCTCGTGTTCTCATCTAGTTTTGTAAAATCAAATTTTTGCCTGAAGCGCTCGACGAAAAGGTCTTGGGCCAGTTGCTCTCGAGTTTCGGTTATCGATCGTTTTTCGACGAACTCAGCTGTGGTCTTGTTCCCTAGGCCGCGCTTCAGTAACGGATCGATTGCAATAAGGTGGTCCACCTGTGAACGCATTTTTGCTCTTCTGTCAGCCGTGTAAGCAGCTTCGATTTCAAGGATGTGTTGTTTAGCGAACGCAATCAGGTGATCTTTGATTGATTTCCTTTTGCCCTCATAATCTATTTTTCCGTGCAAGTTCGTAATGCGATCTCGAGATTGAGAAGAGCGGAAAAAGCTGCTCGATACAGCGACAAGGTAGTAGTAACGTTTTTCTTTCTTCCCGGACACCTCCTTAAACGGCTTGTCATTCAGTCCAGATGAAATGTTTTCAAGCTCTGAAGATGCACGGTTATTGGCATAAAAATAGAGTCGGTGCTTTTTCGCCTGTTCTTCGTCAACCTTGAAGTAGTTGAAGTCGAACTGAAATTCTTCTTGCCCAACTGATAATTTTTCTACTCTCGTTCCACCTACTGATAGTGAGTCGTGAAAATATTTGTGTAGATTGAACGGGACACCTTCAATTTTAAGCACAAAGTGTTTGGGCACTTTGCGTTGAATAAACTCGATCAAAAAGTGATCTAAAACCGCAGCAACTATGTCTTCCGCTGTGTGCTTGTAGCGCCTCTTCTCTCCTTCGAGGTCAAAATACTCTTCAAACTCGGTTTTGGGCGTTGCCATGACTACTGTAATTCCGCAGTCATGAAAGTGTTCGCCTGCTCCATCTGACGCTTGAATGTTTATTAGGTTGTCATCCTGTGAAAAAGGGTCGTACCTATAGCAGCCGTCTTCCTCTGAACCGGTCTCAGTTGAATGTTTCGAAGAATAAAAGACTTGATTGAAGACCTTGAACGCCATAAATCGCCCAAAACCTTTGCCGCCTCGCTCATACTTATTTCCCGTCAACGGCGTTAAGAATGCCGATAGGTTGCCTTCGTCGAAACCACTCCCATTGTCGCAAACCGTAATTTTGCGTTCTTGTGTATCGAATGTAACGTCCAGGTGACCTCGTTCCTCAAGGTCATCGTTCCACCGTTCTTCGATTGAGTGAAATCCGTTCGATATGGCTTCATATAGCGGGAACAGAAAACCTTGAAGGCCATCCGGCAACGTTGCGCGCTTTATCTCAGAAGCCAGGTCAATAGTCTTGTGCTTCAATCTCCACCCTCATGCTACATTCGTGCCTCTCAATGAGTTCTACGATACTTCCTCTTTCTTCAGTAAACTCATCTTGCTGACTTACTTTCCACATGCGTCGAATTTTGGACGCAGAAAATCATTGTAGTAGTTGTTGAGAATTCTAAAGCGCGCAACATTACCTAAAGCTCTCTCGCTGGGTTCTGCTGGCGGCCCTTTTGAGCATTGCACTTATACTTGCATCTTTGGGGGCAAACAACTGAGTTACCCCGGAGATTGGCTATACCTTGTCACAGTCTTCTCTAGCGGCGTTCTTCCTAGGCATTCATGCAGCCTTCATAGCACCAATCTTGTTCTATTTGTTCCCGGATTCGGATTGAAACTCTTACTAGTTCTATCCAATAATCGGTTTTGAACGGGACGTTCGGCACTAAAACACCTCAAAAGTGCACATTTTCATGCACAGTGCACAAATTTCAAAAAATATATCTAATAAAAACAATAAGATAGCGGATGGTAGAACAGACTTAAAATCCCTCGGACCGAAAGGTCCGTGCCGGTTCGAGTCCGGCCGCGGCTACCATTCGAACCGACGGTGCGAAGCACCGAAAAATCGATCCGGTGGATCGATTTAAGGCGAGAATGCCCCGAGCCCCTGCGAGGGGCTCGTCGCTGCGTCGGTCCGGCAAAGCCCTTCAATTAGCTGGCATCCCAAGCGCCGCAGGTCCATTTGAAGGTCGTAGATTTGAAATACGTCCCTATTCTCGAGAGCGAGACACATCTGAACCGTTACTATACGGGCCTCGCGACCGATGTGTCAGAACGATTGGCCAGACACAATCGGGGCGAAGTTTCGCATGAGGCTTAAGGCCTATCTCGGGTTTGCCGATGAGGCCAAAGCAATAGACTTTGAAAGGTACTTGAAATCTGGTCCGGGAATAGCTTTCGCGAAAAAGCGATTGTAAGTACCGCCTCTCGCCCAACAAAAAGGCCGCCCTTAGCGGCGGCCTTCCTTAAATTCTGTTGTCTGCGTATCTCAGCCTAATTCGGCTGTGTCAGCGCGTCCGGACTACCGTCGGAAAAAATCTGAATAACCATATCCTGGATATCCTGCGGCGCCTTTTCGGGCGAGCCATGTTCAAATGGTGTTTATTTTTGCTCAAATTTGTCAATTGGCCAACAAAATTTCCCCGGTGCATTGAGTACCTGAAAAGATTTGCATTGTTGCCGCATCCCCTTTGTTAAATGCCAGTGTTGGCGATGGTTTTTACCTCTTGGCACAATTTGTTGCAGCCCAGACTAAAAATCGCAACCAATATGGCAAGTGTTGTAGAAACAATACTTTCCCAGGAATAGAAATTCCCGATACGGAATATTAGGGCTAAAGTTGCGACAAAAGGCAAAATGATGATTGTGATTGGTGCTAACAACGAGGTGCCTGCTCCTGAATAAAACAAAACAGATGGGAACGTAACCGCAGTATCGCTCCGAAGTAACTCGTTCTTCAGGCCGATTAGGTGTGCTCCAAAAAACATTTGCAAAACTAGAACGACCAAAGGAGCCACCATCAGTACGTAAGAACTATCAATCTCGATCCCGTAGACTTTGGGATGTGTTTTCTCTGATGCGATTTTAACGTCCAAGTAACGAATCGTGTCGTCTACAGATTTATTTTTCACTTCGTCCAATATGGCAAAAAGGCCAGGTAGAGTTTGCTCGCCTGTTTGTATCTCTTCTTTGTCCGTAAACCATTGATTTGCATATGTAAAAGCGGTCGAAAGACTCGGAGTGTTTTCAAGGATTACTTTGAGCTCGACGATAGTGGAGTCCTGGTTTTTGGACCGATATGCAATAGCTGAGTAGTGCGAATTTTGCTCAAAGTAGTTTCCGGCTTCGATAAAATTGACCACTCCGTCTGCCAATTCAAAGTTTTCGTCCTGGAAATCTAAGAATGTTCCCAAAAAGACGGTCGCAAACTCTGTTCGATGTTCACTAACTTTTTCGGTAGCAAAAACGAGTTCAATCTCATCTGCCGGCCCATTCGCAAAAACAGATGTGAACTCGGAGTTTTTGAGAGCGGTTCCGGTCACATCCGCGATCGTTGAAGGAGTAATACAGAGTATGACAATCGAACTTTTGGTGAAGAATCCCAGAAATTGCTGAATGGTGGATAGTCTTTGATCGGGAACCAAAAGCAAATATGCGTGACGGCGGACGTTATCAACCATTCCACCAGTAACTTGCTTAAGCGTAGCGGCTCTATCTGAAGTTAGTTGGTTCGTATCGAAGCAATCCGGTAGATCTTCTGGGTTATTCTTCTGAAGTTGATTACTAACAAATTCGATGTAGTTATCATAAGAAATTTCTTGCAGAGCCAACGACTCTTTCCGCGCGGCTTCATAGCGAATTGTCAAATCCGGAGAGAATGCGAACAGTAGGAAGGCGATTGGGACGGTCATTATTAGGCGGTGGGAAAAGCGCACAGCTTTGTAAAACTCATCCATGAATTTCGAAGCCTCCGACGCTCTTTATTCCGTGTTGCCTTCAAAGGCGGACACGCCGACTTCCCGATCGCATTTGGATGTTAGATTGGATGTTTATTGATTGCTAAGGAAAATTGAAAACAAGCAGTGTCTAACACAATGGCTCGTTAGAACGTTGCTGACTTCCGTTTCTTGCCTGGCAAAAAAATTTGAAGTGGAGCAAATTGCTCCAGATTTTCGGCTACCGTGGCCGCGTGCCATTAGGTAGAACGCGGGCCGCTCTATTGATTGCACGCTCTCTTTACTCCTGAATACGTGCGGAAGACAGAAATTTATGGTCCGCAATTGTAACGGAGCGGGCCATAAGTAAGTGTTCCAGCGCATTAGTTCGGTGCGTCGGCATCCCCCGCGAAGAACTGCATCACCATGTCCTGAATGTTCTGCGGCGCCTTTTCCGGTGAGCCCATATCGAAGGGCGGTTGCGGATTGTATTCGATGGCCAGCTGCATGGCTTGTGCGGATTCATCGCCAAATTCTTTCGCCAGCAAAGTGAGTGCCATGTCGATGCCCGCGGTGACACCGCCGCCGGATAAATATTTACCGTCCTGCACCACGCGTTCTTTCACGGGTGTTGCGCCAAACCCTTCCAGCGCGTCCAACATGGCCCAATGGGTGGTCGCGCGCACGCCTTTCAGCAGCTCCGCTGCGCCCAGGATGAGAGACCCGGTGCACACCGAGGTGGTCCACTTCGTACCCTGATCAATTTTCCGGATCCAGGGAATGATCTCGGGATCGTTTTGCACATGGGTGTTGTCGAGCCCGCCTGGCAGCACCAACACGTCGGCTTCGGAAACGTCGTAGATGCCATATTTCGCGTTTAACAATTGCAGGCCGGAATCATCATCGACGGGGCCGGCTTCTCGCGCGACGGTCAGAACGTCCACGCCCGGCATGATCGAAAACACTTGAAACGGCCCCACAAAATCAAGGGCGGTCATTTTATCGTAGAGAAACATGGCAATTTTCATGGGGCTCTCCTTCGTTGTTTCGTTTGAAGATACGTTAGCGGGGCGGGTGCGGAATGTCTCTGCCAAACCGCAGGTCAATTTCTGCCAGCGGCCTCTGCCGGGGTCGCGATGGTTGCGGAGCTCGCTCTTGGGATGTTTCCGAGACCCCGGCCCAATGCGTTCTCGATCAGCGCTTTCAATCTGAAGGCGAAACTCAGCCCTTTGTGGTGGGACATGACGCCGTCGCGAAAGGCGCTGCGCCCAGAAGTCGCTTTGTACCATTTATGCAAGTGAGGGAAGCGCTTCTTGAACGGGTAGCCGCATTCCCAAATGCGCAAAACTTTAATCGACCAGATGATGTCGGCTGTGGTGAGTTGTTCGCCGATCAGGAAGGAGCGCCTATCTGAAAGAAGCTGGTCGATATGCGCATATCCCTCTTCAAGGGCCCGCAGATGAATCATGTATGTTTCGAGGTCAATGGCATCGCGATTGTATTTTTCGTAGAAGGCCTTGAGTTGTTCCCGTGACTCTTCTCTTTCCAGCTTCGCAAGCGTCTCTTGTTCGGATCGGCTAAGCTTTGCAAGTCTCCCAAGGCCCCAATGAAACGACACATACCGCACGGAGACATGAAGCTTCTTTCCCCATTCGACCAAATGTTTAACTGCTTCCCTGTCTTGTCCGGATTGGGGCTTTAGCGGTTTTTGCGGCCAGGTTTCGTCGATATAGTCAATGATTTCCATGGATTCCAAATACAGCTGGCCATCGTGAACAAGGGCAGGCACAACCATGTTAGGATGAATCTTGGCGTATTCCTCCGTAAGGTGATCTTTTTTAATCAGGGAGACCCTGCGGCTCGTCCAGTGTCCTTCTTTTGCCTGCAAGGATGAGTCAGCATCCGAACTCCAGGGTACGTCTTTGCCGCGCATCAGCCCTTTTTCAGCAAGCGCAAAGCGAACACGTTGGGCGCAGGGGGCGCCGTCAAAGTGAAATAGATGTACGCCCCTCAACTTTGGAACGAGAGAGCTTTCGGGATTCGGGACATAGGCCATCAGATCATTCCCTACATTGCTTATTTGTACTGTTTCGCATATAAAAACTGAGCGAGCAATAAATTTATGCGAGTTAGTACAATAATGGTGAAAACGCGTGGCCGTCCCCGCAAATTCGATGAGCAGCAGGCGCTCCAACAAGCGACTGGTGTGTTCTGGACGAACGGTTACACAGGGGCGTCGCTGGACGATCTTTCCGAAGCAATGGGGATAAACCGGCCGAGCCTTTACAATGCATTCGGCGACAAAGAGTCGATCTATCGCAAGGCCTTCCAGACTGCGGTCCAACAGATGGAGGCAGAAAGCGGTAAGAAGCTTGGCCACAAAGATTTAAAGTCGGCGTTGACTGGATTCTATGATGCCGCCATCGATGTCTATTTTTCGATGGACCCACCAGTCGGCTGTTTTGTTTTTTGCACCGCGCCCGTAGAGGTGATTAATCATCCCGGGTTTCGGGAAGACGTATATGGCGTCATCAAACATCTCGATCGCGTTCTTGCAGAACGGTTTCGTGAGGCTATAGAGGCTGGAGACTTGGATAAGGAAGCAGACCCGGTTCAGTCCGCGAAGCTGGCGCAAGCCGTTTTGCACAGTATTGCCCTGAGAGCTCGGGCCGGCGATTCAAAAGCTAGTCTCAAGAAACTCGCCCGCACATTCGTGGATGGGCTTGTCTCCACCCGGTCCTAGAACGCACAATAAGTTTCAGAGAATCAATCCTGAAATCCGTGGCGATTGGCGAGTTGGGACGGTCCATGAGAGTGTTGCTCACCGGAGCGAATGGCTTTGTCGGCGCGCAGCTCGTGGCTGCGCTGAGGGCGGCGGGGCATGATGTTGTCGCCTGTGTAAGGGATCCCATTTCCTTTCAGCGCCGCTTTCCGTCCCTCCACGCTTTCCGAGCAGACTTTAATGAACTGACGGTTCCCAATGACTGGATGCCGTTTTTGCGGCGTATAGATGCGGTCATCAACTGCGCTGGCATTTTGAATGAAAGTGCCGGTCAGTCGATGATGGCCGTGCATTACCACGCGCCGACAGCTTTGTTTGCCGCATGTGAGCGCGCGGGCATCAAGAAAGCTATTCAGATTTCAATCGTCAGTGTCGGTGCAGATACGGACTATGCGGAAAGCAAGCGAAAGGCCGATGACGCTCTAATGGGGATGGAGCTTGATTGGACGATATTTCGACCGTCCCTCATTTATGCCAAGGGCGCTTATGGGGGCACTGCTGCTATCCGTGGATTGGCGGCAAGCCCGGTAGCGATCCCGGTGCCTGGCGATGGTGCATTTCCGTTTCAGCCCATCCACATCAATGACTTCGCGAAAAGCGTCATCACGTCCCTCGAAGACAACCGGTATGCAAAAAAAGTGCTTTCGCCCTGTGGTCCTGACACGCTGAGCTTACGGGACATCGCTGGACGATACCGGTCTTGGTTAGGACTTTCAGGACAACGCAGTTTTTCGGTTCCCTTGCCGCTGATGCGTTTGGCGGGCCGGATCGGGGATTGGTGTGCCCTCAGCCCGCTCAAAAGCAATCTGGTTGCGCAACTGGAATATGGAAACGCAGCAAACTACGTGGAGTTTTCGTCTCTCACTGGAATCCAGTCGCGCTCCATGGCGCATATGTTGGAAGCGGAACCAGCCGGCACGGGGGAGCTTTGGCAGGCCAGAGGGTGGTTGCTTCAAGTTTTTCTGAGACTGTTACTCGTTTTCTATTGGGGGTGGTCAGGCATCGTTGGACTTAACCGATTGCGCTATCCCGGAGAAGACCTGCTGTTGTCTTTTGGGTTGACACCTTATTGGTCGGGTGCGATTGAAACCGTCGGTACAGTAGTCTGTTTTTCGATCGCTGTGATGCTTGCCATCGGGCGTTGGCCGGTCGCCGCTTTTCGATTGCAAATAATCACCCTGCTGATTTTTGTGGCGTTCTATACATGGCTGTTTCCAACATTTTGGGCAGGCCAGTTCGGCGCGATGCTTTCAAGCTTCTGCGTGCTTGGCGCGGTCGTAGCGCACAGGGTATTCAGCGAAGAACGTTAGATCACGACGGCCCATGTGCATTTATCCTTCCGGAGTCCGAATTACCATGAGCCGGATTTCGGTCATGTCTTCGATGGCAAACCGGATACCCTCGCGGCCAAGGCCGGAGTCCTTTACGCCGCCATACGGCATGTGATCGACCCGCCAAGAGGGAACGTCGCCGATGACGACACCGCCGACCTCCAATTTGTCCCACGCTTTGTGGGCCTTGTAGATGTCTTTTGTGAAGATGCCGGCTTGAAGCCCGAATTCGCTGTCATTGACCATCTCAAGCGCGTCGTCGAAATCCGAATAGCGAGACAGGATCAAGACGGGGCCGAAAGCCTCTTCGCGCACCACATTTGCATCCGGCGGCACGTTCTCAAGGATCGTGGCCTCCATGATGAGACCCTTGCGGTTTCCACCGCATAAGGCAACGGCGCCTTGACCAACGGCTTCATTGACCCAGCCCTCAAGGCGGCTCGCTTCGCCCTCCGAAATCATGGGGCCAATAAACGTTTCTTCTTTGCGCGGGTCACCGGATTTTAGTTTTGATGCCGCTTCGACAAGCTTGTCCCGCAAAGGATCGTAGATATCGTCGCGCACCAGCACGCGCTGAACGCTGATACAGCTTTGTCCGGACTGATAGAAGGCGCCAAAGATGATGCGTGCGACGGCATCATCCAGATCCCAATCATCCACGATGACACCTGCATTGCCGCCAAGCTCCAGCACGACCGGTTTCTTCCCAGCCTTCTCTTTCAGGTCCCATCCAACACCCGGCGATCCCGTAAAACTCAACAGTTTGAGTCTTGGGTCTTCGGTGAACAGTCTGGCACCGCTGCGTTTTGCAGGAAGTATGGAGAAGGCCCCCTTCGGCAAATCCGTTTCCGCAAGAGTTTCGCCGATGATCAGCGCGCCAATCGGCGTAAGGCTGGCCGGCTTCAGGACGAAAGGACACCCCACAGCCAAGGCGGGGGCCACTTTGTGTGCCGCCAGGTTGAGAGGGAAATTGAATGGCGAGATGAACGAGCATGGACCAATGGGAACCCGTTTCCACATGCCCATATATTCCGATGCCCGGGCAGCGTTATCGAGGGGCATGACCTCGCCATAAATGCGTTCGGCTTCACCGGCGGCAATGCGGAAGGTCTCAATAAGGCGTGTCACCTCTCCGCGGGAGTCATTGATGGGCTTGCCCGCCTCGACGCACAATGCATCGGCCAGCTCATCGAAGC
The DNA here is from genome assembly GCA_965228775.1 of Alphaproteobacteria bacterium. Taxonomy (GTDB): domain Bacteria; phylum Pseudomonadota; class Alphaproteobacteria; order JANQMY01; family JANQMY01; genus JANQMY01. Next base: position 1,064,091 of record OZ245840.1, on the reverse strand, counting down.
GTTCGCGAAACCGTTGGACACAATGGTCCAAAACTTCCCGGCGTTGATAGGCTTTCATGGCAGCGAATGGTTCGGCCGCCGCTTCTGCCCAACCAATGGCCGAGTCGATTGCAGGTTCGTCCGCCAGAGCCACACGGGTTGCGACCTTGCCGGTGTACTTGTCCATAACCTCCAAATCTGTATTCGGTTGTTGTGGTTCGTTGGCAAGGTAGTAGGGATACTGTTTCTTCAGCGATGCCATTGCGGAGACTCCGGCCAAATTGATTAGAGATTAACTTCGATTTGGCCCAGGCGTTTGCTGAGCTTCTGGTTTTCGCGGTAGTCGATCGGCACAACAACCAAGGACGGTCCATCATAGTTGACGGCCGCTTCCAATGCCGGCTTCAGGTCAGCCGAATTCTCGACATATTGGCCATGCCAGCCGAAAGCATCCGCAAGCTGCAGCCAATTCGGATTGCCGAAACTTAAATCAGTGTGCCGATTGAATTCGCTTTCCTGTTTCCAGGAAATCAGACCATAGCCACCATCTTCCCAGACCATCATCGTGACATTGGAGTTGAGACGCCGGGCCGTTTCCATCTCTTGGACGTTCATCATAAAATCGCCGTCGCCGGCTATCCCCATAACCTTGCGGTCGGGATGAACCATGTTTGCTGCAATGACGCCGGGAAGCGGCATGCCCATAGAGCAAAAACCGTTGGGGATCAGGCATGTGTTGGGCTCGTGGCAATGATAGTAACGGGCGATCCACATCTTATGTGCCCCCACACCTGACAAGAGAATATCGTCCGGTCCCAATACTTCGCGCGTGTCCCACAACGCCTTTTGAGGCCGAATGATCCCCTTTGTGTTGTCATCCTTATGGGCTTCGAAATCTGCGATCATTTTTTTGCGGATGGCGCTTTGGTAGCTGGTATTGAACTTTAGGCCCGGGGTTGCGCTAACGCGTTCATTGAGCATCCAAAGGGAATGGGCGACGTCGCCGACAAGTTCGAGCTGCGGGTGATAGAACCGGTCGATCTCAGCCGGCAGAAAATCGATATGAATGACATTCTTATCGAGCTTCGGATTCCACAAGCGGGGATGATATTCGACCATGTCATAGCCAAGTGTGATGACGAGATCGGATTCATCGATCGCGTCCGCCACATAGTCTTTTTGGCCAAGACCGATCGTGAACAGGCAATAGGGGGCGTCTTTGTCTACACATCCTTTGGCCATGAAGGTGGACAAAACGCCGATGCCCGTCGCTTCACAAAACAGACGTAATTGTTTGCTGGCGCGCCTTCGAATGGCGCCATTGCCAGCGATGATGATCGGCCGTTCCGCTTTCCGTATTTGTTCGAATACTCGGTCGGCAATTTTGTCATCCGGGCCGGGGCGCCGAAAACGCCGCGGCTCTAGCGGCTCGGTATTGGTGTCCAGTTTTGCCACATCTTCTGGCAGTTCAATAAGCACCGCGCCCGGCTTTTCAGACCGTGCTACGCGTACCGCCTTGCGAATTATTTCGGGGATCGACCGTGGCGCCACAATCTGGTGCGCCCATTTGGTCACCGGCTTATACATTTCCACCACGTCCATGACCTGATGGCTTTCTTTGTGTTGGCGGCCGGTTTCTCCTTGGCCGGTGATCACCAAAACCGGAGCACGGTCCATGTTGGCATCCGCCACCCCCGTAATCAGATTGGTGGCCCCTGGGCCTAAGGTACCCAGGCAGGCAGCGGGATTTCCCGTGAGGCGTCCATAGACTTCCGCCATAAAGGCGGCCCCTTGTTCATGCCGCGTCAGCACGAATTCTATGGGTGACCCTTCAAGAGACATCATAAAGTCGGCGTTTTCTTCGCCAGGGACTCCAAAGATATGGGTGATGCCTTCAGTTTCGAGGCATTTGACCAGCAAGTCTGATGCTTTCACGGGGATCCTCTTTGTCGTGCCTTGCGGCGATGGGTGGGAACTGCTGTTTGGGTGCGACTGCCGCCAGCCGCTAACGCGTCTGTTCGGCGACTCAACTACCGCATCACGTCTCAGAATATAGGAGTGCGGTTTGCTGGGGCAAATTCACAGAAAGGTGTGTTGGGTAGGCGCGTCTTGGCGCTAATCTAAAGGGGCAAGGCACAGGAGGGGGCAGCCTTCAATGAGTGAGTCGTGGAATGGGGCGGGCTATACGCGCCGCCCAGCAGGCGTGAGGTCGTTTGTCGGCGGTAACGGCACGATTCGATGCCAGGTGATGCCAAGCAAGGCGGGCGATCATACGAATAGCTTTCCACCTGAGAAGCGCCGTTACCAGATTTATGGCGCTTATGGTTGCGCCTTGACCCAGCAACTCTTGATCCTTCGCCGGGCGAACCGTTTGGAGCGTGTTGTGGGTTTTGTGCCTGTGGAGCCCGCTCTGACCACCGAGGGATGGGCTCTCAGCGGTAAGAATGGCGAGGCGCGTCTTGCGGATGTGACTTACGGGAAATCCCATCAAAATTTTTCCGGGCGTCCGGTCTTGCCGCTTCTGTGGGATCGTAAGCGTGAACTGGTCGTCGCCAATAATCTGATTGACATTGTGCAGTCGCTTGATGAGGGGCTCTCGCAGTTTTCCCGAAAGAAGGTTGAGCTCAGACCCGCGCCAAGGAAAAAACGCATTGACGAACTCACCCAGTTCATCAATGCGAACTTGTTTCAGAACATATGTGCTTTGGCATTCAATGAGGTCTCAGAAATAAGCGCGCGGGCAATTCATACGGCACTGGCGATGTTTGAACTGCAACTCGCGGAACGTCCCTTTCTGCTGGGTGAAGAAATAACGTTTGCCGATTTGGCATTGGCGACCGTTCTGTCGCGTTTCCAATACACCAGCATCCCATCAACTTCTGTGGATCTATCACAATACCCTGTCGTCTTGAGGTTTGAACGGCGAATACATCAGTATGCTGAGTTCAGGCGGACATGGCAGCGTCAATCTGTCGAAAACCATTTCCACCAGAGCGCATTTTCGACACCGAAAGCAGATCCCCCGGTTGCGGGTCATTCCGGCAATCTGTCGGGCTGGCTCAACCGTTTTGGTTGGCATTTCAGGCTGGACCGGTAGCATGGGCAAGGGGGGCTTCTCATGGCGGAAACACGATCGCTAGATCTGCCGGAACGGCTGACAGCCAGCGGTATTGGCTTATTGAGAATTTCGTCCGGCCTGTTTTTCTTAACTTTTGGGCTGCTGAAGTCCCTATCGCCTGACTTTTTGGGTGGCACCTTTGCAAACGAGATGGGCGAGGGCGTTCTGTCACGGGACCTTCTTGCTCTCATTGAAGAACTGCAACCTGATTATAAAGAGCTGATGGAAGCGCATCTGCCTCCAACATTTCTGCCCTTGGTGCGTCCCTTGATCGCCTTGATGACTGGTTTGGAAATTGTCGGTGGGCTGATGTTGCTCTTGGGGTGGAATGCACGTCTGGCCGTTCTGCCACTTGCTGCCCTCACGGTTGGGGCCGGAATCGTGGTCGTTCAATTTGACTCCCAATCAGACATGCAAGCCTTGAGCCTTGCCGGACACATCATGGCGGCCGGACTTTATATGTCTCTTTTCTTGTTGGGCAGCGGCCGTTGGGCGTTAGACGGTGGGAGGGACTTAGTTCAACGCGTTGCGAAATCCGCTACAGGCGATTTGCGCCGCCTTACGCGGTATGTAGTGTCGGGCAGCGGCCGGAATGCCGGGGTCTTTTGGATCCGGGCGTCTGTTGCCTTTCCATTCCTTTTCTATGCGGCAGTGGCAGTGGGGCGACCGGATGCCCCAATGATCGTGCCGGAGGCTTTTTGGCAGCGGGCCGTCTTGATTACTGTGTCGCTAATCGGGGGCCTTTCCATGGTGACAGGTTTCCGGTTGCGGCAGATGGCTTGGATCCTGGTGCTGTTGACACTGGCGCATCTTTATTTCGTCGCTTTGGTAGATACGGCAAATTCAGAAATCGGGCTGATCAACATTGCGCTACATTTTTTGATCCTTGCAGCCATTTTGTCCAATCGCCTCATTGAAGTTGGCTCCGACCTTCAAATCGAACACATCCTCAATTTGGACAAGAAGAATATCGTCGTCATCGGCGGCGGGTTTGCCGGTGCAACCCTTGTGAAACGGTTAGAGCGGCGTCTCCCGCACGACTATCAGGTTGTCCTGGTCAGTGAGCAGAACTACATGACCATGAACCCTCTTTTGGCGGAGATCGTGAGCGCAACGATTTTGCCGTCACATACGATTGCACCCTTGCGCCGAATGGTTCGTCGGACACGCTTCATGATGGGGCAAGTTGCCGAAGTCGACATGGATAAGAGGGAGATCCTTGTTGAGGCGGAGGACAAGACCGGCATTGTGCCGTTTGAGCATCTCATTTTCGCCTGTGGATCTCGTGCCAATATCGACATTGTTCCTGGAATGGCGCGTTATGCGATGCCCTTCAAGCTTGCGGGTGACGCGATGGCATTGCGCAATCAAGTCATTGCGCAAATGGAGAAGGCAGATTTGGAACGGGATGACGATAAACGGAAATGGCTTGGCCATTTTATTGTCGTCGGGGGCGGCTTTAGCGGCGTGGAAGTGGCGGGTGCCATTCAGGATTTTTTGCACGATAGTCAGAAACACTATCCACGCCTGCAAGCAAGAGACCTGAAGGTTTCGTTGGTTCACGCAGGCGCTCTGCCAATTCCGGAGCTTGCAAGTAACCTTGGACGTTACACGAAGAGAAGCCTTCAAAAACGCGGCGTCGACCTCTATTTGGAGGCGTCGGTGAAATCCGTGGATGGCAGGGGCGTGGAGATCGCTGATGGGCGGCGTGTAGATGGCGCGACCATTGTTTGTACGATCGGAACGAAATCGAATCCCTTGGTTGATCGGCTGCCGGCGGAACGGCAGCGTGGCCGATTGATTACCAATCCTGATATGTCCGTTCCTGGGCTACAAAACGCATGGGCGATCGGTGATTGTGCGCTTGTTCCCAACGCGCATGATGGAAGCCCGTCCCCACCAACAGCTCAATTCGCCGTTCGGCAAGGCCGTCAGCTTGCGGATAATCTTTTGCAAATCGTATCCGGCGGCGAAAGTAGTCCTTTTAACTACAAACCAAGGGGAAGCATGGCCACAATCGGTCATATGAATGGTGTGGCCAGTTTGATGGGTGTTCAGCTGCGCGGGCTTCCGGCTTGGCTGTTGTGGCGAGCCTACTATCTGTCTTTCATGCCGACCATTCTAAAGAAGGCGAAACTGTTTATCGAATGGACGTGGAGCATGTTGTTCTCCGCGGACATCGTCGATCTGCGCTACAGCTATTCCGTTGACGTGGACCTGCGCCCCGAACGCGAGCGGCCAGCAAGGCCCGGTCTGCTAAAGTCACTGGAACCGGAAAGCGGATTCGATCTCTAACGCCCATCGCGTCCGTGATTTCTTTTGGCAGGCTGGAAAAGTAAAACGTGAGGCCACTGTTTTAGACAAATCTCAAAACAGTCCATTCTTGTTATCCAAGAATACCGTTTTCTTTCCGATTTTGGTTGTCGGCAGAGCAAATCAGTTTATCCTCAAAGTAGAACAAAAATGATTGGCGGGCTGACCGGGTGACGGTCAGGGGTACGGAAAAAAACCCCTTTGCGCGAATGGCGCCAGAAAGTTTTGGCGAAGCGAGCGTATTGCTGCCTTACTAGGGATAAAGGCGGACAGTATGCTGCCTACGGATATTTCGGACCCCAGTTACTTCCACAAGGTCGTTGATTGCCAGTGGGCGTGTCCAGCTCATACACCGGTACCTGAGTACATCCGTCTCATCGCCCATGAGCGGTACACCGATGCTTACATGATTAACTGGGTGTCAAATGTGTTTCCAGGCGTTCTCGGCCGCACATGTGACAGACCTTGCGAGCCCGCGTGCCGCCGTGGACGGACACACGAAAAACCGGTGGCCATCTGCCGGTTAAAACGGGTCGCTGCCGACTATCGCGGCGATATTTCTGATCGCCTTCCAGAAATCCCAACACAAAAGAATGGCAAACGTATCGCTCTCGTGGGCGCGGGCCCGGCCTCGTTGACGGTGGCGAGGGACCTCATGCCGCTTGGTTATGAGTGTGTTCTGTTTGATGGTGAGAAACTTGGCGGCGGCATGATGCGCAGCCAAATTCCTTCCTTTCGGTTACCGGCGTCTGTGTTGGATGAAGAAGTCAACATGATCCTCGACATGGGCGTGGAGTGCCGGTTCGGAGAATATGTAGGCAGCCTTAAAGAATTGTTGAACGATCAATTCGACGCGGTTTTTGTCGGCACAGGAGCGCCGCGTGGACGCGACCTAAAAGTGCCGGGCCGTGACGAAGCCGCGGCTTCCATCAGTATCGGGATTGATTGGCTTTCAAGCGTTGCGTTCGAACATACCCACAAAATCGGTAAGCGCGTTTTGGTTCTGGGCGGCGGAAACACGGCTATGGATTGCTGCAGAACCGCCCGTCGTCTTGGCGGGGAAGATGTGCGCGTTGTGGTTCGGTCCGGGTTTGACGAAATGAAGGCGTCGGACTGGGAAAAGGAAGACGCAATCGCCGAAGACATTCCGATTTTCAACAACCATGTGCCGAAAGAGTTCGTGGTCGAAGATGGCAAACTGATAGGCGTGTGCTTTGAAACAGTGAACCGTGTGCCGGACGGGAAGGGCGGTTTAACATCTGTACCCACCGGCCAAGATCCTGTTTTCATGGAATGCGATCATGTTCTGCTGGCAATCGGACAGGAAAACTCCTTCCCTTGGATAGAGCGCGACATCGGCATTACGTTTGACGAATGGGATATGCCGGTCGTCAATGAAACAACGTTGCAGTCGACACATCCAAAAGTGTTTTTCGGGGGAGATGCGGCCTTAGGGCCGAAAAACATCATCTGGGCGGCGGCCCATGGCCACCAGGCGGCCATTTCGATCCACAATGCCTGTCAAGGTGTTCCGGTTACGGACCGCCCGCCCCCAACGGTGACGCTGGCCAGCCAGAAAATGGGCATTCACGAATGGAGTTATGAAAACGACATCACCAATGTCCATCGTTTTGCTGTCCCTCATGCGGAAAAAGAAAAAGCGCTTGCCGATCGGAAGCTCGAAGTTGAGCTCGGTTTTGACGAACAGCTTGCCTTCAATGAAGCCGCGCGCTGTTTGAACTGCGACGTCCAAACAGTTTTCAAAGCATCTGAATGTATCGAGTGCGATGCATGCGTGGATATTTGCCCGATGGACTGCATCTCGTTTGTCAAAAACGGAACGGAAGAAGATTTGCGTGGTCGATTGATGGCGCCTGCGGAAAACGACGATCAGGATCTGTATGTGTCGTCCGAGCTGAAAACCAAGCGGGTCATGGTCAAGGACGAAGATGTCTGTCTTCATTGCGGCATGTGCGCTGAACGCTGCCCGACCACCGCGTGGGATATGCAGAAATATCTCTATAAAGAAGCTCAGGCCAATGGACTGAATGTATGACGAGTACGCCCAAACTTAGTTCCGTAAACGAGTTCGTTATCAAGTTTGCCAATGTCAACGGTTCCGGGTCGGCCAGCGCCAATCAGCTCTTCGCCAAGTCGGTTTTCCGCATGGGCGTCCCCGTAGCGCCTCGAAACATCTTTCCGTCGAACATTCAAGGCTTGCCGACTTGGTTTGAAGTGCGGGTGAGCGAAGCTGGATATCTTGGCCGGCGTGGCGGTGTCGACATTATGGTCGCGGTTAATCCGCATACCTTCGAACAGGATATGAAAGAGTTGGGCGCGGGCGGATACCTTGTGTACGATTCCACGCGGCATCGCACATTCGACCGCAAGGACATTACCGTCATTGGCATTCCGATGACGCGCTTGTGCTTGGAAGAATTTGGAGATCTGCCTAACCGCCAGCTTTTCAAGAACATGGTTTATGTGGGCGCGCTTTCCGCTTTGCTTGACATAGATGTGGATGTGATCGGCACGCTGGTGTCCGAGCAGTTCAAAGGCAAGGAAAAGCTGATTGTCCCAAACATGAAGGCGGTCGATATTGGGCGGACCTATGCCATTGAGAATTTCGCTTGCCCACTATCAATCAAGATTGCGCGCCGAGACAAAGTCGGCGACCGCATCATGATCGAGGGGAATGCCGCTGCCGCGCTTGGATGCGTATATGGCGGGGCCACTGTAGCGGCTTGGTATCCAATCACCCCGTCAACCTCGGTGGCGGAAGCTTTCGAAAGCTACTGCAAGCAGCTGCGCGTCGATCCGGAGAGCAAATCGAACAAGTTTGCCATCGTTCAAGCAGAGGACGAATTGGCCGCCGCTGGGATCGCGATCGGCGCAAGCTGGAATGGGGCCCGCGCTTTTACCGCCACCAGCGGACCGGGGGTCTCGCTTATGAGCGAGTTCATCGGTTTGGCCTATTTTTCGGAAGTGCCCTTTGTTCTGTTCGACATAGAACGAGGTGGACCTTCCACTGGCATGCCGACGCGAACACAGCAGTCAGATCTCCTGGCGGCTGCTTATGCATCCCACGGCGACACAAAACATGTGCTGATGTTCCCGGCCAATCCCAAAGAGTGTTTTGATTTTGCGGCCCAAGCATTCGACCTGGCGGACCGCTTGCAAACACCGATCATGGTGATGAGTGACCTTGATATCGGGATGAACAGTTGGGTTACGGATCCGTTCGAGTGGAACGACAATAAGGAATATGACCGTGGGAAGGTCTTGGACTATGAGGGGCTCGAGCAGGCGAAGGATTTTGGCCGTTATTTGAACGTTGACGGCGACAACATCACTTACCGGACTTATCCAGGAACGCACCCTACAAAAGGCGCCTATTTTAACCGTGGTACGTCACATGATCCGTATGCGCGCTATACCGAAGCCGGTGATGCCTACATAGAGAATATGGAGCGGCTTCGCAGTAAGATCCAATCGGCGGCGCGCCTATTGCCAGAGCCGGAAATACGGCTTTGCGAGAACAAAAGCAGGTTCGGCGTGATCTACTTCGGATCGACGGCTCCGGCTTTGGATGAAGCCGTCGATCATTTGTTCGATGCGGACATTGATGTGGATACGCTCCGTATACGGGGCTTTCCGTTTCACGACTCTATTGGTCAGTTTGTTGACGCCCACGACAAAATTTTCGTGGTTGAGCAAAACCGCGACGGCCAGCTCAAGACGCTGCTGACCAATGAGATTTCTGTGGACCCAGACAAGCTGGTGTCGATCGTCCACTACGATGGAACGCCGATCACCGCAGAGTTCATTGCGAATGAACTTATGAAACGGACCGGCCCGCGCTCAATCGTGCCGTTGCCGGCAGGTGGGCGGCGGGCATGATGGAAAGAAAAGTGAGCTGATACAATGAGTTACTTGCCGAAGCCATCTGCTCATCACCCGAAACTAAAACGTAACGCGCTCGGACTGACCCATCGCGACTACGAGGGGAACCTCTCCACATTGTGCGCAGGATGTGGCCATGATTCGATCAGTGCCGCGATTATTCAAAGCTGCTTTGAATTGGATTTGCCCGCACACAGAATTGCCAAACTTTCGGGAATTGGGTGTTCTTCAAAGACGCCAACATATTTTCTAGGGCAGTCTCACGGATTTAACACGGTTCACGGGCGCATGCCGTCGGTGGCCACCGGCGCAAGCCTTGCGAATCGGGATCTTGTCTATATCGGAGTGTCCGGTGATGGGGATACCGCTTCGATCGGTCTGGGACAGTTTGCTCATGCCGTCCGCAGACAGACGAACATGCTCTATATCGTGGAAAATAACGGGACCTATGGACTGACAAAAGGGCAGTTTTCCGCCACCAATGATTTTGGGTCAAAAGCGAAGAAGGGGGCCATCAATCCCTACCAAGCGATCGACTTGGTATCGCTGGCCTTGCAGCTGGGGGCCGGATTTGTTGCACGCAGCTTCTCTGGCGATAAGTCTCAGCTTATTCCGTTGATAAAGGCCGGTATTTCCTATCGTGGATTTGCGCTGATCGATTGCATCTCGCCGTGTGTCACGTTCAACAATCACGCCGGATCAAAGAAAAGCTTCGATTACGTCCGCGAACACAACACCGCCATCATGAAAGCGGATGTGATTCCCGAACGCAGCCAAATCACGGCGGACTATGACCCAGGGACCTCGGTTAATGTGACGCTCCACGATGGGGCGCACATCCGGCTGCATAAGCTAAATGCGGATTACGACCCGCATGATCGTGTGGCGGCTTTGACAAAAGTGCAGGAAATCCAGGCAGCTGGTGAGATTCCAACTGGATTGATCTACCTCGACCGTGAAGAGACGGATCTCCATGAGATCCTAAACACTGCCCAAAACCCGCTAAACGCGCTTGAGGCTCAGGATCTTTGCCCTGGCGAGGCAAAGCTTTCGCAGATCAACGCCGGTCTTCGCTGATTCTGCAATTTGCTGGCGGCACACTGCAAGCTTTTCGGGTCTGACTTTCGACAGTTGGGAATAACTTGTCGCGAGCCCCAGAAATGTTGGAATTCCAAGCAAAACTGGCCCTAAAGCGATGTTTTTTATCGCAAAAGTGTCACAGAAGGCGCGTATAGACGAGCCTGCGGCTGGCGACGGGATCTAGTTGATCGAGGGATCGCTTGCCGGGTGGGGGAGAGCATGGTGCTCGAGCCAAAACCAACTTTGTAACTCGCCTCAGACACACATGGAGGTTTCCAGTGAGATTTAAGACAGTCGCTATTGCGGCCATTGCAACTATCGCGGCTACGGCTACTGCTGCCCAAGCTCGTGATCAGCTCCGGATTGTCGGTTCTTCGACCGTTTTCCCATTCTCAACCACGGTTGCTGAACAGTTCGGCAAGACCAGTTCTTTCAAGACGCCAATCGTTGAATCCACGGGTTCTGGTGGCGGCATGAAGCTGTTCTGTGCTGGTGTTGGTTCTGAAACGCCAGATATCACGAACGCTTCGCGTCGTATGAAAAGCTCCGAGTTCGAAAAATGCCACAAGGCTGGCGTTACGGACATCACCGAAGTTCAGATCGGCTTTGACGGCATCGTTATGGCCAATGCCAAAGACGCTGCTTCTTTTGCTTTGACGAAGCGCATCATCTTCTTGGCTCTTGCTAAGGATGTGCCGGATCCAGCCGGCGGCGAAAAGCTTGTCCCTAACCCTTACAAGAAGTGGTCGGAAGTTGACGCTTCTTTGCCTGACGTAGAAATCGAAGTTCTTGGCCCTCCTCCGACGTCCGGCACGCGTGACGCGTTCCAGGAAATCGCTCTTGAAGGTGGTGCGAAGACTTTCGATTGGATTAAAGCCATGAAGAAAGCCGACAAATCCGCTTACAAGAAAGTGGCTCGCACGGTGCGTGAAGACGGCCCATACATCGAAGCCGGTGAAAACGACAACTTGATCGTTCAAAAGCTTGCTGAAAACGGCAGCCGCCTTGGCATTTTCGGTTTCTCTTTCCTTGAAGAAAACCGTGACAAGGTTAAAGGCAATCCGGTTGACGGCATAGATCCTACCTTCGAAGCGATTGCTTCTGGCGAATACGGCGTTTCCCGCTCACTCTTCTTCTACGTCAAGAACGCTCACCGCGGCGTTATCCCTGGCATCGAAGAGTACGTTGCTGAATTCACCAAAGAAAGCACCTGGGGCCCAGATGGCTACCTTGTCGACAAGGGGCTGATCCCGCTTCCAGACGCAGAGCGTGCTGAAGGTGCTAAGAATGCAAACGCTTTCGTAAATCTGCCTGGCGTTTGACAAAAGCAGAGAGGGAGTGCGCCGGGGGGCCGCACTCCTTCTTCTTTCTTCTTGTGATAGATCAAGAGTGAAAATACAAAACACCGGCTATAAATAACCGGTGAAGGTACGGGTCACCCAAGACCCAATGGTGTGGCTTGGCTCGTATTTGGGGGCGGGATGTTTTTGTGGATCGCAGTTGCCCTTCTGCTGATTATCATGGGGGCTTACTACACGGGGCGGGGCCGTGCTGTTGCCTCTGTTTCCGGAAGGTACACGGAGCTCCATTCGCTTCCCTCCTATCATGGATATTACGTAGCGCTTTGGGCAGGTCTACCGGCAACGCTTTTAGCGATTGTCTGGTTCTTCGCATCTCCTCAAATCATACAGTCGATTGTTTTGGCGAATTCGCCGGAAAGTATTACGTCGCTGCCGCCGGAGCAGCTCCAAGTATTTATGGCGGACGTGGCTGCGATCGCCCAAGGCGGCATTCCAAGCCGCGTAACCCCGGAGCGTGAGGCCGCTGCTGTTTTGTACGAGAGTTATCTCGGCGTCAGCAATTGGGCCATTCTTGCCGTGGCCTTATCACTCGCCGTTGCTGGTTTGACGTATGGCCGGTCCCGCATTCATCCAAGATTGCGTACCCGTAATGGTGTTGAGTCGATGGTCAGTTTGCTGCTGATTATCTGTTCGACCATCGCAATTCTGACGACCGTTGGCATCGTCTTTTCGTTATTGTTCGAAGCGCTGCGTTTCTTCGCGCGCGTACCCTTCACGGATTTTCTGTTCGGGCTGCAATGGAGTCCGCAGACGGCTATCCGTGCCGACCAAGTGGGGGGCAGCGGATCATTTGGTGCGGTTCCGATTTTTGCCGGTACTTTCCTGATCACTCTGATCGCCATGTTTGTGGCTGTGCCAATCGGGCTTATGTCGGCGATTTATCTGTCGGATTATGCCTCCGCGTCGGTGCGCGCGATCGTAAAGCCAATTCTGGAAATTCTCGCTGGTGTCCCGACGGTGGTTTACGGCTTCTTCGCGGCCTTGACGGTGGCACCGGCGCTGCGGGCAGGGGGTGCGAATATTGGCCTTGATGTGGCATCCGAAAGTGCGCTTGCCGCCGGATTGGTCATGGGAGTTATGATCATTCCGTTCGTCTCCTCGCTTTCGGACGATGTTATCAATGCCGTGCCTCAATCGCTTCGCGACGCCTCCGCAGGCTTGGGCGCCACAAATTCTGAAACCATTCGGACCGTGATTTTACCAGCGGCTCTGCCCGGTATCGTTGGTGCCATCTTGCTGGCGGTAAGCCGCGCGATTGGTGAAACGATGATTGTGGTGATGGCCGCAGGCCTTGCGGCGAACTTGACCGCAAATCCATTGGAGGCGGTGACGACCGTGACGGTGCAGATCGTGACTCTTTTGGTTGGTGACCAGGAATTTGACAGTGCGAAAACACTAGCTGCTTTCGCGCTCGGTCTAACTCTGTTTGTCGTTACTTTGGCGTTGAATGTGATCGCTCTGCGGATCGTTCAGCGCTATCGGGAAAAGTATGACTGATACAACTGTTCAAAACAAAGCGGCGTACCATACATCGGAGCAGGCCGAACGCCTGTTGAAAAAGCGATATGCCGCAGAGGCACGCTTCGTTTTCTATGGCCGCCTTGCGATTGTGTTGGCCCTGATGATTCTGGTCGCGTTGATTGGCAGCATCATCTATCAGGGCCACACGGCTTTCTTCCAGCATATGGCGGTCCTGGAATTCGACCTTGAGCAAGAAATCATTGATCCAGAGGGGACGGGCGATCCGGAAGTTATTGCGAGGGCGGACTATCGCTCGATTGTTACGAAGACTCTCCGCGAGAAATTTCCGGACGTGACGGCCCGGCGTGACCGCAAGGCACTTAAAGGCATCATTTCGTCCGGATCGGACTTGTTCGTTCGAGCTGCTGTTATGGAAAATCCGTCTCTTGTGGGAACCAAGGCGGAGATCGCTGTGCCGCTCTCAGATGATTCCGACTCGGTTTTCAAAGGCTTCATTGACCGGTCGCTGCCTGAAGACGAGCGGCGCGTGAAGGACAACCAGCTCGGCTGGTTGGACCAACTTTCCGAAGAAGGCCGAATTGAAAGCCGCTTCAACATTACTTTCTTCCAAACCGGTGATAGCCGCGAGCCGGAATTGGCGGGTATTTGGGGGGCCGTTGTCGGGTCAGCTTTGACACTATTCGTCACCCTGTTGATTTCTTTTCCCTTAGGCGTCGCGACCGCGATCTACTTGGAAGAGTTCGCCCCGAAAAACCGGTGGACAGATCTGATTGAGGTGAACATCAACAATCTGGCTGCTGTGCCGTCGATTGTTTTCGGTTTGTTGGGCTTGGCCGTGTTCTTGAATTTCTTCGGCTTGCCGCGATCGGCGCCACTCGTCGGTGGCCTGGTATTGGCGCTCATGACATTACCGACAATTATCATTGCCTCGCGGGCATCTTTGAAAGCAGTGCCGCCGTCCATTCGCGAAGGCGGTTTGGGGGTTGGTGCTTCTCATGTGCAGACAGTATTTCACCACGTATTGCCCTTGGCGATGCCAGGTATGATGACCGGTACCATCATTGGGATGGCGCAGGCGCTTGGCGAAACGGCGCCGCTTCTGATGATTGGTATGGTGGCGTTTATTGTGGACGTTCCCACGGGTGTCACATCTCCAGCAACCGTTCTCCCGGTTCAGATCTTTATCTGGGCCGATAGTCCAGAGCGCGCCTTCGTGGCCAAAACGGGTGGTGCAATTATGGTGCTACTCAGTTTCCTAATCGCCATGAACCTTCTGGCAGTATTGCTGCGCCGCCGGTTCGAGCGTCGGTGGTAGTCTCATGGACATGAAGTTCAGTACAAAGAACGTAAACGTTTATTACGGAAACGCGCATGCGATCAAGAATGTATCGCTGGATATTCCTGACCGTTCCGTGATGGCAATGATCGGCCCATCCGGCTGTGGCAAGTCCACCTATCTCCGGTGCCTTAATCGGATGAACGACACAATTCCGATCGCGCGAGTCGATGGTGACATACGGTTGGACGGACAGGACGTACACAGCGATATCGACGTGGTGCATCTGCGTGCCCGTGTCGGCATGGTGTTTCAGAAGCCTAATCCGTTTCCAAAGTCCATTTTCGACAATATTGCGTTCGGTCCGAAGCTGCACGGCATTGCAACGAAAAAGTCTGACTTAGACGTTATCGTTGAGGAGAGCCTCCAGAAAGCTGGGCTCTGGAATGAAGTCAAAGACCGTCTCGGCTCGCCCGGGACCGGGCTTTCCGGTGGGCAGCAACAGCGCTTGTGTATCGCACGGGCGATCGCTGTTTCCCCCGAAGTGATTTTGATGGATGAGCCCACCTCGGCCCTTGATCCGATTGCAACCGCAAAAATCGAAGAACTGATTGACGAGCTTCGTGAGAATTACTGTATTGCGATTGTGACGCATTCCATGCAGCAGGCTGCTCGTATCTCGCAGCGCACGGCCTTCTTCCACCTTGGGGATTTGGTAGAGACCGGACCGACCACAGAGATTTTTACAAATCCAAAAGACCAGCGCACTCAAGACTACATTACCGGCCGGTTTGGCTAGAGCCGTTTTGATTGAAACTCAAAACGGCTCCAGACTCTTTGTTTTGCGCGTTTCCGGACGGTGAACCGGATTCCACTTCACCTGGAAACGCTATAGAGCACTTCCGGGCTATATTGAACCAGTTCTGGTGCCCATTGGCAGGCGTTACTTGTTGCTGGAATCTTCCCGGAAAGCAGTTGCAAAGCGATTGTAAAAATCGGCGCATCGTTTCGTGAGCTTTTGCGCACTGCTTAGTGAATAAGTGTTTTCCAGATTGGTGTCCGCGACTTTATCAGTGGCCTGTTTACATGCGGACCAACAAACGGACGCAAATTTTGTCCTTTTGTTTTCCCAGCATTGATCTGTGAGTACGGTCAACCGTTTCTGCCACACGATCGCGTCCCAATCTTCTGTGCCAGCCCCATCAGCCTGAAAATAGTCAGGGTAGGCGATTTCCGCGACCACAACTTCGTCCACGGGGGGTTCCGCGTCGGCTTCTTGAGCGGACACCATTGGGGTAAGAACGGCAATTGCCCCAAAGGCTAGGAAAAGACGAGCGAAAAGAGTCACGTTGGCATTACCTTTTGCGGCGAGATGAAACAGTTTCGCCATTGTGTCAGCATCGGCTTAATACATCCCTACACGCACTGAGGGAGCCGGACAATGGGTGAATCACAACCAGAATGAGACTTTGTTACGAAAGCTTCATTTTATCTCATTCAATAATTCGAGTATTGTTGAACTATGGAAATAATAGATGCAATAGCGGGGCTTTCGGCGCTTGCGCATGAAACCCGATTGAAGATTTTTCGAGAGTTGGTGAAGGCAGGTCCCGTCGGCGTTTCGGCAGGCGATATAGCAGCCAGTGTGGGCGTTGCGCCCACGACCTTGTCTTTTCATCTGAAAGAGTTTCAACGAAGCGGCCTTCTCACATCACGGCGCGAAAGCCGGCAGATTTTCTATGCGGTGGACTTTGTCCAAATGCGGAGTTTGCTGGACTTTCTGATGGATGATTGTTGCCAGGGGCATCCTGAGATTTGCCAAATGGCGCAGAAGCCAATGGCCACCAAGAGCGGCACGGTCAAAAGACGCAAGCAGAGCAAAGCCAGATAGAGGGACATATGGTCATTCGTGTAGGAATAAACGGCTTTGGGCGGATGGGGAGGCTCGCCGCGCGCGCAGCTTTTGACGGATGTAAAGAAAGCTTGACCACAGAATTCGATACGCGCGAGGTGTTCCAGATCGTCCACATCAACGAAGCAAAGGGGGACGCGGAGACCGCTGCCCATTTGCTGGAATTCGACAGCGTTCATGGACGTTGGCGGATGGACGTTTCGGCCACAGGTAACGTGTTGTCCATTGGAGATCAACCAGTGCGCTACACGAATTGTGACGCCCCTGCCGACGTGCCTTGGAAAGAAAGTGGCGTTGATCTCGTGCTTGAGTGTACGGGGGCTTTCAAGAAGCCGGATGTTCTCGCGCCCTATTTCGATTTAGGGGTCAAGAAAGTTGTTGTCTCGGCGCCGGTCAAGGAAGGGGCGCGGAATATCGTTATGGGGGTCAATGATCATCTCTATGATCCGTCTTCAGATCATATCGTTACGGCCGCTTCGTGCACCACCAATTGCCTCGCACCGGTCGTGAAAGTCATTCATGAGGGGCTGGGCATCGAACATGGAGCAATTACAACTGTTCACGACGTAACGAATACACAAACCATCATTGATGCGCCCCATAAGGATCTGCGGCGCGCGCGGTCATCCCTTATGTCACTTATTCCCACGACCACCGGGTCGGCAACCGCCATTACATTGATCTACCCGGAGTTAAAAGGAAAACTCAACGGCGTGGCTGTGCGGGTACCGCTTTTGAATGCGTCGCTTACGGATTGCGTGTTTGAGGTAAAGCGGCAAACCACCGTTGAGGAGGTGAATGCTTTGTTCGAGGAGGCGGCAAAATCATCCCTCTACGGAATATTAGAATTTGAAACGCGGCCACTCGTTTCGGTCGATTATGTGAACGATGTGCGTTCGTCGATTGTCGACGGTCCTTCAACGATGGTGGTAGACGGTACGCAGGTCAAAATCCTGGCGTGGTATGACAATGAGTTTGCCTATGCTTACCGGCTTGTGGAACTCGGGGTCAAAGTCGCGCAATCGATGAAATAAACTTCACGGGCTAGGAAAAGGCTGATGACAGATCTTCGGGGATATTTGTCAGTCACCGGAGCCTATTGGGGCTTCACGCTTACGGACGGTGCACTGCGCATGCTGGTGCTGTTGCATTTTCACCATCTTGGATACACACCATTTCAGCTCGCCTTTCTGTTTCTTCTCTACGAATTCTTCGGTGTGGTGACGAATCTTGTTGGCGGGTGGATCGGCGCCCGTTTCGGATTGCAACGCACATTGTTCAGTGGGCTTACTTTGCAAATTCTAGCGCTTGGCATGCTGTCCCAGCTCAATACTGAGTGGTCGGTTGCGTTTTCCGTTGCCTATGTGGTCGCGGCTCAAGGGCTTGCCGGTATTGCCAAAGACCTGACAAAAATGTCCGCAAAAAGTGGCGTCAAGCTCGCGACGCCGGAGGACCAAAACTCCATATTGTTTCGGTGGGTTGCCGTCCTTACGGGATCGAAGAATGCTCTTAAGGGCGTTGGATTTTTCTTAGGCGCGTTTTTGCTTCAAATGCTTGGCTTCTCGGAGGGGTTGATTGTTCTCGCTCTTGGGCTCGTGATCGTTCTGGTGGCGGTGCGTGCTTACTTGCCGAGCGATTTGACGGCCAAGCAGCCAGGTTTGCCGTTTCAACAGGTCTTTTCAAAAGATGTTCAAGTGAACCTGCTTAGTGCTGCGCGGTTCTTCCTGTTCGGTGCACGCGACATCTGGTTTGTGGTTGGCGTTCCGGTGTTCTTGTACGATGTGCTGGGCTGGACATTCCTGGAAGTTGGCACCTTCTTGGCACTTTGGGTAATCGGCTACGGTTTTGTGCAATCCGTAACGCCGCGGATCATCGGTCAGTCAGTAGACGGACAAAGTCAAGAGGTTGCTGCTGCACGGTTTTGGGCTTTTGGTCTGTCGGCAATACCGGCCCTGTTGGCTATTGCTATTTATGTTATGATGAATGGAGAGGGCGGTTTCGACGAAGACAGCGTCCCGGCGCTTGGTTGGATAATCACACTTGGCCTTTTCGCCTTCGGAATTGTGTTTGCGGTCAATTCCTCCGTTCACTCTTATCTGATCCTCACCTTCTCCAAGGCAAGGGACGTGTCTTTGAATGTCGGATTTTACTATATGTCCAACGCGGCGGGCCGATTGGTGGGCACACTGTTTTCCGGACTGTTCTATCAATGGTGGGGGGTGATCGGGTGTCTTGCGGCGGCGGCAGTTTTCGCTGCGGTCTCCGGCGCAATCGTCATCCAGCTTGAAGCGCGGACACGGCAGTTAAACGAGCGCGCAGTATCGGCCTGAAACGATTGTTTGGCCTTTAGAAGTCGAAAAACTTATTGAGCCAGTATTCGGGCCAGGTCAAGGCACCCGCCAGTGTTTCCAGTTGGGTTGCCATATCCGCAAACTCTGCAGACGGATCGACGGTTCCCCAAACCATATGTCCCAGTGTAACAGCTGTACCCAGCAAATAAGCGGCTGCGAGGGTCGACACGAAGTAGCTATAGGGCCGCGATTGCCGTTCAACGAGGATCGTATCATCGGCGAGAGCCTCACCATCCTGCGCTGAAGATGGTTCTTCGGAGGTTGACGCAATCTCTTTTGGAGGGACGAAACGCAGCTTGCGGTTCTCCGACGTGTCCAAAGCCTGGCCAAACAGATTGCCTGAAATGTGTAGCGGCATTGTGCCGGCAACACCTTTGTCATTGTTCGATGTGTCACTGTGGGGAAACGCGCTGACCACTTGTATCCACCGGCCTTGCAGGCGCGCGGCAGACTTTACTTCATCCACGACTTCTGAGAAGTCTTGATCCTGGCTGAAAATGATCGCCACATCAAAATCGCCACGCGTATGATGGGCCATCACATCTAAGGCGAGGCGAACGTCAATGCCTTTCTCGCGGGCCGCACCCGAGACATCATGCTGTAGGGCACGTGTGAACACATTAACACCCTGGCGCCGCCAGCGCGAGCAGCGCTTCATCCAGGCATAGTGTCCATCCTCTGTCACATTGATGTCAGGAACACCTAGGTAGAAGTGTACGCCATTGAGCTGCCAGCCGTTTTCTTCGCACACCAGCTTGGCCAAGGCCAAAGGGTTGTAATTGCCGATATCTTCGCCAAAGGCCTCTTTGGCGGCATATCGAACATTACTTCCATCAATGAAGGCGATCGCCCGTTTGTGATCAGGCTCCAACACCTGTCCCCCGAAATCACGCTTATACAGGCATAAAGGTTACCCCGCTTCCGTGGGGTTGCACAACTCAACTTGTTTTGGGGCTGGAAAATTTTTTTGCACCATGGCCTATTGGTCGGCGCAACACGGCTCTAAACCGCAATAAGAATGCCGAAGGAGAGGGATGTGCCCACCGTATCATCAGGAAACGCCGACATTGCCTATGATGATCTGAACCAGGAGGCGGCTGGGGATCCCATCGTTCTCGTTCACGGATTTGCCTCAAATCGTCTGGAGAACTGGCAGCGAACCGGATGGTATGCAGCATTCGAAGCCAAGGGGCGCCGCGTTATAGCGCTGGATAATCGCGGTCATGGCGAAAGCACGAAGTTTCACGAGGCAGAGGCCTATGACCTTGAGGCCATGTCGGCGGATGTTGTTGCGGTGATGGATGATGCCGGGATCAAGACGGCGGACATCATGGGATATTCCATGGGCGGTGCGATCTCCATTTATAGCGTCCTGTCCAATCCCGATCGGTTTTCGAATGCGATCTTTGGCGGCATCGGAAAAGGTTTTTTCGATCTGGATGCAAACCGGCCGGACTTAGGGGCGGCGTTAGAGGAAGAAAACCCGGACAATATCTCCGATCCGCTCGCAAAAGGGTTTCGTTTATTCGCGGAGCAACAGGGGGAGGACCGGCAAGCCCTGGCGGCTTGCGCGCGAGCGCCGCGAAAAGTCATCGCGCTTGAAGACTTAGGTGCAATCCGAATTCCGGTATTGGTGGTTGCCGGACAGCGCGATACGCTGGTCGGCAATCCGCAGGATTTGGCTGATGCCATACCCGGCGCTAAAGCAGTCACACTTCCGGGCTGCGATCATATGTATGCAATCCCGCATCCGCTCTACAAGGCCGCTGTGATGGATTTTCTGGAAGGCTGGCTCGAAGTTTAGGGCGCTTTGATTACGCGCACCCGCATCCACCAATTTCCATCACACCGTTTTCGTCGAAGGACATGGACACGGCTTCGCGAGATGCGTCGCCTGATGCATCGAATTCGTCCTTGGCGGCTGAACGCAAATCTGCGTCGTTGAAATAGTCGATTGCCGTCATGGCCATGGCTTTTGCACCGTCCAAAACCGCTTCATCGCCTTTGTCCGACCCGGCCCATTTTGTGAACTCCGGATTGTGGATGACCACGTTGGAAGGCGCGCAGGCAATCATGGGGTGGATCGAGGGGACACGATGGCTCACATTGCCCATATCCGTACTGCCCGCGAAGCTTGAGGGCAGGGATGACGCATCAATAGGTGTTCGGCCTAAGCGGCGGATATTGGCATCGTAAGATTTTGCAAGCCGGTCGTTTGTCTTGAGGTCCAGGTAGTCGACTTGGGCCCAATTCAACGTGACAGACGTACCCGACGCCGTTGCGCCGGATTCGAGACAGTTTTTAACCCGTTCCTTCAGAACAGCGAGCGCCTGAGCATTCTGTGCACGGATGTAATAAAGGGCAGCAGCGCGATCCGGGACAATGTTGGGCGCTTTGCCGCCATCCGTGATAATGCCGTGTATGCGCTCCGACGGCCTGATGTGTTGGCGCAATGCGGCTATGGCCTGATAAGACAGGATAACCCCATCAAGTGCATTGAGCCCGCGATGCGGCATGGCCGATGCATGGGCGCTGCGCCCTTCATAAACGGCTTCCACGCTGGAGAGGGCTATGCTTGGCATTGTGGTCAGATCCATCCCGGCAGGATGAACCATCATGGCTGCATCGACACTGTCGAACGCACCGTTTTGCGCCATGATTTCCTTGCCGCCGCCGCTTTCTTCTGCAGGGGTGCCCAGATAACGGACTTTCCCTTTAAGCCCATCTATTTTTGAAAGTGCGAGCGCAGCCCCCAGCCCGGCCGTGGCGATAATGTTATGCCCACACGCATGACCGATGCCCGGCAAAGCGTCGTATTCCGATAAGATCGCCATCGTACCATTTTCGGTACTGGCACCGAATTCAGCGGCATAGCCTGTTTTCAGTCCAAAGGCCTCTCTGGTAACGGGCAACCCTTGGTCTTCCACAGCTTGGGTCAGCGCTTTAGCGGCTTTAACCTCGTGAAACGCAAGCTCTGGGTTTTCGTGAATGTGGTGAGATAAGGTGACAAGTGTCTCGCGCATGTCATCGACAATCGCGCATGCCTGTTTTTTCAGATCGCCCAACTTTTTGCCCTTTCAGATTTCAGACAATCATAAGCGTGCGGTGCGAGGGTTTCTAGGCTCTTCGTTCCTCTGAGTGTTGGCCCTAGCGACAAGAAAAAAGCGCCCCCAGAAAAATCTGGGAGCGCTTTGCATCGGGACTGGCCCACGAGACAGCGGTTGAAGACGTTAGGTGGGACAACCTTTTAATATCATCAACTTGCGATTCCCCGCTGTTCCCGATGCCGTTGTACTTGGAGAGGTCTCTCCGTTACGCAGCTTGCAATTAGAAGCTCCGGGATACTGTGAACGTGGCTTGCGCGTCACACAATTCAGAGCCGCCGAAACACTCAGCAGCGCTCAGATCGGTATCGACGTAACGAAGGTCCAGGTCGAAACCGAGCAAGGTGTAGGTTAGCCCGATGTCCCAGGTGTTGTAGTCAGGCGTACCGAAAGCCGCGTTGTCGTCGATCACTTGACGGTGGAAGCCGCCATCAATGCCGAAGCCTTCAGGAAGCGGGATAGCCAGCGTGCCGCCAAAGTAGAATGCATCGTCAGAGTCAAAGAAGAAGTCTGGCGAATATGCGATGTCCGCACCGACAGAGAAGATTTCAAAGTCGTAGCCAATGGAGCCATAGACTTCAACGAAGTCAAAAACTTCTCCGTCATCACCTGCGCCAGGGTACTGATAGTACAGTGCGCCGATGTCGTAAGACACGCCATTAAATTCGCTTGCAAATCCGCCGTACCAGTCGAGCTCAATACCGTCAGAATCCGTCCCTTGGAAGTCAAGGCTTGACGCCCAGGTGCCAAGATAAAAGCCGCTTTCGTGCGACCAATCGAAACCGCCCTGAATGGCAGGTTCGTCGTCGGATTGGCTAATGCCGCGGAATACGTAGTCCGTTGTCAAAGCAACGTTTGCAGAGAATTCCCCAGGGAAATTATCTTCAGCAATCGCACCGGTCGACGCCAGTGACATTGCAGCAGCAGCTACAAGGCCGCTGATAAGTTTTTTCGTAGTCATGTAGAGCACCCCTCTAATAGGATTGAAAGAGTTTTCGTCCCTGAAACTCAGTCCCTTATCAGCAAGCTCTGTGCCAATTCGGAACAACGGGGGTGACTTGCGGAGCTGTGGGATGAAAAAGTCAAATATTACAATTAGTTGAATGCATCGCTCGGCCGTGATCTGCCGTGACGCGTCGGTCGCAACAATGCGATAAAGTGTGAATGACCGAATAATGTGCTGCCTATTTTTTGTGCATTGGCATCAAATACTAGGCGAATTCGTGGTGAAAAAGTAACTGTGGTGAAAAAGACACAGTTTGGTGTCGGCGGACTGATTCCGGCGGTTTAAGTACGCATACTCGCGAATGTGAGATGTGTGCCGCCATCCACCAAAATGGTCTCGCCAGTGATGTGCTGGGCGCCCTCGGTTGCCAGAAAGACAATGCTATCGGCAATATCTTCGGGCGGAGCACCCTTTTTCAATGGGCTGGATTCTCGGTTGGCTTTGGCAACGGCATTGAAAACATCCTCACCGGCCTTTTCCTTGAACCAACGCGTTTCGATGAAGCCTGGGCAAACCGCGTTGACGCGAATTTCCGGCGCCAGCGCTCGTGCCAATGACATTGTCATCGTATTCAATGCGCCTTTAGAAGCAGCATAAGCCACCGACGAACCGATGCCTCTGACCCCTGCGATAGAGGATACATTCACGACAGCGCCAAACCCTTGCTTCTTCATGGCAGGCTCGACCGCGCGGATCATCTGATAGGCGCCGATCACATTGACCGCGTAGATGTTCTGAAAATCTTCCGCGCTTAGTTCATCAAGATTGGCGTGGTTTGCAAATTTGCTCACCCCTGCATTGTTCACCAAGATATCGATGCGGCCCCATTTGTTGAGTGCATCATCAGCCATCCGGCGGCAATCGGCATCCTCTGCCACGTTCGCTTGCACAAGTATTGCCTCTGCGCCGGCCGCTTCGCAGGCTTGTTTGGTGTCTGCTGCTTCTTGTTGGCTCTTGGTATAGTTGATAACAAGATTGGCGCCTCGCTCGGCCAGTTTGATTGCGGCGGCGGCGCCAAGCCCCGTTGCTGAACCGGTGACGATTGCGGTCTTGCCTTTAATGTCCATAAGACGCTCTCCCTATTTACTTTTGGGTAGCTCAGGAAAAGAACGATGTCCATCATTCGCTACAACGATCCAGTCAACGCTCTTGTGCTCACGAAGGGGCATCCTTTCGAACGAGATCCTTTTTTTGCCGTCTTCGAGGCATTCGAAAAGATTGCGTATACCGCGGTAGAACAGCCGGCTGCCCAAGCCTTTTGCACAATAGAAGCAGCAAAACCGTATGATGCATTCGTGCATTATGACATGCCGGGGATCGATTTCGTTTCGGACGGCGGGCCGCATTTTGTCGATCCGCCCACGGAATATAAAAATGGCCTGTTGGAGCTACTGGAGCACGGCCACGGAGTTGTGTTCCTGCATCATGCGATTGCCGGTTGGCCTACTTGGCCGGAATATAGCGAGATTGTTGGCGGACGTTTTTTGTACAAGCCGGGCACGCTGCGCGGGCGCGCTTGCCCTGATTCAGGATATCGTCACGAAGTGGACTATCGGGTCGAAGTCGTGGATACCGCGCATCCCGTTACCCAATCGCTTGGTGACGGGTTCGACATCAATGACGAGCTGTATCTGTGCGAAGTGTTTGAAGACAGCGTGCATCCGCTGCTGAGAAGCAGCTACGCCTTCGAGGAAAATAACTTCTATTCAGCTCATCAGGCTGTTCAGGGCAATATGTTCTCGCGGGAGGGGTGGCAGCACACACCGGGATCGAATCTGGTTGGCTGGGTAAAACACTATAAGAACAGCCCGATCGTCTACCTCCAGTTTGGAGATGCACCGCATACATATCAAAATCCAAATTTCGCAAAGGTTCTTGAAAACGCGATCCTTTGGGTCGCCAGTGAGCCCGCAAAACAGTGGGCGCGCGCGCAGAACGCCTCAGCATAAGGTGTGATTTTGCCGCTCTGTTTAGCTGTTCGCCACGGTTTTCTGTTGTGAAGACCAGTATGTCATGAGGGCATCCAATTCCGGCCTTGCGCGCTCCATCAAATCTGCTTGCGTCGTGCCGATATAGATGAAACCGGCGATCTGCTCGTCCTCTTGCAGGCCGAGAAAATCAGTAATCTCAGTGTGATACGCGTACCATTCGGTGAGCCACTGTGCGCCGAACCCCATGGCTGTGGAGGCGATCAGCATGTTTTGGCACACAGCTGCCGCTGACAAGTGCTGTTCCCACAAAGGTATCGGACGCTCCCTCGACGGGCTGGAAACGACAGCCACGACCGTCGGCGCGCGCATAAAGCGGCCAGCTTCGAATGCCACGCGATCCGCATCTGCTTTCGGTTCATCTCGTTCGAAAACTTCCGCCAGTTTTGCTCCGAATTCCTGCCGTGCATTGCCTTCGAAGATGACGAAACGCCATGGAGCAAGCTTGCCGTGATCCGGCACACGGGTGCCGATCTGCAGAATTTCTTTGAGCTGATCTTCGGTTGGGCCGGGCGATCCGAGGCTTTTGGCAACAACCGACCGGCGATTTTTCAGCAGATTCAAAGCTTCTGCTGATTCGGGGTTGAATTGTGAGGGCATCGCAGCCAGTTGATTTGTACTCGTATCTTTGCTCATGAGGTCCTGATCTGATCCGCTATCGCGGAAAAACTCCAATGTGTTAACGAAATTTTAACCATAATGATTGGCGAACGGAACAATTTGAACTAAACTTGTATCGATTTTGGTCCGGATATCACACGCGTTTTATAGATTTGTCTGTCATCTGATTATGAAGCATGCCTGGTTGGTTTCTGTTCGCAATGGCGGCCTTCGAAGATAAAGAGCGAAAAAACGCAATTCGCCCACGTGAATATCGCCCGAGCGAGCTGAATGCGAAACAGGCGCAAAAGGATCGGTGAACCACAATGATCACATTGCCCGCAATTTTTATGGTGCTTGCTGTCATTGCCTTTTTATCTTTGCTTGCTGTCGGTGTCCGCCACCACAGAAGTCGGTCACGGTACAACGAAAAGCTAGAATCTGCATTCAACCGGGCCCGCTATACCCGCGAATGCGGAGGCCGCTCTTAGAGGCGACTGACCCTAGCTGGTTTCTTAGGCCCTGGTTTGCGTTGCCGGGCATATGCCTCTATTCCCAAATGATCAAGAATGTTGCTGCCTCGGAGGGGGATATGTCGAAGGTGCGTCGGGGGCCATGGGCGGTCGAATCTGATCGCGTGATCTACGAAAATCCATGGATGACGGTCCGATATCATGACGTGCTTCATGACTCCGGTCGCGGGCATGAATATACGATCATCTCTTTCAAGAATCGGGCGACGGGAATTGTCCCGCTTTTTGAAAACGGAGACACCGTGTTGGTCGGTCAGCATCGTTTTCCGCTTGATCGGTATAGTTGGGAAATCCCCGAGGGTGGCTGTAGCCCGAGCGAGGAACCGTATGAGGCAGCCCTTCGCGAACTGAAAGAAGAAACAGGCTTAACCGCTTCAAATCATTCCGAAATCTTGCAGCTTGATCTTTCTAACTCCATCACGGATGAGCGAGCGTGGTGCTATCTTGGGTGGGGGCTGGAAGATGGTCAGGCAACACCTGAAGAAACAGAATCTATCACACTGAAAAGATTGGCTTTTCAGGAGGCTTTGAGGATGGCGCATGAAGGGCTAATCACTGATGCGATTTCTGTTGCATCGCTCCTGCGTATCTCACATCTTGCGCGGCGCAACGCTTTGCCGGAACAGTGGATGAATACACTTCTGGCGCCCTGATGGTCGGTATCGCTGAAGGTCACCTACCGATTGCTGCAAATTCGCATGGTCCCTCACCAAATCGTGCAATTGATTGGCGGACCATTAATCACTAGATTCTACCGATAACGGAGTAAGCCAAGGCTGTGGCTTGAATTGCCGGGGAGAGGCGCCAATGAGTTTGATCGCTGAAAAATTCGCTACCTGCGATCCTGTCTGGTCGGACATCCGTCTGGAATCGCAAGAGATTGTGGCGAAAGAAACTGAGCTTGCGGCGTTTATCTATCAAGCGGTTTTGAGCCATGAAACGCTGGAAGATGCGTTGAGCCATCACCTGGCAAGCAAGCTGAGCAACACGGAAGTTGAGCCTCAAACGATCCGCCGTGTGATCGGCGAAGCCTTCGAAGGCGCGCCTGAGATCGGCGAGGCGCTCCGTGCGGACCTAAAGGCAGTTTTGGATAGGGACCCTGCTTGTGCCAACCATGTAACGCCGTTCCTCTATTTCAAAGGGTTCCACGCGCTGCAGACCCATCGGGTTGCCCATTGGCTGTGGAGCGAGGGGCGTACGAATATGGCGCTGTTTTTCCAAAGCCGGGTTTCGGCTTTGTTTGGTGTGGATATTCATCCAGCTGCTGTCATGGGACGCGGCATCATGATGGATCATGCGACCGGCATCGTCATTGGTGAGACCGCCGTTGTTGGCGACGATGTGTCCATCTTGCATGACGTGACACTGGGCGGTACCGGCAAAGAAACAGAAGACCGCCACCCGAAAATCGGTAATGGCGTTCTGATCAGCGTTGGCGCGAAGGTCCTAGGGAACATTCAAATTGGCGAATGTGCCCGGATCGCGGCCGGCAGTGTGGTTTTGCACCCGGTGCCAGCACATTGCACCGTGGCTGGTGTTCCGGCAAAAGTGGTGGGCTGTGCGGGATGCGATCAGCCGGCCCGTGAAATGAACCAGCTCATCGAGGATGACGAAGACGAATAAGGTTCCTACCTGGCGGCCTGCATTGACTTAGAACGATTCAATAAGACCATGAAGTGCTCTAGTGGTGGCCGCTGTGATCGTCCGACTTGTCTGCCTCTCCGTGATCTTGCGGGTTTTCAATCTTCACTTCAATTTCGACCGGGCCTGCATTTTCGAACGTTAGCGTCAGCGGAAAGGATTCTCCTTCGATGAGAGGGCCCTTTAATCCCATCAGCATCACATGCAGTCCGCCCGGCTCGAATACCACCGCATCTCCGGCGGCGACTGGAACCGTTTCCACTCGTTCCATTTTAGCGATGTTGTCTTTGATGGAAGTGCGGTGAATTTCGGTTCGCGCAGCATTTGGCGTTGAAGCAGAAAGCAACGTATCGCCGTCGCCGTCCAGGTCCGAAATCACCATGAAAACGGCGCCATTGCGGGCGACCGGCGGGGTGGGGCGCGCTACTGGATGGTCGATTGTGAGCGTTCCAACCGTTATCTCATGGGCCTGAGAAACGCTCATGGAAGGGGCCGATACCAAAATGGCGCCAGCGCCGATCACAAGGGCCGCCAGCAACTGTTGTGGTGTTTTCGCGTATTTCGCCATTGTTCGACGCTCCTAGCCTATCGATATTAAGGCTAGGTACCATGAAGCCCAGAATGGCTCCAGGGCGAGGATTGCCGCAGCCCGCTTTGTCCGGTCACGGAAGAAAAACTGAGCAGCGGAATGGGGCTTGCAGCGACTCTCTATTTCGTAGACAAGTACGATCTCAATGCGTCGATAAAGGAGGAACCCTCGTGGAACAAAGTGAGTTGTTGAAGCTCCAGAAATATCTAAGAGACTTGTTCCGTTTGGATATTATTGAGGTCGTCCCCCAATCGATTAAGGATGACTCTGCTGAGGTAATGGTCGGCGAAGAGTTTATTGGCGTGATCTATCGCGATGAAGAGGATGGCGAAATCAGCTATCAATTCCAGATGGCGATATTAGATATAGATTTACCAGCCACAAATTAGCCGCGTTTGCGCCGAGCCGGCAATAGTCAGTTTGCGGCCGCTTCGAAACCCTGAACCAATTCTAACATGCCTTTGTCTATGTTTTTCCAGCGGGATAAGTGTGACCGCTTGAAACGATACTTGAGCTCAATCTGATCGCTGTAGTCCAGGTCACGGCGACAGGTCGGGCTGGCGATGATTTCGGTTTGTTTAAAGCATCTCAGAACGACGATATCGTTTTCGGGGCTGAGCCAAACGAACAAATCTTCGTCCTTGTATCCGCTCGTTTCGCTGAATTCGTATTTGCGAAAACCGTGCGGGCCTTTCTTCCCTTCGGCGTCAAGCACAAGGCGCTGATAAATTTTTTCAAAGCGCTCGCGTTCATTGAACTGGCTGGACACGACTTCAAGATCGAAATGGATCACCATGGATTGCGCAGAGTTGTCTTCAAACGAGCTTGCATTCGAAGGCGTATACGGTTGAAAGCGCGGCAGCAGCGCATACATAGAAACACGTTCCTGGTTGCCACCACGGCGAGCCGCTGCAAATCGGGTGTAGTTCGCTGGAATGATGAATTTCTTGTCCGCGACAAACAGCTCAATGGGCCGGTTTTCGTCGGATGGTGCCGGAGCCGTGCCAATAATTTCGCTGAAGCTCGGGCTGAGATAGTAAGCGAGGAAAAGGAGTGACAAGAGCCCTGTTATAACAATTACAACAAGAGGGATTGCCCAGCTCGGTTCTTCCGTCGCGCCGCCATCGATATCCCCACCATCATACGTATCGCCGCGTTGAGAACTCATTGCTACTCACTCGATGAAACAGAATTTAGGCACGACATGAACAATATCGCCGAGTCGAGAATAGGCGACAGCGGTGAATTTTTCGAGACCAAACCGAGTGAAGTTTTCAAGATTTTCATGATCATCCTTATGATCAATTTTCGTGGCGGCGCAACAGATTGTTGCGATGCGAGATGAAGAAGCTGCGTGCTGCAGCGGAATAAGCCGGTTCTTTAAAATTATTCCCAAAATCCAAACACTTCGTTTGCCACATACATGCAAAAAAAAGATGACGACACGTCATTTATCGCTTGGAAACCAAATTCTGATACCTATATAGGGTAGAGAAAGTGCGGTGCAACAAAGCGGGCCGCACGGGCCAAATTGAAATTTAAGCAGGAATGCGGGTGAGACGATGTCCTCCTATGTGATTAATATTTCAGCACTTTTGACAAGCCTCGTCGTGTTTTTCATGTACGAGACAGGCGCCATGGCGACGCACAACGCGTTCTTCATCGCGGCGGCTGTGCTGGTTGCATACACCGCTTATCAACTCATCCAGCGCGAGGGCATGCGCTTGTCAGAGGCTTTGCACGCGGTTGTTCGTAATCCGCAGTCTTACCCGCGCCAGACCGCCTATTGGGCTTATGTGGTCTCTGCCAGCATTGGTTTGATCGTGGTGGGGCAGACCCTGGCTGTCGCCATCGCCTAAGAGCGAAACATACGGTTTCGCCCTTAGGGTTTCCTTCTTTGATATCTCAAAGCACTTTGAGCATATTGCCGACCAGCGGGTGACGAACAACGTCCGCTTTCGACAGCCTTACGAGACCCACATCGTCGAGGGCTTCGAGCTTTTCTGCGATGTCTGGGAGGCCCGACAGCCCATCAAGCAGGTCGGTTTGATCCGGATCGCCCGTCACCACCATCGTCGAATGCCAACCTAGCCGCGTTAGCAGCATTTTCAGCTGCCCATAGGTGCAGTTCTGTGCCTCGTCAATCACGACGAAGGCGTTATTCAGCGTCCGGCCTCTCATATAGGCAACCGGTGCGATTTCGATGCTGCCGTCGGACAGGGCCGCTTTCAGGCGCTTGGCGCCGAGCCGGTCCGTAAGAGCGTCGTAGAGAGGGCGAAGATAAGGCGCCAATTTGTCCTGAAGATCGCCGGGGAGATAGCCCAGGCTTTCACCTGCCTCGATGGCAGGGCGGGACAGGACAATCCGCCCGACGTCACCATTTTCCAAAGCTTCTACAGCTTTGGCCACGGCAAGATAGGTCTTGCCGGTGCCTGCGGGACCTACAGCTAAGACCAAGGGATGTCGTGTGATTGCTTCCAGCAGCTTCTTCTGATTTACGCCGTAAGGTCTTATGTTTTTGACATAACTACGGTCGCGAGACTCTTCTTTTAATGGATGCCACTCATCCGTGGGCGGAGAAAGTAGTGATTGCAGGTCGGCACTTTCAGTGTGCCCGCCATTGTTGCGATTGCATTTTGAACGAGAGGATTGGCGGCCTGAGCGTTTGCCCATTCATAACTCCTAACAATACATGAGAAGAGGGAGAAGTCGGCGCGTGTTGCTTGCGGGTAGAATTTTCGCCGGCAAGACAATACCAAAGCGAAGCGAGATGATCGTGTGCCACCCGTGAATGTCGAGGGCTGCGTCGGCAGTAGGCTGAATAATTCAGTCCGAATCGATCCATCAAGGACTAATCTACCGTATTCAACGAGACGCGTCTCTAAAATGAGCGGAGCTTATCTCCGACTCACAAGGGCGAGCGTGCACCAGTTTCATGTCGGATTTTTGATGCTGATGCGGAAAGGACACGCCCGGTGAGATGAAGCCCGTTGCCGGCCTGCTGAGCGCCGCTGTTAACCATATGTTTACTCTTTATTGACGCCTGCTCGCAAATCGCCCACAAGCATGCAATAGTTTTATAGACTCACTCACCGAGCGAGACAGGGGAAGACGCATGCCGATTTTTTCTCTCGATGGAGAAGAAGTTCAACTTCCAGAAGGGGAAGAGTATTGGATCGCACCGACCGCATCGGTCATGGGGCGCGTGCGGCTTGAGCGCAATGCGAGCGTTTGGTTTGGCGCTGTTTTGCGGGGAGACAATGAGCTCATCACTGTCGGCGAGAATTCAAACATTCAGGACAATTCGGTACTTCATACGGATCCGGGCGCACCGCTGGTGATCGGTAAAGGCGTAACTGTGGGGCATCAGGCGATGCTGCACGGGTGCACTATTGGCGACAATTCTCTCGTAGGTATTGGCGCAACGGTGTTGAACCGTGCTGTGATCGGCAAAAACTGTCTGATCGGCGCGCATGCTTTGGTGCCGGAAGGAAAAGAAATTCCCGACAATTCACTTGTCCTTGGGGCACCGGGGCGCGTTGCGCGGGAGATTGACGATGCAGGCATTGCCATGCTGCAAGCTTCGGCGGAAGTCTACGTAAAGAACTGGCAGAGATTTAAGAACGGGTTGGCACCTCAGGGTTAGAACGAAGCGAAGACAAAAGGTGAGCACTGTGGGGCGGCGCGCACTACAATTTGGCAGACAAACTTGGCGGTTTAATTGGAGCCGTAGTGTGGCCGTTCGTCTTCAGCGCTTCTTTCTGTTGTTTGCCGCTATTTGCATTTTGCCTGGCATGCTTTCAGCCGCGCAAGCCACTCCGCAGTCAATGACAGGGGCTTACGAGTCCGGCCTGCTTGGGGGACAAGGGCGCGCAACGTTGACATTCGAAAAAGTTGGTAACGGGATTGTTGGTCAGCTTACGGATGAAAAAGGCAAAATTTTTGCGCTTCGCGGAAAGGGGAGCGACAAGGTAGTTCAGGGTAAGATCTTTCATCTCAACCGATCTGTGAATTTCGTTGCGGAAAAAGTTGGCGCAAGCGTCTTCCTTTCTTTCACCTCGTTGGATTCTCGGGCCGTTCACCGGAGCATCCTTTTGAAGAAAAAAGCGTCTACACAATCCAACGGCGCACCTGACAGGCATGCGGCCGACGCATTTGACCTTTTCCTCTCTCAATATCAGGAATGGGACGATCGGGTTGCCGCGCAGTCTTTCTCGGAGCTGGCGCCTGGACACAGATCGCTTGTTCAGCTGTTTGGTTATTTGCATGCCGACATTTTTGTCCGTGTCTGCAGATCGCGTAGCCACCAAGATTTGCAGCGTGAGCTTGGATGGTCCCAAAGTCTTTCCTGCGAAACACTTCTGAAACGCGCTGCCTTTTCAAAGAATGAAGACGAATTGGCCGATCTTGCTGCACGGGCGAAACAGCAAGCGCTGTCGTTGTCCAAAGCTGTTGACTGTACAGTGCGAGGCCGTGCAAATGCGGTAGGACATTCTTGTGAACAAACAGGCATACGTTTCTCGCCCGTCGCAAGTGCATGGCGTGATGCTGCCCTGCTGCTGCCCGAAAGGGCAATTGAAGCGCCCCGCATTGCTGTCGCAGCTAAGCTGCTGCCTGGTCATATTGTTAGGCTGAAACCTGTGCAGACCGGCTTGCAGGTTCGTCCAACGAAATTTGCTGTGCCTGTTCTGAAGCCAATGTCGGACGTGGCGATGGTCTCTGCCGCGCCAAAACTCAAAGGAGTGGTATCTCTTCCATTTGAGAGACTAGACGTGAATTGGCACACCGAAGCTCAGGCCACGTTGCATGAATGGTCGCTTGCCTATGCGGATGAGACTTTCATTGATGTAGATGATGCGGTCGGAACTGTTGGCGCTATGCCGGCGACGTCAACACTTCCATGAAAAAACCAGGCCGCAAGGACCTGGCTTAATCATGTCGACGAAAGAATGGTTTCGTCTAATTCACATTCAAAGCCACTGTGGTTGCTTTCGGCTCCGCGGCAATTTTGTTCCACACCATTGGATTTTCGGCCGACTGGCGGGCCACCCAACGATAGGCGGTTTTGTCCCAGGCATGGATCCGGTTTGTCACATTGTCCAGGACATAGTCACCTTGTTCCGTCACAACAATCAGGACAGCGTGAAGATTGCCTTTTTGATTGCGGGCCGTTGCCATCCGCAATGATTTTTCCGGCCATCCGGCGTCAATCAAACGGCGGCGCTTTTCGAGCGCATAGTCTTCACAGTCACCCGCCCCTTCAGGGTATTGCCATACTTCGATCTGGTTGTGTTGTGCCCGGTCCGTCACCGGACGAATACGTACATTGGTTGACGTATTGATCGCGTTAAGCTCGATCCACCGGTTTTCCGTAAGACGGACAATAGACCGGCTAGAAGCTTGGTCGCGGCAGTCGTTGCCGTGACGCTCACAAAAATCTACGTAGCCCCGCGGTGCCTTGGCTTGCTCGCCCAGACTCATGGACGTGCCGCCGGGAGGTTGATAGCTGCACGCCATCAGAAAAGTACCAAAGGTGATTGCGAGGGCGGCTTTCGCATGCCGCTGAAAAGAAAAACAACGCTGCTCTGTAATCGTCGTATTCATCAGAAAAACCCCAAGTCATTCGCCTGCACTGACAAGGAGTTTTTCAGAAAATAATTCAGACCTAATAAAAATAGATCGTTATTATTTATGAATACTGTATTAGAAAGCAGTTTTTATTTGACTTTTATTTGATATGTATTTGAGGATGTTTATCCTAAAACTTTAAAGGCTTGGCATGCTTCAGCTGCTGTGTGTTGTCTGCTTTTGCATGAAAATACGCTGTTTGGGGTCTAATCCGCCGGAAATCTCAGCTTTTCGTACAGCCAAATGTTCTGTACCGAGCGTATGACCGTCCACTTCTTCAAAGCCTAATTTGGCGTAGTACGGGCC
The DNA here is from genome assembly GCA_965228775.1 of Alphaproteobacteria bacterium. Classification (GTDB taxonomy): domain Bacteria; phylum Pseudomonadota; class Alphaproteobacteria; order JANQMY01; family JANQMY01; genus JANQMY01. Next base: position 1,029,921 of record OZ245840.1, on the reverse strand, counting down.
ATTCCAGGGGACAGCCGCGAAGGTAGATAGGGTGACAAGCGGGTAGCCGCTTTCAGCAGCCCATGTGCAAAATTGCCCAATTAAGGTCCGGCCAATTTTTTTTCCTTGGTGGCTCGGATCCACGGAGATTTCGTGAATATAGGCGCAGCCGTCGAGAATTTTTGCGGCAAGGAACCCGGCAGGCTGGTCTTGCGCATCCGCCGAAACCCACAACAAACCGTTGAGATGAATTTCCCGATACTCTTCTGCCGACGTAGGGTCGCCGTCCGCGATATCCGACATGCCTACCTCTCGGAAGATCGCGCCAGCTCTACGTTCTAAGTCCGGCAGCAGTTCGATGTCTTTGTCCTGAGAGCGGCGAATGTTCAAAGTGCGTTTTCCTTATGTGTGCCCATTTGGCGCCTGATCGCGCTCTAGCCTCGGCTTGCGGATACCGGTAAAACCAATATCAAACTTCAAGAAGCGGCTCAGCCGTTAAAAAAAGTAGAGGCCTCACAGTGCAAACATATGACTACATAATTGTGGGCGCAGGCAGCGCCGGGTGTGTTTTGGCAAATCGGTTGTCGGCTGATCCGTCCCTGCGAATTCTGCTTCTTGAAGCAGGCGGGAAGGACAACAGCATTCTTGTCAAAATGCCCGCCGGTGTTGGGCGGTTGCTTTCTCACAAGAAGCTAAATTGGTGCTTCGAAACCGAGGGGCAGGAACATCTAAACTATCGCCGTCTTTTCTGGCCGCGCGGCAAAGTGCTGGGGGGCTCATCCTCGATCAACGGCATGATCTACATTCGCGGTCATGCCCGGGATTATGACCATTGGCGCCAGCTTGGGCTGGAAGGGTGGGGTTATGCGGATGTTCTTCCTTACTTCAAGCGTGCCGAGGACTTTGAAGAGGGCCGCGATGATTATCATGGGGAAGGTGGCCCGCTGAAAGTATCAGGCGGCAAGTCGACCAATCCTCTCTTCAGGACATTTGTTGAAGCCGGGCGTCAGGCAGGTCATCCGTTGACGAATGATTTCAACGGTCATCAGCAAGAAGGAATGGGGCCCTACCACCTCACCATTCGTGATGGCAAGCGCCAAAGCACGGCGGTTGGCTATCTCCACCCCGCAATGGACCGCGACAATCTTTCGGTTGAGGTAGAGGCTCTGACATCCCGCATCCTCTTTGAGGGCACCCAGGCGAAGGGCATTGAGTATGTACAGAAGGGTGAAACGCACAAGGTTTATGCGGAACGTGAAGTCATTCTCTGCGGTGGGGCGGTTAATTCGCCACAAACGCTTCTATTGTCAGGTGTTGGTGAAGCGGACTACCTGAAACGGTTCGACATCGATGTTGTGGCGGACTTGCCCGGCGTCGGCAAGAACCTGCAAGACCATCTCGATTGCACAGTGCAGTACGAATGTACTCAGCCCATAACATTCTACAGCCAGACCAACCCGCTTCGGGCGCTCATGACAGGCATGCAATACACCTTCTTCGGCAAAGGTCTGGGCGCGCAGAACGCACTTGAGTCAGGCGCGTTTCTCAAGTCGCGGCCGGAACTCGAAATGCCGGATCTGCAACTTCACTTCTTGCCGGTCAATATGTTCGATCATGCGCGCAAGCAGCCGGATCGTCACGGTTTCATGGCCCATGTGTGCCAGCTTCGTCCGGAAAGCAAAGGTTTTATCGCCCTTAAATCGACGAATCCCTCCGACCCACCATTGATTCAACCAAACTATCTAGAAGCTGAGAACGACCGGATCGCGATGCGTCAGGGGATTCGGATCACCCGGGAGATCTTTGCCCAAAACGCCTTCGACGCTTATCGCGGCCCTGAACTTATGCCGGGCGCCCATGTTCAATCGGACGACAAAATCGACGAGTTCATTCGCCGCACGGCCGAAACAATTTACCACCCCGTAGGGACGGCGAAGATGGGAACGGACGCAGAGGCTGTCGTCGATGCTGAATGCAAAGTGCATGGCGTGGACGGATTACGCGTCGTTGACGCTTCCGTTATGCCGACCCTCGTGGGGGGCAATACCAATGCGCCGACGATTATGATCGCAGAAAAGATTTCCGATAACATTCTGGGCAAGCCGTCATTGCCGCCGGAAGTGGTGCCAATTGCAGAAGATAACGTCCAGATTGCTGCGGCTGAGTAATCCACAGGCGCGGGAGCCGTTTGATATCGGATTTGTGACCGGGTGAGGTCCTAAGAACACACTAAAAGGACCCGCCACGGTTGGAACTTTCACAAATTGTCACTACCTTAACCGGGTAAAGCGTAGAGTCGTTGGGCTCTTTACGGTTCAGGAAGTTCTTTTTCGAGGACGTCATTATGAAACATCTGGTTGCTGCGGTCATGCTGACGGGTTTGCCCCTCGTGGCAGGCGTATCGGTGGCGAATGCGGAAAGCGGTTATCTTAGCGACACGCTGACGTTCGAGCAGTGGTGCGCCGAGCGGTACGATGATGAGCGCTGTGCAACGAAGGATCAACGCGACGTCCAGGAATACGAGCGTTCGATCATGAATCTTGAAGCGATTGAAACGCAGTACAATATCGAACAGCGTAAAGAACAAGAATTCCGCGACCGTTACGAGCGCCAGGACGCGATTGAGCCGTCCAACCGGGTCGAAACCCGTTCCCCGCCGCCGCGCTGAAGTCTAGGAATTGTTGCGGATCAAATAAAGCCGCGGCATTGGGTTCGATTTGATCGGAAATGTTGGTTCTTGAGCGACCCGATCAATGTCCGGGTTGATAATCTTGCCCTGATTAATCCGTTGTCTGACAAAAACTTTCTGTCTTAGCACAGACTGTCCTTGCGTAACGAAAAGGCTGCCAAGGATACGGCACACATGCCCCTTATCGTCCATGAGGGGCAGGAGCAGCATTTCGAAGTCTGCTTCCCGCTTGTCGATCGTGTAGCCGGTTGTCGACAACAGTCCAACGCGTGGCCCGGCGATGATCTGTTGAATAAGGCGTCTTGCCATGTCCGTGCATTCGCCGGTGAACATGGAGAAAATGTTCTGGTCGCGAAACTCCCGCCCGAAAATGGCGCACAAGCCGGTGCCCGCAAGACGAAACGTAATGTGTTCGTCGTCATGCCTTTGGAGTATGAAAATTTGCGGGAGATGAGAGCGGAGTGAGCAGGGGTCGATGGCGTCTCTGGGGGCCGCCGGATTTCCGTTGCGTATGGCATTCCAATAGTCAAACACGGCTTTCGTGCCTGCGTGTTCAATTATGAAACGGCCGTCTGTAAGTCCGTTCGGTTCCAAAACGCTGCCTTTAGGCTGTGCCATTCCTGCACAACCCCCTCATTTGTGGGGACTGCTTGTCTCGATTCGAAACAGGTTCGATCCAAAAAAGAGCCCCCAGTGATCCTGATGAGGAACAGAGCAGTAAATGTGCCAACCTTTGCGGGTAGCGCCGCCTATTTTTTGTCGGATTTGGGTTTGATAAGACCGCGCCGCATGGCCGTGCGAGATAATGGACCGGCCGGAACGGCTTCCACAGTTCCCCAAAGCTCCACACCCGCGCGGCGCATAAAGAGGATCAGCAAGCAGCCGGTGAAAAACCCGCTCACATGGGCCCACCAGGCAACACCTGGCGCTGCCGGGTCCGTCAGAACCGCAAACAGAAGCTGCAGCCCGATCCAGAACGTTAGGATCCAAACAGCGCCGAGACGTACAGGAATAAAGATAAATGCCAGTGGAATGACCGCAATAATTTTCGCGCGTGGGTGTAAAAGCAGGTAAGCGCCGACCGTGCCCGAGACGGCCCCGGATGCGCCAATCATCGGAATAATCGAATCCGGGTCAGCGATGCCTTGGCTCGCGGCGGCGGCAAATCCGCAAATGAGATAGAAGACCAGGAAGCGCAAGTGCCCCATTGCGTCTTCGACATTGTTTCCGAACACCCACAAAAAGAGCATATTTCCGCCAAGGTGGAACAAATCCCCGTGAAGAAACAGGGACGTGAAGACCGTCAACAGAGGCGGAAGGATGAGATGATCCGGCGAGACGGCAGAGGGCTCGAAATAAGCCGCCGGCGTGAATCCGAGCCTGTAAGCGGTAAGTTCCGGAGATCCCCAGCCGACGGTCGTCTGCCAAGCATAGGCCGCAATGCAGGCCGCAATGAGGCCCACAGTGACATAGGGCCTTAGAAACGTCGGATTATCGTCATACAGCGGTATCATATATACTATCCCCCCAAGGGATGCGCTTTTAGCATCACTTTCAGCGGTCGCATAATGCTACAAAAAATAGATGCATCGCGGGGCAGATAAATCAGGACACACGGTGGGCGTTACGCGTGAAGCGACTAGAATTCTTTTTTGACTGTTCCAGTCCTTGGACCTATCTCGCGTTTAGCCGGATTGGACCATTGGCTCACAACAGTAACGTGCAATTTGAATGGCGGCCCATCTTGGTCGGCGGCGTGTTCAACGCCGTCAATCCGCAAGTCTACGAGCGGCGTGCGAACCCTGACGCGCGTCAGCAGGAATACTATCTTAAAGACCTTCAGGACTGGGCCCGGTATTGCGGCATCAAAATTGGCCAGCCACCGGTTTTTCCCGTGCGTGCTGTGGAAGCTATGCGCGGGGCGATATTCGCACTTTCCGAAGGCAAGATAGAAATTTACGCCAAATCTGTCTTTGAAGCCTATTGGGGGGAATTGAAAGACATTTCGCAGCCATCCGTCCAAGAGGAAATCTGTAAGCAATCGGACCTCGATGCGAACCGGTTTTTCGATGCCATAAAGAAAGATGACGTGAAGGCACAACTGCGTGCCAATACGGAAGATTTGATTGCGCGCGGCGGATTTGGATCGCCCACTTTTTTTGTCGACGAAACGAATATGTTTTTTGGTAACGACCGATTGCCACTGGTGGAAAGTGCGCTCGGCTTGGCTGACCAAATCTAGCCATTGCCAGATGTACAGCCCATGCACATGTAAGAGTTATTATGGTTCACTATCGTTCTGTTCATGAACGCCAGCCCATGTTTAACGCACCGGGCCCGGTCGTTTACCTGCTCGCCGCGTTGGCGGTTGTGCATTTCATCAGGTTCATTTTACCGGGCCCAATGAACCGTGGGCTGGATGCTCAAGTCATCGCGTATTTTGCTTTTACACCGGCCCGCTTCTTTGGTGACCAATATGGTGCAACCTACCTTGAAACCGAGTCGCTGGTAGCCCTGCTCTCAACTTTCATAACCCATACGTTTTTGCACGCCGACTTGATGCATTTAGGCCTGAATTCGGTTTGGCTTTTGGCGCTGGGGGCCCCCGTCGCACGTTATTTGGGCGGTTACCAGTTCTTCGTCTTTTATTTCGTATGCGGAATATTTGGGGCGTTGGCGCATTTAGCGTTCTATCCTCACGAACTCACGCCGATGGTGGGGGCGTCGGGGGCTATTTCCGGACTAATGGGCGCTGCCATTCGTTTGATTTTCAGACCCAGCAATACGCTGGATCCCGATGCCTTGGGAAAGTTAGGGGACCCACGCCTTATCATCTTCGTGGGCATTTGGTTTGCGCTCAATATTTTCGTTGGTCTTTATGGACTTGAGCCGGGCGCCGAACAACGCAGTGTGGCCGTCCAAGCCCATATTGGTGGCTTCGTGGCCGGGTTGCTTCTTATTCCTTGGTTTTCGCGTAAAACAGCGTGACGGGCTGTCGTTACATCGACTTAGAACAAACCTTCTTCGTGATAGACCTCTCCGTCGACGATCAGCTTCTTGATGGCCGCTCTACCGTCTTGGCGAACGGCAAGAACAACCGACATTTTGCGGTCGTCGCGCGCATCTTCTAGCTCGCGCCCTTCGCCTTCGGGCACGAAATAGCTTTCAACGCCATAGTCGACCGAGAGCTCAATGCCCTCCGGCGTCTCAGCCTCTTCAGTGGTCCGCCTTTGAGGGGCGCGCTTGTAGGCACTTTCAATCCGTCCACGAATAATAATAGAGCTGCTTGCGTTCCCTGTCGACGGAAGTGTTTTGAATAAGGCAACGGCTTCCCACTGGTTTGATGCTTTTACAAGTTCCACGAAGACCGTGTCGTTACGGCCGAAATCATCGTCACCTTCCAGTTTCGCCGTGTCCAATCGGCTGATGCCATAGGTAAGAATAACGTAATCGCCCCGGAACAAGGATCTCGGATCCACAGGCTCCACCTGAAGTTCGACTTCCGTTCCCGTCTTGAGCAAGGAGACGCGATCCCAAATCATGTAACCGAGCAGGCACGCTTGAATGGCGAACACAATAGCGATTTTGAGGAGTGTCGACATCACGCTTCCTTCGCATCGTTTGCGAGTAACTGCCGCCGGACGCGTTCAAGCAATATGGCGCTGCCGATGAGAATGAGGCCTCCGATGATAAAGAAGATGGCTTGATCAAGCAGCGTGCTGAAGGTTGCGAAATAGATCCAAAGAACCTCAATGCCGAAGGCTGTGAAGGCGAGGTTCACGACAAATGTATCGTCATTCTCGAGGCCATATTTCGCTCCCCATACGGTAAGCCCGATGAAAAATGCGGAATAGGCATAGGGCAAAAGCGGTCTTGCATCATCGATGATAAAGGGCGCGGCGATGGCGGCACCCGCCAGGCCCGTCAGCACGCCTGCGTCAAGCAAACGGATATTGTCGCCAACCAATGCAAGAACAATGGCCGCGGCGCACAAACTTGCCAGTACGGCTGTCATCAGAAGCCAGGCATTCGGATTTTCTTGGGTGCCGCCAGAAAGTTGTAACAGGAAGAAGCTGAAGAAAAGCGCGAAGAATCCATATCGGACCAATGCGGTTTCGAAGAAGTATTTCTGTGTTGTTTTTGCGAAAGAAAATAGGCCGATTGCGACCAGAACATAGAGCGTAAACAAATGCGTTTCGTCCCAATCGCGTTCCAACACTTCATAAGCCAGATTGATCGCGAGCCAGACCAGGAGGGAAAGCGTAAGAAGATGCAATGCCGGCCGCCACTTCCACACCCATGCGGTAAATGTCAGCACCGCGAAGGGTGCGAGGTAAAGCAAATGCGGTTCTTCGCTCTCGAATGTTTCTCCGAAAGTCCAAAGTCCAAACAATAGGATTGCCAGGATTAAGGTGGGGCGTGACGGCACCAAAAGAGACGCAACAGTGGTTCCTACCGCCCACAAGAGAATGCCGTTCGGCCAGTGGGCGCTCATATGATAGGTCTGCCCCAAAAGCATGATGTTGACGCCAAAAAGGGCAGACCCCAACAAGATAGCTGCTTGAGCAAAAGAGGGCAGTGCACGGACGAACAAGACTGCTGCCGTTGCGTATGTAGCTGCCATCAGGCCAAATAGAATAATCAAGCGTTCTGCTTTGCCTAGCCCTTGCCAATTGGCCGCCACATAGGTCATCGCCCCAAATGCCAGCAGAATGGCCCCCAGCATCGCAAGCACGAACGGGATAGAGTATCGAGAGCCTTGCGCGGGGTAGGCGGTGCGCAGCATTTCGTCCGCTTGCTGTTTTGTTATAACGCCTGCGGTCAGCCACGCTTCTAAATCTCGCTGCAATTGCCTTAGATAAGCGCCGCGGCGCATCAGATCCTCCCCGGTCGAAAACGCCATTTTACCCCATGATTTTGGGAGAGTCTTTGCCCCGCTAAGAGCTGATATGATGCGGTGCAAACAATATTGCCGGATATTGCTGCAACTGCGTCCCAACCCCCTTGCATCATGCCCAAGACGCGCTCAGAATATTCGTCAAATGATGTCCAAGCGGGCGTCAAGATAGTCTGAAACCTTGTCTATTTGGCCCCTTGGACCCGTGTCAGCGGTCGGCCTTGGACGGGTGCTTATCCCCACCCGGCGGCTGGCAAAAGGGCGTGCTCTGCGAGTGCACGACCCTTTATGCGAAGATATGGCGCAGGAGGAACGGCGATGACAGTTCTCAGTATTCTCAATGAAAAGGGTACGGATGTTTGCACTGTACAAGCGGGCCAAAAGGTCAGCGATATTGCGCAAACACTCCGGCAGCGGAAGATTGGTGCGGTGGTCGTGGTTGGGCCGTCCGGCGATGTGATCGGCGTTATTTCGGAACGCGATCTTGTGCGTGCCGTCGCCGACGGCGGTGCCGGTGCATTGGAACATCCGGCACGGGATTACATGACCACCGAAGTAGCCACATGCGTTAGATCCGACCATGTGGACCATGTAATGGAAAAAATGACTGCCGGGCGTTTCCGTCACTTGCCTGTGGTGGAAAATGGCAAACTGTGCGGCATCATTTCAATTGGTGACGTGGTCAAGAGACGTATTGAGGAAACCGAGCGCGAGGCGCGCGACTTGCGCGAATACATCGCGACCGGCTGATCTGCTTTAGGACAGGACTGCAAGCGCCTCTTGGATGACATCCATTTCGCGCAACACGGATTCTCGACCCAAGCGGATCATTTCGTCAGCGCGGTCGAAGCCCAACAAGCTGATGTGACCGACCCGTGGAGTAATGAGAACGTCGGGCGGATCGCCCGCCATTCTGGAACGGGAGAGACGGTCCATCACAATATTCAGTGCACCAAGCATGATGCTGCCGACACCGGGTGTCTCCTGCCCTCTACCGAATATCTGCCGCATAATCATACGGTCCGGGCGCAGTGAGGTGTTGAGGTCGCTGCGGGTTGGACTTTGATCGCCATTTTGTTTCTCTTCGTCCAGCATGAAGTCGTCTAGTGTGGATTTGCCAAACGTGTCTGCATTTAAGCTGACGGCGATAACCAACCGTGCGCCCAGGGCTCGGCAGACCGACGCCGGGACTGGGTTCACCAACGCGCCGTCGATCAGCCAGCGTCCTCCCACTTTGACCGGCGAAAAAACACCGGGCAGTGCATAGGACGCGCGGATCGCGTCCACCAATGACCCCTCGCGGATCCAGATTTCATGTCCGGTCGCCAGCTCGGCGGTCACCGCGACGAACTGGCGGTCCAGGTCTTGAACGTTCAGATCACCGAGGTACTGCGATGTGAGTTTGTTGAGCCGTTGACCGGTCAGGAAGCTGCTGCCGCCGAAACTGAAATCCAGATAACCGAGCATGCGCCGTTTGGTCAGGCTGCGGGCCCAGTCTTCGAGCGTGTCGAGATGACCGGCGAGGTAAGCGCCTCCCGCGAGCGCTCCAACGGATGTGCCGCACACAATGTCAGGCTCGATCCCGATTTCTTTCAAGGCCCGCAAAACGCCGATATGTGCCCAGCCCCGAGCAACGCCGCCGCCAAGAGCGAGGCCGATTTTAGGTCGCGACATTCGTCCGTCCCGCGATTGACAATTCCGATGAACAATCAGCCTGATAAAGGTTGACAACCAGCCTAGGACAAACAGGTTAAGGATCACCTGTTGCGCGATCCGCATTGGGCGTCGCAGTATATGGTGAATAAAAACTACCAAAACGATTGAATCTTAAGCGAGAGGGAGAGTTTATGCCGGGGCCGCTACAGGGTGTTCGTGTTGTCGATTTAACGGCGATCATTTCAGGGCCAATGGCCACTCAGATAATGGGTGACCAAGGGGCGGATGTCGTAAAGGTAGAGCCGCTCGGAATTGGCGATATGATGCGCTACCTGGGAGCTCAACGAAACGGAATTGGCGCTATGTTTGCGGTTGCCAACCGCAGCAAGAGGTCCGTCGCTGTGGATCTCAAATCCGACGACGGTAAAGAGGTATTGCGCGACCTGGTAAAGGGCGCCGACGTCTTCGTGCAAAACTTTCGGCCAGGGGCGATCGCCCGCATGGGGTTTGGCTACGATGAGGTCAAGAAACTGAACCCGGATATTATATTCGTCTCCATTAGCGGATTTGGCCAGGATGGTCCGTATGCTAACCAACGGGTTTATGACGCAATCATTCAAGCGACGTCAGGCGTGGCAGACACGCAGACCGACCCCGAAACAGGCAAGCCAACCCTGATCAAGACACTTATATGCGATAAGGTAACGGCCTTGACGGTCTCTCAGGCGATTACGTCGGCATTGTTCGCCAAGGCGAACGGGCAGGGCGGCCAGCATTTGAAGATAAATATGCTGGATGCATCCATTGCGTTTCTTTGGCCCGACGCTATGTACAACCACACTTTTCAGGAAGATTTCGAACGGACGATGGATTTTTCCGATTTCTACAAAATCGGTGAAACCAAGGACGGCTATGTTTCTTCATCCGCTCTGTCGGATGCGGAGTTTCAGGCTCTTTGCAGGGCTCTCGGCCTTCACAGCATGGCCGAAGACCCCAAAATGGCTACGATGGCGGAACGCATCAAGAATGCGGACCTCATGCAGGAGACATTCGAAAAAGCCATGGCCGCGATGACCACGGACCATCTGGTGCAGCGTATGCGGGAAGAAGATGTGCCGGGAGCGCGCATAAACAAACGGGACCAGGTCGTGAATGACCCCCAAGTGATTAACAACGGAACGGTAATCGAAACGCAGCACCCGGTTGCAGGCCGCATGAAGGAGCCAAGACCGGCTCCTGAATTCGCGGCAACGCCCGCGGCAATCTCCAGGCCTGCACCGATGTTAGGTCAGCATACAGATGAGATCTTGGCGGAAGCCGGAATAGCAGCAGACCGAATTTCAGCGTTGCGTGAAGCCAAGGTGGTCGGTTAAAGCCCGAGTACCATCTTCGCCATAATGTTGCGCTGAACTTCGTTCGAACCGCCATAAATCGTGGACGCGCGGAAATTCAGATAGCGCGGCATCGGCGTTAGCGCATAATCCGGCCCAATGAGCGGCTCGTTTGCGTTTGGATGGCGTGCTGCCTTCTGGTCCGGTACGGCGTAAAATCCGATCGCTTCAAGGCCAAGCTCTTGAAGCTTTTGGCCGGTTTCGGAGCCATTGGTTTTTAGGATTGACGATGCGGGCCCTGGGTTCTGTCCCTGGGACAGCTCCGACATGATCCTGTGTTCCGTATATTTTATGGACGTAATTTGGATTTCCAGTTCGGTCACTCTGCGGATGAAGTCCGGGTCGGATTTTAGTGTAGCACCGTCTTGACGTTCTTTTGCCGCGGTGGATTTGATCGCTTCGAGAGATACTTCCAGCCCTGCTGCATAAGAACCGCCACGTTCGAATTCCAATAAATACTTAGCAACCGTCCAGCCGTCATTCTCTTCGCCAACGCGGTTTTCCTTCGGAACGCGAACATCGTCAAAGAAGACTTGGTTCACTTCGTGATCGCCCGCCATGGTGATAATCGGGTCAATCTTAATTCCCGGCGTGTCCATGTCGATCAGTAGGAAGGTAATACCCTGTTGGGGCTTGCCGCTATTATCTGTTCGCACAAGGCAGAAGATACGATTGGCGAATTGGGCGTGCGTTGTCCAAATTTTTGTTCCGTTCACGATGTAATCATCGCCGTCGGATTCCGCTTTGCACTGTAAGGAAGCGAGGTCGGACCCGGAGCCTGGTTCCGAATAACCCTGACACCAATAGTCTTCCCCGGACAAAATGCGGGGCAGGTAGAAGTCTTTTTGTTCTTGCGTGCCGTATTTCATAATGACAGGCCCTGCCATGCGCAGCCCCATTGCTGAAAGTGTCGGGGCCTGCGCGCGCACAAGTTCCGACGAGAAAATGTAGCGCTGCATATCCGTCCAGCCTGTGCCGCCATATTCAACCGGCCAGGAGGGGGCGACCCACCCCTTCTTGTGCAATATCTTTTGCCACTGAAGATTTATTGGGGCGTCGGCGAACACACCGGCATTGACGCGTGCCGCGTGCCGAAGGTCATCCGTCAGGTTCTCTTCGAGAAACGAGCGGACTTCCTCACGAAAGGCTTCGTCTTTTGGGTTCAGGGCAAGGTCCATGATTATCTCCCCATTCGGGTTTCAGCGTCGAAATTTTAGAACAGCGTGCGCTGTTGTTTTATCTATTGATCATCGCCGCTAATTTTCTGCATCGTATTTGCAAAAAATATTGCCAGACCTATCTTTCTAAGACAAGTAATGACGTGGGCGGAAGTTTAGGAAGATGATATGGGCGAGCAAGCCGATTTCAAGGAGCTCTGCAAGACGTCAGATGTAGAGGAAGGCTGCTACAAGGATTTCGACGTAGCGGGCCGCTCCATTTTGCTGTGCAAATGGCAGGGAAATTTTTTTGCGATCGAAAATGAATGCAGCCATGCCATGAACCCCTTATGTGGCGGACGCATGCGACGCGGAACGATTGTCTGTCCGTTGCACGGCGCGCGTTTCAACATCGCGACCGGAGCTGCCGAAGGCGGCCCTACAAATCTGCCTATTGAGACGTTTGATGTGAAAATTGAAAACGAGAGCGTCTACGTTGCAGTTCCTCAGAAGAAAGTCGTTGTTGGAAATTCGTTCATGCCGCCCGGCAGCATTCCCACCGGTTCTGTTTAAGGCGAAATCGCTGGTCAGTCTGAAGTCGGACTGATAGTTTTTTGGAAAAAGAGTTCCGCGCAAAAGTTGCGCATCACTTTACACAACAGGGAGGACCAAATGGATCTCGGATTGAAAGGTAAGAAGGCAATTGTAACCGGCGGTACGCGTGGTATCGGTCGTGCAATTGCGGAACAGTTGGCTGACGAAGGCGTCGATGTTGCAATTTGTGCGCGGAATGCGGAACAGGTTGAGGAAGCCGTTGGTGCGCTCAAAGCGAAGGGCGTCAATGCGCTGGGGGCAACGGTAGACGTCATGGACGGTGATGGGCTCAAGTCCTGGATTGCAAGCGCGACCAAAGACCTCGGCGGTTTGGATATTTTGGTGTCTAACGTGTCCGGCGGTGGCGGCGGAACCGACGAAGATGCTTGGAAAGCTAATTTCGAAGGCGACGTCATGGGAACGGTGCGGTGTGTCGAAGCGGCTCTGCCTGCTCTTAAAGAAGGCGATGGCGGATCTGTTGTGTTCATCTCAACGACAGCCGCTCTTGAATGTTTCGGCGCGCCTGGCCCTTACAATGCCATGAAGGCCAGCCTCATCACCTATTCGAAGAACATGGCTGTCGCAAACGCTGGCGACAATGTGCGCTTCAATACGGTTTCGCCGGGACCGATCTTTGTGAAGGGCGGCCCGTGGAATTTCATTAAAGACAATATGACCGATTTCTACGATTCCACATTGGCGCAAATCCCAATGGGCCGTATGGGCGCCGCGGAAGATGTTGCTAAGGCAGTGACCTTCCTTGCAAGCCCCGCATCGGCATTCACCACCGGTACGAATGTGATCATCGACGGTGGCTTTACGAAAGGCGTTCAGTACTAATTACGACGAAGAATGGCGGTGTGCAAATATGCACGCCGCCATTTTTGCATTCTATCGGCTCCAAAAAAAGGCGAAAAAAATGGGCGGGAAGATCAGTGCGTATTTCGTGGCCGGCGGCAAGTATCACGACATAGATTTTGCACGTCTGGAAATTCTAAAGCTGCTTGCAGAAAATGAGCGCATCCGAACCATTGTGGCACCGGACTACAGCGACATCGACGGTATCAAAGAAGCAGACTTCCTGATCACCTACACCTGCGATGTGACCCCTCCCGAAGCGACGCAGAAAGCTCTGCGTGAGTATGTGGAGAGTGGAAAAACCTGGTTCGCCCTTCACGGGACAAACTCAATCCTGCGGTTTTTGGAAGACGGACGGGTTAACAGTCCGCGCGAAGCCCCCATTATGATGGAAACGCTGGGCAGCCAGTTCATCGCCCACCCACCAATCGCACCTTACACCGTGCAGGTTTCAGATCCGGACCATCCGCTGGTAAAGGGCGTGGAGCCATTTGAAGCAACTGATGAGCTTTACCTAAGCGATTATCATGGTGACCTTCATGCTCTGTTGGAGACAAAGTTCATCGGCAAAGCCGAAGGCTTTGTGGATGAAGATTGGACCGACGACGAAAGACAACTGGTCTATTACACCCACAATGTGGGCAAGGGGCAGGTGTTGTATTTGACGCTGGGTCATTGCCGTGGCCATTACGATATGGTCCCGATTACCGATTATTACCCGGAGATCGAAAGATGCTCTTGGGATCTTCCCGTGTTCTACGACCTTCTCCGGCGGGGCATCCAATGGTCCGCGGATGGGGTGGATAAGGCGAAAGCGAGCGCGCCGGCGGCCTAGCTTTTCAGAAAGTTAGATACAAATTTTTAGCGATTCGAATCGGCTTTCGCTAAACCGTCCGTTGCCTGACATTTTGCAAGATGTGATCAAACTTTGAAATTGTGATGCGTTACGCGTCACGATTGTCGTGTGGCATCGCAAAAAATCTAACACGCGTTGCACCATTCTTGAACACTAACTGCGGCGGGAATGTCACACCACTGACAAAATGGAGCGAATCGAAAAAGTGATCACCTATCGGTGGTGGGGTGTGTTGACAACGCACGCCGCCGGATCTCGAATGCGCGTTACTTCGTGAGCGCCTACGCGTAACTGGCCTCGCGTTTTTTTACATTGAACCGTTTCCTGGGGAGGAAACTTATGAAACGACGCACTCAGATCATGGGCGGAGTCTGTGCGGCCGCCATCGCTGGGTTCACTTTTGTTGAAGTGGCACCTGCTTTCGCACAAATCGATGAAATCATTGTTTTCTCTCGGAAACGGGAGGAATCTCTACAACGTGTTCCAATCGCCGTCACGGCATTTGCGGGCGAAGACATTCGTCAAATAGCACCAAAAACGCTGCGTGATTTTGACGGACGCATTCCGAACGTTCAGATTGGACAAACCACAGCGACTGCCGGTGGCGGCGCTATCTTCTTCCGCGGTCAAGGCTATGCGGACGTTGAGAAAACCCAGAACCCGCCTGTTGGTGTGGTGGTAGATGGCGTGTTTTTCGGCACCAATACGGGACAGCTGATCGACGCCTTCGATATTGAATCGATAGAATTCCTGCGCGGTCCGCAGGGCATTCTGTTCGGTAAAAACACGACGGGTGGTGCGATCAACGTGCGCCGGTCTCGTCCAACCGGTGAGCTTGGCGCAAAATTCTCGGCCGCCTATGGCTCATTCGAAACCGCGATCTTCAAGGGTCTTGTCAACGCGCCATTGGTCAAAGACAAGCTGGCGATTAAAATTGGCGGGACGAGCCGGACAAGTGACGGCTTCTACGACAATATTTCGACAGGCGCGGAAGATGGCCGTGTTGATTACAAAGCGTTTAATGTTGGCTTGAACTGGACACCCACACCGGACATCGAAGTTTATTTCCAGTGGGACCGTCAGATCGACACCAGCAATATCCAGCCAAACGACAACCTGTTCTTGGATGGGTTGACGCCTCCGTCGACGCCAATTCCGGCTGAGATTCAACTTAATCCGTTCACGACGGCGGCAGACTTTGTACAGCCGTTGGATTTCCGGACTGACATCTTGAGCGTGGAAGCAAACTGGGAAACGCCGGTCGGTACATTTACGTCGATCACCGCCTATGTGGATTCGGAAGACATCGTGTTCCAGGACTTTGATGCGTCCGATCAATCGGTGCCGGTGTTCCCGCTGTTCCAATTGCATACAACACGTGATCAGGCGTTCCAGCAATTCACTCAAGAAGTTCGATTGAATGGCAAAACGCTCAGTGATCGTTTGGATTACACCGCTGGCTTCTACTACTTCGAGCAAGCCGTGACGCTGATCCAAGACACTGAAAATGTGGGGGCTCTGCCTCCCAGCGTGTTGGGATTGGGAAGCTGCCCAACGACGCCACTTTTCACATCACCGTTTGAACTTTGCCAAACCGGTGATGCGACCACGCAGCAGTTGAGCTCGGAAGACAATGAAGCTTGGGCCTTGTTCCTGGCGTTGGCATACGACGTGACGGACAAGCTGACCATCAATGGCGGTATTCGCCATACGGAAGAGGACAAGTCCTCTCCGGTTGGAACGTTCACACTGCTCGATGGCTTTAGTCCAGCAGGCACACTGCAGACGGTGCCGGCCGCGTTCCAGTCTGTAAGTCAAACGACGTATAAGATCGGTGCTGACTATCAGTTCAACGAAGACATTCTTGGGTACTTCAACTACACCAATGGTGGCTTCCGAAGCGGCGGCATTAGTATTCGTGCCGTGCTTCCGGAACAGCAATTGTTCGGCCCTGAAATCGTCAACAGCTATGAAGGCGGCTTCAAGACCCAATGGTGGGAAGACCGGGTACGCTTCAACGTGGCAGGCTTCTTCACCCGGGTGACAGACGAGCAGTTTACATCCGTGCTGTTCGATCCTGTCGCATTCCTTCCAGGCACCAGCACATTGATCAACAATGTGGACGAAGTGCGTCTGTGGGGGGCTGAAGTTGAGGCGCAAGCACAGGTCCATGAACATCTGTCGCTGCGTGGTACATTTGGCTGGCTCGACTTCCGGCGCGAAGGCTCCCTGCCTTGCGAACGTGTCGCAACGTCCTTGGCCTGTCTTGCCGATCCGTCCGATCGGGACTTGACCGGAACCAACCGTGCGCGGTCGCCGGAATTCACCTTCTCGGTTGGCGGTGTGGTAAACTATCCGTTCGGGCCAGGCGAATTCACAGGTGCGATCGACTACAAGTTCATCGACGACCACTTCTTGGTTGTTGCTGCAACGGGTGGTGAAGAGATCTTGCAGGAAGGGTACGGCCTGCTCGACATGAACCTGAGCTACGCTTGGAATGTGGAAGGGGCTGATGTTGCCGTTTCCTTTATCGCCAAGAACCTCACCGACGAGGTCTATCTGGTGAATGCTCTGTCGGGTGGTTTCCCTGGCACGGGCTTTGGCGGGTTTGGCGATCCACGCACATTCCTCGGTGAAGTAACGATCGCCTTCTAATCGATCTTACTGAGGCCAATTAAGACCAGGACAGCCGGCCCATTGGGCCGGCTGTTTTGCTTCTAGCGGCACAATTAGAAAACGAAGCGGATGTTTGTGTTATTTTCGAACACCTTGAAGGCGTGGTTGAACGATCAAATGCGCAATCACGAGCCAGATCTCTATTGAAGCCTTGCCTAGGGCAGACTAAAATAATTACAACAGGCGTGAAAAAATAATTTCCACACAGAGGGAGGCGCATCGTGCAATTGACACGTGACGAACTGTTGGAAGCTTACCGTCGCATGAAACGCATCCGCGAATTTGAAGAGCGGGTGAACGTTGAATTCTACAATGGCAACATTCCGGGCTTTGTCCATCTCTATGCGGGACAAGAAGCGTCGGGTGTTGGCATTTGCATGCATCTGACGGATGACGACTACATCGGCTCAACCCATCGCGGCCACGGCCACTGCATCGCGAAGGGATGCGATGTGGAAGGCATGATGCTGGAAATCTTCGGCAAAGCCGGTGGCCTGTGCGGCGGTAAGGGCGGCTCCATGCATATCGCTGATTTGGACAAAGGCATGCTTGGCGCCAACGCTATCGTTGGGGGCAACCCGCCGCTGGTTGTAGGCGCTGCCCTAAGTGCCAAAGTGAACAAGACGGGCCGGGTGGCTGTTTCCTTCACGGGCGATGGCGGTTCCAACCAAGGCACCACGTTTGAATCTCTGAACATGGCAGTTGTCCTGAACCTGCCGGCTATCTTCGTCATTGAAAACAATGGCTATGGCGAAGGCACCGGCGTCGATTATGCCGTGGGCACAAAGGATCTTGCCGGACGGGCTGCCGGTTTTGGCATGCCAGCCACAACAGTTGATGGAACGGATTTCTTCGCGGTCTACGATGCCATGCGAGAAGCCGCAGAGCGCGCAAAGGAAGGTAAAGGGCCAAGTGCCATCGTTACGGAAGCCATGCGGTATTATGGCCACTTTGCGGGTGATCCCGAGATCTATCGTGCGAAAGACGAGGTTTCGAAACTGCGGGCCGAGAAAGATCCGCTGGTCATCTTCCGCAATCGCGTGACAGAGGCCGGGCTATTGGATGCAAGCCAGCTAGACACACTTGATCAAGAAGTGCTGAGCGAAGTGGAGAAGGCGGTTGAGTCTGCCACAAACGCTCCTTTCCCCGATGTGGACCAGCTCGAAACCGACGTTTACGTCGCTTACCCTTAAGCGAGAGGCAAGCTCATGCCAAAAAAATCAGTACGCCAAGCAATTAATGAAGCGCTCCGTCAAGAAATGGAGCGTGATCCCACGGTCGTCATTATTGGGGAAGACGTGGCCGGTGGCCAAGGCGGTTCCGGCGATGTGGACGCCTATGGCGGTGTCATGGGAGTGACCAAAGGTCTGATTGGGACATTTGGTCCGGACCGGGTGATCGATACGCCGATTTCCGAGAGTGCCATCATGGGGGCGGCCGCCGGGGCCGCAACCACGGGCCTGCGTCCGGTCGCGGAACTCATGTTCGTGGATTTCCTGGGCGTTTGTTTCGACCAGATCTTCAATCAGGCTGCCAAGTTCCGCTATATGTTTGGCGGCAAGGCGCGGACACCGGTCGTGGTGCGCTCTATGATCGGCGCGGGCGTGCGTGCGGCCGCTCAGCATTCACAGTGCTTGCATCCGATCTTTACACATGTACCTGGCTTGAAAGTGGTCATGCCGACAAATGCGTATGATGCAAAAGGCCTTTTGATCCAAGCGATACGCGACGATGATCCCGTTATCTTCCTGGAACACAAAACGCTTTACGACATCGAAGACGACGTGCCGGATGAGGCCTATACCATTCCCTTCGGTGAGGCGAATTTCACGCGCGAAGGAGATGACGTCACCATCGTTGGTTTCTCACGCATGGTGCATGTGGCCAATGAAGTGGCGGACAAGCTGGAAGACAAGGGCATCACCATTGATGTGATTGATCCGCGTACAACGTCTCCGCTGGACGAAGACGCGATCTTGGAATCCGTGGAACGGACGGGCCGCTTGGTGGTCGTGGATGAGGCGCCGCCACGCTGCAATATGGCGGTGGATGTGGCGGCTCTGGTAGCTGACAAAGCGTTTGGGGCGTTGAAGGCGCCGATTAAACGGATCACAGCGCCGCATACGCCTGTGCCATTCGCGCCGACGCTTGAAGATGCCTATATCCCCAATGCAGGACGCGTTGAAGCGGCGGTTCACGAAGTGCTGGAATCGAGTGGACGGGCCGCTGCGGAATAAAGTCCGTCCTCGAACGAAATTGTAGACTGGAGAGAAAGCAATGGCTGAGATCCATGCGGTGACCGTGCCCAAATGGGGCCTATCCATGGAAGAGGGCAAGATTGACCATTGGTACGTGGAAGAAGGGGAGACAGTCAGCGAAGGCGATGATTTGGTGGATATTGAAACCACGAAAATCACCAATACGCTGGAATCTCAGCATGCAGGTGTTTTCCGTAAACTCGTTGCGGAAGAAGGCGAGACTCACCCGTGCGGCATGATTATCGGTGTCATCGCCGATGCTGGCGCGTCCGATACCGACATCAATGCTTTCGTTGAAAGCTTCAGGGAGAACTACGACCCCGCGGATGTGGCGGCTGAAGCCGGTGGGCCGGAGCCCGAAACCATAGAGGCAGCGGGCAAACGCATCCAATATGTGAAAATGGGCGAGGGCGACGGCACGCCGATCGTCTTTGTTCATGGCTTCGGCGGCGACCTCAACAATTGGCTTTTCACCCAGCCGGCGCTTTCGGAAGACCGCACCACCTATGCCATCGACCTGTTGGGCCATGGCGGATCTGAGAAAGATGTGGGTGATGGAACGCTGCCGAACCTCGTGGGCGCGTTGCGTGATTTCATGAAGGCGATGGATATTGGCAAGGCCCATTTGGTGGGGCATTCACTTGGAGGGGCCGTCGTCCTGTCCGTGTCGCAAGAGGCACCCGACGCGGTTGCCTCCGTGACCACTGTGTGCGGCGCCGGCTTCGGCGACGATATCAATATGGACTACATCACTGGTTTCATCGAAGGAAAGCGGCAGCGTCAGCTGACACAAACCCTAGGCGCGCTGTTCGCCGATAAGAGTCTCGTCTCAAAGGACATGGTGGATGACATCATCAAGTTCAAAAGGCTGGATGGGGTGGACGCGGCCTTGCGGACCCTTTCATCAGCTAGTTTTGAGGGCGGCAAACAATCCGTGTCGCTGCTGGATCAAGTGCAAACCCTTGGCGGCAAGCTTTTGGTGGTCTGGGGCGAGCAAGACGAGGTGATTCCCTCCGCCCACGCACAAAATGTCTCAGGCGGCGCGCGTGTGGAAGTGTTTGCCGATGCGGGACATATGGCCCACATGGAAAAGTCAGCTGAAGTGAATGCGCTGATCGCTGAACACGTTGGTGCGAATGATTGATTAATTGTGTCACCCCGGATGCTGCGCGGCAGGTAGTGACGCGCTGCTGATCCGGGGTCTACCATCTAGTTGATGGCTATTGGAATGGATCCCGGGTCTACACAGCAGCATTGCATGCTGCGGTGTGCCCGGGATGACAATGGTACTTGGGTATTCACGTTACTGCTGCAGTGATGTTCGCCACTTGCAAGAGCTGCTTGCCGAAATTCGCGCCCTCGAACAAACGCATGAGCGTTTTCGGTGCGTTTTCGAGCCCTTCCTGCAAATCTTCCTTGTATTTGATTTTGCCCTCGGCAATCCATTTGGCGATGCGCTTGGAGGCCATCGGGAATTGGTCCGTGTAGTCGAGGACGATGAACCCTTCCATTGTGGCGCGCTTGAAAACCAAGTTGAAATAGTTCTGCGGGCCGGCGGGAAGCTGCCCTAACTCGTAGCGCGAGATACCGCCGCAAATGACCACGCGTGCTTTCATGGCGATCTCGCCCAAACAATCATTGAGCACCGTGCCGCCCACATTGTCGTACATCACATTGATGCCGCCGGGGCAAAGTTCCTTTAAGCGTTTTCGGACGCTGTCATTCTTGTAGTCGATGGCTTCATCGAAGCCGAGCTCATCCTTGATCCAGTCGCATTTTTCCTGGCCACCAGCGATGCCGATCACCCGGCAGCCCGCAATCTTGCCGATTTGTCCGACCACGGAGCCTGTGGCACCGGCCGCACCGGAAACCACAAGCGTGTCGCCTGCAACAGGCTTGCCAATATGTAGAAGGCCGAAATAAGCGGTCATGCCGGTGCCGCCTAGCACGCCAAGGGTTGCGGTTGGTGGCACACCGTCCGGCACTTTGTTGAGCGCATTTGCGGGTAATACGGGGAAGTCCTGCCACCCCACCAGGCCTGATACCAAATCACCTTCTTTGAATTTGGGGGATTTGGAACTGATAACTTGTGCAATCCCAGATCCGCGTACCACGTCGCCAATTTCTGTGGGATCAACATAATTGGCCACATTTTCAAGCCAACCTTTCTGAGCCGGGTCGAAACTCAGATACAAAGTGCGGACCAGCACTTCGCCTTCATTGGGCTCGTTCAGCGGCACTTCTTGGTATTTGAAATCGCTGTCTTTGAGCGGACGCCCGATGGGACGATCGGCAATTAGCCATTGGCGGTTTACATCATTCTTCATGGGCGTAATCCTCTCGTAGAAGATGGGTTTCGCGACAGAGTAATACGCCCCGTTCCTCCGTTGTACTTTTGGTGGAGGTGCACGTATTTCCTTTGACGCCTTGTTTTTTGCAAGAGTATAGGATGGGGCGGGTGGCGCAAAACGCTTTCGCACACCACAGCACCAATAATTTGAAATTTCGTCCGTTGAAGGAGAATTGATGGGATGAGCACGCCGATTGAGCCAAAGACTCTGGGTGATATTCCCCGACTTCATGCACAGGAACGGCCAAATGATCTAGCTCTTGTGTTTGAAGACCGCGTGACCACGTATGAAGCTTGGAACGAACGGGTCAACCGGGTAGCAAACGGCCTGCTGGCCGAAGGCATCTCACCACAGACGCGCATCGCGTTCATGGACAAAAACTCGGACTACTATTTCGATCTTCTGCTTGGGGCGGCGAAAGCCAATGCGGTGATGGTGGGGATCAATTGGCGTCTGGCCCCGCCGGAAGTCGCCTACATCGTGAATGACGCAAAAGCCGAGGTGCTGTTTGTCGGCCCTGATTTTTTCCCCATTATTGATCAAATTAAAGAACAGCTCACAACCGTAAAGAAAATCGTTTCGATGGCTGAACCCTACAGTGATTGGGATGCGTATGAGGCGTGGATCGGCCGCCAAGAAACCGGCGATCCAAATGTTCCCGTGAGCGGAAACGATATTGCCATTCAAATGTACACCAGCGGGACAACAGGTCACCCGAAAGGTGTTCAGTTGCGCCATGCCGGATTTTTTGCCATGGACCGTGATCCGGACAATATGCCGGCCGATTTCGAATTCAATCTGTGGACGGAAGATGATGTCAGTCTCGTTGCCATGCCCTCCTTCCATATTGGCGGGACCGGATGGGGCATTCAGGGGCTTCGGGCCGGGGCCAAAAACGTGGTGCTATCCGAATTTGTGCCCAGTGTCGTCCTCACCATGATCCAGCAATACGGCATTACAAAGATTTTTATGGTGCCCGCGGCCATGCAATTTGTGTTGGCCGAACCGAATGCGCGAGAGATCGATTACTCGACCATCAAATACATTCTATACGGCGCGTCACCAATTCCATTGGACCTGTTGCGCGAGGCGATTGAGGTTTTCCAGTGCGGATTTATCCAGCTTTACGGCATGACCGAAGCCACGGGGTCTGTCACCTACCTGCCTGCGGAAGATCACGATTTGAATGGTAATGAACGCATGCGCAGTGCCGGCAAGCCGTTTCCGGGCGTCGACATCTGCATCATGGATGATGCCGGCAATCTGCTGCCGACCGGGCAAGTGGGCGAAATCTGCGTCAAGTCACCGGCATTGATGGTGGGGTATTGGAATTTAGATGACGCCACCAAGAAGGCGATCACGCCGGAAGGGTTCTTGCGGTCGGGTGATGCGGGCTATCTGGATGAGGATGGATATGTCTATGTGCATGACCGGGTGAAGGACATGATCGTGTCCGGCGCCGAAAATATTTATCCGGCAGAAGTGGAAAGCGCGCTCTTCGGCCATCCGGATATTGCAGACGTGGCCGTTATTGGCGTGCCTGACGAAAAATGGGGTGAGGCCGTGAAAGCAGTGGTGGTCAAAAAGGATGGGGCAGATCTATCCGAGGCCGACGTCCAGAAGTTTGCCCGCACTCAGATTGCCGGATTTAAGGTGCCCAAGTCGGTCGATTTTATCGAGGCCCTTCCGCGCAACCCCAGCGGCAAAATCCTGAAGAAAGACTTGCGCGCCCCTTATTGGGAAGGCCGGGACCGGCAGGTGAATTAAAGTGCTTCCGAAATTGTTTGAGTCGTCATCGCGAGCCCGCTCTGGCGGGCGTGGCGATCCAGAATTGCATGCTCCTAACGAGTTGCTCTGGATCACATCATTTATTCGTACGCAGAGCAAAAACACAAACGGCCTCGACCGCGTTCTTTAGGCGCGGCGAGGCCTGCTTCTATGGCGCATATCTCATGGCCACCCGGCTATTGAACCGAGTCTTTCAAAGTTGTGCGACGTGATCGCACGCGAAATGCTAATGAGTAAAATTGTCTTGGATCAGCTTGCGCTGGTCAGTGTGCCTGGTCAGGAGGGGTCATTTTTCTAACCTCCCATCTGTGGGTGTTGACTGCCTCTAAGTCTACTTCCGGCCCCCTGTTGAGTCAAACATTCCGCTACGGAATTTGACAATGTTCACTCAGTTAAGGGCGTGTTTACAATGCTGGATCTTTCGAACCGGCAGCCCTTGCCATGCCGCCGACATATTTGTCTCTCAATCATCACATGCCACCCCTATGCTTCCAAAATGAGTCGCCGCTTCCCCACATTCCAAGATAGTGACAGGTCCGATCTATCCCGTAAGGAGATCCACATGAATACAGCTGCCGATAAACGCCACATTCCACTCGACGGGACGCCCAATTTTCGGGACCTTGGTGGCTATGAGACGGAAGACGGACGGAAGGTGAAGTGGCGCAGGGTTTTCCGCTCAGGCACGCTTGCGGACCTTACGGATAAGGATCACGAGAAAATCGAGACCCTGGAGATCCAGCGCATCTACGATCTTCGTACGGATGATGAGCGCGCAACCTATCCCAGCCGTTTACCGGAGAATGGGCCTTCCGTTATTCCGCTTTCGATCCATGGGCGGGATGTGGTGCGGGGTGAGGGTTTCGATCTTGAAGCCTATCTGAGAAGTCTGACGGCTGAGGAATTCGTGAAAGGCATCAAAGAATCATACCATGCGTTTGTGATTACCCATGCCCATCAGTACAATGCATTGTTTGACCACCTGGATGGGCAATCCGAAGGGGCCGCTCTTATCCATTGTGCAGCCGGCAAGGATCGAACCGGTGTCGCCTGTGCCTTGGTGCTTCATGCCCTGGGCGTGCCGCAAGAAACCATCCTTCACGACTACAAGCTGACGAACCGGTTCTTGGACGATGATTATCGTACAAACCGGAGAGCGCAGCTGATTCCGGATGGCGTGGATTTTGATGTTGAATTGGAAGACGCTTTGTTCGAGGCCCGCCATGAGTATATCCAAGCGGCGTTTGATGCGATTGATGCTGAATATGGGTCTTTGGATGATTATTTGACTGGGCCGCTCAATGTATCGGACCGCATGCGTCAAAGCCTGCGTGAGCGTCTCCTCGATTGAAATAAGCCTTGAATCCGGCGGCCAAAATCTCGATGTTTGAGGGATGTGCTTCTTTAAACTGACTTAGGCATTGGCGTGGCAAAGGACCCATACAGCATTTTAGGCGTGGCCAAGACGGCAAGCGACGAGGAAATTCGTAAAGCCTACCGTGCGCTTGCCAAAAAGTATCACCCGGATCTGAACACGGATAACCAAACAGCCGAGGAGCGCTTCAAGGAAGTTTCCCTCGCTTACGATATTTTGGGCGATCCGGACAAACGGAAAAAGTTCGACGCTGGTGAGATCGACGCCTCCGGGGCGGAACAGCAGCAGCGCCAGTATTACAGGGATTATGCCGGGCAAGATCCGCGTTACGCTTACAATGTCTATGAAGGCAGTTCGGAAACGGACGATCTTGGCGATATCTTCTCGTCGTTTTTCGGCAGGCGCGGACGGGCAGGGGGGCGAACGATCCCCATCCCCGGTCAAGATGCTCAATATCAGTTGTCCGTGGATTTTTTGGATGCTGCACGCGGCGCCAAGAAAAGAGTCACCATGCCGGATGGTATCTCGTTGGACATTTCCCTGCCTGCCGGGATCAAGGACGGTCAATCGCTGCGCCTAAAGGGCAAAGGGGGGCCTGGCATGAATGGCGGCCCGCCGGGGGATGCCTTTGTAACAATTACTGTGTCGTCCCATCCTTTGTTTGAGCGGGACGGAAACAACATACGAATTGATGTGCCGGTCTCTCTGGATGAAGCTGTGTTGGGCGCTAAGGTGGACGTGCCGACAATCGATGGGTCGGTTACCCTGTCGGTTCCTCCCGGCTCTAACAATGGTGCTGTCTTGCGTCTGAAAGGCAAGGGCGTTGGCGGCAAAGGAGATCAGTTTGTCCGGCTAAAAGTGGTTCTGCCGGACCAGCCAGATGATAAACTAAAAGCGTTCTTACAGGAGTGGCGGGAACAGTATCCGCAATACCCCCGCCGCGATTGGGGATGAAGCTCATGTTTACAGAAGAAGAAGTCTTACGTCTCATTCCGGATTTGTCGCGTGACGAACTTTTTGAATTCGTCGAGGCCGGATGGATCAGGCCACAGGAAAAACCTGCTTCTGGTGCCGCTCAATTCATTTTCCTGAAAGTGGATGTGGCGCGCGCCCAGTTTATTGCGGATCTGCGCCATGACATGCGGGTAAATGATGAAGCTGTGCCGGTCATTCTGTCGCTTGTGGAACAGGTTCACACGTTGCGGAACGACCTCGACACACTGGCAAAATCCATTCAAACTCAAGGTCCGGATGTTCGAACCAAGATCGTCGAGACCATTCGCCAGATAAGTCTTCAGAACTAAGCGCCGAAATTTTCGGCGGCGAGCCGGGCGCGCTGCACCCGTTGACATCATCATTGCCAAGAGGGGTATATGCCGCCAGCCCGTTCCGATTTGACAAAAGAACTTGCCAAGTTTTTTCCTGATGCTGAAGCGCTTCGGGCAAAGCTCAAATCGGAACTCACATCGACGAGCCCCAACCCTCTTCACAATCCGGTGGATGCGCTGGCCCTGAGCATCAGCGACCGCGTCGATCAGGGAGACCTCGACGATTGTGATCTAGAGAATCTGGTCCAGTATCTGGTTGCGCGCGCCTTTCTGTTTCGGTCCAAGAAGCTTGGCGCCTATGTGGGCGAAACCGACGCTGAAGCTAATAAAGAGGCGATTTCAGATCGCTTTCGCAGCCTTGCCAAATCCGTGGACGGCAAGAAACTGGATTCTGCTTCATTCCAAGCAGCGCTTGCTAAAGAATGGATGGGGCTCGTGATCACCGCCCACCCCACTTTTTGCATGACGGAAGTTGCGTCGCAAGACATCGCGGATCTGGCGGTTGAGTGCGCGCGGGACGGTAGTCCGCTGTCGGACAAAGCGCGTG
This sequence comes from Alphaproteobacteria bacterium, assembly GCA_965228775.1. Classification (GTDB taxonomy): domain Bacteria; phylum Pseudomonadota; class Alphaproteobacteria; order JANQMY01; family JANQMY01; genus JANQMY01. The sequence goes on along the minus strand of OZ245840.1, from coordinate 1,003,521 downwards.
ATGAGATTTTGGAACGTACAGGTTTGATACCCCACGGGACGCCACAGGGGATCGATCTGCAGTCGGAACTGGCCCAGTCCTATGTGGCAGTCGAGGAAATAAACTGTTCTCTGCGCACGCTTTACGAATGCGCAATCGATGTCACTCAGGAACTGTATCCGGACGATTGGACCACCATCTGCCCCAGGCTAATCACCATTGCCAGCTGGGTTGGATTCGACTTGGACGGCCGGCGTGATATCGGTTGGAACACCACTTACAAAGCGCGCCTGGAAAGCACCGTGCGGCAGATTTCTCATTACCGGGACCGGGTTGCCGAAATCTGCGGACAGGTTTCCGGAGATGCGCCCGCCTTGCCATTGATTGATCTGCAGGAACGCCTGTCGCTGGCCTTGAAAGTGGCGGAAAAGGACAAAGCAGCGGTGCCCGACGACGGCAGCGATATGGAAGGCGTTGCGGCGTTGGGGCAGCGCTTATCTGAAAACAAGAGTGAACGCCTGACCACGCCCAGTTCTCTGGTGCGCCGGCTGGAGGCGGCGATCGAACTCCAGCAAGAAAAAGAGGTACTCAAACAGCTCATTGTGCTGAAGGCGCAGGTGGCCAATCTTGGCTTGGGCATGGCGCATACCCATTTCCGGCTGAACGCCTCACAGCTTTTCAACGCACTGAGTCAGGAAGTTGCTCTCGATACGTCGCCGGACGATAAGGGGAACCGCCGCACTTACCTGCGTGCGCTCACCCGGTTGTTGGATCGAGTGCAGCCGGTTCAGACAAATATGGGCAGTGTGGCGGCGGAAAAAATGTCCGCGCGCCGATTGTTTATGCTGTTGGCGCAGATCAAGAGATATGTGGACAGCGAAACACCGATCCGGTTCTTGATTGCGGAATGTGAAACCTCGTTTGCTGTTCTTGCAGCCCTCTATCTTGCGCGGCTGTTTGATGTGGAGGACATGGTGGATATCTCGCCTTTGTTCGAAACCTCCACGGCGCTGGAACACGGCCACGCCATCATCGGGGAACTGCTGGCAAATGAGCACTATCGAACATATGTCCAGAAACGGGGCCGCTTGTGCATTCAGACCGGTTACTCCGATGCCGGCCGCTATGTGGGGCAGGTGGCGGCATCTCTTGCGGTGGAACGGCTCAAAATCAAGCTGGCCAATGTGCTTTCTGAGCATAAAATGAGCGATGTTCAGCTGGTGCTGTTCGATACCCACGGAGAGTCCATTGGCCGCGGGGCGCACCCCATCAGCTTTAGCGACCGGCTTTCGCATGTGTCTTCGCCTGCCACGCGGCTTCAGTTCGATCTGCAAAACATTAGCGCCAAGCAAGAGGTGAGTTTTCAGGGCGGCGATGGTTATGTCTATTTTAGAAACCGAACGCTTTCGTTCAGCGTCTTGACCCGGTTGTTCGAACACGGGCATGACACGGTCACGAAAGCGGGCATCGAAAGTGCGAAGACGGACCAATTTTATCTCGATACGGATTTTAGTCTTGAGTTCTTCATCAATTTGACACGGCACAATCAGGAGCTTTTCGAAAACCCGAACTACGCAACACTACTTTCCGTCTATGGCACGAACTTGCTTTATCCAACCGGGTCGCGGAAATCAAAGCGCCAGCATGAGGGGCGGGGCGCCAGCGAAGCAGGGCATCCGTCGCAAATTCGCGCGATCCCGAATAACGGCATTCTCCAGCAGATGGGGTTTTTCTCAAACAGTATTGGTGGTGTTGGCAACGCGATCGGCAAAGATGTGGATCATTTTGCCGAAATCTACAAACACTCGGAAACGTGTCAGCGCTTTATGCGGCTTGTACGATATGCCTATCGCCTGAGTTCCATGGATGTTGTTTCCGGATACTTGGAAACCATGAGTCCCATGTTCTGGCTCCGGCGTGCCCGTGTGGAGGGCAAGACCGACCGCCGGGCCCAAATGCAGCGTATCGCGCGGCTTCTGTCAGATACCCAGCGTTATGCTGGGCTTGACCGCGTCTTCCGGGATTTGGTCTACGACATGATCAATCTGAAAGCGTCTCTCGATGCGTTAGACCTGTCCGATCCGATCGCTATGTTGGATGACGAGTGCCTCATGGATCGGGATCTCCTCCATGCGGTAAGGCTTGCCATGATTCAGGAGATATTGCTTCTGACCGCCCGCACACCGCGATTCAGCAGTGACCCTGAGATTACCATCGACGATGTTGTGAACGAACTTCTGCATATTGATGTGCTGCCGGCGGCGGATGCGCTGCAGAGGGCGTTCCCTCTGTCTGATCCCAAGCGTGGGCCTTTGGATTTTGGCGATCCGGCCACCTACGGCGACGGAGACGCGGCTGGGTATGGGCCCGTGCATAAGAACGTCATTACACCGATGGCCGAATGGTATGACCGCTGCCGTCGTGCGGGCGTGGGGATCACTTATTTGTCGGGAGCCGTGGGTTAGACCTTTGCGAGGATCGCTTTGCTCGATCCGGCGGCACCCGCTGCCTCTACGGATGTAAAACCAAGCTCCTTCAGAAGGCGGAGCGTGCCATTGAACTCATCGCCTGATTTTGAAATCGGATTGGGCAGCCAATCGGGAGCAGCTTTTTCATGATTACGCAGAATCAAGATCAAGTGGCCGCTTGATCGCAGAACACGCTGAACCTCCGTCAAGCCCTTGGCCGGATCTTCCCAGAACTGGAAGCTGTGAAGCGCAGTGACCGTATCGAACGAGTGTTCCTTCCAAGGGAGAGAGCTTGCGGTGCCAATGCGGAGGTCTAGTCGATCACCAAGCTTGCGCAGCGAGGCACGCTCTTTTGCCATTTTCACCATAGCTTCTGTTGGGTCGATACCTGCGAGATGAACATCTCCCTCCCTTTGGGCAAGAAGCTCCAGCAAGCGGCCGGACCCAAACCCGATTTCCATGACGCGTCGGCCGGGTCCGGTTCCTATAAGGTCAAGAGCTAAGCGATACGTCGGCGCATTGAACCATTCCATGATATGCCCGAACCAGCGTTTCGGGCGCATGGGCAGGGGAGATGCTTTGGTCATCTTCCTTCGGCCTCTTCGAAGGTCTTTACCACACGCTTCGGCGCGACATTCTTCCAGGCGATGGTTGCCACATGCTGGAAATGTTTCTTACCAATTTTCTTCAGACGCACACGGGTCCAACCCTGATGCGCCCAGCCTGTGAGATAGAACAGGTCCGGCTCGTTTTCCACCAGCATCTGTTGATAGTCGAGCGGGAGTTTTAGTGTTACGGCGTCTTCTTCCGAACTGAGCGTCATGAAAATTTTGTTGCGCACACGGAAGGATGCTTTGTCGAAGTGCCCTTTTTCTTCCGCCTCCGGAAAGGCGAGGGCGATATCGCGCACTGTTTTCTCCGTGACCATGAACCTGCGCTACGATCTGTTGAAGTTCGTTGTCGAGAGCTTTTCACAGAAATGCGCCACGATCCAGAGCTACTTAACATGTTGCTGTGATTTCAAAAGGGTCAGACCCTTTTGAAATCCTTTTTCTGATGGGGTGGTGCGCGGCCAGGTTAAGTGGAAGCCGGTTAACCGTCCGCCCGCGCGAAGAACAAAAAGTCAGTGGCGTGATCATGGTTTTGAAAACATGATCACGCCTTATTTATCCTTTCACGCACAGCACTTGCTTCAGCGTGTGCACGATGTCCACAAGATCGGCTTGAGCCGCCATCACGGCGTCGATGTCTTTGTAAGCCGCAGGCGTTTCATCGATAACGCTTGCGTCTTTCCGGCATTCGACACCTTCGGTGGCGCGCACATGATCTTCCACCGTGAAGCGGCGTTTGGCTTCCGTCCGCGACATCACCCGACCGGCCCCGTGGGAGCAGGAGGTGAATGAGTGCGGATTGCCTTTACCGCGCACGATAAATGACCGTTCGCCCATGCTGCCCGGAATGATGCCGAGATCGCCCTCGCGGGCGCGGACGGCCCCTTTCCGGGTCACCCAAACATTGTGGCCAAAGTGATGTTCCCGCTCCACATAGTTGTGGTGGCAGTTGATCGCCGTTTTGGCCGTTTTGAAGGGCGGCAGCAAACCGCGCATCACGTGGAGCGTCCGCTCCATCATGATTTCCCGGTTCATTGCGGCATAGGCTTGTGCCCAGCCCACAGCTTCCACATATGCGTCGAACAAATCATCCTCGCCCTCCACAAAGTAGGAGAGGTCTTTGTCCGGCAGATAGTGGTCGAGGAAGCGTTTCTCGATCGACCGCCGTGCCATTTCAATGAACATCCGTCCGATCAAGTTGCCGATTCCCCGGGACCCGGAGTGCAGCATCACCCACACGTGGTCTGTTTCATCAAGACAGACCTCTAGGAAGTGGTTGCCGCCCCCCAAAGTACCAAGCTGTGGCAGCGCTTTCGATTTTTCCAAACGCGGATGTTTGGCGCGCAAGTCCTCAAGCGATTGAGCCAATCCGCTTTCCCGGAAACGGTTTGCGGCACGGTCAGGGACATTGCCCCAATTGCCGCCCCGGCCATTCCCATGCGGAACAGTTTTCTCAATCGCGGAACGCAGACCCGCCAAGCTATCCGGTAATTGGTTTGCCGTCAGCGTGGTTTGTGCGGCCATCATGCCACAGCCGATATCTACGCCCACAGCCGCAGGAATGATGGCGCCTTTGGTTGCAATCACGCTGCCCACCGTTGCGCCGCGTCCGAAATGAACGTCCGGCATTGCCGCCACATGACTGTGGATGAAGGGCAGCCCCGCAATATTTTTTAACTGCGTTTTTGCACCATCTTCGACAGGGACACCTCGCGTCCACATTTTGATCAAGCCACGATCCGTTTGAATAATTTCGAACGTCGTCATGGGTCTTACTCCTTGGTTTGTCCGAAAAATCGCCACCTCCGGGAGGGGCCGGACAAACAAAAACCCCTCCCGCGGACACCGTGGGAGGGGTTTTGGTAAAGCCTTATGTGGTGGCTACACCGTCATAGGCTAAGGGCCCTCCCGATCTTAAATGGATTCCGCTCGTCTCCGGACTGCGGTAACGCGCCCGGCTTCACGGTTCCAAAACTGACCTGCAATGTGACTTGCATTGAAAGGTTCCTCAAAAACGTTCGGCTCGATTGCCGAATGGGCGCGGACTATCGTTCCCTTGCGTAAAGAAGTCAACACTAAAAATGTCTTTGTGGGAATGTTTTCTCTAACTGTCGTCCCTGCGAAGGCAGGGACCCATAACCGCCATGCTTATTTAGGATCACTGTGGGTATGGATCCCAAACAATCGCTTCGCGCTTTTTGGGATGACAATTTGGATTGACAAAAAAGGGCATTCCAGGATCGGAATATTCACGCTATCCTTCTGTCATAGCAATAATCAGGAGAAACCGATGGCGGTCACAGGACAATGCCTTTGCGGCCAAATAAAATATGAGATGCAGAACGCACCGGCGATGACTGGGGTATGTCACTGCAAAAACTGCCAGCGGCAAGCGGGGTCTGCGTTTTCCACACTGGCAGGGGTGCCGAAAGCCGAATTCAAATTCACGTCTGGCGAACCGAAGCTCTACGAAGACGGCGATACGAAAAGCGGCAATACCGTACAACGCTATTTTTGTGGAACATGCGGCTCGCCAATCTATTCAGCCATTCCAAGCCAGCCAGAAACGTTGTTCCTGAAAACAGGGACCATGGACGATACATCCGGTTTCAAACCGATGTTCCATGTTTGGTGTTCGACCAAACAGGATTGGGTAGCGCTTGAGGAAGGCGTACCCCAATGGAAACGCAGTCTTAAGTCTTGGGGCAACCTAGCCAGCCCGCTCCCCCTTCCCATCCACCCCTAGGGTACCCTTATCGGGTGGTTGGCCAAAGTCGACATTGGGGGAGCGGGCCGGTGATGCAATCGGAAAACAATGACAAATCATCTTGAGAACAAAGTAATTATCGTCACCGGTGCGGCTGGTGGCTTTGGCCGGCTTGTCAGTGAAAAGGCAGCGGCGCGTGGTGCCAAGCTGGTATGCGCGGACATCAACGAAGACGAACTCGCCAACACGGTTTCGAACATCACGTCCGGCAATGGGGCCGCTACTTCTAAAGTCACCGACGTCACGGATCTTGCGCAAATGAAAGCGCTTGCGGCGCATGCGGTAGGTGAGTTCGGGCGCATCGACATCATGATCAACAATGCGGGTGTTATGCCGCTTGCTTTCTATGCCGATCATGAAAATGCATCAGCAGCCTGGTCGCGTTGTATCGACATCAATTTCAAGGGTGTGCTGCATGGCATCACGGCCGTCTACGATCAAATGATGGCGCAAGGCCAAGGCCATGTGATCAATTTGTCCTCGATTTATGGGAATTTTCCTGTGGTCGGTGCCGGTGTGTACGGCGCTACAAAGGCCGCCGTGAATTTCTTGTCGGAGTCCCTGCGCGTGGAATCTCATGGCAAGATTAAGGTGACGATTGTTAAACCCACCGGCGTACCTCAGACCGGACTGGCGGGCGGCGTGGTGAATCAGGAAGCCGTTGTCGGCATTCTCGGCCAGAACGCTGCGACCTACGGCGAAACCATGATGAAGTTTATCATAGGTGAAGCGACTGCCGAACAGACAGATCCGGACAACACCCAATACGCTGTGCTGAACCCCGACTATCTGGCCGATCAAGTGATTTACGCCATGGATCAGCCTTGGGGCGTCTCAATCGGTGACATCACGGTTCGGGCGTCAGGCGATGGATACATCCTCTAGCCGACGTTAAGGCGTATACGGATCATGAAATACTCAATCCGGCACTACCGGCCGGAAGATGCCGCCGCCATTGCCGGCATCTTTCGTGAGGCCGTGGAAGGGGTTGGACCCAGAGATTATGGCGGTGATCAAGTCGCCGCCTGGGTGGACCGTACACCGGACGAAGCCACAGTGCGCCGGCGCTGCGAAGATGGCCGTACGGTCCTGGTCGCCGTTGATGAAAACGATCGTCCTTTTGCCTATACGGATTTGGAAGAGGACGGCCATCTGGACCACCTTTATTGCGCGCCGGAAGGTGTGGGGCAGGGGATTGCGTCAGCGCTCTATGAGGAATTGGAGAATGTGGCGCGCAAGAAGGGTCTAAAACGTATCTACGTGGAGGCCAGCGAAGCCGCAAAACGGTTGTTCCTGCGCCATGGCTACGCGGTGATCAGGCGCCGAGACTTCGAGATCGGTGGTGTGCCCATGCACAACTACGCGATGGAGAAAAAATTGTAAGCCGCGTGTCTTTGTTTTGGGTGTCATCCCATGTGCTACGCACCACTTTGTGATGCGCCGCTAAAATGAGGTCCACGGCTTTAGATTTCCTCCTCAGTCTACTGACGGAACGTGCGGGGGATAGCTCTCCTCTCGTGGAACGGCGCCAAGCCGCAACAGTCTCTAATTTCCAAATCGCGGCCGGGGGCCACCCCAGAGCATGACCACGCAGAGGGCGGCTGCCTGATGATGATTTGGGCCTTCGGCTTGCCCGTTTGAGCTTCTTGTTTCCAACGTCCTGCCATCTTGGCTTGCAAACCGTACCAATTGGTAACATACTCCGGCGCGTTGAAATCTTGCCGGGTTGTGGGGCCAATCGGAGGCTCCTGCGGTGCATCTATGGATAGGAGGCCATCATGGGTCGCTTTTATTGTTTCGCACGCCGCCTTGTTGCGGTGTTGGTTTGCGGACTGGCCCTGGGCACCAGCGTTGGAGACGTTTACGCAAACCCGGCGCCCGGCGCGGTTGAGATTCCGGCCCCGCCTCCGCCCGCCGTCAACAAGAAGCTTGGCGCCTATTTGGATGGCTTCGCCACTCCCAAGCTGGTGCGTTTGTCCGAGCGGGTTTATCTGGCCTTCGCTTACGACTATGCCAATTTCACTTTCATCATCGGTGATGACGGCGTCATGGCAGTCGATTGTGGATGGTGGCCGGACGGGATGACGCGTGCGCTAAAGGATCTCAAGGCGGTCACGGAACTGCCCGTAACGCATGTCCTTATTACCCATAGTCATGCGGATCATGTGGGCGGCTGCAGTGCTATTCCCGGGATTGATCGGATACCGGTGATCGCGAGTGACATGCTTGAACCGGCGCGCCTTGGCGTCGTTTCACCTGCGTTCCGGTTTATGGGGCGCCGCGCGATAGACCAATTAGGGTTTTTACTCGCCCCTGGTCTAGAAGGCGATGTCGGCACGGGCGTTGGGCCACGCAGGACGGGGGGATGGCCAAAACATGTTCCCGCGACGCGCACCGTGTCTGACGGTGAGTCCCTTACACTCAGCGGTGTGCAAATCGACATCATCTCGGCGCCAAGTGATGTCGCCGACGCGATTGCTTTTTGGCTTCCCAAAGAAGGTGTTCTGCTTCCCGGTGATGTGATTGGCGGCATCGGCCCCTACATTGCAACGCCCCGCTACGAAGAAACCCGTGATCCTGAGGCTTTCGTAGCCACATTGGACAAGCTGGCAAAACTTCCGATCAAGGTGCTTGGCCCCGGTCATGGCCGGGCCTATTTCGGTGCCGAAGATATTGCGGCATCAATATCGAACGCACGCGACACTACGCAGTTCATCATCGATCATATCGTCCGTGGCTTGAACGCCGGCAGGACCCGGCAAGAGATTTTATCCAGCTTGAAACTGCCGCCGCACCTCGCGAATGATCCTGATCTTGGCTTCTATTATCACCCGCTTGATTGGGTGGCGCGTGGGGTTTATCTGCGCCAAGCCGGTTGGTATGGCGACGACCCCGCTGAACTTTTCATCGACGATCCGCTAGAGCGGGCGGACAAGTATGTGGCGGCAATGGGAGGGGCCGAAGCAGCCCTGCAAACCGCTATCGAGGCAGCGCGCAGCGGAGACTGGAATTGGTCGGGCAGGCTGTCGGCCCTAATATTGAGAGCAGACCCTGAAAACCAATCTGCCCGCAAACTACTGATCAACAGCATGCGCGCCGTCGCCTATGACGCGGAGAGCTCAAGCCAGAGATACTACTTGTTGACCGGCGCGCTTGAACTTGAGGGAACGCTGGACCGGTCGAAGTCACCCCCGCTTGGTGATGCACCGACTCTTTTGATCAGTGCACCTCCGATGAAATCACTCACCATGTTGCGGCCACGTCTGAATGTCGCCAACTCCCTGGAGACACAGGAGAGATTGATCATTGCCGTCCCGGATGAAGGTACCTACGCACTTACGATCAACAAGGGTGTGTTACGTGTGAACGAGGCGCCTGCGGATAATCAAGAAGGGCCCCAACTTGAGATGCCAAAAGTGCTGTTGCCGCTGCTGACAATGGGCCTAAAAAGTATCGACGACGTTTTGTCGGACGAGCGTGTCGAGGCGAGTGATCCCAAAGCTATTCGGCTTTTCTTCGCACACTTTGAATAGCGTCTTTTGGGAATATTCTATCGATCGTGCCTAACTGGTGAACCGACCGTGCGGTGGTCCACCAAGCGGTGACGACGTCCTTGAAGAGCTGGGCGCGGGCTTCATCCGTTAGCCCATCGCGGTCCTCCAGCCACTCGGCCAGGCAGTCGGCATAGAATCTGGCCATGGATCTGGCAGCGACCGCGCCGCGCGCCTTGCCCCCTGGCGGTGCGTCTGGTGCAGGCCGATAGGCCACCAAAAGGTTGGCCGTGAATGTATCCGTCAGTCTATCGAACCAATGAACGTGCGCTGGGCTGGTGCGGCAGTCTCTCAAGACCAGCAGGGCCGCCTTTCGGTTTTTCCGCGCCATTTCAAGGATCTGGAACATATGGCTGCCCGCCCCGGTGTAGGGCATGGTTTGAGAGGACTCCACCATTTGAATCACGGGTTCAAATATCGCGGTCTCCAAACCGCTGCGTGAGCCAAAGATCCTGTAGATTGATGGCTTGCCCAGGTCCAAACGCGCCGCCAACTCGTTCATGTTAGAGCTGAGCAATCCGCACTCGAAGAAGTAATCCGTTGCCCCTGCGAGGATAAAATCTCGTCTCGCCGACCGGGCAGCACTTGAACGAGATGCTTGTGACACGGGCGCAATGACCTCTTGTTTGCACCTATCCAGATCCGCGCTGCACCATCAAGATGGTGCAACGCGTCTGGGATGATAGCAGAAAATTACTCCGCCGCCGCGGCCAAGCTGATGCTGCCATTCAGGCGTTGCTTAATCAGCTCTTCCGCTTCGGCCACAATCCGATGGACAAGCTCTTCGCAAGACGGCACGTCATCGATTAGGCCTTGCACCATACCGGCAGACCAAATGCCGTGGTCGGGATCGCCTTTCTCATAGACCAAGCGTCCACGTGCACCTGCAACGAGGTGCGCGATGTCGTCAATCTTCGTTTCTGCACCTTTTTCTCGCTCGATTTGTGCCACTTCCGTGCTGACGGCGTTCTTGGCAACGCGGGCCGTGTTGCGCAGGGTACGGAAGATGAGTTGTGTCGCCCGTTCGTCGTTTTCGACCATCTGCTCTTTCACGTTCACATGGATCGGGCTTTCTTTCGTGGCCATAAAGCGCGTTCCCATATTGATGCCGTCTGCCCCCAAGGCCAGAGCAGCCACCAGGCCGCGCGCATCGCCGAAGCCGCCGGAAGCGAGCATGGGCACCTTCACTTTGTCAGCTGCCGCCGGAATGAGGATGAGGCCCGGAATGTCGTCTTCGCCTGGGTGGCCGGCGCATTCAAATCCATCAATCGAAATAGCGTCCGCGCCGATCTTCTCCGCCTTTAGGGCGTGGCGCACAGCCGTACATTTGTGAATCACCTTCACGCCGTGTTCCTTGAGAACCGCGATGTGTTCTTGCGGGTTGTTCCCGGCGGTTTCCACGATTTTGACGCCGCTCTCGATAATGGCCTGGCGATATTCCGCGTAGGGTGGCGGCTTCAGGGCGGGCAGGATCGTCAGATTTACACCAAACGGCTTGTCGGTCATCTCCTTACAGCGGGCGATCTCTTTGGTGAGGTCTTCCGGTGTCGGCTGCGTCAGAGCCGTAATGAAGCCCAGCGCGCCCGCATTGGCCACAGCAGAGACGAGTTCAGCCCGTCCGACCCACTGCATGCCCCCTTGGGCAATAGGATGTTCGACGCCGAACATTTCTGTGAATCTTGTTTTGATCATGGTGTTTCGCCCCGTCTTGGTTTTACATTGCCTATAAAGTTGGATGTCTTTCCCTCGCGTTGTCGCCATTTTTCTCCAAAATGTCCAGATTGCCGGCATTTCGCGAGGCTGACGCTACGTCAAAATCACATAAGGGGTGGAACATGGCTGCTTTCAAAGAGTTCGGGAATTACGACGCGGTTGGGCTTTCGGAGCTTGTTGCGCAAAAGGATGTGAAGCCGGATGAATTGCTCGATGCCGCCATTGAACGGGTGGAATCGGTCAATCCCAAACTCAACGCGGTCACGGCGACCATGTACGACGAGGCGAGGGCGGTCATCAGCGGCGGATTGCCGGAAGGGCCCTTTAAGGGCGTGCCCTATCTCCTAAAAGATCTGTATGCAGATTATGACGGTTTTCCGACAACGAATGGGTCAAGCCTTTATGATGGCGTCGTGCCGGATCATAACACCACCATGGTGGACAAGCTGCGCGGATCAGGTTTGGTCGTCTTCGGCAAAACCAACACGCCGGAATTCGGATTAACGGTGACCACGGAACCGCGCCGGCTTGGGCCTTGCCGAAGCCCTTGGAATACGGATCATTCAAGTGGTGGGTCTAGCGGTGGTGCGTCGTCGGCGGTTGGGGCCCGGATTGTCCCAGCGGCGCATGCGTCTGATGGTGGCGGCTCGATCCGCATTCCCGCCGCTTGCGGCGGGGTATTCGGCATGAAACCCACACGCGGGCGCATCTCGCTGGGCCCTGATCAAGGGGAGGGCTGGGCAGGGATGAGCATGCAACATGCGGTCACCATCTCCATTCGTGACAGTGCCGCACTGCTGGATGTGGCGGCCGGTCCCGCACCGGGCGACCCCTATTATCTTGAGAAGCCGTCGACGCCCTTTGTCAAAGAAGTTGGGCAGGACCCTGGTAAGCTTAGGATTGGCTTCTCAACGGTTTCCCCAGCAGGGGGGCCGGTTGACCCGGAATGCGTGGCCGCGGTCGAAAATGCCGCCAAGCTCTGTGAGAGCCTGGGTCATAGCGTCGAAAACGCCGCGCCGGATTATGACAACGAGCTCATGCGCGCCTCAGCAGGCACAATCATTCAGGCAAGTGTGGCCTCCACATTGGATGCGGCAAAGAACTTCCTGGGCCGCGATGCCAAACCGGAAGATGTGGAATTCTCGACGTGGCTGATGGCCGAGGCCGGGCGGCGCGCACCGGCGGCGGACTATGCCACGGCCGTCCGCAACATTCACGTGGTCAGCCGCCAAGTGGCGACATATTTCGAAAGCTATGATGTGCTGATCTTGCCGGTCCTTGCAAAACCGCCAGCGCCGATCGGGCATATCGATATGAACAGCGAGGATGTGGGCACCTATGTGGGGCGCCTGTTCGAATATTCACCGTTTTGCCAGATGGCCAATGCCACCGGTCAGCCGGCTATGTCCGTTCCTTTGCATTGGACACCGGACGGTTTGCCCGTGGGCGTGCAGTTTGTGGGCAGGTATGCAGCAGAAGCAACCCTGTTCCGTTTGGCGGCACAGTTGGAGCAAGCACAGCCTTGGAAAGACAGGAAACCGGCCGTTTGCGCGGATGGAATTTGAACAGTTTGGTTTGCCGCCCAAATCGAGTCTCTCAGTCCTCATTGCGCCGCCTGTCCAGAAATTTGGACAAGCGGTTAATCTGTACACGTGCCTCTTAGAGTTTCACCGAGGGCTCCGTGTTGCCGTCCGAGGAGTTCTGTTCCGGCTCCATGCCACTTATCTCGATTGATCCAGGATCGCCGTTCCGCTGAGATCTAGATTTGGGCTCGGATTCGTCTATAACGATCGTGTCGTCACGAATGTCGTTTTTGTCATTAGCGTCCAGCTCAGACTCTAGACCGAAAATGGGAATGGACTTCGAATCATCGTCGTTCAGGCGCTTAGATTTAGATCCGAGGTCATCGACATTTATCGAATCCGGTTCTTGCAGCACTAAGTCTTCCGACCTAGAACCGATGTTGTCGATATCCACCGACTCAGGCTCGTATTCCAATATGTCATTGGGATCAATATTGCCATTATTGGCGGTGTTCAAATCCTCTTCTTCGTCGTCCGGCAGAATTATATTGTGGTCTGATTGAAACCTACCATCGCGTTTCTTCACACTGTCTTTCCGTTCAAATTCCTCATCCACCGAATTTAGGATGTCATCCCAATTCATATTGTCCAGATCGGCGTTCCACGCGTCTTCCGCATTAGGGTCATTCTGTTGAACGGTCAAGTCATCCTGAACGTCATCTTGATTTGGACGATTGACCACATTCACGTCTTGGCTATCGTCTGGCGTATCAGCGGGACGGTACATATCATCGGAGAAAGACACACTCTCTTCATCGCTTATGCTGTCGTTTCGCTGACTTGATGCGTCATCCCGCGCTTCGATCTGGGAGTCGCTTTGGCGTGGACGATTTACGACACTGATATCGTCATCCTGGCTTTCCGGTCGCAAAACGGAGTGCTCGTATTGGTCGTCATCAGCAGATTTGCTGTCGTTAAGGTCTGGGGGAAAGTTCTCGTTATCTGAAACCTTATTGTTCCTGTCGTAATACGCACTATCTTCGACAATGGTCGCGCTAGGTTCTCTCTGTCCATCATCTTGATACGGATTATTGACCGCATGCGTATCTTGGCTGACCTGAGACTCTGCAGCCTTACTCAGGATGGTTCGCCGTCGGTGCCGGTATCAGAGGTTCGTTTGCCCCGGGAGGTACGGGTGGTGGTGCCGCTGTTATGTAATACATAATCCATCCGATCAGGTTTCTGCTGGCCGGACGCGCCGCCTTCTGCAGCGATAGAGGATGCATCATCGTTTGAAAAATTGACGCCGGGTGACGTTTGGCCGTGCCTTAGTGATAATTTTTCATTGTCACTTAACGACTCTTCATTGGGGTCGTATTGTCGAGGCACAAAGTCACGAGTCTTACCGCGCGTTCGGACACGACGGTCGCCTCGAGTCGTCTCAGCGGCCTCTACCCCTAATCCCTCATCCTGGTGCATCTGTTCGTCGTCGTCTTCGAATTGGTTGAGGTCGAAACCGGGCGTGACTTTGGGGTTCGCAACATTAGGCAAGTCATTTGCTACGCCGGGACCGCCTGGCGGCACGCCTTGGTTGATCTGTCCACGGTTTGCTCCGGCCATACTGCCGGAGGATACAATCTGCGTTGGACTTTGAACCTGACCGGGTTCATTCAGGGCGCCGGGTTGTAACAGGCGAATTTCCGTTGGTCCCGGTCCTCTCATTGGGTCCCTTATGAGCCGGTCCGCGCCACCAAGATTTCCAAACCGGCCTTTGCTCGAATTTGCAAACTCCTCTAGCTTTTCCGCTTGAGCCTTAACCGTTTTCGTTTCTGCTTCCGATCTATTTGCTTCCTCGTCATCGTTCATGGCCGGTAAAAAATGGAATGGACGGTCAACATCCAGTTTTCCCTTAAGTGCATTGGGGTTTTGTTCAAGTTTTTCCAAGATTTTGTTTAAAACTTCAAAATCGTTTCTTGTAGTTCCTAGTCTTTGAACTATCGCCTCAGCTTGTGCGTCCTTGTTTCGCCATTGGCCAAGAACATTGTGCTTAGCGATGGCGGAGGCGATCTTTGCTTTGGCTACCAAATGGTCTCTTTCCTTTGCGGCTTCGTTGAAATCACCGGTCTGAGCCAAGACTCCAAGTAATTCGCCTCTTACCAATCTGCGTTTTTCAGCCAACCAACGTTTGGGATAAATTTTGTGTGCGGAGCTTAACAAGTCCGTCACTTCTTGGGAGTGGCTGGCAAAAGCGTTATCAAGATTGCTGCGTTCCTCATTTGTAAGTCCTGGATATTCTGCGTCGCGTCCAACCCTGATGGCTCCAATATCCTTAAGCAAGTCACGCGCTTTTTCTCTAGAAGTTGTTATGGTTTTATGACCGACGATCTGGCCCAAATTGTCTGCGAGAATAGTGTTTCTTACTTCCGTGGTGTCGGCGCGGGGGCGAGCTTGCGCCTGGACAACTTTTGCATTTTTAAACCCTTGTGCCAGCTGACTTGGAGCATTCTTTTTGGGGGCTTCGTTTGTTCCGTTGTTGGCTGGAGTATTGGTAGGTGCACCTGTACCTGTGATGTCTGGACCGGGCATTATGTTCTCCTCGATTTCTGTGCTTAGATCCGCATAAGGTTTGCATGTGTGGCGAATGAATGTTCAGACTCGCCGTTGTGATCTAGCTGCTCCATGTCGACCGTTTCGTTCTCGTGCGTTTCGATGCCCGCGTGACGATTTCGCAAAAGGACACGGCATTTTTCCGATGCGGTGATGAAGGTGATGATGGCGCTCTCAAGCGCGTGGGAATCGAGCCCTTGCAGAGCGATGCGGCGCCAGAATGTGATGGCGCGGCTTTCCGGGTCGAGGCCGACGGCCCCGCCGTCAGTTTCCGCGCCGTAAATGGTGATCTCCATACAGTGGCGGAGGTGCTCTAGGGGGCGCTGCTCGCATAAATAGGTGAGCGGAGAGTGCAGGAGAACAGTTGCCCCAGAGTCGCAAGAGGTCAAAACAATTTCCGAAATTTCGTCGTACTGAATGGCACAACTGCCGAATGTGTCCAGTTGCAGTGGCAGACCTGCGCGCTCGCCAATATCGACAATGAGTGTATTGAGGTGATCGGTGTTTTCCACGGGGCCAGTTTCCTATTTCGGCTACATTCTTTTCTCGAGGTTTCTGATCACTGTGACCTATACGTGTTAGTCTTTCGTCTTTTTTTGATGCTTCTCTGTCTCAAAACTTCAACAACGTATTTTTTAAGATGAGTGGGGTGCCCAACGTGGAACGGCTGTGTCACTTACCGCTTGAAGGCTCTAGGGATGAGCACCACGGCTCCGGCTTCTGATCTCAAGAACGAAGGGCGCGGGATTGACATCAAGGGGTGCTGTTTTCCGCCTTGGTTAAAAAATTCGGCATATTTGGCGGTGCCATGGGCGGCATGGGCGGCATGGGCGGGATATCCATGAGGGCAATGAACAGTCTCCATTTGTCTGCATTGGACGCCCGAGGGCGACCTGCTGGGGATCAGTTCGTGGGCAGGTATGCAGCAGAAGCAACCCTGTTCCGCTTGGCGGCCCAGTTGGAGCAGGCACAGCCTTGGAAAGACAGGAAACCGGCCGTTTGCGCGGACAGTGTTTAGGGGCTAGACCGTACCGAGAATACCGTCATGCCAGGGCTTGTCCCTGGCATCCAGAGCAAATTGTTCCAGAAACTGCGGCACTGGATCCCAAGAACTCGCTATCACTCGCCTTGGGATGACGCGTAGAGCTGATTGTCCAAAAAACCTTCCCCTACGGATCAAATTCGAAATTTTTTTTCGTACTGGCGAAAAAAGTTCTTGGCGGATGCGTTCTCATGTGGTACCCGTCAATCGTGCCACCAATGGCGCAACAACGAAGCGGATAAACCGAATGACGAATGGTTTTAAACAGACAGTATATCACACGTTACATGTGATGATGCTGATCCGCGCTTGGCTCGATAATCGTTTCTGTTCCTAGGGAACACGATCTGAGATCCGGCCGGGCCCGGATCAGCTCTTCTAAACACTAGATTTTCATTGGGATTGCGCCTTTTGGGTGCTCGCACACCCGCGAAGTCCGCATCCCGCCGACAGTAAGCGTTTCCAGGAAAAGTGGATACCGGTTTTCCGTCAGGAAACGCGTTGAAACAAAGGCTTAGGGCACTTCCGTGGTGGGGGATGACCCGGAAGTGCCCTGAGAAAAACGGTTGGAACGATGAGCAGTTCTTTCAGCCGCCGGATGATTGCGCTCTATTTGCGGCGCCTCGTCCAGCGCACACGTCACGACACACCCGCAGCCGATTTGATCTTCGACTGGTTCGTCGACAATGGGGTGTTCGTTGATATCGATGTCCATGTACCGACGGAGGAAGACAATGATGAACAGGACAACGCAAAGAAACTCTTCCGAGCGCGCAAAGGTGTACGGGTTCGCCGTCGGCGCCACGGCGTCATGCAAAAAACATGGCGCGCCTTGGACTCGGAATTGGCGGCACGGCTTCACGACTATCGCTCCGTTGTCACCGGACAATGGGAAGACAATCTCTTGGCGCTCAGTGGCGCGTTGGGGTTGGGCGACGTCGAAAGGGACATTTTCGATTTTGCGGTACGGATCTACTCGGAAGATCCGTTCGAGGATCTGTGCGATGATTTGATCCGTAAGCAGTATATCTCAAGCAACGCGCTGACGGCGCTGTGCTTGGGATATACGGAAACGCAAATCGTGGAAGCATTGCATGGACCGCATTTGATCCCCTGCGGTCTTATCGACCCCAACAATAACGGCGATTATTTCGGGTATGCCTATCGGCCGGGCTATGACGTGCACCACGCACTTCTGCCGCCCCATGAAGGTCTTTCAGCCATTGAAACCGCCTTGCTAGGGCCGTCTTTGTCAGCGGATTTGCATTGGCCTGATTTTGAGCATCTTGGGCGGCAAAGAGATCTTGCCCACGGACTCTTAGCCGGGGCCGCCAAAGCAGGTGCCCGTGGCGTCAACATATTGCTGTATGGGGTGCCGGGGACGGGCAAAACGGAGTTCGCGAAAGCGTTGGCTGCTCAAGGTGGTTTTGAATTGCATGCTGTTGGAGAAGCCAATAAGGGCAATTCGGAACCAGACCGCAGCCAGCGCCTTCAAGCGCTCTTGCTCGGGCAGCAGCTTGCCCGCTTTCGGTCGGACAAAGTTTTCCTCTTCGATGAGTTGGAAGACTTTATCTATCCGAATGCCCTTGGCCGCCGCACCGGATCCAAAGTGTTCGTCAACCGCTTGTTCGAGCACAATCCCGCTCCGGTGATCTGGACCACGAACGATGTGTCGTCTGTAGATCCAGCCTATCTGCGCCGGATGAGCTTGATTGTTGAGATGAAAGTGCCGCCTGTTTCCGTGCGGACGAAAATCTTGACCCGGCTTGCCGACAAAGAAGGGATGGTGTTGTCAACGGCCGAGATCGACCGCATGGCACGTCAGCATGCGGCGTCGCCAGGCCTGATGGCTACCGCGCTTCGGTCGGCCCACCTCGCATCCGGCGATGCGGCGGATGTGGAGTTGGTGGTCCAAGGCCTTGCCCGGGTTGTGGACGGCAAGCCCGCCGTGCCGCGGCGGGGCGAACCTGCGGTTTTCATGCCGGCACTTGTCAATGGTGACCAGGACATGGTGGCCCTGGCAGACCGGCTGGCTGACCCTGGCGTGCCGTCGGACTTTTCTCTGTGTCTCTATGGGGCGCCGGGAACCGGTAAGACGGCGTATGTGCGGTTCATTGCGGACGCCATGGGGCTGGAAGTGATGCACCGCCGGGCGTCGGATCTGTTGTCCCCGTGGGTCGGGGAAAGCGAAGCGAATATCGCAAAGGCTTTCGCCGACGCGGCCGAAGCGGGCCAGTTCCTGGTGATCGATGAAGCAGACAGTCTGCTCTTCGATCGCCGGGGGGCCACCCGCAGTTGGGAAGTGGCGCAGGTGAACGAAATGCTGACCTGGATGGAAAGTCATCCGGCACCGTTCGCCTGCACCACCAACCTGATGGAATCGCTGGACCAGGCATCGTTGCGGCGGTTCACGTTCAAAGTGAAGTTCGACTATTTGAATGGGGAACAGGTCCGTCTGGCCTTCCGGCATTTCTTCGGACTTGAGGCCCCGACGGGCTTTGCGGCCGATGTTCAGCTTGCTCCGGGTGACTTTGCGGTGGTGAAACGGAAGCTGCGTTATCGGATGGGTGACGTGTCGCCCGAAGAAATCGCGGCCGAGTTGCGTACCGAAATGGAAGCCCGGCCGGGGCATCAACGTCCCGTCGGCTTCGCCAACCGGGTGAACAAGTAAGAAACCCTCCGCCTCGCTCTGACACAGCGGGGCGGGGTTCTTCGTTGATTGCTAAGCGGTCCCACTCCCCCAGAATCTGACGTTGCCCAACCACCCCAAGGGTACCCTCATCGGGTGGTTGGGCAGGGGGAGTGGGATGGCCCAGCACGCGACTGTAAAGGAGCCAAAAATGATCGTCATTATCTTCAGGTCCCGCATTCGGGAAGAAAATGCTGAAGCTTTCCAGCTTCTGGCCGATCAGCTCTATGACATCGCTTCGGCGCTGCCGGGGTTTGTGTCCTACAAAGTGTTCAAAAACGACGATGGGGAACGGGTGTCGATCCATGAATGGGAGTCAGCGGACCACCTGCGCGCGTGGCGGGAACATCCAGTTCACCAGGCGGCTCAGAAAATGGGGCGTGAAATGTTCTACGAAAGCTATATTCTGCAGGTCTGTGAATCCCCGCGTGAGTCTCGCTTTCCCCTATGACCAAACGTTACTATATCGGCCTTGCTACCACCTTTCATGACCCGGCTCTGGCCATTGTTGGCCCGAATGGCGACATTTTGTTCGCTGAAGCCACCGAACGCTTTCTTCAATACAAGCGGGCGGTAAATTGCGAGCCGGATACGGTCACGCGTATGCCGGATCTGTTGAAGGAATATATCGAGCCGGATGCAGAGGTGGTGGTGGCCACCACGTGGAGCGAACAGTACACGGATTTTCTGGACCGCAGTGCCGGTGTGGGGCAGTTCGATGTGCCGGAGATCACGAAACTAACGCCTGAGCTCAACCGGTCGCTGACGCCTACAAAATCGGAACGGGCGCTGATCTCCCAGCTCCATCTGGCACAACGGCGCGCCGGTCTTGGCGTGCTGATCGGGATGGAGCGGGTTTTCGGCCATACCAATCTATCGCTGCGGCGCTATCTTCACCATCAAACCCATGCGGCGTTGGGATGCTATGGCTCTCCCTTCGATGAATGTGCCTGCCTTGTGGTGGATGGCATGGGCGAGACCGGTTCGATGGCTATTTTTCAGTACAAGGATGGGCTACTCGAAGAAATCCGGCGGCATCGTGGTCGGGAAAGTCTGGGCTTCATGTTCGGTCTGCTCACCGACATTTGCGGTTTCGACCAGTCCAAGGGAGAAGAATGGAAGCTGATGGGGTTGGCGCCCTATGGCACGCGCGATCCTGAGATCTTCGAGCTTCTCAAACAGATTTATACGTTCAAACGCGGGCAACTGAAGTTCGCCGATGAAGAAACCATTCGGGCCACGGTGCGTGATGTACAATCCCGTATCCATATTGAAGACTCCAACTCTCTGGAGGCAAAGGATTTTGCACGCACAAGCCAAGACATTTTTGAAGAGATCATGGCGGAAGTATTGCGGGATGTGGAAGCGCGCGGACTTTCCAAGAACCTCGTCCTTGCGGGCGGCTGTGCGTTGAATTCGTCATTCAATGGCAAGGTGCTCGGGCGGACAGGGTTTGAAGAACTCTATGTGCCATCAGCGCCGGCGGATGATGGGAATGCGCTTGGGGCCGCGTTGCTTGCTTTTCATGAGGATAATCCGCAAGCGGACAAGACGCCAAAATTTATGTCGCCCTATCTGGGGACCGCGATCAAAACCGAACCGGTGGAACGCATCGTTGAGATGGGGTGGGGCGGTAAGATCCGCCACCTGCCGGGCAGTGTCGCTCAGGAAACAGCAAAGCTGTTGGCTGAGGGGGCCTTGATCGGTTGGGTGCAGGGGCGTGCCGAATTCGGCCCGCGCGCATTGGGCAACCGTTCGATCCTGGCGGACGCGCGGCCCGCGGATGCCAAAGACAAGATCAATGCCAAGGTAAAGTACCGCGAAGCCTTCCGCCCCTTCGCGCCATCCATTTTGCACGAATATGGCGCCGACTGGTTCGAGGATTATCAGGAAAGCCCTTATATGGAGCGTACCTTGCGCTTCAAGGAAGACAAACGCGGGCTGGTGCCAGCGGTGGTCCACGCCGATAACACGGGCCGTTTGCAGTCCGTGAAGCGGGAGTGGAATGAGAAGTATTATGATCTCATTTCAGCTTTCAATGGCCTCACGGGTGTGCCCTTGGTGCTCAATACCAGCTTCAATATTATGGGAAAGCCGATCCTGCACACGGCCGAGGATGCCATCCAGATGCTCCACACCACTGGATTGGACGCCGTGATCATCGACGACTGGCTGCTGGAAAAGTGACGCGCTTTTAAGCGCGTCATCCCCGGCCGAGTGAAACAAGAGACGGGGATCCATTGGCTACGCAGATTTGTAGAATCTTGTTAGTGATCTTGGTGTAGAAGCCCCCATATAACTAAGGTTCGTTGCGCAAGTTTTGAGGAGCCTTTTTCCTGTGTCGGATGAAAAATGGTCTTTGCCGGAAAACGCGTTGGTCGTCAGGCCCGGCGATAAACTGGAGCTAGAATGGAAAGTCGATCTTCTGGAGCCAACTATTTCGATTCCTTTCTGCTTTTATACTCAGCACGGCGACGGATTCGTCTGCTGGCAAGAAGGTAAGGGTCTTACGCGACTAGGGTACGGGGCGGTTTCGGCTCAGAATGTGCTTTTTTCAGACGGTACAATCGGGCGTACGAAAGCGAGACGTGATGGTTCGTCGGGTTCTGGCTATTGGCAGTGGTGTAGACGCACTTCGGACGGCGCCGGATGGTGGCCTGGCGAATTGCGCATTGAACCGGATCGGCTGATCTTCAATGAAGCAGATGAGCTGCCTGATTCACCCATCTTGTTCGAAGATGCCTTAGACCGCTACGATCGCGACCTAGAGCACAAATTTGAATCTGGAAACTGGCCAAAGTTCTATGGTCCGTTGAGGTTTCAGAACGACATTGCCAAAGACGCCGCCTTCATGCAGCGCATTCAGGATGACGAATTTGCCCTTGTCATGGCGCAACTAGGACTTGTCGGCAAATCAATCTATCACTACGAAACAATGCGGCAGGTTTGTTTCTTCGTTACCGAAAGTTTGGCATCGATCATTGCACGCCTTCGAAGATTAGGTGAAAGCTATCTAGACTTTGAGTATATTGATCAGTTTGCGGACATTCCTGAGGAGCGCCGAGACGTGCTTCGATCGGAGGTGGCAGCGTTTTACGAGCAAATTGGCTATATCATCGATTTGGAAGATCAATTCACAACAGAGTAGGTAAGTCTCCGTTCGTCATCCTTGCTCACCAGTGCGAGCAGGGATGACGAAGTGTGCCAATAGTTAGAATCAATCACTCGACGCAAACATCCGGTTTTTGTCGCGTAGCATGAACAGCACGATGAAAGCGGCGAGCGCGAGCGTCTGCTTGAAACAGTGAATCATTCGTAAATTTTCTGACTTTGTCGCTTTTACTTTTTCTTAGCCATGATTGTGGAGGCTTCCTCTCAGAACGCTGAATTGGTGTGCATCACCAAAAGCGTTTGTGGGACTTCAGCGAGGGAGGAAACTGTCCATGACCTATGTTGCGCCCGAAAAAGACAAACCGGCCAAAGGCGAGCCCTTTATGCCGTTGTCGACGCAAATTTCTTTCAGTTTCATTGGTATGCTGACGATGATCGGTGTCATCGGTGGTGTCGCGCTTACCTCTGTTGATGGGGCGATGGGAATCGATTCGGAAGAGGTGCGCTTACGGATACTCGTGGCAACGGGCGTCGGTCTTGCCATCGGAGGTATCGTTGGGTGGCACGCGGAACGCAAAGTGGCCGAACTTGTAAAGTCACTGCGTAAGGAAGTTATGATCAATCAGGCAGCCATTGCGCAGACGGCGAAAGAGCGCTTCGAAGTGCTCGAGCGTCAGAAAAGCGATCGGCGGACGGCCGAGATTGCGGATCTTGCACAAGAAGTGGCAACCCTTGCAGGAAGTACGGCCATGGCAACGTCCGAAATTCTTCAACGTTTGGAGCAGATTCAGACCCAAGAAGTTGAAGAGCCGCGTACGGTAGATCATCCCGCTTGGACGCGGCCACAAGCGCTCAGCGCATAGCTGTATTGCTCTAAAAGGCGATTTCGCCCCATTGAAAACCCCCTAACAATAGCTACTGTCACGGCATGGCCCGTGACAGTGAACACAAAGCAAAAAATGCGAATGCATCAGCCAAGCCCAGTGGCGCCCAATCCATTGCGGTTGTTGGCGGCGGCGTGATTGGCTTATCCCTCGCTTGGGAACTGGCGAAGGATGGCGCCAATGTCACATTATTCGATGCAGGCTTATCTCATATGGCAGGCAGTTGGGCCGCTGCCGGCATGCTCGCCGCGACCGTCGAAAGCATTGATGAGTGGCCCGCCCTGCAGAAATTCAATCGCTGGTGTGCCGAACTGTGGCCCGACTACGCGACGGCGATCGAAACAGAGTCGAGGATGTCCGTGGGCCACAAGGCCAAGGGCACGTTATTGATCAAAAGGCCGTCCCAGAATGGCGAGGGTGGCGCGGCAACCGGTCAAAACTTAAAGGGCGAAGAGCTTCGAAAGTTGGAGCCGGATTTATCGCCGTTGGTCGAAAGCGCCACTTTGCATCCGATGGACCACTCCGTCGACACGCGGTCGTTATTGGCTGCGCTTCGACATTTGTGTGAGACGCGTGGTGTAATCCTTGAAGACGGATCGCCGGTGGAACGGTTGCTTCTGAATCGTGACCACGTCGATGGTCTGATTGCCGGGGGCGCGCCCCGGCGGTTCGATCAGGTCTGCGTTGCAGCCGGAGCATGGACGCCGGAGCTATTCGCCGCCAGTGGACTTGACCCGCTGCCGGTTCGGCCGATCAAAGGTCAAATGCTCTGCTTACAGATGGATGTAGAAGATCCCATTGTCCACCATGTGATTTGGGCGGAAGGAATATATTTGGTCCCTCGTGCCGATGGTCGTCTTATCATTGGCGCGACAATGGAAGAGGCGGGGTTTGATGTGTCCGTGACGGCGGAGGCAATCGCCGGTTTGCGCTTGCGGGCGGAAGAATTGATCCCGGCCATTTGCCATTTGCCCGTTGTGGAAACTTGGGCCGGTCTACGCGCCGGGTCGCCGGACCGTGCGCCATTCCTGGGTCGGTATGGTGCGGAGAATCTGTATGTGGCAGCGGGGCATCACCGTAATGGCATTTTGCAGGCGCCGGGAACGGCCAGACTCATCACAGAAATGATGCGATTGGGCGAAAAACCAGCCATCGCGGCTTATTTCGACCCATGCCGCCGGGCTCAATGCTGACCCGGATTTGACGAACCGTCCCCGTCCTTTACGCCATCCCGGAAGTCATGCAACAGTGCCGACAAGAGGGGGCCGTTGTGTGGTGTTTTCGCACCAGACATGTCGGCGGTCAGAAGCGACTAAAGGGGGCGGCCATCCATGATGGGGATTGAGATTCTGGGCGGACTGCTTTTGCTTGGCCTGGGCGGGGAAGGGCTGGTGCGGGGCGGCATTGGTCTGTCCCGGGCGATGGGTGTCTCACGACTGTTCGTCGGCGCCGTGATCGTTTCCATCGGCACGTCCGCGCCGGAACTCGTGGTTGCGATAGATGCCATATTTACCGGACAGCCCGACATCGCCACCGGTAATGTTATCGGCAGCAATATTTCGAACATTTTCTTGGTGATGGCGCTCGGTGCCCTAATTTTTCCGATAGCAATTCACCGCAACACGGTCTTTCGTGATGGGGCCGTTCTTCTCGGCGCCAGTGGTTTGACGGTTTGGATTGCCCAAACGCAGTCGTTCACATCCGCCGTTGGAACGGTCTTTGTAGGTCTTCTCTTCGTTTACATCCTTGTACTGCTGATCACCGAACGCCAATCGAACACGGTTGCGGTGGTCGACAATGATGCATTAACGCAGAACGTTTTTCTCAACATCTTGATCACAGCCGGGGGGGCTGTGGCGCTTATGTTTGGGGCGCAGTTCCTAGTGGATGGTGCCACAGATCTGGCGATTACCCTCGACGTGCCCCCGTCAATCATCGGCCTGTCTTTGGTGGCTGTGGGGACATCGCTACCGGAACTTGCCGCGACTGTCGTGGCGGCCTGGCGAAAAAATCCCGAGATTGTTGCAGGGAACATTATCGGCAGCGGTATTTTCAACCTCTTTGGTATATTGGGCGTAGCGGCCATTGTTTCCCCGACGGCAATTTCTCTACCCAGTAACATGGTGCAGTTCGACGTTTGGTGGATGTTGGCGGCATCCGTTATCATTATTCCGTTTCTAGCGTCGAATTGGCGGTTGAGCCGGCTGGAGGGCACTTTGCTGCTCACTTTATATGCCGGGTATCTGACGATCTTGTTCGGATACATAACGCTTCAGTAGGCGCGCAAATGTGGTGCCTATTCGATGAACTTTGACCTGACTGAAGACCAGCTTGCGATCAAACGATCGGTCGCCAAACTCTGCGAGGCCTATGACGATGCCTATTGGTTGGACCGCGACCGGAATGGGGGCTTCCCGGATGATTTCGCAAAAGACTTAGCCAACGGCGGCTGGCTGGGCGTTGCCATGCCGCAGGAATTTGGCGGGTCTGGGCTCGGCGTGACAGAAGCTGCGATCATGATGCAGACCATTGCGGAATCGGGCGCCGGGATGAGTGGTGTCTCCGCGGTGCATATCAATCTGTTTGGCCCCATGCCCATTGTCGTGTTCGGAACTGACGAGCAAAAACAGCGATTTTTGCCGCCGCTTATTCAAGGCAAAGACCGGTGCTGTTTTGGCGTCACCGAACCCAATGCGGGGTTGGATACAACGCACCTAGAATGCCGGGCGGAATGGGATGGAACGCATTACGTTGCCCACGGACAAAAAATGTGGACGTCGACGGCCCAGAGTGCCAACAAGATACTGTTGATCGCGCGCACAACGCCGCTTGATCAGACTAAGAAGGCAAGTGATGGCCTCAGTCTTTTCTACACAGACCTTGATCGAAATTTCGTTGAGGTGCGCGAGATCGAGAAAATGGGCCGCAAGGCAGTTGACTCTAATGCGCTGTTTATTGACGGCTTGCGTATTCCCAAGGAAGATCTGATCGGAGAAGAAGGTAAAGGCTTCCAATATCTATTGCATGGCCTCAATCCGGAACGTGTGCTCGTCGGTGCTGAAGGTGTTGGGATCGGCATGGCAGCGCTCAAACGGGCGGCAGACTACGCCCGCGAACGCGTTGTCTTTGGCCGCCCTATCGGACAAAACCAGGCAATCCAACATCCCCTGGCGCGATGCTGGATGGAGCTTGAGGCCGCCAATTTGATGGTGTTCAAGGCGGCTGCCCTGTACGACGCCGGTAAGTCCTGCGGGGCCGAAGCGAACAGCGCCAAATATCTCGGTGGTGAGGCTGGATATCGGGCCTGCGAGCAAGCCGTTATGACCCATGGGGGGATGGGGTATGCCAAAGAATATCATGTGGAACGATTGTTCCGTGAGGTGATGATTGCGCGTATTGCGCCGGTGAGCCGCGAAATGATTTTGAGTTTCGTGGCAGAGCGCGTGCTGGAATTGCCGAAGTCTTATTAACGTCCTTTTTGGCATCCGCCCTCACTTCGGGAGTGTTCTTTAGGAAACGACTCCAGGCCGGTCTGCATTTCGCTGACGCAGAAGGCGTAGTGAGACTGTGATGCAATCATCTGCGACGATTTTCTAACCCCTGCAGGCTAATCTAACAGGCGAAGTAAATCCCTGTTGTGGCGGGGAGAGTGCGTGTTCGCTGAAGGTTCCCAATAACAACCAGTACAAAAGGTTAAGGGGCATCCATGCCGGGTGACAATGAGTTTCAAATTGCCTCTTACAACACGGCACAACAGTTTGATCATTTCATCAAGAAGGCTATCGCCGCACCTTTGGCACGGCGCGGCCATCGAGACGACTATGAGCTGCTCTTTAGCCGAGATGAAAATGGCGGCCCGGGTGGCTCGCTGGAATTTGCGAAGAAAGCCTCGTCCTGGCGGGAGCGGCGCCAAACTCGCAAACAAACCCGTGAAGAACTCGCGAATCTGATTAATGAAAGCTTCGGTAAGAACTTCGCCAGCGTGCGAAGGTGGGGGTTCTTTGAAGAGAGTATCGGCCATCGGCTGATACGCGATTGCGCGCCGCAGGGCCCCTTCAGCGTCGCTAAGGTCGATGAACTGGCGCTGAAAGAAATCGCCCAGCGGGTGCATGCGCTGCGTCTGACCATCGCCGAAGACGAACAGGCGGCAATGCCGGAAGCACGGTCTCTCCGGGTCCGGACCTATAAGGATAAACTAAAAACCTACATCCTCTCGCCCAAAAATCTGAAAATGCTGTACGAGCGCGCTCGATCTTTGGCGCGGAAAAACGATAGTGCGCTGTTAAGTGGCGAAAGTGATGAGGATTATTCTTTTATTGATGTTGACGCTGTGCAGGACCCCGCGGCGACGCGCCCGCCCCAACCGCTTCCCAGCAGTAACCGTGTCAAAGACACCGGGCCGCCCTTGATAGGGCCATATCCTCGCCACGAAGATTTGCCGGTGATTGAAGAGTCGATTGACCTGGTGGCCGCTCTAGTAACCAAGACAAAGCATGATGATACGGCCAGGCAAGGCACCGCCGCCACAGTGAACCGGCCTCAGGGGACGATTGAGGGCGGTCTGTATGAAAATCAGAGAGCAGACGAATTTACGTTGAGCGAGGCCCACCCCAAGGACCCGAACCAAGCTCAGACAAAGCTGTCTGACGATTCCACAAAAAGGGACGAGGCTGAAATCTTGCCCGTCGAGAGTTCCAATAAATTGGATCAAGAAAATCAATCTATAGAAGAAGTCTCTAGGGCTCAGGACACTGTGCCGGATATCGACACGAAAGTTGTGTCAAGGATCGAATTGGTTTTCGAGCGTGCGGTATCTTACCATCATGGTACGGACAAGATTAAGCCGCAGCTCGACAAAGCCATGAAATTGTATCGCGAGGCTGCCTTGGGCGGTCACCAAGGGGCCATAATGATTCTGGCTGCGATGGAGGGGGATGTCGATGACCGTATTATTCAGCTCTACAATGATGGACTTGCGTTTTTGTCGAAGGCTCAAACAGACCCTCGCGATACTGCAAGCGGTAAGAAGGCAAAGAAGTGTTTTGAACGCGCAGCGAAATTGGGTGATGCTGTTTGCCAGTATAATCTCGGGTCAATGTATTTTTTCGGCAATGGTATAACGCAAAATGTCAAACTGGCGGCCAAATGGTTTGTTCTCGCTGGGCAAAATCAGAACGAATATATCCAAATGTTGCTTGAGGTGAATAAGCAGAACGCGACTTCGGAGCTCCAATTCGAAATCGCGGAAGCGCTTCGTAAGGGAAAGGGCGAGATAAAGCCGCAACCATCGGTCGCTCGAGAATGGTATGAGCTTGCGCGCGATAATGGTCATCCACGCGCACAAGCGCGCCTGAATGCGTTGGACAAGCCTTCGATTGTCTCCAAGATACGAAAGATTAGGTAATACTACGTGTCGCCGAAATTGGTTGGATAGAATTCAAAAGGGCGTGCAGCAGCCGGTGACGACCGCGCCGTCCGTGAAATTGCCGAACACTTCGTAAGGCTTCTTCTCTGCCGATTGCCCTTCCAAACATTCACCGGACGAACGAATGACGAAGACGGCCGATTGTTCCGTCTTTGCGTCATGGGCTTCGATCGCCCATGTGGTCGCGCGATTGACGGCCATTTTGGGAATGCGGGTATACAGAAGCTGCTGGTTTTCGCCCACCGGCATGAACAACGCTTTGCCATCGGCGATTGTCAAATCCCAAGCCGGTTCCGTACCAAGGCAGCTTAGTCTGGTCGCCAAACTGACAGGCCGTTCATCGCCGGGGTCCGCCTCCAGGAAACTTACGTTGACCCAGCCTTTGATATCTCGATAGGCGATGCGGCGCCATTCAGGCGCTTCGTCTTTTCGTTGCCTTAGAAGTTTTATCTCCGCGGCGTCGCTCGGCAAGGCGCCAATGATCTTCGCTTTTGGCGAGGGGGCTTCCCGCACATACAGCACGTCCCATTCGTCCACATTCGTCACGCGGAACAGGGGGGCTTCATCACTGGCGATGGAGGGGGCAATGGCGAACAAAGCGCCCAGAAAGAAACCAATCCCGGCGGTCCATTCCAACGCAAAGCCCCGAAACATCTGAAATCTCCACAAAAACGCCATCAAACACTGTCAAAACGGCTTCTTATGAGGGGATGTGGTGTACACTTTTGTCCCCAAAACCGGCCGATTCGCATGGTATTTGGAATTCGTTTGTAATCTTCTAAAGGAGACGGGGGCATGCACATGCGCTCACTTGTTCTATCGATTTTCGCATTTGTTCTGGCGTTTAGCGCCACGCCCAGCTCCGCTGAGGATGCTCTCAAGCAGCAGCAGCTGGTGGACAATGCCACCGTGACCTTGCGCGAATTTGTTGCCGATCCGGAACTGGCCTGGTTTCGCGACAATGTGAAAGACGCCAAAGGGTTGATGATTTTCCCGTCCAATATCAAAGCCGGGTTCATATTCGGCGGATCGGGCGGCAACGGCATTCTGGTGGGTCGGAAAGGTGAAGGGTGGAGTTACCCTGCCTTTTACACATCCGGTTCCGCCACGTTTGGTTTACAGATTGGCGGCGAAATTTCCGAGATCATCCTGATGATCATGACGGAACGGGGATTGGATGCGCTTTTCACATCCGACGTGAAATTGGGCGGTGATGTGAGTGTGGCTGCCGGTCCTGTGGGGTTGGGCGCGAAAGCACAAACGGCGGATGTGTTGGCGTTCGTGCGCTCGAAGGGGCTCTATGGCGGTATCAATCTGGAAGGGGCAGTCATTGCACCTCGCAGCAAATGGAATCGGAGATATTACGGCAAGGATGTAAGGCCATCGGAGATTATTCGCGGCAACAGTGTCAAGCGTACAGGCGTCGGCAAGCTGTTCCAGGCGCTTAACGAAGTTAACCGTCTGTAAACAGAACACCTTCATTCGGCTGAACCGAATTAACGAAAGAGAAAGTTAAGGTCTCTTCCCTAGGTTTCCTATGGAGATCTGAGGAGAGAGCCGAAGATGAAAAAGGCACTGCAGAAGCGTTGTCTTGTGGTCGATGACTCGCGTGTCATCCGTAAGGTTGCGCGCCAAACGCTGGAACACTTCGATTTTGCAATCGAAGAAGTGGAAGACGGCGCACAGGCCTTTGATTCCTGTATGAAAACCATGCCCGATGTGGTTCTCCTGGACTGGAACATGCCTGTCATGGACGGGATGAGTTTCCTCAAGAAGCTGCGCAAAGAACCTGACGGTGCGGAGCCTATCGTGATTTTTTGTACCGCCCGATCCGAAGTGGAAGACATTCAAGCGGCCCTCACGGAAGGCGCCGACGAGTATCTGATGAAGCCGTTTGACGGCGATCTGCTCAAGGACAAATTGCGGCAAGCGGGCGCTATTCACTAACAGAAGCTTAACGTCTTTAGCTGTTTCCGGCTGGCACAACGATTGCTTTGTGTTTGCCGGAGGCACGCATGATTTCTTTACAACCGCTTAATCCGTCACTGGATCCAAAACAGGCCATTGCGCAAGCAAGCGCGCGCACAGGCGTGGATTTTGACTATCTATTGAAGACGGCACAGCGCGAAAGCAGCCTAAATACTGGGGCAAAAGCGCAGACCTCCAGCGCGGCGGGCCTCTTCCAGTTCATCGAACAGACTTGGCTTGGCATGGTGAAGAACCATGGCGCCAAATATGGTTTGGAGGCGGAAGCGTCGGCCATCACGCAGGATGCCAATGGCCGGTACCAAATTGCCGATGCGAGCCAAAAGTCGGCAATTCTTGCCTTGCGCCATGACGCCGAAATGTCATCGCTTATGGCGGCGGAATACACACAAGAAGCGTCCACCGTGCTTGAGGCGGGGCTGGGACGCGCTCCCAAGGAAGCGGAGCTTTACATGGCCCATTTCCTGGGGGCGGGATCCGCTGCGCGGCTGATCCATTTGGCGGAGACTTCACCGCAAAGCTCAGCGGCAGATGCGTTTCCGAAAGCGGCGGCGGCCAATAAATCGATCTTCTACGACCAAGACGGGACGGCGCGCAGCGCGTTGGACGTGGTTGCCAGTCTTTCTGCGAAGCATGACGGCTCCAAGGTGCCTGTGCCTCCCACGGCGGCCCCCTCCGTAATTGCGGAGCACATAGGGCAGGAAACAGCGATACCATTGCCGCCCCGGGGGCGGGCTCAGTTTACCGCACCGGTTGAAGCGCGAGCCACGGGAAATGATCATCAGATCTACCCGGCACAGGGCGTTAAGCTGTCGCCCATGGTGGTGCAGATTTTGGCGTCACTTGATCCGCTGACGGTGGCTAAGTCTCAGCACGCCATCTGACGCTAAATCACCTTCGCACTGCGCAAAGTGGTGATTTCCGCTTCGCCAAGACCAGCTTCCTTCAATATTTCATCCGTATGCTGTCCAAGTGAGGGGGCGGGTCCTTTCGGGCCGTCGGCACTTCCGCCGCCATCCTCTACTTCATTGTGGAAGCGTACGGGACCGGCAGGAGATTTGAACGTGCCACTGGCATCGGCTTTGGGAACGTCAACAAATGCACCTGCTGCATGGGCTTGAGGGTCAGCGGCCACTTGAGCCGCATTTTGAACCGGGGCCCAGACCAGGTCTTGCTCGTCCAGTTTGGCGCCCATTACCTCCAAATCATGCTTGGCGAATTCGCCGTCGATCAGTTCGATCAATTCGCCCGCATTGGCGCGGCGAACCTTGCTGTTGGCAAAGCGTTCGTCTTCCGCAAGTTCAGGGCGACCGATCGCATTTGCAAGGCGCGGCCAATCCACATTGCCCTGCCGCGGCACGAGGCAAATCCAGGTACCGTCTTTGGTCTGAAAGAAATTGCCGATCGGGTTAAGTGCTGCCTCTCTCGGCCGGGTTGAGGCGACGCGTCCAAAGCGCAGCTGGATCGCCATGTCGCTGGAGATGCTGTAAATGCCGGTGCGCAACAACGACGTCTCCACCAGACGTCCTTTGTTGGTTTTCTGTCTTTCATGCACGGCGGCCAGAATGCCGCTCACCATCGCAAGCGAGGTGGTGTGGTCGCCGGCGGCGGTGCGGATCGGCATGGGGGTTTCGTTTTTCGGTGTGGTGAGACGCCCGACCCCGGAGCGCGACCAGAACGCCGCGATGTCAAACCCGGCCCGGTCGCGTTCTTCGCCTTCCAGGCCGTAACCGCTAACGCTGGCATAGATCAAACGCGGATTGACCTTTTTCAGGTTTTCCCAGTCGAGCTTCGACCGTTCAAGCCCGCCCGGACGGACATTGGTGAGGAATATGTCGGCGTTCGCCACCAGCTTGTAGAGCACTTCACGCCCTTCATCCGTCGCCGTGTTGAGCGCAACGCTGCGTTTGCCGCGATTGTCCAGTTCGAAGATGGGATTGCCCAGATCTTCATCCGCAGCGATCGTCGCGAAGAAAGAGCGGATCGGGTCGCCTTCAATGGGCTCAATTTTGATAACATCCGCGCCCCAATCTGCCAAAATACCGCCCGCCCCAGGGGCCGCGATGTATGTGGCAAATTCGATAACTTTTAATCCTTCAAGCATGACGCCCCCTTGTTCCTTTGGCCCGGACTATTCATGAATTGAGGGAAAAGGGAAGCGAAATGTTAACACTGTCCTAACAATTTGAAACGGTATCGGCCCGGCGCAAGGCTTCCTTAAGCTCGATGAGGCACTCTTAGATCACTCGTTTAGATCAGTCATTTCATTCTGTAGGCAGACAATGGCGCTGGGTCAAGAAGATATCGCCGCCTTGCTGGCGGACCCGTCCGACGAAGCGCGGGCATCGGTTGCAACTAAAATCGGCGCGGAAGTAGGGGGCAGCAGCCTCAGCGACAGCGAACGGACGATCGCTCAGGCGATCATGACCACCATGGCGCAAGATGCCGCCATTCGCGTAAGAGCCGCCCTGGCGGAAAGCCTGCGCTATATCCCCGATGTTCCGGCGGATTTGGTCCGCAAGCTTGCGGAAGATGTGGAGCAAGTGGCCATTCCGATTTTGGAATCCTCTCCGGTCCTGACCGATGAGGATTTGGTGCGTCTGGTACGCGGCGGGTCGAGTTCGAAATTGAGCGCCATTGCACGCCGTGAAACCGTCGGCGAGACGGTTGTGTCCGCGCTGATTGACAGTGATGACCCTGCCGCACTGCGCACTCTGGTGACCAATGACGGCGCGGACATCAGCGAAAAGTCGATGGACATTATCTTGGACCGTCACGGAGATGATGAAGACATCTCCGGCGGCATGGCCCAACGGTCGACTTTGCCGCTGGCGGTAACGGAGCGGCTGGTCACGCTCGTAACGGACAGTTTGAGGATCTATCTTGCCGAAAATCATGAGCTGCCGCCGGAGCGGGTGCAGGCAATCGTTAACGAAACCCGGGAGCGGGTGACCGTCAAGCTGGTGACTGAAGAGCACAGCGCTGAAGATGTGATCGATCTGGTCAATCAGCTCTACCGGAATGGCCGGCTGACACCGTCCATCGTTTTGCGGGCGGCTTGCTCAGGCGACATGCGCTTCATGGAAGAGGCCTTTGGCTGCCTTGCGCGCATCACCACGGAGAAGGCCTGGTTGCTGATCCATGATGGTGGTGAGAAAGGCTTCGAGGCCATCTATCAGCGCGCCGGATTGCCCGATGAGATGTTCCCGGCATTCCGAACGGCGGTGGATGTGTTTCATGACATCGATACCTGCAGCGATGCCATCAATATTGATCAGTTCACCCAGAAATTTCTTGAGCGCGTCCTGACGCAATATGAAGATCTGCCTGGCGATGATTTGGAATTCTTGTTCGGCAAGTTAAACAGCCTGACAGGCGCACATCAATTGCCCAACTAACCCTTAGCTCAACAGCGTGCCCGCAGGACTGGGCGCTGCATCCAACTGCTCATCCGAAATCACGTCTGACCATGTGGACAGCCAGTCGAGGGCTTCATCGAACTTGATCGGCGCGCTGATGTAATTTCCCTGAACGCCGGCAAAACCCAGCTCGTCAATGCTGGACAATGAGGTGGCACTTTCAGCGCCAACGGCGATGGCCGTTACATGCCGGTCTCGCGCGTTCTTCAAGAACTCGATGACCCGGTCAACGCCGGCCCCTTTCAGCCGTGCTTCCACTTCAAGAACAGACTGTATGCTGATTTTAAGATGCGTGAAGACTTCAAAGTCCAGTTCCGTTTTCGACGTAAAGACATCGGCCCCCAGATGGGCTGCCGTTCCGATGCCTTGGTCACGTAATACCGTCATGGTTTGCAGGAAACGCTCATTCGGGCGTTCCAGCGGATAGTGAGGGACTTCGACGATCAGGTTTTCATGGGCGATGCCCAATTCCTGAACCAGCAGGCCGATTGAGGCGGGTAAACTGCCGTCCAACAAATCGTTCGCGAGCACATTTAGGCCGATGGTAAGGTCGACACCTTGCTGCAGCGCGGAGGCGCAGGCCTCTGCCGCTTCGCGAATCACATACCGCGTCAACTCCCCATTGCGGCCCAACCGGTCCAGATGGGTCAAAAATAGGCCGGGTGTCATGACCCCATAGTCCGGATGATCCCAGCGAACCACCGCTTCCGCTGCGAGAACCAAGGGCGAGGAAAGTGAAATGATGGGTTGGTAGAAAAGTTCGAAGCGCTTATTCTTGAAGCCGTCATCGAAATCCTGATTGGTAAGCTGCATTTATTTTGCGTCCAATCGATTTAGTGTCACTGATACTGAAATTCTGTTCTGTCGCCTATCAGCCTATCAGCAAGGCGTTAACAGAAAGACCAAAGGCCGCCGGCCACGCGGCGCTTAAGGTGAATAAAAAATAAAGATCCACAGCCGGAAACCGGGGGAAACACTTCATGTCCGACAAAGAACCAGCCACACCAGTGCCGTCATCCACCGTCCTTGTCTTGAGGGACGGTGAAGGTCCGGCGCCCCTTGAGGTCTTCATGGTTGTGCGCCATCACCAAATCGACTTTGCGTCAGGCGCCTTGGTGTTTCCAGGGGGGAAGGCGGACAAATCTGATTTCGATGCCGGCTGGAAGAATCATGTGCGCCATGCGGATGAATTCGACGATTACAGCTTGGCCATTCGTGTGGCCGCTATTCGCGAAGCCTTTGAAGAATCCGGCATCTTGCTTGCGCGCAACCCGAAAACGGAGGAGCTGATTGGTGCCGATCAACTGGCATCCTATGCAAAGCAAAGGGACGCATTGAATGCCCGCGAGCTTGATTTCCTTGCCTTTATTCAAGAGGAAGATCTGACGCTCGCCTCACATCAGATGCAGCCCTTCGCTCATTGGATTACGCCGAAAATGATGCCTAAACGGTTCGACACCCACTTCTTTCTGGCAGCATGGCCGGAAGGCCAGGTTGGGGCACATGACGGCAGCGAGTCGGTGGATTCCGTTTGGATATCGCCGCGCCAGGCCTTGAAAGAGGCTGAAGAAGGGAAGCGTACGATTATATTCCCGACACAGATGAACCTGGAAATGCTGGCGCAAAGTGCGAATGTCGCTGAAGCCTTTGAAATGGCGCGAAACCGCAAGATCGTGACGGTCGAACCGAAACTTGAAGACCGGGACGGCACAGCCGTCTTGTGCATTCCGGCAGAGGCCGGGTACAGCGTGACGGAACGGCCTGTCGATCAGATGGGTTAAGTTTTTCAGCGGACTTAGCAGTCCCACTCAAGAAGGATCACTTTAACCGGCTTCGGCGGTTCTGCTCTCGACAATGTCTTGCAGATTGTCGGCGATTTCCATGCCCACAGGATTGTCGGCTTCTTTGATGCCGCCCTGGATGATGGCGCGGATCGCGTCCACATGCGCATTGATAAGATCAAGCGACGGCTCCTCTTCGACGACTTTCTCCGTTAAGGTCGACAGGGTTGCGGCCACGCGGGCGGCCAGCGGATAGCCGTAGGTGGAACTTGACCCCTTCATATCATGGGCCACTACATGAAGCGCCTCGAGCGCCATTTCCGTCACCCCTTCTTCGAGAACGACGCGGCGCGCATCCAAAAGCCGGGTTAACTCGTCATTCATCCATGCGTCAAAGTTTTCCGCCAGGCCTTTCATGGCCTCTTCACCGCGCTTGATCAGATCCGCTGAGTCTAATGTCATTGTTTTTTTCTTGCTCGTCATGGGAAGCCGTCCAATGCTTGCTCCAAAGCGGCTGGACGATCCCGGTTACGCTTAAACCAGTCCGGAGCCGAACAGCAGGCTGAGAGTGTGCCCCCATCACGTCACCAGACTGATGCGGATTATGCGGCAATTCGCCTTAATTTTGGATAAAGCTCTAGTCAAACACGCATGGCGTGTACGTTTTAGGTCTGTGTGCGGATTAAGTACTTGTTCACCATACTGAACACGATCGGTGCACCGATAATCACCATCATGATCCGCAAGACATGCATTGTCGAAACAAAGGCCGTGTCGACGCCGGTAGAGAGCGCGATCAAAGACATTTCCGTCAATCCGCCGGGTACGAAGGAGAGCAGAATGCCTTGCTGGTCCAGAGACACCAGCGGGGCGATTGCAACGGCGGCGGCTACAGCGGCCACAATCATAAGAATGCCCGAGCCGATGGCGAGTGTCGCGGCTTTCCGCAAGAAAGGCCACGTCATGCCCGAGAACCGGCATCCGATGGCGGCCCCAACCACGATCTGTGCCACGGCAATCAGTTCGTTTGGCGGAGAGCTGCTTGAGATGCCCATGAGATGGATGCAGGCACTCAACAGCATGGGGCCGATCAAAGCGGTTGCCGGAATGGGCAGGGGCCGAAAGATGAGAAAGCCTAAGACGGCACAAGTGGTCAGAACGGCTGCATCCAAAAGTGCAATGCTGAACACACTTGTGCCTGTTGGCGGAAGAGAGGGGACGTCATATCCCAGAACCAGTCTGAAATAGAAGGGAATGATGCTGACGACCAATAGAATGCGCGTCGCATGAACCAGCGTAATCACGCGTACGTCGCCGCCATATTCCTCCCCAACGATGGCCATTTCGCTAATACCGCCGGGCGTGCTCGCAAAGAAGGCGGTGACGTGATCAAGCCCGCCCCATTTCCAGAAGAACCAAAAGGATATTGCATTCGTTATGACCACAAACACAGTCAGTAAAATGACAAAAACGATCCATCCTGGAATTTGAGATGCCAGTTCGGGCGTAAAGGCAGCGCCGAGCAGGACACCGAGAATTGTAATCATGCATAACCGGAGGTTTGGTGGAACCGCCAGCGGCCGCCCCGACATTGTCACCAAAGTCGTGGCCATCATGGCGCCCAGCATCCAGGCCAGAGGGGCCTGTAGTAACGCAAAAAGCGCGCCGCCGAGCGATGCGATCAGCAGCGTAAACGCAAAATTTTGCCAAGTAGGCTCGTGAGCGTCAGTAGACAAATTGTTCTGCTAAGATGCGTTCGTCCAGATTGTGTCCTGCGTCAAACAGCATGGAAATGGATATGCTGCGATCTTCGGTGGCGTCCACGCGAACAACATTTCGGAACTCTGTATAGTCCGCGACGGCGCTGACCGGCCGCTTCTCTGCCTCTAGGATTTCGAAGCTGACGCGTGCACGGCGCGGCAACAGGGCGCCCCGCCAACGCCGGGGACGAAATGCACTAATTGGGGTCAGCGCCAAAAGAGCCGCATCAATGGGTAAAATTGGACCGTGTGCGGATAGGTTATAGGCCGTGCTGCCTGCCGGCGTCGAAATCAATATACCGTCACAGATCAGTTCGGCCATGCGCTCACGCTCATCCACGATGATCCGGATCTTAGCAGCCTGACGTGTTTCGCGAAGCAGCGACACCTCGTTAATGGCGAGCGCTTCATGGGTGCGGTCGTCGGCGGTGGTGGCATTCATGCGCAGCGGATGAATGATGGCGGTTTCGGCTTTGTCCAACCTTTCATGAAGGCCGTCGAGGCTGAACTCATTCATAAGAAAACCGACGGACCCCCTGTTCATGCCGTAGATGGGGATCTTTCGGTCCATGTTCTCGTGAAGTGTCTGCAGCATGAACCCGTCGCCGCCCAAGGTCACGATGACTTCCGCTTCACTGACGGGAGCATTGCCAAATCGTTCCGAAAGTTCAGCCAGCGCTGATTGAGCTTCTTCAACTGGGCTTGCCGCAAAATGAATGTGCTTAAATCGAGAGGCGCTCATACGGACCGGCAACCAGATGTATGGGTAAGCAAGGCAGGAAAAATCATGGAAGTCTTATATCCCGGCGTCCTGGTGCGGTCCAGCGGCGCGCATGTGGGGGTGTTGGGCACTTTTTGCCATGCCTTGTTGGCAGGGGCTATGGTACACCGGCAAAAAAGGGGTACCGAAGATGATCCGAGCAACAGTCTTTTTTCTGATGATGTTGGTGGCGGGAAGCGCCGCCATGGCCCAAGACGAACCGGCGCCAGCCGCCGCCGAACCGAAAAAGCCGGGGCATGAAGGGTATTACTATCCGACCGTCACCAGCAAAGAGACCTATGTGGCGCGTGCGCGTCAGAATCCAGATATTCAACGGAACAGCCGCATCCGGTTCGTAACGGAACTTACGGCGCTGCAATCGCGTTCGGCGTACGCCCCTCAATACGCCGTTTTCGCCAAAGGGTCTGATGCTCAGAAGCTCATTATCGTTGCTCTCAATGACGAGGTATTTGGATCGTTGTACCGGGCCAGAGGTGTTCTTGCCCAATTGACCGCGTTCTCTCGCCGGACACCGTTCTTCATAGAGAACAGCGTGGACGATATCTTCACCTTCTTCGATCTTTTGCGGTATTTAGGATTTGAGCGGTTGACGATTTCCGACGGCAAATCGTTCTCTCACCAAGTCGACTTTGAATAGAGTTAGAACGATTCAATATGACTATGAAATGCTCTAGCCGCCGGTCACCGACATGTGCCGTTTGACGGCCGGTTGATTGCGACGCCGGTCAATCACGAAATCATGCCCCTTGGGTTTGCGGCCAATGGCTTCATCAATGGCCTCCATGAGCAGGTCATTGTCACTGCTGTCTCTTAGAGGTTTGCGCAAGTCCGCCGCATCTTCCTGACCAAGGCACATGTAAAGCGTGCCGGTACAGGTCAACCGCACCCGGTTGCAGCTTTCACAGAAATTATGGGTCAGCGGCGTGATGAACCCGAGGCGCCCACCGGTTTCTTCCACCCGCACATAGCGCGCGGGTCCGCCGGTGCGGTCGGGAAGGTCGGCCAGTGTCCAATATTGCGCAAGCTCTGCCCGAACGGCCGAAAGCGGCAGATATTGATCCGTCCGATCCCCGTCAATGTCGCCCAACGGCATGGTTTCAATAAGCGTGAAATCCATATCCCGGTCATGGGCCCACGAAATCATGTGGGGAATCTCATGAGCATTCACGCCTTTGAGGGCAACGGCGTTGATCTTGATTTTCAGTCCTGCGTCTTGCGCGGCTTCAATCCCGTCCAACACTTGGTTGAGGCGGCCCCAACGGGTGATTTCGACGAACTTGTCGGGATCGAGCGTATCGACCGACACGTTGATGCGCCGAACACCTGCCGCATAAAGATCTTTCGCATAGCGTTTGAGCTGGCTGCCATTGGTGGTGATCGTCAACTCCTCCAGGTCGCCTGTATCCAAATGGCGCCCGAGGCTTTCGATCAGCGTTAGAATACCTTTGCGCACCAGCGGTTCCCCACCGGTGAGGCGCAGTTTTTTGACGCCCCGTTTCACGAAGGCCGAGCAAAGCCGGTCCAATTCTTCCAGGGTCAAGACTTCAGCCTTGGGTAGGAAGGTCATGTCCTCCGCCATGCAATAGACGCAGCGAAAGTCGCAACGGTCGGTAACCGATACCCGAAGATATGAGACGTGCCGGCCAAAAGGATCAATTAGATCCAGGCCATTTGTTGCGCTTGCCTGAGCTGTGGTGACTATGTTCTCGGACATTTCTGCCTTCATCTATCCTGATCGCACAAGGTAGCTTGTCGAGATCGAATTTCAACGTTTTCTAGTAGTGTTGCCTTTGCAAATAGCGCCGCACCATGTGCAAGATAGATCTAATGCTCAGTCTCACTTGGCTATCATATGAATATAAAAATCAGGAGGTTATATGATAAAATTAACTTTTTGCTTGAGGCGAAAGCCAGGTATGAGCCTGGAAGAATTTCAGGATTATTGGAGAAACAATCACGCGCCATTGGTTGCCCAACATAAAGAGGTGCTTGGTATTCGGCGCTACGTGCAATGTCATGGGCGCCCTTCGGACGCCGACACGCCGTTGCGCGCCTCACGCGCCGGGGGCATAGACCAGGCGCCTGAAATCTATGACGGTGTTGCCGAATTATGGTTCGACAGTTTCGAAGCTCTGGCGGCACAGGCCAATGACCCGAAGGCTGCGGAAGCTGGCCGCCTCCTCTTGGAAGACGAGCGCAAATTCATCGACCTCGACAACTCGCCCCTGTGGTTCGGCGAAGAAAATGTGGTGATCGCATAGACGATTTTCAAAAGGGTCTGACCCTTTTGAAACTTATTGAACCGGTTCTTCACAGGGGATTGTTTCCGGTTCTTTCCAAACTGCAAATGCGCGCTAATCCCCAAAAACAAGCCCGTCAATCTGGTCCAGATTAACAGACTCTTCGGAAATTAGACTATCTCTCTCAGGCCACGGCAAGTCTATAGATTGATCATTGTCCGGACCAATAATGGTATTCTGATCCATGAAAGCGATCTTTCCCCGTTGAACATCGACAGCTATCGCCAATGTCGGGTAAGCAGAGGCTCTGTCCGCATAAATGTTCACATCTGTGTCTCTTGAAGGGCGGTTGATAACGTTCAGCGGCACCAAGAGCTGGCTAGCCATTCTATTGAGGTTTTGCTCATATTTTTCGGCTTTTTCCATGCGAGCTTGATGTTGTCCTGGGGCCCTCTTAATCCAGTTTATAGAATCGATTTTCATGTCAGGCGATATGTCATTTAGTGTTGCTTCATAGATAGCAATTTCTTGTGGGGCATTGACATGGAACAATGTAGCGAATTGTTGATCATGAGTATCTTTCCAGAAAACGACAACAGGCTGGCACGGATCTAAGCTATGAGTCATCAAATAGTCAGGCCGAGTTGCCCCCAACCGCGTATGTGTAGTAGCCACACGCAATTCCTGGTCGGCTCTTCCATCATTCCCGAGCGCCCGCTGTATGATGGCCCGGCTATCGTTACCCGCGAAATCTAAAGCGACCGGTGTAACAGGTGTTCCGCGAATGTTTGCGTCGGCAAACTCCGCATCTGTTGTCACCTTAGACGCGGTGTAATTGATGCCGAGCAGGTTGTCTTTGAACCGGTCTATCTGCTCTTGCGGACGTCCTTTGGCCTTCATGGTCAACAGCAGTGCTTGGGCACTAGCTAAATCTATACTCCCGGTGATTTGGTTTTGACCAAAGTTGATCAGGTTGGTGATCTCTTCTGGATTATTGGTGACGGTGTCTTTTAGCCTGTTTAGGCTTTGAGCGTTCCATGCACCGTCCGCCACAAAATTAGCTAAATCACGCGCGCGGCCTTTCACTCCCATGCGACTTCCGCCAATAATGTCGCGATCATTCAGAGCCTTGGCGAGACCGTCACAAGCCACGAGCGCATTCTTATGTTCCCTGGCTTGATCGACAGTTCGGCCGGCGGCAAGCTCGTCAAGGATGCTTATTCTCAACTCCCTTCGCTTGCTGGCATTCCCCATCACGTCGGTTGGATAGTCAGTATGCGTGGAATGCAGTAGCGTACTGACCTCGTTACCATGATTTTCAAAGGCGTTGGCGAGGTTCTGCAAGCCTTCTGGTGTTCTGGAGTTTTCCGGTAGGTGGCG
The DNA here is from genome assembly GCA_965228775.1 of Alphaproteobacteria bacterium. GTDB lineage: Bacteria > Pseudomonadota > Alphaproteobacteria > JANQMY01 > JANQMY01 > JANQMY01. The sequence goes on along the minus strand of OZ245840.1, from coordinate 961,804 downwards.
AATAAGGTCTCGCGCCTTGTCACGTGAATTACTTGTGCCTCTGCCGCCGATAAGCCCGCTGAGTGATGTCACCACATCAGCTTGAGTGATGTTTTGAGGGGCGTTCGCGCGGGCGGGGGTGTGTGCTTGAGTAACCGTCGCGTTTGGAAATGCCGCCGACAGTGCCCCCGTCTGTCGATTGGTATCTGTACTACTCGTTTGACGATTGACGGATGTCTTAATCTGAGAAGCGCCTACAGTGTCTGGTCCCGTCATAACGTTGGTCCACAATTTTTGATTAAGTCCGAATGCGTGTCTTGTGCGTGGCAAACGCTCTAGTGGCTGCCTGTGAGTGTTTTCTGCGACGCGGAAGCATTAAGGCAATCGCAACGACGAAATGGCCAATACGAAAAGGCCGGTACAAAAATGCAAACAGTATGGGCTGAATTCGTTAGGAGGATGTAATTTATAGTTGCATCAGAGTCTCGCTAACCTGATGGTTCGTGCTTCAAAAAGGTCAAACCCTTTTGAAATTTAGTTCACACTGTCCTGTGGGCCGTCTGGCGCCGACGCGTGCGGCAGGATGCGAATGTCGCGCGGAGCGTCGTCATCGCGGGGGGCGTCCGTTTCTTCGCCCAGCGTCAGCAGTTTCAAGATCTGCAATTCCCGCCGAATGAGGGCGCCCAACTTGTCGAGATCAGGCACGGCCTTTTTGCAGGCGATGAGGCCGAAATCCATGCCCCCATTATAGCTTTGCACCGTAATGTTTAGCGCACAGCTGTGGCCAACCGCCGAGATCGGATAATTGCCGACCATCTCGCAGCCATCCACATGGAGCGGGAAGGGGGCCGTGGGCACGTTGGAAATCAGCACGTTGAAGGCGGGCGGCATGCGCTCGGCCACCCGCGAGGCTTCAAATACTCGGGCAGCCCCGGCGATGAAAAGCGGCAAACCTGGAATGGAGAGGTCCCCGCTGAAAGCATCTTTGGTGAGCGCCGCTGCCTCTTTAGCGTGCTGGGCCGATTGATGAATCCGGTAAAGGCGGACGACTGAGTCTTCGGTATCCGTATGTAGGCTGGTCAGCATCGTGCCGATGCGGTTGGCATAAGACGCATCATTCTGACCACGGAAGGAAACCGGCACGGCTGACAGGAGAGGCTTACGCGGCAGTGCTCTTTTTTCATTTAAGTATTCTCTTAAACCACCGGCGCAAGCCGCAAGGATTACATCGTTTATGGTTGTGCTGGTGGTTTTCTTGATCCGTTTGATGTCATCAAGCGGCCACGAAAACATGGAGAAGACACGTTCTCCGCTCACATTCACATTGAACGGCGTACGCGGTGCGGTGAAAGGCAGCGGTGCGCGTTTGCGCGGATTGCCGACCCAATGCCGGACGAGTTTGGTGCCAGCGCCCGCCAGCGACAATCCGTCGGCGGCCGCCTTGAAGGGAAGTTGAAGAAAATGGCCCACGGCATTGGACAACATGTCGATGGCGTCGGGCTGCTTCTCATCGCGCGGTGCTGGCTTGCCCATCATTGCAGGAAGCGCTTCATCGGCACCATCATAGAGCGCCATCGTCAATAGGGTGCCCATGGCGCCGTCGATATAACAATGATGCAGCTTGGCGAATAAAGCGACCAAGCCATTTTCAAGTCCTTCGATCACGTAGTACTCGAACATCGGCTTGGATCGATCGAGCGGTCTGCTTTGCAGATCACCACATAGATCCGCCAATTGCTTCATCGTGCCCGGCAAGGGAAGGCAGGCCATATGCACATGATCCTCGAACGACACATCGTCGAGATCGACCCATGCCGGATGGTCGAGGTTCCAAGGTGTTTTCGTGAGATGCCATTGGAATGGCGCGGCGATATCGCGGCGTTCATAAAGACGCTTGATAAAGCGTTTATGGAATTCGCGCCCGCCGCCAGGGGGCGCTTTGAACATTTGCACCGCGCCAATGTGAGTCATGAAAGTGTCTGACTCGATGTAAAGCCAAGTAGCGTCTTGCGCGGAAAGCTTATGCATGGGTCTCACCTGGGTTCTAAAAGAGGCGGGGTTTAGCCCCGCCACGACACAGCGGAATTCGCGATAGATGCACCATCTTCTACAGATCCAATCACGTTCACCGGGCCCATTACGCAGGAGTTGGCGCGTGTGAGTTTGGAACTGAAGAAAAGGGTGATCGACTTAAGCGTACAGGTGATAAAGGCACCGACCGGTAAAAATGCGGTTGATCAGTGCGGAAACTGTATAAGCAGAGTTGTACCTGATTCGGTATGACCCTTTGGTGACGCTTTGATGGTGTCTCCATGAAAAAAGGGCTCCGGCAGTTTACTGCCGAAGCCCTCTTTTTGCAATTTGGATGACTGAAATTATGCGGCTTTGCGGACGCCGACTTTTTTGAACGTATCACCAACGCTCTTGGAAATTGGCTCGATGGAGTCGCGAGAAACTTGCGTTACCATTTCGGCAATTTCGCGGGTTTGCTTTACGCCGTGCTGCCACTGGTCGCGGATGAACTGGCCTTGAATTTCGGCTGCTTCACGAAGGCTGGTGGCTTGCGCAAGGTCCTTGGTCATTTCGAAGAAACGATTTGCATCGTTCTGAACATTTTCAAGGATCTGCAAGTTGACGGCCCGAGTGCCGTCGGCAGCAATCGTTGCGGAAGACCGGATGACATCGCCCGCGTCTGCGGTCGCCGAGCGAATGGTGTCGATCTGCTCGCGGAACTGATCACCGGAAACCGGAATGCGCTCGCGCTGGTTTTCGATGAAGGTGCGGAAGCCGTTGAAGTTGGAAGCGGCGCCATTTGCCTTCGGTGCTGCTTTTGCTTTCGTACGCTTTGCGGTAGCGGGCTTTGCAGCGGTTGCGCGACGGGTCGTCTTCGGTGCTGCTTTCTTGGTGGTGCGCCGCTTAGCGGTCGTTTTGGTTTGAGTTGCCATGAGAGCTCCTACGTCTGATCCATTTGTAAGGGAAGAGTCAGTCATGCTGTCCAGTCCCCGTATCCAAAATCTGCTGGTTAAGGTCATGAATACGCCCACAAACAGACATGGGCGGCTCGATGGCGGGTATATAGCATCGGTTTTGCGAGTGCGCAAGTGCACTGCACAAATTTTTTTGCACTGCGAAAACTCTAGGGTTTCCGTGGTGTGCCGTGGTTAACGCCCGTTATGACACCGCAGGTGCAACGGATTTTGGGTAGAGGGCGGGAATCGCCATGTGAAGCGGCGACGCCAAATAATCATGCGGGCTGAAGGGAACCCATTCGTCCACATCGGCCACCAATCGGTCGCAAATGGCGACCAAGGACACAGGATTGACCCCCATGCCGCAATGGGAGCCTAAGATCTCGATGTTTTCCCGGGGGGCGGGGCCGTCATGGTCCACATCCACATGGGGAATCATCGTCACATGTTTTGAGACCACGCCGTCGAGCTGGCTGTAAATCGATACAAGGGGGATGCCTGGCGGTGGCTTGTAGATCTTGGTCAATTGCGCCGTTTCCATATGCACCTCGGCCGGCGCGCCTGTCACGGCCTGCAAGGCGACCGTGACCATCTTGTTTATGTGGCCGATTTTCCTCGGGTTGATGTAAGCGGGGCTGCCCAGGGTGATGACCCGGTCCACCAAGTTTGGATAGGCACGCGCCAATTCCCGGCCATAGATGCCGCCAAGGCTCTGGCCCACAAGCGAGACCTTGTTGCCCGTTTTGTCGGCCATCTGCTTGAGGCGCGGCGCCATGAGGTCCGCCAGGAACTTCATGTAATCCGGGCCGCTGGGGCCGCGATTGGTGCCAAGCCCCCAAGACTTTGCGTAGAAACCCTGAGCTCTCAGGAATTGAACGAGCGGGACGAGCGAGGCTTCCGGTCCCGAAAATCCAGGCAGCGTAAGAACGCCCTGGGATTGCGTGCCCTTGGCAGCGATCTGATGAAGGATTGGCCTCGAGAGAAGGGAGGTGCTCCATTCTCCAAAAGCCCAGGCAACATCGATATTGAACCTGGCAAGGTCTATGGCAGTCCGTACTGGCAACTCCCCATCCCCCTTATGTTACGCAAATCTACCGCGGGCGTTTTCGCCTCGTTGCGAGGATGAGTATGACCGATCGCAGATTTGATGTCGTTAATGTGACGACAATTAGTAAGGAAAAAATAACATTTGCCAACACAGGTAGTATTCAGGACACAAAAATACTCCTAAATGGTGTTTTGGCGGGGCGGGTTTGCACGCATGGCGGAGTATATTTCGCAGGTGCAGTATGTTTTGGACCATCACGCAGAGCAGTGCCAGTTGATCGCGATGGAACACGCGCTACCATCGCGACTCACTTTGTCAGACAAGGGGAGACTGTTCGGCGATGACATCACGTTTCAAACTACTGGGACCGGCTTTGGTCGCGGGCATGGTGGCGGCGACGCCCGTTCTCGCGGAGGGGCTTTCGATCACGCCGGGTCTGTGGCGCATTACGTCGACGACAACGAACATGATGGGACCGCCTAAGACCGAAACCGAAGATCAATGCATGCAACAGGAAACATTTGATCCGGTTGCGGAGCTTCAGGACGATAGCCAAACCTGTACCGTGCTCAATCAGAATCTTTCGGGCAACACGCTCACCTTCGAGATGAGCTGCTCCGGTCCCGGCGGACCGGAAGCAACCGGCACGGGCCGCTACACCATTGATGGAAATAACGGCGATGGCGAGATGTCGTATTCCATGTCGTTTGGTGGCCAGACCATGACCATGTCGAACAGCTGGACGGCGGAACGCATCGGCGATTGCTGATCATCCGTCAGGATACAGAATAAAGGCCGGCGCTTTTCTCGCGCCGGCCTTTTTGTTTTGAGGAATGAGTCTATTCCGTTTCTGCGTCGTCGCTTGGCGGCACCAGCAATTCCTCGGGCAGGATCAACTCGACGCCCGGGTCTTCCGGTTCCGGCTCGGCCACAGTCTCAAACCGGGACGATGCCCAATCCACGATGCCCTGGCCGATTTCTTCCGGGTGATCTTCCTGCACAAAATGCAGGCCCGCGCCAAGCTTGATGCCATCCACATTTTCCCAGGTGTTGATAATGGTTTCGGCGATTTCCTCGCTGATCAAACCGCCGGGCTCAAAATAGAAGATCAGTTTCGGAACGGATGACGTGGGCAGCCAGTCGACGAATTTATTGACGCGGGCCGCCACGTCGGCAGGTTCGCCATCGAATGGAATTTCACGAGGCCATACAAGCGTGGGCAAGCGCGATCCGAAGGTGGGGAAGGGCTCGCGATAGGCGTCCATCTCTTCCTCGCTCATCTCACGGACAATGCTGAACGGAAGAATACGTTCCACAAATCCGTTAAAACCAAGGACGAAGAATTCACCGATGCCCGGCGTGCGCATGCCTCTGAACATGAGGCTGGGTACGGTGCCGAGATCACTGATGCTGCCGATACGGTAGATCGCTTCCATGAATACGATTCCGCGCACATTGTCTTGGTTTCGGTAGGCATAGTCGAAGCCAAGCGCCGATCCCCAATCGTGAATAACGAGGGTGACGTCTTGAAGCCCCATGGTCTCGACAAAGCCGTCGATATATTCCGAATGTTCGGCGAAGGTGTATCCAATGTCGGGCCGGTCGGAGGCGCCGAAGCCGATATTATCGACCGCGATGGCCCGCACGCCGGACGCGGCGACAATCGGCAAAATGTTGCGCCACAGATAAGACGATGTGGGATTTCCGTGCAGGAACAAAAAGACAGGGCCATCCGGGTCGCCCTCGTCGATGTAATGCATTTTGCTGCCCTTGACGGTCACATAATGCGACTCGAACGGATAGTCCGCCCAAACCTCCGACATCTGACGTTCCGGTTTCACGACCGGGTCTGGCCCCAATGTGGTGAGGTAAAAGCCGAAGCCAACACTGGCGACGATCACCAGCAAGACCAGGCGAAAAATCCATTTGAATAGGAATCCCATAACACCCCCCTAAAGACGCTTCTTACAGTGTTTTGATTTGATTGGTTGTCCACAGAATAGGCACGTCCCGCGCAAACGCAAAGCTGCACGCGGTGCTGCTCTCGACAGTGTGATCCGCCCAGACAGGTTTGAGAAGGCCGGAAAAGCCCACCCAAATGGTGCGAAAAAGCGCCAGAAGGCTGCTATTTGGCGGGTTTTACCGCCATGACTTTGACGCTCGCCGCATAGTCATTGATGTCATAGCGCTTCAGCAGGTCTGCCAAGCGTTCAAACACATCCGGGCTGGGCGGCGGTGTGTCGTCCGCCGAAGGGCCGCAACAATTGGTGGCGGCTTCGTCGCCCATGGCCGGTCCGCAGCAGGCGGATTGGCCGTCCATGGCGCCATAGGCATTCAAATCCGCGCCGCTGTCGACGATTTCAACGGCGGCAAATCCTGTGGCGAGCAAACCGTTGCGATAATCTTCCACCGGAATGGCGCCCGCCACGCAGCCGATATAGGCGCCGATGTCTGACGCCAATTCTTCAGGCAAGGCTGACTTGATCGCAATGTCGCTGATGGCGACGCGGCCACCGGGTTTCAGTATACGGAAGATTTCGGCAAAGGCTTTCGGCTTGTCCGGCACCAGATTGATCACGCAATTGCTAATCACGCAGTCGGCGGTGCCTTCTTCCAAGGGAATATTATCTATCTCACCGAACACGAAATCTGTGTTTGTGTGTCCCGCTTTTTCCGCGTTCCGTTTGGCCAGCGCGATCATATCCGGTGTCATATCGATGCCGATTGCTTTGCCGGTGGGGCCCACGGCTTGGGCGGCCAGGAACACATCGAGCCCGCCGCCCGATCCAAGGTCGACCACGGTCTCACCGGTCCTCAAACTTGCTAAGGCCGTTGGGTTGCCGCAGGACAGACCCAAATTGGCATCCTCCGGCAGGCTTGCCAGTTCTTCGTTTGAATATCCAAATGCCTTAGCGACCGCTTCCGCCGCGTCGGCCTGCTGGGCGACACCTTGCCGGGCGACCGCGCCATATCCTTCGCGCACCGCTTCTTTGATGGTTTCGCTCATTGATTTCCGCTCCCGGCAATTGGTTTTTCAAGCAGATCTAGTTAACCGTGCAGGGGCCGGTTCACAAGGCGGATTAACTTAAAATGTTCGTGTATTCATCCGCACTTGGTGGGCACATTTGTTTGACACAATGGCTCACAAACGGCACTCTCGGGCTGAATTTCGGGAATATGGCGCCGGTTCAAAGCAGACCATCGGGACATTGTCCTAACCGGCGAGGCGCCTTGGCAGGCGCTGTTCAAGACGAACACTTACAAAACGAGCATTCAAAACGAGCATTGAGGAGAGGTGAAGCATGTCGGTCGCACATGAAATCAAGCACACATCGGTCAGGGATCAGGTGTCCGAAGAAGAATGGCAGGTCCGGGTGGATCTCGCGGCCGTTTACCGGTTGGTCGCCCATTATGGCTGGACCGATATGATCTTCACTCATTTGTCCGCCCGTGTTCCCGGTCCGGAGCATCACTTTCTGATCAATCCGTACGGCCTCCTGTTCGATGAAATCACCGCGTCGAGCTTGGTGAAGGTGGATACGGAAGGCGAAATCGTCATGGAAACGCCGTATCCGATCAATCCGGCGGGCTTTACGATTCACTCTGCTATTCACATGGCGCGCGAAGATGCCCAATGCGTTATGCATCTGCATACGGATGATGGCGTGGCCGTATCGGCGCAAAAAGAAGGTCTGTTGCCTCTAACGCAGCACGCCATGCAAGTCATTCCCCAGCTTACCTATCATGACTACGAAGGTATTGCGCTGGATCTCGACGAACGTGAGCGGTTGGTCGCGGATTTGGGCGACAAATATATGATGATCTTGCGCAACCACGGCACGCTGGCCTGCGGTGTCGATTGCGCAAGCACGTTTCTGTCCATGTTCTTCCTTGAACGGGCTTGCACCATGCAGATCAAGGCGCTGTCGGGCGCCACGCCGAACATGCCGCCCGAAGGGGCCGCAGAGGTTGTGGCTAAACAAATGGATGGCATTTACGCGAGCGGCAAATTCGGCAAACTACCGTGGCCGGCTTTGCTGCGCATGCTGGATCGTGAAGACCCAAGCTACCGCGACTAGATTTCCGCATCAGTTAGCGGCATCAACCCGGGGCGCTTTGCGTTCCGGGTTTTTTCATGCCTTCCATTCAGGGTTTGTCGGCCCTGCTGATCCGCGTGGCGCTTTCGGTCAAATCCGCAATCAGGGTCTGATCGCTTTCCAAATCCAAAATGCCATTGCCACGCAGTGAAAGGGCACCGTGAAGCAACATATAGATGGCCATCACGGTCTTACGGTTTTGGGCGGATGATCCCTCCGGGTCCCCGAACAGGTTCCAAGCCTTGGTAATCACCCGGTGCACCGCCGTCTGCAATGGGGGTGTCTCCGACATGGTGGCATGGGGCCTATTCGTCATCAGCCCATAGAGGTGAGGGCGGCTGAGGCCAAATCCCACATAGGCTTTGATGAACGCTTTTTGGCTTCGAGTCCGGTCAACCGTGTCAGCCAGTTCATTGAAGCCACATGTCGCGACAGCGTCCAATAGGCCGTCGCGGTCCGAAAAGTGATTGTAAAGCGCGCGATGGGCGACACCCACTTGGGCCGCCACCTGCCGCAGGCTCAGCCCGTCGGCTCCTTCTTTCTCAATGATCTTGAGGGCCGCTTTGGTTGCTTGATTTTCAAGATCGCCATGGCGGTATGTGCTGCGTTTTGTCGATGACATGAAAGCATATGACTGTCTTACCGACGCCATGGCAACCGAAATCTGGCAATTCTAGGCAAAGGCCTTGGCGGCATTTTCGAAGGTTATTTCGCCGTCAATACATTCCCTCATTATACGGAGTAGATGCTTCCGCACGCGCAATTTCGTGGCGTGATGATGCTTTTGCATAACAGGCTTGAAGGCTTCCGCCTGTTCACGCGCTCGGTCGATGAGTTTCTCCGGTGCAACCGTTTCATCTAAGAACCCGGCAGTTACGGCCTCTTCGGGCGAAAACATCTCACCTGTCAAAGTCGTCCGATTGAAATGCGCAGCCGTCAGACGGCTACGCGCCAACTCAACCGCAAAACTTGGAATGGTCATATTGATCAGAACCTCGTTCATGCCAATTCGAAATGGCCCATCGGCTCCAATGCGGTAATCGCAGGACATCATGATGAACGCCCCCATAGGAAAGGCATGGCCGTTGCAGGCGGCGATCGTGGGCATTGGGAAAGAAAGAAGGCGCATGCACAATTCGGCGCCAGCGTTCAGCACGCCGTGCAGATCTTCGGCCGACTGCGCCATCTGTTTCATGTCAAACCCGGCGGAGAAAAGTCCGTTTCGTCCAGTGATGATCGTAATTGCCTTGTCGGCCTCCGCCTTATCGAGGGCATGGTTCAAGGCCTCAAACATCTTTGTCGACATCGCGTTGACCTTGCCATCGTCCATTCGGATCAGCGCAATGCCGTCCTCGAAAGCGTATTTCACTATCTCTTGCATGGTAAATCTCCATAAGTATCCAGTGGATATATAATGGCGGTTTCGCGCATTTGCAAGTAATGGTGTGTTTGCGCCGAAATGACGAAGGGGACCGCTGCGTCACAAGAAAACGCAGAAAACTATTGTCAAACTTGAAGAGACTTTGGGGCTGTTCTTTTAGGCGGCATTAGGGGCGGCCATGTTTTATGCGAAGGAAGTGTTGCGGGCAGAGTAGTGTAGAGATGTTTGGGCATTCGCAAATGGCGCCCCTGAGATATGCGCTTCTTCAAGGTGTGTTATTCAGTTTTTTGTGGGGTGTGCTGATGTGGTTCTGTCATTGGCAGAACCAAGCCTATATGTCACCCCTGGCGGCCGTGGTGACATCAGTTTTGGCTGGTGGCGGCTTTGGCTACGCCATGTTGCGCATTCGCCAGCACCAAATTGTGACATATACGAAAAAAGATTGGCCTACGGATTGAAGTTCGTTGAGAATGTCGCCCATGCCTGTTCAGGGGGGCATGATGATGTCTCTTCAGGGTTAAATATAGCTGAGAAGTACTCTGGTAGTTTTATCTCTTTTCCGCTCATTCCTGCGCATGCAGGAATCTCGTGCCAAATACTGGAAGATCCCGGTTCGCGAAAACGCGACCGGGACGAGCGCAAGTGAAACGGTATCCGAAAGGCTTTTCAAAGCCTAATCACCTGTGCCCACTCTCTCGCCTTCCATATCGTTTTTCATGCGGTCAAGCAGGGTTACAGCCTGCGCGGCATAAGCGCCGATCCAGCGGTCATGAATCTGTTTGATTGGAATGGCATTCAGGTAATTCCAGCGGACGCGGCCTTGGCGTCTTACCAGGACCAGATCCGCACTCTCTAAAACCCGCAAGTGTTGCATGACCGTACATCGATCAAGCCGGCTGAACCTGGCACATAATTCTCCGGTGGTTTGTGGGGTATCTTTAAGCGCATCCAGCATGTCTCGGCGCAAGGGAGAGGCAAGAGCCTTGAAAACCTTGTCATCGTTTTTTGTCTTTGACATGTTATAAATATATAACATAATAAATATCCACACAAGGAGGAAATGATGGATCTGAAATTCGAAGTTACAGCGCGCATCAACCGTCCGGTGCCGGACGTTTTTGAGGCGGTGGTGAATCCGGAAAAGCTATCGGCCTATTTTACGACCGGTGGTGCCAAAGGACGCATCGAAGAGGGGACAACGGTGGTTTGGGACTTCCATGATTTCCCGGGGGCCTTCCCGGTAAATGTGGTTGAGGTGGAAAAAGACCGCAGGATTGTTTTGGAATGGCAGGCTGAAGATGTGGATAAGAAGAAAGACGAAATCTACAATTCCACTGTGACCATGCGCTTCGAACCCACCGACGATGGCCGGACAATCGTCTCCATTGCTGAGGAAGGGTGGCGCGCAACGCCCAACGGCCTGAAATCGTCTTACGGCAATTGCCAAGGCTGGACGCAGATGCAATGCGCTCTAAAGGCCTATCTGGAACATGGCATCAACTTACGGGATGGGTATTTCAAATAGGGATACTCATCCACTTCCAAGTCGGTCATTGTTCCAACAGCGCTGGATCTTTCATTTCGAAGAACTCGGCAAAATTGTACGGACCGGGCACGGCGACGATGTAGACGACGCGTTCCTTAATTTCACCCTCCGCATGAAGGACACGGGCAGGCAGCTCTAACTTGTCGCCTTTTTCAATGGTGAGTTTTTCTCCGCTTTCACCATCGATGACATAGGTGCTGCCTTCCATGACATAGCCATGGGTTTCACCGTCATGCCAATGTATTGGCAATTCGGCGGATGGCTCTGACACATAGGTCGTCGGCCACATACCTGTCTTAATGAGATCCTGCATCACTTCTTCCTTGGTGGTGAAGAAGTTCTTGAACACTTTCACACCCATCAGGCCGCTCTCCCTCGTTTTTTGAAACTGTGAAGGCAATCGCAGGGTTATGCAACTTCAAACACTTCATTCTGATTTTATGCACGAGGCAGCGGATGTCGGTGTAAATCTTCAAAACCGGGACGAATTTTTGCCTTCTTGCATAGCGCCATCGGCTCCCATCGCTAACAGCCAAACATCGCCATCTTTCGATGAGGTTTTCTTGGTACGCCCCGCGAGTAAGAATGTCCGATCGGACCGTTGAATGATCGAGGTCACCGCAGAATCATTGGCACGCACGAAAGAGGTGCTCCATATGAGGTTGCCGGAAGAAGAGATGCGCGATACCGAGATCGTGACATCGGCTTCCTTCTTTGGAAATGATTGAAGCACAACGACGAAGTCGCCATTGCTGGCACGCAAGCTCGTAGCGGGCAGGGTGGCCGAGGCCGTGCGGGGCACGGTCCAAATCTCCTGGGGCAGGCCATCATCCAAGCGCGTCAGGCTGATTGGGTCCCCCGAGGCATTGGGGCCAAGGCGGCTGCGCCACAACAGCGTATGCTGTGTATTGGGCGCATCACTGTGGCTGCCAAACGAAAGACCAATCGTGTCTCCGCTATACAGGCGCTTGGCTGTTTCCGCTTCCCGGTCAATTTCCCAGATGCCGGGCCGGGTCGGTTGGCCGAAATAGGAGAAACGGCCAGAGGCCAGAAGTTTCGACGTGCCGGGGATTTCGGAGATATGAAACAGTTTCGCTTTTTCTTCCGCAAGCGGAGTAAATTGATCGATCAAAGCGCCGCTGGCGTCAATCGTCACGAAAATGGGGCGTTCTTCCTCTGGCTTCAGCTTTTGAGGCGCTTCGCCATCCGTTTTGCGTGTGTAGGGTTGCAGCACTGCTACTACAGCTTTGCCACGTGGCAACAAGTTGGTCACCGCGAGGTTTTGTTCGCCCTGAAACGGCATGCTCCACAGCCTGTTTCCGTTTTTGTCGAGTTTGACGATCAATGCATCGCTTTTGAGGGGGGTGTCCCAACTTTGCGCGGACCCGCCGAGCAATACGTTGCCATCAGGCAACAACGAGCCTGTAAGGAAGTTGCTGCCGCTTCCGGATGCCAGCGACATTTTCCACTTTAGGTCACCGCAAACGTCGAGGCCCCATGCAAAGGCTTGAGACTTTTTGTCTTTGCCGGTGCGGGCCCCAAAAACAAGAAAGCCATTTGAGTTTTCAATGACGGCGTTCGCCGTTTCGGCTTTATCGGATCCGATCAGCAGCTCCGAGAGAGGCTGGGCGCAATCGCTGGCCAATGCGGAATGGCATAAGCCCCCTAGTTTGATGAGCACGGCCAGAGCGGCTGTTGCAAAAAGCTTATTGTTGTGACGCACCATGAATGACTGTATCTTTACTGAGAAAATTTCGCCGGCGCGAAAATGCACCGACAGCAGTTGTTGAGCTAAAATTACTCACCCCGACCCCCAATATGGACCGAAAAATCATAAGAACGGAAGCCAGGTTTTCACTTTCGGCTCCCCGAATTTGCGCGTCCGGGAGAGGGGTGATGCTGAAAAACTTGGATGAACCCCATGCGCCCATCGTTTTGCCCATAATTGGCGCAACGTTGAGGCGAGTTCCCGTCTCTTTAGGCAGGTTGCGCCGGCCTCGATCCTCTTCACAAATGAAGACCGTTAATGGAGTAGTTTGATTATGGTTCAGTTTGGCGTTGGCCAGCCCGTCCCCCGCACCGAAGACAATCGATTGGTCGTCGGCAAGGGTGACTACACCGACGATGCGTCCGCGGCGGATCAGGCACATGCGTATATGCTGCGTTCCCCGATGGCGCATGCCCGGATTAAGAGCGTCGATATTGACGAGGCGAAATCTGCGCCTGGCGTCATAGCGGTTTACACAGGCGCCGATATCGAAGCTGCAGGCCTGGGCAACGTTCCGTGCATGGTGGCCGTTCTGCCGAATAGGGACGGCAGTCCCATGGCATTGCCGCCAAGGCCGCTGATTCAAAAGGACTTTGTGCGGTATGTGGGCGATTCTGTCGCCATGGTGATTGCCGAGACGCCCAATCAGGCGAAGGATGCTGCCGAACTTATCTTCGTTGATTATGAAGACCTTCCCGCGATTGCCGACACGGAGGCCGCTGCCGCCCCAGACGCCGTGAAGGCTTGGACAGATGGCGACTCCAATGTGTGTTTCGATTGGGAGTTCGGCGATGAAGCAAAAACGGACGATGCCATTAAATCCGCAGCTCACGTAACCAAGTTGAAATTGGTCAACAATCGGCTGGTTGTGAATTCGATGGAGCCTCGGGCCGCCTCCGCGTCATATGATGCGGCGAAGGACCAATACACGCTCACTTTAGGCAGCCAGGGCGTTTTCAATATTCGCCGGCAGCTTTGCAATCAGATCCTCAATATTCCGGAAGAAAAAGTCCGTGTGGTGACCAAAGACGTGGGTGGCGGATTTGGCATGAAAGGGTTCATGTTCCCAGAATATCCGTTGGTGGTCTGGGCGGCAAAAGAGATCGGACGGCCGGTCAAATGGACCGGTGAGCGGTCCGATGCGTTTTTGACGGATACCCAAGGGCGGGATCAGGTCACCAATGCTGAATTGGCTCTTGATGGCGACGGCAAGTTTCTCGCCGTGCGCATGGATACGATTGGCGGTGTGGGGGCTTATGGGTCGCAATTCGGTCCCGCGATTCCCACCTTGGCCGCTGTCGGCATGCATGTGGGCGTCTACAATATTCCGACGCAGTATAATCATGTACGCTGTGTGCTGACGAATACGACGCCGATTGATGCCTATCGTGGCGCGGGGCGCCCGGAGGCAAGCTACATTATCGAGCGGCTGGTCGATACGGCGGCAAGAGAATTGGGCATTGCGGCCGACGATTTGCGCAAGCGTAATTTCGTGGCGCCGGACCAAATGCCCTATGAATCACCATCGGGCGTGAATTTCGATAGCGGTGAATTCGAAGCCAATCTGATAGATGCCTATAAGAAGGCGGATGCGGAAGATTTTGCCAACCGGCAGAAGGAACGTCAGGCAAAGGGTCTGCTTAGTGGTCTCGGCGTGTCTTACTACGTGGAACGCACGGGCGGTTCCAACATCGAATACGCCAAAATTGAAATCAACCCGGACGAAACCATAACGGTTTGGGTGGGCACACAGTCCACAGGACAGGGGCACGAAACCGCCTTTGCGCAAGTGGTCGCGGATAAACTGGAAGTGCCTTTTGAAAGCATCACCGTGCGCAGCGGCGACACGGCCACATTAGCCAATGGCACGGGGACCGGCGGGTCGCGGTCGGCCTATCTCGGCAGTGGCGCATCCACGGCGGCGGCCAATGATGCGATCGAGAAGGGCAAGGACATCGCATCCAACGAATTGGAAGCGGCGGCGGCGGACATTGTCTATGGCGACGGTACTTTCAAAATTGCCGGTACGGACCGATCGATTGGCTTGTTCGACGTGGCCAAGATTGCGGCCACACAGGCCGATGCGGACGATATCCAGGCGCTCGTTGGCGACGGTGTGTATGAGCAGGAAGGCAATACCTATCCCAATGGCTGCCATATCTGCGAGGTGACCATCGATCCCGAAACGGGCGTTACGTCTATCGACCGTTACACGGCTGTGGATGATTTCGGCACCGTTGTAAACCCGCTCTTGCTGGCGGGGCAGGTCCATGGGGGCATCATTCAAGGACTGGGGCAGGCGATTGGTGAGAACACGGTCTATGATGAAACCGGTCAGCTTCTCACCGGCACCTTCATGGATTACTGGATGCCGCGGGCAGATGATTTTCCCATGATCGATTTTTCCTACAATGAAGTTCCGTGTACGAAGAACCCGTTTGGTATCAAAGGGTGCGGCGAGGCCGGAACAGTGGGTGCCCTTGGCGCTTATGTGAATGCGGTCGTCGATGCACTGAAGGAACATAACGTTACGCATATCGATATGCCGATCACGCCGGAAAAAGTGTGGTCGGTGCTTAATGCATAAAACGGCGGGGCGGTCTGTCCCGGTGGTAATAGGAAAGGAAGCACAGAATGGCTGTTTTGGACTTGTTTCGGTTGGACGGAAAGACCGCCGTCGTAACGGGGGCCGGTAAGGGCATTGGCAGGGGTATTTCCTTGGCGCTTGCCGAAGCGGGCGCCAATGTGGTGGTGGCTTCACGCAGCAAAGATGACCTCGACTCGCTGGCAGCGGAGATTGAGAAGCTTGGCCGCAAAGCATTGGTGTGCCCAACGGATGTGACCGATCAAGGGCAGCTAGATGCCTTGGCGGCATCCGCAAAGGACGCGTTTGGCTCCGTGGATGTCTGGGTGAACAATGCAGGCGGTATTCCCGATGCGACGCCTCGGTTTCTCACGCGTACGGAACCGGATCATTGGGATCAGCAGATGAACTTGAACCTAAAGGCGGTATGGGCTGGCTGCGTGACGGCTGCAAAAGCGATCGGCAAGGCCGATGGGGCGATCATCAACATTTCGTCACGTGCTTCCTACGGGCCGCAATTCATGAACGGGCCCTATGGGGCCTCGAAAGCGGCGGTCAACAGTTTGACGTCGACCTTTAGCCGGGAGCTTGCGCCCAATATACGCATCAATGCGGTGGCGCCGGGGCCGATCCCCACACAGAATTTCGTTGAATGCATGGGGACCGACACGAAAGAAAAAGAAGAGAAGCTCAAAGAGCAGATCGGTATCCCACTCAAAAGATACGGCACCGAAGAGGATATCGGTGCCGCCGTGGTGTATTTGGCCTCGCCCGCGTCTTCATGGATCACGGGCCAGGTGTTGTACGTAACAGGAGGACTTTAAAACCCTTAAGACGGGCTTTGGTTGGCTTCTTTGTATTCGGCGATCTTGGCCTTTAATTCTCTGTACTCGGAGCATCCGAAGGTGCAGATATCGTCGAGCTTTTCAAGCTGGGCTTCGGCTTTTTCAAGTTCGCCCATTTTGAGATAAAGCTCGCCAAGATATTCATTGGCCCCTTTGTGCTTCGGCTTAGCTGCAAGCGCTTGCATGTAGTATTCGAGCGCCAGTTCATTTTTGTCGAGCTGGCGGTGCGCATAGCCCAGATAGTTCAGCACGTCCGGATCGCCGGGCTGGGTGGCGTTCAGAAGCAGAAGTTTGGAGATTGCTTCGCTGTATTGCTCATTATTGATGAGCTTGACCGCATCCTTATAGGCCTTGGTGCTGGTGGGGCCCTTCGGTTTTGACGGCTTGCTGGACGAATTGCCGCCCGAAAAACCGCCGCCGGAGAAGCCGCCACCGCCGCCTGCGGCGAAAGCTTGGCTGTTCAGGGCCAATGCGCAAAGGGCGACGAAGAACGTAATGAAGCCCATCCAAACCAAGCGTTTGGAAAGGGTGTCTTTCGCGGCGAGAGCGCGGGTTTGCGGCGATCTTGTCAGCATGGAGGCCTCGTTGGGGAGTATGAATTTGAAAATGGCATCCTATCGACTCGCTACCCGGACACAAGCAAGGGGCCTATCGCAAGCGATCACAAAGCCGTAAGTTGACAAATTGTCAGTTTTGCAGAAGGATTGCAAATCAGGTCAACACGGCAGGTTCATGGAAAAGACGCTAGAAAGAAAACCATCGGGACGCAAGGCTGAAAGTCGCCGCCGGCTGATTGAAGCGGCGCGGCAATTGTTTATTGAGCGAGGTTATCACGATACGCGCCCGCAAGATATTTCGAAAGCCGCCGGCGTCGGCCATGGCACGTTTTATCTGCATTTCGGAGATAAGCGCGCGTGCTTCCTTGCCTTTGTGGAAGAAGCCCGCGAAGAGCTGAACCAAGAAGTCGATAAGTTCAATGCCACAGCCACGACGCTTGAAGCCTTTATTCGCGGAACCCTGACCGGGATCTTTGCCTATGCCGCGAAACACCCGGGGGTGCTGCGGGCGACAGTCGCGGATATGGAAGTGATCGGCGGCGGCGCCGAGGCCGAACTTGAAGAAACCATCATGGATATTTGGGGCGACGGTTGGGCCGAACGTATTCGGGAAGCCGTCGCCGATGGATTGGTGGATCCCGGATTTCATATGGAAACAGTGGGCCACGCTATTCCCGGACTGATCTATCAGGCTTTCCGGAACGCCACCCGGCGAAATGTGCCGGAGCAAACCGTTATCGACACGCTTACCCTCTTCATCGTGCGTGCATTGCAGCCCCAAAAAGACGAGCCGCCAAAACCATAAGGCGGCCACGGAGGAAACTATGGCGCAGCTTTCATATTCCCGTGAAGATCTCATGGCCGACCATGCTTATGCCACGCCGCAGGTGGAGGCGGGCTATCCGCTTCATGGCGGCTTCGATGTTGAGGGGAAGTATATCTCGCCGCGCACCTTGCACCGTTGGCCAGCTGTGCGCGCTTGGGGGGAGGCGTTGAAGAAGCGCGGCTGGCCGTTAATCGATGCGGATGTGACATTGATGTCGCGAGGCAGCTACCCGAATCTGGAGCAGCAAAAATTCCTGCTCGCGCATGATGTGGGCCAAAGCCTTTGGAATTCAATCACCATCACCGGTGTGATCGAGGCGCGGGGGCGGCTGCTTTGCGATTTCGTTGCACCGGACTTTCAAAAGATCGTTGAAGAAAACATTTCAGAGATGGCTGTCGGCCATCTGAATAAAGGACTTCTTTTTGCCCATGGTTTGGATGAGGGCGGCGATCCCGATAGCGGTGTCGGGGCCCATGACGCCATGTGGTTTGCCGTGCGCGATCTTCTTTTCGGTAAGGACAAATACCCGCTCCCGGAAATTCCCGAGAGCCTTTCGCGGCCGGTCGATGGGCGGGAGATGCCTCAGATCCCGGAAGAGTATGAACAGGTGCTCGTTCTATTGATGAATGTCCTCATGATTGAGGTGCGCGCCGAGAATTTTTTCAGTTTCTGCTGTGGCATTGCGCAAGACCCGAATGCCTTCACCGACCGCCGCGATGATGCCTTGAAAGCGGCAGAGCTGGTCGATCGTATACGGACGGATGAGGCTATCCACGTGGCTTATCTGCAAGCAGTAATTTCCGAGCTGCGCAGTCTGACGTTTAAGACGATCGATGGGGGTGCCATCGAGGGTAAGCTGGTCATCGATCCTGTCTGGGACCGAATGGTCCGCTGGCATGCGGAAACAAATCACGACAATGCGCGCGCGCAGTCGCGCGAAAATATTCACAAGCTTCTTGGCGCTATGTCTGATGGTGCCAAATTGATTGACGATTTCGAAAAGCTAGAAAGAAAGTTGGCGGCATAATCATGAAAGACTTTGCAGGGAAAACCGCGTTTGTCACCGGAGGCGCAAGTGGCATTGGCTACGCCATGGCAGAAGCGTTCTTGCGGGAAGGCATGAATGTCATGCTGGCCGATATCGAAGAAGACGCTTTGGGTAAGGCGGCGGAGTCGCTGGGCAATACAAATGGGCAGGTGCGTACACTCGTCTGCGATGTGGCGGTGCGTGATGCCGTGAACGAAGCGGCGGAACGGACAATTTCCGAATTCGGCAAAGTGCATATCGTCTGTAATAATGCCGGTGTCGGCGCCGGCGGACCCATGGGCGAAATTGATCCCGCGGATTGGGAGTGGACCATCGCGGTCGATCAGTGGGGGGTGGTCTATGGTATCGAAGCCTTTCTGCCGCATTTGAAATCTCACGGCGAAGAGGCGCATATCGTGAACACGGCATCTATGGCGGGCATGTTCGGAGCGCCAAATATGTCGCCTTATTGTGCGGCGAAATTCGCGGTGGTCGCGATGTCGGAGTCGCTCCATTTGGAACTATTGGAATCAAATGTGGGGGTTTCGGTCCTGTGCCCCGCTTTTGTTCGTACACGGATTCATGAAAGTGGCCGAACCCGTCAATCGCAATATGGCGGGCCGAGAGAACGCATGCTTGAAGTGGGCGACAACGCCGCGGAAGATGTTGCCAATCTTGTCAATTCGGGTATCGATCCAAGGGCTGTCGGCGCCCGCGTGGTGGAGTGCATTCGCGATAAAGAGTTTTACATTTTCACACACCCGGAAAACTGGGATCTGTTGAAAGAACGTTTTGCTCAGATCGAACGCGCGTTCCAATCCGCCGCTGCGAGTCCTGCTTTGAGAGGCGAGTTTTAGGCTTTCGGTGACAACTGTTACTTGCCTTTGAGTAAGATGGTCGACCCGGTTTCTCCGTTCTTCAGCCGCTCAAGATGAAATGCGGCAGTCCGGTCCTCGGGTGACTTCTGGAGTAGTGTTTCGAACCGCTCTGCCGCCTGCGCTGCGTCATGATCAAGAGCGTCATAAGCCGACAGATAAAGCCGTTCGTCATCTTCTTTCTTTGCAGGTTCAAATGCGGCGATAGGCTCCCGCTTGCCGGCTAGGATAAGGTTCCCGACGGGCCTTAGACCTGTTTGTGTGTCGGGCAACGGTCCGTCCGCCCCTATGAGTATGCGTGTGCCGGTGTATTTATTTGCACTTTCCAAACGGGCTGCGGTGTTCACCGTGTCACCCAAAGCCGTGTAGTCGAACCGGTCCTTGCCGCCAAAATTGCCCACCACGGCAGGACCGCAAAAGAGGCCGATCCTTGTTTCCCCAACCTTAAATCCTTGGGCGGACCATTTTTCGGCAAATGCATCGCTAAACTTGTCGATGGCGACGGCGCAGGCGACCGCCCGGTCAAAATCATCCGTTTGGGATTCGGGGGCCCCGAAAAAGCTCATCGTGCCGTCACCCACAAACTTATCGATGGTGCCACCATGAGCGAGGATGATGCTGGCGACCCCATCCAGATAGTCATTGATAATCTCGGCAAGTGTCTTGGCATCGAGGCCCTCACTGAACGAGGTGAAGCCAGCAAGGTCCGTAAAAATTACTGAGAGTGTTCGCCGTTCGCCGCCCAACTGCAGCCGAGAGGGGTCTTGGTCGAGCCGCGTCACGATCCCGGGCGGCACGTAACGCGCAAACGCACCGCGAATAAAGGCGCGTTTCTCTCGCTCTCGGCGTCCATCAAAAACATTGGTAAGGGCAATGGCTGTTAGAAAAGAAAGGGCAGGCATGAAGAGTGGATAAAGTGGGCCGCTCATTCGGTAGATCACAAAGCCGCTGATCCAGAATAGAAGGATAAGTGAAACGCTGATCAAAACCTTCAGGGACATCGGCGCTCGCAGCAGGGCCAATACGATACCGATTAGCCCTGCAACCAATCCAATGAGTGCGTTGGCGGCCGGGCCGGTTACCCAAAGGGATCGGCCATCAAGCAGTTGCGCCAGAGCATGGGCATGTATCTCAATACCGGACATGCGCGGCGTCCCAGGTAAGACATTAAACGGCGTGCGATGACGGTCTATGTCAACCAGGTCGACACCGACCAATGCAATCTTACCTTCCAGCCATTCTCGAGGAACGTTCTCGACCCAATGGGCCGGATAAGACCTGAAATGCGATGCGCCGTCCTTTGTTTCACCTCGCCAAGCGATGGGAACAATGTGTGGCGGGACAGAAACACCAACGCTTTTGGCGACCGCTGCCTGAAATTGATACGGGTACGGACTTGTTGGGTCCCATAACGGCTTTTGCCGTCGGGCCGTTCTGTCGAAGCGGTCATGAAAAATGACACCGTGTCCGGAAGGTCCCGAGCCGATGAATTGCTCTAGTATTTTGCGGCGTTCTCCCACAACACCAAACTTCTCGCCCGCCCAGATCGGCACGATGGGGATATCCGTGTCGTGCAGCACTTGCAGGAGACGTGCGTCTTTGTCGGACTCCGTGGTGCGGTCGTACAAACTATCGATGCCGATCGCGCGAACGCCCGCATCTTTCAGTGTGGTGATCACGTCTGCCATGAAATCGCGGTCAACCGGCAAGCGATAGGGAAGCGTATCTAAGGTTTCGTCCGTCAGAGCAATGATGACGATGTCTTCATTTTGTGGCTCCGGGGGCGTTGTGAGCGCGATACGTGCATCGCGTGCCCACATTTCTATTGCATGGGTAAAGACCGGCGTTGTCGGCAAAAGGGCAGATATAAGGGCGGCCAATAGAGCGATTAGGCCCAGCCAAAAGACGTCCTTGTCAGATCTGATCCGAAGCTGTTGCCGAAGAAAGGAAATCATGAAGCTAGAATGGAGCTGTTTGGCATTTGTGCCAAGCCGGTGTCGATCGAAGACGGCCCGTTGAGGGGGAAAGCCTTTCAGAATAGACTCTGTCTTGCCGCGCTGTGACGGCATTGAGGGATGCGGGGGATACGATGACTATATGGCGCAACCTAAAGATCTACACAGGCACGATTGCTGCTGTTTTGCTGATCACCTTTTCATCTGTCTCGGCTGGCGCTGAAACCATGGTTGTTGTGAGTTCCAATGCGCCGTCGGCGCGTGTCGGCATGTCTGTCGATAGAGACCAGAAGATAAAGCTGGCGAGCGGCCAGCGCGTGGTCTTTCTAACGCAGTCGGGCCGTATCCTGGAGGCGCGCGGGCCCCATTCCGGGCGCGTTAGGGGGAAAGGCCGACCGGCGTCGCCGGCCATCATGCGCAGGCTGGAACGTATGATTATGCGGTCCGGTGAAGGTGAAGCCGACCTCGGGGGCGTGCGTGGCGATGTGGCTGCTGTAGCCCCGGATACGACAGTGCCTGGAACCGCCGTGGAAGTGATGCGAGGCGGCACCTGGTGCGTCGTCGAAAATAGGCCCCCGGAACTTCTGCGTCCCACCTTTCAACGTTCCGCCGAGGCGCGTGTGGTTGACCAGGAGACTGACGAAGAAGGAGCAGCCAAATGGGGGGAGTGGCAAACCCGCGCCACATGGCCGGAAGGGCTTGCGATCTATGATGGCGCGACCTACGCCATTAGTGTCGATGGTGAACCTCCTGCAATTTTCACCCTTCGCCTCATTCCAAACGATGTAGAGGATGCTGTCGCCCGGCTCAATTGGATGGCGAGCGCGGGCTGTGAGGCGCAGGTGAAGACGGCTATTCGGGAGATTGAGGGCAAGATCTAACCCACATGATGCGGCCTTGCACTTGGAAGCAATACGAGCTTTTAGGGCGGCGTTGGTTATGTGGCTTCCGGAGCTAAGGGCTGCATTCTTAAACGATTGAGCGTCGTTTAGTTGGAAGGCCATGGTAGCCGTGCATTCGTGCACAAGTTTTGCAAAGCACGTGCAATCTTGCTCGTTTTCAATCGCGACCAGAGCGTGTAAAACGACACTCAAGCCCGAGGGCCAAAACCGGGCGTGTCCGACCACCTAAGAGAATAAAAAACTGGTCATCTTTGAGCGTTGAGGTAGAGCATCATGCTTTACGTTAACGTCAACTGCATTGGTGCTCAATATTGCCGCACTGATGTCCAAAAATGCCTCACTATAGTTGGCATTTTTGAATCAACATATGTGCAAAAATGCACAAATGTTGCAATCACGTCACAATGGCTAAATTTGTTGCATAATGTGGGCGTTGGCGCGTTGACCGCTTTTGGCAACATGCCTACGGTCGGCTCAGGTTTGGGATCCGGGCGGCTGTCTTTTTCTAAGTTGTTTCAGTGGCATATCCGGACGGGGAAGTTTCCTCGCTTAGGGTTTATTAGCCGGATCTCAGGGGGTTGCAGGGCTCGACACAAAAA
The DNA here is from genome assembly GCA_965228775.1 of Alphaproteobacteria bacterium. GTDB lineage: Bacteria > Pseudomonadota > Alphaproteobacteria > JANQMY01 > JANQMY01 > JANQMY01. The sequence continues at coordinate 938,846 of OZ245840.1, read as the reverse complement.
AATTGCGAGCCTGCTCAACAAAATTGGCCTGGACCTCGACAGGCCCGGAGGAAAAAGATGAAATTACCTAGTTTTCGTTCCGCACTTTTGGGTACCGCGGCGGTTGCCGTCGGTACAGTCGGTGCGGCTGAAATGGCTCAAGCCCAGCTTGACGAGATCGTCGTTACTGCAACCAAGCGGGAACGTTCCCTTCAAGACATTCCGGTTTCGATTTCTGCCTTCAGTGCTGAGGCTCTGGAACTTGCTGGCGTAACGAACCTGGACAGCCTTCAGACGTCGGTCCCAGGTTTCTCTGTTCAAACAGCGCAATCTTCCGGTCAGAACACGTCTCTGCGTCTTCGCGGTGTAGGCACAACGGGCAACAACCTTGGCTTTGAGGGTGCGGTCGGTATCTTTATCGATGGCGTTTACCGCTCTCGTGCTGGTGCGTCCTTGGGTGACTTCCCTGATGTAGAGCGGATTGAAATTCTGCGTGGGCCGCAAGGTACTCTGTTCGGTAAGAACACCACCGCCGGTGCCATCAGCATCATCACCAAAAAGCCGGTGTTGGATGAGTACGAAGCAGAGCTTCGCGCGACGTTTGGTAACTTTGACCGTACGCAAGTGCGTGGCATCGTGAACTTCCCGATTTTTGACGGCAAGCTGGCTGGCCGTATTTCTGCGGATTACAGCCGCCGCGATGGTTTCGGGACCGACATCAACAACGCCAATGACGACATCAATGACCTAGACCGCTACAACATTCGCGGTCAGTTGCTGTGGACGCCGACGCCAGACATTGAGGTTCGGGTGATTGGTAACTACTTCGCGGCAAACGAATCTTGCTGTGGTGCGGTCCAGTTCAACGACAATACGCCTTTCATTAACACCGCGAATACAGGTGTGTTAGATGGCGCATTGGTTGGGTCTGCACCATTCACCAACACGGCAAGCCAGCGTGATTCGCTGTTCTCGACGAATGACTTCCCGGTTAGCGAGCGTCAGGAAGACCGCAATGGTCAGATTGATGTGACCTGGCAGCTGACGGACAATATCGAGCTGTTTAATACGGTTTCTTACCAGCGCTATGATATTGGCGGCACCAACGATGTGGACTTCACCGGTCTTGATTATTTCAACGTGCCTTTTTCCGCGCAGCAAGTTGAGCTGTTCACGGAAGAGATTCGGTTGAGCGGTGAACTTAACGACCTGCCACTCATTCAGTCGGTCAACTGGTTGTTCGGTGGTTACTACTCCAGTGAGAACCTCGGAACACAGGCCCGTTTGGAGTTCGGTCAGGATGCGTCGGTTATCGGCCCTGCAGTTGTGACAGCAACTTTTGGTCCTGGTGTAGCGACAACCCCCGGCGATGCTCAGTATGAAGTCTTCGGACAGAATACGAAAACACGGGCTCTCTTTGGTCACCTGGATATCGACCTGCTGGATTGGTTGAACTTGTCAGGTGGTGCACGCTTCACCACGGAAGACAAAGAGGGTGGTGCGATCTTCACGACGCAGACAGCTGCCATCAACCCATTCATCACTGAAGGCGCATTGCCGTTTAATGCGAACGCTGACTCTGACGAATGGATCGGTGCGGTTGCTGTAACGGTCAACTTCACGGACGAAATCAGTGCCTATGCGAGCTTCGCTCATGGCTACAAGTCGGGTGGTCTGAACTTTGACCAGTTGGGCGGCCAGGCTGGATTTGCTCCGTTCTCGGATGGTGCATTGCTGGCGGCTGGATTGAACATGAACCCGGCATTGGCTGCTGGTTTCACGACGGATCCAACGTTCCCGGAAGAGCTGAACAATACCTATGAAGTGGGTGTCAAAACTCAATTCTGGGACAACCGGGCAACCTTGAACGTAACCGGCTTCCATTCGGTCTTCTCGAACTTCCAAGTCCTGCAGTTCACCGGGTTCTCGTTCACTATTTTGACGGCACCTGAGGCGACGACCACCGGTATTGAGACCGAACTGAATGTTAGCCCAATCGATGGTCTGAACCTATCGGCGTCCTACACCTATGCCGATGCGGAATACAGTGCGCCGTTCAATTTGGATGCTAATACCCCGCTTGGGGATAGCCGGTTGACCAACGCACCTCTGCACAGTGCCGGTATGCGCGCGACTTACCGTCGTCCGATCCCGAACACGGGACTTGTCGGTCTGATCCATGGTGAGTGGGCGTACAACAGTTCGACCAACACATCCACCGGACTGCAGTCCACCCGCATTCAGAACGGTTACTCGCTCTACAATGCACGGGTTGGGGTGAATACGGATGATGACAAGTATGGTTTCCAGCTTTGGTGCCGGAACTGCGGCAACGAGCAGTACCGCAACATCATCTTCTCCGGTCTGGTTGATTTCGGTGATTTCGCTTACATCACACCACCACGTGAATGGGGTGTGACGCTCTCAGCGAAGTATTAAGACCCGAATCGAGAATTAGTGGTTGGGGTGGTTTCCATCCCAACCCTTTTTCTTGGATACATAATCTGAAGGTTGCACGTTTGACCTTGAGATCGGCAAAAAAAGCCAGTTTTTAAGCGGTTAATCGTTAGATTCAGCCGCTTTTTCCAGTGTGGTAAAATGACAACGGTGTGACACTGAGTTGTCAAAATGCATCTGCACGCGCTTGACCCATAAAATTATCCTCCTTACCGTCCTGTTCAGGATCAAAAGCCTATCAATTGGGCAGTTCCTGCACCTGAAATGATCAAAAAAACTGGAATATTTCGGTATTCCGGCGGGTGTTGCTCAAGATAGGGGGGCGATCTCGATATCGTAAACAGGCAGCCTGGTCAGCTGCCCATTCGAGTGGCCTTGGCATCGCCGGGTCGGGAGGACAAAAATGATTAAATTGAATTTGCGGTCGGCCCTAATGGGTTCGGCGGCGCTCGTTATTGGTACGGTTGGGGCCGCCGAAATGGCTCAAGCCCAGCTTGACGAGATCGTCGTTACCGCAACCAAGCGGGAACGTTCCCTTCAAGACATTCCGGTTTCGATCTCTGCCTTTAGTGCTGAGGCGTTGGAACTTTCCGGTGTAACCAACCTGGACAGTCTTCAGACGTCAGTCCCAGGCTTTTCCGTTCAGACGGCGCAATCTTCCGGTCAGAACACATCCCTGCGTCTTCGTGGTGTAGGCACAACAGGTAACAACCTTGGCTTTGAGGGCGCGGTCGGTATCTTTATCGATGGCGTTTACCGCTCTCGTGCCGGTGCGTCTCTTGGTGATTTCCCCGATGTAGAACGCATCGAAATTCTGCGTGGGCCGCAAGGTACTCTGTTCGGTAAGAACACCACGGCTGGTGCCATTAGCATCATTACCAAGAAGCCAAAGCTAGATGAGTACGAAGCAGAGCTTCGCGCGACGTTTGGTAACTTTGACCGTACGCAAGTACGCGGCATCGTGAACTTCCCGATCTTTGAAGGAAAACTGGCCGGCCGTATTTCTGCTGATTACAGCCGCCGCGATGGTTTCGGTACGGACATCAACAATGCCAACGACGACATTAACGATCTGGATCGTTACAACATCCGCGGTCAGTTGCTGTGGACGCCGACTCAGGAAATTGAAGTCCGGGTGATCGGTAATTACTTCGCGGCAAACGAATCTTGCTGTGGTGCCGTTCAATTCAACGATAACACACCGTTCCTGAACACAGCGAACACGGGTGTTTTGGATGGCGCGTTGGTTGGTTCAGCACCTTTTTCAAATTCGGCAAGCCAGCGCGATTCGCTGTTCTCGACGAACGACTTCCCGGTTAGCGAACGTCAGGAAGACCGGAACGGTCAGATCGATGTTACCTGGCAGCTGACGGATAGTGTTGAGCTCTTCAACACGGTTTCTTACCAGCGGTATGACCTGGGCGGCACCAATGACGTTGACTTCACTGGTCTTGACTACTTCAACGTGCCGTTTGCTGCGCAGCAGGTTGAGTTGTTCACGGAAGAGATTCGGTTGAGTGGTGAACTTAACGACCTGCCACTCATTCAGTCGGTTAACTGGCTGTTCGGTGGTTACTACTCCAGTGAAAACCTTGGCACGCAAGCCCGTTTGGAGTTCGGTCAGGACGCATCGGTTATCGGTCCTGCAGTTGTGACAGCAGCCTTTGGTGCTGGTGTGGCGACCTCTCCTGGGGATGCTCAGTATGAAGTCTTTGGACAGAATACAAAGACGCGGGCTCTCTTTGGTCACCTGGATATTGACCTGCTCGATTGGTTGAACTTGTCAGGTGGTGCACGCTTCACCACGGAAGACAAGGATGGCGGCGCCATCTTCACCACTCAGACAACTGCCATCAACCCGTTCATCACTGAAGGCGCATTGCCGTTTGATGCGAGCGCTGACTCTGACGAATGGATCGGTGCGGTTGCCCTGACTGTCAACTTCACGGACGAAATCAGTGCTTATGCGAGCTTTGCTCACGGCTACAAGTCCGGTGGTCTGAACTTTGACCAGTTGGGCGGTCAGGCTGGGTTTGCTCCGTTCTCGGATGGTGCATTGCTGGCGGCTGGATTGACCATGAACCCGGCATTGGCTGCTGGCTTCACGACGGATCCGACGTTCCCGGAAGAACTGAACAATACCTATGAAGTAGGTATCAAATCTCGGTTCTGGGACAATCGGGCAACCTTGAACATTACGGGCTTCCATTCGGTTTTCTCGAATTTCCAAGTCCTGCAGTTCACCGGGTTCTCGTTCACCATTTTGACGGCACCAGAAGCGACAACGACCGGTATCGAAGCTGAACTGAATGTCAGCCCGATCGATGGTCTGAACCTGTCAGCTTCGTATACTTATGCTGACGCGGAATACAGCGCGCCGTTTAATTTGGATGCGTCTACACCGCTTGGGGATAGCCGGTTGACCAACGCACCTCTGCATAGTGCTGGGCTTCGGGCAACCTACCGCCGTCCGATCCCGAACACAGGCCTCGTTGGCTTGCTGCACGGTGAATGGGCGTATAACAGTTCTGCCAACACGTCGACGGCATTGCAGTCTACACGTGTTCAGAACGGTTACTCGATCTACAACGCGCGAATGGGTGTCAACACGGATGATGACAAATACGGCGTTCAGCTGTGGTGCCGGAACTGCGGCAACGAGCAGTACCGCAACATCATCTTCTCCGGTCTGGTTGACTTCGGTGACTTTGCGTTCATCACGCCGCCGCGCGAATGGGGTGTAACGCTCTCAGCGAAGTACTGATCTGACCAATCGACAAGATTGATTGATTGAGGTACCAGGGTGGTCAAAACCACCCTGGTATTTTTTTGGGAAATCTGTGAGTTCGACATACACAAAAGACGTCGTCTATCCATCAAGCTTTTATGGATTTCAAGCGCCGATCCATCTCGCGGCGATGGCTGGTGTCGTTGGCCAGCCCTCTAATTTTGATACATCCGGCTTTACCTATGGTGATTTTGGTTGCGGCACCGGAGAAACGCTGAACGTGCTGGCGGCCTCCTATCCGCAAGCGTTCTTCTATGGTTTTGATATCAACCCCGAACACATAAGGATCGCCAAAGATACGGCCGAACAAGGTGGTGTTGAAAACGTTCGGTTCATAGAATGTGACTTCCGCACCTTACCATCTGAAGAAATTCCCAAGCTCAGTTATGCGTCGGCTGTTGGCGTTTATTCCTGGTTAAACTCTGAACAAAGACAAGAGCTGCTGGAAGTTGTTTCAGATCGGTTGGCAGACGGCGGCCTGTTTCTGCTCCATTATTCTTGTCTTCCAGGTAATGCTCAAATTCGCATGATCAGTAAGATCGCCAACCTTTTCGCAACGCATCTGGACGGTGACAATCTAACCAAAGCGGAACAAGCTCTTGAGGCGACCGCAGCAATCGTCCGCAGCGCGCCGCAGTTCAACGAAGCGAATCCAACGGCACTGAAGCTCATCGAAATGCAGCAACAGCTCGACATTCGGTATGTTGCGCACGACATGTTCAACGCAGATAAGCAAGAAACATGGTTTGAAGATGTGTTTGAAGACTGCCGGAAGAACGGCCTTCAATTCTTGGCATCTGCTGACCCTCGCAGGATCACTTTCGAAGACCTAGCGCCGCCCAGTTTGTCGGAGGCTTTCAGAAGAGTCGCGAGTGATGCAAACGATGTTGTGATCCGAGAAGAGGCTCAAAACTTCCTGATTAACGAACCGATGCGCAATGATATTTTCGTCAAAGCTGAAGACTCGAAAAATCCGACTAAAGATGATCTTGCGATGTCAGGTCTATTTTGCTTTGGGGTTCGACATAACAATTATCAAGCTCTATTGAAGAATTTTCAGAAGACGGTGACCGTCGATTTAAGCAGTCCCATTTATGAGCGGATGCTGACGATGACGGCTGTCAAGCCAGTTGCAATTGAGCGTCTCTGCGAAGATTTGGCCGCATCCTGGAATCCACAAGAGGTTCGGCGCGCCATTCGAAATCTTCTGGGTTTTCAGTTGCTGGTGCTTTGCACGAATGACGACGAGTTTGATCGACCAACAAGGCAGATCAACCCCGCTAGATTGGACAAATATCTATTGTCGGAAAGACTGGAAGATCAGCAGGACGTAGGATTTCCATCCCAATTCTTGGGTAACGGCATAACGCTTTCCCGGATGGATCGATTGGTTCTCGCCGGGATGGCATTCGAAAACGAAGAAGCGGTTTGGAAGCTTCTTCAAGACAAGAATGTAAACTTGAAGCTTGGGCCAAACGACTCCGTGCAATCGCTAGATCAGTTCAAGCAATTGCTGGCGGCCGGCACAGCTCAATTCAAACAGACCAAGCTGCCTGAGCTGCTGCGCCGAGGATTGATGGCCCAGTCATAAGCCATGTGCCTTAAGTCACGACGGCGTCGATGTAAGCGGCATCGGCGACAGACCAAGGCGGTTGAACAATTGGCTGTCTTTTTCCTTGTCCGGATTTTTCGTGGTGAGGAGTTTCTCACCCACGAAAATCGAATTGGCACCGGCCATAAAGGCGAGGGCCTGCAGCTCGTCGCTCATATGTTCGCGGCCGGCGGACAAGCGCACCATGGATTTGGGCATGAGGATCCGCGCTAGAGCAATCGTGCGAATGAAGGACAGCGCATCCGCATCGTCCTCTTTTGCCAATGGCGTTCCGTCGATTTTCATCAGCATGTTGATCGGAACACTTTCCGGATGCTGGTCGAGGTTGGCCAGCGTGACCAGCATTGAAACCCGGTCCTGATCCTGTTCTCCCATTCCCAGAATGCCGCCGCAACACACCTTCATGCCCGCACTGCGTACATGCTCCAGCGTATCGAGCCGGTCATCAAATGTCCGTGTCGTGATGATCTTATCGTAATAATCCCGCGACGTGTCGATGTTGTGGTTATAGTAATCAAGGCCGGCCTCCGAGAGGCGTTGGGCCTGGCTTTCGCTGAGCATGCCCAGCGTCATGCATGTTTCCATGCCCATATCGCGCACTTGGGAAACCATGTCGCAGATCGCGTCCATGTCCCGGTCCTTCGGTGAGCGCCAGGCAGCCCCCATGCAATAACGGGTGGCGCCGCCTTCCTTGGCGCGGCGTGCCCCTTCGAGCACTTCGTCCACATCCATCAGCTTCGTAGCTTCGACACCGGTTTCGAAATGCGAACTCTGAGAGCAGTAAGAGCAATCCTCTGGACATCCGCCGGTTTTGATCGACAGCAATGTAGAGACCTGGACCTCATTGGCGTCGAAATGCTGACGATGCACGGTCTGCGCCTCAAAAAGGAGGTCATTAAACGGCTGGTTAAAGATGGTGCGCGCTTCTTCCAGCGACCAATCATACCGTGTTTCGGGTTTTTGCATTCCGTGCATTGTCAAAGGTCTCAGACTTATTGTTCTTCAGATGGGCGCATCCTAAGGATATAGGGGCCGCTTGCAACTGCTCACTTTGGACAAATAGCGCTCTAAACGAGGAAATCGTCACGAAGATGCAACCCGCCTGTCATTCAGGCGTCATGTCGCGGCGGTATCTAAGGCTCCTATCCAGAGCCCGCCTTCGCGGCCCCGGATGCGTACTCTTCGGGGCCGCGTCTCTGATACCTCAGAGCCGTGGCGTCCCTCAAATCAGAATTTATGGCCGGTTTTAGCACTGCAGCGTGTCTATGCGCAGTTGCAGCCGGAGCCTGTAAAAGGCTCCGGATCCAGCGGTTCCCCGGATTTAAACGCGTCTTCTATCGACGCAATTGCGAGTTCGCTGGGCATGCGGTGGACAGGCGGGTAGTGGCCAAAACGGTCGAGATAGGCCTTCGACAGCCGCGCAAGAGCCTCTTCGGCGTCTCCATAGTCATCTGCCGAGATCGTTATGTTGGCAGGCTTTTCGGTGCTCATCGGCTGCTAAACTGGCTCCCGATCAGAGCCGGGAAACGGCTACTTCTTCCCCATCCTTCTTCGGAAGCCAGCGTTCATATATGTCCACGCAATCGAAGAAGGCGATTACCACGCGTCCGCCTTGACGTTTCCGAAACGCCGCCTGTTTTCCGTATTGCGCGCAATGCTTATTGGCAATCGTGATCGCATGATTCACATCATGGAAACGGGTGCCGTACTCAACCGTGACGCCTGATTCATCTGACTTAAGCGTGTCGGGTTGAAATCCGGTAGAGCAGCACGCCAACATTAGAGCCGCTGCCGGAACAGCGATTCGAGATCTCACCACCATCATTCACTCCCATTTTATGTGCCAATAATGACATAAGTCCGGTCATTTGTAACTTCTCTTTAACCATCCTGGTTTCTTTGGAATCGCCTATAGTAGAAATCGCGTTTTCTTGATCTGGATTAGGTTTGATTCTGTGTTCAAGAGGTGCTCAAGGGGCCAAAATCATGGGAATACTGAAAAAAATAGCAGTGACGCCGCGTCAACTTCAGCCCATGGAGCTGATTTCCAAGGCCGAAATTCGGGTTGATGAGGGCATTGTGGGGGATGCAAGAGGCGGCAATAAAACGCGGCAAGTATCTGTATTGTTTGAAGAAGATTGGCTTGCCGCTTGTGAAGATTTAAACGCGTCTTTACCGTGGGAAAGCCGCAGGGCTGGTCTTTTGGTTAACGGCGCCGAAAATCCAAAGGCCCTCGGCGCTAGGATCTCGATTGGTGATGTGATTTTGGAAGTAACCGAAGAAACCAAACCGTGCCAGCTTATGGAAAAAGTCAAACCCGGTCTTAGGCAGGCGTTGGCGCCCGATTGGCGGGGCGGCGTGTGTTGCCGTGTCGTTCAAGGCGGGCATATCGCTCAAGGCGATCATGTGGAGATCACCTTGCCCGCATGATCAATCTTTTCCTTAAACGTATCGCTGTTATCGCCGTCTGTGCGATCGCTTTGGCTGTTTCAGCGTGCGACAATAATCCTTATCCTGCCGCCGATTCTTCCGACAATATTCTGTATACGTCTTTTACGGAGGCGCCGAAGACGTTAGATCCTGCGGTGGCTTACACCACATCGTCGCATCAGTTTACCGGCGTGATTTACCCGACAATGCTGGAGTATCACTATTTAAAGCGGCCATATGAGCTCACGTCGAGTTTGGCGTTGGAGGTGCCAACTGCGGAAATGCTGCCGAACGGCCAAGTGCGCTACACGTTCGAAATGCGCAAAGGGGCCTATTTCCAAAAAGATCAGTGTTTTGAAGAGCTCATCGGCGCGGAACATAGAGAAATCGTGGCGTCGGATGTGGTGTTTCAGCTGAAGCGGGTTGCGGACCCCGCAATCAACAGTCCCGTGGTGAGCGTGTTTCAAAAGATCGCCGGTTTCGAGGAATTCACAGAAGCCCTGACAAAAGCGAGAGAAGACGAGCCTTCTTTTTCCTCACAACGCATCGATGATCAGTACAAGGTCTTGGATATTGAAGGTCTCCAAACGCCTGATCCTCATACGCTTGAAGTGACGTTGAAAGAGCCTTATCCGCAAATCCTGTATTGGTTCGCCATGCAGTTTACCTCGCCTGTGCCGTGGGAAGCTGTGGTCTATTACGATGGCGAAGGCGGCAGGCCGCATTTGCGCGACCATCCCGTTGGCGGTGGGCCGTATAAGCTGGCCGTATACGAAAAGCAATTCCGTGTCGTGCTCGAAAGCAATCCGGACTGGTGGGGGACAAAGCCGGCTCATCGGGGCGCACCGGGAACGGTCTATCCTTCGGAAGGAGCGCCGGGGGACATGGAAAACGGCTTTCTAAATCCGGACTACGTAGGGCGACCGGTGCCGTTTATAGACCGGGTTGAGTTTCGCCGCGAGAAAGAAGCCATACCGCGGTTCGGAAAATTCCTTCAAGGCTATTACGACTATTCTGGAATCATCCAGGAGAGCTTCGATCAGGTCATTCAAAACGATCAGCTTTCGGAAGAAATGATCGAGCAGGGCGTTAAACTCCAGAAGACCGTCTCACCGGACATTTTTTACATCGGCTTCAATATGGATGACCCCATGGTCGGTCATGCTGCCGGCGACAAGGGGCGGAAACTGCGGCAGGCGATGAGCTTGGTTGTCGATATGGAGGAGTTCAAGCGCATCTTTACCAATGGACGCGGTGTCTTGGCCCATTCGCCGCTTCCGCCCGGCGTTTATGGGTTTGAACAAGATTTTGAGAACCCGTTTCGCATCGTCGACAAGGACAAAGCGAATAAGGTTCTGGCAGAAGCGGGGTATCCCGGCGGTATTGATCCTGAAACCGGGCAGCCACTGAAGCTGACTTACGATACGGCGGACACTACATCGCGTGGCTTGCTGCAATCTCAGTTTTTTGTAGATGCTTGGCGAACGATTGGAATCGATGTGGAGATCGCAGCCACCAACTACAATCAGTTTCAGGAAAAGGTCAGAAACGGCGCTTACCAAATTTTCACCTGGGGCTGGGTGGCGGATTATCCCGATGCGGAGAATTTCCTGTTTCTTCTGGAAAGCAGTCAGGCGCGCTCAGTGAGTGACGGCCCGAATTCGGCAAACTTCCAAAATGCGGAATATGATGCGCTTTTCCAACAGATGAAGACGCGTGAGAATGACGAAACGCGTCTTGAGATCATTCGGGAAATGAAGAATATCCTGGTCGAGGAACGCCCTTGGATCGAAATGTTCTCGCGCGAGAACTACATTCTTTATCACGGCTGGATGAAGAACGTAAAACCGTTCGGCATGTCGGTCCCTTTCTACAAATATTGGGACATTGATGCTGAGCAACGTGCCAAGAATCGCGCCGAATGGAACATGCCCATTCGCTGGCCGCTCTATGTCATCTTCGCGCTATTTGTCGCGATACTGGTGCCGGGCATCCAGACATTTTATCGGGAAAGGCAATAGGCATGTTGGCTTATGTGATCCGCCGTGTCGGCTATGGCTTTCTCACCGTTCTTGGCGTGTTGTTCTTTCTGTTCGTTCTTTTCTTTGCCGTGACGGATCCGGACGACATTGCGCGCAAAGCCGTCGGCGACCGCGCATCGCCAGAGGTTTACGAACAGTGGAAGAAGAACCACGGGTATGACAAGCCCCTCATACTGAATACGGAGCATGGCTTGTTCAATGTGAAGCGTTATGGCGACACGCTCCTGGTTGATCACTATGTGCGTATGCTGACGTTTAACTTTGGCCGAAGCGATGCGGATGACGCCCTCATTTCGAAACGCATTCGCGAAGGGGCGGGGCCAAGCCTCATGCTGACGGTGCCTCTTTTCCTTGGCGGGATGATTGTTGCCGTGACAGTGTCGCTGTTCGTATCGTTTTTCCGAGAAACTTATATCGACAGCATGGCGCTCGTGCTTTGCATGCTGGCCATGAGCGTGACGATCCTGCTTTACATTATCGGCGGTCAGTTTCTGATTGGGAAAGTGCTCCATTGGTTCCCGATATCGGGTTTCGACCCGGAACCAAGCGTCGTCTACAAGTTTTTACTGCTGCCAATCCTGGTGGGCCTGGTGAATGGAATAGGGGCGGATGTCCGCTTCTACCGGACTGTGTTTGTGGAGGAAACCACGAAAGACTATGTGCGTACGGCGCGGGCAAAGGGGGCCGGTGAAATACGCGTGATGGGCAATCACGTGTTGCGAAACGCTCTTATCCCCATTTTGACGCAGATAGTTGTGGCCATCCCGTTCCTGTTCACAGGGTCGCTCCTTCTCGAGTCCTTTTTTGGCATTCCCGGTCTTGGATCTCTCACGATTGATGCGATCTTCGGCAACGATTTCGCAACGCTGCGCACCATGGTTTATATCGGCGCGCTACTTTTTGTGACGGGACAGATTCTTACAGATATCAGCTACACGATTGCTGATCCCCGCATCCGGTTGGAGTAACGGCAATGGTGATATCTAATCTTCTTGTCATTGTTATCCTCGGCCTGGTTGCGGGGGCGGTTTATTACGTACGCGAAAACCGCTTGTGGCGAGAATCGGTGCAGTCGCTTTGGCGGCGCCGGCCGATTGCGGTCACGGTGGTTGGGCTCTATTTCCTTGTGGCCATCCTGGATTCGATTGCCTGGGTAGGAGGTGTAGACCCCACCAAGACCCAAGACATTGTTGCTTTGTCCAAACCGCGCTCCATCATCGATCGGATTTTTTCACCCGAGACCACACGTGAAAAAAGCTACTCCGCGCCTTTTGCAACGAAGGAGTTTTACGGTGGGGCGGACCTGCAACATCCCGGATCTCATTGGTTGGGGACGGATAAACTTGGCCGCGATGTTCTTTATCTGGCGTTCAAAGGCGTCAAGGTAGCGCTCTTGGTCGGCGGGCTTACAAGTCTGATTGTTATTCCTCTCGCCCTTTTGTTCGGTGTCTCCGCCGGCTATTTCGGTGGGCGGTTGGATGATGCTGTCTTCTTTGTTATGTCGACGCTGGCCGCCATTCCGGGCATCCTTTTGCTCATTGCGCTGATCACAGCGTTGGGCAAGGGGACCGTGCAGGTTTGTATAGCGCTTGGTGTCACAAGCTGGGTGTCCTTCGCGCGTCTTGCCCGGGCTGAAACGCTCAAACTCCGGGAGGCCGACTACGTCCAAGCTGCCCGGGCCTTGGGCGTGCCGGACCGAACCATCATTATGCGGCACATTCTTCCGAACTTGTCCCATCTCATGGTCATCACCTTCGCGTTGCTGTTTACGGCTTTGGTTCTGTCGGAGACGATTTTGGCGTATCTGGGCATCGGCGTGGACGGCAGTTGGGGGCAGATGATTGATCAGGCACGCGATGAGCTGTCACGCGACCCAATCATTTGGTGGAACCTTTTCGGGGCGTCTGTCGCATTGTTCGTTTTGGTTCTGTGCGTGAATCTAGTGGGGGATGCGGTGCGTGACATTCTCGATCCCAGGACATTGAGGGAGCGCGAATGAGTGAGGTGCTGCTGGATGTCCAAAACCTGAGGACATCCTTTCCGTCTCCCACCGGCCGCATTGCGGTGGTTGAGGATATTTCATTCCAGATCAAGAAAGGCGAGGTGCTGGCGCTTGTCGGCGAATCCGGATGCGGAAAATCTGTGTCGGCAATGTCGATTATGCGCCTTGTGCCGAAACCGGGTCTTGTGGAAAGCACAACGAAGCTCATGTTTCAGGGCCGTAATTTGCTTGATTTGGATGTGCCCGAGATGCGCAAAGTGCGTGGCGGCGACATTGGAATGATTTTTCAAGAGCCCATGTCTAGCCTGAATCCAGTGCAGACAGTTGGGGCTCAAGTGGTGGAAGCCATCCTGCTGCATGAAGACGTGTCAGCGGCCGATGCGCGTGACCGCACTATACAGTTATTCAAGCGCGTTGGTATTCCGGATCCGGACCAACGGTTCGATGCATTCCCCCATCAATTGTCAGGGGGACTAAAACAACGGATTGTCATCGCGATGGCCATTGCCATGCGGCCCAAAATGCTGATTGCCGATGAGCCCACGACGGCGCTGGATGTAACCATTCAAGCGCAGATCATTGACCTGCTTCGTGAACTTCAGGAAGAACTCGAAACCGGTATTCTACTTATCACCCACGATCTTGCGGTGGTGAACGAACTGGCGGACCGTATTGCCGTTATGTATGCGGGGCGTTTGGTCGAAACCGCGCCGCGGCGGGAGTTATTCGAGGGCGCTTCGCACCCGTACACTCAGGGGCTTCTGAAAGCTATTCCGGGTCTGGTGAAGAAAGGTGAGCGCCTTCACGAAATTGAAGGGGTCGTACCGCCACCAGCCGAGTGGCCGGACGGTTGCCGTTTCTCTTCCCGCTGTCCCATTCGATTGGCGCATTGCGCGGATAAACCTGCGCCGCAAATCGAACGCACAGACGGACATATTGCTTATTGCCATGCTTTAGAAGATGGAGCCGCCACATGACGGGTGCGGAGCAAGAGTCATTCGTCCGCGTGGAAGGCCTCAAGACCTGGTTCCCCATTCGGAAAGGTGTATTTCGAAAAACTGTTGGTCATGTGCGGGCGGTAGACGGCGTCGACTTTGAAATCCGTAAGGGAACGACCCTCGCGCTAGTGGGAGAGTCCGGTTGTGGAAAAACAACAGTAGGCAAGACCATCCTGCGTCTGATTGAACCGACGGCGGGGCGCATTTGGATTGACGGGGCGGAGATCTCTGCGTTGCCGCCCGACCAGCTATTGGCGATGCGCCAGCGTATGCAGTTGGTTTTTCAAGACCCGGCCTCCTCCCTGGACCCGCGTATGCTGATACGTGACGCGATTGCAGAGGGTATCAAGTCGTTCAAAATTGCAACGGATCCCGACGCGATCACAGCCCGGGTTGCTGAATATATGAAGCTTGTTCAGCTTGATCCAGAACAGATGTGGCGCTATCCGCATGAATTCTCCGGTGGTCAACGGCAGCGGATTTGTATTGCCAGGGCTTTGGCCGTAGAGCCTGAATTTATCGTCTTCGATGAGTCCATCTCTGCTTTGGATGTGTCGATCCAAGCGCAAATACTTAATCTTCTGAATGATCTTCAGGAACGGTTCGGCCTGACCTATCTGTTCATCACCCATGATCTGAGTGTGGTGCGTTATCTTGCCGACAATGTCGCCGTTATGTATGTGGGGCAGTTGGTGGAAGAAGGTAAAACGGAAGACATATTTGAATCACCACAACATCCGTACACGAAGGCCTTGCTTAAATCGATCCCATCCATGGATCCCGGCAGCCGGTCGGCTCGGGTTGAAGCGATCGGCGATGTTCCAAGTCCGTCGGCACCGCCACCAGGGTGCCGGTTTGCAGCGCGGTGCCCTCAAGTGTTCGATCGCTGCAGTGCCGAGCAGCCGGATCTCTATCAATTACCGCAACGTCTATCCCGATGTTTCCTTGCGGAAAAGGAAATGACGTCAGCTTAGTCTATGAAGTGCTCCAGTATCTTCTAAGTGCTAGTGTTTCTTTAGGGGGGCGCTGTCTCTCACCTGTCTGGGCCGCAAAAGGAAAGAACAGATGGCCGACACATTTCCAGGGGTTATCGCTTTTGCCTTCATGGCTTCCATGCTGTACGTGGGGGCCATCATACGCATGCGCGTGCCGCTTATTCAGAATTCTCTGATTCCGGCAAGCATTGTTGGCGGCGCTATTGGATTTGTCCTGATTAATACGGGGCTTTCTTTTGGGTACACGTCGGACGACTTCGTCGCCTTTACGTTTCATTTCTTTACACTGAGCTTTATGTCGCTGGTTCTGACGGGCAGCCCGGCCGGTCAGCCCTCTGGACAAGGATATTTGCGTGGCGGCGTTTGGCTTGCCATGTTGTGGACGATGAGCTTGGTGATGCAAGCCATGATCGGCCTTATGGTCATACTAGCCTACAACCAAGTATCTGCGTCTGAGGTCAGTCCCTATCTGGGCATGATCGTGGCGCATGGGTTTACACAAGGGCCCGGGCAAGCGCTTGCGTTAGGCAACATATGGGAAAGTAACTTTGCCGTTCCGAATGCGGCAAGCACGGGTCTTGTCTACGCTTCTTTTGGCTTTATCGTGTCTTTTATCATCGGTGTGCCGGTAGCTCGGTTCATTATTAGCCGGGGCCTCAACAACAACAAAAAGGCGGAGTTGGCTAAAGAGTTCATTGAAGGCGTTTACCAGAAAGCCAGCCGCCCGGAATCAGGGCGCCTCGTCACGCACCCCAGCAATTTGGAGTCGGCCGCATTCCATATTGGGTTGCTTGGCATTGCCTACGTTCTAACCTTTGTCTGGCTGTCCTTCCTTCAAACGCAGCTCGCGGGAGTGAAAGTCGGTGACGTCCCAGTAGGTTTGTTTGTTTCATTCGAGCTTTTCTTCGTGCACGGACTGGTGGTGTGCGCGGTGATGCGCGCCGTTATCGACCGCTTCGCTTGGGGGGGCTACATTGACGACGATACGCAGCGAGTGATTACCGGGACAGCAGTGGATTTAATGGTTGTTGGCACGCTCATGAGCATCAAGGTTGCTGTGGTGGCGGCCCTGTTCGTGCCGATCATGACGACGACGCTGCTTGTTACCCTCGCTACGGTTGCCCTTTGCTTTGCCCTCAGCCGCACCGGCGGCCAATTCGGTTATGAACGCGCCCTTGCGTCATTCGGGTGCTGTTGCGGTTCGACCGGTACAGGTTTGCTTTTGTTGCGCATGCTTGATCCAGACTTTCGAACGCCGGTGGCGAAAGAGCTTGCTTACTTCAATATCGCAATCCTGATTACCACGGCGCACATCCTCATCGGGATCGCCCCTGTGCTGCCAAGCCTTGGGCTTGGCTTGGTCATCAGCATCTATCTTGCGACCTTCGTGGTTGCCGGCGCCCTGACATTTGTCATCCGTCCGCGGGCATAATAGTAACGTTGCCACTCACAAATATCATTTTCCGCTCTGCCTAATTCGGCTAGGCTTCGGCCATGACGATACCTGTTGGCATTACCTTGCGGAACATGGGCACACAGTCGACGCCTGCCTTGCTGCGGCATTGCGCGATTGAGGCTGAGAAGGCCGGGTTTCATTCGATTTGGATCACGGACCATATCGCGATTCCGCCGGGCGACGCGGAAGGGTCGGGCGGGCGCTATCTGGACCCACTCGCCACATTATCCTGGCTGGGGGGACAAACATCGAAGATCCTTCTGGGCACTGGTGTGCTTGTCTTGCCGTATCGGCCGAAAGTTCCGTTGGCGAAATGGATTGCCACCGTTCAGGAACTCACGGACGAAAGACTAGTCTTGGGCGCTGGGATCGGCTGGATGAAGCCGGAATTCAATGCGGTGGGGGTGCCCTTGTCTCAGCGCGTGAAAGTGAGTGAGGAAACGTTAGCGTTTCTCAATGCCTGCTTTGAGCAAGATGTTGTCTCGGCGAATGGCCAGGAGTTCTTGTTCAAACCCCGGCCGAAGAAACCACCGATCTTCATCGGTGGCGCCGCGCCTCATGCGGTCGACAGAGCGGTTAAGTTTGGTGCGGGCTGGATCCCTATGACCACGGATGTTGAGAAGCTTGCCCCCGCCATCGCGGATTTCAGGGCGAAGGCCAGAGCCGCGGGAACCGAAGCGCCTGTCTATGCGTTTGGGCGCATTGGCTCAAGCCGTGCCGAGGTTCAAGACAAACTCGCGGCGCTGGAGGAAATCGGCGTGGACGTAGTGATAAGCGGCGTGAAATACGACACGGCAGAGCAGTTTTCCGCTGGCCTTGAAACGCTGGCAGCGAATGTTGCCTAGGCGCTAGTCCTCGTCAGTTTCCAGCCGGTAACTGTCGCCATCTTTCCGGATGGTACCGGCCGTTGGTTCGGCGAAATGAGACCCGATGAGAATTGTCGGCGTATCGGCGAGCTTTTTGAAGAGTTCATTTCGTGTTTCGATGCCGCGTTCTTTATCCACATCCGCATTGGTGAACCATTCCGGATGGGCAATCTGGCATGGATGATGAACACAGTCTCCGGAGATGATCGCGTTCTCCCCCTCTGAAGAAATCAGTATGCTGACATGGCCTGGCGTATGGCCAGGAGTGGGGTAAAGGCAGACCTCTGGACATATCTGGTGTGTAGTTGAGACCACATCCGCGAGACCCTTTTCGAATATGGGAAGAACAGAATCTTCATGCACATTCTTTTGGGTAATTTTGAATAGGCCCCGGCTTGGCGGGTCTGCCGAAATCATCTTGTTATATTCGCGGTCCCAATGTTCCTTCTCGAGATCCGCAAACAGATATCGGGCATTTGGAAAGGTCGGCTGCCACTCAGCGCCATCCCAGTAGGTGTTCCATCCCACATGGTCCAAATGCATATGTGTACAAAGAACGATATCTATCGCCGTCGGCTCGAAGCCTGCTGCGGTGAAACGGTCCATGAAGTTCGTTTGTGCCTTATGCCAGGCCTCCATGATCGGCCGATCTTTGTCATTGCCGACACATGTATCCACAACAATCGTTTTCGAGGGGGTTTCCACAATGAACGACTGGATGATGCCTTTAAGGTGTCCGTCGGCATCGGCAAAGTGCGGAACGAGCCAAGCAATTTTCTTGATAAGGTCAGGTTCGGCGGGGGCGATCAACTCACCCAACAATGCCAAGTCTTGTTCTATTATGCTTGTGATCTTTGTCGATCCAATGGTCCATTCCATCGATCATCTCTCGGCGCGTCGGTAATATAAGGGATACGTAAGCTACTGTGTGGACGTGGGAATTCATACGCCAAGTGCTCGGAAAAACAAGCATTGACCGGTTAATGAATATCAGAATGACTGGGTTTTTGACGTGCCGCCCACAAAAAAAGTATGACAAATTGTCGGTATAGGAAAAGTAAAACACGAGCCTGTAATGAACTACAGTTTTACAGAAGAGCAAGAACAATTCCGGGAAAGTGTCGCGCGCTTCCTGGGCGATAAATCTCCAACAACTTCCGTGCGAAGACTGATGGAGACGGATGACGGGTATGATGGGGACGTCTGGACCCAATTGTGTGGCGAACTCGGGTTGGCAGGTATCCATCTGCCAGAGAAATATGGTGGCGCCGGATTTGGGGCTGTCGAGTTGGCAATTGCCATGGAAGAACAAGGACGGGCCTTATTGTGCGCGCCATTTTTGGGGAGCGCCGTGATTGCCGCCTATGCACTCCTACTTGGGGCGTCTGATGAACAAAAAAGCGAATTGCTGCCGAAAATAGGGGACGGATCAACCATCGGGACATTGGCGATTTCAGAACAGGCTGGGCTATGGCAGGACACGGATATTCAGCTTTCAGCAGAAAGAACCGATAGCGGCTTCAGTTTGAATGGCAAGAAGCGCTTTGTGATTGATGGGATGACCGCCGGCCTTCTGATCGTTGTGGGCCGTACGCCGAAAGGTCTTTCTTTGTTTGCTGTCGATCCATCCGCCCAGGGTGTGGAGCGCAGGCTGGTCGCGCCCATGGATCCAACGCGGAAAATCGCCGAGGTTTCCTTTTCCAACACCGATGGGACGCTTCTGGGCGAAGAAGGACAGGCGCCACTGGAGGCGATCTACGACGCGGTGCTAGTTGCTTTTGCCAATGAGATGATCGGTGGCGCTCAGATGCTCCTTGAGTCTGCTGTGGACTATGCCGGGTTGAGGGTGCAGTTTGGCCGGACCATCGGTTCGTTTCAAGCCATCAAACATCGGTGTGCAGATCTTCACCTGAAGCTGGAGCTTGCAAAAGCGGCGGCCTATCAGGCTGCTCAATTGTTAGATGCGGGAGAGGACGCAACCGCTGCTGCCAGCATGGCCAAAGCCGCTGCGAGCGATGTTTATTTGCTGGCGGCAAAAGAATGTATTCAATTTCACGGCGGTATCGGGTTTACCTGGGAAAATGACACCCATCTGTGGTTCAAACGTGCCAAAAGCTCCGAAGTCTTCTTGGGAACGCCGGCGCAGCATCGGGAACGTATGCTACAAGCGATGGGAGTGTGACCATGAGCGCGGACATTCAGAACATTCGAGAAGAAGTGCGCGCCTGGTTGCGGCAGAATTGGGATGCAGAAGCCTCTTTGGTGGAATGGCGCAGGAAACTCGTTGAAACGGGTTGGGGGGCACCGGAATGGCCTGTGGACTATTTCGGAAAGAACCTGCCGCCGTCCGCCGTTGCCGCGATTGCTGAAGAGTTCGATGCCTTTGGCGCGATCGGAGCTGTCCGGTCTGGTCAACCGGCGCTTGCTGCTGCCACGTTATTGGAACATGGCAACGACAGTCAAAAGCGCCGGTTTCTGCAGCGTATCCTCACGGGTGAGGATGCATGGTGCCAACTCTTTAGCGAACCGGGTAGCGGATCAGACTTGGCTGGAGCGACGACCCGTGCAGACCTTAGTGGGGACCACTGGATCATCAACGGCCAGAAAGTTTGGAATACAAGCGCTCACCATGCGGATTATGGACTGCTCCTTGCACGGACAGATTGGGATGTGCCGAAACATCAGGGCATGACCTATTTTGTTTTGGACATGAAGCAGCCGGGTGTGGAGGTGCGGCAGCTACGTCAGATGAACGGTCATGCTTCGTTCAACGAGGTGTTCTTTACCGACGCGAAGGTGCCGGCGGATC
The DNA here is from genome assembly GCA_965228775.1 of Alphaproteobacteria bacterium. Classification (GTDB taxonomy): domain Bacteria; phylum Pseudomonadota; class Alphaproteobacteria; order JANQMY01; family JANQMY01; genus JANQMY01. The sequence goes on along the minus strand of OZ245840.1, from coordinate 918,412 downwards.
AGATGATCGGCGAAGTAGGACAGGGATGGCAGGTTGCGGTTACGACGCTTGCTCATGAACGCCGCAGTTTTGCAGCCGGCAGAGGGTTGGGGCAGACCAAGAACCGCGATGGCCGCATCTACGAGGAATACCGCCAAGAGGTGGAAATCGCGAACGAGCCCTATAAATGGTATCCGCAGCGGGCGGGCCGCGTCGACCTCATTTTGGAGCGGGCCAAGGAGACCGGCGCCATTAGCGACCCCGCCATAAGGCAAGATATCGCCAAACTTCTGACGATGGATCAGTCGGCTCAATGGTATGCCGCCCGCTTGCGGGAGGCCCAAAAGGCCGGAAAGACGCGTGGACCGGAAGGGTCGATTAGCAAACTGGCGGCGAGTGATATTGCGCGGCTAGCCTCTCACGTTCACACCTCCATCACGGACATCGATGCGATGGTGACGGGGCCGGACAGTGCACGGGACGGAATTATCGCGGAGATCCTGGTCTCCGTGCCCGCAGTCTCAATTGCAGGGGGAACGGACGAAATTCAGCGCAACATTGTTTCGGAGCGGCTCCTGGATATGCCGAAGGAACCGCGTTTCGACACCGGGCCTTTCAAAGATGTAAAGCGCAACTAAAACCGCCCGGAATCTAAGGAAAAGAAAAGAGTATGACTGCTCTCGAACCGGCGCTGCACAGCGTCCGACTGGCCGATATTGATCTTGCCTATGTGGAATGGCGTCCGGAGCTTCGGGGTAAAGGGCCAACGCTGCTCTGTGTACATGCGACAGGTTTCCATAGCCGATTGTGGGATGAAATTGCAGAGAGCCTATCCGAGTTCCATATCATTGCAGTCGATCAACGTGGACATGGCCGAAGCACTGGTGGCCCCGTTTCCCATTGGCGTCTTTTTGGTGAAGACCTGACAGCCCTTGTGGAGAGCTTGGAGCTAAACGCATTGATTGGGGTTGGCCATTCTATGGGCGGCCACGCCTTGATTGATACGGCAGCGAAACTAGCCGATCGGTTCCGGCGGCTTGTTCTCATAGATCCCACGGTAGCCGCGCCAGAGTCTTATGCCAACGGTGGCGACATTCGCTGGCCGGTTGACGAGCCGCACCCCGCGACGAAGCGGAAGAACAGTTTCCGCAGCGCGGATGAGATGATTGCACGGTTTCACGAGCGCAGCCCGTATTCACTTTTCTCGGACCAAAGCTTGCGTGATTATTGTGTCCATGGACTGACACCAATTGATGGGGGTGATGAGTATCGGCTGTCATGTTCCCCTGAAATGGAAGCGAGTGTCTATATGACAAGCCGAACCAATGGCGACATCTACAAAAGCGTTGACTCTCTGACACTCCCTGTCCGGATACTCCGTGCGCGCCGCTCCGAAGATCAGGACATGTGGGACTTTACGGCCTCGCCCACATGGCCGGGGCTGGTTGGTGTTTTTCAGAATGCGACCGAAATGTACCTTTCCGAGCACACCCATTTCATTCCTATGGAAGCGCCGGAAAAGGTGATCGCCGCCATCCGGGATGAAGCCGCGAAAGACGGTTTTCGGGCTGATTACTAACAGGCTTCTCTTTATTGTTTCTGATGAGCATCCCCACATCTATGGGGCCATCCGTCATTTTCCAATGTCAAGAACCAGCGGAAATGGAATACGTGACCTGTCGGCCGTTAGATTCGCGTAAGCGCCGAGAGGCAAGCTGCTAAAACCGGACCTTCCAGCGCGTTACACCTTGGTCAGGGTGGGGCGATCATCCTGGATTTTCTCAACTCTTAGAGTGCCTTAGGTCAATAAGCTTCATCATAATCTGGTGCGATTTGGTGAGGGCGGGCAAATATCGTAATAAGATCAGGTCCCTGTTGCTGGGACGACCTACACACTCACCATTTCACCCGAAACCGAACGAAATCACGACCTTGTCAGATCAAAATATCCTCAAATCCTATGAGGGGCTCGCGTTTGAGTTGGGACTAGCTGTTCGCGTGTTTCTGATTGTTGTGGCGCTGCCGCTCACATATGCGGAATGGTTCTTGCCGTTTTTGACGCACAGCTTGAGTGCGACGGAAATCGATCTTTGGTCCGATTTTCTGGAGGGTGGGGGCGACCCTCAAGCGTTTCCGTATGGGCCGATCTATTTGGCTGTCTTCAGCCCCCTGACCATAGTAGGTGAGCTAATCGGCGCCAATGCGGGTGCTGCACTCGGCCTTGGTTTCACGGTCCTCATTCTTGATGGCTTTCTTTTTTTGTCTTTGCGAGAGCTGCTGACAAGGCAAAAGCGTTTTTGGATTACCTACACATATTGGTGGTCTCCGATCGTCCTTTATTGTTGCTACTGGCACGGTCAGCTTGATGTCTTGCCTGTCCTGATTTTGACGATAGCTTTTCTGTTTTTGCATTTGGGGCGCCTGCGGTCGACTGGTCTCGCGCTTGGCCTGGCCACTGTTTCTAAATTTTCGATGGGCGCGGCTTTGCCTTTTTTCGGTATCTTCTTTTGGGGGGACCGGCGTTATCGCGGCGCGTTGCTGAAAGTGCTCTTTTGGCTGGGCGTTGGACTCCTCACGACGGTGCCGTTTCTATATTCGGCGTCCTTCCGCCAAATGGCTTTTTCAACACCGGAAACGCTGAAAGTGTTTTCGTTGAGTGTCAGCTTGACCGACACAGTGACGGTCTACATTTTGCCGCTTGCGCTCGTATCACTGGCGTACCTTGCCTGGCGTGTGCAGCGCTTCAACGAGCGTGGATTGTTCGCCTTCGTCGCGCTCGCATTCTTTCTTTTGTTCCTACTGACACCCGCGTCTCCTGGTTGGGCGATGTGGGTTCTGCCATTCCTGGCGCTTCACATGGCGAGGGGCGGCGAGACGGATCTTTTGCTCGGGACGATCTTTTCCGTTTCCGTTGTTTTGTATCACCTGTTGGTGTCATCCGGGCCGATGCTGTTTCAGATTGTAGATCTTAGCGCTCCACTGGTGGACCATCTTTCGGCAAATAGCCGCGTTCCCTCTATCCTGTTTTCGGTAGTCGTTCTGACGGGGGCGATGGTAGGTGTGCAGATCTTCCGGTCAAACATCTACAAATCACACTTTTTCGAGCTGGCGCGGAAACCCATTCTCGTCTCCATCGCGGGCGAAAGTGGATCCGGCAAAGATACACTCTCGAATGCGCTTACCTCTCTGTTCGGGGCAGCATCAACGGTCAGCGTTTCGGGCGACGACTACCATCATTGGGATCGAAGGAATCCCATGTGGCAAGCGTTCACGCACTTGCATCCCCATGCCAATGACCTGCCGGCCATGGAGAAAGATCTTCTAGCCTTGCAAAATGGACAGTCCGTCCGCGTGCGTCATTACGATCACGGGTCCGGAAGAATGACGAAGCCCCGAAAACTGTCCGCGCGTGACGTTATTCTCTTTTCGGGACTTCATGCGCTCTATTTTCCCTCATTGAGGACGGCATCGGATTTGTCCATTTATTTGGACATGGAAGAAAGTTTACGCCGCCGTTTCAAGATCAAGAGAGACATGGAAGAGCGTGGCCACCTGCTGGAGACAATCGAGCGGTCTTTGGAACTCAGAGAAAAAGACAGCGAAGAATATATTCGTCCCCAGAGGAAGGATGCGGATCTTGTATTGCGCCTCATGGATCTTCGCGCGTCTGCCGACGAGCCCGAGCTTGCGGTGAGGGCGGATTTCGCTTTCGAATTCGATACCAATGACCTCTACCGGATCGCGGTTGCTTTGGGCATTTGTGAAGTGAAGCGAGAGTTAGACGAAAACGGCACAACATCTTTGTCTTTCTTCGGTCCATTCGACGCGGGCGCCGTTCGTGCGGCGGCTCAGCAGGTCGCGCCGCATACGAATGATATGTTGTCGCTGGAACCCGAATGGCCGGGAGATGTTACGGGCGTCATGGAATTATGCATTCTGTTGTGTTTGGAGCAAAAGCGTTTCAAAGGACAAAGCTATGACGGATGAGCCAGGCCGTGCTCCGTCACCGCACTGTGTGCTGATGGATATCGACAATACGATCTACGATTATGATGTATGCCATCGGGCAGCATTGGAGGTTGTTGGCCGTGAGACGACAAAAGAGTTGAACATGGGCCAGACGGACTTTGTGCGCGTCTATGATCAGGCACGTGTGCAAGTTAAGGAACGGCTTGGGACGACGGCCTCTTCTCATAATCGGCTTCTTTATTTTCAGCGCGTTCTTGAGCTTGTTGGCCTTGGTTCTCAACCGCTTCGGGCTTTATCACTCGAACAGATCTACTGGCGCAGCTTCTTAGAGCAGGCCAATCTTTTTGATGAGGTAGAGGAGTTCTTAGACGATCTACGCATCGCGGGCGTGCCGGTCATTTTTGTAACGGACCTAACGGCCTCTATTCAGATGCGCAAATTTATCTACTGGCGTCTCGACCGCTTTACGAACTGGTTGGTAACGTCTGAGGAAAGCGGTCGTGACAAGCCAGACCCGTCAATGTTCGAGTTGGCATTAGCAAAAATTGGCGGCGTTGAAGGAACGATCTGGATGGTGGGGGACGATCCCGTCAAGGATGCTGCGGGGGCTAAGGATGCCGTTGGCGCCACCACTTTCTTACGCCGCACAACAAAATCGGCGTCTGGTCATGAGGGCGGTGTCGATTTTACCTTCGATACGTTCGGAGAAATGCGCCGTTTTCTACGGCAAGCGCAATAACTCTTCATAGAGTCTAAGCATCCTCACCAAAGTCAGGCACCAAGAGCACATAGACTATTGAGTGGTAACCTTCTGCAGGACCACTTTCCGGCTCAAAGCGAATATGCCCGGCAATAGTTTCGCCAAGACCTTGTCGATCTGATGAACTGCCTTTAACCCGACCATTGGTAGCTGAATGGTCTTCGTCTTGGCGATAACACCGCCGGACAACAGGAAGATGAAGCATTCGCACGGTTCATTGTGGACAATCCGGAACTGTGGAAATGCTGCTTCAAACTTTTCGGGCTGATCAAACAGCAACTGCGGGACCGCACAATTCGCCGACCACGGGTCTTCCGGCCGATTGGCGATCGTATCGGGCCCGAAAACGTCCACGTCGTAGCTATATCCTTCGTGACGCATGAGCTTCAGCATCGAACGCATGACCAAAGACGTGTTGATCTCATGAATAATCAGATATCCGTTCGGTTCCAAAACGCGCAGTGCTTCCTCGAAGAAAACGACCGGCGTTGCCACATGATGGATCATATGGCTGGCAACCAGCGCACCAACAGATCCGTCTTCAAACGGCATATTAAGTGCATCGACTTTCTTTTGAACCCAAGGGCTATCTAGAACATCGGTTTGGATGAAATTGGGATGGGTAATGAACTCGCGGGAAAATCCTGCGCCTGTGCCTAGTTCCACGACAAGATCTTTGCCGGCCAAATAGTCGTTCATCCAGGAGAACCGGTCGCGCAGCAGATAGTGCAAATTGTTTGGCTTATTGGCCAAATAGTGTTCGCGCGCGCCTACAACATCGCCTTCATTGGCCATCTTGTTTTCGTCATGCGGCGGAAAAAACGTTGCGCCAAAAAATAGGGGCCGATGTGTATCGCTCATGATTGTTTGCCCTAAACATTCTCTAGGGAGGCTGTGTCGGTTTCTCTTTTCCGTCGGGAGCCAAACCACCTCGGCAAATTCAGTAGTCCAAGAGTCATCAGGCCGGCGCCAATACTTGCTGCCACATAGCGCCCTTCAAAATCGCCGATGAGAGACAGTAAGAATTTGTTGCCATACATATTAAGGAAAAGGGCTCCAATCAACAAAACGGGCAGAAAAGCGCTGTTGTCTCTGGTCCTGTCGTTGACCAGATAGTCTGGTTTGTCTGTCTGGAGCTGAAAGAATCCGAATGCGGCCAATGAGCTGATGGCTTTTGCGGCAAGACCGGTTGCCCCTAAGGCCAGAGCAGCAATATAAGTCAGAAGATCGACACCAATCGCTGCAATTTGGCCGGTTGTAACCCGCCGTTCTCGTGTCTTTGTCAGAAAACTCCAAGCTTTCTGGCTTGCTGATTTGGGATCAGACGCCCGAACGGTTCCCGCCGGGCGTTCAGGGACAGTTTTTTTGTACGCGGCCAACATATCTGGAATCTGAGACACAGGCGTATGCGGATCTTTGTCAAGTCGATAGGGATGTCCTGGCCATTTATGAAAGCATGATTGCCAATACTCAAAAATACCCAGATCTTCGGGTGTGCCCCATCCTATATAGGCGTCCACTTCAAAGATGCGGCAGTCGAGCCCCAAGTCGATTGCATCTTCAATAAGACTATCCACGTAGAACTCACCATTGACGCGGTGATCTCGGGAGACCAAAGAGTCTGCGGCCCTCTTAAAGTCATCCGCCTTACGGAATGTGAATGTGCCTGTGATGAGCGGATCCGTGCGCGGGTCCGCAAGGGGCTTTTTGACCGAAACCCCTCTGATGCATCCGTCTTGGTCTGCGTCGATCCAGCCAAACATTTCTGGGCGTGCTATGCCGTCAGGGTGACCTCTAACGGTCCATACCAACACATCCGGCCCGTCTTGTTTCATCAGATCCTCAAAGGTGGGCGTATCAAACAGGACGGCATTGTCACAGGCACCAATGGTGACAGGCTTGTCGTTTTCGATCGCGTCCATGCCCTCTAGGCAGGTGATGGCCTGGCCTTCCGTTGGGCCGTCGAGAATTTTAATTTTTGTACTGAGGAAACTGGAGCGAAGCTTTCTGCAGATTTCGTCGAGCTCCGGCAAATCCTGCCTCAGAACAAAAACATTCTGTGTGGGTTGCGGCAGGCTTTGAGACGCCTGAATAACCATGGGGCGCCCTGAAACCGGTATGAGAGGTTTCGGCTTTTCAAAGCCTGCCGTCGCAAAACGGCTGCCGAGCCCCGCCATCGGGATCAGAGTGGTTCCGGTTTGGCTTGCCATCGGCTTCTGATCCGCCATTAAGCGTCGGAACACTTTCGACCAATTGAGGTACTGCTCCAAATCGGCGGGCGTCCCCCACTGCATGAAATGCTGCAAGTCGTAAACGGCTGACCGCTGTTGTTTGTCCATCAGGACTTTGTACGCCATGCTGGCGTAGTATTCGCCGTTGGTATCTAGATTGCGATCCACTTGTTCTTCGAAGGTGTCGATACAGAGGCGGCCGCTCTTGAAATAGTACGTGCCGGACGAGGCAAATTCGTCCATGGGATTGTCCGTGAACGGTTTCTTTTCCTGGATGTCAGTCATCCATAGACCTTCATGCCGGACATAGGCATAAAAGGTGGAGCCGAGACTATGAGGGTGGAAACCCCGATAGGCTGGCACACATCCGTCGCAGTCGGTTTCTTCAACAAAGAGCTTGAAGTCGTCGTAGTCCCAGTAGCAGGTGAAGTCGCAATAATTGACGACAATCGGCTCGTCCGGATCGATGGCCTCTTTGGCCTGCAACACCGCAGCAACCGGCCCCAATTTATGAGGCGGAATGGCAATGATCCGGCCTTCGGGTGCATACTTTCGAAGCGTTTGAGCCATCTGATATTCGGGCGTGGAGAGGTGGTCTTCGTTGCAGATAAAAACGAAGTCCGTTTCCCCAGGGAACATGTCTATGACGTGCGCAATAATCGGTTTGCCGTCAACGGGTATGAGCGGCTTTGGAACAGTGTATCCGGCGCGTCGAAAGCGTTCACCAAAACCGGACATTGGTATGACAATTTGCATAATCTAATTGTTGCTCGACTTCTGCGCTAAGGACTGGCGGAATTTTTCTGCGTCCCAATCAAGAAGTTCATCTTCTTCCTGACGTGAAAGATAGCGCACCGCCTCATTTTCAGGAATAAGGGAGGCAATTAAGCCCAACGCACCGGCCATTTCATGAGCTGACAATGGGGCATCCTCCGGCACGTAGGCACCAACGCCTTTGATGAGGATCAAGTCCGTTTCGCGGTCTTGGGGAACAGCATTATTGGGAGATAGGCCCAAGGCGCCGCGCTTTAGAAAAACCACGTGATCGGGATAGAGTGATCCCTTGGCTGCGAGCGCAAATGAGGTTTCGTCATTGGCGGCGATATGCGCATCCTTTTGGGCAACTGGAACAAATCCTGGGACGACTTGGGAGGGGCGGGCGCTCGTCTCGGCGGCGGTCATCTGACGTGTAATGTGACTAAGGCGTTTTACCACTGTTTCGATCAGCTTCCGTGTCTCAGCGATCGTTTCGCCGCCGACCACCAGGCCGTGATTGCCCAACACAAGGATATCGGGGGCTTTGCCGCTCCTTGCCTTAATGAGGTTTCCGATCTCTTCCGCCAGTGGAAGGCCAGGCTTCTGGTAACCGATAAACCCCCAAGAAAGGCCGTTCAGTGCTTTTTCAAAATACATCTCCGCTTCTGACAAAACGGCAATAGCGATGACGCTCACCGCATGTATGTGAGCGACGATTTTCTGAGGCATCAGGAGATGCAGGTTTGTTTCGATCGACGGTTTAAGCGTGCCTTTCTTGTGTTCGATGGGGCTGTACGGATCTGTCGCGGCAGGGACACAGGTAAAGATGTTGCTGTGGGCCGCCTCCATGAGTTTGGTGCCGGATGATTTGACAAACAGCTGATCGTCAATCTTGATGGACGTGTTGCCTCCAGCGCCTTGGACGAGCGTGAAGTCGCTACCCAATTCGGCGGAGAATTCAAGAAACGCTTGGGGGAGCTCCATTCTAATGCTGCCTTCTTGTTTCTTGTTCGTGCGGTATGTCCGTGAGAATGCCTGACTTGATCCAGTGGGTCGCGATCGTTTCCCATTCTTCTTTTACGAAGAAGTGCATGCCGTCATCAGGGACAGGTATATATACATAGCAATGATCATCTGTGCACGGCCCATCAAATGTTGAATGAGCCTTGAGCATCTTTAAAGATCGTTCCCGAAGTGTGTCCATGGGTGTTCCGCGCAAAACGAAAGCATCTTCATTCAAATCGATCGGATAAAGGAACACGATATCCGGGTTTGTGTCCCAGTGGCGGTAGGGCCCAAAAGTTTCGGTAAAGGTGGCGCTCTCATTCGATTGAGGTACCCATAAACGAGCCGACATGCTTACATTGACGGGGCGGCCAATCTCCGTTGCCAAATGTTCGGAGAATTTAAGGACCGATTGATAGCGGAATTCCTGTTGAATGAAATTCGGCCTTTCGGAACGAGCCGCCAAAGCTTTGAAATATCTTGAACTGTCTTCGTATCCGGACACGAGAATTGCTGGCGCGGCCAGCAGTATGGCGAGCGCTGCTGTCGCCTTTATCGCCAGTTTGTGTCTGCTCGACGTAATCAAGGTTTCCGCGCCGGCAACCGCCGCGACCGTCAGGAATAGGGCGCCGGGGAACAAGTAGAAGCCCCACAGGCGCTGCACAGAAATCATGATGGCCGCCAAAAACGCGATGCCAATAGCCGCTATAACGGCAACCTGCGCTTCGTGTGAGTCAATCGCTCGCTTCGCCTTCTCGAATAGGTTTTCATCATTCGCTTTCAGCAAGACAAAAAGAAATGGAAGAGTTCCCAGAAGGGCGAGACCAGGCATGATCAAGAATGGAGAGATGTCAGACCCGAAATAAGCGTGGGATTCAATATATTGAAACCAGTCCGATGGGCCGATGTTTTCATCGTCGGCGCCGTGCCCGCGAGCGCCCCAGGTTTGCCCTAGATGTTTTTTGATGCCGCGCGGAAACTCCAACAACAATACAGGTACGGCAAGAAGGAAGCCAATCAGAAAGGCACCAGCGGAGTGCATCGTCTTCTTGATAAGCGTCGTGCTGTCGTTCAACGCTGCGCGGAGCAATACGAATCCGCCGAGGAGGGCGATGGCCGGCAATGCTGAGATCTTTGTGCCGTAGGCTAGCCCCAGAAAAATGAAGGACCGGCCGGTTGGTTTGTGCCAGCGAAAAGCACACGCCATAAAGAGACCCAGGAACAGAAACAGTAGTGGTTCCGGCTTTGGCATCGTGGCGTAGTAACTGGCATAAGGTGTGAAAATTGCGCACGCAAATGCGATGCACGCGGCGATGGTTGACTGCGTCAGTGACCAGCATATAAGGCCCAATGCAATCGCCAGCGTGATGGCAAAAAAGATACGTGTAGAAACGATCTGCCCTTGGTCACCGGCAATGGGATCGCCGATCAATGTGGCGGCATATGCTAGATACCAGGTTGTGCGTCCATAGCGCTGGTCGGGGCCCGCCAAACCTTCGACGTATTCCAGTGGTCCAGTTGCGCGCTGAACACGTTCAACACCGCTAAACGTAATACGCTCATCCATATGCAGGACGTGCCGTCCGTCGGCACCGTCCAAATTGGCGTTGACCGCTAGGTCAAACCAAAGCGCAACAAGAATAACGGTGGAAACCAAGACGAGAAGTTTGACGCCATAGGCCAATACATCCGAAGTGCCGCGATGTTGAACCAAGCTGTCAATTATCATGTTACACCATTCCGCCGGGTCACAGACCTAGTTTTGCCATAGGTCGGGGGTTTTGGTGCAGACGGCCGTGGGCGTAAAGCCAACCTGCTTCATGTCGTCCTGAATGCTTTTAATATCGTCAGGGCCCATCCGCCCTTGTAGCTCGGGGGAGACCAGGCAGTATTTGAGGCTTGTTTCGTGAAGCTTCGCCACGTCTGACGCCGAAAGTGGAAACCGCGTGAAGCAATCAATCCAGGCCCAGTCAATCAGATCGGATATGGCAAGTGCGGTATCGATAGATTCGTACTCTGATATGCGAACGGCGCACCGGCGCTCACCTTGCTTCGCCGTCTTCACAAGGAATGGAAAAGACTGATCCAAGAAAAAGAAGTCTTGCAATCCCTTCTTCGCGGCAAGGTCACAAAGGCGTTGCTCTAAGCCCTCCTCCTTTACATTGAGGATCAGCGTTCCATGATCGTAATGGGAAAACCACTCATCAAAAGACACGCCGGATTCGAATGGGTCATGATGAATAATCAAGTCGTTCCCATGTGAGCGTATGTCCACTTCGACCCCAAACGTCTTCGGGGTCGACGTCAGCTCTTCGATTTTGTTGCGGCGATGAAGGATGATTTCCATCGTTAACTCTGAGAAAGTTTCTGGCGCAGGGAAAGGCTGTATTGCCAAGTTCTTTTGATGAACTTGATCTTCGACGCCATATCCACGTTCCAGTGCGAAATGCCATAAGCCCGTTCGCCAAACCGCACCGGAAACCTTTCAACGGCCATCTCTTCGCGTTTCGCAATGGCATAGGCGTAGAGATCAAGCGAAAAGTCAGAGGGCGGATTTTTGAACTTGTCGTAAAGCGTCCTATGGAACATTGTCGGCTGGGCGTTGATATCCCTCAACAATGTTCCCATGAGCATCGTTTCAAAGACCGACATACCGAAAGTAAAGAATCGATCGCCCAGAGGCCGCCCGTATCGCAGGCCTTTCACAAACATCCGCGTTGGATCGGCCGCAGTTTCAAACACCTTCAATCCAGCTATCGCGTCGTTGGGGTCAGTCTGCATGTCGGCGTGGGTCCAGGCCAACACATCCCCGTCTGCGTGGGACAGGCCAAATAGGATGCCGTGACCATAACCGGCATTGTTTTCCACCCGAACGCTTTTGATGGCCTCCTGACCGGCAAGCAATTCTTGGAGCACTTGGGGGGAGTTGTCAGTGGAGCCATTATCCACCAGCACGATTTGCATGGGCTTGTTCTGGACCACTTCACGGCAGCGATCGACCAAGAGGGGGAGATTCTGTTCTTCGTTGTAGCAAGGGATCACCAGGGAAAGCCGTAGCCCGGGATTGCTTTTTGCCGCTGTCTCCGGCGCGATTGACATGTTTGACGATACCTCTTGCCACGTCTGATATTGTTCGGGCGCTTCCTGCGACACCCCGAAAAGCAAATACCATATCACGGGGCGAAAAAGTACAGGCCGCATGACAGAAACCGCGGCATGGCTCTTCCCGCAAAAATGACTGGAAAATCAATAGCATATCTGAAGTGGTGAGGCTTGAAATTAAGCAACAAGGCAAAGATGGAATGATGTGAAACGCATTCTCTGGATAACATGCGATCGCCACTTACATCACGCGGCCGGGTTTGATGTAAGCTTAGGGAATCATATGACCGCTGTGGCGATTCCCAACCATGAATGACCAAAACCGGCCTCGGGCCGATAATCAGACCCTCGTCGTAGGGGCAGGTGGTCCCTTGGGCCAAGAGGTTGTGAGATGCCTCCGCGCCCATGGTTTGGATGTTGTCGCTACGGTTCGCCGAAATCGCCCGGATGTGATCGCAAAGCTGGGCGAAGCCGGTGCTCGCGTGGAACGCCTGGACCTTGATCACAGTGATCATTTCGCCCATTTGGCAAGTTCATCAAACCGGGTGGTCATGATACCGCCCCTGACAAAGTCTTGGGCTGCTTTTTCCAAGCTTAATACGCGTCATGTGGAGCGCGTGTTGTTCTTCTCGAGTAACAACGCCACGGTCGATTTCACCAGTACATTCTACAACAATCTGCGAAAAGCAGAGGCCGAGATTGAAGAGACAGATTTGAACTGGACCCTTCTGCGCCCCACAATGATATTCGGCTATGTGGGGGATACGAACATTTTCCGGCTGATGTCGTTTTTGAAACGCTTGCCGATTGGGCTCGTCCCCGGGGCGGGCAAGGCCCTTCAGCAACCCATATACTATAAAGACTTGGCGAAGGCAGCCGCCGGCGCCTTGATGTCGGAAAGAGCGTTGCGTCAGATTCTTCAATTGGGGGGACCGGAGGTGATGACATTGCGCGAGATGTATCGCGTGGTCAACGAGCAGCGTGCGGTGGTGCCTATTCCCATCGCACCGCTTCGTGGCGCTGCACGGTTATGTGAGAAAATCGGTGTGCCATTTCCACTGTCTTATTCGGAATTGCGGCGTATGGAGATTGATAAGTCCGTGGTTTCGCACCCCAATCTTGAGGATGAGCACTTACCGAAGACGCGGTTCGCGGATGCGGTGGACCAGTTGCGCCACGAATGGATGGAAGCCCGGTAGCTGAATGCTCTTTAACTCGCAAGTCTTCATCCTTCTTTTCTTTCCTGTTGTTCTTGCGGGTTTTCTTGCATTGCGCGAGGCTCATTGGCGGCAATGGTTTGTCGTTCTCGCCTCGCTTACGTTCTATGCGTATGCGGACCTTTGGTTCCTGCCGTTCCTCGTCGGTTCCGTTTTGTTCAATTGGATCCTTGGAGGATACATAAAGGAAAAGGGAAGTAACCATCTGCTGGTTTTGGGTGTCGCTGCAAATCTGTGTCTTCTGGGCTATTTCAAATACAGCGTCTTCGTTCTCGAGAACCTTTATGCCTTAACGGATCTTCCGTCACCGATCACCTATGTTCTCCTGCCGATTGGGATCAGTTTTTTCACGTTTCAACAGATCTCGTTTCTTGTAGACCGCCGGCGCGGCGTTGCGCCCGTTTATGGTTTTCGCGAATACGCCTTCTTTGTGGTGTATTTTCCGCAGCTGATTGCCGGCCCTATCGTCCGCCATCAACAAATCATACCGCAGCTCAATGAAGACCCCTGGCGGCATGGTTACCAAGAACGTTTCAGCCGCGGTGCAATCCTCTTCACATTGGGGCTAACGAAAAAGATTGTCTTGGCGGATCAGTTTGCGAAACACGCTAACGCGGTCTTCAACCAAGCCAATGAGCAGGCGGTGACGATCGTTGATGCGTGGACAGGGGCGCTGTCTTTTGCCTTTCAAATCTATTTCGACTTTTCGGCGTACAGCGATATGGCCATCGGGCTTGCCCTTATCATGGGCTTAAGCTTGCCGCTGAACTTCAACGCCCCGTATCAAGCCAAAACCATCCAAGACTTTTGGCGCCGGTGGCATATCACCTTGTCTAACTTTTTCCGCGATTATGTGTATATCCCGCTTGGGGGAAACCGGCATGGTGAATTGCGGTATGTGATTGCGGCGGTCGGAACGATGGGGCTTTGCGGATTGTGGCATGGCGCGGGGTGGCCGTTCGTTATCTGGGGGCTCTGGCACGGGATGGGTTTGATCGGTCACCACTTCTGGCGCAAGTTGACTATTCCCATGCCGGTGGTCTTGAGCTGGGCGATCACACTGCTCTTTGTTCTTTTGGGCTGGGTATTGTTTCGCGCGGAAACATTGGAGGCGGCCCTTACGGTTTATGGGTCCATGTTCGGTCTGCACGCATCGGCACAATCCGTCACCGAAGATTTTAACATCGTTTTGGCGATTGCTGCCTCGGTATTCGTCCTCTATTTGCCGGCAAGTGTGCCACTGGTTCTTTCAAAACTGAAGCCGATGCCGATATTCGCTGCTATTGGGGCACTTGTTCTCGTTGGACTGACATTTGAAATCGGCAAGGGCGATTTGGTCGAATTCATTTATTTCGAGTTTTGATGATGGATAGCTGGGCCAAATTTCTGAAAGTGTTTTTGCTAACCACCGTCTTGGCATTTCTGTTCTGCGCGGTCTTCTTGGTCATTACGAATCCGTACCGCAATGTTCCGCTTTTGGCCGGCGAGAGGTGGCCGTTGATGGATGTCAATCAACGGTATCTTTATCCGTCTGTCGCCCGGGACTCTGTCTACGACAGCGCTGTTTTCGGGACATCGTCCAGCCGACTGCTTAAACCAGAGCAACTGAATGTTGGTCTTGGCGGGACCTTCGCGCAAATGAGCATGAATGCAGCCGTTGCGTACGAGCAATATCGGCTTACGACATTATATGTTGATTGGCGCAAGGAACGGGAACTTCCGATCCGCACAATCGTCTTTGGTATTGACAGTGAGTGGTGCATCGTCGGGCCGACTTATCCCAAGAAAACGAAACGTCCCTTTCCACCTTGGATGTATGATCATAATCCGTGGAATGACATTCTTTATCTGTTCGAGAGCAAAGCGTTGGAAATCGGGGGCCGGACGGTCGGCTATTGGATGGGCGTAAACGAGGCAGAATACGCATCGGATGGCTACAGCAATTTTTTGCCGCCGCAATCTGAATATCAATTGGCAAAAGCGCAACGGAACATTTATGGAGGAAGCGGGAAGCCACCGGATAACAGCTATACGTACCCGATCGCTGCGCATCCGCAGGCAGACCAATGGGTATTCCCGACCCATCCTTTGTTTGAAGAGGTGGTGGCTAAACTGGGGAGTGAAACCAAGAAGATTGTGGTTTTCGTCCCGCTTCATTTTCACAGTCTTGGTGGCGCCGGAGCGTATCATCAACAGCGCACCGTAGAATGCAAAAAGCGCTTTCAGGAGATGCTGAAGCCGGTCCCCAACAGCATTTTGATCGATTTCATGATCCCGTCCGGTATCACCACGACGGACGAGAACTACTGGGACCCATTGCATTACTCTGTCGAGACCGCCGAAAATCTTGCGGCCCTCATTGCACAAGCCGTGTCACAGCCAAAAAAGAAGGATAGTGCTTATGAAGTCCTTCACGAGTCATTCTAGCGCTTCCAGGTGAAGCCAGACTGGTTCACATTGGGAAACGTGTCCAAAGGAAGGACTATAGCCCTGTGGACGAAAAGTTGGAGTGCGTTGCCCGCTTGCCCGCATTTATTCGGACAGGGTTTGTACCAGTCCGATTGGATTGAAGTGGAACACTTCCATCTTGGCGATTTTTCCATCCTTGAAGTAGTTCATTTCGGAAATCGGTTGGGTGATTGACTTGCCAGTTTCTTTAGACGTCCATGTGATTACATAGCGACTGAAAACAATGTCGGCGTCTTCCGCTTCCCAGTACTGCTGGTCGTCGATGGAAACGTCCCATATGCCACGATAGATGTTGCTCACCTGCATGGAGGCATCGCGCCCCCGGAACACGCCTTCTTGGGGGAGCCCCGGTGGTTCATGGCATTCGAAGTCCTCCGCCACATAGTTTTTACAAGCACCCTCCCAATCCCCCGATTGAAACTGCGCGAGAAACTTCCTCATGGTATCCAGGTTCTTGCCCATCTGTTTTCCCAAACTGCTATTGGTCGCTGCAGCGCCTTCTGTGTGCGGAAATAAGCCGGCCCCGAAGCTGCTGCTGCCTTTGTTCCTCTGAAACTCTCGGCGTCGTGTTCGGAAGATGGTCACGAACGTCGTCGAAAGGAACGACGCGCAGCTGGGGAGTAGGGGCGGTTTCGGACTTGAAATACCGCCCTAAGATGAGCCCAAGCGGTCTCCCACCGGTATCCATCCAATTCGGCACGCCCGGGTCCCGATGACTTATGACGCAACGAAACATCCCATCCTGGTCGATATGTGCTTGATGTCCATTGAGGGATGTCTGGCGTACATAATAGTCGAAAGCCTCCCATTGCAGATTCCCAAGCTGGAATCCCCAATAAGGGGCTCGTGGTTCCTCGAATTCCATTATTACGGCTTCGTCTGTGCCGCAACGGAAATGCCCATTCAAATATTTGGTTCCTTCAAAGGCGCCCGGAATCGAAATGGCGGGCAATTGGGAAGGATCGGAGTTCAGATACGACTGGACATAATTCTTATACACATTGGTCTGAACATTTATCCAACTTGCAACACGCTTCACCCCTTCGCGAATGGGCTCTACGTTTAGAGGAGGCGGGGGATACGTGGCCCCCTCACGCTCAATCCACAAGTCGGCCGGTTCTTCCGTATCCCAATCATAATAATACTGGCGAATATACAGTTCACCTGGCCCGTCGGGGAGCTGAAACCAAGTGCCGTCGCGCTTATCTTTGCTCAGCACAATGTCCACTTCTTTGTCGGCTGCCAAGGCGTCGTCTTCGGTATTGTCCCGCTCGCAGACGATTTTAAAATCGGGATAGCGGCTGCTGCACCCTTCATAAACAGCCACTTGGAAAATGTGCGCTGAGCCGCGTTTTCCCCGGATCCGATAGCTGTAGTCGCCGTGGATCGGCGCCCAATGATAGACTGCGTCAACAGACGGAGACTGCATCTGGCGCTGGAGGGACTGGTTCTTGATCAGCAAAGGATATGCCGGATCACCTTCCAAGTGCATGAGGTGTCCTGCGTTCGCCAATCGAAATGTCTGCCGTAGCCCTTCCATCGCGTTGGCGCCATCATCCTCGGTAGGCCACCCCTGACAATGACGATCAACCGACTTGCGAAATGCGGATAGGTAAAGTTCCGTCAGCTCTTCCACACGCGGAGCAATTTCATCCTTTTTGGTCATCTGCCCTCGCTACCTGTCTAAAGTTCCAAATGCTTCTTCGATTGCCGCCTCAGTCAGCCCATAACGTTCCATCGAATAGTCAGGCTTACCGTGCTTATGCTGAGTGTTTTGTTCGTTCCAGGCGATCATGGCGTTTTTGCTATCGTCGGGCAGAGGTGTTCCCGCCAATTCATAGGCCTCTTCGACAATACTCAGCGGATCGCTCACCACGCTGTCGTAAGACGCATCCATCAGTTTAACGCCGTCAGCTAGTGATTGACGTTGGGCGGCTTGCCGTTTGAACTCAGGCCCCCAGTAATTCAGTGTGTCTTGCCCAATCCACAACGGGTCCACGTCTTCGAACAATTCCTGGTGGATCGACTCGATCAACCGGCAGTAAGACGGCACCACATCAAGTAGGTTACGGTGCAAATGGACCATCGTGGCATTGGGATAAACAGCGGCAATCGAATCTAGATTGCCGATATGTCCGGGATTCTTGAGGATCCAGCGGCGTCCTTTCTTGCCTCCCTCTTGCCATTGAAGGAACTGCAGCAGCTTCGCCTGGAATGAATAAGCGTTCAAACTGGACCGGCCTCGCAGCCAGGTAAGCAATGTGGGCGACGGCGTGATGATGTACATCATCAAGTAATCTAAGGCGAAGAGGAGCAAGTCGGAATCTTCTTCGGCTTCTTCAGCTGCTCTTTCATGAGACGCCAGGAACTCCGGATTGTTTTCAAGTTGAGCTTCTTGAATGGCGCGGGCAAACGCGATGCGGCCTTCCGGGCTGCCGGGAACTTCGTCCGGAAAGGGCGCGGGGTTTTGTACTTTCCAGAGCGGCAAGGAGATCGCCGTTGGGTTTGCAGACATCATGCGCTGAAGTTTGGTTGTGCCCGTACGGGGCATGCCCAATATGATGATCGGGTCTGAAACGTCTTCGTCCAAAATTTCGGGATCACGCTTTGTCGCGTCGACATAGCGCAGGCGGTTCACCAGCCACCGCTGCACACTCATTTCGAAGTTCATCAATCCGGCTGGCTTAAAGCGAACTTCGCTTGCGGCGCATTTGAGCAGCATGCGCAATGGTTCTTCGAAAGGGTCGGGCCCGAAATCGTCAAGGCCGGCATTTTGCCTGGCCGACTTAACCACATGATCGAAATCGAAGGCTGCTTCGTTGGTTCGCAAAATGCCGTTCATAAGTTCGCTTTCATGCCTAGTTTGAAAGCCAAAAGCCGCCGGACGCATCGATGACTTGTCCGGTGACCCAACGCGCTTCATCGGTTGCCAAGAAGTAGATGACCCGCGCGATATCGTCGGCTGTGCCTACCCGGCCCAATGGTGTGATGGCTTTGAGCCCCTCAAGGAATTCGGAATTGTTGATGGCCTCGGCCGCGATTTCCGTGTCCGTCAATCCCGGCGAAACCACATTTACCCGAATGCCCGTTGGGCCGAGTTCCGTTGCGAGCACCCGGCTAAGCTGGTTGAGTCCGGCCTTCGTGCTGGCATAGGGGGCAAGGTTCGCCGGCGGCATGCCTTGGTAACGGGCCGCGGCTGATGACACATTGATGATGCATCCTTTAGTTTCCGCAAGGTGTGGAAAAGCCTCGTGGATCATCATCGTTGGTGCGAGTAAGTTGACGCGCAACAGGCGTTCGATTTGCTCCTGTGTGTGGTCGACGAATGATGCTGTCGTTTCAGCGGCGGCATTGTTGACCAGAATATCCAGACGGCCATGGCGCTCCATCGCTGCCGCGAGCGCTGCGTTACGCTCGTTGTCATTGCCCACATCGGCCCGGATAAAAGAAATCATGTCGGGATCTGAGCGGCAGGTATCCTCTAACGGTGCTTCTCGCCTGCCGCAGATCACTACACGGCATCCGGCCGCCGCAAACCTTAGGGCCGTCGCCTTGCCGATACCGGTTCCTCCACCCGTGACCAGCGCACTTTTACCAGCAAGATCTCCTGCCATCGCCTCTCCCCGGCCAGCCACGACTGCAGCTAATCGTTTTGTTGTTGTGGCGCGTGACTATCGCCTCGTGTTCTCTGTAAATCAACAATGTTGTTCATATAGAATAATCGTGCTACCTGCATTCTTCAACATGAAACGCACATAAGGATGGAACATGGAGAGGGCGGAGATCGTCTGGCGGCCCAGCGCACCGATTGTTGAGTCTAGTAATCTTCAAGCCTTCATCGATTTTTGTGATCTAAAAGACTTCGAGGAATTGACGGCACGCGGTGACAGCGACATCGAGTGGTTCTGGTCGCAGATCTTCAGATTTGGCCAAACCGGTTTTGCGCAGCCCTATCAAACGATCGTCGATACATCGTTGGGTCTTCCGCACGCACGCTGGTGCATCGGCGGGCGGATGAATTTCACTTCGGAATGCATCGAGCGTCATTCAAACGAACTGGACGCAACCGCCATCATTTCATCATCCGAGTCCGGAAAGATTCGCCATGTGATGCGGTCGGACCTTTTTGAGGACATTGCGAAACTTGCAGGCGCTCTGAAAGAATTAGGTGTTTCTAAAGGAGACCGGGTTGCGATCTACATGCCGATGATTCCAGAAGTGGTCGTCGGTTTCATGGCAGTTGCCCGTCTGGGTGCGATCACCGTTCCGCTTTTTTCCGGTTTCGGTGCGGATGCCATCGCGTCTCGCCTTGAGCATTCGGGTGCCAAGGTAATTCTAACTGTAGGGTCCATGAGCCGCCGTGGCGTGGATGTGCCAACCGCACCGGTTCTTCGGCAGGCGATGGAGAAGTCGGGTCAGAGGCCTGTGGTTGTCGCCTTGGGAAACACCGAAGCTTCCTTTCTGTCATGGGACGAGTTGGCCGTCAGGGCGACGCCAGTCCGTGAGGCCGAGATTGTCGATGCCGATGACCCGCTTTTGATTGTCTACACGTCGGGGACAACGGGAAAGCCGAAGGGAGCCGTCCTTACCCATTGCGGTCTTACCGGGAAGCTTATTCTCGATTTGCAGCTCTGTTTAGACCTTAAACCGACGGATCGTTGGCTGTGGATGAGCGACTTTGGGTGGATCATTGGACCGCTCATGATCGGTGCGTCATTGATGACGGGCAACGTTCTGGTGATGGCCGAAGGGGCGCCGGACTATCCTGAAGCGGATCGGATCTGGAAGCTTATCGAGGAAACGAAGGTCACCTATCTTGGTGTTGCGCCCACATTGATCCGGTCCACCATGGCCAAAGGCCTCCAAACCTTGGACAGCTACGATTTTAGCAGCTTGCGCGTGCTGGTTTCGAGCGGTGAACCCTGGACGGAAGAAGCATGGTTTTGGTGCTTTGAAAAAATATGTAAGCGGAACATTCCCATTTTGAACTGGAGCGGCGGGACTGAAATCTCAGGCGGCATACTGACTGGGACAGTGATCCACCCTTTGAAGCCGCTCACGTTCTCCGCTGCCGTGCCGGGTATGGGAGCAGACGTCTTTGATTCTGAAGGCAAGCCGGTCGAGATCGGCCAGGTGGGCGAGCTTGTCTTGAATAAACCGAGTATTGGCCTTACGCGTGGATTGTGGAACGATCGAGAACGTTACATCGAGACCTATTGGTCCGACTTTGGTTCTGCGTGGAAGCACGGTGATCTGGCCTCTCGAGATGCTGATGGTTATTGGGTTCTGCACGGACGATCCGACGATGTACTGAAAATCGGGGGCAAAAGGACTGGCCCGTCAGAAATCGAAAACCTGCTTGTGGGTAGCGGTCTTGTCGCCGATGCCGCTGTATTTGGGCTGAGCGACGATCGGGCAGGGCAAGCGATCGGATGTATCTGCGTTCTGGCTGCCGACATTCCGGACACGGCGGACACGCGTACTCAACTCCAAGAATCAGTTGTCCAGGGTATGGGGCGGCCGTACCGCCCCAAGTTTATCGGTTTCGTCGATGAACTGCCCAAAACCCGCAGCGGCAAAGTGGTGCGGCGGGTGATTTCAGCGGCTGTTACCGGAAAACATGTAGGTGATGTTTCGTCGCTCGCCAACCCAGATGTCATCGATCAAATTCGGCAAGTGTCAGGCGGTATCCGCGGTCGCCAAAGCGTTTCCAGATGAAGTGGAGTCCGGTTCATCGTCCGGAAACGCGCAGAACGGAGAAGCTAGAGCCGTTTTGTTCTCCAATCAAAACCAAAACGGCTCTAGCGGTTAACTGCGTTGCGCACTGCGGGAAGAACATGCTTGGCCAGAATTTCCATGCGCCGGCTGCCGCTCACTATGGGCTCGCCCGGAAACTGCGCCCAAAAATGGATATCTTCGATTTGCGGCCAATCCGAAAGCACAGTGATGAGATTTTGGATTGCGTCATCGGGTGTCCAAAACTCGTAAAAGCCGTTCTCAATGGCAGCTTGTGGAGTTTCAAATAGCGGTGTCTGTTCAGGTCCGCCGAAAGCACCGGTCAGAATGTATTGATTCATCTGGTGACGCAGATGTTCACCGATCCGTTCAGCTTCCCCTTCAGGATCTTCTGTAACAATCCCCCAGCACCCGGCGAAAATCTTCGCGTCATTGTCTTTTCGTCCGGCTTTCCTAATGCCATTGAGGTACAGGTCCTGGGCCACATATCCAGAGGACAAAAAGCCATCAGCGATCCGCGCAGCGCGGTCCGCCGCCGGTTCGGAAATGGCGCCTAAGTAGATTTTTGGAGGAGTTTCAGGCACGGGAAAGACGCGCACATCTTTGTAGCTGTAACGCTTGCCGGAGAAATTGATGGTGTCACCTGACCAGGCAGTACGCAGGATCTCAATTGCTTCTTCAAGCAGACTTGGCCGGTGTTTCAACTCGCGTCCGAAGACTTCGAACTCCTTTTCCGCATAGCCGCCACCGACTCCAAGATCAAAGCGTCCGCCAGAAACAAGTGAGACAGTGGCGCAATCTTCCGCCAGTCGAATGGGATCGTAGAGCGGCAGAAGGAGAAGATTGGTTCCAATTTGAATGCGTTTCGTCCGTGCACCAATTGCACCGGCAAGGACCAGCGGTGACGGCGTATATCCGTCCTCACAGAAATGGTGTTCTGTGAGCCAAACGGAATCGAACCCTAGCTCTTCAGCCCAAACGATTTGGTCTAGCGTTTCCCGATAGCGCTGCTCAAACGGCACGCGCCACGGGTCAGGGTTTCGAAAATCATACCAAAGGCCGAATGAGACGTGTCGCGCCATAGTGAGTTGCACCCGGTATTCCGACGCCCGCGAGCGTCCGAAAAAGAACATCCAAATTACCGTTGCAGAATACAAGACGAATGCTATGATAATCAACAATGGTGTTGAGTTATTGCTTCGCTTAACGTGATCCTCGACCGCAATTGCGCATCAAAAACAAGAGTTTAAGCGCCAGGATAGGAAAGCCTCTATGTCACAAAAGGTTTCGTCTCTCAGCGAAATGTCGCTCCTAGATCCAGAAACCATCACGCTTCCATGGGAATATTATGCCCGGATGCGTGCAGAAGAACCTGTTCACTTCGATGAGCAAGCCCATGCTTGGCTTGTGACCAAGTTTGAAGACATTCAGCAGGCGGCGCGCATGACGGATGTGTTGTCCAATGGACTGGGATTGGAAACCGCGCATCGAGAGCCGTGGCAGGATGAAATTGATGAAATGATGGTGCGAGAGGGGTTCGGTCCTCACAAGACACTAGACAACTTCAATGTGGATCCTCCCTTGCACTCACGACGTCGCGGTCTTGTTGATCAAGCTTTCAGCGCCCATCGTGTTGCCTCCATGGAAGACAATATTTCCGACATTGTCGGTACGCTCATGGACAAGTTTATCGACCGCGGCAGCGCCGATATGGTTGAGGAATACTCGATTCCAATTGCGATTTATGTGATTTCCGATTTGTTGGGCGTACCTCGCGAGCGCATCGACGACGTTAAGAGGTGGTCGGATGCTTCGGTGGGGCCGCTCGGGCGTGGCATTACCAAAGAACAGGGCATCGCCTATGCTCGCGATACGATGGACATGCATCGGTTCCTCAATGAACAGATTCAAGATCGCCGCAAGACCAAGCGCGATGACATGATTTCTGACCTTGTCCATGCCCGCATCGACGACCCGGAAAATCCGGCATTGAGCTTTGCGGAGCTTCTTTCCTGCTCCGTCGGGCTTTTGGCCGCGGGCAATGAAACCACGCGCAACGGCATTTCTTGGGGCACATTGATACTGGCTCAAAACCCAAATCTTGTAACTAAGCTGCAAAATGCGGAGGATCAGAATAGGGCGCTGCAAAGGTTTGTGGAAGAAACCCTGCGCCTTCACGCACCGGTTCCCCAATTGCCTCGGGTGGCTCTCGAAGATTGTGAGATTGGCGGTGCAAAAATTCCCAAGGGCTCATTTGTCTATCTGTGCTGGGCGTCTGGGAATAGGGATGCCGACAAGTTCCAAGATGCAGACGCATTCAACCCGGATCGTAAGAATGTGGGGCAGCACATAACGTTCGGTGTTGGCGTTCACCGCTGCATTGGAGCCATGTTGGCACGCATGGAAATGAAATGCGCCTTCCGGGAAATTGTAAACCGAATGGACGACTTCAAGCTGACCGTTCCAGACGATGGAGTCGACATCTGGGGGACTTTTGTATTTCGAGGTCCCCGTTCTTTGCCCGTAACGTTCTCAAAACGGGCTGGATAGGAAGGCGCTGGCAAAAAACGCCGGGCAACAAGCAATTACAAGGGGAGTAGAACGTTGACAGGAGAACTAGACGGCAAAGTTGCCATCATCACAGGCGGCGCCCGCGGGATGGGCGCGGCGGCGGTCCGGCTTTTTGTAGAGGAAGGTGCGAAAGTCGTGATTGCCGACATCTTGGAAGATGTCGGCCGTGATCTTGCCGGCGAGTTGGGCGACGGCGCTGCATTCCGTAAAAGCGATGTCTCCAAGGCCGATGAGGTTGAAGCGCTGGTGAATTTTGCCGTTGACCAGTTTGGTGGATTGGACATTCTCTTCAGCAATGCTGGCGTGATGGGTGATCCGCAGCCGGACTTTCTGAAAGAGGATTTCACCACTTTCGTCCAGACTATGTCGGTAGACCTGTTGGGGCCGCTGCTCGGCGCGAAGTATGCTGGTCAGCATATGGCCAAGAATGGTGGCGGGTGCATTCTGACGACAGCGTCATCATCAGCACTTTATGGCGGACATAGTATTATCCCTTACCGCGCGGCTAAAGCAGGCGTGATCGGCATGACCAAATCATTGGCGATCGAACTGGGCCAGTACGGCATTCGTGTGAATTGCATTTCGCCCGGCCCGACACGTACGGAAATGACCGTTGCCATGGATGGCGTGCCGCAAGACAAGCTAGAGCGACTTCAGGACATATCAATGGAAAAGATGATGGGCCGTATGCCGCTTGGACGCTTGGGGACGCCGGAAGACATCGCCCAAGCGGCGTTGTTTCTGGCCAGTGACCGCGCCGCTCAGATCACTGGCATTAATCTTCCCGTCGATGGCGGCGAAACCGCGGGCAATACAGAGAACACATTGACAAAAATTCAGGCGGCGTTCGCAGAAGAGCTGGGGATGTAGCAGCTGAAAATGGCCGAAGATCTCTCAGGAAAAGTTGCTATTGTTACGGGCGGGGCCAGCGGTATCGGCCGGGCAATTGTCGAAGCTTTTGTTACCGCAGGCAGCCACGTTGTCATCGCGGACATTCAAGATGAGCGCGGCCAAGACCTTGTGGGACAACTGGGCGGTGCTGCTGACTATTGCCATACGGATGTTTCCCAGGCGGATCAGATGGAAGCCTTGGTTGCCCGGGCTGTGGAGGCGTTTGGGGCCTTGGATGTAATGGTCAACAATGCCGGTTTGGGCGGTGCCAGTCATCCGCGGTTTCTAGATGACGACCTGGCTGATTTTCACAAAGTTATGAACGTGGACCTTTTGGGCGTCATGCTGGGGTCTAAGTTCGCCGGCAAACACATGGCTACACACGGTGGGGGCGCAATCATCAATATCGCATCCACCGCCGCCAGCTTCGCCGGATTTGGCGTCATGACCTATCGCGCGGCCAAGGCTGGTGTTCTCGCGGTGACAAAGTCATTGGCCATCGACTTCGGAGAATACGGCATTCGCGTCAATTCCATTTCACCAGGACCGACCAAAACGGAAATCACTGCAATGGGCGCCGGGAATGGGGTGTCTCCGCAGACAATGGATGCCATGCAGAATGCGTCAATGCAGGCCATGATGGGCATGCAGCCACTGAAGCGCATGGGGCAGGCGGATGACATCGCCCAGGCGGCATTGTTCCTGGCTAGCGAGCGCGCAGCTCAAATCAGTGGATTGGATTTGGTCGTGGCCGGCGGGGCTGCTGTCGGTGATCCTGAAAACAGACTTGAAACCATGCAGGCGGAGATCGCGAGGGTCATGACGTCAGCGGGCGGCAACTGATGAGTTCGCCGTTTCGAAAGCGCTGCGTTAGCACATTGGAAGTGAGTGGTGGAAATGGAAGAGACACAACACGCTGCTCTGTCTGAGGAGCGTGGCAAGATTTTGAATATCTACCACATCAATATCAACTGCCGAGATCTGGATCGCTCAGAGGCATTTTATGAGCAACTGGGTTTTCGTACGGTTGCGCGTTTTTCTGAACGTTGCGCCAACCTCGATCGAGGATTGGGCTTCAGTGATCGGCAGACACCAACCAAATCGCGTGCGGTCTTCATGAAACTTGGCCTTGGCAAAGGCGTGCCCGAAACTGTGCTCGATCTTTGCGAGTGGCAGGACCCGGCGGCTGAAGGCGATGCCTCTGGCCTCCTCAATTATGGTGTGCCACGCATTGCCCTGCGCGTAGACGATATTGAGGCGATCGTGGCGAAGCTTGAGACGCGTGGCATCGAGTTTTTTTCCGAACCGCAAACGATTTCGACATTGGAGAGAAAGCCAAAGTTTGCGTGTTTCCGTGACCCGGACGGTGTCATTCTCGAACTGGTGCAGCCTTAACAAAAAGGGGGGGTTCTTTGGGAGCAATCGACCAGGAACCAAAGGAGCAAGATGACCAAGAGATTTCTTCCGGACCAATTCAAGGACCTAGAGTCCTATGCGCGGGAGTGGGATATCTCAGCGACCAATGATCGCTATCTCAAGCGACTAAGCAGCGATGTAGAAGATCTGAGGCCGATCTATGACGCGGTCGTCGGCCGGTTTGAAGAGATGAAAGCCTATTTGGACTCAAAGCCGATGGATGACTTCACGGAAGAGGATAAGCGGCTTGGCCGCCTGCTGTTTGCTTTCGCAGTAATCGCGCCGGCAGTTGTCACATTCAAGCAGGTCCGTGTGCCGGACTGTGAGTCTGTGCCCATGTTCGATGTTCAAGTCGAAATAGAAATCTAATCTGGCTGAGTTAGGAAGAAACCGATGAACAAACAAGACATTCACTCCTTCGAGCTCAACAAAGACCTTTGGGAAAGGAAAGACGGTGAGACGTGGACGGAAAAATATCCCGAACTGGGTACAGGTCCGATCGACTTGCGGCGTGCCGTTTCAAAAGAGTTCTTTGAAGTAGAAAAGGAAGCTGTGTTCCGGCGAAACTGGCTTTACATGGGGCGCGCGGAGCAGGCGGCGAAACCGGGAGACTATTTCACTCAAGAGGTGGAGGTCTGCAATACGCAACTCATCATCGTCCGCGGCAAAGATGACAAGATTCGTGCGTTTCACAATGTTTGCCCGCACCGGGGTAACCAGTTGGTTTGGAAAGGACATCCTGCAAAAGAGACGTCCGGACACTGTGGCCGCTTCGTTTGTAAGTACCATGGTTTCTCCTTCAATCTTGATGGAAGTCTGGTTCGGGCGACGGACTCGCAAAATTTTTTCGACGACCAGGCGCAAACACGGCGTCTTGCCGAGGTGCCGTGCGAGGTGTGGAACGGGTTTATTTTCGTTAATCTGGACCCGGATGGACCGAAGGAAACGCTACGGGAGTCGATTGGCGAATTTTTCTGGACGGGGCTCGACGGTTTCCCGTTTGAAGCTTTTACAGAGCGGTACGTCTCGGTGGGGACGTGTAAAAGCAATTGGAAGACGCTGATGGATGCCTTCACAGAAGGATATCACGTTCAGTATCTTCACTTCCAAACATTCAAGCTTCACACAATGGGAATCGACGAAGTCAATGCCCGTATGCAGCATTTCAGCATCCACGGGCGGAACCACGTGTCCGTCACCGATCGAATTCCGGACGAAATGTTCTCCTATGATTTTGAAAGGATGCTTCAAGCGCACGGGGCCGCCCCGACCATCAAGCCATCCCTTGATATTGAGGACCTGCCGCCGGCGGCTAATCCCACGCGGTTTGACAAATGGGGGAACAGCACGATCACTTTCTTCCCGAACTTCGTGCTGCAATTTTACTATCCGATCTGGTGGTTGACTTACCGCTTCATCCCTATTGCCCATAATGAAATGCGTTTTGAGATCGCCCACTTCCTTCCACCCTCGGAAAAGTTTTCAGACCTCCTGTCTCACTACGGCTTCCTGTCGATCATGCGCGATGCGGCATTGCAGGATGTAAATACGCTGGAAGCGACTCAAAGGGGGATTGAAACCGGTGGCGTGAAGGATGGTTTTATTCTTCAGGATGAGGAATTCAGTATCCGTCACTTCTATAAGACCATCTTCGACACTGTCGAAGACTATGAAGCAGTGTCGAAGACCTAAGCCGATCTCATACCGACCTAAGGACGCCGCTGTCCTGCCATCATGATGCCTGCGAAATTCGCAATCAATATGAGGATAACAAATGCGGCAGCGAGCATTCCGCTGGCTGCCGTGCTTGCGCTTTGTTCTCCAAGAGCGTAAGCGACGATGTAATCGCCCACCGTTGCGCCCTGATAGTAGATATGGCCGCCCGCCGCGATGACGACGAACTGTTTGCCACCCGCTTCATAGGTCATAGGGGTTGCCTGGCCTCCTGCGGGCAGACGTGTTTCCCACAATTTCTGGCCAGTTGCGCTGTCGAAGGCGCGAAACTTGTCGTCCGTTGTTGCGGCAATGAAGGTGAGACCGCCGCCTGTCGATATGGGCCCACCTGCAATCGGTGTCCCCATCTCCCAATTGACGAAGGGGATGGCTGTTTCGTTTTCGATCGATCCGAACGGCACCTGCCATTTGAGGGACCCATCCGTAAGATCGATGGCGCTTAGCCGAGACCAAGGTGGTTTCGTACACGGTGCGCCCCAGGACGATAAGAGAAACTGCAGCTCCCCGATATAAGGTGTACCCGTCAGCGGAAAGGCCATCTTTGTTGCGGCGCTTGTCACTTGTCCGGCCTGGGCTTGTTCCCTAGGCACAAGGGTGACAATAGCTGGCGTGTGCGCAGTGGGAACGATCAAAAAGTTACTTCTCGGGTCCACTGTGCCGCCCCCCCAGTTCATGCCACCCGCACCGGCGGGATTGAGGAGTGTTCCTTGGAGGGAGGGCGGTGTGTATAGGCCCTCATTGCGAAGGCCGCGGAGCTTTTCGACACAGGAACCACGGTCGATCCAGGTAAACCCCCACATATCTTCTTCCGTTAGGTGAAGGTTGACCAGCGGGGCCGGTGTTTCCACGAACGGCTGAGTGGGGGCCAGCCATTCGCTTGGCACATCCGTATCCTGGGGCACCGGCCGCTCTTCTATGGGAAACAGTGGTTCACCGGTCAGACGGTTGAAGACAAACACCATGCCCTGTTTTGTCAGTACAACGACAGCCGGAGTACTTTTGCCGTCCTTGGAGATGTCCGTCAGAATTGGCTGAGATGGCAGGTCGTAATCCCAAATGCCGTGATGGGTGATTTGGAAATGCCACACCAACTCTCCGGTACTGGCTCTCAGGGCAACAATCGAATTGGCGTAGTTGTTGTTGCCGGGCCTGTCACCGCCGTACCAATCGACACTTGCCGTTGTTGTCGGTAGGAACACCAAATCGTTTTCAGGATCCGCAGATGTAAAGGACCAAACGTTGGCGGCACCGAATATAGATGCCGAGTTTTTTCCCCAGCTCTCGAAAGCCGGGTCTTCCGGCGTGCGTGGAATGGGGTCAAACTCCCACAATAGTTCGCCCGTACGCGTGCTGAAGGCACGTATTTTGCCGCTGGGGCTGTCTATGCGGTACAGGTCAAATAAGGCGGTACCAAATATTGCCACGTCGTTGATAATACTTGGCGGACTGTGGAACTGTACCTCGTCATGTTCATCCAGCGGCTTTCCGGCATCGACCGTAACGACCCCGTTCTCCCCAAAACCGTCGCAAAGTCGGCCACTTGCCGCATCAAGAGCAATGACCCTTAAGTCGTTGGTACCATAGATGAGGCGCGTGCCGCACAATGTATCTTCTGCTGCGTCGTGATCTATCCACGCCGAAACGCCACGACAGTTCATGTTCACTGATCCATACGCTGAGGGTTCATACTCTGGATCATAGGTCCATTTCTCTTCACCGGTTGCTGGATCGAGCGCAAATACAACTCCGGTAGGGCTGCACCCGATGAGCAAATCGCTCACAAGGATAGGGGTGGTTTGAAACTTGCGGGGTATTGGGCCTTCGCCCGTTTGATACGTCCAGGCGCGGTCCAGCTGGCCGACATTTTCCGTTGTGATTTGGTCAAGGGGCGAGAACTTGGTGCCTTCCGCGTCGCTGCCGTAATGCAGCCAGGCTCGGGTTTCCACAGGGGCATATATCGTT
Organism: Alphaproteobacteria bacterium; assembly: GCA_965228775.1. Taxonomy (GTDB): domain Bacteria; phylum Pseudomonadota; class Alphaproteobacteria; order JANQMY01; family JANQMY01; genus JANQMY01. Next base: position 888,614 of record OZ245840.1, on the reverse strand, counting down.
ATCAAGGCCAAGCAGAAAACAACCAGCAAAGGGCGTCGTGTCATCGGTTCCCGTCTCCCAACTCTCCGAAACAACTCCTGAAAACAGTTGTTCCTCTTGATCATCTATGCTTGATTATAGGCAACACTGTTGATTAATCAAAGCCTAAGTGCAAACCGCGCCCAGCCTGGTTTGTCTGACACAATTCAAACGGACGCGATGAGAGAAGAATGACCATTGATCCAGCCATTAAGAAGCTCGTCGGTGACATCGATTTCGATCCTGCGGAGATCCAGCGGCGCTATGACGAGGAGCGTGATAAACGGCTTCATCCAAAACGCAACAAACAATTCGTCGAAGTTAGGGCGGAGTTTTCTCACTATGTGGATGACCCCTATGTGGAAGGCGCTGAGGCCCGAGATCCGCTTACGGATGAAACGGACATCATCATTGTGGGGGGCGGGTTCGGCGGGGTTTTGGCCGGTGCACGGTTTCGCCAGGCGGGCTTCGAAAACATTCGCATTATTGAGAAGGGTGGCGGATTTGGTGGCACGTGGTATTGGAACCGGTATCCGGGAGCGTTCTGCGATACGGAATCTTACGTGTATTTTCCGATGCTTGAAGAAGTCGGGTATGTGCCTAAGCATAAATACTCGCCCGGATACGAGATACGCGAACACATTTGCCGAATCGCCAAAAAGTTTGACCTTTATCGCGACGCTTGTTTTCAAACCGCTGTGACGGATGTCCGTTTCGATGATGATACTGAACAGTGGATCGTGTCGACCGACCGTGCCGATGAAATGCGGGCAAACTTTATCGTCATGTCAAATGGGCCGCTTGACCGGCCCAAGCTTCCTGGTATTGCCGGGATCAATGAATTCAAAGGGCATACTTTCCATACCAGCCGGTGGGACTACGGATATACCGGCGGTAATGAAGACGGCAATCTCATAGGGTTAGCGGACAAGAACGTCGGCATCATCGGGACCGGCGCGACGGCTGTGCAGTGTATTCCCCATCTTGGGGCCTCGGCTAAGCATTTGTATGTGTTTCAAAGGACGCCTGCCGCTGTCGATGTGCGTGCGAACCGTCCGACGGAGGCGGTTTGGGAACGTTCCCTGAAGTCGGGATGGCACGCGCAACGAATTGCGAATTTCAACCGGGTTGTTACCGGAATCCCTCAAGACGTTGATCTTGTGGATGATGGTTTTACGGAAATTGGCCGGCTGCTGGATCCCACAGCGTCATGGGCGGCGGCCACTATTGGCCGGGAACTGTCAGAGGCAGAAGGAGAATATATTAACGAGATTCTTGACGATAAGAAAATGAATGAGATCCGTACCCGGATCGATGCGGTCGTTGAAGACGAAAAGACGGCAGAAGGCTTGAAACCTTGGCATCGCCGATGGTGCAAACGTCCTTTGTTTTCTGATGAATATCTTCCGACGTTCAACCGTCCGAACGTAACCTTGGTCGATACGAAGGGGGACGGCGTCGAACGATTTACGGATCATGCTGCCGTCGTCGATGGGGAGACGTTTGACTTAGATTGTCTGATCTTTGCCACCGGGTTCGAAGTGGGAACGGCCTTCACTCGGCGCACGGGATTTGAGATTACCGGGCGGCGGCAGATGAAGTTGAGCGACCATTGGTCCGATGGAATGCGAACATTCCATGGTCTGCACAGCCGAGGATTTCCGAATTGTGTTTTTATGGGATTCGGTCAGAACGCCAGCGCAACGAACTTTGTTTTTATCCTCGACGAACAGTCAAAACACGTTGCGTACACTTTGAAAGAGGCCCGCACGCGCGGCGCGAGAATGGTTGAGGCGAGCGAGAAAGCAGTGGCGGACTATGTGGCCGAAGTCAGCCCACTTTCCTTCAGCATGAACAAGTTTTGGGTGGAGTGTACGCCCAGCTACTTCAATGGAGAAGGGACGCCGGACGATCCGAACGGCTTCTTCGCTAATGTTCATCCGGCCGGAACCGTGGGTTTCTACGAGATGCTTCAGCAATGGCGGGAAAGAGGGGGACTGACAGGTTTAGAACTCTCTTAGAGATGTTGGAAGGAGATCAGACGGTTCAAATAATAAACAACAATGTTGACTTATATCGTGCCGAAGATATGATCGCCTAAAGATCAAAAATGCGCTGATGACCTACAATGCGCATCACAATTGGTTCCTCCCCTGATCTCGTCAGGCTGGCCGGGCCGGAGTGGTTTGCGCCGCCTGCCCGGCCATTTTTTTTCAAAACATGGAGGCGCGAGTGTCGGAAGCACAAGTCCAAACAGTCCTAGAACATTTTAAGGCGATGGAATCGGGCTGGTCCCAAGAGACCACGCTTGAACAGATGCGTGGTGACCTCGAAGCACTCAGCAGCAAGCTGTCAGTGTTGGCCTCGGACTCAGTCCTTCCAGTGGACGCGGATGGGGTTCCATGCGAATGGGTCGGATCGAATGAGGGTGGCAATACACCCGTCATTCTTTACTTCCATGGGGGCGGGTATGTTGTTTCCTCCGCGAAAACGCATCGGGATGTTGCCCTTCATCTCGCTCGGAAAGCTTCTGCCCGTGTTCTCACCGTCGACTATCGGTTGGCGCCGGAAAATCCGTTTCCAGCTGCCCTTGAGGATGCCACGCGCGCGTATAACTGGCTGTTGGGGGAGGGCGTTGACCCAGCACAAATTGTTGTTTCCGGTGATTCAGCCGGCGGTGGTTTGGCTTTGGCCTTGCTCCTGAAGTTGAGGGACGAAGGCCGCCCGCTTCCGGCTTGTGCCGTCCTGTTTTCGCCATGGGCAGACCTTACGTGCTCTGGCAAAAGCTACCTTGCCAATGCGGATAAGAGTCCGGTGGGTAGCCAGGAGATGGGGCTCGGTATGGCCGCTCAATATCTTGGCGGCGAGGGCGACCCGGAAAATCCGTATGCGTCGCCGGTTTTCGGTTCTTATGACGGCTTGCCGCCAATGTTGATCCAAGTCTCCGATACCGAAGTCTTTCTGGACGATAGCCTGACCATTGAACGTAAGGCAAAGCAAGCCGGCGTCGAGGCTGCCGTGGAACAATGGGCGGGCGTGTTTCATGCTTGGCAGATTTATGCAAGTGCGGTTGATGAAGGAAAGGAAGCTGTGGAGAAGGCGGCCGCTTTCATACGAAACAAGGCTGGCACCCAGTGACCACGCAACGGGAGTTGAGCCGGACTTGCAGTGCTTTTGGATATTTTTGACTTATGGCGCACAAGATTGACCTGGTTAAGGAGTTCGCGGAAGACGAGCAAACGGTCTTGGGGAAATGGAACTCCTGGTGCGCCTCGGCCGGCACGCGGAACTTTTTCTACTACGGAGAACAAGACAGGCAATTCACTTACGGTGAATTTGATCTTTATACAAACCAAGTAGCGAATACCCTCCAGTCGCTTGGTGTCCGAAAAGGCGACAAGATCTCCCTGCTAACCAAGAATGCTCTAGTGGCGGTAAGCACTATGTTGGCTGTTTGGAAATGCGGGGCGCTCTATTGTCCAATCAACAGTCGAATTACCGGCGACTTGCTGGCTTATGTGATTAATGACACACGGCCGACTTTGCTTGTCGTTGATCAATCGTCACTTTCATTTGTGAATGACGTGGCAGATCGGCTAAACCATCCACCGCATTTGATCGTCCATCAGCCTGCTCGCGACGAACATGATTTCGATGCGGCGAGTGCGGATTTGTCACCGGCATCAACCTTTCGATCGACCACGTTTGAAGATGTGGTGGCCGGTACGAAGGACAATCTCCCGCTGGTTATCGGCCCGAGGGATTTTTCAAGCATCATCTATACGTCGGGAACAACAGGGCATCCGAAGGGGGTCGTTCATCGGCATGCGTGGTTGCACAATTTGTGCCTTCCACTCAGCGTTATGACACATCCGGACGATGTGCTGTATTGCGACTTGCCGATGTACCACATCGGTGGGGCTTTCTCGAATGTCACCAGGGCGTTGTGGGCAGGGGCGTCGATTGGGGTTTGGGACCGGTTTAGCCCGAAGGAATTCTGGCCGCGTATTCATAAAACCGGCGCCAGCATTACTCTTCTGTTGGACGTGATGTGTGATTGGATCATGCAGCAGCCCGAAACGCCCACGGACCGCGAAAACTCTATCATTCGCGCGCATATGCAACCTTTGCCCGACCAGCACTATCGCATGTCGCAGAGATTTGGATTTGATTTCGCGGCGGTAGGGTATGGCTCTACCGAATTGGGAATGGGCTTTACCGGGTTGGTAGACGAATTTATTGGAGAACAGGGAACACCAGAACATCTTTGGAAAGGATATTCAAAGGAACAAATTATCGATCGCGTGATTGGACTAACCGGCGCGGCCGCCGTGGTGGATGGATCATCGGAGGTGCCAAAGGGATTTATGGGGATGCCAATTGCATCATATGAACCATCAGTGATTGGATCTGAGGGGGCCAGTGCCGGCATTGGTGAACCCGGGCAATTGGCCATGTTGCCTAAGCTTCCTGATATCCTTTTTGCGGAGTACCACAATAAGCCCGAACAAACGTCGGAAGCAGTAACGGGAGGAAAATTTTTCCCGTCAGACATCGTCAGTATGGATGCAAATGGGGCATATTACTTTAAGGATAGAAAACAGGGCTTCATTCGTGTGCGCGGTGAAAATGTTGCCGCGACGGTAGTCGAGAGTGAACTCAACAAACATGAACAGATTAGCCATTCTGCGGCCTTCGCGGTCCCGGCGGAGCAAGGGAGCGAGGATGATATTGCTGCATATGTAGTGTTGCATGACGGCGAAGATTTGACTCCGGCCGACCTTCATCAATGGTGCCGGGAAGAGATGGCCAAGTTTATGCTTCCCAAACACATCCGCATTGCCGATTCGCTTCCTGTGACGCCGACCATGAAGATTGAGAAGTATAAGCTGCGGGAAAGGCTGCTTCGAGAACTGCGAGATTTAGGTTAACCCGCGGGAAAAGCGCGGGATTGATGCACTCAGCGCGGTCATCTTGTCTCATCGGACAATAATGCCTGTGATTTGGCCTGTTTATCCGGTAAATAATTGCACAACCGTGTTAATCAGATGTTTGGTCAGAGGAGTGGTGCAAAATGGTTGTCGTTCGACAGGAACGTGCGGATAACGGAAGAGATCCCGATCGCACGCGAAAGGCGATTTTGGATGCGGCCAAGGAGCTGATCGCCAGCGAAGGGGTGGATGCGGTTAGCGTCTCCAGTGTGGCACGGTTGGCAAACGTGAACCGCGGCACAGCATATTTGCATTTCAAGGACCGTGAAGAACTGATGGATGCCACGATCTCTTCGGTCGTGAACGAACTAAGCGAAGTCATCCGCAAGAGTTCGGCCCAAATCCAAGAGTGGTCGACAAGTGACGATTCCGTCATGGAGGCGATTACAAAAACTCTCGGAAATAACACAATCCTCGTGAAGGTGGTTCTTCAAGAAATGATAATGGGTGAGACGGCGCATACGGATAAGTTATGGGAAATTTGGAACGATGGGCTGAGATCGCTTCATGATCATCCAGACGTTTCCCGGGACATAGACAATGACGTCTTAGCCGTCATTGGCGTTGCTGCGTCCTTTTTGTGGCCAATCGTCACCGATGCGGAAAGTATGTCTAAGGCAAAACGCGATCGCTCATCAAAGCGTTTTGCCAGAGCTTTCGATCGGATCGTTCTTCAGGGCATACTAAAGCGTCCGTAGCGGCGCTTCTTCTCAAAACCAGAAAAATACTATCGGCGATCCCGGTTTCGCGGGCGGCCGTGCATTGTGCGAATAAGCCACCGAAATGCCATTGGCTTGGCGGGGGCTTGTTTCATGACGAGCATGTTTTGAAATTTTGCGTGCGCACGTCCCCAATAAACCCTTGAAATGCATCATTACTGTGATACGGTACTCAACAACTCTGTTGAGTACTTGCAGTTTATTGAGCGCTCTCTTCTCCTTATGAATAGTTGGACGCTCGACACCGAGGGGTAAGGAAAATGGCCGACTCAATTTTGCCAAGCAAATTTAGGGAGCTTGAGCCTTTTGTCGAGAAGTGGGATTTGCCGGACATCAACAGTCGCTACCGACAGCGCCTCGAGAGTTCGATGGACGATATGCAGTCGTTCAACGATGCGATTGTTGCGTGTGCGGAAGATGTGAAAACCTATTTGGATGGAAAGGAGTTCGACGAGTATACGGATGCGGATCGCCGTCTTGCCCGGATGATGTTCTCGTTCGCAATTGTGGCTCAGTCCGTTCAAATTTACAAACAGCCGGCGGTCCCAGATGCCGGGAATCGCATGTTTGATGCCGTGATGGAACGAAAACTATAGAAGCCTTTTGAGGCAACCCATGTGAGGATACGAGAATGACCAAAGGTGCATCTATTTACGCAACGGGTATCGACCCGTCTCTGCTCACCAAAGGGCAGGCCGAGAAGTGGACGGACAAATATCCTCACCTCGGAAAAGATCGGGTCAGCTACGAAAATGCCATTTCGAGCGAATTCTATGAGCTGGAAAGGGAAGCCGTATTTCGAAGAAGCTGGCTTTATGCCGGTCGTGCCGAATGGCTCGATCAACCCGGGAAGTACTTCACAAAGGAATATGAAGTCTGCAATGCATCGGTGATCGTGGTGCGTGGCAACGATGACAAGATCCGGGCGTTTTATAATGTATGCCCGCATCGGGGAAACAAATTGGTTTGGAAAGACGAACCGCGTGAGCCGATGGAAGGGCGGTGTAACCGATTCTATTGCAAATATCACGGGTTGGGTTTCGGCCTTGACGGAAAGATTGAGGTCTTGACCGACAAGGATTCTTGGTTTGACGATCAAGGCACAGAGCTGGGGCTAGCTGAAATTCCGCTCGAAACTTGGAATGGGTTCCTTTTTATAAACATGAGCCCAGAGGGGCCGAAAGAGACGCTTCGGGAATTCCTCGGCGAATATTATTGGAACGGTTTCGATGGCTGGCCATTTGAAAAGCTTACTGAACGGTTCACTGCTCGTGGGCATACGAACTGTAATTGGAAAGGCCTCATGGACGCCTTTAATGAGGTTTATCACGCTGTCTACGTTCACCGTGAGGCGTTCCCTTACCTTCAAAAAATGGATGTGGATGCACTAGCGGCCATGCGGGTGGAAGTAGCGGCACTTGTGGGGAAACATGGGTTTTATATTTCGCCGCGAAACCCCCAAGGGCTGTTCGTGACAGATATTGAGCGGATCTCTCAGTGTGCTGGCACCGGTCCACAATATCCGATGGCGGAGGATTTAAGCGAGATCCCTCCCGCGGCTAATCCTACCGGCATAGAGTGGGGGACAAGCAGTCATTTCATCTTTCCCAACATTCAAATCCAATTCTACTATCCAGGCTGGTATTTGATCTATCAGTATTGGCCCTTGGCTCACAACCAGATGCGGTTTGAGATCGAATGCCATTATCTTCCGTCACGAAATTTCTCCGAATTGATGTCCCACTACGGACACATTGCAACTTTTTGGGATGCCGCGCTTCAGGACATCAACAATCTGGAAGCAACCCAGCTTGGACTTGAGATGGGAACGTTTAAGTCTTGGCCGCTGACCGATGAAGAAATAATGCTCCGGGGGTTCCACAGACAGATCTATGATCATGTGGACGCCTACAAATCGCAGAAGGTGGGCGTTGCGGCGCAATAATAGTGGCTGCGGCGTAACACGAATGAAGCGTAGGGTATTGGGCTGAAACCTTGGAAGTAAATAGAGTGGGGAGGTGCCGGTGTCCGAAAGCCACAATGTTGAAGTGACACGTACTGTCATCGATCTTGTTTGTGACTATCGCTTTGACGAGCTGGAGCAATACATTCACGAAGACATCGTCATGGAAGCGCCATATCAGGCATTCCATCAAGGACCCATGAAACGCGGCCGCGCGGCGTTCATGGCCGGTTTCAGTTTTATCCCCACCGTGTTCAAGAGCTTCAAGCTCAACATTCACGAGGTCTATGATTGTCCGGATCAAGACGTTGTTGTCTTTGAGCAGACCAGCTTCGGCATTCTCGCGGCGAACGGAAAAGCCTACCAAAACCGCTACATCATGGTTTTTGGATTTCGGGAAGGGAAAATCGTTCTGTGGCGGGAGTTCTATAATCCGGAACTCATGAATGAGGGGTTGGCATTTATGGCGGCGGGGTAGCCAGCCCGGCTCTTGTCACAAGAATATGTGGTCCAGCTAGGCGGAATATTGCGATGAACAATATAGAAAATCAGTATACATCAAAGATCGAGCCGCCGTTGCGCGTCGAATCGCATGCTGATTGTAAATGGGATGACGAGGCGGACGTTGTCATTGCGGGGTTTGGCGGCGCTGGTGTGGTGGCGGCAATCCACGCCTTGGAGGCGGGTGCACGTGTCATTGCCGTCGACCGGTTCTCTGGCGGCGGGGCCACGGAAAAAAGCGGTGGTGTGGTCTATGCGGGAGGGACAAAGTACCAGCACGAAGCGGGCTACCAAGACACCGCCGAGGAAATGTTTAAGTATCTTTCCTATGAAGGAACACCGGTCAAACTGGACACGTTGCGCAAATTCTGTGAGAGCAGCGCTCCGAATATCGCCTGGTTAGAGAGCCACGGCGTGCAGTTCGGATCTGGCGTTTTCGAAGACCGTATCGCTTACCCTCCCGATGGCTACTTTCTTTATTATTCCGGCATGGAAAAGTTTCGCAGCGATCATGCGCTGGTCGCGCCGCGCGGTCACAGAACGTTAGGGAAAGGGGCTACCGGCAAAAACTATTTCAAGCCTTTGCGAGAAACGGCAGAGAGAATGGGGCTTTGCCTGAAACCGCATGCCCCAGTCCGTCGGCTGATTGTTGATGGAAACGATCATGTGGTGGGTGTGGAGATCCATCAAATACCCGAGGAAAATTGGGAAGAGCATCAGGCGCTTTTTCAGCGTGTGGATCCCTACAAAATGCTGAATGGGGCCGACGCGGAAAAAGCGATTGCCGCATGCAGGGAATTCGAAGAGGCTATTCCCCAGACCCGCCGCAAGATCCGCGCGACGGGGGGCGTCATTCTCGCAGCGGGGGGATACAATTATAATCTGGAGTTGTTCGGCCGCTACCGGCCCATTGTCAAAGAGACTTATCCGCAACTCGTGCGAGGCGGTTCTATGGGCTGTGACGGCAGCGGTATCGAATTGGGAACGACGGTCGGGGGCGGTCTGAGCCATATGGACCGCTTGTTTGTGACGAAGGCAATTTCACCACCGCACGAGTTCATTTTCGGTGTTTTGGTCAATATGGAAGGGCAGCGGTTTATTACGGAAGACGGTTATCTCGGCAATGTTGGCTGCGCAATCTCTGAACAAAGCCAAACCGGCGCCGCATGGCTGATCTTGGACCGTAATACATTCTGGAGTGGTGTGAAGCAGGCGGTATGGCCACTTAAGAATGCCGTCTCATGGTGGGGGATGCCCGCTCTTCTGAACCTCATCCTGGGGGGTACAAAACGCGCGCCCTCGATTGAGCGCCTTGCCGGCAAAATTGGGATCGATCCGCAAGCGCTGGAAAAGACCATTGCTGATTTCAACGCAGGCGCCGCTCATGGCACAGATGCCGCTCATGGTAAAATGAAACAACACCTTCGTCCGGTATCGGACGGTCCCTATTATGCGGTGAACCTATCCATCAATAACAAATGGGGATTTTCCGGCACTATGCCTTATGGCGGCTTGACGGTCGATGAAGACACAGGTGCCGTCACACGCGAGAACGGGACGCCCATTGTTGGCCTCTATGCTGCGGGCCGGACAGCCGTGGGTGTATGCTCCGAAAGTAACTTCAGTGGACTGTCTATCGCAGACACTGTGTTTTCGGGCCGGCGTGCGGCAAATGCGATCTTACGTGCAAATAATGTGGTGAGCTTGCGTGGAGAGGCGGATACGGGTTCCAGCCATCTCAACACTGGGGTTGCGTAGGCTAGCAGGAGAGATCGGTGTTTGACGAACAAGTCGCTATTGTGACCGGCGGAGCGTCGGGCATTGGCCGTGCGGCAGCCGAGCGTTTTGCGGGGTTTGGCGCCCGGGTAGTTGTCGCGGACATCAACATTGAGGCCGGTGAGGAGCTTGTCCACCATATCGTTTCGAATGGTGGTGATGCCAAGGCGGTGCGGACGGATGTGCGAGAGCCGGACCAAATCTCAGCAATGGTCGACGAAACGCTCGCTGTTTTCGGCCGTATTGATGTGTTGGTGAACAATGCAGCTGATTTGTCCTTGCTTGCACAGGACGATCATCTGCTTAACACGGATCCGGATATTTGGGAGAAAACGTTTCGCGCCAATCAGCTAAGTGCCATGGTGGCGACAAAGTGTGTCCTGCCGACCATGTTAGCACGGCAGTCCGGTGCGATCGTCAACATTTCGTCCGTCGACGGTATGTCGGGCGACGACACACGATTTGCCTATGGCATGAGCAAGGCGGCACTGAACCAGCTGACGATGATGGTTGCCACAGGTTACGGAAAGCAGGGCATCAGATGCAATGCGGTTGCACCTGGTCTCGTACTAACGCCCGCCGCGGAAGACGGTTTGCCACCACCGGTGCGTCAGGTATTCGACGATAACTCTTTGGTACCCGCCTTTGGGGCCGAACCTTCTGAGGTGGCGGCGGTGATCACATTTCTGGCGAGCGAAGACGCCTCATTCATCAATGGTGAGGTCATCCGTGTCGATGGTGGACTGCTCAGCCATGTGAGCCATTTGGCGGGAATGAGATCTGCCTTACGCGAGAGGCGGTGATGTCCATCAGTCTGTTTCAGACTACCAGAGGTTTCGGAATTGGAGGGACTTCTCATTAGTGCGCCGTCAACAGAGGATGAAGCTGCTGATGTTGCTCCTTCTTCGGTCAAATTTAAGCAGGGTCTTCAGGTGATATCGGCAAAGTATTATGCAGGCGAGACGATCCTGGAGACCGCGCGTCGTGGAGGCCTGATGATCAACACAAACTGCGTCCAGGGATTCTGCGGCAGCTGTCAGGTGTCTTTGTTGAAGGGAGCCGTCGAAATGAGAAAGAACAAAGCGTTGACGCAAAAACAATTGGATAATGGCGCCATCCTCGCATGCCAAAGTGTTCCTCAAACCAATGACTGTCTTGTGGAGATCGACTCATGATGAGAACGGGCTCTTCGTGTGACGATCAGAGAACTGAACGATTCAGCGTCTAAGTGGGGCTTTATCAATGACGGGTAATGGTTCGATATCGAACATTGAGCGTGCCGAACGGTTCCTCTCCTGCATATCTGTTGGCGGACTATCAGATCTTGGGGACCTTTGTCACAACGACGTTGTAATGGAGCTTCCTTTTGCCTCTGATCCATCGCAGCAAAAAACGGTCGGCAAGCAGGCGTGTCTCGAAAAATTGGCCTATGTTAGGGAGGCGTTCGACAGTTTTGCAATTGTTCCACATGAGCTCTATGAAGCGCCATCACGGAGTACAGTGATTGTCGAGGCGACATCGTTTGGCCAATACAAAGGCGGTGGGCGTTTCTATCAAAATCGCTATGTTATGGTGCTGCATTTTGAGAATGGCAAGGTTGCCTTGTGGCGGGAATTCTTCAATCCGCTCCTCATTCCCTAGAGCGTGTTGCGCAAAAGTGGGAACCGGTTATGCGCAAAAGACACACGACAAAACAAAGACTTCAGGATTTAGAGCGCTTCATGGCCATGAAGCGCTCCGGATGACTTTTCTTACAGATATTCTTTGAAATACTTGACGCTTTCATCCATCGCATAGTCGAGCAATTCGCCCGCATACATATCGTAGTGTCCGCAATCCACCTCGATGAGGCGCTTGGGCTCCCGCGCGGCGTCAAACAGTTCCCGATAGCTTTCCGGCGAACCGGTCGTGTCGTTCGTGGCCAGTATCATACAGGTGCCGCGTCCCTCCGCCCGATGAATAATATCGACCGGTCGAAAGTCCATCATGCGGCCGATGGAATCGAAGCCGAAATAGGTGCGCCATTTGGGATTGGCTTCCCAGGCGGCGGGTTCCCATTCCATGCTCTGGTCGTCAATGAAAATATCCATAACCCGAAGGCATTTGTCGACTTCGTTTGTGCGCACGCGAACACGACGCGCCTCGGCGACTTTCTGTTCCCATTCTTTCATCTGCTGTGGTGTGCGGCGATTGGTGACGGCCTCGTATCCGTGCGCCACTCCCACCATGCCGACTGTTGCTTTCACGCGAGAGTCCATGGCTGCCGTATAAGGAGCAATGAGGGCACCGAAGCTCGCGCCGAATACGCCTAGCTTGTCGTTGTCGATAAAGTCGAGCGTCTCCAGAAATGTGAGACCGTTCCGAACGTCTTCGACCTGCTGAAATGGATCCAGGCGTCCGCGTTCGCCCCCGCTATCTCCCCAACCTCGATAGTCTATTGCCAAGGACACGAAGCCGCCGTCGTCGACAAGGTATTGCGCAAATTCGGGCTGCACCATATCCCTGATGCCGGTGAAGCCCTGGCATTGAAGAATGCCCGCATATTTGTTCGACTCCTTGAAATTGTCTGGGAGATAGAGATCCCCGACAATAACCTCGCCCTCGCTATAAAATGTTACGGTTCGGCTTTTCATTTGTATTTCCCGCTATTTGGTTCATCACGATCCGGAAGATTTGAAACTCTTTGGAAATGGATCGGCCTTCCTGCTGGCGCACAAATTTAATGTACACCAGTGTTGTCTATAATGGAAATGTAAACGGCCCTGTTTCGTCCCTGCAAGAGGGGCTTGCCAAAAGTAAGTATACGGATGGGTTGAAGCTCTCGGACGCCGGTCGGCCGGTCTGTCGCGACAAATGTCGATACCGTGGCATGGAGTGAAGTTGAGTGTGTTTCTCTAGTGCGCAACTTTATCGCTAATTTTAGAAAAAACAACTTTCTTTGGATGTCATTTATGTGGGAAATGTGAGAGCCAGCGATCGCTGAAGAGTTAGAAAAACTCCATAAATATCAATATATTAGGCGCCATATAGGTTTGTGTTGGTTTGTTGCAAATAAACAACAATGGTGACTTTATAGTAGACACCACTGTTGACTGATTGGGCGGGCGGTGTAAAAAAGTAGGATAAGCCAAAAATGGTGTGATCTTGCACTTAGTGAGATCAAGGGGAGGTATGTATTATGGCAAAGTCCAAAACATGTTTGCTTGGTCTCGGTGTGGTTGCGGTGTCGGTTGCGATGCCGGATTTGAGTGCCTACGCTCAAATGGATGAAATCATTGTCACGTCCCGGAAGCGCGAAGAGAGCTTCCTGGATGTGCCGGTTGTCAGCAGTGTTTTCACAGGCACTCAGTTGGAACGGTTTGCCACGACCGATTTTTTCAATCTTGCAGATCGCGTGCCGGGTGTCGTTGTCGGCGATAATGTCGGCTCTACCGGTGCAAACGTCACCATTCGCGGTATTGGTAGTGCGTCATTTAATCCGTCAACGGATGGTGCGGTCTCTGTAAATGTAGATGGGATGCAGTTCAGCCACGGTGATGTCTTACGGTCGAGCTTCTTTGACGTGGCACAAGTGGAAGTATTGAAAGGGCCGCAAGCTCTATTTTTTGGCAAAAACAGTCCGGGTGGTATCCTAACCTTACGTACAGCAGATCCCGGTGAAGAATTTGAAACGCTTGCCCGCGTCGGTTATGAGTTTGAAGCGGATGAGATTTTGAGCGAGGCCATTATTTCTGGTCCAATTACGGATCAATTCGGTGCGCGCCTTGCCGCCTCGTTTTCTGATCAAAAAGGTTTCTTTGAAAATGTGGCGCAACCGACTCCCGGCTTGGGCGGGGCTGGACCACGCTTTGATCGTTTTTCGGATACACAGACCTTGTTCGGCCGCCTTACGCTTAATTTTGAGCCGAACGAAATCTTTGATGCGCGACTAAAGGTCAGCTATGAGAAACGAGAAGTTGAAGGAGATGGCGGGGCCACGCAGATCGTCGGCTGTGATGTTGCCTTCGATCCTTTTGAAAACTGCGTTCTTGATGACCAGAGAGCCGTCTCTGATCTTGACCCCGCAATATTCTCTGGCGTTCCAGGATTCATTCCGGGTGTCCCAGGCGAAGGCGTTCCGTTCCAAGACACCTATCTAGCGTTCACCTCTCTAGAAATAAACATCAAGCTGACCGATGAGGTCACTTTCACCTCTGTGACAGGGGCATCCTTCAACGAGCACAATTTCCTGATAAATGGCACGTTCCAACCAGGGACTGTGGATCAATTGACACCGTTTTTGCTTCCCGTCCCGGGAAGTACGACGATTGCAGCCGCCAACGGGCATTATCAGCGCTACTTTACCCAGGAGGCCCGGCTCACTAGTGACTTCCAGGATCAACCGCTCAATTTCATGGTCGGCTTTTTCTTTGAAGATGGCTATCAGAACCATGAACGCGGGGTTCAGGTGCCGGCCTTCGGTGTTTTCAACCGAGATACGAATGAAGTCGATATTCGTACGTTCTCAGGCTTCGGCCAGCTCATTTGGGATGTGACCGATACGATCGAGGTTGCGGGCGGGCTTCGCTACACAAAAGAAGTTAGGGATCTTGCAACCTTCGACAGCGGCGTTTTATTCACACCGGGACTGACACCAGGGCCGGGCGCTGTGGTGAACGCTGTGCCTCAGATTCGAGCCGATAATGTGTCGCCAGAGGCAACGATCACTTGGCGCGCGCTAGAAAATGTCACTGTTTTTGGTGCGTATAAGGAAGGGTTCAAATCAGGCTCTTTCAATGTCGATCAGCCCTTACCGACCGACCGTTCGTTCGCGCCGGAAGAAGCACGTGGTGGCGAAATTGGCCTGAAGGCCGCGCTGCTGAATGACAGATTGCGCGTCAACATGGCCGGCTACTACTACAAATATGACGATCTGCAGGTGAGCCGGTTGGTCAGCCTTCCCGGCGGTTCCGGCACACTGCTGCAGGTGGTAAATGCAGCCTCTGCGAAAGCGCGCGGCGTGGAAATGGACATCACCTATGCGCCGGATCGATTCGAAGGCTTAACCCTCTTCGGGGCGTTTAACTACAACAAGGGCGAGTTTGACGAGTTTGCCGATGCCGCCTGCTACGGTGGCCAGACAACAGCGCTGGGATGTAACTTGAACTTCAGCGCATCGGCCAACCAAATTGCCCCTGGCGTCTTCTTAGGTGGCTTTACGGCCCAAGATCTGTCGGGCCAAAACCTGCCGCGCGCACCGGAATGGTCTTTCAATTTCGGCTTCGGTCTCGACCGGCCCATTCCGAATTCAGGTCTGATGATTGGCCTCTCGTCCGCCACATCTTTCACTGATGAAATGGTGCTGGACTCTTCGTACAATCCGAGGGCCTTCCAAGATAGCTTCTTCAAGACCAACGCAAGTTTGCGTCTGTATGCTGAAGACGAATCATGGGAGTTGGCGGTCATTGGGAACAATCTCAATAACGAGATTACAGCATCTACCTGCGCTACGGGTCCGTTTGATCAAGGTGGTGGTCTAATTCCCAATCCGAGCGGTCTTCCCGTAAACCCGGTTGTTCCCGGCAGCTTCGATCAGGCGTTGTGCTTTGCCGAGCCAGGACGGGAGGTGTGGATCCGCGCCACGATCCGTCCCTGGCAATGGTTGAACCGCAACTGATCCGGCCAAAACGACTTACGGCCAGAAATCTGGAGCCCACCGGCGAAACGGTGGGCTCTCTTGTTTTTGGGCGGGGCTTTCGTGGGGCGGCCAGGTAAGCGTCGAATTCCTTTGGGATGCACCTCCCTTCGTGATAAAAATAATCAACATAGTTGTTCAATAAAGAGGTCGCCATGACGCTGTCACAAGAATTCAAGCCCATTGGACAAGACCACGCATCCTTACTGTCTTTCCTGGAAGAGGCGCGCGCACAGGAGCCGGTCTTTTTTTGGGAAGAGCAGGGCATCTGGGTCGTTACCAACTATGACGATGTGGACACGGTGATGACTGACGCGGCGCATTTCACCGCGGAAGGCAATTTGGGTGTCATGAATGAAGGATATTGCGAGGAAGCGCGTCAGATACTCTCCAAAGGGATAGACTGGATCAACGTTCCGCAGATCAACGATACGGAGGGTGAAACTCATACCCGCCTTCGGACCGTTATGCAGGAGATCTTATCGCCAAAGCGTATTCGCGAGATGCAGCCGAAGATCGAAAGGAATGTCACGGCTCTCATCGATCAGTTTGTTGATAAAAGGCACTGCGAATTCGTCGATGAGTTTTCATATCCGCTGCCGGTTCAGGTGATCTTTGATCTGATCGGTTTTGAGTCGACGGATCACGACCTTAAAAAACTACAATTGTGGAGCGATGATATGTTCCGGCTCTGGTTGACACCGCTCACCAAGCAAGAGCAGATCACCTGCGCCCAGCACGCCGTCCAGTTTCAGACCTATATTCGGGAATTGCTGGAAGAACGGCGAAGGGTACCCCAGAACGATTTGCTCACGGACTTTGCGCGCGAATTGGACGGTGAAAATGCGCGCGTAAGCGAAGATGAAGTTATTCTAATGTTCCCCATGAACATTATCGGCGCCGGTCACGAAACAACCAAAGCGGCCCTGACAAATGCGCTTTATCATATGCTCCGGGAGCCGGAGCGTTGGCAGGCAATCGTCGATGACCCATCGACTATTCCGAATGCAGTTGAAGAAACGTTGCGATTTGATGGATCTGTCTTTGCTTGGTACCGCACTGTCAAGGATGGCGTTGCATTAGGTGGCAAAGAGTTAAAACCGGGTGACAAGGTTATGGCTGTTTTGGGGTCGGCCAATCACGATGAAACCAAGTTCAATGAGCCAAGGGACTTTTGCCCCATGCGCCCCAAGCGTCCCAAGCAAATGACGTTTAGTACCGGGCGTCACTTTTGCTTAGGCGCGCCACTTGCGCGGCTTGAATTACAGATTGCGCTGGAGGAACTATCACAGCGCTTGCCCGGACTGAGACTTAAGAAAGAGCAGCCGATACCGTACATGGAGTCGGTCGCAACCCGGGTGATTACGGAACTGCATCTCGAATGGGACTGATGCCCTTCCTTAGGTCGCATCCCAGGAGGCAAATATGCAGGGTCAAGCACAGCAAATTGCCAAGCACCTTAAAGATACAATACAGATCGCCTATGTGACCCGCGATCTGGTCGCGGCAATGGATATGCTACGCCGGAAAGTCGGTATTCGGACTTTCATGGAAACAGGCGCTTTGCAGGCCGATTTGGGGGGAGGGGCGGTTGGCGAATTGAGCGTCGCGATGGCGTATTGCGGACGCATCCAATACGAGGTGATTCAACCGATCTCCGGTGCAGTGGATTTGCATCGAGACCGCTTGCCGGAGGAAAACGGGGCGGTGCTGGCCTTTCATCATGTGTCCTACTTTGCGCGCAGCCGCGATGATCTAGAAGCTATTCGGCCCATTGTACTTCCAGGTCTGCAGTCACCAATCTTTGGCGAATTTGGTGAAGAGTCGGCTTTCTTCTATGTGGACGAACGCTCCACACTCGGACACTTTGTGGAATACCAGTATTCCGAACCGGCCTATGACGCACTAATCCCGCAGAATTAGAGCCTCATGGTTCAAGAAGTAGCCGCCCGCTTTAGGCGCACAAGATCCCTTAATGTGTCGATTATTTGATCGTCCGACGGGGCGCCGTTGAAGACGGCGCTGACGCCAAGGGCCTTCATCTTTTCGGCGTCGGAAGCTGTGATGACCGAACCGCCGATGACGACCGGGCGATCATCGCCGCGTTCTTTCAGTTTTTTGAGGAGCTCGGGAACCATGTCTAAATATTCCCAAGAATGGCAACTAATGCCGATCACGTCGACGCCCGCCTCGGCGGCTTCTTCGGCAATGCTGTCAGGTGTATTGAATCGTCCCACATAGGTAACGCGCATCTGCGCTTCTTCCAACATGCGCCGCACGGCGATGGCACCATTCTCATGCTGGTCCAGGCCCAGCGTGCCGATCAAAAAATGCTCGCGCTCCATTTTAGGCCACTTCTTTTAGCGGCGGTTCCACCCGGCCGTAGTAGTCATAGTCCAGACCAAGCGCCTGCCGGGCTGTACCTTTGAGTTCGCCGAAAGTGACATCTGCGCGAAGCGCGTCGCGAACGGCCTCGACAATGTTTCCATCACCGGCGACAACGTCGGCGAAGCGGCTTAGGGCGTCTCTCACCTGATCCATCTGCCTGGTTTCTTTCCAGGCAATGATTTCGTCCACATGAGCTTGATAAGGTTCGATCTTTCGTTCCGCGACGTCGCGCAACAACGTGTCTTTATCGTCGGGCAAAGTGTGACAGTTGACGCCGACAAGAGGCTGACGGCCCTTCGCAACATCGCGCTGTTGCTTGGCCATGGCATTGTGAAAAACCTCCTCGAATACGCCGCGTTTTTCGAGCTCTTCCGGATCGCCCATGGCCTCAAACTCCGCAACGCGGGCAACAATGCGCGCTTCCATTTCATCGGTAAGGCTTTCCACAAAGTAGGAGCCGCCGAGAGGGTCGGCGACTTGTCCGGAAAGCGCTTCCAGAGATAAGACCTGCTGCGTCCTGAGGCCGACCATATGGGCTTCTGGCGAGGGGGTTCGAAAGGCTTCATCGAAGGTGGAAATTTCCATCGCCTGGACGCCAGCAAGGGCCAGTGCCATAGCTTGCATGCTGCCACGGATGATGTTGTTGGCCGGCTGCTGAGCTGTGAGTGACAGGCCGGAGGTGTGACTGGTGACGACCACGGCGAGGGAGCGTGGATCTTTCGCGCCAAATTCATCGCGCATCATCTTTGCAAATATTCTCCGTGTAGCGCGGATTTTTGCAATCTCTTCGAAGAAGTCCATGCCGCAGTTAACGAGGATCGCGATCCGCGGCGCGAAGGAATCAATGTCAAGCCCGCGCTCAAGCAAGCGGCGTGTGAGAAAACGGATCTGCAAAAATCCGAGCGCCATCTCTTCCACCGGATCGTTTCCCGATTCACTGAAGAAGTAGGTATCCTCAATATAGGAATGGTATTTGGGCATATATTTTGAACAGAACTCGATCGAATCCAATGCGACTCGGGTGCGAAACTCCACAGGGAAATGAATCGCATAGCAGCAGGATTCCACATAGAGGGGGGCGTGGATCAGGGATCCCCGCATTTTCTCGAGAGGGAAGTTGAGTTCTTCCGCCGCCAGCGCCGTTGCCGCAACGGTGGTCAACGGATTGAGGGAGCAAGAGATCGAAACTTTGTCGAGCGGAATGTCTCTAAGAAGATCCGTCATGTCTTGCCGCCGGCAAATGGAAACTCCTTGGGTGCCGCAGGAAACGCGCGCCAGCGGATGATCTGGGTCCAGTCCAGCGGCAGAGCCTGCATCCCCAATCACGTCCAAACCGGTAGACCCGTGTTCAATGAGATATTTGAACTGCTCGTTCGACTTTTTGGCCGGACCTTCGCCGGACAGTTCTCGGTGAATCCATCCCGAAGCAGCTGTTGCCCTGCGTCCCCGTGTATAGGGAAATTCGCCTGGCCGTTCGGCCTTTTCGTCAGCATCCATATAGTAGGGCTGCAATTCGATCCCTGATCGTGTAATCGGGCGCTCGTTCGAAGTATCTTTACCGTTAGCCACTTTTTGCGCCTCCCTGCAGCCATTCGGTAACACCCTCAACAATGATGCCGTTCGACGTTTTGGGATGCGTGAGCCATCTGGGCTCATCGCCCTCAGTCGCTGGCGGGCGGTCGATGACCGTTAAACCTTTGTCCTTGAGTATCGCCGCCGTCGCATCCACGTCGCCGACAACGCCGCACAGATGATAAAATCCTTCACCACTTTTTCTGAGGCGCCTCGCCACCGGGTTGGACATATCTTCCTTGTCCAGCGGCTCCATAAATTCCAGAACCATCCGCTCCTCCTGACCCGGCACGGCAAGCATCACGCAATGGATGCCCTCTGAGTCCGACCGGTATTCATTGACTTGTTGGAAGCCGAATGCGTCCTGCCACACGGCAAGAGACTCTTCCATATTGTTCACCACAATCCCAATGTGGCTAATCCGGTCGAACATAGCTTCAGCCTTTCCGTACGCCCTTTAACTAAACAACATAGTTGATTAATTCAGGGAAGGCAATATGGCGTGGACGGAAGCGCACGGGGGATCAATCGTCCTTGATGGTCTTTCGCATCCATTTCAGCCCAGCCTTTGCTTCGTCCCGGGAAAACATAAAACCCTCCAGAGCCAACCAGGTGTCCAGCGCCGGCCGTGCGCGCTCAAGCAGGTGATTGCACGCCCGCTTGGTCCATGTCAGGGTCATGGGATCGCGCGCCGCTAACTCATCTGCCAGGGATAATGCTTCATCCATTAGGTCCGCATGGGGAATGACAGCGCTGACAAGCCCGATGTTTTCCGCGGTTTGCGCATCAAGCGTGTCGGCTCGAAAAAGATGCAGTTTTGCCTTCATGGGGCTGGTAAGGATCGGCCACAAGTAAACTTCAGGACCGGACAGAACGCTGAGATTGAGTTGCGCCCCGGCCAAAATACGAGCTTGATCAGACATATAAAGAACATCACTAGACAGCGCCATGCCTAGCCCCCCGCCCAGCAGGTCGCCATTGACCGCGGTGATCACGGGTTTGTCCAGGTCCATCAGTTGCCGGAGGATTTTCGCGAAATTCCGGCTGGAAGCGATGGAACCGTCAATATCGTCCGTAAACGTGTCCAGCAAATCGATGTCGCCGCCCACCGAAAACGCTTTACCGGCGCCGGTTACCACCACGACCTTCGTGTCAGAGTCTCTGTCGACCCGGTGCCACAACTCCATAAGTTCCAGAACCAAGGCTTCAGTGAACGCGTTGAGTGATTCTGGCCTATTGAGTGTCACCAACAGGACGCCGTTCGTCCTGTGCTCTGCTGTTAGCTCTTCAAAATCGGAATAGTCCATTCGGGTCTTCGCCATGTTGGAGCCCTCGTGCGGATGAAATTCGTAATAATCGACAATGTTGTTGGGTAGTTTATCGCCCATCTGGGGTCAGGATCTAGCCTTATGCCTCTGATTCCTGCCCTGACTAGCGGATGACATCGCATTGTCCGAAGGTGTTCTGTCTTGAATGAGACAAAAATCACTGTTAAGTTAATTAACAACACTGTTGATCAATAACGAACAAGCCATTGAACATTTCGGGCGGTGATAGGGGCCTTGCATGGTGAAAATCACTTTCATTGAGCATGGCGGCGCAGAGCACGTCATCGAGGCTGAAGCGGGGCAATCAGTCATGCAAGTTGCCAAAACACATGATGTGCCTGGCATTTTAGCCGACTGCGGCGGGCAATGTGCCTGCTGTACCTGCCTTGTCTTGGTTGAGCCCTCATGTATGCACAAAGTGGGCAGCCCCAATGCCGTTGAAGAGTCACTAATGCAGATTTCTATCGACATGGAAGAGACCAGCAGACTGTCCTGCCAGATTGAAGTCAGCGAACGTATTGATGGATTGATTGTCCGCATTCCGGAAGAACAGCTCGGATGAGGCCTGCACTACTGCCATAGGAAGGGGGCGCCGTGGAGAGTTTGGATTTTAAGAATAAGACGGTTCTCGTTGTGGGCGGCACGGGCGGAATTGGAAACGGGATTGCCCGTGCGTTCAAGGACCGCCAGGCGGAAGTGTGTGTTTGGGGAACGCGAGCAACCGCATCGGATTATCAGGATGATCCGGATTCGGACCTTGAGGGTCTTGCGTTCGAGCAGATGGATGTATCGGATCAGGCCGCGCTGGACGCCTACAGCCCGTCATTTGATCGGCTAGATGTGCTGGTGCTTTCGCACGGCATTGTCATGTGGGGCGGCAGAGAATACCAGCCCGATAACTTCAAGCGCGTGATGGATGTGAACGTTGCAGGTGTCTTGGCGTGCTGTGTCAAGTTCCAAGAGATGCTCGCCGCGAGCGCGGGGACGATCCTAATCCTGAACTCTGTCGGTGCGTTTCGCTCCAATCCGAAGTTGCCGGCGTACAATGCCTCTAAAGCAGCGCTTGAAAGCTTGACGCGCACACTCGCTCTGGACTGGGCAGAAGATGGTATTCGCGTTAACGGGATTGCGCCGGGCATGGTTCCTACACGCATGACCAAGGTGGCAGCCGAAGACCCGAAGCGCGTCGCTGCTTACGTGTCGCGCGTGCCGCTGGGCAGGACAGGGAAGGTGGAAAATGTGGCAGACCTCGCCGTTTTTCTAGCATCTCCTTCAGCCTCATATTTGACCGGATTGACGATCCCTGTCGAAGGCGGCCGCTTGCTCACCTAACTTCGGTTGAATTCTACAAATGAGAACTGTGACGGATACGCCAACGGCATCGCAATATCAGCTTGGCATCGCACATGTTTTGGCCGCTTGGGGAGTCATTCTCCTCAGTGTGCAGATTTATACTTGGGTTGGTTTTTTCTCCCATGGTCCCGTTTCGGTCAAACCAGACGGGCCGTTCGATCCTCTGGCATATTGGGGGGCGAAGTTTTTCGAAGCGCAAGCCCTAACCATGCTGGTCGTCGTACTCACAATTGTCGCTAGACAGTGCTTGCGTGAGGGGCGGCTTACTTTCGATGCGCAATTCTGCATTGCTGGCGCCTTGACATATTGGTGTGATCCAATCGTCAACTTCTTTCAGCCGATCTTTTTCAACACGGCCTATTACGTGAATGTCCGCGATTGGACCGGGTTTCTCCCGTTCATTGTGAATCCGGACGCGGGCAGGGTCTTGGAGCCCTATGTGAGTTACTTTGCCACCTACACGGTGGGGTTTCTGACCTATGCCATGTTGCTGAATTCCATAATGAGGTGGGTTGAAGACAGAAATCCGAATGTGAGCATCTTTTCCTTGTTCGCTGTGGCGTTCGTGGCCGGTGCTCTTCTGGAAATCATTGTCGAAATCATCTGGCTGCGCTTGCATCTTATTTCATATCCGGGAGCGCCCGATTTCTTGGCGATTTATGTAGGCGATCTGAAGATGCCCTGGATCGAGTGGTTTACCGGCGGGCTGGTATTCGGAACATTCAGCTGCGTGCGCTATTATGTGAACGAGCGCGGCCAGCGGATTACCGAACGCGGTCTCGATCACTTGCCCAAACGCCTACGTGTGTTTGTGTCCACCCTAGCCATGATGGCAATTTTGAACTCGCTCATGATTACCGCGTCGCTGATGGATGCCGTCATTGGTCTGTATTCGGCGCCGTATCGTCCCCAGCCAGCACATTTAATTGTCGGTGCTTGCGATTATCCGGGTGGGCCGGTCGGCACCCGGTACGGTCCATGTCCCGGTTCACTGGGCTATAAGATGCCGCTTATTGGGTCGTTGGAGGGGCCGAACCCTCACGGGAGAAACTAAGCCTTCGTCTGCCCATTTTTGAGTTTTGACTAGATTCACATGCAGTAGTAATAATCGACGATGTTGTTTAGTTACATGTTCTTGCTTCCTGCAACGTAGAGTGTATTGCGACAACGTCAGCGAACAATCGAAAGAAAAACGTGGCCGGGCTTCGGTTCTTGGGCCGTGTTTCTGAAGTTAGAGAAAGGGATAAGAAGTGTCCGGCACCCGGAAAGAGTTTGACGTTATCGTAGTTGGCGCTGGCGTTGCGGGGATCTACCAAATTAAACGCCTCATAGACCTGGGGGTCGATGCAATTGTCTTGGAAGGCAATGAAGACCTCGGCGGCACTTGGTTTAAAAACAGATATCCGGGATGCCGCTTCGACTCGGAAAGCTACACCTATGGTTACTCGTTTTCGCAAGAGTTGCTAAACGAGTGGCATTGGAAAGAGCGTTTTTCCAGCCAGCCGGAAAACCTCAAATATATGAATTTTGTGGCCGATAAGTTCGGTCTGCGCCGGTTTATCAAATGCGGCACCAGCGTTGAGAGAATGGTCTGGAATGAGGCCGACCGAAGCTGGTCGCTGACGGATCAATCCGGCGGAGTTTACACCGCCCGCTTTGTCATTACGTGCATGGGCGTTTTGTCAGTACCCGTGCTTCCGAAAATCAAAGGCATAGACGCCTTCAAAGGCGAGTCATTTCATTCATTTCATTGGCCGGACGACCCGCTGAAGCTGGCCGGGCGGCGCGTGGGTGTTGTGGGGACCGGTGCGACCGGTATTCAAATAATTTCCGAGATTGCTGACAAAGCCGGTGAACTTTTTGTTTTCCAAAGAAACCCTAACTGGAGCGTACCTCTCAACAATTCTCCAATCTCCCAGCAAGAAATGGAAGACATACGTCAGCGTTACGATGAAATTTTTGCGAACTGCGAAAAATCGCATGGTGGTTTCGAACACCAAACAGACCCGCGCCGATGCAAGCATGTCACACGGGACGAGCGCCTTGAATTGTGGGATAAACTTTATGATACGCCTGGCTTTGCCCTGTTGTTGGCAAATTTTCCCGATACGTATTTTGAGGAAGGGCCCAATCGGGAGCTATCGGACTATATTGCTGAAAGAATTCGAAAACGCGTTCATGATCCTAAAATTGCCGAGAAGCTCATTCCCAAGGACCACGGTTTTGGGATGAAACGGGTTCCCCTCGAGACGAAGTATTTTGAAGCCTACAATCGAGACAATGTTCATCTTATTGATCTCAAGGAAACACCAATCGAATGCGTAACAGAAAATGGAATTCGGACTTCATCACAGGACATAGATCTCGACGTCATAGTGTATGCCACTGGATTTGACCCCGCCGTCGGTGCATTAGAGCATATTGATATTCATGGTACAGATCATACCGTTTTGCGCGACAAATGGAAGGGGAGTCCGAGTACTTACCTCGGTGTTCTAACTCATGGTTTCCCAAACTTATTTATGGTGGCTGGACCCCAGAGTGTTTCCGGATCAACAAACTATCCAAGAGCTATCGAAACCGGTGTGGATTGGGTGACGGATCTTTTTGCTCACGTTCGAAAGGGCGGAAGTACCCGCGTCGAAGTGCAAGCCGAAGCGGAGAAAGCATGGGTCGAGGAAGTTAGGACGGTCCAAGAAAAAATGCCCTTCAATAAGGTCAAGAGCTGGTTTACCGGCTTCAATCCCAACATAGCGCGCAGGGACCCGGACCAGGTTAGGTACATCGCTTATTGGGGTGGTGGACCCAGATATAGAGAGCATCTGCAGAATGCGGTTGATGAGGGGTATCAATACATAGAGATTGAGTAGTTGAGAGTTGGCTACATGTGGTTGCCATGTAGTACCACTCAGATGGTTTCCTGTCCTCTTTCGAAGCAATACATTCTTAGGCTCAGAATGGTTGGGCGCTTTGTCCGGCGAGCGAATACAAAGTGTTCCATGATGGACATGTAGTCTCGCTTTTGGTCGGGAGGTTCGGCTTTGTGGCTGGCGAACCCATAAGGCCGATTTTCTCAGGTGCAGGTGATCGGTATACAAATGAAATGTGTGATCTGGTTCAGCGCGATACCGCCATATTCCTTCCGTCACCGGTAGTATGTCTTGCTCGATAACCCCAATCAGGCGGATCGCGTCAACCGTGGGCATTCTTGGCCAGTGCCATTCAAGCCGCAGACCATAAGTTGAGTAAGTATAAAAATTACTTCAACTATATAGTTGACAAAATACATAATCGTAGACAACATTTGGAAGATAGGGATGAGGCGTTTGGCCAGATCCGCAGGGGACCTTGATGAATGCAAACAGACCATCACAGGAAATTGGCCGACAGACATCTACCGGAAGGGCTGCTGCTTATTGATGGAAAGTGGATTCGACCGGAAACCGGAAAAACGATCGATCATGTCAGCCCTACAACAGGGGAGGCTCAGAAGTCGTTTTGCGTCGCCGGTCCGCGGGAAACATCCCGAGCTGTAGATTCAGCTAGAAAAGCTTTGCCGAAATGGAGGGGGCTGCCCGGTGGGGAGCGACGGGATGTGCTCTTGAAGATTGCCGAGTTGTTAGAGGCAAATCGAGAAAATCTTGGAAGCCTCTCAGCTCTAGACAATGGGACCCCACTTTTAGTTGGACCGTCTTTTTCTTCAGACGCGCCGTCTACATGGTTCAGATATTACTCGGGTTGGGCTGACAAGCTGGAAGGAGCGGTGTCCCCCGCGGACCCAAATGCTTTCAACTTTTCTTGCCGAGAGCCTTATGGCGTAGTTGCCGCGATTGTCGCTTTTAATGCGCCAATGTCGTTTATGGGGTTGAAAGTCGCTGCGGCATTAGCGGCAGGCAATACGGTGGTGATCAAGCCTTCGGATTTGGCACCCTGGTCGGTCCTTCGGTTTGGTGAGATTTGTTGTGAAGCGGGCGTTCCCGATGGCGTGGTTAATGTCATCACGGGAGATGGTGAGACCGGCAGTAGTCTTGTCTCACATCCCGATATAGACAAAATTTCATTTACTGGAGGTGATGCAACAGCACGGGCAATTATGTCCGCAGCAGCCCAAAACTTGACACCTTTGTCGCTGGAGCTTGGAGGTAAATCAGCATCGATAATTTTGGAAGATGCTGATGTTGAAAGTGCCGTTTCTATCGCGCTGCAAGTTAGTTTGGGCGTGCTAAGCGGCCAAGCTTGTATTGCGGGAACTCGGCTTTTGGTGCAACAGTCGATTTACGATCGTGTCTGTGAAGCCCTAATATTGGGACTTTCTGCGCTGAAAGTTGGAGACCCTTTGGAAATGACTACCCATATTGGGCCGGTCATTAGTGAGTTCCATTGTAACCGTATACTTAATGCTATCAACGATGCCGAGAAGCGGCGTGACGGTAAGCTTATTGCTGGCGGAACTCGTTTGAATGGCGAATTTGCGAACGGATGTTTTGTCGACCCAGCTGTTTTTGTCGATGTAGATGCAGATAGTGTACTGGCTCAGGACGAAATATTTGGCCCGGTCCTCTCCATTACTCCCTTTCAAACTGCTGAAGAAGCCGTGGCGATGGCAAACAATTCACGGTACGGACTTGCGGCTTACATCTTCACCGAAAACCTGAAATTAGCGCACCAGATGTCAAAAGCAATAGAGGCAGGATCAGTCTGCGTGAACACTCTCCATGCGTTTCCGCCTTCCTTGCCTTTTGGGGGAATGAAATCAAGTGGCTTCGGCCGCGAAGGCGGGCTCGATGGTATATTGGACATGACTCACTCAAAGGCAGTTCAGATATCATTGAACTGAACTTTAAATTCGAGTTGCGTTGATAATCTCGTGTAAAGTCCCCTTTGTGGGAGAGGGACTAATCAGAGTTTTTGCGGATCGTTCTCGCCGGCTCAGCCTTCTTTGTGACAGCGATAGTGAAAATTGGAATGGGAAGTCGAATGTTTGACTTAAGCGGCAAGACAGCACTTGTTACTGGTAGCGCGCGTGGAATTGGACTAGAGACGTCCGCGACATTGGCGAGATGTGGTGCAAAAGTTCGCGCCACTGATGTAGATGAAGCAACATTGTTTGAACAGATAAAAGGTCTAAAGTCTGAGGGACTGCGCGTCAGTGCGTCCAAACTAGATGTGACATCACCAGATGGGTGGGCTCAAACTGTTGAAAGTGTCCAATCTGAATTCGGTAGGTTGGACATTCTCGTTAACAACGCCGGTGTAATGCAGTGCGCACACTTCATGGAGACATCACTGGAAGATTTTCGAAAAGCAATGTCGATAAACTTTGAAAGCGTTGTTATGGGGACGCAGGCATCGGTTCCACTAATGCAGGAAACCGCCAAAAGCGGTCATGGTGGTTCAATAATAAATATTTCTTCAATTTTTGGTCAGGTGGCTGGTGATCTTAGTGCAGCCTATTGCGCTTCCAAAGGGGCAGTTCGCATGCTGACAAAAGCAGCCGCACTCGACCTAGCAAGATCCGGTGCCAATATACGGGTAAATTCTGTTCATCCTGGCGCGGTGAATACAGAACTAGCCCATAACTTTCAGGGAAAAATGGTGGAAAAAGGCGTGCTGCCGGAAAGAGATGCAGCAACCCAGATGGTGATCGCAACGACTCCGTTGGCGAGATGGGGTGAAGTCGACGACATAAGTGGTGTTGTGGCTTTTCTAGCCTCGGATGCATCGAAGTTTATGACGGGGTCTGAATTAACAATTGATGGGGGCCTCACCATCACTTGAATGCTGCGATATACCTAGCAGCAAACAGTTTGTTGAATTCAGTATCTCGTGATCATGTCTATTGATAGTTGTCCGTACACAGTACGATTGCTCTGGCATGGAGTATTCCACGTAGTTTGTTTGATCGAAGGCTTAACTTCGTCAAAACACTTGTGAAGTGCCACCCCCTCGTTCGGGCCTCAGGGATCCCGAAATTTTCTCCTTCTAATTTGTCGGTCAAAGACGTGTAGTCACTTTAGGGGGGCTACTGATCCAGTGGTGGCTTTTTAAGAACTGAACCAATGGTTTCAAATCCATCGGGCGGCGAGGAAGTACCGTGCTGGGCCCAAAGGTTTGCATGCGAGAGATGTTGCAATCCCATTGCGGATCGAAGGGCCACCCAATATCCTTGAGCATCTTGAGTTTGGTTCACTGCCATTTTCGCAAGCCTCAATCCCATTGGCGGCTGGTCTGCGATTTCAATCGCAAGATCTAAGGTTTCTTTCTCAAGCCGTCCGTCCTTAACCACCCGATTGACCATACCGCAACGGGCGGCTGTTTCGGCCGTGATCGCCCGGCCTGTGAACAGCATTTCTTTCGCTTTCCTCGGCCCAAGCTCCCAAGGGTGGGCAAAATATTCAACGCCATTTACGCTGTTAGTAATAACAGGGTCGCTAAACGTGGTGCCTTCATCAGCGATGATAAGATCGCAAACCCACATCAGCATCAGACCTCCAGCGATGACGCGTCCCTTTGTTTCCGCAATCACTGGCTTGGGAATGTTGCGCCATCGCCAACAAAGGCCGAAATACGCTTCTTCTTCAAAAGCCATATACCCTTCTTGTCCGGGTTGATCGTATCCCCCCCATGGGCCCACTGGCTTTATGCCGGTCAATTTTGCATCGAACTCAGCAAGATCATGGCCAGTCGAAAAGTGCTTTCCTTGGCCGGCCAATATAATCACGTGGATATTGGGATCGCGGGACGCTTTCATCAGCGCTTCATCAAGGTCGTAGAGAAGTTGGTTGTTTTGTGCGTTACCCTTTTGGGGGCGGTTCATTACGATTCGCACAATATTTGAAGCCGGATACTCACAAAGAATGGTTTCAGTCACTACGGCCTCCACGGCATGAGATAAGCATTTATTGGGTCCACAGTTGGCTAACCTGATGAGCTAGCGGAGCCCAACGGAAAGCCATCCTTGTCGAATTAT
Organism: Alphaproteobacteria bacterium; assembly: GCA_965228775.1. Taxonomy (GTDB): domain Bacteria; phylum Pseudomonadota; class Alphaproteobacteria; order JANQMY01; family JANQMY01; genus JANQMY01. The sequence goes on along the minus strand of OZ245840.1, from coordinate 859,361 downwards.
TCTATTTTCTACAACAATTTAATTCAACCGAATAGTTGATTTTGGCGCGGGTGGGATAATCAAAAGTGTGGGGCAACCGGCCTAGGAATCCAGTACCGTTTCGCTCGAACTCTGAGTTCATCAGATTGCTACAAGACTTGCTGACGCCCGAACTCTGATTGTATCGCGGATTGCGGGCAGCAAGACACGGGTTCGAACTACGCATTCTTAAATGAGCGCGCTGTTATCGGAGGCAGGATCGAAGGCTCGGCATGCCTGCACTCTTCTAGGCGCTTGCAAATATCAACCAAATGGTTGATATTTATATCCTGCGTGTTGTCTATCCGACAAGATCTGTTCCACATGTAGCCAATTGCAAAGCGCCTTTTGGAGTTTAGCTGTGTAAGGCTTTTCGAGGTTAAAGATTGCTATGTCCACTGACAAAACTATCGATTTTCCGGCTTATTGTGATGAGAATTTGCGAGTCTTTCGGAACTCAGTAGACAAATTTGTTGAAAGGGAATGTCTGCCATATGTAGATCAATGGCGCGCCGAACGACAGGTTCCTAGAGATGTCTGGCTGAAGGCAGGAGATGCAGGGCTACTTATGGCAAGTGCCCCGGAAGAATACGGGGGAGGTGGCGCAGACTTTTCTTACGATGCGACAATTATCGAGAGTTTCGGCCGGTATGGAGCCCATCAGTTTGTGGTCTGGGTCTCGAGTGCTGTGTTCGGGCCCTATTTGGTCGGTTTGGCGACTGAGGCGCAAAAGAGAGAATGGATTCCAAAGTTAGCGTCAGGTGAGTGGATAGGAGCAATCGCAATGTCCGAGCCTAATACAGGTTCGGACCTTAGAGGTATTCAGACAACAGCCGTTCGAGACGGTGATTCATACGTAATCAATGGTCAGAAGACATTCACAACTCTTGGTCATATTGCGGATCTCTTCATGGTCGCTTGCAAAACCGCAAATTCGGAAGGCGGCGAAGGTTTGTCTCTGTTTTTCGTCCAGGCTGATATGCCAGGATTTTCTCGTGGGCGGAAATTGGACAAGATTGGTCTTGAAGCGCAAGCGACATCGGAACTGTTTTTCGATAATGTACGCGTACCGGCCGATCATCTTCTTGGGGGAGAAGAGGGGCAAGGTTTCGATCAAATGAAAGAAAACTTGTCGCAAGAAAGACTGATCGTCGCGATCGACTCGATTGCGATGATTGAGCGGGCAATTCTCGAAACCACTGCCTACGTCAAGGAACGCAAAGCGTTCGGTAAGCCGTTGTTAGACTTTCAAAACACCCAATTTGTTCTTGCCGACTGTTCCGCGAAAGCAGCGGGCGCTCGTACTTTTGTTGATGATTGTGTAAGGCGCCTCACTGAAGACAATCTTGATGCGGTAACAGCGGCAAAGGCCAAATATTGGTTGTCTGAGTTGCAAGGAGAAGTGGTCGACAAATGTCTGCAGCTTTTTGGTGGATACGGTTATATCAACGAGTACCCCATTGCAGGCATGTATCGCGACGCGCGTGTTTCACGAATTTACGGCGGTACAAACGAAATTATGAAGTTGATTATCGCTCGTGACCTGTAGCGACTAAGCAAAATTCTACTCAATCTACCACAAGCCTTTCACGCTCGAGTTCGAACGTTGTGTGACGTAGTGAAGGTTCTATTGGACGCCGCCGATGGTTTTCAATGCAATGCTTCGGCAACCTTGGATCTCAGTATGGCAGTGAAATCGCCAGGAAGGCTATTATCTTTGACCTGTTTGTAGTCTTCTTTTCGCATTTGCTGCCTTCGGAGGAATTGCAAACAAATCCGAATGCCACGGAAAAAAATGCCTCTCCCAAGCCGGTTTGGACTTTTCTTGGGGAGAGGCACCAGTGGGAGGACCAGATAATTGTCCCTGTGCGTGACGAGAACAATGTTGCGTCATCAATAAGGTTGCTTCGCGAGTAATTCAACTGTTCATTTAAATAAATGATCAAATGATGCCTTCGACAACTCACAGTTCAGGCGTCCATGCCGATCTATTTCAAAAAGATGTAGGTTGCGGCGAAAGCTGTTTTCGCTAGCCGAGATAACTCCCTCTGTCACAAGGGGCTATTCGTACCCAGCTTTGAAATCGCATGCAGGATAGTTCCACGGAATACCATCCGATCACGAACATCTTGGTGCGGTTATTTCAGTTTTGCGGTACACCGCGCGCCCTTCTATTTCCGGGTAGTGTGGCGTCAAAACGATCGCTGGTACATGTAAGCCAAAATTCCAATACCGCTGTTTTGAAGGGACATCGACTCAAGGAAACATCTAGTGAGAAACAGGTGATTTGGCTCAAGCACCGCTCTGAAGCTTGTGATGTTTTTGGCAAATGTAACCTTGGCGAATGAGTTGTCCGAGTCTTACGGTACAGAATTCTGAACGAGAAGCCGACAAGTCTTGCTACGCCCTTATAGGTATAGCTTTTGGTGTGGGGGTTACATATTGGGGCGTTATGGTTGCATTGGACTCAACTAGGAGAGCAATAAAAATTCGTTACCAGATAAAGGGGGTATTGGTCGACGGGCATATGCAGCTACTCGCCGATGGAGATAAAACAAAAAATGAAATAAATAGTTGAATTCAGAGAATGTCAGAGATCTCATTTTTCTCACAAAATGTCCCGTTTTTATGGATTTTGCTGGTGGCGTGTTGCGAATTCGTGACAGTTTTCGAAAACACGTCAATTAAAAACAACCAAGTAGTTGAAAAAAATGATCTCATATTGATAATAAGGAGACAACAAAAGTAGAACTTTGGGGAGAGAGTCTATGAATTTACGACATTCCTATTCGGGGTCTTCAGTTATCGCGATCTGTTTAGCTCTGAGTATGTTTTCAGAGGCGGCGGCTCAGATCGACGAAATAGTGGTTAGCGCTCGTAAACGCGAGGAAGGATTGCAGCAAGTACCGGTTGCGGTAACGGCGTTTTCTGGTGATCAAATTCAACAACGAGGCATTGATGGGCTGGAAGATCTATCAACAGCAGTTGCTGGTCTATTCATTGATGACCAAGCAGCGGGTCAATCTGGTCTGATTAGCCTTCGTGGTATTGCGAGTTCTGCACTGAACCAAACACTAGATCAGGCGATATCGATCAATATTGATGGCATGGCCATCAGTAACGGGAACGTCTTAAGACTAGGGCAATACGATCTTCAACAGGTAGAAATATTAAAAGGGCCACAGGCACTGTTTTTCGGTAAGAACAGTCCTGGCGGTATTATTTCATTAAAGACAAATGGTCCGACCGACGAGTTTTTTATCCAAGGTCGAGGTGGCTACGAATTCAACGCGAAAGAAAAGTTTGGCGAGATCATCGTATCCGGTCCGCTTACAGATAGTTTTGGTTATCGAGGTGTATTTTACATCACCGACCAAGAAGGACCGTTCGAGAACGTTGCAACTGGTGACGAAAATGCAGAAGCACAAAGAGAACTTTTTGGTCGTCTGACGTTGGAATTCGATCCTTCGGAAGACTTCAATGCCGTCCTGAAAGTGTCGTTCTCAGATATCGAATCAGACTCAACTGTCGGTGCACAAAGAATTAACTGTGCTGCTACAACAGGTGGTCCCGGTTCAATTGAAGCACCGCTTGACGATTGTGTACCAAATGAGACGTTCGTATCGGCGCCTCCAGTGGCGTCTGCATTCGAGGGCATTGATGAGTCGTTTAGAGACGGCAATTACTTCTGGGAACAGCAATCGGTATTGGCGACACTCGGTATTGACTACACGCCATCAGACAAGGTCAGTTTGACGTCGATCACCGGTTACTATCAAACTGATCAGGAGTATTTCCAGCAGTTCCTGCGGGCGGCGCCAGCCTTGCCTGCGGGTGGATTGTTGGTTCCTGCGAACTCGGTGACAGCCTCCAACCAGCCCAGCTATCGGGCCCTGTCTCAAGAGATTCGTGCGGCAACCACCTTTAATGGTCCTTTGAATTTTGTCGGTGGTGTATATTTCGAAGATAACTTCGCTGTCGACAGACCATGTCCAGTCTTCTTCGGACTGTTTATTTGCTCGGCATACAACGTTAATGGCTTTGCCTATTCGACATTCGGTCAAATGGTCATTGATGCGACCGACACCATCGAAATTGCGGGTGGCCTTCGGTACACTAAGGAAGTTAAGAAGATTGACGCGTTTTCCTTCGGACCAGTTTCAGGTCCTGTGCCGTTCACACCTGATGAGCGTCGGTTTGACAATGTTTCGCCTGAATTCACCATCAGCTGGCGGCCAACCGATGATTTGACGATCTATGGTGCGTACAAGGAAGGCTTCAAGTCAGGTAGCTTCAATACAGCTACCGGCTCGTCCGGTGCTCAGAACTTCGATCAAGAACTCGCCGAGGGGGGCGAAATTGGTGTGAAGTCAACTTGGTTTGATCGGACACTTCGCGTTAATGCGACGGCGTACCGTTTCAACTATTCTGGCCTTCAGGTCAGTTCCTTCGATGCGACGGTTAACGCCATATCCACATCGAACGCTGGTGCGGCACGGGTCCAAGGTTTCGAGCTTGAAACACTTTGGACTCCGTCACAAATCGAAGGTTTAACGCTCGATGGATCTATGAACTACAACCGTGCGCGTTACACTGACTTCCGGCAGGCACCTTGTTATCTGGGCCAAACGCCAGCAACTGGCTGTATTGGGGGTAACTTCCAGAACTTGACGGGTTCGCCAATTGTGCAAGCACCTGAATGGACTGCTACTTTCGGTGCTTCAATCGATCGTGCCGTACCTAACACAGACTTGCGGTTCCGGTTGTCAGCAGATGCTGCATATTCTAGCGAGTATTTCACGCAGCTTTCCTCAGGTCCTCCAAATCTTTGGGAAGATGGCTACTTCATCTTTAATGCAGGCGGCGCCATCTATGATGACAACCGTGGCTGGGAGGTTTCCGTCATTGGCCGTAACTTGACCAATGAAATCTACCCGGTAATTTCCAACAATAGTGTTCTCGGACAAGAGATCACAGCATCAACCAATCGTCCGCGGGCCGTCATTATGCAACTGACGATCCGTCCATCCGATTTGTTAGCCAACTGAACCGGGGGAGAAAGCAAGCCGCTGAACCAAACGGGCGGCAGAACGTAGAAACTACTTTCAAATTGTGGATCATACCGCCCGGTCCAATTGGACCGGGCGTTTTTTTTGCCATCCGCTGAGTTGTGCCGGGAAGTCCGCCTCATGTCCATTGTGTCTTCTGCAACATCGTGTCGGAGCCGAGATCGGTGGACTATTGGAAGGAGAATGATGAGACCGAGCCAGAGTGCCATGCTCTATGAGAGCTTGACCGTTTGATACCACAGATTGGGATCCGATGAGATTGGGCGTTTATCCAGATCTATGCAGTTTCGAATAGTTTTACGGAGAACATACTGACTTCGGACTGTCTAGCGGCCAGGGCTCCAAGGGGGATTAGATTTCATCCCGAGATCCAGGAAAACTGTCGTACTTTATTGTTTGGTGTTTCCCTCGGCAATCTTCGATCGCAGTACTAAGAACATTGGTATGCTGATAGTATTTTGGCACGGATTGTGGTCAGGAAGAGCAGCTTTTGTATGTCTGAGGTGATTGTCAAATGCTGCCGAAAAATCACAGCGATCACTAGTGTTAGTTGGGAGAGCAATCGCCTGTACCTATGAAATTGGTATCAGTATGTGTTGTTCGAGAAAGGTTAAACTTTCGCAGCTTCACGTTATGACTGTCGATCGTCATTGAAGAGAACGACTATTGCGAACGTTTTCAGTTGTTGCTCAGGATGCAAACAAACCGCGATTTCCACAGCCGTTCGCGATTGTCGCGCCACGATGCCGGCAGTAGTTTTCAAATGCCCGAGCAATTCCGTCATCACCTCTTACGATTAAGACTGACTTGCCAAATAGTTCGCGCACGACATAGTCATTCGCGTTAGCCACTTCCGCCGACGTTAGGACCGGCAGCGGCGTCTTCGACATAATTTGTTCTCGTTCGCTGATCCGCAAGGCGTCGTTTCGATAGTAGTGGAGTGGTACGCGAAGTGGTTCGTCGGCCATATCGGTCGTTTTGTTTTCGGCGATATGGATGGCTCTTTTTATGGAGTCGTTAAAGTATGTGGGCTTCATACCGATTGTCCTTTGATGGCGGTACGTCAGTTTGCCTAATCGGTTCAAGTTCGGACACAATATATGTTTCTAATAAGCATGTCTTTTAACGTCATATAGATCAACTAAATAGTTGAAAAAAAGTATGCTACGTTCTAACCTTTAAGCCGGAATTACAACAGTTTGTGTTTCGTCTTTGCGATCCTCACCGATTTTGAACTTTTTGGGTCTCAATCTGTTTTGTTACACTTCTTTAAGTCGAACGGAAGATCGCTAATGGATAGAATCCCCGCGACATTGCAGGATATAGACATTGATTGGCTCGCCGCTGTTTTTCGGAAGCGAGGCTACGACGCTACGTTGCTGGATGCCGAATTGGTGAGCGCAAATAGTGGAACCACCGGCCGAGCGTTTTTCAGACTGCAATGGAGCGATAGTGAAGTTAAGGATGCTCCCGGCGCGATCTTCGTTAAACTTCCGCCCACAGACCTTGTGCAGCTGGAATCCAATGCTGAGATGGGAATGGGGGTGCGGGAGGCGCAGTTCTATGGAGAGCTGTCACATGATATCCCTATTCTCATTCCAAAACCATTTTACAGCGATTGGGAAAGCGACAAGTCTGCCTACATCATGATTTTGGAGGACTTGTCTGCGGCCGGGGGGCGTCCACTCGTTTTGGGTCCTGATTCAGAGTATTGGGTTGCCGAACAACTGATCCCCTCGCTCGCCAGGTTGCATAGAACCTTTTGGAACTCACCGCGTTTTGACGGTGACCTGTCCTGGCTTGCTCCATATGCACCAATACGTTCGCCGGAAGTGCCGACCATGATTGAACGTTGTTTTCGGCTTTTTGGGGACTTTATGCCTCCAATATTCCGCGATGCGACAAATCTATTTCTCAGCAAACAACATGAACTCGCTGATCTTTTCTCACAGGGTACGCCAACTGTTGTTCACGGAGACTGTCATTTGTCCAATCTCTTTGTAGATAGCGGCAATAAGTTGGGCTTTTATGACTGGGCGATTGTTTCGAAGATGCCGGCAATGTGGGATGTAGCATACGGATTATGCATATCGTTCCCACCTGATATTCGGAGAAAGGCCGAAGAGAAACTATTACCGGTGTATGTTGACCTTCTCAATCAAGACAACACGCTGAACATCAATCTCGAAGACACCCGTCTTCAGTATCGAAAAATGGCATTCTTCTCATGGATTGCCGCTGTTTCCACATTGGGCTGTGGTGAGAGAATGCAGCCATTGGAGTGGGGCATTACCGCCATGCGGTGGACAACGCAAGCTATTGAGGAGTTGGAGGTTTTAGATTTACTGAGGGACGAATTGCGTTCCTGATCATCAGCACACACTATTGGGGCTGAAGCTGGTTTAAGTGCGGGTTCAAGGTAGTTAAAAAGACTATTCGAGAAATGCCTCAACTTCGACTATCGGCGAACAAACTGATTTGACCCGACAACATTCTTATTCTCAATCAAGCATTATCCGGTGAGGCAAAAGAATCCGAGTAGGGGAAGGGCGTGTGTTGAGCTCCAGAGCCCAACCTTTGCATAATGGCATAAGCCGCTCTACTCAGCCTTCTCGATTTGAGGGTTATCCCATTGTCCGCCAACGGACATACCCGTCATGCTGATGCGCATTTGGTGCCTCTTGAATTAGTGTGCCAAGCGGCAGACCTGAACTAGGTAACAGGCGGAAGTGTCGCGGACCTACACAGCAAATTGGTTGTCGTGCTGTTGATACCCGGATTTCGGTTCAATTATCACACCACTTTCATGCGAGCAGCTTATTTGTATACCGGATTTGGATAAAACTGGTCAAAATGGCGCCGTATGAAAGCGTAGCGAGTCTGTTCTGCTTCTCCAGTAAAAATGGGGCGCACTTTGTACATCATGTTTCCCCAAATATGGAAGTCATGGCGTATCTGAATGTGCTGGGCGTCCATCATTTTCTTTGCGATGCCCGTAGGTTCATCTCCGGTGCTTTCTGGGTCTCTATTGTGAGTAACCGTACTAAAGAACGTGCAAAAGTCGTTATCAATAGGCGTCAATACTGTGAGATGAATGCAGATGCGACCCCCGATATTAAATCGTGCGAGTCCAAGAGATGCACCCCAAAAAAAGTTGTCGATCTCCCCGTCGACGGGGCCGTTCGGCGTCAACCACGTGCTTTCCTTGCCCGCGCCAAATGTCATGTACATTGTGTTCTTGCAGAATGGCCCGTCTACGACGTAGTCAGTAAATTCCGCATCGACACCGGAGCCATGGACGTACGGAAAGTGGTGAGGGTCGGCACTGTTTTCAAAGGGAAATTGAGGTTTGACTCGGTGTGGACCGTCAACGGTCCAGTCGATGGGATAGTAGTCGTCTTTACTTCCAATGAAAGGCAGTCCAGACCACTCGTAAGAAGGGGGACGCCCCTCGTGATCGTACCACATCACAACAATGCCGTCGTGCTCGCGGACATGCTTTGTGTTGATTTTTGCGTTTACTTTAGCGTCATCTTTGTACGGAATCTTTGCGAGAGTTCCGTCCGTTTTCCACTCCCATCCGTGCCAAGGGCACTGGATATGCTCGCCACACACCTTGCCTCCGAACTCGCCGCGATGACCCAGGTGAGCGCCCATATGCGGGCAAAAAGCATCCATTGCCGCAAGTGTACCGGATTCAGTTCGGAAAATGACCAGGTCCTGGTTGAACCATTTCGCCGGCTTTATCGCTCCAGGTTCAAACTCTTTTGAATATCCTATTTGGTACCACCCGGTAGCAAAATCCGTGTAAGGCCAGCCTTTCATTAGTCCCATTTGCTTACTCCTGTGGCTCTGACCATCGACAGGTTGCATCATTGCGCAACAGATTCCGGCAATCCGTGTCAGGCAAATTCAAACCTTCACTGCCGAGGTCAGCAGTGAATGATCGTTGGTATCAAACCGCGATCGGAAGACTAGAATAGACCAACTCGTTCACTAAATTCAACTGAATAGTTAAATAAAAGATGAAATAGTTGGGATGCAAAAAGGGTAACCCGCTGAGTGTTTCGGCAATGGTCTGTCTTTTTGAACGTGCCGATACAGATATTGTCATGAGGGGCATGCCGTCATCAGCAAAGTCGTCGCTTCGATCTGTCGACTTGGTTTTGTAGTTGCATTAATTTGATCCGCTGAAATACATTCTGTTGAGAATTGAATTGCTGGACCTCAATCCTGGTCTAGCGCCATTTGAAGGGATCCATCGTTGAGCAGATCTGATCGGGTTCGGGGGGGGAAGTTAACGGCATCGAGAAGTGCTGTTGTCGAGAAGAATCGACGTAACAAGAAAGCCTTTATACTTGAGACTGCGGAGCGGCTATTCGCCGAGTTTGGCTATCATGGTACGTCCATGGATATGCTGTCTGAAAAGACGGGCCTCAATAAAGGCACGCTCTATTACTACTACTCAACCAAGCCGGACATCCTGTTCGATATTTGTGTTACCTCGACCGAGAAACTTTATAGGACCGTTTCCGCAGCATCGAAGATGTCAGATCCCACAGAAGCGCTAGACTTTTTCATCGAAGAGTCCGTGCACTACATTGTGGAAAATCGTGCGAAGTGTCAGATTTATTACCAAGAGGATCATTTCTTTGGCTCGATTTTTGACAAGAAACAACTGCACGAAGTTCGCCAGCAACAAAAAGCTTTCATGCGGACCCTCTATTCCGTAATTGACAGGGGGATTGCGTGCGGGCAATTCCGTGCAATTGATGTGCGGACTGGCGGACGGCTCATTTACGGCACTATTCTTGGACCCTATCGCTGGCGGGATCCGGTGCTAGATAGTGAAAGTATAGTTGGTGAAATGCGCGGTCTTCTGGTTAGGGGAATAGGGGCCTAGCTGCTAACCGTGACCTAAGAATGACTGCGGAAGATGGCATCGTCCGGTGCCCAATCTTGCTAAACAACGTCCGCGGAAGATCGTTCCCAAGCTGAAAATCCTAATTGGCAGCGTTTTCTTTGGAGCGGCATGTTTGCGCCGTTAACGCAGCTTGACAATATTAGAGGCGGAAGCAGGTCTGATGGCCGCCGAATTGTTCCCGCCTCTGTGGCGGTAATCATGACGTCCGAGTTCGTGTCATCGATTTGAACAACAATTTATCGCTCTCTGTGGTCGTAAGTCCCGATAGTTAGCTTCTGCTTAGCGAGGCGCGTTCAAGGACTCTATGTATTAACTGAACGGTTGAAAAAAATAAGGGCATATGCAAGGCTTTGGATCAAACCGGAATTCGTTGATGGACGAGACAACCACATCAGATTTGGCTTTAGGCGGGAGATCACAATGGAGGTAGTTGAAGAAATGCGCAATTGGCGTGTCGTCCGCGATAGGCTTCGTTATTGGGCGGAGAAAACCCCCGATGCGCGTTTCACCAAGTGCGGCTCACCTTGGCTGACCTTTTCCGATTTGGAGCAGCGCGTTTGCCGGTTGGCTGCCGGCTTTCAAGAGCTTGGCGTTTCTAAAGGAGATCGCGTCGCCAGTATTTTGCCCAACCGTCTTGAAATGGTTCTGACGATATTTGCGCTGGCGAAGATTGGCGCAATTCACGTCCCATTGAACACCTTTTTGAAGGGGGATTTTCTACAGTACCAAATTCACGATGCGTCGGCAGGGTATGTGATAGCAGATTTACCTGCGCTGAAGGAACTCTCCAAATTGCTTAGTGAACTTCCGCACCTACACAAACTAATCGGAGTTGGCTTAGACCAAAAGGAGATGCGAGCTGCCGCGAATTGGCCGGGCAGCGTTGATCTATTTACGTTTGACGAATTGGCGTCGTCAACGGGTTCTGTCGAAGAAGTGGCGCTGAGGATGGAAGATCTTATTGCCATCATGTACACCTCGGGCACCACAGGCCTTCCCAAAGGATGTATGCTGAGTAACGGATATTACACAGCTATCCCGTGGCTGTTCTATGAGAGTGGGTTTGTCACTCAAGACGACAGCGTATTTACTGCGATGCCACTCTTTCACCTCGCCGCAGGCGGTATATTCATGATGGAGGCACTTCAGGGTGGTATTCCAATTGTTTTTGAGCCGTCGTTCAGTGCGACCAAGTTTATATCGAGAGCCGCTGAGGAGTCTGTGACACTCGCGCATTGTGTGGGATCCATGGGGACGGCTCTTTTATCGACGGCTCCAAGTGAGAACGATAAGAGGCACAATTTGCGTCATGTAACGGTAATGCCCATGACATTTGAAGATCAAACAAGGTTTAAAGAGAGATTTGGAGCATCGGTGTTTTCTCTCAGTTACGGTCAAACCGAAGTCAGTCCAACGACATTTGGTACTTTGGAGATGCAAAAGAGGAAACCAGATTCATTGGGATATCCGTCACGGTTCTTGGACGTTACGATCCGAAATGAAGAAAACGAAGAAGTAGAAAGGGGGCAGGTGGGCGAAATTTGTGTTCGGCCTAAAGAACCAGAAGTAATGTTTCAAGGGTACTGGGAAAAACCCACAGAAACATCTGAAGCTCATCGCGACGGATGGTTTCATTCAGGCGATTTGGGAACAATGGATGAGGAACGGTTCATCACATTTCGGGGCCGTAAATCCGACTCAATGCGTCGCAGAGGCGAGAATGTTGCGGCTATCGAACTAGAGGCGGCAATTTCACGACATCCCAAAATCTCGAGCGTTGCGGCATATGCGGTGCCGTCTGATATGAGCGAGGACGACATAAAGGTTTGTATCGTGTTTGAAGATGGTGAGACCATTGCACCAGATCAATTGTTTGAATTTTTCAAAAATGTATTACCCTTTTTTGCGATGCCACGTTACGTCGAGCCTCTTGATTCATTGCCATTAACCGCAACTGGCAGAGTCATGAAGCATATACTCCGGAAGCGACCAAATGAGAACGTTATTGATTTTGAGGCTCTGGGCTTCAAGATAGGACGTGATGAAAGGCGCTAAAAGGGCCCTCGCTGATACTGCCAAGCCCGAACGCTTTTTACTCTGACGATATTGGTATTTCGATCGCAAAAATGAGTCCGCGCCAATCAACTAACTCGTATGATTAGTATGCGTCGCAACACTGTTTCCCAAAGAGTGCTAGAGCTGCGATTCCAAAATCAGGCGCCGAAGAGTATCAGATTGATGGCCTTGCTCATCGAGATCGTTTCTGGGGCGCACGAGATCATGGGGTGGTTCGACAACATCGGATGTATACGGGCACTGTTGGACTAGCTCTTAGGATGAAGGCTGGCAGTTCGGCATGATCGACATCGCTTCCTCTTTATGGAAAACCAGTCGCCTCAGGTATATTCATATTCTTATCGATGCGAAAAAGTGGGTTGTGGGCCAGGAAGTCTTCCATGTTGGTAAAGCGCCAGATATCGATGATCTCACATTCAATGACACCGCAGTAAGACAGCCTTAGTAAGAGGTCAAAGTCAGCGGCTGGATCAATCAGTGCTGCATAGGCCAGGTGTTGATCGCTCGAGAAGGCCCCCGGCATCAATTTTTCATATCGCCGCAACATTGGCTTAGTAGAATAATGATGCCACCCCGCACCAGGCATCCACCGGGGAGTGCGTGGACCGGTACCATTCATGTCTCTCGCCAGCCAAGACTCATTGTCCAGCAAGCGGGTGAGGGTCGTTCTGACATTTTGCCGATCATAAGGAGGAAGGGCGTTTGGGAGGCTGCCGAGTCCCATGAGGCTGATGCCGGCGTGATTTAGGTCTTCGTAACGCCCGCCTGATTGAGCTTTTTGCTGTGGTCTGTGAACGGAACGATCTTCATGCGTCTGCCATCCGGCATAAAAAGAAGGTGGCCAGTAGCGCCACACGGCACCAGTCTCCGCTCTTTCCCAAGTACTCAGAAATTTTTCCACGATGGCGTGAGCGCGCTGCCTTAAACGGTCGTCTTCGTCAAACTTAGCCACCTTATCGAGCACGGTCGCCCATCTTAGTTGCCAGTTCCAGGGGGCTGTAATGCCGTCATATCGAAAGGGGGCTGCGTATGAGATTCGGTACAGTCCTTCCTCAGGCAGAAAGTTCGGTTCAAAATGCTGAACAAGACATCTTGCGTTTTCACGTATCTTCTTTTTCAACTCCTTTGGACAATGGTCACCAAGCATGTCGCAGCTTTCCAGCAGGCTTCCCGAAATCATCGCCTGATTGATCAACAAGGAAACCGGTGTGCGCCGATCTGTTGAGTAGATGCGCGACGCCCATCCGCAGGACGGATTGAATTTTCCGGAAACACCGAGATGGGTATTGGTCTGTTGGAGTGTTGATCCCATCGCGTTCGCGGCAAGTTCAGCAAAAACCGGGTGTTGGGTTGCTAAAAACAACTGCGCGAGAGTCATTGTCCGGTAACTCTGACTCCAACTTTGTTTACCAGCGCCGTCTGACGCCCGCGCCATGGGTTCCCCCAAATTGGTGAGCAATGCCCCATAGATGGCGTGAAAAGCCCGTCGTGCATTCGGGCTGCCACTCACCGATAAGACAGAAACGGAGTCTTTTTGGCGGCCTAATGAACTTCCGAAGATTTCATCGTCGGTAGACCTGAGTATTGGCGCAACCGTCCCGGACATGGGGTCCAGTAACGCAATGTCACTCCCATGTTTGGGGTCACAGAAGAGTTGAAGGGCAATTCCGTGTTGTAAGACCTTGCTTGCAAGGACGGCGCAGTTTTCTACCGTGCCGAGCTTTTTGCGATCTACGTTGCTCTCGTGACCGGTGAGATTGGTCAATAGGATGAAATCGGTAGACTGATGTTCTTTGGAGAATACAGAGACGATCGCTGAATCCTCCTTGAAAGATAGAAGCTTCACGATGCTGTTTCGCGGCCAGAACGTGACAAGCTTTCCATCAACGTAAAGCTCCACAGTCGCTTTTGGCCCCTTGGTTGATTTTATGAAGGCATGAATGCCCTGCCGATCGACTCGAAACCCGGTGAGGCGCGATACGTCATCGAGTTTGTGGCCGTCTATTGCTGTGACCCCGTTGATCTCGATGGAACTACCGAAAGCACCTGCATCCCAATATTTTACGATTTGGGTATTGCGGGGACCCGACACCGACAGGAGCCCTTCGCGAGTGACCCCCTTCGATGAAGACAATCCCGTGGCCGTGTTGTGGGTGAATTGTTTTCCAGTTTGGGTAATGGTCCAGCCGTCATTGGCGGACACATTTGCACTTATACCGACCAGAAAACATCCAATTGAAGCTGCCCTAACGATTTGTCTGATGACCATGAGGCGCCTCAAAAGTTGAAGTAGATAAATTCGGTCAAATCTTCCAAACGATAGATTTGGATGATTCCCGTGACCGCCACGACGAAGATGGCGGCGGACCAAGCCGGATTCGGTCTCCACGCTAACTGCCGGCCAAACCCACGGATCTTCTCCATCACATTGTCGGTGTCGATGACTGGCCGATAGTGGCGTACCAATTCAATCGCGTTCGGAGCAAAAAGCACAATTACGGTTAAGACCAACGCCTGAGTCCAGAACAGACCCTGTCCGGCTAAGACGTGGCTCCAAGTTTTGGCATCGACCACATCGGTCATGCCGGCCATACCAGTTAAGATAAGCCGAGCACCGTCAAACGTTTCCGCACGGAAAAAGACCCACGCCACGATGACTGCAAACAATGTCAAGCCTTGGGCAAACACGCGTTGAACAACCGCCGGGACAAAGGAGAAATGGTTTTGCTTTGCAAAGACGGCGTTCCATCCATGGTTTACCGTCAGGTAAAGACCGTGCAGTGCGCCCCAGAGGACAAAATTCCAACTTGCACCGTGCCACAAACCACCCAACAGCATGGTTGCGAACAGATTTAGATAGCGTCTGAAGCGGCCGTGGCGGTTACCGCCCAAGGGAATGTAGAGATAGACCCGCAGAAAACGGGATAGGGTGATGTGCCAGCGGCGCCAGAATTCCACGATCGATTGCGATTTGTAAGGAGAATGGAAATTGATTGGCAGGCGAATGCCAAACAGACGGGCAAGGCCAAGCGCCATATCGCAATAACCCGAGAAATCGAAATAGATTTGGAAGGTGTAGGCAATGGCTCCGATCCAGGCGGCCTCAAATGGCACGGGCTGTCCGCTATCGGCCAGACCAAAGACCGCATTCGCCATCGGGGCAACACCATCTGCCAGAACAATTTTCTTGAATAGGCCGATTGCGAACAATGTGCCGCCAACCGCGAAATTCAAAAACAAACGGCTTTGGAAGACACTTAGTTTGAACTGTGGGATCGTATCCTTCTGAAGAACAATCGGTCCTGCGATCAATTGCGGGAAAAAGACGACGAACAAACAATAGCGAGAGAAGTCGCATTCCTCGATCTTGCCGATATAGGTGTCGTGAAGAAGCGAAATCTGTTGAAAGGTGAAGAACGAGATCGCCAGGGGCAGAACGATCCCAAGCATCGGCAGGTCTGCACCTGCAACAAAATTAACGTTCTGAATGAGAAAGTCCGCGTATTTGAAATAGGCAAGGGTTGCCAAATTGGCGACGATGCCAGCTGCAAGAACGGACTTGCTCTTCTTGTGCAGTAAGTATCGATGAAAAGCGTAGTTGACAACGACAGACGTGAACAGAAGCAGGAGGTGTACAACACTCCACCACGCATAAAATGCAACGGATGCCAGGATCAGCCACCAGATAATCCCGCGTTCCCATGCGAACCACCGAAGGACCAGAAAGCCGAACAAGGTGGGGGGTAAAAACAGGTAAATGAACTCCAGTGAACTGAAAACCACGGCATGCACTCCTTACAGGATACTCTTTTCGTTACGCTTAGATTTGGTCTGAGCCGGACGTGTGCGCCTTTGCTAATTGTTCCAACAAAGCCGTTGACCCCTTGTGGCCAAGCGCAGCGCCCTTTCGCGCGAGGTCGTGCGCCTTCGAAAAATCCTGTGGTACAAGGACACCATCTGCGTACAGACGAGCTAGTTCTTCCATTGCGCCGCCATGTTTTGCGGCAACGCCCTTTTCAAACCAGGGGAAGGCGTCGTTCTTCTTCAGGTCGTGCTTCTCCTTAAGGTGGAGACGTCCCAACGTTGTCAGCGCACCGCCATGGGCAGCTTCTCCCGCGCGCATTAGCCATCCGATTGCTTGGGGCGCTGCCTCATCATCAGGGATACGGGAAAGCAACAGTCTGGCGAGATCATGCATGGCGCCCGCATCTGACAGATTTGCTGCCGCTTCTAGCCAATATTCAGCTCGGTCATAGCTCGGAGGTACGAAGTCGCCGTCACGATGCAATCGGCCCAAGAACTTTGCCGCGCTGGCAGATCCCATGGCGGCCTTTTGTTCAAGGAGGTCAATAGCGAGGTCCGCAAGCGCTTGTGCTTTTTCGGGTTGCTTCGGAACGCCGTATCTGCCGTCCCTCAGAACGCGTGCGAATTTGATAGTAGCGGCCTCATAACCGCTCTCGGCCGCCGCTTCATAGTGATATAGGGCAAGGTCAACGTCCAGTGGGCCACCGATACCCCGTTCATAGAGCTTTGCCAGTTGAAAATGAGCCTTCGTGTTCTGCCAAGTTAATGCTTTGTGAAACCATTCTCGTGCGATTCGAGCACAGTCTTCTCCTTCGGCGAGAAGGTATAACCGGCCTAGTTCGTATGCGGATTGGCCCCTGTGTTCGAAGTCATACTGAACGGCACGAAGATAAAGGTCTCTGGAGCCGCCTAGATCCGCTGGAACGCCCCAGCCATTTCGATAGGCTCGCGCGAGATAATAGATGGCCAACGGGTGATCCTGCTGGGCATGACGTTCGAGAATCTCTGCTGCGTCTTCCAGTTTTCCAAGACGGGTGAGGCCGCGGGCTTGCTTTATCTCTTCCAAGGCTGCCGGATCGGCAGGGACCGGCTTTACGGCGAAACGATGATCGGTATCCGAAGCAAGAAAACTCCATGCCAACATTCCAATGGACGTAGCCACAATACAGGCACTGATTGGGCCAAACATCATCTTATGAGGGTTCAGGTTCATCCTTCGGTCTCCCCTTGTGTCCAAATCCGGCACGCTTTTCCTTCAGTCATGTGCGTGACACCGTCAGAAAATTTGCTGGTTTGATCGGCAGATGTAATGGGGCAAACAATGTCGCCGCGCCGTCTACGTGCTTTACTGAAAACAGAGTCACTCGTCGCCGTTAGCTGAATAAGCTCTCCCACGATTTCTTTTGCGAGACCGGCATTGAAGTGATAGGCATCAGAGAAGTTTCCGAGGTCTCGCGTCACAGCGTTGTCGAAATCGAAGTCGACCACAGGCGCGAGAGCGGAAAGCCGCAAGCGAAATTCATGGTTCATGCGGCCAAATCCGTATTCGAAAATCCGTGCCTGCATGTCTGAGATTGTTGGTGGAATTACAAAAACGAGTTGGATATTGTTCTGGTCGCACCACTCGGCAATCTCTGTGACTTTCGCCCAAAGCGTGCCTGAAAATTTGAATCCTTTCCAATCTGAACGACCGTTTTTACGCACCTGACGTTCGAATTTTCCGTAAAGGGAGCGTTCCACTTGAATGGCGGGCCAGATGTGGCCCCAACGTCCATAGCCATGTCCGCCCCATGTTCCGAGGGGGTAGGGTGCCGGTAACGATTGCGCACCTACAGATGGAAGGTCGCATCCGACACAGGCGTCGGGGCTCAACAAGTCCGACAGTGACATGGACTGTTTTATGCCCGCAGCATGGGCGGTCGATACGAGGCGTGGTTTAAAGTTACTGACGCTGTCAAACATTTCGGGGTAGCGGTTCTTGAGGTGCTGCCATCCGATCTTCGCGACGAACCAACTGGTGTAGTATTGGAAACGATTTTCGCTGAGTTCAATGGCTTCCGGAACACGGTTCAAATTGTCCCGGTGACCCTCATTGAAGACGCGCAAGGAAATACCAACGACCAACGTCTTGAGGTTGGGGTTGTTTTTAACATGGAGAAAGGTGTCGTGGATTTCCGGGACTGTCGCCGCGCCATAAGCGAAATTGTAGGCATCGTCACGGCCAAGTTGATGCCATAACTTGTTACGTAGGGCGCGGGCGCGGCTATCGCCCAGAACGATTAAGCCCGTCGACTTGGCGTCATAGTGAAACATCTTCCAGAGCGGGTAGTGCGCTTTTTCGCTGATACCTGCTTTCTCGATTCCCAAGTCGACGGCACGGTTCCCGTCATAGGGGTCGATGAGAAAGTTGAACACTGCCGGACTGAGGCCTGCGATCAAAGCAAGCCCTAATCCGACAGTGCAAAACAGTCCCGAGAGTTTTTGATGTTTCATGTCGCGTGCCTTCACGGTTCGAAATACTGTTTGTGAAGGAGCAAGACATATGCCGTGATGAGACCGCTCGTTACTGCGATATTTAGCGATTATTCAAGGACGGTGGTCGCAGTTTGCGAAACCTGTTTCGCATTTTGGGAGACCTCGGTTTGAGTTGCGATTTGCTTCTGTTTTTCGGCCTGGGTCCCATAATGCAACCGCGAGAGTGCTTGCGATAAGGAGAGTTGTTGTGCCTCGTTCTTTGCGGGAGGCCTTCGAATAGAAGGAAGGGGGGTATCATCAGTAAAAAGAAGAAGTGCTCTGTCAAACCAGCAGAGCACGGAGCCCAATAAGACTTGGCGGATCGATAAGTCTTGCATAATGCATCGTTCCGACGACCAACATTGCAACAGCGACCGCGGTACACCACGCGGCCATCATGTTACGGGCCCGTTCTACTAGGGAAACGCCGTTCATGCCGGACGTTTGATTCCCGCGATTAGACCACCGCTGTTTCGAGAGACGGAAAATGCAATAGACCTTAACGGATGCGTTGATCAATTGGTTGAGGTACAGGATCCAGGGATATTCTATGTGAATGCGCCTGGAATAACTGAATAAGAAAAGCGACAGAAGCATGCGGCTCAGGGCGATGAAAATGATGTAAGCGCAAAGGTATGAAGCCCCTTGGATACTTGTCGCGAGGAGTGCCAGCACTGGGCTCACCAGCATGGTCCACATAGATAGTCGCTGGTCGACGAGGCACCACCAAATGAAGAAGGGCATCTTTTGAGGGCCAAGCGCGATAGCACGAGCGCCATTACGCAGCATATTGCCAGACCATCGCCGAAAATTTTGGACCATACGATCCATCCCGGAACCTTCGATGACTTCCACCGTATACCCAAGTGCATCCGGCACATACGTCATGCGGGCACCGTGTTTGAGCATGTAGTACCAGGTGCTTTTGTCGTCGCCTGACAGAAACCGGAAATTGCCCCATAGCCAGTGTTCAAGGTGGTCTGCCTCCAGAAGACGAATGAATTCCAGTTGCAGAAGATGTTGTGCTCTGAACACGGACATGCGGCCCGTGAGGGTCAAAACACGTCCGGAGAGGGCATGGGATTGCATGGCAATACGTCTTTGCGCGAAACGCATCTTTAGCCAGGTTTCGATCCATCGGGGACCGATGCAGATTACTTCTTCGTCCGTCGTACAGGCTTGCAGTTCGGGGTATAATTTAAACAGTGGCAAACAACGGCCCACAGCACCTTCATTGAGGATAAAATCACCGTCAAGAAAAACCACAAGGTCGTCTGCCTCAACGGGCAACCGGTTCATTGCCCGTAAGACCAAACCGATCGCTGCCCGCTTACCGGGGACATTCTGCCGGATGATGCGAAGCGTGATGTCTTTGTCTGGCGCTTCTCTTTCCAAGAAATTGGTGATGATATCTTCATCATATCGATCCGAAGACCCCAGCCAAATCGTTCCCGGCACACCGGCATTGGTGATTTCCAACACAATAGAACGGACGACTTTCTCTGTGATGTCGCGATGTTCTTTGTAAGTCGTCATCATGAAATGGAGGTGCCGCGGACGCCACCCAGCGTTCCAAATCTCCTCACCTCTTTTTTTCATGTTGGGATAAACAAAGCGGCCGTATATGTAGGCACGTGCTGCGTGGGTAAACCACCACCCATAACGCCAAATACCCAGTGCCCCAATGACAAAGGTAATGGTTTGTGTGCGTGAGTCCCAAATGGAGTTCGGGAGAACGAGAATGCCCAGGAAACAGCACCCCAAGTAGAACGCGATATTGTATAGCGATTGCGGCGTCCATTTTTCCCAACCTGTTGGCCATTCGGTCGGGTCGTCCACATTGATGACACGGTCGGAACGCATAGGGATCGTTCCTATAGTGACAAAGCAGCTCTGGAGAGGGCTGCGTTTGTACCGCGCCGCGTAAAGACGACAACAGCCGGCAAGCCGGCCGTAATTTTGCCATCCGCCTTGGCGTTCTCATCGGATGTGTGATCCGAAAGGCGAAGCGATACAGTGGAGGTTCGATCTTCCGCATTCCGCCAGCCATATTGAGCGGTCTTTTGGTCGAGAAATGCGGAACTCTGGTCAATAGCTACGATGGTCGCGGAAACATGACGCCCCAGCGCGGGCAGAAACACCATGGCCGCATCGTTCAAACGAAGTTGCAGCGCTTCGTCCTGCCGAAGAAAGGCTTTCACCGTCGTTGGCACATCTTTCTCAACCACAACGAATGGCTCGTTACGAAGAAGGTTGGTTCCCCCCGTTTGAATCAGTCTTGCGACCCGCCCATCGAAGGGGGCGCGAATGATAAGGTTTTCTTTTGCGGCGATTAAGGCCTCGAGTTGTTTGGACGCCGTTTCGTAGTCGCCGCGAAGTTCATCTACTTCCAGCGCCATCACATCAAGGTCGGAGACGAACTCCTTGTGATTATAGTGTCGGCGGGCCGACACGCGGTTCATGGCTGTTGCTTTCTCAAGGGAAAGCTCGGCTTCACGCAAGTTCGCTTGCGCCATCAATTGACGGTGTGCCGCTTCGTCTTCCCGCATTCTTGTGGTGTTGCCGGTTTTTGCCAAAGATTGAATGCGCTTTAAGTTTTCGTCTGCTGCGGACAATGCTTCTTTTGCTGCCGCCACACGAGCGTCAGCCACATCTTGGTCTGTTCTGCTGATAATTTGATAGAGCTTGATCCGCTCACGTTCGATCTTGAACTTTTGTTCTGCACGCCAGAGTTTTTTCCGCGTTTCTTCCAGTTTGATTTGAGCGTTGTCGATGCGCGCTTGCAAAGCATGGTCATGGATCGTTGCCACCGCTTCGCCTGCTCTAATTTTGTCCCCTTCGGTGAAGTGAATTGGCCGCAAAACACCGTCGACCGGCATGCGCAACACCTGCAAAGGGGCCGAGACAACAGCGGTTGGAACTTCTAACTGAGTCGTTTTGCTGTACAGCAGAAGGGTAATGTAGCCAAAAACAAGAATACCCAGACATGCATAGATTCCGCTCATGATGATGGTTTTGACCGGCCATCTTTGTACAGAAATCTCCTGCGTAGGATTTGGATCTGGTTCTGTGGAAATCGGCGTGACGGGAACATCGATACGGCAAATCGTATCGTCAATGGTTGCCATCTTGCCCCGAATAAGGTCGTCGATGAAGTGGTTCAGAATATCGCGGGCCCGTTCGTCCAACTCCTCAAATGAAAAGCAAATGGTTTGGCTGGTCTCCATGATGCGTACGACTTTTGCCGAGACCTCAAAGCCAATCTCAAACCCTTGAAAGGGGAGTGCTATATGGAGCTTGGCGGTCTCGCCCAAGCCTGCGGGTGCGGGGGTGCAGCCATCGATGCGAAGACCGCCAAGACTCCAGTCCGAGGATGTGTAGTGCACGCCATTCTCAAGTGTCACACGAAGGGGCGCAGTGACACGATGATGTCTTCTCTGACATGGTCGCTCTCGAATGACCTGCATAACTGACCTCCTTTCACAGATTGGATCAGCAAGTGCAGTGCCAGTGGGTGACACCAGAAATTCCTTAGGTTATTGGTTTTTTTGTGAAATCTGCCGCGTGCTTTTTTCATTTGGGAATTGCAATTTGAGAGGCCATTGCAAATTGCGAATTCGCGCCCAACAAATCGCGTCCACTTAACGGCTCGCAATTCGATAACTCTGCAATAGCAATTGGGGAGTGGCCGGTGGTCGTAGAAACTTCGTTTAGATCTTGTTAACCATCTAAGTCCCCGTACGGATTGAAAAATTCGGCGTCGTATCTTTCTGGCACAGTGTTTGAGTGCTGCACTCCAAATGGTTTCTAAAAGGAGTGTTACCAATGCCAAGTTTACCTGCAACCCATCCCGTCACCGGGACAGCGGAAGACGATCAAATACAAGGAACACGGCACTCGGACGTTATGTCGGGCCTTGGTGGAGATGACTATATGACCGGCCAAACCGGTCACGATGAAATCTGGGGTGGCCGCGGAAATGACGAGATTCACGGCAACAGCGGCAATGATTATCTCTACGGATCCGGCGGCCCTAACATTGTCCAGGTGACCGGTATTCCGATTGAAGATGATTACCCCGTCAGCGTGGTTTTCGAGGGCGAAACGGCCGGCTACCGGAACAGTTTTGGTTACTACAAAATTGATCCGGAAACGGGTGAGATCACCGACGTTGACATCATCTGGGAGAATGCATCGTTGCAGGGAAGCGGCGGTGATTTGGTTGCCGGGGAATCTCGAGTGTTTCTGGACGTGGAGTCCGGCGATCAAATCGGGTTTTTCATTGTCTCTAACGGCTTTAGCTACAATGACTATGATGCCCTGGGCCCGGGCGAACTTCGGTTTGTCGAGGCTGATGGCTCCAACGCCACGCTCACAAGTCAGGATCCGAAATTGATCCATTTTGCCGAGGACGGCACGCAGACGGAGATCGTTCGGCATCAGTATCATACCGCCGCCTATGACGACACAGCAGACCTCAACCCAGATGGTCTTCTGCACACTGTGGGTGTTCTGAAAACTGATGCAGGTACGCTGACCATTGGATTTGAGGATCTGTACAATGGTGGCGATCGCGATTTTGACGACTCTGTCTTTACGGTGGACCTTGGTCCGTCCAACGCTACGGTTCTAAACGCGCATTATCGCAGCGAGCAAGGGCTTCCAGATGTGGAATATGATGGGGACGGACCCGTCAATCAGATCTTGGAAATCATCGACAATGACATCCTTTGGGGCGGTACCGGCAATGATGAGCTTTGGGGCCACAAAGGCAATGACGAGCTCCACGGCGATAATGGTGAAGATGAACTGCACGGCGGTAGCGGCGAGGACAAATTGTGGGGCGGCAGCGGTAACGACGTCCTCTTCGGAAATCTCGGCAACGATATCATTCGGGGTGACAATGGGGACGATCGGCTCCTCGGTAACTCCGGCAATGATCTGTTGGAAGGTGGCGGTAACAATGATCGCCTCGAAGGCGGATCCGGTGATGATGATCTGTATGGCGGGCAGGGCCAAGACGTCCTTTTAGGCGGCAGCGGCGATGACGACCTGTTCGGCGGCAATGGTGCCGATACGCTCACTTCTGGCAGTGGAGACGATACTCTATTCGGGGAGGCCGGCAACGACATTCTGGAAGGCGGTAGCGGTGACGATATACTCGGCGGTGGATCGGGTGAAGACACCCTCACAGCGGGCTCGGGCGACGACTCTGTGAAAGGCGGGTCGGGCAACGATACGCTTTTCGGTAACAGTGGTAATGACGTCATGGATGGTGGCAGCGGAAATGATGTCATCAATGGCGGGTCTGGGATCGATACGGTAGATTACTCCGCATGGACGACAAATGTCCGAATTCACCTGGCCGACGGTACCGCGGTTGGCGATGGCACCGACACTCTCATTTCCATCGAGAATATTCTTGCTACGGACTATGCGGACAAAATCGTCGGCAACAACAGGGCTAACGAGATCTCTGGTCAGGGGGGCAATGACTATATTGCCGGACACGCCGGGAACGATACCCTCTTCGGTGGCCTTGGGAACGACTACCTCAATGGTGCCAGTGGCCTTGATGTTCTCTTTGGTGAAATCGGCGATGACCTCTTGAGAGGCGGTAAAGGTGCTGACCAACTCACAGGCGGTGTCGGCAATGATACGCTGTGGGGCGGGCAAAATGGGATCAACGACCTCACCAGTGACACCTTCTTCTTCGATATCGGAAGTGGTGGTGACACGATTGCCGACTTTGAAGTGGGGATCGATACGGTCGCATTTTCCTACGATCTGTTTGATGAAGAAGCCGACTTGTTGGCGGCGCTCTCCGATACGGACGACGGCGCGCTTCTTTCCCTTGCGGAGTTTAACGGGGCCGACGGCGATAGCATTTTGTTCGAAGGCTTGACCGCGGACGACTTTGCGACAGTCGTCTTCGACGACACCCAGTCTTCGGAGTGGGTATATCTGGCGTAAGCGGGTACTCAGTTTAGCTGGAACTTTCAGCGGTTCTCTGTCGCACACACCGCTTTCCTAATAATGTTCCGGCTACCCCCTGGGGGACGACATTGTCGTCCCCCCTTTTTGTCGTGAGCTTGACTACTTCTACTTAGTCAGAGAAGTGTGGGGGCATTCGCTTCGTCCCAGTTTGCTCAATGTAGTGATCTTCTTGTTCTGATCGCAGAGTGGAAGACGTGCGAGAACGAAGTATCTGTGACCTAGAGCGCGATCAGGTTAAGTGCCAAAATCCGACATTGGCGGTTAACCGTCCGATCGCCTGCCTTCGCCGAAGCGAAGCTGCGGCTTCGCGCAGGCAGGCGCGACCAACGGTGAATCGTAGGCATGATCATGTTTCTGTGAAAAATGATCATGCCCTAGGGCACACGAGCCAAAGATGATCGTATTTTGTTAGGGCAACAAAAGTGGAATGGAGCCGGGGAAGTTTATTCCCTGAATGCTTTCCAGCTCGATTTCATCAGTGGGGCTGTCAGATAGGACAGCATCGTGCGGCTTTCTTTGACAACAAGGATGTCAACGGGCATGCCGGCAACTAAGCTCTTCACGGAGTTTTCGTTTTGACGGAACCGCTTAAGTTCGGAACTATCCACAATGATTTCTAGGTCGTAGTAGGGCATGCCAGAATTGGGATCAATGAGCGTGTCTGATGAAATACGCCGGACCAAGCCCTGAACGTTTGAGTCATCGTGCTGACTAATCCCCGCAAATCGGATAAGCGTTCGAGACCCCGGCGCAATTCCGTCAACGTCTTTCGGAGAGAGGCGGGATTGAACAACCATCGATCGATCCGTTGGAACGATATCGAACAGCTTCTCGGCCGAACGTATAACGGACCCAACCGTTGGAAGGTTTTCGGCCAGTATTTCACCCGAAACGGGCGCAAGCACGACTGTCCGTTTGACGATTTCTGAGGAGGCCGCGATCTCCCGTTGCAATTCTGTGAGCTCCGATCGCGTGCGCTCAATATCTCGGGCAATCTCTGCAAAGACATCAATGTCGAGCTGCAGCAGCTGTAATTCGATTTCGCTTTGCTCTTTTTGGATACGCGCGATTGACGCCTTGCTTTGAGCGCTTTCTCCCTCCAACACAACTTGTTGTCTCTTAAGGTTTCTCAATTGGCTTAAACGCGCGTGCCCCTGTTTGACCAGGGTGTCAATGCTGGAGATGTCCTCCTTGAGGTAGCGGAGTTCGTTTTTCTGACTCACATATTGCGCCATCATGCCGGACAGCTCCGCAGATAACTGATCGTTTTGTTTTTTGAGAATGTTCCGACGATTGTCCCGTGCGGCAATGCGCGTCGCATGGAGGATCAACTGATCTCGGATGGCTCGTTGGTGGCTGGGTGTTTCTTTCGAGGTCCAATTCGGGAATTCGATTTGTTGTTGGCCCTTTTGTTCGGCTTGCAATCGCGCAAGACGGGCTTCTAAACTGACACGACGCTCGAGAATTGCCCTCAGCTCCGCACGATATTCCGCTTTTGCGAACGTCATAAGAGGCTGACCCGCTTCAACAATCTCTCCGTTGGAGACCATGACTTGTTGAACAATGCCACCTTCAAGATGCTGGATTGTGGTGCGTTGCCCCACATGTTTCAGAACACCAGACGTTGCCGCACCGCCGGAAATCTGCGCAAAACCAGCCCATAAGACGCAAGCCATGATGAACAGTATTGCTGATGTGATGATAAGCACCGATACCCGACCGATATTGGTCGAGATTGTGGGGTCGTCATCCTCTTGTTTTCTCTGCGCGGACATTTTTGAAGCCGTTTGAACTGTGTTCATGTGATCACCCTCTCGATTGAAGACGGTTGTTGCGTTGGTTCTCGAAAGGTCGAAGATTTTGATTGGCCGGCAGTCGTTTCAACACGTCTTCTGGTGGACCTTGATCTATGAGGCGGCCCTGCTGAAGGACCAATAAGTTGTCGGCCGAGGCTAAAGCGTTTCGCCGGTGGGTGAAAATGGCGACCGCCGCCCCCCTCTGCTTTGCGTCTGCAATTGCATGTGTGAGGAACGTTTCGGCAGCGCCATCCAAATTGTTGGTTGGTTCGTCAAGGACGATCAGGGATGGGTTTCCGAAGAATGCCCGTGCCAGACTTATCTGTTGTTTCAGCCCCGCCGACAATGCGTGTGTATCGTCGTCTAAAAGCGTGTCATATCCTTCCGGAAGCTGAGCAATCGCCGCATGTGCGCCGACACTTTTTGCGATTTCGATGACTGTTTCCAGCGGTGCATCAGAAAAGCGCGAAATGTTCTCCGCGATTGACCCTGGCGCAAACTCTAGCCTCTGGCTCTGATATCCAATGTATTTGCCTAATGCGGGTTTGTGCCAATTGGAAAGGGAGACATCATCCAATACTATTTCGCCGGTTGTTGGCTGTTCCAAGCCCAGCATTAAGCGCGCAATCGCGGTCTTGCCACTCCCTGCGGGGCCAATAATACCGACGCATTTACCGGGTTGCATGGTAAACTGAATGCCTTGCAGTATGGAGGATCTCTGAGCCACCGGCCGATAGGTGACGCCTTTGACGGTGATGCGCCCCTCTGGTTTTGGAAACTCATCTATGTGATGCGAAACACCGAGTTTCGAGCCCACCGTCAAAAGAGACTGCAATGACGCGTATGCGGTTGCTGTTGTTTGCCACGCACCGATTAACTGCTCGAAAGGGAGCAATGCACGAGCTAATAAAATAGACCCTGCGATTATCCCGCCTGCCGACAATTCGTTGATCAACACCAAGGTTGCCCCCAAACAAACGACGCCGATTTGGGCGGCCATGCGGATTGCTTTCGATAGGCTCGCGACCACCTGTGATCGGTGCGAGATTACCTGATTTAGATGTGTCGCGTTTCGATCTGATCTATCCCACAGTTGATTGAGGGGGTGGCTGATACCGAGTGTTTCGGTGATGTCACTTTCCTGAGCAACCGCGAACCGATACCGCTCTGCCTCTTGTTGTTTTCTATTGAGTTTCCGCATCTGCTCTGCGGTTACAACATTTTGTGCGAACGAAAGACCAACCAATATCGCAATGATGACAACGGCGAAAAATGCGAGGTGAGGATGGAGCAACCAAATCGCGAAAACGAAAAGGGGGGCCCAAAAAGCATCCAGTAGGGTTAAAAGGCTTTGTCCCGAAAGTGAGGCGTGCAGTCTTGAAGCATGTAAGTTTGCTTCTTTCAGAAGTTTCTTTTCTTCCGGCCTCTTTTCAACAGATCGGCCAGTGAGGTACCGCCTCAACCGCCGGGACGTCGCGCTGATCGCTTTGTTGATCAGCAGTGATTTCGAAATATCCAATATGCCGATAAAGACGACAGATATGACCGCGATAAGGGTAAGGTAGGTGAGTGTCTCGAAACTTTCATTTCTCAACACACGATCGTAAACCTGCAACATGTATATTGGCACGACCAAGAGGAGAAGGTTCGTGAAGAAGCCGATGCAAAACGCGATGACAAGGTGAGGCCTTAGACCATAAAGAATGTCCGATACATTGTTTTCGGCCGATTTGTTCTGTTTTCTAAGGGTACGCAAAACAAGTCCTCTCTCACGAACTCTGATCCTCGACGTCGGTACCAAGATTGTTTTTGTGACGTGCCCCATCCAAAATGGGCGCCTCCCTTTTTTTGAGGCGAATATTTCGAATGGAGTTGGGCACATACGAAAACCCGGCCTGTTCGTTGACCTCATCGACCCATACGAGCTTTGCCTTTGCATCGAAAGTCAACCCGCCGGCCAGAAACGTCGCGTTCGTTTCAATGGCGAAGTCGCGTTTAGGGCGCGGCCAATCCCAACCGCTAACGGCAGAGCCTTTCATGGACCAATCCACGAGGACATAAGGTTCGCCCTCAATGATGGCCAATCCAGGAGTTGCATATCGCGTTTGCTTGCGGCGTTCCTTCATGTCAGTCATTTTAACCTCCATGTGTTCCTCAGATTTCACCGAAGAGAGACGCGAGCCCAAGAACCGCTACGTGATTTAGCAGGCGCACGCCTCCCGTAACCACGTGATCCTTAAGGCTCGTCACGGGAAGAAGGTCGATTGTCATATCTTCCAAATCCGCGCCAGTCGTCGTTTCGCTTGTTCTGGTGACGCCCTTCGCGGTGAAAAAATGTCCTTTGCAAATTCCAGAGTTTCCGTTGACAACCAGGCTGCCAAGATGGGTCCAGGTTCCGCCGGAAAAGCCGGTTTCTTCCAAGAGCTCTCGCTGAGCCGCCGTAAATGAGGTTTCATCGGCGTCCACCATGCCGCCAGGAAAACTTAGACACTGCTCGCGAGCACCGTGTTTGTATTGCCGAAGGCAAACAGCTTCGTTTTCCTCTGTGATGGCTAGAACGGTAACGAAATCGGGGATCTCTATTTGGTAGTAGTCATCTACAACGCGTCCGGCGGGAAGGCGGACGCTTTGGCGACGCAGTTCTATCCACGGGGAATCGGAAAAAACGACTTCTTCGGTGAGAACTTTCCAGAGAGTGCCGCTTGCAACGCTGTTCGACGGCATTTGCATTAGGATGCCCTCGCGATCGTCGATTCTTCACTAGAAGTATTCCGGCGCGGGTGGTCGGTTCTTCCGTAGACATCATCCAGACGGACAATATCGTCTTCACCAAGATAGTCTCCCATTTGAACTTCGATCAAATGGATCGGATTTGACGTATTGTTTTCTAACCGATGGGTTTCACCTTTTGGAATGTAGATATGCTCGTTCGCGTCATAATCTCTTGTTTTATCTCCAACTGTGACCGTCGCCGTGCCGGAAACAATGATCCAGTGTTCTGCCCGCTTGTGATGATATTGCAGGGACAGTTGACCGCCGGGCGCCACCTCTATGTGTTTCACTTGATGTTGTGATCCGCTGTGGATGGATTGGTACGTTCCCCATGGGCGGGCCACTTTTGCAGATTGTTCCGTGAGTTCAGGGCGCTGCTTCGAAATCAGCTTGCTTAACTCACCGACTTGTTGGGACCGGCTTTGATCAGCCACCAAAACAGCGTCTGGGGTGTCGACGATCACCAAGTCCTTAAGGCCAACACCAGTCACCAAGCGATTTGACCGGCTTTCCACATAGGCATTGTCGCAATCGATCAAAATCGCTTCATCAGCAGAGTGAATGTCTGGATGGTTCGCAATCGCCGACCATGTGCCTACATCGCTCCATTCGAAATCTACAGGCAGCACCGCGGCGCTGCATGTCCGCTCCATGACAGCCTTATCAAAGGGCAGCGCTTTTGATCGACGGAACTGATCAGACAGATGGAACTGAGTGCCTTTCTTTGTAGAAAGATTATAGGATGCCTCGACGGCTCGCATCGTTTCCGGTTCGAAGCGGAGCATTTGGGCGCAAATTTGATCTGCTCGGGCAATGAAAATGCCACAGTTCCACAGCGCGCCGTCTTTTTCGATAAGACTTACCGCTTTAGCGGCAGAAGGCTTTTCCTCGAAGCGCGAGACTTTTTTGCAGTCGGCGACGTGGCTAGCTTCTTCACTTGGGCAAATGTAACCAAAACCGGTTTCGGGGGCGGTGGGTTCGACGCCGAACGTGACGATCCAGTTTTCTGTCGCAGCTTGAACAGCTTTCGTCATTGCTTTGGAAAACTCTGACATTGACGAGATTTTGTGATCAGACGGCATCGCTACAATTATCGTGTCCGGCCCGGTGGACCTAAGGGCATGGACAGCCGCGGCTGTCAGAGCCGCGGCTGTATTGCGGCCTTCGGGTTCGACAATGAGATCAGGGGTTAACTGGGAAACTCCTTTGCACTGTGCTTGAGCGACGTCAGCGGTCTCTTTGCCAGTTACGAGAATGGTGTTAATCGCGCCTTCAATAGCGAAGGCACGTTCCACGGTTTCTTGCAGAAGGGATTTTGTACCTCCAAATGCGTGAAACTGCTTTGGAGAGGCGCTGCGTGAAACGGGCCAAAGGCGGGTGCCGCCCCCTCCGCAAAGAACGACTGGCACAACCGGGACGTTTTGGATGACTGACTGCATGGTGCTTACCCTTGTGAACTGAAGTGCAACTGCACCCTAAGTCGCAAAGAAGGGGCCACCGTTCATCGAAATTCCAGTAGCGATATTCTTTTCTCAAAAACGTGAGAAACCGGGAGTTTCCCTTGAACAGCATACGTGACGATTGGAGCAGTGAGTTTGTCGAGTTCGCAATCTGCAACAGTCGCGAATGCAAAATGAAAGCTTATGCGCATTCTGCAATCGCGATCTGGTCAATTTGCTCAACTTCATCCCTAATCGGACTATTGGAGAAAAGGACAATGTAATAGAGCATATTGTCCGCCGTCAGACGAAAGTTCCCAGAGTAATGCAGGATGCAAACCACGCTACTGCATTCTGCGAAGAACAGATTGATTGAAAATTGAGGAGTCTTGTAAGTCCCTGATTTAAAAAAGAAAAATTGAGCGTCAATTTTGGCCTGGACGCTGCAATCCGCTCGGCAAGACCTGAGCAAAGGAGATTGCAGTGAACAACGTCGTCGAATTTCAGCTTACCGATAAGTCCAGAGTCAAGGCGCCTGCGGCTAGACAAGCCCGGAAAGCCGCCGTGAGCGTCTTTGGTCTTGGTTATGTGGGTGCTGTATCCATGGGATGTCTCGCTTCACGTGAACACAACGTGATTGGCGTGGATCCAGATACAAGGAAAACAACCTTGGTGAGCGCGGGCAAGGCGCCATTGGTGGAGCCTGGTTTGGATGATCTTCTGACGGCGGGTGTGGAGAATAATTTCGTTTCGGTAACTGCATCGCCGACTTACGCTGTCCAAAACAGCCAAATCAGTTTTGTGTGTGTGGGAACACCCAGCCGGGAAGACGGCAGTTGTGACACAAAGTATTTGGAAGAGGTCGCGAAACAAATTGGTCTGGGATTGCGCAGCAAAAATGAGTTTCATGTCATCGCGTTTCGGTCGACGATTCCGCCAGGAACCTGCAGAAGCTTATTGGGTCCAATCATCGAAGAAGCCTCTGGCAAAGTATTGGCTGAAGACTTTGGCATTGCCTTTCATCCAGAGTTTTTAAGGGAATGTACGGCGATTGACGATTTCTATAACCCGCCCAAAACCGTTGTTGGGGCTACGGATCCGCGCACGGCGTCTATCGTTTCCGATCTCTATATCGGCCTTGACGATGACGTCATTCTGACAAGTATCGAAGCGGCCGAGATGGTCAAATATGTGGACAATACATGGCACGCGACGAAAGTCTGTTTCGCAAATGAGGTAGGGCGGCTTGCCAAAGCCTGCGGCGTCGATAGCAGGGAAGTGATGTCTATTTTTGTGCAGGATACCAAGCTAAATATCTCACCATACTATATGAAACCGGGGTTTGCGTTTGGCGGTTCGTGCTTGCCGAAAGATGTTCGGGGAATGTCGAAACTTGCCCGTGCCAAAGGTGTTCGCGTTCCGTTGTTTGACTCTTTGCATATGAGCAATGATGGTCAAATCATTCATGCGCTGGATCTCGTTAAAAAGGCCCGGTCAAAGAAAGTCGCCCTTTTGGGGGTTACGTTTAAGCCAGGTACTGACGATCTGCGCGAAAGTCCCATGCTCACATTGCTGGAACTGATGGTTGCGGAAGGCTACGACGTTCGCGTGTATGACCCGAACTTAGATCTCGAAGCGGCATTGGACCATCATTGCAAACATGCGAAAGCCAAGTCGGCGGGGGGAGAAGACACGACGGAACAGCTCAAAAAGGCGGTGGTTTCTTCAGCGGATGAAGCCGTTGCCCTGTCGGACACCATAATCGTTGCCCATGACGCGGTGGAGTTTGTTGAGGCTGTAGAGAAAAACGTTCGCGGGAAGCGGGTAATTGACCTTGCACGTGCTTGGCAGAGTAGTCCGCGTGGCGCGATTTACGACGGTATCTGCTGGTGAGGTGCAGATTGCAACGGGGTCTTGATTACGCGTCCTTAACCATCAGGCCCCGTTGCATAATGCAATGGCGACCGTTGCATAATGCAAGGCGCCGACCTATCGGTGCGTACGCTTACCTTTCCTAAGCAGACACTAAGTGCCTCAAAAGACTAAGTTTTCTTAAGGAGTTTCGTTGATAATGGCGTTTGGTCCGGCACGTGCTCCACAGCAGGGGCAATCCATTAGAGGCTCGGATGAAACGTTTGAAAGAAAAGCTCCTCACGAACAGGAAAGCGGCGCTTACGGTCTATGCCAGAGCGGCCGCAGAGTTGTTGGATCACCCCGATGCTTTTATCTACGATGCAAACCTTCGGTCCGCCATCGGTGCGGCCGGTGAGTTGCATGATGCAGCAGAGCCCGTTATCGCGGCGTGGCGGGATGGAGTTGAAGATGCGGTCATTCCATTCGTATCGCCCGCCGGTGAACGCTTGGGTTTTTTGAGCAGCGGCTCCGGTGATCTTCAGGAAATTCCAAAATTAGATCAGCTTTTGGAGATGATTGCGTTGTTTCTTGAGCAGGTGAGCGTTTCCTCTGTTCTCGCGAACGCGCTCGATGCCATCCCTGATCCTATTACCGTGCGAAATGAAGACAACAAAGTCGTGGTCGAAAACCATGCGCGCGAAGAAAGCCGCACAGAGGACATTGGCTACAAACGTGTTAGGCCGATGAAAGATGGCTATTCTGTCACCATCCAAAACAACGAAATAGATGTGAGCGAAAGAGAGGCGGCATTGGCGCGCGCTCACATGGTCATTGCGAAAGCCGAAAAACTTGCCAAGCTGGGATATTTCGTGTTTGACACAGATAACCTCGAAATGTCCCATATGTCGCCTGGCATCTTCAGTATCGCGACGAGTTTGGACCCATCCGCCGGCGGATTAAACTATCAGCAATTGCTCGACCGCGTTCATCCCGACGACCTTGACCGCGTGGCACATGAGACGTGGTCGAGTATCGACCGCGGTATCGATCTGGCGATTGAGTTTAGAACCGTTACGGCCGACGGCAGTATCCAACATCTTTGGTTGACTGACGCTTCGCTGCCAACAGGTCCAGATGGACAAATCATGCGGGTTGGCATTGTACAGGACATTACGGAACGCGTCGAACGCGAGGCTGCGCTTCAAGAGAATATTGCCTTTCGCCAAGCTGCAACTGAAACCGCTTTGGATTGTGTCATTACGATTGACAGCGACGGAATTATTCGGGAATTCAATCCCGCTGCGGAAAAGACATTTGGCTTCAAAGCCAAACAAGTCATTGGTCAACCGCTCGCCGAAACAATCATTCCCGAGGATCTGCGAAACGCACACCTGACCGGTTTAGAACACTACCTTAAGACGGGCGAGCACAACGTGCTCCGCAAACGCATTGAAGTGCCGGCAGTGACGGTGGATGGCACCCGAATAACGGTAGAACTTGCGATAACACCGTTCGAAGTCGATCAGCGGCTCTTCTTTACGGCCTATCTGCGAGACATCACAGAGGCGAAGCAGCAGCAAGAGGCCTTGCAGTCTTCGGAAGAAAACCTCCGTACCGCAAAAGAGGAAGCTGAGGCGGCAAGCGAAGCTAAGTCTCATTTCTTGGCGACAATGAGCCATGAAATTCGCACGCCTTTGAATGGGGTAATCGGTGGTCTTGGCTTGCTCGCGGACACGAGTCTTGACCCGGAGCAATATGCGCATACCGAGCTTGCCCGAAATGCGGCGGAGAGCCTTTTAACGCTCGTGAATGACCTTCTGGATTTCGAAAAGATCGAGGCAGGGCATGTTGGACTTGAAATTGCGGATTTCGATCTGTGGGAATGCGTTCACCGCGTAGCGGATGTGATCAAGCCAATCGCTCGGCAAAAGAAGCTTCCAGTGTTGATCACGATCGACTCCGGCGTGCCGCGCTTTGTGCAATCAGATGCATCGAGACTTAGGCAGATACTGCTCAATCTTGTCTCCAATGCCGTGAAGTTTACAGAAACCGGGTCGGTACAAGTGCGGGTTTTTTCACGCGATGATCAGTCTGCGTTGCGTTTTGAAGTGGAGGATACTGGAATTGGTATCCCAGCGGGGATGGAAGACCGTCTGTTTGGTGATTTTGTTCAATTGGAGTCGGATTACCGCAGGCGATTTGGCGGTACCGGTCTTGGCCTCGCGATTTCAAAACGTCTGTGTTCTCTCATGGGAGGCGAAATTGGTTTCGAAAGTAGCGAGGGCAAGGGAAGTTTGTTTTGGTTTGAAGTTCCAATTCAACTGGGGAGTTCCGCAATTGTCCAAGCCCGGCCGCGTCCTGAAGCGGAACCACTGAAGCTAAATGGGCGCATTCTTCTAGCGGAGGACAGTCAGACCAACGCTTATGTAGCGACCGCTCTGCTTAAGCAGAAGGGCGCCCGTGTCGATCATGTGTCTAACGGTGCCGAAGCGATAAGCGCGATGCAGGCACGTACATACGACGTTGTGCTCATGGATGTGTCGATGCCTGTGGTCGACGGTCTGGAGGCAACGAAACGAATCAAGGATTTGCCCGGTTGCCATGATGTTCCCATTATTGCGATGACGGCTCACGTTGCGGAGGAAGACCGTAAGCGTTGTTTCGAAGCGGGTATGTGCGATTATGTGGCGAAGCCGATCGAAAAATCAGCCTTATTCGCAACGATCTCGCGTTGGCTTCCGTCTCCAGAACCTTCTCGCGTTCAAGCCCGCCCGTCCCAAGCCGACGGATCGATGGGCAGCGTTCTCGATACGGAGAGTTTTGTCGCGAACTGGCGAGATTTGGATCATGACACACGTGCCGAAATCATCACGATCTTTCGCAATGAATGCCAAAACCGGGTAGCGCATTTGCAGAGGGGCGATCTCGATCGGGCAACGGCAACGCGCGAAGCCCATTCCCTTAAGAGTGCCTCGGCCAATGTGGGGGCGGTTGCCCTGTCAGAAGCTGCCGCAAATCTCGAGCATGCCTTCGATACCGGAGACGATGTGCAACCGGTATTGCAACGTGTGGTGGACATTGCGGAAAAAACTTTGATCGAGGTCGACCGCGTTCAAGCGGATGAAACCTACTGGCGACAAGGAGAAGGAGTATGACTATCTCCGCAAAGTTATTGCTGGTCGAAGACAGCCCCAGCCTGGCGCGCACCTATAAGGCGCAGCTTGAAAAGGCGGGCCATATGGTCACGGTCTCTGAAACCATCGCGGATGCGAGAAATTCGTTGGGGACGTCCCAACCGGACTGTGTTTTGTTGGACCTTCAGCTTCCGGATGGTAATGGCCTCGACTTACTTCGCGAATGGCAACAACTGCACGAACAAATGGTGCCGGTCGTCGTCATCACGGCCAATGGGTCCATGAATGCCGCCGTTGAAGCCATGCGCGCAGGAGCCAGCGACTTTATTGTGAAACCATTTGACTCCGAGCGCCTTCTGACGACAGTCGCAAACACGGTCGAAAAAATACGCTTGGTACGGACGGTCAAGGCGCTTCAAAAATCATCGCCCCAGGATGGCCTCGGTACGATGGTGGGAAACTCTCCGGCCATGCAAGCTGTTTATAAAACAATTGAAGCGGCAGCGCGCAGCACAGCGTCTGTTTTTGTCACTGGAGAGAGCGGAACCGGTAAGGAGCTTGCGGCCCGTGCTCTGCACGACCAAAGCGACCGCGCCGCCGGCCCGTTTGTGGCGCTCAATTGCGGCGCGCTACCAAAAGACCTTCTAGAGAGCGAACTGTTTGGCCATGTAAAGGGGGCATTTACGGGGGCCACAAGTGACCGTGGGGGCGCGGCTGCGACAGCAGATGGCGGCACGCTTTTTTTGGATGAGATCTGTGAGATGGATTTAGATCTGCAAAGCAAGCTTCTCCGTTTCATCCAATTGGGAGAATACCGCCGGGTGGGTGAAGACAAAGCGCGAATGACAAACATTCGGTTTGTCTGCGCGACCAACCGAGCACCAGCCAAGGAAGTTCAGGAAGGCCGTTTTCGCGAAGACCTTTACTACCGTCTCCATGTGATCCCAATTCATATGCCGCCGCTAAGAGAACGGGGTGATGATGTGGAGGGCCTCGCGGAAGTTTTTCTTCGACGGATTGCTGACGAAGAGGGAGGACAAGAGCGTCGTTTTGATCCGGCTGCGTCAGCGGCTCTCGCGAATTATGCTTGGCCCGGAAACGTCAGAGAGTTGGAGAACCTTGTTCGCCGCTTGGTGGTCTTAACAGATAACGAAGTTATCTCACCTGGCGCGGTCCTTGAAGCCATCGCTCAAACGCCCAATGCGGAAATTGTTCCACCGTCATCGGTTGCTGGGGGCGACGAAGTTGGAGGCCGGCAAGTTGTTGCCAATTTGGCTGGAACAGCGGTGCAACCTCTTTGGATGACGGAACGTGATGCCATCGAAGGGGCAATCGCCCAATGCGGCGGCAATATTCAGCAGGCCGCGCGCTTGCTCGAAATCAGCCCATCGACAATCTACCGCAAGCGCGAATCTTGGCTCGCCCAAGGCAAGATGGCTTCCTAGGTGAGGCTGAAGCAGGTTTGGGTGGTGCCGGCTGGGTGACTTGAACACCCGATCTCCTGATTAAACAAATCTCTAGTGTCTCGCTTTATGCGTTTGGCATTAAGGCGCTTTGGGCCTCTTGTACCCAGCGCAAACCTTGGTTGAAGTGCATTTCGTATAATGCTAATCATTCGCAAGAGTCTTGTGAGACTGATGGGAATTGGGCGCTTCGAGCGATCCCGCAGTTCATTAGAAGTAGAAAGGCTAAACTACTATGTACATCGCGATGAACCGATTCAAAATTGTGCCCGGAAGTGAGGCGGCATTTGAGAAGGTTTGGGCAGACCGTGATACGCACTTGGATGCAGTGCCGGGGTTCAAGGAATTTCAGTTGGTGCGTGGACCGAAGCATGAAGATCACACGCTTTATGCCTCACATACTATTTGGGAATCCGAGGACGCGTTTGTGGACTGGACAAAATCCGAAGCATTTCGGGCTGCCCATCGCAATGCGGGCGACAATAAGGTGCTCTATCTCGGCCATCCTGAATTCGAGGGGTTCACCGTCGTATTGGACTCGGCGAAAGGCTAGTCCGAGAGTTTACAGCCGGCGGTCGGGTATTGGTTGTTCGCCGGATATGTGCCGAGGGCCAGACCCAATGGAGGTGGGGTGATGGCTGGGGACAATCAGATACGTCTTGACCGAGCCGGCCGTTTGCTAACCGAGCATGCGATGGTCTGGATCCGCTACTTGCAGGCGCCGGTTGACCACGTCTGGCCTCTGATCAGTACCAAGGAAGGCCTGAACAAATGGTGGGTCGCGCCGCCCCGTGTTTTTGAACTCAAAGTTGGCGGCCTTTTTCGCCATCATTGGGACAACACCATAACGAGTTTTCAGGCACCTCAATACATCGATATTGCCGAACCGACAGGTTCTTATCGGGCTACTGGAGGAATGCGGTTCGAGCTATTGGCCAGTGGCAACCATGAAACGACATTCGTGTTCATAGACACATTTGGACCCGATGTTCTTGCATCCGAAGCTGTTGAAGGAAAGCCGACGGCTTTTGATCGCCAGCCTGCCGGGCCTGGAACCGTTTGGCCTTCCGTCGCGGCTGGCTGGCACGGGGCGGTCGATCAACTTGAGCGGCAGTTTAGCGACGAAGTTCCGTCCCACACTGACGAAGAGCTTTGCAAATTCTATTTAGACTATCTAGAGAACCAGTATCGTTGGCTGGATATGGTCCAGCGGGTGCCCGAAAACTGAACCTCAGGCCGTGAGCGCGAAGGGGGCTTCTAACGCGTAAACTTCCTGAATGCGTTCGGGTGTAAGGGCTTCTGCGGGGGTGGACGCTGAGTGTATGCGTCCGGAGTTGAATAAGACCACATGGTCGGCATGAGTGTTGACCAAATGAAGGTCGTGTAAGACGGCTACGATGCCCCAACCCGAGGCGGCCAGTCGCCGCAGCAGATCCATCAAGGCGAGTTGGTATTTTAGGTCAAGCGCCGCCGTCGGTTCGTCCAGAAAAAGCCAGGGTGGATGGCCCAGCCGTTTGTCCGCGTCCCAAACTTGCGCCAACGCACGGGCGATATTTACCCGCTGGCGCTCGCCGCCGGACAGGGTAAGGTAGTTCCGTTCCGCGAAGGGCTGCAGGTCCATAAGTGCGATAGCTTCAGAGATGATGTCTGCATCTTCCGTCAGTGAACTGATGCCTAGATGCGGTGTACGGCCCATGGCCACCACTTCATGGACCTGAAACGGAAAATTCAATACTGACGCTTGTGAGACGACGGCGCGCCGCCGCGCGAGGTCAATCGGTTTATAGTTTTTGACGCTCTGACCGTGGAAGAAAACGCCCCCCCGATCCGGTGGAAAGGCGCCGGTCATCAGAGACAAAGCAGTAGTCTTTCCGGCGCCATTGGGGCCGCAAAGCGCCGTGAACTGACTGGCGACGCACTGGACGGAGGCCTGGTCGAGAATAGCGTTCCCTGTACGGACGACGCTTGCGCTTTTCAGCTCTACACTCATCCCAGATTGGTCCGTCTTTTGTCTTTTAGGAGCAGCCAGAAAAAGAATGGCGCGCCGAGGGCCGCGGTGACGACGCCAAGGGGGAGTTCTGCCGGTGAAACCGCAAGTCGCGCGATGAGATCGGAAAACAGAACCAGCGCCCCGCCTAAAAGAGCAGACCCGGGCAAAACATAACGGTGATCCGGTCCCGTCATAAGGCGAACCAAGTGTGGAACGACCAGTCCGACAAAGTTGATAATACCGCATACGGCGGTTGCCGCGCCCACACCTAGGGCCGTCAGAAGGGCCGCGCGCCGCTTCACGCTTTCCACGTCCACTCCCAGCGTTTTGGCGTCGTCTTCACCTAAGAGGAGGCAGTTCATCGGACGCGCGAGCGTGAGCAAACCTGCGACAGAGATGATCATCAGCAAGACCGCCGGCAAGACGCGGTCCCAGACAGCTCCGCCGAGACTGCCCAACGTCCAGAAAGTTAAGTCGCGCAATTGAGTGTCATCGGCAAGAAAGGTGAGATAGCCGATGCCGGAGAACGCTAGAGCATTCGCCGCAACGCCGGCGAGCAACATGGTGGCGACGATAACGCGGCCATCATGGGTCGATAGACGGTAGATTGAAAGCACCGTCACCAAGGCGCCTGCAAAGGCGGCCAGAGGCATGGCGAATAACCCCAGCAGACTAAGAACCGAGGCAAGGGCCGATCCGCCAAGAACAATCACGGCCACCGCTGCGAGGGCGCCACCGGATGACACCCCGATTAATCCTGGATCCGCTAAAGGGTTTCTGAAGAAACCTTGCATGGCGGCACCTGCAGTTCCCAATGCTGCGCCTACCAGCAGACCGAGGAGAGCACGGGGCATACGGATGTTTTCAATCACGCCGACTTTAACAGCTGAAACATGGCTGGCGTCCGTCAAACCAAGATTCTTGGCGAGCACGCTCAAGAGGTCCGAAGTGCTAATCGCCAATGGCCCCATCACGATGGTCAACACAAATCCCAACAAGGCCAAGGCGGCGCAAACCACAAGGACCGTTTGTCCTTGACGTTGACGTTTTGTCCTTAGCTGGCCGGTTCCGGCCAGCAGGGCTGTCTCAGCTGCCATCGCCCGATTTTTTCAAGTTGTCGTTTATGTCGCGGGCAAGGTCGGCCACCGCACCAGGTGTCCGGGGGCCGAACTGCATGACGGTCACTTGGTCGACCAGAAAGATCTGTCCGCTCTGAACGGCCGTTGTGAGAGATATCGCCGGGTGAAGCTTCACCTTATCAATACCGCCCATCTGGTCGGCATTGTGTTTCATGACAAGAATAATGTCTGGATTGGCTGCCACCGCGGCTTCGAGGGACAAAGACTGGTAACCGTTCTGGCCTCCGAAAATATTTGTTCCGCCAATCATCTCAATGATGCCATGGGCGGCGGTTTGTTTGCCTGCCGCCCGAGGGGCGCCTTCACGCAAGGTGGCGAAGAAGAGGACGGACGGCGATAAGTCCATAGCGTTAATTTCTTGTTTGGCACGCTGCCAATCCGCAGAGATCGACGCTATCAGTGCGTTCCCTTTCGCCGCCACGCCCAACGCGGCAGCGACCCGCCGGGTTTTTTCAAGGATAGCGTCAGGCGTGTAGTTTGTTTCCATAATGACGATCTGTACGCCGGAGTCGCGAATTTGCTGCAAAGCCGGTTCCGGGCCCGCCGCTCCGCTGATAAGAATGAGATCTGGTTCCGCGGAAAGAACGCCCTCAGCCGAAAGCTGCCGTACATAGCCAACTTTTGGCGTTTTCGTTGCAGCTTCGGGATAGACGCTGGTTGAATCGGTGGCGACGATGCGGTCTCCTTCGCCGAGCAAATAAATAATTTCGGTAATGTCCCCGCCGAGAGAGACCACGCGGTCCTTGGCCAGCGCGGGGAATGTGATACCTGCTGACAACACCAGGCCGATCAACAATTGCCTGAAACAGAAACGACTCATGACTGGCCTCGCATCGGCTAGGGCGGGGGTGAGACCGCCTCAAAATATGCAAATGATTTGCAAAAGCAGGGGTGAATTTAGGGTTTCCTCCTTCGATGGGCAAGGTCAGGGCTGCAGAAAACCCGACAATTCAGGTCGCTTTGATTGGTGTGCGTGATTGCCGCAGTCAGAAACTGGGATACGGCACATATCGCTATTGCAACTCATTATCAAATATGTTGATCTCGTCACCAAGTTGCGGGAGACACGTATGTCCAGACAAAGTTCCCAAGCACAAACGCTTTGGTGGCTACATGAACAGATCGGCGAAATTGATCGCTGGCGTGCTGAACTCATCCGGTTTCCGGAGAATAGGTGCGTTACGACGATTGAAAAACTCGATGCGCATCGCGAGTGGCTCGAAAGCCAATTGGCTTGTTTGGGACCGCGAGATTCCTTGCAATAGTTGAATTCAGCTTGGGCTGTGGCGCCTTGGGCAGCTCCCTTAATGCCAGCGGCGGCAAATGTTCCTATATGACGATTCCTCCCCGGACTTTGCACCGTGTGCCGCAGCCCTTTTTTCTCTCAGTATAAGGATGGTCAATGTCTCAAGCTGATTTTTTGCGAAACGTGCGCTTGCCAAATTTGGGGTTCGGTGCAGCAACCGTAATGTGGGGGTTTCGGGCGTGTGCCTTGGGACACACACAATGCGGATGCCTCGTAGGCGGCTTTGAGCGGATTTTCGGGACGGAACAGGGCGAAGTCGTATTGAGGCGAATGCTCGGCATGGCTCGGATTTTCGGAAATGAAGGTGGACGGCGTGTCACCATAGCGAGACCGGGCTCCCTTGGGGTTACCCCGGATGAAGGGGCATTGTTGGGTGCGCTCAATGCCGCTCAATCCGACGAGATTGAAAGCCGTGACGCCTATTTGGGGTT
Organism: Alphaproteobacteria bacterium; assembly: GCA_965228775.1. GTDB lineage: Bacteria > Pseudomonadota > Alphaproteobacteria > JANQMY01 > JANQMY01 > JANQMY01. The sequence continues at coordinate 817,635 of OZ245840.1, read as the reverse complement.
TCTGTTTGCGAAGAACATCACACCACAGCTCCAGGGCCTTGCGAGCGATTTGGCGGATGCATATTTAAGGCGTGGGCTGATGATTGGCGCACCTGAGAATATTCCCACACCAGCACCAAATTCAGTGGCTGGTGCGGTCGTAGACCTTGCGTCGGTCCGGGCGATGGGGCGTGCCTAAGCCTTTCGGGGGCACGTATTCCCTTGGAGCAGGCTGCCCTAAGAATCATTTCTCAAGTATCACGTGAAGACTCTCTTGAGTTTTGCGCCTGAAGATTGGCCGTGATACATCCGTTAAATGACAAAATCCCGGCCCAGCACCCGCGGTCGCCCCGCGCGGTTGTCCCGTGACGACATTGTTGCGGTTGCTAAACGTCTTCTCGAAGCCAGTGGCGGCACGTCGCTAAGTATGAGGCGTATAGCGGAAGAACTCGGTAGCTCTCCCATGTCGATCTATCGTCATGTAGAAAGCATGGATCACCTTATCGTTCTTGTGCTGGATGAATTGGCGAAAGAAATTCCAAAGCCCGAACTTGCGGACGATCCGAAAGAGCGGTTGGTCGTGCTTTGGCTGGCGCTGTACGATTGCTTGGCCGCCAACCCATGGGCACAGGAGGTTTTGGCAAAAGAAATGTCCATCGGCCCGTCGATCCTCTGGTTCGTGGAGGAAATCATCAAAGCGTTTGTAGACGGGGGGCTGCCCTTGAAGAAGGCCAGCCAAGCCTACAACATGGTTTGGAAGTTTTCCGTAGGCACTCTGATGATTGATCAAGGACTAACGGACGTCGAGGCACGAAGCGACGGTCCGTCGGTGGCCCGGCAATTTATGATGACCCATGCAGAAGGATATCCGACATTGAAAGCGCTGATGGAAGAGGCGCCCAATCCGGATCATCGCGGGCGCGAGCGATATGTGGAAAACCTAAAAGTCATGCTTGACGGCATCCCGGATTGGAAATAGTATACGCGTATACAAAATGGCTCAGGCCTCTTCGGTAGAGCTCTAAGCTTTTGTTTTTTTAGATAATTCGCGCTGTTTTTGTTTTGAAGTGGGGATGAAAATCGTGTGGGGATTTTTGGAACGGCGGTATATTTTTTCGAAGATTAGATGCAAATGCGTCTCATTAACGAAAATAAAGCTCTCCGTAGAGCAAAAAAGGGGGCGCCACGTATGACACGTGGCTCGCAAAGCATGATGGCGCCATCCGGACTTACTGCTTTTATCATTCGCATTCGTTTTCTGAGTTTGCTTGTCGTCGCCGTAGCCACAGCGTTGGCGGCGAGCCAATTGCCAAACCTTAGGATCGACAACTCAAATGAGACGTTCTTTCGGTCCGGCGACGATACGAAAACGCGCCTCGATGACTTCAAGGAAACCTTTGGTAACGACGACTTTGTCTTTGTTCTGATTGATCTCGAAGATGTTTTTGCGCCGCAGACATTGAGGCGTGTCGGTGAGCTTGCTGACAGGCTCGAATTTGAAACGCCACATCTCCTCGAAATGACCTGGATCGGGAATGTGGAATCCATAGAAGGGGTGCCGGGTGGCATTGTTATCGATGACCTAATTCCGAATTTGGACCTCCCACAATCGGAACTTGACCAGATCGCCCGCAAAGCCACTTCGGACCCCCTCTATCGGGATCGCCTCGTATCGTCTGATCGGCGAACGGCGGGCATACTGCTTGAATTCGAGAACTACCCGGAACTTGGCATTGATCCGCGTAAAGATGTCCCGCCTGTCATAAAGGCAATTATCGCTGATTTTGCAGATCTTGAAACCCATGTGGTCGGTGGCCCAATCATGGATTTCGAAATGGACACGGAGACGGCGCGTGAGGCCCCGCGTTGGATGTCATTGGCGCTGCTCGGTATGACCGTGATGCTGATATTCACCACACGAAGTTTTTCAGGAGTGTTGGTGCCGGCGCTTACGGTTATCCTCAGTGTCATTTGGACAATGGGTATCGTTGCTTATATCGGATTCACTCTCAACCTGTTCGTCATTCTTGTCCCCACCTTGCTGCTCTGTGTGGGAATTGGTGACGCCATGCACGTGGTCGCCGAATTCCGCCAGGGCCTCAATGAGGGGATGTCGCGCAAGGCTGCATTGGGGCACACAATGTCGCTGGTAACGGGACCGATCTTGTTGACCACCATTACCACGGCGGCCGGTTTCTTGGCGTTTCTCGCAACGGACTTGGTTCCGTTGAGGGAACTTGGCGTTCAGGCCGCCATCGGGGTGTGGGTTGCGCTGTTGCTGACGTTCATTTTTGCCGTGCCATTGCTTTCTTTTGGAAAAGACAAGGCAATTGTCGTGGACAGATCCGTGCCCCGCGAAGATATTTTTGATCGTCTGCTTGGTTTGTTGACCGCATTTACACTGAGGTTTCCAGCTCTCGTCGCTGCCATGTTTTTGGTTGCCATTAGCGCTGCGGCTTATGGCCTGAGCATCGTCGAGATTGAGACCAACACCATTCAAGATTTGCCGGAAGACTATCCCATGCGCGTGGCGTTTGAGTATGTGGACGAACAGATGGGCGGCTCCATGTCTCTGGAATTGGTGGCTGAGACCGGCCGTGAAGGGGGCATCAAAGATATTGAGGTGATGCGTGACTTGGAACGCTTGCAGGCGTTTCTGGAAGATCATCCTTATGTCACCCAAACCTCAAGCGTTGTTGATCAAATCAAGCAGATGCATCGCGCCGTCTATGAAAACAAACCGGACTTCTATCGGCTTCCGGAAAAGAGCTCTCAGATTGCAGAGTATTTGCTTCTCTACGAAAGCGGTGGCGGGTCTCAGCTTGAGAAGTATGTCAGCTTTGCTTATGACAGCGCGCGCATACAAGCCCGTACAAAGTCGCTCTCGCTTGCACAGGTTCAAGAACTTGAGGCGGATGTGGAAGCGTATGTCGCGTCCAGCGTAAACTCTGTGGATGTTAAGGTCACAGGCACGCTTAGCCTGATGAGCGGCCTCGGTGAGCTCATTAAGGTGGGGCAGGGGCAAAGTTTCATGCTCGCCTTCATCGCTATTGCCCTTATCATGATCGTAACGCTTCGCTCAGTGAGCTTAGGGCTCATTGCGATGGTGCCAAATGTGCTGCCGGTGCTTTTCGCCCTTGGCGCGATGGGGCTTCTTGGATTTCAGCTGAACATGGTTGGGCTTGTCTTGGCACCAATGATCCTTGGTGTGGCCGTAGATGACACAGTGCATTTCTTTGTCCGTTACCGGCGCTATTTCGATCAGTTCGGCAGTTACGAAAAGGCCTATCGTGAAACCATGCGGACGGTAGGGCGTCCATTGCTTTTCACCACAATGGTGCTGGTGCTCGGCTTCATGGGCTTCACCTATACGATCTATGACGGCCCTCGAAACTTCGCAATTTCCTCTGCAATTGCATTCAGCAGTGCGCTATTGGCGGAGTTTCTTTTGGCTCCGGTTCTGCTGCGGTGGCTCAGGCCGCTTGGTTCGGAACAGGCATCCACAGGACAACCGGCATTTGCCGCAACTTAAGGAGTTCAGAGATGAAGCATGTAACGGCTCTTATTTTGGTCGCAAGTGTTGCATTGAGTAGTCAAGCTCAGGCACTCACCGGCAGGGACATTGCGGTCAAGATGGACGACGTGGATACGTCCGACGACGGACAAAGAGAAGCCACAATGGTCATCGAGCGCGGGGGGCAGAAACTTGTCCGCAAACTTCGCATGCAGAATAAGAAATACGGTGTCGATGAGCGCTCGCTTATTACCTTCGATGAGCCCGCCGATGTTCGGGACACGAAATACCTTTCCTGGGTCTACGATGACACGGAAAAAGATGATGACCTCTGGGTGTATTTTCCAACGGAGAACCTCGTCCGAAGGATTAGCGGCGGCGGCAAGAAAGGGTCTTTCATGCGCAGCGATTTTGCCAATGAAGATATCGAGCAACGGGCCGTCGATGACGACATCCATACGCTGGTCGAGGAAGCCGCAGTGGGGGAGCGGGCGGTCTATGTGATCGAGTCCGTTCCAATCCCGATCAAGGCAACGGACTCAAACTATGCCAAGCGAAAATTGTGGGTCGATCAAGAGTATTGGTTGCCTTTGCGGATTGAATATTACGATCGCCGTGATCGTTTGCTGAAGACCATGGTTCAAGGGGGTATCGAAAACGTCGATGGTATTTGGACAGCGACGAAGCTGATCATGGAAACGCCCCGCCGCAAATCCAAAACCCGCATGCAATACTTTAACGTAGACTACAATGTCGGACTGTCCGATGACGCGTTCGAACAAGGGGCGCTCAAGCGTTAGGTCTGAGGGTGCGGGGGCTCATAACATGGTTGGGGTTCGTTGGAGGGCTTATTTGCGGCAGCCCTGCATTGTTCGCTCAAGAGGACCCATTTGCGTTTGATCTGTCGGCGGAAACGTCTCAGGAACGACAGTGGCGTGTGTCTGGTTTTTTCGAGTCGCGAAATCAGCGTTTCATCGAACAGGACTCATTCTTGTCCATACGGCAGAGGGGGCAGCTTGAAATCAAATATGCCTCTAAGTCTGACAAATGGCGTTTCTTCACCAGCGCTTATGGTGAGTATGATCAAGCGACCGAGGATTACCGCAGTCCCTTTCGCGGTGAGGTCATCGAGGCTTATGGCGTTTTCGATGGTCCGTCGACGGACATAACGCTTGGCCGTCAGCGTATTCCATGGGGGACGGCAGATGGACGCAGCACGATCGATCGTGTAAACGCGGTCGATTTCCGCGATCCTATCGGAAATGCGCGCACCTCCGCGCGCAGGCCGTCTTGGGTCGCCCGCGTTGAGCATACAACGTCCATTGGCGTGTTTGAGGGGGTATGGCTGCCTATAGGGCGCGATCGCAAGATTCCGGAACAGGGGAACCCATGGGAGATTGGTTTTCTTTCTGATCTGCGAACCGCGGATGACGCCGGCACGTTCGAATTAAACATCGGAAATCCAAAAGTTCACGAAGGTGGATTCCGGTTCTTGCGATTTGGTGAAGGATTCGACTGGAGCTTCGCCGTTTTCAACGGCCTTTCGGATTTTCCGCTTTTGTCGTTGCAAACACCGGATCTTGTCCGGTTAACCCCGGCGCGGTTTACGACAATGAGTCTTGGCGCAGCGATTGGCCAGGCGAAGAGCACATGGCGTGGAGAAATTGCCTACACGCCAGACTTCCCCTTAGGTCTTGGCCGGACCACGGACCTCAGCCAGGTGATTGTTGGATGGGACAGGACGTTTCTCACCGACCTCTATATCAATGTACAACTGTTTTTCGACCGCTTCGGCGATGCGGACGATACTTATGGCGGTACATTCGCGATCACGAACTCCTTCTTTGATGACGCAACGGAAGCCGGTGTGCGGGGGCAAGTCGCGAATGAAGGTCAGTATACCATTGAGACTTTCGCGGATTACGAATTCAATGATGCGGTTACACTCACGGCCCGCGTCTTCCTGTTCGGCGGTCAAACCGGTTCCGACTTGGGCGAATTCCGGGATAACGATTTTGCAGAACTATCGTTGCGGTATGCCTTCTAAATCCCACCGCGTATGTAAGAGCTGCGCTTGATCATTTTTCAAGGTAACCTGATCGCGCTCTAGGTCTCCCGGTACAAACCCGTAAACCAAGTGACAAGAATGAATACCAGATTGGGTGGTGCCGGCTGGGTGACTTGAACACCCGACCCCCTGATTACAAAGCAGTGGTCTTCTCGCTTTAAGTCGTTGAAGTTGAACCTCTATTCCGAGCCCCAAAGCTGGCTAGCAACGGCGTAGCAACGGATCGGAAAACGGTTCAAATTCACGCGTTCTCTATAACTCCTTTTCCTCTTTCTTCAAAAGAGAAAAGAAATGTCCAACATGTCCAGCTTGAAAAAGAGCAGGCGGCAGAATGGTTTGCGGAATAACAAACATGCCGCGCGCATGTCCGCGCATGCAAGAACTGTGTACGAAAAACTTTTGATCTCAACTAGCGAAGTGTCATGCGCAAAGCACCCGTATAACATCGCGATCTCAGAAGGACCCGTAGGAGCATAGAAGGTCGAGTATTGACAACTGCGTGCGTGATCATTCTTTGATATACTTCCGCTAAATACCTCGAAACGAGTAAGAATTTCCCTGGGCGTCTCCTGGCTGAGGGAAAGAATGGAATAGCGAAGCAAGGTGAGAGGGCACGTCGGTGGCGGAGGTCTGTCCGCAATCTGGGATCAGCCAAGCGACCACGTCAACTTGAGGAAAGAGTACTTGGGCATGGTGCTTTGAGGAACGAAGAGGTTTCGCGAGCTGAAGAAAGAGAGCAGTCGGCTTAAAAGTATTTTTGCCGATTTGTTGCTCGATTAAGCGATGTTCCAGGAAGAGGTCAAGCGAAAACTCTAGGGCTTGGCCGGCAGAAAAGTTGGAGGCATGGCGTAGAGACTACAATGAGCGACGGCCTCAAAGCGCTATTGGAAAAAATGTACCTGAGGTGCTTAGGAAATCAGCCCATATTGTTGATGATGTCCGAAAACTCTATCATAAATTGGGGGTGCAATCGGCAACTCTTCAAAATCGTACCAGAGCCAACTTACGAACGAGGGCTAACTCGATAGCAGGTTGCTGAACTGTCGCGCTGAATATGCAGTTAATCTCTGACGCGATCCTTCGTACCCGGCGGAAAAATATTGCGCGTAGAATGGGGCGAAAGTCAGCTGTTATTGGTAAGTGAAAGCTGTTCATAGGATGGGGCCTAACATCCAACCGGTCCAGATACCCAAAGATAAAAATGGCCCAAAGGGGATCTTGCTGTGTCGCTGTAGCGGTTGTTTACATGCCGCGTTGGCTAGTGCAACGAACGTAAGCGCCGATAATGATGCGATAAGCAGTGCGGTGAGGATGCCGGGTGCTCCAATCCAAAACCCCCCGGCAGCCATGAGTTTCGCGTCTCCCATACCCAGTCCCGGCCGACCGCGGACTCGTTGGTAAATCTCTCCGATGGCGAAGAAAATTGCGAACCCCAATAGTGCACCGGCAGACTGAACGAGCAGTTGATCGCTGTAATACAGAACGCATGTTGCGACGCCCGTTAACGCAAGGAATATATTGAGGCCATCAGGCAATATTCGATGTTGAAAATCAATTGCCGACAATACAAGCAAAGTCCAACCAAGAATACATGTTGGCCATACAAGATGTGTCGGTACCTGTGCGATTGCCCACAGGCAAACAGCAACCGCCAAAAGTTCTATAATCAAGTACATCATGGGAATGGACTGGCCGCAGTATCTGCATTTGCCGCGCATTGCAGCGAATGAAACAAGTGGCACGAGATCAAAGGGGCGAAGTGACTGGCCACACTGCGGGCAATGTGAGCGACCGAAGACCCATTGAGCAGATTGCGGAATGCGGTGGACGAGCAGAGAGAGAAAACTTCCCACAAAAGGCGCCGCTAACAGAGCAGATACTGCTAAGATCATCTCCAGTATTCTAGTCCTGCGAAGAGGTGGATCTGCGGATCGTGACTAAGGAGATCTGTGATTGCTGGTCTTTGGACATTTTTCCGAGTGTATGAATGGGCGGGCACTCATTAGCCAATATGGTGTTTCTTTGTTGCCCGTTACTTTTATGATCGTTGTCGCCCGCGCGAAGCCGGCTTCTACCGATATCTCGAAAACGCGGCTAACTGTATTTTTCTGAGCACTCGCCGCTGGTCGGCTATCGTTTCCATCTAGCTGTTGCTGAAGCGATTGAAGTGCATGCCGCGTTAAAGCTGTCGCAGTCAGAGCATTGGCTGTTTTTCGTCCTGAGTGAACCGTTAAAGACGGGGCAAGACAGGCCATCAGCGCATCGTTGACACCGAGTATTTGGGATATTTCATCTGTTGTCTCAAACGGGGCATTGCGAGGTGCATAGTGCCGGCCAACGGACGCATATTCAGATGCTTCTGCCCCGTTTAAATGGGTAAGCTCATTTCGATCACGCCAGTCCAGAAGCCTATCCTTAAAATCGCTAGCCTCTTCTTGATCCAAGCCGGCCATCAGAAATAGGCTATCCAAAATGCTAGCGTCAGCTGTGTTCAGATCGACTTTGCCATGCTCATCCCGAAATGAAACATCTATTGTCCGGCCGTTGTAAAGCAACGACTCATCGAATGCTTTCATGCCGACGGAACGCTCCTGCGTCGCGTTTGTCAGCCGCGCGACAGCAATCGCAAGCCCAGCCTCTGCTGCGGCTCTGTCGTTCAAGAAATCGAGATGTCTTGTCGTGAGCGTTCGTTCCGTATTTGCAACGGAACCAACGGTTGCCGCTAGCAAGGCCAAGAGAAGAACGGACCATAGAACACTTGCAAGCGCGAACCCCGCATTGCGGGATGACGCCGACTCTTTTGCCTCAGTTTTTTCTTCCGCGCGCAAGTTCATCGACCTTATACAGCTCATTTCGGAGATAGTCGGTGATGGCGCGGGTTTCCTCCACATTGCTTGCTATTCTCGGAGTTATGAAAATCAAAAGTTCGGTGCGCCGGCTGCTGTTGTCGTTTGATTTAAAAAGCTCTCCAACAGCCGGAATGTCTTTCAGCAGCGGGACACCGCTTTCAGAGACAGATTCCGTATCCCGTATCAGCCCGCCAAGTGCGACAGTCTCTCCGTCTTGAACGACTACAGTACTCGAGATCTTTCGTTGTTGAATTGTTGGCGAGTCGATACCAGACGTTACAGTATCAGCAACGTCGCTTACCTCCTGAGACACATCCAATAGTACAGTTCCGCTTTTGTTAATGCGCGGCGTTACTTCCAGTATGACGCCCGTATCGCGAAACTCGATATTATTCACGATTGGGGCGTCAGGATCGGAGATGCTGACAGCCGATTGAGTGGCTATGGGCACTTGATCCCCCACCTGGAGGCTGGCTGTCTGATTGTTAACAACCATTAGCTTTGGCGAAGACAGTATTTGAACGTCTGTGACAGATGCGAGTGCATTCAACACGATCTCGCGATCGTCCAGAAGATAGGTATATGAAAACCCTGGGAAAGCTGAAGCGATTGCGCCGGAAGCGGCGTCACTGAATGTGAACGTGCTGTCATTCTTTTGAAAGAACCATTGGACGCCGTAAGCGAGGTCGTCATTTAGCGCGACCTCGGCAATTGAAGCCTCAATCAAAACCTGATCCGGCGCCACGTCTAGCTGATCTAATACAGTCTCAATGAGTTTATATTCGTGCGGTGTTGCCAATATCATCAACGCATTGTTTTTGTCGTCCGCGACAATCCTGAGACCGCCATCTGGTGCAGCGCTGTTTCGGCCTGCGGTGGGGACAGTTGCAGGCCTCGTTGCGTCGATCGTAGAGCTTCCGGGTGTCGTCGCGGATATTGTTTGCGTTACGGAACCGCTGGCAAAGAAGCCTTCTCCTCCCGCTCCAAGTAGATCGCCCAGAGACCCAGCAAGGTCTTCAGCGCGCGAGTGCTGAACACGATAAATATATATCCTTCTTTTCTGCAAATCAGCGCTACGATCTAAACGTATTGCCCATTCTTGTATCTGTGAGATGTAGTAGGGCTGTTTAGACATTACTAGGATCGAGTTGATGCGGGGAATTGGGATCAACTTTACAAGTCCCGAGATTGGACTTTCACGATCCTCGAAAACGAAACCAAGTTCATTTGCTAGCGTCTTAGCATCGACATTGTCAGGTCTTAGAATTGCGAACGACATGCTTGAAAGCCAGTCAACATCAAAAACGTCAATGGTATCGAGCATGGCGTCGAGTTCTGACTGCGTGCCTGCAATGAGGAAAAGGTTCCGGTCATGATCGACGCGCAAAATGCCGTTTTGGGGCGCGAGCGGCCTAAGTACCTCCTCCATCGCTTGTGCTGTTGTGAATTGTAGAGGCACAACACGCACGCTGTATCCTTCAGACTTGCCCCGTGGTGGAATGTAGGGTTTGAGCGACGTCATGCGGGACCGGGCCTTTTGCATGGGCATTACCTGAAACACCCCGTTGTCCTCTACCAGCGCAACTTCATTGAGCTGAAGGGCGCCCTCCACCGCAAAAAGAACTGCTTCCTTAGGGATCGGATTGTTTGACTTGAGCGTAACCCTGCCACGAACCTCGGGATCCAGTACGTAGTTCATGTTGAGCGTTTCGCCCAGAACCGCACGCATGACGTCTTTGATTTCGGCGTCAACAAAGTTCAGAGTTATGCCGTCGCCGGCATCTATGACTTCGGAAACAGGTTTACCTTTTAGGCCAGAGAAGAACTGACCAGTCCCCAATACCACATCATCGTTTCTAATTTTACGGGCGAGGGCCTCGTTCTCAATCTCTGTCTTGGAGTCGATATCCGGTCCAAACGAAATCGCATTCTTTTCCGCTGGTGGCATGCTCACGAGGTCGGTTTGCTGCGAAGCCTCAGTGCTCGATGATTTCGTGTCTTGTTGTTTTGTTCCGCAAGCAGCCAAGAGTAGAATTACGAAAATACAAAATGTTCGGGCAATCGCCGGACCCATAATTCCCCCTCGGACGAGCTTCACTTTTTCTCAACCACTCGCCCAACCACGCCAGCTTTTTGCACGCGACTCGGTGTGTGTAAAAGCACTATTTCAAACGCAACATACAAAAGACGACGTGAACAGCGACACAGTTCGTCTTGACGCCGATTACCTTGCCAGGCAGGCCGATGCACTTATGCGGCGGGATTATCTAGCTCGGTACGACTTGGCAAAAAGGGAAAGAGATTACGGAAAGATCGGATTCGGCAGACCTCTCGATGGCCACTTAATACCCCCACTTAGAACGTTCCAAACTCAACTAAACCTGGAACAACTAATTGCTGATTGACGCACACTCTTTAAGCGAGAGTCAAGTGATTACCACGCGGCTGCGGTTCACAATTTTTCGGATCAGGAATCTCTTCCGATTGAATGACTTCTGTTCCATAAATGGCGTTATATTTCCGTATACGAAGTAATTTGGCGCGTGGTTGTTCTCAATCTCTGCGTCCTGCCTTTGATAGACGTTTTTGATGCAAAATCTATTGACTCATCTTTGTGTGGTGTGCAAGTTTCCCACATATGTAGCGCCGAAGCATTGCGGGTTGTTGTCAACCAAATTCCTTTTTACGAATTGTTTGTGACATATGGTCTTCAGGTAGGTGTGAGAAAAGATTTATTGTTCCTGCATAACCTTATACGAACACTGTGTATTCTCGGCGCACTACAACAAGCTTCAAAAACGATATCCCCAAAAGCCCTATAACTTACGGTTGACTCGCGCATGAATTAAAAACAGAATGGCGTTAAACTTATAGTTAACTGAACGCTTTGTTACTTTGCGTCGTTTTGGGGGTGTTCCTTGGAACAAGAAAGCGACGTCGTCCTAGATGCAATCGCACAAATCCCTAGTGTCGAGGAGTCAGACTTCGAAAGGGCAACGTCCTTGTCTCTTGAGACTGGAGAAGCCGTCGAACAGATACTTGTGCAACTGGGAGCGATGACGGAAAACGATCTCGCCGAGATTTACTGCGAAGCGCTTGGTTTAGTCAGGTCAGGTCCGGACGACTACCCGGATGAAGGGGTGGGGGCCGACGTTTTTAGCGCAAAGTACTTGCTGCAATCTCGCGTGCTTCCATTGGCGATAGAAGATGATTATGTCGCAGTCGCGCTGTCGAATCCACGAGATGAGTCCGCGATAGAGGGCGTTTCATTTGCGCTCTCTAGGCCCGTCACTCCAACAGTTGGGACGAGAAGTGAAATTGAGGAAGCAGTCTATCGGCTTTATGACCTTCCGCGGCCGGGAGAGGATTTGACGGGTGATGCTGATGAGGAAATTGATGTTTCCGATGAGGCGAGCCGACTAAGAGATCTTGCGAGCGAAGCGCCCATTGTCCGGCTTGTAAACGCAGTAATCGCCCGCGCTGTTGATGCCGGCGCGTCGGATATCCACATAGAACCGTTGGAGCGGCGATTGCGTATACGGCTTCGCATCGATGGCGTGTTGAGTGAAATTGAAAGCCCGCCTTTGGCGGCGGCGGCTGCGATAGTTTCGCGTGCAAAAATAATGGCAAACCTCGACATTGCTGAAAGACGTCTACCACAAGACGGCCGGATTAAGGTCGTAATACGCGGTAAACCGATAGACCTTCGGGTCTCGACCGTGCCGACGAGTCACGGCGAGAGCGTCGTTCTACGTATTTTGGATCGCGGTTCGCTTGAGCTTGATTTCCACTCACTTGGTTTTGACGATAAGGCACAAGAAAATATTGAAGAGCTAATCAGTCATCCGCATGGTGTCCTTCTTGTTACCGGTCCTACCGGCAGCGGGAAGACAACCACGCTTTATACCGCGCTTACCAAACTGAATACCAGCGCACGCAAGATCCTCACAATTGAAGACCCCATTGAATACGTTCTCGGCGGGGTTAATCAGTCGCAGGTTAATCCGGATATAGGTCGAACCTTTGCCAATGGGTTGCGGTCGTTCCTGCGGCAAGATCCGGATGTCATGATGGTTGGGGAAATCCGTGATAGGGAAACCGCCGACATCAGTATCCAAGCAGCTCTAACCGGTCATCTGGTGCTGTCGACGTTACATACGAATGATGCAATCGGTGGCGTTATCCGGCTGATGGATATGGGCGTTGATGATTACCTTATTACTTCAGCTGTTGTTGGTCTTTTGTCCCAAAGGCTTGTCCGCAAGTTGTGTCCCAACTGCCGAACGGCCTATGATGCCCCCCCAGAACTGGTCCGTCGCCTTAACTTGCACGAACGCTCGGGGAAGAAGCGCATACAGCTTTTTGCATCTAAAGGATGTTCTGAATGTCACGGTACCGGTTATCGCGGACGCATTGCGATTTTTGAGATCCTAAAGACAACCGACGAGTTTCGTGCGCTCGTATTAAAACGTGCAGGACAGACGGAACTCAAAGGTCAAGCTATCAAAGATGGCATGAGACCGATATTTGAGGATGGCCTCATAAAGGCGCTTCGGGGTGAAACGACTATTGAAGAAGTCTTTCGGGTGACGCGAGACATCTAAGATGGCGAGATTTTCATACTCTGCTCTCACGTCTTCTGGGGAAACCATTTCGGGCAACACAAATGCCGCCACGGAAGCGGCTGTTGTGGACTGGCTGTTGGGGCAAGGTCACACCCCATTGCAAATAGATCTTATGCCTGAGGGCGGTACTCCTGCCGGGCTGGGTGGTTTGTTCCGGCAAAGTGATATCTCGACTACGGAGCTGACCGCTATTACACGAGATCTCTCAAATTTGATTGGAAGCGGCCTTACACTGGAGCGGGCGTTGCGGATCATTAGCAGCAATTCGGACCGTAAGGGGGTGCGAACGTCAATCGAGCGTATGCTAGACCTCTTGCGAAACGGCACATCGTTTGCTCGGGCATTAGAAAAGACTTCCTCAGATTTTCCCCGCTACTACACCAGTCTGGTAAGTGCAGCCGAAGCGAGCGGAACATTGAGTGAAGTGCTTGAGCGGCTATCGTTGCATCTTAAGAAAACTGAAGCAATTCGTACACGGATTACGTCTGCTCTGATTTATCCTATATTCCTCTTGATTATGATCAGCGTAACGATGGTTCTGGTCGTCGGATACGTTCTTCCTCAGTTTAAGGAAGTATTTGACGATGCCGGATCGCAGCTGCCGTTGGTGACCCAGTTGGTCATGGGTGTCGGAACGTTTTTCGAGAAATGGGGCTGGCTCGTTTTGCTGTCTTTGGCGGTGTTTGCAGTCGTCGCAATTAGGAGCTTCAGTCATCCGCCTACCCGCAAACTTGTCGATCGAGCGATCCTAGGTAAGAAAGCCTTCTTTGGGCTGGCCTTGAAAACCGAAAGTGCAGCATTCGCAAGGACTGTTGGCATGCTTCTGCAGAACGGTCTACCGCTCCACGTGGCATTGCAAAGGTCGAGTGAAACGGCGGGCAACTTGGTCGTCCGAAATGCATGTCTCGATATGCGGGAGCAGGTGAGGGAAGGAAGCCGGTTCCTCAATGCACTGCGAAAAACAAACGTCTTTCCGGATCTTCTTATCCAAATGACCGCCGTGGGGGAGGAAACAGGACGGCTAGACGAAATGCTTCTGCAGGTTGCTGATATCTACGAGCGTGAAGTGGAAAATACGGTGGAGCGGCTGTTGACGCTGCTTGTACCGGTTTTGACTATTGGGATGGGAATTGTTGTCGGTGGTTTGATTGTTGCGGTGTTGGTCGGAATACTCAGCATCAACCAATTAGCATTGTGATTACGTGAGCAATTAACGAGGGGGCAATGAGTAAGCAGAAGAGTCATAGATGGAAAGGACAAGACGGTTACACCTTAGTCGAGCTTCTTGCTGTGATGGTGATCCTGGTGTTGATTGCTGGTTTCGTGGCGCCCCAGGTCGTTGGATATCTGGGCAAGGCCAAATCGGACGCGGCGACGATCCAAATCGAAAACCTCGTGAACGCATTGGATCTCTATTATTTGGATACGGGCAGTCTTCCGTCAACGGAGGAAGGGCTTGCAGCCCTTGTCGTCAAACCGACCAGCGCAGAAACATGGAACGGCCCATATGTCCGTAAGGAAGCCAGCCTGATTGATCCATGGGGGACACCTTATCGATATTCACATCCGGGTAAGTATGGAAGGTTCGATCTCTTTTCACTGGGACCTGACAAGAAAGAAGGCGGTGAGGGGGAGAATGCCGATATCACGAGCTGGAATTGATGCTCAGGCGGGTTTCACGCTCGTGGAACTGCTTGTTTCCATGGCCATTTTGATTCTGGCGATATCCTTGATTCCAGTTGCATACAATCAATTCGTTCCAGGTGTTCAACTGAACAAGGCAACGCAAGATCTGTTGGGCGACATCAAACACTTGAGGTTTACAGCTCATAGGGAGGGAGTGGTGAAAGAGTTTTGGTTGGACGAAATCGATCAACGCTACAGTATTGATTTTGGCAAATCTTGGAATTCCGTACCGGATGGGATCAACCTCTCAATGGATACGGAACGTCATGTGGGGCAACCAAACTACAAGGCTCTAAGGTTCATTGAAAATGGTGGTGCCTACAACGGCAGGATAGTTCTGAAATCGAACGGGAATGAGAAAACGATCTTGGTTGATTGGCTCACGGGACGAGCGGTCATGGAATATGGTCGATAAGAGGCACGGGCAATCGGGCTTTTCGCTGACGGAGGTGGTTGTTGCGTTTGCCATCCTCGCTATGTCGGTGACCGTCCTCCTGCAGAGCTTTTCATTGGGGCAAAAAAAAATATCCCATTCCGAACTTTTGTTGGACGCAGGCTATTTTGCCCAGTCTAAGCTCGAAGAAGTAGGGCCGTCTATCGAGCTCAGGCGTCAGGAAGTCGTTGGCGTTTATGAACCGTATGGTTTTGGTTGGAGGGTTGTCATAGACCCATTTGATCCTGAGCTGATGCAGATAATTCCACAAGGGGAGGAGAGCAAAAACCGAGAGACTCGTCTTTACCGCGCCCATGTGTCTGTACATGAAGAAAGCTCCGGCCGGTTATTATTTGAAATGAGTACGGTGAAGTTTTCTGGGGACCCCATGTGAAGATTGAATGGACAACGATAGAACCCGAGGAGGCGGGCTTCACCCTCATGGAGCTTTTGGTGGCCATGACACTGGTGGCTCTCATGGCCTCTATGATCTTGGGGGGGATGCAGTTTGGCACCAGGGTATGGGAGAGATCTCAATCGACTTCAGAGTCGGTCGAGGAAATTCGCGTCGTGCGGCAGCTTGTGTACGATCTGGTGGCCCGGAGCTATCCTTATTATCACGAGACATCAAAATCCGACGGGGCGCCGCCGTTTATTGGTGAGCCGCAGGAACTGATTTTCTCGGCTGATGCGCCACGGCAGTTTCAGCTGAAAGGGTTGCACCGTTTTCGTTTGCGATATGAGCAGTCCGGAACAGACGCCAGGACGTTGATGCTTGACTGGATTGTCGATCGCAATGGTCGGCGCGACCCGCGCTACGATGCGGCGACGGAAAGCAAAGTATTGCTTGACCAGGTTGAGAAGTTCGAATTGGAGTATTTTGACGGAGTCCGATGGGGCAACCGATGGAACGCGAAGAACGGTCTTCCGGAGTTGGTGAGGGTTAATCTGAAAAGAGAATTTGATGAACGTGATTGGGTCCCCCTTGTAGTTCATCCGCGTATCGATATGGATTCACAATGCCAATACGATCCGGTCAGCCGGAACTGTCGGCGGAGGTAAATGATGCCCGTTGAGACTGGAACCTTGTCGAGGTCTGCTGACCTGTTGGAGACTGCCTGGAAATGGTGGACTAATGAGCTGCTGTCGATGGTGCCCCCCATCGCCAGAACGGGCGGTCGCTCGTCCGGTGTGTTTGTTGATTTCCACGGGGATGAGATCACGATCTATAAAAGGAGGCGAGGTACCGTTTCGGTTTTGGAGCGCGTGCGTGCGGGGGCTAAGCGTCCAAGGCAGCTTGCGGCACTCAAGAATGCGAAATCATTTCAAGTCGCGATCTCAGCAGATCAAGCATTTGTCCGACAACTTGATTTTCCGACCGCGGCGTCAGCCAACCTAAGAAGCGTAATCGCATTGCAGATTGATCGGTTGTCACCGGTTAAGGCGGATCAGATTTTCTTCGATCATATGGTGCTGGAACGGAAACCCGTGAGTGAGAAAGTCGCGGTCAATTTGGCAATCGTTCGCCGAAACGCCATTGAAGATGTACTGAACAAGGTTGCAAGTTGGGGGGTAAAGCCGTCCGGCATCGGACTGTTGGAGAAAAGCACATCAGATATCCGGTATAATTTTCTACCCCATGACGGAAAAGCCAGCGGACTAACGACTTTTCGGCTGAATGCTCTGCTCTTTGCATTACTTGTTTCGGCCTCGTTGTTTACCTGGGGCGTCGTACAAGATCGATGGCAGCAGGACATTTCAGTGTGGCAGTCGGCGATTGTGGGGGCGAAAGCCGAGGCTCAGCATGCTGCAGACATTGAGCGGGAGCTGAATGTCTTAGAGCAAAGCAGACTCACTCTGATCCAGCAGAAGATCGCACCGTCACCGCTTGCTATAATGGCGGAACTCTCTCGCATCATACCCAAGACGGCTTGGGTTTCCGAAATGAGGCTGCAGGGGACTTCGGTACGATTGATGGGGTATGCCGAAAATGCCGCCATATTGCCGGAGTTATTGGAGAAGTCCCCATTGTTTGCGAATGCCAGGTTCCAATCACCTGTGCGGCAGGACCCTCGGCAAAAAGGTGAGCGATATGACTTGATGGTCAACCTTAAGCGGGATTAACGAACATGATGAACATGCTTTCCGGCTGGCAGCAAAAGACGCTTGCTCTCATGATCTTGACGCTTGTGGTTTGGGTGGCTGCGGTTTCTATTGTGAGGCCAGTGTTGACTGAATATATGGACCACACAGATGCGATTGCCGACGCAAAACACCAACTGGCGCAATACAAACGTATTGCCAGCAGCACGGGCGATCTGTCAGCGCGCCTTTCTGATTTAAACGCCTCCGATTTTGACCAAACCTTTCTGCGATCAGCGGCGACGCCCACAGTGGCTGTGGCGTCCATTCAAGCTGACCTAAAGAAATGGATTTTGGACCATGGCGGTCAGGTAACCAGTTCGCAAGGGCGCCCCTCGGCGCCGGCGGGCAAGAATTTGCGCGTGCCTGTCGTCATTACCTTTAACGGCGACATGCAAGTGTTGGAAAAGGTTCTCTACGATATTGAGAAGACCGTTCCATATCTCATCGTGGATAGCTTGGCTGTAAAACAGCAAAGAGCAGGAGAGGCAAACCGCGACCGGAACCCGGTCCTAAACGTTACGCTTGGTGTTTCCGGATTTGTTCAAAATGTAGAGGCGAGTGCGAATGGCTAAACCCGCCGCTACGCAATTTTTGATCGGGTCGATAATTACGGTTGGCGCGATTGCTGCTTGGCATATGCTGACCATTGGATCGATAGAGGTGGATTTGGAGGTCACAGACGGGTCTTCTGCCCGAAACGAGTCTGCACTCGCGACGACCCAATGGGCTTTCGAGACGCCCGAACTGAAGGCATATAAAAGCGTCAAGGAGAAGCCTATCTTTCACGCCAGCCGAACCTATATGGAACGGCCGGTTAAAGATAAAAGTGATAGAGTAGCGAATAAGGCCGCTTCACCGGCGCCTCCCGATGCCAAGACCATTCTATCTCGAATGATCTTGGTGGGAACGATCGTCGTTGGGAATGATCAGAAGGCGATCTTTAAGAAAACACCCCAAAGCGAAGGGGAGATGTTATCGGTTGGAGATGCCGTGGCGGGATGGAAGGTGGCCTCAATCGACAAAGAGGCCGTCCACTTTGTAACCGAAGGAGATCAATACCGATTACTTTTCCCAGATGTCAAAGAATGACATAAGGAGTTACGCCTCGTATCACAACAGGTAGTCTCTTTGGGGTGACTTGTCCATGAATGGATACCGTTATTCGCCTGCCGGATTTTCAGATTTATCGGATCATTACCACCGTACCCGTATAAATTCATCTGATCCGCATACCCTACGGGATCGGTTTGAAGGAATCTGCCGAGGGTGGGGGAATAATAGCGGGCTTTGTAGTGGTAAAGCTCCGTCTCCGGATCGAAGCGCTGGCCGGTAAACTTGAACGGGAAGCCGGTCTGCGCTTGCGTCTCCCCGAAGGAGGCATAGGTAATCTTTTCCTGTACCGCACCGGTGTCGTCGCTGACGGCGATGGTGGAGCCCAGCCGGTCCTGGTGGGCCCAGGTTTCTTGCGGGGAGGCGCCTGTGTAGTCGATCATCAGGAACGCTTCGTCCACGCCGGGCCCGCGCACATAGCGGCGCAGCAGGGTGCCGCTGCCGTCGTAGTCAGCGATCACCTGATTGCCATTGAGATAGAACACCGTATCCAGGCTGCCCACGGTCTTGGAGGCGCGATTGCCGTCGGGCCAGGTGGTGTAGGAGAAGGCCTGGCCGTTCACCGTGCCGCTGCGCAGCACATTCTCCGCGTCATAGGCGAAACTGCCGATGGGCGTGCCGGTGAGGTTGCCGTTCTGGTCGTAGGTATAGGCGGACCCGCCAACGGACGCATACTGATTAAGCGTGTTGGCGGTGTAATTGGTGGCACCGGCTTGAAGGGCTTTCGGGGCAAAGGCCGGATCGGACAGAGTGCGCCCGGTCAACTGTCCCACCCCGTCATAGGCATGGGTGAACGACGCCTGCTGAACGGCGAAGTTCAGGGTGAGGTCCGTCAAGTCTCCCCTTGCGGTGAAGGTATAGGCGGAGTTTGCGCCATTGCCATAGGCAACGGAGGTGCGCCGGGATTGTTTGTCATAGGCATAATCCGCCAGCACTCGCGTGCCGTTTTCCAGAATGCGGTCGAGGCGGTTGAGCGCATCGTATTCGTGGGTCGCAAACCAGCCATCGGGATAGGTGAGCTGGGTGACATTGCTCGCGGCATCATAGGCATAGCCGATGCTGGTGGTGCCCCCGCCGCCACCCAGATCGTGCAGCTTGGCAGTGAGGCGCCCGGCTTTGTCGTAAGAGAAGGTGAGGGTCTTGCCATCGCCCATGAGCGAGGCGATGCGCCCCGCCTTGTCATAGGCCGAGGTATACGTAATCGGTGTTGGCGTGCCCGGCTGGGGAACCACGCGGGTCGCCACCCGGTCCAGCGGGTCGTAAGTGAGATCGATGGTCTCGCCCGCACGGGTGCGCCGCTCAATAACATTGCCGTTGGCGTCGTAAAGCGAACAGAAGAAGGTTTGGGGAATGCCAATCCTGTGGCCGTTTTTGGGCACAAAAAGGCTTGACCAAGGGCATGATCATTCTTCTTGAAGAATTGATCATGCCCATGACTTTTTGTGGGACGCGTGATCGGACGGTTAACCGGTACCCACTTAACCTGATCACGCTTGGATGGGCGCATGGGGTTGATCCAACTTTTGGCGTGAGACCCTCTCATCCGCCTAACAAAAAAGGCCCGCCGGTCAATTTTCGGGGGCCTTTGGATAATCAAAGAACGCGTATTCTTACGCTGTCTCATTTTGAGGCGCTCAGTATATGGTGCCTCCCTCGGAGGAGATTGTAGCAGCTTTGCCGGTTCTTTTCGAGCGAGGAGTAGAAAATTGATTCTGCTCGATTGATGCCCCCTCAATAAGCTAATGCGATCTAATTTTGCTGAGATTGTTCTTGGCTGACAGGCCGTCTCTGTAATGTTTGACCGGATCGATTATCGACATCAGGTGAAGCTTGGTCTTCGATACTCATGTTTTGATCTGCATCGATCTGAACGGGTGCTGTTGGGATTGTTTCAGTTTGTTGTGGCGGTGTTTCAGAACTTTCAGGATCAGCTGTTGCCAATGTCGCCGACGCTAGAAACAAAACCCCGATTGCTGATAGCGCACAAGTAATAGCGGAAAATCTGTGCCATTGAGTTGAAGTGTCGTTCATTTCTAGTTCCTGTTAAGTGTTCGCAGAGGGGCGATCGGCCATTTTAAGAGTTGCCATTATCGCCGGACTCTTCTCTGAGCTTGATGAGTTCATCCAACACAGCTTTTAACTCGCTAGTAGAAAAACCGACGCTTTCTTCAACGATTGCTTTCTTGCCATGCGGGTAGCCGACGAGATTGAGAAGCACATTGATGCTTGTGTCAAGATCGCTCGAATCTAGGGGATTGCTGATTTTCCTCATCTCAGAAAGAACACTTCGTTCAATTCCGAGCACAATGGCGAACTCCCAATCTTCGATTAGCTCTGTGGTAGTAATAGTTTGAATTGAGCGGTTAATTATTTGAAGAATTTTATCAGAGACTACAGCCATCTTTATCTTCTACTTTAGTTGCATGAAGTACTCACGTCCAAGATCGGGTCTGAATGCTGTCCCGCCATCTAGGTGTCTAGGATCACGAATAACAACGGTGCCTGTCGCGTCGTCCCAAAAAGCCTCCCTGCCGTTTGCCAGCTGTCTGGAGGCGGATGGATTGTTTATAACGCTTTCAACATGATTTTGAAACTGGGCTCTGGTTCGTATCCCAAGACCAACATACTCCCCGCGAGTTACAACATGCTTGTCGAAAGCATGGCCTTTGGCGATTTGCTCTGCACTAAGTTGATTGCGCAACAATACTTGATTGACTGAGCTAGATGCGTCAAGCGCCCTATCCCCGGGCACCTGTTTCACGACATCTCCCACGTTGTTTGCTGCACGAACCCCCAAACCGGCGCCTGTTACAAATGGCGTCGCCGCGCCGGCAACATCGGCTCCCAATGCGATCAGGTTTTCAGTTCTATTTGCTCCTCCATTGAATATTTCATCGACGGCCAGCACAGCAACGTCGTAAACAATAAAAATCGCATCAAGTATTGTATCCAGGATTTCTCCACTTGGATCTGTATAGCTGTGTGGGTTGTTGCGTGCATACGTATAAAGGTTGGTGTCCAATCCATAGCCGATTGGATCGGTTTGTAGGAACCTGCCGAGGGTGGGGGAGTAGTATCGGGCTTTGTAGTGGTAAAGCTCCGTCTCCGGATCGAAACGCTGGCCGGTGAACTTGAACGGGAAGCCGGTCTGCGCTTGCGTCTCCCCGAAGGAGGCATAGGTGATCTTTTCCTGTACAGCGCCGGTATCGTCGCTGACGGCGATGGTGGAGCCCAGCCGGTCCTGGTGGGCCCAGGTTTCTTGCGGGGAGGCGCCTGTGTAGTCGATCATCAGGAAGGCTTCGTCCACGCTGGGCCCGCGCACATAACGGCGCAGGAGGGTGCCGCCGCCGTCGTAGTCAGCGATCACCTGATTGCCATTGAGATAGAACACCGTGTCCAGGCTGCCCACGGTCTTGGAGGCGCGGTTGCCGTCGGGCCAGGTGGTGTAGGAGAAGGCCTGGCCGTTCACCGTGCCGCTGCGCAGCACATTCTCCGCGTCATAGGCGAAACTGCCGATGGGCGTGCCGGTGAGGTTGCCGTTCTGATCATAGGTATAGGCGGACCCGCCAACAGACGCATACTGATTAAGCGTGTTGGCGGTGTAATTGGTGGCACCGGCTTGAAGGGCTTTCGGAGCAAAGGCCGGATCGGACAGAGTGCGCCCGGTGAGCTGTCCCACCCCGTCATAGGCATGGGTGAACGACGCCTGCTGAACGGCGAAGTTCAGGGTAAGGTCCGTCAGATCTCCCCGTGCGGTGAAGGTATAAGCGGAGTTTGCGCCATTGCCATAGGCAACGGAGGTGCGCCGGGATTGTTTGTCATAGGCATAATCCGCCAGCACCCGCGTGCCGTTTTCCAGAATGCGGTCGAGCCGGTTGAGCGCATCGTATTCGTGGGTCGCAAACCAGCCATCGGGATAGGTGAGCTGGGTGACGTTGCTGGCGGCATCATAGGCATAGCCGATGCTGGTGGTGCCTCCGCCGCCGCCCAGACCGTGCAGCTTGGCGGTGAGGCGCCCGGCTTTGTCGTAAGAGAAGGTAAGCGTCTTGCCATCGCCCATGAGCGAGGCGATGCGCCCCGCCTTGTCGTAGGCCGAGGTATACGTAATCGGTGTGGGCGTGCCCGGCTGGGGCACCTCGCGGGCCGCCACCCGGTCCAGCGCATCGTAAGTAAGATCGATGGTTTCGCCCGCACGGGTGCGCCGCTCAATAACATTGCCGTTGGCGTCGTAAGTGAACTGCTCAAACGACGTGTCCGGGAAGGTGGATGTGAATAGCCGGTCATGACCGTCATAGGCATAGGTGGTGATGTTATCGTTCGCGTCCTGAACGCTGAGCAAGCGGCCGTTCGGTGAATAGGTGTTGCGCTGATAGCATTGCTGCAATGTGGTGCCGTCTACGCAATCATCCGTGGTGCCCTGATAGGCGGCGATCACTTTGATAAGCTGACCACCGGCGTCGTATACGTTCTTGACTTTGCGCAGAAGGGCGTCGGTGACCACTGTGGGCCGGCCTACTTTGTCATAATCGGTCTGTGTAACGGCCCCGGTGGGATCGGCCACCTGCCGCAGACGGTTGAGTGCATCATAGGTAAAGTTGGTGATGGCCCAAGGGTTGAGTGAATCGTCCGTGGCCTGTTCGGTTCTGATCAGACGGCCATCCACGTCATATATGTTCTTGGTGACGGCATTGAGCGGTGCGTCTACCTGCAATGGCCGCCGCATGGCGTCATAGGTGGTGGTGACAAAGTTGGTGTTGGGGTCGGTCACTTTGGTGGTGTTGCCCACATCGTCGTATTCGTAAGACGTTCCAAGAGCCAATCCGGTCGGGTCAACGGTGACCGTTTGTAGTTCGCCATTGGTGTGGAATGTATTGGACGCGCCGGAAACCGGGTAATACGTAAACTGCGTAATTTCATTAAGGCCGGTGGGGTCGACAATTTGTTTATCGACACGGCCTAAATTGATGTAGGTGGTTTGGGTTGTCACCTCTTCCGGCAGGCTGACAGCCGCTTTCGTGCTGGTGGGAAGTCCCGACGTAGCGTCGTAGGTGACTTCGCTGCGCGTTCCTCTTGGGTTTACCGATGCGGTGACGGCATTGGGCCAGTTGGTATCCGTGTATTCATAGGTGGCGACAAGGTCGCTGTCGCCGGTACCGGGTTTGGCTTTGCGTGTTACTTTTGTCAGGTTGTGATTGACGGAGGCGGATGCCGTGGCGCCGCCATCGTATTCGTAATGGGTTTCGTCGCCTTCGGGACGGGTCACCTTCGTCAGACGGTTGAACCCGTCATATTCAGCCGTCGTGAGGTTTCCGAGCGAATCGAATGCGCCGAATACGTTGCCATCTTTGTCGAAGTATTGGGCAGTGGTTTCCCCTTCCGAGTTAAGCACTTGGCTGCGTCCGGGCGCCCGATAGAAGCCGGAAGGGTTTCCGTAGGCATCTTTAACCATTCGGATCTTACCGAAGCCGTCATATGTGAAATCCAAAAAAAGAAACGTTGGCGCGCTCGGCGTGGTAATCGCAAAGAGCCTGGGTTTCCAATATTCACGAACAAGTTGGGTTGCGGTCGGAGTCAGACGCCCATTCGTTGACGGTGGTAAGCTTCGGTCATGAGATTGAAAGAAATAGTTATATCTTTCGCCATCCGGCAATGTGACACCTGTTGGGAAAAAGGCCAGGTGTGGCTTGTTGTCGTAGTTTGCGTTGTAGTCGTAGTGAAGAAAGGCTTCCCGGCCATTGGCATCGCGCACACCGCGAATAACACCAGCCAGCGCTCCGGACCCATAGGCGCCGGAAGAGGAGTCGTTTCGGTTGTAAGCAAATTCAAGTGAATGCCCCAATGAATTGGAGACGCGGGTGAGAGAGGTGGTGCCGCCGGTGGGTAAATCGTTTTGGTAGGGCGTATATTCGTTATCGTAGGCAACAGTCATGCCGTTGGCAAACAGATGATCCGCCAACGGAATAGAGGCCGTGCGCACATTGCTGGCGGAACCGCCGACCAATGGTGCATGTCTAAATTGATAAGTCTGTCCGTCGGTGGTTGTCAGATCGAATTCCGCATTGCGGTAGTCGAAAACATTGTGGGCGTAGGATTGTCCCGAAAGATCTTGCGCGAAACGGGCAGGCCCCGTGCCGACCATTGTTAACGACTCCGTGCGCCCAAGAGGGGCCATGAATGCGCCATCGCTGGCACGGGAAAACTGTATCACGTCCGTGCCGCGTTTCACCGTGGCGACATTATGAACGGAGGCGCGCGCCCATTGGTCCATCACCACGGCGCCGACCAGCATATGGTCGATGGCATCGTCGCTGTAAACATCAAGGGCAGCGAAGCTGGCTGCAATGGCCCAGACGGCATCAAGCGCGCGGTTGCGCCCAAGCGACACCGACACATTTGTGCCCACGGTAACCTTGCTGTCCAGATTGTGCGTCCAGTTGTTCAGGTCGTGGGAGTTAAAATGTTGCCGGAAACTAAGGGTGTAAGGATAACTGCCATTGCCAACCGAAATATAGGCCGGCGGCGAGTACGTAAGTGTTCCGCTGATTGCGTCAAAACCCGTCAGAGCAGCTCCCGAGGCTGCGCGGGCACCTGAATAGTTGAGGCCAAGGTTTGAAAACCCATCATGAGTGACTTCCGGTATGCCCGCGCCACCTTTGAAAATGTTCCAACGGTCAATGAGAGCATGAGCGATCTCGGTTCCGTCTGTCTTGGTTGCAATAAGGGTTCGGAACTTGTGAAGGAAATTGTTGGGTGAAGCGGTTCCAAAACCAAGCTGCGGGGCGTTGGCTGACCCACCCGTTTGGTTTAGGGCCATGAAGACATCAAAACCGCCGGTGTAGTAGCGGTTGACGTAGTCTTTTTCTTCGAGGGAAAACGCCGGGCTTTGACCATCCATTGCAGATGTGCGGGCCGCAACCACCGAGCCTGATGCGGTGTAGTTTTGGAAAGTTTTGTTCGACGCGCCCAAATCGGCCACGTAGCCACCAACCGTTGACGGTTGTGCGAAGTCATAAACCTCACTAATGGCCAGTCCTTCCAGCGCGGCGCCCCCACTTGCAAGCACGCGAAATGTTGGCAGGCGCAGGTTTGATGCGTCTATCTGTGTATTAACGCTTACGGCTGTATCTAGAGATATTGTTTCCGCAAACGACCCAGCGACAGTGTTCCCGGATACTGTGGTGCTTTGGGTGTCGCGCATCACAAACCCGATTGTGTGGTGATGCTGTATCGTTGATTTTGAGATGGCTTCTTGAATTTTTGCGAGTTTTGAAAAACCTGACAGCCAGGTGGCCCCGGTTACATGTGAGGCTTCCGTGGAATAGGGCTCGAATCCGGCCCAGTTGTCGTTGTTCTGATTCTGAATATCCGTACGTGCCGATATCGGGAAAGACGCGTAGCGGGCGATTTCTTCGACCCAACGGTCTGTGGTATCGCCAAGGCCAACCACAAGAACGGCGGGATGCGTAATATCGACTTTGCGCTTATAGACACGGTCCATGCCCGTGCCGTTATTTGCTGCATAGGGATGATTTACCGTGATTTTAAACGGAACCGACGTCAGGCGGACCGGAAACTGGCCTTTGTAATTTTGCCCGTCTGGAACACCGAGTTCTTCGGCAATCGCACCAATATCATATTTGTAGTGCGCATACGGATTGAGGAAAAAACCACCGTCCAATGGATTCATTTCGAAGATATCCGTATCGATCCGGAGCTTATGCTGAGCCACCGGATAGAAACGGTTAGGAGTTACCGTGTTGTCTTGGAGAATGAAAACTTTTTTGGGATCAATCCAAATGCGCTCGCCGTTGATCTCATCGGCATAGAATGTCTTTGAAAAGTTAAAGACGTTTGATCTCAGCTCGTGCGGAAAAGTCACCGTTGTGATGATAAAGCCGTTTGTCGGCGGCGCGGATTGAGTGGCTCTCTTTTGATATACTGTCGCGCTGTCTTCAATCACAACCGTTGTTCTGAAGACGTTGGGAATATGCTGAGTCCAGGTGGCCGTTGCTTGATAGGTCGGGCCGGTTGGGAGCGACAAATCTGCATTCGTGAGATGTTCAATCGTTTTGCCGCCCAGCAAACCTTCTAAACGCAGACTCTCATCGTTGTTTTTGATGTAGGTGAGCAGATTATCGGCGAGAGTTTGAATCTCCGGCTTAACGGCATTGGCATTGAAGTTTGTGCAGTTGCTTGCGGAGCAGCTTATAAGGTTCATCAATGCCGTTGTTTTGGCACTCGAGTGACCTAAGGCGCCCGCTAAGTTTGGGATACCGGCATGCAAACGGTGTTGCTTATAAGATGGGTCGAACTCGAATGGGGCGCCATCAATGGTTCCGCTAACCCAAACGTGAGAGAAGGTAACCGTGCTGAGATTACCGCTGATATTGCAATCTGATGGGCTGTTGCCATTAATTTGGGCTGGAAATCCACCATCGGCGAGGATTTTGCAGGCGGCTGTGGCCGAAACCGTGAATGTTTGATTCGCTTCATCAAGGTTATCGAAAACACCAAACCATTTGCCGAATTGTTCCGCATTGAGCGTCACGGTCCCAAACTTATAGTTGGCTGTTATCGGTCTCTCCGGAACACTGCTTACCCGCAATAAGCTGACGGCCAAGTGCGCCATGTCAAACGTTGTGCCGGTACCATTCGTAATCGCTCCCACCGCGCCTTTCTGGAGACCAAATAGGGGGGTTAGCTCGACACTGTCATGAATGTTTTCCTGGATTAGGGATGGGGCTGCCAGAACGTTCGCCGCATAGCTGCCAATTCTATAGTTTGGTGTCGGGTCAGCCGGCGATGTATTGCCTCCGTTTGCTTGGTAGTATGTCCACGCATCTGTAGGCGATATAAGCGGCATAGAGCGCAGCCGCATGGCTGGAAGTGTGTCTTCAATAAACGATTGCGGTGGAGGCGGGGTGCCATCAACCTCAACAACGACTTGCGCGGCCGCAGGATAGTCGTCCAACAATAGATTGGCCGTTGCGGCCGCCAGAGCAACGGTTCCAACCGTACCCATCCGACAAAGATTCTTTAAGGTCAACGCACCAAAACCAAACACACCACCACCGTTCGCGGACATCGACGGCCTCCACGTTAAATAAAACTTCCCCGGCCGCGCGCCGCACATATATGCGCGCGTGCATGACTGTCGTCATCACGGCCAGGACTCATCTTCGAGATTTGCGCTCGAGATTTACTCCCGAGATTTACCCCTGAGAATTGCTTATGTGTCACTGTTGAGAGAGTTCAAAGAACGCATGAACACGAATAGTTGGATGAACCCCTGTCGATAGCGTTGCTCCCATTCCGGAAGCAAACAGCTGTCCCCCCAAAGTTACTCTCGGCGGCAATGCTGCTCACAACGCATGAGTGAGTCAACAGAAAAATCTCGTTTTGAGTTCACAATCCGAAATTGCAAAGTTTTTGTGAAATCGGATTTATGAAAATAATCAGTAAGCAGAATAACTATTTTTTCCGCTATGTTGCTGTGTTGAATAAGAAAATTTATACACGCGCAGAATGTGAACGATTTTCGGGAAACTTTAACTTGACACACGCTAAACAGGTGTGTGTGAATTGCCGCGCGAAGGACACGCCGATTGTGCGCTTCGTGCAGTGGGGGGATTTTCTATCGTGTGATATTTTTGAGCTGTCTTGCTCATTGGGCCGTCACACAAAACTTCCTCGATTGATAATCTTTGTACGGAGCGCATCGCCGCTCTATTGCGTATCACGGTAAGCAGGTTTGCGCTTGTTTGTGTTCGTTTTCGAATGCCGGAAACGTTGCCGCTATTGGTGTGCCTGATGCACCCCTTTGACTATTTGAGTGCGAGGATCTTTTACGGAATGCAAAAACTTAACGGTCGATCGAAATCGAACGGCGTGGTGGCCCGTGTCCGCCAGGCCCTCTTTGCATTTTCAGCACTCACGGTCCTTGCGGGCGCTGCCGTTGCGGAAACATACGATTATGACGAATTGGGGCGGCTCATACGCATCATCTACGATGACGGGTCGCAAGTGGACTATGTGCACGACGCCGCCGGCAACCGGGTGTCCGAGACGGTATCCAACGTGCCGGTCAATGTGCCGCCCGTGGCCGCCGACGATACGCTGACACTGGTGCAAAATGAGACCAGAAGGTTCAACCCGACAGATAATGACACAGACGGCAACAATGATGTATTGACCGTCGCTTCGTTTACGGCGCCGGGCAACGGCACCTTGGTAAGGGTGAATGGGAATACGCTTGAATACACGCCCAATTTGGATTTCCTGGGGCCGGATTCATTCACTTACACGATCGAAGACGGGCGGGGCGGGAGTGACACCGCCACGGTCTCGCTGACGATTAACGCCAATCAATCTCCCGTCGCCAATGCGGACCAGATAACCGGATTGGTGGATACGCAATTGGTTATCGATCCACGGCAGAATGATACGGATGCCGACGGTCACCAGCTCACGATTACGGGCGTCACGCCATTCACGGGCGGGACGGCGCAGATCATCAACAATGGAACCCAGATTCAGTTCGATCCAAATCCGGGATTTGTCGGGTCAAAAACTGTCAGTTACACGGTGAGCGACGGCTATGGCGGCATGGCGTCCGCCGACATTACGGTGCAGTTCAAGCGCACGCCAGTGGCGGTGATGGACCGCGTGCGGGTCGAGTTCGAAACCGCGCTCGATATTTCAGTTTTGTCGAATGATGTGGATCCGGATGGCGACGCGATCACGCTGGACAGCGTTGCGGCCGGCAGCCATGGGACGACGTCGATCATCTCTCCCGGTGTTGTGCGGTATACGCCGAATACGGCCTATGTGGGGCTTGATGAATTCACCTATTCGATTTCCGATGCGGACGGCATGACCGATACGGGAACGGTCTCGGTTCTCGTGGTTAAAGGGTTTCTTCTGGTAATCAATGCAGACGGCGTTGTCCAAAGTTCGTTCTCCGCCGTGCAGGAAAATATCGGCGGCACCGTGCATTACAGGGTGCGCACCGCGAACACGACCCTCATTTACGACTCCACGGTTGGCTATTGTGACAGCAATGCATGGCTTGCCAGTTCGGAACATGTGTTCACCGGTATTGGCTGTGAGATGGCCTTTATTGGGGCTGCAGGGGCGGGGGGGAATGGATTCCCGGTGGCGAACAACGATACGGCCACGACGGATCAGGACGTCGCGGTGACGATCAGCGCCCTCGCCAATGACACGGATCCGGACAACGATCCGCTGACGATCACATCGGCGACGAACGGCAGCTATGGCACCGTGGCGGTGGCCGCAGGCGGTGCAAGCCTCACTTACACGCCGTCTGCGTCCTTCGCCGGCACGGATAGCTTTACGTACACCATCAGTGACGGTGAAGGGGGCCACGCCACAGGGGCCATCACGGTCACCGTGAATTCAGCAGTGAATGGCGACCCTGTCGCCGCGGCCGATGCCGTCACGGCAACGGAAGACATTCCGGAAACCATATTGGCGGCTACATTGCTGGCGAACGATACCGACCCTGATAATGACGTGTTGACGATCGCCTCGGTTGCAAACGTCATCAATGGCAGTGCTGTGTTGGATGTGAATGGCAATGTGGTCTTTACGTCCAATGCTGATTACTTCGGCAGCGCGGCCTTCGACTATACCGCTGACGACGGCAATGGCGGAACGAGCACGGCGACGGTTACCGTCACTGTATCCGCCGCCAACGATGCTCCGGTGGCGGTCGACGACACGGCGGTTGTGAACGAAGACGAGTTCGTGACGATAAACCCGCTTACGAACGACACAGACATTGACAATGATACGTTGACGATTGCTTCGGCCACCAACGGCACAAATGGTACCGCTGACGTGGCTGTGGACGGCCTCAGTATTCTTTACATGCCGAATGCCGGATATAACGGATCGGATAGTTTCACGTATACGATCTCTGATGGAAACGGCGGCTCGGCGACGGCTACGATCTCGGTAACCGTCACCCCGGTAAACGATGCCCCCGTCGCGAATAATGATACGGCGACAACGGACGAAGACACGGCTGTTACGATCACCCCTCTTGCCAATGATACGGATGTGGAAGGCGATACGTTGACCATCGCCTCCGCGACCAACGGCGCGAACGGAACAGTGAGTGTCGCTGTGGATAATCTCAGCGTGACATACACGCCGGCGGCAAACTATGAGGGGGCCGATAGCTTCACGTATACGGTATCCGACGGGAATGGCGGCAGTGCTACCGGGTCGGTTTCGGTCACGGTCAACGCCGTTAATGATGCACCTGTCGCCAATGACGATACGGCGACAACAGATGAAGACGTAGCGGCCGTAATCACAACGCTTGCCAATGATACGGATGTTGATGGACACACCCTAACAATTACTGCCGCGACGAACGGCACCAACGGCACAGTCAGCGTGGCGGTGGATGGGGTGAGCGTAACCTACACGCCAAATGCTGAATATTCAGGGGCGGACAGCTTTACCTATACGATCTCAGACGGGAATGGCGGCAGCGACACGGCCAACGTCTCTGTGACCGTTAGTCCGGTAAACGACCCGCCTGTTGCCGTCGCGGATTCGGCGACCGCAACGGAAGACACGCCGGAAACCATATTGGCGGCGACATTGTTGGCCAACGATACCGATCCCGAGAATGACACGCTAACGCTGTCGTCGGTAGCAAGTCCTGTCAATGGGACAGCGGCATTGGATGTGAACGGTGATGTTCTGTTCACGCCAGATGCAAATTTCGCTGGCAGTGCAAATTTTGACTACACCGCCGATGATGGCAATGGCGGGACCAATTCGGCGACAGTGACGATCGATGTGGCTGCGGTGAACGATGCACCCACAGCGGCCAATGATACGGCAACGGTTGACGAAGACAGTGTGGTGACAGTCACGCCGTTGGCAAACGACACGGACGTGGACGGTGACAATCTAACGATTGCGTCCGCAACTGACGGCGCCAATGGGACGGTCAGTCTCGCGCCCGACAATCTCAGCCTCACCTATACGCCGAACGCTGGCTACAGCGGCGCCGACAGTTTCACCTATTCGGTCTCTGATGGAAATGGTGGTAGCGACACAGCCAGCGTGGCAGTGACTGTCAACGCCGTGAATGACGCACCGGTGGCAGTCGATGACAGCGCGACGACGGATGAAGACAATGCCGTCACCATCAGTCCTCTGGCGAATGACACGGATGCGGAAAACGATCCTCTGACGATTGCTTCAGCTACGAACGGCACAAACGGCACTGTAACGGTAGCATTAGACAGTCTTAGTGTGACGTACACACCGAACGCGGATTTTGCCGGTGCGGACAGTTTCACGTACACCGCATCCGATGGAAATGGCGGTAGTGCCTCTGCAACAGTGACTGTAACTGTCAACGCGGTTAACGATGCGCCTGTGGCCGTTAACGACAATGTCACGACAGACGAGGAAACTGCTGTAGTTGTGACGCCGCTGGCCAACGATACGGATGCTGAGGCTGATACACTCACCATTGTCTCGGCGACAAACGGCACGAACGGCACCGTTACGGTCGCTTTGGACAATCTCAGTGTCACTTATACACCGAATGCGGACTTTGCAGGCGCGGATAGTTTCAGCTACACGGTTACGGACGGAAATGGCGGCAACGCGACCGGAACAGTATCGGTTACTGTGAATGCCGTGAACGATGCGCCAACAGCCGTGGCAGACACGGCCACTCTTGCTGAAGACACACCAACAACCATTTTGGCTTCGTCATTGCTGGCGAATGATACCGACCCGGAAAATGACACATTGACGATAGCGTCGGTGGGAGCTGCCGTGAATGGATCGGCCTCTCTGGACGTGAACGGCGACGTCGTGTTCACGCCAAATGCGGACTATGTTGGGGCCGCAAGCTTTGACTATACCGCTGACGACGGAAATGGCGGAACAAGTACCGCAAGCGTGACTGTTGATGTCACGCCGGTCAACGATGCTCCGGTTGCAGTTGCCGATACGGCAACGACAGTAGAGGACACGCAAGCAACCATTCTTGCGGCGACCTTGTTGTCGAACGACACCGATGTGGAGAATGATACGCTGACGATCGCCTCTGTCAGCAACGCCGTGAATGGCACGGCTTCTCTAGACGTGAACGGCGATGTTGTTTTCACACCGGCGGCGGATTTTGCGGGAGCGGCGAGCTTCGACTACACCGCCGATGACGGGAACGGCGGCACGAATACGACGACAGTGACTGTTAACGTCACACCGGTTAATGATGTGCCAACCGCGGTGGCGGATGCCGTAGCGGTGCCGGAGGATACGCCGACAACTATCTTGGCGTCGACATTGGTTGCGAACGATACGGACCCGGACAACGACACGTTGACGATCGCCTCTGTTGCGTACCCGTCAAATGGTACGGCCGCGCTCGACCTAGATGGCAATGTGCTGTTCACACCCGATGCTGGTTATGTTGGCGCCGCGGCTTTCGACTACACGGCCGATGACGGTAACGGTGGTACCAGCACAACGACAGTAACGGTGGATGTGACACCGGTTAATGACCCACCGGCGGCAGTTGCGGATTCCGTCACCGTTGTCGAAGACACATCAACGACTCTGCTCGCATCGTCTTTGCTTGCAAATGATACCGATCCGGAAAACGATACGCTGACAATTGCGTCGGTCGGGAACCTGTCAAATGGTACGGCCTCTCTGGACGTGAATGGGGACGTGCTGTTCACACCTGACTCGAACTTTTTCGGCACGGCAAGTTTCGATTACACGGCGGATGACGGCAATGGCGGTACTGATACCGCGACCGTCACGGTCGATGTGACGGCTGTGAACGATGCACCGGTAGTGGTGGCCGATTCCTTGACGGCAGCCGAAGATACTCCCACGACAATCCCGGCATCCACATTGCTCTCGAATGATACGGATGCGGAAAACGATACGCTCACTGTCACGTCGGTTACCAATGCCGTCAACGCGACAGCCAGCTTAGATGTGAACGGGGATGTTCAGTTCACCCCGAATGCGGGTTATGTGGGGCCGGCCAGCTTTGATTACACAGTGGACGACGGCAACGGGGGCAGCAGCACCGGAACCGCCAATGTCGAGGTCCAGGAGGTCAACGATCCGCCAACGGCAGTGGCTGACTCAACCACAGTGGTCGAAGACACACCAACCACTATTCTGGCATCTGTTTTGCTGGCGAATGACACCGATCCGGAAAACAATACGCTCACGATCGCTTCGGTGGGGAATGCCGTGAACGGAACCGCCTCGCTGGATGTAAACGGCGACGTGCTGTTTACGCCGGACGCGGACTATGTGGGGGCGGCCAGCTTTGATTACACAGCAGATGACGGGAATGGAGGGACCAGCACGGCATCGGTGGCTGTTGACGTTACAGCCGTAAACGATCCGCCTGTTGCCGTCGCGGATTCGGTGACCGCAACGGAAGACACGCCTGAGACAATTCTGGCATCGACCCTGCTGGCGAATGATACGGACGTCGAAAGTGATCCACTTACAATTACGTCGGTGGGGAATGGCACCAACGGTTCGGTTGCGCTTGATGTGAACGGTGACGTATTGTTCACCCCAAATAGCGATTATGCCGGTGTGGCGAGCTTTGATTACACAGCTGGCGATGGTAATGGCGGTAGTGCCACCGCGACGGTCACCGTCAATGTATCGCCGGTTAATGACGCCCCGATGGCGGTTTCGGACAATGCAACCATTTTGGAAGATACGCCAACGACAATCCTGGCATCTGCCTTGTTGGCGAACGACACCGATCCGGAAAACGATACATTGACAATTGCTTCGGTTGCTAATGCGGTTAATGGAACAGCGTCATTGGATGCCGGTGGTGATGTGTTGTTTACACCGAATGCGGCCTTTATTGGTACCGCAAGCTTTGACTACACCGCCGATGACGGCAATGGGGGCACAAGTTCCGCTACGGTGACGGTTGATGTGCAGGCAGCGCCCCAATTGGTTCGTGTTGAGGCGGAATCCATGACGTTGACCGGTTTCAACACGGAAAGCGTCGTTGGAGTTGCGTCAAACGACCAGATTATTCATTTGCCTTATCTGGAGTTTATTGGCTTTGAATCCGCGCTGCCCCCATTTTCCGGCACGGCGACCTATACGTATAGCGGTCAAGCCGGAACCTTTGATCTTGTTCTAGGGTATTTCGACGAGAACGACGGAACGTCGACAGTCGATGTATCGGTTAATGGTTCACCTGTGGGATCGGTGACTTTCGATCAACAGCTTGGGTCCGCCCGCGCGACGGCCGCAACGAAAACCTCAACCGTTGTCGCAACGGCAATAGCGCTTACAAGCGGCGATACGATCCAGATTTCCGGTAATACGAGTGTTCGTGAGTTCGCCAGGATCGACTAT
Source organism: Alphaproteobacteria bacterium (assembly GCA_965228775.1). Taxonomy (GTDB): domain Bacteria; phylum Pseudomonadota; class Alphaproteobacteria; order JANQMY01; family JANQMY01; genus JANQMY01. The sequence goes on along the minus strand of OZ245840.1, from coordinate 782,807 downwards.
CTGGATATCATTGTGAATGCAGCGGCCAACAATAATCCGCCAACGGCCGTCGCGGACACTGCGACGATTTCGGAGGACACACCGACAACCATTCTGGCATCGTCTCTTGTTGCCAACGATACGGATCCGGATAACGACACACTGACAATCGCGTCGGTCGCCAATGCGGCCAATGGCACCGCATCATTGGATGTGAATGGCGATGTGCTGTTCACGCCGAATGCAAACTTCTCTGGAGCAGCGAGTTTCGACTACACGGCCGATGACGGTAATGGTGGAACCAGTACGGCGACTGTTACGGTTAGTGTGACAGCTGTGAACGATTTTCCCACAGCTGTCGCCGATACTGTGGCGGTGACCGAAGACACGCTTGCAACCATTTTGGCATCGGCGCTGTTGGCCAACGACACGGACCCGGATAATGACACACTGACCATATCCGCCGTAGGCAGCGCTACGAATGGCGTGGTTTCGCTGGATGTGAATGGTGACGTGGCATTTACGCCGAATGCCGGCTACGTAGGGGCGGCAAGCTTCGACTACACAGCAAACGACGGCAATGGCGGGACAAGCTCTGTTTCGGTGAGTGTCCAGGTGCAAACGGTGAACGATCCCCCAGTGGCGGTCGCGGATTCGGCAACGGTGACCGAAGACACGCCGGCAACCATTCTGGCGTCAGCCTTGTTGGCGAATGATACGGATCCTGAAAATGACACTTTGACCGTTGCGTCGGTGGCGAACGCCGTAAATGGTACCGCTTCACTGGATGTGAATGGTGATGTTCTGTTCACACCGGCGACGAATTTCGCCGGTACAGCCAGTTTCGACTACACAGCCGATGACGGAAACGGTGGGACGAATGTGGCCACGGTGACGGTAACCGTAACCAGCGTGAATGATGCGCCGGTTGCGGCTGGCGACTCGCTGACGGTGACGGAAGATACGCCGACGACAATTCTCGCATCGACCTTGTTGGCCAATGACACGGATGTGGAAAACGATACATTGACCATTACGGCACTGGGGGCCGCCACGAATGGAACCGCCTCGCTGGACGTAAATGGAGATGTGCAGTACACGCCGAATGTGAATTATGCGGGCTCCGACAGCTTTACCTATGACATCTCCGATGGAAACGGGGGTGCGAGTTCGGCGACGGTATCGATTGGTGTAACCGCGGTGAACGATGCGCCAACGGCGGTCGCGGATTCGGTGACTGCGACAGAAGACACAGCGACGACATTCCTGGCCTCTACTTTATTGGCGAATGATACCGATCCGGAAAATGATACTCTAACGATCGCATCGGTGGCCAACGCGGTGAATGGTACCGCCTCGTTGGATGTAAACGGCGATGTCTTGTTCACGCCGAACACCGGTTACACTGGAGCTGCCAGTTTCGATTACACAGCCAACGATGGGAATGGTGGAACAAGTTCTGCTGTTACGGTGAGCGTCGATGTTCAAGCGGCGGCACAACCCGTCCGCATTGAAACAGAGGATATGAGCCTGACCGGGTTCCAGACAGACACGGTCTCTGGTGTTGCCTCGAACAATCAAATCGTAAGGCTGCCCTCGTTCATATTCTTCGGGATTGAAACAGGAACCGGTGCCACGGTTGGAACGGCAACATCGACATTCGCAGGGTCTGCTGGAACGTATGACATCACCCTTGGGTACTTTGATGAAAATGACGGAACAGCGTCCGCGGTGGTGAATGTTAACGGCAGCGCGATTGGCAGCAAGGTGTTCGATCAATCCCTTGGCTCTTCGACGGCATCGGCGGCGAATAAGACCTCGGCGGTCATCGCGACCAATGTGTCTCTAGCCCCAGGCGACTCAATTCAGATTGTCGGAACGCGTGCGGGAGGTGAGATGGTAAGGGTCGATTACTTGGATATCGTACCAAGTCCATAGTTAGGATCTACTGGTGTCGCCTCGCCGATAGCGTCGTCGTCGATTGTTGTGTGTGTTTCGACTCGCTGACGCGTGGCTGACAGGATTAACTCCCGTACAATCATTAGGTCGGTTTAATGCTACGGATAATCCAAGTCCGATTTCCCGATTTCTTGGGCTTCTCAATAGTGTAGCCCAAGCGGCGAAGCATCGGACAGATTCTGACAAGAGCCATCCCCATAGCTTGCGGTGTCTTAGGCCACGCCCGGCTGCGTTTTGTCTCTTCGCTTGCTCTGATGTTGAGGAGATCGAGAAGTTCCTTAGGCGGATCGTCCCGCCGGTGTGATCTTGAGACCCAAACCATGGGCATCTGTATCCCAGAACAACTTGTCCTTCGGTCCGGGGGGCGTTTTGGTGATCAGAGGAACAGAAAGTTTCTTTTTCATTTCTAGCAACGGCTCAGCAACGGCATGTTCACGTTTTGGTGCGTATTCCTGCGTACTCGACGCATAAACAATCGCGTTACGACTCAAAGCTAGACTACTGTTTTTCTTGGATTTTCGGGGGGGGGGTGTTATGGTGCCGGCTGGGTGACTTGAACACCCGACCCCCTGATTACAAATCAGGTGCTCTACCAGCTGAGCTAAGCCGGCCCATAGGGCGAGAGAAGGAGCCTCGGATACGGCAGTTTGTCCGCCAACGCAACTGAATTTTCATGTCCGGGCGGCCGGACATTATCCGTCAGACGCACTCTCGCTGTCCGCTACCTTTGTTTTCAGGGCGCATCCCTTACACTCCCAATAGGCGGCGGCCACTTCCGGATCGATTTCCCAAAGCATTTTTTCCACCTTTTTGACCTGTCTTGCGCAAGAGGTTTTGGCGGAATTGGCCTCCACGCCTTCCGTCACGGTCACGCTTTTGCCGTCCAGCGTGGTGGTCGCCAGACGGTTTACCGGGTGGCAAGCGGCTATCAGTTTTTCTTCCGCTTTTACCAGCTTCTCAAGGTCTTTTTCGGCAAGGTCAGGATTGCTCAGGGCCCACATCAACGCTTCCGTCGCGTGGTTTTGGGCGTAGAACACTTCTTCCACCGTGTAGATGCAACCGGCGCAAAAGAGCGCCGCCAAGGGCACGGTAACTTGCTTTAGATGACATCGACGCACACCTTCACCGCTTGAGAGACATCGTCTCAAGAACCAGGAAAGTCGCAACCGGCGATGTTTAGGCATGGACAACACTGACAACACTGTGGCCGAGCCTCACTCTGTCTCCCGAACCTGCCTGTTAGCCCACACGGCGAACGTCTTTTGTAGTTGCGCGCTCCATGGGCGTTTTTCCGCGCCCAATATACGGACGCGTCCCAACGCAGGCGTATTTGCCCCGAATCCCCAGCTTGATGCACCTTAGTGTTCCACGCGGATCAGAAAGTGCCAATCAAATTTTCGAATCCGGAAGCTGCTTTTTGCCAGGTCCACTGTTTCTGTGTCGTTAATGCAGCGTCATGAAATTGCTGCCAGTGGCTATCGTCGCGCAGCAGTTGAATGGCGGCCGCCGCAAAATCCTCATCGGATGTGGCGACAACACCGGTTTGGTTATGGGCGACGCGTTCGCCCACGGATCCGATAGGCTGCACCACCGCGGGCACGCCCATAGCTTGAGCTTCCGCCAATGCCAGGCAGAACGTCTCTCCCGGGTCGCCTTTGTAGAGCATCACACGTGAGGCGGTGAGCGCTTCACGCAGCTCGGTTTTGGAAACCGGCTCGCGCAGTTTCACGCCATATTCTTTAAGGGCATTCGCCCGCACCAGCACATCCGCCATGCGCGCGGCTTTGGCGTCTCCGGCGGTGCCGTACGTGCGCTGGCCGGAAAAGATCATCAAATCGGCATCCGGTACTTGGGGGTGGATTTGGTTTTCCCAAAGATCGAGCAGCCAATTCAGCGAACGCAGCGGATTGGATGTGAAGATGGCGCAGGGCGGGGGCGCGTTGCGTGTGGCTCCATCCAGAAAAATCGGATCGATGCCATAGGGAATGATCAAACGGTCGCCGCTGGGTGCCCATCCGGGATAGGTGGATTTGTGATAGGCACCTGAAAAAATGATGGCCGGGCGGTGGCGCCACAAGGGCCACAAATAGCGTGGCTTCACTAAGAACTGAGCCGGGTTGTGAATCCAAAATACGGTGCGCTTGGCCTCCGCGAAACGGTCCAGCAACATGGCGTTGCGGTTCGCGATATAGAGGTCTATAGGGTCGTAAACCGGTTGATCGATCGGCGCCCAATGAACACCCTTGTGCTCAATGGCACCCTGGCAATTGTTGCGGACCGAGACCCGGTGACCACGCGCGGCTAAGGTTTCGGCCAGACAGATCAGCGCCGATTCCGCCCCGCCAAGAGGGCCTTTCTCGGGCGTCGTGCCGTCGAAGACAATGCCGTCATCTGCAAATACGATATGCGCCATGGGAAGATCTGGGGGGCTGTTAGCTCAAATCGCCTTTTGCCTCAAACTCCTTTGCCTTGAGATAACTCAAAACAGGGTAGAGCGCCGAAAATAGGGCAAGGGCAATACCCATACCGCCCTCTTTATACCCCTTTCGCGCGATATACGACTTATATCCGCGGGAAAAGAAGCGGCGGAAGATTTTCCATCTGGTTGGGATGGTACCGTGCTCCACCATGTCTTGGGCCGCCCGCAGGGAATATCCGTTGAGGCGCGCAAACATGTCGGTGAGATCGTTGTCTACATAATGGTCGATGCGTCCGGACAGTTCACCCTTGGCGCCGGTAAGCGTGATCGGCGGGTGCACGCGCGCTTTGCCCCACACCTTGTTGCCTTTTGAAAAGAGAGCGTATTTCGCGGACACACCATTATAGGCGCCCCAGCCATGAGCGATGTGCCTTTTGCCGACAAAATTGTTGAACCAGATCAGATAACAGCCGGGATCGGCGGATTTAATCCGCTCACGGATTTCTTGAGCAAGGCCTGTTGTCACCCGCTCATCCGCGTCGATTTCCAGTATCCATGTGCCAGTGCAGGCATCGATACCCGCATTGCGCCGGTCATGTTCGATTTCCCATGCCCCTTCAAGGGTTTTGGCATTGTATCGGTCGCAGATGGCCTTTGAGCCGTCCGTGCAGCGGTCAAGCACGACCATGATCTCATCGGCAAACTGTAAACTGTCCAAGCAGGCGGGCAGGCTCTCTTCTTCATTGTGAATGACCACCAACGCGGACAGCGATGGTGCAGATGGTTCAGTCATCTTGCTCTGGCGGCTTTATGTCGGTGATCTGTCCACCCCGGCTCTTGGAATAGGTGATTTCGTCGGACGGTGCGACGGCGCCTCCCGACATAATAAAGCCCATGGCTTCGTCCATGGTCCATTCGGTGGAGACGATTTTCGACACAGGGACGATTTCCAAATAGCCGGATGTGGGATTGGGGGTGGTGGGCACATACACAGCCGCCAGTTCCTCGCCTGTGGCTTCATCCCGGAAGGTGCGGGTCACGAGACCTACCGTGCGCATTTGATCGCTTGGAAACTGAATGAGAACAATGCGTTGCACACCGTCCGGTTTCTGCTGAAGGGCGCCCATCAGCCGCTTTGTGGCGCCATAAATGGTTTGAACGAAGGGAATGCGCTCCAAGATCCGTTCGAAGGCGCGAATGACCCTGGCGCCGACGACCAAGGTGGCCGCCCAGCCGATAAAGTAAATCAGAAGGATCACCATTAAGATCGCCACGGCGGACTGAAAAGTGGGGTTCTCCAACCAGTCAATGGCGCTGGGCAGGTAGGGTTCGATGAAGCTTACCGAAATGCGCACGAACGGTGTGCCCAGTTGCGACATCAATCCCAACAGGATGTTGATGACGAACCAGGTGACGGCGATGGGGATAAGCGTCAGTACACCGACGAATAGGTTGCGCTGGAGGTGGGCGGAAAACGTCCGCCGCTGTTTGGGGGCTTGTTGGTTCATTCAGTCTCGTAATGTGACGCGTACAAATGGAAACAGCGGCAAACCTGCCTGCTGGCCCGGCTTCTGTCTAGGCATAAAATTATCGGCTCGGCCTGCCCGCTCCCCCTCCCAAACCACCCGTTAAGGGTACCCTGTGGGTGGTTTGGGAGGGGGAGTGGGCAGGTGATGCCATATCAACCTTGAATCAACCCGATGGCGATGCCCATCAGCACGTAGGTGACCCACAAATGACCAATATTAATCAAAAACAGAGATGTTTTTCTGCCCTCGAACAAAAACAGGTTAACGTGGCTCGTCAGCGCAAACCCCGCCCACACCAGTGTCCCTAATATAATACCGGACAAAGCGCCTGATAGGCTGAGCGCGCTCATCAAGAAGGCGATGACGAAGGCGGTGGCAATCACGTTAAAGGGCATGGCCGCCATGGCTTTCATGGGGTCGCCCATCTCTTCAGGCTTTTTCCCCAACGCCTCCATCCAAGGATTGGCAAACAGGATGGGAGAATACCAAACCGCTCCGATGGCCATGCCCAGCACCGATGCCGCCAAAACCGCCCAAATGCTAATGCCCGAAAAATCCATCTTGATGCCTCTTTTTTAAGGTCTCATATAACTTGCTATTTGATGGTGAGGGGATAAGGTCCAGCGCCATCAAAAGAGAGTAGGATGAGGCGATTTGACCGCCCTGGCAACGCTTTTGACCCGGCTTTCCCCAACCGCCCCTCATGGGGTGTAGAGACGAATTATGACACGCATATTGATCACAAGCGCCTTGCCGTACATTAGCGGCGACAAACATCTCGGCAATCTGGTGGGGTCCATGCTGCCGGCGGATGTGTATGCCCGCTTTCAGCGGCAGCGGGGCCATGAGGTGCTGTGCCTGTGTGCGACGGACGAACATGGCACGCCGGCGGAGCTGGGGGCGTTGGAAGCAGGCCTTTCCGTGGAACAATATTGTGCCGAACGCCACGAGGTGCAGAAGGAGATTGGCGCCCGGTTCGGCTTGAGCTGGGATCATTGGGGGCGTTCCTCGAATCCGCAGAACCACAGGCTTACGCAGCATTTCGCCGATACGCTGGCGGAGAACGGTTTCGTCGAAGAGCGCGTGATCAGCCAGGTATATTCCATCGATGACGGACGCTTTCTGCCGGACCGGTATATCACGGGCACGTGCCCCCATTGCGGCTATGAATTTGCCCGGGGCGATCAGTGTGAAAACTGTACCCGTGTGTTGGATCCGACCGATTTGTTGAATGCGCGGTCCACGGTGTCCGGCTCCTCCAATCTGGAGGTGCGGGAAAGCAAGCATTTGTATTTGAAGCAATCGGCCCTGGTGGACGAGTTGCGGGCTTGGATCGACAGCAAGAAAGACTGGCCGCATCTGGTGTCGTCCATTGCGTACAAATGGCTGGACGAAGGCCTTCAGGACCGCGGCATCACGCGGGATTTGAAATGGGGTATTCCGGTGTCCCATGACGGCAAGTGGCCGGGCTTTGAAGACAAGGTTTACTATGTGTGGTTCGATGCGCCCATCGAATATATCGCCTGTGCTGAGGAATGGGCCGAAGCGGCACCGGAAGGGGAAAACCGCGATTGGAAATCCTGGTGGTATGGCGAGGCGGCGGATGATGTGCGTTATGTCCAGTTCATGGGGAAAGACAATGTGCCTTTCCACACAGTGGGCTTTCCGGCCACATTGATCGGCAGCCGCGAACCCTGGAAGCGCGTGGATGTGATCAAAGGGTTCAATTATCTCAATTATTATGGCGGTCAATTTTCGACGAGCCAGAAACGTGGCGTTTCCATGCAGGATGCGTTGGATATTCTGCCGGCGGATTATTGGCGCTATTACCTGATGGCCAATGCGCCGGAAGGGTCCGATGTGTCTTTCACCTGGGATCATTTCGCAAGCGTCGTAAACAAAGACCTGGCCGACGTGTTGGGTAATTTCGTGAACCGTATTTTGAAGTTCACGCGGTCGCGTTTTGACGGACAAGTGCCGGATGGCGGTGCGCCAGGCGATAATGAGGCGGAACTTGAACGCGAACTCTCCACAAGAGTTAAGGCGTATACGGATCTTCTGGAGGAAATGCAGTTCCGCAAAGCGTTCAGCGAGCTGCGGGCCATTTGGGCGGCTGGAAATGAATACCTCACTAAGGCGGCGCCCTGGGCCGTGTTCAAGGAAGATAAGGATGCCGCCGCCGTGGGCGTGCGCACGGGCATCAATTTGATCCGTCTGTTCGCCTTGCTGTCCGCGCCGGTTATTCCAAACACGTCTCTCAAACTGCGGGAAGCGTTAGGGATCGACGGCGAGCCGCTCGCCTGGCCGTCGGGCGATGTGGCGGCGGAACTGACTGCGCTCAAGCCCGGCACCTCGTTTGAGGTGCCTGATGTTCTCTTCCGCAAGATTGAGGACGACGACTTGGCTGCCTGGGTCGAACGCTTCGGCGGTGCGCCGGAGGAAACGGAAGGCGCTGCAACTTAGTAAAAAGAGCAAAAAGGGCTCTGACCCCTTTTTTCCGAAAGTCGGGCTAGGCAGGCGCCGCTTGTTGTTACAGGCAAGTGGGCGTAAGCTTCTTTTCGGAGGCCGCTCTTTGATAAGTGAAGCTCACGCGTCAGCGGGAGAAAATCCATGGCGCTGGAGACTTATTAATCTTGTCACCCCAGAAAACGCGCCAAAGAAGTTGAGCGCGTTTGTCTGGGGTCCATAACCACCGTCACTGCTGTTGTGCTGGTCCGTTTGCGCTTCAAAAGCCAGAGCGATCCAAGCGGCCCTCGCTGCGGAGTATGGATCCCAAGCTCGCGCCATTGCGGCGCTCCTTGGGATGACAGCCTTTAGTGAACTGCGACCACCTCCCTACAACAAGCGTTCGTGAGTCCGCTTTTGCGCGCGCGGCGAAGACGGTGGAAAGGGGGTATTTCTCGAAAAATTGGATCAACCCCATGCGCCCATGCGAAATACATGGGCGTGACAGGGTTAACGCAGCTGATTTTCGGACGTAGTTTCAACGAAGGCTTGGTGGCTTGTTCACGGAAGTGGCCTAACCGTCGTCCTTCGCGACGAAGTCCTCGGGTTTCAGCGGGGCGGCATGTTCGTTTTTGACATAGCGCATCTCGCCATTGGCCCAGAAGCCTTTCATGTCCAGGGTAGGAAAATCGGACACCTCCGTTGTGGTCCGCTCGCCGCCCATTAAGTAGACAAGGTCGTTGGTGCCATTGTTCGCAAGGTGATGCACCAGCCCGTCGGTTGGAAATCCCACAAAGTCGCCCGGATTAAGCGTTGTTACCTCGTCGTCCAGAGACAAGGTGCCGGTGCCTTCGAGGATATAGATGAATTCTTCCTGTGCCATATGGGCATGGGGAAGAAAACCCTCCTTACCCGGAGGGATGCGCCCTACGCTGACGCCAAGTCTTTCCATGCCGACGAAATCGGACAGAGGCAGAAGTCCCAGTTGAGAATCGGGATTGAAGGGGTGCTGGAAAGGAAAACTGTCGTTTGCCGTCTTTTCGGATGTCCGGACGACGTATTTGTCTGCCTTTGCCAAACCGATGTCTCCCTATTTCCTTTTGAATTCGATATGCAGTTCTTTCAAGGAACGTAGCAGATAATGCGGATGGTGTTTGAAATCATTCTTGTTTTCCGCGAACCACATGTCGTCCACATTGTCTACCAGAGCCTTGAAGCCCCAATAGAGTTCGCGGCGGGCAAGCGGTGCGCCCAAGCAGTGGTGGCTGCCGGAGCCGAACGCCATGTGCGAGCCGGCATTCTTGCGTTCCAGGTCAAGCTTTTCAGGGCAATCGAAATGGCGGTCGTCTCTATTGGCGGCGGCATAGCGCACATTGACGATGGCGCCTTTCGGGATTGTTACGCCGTGCAGTTCCACGTCCTTCGCGGCAGCTCGCATCAGGCTCTGAACTGGCGATTCCAGGCGCAGCACTTCTTCCACAAAGGTTTTCATATATTTGTCGGGATCGGATTTGAGCTGCTCCCACACGTCTTTGTTTTCGATGAGAAGCTGCATACCGGCGGAAAGGGCATTGGTGGTGGTTTCGCTGCCGCCGACAAACGTGTCGGCCATCATCTCCGCATGAAGCTCATTGTCCGTCAACGGACGGCCCCATTCCTCGATAACCGTGTTGACGAGGTCGCTGAGCAGCGTGTTATTTGGTTCTTTGCGCAAGCGCTCGAAGATCGGCTGGAAATAATGCTGTGCTTCGATCTCTTTTTCGATGGTTTCCATTTCTTCTTCTTCGGACAACATCATGCCGATGCGTTTGAAGAAGGCGTCGGTCCATTCCTTGATCTTCCAAAGATCTTCGTCTTTGGCGCCCATTTGACGCCCGATAATGATCAAGGGCAGGGGAATGGAAAATTGCCGGACCCAGTTGCAATGACCATCGTCGATGAAATCGTCAAACAGCTTGTAGGCCGTTTCTTCAACGAAGGGTTCCAGTTCTTTGATGCGGCCGGCGCGGAAGGCTTTGTCGAACATGGCGCGCATTTGTTTGTGATTGGGATCGTCCCGCCCGGCGAGCGTTGGGGCAGGCACCCAGCCTTTGTCTTTAAATAATTGTGTGCCACGCCGCACGCGCTCCGAATTTAAGTTCGAGTCTTCGCGGCTGAACATCTGATTGCTGAAGTGTTCCGGGTCCGTCAGTACACGGCGAATGTCGTCATAACGGGTGACGATGTAAAATCCGGTGATTGGATCTTTGTAAACGGGCGCTTCGTCGCGCAAGCGCTGATAGGCGTGGTACGGGCATTCCTGTATTTCCGGATTGATCAAACTGACTTCTTCCTGGCGCTCTAATTCGGTCATGCATTCTCTCCCGCGACGTTGTTTTGCTTAGAGCGTTTCCAGGTGAAGTGTGTAGCGGTTCACCGTCCGGAAACGCGGTAACACAAAGGCCGAAGGCGCTTTTGCGTTCTTATGAAAATCAAAAGTGCCTTAGTAAAAGGCGGAAGATCGCGCACCTCAACCACAATCGGAAAAACCCGCGTGCATTTGCACTCAGGGCCGCTGAAGTTGCAGGAATTTTGTGGCAGCATGGAGGTCAAACAACCGGTAGAGGAAAAGCGCATGACGGATACGGCAGCCAAGAACAAAGAAATTGTTTTGGAAATTTTCGAGAAGATCGTGAATGGCGGTGACGCCGATTTGGCGGCGAAGTTCTACAAAGAGAACTACATTCAGCATAATCCTAACGTGCCCCAGGGGCTTGCCGGATTGCAGGGCTTAATCCGCCAGATGCATAGCGCCTGGCCGAACGTCAAATGCGATGTGAAACTGATCAACGCCGAAGACGACATGGTGTGGTTGCTATGCGAATGGTCCGGCAATGAGATGCCCGATGGCGCGCCGCGGCTGACGCACACGACGGAAGTTTTCCGCGTCGAAGACGGTATGATGGCAGAACACTGGGACGTGCTTCAGTACGAACAGAAGGGCTGACAAACCTCTTTTGTGTCTTTTTTTGTTGTCATGGCGAGGAGCATATAGCGACGAAGCGATCCAGAGCAGCTTGTTCCGGACGCCTTGCCCCTGGATTGCTTCGCCACCCAAACGGTGGCTCGCAATGACATCTTTCTTGTCAGTTTTCGCGCGTCACTTCGTAAAGCGCGACGGCGGCGGCGTTGGACACATTGAGGCTGGCCGGCGCGCCGGTGGTTGGCAGTTTGGCCATCACGTCGCAATTCTGCCGCGTGAGCTGGCGCAGTCCTTTTCCTTCGGCGCCGAGCACGAGCGCCACATGGCCTGATGTGTCGGCCTCGCCCAAGGTCAAATGGGCTTCATCGGTAAGTCCAATCCGGAAGTAACCCCAGTCGGCAAGTTCCCGCAGGGCGCGGGCGAGGTTGGTGACATTGATGAGCGGAATCCATTCCAGCGCACCGGAAGCCGCTTTCGCCAACGTGCCGGTGGCGGGTGCGCCGTTCCGCGATTGCTGGATGACGGCCTTGGCCCCGAATGCCGCGCTAGAGCGCATAATCGCCCCCACATTATGCGGGTCCGTGACCTGATCGAGGACGATGACTGTATGACCTGGGACTATCTGCCCAGGCGCCTCAGGATTGGGCGCCAGAACATCGAGTGGCTGGTCGGGCAGGGGCGCCGTCAGCACCGCAAGCCCCTGATGGACCGCGCCGGGCGGCAAAATGCGGCTCAAATTTGCTGATTCGCAGAGCTCAAATGGCAGACTCGAGTCGATCTCGATGCTGTCGAGAGCGTTTTTGGTGGCCAGAAAGCGGGAAATGCGTCGCTCCGGATTGGCCAGGGCCGCGGCGACCGCGTGGGTGCCGAATAGCCAAATGTCAGCATTTGACTGGCCTTTAGGCCGGTTCCGTGAGGCCTTTTGACGTCCGGCATGCGGATCGTGATAGGTTTCCCCAGATTCGGCGGATTTTCGCGTGTTTGAACGCTTGCGCTTTACCATGGGAGCGCTTATATTCCGCCACCTTGAGCCACGCAACACACGTGAAAAAAGCCTCTGAAACGCCGCAAGCAACCGATTCCGGCGCTCGGGGGCCTTTGTTCATGAGCGGAGCATGTGACTCAAGGGATCGGTTGGCAAGTCAGCTTTGCAGGGCGTACGGCGCGGTTTCATACATATTCGGAAATTCAAATCCATAAGCACGTCACTCGATTGGCGGTCCGGAGGGGTGCCTGAGTGGTTAAAAGGGACGGGCTGTAAACCCGTTGACTTCGGTCTACGTTGGTTCGAATCCAACCCCCTCCACCAGTTTCCGAAGGGTGGATCCAAGCCAAACCGAGCCAGCCGGCGTAATAAAAGACTAGTTTTGGGCGCTTCGACTGTACCTCGGCTTCCGAAACATTGTGGGTTCGAAGGATAATGCGGGTGTAGCTCAACGGTAGAGCCACAGCCTTCCAAGCTGAAGACGAGGGTTCGACTCCCTTCACCCGCTCCAATTTCCGCCCCGCTTGTGTCGTGGGGCTGGTTTGGGGTTTGAAAAGCCGCAAACCGGGGTTCGGTTAACAAGAGCTTAAGGGTCCTGATTTAGAGGACATCCTTTTTGACGACAGAAGAGAAAGAGCATGGCGAAGGAGAAGTTTGAGCGGACGAAGCCGCACTGTAACATCGGCACGATTGGTCACGTTGACCATGGCAAGACGAGTTTGACGGCGGCGATCACGAAGGTTCTGGCCGAGACGGGTGGAGCTGAGTTTTCCGCGTATGACGAGATCGACAAGGCGCCTGAAGAAAAGGCGCGCGGGATCACGATTTCCACGGCGCACGTTGAGTATGAAACCGAAGGCCGCCACTACGCCCATGTGGACTGCCCTGGTCATGCTGACTATGTGAAGAACATGATCACAGGTGCTGCGCAAATGGACGGTGCGATCCTGGTTGTGTCTGCCGCTGACGGCCCGATGCCTCAGACACGGGAGCACATTCTGCTGGCCCGCCAGGTGGGTGTGCCGGCGATCGTGGTGTTCATGAACAAGGTCGACCAGGTGGACGACGAAGAGCTTCTGGAACTTGTTGAGATGGAGATCCGTGAGCTTCTGTCTTCTTACGAGTTCCCGGGCGACGATATTCCGATCGTGAAGGGCTCTGCCCTTGTGGCGCTTGAAGATGGTGATCCTGCCCAAGGCAAGGACGCCATTCTGGAGCTGATGAAGGAAGTCGATGCGTATATCCCGCAGCCGGAACGTCCGAAGGACCAGCCGTTCCTGATGCCTGTGGAAGACGTTTTCTCGATTTCCGGCCGTGGCACGGTTGTGACGGGCCGTATCGAGCGTGGCGTCGTGAATGTTGGCGATGAGATCGAGATCATCGGCATCAAGGAAACGCAGAAGACGACCTGTACGGGCGTTGAGATGTTCCGGAAGCTTCTGGACCAGGGCGAAGCGGGCGACAATGTTGGTTGTTTGCTCCGTGGTGTCGGCCGCGAGGATGTAGAGCGCGGCCAGGTTCTGGCAAAGCCCGGTTCCGTGACACCGCATACGAAGTTTAAGGCGGAGGCGTACATCCTGACGAAGGAAGAGGGCGGCCGTCATACGCCGTTCTTCTCGAACTATCGTCCACAGTTTTACTTCCGGACGACGGATGTGACGGGTGTTGTGACGTTGCCGGAAGGCACGGAGATGGTGATGCCTGGGGACAACATCTCGATGGAAGTCGAGTTGATTGTGCCGATTGCGATGGAAGAGCAGTTGCGCTTCGCGATCCGCGAAGGCGGCCGCACCGTCGGGGCCGGCGTCGTCGCTGGTATCATCGAGTAAGAAAGGACGACACAGCAGCATTGGGGGTTTAACGCGTAAGCCCCCTTGGTCTTGGAGGAGTGTAGCTCAACTGGCAGAGCACCGGTCTCCAAAACCGGGGGTTGGGGGTTCGATCCCCTCCACTCCTGCCAGGGCAAAGAGTTGACTGTGTCGGCGCGTTGGAGCGGCCAAGTTTCAGTAAGCTGACGGTTCGCTCCAGAGTGATAGAAGGAACGAAAAGAACATGGCGAAAACATCACCCATGCAGTTCTTGCGAGAAGTTCGCCAAGAATTCCAAAAGGTGACGTGGCCAAGCCGTAACGAGACGTTGATCACGACGGTTATGGTTTTCATCATGGTGATCCTTGCGGCCACGTTCTTTTTTTTCATCGACCTCATTTTGCGGTCGACGTTGAGCTTTTTTCTGTCCTAGACGGCGGGCGGAAGGAGAAGACTTTAAATGACGGCCAAATGGTACATCGTTCACGCCTATTCGAACTTCGAGAAGAAAGTGGCGGAAGCGATCAAGGAACAGGCAGAGCAGCACGGTCTTGAAGAGAACTTCGAGCAAGTGCTTGTGCCGACCGAAGAGGTCGTTGAAGTGCGGCGTGGCCAACGCGTCAATGCCGAGCGGAAATTCTTCCCCGGCTATGTGCTGGTCAAAATGAACATGACCGACGAAGCCTATCACCTGGTGAAGAACACACCCAAGGTGACGGGGTTCTTAGGGTCGAACAATAAGCCGATCCCGGTGAGTGAGCGCGAAGTGGACGCGATCATGAACCAGGTGCAGGAAGGCATCGAACGGCCGAAGCCGTCGGTGACGTTCGAGGTCGGCGAACAAGTGCGGGTTTGCGATGGACCGTTTGCGTCCTTCAATGGCCTGGTCGAAGAGATTGATGAAGAACGGGCCCGGCTGAAAGTGGCGGTGTCTATTTTTGGACGTCCGACACCGGTCGAGCTTGAGTACAGCCAAGTCGAGAAGTCGTAAGGCGGATCGCTTGGCACATTCTGTGGGAGGCTTAGCCAAAGCCGCACCACGGACCCACATTGCCCGATTTTGGGCAACACGCTGATTGGTTCGGCGTCTTGGAAGGGAATAAACATGGCGAAGAAGATTGAAGGGTACCTAAAACTCCAGGTACCAGCGGGGGCGGCTAACCCGTCACCGCCGATTGGACCGGCGCTGGGTCAGCGCGGGCTCAATATTATGGAGTTTTGCAAGGCGTTTAACGCCAAGACGCAGGACATGGAAAAGAACATGCCCTTGCCGACAACGATTACGATTTTCTCTGATAAGTCGTTTTCGTTCGACATCAAGACGGCACCGGCTTCGTATTATTTGAAGAAGGCCGCGAAGCTCAGCAAGGGCGGTCAAACGCCGGGTCTTGCCACGGCGGGCTCCGTAACCATGGCTCAGGTTCGTGAGATTGCCGAAGCGAAAATGCAAGACCTGAATGCGAACGATATCGATGCCGCGGCGAAAATTATCGCGGGATCTGCCCGGTCCATGGGTCTTGAGGTGAAGGAGTAGGGCGATGGCAAAAGCAGGAAAAAGAACACGCAGCGCCCGCGAAGGGATCGATGCGGACAAGCTTTACGACGTCTCTGAAGCCGTCAAGCTTGTAAAGGAACGCGCCACCGCCAAGTTCGACGAAACCATCGAGCTGGCCATGAATTTAGGCGTGGATCCTCGTCATGCGGACCAAATGGTGCGTGGTGTTTGCCAATTGCCAAGCGGCTCTGGCCGCAGCGTGCGGGTGGGTGTTTTTGCCAAAGGGGCAAAGGCGGATGAAGCCAAAGCAGCCGGTGCCGATGTGGTCGGCGCGGAAGAACTGGCGGAAAAAGTTCAGGCAGGCGAGATCGATTTCGATCGGTGTATCGCAACGCCGGATATGATGCCGGTGGTGGGCCGTCTCGGTAAGGTGTTGGGCCCGCGCGGCATGATGCCGAACCCGAAGGTGGGTACTGTCACGAACGATTTGGAAGAAGCGATCAAGGCGTCCAAAGGCGGCCAGGTTGAATTCCGCGTTGAGAAGGCGGGCATCGTCCATGCTGGTGTCGGCAAGGCGAGCTTCACCGAAGATCAGATTTTGGCGAATGTGAAAGCGCTTGTGGACAGCATCGTGAAAGCGAAACCGTCGGGCGCCAAAGGCACGTTCGTAAAGAAAGTCGCTTTGAGTTCCACAATGGGACCGGGCGTGAAGATTGAACTGTCAAGCGTCATAGGCGCTTAACAGTCATGGTTTTCGGAACCGTTTTCGGGCGGTTCCGGGAAGTTGGAAGCCGGACTATTGGCTTCCATCCTGTCCAAGATTGCAGGTGGCCGCGTTTTCTCGAAAACGGGGCCTTAAGTCAGATGGGCCTGCATGAGACGGGGAGAAAAACCGGATAAACCCACGCCACGCGCATTCGGGTGGTCGTGATGTTTTGATGGATTGAACCCTTGGGCAGGCTCGTAACGCCGGTGGCGGTTACGCGCCAGATTGGCCGTGATTTGCCGGCGGCAGGGACTGACTTGGTGGGAAGCAGAATGGGCGCTTCACCGCCAAAACACTGGAGAATGACAGTGAACAGAGCCCAAAAATCGGAGTTGGTTCAGGATCTCAACGGCGTGTTCTCGAGCACAACTGTTGTTGTCGTCGCCCACTATTCGGGCATGACGGTGAACGACATGGTGCAATTGCGCGGGCGCATGTCAGAGGCTGGAGCCGCTTTCCGTGTCACCAAGAATCGGCTGACGAAACTTGCCCTTGAAGGAACCCCCTGCGATGGCATCGCGGATTTGTTCAAAGGGCCCACAGCAATCGCATACAGCGATGATCCGGTGGCTGCACCGAAAGTCATGAGCGACTTTGCCAAAGAGAACGAGAAACTCGTCATTCTCGGCGGCATTATGGAGCAGACCGTTTTGGACCCCGCTGGTGTGAAAGCACTTGCCTCCATGCCGTCTCTGGACGAGCTGCGGGCGAAGATTGTGGGCATGCTGAACACTCCCGCAACGCGGATTGCAGGTGTTCTTCAAGCACCGGGCGGCCAATTGGCCCGCGTGGTGGGTGCCTATGCGGCACAAGGCGAAGAGGCGTAAGCCGGTTCGAATTTGAAAAAATATTGGTTCAATCCTGAAGGAAAAAACTGATGGCAAACTTGGAACAAATTGTTGAGGACCTTTCCAGCCTCACCGTTTTGGAAGCTGCAGAGCTTTCAAAGCTTTTGGAAGAAAAATGGGGCGTTTCTGCCGCTGCCCCGGTTGCTGTTGCCGCAGCTCCTGGCGCGGGCGGTGACGCCGGCGCGGCAGCTGAAGAGAAGACCGATTTCACGGTTGTTCTCACGGGTGCTGGCGACAAGAAGATCAACGTCATTAAAGAGGTGCGTGCAATCACCGGTCTTGGCCTGAAAGAAGCCAAGGAATTGGTGGAAGGTGCACCGAAAGACGTGAAAGCAGACGTGCCGAAAGAAGAAGCCGAAGAAATCAAGGCCAAACTCGAAGGCGCTGGTGCTTCGGTCGAACTGAAGTAATTACGTTCCCGGGCCCGGTGGCGGCGTGCGTTGCCACCGGGATCGGACCGGAGATTGACGGTTCTCCTTATTTTAGACCGTTCGGGACTATGGGGTGTGATGCTGGTGCCCGCTGATAACCGGCATTGAGACTAACTTGCGAGGATATGCAATGGCGAAAGCCGTGAAAGCGCATAAACGAGTCCGCCGTTACTTTGGTAACATTGCTGAAATTGCAGAAATGCCGAACCTCATCGAGGTTCAAAAGACGTCATACGATCACTTTCTTCAAAGATACATTTCCGATGCGGATCGTGTCGAAGAAGGGTTGCAGGCTGTCTTCACCTCTGTTTTCCCGATTAGCGATTTTTCGGAAACATCCACACTCGAATACGTGAAGTACGAATTCGAAGAACCGAAATATGACGTGGAAGAATGCCAACAGCGCGGCATGACCTATGCGGCGCCGCTGAAGGTGACATTACGTCTGATCGTCTTCGAAGTGGATGAAGATACGGGTGCCAAGTCGGTTAAAGACATTAAAGAGCAAGATGTCTATATGGGTGACATGCCGCTGATGACCGACAACGGCACCTTCGTCGTTAACGGTACCGAACGCGTGATCGTGTCCCAGATGCATCGTTCGCCTGGCGTGTTCTTCGACCACGACAAAGGTAAGACGCATTCAAGCGGCAAGCTGCTGTTTGCCGCGCGGGTCATTCCCTATCGTGGCTCGTGGCTCGACTTTGAATTCGATGCCAAAGACATCGTGCATGTGCGTATCGACCGCCGCCGCAAACTGCCGGTCACCACACTTCTCTATGCGCTGGGGCTCGACCAGGAAGCGATCATGGATCACTTCTATGACCGCGTTGACTACACCAAGAAGAAGCAAGGCTGGTGCACGCCATTCGATCCGGAAAAATTCCGGGGTCTGAAGCCTGCGCATGATTTGGTCGATGCGAAAGATGGCAAGGTGGTTGTCGAAGCCGGACGTAAGATGACCCCGCGTCTGGCCCGCAAGTTGGAAGAAGAAGGCCTTAAAGAGCTTTTGGTTCTGCCGGAAGAATTGGTGGGCCGTTATCTTGCCCTCGACATGGTCAATGAAAACTCCGGCGAAATTTATTGCGAAGCCGGTGAGGAACTGACCGAAGAGAACTTGACCATCCTCGAAGAGGCCGGGTTTAAGACGCTGCCGATCCTGGACATCGACCATGTGAATGTGGGTGCTTTCATCCGCAACACCATGTCTGCTGACAAAAACCAGTCGCGCGAACAGGCATTGCTCGACATTTACAGGGTGATGCGCCCGGGCGAACCGCCGACGCTTGAAACGGCGGAAACCCTGTTCAATGGTCTGTTCTTCGATTCCGAGCGGTATGATTTATCCGCCGTCGGACGTGTGAAGATGAACATGCGTCTGAATCTAGACGCGGAAGACACGGTGCGTATTCTGCGCCGGGAAGACATTCTGGCGGTTGTTAAAACGCTTGTGGGCTTGCGCGATGGCCGCGGTGAGATCGACGATATCGACCACCTTGGCAACCGCCGCGTTCGTTCCGTGGGCGAATTGATGGAAAACCAATACCGTCTTGGTCTGCTGCGCATGGAGCGGGCAATCAAAGAACGGATGAGTTCCATCGACATCGATACGGTGATGCCGCACGACCTTATTAACGCGAAACCTGCGGCAGCGGCCGTTCGCGAATTCTTCGGGTCGTCGCAGCTCAGCCAGTTTATGGACCAAACAAATCCGCTGTCGGAAATCACCCACAAGCGCCGCCTGTCGGCACTTGGACCGGGTGGTCTTACCCGCGAACGTGCGGGCTTTGAAGTGCGCGACGTGCACCCGACTCACTATGGCCGGATCTGTCCGATTGAAACGCCGGAAGGTCCGAACATCGGTCTGATCAACAGTCTGGCGACCTTCGCGCGGGTGAACAAATACGGCTTCATCGAAAGCCCATACCGCAAAGTGGAAGAGGGCCGGGTGACCAGCGAAGTGGTTTACCTGTCGGCCATGGAAGAAGCCAAATACGCGATCGCACAGGCGAATGCGGAAATCACCGAAGACGGACAATTCGCGTCCGATCTGGTGTCTTGCCGGAAGGCGGGCGATTTCCAAATGACGCCACGGGATAATGTGGACTTCTTGGACGTGTCGCCAAAGCAGCTTGTGTCTGTGGCCGCCGCGCTTATTCCGTTCTTGGAAAACGACGATGCGAACCGCGCGCTGATGGGCTCGAACATGCAACGTCAGGCCGTGCCGCTCGTGAAAGCGGAAGCGCCTTTCGTGGGAACCGGCATGGAACGGGTTGTGGCACGGGATTCCGGGGCTGCTATCGCGGCACGCCGGACCGGTGTCGTTGACCAAGTGGATGCCACCCGCGTGGTGATCCGGGCAACGGAAGAGGCAGACCCCACCAAGTCGCGTGTGGACATTTACAATCTGCTGAAATTCCAGCGCTCGAACCAAAACACCTGCATTAATCAGCGGCCTCTTGTGAAAGTGGGCGACCGGATTAAAGCAGGCGATATCATCGCCGACGGTCCGTCCACGGATCAAGGCGAATTGGCGCTTGGCCGGAACGTGCTGGTCGCGTTCATGCCGTGGAATGGATACAACTTCGAAGACTCGATCCTGATTTCCGAACGGATCGTGCGCGACGATGTGTTTACCTCCATTCACTTGGAGGAATTCGAGGTGATGGCGCGGGATACGAAGCTTGGCCCTGAAGAAATCACCCGCGACATTCCCAATGTGGGTGAAGAAGCGCTTAAGAACCTGGACGAAGCAGGCATCGTTTACATCGGGGCGGAAGTGAACCCCGGCGACATTCTGGTGGGCAAGATCACGCCAAAAGGCGAAAGCCCGATGACGCCGGAAGAGAAACTTCTCCGTGCGATCTTCGGTGAAAAAGCGTCTGACGTTCGAGATACCTCGCTGAAACTGCCGCCGGGCGTCGCCGGGACGGTTGTTGAAGTGCGTGTCTTTAACCGCCATGGGGTGGACAAGGACGAGCGTGCATTGGCGATCGAGCGCGAAGAAATTGAGCGCTACGCAAAAGACCGTGATGCGGAATTGGCGATCCTGGAACGGAACGTCTATGGCACATTGCGCGAATTGCTGCTCAATAAGTCTGCGGCGTCCGGACCGAACGACATGCCGGCCGACACTAAAGTGACGGAAGCCACGTTGCAGGAACTTTCCCGTGGTCAGTGGTGGCAGATCAGCCTATCTGATGAAAAAACCCAAGGCGAAATCGAAGCGCTTAAGAAGCAGTTCGACGAAGGCAAGGCCCGTCTGGAGGCGCGCTTTGAGGACAAGGTCGAGAAACTGCGCCGTGGTGACGAGTTGCCTCCTGGGGTGATGAAGATGGTGAAAGTCTTTGTTGCCGTGAAGCGCAAGCTTCAGCCGGGTGACAAGATGGCCGGACGTCACGGCAATAAAGGGGTGATCTCGAAGATCGCACCGATCGAAGACATGCCGCATCTGGAAGACGGCAAGCCGGTGGATATTGTTCTCAATCCACTCGGGGTGCCAAGCCGCATGAATGTGGGCCAGATTTTGGAGACCCATTTGGGTTGGGCGTGTCACGGCCTTGGCCAGCAGATCGGCGACATGGTCGATAAGGTGCGTGCGGAAGGGAATGCAAGTATCCTTGAAGGGAAGTTCAAGGAAGTTTTCCCGGGCTCTGATCTTTTCGACGATATGACGGATGCGGACCTTGTAGAGCTTGGTGAGGAATTGCGGCCTGGCGTGCCGATAGCCACACCCGTGTTCGACGGTGCACACGAAGGCGACATTGTTGAGTTGTTGCGAAGTGCAGGTCTTCACGACTCCGGTCAGGTTCAACTGCGCGACGGGCGTACAGGCGAGGAATTCCATCGTCCGGTAACCGTCGGCTACATCTACATGTTGAAACTTCATCATCTGGTGGACGACAAGATCCACGCCCGTTCGATTGGCCCTTACAGTCTTGTGACCCAGCAGCCGCTGGGTGGTAAGGCGCAGTTTGGCGGCCAGCGCTTCGGCGAAATGGAAGTGTGGGCACTCGAAGCGTATGGCGCGGCCTACACACTACAAGAAATGCTGACCGTGAAGTCGGACGACGTCGCGGGCCGGACCAAAGTCTACGAAGCCATCGTGCGCGGTGACGACACATTCGAAGCAGGTATCCCTGAAAGCTTCAATGTTCTCGTCAAGGAAATGCGCTCGCTTGGCCTCAATGTGGAACTCACCGACAACCAGTAAAACGGATGCCGCGTTCCACAGATAGAATTGAAATTGGAGGTCACATCCTTGGTGCACAAAGTGATGTTGACCTCCGTGCAAAGGAGACTTGATCTATGAATCAAGAGGTAATGAATCTTTTCAATCCGGTCGCACAAACCCAACAGTTTGATCAAATCAAGATCTCACTGGCGAGCCCGGAAAGGATACTCTCTTGGTCTTACGGCGAAATCAAAAAGCCGGAAACGATCAACTACCGGACATTCAAGCCGGAACGCGACGGTTTGTTCTGTGCCCGGATCTTTGGTCCGATCAAAGACTATGAGTGCTTGTGCGGTAAATACAAGCGCATGAAGTATCGTGGCATTGTCTGCGAGAAATGCGGCGTGGAAGTCACGCTCTCGAAAGTGCGCCGGGACCGGATGGGGCACATTGAGCTTGCGTCCCCCGTGGCGCATATCTGGTTCATGAAGTCCTTGCCGTCGCGCATTGGCTTGATGCTCGATATGACGCTGAAGGATCTTGAGCGCATTCTCTACTTCGAAAACTTCGTGGTGATCGAGCCGGGCCTCACGCCATTGAAAGAGCGCCAGCTTCTCAATGAAGAAGAATACATGCAGGCGCAGGACGAGTATGGCGAAGACAGCTTCACCGCCGGTATTGGTGCGGAAGCCATTCGCGACATGCTCATGAGCGTCGATCTAGAAGCTGCAAAGGAATCGATCCGCCAAGAGATTGCCGAAACCACGTCAGAGCTTAAGCCGAAGAAATTGGTGAAGCGCTTGAAGCTGGTGGAAGCGTTCATCGAGTCCGGTAACCGTCCGGAATGGATGATCTTGACGGTGGTACCGGTGATCCCGCCGGAACTGCGCCCGCTGGTGCCGTTGGATGGCGGCCGTTTCGCCACATCCGACCTCAATGACCTTTACCGCCGGGTGATCAACCGGAACAACCGCTTGAAGCGTCTGATTGAGCTGCGCGCGCCGGACATCATCATCCGGAACGAAAAACGGATGCTTCAGGAATCCGTGGACGCCTTGTTCGACAATGGCCGCCGGGGCCGGGTGATCACAGGCGCCAATAAGCGCCCGCTGAAATCCCTTGCCGATATGCTCAAGGGTAAGCAGGGCCGCTTCCGTCAGAACCTCCTCGGAAAACGCGTGGACTATTCCGGCCGCTCCGTGATTGTGGTGGGACCGGAACTGAAGCTGCACCAATGCGGTCTGCCGAAGAAGATGGCGCTGGAATTGTTCAAGCCGTTTATCTACTCACGGCTGGACGCGAAAGGGCTTGCCAGTACGGTGAAGCAAGCCAAAAAGCTTGTGGAAAAAGAACGGCCCGAAGTGTGGGATATTCTGGACCAAGTAATCCGGGAACACCCCGTGTTGCTGAACCGGGCGCCGACGCTTCACCGTTTGGGCATTCAGGCTTTTGAGCCGACCTTGATCGAGGGTAAAGCCATTCAGCTGCACCCGCTGGTCTGTGCCGCCTTTAACGCCGACTTTGACGGCGACCAAATGGCCGTGCACGTGCCATTGAGCTTGGAAGCTCAGCTGGAAGCCCGTGTGCTGATGATGTCCACGAACAACATCCTGTCACCGGCCAATGGTAAGCCGATCATTGTGCCCAGTCAGGATATCGTCTTGGGTCTCTACTATCTCAGCATCGAGAAAGAGAATGAGCCAGGCGAGGGGGCGGTGTTCGCGAATACCGGCGAAATTCAGCACGCGCTGGAAGCGGGAACCGTTACCTTGCACGCCAAAATCAAGGCCCGTTACGACACGGTCGACGAAGAAGGCAATTCGATACAGGTGATGGTGGATGCAACACCTGGCCGGATGTTGCTCGCGGAACTTTTGCCGCGCAATCCGAACGTGCCGTTCGATCTGGTCAATCGTCTTCTCACGAAGAAAGAGATCAGTAACGTCATCGACGTTGTCTATCGTCACTGCGGTCAGAAGGAGACGGTGATCTTCTGCGACCACATCATGCAGCTTGGCTTCGCCCATGCGTGCCGTGCCGGTATCTCGTTCGGTAAGGACGATATGGTCGTGCCGGACACCAAGACGAATCTGGTGGATGAAACCCAGGCGCTGGTGAAGGAATACGAGCAGCAGTATATCGACGGTCTGATCACCCAGGGTGAGAAGTACAATAAGGTGGTCGATGCCTGGTCGAAGTGTACTGAAAGTGTCGCTGACGAGATGATGGACGAGATCTCGGCGACCGGTGTCGATGACGAAACCGGCCGCGTGAAAGAGGTCAACTCGATCTATATGATGTCCCATTCCGGGGCGCGCGGTTCGCCAGCACAGATGAAGCAGCTCGCGGGGATGCGCGGCCTCATGGCGAAGCCGTCCGGTGAAATCATCGAGAGCCCGATCATTTCGAACTTCAAGGAAGGCCTCACGGTGATGGAGTACTTTAACTCCACGCACGGTGCCCGGAAGGGGCTGGCCGATACCGCCTTGAAGACGGCGAACTCTGGCTACCTGACCCGCCGTTTGGTGGACGTTGCTCAGGACTGCATCATCAATGAGTTAGATTGTGGCACTACTGGTGGTATTACGGTTGCAGCCGTGATTGAAGGTGGTGAGGTGGTCAGCCCATTGAGCGAACGCGTCTTGGGTCGTACCGCTGCTGACGATGTGGTCGATCCATCGACGGGCGAGATCTTGGTTGCTCGCGGAAATGAGATTTCCGAGGACAAGCTGGACCGTATCGACAAATGTGGCGTTCAAAAGATCCGTATTCGGTCGGTTTTGACCTGCGAAGCAAAAACCGGTGTTTGCGCCAAATGTTATGGCCGTGACCTGGCACGCGGCACCGATGTAAACGTGGGCGAGGCGGTCGGTGTTATCGCTGCCCAGTCCATCGGTGAGCCGGGCACACAGCTGACCATGCGGACGTTCCACATTGGTGGTACGGCTCAGGTTGCTGACGAAAGCTTCATCGAAGCAAGCCATGACGGAACGGTTAAAATCGAAAACCGGAACGTTGTGAAGGACAGCCAGGGGCAGACCATCGTCATGGGCCGCAACACGAAAGTGTTGATCCTTGACAAGGACGGGGTTGAACAGGCTTCCAATAAGGTGGCGTACGGAACCCGGCTTCGGGTCGATGACGGCGCGGAAGTCACCCGGGGCCAGCGTATGGGTGAATGGGACCCGTACACAAGGCCGATCATCACCGAGCTTACGGGCACCGTGAAGTTCGAAGACATGGTCGAAGGCATGTCGGTCAAAGAAGTGGCTGACGAAGCGACCGGTATTTCGAGCAAAGTGGTGGTCGACTGGCGGGCGAGCCCGAAAGGGGCGGATTTGCGCCCGGCTCTTGTTGTGGTCGACGAAAACGGCGAAGTCATGAAGCTCTCTACGGGCAAGGAAGCACGCTACCTCATGTCGGTGGATGCCATTCTGTCCGTGGAAGACGGTGCGGAAGTTCACTCCGGCGATGTGCTGGCCCGTATCCCGACGGAAGGGGCACGGACCAGAGACATTACCGGCGGTCTGCCGCGTGTTGCGGAATTGTTCGAAGCGCGGCGTCCGAAGGATCACGCGATCATCGCTGAAGCCAGCGGGATCGTGGAATTCGGCCGCGACTACAAGAACAAGCGCCGCATCATGATCCGTCCGCAGGATGAGGAGCTGGAGCCGGTCGAATATCTGATCCCGAAAGGCAAACACCTGACGGTTCAGGAAGGCGACTTCATCGAGAAAGGGGAATACTTGCTCGATGGTAATCCGGCACCGCACGACATCCTGGCGATTAACGGCGTGGAAGATTTGGCCGCCTATCTGGTCAATGAAATCCAGGACGTGTACCGGCTGCAAGGCGTGAAGATCAACGACAAACATATTGAAGTGATCGTCCGTCAAATGCTGCAGAAGGTGGAAATCGTCGATGGCGGTGAGACCACATTGATTACGGGCGAACAGGTCGACAAGTCCGAGTTCGACGAAATCAACGAGAAGGCCGAACGCGAAGGCCATCAGGTGGCTTCCGGCGAGCCGGTGCTGTTGGGTATCACGAAGGCGTCTTTGCAGACCCGTTCGTTCATCTCGGCAGCGTCGTTCCAGGAAACCACCCGCGTGCTGACGGAAGCTGCCGTGAACGGCAAAGCCGATCAGCTCATTGGTCTCAAGGAAAATGTTATCGTGGGCCGTCTCATCCCTGCGGGGACCGGTGGCATGCTAAGCCGCATGAAGCAGGTTGCTGTGGAACGTGATGAGGTAATTCTCGAAGAGCGCAAAGCTGAAGAGGCTGCGGCCCTGCCGGCACCGGACGAGGGGAGTGTCGAGACACCGCCACCGGCCGAACCGTCCGGCGAAGAGGCTGAATCAGCGGCATAACTTTCCGCTTACAGATTATAGAAAGGGGCCTGAGACATCTCAGGCCCTTTTTGTTTGTATCAGCTGCCGGAGAAAAGCGCCGAACTTTGGATGTCGAACTCGCCGCTTAGCCAGACAGCAACCTTGTCCAAAGTCTTTCGATGCGGTGAGTTTTTGTCCGTGACAAACCAATAGCGTTCAGGAATGGCGACGGGATCGTCGGACCACGGACCAAGTCGGCCATCGGCAATCCACGACGCAGCAAGTGGCAATAGAGCGATGCCGATGCCCAGACCCTGTTCCACCGCGCGTAGGCCCGAAAGGTAATTGTCTACGACGATCGCATCGTCACCCGCCGGCGGTAAGGATATGCCGGCCTTTTTCAGAACCTTCCATCCTTCGAATGCGTTTTCCATCCGGATACGTTTCATTGGTTTCTTGGCTGATGCGCGAATGTCCGTGTTCGCCGCGACCACAGGCATGATGTGCACCCGGGTTAACTCTGTACAATGAAAGCCTTTCATCGGGCTTTCCCCGTATCGAATGACAGCATCCAGGCGATCGGACGGGTTTGGCTCCGACAAGTCAGACAAGTGTGTGGTCGAAATGATTTTAACGGTCTGGCCGTTCAGCAATTCTTCAAGTTGAGCGAGACGGGGGACAAAAAACTCGCTTGCCAGGAATGGAAACATCCCAATCCGCAGCGGGCGTTGTTCTCCACCCGAAAACACGTCGAACGCGGCAGCTAACCCGTCAAAGGCGGGCAAAACCGCATCGCGCAGTTTTTCCCCTTCGGCGGTTAGGGTAATCGCACGGCCGCTTCTGTCGAACAGTGGTGTTTGTGTCCATTCCTCGAGCTTGCGGATTTCGTGGCTGATGGTGGACGGCGAGACGCTCAATTCCTCAGCGGCGCTCTTGAAACTGCCATGGCGCGCGGCCTCGCAAAACGCGCGGATCCAGGTAAGCGGCGGCAGCTGGTTGGGTCTCGGCATAGGTCAATCATCCGCATCGGCCTTGTTTTGGCAAGATGCATGAATCTCATTCACCGGTACATGAAGAAGATCCTTTTGTTCCCAACGCCCGGCCGCATTAGATCCAACGGCATGAAAGCTCTCGAATATCAAGGACCCGATCAGATTAAATGGGTCGACGTGGCGGCTCCCGAAATCGAAGCCCCCACCGATGTCATCATACGTCCCATAGCGGTGGCCACTTGCGACCTCGACTGGACCATCGTCAAAGGAGAAACGCTATTTTCGCCGCCCTTTATTCTGGGTCATGAATTCGTGGGCGACATCGTCGAAGCAGGGTCCGAAGTGCGGACCATTGAGCCGGGCCAGCGGGTTTCCGTCGCGTTTCAGCCAAGCTGTGGCCATTGCGGACCCTGCGGCACCGGCGCATCCTCGGTTTGCCGCGATGTGCCACCTACGTCGATGTTTGGTGTTGGGCCCGTGTCGGGCGATTGGGGCGGCGCCTTTGCGGATCTCATCCGTGTGCCATTCGCCGACAACATGTTGCGGCCGATTCCCGATGGCTTTCCGCCCGAATGGTTCACCAGCGTGACCGACAATGTGGCGGATGCTTACCGTGCCGTCGGTCCGTATATACAGGCCGGCAGGCCCTCCCGTGTGCTCGTGGTCGGTAACAATGACAGCATTCCACTTTATGCGGTCGCGTTCGCGAAGCAACTAGGCGCAGAGAAAGTCACGTTTTGCACGCAGAGCGCTGTGGCGGCCAAGAATGCGGAACGTTTGGGGGCTTCGGTCGAACTGGTGGACCAGTGGCCAGCACGCGTGAGCAACCATGACATTACTGTCTGTGTTTCCGTGGACGCTTCGGCGCTGATGACAGCGATACGGTCGACCGCCGCAGAAGGAAATTGCACCAGCTGCGGGATCTTCGGTGCCGATGTGGAGTTTCCCATCCGGGAGATGTATATGCGCGGCATTCATTTCCATACCGGACGGGTGAACGGCGCGGCGGTGCATGAAGAAGCCGTTGAGTGGATCACCTCTGGTCTTTTCAAACCATTCGATGTGGATACGAAGGTCGTGTCTTGGGATGAGGTAACCGAGACGCTTCTCAACCGGCCCGCCGCGAAAATCGTCGCGGTACGCGATTAGTCGCTGGAGCCGTAGGGTGGATTAGCGCAGCGTAATCCACCTATTAGTTCGGTGCCGGTGCGTTACGCTTCGCTAACGCACCCTACTGTGTCGGTAACACCAGATTTCGTTTCGGATAGTCCCCGGCGTTGAGGAGGCGGATGATTTCCCGTGTCTCCGCCTCCACCATCGCTACCTGACCTGCATCGGCCAGCGCAATGAACACGTATCTTCCGTCTGGCGAATGGGTTAGCCAGTACCCCTTGCTCGGAAGGGCAATGTGGTCGATTTCGGGAAAGTCCGGGTTCGTAATGTCATGAATGGTGGCATTGGCGCCGCAGATCGACCAGATCTCCTTATCGCCGGGCCGAACCGCCAAGCCATGACATCTGCTTAACCCGCCAAAACCCGCAAAGCCGAGAGAGGAGGGCCAGACCGGCATGCCCAGGCCCGCGCTGTGTTCGGCGCGGAAGATGAGCGCATTGTTCTCAAGATTTGCTACTTCAAATCCGTTAAGGCCGTCCACATGCTGGAAGAAAAGATTCAAACTTGGTGCGAGCGCTGGTGGACGGACGGATGCAGAAAATGGAATGAAGCCGACGATTGAATGGCGCGCGCCCGGATCGACAACCGTCACCTGTTTCGGTGCACCCATGGGCGAAAGATAAACCCGTGAGCCGTTTGGGTGGGCTGTGGTGTTGTGGGGCCGGCCACCGGTTTCGATACGGGCGGTCACGGCTCTTTGGTCAGCGTCTATGACCCAATAGTGCCCGTCCCGGCAGGGCACATAGACCCATTTGCCGTCCGGCGTAACAGCCAGCGCGTGAGGTTCCGGCCCAACGTCGAGCCGGTATTGGATCTCACGTGATTGGCTATCAATCCAAAGCAGTTCGCCGTTGGCACCTCCATTGTTTTCGAGAGAGACGAAAACCGTGTCGCCGGCTGTGCCTATACCGTGGGGATTAGGTCCCACCACCAGCCGCTCCACCAAATCGCCCGTTTCGATATCAAAGATATGAATGTCGTCTCCCTCAGCATTGGTCTGCCACAGCAGGTCCTTGGCCAGGCTGGTTCCCGTCGAAATGGGAGAAATCAGCAGGCAAGACACAAGAATGAGTGACCTGAGCATGACGGGATTGCCTTTCGGAGGTTTGAGCTGCCATCAACTATGGGGGAGGGCCGCCGGATATCCGAGGAAAATGGCCTAACGGATCTAAAAATTGCTTGCTGTTTGTGAATTGGCGGGACAAAAATCGGTCCTCAATTTCGATCCACCACAAAAGCTGGCGGTTAACCGAAAATTCCGCCATTTTTGCCCGTTTTCCGGTTGACCTGCCGAGATGACGCTTATATAACCCGCCGACATTGGACGGCAGGCCGTAAGCGATGTGTGTCGCTTATACGCTGCCCATAGACAGTCTAATTCGAATTTTGGTTCATGACCCTTTCTGAGTGAAAGATGGGGTCCTCTGATTTTCACGGGTACCGGCAGGCCGGAAGTCCTCGCCGTGTTTCCTGTTTTTGTGCGTTAAGCGATTGGTAAACAAACGAAAGTTCAGGCATGCCAACCATTAATCAGCTCATGCGGAAGCCTCGGCAAAAGCCGGTTGTCCGGAATAAAGTGCCGGCGCTTCAGTCTTGCCCCCAGAAGAGAGGGGTTTGCACGCGGGTTTATACAACCACACCGAAGAAGCCGAACTCGGCTTTGCGGAAAGTGGCCCGTGTCCGCCTGACCAACAGTTTCGAAGCCATCTGCTATATCCCTGGCGAGGGGCACAATCTGCAGGAACACTCGGTGGTGCTGATCCGCGGCGGCCGTGTGAAGGATTTGCCTGGCGTTCGCTACCACATTTTGCGTGGTGTGCTGGATACGCAGGGCGTGAAAGACCGGAAACAGCGCCGTTCCAAATACGGCGCCAAACGTCCGAAGTAAGGAACTCTTAATATGTCTCGTCGTCACAGAGCTGAGAAAAGAGAAATCATCCCGGACGCAAAGTTTGGCGATGAGGTCATTACGAAGTTCATGAACTCCCTGATGCGGGCCGGCAAGAAGTCGACCGCTGAACGTATTGTTTACGGGGCGTTCGATATCATCGAGCAAAAGACAAAGAACGACCCGGTTAAGGCTTTCCACGAGGCGCTGGAAAATGTCATGCCGGCGATTGAAGTACGGTCCCGCCGTGTGGGTGGCGCGACCTATCAGGTACCCGTAGAAGTGCGACCGGATCGGCGGCAGGCATTGGCCATTCGGTGGCTGATTACTGCTGCACGTGGCCGGAAAGAGTCCACGATGGTGGGGCGTTTGTCAGGGGAGCTTCTTGATGCGGTGAACAATCAAGGTTCAGCGGTCAAGAAGAAGGAAGACACACATAAGATGGCGGAAGCAAACCGCGCGTTCTCACACTATCGTTGGTAACTTTTTTTGGGCCTAAAGGGGGCCGGTAAGGATTATCCGTCATGTCTAGATCAACGCCATTAGAGAAGTACCGAAATATCGGCATCATGGCTCATATTGATGCCGGCAAAACGACGACCACGGAACGCATCCTCTATTACACGGGGAAGAGCCATAAGATCGGCGAAGTGCATGATGGCGCGGCCACCATGGACTGGATGGAGCAGGAGCAAGAGCGCGGCATCACGATCACGTCCGCTGCGACCACCTGCTTTTGGCAAGATTGCCGCATTAATATCATCGACACGCCAGGCCACGTGGATTTCACGATTGAAGTAGAGCGGTCACTTCGCGTCCTTGATGGATCGGTGGCCGTTTTTGATTCTGTGGCCGGTGTGGAACCTCAGTCCGAAACCGTATGGCGCCAGGCCGACAAGTACGGCGTGCCACGCATGTGCTTCATCAACAAGATGGACCGCACGGGCGCGGACTTCTACCGTTGCGTCGACATGATCGTTGATCGCTTGGGCGCCGTGCCTTTGGTCACACAGCTGCCGATTGGCGCTGAGTCCGAATATCAAGGTGTTGTCGATCTGATTAAGATGCAGGCCATCATCTGGAAAGATGAGAGCTTGGGCGCCGAGTTCGAATATGTGGATATCCCGGCGGATCTTGCCGACAAGGCAGCGGAATACCGTGAGAAGCTGGTTGAAACGGCAATTGAGCAAGACGAAGAGGCTCTAGAGCAGTATCTCGAAGGCAATGAGCCGGACGAGGCCAAGCTGAAAGAATGCATCCGTAAGGGAACGATCAATCTGTCTTTCGTTCCTGTGCTGAACGGGACGGCGTTTAAGAACAAAGGTGTTCAGCCGCTGCTGGATGCAGTGATCGATTATATGCCGTCGCCGTTGGATGTGCCGGCCATTAAGGGCATTGTGCCGGATAAGGATGAATCGGAGGCTACACGCGAGGCTTCCGACGATGCGCCTGCTGCCGGTCTTGCCTTTAAGATCATGAATGATCCTTTCGTGGGGTCGCTGACCTTCGTCCGTATCTATTCGGGTGTGTTCACGTCAGGCACTGGCGTGATCAATACGGTCAAGGAAAATCGCGAGCGGGTTGGCCGCATGCTGTTGATGCATGCGAACAGCCGGGAAGATGTGAAAGAAGCCCGTGCGGGTGACATCGTCGCTCTTGCGGGTCTTAAGAACACCACGACGGGGGACACGCTGTGCGACCCCAATCATCCGGTGATCTTGGAGCGGATGGAATTCCCGGATCCAGTTATCGAAGTGGCGGTCGAGCCGAAAACGAAGGCGGACCAAGAAAAAATGGGTGTTGCCTTAGGGCGTCTTGCGCAGGAAGACCCGTCTTTCCGCGTGACCAGTGACGAAGAATCCGGCCAAACCGTGATTAAGGGTATGGGGGAACTTCACCTGGACATCTTGATTGACCGCATGAAGCGGGAGTTCAAGGTGGAAGCCAATGTGGGTGCACCTCAAGTGGCCTACCGCGAAACGGTCGGTAAGGAATACGAGATCGACTACACCCACAAGAAGCAGTCCGGTGGTTCAGGTCAGTTCGCTCGGGTGAAATTTACGATTGAGCCTCAGGAAGCAGGCGGCGGCCGTGAGTTCGAAAGCAAGATCGTCGGCGGTAACATTCCGAAGGAATACATTCCCGGCGTCGAAAAGGGCATTGATAGTGTTGCCGACGCGGGCGTGCTCGCCGGTTTCCCAGTGATCGACTTCAAGGTAACGCTGACGGACGGTGCCTACCACGATGTGGACTCAAGCGTCATGGCGTTTGAAATTGCCGGTCGTGCCGCTTTCCGCGAAGCGGTTCAGAAAGCATCACCGAAATTGCTGGAGCCAGTGATGAAGGTGGAAGTGGTGACGCCTGAAGATTACATGGGCGACGTGATCGGCGATTTGAACAGCCGCCGCGGTCAGGTGACAGGTACGGAAGCCCGTGGCAATGCCACGGTGATTTCGGCCATGGTGCCGCTCGCCAACATGTTCGGGTACGTCAACAATCTGCGTTCCATGACGCAGGGGCGTGCTCAGTACACGATGCAATTTGATCACTACGATCAGGTTCCACAAGCTGTAGCCGATGAAGTTAAGGCGAAATTCGCCTAAAGCCTCATCGGCTTTATTTTTGAGTATTGGATTGGCCGTCAGCATACGGAGATTAAAAGATGGCGAAGGAGAAGTTTGAGCGGACGAAGCCGCACTGTAACATCGGCACGATTGGTCACGTTGACCATGGCAAGACGAGTTTGACGGCTGCGATCACGAAGGTTCTGGCCGAGACGGGTGGGGCTGAGTTTTCCGCGTATGACGAGATCGACAAGGCGCCTGAAGAAAAGGCGCGCGGGATCACGATTTCAACGGCCCACGTTGAATATGAAACCGAAGGCCGCCACTACGCCCATGTGGACTGCCCCGGCCACGCTGACTATGTGAAGAACATGATCACAGGTGCCGCGCAAATGGACGGTGCGATCCTGGTTGTGTCTGCCGCTGACGGCCCGATGCCTCAGACACGGGAGCACATTCTGCTGGCCCGTCAGGTGGGTGTGCCGGCGATCGTGGTGTTCATGAACAAGGTCGACCAGGTAGACGACGAAGAGCTTCTGGAACTGGTTGAGATGGAGATCCGTGAGCTTCTGTCTTCGTACGAGTTTCCGGGCGATGATATTCCGATCGTGAAGGGTTCTGCTCTGGTGGCGCTTGAAGATGGTGATCCTGCCCAAGGCAAGGACGCCATTCTGGAGCTGATGAAGGAAGTCGATGCGTATATCCCGCAGCCGGAGCGTCCGAAGGATCAGCCGTTCCTGATGCCTGTGGAAGACGTTTTCTCGATTTCCGGCCGTGGCACGGTTGTGACGGGCCGTATCGAGCGTGGCGTTGTGAATGTTGGTGATGAGATTGAGATCATCGGCATCAAGGAAACGCAGAAGACGACCTGTACGGGCGTTGAGATGTTCCGGAAGCTTCTGGACCAGGGCGAAGCGGGCGACAATGTTGGTTGTCTTCTCCGTGGTGTCGGCCGCGAAGATGTTGAGCGCGGTCAGGTTCTGGCAAAGCCCGGTTCCGTGACGCCGCATACGAAGTTCAAGGCGGAGGCGTACATCCTGACGAAGGAAGAGGGCGGTCGACATACGCCGTTCTTCTCGAACTATCGTCCACAGTTTTACTTCCGGACGACGGATGTGACGGGTGTTGTGACGTTGCCGGAAGGCACGGAGATGGTGATGCCTGGGGACAACATCTCGATGGAAGTCGAGCTGATTGTGCCGATTGCGATGGAAGAGCAGTTGCGCTTCGCGATCCGCGAAGGCGGCCGCACCGTCGGTGCAGGCGTCGTCGCTGGGATCATCGAGTAATTGGTCAGGGAACGGACAAAGCCTTCAGCGAAGGTTAGCTTGAAGAACAAGGTGTAACATGCAAGCGCAAAACATCAGAATACGGCTGAAGGCCTTTGACCATCGTATCCTCGATACGTCGACGCGGGAGATCGTAAATACCGCGAAGCGGACGGGTGCACGTGTTCGTGGACCTATCCCTCTGCCGACGCGGATCGAGAAATTTACGGTCAACCGGTCCCCTCACGTAAACAAGAAAAGCCGGGAACAGTTCGAGGTCCGCACGCATAAGCGCATGCTGGATATCGTGGACTGGAACCCGCAAACCGTTGATGCCCTCATGAAGCTGGATTTGGCGGCGGGCGTTGACGTGGAAATCAAACTCTAAGGAGACGCAGGCGATGCGATCCGGTGTGATTGTTAAAAAGATGGGCATGACCAACCTGTTTATGGATGACGGGCGGAACGTGCCGGTGACGGTGCTGCAGCTGGATAAGTGCCAGGTGGTCGGCAACCGTACGGAGGAAAAGGACGGCTACACGGCTGTTCAGCTTGGTGCTGGCAAAGCGAAAGTGAAAACAGGTCGCTATAAAAGGGTTTCTAACGCAATGCGCGGACATTTTGCGGTTGCTAAGGTAGAGCCGAAACAGCGTTTAGCTGAGTTCCGTGTGAGCCCGGACAATTTGCTTGATGTGGGTGTCGAGATTACGGCCGATCACTTCATTGAGGGCCAGTATGTGGATGCGAGTGGCACGTCGATCGGTAAGGGTTTTGCCGGGGGCATGAAGCGCCACAATTTTGGTGGCTTGGAAGCGACCCACGGTATCTCGATCTCACACCGTAGTCATGGCTCGACCGGTCAGTGTCAGGACCCTGGCAAGGTGTTCAAAGGTAAGAAGATGGCCGGCCATATGGGCGCCGAAAAGGTCACGACCCAGAACCTGGAAGTGGTCAAGACTGATAAAGACCGTGGCCTGATTATGGTCAAGGGATCTGTGCCCGGTTCAAAAGGCGGTTGGGTTTTCTTGCGCGATGCTGTGAAGCGGAAGCTGCCGGATGGTGTCCCTATGCCGGGCGCGTTCCGGACAGATGAGGCGGCAGCAGCACCGGTCGCTGAAGAAGCACCAGCCGAAGAGGCTGCGGAAACACCGGTTGAAGCTGCAGCAGAAAAACCGGCGGAAGCTGAAAAGCCGGAAGCCGATAAAGAGGGAGACAGCTAATGAAAGCGGATGTCACAACCCTCGATGCCGGAAAAGCGGGAACCGTTGAGCTGTCCGATGGCATTTTCGGTCTCGATCCGCGTGCGGATATTCTGCACCGGATGGTTACCTATCAACTCGCGAAGCGCCAAGCGGGCACACATGCCACGAAGGGCCGGAGCGACATTAAGGCGACCAAAAAGAAGATGTACCGCCAGAAGGGCACGGGCAGCGCGCGTCATGGTGCGAAGTCAGCGCCTCAGTTCAAAGGCGGCGGTGTCGCTATGGGGCCAAAGCCGCGCAGCCATGCGATCGACCTTCCAAAGAAGGTGCGGGCATTGGCTCTGAAGCACGCGCTTTCTTCCAAAGTGAAGGAAGAGAATTTGGTCGTTTTGGATGCGGTAGCCTCCGATGCACCGAAGACCAAAGGCGTTCGTGAGACCTTGAAGAAATTGGGCCTTACGTCTGCGCTGATCATCGATGGTGCTGAAGTGGACAAGAATATGAGCTTGGCCATTCGCAGCATCCCGAATGTGGATCTGCTGCCGGTCCAAGGCATCAACGTCTATGACATCTTGCGCCGGGACAAATTGGTGCTCACCAAGTCCGCGGTTGAAGCTTTGGAGGCCCGTTTGTCATGAGTGCACGCACTGCCTACGACACGATTTTGGGGCCGGTGATTACCGAGAAGGCCACCATGGCGTCGGAACACAACCAGGTTGTTTTCCGGGTGCCGCTGGATGCAACAAAGCCGAATATCAAACGCGCTGTGGAAGAACTCTTCAGCGTCAAGGTGAAGGCCGTGAATACGCTTCGCCAAAAAGGCAAGACCAAACGTTTTCGGGGACGCCCTGGGCGCCGTCCGGATGTGAAGAAAGCGATCGTGACGCTCGAAGACGGGCATTCGATCGATATTACGACAGGGCTCTAGGGCTGAGACTGGAACAGTAAGATGGCACTAAAGACATTCAATCCAATCACGCCAGGCCTGCGCGGCACGGTGTTGGTCGATCGCTCGGCGCTCTGGAAAGGCAAGCCTGAAAAGACGCTCGTGGAAGGCAAGAGCAAGTCCGGCGGACGTGACGGCAATGGCCGGATCGCGGTTTGGAACCGTGGCGGCGGTCATAAGCAGCGCTACCGTAAGGTCGACTTCAAGCGGCGTAAATTCGACGTACCGGCAACGGTCGAGCGCATCGAGTATGACCCGAACCGGTCTGCTTTCATTGCGCTGATCAAATATGCCGATGGCGAGCTTTCCTACATCATCGCGCCTCAGCGTTTGGCTCAGGGCGATACGGTGATCTCGGGCGAGCGTGTGGATGTGAAGCCGGGCAATGCGATGCCTATGTCGTCGATCCCGATCGGCACGATCATCCACAATATCGAGATGAAGGCCGGAAAGGGCGCGCAGATCGCGCGGTCAGCCGGAGCTTATGCTCAGCTTGTTGGCCGCGATTCCGGTTACGCTCTCTTGCGCTTGACGTCCGGCGAGCAGCGCATGGTGCGCGCCGAATGCATGGCGACCATTGGCGCTGTGTCCAACCCGGATCATTCGAACGTCAAAATTGGTAAGGCAGGCCGCAACCGTTGGAAGGGCAAGCGCCCTGTGGTTCGTGGTGTTGTGATGAACCCGATTGATCACCCGCACGGTGGTGGTGAAGGCCGTACATCTGGCGGTCGTCACCCGGTTACACCATGGGGTGTCAGCACCAAAGGCCACCGTACGCGGCGCAACAAAGAAACCACGAAATACATCGTGCGCAGCCGCCACCTGAAGAAGAAACGCTGAGGATAAATTATGGCGCGTTCAGTCTGGAAAGGTCCGTTTGTTGATGGCTATCTGCTCAAAAAAGCAGAAGCAAGCCGCTCTTCGGGCCGTAAAGAAGTGATCAAAACCTGGAGCCGCCGCTCCACAATACTTCCGCAATTTGTGGGCCTGACTTTTGGTGTCCACAACGGCCAGAAGTTTATCCCGGTACTGATCACGGAAGACATGGTTGGTCACAAAATGGGCGAGTTTTCGCCAAGCCGGACCTATTACGGCCACGCCGCCGATAAAAAGGCCAAAAGGAAGTAGACGATGGGCAAGAAAGAAAATCCACGTCGTGTTGCGGAAAACGAAGCATACGCGGTTGGCCGAATGATCCGGACAAGCCCGCAAAAACTGAACCTTGTTGCTCAGTCGATTCGGGGCAAGAAGGTGCAGGCGGCCCTTAACGAGTTGGCGTTTTCCAAGCGGCGCATCGCGAAAGACGTTCGCAAGATTTTGCAGTCCGCGATCGCAAATGCCGATAACAACCATTCGCTGGATCCGGATGATTTGATTGTCGCCCAAGCTTATGTGGGCAAGAACCTGGTGATGAAGCGCTGGAAGCCCCGCGCACGCGGCCGGGTCGGCAAAATTATGAAGCCGTTCAGTCAGCTCACGATTGTGGTTCGCGCAGAAGAAGAGGCAGCCTAATGGGACAGAAAGTCAACCCAATTGGAATGCGGCTGGGTGTGAACCGCACATGGGATTCGCGCTGGTATGCGGACCGTCATGAGTATGGCTCTTTGCTGCACGAAGACATCAAGATCCGCGAGATCCTGAAGAAGAAGCTGAAGCAGGCCGGTGTTGCGAAAATCGTCATCGAGCGTCCTCACAAGAAGTGCCGCGTGACGATCTACAGTGCACGTCCGGGTGTGGTCATCGGTAAGAAGGGCGCGGATATCGAAAAGCTGCGCAGCCAACTGTCACGGCTTACGGAAAGCGAAGTTCACTTGAACATCGTCGAAATCCGCAAACCGGAAATTGATGCCACGCTGATCGCGGACAACATTGCTCAGCAATTGGAGCGCCGGGTGATGTTCCGCCGCGCCATGAAGCGGGCCGTTCAGTCTGCCATGCGTTTGGGCGCTGGTGGCATCCGGATCAATTGCGCGGGCCGCTTGAACGGCGCTGAAATCGCGCGGATGGAATGGTACCGCGAAGGCCGCGTGCCGCTTCATACGTTGCGTGCCGACATCGATTACGGCGTCGCGACCGCCTACACGGCGTATGGCATTTGCGGCATCAAAGTTTGGGTCTTCAAGGGCGAGATCCTTGAACACGATCCGATGGCGCAAGACCGCCGGGCACAAGAGGCTCAGGAAAGCGGCCGTCCGCCATCCGGACGCCCGCCGCGCGGTGCCGGCAAACCAGCAGCAGCTGCTTAATCGGCGTGCTGATCAGATAAACACGAAGTTTGGTAAGAAGATATGTTACAGCCAAAACGCACAAAGTTCCGGAAGGCGCATAAAGGGCGCATTCACGGAAACGCCAAAGGGGGCACCAGCCTAAATTTCGGCGCTTACGGATTGAAGGCAACGGAACCGGCCCGCGTAACCGCGCGCCAAATCGAAGCCGCGCGTCGTGCGATCACTCGTCACATGAAACGTGCGGGCCGTGTGTGGATCCGTATTTTCCCCGACGTACCGGTTTCAAAGAAGCCGACGGAAGTTCGGATGGGTAAGGGTAAGGGCTCTCCCGAATATTGGGCGGCAAAGGTGAAGCCTGGCCGGATCATGTTTGAGATTGACGGTGTGCCGAACAATGTTGCGCGCGAAGCGTTGCGATTGGGCGCTGCCAAACTGCCGCTCGGTGTGCGCTTCGTTGCACGCGTCGGCGACAATTAGACGGTTTTGAGAAGCGGAGCGCGGTCGTGAAGAACGATGAAAAAGCAAGCGAGCTAAGGGGCATGACGCCGGATCAGCTTGAAGACAAATTGAAGTCTCTGAAGAAAGAGCAGTTCAATTTGCGCTTTCAGGGCGCCACGGGCCAGCTCGAAGGTACAGCGCGCATCAAGGAATC
Organism: Alphaproteobacteria bacterium; assembly: GCA_965228775.1. GTDB lineage: Bacteria > Pseudomonadota > Alphaproteobacteria > JANQMY01 > JANQMY01 > JANQMY01. The sequence continues at coordinate 743,763 of OZ245840.1, read as the reverse complement.
GCGGCGCGCCGTTGCCCGGGTCAAGACGATTTTGAAAGAGAAAGCAGCGGGCAACGCTGCGGCAGAAAGCTAAGGAACGCAATCGATGCCCAAACGCATACTCCAAGGCGTCGTGGTAAGCGACAAAACGGACAAGACCGTTGTAGTGCGGGTCGAGCGCCGGTTTACGCATCCGGTCTTCCAGAAGACGGTGCGCCGCGCGAAGAAGTATCACGCACACGACGAAGCGAATTCGAAGAAAGAAGGCGATGTGGTGCGCATTCAAGAATGCAAGCCCATTTCCAAAACGAAACGATGGGAAGTTATTGGCGACGGTTAAGACTGTGTGCGCGCATTCTCGAAGAGCGCGCACCGGACGAGCCCGCAACAGTTGAGGTTCAGCGATGATACAAATGCAATCAAGATTAGATGTTGCTGACAATTCGGGCGCGCGCAGTGTCATGTGCATCAAAGTGCTTGGCGGGTCGAAGCGGAAATATGCGAGCGTTGGCGACATCATCGTCGTGAGCGTGAAAGACGCTATTCCGCGTGGCCGCGTGAAAAAGGGTGACGTTCTGAAAGCCGTTATCGTGCGCACCGCGAAGGATATTCGCCGCGCCGACGGCAGCGTGATCCGCTTTGACCGAAATGCCGCTGTTTTGGTGAACAATCAAGGTGAGCCCATCGGTACACGGATCTTTGGCCCTGTTACGCGCGAGCTGCGGGCCAAGAACCACATGAAGATCGTATCGCTTGCCCCAGAGGTGCTGTGATGGCTACGAAACTGAAAATCAAAAAGGGCGACAAGGTGGTCGTTCTCACGGGCAAGGATAAGGGGAAGAAAGGCGATGTGCTGCGCGTCTTCCCGGAGAAGAACCGTGCCATTGTCCAAGGTGTGAACATTGTTCAACGCCATCAAGCTCAAACCCAGCGCCAGCAGGGCGGCATCGTCCGCAAGGAAGCGACCATCCACATCTCTAATTTGGCGCATGTGGATCCGAAGTCCGGCGACGCGACGCGGGTTGGATTTAAGACACTGGAAGACGGACGCAAAGTCCGCTTTGCAAAATCATCAGGAGAAGTGATCGATGTCTGAGGCGACGTATGTGCCGCGGATGAAGACCGAGTATCTCGACGTCATTCGTCCGGCATTGGTTGAGAAGTTTAGCTACGCAAACCCGATGCAAGTGCCGAAGGTTGAGAAAGTGGTTCTCAACATGGGCGTTGGTGAGGCCGTAGGTGATTCCAAAAAGGTGAAGTCTGCCGTGGAAGCGCTGACGTTGATCTCGGGTCAGAAGCCGGTTGTGACCAAAGCCAAGAAGTCGATTGCGACCTTTAAGGTCCGCGAAGGCATGGCAATTGGTGCAAAGGTTACTCTGCGCCGCAATCACATGTTCGAGTTTTTGGACCGTTTGGTCACCGTGGCATTGCCTCGTGTAAGGGACTTCCGTGGGCTGAATGGCAAGAGCTTCGACGGTCGTGGCAACTATGCCATGGGCCTGAAAGAACACATCGTGTTCCCGGAAATCAATTACGACCAGGTCGACACGATCTGGGGCATGGACATTGTGGTCTGCACATCAGCGGAAACGGACGACGAAGCGAAAGAACTGCTTCGTGGTTTCAAGTTTCCCTTCATGAATTAGGACATGTTGCCGAGAGCAAGGCATCAGGAGGACTGACGTGGCAAAAAAGAGTTCGATTGAACGTGATAAGAAGCGCCGGAAGATGGCGAAGCAGACGGCCTCGCGTCGCGAGCGTTTGCGCGCGATTGCAAATGACCAGTCGCTGCCGCCGGAAGAACGTTTTGCTGCACGTTTGAAGCTTGCGCAATTGCCGCGCAATTCATCGCCGACACGCATCCGGAACCGGTGCGAAGTGACGGGGCGCCCCCGGGGCTATTACCGGAAGATGCGCATGTCCCGTATCGCATTGCGTGAACTGGCGTCGTCAGGACAAATTCCTGGCATGGTCAAGTCGAGCTGGTAGGAGAACGACGTATGTCAATGACCGATCCATTGGGGGATATGCTGACCCGCATTCGCAACGCGCAGATGCGCGGCAAGTCGGTGGTGAACACACCGGCCTCGAAGCTGCGCCGCCGGGTGTTGGATGTTCTGGAGTCGGAAGGATTTATTCGCGGCTACGCCGAAGTGGAGCAAGCCGGCAATAAGCCTGAGATCGAGATTTCACTAAAGTATTTCGAAGGCCGTCCGGTCATTCGGGAGATTAAGCGGATCTCAAAGCCTGGCCGCCGTGTGTATTCGCCGGCGTCAGACCTGCCACGCATCGGCAATGGTTTGGGCATTGCGATCGTATCCACGCCGAAGGGTGTGATGTCGGATTCGGTCGCACGAGACAATAATGTTGGTGGCGAGGTTCTGTGCCAGGTCTTCTAGATCTGGATCAGGGTAACTAGGAACGAGGACATAAGAAATGTCTCGAATTGGCAAAAAACCGATCGCAGTCCCAAGTGGCGTGACGGTGACCCTCGACGGTCAGGACGTTAAGGTCAAAGGCTCGAAGGGCGAGCTGGCGTTGACGCTGGTCGATGACGTGAAGATCGAGCAGGGCGAAAACGGTCTTGTGGTCGAACCGCGCGGCGACTCGAAGCGGGCCCGCTCCATGTGGGGCATGAGCCGCACTTTGGTGGCGAACATGATTACTGGTGTTTCGGAAGGTTTCGTTCGCGAATTGGAAATCAACGGCGTCGGCTATCGCGCGCAAATGAAGGGAAAGGACCTTCAATTGCAGCTCGGTTTTAGTCACGACGTTTTGTTTCCGGTGCCCGACGGCATCAAGATCGAATGCGAGAAGAACACGCAGATCAAGATCAGCGGGATCGACAAACAACAGGTCGGTCAAGTTGCTGCGAAGATCCGCGGTTACCGCCCGCCGGAGCCTTACAAAGGCAAAGGTGTGAAGTATGCGGATGAATATATCTTCCGCAAAGAAGGCAAGAAGAAGTAACGCAGGCATTGTGAGATGGATAAAAACACAAAGCTCCTCAATCGACGGAAAACGCGGGTTCGTAACTCTCTAACGAAGGTGAACAACGGGCGTCCGCGTCTGTCCGTGTTCCGCTCGTCAAAGAATATTTACGCGCAGATCATCGATGATGTGCAGGGCCGTACATTGGCATCTGCATCGACGATGGAAAAAGACCTTCGGGCAAAGATCTCCTATGGCGGCAACAAGGAAGCAGCCGCCGAAATTGGCAAGATCATTGCCGAACGGGCCGCAAAAGCGGGCGTTGAAAAAGTGGTGTTCGACCGTGGTGCCTATTTGTATCACGGCCGGGTGAAGGCGCTGGCAGACGCTGCGCGCGAAGCTGGCTTAACCTTTTAAGGATCGGGAACGTGGCACGAGGCGATAATCGCGAAGAACGCGATAGTGAATTTGTAGACAAACTGGTTGCCATCAACCGGGTTGCAAAAGTGGTCAAGGGCGGACGCCGTTTTGGCTTCGCGGCCCTCGTGGTCGTGGGCGATCAGCGCGGCCGCGTTGGATTTGGTCACGGCAAGGCGCGGGAAGTGCCGGAAGCTGTCCGCAAAGCGACGGAAAGCGCAAAGCGCTCCATGATCCGTGTGCCTCTGCGTGAAGGCCGGACGCTTCACCACGATGTAAAAGGCCGTCATGGCGCTGGTAAAGTGGTTTTGCGCGCGGCGCCGACCGGTACCGGCATTATCGCAGGTGGTCCGATGCGCGCAGTCTTCGAAACACTGGGCGTTCATGATGTGGTTGCCAAGTCGGTGGGCTCGTCCAACCCTTACAACATGATCCAAGCTACCTTCGATGCGCTGAGGAATTCCTATTCGCCGCGCACGATTGCCGCGAAGCGCGGAAAGAAGGTTGGTGAGATCGTTGCCCGCCGCGGTGAAGCGGTTACGGAATACGCGGCAGACGCTTAATTGTCTGGCTGAACGAGGAACTGACACATGGCCGATAAGAAGACGCTGAAAGTAAAGCAGACGGGCAGCCCGATCCGGCGGACGAAAGATCAACGCGCGACGTTGATCGGACTTGGCCTGAACAAGATGAACCGCGTTTCCGAATTGGAAGATACGCCGTCTGTGCGTGGCATGATCCGCAAAGTCAGCCACTTGGTTGAAATCGTTGAAGAGGGTGCATAGGTAACAAGACTTAACGGCTGCGATCTTTGAAACGCGCCAAGAGTGTTACCGCCCCACTGAAGAAATGTGACTTGAAGGGCGAATAAGATGAAGCTCAATCAGATTTCCGACAATAAAGGCGCGCGCAAGACGCGTGTGCGAGTCGGTCGGGGTGTTGGCTCGGGCAAGGGCAAGACGGCGGCACGAGGTGTCAAAGGTCAGAAGTCTCGCTCGGGTGTGTCCATCAACGGCTTCGAAGGCGGGCAGATGCCTGTCCATATGCGTTTGCCGAAGCGTGGCTTTAACAAGCCCAACCGTCTGAGATTTGCTGAATTGAATGTGGGCCGGTTGCAGCAGGCCATCGACGCAAAACGTATTGATGCAAGTTCCCCCATTACGGAACAAGGCCTGGTCGAGGCGGGCGTTATAAGCCGCTTGCGGGATGGCGTCCGTTTGCTGGGAAATGGCAAACTGGAAGCGAAGGTCGAGATTTCCGTAACCGGTGCCAGCAAGTCGGCCGTCAGCGCGGTGGAAGCCGCGGGTGGCAGCCTGACAATTTTGCCGCCAAAGCGGACACCGCAGCCAGCTCCGAAAGAGCGCAAGCCGGCGGACAAATCCAACAAGAATTCCGACGGCAAACGCGGGAAGAAGAAGGCCGCTGCCGCGTAAGCCGGCGAGCGGGGCAACCTTAGGAAAGGCCTCACGGAAAAGTAGATGGCTTCAGCAGCAGAACAATTAGCCGCCAATATTAACTGGGGCTCCTTTGCGAAAGCAGAGGAACTCAAGAAGCGGCTCTGGTTCACGCTGGGCGCGCTGGTGATCTACCGTATCGGAACTTATATTCCGTTGCCGGGCATCGACCCGGTTGCCTACGCTCAGGCATTCCAAAATCTGCAGGCCGGTATCGGCGGCATGGTCAATATCTTCACAGGCGGTGCCGTGGAGCGGATGGCGATCTTCGCCCTCAACATCATGCCCTATATTTCGGCGTCAATTATCATTCAGCTGATGACCGCTGTCTCACCCCATCTTGAAGCGCTTAAGAAAGAAGGGGAGCAGGGCCGGAAGAAAATTAATCAATACACTCGCTACGGCACGGTTTTGTTGGCGACGGTGCAAGGGTTTGGCATTGCGATCGGTCTTGAGTCGAGCAATGTGGCCATTGATCCTGGGGCGTTTTTCCGAATTACCACGGTTGTAACGCTTGTGGGTGGCACGATCTTCTTGATGTGGCTCGGCGAACAGGTCACCGCGCGCGGCGTGGGCAATGGTATTTCGCTTATCATCTTCGCCGGTATCGTGGCTGAGATGCCGCGGGCGCTCTTCACAACGTTGCAGCAGGGCGCCACTGGCCAGCTTTCTACCGGCCTGATCATCGGCGTGTTCATCATCATCGTCGCGGTTATCACCACGGTCGTATTCGTTGAGCGGGCGCAGCGGCGCATTCCGATCCAATATCCCAAGCGCCAGGTGGGCAATCGTATGTTCGGCGGCGACAGCTCGCACCTGCCGTTGAAGATCAATACGGCGGGTGTTATTCCGCCGATCTTTGCCTCTTCGCTTCTGCTGTTGCCGGCAACGGCGGCGGGCTTCATCGTCACCGGTCCTGAAGCAGGAAATGAGTGGCTACAGACCATCGTGCTCTATTTGGGCCGTGGCCAGCCGCTTTATTTGGCACTCTACGCGTTCTTGATCATTTTCTTCTGTTTCTTCTACACAGCCATTGTTTTCAATCCGGAAGACACGGCGGACAATCTGAAGAAATATGGCGGTTTCGTGCCGGGCATTCGGCCGGGCGCGCGAACGGCGGAGTTCATTGATCATACGTTGACGCGCCTGACCGTGGTGGGCTCTATCTATCTGACCATTGTGTGTCTGTTGCCGGAGCTTCTGACTTCCCAAGGGGGCGGAGGCGGGTACCTCGTGTTCTTCGGCGGCACGTCTCTGTTGATCGTGGTGACGGTTACCATGGATACGGTGGCCCAGATCCAAAGTCATCTTCTCGCCCATCAGTATGAGGGGCTTATCAAAAAATCGAAGCTCCGGGGGACGCGGCGTTGAGGTTAATCTTTTTGGGCCCTCCCGGCGCGGGCAAGGGGACGCAAGCGCAGCGCATTGCGGACGCGTACACCATCGTTCAGCTTTCGACAGGCGAGATGCTGAGGTCCGCTGTTGCCGAGGGTACGGAAGTTGGCAAGAAAGCCAAACCAATCATGGAGCGTGGCGACCTGGTGCCCGACGAAATCGTCGTCGGTATCATCGACGAACGATTTGGATCGCCCGATTGTGCCAATGGCTTCATTTTGGACGGTTTTCCGCGCAATACGGCGCAAGCCGAGGCGTTGGATGAGGTGCTGAAGGCCCGTTCGCTGCAACTCGACCACGTCGTTGAGCTGAAAGTGGACGACGAAGCCCTTGTAGAGCGTATTACAGGGCGCTTTACCTGCGGAAATTGCGGGGAAGGCTACCATGACAAGTTCAAGCAGCCCACCAAACCTGGGGTTTGCGACCGCTGCGGCCATACGGAATTCAAGCGCCGTAGCGACGACAATGAAGAGACCGTGCGCAGCCGCCTAGAGGTCTATCACCGGGAAACGGCGCCTTTATTGGCCTATTACGGGGCCCAATCGAAGGTGAAGGCCGTGGATGGCATGGCCGACATGGACGAAGTTACCAGCCAGATAAAAGCCATTTTGGGAGAGCCTTGAATGGTTGACTGGCGCCAAAGTTTTTCTATAATCCGCCGCTTCGCGAATGATGCAATCGGCGTACAGGGATTCGATCTATTGGGACGGAAAGCCCAATGGAGCGAAGGCTCTGTTTTCTTGTGCACAAACTCGCGAAGTACCTAAACAGGAGAGACCGCCGTGGCACGCATCGCTGGCGTAAACATACCGACCAACAAGCGCGTGAAAATCGCGCTCACATATATTCATGGCATTGGCCACACCAAAGCCAATGAAATTTGCAGCAAAGTCGGGATCGACGAAGCGCGACGGGTACAAGATCTGTCCGATGCGGAAGTCATTCAGATCCGCGAAGTGATCGACGCTGATTACATGGTCGAAGGCGATCTGCGCCGGGAAGTGGCCATGAACATTAAGCGCCTCATGGATCTGGGGTGTTATCGCGGATTGCGCCACCGCCGGGGGCTGCCGGTTCGCGGACAACGCACACACACCAATGCGCGGACACGTAAAGGTCCTGCGAAGCCGATCGCCGGTAAGAAGAAGTAATACGGGTTTAATATCGACCGGCGGGTGCGTATGCCGCCGTAATGGATAGGGTCAATGGCAGTTAAAGAAAAAGCACGCGTTAAGCGCCGCGAGAAAAAGAATATCTCCGCAGGCGTTGCCCATGTGAACGCGACCTTCAACAACACGTTGGTGACGATCACGGATGCGCAGGGGAATGCTATTTCCTGGTCGTCTGCGGGCTCCATGGGCTTCAAAGGCTCAAGAAAGTCGACCCCTTATGCAGCCCAGGTCGCTGCGGAAGATGCGGGTAAGAAAGCCATGGAACATGGCATGAAGACCTTGGAAGTGGAAGTGACGGGCCCTGGTTCGGGACGTGAGTCCGCTCTTCGCGCTCTTCAAGCAGTGGGTTTCACAATCACGACGATCCGTGACGTGACGCCGATCCCTCACAATGGGTGCCGGCCTCCGAAGCGCCGCCGCGTCTAATTATTACGACCAAAGCCTTCCAGGAGAGGGCATGTTGTGAGAAGGCTGAGGAATCCCGACCCCGCCTTCTTTGTTCATAAGGAAAAAGCTGTGATCCAAAAGAACTGGCAAGAGCTTATCAAACCGACAAAGTTGAACGTCGATGGCGGCGCAAATGTCGACCGTGTTGCGACTCTGGTGGCGGAGCCGCTGGAGCGTGGTTTCGGCCTGACGCTTGGCAATGCGCTGCGCCGGGTTCTTCTGTCCTCATTGCAGGGCGCTGCTGTTACGTCTCTTCAGATTGACGGCGTTCTTCATGAGTTTTCGTCGATTGCGGGTGTCCGGGAAGATGTGACCAACATCGTTCTCAACATCAAATCACTGGCGTTGAACCTGCACTCTCAAGGTCCAAAGCGCATCACCTTGCGGGCTGAAGGGCCAGGCGAAGTGACCGCTGGTCAGATCACGCAAGTGGCCGACGTTGAAATCCTCAACCCGGATTTGGTCATCTGCACATTGGACGAAGAGGCAGAGATTCGCATGGAAATGACGGTGGATACGGGCAAGGGCTATGTGCCTGCTGACCGCAACCGTCCTGAAGACGCACCGATCGGGCTGATCCCGGTTGATGCCTTGTACAGCCCCGTCAAGAAAGTCTCCTACCGCGTTGAAAATACACGCGAAGGTCAGATTCTTGACTATGACAAACTGCTGCTGACGGTTGAGACGAACGGCGCCATCTCGCCGGAAAATGCCGTCGCTTTTGCGGCCCGCATTCTTCAAGATCAGCTGCAGATCTTCATCACTTTCGAAGAGCCATCCGAGCGCAAGGTGGAAGACACCCGTCCGGAGCTGGAATTCAATCCGGCCCTTCTCAAGAAGGTGGACGAGCTGGAACTATCGGTTCGCTCGGCAAACTGCTTGAAGAACGACAACATTGTTTACATTGGCGATCTTATTCAGAAGACCGAAGCAGAAATGCTGCGGACGCCGAATTTCGGCCGGAAATCTTTGAACGAGATCAAAGAAGTACTGGCGCATATGGGCCTTCACCTGGGCATGGAAGTGCCTAATTGGCCGCCGGAAAACATCGAAGATCTGGCAAAGCGCTATGAGGATCAATACTGACGCGGCATTCTGCGTCCAGAGTAGGGAGATAAACCATGCGTCACGGTAAGCGCGGCCGCAGGTTCAACAGATCATCCAGTCACCGCAAAGCCATGCTGGCGAATATGGCGGCGGCATTGATCAAGCACGAGCAAATCAAGACTACGCTGCCGAAGGCGAAAGATCTTCGGCCGGTGGTGGAAAAGCTGATTACCCTTGGCAAGAAGGGTAGTTTGCATGCGCGCCGCCAAGCCCTGGCTCAGCTGCCGGATCAGGCCGCAGTTCGCAAATTGTTCGACGTGCTGGCGTCTCGCTACGAAAGCCGTTCTGGCGGATACACACGCATTATCAAGGCTGGCTTCCGCTATGGTGATGCGTCCCCAATGGCGGTGATCGAGTTTGTCGAACGCGATGTGGAAGCCAAAGGTCAAGACTCCGGTCCTACTCAAGACGTTGAGGTCGAGGACGAGGCAGACGCTGCATAGCATTGAGATTGCTAAATAAAATTCCATAAAGGCAGCCTTTGTGCTGCCTTTTTTGTGCTCTATTCGTTTTCGTAATATTCAGCGAAAATAGGTTTTGATCATCGGTTTCAGGAGTCTCTTATGGCCCGCCGTCTTATCCCGGTTTTGTCCACTGCTGCGGTCGCGGCGTTAGGCGTGTCCCTCTTTTACTTCAGCTCGAATGCGCAGGTTCCTGTTGAGAGTGAACAGATCGAGGTCATGAAGGAGCTGCCGGAAAGCCGGGAACAGATCCAGCTTTCCTATGCGCCTTTGGTGAAAGAAGCAGCTCCGGCCGTCGTGAACGTTTATGCGAAGCGGGTGGTTCAGGACCGCTCGCCCATTATGGCGGACCCGTTCTTCCGCCGGTTTTTCGGTGATGGTTCGTTGGGCATGCCGCGCGAAAGAGTTCAGAGCTCTCTCGGGTCCGGTGTCATCGTGCGCGATGATGGTGTGGTGGTCACCAATAACCATGTGATCAAGGGGGGTGACCAGTTCACCGTCGTTCTGGCCGACAGGCGCGAGTTCGACGCAAAGCTGATCGTTGCCGATGAAAAGACCGATCTGGCGGTGCTCCAGATCGATCCGGGCAACGAGAAGCTGCCCGCGTTGAGGTTTCGCGATTCCGATGAGCTGGAAGTGGGCGACATCGTGTTGGCGATCGGCAATCCGTTCGGCGTGGGGCAGACCGTGACCAGCGGCATCGTGTCGGCACTCGCCCGCACGCAGGTTGGCGTGGCGGATTTTCAGTCCTTTATCCAGACGGATGCTGCCATTAACCCGGGGAACTCAGGCGGTGCACTGATCACGCTGGATGGCGGGCTTGTGGGCATCAACACGGCGATTTTCACCAGAGGGGGCGGGTCGATCGGGATCGGCTTTGCCATACCGTCCGAGATGGTGGGAAGTGTGGTCAATGCAGCGGTAACGGGCGGGGAAGTGGTACGTCCCTGGCTTGGTGCGGATACGCAGCGCGTGACAGCTGAGATAGCGGACTCGATCGGGCTCGACCGCCCACGGGGCGTTCTCGTCACGCGGGTTCATCCGAAAAGCCCGGCGGGCAGAGCCGGTATCAAAAAGGGCGATGTCATCACATCGGTGGCTGGCCGGGAAATTTACGACCCGGAGGGCCTGCAATACCGCATCGCCACGCAGGATGTGGAGGCGAATATCGAAACGGAGCTGCGCCGCCGTGGTGACTTGCAAACACTTTCCGTAAAGCTTGCGCCACCACCCGAGGATCCGCCGCGCAGCATTCAATTGGTGGAAGGAGACAACCCGATGTCCGGGGCGACGATCGGCAGCTTGTCTCCAGCATTTGCTGAGGAAATTGGTGTAAGTGCTTGGCAAGATGGCGTGATTATCACAAAGATTGAGCGCCGCTCCATTGCCTCGCAACTGCGCATGCGACCGCGTGATATCATCTTGGAGGTGAACGGCCAGAAGACGGTGACGGTGCAAGACTTGCTGACGACCCTTGCCGATGACCGGCAAAACTGGGATTTTGTGATCAAGCGCGGTAACCGGAAGATCTCTGTAACCTTCCGGATCTAGCGGAAAGCGATCCACTCATGGCGACATTGTTTGACGCGGCTGGCCTTTCTGACGAAGCGCCCCGGCCGCTCGCGGATCGCTTGCGCCCGCAGTCGCTTGATGAGGTGGTCGGTCAGGACCATCTGCTCAAAGGCGATGGGCCCATTGCCCGCATGGTCAAAAGCGGCCGTTGGGCATCGCTCATTTTGTGGGGGCCGCCCGGCACCGGCAAAACGACCATTGCCCGCTTGCTGTCGGAAGCAAGCCAGCTTTCCTTTGTTCAGATCTCAGCGATCTTCAGCGGCGTCGCGGATCTGCGCAAAGTCTTTGAGACGGCCAAGGCAATGCGAGAGCAGGGCAAGGGAACACTTTTGTTCGTGGATGAAATTCATAGGTTTAACCGGTCCCAGCAGGACAGTTTCCTGCCCCATATGGAAGATGGCACCATCATTCTCGTAGGCGCCACCACCGAAAACCCGTCCTTTGAGCTAAACGGCGCCATCCTGTCTCGGGCCCAAGTTTTGGTGCTGAACCGTTTGCAGGATGCGGATCTCGAAATGCTGCTGGCTCGCGCGGAAGATACGGCGGATAAGAAACTGCCCCTCGATGCCGAGGCTCGCGATCTTTTGAAACGCATGGCCGATGGAGACGGCCGTTATCTGCTGAACCTCGCGGAGGATTTGCTGGAACGTCACGCGGACGAACCCATGACCGCAGAGGCGCTGGTTGCTACCGTTCAGAAGCGCGCACCGCTTTACGATAAAACTCAAGAAGAACACTATAACCTCATAAGCGCACTGCATAAATCCATCCGAGGGTCGGATGTAGATGCGGCGCTTTATTGGCTCGCGCGCATGTTGGTTGGCGGCGAAGACCCGCTTTATATCCAGCGGCGATTGGTACGCGCCGCCATGGAAGATATCGGCATGGCCGACCCTCAGGCGCTGACACATGCTATCGCTGCCAAAGATGCATACGAGTTTTTGGGAAGTCCGGAAGGGGACCTGGCGCTGGCGCAAACCGTGATCTACTTGGCGACGGCGCCTAAATCGAATGCGGCCTACAAGGCGTTCGGTGCCTCCAAAGGGGCCGCCAAGCAGCACGGCTCGCTCATGCCGCCCAAACACATTCTCAACGCACCAACCAAGATGATGAAAGATCAGGGATATGGCGCCGGCTATGAATATGACCATGAGGCGGAAGACGCCTTTTCCGGTCAGAATTACTTCCCAGAGAACATGGACAGGGCCAATTACTATTCCCCGGTGGAACGCGGCTTTGAGCGCGAAATCAGTAAGCGTTTGGAATACTGGGCGAAGCTTCGCAGCGCCAAGTGAAATGGTAAGCGGGGCGGGGATTTCCTATCCTTCGAGACGCTCGCATTGCTCGCCCTCAGGATGAGGAAATCCGTTCGCCCTCATCCTGAGGAACCGCCATTAGGCGGTGTCTCGAAGGACGAGGGCGACGAATGCTATCTTTTGCTCAGAACGCCCGGCCCACATGAAGGAAGATGGAATACTCCTTACCTTCGCCAATACCTGCCCCCAAAATGACAGGCCCGATTATGGTGTCGCCGCCCAGATAGACGGACCCCGCATAGGTGTTCGCTTCTTCCGGGATGCCGTCAATGTCGGACAGAATATCCAGTTCCACATTGGCAAATTCGAAGGTGCCGCCGATGTAGATTGGGATGTCGACAATTTGCCCCTGTGTGGTGAGCCGCCGGAACACCTCCAGCGTCGCTAGAACATATTGATTGTTGGGGATCGACCCTTCGGCAAAGGCAGAGAGCCTACGGAAGCCACCCAGCGAAAGCACCTCAACCGGCTCATTGTTTTCTTCAAGCACACCTTCCGAAAGCGCGCGGATCTGAACGCCGAATTGGCCGATACCGAATGCATTGCTCAGGAAGAGGCTGTACTTGTCGGTGTCCACCCCACTATCAAAATCGAAGAGTTTTTCGCCCGACGCCCTTAGCTGAAGGCCTGAGGTGGGCCATGCCGAACGTTCCAGCGTATCGACCCCGAAGAAGGCGCCCACGCCCCCCTGTTTGTACGAAAAGGGCTCAAGCAGTTCAGGCGAAATGACCACCTGCGGCCGGATACGTCCGATGGTGCTGATGCCTTCCACGGACAAGACACCCCAACTGCCAAGCTCCCGGCCGATGCGCAAGCGCGCACTGCCGGCCCGCTGATTGAATTCACCAAGGCGCAATTCGCCGATGTCGAACAGAATTTCCTCCGACCGGTAGGATATTGCGGGAATGGCGAAGAAACGGCCGCCGCGGCCAAGGGGCTGGTAGATCTGGCCGGTGACGCCGAAATCGGACCCAATCTCAAGGGACAGGCTGGCTTCTCCGCCGAGAGAACTGATCGGCCGCCGGGAAATGCGTCCTTGAATGGCATATTGAGAATCACCGTCGAACGTCGTGGAGGCGCGAAACCCTGCCTGCAGAAGATTACGGCCGATGGACCGCTCCGCTACGCGCAGTGTGTTGCGGTCGGCGCCACGGGTGAAGTCCACATTCCCGAAGGCGTCGAAAGCCGCCAGATCCTTGAGCCGGCGATCAATGTCATCCGGGTCGTCCTTCGATACCGCCTCGTCGCCGAATCTGTCCCGGATAACCGCGTCCGAAACGGCGGTTTCGTTTTCTATGATGAGATCCGGTGATGGAGGCGTCGCCCCAACAGCGGTGGAAGCCATCTGAGGGGCGGCGTGCGGATTAATGTCACGCCGTTTGGACGGGGCGGCCAAGGCCGAAATCTTCTTGAGCTGTTCCACATATTTGCGGGCTTCCACTTCGCCTGACTGGAAGCCCTTTTCCACATTGGTGAAATTGCCGGAACTGAGGCCCGTCAAGTCCGGACGAATGAGGACATCCGTCTCATCATTCATCTTGGCCCGGTCGACTTTCCAATTGTTCCAAATGGTGATGCGCAGCAATTGCTGAGATGTAGACGTGACCGACTGAGGCCCGCGCATCACCTGTGGCTCGATTGTTGTGTCCAAGGCAATGATGATGTCCGCGCCCATTGCCAATGCCGCGCGCACCGGCAACTGAGATGCCATGCCGCCATCCACATAAAGTTCGTCCTCGATCTCTACAGGCGGGAAGAGGCCGGAGACCGACATGCTGGCCAGCATGGTCTGAACCAGGTCCCCTTTTTGGAAGGCGTGGGGCGCACCGGTCGATAGATTCATGGCCACTGGCCGGAACGGCACTTCCAGACCATCGTCGAAGTTCAAAGTGCTTGGCAGGTGCACCAGCAAATGCCGGTACTTTGCTTGCAGCCCGCTCATATCGCTCAAACCGCTTGGCAGTTTGACCTGGCCGTCCCCAAATCCGGCGAAGTAGTCAGAGAAGTATTGATCCTCGTTTTCTTTCTGAAGATAGGGTTTGTCCTTTCGGCCGATGCCGCCCCGGAAGGCTTGCCCCCAATCATCGGCCCTGTAGATGTCCTCGATCTCAGAAACCGAATAGCCCGCAGCGAGAAAGGCGCCCGTCACTGCGCCCATGCTGGTGCCGATGATGCAATGATAGGGAACGCCCAATTCTTCAATGACTTTGAGCGCGCCGACCTGTGCGCTGGTCAAGGCGCCGCCGCCGCTTAACACGAGGGCCACGTCCTTCCCGTCTCTGTCATCATTGTCGCAGGCGGCCGCCGGCTCGTGGGTTAGGGCCGTGAAGACGGCCAAAGCCGCCAAGATCCGTTTCAAACTCATGAATACAACTCAGCCAGAACGTTTCCGGGGAAATAAATTGAGGAAGGGTTGCTCTCACTCTCCCGAATGGGGTGATAAAGGTTCTTGGACAGTTTGTCTTGATTTCGGCTATGAACACGCGTCGCCGGGCTGGTCGGTGTTGCACCATTGCCGCGGCGGGCTGGCCGAATTGGGAAGATGAGAACCATGTGGATGTATTTGGCGGTAGGGGCAGGCGGAGCGGCGGGGGCAATGGCCCGCTATGCCGTTGCGTCCCAGGCTCTTCACCTCATGGGGCCGAATTTTCCCTGGGGGACCTTGTTTGTGAATGTTGTGGGCAGCCTGTTGATTGGTGTTTTGGCAGAAGCTTTCGCGCTCAAAATTAGTGTAACGCCCGAGATGCGGCTTTTTCTGATCACCGGGTTTCTTGGGGGGTTCACCACTTTCTCGGCGTTTTCGCTCGATGCGGTAAACATGGCACAGCGTGGCGACCTCATGAATGCGGGTGTGTATGTGGTTGCGTCTGTTTTCTTAAGTATTGGCGGGCTGCTCGCCGGTCTTGCCGTCACCAGATGGGTGCTGTCATGAGTGGCGTTCAGCAAATCGAAGTCACGGAAGCCGACTCGGAAATCCGTCTGGACCGATGGTTCCATCGGCATTTTCCGGGTCTTAGCCATGGCCGCTTGCAGAAGCTTTTGCGCAAGGGGCAGGTCCGCGTGGACGGCGCCCGCGCCAAGGCATCCGACCGGGTGAATGCAGGCCAGATCATTCGCGTGCCTCCCATCCGGCTGGAAGACGAAGCGGCTCAGCCGCCGAAAAGCCAAAATAAAAGATTGAGTGACGAAGATAAGAAATTCATTCAGTCTCTTGTTTTATTTAAGAATTCCGATGTTATTGCGATCAATAAACCGGCCGGTCTATCCGTTCAGGGCGGAACAAAGACCCATCGACATATTGATGGCATGTTGGACGGTCTGCGCTTTGGATCAGACGAACGTCCCAAGCTGGTTCATCGTCTGGACAGAGACACCAGCGGTGTTCTGTTGCTGGCACGTTCAGCAAAAGCGGCGGCCATCTTATCGTCGGCGTTTCGAACGCGCCGCGTGAAGAAGATCTATTGGGCTTTAACGAAAGGCGCGCCTCCCATTCGCGAAGGCATTATTGATGTGCCGCTCATAAAGGCGAGTTCCACGGCACAACAAGGGCGTGAAATGATGATGCCGGACCTAGACGATCAGTCGGGTGCCCGCAGCACCAAAACGGCGTACGAAGTGGTTTCGTCAATCGGCGGCGAAATGTCGTGGATGGCTCTGCAGCCCATCACGGGACGGACGCATCAATTACGGGCCCATTGCGCGGCTATTGGCAACCCCATTATCGGCGATCACAAATATGGCCTGAAGCAGGACCTCAACCCCGATTTGGAGGACCGGCTTCACCTTCATGCACGCCGTCTGGATATCGAAGATAAGGTGCTTGGAACCTTCACCGTTACGGCCCCATTGCCGCAGCACATGAAGAAGAGTTGGGACTTCCTGGGGCTGGTGGAGAAAGAAGGTGATGACATTAAGCTTACAAGTGAGGAGGGGCCATTAAGTCAATGACAAAGCTTATTGTCTTTGATTGTGACGGCACGCTGGTTGATAGCCAGTTTATCATCACGGAGGCGATGAACCGGGCTCTAACGACCCACAGTTTTCCTCCCATGGAGCGCGAACAGGTGCGCCGTGTGGTGGGCTTGTCTCTGGTGGAAGCGGTGGCAACATTGATTCCACAGGAGTCGGAGGAAAGCCATGTAAGTGTCGCGCATGACTACAAAAATGCCTTCCAGTCTCTGAGGGGGGATCCGGCCCATCATGAGCCATTGTTTCCGGGCGCGGACGAGATCATTCGCGAATTGGGTGGTGGCTTGAACCATCTCGGTCTTGCGACCGGTAAGTCGCGACGAGGTGTGAACGTCGTTCTCGCACTTCATGGATGGGACGGTTTGTTCGACACGATTCAAACGGCGGATGACGGGCCAGGCAAGCCCCATCCGTACATGCTTGAACAGGCGATTCTGGAGACAGGTGCATCTCCGGATCGTGCCGTCATGATCGGTGACACAACTTTTGACATGGAGATGGCACGCTCTGCTGGTGTTCGCGCCATCGGTGTTGACTGGGGGTATCATTCCTCTGAAGAATTGATCGATTCCGGCGCAGAAATCGTCATCAAAGACTTTGCTCAGCTCAAAAAAGCCTTAGACTAGCTCGTGATTTGCCGTCGCTGAGCCAAAGTTTGTCCACGAGTATGGTTCGGCAGGGGCATGAGGGGTCAGACTAAAAAGGTGCAACACCGCATGCGCGTTTTTCGCGGGATACTTTGGTGTGCAACGATACTGCTTGCGGTGTCGGTGGGGGCGATGTTTGCGCTTTCCACGCAGAATCTAAAGTTTGCGGCACCTTACGTTGAACAGACGCTCAGCCAATATCTGGGACATCCCATTAAGATCGAGGGGCCTATTCGCGCCGCGCTGTTGCCGGAAGGGCTGCGCTTGTCGCTGGATCAAGTCTCTGTCGAGAATGTGGATTGGGGGTTAGAGCCTGCCGCCGGTAAGGCTCGCCATATCGTCATTGATGTGAAGCTATTGCCCTTGCTGGACCAACGGGTTGAACTGGACCGGTTCCGCGTGAGCGGCGCCACTTTATTCCTTGAACGCAATGACAACGGGGCGGTGAACTGGTCTTCATTAGCTAACGCATCCGGTCGTGTTAGCGGCGTCAAGAAAATGGACTTCGACCAGGTCGATATCCAGCTCTACGATCTGTCAAAAAGCGGGCTCACCAAACTTTCGGTTCGTAAACTCAGCTTGACCCCGGACGAGGATGGTGTCGCCTACAAGGGGTTGTTGCAGGTTGCCGGCCAGCCGCTTGTCTTTTCCGGTCGGACGGAGGGACTGTCTCAATGGGCGGACAAGGCGCCTGCCCGAACGCGGAACCAGCTTCGGTTTGCAGGGTATGATTTTCAGATCGATGGAGAACTCCTCGATCCGCGCATGTTTAGCTCCGACTTGAATGTGGTCGGCGCCGCGCCGCCTGACAGTGTCATGCCGCTACTTTTGGGTTTTAGAAAAGGGGCCATGCCAATCCAGGCCAGGTTGGTCATAGGGAAAAACTGGCTGGAAGTGGATGACATCGTTCTTGGGGGTGCGAAGAACAGTCCGCAAGCAAATGTCTCAATGGATTGGATTCCCTTTGAGCGTCCCCGTCTGGACATTTCTGTTCGTGCGGAAAGCTTGGAGATAGCAGATCCAGAATCGTTTCTTGGGCCGGTCGACGAAGAGGCTTTTTCGCAATCGGTCAATCTGGTGTCGCGGATCTTGCGGAATTGGGATGGGCAACTGACCGTGGCGGCCGACCGTCTGCGTTTGGCCGATGCGGTTTTCGAAGAATTTCAGCTTGATGTCCGGGCTCTTGATGGCCGTCTAGAAAACAGCGGCTTCGAAACGCTGGCGGCGGGCGGATATATCAGTATGCCGTTCCAGGTTTGGTTTGAGCCAAACCTTTCGATAGCCGCTCAGCCGAAAGTTAAAAATGTGCGGCTGGAACATTTGACCGAAGCAGAGAGCCGGTTGCCTTTAAATGGCGTGCTGAGCCTGGCGGCGGATCTGAAAGGCGAGGGGGAAACCCCGGAAGCTCTTCTCTCGAGCTTGCACGGTCAGACCAACTTGCTCTTGGGCGATGGCGCACTGCGCCCAAGTACCGAACTGGATTTTGCCGCTGATGCGTGGGCCGAAGTCTGGCAGCTTTTCAGCTATGGCCGGTGGGACCGGGACGAGCTGAGCGAACCGATGTCTTTGTCCTGCGTGGTTAGCCGGTTTGATTTCGAAGACGGGCTGGCAACCGCGAACGGACTGTTGGTGGAAACCAGCCAAGCGGCCACCACAGGTGCTGGCTATGTGGACTTGCGGCAGGGACTGCTCGATTTTCGTTTATCACCGCGGCCAAAGGATCCTGCCTTACTGGCGGACGCCTCGGATCTGCGGGTCGCAGGAGAATTGGACAGCCCGACACTGACGCCGCAGCGGGACGTGTCCGCAGAACGGCGCGGCTCTGGCGGCGTCGGCACACTGGTCTTATCCGGAGGGGCTCAATCCCTCCTGCCGCTGATGGAAATTGGGCACGAGAATGAAAATGTCTGCATCCGGCAGATCTCCGGCTCGGTGTCGAACGCCGCGTCCTTTGGCGCAGGTGGCGCTGCTGGAAACGGCGGATGAAAACCATAGAACGTTTCTACAAGACGGTCTCGGTTCGCGAGACGGATGATGGCATTGCCATTCTGTTGGATGAACGGCCGGTTCGAACCCCCGGCCGCAGTGCGCTGGTGCTGGCGAACCGCCAGATCGGAGAGGCGGTCGCAGAAGAATGGGAAAGCCAAACGAAGGTCGTCGATCCGGTGTCGATGCCACTTACGCGGCTCGCCAATTCGTCCATCGATCAGGTGGCTCCTGATCAAGAGAAAATCGTCGACCATCTAGTGCAATATGCCGGGTCGGATTTGACATGCTATCGCGCCGACGACCCGGAGGCCTTGCAGCAGGCTCAGGCTGCCGTGTGGGACCCTCTCCTCGATTGGTTTCATGAGGCGACCGGCGCACGCCTTCTGCCGACGGCGGGGATTATGCCCTTGACCCAATCGGAAGAGGCTCTGGCAGCAGTGCGAACGGCAATTGATCAATTATCCGTACAGATCCTAACGGGTCTTCATGTGGCCACCACATCCGCAGGCTCTTTGGTGATCGCCTATGCGGGGGTGCGGGAGCGTGTGTCTCCGGAAGAGGCATGGGCAGCGGCGACAGTGGATGAACGCTGGCAGAGGGAAAAGTGGGGTGCGGATACGGAGGCGCTGGATCGGGAAGCCAAGCTTCAGAGCGATTTTGCCACGGCCTTGCGATTTGCCGCTTTCCATCAAGATATTGGTTAACGCCCGCACTTTCGTTGCGATCCGCCGAGTGGACCGGCTATTTCACATATCATAGTCGTGCAATTAAGGGGGCGCCCGTTGTTCGTGTGCTTTGGCCGTTGGCAACCCCAAAAGGGGGTGCTATGTCACTCTGGATTGAAGGGGTCTGACCGCATTCCACGTGCCTGCTCTTCGCCACCCGAAACAAAAATGATCAGAGGGGAGAATGAAGGAAATACTTCATCGTCTTGAACTGAAGCGTGCGGAAGCCCGTCTAGGCGGCGGCCAGAAGCGTATCGATCAACAACATGCGCGCGGCAAGCTCACCGCCCGCGAGCGCCTCGAACTCTTACTGGATGAAGGGTCTTTCGAGGAATTCGACATGTTTGTCGAACACCGTGCCATCGAGTTCGGCATGCAGGAAAAAAAATTCCCGGGCGATGGGGTGGTCACAGGGTGGGGCACCATCAATGGCCGCCTTACTTATGTTTACAGCCAAGACTTCACGGTCTTTGGTGGGTCTCTTTCTGAGACGCACGCGAAGAAGATCTGCAAGATCATGGATATGGCGATGAATGTGGGCGCGCCTGTGATCGGATTGAATGATTCCGGTGGCGCGCGCATCCAAGAAGGCGTCGACTCCCTTGGGGGGTATGCGGACGTATTTTTAAAGAATGTGATGGCGTCCGGCGTCGTGCCGCAAATCTCCGTCATCATGGGGCCTTGTGCCGGTGGTGCTGTTTACTCGCCCGCCATGACCGATTTCATCTTCATGGTGCGCGACACGTCCTACATGTTCGTAACGGGCCCCGATGTGGTCAAAACGGTGACGCAGGAAGAGGTGACGCAGGAAGATCTGGGCGGCGCAACACCGCATACTCAGAAGTCGTCCGTCGCCGACGGTGCGTTCGACAATGATGTGGAAGCAATTGCGGGCATTCGCCGTCTGTTCGATTTTCTTCCGTTGTCGAACAAAGAACAGCCGCCAGTGCGTCCTGTGTTCGACGAGCCAGACCGTATTGAAATGTCGCTGGATACGCTGGTTCCGGCAAATCCCAACAAGCCTTATGACATGTTGGAATTGATCACCAAGGTCGCTGACGAAGGCGATTTCTTTGAGATCCAGAAAGATTACGCGAAGAACATCATCACAGGATTTGCGCGTATTGAAGGCGCGACGGTAGGTGTCGTGGCAAACCAGCCCATGGTTCTCGCCGGGTGCCTTGATACGAATTCCAGCCGCAAGGCGGCCCGCTTTGTCCGCTTCTGCGATTGCTTCAATATTCCCATCGTCACCTTCGTGGATGTACCCGGCTTCTTGCCGGGCACAAGCCAAGAGCATGGTGGCATCATTAAGCATGGCGCCAAACTTCTGTTTGCGTATGCAGAAGCAACGGTGCCGAAAGTAACCGTCATTACACGGAAGGCATTCGGTGGGGCGTATGACGTGATGTCGTCGAAGCATATCCGTGGCGACGTCAACTATGCTTGGCCATCGGCGCAGATCGCCGTGATGGGCGCAAAAGGCGCGGTGGAAATCATCTACCGGTCGGAGATTGGGGACGAAGAGGCAATCGCGAAACGGACCCAGGAATATGAGGATCGTTTCCTAAGCCCGTTCGTTGCGGCCCAGCGCGGCTACATCGACGAGGTGATCATGCCTCATTCCACACGCCGCCGTTTGGCGCGGGCGCTTGCCATGCTGGCCAATAAAGACCAGTCAAACCCTTGGAAGAAACACGACAATATCCCGCTGTGATCCGGCGCCGGAAGAATAAGAGTTAACGCATGTTCTCAAAAATACTGATTGCCAACCGTGGTGAAATCGCGTGCCGGGTCATTAAGACGGCGCGCAAGATGGGCATAAAGACCGTCGCGGTTTATTCGGAAGCGGATGCCGATGCGCTGCATGTGGAGATGGCGGATGAAGCGGTCTTCATCGGACCGCCGCCGGCGTCGGAATCCTATCTGGTCATCGACAAAATACTGGACGCTATCAAACAAACGGGCGCGGAAGCCGTTCACCCTGGCTATGGCTTTTTGTCGGAGAATGCGGAATTCGCGAAGGCCTTGCAGCGCGCCGGTGTGGCGTTCATCGGTCCGAATGTGGATGCCATCTCGGCCATGGGCGATAAGATCGAGTCCAAGAAGATCGCTCAGAACGCGGGCGTAAGCACAATTCCCGGATTCTTAGGCGCTATTCCGGATGCGGACGAAGCTGTGCGCATAGCCAAGGAGATCGGCTTCCCGGTGATGATCAAGGCCTCGGCTGGCGGCGGCGGCAAAGGCTTGCGCGTTGCACACAATGAAGACGAAGTGGCCCAAGGGTTTCAATCAGCGATGAATGAGGCGCGGTCGAGCTTCGGCGACGACCGAACTTTCATCGAAAAATTCGCAAGCGAGCCGCGCCACATCGAAATCCAAGTCCTGGCCGACAAGCACGGCAATGCGATCTATCTGGCCGAACGGGAATGTTCCATCCAACGGCGCCACCAGAAGGTGATCGAAGAAGCGCCAAGCCCGTTTATCGATGCGGCGACCCGCGCGGCCATGGGCGAGCAGGCGGTCGCCCTGGCGAAAGCCGTGGGCTATGAATCTGCCGGTACGGTCGAATTCATCGTCGACAAAGACCGGAACTTCTATTTCTTGGAAATGAATACGCGCCTTCAGGTGGAACATCCGGTGACGGAATTGATCACCGGGTTCGATCTGGTGGAACAGATGATCCGCGTTGCCGCTGGTGAGAAACTGTCCATCACGCAAGGCGATGTTCAAATCAACGGGTGGGCGATTGAGTCCAGGATCTACGCGGAAGATCCGTTCAGAAACTTTTTGCCTTCTATCGGACGCCTCGTGCGCTACAGCCCGCCGCCAGAATCCGACGAAGACGGCCGGAAGGTGCGTAACGATACAGGCGTTCAAGAAGGTGGCGAAATCTCACTCTACTATGACCCGATGATCGCAAAGCTGTGCGTTCATGCGGAAGACCGCGACGCGGCCATCGAACATATGAGCCAGGCGCTGGATGAATTCTACATCGATGGCATTCAGCACAATATTCCCTTCTTGAATGCGGTGATGAGCCATCCGCGGTTCCGTTCCGGTGAATTCACCACCGGCTTTATTGCCGAAGAATTCCCGGATGGTTTCGAAGGGGCGGAACTTGGCGAAGTTACCCGCGAAGTGCTGGTGGGGGTTGCCGCGCGGGCCCATACCACAATGGCAACGCGGGCCGCTCAAATCAGTGGCCAATTGCAAGAAGGCTATACGGGTGAGGAAGAACGCCAAACCTGGGTCGTGACGATCGACGGCAAGAATTACGAAATCAATATTGGCGAAGACGACATCGCCGATGAAGATTTGGAAGTGGATGTCTTGCCCCGCTGGGAAGCGGATCGGGCGCGGCACTTGGTGGTCACCGGCGAATGGACACCGGGCCAGCCTTTGTTCCACGGTCAGGTGAATGAGAAAGACGTTGCGGTCCAGGTCAAGCCGGTCGATGACGGCTTTTTGCTGAGCTATCGCGGTGCCACCGTGAAAGCCGCCGTGCGTTCACCGCGCGCGGCGGAACTGGCTGCCCTCATGCCGGAGAAAGTGGCGCCCGATACATCCAAGTTCCTGCTCTGTCCGATGCCGGGTCTGGTGGTTTCCATTGATGTGGAAGTGGGGCAGGAAGTTAAGGCGGGCGAAACCCTTGCTGTCGTAGAAGCTATGAAAATGGAAAACGTTCTGCCCGCGGAGCGGGATGGTGTGGTTTCGAAGATCAATGCCGGTCCTGGAGATAGCCTCGCCGTGGACGAAGTGATCCTTGAATTTGAGTAGCATTGAAGCTATTTGCAATTTTGTCCCGAATGGGGAATTGTAGGTTTCTCACCCACAAGGAATGAATGGCGGCACATGGCACGTCACATCGTCATAATCGCGTTATTTTCGCTGGTGTTTGGGCAGTGGCTCGACCTGGCACATTTGGACGCGATACCTGTCGATGTTGGCGAGGCAGGGTCGTACCATTTGGATCATGATCTTAGCTGCGGATTTTGTCATGATCATTCAGAGGATGATCCAACAGGCCCTCACATCCATATGGGGTGTCACATTCTGCATCATGTTGCCGAAGGTGGCGCGCCGGCAAGCTTGCATCCGCCGCGTCAAAAAGTGGTTCTAAGTTTCCCTGCCAGCCGGTCGACCACTGGCCGCGCGTTGGCGCCCCCTGTTCCTCCTCCACTCGCTTAAACACGTCAATTTTCTATCAACGCCGTCACGCCCGGAATCTCTTTTGTGATCCGGACCAAACCACTTGATTGAATTGAAAGTTTAAGCTCATGAAATTCCGAAGCGCGGCCCTGGCTGCCGCTATTTCGGCTGCCTGTCTGCCAGGTGCCGAAAGCCGTGTGTGGGCGCAGTCAACGGCTGTGACCAACAGTGCGGCCATCACGCTGGAAGATGCGATCCAGCGAACTTTGTCCACGCATCCGTATCTCGACGCGGCGGTTGAAAACCGCCGGGCGGCAGAAGGGGCCCGCCGTCAGGCGGCCTTAAGGCCAAATCCATCCTTTGAATTCGAGGCGGAAAACATCGCCGGTACTGGAGCGTTCGATGGTTTTGACCAGGGCGAATACACTTATGGTCTTGCCCAACAGCTAGAGCTTGGGGGCCAGCGCTCATCGCGGAAGCATGCGGCTGATGCGGATGTGGTACTTGCGAAACTCGCGCAGATTCAAGCAAAACTCGATCTTGTTTTTGACGTTCAGCAGGCGTTTACCGACGTGTTGGCGGCGTCGGCCCTTCACAAGGCGGCGGCCGACCAAGCGGCGCTGGCACGGGAGATCGAACGTGCGGTGGACCGCCGCGTGAAAAACGCGCGGGATCCGCAAGCCGCCGGGCTGCGTGTCTCGGCCCAGGCATCTGAGTTCGCCCTGAAACTCGGCCAGGCCGCTGCCAATCTGGATCAAGCCAGGTGGCACCTTTCATCCTTATGGGGAACGCCGACCACGGATTTCGTGATTCAACCTGATACCTTGTTTCAAACCTCGTCGGACTATTTGACGACAGCACCCTCGCTCGATGAAGCGCTTGAGGTGGCCGTCGCGGCGGCCGCGAAGAAACGCGCAGAAGCCATGTTCCGGCTGGAACGGGCGCGGGCGGTTTCCAATCCGACGATTGGGGTGGGGGTGCGCCATTTCGCATCGGATGATGAAGTGGCCGGCGTGGTGACCCTTTCCATGCCGATTGCTTTATTCAACCGCAATCAAGGGGCCATTCAAAAGGCCAGGGCCGAGTTATCAAAGGGTGAGCAGGAAGCGCGCGCCAACAAGATGATCCTGGAACGGCGCCTTCAAGCCGCCATGAGTACGCTCCGTTCTTCCCATGATGCGGCCACGGCCTTCCGTACGGAAATCATACCCAAGGCGGAAACAGCGCTTAGGTCGGTGCGCGATGGTTATCGCAAAGGTGCCTTTACCTATCTGGACGTGCTGGACGCGCAGCGCGCGCTTACCGGGTTCCGCGCGGCGGAAATCGAAACACTCAGACAATTGCGGATGGCCGAGGCCCAACTGGACCGGCTGACAGGCCGCTATGCAGCGAACTCCCCGGTGAGGAGCAAGAACAATGATGACCAAGTTTTCTTTATCTCAAATACTCAGTCTGCTCATGTTGAGCCTTTTTCTCGTAGCATGCGATGCGGGGCACGACGACCATGCGCATGGCGGTCATGACGGTCACGGTGGCCACGATGATCACGGCGAAGAAGGAGAACGCGGCGTTAATGGCGGGCGCCTCCTTGAAGAGGACGGTTTCGCAATCGAAGTGACCATCTTCGAAAGCGGGACGCCGCCTCAATTCCGGCTGTTCCCGACACATCGCGGCAAACCGGTCCCACCTTCCGAAGTGACAGCGGTGATTGAATTGGGCCGTCTTGGCGGCGATGTGGACCGCTTCGAGTTCGCGGCGGAGGGCGGATATCTGACCAGCCCGAACATTGTCACCGAACCCCATTCCTTTGATGTGACGGTAACCGCGTCATATGAAGGGTGGGATTATCAGTGGTCGTATGAATCTCATGAAGGCCGGACGGTGATCACTGAGGCGGCAGCTGAATCGTCGGGTCTTGGCACGGAGCAAGTGGGCCCCGCCGAAATCACTGAGACCCTCGACGTTCTCGGGCGCGTCGATTTCCAGCCGGGTGCAAAAGCCTACTTGCGGGCGCGATTCCCAGGCTTGGTAAGAGAAGTGGGCAAGACTGTCGGAGACCGCGTTGCGGCGGGTGAGGTGATTGCCCGCGTGGAAAGCAACCAAAGCCTGGAACAGTTTGAGATCGTTGCTCCCTTCGCCGGCGTCATCCTTGAACGCAATGCCAATGTGGGCGAGATCGTTTCTGAAGACGACCTTTTCGTCATAGGTGATGTGACGCGCCTGCACATCAACTTTCACGTTTTTGCAAGCGACCTGCAACGAGTGACATCCGGCCAAGAAGTATTGGTCAGTGCGGTGAACAGTTCCAATCAGACGACGGCTGAGATTACGGCTCTTCTACCCACCAAGGAAGCGGCAACACAAACTGTGATCGCGCGGGCCGCATTGCCCAATCCTGATGAAATTTGGATGCCCGGCATGACAGTCCGGGGTGATATCGTGGTGGCACGGACGAATGTGCCCATGGCGGTGAGGACCCGCGCCATCCAACAATTCCGGGACTTTCAGGTGGTCTTTGCCAAGGTGGGGGAAACTTATGAAGTGCGTATGTTGGACCTTGGCCGTCAAAACCGTGAATGGACCGAAGTTCTAGGCGGTATCAAGCCCGGGCAAATCTACGTTGCCGACAATTCCTATCTCATCAAAGCCGACATCGAAAAGTCCGGCGCCTCTCACGATCACTAGGAGGAAAGATAATGCTTGAACGGATTATTCATTTCTCCATCCAGCAACGCTGGTTCGTAATGGCCTTGGTCGCCGGATTGTGTGGCCTTGGCATTTATAACTTCAACCGTCTGCCCATTGATGCGGTGCCCGATATCACTAATGTGCAGGTGCAAATCAATACAGAGGCGCCCGGCTATTCGCCGCTGGAGGCGGAGCAGCGGATCACCTTTCCCGTCGAAACAGCCATGGCGGGGTTGCCCAGCCTTGATTATACGCGATCGATTTCGCGTTATGGGCTTAGCCAAGTCACGGTGATCTTCAAGGACGGGACGGATACCTACTTTGCGCGCCAGCTTGTGGCGGAACGGCTCCAATCTATTCGCAGTCAACTGCCGGACGATGTATCGGCTGAAATGGGGCCGACGGCCACCGGGCTCGGCGAGATCTTTATGTACACGGTCGATGCGGAACCGGGGGCGCTGAATGAGGAAGGCGTACCGTGGACGCCCACGGATCTGCGCACATTGCATGATTGGGTGGTAAAGCCCCAATTGGCCACGGTGCCCGGTGTGACAGAAGTCAACACCGTTGGCGGTTACAATAAAGAGTTTCACGTAACCCCGTGGCCCCGTCAGATGGCGGCATTGGGATTGACCCTTGCGGATGTGGTCGATGCCTTGGAGCGCAACAATGCCAATATGGGTGCGGGCTATATTGAGCGGTCAGGGCAGCAATATTTGGTGCGCATTCCCGGCCAGGCCCAGTCTCTTGAAGATATCGGCAACATCATCGTTACTCAGCGGCACGGTGTGTCCATCCGAATTTCCGATGTGGCGGATGTTTTAATCGGTAAGGAATTGAGGACCGGTGCTGCCACGCAGAACGGCGAAGAGGTGGTGCTTGGCACCGTCTTTATGCTGATCGGCGAGAACAGCAGAACCGTGTCGAAAGCGGTTGGTGAAAGGCTGGATGTCATCAATCTCAGCCTTCCCGACGGAGTTTCCGCGGCGGCCGTCTATGACCGCACCCGTCTTGTGGATCAAACCATGGCCACCGTGCGCACCAATTTGTTGGAAGGCGCATTGCTGGTGATTGCTGTGCTGTTTTTCCTGTTGGGGAACATCCGCGCTGCGTTGATCACGGCAGCGGTGATCCCCATCGCCATGCTGATGACGGTTACCGGCATGGTGCAAAACCGCGTATCCGGCAATCTCATGAGCTTAGGCGCCCTTGATTTCGGGTTGATCGTCGATGGTGCGGTGATCATTGTGGAGAATTGTCTGCGCCGGTTCGGATTGGAGCAGCAACGTTTGGGCCGATTGCTCACGCGTCAAGAAAGGCTTGATCTTTCGGTTGCGGCGACGGCGGAAGTCATCCGCCCAAGCCTCGTCGGTGTCCTGATCATCACGGTGGTCTATATCCCGATCTTCGCGCTCTCCGGTGTGGAAGGAAAAATGTTCCACCCCATGGCATTCACCGTGGTCGTGGCGCTAACGGCGGCCATGCTGTTGTCTCTGACATTCGTTCCTGCAGCGGTTGCTTTGTTTGTCACCGGCAAAGTGTCTGAAAAGGAAAGCAGGATCATGCAGTCGGCCAAAACCTTCTACGAACCGGTTTTACGCCTGGCGCTTGCCCGGCGTTATGCGGTGGTCGGACTGGCGAGCCTTGTTTTGGTGGTGAGTGGCTTGCTGGCCACGCGGCTGGGCGCGGAATTCGTGCCCCAGCTTGATGAGGGCGATATTGCCCTGCATGCGCTCCGCATTCCGGGCACAAGCTTGACCCAAGCGATTGGTATGCAGACGGATCTTGAAAAGCGGCTGCGGGAATTTCCGGAAGTGGAAAAAGTGTTCACCAAGATCGGCACGGCGGATATCGCCAACGATCCCATGCCGCCCAACGTGGCCGACACATTCGTCATCATGAAACCGCGCCGGGAATGGCCGAACGCGCGGAAGACCAAAGCAGAACTGGTGGCCGAAATTGAGGTGGCGGTGCGGGCGATCCCCGGTAACAATTATGAATTCACCCAACCGATTGAAATGCGGTTCAACGAACTGATTGCGGGCGTGCGCAGCGATTTGGCCGTGAAAATCTATGGGGACGACCTGGACACCCTTCTTGAACTCGGCGAAGCCGTGGAGGATGCAGTCAAGGCCGTTCCCGGCGCTGCCGATGTGCGGCTGGAACAAGCCACCGGGCTGCCTGTGATGTCGGTGGTACCCAACCGCGAAGCTCTAGCGCGCTACGGCATGAATGTGGCCGATGTGCAGAACGTGATTGCGGCGTCCGTTGGGGGGCGTGTCACCGGACAAGTGTTCGAAGGCGACAAACGGTTCGATGTTGTCGTCCGTCTGCCGGAAAGCCTGCGCAGCGATGTGGAAGCCGTGCGGCGCTTGCCGGTGCCATTGCCCGATTGGGTGCGCTTGGCCGATGAAGACGGATTGGCGATTGTGCCATTGTCGGAAGTGGCCGATGTGTCGATCAATATCGGTCCGAACCAAATCAGCCGCGAGAACGGCAAACGGCGGATCATCGTCACTGCCAATGTGCGCGACCGGGATCTGGGCAGTTTTGTGGAAGATGTTCAGCAGTCCGTTCTGAACAACGTCTCCATGCCGCCTGGATATTGGGTGGATTACGGCGGGACCTTTGAACAACTGATTTCGGCAGGCAATCGGCTGAGCCTGGTGGTGCCGGTGGCCTTCGCCTTGATCTTTGGGCTACTCTACATGTTGTTCCGCTCCATGACGGATTCAGCGTTGGTGTTTTCCGGCGTGCCGTTGGCGCTGACCGGTGGTGTGGCGGCGCTTCTGTTGCGGGATATGCCATTTTCAATTTCCGCAGGCGTTGGATTCATTGCGTTGTCCGGTGTGGCCGTTCTGAACGGCTTGGTGATGATCAGCTTCATCCGAAGTTTGCGGGATCAGGGGCATGACCTTGACCGCGCCATTCAGGAAGGGGCATTGGTGCGGCTGCGCCCGGTCCTGATGACGGCTCTTGTGGCCAGCCTTGGGTTTGTGCCTATGGCGTTGAATGTAGGGATCGGTGCGGAAGTGCAGCGGCCATTGGCAACCGTGGTGATCGGCGGGATCGTGTCATCCACTTTGTTGACGTTGGTGGTGCTGCCCGCGCTATACCGCATCGTCCACGGGCCGGAACCGCTGGGTGCCGCCTTTCGCGGCGGTGACGCTGTCAGCCCACTGCCTGCGAGGTAGCCGTCAAGCTTATCAGACTCCCGGTGCTTAACCGAGTGCTGGGAGTTCACTCAAAAGCCGGGATTGATGAGGTCTTTCGCGGCAACGCGTGACGCCTGATCTCAACCGAAAACGTCCGTAAACTGACGTTGTAGGGCGGCATCCACATCTTGGTAGGTGACGGGCAGGCCTAGATCCACAAGGCTTGTCACGCCGTGTTGCTGAATGCCGCAGGGGACAATGCCGGAAAAATGCTCAAGCTCCGGCTCCACATTGATGCTGACGCCATGGAAGGTCACCCATTTGCGGACGCGCACGCCGATGGCCGCCACCTTGTCCTCGCGGTCTAGCCCCAAGTCCGGGCGGCGCACCCAAACGCCCACCCGGTCGGGGCGGGTTTCGCCGGTCACGTTGAAGTCGGCAAGGGTCTTGATCAGCCAGGTTTCCAGATTGGTGACAAAGGCGCGCAAGTCGCGGCCGCGCTTGTTCAGGTTTAACATCACATAGCCCACACGCTGACCGGGTCCATGATAGGTGAACTGCCCGCCGCGGCCGGTTTTGTAAACCGGGAAACGTTCGGGCATGAGCAGGTCTTCTTCCTTGGCGCTGGTGCCTGCCGTGTAAAGCGGCGGGTGTTCCAGCAGCCAGACCATTTCGCGCGCCTCTCCGGCGGCGATCTTGGCGGCGCGGTCTTCCATGAAGGCCTCCGCCTCGCGATAGTCCACCGGGCTGTCGGACACACGCCATTCGATTTCCGTGTTGTCCGTTTGATTATTCTCTTTAGAGACGGTCTGTGTCATCTCGTGTCCTTGAATGCTCATCCGCCCATCTTACTTTCTTCCGTGGGGTAGGCGTCATTCTCTTCTACCAGCGCACGCAAAGACTTGAACAGCCAGCGTCCGTCTTGTCTTACGAATTCATCCTCGTAATTACCGATGATGCGCATATATTGCAGCGACCCGTCCCCTGGCTGTCCGGTCCACATCATGAGAAAGCGCCACTTGCCCGTCGCCCGGTCGCCGTCAATGGTAATTTGCGGGTTCATGACCATATGGGCCGAGTTGCGCATGCCGCCGGGCGTGCCCATGGTGGAAAAGAACGCGTGCAGTTCCTTGGGGCCATTGCAGGTGGCGATGCCCGGCGCATCCCAGACGCTATCTTCCGCAAACAGAGTAATGACCGTGTCCGGATTATGGTCATCGTCACAGGCTGCGCAATAGGCAGCTTTCAGCTCGCAGATGTCTTGTTTGTCTTCAAGATATTGAAGGCGTTCTAGGATGGCGGCATCGGTCATGATGGATCTCTATCCCTGGACCATTTTCGGCCGCCCGAAGGGCAGCGGTTCTTTATCTTTGAAATGAGCGTTCAAATCGTCGGCGCTCATAGCGTCCTTCGAAAACAATACATAGTCCTCGCTTGGGTGTTTCCAAAGGGCGGTCCGGTGGCCATTGAACGACAAGCACTGTCCGTTCAGATGCTTGGCGTCATCGCTCGCGAGCCAGACAATACCTTGGGCCACTTCTTCCGGTTGGCCGAACCCCATTTGCTGCGGGGTAGGGGCCGCTTCGCCTTTTTGGTCCGCCATGCCCTTGGCGCGGTCGAAGACTACCTGGGTCATGTCCGTGTCCGCCACCGGCCACATGGCATTGCAGCGGATGTCGAATTTCGTCAGTTCCAGGACGGCCGTGCGCAACAGGCCCATCATGCCTTCTTTGGCGGCGGCGTAGTTCACCTGCCCGAAACCACCGGCCAGTCCGGAGCCCGACGTGATGTGGATGATGTGGCCACCACTTTCCTTCATGGCAAGGGCGGCATGCTTGGTGCACAAGAAAGCACCTCGAAGGTGAACGGCGATCACCTCGTCGAATTCCTCCGCGGTCATTTTCATGATGGTCCGGTCACGGACGACGCCTGCATTGTGAATGATGGTGTCGATGCCGCCATAGGTTTCAACACAGTTGGCCACCAAATTTTGGCAAACCGTTTCTTCGGCCACTGACCCCGCGACAACGGTCACAGATCCGCCTGCGCCTTGAATGGTCTTTTCGACCTCGGCAAGAGCATCGCTATTGGTGCCGTTGATCACCAGCTTGGCGCCTTCTTGGGCGCATGCAATCGCAAAAGCACGGCCGAGCCCCCTGGAAGAGCCCGTAATAGCAATGCGTTTCCCCTCTAATCTCATAATGTCTCTTTCATGTTTTGGCGTCCGCGATCTTTACCGAACCGTAACCGCAAAGTGAAACGCTGCAATTCCTAACCAAAACCTAGCCGAAGAGATCAAATTGTCTACAACGCTCAATTCCGTCGGTGTCGAAATCTCGGTTGTTCTCGGAAACGCCACCATGCCCATGAAGCAGCTACTGCGGATGGGGCGGGGGGCTGTGATTGAACTCGATTCTCGTGAAGACGAAGAGGTTTGGATTCTCGCCAATAATCGGGTCGTGGCCCGGGGCGAGATTATGGTTCAGGGGGACAAACTGGCTGTTTCCGTCACCGAAACGCTGAAAGTGACTGACCAAATCACCGTCCGATAGCGTCCAAGCCGCAAAAAGCGCCTTATACTCCCGTTTCAAGCGATCTATTTCACACGAGATTGGTGTGATAGTGAGTATTTTTTCCATTTACGACTTGAAATATGAATTGTACAGTAACAATTGTTATTATCTAAACCTATTACATATCCTCAGTGTGAAATAGACGCCGCTGCGGAACCGGAGAGTACGCGCCAACATGTTCCCCATTGTCCTGGATCTCAACCTAATGCGGGTGGGCCTTGTCGGCCAAGGCCGTGCAGCGCTCCAACGTCTTCGACTGTTGGATGAAGACAATGCGCGTCACGTTCAGGTCTTCAACGACGTTGGAGACAAGTCTCTGGCGGAGATGGCGGGGGCGCGTTTGATCCACCGGCTGCCCACACGCGATGAGATTGCCGGGCTGCATGTTCTGTTTCTCGCCGGGCTGAGCGATGCCCAATCTCAAGCGCTGGCCGCGCAGGCCCGCGAAGAGGGGGTTCTGGTCAACACAGAAGATGTGCGTGACCTGTGCGACTTTCACATGCCGGCAAGTGTTCGCCGCGGTGACCTGTTGTTGAGCGTTTCGACGGGGGGCGCGTCTCCCGGACTTGCGCGGCGTTTAAAGACCACACTCTCCGGTCAGTTCGGCCCGGAATGGAGCGCGCGTGTTGAGGAAATTAGCGACCAGCGCAAACAGTGGCGCGATGCTGGGCTGGACCTGCCCACGGTGTCGAAGCGCACAGATGATTTCATTAATGAAAAAGGGTGGCTGCCATGACCGCCACAGCAACACAATCCGTCCTGAACCGGCGGTCCACTGGGGCCCCGCGGGCATTCGATCTGGCGGGATCGGAAACCGTTTCGCCTGAAATGGCCGAACGCCTTGCTGATTTGCAGGCGCGCTACGAAGGCGTGACAGGCCTTGAGCTGCTGCGCTCTATGATCACCGACGAATTTAAGGACGAGATCGCCATTGTGTCATCTTTCGGTTCGGAATCGGCGGTTCTGTTGCATTTGGCGGCCCAGGTCGACCCGACAGTGCCTGTGATCTTTCTGAACACCGGCAAGCTGTTCGGTGAGACCTTGCGGTATCGCGATCGCTTGCAGGAAGCCGTTGGCCTTACGGATATTCGGGCGATTGGTCCGCACCCGAACGATGAAAAGGAATATGACCCGGACGGTATCTTATGGAACGAAGATCCCGATAAATGCTGTCATTTCCGGAAAGTGCTGCCGCTTAAGCGCGCGCTGAAGAATTTTTCGGCCCAGGTCACGGGCCGCAAACGCTTCCAAACCGGTGCCCGGGCCGCCATGAACACGATCGAAGTGAGCGACGGCCTCTTCAAGATCAACCCGCTCGCCAATTGGGATTTGGATGATCTGAAACGCTATGCGGAACGGCACAAGCTGCCGCAGCATCCGTTGGTTAAAGACGGTTATCTGTCCATTGGCTGTATGCCGTGTACGGATCGAGTAAAAGACGGTGACGATTACCGTTCTGGACGCTGGTCCGGCCTCGACAAGGATGAATGTGGCATTCACGGTCCGTCCCTCACCGACGGCGAAGGCATCTAAACCGGGATAAGCCGGAGAACCCCTCCATTACTTGAACGAGAACGCTGCGCCGCTGCTGCAACAGGGGCGGGCGTTATGGGCTTGGTATAAGCTCAAATCCGCAAGTTTTACTTTTTCCATTCACGTTCTCTGTGTTTTAGATATTGCGTTCTCGTCCCGATTGCTGCAGTTCTGATAGGCTAGGTCAGCAGGGTCGGGTATCGGATGGGCGAGATACTTTCAGAAGTCGGAACAAAAAAGGGCGCGCGCACCAACCAGCTCATTCTGGATGCGGCGATCGACATCATCTTCGATTTTGGCTTGTCCAACTTTACGTTCCGCGCCGTGGCGGACCGTGTGGGCCTGTCGCGCGGCGCATTGCTGCATCACTTCAAAGACAAAGAAACGCTCTTAACGTCGTTGATCGGCCACATCTACCGCAGACGATTGGCGGACTTTTCGAATGGCGTTCAGTCGCTCACCGAGGACGAGCGTCAGGAAGAACAGGCCGGGGTGAACTTGGTTTTCAATATCGCCAAGAAGCCTTACGCGGTGGCTTTGCGGGAAATCCAAGCGCATGCCAGGACAGAGCGCTATTTGAGAGCACCGCTCAAACGGGAAGCAGCTAATTATTTGCGTGAGATAGACGCGGTGCAGCAAGAACTCTATCCCGAATGGCAGTATGAGGGGACGCAAGTTTCCGGCGCGAGCCTTCTGATTCGATCGGCAACGGAAGGCTTTGCCGCATTATCCGTTCACTCAGAGTCTGAATTGGACGAAGACCAGTTTATGGACCTCATCAAAGACATTCTGAGAAAAATCAACGAACGCCCAACTTCCAAATAGAAAAACGCGTATCAATCGTCTGCCCACGTGACAATTTCGTCACATAGCCCATCTGATTGCCCCTTTCAGAAACCGGACAACTTGACTTTTTTGTGATCAGTCGTGATAACCGGACAACATGACTGTTTTCCAGAGGCGTATTTGCGCGCCTTCTGAGAGGAACAGCGTGCCTCTAGGGAGGGGGAGAGAATGAAGAGGACTACATCACGTGTGGCACTTTTAGGTGCCGCAGCTGCTGCGCTCATCTCGACGGATATTTCGAGTGCATGGGCGCAAATGGACGAAATCATCGTCACATCACGTAAGCGGGAAGAGAGCCTTTTCTCTGTTCCGGTTGCGGTAACGGTTTTGGGGGAACGTGCGATCGAATCCGTATCGCCCGCTGACCTTCAAGATCTAACCGGTTTGGCACCGAACCTGTTCATCGGTTTGAACACGGCCGGCCCTGGCGCATCCGCGATTTTCAGTCGTGGTCAGGGCTATGCCGATATTGAAAAGACGCAAAACCCAGCCGTGGGTGTTTCCATCGACGGTATGTTTATCGGAACGAGCACGGGCCAATTGCTGGATGCATTTGACATCGCGCAGGTGGAAGTTAACCGCGGTCCGCAAGGCTTGTTGTTCGGTAAGAACACGACGGCCGGCGTGATCGATGCAAAACGCACGCGTCCTACCGGCGAGTGGGGCTTGCGCGCATCTGCGTCCTACGGAAGTTATGATGAGCGCATTTTCAAAGCGGTCGGAAACACACCACGCTTCCTGAACGATGTCTTCGCGGCCAAGTTCGGCATTACACATCGCAAGCGTGACGGCTACTACGGCAATCTTTATGACGGTGGCAGCGAAGGCGATCTCGAATATTTCAGCGTGCATGGCATGCTGCAGTTCGAACCTGCCAGTTGGCTTGACGGCATCATCATTTATGACTTCATCGAACAGCGCGGCGATGGCCAGCCGGTTCAAAACGCTAACCTATTGAACGAGCGTCTGTCCGGAGCGGCGGCGGCTAACCCCGCAGGGTTCGGCCCGCATCAGGTTGCGACGGATCTAAATCAGTTCTCGAACTATGATGCTCAGAGGATCAGCGTTGAATTCAACGTCGATTCCCCGATCGGTGATCTAACGTCGATCACGGCGTATTTCGATACGTCCGACCGGGTGTTCCAGGACTTTGATGGTACTTGCGCAACCGATCTGGGCGGCCTCGGCTGTGATGCTTTGCTGGCATCGAACTTCCGGTTCCCGGCGCCATCCCTGCATACGGACCGTAATCAGGAATATGATCAGTTCACGCAGGAACTGCGGCTTGTGTCGGATCTCGGCGAGATCTTTGGCGAGCTTCCCTTGATTGAGGGCGCGACGCTGACCACCGGTGGCTTCATGTTCTTGGGCGACATCGAGCTGGTTCAAAATACGGATCTTGGCATTCCTGTTCCGTTTGTCGAACAAGTCGGTACTGAGCAGACGCGGTCTTATGCCGGTTTTGCAGCGATGGATGCGGATATTACCAGTCGTATTTCGATTACGGCAGGTGGCCGCTTCATTCGTGAGGAGAAAGACTTCTCGAATGTCTATTTCTCTCGGGCGGCTAATCCCGCATCGGGCGGTGCAATTGCCTTTGGCGACATTACGGGTGTTGTCTTGGACCGCCGTACTGAGGATGCGGCCTTCGAAGCATGGATCACGAAGTTCGGCATTGATTTTCAGGTCACTGAAGACATTCTGGCCTATTTCAGCCGTTCGGAAGGGTTCCGCAGTGGTGGTTTCTCCATTCGTGCAACAGGCGCGGAAGCGTTCGAGGGCGTCAACAGTTGTGCGCCGGACAATGGCGTTGCACCTCCGTTCGAACAGCTGTGCCCGGAAAACAACTTCTTCACATTCGAGCCTGAAAGAAACACGACCTACGAATTGGGGCTCAAGGGTGAACTGTTCGAGAGCTCATTGCTGGTTGGCTTGACCGGCTTCTGGCAAAAGGTGGAAGACTACCAAGTCAGCACCGTGACCAACACACCTGGCTTTGCACGTGCCACGTCGACCTACATCAACAACTTCCAAGAGACAGGCGGTTGGGGTATCGAGGCCGAGTTGGTTTGGGATGTACCCTTCATCGAAGGTTTGATCCTGTCGGCTGTCGGTGGTTATCAGGACCTTGAAATTAAAGAGGCCATGATTGATGCGCGGCGTCTGCCTGTTGGGCCTGGGGGGCAACCTGGTTCGCTGGCGCAAGGACTGATCGACCTGTCGGATACGGAACTTACCCGGACACCGGAATTCCAATACACCTTGACCGGTACCTATGAGCGTCACATCGCTGGCGACTATTCGGTCAACACATCTCTCACCTGGCGTTTCCAAGATGATTTTGTCATCGGAACGCTTGGCACGGAGACTGATGTGCAGAGTGGATATGGTTTGCTGGATGCCCGTGTCAGCCTGTTGTCTGAAAAGGGATGGCAATTCTCTGTAATCGGTAAGAACTTGACCAACAAAGATTACAGAAACCATTCACTGCCTTCGGTCAACTTCCAAGGGTGGGGCAATCCAACCATCATCACCTTTGAGATACGCGGTGAAATCTAGTCCCCGCCAGGACTTAATGCGAACCCTTCTTGGCGAAACTCAGCCGCCGCGGTGCAACACCGCGGCGGCTTTCTGCCTTCTGAGCCTTTTGTGATTCAGAAGACTGGATTGTGCCTTGAAATAGGGGCTGTCCAGATAAAGGATGACATCCATAGATAAGATTTGGGGAAGCGCCGTGAGACTTACCATCCTTGCCATCGTGTCCTGCTTAAGCCTGATGGGGTGTGGCGACAATTCCGACGCCAACACATCAGTACCCCAATCGGAGCCGGCTCAGTCTGTTTCCAGCAATGCGCCGGAAGCGCCAGTTCCATTGGCCACGGTCCGGAAGGACTCTTTCTCCCTCCATGCGGGCGAAGCATTTCCGCGGCGTGTTTTCTGGGGTGATACCCATTTGCATTCGTATCTTTCCACAGATGCCAATGTCATGGGTAATAAGAGCCTCAGCCCCACCGATGCCTTTCGCTTTGCCCGAGGAGAAGAGGTCACCGCCGGCAACGGCATGAAGGTCAAGCTACGGCGTCCACTGGATTTTCTGGTGGTCTCCGATCATGCGGAATATTTGGGCGTGATGGATGGGCTGAGCCGCTCGGACCCCCAACTGCTTGAAGACGAAACCGCGAGACGGTGGCAGGGACAGCTCGCCAAAGGCGATATGACCCCGATGTTTGAATTCGCTCAATCCTTAACGACCGGGACAAAAATGGTCGATAATCTGGCCTTCGAACGGTCGGTCTGGAAGCGTATCGTAGAGGGTGCCGATGCGCAGAATACGCCCGGCGTTTTTACGGCGTTTATCGGCTATGAATGGACCTCCATGCCGGGGGGCAGCAATCTGCACCGGGTTGTGATGTTCCGGGATGGGGCGGAGAAAGTATCGCAGGTTCTGCCTTTCAGTGCGCTCGACAGCAGTAAGCCGGAAGATCTGTGGGCTTATCTGGCACGCTATGAGGAAAAGACAGGTGGCCAGGCCTTCGCCATTCCGCATAATTCCAATATCAGCGGCGGCCTTATGTTCCGGGATGCCATGTCCGACGGAAAACCGATCGATAGGCCGTATGCGGAGCAACGATCGCGTTGGGAACCTTTGGTGGAAGTTACGCAGGTAAAAGGGGACAGCGAGGCCCATCCCTTCTTGTCACCGGACGACGAATTCGCTGACTATGAAAGCTGGGACTGGTCCAACATTGGGTTTACTGTCCCGCACAAAGATGAGTGGTTTCCGGGGGAATATGCCCGGTCCGCGCTCAAGACAGGCCTCGAAGTGGAAGACCGCACCGGGGCAAACCCTTACCGCTTTGGCCTGATCGGCAGCACGGATTCGCACACTTCGCTCGCAACGGCGGATGAAAATGACTATTGGGGCAAGTTCGTAGTTGCGCATCCGTCCAAAACGAGGTGGCAATTGCCTATCGCGAATACCGATCTTCCGAACCGGGCATATGAATGGCAGATGGCAGCGTCCGGCTATGCGGCGGTCTGGGCCCAAGAAAACACGCGCGAGTCTATTTTCGACGCCATGCGCCGGCGCGAGACCTATGCCACAACAGGGCCGCGTATGACGGTTCGCTTTTTTGCCGGCTGGAATTTTGCGGAGGAAGATGCCGTAGCGCCTGATCTTGCTAAGACCGGGTATGAGAAAGGTGTGCCCATGGGGGGCGTGATGCGGCCTCGGGCCGGAGAGGGCGGGCCGTCCTTTCTGGTATCTGCTCTAAAAGATCCCGATGGGGCTCATTTAGACCGTGTGCAGATTATTAAAGGGTGGCGTGACGCCGGCGGGGAAACCCATGAACGCATTTATAATGTGGCATTGTCCGACGGCCGCACGGTAGACGCGGACGGAAAAGCACCACCGGTGGGCAGCACGGTGGACGTGGAACGTGCCACCTATACCAACAGCATCGGGGCTGTAGAGCTGACCACCGTTTGGCGTGACCCGGAATTCGATCCGGCTCAACGTGCGTTTTACTATGTGAGGGTACTCGAAATACCGACTCCGCGTTGGACCACATATGACGCGGTGATCTACAACTTGGATCTGCCGGACGAAGTTCCCCGCACGACTCAGGAGCGGGCCTACACGTCCCCGATTTGGTACACACCTGGCGGGTAAGCCCCTTAATCTTTCAAACGTTAACAGGCGTTTAGACTTCTTTTGGGACGCGACACGGAAACGCTTCACAAGGCGGTCGGGATTTGCTACACGCTCAAACCTCGTGCGGCCGTGGCGGAACTGGTAGACGCGCAGCGTTGAGGTCGCTGTGGGGTAAAACCCGTGGAAGTTCGAGTCTTCTCGGCCGCACCATTCTAGTCAGCTGTCACCATTGGTCTGGTTGACGATTTGCGAGGCATTGGTCTTTGTCCGTGGCGTTGTCTTAGGTGCGACGCGGGAGGACCTGCCCTCATTTTCATAGGACGCACGTATCCGAGCACACGCAACGGAGGGACAGGATCCGATGACCGACAACCTGAACCCTGCCGTCGACGTGCAGCCGACCACCGAGACCCTCACTCCAGATTTCGTTCGAAGTGTCATCGACGCGCTGGACGGTGGAGACGTCACCACCGTGCGCCGGAAGACCGCCGGGCTACACGCCGCTGATTTGGCCGATTTGATCAGTTTGATCCGCCCTGACGAGCGCCGGGAATTGGTGGACGTGTTGGGTGCCACGCTGGACCCCAATGTACTCTCCGAATTGGAAGAAGGGGTGCGGGACGAGGTCCTGCCGCTGATCAAGCCTGAAATTATTGCCCGGGCGGTGGAAGAGCTTGAATCCGATGACGCGGTCTATCTGCTGGAGGATTTAGACGAAGCGCGCCAACGGGAAATTCTCAATCAGGTTCAGGAAACTGACCGTGCCGCCGTCGAATACAGTCTTCAGTATCCGGAGAATAGTGCCGGCCGCCTCATGCAGCGGCAGATTATTACCGTGCCGCCATTCTGGACGGTGGGCCAGACCATCGACTATATGCGCGAAACCGAAGACCTGCCGGTGGAATTCCTGCATGTGTTCGTGGTCGATCCGGCGTTTCACCCCCTGGGCACCGTGCCCACCAGCCGCATTCTGCGGACGAAACGCCCCGTGCGCATTGGCGACATCATGGACCCTGACCCCATTGTCATTCCCGCCGAAATGGATGAGGAAGAGGTGGCCTATCAGTTCGAGCAATATCACCTGTATTCGGCGCCGGTGGTGGATGCCAATAATCGCCTTTGCGGCATGATCACCGTGGACGATGTGGTGGGCGTCATCCAGGAAACCAACGAGGCCGATATTCTGCAGCTGGGTGGCGTGAATGAAGAGGCCGAGGTGACGGATACGGTTCTTACAACCACGCGCCGCAGGTTTAGCTGGCTGTTCGTCAACTTGCTGACGGCGATTTTGGCATCCGTCGTTATTGCCTTCTTTGATGCCACCATCGAAGAACTGGTGGCGCTGGCGGTGCTGATGCCCATTGTGGCCAGCATGGGGGGCAATGCGGGCACGCAGACCCTCACCATTGCGGTGCGCGCGCTTGCCACCCGGGAGCTCACCCCCACCAATACATTTCGTGTCGTCGGCCGGGAAGTGATGGTGGGCCTGCTGAATGGGGTCGTTTTTGCCCTACTGTTGGGCGTGGTGGGCGGTTTTTGGTTCCAAAGCGTAGATTTAGGCTTCGTTCTGGCGGCAGCCATGCTGATAAATCTGCTTTTTGCCGGACTTGCGGGCATTTTGATCCCGATTTCCCTGGATCGCATGGGGATCGACCCGGCCGTTGCGTCAACCGTCTTTGTGACAACCGTGACCGATGTGGTTGGTTTTTTTGTGTTTTTGGGCCTGGCTGCGTGGTACCTCTTTTGAGGTAGGGGATATGTGCGTGCGCAGGACAAGGCCGCACAGTGCAAAACAGGTTTGTTGAGTTTCGTGATTAAAAAGACACTTCTCGCCGCCGCTATCGTCATTGCTTCGCTTACCGGCACGCAAAGCCCGGTTGCCGCCCAGGAATGGCGCGCCTTACAGCCTATGGATACAGGCCGCGCCCGGGCGGGTGTTGCCACCGTCGATGGCGAAATCTACGTGGCGGGTGGATCCGGTCTTACCGGCCCCGAAGATGCGTTCGAGGTGCTGGATCCCATCGGCGAACATTGGCGGCCTTTACCGGCGATGCCCAGCGGGCGGGAGCATTTTGGCATGGCGGCGATCGGCAAGCAGCTTTATGTGGTTGGCGGCTTTACATCCAGCAGCAACAACCAGCCCACGCGCTCCATGCA
Source organism: Alphaproteobacteria bacterium (assembly GCA_965228775.1). GTDB lineage: Bacteria > Pseudomonadota > Alphaproteobacteria > JANQMY01 > JANQMY01 > JANQMY01. The sequence continues at coordinate 702,424 of OZ245840.1, read as the reverse complement.
GATTTTCGACACGGTCAATCAAAACTGGCGCAGCGGGCCCAATATGCCTGGCGTGCGATCGGGCCACGCGGTGGTCTCCCACAGCGGCAAGCTCTATGTGATGGGCGGGCGCGGCACCAGCCCGCAAGATGTGTATGTTTACGACCCGTCCAAAAATCAGTGGCGTATTTCCACCGTGAAGCTGTCGGTGGCGCGTGAAAGCATGGCGGCCATCGTCAATAAGGGGCGTATCTTTCTTATCGGCGGGCGGGGCCTATCAGGACAAGCCACGGGCCGTGTGGAAAGCTGGGACCCGAGCGGCGGTCAATGGCGGCGGCATAAGGATCTGCCCGTGCCGCGTTCGGGTCTGACGGCAGCCTCGGTCGCGGGCCGTATTCACGTGGCAGGGGGCGAAAGCCTCAAGCCCTTGCGCACCTATGATAATCACGATGTATACAATGCCAGTTCCAATGCTTGGGCGCGGGGCAAGAAATTATCGAGCCCGCGTCAAGGCTTGGTGTCCGCGGCGATCGGCGACAAATGGTACATCATCGGTGGTGGCGCCGGTGCCGGGTTTCTCACCGTGTTTACGCCCACCGATGTGGTTGAAGTGTACGGCCCTTAAAACCGCGTATGAGCAATCAAGCCGAAGCGCCGCCCAACTATAGCGTTTCCAGGTGAAGTGCCAAGATCTGTTTTTGGCGGTTCACCGTCCGGAAACGCGCAAACTAAGAATCCGGAGCCGTTTTGTGCTTCAATCAAAACCAAAACGGCTCTAGACGGGACAAAAAATGATTCCAAACGACTATCCGACACTGAATTTCGATCTTGGCGAAACGGCGGACATGCTGCGCGATACGGTGCGCAGTTTTACGTCGGACAATATTACGCCGAAGGCGGATGAAATAGACCGCACCAATGAATTCCCGCGCGACCTTTGGCCAAAGCTGGGAGAGCTGGGCCTGCTGGGTGTGACGGTCGAAGAAGAGTTCGGCGGCGCAGGCATGGGCTACCTCGAACATGCGGTGGTTATGGAAGAGATTTCGCGGGGGTCTGCTTCGGTCGGTCTTTCTTACAGCGCGCATTCCAATTTGTGTGTCAACCAAATCCGCCGCTGGGCGAGCGATGATCAAAAACGTCACTATCTGCCGAAGTTGATTTCGGGTGAGCATCTGGGCGCGCTTGCCATGAGCGAGCCGGGCGCGGGCTCGGATGTGGTGTCCATGAAGCTGCGGGCTGACAAGAAGGGTGACCACTATATCCTCAACGGCAACAAGTTTTGGATTACCAATGGTCCGGATGCGGATGTTTTGGTGGTCTATGCCAAAACCGATCCGGACGCAGGGCCGCGCGGCATTACGGCATTCCTGATCGAAAAGGGAATGAAAGGCTTTTCCACCGGCAAGAAACTCGACAAGCTTGGCATGCGCGGGTCGGATACGGGCGAACTGGTATTCGAAGACTGTGAGGTACCGGCGGAGAACATTCTTGGGCCCCTTAATGAGGGCGTGAAAGTTCTCATGAGCGGTCTGGATTATGAACGCGCCGTTCTGTCCGCTGGGCCGATCGGTATCATGCAAGCCTGCATGGATGTGGTGGTGCCGTATATTCATGACCGCAAGCAATTCGGCCAGCCCATCGGCGAATTCCAGCTGATGCAAGGTAAAATCGCCGACATGTACACCACCATGAACGCGACGCGCGCTTACGTGTATGCGGTCAACAAGGCGTGCGACCGGGGCGAGACGGCGCGCAAGGACGCCGCGGGCGCCATTCTCTATGCGGCTGAGAAAGCCACCTGGATGGCGTTGGAAGCCATTCAAGCATTGGGTGGCAATGGCTATATCAATGATTACCCGACAGGGCGTTTGCTGCGGGACGCAAAGCTTTATGAAATTGGAGCGGGGACGTCTGAAATACGGCGTATGCTGATCGGTCGTGAGCTGTTCGCTGAGTCCGCTTAGGAATTAGAACCCAAAAAGGGGTCAGAGCCCTTTTTGAAGGTTTTATGCAAATTAGGAACACACATTTAGAAAAAGGGCTCTGACCCCTTTTTGGAATATTGGAAAGGGTAACCATGGCCTCTGAAGATCCTATCGTCATTGTCGGCGCGTCGCGCACCCCCATGGGCAGCATGCTTGGATCGTTGACCGATATGACCGCTTCGTCATTAGGCAGCGCCGCGATCAAAGATGCGCTGGCACGTGGCGGCGTGAAAGAGGATGCGGTGGACGAAGTCATCATGGGCTGCGTGTTGCAGGCCGGCCAAGGGCAGGCGCCCGCGCGGCAAGCAGCTTTAGGTGCGGGCATTCCGAACACCATTCCCACCTCCACCGTCAACAAAATGTGCGGGTCCGGCATGAAGGCCGTGATGATGGCCTGCGACACGCTGGAAGTGGGCCGCGCCGACACCATGGTGGCAGGCGGCCTCGAAAGCATGACCAATGCGCCATACCTGTTGCCGAAAGCGCGGGGCGGCTATCGCTTGGGGCATGGCGCATTACAAGATCATATGTTCACGGACGGTCTGGAAGATGCCTATGAAGGCAAGGCCATGGGTATCTACGCGGAAGAGACCGCAAAGGCCTATCAATTCACCCGAGAGCAACAAGATGCTTTCGCCATCGCGTCCGTCGAACGCGCGCAGAAAGCGTCCGGCGACGGCACCTTCACGAAAGAATTGGTGCCGGTGGAAGTAAAGACCCGGAAGGGATCGGTAACGGTCGATCTCGATGAGCAACCGCAAAAATCCAATGTGGAAAAAATTCCCGGTCTGAAGCCCGCCTTTGTCAAAGACGGCACGGTGACGGCGGCGAATTCAAGTTCCATCTCCGATGGCGGGGCAGCGCTGATCCTCACGCGCGAATCCGTGGCCAACAAGAATGGGTGGACGCCGCTTGCCCGCATTGTGGGTCAGGCCAGTAATGCCCATGAACCCCAATGGTTCACGACGGCGCCTGTGGGGGCCATCCAAAAGCTGATGGAACGCACCGGCTGGTCCAAAGACGATGTGGAACTGTGGGAAATCAATGAAGCCTTCGCCGTGGTGCCCATGGCGGCCATGAAGGAAATCGACATTCCTCATGACAAGGTGAATGTGCATGGCGGCGCTTGTGCGCTTGGTCATCCGATCGGGGCCTCCGGCGCCCGCATCATGGTGACGCTGCTCAATGCCATGGACAAATATGACCTGAAGAAAGGCGTTGCATCCCTGTGCATCGGCGGCGGTGAAGCAACGGCGGTAGCGGTCGAGCGGATGTCATAACCGCTCGCAAAATTTGGGAGGAAACGCGCATGGAACACAAAGAAAAAAGCGCGCCAATCAAGAGCATTATGGAGACAAGTGCGTTCGATCCAAAAGCGCGCGAGAATCCGCATCCCATCCTCAAGGATGTCCAAAATCAATGTCCTGTTTACCGGGATGAAGACGGCAAGATCTGGCTGCTCAGCAAGTATGAAAACGTCCGGGAAATCGTGAACGACCGCTCCATGTGGCGTCATCCGCACAATGCGGAGGACGGGTCGTTCATGCGTTTGTTCGCGGCATCAGACGATCAGGACGCTGAGGAACGCGTGGCCGAACGGCCCAGCATTCTATTCATGGATGACCCGGATCATTCCCGCGTGCGGCCGCCCATTGCCAAAGCGCTTTATGCCCGGATAAACCAAAAGAAAGACGAGATCGAAGATATCGTCAATCGGGTGATTAATGCCGCGCCGTCTTCCGGCGTGTTCAACATCATCGACGAAATCTGCATTCCCATTCCCATCCTTGTGATCGCGCGTTTGATTGGTGTGGAAGAAAGCCGGGTGGGGGAGTTTCGGGAATGGTCCGAAGCCTCCATTCTCAGCCTGGCGGCGATCCGAACGCCGGAACAAGAAGAGCGTATGCAATGGGGGTCGAACAATCTGTCCGCCTATTTTCATGAGCTGATCGCCCAGCGCCGCGAAAATCCGCAAGATGATTTGATCAGTGATTTGACTATCGCTCAGAAAGAAGGCCTCAACCTGTCGGACGATGAAATCGAGGTCAATCTCATCGGCTTGTTGATCGGCGGCAACCTCACCACGACCGATCTGATCGGCAACGGCACGTGGCTGTTTCTAACGCACCCGGATCAAAAAGCGGCGTTGATGAAAGATGCCTCACTCGCCGCTGCCGCCGTGGAGGAGGTGCTGCGCTACGAGTCGCCGGTCGGAATTACCACCCGCATTATGTCGGAAGACCGCGAGGTGGGCGGCTGCCCCATGAAGCCTCATGAGGGGATGATGATGTCGCTGCACGCGGCCAATCGCGATCCGGACGTGTTCGACAATCCGGACCAATTCGACATTACCCGTAAGCACATATCCCATGTGGCCTTTGGCGGCGGATCGCATATTTGCATCGGCGCGCCGCTCGCCCGCATAGAGGCGCAGCAAGCCTTTGTGAAAATCTTTGAGAAATACCCGAGCCTTCGCTTGGCCGATAAGCCCGTGAAATGGCGCGACTTGCCGTTCTTCCGCGGCCTAGAAGAACTGTGGGTGGAGGCTTAGCGGCCCGCCATCGCTTCGTCATCTTCGCGCACGCGAAGATCCAGTAACCACGAGAAACTGCATCGAAAGGTCAAGGTTACAACGTGCACGGCATACTAGATCCCCGATAAGCGCAATACGCTTTCGGGGATGACAAAAAAGTTACTCCTCCGCCGTCTTCGCCAGGTCGGCTCTCAGGTGCTTAGCCGCCTGAGTGTAGTTATAAACCGATATCAAATAGACCAGAGAACACAGGATCAGCGCCCACCGAAGCGATTCCGTATCGGGCATGGCGAACGAGCTTTGGAAGATGTCGCTCAAGAAACCGACAGTCGTGGGCCCGAAGACCAAGCCAATAATATTGATGATAAACAGCAACAAAGCAGAGGCCGACGCCCGCATGGCCAGCGGCGCCAAGGACTGTGTCATGGCAAAGGTTGGTCCAGAATACAGGTTCACCGCAAATGCCGGAATAATGTACAGCACCAAGATCACCCAGAGGTAATCGATGCTGAACATGAGGACGCTCACCGGCGTCGCGACCAAAAAGCCGATGGCCGGAATCCACATTTGCCATCTTATGTCCTTGGTACCGTAGCGGTCCGCCAGATAGCCGCCAAGGAAGGCACCGGCCCCGCCGGCCACGCCGATGATCAGCCCAAGCGCCGTGCCCACTTCGCCCGACGACATGCCATGGGTCCGGATCAAATAGGCGGGCATCCAGGCGATGGCGCCATAGCCCACAAAGGCCTGCGTTGCGGCTCCTAAGGACAACTGCCGGAAGCTCTTGAAGCCCCACATTGTTTCAAGGACCTGAAGGAACGGCACATGTTCCACCGCTCGGGCACTGGTTTCCGAAAGGCCGCGCGGCGGTTCCTTTACGGTCATCTTCAAAACGATGGCTAACAAGATGCCGGGGATGCCCACGACGAGAAACGCGTTGCGCCAGCCGAAAAACTCGTTGATCCAACCGCCAAGCAAATTTCCAAACAGAATACCGACCGGCACGCCGATGGCATAGATGCCCAGCGCCGAGGCGCGTTCGTTTGCGGGAAAATAATCCGCCAACAGAGAATGAGAGGGCGGGCTGCCACCCGCTTCACCAATGCCAACACCGATGCGGGCGATGAGCATCTGCCAGAAATTCTGCGCAAGACCGGAGACAGCGGTCATCGCGCTCCAAATGGTCAAGCAGATGGTGATGATGTTGACGCGGTTGTGTTTGTCCGCAAGCCGCGCGATGGGAATGCCCAGCGTTGCGTAAAAAATCCCGAAGGCCAAACCGCTCAACAAGCCGATTTGTAAGTCGGTCAACCCCAGATCCGTTTTAACGGATTGGGCGAGGATGGCCATGATCTGGCGATCGATGAAATTGAAGATGTAGACGAACAAAAGAACGCCCAGCACATATTGCCGGTACGATTTGGTGAAACTCACCGTCTCGCCGGCAGCGATCGTGCCATCCATTGTGGCCGAGGCCGCACCGGACGCGGCAGCAGGCGGTTGGGCTTTGGCGGCGTCGCCAGGCGGTGACGCGCCCGGCGCCCCTTCGGTAGGCGTGCTTGTCCCGGCGCTGGTGGACGCACCCGGCGCCGCGGTCTCCGGCGTACCGCCGGAGGGATCTGATGGATTTGTCATTTCTGCTTCCGCCCCACCTGAGCGCTTAAGGCCCGGTATGATCCTGGTGAAGCGCAAAAGGAATTGTTTGGTCTTGTCTCAGCCTAAATGTACCGCCTTTGTGTGTCGCTGTCATCTGGCAGCGGATGACATCAACGCGAGGGTGCAGGGAGCCTGCGTGAAACGATGTGTCGGGCAACCTACTGAAGGCGGCGATAAGTTGCGCGATTGGTTGGTGTACTGCCATCGGGTAACTTAACGACCTGCAAGATATCGAGGGCGGTACGGTCGCCGGACAGGATGCGGCTTGCGCGCATGAGTTCTTTGCCGTCCAAGAACGCTGCCGAGTCTAATTGCTCATCGCTTGGCATAGAGATGGAGAGGGAGTCAGCCAAGGGGCCGCCATCGAACGGAACGGGCACACCGTCGGGTTTGCCGCTAAATGACATATCATGCGCGTCCCCTTCGGCATCGAGCCAGCTCATGCGAAAGGTCAGCGTGTCACCTTCCTGAGTAATTTCATACGAGCCTGATTGGGGCGGATCGCCTTGTTCGTATTGACACGTTGCAACATCCAGCACCCACGTTCCCAGAAAGTCTTTTGTCATCGAAAGTTTTGTATTTCTTTGTTGTTGTCGGAGCAGCGAACTTAGGTTGTATAGACCTGGCGATCCAGGGCTATAAGGAAAAAGGGCTCTGACCCCTTTTTTCCAATTTTTTCGATATGTCATCCCCGAAAACGCGGAGCGTTTATCGGGGACCCAGTACTCAATGAGCTAGAGTTGGAAAATTTGAGGCTACTGGATCCCCTCTTTCGAGGGGATGACATGTGATGTCGTCATTGCCCGGCGCAAGTCCGGGCAATCCAGGAGGGGGTTGCCTTGTCTTGGAATAGCGTCACGCCAACCCCGCCGCTTCGGCGCTCACGTCCCACAGCTTCTCGCGTAAAGCCATATCCTCTGTATACGGAGAGGCTTCGGCCAATTCGCATTGGTCGTAATATTTGCCCGTCACGTCGGCAAGCGCGGGGTCGCTCGCCAGCATGATGGTGGTCTGTGCGCCTTTTTCCGGAGCGATAAACATAAAGCCGATGATTGTGCGCAAAATCCAGGGCAGGTCGCGGACGATATCCGTAGACACAGCCCCCGGGTGGAGCGCGTTGGACGTAACCCCCGTTCCTTCCAACCGCTTGGCAAGTTCTGCCGAGAACATGGCGTTGGCCAGCTTCGACTGATTGTAAGCGGTCTGACCGCTATACTTCTCAAAGCCCTTGAAACTGTCAAAATCCATTTCGCCTTTCTTGTGCAGGGTCGAGCTCACATTCACAATGCGGGACGGCGCGCTCGCCTTCAGGCAATCGAGAAGCAGGTTGGTCAGAAGAAAATGCGAGAAGTGATTGACGCCGATCTGCATCTCGAAGCCATCTTCCGTGAAGCGCTGTTTCGGCGGAAACAGCCCGGCATTGTTGATAAGCACATCCAGGCGGTCGTATTTTTCCAGAAATGATTTGGCGAGGGCGCGCACGCTGTTGAGGCTCGCCAAATCCACCGGCAGATTGACGGCCTTCACATCGGCCACGGTATTGATCTCGTCGAGCGCTTTGGTCGTTTTCTCGCTATCGCGGCAGGCAAGAACGATTTCCGCCCCTTTGGCGGCCAGTTCCTTCGCGGCGACGATGCCAATGCCGCTATTGCCGCCTGTGATCAGTATGCGTTTGCCCTGCATGATTTTTCCCCGGCTTGTGGTGTTCGCTGGAATGTTCTTTGGAAGATTTGGGCGGCTTCGGCTTATCCTGTCAACCGCCCGAATGGAGGGTTTTGATCAATCTGTGCGGACAGTGTATCCAAGCCGCTCAGTCATTCAGGTTAGGGATTCTCTTCATGCCGCCACTAACGTCCGCCATCGACACGCGTTCGGACCAATTTCAGAAAAACACCGAGCAGATGGCTGCGCTGCAGAGTGATCTTATGGAAGAGCTTGGCCGGGCTGCCTTGGGGGGGGACGAACGTTCCCGCGACCGGCACGTTTCCAGGGGGAAGATGTTGCCACGGGACCGGGTGGAAAACCTGCTTGATCCGGGCACACCGTTTTTGGAGTTGAGCCCCATGGCTGCCCATGGGCTTTACGGCGGCGATATTCACGGCGCGGGCATCATCACCGGCATTGGGCGCGTGTCGGGCCGGGAATGCGTCATCGTCTGCAACGATGCCACCATTAAAGGCGGCACGTATTATCCGGTGACGGTGAAGAAACATCTGCGCGCGCAAGAAGTGGCCTTGGAGAATCGTCTGCCCTGCATCTATTTGGTGGATTCCGGCGGCGCCAATCTGCCGAACCAGGCGGAAATTTTTCCGGACAGAGAACATTTCGGCCGTATTTTTTTCAATCAGGCCAACATGTCTTCAGCGGGCATTCCGCAGATCGCCGTGGTGATGGGCTCGTGCACCGCGGGTGGCGCTTATGTGCCCGCCATGTCGGACGAAACCGTCATCGTCAAAAACCAAGGCACCATCTTCCTAGGGGGGCCGCCCTTGGTAAAAGCCGCCACGGGGGAGGTGGTGTCGGCGGAAGATCTGGGCGGGGCAGACGTTCACACCCGCATCAGCGGCGTGGCGGATCATTTCGCCCAGAACGATGCCCATGCCTTGTCGATCGCCCGGAACATTGTTGCGACATTGAATGTGGAGAAAGCGGTCGATATTCCGCTTAAAGACGATGCCGCACCGGTATTTGACACTGCAGAGCTTGACGGAGTGGTGCCCACCGATCTGCGCGTGCAATACGATGTGCGCGAGGTGATTGCGCGGTTGGTGGACAGATCGGAATTCGACGAATTCAAGGCGCGCTTCGGCACCACCTTGGTCACCGGTTTCGCCCATCTTTGGGGCCAGCCCATTGGCATTGTCGCCAACAATGGTATTTTGTTTTCGGAGTCGGCAACGAAAGGCGCGCACTTCATTGAACTGTGCTGCCAACGGCGCATTCCGCTCCTCTTTCTACAGAATATTTCGGGGTTCATGGTGGGCTCCAAGTACGAGCAAGGCGGCATCGCCAAGGATGGGGCGAAGCTGGTCACCGCGGTGGCGTGCGCCAAGGTGCCGAAACTCACGCTGATCATTGGCGGATCGTATGGTGCAGGTAATTACGGCATGTGTGGCCGTGCCTATTCCCCACGCTTCTTGTTCACCTGGCCGAACGCGCGGATCTCGGTCATGGGCGGCGAACAGGCCGCGAGCGTGCTGGCCACCGTCAAGCGGGACGGTATGGAGGCACGCGGGGAAAGCTGGAGCGCGGACGAAGAAGAAGCCTTCAAAGCACCGGTACGCGACCAATATGATGTGGAAGGCCACCCCTATTTTGCTACGGCGCGCCTGTGGGATGACGGCATTATCGCCCCCAAGGACAGCCGCCGGGTACTGGGGCTTGCCCTGTCCGCTGCCCTAAATGCCCCGGTTCCGGAGACAAAATTCGGCGTATTTCGCATGTAAATGAGCTGTCTTTCACTAAATCTCGCTTAGAAGATTTTGCTGTTCGCTATGAAATACATATCTCACCGCGCAATGTTTCAGAAGTTCTTCTATGGCGTGTGGTCGGGAATCGTGCGAAGAGTGAACTCAGGGTAGCATTTGGCGCAAGAATGGCCGCTTATCAGATCAGGCTACTGAGACGAAGTGAAGGAACTATTGGTATGACCGCGGAAATTGCGGTTCTAAACAAATTCGGAATTTCAATAGCTGCGGATAGCGCAGTCACAGTTGAGACCTATCACGATGGTGAGATAAAGAAGAAGGTCTACAACTCGGCCAATAAGATTTTCACAGTCTCCAAGCATGCACCTGTCGCAGTCATGTTTTATAATACCGTCACGCTTGGTGGAGTCCCTTGGGAAACAATTGTTAAGTCATACCGACATTCACTTGGTGAACAAACGTTCGGTACGCTGAATGAATATGCCGATCACTTTTTCGCTTATCTAACAAATAACAAAGATCTTTTTCCTGACAAAACAATCAGAGGAATTTTGTTTCTCAACTTCGCGCGGGCTTTGATTGATGTTAGGAGGAGACGCAAATACAAGACCAAGCGCTCTTTCGTGCAAGCTGTCGAAGAAGACGTGCGACTGCTAGAAACTCAAGACGGTGTCGAAGGATTTGATGACGATTATGTAAAAGAGATCTGTGCCCTTTATAATTCAGAAATAGAACAAGCTGTTGAAGCTATAATTCCGAAAAGCTATGTCAGAGGCAATAAGAAGCTTATCGAGAAGCTATTTCATCTTCTTCTTCAAAAACGCCGACTTTTTTCTGAATACTCTGGGATTGTAATTTGCGGGTTCGGTGAGGATGAGTACCTTCCAGGTCTTCAAGAGTACATGGTTGATATCCATTTGGGTGATCGGGTACGCAAGTGGAAAGAGAAAGAATTTCAAATAGATCGTTTCTCGGCGGCAGAAATTATACCTTTTGCGGACACGGAAGTAATTCGAACTCTGATTGACGGAATTAGTCCTCTTTTTGAGGAAGAGACCTCCAATAGTTTTTTAGTGATGATGCTTCAGTTGCCGGAAAAAATTCTTGCGGGGATAGATGAGCTATCTCCTGATCAAAAGAAGAAATACTTGAGTGCAGCAACAAAGGCACTTCCGGAGCAGTTTGCTCAGTATCGACAACGGCTGACTGAGTTTAGGAATAAGACCTATACTGATCCCATAAAAAGCTCTATTTCGAGTTTGCCGATTGGGGAGTTAGGAGCGGTTGCGGAAGCACTGCTGAATAGCTCACAAATATTGAAGAAAGTGAATCCGGACATCGAAACAGTCGGTGGACCGGTTGACGTAGCGACGATTTCTAAAGGTGATGGATTTGTTTGGATAAAGAGAAAACACTATTTCGATTCAGAAATTAATCACGCTTTCATGAGTAGCTACTTGAAATAAGCTGAATATGATAACATTGATCTAACTGTGCTGAACGGAGCAAAACGGTGGCGATAGATCGAAAAAAGACGCGAGCAAACGATGACTTGCATGCAGAGGTAGAAAAAATTCTGCAAAATATCTCGTCTAGCGAAAAGTTGGACGATGAGCTTATGAGGGCAGTCAAAGACGCAATTAATGGTTTTGCTAAAAGCTATCAACAAAACATAGTGGACAAAGAGGCGGCAACCAACTGAAATTCTCATTTGCAGTTGGACTTGAAAGAAGAAGAATAAGAGCAAGTGCGCCGGCAAAAATATGCCAAACTGATCCTTTCGGAGTTTGGATTCAGACCATCATAGCCCCCAAGGACAGCCGCCGGGTACTGGGGCTTGCCCTGTCCGCTGCCCTAAATGCCCCGGTTCCAGAGACAAAATTCGGCGTATTTCGCATGTAAAGGGCAGTTTTCTGCGGGAAATGGCCTTCTGCATGCCCCCTTGCATTGGCAAATCGGTCAAAAAACGTTAACGTTAACGCCACTTTGTGGGGTGTTTAGGGGAACACCATGGATTTGTTCACGCGAGTAGGCGCGGCCTTTCTGTTTTTGGTAGGCGGCTGCCTTCATCTGTTTGGCAATGACCAGGGGCGCTTGTCCGGGGTTACGGACGCTTTTTCCGGATTCGGCATGCCGCAAATCGCGGCCCATACGGAGCCTGACCCCGGCTTTACCAGCACTGAACAAACCTCGGCCGACATGGCGCTGGACGCTGCGGACATTGTTGCTGAGACGGAAGAGAACAACAACGCCGACGTATGGGGTGACCTGTCGGCCCGCGAAGACCCCTTCGCGAAATCCAGCGTGTTTCCGCGCACGCCCATGCTGCGGCTGAACACGTTGCACCACACCCACAAAATCAAACGCATTGATCTGGATGCGGACGGCGAATATCTCGTTACCAGCTCTTACGACAAAACAGCACGCGTGTGGCGCATGCCGGCGCGGGCGGGGGATGCGCCGCAATTGCTCCGCGTGCTGCGCCCACCCATTGGCGCCGGGCATCTAGGGCGGATCTTTGGGGTTGCCATCTCGCCGGATGGGGCAGAGATCGCGGTGGCCGGCTGGACCCATTGGGTGGCTGGCGTGAGCGAGGAAGACGAATTCCTCTATCTGTTCGACCGCGATACAGGGAAAATGGTTCACCGCTTCGCCGGCTTGGACGACATTGTGCACGATTTGGCGTTCTCGCCCGACGGCCGCTTTCTGGTGGCGGGCCTGTCGCGCGGCGGTATTCGCGTGTTCGACATGACCGCAAAGGACAAAGTTGCCAAAGACAAGACTTATGGCGGACAGGTTTACGGCTTGGCCTTCGCGCCGGATGGCCGTTTGGCCACCGCCAGCTATGACGGGCTTATTCGTCTGTATGGGGCGGATTTGACTGAGGCATCTTTGTCGCCCGATGTGACCACATATACGCCCCATGGCGAACAGCCCCATGATTTGGCCTTCTCGCCGGATGGCGAGAAAATCGCCGTCGGCTATTATGATCAGCGGCAGATCAGCCTGCTGTCTTCGAAAGACCTGACGGAGCTTGACGCGCCGAACACGGACGGTATCGAAAATGGCGACTTGCTTACCGTGCGCTGGTCGGCGGATGGCAAATATCTCTATGCCGGTGGCCGCTGGCGCGATGCGGAAGGGCGCAACCTTATTCGCCGCTGGGAAAGGGACGGGCAGGCGGCTTATGAAGATCTTGTGGCCGCCCAGCAGACCATTCTTGATCTTCATGAGTTGGGCACAGACGGCATTGCCTTTGCCGCCGCCGATCCGACCGTTGCCGGGTTTGACGGCACGGGACGGGCGAAGATTAGTCCTTTGCCCTTAGCGGTGGGCTGGCTTCATGCGGAAGATGCACAGCTTGATGTGTCTCATGATGGCGGCGAGGTCACCATGACCTATGGCCAGGGCAGCGACATGCTGACCATTGGTTTTGATGTGTATCGCCGCCGGCTCGACCTGGAAATGGGCGATGTGCCTGAAGACGATTTCGATGTTGGCGATACGGAGACCGTCCGTGAACTGCTGGACGATGAGTCCACGGAAGAACTTGCGGCACTGGATCAAGAAATCGAGGTGACAGGCTGGCACAATAATCCGAACCCGCGCATCAATGGCGAACAGATCTACTTACCCAATGGCGAATGGTCGCGCAGCATGGCGCTGGCGCCGGATGGGTCACACGTATTGCTGGGGACAGAAAAAAACCTGCGTTATTACGATGCCGAAGGCCACCAAATTTGGCAGGCGAAGGGACCTGCGGCGGCGGTTCAGGTGGTAATCACCGGGGACGGTAAAAAAGCGGTGGCTGCATACCGGGACGGCACCATGCGCTGGCACCGCCTGTCCGACGGCAAGGAGCTGTTCGCCCTTTATGTGGATAATGATCTGCGGCGCTGGGTTTTCTGGACGCCGGAAGGGCTCTACGACGCGGCTTACGGTGCGGACGATCTGATCGGCTGGCACATCAATCAGGGCGATGCCAAAGAGGCGCTGTTTTACGGTGCATCGCGCTTCAAGGATTTGTTCCATAAGCCGAACCGGGTGGCAGCGGCGCTGGACAGTCTGGCGGCAACGCCTGCGCCGTCTCGTGATCGTATCCTCGCAAATCTGCCGCCGGTCGTTCGCATACTGAGTGTCGCGCGGGGCGATGCCGGTGCACCGGTGGTTGAATACACGGTACATAGCCCGTCGCGGGCGCCGGTTCTTGCGGTTCAGGCAACAGTAGATGGCCGTACCGAAGAGATTACCGGCGAAGATCTTGTGGCGATGGAAGACGGGCGCTTTCAGCTGACCCTTGCGTGTGAGCAAGGGGATGTAGAAGTGTCGCTGGCTGCCAAAACTGCCGCCAGCGGTTTCGGCGATGTGGACACCGCTGCTTTGGGCGCGCTTTGCAATTTTGAGTCTTGATAAGTTGTAGTGCTTGTCCTGCCCACTCCCCCGTCCCAACCACCCCTAGGGTATCCTGTACGGGTGGTTGGGACGGGGGAGTGGGCGGGCTAGGTCACGTCATTTAGACGCCACCTTTTGGATCTTCTCAAAACGGCCAAGGCCACAGCTGCCGCGCGGCGTGCCAGTAGACGTGCTGATCACCGTGATGATCTCCAAATGGCAGAGCTGAGCGATGCCGGTGGTGTATTTGTATGCGCCTTCTATCTTCAGGCCCGAGCAACGGTGGTTCAGCCGGTTGAGATATTCGTCGCCATTGCGCAGCTTGAACAGAATGTGAAAATCGTCCAATGGGCGCGAGCTCTTGATATTCGTGCTGCGGAAGCAGCGCTTCACATCGCCGGTCAATTCGTATCCGGAGAGTTTCGCGGGCAGTGCACCGCCTTCTTGCGTGACGCCTTTCTTCGAATAGCTTTCTTCGGCCGATGCGGGAGCCGCCATCAACAAGGCGGCCAGTGCCGCCATTTTCAATCCTGCCGTTTTCATTTTGTCTTTCCTTCTTCGACCGTTTCGGAGGTTTAGGGATGAAAATACGCACGTTACAACGGACAAAGCGCGCGGGCGGAAGCTCTCCGGCGCGCGGGTCAATGTCCGTACCTTAACACGCGGGCGCGCGGTTTTATTCGCTTCGCAGTCAACCTCTTTCACAAAAAGTTTTGCAATGCGTCTGCAGACATCCGGCCTCGGGGCCGATTGAGGCGGACCGCGTTATCGTACAAGCAGTGGTCGGATACCGCGAACACTTATTCGCCGCGAAGATGTTTTAAGTACAAAACCGGCATTTTCTTCGCGGATTTTTGATCCAGCTTGAAGAGCAGTACGTAATTGCAAGTATTTCCATCCCCCCAATGCCAAACGAATGGATATTACATGTTCAAAAAAATTACGGTTACGCTTTTCGCTGTCTTCTTCGCCACCAGCGCGTTCGCCGGTGATCACAAGGCGGCGCAGAAAGACATTATCGATACCGCCGTCGGCGCAGGCCAATTTAACACGCTTGCCGCTGCCCTGACCGCTGCTGATTTGATTGATGCTCTGAAAGGCGAAGGGCCTTTCACCGTGTTTGCACCGACGGATGAAGCGTTCGCTAAATTGCCGGAAGGCACGGTTGAAAACCTGTTGAAGCCGGAAAACAAAGACCAGTTGACCGCCATTCTCACTTATCATGTGGTTTCAGGCAGTGTTCCGTCTGCGGACCTTGCCGGTAAAACCATGGATGTTGCGACCCTTCAAGGCGCCACAGTGGCGATCGATGGAACAAGTGGTGTGACCGTGAACGGTGCGAACGTAATTTCCGCCGATGTGATGGCATCAAATGGTGTGATTCACGTGATTGATTCAGTCATCCTGCCGCCCGAAGGCAACTAAAACACGCAGCAGACCATTCGTGGTCTGAATAGGAATTCTCGCAGTTTCCCCTTGCGAGGCAAAGCTGGGCGCTTTTCCTCCCCCCTTCAATAAAAAGCGCCGGGCGGCACATGGGCACCGGTTAATGACTTAGCCGGTGCCCAAAATCACGCTTTGCGCCCTCCAAAACGCTTCCCCGAAAATCCCCTCCAAAAACGGTCATAGAGCCGGTCTATAGCTTGGGTTGAAAAAATCGATTGGAAGGAGAGGGGCCCCACGCCCTACCTTACACTCAAGCGAAAAGTTCCGAAGCAAATGACTTTAGGAGGAATCATGCAAAGCGAGAGCAAATGTCCCTTTTCCGGCGGTGTCAGGAAGAACAGCGCGGGCGGTGGCACCGGCAACAAGGATTGGTGGCCCAACCAGCTGAAGCTGAACATTCTGCGCCAGCATTCATCCCTGTCCGACCCCATGGACCCGGATTTCGATTATGCGGAAGAGTTCAAGTCCCTCGATCTCGGCGCGGTCAAGAAAGACATCATTGACCTGATGACCACCTCGCAAGACTGGTGGCCCGCGGATTACGGTCATTACGGTCCGCTTTTCGTGCGCATGGCCTGGCACGCGGCCGGCACCTACCGCATCAGCGATGGGCGCGGCGGCGCGGGCACGGGCAATCAGCGCTTCGCTCCCCTCAACAGCTGGCCCGACAATGCCAATCTGGATAAGGCGCGCATGCTGCTTTGGCCGATCAAGCAGAAATATGGCCGCAAGATCTCTTGGGCCGATTTGCTGATTCTGGCGGGCAATTGCGCCATTGAATCCATGGGCCTCAAGACGTTCGGCTTTGCCGGTGGCCGCGAAGACATTTGGCAACCTGAAGAAGACATCTATTGGGGCGCCGAAGCCGACTGGCTGGGCGATGAGCGCTACACCGGCGACCGCGAATTGGAGAATCCTCTGGGTGCGGTGCAAATGGGCCTCATCTATGTGAACCCGGAAGGTCCCAACGGCAATCCGGATCCGGTGGCCTCGGGCCGCGACATCCGCGAAACCTTCGGCCGCATGGCTATGGACGATGAAGAAACCGTCGCCCTGGTGGCGGGCGGCCACACCTTTGGCAAATGCCACGGTGCGGGCGATGCCGCTTTGGTGGGCCCGGAGCCGGAAGGTGCCACCATTGAAGAACAGGGCCTGGGCTGGAAAAATAGCTTCGGCTCCGGCAAGGGCGTCGACACCATCACCAGCGGCATCGAAGGGGCGTGGACCACGAACCCCGTCCAGTGGGACAACAATTACTTCGAAAACCTGTTCGGCTATGAATGGGAATTGGTGAAAAGCCCCGCCGGTGCCCATCAATGGCAGCCCAAGGGCGGCGCGGCGTCCGATGCCGTGCCCGACGCGCACGACCCGGCCAAGCGCCACGCCCCCATCATGACCACGGCGGATATGGCCATGCGCATGGACCCGGCGTACGAGGCGATCTCGCGCCGCTTCCATGAGAATCCGGACCAGTTCGCCGATGCCTTCGCCCGGGCTTGGTTCAAGCTCACCCACCGGGATATGGGGCCGCGCGCCCGCTATCTGGGGGCAGAGGTACCGCCGGAAGAATTGATCTGGCAAGACCCAGTGCCCGCCGTTGCGCACCAATTGGTGAATGCCGCCGACATCGCGGATCTGAAAGCAAAGATCATCGGCTCCGGATTGTCCGTGTCCCAACTGGTCTCCGCGGCGTGGGCGTCGGCGTCCACCTTCCGCGGATCCGACAAGCGCGGCGGTGCCAATGGCGCGCGGGTGCGCTTGGCCCCTCAGAAGGATTGGCAAGCCAACAATCCGGACGATCTCGCCAAAGTGACCGGTACGCTGGAAAAAATCCAGGCGGCGTTCAACGGCGCCCAGCCGGGCGGTAAAGCGATCTCGCTGGCGGACCTCATCGTGCTGGGCGGGGCCGCGGCCGTCGAACATGCGGCGAAACAGGCAGGCCACGACGTGACCGTGCCGTTCACCCCCGGCCGCACCGATGCCACGGACGGCCAGACCGATGAAGCAAGCTTCGCCGTGCTGGAACCGGCGGCCGATGGCTTCCGCAACTATCAGAAGGCTGCCTTCGCGGTGTCCGCCGAAGAGCTGCTGGTGGACAAAGCCCAATTGCTCACCCTCACGGCGCCGGAAATGACCGTGCTGGTGGGCGGCTTGCGGGTGCTGGGCGCCAATACGGGGCACAGCCCCCATGGTGTCTTCACCGACCGGCCCGAAACCCTGACGAACGATTTCTTCGTCAACCTTCTGGACATGGGCGTGACCTGGAAGGCGGCATCGGAATCCGATGATGTGTTCGAAGGCCGCGACCGCGCCACCGGTGAATTGCGGTGGACCGGCACGCGGGTGGATTTGATCTTCGGATCGAATTCCGAGCTTCGGGCGCTTGCGGAAGTCTATGCCTGCGACGATGCCAAAGCCGTCTTCGTGCAAGACTTTATTGCGGCATGGGACAAGGTCATGAACCTCGACCGTTTCGACCTTGTCTAGTTCAAAGAAGCAAAGCGTTTCCAGGCAAAGTGGTTGCCGGTTTGCCGTCCGGAAACGCGTCAACTAGGAGAACGTTTCTTTCCGGTCACGTTCTATCCATGCCGCAGGAAGCGCGCTGGGGGTTCCCCCGGCGCGCTTCACTTATAAAAAAAGGGTTAGGGGCCTCAGTTAGAGTGTAGCTTTCGAATCGTATACGCTTAGGTTGTTGTCACTCTGTCGCGACAGTCTGTGAAAAGTCGTCGGGTTATATGAAGGCTAGGGAATGGCGGCTTGGTCGAATAATAACATCACGGGAAGCATCAATCGAGAAGTTGCTCAACACTTGCGCGACCATTTTCGAGAGAATGTTTCTGTAAAAAGATTTCAACGAACAACGCTATCCAGAATGCTGAGACAGGTCATAAGTCAATGGCGCGTCGGTCGCCTACTGGTCTCGTATTTATTCATTTGCTCACTTTTGGTCGGTGGCGAAGCTTATCTCAGTACTAATCTGACTAAGCTTTACTCATGTATGAAACGTGTCATACCCGATGCCACGGGTACTGATGATTTTGTCTTATCTGTGTCAAGTTATCTTTTGAACGGCCAAGTTGGAGTATTGGCAGCGATGTCAATTGCGATCGCTCTTGTCATCTTGCTTTCACAGCAGGGTAGTTCTCGCGCCGACATAAGGCTTTTTTACAATGAAACGTTAGCGTTTTCTCTCTTCTCCAGTAGTTTCGCCCTGCTTATCGTTCTTTCGATTCAGTTCATATGGCCAATTCATTTCTTTTTCTTTGGTGTGGAAGAAATGACGGGGCATGTTTCGAGATTTGGTCTGCTTTGGCTCCATGTAATCTGGCTTGTGGTGAATTTCTTTATGTTCTCCCATTTGGCATTGACAACGTTTTCGTTTGTAGAGCCCACAAAAAGGCAAGCGTTACGGAAAAAATGGGTGGCGACAGAAATACTGCGTCAAGAATTGAGAAAGCAACTACGACACCAGATTTTTTCTCTGGCTGATGATCGAGTTTGCAAACAAAACGGATGGGACGAGTCCCAGCAATACTCAATAATCGGATATTCCATTGGGGGACGTTCAACTACTGCTTTAACTATTCGATTGAAATCAAACTACCGACTTGAAGATGTCCGACTGCGGTTGTTGGCATTCGCGATTGGACGTTGGGTTGCTCGCTCGCAAAAGAGCCAGCTTAATGAAAAACACTTCGGTCAAGATGACGTTAGAGTTTCTCTGCCTGCACAACTAGATAGAGTTTATTCGGGCGATGTCGTCTTGTGTGAGCGAATCGGCGGGGTCCCTCTTAATCGAATTGAACGCAACTTATTTCGCATTGCTTTTCAGTTCAGGAAACTACGCGATGGATAGTCAAAATCCGACGTCTACGGACATAATAACTGATTTAGTGGACAGTACCGTTGGCCGAATTCGAGAACATTCCTACTCAGCATTTGAGGAGGCGTACAACGCTTTGATTGACCAGCAGGTGTTTCTTTTTGATTCTTTGGCCGCCAAAGATGAGAGCGGAAATGCGTTTAGCTACTCTGAGGTGCCTGCAGGATACTACTCGTTAGTTCAAAACTGGATGCGGGAATATCGCCGTCTTTTTGAAGCCGGGGTATCTGCACTTCCAACTGAGGAGTCGTATTTGCGGCAGCTGACGTATATCTCGGTCGATTTGATGAATCGGAAGTACCAAGGCGATCTATCTACAGGCGTACTCCAACAAATCGTGAGTTTAACACCGACGTTGCATTTCGTTCTTCAAGGTTGGCTAGGGAGACGAACTGTTAGCGAGAGTCCGGCTGGCGAAATTGGAGCGGCCAGTCGAATTACTCCGACGCCCGCTGACGCAAAAGCCTATGAGGCAGCTATCCTACGGCTAGTTGGTTGCTGGGAGCAGTTGGCAAATTTTGCAAAACCCTATTTCGATTGGCCTGATGGAAATCGAGTTTCCAATGAAAAAGCTTGGCAAACTTATCAATTGTCATGGAGGTTTATATGGCATCATCTAACAAGCACTGCGCACATGCTCGCGACCTCTGTTTGGAACGAGGATGAGATAGGCGCGCGGCGATTGAGAGACTGTTTAGTTCTTTGGCCGATATCGATTTCATATGAGTTCGGCCAAGATCCACATTACAATGAAGCCCGTCGCTTTATTCTTCCGTCCTTAATGAATCTAGATTGGGCAGAAGCGAAAGTTCACCTGAAAGCGCTTTTTCGTCAAGACTTTGCAGAGTTTTCTGTTCGAGACGCATTCTTATTGGTACTTCGCGGTGCGCACGAAGACGTAATGTTACTCACGGCCGCTTTGTTACTGTCCTGGACGGCTAATGGGAAACAGTTCTCAAATCTGGGTGCCAAAACAGCGCTTGCTATTTTGCAGCGGAGGCAAGATGACCCTGAACAATTGCTGCACGCGAATCTTGGTTCGGATGATGTTGTTTCACTTACACTTCATCTGATGCGTTTGGAGATTGCTGGCGCAAGATTTGACAGTGGCACCTACGGCGAAGATTTAGATCATTTGGTACGTCAAATAGATACGACAACTGAGCGAAAAGTCGTATCGGGGCGTGTCTACAAGCCATCTACGATGCAGTCTCGATACGACCTCCACTTACCGATTGTCGCTATATTGGCATCGCAAGACGCTTCAAACTTAACGGACGAAAAACGCAAACAGTTGTGTACTTTTTTGGACGAAGAGAAAGAACTTTTGGGCGGAGACCGATTTGTAAGAGACACTATTGCCAAGTTGGAGTCTGCTCAGCAGAGCCTACAGAATGGAACAACCGAACTCTGGCAATGTATTAGTCTGCTCGGATCGGCTGAAAAACCGACCGACACTCTCGTCGTGTTGGCGTCAGAGTACCAAAAGCTATTGGACGAAATTAATACGAAACGCAAACACGAGCTAATTTCACGGCAAGTAGACAGTTTTTTGTTAGGCCAACTAAGGAAAAAACTCCAAGATCGTCTACTTGAGATTCCTGGGCAACACCGGTTTTTTGATAACTTCATCGTAAATACATCAGCGAAATCCGGGCTTTTTGAGAACTTTGTTTGCCGATTTGGTCCTGTTTCTAAAGCACAACTCGTTCGGCCAATGATGGAAGCCCCAATTGGAAATTTCTCTGAAAGCTTTTTGAAAGTTACAGCAAGTTTTGCAGCCGACTTAGTTTGGGAAGACTTCCGTCGGCTTAGTCGGTCAATGCTCCGAATCGAGTCTCAAATCACAATGAACGAGTATTGGGAATCGCTAAGTCGAATCTGCGAGAGCGATATTCCTAGTCCGATATTGTTGATATCGAGCAATTCTGATCTCACCGCACTTCATAGTGTTCTCGCAAGACCAGATCGAGGGTCAAACATAGTATTGTCCCACAAAGCCGATACAAACCGACTTCGCCACCTAGGAGCCATTAAGGGAATTGATGTGTATTGGACAAGTTTGCCGTCAGGTAGCGGTTGGCTGTTTTCATCCTCGATTTTAAAGGCGATCAGGTTTGAGAGAATTCCGCAGAGTGATGACTTTGTCGAGATTGAATTTCAAAGCCAAGACGAACTGAATGGTCATTTGGTTTCGAAGTTCTGCCACACAGCGCAATGGGGAACTGAGCCAATATACGAGCTTAACTTTCCGCCAGCGAGTTTAGCACCAGCCTTACCTGTTTCAAACTGAAGCCAACTTTCGAATAGTCTGTTAGTGCCAAATTTTGCCAGGGCGCGGCGTTAGCGAGGGCGGTGGAACGGCGAAGTATTTTGGTGTTCAGCATAAGTCAGATTTCTGACGCCGACTTCAGCCCCTGATTTTCCCGCTCCAAGGTTTGGTAGGACGAGCGCGCAATGAGGGGCAAGAGAACGAACGCCCAAAGCCCCTTTGCTTCCAGTGCCAGAGTGTTCTCCGTGCCCGATCCGTTTGGGGTCACGGTGTGGGTGGCGATCAAATGAAGGCCGCGCAATTTGGTTTCCCAAACGAAGGATTGGCCGTCATGCATGTCGGTCACGGTCCACACGTCCTGTGGCAGGCCGGGCTGGGTCATTCTCGCCTGACTGCCCACACCGAATTGGCCAGTTTCCAACCTCTCAGCTTTCGTCACATTCGGGTTCCAATTGGGCCAGCCATTGATATCCACCGTCATTGCCCAGACCTTTTCGGGCGGCGCGTCGATGTGGATGGTGTGGCTCACTTTCATGGGCGTGTGTTCACCTCAGAAGGCTGTGACTCAGGCGTCTACACACTCGCACGCCTCCCTGATTTTTGCTAGAGTGCAGCGTTTGCGAGGGCGGCAAAACGGCAGCGTGGTGCGTGTGGTGATGCTCTCGAATTTTTCCTTACAGGGTTGGTGTGTGACGACTGGCGGCTTTCCTAATGCTGTCATCCCGGACGCAATGCAGCGCGTCCGGGGTGACATCAGGGGGAAGTTGCGCCGCTGTGCTTTTTGGTCAAGGCGAGTGGATCCCCTGCCTGCGCGAAGCCGGAGCTTTGCTTCGGCAAAGGCAGGCCGGGTCTTCGTGCCAAGACGCTCGCCCGGTGATGACGATTGGAATGTATGGTTGACGGTACTGCGGGAGCCGCAGAGCGTTCGGGGTGGCATCAGGAGGTTGTGGCGGCGGCTTGCGCAAGTGTCCCGGGCGAGAGCGTGGCGCGACGATTGGAAGGGGGCGGACCCCCAAAAGTTGGATGAACCCCATGCGCCCAACGTTACGCCCATGAAAAAAGGGGAAGAAAGGCGATCTCGCGGGCCGGGTATCGCCTCTCAAGAGAGCTGCTATAACGATGGCCTGCCGAGTCACAAGAAGAACAGGAGGGGCGATTGAGTAACGAAGATGTCCAGGTCAGTGCGGACGGGCGGGGCGTGGCCACGGTGCTGCTCAACCGGCCCGAAGTGCACAATGCCTTCAACGCCGATGTGATCGAGACCCTCAAGCAGACCTTCCTCAGCCTCGCCGGGCGCAGCGATGTGCGCGTGGTGGTTTTGCGCGGCGCGGGGAAGAGCTTTTCCGCCGGCGCCGACCTCAATTGGATGAAGGCGGCGGGCCAGAGCTTCACCGTGGACGAAAACGTGGCCGACGCCAAAAACCTGGCCGACATGCTGCGCGCCCTTCGCGACCTGCCGCAGCCGTCCATCGCGTTGCCCCATGGCACGGCCATGGGCGGCGGCGTGGGGCTGGTGGCCACCGCCGATATCGCCATCGCCACCCGCGCCGCACGCTTTGCCTTTTCCGAGGTGAAGCTGGGGCTCACCCCCGCCACCATCTCTCCTTACGTGGTGGAGGCCATGGGCGCGCGCGCCGCCCGGCGCTATTTCCTGTCGGGCGAACGCTTCGACGGGGAAGAGGCGTTGCGCTATGGCCTTATTCATCAGTTGACGGAAGATGAAGCCGAAATGAACGCCGCCGCCGAGGCCATCATCGGCGCGATCCTGGCTGCTGCCCCCGGCGCCATTCACGCGGCGAAAGAGTTGATCGATGCCGTCGCGGGCAAGCCCATCGACGAAAGCGTCATGGACGATACGGCCCGGCGCATTGCCCATGCGCGCACCACCGATGAAGCGAAAGAAGGGCTCGCCGCGTTCCTGGACAAACGGTCCGCAAGCTGGGTGGTGAAAGAGGGATGAGCGATATGTTTTCTTCCGTCCTCATCGCCAATCGCGGGGAAATCGCCGCCCGTGTTCAGCAAACCGCGCGCCGCATGGGCCTGCGCACCATTTGCGTTTATTCCGAAGCGGATGCCAATGCCTTCTATCTGCAGGAGGCGGATGAATGCCACTTGCTGGGGCCCGCGCCCGCCACCGAAAGCTATCTGCGGGCGGACAAAATTCTGGAGATCGCCAAGCAGACGGGGGCCGACTGCATCCATCCGGGTTATGGCTTTCTGTCGGAAAATGCGGATTTCGCCGAAGCCTGCGAACAAGCAGGCATCAAATTCGTGGGGCCCAGTGCGGCGGCCATCCGCGCCATGGGCCTAAAGGATGCGGCTAAGGCGCTGATGGAAGAGGCGGGCGTGCCCGTGGTGCCGGGCTATCACGGCGAAAACCAAGATCCGGATTTCCTGGCGGCGGAGGCGGACAAAATCGGTTATCCCGTGCTGATCAAGGCCGTGGCGGGCGGCGGCGGCAAGGGCATGCGCCGGGTGGATGACCCGGACCGGTTCAAGAAGGATTTGAAATCCGCCAAGCGGGAGGCGAAATCCAGCTTCGGCGATGACCGGGTGCTGGTGGAAAAGTTTGTGGCCAAACCGCGCCACATCGAGGTGCAGATCTTCGGCGATGCCCATGGCAATGTGCACCATCTGTTCGAGCGCGATTGTTCCTTGCAGCGGCGCCACCAGAAAGTGGTGGAGGAAGCGCCGGCCCCCGGCATGACCGACGACATGCGCGAGGCCATGTGCAACGCCGCCATCGCCGCGGCGGAAGCGATTGAGTATGAAGGGGCGGGCACGGTGGAATTCATCGTGGATGCGTCCGGCGGCCTGTCCCCCGACAGCTTCTACTTCATGGAAATGAACACACGGCTGCAGGTGGAACATCCGGTGACGGAAGCGATCACCGATCTGGACCTGGTGGAAGAACAGTTCCGCGTGGCGGCGGGGGAAGAATTCGAAGGGCTGGAGGAGGAAGAGCCTCTGGGCCACAGCATCGAAGTGCGTCTGTATGCGGAAAATCCGCAGAAGAACTTTTTCCCCTCCGCCGGAACCTTGCATCACCTGCACATGGCCGATTGGGGCGCCGATGCACGCATCGATACGGGCGTGCGCCAGGGCGACGAGGTCAGCATGTTTTATGATCCCATGATCGCGAAGATCATTGTCCATGGGGATACGCGCGAGGAAGCGATTGACGCGCTGGCCGCCGCCTTGGCGGACACCCGGGTGGCGGGCCTTAACGCCAATGTGGATTTCCTGCGCCGTGTTGCGGCCAATGAAGCTTTCGCGGATGGCGATGTTCATACGGGCTTTATCGAGCAGCATTTGGCGGATTTGGTGCCGGACGCAAGTGAGGCACCGCCAGCCGATGTGCTGTTGGCGGCGGGTCTGTTCCTGCTGCGCCGGGAACAAGAGGTGCTGGTGGGCGCTAATGGGCCCGGCAATTCACCGTGGAGTGCGCTGGATGGCTGGCGCGTGGGCGGGCGCGCCCGGCGTACCCTGCATCTGGACGCGGCCGGCGAGACCCTCTCGCTCATCGCCACCTATGGCGCGGGCGCGGATGGGGGCGGTTTTTCTTTTGCCCTGGGCGATGCGGTCCATCAGGTGGAAGGCGGCATTCAGTCCTATGATGATGAGCTGGACATGGTGATCGACGGGCGGCGCCTCACCTGTCATGTGGTGCGGGTGGACGATGCGCTTACCGTGATCACGCCGGACCGCCATTGGGTGCTGGGCCTGCCCGATGCCCATGCCTTTGACGAGGCGGGCGCCGATGGGGCGGGGGACATTACCGCGCCCATGCCGGGCAAGATCATCGCCGTGCAAACGGAAAAAGGCGCGCGGGTGAAAAAAGGCGATGCGCTGGTCACCCTGGAGGCCATGAAGATGGAACACGCTCTGGCCGCCGCCGCCGATGCGGTGATTGATGACGTGCTCGTGAAGGAAGGCGACCAGGTGGAAGAGGGGGTGGCTCTTGTCCGCTTTGCCGAGGCCGGAGCATGATCAGGAAAAGTGGAAACCGGTTTTCCGGTTCGATCATGCGACCATATAACAAGACCCGAGATCGATTCGCTGGACGCGAATCGATCTTGGCTTAGGTCAGTAGGAGATAAGAAAACGAAAGCAGTTAGAATCACATGGCGTCTAAACCTCATTTAAACCTGCTCAAATTGTGTGTCGGGGCCGACGACATTCAGGATCTGGCCGATTGGCAGCAATACTGGCTGAAGGAACGCAAGCGCTTGAAGCGCTCGGCGGAGATCTTTCACACCACGCGCATGGTGCCCAAGCGCGCCGACGAGATTGTCACGGGCGGGTCGCTTTACTGGGTCATTAAAGGGAATGTGCAGGTGCGCCAGCTGATCACCGAAATTCGCCCGTTTAAAGATGATGACGGTATTCGCCGGTGCCATCTGGTGCTGGACCCAGCATTGGTGCTGACCCAATACCAGCCCCGGCGGCCGTTTCAGGGCTGGCGCTATCTGGACGTGAAGGACGCGCCGAAAGATCTACCAAAGGGCGCGCAGAGTTCCGGTGCAATCCCGGAAGAAATGCGGCAAGATCTGATGGAGTTGGGATTGTTGTGAGTGGGTTCAACGGCAATAAGGGGAAGGTCATGAGGGTTTTGAGCGCAAAGACACTTGGCGCGATCGCGGCGGTTTTAATGGGGGTTAGTGGTGCTGCCGCGGAAGACGCGGTGTGCCTGTCGCAGCCGCTTACCTTTGCCGATGACGTGGTGACCGGATGCTTGAGCGCGGAAGACGCCGCCGCCTTGGCCGACCGCCCCGTGCTGTTGGGCAAGGAAGGGGCGGGCAAGACCCTGGAGCTGACGCACCCCATCAACATCCGCCAAAAGAAGCAGGTGCGGACGTGCAATGAGTACCGCGCGGCGGCGGGGGAAGATTGGTTCGCCATGACCACCTATGACATGACCATTGAAGGGCATTTCCAAAAGCGCTGCGTGTTGCTGGATTTGGTGGCGCGCGCCCGGCCCGCGCGGCAGAGCCATTTACCGAAATCCATCACAGAGGAAGACATCGGCAATATCTCTGTTTCCGTGCTGGCCCTGTTCGACCCGGAAGGAACGGCGGGGCTCGACAGTGCGGCGGAAGAAGGCCGTACCCTGAAGGATTTCGCCGATGGCGGGTCTCTGGAAGTGAAGGACCAATCGGCGGCGCAGCTCTCCATGGAATACCGTGCCATGTCCGGCACGTTGCAGGAGCTGGCGCGGGGGGACTTTACCGGCGATGGCATCAAAGATGCGCTGATGTCCTGCGGCGTCCACGCCAAGGAGGGGAGCTATCGCGTGACGGACTTGATGGTGGTGACGAAACTCTCCGCCGACGGAGCATTGCAGGCGGTAAGCCCCGGGGACGGGAGTTAGGGCCTTTATGATGTTTTCCGGCCAC
This sequence comes from Alphaproteobacteria bacterium, assembly GCA_965228775.1. Lineage (GTDB taxonomy): Bacteria > Pseudomonadota > Alphaproteobacteria > JANQMY01 > JANQMY01 > JANQMY01. The sequence continues at coordinate 675,454 of OZ245840.1, read as the reverse complement.
CCGCTCCCCCTCCCAAACCACTCTTTGTTTTGTGAATCCAGGCCAGCCCTCTCCCCCGGCCCAGCCACCCGTGCGAGGGTACCCTTGGGGTGGTTGGGCCGGGGGAGAGGGCTGGCAAGGCCAAATCAATCAAAAAATTCCGTTCACGGAATATTCACACCCATATTATCAATGAGCCGTAAATCCCCAATGCCCACCGCCGCCAGCAGCCGCGCGGATTTGGTGTTGGGTTTCATGGGTTCCAGCGTGTCGGCATCGCGCAGCTCCAGATATTGGACTTCCTTGAAGCCCGCAGCCAGCAGGGCTGTTTTGGCCTTTTCTACATGGAGGGCCGCGTCCTCGCCCGCTTCGATCATCTCGATGGCGTGGCGCATGATTTTGTTGAGTTCGCCCGCGGTCTCCCGCTGGGCGGCGGTGAGGTAGGCGTTGCGGGACGACATGGCAAGCCCATCAGGCTCCCGTCCGGTGGCGCCGCCAATGATTTTGATGGGCATGTCGAGGTCGCGCACCATCCGGCGGATCACCAGCAATTGCTGGTAGTCCTTCTCGCCGAAGACCACCATGTCCGGCTGGACCTGGTTGAGAAGCTTGGCGACCACGGTGGCAACGCCGCCGAAGAAATGGGGGCGGGTGGCGCTTTCGAGGCCCTCCGACACGCCGCCCACGGCCACGTCGGTGGAATAGTTGGGGGGGTACATGGCGTCCCGGTTGGGCAGATAGACCGCATCCACCGCCCGCAGGCTGAGTTTTTCGAGATCTGATTGTTCTGTGCGCGGATAATCGTCGAAATCTTCGTGTGGCGCGAACTGCGCCGGATTAACGAAGATGCTGACAATCACTTTGTCCGCGTGCTGAGCGGCAATGTCCACAAGCGACAAATGCCCCTCATGCAGCGCGCCCATGGTCGGCACGAATCCGATTTTGAGATCTCCCTTGCGCCAAGCCGATACTTGGCTGCGCAACGCAGAGAGATCTCTGATAATCGCGAATGGATAATCCTGCATGCTGATCTTGGTACTTACTTCTTGGCGGCCAATTCCTTGCGCTTTTTCACAAGCGTTTTGGCATCGGCGAAACTGTTCACTGGTTCGAATGTTTTGATGGTGCAGCGCTGCTTATGCGGCGTGAAGATGACGATTGCCGCGCTTTGCCGCGCGCTCAAAAACGGTAGCCGGGAGTCGATGGCCATTTCATCGGCGAACCGCAATCCGTGGCAATGCCCGAACAAGGTCGCGAGGAAGCCATGCTTGCGCGATGGTCCGTACAGCACCACATGCCGGTTGTCGATCGCTCGAAAGTCCCGGAACTGGGAAACGAAGAAGCCCTTGCGGTCGTTGACGCTGCTGTCGTCCTCTTTCGCCGAAACAAGCCCCGGCGTCAGGCCTAAGCCCAACAACACCACGAACAGGAAACGCAATTTGGTCATGATTGGTCCTTCCAATTGCATGTGAGTCCTGAGCAAATCGGAGTGTAAGCCAGTTCGGCGTGCGGAGAAAGCGTTCCAAAAAACAATAGGCCCGCAGCGCGAGCTGCGAGCCTCTAAAAATGCACCATGCGCAGTTGATGCTGCGGCTTGGGTACGATTTCCTTGGTCTTGTCCCCGACCATTGGCGTTTCTTATTCTTCGGATGCTTTCCAGTGGGCCAGTAGGCTGGACAACATCCCTTATGGCGTGTGCCTTATTACGAAACGCAAGGCCAGTTTGTCATATTTATGACATCCGTGCACAAAAAAAATAACAGGAATCGCAAAAAAATGTCCGTCTAGGATATATCCAGCCTTTCCGCTACGTGAAGGGCCAGGGCCGAGGCGGCGGTAAGGCCAGGCGACTCGATCCCGAACAGATTGATAAGGCCTTGAATCCCGTGGGTTTCCGGACCCTGTACATAAAAGTCCCTCAAAATGGCGGTCCGGTCCGCCGGGTCCGGGGCCAGTGAGATCTTGGGCCGGATACCGGCGTATGCCGGTGTTAGGGCGTCGTCGGGCAAGGCGGGATAATACCGCCGAATGGCCTCTGTAAAGGCAGATATACGTTCTTGGGGGACGCTATAATCTTCTTCGTCAACCCACTGATGATCCGGGCCGAATCGGATTTGGCCGGCAAGGTCTAGGGTCGCGTGAATACCAAGTCCATGCTCTTCCGGTGCGGGATAAATCAGATGACGGAAGGGTGCACGCCCGCTCAGATTGAAGTACAGGCCGCGGGATAGGTGAAGATGCGGGATAAACCTTGCCTCAAGTCCCTCGATTGAGGAGGCGATGGACGGGGCAGACAGTCCGCCCGCATTTACGATGTTTCGGCATTGAAATTGCGTTTCCGACTCGGTGCCATTCGCGATATCCACGATGAAGCCGGATGCCGTTATCTGTGCACGGAGAAAGCGGCTGGATCGGGCAAAAATGGTACCACCTGATTCCGCATCGGCAAGATAGCTCAGCATCAATTGATGGCTGTCGATGATCCCCGAGTCGGGGCTAAGCAAAGCGGCTTCGCACCGTATTTCCGGCTCCAGTTTCCGGACCTCTTCTCGGCCAATCAGCTGAAGTCCTTCCACACCACATGCTTCTGCGTTTCGCTGGATAGAGAGGAGCGTATCTATATCCTCGGCTGTTGTGGCTACAATCAATTTGCCCGTTCGGCGAAACGGAATACGGCGCTGTTCTGCATATTCATAGAGAGACTTGCGTCCGGCGACGCATGTCTTTGCCTTAAGGCTGCCCGGCGCATAATAAAGACCGGCATGGATAACTTCGCTGTTCCGTGAACTGATTCCCTGACCAATATCCGGTTCGCGGTCGATAATGACTGTTTGGCAGCCCAAATTGGCTAAACCCCTGGCGACGGCCAATCCAACCACACCGGCGCCAATTACAAGAGAATCGAACTGTTCCATGACCTGCATCATAGTGAATCAGTTGACTTTTGGGCACGCCTCTCACCACTATCGCGCAAATCGAGAGAGGCTGGGGTAACAACACCAAATGAGTTCAGGACGCGCCGCGCACGTCATTGTTCTTGGCAACGAAAAGGGCGGTACAGGCAAATCAACAACCGCGATGCATCTTGCCATCGCGCTGATGCGGCTAGGTCATCCCGTAGGGCTTATCGATCTGGACAGCCGTCAGCAAAGCCTTGCCCGATATGTTCAAAACCGGGAGCAATGGGTGCGGAATACGGGCATCCCACTGCCGACCCCAGAAGTTCACGTGGTGGAACGCAGTTCCATGGAAACGGTCATGGACATTCAGGCGGATGAGCGGCGCCGGTTCCAGGCGGTGGTTGGTGATCTGTCGGCACGGTGTCACTTTATTATCATCGACAGTCCGGGCAGCGACAGCCATCTATCGCGGCTGGGACATGCAATCGCAGACACGCTTGTCACACCTCTGAACGATAGCTTCGTGGACTTCGATCTTTTGGCCCAGGTAGAGCCCAATACGCTCGTGGTGCAGAGCCCAAGCCTCTACAGTGAAATGGTGTGGGATGCGCGCAAGCGCCGGGCGTTGGACAAGCGAAAGCCGATTGACTGGGTTGTCATGCGCAATCGCTTGTCAAACTTGGATGCAAAGAACAAGCGGCGGTTGGCCGAACTTTTGGAGACGCTCTCGAAACGGATAGGGTTTCGGGTGGCGCCGGGGTTCGGTGAACGCGTGATTTACCGCGAGCTTTTCCTGATTGGTCTTACTTTGCTTGATCTTCCCGATGCGAAAACCCAAGTAAAGATGACCATGTCCCATCTTGCCGCGCGCCAGGAAGTGCGTGATCTGATCGCCGTCTTAAATCTGCCCGGCGTGGCATGCGGGAGTGAGGCGAAGGAGGCGCAGCCCGTCGCCTAAAGGCGGCCAATTTACTTGGACAACGCTGAGGCAATACACTTGCCAAGGCCGCGCTGGACGTAGCGAAGCTGGCGCCCGCCAAATTCGCACCAAGGAGAGTTACCAAAATGGCGCCTTCTGAGAAAGTGCCTAGCCGGCCGAAGTCGAACAAGGGGCAGATCGATCAATTTCTGAAGGACGTGCGGGCGGTGCAGCCCAGGCCATCGGGTAGCACGCCGGGCCGGATGCTCTTTGCGATGGACGCGACCATGAGCAGGCAGCCCACTTGGGATACCGCGCTTGAGATCCAAGCCGACATGTTCTCCGCTGCGTTGGATGTGGGGCGGATTGAAATCCAACTGGCGTATTTCCGCGGATTTCGCGAATTCTATGCGAGTAGCTGGCTGGATGATGCAAACAGTCTTGCGGCGGCGATGACCAGCGTTCAATGCCGCGGGGGGCATACGCAAATTCGGCGTGTGCTCACTCATGGCATCAAGTGTGCACAAGCCGACAAGCTCAGGGCGTTGGTTTATGTGGGGGATTGCGTTGAAGAAAACGCAGACGACCTTGCAGAGCTGGCCGGCAAACTTGGCGTATTCAGTGTGCCGATTTTCTCATTTCAAGAAGGCTTTGACCCAGTTGCCGAACCGGTTTTTCGCGAACTTGCCCGATTATCCGGTGGGGCATTTTCGCGTTTCTCTGCTACCTCGGCGGCGGAGTTGAGGGAGTTGTTATCCGCCGTGGCTGTCTTTGTCGCCGGGGGACAGAAAGCATTGGCGGACCATGCTCAAAGCCGGGGACAGGCCATTCGGGGCCTTCTCGAACAGATGGATAAATAGGCGGAAGAGGGGACGCTGTGTCTTGGTTCTTTCTTGGGTTGCTGATACTTGCGACAGGGCTGGCCATCGCGGAACTGCTGGTTCGCGTTTCGCCAAGGCGTCTCCTAACCGTGCTGCGCTGGCTGGGCATTTTGGCCATCATCGCCGCAATTATGCTTCTTGCGATTGGTGTCAGAAACTTAAGTTTAGCCGCGCTCATCGGCATGGCCCTGGCCCTATGGGCGCGGGCTGGGATGTTTGCGCCAAAACGCCCGTTCAGCCAAGGGCACCCGCATCAGTCGTCTGCACACAAATCATCTCAGGTCGAAACCGCTTCGTTACGTATGTTGCTCGATCACGAAAGTGGAGAACTTGACGGCGAAATACTGAGCGGCCCGTTAGCCGGCCAAAAACTATCGGCGCTGTCCCGGGATCAACTCGCCCAGTTTCACACGCAATGTCTTGCAGAGGACCAAGACGCCGTCCCCTTGTTGGAGGCGTATCTGGACCGGGCATACGGGACAGACTGGCGGTCGGATTTTGGCGGTGGCAGTTCGACTGATACAGGTGGTGGTGCGGAGGGCGCGATGTCCAAATCCGCAGCCTTGGACATTCTTGGTCTTACGGACGGGGCGAGCGAGGCTGATATCCGTGCTGCGCACCGGCGCCTCATGAAAAAACTGCATCCGGACCAAGGCGGGTCGGACTTCCTCGCGCGGCAGATCAACCAAGCGAAAGACGTGCTTCTGAATAGGTAAGAGGTGGTGTCTTCAACCTATTGCTGGGCAGTTTTGTCCGCCTTCACCTTGAAGCACAGAAAGCCGTTTTGCTGGAGCGTTTCGCAAACACGAACAGCTTCTTCCTGAGAGAAGTTGCCGAAACGGGCCCGATAGAGTGTTTCGTTCGAGGCCGTAACGGGCACGATCGTAGATGTCTTACCATCTAAGGCTCCACGTGCCGCCCGGCGTGCACTGTCTAACCGAGAGACGGCCGAGAATTCATCAGAATAGGCACCGATCTGAACTTGCCACTCGGCATTGGCATCGGATTGAGGGGCGCCGAATACGGGTTGCACGCCACCCGGAGCGGGATCGAGGGCAGCGACCTGTTCGCCCGCAGCTGAGGTAGAGTATTCCTCAGGGCTATCGTAGATGTCCGTGTCGCCTTGCGCTTCTTCCGGTTTTGGACGAGGGGCTACACCGACCAACTGAACTTTCGTTGGGCGGGTTTTCGGAATTGGCGGTGCTGCCGAAATAGCTGTCTTTGCCGGGCCCTGCTTTACCAAAGCCGCAAAGCCCCGCGTCAGAATATCGCGCATGTGCTGGTCGCGTGTGCGGGATGACTTGCCCCCCATAACCACGCCGATCAGGTGACGGTTGTCGCGTTTGACCGAGGCAACAAGATTGAACCCTGACGCGCGTGTATAGCCTGTCTTAATTCCGTCCGTACCCCGAAATTTTCCGACGAGCTTGTTGTGCGAACGGTAGGTCTTGGCGCCCCAGGTAAATTCGTCGGTGGCAAAAAAGCCGTAGAATTGCGGGAAGTGCTGCTGAAGACGAAGTCCAAGCGTGTACATGTCCCGCGCGGTGGTTAACTGCCGGCTGTTGGGCAGGCCAGATGCATTGCGGAATGTGGTTTTTGTCATGCCAATTTCGCGGGCCTTCTGCGTCATCTTCTTCGCGAAATTCGCTTCCGTGCCCCCAAGTGATTCTGCGACAACGACGGCCACGTCATTTGCTGACCGCACGACGAGTGCGAGAATGGCGTCTCTCACTTTGATCTTTTGTCCGGCTTTAAGGTTCAGTTTGGACGGCGATTGGCCGGCGGCGCGCGCTGATGTGGTTAACTGTGACGTTAGGGTGAGGTCGCCCTTCTCCAATGCTTCGAAAAGCATGTAGAGGGTCATCATTTTGGTGAGTGAGGCAGGGTATCTCTGGCTGTCGGCGCGGCGGGAGAAGACAACTTTGCCTGTTTCCGCCTCAACTACGATCGCCGCGTATTTTGAGTTCGCTGAAGCTGGTTGGCCGATAAAGATGGCGAAAGCCAGAAAAAGGGACACGAAAAATGTGATCGACAGCGCAAGACGCCGATTTCTCAGGGCCGATTGCTCAGCCCGAGATCTGTTTTTTGACCCGGGGATCGATACTTGGTCTGACACTAACGCAGTCCGCCAATACGACATTCTTGTTCACCACATCACACGATGGTGGATTATCCCCTTGCCCCTATTCGCAAATCGTTAATCAATAACGAGTCTCTGCGAATGCCCAGTATGGCGGCAAAGACCACACCGTGTAAAATCCAAAATGTTGTTTTCGGCCGGTTTTGATCTTTTTTGAGGCCGCTTTTCTCACGCCGCACCGCCCAACTGGCAGTTCCTATCGATTGTTTCCGGTCGATATGGTTATTGGTAGTACAAAAATTGGAAAGATCGACTCTTAACGCAAATGTGTAGAAACCTCCGGTAGCACCATGCTCGATTTCAAGACGCTGAGACTTGGTTTTCGCCCTAATCAATTCCTCATTTGTCCTAAGGGCTGGAACGATGAGGAAGCGCATGAGGTATCACCGACACTGCCGGTCCCTGTTAAGGATTTGCGATCGGCCTGGGAGAATTTATTGGACTCGCAGCCGCGCCTCGAGACTAAGCCATCAGCAGATGAGGGTACTTACTACGAACTTACTCAACGCTCGGCTGTTTTCGGATTTCCCGACAATATAAGTGCGGTATTGGTGCCCTTGGGCCGTGCCCAGTCGACACTTGCGATCTATAGCCGGTCGACATATGGATACTCTGATCTCGGTGTTAACAAAGCGCGTGTTAAGGGTTGGATCGAAGCGCTCGAGAACGAGCTTCTCCAAAATTAGCCGCGAGATCCCGTGAAATTGACTGGTTTCTCCCGTATTTCGATTATCGAGAGATTTACAAAAGCGGCGCAAAATTGCTTTGTTATTTAAAATGGTGAGATCACCTGGGATTTGAAGGATGCACGTAGAGAGCGATCAGGCCATATCTTGCGAGGCCCTGGCAGAGGACTGGGTGAATCGTTTTTCCTTACCGGGGCGGTCTGTGACGCCTATCCGGATGGCGGAAGAAGATGACGGCGATGGCGGTTCAGGCACGTCAACGGGTATCATTACCAAAACGAAGCCTAAAACAAAGAAACCATCCCTTTACAAGGTGCTTTTGTTGAACGACGATTACACACCCATGGATTTCGTCGTTCATGTGTTGGAGCAATTTTTTGGTAAAGGCAGGGAAGATGCCACTCGAATTATGCTCCACGTGCACCAACATGGTGTAGGGATCTGCGGTGTGTATACGTATGAGGTGGCGGAAACAAAAGTTGCTAATGTGATCGAATTTGCACGTCGACATCAGCACCCACTTCAATGCACAATGGAAAAAGAGTGAGAGGTTAAGAGTTAGGAGAACAAGTGGCGTCGTTTTCGAGAAGCCTTGAAGAAGCCCTACATCGCGCGCTGTCATTCGCGGGCGAGAGAAACCATGAATACGCCACGCTTGAGCATTTGTTGCTCGCATTGGTAGATGACCAGGACGCAGCCGCCGTCATGCGGGCTTGCGAAGTAGATCTCGATCTCCTCAGACAAGACCTCCTTCAATACATCGATAACGATCTGCAGAACCTGGTGGTGGACGCGGATGAAGACGCGAAACCAACCGCCGGTTTTCAGCGTGTCATTCAGCGCGCCGTTATCCACGTTCAGTCCTCCGGGCGCGAAGAGGTAACGGGGGCAAATGCACTTGTGGCGATTTTCGCGGAACGGGAAAGCCACGCGGCCTACTTCCTGCAGAAGCAGGAAATGACCCGCTACGATGCGGTGAACTATATCAGCCATGGTGTCGCGAAGCGTCCGGGCATGTCTGAAACACGTCGGGTGCGTGGCGCGGATGAAGAAACCGAGAATGGTGAGCAGCTCGACAAGGGTGAGAACGAAGCTCTTGAAGCGTATTGCATCAATCTCAATCAGAAAGCATCCGAAGGCCGGATTGATCCTCTGATCGGACGCGACGCAGAGATTGAGCGCACAATCCAGGTTTTATGCCGTAGGCGGAAGAATAATCCGCTTTTTGTGGGTGACCCTGGCGTTGGTAAGACAGCGATTGCCGAAGGTCTTGCACGGATGATTGTCAAAGGCGAAGTGCCTGAGGTGCTCGCTGAATCCACAATTTTCTCTCTCGACATGGGAACGCTGCTGGCAGGTACGCGCTATCGCGGCGATTTCGAAGAGCGGATCAAGTCTGTCATTAAAGAATTGGAAGACTATCCCGGCGCGATCCTGTTCATCGATGAGATTCATACGGTGATCGGCGCGGGCGCCACCAGCGGCGGTGCGATGGATGCATCCAACCTGCTGAAGCCGGCACTGCAGGGCGGTACGCTGCGCTGCATGGGATCGACCACGTACAAAGAATACCGTCAGCACTTTGAAAAAGACCGTGCGTTGGTGCGTCGCTTCCAGAAGATCGATGTGATGGAACCGAGCATTCCGGATGCGATCAAGATTCTGAAAGGCCTTAAACCTTACTTCGAGAAGTACCACAAGGTTCGCTTTACGAATGAAGCGATTAAGACCGCAGTGGATCTTTCCGCGAAATATATCAATGACCGGAAGCTTCCGGATAAAGCCATCGACGTGATCGATGAGGCAGGCGCCTCGCAAATGCTGCTGCCCGAATCTCGCCGGAAGAAGACGCTGGGCGTTCGAGAGATCGAAAACGTCATCGCAAAGATCGCGCGGATCCCGCCGAAGACGGTGTCCAAGTCGGATACGGAAGCCCTTCGTGATCTGGAAACAAACCTCAAGCGCGTTGTTTACGGGCAGGACGAGGCGATCGACCAGCTATCCTCCGCGATCAAGCTGGCGCGAGCCGGTTTGCGTGAACCGGAAAAGCCCATTGGCTGCTATCTGTTTTCCGGCCCGACGGGTGTCGGCAAGACAGAAGTCGCCCGGCAGCTGGCCAGTATTATGGGCGTTGAGTTGCTGCGCTTCGACATGTCGGAATACATGGAGCGCCACACCGTTTCACGCTTGATCGGTGCGCCTCCGGGCTATGTGGGCTTCGATCAAGGCGGCTTGCTCACGGACGGGGTCGATCAGAACCCGCATGTGGTGCTGCTGCTGGACGAAATTGAAAAAGCGCATCCCGACTTGTTCAACATCCTTCTGCAGGTGATGGACCACGGTAAGCTCACCGACCACAACGGTAAGAAGATTGATTTCCGCAACGTGGTTCTGATCATGACAACGAATGCCGGTGCTGCTGATTTGGCAAAGCCTGCAATCGGTTTTGCCCGCACCAAGCGCGAAGGTGATGATCAAGAAGCGATCAACAAGCTGTTCTCCCCGGAATTCCGGAACCGGCTCGATGCGGTCATTCCGTTCTCATCGCTGCCGGAAGATGTCATTGGCCGGGTGGTGGAGAAATTTGTGCTTCAACTGGAAGCGCAACTCCAAGACCGCAACGTGACGTTCGAGCTTGAGCCGGAAGCGATCGCCTGGCTTGTGAAGAATGGTTATGACGAACAGTTCGGCGCTCGGCCACTGGCAAGGGTCATTCAAGAGAACATCAAGAAGCCGTTGGCCGAGGAACTGTTGTTCGGCAAACTGAAAAAGGGCGGCGTCGTTCGGGTTGTTCTGGGTAAAGACGATACGCTCGACTTCGAGTTTATCGAGCCGTCGCCCCCATCCACGAAGTCCAAGAAGGGATCAAAAGGCGATGGGGGGCCTGATGATGGTGGTGGAGACGGGCCATCGTCGCCCACGGGTTCGGTTCCGCCGGTGCCCGCCCTAGTCGAATAGGTAATTTGAAGGCCGCTTTATAAAGCGGCCTTTATTTTTTCGGCCAGTGCCGCCAGCTCGTCCATGTCCGCCATTTCCCGCGCATGGAACTTCATGTCCACACCTTCCTCTCGCGGAATAATATGAAAATGAATATGGAAGACCGTTTGGCCGGCCGGCGCACCGTTTAGCTGGGCAATCATGACGCCTGGTGCGTTGAGCCCCTTTTTGACAGCGGCTGCTACTTTTTGAGTTGTCTTGATGAGATGTCCGGCAGCATCCGGCGGCAGATCGAAAAGGTTCTCTGCCTCGGTTTTGGGGATCACCAGCGTGTGCCCCGGGGTCTGGGGCATAACATCCATGAAGGCGTAGGTGTGATCGTCCTCGTAAACTTTGATGCTGGGCATCTCCCCACGGAGGATTTTGGCGAATACATTATTGGGATCATATGCCATGGCGGCCCCTATTCTTCGGTGACGATTGTTTGGACTTTTTTAAAGGGCGAATGCTGAGCCAGGGCTTGCACATCTCGTTGAACGTAACTTCTTTCGTTTTCCAGATAATCGGAAACCGCTGTTCGAAAGCTGGGATTGGCAATCCAATGGGCGCTGTAAGTCTCTTGTGGCAGGTAGCCGCGCGCAAGCTTGTGGGCGCCCTGGGCACCCGCTTCAACGCGTTTTAGGCCACGGTCAATGGCGAAGTCGATGGCCTGGTAGTAACAGACTTCAAAATGCAAACACCGATGGTCTTCAATGCAGCCCCAATTGCGGCCAAAGAGAGTGTCGCCGCCGATGAAGTTTAGGGCACCCGCTATGTAGCGGCCCTCGCGTTTGGCCATGACCAGAAGGGTTTTGTCCGGCATGGCCATGTTGATGCGGCTGAAGAAATCACGGGTAAGGTAGGGACTGCCCCATTTGCGGCTGCCGGTGTCCATGTAGAAATTGTAGAAGGCATCCCAATGCTCTTCGCTGAGGTCATTGCCGGTGACCCATTCGATCTCGATGCCGTTCGACAAGGCTTCTTTGCGTTCTTTGCGGATCTGTTTGCGCTTGCGGGAGGCGAGAGCGTCCAGGAATTCGTCGAATGTCGCAAAACCATGATTTTCCCAATGGAATTGCTGATCCATCCGGCGCAGGAATCCATGCTCGCCAAGCCGCTGCCATTGGTCTTCGGGCAGGAAGTTGAGGTGCACGGAGGAAACGTCGAGCCGCTTCGTCACTTCCACGCATCCGGCGATGAGATAGTCTTCCGCATTCGGAGCATTGACGTTGGGGTTGATCAGCAATCGGCGTCCGGTCGCCGGCGTAAAAGGCACAGCGGACAGAAGTTTCGGGTAATAGCGTCCGCCAGCCCGCTCGAAAGCATCCGCCCAGCCATAATCGAAAATATATTCGCCTTGAGAATGGCTTTTTAGATAGAGCGGCATGCATCCGGCCAGCTCACCGGACGGCGTTTCCAGCAGCAGATGATAAGGGGCCCAGCCTGTTTCCATGGTGGCGGAGCCGCTTTTCTCCAGAGCATTGAGGAAACTATAGGACGTGAACGGATTGTCGGGAATGTCTCCGCCGGGATTTGCACATGCATCCCAGGCCAGGGGATCGACAGTTTCTAGGGCATTGGCAACGCGAATTACGATTTGTTCCTGATCACCCAATCGGAGCCTCAAATCCTTCAAAAATTATGTTGTCCGCATGACGCGCACTGGTGACGCGCTGCGCATCCGTCCGGACCGTCCATGCAAGAAGTGGGAAGCCTACCTTGCGCATAAGGGCCGGCGCAAATGCCGGCAAGGCGTCTACATCATATCCTATGAAATTCGGACGGCCGAGTGGAGAAAGAAGCAGGTTCTTCATGATGAACCGCGCCCGGCGCGACATGTTCACCTGGGTGATGTTCCGGTAATCTGACGCCAAAAGGCCGCGCGCGATATTCGGTGCGTTTTTGTGAAACCACTGGAGGGCGAGGGGATTGAAAGATTGGACCGCCGCGTCTCCCTTGTACTCCGCCAAGAGATTTGCCACGCGGCCTTCCAGCTTGCCGACCTTGCGGGTGGGATTTTTGATCTCCACCAGGACCGGCACTTTGCCTTGAACAAGATCAAGCACACGTTGAAGAGTGGGGATGCCCTCTGTGGTGCCGCTCAGCGGAATGGCTGCAAGTTCTTCGCCGGTCCGCCGACGGACCTTGCCCACCGCATCGGTAAGACGTTCAAGCCGCTCGTCATGGAAAACCGCCGCATCGCCGTCGCTGGTGACCTGTACGTCCAGCTCGATGGCATATCCATGTTCCACCGCTGCCGCGAATGCCGACATCGAGTTTTCGATGATGCCTTTTTCGCAATCATGTAGACCGCGATGGGCAATCGGTAGCTGCTTGATCCAAGGGCGTGTTTTAGTCATCAGGTGATCTCGAATACCGCATCAACTTCGACTGCAACATTCAGAGGGAGGGAAGCGGCACCCACCGCAAATCGAGCGTGTCTTCCGGCATCTCCAAACACATCGACCATGAGGTCCGATGCGCCGTTGATCACTTTCGGGTGGTCTTTGAAGCCAGGGACCGCGTTTACAAATCCTCCCAGCTTCACGCAGCGGGTAACGCGATCCAGATCGCCGCCACAAGCATCTTTGAGCTGCGTGAGAATATTGATGGCGCACAGGCGTGCCGCCGCCTGTCCTTCCTCCACCGAGAAATCAGCGCCCACTTGACCCACATACTCAAGGCCGCTCGGGCCAACTGTCACTTGTCCGGAGATAAAGACCAGATTGCCTGTCACCACATAAGGGACGTAAGTCGCCACAGGAGGAACCGGCTCCGGCAGCACGATGTCTAATTCGCGCAGCCGACCGTCCACACGCCCAGCCATACACCCTCCTGCGAATTTCCCGTCAAATGTGCCGGGAACCCCCGACCCATCCGGTCTTATATCACGGCAGGATGGCGTAAAGCCAAGCGGAAAAGCGCCGGGTTACGGGCTTTGTTGTGACAGCTATGTGACCGATAAGGCCTGACGGCGCCTTTGTTTTTCCAGATACATGGCCTGGTCGGCCCGGCGCAACAGTTCGGTTGCTTTGGTGTCGGGGCCATAGGCCTGAACGCCAAGGCTGGCATTGATTGTGACCTTGGTATCTTCAATCTGAAGTGGCGTTCGGGCCAATTTCCGGCGCAGATCTTGGGCATGAGCCCGGGTGGGCAGCTGCTGTGCGCGTACGAACAGAACGGCAAATTCGTCGCCGCCAATCCTGGCCACATAGTCGGTGCGGCGGACATTTTTAGAGAGGACGTCAGCCACGTGTTTGAGCACCAAATCGCCGGCTTCATGCCCGAAATGATCATTGATGTACTTAAAGTCGTCCAGATCGAGATAGGCGAGAAGCCCCTTTTCTTGGTGCCGTTTGGCCGCTGCCAGCGTCCGTTCCACTGCTTGGTTGAAGCCGCGCCGGTTAAGCAGCCCCGTCAACTCATCGGTGACCGACAAGGTCTCTAAATAGTGAATCCGCGCTTGCTGCTCGGCCAGCGTGTTCTCCGCCTCTACGGCATAAGCCAGCATGCGCTCGATGATTGTCCAGTCCTTAGGTGCAATGGACCTTTTGTTCAGCCCTAAGGATCGAGAAATGCGTTCCACCATGTCGTTTTGCACGACTTTTTCGGTTGGAAACGCGATTGTATTGACCGCAGCCGCAGAGTGATGGTTCACGGATGCCTCCCAGTAAATAAGCCCTGTTAAAGTTCTCCGGTCCATACAGGGGCAACAAGCGTGCCAATGAAGACTTTCTGTTAACGCTTTGAAATTAAGGTCTTTTTCACGCGCTCAGGGGCGGCAAAATCTGCCTCGATTTTGCTCGACAAACAGGTTTGCCGGGTAGAAAGTTCCTAACGGGGGTATAAGGCGGAGTTGCGGCGATTGATGGAGTAGGTGTTTTGGTTCGGGTTTTTGCGTTTTTGGGGGTGCTTTCCAGCATTCTTCTCTCTTTCTCGGTGGCGTTTGCGGGCATAGCCGACAAGGCGCTGTCGCATCGGGCGCTTTATGAAGTTTCGCTCAAAAGCGCACGCACCGGCTCCGGGATTTCCGATGTAAAGGGCCGCATCGTCGTGGAATGGTCCGATGCCTGCGATGGCTTCACCATGAACCAGCGCTTCTACACGGAGCTGAATGACAGCCAGGGCAATCTCACCGCTAGCGACCGCTGGATTTCGTCCTGGGAAGCCCATGATGGCAGCCTCTTTCGTTTTGACCTTACGGACTATCTGAACGGCAAGCTGACGGACCGGGCAACGGGCCGGGCAACGCTTTCCAAGAAGACGGATGGCGAGAAGGAAGTGCAATACGGCAAGCCGTCCGAGAGGCTGGTGGCGCTACCGGGCAAGACCATTTTTCCGACACAGCACACTTTCGAGATGCTGGAAGCAGCCAATAGCGGTCAACGCATTCATTCCAGCACGGTTTTTGACGGTTCGGTCGATGGCGAATTCTACGATGTGGTCGCTTACATTGCGGGGCAGACCAAAGCAGAGACCGGGCCGGACTTGACCGACGTTCCCGGTGGCTCGGATTTGTCGAAAATGAAAAGCTGGAACGTGGTTATTGCTTATTATCTGCACGGAGCCCCGCAAGAGATTCCCGAATATGAGTTCGGCTTCGTTCTATATGAGAATGGGGTGGCTGCGGATCTGGTGATGGACTACTCAGACTTTAGTCTGCAAGGGACGTTGAGCAGCGTTGAAACCCTGCCGGACTCCGGCTGCTAGAGCCGTTTTGGTTTTGATTGAAACTCAAAACGGCTCCAGACTCTTTGTTTTGCGCGTTTCCGGACGGTGAACCGCCAATATCGGATCTTGGCACTTCACCTGGAAACGCTATAGTCATCGTTTGGATGGTTTCCGGATCGCCCGCCCAAGTTTGATCGATTCATCGCCGAATTTTTCTTTGAGTTTGTCCATAGCTCGCTCGGCTTTGGCGCGGCGATCAGCCGCCGGGTCCAGCATGTTTGGATGGTCGGCAATGTCGCCCGGCGTCAAAGACGAGATGCCGACGCCCAGCAGGCGGTATTGGGTACCGTCAATTTCCTTCTGAAGCATTTCATCCGCCACCCGGTAAATCACGTCGGCGAGCTGTGTTGGCTCGGGGAGTGTTTTGCTCCGAGTACGGATTTTAAAATCAGCGCTTTTGAGTTTAAGAACAACCGTTTTCCCTGCATGGCCGGAAGATTTGGCACGCTTTGAAACTCTCTCGCACTGCCGCCACAATGTGCCGGACAAGGTCGTGGCATCGGCAATGTCGGTGTTGAAAGTGGTCTCCGACGAGATGCTTTTGGCGCCCTGTCTGCTTTTGACGGTTCGGCTGTCTTCCCCTCTAGCAAGATGATACAAGCGCAAGCCCATGGCGCCGAACCGTTCTACCAACCATTTTTCATCTTTGCGCTGAAGTTGGCCGATCTTCGTAATGCCGTTTCTGGCCAGCGTCTTGCGAAAGGACTTGCCCACCCCAAAAATCATGGAGACCGGTTGCTCCGCAAGGAAACCAACGGCTTCCTTCTGCCCGATAATCGAAAAGCCCCGCGGCTTATCGAGGTCGGAGGCCATTTTCGCTAAGAATTTGTTATAGCTCAGGCCGATAGAGACGGTGATTCCGATCTCTTTTTCGATTTCCAGCGCCAAGTCCGCCATAGCCATGGCCGGCGTCTTCTGATGAAGGCGTTCCGTACCTGTCAGATCCATGAATGCTTCGTCCAAGGAGAGCGGTTCGACAAGGGGCGTCAGCGTACGCATCATTTCGCGGATTTGCTTACCAGCAGCCGAATACTTCTCCATATTCGGCTTCAGAACCACGGCGTTTGGGCACGCCCGAAGGGCTTTGAACATGGGCATGGCGGATCCCACCCCATAGGTCCGGGCGATGTAGCATGCGGTCGATACGACACCGCGTTTTCCTCCGCCAATGATGAGAGGCTTGTCCGCAAGTTCCGGATTGTCCCGTTTCTCGATGGCTGCATAAAACGCATCACAGTCCAGATGGGCGATCGAAAGTTCGTCTAGTTCCGGATGATGGAGCATGCGAGGACTGTTGCAGAACGCGCAACGCCGGTTGTCGGCCTCTGTGGGCGTTAGGCAATCCCGGCAGAATCCGGTCATGATGCGGGCTCATGCTGCAAAGGCCAAAGCCAGGCGGCGCCCCGCACGCCGCCCGAATCGCCGTGATGATTTTTTACGACCGGTGTTTCATATCCATCGGAAAAAACATGGGGTGCAATATGATCCCCGATACGGTCATAGATTTGGTCGATATTGGAAAGGCCGCCTCCAAGAACGATTAGGTCCGGGTCCAAAATGTTGATAATGGCGGCAAGGCCACGGCCAAGCCTGTTTAACCACGCATTGAAGCTACTTTGGGCCTCTTCGTTGCCGTTGGCCGCCTTGTCCAATATCTCTGATACGGACAGTGACAGTCCGGTTCTGCTGCGAAACTGTGCTTCGAAGGCTGGTCCAGAGATCCAGGTTTCGAGGCAACCCTTGCGTCCGCAATAGCAGGATGGTCCAGGCAGCTCATCCGGTGTTGGTGAGGGCAGGGGCGTGTGCCCCCATTCACCAGCGATAGCGTTGGCCCCCACATGCACCTGTTTGTCAATCACGATGCCGCCGCCGCAGCCCGTGCCCAGAATGACGCCAAAGACCGCTTTGGCCTCTTTGCCGGCGCCGTCCACCGCCTCTGAAAGTGCGAAGCAGTTTGCATCATTGGCAAAACGGGCATCACGGCCAAGGCAGGATCGCATGTCCTTGTCGAAGGGGCGGCCATTGAGCCAGGTGGAATTAGCATTCTTGACCAAGCCGGTTTGCGGCGATACTGCGCCGGGCATTCCAATTCCCACGGAAACGGATTTTCCGGTCTTGGCCTCTGCGCGCAAGACCAGATCCCGAATGGCTGTCAGCGTGGCATCATAATTGTGCCGCGGTGTTTTAATACGTTCACGGAACAATAACTCTTGAGACGCGCCGAAGACGGCGCCTTCTATTTTGGTTCCGCCTAAGTCAATGCCCATGCGATACCGAGTTTCAGACAAGGTTACCGCCCCGAGTTTAGAAACAGATCTATTTCGCGTTCGATGATACCCTGCAGACTATGCCAATCATCCACGCGGTGATCGCAGTGCTCTGCGGCATCGATGAGTTTCGCAAGACGTTCGTCTGCCACGAAATGGATACGCCTGACATCGGGGGCGGTTTCGGCCACCGATGTAATGTGATGGGGAATGTCGTCCAGAAAGAAAGTCGGCGCCTCCACACGGGCGGCGAGCGCCGCGACGGCCGGCCCCTTCGGCCCGCTGTTCGCGATGACGGGGTAGGAAACGCCCTGCGCGTTTAAGCATCGAATGCGTGCCTCGCGGCTCGCGGCTGGAACATTGCTCAAAATAACGATCTGGGATCGCTCCGACAGCTGAGCCAGAGTGCCTGGGGCGGCTGGTACGACCTCAATCGATTCGGTGTGTGTGCGGAAGAAAGTCTTAATGAGTTCCGTTACTTCCTCATTAGGGATAGGGGTGTCCTCATTGTGCTTCTTGACGTTCCCATGGATTGCATAGCTCGAGAGGTCAATCCACAGGCCTTGGCTGTTCAAATAGCGCTCAAGGCCTGCCATGAACTGGAGAATCACTTCATCTGCGTCGGAGATGATTAAGGGGGAACCGGGGTTAATCGGCAGCGCCTCGATTTCGGCCAGGACCTGCTCAAGCGTATTGTTGCTCACGTGGTGTACTTTCGTTCTTAAGATTCTAGAGGAGCGCCCGGCAGCTGTTGGCGGGCTGCCCTTGGGATTTCCGGGGCGAGCTCCATCGATTCGCAAAACCCCTCCACAAGCCGCTCCTGCGACAATGTATAGTCCAATACCCCGGCGAGAAAATGCGAATCCTCAGCTAAGGAACGAATTTCCGACACATCGATACCGGTCACCGCAAGAAAGCCCTCAAACGCACGCTTGTCTTGGCTTAGGAAAACCAGCGCTTGCGCGGCGATAGCCTCTGCATATTCAGGCGTTAAGCGTTTGGTTGACAAAGTCTTAACTCCCCCCAAACCCAAGGTTTTATGCCGTCTGGATTCACTTCAAATTCCCTCAATTTGGCCTTTCTCAAGGTTTAGTTAATGATATTGGGCTCAAATAGCACTGTCCAATAGTGGCGAGTCGTCTGTCGGCTTGTTGCTGGAATAGGAGCTTTTTGGGAAGTTTAGAATGGGTAGTCAGGCAGGCCTTAGCGTGGCAGAGGTGGATACTCAGGAAAAGACGGTGCTTATCGTCGAGGATAATGAGCTTAACATGAAGCTCTTCCATGACCTGTTGGACGCCCATGGCTACCGTACGCTTCAAACCCGAGAGGGGATGGAAGCACTTGAGATTGCCCGTAGTGAACGGCCCGACCTTATCCTGATGGATATTCAGCTTCCGGAGATTTCAGGACTGGAAATCACAAAGTGGATCAAAGAAGACGACAATCTTCGTCATATCCCTGTGATTGCCGTGACCGCTTTCGCTATGAAGGGTGATGAAGAAAAAATCCGAGACGGGGGCTGTGAAGCCTACATTGCTAAACCCATCTCCGTTTCTCTGTTTCTCGATACTGTAAAAAAATTTCTCGATTGAGGGGTCTATGACCGCGCGCGTCCTCGTCGTTGACGATATTCCGGCGAATACAAAGCTTCTTGAAGCAAAGCTGTCCGCTGAATATTTCGATGTCATCACTGCCAGTGACGGCAAAACGGCGATCGAACTTGCCGCGACGGAACAGCCCGACATCATCCTGCTAGATGTGATGATGCCGGTGATGGACGGCTTCGAAGTCTGTGAGATCTTAAAGGGCCGGGAAGACGTTCAACACATTCCAGTTGTGATGGTCACAGCACTTGATCAGCCTGCGGATCGTGTACGTGGGCTTGAGGCTGGGGCGGACGATTTTCTGACCAAACCGGTGAACGATCTTGCTTTGTTTTCACGGGTGAGAAGCCTGGTCCGTCTAAAGATGATGACAGACGAGCTGCGCATGCGCCAGGCAACTGGGCGCGACATGGGGCTGCTGTCCAGCGCGTTAGACGCCGAAAACGGAGTGGACGCGTCGGCCCGTATTTTGGTCGTGGAGGAACGTGAAGAAGCGGCACGCCGTATTAAAGAGTTTCTCGAGCCGAACCATCGTGTGAAGGTCGAAAGCGATCGCGAGGATGCGATTGTAACTGCCCGGGGAGGGGATTTCGATCTGGTGATCGTCAGTTTGGCCATGTCCGGTCAAGAAGGCCTTCGCTTGTGCAGTCAGCTGCGGTCGATCCCTGAAACCCGAGGGGTTCCTATTCTGGTGATCGTCGATGACGGCGATAATCCGGCCTTGGCGCGCGCGCTCGATTTGGGGGTAAACGATTATCTCATGCGGCCGATCGACCGGAATGAGTTGACCGCCCGCGCCAAAACACAATTCAAGAAGAAGCGCTATTCAGACAAGCTGAAGCAGAACCTTGAGCTGAGCGTCGAGATGGCCGTCACGGATCAGCTTACCGGCCTTTATAATCGCCGCTACATGTCCGGCCATTTGGGTAATTTGCTGAAGGATGCGTCGGATCGCGACAAAGCTCTTTCCTTCCTGATCATTGACATCGACTATTTCAAATCGATCAACGACACGTTCGGCCACGACATTGGCGACGAAGTGTTGCGCCAGTTCGGATCTCGTATCGTCAGCAATGTGCGGGGCATTGATCTCGTCTGCCGTTACGGCGGTGAGGAATTTGTTGTGGTCATGCCGGACACCGATCTCACATTCGCTTATGCGGTTGCCGAACGCGTGCGCCAGCAGGTCGCCGAAGTTCCCTTTGAAGTGGGAACGGACGATCCGTTAAAAATCACGATTAGTATCGGGGTGACCGTATCTGAAGGATCGGGTGATACGCCGGGCGAGCTGTTGCGCCGGGCCGATCAGGCGCTTTATCGCGCCAAGCGGGAAGGCCGCAACCGCGTCGTCGCCGACGCGGCCTAACAAATCTTACTTGATTTTGGCTTCTTTGAATTCGACGTGCTTGCGCGCGACCGGATCATATTTCCGCACAACCATTTTTTCGGTCATGGTGCGGGAATTCTTCTTTGCCACGTAGAAGTAGCCGGTGCCGGCGGTGCTGTTCAGCCGGATCTTAACAGTTGTAGGTTTGGCCATGGGCCCGTCCTCTAGCGCTCGAAATTCACGAAATTAAGGGGTTTCCGGGGCCTATGGCTCCGAAGAGCGCGCAGACTACTCACCTACGTCCTAATGTCAAGTAACCGGCACCTGCTACCGGGCGGGGATGATTTTTAGGGTGCTGCCATGGCGATAGAGGATCAGGCCCACATAGCTGATACAGATCACGCCCATCACTACAACCATGCCATGAGGGTCCCAAACATCCATGGCGGCCCCGCTCAAAGGGGGCGCGGCCAAGGCGCCGATCTCATAGAGCACCACATAGGCGGCGTTGGCGGAGATCAGCATTTCGCCCGTAAACCTCTGGCCCAGAAGGGTGAGGCCCACAGTGTAGAGACCCGTGAGTGTCCCGCCCCAGATGAACAGGCTGACATACAAGAATACGGGGTGTCCGGCGGTCCATTCCGTGGTCCCAATAAGGATTGGCAAGGTGATAATCCCCAGAAAACCGACAGCGGCGCAGAGGAGCATGACCATGCGCCGGTCAATCCGGTCTGCCAGCATGCCGATGGGATATTGCAGGATCATATTGCCAAGAGCGACGGCCGTTAGGCAGATTGCCGCCGCATTCTCGCTGAGACCGTTCCTGACACCGTAAATCGGCATGAAATTGAAGACGCCGGTTTCCAAAGCGCCATAAATCCCAGCGGCCAACATGGCCGTCGGCGCGATGCGCAGGAACATGGCGACATCGACCTTGGAGGATTTCTCCAAACTCGGGCTCATCCTTGATCCCAAGAGTACGGGGATTGTTGCAGCACTCATCAGAGCCATGAGGATCAAAAAGGGCGGCCATCCCTCTGTGCCGACCAACGCCAATATGATGGGCCCCGTAGCAAATCCCGCGGACATGACGGTGGTATAGACGCCTAGAATGCGGCCGCGCTCATGTTCCGGCGCGATGGAATTAATCCAGAACTCACTGACCACGAACAAAATGGCCAGCGCCGCACCGAAGATAAAACGCACTGGAAACCAGAACCAGATATTCATGTAGATTTTGAATAGCAACAAACAAAACACTGAAATTGCTAAACAAAGAAGAATGAGGTTTCGTACGCCCAGACGGTGCGTAAGGGCCGGTACAAAAGGAACCATGAGGATCCCGGCAAGCGCCGGCATGGCGGTGTTAAGGCCGATCAACGAGGTGGATACCTGCAGATCATTCAGCAGCAAGGCGAGCAGCGGGATCGTAAGGCCAAGCCCCATCCCCATGACCGCCACACAGGCAAGGATGGCGCCCAAACTTTTGAGCTTTTCGCGCGACGCTAGAATGCTTTCCGGCGGATCTTTGGGCGGGGCGTTCTCTTCCACCGTCATAAAGTGTCTCGTTTCCCCCTAGCGTCGTCGGCCGCCCTTAGTATGTCTGGGGCTTTTCCGGCTAATACGCCGGCGCTTAGCGCGCTGCGGTACCTTACGGTCCTTTTTGTTCACGATAGCGCCGCCATCGACCAATTCAAACCGCAAACCGCCTGTGAGCGGGGTCGCCTCTTCGAGACGCACGGTGACTTCCTCGCCCAAGGTAAAGGACAGCCCTGATTCCTCATTGATCAGGCGATGACGGTTTTCATCATGGGTGAAGTAGCCGCCCGGCAGGGTTCGGATCGGCACCAGTCCATCGGCGCCAGTCTCCGCAAGCCGGACGAAGAGGCCAAATCGCGTAACACCCGAAACACGGCCTTCGAAGGTCAGGCCCACTTTTGATTCCATGAACGCGGCGATGTAACGGTCAATCGAGTCTCGCTCCGCCGCCATGGCACGCCGTTCCGTATTCGAAATGTCCTCGCCGATTTCATGCAGCGTTTCGATCTCCGCATCGGTGAGGCCGTCTTTGCCGAGTTTGAATGCCTTGATCAGTGCGCGATGAACGATGAGATCTGCATAGCGCCGGATGGGTGAAGTGAAGTGGGCGTAGCGGCGCAGATTGAGCCCGAAATGGCCAAGACTTTTTTCCGTGTAATAGGCTTGGGTCTGACTGCGCAAAACCACTTCGCTGACCATTTCTGCCCGATCGAGCTTGCGGGCCTGCCCCAGCACCTTATTGAGCTGGCTGGGGCGCATGGATTGCCCCCGCGCGAGCTTGATGTCCAAGGTAGAGAGAAAATCTATCAGCGAAGTGATTTTTTCTTGCGTGGGTGCTTCATGGGCGCGGTAGAGCAGAGGGACCTTACGCTTCTCCAGCGCTTCCGCCGCAGCCACGTTCGCCGTGATCATGTATTCTTCGATCAGCTTGTGGGCTTCGAGCCGTTCCTTTTTTCGAACAGTAGCGACCCGCCCGTCATCGCCCAGCACAATGCGCCGCTCGGCCAGTTCCAGATCCAGAGGGCTACGGGCGTCGCGGGCGTCTCGCAGTTTCTCATAGGCCGTGAAAACCGGATCGAGCGTTTCCTTTTTGATCGCGTCTAGCTTTGGGTCGTGTTGATTGTCGAAAGCTGTTTGTGCCTGCTGATAGGTGAGGCGGCATCGCGACCGGATAATCCCGCGCCGAAAGGTCTGGCTCTTCTTATTGCCGGATTTGTCGATGGTGATTTCGGCAACCATGGCCGGGCGTTCCTCATCCGGGCGGAGCGAGCAAAGATCGTTCGACAACCTTTCGGGCAGCATGGGGACAACCCGATCCGGGAAATAGGCCGAGTTACCGCGCTTGAGCGCATCTTTGTCGAGGGGCTGGCCCGGCCTTACATGGGCTGCGACATCGGCAATGGCTATGAAAAGGCGAAAGCCGTCCGCATTGTTTTTGTCGGTGTCCGGTTCCGCAAAAACCGCGTCATCGAAATCCCGCGCATCTTCCGGATCAATTGTAACGAAGGGAATGTGACGCAGATCCTCGTGATCCTTGCTGGGGGTGAAGGTGATCGCCTCTGCTTCTTCCAATGCAGCTTGTGAAAAATCGACAGGCAGTCCATGGGCGTGAATGGCGATCAGGCTTGTGGTTTTGGGGCTGTCGGCTTTGCCGAACTTCGCGATCACGCGTGCCTTGCGGCGATTGTGATGAGATTGCGAAAGGATCTCTATACTGACGAGTTCGCCACTTTTGGCATCCAGAGCATCATCCAAAGCAACCTGATATTCGTGCCGTTCGCCTTTGTCGACGGGGCTGACGACGCCCAACTTGCCATGTTTGCGAAAAACACCGAGAGCCCGCCGCGCGCCCGCGCCCAATTTCTTGATGGTCTTTGCTTCATAAGCGAAGTGGCTATCCGGGTCGCTGACCTTGGCGAGCCGGGCGAGAACGCGGTCGCCCACACCAATCTTGGCGCTGCGGTCATTTTGTTCCGGCGCCATAACGATCAGCGGGGCGGGGGCTTCCCCCTCCCATTTTGAAGGGCGGGCCATCAGCTCACCGTCGGTGTCGATATCGAAAACTTCGATCACTGTGACAGACGGCAAGGCACCCGGCTCTCCAAGTTTTTTCCGGTGTTTCTTTTCGATGAGGCCTTCTTCGGCCATTTCCTTGAGGAGCGCTTTAAGGCCGATGCGGTCGGAACCTGTTATCCCGAAGGCGCGGGCAATTTCCCGCTTGCCCATCTTGCCGTCGGCTGTGCGAACAAACTCCAGGATCTCTGCTTTGCTGGGCAGAGGGCGGGGTTTCTTCTCATCGGCTGGCGGTTTCGCCCTGGATTTGCGGGCGATTTTTTTTGCGGCCACGCGTCTTATTCCGCCGGTGTGTCGGCGGACTCTTTGGGCTTATCAGCAGCTTTTTTAGTAGTCGTTTTCTTGGCCGTAGATTTCTTGGTGGTCTTCTTGGCCGTTGTCTTTTTCGCCGTGGATTTCTTCGCGGTTGACTTCTTCGCTGGTGCCTTCTTCTTCGAAGATTTCTTGGCTTTTTCGTCAATCAATTCCAGCGCGCGCTCAAGCGTGAGTTTCTCCACGTCTTCGCCCTTGGGAATTGTTGCGTTGATCTTGCCGTGCTTCACATAGGGGCCATAGCGGCCATCCATGACATTGACGGGCTTTTCATCTTCCGGGTGCGGACCAAGTTCGCGTAACGCTTTGGCTTGATTGGCACGGCCGCCCCGCGTTTTCGCTTCCGCGATCACGGTCACGGCACGGTTTAGTCCGATCTCGAACAAATCGGTGAAGCTTTCAAGCCGGGCATACTTGCCATCGTGCTGAAGGTAAGGACCATAACGTCCATTCCCAGCTAGAATTGGTTTTCCTGTTTCCGGGTGGTCGCCGACAGTGCGCGGCAGAGACAGCAGTTTTACGGCGAGCTCAAAGGTAACGTCCGCCAGGTCGACGTCTTTCGGAATACCGGCGTTCTTGGCTTTCTCGCCATCTTCTTCGGCGGCCAATTGTATATAGGGACCGAAACGTCCTGCCTTTAAGCTGATCTCGCGTCCGGTTTCCGGATCGTTGCCCAGCACTTTTGGTTGTCCGTCCGTGGCACCGTCGCTGCCATCCGCCGATTTCGTCAACTGGCGCGTAAACTTACAGTCCGGATAATTCGAACACCCGACAAAGGCGCCGAAACGGCCGGTCTTCAGGCTCAGAATGCCGTCGTCGCAGGACTTACATTTGCGCGGATCAACGCCTTCCTCTTCCACCGGGAAGACGTGGGGGCCCAGCACTTCATTAAGCGCGTCCAGAACCTCGCGGTTGCGCAGTTTGACAATGTCTTCAACGGCAGGGGTGAAGTCCTTCCAGAAGTCGCGCAGCAGGACTTTCCAGTCGAGGTTGCCCGCGCTGATTTTGTCGAGATCTTCCTCAAGCTCCGCCGTGAAGTCGTATTCCACATATTTCGTGAAGAACGTATCCAGGAACGCCGTAACCAGCCGGCCTTTGTCTTCCGGTATGAAGCGGTTCTTGTCCATGTACACGTATTTCCTGTCGCGCAGAACGGACAAGATCGATGCGTAAGTGGACGGGCGGCCAATGCCAAGTTCTTCGAGACGCTTCACCAACGTGGCTTCCGAGAAGCGCGGTGGCGGCTCTGTGAAATGCTGTGTGGGCGTTACCTGGTTGAGCGGTGTCTGCTCATCCGGGCTCACTTGGGGCAGGCGCACATCTTCGTCATCGTCGGAGGAGTCGTCCTTGCCTTCTTGGTAGAGCTTCAAAAAGCCATCAAACTTGAGAACGGAACCGGTCGCCCGGAACTGAATCTTGTCGTCCTGAGAGGCGATATCGATGGTGGTGCGTTCAAGGGCTGCGCTTTCCATCTGACTGGAAATCGCGCGCTTCCAAATCAGCTCATACAAGCGCAGCTGGTCTTGGTCCAACACCTTGGCCACCATGGCCGGAAGCCGGCCGAGTTCCGTCGGGCGGATGGCCTCGTGGGCCTCCTGAGCGTTTCGTGCCTTGCTGCGGTATTCCCGCGCTTTTTCCGGCAGGTAATTGTCGCCATATTCTTTGGCGATGGTCTCACGCGCCGATTGGATGGCTTCATCGGCCATCTGCACGCCGTCTGTCCGCATATACGTAATGAGGCCTACTGTCTCGCCGCCTAAATCTACGCCCTCATAAAGGCGCTGTGCCACCTGCATGGTGCGGGCGGCTGCAAATCCAAGTTTGCGGGACGCTTCTTGTTGCAGGGTTGAGGTGGTGAACGGTGCGCTTGGGTTGCGCTTGGCTGGCTTACTCGTGACGGAAGCGACGCGATAGCTCTGCTTTTCGATATCGGCAAGAGCGGCTTTGGCCGCTTCGTCATTATTGATGTCAAACTTGTCGAGCTTCTTGGCGTTCAGATGGGTCAGCCGTGATTTCAGCGGCGTCCCCGATTGGGTGCCGAAAATACCTTCGATCGACCAATATTCCTGCGGAACAAACGCTTCGATTGCCGTTTCACGTTCACAAACAAGTTTCAATGCAACAGACTGCACGCGGCCAGCAGAGCGAGACCCTGGCAGGCGCCGCCACAAAACCGGCGACAGCGTAAAGCCCACCAGATAGTCAAGCGCGCGGCGCGCCAGATAGGCATCGACCAATTCTGTATCGATATCACGCGGCTGCGCCATGGCATCGAGCACGGCAGCTTTGGTGATGGCGTTGAAAACAACGCGCTTCACGTCAACGTCTTTAAGTGCATTCTTCTTCCGAAGAACTTCCAAAACGTGCCATGAAATGGCTTCCCCTTCACGGTCGGGGTCAGTGGCAAGGATGAGGCTGTCGGAGCCTTTAACGGCATCCGCAATATCTTTGAGACGTTTTGCGGACTGGGTATCCACATCCCATTCCATCTCAAAATCATTGTCCGGCTGCACGGAGCCATCCTTCGACGGCAGATCGCGCACGTGTCCATAGCTGGCGAGTACCTTGAAGTCCTTGCCCAAGTATTTGTTGATGGTTTTCGCTTTTGCAGGCGACTCAACAATGACAATGTTCATAGATAAATTCGGCCTTTGCTTTGCCCCGCTTTGCGCATGATCCGCTTCCAACGAACAAGTTTTCGGCGTCTCGGCACTCAAGTGCGGATCGGCAAATAGGTTAATTCATGACGTGCTGTCAACCAGCAGGCAAAGGAAAAATCCATACCAATGGGATGGTTAAGGTTTCGAGAAGCCCATTAACAAAGCGTTTACAAGCACCATGACCGGTTAGGACAGGCACAAGGTTTTCCGCACAAAGCCTCAGGTTAGAGCAACTTTTTGGCCCGGATGCAGTTTGCATTTGCCTTCTAATTCCAGCTCCATCAACAGCCCAAGCACATCACCCGCTTTAATGTTGGTTTGCCGGACAATCTCGTCAACCTCCACGGGCGTTTGAGAAAGACAGGACAAGATAAGGTCGGATGCCGGTAATGCCGGAACCACCTGTTTCTTTGCGTAGGTATGATCGATTTTTACTTTTGTTGGCCGCGAGGGGGTGGATTTTGCCGGTGTTTCTATTTTGGCGAACAAAGCGGGCTCATTGTGAAGGGCATCCAGCACGTCGTCCGCGTTTCTGATCAGGGTTGCTCCTTGACGGATGAGCGCGTTTGTTCCGGCGCTGCGCGGGTCTAGCGGTGATCCTGGGACGGCAAACACATCGCGTCCCTGTTCGCCTGCCAGTCGCGCCGTGATGAGCGACCCCGACCGTTCAGCTGCCTCCACCACCACAACCCCTAAAGAAAGTCCAGATACCAGCCGATTGCGTCGCGGGAAATGTTCGGCTTTGGGCCGGAATGAAAAAGGCATTTCCGACACCACCAGGCCATCAGTTGCGATCGCTCTGTGCAGGTCGGCGTTTTCGGGCGGGTAAGTGACGTCAATTCCGCCCGCCATAACGGCGATGGTCCTCGCCGGTGTGGCGCCTTGATGCGCTGCCGTATCGACGCCGCGGGCCAATCCGGAAACGATCGTATGACCCTTGTCGGAAAGGTCTCTCGCGAGGGCCGATGTGAATTTTCTGCCTGCGGCAGACGCATTACGGGCACCGACAATAGCGATCGTGGGGGCTGCCATGAGAGAAACTTCTCCGTATACGCACAGAACAGGCGGCGGATGGACGATTTCTCTCAACAGGTTTGAATAGTTTGGGTCATCCCAGAAAACCAGTTTGCCCCCACTGCTTTCGAGCGCTTCAATTTCTTGGTGGACCAATTCCGCCCGACACAGGTCTTTTCGATGGGACGAGTCCGCAAGCGTTTCGATGGCGCCTGCAGCGGAACCGCAATTTTCGACAAACTGATGGAACTTTGCCGGGCCGATATTTTTGCTGCGGATCAGCCGAAGCCGGGCAATTTGCTCTTCTGAATAACCGCCAGCAGACATGGTTTGATTTACGTAGCTGATTTGCTTCCAGCACCGATTTTAGGCTCGGCACCTGCCGCCAGACGCTGGATGTTTTCGCGGTGGGACCAGAAAATCAGCAGCGCCAGGATCAAGCTCAAAGTTACATACAAGGCTTGATCGAAATACCACATGTACAAAGGCGAGAGGGCGGCGGCCACGAGCGCGGACAGAGATGAATAGCGAAGCGCAAACGCTACGGCCAACCATGTGGCGCAGCACAGGACACCGACGGGCCAATAGAGCGCCAATGTAATGCCAAGCAAGGTCGCAACACCTTTACCTCCCTTGAAGCCCAGCCAGACGGGAAAGATATGACCAAAGAAAGAGCCCACGCCCGCGATGGCGCCAATTTCAGCGCCTGCAAACGCTGCGGCGATCAAAACGGCCGCCGCACCCTTGCCGCCGTCAAATATCAAGGTGGCTGCGGCAATTGCCTTGTTGCCCGTGCGCAAAACATTCGTTGCGCCAATGTTTCCGGAGCCGATGGACCGGATGTCGCCCATTCCTGCAAGGCGAGTGAAGATCAATCCGAAGGGAATTGAGCCGAGCAAATATCCAAATGCGAGGGCGCCCAAATAGTAGGGCCAAGAATATTGCCAGCTAATCGGATCAAAGAATTCCATATTGCACCCGGCTCATTTGCTCAAAACGATCCTGTAGCACAATTTTGGGTGGCGCGCTCAAGCGGCGATCTCGGCATCCTCGCTGTCGAAAACGGCAATGCCATCCACAAAGGTCTTGATCGCCCGTCCTTGGAACCGATGCCCGTCAAACGGTGTGTTCTTCGTTTTTGACCGAAGTTGTTCTGCATTGATGACATAGGGCTTGCCTAAATCAATGAGCACCAGGTCGGCAGGGGCGCCTTTGCTCAGACGCCCTGACGGCAGCCCTAAAATTTCGGCAGGGCGCGACGTGACAGCCCGTAGGGCGTCCATTAAGGCCAGATGGCCATTGTGGTAGAGCCCAAGGGCAACGGATAGCAATGTTTCCAGCCCAACCACACCGTAAGACGCCTGGGCAAACGGCAAACGTTTGTTTTCGGGCGCTTGTGGATCGTGGCTTGAGACAATCACATCGATCGTACGGGCGGAGAGGCCTGCGATCAGCGCCATGCGGTCTTCCTCGCGGCGCAGTGGGGGGCTTGTTTTGAAAAATGTGCGGTAGCTTGCGACGTCATTCTCATTGAGAGCGAGATGGTGGGCAGATACCGCGCAGGATATGGAAAGGCCGGCGTTCTTCGCTCTGTGCAAGATCTCAAGGGTCTCTGCGGAAGAAATTTGTGACAGGTGATAGCGCGCGCGGGTTAATTCCAACAGGCGCAGGTCACGTTCCACCATAATGGTTTCAGCGGCTGGCGGAACGCCCGGCAAGCCAAGGCGGGTTGCCAGCTCGCCCTCATTCATGCAGCCGGCTTTGGCGAGTGTTGGCTCTTCTGCATGCTGAGCAATCAGCGCATCGAAATTTGAAGCATATGTCATGGCGCGGCGCATGATTTGCGCGTTCACCAGCGATTTACTGCCTTCCGTGAAACCGACGGCACCGGCTTCTGCAAGCAATCCCATCTCGGTCATCTGCTTGCCTTCGAGGCCCTTGGTGAGGGCCGCCATCGGATGCACATGCACAATGGCCGTATCGCGGGCGCGCCGCTCTATAAAATCGACCAACGCCACGTCATCGATCACCGGGTCGGTATTCGGCATGCAGATAAGTGTCGTAACGCCTCCGGCGGCAGCCGCACGGCTTGCGGAGCCAAGCGTCTCTTTGTGCTCCGCACCGGGTTCGCCCACAAACACACGCATATCGATAAGACCGGGTGACAACACATGTCCGTCACAATCGATAACGTCCATGTCGCTGCTGGGCGCGCCGGAGATGAGGGACTGCCCAAGGTCAGCGACTTTGCCTTTCTCGACGATGAGTTCACCACGAATGTCTGATCCGGATGCCGGGTCAATAATCCGGGCATTTGTGAAGAGCGTTTTGCCAGTGTCGTTTAGTCGGCGTTCGCGCATGGTTTAAGCGTGGTCTCCGCGGTCGAGCTGGCGGCTCAGTGCCGTCAAGGCCGCCATGCGGACAGCGACCCCCATCTCAACTTGTTCCTGAATAAGGCTGATGTTTCGGTCATCGGCAATTGAGCTATCAATTTCGACGCCGCGATTCATGGGGCCGGGGTGCATTACCAAGGCGCCCGGTTTGGCAATGGCCAGTTTTTCCCTATCTAGCCCAAAATAATGAAAGTACTCGCGCGTGGACGGAATGAACGATCCTTCCATACGCTCCATCTGTAGGCGGAGCATCATTATGATGTCGCAGTCCACCAGACCCTCGCGTATGTCGTTGAAGACTTTAACGCCCAGGCGCTCAATGCCGGCGGGCAGAAGTGTCTTTGGAGCGATCAAGCGTACTTCGGCGCCGAGAGTGTTTAGCAGGTGGATGTTTGAGCGCGTAACACGGCTGTGCATCACGTCACCGCAGATGGCGACTTTCAAGCCGCCGACGCGGCCCAACCGTCGCCGAATGGTTAGCGCGTCAAGCAAGGCTTGCGTTGGATGTTCATGCCAACCGTCGCCCGCGTTGATCACCGAGCAGCTCACTTTTTGCGACAACAGTTCGACCGCGCCAGAGTCTTGATGCCGGACAATCAGAATGTCCGGGTGCATGGCATTCAGGGTGATTGCGGTGTCGATCAGCGTCTCGCCTTTGTTCAAAGACGAAGCCTTCACCGCCATGTTCATCACGTCGGCGCCCAAGCGTTTCCCGGCAAGCTCGAAGGAACTTTGGGTTCGCGTCGATGATTCGAAAAACAAATTGATGACGGTGCGCCCACGCAACGTCGGCTGCTTTTTGTCGATCAACCGGTTCTGATCCACATACTCGTCGGCCAAGTCCAACAGAGATGTAATTTCAAGGGGAGAAAGCCCTTCAATACCCAAGAGATGCCGCCTGGAGAAGGCGGGGGCAGGTATCGGAGTTGGGGTTGCTTCGGAGACGCTCATTAAAGCCATGCTTATAAAGTCATCAACGCTTTGCCGCAACCGTTCTGACGGTTTCTATAGCGGTCATCGTGTTAAGTATAAAATCAACGGCAAGGAGATTGCTGCGGCCAATGTGCTGGCGGTTACCGCCTGGGCCATGAATTCAGCGTCACCTCCTAACTGCCGGGCAAGGATGTAGGCTGAGGTGGCTGTCGGGACAGCCGCGCAAATCATCGCAGCCTGAAAAGCTACACCGGTGACTTGCAACAGATAACATCCGGTGGCCACAAAGACGGGCATGAGCGCGAGCTTGAAGAAAGTTACCAGCCCCAGCTGCAGAGCTGCCGACCGTGGTAGGCGAATCTGTAGAGCAGCTCCTATTGCAAGCAAGCCCATGGTCAGCGCTGCATCGCCGAGAAGAGAAAGAGTGTGATTTGCGATTATGCCAATTGAGAAGCCCAACAGGCTGGCCAAGATACCAGCGACACATGCGATGATCAGCGGGTTTTGAACGAGCAGAACTAAAACGCGTTTGATACTTTGGGGCTCGGCGCCCGCATGCCGTGTTAGCGTAAAAATGCTCAAGACATTGAGCGCCGGAACCATGACGGCGATACCGACAGCTGTCATGGCGAGCCCATCGGTTCCAAGATAGGCATCGGAGATAGCCAAGGCGACAAAACCGTTCCACCGCATGCTGCCCTGATAGATGCTTGTGTAGCGCGGGCCGCCCCAATTCAAAACGCGGCGCGTAATTGCCAAGAATAATGCCATGGCGGCAAGCGATCCAAGCAAGACCAGGGAGAAATTGCCGGCATCGAGTGATGCAAGATTTGAGCGGGCGATCGAACCAAACAGCAGTGCTGGATATAAGATGTAGTAGGTTAACCTCTCAAGCGCAGGCCAAAACGTGGTGCCAGGGAAATCAATACGCGCAAGAATCTGGCCAAGGGCGATAAGAATGATGATCGGCGCCAAAACGCCTAGAATTGTGAGCATGCGGTGTAGGTGCCTAGTTAGGGCTTTTGTTGGGAAGGCCCGAAATACGATCTAGGAAGCCTTGAAGTATGTAAGAGGCGGCCATTTTGTCGACCACTTCCGCTCGTTTGGCGCGACTGCTATCGGCTTCTAAAAGCGTGCGGGTAACGGCGGCCGTTGAAAGGCGTTCGTCCCAGAAGATCACGTGCAACTCCGATTCCCGGAGCATGTTTCGCACGAAGGCGCGCGTCGATTGGGCGCGCGGGCCCTCTGACCCGTCCATGTTGACGGGTAGCCCCATCACCACACCTCCCACCTTCCTATCCGCAACGAATTGGAGGAGTTTTTCGAGATCTTGTTTGAACTTTGTTCTTCGGATGGTCTCAACTGGGGTGGCGATGGTTCGTGTGGCGTCGGAACAGGCAACCCCTATGGTCTTGGTACCGAGATCAAGCCCCATTAACGGGGTCGAAACCACTAAGGCATCCAAAAAGTCTTCTGGAGTTTCGTGAACAGGCACGCAATATCGCTCGCTTTCTTGATTTCTTAATTTGGGGCCACGCATAACATAGGATGAGGGGGGATGGCTAAACGCCATCTCTTGCGGTTCTTGAATACTGGCGTTGTGCCTGATACTCGAAGATCCGTGATTCCGAGACACAAATAGGACAGGTAAGCCATGTCGGTGGACATTCAGACCGTGCGCCGGATTGCCAAACTCGCGCGTATCCAAGTTTCTGAGAACGATGCGGATTTGGAATCCATGACAACGGAACTCAACACCATATTGCAGTGGGTAGAGCAGTTGGAGGAGGTCGACACCTCTAATGTTCAGCCCATGAGCAGTGTTGTTGAAACACATTTGTTCCAACGGGAAGACCAGGTAACCGACGGCGGATACCCGGAGAAAATCGTCAAAAACGCGCCTGAAGCACAGGACAACATGTTTGTCGTGCCGCGTGTTGTTGAATAGGGACGGCCGGCAACATGTCGAAATTGACTGAAATGACTTTGGCCGAGGCGCGCGATGGTCTGCGCGCCAAGGATTTTTCGGCTGTGGAGCTGACCCAAGCCCATTTAGAGGCCATCGATAAAGCTGGAGCGTTGAACTGTTTCGTAACCCACACACCGGATGTGGCGTTGGAACGCGCGACCGGGTCTGACAAGAAACTTGCCTCGGGCGATGGTGGACCCATGGAGGGCATCCCCATCGGTGTGAAAGATCTGTTTTGTACGGAAGGGGTGCAGACGACCGCGAGCAGTCACATCTTGGAAGGGTTTGCGCCGACATATGAGTCGACCGTGTCGCAGAACCTGCGAAACGATGGCGCCGTTATGCTTGGCAAACTCAATCTTGATGAATTCGCCATGGGCTCATCGAACGAAACGAGCTATTTCGGCCCGGTGGTAAACCCTTGGCGCCGCAAGGAAGACGACACAAAGCTCGTGCCAGGTGGATCATCCGGCGGATCGTCTGCGTTGGTCGCCGCCAGATTGGCGCTCGGTGCAACGGGGACCGATACGGGTGGATCTATTCGTCAGCCTGCGGCGTTTACGGGCATTGTTGGTATGAAGCCGACTTATGGCCGCTGTTCGCGTTGGGGGATCGTTGCCTTCGCATCCTCCTTGGATCAAGCAGGTCCCATGACACGCACCGTTCGGGATGCGGCGATCATGCTGGAGTCCATGGCCTCACACGACCCAAAAGATTCTACCAGTATCAATGCGCCGGTTCCGAATTATGAAGCGGAAATCGGAAAAGAGGTGCGTGGTCTGAAAATCGGCATCCCAACCGAGTACCGCGTTGATGGCATGGACCCAGAAATCGACAAGCTCTGGTCTGCGGGAAAAGAATGGTTGCGTGACGCCGGTGCAGAGATTGTCGACATCAGCCTGCCGAATACGAAGTACGCGTTGCCGGCCTATTACATTATTGCGCCGGCGGAGGCGTCTTCCAATTTGGCGCGCTATGACGGTGTGAAGTATGGCCTTCGGGTGGCGGACTCGTCTGACGACATTATCTCGCTCTATGAAAAGACGCGCGCTGAAGGGTTTGGCGCGGAAGTAAAGCGGCGCGTTCTTATCGGCACTTATGTGCTGTCTGCTGGATATTACGATGCGTACTACATCAAGGCGCAAAAAGTGCGGTCTTTGATTGCACAAGACTTCTCCAACGCATTCGAAAGTGTCGACGCCATCCTAACGCCAACAGCACCGAGCGCGGCTTTCGGGATTGGTGAACGGTCGGATGATCCGATTTCGATGTATTTGAACGACGTATTCACTGTGACTGTTAACTTGGCGGGCCTTCCTGGGATTTCGATTCCTGCGGGACTTGATGCGCAAGGTCTGCCGTTGGGGTTGCAATTGATCGGACGCGCCTTTGATGAAGCTACGCTTTTTAAGTTGGGCAGCGTCGTTGAAGAAGCAGCCGCGTTTGATGCACGGCCTGCAAACTGGTGGGAAAGCGCGTCATGAGCCAGCAAATGAAGAAACGCGAACAAATCATCCAGGGAGTAACCGGCGATTGGGAGATCGTCGTCGGCCTGGAAGTGCATGCGCAAGTGGCCAGTGAGGCAAAGCTGTTTTCCGGCGCGCCCACGACGTTCGGCGCGGGACCGAACCAAAATGTAAGCCTTGTGGATGCGGCCATGCCCGGCATGCTGCCGGTGATCAATCAGTTCTGCGTTGAACAGGCCATCAGAACCGGTCTTGGCATTAATGCGGAGATCAACTTGCGTTCGGTGTTCGACCGTAAGAATTACTTTTATCCCGATCTGCCTGCCGGTTATCAAATCTCCCAATACAAAGATCCGATTGTTGGTGAGGGGAAAATCAGTATCGATCTTTCCGACGGGCAGACCGTCGATATCGGGATCGAGCGGCTGCACCTCGAACAAGATGCTGGCAAAAGCACCCACGAAGGCGACCATAGTTTGGTCGACCTCAACAGGGCTGGGGTTGCCCTGATGGAGATCGTATCGAAGCCGGACATTCGGTCGTCTGAAGAAGCCGCGGCTTATGTTCAAAAATTGCGTGCGATTTTGCGGTATCTCGGTACCTGCGACGGCAATATGGAAGAAGGATCGCTTCGCGCAGATGTAAACGTTTCTGTACGCCGGCCCGGAGACGATCTGGGTACAAGGTGTGAAATCAAGAACGTCAATTCCATTCGCTTTGTGGCAGCCGCGATCGATTATGAAGCGCGCCGCCAAGTCGATTTGATTGAAGATGGCGGCGAAGTCGATCAAGAAACCCGTCTTTTTGATCCGAATAGCGGCAAAACACGCACGATGCGGTCCAAGGAAGATGCGCATGATTACCGCTATTTTCCGGATCCAGATTTATTGCCGCTGGAATTCGATCAGGCACTTGTGGACGACATTGCACGGCACCTGCCGGAGCTTCCTGATCAAAAAAAGACGCGATTCATCGAAGAATTTGGATTGAGCGCGTATGACGCGGGTGTTTTGGTCTCGGAAAAGGAAATTGCGGACTATTTCGAAGAGGCTGCAACGAACAGAGATCCAAAAATTGTTGCGAACTGGATCACCGGTGAGTTGTTCGCAGCCCTTAATAAAAGCGGGCAGAGTCTCGATGCGTGTAAGGTTTCCGCATCGCATTTAGGAGAGCTTGTTGATCTGATTGCAGACGAAACAATCTCTGGCCGGATCGCCAAAGATGTTTTCGAAATTATGTTCGAAAATGGCGGAAAGCCGGGAGAAATTGTCGAAGAGAAAGGTCTCAAGCAAGTAACCGATACATCCGCAATAGAAGCGATCGTTGATCAAGTAATCGCAGACAATCCGGACAAAGCGGAAGAGGTTAAAACGAAGCCAAAAGCGATCGGTTGGTTTGTTGGTCAAGTGATGCAAGCATCCGGCGGAAAAGCAAATCCAAAAGCCGTGAACGAAATACTCAAACGCAAACTTGAGTCCTAAAAAACGAATCACTTAAACGCATTTTGTGCCGTTTTTGCGCACAATAAATCCGCGCTTCATTTCAATAGAAATATTTTATTAACCACTTTCGATGTAGACGGAATGTGTGAATGCCAGTCGAATACTGGTGAATCGGTCGGCAACAATGTTTTTGATATGAGTGTTGTTTGCCGGAATTCTTAAGCCGGTTGCCGAAATAAGAAGTGTGATTCATATTTGCACGCGGATTATCTCGTCCAACCGGTCCTCATTGTAGGGAGCACACACATGCCAATGACAACAGCAAAAAAGTCTACGGCTCGTAAGACCACGACGAAGAAAAAACCGGCCGCACGTAAAACGACGGCACGGAAGACGACAGCGCGCAAAACCACCGCACGCAAAACAACTGCCCGTAAAACCACAGCACGCAAGCCTGCTGCTCGTAAGACAGCTGCGAAGCGTAAGCCAGCCGCCAAGAAGACGACGGCTCGCAAA
Source organism: Alphaproteobacteria bacterium (assembly GCA_965228775.1). Taxonomy (GTDB): domain Bacteria; phylum Pseudomonadota; class Alphaproteobacteria; order JANQMY01; family JANQMY01; genus JANQMY01. Next base: position 638,727 of record OZ245840.1, on the reverse strand, counting down.
ACGACCGCTCGTAAGACAACTGCCCGTAAAACCACGGCACGTAAGACGACCGCTCGTAAAACAACGGCGCGCAAGACGACAGCGAAGCGTAAGCCAGCTGCTCGTAAGACCACAGCGCGGAAAACAACAGCTCGCAAGACGACCGCTCGTAAGACAACGGCGCGGAAGCCTGCAGCTCGTAAGACAGCCGCAAAGAAGACGACAGCAAAGCGTAAGCCAGCCGCTCGCAAGACCACGGCTCGCAAGACGACAGCAAAGCGGAAGCCAGCCGCTCGTAAGACGACTGCCCGTAAAACAACGGCACGTAAGACGACCGCTCGGAAAACAACTGCACGCAAGCCTGCCGCTCGGAAGACGACTGCACGTCGTAAGCCAGCAGCTCGCAAAACCACTGCGCGCAGAACTGCTCGGCGTTAATCGCTAAAGCAGAAAACAATGCACCGGCCGCCGCTGGGTTCTTCTTTCGGAAAACGACTGGAAGAATGGGGAGCAAAGCGGCGGTCGGCGCATGTTTGGCGTTCTCAAAAACAGCCAAATACCTGATCGCGGCGCCTTTCTCGCGGCCGCCTCTTTCCCAAAATACTCTCTCGATCAATTTGCACGCGGCATCTGCACGAATGCCGTCATCGTGATTCTTTACGTGTCTTGCGGGCGCATTATGCTGATGTGAGCCATCCGAAATCGAATGGCGCAACTCAAAACAAGGGGCGCACGAAGCATGATCGATCTTTACACCTGGACGACACCCAATGGCCAAAAAGCATCGGTGATGCTTGAAGAATGCGGTCTCGATTACACCGTTTACCCCGTCAATCTGGGCGAGGGCGAACAACACAAGCCTGACTTTCTGAAAATCTCGCCCAACGGCCGCATACCGGGCATCGTCGACCGGGATATGGACGGCGGCACTCATACCGTCTTCGAATCCGGCGCCATCCTGATCTACCTTGCGGAGAAAACCGGCAAGTTCCTGCCGAGCGCAGAGCCCGCGCGAAGCAAATGCCTTGAATGGCTGTTTTGGCAGATGGCGGGCATCGGCCCGATGCTGGGGCAGGCGAACTTCTTTTTGAACACCGCTGAAGAAAAGATTCCCTTCGCGATCGACCGTTATGTGAGCGAATCGGCGCGGCTCATCAAGGTGATGGATACCCGGCTTGACGATACAGCGTTTCTGGGCGGCGATTATTCTATTGCGGATATCGCGACCTATCCCTGGGTGGCCGTTGCCTTCGAACTGATTAAACAGGCCAAGCCCGACATTATCGGGGAAGGGGCGAATACCCGGCGCTGGCTGGATGCGATCGCCGCGCGGCCTGCGGTGGAAAAAGGCATGAGCGTACCGCAAGTCTGATGCAGATTTATTCTGTGTGCGTATTAAATAAAGAATAGATCTGTATACAAATTGAATAAAAATGCCGATGCGCTTGAAACCCTTTGTTAATAAGGGTTTCAATGCGTTAACTTTGCCTTCCTTTTGTCTATTTCCTGTCACCGTTTAACCAATTTTTTAGCCGGCCCATGAAAGCATGTGACTGTTCGCGACAGAACGGTCGCGATGTCATTCACCTGGCGCTTCTTTTGCAGGGAGGAAGTGCCAGCACCAAATGGGGAGGCGTTAAACATGACCAATGTTTCAAATCCGAACAAAAGTATCGAAGTTTGCCTGAGCCAGGCCGAAACCGGCACAAGCGAAGCGTTGTACAATTTGGGTCTGATGTACTCCAATGGCGAAGGCGTTCAGCCCGACTACATCGAAGCGCACAAATGGTTCAATTTGGCGGCCATGAAGGGCAATATCGAAGCCCGCACATGGCGGTCCGAATTGGCGCAGGAAATGACGTCGGCTCAAGTGGCTGAAGCCCAGCGTCAAGCGCGCGAGTGGCTGCACACCCACTAATTGGGTGATACGGAAGCCGCTGCGTGGGTGGCTTCTTAGAGACTGCATTGCAGGGCAGGGGCGGTGGCCACCCACCTGACGCCGCCGCGCCTTGAAAGATGCCGCCAACCTTTTCGCAAGGTTTATGGCCTTGAATTGCCCCGGCGTGTGGGATATCCATCTTCTTCTTTTGGAGACGTGGCCGAGTGGCTGAAGGCGCTCCCCTGCTAAGGGAGTATGGGTTAATAGCTCATCGAGGGTTCGAATCCCTCCGTCTCCGCCAGCCTCTACATTGTCTAATCTTCTCATTCGGCGGCCTCTGACACAGGGGCAAACCTTGCATTATTCCCCCGCGTCAGAAGCCAAAACCGCAATGTCATCACCACCGATGCCGTAAACAGGCACAAAACGAATCCCCACCAGATGCCGGTGCCTTCCAGACTGGTTTCGAAGGCCAAATACCAGCACGTCGGGAAGCCGATCCCCCAATAGCTAAAGCCCGCCAACAGCATGGGAATGCGCGTGTCCTTCAGTCCCCGCAAGGCATGGGCCGCCGCGACCTGTATCGCATCGAAAATCTGAAAGATCGCGGCGATGCGCAGGAAGATGGCCGCCTGTTCCACCATCACCGCGTTTTCTGGTGCATGGATGTCCACATAAAGCGCGATGATCGGATAGGGGAAAATCGCCATGGCAAAGGCAAACAGGCTTTGGGCGAACGCCGCCACCACAATGGTGCAATAGCCCGCGCGCCGGATGCCGGATGGGTTCTCGGCGCCCGCCGCCAGTCCCACGCGGACAACGCCGCCTAAAGACAAGCCTAACGCCACCATGAACGTCATGGAGGCCACATTGACGGCGATGTGGTGCGCCGCGAGCGCGACCGTGCCGAACGTGCCCATCAAAAACACACCCGCATTGAACAAGCCGCCTTCAAAGGCGACGGTCAAGCCAATGGGCATGCCGATGACGAACAGCTCTTTCAACGTGCCGAAATGGGGTTGCCAGAAATTGGCCAGCAAATTGTAGCGGCGGAAAGCTTCGCTGAAATGAGCCCAAATCAGAAAGGCAAAAAAACCGATCATATTGGCGAGCGCACTGGCAACGCCGGCGCCCACCAGTTCCAAGCGTGGCGCCCCTAAATTGCCATAGATGAAAACCCAGTTGAGTACGATGTTCAGCCCTGTCACGACAACCACAAAGGCCAGCGCCGAATTGGGTTTGCTAAGGCTCGAAACAAAGTTCCTAAGCACGATCAAGCCGAACGCGAACGGCAACCCCAGGGACAGGATCGCGATATAGGGCGCCGCAGCTGCGGAAATGTCTTCCGGCTGTTGAAACAGCAACAGAATATTCTCAGACCACAGAACAAAGACGGCAATGATCGGGACGGCGGCCACAAAAGCCGCCCAAAGACCCATGCGAACGGCCACGGCCACCCGCGTGCGGCGGTTGGGGCGCGCCCCCACGGCCTGCGCGATGACGGGCGCCACGGCGGAGACAGGGCCAAAGCCTACAAGCCAGCCGATGAAGTAAATGGTGGTGCCCAACGCGGCCGCCGCCAGCGGCGCCTGACCCAGCCGCCCGACCATAATGGCGTCCACGGTGAGAATGGCGAATTGCGTGACTTGCGTTGCCACCAATGGCAAGCCCAGGCGCAAAAGGGCGCGCACCTCGTCCTTCCAGAGGTCGAACGTGGCCGCATCCACAAACCGCGGGCGGGGCGCAAGAGAACCGCGCGAAGACATGTGCTTGATCCAATAACAGTGGTGGCGCTGCGGATCATCTCGGTCCAGCGCAGCCGGCCTGTTTATGGCAAAGGCGGGTGCTTGGCAAGGGCAAAAACACCACAGGTGGTATTTTCTTAATGCGCCGGAGGAAGGTGCGGGATGCCGCCGGCAATTTTCATGGGCGCAACACATGGGCGCATGGGGTTCATCCAATTTTTGCCCGTATGCCTCCCTCCTAACCTCGTCCCGCTTGCGGGGGGAGGGAAGCGTGTTTTTCGATATACAAACTAATGCAGCCCTCTCCCATGGCCGGTGGGGAACCGCATATGGAGGGTTGCCCCTCTTGCGCTCGTCCCGGTCGCGTTTTCGCGAACCAGGATCTCCCAGTAGATGGCCAGAGATTCCTGCGGGAGTTGCGCGTGCTGGCCAAAGGCCAGACACGGGCGCAGGAACGAGCGGTAGAAAAATGAGGGTACACATCGCCATATGCGATTGCCTTGCCCGCGGTCGGGGTAGGAGTAGGAGAGAGTGTGGCTCGCAAGGCCGGCAAGTGATGTCATTATCCCAAGGAACGGCCCAAGGATTCATGTTACGGCGCGAGCTTGGGATCCATGCGCCGCGGCATTGATTGTTCGGATGGCTGCGGTGTTTGAACCATGACCGCCCGCGCGGAACATCGACGGTGGTGGTTATAGGGCTCAGACAAACGCGCTCAATCTCTTTGGCACGTTTTCTGAGGCGGCTGAATTCGCAAATCTCCGGCGTCATGGCTTCTCTCCATCAACGCCTCCCTCTCGTCAGAGAATATCACAGATTTGTGCCGCCAGAAATGCCGCCCAGCCGCTCCGTCCCATGGCACCCATTTAGACACTCAAATCGGGAGTCACGGAGACCGTCACCGTAATTCAAATCACTAATTTGTGGAGTCTATGAATTGTGAGTGTAGCTGAGTGAGCCTTATCAAACTCAAGGAAATACAATTTTAAGTGACAAAGCATAATTAAATAACCTAAAGTATAGGGCGGCAAATAGGGAGGGCAAAATGAACACAGAAGCAGCCCGAAAATACATATTGCTATTAGTCGTTTCGGTAGGTTTGGCAGGATGTGCCACAGCACGAGACGCGTACATGGTCGACTCGCTGACAAAAGAAGGTAACAAATATCGAAGCGTCAACCCTTACACTCAGCGCAAAAACCTTCAACTCGTTCCGCCACCATTTGATCTGGACAATGAGAAGTTTCCCGAAAATGTCGGTGATAACAGTGCTCCGTCTGCTTACAAATTGGCTATCGATAATAATGACATTGAAACAAGAAATCGTCTAATGGACACACTAGTCAAACGATCTCGTTTAATATGCGAAGCACACAAGGCATCAATTGTTTCAAACTCTGCGACCGCTAATTTTTCCTTCGGATCGATTACATCTCTTCTAACTGGGCTAGGTACCATTTTTACACCAGCTTCGACCGTACGAGCGTTGTCCGGAAGTGCTGCAATTGTTAATGCGACAAGAAGCGAATTCAACAATGTCTTTTATCAAAACCTCTTAGCGACTGCGGTCGTTAAGTCTATCGAGTTGCAGAGGACAAAAAAATTCTCTGAGTTGATTGTCAAACGTTCAGACGACGTTTCGGTATATTCAGTGGACACTATGCTATCGGAAATTGTTCAGTATCATGAATTGTGTTCGTTTTACTCTGGTCTCGTATCGTTAACGGATGCAGCGGCCCGCGTTGTTGAGTCTTCAGTAGAATTGACATCGCGGATAAATGCTCTCGAGGAAAGACTCAAAAAGAACCGTGCTTTGCTATCTGGAGCATCGACAGAAATCGAACGGACAAGACTAAACGAAATGAATGAGCAGATAGTGCGGGACATTCAACAGCTGACGATCCAAAAAACCCTCACGCAGGGTGGGGGAACTGCGGTCAATACTGACGGCGGATAGTCCTTGTTGAATACCCTAAATGACCGAAGGGGTTTGTACCCCCTTCCAGTAACGTAGAGGGTGTCTCGAGCGACGGCGACAGTTTCGTAATTTTACAAGCCGGACACTCTAGCTAGCTAGGCGCGGGCCGAACCCTCTGACGGATGCACATGCTGCAACGAACAGTCGTTGTATGGGGCTATCGCAAATGTATGCTACAGCGCTCCCGGCGCAAAAACTGAAGAGTTACCCGACAACGCTGCTTTGTGAAAGTAAGCCAAGAACTCATACCTGTAAACTTTGTAATTTTGTAAGCACAATGTTCGAAACCGACAACATCGCGTTTTGGCGCGTTGAACTTCATGTAGGCAGGATATTCACAGTCCGATGAAACGATGGCTTCGCTTTATCATCGAGATGTTTGTCTCGGGACTGATTGCGTTTGGTGTTTTCTTACTTGTGACGCTTACTGAAAAAGATGAGCAGATGATCTGTTATCTAAGCGTGGGTTTCATTTATGCCTTAGTCTCAATTGCAGGTGAGATTGGTGCACGCTCTCGCTTTCTGGACAGATATATGGAGTTCCGGTTGGGCCGCTTTTTGGAGGACTTCGTTGCTATTCCCGTTCTTTCGGCTTTGATGTGGCCAGTCTTCTTCCTACTGTTGTTCGGCCATGTGCTTTCAAACGGATATCTGACCTACTATTATGGTTTGGCCGGGAGCAAAACTTTCGTTGACATAAAGAAAGGCAAAAGAGAGCCACTTACTGCTGAGGAGCAATTGTTTGAATGGCGATGGCTTCATGAACGTATCACCTGGCAAGCACTCTGCGTGATTGTGTTTGGATTACTATTCTCCAGGCTGGAATTGTAGGAGCGTCAAATAATACATCAACCATGTTTTCGAATGGCCCTATGGCACCACGCTCTAACGAACCACGACCTGTGTGCCGGCAAGGGAATCTGGGGCGTTGGTCAGGCTTTATTGCCTTTGTGGGCGGGCACGTTAAGGTGGCGTGATAGAGCCGTTGAGCGTTAAAATGGGGCAGAGGGCGATGCACTACGTGGGGATTTTTGCTGTTTCTCTTTGTCTGTACGTCGGGTGGCCAACCCAAGCGTACGCTTGTTCAGACGACGAGGATTGTGGCTACGATGCGAAGTGCGAGAAGACGTCCGACAATGAACCTGGCCTTTGTTCCCCAAACTATGTCGCACGAAAGGCGGATGTGGTCGTTAACATCGTCAACGACCCAAGTCGTTGGGATGGTGGAGCGGACTTACCGGACATCTCTTTTTGCATGTCAAGCGGAACACACACCATCGGGATGTGTGACCGTGAATTAGAGTATGGTTGGGGTGCAATTGTCCGGACTGGTGGTTGCCGCAACACGCTTCGATGCGTTTATTCGAACATTACGTTCAAGGCAGAAGAATACATCATTCGCATAATTGATGCGGACTGGGATAAATCGGATGTCATTGCGGAGGGCACATGCAAGCTACCTGGGCCTTGCGAGTTCGAGCATGCAACTGTCGAAATACTATTTTTTGACTGAACAGACCTTGCGCAAGCGGTGAAAGTGTCAATGACGCGTACGCATTTCTATCTGTAGGGGCGTTCTACTACGCCATCATCCCTAATGCATAATTCAGCCCAAGGAACAGGGCAGTGCCTAAAAGAAGCCAGAGCAGATCCAGGTCGGAGCTATACACCGTCATCAGCACGCCGCAAGCTGCGAGCAATATCCAATATACATACACATTGTCGGCGGCATAGCCGGCGAGACCCAAATAGAACAGGGAAAGGATGAAAGTGGGAAGGGCGGCGCAAACAGACACCGCTCGATAACCGGCGCTTCGGTCCATGACAAAGCCGTCGATGTCGCCCCACGGCACTGACGAAGTGCCGAACCGGTATTTCTCGGCATTGGCCCACAGCTCCACAAAATGCAGGCCGGACATCAGGTACATGAATGAGAGGGTGGCGCGCAAGGGATCGGCCAGGCTTACGCCAAGCAGTAAGCCGAACAGCCAGCGGGTGAACGCTTCCCATTGCAGGATGGGAAACCAAAGCCAGGCACTGGCGCCCGTGGCGCTGCTGCTGGGGGTGTCGTCTGTGATCGTCGCTGCAAGGGTAAAGATCACATGGAGCACGGCAACCAAAGTGATGGCTGTTCTGAAAATGAAGAACAGATGTTTGATCATCCCAAGGTTTCCCGCCGCATTTGGCAAAAGAAACAATGATAATCTTGCTGTTCACGAAATGCCAGCGCCCCCGCCGGACAGGGACAAAACCCGTCCGCCAAGTGATTAAGGTGTCGCCGCAACCTCCAGATTATCCGTGTACAGCAATCACTCTTCGCTTTTGAGGCTGAACAGGCACGCCGCCAAGAGCAGTGTAGCCAAAACACCCGAGGCGCCCGCGACCGGCGATGGCAGAAAGCCCTGCAAGCCGAACATCATCACCAACGTGTTGGCAGCAAACGCGGCCGCGCCCGCCAATACCGTCAAACCGCCCAGCGCTCTGCTGCCCTGGCTCATCTTGGCCACGCCGAAATCGACGGCTGCTAAGCCAAGCAAAATTTTCGCCGCATTGTAGCCGAAGAATGAAAAGGCAACGACCGAGGCGGCAACACCGGCAAGGTCAGGGTTCGATTCGGCCGCGGCGCCAAAGGGGCCGAATTGGGTCAAGCCCACGCCCACCTGCACCACGTTAAGGACGGCGGCGAATGCAATGGCGGAAAACCCTAGCGTGTAGCGTTTGGCCATGACCAAAGCGGAACCGGCAAAAGCCGCCAGCAGCACGAAGAGAAGGCCTTCCAGGCCCCACAGGAATTGCCGGTTAACGTCAGGTGCACCGATATACAGTGCGGTATATATCGGCTGCGATATGGCCGCCAGCAGAAGCAGGACGGCAATAATTCTAATGGTGCGGCTGTGTGAGAGTTCCATAATGATTTCCTGAAATAAAGGTGCCCCTTGTCAGCAACCTGCTGACGTTCGTAGCAAGGCGAAAACCAGATAAATATTGGCTCTATGAAAAATGGTGCCGCATCTTATCAACCTGAGGCGTAGAGACAGAACACAAAATAGAGAGCGTGCGGGAAGCCGGGAAAAACCGCAACGGTCCACAAATTCCATGCGTGCCGCTCGGACACGTGGCCTTCCTCATGAGGCCAGAGAGCCGGATAGGGTGAAAGCTCCTGCCAGCCACGCGCGAGCCGAAGTGGAAGAATGCTGATAGCCGAAAGAGGGGGGCGCCAAAAGCAGGTGATTTCGCTGCCCCCTTGCCGAAACTCCCAATAGTTAAAGACCTCGCCGCCGTCAGGTTGGGGGCCGGTTTGCGAATCTGAAGCGGCATCGGTACCAATTAAGAGGGCTTGGGACGTAGTCGCGTACGTCTTTTCGGGGCGCTCCACCAAAAGCGGCCGCATGCAGAAGGGATCCACCAGTGAGACTAATTACAGCGGCATTTCCGGAAGGTATGGCCGACACTGTGTCGGCAACTTTGGCATCTCATCCGGAGGCGAATTGGACCGTTTCGCCATCGAAGGACGGGCGATGTGAAGCGCAGTTGGTTATCGAAACGCAAAAGAGCCAGTCTGTCATAGACAAACTCCAATCCGTGCTGACGTCGGCTGACGAATGGCGGATCGTCGTGTTGCCGGTTGAAGCCGCGGTTCTGCCCACGCCGAGCGCGGAGGAAGTGGAAGCGGAAACGAAGCAATCGAAGAGTGTCGCGCTCCGGGAAGAGATTTATCAGGACGTGCGCCGGGGCGCCGACCTCAATATCGATTTTCTAACACTGACATTTCTTTCCGCTGTGGTGGCGGCGCTGGGCATAAATGCCGACAACGTCGCCGCTGTTATCGGCGCGATGGTGATCGCCCCGCTATTAGGGCCGCTTTTGGCCTTTAGCTTTGGTTCCGCCATCGGGAATCCGCAGCTCATGCGTCAGTCGGCACAGACCGCATTGGCAGGATTGGCGGTGGGCTTTCTCACAGCATTCGGTCTCGGCGCGACCATTGATGTTGACCTGAACAGCAGCGAGCTTCTGTCAAGAACGGAACTGGGCCTTGATAGTGTCGCGCTCGCTCTGGCCTCTGGGGCCGCGGCGGCGTTGTCTGTGTTGACGGGCATCTCATCAGTTTTGGTTGGCGTGATGGTCGCGGTCGCCATTCTGCCGCCATCGGTTGCCGTAGCCTTGCTGCTCGGCGCCGGCGAAGTATCGCTCGCCTTGCGCGCCTTTGCCTTGCTTGCAACGAATATCGTTTGCGTAAATCTGGCCAGCCAGCTGGTGTTTTCTCTGAAGGGTGTGCGCCCGCGTACATGGCTTGAGCGCCGGTCGGCAAAACGTTCTACGCAGATAAATCTTGGTGTCTGGGCAGCCCTCTTGGCGGCACTTGTCGCCATTATCGTCTTTTTCAGGGCCCCGTAAAAGGGTGGTTGGGCTGAACCTGAAATTTGGGTTGTGCCAAGGCGAAATAAATTGTGTGCTGATTACTGAATAAGACATTGGAAGGGGAGGGCACCATGCCGGAAAACTTCGAATACCCTATCTTGGTGAGCAGCCTGGCATTGCTCGTGTACAACTACACGCTTTACCGCGCTGGGACATCGAGGGCGAAGTATGGCGTTGATGCGCCCTCGCATTCCGGCCCGCCAGAATATGAACGCATCGTGCGCGCCCATCAGAACACGCTGGAACACCTCGCCCTGTTCTTGCCCGGCCTGTGGCTTTTCGCATTCACGGTTGGGCCCCTTTGGGCGGCGGGGATCGGCGTTATCTGGCCGGTCGCGCGTCTTGCCTATGCGCTTGGATATTATGCCGAAACGAACAAGCGGCTTCCCGGGCTGATCATCAGCCTACTGCCAGTCTATACTTTCCTGATCGTGCCGCCGATCACCGTTGTTATTGGCATGTTTTGAACGCTCGGTGAAATAGCCGTCCGTTCTCACCCCTCCCGGAAGGTTCTCGCGAAATTGTCCGTCAGCGGCTTAAGCAGATAGCTCATGGGCGAGCGGGCGCTGGTTTGGATGAACACCTCCGCCGGCATGCCGGGCACTAAGTCTAGATTTTCGGCGGCAGGCTCCGACGCTAAGCTGATCCGCGCAAGATAGTGGCGCGCGCCGGTACGCTCATCAGCCACACTGTCCGCCGATACCCATGTTACCTCGCCGGTAAGTTCAGGCGTGGACTGTTGGTCCAGCGCGGACAAGCGCACGGTGGAGCGAGATCCGGCTGCCACTTTGTTGATGGTTTCCAGGGGCACGCGGGCCTCGATCACCAGGTCGTCGCCATTGGGCACGATCTCCATCAGGGTCTCGCCGGGCCGCACCACCCCACCCACGGTGCCCACATTCAGTGCTAGAACCGTGCCCGATTGGGGCGCCCGGATATCCACGCGTTTAAACCGTTCGGCGGCAGCGATACGCCGTTCGTCCAGCACTGCGATGCGGGCTTCCACATCGCGAAGCTCCAGCAGGGCGGCTTCCTGGGCCGAGCGGTTTTCCCGAATGATCTGCAGGCGAACTTCATCCGCGCCATTCTGTGCGCGGGCGATTTCCGCATCGCGCCCCGCGATGGTGCTGTTCACCCGAGCCGCTTCCCGTTCCAGGGCGAGCACCCGCGTCAACGCTACATAGCCTTTGTCATAAAGTTTCTTGAGGGCGGACAGTTCTTTTTCGTACAGCGCCAGTTGAGCGACTTCCGAGTCCCGCTGCGCTTCAACGCCGCTTGCTTCCTTTTCGAAGCGTAAGACGCGTTGTTCCAGCAATGCCTGCTGGCTTGCTTTGGCATCTCTGCGCGCCTCGAACAGAGTTTGCTGGCCGCCCATGACGCGGCGCAATTCCGGTTCTGTTTGGCGGTCCGCGAAACTTGCCGGAAAGGCAATGTGGTCAGCGTTCTCCGCTTCCGCATTCAAACGTGCTCGCCGCGCCTTAAGTTCATCCAGCTGTTTTACCACGGCGTTAAGGTCCGCACCGTCAATCGTGCCATCCAGCCGTGCGAGAAGTTGACCCGCTTTGACCTGATCGCCTGCTTTGACCAGTAATTCGCTGATCACGCCACCGTCCGGGTGCTGAACGGATTGACGGCTCGATTCAACGGTGACGGTTCCGGATGCAACCACGGCACCGCTCACTTGGGCAAGCAAGGACCATCCTCCCAAGCCGCCCATCAGCAAGGCGATCATCAGCCCGCCGAACCAGACATATTTCTGCAAGCTTGTATCGGTGTCCACGTGTTCTTCACGGGGCGGTACGGCGGAAAACTCGGCCAATGGCAGTGCGTTTTGCGTCACGATATCTTTGCTCACAGTGCGGTCCTTTCTTGTTGAGGAGCTGCGGGGTCTGAAGCGGCGTCAGACGAGTCTTTTGTGGTTTCCGGGCGGCTTGGTAATTGCGCCACGTTCGGCGCGGCTGCCAACGCATTCTTGGTGGCCGCTGCCAGAACCTGAGCCTTTGGGCCAAACGCTTCCTGGCGCCCGGCGCGGATGAACAAAACCTTGTCCACGGCATCGATGGCGCTTGGCCGGTGCGCCATCACAATCACCATGCCGCCGCGGTCTTTGATACTCTGAATGGCAGTGGTGAGGGCCTGGTCACCTTCCGCATCCAAATTTGCGTTGGGTTCGTCCAGCACTACGAGGATGGGATCTTTGTAAAGCGCGCGGGCAAGTCCCAAACGCTGCCGCTGGCCACCTGACAGGTTCGAGCCGCGTTCGCCAATTCGTGTGTTGTATCCATCCGGGAAGGACAGGATCAGCTCGTGAATACCGGCGGCGCGGGCAGCAGCCACCACGGCTTGCGGATCGGCCTCCGGCGTGAAGCGGGAGATGTTTTCTTCTACGGTACCGTCGAACAGTTCCACGTCTTGGGGCAGGTAACCGATTTGGCGTCCAAGCGCCTCCGCAGCCCATTGTTCAAGAGAGGCGCCGTCCAGACGGATCGTCCCCATCTGCGGATGCCAAACGCCCGTGAGCAACCTTGCTAGGACGGACTTTCCCGATCCGCTGGGGCCAATAACGCCCAATGCTTCGCCTGCGGAGAGTTCGAAGTTGAGCCCGGAGACGAGCGCCCGCGTCGCCGTGGGCGGGCCCGCCGCGATGCCTTGTGCCGCCAAATGGCCTTTTGCTTCTGGTAGCGCCATGCGGGCAGGCGGGGCCGGGAAATTTTCCAGCAGCGTTTCAAGATTGTGGTAGGCATCGCGCGCGCCCACGAAATTGCGCCAACTGCCAATGGCCTGGTCGACGGGGGCAAGGGCGCGGCCCATGAGGATCGACGCGGCGATCATAGCGCCCGCGCTGATGCTCTGTTCCACGGCAAGGGCGGCGCCGACACCGAGAATGGCGGATTGCAGGGCCAGTCGAATGGTTTTGGACGTGGCGGTGAGCGAACCAGCGCGGTCGCTGGCGGTCCGCTGCTGCCATAGCGCTTTCTGATGCAGAGCAAGCCACTGCTGACGCAGTCCGGAAAGCATGCCCATGGCCTGAACGGATTCTGCGTTGCGCGCAGCCGCGTCCGCAACGGAAGTTCCGTAAGAGGACAATTCGGAAGAAGCGGACAGGGGAGTGCGGGTGAGTTTCTCACTCAGCAAGGCCAAACCGAACAGAATTGCCGCGCCAATGATGGAAACAAGGAAGAGAAGCGGGTGCAGCAAGAAAATGACGCCAAGATAGATCGGCACCCAAGGGGCATCGAAGAAGGCGAAAGGTCCGGGGCCGGACAGAAATTCGCGCAGTGTGCGCAGATCATTCATCGACTGGCCGTTCTCGTTCCGGCCGCGCCAGAGACGGCGGCGCAACATGGCCTCGAAAACGGGTATGCTGAGGCGTCCGTCGATCTGTGATCCCACCCGCACCAAAATGCGCGAGCGCACATTCTCAAGGATCCCCATGAACAGCAGTAAAATGCCCACGAGGACGGATAAGGCAACCAAGGTGGAAATGCTGCGGCCTGTCAGGACGCGGTCATAGACCTGCATCATGTAAAGCGGGCCGGAAAGCATGAGCAGATTGATGAAGAAACTGAAGGTGCCCACGGCGATAAATCCCGAGCGGGACTGACGTAAGGCAGCGGCAAGCTCGGTCGGGGGCGGGGGTGTGGCGCTCGTGGTGGTCATGTCTGTCTCGGTAGGTCTGTCTGGGTAAAGAAAAGGGGGAGGCCGGGGAGGGATGGAACCCGGCCTCCTTTCGAGGTGCGACTTAGACGATAAAGTTGCTTGCTTGCAGATCGTCTACGTCGACCCCGACGAGCCGCACTGCGTCGCCACTGTTGCTCAGTGTAACGACGGTGTCGTCGCCGTCTTGCGCGGCGGCGGCCAGTGCGGTGCTGGCATCGTTGAAGAAATCACCGACATCGAGGCTGTCGAAACGGAAGGCGAAGTCCGCCACCGTGTCAGAGCCGGTATTTTCTTCGAACACGAAGGTATCGCGGCCACGACCACCGGACAGGGTGTCGTTGTCGGTACCACCGTTGATGCGGTCGGCATTGGAGCCACCGGAAATGGTGTCTTCACCGCCGCCACCATTAATGTCGCCGAAGACGCGTCCGCGTGTGCCGTCGAACGTGTCATTTCCAGCGGACAGGTTGACATCGCCCCGAACGAGACCGGAGTTCTGGATCACCACATTGCCGCCGGCTTCGGTAACATCGATGGCAACCTCAGACCCCTGAATGGTGCCCCGGTTGATGATCTGGCCATCAAGGGTGATGCCGTCCTCAATGCTGAGGCCAACCGCCACATCGGAGTCGGAAGAACCGCCGATAAAGCCGCGGTTTTCGATGTTCCCCGTGAAGGTGACATCGGACTGCGCACTGAACAGGCGTACACCGTCGCCCACCGTGTTGCCGTCCACCGCATCACCACGGCCCAGAATTGCGCCGGAATTGGTGAGGGATGCCGTGACCGTGTCGCCGTCTACTTCGCCGGTTTGAAGCGAGACGCCGGAGCCGTTATTGCCGCGTCCTGCATCAATCACAGCCCCCCGGAAGTTGTTGACCTCGTAATTGTCAGCGATGTCATCAGCATAGACAGTGCCGTTTCTTTGGTCGCCTGTGCCGAGGATCCGGCCGAAATTGTTGAGTTCAACACCAGATCCATCAATGTTCACAGCGCGGCTGTCACTGGAGATGGTGCCCCGGTTGTTCACATGGGCGTCGTGATTGCCCGTGCCGAAGTAGAGGCCATTATTGTCGCCATCAATGCGCCCGAAATTGTTGATCGTGCCATCGAAGTTGACGCCATTGGCAATGCGGATCGCTCCCACCGGGCCTTGATCGCTTTCGGACGTGATCCGGCCGAAATTGTTGATGTCGCCCTGGAAGGTCGGGTTATCCGCCCCGGCAAAGATGCGGATGCCGTCGCCCGCCAGACCCGTATCGGGAGCTGCCTGACCCCGGCCATTGATCACACCACGATTGGTGATGCTGGCTGTGACCGTGTCGTTGGCCACGTCACCGGTTTGAAGCGCAATGCCCGCCCCTTGGTTACCGTGACCGGCATCGATCAGGGCACGGCGCTGGTTGGTGATGGAATAATCGTCCGCTGTCGCGTCTGAATAAACCGTCCCATTGCGTTGGTCGCCGGTGCCGAGAATACGGCCGAAATTGACCAGGTCAACGCCGGTGCCGTCGATGTTTACGGCGCGGCTGTCGCTGGAGATGGTGCCCCGGTTGATGATGTTGGCATCATGACTGCCGGTGCCGAAGTAAACACCGTTTTGCACGCCGGAAATCGTCGCGCCGCGTTCATTGACGATGTTGCCGTCAAAGTTCACGCCGTTTGCCACACGAATGCCGCCGACAGTGCCTTGCGCACTTTCGGATGTAATCGTGCCGCGATTGATGATGTTGCCGTCGAAGGTGGGGTTTTCGGCTCCAGCGAAAATCCGGATACCGTCGCCTGCCGTGCCAAGATTGGCCGCTGCTTGACCCCGGCCATTGATCACACCGCTATTGCTGATGCTGGCATTGACAGTGTCGTTGGCCACATCACCGGTTTGAAGCGCAATGCCCGCCCCTTGATTGCCTTCGCCGGCATCGATCAGGGCGCGGCGTTGGTTGTTGATCGAGTAGTCGTCCGCTGTCGCGTCGGCATAGACCGTACCATTGCGCTGATTGCCGGTGCCGAGGATTTGCCCGGAGTTGACCAGATCAATGCCGGTGCCGTCGATGTTTACGGCGCGGCTGTCGCTGGAGATCGTGCCCCGGTTGATGATGTTGGCATCATGGCTGCCGGTGCCGAAGTAAACACCGTTTTGCACGCCGGAAATCGTCGCGCCGCGTTCGTTGACGATGTTGCCGTCAAAGTTCACACCGTTCGCCACGCGTATGCCGCCGACGGTGCCTTGCGCACTTTCGGACGTGATCGTGCCGCGATTGACGATGTTGCCGTGGAAGGTTGGCGACTCCGTACCGGCGAAGACGCGAATGCCGTCGCCTGCTGTGCCAAGATTGGCCGCTGCCTGGCCCCGTCCGGCAATGGTGCCGTTATTGGTGACGGAAGCGTCGACTTCGTCGCCCGGCGTGTCGCCGGTTTGCAGGGCAATGCCCGCGCCTAGATTGCCTTCGCCCGCATCGATAACGCCGCTTCTGGCATTGAAGATGGAGAAGTCTTCGGCGGTGGCGTCCGAATAAATCGTTCCGTTACGCTGGTCCCCCGTGCCGAGGATCTGACCGAAATTGCGGATGGAAATGTCCTCGCCGCCAATGTTCACCGCGCGGCTGTCGCTTGTGATCGTACCGAAATTGTTAAGCGTGCCCGAAGATTCTCCGCCGTTCACGAAGTTGACGCCATTAACGCCGCCATCAATGGAACCGCTATTGTTGATGCGGGCGTCTTCACCGGAGATCTCGATGGCTGTTTGCTCTGCGTTGATCTCGCCGGTTCTAAGGTTCTCGACGCGTCCGCGATCCCCTTGGATATCGACCGTTGCGGTGTCGCCTGTGGTTTCGGCTGTGCCCGCATTGATAAAACGAACCCGGTCGTCTTCGAACGTGATGACCGGTGCCCCGTCTACGTTTGTTTGATCTCCTTCGCCAAGGATGAACCGTTCTCCGTCACGCTGACTGGTGCGTGCCTGATTGTCTCCGTTAGGAATAAATGTTCTGAATGCCATTGCTCTTTGTCCTCAATTCCTTTTCGTTGGACTGTTTTACTTTTCGTGTCTTAGGCCGAGAGGACATAGAAGATTGGTATACAGAATAAGTCTCCGGGTGTTGGAGGCGATACCGCTCATGCTACTCCCCTTAACTGTTGACACGTTGAGTACGGATCGATTTGTACGACTGGGCACGACAAATATTGATCTGTTGCACGTGGTGTGTACGGGCGAAGATGGCATTCAGTTTAGAATTATTATAATCATCTAAGCGTGAGCGATATGTGAGTTTGCAATGCAAAATTTCGTCGAAAGATACGTATACAAACTAAATAATCTGACGGAAAAGCTGGGGTTTTGGCATGCAAAAAAGTGGGCCACCACTTTTTTCAAGTGAGGCCCATTTTTGATGGAATAAATTCGCAGGCTGGGGTGTTAGCTCTTTCGGGACAGTTTGCAGTCCCGTTACAATTATCTGCTAGGGCACTTTTGGCTTTCTTAGAATTACAAAAGTGCCCAAAGTCTTTATCTTACCGCGTTTCCGGACGGTGAACCGCTATACACTTCACCTGGAAACGCTTTAGTGCCTTTTGGGGATCACCACCGGCATGCGCTCATAGCCTTTCACGAAGGTGGAATAGCTGCGTTTAGGCTCCGCGGTGACGATGATCTCCGGGAATCGTTTGAGGATCTCTTCCCAGATCACTTTGAGTTGAAGTTCCGCCAGGCGGTTGCCGACGCAACGGTGAATGCCGAAGCCGAACGACACGTGATGACGTGGACGCTCCCGGTCAATAATGTACTCGTTCGGCCGTTCGATGACTTCGTCGTCCCGGTTGCCGGACACGTACCACATGACCACCTTGTCGTCCTTGCGGATCTGCTGGCCCCGGAACTCTATGTCCTGGGTCGCGCGCCGTGCCATGTAGGCTAAAGGCGTTTGCCAGCGAATGGTCTCTGAAACCATGGACGGGATCAGATCTTGGTTCTTCCGCAGCTTGTCATATTGATCCGGGTTCTGATTGAGCGCATAGACCGAGCCCGTAATGGTATTCCGCGTCGTGTCGTTGCCACCCACGGTCAAGAGGATCACGTTTCCGAGATACTCGCTTTGATCCATGTTCCGGGTCGCTTCGCCATGCGCCAGCATGGAGATGAGGTCGCCCGTGGGTTCCGAGTTCACGCGCTTATTCCAAAGATCGATGAAGTAGGCGCCATATTCCATAAAGACGGCGGCCTTTTCTTCTTCGGATTCGATAAGACCCTGGCCCGGCACGGCGGTCACCACGTCCGACCAATATACCAAAGTGCGCCGGTCTTCCTGAGGCATGCCGAAAAGGGTGGCCAGCGTCATGCCCGTCAGTTCTTTGGAAACAAGGTCGACCCAGTCAAACTCTTCACCGATGGGCAGACCATCCAAGATCTTTGCCGCCCGTTCCCGAATAAGCGGTTCAAGGAGGGCAAGGTTTGTCGGCGACACGGCGGGTGTAACGGTGAGGCGTTGTTCATCATGTTTCGGCGGGTCCATGGCGATGAACATGCCGCCTGCCCGCATATCATCGTCCCGCATCTGAAATTCTTTCGGGACGAGGGTGATCCGGGGTTCCGATGAAAAGACTTTGTGGTTCGTATCTACTTCCACAATGTCGTTGAACTTCGTGATGTTCCAATATGGGCCGTAGAAACTGTCGGGCGTGTAGTGGACGGGCGCCTCCTTCCGGAGCCGCTCGAAATAGGGCCACATAATATTCTGCTGAAACAGCTCGGGCTGCGCCGGGTCCAACGTTGCCAGCGGCTCGGCGTAGGCGGCGTCCCGTGCCTCTTTGTAAACCTTCTCATAGTCCGTGGTATCGGGTGGGGTGACGGTCGCCAAGCTCATACAAGAGGTCCTTTCAGTAAAGCTGCGCGCATCAAACACCTTCCTCAAAGATGACGCAACGTCATTTTTGTAACATGGTTAGTGCATGTTTTCACTTTTGGGCCGGTCTGCGAGCCAAGCCTACCCGGAAACTTTCAATTCTGCTTTGATATGGCTCAAAAATTGGGAGACGTTATGAAGATCTATGTCACCGGCGCTTCAGGATTTATCGGCGGTGCCATCGCCCAAAAACTGGCCGGGCAGGGCCACGACGTGTTGGCCATGTCGCGTTCCGACGCCTCTGACGATGTGATTCGCGCACTAAAGGCGGTGCCGGTGCGTGGAAGGTTGGGAGATCTGCAAGCGGTGGATTTGCAAGGCTGTGACGTAGTGGTTCACTGCGCGGCCTATGTGGGCGATTGGGGGGCGCTCGACGATTTCTGGTCTGCGAATGTGGACGGCACGACCCAATTGCTGGAGGTGGCCAAGCAAGCCGGGGTCAAACGCTTCATTCATATGGGAACCGAGGCAGCTCTTTTTCGGGGGCAGCACATGCGCAACATCGATGAAACCACGCCGTATCCTAAGTCCACGCCGTTTTATTATTCGCGGACCAAGGCTGAGGCAGAGAAGTGCGTTCTGGCGGCCAATGATCCGGCGGCGGATTTTACAACCATTTCCTTGCGGCCGCGGTTGGTGTGGGGCCCAGGAGATCAAACCGTATTGCCCGCCGCGATCGCGATGATTGAAAGCGGGGCCTTTGCTTGGATCGACGGCGGCAGAAGCAAAACCTCGACCACCCATGTGCACAATATTTGCCATGCCGTGCACCTGCTCTTGAGTAAGGGCAGTGGTGGGGAAGCCTATTTCGTAACGGATGACGAGATAGTCACGTTCCGCGATTTCATGACCCGTTTGGTGGCCACGCGCGGTGTCGACATTCCTGAACGCTCCTTACCCGGATTTGTTTTGCGCAGCGCCGCCTTCGTCCTTGAGAAGACCTGGCGTTTGTTCGGTATCAAGTCCGCCCCGCCGATTACGCGTTTCGCCATTGCGATCCTGGCGCGGGACTGCACCATCAATATCGATAAAGCGAAGCGGGAACTCGGCTACCATCCGGTCATATCGATTGATGACGGATTGAAAGCGCTTCAATGCGCATAGAGCTGAATTTCATTGCCGATCTTTGTTGTGTGGATGTCGCGGGCGAGTTTCAGAAAGGCGATGAACGAATCCGGATCGTCCGCGTCGAACACGCCTGAGAAGCGTTCTTGGGCAAGCGTGGCGTCGGAAGTGACCAACTGCGTTTTGTTGTAACGGTTAAACTCAAACAGAATGGTAGAGAGTTCACGGCTTTCGAACACCAATTGGCGTTTGCGCCAAGCGGTCAACGCTTGCACATCGGCTTTGGTTTTCCTGGGCGCTAAGTCATCTTCTGAAAACTTGACGCCTTCGCCATCGGAGAGAACGATTGGGACGTCTGTGTCCGGCATTTCGTCCGTGTCGAAGCTCTTACCAACAGCGACGCGTCCTTCCACCACGGCCACTACTGTATCATCGCCTAAGTGCCGCACGTTAAACTTCGTGCCCAGCGCTTCGGCAACCGCATTGCCGGTCACCACACGGAATGGCCGGTCCTTATCTTTCTCCACATCGAAGAGAGCTTCACCTTCCACCACTTCGATGGTCCGCATCGCGCTGCTGTAGTCGACGCGCAACCGGGTCTTCGTGTTGATGTGGACAAGGGACCCATCTTCCAAGGTTATGGTGCGCTGTTCGCCAAGCGCTGTGACATATTCCTCAGCTGGGTCTGAGTAGAGGATCGGGGACAGGGGGCCCAGGACGACCGAAAGCAATAACGTGGCAGCTATTAATCCGCCCAGGAACGGTGTCCACTTGGGAAGGGAGTTTACGCCCGCAGATGCCGCGCCTTTTTCTTCAATTGGTTCCGCTTGAGGGGCCGTGTTGAGGGAAACGACCTCGGCGCCGTCTTCCGCCATGATCTGATCAATGGCCATCTTCTTGTCGGGGTCTACTTCCGAAAGTCCAGCCAGCAAGGCACTTGCCGTCAAAAGCTCTTCCACGTTGACGGGCGATGCCTTCAGCCAGATGGCCATTTCCGCCCGTTCGTCCGGGGCCAAGACACCTTCTTCGATCTTGAGGGCCCAGTCGGCGGCCTCCTCGACGATTTGAGTATTCAGAGCGCGTTTGTTTTCCATTGTTTTCACTCCGTCAGAGCCGCGCGGCATGACGCCAGCGCACGGGTCAGATATCGATGAACCGTGTGCGGCGAAATATTGAGCTCGCTGGCTATTTCAGCATGAGACAGGCCGTCCCGCCGCCTGAGCAGCAACACGGCTCGGTAGAGGGGTGGTAGTTCCTCCAGAATCGTTTCGAGACGGCGTAAGGATGACCGGGCTTCCAATTGTTGTTCGAAGGCTGCTTTGTCGCCGTCGATACCTGTCTCAAGAACCGTATCGAGCTCAACGGTCTCACTAGACTTTCGGCGTTTGAGTAGAAACTCGTTGGCAAGATTGGCGGCAATCCGGAAAACATACGCTTCGGGCTGGCGGATGAGGTCTCCATCGGCAACGCGGGTTAACCTCAGATACGCTTCCTGGGCAAGATCGCGTGCTTCCGCTTCGCTGCCGATCCGCGAGGTGAGATAGCGCAGAAGCGTCGGTGTGTAGTCACGAAAGACCTGATCGAGATCAGGCCGCCCCCTATGCCTGCTTAGATTTTCGTGCCGGTCCATCCCGTCACACCGCTCCGCCCAAACGTCATCGCCATGGCCCTGCCGGCCTCAAAAATACTTACACATACTAAAGAGGGGTTTGAGCCCGGTTTTGGGTATCAATTTTTTGACAATGCGGAGATTTTTTTTCGGGTGGCGGGGAAATCGGCTGGAAATGTGAATTTTTTAATAATGCGTACCCAACTTTCCCGTCCTTCCCCCTCTTTAGAGGCGTGGGGTTGAGCCGAAGCGGCCAACAACGGATCGCATTGACGAGACTGACAACGGTGTCAAAGTCATCAAAGGGGGACTGCAATGATTTTCGCCAGCCATGGGAAATCCAAATCGAGAATACGCCGCCTAACATTTGGCCTGGTGAGCGCCGTCGCATTGTCGGCGGGCGCGGCTGTGTTGCCAGCTCAAGCGGAAGACGTGGTAACACGCGAGATTGCCCTGGAAAGCCAATCATTGGACAAAGCACTTAATGAACTGGCCCAGAGTTTTGGCAAACAGCTTGCGCTATATAGCTCCGACACGGCCGGAATGACGGCTCAGCCGCTAAAAGGAACGTATACAGAGAAAGAGGCATTTGAGAAAATCCTCTTGGGAACCGGTCTCGATTTTCGTTACATCAATGAGCGGACCATCGCGGTGGCAACACCGGAACGGCTTGCCGATGCAACGGGCGATGGCAGCTTTCAAGTAGCGCAAGCCACCAGACAGCCTGATACGGAGACGGTAAGTGACGGACCTCTCGATGTTATTGTCGTGACCGTCCAGAAGCGCGAAGAGGATCTGCAAGATGTTCCGCTGGCGGTTAGTGCATTTGACGGCGATACGCTCGACGCGCTGAACATTGACTCCATTCGGGATGTATCCCGTTTCACGCCTAACTTTTTGGGATCGTCCTTTACGAATACCCAACCGATTTTCGCCATTCGCGGGGGAGCGAACACGCTGTCCGCCATTGGTACCAGCGAACCTGTGGGCGTCTATATTGATGAGGTCTACATTCCACGGTTTTCGTCCGCCGACTTGGAATTGTTCGACCTGGAGCGCGTGGAAGTTTTGCGCGGCCCACAGGGGACCTTTTTCGGCCGTAATGTGGCATCGGGCGCCGTCGTTCTGACTACCAAAAAACCTTCGTTTGATGAGGTCGAAGCCAAGATCCAGGGCAGCTATGGCAATTTCGATGCTTATGAAATTCGGGCGCTCGCCAGCGGGCCCCTTACAGATGATGTGGCGGCAAAAATTTCGTTTTCCCGTTCGGCGCGCGAAGGATACGGCCTCGACCGCCTGTCCGGTGAGGAACAAGATGATTTCGAAAGCACGTCCGTTCGCGGCTCTGTGCGGTGGAGTCCGACGGCACCGATAGAAGTGACTTTGTCGGCTGATTTCACGACCGATAGCAATGGCGGACGAACGTTGTCGTCTACTTCTATCGGCGATGACGGTGATCGGCGTACGTCTGAACTGGGCCTTGATCAAAGTTTTGACCGCGATATCTATGGCGGTTCCGCGCGCATCTCCTATGACTTCAACGCTGGATCCCTGTTGTCGATTACAGGAGTGCGTGCATCCAAATCCGACGAATTGTTCAGCTTCAATGGGCTGAGTTTCACTTTGCTGCCATTTGCATTTCAGCAAGTGGACCGGGACCAGGAAGATCCGCGAACGATTAGTCAAGAGCTACGCTTCGTCAGCGAAGCAGGTCAATATTTCGACTACATCGCCGGGCTTTTCTACCTGAACGAAAACTCGGACCGTATCGTAGAGCGTCAGCGTTTCGCAGCGGGCAGTGGTGCGGTTATTCAGGACATTGTCTTTGATCAGAATGTTCACACCAACGCGTTTGCGGGATATGTGGACGGTACCATCCATATCACTGACCAGATCGATATCTCTGCTGGTGTGCGGTATACGATCGAAGAACGCGAAGCCACCCTGGACTTTGTGAATAATCTGTCGCCTGGGGCAAGCTTCCTTGCGAGTGGTCTCAGCGAAACCTTCGATGCATTCACGCCTCGGTTCTCCCTGGTGTATCGCCCCACGGAGGACATTACGTTGTTCGGCAATGTGTCGAGAGGCTTCACGGCCGGTGGGTTTAATACCGAAGCCGACGCGCTCATTGAAATCACCACGCCGTTCCAGGAAGAAACCATCTTGTCCTACGAAGTGGGGGCCAAAACACGCTTTGCCGATGGACGCGGTTACGGCAATGTGACGTTCTTCCGCCAAAGTTATGACGACAAACAAGAATTCGTGTTTGATTCGACCACCTTTGTTGGCACGATTTTGAACGCCGCGGATGCGACCATTCAAGGCGTCGAAGTGGAAGCTGGATTGCGTTTCAATGATTATGTTGGAATCTATGCAAATTACGGCTTTCTCGACACGAAGTTCGATAGTTTCCCAATCCCCGGCGGGGCCAGTAATACTGGCAATGAACTAGGATCTTCGCCGAGCCATCAATTCTCCGTGGCGGGCGATGGTACCTATCCGATACTGTCGGGACAGTCCGAAATTTTCGCGAACGCAAACTATACGTTTACGGACAGTTACTTCACCGGCGCCACAAATGATCCGGATTTGCGCGTGCGCCAATACGGTCTTCTAGGCGCGAGCTTTGGCGTTCAGGATGCGGACGGGCGCTGGAAGGTGGAAGTGTGGGGTACCAATCTGCTCGACAAGGAATTTGTTCTCATTCCGTCCGACTTTATCGTCACTGCGGAACATCTGGGACCACCTAGATTTTATGGCGGGCGGGTGACACTGTCATACTGACGGCCGTCATCTAGATGATAAGAATGACCGATAGGGAGGGCGAACAGGCCTTTCTATCGGCAATTGGTGCATACTCTTGAAACCGATCCTCAATCGCCGGCACTTCATATCGGCAACTGCGCTTGCCGCTGGTGGACTTTGGATTTCGGGATGTGACGGCACGCGTCACCCACCGGAGGGCGGGTATACGAATGATCCGTTTTCCCTTGGTGTGGCGTCGGGTGACCCGACACCTTCCGGTGTTGTTCTCTGGACGCGCCTTGCCCCGACCCCCCTCGACCCCGTAGCCCCCAATGCACCGTCCGTGTGGGTTGGGTGGGAAGTCGCGGAAGATCAGCGGTTTCGCCGCATCGTCCAAACGGGTGTTCAGACTGCCAGAGCGGAGTCTGCGTTCTCCGTCCATGTGGAAGTAGACGGTCTGCTGCCCGGGCGTGAATATTTCTACCGGTTTTTCGTAGAGGAGGCGGTCAGCCCGACGGGGCGCACAAAGACGGCCCCATTGATTGGCGCGCCGCTTGAAACTCTGCGTTTTGCGGTCGCCAGCTGTCAAAGCTACACGCAAGGTTTCTATGGGGCGTTCCGTGATATGGCATCGGCGGTGCCCGACCTCGTCCTTCATGTGGGCGACTACATTTACGAAGGCCCATGGACCATGCCGGTGCGCCGCGCGCCGTCACCCCAAGCGATCACTCTTGATGACTATCGGGCGTTTCATGCCGCCGCCAAAACTGATCCGCACTTGCAAGCAGCCCACGCGATAGCGCCATGGTTGATGGTGTGGGACGATCACGAAGTGGTCAACGACTATAGAGGCGACCATCCCATATTCGGCTCGACTGCAGAGGCACATGTTGCACGGCGCCGGGCTGCTTACCAAGCCTATTTCGAACATATGCCCTTACGCCGGCGCGCCCGCCCAATTGACGGCGCCATGCAGCTTTATCAACGATCCGTATTCGGAGATTTGGCGCAGTTTGACATGCTGGATACGCGCCAATACCGCAGCGATCACCCGTGCCATGGGCCGAAAGGCGAAACGCCCTACTGGATATCGTGTGATGTGAGCGATCCCAACCGGACCATACTTGGGATGCCGCAGGAGAAATGGCTCGCAAGAGGGTATGGCATCGGCGGGGCGAAATGGAATTTCCTTGTACAAAGCACTCAGCTAACGCCGTTCACGAGCGAAAAAGAAGGGATTGTCCTTTCTTCTTCCGATCGGTGGGACGCGTATCCCGCCGCACGGACGCGTCTTTTTGAATTGATCAAAGAAAAGGGGGTGCCCAATCCAACGCTTATTGGTGGCGATATCCATGCTTTTCTGGCCAATTCTCTGATTGACCCGCCAGACGGGCAACCGGTTGCCAATGAACTTGTCACAGCGGCGATTTCTTCCGGCGGCGGCGGTGACGAACGCTACGACGCAGAAACCAGCCAATATGCCAGCCGCAACCGGCCTTTCTATTTTGAGAATCGGCGGAACGGATACTTGTTGTGCCAGCTCACCCCAGCCGCGTTGACCGCCGAAGCGCGCGTGGTGTCGACGGTTCTCGACCCCAATGCGGATAGTAAAGTACTGAAATCTCTTGTCTTTGAGGATGGCGCCTTGGGCCCACAGGACATTTGAGCGTGTCCCCCAATCACGTCTCATCAAAAGCGAATTGGGATGTGATCTTCTCCCGCATTTGGTTCGTAGAGAGACCCGATTGAGATTGGGGAGATTAAGATGAGCGCAACGCTGCCCGCCTATGTGGAAAGACCCAGCCTGTTGGCTTCATTCCGCGAGTTTCGCACGCCTTTTGAAGGGCTGAAGTTCTTCTATCGGTTTCCGCAACTTCTGTCCGCGCCACGCGGCGATGGCCGCCCGGTCGCGCTTGCACCTGGATATTTGGCGGGCGAATACTCCATGCAGCCTCTTGCACAATATCTCAGGTTTCTCGGTTACACCGTTTATCCCTGGGGCCTCGGCAACAACAATGGCGACGTGGAAGAAGACATCGAACGCTTTGGCGAGCGCATTGACGCCTTGAGCCAGGGTCTTGATGGTGAACCGATTACACTGATTGGGTGGAGCCTTGGGGGTGTGGTTGCACGCGAGGTGGCGCGGTTGCGGGAACCTTCCGTACGCGAAGTGATTACGCTCGGCACACCGGTCATCGGCGGACCAAAATACACCACCATCGGCGGGGTCTTCGCCGCCGTGAAAGGGATCAATTTGGACGAGCTTGAGCGGGAGGTGCATGAGCGCAACTCGATCGGCTTGTCGCAACCGGTAACGTCCATCTACAGCAAATCCGATGGCGTAGTGGCCTGGCAGGCCTCGGTTGATGTTTACAATCCGCAAGCACGCAACATTCCCGTTTCCAGCACTCATTTCAGTATCGGCGTGAGCCCCACTGTGTGGCGCCTGATCGCGGACATTTTGGCCGAAGAAGACAAATAACTTCTTGTATGAGCCGGGGTTAGGGGGCGTTCGCCCCGGACCGGGCCAACGCCATGATGCGGCAGACGAATTCGTCTTTCGCATCGGTATACGCCTCGCGGTCGCTTCGATGCTTCTCCGCAAGCGTATATTTCAGTGCGGCGTATTCCTCTGCCGCTTCGGAATGTGCGCGCAGATAATCTCTAAACAACAGTCTTTCCCATTGTTCGCTTGGCCGTTCGCACACATGCACATGATGTGTTCGTCTTTCGCCATAAGGCGGCATTCCTTTGACGAAGAAAAGGCGATCCGTCTTCGGATTATCTGCCCAGAATACATAGTCAAGCGTCTCCAAAGCCGGAACAAATCCGGTGCGTGCGGTCGCGACGCTTGGAACAGCGATCAAGATGTCAATGATCGGTTTTGCCGGCAGATTCGGAATGGCGGTGCTGCCGAAATGTTCGATTGCCAAAATGGGGTGCCCCTTAAGGGCCGTTTCAAGACGCTGTTTTTCTTCGGCGAACAGGTGCGGCCAGTTTGCGTCGTACGGGCTGATGGAAATTTCGTCTGTCACTGGCATTCCCCAAATTTAGCTGCGCTCGACGTCTGCGGCCCAGGTGACCGACCAGCGATCGAGACGCGCGAGTTGCTTCCCCAGCTCCTCGCCCCATTTTGTCAGTCCAAAGCCGTCATCGGCAAGATCCACCAACCTCATCTCGCGCAGTTCCTTGAGCCGTTTGTTGAGCAGGGTCGGGGAGACGTTATCACAATGGTGCTGTAGATCGCGGAATGTCAGGCGCTTGGACCGCAACTCCCACAGAATACGCATGGTCCAGCGCTGCCCGAGTACATCGAACAACACCATGATCGGGCGGCCGGTGGACGACCCACGGACGGGCGCCCCAATTTTCTTCGGCAAGGTTTACATCCTCTCTTGCGCTACACTAAGTGTAGCGTTATCTTTTGCTACATAAAACGTAGCACAAAGAGGCAGACATGGCGAATATTCTAAAGCCGATCGAAGAACCTTATCCTCAAGAGGTCGCGAAGGTGTTTGAGAACTATCCGAAAGTTGACGGATATATTCTGAAACTGTTTCGAACCTTTGCGAACAGTATGAGGTTTCTTAAGAAAGGCGTTCCGAACTTGTTGGACAGGGAAAGCCCGCTACCGATGCGGCAGCGGGAAATCACGATTTTGCGGATCACCGCCAAAAACAATTGTGAATATGAGTGGGGCGTCCATGTGACGGCTTTCAGTGCTCATGTGAAGCTGTCAGAGGAACAGGTGCATGCCACCTACCTGTCCGACCATACGGCGGCTTGTTGGGACGCTGATGAAGCTCTGCTTATCAAATGTGTCGATGAGCTATGCGATACCGGGAAAATTCAGGACGATAGCTATGCCGCGTTTCAAAAGACCTGGACCGTAGAACAGCAGCTTGAGATCCTCGCGCTGTGCGGCACCTATCACACGGTCAGTTTTGTCGCCAATACGGCGCGTGTGGAAAATGAAGATTTCGGCGCGCGCTTTCCCGTTTAGTGTAGGTCGGTCGCGTTCGGCGCCCTCGTCCTTCGAGACACCGCCTTACGGCGGTTCCTCAGGATGAGGGCGCAGACACGGATTTGGATTTCCTCATCCTGAGGGCGAGCCATGCGAGCGTCTCGAAGGATGGGAAATCCAGACATGGCCAAATGCGACAGTAAGTTGACCTAACGGGACTTGTGCGCCGCGCGTTTTGCGGTCCGGAAGGAAACAAGACGCTGTCTGTTTTCGTCCCACAAGGCGAGCGGGATACAACGCAGGCTCTGCCATAAGGTGAGGCGATTGACCGACTGTAATTCGGGATGATCGCGTAATACCTGGCGCAGCCGGTAAAACGGTATCCGGCTGCTTAAGTGATGCACATGGTGAATGCCGATATTGCCGGTCATCCAGCGCAAGACATGCGGCAGATCGTAGTGGGAGCTGCCCTGCAAGGCAGCTTCATGGGGGTTCCAGTCCCCTGCGGGGGCCCAAAAGGTCTCGTCGAATTGATGCTGGATGTAGAACAGCCAAACACCAATGGACGCCGCAAGCAGGGTGATCGGCAGCTGAACCATCAGAAAAGGGCCGATGCCCACCAGCCAGATCAGCCCGGTGACGATGGCAGCAATTCCCAGATTGGTGGCCATGGGGCTGATCCAGCGCATAGCATCGTCCTTATTGACGGCGATCGGAAATCGATGGCGCAACAAGAACAGATAGGCCGATCCGAAAACGAACAACACCACCGGGTTCCGGTACAGCCGATAGCCGAGCCGCCTGAAGAACGGCAAGGCTTGGTATTCGGCCACTGTCAGTGTGGCAATGTCGCCAATGCCACGGCGTTCCAAGTGCCCGGTGCTGGCGTGATGAATGGCATGGTTTTCCCGCCAAGCATCATAAGGCGTTAAAGTCAGTAAGCCGAGGAAACGTCCAATCCAGTCATTCGCTTTCTGGCTGCTGAAAAACGAGCCGTGGCCGCAATCATGCTGGATCATGAACAGACGCACCAGAAAAGCGGCGGCGATCAAAGAGGGAATAAAGGACAAAGGCCAATACCCCAGTTCGATGGCTTCCCACGCCAAGAACCAAAGTCCGATGAAGGGCAAGATAGTCACGGCCATCTCGAAAATGCCGCGGCGATTGCTGGGCCGCTTGTAGTGTGCAAGGCGTTTGGCCCATCCCCGGGCCTCATTTGATGTCTTATTGTCTTTTTTGGGGGAGGTGATGGTCATGAATACGCTTCTCATACGGGGCGCCTTTCGCGCGGGCAAGCCGCCCGTTTAGCTTATGATTCAGCTTGCGGCAACCAGCAATATCGCAACCGGCAGGCGCATTCGGACACATTTTGGCGATAGGGCGTTTCTATTCGGTTGCTAAAGTTGAGAAAACTTCGGCGAGTAGGGTAAAGGTTGCATCGGCGACACCAGGCTGGGTTTTTTCGCTGGGGCCTGCCACATTCAAGATGCGGATGTCGTGGTCCAGCAGCCAGCTGCACACCCGCTGCGCTGCGCTGCTTTCCAGCAAGCTCAAATTGCAGGTGTGCTTGCGAAACCGGTAGCAAAAGTCCAGCGTGCTTTGCGTGCCCGGATCATCCACATAAGAAAGTTGGAGCACGAGGGTGGCGTCGGAATCCCGGACATTCCATTCCGTACGCTGAGACCTTGGCATATGGGTCGCCAGTGGACTTCTGTCAAAAGGGGTTTCCCGCAAAGGGAAGACGCAAGGAATAGTGCCGCCCTCGCACACGCGTCCAGGGGGACACCACCCGCCAATTTCCAAACCCGCAGAATGCGCCGCGAAGAGCGCCGCCTGATCGACCCCGGTTTGACCGCCTGATATGATTTTTCTAATCATGATATCGGCTATGTGTTTGACCCGGCAGCCTCATAGCGCGTTGTGGCGCATTGGTCAAAAAGTCCGTGTCTTGACTATGCAACAAGCAGACATATACGGATAAATTAAACTATAGAAAGCGTCAAAACATGACGTGTCCGAACTAAATATGACCAGTGGTCATCTAGGGATTCGATTGTTGGCTTGATTGGTAACAAGCATGTTGCCAAAAAAAGAGGGCCCGTAAGGCCCTCTTCGAATCATTTTTCAGTATACTGTATATCAGTCGTTGTCGTCGTCGTGAAGCGGATCGGTAAGACCATTCAGGTCATCGCTCGACAGGCCTACTTCCTTCAAGAGGGAATCGACCAGCGGTGCCTGTGCCCGGTAGCGAAGGGCGCTGTTTACCACCTGATCGGCCAGGTTGCCGTTACCGTTCGCGGCCGGGATGCCGGCGCTGTCGGCCGCCCCATTTACGTAGTGGGAGCCATTGCCGTTGGCGCCATTGAGGCCGTCCACCTGAACAATCTTGATACTGTCGATATGTTCCAGCGGCTTGACGGATTCGCGCAACACGCCTTCGATCTTCTGCAGCAGCTCAAGTTTGACCTGCATGGCGATCTGTTCGCGCGACAACACGTTCGCGGCTTCGTTGATGGCTTTCTTACCTTCCGCTTCAACCGCGTACCGAATTTCCGCCGCCGCTGCTTTGAGTTTTTCCGCTTCTGCTTCACCTGACGCTTCAAGGCGGATTGCTTCGGCCTGGTCGGCCGCCGCTGCCTTTTCGGCTTCAGCACCTACCTTCACTTTGATGGCTTCGCGTTCAGCGTTCTTCGCTGCCTCAATAAGCTCAATCTCCTTTTCGCGGTTGGCCGCTTCGGTTTCCCGGGATGTCTTCACTGCCTCTTCGGCCTGCACAGCCTTGGCGCGGGCATAGTCTGCCTGTTCCTGGGCTTCGGATTGGGCCTTTGATTTTTCGGCAATGGCGATGGCGCGGTCTTGTTCGGCCAATTCAACTGCCTTTTGACGGTCCACATCTTGTGTTTCAACGGCACGTTGCTTGTCGATACGTTCCTGTTCGACCGCAAGCTCCGAGGAGATCTGAGACTGCTGCACCTGTTGCGTTGCCATAATTTGCGCTTGTTCGGCGGCTTGTTGTTTCTCCGCCTGTTCACGTGCGATTTCAGCTTTCTGGCTTGCGCGCCGCACTTCCACCTCGCGCTCCTGTGCGAGCCGGGCATATTCCTCGTCCCGGCTGATTTCCAGCTTTTGACGTTCCGCGTCCAGATTTTTCTCGCGGATTTGAACCTGAGTGTCCTGCTCGATGTCATTGCGGATCTTCCGGCGGCGTTCGATTTCATCGGTCAGCCGTGTCAGACCTTCGGCGTCGAACGCGTTATTGGGATTGAAGTATTCCATGCCGGTTTGGTCAAGACCCGTGAGCGATACAGACTCAAGTTCCAGACCGTTCTTAAGCAGGTCTTCCGAAACCACTTGCTGCACTTTCAACACGAAGTCGGAGCGTTGCTCATGCAGTTCTTCCATGGCCATCTCTGCAGCCACAGACCGCAAGGCGTCGACAAACTTACCTTCGATGAGGTTCTTCAGCTCTCCCGGTTGCATGGTGCGGTGGCCCAACGTTTGAGCAGAGTCAGCAATGGCTTCGGCTGTGGGTTTGACCCGCACATAGAATTCCGCTTGCACGTCCACACGCATCCGGTCGCGTGTAATCAGGGCCTGTTCGTTATTACGGCGCACTTCCAGCCGCAGTGTATTCATATTGACGGGGATGATTTCGTGCAGCACGGGCAGCACCAGGGAGCCCCCATTCATGATCACCTTTTGACCGCCGAAGCCGGTCCGCACATAAGAAATTTCTTTGGATGCGCGCCGGTAGAGCCGCGCAAAAATCATTCCGATGGCGAAGAAGGCCACAAGGCCGACACCAGTAAGGAAAATGATTTCCATCTTCGTTTACCTCCTGTCTTAGCCCCTCAGGATGAGCGGGCTTCCGTGGCGAGGGATGGGTGTGTGTTTTTTATTGCGAAGAAAATGGTGCCTTCCTGACGCACGATCAGCACGTCGGTTCCCTCCGGCAGAATTTCATCCGCATTGTCTGGCTCCACCAAAACGTAGTGGGTCTGTTTGTAAGCATCCTCAAGCTTTGCTTGGGCGGCACTGCCGTGCTTGGCATCGCCCAATACGAGAGTGGCGGTGCGCCCGATAAACGTTTTCTCCGAGACCGCGGTCGTTTCTTCCTTCGGCATGATGCGGGCGATGCTTTTGCCGCCCAGCCTGACGGTGAAGACGCCCACCAGCAAAGCGGGGACTGTCGCAATAATGCCTGGCAGAGCAAGTCCGATGCCGCCCGCCACCACTCTTTGTACGAACAAACCCGTAAGGCCGAACGCCGTTAGAAACAAAACCAGCAAAACAAGAACCGGAACTTTGCCCACATTGAACCAGGAAAGGACCTGACTCAGCGTCGTTCCGCCGCCGGATAGATCCGCTGACAGATCAGCATCCGCGTCCAAGTCGATATCCGCATCGACGTCGAAATCCGGCAGGATTTGGTCGACCAGCTGTGAGATCCCCAGACCGAACAACAGACCCACCAACTCCATCACGGCAATGCCCGCCATTAGGGCAAGGGCAACGGTGAAGACTTGGTTCTGCGGTAACAGAAGAAAGTCAATCATTCGGTCCATCCATTGTTGTTTTCAGGGGCGGGCGGGGTCTCCTTACGATCCCGCCTGCTGGCTTTTGAGGGCTGCGAGACGTTCCTTGACGCGGTTTTCACGAGAGAGCGCGTCGAGTTCCGCAAGCTTGGTTGCGTTTGCCAACGGGCGTGCACTATCGCCTCCCACACCGGTTTGATTTTCCATGGTGCGGTCAAAGGCGGCAATTGCTTTCTCGGCGGCCGCCGTGATGCGCTGACCTGCAGGCTCCGCTGCATTGGTTCCAGTTTCTCCGCTAGGCGCTTTCTTTCGCGACTCAACGAAAGCTCTCAGATCGTCGCGCATCTCGCGCTTCTTGGCCTGTAGTGCGGAGATGTAGCCGTTCAGTTCGTTTTCTGTCTCGGCGCAGTCGGCGATGGTGTGCTCCAGCACTGGAATTTGCGCTTCGATATCAAGCTGAGTCGAAACCGCTGCTTCAGCCAAATCATCTCTTTTCTCGGAAAGCGCAAGTTCGATCTGTTGAGACAGCTTTTCGTGCTGACTGTTTTTCTCCGCAAGCTTCTTGGTTGCCAAATGTTTGTTGGCAATCACTTTGCCAAGCTCGCTGCGTACTTCGTCGATCGTTCCTTCGAGTTCACGCACGGCCTGTTCCATCACGGTTTCAGGGGTGGCGTTTTCAAGGGCGTCGACAAGCGCATTGACGCTTCCGGTGATCAATCGTCCGACGCGGCTGGAAAGTGAGTCCATCATGAGCGATTCTCCTTTTGGGTCCGGGATTCAGAAACAACAGTGGAAAGATCAAGAACGCGATCGATGTTTTGCGACACGATCTCCGGATCGTAGCAAGGCGCCGCTTTTGTTATGCCGAGTCTGATGACAGTTTCGCACAACCTAAGCGAACGTTCCATGACACCTTTCTCGAAACGCTTGAGTTCGAAGGCGCGTTTCTTGGAGTCTTTCGACAGGGGAGGTGAGGCCGCATAAGCATCCGCCTCAATCAGCCAGTCCAAAAACAGACGCACCAATTCGGAATGCGTTTTGTCTTGCTCTTCTTGCTGAGCCAATTGATTGAGCACGGCACGAAATTGTGCCTGGAAGGTCGACAATGCGCCTTCGTAGCTTTTCTCGCGGCTCTCCAGAAGGCGGGCCCGTTTAATGAGTGCCCGTATCTTGTCGCTCGGCGTTACCGCGTCTTCGATCTTTAGGGATGCTATAAATTCGGCGTCTTCGGGCGAGACCCGAACGCTCACCGGAACTGATTTCATTTCCCTCTCCCTGTATTCATTTGTATACAGATGTGGGGATTTGATGACGCTTATTCAAGATATGGTGACCGGATTCTTCCCGAAAAAGAGGCGATTGCCGCGAATTCGCCTAAAGGTGGTGAGAATGCGACTGATTATCATGATCTCGATGACAGATCGGCTTGCATGCCGGAAAAAGGTGTTATGGTCCCCCCGGATTGGCCAACACATTGCCGGTCCCACGAAATGACATAAATAATCTGGAAACACGGTTCGCCGACCGGGAGTGAAACCTGCGAATGATTCATCTTGAGGAAGACACTAAGAGTTCCGAAGCCGTCGTCGTGCACCAACTCGGACCGGCGGCTGTGGTCATGATCAACCGGCCGGACGAGAACAATGCGATAAACGACGAAGTACGTGATGGCATTATACGGGCGCTTGATCGGATCGAGTGTGATCCCGATACGGCCGTTGCGGTTTTGGCGGGTGCAGGCGACGAAGCGTTCAGCGTGGGTGCGGACGTCATGCAGCTTGCCACACTGACGCCGCCGGAAGCCAAATTGTTGGCGGAAAAGCACAAGCTGGTGTGTGAGCGTTTGGCGAATCTGTCCAAGCCCATCATCGGCGCCATCAAAGGGGCGTGCATAGGCGCCGGTTTTGAGCTGGCGCTTCACTGTGACATTCGGTTCGCTCGGGCTGACGCCCGTTTCGGGCTGCCGGGCGTGAATGTGGGCCTTGTGCCGGGTGGCAGCGCGGTTGGGCGTCTCACCCAGCTGATTGGGGCAGGCCCGGCCCGGGCCCTCTGTCTGACTGGGGGGATCATTTCCGCCGAACGTGCGTTTATGCTGGGGCTGGTGACGAATGTGATCCAGCCGGATGAGTTCAGGCCGACGGTGGAGCAATTGGTGGAGCATTTGTGCACCTTGTCACCAGTGGCGCTTGCCGAATTGAAAGGGCTTCTGAACCGGTCCATGGAAGACGGCGTTCAAGCGGCAATAGATGCGGGGCCTTCGTCGCTCGAGAGATGTTTCAGCGAGGGGGATGCCATGGAGCGTCTGCAAACATTGTTTGGTGGACCCGATCCGGAAGCGACCGTTCACTAACAGCGTTTTCGGTCATTCATTCCGCAACCGATTTTCACATGGTACTGGCAGGAGTCTCGGAAATAGGGTCTTCTTTTGTGACCGGCAGATCGTCCGCACAGGTCCCATTACCGGCTTCATCGAAGATAAAGCGTTTGCAGCCATCCGGAATGCTTTCCGGGTCAAATTCAACGGCCGCCCGGTCAGCGCCATTGGCAGTGGGCGTTGCGGTTTCGGTGTCGAGCTCAAGAATGATGGTTTGACGGCTGGGGTCATTTGACCGCTGCTCGGTTTGGCCTTCAGCCGCTTGGCCCGACTTTTTTACAGGCCGATCCGCCAAGGCAAAGGGCGGCAGAACCGTCAATTGCTTTGTGTTGCCATAAAACTCAGAGTCCGGAACAACAACCGCGCCTTCGTCCATGCTTTCTGAGGTGAAGTCCGTCGCCTGTGTTTCGGCAGGGTCTAGCGCGCTGATCTCAACCTCGTCCGTCATTGGATCGTCAGGGTCGCTCAGGGTGACATCGAATTCCTCGTCGAGGATATTCTCTTCACTGCCGCCTTCTGCGCTGAGTAATTCCGGGTTTTCCGGAAGTTTCATACCCGGCTTAAGCCGTGGCGCAATGATCCATCCATCCTGATTGCCATAGAATATGTCGCTGGCAACGGAACCTTCTGTCAGATCCAGTGCGGCGACATCGGTTCCCTTGCCATCCGCTTTGCTGTCATCGGCTTTGGGAAGGGCTTCGTCGTCTTCCGGATTGACTTCACGGTCGGCGATGAAATCAACCGGCTTCTCGTAGTAGCCCCCAACTTCAAGGTCCGCTCCAAGTTCTTCTGGAAAATCCACGTCCGAATTTTCCAACCCGACAAGCTGATGATACGGCGGCACGGGGTCCGAGCCCATGGTCCGTTGCAAGTCGGCTCCGATGATGATTGGAATGTTGAGGCGGTCGCCACCGGCAAGACGGCCGCGATAAACCTGGGTGTTTTCCAAGACACGCTGCACATAATTGCGTGTCTCCGAATAGGGGATGCGTTCCACCCAGTCGATCTGATCGATGTCAGGAGATCGAGGGTCGCCAAATTCCTCGATCCATCGGCGGGCCCGGCCAGGGCCGGCATTGTAGGAAATCAAGGCCAAGATGTAGGAACCACCCCAATCGTCGATAAGGTCTCCCAAATGGACAGCGCCCAATTGGGCGTTGTAGGCGGGGTTCGAAGTCAGCCACTTTTCTTGGTATTTGAGTTTGTGCTGCCTGGCTACGATGCGTGCCGTGCTGGGCATCAGCTGCATGAGGCCACGAGCGCCGACCGGACTTACGGCTTTCGCATTGAATTCGCTTTCCTGCCGCGACAATCCAAGCACCAGGGCCGGTTCGGCCGGTTTTGCCGTGGACGGAAGATCCGGGATATCGACGATCGGATAGGAATGCTGTGGCAAGACAATGTTTTTGCGAAGCGCCTTCTTGGCAATCCTCAAGGCGAAATTCGTGTGGCCGAGTTCTTTGGCCAAATTCCCCAGCATTGTATAGCGCTCGATGGTCGTCGCTTCGTCCGCCAAATGATACAAGAACGATTGCATCAGATTGCCACGCTTCATATTGTTCAGGATGCGGACGACTTTAACCAGCTCGCCATCCATAAATTCCTTAAGCGCTTTCCCATCGGGCGAGGGGATTTCAGGGAGCCTGAGGATAATGTCGCCCTGGGTGATCTTTTCTGCCGCAAGCTGGCCGTAATAGGTGGTCGGGTAGGCGGCCGCCAGGTCGTAGAACAGCTTGGCGCGGTCATTGTCGCCGGATGCTTCCGCGGCCCGTCCCGCCCAATATGTGGCGCGGGAAAGACTGACCGGCGTGCGCACACTCGCGTACAGTTTTTGGAAATGCTTTAGCGCCGCCGTCGGATTGTCCAGGTTCCTAAGCGCGATCCATCCCGCCAGCCATTCGGCTTCCGCGTAACCGCGTCCTTCGGTCTGAACATGATTGCGGGCCAATTGATAAGCGCTTTGATAATCCAAATCATCGATGGCGCTGCGCACCAGACGATGCCGTAATGACCACCAGCTGTCTTTGTTTTCCAATCCGTCGGAATTGAACTGTGCGCCGATGAGCATGGCGCGGGCTTCTTCGAATTTTTCTTTCTTACGAAGGAACTGAACTTGATCGTAGATCAGGCCGGGGTGCTGGCGCATGCTTTCGGGTACCGACTTCACGGCACTCTCGATTGTTCCTTCGCCGCGCATGAGCGCCATGCGCGCCTTGGCCAATTTCTTTTGATCGTCATCGACCAAGGACAGCATGTCTGAAGCGGCGACGCGCTGCCGGTCCCATAGAAGGCGGCTCAAACGTTTTTGATGCGGCTCGCCTTTGAGCAGGTCGCCATGCTTACGCAAGATCTCCGATCTCAAAGACGAGCGGAAATCATGCTCGATCCAGCCCTTGATGATCCAGTTTTCGCCGAAGTTCTTGTTGCCCGCTTCCAGATGCGCGGTGCCAAGGCGGAATTTGCCTTCACCCGTGACGGGTTCCCGGCCTGCAAACCATGTAATCACCTGCGAGGCGGACATATCTTTCGGAATCGCTTTTTCCGCCGCCATCAACAGACGCAGCTGGCGCGGCCAGCTTGGGTTCTGGTCCGTAAACCGGACGATCTCGTCGAACCGAGCGCCGCTGTCTTTGTCCAGCAAATAGATCCAGGTGACGATTTTGGCCGCTTCTTCATCCTTGATTTGCCGCATGGCCGATTTTGCGGCGGACCAATTGCCTCTGCGCGCGTGTTGCAGCGCCACCCTCAAACGGTCTTCATCGCTGCGGCTCAGTACGCGCACATCAGTGTATTGGCTGAGATT
Source organism: Alphaproteobacteria bacterium (assembly GCA_965228775.1). Lineage (GTDB taxonomy): Bacteria > Pseudomonadota > Alphaproteobacteria > JANQMY01 > JANQMY01 > JANQMY01. Next base: position 601,074 of record OZ245840.1, on the reverse strand, counting down.
TGTGTCGGCAGGATTGGTGGCGGAAAGGGTAGGCGTTGCGCTCAGCGCGATGCCAATGGCAAAGCTGGCGCCAAGAAGCGCCTGTTTGAACTTACCCCACTGAGCTGACTTTGCAGCGACCACGCCAACACCTGTCCTGTATCCATTGTCGAAGATCAGCGGACGACGCAGACAATGGCCCCCTATTGGGTGAGAAGGATACCTTTAACCGAGGGGGATGGTAAAGAAAGAACACGGTTAAAATGCTAAGCGGCTGGAATTGTTCATCCTTTTTGGTTAATGCCCACGCCTTGCAAGCGGGCCGCACCGAGCTTATGGTCAGGCCCCTTTTCACACTTGTTTTTGGAGATAATCGATGTCTACGGCGGCGGAAAATCTGAACCGCTTCAGGGGGTCTTTTGTGGCCCTGATTACCCCGTTCAACGCGGAAGATGGGGGCAAATCCGTTGACGAAAAAGCGTTCCGAAAACTGGTGGACTGGCAGATCGAACAAGGCACACATGGATTGGTCCCGTGCGGAACGACCGGAGAGTCGCCAACCCTCAGCCATGAGGAACATGACCGTATCGTGGAGCTGTGTGTTGAGGCGGCTGGTGGGCGGGTGCCCGTCATGGCGGGTACGGGGTCGAATTCCACGTCGGAAGCGGTCCGTTTGACGGAACATGCGGCAAAGGCCGGCGCGGACGCGACGCTGGTGGTGACACCGTACTACAACAAGCCAACGCAAGCGGGCATGTATGACCATTTCCGGGCCGTGGCGGAAGCCAGCGACCTTCCACTCTTCATCTATAACATCCCGGGGCGGTCGATCGTCGACATGTCGGTGGAGACGATGGCGCGGCTGGCGGAGATCCCCAACATTGTTGGCGTTAAGGACGCCACGGCGGATTTGACCCGGGTTTCGCTTCAGCGCGCCCAAATCGGCGAGGACTTTGTCCAGCTTTCCGGCGAAGACGGCACGGCCTTGGGGTTCATGGCGCATGGCGGTCATGGTTGCATCTCAGTCACGGCAAATGTGGCCCCGGCTTTGTGTTCCAAATTTCAGACCGCGTGCCTTGAGGGGCGTTATGCAGATGCGCTGGCGGTTCAAGACAAGCTTATGCCACTGCATTCCGCTCTGTTCTGTGAGTCGAGCCCTGGCCCGGTGAAATATGCAGCGGAGCTGCTTGGACTGTGTGCATCAAAAGCGCGGCTGCCGCTGACGGAAATCGCGCAATCCTCCAAAGATGCTGTGCGTCAGGCTTTGACAGACGCAGCACTTCTTTAGGCACTGCTCAGGTTTCCGAATCCGAAAATGGCAAAAAAGTCAGATGACACGTCGGTCTATAAGGTTGTCTCCGACAACCGAAAAGCCCGCCATAACTATGCCATAGAGGAATCTTTTGAAGCGGGCATTCAGCTGACGGGATCTGAAGTAAAGTCGCTGAGGAGCGGGCAGGCGAGCCTTGCGGATTCCTATGCAGCGGAGCAGGACGGGGAAATCTTCCTGATTAACTGTTACATCCCCGAATACACCCAAGCGAACCGCTTTCAGCACGAAACCCGCCGCCCACGGAAGCTGCTACTTCACAGAAAGCAGATTTCCAAACTCATCGGGTCGGTGGAACGGTCGGGCCGCACACTTATCCCCCTTAAGCTCTATTTCAACGAGCGGGGGATCGCCAAAGTTCAGATCGCTTTGGCGACCGGTAAGAAACTTCACGACAAGCGCCAAACCGACAAAGACCGTACTTGGCAGCGGGAAAAAGCCCGTCTGCTTCGGGAGAAGGGATAATCAAGTCAATTCAAAGGCTTGGGGTCTAAATCTCAATTATCGATAAAGCTTCTGACGTCGTGAAAGACCGCCTGGAACATCTCCGGTGTGAGACGGCCTGTGTTCGTGTTGTACCGCGAACAATGATAGCTATCGAACATGGCAAGCCCGTTTTCCAAGCGATGATGTGCTTGGTGCGCGAAAGGGTGTTCTTTGAGTTTGATGCCGAAAGTGCGCAGCAGGCTTTCGTGAGCAATCCGGCCCAGCACCACAATCGCTTTCAGGTTCTGCAGCGTGCCGATGCGGCTCTTTAGGAAGTCGCGGCACGTGTTGATCTCACTTCCCGTGGGCTTGTTTTGGGGCGGCACGCAGCGCACGGCGTTGGTGATCATGCAATCCGTCAGCTTCAGGCCATCATTCGGGTCGGCTTTGTAGGTGCCGGTGGCAAAGCCAAAATCGCCGAGCGTTTCATAAAGAAGATCGCCTGCATAATCGCCGGTGAACGGCCTGCCGGTGCGGTTGGCACCGCGCATCCCAGGGGCAAGGCCGATGATCAGAAGCCGCGCTTTTGGATCTCCAAAGGAACCCACGGCACCGTTGAACCAGTCGGGATGTTCTTTTGCCGTGTCCACACGAAATTGGTGGAGGCGGGGGCAGAGATCGCAATCAACGGGTGGGTCTGGTGGAAAGTCTTTGGTCACGATGGAGAGTCCGATAGGGGAAGCGAGCACCGTTGCCTACGCGGACTCGAACAAGAACTCAAGTGGCTGATATCCATCGCGTCGCCGCTGGTTTACCAATCGCATTTGGGCACCAACCTGTCAGATCTGCGAGTTGATCAGGGTACGTCCGCCACGCTACCGCTGTGGAGACGCCGCCGCTGGTGCATGTCACCGGCCAAAAGAACATTTGTCGGCGAAGGAGGAGTTTATGACGGAGACCACGGACTACAAGACCACCCCTCATGTGATCGGCATAGATAATGCTAAGGCGCCCGAGCCCTCTTTAGGCAATGCCCCCATCACCGGTGACCGGTATACATCAACCGCATTCATGGAATTGGAATGGGAACGGATGTGGACTCGCGTCTGGCTGATTGGCGGCCTGGAAAGTGAGGTGCCTGAGGAAGGCGATTTCATCACTTTCGACATCGGACGCGAGTCGATCTTGTGCGCACGCGGTAAAGATGGGCGTGTCCGTGCCTTCTACAATGTGTGTCAGCATCGGGGAAACCGTCTGGTGCAAACCGAATCCGGATGGGTCGACCGGTTCGCGTGCGCTTATCATGGTTGGCAATACCAGCTTGACGGTAAGCTAAGCTGGGTGCCCGATGAAGAAGATTTCTTGCAAGGTTCTCCATGCGGCAAGCTGAGCCTTGTCGAAATCCCCTGTGAAACGTGGGGCGGTTTCATTTGGTACAATATGGACCCGAATTGTATTCCGCTTAAAGAGTATCTAAGCCCGATTGCCGAGCAGCTCGAAACCTACCGCATGCAAGATATGGTGCGGACGCACTGGATTACCCTAGAAGGCGATTTCAATTGGAAGTGTGTGCAGGACAACTTTAATGAATCCTACCATATCCCCTTTGTTCATCCGCAAATCGTCTATTTCTTGGACGAAACGTATCAAGGGTGTCAGTTCGATCTGTATGACTCAGGCCATTGCCGCATGCTGATGCCGGGCGGCGGTCCCAGCCCCCGGCGGACGGGTGACGAAGACCGGGTGCTCGACTCCATGCGTCAGGAGATGGAACTTTGGGAGTTAGACCCTGAAGATTTCCGCGGCCGGGTTCACGACATACGCAGTGCGCTGCAAGCGCAGCGGCGCAAACTCGGCGGCTCGAAGGGGTTTGATTTCTCACGTTACCGGGACGAGCAGCTCACGGACAATTATCATTACACTGTCTTTCCCAATGTCTCGTTCAGCATGAAGCCGGATGGGGTCATCTTCCTGCGCGGCAATCCCCATCCTACCGACCCGAACAAATGCGTGTTCGACATGTGGTATTTCACGCTGTTTCCCAAGGGAACGGAAAAATACTATTCGAATTCCATGGCTGAATGGGTAAGCGTCACCACACCGGCGCAACATCAAACCGGCAAAGTGGGGGACATTTCTTGCGGTCCCGGTATCGATCAAGATGTCGCCATCTGGTCGAGCCAGCAGCAAGGTCTACAGTCGCGGGGATACCGCGGAGACTATATGGCCCATCAGGAGCGCCGCATTCGTTTTCATCACGAGAATCTAGACCGGTATTTGTTCGGTACCGGAAGCGGTTCGGCTTAATTTTAGACCACAGAGTTTAGCAGGCCCAGCTCGATAGCGATGGCAACGGCTCGCGTGCGGTTGTTTGCGCCAAGTTTCTCAACGGCGCGCTCCACATGAAAGCGGGCCGTTGTCGGCGAGCGGTTGATGATTTGGCCGATTTCGCCGTCCGTTTTGCCAAGCGCAACCCATGTAAGGCATTCGGCTTCCCGTTCCGTCAGATGGCTGACCTTCTTTGCCGGCCGGTCATCCTGGCGGGACTGATAGACCAAATCCATGAACACCAGAGACACCATCCTTAAATAGGTACCGTATCTTTCGAAGATGGCGGCAAGGTCCGTTTTCTGATTGCGCGAGACCCAGTTGACCGCGCTCAATCGGCAGAGCGGCATGTGAATGGGAACGTAAATGCCCCCTTGGATGCCGCGCTCCGGCGTAAGGTGCCACTTCGCATTGCTGTTGGTTTCCACCATGTTGGTAACGGCGGCTGCGTCCCAGACGAAGGGTTTTGTGCTGAAGCGGCAAGCGGCGCCAAGCGGATCAACCAGATTGAGTTTGTTGTTGACCCAATCGTCCATGAAACTTCGTTCCCACCCGAATGTTTCCGCTAAGACTTGGCCTTCCTCGTCGGCCAACAGGCGGGTCTTTGAATAATCGTCGACACAGGCCGGATAGGTCAGCCCCACAAGCTCGCCAATGGATTTCAGAATGGGGGCGGCTTCTTTGATGTTTTGGGCCGATCTCAGCTCCTCTTCCAGAAGAGTGTATGGCCGCGTGACCGCCATTTGCATCTTCTTGGTCTCCCCAACCTCTCAGATTCGAGAGCAGACAGCTCTCAGCCACTTTGGTCCAATTGTTGTGTTTATAAAGAGCACCATCATATGGGGTTCCGCAGCGTCGGTATAGAGAATTGCTTTTGGTTTCGACCAAAGATTGGCCGAAGTGCTGCAAGGATTTGCATGCTGATTGTAAAAATCAGTGTTCCCCCTCGGTGTCATAACAAAATACCGGCGCCGGAGACCGAAATTGGTTTCTGAACGGAACGAAAGCGCCGTGAAAAAGGGTGGAGGAAAAAGAAAGATCGCGAGGCCGCGATGGGGCAGTCCCATGCGTTTGGCCGGGGCCGGTCGGCTAATCACTCAAACACATTGAAAATAGACGGATGGGAATGCGCATTTTTGCAAGCTCACACACGTCGATGGCAACAAAAACAGTCTTAAACAGGGGAGGTATCGGGAATCGTGTTTGGACGAAAGAAAATGAAGTATGCGTTGGCGGCAAGCGTTGCCGCGTTCACGGTGGTGGAAGTGGGCATTGCTTATGCCGCTATGGACGAGATATTGGTCCGTGCACGGAAAAGAGAAGAGACGTTGCAGTCTGTTCCTGTCGCGGTGACGGCATTCAACGAGAGTTTTATCGAACGTACATTCAATGAAAACTTATCGGACCTGGATCGCTTCCTGCCGAATGTGGAATTGGGAGACGGCGGTTTCACCGGCGGCCAGTTGGCTGTTTCCATCCGCGGGTTCAATTTCTCTGAAGTTGAAAAAAGCTTCGAGCCGACCGTCGGCATCTCCGTCGACGGCGTATTCCTAGGTTCCGGGGCAGGGGCGTCGGTCGAGATCTTTGATATTGAACAGATTGAGGTTCTGCGGGGGCCGCAAGGCACGCTTTTCGGACGCAACACGATTGGCGGTGCCGTCAATATCCGCCGGACCCGCCCTACTGGCGAATGGGGCGTTACGCTCAATACACGGCTTGGCAGTTATAATCAGCGCGACTTTGGCGGTGTGCTCAACCTTCCTCAGTTGGCGGATCAGTTTTCCGTCAAAGTCTATGCCTTTCGCAACAAGGGTGATTTTGCCACGCGCAATGCGCGGACCGGGGAACGGGATGAGGGCGAAGACTACGTCGCAATCGGTGGTGCCGTACTTTGGGAGCCGACGCCTGAATTCGAAGCGCTCTTCAGCTTCGATACGTTTAATGACGATCGCATCGGGCCGCCCCAATTGAATCTAACGGTGCCGAACGCCGATTTGCTTGCGGTTGGGCGTGCGGATCTGACCAGTCCAGCCAATATTTGCGATTTGTTCGGTGCTTCCGAAGCGTCCGCATGTAAATCGGGCAGTTTCGATGTGGCGGCGGCAAATGATTTCAAGACATCGTTCGGTCCAGGGTCAGGCTATCCGTTCAAGACATTCATTGATGGATGGAACGCGATCCTCGAAGTAAACTGGGACGTTGGAGACTTTACCGTCACTTCTATCAGCGGCTTCATGGAAAACGATGAATCTCTGATTGAAGAGAACACCGGCACGCTGCCGATCGGCCCCGGCGTTCTGACCGATCCGCTTCTTGGGTTTACGGATGGCTTGCTGGCCTTTACGGCAAACCGGCAGCAGGAGTTTCGCCAGTTCAGCCAAGAGCTGCGGATCACAACAAACCATAGCGGCCCATTCAACTATGTGGCTGGTCTCTATTACCTAACGACCAAATACCAATTGGATGGTGGTATCGGATTTGTCCCCGGCTTCCCGCGCCCGTCCATTACCTTCGGCGGCGCACCTGCGGGCATCTTTGCTTCTGAGCAAGATGTGGATGCCTATGCCGCCTACGCGGAAGGGATCTATGAGGTAACGGATAAGTTCCGCATTACCGGCGGGTTCCGCTTCACCTATGAAGAAAAAGACTTCACCATGGATCGTGTCAACTTTGACGACACGCTCGACGGTGTTGTGGGCGTGCCGAGCGCGGCAGACTTCATTCCCGCCTTTGTTGACCCAGGTGATCCAACCGCGACGCCTTTCCGGATTTTGAGGCGCAGCAAGAACTGGGCGTCCCCCACGGGCCGTGTCATTTTGGATTATCAGTTTAACGATGACATATTTGGGTATGCCAGCTGGACTCGCGGATTTCGCAGTGGCGGTTTCGACGGGCGTGGTACGGTTTTCACCGTGGTGAACACACCGTTCGACCAAGAAACCGTGCGGAACGTGGAAGTCGGATTCCGGACGGAATGGTTCGACCAACGGCTGCGGTTCAACCCCACATTTTTCTGGACAAAGTACAACGACAAACAGGAAGAGCGGTTGACCACCTTTATCGGGGCGACAAGCGTGCCCGAGACGGTGACCATCACGTCAAACGCAGCTTCTGCGACACTGTGGGGCGTGGAACTTGAAGCGCTCGCGATCCCTGTCGAAAATCTGACCCTGCGCGCAGCGGTCGGATATCTGAATGCAGAGTTTGACTCTTTTGTGGATGAGGATTCCTTCGGTAACCCCATCGACATTTCCAACACGGCTGAACTGCGCCGCGCACCCGAATGGACGCTCGCTTTTGGCGGGGAGTATGTGCATCCGGTGCCGAATACAGCGAGCCAAATCATCGGTGGCTTCAATGTTAAGTATACCGATGAATTCTTTACCTCTCCGGTACGCCTGGGACGGGATCCGTTCCGCCGCGATACCAATGAGTCCTATACCCAGGTCGATTTTTCCGTCGGGATGGTCAGTGAAGTAAGCCAGCTGGATGGAACGCAACTTTCGGTCACTGGGTTTGTGCGCGATGCATTCCATGGCGGAGCGCGTCCAACCGGTGCAGTGAACGCCGGACCTTTCTACTTCGGACAAGTCACCTTTGCCCGTACTTGGGGCGTTGAAGTCAGTCTGAAGTACTAACGACCCCTAGGCCGTATGTCGGTCCCTCCCATCCCCCGGTGCTTCGGCACCGGGGTTTTTCTTGCGCTATTTGACCGCTGACGTCATTTCCGGGGTTTTGCGTGCCGCATGAGCCGTTCGCGCTGCTGACTCGTGGGCGCCATTTTCGCGGCGAATATCAACCGCCAGATCGGCCAAATCGATAAACAGGTCTGCTTGCCGGCGCAGCTCATCGGCAATCATTGGCGGCTCTGTCTTAAGCGTAGACACCACTGTAACGCGGCAGCATTGTTTTTGGGCGGCTTCCGCCAACCGCCGAAAATCACCATCGCCGGAGAAAAGGATGATGTGGTCAACGCCCTTAAGCATCTCCATCACATCCACGGCCAGCTCAATGTCCACATTGCCTTTCAGCTTTTTGCGTCCGTAATTGTCTACATATTCCTTCATCGGCTTCGTCACGACGGTGAAACCGTTATAGTCCAGCCAATCCACGAGGGGCCGTACCGGCGAATATTCTTGATCGTCGGACAGTGCGGTGTAGTAAAGCGCCCTTACCAGCATCATCCGCCGTTCGAAATATCCAAGGAGCTTTTTGTAATCGATATCCAGTTCCAAGGCGCGGGCGGCAGAGAAAAGGTTTGCGCCGTCAATGAAGATGGCGGCCCTTTCGCTGGGGGAAAAGTTCATGTTTTTTCTCCTAAGCGCCCTATATTCGAGCTCCAAAGGTCGCAAATCGCTTTTAGGATCCCGTCGGATCGACGCAAAAAATCAAGTCTCTTTATATGGGGTGCTTCGCAGCTAGCTGTTTCACAAAGCTGCTCTCGCCTTTTCAACTTCTTGAGATGAGAAAACCGAATGATCTATGTCGGACTGGGCAGCAATAAGCCCGGCAAAGCCGGTGAACCTGCGGAAATGATGCTTCAGGCCATTCGGCTGATGGATGAGCGCGGATTGGGGGTGAGGCGCTGGTCTTCCTTTTACCGGACGGATGCTGTCCCAAATGCGGCAGATCCCAAATTTCTCAACATGGTGATCGAGATTAGGTCTGGGACGGGGCCCGAAGCTCTCCTTATCGAATTGCATCGCATAGAGCGGCAACTGGGGCGGCGGCGGCAGGTGCCCAACGAGCCCCGGTCGATCGACCTCGACCTCATTGACTTTAGGGGAGCGGTCCGCAACGGCAAAAAGGGGCCGGTCCTGCCGCATCCCCGTCTTCATCTGCGCGCATTTGTCCTTAAGCCGCTTCTGGAAATCGCGCCTGCCTGGCGCCATCCAGTGTCCAAAAAATCCGGATTTTCGCTGCTAAAGGCCTTGGATCCTCAAAATCGTGCCCAAAGGCTCGGATAACTCATTATTAACTTCAAAATGGCCTTGATAACGCAGTTGCAAAAAGCCTGGGAACCGCTTAAATAGCGGGTTCATCCGAAATAGCTGGAGCTGTAGCATATGGCGCGGGTCACCGTTGAAGATTGCGTGGAAAAAGTCTCAAACCGATTTGAGCTGGTTTTGTTGGCAGGGCAGCGTGCGCGCGCCATGTCCGCAGGCGCCGCGCTGACGATCGATCGCGACAACGACAAAAACCCTGTCGTCGCCTTGCGTGAGATCGCTGAAGAAACGGTGAAATCCGACGATCTGCGCGAAGACTTTATCCACAGCATGCAGCGCCATGTTGAAGTCGATGAGCCAGAAGAAAACGATATGCGGCTGCTGATGTCCGGCGAGGAACAAGCACCGCCGCAAATGGACAGGATGACGGAAGAGGAACTGTTGCGCGGGTTGCAGCAAGAATCAGCCCGCCGGGCAGCCAACCCGCCAGCACCAGAAGTTGACCCAGAACCGCAAGAAGGTCTCTAAGACCGAAACCAACGCTGATATATTCCACAAGCGCCGGGGGCCCGGCGCGGCGGGCGCGTGCGTTTTCCAATTCGTCCTTGAAGGTATTGGCGCATGATCAGGCAATATGAACTGGTCGACCGCGTCAAAGGATACGACCCCAACGCCGACGAGGATCTCCTCAACAAGGCCTATGTGTTTGCCATGAAGGCCCATGGCAGCCAAACCCGTCATTCGGGCGATCCATACTTTGCCCATCCGCTGGAAGTGGCGGGGATTCTTACCAACCTTCGTTTGGACACCTCAACGATCGTCACTGCTTTGTTGCACGATACGATTGAGGACACACACGCCACCTATGACGAGATCAACGATGCGTTCGGCGGCGAAGTGGCCAAGCTTGTGGATGGCGTTACCAAGCTCTCCCAGCTGGAACTCACTTCCGAAGCGTCCAAACAGGCGGAAAACTTCCGCAAGCTGTTGGTGGCCATGTCGAAAGATGTGCGTGTCTTGCTGGTGAAGCTGGCTGACCGGCTGCACAATATGCGTACGCTGAATTTCGTGCCAAAGGAAGAAAAGCGCAGGCGTATTGCTCAGGAAACCATGGACATCTACGCGCCGCTCGCCGGCCGCATGGGCATGCAAGAAATTCGCGAGGAACTTGAGGACCTGTCGTTCCAGGAGCTTAATCCATCCGCACGCAAATCAGTTCTCAAACGGCTGGAGTTCTTGCGGTCAGAGAGCGGCAACATCATGGATCGTATTGCCCGCGCTTTGAAGAAAGAGCTGGTGGAGAACGATATCGACGCCGAGGTGCTGGGGCGCGAAAAACGGCCTTTTTCTATTTGGCGAAAAATGGAAACGAAGGCCATTTCGTTTGAGCAGCTGTCGGACATTATTGGCTTCCGTGTGATCGTTCCCAATGTGGAAGACTGTTATCGTGCCGTCGGTGTTCTGCACAGAACATGGGCTGCCGTGCCGGGCCGCTTCAAAGACTACATCTCGACGCCCAAGCGTAACGACTATCGGTCGTTGCACACAACCGTGATTGGCCCTGAGAAACAGCGCGTCGAGCTGCAAATCCGTACACAGGAAATGCATCAAGTGGCGGAAATGGGTGTGGCCGCGCATTGGAGCTATAAGGACCGCGTCAACGGTCTAAGCGGCGCGAATGGCAACCCCTATCGCTGGCTGCGCGACATTGTGGGCATGCTGGAACATGGTGACAGCGCAGAGGAATTCCTCGAACATACCAAGCTTGAGATGTTCCAGGATCAAGTGTTCTGCTTTTCCCCAAAAGGGGAGCTGATTGCCCTGCCGCGTGGAGCCACCCCCATTGACTTCGCCTATGCGGTTCATACGGAACTCGGCGACAGTTGTGTGGGCGCCAAAATCAACGGGCGCCACATGCCGCTCGGAACGCGGCTTCGTAATGGCGACGGTGTCGAAATTATCCGTACTAAGATGAAAGGACCATTGCCGGCCTGGGAATCCATGGCGGCCACGGGCAAGGCGCGCTCGGCCATCCGGCGCTTTACCCGTCAGGCCAAGATGGACGAGTTCAAGCAGCTCGGCTTGGAGATATTGGAGCGCGCATTCGAAAAATTGGGCGAAAAATTTTCGGCGAAACGGTTGCGTCCTGCGCTTAAGCAATATTCGTTGAAGAAAGCGGAGCAGCTTTACGTCTTGGTGGGTCAGGCCGAAGTCAGCAGTGCCGATGTACTCGCCATTTTGTTTCCGCAGAAAATGAAAACGGGAGAGGACGCGGTCATGGAACGCCCCATCCTTCCGGAGAAGCCCGGCGAGCCGACGGTTGCCATCAAGGGGCTTACGCCGGGGCTGGCGGTTCATATTGCGCCGTGCTGCCACCCCTTGCCGGGCGACCGCATTGTGGGCATCAAGACGCCGGGCCATGGCATTACCGTGCACACCATTGATTGCGCGACGCTGGAGCAATTCTCGGATGTGCCGGAACGCTGGCTGGACGTGTCCTGGTCCGACCGGACCGAAAATACGCTCGGTTTTTCAGGCCGTATGCGCATCGTTCTTGGCAACGAGGTGGGGGCACTGGGCACGATTTCTACGATCATCGCCGAAAATGCCGGGAATATCAGTAACTTAAAGCTGATTAACCGCCGCGCGGACTTTTTTGAGCTGCTGGTGGATATTGAGGTAAAGGACGTCAAACACTTCAATACAATTATCGCCGCCCTAAATGCAGCAAACGGTGTAAGTTCCGTCGAGCGCGTTAGAGGCTAAGGACAGAATATGAAGACAGAAGACGTTTTAAGAGAATTTCGGGAAAGCGATGCGCTGCTTGAAGGGCATTTCATTTTATCTTCCGGCAAGCACAGCAGCACTTACTTGAACAAATCCTTGGTCTTTATGCATCCGGCCCGGACGGAACGCCTTTGCCGTGCGCTTGCCGAAAAGGTGATGGGGGCGCTCACAGAAAAGCCGTCCATCGTCGTGTCACCGGCCGTTGGCGGGATCATCCCCGGCTATGAAACGGCGCGGGCGCTGGGTGTTCCGTGCATCTTCACGGAACGGGAGGACGGCGAGTTTCAGTTACGCCGTGGCTTTTCGCTTCAGCCTGGGCAAACGGTCTTGATGGTGGAAGACATTGTGACGACGGGTCTGTCCTCTCGAGAATGCATCGCGTCGATCCGTGCCCATGGCGGCAATGTGGTTGCAGCTGCCTGCATCATCGACCGGTCTGGCGGTGCATTGGATCTGGATGTGCCCATGGTCGCGCTCGCACAGCTGGATATTCCAGCATTTAATCCTGACGAATTACCGCCCGAATTGGCCGCGTTGCCTGCCGTGAAGCATGGCAGCCGCGGTTTGAATGCGTAAGGGACGTTGGCAATGATGATTCATTCAACACGGAAACTAAGGTTGGGGGTCAACATCGATCATGTGGCCACCATCCGGAATGCGCGTGGTGGTGGTCACCCGGACCCCTTGCGGGCAGCAAGGCTTGCCGTCGAAGCAGGCGCGGACGGCATTACGGCTCACCTGCGGGAAGACCGCCGGCATATTGGGGATGAGGATATTCATCGCCTGGTGGACGATATCGATGTGCCTCTGAACCTAGAGATGGCGGCGACGGACGAAATGCTGGACATCGCATTGCGTCACAAGCCCCATGCGGTTTGCCTGGTTCCTGAAAAGCGGGAGGAGCTGACCACGGAAGGCGGGCTCGATGCTGCTGCGGGCCATAATCATCTGGCCCCTTATGTTCGGGACTTGATCGACGCGGGCATACGCTTGTCGCTCTTTATCGATCCTCATCCGGTTCAGCTTGCTGTAGCGAAAGCCCTTGGCGCGCCGGTGGTGGAGCTTCACACTGGTGCTTATTGCGATGCCATGCATGAAGGCCGTTTCGAGGATGCTGCACATGAATTGGGGCGTCTTCAAGAGGCGGCTCAAGCGGGCGAAGAGCTTGGCCTGGAAGTTCATGCAGGTCATGGCATTGGTTTTGACACGGTAGGGCCGGTCGCCGAAATCCCCCAATTGGTAGAACTGAATATTGGTCACTTCCTTGTTGGTGAGGCCATATTCGGTGGCCTTGATTCGGCTATCCGGCGGATGCGGGCATTGATGGATCAGGCCCGCAACAATGTCACCGGCCAGGCCTCCGCGTAAGGGACTGCCATGATACTTGGTATTGGAAACGATTTGATCGACATTCGCCGGATCGAAAAGACCTTGGCGCGTCATGGCGATCGTTTTCTGTATCGTGTTTTCACGGATGTGGAGCGCACCCGCGCCGGACAATACAAGAATCCCGCCGCGTCATTCGCAAAGCGCTTTGCCGCGAAAGAGGCGTGTTCCAAGGCGCTCGGCACAGGCGTCAGTCAAAGCGTCTTTTGGCGGGATATGGGTGTTGTCAATCTGCCATCCGGCCGTCCTACGCTGGCGCTAACGGGGGGCGCGCAAAAACGGCTGCAGGAGCTGACGCCAAACGGTATGCAGCCGCAGATCGATCTTACAATTACTGATGATTTTCCAATGGCTCAGGCTATTGTAATTATTTCCGCCGTGCCGGTGCCGATGGAAGCACCAGCGCCGCAGAGCGTCGTTTAGATATTTATTGGGTATTGGGTCTGTCCCTAGGTAGGTCATTTTGAGTGTCACCACGGAAACCAACATAAAAGAAACACTGACCAGATGGGTTGCGCCCATTACGGGGCTCTTTACCGGGCGCAATAGCGACGCCTATGTGTCGGGGACCGTGTCCATCAAAAAAGGCTCTGACCAATTGGTGGGGGACAACACCTCCTGGTCGTCATTGTCGGCGGCAGAGGGGGGCGCTCCCGCCAAAATCCGGATTGATGGTGGCACAGAGGTTTATGGCGTTAAGTCTATCGATAGCGATACGCAGATCACCCTGACGAAAGCTTTCACGCGGGCATCGGTTGCGAATTCTGGCTACGCGTATTTTACAGCCACGCCTAGCGCGGCAGCACCCCATGAAGAGCCGGACGCCTGGTTGGATACTATTCGTACCATTGGCTACGCGCTGTTGATCGCCGTCGTGATACGCGCCTTCTTCTTCCAACCATTCAATATTCCGTCCGGGTCGATGATCCCCACATTGTTGGTGGGAGACTATTTATTCGTGTCGAAATTTGCTTATGGCTATAGCCGCCACTCACTGCCTTGGAGCCCGAACCTGTTTGGCGGGCGCGTTCTGTCGGGCGAGCCGGAACGCGGTGACGTGATTGTCTTCAAGCTGCCGAGTGATGGGCGTACGGATTATATCAAGCGTTTGATCGGCATGCCCGGTGATCGCGTGCAAATGAAAAACGGCGTTCTGTATATCAATGGCACGGCCGTGCCGCGCAAGCGTGTAGAGTCCAAGCTGTGCGATGATGGCACCAATCGTGGTCAGTATAGGTACAATTGCTATCTGGAAACGCTGCCCAATGGACGTTCCTATTACACACGAGATGTGCGCACCAGCGAATGGGACGACACAATTGAATATGTGGTGCCGGCGGGTCACTATTTCATGATGGGGGACAATCGCGACAATTCCACGGACAGCCGCGTGCCGCCATTCCGTAACGGCGTCGGTTTCGTGCCTTACGAAAACCTCGTTGGGCGAGCCGATATGCTGTTCTTCTCAACCGACGGCAGCGCCCGGTTCTGGGAAGTTTGGCGCTGGTTCCCTGCTGCACGTTTCAGCAGAATTTTCCAATTCATCGAATAGCCCATGGCCAAAAAAAATGGTGTCGAGGCGCAGAAACTCGATACGCTAGAAGAACGGTTGGGCTACGCGTTTAAGGACCGAGAGCTCCTGATTGAAGCGCTGACCCACGCATCTTTTGCAACCGCACAGCGGCAGCAGCAAAGTGCCTTGGACTACGAACGGCTCGAGTTCTTGGGGGACCGTGTTCTGGGCCTGGTGATTGCCGATGTGCTGGTGCGCCGCTTTCCAAAGGAAAAGGAAGGGGGGCTTGCGCCGCGTCTTAACGCGCTTGTGCGCAAAGACACGCTGGCACTGGTGGCACGCGAGATCGAGCTGGAAACATTTCTACGGATCGGGCAGGGCGAACATAGGCTGGTCAACGATCGATCTCTTAAGGCGATTGTCGCGGATGCATGCGAAGCGGTGATCGGTGCTTTGTATTTGGACGGCGGTCTTGCACCGGCGCAAAACTTCATCATGCGGTACTGGAGCGAACGCGTCGCCGCTTTGGATGTGATTCCCCGGGACGCTAAGACGACACTTCAAGAATGGGCGCAAGCGCGCGGCCTGGCGCCACCGGTTTATGAATTGGTCACGCGTTCGGGGCCGGATCATGCCCCTCAATTTGTGATGAAAGCCGTTTTGTCCGGGCTTCCGGCCGCGGAAGCAAAAGGGGCATCGAAGCGCAGTGCGGAGCAAGCGGCGGCGGAAACCATGCTGCGCGAGGCAGGCATTTGGCCGGTGACAGGCGATCCCCAATGAGCACGCCATTGCCAGAGTCTTCCGTCTGCGGATTTGCTACGATCATCGGCGCCACAAATGCGGGCAAGTCCACGCTGTTGAACCGTCTTGTGGGCTCGAAGGTGGCCATCGTCACACACAAGGTACAAACCACGCGGGCGTTGCTGCGTGGCGTTGCGATGAAAGGCGATGCTCAAATCATCTTCGTAGACACGCCCGGCCTCTTCGAGCCCAAGCGTAAGCTTGACCGGGCGATGGTCGATGCGGCTTGGGGCGGCACGGCGGAAGCGGATCTTGTGATTTTTCTGATCGATGCGGCTCAATGGACTCCATCGAACAAGAAAGCGAACGCACAAGTGCGCGAGATTATCGAAACGCTGAAATCCAAAGAGCTGAACGTTGTTGCCGTACTGAATAAAATCGATGAGCTTCAGAAAGAAGAGCTGTTGCGGATGACGGCAGAGCTCGGTGACTCTGGCGTTTTTGACGAGGTCTTCATGATTTCAGCCCTGCATGGGGACGGTGTTGAAGATCTCCTCGACTACGTGGCGTCGCGCATGCCCCAAGGACCGTGGCTCTACCCGGAAGATCAAGCCGCTGATGTTCCCGTGCGGTTGCTTGCGTCCGAGATAACGCGTGAAAAACTGTTCTTGCGTCTCCATCAAGAACTTCCCTATGCCTCAACAATCGAAACGGACACGTGGGAGGAACGGAAAGACGGTAGCGTTAAGATCGAACAAACCATCTTCGTGGAACGCGACAGCCAGAAAGCCATTGTGCTTGGCAAAGGGGGACGCACGATCAAGGCCATTGGTGCGGAAGCGCGCAAGGAAATCTCCGAAGCGTTAGGGCGCAAAGTGCATTTGTTCCTGTTTGCCAAAGTGCGCAGCCGCTGGGGCGAAGACCCGGAACGCTATAAGATGATGGGCTTGGATTATCCTCAAGATTGAAGTGAGGCGAGCGCGCTCAGATGGAATGGCATGACTCAGCAATTGTCCTTGGCGTCCGCCGCCATGGGGAGTCGGCGGTCATTCTGGAAGTGCTGACGGAAGCACACGGACGCCATATGGGATTGGTACGCGGCGGCCGGTCCAAAAACTTAAGGAGTTTTCTTCAAACAGGAAATTCACTGAAGGTCCAATGGCGCGCGCGCCTTGCCGAGCACCTGGGAACTTTTTCCGTGGAACCGGAGAAGTCGCGGGCCGCCGCTTTCATTGAAGATCCATTGGCGCTGGCCGGTGTGCGGGCTGTGGCCGCTCTGGCGTCGGTTGCGCTGCCGGAACGGGAAGCGCATGCATCGCTATACCATGGGCTCCAATTTTGGCTGGATACAATTGACGATGACACGGTCTGGCCAGCATTACTTGTGCGTTGGGAGTTGGCGCTGATCAATGAGCTCGGCTTTGGTCTCGATTTCAGCGCTTGTGCCGCCACTGGGGAAAGCAACGATCTGATCTATGTGTCGCCACGCAGCGGCCGCGCGGTGAGCAGACATGCAGGCGCCGCCTATAAAGACAAGATGCTCCCTTTGCCGGAGTTTTTGTTGTCGTCGCAAAATGCCGATCCAACCCTTCAAGACATCCTTGATGGATTTCGGATGACGGAATTTTTCATAACGCGCCACATATTGGCGCCCCATCAGGCCGAATTGCCGGAAGCCCGGCAGCATTTGCTAAGCTTGCTGCGGCGGCGGGGCGCGGCAAATCATTAGAATTTCCTTGCCAATAACAGGCCCGAATCTGATTTAAGGTCAGGGGTTTAGGGTCCAGTAGGCCAATGTATATGAGGTGAAAATGGCGGGTAACGTCACGGCGTTAGATGATATTCGGGATACACCCCTTTCGCGGGCGCTGAGCGAGCGGTATTTGGCCTATGCCCTGTCCACCATTACGCACCGGGCGCTGCCCGATGTGCGCGACGGCTTGAAGCCGGTCCACCGCAGGCTGCTCTATGCCATGCGGCAGTTGAAGCTCGATCCGAATTCGGGCTTCAAAAAATCAGCCCGTGTGGTGGGGGACGTGATTGGTCAGTATCACCCGCACGGCGATCAGGCGGTCTATGACGCCCTTGTGCGGCTGGCGCAGGATTTTGCCGTGCGCTATCCGCTGATTGAGGGGCAGGGTAATTTCGGAAACATTGATGGCGATAACGCGGCGGCCATGCGCTATACGGAAGCGCGCCTTACCGCAGTCGCCGAAGCCTTGCTGGAAGGTATCGACGAAGACACGGTCAATTTCCGCGAAACCTATGATGGTGACGCCGAAGAGCCCGTCGTGCTGCCGGCCGCTTTTCCTAATCTGTTGGCCAATGGGTCGTCAGGGATTGCCGTGGGTATGGCCACCAGCATTCCGCCGCATAATGCGGGGGAGATTTGTGATGCATTGCTTCATCTCATCAAGACGCCGAATGCACGCCTCGAAAGCCTGGTCAAACACATTCCAGGGCCCGACTTGCCAACCGGCGGCATCCTCGTGGAACCGCAGGACAGCATTATGGAAGCCTATCGCACGGGGCGGGGCGGTTTCCGCGTGCGGGCGCGTTGGGAAGTAGAGGAACTGCCGCGCGGTGCCTATCAGATTGTCGTAACCGAAATTCCATACCAGGTTCAGAAATCAAAACTCATTGAGAAAATCGCGGACCTGATCCAAGGCAAAAAGCTGCCGCTGTTGGACGATGTGCGGGATGAATCCGCAGAAGATATTCGGCTGGTTTTGGTGCCGAAGAACCGCACCATTGATGCAGCGGTGTTGATGGAAAGCCTGTTCCGCTTGTCGGATCTGGAATCGCGCATCTCCCTGAACATGAATGTTCTCGATGCGGACGGTGTGCCGCGCGTGATGGCCTTGGATGAGGTGCTGAAGGCATTTTTGGACCATCGCCAGGAAGTGCTGGTCCGGCGCAGCAAGTTCCGGCTTGCCAAGATCGAAAACCGCCTTGAAGTTTTGGCAGGCTATTTGATTGCTTACCTTAATCTTGATGAAGTCATCCGCATCATTCGGGAAGAAGATGAACCGAAAAAAGAGCTTATCAAGACGTTCGAGCTGACGGACACACAAGCGGAAGCCATCCTCAACATGCGTCTGCGCAGTTTGCGGAAGCTTGAAGAAATGGAGATCAAGAAGGAAGACCGTAAGCTCAAGGGCGAGCGAAAAGATCTGCGCGCTTTGATCAAATCTGATGATCTGCAATGGCAGCGTATTTCCGAGGAAATAAAAGAGATCAAAGCCAAGTTCGGACAGAAGACTGAGCTAGGGAAACGCCGCACTAGCTTTGAAGATGCGCCGGCCGCTGACATTATCGATTTCGAGGAGATGATCCCCAAGGAACCGATCACTGTCATTTGTTCGGAAAAAGGTTGGATCCGCACCATGAAAGGGCATGTGGAGAAAACCGGGGACATCAAATACAAAGAAGGGGATCGGGCGCGATTTATTCTGTATACGGAGACGACCGACAAGTTGCTGCTGTTTTCCACCAATGGACGGTTCTACACGCTCGGCTGCGACAAGCTGCCCGGCGGCCGGGGCAATGGCGAGCCGGTACGTCTGATGACCGACATGGACGAAGCGCAAGATATTGTGGATCTCTTCGTCTATGAGCCCGATGGTAAGCTCGTGGTAGCGGCGTCTTCCGGCTATGGGTTTATCGTTGCGCAAGAAGATGTGATCGCAACGAAACGCAGCGGCAAACAGATTCTCAATGTGTCCGGCGATGTGGAGGCACAGGCTTGCGCTGACGCCAGTGGCGATCATGTGGCTGTTATCGGTGAAAACCGGAAACTATTGCTGTTCCCAGCGGAAGACCTGCCGCAAATGACACGCGGCCGGGGCGTCAAGCTACAGAAATACAAGGACGGCGGTTTGTCTGACGTGATCACGTTTGATTTTGATGATGGTCTTACCGTGATCGACACAGGCGGCCGGCAACGCGTGTTCGAAGATTTGCGCGACTGGCTGGGCGCGCGGGGCAATGCAGGACGTCTGCCGCCAAAAGGCTTCCCGCGCCGGAACAAATTCATGTAGCATTTCCCGAAACGCTTGCGGGCGATGGTAACGGGAGACCCTATGAGGTTTGAGAACAAGATTGCTGTTGTCACTGGCGGCGCGTCCGGCATTGGTGCCGCGACGGTACGGCGGATGGCCGGTGAGGGCGCGCGCGTGATGGTCGCGGATTTGAATGATGACTTGGGGGCGGCACTCATCACTGAATGCGGCGCGGAAAATACCTCATACCGGCATGTGGACGTGGCGGAACGGGAGGAGGTTGAGGCGCTGATTAGTGCGACAGTCTCTGAATTCGGCGGGATCGATATCCTGGTCAACAATGCCGGTATCGGGTCTCTGGCCGAAACGCCGGATTTAGAACCGGATGACTGGCACAAGGTCATAGCGATCGATTTGCATAGTATTTACTACGCTTGCCGCGCCGCCGTCCCAGAAATGCGAAAGCGCGGTGGCGGGGCGATTATCAACACAGCCTCGATATCTGGTTTGTTTGGGGACTACGCATTCTCCGCTTACAACGCGGCGAAGGGGGCTGTGATCAACTATACAAAGTCGATGGCGATTGATCATGGTAAGGATAATATTCGCATCAATGCGATTTGCCCTGGACTTATTCGAACAGGGCTGACGGAAGACGGGTTGCTGCAGCCTCCTATAGGAGAGATTTGGCAGTCCGGAATCCCGCTTGGACGTTATGGCACGCCGGAAGAAATGGCCAATATCATTTGTTTCTTGGCGTCGGACGAGGCGTCGTTCATGACCGGCAGTATTGTCGTCGCGGACGGCGGTCAGACGGCCCATACGGGCCAGCCGAATCTACCGAAAATAATTGCCGAACAGACTTAACTGGTGGCTTTAGAAAATCACGGATGGCAGCCAAGTGGCGATGGCCGGAAACATGGACAGGATTCCCAGTACCAATATCTGCAGGAACACGAATGGGATCACGCCGCGATAAATGTCCGTGGTTTTGACTGTGTCGGGTGCAACACCCCGCAGATAGAAGAGGGCGAAGCCAAAGGGCGGCGTTAAGAACGATGTTTGCAGGTTGATTGCCATCATCACGCCCAGCCAAACCGGGTCGATGCCCATTGTCATAAGTACAGGCGCTACAAGCGGCACGACGACGAAGGTAATCTCGATAAAGTCGAGGAAGAAGCCCAGCACGAACATCACGATCATGACGGTGATCATGGCGCCGACGGCACCGCCTGGCATACTGTTGAGGAAGTTCTCCACTGTTTCGTCGCCGCCGAGGCCCCGGAACACCAGGCTGAACAGCGCCGCGCCAATCAGAATAACGAAGACCATGGACGTGATTTGTGTGGTGCTTTGCATAACGTCGGTCAGGCACCCGTTGCGCCAAACTCTCTGCAGGCTGACGAAAACGCCCCATCCAATAATGCCGCAAAGGACGAGGGCGGTCAGAATTCCGGCCTGGTCGCCAGCTGAGATGGTATCGCGCGTCAGTCGCAGATCCACATAGGCGGTCAGCGTGAGGAGCGCGATAAGGGCGGCACCGGCGGCAATGCCGGGCCACGGTCCCATTTTCATGGTCGCTGTGGCCGTACCGCCGCTCGCGGCGATCTCTTCAACTTCCAGTGCCTGGAAGCGGTAACCTGCAAGCAAGATAGCTCCCACCGCGCCGACGGCGGCGGCTTCCGTTGGGGTGGCAATACCTGCCAAGATCGATCCCAGAACCGATACGATCAGAACGATAGGGGGAACAAGGGCACGGATTACGCGGCCCATCAAGTTCTCTCGGTCCGCTGCAAGTTCTTCGGCAGGAATGGCAGGCGAAGACTCGGGATACACAATCGCCATAACGATCTGGTACGAAATGTAGATCGCGACCAGAAGCAGCCCAGGCATAAGGGCGCCGGCGAAAAGGTCGCCCACGGAGATGACGTCACCGGAGAAGTCGCCCATGGCGCGCAGAGCTTCGTTGTGGGAGTTCGACAAGACATCGCCCAACAACACCAGCACGATAGACGGAGGAATGATCTGGCCCAGAGTTCCAGCCGCGCTAATCGAGCCGGTGGCGAGGGCAGGGTCGTAGCCGCGCTTCAACATGGTCGGCAGGGACAGCAAACCCATGGTGACCACAGTTGCCCCCACAATGCCGGTGGAGGCGGCCAGTAAGGCGCCGACGATCGTAACGGAAATTCCTAAACCGCCCCGAATACTGCCGAACAAGCGGCCCATCGTGTCGAGAAGTTCTTCAGCAACCCGTGAGCGTTCCAGCATGACGCCCATGAAAATGAACAGCGGTACGGCAATCAGCACCTCATTCGTCATAGTGCCGAAGATGCGTTGGGGCAGAAAGCCGAGGAACGATGTGTCGAACACACCAAGCGTAGCGCCGATGAACGCGAAGGCAAGGGCAACGCCTGCCAGCGAGAATGCAACAGGATAGCCTGCCAGCAACACCAGGCAGGCGACCACAAACATCAATATGTCGAGCGTTTCGCGAATATCCATCTCTGCGTTCCTGCTCTAAAGCGCCGTCTGCGCTTCTTCCGGCGGGGCATCTTCTACCCCCAACAGAACAAGAGCCGAATGGATCGCCATGGAAATGCCTTGCAGCAACATCAGCACCGCAAAGACAAGGATGGTTGTTTTCAAAAGATAGATACCTGGGATGCCGCTGGTTTCCTTGGACCCTTCGAAGACGGACCAAGAAATTTGCACATAAGGATAGGCCGTCCACAGAATTAGGATCATCACAGGGATCAGAAGCAGTAGCGAACCGAGTAGGTCCGTCAGGGCCTTCTGCCGATGTGGCGCTTCACGGTAGATGAGGTCCACACGAACATGACCATTGTGAAGGAGGGTAAAGCCCGCGCCCAGCAGGAACAGCAGGCCGTGCATGTAAACGATCGATTCCTGCATGTAGATGTAGCCGACGCCAAATACGTAACGCATGAGAACGATGATGAATTGTTCCAGCACCATGATCAGGGTCAGCCAGGCAACCAAGGACCCTATGCCCTGGTTGAGGCGATCGATTGCATTTGCGATTGGTTTTAGGCTGCCCACTGATGATCCCCCATCGACCTAACAGAGACGATCAACCGTAGTCGTAAGGCAGGCGGCGATCCCGCATATAGGCTTCGTCGGCCACCTGAGACCAGGCAATGCCGTCACTGCGCGCTTTGAGGAAGCTCTGGTAGATCCGCATGGTCAATTCGTCGGTTTCCGCTGTTTCCTTGACCACCTCGCCGGAAATGCGCGCGATCTCCGTGTTCACTTCGGGGGTAAAGCTGCGGATTTTCACATCGTGCTTTTCGACAAGGTTTCTGAGCGCCCCGGCGTTGAAGTGGTTGAACTGCGCATACCCAAAACTGTCTTCCGCCATGCAGGCTTGGCTCAGGATCATGCGTTGGCTTTCGGACATGTCGTTCCAGACTTTCAGGTTTATGCCGACTGCCAGCGTCGATCCGGGTTCGTGAAAGCCGGGAACATAGTAATATTTGGCCACCCGGTAAAAGCCCATGGATTGATCATTCCACGGACCAACCCATTCGGTCGCATCGATCCGGCCCTGTTGCAGTGCCTGGAAAATTTCCGGTCCGGCAAGTGCTTCCGCATTAGCACCCAGCCTGCGAAGAACTTCGCCACCGAGGCCCGGCATGCGCATTTTCAAGCCTTTGAAATCGTCGAGCGTGTTGATCTCTTTTCGGAACCAGCCACCCATTTGAACGCCCGTGTTCCCGGCCGGCATGGCTTTGATGTTGAACTTTGCAGAAAGCTCATCCCACAGCTGCTGGCCGCCGCCGTGATAGATCCAAGCATTATTCTCCGTAGACGTCAGGCCGAAAGGAACGGCTGTGAAAAAATTGAACGCTTTGGACTTGCCTTGCCAATAATATTCGGCGCCGTGATACATATCCGCCTGGCCGGTGGACACCGCATCGAATGCCTCGAAGGCCGGAACTAACTCACCTGCGGCGTAGATTTTG
Organism: Alphaproteobacteria bacterium; assembly: GCA_965228775.1. GTDB lineage: Bacteria > Pseudomonadota > Alphaproteobacteria > JANQMY01 > JANQMY01 > JANQMY01. Next base: position 577,654 of record OZ245840.1, on the reverse strand, counting down.
ATTTTGACCGCACCGTCGGTCATTACTTCCATGCGTTCGGCAATGCGCTCCGGCGACTCACCAAGGCCCGGCAACCCTTTCGGCCAAGTGGTCACCATTTTCAGGTTCAGTTTCTTTTTGACAACAGCCGGTGCCGCGACCCCGTCCGTTGCTGCCGAGTTGCCGCCATTGTCGCAAGCCGCAAGTCCTGCTGCCAATCCTACGCCAGCGGCAATCCCGGCTGTCTTTTTCAGCGCTTGCCTGCGATCCATCGCGAACTACTCCTCAATTATGTTTAAGGCAGACTCTTGTGGTCTGCCTTATCCCCTAACCAACAATTCCACCGGTGAAATCTAGAGCGGGCGCCACCCATTTCCCGTAAGGGCTTCTAGCGGGCGGAAGCGTGCTTTGTAAGCCATTTTTGGACTGTGCTGAACCCAATAGCCCAGATAAACGTGATCAAGGCCCTTTGAGACGGCTAAATTTACATGATCGAGGATCATGTGTGTACCAAGTCCCCTCTTGGCGTGTTCCGGATCGAAGAAGCTGTAGACCATAGATAGTCCGTCATCCAACACATCTGTCAGGGAAGCGGCAACGAGCTGTCCCTTACGATGACGTCCTTCGGAGGGTAGTCTGTATTCGATGATTCTTGTCAGGACGGATGTGTCTTCGACCATGGCCGCATAGTCGTGTTCGTCCATTTCCGTCATCCCGCCGGCTGGGTGACGGGTTTTTAAATAAAGCTGCAGCAGATCGAATTGCTCTTCGGTGGCATGGGCAACCACCGGTTCCACGCGCAGATCTTCGTTCCGCTTGAGAATGCGGCGGAAAGATTTGGTGTAGTCGAAATACGGACAAACGATCCGAACAGAAATACAGGCAGAGCAGCCGTCGCAGGCCGGCTTGTAGGCGATGCTTTGGCTGCGGCGGAACCCGGCATGGGTCAGAGCATCATTGAGGGTCGTGGCGGCCGGTCCGAGCAGTTGCGTGAACACTTTCCGTTCCAGCTTGCCCTCAAGGTAAGGGCAGGTCGCAGGCGCCGTCAGATAGAACTGCGGAAATTTCGTCACCGGCTGCTGCGTCAACGGCCAAGTCCCTTCTCATTTACCCCGGTTCGCCAGTTTAGCATGGTCTTTTGGGGCGCTTCCGAACAGGGGCCTAGTGTAATCCATAGTACCAGGGCGCCAAGAGGGAAAATGTAGCCCAGATGATCAAAGCAAGCGGGCCGCCAACGACCACAAAATCGCGGAATTTGTAGTGTCCGGGCCCCATGACAAGCAAATTGGTCTGGTAAGCGATTGGCGTCACAAATGATGTGTTTGCCGCCAGAATCACGGCAATCACGAAAATCATAGGGTCCACATTAAGTTCTATGGCCGTATTGACTGCCACAGGCGTGAACAAGACGGCGGTCGCGTTGTTGCTCAGAACATTCGTGAGCATCGCAACCAGCAAGAAGAACGCCGACAAAATAACGGAAACGCCCGCATTCTGAAGCAATCCCACAAGAGATTCCGCCAAATAGAGCGCACCTCCCGTAGCCTGCATGGCGGTTCCCATCGCGAGGGAAGCTCCCACCAACAAGAATATCTGCCGGTCAAATGCCCGTCCTGCTTGCCGGATGTTGAGACACCCCGTGGCGACCATCAATCCGGCACCGAAAAGGGCGGCCAGCACCACTGGCATAAAGCCCGTAGCGGCGGCTGTGATCGTTCCCAAGAAGATGATTTGCGCGCGCTCTGCATGAGAGACTTTGGGGACGGATTTCTTCGACCAGTCCAGCAACAGGACATCCCTGTTGGCCCGAAGGCCTTCGATGTTGGATTGACTGCCGAAAACCAAAAGCACATCGCCAGCTTCCAGGCGCATGTCGCGCATCTTGATGCGAATCATGCGGCTGCGTCTTTGTATGCCCAGGGCGATACAACCGGTTTGATAGTGGAAGCCGATCTGCGCAAGGCTTACGCCAACCATGCGCGACCCTGGGGCCACCACCGCTTCCGCCAGCACAAGCTCTTCGGTGCGTGACGTTTCCGCGTCATCGGGCCCCATTTTCGCGGCATCGATCACGCCGGCCATGGGGGCATCCTTGCTGGCGAGAAGCTCGCTGAGTTTTTGCCGTGTGGCAGCCACAATGAGCGTATCGCCTGTCCGTAATGTCACGTTTTCAAAGGGTGGCAGAAGTGGGGTTTCGTGACGCTGAATCATCCGAACCGTGATGTCGGGCAGATCTGGAAACATGCCTGAAACCGACTGCATGCCAACAAAGGTATGCCCGGGGGTGAGGTCGATTTGAGCAATGAATTGCCGCCCGTCGGAAACGCCGATTTCACCTGCCATGGAGCTGCGGTCGGGGATCAGATACTTGGCGATAAAGAGCACGTAAAATGCGCCCACTGACGCGAGGCCCATGCCGATTATCGTGAAGTCGAAGAAACCAATTTTGCCGGCCCCCATATTGGCCATGGTCTGTGCTGCTAGAAGATTCGTCGAGGAACCGATCAAGGTGAGCATGCCGCCGAAAATGGCAAAGAAGCTGAGCGGCATCATCACGCGGCTGGTTGCCTGATTCTGTTGGCCCGCGATTGCCGCAATGATGGGGATGAACATCACCACAACCGGCGTGTTGTTCAAAAGCGCACTCATGATCATGACCAAGAAAAACGCCCCGACCAGCGTAATGGTCGGCATGGTTTCGGCGTGGCCCGCGAGCCACCGTGTCGGCCCCTCAAGGGCGCCGGAATGAAACAATCCTTGGCCTAACACAAGAAGCGCCATGATCGCGAACAGCGCCGGATTCGCGAAGCCCGCGAGCAATTCGGTAGATCCAAGCGTCTTTCCGTCTTCGCCCACAAAGGGAAAGAAGTGAAAAATCGCCACTAGCAGGATCACAAGTCCAACCGAAACGATTTCGATTGAGAATCGGTCAAGGATATACAGCCCAACAGCAATTCCGATCACACCGAAAGTGATCCACATATGCCATTGATCTGAAAGGGTTATTTCCATACAGCCCGGTAACTTGGCAGCCAGTCAAATTGGCGCGTCCTCACCAAACGCGCCTTTGCCGCCATGATTGTCAATCGGGCCCTATACCAGAGCTTCGGGGCCATCGCCAAGGGAATGGCCCACGATTACAATGCATGTGAAAATGGTTAATGACGCTACGTCATGGCGTAAGTGCTTGAACCGTGGTCAAAAATGGTCAATTCGCACTCTTGCAAAGGCGATAACGAGCAGTATGATCCCGGCAAATTTCGGCGGAAAGCCTGCGCATGAGAGCATTGATGCCAGTGCGCCGTTCTTAAATTTTCTGGAGAGTTGGATATGGACCTGGAATTCACCCCGGACGAACTCGCGTTTCGTGACGAAGTTAGAGACTTCATCGATCAGAATTACCCGGCACATCTCAAAGAAATTAAAACCCGAAGTGAAATGTCCAAAGAGGATTTCCTCTCTTGGCATCGTATCCTTCACACGAAGGGATGGGTCGCGCCTTCATGGCCTGTTGAGCACGGTGGAACCGATTGGACGCCCGCTCAAAAATACATCTGGAACGAAGAAAACGGTGCCGCTGGCACGATTCCCGTTCTTCCGTTCGGCGTCGCGATGGTCGGCCCGGTTATTTACACCTTCGGCAATGAAGAGCAGAAGAAACGTTTCCTTCCGGGAATTCTGTCCGGCGATGACTGGTGGTGTCAGGGATATTCCGAGCCTGGCTCCGGGTCCGACTTGGCTTCCTTGAGAACCAAAGCCGTCCGCGAAGGTGACCATTACATTGTCAATGGCTCCAAGACATGGACCACATTGGCGCAGCACGCGGACTGGATCTTCTGTCTGGTTCGAACCGATCCGGATGCGAAAGCGCAAGAAGGCATCTCGTTTCTGCTGATCGATATGAACACGCCGGGTATCGAAGTGCGCCCGATCATCACCATCGACGGCAGCCATGAAGTGAATGAAGTGTTCCTCACGGATGTGAAGGTGCCGGCAGAAAACCTGATTGGTGAAGAGAATAAGGGCTGGACCTATGCCAAATTCCTTCTGGGCCATGAGCGGTCGGGCATCGCCGCTGTTTCACGTTCGAAGAAACAAATCGATCGTCTGAAGGAAATCGCCAAAGGCGAACAAGACGGCACGCAGTCGCTCTTCGATGATGATGCGTTCAAGTTGAAGCTCAGTGAGCTGGAAGTGGACCTGACCGCGCTTGAGTTCACTGAATTACGCACGCTGGCGTCGGAGAATGCAGGAAAGGGCCCTGGGCCTGAATCTTCCATCCTGAAGATTAAGGGCACCGAGATCCAACAGCGGATTACCGAGTTGACAATCGAGGCGGTTGGCCATTATGCCCATCCCAACCTTCAGAACATGGACCTTGGCAGCTATAACGAGTTTCCGGTCGGTCCTGAACACGCTGACGGTGTTGCGGCGGGATATTTTAATACCCGCAAAACATCGATCTATGGCGGTAGTAATGAAATTCAGCACAACATCATCGCCAAGATGGTGTTAGGCCTTTAAGGCGGCAGCGCAAGAACAATAGGAACTGTGAGGAAAGGCAGTAATCATGGATTTTTCCTTTTCGGAAGAACAAACGCTCCTTCGCAATAGCGTCCAGCGTTTCATCCAAGACAATTACGACTTCGACACCCGTCGCAAAATCACGTCGAGCGACAGCGGCTGGCGCGAAGATTATTGGAAGCAATTTGCGGAGCTGGGCATCCTGGCGGCTCCTTTCGCTGAAGACCATGGCGGTCTGGGCGGGTCTTCCATCGAGACCATGATCGTGATGGAAGAATTTGGCCGCGGGCTCGTGGTGGAACCTTATCTGCCAACGGTCATTATCGGCGGCGGTTTCCTGCGTTATGGCGGAACGGATGATCAGAAGAACTCCGTGATCCCTGAAATTGTCTCCGGCGATGCGGTTATTGCTTTTGCGTATGCAGAACCTCAGGGGCGCTTCAACCTTGCCGACCTCACCACCACCGCGACCAAAAATGGCAGCGGCTATGTGCTGAACGGGCAGAAGGCTGTTGTCCTGGGTGCTCCGTGGGCGAACAAACTCGTCGTCACGGCGCGCACAAGCGGCGGTCAGCGCGACGAGGGTGGTGTGACCGTTTTCTTGGTCGATAAGAATTCGGACGGCATCAGCACCCGCGATTATCCGACTGTTGACGGATTGCGGGCATCGGAAATCACCTTCGAAAATGTTGCTGTTCCTGCCGAAAACGTCATCGGCGATGTGGATGGTGGTTTGCCATTGGTTGAGAAGGTTGTTGACGACGGCATTGCGGCGCTCTGTGCGGAAGCCATCGGCGGTATGAAGGTGCTCAATGACACGACCGTTGAATACTGTAAGACGCGGAAGCAATTCGGACAGCCGATTGGTAAGTTCCAGGTTCTGCAGCACCGCATGGTCGACATGTTCATGGCATATGAACAGTCCGTGTCCATGACCTACATGGTCAACCTGAAATTGGATGAAGGCGTCGACGAGCGGAAGAAAGCCGCATCCGGTGCCAAGGTCCAAATCGGTAAAGCAGGGCGCTTTATCGGTCAGAACGCGGTGCAGCTTCACGGTGGCATGGGCATGACCGATGAGCTGAATGTGGGCCACTACTTCAAGCGGCTAACGCTGATCGATACCCAGTTCGGCAATGTTGACCATCACCTCAAGCGCTATTCGGCGCTGAGCTAGCCTCACAGCTTGAATTCGTCATTGTGAGGGTGCTCGTGTTAATTGTGATGACATCTAGTCTGTTAACCGGATGACGGAACATTAACACGCGCGGATGACGGGCAGGGTATGGTTCGGAGATACCGCTAACCTACAAACGTCATCCTCAATCCGAAGGATTGGGGATCCAACGATGTTTCCGCGATTTCAGGTGCTAGCATCGAGCTGGGTGGCGCTGCTCTCTCCCGGTGCCATTCTGCACTTACGTCGTCGCAAGCCAGAAATTCAGAATGCTGCACATTGGCGCGCCCTCCAAAACGCCCTCAACCGTTGGGGCCCTGGATCCCCGACCCTACGGGCCGAGGATGACCATTGTGAATTTGTAAAGAGGGTCATTGCCCAAGCTCTGACGTCATCCAAGGCGAAACCACCCTGCTGTCCAGATAAGCCGTCGAGCGATGCCGGTGGAACACGCTTCCGGTCAAAAGCAGGGATGCTTTTTCATGTCTCATCAACTCCGAAACGCTCTGTTGTGTAGAGCCTCCTACTGATTTCGATGACTTCTAGTCTGCTAACCAGACAGCGGTGCGCTTTCGCGAGGATGGCGTTTGTCTCAAGGCAAACGTCAATTCTTAGGGGAGAGCAGCAGCCTGTTGTTGAGTGCCTGAATAGGCCGGGCATTGTCGCCGACGGCATTGGCGAGCCTTTTGACCTGGCTTTCTCCCACCGTGACCGGCGTATCCAACACATACCAATGCACACCCTCGCTGCAAGGCGGTGTCGTCAATGATCCCATGTAGCGAAAGTATTTTTTCCGTTTGGGCAGTAAATCGGCCGCGTTGATGAGCACGTTTCGGTGGATCTGTTCCGCGCTTTCGCGGGCGGGCATGCGCTTCCAAATCTCGGCCAGAGACACATTGTAAGCACCGGCATTCATCAATAGGCCGACAATAGCAATCTCGCCCTCTTTGCTTCGATGCACAAAATGGACCTCCATCTCCGACCGATGTCCGTTTATCCGGTGTTCGCTTGGCGTGTGGAATTGGAGATGCAGCAGCTCGTATCTCTTGTCGCCGATCGAAATTGTACTGCCCGGCTGGTATGAGACCTGAACCGTATGGCCATTGTGCATGATGCTGAGCGGTGTGGCGTGATAGTCGAAGAGGATCGGCTCGACCGTCGCCCCTTCGGACGGCTTTAGATTAATCGGCGATTGGGTTTGGCCGGTGGAACATGCCTTGTATTTCGACGAGAGCTTGCCCCAATGCTCTGGGCCAGCATTGCCCGTATAGCCCCAATGGGCCCCTTTGGTGGATTTATGGCCGCCGGCACTTTCGGTGCGAGAGGCGACGCGTTCCTTTTTGTATGTAGAGGCTTTGGGGGTATCCCCGGCCTGCGAGGGCGCACTTGCGAAAACCAATGTTGCCACGAGTGCAAGCGGTGTTATGAAAGCAGCCTGACCCGCCCTCATCATTCCTGTACTGATCATTGCCTCAATTCCGAGCTTTTTGCTGGGCCTGTCTGTGCCGCGTTGTGCGTGCATCGAAAGGAATCATAAAGGAATGTTCTTAATGCCCATCTACAGATTTTGAGGGATTTCTAGAGGTCCCGGCAACGAAGTGTTTACCATGCCCGATCGGTCCAAGCATTTGGTACGTCTTGACCGTTCCCTCGTATTCAGGGCATTCCTCTGACAAGGAAATCAAGTTTGAGAAGGGGTGTTGAGCGATGACGAAGGAACTGTTGCTGGAAAAAAACGGCGCGATTGCGACGCTAACGATCAATCGGCCGCAGGCCAGAAATCCCCTGGGGGCTCCCGGCGATGGTGAGCTGTTTCAGGAAGCAGCAAATGAAATCAATGGGGACAGAAACATTCGGGCGGTTATTCTCACCGGCGCGGGGAAGGCTTTTTCAGCCGGCGGCAACCTCAAGGCGATGCGGGAGCGCGGCGCTGAATTTGGCGGTTCACCAGCCGTCATTCGGGAGAATTATCGGGGCGGGATCCACAAAATCGTCCGTTCTGTCTGGGGCATAGAGGTGCCCGTGGTTGCCGCAGTGAACGGTCCTGCCATTGGCCTTGGAAATGATGTGGCCTGTCTTGCGGATACCCGTATCGCATCGGATAAGGCGATCTTCGGCGCAACTTTCTTAAAGATCGGCCTCGTGCCAGGCGATGGCGGGGCTTGGTTGCTGCCGAAAGTGATCGGCATGGCGCGTGCCTCGGAGCTCTTTTTCACGGGTGACACCATCGACGCCGCCACGGCCCTGGAGTGGGGCTTGGTAAGCCGGATCGTACCGCCGGAAGATTTGATGGAAGAAGCCCGGAAGCTTGCAGAGAAGATGGCCCAGCAACCGCCTGAGGTGCTGCGCATGACAAAACGCCTGCTGCGCGAAGGGATCGGCAGCTCCTTTGACACTGTGATGGAAATGTCCGCCGGAATGCAGGCCTTGGCGCACCACACGGAAGACCATTTGGAAGCGGTCAATGCCTTCTTCGAAAAACGGACTGGTGATTTCAAAGGAAAATAGGGTTGCAAATTTGCGTCCTTATGGCGCGTTCATGTTGGTGCTGTTGAGTAGGATTCCTCTACGGAAAGTAAGCAGCAGACAATCAGGAGCGGGCTTTGCGATAGGGCCGAGATGGCTTAGAGTCCGACGCCATCAGATATTCAATTCCCTAAACAGGAGACGACCATGAAAGGCATCATTGCGACAATTCGCATCAAGCCAGGCACCGCCGACGACTTTGAAAAAGTGTTTCTCGAACTACGTGAAGCAGTAAAGGCGAATGAACCGGGAAATCTCTACTATGATATTTTCCGCTCTGATGAGGAGAACGCTTACGTGGTGATGGAAAATTACGTGGATGCCGCAGCCCAGGAAGCTCACGGTAAGTCGGATCATTTCCGGACCATTGGGGCCAAGATGGGGCCGTTCATGGCGGGCCCGCCGGAAATCAAGCGCTTGGAGATGGTCAAGTAGGAGCACCTAATGGACCTTAGTTTTAGCAAAGAAGACATCGCGTTCCGGGACGAGGTGCGTCAGTTCATTGACGAGAACCTTGACCAGGAAACAAGACGGAAATTGTCGCTGAGCAAGAACGGCTACATCGACAAGGAAGGCCATTACAAGTGGCAGCGCGCCCTTTATGAAAAAGGGTGGGTTGCGCCGAATTGGCCGAAAGAATATGGCGGGCCAGGTTGGACGCCTGCGCAGAAATACATTTTCGAAGTGGAATGCTCAAAAGTCGGTACACCGACAGTTAGTGCATTCGGCCTCAAAATGGTGGCGCCGGTCATCATGAAGTTCGGTAATGAAGAACAGAAGTCCGAACATCTGCCGAAGATTTTGTCATCGGAACGCTGGTGGTGCCAAGGCTATTCGGAACCGGGTTCCGGGTCGGATTTGGCCTCACTGCAAATGAAGGCCGAAGACAAGGGCGATCATTACTTGGTCAATGGAACCAAAATCTGGACCACCACTGCTCAGTGGGCGGATTGGATCTTCTGCCTTGTGCGTACGTCCAATGAAGGCAAGCCGCAGGAAGGTATTTCCTTTTTGTTGATCGACATGAACACGCCGGGCGTTGAAGTTCAGCCGATCGTCACGCTGGATGTGCCTGCTGAGGATCTCCAAGAGATCAACCAGGTCTTCTTTACGGATGTGAAAGTGCCGAAGGAAAACCGCATTGGTGAGGAAAACAAAGGCTGGACTTACGCCAAGTATCTGCTGGAGTTTGAGCGTGGCGGCGGAAGCTATGCGCCAGGCCTTCACAAAAGCCTGGACAAGGTAAAGCGGATTGCCGGTGAGCAAGACGCGGACGGCCAGAAGCTTATGGACGACCCGGCTTTCATTAATAAGGTTTTGGATATCGAGACGCAGATCACCGCGCTGGAATTCACCGAACTGCGCATTCATGCGGCGTTGAGTGCCGGTGACAATCCGGGACCTGAATCATCGCTTATGAAATGCCGTGGGTCCGAACTGCAGCAGGAGATTGCAGGTCTGGTGATGGAAGCGATCGGGCATTATGCATCACCCTATATCGCCAACACCTTCATTCAGACCAATGACGGTGTGCCGGGGCCGGATTATGCGGCACCTGGGTCGGCGTACTACTTCAACGTTCGAAAAACCTCAATCTATGCGGGGTCGAACGAGATCCAGCGCAACATTATGGCAAAGGCTGTATTGGGGCTTTAGCTGCAAACGTACATCAAAGCCATCAATGAAAAAGGGAGCCAACAGGCTCCCTTTTTGTTTCTGTTTTCCGTTCATTCCCGCGGAAGCGGGAATCTGGTTGTTGGTCTCAATAGATCCCGGTTCGATTTCTTATTCACCTAACCGCCCCGCTCCCCCGTCCCAACCACCCCAAGGGTACCCTGCTACGGGTGGTTGGGACGGGGGAGCGGGACGGTCAAGTAAACAACCAAAAAAGAGACTTACTTGCCGGTGGCTTTTTCGAAAACCTTGCCTGTTTGCTCGCCGCCTTGGAAGAACGGTTTTGCGTTTGAGAAATCGGTGATCACGTCCCACTTCTCTTTGACCATTTCCGCAGTGAGATCTTCGCGGCCCACATAGGCGCCGTCCGATTCTTCGATACGCGCGGCAGAGAAAACACCGGCACCGGCGCAGAGGACCATGCCCGTTGGCGCGTCGTCCGCACACAGGCACATGACACCAGGCGTGACATATTCGGGCTTCAGAAGGTCAAGCGCTTCCGGCGGCATGAGATTTTCGGTCATGCGCGTTGCGGCAACCGGGGCCAGCGAATTGACGTGGATGTTGTCTTTCTGGCCTTCCAGCTTCAGGGTGTTCATCAAGCCCACCAGGCCGAGCTTCGCGGCACCGTAATTGGTCTGGCCGAAATTTCCGTACAGCCCACTGGATGACGTGGTCATGACGACACGGCCATATTGCTGTTCTTTCATGATTGCCCAGCACGCTTTTGTCGCTTTTACCGAGCCCATCAGGTGAACGTCGAGGACGATTTCAAAGTCCTGGATTTCAACCTTCGCAAAGCTCTTATCGCGCAGGATGCCCGCATTGTTGATCAGAATGTCGATCCGGCCATAGGCATCCATGGTTTGCTTTACCAGGTTGGCCACGCCGGCATCGTCGGTCACGCTGGACCCGTTTGCGAAGGCTTCGCCACCGGCGCCTTTAATTTCAGCGACCACTTTTTCAGCAGCTTCCGAAGATCCGCCGGATCCGTCTACTGAGCCGCCTAAATCGTTAACGACGACTTTTGCTCCGCGCGCGGCCAGTTCCAGGGCGTGGGCGCGGCCCAGACCGCCGCCAGCACCGGTCACAATAGCGACGCGATCATCAAAACGGATGCTCATGCTAAATGCTCCTTATTGTCCGTTGGTTGTTCTTTGTGAAATTTTCTGAATTCGGATTGGGGTGAAGAGACGCCCGCCTCACTTTCACGAGCTTGTGATGGTGTCACCGCCAGAAAAACCGGGCTCTTTTTGGCCTATTGGGCGCCTTGGGTCAAGTCAGGCTTCCGGGCGCTGAAAACCCCGTTTCACACCATTTCGTTGTTTTGACCCTGACGAATTATTGGTGTTCAGTAGCAGGATCGAGGGTGAACCTGGGCGACATATAATTAGGGGGTTCGATGGATATTTGGGATTTTCAGGGCGTGCTCGGCATGGTCACGCTGATCACACTGGCGTGGATTTTTAGCGAGCAGCGGGGAAATGTCCGTATCGGGATGATCTTTGCGGCGATTGGTCTTCAATTTGCGATTGCCGTGTCACTGCTGTGGTTTGAGCCAATGCGCAACGCCATTCTGAGCTTGAATGCCGTCGTTCGGGCGTTGCAGGCGGCAACGGAGGCAGGTGCCACATTCGTCTTCGGGTTCCTCGGCGGTGGCGCAGCCCCCTATGAAGTAACCGATCCCAACAACTCCACCGTTCTCGCCTTTGGTGTGTTTCCCCTCATCATCGTTTTGTCGGCGCTTTCGGCCTTGCTGTGGCATTGGCGTATTCTGCCCATCATCGTCAATGGGTTTGCCTTTGTGTTTCAAAGAACGTTGGGGATTGGCGGTGCGGTCGGTCTCGGCACGGCAGCGAATATCTTCGTGGGTATGATCGAAGCGCCACTGTTGATCCGGCCTTACTTGAGCAAGCTGTCCCGTGGGGAATTGTTCATCGTTCTAACGACCGGGCTGGCGACGGTCGCAGGCACGGTTTTAGTCTTGTATGCGGCGATCCTCAGCGACTCTGTTCCCGGTGCCTTGGGGCATATTCTGACAGCGTCGATCATCAATGTGCCGGCGGCGATTATGATTGCCCGCATCATGGTGCCGTCGGAAGACATCAAAACAGCGTCGACGGAGAGCACATTCAAGTACGAAAACACAATGGATGCTTTGGCCACCGGCACACAAAACGGCTTGCAGATCATGCTGGGCGTTGTGGCGATGTTGCTGGTGTTCGTGGCGCTGATCGCGCTTGCCAACAATATGCTATCCGTGGTGCCGGACGTGGCGGGTGCTCCCTTGACCATAGAACGTTTATTGGGGTGGGCGTTTGCACCAGTCGTTTGGCTGATCGGCATTCCATGGAGCGATGCGGTGGTGGCCGGGTCGCTTATGGGGCTGAAGACAACGCTTACGGAATTTGTGGCCTATCTGCAGCTTGCCAATACGCCGGATGATGCACTGGAAGACCGCAGCAGACTGATGATGGTCTATGCCATGTGCGGTTTCGCAAGCCCGGCCGGTGTCGGCATTATGGTCGGGGGTGTCACAACCCTTGTGCCGGAGCGCCGTGCCGAAGTGTTGGAACTCAGCGTGAAAGCATTGTTTTCCGGCACCATGGCAACGCTGATGACCGGGTCTGTCATCGGCATCATTACGGCCTTAGGCGGCGTTTGACGAACGAGCTTCCAAGCCGAATGCTTCCGCCAGTAACTCGTATGAGCGGATGCGCGCCTGGTGGTCATGGGTAATGGTGACCACCAAAAACTCTTCCGTGCCCAGCTCTTTGCTCAGCGCTTCGATCCGCTGACGGACAATATCCGGCGTGCCCGCAATACTGCGGGCTTCGATTGTCTGAAGAAGCTGATAGTCTTCCGGCGTGTACGGATAGCTGAGGGCTTCTTCCATCGATGGGAAGGGGCCGCCGCGTTGCCCGCGCAACAGTCTGAGCACCCATAAGTTCCGGGGAAGCGCCAGCTTCTTTGCCTCTTCTTCCGTTTCGGCACACAGGACAGAGATGCCTGCCGACGTTTTGGGGGCGGGCACAAGGCTCGATGGCTGGAATCGGGACCGGTAAGTCTCCATGATCTGAGCGGCACCCTCTTGATTGATGAAGTGGGCAAAGCAGAAGGGTTGGCTTAACTGGCCTGCATAGGCCGCGCCCATGATACTTGATCCCAACAGCCACATTTCGGGCATGCCGTCGCCCCTCGGCATGGCATGAATGCCGCGATAGGGGTGGTTGCCCTCAAATACCGGCTCGCCGCGCGCGTCCCGTAGAAGCGCGTCCAGCAAGTTGATTTGCTGGGGGAAGACATCAATCCCATAGGACTCCGGACCCGGCTGCAATGCCGCTGAGGTGCGCTGGTCGCCGCCCGGGGCGCGGCCGATCCCCAGATCGATCCTGCCCGGATAAAGGGTTTCCAGCATCCGGAAATTCTCGGCAACCTTGAGCGGGCTGTAATGCATCATCATGACGCCACCGGAGCCAACCCGGATCGTTTTGGTCTCGGAGGCTACTTTGGAAATGAGAATTTCCGGGGTGGAGCCAGCGAATGACGACGTGTTGTGGTGTTCGGCCAGCCAGTAGCGCTGATATCCCATGGCTTCGCACCGCTGGGCGAGGTCAATCGTTTCCTGCACCGCTTCCGCCGCATTACTGCCATGCCGGATCGGAGATTGGTCCAAGACACCAAATGTAAACACAGCGCACTCCCTTTGTTCTGTTGTCATCACCCTTAGCAAATTCCCGTGCCCGCGAAAAGTTAATGCCAAGAAGTGAGATGCTTTGCGTCGAATGATGTTTCGCGAACGGATGAGATCTGCTTTAGTTCACATACAGAGCGTTAGGGAAAACGCCGTTATTGGGAGGAAAGATATGGGCGTCCGGGATGTGATGAATACCTTTGCGGAAGTTGGCAGTTTGATCGGGCTTTCAAGGAAGCTCAATCCGCCGCCCCCGCTTGAGACCGTCGACTCATACCCGCTACGCATCGAAGCCTTCGCGCAGGACATACCTGACCGCCCCATGATGATCTTTGATGGGAAGACCATGACCTGGCGGGACTATAATGCCTTGTCCAACAAGTTCGCCCATGCCTTTAAATCGCTTGGCATTGGAAAAGGCGACGTGGTTGGCTTGGTGATGGAAAACCGTCCGGAATTCCTGGCGACCATTACCGGTCTCCAAAAGCTTGGCGCGGCGCCGTCGCTGATCAACACGAACTTGCGGGGGCGTCAGCTCGTCCACTGCCTCAATGTCACCAATGCGAAGTATTGCGTCTTCGGGGAAGAGCTAAGCGACGCAATCGCCGAAGTACGGGACGAACTGTCCGGAACGCTCCAGGAATGTTTGTTCGTCTCCGATGGCGACAAATCTCCGGCCCCTAATTGGTCACGGTCCTTGGACGATCTGATGGAAGGTCAACCGGAAGAAAACCTTCCCGAAACCCAATCGCTGACCTTAGCCGAGACGGCCTATTTTCTGTTTACGTCCGGGACAACCGGCTTGCCAAAAGCGGCAGTCGTCTCAAACCGCAGAACCATGATGTCATCGTTGTCCATGGGCGGTGCCATGAAATGCACGCAGGATGAGCGCATCTATGTGACCTTGCCGCTTTACCACGGAACGGGTCTTATGCTCGGCGTGGGCTCTGCCTGGACCACCGGCGCGAGTATCATTGTGCGGAGGAAGTTTTCGGCCAGCAAATTTCTGGATGAAGTGCGCGAGCACCAGGCCACGCGTTTTATCTACATTGGTGAATTGTGCCGGTATCTTTTGGCGCAGCCGGAGCGGCCCGATGATGCAGACAACCCCCTCGTCGCGATGCTGGGGAATGGTTTGCGGCCAGACATCTGGATGGAATTCAAGAAGCGCTTTGGCCTAGACCGTATCGTCGAATTTTACGGGGCAAGTGAAGGCAATGTGGCCTTCGTCAATTTTCTTAATAAGGATAAGACCATTGGCATGACGCCAATGACCGTCAAACTCGTCAAATATGATGTGGATGCGGACGAAATCGTCCGCGATTCGGGCGGCAAGTGTATTGAAGTGGGGAAAGGCGAACCCGGTCTTCTCCTTGCGGAAATCTCCGAGAAAGCTGTCTTCGAGGGATATACGAACCAAGAGGCGACGGAAAAGAAGATTGTCCGAAACGCTTTCGCGGATGGTGATCAATGGTTCAATTCCGGTGATCTCCTGAAACAAGTCGATGTGGGCTTTACACTCGGTTTTAAGCACTATCAGTTCGTTGATCGTGTTGGTGATACGTATCGCTGGAAATCCGAAAATGTGTCCACCAACGAGGTGGGTGAGATCATCAACGGTCATCCACAAATCAATTTCTGCAATGTGTATGGGGTGGAAGTGCCTGCCGCCGATGGCCGGGCCGGTATGGCCGCGCTGACACTTCACGAAGATGCGGGGGAACTCGATGTGGCTGGCTTCTCGGAATTCGTGAAGGACCAGCTTCCAATCTATGCGCGGCCTGTGTTCCTGCGCATCAAGCGTGACTTGGATGTGACCGGCACCATGAAGATGGTCAAAGGTGATCTGCGCAAAGAGGCCTATGACATCGGTCAGGTTGATGAACCGATTTTCGTTCTAAAGCCTCATGCCGATGTGTACGAACCACTAGATGCAGACTTCCACCAAACCATCAAGTCGGGCGGCGCGGGGTACTAGGCCGCTCTGCGTTAGTAGCGCTTTAGGTTCGGGATTGTCCAGAAAGGCAAACTGCCGATCAAGGCCAAGATGAAGAAGAAGCCCAAGAGCGCTTCCGGCGTGCCGGCATATTCCTTCAGAAGGCCGCCCATCCAAACCCCGAAGGCTGATCCCAAACCGCCGCCAAGGCTGATCGTGCCGTAAATGCCTCCCAGCCGGGCACCGCCAAAGATGTTCATGGTCATGCTGGACACGATGGGGCCGCGCGAACCGGAGCTCAGCCCATTGACGGCAATTGTCAGCACCAAAAGCGCAATGGATGCCGTGTAGTGGGACAGCAAATAGAAGCCGGTGATTGCCAGGAAGGTGAGCAGGTAACTCAACAGCACAGTCTTGGTTCGGCCGATCGTGTCGCTTAGGAAGCCGAAGCCGACCATGCCGATCGGGGCCAGCAAGCCTGAAAAGCCGAAGGCCCAGGCGGCGGTCGCCGAGTCCATGTCAATGCTGGTGAGGTAGCTCACCATATGAATGGTCAGGCCGGTGGTCGCGCCTCCAGTAAAGAAGAAGACCGAAAACAAGCCCCAGAATGAGGCCGTGCGCATGGCGGTTGCCAAGGTCCAGGTGATCTCATCCACTTCCGAGGCCGCCCGCAGAGACTGAGAACGCCGGTAGAGCGGATGTCCGCGTTCGATTTGTCCCCATGGGAACAAAAACAAGGTGGGCAGGAGCAGGGCGAAAAAGATCGCATAGACCTGATATCCAAAGCGCCAATCAAAGGCGGAGATGAGCGCCTCGCTGGCAGGCGAAATAAAGAAGATGCCGATGCCGTAAGAGGAAAAGATCAGGCCGATGGCGGCGCCCGTCCGGCGCACAAACCAACGGTTCACCAAGCCCGACGCTGGTACGCCGCCCACCAAGGAGCCGCCCATGCCGATCATGATGCCGATGGAAAGGTAGAGCTGCCAGAGGCTCTCCGCGCTGCTGGCAATGAAATAGCCGACACCCAAGAGTATTGCGCCAAGCGCATAGACCCGAAACGGTCCCCAATAGTCGAACAACATGCCGGCCACCGGCGCGAATAGGCCGGACACCATGAGGGTAATGGAGCTGACACTAGCGATCGTTCCCCAATCGAGATCGAGGCCAGTGGCAACAGGCGACATGAAGACCGAAAACGCCTGGGTCATGCCTCCCGCCGCCATGTTTAGGAAGAAGCAGAACCCAAGCACCACGCCCGACAACACATAAGGGTGAAGCCGATGCGGGCGCCGACGTGTAATGATGTTCGTGGACAAAGCTGGCGGACGCTAAATGCAGAATCACTTTGGTGCAATGCACAATTCTGCATGGCGGGCATGCGCGAATGCTTTGACGAGGACCCACCAGGCTTCTAAATTCCGGTGTTCGGAATTTAGAGAAAGAAGAGTAATGGCCCTAGATCAGGAAACCCGAGACCAGTTGATTTCATCCATCGAGCGCTTCGTGCGCGAGCGGCTCCGCCCGAACGAGGAATTGGTGTCGGAAACCGATGCGGTTCCGGACGATATTGTTCAGGAGATGAAAGATCTCGGCCTCTTTGGCCTGAGCATCCCGACGGAGTTCGGTGGGTTGGGCCTGAATATGGAAGAAGAGGCTTTGGTTTGCATTGAGCTTGGAAAGACATCACCCGCTTTCCGGTCGGTGTTCGGGACCAATGTGGGCATTGGCAGTCAGGGCATCGTCATGTTTGGGCGGGACGATCAAAAAGAATATTGGCTTCCCAAACTGGCGACCGGCGAAGTGGTGGCAAGCTTTGCGTTGACGGAGCCGGAGGCGGGTTCTGATGCAGCTTCGCTGCGCACCACAGCGATTGCAGATGGCGATCACTATGTGGTCAACGGAACCAAGCGCTACATAACGAACGCGAACAAGGCGGGTGTCTTTACGCTCATGGCCAGGACCGATCCAGACAAAAAGGGCGCCAGTGGCATTTCCGCTTTCATCGTGGATGCGAACACGCCGGGCATCACGATTGGCAAGCCGGAAAAGAAAATGGGGCAGCAGGGTGCTCATATCTGTGACGTGGTGTTCGAAGATTGCCGTATCCCCAAATCCGCATTGCTTGGGCATGAAGAAGGACAGGGCTTCAAGGCGGCAATGCAGGTACTGGATAGGGGACGCCTCCATATTTCTGCGATCTGTGTGGGGGTGGCCGAACGCCTGCTTCAAGATTCCGTTGAGTACGCAGCCGAACGGAAACAGTTCGGACAACGCATTGGAGACTTCCAATTGGTTCAAGGAATGCTGGCGGATTCGCGCACGGAAGCCTATGCCGGGCGGTGCATGATGTTGGATGCCGCGAGACGCCGGGACGCTGGCGAAAATGTGAGCGCGGATGCGTCTTGCTGTAAGTATTTTTGCTCGGAAATGGTTGGCCGGGTGGCGGACAGGGCTGTCCAGGTGCATGGCGGTGCCGGATATGTGGCGGACTACAGCGTAGAGCGCTTCTACCGGGATGTGCGCATCTTTCGGATTTACGAAGGCACATCTCAGGTTCAGCAGGTGGTCATCGCCCGCGACCTGCTAAGATCCGTAAGCTGATAAAATAGGATCGCAGACAATGAGCGGCAAAACCATCCGGGTGGGCGGAGCCTCTGGCTTTTGGGGCGACAGCATGATGGCGGCGCGCCAGCTCGTGGAAAACACGGATCTCGACTATCTGGTCTTCGATTACCTTGCTGAAATCACCATGTCGATTTTGGCGCGGGCGAGGTCGAAAGACGAGAAACTCGGCTACGCGACGGATTTCGTAGCGCCGACCATGAAGTCCATCGCGAAAACGATTTCAGAGAAAGGCGTTAAGGTCATCGCCAACGCTGGTGGTGTGAACCCGGCTGCCTGTGCCGAAGCATTGGAAGAGGCGCTGGAAAGCGAAGGCGTGCACCTCAATATCGCCTATGTGACGGGCGATGATTTGATGGACCGTTTGATGGATTTGCGGAAACAGGGCATCACTGAGATGTTCTCAGGCGCTCCGTTGCCGCCCGACCTTAAGAGCATGAACGCGTATTTGGGGGCTCGTCCCATCGCCGATGCGCTTGGCCGCGGCGCTGAAGTGGTGATCACGGGCCGCGTTGTGGACAGTGCCGTAACCTTAGGGGCCTGCATGCACGAGTTCGCTTGGCGGGACGATGAATTCGACCAACTCGCGGCGGGCAGCTTGGCTGGGCATATCCTCGAATGCGGCGCGCAGGCAACAGGCGGGTTGCACACGGATTGGGACGATGTGCCGGACTGGTCCAACATTGGATATCCGGTGGCCGAAATATCCGATGACGGAACATTTGTGGTGGAAAAGCCGCCACGCACGGGCGGCCTCATTTCCAAGGGGACCATTGCGGAGCAAATGCTCTATGAAATTGGCGATCCGCAAGCTTACATTTTGCCGGATGTTGTATGTGACTTCAGCGACGTAAAGATTGAAGAAATTGCGGAGAACAAAGTTCAGGTCAGCGGTGCGCGGGGGATAACGCCGACTGACACTTTCAAAGTCTCGGGCACGTATGCAGATGGTTTCCGGGTTGGTATGTACCTTACGATTGGTGGGATTGATGCTGCCGGAAAGGCGCGTAAGACCGCCGAGGCTGTGTTTACGCGCATGTCGCGGATGTTGGCGGAAACCAATCTAGGGGATTTCACGGAAACGTCGTTCGAGGTTCTGGGGACCGAGTCATCTTATGGGCCTCATTCCCGTATCAAGGCGCCGCGCGAAGTGGTCCTGAAATTGGCCGCGAAACATGAAAAAGCGGCGGCGCTGAACATGATGGTCCGGGAAGCAACCTCCAGCGCCACGTCCATGGCGACCGGCACCACTGGCATGGGCGGCAACCGGCCGAAAGTTTCTCCTGTGGTCAGGTTGTTTTCCTGCCTTGTGCCAAAGGCCGATGTGACGCCAGCCGTGCATCGCCAGAGCAATCTGTTTCCGGTCACCGTTTTTGAGGGGCAGCCGTTTGATCCGGCCTCCATCCGTCGTCCAGCGGGGCCGGAAATTCTCAAGGCGGACCTTACGGATACGGTTCCTCTTGTGAAGCTTGCCTGGGCGCGTAGCGGCGACAAAGGCAATGCATCGAATATTGGCGTGATTGCCCGCAAAATTGAGTATCTGCCATACATTCGGGCCTCGCTGACCGAACAAGCCGTTAAAGATTATTTTGCCCATATTGTTGATGGCCAGGTAACACGCTTCGACTTACCAGGTATTGATGGTCTCAATTTTTTGATGACGGAAGCTCTTGGCGGCGGCGGCATTGCCAGTCTAAGAAATGACCCCCAAGGGAAAGCGCTTGCTCAAATGCTTCTCGACTTTGAGGTGGCGGTGCCAGCGGGGTTGGTTCCTCCAGATGATACCGGCGAGACAGCGGTTGCCTAACAAATCATCGTTTGGTCGAACATGAGCGACCGCGTCTTTCAGAATTTACTCCGGGAAATTCGTGCTTGCCGGGCGTGCGAGGCATCTTTGCCTCATGAGCCCAGGCCGGTCATTCGCGCGGCGCGCACGGCGCGGCTTTGCATTGCCGGTCAGGCGCCCGGCACGCGCGTTCACAAGTCGGGCAAACCTTTTACGGATCCGAGTGGCGATCGACTGCGGGATTGGATGGGAGTTACCGAAGATCAATTCTACGATGAGACCCGCATTGCAATCGTTCCCATGGGGTTTTGTTTTCCTGGACTGGACGAGAAGGGCGGTGATCTGCCGCCGCGCAAGGAGTGTGCTGAATTGTGGCGCGGCCAGGTGATGGAAAATCTGTCGAATGTAGACGTCACCCTATTGGTTGGACAGTATGCCCAGAAATGGCATTTGGGGAAGGATCGTCACAAAACGCTAACGGAAACGGTGGCACATTGGCGGGACTATCGGCCTCGATTTTTGCCATTGCCTCATCCCTCTTGGCGCAATAATGCGTGGATCAAGAAAAACCCCTGGTTTGAAGAGGAGCTTTTGCCTGAATTGCGGTCGATCGTCGCGAAAGCTTTGAAGTAGCGTGTACAGATGAAATTTAGCACCTTACGTTTCCTTCCTCTCGTCTTGCTGATGACGATTGCGTGTGCGCCGCGTTTTCTTGGGGAAGGCGAAGGCACACATGTTCCCTCCTGGACCGGGGATGTTTGGTCGACGAGGGACGGGCACGAGATTGCCACCCGCAGTTGGCCGGCCGGGAATCCGAAGGCAGTGATCATCGGCGTGCATGGCATCAATGATTACTCGAATGCGTTTGGTGACTCGGCGCCTTGGTTTGCTGAGCGGGGCATTGCTTTCTACGCTTTCGATCAAAGGGGGTTTGGCAACACACCGGAGCGAGGGGCGTGGTATGACACCGCTGTCAAGACGCGCGATCTTAATGCGTTTTACGATCTTGTAGCGGCGAAGCACCCTGCAGCGCCGATTTACATCATGGGGCTGAGCATGGGCAGCGCCGTGACACTGGCAACGGTTGCGCAAAACGGTAGTGCCGCGAAAGCTGACGGCCTCGTTCTCGTGGCGCCAGCGGTTTGGGGGTGGAAAACGCTTAACCCGCTTTATAAAGCAACTCTTTGGATTGGTGCGCATACGTTTCCCAGGAAAACGCTTACCGGCAGCCGGCTTGAAATCTGGCCATCCGACAATATTGAAATGCTGCGGGCTTTTTCGCGTGACCCGTTGGTGATCAAGGAAACGCGCATAGAAACCATATACGGCCTTGTGAGTTTGATGGACGCTGGATATATCGCGGCGGATGAAATAGACAGGCCCGCCCTCATTCTTTATGGCAAGCAGGATCAGGTGGTTCCGAAAAAACCTGTATTTGATCTGATGGAAAATTTAGGGGGGCCAAAACGGGCGGTAGTCTATGAGAAAGGATACCACATGCTCACGCGCGATCTGCAACGGCGGCGCGTCTGGGAAGACATCGAGCGCTGGATTGCCGACAATGACGCGGCTTTACCCTCCGGCGAAGAAATTGCGATCGGCGATGACGGCCAATTCGTGCAATTGGCGGAGTAGCACAAATGTCATCCCGGACGCATTGCAGCATCTTCGATGATGCGATGTAGATCCGGGATCTATCGTAATGGATCCCGGGTTAGCAGCGCATCACTGAGTGCTGCGCAGCACCCGGGATGACATTCAAACGAATTCTCAAAGCCATGAGCTACGAAGCTTCCAAGTTCGTGATATCCACCGGTTCGATTTCATCCGCCGGACTAAATCCGAACACTTTTCCATAGAAATAGAGTTCTGCTTCCAGAGACCGGATGATGTTCTCGGACTTGCGGAAGCCATGCTGTTCACCTTCAAACAGGAGATAGGCCACGGGCACGCCTTTTTCCTTGAGAACGTCGACAATTGCTTCGGACTGATTTGGCGGCACCACTTTGTCCTCCGCACCCTGAAAAACGATGAGCGGCGCATTGAAACCATCCAGATGATGGATGGGCGAGCGCTCTTCGTAGATGTGTTTTGCCTCGGGGTAGGGACCGATAAGGCCGTCCAGATAGCGTGCCTCAAATTTGTGTGTGTCTTTGGCCAAGGCCTCAAGGTCGCTGACGCCATAATAATTCGCACCTGCCTTGAACACATCGCTGAACGCCAGCGCTGCTAAGGTGGTGTAGCCTCCGGCACTGCCACCGCGAATGGCCGCTTTGTTCGGATCGATGAGTCCTTTGTCCGCCAAGTAGCGGACGCAGTTCACGGTGTCTTCTAAATCCACCACGCCCCATTTGTCGGTAAGGCGTTTGCGGTAGTCACGGCCATACCCCGAGCTTCCGCCATAGTTGATATCGACAAATGCGAAACCGCGCGATGTCCAGAACTGGATTGCCAGCTGAAGGCTGGAGGAAGACTGGCCTGTGGGCCCGCCATGGATCTTGACGATAAGGGGCGGCTTATCGCCAGCAGGTGCCTCAAAATCCGGATTGCTCGGTGGATAGAAGTAAGCGTGCGCGGTCTTGCCCTCGGCTGTCGGAAACTCGATTGCCTGGGGAGGCGAAACGATGTTCTGGCTGATCGGAAGGTCGGAAGCCCGGGCGACCAGGGAAATGCTTTTGGTTGCCAAATCGAACCGCATCAATGCCGGCGTGTTATCCGCGAAGGCAGCCTCAAAGACTGCCGTAGAATCTGCGCCGACGATCTTTCCGATATTGGCGCAATTCGTGGACAGCGTTTCGGATTCACCCGTTGTCACATTGAAAAGTGTCAAAGCCGCTTTGCCATTCTCTTGGTGAGAATACAGGGCGACATCTTGAGACAAGAAAGTGTAATTCTGTTGTCCTAGCCCCCAAAGTGGGCCTGCAAATTCTGTATCTTTACGGATCAATTGTTTGGCTTTAGCACCGTCCCAATGACATGGGTTCCACCATCCGCTCCGGTCCGCGATGAAATAGAGCATGCCCTCTTCCGACCACTGAAGGTCGAGGACGGATTCATTGAGTCCGTCGTTGAGACGCTTCGTTTCCGCTGGTATGCCATCGCCGTCCAAGCTTGCTTCGTAGAGTAGGACGTCGTCCCAGGGCATGTTGGGATGGTCCCAAGCGATGAAGGCAAGTTTGTTGCCGTCCGGGGAAAGGCGCGGGTAGGCATAGAAATCATGTCCTTCCGCAAGCGGGGTCACGCCATCCTTTTTGTCAAGGGACACTGCAACGATAGAGTTTTGCGGTTCACCGTCGGACGCATGAGATTCGCAGACGCTGATCAACCGGTTGTTCGCCGCATCGATCTTGAGATCGGCAAACCGTAAGCCCTCTACTTCGCAGATCGGCGTCGCTGTTCGATCGTCATAGATTTGATAGAGATTCTGATCGGCGAAATTGACCGCAAAGACCAAACCGGCACCAACTGTGTAGGGCGCGCCGCCATACTCATGGACCCTGGTCCGGATGTTCATGTCTTTCGGTGAGATCTCTTGCGGTGGGCCGCCGGAATTCATCCGCATAAGCACAACGCGTCCACCTTCTTGCGGCCTGCTTTCGAGCCAATAGAGCTTGTCCCCATCCATCTGCGGGTCGAATGCGTTTACGCCAGCGCCAGCGATGAGCGTGGCGCTGATCGGGGAGCGCCAGCTGCCGAAAGAAGAAACGGTCTTTGTCATAAGCGAAATTTTCCGGATGTCTGGAGAAAGGGAGGGCGATAAGCGCGTTGTTTCATGGCAACAAATTCGAATCACCATCCCGTCAAATCGATTGATTCCGAGCGGCACGCCCATTTTGCGGCAAAAATCAAACGCTTGAACACACTAAAATGTGTGACAAATGAACGAATGCTCGGATTGCTATTTTAAAAATCAGCAATTCGCCCTAATATATCAGGAGTATTAGGGGGTTCGTTGAAATGTCCATGAGTGCAACGAGAGATTTTTTCCAAGGGATGCCATTTGCATCTCGCGGAAGAGGTAGGCCACCCCAGCCATGGGGCAAGAAGGCTGCTGTGCAAGAGGTTGGCCCCGTCAACCCGTTCTTTTCCGGCATGTTGATCGGGATCTGTATCACCGTTGCCCTGATTTTCCTGACATCATCTATTGATATTCGCCTGTCTGGGGCAGAGCAGGAATATTACATTTTGGATGAGCCGCAATAGCGGGTAGGGCGCGCAGCTTCGCCATTCAATAAAAATTGGGAAAAGACCGCGAGGCACTCCTCAACAGAGCAGTGCCTCAAATTATTTTGGGCCAATAGCTAATCAATATGTGGCGCTGCACTGTGCTGGCGCAAGCGTCTGGCATTTGCGTTCGAAGCCACGCCGGCCTTTGAACAAATTGGCACTGCGGGCGCCTGGCGGCAGGTCTTTCATCCGGAAAACATTCTTGCGGTTGCAGAAATTGTTGCCGCGGAAATAGGTGCTGTCGCCCCGGTCGTTCTTGTAGATCTCTTCCTCGCGGCCTTGTTCATACAACGCTGCGATATAGTCGGCGTCATGTTCCTGAATAGATCCGCGCGGCGCGGCCAGGCCCACTTTGGTGCTACCCGCAATCGTATTGCCGAACAGCTGGAATTTCTCATCGGGTTTCTGGTTGTCGATGCGCAGTGAAATGCCCGTTCCGTTTTGGACAATCATGTTGTCCCGGATTTCACCACTGCCGTAATGCACGATGCCGATGGGATTGTATTCGATCCGGTTGCCGCAAATCGGCCCCCGGCCATAGGTTGTGATACCGGCAAAGGCAACGCGTTCCACAGGCGCGCGCCCAAACGTGCTGCTCAGCGTATTGTTGGTAATTTTCGTCCCCACCGGCGCCAAGATCGTGATCGCACTTTCCAGAGAGAAGAGGATCTTGTTGTCACTGATAATGATCTCGCGCTCGTATGGTGTGTAGGACACTTTGTTGTCGTAGATGTTCGGCTTGTGATTGACCACAACACCGGACTTCAGCCCATAGATTCCATTCCGCAAAATGGTGGCTGACCCATCGTCCACAACAATGGCGGTGTAGTCCGATACGGTCGCGAAGTCTGATGCACCCTCAAAGACCGAGTCCGTAACCACAAGATTGCCGGCTGTATGATGAATACAGTCAATACGGCGGGTTTCACCGAAAGGTGGCGGCACGAAGCTCGCCCCGGAAATCTCGGCCGTGCCTTTCCAGTTCTTCAAGGACACTTTCGCGCATTTCTGTCCGGAGACTGGCTGGATGCGGTAGTAAACACGCGAGTCATTTGCAGCGATTTGCGCCTCAAGGCTCGCGATCTGGTCTTCGATGTCTTTGATTTGATCTTTGGATTTAATGTCCCGAAGCTGCCGGCGCAGATTAGCGATCTGCCGTTGTTTGCCTTCTACGAACAAGTTCAAATTCGGTGGCATCGGAGGCTTACAGCCTGTGTTGATGCGGCCGCCCTTATTGCGGCGGTGTTCTTGTACTTCCGCTGAATCATAGGGCCGAATTTTGACGGGCTTTCGGATGTTCAGGCTCTCAATATAGGTCTTTTCGTTATTCGGTTTGACCCACACCGTGCCGCCCGACCGCACTGCCTTGATGGCGGACGAAATGGTTTTGTAGCAAGCGGGATTTTCGCTGTCTGAATCTACAATCACACCGGAAAAACCAGCCTTACCGTAATTCGCAGGCGGCGGCGTGATTTCACTGCAGCAATAATCCAGATAGCGCGGCGTTTCGGCCATGGCGAAGGGGGCCAGCAAACACATGGCTCCAAGGACAAAAAGGGTGCGCAGTTTTGACCCTAACATCTCAACTCATCCCCACCGTCAGTTTCCGCCGCTTTCCAAACGGCAGTCTTCGCCGTTACACCAGCCAAGTTCCTTGAGCTCCTGGTCGATCTCTTTGCCAGGATAACCGGCCTGTTTTGCAGCCATGAAATAGGTTGCCGCCTGATTCTTATCTACGGGTGTGCCGAAGCCGTCCCGATACATCACGCCGAGATTATAGAGGGCGTAGGGGTAAAGTTGATCGGCCGACCGTTCGAACCAAATTTGTGCGCTGGAATAATTCACCGGCTCGCCAATACCGTAGTAGTACATGCTGCCGAGCACGTTTTGGATTTCCTTGTCGCCACGCGCCGCGACGGTTTTGACCAAACGGATTTTTTGTTCCGCTGTCAGATTGTGGAACTCGTTCATCTGCTTGGTGACAGGCGCCCCGATCATCTTCTGGTAGGCGCGCATGGAATCGGCGGTCTGTTGACCCCATGCGTTGTCCGTTTCGCCTTTGTAGATGCCAAGCGCCTTCATCGCTTTTTGCAGCCAGCGCAGGTCCAGTTCGTTAATGCGGGCCAAAGCATCTTCGCGATCGGAATCGCCTTCGGATTCATCGCTGTGCTTGCCGGGATAACGCTCAAACGGCGGCCGCCAGTTCGCTGCCCGCCGTTTTGCCGATTCGATAATCCGGCTGCTGACAGTAATGGAACCGCTGGGCGAGGGTGATCCCTGGTTACCATTCATATAGTCCCGCAGGTCCTGACGCAGTTCAGCTGCAAAGGGGTGCCCTTTGCCCGCGGCCAAAATGTAGTAGGACAGCGCTTCCGCATTATTGGGGGCAATACCGTCTTCCGCCATGAACAAGGCTTCGTGATGGCGCGCCTCGCACCGGCGGATATCGTTTGGATTGTTCGGGTCCGGAACATAGAAAATATGTTTCTCGTCCCACTTTGTTTCGTCGGAATCGTAAGGCGATGACTCATTGCCCTTCACGATAGTGCGCGAAAAGATGATCAGTGCCTTGCCTTCTTTGACTTCGATTTCTTCATCGGGGCTCGACGTTACAAGTTCCTTTTTGTCGTTGTAGCGTTGACCGCGCTGGCAGGCGCGGCGGGCGTCGAATATCTCGCCGAGTTTAAAGAAACCCTCTGCGCCGCGGCTGGCCAAGATGTAGACAATGCGGTCTCTAGCGTCTGCGCGTTCTTGCGGCACCATCGGAAGGAACGCACGTTTGCGTTTCTCAAGTGCTTCCGCGAGTTTGATCTTGCGAATTTTGTAGGCGTTCGGGGTAAGGCCTAGGGCTGTCGTATTGACCGATGCCAGGTAGTACCAAACGTAAGCTTCTACATAGTCTCGGTTGACCAGCTTGCCCCTGGAATAGAGATCGCCCAGCTTAAGCTGAGAAAACAAATCGTCTTCCTGCCAGGCTGCACGCCGCCAAAGCTTCACGGCGCGCGTATAATCACCACGTTGAAACGCCCGTTCGCCGTCGGCGTAATCAGCTTTTGCAACCGGTGTGCTCAGGGCGAGCATGACCATCGCAATCAAGCACAAGAGCATCGAGGCCCATGTTCCTGACTGCCACCGATTGCGGCGATGCAAGTTTTCTTCCCCCATAAACGCACCCACCAAAGAGGCACCTGCGATCTCAGCTTTCAAAGCACCCCCCGCAGAGCCGGCAATACGCAAATCCGGTCAGCTACGCTTACCGCCGCATCAAACGGCGGAATGCCAACCGGCATGTTTAATAACCTTAATATAAGCCGTATGAGGAGTCACGGCCATTGACGGCTGTCACACAATGGAAGATGCGTCCAAAATGCGCATGAAGGTGCCATTTTTTCTATTCGCGTAACTGCCATTGGCGCTGGTGACGTCGATCACAAAAGGCGACGGATTTGAGTCGCAATCGCTTACATCGCTTTGTTTAAGCCACCACATTGATGTATGGTAAATGCCAGATTGAGGGGTTTTTTGCGTAAAGCTCGCCGCGCAAGCTGCCTTGAGGGGGGCGTTGAGCATGGTTGAAGGCGAAACAGGCTGGATTTACATCGCACTTCTGCTTTTGGGCGGGCTGCTGATTCTCATCATTGGCGGCGAACGTTTTCTGCGCGGTGCTTCCCGTTTGGCGGAAAACTTGGGCCTGTCTCCTCTTTGGGTAGGCATTGTTATCGCCTTGTTCACGGCGGCGCCTGAAGCCGCCCTCGTGTTCTCTCCAAGCATCATGGAATTTATCGGCGCGAGCGGGTTGGCGCCGGCCGCCACTGGCGGATCTGCTGCATCGTCCGAGATTGTTCAGATCGGACCGAATCGCTTCATTGAAGTGGTCTCGGAAAGCACCGCATTCATCTCGAAATTCGGTGCGGATTTGCCGGTCGCGATCGTGGTGGGCAGTTCCATTGTGAACACGTTGCTGATCACCACATTGACAGTTTTTTTGTGGGCTGTGGCGTTTCGGTCACGCTCGGAAATGGAAACCCAGGGCGGTTCCGTCGAAATTACGTTGGATACGGTTTTTCGGGATGGAATCATCCTGCTGGGTGCTTCGTGGCTTCTGATTTGGTTTGTGTCACGCGGCGGTACGATCGGCGTCGAAGACGGTGTCCTGCTGCTTGGCGGTCTGCTTTTCTACTTCGTCAATTCCTTTGCGACGGAACGGTCGCTGGTTGCGGCCGGGGCACAACCGAGCTTTCGGACGGTTTCGGTTGACGGTCCCATATCCACGGGCGGCATCATCTATAATCTTCTGATCGGCAGTTTTGCGCTGATTATTGGCTCGCTCTTGGTGATGGTGGCGCTGGCTTCTTGGATACGAACACTGGAAGATGGCGCCAACCCACGTGAATCCCTGAACGCGATTACTCTTACATTGATCGTGTTTTTCACAGCGATGCCGGAAATCGTGACCATTTTCTTGGCGGCGCTCCGCCGGCAGCCTGAAATTGCATCCGGCAATTTCATTGCAAGCAGTATCGTCAATATCTTCGGTGTCTTGGGGCTTGCGGCGATTCTTCAGCCCACAGGTGAAGCCATCGCGATCGGGTCATTTTTCCACTTCGACTTGACGGTATTGACCGGTGGGATCGTCTTACTCGTATTTTTCTTGTTCACACAGCTGCGGTTGACGCTACTTGAAGCGATGACACTGTTTTTTTTGTATGTTGCTTATGCCACCATAAGGTATTCCGGAAATGCGCCGGAGGTGAATTTCGGGGGTGGCGTTTGAAAGGGGTAAGCGGGCTCTCTGACGATGCGTAATTTTTCACACGAGCCAAAGACAGAGCGGGCGAAAGGTTGGCAGCGGTTTGCGGCCAGCGTCTTCGCGCTTGCATTGACCCTAACCATCGGCGGACAAAAGCTCGCGGCGGATGATAACTCTTCTGTCGTACCTCTTGAAATTGCTGGGTTTTCTCTGGATGAAGATGCCTGCGGTGTGATTGGGAAAATCGTTGAGCGCGGCTTTGCCGATCTGGATGATTTTCAGTGGGAACAGGTGAAACGCGCGGGCTGTAAATTCTCCAGCGGATTTAAGAGCAGCAACACAGTGCCCAAAAATGCCGATGATCCCCGGCTGGTGATCGAAATGGGATACTGCACGAACGATTTGGTCAGTAAGGCCGAAAAAGATTGGGCATCGGATGAATTGGCGCGGTGGGACGTGTCGCGCATTATGGGCAATCTGAAAGAAGAAGAGCTCAAATGCATTACCGCAATCAATCTGCGGGGCGGCTTCTTACCGTATAGCTGGGCGAGCCACATTAAAATCAGCTTCAGAGATTTTCCGGACCGCACGGCGGCGGACTGCCCCAATGATTATAAGGATGAGAAACCCACGCAGACGGGTTACAGCGAGAGCACAAGCACACCAACCGCCGGCGGCGATGATGTGGAAAGCAAGGACACCAGCCTCTATGGAAGCAATGATGCGAAAGAGGTGGTGGACGATGCTTCGGACGAAACTGAAACGTCCGATAAGCCAAATTGTCCTAGAGCCAGCAGCGTAGACAATACGCAGCCGTACAATAGTGTCGTGCACCGGATTGATTGGTGGATCCATTGGCAAAACCAGGATCAGTGGCGTTTGCTTGCCCGTAGCCGCGTGATCCGCGACTTCTTCGAGCGCTACCAGACAGCGCTCTATCCAAAGAAGGGTGAAGGCAAGAAGCTTTACAAATTGCGGGCCTGCCATGCTGTTGCTGGCCGGGCAAAGACACAGCTTGTCTATCAGGGACCGGCCCCTCTTACGGGCCCCCTCGCGCGCAATAAATGCAACTGCGAAGCGGACTATAGAGATCAGTTTTTAGTGTTTACGGTTTCTCAGCAGCCGGACGCCTCTGTCACTCTCTGGAAGGGGCCGTCCTATGAGCGCGCCTGGGAGAGCCAGCGTAACCGCTACATCTCCGAACAGCTGGACCGCGAGATCATGGACACACATTTGTCTTCCGATCCGTTCGGCCCGACCTACGGCCGTTATGATGCGAAGCCCGACAATGCGAAGATCATCAACCGGTCCAAGGCCCAAGCGCCATCCTCCGTTCGGCCATATGTGGGCGGAGAGGCATGCCGTGAAGTACTGAAGTTCAACAAGTTCCAGAAGAACTATTACAAAGACGGCAATCCCAAAAAGGGTCCGTTAGTGCCGAACCTTTAGACCGCCTAGAGCAAGGTCGAGATCGTCTCCAACAATTGGTCGTAGTGGTCGATATTGGCGTCGCCGCCCAATTCTGCCGGGGGCACATCCGGATAACCAAACGACACCGTTACCACGGGCACCCCGGCAGCCTTTGCAGCTTTAACGTCCGTGGTGCTGTCACCGATCATAACAGCGCGGTCTTTGTTGCCGCCAATGCGTTCGATGGTGCCCAGCAAGTGCTGCGGATCCGGTTTGCGGACAGGTAATGTGTCGGCCCCGATGATCGCGCCAAAGAAATGATCGATTTTGAGGGTCTGCAAAAGGGCAACCGACAAGCGCTCGCGTTTGTTCGTACACACACCAAGTAGAGCGGACTGATTTTGGAGTGTTTCGAGAACTTTAACGACGCCGTCGAAGGGGCGGCTGTTGTCGGCAATGTGGACAATGTAGTGATCCAGGAACACGCTCATCATTCGGTCGAGATCATCTTCCGTTGCCTCGTCGCCGGTCGCGGCCATCCCAGCACGGATCATTTCACGCGCGCCATGCCCCACCATGTGGCGGACCTGAGCGCCGTCGACGGCTTGGCGTCCTTCGGCCACAAGCACATGGTTGAGAGCCTCGGTTAGGTCCGGCGCCGTATCGACCAATGTGCCGTCGAGATCGAAAATGATGGAAGTATCTTGAAAAATTGGCGGCATTGAAGGAAAGAATCCGATTAAAAAGATGTTAAAGCAGGCGGCGGCACAATAACGATTGAGTCGGCCAAGTCCATGTGCTTCGTACCGCAAAAATGCGAAACATCTTGTTATTTTTCAGGAAAGTTCAGGCCATGCCATCATGCCGCCGCATTCAAAGACGCAGTGTGACGGCGAAGATGTGGGGCTGGCGGCCCATGAGCCCGCATGAACTTCAAATTGGGTAAGGTGGTGGTGAATGTCTGATCAAGCGCCGATCGCGGCTGTCATCTTGGCGGCTGGCAAGGGCACCCGTATGAAGTCAGCGCTGCCCAAAGTGCTTCACGAGATTGGCGGACGATCAATGTTGCGGCACGTCCTCACCACGGTTGGCGCCCTCAAACCAGAGCAGACTGTCGTTGTTGTTGGCCAAGACATGGACGACGTGGCCAAAGCCGCCGGGAACGTTAAAGTAGCGGTGCAGTCTGAGCCCCTCGGAACCGGGCATGCCGTGCAGGCGGCGAGGGAGTTTGTCAGTGGGTTTCCCGGCACTGTTTTTGTTCTGTTCGCGGACACACCATTGGTCAGGCAAGACACCTTCGAAACCATGCGCGACATGTGTGAAGCCGGCGCAGGTGTCGTCGTCTTGGGGTTCAGGCCCGATGATCCCGCCGCCTACGGACGATTGATCACTGGTACTGCTGGCGACCTGGAATCGATTGTGGAGTTTAAGGATGCGACGGCGGAACAACGGTCAGTGACCTTGTGCAATGCGGGGCTGATGGCCATTGATGGCCGCGTCCTATTCGACCTTCTGGACAAAGTGACGAACGATAACGCCAAGGGCGAATATTATCTTACCGATATTGTCGCTCTTGCGCGGTCGCAGAACATAGCGTGCCGTGTTACCGAAGCACCCGCCGATGAGGTTATGGGAATCAATTCGCGTGCACAATTGGCGGCGGCCGAAGCCGTGTTTCAGGACCGTTGCCGTAGTCAGGCCATGGACGACGGTGTTACCTTGCAAGACCCGAAGACTGTCTATTTCAGCGCAGACACACAATTGGGCCAAGACGTAACCGTTGGGCCGCATGTGGTGTTTGGGCCCGGCGTGCTAGTTGAAGATGGGGTGACCATAAAGCCTTTCACCCATCTAGAGGGTGCTCGTGTGGGTACGGAGGGGACGATCGGCCCCTTTGCAAGGTTGAGGCCTGGGACGGATTTGTCCGCGAATGTTCACGTGGGCAATTTCGTTGAAATCAAAAATGCAATTGTTGAACCAGGCGCCAAAATAAATCACCTCACCTATGTGGGGGATGCATTTGTAGGGGCACGGACGAATATCGGGGCCGGAACGATCACCTGTAATTATGACGGCTTCAACAAATATCTCACGGTGATCGAGGAAGATGTTTTCATCGGGTCGAACACGTCGCTGGTGGCGCCGGTGCGTATTGGCAGGGGGGCGAACACCGGTGCCGGCAGTGTCATTTCGCAGAATTTGGAAGGCAATGCATTGGGGGTAACGCGCGCGCCGCAGCGTCAGCTGGACGGCTGGGCGGCAAAGTACCGGAAGCGGAAAGGCGATGAAAAGGCCGCGGGAAAATGGCCGAAGCCGGACCCGTCATCCGTTAAGAAGTCAACATAAGGTTTGGAGTGCTGCCATGTGCGGTATTGTGGGAGTAATTGGAAAGTCTGATGCCTCGCCGGTGATATTCGAAGCGCTGAAGCGATTGGAATATCGCGGCTATGATTCAGCCGGTATTGCCACCATAGAAGGTGGCCAAATCGATCGCCGCCGGGCCGAAGGCAAGCTTAACAATTTGGGTGAGACGCTCAGTTCCGTTCCCTTGCGCGGCAAGATCGGGATCGGTCATACGCGCTGGGCGACCCATGGTGCGCCAACGGAGCAGAATGCCCATCCGCATGTGTCCTCTCATGTGGCCGTTGTGCACAACGGCATTATCGAGAATTTCCGCAGCTTGCGGAACGAGCTGGAAGCATCGGGCCACACTTTCGCATCCGAAACCGATACGGAAGTAGTCGCTCATCTGGTGACGGAATATCTCGAGCAAGGCAAATCCCATTTCGAGGCTGCGCGCTGCGCGGTCGGACGGTTGGAAGGGGCCTTTGCGTTAGGCATCATCTTTCAAGGTGAAGAAGACCTCATCGTCGGCGCCCGCCATGGCCCGCCTCTAGCGATTGGTGCCGGCGACGGCGAGATGTATCTGGGTTCTGATGCATTTGCGTTGGCCCCTATGACCAACCAGGTCTGTTATCTGGAAGATGGCGATTGCGCCGAGATCCGCCATGACGGCGTTACCATACTGGACGCGAATGGCGACAAGGTTGAGCGGCCCTTTACCATCATGTCGGCAAGCGCCCAACTAGTGGACAAAGGCAATCACAAACACTTCATGGCGAAGGAAATCTATGAACAGCCGGAAGTGCTTGGGCATACCATTAGTGCGTATGCGGACCCATTGCAGGAAACGATCTATCTGGGCCGCGTGCCATTCGACTTGGCAGCCATACCGAAGATCACGATTTCGGCTTGTGGCACGGCGTTTTATGCGGCGATGGTGGCGAAATATTGGTTCGAGCAACTAGCCCGCGTCTCCGTAGAGATCGATGTGGCTTCAGAGTTCCGATACAGGGAAGCTGCTTTGCCGGAGGGCGGTCTCTCGATCTTTGTGTCCCAGTCCGGCGAAACGGCCGACACGCTGGCGGCATTGCGCTATTGCGCGGCAAACAAGCAGCACGTGGCCTCCATCGTGAATGTGGTGGAAAGCACAATCGGCCGGGAAAGCGATGTGGTTTTTCCCATTCATGCAGGCCCGGAAATCGGTGTTGCCTCAACGAAAGCCTTTACCTGCCAGTTGATGGTGCTGGCGGCCCTTGCGGTGGCGACGGCCCGGGCCCGGAACACCATAGACGAGGAGACCGAAACGCGTTTGGTGCGGGCGCTTACATCTGTGCCGCGCCTTACATCGGAAACCTTGGGGATCGCCGCGCAAATTGAGGCGATTTCCCATGACCTCGCTCAGTCCCGCGACATCCTCTATTTCGGGCGCGGCCTTCAATACCCGATCGCGATGGAAGGGGCCCTGAAACTCAAAGAGATTTCCTATATCCATGCGGAAGGGTATGCGGGCGGAGAGCTAAAGCATGGTCCGATCGCCTTGATCGACGAAACGGTACCGGTGATTGTCATCGCGCCTTATGACCGTCTTTTCGACAAGACCATTTCCAACATGCAGGAAGTGATTGCCCGTGGTGCAAAAGTTCTCTTCATCTCCGACGACAAAGGTCTGGAACATGTTGGGGACGGCGCCTGGGCGAAGATCCGCGTGCCGGAAGCCGACCCATTCATTTCACCGTTCCTCTACACGGTGCCTGTCCAATTGCTGGCCTACCACACAGCTGTGGCGAAAGGCACGGATGCGGATCAGCCCCGCAATCTGGCAAAGTCCGTGACCGTGGAATAGGTTACGCCTATGTGGCGTATTCCGGAGCCAAGGGTCACTACCTTTCATGAAGATTGAATTCGTCAACCACGCCTCTGTAAAGATCTACACGGACGACGCTGTGATTCTGACGGATCCCTGGTTCGAAGGTTCGGTCTTCAACGAAGGCTGGGATCTCCTCGCGCCGGGGCCCGAAGATCTAGACACCCTATTGGCGGATGTAACGCATATTTGGGTATCCCACGAACATCCGGACCATTTTTCGCCGGCGTTTTTCGGCAAAGTGTCTGATGCGCACAAACAAAAACTCACGATTCTGTTCCAGAAAACGCGGGACCGCCGGGTTGCCGCCTTTCTAGAGAAGAAGGGCTTCAAAATAGACGAGCTGCCGGATGGAGAATTGCGAAAAATTGGTACGTCTACGGAGTTTGTATGCGGTAAGTCCGAGTTTTACGATTCCTACCTATTCCTTCGAGATAAAGATCGCAGCATCCTGAACCTCAATGATTGCCCAATGGCGGAGCCCGCAGAGCTGCGCGGATTGAAAGACCGGTTTGGCGCGCCGGATGTATTGTTGACTCAGTTTAGTTACGCTGCGTGGAAGGGCGGCCGTGACAACCGCAAATTTAGGGAAGAAGCGGCGCGCCAGAAGCTTGAAACCTTGGCAACGCAAGTCCGGGAAACCGGTGCCGGATACGTCATACCCTTTGCATCGTTCGTCTATTTTTCCCATGAAGAAAACAACTACCTGAATGACAGCATCAACCGGCCGGAGGATGTGATCGCCGATGAGGCGTCTCATGGCGCCCAGACCGTGGTCATGCGTCCAAGCGAAACATGGGAGGTCGGCACGCCGCACGACAACGAAGCGGCCCTTGGCTTTTGGTCGGAACGGTATGAAGAAGCAAAGGCCGGTCCCTATCGGGCGGCAGCTGTAAGTGTGCCCTTGGAAGAGCTTAAGGTCGGCTTTGAGGCCTATCGGACGTCCGTGTTCGAGGAAAACAGTTACGGAATGGCCCTATTGGCTCGCTATAACCCGATCATAAGGGGCTTTTTACCGGTGCGTATCTTGCTGACGGATCTGGAGGCCGTGGTCAGCGTTTCCGTCATGGATGGGTTTGAGCCGGTGCAAGGGGCGCATGACGTGGCCATGCACTCTTCATCGCTGAAGTTCATTTTCGACAATGGATTTGGCTTTGACACATTGACGGTAAATGGCCGGTTCGAGGCAACCTCCGATGGGTTTTCGAAGCTTACCCGGTCCTTTGCCATCGGGTCTCTGAATGGCATGGGCATTACGCTGGGCTATGCAACCTTGTTCCGGGCCGATTTGATCCTACGTCTCCTGTCTCGGCTCACACGCGTACAGAAGAAGCTGAAAGACCAAGCTTCCTGAAGTGGGCAATTTTCCTGTCATGGTGCTCTGGCCTCTGGCCCCCATTTCACGTAAACGACTTCTATCGCCCATTGGGAAAGACATGAGATGTCCAACGATAGTTTGAAACAGCGGGCCGCCGAAGCAGCCCTTGATTTGGTCAAGGACGGGATGGTGCTTGGCCTTGGCACCGGATCGACCGCTGCGTTCTTTGTAATGGCCCTGGGCGAGCGCGTCCGGGCCGGGTTGTCTGTTAAAGGGGTGCCCACGTCCGAACAAACCCGGGTCCTTGCCGAGAAAGAGGGGATTGCGCTTACCACTCTGGGAGATGCGGGTCAGCTTGACCTGACCGTCGATGGCGCTGACGAGGTGGATACGTCTTTCCGCTTGATCAAGGGCGGTGGCGGTGCCTTGCTGCGTGAGAAGATTGTCGCGTCCGCGTCGAAACATGTGGCGATCATCGTGGACCAGGCCAAATGTGTCGATCATCTGGGGGCGTTTCCGTTGCCGATCGAAGTGGTGCCGTTTGGCGTGCGTGTGACGGAACGCCGGATCTCGGAACTTCTGGGCGTGTATGGTGAAGGGGAAGTGAACCTCCGCCTGCGGACGGACCAGTTCGGCGAGCCCTATGTGACGGATGGAGAGCATTTGATCGTGGATGCCGCCTTCAACAAAGTGATCAACATAGAAGGCTTGGCCTCGTCTCTCGATTCAATGACGGGGGTCGTTGATCACGGACTTTTTATCGATTTGTGCGACACACTCATTGTTGGCGCCGATCAAGGGGTCCAAGTACTCCACAAATCCTAATTCGAAAATGCGCTAGGGAGCCTGTTCAATGAGCACTTACGATTATGATCTTTTCACGATTGGCGCGGGTTCCGGCGGTGTGCGCGCCAGCCGGTTGACGGCGTCATATGGCGCCAAGGTGTGTGTTGCGGAAGAATTCCGGGCGGGCGGAACCTGCGTCATTCGCGGATGTGTTCCCAAGAAGCTCTTTGTGTATGCCAGCCATTTTTCCGAAGACTTTGAAGACGCGGCAGGTTTCGGCTGGACTGTGCCGAATGCCCAGTTCGACTGGTCGAAACTGGTCAGCAACAAGGATACGGAGATTGACCGTCTGGAAGGCATCTACAAATCTGGATTGGCCAATGCGGGGGCTGAGTTCGTGCAAAGTCGCGCGGTCCTAAAGGATGCGCATACGGTTCATCTGGTCCAAGAAAACAGAGATGTGACCGCCGAGAAGATCTTGGTTGCAACGGGTGGGACGCCATGGATGCCCAAACAGATCGACGGGGTGGAACATGCGATTTCATCAAATGAGGTTTTCCACCTGGAGGAATTTCCAAAGCGCATCTTGATCGCGGGCGGAGGTTATATCGCTGTTGAGTTTGCGGGCATCTTCAATGGTCTGGGCGCGGATGTTACGTTGATCCATCGCCGCCAGCACATCCTAAAGTCTTTCGATCATGAACTCGGCGACACGTTGCTTGAGGAGATGCAAAAAAAGGGCGTGAAACTCTGCCTTGGCAATACGATCACGAAAATTGAGCTGGATGGAAACGTTCGCAAGGTAACTTTGCAGGATGGCCAGGTCATGGAAGTGGATCAGGTTATGCTTGCACTCGGACGCATTCCGAATACGGAAGGCATTGGGCTGGATAAAGCCGGTGTTGCGCTTGGGAGCGGTGGTGAAATTTTGGTCGACGAGTATTCGCGGACGAATGTGGAAAACATCTTTGCGGTTGGCGATGTAACGGACCGCCTTCAGCTTACACCTGTTGCTATTCGCGAGGGGGCGGCCTTTGCCGAGACCGAGTTCAATAATAACCCGCAAGCAATGGACCACCGAACTGTGGCAACCGCCATTTTCTCTCAGCCTCCCATTGGCACGGTCGGCATCACTCAAGACGAGGCGGTAGAGCAGTTTGGCGAGGTGGAAGTTTATAAGTCGGCGTTTAGACCGATGAAGCACACTCTATCGGGCCGGGATGAAAAGACGATGATGAAGCTTCTGGTGGAGCCTAAAAGCCAAAGAGTGTTGGGGTGCCATATCATCGGACCGGATTCGGGCGAGATGATCCAGTGTTTGGGTATCGCCGTGAAAATGGGGGCGACCAAGCAGGATTTCGATGCAACGGTTGCTGTCCACCCCACGTCGGCAGAAGAACTGGTGACCATGCGTGACAAAGTCATCGTGAGTAAGAAGTCCAGCGATACGGTTGAGACCGCGCGATAAGACGACAAGGATAGGGGACAATGTACAGATTATTCTTGTTGAGCTTTCCAGCCATTCTGTTGGCTTTATCGACGGCGAAGGCCAGTGACAGTTCATTCGAGAGTTTCAGCGAGAATGTACGTAAACTGAACACATTGATTTTGGGCGCGTGTCAGGAAGATGAACGGTCCTTTTTCAATACGGGTGGCGTCACCGGCGACCTTCAGAATATCTACAATCTGCGCCGCGCGTGTGGACAAGGCATGAATGGCCATGCCATCGCTGACAGCCCGTATCAGGTCTTTTTTCAGTTTGACCCTGAAGCGGGCGGTGCCGTCGATTTTCTGGGGGTGACGCGGAAGAGGATTTTCGGGGCACACACCCATCAGCTCGTCATCGGGTGGGTCACCAGGCGGTCCGAGGATAGCGAAGAGGCCGAACTTGAAGCGTCGTTCGCTGAGGCTCTTTTGTTGCGCAAGACAGAGTTTGGTTGGGTGCAGATCTGGTCGTATGTGGCAAAGTCTGGTGATGCATGGAATAGGATTGATGTTGACAATCCAGGGGACTATCCCCAGTTTTCGCCCACGGAAGTGACGTTTATTCACGATTTTTGGGCCGATGCCCTTACCACTGAATTCCCGAAATTCGTGGAGCAAGCGACGAAATTAACCGTGGAAAAATAGTCCTGCTCGCATCGAATTGATGTAAGTATTTGATTTTTATTGTAAAATTCGAATTCACGCGAAAGAGGCTTCTGTGCTATTAGTGTCTCTCGCTTGGCGCGTCCCTTATCCGGATGCGCCATGTTTGTAAGGAGTGATGAAATCCAATGACTAAGGTGTGGAGCCCCAAGAGTTGGCGCGACCTTCCCATCAAGCAGGTGCCGGATTATCCGGATTCATCGGCACTCGTGAGCGTTGAGGAGCAGCTTTCTGCTTATCCGCCACTTGTTTTTGCAGGAGAGGCGCGCAGTCTGAAGCATCAATTGGCAGACGTGGCCGAAGGCCGTGCTTTTCTGCTGCAAGGGGGCGATTGCGCTGAGAGCTTTGCTGAATTCCACCCGGATAACATCCGCGACACGTTTCGTGTGATCCTGCAGATGGCCTTGGTTCTTACCTTTGCGGCGTCTTGTCCCGTGGTGAAAGTGGGCCGTATCGCCGGCCAGTTCGCAAAGCCGCGTTCCGCGCCGATGGAGGAAGTAGATGGCAAATCGCTGCCGAGTTATCGCGGTGACATCATCAACGGAATGGACTTTGAGGATGCGGCACGGGCGCCGGATCCGGAGCGGATGCTGCGGGCCTATGGGCAGGCAGCTTCGACGCTGAATTTGATCCGGGCTTTTGCTCAAGGGGGCTACGCCGACCTTCAAAACGCTCATCAATGGACACTGGGCTTCATTCAGGACAGCCCGGCGGGTGAGCGCTATCAAGCACTTGCGGACCGTATTTCGGAAGCCATGGCGTTCATGCAGGCTTGTGGCGTTTCAACGGAGACAACGCCTGCCTTGCGGTCGACCGAAGTTTTCACCAGCCACGAAGCTTTATTGCTGGGCTATGAGCAGGCGCTTACCCGCGTCGATTCCACCTCAGGCGACTGGTACGACACCTCCGCGCATTTCCTGTGGATCGGCGATCGGACGCGGCAACCTGACGGTGCGCACATCGAATTCATGCGGGGAATCAAAAACCCTGTGGGTCTAAAGTGTGGCCCGAGCTTGGAGCCAGATGAACTCCTGCGGGTGATTGATCAGCTGAACCCGGAAAATGAAGCAGGCCGCCTGACGTTGATATGCCGTTTTGGCGCAGACAAGGTTGGTGAGCATCTTCCAAAACTGATCCGCCGCGTAGAAGGCGAAGGCCGCAAAGTCGTGTGGTCCTGTGATCCTATGCACGGCAATACGATCAAATCGAACAATGGCTACAAAACGCGCCCGTTCGAACGGGTCTTGAAGGAAGTGCAGTCATTCTTTGCCGTGCACCAATCAGAAGGATCTTATGCCGGCGGCGTTCATTTCGAGATGACTGGCCAGAATGTGACGGAATGCATTGGCGGTGCTCAGGCGATTTCGGAAGAGGATCTGCATAGCCGGTATCACACGCATTGCGACCCTCGGCTGAACGCGGATCAGGCGATTGAGCTGGCATTTCTTCTGGCAGAACAGATTAAGCGTGAGCGCGACGCGCAGAATGGCCGGGCCGTGGCCTAATTTGCCGCAGTTTTTGGTGGCTTAGGCTGTTTCATCCTTGAAATGATAAGTGTAAGCGTAGCCTCGCAAAAATCTCGAACTGTGACACCTTTTTGGACATAGTGCGCCTGTATCGGTGCTGCTTTATGCGGCAGTGAACTTTTGCGCAATTGCCGAACAAGGCGAGCGCAATAGGTTCGAGAAGGTCACGAGCGGGAACCAGCGAGATAACGCCAACCGGCCTGCGTTACAGGGCATGGCGACCGTTTGGCTGGTCCACAGAAAGAATGTTGGAGGCATGATGTCACTGGCTTCGGGGGCTGGACATCGGCGAGAAACTGGAAGCGCGTTGCAGGCAGCCGTTATTGGCGCGGGCTATTTTGGCCGTTTCCACGCGCAAAAGTATCGCGAGCATGCGGATACGGTGCTTGCCGCCATAGTTGATCCGAAGACGGACCAATTGGTTGCCGTGGCCAGTGAACTTCACGCGCGCGCCCTTGGCAGTGTCGAATGTATCCTGGACCAAATCGACATGGCGACGATCGCCACCCCCGCAAGCACGCATTTTTCCCTTGCGAAAACCTTGCTAGCTGCCGGAAAGCATGTGCTGGTGGAGAAGCCCATCGCCACCAGTGTCGAAGAAGCGCAGATCCTGATTGACCTGGCAGAGGCAAACGGGCTGATCCTGCAGACGGGGCATCAGGAACGATATGTGTTTGCAAGCTCTGGACTTCTTGATTTGCCGAAAAAACCAAACAAGATCGTCAGCAAGCGGCATGGTCCGTTTACAGGCCGCAATACGGATTGCAGCGCGGCGCTGGATTTGATGGTGCATGACTTCGATATGATCCATGCGCTGAACAATTCTCAAGTCAGTACCGTAAAGGCCAATGGGCGTAAGGTGAAAACACCGTATGCAGATGAAGTATCGGCGACTCTGGAGCTTGACGACGGGTGCGTGATTGATATCTCGGCGAGCCGCATTGCGGAAGACCGCGAGCGCATGATGCGCCTGGAGTTCGATGAAGGTGAGGTTGAAATTGACTTTGTCAACCGGGCGCTCAAGAACACGACGCCATTTTCCTTGTCCGATCTTTTTGACGAATCGCGTAAGAATGATCCGGCAATTCGCGATCCCTTGGGGTATGGCGTGGACCGGTTCATAAACTCCGTAAAGTCAGGTGACGCACCTTTGATCCGCCCGCAGGAAGCACAGCGTGCACTGCAGACAGTTTTGGCGGTAACAGAGGCGATGGTTCTTAGTTGAAATGTTTAAGGTAGATTGATGCGTGGCGGAACAGTAGCAACGGCGAAACAGCATACCGAAAGAAAGACGCCGGCGGCTGGCGGTAGCAAGATCCAGTTTGTCGATTTGAAGTCGCAATATGTGCGGCTCAAGCCGATGATTGATGAACGCATTCATCAGGTGCTGGATCATGGCGCTTACGTGAACGGTCCGGAAATTGGGGAATTGGAAGCGACGCTGGCACAGCGTACCGGCGCGGAAAAAGTAATCACCGTCGCCAGCGGGACCGATGCTTTGTTGATCCCTATGATGGCAGAAGGCATTGGGGAAGGGGACGCGGTCTTTCTGCCGGCGTTTACCTACAATGCAACGGCGAACGCCGTGATTATGGCCGGGGCCGTTCCCGTGTTTGTGGATATTGATCCGAAGACATTCAATATGGACCCGGATCATTTGGAGCATCAGATCTCCGAGACGGTTTCTGAAGGGCGCCTTTTCCCACGCGCCGTGGTGCCGGTGGATTTGTTCGGTCTTCCCGCTGATTATCATCGCATCAATAAGATCGCTGAAAAACACAACATGCTGGTTCTGGCCGACGCGGCGCAGAGCCTGGGCGGGGCGTTGGACGGTCAGAATGTGGGCAGCTTGGCGCCCGTGACGGCGACCAGCTTCTTCCCGTCGAAGACGCTGGGCGCTTATGGCGATGCCGGTGCCATTTTCAGCCGTGACGGCAACCGGGCTGATATTTGGGAGTCGATCAGATGGCATGGTACGGACGATCAGAAGAAGGAATCGATCCGCATCGGTATGAATGGCCGGATGGATTCCATGCAAGCCGCGGTGCTGCTGTGCAAACTGTCGGTTTTCGATGAGGAGCTTGCGGCGCGGCGCAGGTTTGCCGCCCTTTATACAGAACAGCTGAAGTCGTTTGTTCGCACACCGTCAGCCCAAGAGGGGGCGTTAAGTGCTTGGGGGCTTTACTCCATAGCGTCGGACCGCCGGGATGATATTCAAAAAGCTCTGAAGGATGCGGATATTCCTTCAGCGATCTACTACACAATGCCGCTGCATCAGCACAAGGCGTTTGCTCCCTACGCCCCGAAGGGCGGGTTGCCGCAGTGTGAGGCTATCAGCCGGGAAATAATGACCTTGCCGCTTCACCCCTATCTGACCGAAGAGCAAGTGTTAACGGTCAGCGATGTGGTGTGTTCGGCGGTCACGCGAAACAGCCCATAGATGGTTGCCTCCTAGACGGCTGCCTCCAAAGGTGCTAATCGTGCCCTCTGGAGCCGTTTTGGTTGAAGCACAAAACGCCTCCGGATTTTCAGTTTTGCGCGTTTCCGGACGGTGAACCGGATTCCACTTCACCTGGAAGCGCTTTAGTATCTAACAGAGCATGGCATAGGCCTTGGTGACCGGAATGCTGATCCAAAATCTGCTTTGTATTGAGATTATTTCGCTCCGTGGCCGGATTGGCTGCGGAACGATTATTTGCGGTTAATTTTCCACACCGCTGATCAATCTTTCCTTTCTCTTTTTCTTGGACAGTGATTAAGCGGCGTGGCGGCTTGAGACCCCTTTTGTTTGCGGCAAGAACATGAGCACTACGGAAATTGTCTTCTACAACACGGCTTCCCGGAAGAAGGAGGGATTTTCCCCCATCGACCCTAACCGCGTGCGCATGTATGCCTGTGGACCGACGGTTTACGACTATGCCCATATCGGCAATGGCCGCACGGCGGTGACTTTCGACTTGGTGTTCCGTTTGCTGCGCCACCATTTCGGTGCGGACAACGTCGTTTACGTTAGAAATTTCACGGATGTGGAGGACAAGATCATGGCGCGCGCCAAGGAGCGGGGCGTGCCGATCGAGGAAATCACCGAGCCTGTGGCGCGTATCTATCAGGAAGATATGTTTGCGCTTGGTAACTTGGCGCCATCCATAGAGCCGCGGGCGACAGCTCATATTGGCGATATGATTGCCATGATTGAGAAGCTGATCGTCAAAGGAAATGCCTATGAAGAACAAGGGCATGTTCTTTTCAGTGTGCAGACAATGGATGACTATGGGGCGCTGTCCGGGCGATCTGTAGACGAAATGATCGCAGGGGCGCGCATCGAAGTTGCTCCCTATAAGAAAGATCCGATGGATTTCGTTTTGTGGAAACCATCCGAAGACGATCAGCCGGGATGGGACAGTCCTTGGGGGAAAGGCCGTCCGGGGTGGCACATAGAATGCTCCGCCATGAGTGAACGCCATTTGGGCGTGACCTTCGATATTCATGGCGGCGGGATCGATCTCACCTTCCCGCACCATGAAAACGAAGTGGCGCAAAGTCACTGCGCCCATGATGGTGCCCGCATGGCCAATGTGTGGATGCATGGGGGGTATCTGCAGGTGGATGGGCAGAAGATGTCCAAATCGCTCGGCAACTTTTTGACCGTTCATGATTTGATTGAGACATGGCCTGGCGAGGCATTGCGGCTGCATTTGTTAATGACCCATTACCGTCAGCCGTTGAATTGGACAGAAACAGGCGTCCGTGAAGCCAAGACGGTTCTTGACCGCTGGTACCGGTTGCTGGACACAAGGCTGGACAGTCTGGGGAATGACGCAACGCCTCCTGATGAGTTCGTCTCCGCATTCAGCGATGATGTGAACACGCCTCAGGCGATCGCCGTGATGCACGAGCTTGCTGGCCGGGCCAGTCAGGGGGACGAAGAGGCGGCGCGTCTGTTGATCGCCAGCGGCCGGCTTCTAGGCCTGTTTTCCATGTCCGCTGAAGACTGGGCCCGCTGGCAGCCAAAAGGGGCAGAAATCGATGCATCGGCCGTTGAAGCCCTGATTGCGGCGCGCACCGAGGCCCGATCTCAAAAGAATTTTAAGGAAGCAGACCGTATTCGTGATGAACTGAAGGATATGGGCATTGTCATAGAAGATGGTCCGGGCGGGACCACATGGAGAACCGACACGTGACCCGGGAGCGGCTTTACATCTTCGATACCACTTTGCGCGATGGGGCGCAGACCCTTGGTGTTGACTTCAGCGTCGAAGACAAACGGCTGATTGCTAAAGCGCTGGATGAGTTGGGGGTCGATTATGTGGAAGGCGGTTGGCCGGGCGCCAATCCCACAGACACATCATTCTTTGCTGAAAATCCGGCTCTTTCTAAGGCGACCTTCACGGCTTTCGGCATGACCAAAAGGGCGGGGCGCAGCGCCGCCAATGACCCTGGACTTTCGGCCTTGCTGGATTCGTCTTCCGATGCGATCTGCCTGGTCGGGAAAAGTTGGGATTATCACGTAGATGTTGCCCTCAATATTCCGCATGAGGAAAATGTGCAAGGGATCGGCGAATCCATTGCGGCGGTGGTCGCAAAAGGCCGAGAGGCTCTGTTTGATGCCGAACATTTTTTCGATGGTTATAAGGCCA
The DNA here is from genome assembly GCA_965228775.1 of Alphaproteobacteria bacterium. Taxonomy (GTDB): domain Bacteria; phylum Pseudomonadota; class Alphaproteobacteria; order JANQMY01; family JANQMY01; genus JANQMY01. Next base: position 532,727 of record OZ245840.1, on the reverse strand, counting down.
ATCCCGATTACGCGATGAAGTGTTTGCAAGCAGCGATCGACAATGGCGCGCGCTGGGTCGTTTTATGTGACACCAATGGCGGGACGCTGCCGAATGAAGTCTTCGAAATCGTATCCAAGGTCACTGAGAAGATACCGGGCGACAGACTTGGCATTCATGCGCATAACGACACGGAGAATGCGGTAGGCAACAGCCTTGCCGCCATCCGAGGCGGTGTTCGGCAGGTGCAGGGAACGCTGAACGGGTTGGGTGAACGCTGCGGCAATGCAAATCTTGTGTCCTTGCTGCCGACACTCATATTGAAAGAGCCCTACAAGAGCTCGCTGGAAACAGGCATTTCGGAAGAGGGGCTTCAGCGCCTGTCTTCCGTATCTAGGCTGTTGGACGAAATCCTGAATCGGGCACCGAACCGCCATGCGCCCTATGTGGGGGCATCCGCTTTTGCGCATAAGGGCGGGCTACATGTGTCGGCGGTTCAAAAGGATCCGAAAACTTACGAACATGTGCCGCCCGAAAGTGTCGGTAACGAACGCACGATCCTGGTTTCCAACCAGGCCGGGCGCTCGAATATTCTTGCGCGCCTTGAAGCATTGGACATCGAAATCGACCCGAAGAGCTCAAAGGTCCAGCGTTTGTTGGACGAGGTGAAGGAAAAGGAATTTCTCGGTTATTCCTATGACGGTGCCGAAGCGAGCTTTGAATTGATGGCGCGCCGCGCGCTGGATCAGGTGCCCGAATATTTTCTGGTCGAGAGTTTCCGGGTGATGGTGGAACGCCGCTACAATGCTGTTGGGCAGTTGGTGACGGTTTCAGAAGCCACGGTCAAGATCGATATCGATGGCGAAAAAGTTATGTCGGTGGGAGAGGGGAATGGCCCGGTGAACGCCCTGGACATGGCTTTGCGGAAAGATCTTGGGAAGTTTTCTCAGTATATTGAGGACTTGCGGCTTGTGGACTTTAAAGTCCGTATCCTGACGTCGGGGACCGAGGCCGTGACTCGCGTGATGATCGAAAGTGCGGACAGCAACGGCGCCCGGTGGTTCACCGTAGGTGTTTCACCCAACATTGTGGATGCGTCCTTTCAGGCACTTACCGACAGCATTACGTATAAGCTGTTCCACAGCGTGCCGTCGAAGGCTGGCTAGGCTCAGGCGTTTTGCGGCGGTAGAGAGGCCAACTCTTCTTCGATGGCAGGAAGGATCTCCTCGACCTTATCAACCGTGCGGTATAGGTCGCGCACATTCTCGCCCGCATAGCCTTCCGCGATCACATGATCCATCAAGGTCAAAAAAGGCGCCCAGTAATTGTCGAGATTGGCGATGATGACCGGCTTTGCATGAACGCCAAGCTGTCGCCATGTGAGGATTTCCATGGTCTCGTCCAATGTTCCGATCCCACCCGGCATGATCACGAAGGCATCCGAAATCTCATACATTTTGATTTTCCGGTCATGCATCGTATCGGTCAGGATGATGTCAGATAGGCTGTCGAGCTGAGGTTCCATTTCCGTCAGGAATTTCGGAACAATCCCTGTTACGTCACCGCCCGCATCCAGAGCGGACTGAGCGACGGCTCCCATCATGCCGATACCGGCCCCGCCATAGACCACGCGAATGTTTTGGTCCGCGCATTGTCGGCCCAGCAATTTCGATGCCTTCAAGAAGTTCGGGTTAGCCCCGTCTCGGGAGCCGCAAAAGACGCATACGGCGGTTAATTGAGGGCGGTTCATATGATCGCATCGAATGGGAAGGTCCATCGTATGTACTCGCTACGCTGTTACAAGACTGTACCGATGGCTGGTGCCGCCCACGGCACATTTACAGTGGCTTAATATTGTCACATTGCGCATTTAGCTTGGTTAAGTGTGGGGAGAGCTTGGTAAACCTGGAAGTTTTGGCCAAAAACCGGCTATTTGGCGGCGTCCCCTATCCTGAGTTAAGTAATTGTTAAGTATGTTAGACCTGGATTGAAGCCAAAATTTGACGATCCCCAACGCGGCAAGCCCGCTTAAGGAGAGAAGAACTTGCGCGCAACAATAGTGGCAGCTGCGGTGATCACCGCCCTTATTTTGGCCGCGTTGCTCCTTCTTTTTGGGCTGGGCACCTGGGATGAAGAGGACCGGGGTATCCCCATCACCGGGGGCGAGCCCGCGGTCGAGGATACGGTGGAGACGTCACCCGACGATCTCGTGCCCAGCGATCCGCGCATTCCAACCTTCGATATTGTCCGCGTCGATCAAGACGGCACCGCCGTTATTGCAGGCCGCGGTGCGCCTGACTCTAAGGTGGAAGTATTGGTCAATGGCGAGGTGGTAGCGGAAACCCAGTCCGACGAGAATGGTGAATGGGTGATCGTTGTGGAAACCCCGCTTGAGGAAGGGGCCCAGGAGCTGACGCTGAAGATTACGCTGCCGAATGGCGAGGTCCTCAACTCCGAGCAGAAAGTCGTCATTGCCGTGCCGGAACGGCCCGGTGAAAAGCCACTGGTGGTTCTTGGCGGGCCGCAAGGCGGCAGCAAAGTGCTTCAAAACCCCAAAGATGTCGACATCGGCCAGGAATTGGCCCTTACCTCCATCGACTACGAGGCTGATGGTGGCGTTATTTTCTCCGGGCGTGCTGACCCGAATGCGGAGGTTCGGCTGTATGTCGACAATGAGCGGATGGCAACAGGCCGGGCAGACGAAAATGGTCGCTGGGAACTGAGACCGGAAAAAGAGATCGAGCCAGGCGTTCATATGGTTCGGGTCGATCAAGTGGACGAGGACGGCCTTGTTACCGCCCGCATAGAGTTACCGTTCGAACGAGAATCTCCGGAAGTTCTTGCAGCTTTGCCTGGACGAGTGGTGGTGCAACCAGGAAACAGTCTGTGGCGAATTTCCCGCCGTATATACGGCCGGGGCGTTCTCTATACGGTGATCTACGAGGCTAATAAGGATCAAATCCGAGACCCCGACCTTATCTATCCGGGCCAGGTCTTCGAAACACCAGCTGCAGAATAGTTTCCTTTCAAGAGGGCAAAGCGCGTTCTGACCAGCATTTTTGCGCGAACCTTGTGCGCCCTTTGGGCCCTCAAAGGGCACCGTCTTATTGTGACACCCTGGAAATTCGCCTAAGACTCGCTCATGTTACAAGAAAGAGCTGCTGCAAGCGCCTTACTGTTTGTCGCGCGATCGGACGGTTAGCTGCCAAAGTCGGATTTTGGCACTTAACCTGATCGTGCTCTGGGGACGGCGCAATACGGTGGCCCACCGATGATGTGGAGCGAAATGTGAGACAATTTGCGTCCGGTCACGACAATGATCCGTCTGATGACCGGTCTCAGCGCCAGGATCATCATTGGGAAACTCTAAAGACTTTGCTGCCCTATCTGTGGCCGGCAGACCGCCCAAATCTGCGCATCCGGGTTGTGATCGCGCTATTCTCGCTCTTATTGGCGAAAGTCGTTTCCGTTGTCGGGCCGTTCTTCTTCAAAGATGCGGTAGACCAACTTGACGGGTTGGAACCGACGGCCGTTACCTTGGCTGTTATGCTGGTGGTGGCTTACGCGGCGTCGCGAATCCTAACGATTGCGTTCGCTCAGCTGCGAGATTATGTGGCAGCACCGGTCGGGCAGCACGCCCAGCGCGTTGTAGCGCTGCAGACCTTCCGTCATTTACATGAACTGTCGTTGCGCTTTCATTTGGAGCGGCGGACCGGTGGTCTGTCACGCGTCATAGAACGTGGCGTTGTCGGAATCGATTTCATCGTCCGCTTCACCCTGTTCAATATCGTTCCGACAATCGTCGAGCTTCTCATGGTGTGTGTGATCTTGGCGATCGTCTTTAACGGCTGGTTCCCGCTTATCACACTAGTGACGATCGGCGCTTATATTTGGTTTACGTTCTCCATCACAGAGTGGCGCAATAAGTTCCGTCGCCGGATGAATGACAAAGACTCCGAAGCGAACACGAAAGCCGTCGATAGCCTGTTGAATTTCGAAACGGTCAAGTATTTCGGAAATGAGCAGCATGAAGCCACTCGGTATGACAAGTCGCTGTCGGGGTATGAGACAGCGGCAATTAGTGTCAATCAGTCTCTAGCGGCTCTGAATGCGGGGCAAGCGGCAATCTTCAATTTGGGATTGGGGTTGTTGCTCGTGCTGACGGTCTATGGGGCATCGACCGGGATCATGACCGTAGGCGAATTCACCATGGTCAATCTCTACATGATGCAGCTCTATCAACCGCTAAACCTGCTTGGCATGGTCTACCGCGAAGTGAAGCAATCGCTGGTCGATATGGAGCAGATGTTTGACCTGACCAAAGTGCCGCCGGAAGTGGTCGACAATCCAAACGCACCGGCATTGAAAGTAGACGGGGCGCGGGTCGAGTTTGAGAAAGTGTTTTTCCACTATGAACCGGCGCGGCCGATCCTGAAGAATGTGAATTTTACGGTACCTGCCGGCAAGATGGTGGCCGTTGTTGGGCCCAGCGGGGCGGGTAAGTCGACGCTGTCCCGCATCCTCTACCGGTTCTATGACATCTCAGAAGGCAGTGTACGGGTTGACGGGCAAGATATCCGCGACGTTGCGCAGGATAGTTTGCGACAAGCGATTGGAATCGTGCCCCAGGACACTGTGCTGTTCAACGACACCATCCTGTACAATATTCGCTACGGGCGGCCTGACGCGACCGATGCCGAAGTCGAGGAAGCGGCGAAGCTTGCCCAGATCCATGATTTCGTTATGGGTCTGCCGGATGGATACAAATCTATGGTAGGCGAGCGTGGCCTTAAACTGTCTGGCGGCGAGAAACAGCGTGTCGCGATTGCGCGCACAATTCTAAAGAACCCGCCGATCTTGTTGTTGGATGAGGCCACGTCCGCCCTAGATACGCATACGGAAAAAGAGATTCAAAACGCGCTCTACAAGGTGGCTGAAAACCGAACGACGCTGGTGATCGCTCACCGCCTGTCTACGGTGATTGATGCCGATGAAATTTTGGTTCTGGAAGCAGGCGAAATCGTGGAGCGCGGCCGTCATCAAGAATTGCTGGCGAAGAACAATGTCTATGCGGGCATGTGGCAACGGCAACAGGAGGCCGCGGCGGCGCGCGAGGCTCTCAAAGGGCTGGATCACAAAGACAAGGTTCTGGAACCTATTCTCGCTGGCGAGTGATCGTTACTCCGCCGGGGAGTTCGGTGGACGCGCGGTCGGAGACTTAAAGCCGCCCCGGAACTTCGACGACCAATTCGACCATTTCTCCAACACTGTTTTGCGGTCCAGCTCTTTTAGCCTGTAAGGGATCGCGAGCATGGCGGGTGTCAGGACCAATGTCAGGATCGTTGAAAACCCAAGCCCGGAAACGATGGCTGTGGCCAGCGGTTGGAACCAGATACCGGCCGGGCCGCCAATGCTCACGTCCCGCGATAGGGGGTCGACGCCAATTTTGAAAACCATGGGCAATAGCCCGAAAATTGTGGTGACTGTGGTTAAGAAAACGGGCCGCAGTCTTTGTGCGGCTGTGCGTATGATTGCCTCTTTGTAGGAAAAGCCATCACTCATGAGACGCTGAAATGTGTCGATCAGCACAATGTTGTTGTTCACGACGATGCCGGCCAGCGCGATGATTCCAGTGCCGCTCATTACGACACTGAGTGTCTGAAATGTCAGTACACTCCCCAACATCACCCCGATGGTGGAAAAAATAACCGACGATAAGATCAGTAGTGCGTGATAAAAATTGTTGAACTGGGTAAGCAGGATGATTGCCATCAAGAAAAGCGACATGGGAAACGCCACGCCGACGAAAAACTGTCCGGCTTCTGCTTGATCTTCATTGGCGCCGCCGAAGTTAATTCTGACATTTGGGTCGATCTTTTGCTTGGCAACCCACGCCTGAATTTCTTGAACTTTATCGTTTGGCAAAACCTCCGGAACCGTGTTGGCATTGACGGTGAGGATTCGGAGGCCGTTAAGACGTTCAATTCGATTGACGAGAGGGACCGGCCGGCGCTCGACAAAGTTGGTGATGGGAACAAGGCCTTGGTCGGTGGCGATGCGTAACGAATCGAGTTGATTGATGGATCTTTCGTCGCGTGGCAAGCGCACGCGAATTTCCAGTTCGTCTTCCGCATCGTCCGGACGGTATTCGCCGATCTCGACCCCATTGGTAACAAGCTGAACCGCCGTGCCAACCTGAAGTACGTCTGCGCCGAAGCGGCCCGCTTGTTCCCTGTCGATGTTTAGTTGCCATTCAATGCCCGGGGGCGGTCGCGAGTCCTCAATGTCAATTAGCTCTTTGTCCGTCTCCAGATAGGTGCGCAATTGGTCTGCGGTAAGGGCGAGGGCGAGTGGATCTAGGGAATAGAGTTCGATTTGGATGTCTTTACCTGCGGACGGGCCCTGTTCCCGCTTGCGGAGTTCCACACGCACACCCGGAATGTCAGATGTGATCTGCCGCATTTCCTCGTAGATTTCGAAACCGCTTCTTGTTCGCGTTTCACGGTCCGCGATCTCCACGTCGATCCGGCCAATCGTATCTTCCGGCACGTCACCATCGCCACCGGCTGCGGCAGCGCTGCGCTGGAGACCGGAATTTGAGTAGACGGTTTTAATGCCTTTGACCGGTAGGATGCGCTCTTCGACCTCGATGACGATGTCCCGCATTTCCTCCGCTGACAGATTGCCACGCGCGCCGATGATGAGGGCCACTTCTTCAGGTTCCGAGTTTACGGTGTACTCGATGCCGTGATTGAAGTTTAGAAACAGCCAATATGAAAATGCCGAAACGCAAATGGCGCCAATGAGAATAGAGAGCGGCCGTTCGATCGAGGCTGCCACGAAGCGGGCGTAGAAACCCGTAAAGCCCGGCAGAGAATTTAGGTCGCCGCTTTCCGAGGCCGCTAAGGCCTTCATTGTTTCTGCGTTTCCGTCTTGCGGTTTTCCGACCAGCGATCCGACCACAGGCAGGAAAACCAAGGCCACAAGCAAAGAGGCGCTCAGAACGAAAATGGTGGTGATCGGCAAAAAGCTCATGAACTTGCCGGTGATACCTGGCCACAAGAGAAGAGGGATGAATGCGGCCAATGTGGTGGCCGTCGACGAAATAATCGGCCAAAACATGCGTTTGGCAGCCATGGCATAGGCTTCTTTGCGGCTCAGCCCTTCCGACATTTTGCGGTCGCCATATTCCACAACGACGATGGCGCCATCCACAAGCACGCCCACCGACAATAGCATGCCGAACATGACGACCATATTGATCGTGTAGCCCATGGACCCGAGAAAGAAGAAGGCGATCAGGAACGAGCTTGGAATGGCAATGCCCACCAGGGCTCCGGATCTAAGGCCGAGTGCGGCAACCACAAGAACCATCACCAAAATAATGGCGGTCATGATGGAGGCTTGAAGGCTGTCGATCATCATGCGGATGAAGTTTGACTGGTCGAAACTATAGCCGACCCGAACTTCTTCTGGCCAGTTGGCGCTTAATCTCTCGACTGCCGCACGAACATTCTTGTTCGTTTCAAGAATGTTGGATCCCAAGCGTTTTACGACCGAAATCGCAATCGTCGGTTTGCCGTTAAACCGGGCATAACCGTCAGCGTCTTTGAAGGTCCGCCGAATGCTCGCAACATCGGAGAGGGTGACCACCGTGTCGCGCGTGGCCGTTACCGGTATCCCTAGAAGGTCGTCCCGTGTTTCGAAGAGGCCTGGTACCTTTACCTGAAAACGGCCTTGACCCGTATCGAGAGAGCCTGCCGCAACCAGCCTATTGTTGGAGGCGACCGTACCGATCAAGGTGTTGAGAGAGATGTTGTAGCTTTCCAGCTTGGCTGGATCGACCACCACTTCCAGCATTTCTTCCGGCTGGCCATTTATATTGGCTTCTAAGACCGTCGAGACGGTTTCGATTTCGTCTTGGGCTTGTTGCGCCAGCCGGTAAAGCGCGCGCTGTGGCAAGTCACCGGAAATGGTGACGACGATAACGGGAAACAGGCTGGCATTAACTTCTTCCACGATGGGTTCTTCGGACTCATCTGGAAGTTCGGCCTTTGCCTCGTCCACTTTCTCGCGCACATCCAGGAGGGCCTGGTCTTTGTCAAAGTTCACATCGAATTCGAGAACGATTGAGGCGACCCCTTGGGATCCGAATGAGCGCAAATTTTTCAAACCTTCAATCGTTTGAAGGCTGGTCTCCATCGGCTTAATGAGGAGACGCTCTGCGTCCAACGGCGAAATGCCTTGGTGCGGGATGGTCACCAATACGAAGGGGATGGGAATGTCCGGGTCGGCTTCTTTGGGAATGCCCAGATAACTCCCAAGGCCGGCGATGACGGAGACCACAAGAATGGTCATAACCGTGCGGGACCGGCTCATGAAAGCGTCGATCATCGCATTCATCGTTGCGCTGCCTCCCCGGCGCTATTGGTCAGTGAGCCGGGTTTTTCCCGGCCTTTGCTTATTTATTCAGCCGCACGGAGCGGTTCGTCGGGCTTTCTATCCTGAGACGGGTCTGAAATTTCATGGGCGTGTGGCGTGTTCCACGCAAGGCCTTTCGAAGCTGGCAACGATTTGGTCGATGCGTTTGCCCAGGCTCCTTTTACAAAACCGGCTATGTTGCCAAGTGCGGTGTCTTGACGGCGAACAACAGTTGGCAAGGCCAGCAATACGGGTGTGAGAGCCAGGGTAAGGACCGTTGAAAATGCAAGACCCGACACAACGGCGGTCGAGAGTTGCACCCACCAATAGGAAATTGGACCGCCGTAAGTGACCGACCGCTCAAAGAAGTTGATGTTGACCTGAAACACCATCGGCAACAGGCCGCAGATCGTCGTCACAGTTGTGAGGAATACAGGGCGTAGCCGCTGGGCCGCGGTGCGTATCACGGCGTCAAGCTTGTCATACCCTTGAGATACAAGCCGTTGATACGTATCGATCAAGACGATGTTGTTGTTCACGACGATTCCGGCCAACGCCAAAATACCCGTGCCGGTCATGATAACACTGAACGTATGCTGGAAGACCATCATGCCGATCAGCACGCCCACCGTGGAGAAAATCACGGAAGAAAGGATCAGGAGTGAATGATAGAAGCTGTTGAACTGGGTCAGCAGAATGATCGCCATGAAAAACAGGGACGCAAGGAACGCGGTCGCCAAGAAGCTTGAAGACCGGCGCCGCTCGGCATCGGAACCCGCGAACATGACACGCACGGAAGGGTCAATATTGGCTTCGGTTTCCAGCCATTCTTTCAAAATGTTCAGCCGATCATTGTACAGATAGCCTTGCGCCGCATTCGCATTGATTTTGTAGATGCGCCACCCATCCAAACGCTCGATCTGCGACACTTTTTGAACCGGCTTGCGTTCCACAAAGTTGCTGATAGGCACCAATCCGACCGGCGTAGTAATGCGCAACGTATCCAACTGGTTGATGCCCCGCGCGGTCTCTGGAAAACGCGCGCGGATTTCTACTTCGTCTTCTGCGTCATCAGGGCGGTATTCGCCAATCTTCACGCCATTGGTGACCAATTGAACGGCGGCGCCCACTTGGGTGACATCGGCACCAAAGCGGCCTGCCTGTGTTCGGTCAACGGACAGCTGCCATTCAATGCCGGGAAGGGGGCGGCTATCTTCCACCTCGATAATACCTTCTATGGACTCCAGCTTGGCGCGGACGCGAGCGGTTTCGCGTGCCAGCGCCACTGGGTCAATCGAAGCAAGCTCCAATTGGATGTCCTTACCATCTTCTGGGCCGCGATCCCGTTCTTGGACTTCAACGATGATGCCCGGCAATGTGGATGTTTGATCGCGTAAGTCTTGCAGAATGGCCCAACCGGATCGCGTCCGGCTTTTCCAATCGTCAAATTCCACGAAGATGCGCCCAATCATGTCCGACCGCGTGCCGCTGCTGAAAAAGCTGTCGCCATTGTCGGAGATGCCTGACCGCGAATACGCTGTTTTGATGCCATCGACTTTGCGGACGATGTTCTCCACACCGACAGTTAGGTCCCGCATTTCCTCCGCAGACAAGTTGCCTCGGGCGGCGACAATAACGAAGGCATCTTCCGGTTCTGAGGTGATAAAGAATTCCACACCGCGTCCGAATTGGAAGAACAAGGTAATCACTAGGCCAGTCACGACAAAACTGAAGGCGATGATTTGAAACGGCCGGTTGATCAGCGCAGTAATACCCCGGGCATAGGCTCCCGTTATGCCGGGCATATCAGAAATATCCCCGTGCTCATTGGCGGACAGCGCCTTCATGGTGGAGGCATTACTGTGTGCCTTGCCGAAGATGGACCCCAATACGGGGATGAACACCATGGCTGTCACCAATGAAGCGCTCAAAACGAAAATGAGCGAGATCGGCAGATGCTTCATGAATTCGCCGGGCACACCAGGCCAGAAGAGGAGGGGCACAAAGGCGGCAAGCGTGGTCGCGGTCGAGGAGACAATCGGCCAGAACATGCGTTTTGCCGCAAGCGCATAGGCTTCGACTCTGTCCAAGCCTTCCGACATTTTCCGGTCGGCATATTCCACCACAACGATCGCGCCATCGACCAAGATGCCTACGGACAGCACCATGCCGAACATCACCATCATGTTGAGCGTCATATCCATGACGCCCATGAGGAAGAAGCCGATAAGGAACGACGTGGGAATAGCGATGCCCACAAGTGCTGCAGAACGGAAGCCCAAGGCCCAAACAGCAATGATCATGACCAGGAGAATGGCGGTCATGATTGATCCCTCAAGGGACCCCAGCGAGGAATAGATCCAGTGCGATTGGTCTTGAGTGAAATCGTAGCGGACGGCGTCCGGCCATGATTTTGCTTCTTCAGCAACGATGGCTCGAACGGCTTCATTTGTTTCGATGATGTTCGCGCCGATCCGCTTCACCACCTCAATAGCGATCGTGGGTTTGCCATCGAACCTGGCGAATGTGGCTGAATCCTTAAACGTGCGGCGGATGTCGGCGATGTCGATCAAGCGAACGACACCGTCGCCGCTGACCTTGATCGGCAGGAATAAAACGTCTTCCCGCGTTTCGAAAAGACCTGGAACTTTAACCTGAAAACGCCCGCGGCCGGTGTCGAGCGAACCGGCCGCCACAAGCCTGTTGTTGGCGGCAACGATCGAGATCAATTCTGATTGCGAAATGTTGTAGCTTTCCAGCTTGGCCGGATCGACCACCACTTCCAGCAGCTCTTCGCGGTTACCATTGAGGTTCGCTTCAAGCACGCTGGGGATGGTTTCGATCTTGTCCTGCAAGCGCCGTGCGAGCGTATTGAGCGACCGCTCCGGCAAGTCACCCGATAACGCAACTGAGATCACCGGGAACAGGCTTAGATTGATTTCAGCAACGATGGGCTCTTCTGATTCCTCGGGCAGGTCGGCCTTCGCCAAGTCCACCTGCTCGCGCACGTCCAGAAGCGCTTGGTCGACATCGAAGCTGACATCAAACTCCAGGATGATTGTCGCGTTACTCTGGCTTGCATAGGCGCGAACTTCTTCCAAGCCTTCGATGGTCCGAAGCTTGGTTTCCATCGGCTTGACGATAAGACGCTCCGCGTCTTCCGGCGAGATGCCCGGATGCATAACCGACACGCGAACGATCGGAATTGGCACGTCCGGGTCGGCTTCCTTCGGAATGCTCAGATATGTGCTCCAACCGGCAAGCACCAGCACGACCATAATGGTCAGTACCGTACGTGTGCGTCCGATGAAGGCGTCGATCATACTGGTCATGCGGCGGGCTCACTTTCGAATGTCGGCTCGACCTTTTGACCTTCCGAAACGAATTCCTGCCCAACGGTAATGATTGTTGCTTTTGCCGGCAGACCGGTTACCCACGCGCCCTTTGGGCTGTCGGATAGGATCTCGATCTCCTGGAACTGCACAATATTGTCTTTGTTGATATGCCGAATGCCGACGATGCCCTGCGCATTGAAAACCAGAATTGCAGGCGACACCAAATGGGCGTCCACGGACTTTACCGGCACATAGATTTCGGCCGTGATGCCGTCGCGCACCATGCCCTCTTCGTTCGGCACTTCCAATTCAACACGGAACGTGCGCGTTGCTTCATCGGCGCTGGATGACACGAAGCGGATGCGGCCGGTCAGCTCTTCGCCGGTGATCAGATTGGCACGGCCTTGAGAGCCCACGCGCAACGAGTTCACAACATTCTCGGAAACTTGTCCCACGACCAGCATTGGATCGATATCGACAACGGTCGCACAGATATTGTTGATGGCCATCAAGTCGCCCACTTCCACGGGGCGTGCATCCACGATGCCATCAAACGGTGCTGTCATCTTGAGGTTTTCAAGTTCGAGCGCCATGGCAAGCGCTTCTGCCTTGGCCGTTTCAAAAGCCGCTTTGTCCGCAGCAACCTGAGTTTCGGAGCGAACGCCTTTGGCCTTCAGCTTCTTTGACCCGTTATATTCAAGCTCTCGCTGACGGACGAGCGCATTCGCTTTTTCCATCTCCGCTTCGCGGGCGTCAACCTTCAGTTCGCAGATCGGGTCGCCTTCTTTGACCAACGCGCCTTTTTCCACATGAAGGGCGACAACAGGCCCATTTGTGCGTGCCCGCACATCGACCTTGCGAATAGCTTCCGTGCGGCCGCGTACGGTAACATCCGCCTGACGCTTTTCAGCCGTAATGGTCCGTACCCGCACGGACGGAATGATTACTTCTTGTTCTGCATTGACGGCGGCATCGTCTGCGGAATTCGCGCTGTTGCCGAAAATTTGGCCGGAGAAAATCCAGACGAAGACCACAAGCAGGATGGTCGCCGAAATAACGATCGACGAGTTAATCCGCCAATTCTTCAAGCTTTTTATGAGTTCATTGAGCATTTCAAATTAAACGACTGCAGTGGCTTTTGGCGATGTCTCAACATCTTTTGAAAAGTTGTTTGCGCGTTCTTCCACCAAATGCCGGTTATTCTCCAAATATTCGATTGCGGCCTCAAACACCGCTTGGCCGTACCCTTCAAGAAACTGAGCCGCGTTCGACTCTGGTTTGATCAAACGCACCCGGTCCTCAGATTGCTTCTGCCGGTACCGGAGGATCTGAAGGTCGATCAGGCGAGACACTTGTTCCGGGCTCATCAAATCGGCGAACAGCATCATGAAGGCGAATTCCGACCGGTACTTATCTTCCGACGGAGAGGTCGACATGGCCTCTATGAAGCTTTGTTTGCCGGCCGGCGTAATTGAATAGACTTTCTTGTCCGGCCGTCCTTCTTGGGAATGGGCTTCACACGTGACGAGCCCTTCCTCCGTCAGTTTTGTCAACGCAGGATAGATCGAGCCATAACTCGCGCCCGTGAAGTCGCCCACAGGGCTGTCCTCGAAGGCTTTCTTGATTTCGTAACCACTGGCATCGCCAAGGGTTAAGACGCCAAGACACAGGGTTTTTACTTCCATGGTTCCGGTTCCGGACCTCAAATTTGCGCCGCGTCACCTAGGGGTTTCCACACTATGACGCGTAGTAGGCGCGCGAAATACACGCTGAACGTAGATCTATCAGACCGATATATAGGGCCGATATAGCATTTCAAGGGTTACCAAGCGTCTTATTTGCTTCTGCGCAGATTTGTCGCGCACATCAAAATGTGAATGCGCGTCCTGCAATCGTGGCTTGCTCGGGTTTTCGGGCTTTGCGAGTATGACGGCTTGCGGGGCAAAAAAGTGGTTAATGATCAACGTTGGGCGCTCGTTCTAGCGCGCGAAACGGGGTTGGAGCATGCGTTTTCTGGGGTGGCGGACTTTGGCGGCCGCCATTTTTGTCTCGTCGTTGGGCTTTGGTTGGGCAGGGCCTTTGAAAGCCGATCAATACATCATCTCTGAGCTGCGCGTGGGCCTGTTGGCTCACGATGTGGGACCATTTGCAGACAAAGAAGAGGACGGCGTGGATTTCAACGCTGAAGTTCTCTTCAAAAAGCCGAAGCGGCACGCCTTGGTGCCTCGCCCGCATGCGGGCTTTGCGCTGAACAGTGCGGGCGATACCAACCGGTTCTATGGCGGCTTCACCTGGGATTTTGAGACCGAGCGGCGGCTATTCCTCGAACTTGGTCTAGGGGCGGTCTATCACGATGGCGTCACGAGCCCGACCATCGCGGCCGAACTTGAAAGCCGTAAGGTGCTTGGATGCAGCGTTCTCATTCGGGGCAGCTTTTCTGTTGGGTACAATTTGTCGGAACGGCACAATATCTCCGTACTGCTTGACCATATGTCCAACGCGACGGCCTGCCAGGCGAATGAAGGCAGCGACAGTATTGGATTGCGATACGGTTTTCGGTTCAACCCGGTTTCGATCCGATAGCCTGATCTTTCATTAGGGAATATCTGTTCCCGGAACATCTATGTGTGTGAAACAGAGGGGCCATTGCGCTTATGTGCTAGAGGACGGTAACGCCTTTGCGTTGGCGCCAACAATGTTTGCTGGCATACGTGATGGCTTCTAACCCGGATAGGTGTAAGCGAATAGGAAGAAGAACGCCGATCCCAAGATCAGCAGGTTCAGAAAGGTCGACCAAGGACGGTTTTTAGCAGGGCCTCTCACCGGCCTGCTCCGGATGTCAGGCAATAGGGGACTGGGCCGCGCAATTGGCGGGGGTACTCTGGGGCTGGGTCATGAAATGTCATCAATCACGTCCTCCAGGCCCCTTTAGTTTCCAGGGCAGATCTCAAAAACGGGTAAACTCCTTCCTTTGGCGCTTATTTGGGCAGATTTCTTGAGATTTTTGCCGGTTTTGGCGGCGTCAACCATATTCCGAGAAACATGAAAAGGCCCCGTTTCTTCATCTGTCTCAAACTGGTACACTGTCATAACGGCAAAATTGGGGGGTTTAGGCATGCTGGGGTGCAGTGCCTAGACTTAAGAGCGTGCGCGGTAAACGGAAATTCTTAGGATCGTCCGGTGATGGACCTGGCCACAAGGCTGGGAACGGTCGGAATGGTTTCGCCGCAGCGAAAGATGGCGGCACCGGCGCTACAAATGGGCGTTGGGGGCATATCTACTCCGCGCTTGATCTTGGTACCAACAATTGCCGCCTGCTTGTGGCAAAGCCTGACAAGAAAGGCTTCCGCGTGATCGACTCGTTCTCGCGGATTGTCCGATTGGGCGAGGGCCTTGACCAAAATGGTGAGCTTTCCGCCGCCGCCATGGAGCGGGCGCTGGAAGCCCTTTCGATCTGCGCAAACAAAATGCGTAAGAGAGGCGTCACCCTCAACAGATGTGTCGCGACAGAAGCCTGCCGGAAGGCGGCTAATGGCGCTGAGTTTATTGACCGGGTGCGCGAAGAAACCGGCCTCGAACTCGACATCATTACCCCAAGCGAAGAAGCGAAACTCGCCGTTGCCGGTTGCTGGCCGTTGGTCGATAAAGAATGCGATGCCGCGCTGGTCTTCGACATCGGCGGTGGCAGTACGGAACTGATCTGGCTGGATTTAGAGCATGAGCCCACAGGCAATGTACCGGTGACGATCAAAGCCTGGACCTCTATTCCGATCGGTGTGATCTCCCTGGCGGAGCGTTTCGGTGGCCACAATATTCCAAGCGAGGTCTACCAAACCATGGTCGATTTCGTGGTGCCTCATTTGGCGAAGTTTGCCAGTGAGTTGGGCCCCTTCGACAAAAGCCGCCCGTTCCACATGGTGGGGACGTCGGGCACAGTGACCACGATTGCCGGCGTTCATATGGAATTGAAACGGTATGACCGGCGGCGCGTCGACGGAAAATGGATCACATTCGATGATGTAATGTCGGTGGCTCGCCGACTATCAGAGATGGATTTTCAATCCCGCGTGGCCGAGCCCTGTGTTGGCCGGGAAAGAGCGGACTTGGTGGTGGCTGGGTGTGCCATTCTGGAAGCGATCAATCATCATTGGCCGTGCGAGCGTTTGCGTGTGGCGGACCGGGGTTTGCGTGAAGGAATGCTGGTCGCGCTGATGGAAACCGCCGATCAGCTGCATTATCCGTCTCAGGACGAAAAACAAATTTCCATCGGTGCCCATTTGACGGTACCCGCAGGCGCCAGTTAGGCGTATAGTCCGCGCTTTCTGACACTCTGAAGACAATATCCATGCCAGCAAAAAAGGGCAAAAGCGGTAAACGTGGCACCGCCACCCCGGCAGGTCGCGACCTTAAGGTTCGTGTCAAAACGGCCAAGGGGCGGCGCTTGTCTTCAACGCTATGGCTGGAGCGTCAGCTCAATGATCCGTTTGTCGCGGCCGCCAAGCGTGCGGGGTACCGTTCACGTTCTGCCTTCAAACTGTTGGAGCTGGATGACAAATACAAATTCCTAAAGAAACATGCTCGTGTGCTGGATCTTGGGGCGGCGCCGGGCGGGTGGACGCAAGTGGCAGTCGAGCGTGTGGGCAGCGATGACAATACCCAGATCACCGGGATCGATATTTTGGAGATGGATCCGATCCCCGGGGCGCAAGTGGTGCAGATGGACTTCATGGACCCGGACGCGCCCGACCGCCTTACGAAGTTGCTGAACGGCAAGGTGGACGTGGTCCTGTCGGACATGGCGCCTGCCACCACCGGCCACCGCAAAACAGACCATTTGCGGATCATTGGGCTTTGCGAAGCCGCGCTGGAATTCGCTGTTGAGTGTTTGCATCCCGGCGGCACATTTGTGGCGAAAGTCTTCCAAGGTGGATCGGAACGCGATCTGCTGGATCAAATGAAACGGCAATTCCTGGCCGTGCGCCACGTAAAGCCCAAAGCGAGTCGGGCTGGGTCCGCAGAACTCTATGTGGTGGCCACGGGCTTCAAAGGGGCGAATTAGGTATAGAAGGGCGCGACACATCCCCGAAATTGCCCCGGATCCCTTAGAATTCTTGCCAAATAGGGTCTTAGCCCCATTTCTTCTGTTAATCGTGATCTGAATGCAACGGCAGGGCTTTGCTTTCCGAAGGCGAAGGTGTTATGCCCTCGGGCCATCCAAATAAGGAGGTACGCGCTTGGAGATTCGTGAAGGCTTAACATTTGACGATGTTCTTCTCCAACCTGCCGCCTCAAGTGTGCTTCCCACCGAGGTCCAAACGAAGTCGCGCGTCACGCGCGAGATAGAGCTGGGTATCCCATTGCTGTCCGCCGCAATGGACACGGTGACCGAGTCGCGTTTGGCGATCGCGATGGCGCAGCTTGGCGGCATGGGCATTATTCACCGCAATATGTCGCCCGAAGAGCAGGCGGAAAAAGTCCACCAGGTCAAAAAGTTCGAATCGGGAATGGTCATCAATCCAGTCACCATTACCCCGGACCGGTCACTCGCGGAGGCGCTGGAACTTATGCAGGTGCATAAGATTTCCGGGATTCCGGTCGTCGACGATCAAGGAGACAGCAGTCTGCCGGGCCGCTTGGTTGGTATACTGACAAACCGTGATGTTCGTTTTGCCAGTGATCCAGCACAGCCGGTCTCAGAGCTTATGACCAAAGAAAACTTGGTTACGGTTCGGGAAACGGTCGATCGCGACGAAGCAAAGCGGCTGCTTCACAAATACCGCATCGAAAAATTGCTGGTAGTGGATAGCGATTATCGTTGTATCGGTCTGATCACGGTCAAGGATATGGAGAAAGCACAGCAGCACCCGAATGCCTGTAAAGACAGTGCCGGGCGCCTGCGTGTGGGAGCCGCGACGACAGTGGGTAACGAAGGTTTCGCCCGAACCGAAGCACTTTTAGCCGCGGGGGCGGATATCGTGGTGGTCGATACGGCCCATGGCCATTCCAGCCGTGTGACCGATGCGGTATCGCGTATCAAGAAGACCAGCAACTACGCTCAGGTGGTCGCAGGCAATGTGGCGACGGCGGAAGCCGCGCGGGCCCTTATCGATGCAGGCGCGGATGCCATCAAGGTCGGTATTGGTCCGGGGTCGATTTGCACAACGCGGATTGTCGCAGGCGTTGGCGTGCCTCAGTTGACCGCCGTGATGGACACGGTAGAAGTGGCCCGCCGGGAGAACGTGCCCGTTATCTCCGATGGTGGGATCAAATTTTCGGGTGACTTGGCAAAGGCCATTGCCGCAGGTGCGGATTGCGCCATGATCGGCTCCCTATTTGCGGGAACGGAAGAAAGCCCCGGCGAAGTGGTTCTGTATCAAGGCCGAAGCTACAAAGCCTATCGCGGCATGGGCTCCGTGGGCGCCATGGCACGTGGGTCCGCCGACCGTTATTTCCAGCAGGATGTGAAAGACAATCTGAAGCTTGTGCCGGAAGGCGTTGAAGGACAGGTGCCTTTCAAAGGCCCGCTAAGCGGTATTGTCCATCAGCTTGTTGGCGGGCTGCGCGCCGCGATGGGATATACGGGTTGTGCCGATATTGAGACGCTTCAAAAGAATGCCGTCTTTATGCGGATTTCTTCCGCATCCTTGCGCGAAAGCCATGTGCACGATGTGTCAATTACACGGGAGCCACCGAATTATCCCGCATCGTCGTGAGTTGTATCGGCATGGTTCGCGTTTGATGCGTAGACGGATAGAAATGTGACCCCTAGTGCCCGTATTCAAGCGGCCATCGACATTCTGGAGGATGTGCTCGGCAAGCAAGTGCGTTTCGACGACTACTTCCGCAATTGGGCCCGGCACCATCGCTACGCCGGTTCGAAAGACCGGGCTGCCATCAAGGAGATGGTTTTTCAGGTTTTTCGTAACTTGAGCGAATTGCGGTGGCGGGCACCGGACGCACCGCCAAGAGTCTTGGTGGCGGGGCTCTTGCATTGGCGCGAAAACAGGTCCCTGGCAGAGGTGCAGGAATTGTTCAGTGGGCAGAGATACGCGCCAAGCTCACTTTCTGAGGCTGAACAGGCGCTTTTGTCTGCCGAGGTTCTTGCGGAGCGGCCGGAATGGGTGGCCCTCAACGTTCCGGAATGGCTGATGCCTCAGTTACGACAACAGTTTGGAAAAGATCTGGCGCATGAGCTTGGCGTTATGTCGGGGCGGGCGCCCCTGCATATTCGGGCCAATACACTCAAAGTATCGCGCGATAAGCTGCAAAAAGGCTTGGCAAGCCACGGTATCGAGGTGGTGGCTTTGGGTGGCGCATCCGAGGCACTCAGCCTCGCTTCGGACACCCAGTTGCTGACGACCAAAGAATACAAGGATGGCTGGTTCGAAATTCAGGATCTGGGGTCGCAGATCGCAGGCCGCGTTTGTGGGGCTCAACCTGGAATGACAGTCATAGACCTAGCGGCGGGAGCGGGCGGCAAAACGCTTCAATTGGCCGCCGACATGAAGAATACCGGCCGGCTGATCGCCTGCGACGTAGACCACCGCAGGCTCGAACGGCTAAGGGCCCGAGCGGACCGTGCCGGAGTCGAGAATGTAGACGTGCGCGTGCTTACAGAGCAGTCCCGCCGGGATCTCACGGATAAGTTTGCGGGATCAGCTGATATTGTATTGGTGGATGCCCCGTGTAGTGGATCCGGGACGTGGCGGCGCAGACCTGAGGCGCGCTGGTGGTTATCACCTGAGATGATAGAGCGGGACGGACAGATTCAGCGCGACTTGCTTCGATTCGGCAGTGGTCTCGTGGTTGACGGTGGAAAGCTGGTCTATGTCACGTGTTCGCTCCTGCCGGCCGAAAACCAAGATGTGGCGGCTGCTTTTGGTGCTGACGCAGCTGAGTTTATCCCTCTTACGTCTCACGAAATTGGCGAGATAGCGGGCTTGCAGGTAACGCAAAACGAGCGCCAAAGTGTAGGGCTGCAGCTCTCACCGCGGCGCCACAATACTGACGGATTTTTCATTAGTGTTTTTCGCAAAAACCCAGGTTACGCCTCTTGACGGCATGAGGTGAAGCATGAAGATTGGGTGTTTAATCGGGGATCGTTCTAAATTTTGGCTCGTGGATTTATGTCGAAAACAAAGCTGACAGCATTGCTTGTCGCGGTGGGCGTGGCCTTCAGCGCGTATTCGCCTGTGGTTGCCGCGAAATACACCAAACAGTATGAGAAAGCGTCGGAAGTGCTGTTGGGGAACGGGATCGCCCTCATCCAACAGAAGAAGTTCGAAGATGCAATTCCGGTATTCGAGCAAGCTGCTGTTGCGGACCCAAAAAATGCGCAGGCTTTTGCCTATCTTGGCTTTTCCCATCAACAGACCGACAATTTGCCGGAGGCAAAGAAGTATTTTGGCATCGCCCTGTCCATCGATCCCGATGAGGTTCGGGCCCTGAATTGGGGTGGGCAGACAGATTTGTCTTCCGAGGATTTAGAATCCGCCGAAAAGAAACTGGACCGCCTGTCGCGCATTTGCGGTGGCAGCTGCAGCGAATATAGGGAGCTGTCAGCGGCGGTCGACAACTTCAAAGCAAAAGCGACCAATTGACAGACCGTATACTGATTATTGATTTCGGATCGCAAGTCACGCAGCTCATCGCGCGGCGTGTTCGCGAAAGCGGCGTGTATTGCGAGATCGTGCCTTTCCAAAACGCCGTAGGGGCGCTGGAGACATTTGCTCCCAAAGCCGTCATCTTGTCCGGCGGTCCGGCCAGCGTGACATTGGACGAGCCGCCACAGGCACCGCCACATTTATTTGAGATGGGGCTGCCGGTTTTGGGCATTTGCTATGGCGAACAAACGATGGTAGCCCAGCTTGGGGGGCAAGTGGAAAACGCCGACCATCGGGAGTTTGGCCGGGCCACCATCACGATTGAGGACGATTGCGCGCTGTTCGACGGTTTGTTCGAGAAGGGTGCTGAAGAACAGGTGTGGATGAGCCATGGGGACCGCGTCATTTCGCTGCCTGATGGGTTCAGGGCGGTCGCGAGCACACCGTCCGCGCCTTTTGCGGCCATCGCGGACGATCAGCGGCGCTTCTATGCGGTCCAGTTCCATCCGGAAGTGGTGCATACGCCTAAAGGCGCCGACCTCCTGCGGAAGTTTACGCATGATGTTGCGGGGTGCTCCGGTGATTGGACCATGGAAGCGTTTCGTGCGGCAGAGATCGAAAAAGTGCGCGCGCAGGTGGGGAAGGGGCGTGTGCTGTGCGGGTTGTCCGGCGGCGTTGACTCGTCTGTTGTCGCTGTCCTCTTACATGAAGCGATCGGCGATCAGCTCACTTGCGTGTTTGTGGATACGGGCATGATGCGCGCGGACGAGCCGGAAGAAGTCGTGTCGCTTTTCCGGGATACTTACAACATTCCGCTTGTGCATGTGAATGCGTCGGACACCTTCCTGGGCCGCCTTGAAGGCGTGGAAGATCCCGAGAAGAAACGCAAAATCATCGGCAATACGTTCATTGAAGTCTTTGAGGACGAAGCGAAGAAAATTGGCGGGGCCGACTTTCTCGCGCAAGGCACGCTCTATCCCGACGTCATTGAAAGCGTGTCCTTTACCGGTGGTCCGTCCGTCACCATCAAATCGCATCACAATGTGGGTGGCTTGCCGGAACGCATGAACATGGAACTGGTGGAGCCTTTACGCGAGCTGTTCAAAGACGAAGTGCGTGAGCTGGGCCGGGAACTCGGGCTGCCCGAGACGTTCGTGGGGCGTCATCCCTTTCCGGGGCCGGGACTTGCCATTCGTGTCCCCGGAACCATTACGGAGGAGAAGCTTGCCATTCTTCGGCAGGCGGACAAAATCTATCTGGAAGAGATTCGCGAAGCAGGCTTGTACGACGAAATCTGGCAAGCCTTCGCCGTTTTACTTCCTGTGCGGACGGTCGGTGTCATGGGAGATGAGCGCACCTATGATTACGTGTGTGCCCTTCGAGCGGTGACGTCCACTGATGGCATGACCGCCGACTATTATGATTTTTCCCACGATTTCTTAGGCCGCGTGGCGACCCGTATCATCAATCAGGTGAAGGGCATCAACCGCGTCGTTTATGACATCACGTCAAAACCCCCCGGCACGATAGAGTGGGAGTGATCGGCGCTAGATCTTAAACTGGGCTTGCAGCCAGAACACCTCTTTGTCTGTTTTGAAGCCGTCATCAGACTGAAAATTGGCGTATTTGGCCAGAAACGTCATATTGTCCAGCGCCTTGAGTTTCATGATGCCGACCACGTCGATCTCTGAACCGAATTCGCCACTGGCGTTTTCCGGTGAAAAGTCGTGATACACCGCAAACGCTTTGAGTAGCGCGAACGGCCCGACGTCTCTTTTACTGTAGCCAACCTTGCCGAAGATATCTTCCAGCCCGGTGCCCGGCGTTGCAAGGAACTGGTCGGCAAAACCATTGAATTTGTGAAGCGTCGCAAGAGGCGTTGAAAATCCAATGGTGCCGTCACTGCCCAGTACTTCGTAGCCCGCTCCTAGCTCGAGCCCTTTGCGCTTTAGATATCCTGCCACGCGGTAATAACTCACATTGTAGTCTGTGGGCTGGTCTGCCCAATCGGATTGCCGTGCGAAAGACCCTTCAAGATTAAAGATATCCTTGGTTAGCCAAAGCCTGAATCCATAAGTCTGCGAAGAAAGAGCGGGGGCTTGTTCCAGGTCGATCAGATACGCGAATCCGGTGAGGTTTACTTTCACGTCATTGAGCGATGTTTTGTAGTTCAGATTGATAAGGGCGCTGTCGCTGTCGAAACGGCCGACCGGCGAGTCATCACCGAAGATGCGGTTTACCTGATCGACATACGTAAAGTCGACGGTCAAGCCTTCAAGGCTTGTATTCTGCACACGAACGGAATCATAAGTCTGTTCGTTTTGCCGCCACCCCACATTGCCCACAAAGCGCGCATCATCCAAGACAATGCGCTGCCGGCCCAGAGTAATCTTTGTATCCGGCAGGGATGTATTGGTGAGCTGAAAGCGGTTCAGTTCCGTAACATCCGGATCGGCGACCACCGGAAACGCCGTGTTGCCGTTAATGGTGCTGTTGAAGTCGCCGACAATGTCGCCCACATGGTCGAATTCTACCAAGAAGGACGTGTCGAGAAATTTGCCGGTTTCAATTCCACCGCGCAGGCGGTATGTGACGGCATTGGCGTTATTGTCGAAGCCTTCCTGGTCCACATGTTCCCATCTGATACGGGCATCGAAGAGTATTTTTGCTTCTTTAAAAGCTTCGACAAGGTCGTTGCTAGCTACCGTGTCCTCCGCGCTGCCGGTGGAGGGGGCCCATAGAAGCGCTAGTATGGCTGCGCATGGGAAGAATGATTTTTTTCGTGGTAAGACCATCATTGGTGCAGACTTCCTTGTAATGAACTTCGAAAATGGAGACAAAAAAATCCTGTTGCCGTGGCACGGGTGCCACGGCTGGGGCAGCGTCATTGCTGCGCCGGCTTAAAATTCAGTATGCGTATTGGCTGGCCGGATGGCGGACGCCTTGGTTCGGCGCCGCCATCAGAAAATCACCAGGAATTGTAGGCAAGGTATTTACCCGACATTTCCACCCTCACACGGTCGCCTTTCGGGTTAGGCTCCCGCGAAATTGTCATGTCGAAATCAATGGCCGACATGATGCCGTCACCGAATTCTTCGTGAATAAGCGCCTTTATGGTCGGTCCATAAACACCCACAATTTCATATAGGCGATAGATGCACGGATCTGTCGGAACCGCTTGATCCCAAATCTTGGTGGGGCATTCCATGAGAACGTCGATGGCCTCACTGGGCAAGCTGAACAGATCGACGATTGCTGCTGCTTTTTCTTGAGGCATGGAGTTCATGCCCATACAGGCTGAATGGGTCCAGACCGGGGACATGCCGATTTTTGCTGCTATGTCGCTCCAACTCAGTTTGGCATTTTTCTTGGCGGACAAAATCATCGCCGCCACATCGTCTTTGTCCATCATCGGTTCTGCAAACATCGGTTTTGTCATCCGGCTTTCCTTTCCTGGGGTGGTGGATGTTTTTCCAAAAGTCGGACTGGGGGGCGGGGGGCACTCCCCTTGGCCGACGTAAATCGAACGGTTTCAGGTTGCGTGAGAACGCGTTTTTCCGAACTTTCAGACAGTTCCAGCGACCGGCGTGACAGAAAGTGAACGAGATGGTTGCGGATCTGGTAGTAGACCGGATCTTCCACCATGGTGTCGCGTGTTCGCGGCCGGTCGATCGACACTTCGACGGATTCTGCAATGCGCGCATAAGGTCCGTTCGACATGAGAAGAATACGGTCGGCCAGGTAGATTGCTTCATCCACATCGTGGGTGATCATAAATACGGTTTGCTGTATACTGGACCACACATCCAACAGCTCGTCTTGGATGGTGCCGCGCGTCAGCGCGTCGAGGGCTCCGAATGGTTCATCCAGCAAGAGTAATTCGGGCTGAATAGCGAAGGCGCGGGCGATGGAGACCCGCTGGCGCATCCCGCCGGATAACTGAGACGGCTTTCGGTGTTCTGCTCCATCGCCCAGATGAACCATTTTGAGGTATTTGTAAGAGTGTTCTTTAACTTGTGCGCTCGACCAATCGGGGTGCCGGGCCTTTACCGCGAAGGTCACGTTCTTTAACGCCGACAGCCAGGGCAGAAGGCTGTAGTTTTGAAAAACAATGCCCCGGTCCAGGCTTGGGCCGCTGACTTCCCGGTCGTTCATGAACACATATCCGTCGGTTGCGGTATCGAGCCCCGCCAAGATATTCATGATGGTGGACTTTCCGCATCCGGAGTGACCGATAATGCAGACGAACTCGCCTTTTTCGACGGTGAAGGACACATTTTCAAACACCGTCAAGGGGTCTTTCTGCCCTTTGGCGGGCGGAAATCTCTTCGCGAGATTTTCGATGCTCAGAAACGACTTTGCCATAATAACCTCGGCCTTTGATGGTGATTACTCTGTGTACGCTACAAATTTTTGGAGTTGGGCGAAGGCGAAATCCAGCAACATGCCGACAAAGCCGATGACCAGAATGGAAAACACGACGGATGTAAGGTCCAGATTGTTCCATTCGTTCCAGACGTAGTATCCGATGCCCGTACCGCCCACGAGCATCTCTGCGGCAACGATGACCAACCACGCGATGCCGATGGAAATACGCATCCCGGTGACAATCGTGGGGGCGGCGGCCGGTAGAATGACCGTTATTGCCGTGCTGATTGAGTTCAGCTCATGGGTGCGGGCCACATTCACCCAATCCTTCCGCACGCCCGCGACGCCGAAGGCCGTATTGATCAGCATGGGCCAGATGGAACAGATGAAAATAACGAATATGGCGGATGCCTCACTGTCCTTAATGACGAACAATGCCAGAGGCATCCAGGCAAGTGGCGAAATGGGCCTCAATACCTGTATGAATGGATTAAGCGCCCCATAGACCACGGGCGACATGCCAATGAGAAATCCCAACGGAATGGCGATAAGGGCCGCCAGCGTATACCCCAGAAGCACCCGGTAGAGAGAATAGCCGATTTGAATGCCTATCCCTTTGTCATTCGGTCCGGCGTCGTAAAAAGGGTCCGACAATTGCTCTACCGCTTTTTCGAAAACGGCCGATGGCGGAGGTACCCCCGCTTTGGGTTCGGCGCCACCCATGAGCAATTCGTACTCTGACAGTTCGGTGCCGGTTTGTTGTGCCGTGATAGACCCTTCCCAAACGAGCAATAGGACCGCGAGAATAATGATCGATAACAAGAAGGATTGGAGACGTGTCGTGCCGGCCATGGGAGCTCCTAACTATTGCCGATGGCAAAAGTGGAGAGGTAACCGTCAGGATCGGTCGGATCGAAAACCTTGCCCATAATCGTGTGGTTTTTATAGGTTTCTGCCGGGGCCTCGTATCCTAAATCATTCATGATCTTCCGGCAGTCCGTGGCAAGATAGACTTGCTCTGCAACGGACTTGTAGTCGACCTCGCCCTCGATATATCCCCAGCGTTTCATCTGGGTCAGGATCCATACGCCCATTGAATGCCAAGGGAAGGGGTCGAAATCGATCCGGTCCGGTACATCTTGCACATTGCCCAGGCCGTCGGCGAAACGGCCTGTCAGAACCTGTTCGACCACTGGTACCGGTTGATTGAGGTAGTTGGTAGGCGCGATAGCTGCTGAGATTTCTTTCCGGTTTTCCGGTTTTGCGGCGTATTGGGTGGCATCGATGATGGCTTTGAGCAGGGCGCCGTAGGTGTTGGGCAGTTCATTTGCGAATGCCGCAGAGCACGCAAAGGCACAGCACGGATGCCCTTCCCAGATTTCCTTGGTGAGGATGTGGATGTAGCCGACCTTCTCCCACACAGCGCGTTGATTGAATGGGTCTGGCGAGAGATAGCCGTCAAGATTACCGGCCCGCAAATTGGCCACCATCTCCGGCGGTGGAACAACACGGATCTGAATGTCTTTGTCCGGATCAAGTCCATGTTCGGCCACGTAATAACGAAGCAGGAAGTTGTGCATGGAATATTCGAACGGCACACCGAACTTGAAGCCCTTCCATTGTTTCGGGTCGCGCTTGTCCAGATGATCATTGTGCAGAACGATGGCTTGTCCGTTGATGTTCTCGACGGCGGGCATGATGTAAGGTTCGGCAACGGAGCCCGCGCCCAAGGTCATGGCAAGCGGCATGGGGGTCAGCATGTGGCTGGCGTCATATTCGTTGTTAAGGGATTTGTCGCGCGCCACTGCCCAGCCGGCAGTCTTGATAACGTCGACCGATAAGCCGTGCTTCTCGTAGAAGCCCATGGGCTGGGCCATGATAATGGGCGTTGCGCATGTAATTGGAACGAAGCCGACATTCAGCTTCGTCTTCTCGGGCTTGCCCAGTGTGTCCTTAATGGCGGCTTTAGCTTTGTCGAGGGGCAGAACCGACCCCAGGGCAGCCGCCAAAAGGCCACCCCCCACAAGCCTCGCGAAAGAGCGGCGCGAGACATCGCTCTGGCCGAAAACCGACCGCACGACGGCACTGTCGATGGCTCGGTCGAGCATTTCATCCGCCGTTGAAGGAAGAGGAGCTGCGGCGGAATCGTGAGGGGCGGCATGGAGGTGCGGGACGTCTGAATGATCGTGTGAATCGTGAGCCTCGGACGCATGCTCATGCCTGCAGTCTTTACAACCACATGTGGCGCTATGCGCCAGATCTGTATTCGGACTGAATGGATCGTCGAGGCTTTTGACCGGCATAATTTGTCCTTCCAGAGAGAAAATCGATATCTAGTGCGAAATATGAATTGGTAACGTTCTTCGTTCACGCTATGATTGGGTATCAAAAAACTCAATGGAAATAAGGTGTTTTTCATCTGCTGCAGCGCAAATAAAAATACGAAAAATCGTATATTACGAATTTTCGTAGGAATTTTACGCATATGAGTAATATTGAGCCGGTCTCTTCCGAAGATTTGTTGCTAACCGTATTGCGTGTGGCCACGGCGGTAATGATTGTCGATCCCGCCACAGATAAAATTGTTGCGAGCAATAGTACGGCCGGTTCGACTTTTGGTTACCCGGAGTTATCCGGGCGCCGCTTCTCTGAACTTCATCCGCAATCTGTCGCATCGCTCATCGTGTTTGCGGATGAGGTGGCTTATCGGGGCAAGGGATGGACCCGCGAGCTTGTGGGGCGGCACGAAAGTGGCAGTGATATTGCGCTCGAATATGAAGCCACCAGGCTAGAACATAAGGGCAAGTTGCTCCTTTCCTTTTGTGCCTTTGATTTGTCCGAACGGGCAAAACGAGACACCGTGCGGGATGCGCAAGCCGCGTCGCGGGACAGCACCATGGAACTGCGGCGCCTACAGGCGCTGCATTTGATGGAGAAACATCTTCATCAGCAGATTCTGGATTCGGCGGGTGAAGGGATTTATGGACTCGATTCCCAAGGGTTCACTACGTTCGTTAATCCGGCGGCGGAACGTATGTTGGGGTGGACGGCAGCGGATCTGGTGGGGCGCGACATGCATTCTCTCGTGCATCACAAGCATGCAGACGGTTCCTTTTACCCAATCGAAGACTGCCCCATAAACAACGCGATCAAAAACCGGGAGACCTATTCGGTTGAGGACGAATGTTTCTGGCGCAAGGACGGAAAGCCTATGCGTGTGGAATACACATCGACTCCGATTTTGGATCAGGGCGAGGTGCTTGGGGCCGTCATCGTCTTTCGGGACATAACGGAACAAAAGGAAAAGGACCGTCGCTTACGTGCCGCGTTGGCGGAAGTTGATCAGCTTAAAGAACGCCTTGAGCTCGAAAACAGTTATCTTCAAGAAGAAATTCTAGAGCAGCGCAATCACCACCAAATCATTGGCGTTTCCAGGTCCACGGATCTTACGCTTAAGCAGATCGAACTGGTGGCGCCGACGGATTCCAACGTTCTCATTACCGGTGAAAGCGGCACGGGGAAAGAATTAGTCGCGCAGGCCATCCATCGCGATAGCGACCGCGCGCACCGGCCGTTGATTCGGGTCAACTGCGCGGCCATTCCCGGAAAGCAATTCGAAACCGAATTTTTCGGGCATGTGCGGGGTGCTTTTGAGGGAGCGGTCAATGATCGGGTCGGCCGTTTCGAACTGGCGGACGGCGGGACCATTTTCTTGGATGAAGTTGGCGAGATCCCGCTTGAACTGCAAGCAAAGCTGTTGCGTGTTTTGCAAGACCGGAAAATTGAGCGTGTGGGAGAAGGCGTGGCGCGCAAAGTTGATGTACGGATCATCGCGGCCACGAATCGAAATCTTGAGCGGGAACTCGAGAAGGGAAACTTCCGCGAAGATCTCTATTTTCGTCTCAGCGTGTTTCCCATTGCCCTCAAACCTCTTCGGGAACGGCCGGAAGACATTACCCCTTTGGCGCGGCATTTTCTTCGCATTTGCGCGCGGCGCCTCAACATTTCCAAACCCAGATTATCCCAGGCAAATTTGGTCGATCTGACCAGTTACAACTGGCCCGGAAATGCCCGCGAACTTGAGAATGTGGTGGAGAGGGCTGTTATCCTTTCCCGCCGGGGAAAACTACATTTCAATCTTCCTAAGCCGCCTCTTGATGAGGATACGAAGAATCAGACCAAGGAAGCGGTTACGATAGAGACAGAGATTGAAAGACGGCACCGCGAAGCACAGGGCATCAAAGCCGCTTTGGAAATATCTCGTGGCAAGGTTTCCGGTCCGGGGGGCGCGGCTGAGCTTTTGGGTGTGAAGCCGACCACACTTTTTTCAAGAATACAGCGGTTGGGCATTAAGAAGAGGCCATAGCGTGTGAGCCGCTAATTCCCAAAAATTAAGCTATAGCGTTTCCAGGTGAAGTGGAATCCGGTTCACCGTCCGGAAACGCGCAAAACAAAGAGTCTGGAGCCGTTTTGCGTTTCAATCAAAACCAAAACGGCTCTAGATCAATTGTTTAGGTGTATCTCCGCGCAGCTTTCAGAAAACGGGTATCGGGCCATAAGGCTCTTTATTGTCGTCAAATATTGATCCTTTCCTTGGGGACGGGCCGGTCCGGATGTGATAGTCTTTAACCGCGAAACGACTTCTGTACCTGTGGAGGAGCCGATGCTTGGATTTCTGAAACGCAGGGGGGAAAAGAAGCCGGGGGCGTACGGACCAGACGTGGCCATGGCTGCAGAGTTGTCCGATGCGGATCTGTTCAATGAGTTGTCGCTCGATGCGTTGCTTCAGTCAGACGTGGTGCGCATCATGATGTCGCGCGATGGCATTACCGACAAAGATATCCGTCTCTTGGCCGCCTACACCAGCGAGCAAAGTGTGAACCGGCTGCGCCGCGCCAGCTAATGGCGTAGCGCAGGCTGGAATACTGGCGCGCTGCTACGCGGCCTGTGCACTGACAATCCAGGCGGCTGCATTTAGCCCGAAGTCGTTTGGGCGGCCGTTTGCTTCCAAAGCTGCTTTGACCGAAGGCGCAACGGCGGCTTTCAGGTGAGGGTTTTCACGAACGATCTTTCCCAGGGACCCCACACTGAGCGCAAGCTCAAGCATGCTTTCTTTGTCGCCACTTGAAACGCACTCATCGTGTTTCTCAATCCGTACATTCCCAAAACCGGCATCGGTCAAAATTTTTTCCGTGTGTACCGGGTTCGATAGGGAGAAGGGAGCAGCGGCGTCCAGGTTTTGCGTGAGGCTTGCGGGCAAATGGGGAAGAGCTGCCTGTAACGGGATGTAGTCTAGATCGTTTTCATCCAGACGCCGCCAACAGACGAATGCCAACGCACCACCTGGCTTCAATGCCGTGTGCAAATTCACAAACGCCCGCACAGGATGGGCAAAAAACATGACGCCGAATCGCGAATAGAGGGCGTCGAATGAACTGGGCTTGAAAGCGGTTTGTTCCGCATCACCAAGGGTGATGGCCACATTCGCCAAGCCACTTGTGCGTTCTTCGGCAATAGCGGCCATGGCAGGTGAAGAATCGATACCCCATACACGACCAGTTGAACCAACGGCTTCCGCAAGTTGCAAACAAGTCTGTCCGGCGCCACATCCAATGTCGGCAACACGGTCACCTGTCTTCAAACCTAAGCGCGCCATCGCCCGAACCCCCAGTGATGAGAGCTGACGGTCCAGCAATGGCGTCACACGGATTTTGATTTGATTTGTATACTGATCTGATTGAGAAGTACACATTGGCTGCCTCGTAATCTAGACAGTATTGCATTGGGCTTCGTAACGATAGGGCGTGAAATTGAAATCGCCCGGCGGTACTGAAGCGCGATCAGGTTAAGTGCCAAAATCCGACATTGGCGGTCAACCGTCCGATCGCGCGACAAAAAGTGAATCTGAGGCGTGATCATGTTTCCACGAAACAAGATCACGCCCTAACCGCCGGGCGACAGCCCATCTCGTGCGCGTCTTAAACACGAGGCGGACTAAGCCAATGCAGGTCTTTCTTTGATGGAAGCCAATGTTAGAATGTTCATCATAACGAAGAGTGGGACCACCAAGGTTGGTGCCAACGCCATTGGATATTCGAAGACGGTAGCGATTGATGGTTCAGCTGTGAAAACTTGAAGGGGCCCAGGTAAACCCATCTGTATCAAGATTAACGCGTAAGGCATGATGATCGCCGCCCCCACAATGTTCCAGATAAGCAGCGTCCGCTTCGTAAGCGTGCCGTCATGAGCCCATTTGGCTATTGCCAAGGCTGACGCACCGAACAGCAAGTCCGGAATGCCCACAAGTATGGCGAAGTAATAAGAAAACTCGCCATCAAGCGCTTTGAGGATGGAACCGATTGCCAGAATGCGGAGCGCATGAATGCTGACCAGATAGCTCACGGGTGTGGCGTACAAGATGCTCATGACAACTGATTTGACGGTGGGCGATACAAAGAATGACCCGCGTATGATCAGAACAGGCGGAAGAAACATCCAAAATGCGGGCCATGCGTTCAGAAATGCATCGGATTGGTAAAACCCGCTATAGGCCCAATAGGATGTCAGGGCGAACCATCCGAATAGTGCCGCGATTTGGGTGAAGACAATGGGCATCCCGTTGGCGGGCAGGTGGCCGAGCTGTTGTGTCCGGTACGCGGCAGCCACGATCGCGGCGCATTGCACAAAAAACAAAAAGGGGACGAGGGAGAAATCCACGATGCGCTCCTCTACTTGTAGCGGCGGGAGTTGAAAATTAAGATGATGGCTATAATCTTAAATAGATGATGATCATCATCTAAATGTCAACCGGAAAGTCGGAGCGGCCCATGGTGCGGAAATCGAAGGAAGAAAAAGCAAAGACGCGTGAGCAAATTCTGACATCTGCTGCCGCACTGTTCCGCGCCCAAGGTATTGAGGCCACGAGCGTGGCGGATGTGATGAAGGACTCAGGCCTGACACATGGCGGGTTCTACAAACATTTTCCGAACAAAGATGCCCTGGTGGCGGAAGCTATCGGCCAAGCATTCAATGAGATGTTGGCGGCACTCCAGCCGAGTAGCGCGGAAGCCGACGGCGTCTCGATCAGTCATTTTGCGGCCAGCCAATATCTTACCGAGATACATATAGATAAGCCCGAACATGGCTGCCCCATGCCTGCTCTGGGCGCGGAAGTCGGGCGGGGCCATGAGATTTGGCAACAGGCTTTCAGCGAGGGAGCTGAAGATATGATTGTTGTTCTGAGTGACGGCGAGCGGGGTGAAGAAAAGCGCCGGGCCGCCGCCGGTGCTTTAGCGACGATGGTCGGGACGATCCTGCTCAGCCGCGCAAGCGGCAAAGGGAAGCTAAGATCTCTTTTTCTGGAGGCCGGGCGGGAATCAGCTCTGCGTCAGCTATTGGGAGAAGCCAGACAAGCCCCGCCAGTCGAATAGCAATGGAACAAGCCGATTTGCTCGCTTTTCGCGGCGGCAAAGCTGCGAAATGCCGCCGCTGGACCATTACAAATTAACCTGATTTGCCGATTTGCGATGTGGACCGAGGACATGTACTTTACGCGCAAATTTTTTGAGATCGGCACAAGAAGCAAGCAAAACGTCCGTTCGAAAATCCATACCGATTAACGTTTGGGGTTCAGATTGAGCGACATTTTTCGCGAGGTCGAAGAAGATCTTCGCCAGGATAGATACGAGAAGATTTGGAACGACTGGAAGTGGGTCATCATCGGCGGTGTGGTCATCGTCGTCGGTGGCACGGCTTCCTTTCAATTGTGGCAGTCGTACCAAAACAGTCAGCGTCTTCACCACGCCGAAGAATACATCGCGGCGTCCGAGCTGGACCGGTCAGAACGGCAAGACGAAGCGATAACGGCGTTTACAGACCTCGCCCAGAGCGGCTCCGCTGGTTACCAAGCGCTTGCCAAGTTCCGTAAGGCGGGCATTTTGGGGGATCAGGGCAAGCTGGACGAGGCGATCGCTTTGTTCGATGAGATTGCCGCGGATCCGTCGGTCGATGATTCCTTTCAGCGTCTGGCCCAGACCAAGGCCGCCGTTTTGATGGCGGAAAGCTACCCTTACGAAGATGTAAAAGACCGCCTTGTGCCTCTCGCAGAGGCGGTTACCCCTTGGCGCTTTACGGCTCTAGAAATTTTGGGCTATGCGGCTTTCAAACATGACGATCAAGCGCGGGCCATTCAAAGCTTCCAGCGTTTGGTGGAGGATCCGGAAACGCCCATAAGCATTCGCACGCGGGCGACGGAAATGCTTGTGGTGCTCGGTGCACCGAAGGCGACAGAAACGGCCCCGGCCATTGTCATTGACGGCGCGGCAGACGAAACCTCTGAGACCGATAACGAAACCGGCACAGAAACTGGAGTGAGTGAGTAATGAGTAACGTGCAGTCCTTCAAAAGCGTGCGTCCAGGACGCCGGTTCTTCGGTCTTATGTGCCTCGCGGCTGCAACCATGTTGAGTGGCTGCGAGACTGTCGGTGACCTTTTCAGCGGTGGAGGCAGCGATGGCCCCGCGTTGCAAGGGGAACGCATTTCCGTTCTTGCATTGGAGCAGCAGCTTGAAGCTGACCCCCGGATTGCCGATTTGCAGGTGCGGTTGCCCCAGCCATATGTCAATACGGACTGGCCTCAGCCCGGCGGCTATTCCAGCCACGCCATGCATCATTTGGAATTGGGTGACTCGCTTCGGCGCATCTGGCGAACCCGGATCGGAACCGGTTCCGGTGGAAATACCCGTCTGACAGCGACACCGGTTGTGGCCGATGGCCGCGTCTATGCGCTGGACTCGCGCGCGCGAGTGGCGGCCTTCGACGCAGAAAGCGGGGACCGCATTTGGCGCCGGGAACTCACACCACGGAAACAAAAATCCCAAACCGGATTTGGCGGTGGCGTCGCCTATGAGGATGGCCGCGTGTTCGTCTCTACCGGGTTTGGCATCGTGCATGCGCTGGATGCGGCCACGGGTGAAGAATATTGGCAGAAGAAGTTCAGCGTCCCGTTCCGCGCGTCCCCAACGGCGGATGGCGGCCGCGTTTTTGTGATGACCACGGACAATCAGCTGCAAGTGCTGGCGTCATCCGATGGCCGTGTCTTGTGGGACCACCAAGGTATTGCGGAATCGGCTGGATTGCTCGGCAGTGCGAGCGCGGCCGTTGCTGGCGAGATTGTGGTGGTGCCCTATACGTCCGGTGAAATCTATGCACTCCGCGTGCAGAACGGGCAGACTTCTTGGAGCGACTCGCTCACGCGCACCGGTAACCTTACGGCCCTTACGGCTTTGAATGATATTGCCGGCCGGCCGGTTCTGGACCGTGGCCGTGTGGTCGCCATCAGTCACTCTGGCCGTATGGTGTCCATTGATGCGCGAACCGGCCAGCGCGTGTGGACGCGCGACATCGGTGGCGTTCAAACCCCCTGGGTTGCTGGGGACTTCATTTATTTGGTTACTCTGGATGCGGAAGTTCTGTGTATCTCGCGGCGAGACGGACGGATCCGCTGGATTACCAAATTGCCGCGTTACCGCAATGAGCGGAAAAAAGAAGATCCGATCGAGTGGGCGGGGCCCGTATTGGCGGGTGACCGGCTGATTGTTCTATCCTCGGATGGATACGCGGTGTCGATTTCCCCCTATGTTGGGGGTGTGACAGGGGGCATCACGATCCCGGCAGGCACTTTCATCCCGCCTGTGGTCGCAAATGGAACCCTCTATATTTTGACGGACAATGCTGACCTCATCGCCATGCGATAAGGCCCGTCGTGAAACGGCAAATGAATGACATTTACGGTTGCCATTGTTGGACGTCCGAACGTCGGCAAATCGACTCTCTTTAATCGATTGGTCGGACAAAAGCTTGCGCTTGTGGACGACCTGCCCGGTGTAACGCGTGACAGGCGCGACGGCGAAGGGCAGATCGGCGATCTCAAATTCACGATCATCGATACGGCAGGCTTTGAAGAAGCCAGCGGTGACAGTCTTGACGCGCGTATTCAAATCCAAACCCAGCTCGCCGTGGAGATGGCGGATGTCTGTCTTTTCCTGGTGGATGCACGTGCCGGTGTTACGCCGACGGATTCTCAGTGGGCGGATATGCTGCGCCGCTCCGCCGGCAGCGTCATTCTTGTGGCGAATAAGTGCGAAGGGAATGCTGCCGATGCGGGTGTCTATGAAGCCTTCCAGCTGGGCTTAGGCGATCCGATCCCTATTTCGGCGGCGCATGGGGAGGGCATGAGCGATCTGTATGACGCGCTTCTGCCGTTTGAACGCGAGGCGCCGACAGGGGAGGAAGAAGACCCGGACCGTCCCATTCATGTGGCCATTGTCGGACGGCCAAATGTGGGCAAATCGACGCTCATCAATCAGCTCATCGGGGAAGACCGGTTACTCACCGGCCCGGAAGCGGGCATCACGCGCGATGCCATCAGCGTGGAATGGTCAGAGGGCGCGGACACATTCCGATTGTTCGACACGGCGGGCATGCGGAAGAAAGCGAAAGTGGTCCGCAAGCTGGAACGCTTGTCCGTGGCCGACACGTTGCGCGCCATTCGCTTTTCGGATGTCACCGTCTTGGTGTTGGATGCCGAACATCCATTGGAGAAACAGGATCTTCAGATCGCGGACATGATCGCCCGCGAGGGCCGGGCGGTGGTCATCGTCATCAACAAATGGGATCTGATCGACGAGCGGGACGGTATGGCAAAGGCGTTGCGCCTGCGCATCGAAAGCGATCTGCCGCAGCTCTCAGGGGTCCGCTACGTCATGCTCTCGGGGCTGACGGGCGAGGGCATGAAGAAGATCTTGCCTGCCGTGAAATCAGCCTATGACGTTTGGAACAAGCGCGTGGGCACGTCGGCGCTTAATCAATGGCTTTCCGAAGCGCTGGAGCGGCATCCGCCCCCAGCCGTCAGCGGTCGGCGGATCAAAATCCGCTACATGACCCAGACCAAAGCGCGCCCGCCCACCTTTGTGGTTTTTGTGAGCAGGCCCTCGGCATTGCCTGCCTCTTACACAAGGTATTTGGTGAACGGACTGCGCCAGCAGTTTGGTTTTGAGGGGGCGCCCATTCGCCTTTTGATGCGGAAAGGCGAAAACCCCTACGCCAAGGACAAAAAGAAGTAGTCCTGATTTTGATCGGGCGCCCTGATCCGGTATACGCTGAAACAGTGTTAGGTATTGGGGGATCCACATGCGCCGGAATTCATTCTGGGTTGTTCTATTCGTTTTGGCCGGGGGGCTGCTTCAATCGGCGGCAGCCCAAGATTTGGCAGTTCCGCCAGCAGATGAAGCCGGAGCAGCTGACCAGAAACCACCGAATGTTCTGATCATCCTCATCGACGATATGGGGTATCGGGATGTGGGCTATCACGGCAGCGAGATCAGAACGCCTACAATTGACCGGCTTGCGGCCGACGGGGTCGAACTCACGCAATTTTATGCGCACCCAACCTGCAGCCCGACTCGAACGGCTTTGATGACAGCGAAGGCGCCCGCCCGAATGGGCATTGTGATGCCGATTGCCAAGAACGCGACGAAGAGCTTGCCGCTATCCGAGAAGCTGATGCCGGAATACTTCAAAGACGCGGGATATCAAACCGCGCTGATCGGCAAATGGCATTTGGGACATGCGACGCGGGCGATGCAACCTACCTCGCGCGGGTTCGATTACTTTTATGGAAATCTGACCGGCGGGGTCGGCCATTGGGACCATGTTCATGGCGGCGGATATGACTGGCAGAGGAATGGCGTCACCGTCCGTGACGACGGGTATACGACCCATCTGCTCACGGACGAAGCGGTCAAGATGATTGAGGGCCGTGATGACGAGAAGCCGTTCTTTCTCTATCTAAGCTACAATGCGCCGCATTTGCCCAACGAGGCGCCTGACGAAACCATGGCGTCGTATGGCGATCTGGACAATGAGTTTCGTCAGGGTCACGCGGCGATGGTGACGGAATTGGATACCGGCATCGGCAAAGTCGTGGCGGCGCTTGAGGCGGAAGGCATTCTCAACAACACGCTGATCTGGTTCATGAGTGACAATGGGGGCTTGGTGCCGATGGAAAACAAGGCCGGTCCATTCGCCTGGATTGACACAATGAAGTACTGGCTCGGAACGCCCATTCCCATCAGGTTCTTCGAATTTGCCCGCTTGAATCTGGAGGAGGGCGGCAGCGACAACACGCCGTTTCGGGACGGGAAAGCGTCGGTCTATGAAGGGGGCGTGCGGGTGCCTTCTTTCATTCATTGGCCTGAGGGTGCGAAAAACAAAAAAATCAGTGGACGTATCACCGTTCAGGATGTGTTTCCGACCCTGGTTGAAGCGGCGGATCTTCCTATGACGCTTGGCGCTGATATTGACGGTTTGAGCCGGTGGGATGTGATCGACCGGGCCGCCGATACGCCTCCGCCCGATTTCTTTATCTCAGGGTATTTCGACGAAGCCTATTACGACGGCCATTGGAAGCTTGTCAGCCGGTCGGACCTAGTTGAACTCTACGACTTGTCTAAAGATCCGACGGAACAAAACAATCTGGCGGCGGAACATCCGGAGGTGGTTTCAGCTATCGAGGCAAAAATCGCCGCCATCGATCGGGCCGCCCCCATCAACCCCCCAATGAGTGAGATATTTTGGGATCCGGATTTCTTCGGCGGAGAAGAGGATCGAGAACCTTGGGCAGACGTGGTCACTGAATAGCGCACTTCTCGAAATTAATGCTTGAAATATAAAAATTCATGTAATACATGAATTTCAGGCGTTACGAGAGAGGTGTGTCATGACAGATCAGGTAAGAAGCGGCAGATTTGCGCGGTTTATGGCGTCCGCCAGTTTGGGACTGATGGTTCTGGCGCCGCTCGTGACGGCCTCGATCTGGATTTTCCTAGACGTGCTGCCACCCGACATGTTCATGCGGCTCGGTCCCAGCTTTGAGCCGGCAGAGGTCGGGCTGGTGGCACGGCTGATCGGTTTTTTGGTCATGATGGTGCCGACGGCAATTGGCCTCTATGGGCTGTGGCATCTGCGCCAAACATTTTTGGAAAGCGCACGCGGCCGGTCCTTTTCGATGGTGTCCGTTGATGGTTTTCGCCGGTTTGCTTGGGCCGTTTTGTTTTACGTCATCAGCGTCCCCATCATGAAAGCCGCATTGAGCGTGGTCTTGTCATTCCACAATCCGCCAGGCCAGAAAGTGCTGGCCATTGAATTCGGGTCCAATGATGTCATTGGTCTGTTTTTGGCCGGCCTTTTGGTTGCTGTGGGACACATTTTCTCGGAAGCGCGGGCGATCGCTGAAGAAAACGCAAGTTTCGTATAGGAATCCGTGTGCGGATTATCGTCAATCTTGATGTGATGCTGGCCAGGCGCAAAATGAAAATGAAAGACCTGGCCAAAGAAATCGGCATTGCCGAGCAAAACCTTTCCCTTATCAAAACCGGCAAGGTTAAGGGAATACGGTTTGAGACGCTCATGAAAATTTGTGATGTGCTAGATTGTCAGCCTGGTGATCTTTTGGAGTTTTCGCGGGAATGAAACAAGTGAGTATCCGGTTTTTGTTTGTGTTGACGGTCATGGGTATGGGCATGGGCGCGTGTACCAAGCAGCAAATGCTCAAAGGCGGAGAGTCTTGGCGCGACAGCATTTGCCGGGAAGAAACGCGTGATCGTGGTCCTTGTCCGGATGACGAAGACGAAGCGCGCTGGCGCAGGCTCTAATCCGCGTTATCGGAACGGCCTGCAAACACAGCGATGAAAATCCTGAGAAATCCGATCCACGCTCTGACTGAACCATGAGGCGTCACGTCACGATGGCAATGAGCGTCAAAAGGACCTCTGTTCGCTCGCCCGATATGGTTTATTCTGGAACCTCGGCGATAGGGACGGTGCATGACATGTTGCTCGACGAGATCATTCCGAACTTCGATCACTCTCATATTGAAAGTACCGTTATGCCCGGATCAGCCGAGGATATCTATCCTAGAGCACGGCATGGGTCGTTTCAGAAAACCTGGGCGACGCAACTTCTATATCAGCTGCGCGGCATTCCGGATTTTCCGAATTCCATAGACGGCATGATCGACAATGGATTTGTGCTGATCAAGGAAGACGCCCCGCATGAATTTGTCATGGGGCTGGCAGGACAGTTCTGGAAACGGAGCGGCGGGCGTGTGGATATTGTGGCAGGTGACTTCGCCTCCTATGCGGAACCCGGTCACAGCATCGTGGTCATGAATTTTCACTTGGCACCACGTGGCCCGGGGCGCACAAGGGTATCGACAGAGTCTCGCGTGCGATCGAACGGCCCGCAGGCTAAGGCCGCCATGGGGCTCTATTGGTCGGTTATTTACCCATTTAGTAAATTTATACGTAGAGAAATGCTGCGGTCGATCGCCGACCACGCCTAAAAGTATTTTTTGCGTCTTTGTCGGCAACTATTCCGTTTAAATTGTCCGTATACCTTCGAGCCGCGTATCATCAGACGTTAATCACTTCTGTTATATTTTTCTTGGGTGTTAAGTATCGAATTATGGATGGCACCCCTTCATGCTCATTCGCGATCTTCTGGCCTTCAAGGCCACAAACAGAGTCATTAACATTGCACCCAACCGGTCTCTTCGAGACGCTGCCCGCGAGCTTGTGACACACAATATCGGTGCACTGATTGTCATCGACGATGGCGGATCACTTGTAGGGGTTATCTCCGAAAGAGACTTGGTGCGCGCTCTCACGCTTTTTGACGTCGGACTGGTGGAGATTCCCGTCAGCGAGGTTATGACACGCTCTGTGATCACCTGCGCGCCTCAGGATGCAGCGTCTGATATTCTCACGATCATGAACAAGAGCCGGATCCGGCATATGCCGGTAATGGACAGCGGTCAGATTGTGGGAGTTGTCGGCCTAAGGGAACTTGACCGGGCCTATCGCCACCTTCAGTCTCAGGCGTTGACGGATGAGCTGACCGGCCTTTCAAACCGCCGCCATTTTCTTCAGCACCTCAATCAGGAGATAAGCTCTTACAAGCGATATGGGAACCCGTTCTCCGTTGCCATGCTCGATATCGATCACTTCAAGAAAGTGAACGACACTTATGGGCACTCGGCGGGCGACCAGGTTCTAAAGGGTATCTCTGATCTCTTGGAGCAAAAGCTGCGTCTGATCGATTTGGCAGGCCGCCTTGGTGGTGAAGAATTTGCAATTCTTTTTCCGAATACGGAATTATCTGAGGCGATCACTGCATGCGATCGACTGCTTGAAGACATTCGGCGAATGGAAGTGGAGACGGATGCGGGCCTTATTCAAGTGACAATGAGTATTGGCCTGACCGCATCGGTCTCAAACCAGATGACCGCCGAACTCTTATTGAAGCAAGCGGATGCGTTGCTTTACGAGGCGAAGTCGGCCGGCCGGGATAGGATGGTCTGTGATGAGGGCCTAGGTGCATTGCCGGAGCTGGGCGCAGCAAGCGTACGACCGGGGGATGAGCCTCTTAATTGAGGACCTTTTGCTCCGCTTCATTTGGTGGCGCTGAACGGGGGTCCAGCTCCACCGCTTGCGGGGTCGACCGCGGGGCAGATGTGGCCGGCATAAACGCTGATTGTTCGGCCAATGGGATGCCTCTACGCATCAACAGGCGGTAAAGACCATACATGGAAAACACCAACTGGACAGCGGCGGTGTAAAGGAACAAGGCCACATCTCCCAGCCCCCAGATCAGGGCTGCCGCTAGAAACGGACCGGACACGGCCCCGATGCCAAACAAAAACAGCAATCCGCTGGACATCTCGACAAAGTCCTCTCTGTCCGCGTGATCGTTTGCATGCGCCACAGCCATGGAATAGTGGCTCATGGCAAAGGCCCCATAGATCACGGCGGCCAGCAGAAGGGCCCCCAATCCGAAGGCTGGGATATATGCCAGAAGCAGGCTGCTCAGCCCGCCGCAAAGGGCGATCACCACCAGCACTTGGCGGCGGTCCAACCTGTCAGACAAGTAGCCCAAAGGGAATTGCAGCATGGCGCCGCCCATGATGACCACGCCCATGAAATAAGCCACGGCTTCCAAATCGAAGCCGTTGTTTTGCACGAAGATTGGAGCCAGCCCCCAGAATGCACCATTCGACAGGCCCGCCGTGAGAGCGCCCCAGGCCGCAAGTGGCGACGTTTCCAACACCTTCGTAATCCGAAATGAGGTGGTCTGAATGGGTCGAGGCGCCGTGGTGGTCGTCAAAGCAATCGGCACCAGCGCCAAAGAGATCATGACCGCAACCAAGATAAACAAGTGGGTACCCGCAGGGTCGGCGACCGTCAGCAAGAGCTGGCCGAACGTGTGCGCCGTCAGGTCGACGGACCGGTAGACGGAAAAAAGGCGCCCTCGATTTTGGTTAGTGGCTTTCTCGTTGATCCAGCTTTCGGCCACCATGGCAAGACCGGCAAAGCAGAAACCGACCACGATGCGCAGCAGGAGCCAGACGATTGGTGATACGATGAGGGCGTGGAGCAGGGCGGCGGCGCAGGCAAGGGCTGCCATGGCGGCAAAAGTGCGGATATGGCCAACGCGTTCGACGATCCGGGGGTTGATGAAACAGCCCGCAACAAAGCCGATGAAATAGGCGGACATCAACGATCCAATCACCAAGATGGGGAACGCTTCCATATTGGCGCGCACGGCGATGAGTGTGCTTTGCAGACCGTTACCGGTAAGCAGAATAGCGGATGCCAACAGCAGCGCCGCGAGCGGAGCGAGTGCACGAGACATCTGAAGCAAACTCCAAGGGCGCCACGATGGTGGCGGTATCGATTGTCAGGGTGGAGACCGGCCGTTGAACGTGCCGGTTCTGAATTCGCAGATATCAGCTTTTGCGATTCAGGGAAAAGAAATTTTTTGTGGCAGATCTGTCTTAATCGTGAAAGAGGGTCTGCTCGATCAGTCCCTGAGATTTATGAAAGCACCGCTCTCAAGTTCCGGGTCCTGAACAATTGCCAATAGTTTCCGCGCTTGTTCCTGCGGGGTGGGCAGCGTGTCCGGGTTCTCGCCTGGCATGGCTTGCGCGCGCATGGCGGTTCGGGTGGCGCCGGGATTGACGATGACCGTCTTCACATTCGTCTTTTGGGTTTCCAGCGCATAGGTGCGCGCCAGCATTTCCAGCCCGGCCTTGGTGATGGCATAGCCGCCCCAATAGGCGCGTGCTTTGCTGCCGACGGACGAGGACAGAAAAACGGCACGGCCCCGGTCCGACTGGCGCAGCAGCGGATCCATGGAACGCAACAGGCGCCAATTGGCTGTGAGGTTTACGTCCAC
This sequence comes from Alphaproteobacteria bacterium, assembly GCA_965228775.1. Lineage (GTDB taxonomy): Bacteria > Pseudomonadota > Alphaproteobacteria > JANQMY01 > JANQMY01 > JANQMY01. The sequence continues at coordinate 490,730 of OZ245840.1, read as the reverse complement.
AAGCTTCTGCCATTCCTGGATGTCCAGATGGGTGAGGGGCGTGATCACACCCAGCACACCGGCATTGGCGACCATGATGTCGAGCTTGCCCCAACGCTCATAGATCGAGGCGCCCATCCGGTCGAGGCCGTCAAAGTCGGTTATGTCCAAAGGCACCAAAGTGGCGCTCCCGCCCGCCGCCTTGATGTCGTCGTCCAGCTCTTCCAATCCGCCAACCGTCCGGGCTACGGCCACCACATGAGCACCGGCTTCGCCCAGGGCCAAGGCGGTGGCATAGCCGATGCCGCGCGAGGCCCCTGTGACCAAGGCAAGTTGTCCGGAAAGAGGTTTGTCTTGTTTTTCAGAAGTCATCTTTGAAGTGATGTTTGTAGAGGCGAATGGGATGTCAAAAAAATAATACTACGCTCATCCCGGCCGCGTCGCGCGCGAGCCGGGATCTCAGGCAACTAGATCAGAAGATCCCGGATCTGCGTGACTTTCAGTCACTTGTCCGGGATGAGCGGGAGCGCGTAGGACCGTTATAAATTCATTCAGCAGCATTGTACTGTTCGGACAGCAGTGAAAGTTGCCGTTTCTCATCGCCGCCGGAAATATCCGTCAGGGCTGTGGGATATTCGCCACTGAAGCAGCCGTCGCAATACTGCGGGCTGTCACTGTTGCGGCGTTCCTCGCCGACAGCGCGGTACAAACCATCCAGCGACACAAAGCCTAAACTGTCCACGCCGATGATCTTCGCCATCTCTTCTACATTGTGGCGGGCGGCGAGAAGTTTTTTGCGCTCCGGCGTATTCACCCCGTAATAGCAGCAATCGGTGGTCGGCGGACTGGCAATACGCATATGGACTTCTTTGGCGCCTGCATCGCGAACCATCTGGACAATCTTCATGGAGGTGGTACCGCGTACAATACTGTCATCCACCAATACGATCCGCTTGCCGTCGAGCACCGCGCGGTTGGCATTGTGTTTCATGCGCACACCTGCCTGACGGGTTGTGTCCGTGGGCTGAATAAAGGTGCGTCCGACATAGTGGCTTCGGATAATACCGAATTCAAATGGGATGCCGGATTCCTGCGCGAAGCCAAGCGCTGCCGGTACGCCGGAATCCGGTACCGGCACGATAACATCGGCGTCCGCGGGAACTTCGCGGGCGAGTTCCTGGCCAATGGCTTGGCGGGCTTTGGTAACGCTATAGCCTTCGACCATGCTGTCGGGGCGCGCGAAATAGACATACTCAAAAACGCAAAAGCGCGGCTTTTGCGGCGGGAACGGGTGCAGGGAGGTGAGGCCGTCTTCGTTGATGACAACCACTTCGCCGGGTTCCACGTCGCGGACGAATTTCGCGCCGATAATGTCTAACGCGCAAGTTTCCGAAGCCAGCACATAGCAGCCGTCATACATGCCCAAAACCAAGGGCCGGATACCCAAAGGGTCACGCGCGCCCACCAGCTTCTTTTTCGTCAGTGCCAAGAGGGAATAGGCCCCCTCGATCTGGTGCAGTGCTTCCACGATGCGGTCATTCACGGCGGTGTAACTGCTTGTGGCGACCAAATGGACGATCGACTCTGTATCCGAGGTGGAATGGAAGATGGATCCCTTGTCGACCAGCGTCTCGCGCAAGGTTGCCGCGTTGGTCAAATTGCCATTATGGGCAACCGCAATCCCGCCAATGGAAAGATCGGCAAAGAAGGGCTGCACGTTGCGCAGCGCTGTCTCTCCGCTGGTCGAGTAGCGATTATGTCCAATGGCCATCTTGCCGGGCAGACGGTTGATCACCGATTCACGGGCAAAATGGTCGCCCACCAGGCCCATGCGGCGTTCCGCGTGAAAATGCTCCCCGTCATAAGACAGGATGCCCGCAGCTTCCTGCCCCCTGTGCTGGAGCGCATGAAGGCCCAATGCGGTCAGTTTGGCGGCATCGGGGTGCCCGAAAACGCCAAAAACGCCACATTCTTCTTTGAATTTATCTTCGGATAGATCCGCGTCGTTCATCTTCGTCGATCAACTGGAAGACTGTTCAATCAGCCTTTCTTTGTCACGAATCTGTTGCGGCGTATATCCCTTTTCTTGGGATGCGGGCGTTTCTTCCAGAATATCGCCGAGGAACACGGCGCCCAGCCAATTCGCGGTGGCCTCAACCACAGGCGTCATGCGGCCATTTGCCAGCCAATCGGGCCGTTTGTCGGTCCAAACGAATTGTGTGGCCACCAGAAAAACCAGCCCAAATATGATGAAAGCACGGCCGATTCCGAACAAAAAGCCAAAACTTTTGTCTAGAGGCCCCAATCCCGAATCGGCGATCCCGCGCGCCATGCGGTAGAACAAGATCCAGATGGGGATAAGGGCGATGAAAAAGACCACCAAGATGAGCACGGCGTCCTGGATTTCCCCGGCCGGAAGGTAGTCCGCGGTCAGCGGCCGCAAGAAGGGCAAAAGGGACAGGGAAATCAACACGGCGAGGCCGAACGCCATGATGGTGAGGATTTCCATGGTCACTCCCAGCATCATGCCCAGCAATCCCGAGATCAGCGCAATGCCGATCAGGGTGGCGTCTAAGGTGGTAAATCCCCCGATCATCCCTTCACTTCGCTTCTTTGTCCCCCAGTCAGCCGTCTTATTGATATCCTAACCACCCGCGCCCCCTTCCCAACCACCCGAACCAGGGTACCCTTGGGGTGGTTGGGAAGGGGGCGCGGGTGGCAGAGCAATCCGACACTGACCAACGCAGCTTATCTCAAGAACTGAGGGCCGTCACCAAATCCTGGAGCTTGTCGAATTGACGCAGCGACAGGCCAACACCATCGCTGATCTTAGTCCCTTTGGGCAACAGGGCTGCTTGAAACCCCAGCTTTTCTGCCTCTTTCAGGCGTAACTCACCCTGTGCGACGGGCCTAATGCTGCCGGACAGGCTCACCTCGCCAAAGAGGATCGACTGTTTCGGCAGCGCCACACCGAAATGGGAAGAGATGAGCGCGGCGGCCACAGCCAGGTCCGCAGCAGGCTCCGACACCCGAAGGCCACCCGCCACATTCAGGTAAACATCCTGGCCGCCCAATCCCAATCCGGCGCGGGATTCGAGGACAGCCAGAACCATGGAAAGCCGCCCGTTGTCCCAACCCACCACGGCGCGCCGGGGCGTGCCGTAACTGGTTGGCGACAACAGGGCTTGGATCTCTACCAAAACCGGTCGCGTGCCCTCAATCCCGGCGAACACGGCTGTGCCCGCCACGTCGTCTTCCCGGTCGCTTAGGAACAGGGCCGACGGGTTGGCCACTTCCATCAAGCCGCCGCCGGTCATCTCAAAGACGCCGATTTCGTCCGTCGGACCGAAGCGGTTTTTCACCGCCCTCAAAATGCGGAATTGGTGGCCGCGCTCGCCCTCGAAATAAAGAACCGTGTCGACCATGTGCTCGACCACACGGGGGCCGGCGATCTGACCTTCCTTCGTCACATGACCCACAAGGATCACCGTGGTGCCGGAGCGTTTTGCGTAGCGGATGAGTTCCTGCGCGCAGGCGCGGACTTGCGCTACCGTGCCCGGCGCGGACTCTAACGCGCCAGACCACAGGGTCTGGATCGAGTCGATGACAACGCAGGCCAGGTTCTTCTCTGCTTCCAGGGTCTGGAGGATGTCACGCAGATCGGTCGCTGCCGCCAAAGCCACGGGCGCTTTCTCAAGGCCGAGCCGTTTGGCCCGCAACCGAACCTGAGCAACCGCTTCCTCGCCGGATAGGTACAGGACTCGTTTGCCTTTTGTGGCGAGGGCAGCGGTCGCTTGAAGTAAGATGGTGGACTTACCGATCCCGGGGTCGCCCCCCACCAGCAAAGCCGACCCTGGGACCAGGCCACCGCCGCAAACCCGGTCGAATTCTTTCACGCCGGAAATGATGCGTGGCGCTTCCTCGGTTTCCCCGTCTAGGTTTTCGAGAGCGATCAGCCTTCCTTTGCCGCGCGCGGATTTAGGCGGTGTACTGACGGAGACTTCCTCGACAATGGTGTTCCATTCGCCGCAATTGTCGCACCGTCCGGCCCACCGGCTGGTGACGGCGCCACAGGCTTGGCAAACATAGGATTGGGCGGCGCGGGCCATGGGCGGTCAGGCTTTCGGTTGATCTAGAGCAAAGTGATTCACGAGCCGGGATAGTAAACTGTGTTGGCCGGTGGAGAAAACCTGCAACGGTGCGGCGGCCTCGTGAAGAATATTGGGAAAACCTTGATCCGGCTGCGTGTTCGCGTCAGCGTAATGGGAACTGGAATTTCGGGGAGATAAAGACACATGGCCAAGATTGATCCACGGCGCAGTTGGGCACGATTTGAAGACCGTCTGACCAGCGAACAGGATGAGGTGGTGCGCGGACTGATCGCCGAAGTATGCGACCATATGAAAGCCGAAATCACCGGTCAGATCGAGCCGCTCATGGCAACGCTTACAGCTGATCCGGTCTACCATTTTTGGGGGCATCTGCCGGAAATGGTCTTGGAAGGGCAGGAAGCGGTCCGAGGCTTCTACACGGACATGATGTCACGCGGCGCGCAGCAGTTTGAAGTTGTCACCGAGAACATAATCGCTGATCGCCAGCGGGTCGTCACCGAAGGGCAGGTGCGTCAGCTTTATCTGGGCGAGGATCTGGCGCCGATGGGTTTAGATCAGGTAGGCGGCGAACCGCTGGACCCGGCGGGCGTTTATCTGGGTACGAACCAACTCATCACGGTGTGGCCCAATGACGGCAACGGTAAGCTTGTGGGGGAAGACATTTATTTCGGCCAGGCTATCGGCCAGAATTTGGAGCGCGTGTCATTCGTCGATCTTGCCGATGGCTTCGAATGGAATGAACGCTGGGTGAGAGGGTAGCAACGCCTTACTCTTGCCGCTCGTCCCGGACAAGTGACTGAAAGTCACGCAGATCCGGGATCTTTTTCGTTAGTTTGCCGAGATCCCGGCTCTCGGCAAGCCTCTGCCGGGATGAGCGGAGCAGCGTGTAGGGCGTGTTAGGCGTAGCCGTAACACGCCGTTGCGCCCTTCAGAATGTTGTTGCTAAGGTCGGCGCACTTCCATCTGGATAGGGCCTTCGGCGCGGCCGTGGATGAACTGGTCCACATATTCATTTCCGGTTTGGTCGATGTCTTCGGCGGGACCCGACCAAATAATGTGCCCTTTGTAGAGCATGGCGATGTGGTCTGCGATCTTACGGGCGCTGGCCATGTCGTGCGTAATAGACAGGGTGGTCGCGCCTAGGTCGCGCACGGAGTCCACAATCAGCTCGTTGATCACATCCGCCATGATGGGGTCAAGACCCGTGGTCGGTTCGTCGAAGAAAATGATTTCCGGGTCTGCCGCAATCGCGCGCGCAAGGCCCACGCGTTTTTGCATGCCGCCGGACAGTTCCGCCGGGCTCAGCATGGCCACATCGGCGCCTAGGCCCACCTTCGCCAGTTTTTCGATGGCGATCTCACGTGCATCGCTACGCTTCAGCTTACGCCCGCGGATCAAACCGAAGGCAACGTTTTCCCAAACCGGCAAACTGTCAAAGAGTGCTGCGCCCTGAAACAGCATGCCGAATTTGCGCATGGCATCCTCGCGCGCGCGCCCGGTAATGCGTGTGGTCTCCTCGCCATCCACAAATATGCTGCCCTTTTCGGGATACATCAGGCCCAGAATACATTTCAGCATGACGGATTTGCCTGTGCCCGATCCACCGATAACAACAAGTGACTCGCCAGGCTTGATGCGCAAATTCACGCCGTCCAGAACAGTCTTCGGCCCGAAGCTTTTGTGCACATTCTTGAGTTCGATTTTCGGTGTGGCGGCCACGGATCCCTCTTAAGCCTAATCGGAGAACAGGATGGACGTCATGAGATAGTTGGCGGCCAGAATGAGAATGGACGCCGCCACAACGGCATAAGTCGTGGCGCTGCCGACCCCTTGGGCGCCGCCCCGGCTGTGGAAGCCGTGATAACAGCCCATCAAGGCGATGATGAAGCCAAACACCGCGGCCTTCCATAGACCCGACGTAACGTCGCCTACCTCGATAAAGTCCGCCGTGTTCTTGATGTAAGTGGCTGGGTTGAACCCAAGGCTTTGGGTGCTGACAATAAAGCCGCCCATGACGCCAATAATGTCGCCAATCAAGACCAACAGCGGCAGGGTCAACACGGCGGCGATCAGGCGAGGGGCAATCAGATAGTTGAACGGGTTTGTCGACAATGTGGTTAGGGCGTCGATCTGTTCGGTCACCCGCATGGTGCCGATTTCCGCGGCGATGGCCGCGCTAACGCGTCCCGCGACCATAAGGCCCCCGATCACCGGTCCCAATTCCCGGGTGATGCCGAGCACCACAATTGTGGGCACAATGCTTTCCGCGTTAAAGCGGGTGCCGCCAATGTAAATCTGTAAGGCCAGCACACCGCCTGTAAAGAATGCTGTGAGTCCCACCACGGGCAGAGAGTAATAGCCGATCGACATCATTTGCCGCGCCCAGATGCCGATAAAAAAAGGCGGCCGTAAACAATGCAGGACTGATGAAATGGTGAACTGAGCGAACCGTCCGGTCTCGGCCAGGAAAGCAAGCGTGATGGCGCCAACGGCAGCGAAGATGTTCATCCTAAATCTCCCACCGTGACGGATTGTCCTTCAGAATCAACGTTCTCATAGGTGCGGTGAAAGCGGGATCCTAACCCGGTGATTATTTCATAGGGGATGGTCCCGGCCAGCTCGGCAGCCTCATTGATCGTGATTTGATCATTGAGCAACGTCACAACAGCACCTGGCTGTGCTTCATCTTCGGCGACACCGCTCACATCGATCGTGGTCAAGTCCATGGAGATACGCCCCAAAACCGGCACCCCTGTCTCAGCCAAAAATCCCCGGGCCTTCCCGCCAAGGCCCCAACGATAGCCATCTGCATATCCAAGCCCTAGCGTGGCCACTCGGGTAGGCGCAGATGCCCGATGTGTTGCCCCATATCCGACGGTCTGATCTTTGTCAATCTGGCGCACTTGAAGGATCTTTGAAGAAAGCGTCACAACAGGTTCAAACTCAACGGAATTTGATTTTTGCGGCGCGCCGCCATAGAGCGCAATGCCCGGCCGTACCACATTTCCATGATAAGCATCCCCCAACAAAATTCCCGCAGAATTACACAAGCTTTTTCGAATACCCCCGAATGGTTTCGACAGGGTTTCGAAAAGCTTTCTTTGTTCTTCATTCTTTGGGTGGTTGGGCTCATCGGCGCAGGCGAGATGGCTCATGACCAGATTGATATTGAGGCCGGAGAGCAGCTTTGGCTCCAATCCGCCAGCTTCTTCGGGAGACAATCCAAGCCGGTTCATGCCTGTATCTATGTGCAGAGCAGCCGCCATCGGGCTGCCAGCAGATTGCCAGTCGGCGATCTGCGCCATGGAATTGAGAACCGGGTAAAGCGTTGCCGCCCCGAACGCGGCCTCGCTGCCTTTTTGGAATCCATTCAGGACATAGATATCGGCGGAGAGACCATGGTCGTCGAGGATGCGCCTGAGGTCCGCCCCTTCCGAGACCAGCGCCACAAAGAAAGCCTTGCAGCCGGCAGCAACAAGGGCGGGCGCCACATGTTCCACACCCAGCCCATACGCATCTGCCTTGACCGTGGCCATGACCTCGGCACCAGGCGCAAGCGTGCAAAGCTTCCTGTAGTTCCTCGCAATGGCATTTAAATCAACGGTCAGCCAGGCGCATTCCGACGCCGCCAACCCCTTGCGATAGGCCTTAACGCTATGCTTATACATTGCGCCGTTTCCGAACTGGCCCAACCGCTTTAGGAGAAGCCACCCATATCTTCTGTGTGGTGGCGATCCAAATTACCAAACTTTGTAAACCGTTCCTCAAAGTACAGCTCTACTTTGCCCACGGGACCGTGGCGCTGTTTGGCGATAATGACTTCCGCCTTGCCTTGCACCCGTTCCATATCTTGTTGCCAGGTTTCATGTTCCGCCGTCCCTTCGGTCGGCTCCCGGTTGTTGACATAATACGCTTCCCGGAAAACGAACATAACAACGTCTGCGTCTTGCTCAATAGACCCGGATTCGCGCAGGTCCGAAAGGTTCGGTCTTTTATCGTCCCGGCTTTCCACGGCACGGCTGAGCTGCGAGAGCGCGATGACCGGTACTTCCAGCTCCTTGGCCAGTGCCTTAAGCCCGCCGGTGATCTCGCCCACTTCAAGCACCCGGTTATCGCTGCCGCGTTTTCCCGCGCCGGTGGCAAGTTGGAGATAATCGACAACGATAAGGTCAAGACCGCCAGCGGTGCGCTTTAACCGCCGTGCGCGCGACGCCAGCGTCGCGATGGAAATGCCACCGGTTTCGTCAATATACAGAGGAATATGTTGGAGGTCGGTCACGGCTTTGGCGAAGCGGCGGAAGTCTTCTTCGTCAATCGTGCCTTTGCGAATGGCGCTGGAGCTGACACGCGATTGTTCGGACAAGATACGTGTTGCCAATTGTTCCGACGACATTTCGAGGGAGAAGAAGGCCACGCGGCCACCGTCAACCGTTCGCTCTTGGTTTGTATCGTTCTGTTCTGTCCGGAAGTGTTTTGCCACGTGAAAGGCGATGTTTGTGGCAAGCGCCGTTTTGCCCATGCCTGGACGGCCGGCCACGATGATGAGGTCTGACGGCTGAAGCCCGCCAAGCTTTTCATCCAAATCCGAGAGGCCCGTGGCGATGCCTGAAACACCTTCCGGCTTCTTATAAGCCAGCTCCGCCAACTCGATCGCTTTTTGGGAAGCGATATCGAACTTCAAGAATCCGGAATTTACTTTGCCTTTTTCCGCCAGTTGAAAGAGCTGGCCTTCAATGCTTTCGATCTGATCAGCTGGGGATAGATCGATGGGCGAATCGTAGGCGACTTCCTGCATTTCATCGCCAATGGCGATGAGTTCGCGGCGCACAGCCAAATCGTAAATGGTTTGGCCAAAATCCTTCGCATTGAAAACCGATACGGTGGCACCGGCGAGGCGCGCGAGATATCCAGCGCCGCCGCCTTCCAGCGCTTTGAGGGCGGGGTTCTGAACGAAGTAAGACTTCAGCGTGATGGGGCTCGCGATCTGCCCCCGGCGAATGAGTTCACCGCATACTTCATAGATATGCGCGTGCACCGGGTCGTAGAAGTGTTCCGGCAACAAAAAATCAGAAACGCGTTCGTATGCTTTGTTGCTGTAAAGGATCGCCCCCAGCAATGCTTGTTCTGCTTCGATATTGAAAGGCAGTTCGCGCGCCTGCTCGTGCTGAATCGGTTCCGGCGGCGGCGCGTGGTCGTCTGGATAGTCGTGGTCTGGGGGGATCGATGCGTTCATTCCCAGTTTATACTGCCACTTTCATAAAACGAAAACGGTGTCTGTTAGATTTCCACAAGAAACTTGTTCCCTGTGGATAATGTGGAAACGCAACTCTTTTGAGTAAAGGTTTTTAAAGCAACAACAGTTTCGTGCCATTTGAGACAAAAAATAGTTTTCGCCAAGTTTGTTGTCGCGATTTGCGAGTAAGACTTCTAAGCAAAAAGAAAAAGAGCGCCGCAAATATGTGGCGCTCTTCGCAACTTATCCACTGAAAGGCTGTGCTTACTTCGGTGCCAGGCCGCGCTTTTCCCGTTCCTTATTCATACGCGTTGCGTCCGCGCTTTGCCGTTCGCCCAATTCTGATTCGTCAACCGTCCCCTGCATATGCCGGTCGGCAAGGCCGCTATTGTACATGATGTACTTTTCCGGCGTTACAGAGATGATGGTGCGCAGCGGCGTATCCAGAAGCTTGTTAAAGAAAGCCTCACCATCGGCGCTATTCGGATTCACTTTTTTCGATAAGGCAGGGTAGAACCATTTCTTTGTTTCATCGTCATCATGAAACTCAGCGCGGCCTTTGATGGTGATGGCGCCAGTTGGTGCGCCGTCTGGTGCTGCCGCACCGTAGCTTGCGCTGCTGACATTTACGGAAACCCGTGGGTCACGTTTGATGGCCGCCGCCCGGTGGCGATGCACGGCGAATGTGAGCCACACTTTACCGTCCTTCCAGACATAAGCATGGGTGACGCCGACGGGCCAGCCATCTTTCGTTGACCACATCAACACGGCTTCGCCTGCATAGTCGAGAAGCGTGTCGCGGTCTTCGTCAGAGAACGGATAAATTGAGACGACTTCATGTTCTGTGGTCTGAGATAATGCCATTGTTTACTCCCCGTTGGATGATCCTGTTTTTTACATCCTAGCTCGCAGCGAAACAGGCGCCAAGTGTTTGATTACATTTAGGGAATTTTGCAATAGCGGATCAGTTCGGGTGAATTTTCAATGCATCAAGCGTGGTGCGCAAGGTCCTAAGCTGGCGGGACGGTGTCCAATAGTCCGGGTCCATCAACGCATTGACGGCAATGCCGTCCAGCAACGGCATCACCACATCCACTGCCTTTGCGATCTGTTCGCTTTTCAACCCCCGGGCCGTTGCGTCCTTTTTCAGACGCTTGCGCAGCTCATCCGCGCGCGCATTGTGTTTGTCCTTAAGTTCCGGCCGGCTGATCGCGAGGGCCCAAAAGGCAAGCCAAATGCGCAACTCCGCCGTGCGTGTTTCGTCCAACGGCAGGAATTCCGCAAGGCCCGTTTCCATTTCCCCATTCGTCATTTGGCTGGACCGGGACAAGGCTTCTTCAATGGCCTGCGCTAGGGCCGCGTCGATGAGTTCGTCTTTAGAGCCGAACCAGTGATTGATTAGACCGATGGTGCAGCCGGCTTCGTGTGCCACGCCGCGCATGGAAAATCCTTCCACACCGTCTCTGGCGAGGAGCTTGAATGCGCCTTGCACCACTTCGGCGCGGCGCTGTTCCGGGTGCGCGGGACGGGGCATAGAGGTCTGTGCTTTCTGTGTTGACTCGCGGGATTTTATAGCATATCAATTGATATGTTACAAGCGAAAACGCTGGAGATACAGCCATGCCGTCGTTGAAACATCTAGCAAGATCCGTCGATCCGCAGGCTATTTGGAACGCAATTGATGAAGATGGCGGTGTCATCGTGGATGGATTTATTAGTCCGGATATGTTGGCGCGCCTCCGGGACGACGCCATGCCGTTGGTAAAGGAGCATACGCCCGGCGTTCAAGGCGGTAATGAGTTTTGGAAAGAGTTTCATGGTGAAGTCACGAAACGGATAACCGGGCTCGCGGGCAAGTCAAAAGCCTGGTGTGATCTGTTGTGCGATGAGCTTTACCGTGAAATGGGCGATCATTATCTGGGGGCGGATAATTACTACCTGAACACCGGGCAGCTTATTTGCATTGGTCCGGGGGAAACGCCGCAAATGCTCCACCGCGACGAACTGAATTGGCCGGAAGCAGCAGGCCGCGATCACGAGATTACGATCACGGCTATTTTTGCGCTGACCGATTTTACGGAAGAAAATGGCGCCACAGTAATCGCGCCAGGCAGTCATAAATGGCCGGGCGAGATGCCGGACGTCCCGGAAGGCACCACTTGCCAGGCGCTGATGAAAGCAGGCGATGCGCTGCTTTATAGCGGGAAGGTCATTCATGGTGGCGGTGAGAACCACTCAAGCGACCAATGGCGTGTGGGCCTCCATGCGGGGTTCTGCCTGGGCTGGCTGCGGGCCGAGGAAAACCATCAACTCACAACCACCCTGGATGAAGCCCGCACCATGCCTGAACATGTACAGCGCATGTTGGGCTTCCGTTCTTATGTTCCACCGGCAGCCGCACGGCTGGGCATGGTGAATTATGAGGATGCAGGTTTGCTGTTAGACCGTCCTTAGACTGGCAGCCTCCTATTCGTGATTCCACCAGGCGGTATCGGAGAATGTCCGCAAGTCCAGCTCGTGGGTCCAAGCGGAACGGTGTTGCTGAGACACGTGAAAATAGGTTTCGGCAATGTGTTCGGGCAGCAACAGGCCATCATGTTCCAGACCCCGTGCTTCGCGAAGCGCCTGGAACCGTTCCGCCCCCAACATTTTTCCAAGCGTATCCGGCGCATCGACCGCGCCGTCCACGATGATATGGGCAATGTGAATGCCTTTCTTGGCGAATTCCGCATTGAGCGTCTGACACAGCATGCGTCTGCCGCCCATGGCGGCGGCATGGGAGTGCTGCCCGGCATTTCCGCGTACGGATGACGTGGCGGAGGTGACCAAGATCGTGCCACGGCCGCGTTGCTCCATAAGAGGGAAGAGCGCCGATGCTAGACGAAACAGTCCGAAAGTCGCCATGCGCCAACCAAGCTCAAAAACTTTGAGTGACGTGTCGCCGAGTGCCCGATTGCCGATCTGTGCGCCCAAATTGTAGACCACCACGTCGATCGGACCGATATCGACCTCAACGGAGGCCACGAGTTCCTCGATTGCACCTTCTTGGACGGCATTAACAAGGCGGCCAGAAGCCTCGCCACCATCGGCTTCGATATCGGCCACAAGTTTTTGAAGGCCTTCTTCGTCGCTTCGGCGGCATAGCACCGTATGGAACCCTTCTTGGGCAAAGCGTTTTCCGGCATGGCCGCCAATGCCGGCGCCTGCGCCAAGTACGAGACAGACTGGTTTCATTTTCTTTCCTCCTCGTTGGGCTTCTTTGCCTTGGGGCTAGACGCCGCTTGGCGCGGTCACCACATTTCCTTGCAACAGAGCGTCACGCTTTGATTGGTCGTAACCGAGTTCCGTAAGTATTTCCGTGGAATGCTGTCCGAGTTTCGGGGCCGGGTTTTTGATTTCACTTGGCGTCTCACTGAAACGCGCGGCCGGCACCGCCTGACGCACTTCGCCGAAGCCATCAAATACGGTTCTTTCCACCGATCCGTTTACCTGGATTTGCTCGTGGTCCAAAAGTTCCATCCTGGTGAGCAGTGGCGCGCTGGGCACATCGTGTTCGTCGAGCCGCTTCAAGATTTCATCCGAAGGCCATTTAGCAAGTTCGTCTGCAACAATTTGCTTGCGCACATCCGCATTCAGGACGCGGGCATTGGACGTTGCAAAGCGCTCATCCGTGATGAGGTCTTCCTTGTTCAGCGCTTTGCACATGCCCACCCATTCTTTGTTGGACACCGCGCCAGCCGTGATGAAGCCATCTTCTGTCTGGAAAATAAGATCCATCGTGCCCTGTTCCTTGGTCACGTCGAACTCTTTTTCCGCATAGGTAAGACCGCCCATGGCTTCGGGCCAGAAGAAGGCCAGCATGGTTTCAAGCATGGAAATGTTGATGTTCTGTCCTTCGCCTGTACGTTCCCGATGGAAAAGCGCGGAAGAGACCGCCTGTGCGGTCGTGACGGATGTTACTTTGTCGGCGATGATGATGCGGAACATGGCCGGTTTGCGGGTTACGCGGTCTGCTTGAATGTCGGTTGCGCCGCTCAATGCTTGGATGACCGGGTCATAGACGCGCTTATGCGCGTACGGCCCTTGTTCTCCGAAACCGCTGATGGAAACGTAGATTAGCTTTGGATTCAGGGTGCGGATGATCTCATCAGAAAACCCCATCCGCGCCATGGCGCCGGGTCGAAAATTCTGAATCAGCACGTCGGTCTGCTTGATAAGATCTTTTAGAACATCTTTTCCGTCGTCCGATTTGAGGTCGAGGGTGATGGATCGTTTTCCGCGATTGCACGAGTAGAAGATCGCTGAAACGTCGTTGTGCGGTGTGCCCATATGGCGAAGTTGTTCGCCATGTTGGGGCTCCACCTTAATGACGTCGGCGCCTTGATCGGCGAGCATCATTGCCGCCACAGGGCCGGACACCATCGTCGTAAGATCGAGCACCTTAATTCCTTCAAGCGGTCCCATTGGTCAGTTCCTCCGCGATTTCTTTTGGATAGTTTTTGAAGACAGACGATTTGTAGGCAGGTCTTTTTGTGTGCAGCTGCCGGTAGGTCAAAACGGGTGCGGGAACATCCACGCCATAAGCGAGCGCCCAATCCAGACAGGTCACCAGCAGAAGGTCAGGCAGGCCAAAGCCGTCATCCATCAAATGCTGCCGACCCTCCAGATGTTGCGCCAGGATCCCGAGATGCCGTTGCAAGTAAGCCGCAGACGATTTAACCGCCGTCTCCGATGCGCCATAAATTTCAGCAAGGTCGTTGTGACGCCGCATGACGTAAAGACTCGTTTCGTCGAGTTCGCCGTAGATATAGAAAACCCATTCGTCTTCTTTGGCTTTTTGCTTCGGGCTGACAGGCTTCCAAACACCATAGGCCTTTTGCTTGGAAGAGCAGCGGCTCCAGATCGACCCTTTGTTGCTATCGGCGCCATAGGTCACCAAAAGGTGCCGGGAAATAGCGACGCTTTCCGACAGGTGGATGTCTCCATCTTCTAGAAACGGAATTTTCTGTTTGCGGTTTAATTCTGTGTATTCGGGCGTCTGCGTTTCACCCGTGCGCGGTCCGATGGGCTTGTGTTCATAGTCAAGCCCCAGTTCCTCCGCCATCCAAATGGGGCGATGGCTGCGCGTGGTTCCCGCTCCCCAGATTTTCATTCTGCTCATCGTTGGTTCCTTGTTGGACAAGAAGCTAACGAGAGTAGAGATAATAAGGAAATGAATAGATTTTGTAATACAGGAAAAAATATGGAATATATGAACACGTCAAGTGCGCCTAAGCGAGGACAAAGAAATGGACTTATCCGATGTGAAAATGATGCAGGCCATTTGCGATGTGGGCAGCCTATCGCGGGCTGGAGACGTGCTGCATATGTCTCAGCCCACCTTGAGCAAGAAGCTTGCGCGCTTGGAAGATAAGCTCGCCGCGAAACTCTTCCACCGGTCGGCCACAGGTCTCGTTCCCACGGACGTTACCAAATATGTTCTGTCGAAGTCGGAACCGTTGCAGGCACGCATTCAAGAGATCGAACGTCACGTGGAACTGATGACCAATCTTGAAGCGGGCAATATCAATATCGGTGTTGGGCCGATTATTGAGCAGATGCTGTTGCCCACTGTGCTGCGCCGTTTTGCGGATGCTACGCGGCACGTAGAGGTTTCGATCGTCACGGAAGATGCAGACACATTGCTTCATCTGCTGAACACATCGCAATTGGATATTATCGTCGGGCCGTTTCGGGCGCAGGATTATGAGCCCAAAGCGATCACCGCGAAGCCGCTGGTGAAGGATGCGATCATTGCCGTCGCACGGGCAGGGCACCCGATTTTCAAAACACGGAAGAACATCGAGGATCGTCTGGCCGATTTTCCGCTCGTGGCGCCCAAGGCACAAGGGGCGACGAAATCGGTTACACCTGATGCAGCGGCACGAGACCCTGACATTGCTTGCGACAATTACGGTCTCTTGAAGAAGCACACCTTGGCAACGGACTCTGTGTGTGCCGGGCCGCGCGCCGTTTTCCGGGAAGAGCTGGAAAGTGGGGCGTTAAAGGAAATAAAAGTGGATATGGCGACGTCATGGGAAGGGGCACTTTTGATCCGCCCGGAAACTCTTGAGACACCGTTGGCAAAACTGCTGGTAGAGTTGTTCGAAGATGAAAGTAAGAAACACAATAACGCCTAAGTGAGGGCGAATGACGTGTCAGCAATTGTTCGCTACTTAACGCACCCGCAAGTGCATATTGACCCGAACGTACCCGTTCCCCAATGGGGACTTAATGAATTGGGGCGGTCTCGGGCTGAGGCATTTGCCGGCTGGGCGGGGCTTGGTCACACGACACAGATCGTCTGCAGCGCCGAACGCAAAGCGATCGACACCGCCGAGCTGATCAGTAAAGCGGTTGGTGTACGGATGGAAGTTTGTGAACGCATGCACGAAAATGACCGCAGCGCGACAGGGTTTCTCGAGCCGGAAGAATTCGAGGCGGTGGTAAATGAATTCTTTGCGCGCCCGGACCATTCGGTACGCGGTTGGGAAAAAGCGCGCGATGCTCAAAATCGAATTGTGGAAGAGATGCGGGTCGTCATTGGACGCGACACGGCAGGCGATGTGCTGTTGGTCGGCCATGGCGGGGTCGGCACGCTGCTCTATTGTCATGTGGCAGTGCTTCCCGTCGACCGCAAACATGATCAGCCCCATGGCGGTGGCAACGTCTTCGCTTTCGACAGGGAAAGCCAGGCGCTCATTCACGCCTGGCAGTCGATAGAAAGCCTTTGCGGTAGAGAAAAAGGCCTCAGGTGAATGAATGGATTTTGAGAGCAGGTTTGTGCTACTCTAGTTCTCACCATGGTTGATGTCTCGCACATAAAGTTTAGCTCTACTGCTTTCCCAACTGCGGATGATTTGCAGCTTTGGCACAGCTTGTCGGATGAAGAAAAGCGTGCGGTGATCCTGCGAGATGTTCAGGAGGGACTGGACGGACCGGTGGCTAAGAAGTTTGGCAAGGATGATCTCGTGGCTCAGGTTCTTTCGGATTCCGGGATGTGCTAAATGTCATGCCCGCCGGCAGGCGGGTATCCAATCCACTCGACCGCAATTAGCAAGAAGCAAAACTCGGAAGCAAGCTTTAACTGAGAGTAGATCCCCGCTGCGCGGGGATGACGCCCTGGAGGTGACGAACGCTAAGCGCTCGCGATACTCTTGCCGGTGGATTTCAGATCGGCAAACGCTTCGTCCAGCCGTGTGACCATGTGCTCCTCGGCGGCGCGCAGCCATTTACGCGGATCATACTGTTTCTTGTACGGCGTGTCGTCATCGGGATCGATCTGATATTTGAACGCCCGCGGATTGGCGTCCACATATTTGCCGACCGCTTCGGCCTGCGCGAACTGTGTGTCCGTGTCGATGTTCATTTTGAAGACACCATATTGAAGCGCTTCGTCGATCTTCGCTTTTTCCGAGCCGGAGCCCCCATGGAACACAAGGTCCAGCGGGTTGTCGCCGGTTTGGTAACACTCCTGGATCAAGGCTTGGCTGTTACGCAGAATTTCCGGACGCAGCTGCACATTGCCCGGCTTGTACACGCCATGCACATTGCCGAAGGATGCGGCGAGGGAATAGTGGCCGATCGCTGACAGAACGTCATGGGCTTTCAGCACATCTTCCGGCTGGGTGTACAGCTTGTCATTGTCCACTTCGTCAGAGCCCACGCCGTCTTCTTCACCGCCGGTCACGCCCAGTTCGATTTCCAAGCTCATGTCCAGCGGCACCATGCGCTTTAGGACCCGTGCGCATTCACTGATGTTTTCGTCGATGTCTTCTTCGGACAGGTCCAGCATGTGCGTGCTGTAAAGTGGCTTGCCGTTTTCCTTATAGAAAGCTTCGCCGTGATCCAACAGCGCCTCGACCCACGGGATCAGCTTCTTGTTGGCATGGTCCGTGTGAAGAACAACGCAGACGCCGTAATGTTCCGCCAGCAGGTGCACGTGTTGCGCCATGGAAACCGCCCCAAGAACTTTCGCCTGGAAGCCGTCCGGCATGCCTTTACCGGCAAAGAATTCCGCGCCGCCGTTTGAAGCTTGAATAATCACATCCGACTTGTTTTTCGCGGCTGCTTCCAGCACTGCATTCACCGTGTTGGTGCCCACCACATTGACGGCCGGAAGGGCGTATTTCCCTTCTTTGCAGGCTTTCAATAGGGTCTTGTAGTCTTCGCCGCTCACAACGCCGGGCTTCACGGACATGCGCGATACTCCTCGAGATTCGTGGGATGTGGAATGATTTGGCAGTCTTTTATCCTGTTCGATGGCAAATTGCTATTGGATATGGCCGCCAAATTGACCGGATTTTGCTTTGACTTTGGTTAATTCGGGCGCGTGATCCGGCCTTATGCATTTGCCTCCGTCTTGCGGGCGACCATCAGCGTGACGGTTTGGGTGAGGACCGGATCACCTTGCTGGTTGCTCAAGACATCCGACAAGGTGATGACGCCCCGGTCTGGTTTTTTGGTCTCGCGCCTATCGATGCATTCGGTGTCGTAACGCAGCGTATCGCCCGGGCGGGCGGGGTTGGGCAGTTTGATCGCATCCTTGGACAGCATTGCCATGGTCTGAATACGGTCTTCATGATCGAAGAACAAGCGTGTGCAGATGGCGAAAAGGTGGAGGGAGGAGGCCACCAAACCGCCAAAGACGGATGCCTCGGCTGCTGCCTCATCAATGTGGAAGGGCTGGGGGTCCCATCGTGTGGCGAGTTCAATGACCTCTTCTTTGGTCAGTTCATAAGACCCGATATGGCTTTTGTAGCCGATGGGAATGTCGTCGAAATAGAGCATGTGTCCATCTCCCTTTAAATGGAAGGGTTGTCGAAAATGAGGCTCGAAGATTTCTTCCTCCTTCGAGACGCTCGTGGGGCTCGCCCTCAGGATGAGGAAATCCAATGTTCTTTCCCCTTTGCCTCACCCTAAGGAGGGCCTTTAGGCCCGTCTCGAAGGGTGAATGCGTGGGATATGCAATACCCGGCTGTGAATGGCGGTAACGCCGATGGTCAAAGACCATCTAGGCGAAATTTGGCTGTGCCTCAACGTCGGCATTTGCCGCAGATCTATTGAACAGGTGAGATAACATACCATATGTTATGGTATGTAAGGAGAGAGATAATGACCATGACACTTGCCTTAGCAGCCGGGGCGGCTTCCGGAGGCCTCGCTTTACTGCACATTGTGGCCGGTGGCCGGGCCATCGCGCGGCCCCTCATCGATGCCCGCGATATCGGGGAAACGGCCAAATACACCAACTATTATTGCTGGCATTTGGTCAGCATCGTGCTGGTTCTGATGAGTGCGGGTTTCTTCTTTGCAGCTTTTCGCCCGGACCCGTCTGACCTGACACTGCTTCTCACTGCCATTGCCGCAGCATTCGCCGTCTGGGGAATTGTTTTGCCGGTGAGCGTGGGGCAGTCCTATGGCCAAATGCCTCAGGGCTGGTTGTTTGTGCCCATCGCTGCGCTCGGTTTGGGGATTTTGCTGTCATGAGCGGAAGTGGCCGTTTTTCACGGCAAGCATGGCTTGAGCTTGGATTGGAACAGCTGCGCACAATGGGACCGGCGGGCCTTACCATTGATCAGCTGTGTGGCGCGGCCAGCCGAACCCGCGGATCTTTTTATCACCATTTTGCAGACCATGACGCCTTCCTTACGTCGCTGCTGGAATGGTGGAAGGTGCGCAACACGGATGAGATCATCCATAAGGCATTGCAACAGGAAAAGACGGTAGACCGCTTTGAGACATTGAATTCCTTGACCGCGGCGCTGGATCATCATCTCGAAGCGCGTGTGCGCCAATTGGCACAGACACATCCGGTTGCTGCTGGTGTCGTCTCTGATGTGGATGAAATCCGGATTTCGTTTGTTGCTGATCTTTACAAGGAATTTCATCGCAACACGGCCAAGACCGCCAGGCGGTTCGCGGAACTTGAATATGCGGTCTTTGTGGGTATGCAGATGATTTGGCCAGACCGTCCGGCGAAAGAGTTGGAATCGCTCGGTAAGCTCTACGGAAAAATGGCGGCTGATTTCGTTCTCGGGGGTGGCAATGAAGATGCTATCTAACCTTTTGAATGGTGAAGACCCGACACCAGTCCAGTTATGGGTGACCCATGGAGTGACGGCGCTGGCGATCCTGGTCACGCTTTTTCAATTAGAATTTGGGTTTGTTGCCTTGCTCATGGCGGTGGTGGCAGCCGATTGGTTTGGGGGCATCATTGCGAACAGCGCACGCTCGACTCGAGCCTATTGGGCCTCGCTACCGCTTTGGACAGCCTATGTCTTCGTTATCGTCCATCTGATCGAATGCGCCGTTCTGTGGTGGTTCTTCGGCGACAATCCGGCGTTACTCTATTTATGGCCGGCGGTTTTCGCAAAACTTGCCGTGTTCATACTCGGGCAGATCGAACATCGCCGCGACGCGCACTCCCGATGGCAGGCCACTACCTCTTAGGTAGTTGTTCTTATGGCTGAGGTTTTGCAAAGGTGGCGTCTGATAGGAGGCGCCTATTTCGGAAAAGATCGTTACAGGACTGATGTTGATCGTAGCCGTCATCCACCTATTGCCAGTTGCCGGTGTCATGGGGGTAGAACGGCTTCACGCGCTCTACAGCATTGATGTCAAAGATCCTACGCTTGAAATCCTGATGCGGCATCGGGCCGTCATGTTTGGGATATTGGGGGGATTGTTTGTGTATGCAGCGTTTGTGCCCGCGATCCAGCCAATTGCCTTCATTGCCGCCTTTGTCAGTGTGGGATCGTTTTTCTGGCTCGTTTACGCGGTTGGGGATGTTGGCGGTGCATTACGGTCCGTGGTCATCGTGGATGTGGTGGCGATGATCTGTCTGGTCCTGGCGACTATCCTGTATCTCATCCCACCAAGAAGCACCTAATGCTGTCGGCTTTGAATTACGGTGATGGCGGCTCCGCCGGCGTTGCCCTCCCTTCAAATCGGCTTCGGGCAAGGCTGCGCCGTGCGCGGAACGTTTCCAATTGTTCTTCCGAGATATGTTCCGACATTTCGATTTCGATTTTGTCGATCGTTGTATAGATGTCCGTGCGGGCCGCTTTAACGATCTCTTCCACATCGCGCCCGCCACGCTCCAGGATTTCACGCAGCGCAGCTTCTTGGGCAAGGGAAGTCGGTTTAATGGCGTCGATCATAACCTCGACGAATCCGTCCGTATGGGTCAGCGCGCGCGCTTGTTCCAGGCGGTGACGAACGGTAAGACCAGTAATGGCAGCACCAAGCAAAACGCCGACCAGCAGCGTAATCACAAGGACAGCAATTGTTTTTAGATACGCACGGGATGGATTGGCCATGGGAACTCCTAAAACGGGACGATCAAGTCGCCGTAACTTGGCGCCGGCAGCCCGAAGATTGCATCGACGAAAGGCGTTTCTGCCGCGGCAGTACTAAAGTTGAATGCCATCATCATGGTCGCGGCGATAAATGCCGGACCGGCGAACTTCGGAAAGAAATCGGATATCAAGTCGGACACTTCCAGACTGAAAAAGTCATGGGCGGTCTTGCGTTCCGCTGCTATCCGCGCCATGACGCGGTCTTCAAAGCCGGGCGCGAAGGATTTTTCATTTAGTTCACTCAGTTGCTCTTCATCCATCACTTTCCCCTCCTGTAAGTATTGATGACAATTGTGATTTAGCCCGGGACAGACGTGAAACCACGGTCCCTCTGGGTATTGCCAAAAGATCGGCGACCTCATCCGTACTGTATCCTTGAACAAGCCGCAGGACGACGACAGCCCGGAAGTCCGGTTTCAACTGGGCCAGCGCCTGTTGTACTGCTTGCCTTGTTTCCATATTGGGGGCCGCGCTGTCTGGCGGACTTTTCAGGTCTTCAGGCGCAGAGGTATCAGGTGCTGACGTTTGCACAAAGCGAAGCAAGTTCCGTTTCCGGCGGCGCAGTGCATCAAGCGACGTGTTGATGGCGATACGCGTTATATAAGTCTTTAATTGCGCGTCACCCCGGAATTGATCGAGGGCGCGAAACAGCTTGATCATGGTTTCCTGGCCGGCTTCGTCGGCCTCATCTCCCTTGCCCAACATATTAATTACGGTGGCGGCGACAACGCCCTCATACCGGTGCACGATTTCGGCAAAGGCATCGTCCCGCCCGTCCAGGGTTTCGGCGACGAGATCGGCGTCGTTCATTTCTTGCGGAGATCGCATCGGTCGAATTGTCCCCTCAGAGTGCCGCGACCGGCAGGCGTTGACCCGCATACCGTATCGCCCTGTTATGTGCCACTCAGGCCGCTTCATTCATGGTGCCGTGCTGCTGAGGCTGCTTGTCACCGGCCGGATTCCACCCAAGCCGTCCAAACATATACCAAAATGCATCCCGGAACCGCCGGGCGCTCATGACGTCGCGTGCCATGCGCCGCCATTCGTAAAAGGCGATGGCGAACGGGTTGCGCGAGGTGACCGGGTCAATCACGCCATATACTATCCCTATGTCGTCCTGCTCGCGCGCATAGGTGCCGAAAAGATGGTCGAAAACAATCAGCACACCGCCATAATTTTTGTCGATGTATTCGGGGTTTGATCCGTGATGAACACGGTGGTTCGACGGGGTATTCAGTATCCACTCCAAAGGACCTAGGCGGCCGACCAGCTCTGTGTGAATCCAGATCTGATAGAACAGGCCCGCAGCCAATAAGATGAATATTGTTACGGGATGGAACCCCAGCAGAGCCAAAGGGGCAAAGAACAAGACCGAGCCTGAAATAAGACCTGTCCATCCCAACCGGCCAGCCACGGACAGGTTCATGTAGGGGGCAGTGTGGTGCACCCCGTGGGTTGCCCAAAGCCAGCGGATTTCATGGGCAAATCGATGGTGCCAGTAATAGAAAAACTCGACCGCGAGGAAAGCGATCAACAGCATCCAAATGCTATTGATCTCCAATGTCATAAAGCGGTGTTCGTACACCCAGAACATAAACCAGGCGGCGATACCGGCCGTTAAGGCGTCAACCAGTCTTTTTCCAAAGGCGACTCCGAAGGAGGCGGCACTGTCCTCCCACGGATAATTCTCCTGACGCCGGTAGATGATCCACGCGGCTTCAATCAGTACGAAGATGAGCAGGAAGCCAAGAAAGGCGAACTTTCCGGCATGGGTGCCAAGTTCCATGACATATGCCTCCGGGCTTAGCCTTTTTTCGCTTGCAGGCGTTCGCGCATTTGTTCACGGCGCTCTTCTTGAATTTTCTCGAATTCCGCCAATTGCGTTTCATCCAAAATGCCGGAGACCTGACGCGTGGTGTCGTCGCGGATCACGCGCATCTCTTTTCCCAAGGCGATTTTTTCGCGGAAGTTAAGGGAAGGCCGGGTGCCTTCAGAGAAACCATAGGATTTCAGCACCGCCATGCGCTTTTCGATGCTATCGCGAAGGATGGGGGCAATTTGCTCTTTCTGCTCATCCGTCAGATTGAGCCGTTCTTGAGTCTCCGCCATGCGTTTTTCGATTTGCTCGATCTGTTCTTCCGTAAGCTTACGGTCGGCAGCTTCAGCCATATCGTAATATCCAATGGGGCCGAACAGAACGAGTAGAAAAACAAGGGCAATGAAGGACGTGGCGGGGGACAAGTTTGCCATTCTAAACCTCTTATGTCGTCGGACGGGCAGGCCATTCCGCCCGTGTTGCAGGTTTAGACGTCGGCAAAAACGTTTTCGTTCCCATTGGTTGGATGATGTTTAGAGCTGAATTCCATTCATTCTCAGATTGGGGCTAGAAAGTCCGCGATTTGCGCGCAAACCTGGTCGGTATGGGTTGCAAAAGGCCAATGGCCGGCCCCTTCAACGACCATTAAGTGACCATTCGGGAGGCGTCCCGCCAAAACCTGCCCAACGGCCAGGGGGACCCGGGTGTCCCTGTCGCCATGAATAACAAGACTGGGGTGAGGTACGTCACCTGCGGGCGCGGTGGACGGGGTCCAAACTGCCCCCTCACGCAGCCATTGGCGCAGCGCCTGTGGCTGATCGATGTGCCGTAAGAAGTTTTGGAAGACGTTATCGGGTGCCCGCCTGCCATACGCATCATCGAGGGCCTGCTTTAGCACGGAGGGCGCCAGGCGCCGGACCGTCCGTAATAAGGGCCCCCCAACCCGGCTTTGGAATAGTATGCGGTCGGTCAGAGTTCGAGGCCAGGGCAGTGTGGGACCTGCCGCCCCCAAAAAAACCAGCCGATCAAACCTTTGAGGGGCGTATGCCGCGGCTGAAAGTGCGATGTGACCGGCATAAGACCATGCCGCCAGATGTGCTTGGCCGATCTTAAGCTTGTTCATTATGTCCAGGAGATCGGTCACATTTTGCTCAATGCCGATAGGACGATGGCGGTGTTTCAGGGGCGATCTCCCATATCCGGCGCGGTCAATCAAAAGGCATTTGCGCCGCCCTGTGAGTTGGCGTGCCAGCGGCAAGAAGTCGGCGCCAAGACCCGGTAGTCCGTGGACAAATAATATGGGGGGGCCGGATCCGGCGACAAGAATGTGACACTCTTCGCCGTCCCTGAGAGGGACGAAAGTCGATGAAAAGGGGGTGAGAGGCTCCATCGGCTGTTTAATTCGACGGTGTGGCCGGCTGCCTGGAGGCAAAGTATCGGGCCAGCCGCCTGTGACGCCATCGAAAAACCTGGCGGTACACGAAGGTCAGCAAACCGCCCGACAAAGGAAGGCGGGGCGTCAGGCTGCATGTGTCTGTTACCACCACACTTTTACCGGCAGATGCCACGGTTCGCTTGTGGGTCCACACTTTCATCATGAAGTTGTGAGAGCGTTCGTCGAAAAAATGCGGTGCTTCAACGGCGCGCAAGCCGAACTTATGCGCATCAATGGGCAAGAACCCGAACAGCAAAATGTAAGAGACAAAATGGATTTTGCCGTCGGCCGGGATGTCGCTCACTTTTGGAAAATTGGCCGGTACGGTCATGCGGACAAGCGGGGCGAGTTCGTAATTCACGCCTTCCCAAGTTTCAATGCGGTTCCAGACATCTTGTATGTCGGCCTGTTGGATAACGGTCGACATTTCAAATCCGCGAAAGCCAAAACTCTGCATGGCGACGATGAGTACTCCATTGTTTAAAACCGATTAATACTCGGTTTATATAACCGATGAATATTCGGTTTTCAAGAGGGAGCACTTGCCCCTCCGCTCCCAGGCGTTTACCAGTGACTTAAATTGCAGATGATCAGCGAGCCGCTATGAAACATCCCCAGCAACAGCGGGCATGGGAAACCCGCGACCGTATTCTTGATATGGCAGAGCTTTTGTTCGACGAACGGGGCTACCGCAAAACCAGTATGAATGCCCTCGCGGAGCGCGCAGACCTTTCCGTGGGGGGGCTCTACGAATGGTTCAAGAATAAGGACGAGGTACTCACGGCTGTCGCGGAGCGCCATGTGGAGGAAGTGGGCGCCCGCATACTTGAGCGCTTGGGGGAGAGCCGGCACCTCGATTTGAAGTTGCGTATGCAGATTGTCTTGGAGGAAGGGCTGGCGGGGCATCGGTCCCGCCCAAACCTGCACCGGTTTCTTTATGGAGAAGCGCCACGGCCGCCCGCGTTGCAAGCAAAGCTGAAGGCATTCGATGATGCGGTTGAACAAGTCCTGATAGATCACTTTAGGGATTTGGGAGTGCCCATGGCGAAGGCACGCAGTGCGGCGGCCCTCATCACGCGTTCGGGGCAGGCTTTGCTCCATGAATTTGTTCTGGATGACAGTTTGCCGGGGTCACACAAGACGCGCCTTGCCCAAGTTTTAGCGGCGTTGATGAAACTGGCTGAAGAGACGTCTAAAGACTAGGGCATGAGACTGTGATGCTATCGATTGCGACGGATATCTAACCTTTCCACGCTAGGGTTTGAGACGCTCTCATGGCGGGCATGTTCTGCCGCCGCCACGGAGCCCAAAGACTAGGTTCACGAAAGGTTAAGGGGTATCCATGCCGCGTGCCGACACTTCTCATATTGCACCGAGCAGCGCGGGCCGTCAGTTCAATGATCGTCTAGCCGGTTCCGGCCGCACGTCCGAAGCGCCGCCTGCACAAAAAAGCAACTATGAACTGCTTTATCTGCGGCCGGGAGAGGACCCAAAGAACCGCCCTTTTACGTTTGCCGAACGGGCGTCCTCTTGGTGGACGCGGCGGCAAAACCGCAAGCGCACGCGGGAAGAGCTCGCAAATCTCATCAATGAAAGTTTGGGCCGCGACTTCGTCAGCGTGGAGCGCGGATGGCTATTTGAAGAAAGTATCGGCCACCGGCTGTTACGGGACTGTGCGCCCCAAGGCCTGTTCAGCATCACCAAGATTGACGGAGAGGCTTTCGAAAGGATCCTCAAGCGGGTGGATGCTCTGCGCGATACAATCGAAGAGGATGCGGGGAGGGCGCGCGAGGACAAGAGAATTAGGAAGGTCCGAACCTACGGAAACAATCTCAAAAACTACGTCCTGTCCCCATATGAATTGGAAACGATCTATTTGCGTGCGGACGCCTCGCCATCGCTCGGCGCACTCACGCAAGCAGATGATCGGCATGAGGGCGGCTACCCCTTCATTGAACCAGAGGCTATCGAAGAAACAGAAGCTACCCTGCCGGCGCTGTCCTTAAGCCGAACGGCACGATCGACCCCGGAGACGCCGGTGTACTCCGTACAAGATCTATTAGGCAATGAAACCGCCGTGACCTTCAACCAAACGCCGATTGACGGCGCTTTGCAAGCGGATGCGGATGACGGTGGGGTGGATTTGGCGGCGAGCAAAGCCCATCAAATGGGCCTTGCCAGAGAGAAACATGCCCTGGAAACGCTCAACAAACGTAACAGGATTGACAACTATGATGTCACCTACGCGTACAGTCACTATGCCGAGGCAGCGAATGCGGGACATTTAGAAGCGCAATTCGCTTTGGGCCGCTTCCTGCTGGATGCGAGATTCACAATCCCTAAGGAATTTGCGTTCGCTCATCCCGGGCAGAAAGAAATAGCGGGGGCCTTTTTTCTGATGATCGCGGCGCGCAGGGGCCATGCCGGGGCCCAGGCAGAGATTGAGGCGATCAAACGTTCCGCAGGCACATATCAGGATAGGCCAAGCCTGCGTCTCATCTTCCGGGAACTGACCTTAAATGGCATGAGAGGTCTGGCTCCGACCACAACGTACATCCGTGGGCCTGACCGCATGGCGAATGAGGACTATCCCAATTCTTGGTACGGTCCCGAAGTTTTTGCGCATCTCCATGGTTCGCCGCGTCAGGCCGATCGCGACGCCGCAGAAAGTTTTGGAAAAATCCACGACAATCCGAAAATGGCCGAGACCCTTTACGATTTGGCGCATTTCTATCACATGGGCGGTGTCATATACCATGTACCACTGGATCCGGAGGAAGTTTCAATAATATCACACCGCGAGCATGTGTGCAGACCGAATGGGTTGGTGACATGTTGGCAGAGAGAGATCCAAGATCTCGGCCTGGCATCGGATTATTATCTGCGCGCCCTCGCCCAGCGCCAAAATTCATCAATTGCATACAGCAAATGGGACGTGTTCCCCAAATCCCTCACAGTGCTCGAAGCTATGGCCCGGCACGGAGCCCTTCATCTGGGTTATGAGATTGGTCAAATCTACGAGGAAGGGCGTGGGGCGACGCCGAGGGATCTGGCCAAGGCTATTGAATGGTACGAATGGGCGGCTGAGAAAAATGATCAGCGGGCGCAAGGGCAATTGGTGGATCTTTGTCTGCAATCGCGGGGGGACGGCGGACAGGCGCGCAATGAAGATTTGGCGGCCCGTTGGCTTATCCAATGGGCCCAGACGGATCCCAAGGGAAAACACCGCCTGGATCGCATTGCCCAGGATGGCCCCGCCAGCCTGCAAATGGCACTTGCCCGCGCGTACAACACAATCGCGGCGGGGGCGGATCACCCCGCGCTCAACCCAGAGCCTGCGGATCCCTTGCAACAGGTCTATGACGAAGGCCTTGCCGCGGGGCGGGCGATGCGCGGCGACGCCGCCGCCGATGATCTGTCAGAGGATGAACGGGTGCATGCCATCTCTGCCGCGGTGGAGAAGCGGCTCAATGAGATCGACCCACAGCTTGATGCGGATCTCCAACCACATACTGATGTGGATCTTGAAGTCTCCCTGGTCAAAGCCTATCGCGAGGGGCTTGAGAGTGGGAGCCGTGAAGGCCCAGACGTTCGAAAATCCAGACACGCCATGGAGACGGCGGTCCAGGAGCATGCGCGCAAGCAGGCCGTGACCTGGTTTGGCCATGCAGCCCGGCGCGGGGACCGGCATGCGCAATATGCCTATGCCAAAGCTCTTGACCAAGGGGCCACGGATGATCAGCAGCGGGATATTCCCTATACGGTGTGGATGTCACGCGCGGCGGAACAAGGGTATGCCCCGGCCCAAATTGAAATGGCCTGGTTCTTTGAGCCCTATCGCGATACGGAGCTGGGTGGCACCGCCTACCGGGCCTGGCGCGCCCGGGCAATCGCTCAGGGTGATAGAGACGCCAGAGACCTTCCCGCCCACCCGGAGGAAATTGTCCCCGCCGTACCGGAGAATGATCAGCCTAGCGACGCAAATGCTCCGACTTGGTGGCCCGTGGCCACATCTCTGATTAAGGACAATCTTCATAGATGTGCGGCTCTCTCGGTCATCGCGACAGAGCCACCAACGAAAGAATTTGACCAAGCATATGCTCAGCAGATGCAAGGGCTTCAGGCACATCAACCGCAAGGGGACCCTGGTACCATTGCGCAGGAAGCGTTTGGTTTGTTGCATAAAGCTTATCGGTCACTAAACGACACGGGTACGCTAAGTCCGGATGCGCTTACCGCCTTCGCACCGTTGCGCGATGCCCTTCAAGGCCATGTGCAATGGCTCGGCCAACTGGCCGAAAGGGAAAAAGCGACGACAGCGGCAGGAAACGTGCTTGACCTGGTAGCAGAAGACTCAGGAGGACTCGACGAACACCCTGCGCCATCAAGTTCTGTTTTGGGCGCGGATGCAACGCCTATCGCCAAGCGCGCTCGGGAACTGCGTGCTTTCGTCCGCCTCTTGAGTGACATGTATGATCTGGCCACGGACATTCACCGTTACCGCCAGGAAAATACGCCCGGCGCGGAAGAAACCCTTACCGCGCTCGCCCGGCAAAAGGGTCTGATCCTGCAAGAGTGAAGGCTTGAAGTCTTCAATGCCTCAACCCTATCAGTTAGATGATGTGAGAGGCATCCGTGCCACTATCGAAATGCAAAAATGCAGACATAAAAAAACCGCCGAAGTGGCGGCGGTTTCTTCAATTCTTATTGTCAAACGAAACTCAGTCGTCCGTCTTCTCCGGTGCGGCGCCCTCTGCGGCGTCTCCGTCGGCATCCGCGCCACCGTCAGCATCCGCCAAGGCTTCTTGCGCTTGCGCTTCGTCTTCGAAGACGTCTTCGACGGAAATGGCGTCTTCGTCTTCATCCTCGTCCGATTGAGCGGTGACGTCTTCGCCGCGCGCCTGGCGTTCGGCTTCCTCTTCGGAACGGGCCACGTTGATGACCACACCGACGCTTACTTCCGGGTGCAGAACAACCGTCTCGTCATGCAGGCCCAGCGTTTTGATCGGGCGCTGCATGGAAATCTGGCTGCGCTCCACTGAAACACCGCCTTCGCTGATGGCGGTGGCAATGTCGCGGGCCGATACGGAACCGTAGAGCTGTCCGGATTCACCGGCCTGGCGGATGATCACGAAGCTTTCGCCGTCAAGCTTGCCGGCCACTTGTTCCGCTTCTTTCTTGAGTTCCAGATTACGGGCTTCAAGCTGCGCCTTCTGGCTTTCGAAATGCTTCAAGTTTTCTTCCGTCGCCCGCAAGGCTTTCTTGCGCGGCAAGAGGAAGTTCCGGGCGTATCCGTCTTTCACATTGACCACATCGCCCATCTGTCCGAGCTTGGCGACGCGTTCGAGCAATACCACTTGCATGTTACTTCTCCTCCGTCCCCTGACTAACGCACGATGTAGGGCAGTAAGCCCAAATAACGCGCGCGTTTGATGGCCTTGCTCAGCTCACGTTGTTTCTTGGCGGAAACAGCCGTGATACGGCTCGGGACGATCTTGCCGCGCTCTGAAATGAAGCGCTGCAAAAGGCGAATGTCTTTGTAGTCGATCTTAGGTGCATTGGCACCGGAGAATGGACAGGTTTTTCTGCGGCGGAAAAAAGGACGGCGTTGTCCGCCACCACCACCAGCTGGTCGTTCGGCCATTGTTATCTCTCCTTATTCGCTGGCGGGTGCTGCGGCTTCAGCCGGTGCAGCATCTGGTTTCGGGGCGTCTTCGCGGCGTGGTCCGTCTTCACGGGGGCGGCGGTCGCCATCGCGGGGTGGTCGGCGGTCGCCATCACGGCGCGGACGGTCGCCATCGCGGCCACCACGGCTCTGCATCATCGCAGAGGGACCTTCTTCCAGTTCGTCCACTTTGATGGTCAAAATGCGGATGACGTCTTCGTCCAGGCGCTCTTGGCGTTCCAATTCCTGGATCGCGGCCGACGGGGCATCCACGTTCATCAGAACGAAATGAGCCTTCCGGTTCTTCTTGATCCGGAAAGACAGGTTTTTCAGGCCCCAGCTTTCAGTCTTGCCGACGGTGCCGCCATTATCCGTGATGATTTTCTTGAAATTCTCGGTCAGTGTTTCGACCTGCTGCGCAGAGATATCCTGACGCGCAGCAAAAATGTGCTCGTACAAAGCCATATGTCTTCCTTCTTTTCTTCATCGGTCCCCAAAGAGGGACAATCGTGGGACGAAGGGCCCGGCTGTTGCCGCCAGGTTCATTCTTCGCCATGGCCCGCTGCGCTGGACTGCTTCCCAAGTGGGAAAAACCCTTGATTTCCGCCAAGAAGCGGAACGGCACCGGCCACGATCTTTCGAGGCGCGGCACTATAGCCAAAAAGTCCTGAGATGCAAGTGGCTTAGACCAGCCTGTCGTCCCAGTGCCCGGTAAGTTTCATCTTGTAAGAACCTTGGTGATTTCCTCTTCCTTCGAGACGCTCGCGGCGCCTGTCCTCCGACCGCGCAGAGCGCGGATCGGGGGGCTCGCCCTCAGGATGAGGAAATCTATATTTCACCTACAGCCTCACCCTGAGGAGGGCCGTTAGGCCCGTCTCGAAGGGTGAACACGAGAATATGTAAATCCACCTGCCATTACCTACGGGGTAATTGAGGGCGTGTAGCGAGTGCTTCATCGTTGTGAGAGGTCAGCAACAAGGAGCCAACCATGACCAGCGCCACCGCCATTGAGCTTGTGAAATCGGTTCTCGAGACACTGGGCCGCAAGGATTACGACGCAGCCTTGCCCCATTTTTCTGATGACTGCGAATACACCAATGTGCCTCTTTCCACCGTCGAGGGGCCAGAGGGGGTTCGGGCGGTGCTCGAACCTTTCTTTGCGCCCACCATCGAGAATGAGTTTGTTTGGAAACATGTGGCCGCCGACGGGCCATTGGTATTTGTGGAACGGCTTGACCGGCACCACCTGGAGAAAGGATGGGTGGAACTGCCTGTTACCGGCGTCTTCAAAGTAGAGGAAGGCAAAATCACTCTATGGCGCGATTACTTCGATGCGGCCACGATCTTGAGCAAATGGCCCCAGGCCGACTAGCATTGCCTAAAGAATCAAGAAGGTTGAGCGGCGCCGCCCGTCGGAGAGGGGACCATTTTGACGAAGATCGGATATCTGCTGCCAACGCGTGAAAACATCATGCGGGGCGAACATGGAGTGCAGCCTCTTTTAGAGTCGGCGAAGTTTGCCCAGTCTCTAGGCTACGACTCTCTGTGGATCGGGGACTCTCTTTTCACGCGGGCGCGCCATGATCCGCTGACCCTGTTGGCGGCGGTTTCGGCCCAGGTGCCAGAGGTAGAGTTGGGGACAGCCGTCTTGTTGCCTGCGCTTCGAAACCCGGTCGTTTTGGCACAACAGCTCGCTACCCTCGATCAGGTAAGCGAGGGGCGTCTTATCATCGGCGCCGGGATTGGGGCGGACACACCGCAGATCCGCGCCGAGTTCGAAGCGGCCTCCGTGCCGTTCGAAAAGCGTGTGGGCCGCTTGATGGAAGGCTTCGACCTTTGCCGCGCTTTGTGGAAAGGCGAGCCGGTGACATGGGACGGCCGTTGGAAACTGGACAACGTCACCCTTGCGCCAAAACCGCACCGGCCAGGTGGCCCGCCCATCTGGCTTGCCAGCAATGTGGAAGCAGGTGTTCGCCGGGCGGCACGCCTGTATGATGGCTGGTTTCCGATCGGTCCCACAGCGGAAGCGGTGAAGGCCAACCACGCTGTTCTTTCGGCAGCCGCATCTGACGCGGGACGGCCCCTGCCGACGGCCGCCGTCTATCTGACGATTTGCGTTGGTCAGCATGGGGAGGATTGCGAGCGCCAGATCGACACCTACTTGCAGGACTATTATGGCGTTCCCGCGGAGTTTCTGCGCCAAGTACAGGCCTGTTTCGGTGGCACGGTTGCCGACGTACTGGCTTTCATGCGCGATTTCGTGACGGCCGGAGCCGACCATTTGGTGTTGCGCATTGTGGGCGATCATCACGCAACGCTGCGCGCCCTCGCGGAGCATCGCGGCGACCTGTAAGGGCAGATTTTCTGGGCGGGTTCGGAAGGGCCCCCGCCTAAGCACTTGCAGGACAACACAGAAATCCCACGTGTTTTTGAGCGCGGATTGCGTGGTAGAATCGGCCACGCAAATAAAGGAGTGTGCACAATGTCAGCCAAAGGGAAATGTCTATGCGGCGCCGTCACGTTCACGGCGGAGGAAGTCGATACACATGCGCATATCTGTCACTGCTCCATGTGCCGAAACTGGAGTGGCGGGCCCTTCATGTCTGCCACTGTCGGCAATGTGAAATTCACCGGCGAGGAGCACATAAAGTCTTACCGCTCGTCGGAATGGGCGGAACGTGGTTTCTGTGCTGAGTGTGGAACAAACTTGTTCTACCGTCTTGTGGAACCTAGCACGTACATCATGTGCACCGGCGCTTTTGAAGACGCGGATCAGTTCTCGATTGGCGGTGAAATCTATGTTGACGAAAAGCCCAAGGGATACGACTTCGCGGGTGACCATCAGCGTATGACGGGTGCGGAATTCATGAAATCCATCGGTATGGATCCGGAGGCGTAGAAGAATCGCCGGGAAGAACGATCGGGAATAGCTACTGCGCTGTGTCGGCTCCTGTTGCGCTTGATTCCACAGAGGCAGGCCCCGGCGCGGTGGCTGGAACATTCGTGCACGTTGTATTCTGAGCAACGTCGAATGTTTCACTGGCATTCATTGCTTGAGTTTCGCCCAGCGTTTGTTTCAACGCTTCGGCTTCTTCGTATTGAAGCAGCATCTCCAGCGCCACATACCTTGTGGCCTCCGTGCCGTGCGCGGCGATCACCGCGTTCATGATGCAGCGGCAGGGATCGGGATCGATTCCATTGGCATTACAGGCGGGTTCCATCAGTGCCCAAAGATCCGAATTTGTTTCCGTGGCATTTGATGCCGATGCGAAGCCGATGGCGCCCGCAATTGCCGTTGCGACTGCGCTCCGCCAAAAAAGTTTTTTCGTGTTGGACATTTTTTCCTCCCCGCGTTTCCTTCCGGATCGTAACACGTGTTAGCCTGAGGTACACGGAGAAAAGTGCAACAAACTTGGGGGAACATGCAGGTGTCAACGGAACAAGCCAGCCTGTCGATGAGTGAGGGCCGGATCGATATTTCCGGCTTCAGGCTGGTCGCATTGACGGCGATGATGCTGCTGTCTTTCAGCGCCGCCATCGGCATGGCGTTCAACATCACCGCCATCGTTGACTCATTTGTGGTCTCCAACACGGCTGCCGGTTTGGTTGCCACCATAGAAATGTCGGGCGTTGCGGCCGGGTCGCTGGTGTTTTCTCAGATCGCGCCGCGCCTCGACCCGCACCGGACCTATATGGCCGCTATTGGGGCGATTATCGCCATGACGGGCTTGACCATCTGGGCGCCGTCTATTGAATTTCTGTATGTCCTCCGTGGTCTGAATGGCCTCTGTGCGGGCGCTGTCATTGCAACGGTGATGTCAACGGCGGGCCGCGCTGAAGCACCCGAGGCCACGTTCGGGGTGATCAACAGCGCCGTTGGCGTGATGGGGATGATCCTGGCGATCATTCTGCCTCAAGCACTGAAACTGCACCTTTTTGAAGGGATGGCGGGGTTGAGCGCGGCGGATGGCCTTTATGTGGTGTACCTGTTATTCGCCGCCGCGGCCATCGGCTTTATTCGCTTCGTGCCGGTGGCACCGCAATTGAAAAATGAAACGCATGAAAGCACGCCGGCTCCAGAACTGCCCTTGATGGGGTGGGCGGCTCTTTTGGGGTTGGGCATGATCTTCTTCGGTCACGGCACGCTGGTGATGTTTATTGTCAGTGTGGGGACCGAGCAGGTGAAACTCAGCCCTGAAACGGTCGGCATCGTGTTTATGTTCGGCAGCATTTTCGGCGTTGTTGCCCCTCTGGCGGCGGGCTATGTGGGCACGCATTACAAGGCCATGGCGCCATTGGCGGGGATCGTCGCCGCCATCCTTGTCTTCGCGTTCTTACTGGCCCAGGCGTCGACACCATTGGTGTTTTATCTGACGGCGCCCTTCTTTGCGATGATGCCTATCGCTATGATGCCGATCGCCCTAGGTGCGCTCGCGCGGCTTGACCCAAGCGGCAGGCTGGCAGGTGCCCATCCTGCCTTCGTGACGTTCGGCGCGGCGCTCGCCCCATTGGCAGGTGGGGCGGTAAGTGCCGCCGGAGATTACAGCGCCAATGGCTGGCTCGTGATTATCTGTTGTCTCATTGGCGCGGCATTGATGTTCAGTGCCGTTCGAGACGCGGACCGGTTGCGCGATGGCCGCCCAATTCAGGCAGTGGTCCCCGGAGAATAACGGCTGCTCTAGTCTGCAGGATAGCGCAGCGGCATTTTCATGATGGCGTTAAACCAGATGGAGCGCATCCACTGCATGTCGCCCGCCATCTCAAAATCCGGCATGCGGGTGACCACCTGTTTCAGCAGCGCTTGCAACTGCATGTGTGCCAGGCGTGCGCCCAAGCAAACGTGCGGGCCCGTACCGAAAGCCAGATGTTTATTGGCGTTCTGCCGCGTGATGTCGAACCGGTCGGGATCTTCAAAAATGTCCGGGTCGCGATTGGCTGCCGGATATGACAGGTAGACTTTGTCGCCTTTTTTTACGGCCTGCCCGCCAATTTCCGTGTCCTCCATTACTGTGCGGCGGAACTTGACCACGGGTGGGGAGAATCTCAGCACTTCGTCGATGGCGTTTGGCAGATACTTCTCAAGGTCGGAGCGCAGCAGCTCATATTGGTCCGGGTGTTCCAACATCAAGCGCATGAAATGTGTTGCGGTGCCGCGTGTGGTTTCGTGACCGGCGATGGACAGGGTTACGAAGAACATGTTGACGTTTAACGGGTCCAGTTTTTCGCCGTTCACAATGCGGCTGAGCATGGAATTGTCCGGTGTCTGACGTTTCTGCTCCGACAGTTCCTCCGCGATGGCGAAAAGCAGTAGAGCAGGGCTCTCTTCCCTGTCGGGGCTATAGTTTTCAATATCAGCGGTCGCGTTTCCGAGGCGATAGACCGTATCGCGCATGTCGTCGGGCACGCCCAACACCTTGCAGAATGTATATACCGGCAGTTTGGAGGCTACGTCGAACACGAATTCGCATTGACCCTTAGGCAAGACATCGTCGACGATTTCTTCGGCGACTTTCTCGATGTCAGGCGCGAACGACGCCAGTTCTTTGGGCGAGAAGGGGGGCATCACCAGCCGTTTGACTGCTGTGTGCTGTGCGGGTTGCATGCCCATCATGCCGGCCCGTTGCATGCCGAGTTGTTCCGGTTCTAAATCCCAGATGATCGGACCGCCTTCATGGGAGGAGAACAGGTTTTGATTGCGTGAGACCTCGTAAACGTCTTGATAGCGCGTGAGCACCCAAAACCCTTTGTCGATAGAGGCTCCGGCGAGATCCGTGCCATAGGTGTCAGACGGCGGATTCCAATGAACCGGATCTTTCTTGCGCCATTCCGAAAACAGACTATGCGGCGGGCCCCCTTCTGTTGGAATAAGGTCCGCATTCGCAAGATTGGTATCGAAAGCCAGTGTGGACATGTGTCTACGAGGTCCTGTCAATGTTGGCGAGCCAAAATGAGTGCTCTAATTTATATCATGATATAAAAATTAGCAAGCGCAATCTTGGCCGCAGGGAGACCGTCGTCTAGTCTTCAACTGTCC
Organism: Alphaproteobacteria bacterium; assembly: GCA_965228775.1. Lineage (GTDB taxonomy): Bacteria > Pseudomonadota > Alphaproteobacteria > JANQMY01 > JANQMY01 > JANQMY01. Next base: position 455,057 of record OZ245840.1, on the reverse strand, counting down.
GGGAGATGTCGAACTTTGATCAGTTTCTTCTCATAAGCATCGCGTTTCTTGGCGACGCGAGAGTGATGTTCGTCCGTTACCGCGCTGAGCAGCCAAACCGACAGGCCATGCAGGGTCTGCAGTTTGAACTCTTCCGCGCTGATGTCGTCAGCCGCCCAGGAAGAAAGGGCTTCGCGGAACATAAGGTGCAGGGAGCGAGCCAACAGATCCACATTCCGCTTTGGGTCCAGCGCGCCGTCTCGGGCTGCCGATTCCAAAGCTGGTTTCCAGACCAAAGCGCCCAAGCCCCGGGCCTGATACCGGTCCGGCCCCGTAGTCGCATCCATTGCGCGCACGAGAGCACGGACGAGCTGTGGGTCGGTGGTGTAGCCATCCACGCTCACATCGACAAGCCGGAACAGTGTTTCGATGGGGTCGGCGCGCTTCGAGACTTTCTCAAGAGAGTCACGGTTGGACGCGACCAGCTTTCTCATGAGCCCCACGAGAATGCCGGACTTGCTTTCGAAGAGATTGAAGGGCGTTGCGAAACTCACCCCCGCTTCACGGGCGAGCGCGCGCATGGAAAAATCGGATTCCTCGCTGGCCCTCAAAAGGCGTTCCGCCGCAGCCAAGATTGCTTGCCGCCGGTCTTCCTTGCTGTCTTCTCTCACTGACATGGACTCAGAGATAACATGTCATCGGCGGTTTGGAAGAGGACTATTTCAAGCTCCGCATGCGGATGTGTTCTTTAAGGGCGCGCGCTGCAAATAGGACGGCGTCTTTCACTTTCGCAGTTCATAGAACATGCTATATCGGAAGGCGCTATTCGCCATCATTGCCTCAGGGGACAAAAGTGCTGAAACCCGTTACGGAAACCGTCTGGATTGACCGGAAAGAAGACAAACCTGCTTTTCCCACTGTCTACACGCCGCCCCGGCATTTTGACCTTGGCAATCCTTTGGGGTGGAGCAAAGGGCAGCCATTCGGCTATTTCCGTGCCCTGCGGGAAGTGGCGCCGGTGGCCTGGTTCGACCAGAGAGACGCCGCCGGGTTTTGGGCGCTTACCCGCTATGATGACATTAAACAGGTGGAACTCGACCCGGAAACCTATTCGTCTCAACGGGGCGGCATCAACATCGCTTATGGGGCCCCCAACCAGCGCAAAGGGCGGCTCTATGGCGCGGCGCTCAATACGCTCATCTGCCTGGACCGGCCTTCGCATATCGAGCTGCGAATGCAGCACCGGTCGTTTTTCACACCGGATTATGTGGCTCAGTTGAAGCGCCGCGTGGAACAGAAAGTCGACGACCTTCTTGACGAAATGGAAGCTCAGGGTCCGGTGGTCAACATGGTGGAACACTTCTCGGAGAAGCTGCCATTGTTCACTTTGTGCGAGATGCTGGGCGTGGATGAGAAAGACCGGCCGAAGGTGAAAAAATGGATGGATGTGCTGGAGCGCATTTCTTCGATGGTTCGCGCAACGGGTCTGTCCCCACAGCTATTGTGGGAGCTTACGAAAGCCACTTGGACCATCAACGACATGTTTAAATATGGCGAACGGGTGATCCAGGACAGAAGGGACGCGCCGCGCGATGATTTGTTGACGGCGATCGCCTCCGCAAAGGTCGACGGGGACCCTCTGTCACAGGAATTTCTCGACGGGTCTTGGCTGTTGATCATCTTCGCGGGGAATGACACCACGCGGAATTCTCTGTCCGGAACCATGCGCCTGCTGACGGAATTTCCGAAGGTGAAAGAACGCCTGATCGCCAATCCCGATGAAATCGGCACCCATATGGTGCCGGAAGCATTGCGCATGGTGTCGCCCGTCATGCATATGCGCCGGACCACAACGAGGGAAACCGAAATTCGCGGTCAAAAAATCGGCGAAAACGAAAAGGTGGTTTTGTTCTATGGCGCGGCCAATAGGGATCCGGAGGTGTTTCCAAATCCGGATCAATTTGATCTCGACCGTCCGAACAAAGACGATCATCTCGCCTTCGGCCTTGGGCCGCATGTTTGCCTTGGCCAACGCATCGCCGCCATGCAGCTCGAAGTGGCGTACCGTAAAATTCTAGAGCGGTTCCCACGGGCTCAATGGACGGGCAAAATCGATATTCTGCCCGGCAATTTCGTTCACGGTATTCACAAACTCGAAGTGGACCTAGGGGCCTAGAACAATTAGATATGACCGTGAAGCACTCTAAGACTTAACGTCCCGAATGGGATCGGACCCGTCCCAATGGAGTGCCGATTGCCGGATGATTTCAAAGAACTTCCCTTTGGAACCGCTAATGTCGGACAACTCCACCACATCTCCCGGGTTTGTTCCCACATCGAAGTAGGAAAACCGGCCAGCCGGTCCGCCGATTTGCCCTTCATGCCCCACCTTGTGGCCTTGCTTCAGATACGCGTCATACATGGCTTGATAGTCGGTGGTCCAAAAGGCTATATGCTGAAGGCCTTCATGACCGGCGTCGAGAAAGTCTTTATACAGAGAAGGGGCGTCGTTGCGTTGTTGGATGAGTTCCAGTTGCAAGTCCCCCGAATTGGACAGAGCGATGCTCAGTTCGACATCCGACTCCTTGCCGCGATATCTAAAATTCTCGACCTGCACTTTCTCAATGTAAAACCAGGGGCCGACGCCGATTGTGTGGACCCAATGATGCATAGCAGTCTGGATGTCTTTAACCACATAGCCGTTTTGCCTAATGGGCCCTAGAAGCCTGCTCATTGTGAAGTCCTGCTCATGTTATAGCTTATAACATGAGCAGGATTCGCTGCGTTGTAAACACAAAGTTACCGTTTATAACTTCTGCGTATATATTCTTGCTCTATGCTGCCTGGGCTGTTCCTGATCCAAAAGTTCGATTGAGAGAAAATTTGCCAAACGCGCGCAAGAAGCCCTCAGAAAAATTTCACCATGGCGATCTCAGAGCGGCGCTGATTGAAGCTGGCAAGAAAGTCGTCGAGTGCGACGGTTTTGAAGCGGTTTCCTTATCTGCTTTGGCGGCTTCTCTCGGTGTTTCTCAAGCGGCGTGCTATCGCCACTTTAGGAACAAAGAAGAATTCCTTGCGCAAATTGCCTTGGACATAAATATCTCCATTGGGGAACGGCTGCGTCAGATGGTCGAGGCCCATCCCGCGAGCAGCAAGCTCGAACGAGTCATCGACAGCTATGTGACGCTTGGAACGCAGCAAGGAGAACTCTATCGGTTCCTTTTCGCGTCTCCTCATTTGCGTGGGTCCGCTGCCACCAGTGCGCTGTACAAAGCGGCGGATAGCAATTTTGACATTGTTCTCGATGCAATTGATCCGTCACTGGAAGATATGGAACGCCGTCGCATTACGTTGCGGCTCATGGCCTCGCTTCATGGGGTCGTTCAGTTCATTCAAAGTGGCATTGTCCCGACCAAGATACATGTCATCACCGCTAAGGAGATGGTTCACGATTTGGTTGAAGACACGAAGAGAACTATTCGGGCTGCGCGGCGCAGCCGCAACAACGGCTGATCAAAGATGCGACGTTTCAGGCGCGAAGCATCTTCCGGCTGATCAAGACAGCTTAATGCCCATGCGATACTCCGGAGGCACGCCATATTCCATCGGTTTGGGGGCGCGTGTTTCGGCTAAAATTTCCAAACCCATTGATTGGTAAAAGTTCACCGCCGGGTTGTCAGACAGCACATCCAGTTCAAGCGTGCCATAGCCATTCTGCCGACCCAATTCCATGGCGTGTGAGATGAGTTTGACCCCAATCTGCTTGCCGCGGTGTTCCGGCTTTACGGCGATTGCGTGAATGTATTGGATGCCGGGCCGGGTTTCCGGGTTGAGCCAGCGCGCATGTTCGCTGCGTTCTAATACGCCGGTGATTTCTGCTTCCGTGATATCGCCGTTTGCGACCAGGTCTCCCCAGGCAGGGGCTAGGGTGGCGATCCGTTCACGGAATTCCGGCGCATGAAAGGTAACCAGAAACCCCAACACTTGGTCTTGGTCCATGGCAAAATAAGTTGTGTCCCAACTGAACAAAGTCTTCGGTGTACGCCATGAGGTCAGCACAACGGTGTCGAACAAGGCGCGCGTGCCGAAATGGTAATTGTAAGAAACGGGACCTGTTGAATGGGCGAGGTCAGGAATCTCCGACGCGTAATCATCAATCTGTTGTTCGGTTACTTTGACAATTTCCATTGCAGCCTCCAAAACAGCATTTGATGAAATATAGGTCGACGACATATTATGTCAATGACCTAATTCTTACCTTAGAGGGAATGGCGTAATTCAAAGCTATGTCGATACTTTCTGAAAAAGGCCTGGCAACGCGCCAAAGGATTCTGGCAGAAGCCACCCGGTTGCTCGTGGCGCAAGGATATGAAGCGCTGGTCATGCGCGACTTGGCCCAGAGATGCGAGATGAAGCTTGGCAATCTTCAGTACTATTTCAAAACCCTGGAGGAACTGGTCTACGCGATCATTGAAGCCGAAGCGGAGAAAGACCTTGCAACGATCAATGGGGCGCTGACACGGCACGGTTCGCCGGAGGATTTACTGGATGCAGTCATTGAAGAGCTGGTGGGGCGTTGGCGCCGGAAGGAGGGGGCGGTTGTCTATTCCGTTTTGAATTTGCTCCAACTTCACAGCCCCTCGTTTCGCCAACTCTACAAGGAAACATACGCCAATCATTACGAGGCTCTTGAGCGTGTGATCGCTCACCTCACGCCCGGGATTTCTCAATCGGACTGCCGGACGCGTGCGCGGCTGCTAACGGCGCTTATAGACGGTGCTGCCTATCAAGTGGTTCCCAGCGGACGTCCCGCCTTCCTGAAGCAGGTGGCGGAGGAAGCACGCGCGATTGCCTTGAAGGCATAGGCAGCCCGTTTGTTCTGCTGAGCCGATGTTGGTCCGCTTTAATTTCAGGGGTTGATATGGAGGTAACTTTTCCTATTAACCTACCCATTCTTTATTGGGTACTTTTCACGGCGGTAAGCTTCAAAGTATAGCGCCATAAGCCTCCGTGAATGCTTCTTCCGTATATTTGTTCGAAGCGTAAGCGAAGCCTTTATCTCCCCAGTCTTGGCCCCAGCTATTTCGTACAATAAAGCTATCCTTATCATAACCAACCAGACAAACGGCATGCCCGCCTCCGGCTGTATTTGGTCTGTATTCTTCAAGAAAGCCTTTGTTAGCTGTGGCCAAGTACCAGGTTTGGTCAACATTCAGGCGCGTAAGTATTGGCCCTTCGTTAGCAATCCAAAATCTCCAGTAATCGAGATTGGTGCCTAAGTTATGAAACGACTGAATGCGAAGCCGTGAGGCTTGCGTATAGAATGCGGCGCTGCTTAGGTTTGAAAGTTTTCCAGACATTGGAAGCACATTCTCCATTACGCAGCCATACTTTCTCACTACTTTTAGTGCTAATTTTGTCTGTGTACCGGCGGTTTCTATGAAAGTGGTCGGGTAGTTTATCAATTGATCTGTTTCTTTATTTGCCATCCATATAAATCTGGCGGACGGTCGATTGCTTGCTTTGTTATTTTTTTTGATTAGCCCATGCTTGGCATAAAGCCAGCGCAATAATCCGTACGCTGTTGCGTATCCTACACATGCACCGGTGTCTTTTTGATCATCGACCTTCCACCAGCTAGCACGTAGATCTTTTTGTGAGGGAGTGTTTGCATTGCCATCAACGACACCAGCGTCTATCGCGTCTTGGAAACTCCAATCGTCTTCCTGGTAGACACTCTCAGTACAGTTGAGCACATATTGCCGCTTGAGTGATCGGATTGATCTAGCCATTGTTCTTTCCTCAAAACGTGTGATTATCTAAGGGGGAATATTGTTATATATACTATTTTTAGGGGTATATATAACGCTCTTGAGAATCCGACGACCGCTTGCTGCCGTTAGAAGCAAATGGCCTAAGGCAAAATGAAGTTGTGTGTGGTAGAGTTGGATTGAGGGAGGCTTTGGTGAGAAGGATCGCCCATGGCCTCGACGACTTTCCAGAGATACTACTTTCGTCATTACCGGGCGAGCGCGCGGCAGGCGCGCGAAGTTCCGGTGATCCAGGCACCGGTTTGCTCTGGATTGCCGGAACTGCGCGGACCTTTGTCCGCTTGCCCGGCAATGACGCAGTCGGGGGTGAACGGGTGTACGTCGTCCGAGATTTGGATGAACTGCATAGAGCGAGAGAATTGTTCATCCTGTCACCCCAGAAAACGCGCCAAAGAATCTGGGCGCGTTTGTCTGGGGTCCATAGCCACCGCCGCTGATGTTCTGGGCGGCACGTTGTTTCTTAGAAACCGCCTCCATCCGACCCAGCAGAGCTCGGGCGTATGGATCCCAAGCTCGCGCCGTTTTGGCGCTCCTTGGGATGACGGCTCGGACTGGATTGAGAGGAGAGGCAAAACATCCAAAACTTGGATGAACCCCATGTGCCGATTGTTTGCAGCCTTTGCCTCCCCACTCCCCCGGCCCAACCACCCGGACGAGGATACCCTTGGGGTGGTTGGCCAGAGAGGGCTCATGGGGGAGTGGGGAGGTGCGGGGACCGAAAAGTGGATGAACCCCATGCGCCCATCGCTTACGGTTGGGCGCGAAGCGGGTTTGGTCCGAATAGAGGCGCCCGTTCCCACACAACCCACTTGCACGCTTCACGGCAAATGTGCCAAACCGGCTCAATTCATCTCAGTGCTGATTTGAGGGGATAAGAAGAACATGGCACGCGCATTTACATTTCCAGGACAAGGCAGTCAGGCTGTGGGCATGGGCAAAGACCTGGCGGACGCGTTCGGGGCGGCGCGCGAAGTGTTTGAGGAAATTGACGACGCCTTGGGGGAGAAGTTGTCGAAGCTCATGTTTGAAGGGCCCATTGAGGACCTTACCCTGACCCAGAATGCTCAGCCGGCCATTATGGGCGTTAGCATGGCCGTCATCCGCGTGTTGAAGGCTGAATTCAATGTGGAGGTTGCCTCCGCCGCCCAATATGTTGCGGGCCATTCCTTGGGAGAGTATTCGGCCCTTGCGGCGGCGGATGCCATCGACCTGACGTCAGCTGCGCGCCTGTTGAGGCGGCGTGGCGAAGCCATGCAGCGCGCCGTGCCGGTGGGCGAGGGGGCTATGTCGGCATTGCTCGGTATCCAGCCGGATCAAGCAGCAAAGGTGACCGCAGAGGCGGTTGAGAAATTGGGAGGCAATGCGGTTTGTGCCGTCGCCAATGACAATGGCGGCGGGCAAGTGGTAATTAGCGGGTCTGCGGAAGCGGTAAAAGTAGCAGGCGAGCTTGCTGTGGAACAGGGCGCCAAGCGGGCCATGCCGTTGCCGGTAAGCGCGCCGTTCCATTGCACATTGATGCAGCCGGCGGCTGACGAAATGGAAGAGGCTTTGGATCAGGTCACCATCGCGCCGCCAAAGGTGCCGGTGATTGCGAATGTGACCGTCGAACCTGTGAGCGATCCGGCTCAAATCCAGGGTCTATTGGTCGAACAAGTGACGGCGATGGTTCGTTGGCGCGAGACAATTGAGTTTATGAAGCCAAATGGAATTGAGACTGCGGTTGAGCTTGGCGCCGGTAAGATCCTGACGGGCATGGCGAAACGGATTGACCGTGAGCTAACCCTCGTCAATGTGGGCAAGCCGGAAGAACTCGAAGCCTTCGCAAAGGCGGTTTGAACAGCTGTTGTTCAGCAAAGACCAAGAGGATCAATGAGATATCATGTTTGATTTAAGCGGAAAGACAGCTTTGGTGACCGGTGCCAGCGGTGGCATTGGCGGCGCAATCGCAAAGGCGCTGCATGGTACCGGAGCGACTGTCGGCATCTCTGGCACGCGGGAAGAAGCCTTACAGGCGCTGGCAGGGGACCTTGGCGGTGACCGGGTTCATGTGCTGCCTGCGAACCTGTCGGATCTGGAAGAGGTTGATGGCCTTGTGGACCGGGCCGAAGAAGCCATGGCGCCGCTCGATATCCTGGTCAACAATGCGGGCATCACCAAAGACAACATCTTCATGCGTTTGAAGGACGAAGATTGGGACCAAGTGATTGCCGTCAATTTGACGGCGACCTTCCATCTTATGCGGGCGGCGGCCAAGGGCATGATGCGCCGCCGGGCGGGGCGCATCATTTCGATTACCTCCGTCGTGGGCGTCACCGGAAACCCGGGCCAGGGCAATTATGCCGCCTCGAAAGCGGGCATGATCGGCATGAGCAAATCGCTTGCACAGGAATTGGCCAGCCGGAACGTGACCGTCAACTGCATCGCGCCCGGATTTATCGAGACCGCAATGACGGACGCCATTGGCGATAAGGCCAAGGAAGCCGCGGCCTCCGTGATCCCGGCCGGGCGCTTGGGCAGTCCTGACGACATTGCGGCCGGTGCTGTCTATTTGGCGAGCGATGAAGCTGCTTATATTACGGGTCAGACCCTTCACATTAATGGAGGGATGGCAATGATTTGAGAGGTGGCGGCCTAAATTTGGGCCAAAATCCTCCAAAATAGTAGGTTTTCTGCCAATCTTACGGTCACAGCGCTCAAATGTGGCCCGCGCTAGGAAACCAATATAAAGTGTGCTAACTAGGCCCCGAAATTTCCGCGGAATCATTGGAAACAGCGGTCCACCAAGGATAATCTGGGCTTGAAGCCGCGCTAATTTACTCAGAAAAACACCACTAAATTGAGGGCTTAAAATGACTGACGTTTCTGATCGGGTGAAAAAGATTGTTGTGGAGCATTTGGGGGTAGAACCCGAGAAAGTGGCGGAAAACGCGAGCTTCATCGATGATCTTGGCGCCGACAGCTTGGACACGGTTGAACTGGTGATGGCATTCGAAGAAGAATTCGGCTGTGAAATCCCGGACGATGCCGCTGAGACCATTCTGACGGTCGGCGACGCTATTAAATTCATCCAAACCAACCAAGCAGCGTAACGCTGCGCTTGAGCGGCCATTCGGGCAGGGTGCTTCAGCGCCCCCCAATGTGCTCCAAGGCCGCGGATCTGAACTCATGATGTTACTTGATCGCAAAGGGGGCCAGACCTGATGCGGCGCGTTGTTGTCACCGGGCTCGGCATGGTGACGCCGCTTGCGTGCGGCGTCCAGGAAACCTGGCGCCGCCTGCTGGACGGCCAATCCGGTGCGGGCCGGATCGAGAAATTCGATACGTCGGACCTGCCGGCCAAGATCGCGGCGGAAGTACCTAGGGGCGATGGCTCCAACGGTACCTTCAATTCTGACGATTGGATCCCTGCCAAGGAAGCACGCAAGGTAGATGATTTCATTACCTTCGCGATCGCGGCTGCCAAGCAGGCGGTTAAGGATGCGGACTGGATGCCGGACGGCGAAGAAGACCGCTGCCGCACCGGCGTTATGATCGGGTCGGGCATCGGCGGCCTGCCGGGGATCGAGGAAGCGTCAATCACCTTGCACGAAAAGGGTCCGCGGCGGATCAGTCCATTCTTTATCCCAGGCCGGTTGATCAATTTGGCCTCCGGCCATGTATCCATCGAGTTTGGCTTCAAAGGTCCGAACCATTCCGTTGTGACCGCATGTTCCACGGGCGCTCATGCCATTGGTGATGCGTCCCGGCTGATCATGCTGGATGATGCGGATGTGATGGTTGCGGGCGGTACGGAAGCGGCGATCAGCCGTTTGGGTATTGCTGGGTTCGCGGCCTGCCGGGCGCTCTCGACAGGATACAATGACGAGCCCCATCGCGCTTCACGGCCCTATGACAGGGATCGGGATGGCTTCCTTATGGGCGAGGGCTCTGGCGTTGTTGTTCTTGAGGAGCTGGAGCATGCCAAGGCGCGCGGCGCCAAGATTTATGCGGAAATCAAAGGCTACGGCATGTCTGGGGATGCGTATCACATTACCTCGCCGGCGGAAGATGGCGATGGTGGTTTCCGCTCAATGACGGCGGCGCTGAGAAGCGCAGGGCTCAAACCGTCCGAAATCGACTATGTGAATGCTCACGGTACATCGACGCCGGTGGGCGACGAAATCGAATTAGGTGCCGTGCAGCGCCTGTTTGGCGATGCGTCGAACCGCTTGTCCATGTCGTCCACGAAGTCCTCTATTGGCCATTTGCTTGGGGCTGCGGGGGCGGTGGAAGCCATTTTCGGCATTCTCGCGATGCGGGACGGTATTGCGCCGCCGACCATCAATCTGGAGAACCCCTCGGTTGAAAGCCATATCGACCTTGTGCCTTCAAAACCACGGGAGCGGCCAATTGAGGCTGTGTTATCGAATTCGTTTGGATTTGGTGGTACAAACGCCACCTTGGTGATGACGAAATTCGATAGCTAGATTTTCATGCGTTTGTCACGCGTCTTGTTTGGGGTTTTCGGCACGCTTTTCGTGTCGGCGCTGTTGGGGGGTATCGGGCTGATCGGCCTGGTGCATTACAGCTTCACGACCGCAGGGCCGATGCCTGACGGCCAGACCGAAACTGTCGTGACGATACCCCGGGGCACGGGGCTGTCCGCGATTTCCCGGACGTTGGAAGGTGAAGGTGTCATCACCAGCGCGCATGTTTTCCATATTGGTGTGCGGTTGTCCGGCAGCTCTAAAGACCTCAAGGCGGGTGAATATGCCATTCCGCCTGGCGCCAGCATGCGCGAGATCATGGATCTGTTTATCTCGGGCAAGTCGATTCTGCACAAGCTGACCGTGCCTGAAGGCCTGACCTCGGCGCAAATCATGCGTCTGGTGGAAGCCCACAAGATTCTTGTGGGCGATATGCCTGAAGAGATCCCGGAAGAAGGGGCCTTGCTGCCGGAAACCTATCTCTTTACGCGCGGCGAAACCCGCGAGGGCGTGATTGGGCAAATGGTGGACGCCCATGATGATGTGCTGGCCGAGCTTTGGACGGAGCGCCAAGAAAATCTTCCGATCAAGTCGCCCTATGAGGCGGTGATTTTGGCGTCGATCGTTGAAAAGGAAACAGGCATAGCAGAGGAACGCCCGCGTGTGGCTGCGGTGTTCATCAACCGCTTACGTAAGGGCATGCGGCTTCAGTCGGACCCGACGATCATTTACGGCCTGACCAAGGGCGAGCCGCTGGGCCGGGGCTTGCGCCAGAGCGAGCTCGATAAAGAGACGCCTTACAATACGTATTTCATCGACCGCTTGCCGCCGACCCCCATCGCCAATCCGGGACGAGCCGCCTTGGCGGCGGTTTTGAACCCGCCGGAAACAAAAGATCTGTACTTCGTGGCCGATGGAACAGGCGGCCATGTTTTTGCGGAGACGTTGCGTCAGCACCAGCGCAATGTTGTCCAATGGCGCCGCATCGAACGCGAACGCAAAAAGAAGCAATAGGCCTCAGGCGGCCAGGGATTAACTCCCATTGCGCTTAGGAATTTTCGGTGTTCTCCTTTTTGCGTAAATGGAACTGAGTCGGCACTGTGCCGGCCATCACCAACATCAGAGGGCCTTATGCCGCTGAAAAGCATGACAGGGTTTGCCCGCACTCCGGAAAGCCAGGAGGGGGATTTCAGCTGGGTGTGGGAAATAAAGAGCGTCAACGGGAAAAACCTTGATGTGCGCTGCCGGGTGCCTTCTGGGCTTGAAGGGGTGGAACAAAAGGTGCGCCAGCTTGCTGCCAGCAAGCTCGGCCGGGGAAATCTTCAAGTGTCGCTGACGGCCAACCGTATGAAGGGCGCGGCGAAAGTCGAAATCAATCAAGAGGTGCTGCAGCAGGTCATCGGTGTGCTGAACGATCTGGCGGTTTCGGTGGAGGCGGAACGCCCCACATTGGACGGCATTCTGTCGATCAAGGGCGTAATGGAGATCTTGGATGCGCCCCTTGATGAACAAGAATTGGCGAAACGCGACCAAGCCCTGGCGAATTCTTTTCTAGCAGCGTTGGATGCGCTCGTAACCATGCGCGCGGAGGAAGGCGGTAAGTTGGAGGCCATGCTCCTCGATCAATTGAACAAGGTGGAAAGCTTGTCGTCTCAGGCCGGGCAGACGGCCGATCAGCAGCCCGCCGCCATTCAAGAGCGTTTGCAGGCACAATTGGAGAAGCTATTGGAAAATGCGTCTTCGGTGCCGGAGGAGAAATTGGCACATGAGGTCGCTTTGCTGGCAACCAAGGCTGATGTGACGGAGGAATTGGACCGGCTTGGCGCCCATGTTTCCGCGGCACGCGACTTGATCGCGCTCGATGAACCTGTCGGCCGCAGGCTGGATTTTCTAACGCAGGAACTTAACCGGGAAGCCAATACGATTTGTTCGAAATCGTCCAGTGTGGAGCTCACGCGTATCGGGCTTGATCTAAAAGCGACGGTGGATCAGATCCGGGAACAGGTTCAGAATGTCGAGTAATCTGTCTACAGATAAAAAGAAGAACAAGAGACCAGACCATGGTTGAGATATCGAGACGCGGCCTGATGTTTGTGTTGTCGTCGCCAAGTGGTGCCGGTAAGACCACATTGTCGCGCATGCTGTTGGAGACCGACCCGAATGTGATTATGTCAGTTTCTGCGACCACCCGTCATCCTCGTCCTGGCGAACAAGAAGGCAAAGACTATTACTTTGTTTCCACGGAAGACTTTGGATTGATGGTCAATCGCGGCGAACTGCTGGAACACGCCAAAGTGTTTGGTAACTATTACGGCACGCCGAAAACGCCGGTAGATGAAGCGTTGAGGTCCGGCAGAGATGTTTTGTTCGACATTGACTGGCAAGGCACTCAGCAGCTCGAACAAAACGCCGCGACGGATTTGGTGCGCGTCTTCATTCTACCCCCTTCCACGATGGAGCTTGAACGGCGCTTAAGGGCGCGTGCTCAAGACAGCGACGAAGTGGTAGCGTCGCGCATGGCAAAAGCGTCCGAGGAAATGAGCCACTGGGCGGAATATGACTATGTCATCGTCAATAACGACATCGATAGCAGCTTTGCCCAGCTCAAAGCGATCCTGACGGCCGAGCGCTTGAAGCGCGCCCGGCAAACAGGCTTGAGCGATTTCGCGAAACAGTTACGCGAAGGCCTTTGAGTTCAGCCGATTACGGCTGTAGCACCACGCGGCCAACCACAGATCCAGACCGCAGATCGTCCAGCGTCTTTCCGGCTTGAGAGAGTGGACGCGTTTCAACGGGAATAGGATCGATTTTGCCGGATGTGACAAGCTCCATCATTTCCTTGGTTTCCGGGAGCGAGCCCACATAGGATCCACCGATGGAGATGGCGCGCAGCGGGAACATGGGAATAGGCATCGAGAAGCCGCCACCGAACAGCCCCACCACGACAACTTTGCCGCCTTTACGAACGGTTGCGCTGGCGAAGTTCAGAGATGCTTCCGATCCGACGAAATCGATCGCGCCCAGAACGCCGCCATCCGTATCGGCGAGAATACGGGCCACGGCATCTTCGTCTTTGCTGTTGTAAACGCTGGCAGCACCGGCTTCCTGAGCGGCGGTGAGTTTTGCCTCTTCGATGTCGGCGGCCAACGGCGCACTTGGGAACAAGGCTTTGGCGAACTGCACGCCCATCATGCCGACACCACCAACGCCGACGATCAGCACTTTGTCGCTGGCGCCGACTGGGCCCAGTTTCTTGAGAGCACCGAAAGCCGTCAGCCCACTGCACATATAAGTTGCCGCTAGGGATTCCGACAGAGACCCGTAGTCAAACAGATATTTGGAATTCGGCACCATGACATGGTCCGCATATCCGCCAGGCCTTGTGACGCCCAGATTGGCGGGTTGCCGGCAATAGTGTTCGTCTCCGGCTTTGCAGAGCGCGCATTCGCCACAGCCGATCCATGGGTAAACGACCCGGCGGTCACCCACCGACACGCCTTTGGCATCCGGGCCCACGGCAACCACTTCGCCGGCGATCTCGTGGCCAAGCGTATGAGGCAACATTTCTTTAGCGCTCAAGGGAAGTTTGTTCCCGCCACCCATGTCGAAATAGCCATCATGGATGTGAACGTCACTATGACAGACGCCACAGGCGGTCACTTTCATCAAAACTTCGCTGCCGGTGGGGTCGGGTGTTGGGCTCTCAATTTCCTGAAGGGGTTCGCCGAGGGCAACAATGGATTGGCTTTTCATTTTTGATCTCCTGACGCTTCCATGGCGTTCTTTCCGCCGTCTTGAATTATGGAGAATTTTGCACGTTGTCACGCAGGCGGCAATAAGAGAGAGCCAATCCGACGAAGCCTGCGACATCGATGTTCTCCGCCCGAAGGGATGCATCGATGTTTGCCTCTTTAAGAACATCTTCGACGGGAACACCAAGACCTTGCAGACTGGATTTAATCATTTTGCGGCGCTGTCCAAATGCAAGGCCAACCACTTTTTCCAAATCCGCAGGGTCCAATTGAGGTTCTGCTTGGGCATCCGGCCTAATGACGACGAGAGACGATGTCACTTTCGGCGGCGGCGTAAAGGCGCGCGCCGGAATGTCGAACGCGATGCGGGCGCTGCAACGCCATTGGGTCATGACAGATAGACGGCCATAGGCTTTGTTTCCTGGAGATGCGACAATACGCTCCGCCACCTCTTTCTGGAAAAGCAAGGAGAGGGAGGTGAACCAGGGCGGCCAGGAGGCGTTCAGCAACCATTTGATCAAGAGCTTTGATCCAATGTTGTAGGGCAGGTTGGCGATGACGCGCGTTCGTCCAACCCCAGCTTGCTTGAGGGCGTCCGCTTCGTCGATCTCCAACGCATCGCCGGGAACGACCATCAACCGGTTCGGAAAGCTGGTTGCTAAGTCTTCAAGCGCCGCCAAACAGCGCGTGTCCCGCTCTACGGCGACGACACGCCTTGCACCTTGCCGCAAAAGGCTGCGCGTCAATCCGCCTGGACCCGGTCCGACCTCAAACACATCAATGCCCTCAAGGGGGCCGGCGGCATTGGCTATTCGGTCAGTAAGGTTCTGATCGAGCAGAAAGTTTTGGCCTAAGGATTTTTTAGCGCGCAGGTCATGCTGCGCAATGACATCTCTTAAGGGGGGAAGATCAACCATGCTGCTTAGTGGAGCGACGAAGCGCGCTGCCTATTGTCCGCCAACTGATCAGCGAGACGAAGAGCTTCAAGAAAACTGGTCGGGTCTGCCTTACCGGTGCCCGCAATGTCATAGGCCGTTCCATGGTCAGGCGACGTGCGAATGAAGGGCAAGCCCAGCGTCACATTAACCCCCTTATCGAAGTCCAGCGTCTTAAGAGGGATAAGCGCCTGATCGTGATACATGCAAAGGGCTGCGTCGTATTGCGTTCGGGCACGTTCATGAAACATCGTGTCTGCGGGAAGCGGTCCTTCCACTTGTAACCCTTTGTGGCGCAGTTTTTCGATGGCAGGTTCGATAATCTCCTGATCTTCATTGCCAATACTGCCCCCTTCGCCCGCATGGGGGTTGAGACCGGCAACGGCAAGGCGCGGCTCCCTAATACCGAAGTCGGTGTGAAGAGCCGCTGCAACGATTTCAGCGCATTCGATCAATGCATCTTGGCTCAGTGCGCCGGGAACAGCGTGGAGCGGGATGTGGACCGTTACGGGCACCGTGCGAAGGCTTTGGGACGCTAACATCATAATCGAACGGCAGGAGGTGCCGGTATGTTGGCTCGCAAGATGCTCTAAAAAGTCCGTATGCCCCTGAAACGTGAAGCCCGCATCGTACAAGTTCTTTTTGTTGATAGGGTTGGTCACCATGGCTTTTGCCTGTTTACCCAAAACCAGATCAACAGCATGTTCGATTGATGCGATCGTCTGCGACGCGCAGTTCGTTTTGCCGGACGTAACTTTGTCGATAGGGATTACCGGCAGCGCCGTATCGAAGACGCTTACGGCTGTAGACGGCGTTTCGATAACGGAGACCTTTAACGGCAGCTTCAGTTGCTCCGCAAGGGCGTTCAGCCGATCCGGGTGATCGATTGCAAAAAAAGGCGGAACGGTTTCCGAGCTCTTGGCGTTCCAAGCTTTGATGGTCAGTTCACCGCTGATGCCGCGCGTATCGCCCATGGTTACCGCAATGGGCGATACTTTGTGATCGCGCTTCTTATCGGACTTCGACAACCGCATCCCGCCGCAGATCGCGCAGATACCGCCGGGACATCATGCCGATCCGCTGGTTAAAGAGCCGGGTCTGGATGTCACCGCGAGAGGGAAGTTGCACCAATTGCTCTTCCTTGTCGCAAACCACTAAAACATGGAAGCCATTGGCACTACGCACCGGCGCACTTGCTTCGCCCTTGCGCAGGGACATCACGGCGCCTCGAAAGTTCTCCGTCAGCTGACTGCCTGGAACCTTACCAATATCTCCGGGAACTGCTCCAGGGTACTGGGTGGCAACTTGCTCAACATTGCCACATCCCCGAACAGCAGATCTGGCGCGGCTTGCTTTGTTGGCGGCTCGCGAGATTTCTTCACGGGGAGCTTCAGGCGACAATGGGATTAGAATTTGCTTCAGCGTTACCGTCGATCTCATGGCATCCGCGCCGCCCGCCGTTTCGCGGCGATCTAGCATGGCGAGAATGTAGTACCCGCCAATCGTGCGAATTGGAGCGGATACCGATCCGGGGCTCATCTTGAGAAGCTGTGTGTCCAGTTCCGGCGCCAACTGGCCCTCTTGTACCCATCCCACATCGCCGCCAACACCGGCGGTGGACGCTTGGCTGAATTGTTGCGCGATGGCGTCAAATGGGGCGCCCGCGATAATTTCCTGTACGAGCCTTTGACCGGTGCGCCGTACTTCTTCGTCCTGTTCGGGTGAGTCAACGGACAAGAAGATTTCAGCCATCCGGTACTGAGGTTGTGATGAGTTTTCGAGAAAGCGGTTATAGGCAGAATCAACCTGTTCATCGCTGATGAAAACCCGTGCGCCAAATCGTTGGCCGATCAATTTATTCCAGGCAAGTTCCGCATATACCTGCCGCTGCAAAGTGGCGAAATCGATCCCGGCCTGTCCGAGGAAGCTCTCGATTTGTTCTGGGCTAAGATTGTTGCGGGCGCCAATGTCGGCGATGGCTTCCGCGATTTCGCGTGTTTCCACTTCAATTTCGTTCCGCTCGGCTTCTTGTAGCTGCAAGCGTTCGTCGACGAGGGTTCGAAGCACCTGTGGTTCAAGACGTTTAAGTGCTTCTGGCGATGGTTGGAGGCCTGATGAGGACAGAACCAGGGACATGCGCTGCTGCAGGTCATACCCCGATATGACCTCGTCATTGACGATCGCCGCGATCCGCTGAACGGACTGAGCCCATGTCGCGGTGAGTGAAGTGCCCACCAAGACGGCCGCGCATGGCAGGGCCCAAATCCACTTTTGCTTGATAATCTGACCGATCGCTCTGCGTGTTCTAAAAGGCAATTCTTTAAGAGTGCTCATCTTGCCAAACCCTACCCAAATTACGCAAAACCAGCTGGCTTCGGCATTCTTCCCAGCTCATGCCAGCTCTCCTATTATGAGCGCCGGACAATAGCCTACAAAGTCAAATTTGTGAATTCCGGGGCGCGACTTAGCGGAAAACTTGATTTAGCCGAGATTCTTGAGCCGGATGGTGAAAAAGACCGTGCTGTCAGCCGATACGTCCCGGTCTTCGGTGAAATCCCGCCGGAAAGTGACCTGTAAGAGGGTGCATTCGTCCTCATACTGGACCCCGATATCAGATCGGATATTCCGGTTGGCTTCCAGATCACGACGATATGATCCAAAGAGGCGCCAGTTTCTGGTCACATCGACCCCCGCGACCAGCGACACCTCTTCCCGTTCGATGAGAGACTCATCGGTCGCTTCCTCCGCGAGGCGGGTGTATGTGATACCGCCATTTAGCCGCCAATATTGCCAGCTCAATTGAAGTTCGTTGCGGTCGAGGCTGAGATCCCGCCGGTCGAACCGGAACCGGTTCACGATGTTTATATGTGGGTTGGGGGAGAGGATAACGCGGCCAACAAAGTCCGATTGCTTGTCATCAAGGCCGGTGCCGACCGCGAATGTAGAGTTGTCGACGAATCTGTAGCTTTGGCCGATTAGGAACTCGGCGAATCCGAGCTTGGATCCATGAATGGATCCGCGAATGCCATAATTAATCCGTGATCCATCTTCGTATTGGTCGAAACCTGGGAAACGGTTCCGGCTGAACAGGTTGGTGTCGTCAAATTCGAAGCTCAAACTGTCTTCGTTGGGGATCTCGCTCGGGTTACCGCCAACCGGTGCGTAGATCACCTGGACGATCGGCTCGATTGTCTGGAATGTGGACCAAGCGGTCCGAGCAAACGGCCATCGAACATCCAGACCTACCTGCGGCAAGACACGGCCGATTGTGTCACGGTTTTCGCCATCAATTTGGACATCAAAGTCCTTGATGAAGTAGCCATCGGAGCGCACGCTCGCAAAGTAGTTTAGGACCTGACCGAATTTGTTGGTCTCGATGCGATCCCAACTGGCTGTCCCGGACAGGCGGGTCACGTCGGTCCCGTCCGAGCGGAAGAAGTTCAATAGGTTGCCGTTCATTTTGATCTGACCGCCGGCGACCAGCTCGTCGAAGACATGATTGTAGTCAACCAAGGGGACGACGATTGGGGTTTGTCCCGGTTGCGTTTCGAATCTCAGATCGCGAAATGCGAAGGAGTCCAGAGTGAGAAGGTTTCTATCATCGACGCGCGTGAAATTCAGACGGCTTTCGAGTCTGTCTTCTTCGGAAATGTCATACCGTTCAAGAAACGTATCATCCGTGGTCTGCTCTAAGGCGAACTTTGTTGTCCATTTCGGGCTGAGCCTGAATTTACCGCTCGCAAAAATATGACCGCGGATGTCTGTCTCACCCGTTTTCACGCCGAGATCGTTCAATTCGTCTGCGCGCGTGATGCTGCCCTCGACAGTGTATTGGCCGCGCCGTGTTTTCTGGCGGAACTCGCCCTGCAGAAGGACACCTTCGTCTGTCGTAAAGAGCGGCGTGAACGTGGCGTCGTAGTGATCCGAAAGGGCGAAATAGTATGGAATTTCAAATAATGTGCCTAAGTCGGACGAATTCCCAATCGATGGGGTGAGAAAGCCGGACTTGCGTTTCACCGTCGGATCCGGATGGCTGAAGTAAGGGAAGTATCCCACAGGGACACCGAAGACTTCGAAGACCGCATCCTGATATCGGATCTCTTTGATCTCTTGGTCGTGAATGACCCGATAGGCCTTGATCTGCCATAGAGGAGGGCGCTTATCGTCCTCACACACTTTACATGGGCTAAAGACGGCTTTGTTCAGAACAGACAGCCGGTCCCGAATGCGGGTGGCCCGGTTCGCCGCGAACTTAGAGTCATCCTCAAGCAGCATTTGGATGTTCTCAACGACGCCTTCCTTAAGATCGCCGGTAAGTTCGGCGCTGTCCGCAAAGGTGACTTGCCCAGATTCCTCCAGGATGGCGATATTGCCTTCCGCCTTGATGATGTCCGTGTCCTGATTGTAGGTTAGCCGGTCGGCGAAAAGGACCCGCGTGCCATAGGCAACTTCCACATTGCCTTCGGCAATCACCAGGTTGTTGGATCTGTCATAGGTGAGGGTGTCGGCTTGGAGGAAAGCGATGTCATTGCCTTCTTCTCCGTCCTCGTCTCCGCCAACCAGTTCCGAAAATTGAGCGTGAGCGACCGGTGTCGCGCCCGTATACAGCGTGGCAATCACCATCGCGGTCGCAATGTTGTAAAGCCACCCAGAGAGCCGACGTTCTTCTAACAGGACGGAACGTTCTTTTTTTAGCGCGTTAATAATTTTGAACCCCAACAAACCCCGCTAACCGTCCTCCAAATGAAGGAGCGTTGCAACCCCCAGCAACATTGCAACGATTGTTGGACTCCAAGCGGCGAGAATGATCGGCAGGTGGCCCGAAAGCCCCAATGCCGACGATACGTCCGACAAGAAATAAAGCGCAAATCCGGCCATAACGCCAGCGCCGGCGAGTTTGGCCATGCCGCCAAGGCGGTAGACCCGCATCGAGAATGTGGCGGCCAGAAGGATCATCGCGGAGAGCAAAAATGGGGTGGCAAGGATGCTGTGCCAATGCAGCCGGTGCGCTGTGGCCGAGAAGCCTGCTTCTTCCGCCAGAGTAATGAATTGCGGCAATTGCCAAAAAGACATGGTCTGGGGCGAGGCAAAACTGTCCTGGATACGTTCCTGCGTCAGCGACGTTGTGACGCTATAACGTTCATGAAAACTATTCTCAGGAAATGGGTCTAGGACGTTGAGGCGGGCGTTACGTATGTCCCAATAGCCATCTTTGAGCTCGGCTGATTCGGCATCAATGCGGGCCCGGAACTTGTCGGCGCCCTCATAGAACATAAAGGTTACGTCTTCGAGGACCATGCCTTCACCGTCGACTTTAAGGGCATGAATGACGGATTGTCCGATTTCGTCTCCTTGGCGAAGCCAAAGACCGGACGAGGAAACGGTGAGCGAACTCGACTGCCCGCGCATGTGCCGAGATTCAAGCTGTTCAAAGCGCGATATCAAGGATGCGGCAATCGGATTGTAGACGGTCACAACGAAGATACCGCCTACCATGGTGATGAAGATCGCTGGTGTCAGGAATTGCCACACGGAGACACCGGTCGCCCGCGCGACTACTAATTCATGGCTGCGACTGAGCCGTATAAAAGTCCAGATGGCGCCAAACAGGACAGCAAAGGGAAGGGCGACTTCGGAGATGTTCGGCAGTTTGTAGAATGCCATCGTCGCAAGAGTGCCGAACGGCACGGGACCGCGGCTTGAAGCGCGTTGCAGCAACTGGACCAGGTCAACCAAGAAAATCAGACACAAGCACGCGCCAAAGACAATCCCAATTCCAATCAGGAATTGAACGCCAATGTACCGTGAAAGTGTCCAAGAAAAGCGCATCGTCTAGTCTAGATTTGGAGTGGCCGGAACAGGAGTTTCTGATGTGCGCAATGGTTGCCGCAAAAATGGTACCCGCCCGCGCTCAATGACGATGGCGCAGACAGCGATCGCCAGAAGAGGGATCGCGTATTGAGCCAAGTTGACAATCGGTAACTTCACGGCGGCACTCTGAACACCAATTCCACCCATACGAATGCCGACAGCGAAGAGCACGGCCAGACTTATTCGGTTGGCGTAGCCGCGCCGTGAAAAGTCACCGCCGATCAGGGCGGCAAGGGCAATCATCGCGAAGGCGATCGCATATAGAGGTGACGAAAGCCGGTTATGCCCTTCTGCGATCAGACGGTCCCAATACGTCGCGTCCCAGGGATGGTTTGGGTCCGGATAAAATAGCTCGTGCAAGAATCGTTCGCTGGTCTCCCGCGTGTGGACGCCCACTTCCTCCGTAAACTGGTCGAGGTCGAGTACATAACGATCGAAGCGCAGAAATGCGATCTGATTGTCATTATCTTGAGACGTACGCTGGACATTGCCGTTGATCATCAGAAGACGAGGCCCGTCCTGTGTTTGGGCAACGGCGCCCCGCTCTGCCAAATAGGTGATCGGTTCTTCGGGTTTCCGGTCGTCATGGACGAGCAGACCTTTGATCTCCCCGGTGGAGTTCATTTCGCGGACATAGACTGTGAGACCCTTGATCGGGTTCGTAAACTGTCCTTCACGAAGCATGAAAGCGACCAGGTCGGCGCGAATTTCGAAAACACGATCTTTCATGGCGCGCATGCCGGCCGGCATGAAATACAAATTCACGGCAAGGACAATCAGCGCAACCAAAACACTCAAGAAGATGACCGGCTTGGCGATGCCCCATCGTCCCATGCCGGCGGACCACATGACCACAAGCTCACTGTCGGTATGGAGCCGGTTTAGCGAATAGATCGCGGCACAGAAAAATGAAACAGGCAGGATGATGCCCAGAAGGCTGGGCATGACCAAAACAGACAGCTCGATGAACGTGCCTGCGCTTTGTCCCTGCTGGATAACCACATCCAGCAGCCTCAGAGATTGGGTCAGCCAAACAAGCGCTGTGAGCGCGCATGTAAAGAAGATGAGCGGACCCGTGATTTGACGAAAGACGTAGTACCCTAAACTGTTCATAACCGCTGGCTGGACCGCCAAAAATTTCTATGAGTGTTTTCATAGACCGCCCATTTGGACGGACTATGACTATATGCTATGCCTCATTTTTCAGCTTCGTACCGAGGCGGCGTGGTCAAAAAGGGCGTTAACGATTGAGACGCCCGGCAGACTTTCGACGCTTGTCGGGGAAGCAAAAATTGAACTGCTAAGTCCCTTCTAGAAATCTCATCCTAACCGCCGATCAGATTATCAACAAGACGGGAATGGTCACGATCCATCCACGGAGCCAGGAGTTGCCCCTCACATGAACATCACCCTTTCAGCCCTCGGGTTTCCAAAAGTTAACGTCCTTATTGCGCCGGCGGCTGCGGGCGCCAGACTTTCCGGAATTTGTGCACAATGGGACAAGAAGGCGGGGGGAAGCCTCTCCAAGGCCGCAAAGGCAGCGGGTTTTTCCGGGGAATCCGGAGATGTATTGGAGGTCTTGGCGCCAACTGGGTTCACAGCGGATCGGATCTGGCTGATGGGCGTAGGGGATGCCGCCAAAATCGGAGAGAAAGAGGTTCGGGCGCTCGGTGGACGGATTATGGCACGGCTTAATGCGAGCGGCATCAAAACGGCAGCCGTGGCGGCTGACGTGCCATCCAAAACGAAAACCGCAGCCGAAGATTTCGCGGCTGGTGTCGCTGAGGGGGCGAAACTTCGCAGCTACAGCTTTGATGTCTATCGCAGCAAAGCGAGCGCGAGCAAGAAACCGAAGCTCTCTAAGCTGACGATTATGACGTCGGTGTTGGCGAAGGCCCGCTCAAAGTGGAAAGACCGTAACGCGGTTGCCGATGGCGTATTCTTCGCACGTGATCTGGTGTCGGAACCGGCCAATATTCTGTACCCGAAGGAATTTGCCAAACGGGCGAAGACGCTCACCGACCTTGGCGTAAAGGTCGACATAATCGGTGAGAAGCAAATGGAAAAGCTGGGCATGGGGTCTTTGCTCGGCGTTGGCCGTGGCAGCCAGCATGAGAGCCAGCTGGTTGTCATGCAGTGGCTTGGTGCGTCGAACAAAAAAGCTCAGCCGATCGCTTTCATTGGTAAGGGCGTTACCTTCGACACTGGCGGGATTTCGCTGAAACCCTCTGCCGGCATGGGTGAAATGAAATATGACATGGGTGGTGCAGGGACCGTTACGGGGCTCATGCATGCCCTTGCCGCCCGTAAGGCGAAAGCCAATGTGATCGGTATCATCGGCTTGGTGGAGAATATGCCCGATGGCACGGCGCAACGTCCGGGTGACGTTGTTACGTCCATGTCCGGGCAGACCATCGAAGTGCTGAACACCGACGCCGAAGGGCGCCTGGTGCTCGCGGACGCTTTATGGTTTTGCCAAGAACGCTTCAAGCCGAAATTCATGGTCGATCTGGCCACGCTTACAGGTGCGATCATCATGGCTCTGGGCACGCACAAGGCAGGACTGTTCGCCAGCGACGATGAGTTGGCTGACCACATTTTTGAGGCAGGCAATAAAGTGGACGAAACCGTTTGGCGTTTCCCCCTCGAAGATACTTATGACCGCACCATCAATTCGCAGATTGCCGACATGCAGAACATTAGCGATGGACGGGGGGCCGGGTCGATCACAGCGGCTCAGTTCTTGAAGCGATTTACCAATGGCGTGCCTTGGGCGCATTTGGACATTGCCGGTACCGCTTGGACGAAGGCAGACAAGCCTGTCTGCCCCAAAGGGGCAACTGGTTTTGGCGTCCGGTTGCTCGACCGGATGGTGGCGGACCATTATGAAGGCCGCAGGAAGTAAGGCCGCCTCTAACACGAGACCATGACCGACGTTTGGTTTTACCATCTAGAACGGGCGAACTTGGAAGGCATCCTGCCTGGGTTGCTTGAGAAGACGCTTGAGCGGGGATGGCGGGCGTTGATCGTGGCGGGCTCGGATGAGCGCGCGGAAATGATCGACAGTTTTCTCTGGACGTTTCGTGACGAGTCTTTTCTGCCTCACGGCCGGACGGGGGAAATGCAATCGCCCGATCATCCAGTGCTGATTGGGACGGAGCTTTCGGTACAGAATGGCGCGAACCTGGTTTTCTTTGTGGATGGCGCGCGCCCTAATGACTGGCAGTCGCCGGATATCACCGAACGTGACCGCTGCATCTTTGTCTTCGACGGTAATTTGGATGCTGCGGTGGCGGCGGCCCGAGAAGATTGGTCCAAAGCGAAAGCTGCCGGCCATGAGGTCACCTATTGGCAGCAAAGTGCCGGCGGCAAATGGGAACAAAAAGCCTAGAGAGTTTTTCCTGAAATATGGCTTCTTGCTTGGCTGTTTTTCTTCTTTGTAAGGATGACCTTTGACTGCCGGCGCCAGAATGTGCAGACAGTGAAAGACCCCAGCATCGTCAGCGCCAGACCGGCGAGTGTCATGGCCGCCTTGTAGGTAAGGCCGCCGATTTTGGCCGCATGCAGCGGATACATCGTGTTGAGGATTTGCACACCCCTTGGGTGTTCGGATGCTTCGCGCGCTTCGATGAGTGCGGAGGTCGCTGGATCGAACCATAAGAGCGTACGTCCGTTGGGTAGCCATTCGTAGGGCTGCTTCACGCGTATGGTGATGAGGCCGCCCTTCTTCGCCACAGGGCTGATCAGCCGTATTTCGCCATTTGGAAACCGGTTTTGGGCCGCCGTGAGGATCGCTTCCCAGTCAATATCGCTGGCGCTGCCGCCCGTGACCTGTGGCGGTGCGAGAGCCGCCTGCATTTGTGCAGGCGAACTCCAGGGCGAAACAGCTAAGACCGCCACGGGACGCAAAGTCAGCATCACGCCGGTTGCCAATGCGATAAACAGCAGGGGCGTTGCAACAATTCCGAGGTCGCGGTGGTGCCGGATGATTTCACCCCGGTTAAAACGCTTCGGCCAGGCGCGCAGGGAAAAGCGTCGCCAAGTGCGCTGCCAGAGAATGATGCCCGTCACGAGAAAGCCAATGCCAATGAGACTTGTGATGCCGGCGGCAAGCTCGCCGGTCTCACCCAGAAGCAGATGATGATGCAGGTCGAACAGCCACAGTTCAGCCCGGGCCCATGGCGATTCCCAGCTTGTGAGTATTTCGCCAGTGCGGTCCGCATAGAACCCGGCGCCGTTCTGCATGCCAATTACGAACAACCCGAGATCTTCCTTAGGGGAGACGATGTATCTCGGCGTTTCGGGCGCGCTCTCCATGATGCGCCGGATGGCGGTGGCGACGGTCTCGCCGGTGCCATCCGCAGGCGTTCTCGCAACGGGGATGGTCAGGCGCAGCCAGTCTTCCTTCCAGACAAGAACCGCGCCCGACAATCCCAATACCGCCAACAGAAGTCCGATCAGCCCTCCTGCCCAGCAGTGCAACAAGGCGATGATACGCAAGGCCATTCATTCGACCGCAAGATCAATAATCGACAGTGTATTCGATCGAAAGCGTTGCACCGGGCGCCTTCGAGAAACGATCCGTAAGCTGCATAATCTCCGACGTATGCGTGAAATAGTCCGAGTTGAAGAGGTTGTGAACGCCCACTTGTAGCGTCCCGGTTGGGGACGCCCGTTTAACAAACAGGTCCGCAAGGATACGCGAATTCACTTCGCCTTCGCCGAACCGGGCGCTGCCGGGAAATTCATTGCGTCCGCCCACATAAGAAACCTGACCGCGTACAAACCAGTTTTCTCCCCAATTGTATTCTGCGAAAGCGGCAAGTTTTTCCGGCGGAATTGTCTGACCCGATAGTGGCGTATCCGTGTTGCCATCGCTGTCAGTGTCGCGCTCGCCTTCGATCCATGAAAAGCTGCCGCCTGCGCGCAATTCGGGAGTGAACTGATATTCGAGGATGGCTTCAACGCCCTGAACTTCCTCCGGCAACCGCACAACAATAAACTCCCCGGTGACTGCGTTTTGGGTGACGGTCGATCCCAGCGAGGACTCATTTCTATAGTAGACCACTTCCGCTTGCAGGCGCTTGCCCGCATAGCGCATACCGAATTCGAGGCTGTCGGTGATAGAGGGCGCAAGATTGAATGCTGAGATGTCGATGTCTTGTGTTGCGGACCTCAGTACACGGCCCACTTCGGCAACCGGCGCGCCTTGTGAGAAACCGGCAAAGGCCCGAAGGCCGTCAATGAGTTCGTAGGAACCGCCTACATTATACGTCAGTTCGGAAAACCCGAACGTGCCACCCGTTACGTTTGCGCCGCTGAATAGTGCCTGAAAAGATTCAACGCTGAAGTTAAAATCTTCGTAGCGCACGCCGCCGGACACGGTGAAGCGGTTGGTCACCGGAAGTTCGGCCTGGCCGAAGAATGCAAAATTCTCTTGTTTAACGTCCGGCACGAATGTCCGCCCATCAAGGAGCGGCTGCTCGCTTGAATCATTAAGGTAATCGAAGCCATAGAGAAACCGTCCGCCGGTGGGCAGCAGGAATTGCAGGTCCGTATCAAAATCGAGCCGGGCACCGAACTTGTCGGATTTAACGACTGACTGTCCGCCTCCAGGGAAAAAATTGCTGTAACTGAACGTGTTCTCTACCTGGAGAGAATAGCCCTGCGCCCGAAGGGCCGTCGCAGGCAGTAAATCACTGTTCGTATAGACCGCATTGAACAGGATATTCTGGCTGCCATTGTCTTCTTCGTCTGGGCTGTTTTCGCCCCGAACCGCCGGGGTGGGTTGGCGCTGAGCGATGTTACCGACGCCGTTTATAAAGTCCGTGTCTTGCGCTTGGTCATAGTAAAGTGCTGTCAGTTCCAAGCGCTGCCCGTTGCGTTCAAAGCCGATCTTGCCGAAATAGTTTTGAAACAGGGAATCCGACAACCCAAGTTGCCTGTTCGGATTAGGCGCAATGCGTTTTCCATCGGCATCAAAGAAACCTTGTGTCTTTTCAAGGGTAGCGCTGGCTATAAAATCCACCAGGCCGAGATCGCCCTGAACTGTTTGCGTACCATAGGGGTTAAGGCTATCGCCTGCATGGGTGAGCGAAACCCGCGTCCCGACTTGCGAGGTGAAGCTCACACCTTTTTCCGATTGAGAGTGCCCGGTGATGTAGTTGACGATTCCACCCGCACCGCCATTGCCGTAGAGGGTGCTTGATCCGCTTACGATCTCGATACGGTCAATCACCGATGGGTGCAAAGAACGTATGTCGACACGCCCATTGCGCAAGGTGGTGGTAATGGGCACCCCGTCTATGAAGACTGAGGGGATGCGTCCGCGCAATGTCTGATCGAGGTTGCTGCCGGATGTTTGACTTCCAGAAGGGCTGAACCCTGGAATGTAATTGCCGAGCACAGACCCCAGGTCGGCGTTGACGGCTGAAAGCTTATCGAGATCCTGTTGACCGATAACTCTCACTGTTCCCGGAAAGACCTCTATGGCTTCGGGCAGCCGTGTCGTTCCAAGTACAATGATTTCATCAAGGTTAGTCTCCCCTTCGGAAGCGCGGACATTGGCGGCTGTGGTCTGTTCGCTTGGTTCCTGAGCGATAATTATGGCACCGCTGCGGGACCGGTTCGCAAAAAGTCCGGATTCGGCAAGCAGCAGTTCGAGTGCTTCATCCAAAGTGTAGGTTCCGGCAATGTCGGGTGCCTGGTGACCAGCAACGACGCTGTCCGGCGCTAAGATCTGGGTTCCTGTTGCTTGTGCAAGCGCGACGAGCGCATCGTCTAGTGGCTGCGCGGGTATATTTAGCTCGATTGCCGTCTGCTCCGACTCTTGTGCCACGGCCAGAGGCGTGACGGTTGCGATAGCGATTGCTGACGCCACGGCACAGATCGTGGATCGCGTATTTTGGTTGAAGCACTTGAATTTCATAAGGATTCCCCCTCGTACCCATACATTTCGTTGCGATTGATAATCAACCGCATCCATGAAAAGGACGTGTGAGGGGTCGAAAGCGTCGGTTAGATGTCAAAAAAATCTGAAAATTTCTAACCGTTGGTGTGGCTCAGCGTCCGTGAATGAAGACTGCGCCGTCAGGCCACCGGCTGATGCGGATCGGCAAGGCTTCTTCGAGGGTGGTGAGCATGCCGTCGATATCGTTTGAGTCAAACACGGCACTCATGGTGAGCGCGGCAACCGAAGCGTCGGTGATGGTGATCCGGCTTGGATGGTAACGGTCCGCATCGGCGATGATCTCAGTGAGCGATGCGTTTGCATAGATCAACTCGCCGGTGCGCCATGCGCCAATGTCTTTAACCTCTATGCCGGTCACATCCGATAGGCCGATGCTGTGTGCTGCACGAAGTTGCTCGCCTGCAGTCAGCCGTACCGAATTGGTCTTATTCGTCTGACCGGAAGTGTCGGCGCGCGCCACGGCAACTTCACCTTCGGCGACGGCGATGCGTATTGATTGCTTGACGCGGCGGATGGCGAATTCAGTTCCAATCACGCGCACTGTTGCTTCCCCGGCAGTGACGATGAAAGGCAGGTCGGGATCAGATGCCACATCGAAAAATGCCTGGCCGGCGAGAAGACTGACGCGCCGCTCATCTTTTGTGAGGATCACCGAAATGCGCGACTGGGCGCCGAGGTTAATCACGGTACCGTCTGCAAGGGCTATGTCCTTCAATTCCGCAACTTCAGTCCGATAAAGCGCCGGCTCCGGCGCCGGCATGGTGAAAAAGAGGGCGACAATGACGAACGCTGCGGCGAGCCCCCCGCCGACAGCTCCGCTCAAGCGTGGCTGTGTAAGCGCTTTTTGAATGTTACGCCAAAAACCAGTTTTTATGGTCTGTTCACGGATGAGTTTGGGCGGCGTGAGATAATCCGACGGCAGCGTATCCGCGTCGATAGCACCGAGACGTGCCCAAAGAAGTTGGGTGCGTTCGAAGGCTTCGCGGTGAGAGTCGTCTTCGTCAAGCCAGGCTCGGAGCGCGGCCCGGTCTTCGGCATCGAGATCACCGCCGATCAGTCGCGCCTGCCAGCGGTAAGCTATCTCCTGAATGCTATCGCCGCTCATAAACCACTCACGTCCTTGTCTTCTCCTTTTCTTCGGCTTCGTTTAAGACTGCATCCAGTTCCATCATAGCGCGCGCCAAATGCTCCGACACGGTGGAGCGGGCGAGGCCAAGCCGCCGGCCGATTTCCGCGTTCGAATATCCGTCAATGCGGCTCATCAACAGTATTGCCCGTCTCTTCGCCGTCATTGTTTTCAACGACGACAAGACTGCATTGACTTCCATTTTAGCTATTAAGACGCGTTCAGCGTCGAAATCGTCGGTCGCGGGCCCGGAAAAAACCTCTTTAACGTCAGACGCGTTTGATCTTCTTATCGAGGCGCGACGCTGTTCCGAGATCAGAATGTTTTGAGCCGTGCGCCAGAGAAAGGCTGGAAGGTTTTCGATGTCGTCGAAGCTGTCGCGCCCGGCGAGCTTTGCGAAGGCGGCCTGCGCCACGTCATCAGGATCAGGCGGTCCGGCGCCGACAAGCTTGCGCAGATAATTCCGCAAATTGGCGTATTGCCGTTCATAAAGACCTCTCAGGTGCTGGTTCTTGCGTGAATCGGCAGGTCCTAATTGCGGGGGGAGTGGACCGGTTGCGGCTTGGTCCTGTAGTGGCCTTACCGGCGTTGGGGGTTTCGGCTGGAAGTTCATGCCGAAATGCTCCGCCGGGCAATGCGATGTGTGCGACATTGAGGACAGGACATTTTTCGGAGCAATGGGCATTGAATGCCCGAACCTGCCTTGGCCGGGGCGGCATTATTCCAAAGGGGGCCGGGCGCATCGGCCTGAAGGCTTACTAACTCTGGCATACCAGCAAAACCGCCGGCTACGCCGGATTTTTGAGAATGACTTGCAATAACTTTAGCAAACCCAGCGCGTTCGGCAAGCGGAAATGCGGAAGACCCGTACATCATGCCTTTTCGCCGCAGGTGTCATATCGGTTTCTGTCCGTTAGACGGGGTCCGTTTCCGCCATCGCCTCATCGTAGCGCTCTTGGGCGTCGATCCAGCTCGTCTCTTTTTCCTCAAGCTGCTTTTGCAGTTCGCCCCGGCGTTTGGTCAGTTCCTGAACACGCTGCGGATCGTCCGTGTATAGAGTTTCGTCTCCAAGATCTTGGTCTATCTTCGTTACTTCCTTCTCGATCTTGGCGATGTCTCGCTCAAGAGACTGAATCTGTTTCTTGAGAGGGGCAAGTTCCGCGCGTTGTTTTGCCGAAGCGCGTCTTGCTTCTTTTTTGTCATTCGCCCCTTTGTCTGCGGCCTGTTTTTCCGGCGCCTTTTCCTTGCGAATGATGAATTGCTGATAGGCATCCAAATCATCTTGGTACGGTTGAACGGTGCCATTTTCCACAAGCCACAATCGATCGACACAGGTCTCAATGAGGTGAATGTCATGACTGATGAGGATGACGGCACCGGTGAAGTCGTTAAGCGCATGAATGAGAGATTCGCGTGTGTCCACATCAAGGTGGTTTGTGGGCTCATCCAGAATCAGCATGTGAGGCGCATGAAGTGTCGCTAGGCCGAGCAGGAGGCGCGCGCGTTCGCCGCCGGACAGTGACGCAATGCGGGTATCGAACTTCTCCGCGCCAAATCCCATGGTGCCGAGGCGGGTTCGCAGTTCGCCCGTAGAAAGATCCGGCAAAAGCTTCGCCAACTCAGAAAGCGGTGTGCCGTCTTCTTCAAGCTCGTCCAGCTGATGTTGCGCGAAATATCCCACTTCCAGTTTGCGATCCCGGACGATTTTGCCATCGAAAGTGGAGAGCCGCCCAGCGAGCAGTTTCGCGAGTGTGGACTTGCCGTTGCCATTCTTGCCCAGGAGGGCGATGCGGTCGTCCATATCGATACGGAAGTTCAACCGGCTGAGAATAGGGACATTCGGGTCGTATCCGGTGGAAGCGCTTTCCACCGTGAGGATCGGCGGCGCAAGTTCGGTCGGATGCGGCAATGAAATGGGGCGCACTTGGCTGTCGGTGATGGCGGAAATGGGTTCCAGCTTTGCAAGTGCCTTCAACCTGCTTTGGGCCTGCCGGGCTTTCGACGCTTTGTAGCGGAACCGTTCGACAAACTTTTCCATGTGCTGGCGCTGGGCTTGCTGCTTTTCCTTGAGCTTCGCCAAGTGCTCTTGTTGCAGCGCGCGTGTTTTTTCGAAACGGTCATAGCCGCCGGTGAATAGAGTCAGTTTGCATTCGTTGAGATGCAGTATGCTTTGTACGGATGAATTGAGTAGTGTTCGGTCGTGGCTCACAATAAGGATCGTATGGGGGTAGTTTTTCAAATACGACTTGAGCCAGATCGTGCCTTCCAGGTCCAGATAGTTGGTGGGTTCATCCAGCAATAGAATATCTGGCTGGGTGAACAAAAGACCGGCAAGGGCGACCCGCATGCGCCAGCCACCCGAATAAGACGAGCAGGGACGTTGCTGGTCTTCTTCAGAAAAGCCAAGGCCTGCGAGGATGGCGGCGGCGCGCGCAGGCGCAGAATGGGCATCAATGTCATCGAGCCTCAACTGAATGTCCGAGATTCGTTGTGGGTCCGTGGCGGTTTCGGCCTCTGCCAGTAAGGCGGCGCGTTCCGTGTCAAAGCCCAATACAGTCTCGAGCAGGGATTCCGGCCCGTCCGGTGCTTCCTGGTTCAGGCGGCCAATAGCCCAGCCGGACGGCACGTTGATTTCCCCGTCATCGGGCTGAAGAAAGCCGGAAACGATGTTGAGCAGGGTGGTTTTACCAACGCCGTTACGGCCCACAAGCCCGACCTTGTGGCCAGCCGGAATCGTGGCGCTGGCGCCTTCCAGCAAAACGCGGCCTTCGATCCGATAGGTGAGGTCAGACAGTTGAAGCATGCGGCTTATTATCACCGAGATCGGCTGCCGCCCAGAGGGTGCTTGCCCCTAATCCACGCCACCGCTATAACCCGGCGCCAACAGATCAAGGTAAGGACTTCAGACATGACCGTTGAACGCACGTTTTCCATCATCAAGCCAGATGCCACCCGCCGCAACCTGACAGGGCAAATCAATGCCCGTTTCGAAGAAGCTGGCCTTCGCATCGTGGCTCAAAAGCGTGTGCGCCTGACCCGCGAACAGGCGGAAGGGTTTTACGGGGTTCACCGGGAACGCCCCTTCTTTAACGACCTTTGCAATTTCATGACATCAGGCCCAGTGGTGGTTCAGGTGCTGGAAGGCGAGGGCGCTATTCTCAAGAACCGCGAGGTTATGGGGGCGACCAACCCTGAAGATGCGGCGGCTGGAACCATCCGCAAAGATTTCGCTGAGTCGATCGAAGCTAATTCGGTGCATGGTTCCGATGCGCCTGAAACGGCTGCCGTTGAGATTTCTTATTTCTTCTCGGACATCGAAATCGTTGGCTAATCAGTCTGGCTAAAGATTGGGGCTGATCATCATCGGCCCGATTTCTTCTTCGGCATCTGCTGCAAACTGGACCGTATCGCCATCGATTTGGATGGCACCGCTTGCGATTCCTCTCACCACCTTTGGATAAAGCGCATGTTCCGCGGTAAGGACGCGCGCCGCCAGACTGTCGGCGTCATCGTCTGGCAGCACGGGAACGGCTGCTTGGGCGATGATGGGGCCGGCATCCATTTCCGCCCTGACGTAGTGGATGGTGCAGCCGCTGATGCGGGCACCTTCCGCCAGTGCCCGTTCATGCACATGCAAGCCTTTGAAAGCGGGCAAGAGCGACGGGTGAATATTGATCTGCCTGTTGTGCCAATGATCGACGAAACTGTCCGTCAGGATGCGCATGAAACCCGCATTGCAAACCAGTTCTACCCCCCGTTCGGTCAATGCTTTGGTCAAATCGGCTTCAAATGCCTCTCGCGAGCCATACGATTTATGGGGTATGCTGATGGCTTCAATATCTGCAGACCGCGCTCGATCCAAACCGACCGCATCAGGCCTGTTTGAGATGACACAGGCAATCTCGGCGGGATAGGTTGAGTCCGAGCAGGCGTCGATCAGCGATTGCAGATTCGTGCCGCGCCCGGATATGAGGACGCCCAATCGAAGCTTAGTCATTGGCATCCGTGGCATCCGTTCCAAAGTCGAGAGTCCCTTTATAGACGGTGCGGGCGGCGCCGGGCGTTTCACCTGGGACGACCGAGCCGATGCGATAGGCCGTTTCACCGGTATCAGCGAGCGCGGACAGGATGCCGTCAGCATCGTCTTGATCGACAACAAGGACCATACCGACACCGCAGTTAAAGGTCTTCAGCATCTCTTCATCGGCAATGCCGCCTTTTGCGGAAAGCCAGCCGAACACGGGCAAGGGCGCGACGGCGGACAAGTCGATTTCAGCGTCCAACCCTTCAGGCAGCACGCGCGGGATATTTTCCGTAAGACCGCCGCCGGTGATATGCGCGGCCGCTTTGACTTTGTCCTGCTCCATAAGAGGCAGCAGGGCTTTCACATAGATTTTGGTGGGCGCCAGCAGTGTCTCCAAAAGAGGTTCCGGGCCAACGACGGGTACTGAAAGGTCGACCTTGAAATCATCCACTATTTTACGGACCAGCGAGTAGCCGTTGGAGTGAATGCCGTTGGAGGGCAGGGCGATGAGGCAATCTCCGGCTTTAATTGCTTCTTGCTGGGGCAGCAATTTCGTGCGTTCCACCGCGCCAACGCTGAAGCCAGCCAGGTCATAGTCCTCGCCAGAATAATGGCCCGGCATTTCCGCGGTTTCGCCGCCGATGAGGGCGCATCCGGCCTGGCGGCACCCTTCGGCAATGCCGCTGACCACGTCCTTCGCGACGGATGGTTCGAGCTTTCCGGTGGCCAGATAGTCCAGGAAGAACAGCGGAGCGGCGCCTTGAACAACCAGGTCATTCACACACATGGCCACCAGATCGATCCCCACCGTGTCGTGGCGCTGGTGGTCGATGGCAAGGCGCAGTTTCGTTCCAACACCGTCGGTGGCTGCCACCAGCAATGGATCGGCCATGCCCAGTGCTTTGAGATCGAAAATGCCACCAAAACCGCCTAGGGCAGCATCGGCACCGGGGCGCTTTGTGGAGGCGGCAAGGGCTTTGATCGAATCAACAAGATCGTTGCCTGCCTTAATATCGACACCTGCGTCTGCATAAGTGTAGCTATTCGGCCGCGATTTTGGGGTCGCATTAACCATATTTGTTTCCTAGTTTCGGCCGGGTCCGGCTGAGCCAAGCGCTTTGAACGGCTGGTTGCGCGTTATGGATCGCACAATATGTTGGATTCGGCGCCGTGGAAGCTTAAAGAGGGCCCTTTTTGTGCCGGATGCAAGTGGTATAGTAGTCGCGCTACGGGGGATTTTGTCGTGACCATTCATAAATACGCCTGCGCAGTTGCTGCCATTCTGTTTTCTATGTCGATTTTTGGCGTCGTTAGCGCCGAAGAAGCGGAGATATTTACGGTCCGTGATGTGGAAGTTGATGCGACGGCGGAGGCTGCTGCCAAAGCGCGCGATATCGCGATTTCTCAAGGACAGCGCATTGCTTTGCGGGATCTCCTTCAAAGGCTCACATTGAAAGATGATTGGACGCGGTTGCCGCAGCCTTCAGGGGCCGAAATCAACGCGTTGATTAAGGGCTTTGAGGTCGAAGAGGAAAAGAACAGCCAAACCCGCTATTTGGGGAAGCTGTCCTTTGCGTTCAAAGCAAACAATGTCCGCGATCTCTTACGCCGCTACGACATACCATTCAGCGAAATTCGCGCGAAATCCACTTTGCTCATTCCGGTTTACCAGTCGGCTGAAGGGCCCATCATCTGGGCTGAAGAGAATATGTGGTCCGAGACCTGGGCAACAAGCGGATTGGCTCAAGCTTTGGCGCCGATCGTATTGCCATTGGGCGATCTTGAAGATATCGCCGCCATTTCTCCTGAAACCGTGACACAGTCCGATTGGGCGCAGCTTGGCCCGATTGCAGCCCGCTATGGTGCCGGAGATATCATCATTCCCGTCGCCACAACGACGGAAGAATTAGGCGGCGTGACCACATCGGTTGACGTGTTCCAGATGTCCGCCAACGGCACGAGCCAATATGAGGTGTCCTTTACGGCCGCCTCGGAAGAAGAAGCTTTCGCTCAAGCTGTTGCTTCCATCGGCGGGGAAAAGCAGGAAAATTGGAAGCGGCGCACGATCATCCAATACGGCAGCGAAGATGTTTTTGAGGCGACGATCGTCTTCCGTTCCTTCAATGAATGGCTGAGCATTCGCCAGCGCCTGGCGAACATTCCTTCAATTACGGAGCTTCGGTTGGTGGGGCTGACGGTCGAAGGTGCCCAGGTGAATATGAAAATCGCCGGGTCTTTAGAGAACCTGTCGATCGCCCTGGCGCAATCGGATTTGGAATTGCTGGATGCAACCCGTTTCTTGCTGATCCGGCCTCGGCTGAACGACGCGGAACAAGCGTCGGCCAGTGGCTTTACAAACGGTTTCCAGCAAGCTGCGCGTGCGGTTCCTGGCATTGGGGCACCGACCGGTTTCGGCGAAGCAACGGGCGATATTTCCGAGTGGGTTCCCGGGACAGGGGCGCTGCCCGTCATTGGAGATGGCAATCTATATTATCAGCAGCCAACTGGCGGTTATCCTGAGCTGACCGACGAAGAACCGACAATCGAGGACACAGACGTACAGCTTGCACCGTTCGGCGAGTAATGCCGGCGGAATAGCCACCCGACAATCCGAAAAACAACCGGCGGCAAAGTGACAGTTCCGAACATCATTACGCTTGGGCGCATTATCTGTGTGCCGATCATCATCTGGCTTATCTTGAGTGGCGCCTATTTGCCTGCATTCGGAATTTTTGTGTTTGCTGGTATCTCAGACGCGCTGGATGGTTGGATCGCAAAGAATTTCAATGCAGCATCACAACTTGGGGCCTTGCTGGACCCCATTGCCGACAAAGCATTGCTTGTAAGCATCTATGTCACCCTTGGTCTGCAGGAGGCCTTGGCGTCCTGGCTCGTGATTTTGGTGGTGTCGCGCGACATCTTGATCATCGGTGCCGTGCTGCTGTCGATGCTTATCGGTCATCGCTTGGTCATGGCGCCCCTTATGATCAGCAAAGTGAACACGACCTTTCAGATTGTGCTCGCTGCTTGCGTGTTGGCCGCGCTGGCATTCGGGTATGTGTGGTCCGATCTGTTGTTCGAGGCCCTTGGCGGTACCGTGCTCATTGGCGATGTGGTTTTTGCCTTAAGTGTCCTTGTTGCCGTGACGACGGTTTGGTCAGGTGGTAGTTATTTTCGAATCTGGACTCAGTCTGTTTCCGCTTCGGATATCCGATAGGGTTGCGGCTCAGACGTTTCTGCGTTCGTCATCAACTTGGATCCTGATTTTCGGGTATGTCCCCGCAACAACTTCCCCTTAAACTTGCTCCCGTTCCGCGCTTCTCAAGAGCGGATTTCGCCATCGGTGCCTCTAACCGAAGCGCCTTCGCATTTGTGGAGAATTGGCCCCAATGGCCCGCCAAACGCTTGCTCATTGTCGGAAGCGAAGGCAGCGGAAAGACGCATTTGGCCCATATTTGGGCTGATAAATCATCCGCTGAATTCATCCAGGCGAAGGATTTGACGGTCGAGAATGCTGTAAGCCTGGGGCAGGCACCGGCCTATGTTCTGGAAGATGTGCAGCATGCTCAATCCGAACGAGCTGTGTTTCATTTCTTGAACACCATGGCTCAGAAAAACACCTGGCTGCTGGTTACGGCAGAGCGAGAACCCGCGCAGAGCAGGTTCAAACTTCCGGATCTGCGCTCTCGGCTCAATGGAATGCCCCGATGTCATCTGGCGCCGCCTGATGAGCAGTTATTGGCCGCCGTTATTGAAAAGCTTTTTGAGTACCGGCAAATTGCGCCTGATCCCGCAATCATCGGGTATATTTCCAAGCGTATAGACAGAACACTTCAGGCAGCCCAGCAGGTTGTGGAGGCCACCGACCAAATTGCACTCGCGAAGCGAGAGGCTGTTAATCTCTCGCATGCTAAAGATGCAATCGCAGGAATGATCGGGTAAGTTACTGTTTTTACTGACGATGTTGCTTGCAGACAGCGCTGCATCGTCATGACTTTGTTACCTTTTAACAATACCGTGCCAGTGATTTTGCACTTGGATTCCGTAAAACCCAATTCGGCAATGTTTCCGTATGAGCTCAACAACCACCAAACCAGCTTCTACCTCCGCGCGGCGCAAAAAGGCAGCGCCAGCAGCACGGTTGATTGATATGGACACGCCAAGACGCTTCATCAATCGAGAGATATCCTGGCTGACGTTCAATACGCGTGTGATTGAAGAGGCGCAGAACGAACGGCATCCGCTTCTTGAGCGGGTGCGCTTCCTCTCCATCTCTGCAAGCAATCTGGATGAATTCTACATGGTCCGCGTTGCCGGGCTGCACGAGTTGGTGGCGGCCGGTGTTGAGACAGTCAGTGATGACGGAATGACCCCAGCCCAGCAGTTGAAAGAGATCAACGCAAAAGCTGGCGAACTCATGACGATCCAGCAACAAGTTTGGGAAAACTTGAAAGCTGAGATGCGCGGTGTCGGGATTGAGGTGATCGATCCTAGTGAAATGACCGCAAAAGAGTTGCAATGGATGCAAGACTATTTTGCGGAGCAAGTGTTCCCCGTGCT
This sequence comes from Alphaproteobacteria bacterium, assembly GCA_965228775.1. Classification (GTDB taxonomy): domain Bacteria; phylum Pseudomonadota; class Alphaproteobacteria; order JANQMY01; family JANQMY01; genus JANQMY01. The sequence goes on along the minus strand of OZ245840.1, from coordinate 417,543 downwards.
GACGCCGCTTGCGATCGATCCGGCGCATCCATTTCCGTTTCTGCCAAATCTTGGTTTCTCCCTCGCCCTTGAGCTACAGCGTGGGGAGGATGGTGAGCCCATGAATGCCATGTTGCCCATCCCCGCAAAGATTGGCCGCTTTGTTCAATTGCCGGCGGAAGAAGGGGCTTCCACTCTCCGGTTTGTGTCGATGGAGAACATCATCGGCAGTTTTCTGAATCATCTGTTCCCTGGTTACGACGTGGTCGGAAAAGGTGTGTTCAGGGTGATCCGCGATAGCGATATCGAGATCGAGGAAGAGGCCGAAGACCTGGTGCGTATGTTCGAAACCGCCATCAAGCGGCGGAGACGGGGAAGCGTTATCCGCCTTACGACAGATGCGTCTATGCCCGAAGGCCTGCGGGAGTTTGTCGCCGATCAACTTGAACTCGACAATGAACCTGTAATCGTACACGGAATATTGGGGCTCGCCGAAATCTCGCAACTGATTGTGGATGATTTTCCGGATCTAAAATTCAAGCCCTTCAATGCACGTTTTCCCGAACGCATCCGGGATCATGGCGGCGACTGTTTTGCGGCTATTCGTGAGAAGGACATTATCGTTCATCACCCCTACGAGTCGTTCGATGTGGTCGTTCGGTTCTTGAGGCAGGCGGCGGAAGATCCAAATGTCTTGGCCATCAAGCAGACGCTTTATCGCACCAGTGACGATTCACCAATTGTGTCTGCTCTTATTCAGGCGGCTGAGCGCGGTAAGTCCGTAACTGCCCTGGTGGAATTGAAGGCGCGCTTTGACGAAGAAGCGAATATTCGCTGGGCGCGCGATTTGGAACGTGCGGGCGTGCAAGTGGTTTACGGCTTTATCGAGCTGAAAACCCACGCCAAGGTGAGCTATGTGGTGCGCCGGGAAGGCAAGACACTGCGTACCTATGCGCATTTTGGTACGGGTAACTACCACCCGCAAACAGCAAGGATCTACACGGATCTTTCTATCTTTACGGCTCAGCCTGAGCTTGGGCGAGATGCGGCGCGCGTTTTTAACTTTGTGACCGGCTATGCGACGCCGCCAAGTTTCGAGAAGATTTCAATCTCGCCCTTGAACGTACGCTCGACGATCATGGAAAAGATCGAAGAGGAAATCGAACATTCCAAAGCTGGACGGCCTGCGGCTATTTGGCTGAAACTCAATTCGCTCGTTGATGCTGAAGTTATCGATGCGCTCTACCGGGCGTCGTGCGCAGGCGTCCGAATCGATTGTGTGATCCGCGGTATCTGTTGCTTGAGACCAGGCGTGACCGGCATGTCTGAGAATATCCGTGTGAAAAGCATTGTAGGCAGGTTCCTGGAACATTCCCGGATTGTCTGTTTCGGCGGCGGTTATGAGCTGCCGTCCCCCAAGGCCAAGGTGTACATTTCCTCGGCGGACTGGATGCCCCGGAACCTAAATCGCCGGGTGGAAGTGCTGTTGCCCGTAGAAAACCCAACGGTTCACCGCCAGATTCTCGATCAAATCATGGTCGCAAACCTACTGGACGAGGCTCAAAGCTGGACTTTGCAGCCAAATGGCGACTTTGTGCGGACTGTTACCTCCTCGGATCGTGACGTTTTCAACGCCCATGACTATTTCATGACAAATCCGAGCTTGTCCGGACGCGGAACTGCGCTTAAATACGATCCTCCGCCAAAGGTGCCTTTAGCACTTGAAAACTAATAGGGCAGTTCATGCCATTCCAGAATATGAGACGGCGGGTCCAGCTCGGTAACGAGCCCGTCGGCGTGATCGATATCGGGTCGAACTCCGTACGTCTCATTGTTTACGAGTCGCTCGCAAGAAGCCCGGTTCCGGTCTTTAATGAGAAGGCCATGTGCGGTATTGGCCGCGGGCTGGTGACCACGGGCAAGCTCAATGAAAAGGGCATGGAAGGCGCGTTGGATGCGCTGGGACGCTTCCGGATGATTTTGGCGTCGGTTGAAAATGTGCGCGTATTCGCCGTCGCCACCGCCGCTGTTCGGGATGCAGAAAACGGGCGCCAATTCGTTCATAAGGCCGCCGAACATCTGGGCCACGAGATTCGTGTGTTGTCCGGCAAGGAAGAAGCGATACTGGCGGCGGAAGGCGTTCTTTCCGCCATACCCAAGGCATCTGGCATTGTGGGCGATTTGGGCGGCGGCAGCTTGGAGTTGTGTGAGGTCGCAGACGGTCAAGTGGGGGCGGGTGTCACTGTGCCGCTGGGACCGCTGCGCCTGATGGACGCGGCTCAGGGTGATATCGAAAAGGCTCGGGCGATTGCTGCTGAAACGTTTGCCAAGTCACCGTGGCTCTCGGAGCATGAGGGGACGACGCTTTATGCTGTGGGCGGGACGTGGCGGTCTTTGGCAAGAATTGACATGGCGCAGGAGCGGTATCCGCTTCACATCTTGCACCACTACGCAATTCCGAATGGGCGCGCGCAAGATTTGTCTGGTGTTCTGGCTCATCTCGGCCGCAAGACCTTGGAGAGGATTGAAGGCCTGTCCAAACGGCGCATTGACGCGCTGCCATACGGGTCGATTGTTCTGAGTGAGCTGATAAAGGCGACCAAAGCCAAAGAAGTTGTGGTGTCGGCCTTCGGCTTGAGGGAAGGCTTGATCTTCAATCTGTTACCGGACGATGCGCGCCGGGACGATCCGCTATTAGATGCGTGCCATGCCTATTCGCAGCGCCTGTCCCGCAATCCCAATGTCAACGCATCGCTCGGAGAATGGATCGCCGATCTGTTCGAAGTTGACGATCCGGACAGGCAACGGCTGGGGAAAGCAGCCGCGCTTTTGTCGGACATTGGATGGCGCGGACATCCGGATTACCGGGGCATTCATTCCTACTACGAAGTTTTGCGCATGCCGTTGACGGGGGTGGACCACAGGGAACGCACGATGATCGCGCGTGCTGTTATGGTGCGTTACACCGGTGATCAAGACATTCGTCTAAACGAAGTGACGGAACTGCTGGACGAGGAAGAACATCTCTGGGCCCGGCAGATTGGCGTTGCGTTACGTTTTGCCCACACCATTTGCGGCGGTGTTTCCGCGTTTCTGTCTCAGGGCAGCCTCAAAATGTCGGCTGAAAAGATCGTGGTCTCACTGCCTGAGGACGCTCAAGAGTTGATGATGGGGGATACGGCTCGAAAGCGGCTCGCGGCACTCGGGCGCGTTTTTGGACTTGAGACAGTGGTCGAAATTGAACCCGTCGCCACGACACAGAAAGCGAGCCAGGCTTAAAACGGGATCGGGAAAAGTGTACGCGGTTTTCCGTCCGACCCCGCTCAAAATATTGAGCTAGTCTGGTTTTTTGGCTGTTGTTTCTTTCGGTGCAGCTTTTTTCCGTTTGAGGCTCACCACCCGCCGGCCATTAAGCCCCAGGCTGATTTCCCCATGCTTCAAAGCAAGGGCCATATCGCCGAAGAGCTCACGCCGCCAGCCTTTGAGGGCCATGATGGGGGCATCATCATCCGCTGCCAGCAATTCAAGATCGCTCACATTCGCCACGAGCTTTTGGGCCACCTTATGCTCTTCGCATTTCATTTTGAGCAAGACCTTAAGCAGCTCGACCACCGGTGTCAGCCCTGGCGGTGTGGGCTTTGGCTTGGCCAGGGTTGGCAATTCATCCTTGGGAATATCAAGGCCGGCTTTGACGGCCGCCAAGAGTGATTGCGCTGCCTTTGAATTTGCAAACCCTTTCGGTACCGCCCGAAGTGAATCGAGCTCGGATTTGTTTTTGGGGGCCTGATTGGCGATCTCGTATAGAGCGTCGTCTTTTAGAATTCGGCCACGGGGCAAATCGCGTTCTTGGGCTTCCGCTTCCCGCCAAGCCGCCACCTTTTGTAGGACCGCCGCAGCCCGCCGGCCATTATGCCGGGCCTTCAATCGCTTCCAAGCATCTTGAGGCGCCAGGTTATAGGTACTGGGATTGGCGAGGATCGCCATTTCCTCATCGACCCAAGCCTCCCGGTCGGATTTCTGGATTTGATCGAAAACGGCCTCGTAAGCGCCGCGCAGATGAGTGACATCCGCCATGGCATAGGCCAACTGCTTCTCCGTCAGCGGGCGCCGGGCCCAGTCTGTAAAACGGGACGATTTGTCCACCTGAACCTTTAGCGTGCGCTTGATGAGGTTCTCATAACTCACTGCATCGCCAAAGCCGCACACCATGGCGGCAACCTGGGTGTCGAACAGCGGCGTGGGGATGACCTCCCCCAAATGATAGAAGATTTCGATGTCCTGACGGGCAGCGTGGAAGACTTTCTTAACTTTCGGGTTGCCCATCAGCTGCAGAAAGGGCGCAAGGTCGATCTTTTCGGCCAGCGGATCGACGATGATTTCGTCTTCCGGTCCGGCTATTTGAATCAGGCACAATTTCGGCCAATAGGTCGAATCGCGCATGAATTCTGTGTCGACGGTAATGAAGTCGGCCCGGCCCAGTTTTTTGCAGATTTCCTTGAGGTCTTTGGTGGTAGTAATGATTTGCATACGGGTGAGCTATAGCCTATCAGGCATGCTCTGTCGCGCTTGACAGCGATTGAGAATCTGTGTGCTTCTTCGGCCGGACAGTCCACCTCCACAAATCGGCCCATATCTTACGAGGATCCTTAACGATGCATGCCTATCGGACCCATACATGCGGCGAATTGCGCGCTGATCATGTTGGCGAAACTGTACGTCTTTCCGGCTGGGTGCACCGCAAGCGGGATCATGGCGGGCTGCTCTTTATCGATCTGCGCGATCACTACGGCATCACCCAGTGTGTGATTGAGCCGGACAATGAAATCTTCAGCGCCATTGAAAGTGTGCGCGCAGAAAGCGTGATTACAGTGACCGGCTCCGTGGTCGCCCGTTCGGAAGAGACCGTCAATACGGACCTGCCCACCGGGCATGTCGAAATCCGCATTCAAGAATGGACGCTTCAGTCGGCGGCAGACGATCTGCCGCTGCCTGTCTTTGGCGATCAGGAATATCCGGAAGAAACGCGCCTTAGATACCGCTTCCTGGATCTGCGCCGGGAGCGCTTGCACAACAACATCGTGCTGCGCTCGAAGGTGATTTCATCGATCCGGCGGCGCATGACTGATGCCGGTTTCATGGAGTTCCAAACGCCGATCCTTACAGCTTCAAGCCCTGAGGGCGCGCGCGACTTCCTCGTGCCCAGCCGTCTGCATCCGGGCAAGTTCTACGCACTGCCTCAAGCACCACAACAGTTCAAGCAGCTCATTATGGTGGCTGGGTTCGACAGATATTTTCAGATCGCCCCTTGCTTTCGGGACGAGGACGCGCGGGCCGACCGCAGCCCCGGTGAATTCTATCAGCTCGACTTGGAGATGAGTTACGTCACACAAGAAGATGTGTTCCAGACCATGGAACCGGTGCTGCACGATCTATTCGAGGAGTTTGCCGGGGAGCGGAAAGTGTCACCCGCGCCGTTCCCACGTATTCCGTATGCGGAAGCAATGTCTAAATACGGTTCGGACAAGCCTGATTTGCGTAACCCTATCGAGATGAGGGACGTAAGTGAAACCTTCCGCGGTTCCGGATTTAAGGTTTTCGCGAACATGCTGGAGAAGGACACGACCGCGCAAGTATGGGCAATCCCCGCACCGACGGGTGGCAGCCGTGCCTTCTGTGACCGGATGAATTCCTGGGCACAGTCAGAAGGGCAGCCGGGCCTTGGCTACATCTTCTTCCGCGACGGTGAGGGCGCGGGACCAGTCGCCAAAAATATCGGCGAAGAACGTACGATCGCGCTGCGCGATCAGCTTGGTTTGAAGGACGGCGATGCTGTCTTTTTCGTGGCCGGTAATCCAAAGACCTTTGCCGCCTTCGCGGGCAACGCGCGCCTGCGTGTGGGGGATGAATTGGACCTTTGCGAGAAAGACACATTCCGCTTCTGCTGGATCGTTGACTTTCCCATGTTCGAATACAACGAGACGGACAAAAAGATCGACTTCAGCCATAACCCGTTCTCAATGCCTCAAGGCGGCATGGAAGCTTTGGAGACAAAAGACCCGCTCGATATTCTGGCCTACCAGTATGACATTGTGTGCAATGGGGTTGAACTTTCCTCGGGCGCCATCCGGAACCACTTGCCGGAAATCATGTTGAAGGCGTTTGAAATCGCCGGGTACGAAGCAAGCACCGTGGAAGAAGAGTTTCGCGGCATGTTAAATGCGTTCCGTTACGGCGCCCCGCCGCATGGTGGATTTGCACCGGGCGTGGATCGCATTGTGATGCTTCTGGCGGGCGAGGAGAACTTGCGCGAAGTCACCATGTTCCCGATGAATCAGCAGGCGGAAGACCTGATGATGAACGCCCCGAACACGGTACCGAACCACAATCTACGCGAAGTTCATTTGCGTCTGGCTTTGCCGGAGGAGCCGAAAAGCCAGTCCGGCAATTAAGGCTGCATTGTGGCGTGGTCCTTGCGCGGATCACGCGGTAACCCCATCTATTGAGGATAACGTCTTTCATTGATGGAGGTTGACCCATGTTGGCTATCATCTCGGTTTTTGGCGTTCTCATTGCGGTAATGAGTCTGTGGGGGCTGTACCAGCCGCAGGCTGTTGTCGGCGTTGCACGCCGTGTCGGGACCAGCCGGTTCGGAATGGAGTTCGCGGTTGCCATTCGCATCTTGCTTGGCGTGGCTCTTATTGTTGCCGCGTCCTCTACGCCGTTTCCGACCATCGTGTTTGCTCTCGGCGTAATCGCACTATTGGCAGCGGCCGGTATTTACCTGATGGGTGAAGAGCGGCTCAATCGGCTGATAGAATACTTCTCGAATGCATCGGCCATGACACTACGTGCAGCCTTTGTGTTTGGGGCAGCCTTTGGCGGCTTCCTGGTTTATGCTTCCGTCTGAATGTGGAAGACAAATGCGCAGTTCGATTTGAGCTGCGCAACTGTGTGAGGATCTCATGATTTATCGTGGGAGTTGTCACTGCGGCGATGTGGTATTCGAAGTCGAAGCGCCGGAGGACCTGGAAATCGATGATTGCAATTGTTCGATTTGCGCCAAATCCGGCCTGCTGCATCTGATTGTCCCAAAATCCAAGTTTAAAATCCTTAAAGGTGAAGATCAGCTCACGCACTATCGCTTCAATACAGGCGTGGCCGACCATATGTTTTGCAGCAGATGCGGCATAAGGCCGTTCTATGTGCCGCGCTCCAATCCGGACGGCATAAGTGTAAATGCCCGGTGCCTTGATACACAGCCTCGGTCGATGAAGATTATTCCCTTTGATGGTCAAAATTGGGAGCAGAATGCGGCTTCTTTAGCCCATCGGAGCAAGGAGTAACTGCTGGCAAAGGCCCTCTGCCTGTTCGCAATAGTTTCCGTACGCGGTGTTTTTTGATAGTCTCCTGTGACCCTAGATCGTTTGGAATCTAGGGCTAAAACTAAAAAAGGTAGGGGACGGAAATGACGCTTGAACTTACATTTCTCGTATACAGCATTCTTCTGACATTCGCTCTCATTCTGGTGCCGGCGACAGTATCCATTTTGGCAAACGGTGCGCTCGCCCAAGCGGGCTCCCGGGACGATTTGCCGGAGCCGAGCGCATTCAACAAACGGTGTGTCCGCTTACGGAATAACATGCTCGAAAACATGGTGATGTTTACGGGTCTCGTTCTAGTGGCTCATGTGGCTAATGTATCCACACCGATGACGGTGTTGGGTGCTCAGATCTTCTTCTTTGCCCGCGTGCTTCACGCCGTCGTTTATATCGCTGGCTGGCCAATGATCCGTCCACTTCTCTGGGCAGCCGGCGTCGTCGGTATGGGCATGATCGCGATCGAGCTTATCTAAGCAGCTTTCTTGAGAGCGCTACAGAAACGCAGTTTTGCGGCGGACGAAATAGGCGAGCACCGCCGCCGCAATCAACCACGCGACAAGCTGGTAAAAGCCATTGGTCAGGTGGTAGCCCCAAGGCGCATCAAACCATATGGGGCTTGTTAGATTGGCGAACACTGTACCGCCAATGCCCACCAGCGCTCCCAATTGCAGCCTTTCGAGATAACTTGGACGGTTGCTGATCATCATGATTGTGCCAAGCAAGACGGTGGCGAAAAGCATGTGGAGAAATCCCATGATGAGCTTGGAGGTTGCCATTGGGTCGGCCCCAGATTTGAGAATGCTGACCGTGACAATGGGGCCTTTCTTGTGTGTTTCAGCCCACGCGTCCGGATCTTCCAGGGTGCGGTCCGGGATAAAATAGACCCCGTTTTCCGGCAGGTTCTCGTCGATCGCCTTTGACAGGGTCGCTTGGGATTCAACCGATGTGTGTGCAAAAGGGTCTATCAGCCCCACGCCCCAGAAAATAAAGCCCCAGATAAACATCGCTAAAGCAGCAGCAAAGCTGCCGATAAGCATGTCCCGCATCGTCCTATCCTCATTTTGACGATCCCCAAGCCTATACATTAGCTGGTTTTTCTTGTTTTGCGTGCTTCGATTTTCGGGGCAAAAGGCCCCATTTTTGACATTTGAGCTGACATCAAAGCGTTGTAAGCTGGCGTTATAGGGCAGAGCAGGGGTGCAAAATTTGCCCAAAACACAAGAGGGGTGGGTTTGATGGCGAATAGCGAAGGCAGGTTTAGCAGCGTCGGCGTACTCGACTACATGGTCTCCATGGCCGTGTTTTTGGTGCTTATCGGCGGCTTGGCCTATGCCGACATTGCCAGCGCGGACGGCGTGCTGGTTCAGGCTTTTGCTTACAACTGGGCCCTTAACTCCACCATCGTTGGCGTCTTGCTCTTAGGGGTGCTCTACAGTTTCGGGCAGGTGTTTTCTGTCGGGCGTGCGTCCCGCTGGATCAGGAATTCTTGGCGTTTCGGGCATGCCGACCAGCCTGGCCTCATGGTCTCGAATCCAGGCGGTGCGCCACGCTTAATGTCAGCGGTCGGTGCGTTGTTTAGCGAGCGGCCCGGTCCGATCGTGTTTGATACATTCGAATACCGGTCCATTTTGGATTCTGTCGGCACGAGGCTGGATGAGTCGCGCGAGATCACGCGCTATATGATTGGCCTGCTGATTTTCCTTGGCCTACTGGGCACCTTCTGGGGGCTTCTTAAGACGGTGTCTTCTGTCGGCGGTACAATCGATGCACTGGCTCAAGCAGGCGATGCTTCAGAAGCCGTCTTTGCGCAGTTCCTTGATGATCTTCGCGAACCGATCAATGGCATGGGAACGGCCTTCTCATCGTCATTGCTTGGTCTTGCCGGATCATTGGTGTTGGGCTTCCTGGACCTTAGGGCGGGGCAGGCGCAGAATCGCTTCTTCAATAATTTTGAAGAATATCTATCGCGGGCTTCAGAATTGGGGGCACCGCGTCCGGGCGGGTTTGACGATTACTAAGTAACGGCGCGGACGGGGGGAAACGCGATGGCCTTTACACAGCGGCGCGCGCGGCAGGAATCGATCAACTTTTGGCCTGGCTACGTTGATGCCTTGGCCACACTCCTGTTGATCATGATCTTTCTTTTGGTGGTGTTTGCGGCAGCGCGCTTCTTCGTGCGGGAAGCGATGTTTATGCAGGCGCAGGAACTTGAAGCGACAAAGAGCCAAGTCACAACTTTGTCTACCGAACTTGATCAACGAGCCGGCCAAGTAGAAAACCTTGAAGAAGACAAAAAGTCTCTCGAGACAGATCTTGCGACCACGCGCGATGCGGCCTCAAAAGCGGAAACGCGCGCTCAGGAACTGGAGTCGAGCGTTGCCACGCTGGAAACCGACAAGGCCACCCAGGCCCAACAGATCTCCGCGCTAGAGGAACAAATAGCTCAAGCCAATGCAGCGCTGGAAGACGCAAAAGCCGAGGAAGAACGCCTGGGCGCGCTCATTGCGTCCCTTAAGGAGCAGGAAGCGGCCGCGGCTGCAGAGATAGATGGCCTCAAGGCATCGTTGGAAGCTGAAATCACCAGTGGTGAAGATCAGAAAGCCGAAATCGCGCGATTGCTGGCCCTGTTGGAAGCTGCGGAGAAAGATAAGGCCCTTGCTGGATCCGAACTAGACACCCTCAAGGCCTCTGCTGCGAAGCAGAAAGAGGAAGGCGAAGAGGCTCAAGCACAACTATCGCTGCTCGATGATGAACTCGCGAGCTTGCGTGTGCGTCTTGCGGGCACGGAAGAACAATTGACCGCGGCCCAAGCCAAGGCATCAGAGGATGAAGCGAAAATCAGCTCTCTGACGAAAGAGCTGGAAGAAGCCCGTGCGGCCAACGAACAAGCGATCTCGCAATATCAGTCAGAGTTTTTCGCTCAGTTGGCCGAAGCCTTGGGTCAACGCGAAGACATCGAGGTCGTGGGGGACCGCTTTATCTTGCAGTCGGAGGTTTTGTTTGACTCCGGCTCCGCCGAGATTAAACCGGCGGGGCAAGAGAACCTCAAGAAGATCGCTGCCGTGATGAGGGACATCTCCCGATCAATTCCAGACGACATTAACTGGATATTGCGGGTGGATGGCCATTCGGACAAACAGCCGATCTCAAGTTCGCGGTTTCCAAGTAATTGGCACCTGTCAGCGGAACGCGCCATCGCGGTTGTTCGTTTTCTAACAAACTATGGTGTGCCACCTAAACGGCTTGTGGCTGCTGGCTTTGGCGAATTCCAGCCTCGGGAAGCCGGGGCCACTGAGGAGGCGTTCCGGCGCAACCGCCGCATTGAATTCAAGCTGACCAATCGGTAACAAAAAAGGGGCCGAAGTCGGCCCCTTTGTATTGGTTCCTAAGCAGTCTTTGCTTATGAACACCCGCTTGTCGATCCGCAGGTGTCGCACTTCATGCAGGTGCCGTTCCGTACCAGCGTGAAGTTGCCGCATTCACCACATGGATCACCTTCGTACCCCTTCATACGGGCCGCCTGGCGCAGAGCCATTGCCGTATCTTGGTCCTGTACGACAGCGCCGTCGAAATGGGCGGAGACTTCGTAGCTCACGGGTTCTGCGGCAGCGACGTCCGACCCAACTGCCATCGCGCCGACTTCTGCAGATGCCGTAGCTGTCTCCTGGGCTTCAGCGCCGCCATTCATCAAGACAAGCGAACTGCGCATGTAGCCATTAGAGGCGAAGCGCCGGACCACGTTCTCGACCGCTGCTGCGGCGTCGTCTTCCGGCAATCTGCCTTCGTCTTCGCCCGTGCCCATGGCGTCCAGCCTGATTTCGTCCGGTTCCACATGGGCAAGGTCGTCACGGCCCAGATAGCTCACAGCGAGTTCGCGGAAAACATAATCCAGGATGGACGTGGCATTTTTGATCGTGTCGTTGCCCTGAACGAGGCCAGCCGGTTCGAAGCGCGTGAACGTAAAGGCTTCCACGAATTCTTCCAGCGGCACGCCATATTGGAGGCCGATGGATATGGCGATGGCAAAGTTGTTCATCAGACTGCGGAAGGCAGCACCTTCCTTGTGCATATCGATGAAGATCTCGCCTAGCTCACCTTCTTCGTATTCACCCGTGCGAAGATACACTTTGTGTCCACCAACGATGGCCTTTTGCGTGTAGCCCTTACGGCGGCCCGGGAGTTTGCGCCGGGCCTGCTCCCGGTCGCGCTCGACGATGCGCTCGACAATCCGCTCCGTAATCACCTGAGCGCGGGCAGCAGCCGGCTGGTCCGCAGCTACTTGGTCGAGAAGGTCGTCCTCGTCTTCGTCATCGGCGCTGAGCAAGGATGAATTCAGAGGTTGGCTGAGCTTCGAGCCGTCCCGATAAAGCGCATTGGCCTTGATGCCAAGTTGCCATGACAGCATGTAGCTCTGCATGCAGTCTTCGACGGTGGCATCGCCCGGCATGTTGATGGTCTTGGAAATGGCGCCTGAGATGAAGGGTTGAGCCGCCGCCATCATGCGGATGTGGCTTTCCACCGAAAGATAACGTTTGCCTAGGCGGCCACAAGGATTGGCGCAATCGAACACTGGTAAGTGTTCGTCTTTCAGATGTGGCGCTCCCTCCAACGTCATTGAACCGCAGCAATACAGGTTGGCCGCTTCAATGTCGTCCTTCGAGAAACCGATCGCGGACAAAATGTCCAATGTAGGGTCCGCTAGTTGTTCCTCAGACAGCCCGAGTACGGATTGGCAGAATTCGTCCTCAAGAGAATATCTCGTGAAGGCATAGCGCACATCGAAAGTGGTCGCGAGCGATCCTTCGATCTTTTCAATAAGGTCTGGGGTAAAGCCTTTCGCCAAGAGCGCTTGATGGTTCACGCCGGGAGCGTTCTCTAAGGTGCCGTGACCAACGGCATAGTCGATGATCTCATTGGCTTGGTCAGACGTGTATCCCAGAGTGTTAAGAGCATCCGGCACGACCCGGTTGATGATCTTGAAGTAGCCGCCGCCGGCAAGCTTTTTGTATTTGACCAATGCAAAGTCAGGTTCGATGCCCGTGGTGTCGCAATCCATAACCAGGCCGATTGTCCCGGTGGGGGCAATCACGGTTGTCTGTGCATTGCGGAAGCCGTGTTTTTCGCCAAGTGCCAATGCGCGGTCCCAAGCTGTGCGGGCGCGCATCACCAAGTCCTGGTCTGGGCACGTGTCGAGGTCGAGCGGCACGGGAAGCGTGTTCAAGCCTTCATAACCGTTCGTCTCGCCATAAGCGGCCCGCCGATGGTTTCGCATCACCCGCAGCATGGCGTCGTCATTGTGCCAATATTCGGGAAAGGCATCGAGACGCTGGGCGATTTCCGCGGATGTCGCGTAACAGGTGCCGGTCATAAGAGCCGTAATTGCCGCGCACAAGGAGCGTCCTTCGTGGCTGTCATAGGACAGGCCGGAGGACATCAGCAATCCGCCAATATTCGCAAAACCCAAGCCCAGCGTGCGGTACTTGTAAGACAATTCGGCGATTTCCTTGGACGGGAACTGCGCCATCATGACCGAGATCTCGAGAACAAGGGTCCACATCCGCACCGCGTGTTCGAAACCGTCTGCATCGAACGACTTGTCGTCTTTGCGGAAAGCCAGCAGATTGAGAGACGCAAGGTTGCAGGCCGTGTTGTCCAGGAACATGTATTCCGAGCACGGATTAGATGCCCGAATATCCCCGCCGGATGGGCAAGTGTGCCAATCGTTGATCGTCGTATGGAATTGAATGCCCGGATCGGCGCAGGCCCATGCAGCGTATCCGACTTTTTCCCACAACTCTTTCGCGTTGACAGTCTTCGCAACGGCGCCGTCGGTGCGGCGTTTGAGGGCCCATTCTTTTCCGGCCTCCACTGACTGGAGGAATTCATCGGTGACCCGGATCGAGTTATTGGAGTTTTGCCCCGCAACAGTCAGATAGGCATCGGAATCCCAATCCGTATCGTAGGTCGGAAATTCGAGGCTGGTGTAGCCTTGCTTGGCAAACTGGATGACACGGCCGATGTAGTTTTCAGGCACCATCGCCTTGCGGGCCGCTTTAATCTCCCGCTTGAGGGCAGGGTTCATTTTGGGGTCGAAACAGTCGTCGCCATCGCCTTCACAATTGACGCAGGCGCGCATGACGGCGGACAGGTGCTTCTCAGCCACTTTGGATCCGGTGACTAAGGCCGCCACTTTCTGTTCTTCGATGACTTTCCATTCAACGAAGTCTTCAATGTCCGGGTGGTCCACATCCACAACCACCATCTTGGCGGCCCGACGTGTGGTGCCACCAGATTTGATGGCGCCAGCAGCCCGGTCGCCGATTTTCAGGAAGCTCATCAGGCCCGACGATTTGCCGCCGCCGGAAAGCGGTTCGTTGACCCCGCGAATGTCGGAGAAGTTGGTGCCGGTGCCCGAGCCATACTTAAACAGGCGCGCTTCACGCACCCATAAATCCATAATGCCGCCGTCATTCACCAGGTCGTCCTGGACACTTTGGATGAAGCAGGCATGGGGCTGTGGATGCTCATAGGCGCTTTCGGACTGAACCAGGCGGCCCGTTGCGTGGTGGACGTAGTGATGGCCTTGTGCGGGACCATCAATGCCATACGCCCAGTGAAGGCCGGTGTTGAACCATTGTGGGCTGTTGGGGGCCGCTCTCTGGGTCGCCAGCATGTAGCGCAGCTCATCGAAGAAAATCCTCGCATCTTCTTCGGACTCAAAATAGTTGCCCTTCCAGCCCCAATAGGTCCAAGTGCCCGCAAGGCGGTCGAAGACTTGTTGTGCCGAGGTCTCTGAGCCGTAGGTTACGTCGGATCCTTCTTCGGGCACGTGACGCCACAGCCATTCCGGTACCGAGCTTTCGGCCACAGGTTTAAGTTTTGAGGCAACACCTGCTTTTCGGAAATACTTTTGGGCCAAAATGTCGGCGGCGACCTGGCTCCAGCTCGACGGGACTTCGATGTCATCTAGCTTGAATACAAGAGACCCATCTGGGTTTCGTATTTCACTATTGGTCTTCTTGAATTCTAGCCCGTCATAGGGCGACAACCCGTCTTCCGTAAAACGACGCGAAAAGCGCATGAAATCCTCTTTGATCTTGACGAAAAATCCGTCTCGTTGACGCTTCAGGGCAAGAAAACCCAGCCGCCTAAAACGTCAATTTCCGGCGTTACCAACCCAAACCCAATTGTGAGCTAAAAAAGTGCTTGGTCAGACAGTGGCGCGTGGGAAACAAAACCCCATCTGCCAAACACCAGATTTAGACCTCCAGCCCTCAACGGGTACAAAGTCTAGAAAAGCCGTTTTCGGCTTGCAACTACATTTTGGTTAATTCGGTCTGCCAGCCCCTATATGTAGCTTTTGTAGTCCTTGGGTGGTTGAGGAGATGTGACGTTGAATCAAAGCGTTAATCGCTGCTTCTGAGTCCCGGACTCTGCAAAAAAAAATTCATGAAAACTGAGTCACGAAGTGGCAATGAGAATTGGGCAGAATAGGCATCCTGAAGGGAATAATTTAAGACCCCGGGGCTAAATCGCTGAGGGGGAAATGAATTCGAAAATTCGTGCTTCAAAAGACGTTCGATTGACGAAATGTGACAGGTGAGTCGGACCGTCTCATGTGTTCTCGCTGGACTGTGTCTTTTGGCAATGCAATATTCCGCCGAGAATCGGCGGGCGTCTTTAACGCCGCGAAATTGGAAAGATCGACGGGAATTTTGAATGGGTCTCTTTTCTGAAATTTTTGTGTGGTGGCGCGGCCAAACACTGGGTACGCGCCTGTTCACGATGCGTAAAGGCGTTCTGGTTGGCGAAGACGAACAGGGCAACCGCTACTACGAAGAAAAGAAGCCCCGCTACAATGGGCAGAAGCGCCGCTGGGTGCTCTATAACGGTGAGGCTGAGGCATCACGCGTGCCGCCGGATTGGCATGGTTGGCTGCATTATACCTTTGATGAGCCGCCGACCGTCGCGCCGTTTAAGATCAAATCCTGGGAAAAAGAGCACGTACCTAATCAAACAGGTACGCCAAACGCCTATCGGCCTGCGGGAAGTCTTTATCGTTCCGGTCAGCGTCCGGAAGCAACGGGGGATTATCAGGCCTGGCAGCCTGATTGATAGAAACGAAAATTCGATAGGTATTTTCGACGGTTGAGGAGAGTCCTTGATGGCAAATAATATGGTCGAAACGCTGGTGGGGGCTTTGGTCATATTCGTGGCCGGCGCGTTCCTGTTCTTTGCCTATACGACCGCAGATGTAGGAGATGTGACCGGGTATCAGGTGACCGCTGACTTCGACAGCGTGGATGGCCTGACGGTCGGCAGCGATGTGCGGCTGTCCGGCATCAAGATTGGAACCGTGACGTCGCAGGAACTCGACCCAAATACCTATCTTGCGAAAGTGTCCATGTCGATTGATCCGAAGGTTCAATTGCCGGATGATTCATCCATCAAGATTACCTCTGAAGGTCTGCTGGGCGGCAACTATTTGTCGATCGAGCCTGGTGGGAGCGAAGACCTCATCGCCGATGGCGGTAAGATCCAATTCACGCAAGGGTCCATCGATTTGATTGGGCTGGTTGGCCAAGCGATATTCAGCGCAGGCGGCAGCGGAGAGGGCGAAGAAGAATAGGGGACTGCCACACTTTTGCCGCCAATTTTGGGATATTTAACACTGGCTGGCGAAAAGTTGTTTCGAACGGGATGTAAGCTAAACTGCGGGTGTGGGGACATTGGGCACCGGCGAGTTGTCGAGGGGGTTATCGGCGTGACGAAGGCAGAGCAGCCAATGGGCTTTTATAAGAAAATAGTTGGCATAGGGCTTTCCAGCTCTTTGGCCCTCGTGTTGGCATTTCAGCCTGTTAGTGCACAAGAAGCGGCCTCGACGCCCCTAGACGAAGCACAGTCCGAGAGTTTGCCAACCACACGACTCAACCTCGCTGAGGACCAGTCGCCTGCCGATGATAGACCTTCACAAGAAGCGCTGAAGCAAATGGTGGAGACGGAAGGTGGCGCTGTATTCCGCGGACTGGATAAGATTACCGCGCGGGTGTCCACGGTATATGCTCCCATCGATGAGGTGGTTTCCTTTGGGTCTTTGCAATTCGTAACGCGTCAATGCAACAAACGGCCGCCAGAAGAAACGCCAGAGAAGACGGCGTTTCTGGAAGTGAAGGACATCAAGCCCGACCAAAGTGAAGAAGACCTCTTTCAAGGTTGGATGTTCGCCTCAAGCCCTGCGCTGAACGCTTTGGAGCATCCGGTCTACGATATCTGGTTGATGGACTGCATTATCATCGAGCCGGAAGTGCCTGAAGGCAGTGACGAGAACTCCGCAGGCTGAGCAACCGCCGGCCGCAGCCTCTTTTGATATTCATCCCGTGTGATTTCGCAGGCGCCGAACTGTGTCAGGTGATCTGTAATGAATTGCGTATCCAGTAACTGAAAACCACCGGTCTTTAGCTGGGCAACAAGTCGGACAAGCGCGACTTTACTGGCGTCACGCGCCCGGCTGAACATGCTTTCTCCGAAAAACGCTGCGCCCAGCGAGACGCCGTAAAGGCCGCCAACCATCTCACCGTCAAGCCACGTCTCGACACTGTGGGCGTGTCCCATTTCGTGCAGTGCCGTGTAGTTCTTGATGATGTCGTCATTGATCCACGTACTAAGCCTTCCGTGATGCCGTTCGGCACAGGCTTCAATGGTGGCGCCGAAGTCGGCATTGACAGTGGTTTGGAATTTGTCCGCGCGTACCGTCCGGGCCAGCCGTTTGGGCACGTGAAAATCGTCCAGTGGAATGACGCCTCTAAAGTCTGGGTCTACCCAATAGACAGACGGATCATCCCGGTCCTCGCCCATGGGGAAAACGCCATAGGCATAGGCTTTCAACAGGAGGTCAGGCGTTAAGGCCGGCATAGGGTATTATGCGGCGTCAGCTAGGAACTCTTCAAGCCAATGAATGTGATAGTCGCCATTCATGAAATCCGGGTGATTCATGAGTTCCAGAAATAAGGGAATGGTCGTGTCGATACCGTCGACGACAATCTCCTTCAGAGCCCGGCGCAGGCGCATCAGGCATTCGTTCCGATTCCGTCCGTGTACAATCAATTTGCCGATAAGGCTGTCATAGTAAGGTGGAATACGGTAGCCGGAATAAGCGGCGGAATCGATCCGCACGCCCAGGCCACCCGGTGCGTGGAAATCCCGGATCAGGCCAGGAGAAGGCGTAAACGTCTTGGGGTTTTCAGCATTAACGCGGCATTCGATGGCATGGCCATAGAATGTGATGTCACTTTGATCCATGGAGAGCGGCATGCCTGAGGCGATACGGATCTGTTCGCGGACAAGATCGAGGCCTGTGATCATCTCTGTCACAGGATGTTCCACCTGCAGGCGCGTGTTCATTTCGATGAAATAGAACTCGCCGTTTTCATAGAGGAACTCGACCGTGCCGACGCCTAGATAGCCGATTTGAGACAGCGCCGTGGTGACGATTTCACCGATGCGCTCGCGCTCCTGATCGTTAAGAGCCGGAGAGCGCGCCTCTTCCAATACCTTCTGGTGGCGGCGCTGCAGGGAACAATCGCGTTCTCCCAAATGAAGAACTTTGCCATTGGCATCGCCGATGACTTGAACCTCGATATGCCTTGGCCGGCCCAAATATTTTTCTATGTAGATGGCATCGTCATTAAAGGCTGCTTTGGATTCCGCCTTGGCTGTCGAGATCGCTTCTTCGAGATCGTTTGCGGTTTGGGCGATCTTCATGCCCCGGCCACCGCCGCCGGCCGCTGCTTTGATGAGAAGCGGGTATCCCACTTCCGAAGCCACGGCGCGCGCTTCTTCGGTCGTTGTGACAGCGCCGTCAGAGCCCGGGACCACGGGAATGCCCAAGCGTTTGACGGTCGATTTGGCGGTTACTTTATCGCCCATGATCCGAATATGTTCAGCCGACGGACCAATGAACCCGATGTCGTGCTCGTCCAGAATGTCAACGAATTTCGCGTTTTCGGAAAGAAAACCATACCCCGGATGAACCGCTTCCGCGCCTGTGATTTCGCAGGCGGAGATGATCGCTGGGATGTTCAGGTAACTGTCCGTTGCGGGCGGCGGACCGACACACACACTTTCATCCGCAAGGCGCACATGCATGGCATCTGCGTCGGCGGTGGAATGGATCGCGACAGTGGAAATGCCCATTTCTTGGCAGGCACGATGGACGCGAAGGGCGATTTCGCCCCGATTGGCTATGAGAACTTTTTCGAACATGTGGTCACCACCCGAGGTCTGTTTTAATTATTCGATGACAACGAGCGGTTCTCCGAACTCCACCGGCTGACCGTTCGCCACCAGAATGCTGGTGACTTTTCCGGCCTTTGTCGCCGGAATCTGATTCATGGTCTTCATGGCTTCTACAATGAGAAGGGTCTGTCCTTCGGTCACGCTATCGCCGACGGAAATGAAAGGCTTCGCGCCAGGTTCAGGAGCAACGTACACTGTCCCGACCATTGGCGATGTTACAGCGCCCGGATGGACAGCGGCTTCCGCACCGCTTGCTGGTGCCGCCGTGGCGGCGGCAGGGGCCGCCACAGGGGCCGGCGCTGCGGTTACGACAGAAGAGGCGACGGCTTTTGCCACACGCAGACGCAGACCGTTTTGCTCGAGTTCAATCTCCGCTAAGCCTGTCTCTTCCAGCAGGTTTGCGAGTTCTCGCACGGCATCGCCGTCGATCTTGCTTTTTCCACTCAGGTTACCCGCCTTTTTTTCCGACTGTTCTGTCACCTGGGTACAGCTCCTTCTTAGGCAATCAAATCCTTCAACGCATCGGCGGCCAAGAGGTAGCCGCGTGCGCCGAGACCACAAATAACGCCATTTGACACTTCACTAATGAAAGAATGATGCCGAAAACTTTCACGGGCGAATATGTTGGACAAATGAACTTCTATAATCGGTTTTGATACTGCGCTCAGTGCATCCCGGATGGCAATCGACGTATGAGAATAGGCGGCCGCATTGATGATGATGCCGTCGGCCTGCTTCTCCGCCTCTTGAATCCAAGTGACCAGCTCAGCTTCGTCATTGGTTTGCCTGAATTCGCAGCCAAATCCAAGCGATTTCAGGTGATCTGATGTCTGATCGGCTATCTGATCGAGTGTCGCGGTACCGTAGATTTCTGGTTCTCTTTGCCCCAGAAGGTTGAGATTAGGTCCATTCAGAACGTAAACGGATTTGGGCATTCCAAGAGTTATCCATATCTGCGGCGCCCAGAAGGGCACCCGGACGCTCCTATGGCGTCCACCGGTTGAAACCTGGGAGCCTCTCTATCATTATCCGGGGAAAGTTCAAGTTTATCCAGGAAAGGCGCTTCCAAACCATGCAAGTGACCATCAACGGGGAAGGGCGTAGCCTTCCCGCGCCGGTATCAATTGCTCAATTGTTGCAAGATTTGGGGCTAGACGCCCGAAAGATCGCCGTGGAGCACAATCTCGAGATTGTGCCCAAGTCACAATATCAGGACACAACGGTAAATAATGGCGACAAGCTTGAGATCGTTAAGTTTGTGGGCGGTGGTAATGTGGAGCCAAAAATGGGCGTGAGCGATGAGGATCTGCTGGAGATAGCCGGAAAGAAATACCGCTCCCGGCTTATCATTGGGACCGGGAAGTACAAGGATTTTTCCGTGAATGCCGCTGCTATGGAGGCCGCAGGCGCTGAGATCGTGACGGTGGCCATCCGGCGGGTCAACGTTACCAATCCGGATGAACCCAATCTGGTGGATTTTATTGATCCCGCCAAGGTGACCTATTTGCCGAACACAGCCGGCTGTTACACCGGCGAAGATGCAGTCCGGACGTTGAGGCTGGCCCGGGAAGCGGGGGGCTGGTCTCTCGTGAAGCTCGAGGTCCTAGGAGATCAGAAGACGCTTTACCCAGACATGACTGAAACTCTTCGCGCGGCCGAAATTCTCATCAAGGACGGGTTCGACGTGATGGTCTATTGTAGCGACGATCCCATCATGGCGAAGCGCTTGGAAGAGATCGGGTGTTGCGCGATCATGCCTCTGGCGGCGCCTATTGGGTCTGGCCTCGGAATTCAAAACCCCATCAACATCCGGCTTATTGTGGAGCAAGCATCTGTGCCGGTCCTGGTGGACGCCGGCGTTGGAACCGCGTCAGATGCGGCAGAGGCGATGGAGCTTGGGTGTGACGGTGTGCTGATGAATACCGCCATTGCGGAAGCGCAAGATCCAATCCTTATGGCAAGCGCGATGAAGCACGCGGTGACCGCTGGGCGTATGGCCTACAAAGCAGGACGTATGAAGCGAAAGCTTTACGCTGACCCGTCCTCACCCCTTGGCGGACTGATCTAGGTCACTTTTGGTTTTCATTGAATAGCAAAAGTGACCGGAGCCTTTGTTTCAGCGCGTTTTCGCCAAAAGACTTGGGCACCGAACCGTTGCACACCTCACTTGGAAACGCTCAAGTCCGCTAGCAGATCGTGCAATCGGCGCGTACTTCTTCGATAACGGATTTGAACTGATCAATCGGAGCGGCCCCTGGAATAAGCTGATCGCCGACAATGAATGCCGGTGTGCCCGTAATGCCAAGACTTTGAGCCAGGTTTCCGTTCCTGGACAGCATTTCGTCCACTTCAGGGGCCTTCATGTCTTTCTGCAGTTGGACGACATCAATGCCGACCTGAGCGGCCGTCTTCATCACGATTGCTTCAGTAATCGCTTCGGAAGAACTCATGAGCGCTTGGTGCAGTTCCATGAACTTGCCCTGTTTCGTGGCCGCGAGAGACGCGCGTGCCGCAACAACAGAGTCGGGCCCCTGGATTGGCCATTCTTTAAAGATAACCCGGACGTTTTTGTCTTCCTCGATAAGGCTCAAAACCGTCGACAATGAACGTCGGCAATAGCCGCAATTGTAATCGAAAAATTCAACGATCGTTACGTCCGCATCCGGATTTCCTGCCACATATGAGAAACCGTCATTCCACAGATCATCTTTGGCACTGACTAGGTTTTTTTCAAACTGCTGGGCTTTCTCCGCAACGTCTCTTTTTTCTAGCTCGTCAAACGCTTCAATGAGGACTTGAGGATTGGACACGATGTATTCGTGAATGATCTTCTCAATCTCTTCTTTGGTAAGGCTGGTCGTGGCCGAAGAGTTCTCAGTGGCCCCTCCCTCTGCAAGTGTGTCTTGAGGCTCGCCACAAGCGGCAAGAACTAGGATGACCGACAATCCAGCCAGTCCGAGTTTGTGGGCAAAACTCCAAGAGCTCATTTGAAAGTCCTTATTTGTTTTCTTTAGTGAATGAGAAGCTTCGGTTTAACCGCGCTTTCTCTTCTTTTGTGACTGTTGAATGGACTGTTGAATGTCCAAGGTCCGATTCCAGGCAGGCGACCCTTTAGCCAGAACCTTAATGGCGCGCTGGGCGTGAATTTGTGCCTGTCCAAGATTGTGTGCCCGGTAGTGCCTTTCTGCCGTTGCGTAGTCGGCCATGCCTTGCTGTCCATCGCGATGGTAGGCAATGGCTAGGTTGTGCCATGCAAATGTGTTTTCGGGTTCATCCCGCAAAGACTGAAGGAGTTGCTCCATCGCCTCTTTGTTGGTGTCCGGATTATCCGTAGCGATGATGGCTTGGGCGAGGCCAACACGCAGAAGTGGCTGATGTGGGGCCAGCTTGACGGATTCCCGGTAGAATGGAATGGCGTCGGCGGGCCTGCCGAATTCGAGGAGGACCTGGCCTTTTAATTCATGGAAATAGGGGTTGTTCGGCTGCTCCGCCAGCAATTCATCGATCGCGCTCAGTGCTTTGTCCATTTCCGGAATCCGATAGTAGGCAAGCGCCCGCGCATATCTTGCATGCAGGCTTTGATCGGATTCTGGATAGCGCCGGAAGGTGCTTTGCGGCTTGCCAAGAAAGCCAATGATCTTGGCTTTCATCATGTTGTATCGGGTAATGTGATCCTGCTTGTCCGGTACGTCCGTGTATGGGGAGGCATTGACAAGATTTTGCAATGCTCCAATACGTTCGCGGGACAGAGGGTGCGACCGTACATAAGGGTCTTGATTGCGGCCGGAAAGCACTTCTTGGTCGCTGAAGCGATCAAAAGTTTCCAGCAAGCCGCGTGATGTTTGGCCGGTGGCATCGAGAAATTTCACGGCAGCTTGGTCGGCTGCAGATTCCTGCGTCCGCGAGTAGGCCAGTACAGATCGCTGCGCCACATGTTGCCCAAGCTGAATACCTGCGATGCCGGCATCCGGCGATCCTGCCGCGATAGCGGCCGCCCCTAATAGGGTGCCGATGATGATTGGCAGGGTGGCGCCTGCGAGCGCTTCCTGAGTGCGCGAGAGATGGCCGCCTGAGATATGGCCGGTTTCGTGGGCGATCACGCCGATGAGCTGCGCCGGCGTATCTAGTTCGGTGATCAGTCCGGTATGGATGAAGACACGCTGGCCGCCCGCTACGAAGGCGTTCAGCGTTGGATCATTGATGATGTAGGTCTCCACATGGCTAGGGACGAGGCCCGCGGCGGCGAAAATGGGCTCGGAGTAGATCCGGATCGTTTCTTCGATTTCCGCGTCGCGAATCAAGGATTGCGCCGATGCGGAACTCAATGTTGCGGCCGTTGCCACCACAGCGGACATAGCCAAAGCCAATGTCTTGCGAAAAAAAGCTGCCATAATACCCAAACTAACGTTCTTTCTTGATCAGTTCGTCTGCCTCCAAAACGCCCAATTTTGGTAAATATTAAGCGAATGGGCGGTCTTGGCGG
This sequence comes from Alphaproteobacteria bacterium, assembly GCA_965228775.1. Lineage (GTDB taxonomy): Bacteria > Pseudomonadota > Alphaproteobacteria > JANQMY01 > JANQMY01 > JANQMY01. The sequence continues at coordinate 394,407 of OZ245840.1, read as the reverse complement.
GCCTCGCTTGATTAGGGGCCCCAATATTGGCTATGTCCATGCACGGTATGACTGGACTCCTATGCCGTCAATGTACTGAATCAGGACCTCACGAAATCGTATGGTAAGGCAGTATCGATGAAATCTGGCCACAATAAGAAGAAAAATTTGATCCAAGGGTTTTTCCTGTCCACTTGCGCGATGGGATTGATGGGCTTTGCGCAGGCAATTGCAGCGCCTTTGTCTCCGCAGCCGAGTGTAGAGGCTCCAAACCTGGCTGTTTTGGCCAGTGCGCCGGCAACACAAGGGGCGCAAAAGCTGCTTAAAGGCGCCAAGGGGGTTGTTTCGGCAGATGAGCCAAGGGCAGCGCTCGCCGGTAAACAGGTGCTTGACAGAGGGGGCAATGCGGCTGATGCAGCTGCCGCGACCTATTTCGCACTATCGGTGACCTATCCAAATGCCGCGGGTCTTGGGGGCGGTGGCGTCTGCCTCTATCACAATACCGAGACCGGTATCTCCGAAAGCATAGATTTCTTGCCGCGTAATCCGGCGGGTGGGGGCGCTGTCGCCGTCCCAGGGTCCGTTCGCGGATTTGCGCTGCTTCATGCGCGGTATGGCGATGCCGACTGGGATACGGTTTTGGAACCTGCAGAAGTCCTTGCTGCCAAGGGGTTTCCGATCACGCGGGCTCTGGCGGAACGGGTGGCCGCCAACGCCGAGAAGGTTCGCGCTGATATTTTGCTGACAGATGCCTACGTCCTGCCAAGCACATTGATCAAAGGCTCGGGCGATCAGGTCAGCCATGTGGCGCTCGCGAGTACTCTGGCGCTGATCCGCAGCCAAGGCGCTTCAGGATTTTATTTGCGTTCTCCGGGCACGGATCTGGTGGCGTCGAACAAAAGTGCAAAGGGCAAGCTCACCAAAGAAGATTTGAGAAACTACCGGGCTATTTCGGCAGAGCCGACCCGCGTGTCGGTGAATGGGCGTGTTATTTTGGCGCCGTCTGACCGTATCGGCGCCGGAACCTTGGCATCGCAGGTGTTGCCGCAGCTTGCGGGCAACGAAGCCGGCAAGTTGGAGCCGGCGCAAGGATTGTCGGCGGCTGGTTCGGCACTGGATAAAGCCCTCGCTGGCTTTGGTGTTTCCAAAGCGATGCCGGACGATTTCGGCTCAACCAGTTTCATCGCCGTTGGGCCCGATGGAGACGCGGTGGCTTGTTCTGTCACAATGAATGGGCCATTCGGGCTTGGGCGCTCGGTGAAGACGGCTGGCTTTGCAATGGCGCCCGCTCCGACCACGTCGGCCGAGGGCCTTTCGGCAGCGTTCTTGATGCCGACCATGGTGATCAGCGATGATGGTGAGACGATCTATTACGCTGGAGCAGCAGCAGGCGGGAAACAGGCAATAGAGAGTGCATTCTACTTGGCCAGCCGGTTCGGCGCCAAGCGGAAGGCTGAATTGTCCGAAGTCATAGCGCCTATCCCATCGTCGCCAACGGACACGGTCAATGCATTCTATTGCAGCGATGGGTGGCCTGACCGGCCGCGTTCCTGCGAAGTCAGTGCGGACCCACATGCTTATGGGCTGACTGTCCAAGGCGGCAAGTCCTCCACAGGCGTACTGGATTTCTTTTGACCCTTTCCAATCGTAGCCAAATTAAGTCTTTCATTGCGATGGACATGCTGCGTGCGGCCAATGAAATGGCCGACGCGGGCGAGGACGTCATTCACCTTGAGGTAGGGCAACCTGGCACAGCTGCGCCAAAAACGGCGCTAGCGGCGGCCCACAAGGCCTTAGATACCGATGCTCTTGGCTACACTGTTGGGCTTGGTGCCGACGCGCTTCGGGAACGTATCGCGCTCCATTATGGGGAGACCTACGGCATTGATTTGAGCCCGTCTCGCGTTGTGATCACGGCGGGGGCGTCGGGCGGCTTTATTATGGCTTTTCTTGCCCTGTTTGACGCCGGCGATACGGTTGCCCTCGGGAGCCCCGGATATCCAGCCTACCGAAACATCCTGGATTCGCTTGGTCTAAAGCGCCACGAAGTTCCAACGGATGCGGAAAGCCGATTTCAGCCAACGCCTGATCACCTGAAAGAAATTGAGGACTTGAAGGGGCTTCTCATCGCAAGCCCCGCCAACCCGACAGGGACCATGCTGCGGGATAGTGAACTGGCCGATCTCATCGACTACTGTTTGGGCCATGGCGTATCGGTGATCTCGGACGAGATCTATCACGGCATCACCTATGGTGAGGCAGCCCATTCGGCGCTGGAGTACTCAGACGACGTTATCGTCGTAAACAGCTTCTCAAAGTATTTTTCGATGACCGGTTGGCGTGTGGGCTGGCTTGTCGTTCCCGAAGCTTATGAGCGGGCCTTTGAGCGGCTGTCGCAGAACCTGTTCATCTGTCCAAGCGCCTTGAGCCAGAATGCGGCGCTTGCGGCGTTTGATGCGCGTGACGAACTCGATGCGAACGTGGCCCGATATTCAGAGAACCGGTCCGTTTTGCTGCGTGAATTAAAACGGGCGGGTATTTCCAACATCGCGCCACCAGACGGGGCTTTTTATTTGTATGCGGACGTTAGGCATCTTACGAACGACACAATGGCGTTCTGCCAACAGATATTGAATGACACCGGTGTGGCACTCGCGCCGGGCGCGGACTTTGACCCGGTCAACGGTCACCAATTCCTGCGTATTTCATTCTGTGGTACGCAGGAGGAAACCCTCGAAGCGGCGAAGCGCCTGAAAACCTATTTCAGCAAATAAGTAAAACCGCCGGAGGCGGCGGGATCAAACCCGCCGCTGCCACCAGCCGCGCCGCCGTGGTTTGTTTTCCTGTTCAGGCTGGATCTCGGGTTCAATCTCTGGGCTGTCTTCTTCGCTGTTGTCGTCAGCCGCCTCTGCTGCTACCGGCGTAACTGGTTCCGCTTCCGGCTCCGAAACCTGAGTTGAGGGCGCTTCAACAGGGCTGGTCTCGTCTGTTTCGTCTGACGAATGGTCTTCCGAAATCACTTCGGGCTCACCGGTGTCATCAGTTGCCGATAGGTTTGGTTGGTCATCGGACGACGTGTCGTGTCCGTTGGCTTCTGGCGCAGCGGAGTTGCTTTCTTCATCCAGGTCCGAATCGTCTGCCTGACCGTAAAATGAGAAATCAGCGGGTGTGGTGATCGGAATGTTGACCACTGATGTATCGTCCCCGTCAGATGTCTCGTCAGCGGGCTGGTCGTCGGAGGTTGCTTCGACGGACTCTTGATCCTTATTGCGGGAGCGGTTCCGCCTGCCGCCTCGCTTCCCACGCCGGCGCCGCTTGCGGGGGCGGTCCTCATCTTCTTCTTCGCCAGAGCCTTCCGCAGATACTTCTTCGCTTTGGTCATTATCGGCGTTTGTTGCTTCGGCCGTTTCTTCCGTCCGGTCGCCATCCTTGCGTCCGCGCCGACGCCGCCTCCGCCGCCGTTTCTTGCCGCCGCGTTCTGTTTCGTCATCCTCCTCGGAAGCTTCAATATTTTCTTCTTCGGGGGCAACGTCTTCAGCGTCGTCCTCAATGAGGGGCGCATCGCGGCCGTTGAGGCGTTTTGCGGAAACAGGCCGGGAGCTATCGCGCTCAATATTGTACTCTGTTCCTGACAAAGAACTGTCGCCTTCGATGAAACAAGAAACGCCGTATCGTTCTTCTATCGCCAAGAGGTCTTCGCGTTTCTGGTTCACGATGTAATTTGCGACCGCATACGGAACTTTTATGTTGAGTGAAGAAGGTGTTTTCTTCAGGCACTCTTCCTCGATTGCACGCAGAACATAGAGCGCGGTCGATTCCGTGGAACGAATAAGACCCGTTCCTTCGCAGTGCGGGCACATGGTCGTGCTGCCTTCGAGAACGCCCGACCGCATACGTTGCCGTGACATTTCAAGAAGGCCGAACATGCTGATGCGACCGACCTGGATGCGCGCTCGATCGGTTCTCAGGCACTCTTTCAGTTTCTTTTCAACCGCCCGGTTGTTGCGATTGTCCTCCATATCAATGAAGTCAATCACGATAAGGCCTGCCATATCGCGCAGGCGCAGTTGACGGGAGACTTCTTCGGCGGCTTCCAGATTGGTTTTAAGGGCCGTGTCTTCGATATTGTGCTCGCGTGTGGCTCTGCCTGAGTTCACGTCGATCGAAACAAGCGCTTCCGTTGGGTTGATAACGATGTATCCACCCGATGGCAGTTCCACCGTTGGGCTGAACATGGAATCCAATTGCTGCTCAACCTTGTAGCGTTGGAAGAGCGGAATGCGATCCTTGTACCTTTTGACGTTTTTGGCATGGCTCGGCATGAGCATGCGCATAAAGCCCTTGGCGTCCTTATATCCGTTTTCCCCTTCAACGAGGACGGACTCAATTTCCTTCGAGTACAAGTCTCGAATAGATCTTTTGACCAGACTGCCTTCCTCATGGACGAGAGTAGGGGCCGTCGATTCTAATGTCAGATCACGGACGTTTTCCCAAAGACGCATAAGATAATCGAAGTCACGACGGATTTCCGACTTGGTGCGATTGGCTCCGGCGGTCCGGATAATGAGACCCATGCCTTGCGGGATCTCCAACTCGTTTGCAATCCCTTTCAGGCGCTTGCGGTCTCGGGCATTTGTGATCTTTCGGGAAATGCCGCCGCCGCGAGCCGTGTTCGGCATTAACACGCAATAACGGCCTGCGAGCGAGAGATAGGTTGTAAGCGCTGCGCCTTTATTGCCGCGTTCTTCTTTGACCACTTGAACCAGCAGAATTTGCCGGCGCTTTATGACTTCCTGAATTTTGTAAGGGCGGCGGCGGGGACGACCGCTGCGGCGATTGGAAGACTTACGCTCTCTTTTGCCGCTTTTCGCTTCGGTTTTTTGGTCTTCGTCTGTTTCAGTTTCTTCGGTCGCGATTTCATCGCTTACCTTAGCCTCTACATCGAGACCGGTTTCCTCCGTAGCGCGAATAACCGGCTCATCGCCATCTTCTTCTGTTTCTTCGTCACTTGAGGTAACAGCCTCGATGTCATCAGTGTCATCGGCCGGAGATGCATCGTCAGCTGCCGAAACTTCCGCAGTAGTGTCTTCGACTTCTTCCGTCGCCTCATTTTCGTCGGTCTCTTCTGAGGCCTCAGCCGACAGTTCTATACTTTCGGCTCGGTCGTCATCTTCTGAGGCTTCTATAGGCTCTTCAGAGTCTTCCTCGGCCCTGATCTCGTCCGCCTCATCTTGATCGTCGATATCGTCTTCGTCGTCAGGGGAGGATACGTCCTCATCTTCCTCCACAGCTTGATCGACATATTCCTCGTCGTCGTCGGCCATATGGGGATCGTCGAGTTCATCCTGCTCCGCGGCACGGCTTGTTTCTTCCTGTTGCTCCGCAATCAGGGCTTCTCTGTCAGAGACAGGAATTTGGTAATAGTCAGGATGGATTTCGTTGAAGGCCAGGAACCCATGCCGATTACCACCGTAATCGACGAATGCGGCCTGGAGCGAAGGCTCTACCCGCGTAACTTTGGCCAGATAAATGTTCCCGCGAAGTTGTTGTTTCGCGGCAGATTCGAAATCAAACTCCTCTACGCGGTTCCCATGACATACGACCACCCGGGTTTCTTCCGGGTGGGCCGCATCGATTAGCATTTTGTTTCCCATTAAAAAATTCTCCAAGGCACGGCCGTGCGGCGCGCGAAGGGCGTCTCAGCCGTTCAAGCGAAAACGCGGCGAGGCGCGTCAGGGTCGTGCCGGTTGTGTGGGAGTCCAGCCGGGAAATGAAAGTGGTCGACGCAACTGCGTCGTTCAGCTTCCCCGAAGACCAAACATGCTGCGGCAATTGCCAGGGGGCAGCAAAATTGTTTGATGTGCTTAGACTCGTAAGGTCAATCATAAAAACGTTCGGTGCCAATCCGTCTGATTGGCTTTTCAGGTCAGTCGGCCAGAATTGGCCAGCGCTCCGATATTGAAGCGCGCCCTGCCACAGCGCCCTGACTAGAGGGCAGCCTAAGCCTGGCATTTTCCGGATTTCGCGCTGTCCTGTCTACTAAAGATGTAAACGTCAATCGATGTTTGAAAAATCACCGATGGGCAGATACCTGAAACCCAAAAATTCTCTTTTCCAGTAACGCATTAGTTTTGCAGTTAAATGATGCGCTCTGGTGGAGGTCAAGAACGATCTCTCGACTCGACCAACTGCATGATATGCTGAGCGACCGTTACGGCACAATCACGTTTTGAATGATTGTTAGAGGCCAATCAGCAATTCTTGTAAATGGCCGCCCGAAGCTCATGCTATAGACGATGGATCGAATTTGATTAAAACCCGATTAAATGGATCGGGCGGGCATTGGTAACCAAATGGTAAACTTTTTCCATCACACCAAGGGATCGCCGCCATTTTTACTTCATCAGGTCCGATGATCCGTACTGTTCTCAACGCGTTTTTCTGTGTCGCGATGGCGGCGTCTTTGCTCCTTTTCGGTGGTTTGCCCAGGCTCTCGGCCGAGCCGACAGCAGAGGTCGTCGATGTCCGCCTGGGGGCTCATTCCAAAGCCACGCGCTTTGTCATAGAGCTGACGCAATCTATTGATTTTACTGTATTTTTGCTGCCTGATCCGTATCGGGTTGTCATTGATTTGCCAGAGGTCAGCTGGGATCTGGAGCCGGGCCAGGAGCTTCTCGGTAAAGGGCAGATCAGCGGTTACCGCTATGGGCTGTTTAAGCCAGGCAATTCACGCATTGTGCTGGATATGGAGGGGCCGGTTCAGGTGGATCGAGCCCATGTTTTGGCGCCTGAAGGTGGAAAAGCTTATCGATTGGTCGTTGATCTCGTGCCGACAGATACGGCGACCTTTGCCAAAATAGCTGGATGGCCGGAACGTCGCTCCGCGGCCGTTGGACAGCCGGTCCAAAAACCAGATTTCGGCGACGCAAAGCGGAAGAACCGGAAAAAGAAGGTGGTCGTTCTAGATCCCGGCCATGGTGGCGTTGATCCTGGCGCTATCGGCAAGAACGGGACATATGAAAAAGCTGTTGTGCTGGCGACCGCGAAGAAACTCAAGGAAACGCTCGAAAAAACAGGGCGCTACAAGGTGGTCTTAACACGGGATAGCGACATTTTTCTTGAGTTAAGGCAACGTGTAGATGTGGCTCGCAGGGCCGAAGCAGACGTGTTTATTTCGCTCCATGCGGACTCGTTGCCAAAAAAGTCCAGCCTTCGAGGAGCATCTGTTTACACACTTTCGGAGGTCGCTTCCGACAAGGAAGCAGCCGCGCTCGCCCGGAAAGAAAACCGGGCCGATCTAATCGCTGGGGTCGATCTAAAGAATGAAACGGATGACGTAACAAGCATCTTGATCGATTTGGCCCAGCGGGAAACCATGAACCATTCCGTATTGTTTGCCCGCCAATTGATGCCGGAATTGGGGAAAGTTACTCGTCTGATCAAGAACACCCATCGTTTTGCCGGATTTCGTGTGCTGAAGGCACCCGATATACCATCCGTTTTGGTGGAACTTGGTTATTTATCAAATACTTATGACGAGAAAAACCTAGGATCGAGTAAGTGGCGCACTGAGATCTCTAAGGCGATTACGAAAGGCCTCGATGGCTATTTTCAAAGCCTTCCGGGGGAAAAACGGGCAGATTGGGCCCCTTGATAAAAAACTGCCATTACGGCGCCACATTCACCAAATAAATCCACCAAATCTTCGATTTTTCCTGGAAAAATCCGAATATCGTGACAGCTTTGCCACGAAGCTGGTGTTAAAGTGCCGGTTAGCACATGAGGTTAGGGTCGGCGTGGGGCGCGCTTCCCAAGGGGATCATATAGGGCCGAGAGTATGCTGATAAGAATTGCGGCTTTTGTTTTTGCGTCATTGACGATAGTGGCCGTGGGGGCGGCGATTGCCGGGGCCTATTATCTTTGGCAACTGAATGAAGAACTGCCGGACTATGACAAGCTGGCGGACTACCAGCCGCCCGTGACAACACGGGTTCATGCAGGCGACGGCAGCTTGATTGCGGAATATGCAAGAGAGCGCCGTTTGTTCGTCCCGATTACCTCTATCCCGGATGCGGTGAAAGCGGCTTTCCTGTCTGCTGAAGACAAGAACTTTTATTCCCACCCCGGCATCGATGTTCAGGGTGTTCTGAGAGCGTCCGTTGAAAACGTCTCGAACTACATGAACAACCGCCGGCTCGAAGGCGCCTCAACGATTACACAGCAGGTCGCGAAGAACTTCCTGCTGTCGAGTGAAGTCACCCTCAACCGGAAACTCAAGGAAGCGCTGATCGCTCTGAAGATTGAACAGACATTCTCTAAGGACGAGATCCTTGAGCTCTATCTGAATGAAATCTATCTGGGGTTCGCCTCGTATGGGGTCGCTGCAGCGGCGCTGAACTACTTCGAGAAGTCACTGGATCAACTGACGCTGGGTGAGATTGCCTATCTCGCGGCGCTTCCGAAAGCTCCGAACAACTATCATCCGATCCGCCGCAAAGATCAGGCCATCGCCCGCCGTGATTGGGTTCTGTCGCGCATGGCAGAAAATGGTTACATCTCGGCTGAACAGGTAGAGACTGCGAAGGCTGAGGATCTGGTGGTCTTTCCGCGAGCCTATGGCGCTCAGGTGGTTGAAGCCGAATACTTTGCTGAGGAAGTGCGCCGAGAAGTCTTCGATATTTATGGCGAAGATGAACTCTATGACGGCGGTCTTTCGATCCGGACGACACTGGACACCAACCTTCAAAATATTGCGCATAGGGCGCTTCGCAAAGGGTTGATCTCTTATGACCGGCGCCATGGCTGGCGTGGCCCGGTCGCTAAGATCGCGGCGGACGAAAATTGGCTCGAACAGCTTAAGGCCGTCCGTGTACCGAACGATATTGCTCCATGGGAGGCGAGTGTCGTCTTGGCGTTGCGCGAGGATTCGGCATTGGTCGGCCTCAAAGACGGTGAGTCCGGCCGTATTCCGATGGAAGAGATCGAATGGGCGCGGCCCTGGCTGAAAGGCGAAAAAGTTGGCGGTGAAGTCAACAAGCCGAGCGACGTACTTAAAAAGGGTGATGTAGTCTACGTCGAGCGTCTACAAGGTGAGGACGCTGGTGATGGCGACGAGCCCCTATATACCCTTCGCCAAATTCCGGCGGTTAATGGCGGCCTGATTGCGCTTGATCCGCATACTGGGCGTATTCTGGCCATGGCGGGCGGCTTCAGTTTTCAGGAAAGTGAGTTCAACCGAACCACGCAAGCCGACCGGCAAACCGGTTCCGCTTTCAAGCCGTTTGTTTATGCGGCGGCTTTGGACCAGGGCTTTACGCCATCGAGCTTAGTGCTTGATGCGCCATTTGTAATGGACCAGGGCCCCGGCCTCGATCTTTGGAAGCCGGAAAACTATAGCCTCGAGTTTTACGGTCCTTCCACGCTGCGCTTGGGTGTTGAGAAATCCCGAAACGTGATGACAGTGCGTCTGGCTCAGAATATCGGCATGGAGCCCATTGTCGAGTTGGCACGACGCTTCGGCATCAACGATGACATGCCGCTCCAACTGTCTATGGCGCTGGGGGCGGGTGAGACAACGCTTCAGAAGCTGACAGCGGCCTATGCAATGCTTGTGAACGGCGGACGCCGCATCACGCCAACCTTGATTGACCGAATTCAAGACCGGCGTGGCAAGACCATTTTCAAGCACGACAACAGACCGTGCGACGAATGTAATGCATCCTCCTGGCAGAACCAGGAAGAGCCTGAAATCCCGGATATCCGCGAAGAGGTGATCGATTCCGGCACTGCCTATCAAGTGGTGTCGATGCTGGAAGGCGTTGTTCAGCGGGGAACCGGCGGTTCGATCAGAGCCGTAGGGCGGCCACTTGCAGGAAAGACAGGCACGACGAATGAAGAGCGTGACGCCTGGTTCGTTGGTTTTGCCCCCGACATCGCGGTGGGCGTCTATGTCGGTTTTGACAATCCCCGTAAAATGGGGCGTGCGGAGACCGGCGGTCGTGTGGCGGCGCCAATCTTCCGGGATTTCATGAAGGAAGCGGTTGGCACGCAGCCAGCCATACCATTCCGAATTCCTCCGGGAATTCGTTTGGTCCGTGTAAACGCCAAGACCGGCCTTTTGGCCCAGCCAGGCGACTACCCCGTTATTCTAGAGGCCTTTAAGCCAGGCACGGAACCGGGTGGCCCACAGCAGGTCATCGGAGCGTCGGACGGCAGCAATGGCGGCGGTGCTCTTGGTTCAGGGACAGGTGGCCTGTACTAGTCAGCAGAAGATCATCCAACTTCGCCAGCTTTACCCAGAGAGAATCGTGAATTAGGGTCCGTGATCTTTTTCGCGGCCTAACCTAACGTCCTTCGCTATGCGTACTGAAACACAGAACATCGTCGATGAAATCAAGCAGTCGTTGGAACTGCTGAGGAGGCATCTTTGACTGGGAGAATGCCCAAAAGCGCCTTGAGGAGTTAAACGCTCTCTCCGAAGGGCCGGATTTTTGGAACGACGCTGCAAAAGCTCAATCGTTGATGCGTGAACGCAATCAGCTGGACGCGTCAATTTCAGAATATCTGGCGGTTGAGACCGAACTCAATGACAGTGTTGAGCTTATTGAGCTTGGGAATGCCGAAGGTGACGAAGAGGTCGTAGGAGAAGCCGAGGCCGCGATCGCCGCGCTAAGGGATAAGGCCGGTAAGATGGAGCTTCAGACGCTTCTCTCCGGTGAGGCCGATGGCAACGACACCTACCTTGAAGTCCATGCGGGCGCGGGGGGAACGGAAAGCCAGGATTGGGCCAGCATGCTTCTTCGCATGTACAAGCGCTGGTCGGATGCTCATGGTCACAAAGTAGAACTGATCGAGCAGAATGACGGCGAAGAGGCCGGCATCAAATCCGCCACGCTCTTGATCAAAGGAGCGAATGCCTATGGTTGGCTGAAAACCGAATCCGGTGTTCATCGCCTTGTGCGTATATCTCCGTTCGACTCAAATGCCCGCCGACATACGAGTTTCGCCAGCGTCTGGGTGTATCCCGTGGTGGACGATACAATCAGTATCGAGATTAATGAAAAAGACGTTCGTGTGGATACTTATCGTGCCAGTGGGGCCGGCGGTCAGCACGTGAATAAAACGGACAGCGCCGTGCGCCTTACGCATGAACCTTCGGGCATCGTCGTGCAATGCCAAAATGAGAGGTCGCAGCATAAGAACCGTGCCCAGGCCTGGGATATGCTGCGGTCCAGACTCTACGAGGCGGAACTGCAAAAGAGAGAAGAGGCGGCTCAAGCCCAAGCGGAAAGCAAAACCGACATCGGCTGGGGACACCAGATCCGATCCTATGTTCTGCAGCCCTATCAGATGGTCAAAGACCTGCGCACGGGTACGGAAAGTTCCAGCCCTCAAAACGTCCTGGACGGAGACTTGGATGACTTTATGGCCGCTGCGCTGGCCGCCAGAGTTCAGGGTGAATCCGCAGACGTCGCTGATTTAGACTAATGTCGTTGGGGCCTTTATCCCGCCAGCAAAAAGGCCGGCGTTGAAGCCGGCCCTTTAAGAAAAATCGTAACTTGCCTTTGGGAACTATGGCTTTTTAGGGCCGTCCGCCGGTTGAGGTTTGCGGGCTTCCGGGCTTGGCTTTGTTGACTTAATGCCCGCCGCTTCTTTGGAAGCTTCCGAACCGTCCTTTGAGTCAGATGCGGGCGTGAAAATCGATTCACGGCTTGCCGGTTTAGCCGCCGCTGTTTTTTTTCCTTCGGACATGGGGTCGGAAGAATGACGGCAATTGCCTTCGAAGAATGCTCCGGTCTCCACCGCTAAGGCTTCGTGAAGGATATTGCCTTCCACGTGGCATGTGCTGCAAAGCTGGACGCGGCGCGCCCGAATACTGCCAATGATGCGGCCACGGACAATTACTTCATCGGCAACGATTTCCCCCTGGATAGAGGCCTTGTCGCCGACAGTGAGGGAATTACTGTGGATATCCCCCTCGATGGTACCGTCCACCTGCATGTCTCCGCCCGCAGTAATGTTGCCGGTTAAGACAACATCCACCGAAATCAAAGACGGTGCTGCACGTCCGCCTTTCTTGGCTGAGGGGATCGCCGCTGCATTCGCAGGGGCGGCTTTGTTCGCGTTACTATTGTTATTCTTATTTTTTGAAAACATAACGACCTGCCTCGAAAAACTTGCCTGGGTTTCTCAGTTTCCCATTGTACCAAACTTCGTAATGGACATGGGGCCCAGTACTTCTGCCTGATGATCCAAGCAGCCCCACCTGCTGCTGCAAGTCTACATACTCGCCCTTCTTAACAGAAATGCGATAGAGGTGGCCGTATCTGGTCTTAAATCCACCCCCATGGTCAACTTCGACCAAACGGCCATATGGACCACGGCGGCCGGCGAATGTGACCTTCCCCGGAGCTGTTGCCAGCACGGGGGTTTTGTATGGCCCCACCAAATCGATGCCAGAGTGGAACGCTGGGCGTTTTGTAATTGGGTCGTACCGGCGTCCAAATGGGCTAGAGATGCGCGAATTGGGATCAATCGGCGTTATCAGCGGCATCGCTGTCAGAGCATTGTGCAAAGTGGACAGACGATCGAGATGCCGCACCAGGCGGTATACCTGTTTACCGAAATCGCTGTCCTCATATTCGGCATCCGTGAGCCGGTCCATGTCGGCAAGGCTGATGACCGGCCCCCCAGTGCCGCGATTGGCCGGTGCCGATGCGGTACGCTCCACAAGCTGGCCTACATCCAGGCCAGTGACCGCCATAATCGATTCCAGTTCGTTGACGGTCTGGACCGTGTTTTCTTCCAGCGAGTTAACAAACTCTTTCTGTGCTGCTGTCAGGCTCGACAAACGCAAATCGATGCGCTGCGTTTCCGCGCCTAAGGCGGTCGCGATTTCCGAATCATCTTCGGAGGTGCGAGCACTCTGAACGGCCGCTGTGACTGTCGCCAATGCACCGCCCAGGAATGACCCTTGTACTTTAGACTGGCGTGGTGAGACTTCCAGCTCGGTCACGCTCATCAGCAGCTTGTTGGATGAATTGCCGGTCTTCTCGTCCAGAGCAGCAAACTGTTTCGTGGCTTGCCCCATGGCCGCAAGCTTGCGGCGCATGTCTTCAATGCCATTCTGTATTGTCTGCTGATGTGCAATGATTTGGGAGAGTTGCAGATGTTTCGCCTCAAGCTCTGAGGTTGCGTCTGCGAATTTCTCTTGGGTTAAAACCAGGGACGCATTCAAATCGTCGTAGGCTGATTGCATTTCAGAGAGTTTGCCCTGAAACGCGGCCTCCATTGAGTTAAATCGTTCCTCTTTTGCCGCTATAATCTGGTCTTTAAAGACTACATTTACAGAGGCAAACGCTACCCAGCATAGAAAGCCTAATGACACCACCAAAAGGCTAACCTGAACGGGTGCCGATAACGTCATAAATTGAACTGAACCATGACACCGATGGTACAGCTGACGCTCCGGGAAATACCTCTGGAAAAAGTCCCTAACGCCGGCCACAATCCTTGTGGTCATAGGAAGCTTCCCTCGATTCACTTTTTAACGCCCCACGCAAATGGCATTCCACCTAATCCTTGTCGAAATTGCAAGCACTTAGTCGCACTTAACCGGCTCTGGACCTTAGTTTTAGGCAATCGCGGTCAATGAAGCCGAAATCTAGTCAATCGAGTTTTGGTAAAATTGGGGTAAAAGGCCTGCCTGGGACCGGGCAGTGTCGTTGAACGGGGGCTTCAGACTTCCTTTAAAGTATTGAGAAACAAGGCTCTTGAAGGTTGTGACGGGCTCTTTGTTCCCTTCTTTACAAAGCCTTCGGAACCACTTCGTTCCGATCTCAACATGGCCGATTTCATCTTGATAGATTGTTTGAAGAGCAGCAGCGGCTTCTTCATCGCCAGCTTTCTCAAATTGGCCAATCATCTTGGGCGTCACATCCAGCCCCCTTGCCTCAAGGACCATGGGAACGACCGCAAGACGGCCGAGCAAGTCCGACTGTGTGGCTTGCGCGGCTTCCCATAGACCGTCATGAGCGGGCAGGTCGCCATAGGATGCCTCATATTTTTCCAGGCATCGTTCCAGCATGAGAAAGTGCTTAGCCTCTTCTGAACCGACCCGAATCCAATCCGAAGCAAAATCTTCTTGGTCGGTATCAGCTAACCGGGGGAGGAAGCGCCCTATCAGGTCGAAAGCAAGATCGATGGCGTTGAGCTCGATATGGGCGATGGCATGCAGAAGTGCCACGCGTCCGGCCTTGCCCCCCATTCGCCGCTTCGGCATATCCCGAGGGGGTAGCAGGGGTGGTTTAACTGGCCGTGCCGGACGCTCCGGCGGCATAACGTCCCCCAAAGGCAGTTTGGGTGGAGTTCGCCATCGATTAGCCACCAGCCCCGCGAGCTCAGCTTTTTGTCGTGTGTCTGCGGTTGTCAGCACAAGGGCGGCGCCCGCACTCAGAGAATCGAAATTGGACGCCGTTTTCATGTATTTAAGTTTGCTTTCAGAAGAGCTGTTTAAATGTCTTTCACAGCGGCCAGAACAGCGTCTACATGACCTGGCACCTTAACTTTTCGCCAGATCTTGTTGATTTTGCCAGCTCCATCGATGAGGAACGTTGACCGCTCAATGCCCATGTATTTCTTGCCATACATGTTTTTCTCGACCCATGACCCATACTTTTCGACAATTTCACTTTCAGCATCAGAACCGAGGACGATCCCAAGGTCATGTTTCGCACGGAATTTGCCGTGTTTTTCGACCGTATCTTTCGACACCCCTATAACAACGGTGTTTAGTTTTTTGAAATCTTTGAGCTTCTCCGTAAAGCCGATGGCTTCTTTGGTGCATCCGGGCGTATCGTCTTTGGGGTAGAAGTAAAGAACAACATTTTGACCCTTCAGGTCTTTCAGAGCGATTTTGTCGCCCGTGTCCGTGGGAAGGCTGAAGGCGGGTGCCTTAGAACCTTCTTCAATTTGTTTCGCCATGCTAAATAGCCTCCTCTCCTGATTTGGGGGCGGGATTTGTCAGAAAGACAAAAGAAACCAAAACCGCTTTGGATGTGAGATAGAGCATTTAGGTCAAATCCCAAATTTATTCGACACAAGAATTTTCGTGCCGATAATCCAGAGTCAGAAGTAAAGAAGAGAGCCGTCAGACAGCTAGTGGAAATTGCGCGAGGCAATGGGCCTCGTGGTGTCATTGCCGATGCAAGGGGCATTGTGGATTTGTGAGATTGGTTGCCTCAAAGTGGGTCAAGCGTGCTCTGGCAGCGTTTAGTTTGGTTGCAGTCTTGCTTGTGGCGGGCCTTGCTTTCCGGCTCATGTCAGGTCCAATTTCTCTTGGGCCGCTGACGTCTTATGTCGAACAAACACTCGATGAGACCCTAGAAGGTCTGGATGTCACCGTTGGCGATCTTGTCCTACGCTGGTCGGCGGATGATCGCGACCTTCAGTTAAGGCTGATCAATGTCGTGCTTGCTTCCGGCAAAGGCAGCACTGTTGCGCGTGTGCCGGAAATGGAAGTGGCGCTTAGTGCTATCGGTCTCACACGAGGGGTCGTCGCGCCGACCCGCATATCGCTCATTGGCCCGTCGGCAACCATCATCCGCAAGAATGATGGATCCTTCAATGTGGGGGTTGGCGGAGACGATCAGGAAATATCCCAGTCAGATCAAGAGAAGCCCATTCTTGAAGAGATTGTGGATGTGTTTTCCGAAGCACCGGAACCGGACCGGCCAGCTACTTACTTACGCGAATTTGAGATCAGCGACGCCAAACTGATTTTCTTCGATCAGCCGAGCCAGACTTATTGGCGGGCGCCTAACGCGCTTCTTGGCGTGAGGCGGCAAGAAGGCGGTATTGCTGGTTATGTTTCTGCGGCACTCGATTTTGGCGATGCTCCTTGGCAAATAGATGTTTCCGGATTCTTGGATCCAGATGGCCAATTTTTGGACATCGAAGGTCAGCTTGAAGATGTGGTGCTTTCCAAACTTCAAAGCGTCGGAGACGGATTTGGAGGTTTTAAGGGGATAAATCTGCCTCTCTCCGGAAGCTTCGAACTGGCTATGTCGGCCGACGGCGAGCTGGTGTCGGCTGCCGCCGAACTCTCCGCACGCGATGGAACGATTGAGCCACCGCTGTTAAACGGTGATGCACTCACGGTGAGCCAGGCGGTCGCCCATGTAGAGTACGATGCCTCCACCGGCCGGGTCTTGATCGATCGACTGGACCTGACGGCCGAAGAGGGGGCCATGGCCGCTGTCGGAACAGTGGATCTTTCTTTCGCCAAGCAAGGTGGCTTGAGAGCGTCCTACTTCGACGTGGAAATTTCGGACATAAAGCTCAATTTACCGAATGTCTTCACCGAAAATGGCAAGGTCGACCTTCTCGCGCTACGAGGCCGATGGACGGCGGTTTCAGACCGTTTGGAGATAGAATCAGCTTTGCTGCGCAGAGGAGACAGCAGTTTTCAGGTTTCCGGTGAGGTAGAGCAGTTTGGAAGTCGTTCGCCGCCCATTAAGCTGGACGGAACGTTCCAAAAATTCGATGTGGATCTGTTTCCGTCTCTCTGGCCGATTGAAGTTGCAAACGGGGCCCATGACTGGATCGTCGCCAATTTGGAGAATGGCCAGCTCTATGACGGTAAACTGCGCGTCGACATTCCTCAAGGGGCACTAGACAGCCCCAAACTGCCGGACGACGCCCTGCGGTTTGATTTCTCTTATTCGGGCATTTCGGTGAAATACATCAACGGTCTGCCGCCTGTCCGAAACGGTAAAGGTAAAGCCACTCTTTACGGTGACAGTTTTGAACTCACCATGACCGGTGGGGCGACGGGCGGCATGAAAGTCAGCAATGGGCGGGTCTTTATCACCCAGCTTCATCGCCGGCCTTCTCTGGGTGATATTTCCGTTACGCTTACCGGTGAAACAAAGGAGTTGTTGAGAATCCTAGACCTGGATCCATTGGGCTATCCGAGCGAATTCGGCGTTGACCCTCAATTGGTTGGTGGGAGTACTCAGTTGCGGTTGAAGGTCTCCTTGCCGCTTCTCCGGGATCTCGCCTTTAAAGATGTGGGCTTTGACGGGCGGGCGCAGCTTACCAATCTGCAAATACCTAATGTATTGAATGATGTGGGAATCGATGGTGGCGATGCGGAAATCGTCGTGACGAATACATATCTTGATGCCATCGGTGCGCTGAATATCGGCACAGTAGAAGCGAATGTTTCGTGGCGCGAAGAGTTTGAGGCGGTTGCGCTGCCCACAGAGATTAAGGTGGCGGCCAAACTTGATGGAGCGGATGCAAAGACATTTGGTGCCGACCTGTCGCGTTACCTCATGTCTGATGCTGATGTTCAGCTAACGTTGCGTGGGCAAGGGCAAGATATCGATTCAGCCATGCTCGAGGCAGATTTCACCGGTGCTACGCTGGATATCCAGGAAATGGGATGGACAAAGCCTGCAGGGAAGGCAGCGACGGGACAGATCTCAGTCTCGTCAGTTCCCTCGGGAGGCTGGGATTTCAAGACCATTCGGTTTGATGCGGAAGATGCGACCCTGCGTGGGCATGTGACGATCGCCGATGCGGGCTTTGTTAAACGCGCGGATTTTGAAGAGTTCAAGCTCGGTACCGAAACGGATGCAGTTATCAAATTTGAAAATTCGCCGACGGCAACCGACTTGTCTGTAAAGGGCGAGGCGCTGAACATCAGTGGGCTGATTGATCGAATCTTGAACAATAGCGCGCCGGATAATGCAGAGGCCGCGTCACCAAAGGCGCTTGATGTCGCATTGGGGCTCGACACACTCACATTGGCAAACGATGTAGTCCTAAAAGATGTGAAGGGGCAGTTGCACGACACGGGTGGGCGGATTGCTCAGGCGGATTTCGAAGGTACTTTTGTCGATGGCGGTGTCGTATTTGCGGCGATCGATCCAATCAGTGACGTCGAGCGACGCATGCGTTTGACAGCATCGGACGCTGGGAAACTCTTGCGGGGTGTGAATTTTACCGATCAGCTCATGGAGGGGCAGCTTGATCTATTTGCCAAGCTTACCGAACTTGCCGACGGAACGAGCGGGGATGTGGCGCCAGAAGATGATTTGCAGTTGATCACCAACGGTGAGTTGTCGATGAAGCATTTCCGCGTCGTGAATGCGCCAATTCTTGCTCAACTTCTTATGGCGGGATCGCCCCAAGGCGCGCAGGACCTCCTGAACAGAGACGGCATTGGTTTTGACCGGTTCTTTGTGCCATTTCAGATTCGCAATGGGCGGATCAGCTTCGACCGTAGCCAAGCGCTTGGGCCCGCAATCGGCATTACCGTCGGCGGTGCGATCGATCAGAACCAGGATACGCTTGATCTAACCGGTACAATCGTTCCGTCTTATTCCATCAATAGCGCAATCGGCTATGTGCCCGTGGTCGGTCAACTGTTGGTTTCTCGCGAAGGGGAAGGGCTCTTTGCCTTCACCTACAATATTCAGGGGCCATTAGAAGAACCCAAAATCGCGGTCAATCCGCTGTCGGGTTTGGCGCCTGGATTCCTTCGGCGCATCTTCCAGATCGGCCAGGAAGATACAATTGTACCTAAGCTGAAACCGACCGTCCAATAAGGCCTGTTCAAACAGGCTTGATCAAGACGTGCTTCTTTTTGCCAAGAGAAACTTTGATCATACCGTCTGCGTTCAAGTCGCTTTCGCCCACAGTCGCTTTTTCATCTGAGACCACCTGATCATTAAGGCGGACGCCACCACCCTTAATGTCACGCCGCGCAGCACTCGCGGATGCGGTAAGTCCGGCATGATGAACCAATTTGGCGGCAAGCATGCCTTCTTTCAGGAGCGCGGTGTCGAGTTCCACGGTCGGCAAGTCGGCGGACGTGCGCCCTTCTTCAAAGGTTTGTCTTGCGGTCTCGGCGGCAAGCTTGGCGGCATCTTCCCCATGGGCCAAAGCCGTTGCTTCGTTGGCGAGAACTTTCTTGGCTTCGTTAATTTCATTGCCGGACAAAGCTTCGAGTTTGGCGATCTCGTCCAAAGGCAAATCCGTAAACAGCTTCAGGAAGCGGCCAACATCAGCGTCTTCAGTGTTGCGCCAGTATTGCCAGTAATCGTAGGGCGACAGCATGTCTTCGTTAAGCCATACCGCGCCGGCGGCGGTCTTACCCATCTTGGCGCCCGATGAGGTCGTGATGAGCGGGCAGGTTAAACCATAAAGCGGCTTACCGTCTAACCGTCTGCCCAGTTCGACGCCATTGACAATATTGCCCCACTGATCGGAGCCACCGGTCTGCAGCGTGCATCCATAGCGGCGGCTGAGTTCTACGAAATCATAGGCCTGGAGGATCATGTAATTGAATTCCAGGAACGTTAGCGGCTGTTCCCTGTCGAGCCTGAGTTTCACACTATCAAACGTCAGCATGCGGTTGATTGTGAAATGGGGGCCGATGTCTCGCAGCAGAGAAATGTATCCAAGGTCTTCCAGCCAGTCAGCGTTGTTCACAAAGATAGCGTCTGTTGTGCCATCGCCTGTGCTGAGGAACCGGCTGAACGATTTGCCAATGCTTTCGATGTTGCTGTCGATCGTCCTATCGTCCAGCATTTTGCGGCTTTCATCCTTGCCGCTTGGGTCGCCGATTTTTGTGGTCCCGCCACCCAGCAAGACGATTGGCTTGTGCCCCGTCCTTTGCAGGATGCGCAGCATCATAATAGGTAACAGGTGGCCGATATGAAGACTGGGGCCGGTGCAGTCGAAGCCGTTATAGGCCGTAATGGTGCCTTCGGTTGCGGCTTTATCCAGTGCTTCTAAGTCTGTGCACTGATGGATGTAGCCGCGTTCGGTCAGTGTATGTAGTAGGTCCGACTTCAAATTGGTCATGGGACGACACAGTTCGTTTACGGTGCTTTAGGTGGAACGCGTTGCGGATCACAAAAGTCTTTTGCGCCACAGGCGTCTATTCTTCTTGAGTGCCCAGTCGCATGTCCAGATACGATTCCACATGGCCCATTAGCTCAGGGATCTGATCATCATAAAAATGGTTCGCGCCGGGCACTTTGACGTGGTCAATAACGATGCCTTTTTGCTGCTTAAGTTTGTCGACCAGCTTATCCACGTCGGCTTCGGGAGCGACTTGATCAGCCTGCCCGTGAACAATTAAGCCGGATGAGGGGCAAGGGGCCAAGAACGAAAAGTCGTACATGTTGGCCGGTGGGGAAACGGATATGAAGCCGGAAATCTCCGGTCGCCGCATCAGCAACTGCATTCCGATCCAAGCGCCGAAGGAAAAACCAGCGATCCAGCAGTCCGAAGCATTTGAGTTAATGCTCTGTAGCCAATCAAGGGCGGAGGCTGCGTCCGATAGCTCACCAACGCCATTGTCGAAAACACCTTGGCTGCGGCCGACGCCGCGGAAATTGAACCGAAGTACCGAGAACCCACGCCGTTTGAAGGTGTAAAACAGCTCGTAGGCGATCTGATTGTTCATCGTGCCGCCGAACTGGGGATGTGGGTGGAGAATGAGGGCCACCGGGGTCTTTTCGCCCTCAGTATGTTGGTACCGGCCTTCGAGTCGGCCCGAGGGGCCGGTAAAGATAACTTCTGGCATGGTAAGCGCGATCTGCCTTTGGTGTTGAGCGTTCTGCGAAAATTAAACCAACTATGTTGGTCGGTATTTCATGATTGTTTTGACCAAAAATCCCACATTTGTGCCGATTAAGAGGGCCAGATTTCTTGACTTATTTACTGGGTTTATCTATATCGCCGTTGTGCCGGTACGAAACCCGCCTCAATTGAGAGGCTGTTCCGATCTATCCGCGCTGTGGAAGAAAGTGTCATACAGAAGCTAACCCTCTGATGACAAGTAAGAATTCGGCCCAACGTCGGTAAAGGCACGATTTTTTCTGTTCTGGCCTCTCGGATAACGGGTGTGGTCGAACGAAATAGGCATAGGAAATGTTTGGACTGACCTTATGAAACTGACCACTAAGGGACGTTACGCGGTCATGGCGATGGTAGACCTGGCCGCCTCCTTCAAAGGGAATCCTGTTGCTCTCGCGGATATTGCTGAGCGGCAAGAGATTTCGTTGTCATATCTAGAGCAGCTCTTCGCGAAACTGCGCCGGAGCGGCCTATTGGACAGCGTTCGTGGACCAGGTGGCGGATATTCGCTGAGCCGCCCAGCTGCAGAAATTCGAATTTCAGACATCATCCTGGCAGCTGACGAGCCGATCCGGGCCACCCGTTGCCATACCGGGTCCCCCGAGGGCTGTATCGCAAGCAGAGGGCGTTGCCTTACCCATGATTTGTGGGATGGGCTGAGCCAGCAAGTTCACTTGTATCTGAGTTCGGTTACCCTGGAAGACGTTGTTGAGCGCCGCCTTATTGGCACTGCCAGCCGTTTCGGGGTGCATCAGCCTGGGCCAAGTCAAACTTCCGGCGCAAATCCGGATCTTCATTTGGAACGGCCGGTACCGGAAGGGCTACAGAGCTGATGGCGGCCATCGCCACATATCTGGACTACAACGCCAGCGCCCCAGTGCGGCCGGGTGTGGAGGAAGCGGTTTGCCGAGGCTTGACCACGCCAGGAAATCCTTCGTCTGTGCACAGGGCCGGGCGCGTTGCGCGCCGCCTTCTGGAGGATGCGCGAGACGATATTCTATCGATAACCAAACGCCCGGATATGCGATTGGTGTTCACGTCCGGGGGAACAGAAGCCAATAACCTTGCCATTGGCGGAGCCTGGCAATTGGGCGTCAAGCATCTTTTGCTGTCTAAGATTGAGCACCCATCCGTAACGGAGCCGGCTGCGAAATTAGATTTGAAAGTAACCTTCGTCCGCACTCGGAAAAACGGCCAGTTGGATTTGGCCGACTTGTCAGACAAGTTGGACCAAGCGCAAGAGAAGACGCTGGTCTCCTTAATGACGGCCAATAATGAGACGGGGGTTGTGCAGCCCGTGTCGGAGGCGTCCGACATCTGTCGGGAAAAGGGGGCGCTGCTTCATACGGACGGGGTTCAAAGCTTTGCGAAAGCAGGTGCAGAGAACAGTTTGGACAAAGCAGATCTGGTCTCTGTGTCTGCCCACAAGATCGGCGGCCCGCTTGGAATTGGTGCGTTGTTGTTTCGCTCCGACTTGCATCTCGCGCCGACATTGTCGGGCGGTGGTCAGGAGCTCGGCTACCGGAGCGGAACGGAGAACCTCGGCGGTGCTCTTGGCTTCGCCGAAGCCGCGCGTCAGTCGAACGACGATCAAGAATTGTGGCGCCGCTTGGCTGACTTTCAAAGAAAACTGGAAGAGGGTTTGCGTGAAATCTCCGCGAACGTTGTCATTTTTGGCGAGGAAGCCCCCCGGTTGCCGACGACGGTTTGTTTTGCAGAAGCAGGAATACAGTCTGAAACGGCTGTGATGGCATTGGATCTGGCGGGTGTTGCCGTCAGCGCCGGCTCAGCCTGCTCGAGCGGGAAAGTGTCAAAATCACATGTCATCTCGGCCATGGGCTGGAATGATGATTTCGCCGCGGCATCTATCCGCGTCAGTTTTGGCTGGGCGACAACGGAAGCGGACATAGATCGTTTCCTGAGCGCTTGGAGAGAGGTTAGGGGGCGTCTTTTGACCACGGGGTCAAACCGCCAGAAGAAAACCGAATTAACGGCCGGTGGATCGGTCTAACAGGAGTTGAAAAGTATGGCTGCCGTTCGGGAAACAGTCGATCAAGTCAGTTCCGTTGCTTCCGACAAATACAAGTATGGATTTGTCACGGATATTGAGACGGAACTTGCCCCCAAAGGGCTTAATGAAGACATCATCCGGTTTATTTCGGAAAAGAAGGATGAACCGGAATGGATGCTGGAATGGCGTCTCAAGGCCTATCGCCGTTGGCTGGAAATGGATGAGCCAAAATGGGCGATGGTGAACTATCCTGATATCGATTTTCAGGATGCGTATTATTATGCCGCGCCTAAGACCAATCAGGAGCGCCCGAAAAGCCTGGATGAAGTAGATCCGGAACTATTGCGCACATACGAGAAGCTTGGCATCCCGCTTTCAGAACAAAAAATGCTTGCTGGCGTCGCCGTGGATGCGGTGTTCGACAGTGTGTCGGTGGCTACCACCTTTAAGGCCAAACTGGAAGAAGCCGGCGTTATTTTCTGTCCCATTTCCGAAGCGCTCAAGAGCCACCCGGAACTGGTTCGAAAGTATCTGGGCACAGTTGTTCCGTATTCAGATAACTTCTACGCCACGCTCAACTCGGCGGTCTTTAGTGATGGTTCTTTTGTCTATATTCCTGAAGGCGTTCGTTGCCCGATGGAGCTGTCGACTTACTTCCGCATCAATCAAGCCCAAACTGGTCAGTTTGAACGCACGCTGATTATCGCCGACAAAGGTTCCTATGTGAGTTATTTGGAAGGCTGCACGGCGCCCATGCGGGATGAAAACCAGCTACATGCCGCTGTGGTCGAGCTTGTGGCCCTTGAAGATGCGGAGATTAAGTATTCCACCGTTCAGAACTGGTATCCAGGCGACGAGAATGGTGTTGGCGGTATCTACAACTTCGTGACCAAGCGGGGCGATTGCCGAGAACGCAATGCCAAAATTTCATGGACCCAGGTGGAAACGGGATCGGCCGTCACCTGGAAATACCCAAGCTGCATATTGAGGGGCGACAATACGGTTGGAGAATTCTATTCAATCGCAATCGCAAACAATTATCAGCAGGCTGATACGGGAACCAAGATGATCCATCTTGGCAAGAACACGAGCAGCCGGATTATCTCTAAGGGTATTTCCGCCGGGAAGGCACAGAACACCTATCGCGGCTTGGTCAGTATGCATGCCAAATCGAAAGGTGCACGCAATTACACTCAGTGCGACTCTCTGTTGATTGGGGATGAGTGCGGGGCCCACACCGTACCATATATTGAGTCAAAAAACCCATCTGCCGTGGTTGAACATGAAGCGACCACATCAAAGATTAGCGAAGATCAGCTTTTCTATTGCCAGCAGCGCGGCATCGACGAAGAAGAAGCCGTTGCGTTGATCGTGAATGGGTTCTGCCGGGAAGTCCTTCAGCAACTCCCTATGGAGTTTGCGGTGGAAGCTCAAAAACTTGTTGGAATTAGCCTTGAAGGCAGTGTCGGCTAAGCCGCTACGAATGGGAAACGAAATGCTAGAGATCAAAGACTTACATGCCTCTGTTGACGGCAAGGAAATTTTGAAGGGCGTCAATCTCTCGGTGAAGGCCGGTGAAGTTCACGCCATTATGGGGCCGAACGGATCCGGAAAGAGTACATTGTCGTATGTTCTTTCCGGACGCGATGGCTACGATATCACAAAAGGCGACATCATTTATAAAGGTGAGAGCATTATTGATCAGTCGCCGGATGAGCGGGCGGCCAATGGTGTCTTTCTGGCATTTCAGTATCCATTGGAGATTCCGGGCGTGCCGACCATGACGTTCCTTCGTACAGCGCTTAACGCGCAATTGCGGGCGCGTGGAGAGAAAGAGCTTGATGCCGTGAAGTTCTTGAAACTTGTCCGCGGCAAGGCGAAGGAACTTAAAATCAAAGAAGAGATGTTGAAGCGTCCGCTCAATGTTGGGTTTTCCGGCGGTGAGAAGAAGCGCAACGAAGTTCTTCAAATGTCGCTTTTCGAGCCAACACTGGCGGTTCTGGATGAGACAGATTCCGGCCTCGATATTGATGCCCTTAAAATCGTTTCCGAAGGGGTTAACATGCTGCGTTCGCCGGACCGGTCGATGGTGGTGATCACGCACTATCAGCGGCTATTGGATTATATCGTACCGGATCAAGTGCATGTATTGGCGAATGGCAAGATCGTTCGCTCCGGTGGTAAGGAACTCGCCAAGGAACTTGAAGACTCCGGGTATGGCGACATCGTTTCGGATGCTGCGTAGGGACAACGGACCAGAATCATGCCAGATCCAGTATCATCCACCCAGCCATTCACCGACTTTTTTGAAGCCAGCCCCAAAGGGGCTTCACTGAATGCTTTGCGTGAGCAGAGCTTTGCCGCCTATCGCGATCTTGGCCTGCCGAACAAGCGGCGGGAAGAATGGAAGTACACAGACTTAACATTTATCGGGAAGAAATCATTTTCCAAGCCCGCGCCTTTCGAAGGCGGCATCGATGGTTCATCAGCGTTTTCTGATATTGATGCCTATACATTTGTGTTCGTGAACGGATTTTATCGCCCTGATCTTTCCAAGACAGCGGATCTTCCGCAGGGTGTGGAAGCGGTGTCGCTTGCGTCAGTCACAGAGCTGCCGAATTGGGCCGAAGAATTACTGAGTGCCGACCAACAACCGGCGGAGCATTCTGTCTTGGCGCTAAATACCGCTCTCATGAGGGACGGCGTTCTTTTGCGTGTGGCCCCAGGTGTACAGGTAGGTAAGCCAATCTATCTGCGGTTCGTAACCAGTGGAACGGGACATGACGATAGCCCGTCCAGCTTCCTTCGGAACATTGTTCACGTTGGTGAAGGGGCGGCGGCGACAATTCTGGAGTCCCATGAGAGCACTTTGATCGAAGACTATTTCGCGAGTGTCGCTACGCAGTTTTATGTGGCCGACGACGCGCAGTTAGCTCATGTAAAGCTGCAGAAAGAAGGGCTACAGGCTAACCATCTCGCAACTCAATTACTGTCCGTAGGTGCGAATGCGTCCTTTAGGGGGTTCTACTCAAATGGTGGGGCGGGTCTTTGCCGAAACGAAATACATGGCACGTTCCGGGGCGAAGGCGGCTACATTCAGCTAGACGGTATCTTTCTCGGTACCGGTACGCAGCATTGTGACAACACCACATTCATTGATCACGCAGTGCCTTCTTGCGAGAGCAGCCAGGTTTTCAAAGGTGTCTTGGATGAAAAGTCCAGAGGTGTTTATCAGGGTCAGGTGACGGTTGCCAAAGATGCGCAGCACACAGATGGCCGCCAGCTGGTTAAAACACTGCTGTTGTCTGACGAAGCTGAAATTGACGCAAAGCCTGAGCTCAAGATTTTCGCCGATGATGTGAAATGCGCTCACGGCGCGACAACCGGTGATATTGACGAAGAACAGCTCTTCTATCTTTGCTCTCGTGGCATCGATGAGGTAACAGCGCGGGCCCTCTTGGTTGAAGCGTTTTTGACGGAAGTGCTTGAGCGCATTGACGACGAACCCATCCGGGATGCATGCCGACAGGAAGTTGTTGGGTGGCTTGATACTCACGGAAAAGGACGCCGCCATGTCGGGTGAGCAAAGTTCCGTAAAGACGAACGGTTACGACGTAGAAGCCATTCGAAGAGATTTTCCAATTCTGGATATGGAAGTCTATGGAAAGCCGCTGGTCTATTTGGACAATGCGGCATCCGCACAAAAACCTAAGCAGGTGATTGAGCGTGTTAAGCGTGCTTACGAAGAAGAATATGCAAATGTGCATCGTGGGCTGCATTACCTGTCCAGCACGGCAACGCTTGCTTATGAGGCGTCGCGCGGCAAAGTGCGCAAATTTCTGAATGCCAAAAGTGATGACGAAATCGTTCTCACAAGTGGCGGCACGGATGCCTTTAACTTGATTGCATCGTCCTACGGCGGCAGTGTGATCGAAGAGGGTGACGAGATCATTCTTTCGATAATGGAGCATCACTCCAACATCGTCCCTTGGGATTATCTCCGCACACAGAAAGGTGCTGTTATCCGCTGGGCGCCGATTTCTGACACCGGTGAGTTTCTCTTGGACGAGTTTGAGAAGCTCCTTTCGAAGAAAACGAAGATTGTTGCCATCACCCACATGTCCAATGCACTAGGGACGGTGACGCCTATTAAGGAAATCATCGATCTTGCTCATTCTGTGGGCGCGATCGTTGTTGTCGATGGATGTCAGGGATCAGTGCATATGCCGGTCGACGTGCAAGCGCTTGATTGCGATTTCTACGTGATCACCGGACATAAGCTTTATGGGCCAAGTGGCATTGGGGCGCTATATGGCAAGTCTTCTCTTCTAAAGAAGATGCCTCCATATAGAGGCGGCGGTGAGATGATCCGTGAGGTGACGACGGACGGGGTGACTTATGCGGATCCGCCTAACCGATTTGAAGCGGGCACGCCACCAATCGTTCAGGCGATCGGTCTTGGCGAAGCTATTGACTACATTGAGAGTGTGGGCCGGGAACATATTCAGCGGCACGAAGCGGGCTTACTGGACTATGCAATGAGTAAGCTGGGCGAACTGAACTCGCTGTGTGTTTTCGGGACAGCGCCTGGCAAAGGAGCAATTATCTCTTTTGAGGTTGAAGGTGCGCATGCCCACGATATCTCGACGATTATGGACCGGTCGGGTGTTGCCGTGCGTGCAGGGCATCATTGCGCCCAGCCTCTTATGGACCGGTTAGGCGTTGCATCAACTTCCCGTGCATCCTTTGGCATGTACAACACCAAAGAGGAAGTAGACTTACTGGTGGAATCAGTTCTCGAGGCGATGGAGTTTTTCAGGTGATCGATCCCGAGCTGAGAGAGCTATATCAAGAGATTATTTTGGACCACGGTCGTCATCCCAGGCATTTTGGCCAGCTAGAGGGGGCGAACCGTGAAGCAGACGGGCACAATCCGTTATGCGGAGACAAAGTTCACGTCTATTTGAAAGTTGGCGAAAGCGAGATGATCGAAGACGTCATGTTCGATGGACGCGGTTGTGCGATCTCTATTGCGTCTGCATCCATGATGACAGAGCTGCTTCAGGGCAAGAACGTCGCCGAAGGAAAAAAGTTAATGGACGCGTTCCTCGCAATGGTCAAAGGCGAAGAGATGGCGTTCGAAGGCGTGGATGAGGACGATTTGGATCAGCTCCAGGCTATGTCCGGCGTCAGCGAGTTTCCCATGCGGGTGAAGTGTGCCACTTTAGGGTGGCACACATTCGCCGCTGCTGCGGATGGCGATCAAGATGCGACGACAGAGTAGGTGAATGGATAATATAATGGATATGACAGATAATTCGCCCACAGAGAGTGCGGAAACGCTGAAAGATGATTCGGAGTTTGATGCGTTGGCGGATGAAATTATCGACGCGATCAAAACCGTGTACGATCCGGAAATTCCGGTGAACATCTTTGATCTTGGCTTGATCTATCGCGTGGACGTTTCCGACGACAAAGATGTTACGATCGATATGACCTTAACGGCGCCAGGCTGTCCGGTGGCAGGGGAAATGCCGGGCTGGGTACAGGCTGCTGTGGCAGACGTCGACGGCGTTGGCGATGTGCGTGTTAACATGGTTTTTGATCCGCCCTGGGATCCATCGCGCATGTCGGAAGAAGCGAAACTTGAATTAAACATGTTGTGAGCCATATTTGGTCTCCGCATATGAACGAAGTGTCAGATGAATTTGGAGAAATTCGTCATGGGTAGAATGGAAAGACCGAAAGTTGTCACACTGACCGACACCGCTGCTGACCGTGTAAAACACATTATGGCGCGCGCCGACAATGACTATATCGGGGTGCGTGTCGGCGTGAAAAATGGTGGGTGTGCCGGCATGTCCTACACTATGGAATATGCTGAAGAGCAGGATCCGCTGGACGAAGTCGTCGAAGATAAGGGTGTCAAAATCCTAATCGAAGCGAAGGCTGTTCTGTTCTTGTTGGGGACGGAAATGGACTATGAGGTCGGCAAACTTTCCTCCGGGTTCATCTTCAACAATCCAAATCAGACGGACGCGTGCGGTTGTGGCGAATCTGTAAGCATTACGCCGGCTCAAGCTCTGGCTTAAGTGCGAATGGCACTGAGCCCGCAATACAAATCTTACGTTGTTGATCTGTTTGAGCCTCTTGGGCCCGTGCGTGTGCGCGCCATGTTCGGCGGCGGGGGTGTCTATTATAAAGATACTATGTTCGCTCTCATTTCTGATGAGACGCTCTATTTGAAAGCGGACGATACAAACAAGGCAGCCTTTGAAGCAGAAGGGTGCAGCGTTTTCGTTTATGGCGACAAGGCCAAGCCTATTTCAATGTCTTACTATGAACTTCCGGATCGGCTTTTGGACGACCCTGATGAGCTGATGGAATGGGCGCGAAAAAGCGTTGACGTGGCGCTTCGAACAAAGAAACCCAAAAAGAAACCGCGAAAGAAAAAGACTAGCCTCTAAACTGTCTAGTCGCCGGTAAAGTTTGCTGGCCGCTTTTCACGGAATGCTTGCACGCCTTCCTTGGAGTCTCTGGTGCGGCCTGCGATTGCCTGCGACCGTCTTTCCATGTCGAGCTGTGCTTCGTAGTTGTTGGACGCGCTTGCCCAGTAGAGTTTGCGGATGAGGCCATAGGTTTTTGTGGGACCGGATGCGAACTCTGTGGCGAATTCTTGCGTCTTGCCCGCAAGTTCTTCGTCTTCATAGACCCGGTTGATCAGTCCCCATTCCAAGGCACGCTCGGCCGATAGCTTTTCGGCAAGCATGGACAGTTCCATGGCGCGTGCCATCCCGATAAGACGCGGCAGAATGTAAGTGGAGCCGCCGTCCGGGACCAAGCCGATCCGTTTGAAGGCTTGCAGGAAGTAGGCGCTTTTAGCAACCAAGACCAAATCACCCATAAGGGCAAAACTCATTCCGACACCTGCGGCAACGCCATTTACGGACGTAATGACCGGCAAGTCTAGGTTCTGAAGTTTCTTGAGAAAAGGGTGATAGTGGGAATCCAAGACAGAGCCTGAATCTGGA
The DNA here is from genome assembly GCA_965228775.1 of Alphaproteobacteria bacterium. Classification (GTDB taxonomy): domain Bacteria; phylum Pseudomonadota; class Alphaproteobacteria; order JANQMY01; family JANQMY01; genus JANQMY01. The sequence continues at coordinate 364,731 of OZ245840.1, read as the reverse complement.
AACTCGTTTGACATGCGTTCGCTACGCGCATCATCGGTTAGGTTTGCACCGGCACAAAACCCCCTTCCTTCACCAGTTAAAACAAGACAACGGGCCCCATTGGCAGGGTTCTCTACTTCGCTGACAGCTTGATTAAGTTCACTGATCATTTGCAACGATACAGCGTTGAGAACTTCCGGATGCGCCAGGGTTATCGTTGCGATGCCGTTGTCGGCGAAGTCGAGTTTGATGCGTTCATATGCCATCAGTTTGCGCTGCTCCCACAAAATTTTCGCCGGAACCAATCAAGGACCGGCGATTTATACCTAATTGGGGAGCAGCATAGTGCCGCGCCTTTCCGATGGAAAGAGGAAAGGGCGAGCGGCTATGCGCTCGCTTCCAGAATAGTGGTAGCGTCCACTTCTTCTTCCGTTTTGACGCAGTTTCTACCCGAGCGTTTCGCTGCGTAAAGGCAGGCGTCAGCCCTTTTCACCAAGCTTTCCAGTGTGTCGTTCTGTGTAAGCTGAGAGATACCCAGTGATAAGGTTATTGTGCCCAGAGACTCGCCGGTGGTTTTTTTGACGACCTTCTTGGATTCCACCGTACTCCGGATTTGTTCCGCGATTTTGCTGGCCGTGGCAATGTCTGTTGCCGGTAATATCACGCCAAACTCCTCACCGCCGTAACGAGCGGGGGTTTGGCCTTCATTTACACTGACTTTCAAGCAATGAGCTACCAGTCGCAAGACTTGGTCACCTGTTTGGTGGCCCCATGTATCATTGAATTTCTTGAAATGGTCGATGTCACTCATGATGAGGCAAAGAGGTTCACCGGAGTTTGATGCGTTACGCGCCGCATCCCGCAGCTCTTTGTCGAAAGATTTCCGGTTTGCAAGGCTGGTAAGCTCATCGGTGAGGGCTTCGTGCGTGACGGTTTCTAAATTCTCTTTAAGCTGATTAACCTCAGCTGTGGATTTTTGAAGCTCTTCTTCGAGAACACGGCTGCGCGCTTCCATTTTTTTGGTCGCTGCAACGAGTTCTTCCACCATGTTGCGAACATCCCCGGCATCTGACTTACCCAAGATGTCTGCGGCGCCGGCCAGTGTCGTACCGAATTCACTCGTATCTTGCCCAGTGGACTGAACGATTTCGAGCACGCGGTTAAGCTCCCCGGACATCTTTGAGCTGATGTCCAGAACAGCATCATTCGTGTTCTTGCCGGCGAAAAACTCTTCTCGGATTTCTTCGATGACTTCCGGGTTGATTTGGCCGTTCTGTTCTTTGACTTGTTCGATTGCTTTTTTGAGCTCGGGGTCCGACCCGGCAGAGTAGTGGAACCAGACTTCGAAGTTTTCGGGGTTGGTTGGAACCCCATTTTCAATCATTGACTGGAGCGCCTGTTCAGAGAGAGAACGGCATTGGTCAACATCATCGAATTTTCGCACAGTTACTTCCCTACCAAATACACGGAGCCCATCCGCCGAAGCGATAGGCTGTTTCATAAGGCGTAAATGGAAATAAGCTCTTAACTTAAATGCCAAAAATGGCGAAAAACCTGGTGTTTCTGCAGGCTTAGGTTGCTGCGATGGGCGATCACTATTTGATCTGGCGAACCAAAAATGACTAAATTGGAAGAGGTTTAATTGTTTCGAACGCTGGGCTTATTCAATGCTCTGGCGTGGAGAAGGGATAGATAAGATGAGCGTTGCTGAAAGCCTGGCGGCTGGAGAACAAAAAGAACACACAGAACAATCGATACGCGAAATCCTGGAACGGCAGCGGACTGATTATCTGAAGAAGGGGCCGCCGAGTGCCGAAACACGCATTGAAATGATAGACCGCGCCATTGGCTTGCTGGTGGATCACAAGCAGGAAATCGTCGATGCCTTGTCTGCTGACTTCGGCCATCGCTCTCACCACCAGACGGAGTTAACGGATGTTTACGGATCTATCGAACCCCTTAAACACGCGAAGAAAAACTTGCGCCGGTGGATGCGTGGCGAAAGACGGTCCGTTCAGTTCCCACTAGGTCTGTTTGGGGCAGGTGCACGGGTAGAATATCAGCCACTTGGTGTCGTCGGCGTAATCAGCCCATGGAACTTTCCGGTTAACCTGACATTCTCGCCACTCGCGGGGATTTTTGCCGCCGGCAACCGGGTCATGATTAAGCCCTCTGAGTTCACCCCCGCAACGTCAGAGCTTATGGCAGCCATGTTCCGCAAGGCATTCGACGAGACAGAAGTCGCGGTGATTATGGGGGGCGCGGAAACCGGCTCAGCTTTCACAAAGCAACCATTCGACCATTTGCTCTTCACTGGCGCGACTTCCATTGGGCGTCATGTGATGCGGGCTGCCGCAGACAACCTAGTCCCGGTGACGCTTGAACTTGGCGGTAAATCTCCGGTGATTGTGGGGCAGGGGGCTGACATGCAGAAAACCACCGACCGGATCATGGCGGGCAAGATGATGAATGCCGGTCAGATTTGTCTCGCGCCCGACTATGTAATGGTTCCGGAAGCCGAGAAGGGTGATTTTGTGAAATCCGCCACCAGCTCGGTGCAGAAGATGTATCCGACGCTCAAATTCAATCCGGATTATACGTCAGTGATCAATCAGCGGCATTTTGACCGCTTGAACGGCTACATCGAAGACGCGAAGGCAAAGGGCGCCGAGGTCATCGAAATTAATCCGGCCAATGAGGACTTTTCTCAACAGCCGACACATAAAATTCCGCCAACCCTGATCATGGATCCGACAGAGGATATGACCGTTATGCAGGACGAGATCTTCGGGCCTGTTATGCCGGTCAAGACTTACAAGCAGCTCGATGAAGCGGTCGACTATGTGAACGATCATCCGCGTCCGTTGGGCCTTTACTTCTTCGGTGATGACGGGAAGCAGCGGGACCGCGTTCTGTCACGCACCACGTCGGGTGGCGTAACCGTAAATGACGTCGTGATGCATGTGAGCATGGAAGATCTACCCTTTGGCGGCGTGGGGCCAAGCGGTATGGGCTCCTACCATGGGCGCGACGGCTTTAAGACTTTCAGCCATGCCAAGGCGATCTTCTCGCAGGCAAAGATGGACTTGGGAGCGATGCTTCGCCCGCCTTATGGTGAGAAGTTCGAAAAGTTCCTGGGCGGACGGATGAAGCGTTAAAGCGTGATTAGGTTCAGCATGCCCTCTGGTTTAACCGGAGGGAGGAGCGAGGGCTCGCCGAACAGTTAGCGGTCCGAATTATGCCCTATGCTTCGGCCACGCTTTCTTCGCTTGTTTCTTTCGATTTCCGGCTTGGAATGGGAATGTTCATGAACGCAGGAACATGAGCGCCCATTCCAACGACCGGTTCGTCGTGTTCGTCCTCATAGCGCGATTTGCGGTCACCCCGACGGTCACCTCTTCTTGATCGTTTGCCTTCGTCCCGATCCCGGGGACGCTCTTTGTCTTGCCGGCGAGACCGGGCGCGACGTTCGCGTGGTGCGTTTTCTTCGTTGCTGTCTTCTCCGCCGGTAAGGCCTTCAATCTCCACCAATGGGATCTTTGCGCTGATTAGTTCTTCAATGGCTGAAACGTATCTCTTTTCGGCATTTACCGCGATCGTGAAAGCAGCACCTTCGCGTCCGGCGCGTCCGGTCCGGCCAATTCGGTGTACATAGTCTTCCGCATTGAACGGTACGTCGAAGTTAAAGACATGGCTGACTTCTGGGATATCGAGACCGCGTGCCGCCACGTCGCTGGCCACAAGGAGCTTAATCTCGCCAGCCCGAAATGCCTCAAGCGTTTGCATCCGGATGCGCTGATCAAGGTCCCCGTGGAGGGCGGCGGCACTGAAATCATGTTTAATCAGTGAGCGGAAGACAATTGACACATCGCGCTTCCGGTTACAGAAGATGATGCCGTTCTTAACTTCGTTGGTTTTGATTAGTTGGCGAAGAGCTTCGCGCTTGTCATCCTTATGAACGAACAGCAGGTGTTGTTTCACCGTTTCCGCGGTGGAAGACTGTCGTGCAACTTCCACACGTTCCGGGTTCTGAAGGAATGCTTCCGTCAGGCGTGTGATTTCGGGCGGCATTGTCGCGGAGAAGAATAGCGTTTGGCGAGTGAAGGGCAGCAGGCCGACAATGCGTTCCACATCGGGGATAAAACCCATGTCGAGCATGCGGTCGGCTTCATCGATCACCAGAATTTCCACGCCGGTGAGAACCAGCTTGCCACGTTCAAAATGATCAATCAGCCGGCCGGGTGTGGCGATTAGTACATCGACGCCACGGTCTAGCAAACGTTCCTGCTCTGCAAATGAAACACCGCCAATCAGCAGGGCCATGGAAAGCTTATGTTGCTTTCCGTAAGTCTTAAATGCGTCCGCGACCTGGGCCGCCAATTCGCGGGTTGGGGCAAGTATCAATGATCTTGGCATTCTTGCCCGCGCGCGGCCCCGTTCAAGACGGTCGATCATCGGTAAAACAAACGATGCTGTCTTACCCGTGCCTGTCTGAGCAATACCCAACACGTCCCTGCCACGGAGGGCGGGAGGAATAGCCTGAGCTTGAATGGGGGTTGGCTCTTTGTAACCTGCTTCGTCGACCGCTTTGAGAATGCGGTCACTCAATCCGAGTTCCGTAAAGGTCATTAACGCTTTTGATCTTTGCTGTTTTGGGCGCCTAGGCCCTGGATTAGCTTTCTGCTCAATCAGTCGATTCTCGGCAATGCGCGTTCTTGTTTTCTTTTTCGCAGTGCACAAATTTTGTGTGGAAGATAGGTTTTTTCTTGGTTTTGTCAATCCAAAGGCGAATTAAATATCCAGATCTTCAACAAAACTCGCGTTTTCCTGGATGTATTGGAAGCGCAATTCAGGTTTTCGACCCATTAATTGCTCTACAAGACTGCCCGTTTCCTTGGATTCGTCTTGCGGGACAATCACGCGCAGCAATGACCGGTGACCGGGGCGCATGGTGGTTTCCTTGAGCTGAGAGGGCAGCATTTCACCCAGACCCTTGAATCTGGAGATTTCGACCTTGCTGTTGCCTTTGAACTCTTTATCCAGCAACTCGTCACGGTGTTCATCATCGCGGGCGTAGTGAATTTTGCCCCCCTGTGACAAGCGATAAAGCGGGGGAATGGCCAGGTACAGATGGCCTTCTTCGATAAGCTTGGGAATTTCCCGGTAGAAATATGTGATCAAGAGAGACGCGATGTGAGCGCCGTCAACATCGGCGTCCGTCATGATGATGACTTTGTCATAGCGCAGATCACTTTCGCGGTATCTGTCGCCCACGGCGCAACCTAGCGCCTGAATGAGATCATTTAATTCTTGGTTTGCCTGTACCTTGCCGCTGGCGGCACTGGCCACGTTCAGAATCTTGCCACGCAATGGAAGAATGGCTTGGGTGGCACGGTCACGGGCCTGCTTTGCGGAACCGCCTGCCGAATCCCCCTCTACCAGGAAGATCTCCGTTCCGTCTGCATTGGACTGAGAGCAGTCAGCAAGCTTGCCGGGGAGGCGAAGTTTGCGCAGGGCGGTCTTCCTGGAAACATCCTTCTCCAGTTTCCGCCGAAGTCGTTCTTCTGACCGGTCCACCACCCACTGCAAGAGTTGGTTTGCCTGCGCGGGGGAGGCTGTAAGCCAGTGCTCGAAATGATCCCGAACGGTGGCTTCGACCAGTTTTGTTGCTTCGGGGCTGGACAGTTTTTCCTTTGTCTGCCCTTGGAAGGCAGGCTCTCTGATGAACACGGACAGCATGCCTGCAACGGTGCTCATCACATCGTCTTGCGTAAACTGAGAAACCTTTTTGTGATTTGTCAGTTCTCCATAAGACTTTAGGCCTTTCGTCAAGGCAGCGCGCAGACCGGCCACATGGGTGCCGCCGTCAACCGTCGCAATGGTGTTGCAGTATGAACTAACGAAAGGATCCATGCTGACGACCCAGTTCACGGCCCATTCCACGGATTGTCCGTTCTTGTTCTTCGCAAAACCGCTAAAGGGCGCATTGGTCACGGTCTCTTGTTCACCAATAGTCGCCGTCAGGAAGTCCTGCAGGCCGCCGGGGAAATGCAGTACTTCCTTTTCCGGTGTTTCGTCCTTACCCTGAATAAGATCTTTATCGCAGCTCCAGCGTATTTCCACGCCACGGAACAAATAGGCCTTGGAGCGGGCCATGCGATATAGACGGGCTGGCTTGAAGTGCGCCTTTTCGCCGAAGATCTTGGGATCTGGAAGAAAAGAAACCTTGGTTCCACGGCGGTTCTTGGCGGAGCCGGCATTCTTAAGTTTGGATTTCGGGATACCTCTGGAAAAGGTTTGGGTATGGAGTTTCTGGTCGCGTGCGACTTCGACGATGAGGTTCTCCGACAAAGCATTCACGACAGAAATACCCACACCATGCAGACCACCGGCGGTAGCATAGGCTTTGTCGGAGAATTTGCCGCCGGAGTGAAGCGTTGTCAGGATCACCTCAAGGGCTGATTTGTTTTTGAATTTCGGGTGCGGGTCCACGGGAATGCCGCGGCCATTGTCTGAGATTGACAAAGAGCCGTCCCCCAGCAAATTGACCTCAATGCGGGTTGCATGTCCGGCGACGGCCTCGTCCATGGCGTTGTCTAGGACCTCAGCTGCCAGGTGGTGCAAAGCCCTTTCATCCGTGCCGCCGATATACATGCCTGGTCGGCGGCGGACGGGCTCCAGGCCTTCTAGGACTTCAATGTCGCGGGCGGTGTAACCTTTTTCTGCCTTCGAAGAGGACTGTTTTTCAAAAAGAGATCGAGCTTGAGCCATGCATCAACGCAACTGTTTCAGGGTGATTCGGAAAAAGACAGAATATAGCGTGTTTCTCAGGCGCCAAAGCCTTGCGGCATGATCCGGCACAACGCCAACATGCTGAAAAATCGGGGTGCCGCCGGCGGCAGGGGCGGGGAGCCATAAGAGCAGAAATGCTCGAGATTTAGGCCTTCTCCGGAAGCAAAACCGGTTGACGAGATGGGCGCATGGGGTTGATCCAATTTTCCGCGCACACCCCTGCTCAAGTGTTTCCAGGGGTGAGGCCGCGAACGCCGCCCGGAAACACGACACCAAAAAGTCGCCCAACAAAAAAGGTCCCGCCATACGGAGGACCTTCGGTCATACTCAAGAGATATTGCTCTAGCTTGTCCCATTTTGAGGCACCGTCAGATAGCGCCTCCCTCGGAAAAGATCATAACATAAAAATTGGCGCTTTACGAGGTCGCATCAAAACAGAGAGAGAAGGTCTAAATAAAATGCACTGTCACCGTTACCACTGTCACCGTTACCTTGTTACTTGTAAACGGCAGTGAGGAAAGAGCTTGGCGATTTTGATCTGCCTAAGGCTGAACCCGATTGGCCTAAAATTCAACTTCGTTGAGAAAGTCTCTTATCATCGGCTGGTAAGCGCCTGCTGGATCCATTCCTTCGTCGCATAGCGAAAGAGCGCGCGTGAGCAACTTATGCGCCCTTTCTTTATGACCTTGTTCGTAAAAGCAGTCCGCTGCAAAAAAGTTTGTCATTGGATGTTCAAACACTTGAACGATCTGGTCATAAAAATTCGACGCCGCTTGCCTGCCCTCAATCTCACAAGCAATAGAACCTGTAAGAGCGATTGTTTCCGGATTGAACGGATACAATAGGTTCAATACAGCGCACGCCTCTCGCGCACGGTGGAAGTCACCTTTATTGAAGAGCCGCGCAACGGCTTCAGCGAACGGTGTTTCTGCTTTTTCGCCAATTTCTTGTAACTTCTTTCTGAACGCCTCAGGATCGTTCAAATGAGTCTCTAAGGCGCTGGAAAATTCAGAGGTTTTTTCATTTTCATCAGTAGAAAGAACTTTCAATCCAGAAGCGAAGTTGGCTATTGAATCTCCCATCATCGTTTGAATCTTGAGCGTCGTCTTACTATTATGACTTGACATCGATTCAAATTCGGTAGGTTGAAACCCCTGCGCATCAATCGCAATTTCGATCATATGCTTTAATATGATTGGGCCAAGCTCATCTATGGTATCAAACGTTGTGTTAGGAAGCGACATAGGCGTTCTATCCTTATGGATCATGTTTCAATCGACTGTTCATTTTTTTGTTCTTGCTCTCGCGCTAGCGCTACCTCTCTGTCATAGTCCCTAGAGCCAGAGCCGCCGCACATGCCAACAAGGAGAAATGGCGAGCCAATAGCAAGAGCCGCTGCTGCAATAAAAATGCCGATATCTGCCGCGACGCCGGCTGCGCCCCATCCCAAACCTTTCCCTACCTCTGTCAAGGCGGCCTTGGCGGCTTCGCTGCCACTATCGGTTTCATCGAGAGTTTTGCTCGCAGCGTCAGCAGCCGATGTTAGGAGCGATACTGTGAGTATACCAGCTCCCATAATGAGTAACGGAATCCCAATTCCTGAAAGCGCCAACCCGGTTACAGCGGCTGCAATCAGAAGGCCGACGGCGGCGCCTATAGCCATGCCCGCAAGAAACTTAACAGCAGGATGCTTTACGATCTCCTTCGCTGCTTTCGCGGCCTTATTGAAGAAATTCCGTACACGTGATGTTGTTTTGTGTGACGGTGTCTCTGAGTCCTTTTCGCTGCTTCGAATGCTATCATCGATAGACGTCCTAGCGATGAAATTTGACTTAGGTACTACGGTGGTGTCGGTCATGTTTCTACAACTCTTACAGCATCGAGATAATGCCGATTAGTCACGAATATTCCTAATTTTGAGAAAACAAATCGGCTAAATCTTGCTCTGGAACTTTAGCGTTATGTAAGGACGCGGACTAAATACTTGAGACTGTCCTGTAAGCGAAAAAAGTATCAAGACTGACTATTTTGCACACCTCGGGTACGGAACCGGACTAAATCCATGAGACGCTCCTGCAAGCGGAAAAATATCAGGACTGATTATTGTGTACCCTTCGGGGGGCAGGGTATGCGAGGTCATAAAATGATTGCGATGTATTTTCGATAACGAATGAACGCTGCTGATTACGCAATTTCCAATTTCGGTGACAGTGCATTCAATTGACAGCGTGAAGGTTGCTCCCTAGTGTCGACCCATGGCCCGTCTTGCTCGAACCGTTATTCCTCATATTCCGCATCACGTTACCCAGCGTGGAAACGGCCGGGCGCAGACCTTCTTCGAAGAGGGGGACTACCAGTTTTATCTGGATCTCTTGAAGGAACATTGTGATGTGGCGCAGGTGAGCATCTGGGCCTGGGTGCTCATGCCGAACCATGTCCATTTGATCCTGACCCCGCAAGATGCTGATGGTATTCGGCGGGCGTTGTCCAAAGTGCACCGGACCTATGCCGGCTTCATCCACCGTCGTTTGAAGCGGACGGGGCACTTTTGGCAAGGCCGGTTTGGCTGTGTGGCGATGGATGAGGCGCATCTTGCGGCGGCATTGCGGTATGTGGCGCGCAATCCGGTGCGGGCGGGATTGGTCAAACAGGCAACGGATTGGCCTTGGTCCAGCGTGCACGACCAGCTATCCCGCAAGAGGCGGGGGTTGGTGACGGATACAGGTCCGGTGCGTGAGCGGTTTCCAAAATTTGCGGCGTTTATTGACGCGGGGGAGGATGAGACCTTGTCGATGGCGTTACGCCGTGCAGAAAGCATCGGGCGGCCGCTGGGAGGGGAGGCCTTTTTGAAGAAACTTGAACGTAAGACCGGGCGTGTGTTGCGGCCGGCCAAGCGGGGGCCGAAGGCGCGTGACATAGATGATGAAGGGCGCGGGACATAATAAGTGCACTGTCACCGAAACGGAAAAGCGAAATGCTCACTGCGCGAACGGAAAAAGGCGGGCCCGAGACCCGCCTTTTTACACGCCTAAAGCGTCGTCGTTTCAATTGGAATCGGGACGGCGCTTTGAGCTAAGCGTTTTAATTAAGAGGCTTTACTAGAGCCGTTTTGGTTTTGATTGAAACTCAAAACGGCTCCAGACCCTTTGTTTTGCGCGTTTCCGGACGGTGAACCGGATTCCACTTCACCTGGAAACGCTATAGAGGAATTCCCAACTAGCGCCGAGCTCGTTTCCAACGTGCTCAGCGACACCGGTCACGAAGGCTTCTGTTTTAGGAAAGCCTCAACCCACGCTCTTAATCGCCTTATTTAAATGCGTTCTCTATCTTTTTCCCAGTTTTATTCGCTTTCTTTTTGGTGTTCTTCCAAGTTTTTTTGATCTTTTTGCCAACATTACCACCTGCAACGTCGCCTAAATCTTCATCCGAAATCTCGTTGTTTTGCTCTGCTTCAACGCCATGCTTTTCTTCGATATTCATAATAAGAATTCCTTCTAACGATATTTACACCTCCGCCCAGAGCCAGGCTTAATGATAAAGATTTTACATGTCGTAAAATTGATCCTGGATATTCGAGATAAGTTCCAACAAAAATATTTATTTCCAAAAACTATTCACCCCGGCCCTGAGACTGGATGGATGCTTCATATCTAATCTCTGTACAGATTATAAGTACATAACTTGAAACCCTATGAACCACCGGCCGTTAACCTCGAAAAAATCTTGAGACTGAGGTGCAAATTACAAATTGTTCCGTTCACGGTGATTTAAGAGAAAGACCGATAGCTTTCCTGCGATGCCTTTTTCGGCTGACGCCGAACGGCTTGGAGAGATTAGAAATGGCTTTCAAATGGAACGGCGTTCCTTAGATATTTGAGCTGTATTCTTCGCCGTCGAACTTAAGTGGATGATGTTGTGAGAACCGAGTTATTTCGTCAACAGGCATTGGATGAACTGTCCTCTCCAGAGCAGCTTGATCAAGCAATTCTGGTCACGTCGCCGTTGCGCTGGCTTCTCACGCTTTTTGTGTTTTTCTTCGTGACCGCGTTAGCGCTCTGGGCCTCGTTTGGCACGATCCAAACCCGGGTCAACGGGCCTGCTTTCATCGTCTTTGAGGATGCGCGTAGCAATCAGATTGTGTCAACTGGAAGTGGCCGAATTGTCGATCTTGATATCCGCCCCGGTGATCGTGTTGAGCGGGGCCAGCTTGTTGCGCGGATGGAAAACCGTGGCACCCGGCGCCGTCTCGAAGAAGCGGAACGCTTGCTGAGTCAGCTGGAGGATGGAAAGGTCCAGCTTGTGGCAACGCGCAACGATGAAATGGCCGAATTCTTTCGATTACGTGAGCGTCGCACCGAAGAACTCGAAAAGCGGGTGGCGCAGGGGCAGCAGCTTGTTGAAATGTTGACTCGGAGTTTGCGCGATACAGAAGGTTTGCTGGCGCGGGGCATCGTTGCAAATCAGACTGTTGATACGAGGCGATCCGAACTTTTCCGCGCGAGCCAGGACTTGGAGGAGACGCGCAGCGGCTTGACGCAACTCGATCTTGAGCGCCATGAGCGCACCAATCAATGGAACGCCCGAATTGCCGACGCGGAAAAAGAAGTGTCACAGCAGCGCGCCCGCGTCCGAGAGCTTCAGATCGAAGCAGAGGAGGCCGAAGCGCTTCACTCGCCTTTGTCAGGTGAAGTTGTCCAAGTCTTGTCCTCAGAGGGAAGTCTTTTGCAGCCAGGCACACCCCTTGCGATCGTTGTGAACGCAGGCTCAAGGCTTTCAACGCTCGGATTCTTCCCAGCGTCCCAGGCGAAATCGGTAGAGGTGGGGATGGATGTCCAAATATCCCCCTCAACCGTCAAGAAAGAAGAGTTTGGCAGTCTCGTTGGCCGCGTGATTGACGTGTCGCGCTTCCCGCTCTCCGGCGCTGCGCTTCTAACAATTTTACAGAACCAGGACCTGGTGCGTAAATTCACGGAGCAGGGGCCGCCCCTTCTCATCAAAATGGAAATGGTTCGGGATGACACCGGCGAACACTATGAGTGGACTTCCGGCAATGCGCCGCCGATCGAGGTGACAGCAGGTACTATTGGTGAGGCTGCCATCATAACCCGTGAGCAGCCGCCCGCCACACTTGTCATCCCAGCGCTTAAGAGCTTCCTGGGAATGGTTTAGTGGCAGACGTTTCTACCCAGGATGCGCCCCCCGAAACGCCCCGGCCAACAGCTGGGTTCTTTCGTTTTTATCGATCTTTCGGATCGATGGTTGGCAATTTTTTTGACTGGGTCACCAGGCGGCAGATCAGTACGCCGACCATCCTGCAAATGGAGGCTGTGGAGTGTGGGGCGGCTGCATTGGCCATCGTTCTCGCCTACTACAAGAAATGGGTTCCGCTCGAACAATTGCGGGTCATGTGTGGCGTGTCGCGCGACGGAAGTACCGCTAGAGGTATTGTGGAGGCGGCCCGGCAATTGGGGATGCACGCAAAGGGATGCCGCTACGATCTAAACGAACTCGCCCAGCTTCAAGTGCCTGCAATCATTTTTTGGAAGTTCAATCACTTTGTCGTTTATGCGGGAAAAGCCCACGATGGTTTCTTCATCAACGATCCTGCAACTGGGCCCCGCAAAGTACCCTTCGACGAGTTCGACCGGTCCTATACCGGCGTGACGCTGGTCATCAAGCCTGGTGAAACCTTCCAGCGATCAGGCAGCAGGCCTGGCATCTGGCCGCTCCTTGCGCCTTGGCTGAAGATTGTTCTCCCAGGCGTGACCATGTTCACCATTCTCGGCTTGTTGATGATCATCCCGGGGCTCGTGCAGCCGGCGTTTAATATCGTCTTCCTCGACCATATTTTGGTCGGTGGGACGAAGGAGTGGTTGCGGCCTTTGCTGTTTGCGATGGGTATCGCGATTTTCTTTCAGGCGTTTATGACCTGGCTGTCTGGGACGCTGACAATGCGCTTGCATAACAAGCTCGCACTTAGCGCCTCCTCCAAATTTCTTTGGCATTTGTTCCGTCTACCCCATCAGTTTTTCACACAGCGCCATTCAGGCGATATCCTCTCGCGCTTGGATTCCAACGAGGAAGTGGCGGATATTGTTGCAAACCAGCTTGGCGGCTCAGTCATCGCCTTTGCGTCGATGATTTTCTACGGCATCCTCATGGTGTTGCTTGACCCGCTTTTGACCCTCGTGGTCCTCGGCCTGACGATCGTCACCCTCACCGTCAACATCCTTGCCGCCCGGATCATTCGCGACGTCAGCCTGCGCATGGAGGTTGAAGAAGCGAAGAACTATTCCTCTGCGATCAATAGTATTCAGGCGATTGAAACGATTAAAGCGACAGGGTCCGAGGCCTTTGCGTTTAATCAGTGGGCCGGTTATCACGCGCAAACGATCAATACCGAGCAGCGCCTCGCCCGGCTTGATATGATCTTGAGCATTTTCCCAATAATTCTAACATCCGTTGCCGGTGCCCTTGTGCTTGGCCTTGGCAGTTTCCGGGTGATTGACGGTACGTTGACAATCGGTGGGCTTGTTGCGTTTCAAGGGCTAACGGGTGGGTTCACTGGTCCACTCAACGCGCTTGTAGGCTTTATCTTGAACCTGGAGGAGGTGCGTGCCTCCATGTCCCGCGTACGCGATGTGCTCGATTACCCCGAAGATCCCCGGTATAATCGGGAAGCGCCCGTCAATACCTTCAACCAGATGCGGTTCACGGGTAAGATTGAGCTTAGAGACGTCACATTTGGCTTTAATCAGCTCAATCCACCGCTCATCGAGGGGTTGAACATTACGATTGAACCGGGTGCGCGCGTTGCGCTCGTTGGTGGATCGGGGAGCGGGAAGTCCACAATCGCGAAACTGATTGGCGGCATGTACGAACCGTGGTCGGGCGATGTGCTTTTTGACGGAAAGAGCTATCAGGATTTTCCGAGGCAGTTAATCACCAGTTCCATCGGTTGGGTGGACCAAGAAATCTTTCTGTTTGAAGGCTCTATCCTCGACAACATCACAATGTGGGATACAAGCATTCCTGACGAACGGATCGATCAAGCTTGCCGTGACGCTCTCATCCACGATGACATTATGAAACGGCCCGGTGGATACGACGCCAAGATCAATGATGGCGGTGGGAATGTCTCGGGCGGTCAAGCACAGCGCATTGAGATTGCAAGGCGGCTCGCCATGGAGCCCTCCATCCTCATCCTGGATGAAGCCACGAGTGCGCTTGATCCACTCGTTGAGCACCAGATCGATTTGAACCTTAGGCGCCGCGGGTGCACCTGCATCATCGTCGCACACCGACTTTCCACCGTTCGAGATGCGGATGAGATCATCGTCCTTGATGGCGGGAAAGTGGTCGAAAGAGGAACCCATCATAGCCTGGTTAGCGACCGTGGGTTCTATCATGACTTAGTAGAGTTCTAGGGGCTTCGATGCTGGATGAAGGTGTGATCATAGACGGCAGTGAGAAAACTGCGCCCCGGCACATACCCAATGTTGGTTGGCGCGCATTTCTCAAAAACGTTGCATTGGAAACCGGTCGTGAGGTGCCCTCATCCGGGAATGCACTGATTTGGCTAGGCTCTGCAGATACCGTTCATGTGGTGACAGCAGGTCATTGTGATGTTTTCGCTGTTCCGCTCGATCACAACAATGACGTGATAGGCAAGCGTACATATCTTTTCACGGCCAACGAAGGCGAGATGTTGTTTGGCATCGACCCAATGGAGCTTCTTCAACCGATAGCGTTGGTGGCGGTGGGTAATGTTCAAACGGCTGTGCATTGCTTCTCAATGGAAAAGATGTACAGGGACAAGGCGCTGCGTGAGGTCTTCGTCCACGCCGTTGATCACTGGGTTGAGGCTCTTTCTAAGGCAACTGTCACCTTCGTGGTTCCCAAACCTAGATTTCAACGGTCGATTCAAGCCGGCTCTCAGTTAACTTTGGCAGAGTATGATCGGTTTGGGACAACGGGTGATGTTGCATGGCTTGTTGGCCCAAACGATATTTTTTTTTCCGATACAAACGTGATCGATGAGGGCAGTGAGTTTTTTCCACTCGCTCCTTCCGCTTGGCTTTCGTCCATCGCCGAAATTAACTGTCAGACAAAGACAACCCGGCAGATTGTCGATATCGAAGCTGTATCCGTTGGTCTGATTGCATTTCACCATACAGTTCTTAGCGGGATTGGGACCAATGTTCGGCTTTCGCTGGCTGACGAGTTTAATCTGTATAATGACCGAGAACATCTCAATCGCGGTAATGTCGAAGCGGCGTTAAAGCGTGTTGTCGAAGTCGTCGGGCAAAAACTCGATGGCCCGAATCTGCGCTCCGAAAACGATCTTCTGACGAAAGCAATTACATTTGCCTCTGAGCAGATGCACGCGAAAAGACCCGTCCTTCAGAGTTTCGAAACGTCACTGCCAACAGAAGAACGTCTGCTCCGCCTTCTGGGATCTGCTCAGATACGCTCCAGAGAGATTTCTCTCGTACCAGAACTAGCTCAGTTTGATGGAAACGTTATTGTCGCTTTCAGAAAGGGTGAAACTGATGATCATCCCGTTATTCTGTTTCCAATAGGCAGAAAGGGGTATTTTCTCTTTGATCCCGCGACAGAAAAACAGCTCCGCGTCACCACAGAAATTATCGCCGAACTTAGCTTAGGTGCCTATGCGCTCTATCCAACGTTGCTCGACGACACGTTAGAGCCTTGGCCAATCTTAAAGTTTTGTTTCCGCGAGGCCGCGCCCGATATGCGCGCGATGCTGATTTTCGCAGCGATTGGGGGATTATTGGGGCTTGCCATACCTCCAATAACCGCTGTTCTCATGAACACAGCAATCCCGAACAGCGAAATGACAGTTGTGTTGGAACTGGCAACACTCCTTGTCGCCCTGTCGTTGTCCACGGCTATATTGAGCCTTGTCCAGAGCGCGGCCAGTCTGCGCATGTCCACCCTTGTCGAGAGTAAACTTCAAGCAGCCATCTGGGACCGGATGATGTCGCTGCCCGTGAACTTTTTCAAAGATTATGCCGCGGGCGATTTGACAGATCGTGCCATGAGCATTTCGACCATTCGCGGCATCGTATCCGGCGGCATGCTCTCCACAACGCTTGCAGCGGTTTTTGCATCGGTCAACTTCGGCCTCATGCTCTATTTCAGTATTGAGATGACGATGGTTGCTGTCGCGGTCACGTTTCTGACTGCGATTATTTCGCTCGCGAGCAGCCTTTACCTCTTGCGCATCACGCGTATGATTATCAAAGAAGAGGGATTGCTAGCCAATAGAGGCCTACAGTCAATTTCCTCGATGGCAACGCTGCGAAGCACGGGCTCTGAAAAACGCGCGTTCTCCCGATGGCTTGAGCACTTCGCCAAAGTCCGTCGTCTTGATTATCATTCGTCTTACGTCGAATTGTGGATCACGATCCTAACGGGTTGGATCCCGATGGCGACTATCATGGCCTTTTATGTGATTATGGCTGGTGGGCTTGTCCAGGCACCACCGTCTTTGGGTAGCTTCATTGCCTTCAACGCGGCTTTTGGTGCTTTCCAGGGCGGGATTTTAGCTCTTCTTGGACTGATTACAGACTTTTTAGAGATCAAGATCCACTGGGAGCGTTTTGAGCCAATCCGTAACAACGCGCCAGAAGTGCATGAAAATGCACTGCCAGCTGGAGAACTCAAAGGCAAGATCACCATAAGCCACCTCAGACACCGATACGACAAAGACGGTCCGGTCGTTCTCGATGACATAGACCTAAACATCGAGGCCGGGCAGTTCGTCGCCTTTGTTGGACCTTCAGGTTCTGGGAAGACTACGCTGCTAAGAATCTTGCTTGGCTTTGAGAAGCCGGAGAACGGGGCAGTGTTTTACGATAGCAAGGACCTCGCCAATCTTGATCTGACCTCGGTTCGCCGTCAGTTCGGTGTCGTACTACAGAATGGCAAACTGTTTTCAGGTTCTGTTTTTGAGAACATCGTGAGCGGTCGTCCATTGGGTCTGGATGATGCCTGGCAAGCCGCTCAGATGGCTGCTGTCGATGAAGACATTGAAGCTATGCCGATGGGTATGCAGACAGTCATCCAAGACAACACGACCGTGTCCGGCGGACAAGCACAACGCCTAATGATAGCGCGTGCTGTTGCTGCCCGGCCGGCTATACTGTTTCTTGACGAGGCTACAAGCGCGCTCGACAACGCGAACCAAGCACGTGTGGCTGATAGCCTGGATAAACTTCCACTCACCCGGATTGTGGTCGCGCACCGTCTGTCTACGATCAAAAGCGCCGATATGATCCATGCAATGAAAGATGGACGTATTGTGGAGAGTGGCACGCATAATCAACTTATGGCAGAACAAGGGCTCTACTATAACCTTGCTAAGCGCCAGGAGATCTAAAATTTCGGTGACAGTGCACTTAATTGACAAGGTGCGCCGTGCCCCCTAGTGTCTCTGCATGGCCCGTCTTGCTCGCACCGTTATTCCCAATATTCCGCATCACGTTACCCAGCGTGGAAACGGCCGGGCGCAAACCTTCTTCGAAGAGGGGGACTACCAGTTTTATCTGGATCTCTTGAAGGAACATTGTGATGCGGCGCGTGTGAGTATTTGGGCCTGGGTGCTCATGCCGAACCATGTCCATTTGATCCTGACCCCGCAAGATGCTGATGGTATCCGGCGGGCGTTGTCCAAAGTGCACCGGACCTATGCCGGCTTCATCCACCGTCGTTTGAAGCGGTCGGGGCACTTTTGGCAAGGCCGGTTTGGCTGTGTGGCGATGGATGAGGCGCATCTTGCGGCGGCATTGCGGTATGTGGCGCTAAATCCGGTGCGCGCGGGATTGGTCAAACAGGCAACGGATTGGCCGTGGTCCAGTGTGCACGACCAGCTATCCCGCAAAAGGCGCGGGTTGGTGACGGATACAGGGCCGGTGCGTGAGCGGTTTCCAAAATTTGCGGCGTTTATTGACGCGGGCGAGGATGAGACCTTGTCGATGGCGTTACGCCATGCGGAAAGCATCGGGCGACCGCTGGGAGGGGAGGCCTTTTTGAAGAAACTTGAACGCAAGACCGGGCGTGTGTTGCGGCCGGCCAAGCGGGGACCGAAGGCGCGTGACATAGATGATGAAAGGCGTGGGACATAATAAGTGCACTGTCACCGAAATGTAATCTTCCGGACTAGTAAATCTCTTGAAAACCCTCACAGGTAGGCCATAGTTTAGATGCTACGCTGATAGTGTTCTACTTTTCTATGTTTTTTGGGGATTGCTGTGCGTTTGGTCTCACACATCATTGTTTGGTCATCGGTGCTACTGATGATCTTATTGTCGCTCATTGAATATTGGCCGTCTCAAACCGATGGCCGCAACTTCCCTTTCGAAATAGTTTTGCTTTTTGTAGCTGTCATATTCAGTGTGTTTACGACCGCACGCCCGTTTTACGCGATCAGAGAAGCGATGGTATATTTTTTGGCGGTTCTTGGTGGGTTGACTGAGATCATTCAGTTGTTTTTCTATCTATTTCGGGGCTGGTTTTCCAACTCACTCTTAGGGTGTGATAACCCAATTTGGAAATGTTTAAATGATCGTTTGGATCAAAAAATTTATTACGACAACGCTGTGATGCTACTGTTTGCTGGGGTGCTCGCTCTCGCTGCTTCTTTTTATGCTATCGAGAAAAAAACAGGAGGCCCCAGTTCCGTTGGTAGCAGTGATCCTGACGATTTCTAACCTGCAAAACACTAACCAAGCCGTTACTCAATGCACGACTAAAACCGATCCTACAAGTTACCTGAACGCTAAGTGTGAGTTAATTTCGGTGACAGTGCATTTAATTGACAGTGTGCGCCGTGCCCCCTAGTGTCTCTGCATGGCCCGTCTTGCTCGCACCGTTATTCCCGATATTCCCCATCACGTTACCCAGCGTGGAAACGGCCGGGCGCAAACCTTCTTCGAAGAGGGGGACTACCAGTTTTATCTGGATCTCTTGAAGGAACAGTGTGATGCGGCGCATGTGAGCATTTGGGCCTGGGTGCTCATGCCGAACCATGTCCATTTGATCCTGACCCCGCAAGATGCCGACGGCATTCGGCGGGCGTTGTCCAAAGTGCACCGGGCCTATGCCGGGTTCATCCACCGCCGTTTGAAGCGGTCGGGGCACTTTTGGCAAGGCCGGTTCGGCTGTGTGGCGATGGATGAGGCGCATCTTGCGGCAGCTTTGCGGTATGTGGCGCTAAATCCGGTGCGGGCGGGTTTGGTCAAACAGGCAACGGATTGGCCTTGGTCCAGCGTGCACGACCAGCTATCCCGCAAGAGGCGGGGGTTGGTGACGGATACAGGGCCGGTGCGTGAGCGGTTTCCAAAATTTGCGGCGTTTATTGACGCAGGGGAGGATGAGATCTTGTCGATGGCGTTACGCCGTGCGGAAAGCATCGGGCGGCCGCTGGGAGGGGAGGCCTTTTTGAAGAAACTTGAACGCAAGACCGGGCTCGTGTTGCGGTCGGCCAAGCGGGGGCCCAAGCCGCGTGATCCAGATACATGAGGGGCACGGGACATAATAAATGCACTGTCACCGAAATTCACCGAAATTTTATGCGTCAAAAACGTGGCTTTTGTGATGACACGATATTTATGGCAATCTCGAATTGGGGATGCACGAAATAGTGGAGGGAGACAATGCTTACAAGGTTTTTTGTTATCGTCCTATTGATCGTCGGCATCGGTATATTCGTCATTGAATACACGCGAGAGGACAAGGTCGCGGAAGTCGCCGATGCTATTCAGCCTGCAGATGTTGATGAAAATGATGTGCTTTCGAACGGACAATGGACGGCCAAAGGGTACGAAGCAGCAGGCACATGGCGCATTATTCGCTCCGACGGAAAAGTTTTCGTCAAGCTGGATGACCAATTCGAAACACGGAGTGCGCCCGATCTGAAACTATTCTTGTCGCCCAAATCACTAGACGATTTGGATGGCAACAATGCTACAGAGGACGCGTTGCTTATCAGTCCTCTGCAAAGCAATCGCGGTGCGCAAACCTATGAAATTCCTAGTGATGCCGACTTGGCGAATTACGAGTCGATCATCATTCACTGCCAGCAGTTTTCGAAACTGTGGAGTGGCGCGACGCTCAAATAAAAATGGGCTGCCTCGAAAGGCAGCCCAAACAATACTCCTGGAGAGGAGATTTCTTAAACGCTGTAGTAGTTCTTGAACTCTACCGGATGTGGCGTCGTTTCAAACTCAACAACTTCTTCCATCTTGAGCTCAGCGTAAGCGTCAAGCTGGTCGTCCGTAAATACGCCGCCTTTCGTCAAGAAAGCCCGGTCTGTTTTCAATGAGTCGATCGCCTCACGTAATGATCCGCATACGGTCGGTACGTCCTGCAGCTCTTCCGGCGGAAGGGCATACAAGTCCTTGTCCATCGGATCACCTGGATGGATTTGGTTTTCGATGCCGTCCAGACCAGCCATGAGCATTGCAGCGAATGCATAGTAAGGGTTTGACGCTGCATCAGGGAACCGTACCTCAACACGCTTACCATTGGCGCTAGGCGCGAATGGAATCCGGCAAGAAGCAGAACGGTTGCGCGCCGAGTAGGCGAGCAGCACAGGTGCTTCAAAACCAGGAACCAGACGCTTGTAGCTGTTGGTCGTGGAGTTGGTGAATGCGTTAATCGTACGTGCGTGCTTGATGATGCCGCCGATGTAGTAGAGGCAGGTGTCAGACAGATCCGAATATCCGGAGCCGGCAAAGGTCGGCTTGCCGCCTTTCCAGATCGACTGGTGAACGTGCATACCCGAGCCGTTGTCGTTGTAAACGGGCTTAGGCATGAAGGTTGCTGTCTTGCCGTATGCCGCTGCGACCATGTGGATCACATACTTGTAGATCTGCAGTTTGTCGGCGACGGATACCAGCGTGTCGAACTTCATTCCGAGTTCGTGCTGACTTGGGGCCACTTCGTGGTGATGCTTTTCCGTGTCCACACCCATTTCGCGCATGACGGTCAGCATTTCAGAACGGAGGTCTTGACCGCTGTCGACCGGAGGAACCGGGAAATAGCCACCCTTCATTTTTGGGCGGTGACCCATATTGCCGATTTCGTATTCGGTGCCTGTGTTGTAAGGGCCCTCAGCGGAGTCGATTTCAAAACCGGTTTTGTTTTGATCAACCGTGAAGCGAACATCGTCAAAAACGAAGAACTCAGCTTCTGGGCCGAAGAACGCTGCGTCGCCGACGCCGGTAGACTGCAAATAGGCCTCAGCTTTCTTTGCCGTCGAACGTGGGTCGCGATTGTAAGGCTGGCCGGTAGAGGGTTCCAGCACGTCGCAGAAGATGGCGAGCGTCGGTTGGGCCATAAAAGGATCGATAACTGCGGTGGCTAGGTCCGGCATAAGGTTCATGTCGGATTCGTTAATCGCCTTCCACCCGGAGATCGACGATCCGTCAAACATTTGTCCTTCGGCGAAGAAATCTTCGTCGACCATGTTGACGTCAAAACTAACGTGCTGCCACTTCCCCCGAGGATCGGTAAAGCGCAAGTCTACGTACTTTACGTCCTTTTCAGATATCATTTGCAGCACAGATTTCGCGTTGGCCATTTGCTCGCTTCCTGTAATTGTGATTTGGATTGGTGTGATGTGCCCGTACAGGCGGTGTTTGGGGACTCAGGTCTAGATAGCTTCTCTAGATCGCTTCTTGGCCCGTTTCCCCGGTTCTAATTCGAATAACTTCTTCTACCCCACTAATAAAGATTTTGCCGTCGCCAATTCGGCCCGTCTTGGCCGATTGTTGGATTGCTTCCACAGCGCTGTCGACTACGTCGTCCTGCAGAACGATTTCTATCTTCACCTTTGGAAGGAAATCCACCACATATTCTGCGCCGCGATACAATTCGGTATGACCCTTTTGTCTTCCGAAGCCTTTGGCTTCCGTGACTGTGATGCCTTGCAGCCCAACTTCCTGAAGTGCTTCCTTTACTTCGTCCAACTTGAAAGGCTTGATGATGGCCTCAATTTTTTTCATCGATCTCTGGATCTCCGTCTATGCCTGGACTTAAAACACACCCCCGCCGCGAGGTTGATAGCATGGGTCGTGCCAAGCTGGGTTAATTGTCCCGAATGCCAACAAAAACCTAGCGTTTTGGTGACTGTGCCTCATTGTTAGGCGAGGAATTGTGTTTGTGGTTGCCTACTAAATAGACCAAATGCAAAAAAAATGTGCATAAATTTGATGCCTAAAAAAGCAGCTCAAAGCTAGAAAGACCGAAATGAGGGACCTCAATAAGGGGCTTAGTGGCCGGGGAACAACCATATTCGCAGTAATGTCCTCACTCGCCGCGGAGGAAGGGGCGATCAATCTCGGCCAGGGATTTCCGGATGAAGATGGGCCTTCCGACATTATCGAGGCTGCGGCAAATGCGCTGCTTACTGGGAACAACCAGTATCCGCCCATGATGGGGGTGCCCGAGCTCCGGCAGGCAGTGGCCGAGCACAATCAGCGTTTCTACGGGTTGGAGGTGGATTGGTCTTCCGAGGTTATGGTGACTTCTGGAGCGACTGAAGCATTAGCAGATTGCTTTTTTGGATTGCTGAACCCCGGTGATGAAGTCGTCGTCCTTGAGCCCGCTTATGACAGCTATCTCCCGATCATCGAACGCGCCGGTGCAGTCGCACGGGTCGTAGAACTTGTTGCGCCCAATTGGGATCTGCCCAAAGAGGAGCTTATCAATGCCTTTGGGCCAAGGACGAAGGCGATCGTCATCAATTCCCCGATGAATCCTACGGGCAAAGTTTTCTCGGCTGATGAGCTGGCATTCATTGCCGATCTGACAATTCACCATGATGCCTATGCCATCTGCGATGAGGTCTACGAACATTTAGTTTTTGACGATGTGCGTCACACACCCATCATGACCCTTCCAGGTATGCGGGAACGAACGGCCCGCATTGGATCCGCCGGGAAGACCTTCTCGCTGACCGGATGGAAGATCGGCTATGTGACGGCCCCTGAGCAGATGATGAAGGGTATCAGCCGGGCGCATCAATACACCACCTACACCACCGCGCCGAACCTCCAGATCGCGGTCGCCCATGGTCTTAACAAGCCGGATTCTTATTTTGACGAATTGGCCAATACGCTTCAAAAGAAGCGCGACATGATTTGCGATGGCTTGTCAGAGATTGGCTTCAAAATGGCGCCCTGCCAGGGAACATATTTTGTAACAGGGGATTATGGCGCCGTCGGCTTAGAGGTAACGGCAGATGAGATCTGCCGTCGGCTGACAACGGAAGCGAAAGTGGCGACGATACCTATGGGGCCATTCTACTCAGACAGCGACGGCGGCACGATCTTGCGGTTTTGTTTCTGCAAGAAGCCCGAAGTACTGAGCGATGCGGTAGATCGCTTGAGGAATTACTTTTTACAAAACGCGAAATGAGACGAGGGAACTCCGAAGATGCCGCACGACAATACGCCTATTCTAATCGGGGGTGGGCAGTTCACACAGCGCACAGCTCAGGAAAAGAACTGGAAGGCCTCGCAGTCGCCCATGGAGATGCTAATCAAGGCTGTCCGTATGGCGGCTGACGACACGGGTGCCGGCGAGAAAATACTTTCCAATGCCGATAATATTTCGGTTGTCCGCTTTACCGCGGACAGTTCCGAGGTCGGCCGGCTGCCCATCGGCCAATACAAGAACGCCCCGCGCACGGTGGCCAAGGCAATAGGCGCCTCCCCGACACGCGAATACTACACGGCAGCGGGTGGCAATACGCCCCAATGGTTGGTCAATCGAACGGCAGCAGAAATCGCAAGTGGAGAAACCAATATTGCCATCTTGGGCGGATCTGAAGACCTCGCCACAATGACTGCCGCCCTCAATGAAGGCGCACAACTGGATTGGGGAGATGATCCGGGGGGCGAGCCAACTCACATCGGCGACGATCGCAGCGGAACGAACGCGCAGGAAAAGGCGCATGGGCTTTACTTTCCGGTGAATGTCTATCCGCTGTTTGAAAATGCCATTCGCGGAAAAGAGGGGCGGTCGGTTGCTGAACATCAGAAAGTGATCGGCGGCTTGTTTTCCAGGTTTTCGAAAGTGGCCGAAGAAAACCCGCATGCATGGTTTCCAAAATTCCGCTCGCCGGAAGAAGTGGCGACCGTTAGTGATGCGAACCGCTATGTTGGTTTTCCGTATACGAAATATATGAACGCGATCATCCGCATTGATATGGCGGCGGCGGTTGTCATGACAAATGTGAAGACCGCACGCGAGTTGGGCGTCGATGAATCCAAATGGGTTTATCTCCACGGTTGCGGTGATGCGCATGATCTTTGGTATTTTACAGACCGGATCGACTTTCATTCCTCACCGGCCATCCGGACGCTGGCTGGCAAAGCACTGGACATGGCTGGGAAGACGGTTGATCAAATGGATCACTTCGATCTCTATTCCTGTTTCCCGTCTGCGGTCGAAATCGGTGCACAGGAGATCGGCGTTTCGTTGGATGACCCGCGCGGTCTAACGGTAACGGGCGGTCTTCCCTATTTTGGGGGAGCTGGAAACAACTATGTCATGCATTCCATTGTGAGCATGATGGATCGATTGCGGGCCAAGCCGAAATCCTTCGGACTGCTTACCGGGAACGGTTGGTACGTAACCAAACACTCGATGGGCATCTATTCTACAGAACCGTTTGAAGGCGAGTGGAAACGCGAGGATCCTGCTTTGTACCAGAAAGACATCGATGCGATGAAACATCCGCGCTTCGAAACCGAGCCTTCCGGGACCGGCAAAGTTGAGACCTACACCGTCGTGCATGGCCGGGATGGGCCCAACATGGGTATCATTGTTGGCTGGCTTGAGAACGGGGACCGTTTTATCGCTCACACAGACAACGATGCGGAAACTCTCAACCGTCTTATGACGAATGATCCGCTAGGGGCTCGCGGTAACGTAGCGCCTGGCGAAAAGACCAATCGCTTCATATTTGAAGGGGCATAAGCATGGCGCGCATTTATCTCGTCCGCCATGGGGAGGCGGCGGCTGGTTTCGATCAAGACCACGATCCGGGACTCAGCGATCTTGGGCAAACTCAAGCAAAAGCGGCTCGCGGTATTCTCGCCCCCAAAGGTCCCATACAAGTCATATCGAGTCCCTTGCGGCGTTGTCGCGAGACGGCACAGCCGCTGTGCGAAGAATGGAGCGCCACTCCGAAAATTGTTGAAGCCGTGGCTGAAATTCCTTCCCCTACGGAGGACCTGGGCGAGCGGACAGAATGGTTGCGCTCAATCATGCCCGGACGTTGGCAAGATATTGGCGATCCGGCTCTTGAGCGGTGGCGCGAAAACGCCGTGGGTGCGATAAGCCGCTTGCAAGAAGACACCGTCGTTTTTTCGCATTTTGTGGCCATCAATGCGATCGTTGGTCATGTTCAAAGCGACGACCGCATGGTCGTTTTCCGGCCAGGTAATTGCTCCATAACAATACTGGAATCAGAGGAAGGGCGGCTATCACTTAATGAGTTGGGGGCAGAGGCCGAAACGAAGGTTGGATAGCTTTCCATATGAGTGAAGGACGCCCTCGAAAAGCATTGGAGCTTTATTCCGTAGAGCAGATGTATAAGGCAGATGCTCTCACCATAGATGGGGGCGTGCCCGGAACCGTATTGATGGACCGCGCCGGGCGGGCCGTTGCAAATGTAGCTGCGGATCTGTGTGCCGGTGGCCGCATTCTCGTAC
This sequence comes from Alphaproteobacteria bacterium, assembly GCA_965228775.1. Taxonomy (GTDB): domain Bacteria; phylum Pseudomonadota; class Alphaproteobacteria; order JANQMY01; family JANQMY01; genus JANQMY01. The sequence continues at coordinate 339,211 of OZ245840.1, read as the reverse complement.
TATGCGGGCCCGGCAATAATGGCGGTGATGGTTTTATTGCCGCCCGCGCTCTTTCTGAAAGAAATGAAGCCGGATGGCGGTATCCTTTTGACTTAAGGGTCGCATTACTGGGGGATGTCTCCGCTCTTGAAGGCGACGCCAAATGGGCGGCGGAACAGTGGCTTGAAATGCCGGAGGCGTCAATTGAGCCTCTCACTATGGCCTCAATTGGAGAGGCAGATCTTATCATCGATGCGTTGTTCGGTGCCGGCCTTGCGCGGCCCATTGACGGTCCGCTCGGTGACATCATTGGCGCTGTTAATGACAAAAGTCAGTGCACGGTGGTTTCTGTCGATGTGCCAAGCGGGGTCGATGGCAATACGGGGGCTGTGAAGGGTGTTGCGGTGAAGGCTGACCGGACGGTTACCTTTCACCGGATGAAACCGGGTCACCTCTTGATGCCCGGGAGAGATCGCTGTGGCCCGGTTGACTGCGCCGATATCGGGATTTCCGAGGACGCGACCCCGTCATTGGGCATCCAAACATTTCACAATTGCCCAGATTTGTGGCGTTCGGTTTTTAGACGATCGGCATCTGAGGACCATAAGTACAGTAAAGGCCATGCGGTGGTTTTCAGCGGAGGACCCGGCAAAACAGGGGCGGCGCGATTGGCCGCTGTGGCGGCCCTGAGAGCAGGGGCCGGTCTTGTGACCGTCGCTGCGCCTTTTGCGGCGCTGGGCGAATTATCCGCCCAACTGACGAGCGTGATGACCATGGAAGTCGATCAGGTCGAAACAGTTCAGAAACTTTTGGCGGATGACCGGAATAACGCTATCGCCATTGGACCTGGTTTTGGGCTGGCTGGTGTTACCAAAGACTATGTTCTCACTTTGTTGGATTTTGGCCGGGCCGCCTTGTTGGATGCGGACGCGCTTACAGCATTCGTTGATGGTCCTGGGCAACTTTTCGAAAGGGCGGGGACCAATACAGTGATAACCCCGCATATGGGTGAGTTTGGGCGGCTGTTTCCGGATCTAAAGGGTTTGGAGGATGGCAGAGTCGCTGCTGCCCGGCGGGCCGCTGAGCGGTTAGGGGGGACGGTGGTTCTCAAAGGCCCTGACACGGTGATCGCTTGTCACGATGGCAGGGCAGCAATTAACGCCAATGCGCCTGCCAGCTTGGCGACAGCCGGATCAGGTGATGTGCTTGCCGGCATCATTACGGGGCTTCTGGCCCAAAACATGCCACCTTGGGAGGCGGCGTGCGCTGGTGTTTGGCTGCACGGTGCGTGCGGGCAACATTTGGGGCATGGCCTTATCGCAGAGGATCTGCCCTGGGCGCTGCCAGACGTTCTGGAAAGCCCAGAATTGCGCGCCTAAAAGAAAATCTGCGCTAAGGCGTCATATCGCTGGTGATTTTTAAACCTCCCGTGTTATAGAAAGCGCCCAATTTCTCAGGCCCATCGGCCTTCACGCGGGCGTGGTGGAATTGGTAGACACGCCAGATTTAGGTTCTGGTGACGCAAGTCGTGGGGGTTCAAGTCCCTCCGCCCGCACCATTTTTTCAGACAGATTGCCGGGTTCCAGCGAACTGGACCGGCTGCTCATAGGCGCTCCGATATGCAAGTTACAGAAACCAACTCAGATGGTCTCAGCCGCGAATACCAAATCACGATCACGCGTGAGGATCTCGACGAACGTCTTATGAATCATCTGGAATCGATCAAAGGCCAGGTGCGGATGAACGGGTTTCGTCCCGGGAAGGTGCCCGTCCCCTTCCTGAAGAAGACCTATGGCAAAGCCATGATGGGCGACATCATCCAGGAAGCGATGAATGAGGGCACTCAAAAGGCCATCAACGACAATGAGTTGCGGCCCGCGCTACAGCCTAAGATCGAGATGGATGGTGAAATCGAGCCAGTTGTTGAAGGCTCTGAAGACCTTAATTTCAAAGTGGCTGTTGAGGTGATGCCGGATTTCGAAATCGCCGATCTGGCAAAGCTTGAATTGGATCGCCCGGTGGCTGAGGTGGCTGACGAAGACCTCAACGAAATGCTTGAGCGTCTTGCGGAGCAAAATAGAAGCTACTCCGAGCGGGGCGAGAAAGATAAAGCCAAGGACGGTGATGCTCTTCAGATCGATTTTGTCGGCCGGGTTGATGGTGAAGAATTCGATGGCGGAAAAGGGGACGATATACGCCTGACCATCGGCACCAATCAATTTATCCCAGGCTTTGAGGAGCAGCTCGTCGGCACCAAAAAGGGAGATGAGAAGACCATCAAGGTGACCTTCCCTGAAGACTATGGTGCCGAGCATTTGGCCGGCAAAGACGCTGAGTTCGACGTGACGGTGCATTCCATCAGCGCGCCCGACGACATTGCCATTGACGATGCGCTGGCTGAAAAACTTGGTTTGGAATCGCTCGATAAGCTGAAGGAAACCCTCTCAAACCAGATTTCAGAGGACTACAAGACCGTTTCGAGAGCCCGGTTGAAGCGAAACATGTTGGACCGGCTGGACGAACTTCATGATTTCGAACTGCCGCCGGGAATGGTCGATTCGGAGTTTGAGCAGATTTGGAATCAGGTTCAACAACAGCCGGACGAAGAGAAGGAAGACAAGCCCGAGGAAGAGCTCAAGGCCGAATACCGCGAAATTGCGGAACGCCGCGTGCGTCTCGGTCTGCTCCTTGCGGAAGTGGGGCGCGTGAACAATATTAACGTCAGCCAGGAAGAGATTAACCGGTCGATTGCCGAAAGGGCGCGCCAATATCCGGGGCAAGAAACCCAGATCTTCCAGTTCTACCAGCAGAATCAAGCGGCAATGGCTGAGATTCGGGCGCCATTATTCGAAGATAAAGTCGTCGATTATGTCTCTGAATTGGCCACAATCAACGATGTGACCGTCAGCCGTGAAGAGTTGATGCGGGATCCGGACGAAGAAGCCGAAGAAGAGAAGAAGGCGGCACCTAAAAAGAAGGCGAAAGCGGCTCCGAAGAAGAAGGCTGCGAAAGCCAAAGACGACGCCAGCGATTCGGAATAGGGGCGGAATTCACCCCATTTCGTTAACGGGCCTCAGAGTCTGTTCGATCGTGGAACATTGTCGCCATAATTCCGTGTCATTTTGAGATGCAATGATACGGAATCTGATATTGAAATGGGCTGAGACGGTAAATCTCAGCCAATCAGCCATTATCAGACCATTTTTTTACTTTCGGGCTCTATAGTCATTTGTTCAAGCGGACCCGACCAAGATTGACCTTCAGGGCAGGAAAACAGAATGAGCCACCCATACGACATCACAATGAATACCCTAGTGCCCATGGTGGTCGAGCAAACGAACCGGGGCGAACGGGCCATGGATCTGTATTCGCGCCTGTTAAAGGAGCGAATCATCTTTGTGAGCGGGCCAGTGAACGACATGGTCGCAACTTTGGTGACGGCGCAGCTTCTCCTTCTGGAATCGGAAAATCCTAAGAAAGAGATTGCGATGTACATCAATTCCCCAGGGGGAATCGTGACTTCCGGCCTCGCGATCTACGATACGATGCAATATATCCGCCCGCCGGTATCCACATTCTGCGTGGGCCAGGCAGCGTCCATGGGATCACTTTTACTCGCCGCCGGTCAGAAGGGCATGAGATTTGCTCTGCCTAATGCCAGAATTATGGTGCATCAGCCGTCCGGTGGCTTTCAGGGCCAGGCAGCCGATATTGAGCGCCATGCCCAAGATATCCTTGCAATCAAGGATAGGCTTAACAGAATTTACGTGAAGCACACGGGGCAAGATATTGAAGTAGTTGAGAAAACTTTGGATAGAGATAGTTTTCTCACGGCCATGGAGGCAAAGGAATTTGGGATTGTTGATACGGTGGTTGAAGAACGTACGGTTGAAGAGCCGACGGATACTTCCACTTAATCAATTCTTGATCCCTAGTTCCATATCGTGGTCGAATAAGAAGTAACGGGTAAGGGCCATACCGATTGCCCAGAAAATTTGAATTGTTCGGTCGAGGAACACTATATTTAGTGTCTTTCGCCGAATATTTGGGCAACTGGTGGCGTAACGGACCAAGGAGCATGCATGAGCAAGGTTAGCGGTGGCGATTCGAAAAATACGCTCTACTGTTCGTTTTGCGGGAAGAGCCAACACGAAGTTCGCAAGCTAATTGCTGGACCGACGGTTTTCATCTGCGACGAATGTGTTGAACTCTGCATGGACATCATCCGTGAAGAGAACAAGAGTTCCTTGGTGAAGTCGCGCGATGGCGTTCCGACCCCTCAAGAGATCTGCCGCGTTCTCGATGATTACGTCATCGGCCAAGCGCAGGCGAAGCGCGTGTTGTCGGTTGCTGTGCACAATCATTACAAACGGCTCAATCACTCCGCCAAGAACAATGACGTAGAACTCGCGAAATCGAACATCTTGCTCGTCGGGCCGACGGGCTGCGGTAAGACGCTGCTGGCGCAAACGCTCGCGCGGATCCTGGATGTGCCGTTCACGATGGCCGATGCGACCACATTGACTGAAGCGGGGTATGTGGGCGAGGACGTTGAGAATATCATTCTGAAGCTTCTGCAGTCTGCGGACTACAACGTTGAGCGCGCTCAGCGCGGCATCGTTTACATCGACGAAGTCGACAAGATCAGCCGGAAGTCCGACAACCCGTCCATTACCCGCGATGTTTCCGGGGAAGGTGTTCAGCAAGCATTGCTGAAAATCATGGAAGGGACTGTTGCCAGCGTACCGCCTCAAGGTGGGCGGAAGCATCCTCAGCAGGAATTCCTGCAAGTCGATACCACGAACATTTTGTTCATTTGCGGTGGTGCGTTTGCTGGATTGGACAAGATTATTTCTGGCCGCGGCCGCGGCACCTCGATCGGCTTTGGCGCGGATGTCAAAGGTCTGGACGAGCGTAATATGGGTGAAATCCTGAAGGATGTTGAGCCTGAGGATCTCCTCAAGTTTGGCCTTATTCCGGAATTCGTCGGCCGTTTGCCGGTTATCGCGACGCTTGAAGATTTGAGCGAAGATGCGTTGGTCGAAATTCTCACACGTCCGAAGAATGCGTTGGTGAAGCAATATCAGCGTCTGTTTGAGATGGAAGACACCAGTCTCACATTCTCGGACGATGCGATGAATGCTGTGGCCCGTAAGGCAATTGCCCGTAAGACGGGTGCTCGCGGCCTCCGTTCCATTATGGAAGGGATCCTTCTGGACACCATGTATGAGCTTCCGGCGCTGGACGGTGTTGAGGAAGTTGTCATCAACGGAGAAGTTGTCGAAGGCCGTGCACGTCCGCTTTACATCTATGCAGACCGCAGAGATGAAGTTGAAACAAGCGCCTAAGCGTTTGTTTTCGATCGCATAAATTCCATTTCGCGCCAGCGAAGAAAAAGGGGGCTTTGCCCCCTTGATCTGTTCCGGATACGCCTCCAACTAATCCTTAACAGACAATTTCATAATTTAGCGCTTGATTGGCCGTTATCGGTTGCCAAACTTCTTCTGGTTAGAATCACAAAAAGATCAGCGCCAAACCTAAGGATCCAATATGGAAGAACGTGACGAAAACTTCAGCCAATTCGCAACGGACGAAAACGGCCGGGTCTATCCAGTGCTTCCGCTAAGGGACATTGTGGTCTTCCCGCATATGATCGTGCCGCTCTTCGTGGGCCGTGAGAAGTCCGTTCGGGCGCTTGAAGACGTCATGCTAGACGACAAGAAGATCCTTCTTGTCGCGCAAAAAAATGCAGCGGAAGACGATCCGACGACGGATGACATCTTTCAAGTCGGCACCATTGCATCGGTCTTGCAGTTGCTAAAGCTTCCCGACCAAACCGTAAAAGTATTGGTCGAAGGCGGAGCACGCGCCAAGATTACCTCCTTCACCGACAATGAGGAGTTCTTCGAAGCACATGCTGAAGCAATTGTTGAAGATCAGGGAACAGACAAGGAGTTGGAAGCTTTAAGCCGTTCCGTCATTTCTCAGTTCGAGCAATACGTGAAGCTCAACAAGAAAATTCCGCCGGAAGTTTTGGTGTCGATCAATCAGATCGAGGATGCCTCGAAACTGGCGGACACGGTTGCGTCTCACTTAGCCATCAAGATTCCCGAAAAACAGGAACTGCTTGAAATCGATAGTGTCCCGTCACGCTTGGAGAAAGTCTACTCGCTCATGGAGGGCGAGATCAGTGTTCTTCATGTGGAGAAAAAGATCCGCAGCCGCGTGAAACGTCAGATGGAGAAGACCCAGCGCGAGTACTATCTGAACGAACAATTGAAAGCGATTCAGAAAGAACTGGGCGAGGGCGAAGACGGCCGCGACGAACTTGGCGAGTTGGAAGAGCGTATCAACGAAACAAAGCTTTCCAAGGAAGCCAAAGAAAAGGCACAAGCGGAGATGAAAAAGCTCCGCAATATGAGTCCAATGTCAGCGGAAGCGACGGTGGTCCGGAATTATTTGGACTGGCTGTTGTCTATCCCGTGGCAACAGCGCGGCCGTATCAAGAAAGATTTGGTCAAAGCAGAAGAAATTCTGAATGCGGATCATTATGGCCTCGAAAAGGTCAAAGAACGCATTCTCGAATATCTGGCCGTTCAGCAGCGCGCGAAAAAGCTGAAGGGGCCGATTTTGTGCCTCGTCGGCCCCCCAGGTGTTGGTAAGACCTCTCTTGGCAAATCGATTGCCCGCTGCACGGGCCGCGAGTTTGTTCGTATGTCGCTGGGCGGCGTCCGTGACGAAGCGGAGATCCGTGGGCACCGCCGGACCTATATCGGTTCCATGCCCGGCAAAATCATCCAGTCGATGAAAAAGGCGAAACACAGCAATCCGCTCTTTTTGCTGGACGAGATCGACAAGATGGGCGCGGATTTCCGCGGCGATCCATCTTCCGCGTTGCTGGAGGTGTTGGACCCGGAACAAAACGGCTCTTTCAATGACCACTATCTGGAAGTCGATTACGACTTGTCGGATGTGATGTTCGTGACGACTGCCAACTCTTTGAACATGCCGCAGCCTTTGATGGATCGGATGGAGATCATTCGGATTCCAGGGTACACGGAAGATGAGAAGGTTGAGATCGCGAAACGCCATCTGATCAATAAACAGATTGAAGCACATGGTGTGCGTCAAGGTGAGTGGTCGATTACCGATGATGCCCTGCGTGATCTCATTCGGTACTACACACGTGAAGCAGGCGTGCGAAACCTCGAAAGAGAGATTGCAAACCTCACGCGTAAGGCTGTCAAAGAGATCCTTACATCAGATGCGAAGTCGGTAGAGGTGACACCAGAGAACCTTAATGACTATGCAGGCGTCCGCCGCTTCCGCTTCGGTCAAGCCGATACGGAAGATCAGGTTGGTGTCGTCACAGGGCTCGCGTGGACCGAAGTTGGCGGTGACATATTGGCGATTGAGGGCGTCAAATTGCCGGGTAAAGGCAAGATGACGACCACGGGTAAGCTTGGCGATGTGATGAAGGAATCGATCGACGCTGCGCGGTCATATGTGCGGTCCAAGAGTGTCGATTTTGGCATCGAGCCGCCGAAGTTCGACCGGGTCGATATTCACGTCCACGTTCCCGAGGGAGCAACGCCTAAGGACGGACCTTCCGCCGGTGTTGCGATGGTTACGTCGATCGTGTCCGTGTTAACGGGAATTCCCGTGCGACGGGAAGTTGCCATGACCGGTGAAGTGACATTGCGTGGTCGTGTGCTTCCTATTGGCGGTCTCAAAGAGAAGCTTCTTGCCGCATTACGAGGCGGGTTGAAGACGGTTCTGATCCCCGAGGAGAATGAGAAAGACCTGGCTGATATTCCTGACAATGTGAAGGATGCGCTGGATATCATTCCGGTCGCCACCGTCGAAGAAGTGCTCAAAAATGCGCTTACGCGCCCCTTGGTTGCGATCGAGTGGGACGATTCTGTGGATATGGGCGCTGTTAAAGACAAGCCGGGTGATGAGAGCCAATCTCTAACCCACTGACACCCCAATCTAGATAATCTAACGCCGGATTGCGCCCTATACGGGCGCGGTCCGGCGGATTTTCAGTCACAATTTTGACTTCAACACCAGAATCACGCCAAGAATTCAGTGATGATTTGGCTGTTAAACCCCGAAAATCGTCAGTTTTCTGCCGTTTTTACTTTGCCGCAAGGTTGGGCAGGGGATAATATTGCCGGATAAATTAGAGCGTCCTGATGGAAGGGGACTCCAACGTGAACAAAAATGATCTAATTGCTAAAGTTGCCGACGTTACAGATTTGGCCAAGGCGGAAGCCACGAAGGCTGTCGATAGTGTTTTCGACATCATTACCGATACGCTGAAGCAAGGCGACGAGGTCCGCCTCGTAGGGTTCGGTACGTTTTCTGTAACCCGCCGCCAAGCGAGCGAGGGGCGTAATCCCCGCACTGGCGAAAAAATTCAGATTCCTGCTTCCAACCAGCCTAAGTTCAAGGCCGGCAAGCAGCTGAAAGATTCTGTAAACTGAAATTCATGACTGCGGCCCCTTCACGGGGCCGCAATGACCTCTCGCGGGTCCACCGTTTCGGCATGAGAATCACGCCAATTCTTCTTGTGGACATTTGTTCCGATGTGTGTTTCTTTGCCGCCCCCTAGGGCGATTAGCTCAGCTGGAAGAGCATCTCGTTTACACCGAGAGGGTCGGCGGTTCGAGCCCGTCATCGCCCACCATCTAATTCAGAATTTGGTTGTCCCGGTAAGATTTCTGCTACCGTTCGGCTCTATTCTTGACACCGGCTAAGCGCTGCCTTACACCACGCGCTTCGCTGTGTTGGCCAGCTCCAAAAGGGGCAAATTGGATGACACGGGGGTGTAGCTCAGTTTGGTTAGAGCGCCGGCCTGTCACGCCGGAGGTCGCGGGTTCGAGTCCCGTCACTCCCGCCACTTTCGCCTTCGAGCAGCTCCCGAATTTTCTCTTTTTTTCTTTGGTCTTAATCTCGTGTCTTGCGGCACCGGGAAGCATTGCATCCTGGGGGCGCGGGGATATACTGCGCCGCGAAAAATGAATCGTCATGCTGGCAGCCTGACAATTATTTAGACATCGAGGTTTGCCGTGGAAGAGCTTCTGCTCAGCTATCTACCCATCATTATATTTCTTGGCATTTCTTTGGCGTTAGGCCTGGTGCTTTTGTTGGCATCTTTTATCGTTGCAGTCCAACGGCCTGACCCAGAAAAGAATTCAGCATATGAGTGCGGATTTAACGCATTCGACGACGCACGGATGCAATTCGATGTGCGCTTTTATCTCGTCGCGATTCTTTTCATCATCTTCGACTTGGAAGTGGCGTTTCTCTTCCCCTGGTCGATTGCCTTCAAGGAAGTAGGGCTCTTCGGTTTTTGGTCGATGATGGTGTTTCTTGCCGTCCTTACCATCGGATTTATTTATGAGTGGAAGAAGGGGGCTTTGGAATGGGAATAGAAACCACACAAAACGCGCCCTTTGCATCAGGGACGACGACCTTACGCACGGGCGATCCCGCATTCGAACAGTTCTCGAACGAGCTCGGGGATAAAGGATTTCTGGTCGCGCGGTTCGATGATTTGGTGAATTGGGCGCGCACCGGTTCGCTTATGTGGATGACATTCGGTCTGGCCTGCTGCGGCGTTGAGATGATGCAGACCAACATGCCACGCTATGATCTGGAACGATTCGGCGTGGCGCCACGCGCGTCACCACGGCAGTCCGATGTGATGATCGTCGCTGGAACACTGACGAACAAAATGGCGCCGGCGCTGCGGAAGCTTTACGATCAGATGCCAGAGCCAAGATACGTCATTTCGATGGGCAGCTGCGCAAATGGTGGCGGCTACTATCATTACTCCTATTCGGTTGTGCGGGGATGCGACCGAATCGTGCCCGTAGATGTATATGTGCCCGGATGTCCGCCCACTGCGGAAGCCTTGCTTTACGGTATTCTTCAGCTCCAGCGAAAGATTCGCCGGACGGGCACAATTGAACGATAAGAACAACAATCAATTTTAGGCAGCAAAGCTGCCGGCTAGAAACATGGACGAAAACGGTCTCAAAGAATTAGGCGAGCATATCGCCGGCAATATGGAGCAGGCCGTCAAAAGCACGCAGTGTGTTTTTGGTGAGCTTACGATCAATGCGAAAGCGGATCAGATCGTCCCGCTTATGAAGTTCCTGCGCGACGACGGCATGTGCCGCTTTCTGGTTTTGATCGATATTTGCGGTGTTGATCATCCTGACCGGGCGGAACGGTTTGATGTGGTCTACCATCTATTGAGCCTGCATCAGAATCAGCGCATACGCGTCAAACTCACGGCGGATGAGGAAACCGCCATTCCAAGCTGCGCAGATGTGTTTCCTGCCGCGGATTGGTTCGAACGCGAAGCGTATGACATGTATGGAATTTTCTTTTCCAACCATCCGGATCTCCGCCGTCTGCTGACGGATTATGGGTTTGATGGCTATCCGCTGCGAAAGGATTTTCCTCTGACCGGCTTTGTTGAAGTTCGTTACGACGAAGAGCAAAAACGGGTTGCATATGAGCCCGTTTCTTTGAACCAGGAATTTCGGCGTTTCGATTTCATGAGCCCTTGGGAAGGGGCGGAATATATTCTGCCGGGTGACGAAAAAGCCGCCTCGGACGATACAGAATCGAAGAGTAATTAGGACAAGCGATGGCCGAGACGGAAATTCGCAATTTGAGCCTGAACTTCGGGCCGCAGCATCCGGCGGCTCACGGCGTGTTACGCCTGGTGCTTGAACTTGATGGCGAAATTGTAGAGCGTGTTGACCCCCATATCGGTCTTTTGCACCGTGGGACTGAAAAGCTCATTGAGCACAAGACATACCTTCAGGCGGTGCCATACTTCGATCGCCTGGATTATGTGGCGCCGATGAACCAGGAGCACGCGTTTGCATTGGCGGTTGAAAAGCTTCTCGATATCTCTGTGCCAAGGCGCGGACAATATATCCGTGTGCTGTACAGCGAGATTGGCCGTCTGCTGAATCACCTGCTTAATGTAACCACGCAAGCAATGGATGTGGGCGCGCTGACGCCACCGCTTTGGGGCTTCGAAGAGCGCGAAAAACTGATGGTTTTTTACGAGCGTGCGTCGGGATCTCGTATGCACGCGGCATACTTCCGGCCGGGCGGTGTCCATCAAGATCTGCCACCGAAGTTGCTCGAAGACATTTATACGTTTTGTGAGCAGTTTCCGAATGTCATCGATGACATTGACGCGCTTATTACCGAGAACAGGATTTTCAAGCAGCGCAATGTGGATATCGGTGTGATCTCCGCGGAAGATGCGCTGGCCTGGGGCTTTTCCGGTGTGATGGTGCGCGGATCTGGGATGGCGTGGGATCTTCGCCGGTCTCAGCCCTATGAGTGCTATTCGGAACTGGATTTTGAGATTCCAATCGGCAAAAACGGCGATTGTTACGACCGTTATCTTTGCCGGATGGAAGAGATGCGCCAAAGCGTTCGCATCATGAAGCAGTGCATCGAGAAAATGCCGGACGGTCCGGTGACGACCACTGACGGTAAAGTTTCGCCGCCACGCCGGGGCGAAATGAAACAGTCCATGGAAGCTCTGATCCATCACTTTAAGCTCTATACTGAGGGCTACAGAGTTCCAGAAGGCGAGGTCTATGCCGCAGTCGAGGCGCCCAAAGGAGAATTTGGTGTCTACCTCGTATCCGATGGGTCCAACAAACCCTATCGATGCAAAATCAGGGCGCCGGGATTTCCGCACCTTCAGGCAATGGATTATATGACGAAGGGGCACATGCTGGCCGACGTGTCCGCAATCTTGGGATCCCTGGATGTTGTGTTCGGGGAGATTGACCGATGAGTGTTCGGCGACTGGCAAAAGATCAGCCTACGGAATTTTCGTTTACGGCTGAAAACCTGGACTGGGCGAAGAAACAAATCGCGAAGTATCCCGAAGGCCGTCAGGCCAGTGCGGTTATTCCGTTGTTGTGGGTAGCTCAGCGCCAAGGCGATGGATGGCTTAGCGAACCAGCGATGCGATACGTCGCGGATATGTTGGACATGGCCTATATCCGCGTCTACGAAGTCGCGACTTTCTACACGATGTTCAATCTGTCGCCGGTCGGGAAGCATCTGATTCAAGTTTGCACGACGACTCCATGTTGGCTACGCGGATCGGACGATGTGGTTACCGCCTGCAAAAAGCATATTCATGAAAAGCCACATACTGTGTCCGACGACGGAACATTTTCCTGGATGGAAGTAGAGTGCCTTGGGGCATGCGTGAATGCGCCAATGGTTCAAATTGGCGACGACTTCTTCGAGGATTTGGATGGGCCTCAAATGGAAGCCATCTTGAGTGACTTGCGTGCAGGCAAGGAGCCGAAGGTGGGGCCGCAGAACGATCGGTATTCCTCGGAGCCGTCGGGGGGCGCCACAACACTCTTGGACGAAGCACTCTATGCGGGGCGCGGGGAAGACTAATGCTTCAAGATAAAGACCGCATTTTCACAAACCTCTATGGGCTGCAAGACTGGCGTCTTCCAGCCGCGCGCAAGCGGGGCGCCTGGGACGGTACCGCCAAACTTTTGGAGCGCGGTCATGACGCGATTTCGGAAGAGATCAAAGAGTCCGGTTTGCGGGGACGAGGCGGTGCTGGTTTCCCGACAGGCCTGAAATGGACATTCATGCCGAAGGAAGTGGGGGAACGGCCCCACTATCTTGTGGTCAACGCCGACGAATCCGAACCTGGCACGTGTAAGGACCGCGATATTATGCGGCACGACCCGCACATCCTCATCGAAGGATGTTTGGTCGCTAGTTTCGCGATGCGGGCTCACGCCTGCTACATCTATCTGCGTGGCGAGTTCATTCGCGAGCGGGAGCGCTTGCAAGCTGCTGTAGATGAGGCGTATGAGGCCGGTCTCCTCGGCAAGAACGCTGCAGGGTCCGGATGGGATTTCGATCTCTACCTCCACCACGGTGCCGGCGCTTACATCTGTGGTGAAGAAACAGCCCTGCTGGAAAGCCTTGAAGGCAAAAAGGGCCAGCCGCGCTTGAAGCCACCGTTCCCGGCGAATGTAGGTCTTTATGGATGCCCGACCACTGTGAACAATGTGGAATCGATTGCAGTTACGCCAACCATTCTTCGCCGTGGCGCGGATTGGTTTGCAGGATTGGGACGGCCCAATAACACAGGGACCAAAGTTTTCTGCATTTCCGGACATGTGAATAATCCGTGTAATGTGGAAGAAGAGATGGGTATTCCGCTCAAGGAGCTTATCGAGAAGCATGCGGGTGGCGTGCGCGGCGGATGGGAAAACCTGAAGGCCGTGATCCCCGGTGGCTCGTCGGTTCCGATGATCCCCAAGGATGTGTGCGATACCGTTTTAATGGATTTTGATTCTCTCAAAGATGTTCAAAGCGGATTAGGGACGGCGGCTGTCATTGTGATGGACAAGTCGACGGACCTTATTAAGGCGATCGCGCGTCTTGCTTATTTCTATAAGCATGAAAGTTGCGGTCAGTGTACGCCATGCCGTGAAGGGACCGGCTGGATGTGGCGGGTGCTTGAGCGCATGGTGCGCGGTGAGGCGGACGTTGAAGAAATCGACATGCTCTTCGAAGTTACCAAGCAGGTCGAAGGCCACACCATTTGTGCGTTGGGGGACGCGGCGGCTTGGCCGATCCAAGGTCTGATACGCCATTTCAGGCATGAGATTGAAGAACGCATCGGGGGTGTCCCGGCGGTTGCGGCGGAGTAGAATTTAGATGCCGAACGTAACAGTTGACGGAAATGAAATAGAAGTCGAAGCGGGTTTGACGGTTCTTCAGGCCTGCGAGTTGGCGGGCGCCGAGATTCCACGTTTCTGCTATCACGAGCGACTGTCGATTGCAGGCAATTGCCGCATGTGCCTGGTGGAAATGGAGAAATCTCCAAAGCCGGTCGCTTCCTGCGCGATGCCCGTAGCGGATGGCATGGTCATTCACACCAACACGCCGACAGTTAAGAAGGCCCGCGAAGGTGTGATGGAATTTCTGCTGATCAACCATCCACTGGATTGCCCGATTTGCGACCAGGGCGGCGAATGCGACCTGCAAGATCAGGCGATGGCTTATGGCGTTGATACGTCTCGTTATGAAGAAAATAAGCGCGCCGTCGAAGAAAAATATATGGGACCGCTGATCAAAACGATCATGACACGGTGTATCCATTGTACGCGCTGCGTTCGGTTTTCCACGGAAGTTGCCGGTGTGGAAGAAATCGGTGCGATTGGCCGTGGTGAGGACATGGAAGTCACCACCTATCTGGAGCAGGCGGTCAATTCGGAACTTTCCGGCAATGTGATTGATCTGTGTCCCGTGGGGGCACTGACGTCGAAGCCTTATGCTTTTTCGGCGCGCCCTTGGGAATTGCGCAATACGGAATCCGTCGATGTGATGGACGCGGTCGGTTCGGCCATTCGCGTCGACAGTCGTGGTCGTGAAGTGATGCGCGTGTTGCCGCGGCTAAATGAAGACGTTAACGAAGAATGGATTTCAGACAAGGCACGGTTTGCATGCGACGGCCTCTCGCGGCAGCGTCTTGATCGGCCTTTCATTCGCAAGGATGGAAAACTGGCTGCGGCATCTTGGGACGACGCATTCGAAACTGTTGCCTCAAAAGTGAACGAGTTGGGCGGTCAGAAGATTGCGGCGTTGAGCGGCGATCAGGTCTGCCTGGAGTCAATGAAGGCGCTGAAAGACCTCTGGGTGTCACTCGAAAGTCCTCACATGGACTGCCGTCAGGACGGTACACCACTAAGCGGTCCCAGAGGCGCCTACATTTTCAACTCGACGATTGGCGGTATTGAAGAAGCAGATGCGATTTTGCTGATCGGTTCAAATCCGCGCTGGGAAGCACCGGTCCTCAATGCGCGGATCCGCAAAGCGTATCTTGATCGAAATGTTCCCATCGGATTGGTCGGCCCCAGTCTTGATCTCACTTATCCTGCGGAAACGCTGGGCGCTGGCGCACAAACGCTGCAAGAACTTGCGGATGGGCGCCATAGCTTTGCTGAGAAGCTCAAGTCTGCGGAGCGGCCGCTTTTGATTATCGGTCAGGGAGCATTGTCCGGAGCGGATGGGCAGAGTGCACTAACCCTTGCCGCCAAGATCGCAGACAGCACCGGCATGCTGAGTGATGGCTGGAATGGCTTTAATGTTCTGCATACGGCAGCATCGCGGGTGGGGGGACTAGACATCGGTCTGGTTCCTGATACTGGCGGGAAAGACACAAAAGCGATTTTGGAGGGATGCCGTTCCGGAGAAATCGGTCTGGTGTTTTTGCTTGGTACCGACGAGCTTGGTGCCGGCAGCAAGACTGACCTGTTTGGTGAAGCGTTTGTTGTTTATCAGGGAAGTCATGGCGACCAAGGCGCGCATATGGCGGATGTCATTCTGCCCGGGGCCGCCTACACCGAAAAGCATGCTTTATGGGTGAATACAGAAGGTCGTGTACAGGAAGGCAAGGCTGCCAGCTTCCCGCCTGGGGAAGCGCGGGAGGACTGGAAAATCCTGAGGGCCTTGTCCGCCGCAGTCGGCAAACCATTGCCATACGATACGCTGGCGGACCTTCGGCAAGCGTTAGTGTCCGAGCATCCTCATCTGGGCATGATCGATGAGATAACCACGAGCGATCCAAGCGATGTGAAGTCTCTTGCGGGGGGCAATGTCGGTGGCCTTAGTGGCCAAGCCTTTGAGCTTCCGGTCTCCAACTATTATTTGACCAACCCCATCGCACGAGCGAGCGAGACAATGGCTGAATGTTCGGCACTTTTCGCAGAACGCCAAAAAGGCGAGGAAGTGACGGGCACCCATGGATGAGCAATTCATGACTGATTATGTCTGGCCCTTCCTTTGGATTGTCGGCCAGTCGTTGCTGTTGATGGTCGTTTTGCTGGTATCGCTCGCCTTCTTGTTGTTGGCGGACAGGAAAATTTGGGCGGCGGTTCAGCTTCGGCGCGGGCCAAACGTGGTCGGCGCATTCGGATTGTTGCAGTCTTTCGCTGACTTCCTGAAATTCGTATTTAAAGAGGCCTTGATCCCGTCGAGCGCCAACAAGGCCGTCTATCTGTTGGCACCGCTGATCACCTTTACGCTGGCAATGGCGGCTTGGGTTGTTGTGCCAGTGGGCGATGGTTGGGTTATTGCCGACATTAATGTGGGCATCCTTTACCTTTTTGCGATCTCGTCTCTCGGCGTCTATGGCATCATCATGGGCGGGTGGGCGTCCAATTCGAAGTACCCATTTCTGGGTGGGCTGCGGTCGGCTGCCCAAATGGTCTCTTATGAGGTGTCGATCGGCTTTGTCATCGTCACGGTTCTGCTGACGGCAGGCACACTTAACCTGTCCGGCATCGTCAAGGCGCAAGAAGAGAGCATTTGGTACTTCATTCCGCACTTCCCGATGTTCGTGGTGTTCTTCATTTCTGCGCTGGCGGAGACGAACCGGCCACCATTCGATCTGCCGGAAGCTGAATCAGAATTGGTAGCGGGATATCAGGTCGAATATTCTTCGACGCCCTATCTCCTGTTCATGATCGGTGAATATCTCAACATCGTTTTGATGTGTGCGATGACCACCATCTTGTTTCTGGGGGGATGGCTTCCGCCGATCGATATGGCGCCGTTTAACTGGCTGCCAGGCCAATTCTGGTTTGCGTTCAAAATTGTCGCGATGTTTTTCATGTTCGCCATGGTGAAAGCCATGGTACCCCGCTACCGCTACGATCAGCTGATGCGCCTTGGGTGGAAGGTCTTTCTGCCGCTGTCATTGGCTTGGGTCGTGATAACGGCGGGTGTTCTACAGTTCTTCGATCTAGCACCGTAACGCGTTTGGATCATGTCGAGGGTTCGGTAATGGCATTCTTGGATAGAACAGCACGGGCAATCATGCTGCAGGAGTTCGTCGCAAGTTTTGGGCTTGCGATGCGTTACTTCTTCAAGCCCAAGGCGACCGTGAACTATCCGTTCGAGAAGGGACCGTTGAGTCCAAGGTTTCGAGGCGAACATGCCCTGCGGCGATACCCGAATGGGGAAGAGCGTTGCATTGCCTGCAAACTTTGCGAAGCGATTTGCCCGGCGCAAGCCATTACGATTGAGGCGGAACCACGTGAAGACGGCAGTCGGCGGACCACGCGTTATGACATCGATATGGTGAAGTGCATTTATTGTGGCTTCTGCCAAGAGGCATGTCCCGTAGACGCGATCGTTGAGGGACCGAATTTCGAGTTTGCAACGGAGACTCGAGAAGAACTTCTTTATGACAAGGACAAGCTGCTCGCGAATGGAGACCGTTGGGAGCGAGAGATTGCCCGCAATCTGGAATTGGACGCACCGTACAGGTAGATCGTTTTCGGGGGCCAATTCCAAAAGGCAGATGTTCGAATTCGGGACGGACATTTGCTTCATTCCAATTAACCGGCGTTCATTCGGTTAATGCCTTTCAGGTGGAGGAGAAACTGAAATGGTAGTGCAGGCGTTAGCCTTCTATTTGTTTGCGGGCATTACAATTGCGTCTGCGGTGATGGTGATCTCTGCACGCAATCCTGTGCATTCGGTTCTCTTCCTGATCTTGGCGTTCTTTAACTCAGCGGGGCTGTTTGTTCTTCAGGGGGCGGAGCTCCTGGCGATGACGTTGGTGATCGTTTATGTGGGCGCCGTCGCCGTTTTGTTTCTCTTCGTCGTGATGATGCTGGACATCAACTTCACGGAACTTCGGCAAGGGTTTTTAAGTTATTTACCGGTTGGACTGCCGATCGGGCTCTTGTTGACCGTAGAACTGATCTTTGTGCTAGCGGCTTGGCAGTTTTCCGGAGCGATTGGCGAAACCGTCGCCGCTAAACAGCCACCGATAGAATCGGGCATTACGAATGCCGAAGCGCTTGGGCAGATCATCTATACAAAGTACGTCTACTTTTTCCAGGCGGCCGGAATCGTTCTATTGATCGCCATGATCGGTGCCATCGTTCTGACTCTGCGCCAACGCGAAGGCGTAAAAAAGCAAAACATCAGTGAGCAGGTGAACCGTTCTGTGGAAGAGGCAGTTCAGCTTGTGGACGTCAAACCCGGTCAAGGTCTTTAGGCGAAACGCATTATGTTAGAAATCGGGCTCGGACATTATCTTACAGTCGCCGCCATTCTGTTTTCGTTGGGCGTTTTCGGCATTTTTCTGAACCAGAAAAACGTCATCATCATCTTGATGTCGATCGAACTTATGCTTCTGGCGGTGAACATCAATCTGGTCGCCTTTTCGACCCATCTTAACGATCTGGTCGGTCAGGTGTTTGCAATCTTTGTGCTGACAGTTGCGGCCGCCGAAGCGGCGATCGGACTGGCGATCTTGGTGGTTTACTTCAGAAACCGCGGCACGATTGCGGTTCAAGATATCAATCAAATGCGCGGGTAAGGGTAGGGGCACTTAATTCATGTTTTCCGCAATCGTCTTTCTGCCCCTAGCCGGGGCGATCATTGCCGGGTTCTTCGGGCGTGCCATTGGCGCCCGTGGAGCGGAGGTGGTGACCAGTGGTTTTCTGATTATCTCCGCTATCCTTTCCTGCATAGCTTTCGCACAAGGCAGCGGTGACGGCGCACAGGTCATTCATATCTTGCCGTGGATGGAATCCGGAAGTTTCGCGGTCGACTGGTCCTTGCGGATCGACGCGCTGACGCGGGTCATGCTGGTGGTGGTGACCGTCGTGTCGTCGGTCGTACATGTTTATTCCATCGGTTACATGTCGCACGACCCGCACCGGCCAAGGTTCTTCGCGTATCTGTCGTTATTTACCTTTGCCATGCTGATGCTGGTGACCTCCAACAACTTCTTGCAATTGTTCTTCGGTTGGGAAGGTGTTGGTCTTGCTTCTTATTTGCTGATTGGTTTCTGGTACAAAAAACCATCGGCAAATGCTGCCGCGATTAAAGCGTTTGTGGTCAACCGCGTGGGGGATTTCGGTTTTGCCCTCGGCATTATGGCCACCTTCTTTGTCTTCGATACGGTTGATTTCACATCTGTTTTTCAGGCGGTTCCCAGCAAGGCAGACGACACGTTCATTTTCCTGGGGTACGAAGTTCACATCATGACGACCATCTGCCTGTTGCTCTTCATGGGGGCGATGGGTAAGTCCGCGCAGTTCTTCCTGCATACTTGGCTGCCCGACGCGATGGAAGGCCCAACACCCGTCTCGGCGCTTATCCATGCGGCGACCATGGTGACGGCAGGCGTTTTCTTGGTGTGCCGCTGCTCACCCATGTTCGAATATGCGCCGAATGCTCTGGCCGTCGTAACGGTGATTGGGGCAACCACGGCGTTCTTTGCTGCGACCATCGGCTTGTTTCAAAACGACATCAAACGGGTCATCGCTTACTCTACGTGCAGTCAGCTGGGTTATATGTTCTTCGCAGCTGGCGTGTCCGCCTACGGCGCCGCCATGTTCCACCTGTTCACACATGCTTTCTTTAAGGCGCTTCTTTTCTTGTGCGCCGGGTCCGTCATTCACGGCATGTCCGATGAACAAGACATGCGCAAAATGGGTGGTCTGCAGACCATGATGCCGTTTACCTGGTTCTTTATGGTCGTCGGAACGCTGGCGCTTACAGGTGTAGGCATACCATTTACGAATTGGGGGTTTGCAGGCTTTGCGTCCAAAGACGCTGTCATCGAACTCGCCTACGCCGCGGAAACCACTGTTGGGATGTATGCGTTCTGGATGGGCGTCACCGCCGCGTTGATGACATCGTTCTACTCATGGCGCCTGGTCTTTATGACATTCCATGGTCCGCATCGCGCTTCAAACGAAGTGCTTAAAAAGGTGCACGAGTCCGGCAGTGTCATGTTATTGCCGCTGGTCATTCTGGTTGCCGGGTCGATTATTGCTGGTTACGGCTTCAAGGATGCCTTTATCGGAAGCAAGTCGGACAATTTCTGGGGTGATGCCATCTATGTCAGCGATCACGGTGGTCATCATGAAGCGAAGGCGGACAAGCATCACGACGAAGGCAGCCATAGCTCTGCTGCCGCAGGCGGTCATTCCGATGTCACAAACGAGCTCAGCGCTGCTGCCACGGATCATGGAGACACCCACGCTGCGGTGAGCGATCACAGTTCTGCGGCTGCCGATCATAGCGGTGATGGCCATGCTTCCGCAGGAGATGATCACGCCGGCGGCCACGCCGATGATCATGGAGGAGGACATGGGCACCATGCGCCAACTTGGGTGGTTTTGGCACCGGTGGTCGTGACGGTGATCGGTTTTATGATCGCGTGGTATTTCTATATTTCACGGCCTGATCTACCGGCGAAAATCGCTGCCCGGCGGAACCCGGTCTATCTGTTCCTCTACAACAAATGGTACTTCGATGAGCTCTATGACTTCATCTTCGTGCGGCCGGCGCGTTGGCTCGGGCGTGCCCTTTGGAAACAGGGGGATGGGTGGCTCATTGATGGCTTCGGCCCGGATGGCATATCTGCCAGGGTGCTTGATACGACGAAGCGGGTTATCCAGCTACAGACCGGTTACATCTATCACTACGCATTTGCCATGTTGATTGGCGTTGCATTCTTGACGACGCTGTTCGCTGTGAGGGCATTCTAATGGATACGGTGCCCTGGCTTTCCCTGATCACATTCTTGCCGCTTGTCGGCGTTCTGCTCATCGCGACGCTTGGCACAGGCGACAGCGAAATCGTCAAACGCAATGTTCGGAACGTTGCTCTCTTTACGACCATTGCCACTTTCCTAGTGTCGCTCGTCATATGGGTGAATTTCGACTACACCACGGCTGAGTTCCAGTTCGTCGAGAAATTCGACTGGCTTGGAACAGGCGGTGAATGTTCCGTTGACGGACCGGTTGGGCTCGAAGACGCGGTTCAACTGCCTTGCTACCATATGGGCGTGGACGGCATTTCCATGCTATTCGTCATTCTGACGACGTTCCTGATGCCATTCTGTATCTTGGCCAGCTGGAACGCGATCAATGAGCGCGTTAGCCAGTACATGATGGCGTTTCTGGTGCTTGAGACGCTGATGATTGGCGTCTTCTGCGCTTTGGATCTTGTGTTGTTCTACGTCTTCTTCGAAGGCGGATTGATACCCATGTTCCTCATAATTGGGATATGGGGCGGTGCGCGCCGGATCTACGCAACGTTCAAGTTCTTTCTCTACACGCTTCTCGGTTCGGTGCTGATGTTGCTGGCCATGATGGCCATGTACTGGAACGCCGGTACGACGGACATCCCAACACTCTTGGCCCATGACTTCCCAGCGAGCATGCAGACTTGGCTTTGGCTTGCATTCTTCGCATCGTTTGCCGTCAAGATGCCGATGTGGCCGGTTCATACATGGCTGCCCGATGCGCACGTGGAAGCGCCCACGGCAGGCTCGGTTATTCTGGCCGGTATCCTTCTAAAAATGGGGGGGTATGGGTTCATCCGGTTCTCGCTGCCGATGTTCCCGGTTGCATCAGAAGTCTTCGCGCCGCTGGTCTTCACGCTGAGTGTCGTGGCGATCATCTACACGTCGCTTGTGGCGCTTGCCCAAGAAGACATGAAGAAGCTCATCGCCTATTCATCGGTGGCACATATGGGCTTTGTCACCATGGGCATTTTCTCTGCTGCCGTGGCGCGGCCGGACACCGGCGCCTATGTGGTCCAAGGGCTCCAAGGCGGTATTATTCAAATGATCAGCCACGGCTTCATCTCGGGAGCACTCTTCCTATGTGTGGGCGTTATTTACGACCGCATGCATACAAGGGAGATTGCGGCCTATGGCGGGCTCGTCAATCGAATGCCGCTTTATGCCTTTGCCTTCATGTTGTTCACCATGGCCAATGTGGGGCTTCCCGGAACAAGTGGTTTTGTGGGGGAATTCCTGACGCTGCTTGGTACCTATCAGGTGAACACCTGGGTAGCGTTTTTTGCAACCACTGGGGTCATCTTGAGTGCGGCCTACGCATTGTGGCTTTATAGACAGGTGGTGTTCGGCGAGCTGCAGAAGGACTCGCTTAAAAACATAAAAGATCTGTCTCCGCGAGAGATCGTGGTCTTGGCGCCATTGGTCATCGCCACGCTGTTTTTTGGGATCTACCCCAAACCACTATTCGACGTGACCAAGGTGTCTGTCGACAACCTTGTAGAAGAACACCAGGAATCAATGACTGCCTACAGAGCCAGCCTGCAAGAGGTGGATGTGGCGTCTAAAGACGAAGAAGGCGAGTAAGCCCGATGTCGCAATCATCCAGTACTGACTTTCACGTTCCAGATTTGATCCTGGCCATGCCGGAGGCCATTTTGGCCGTTGGGGGTATGGCACTGCTTATGTTCGGTGTGTTCCGCGGAGATAAATCGACACGGACGGTCTCGTGGTTGGCAGTCCTCATTTTCTTGGCGGCGGCCGTTGTGATTATTCAGCAGCCGGGCGAACGCATGTTGGCGTTTGGGTCAACCTTTGTTGTGGATGCCTTTTCCAAGTTTGTGAAGATTCTGGTGTTGCTTGGGTCTTCGATCGCTTTGATCATGTCTCAGGGCTTCATCCGCTCCGAGAAGATCGAGCGTTTTGAGTTCCCGATCCTTGTTGTCTTCGCGACACTTGGCATGTGCATGATGGTGTCGGCGAATGACTTGATATCCCTCTATATGGGTGTGGAACTTCAAAGTTTGGCCCTTTATGTGCTGGCCTCGTTCAATCGAGACTCGCTAAGGTCGACGGAGGCTGGGCTCAAATATTTCGTGCTGGGGGCGCTTTCTTCGGGCCTTCTGCTCTACGGTTGTTCCTTGGTTTACGGTTTCAGCGGGACGACCACGTTTGACGGCATTGCACTGGCACTCACGAGCGATGGCGCAGCGGGTAGCCAAAACATTGGCCTTATATTTGGTCTGGTTTTCCTAACCGCAGGGCTTGCCTTTAAAGTATCGGCGGTGCCGTTCCACATGTGGACGCCGGATGTTTATGAAGGAGCGCCGACGCCTATTACGGCGTTCTTTGCCGGTGCGCCAAAAATGGCGGCCATGGCCCTGTTCATTCGGGCATTGGTGGGGCCGTTCCCCGATCTGACGCCGGAATGGCAACAAATCATTGTCTTCGTATCCATCGCTTCCATGTTGCTCGGGGCCTTTGCGGCGATTGGCCAAACAAACATCAAACGCCTGATGGCCTATAGTTCCATTGGCCATATGGGCTTTGCGTTGGTAGGGCTTGCCGCCGGAACGGAAGAGGGCGTGCGGGGCGTACTGATTTATCTCGCTATTTATCTCGCCATGACCATCGGTACCTTTGTTTGCATCCTATCCATGCGGCGCACAGAGGGAATGGTTGAGGACATCGACGATCTGGCTGGCCTTTCCCAAACCCGGCCGCTCATGGCCCTGTCTCTTTTGATACTGATGTTCTCACTCGCGGGCATTCCGCCAATGGCAGGCTTCTTCGCGAAATTTTACGTCTTCCTCGCGGCTATCGAAGCGGAACTCTACACCCTGGCGATCCTCGGTGTGCTGTCCAGCGTGGTGGGAGCGTTCTATTACATTCGGATCATCAAGGTGATGTATTTCGACGAACCGGCGGAAGCATTTGCTTATCCTATGTCCGGTGAAATGCGGATCATCTTGTTTGGATCTGTTGCGTTCACCGCATTGTTCTTCTTGTTTCCCTCTCTTCTGGTGGCAACGGCCACCAGTGCTGCATCCGCCCTCTTCTAAGAAGGGCGAGGACGCAATAGCGTGGCAAATTCCGAACCGGTCATGCCACAAGGTTTTCGACTTCTTCACCTTGAAGAAGTCGATAGCACCAATAGCGAAGCATCCCGTCAAATCGCTAATGGTGTCGAGGGACCTCTATGGATTTGGGCCGACCGCCAGACAGCGGGCCGTGGGCGACGGGGACGGGAATGGGTCTCGGAACCAGGCAATCTTTTTTGCACATTGGTACTGCCGGTGGACAAAAGCGTCGCCGAGGCTGCGAAACTGACCTTCGTTGCGTCCTTGGCCGCGGCTGACACGGTAGGCCATTTTGCTCCGCCTGCTGACGTAAAGGTCAAATGGCCGAATGATGTATTGCTCAGCAATGAGAAGATTGTTGGGATCCTACTAGAATCATCGGGTGCCAACGCGTTTACAAACGGGCAAAAAGTTGTGTTGTCGATCGGCATTGGGATCAATTTATCTTCGCATCCCGAGATGGTTGAAACGGCAGCCACGTCGCTGAAATCACGCGGATTTGAAGAGCCGCACCCCTCTAAGGCACTAAGTCTCTTGGCAGAGCAATTCTGCTTTTGGCTGGAGCAGTGGCGTACGGGAGGGTTCGAGCCCATACGGACGGCCTGGCTTGCGAAGGCTAAGGGGGTAGGGCAGGATATTGCCGTGAAGCTGCCGCAGGAAACACTCAATGGCGTGTTCCTCGACCTGGATCCGACAGGCGCTCTGATCCTGAAACTCGCAGATGGCAGCTTGAAGCCGATTAACGCTGGAGAAGTGTTCTTCAACACAGTGGGAAATTCGAATGAGTGACTTGCTTTTGGCAATTGATGCCGGAAACACAAACACTGTTTTTGCGGTCATGGAAGGCGACGAACTCAAATCGCAATGGCGAAGCTCGACGAAAGAGGTGCGGACAGCCGACGAGCATTTTGTCTGGTTGAGTCATCTCATGTCGCTCAATGGGATCGATAAAGAGGATATTGGCGCGGCGATTATCTCCACAGTGGTGCCTCAGTCTTTGTTCAACTTGAGATCTTTGTGCCGCAACTATTTTGAAGTCGAGCCTTACGTCATTGGTGATGCCAATGTGCAGCTTGGCCTGAAAGTTCATGCGCAAGATGTGGGAGCGGACCGACTGGTCAACGCAGTCGCTGCGCACACAACATATGAAGGTGCACTGATCGTTATCGACTTCGGAACGGCAACCACATTCGATGTTGTTAGTGCTGAGGGGGATTATGAAGGCGGTGTCATCGCGCCGGGCATTAACACTTCTCTTGAAGCACTTCACCTGGCGGCCGCAAAGCTGCCGCGGATTGAAGTCGCTCAACCGCAACGCGTCATAGGTGACGGCACAATTCCCGCCATGCAATCCGGAACGTTCTGGGGATATGTGGGGCTAATTGAAGGTCTGGTGAGCCGGATACGCTCGGAATACGACCAGCCGATGACAGTCATTGCGACTGGTGGACTGGCGAGCCTTTTCAGGAACTCGACAAATGTGATCGAACATGTGGACCAAGATCTCACCATGCGCGGACTGCTTGAAATTTACCAAAAGAACGCCAGCGCATCGTGAACAGCCGCCCATCTTCATCCCGTAAGGCTCAGGTAAGCTCAACGGAAGCGGATCTTGTATTCCTGCCGCTAGGCGGCGCCGGCGAAATTGGGATGAACCTTAATCTGTATGGATACGGTGTTGAGGATGATCGCCAATGGATCATGATTGATCTTGGTGTGACGTTTGGTGATGAAACCACACCAGGTGTCGATATTATCATGGCGGACCCTCAATACATATTGGACCGCAAAGACAAACTTCTCGGTTTGGTGCTCACGCATGGACACGAAGATCATATTGGCGCCGTTCCTTATCTATGGCCTGAGCTGGATTGCCCCATATACACAACGCCATTTACTGCGGCATTGGTTCAGCGGAAGTTTGATGAGGTAGGGTTGTTTGACGTTCCGTTGAACATCGTTCCCCTCGGGGGCTCTATCGAATTAGGACCATTTGGTCTTGAGCTTATATCGCTTACGCATTCCATACCGGAGCCAAATGCGGTCGCCATCGAGACGCCGTTAGGGACGATACTCCACAGCGGTGATTGGAAAATCGATGATGACCCATTAATCGGTGAGCTGACAGATGAAAAGGCTCTCAAGACGTTGGGGGATGAGGGGGTCTTGGCGATCGTTTGTGACTCTACAAATGCCATGACGGAAGGCATTTCCGGATCCGAGGGGGAGGTGCGCCGCAATCTTGCGGAACTCGTGAAGGATATGGAAGGACGGGTTGTCATAACCGCGTTCGCTTCTAATGTGGCGCGTGTCGCGACAGCCGCGCATGTGGCGCAAGTAACTGACCGGCATCTGGTTCTCGTGGGCAGGTCGATGCACCGAATTGTCGCTGCGGCGCGTGAAACAGGATATTTGGATGATTTTCCAACCCTGGTGGATGAGCGCGATGCCGGATATTTGCCGCCGGAGAAAGTGCTTTACTTGTGTACGGGTAGTCAAGGTGAACCGAGGGCAGCCTTGTCTCGAATTGCCACCGGAACACATCCCAATATTTCACTGGAGAGTGGCGATGCGGTGATATTTTCGTCGCGGATCATTCCTGGCAATGAGAAGAGCATCTTTGCCCTGCAAAATGATCTCGCCGCACTTGGCGTAGATATCCATACGGAGAAAGATAACGACATTCACGTGTCCGGACATCCGTGTCGGGATGAATTGACCCGCATGTACCAATGGGTGCGGCCGGAAATATCAATTCCGGTTCATGGAGAGTTGCGCCACTTACAGGCGCATGCGGGTCTAGCCGGAGACATTCAGGTCCCAAATATTTTTTTGGCACCAAATGGCACGATGGTTCGTCTCGCACCCGGCAATCCTGATATAATTGATCATGTGCAATCAGGCCGCCTGCACCTAGACGGAGAGATTCTTCTTTCCTCGGACGATGAGGTCTTAAAGGAAAGAAAACGCATAGGATATGCGGGGTTCATTTCCGTTGTGCTGGTGGTCGAAAGCTCGGGCCGTTTGGCGGCAGAACCCGCGATAGAAACAATTGGCGTGCCATTCGAACCGGAAGAGCCTCTAGAAACAGAGTTTGAGGAAGTCATCAAGGAACTCTTCGAACGAGACCGCTATCGTAAGTTCCATCAAGGTCATTCCATGGAAGAGCTTGTGCGCCGGGCGATCCGACAGAAGGCAAAGGAGATTACGGGCAAGAAGCCGGTGACCGTTGTGAGAATTGTCGAGGCGGCAACGTAAAGGAACAGATGATGCCCATTTTTACTCAAATCGGGATTTTCTTGATCGTCTGGTGGGTTGTTTTGTTTGTCACGCTACCACTTTGGGTTCGGTCGCAATCTGAGGAGGACGGCGGCGAAGCGGGCACTGATCCCGGCGCTCCGGTGAACCCCGACCTTGGCCGCAAATTTCTCCTCACCACAGGGATCGCCTTTGTGGTTTCAGCAATCCTGATCACGAGTATTGAGCTCGGCGTTTTTGATAGTATTTACCGAAACAAATAAGCAGAGCCCGAATTTCGAGCTCTGCTTAAATGACTATTGGATCGATCCCAATTCCGTATTGAACCCTCAGGATTCCAGAATTGAGCAAGCCTCCCCAGACTTTGGCTGCTTTTGCAGTTCCCTTTTTTAGGTGGCGATAATAATAGGTCTAAGAACTCAGGCTGTCACGCAACTTTGTTGTTTCCGCTCGAAAAAAAGCGACACACTATTGCCAAAAAGGCACAGCTGAGGACCCAAAGCCATCCCAGATTGGGGAAACAGCTCCGAGGTCTTCTGGTGCCGCCGTATCGCAATCGTCATCAAGGAGGTCTTGACAGGCGTCAATCTCCACGCGACCCTCTACCGATAAGGGTCAAAACTGTCTTGTTTGAGTGAGGTATTCGGTGACGAAGGGGGTTGTTGTCGGAGGGCTGCTGAGTGTTCTCCTTTTGGTAGGAGAAGTAGCGGCCGCCGAATGGCGCGTGACCAAGACGCATTGGTCTGCAGCCGACGAACAGGAATATGGCGAATTCATTCGGTCAATTGGTGAAAGTGACTGCAACACCGTCACGTCATGTTTGGCTGGTCCCGCCAATCCTTACAGAAAAACGGATCCGAAGGGGCTCCGGTTTGTCGCCGATTGCGCAGATTTACCGTATTTGCTGCGCGGCTATTTTGCATGGAAGAAGGAGCTGCCTTTTACCTATGTGAACGGCATTTACCTTAATGATCGGGCTGACAAGGACCCCCGGTTTTCGAAGGCGGGCAATAAGGTTGGATCGCGTTCTTCAATCAAACTAGCACCGGCCGGCAGTGGTACGAAAGCGGTCAGCTATCTGAAGAAAATCCGCAATGTGGTTTCTTCGGCAACTTTCCGTACGTCGCCAGAATTCAACCAGTATCCGTATTCGGACTTTTACTCACCAGAGATCTCTCGAGAGTCCGTTCGGGCGGGTACGGTGATTTATGACATCAATGGCCATGTGGCGATTGTCTACAAGGTCGGCACGGACGGTCGCATCTACTATATCGATGCCCATCCGGATAATACGCTGACCCGCAGCATCTACGGGCGGCAGATCCCGCGCACCGATCCGGCCCTTGGCGCTGGCTTCAAGAATTGGCGGCCCATTAAAGTCATCAATGCCAAGCGCGACGATAGCGGCGCGATCGTTGGCGGCAAGATCACTTTAGAGAAAAACGAAAACATCGAAGATCATTCGACGGTGCAGTATTTCGGCACAGAGCCAAACCCAGAACGGGATTGGGCTGCGGCTAAGTTCAGCTATGGCCAACAGCAGGTGAAGTATTACGAGTACGTGCGTCATGCCATGGCAGACGGAGATCTCGTTTATGATCCCGTGTTTGAGCTTCGGGCGATGATGCGGGGATTGTGTCAAGACATTCAGGATCGTGGGCTGGCCGTGGACGCGGCGATCCGTCAGGGCATCCATAGGAAAGATGCCCCTGACCGGTTGCCGGACAATATCTATGGTACCCATGGTGAATGGGAGCTTTATTCGTCACCATCCCGCGATGCGCGCCTTAAAACCAAGTTCAAGGAATTGCGCGATCAAATCGCCTATTTCGCGGAGCTTTATTACGCCTGGGACTCGAAGGTCGTTTTTTCCGGCACTAGCCTGAAGCGCACACTCATGCCGGTCTATGAAATGGAGGCCGCTGCGTGCACGTACACGTACACGAACAGCACAGGAAAGCCTGTGACGCTGAGTTTCCAAGATATCTCCGATCGCCTGTTTGATCTGTCCTTCGACCCTTACCATTGTGTCGAACGGCGTTGGGGCGCGACGGAGCGGCCGGAACTCTCGTCCTGCAAAGATGGGCGGAAAAAGCGCAAATGGTATGAAGCACAGCAGAATTTGCGCAACCAAATCGACCGGACCTATGACGAGTTCATGGGGTATACCAGCGCGCAGCTGCTGCAGCCGGGCGGAGAGGGAAAAGGGGTTTCGGAGCCCCCCAACATCGATGTGAAGACGTTGATTGAAAGCTTCCATATCCGGCCCGTCCCACCGGCACCGGAACGCGAAAGCGAAAGCTAACCGCGATCTAGCGAACCTGCCGGGTGTTTGGCGGGTCTCTTTCATAGTATGGTCGAACAACGGTCGTCGATTCTGGCGACCGTTGGCTGTTTTCCATTAAGAACCCGCATCATGAGACTTTCCCGTTACTTCTTACCGACCCTCAAAGAAAATCCGTCTGAGGCGCAAATCGTTTCGCATCGATTGATGTTGCGTGCCGGGTTGATCCGGCAGTCTTCGGCGGGGATCTACTCTTGGCTGCCCCTTGGGCATGCGGTTCTGAAGAATATTGAGCGCATCGTCCGCGAAGAACAAAACCGCGCCGGGGCCATCGAGTTATTGATGCCCACCATCCAATCGGCTGATCTATGGCGCGAAAGCGGCCGGTACGACGATTATGGAAAGGAAATGTTGCGGATAACCGATCGTCATGATCGGGAAATGCTGTATGGCCCAACAAATGAGGAGCTGATTACGGACATTTTTCGCAACTCGGTCCGCTCCTACAAAGACCTGCCTCTGAATCTCTATCACATTCAGTGGAAGTTTCGGGACGAGATCCGGCCGCGGTTCGGCGTCATGCGCGGGCGGGAATTTCTTATGAAAGACGCCTATTCTTTCGATCTGGACACAGAAGGGGCGCGCCGAGCCTACAACAAAATGTTTGTGGCTTACCTACGCACATTCGCGCGCATGGGACTAAAGGCTATTCCCATGGCTGCCGATACAGGGCCAATTGGTGGAGACATGAGCCACGAATTCATCGTGCTTGCGGAAACCGGTGAGTCGGAAGTGTTCTGCCACCGGGCTTTAGTTGATATGGATCCGCCTGGTGATGATGTCGATTATGAAGCGGACCTTCAGCCGCTCATCGATCAGAGAACCCGTCTTTATGCCGCAACAGACGAGCTTCACGACGAGGCGAAGTTTAATGAACTGCCGGAAGCGGATCGGTTGACTGCCCGCGGAATCGAGGTTGGCCATATTTTCAACTTCGGCACAAAATACTCCGCCGCCATGGGTGCCGTCGTAACCGGGCCTGACGGTAAAGATATTCCGGTCGAAATGGGATCTTACGGTATCGGTGTTTCCCGTCTTATGGGTGGCATTATCGAGGCGAGCCATGATGACGATGGCATTATCTGGCCTGATGCTGTGGCTCCATTCAACGTTGGCCTCATCAATCTGAAAACTGGTGATCAGCAGACAGATCAACAATGTGAGGCCATCCAGGCTGAGTTGGAGGCGCGTGGACTGTCGGTCCTGTATGACGATACCGATGAGCGCGCAGGCGCCAAGTTCAGCCAAATGGATCTGATCGGCCTCCCGTGGCAGGTTGTCGTCGGGCCCCGCGGCCTCAAATCCGGCATTGTAGAGGTAAAGCGCCGCCAAACCGGAGAACGTCAAGAGTTGTCACCGGCTGAAGCCGCGAACATGCTCACGGCCTGAGAAAAGGCTGCGCTTGTGCCGGACACTTCCCCCTTCGCTTCCTTTGAATGGGCGCTTGCTTGGCGCTATCTGAGGGCGCGCCGGCAGGAGGGCTTCCTCTCTCTCATCGCGGGCTTCAGCATATTGGGCATATCCCTGGGCGTGGCGACGCTGATTATTGTGCTTGCTGTTTGGAATGGGTTCGAGCGCGAATTCCTGGATCGTATCCTAGGATTTAACGGCCATGTGGTCCTTCGTGGTTATGAGGACGCGAACGGAAAGGGTAAAATTCCTGGTTACGAAGATCTCGTAGAAGCGATTGAGCAAGAAAATCGTGTGGTTGCGGCAATTCCTTTTGTAGAGGGGGCGGCGATCGCTCAGAGCAGCAGGGCAACTGTTGGCGTTTTGTTGCGGGGGCTGAACTCTTCCGATCTGCGAACGAACCAGCTTCTCGAAGGGCAAGTGGACGATAATGCGCTCACGGCGCTTGCAGAAGGTAAAGGCGTTTTGTTGGGGAGGCGCTTGGCTGAAACCACAGGCGTTCAGGTTGGCGATACGATCCGCCTTATATCGCCGGAGGGTGACCGGACACCATTCGGGATTATTCCGCGTACTAAGGAATATCAGGTAGCAGGTGTTTTCGAAGCCGGGATGTTCACGATTGACAACACGTTCGCGTTCCTCGGTTTTGATGAGGCCCAGTTGTTTTTTGGGTTGGGTGGCCAGGCGACGGCAATCGAAGTGACGCTTGCCGATCCAAATGATGTGCAGTGCGGATTTAATGGCCAATCAGTCTGCGTGATGGAGCGCCTCGCAACGATCGGTCAAGACCGTTTCTACATACGGGACTGGCGGCAATCGAGCATCGGGTTTCTGAGTTTTGTGAAAGAGCAGCGCAATGTGGTTGCCCTTGTTTTGGCGCTTATCATCTTGGTGGCGGCGCTCAATATCATCTCGAGCCTGACGATCCTTGTGAAAGACAAAACGGAAGATATCGCTATTCTGCGTACTATGGGAACATCCCGCGCTACAGTGATGAGGGTCTTCTTGATCGCCGGTACGTCAATTGGCGTTGTTGGAGCACTGCTGGGATTGGCCTTAGGTGTATTGGTCTCGGCGAACATCGAGTTGCTGCGTGACGCCATTACCTTCGCGACAGGCGCCGACCCGTTTTCGGCGGAGATATACTTTATCGATCAATTGCCTGCTCAATTGGATTTCGGGGAGACCACGGCTGTGGTCCTTTTTGCAATCATCATTGCTTTTTTGGCAACGCTCATACCGTCAAGACGGGCCGCGGCAACCGACCCTGTGGAGGCGCTGCGTTATGATTGAGTTCGGTACCGCTCGTATAACGGCGCCGCGTTGCGGGTATATTCTGCGATGAGCATGTTACCCGTTGCGATACATGAGCAGTTGCTCGCGTCCCGATATTTGCGGGCGCGGCGTCGGGAAGGTTTCGCCTCTGTAACGGCGGTGTTTTCTTTTCTCGGCATCACACTCGGTGTTGCGACCCTGATTATTGTCATGTCAGTGATGACGGGGTTACGTCAGCAACTTCTCGATCTCATTCTTGGTACTGAGGGCCACATCATTGTTGAGGCGGACACGCGTTACTTTGCCAACTACAACGCGCTGCGCGAACGGATTGAGGCCATTCCGGAGGTGGTGCGTGTGGAGCCCATCATCAATGGTCAAGCGATGGCATCGAAACGGTCTCGTGTGGTTCCGGGCCGCGTGCGAGGCGTGGAGAGAAGCTATTTGCTTGGGGATAACAAATTTGTTGAACGCGTCCGGCAAGGTTCGATTGAAGACTTTGAGGGGGATGTGGTTGCCCTTTGGGTGGGCATTGCTTCGCGATTGAGCCTACGCATCGGCGATACAGTGACGTTGTTGACGCCCGGTGAGCCGGAAGGGGGTTTTCCCGGTGTTCCGTTGACAAGGAGCTTTGTCATCGGCGCGCTGTTTTTTGTGGAATACGATTATGAGTTCCCCGAAATCTTGATGCCATTGGACACAGCGATGGATTTCTTCGAAACGGATGGTGGCGTAAGTGCACTTGAGGTGTTGGTTGAAGATCCGATCCGTGTGGAGACCACCAAGTCGGCGATCAATCAGGGACTGGATGCGGGCGAATCTACGCGTGATTGGAAAGAGATCAACAAGTCGCTTGTGAATGCGCTTTATGTTGAGCGAAACATGATGTTTTTCATTCTGGTACTGATCATCGTTGTGGCCGCAATGAATATCGTGTCCGGATTGGCAATGCTGGTGAAGGACAAGGCGCGGGATGTTGCAATCCTGCGGACGATGGGGGCAAGCCAGTCGTCAGTAATGCGGATTTTTGTGATTGCCGGCGGCAGTATCGGAGTTGTCGGAACCATATGCGGTTTTGTGCTTGGCATAGTGTTCTGCCTCAATATTGAAGCCGTACGAGGGCCACTGGCGAGCTTAGTAGGCGCATTTGCCGGACAGGGGCAAGTGTCCTTTGTTGCTCAATTGCCCGCTGTTGTTAGTCTGGGCGAAGTGGTGGCGGTGGTAATTATGTCTTTGGTCTTGTCGTTGTTGGCGACGGTTTATCCGGCTTGGCGCGCCGCGAGATTGGATCCTGTTGAGGCCCTTCGATATGAATAGAGAAAGCAATCTACCGGCATTGGAGCTTCGCGGCATTTCCAAACAGTTCGTGCAGGGCGGGGCAGAGCTCAACGTTCTGGAAAGCGTCGACTTTGAAATTCGCAAAGGGGAAGTGATTGCCCTTGTGGGGCCGTCAGGGTCTGGGAAGTCCACATTGCTGCATATTGCGGGGCTGCTGGAGCGGCCCACCGCTGGCGAAGTGTTTGTCGATGGAGATGACTGCAATGGCCTTAGCGATGGTGCGCGAACAAAGATACGGCGTAACAAGCTTGGGTTCGTCTATCAGTTCCATCATTTGTTGCCGGAGTTCTCTGCGCTTGAAAACATCGCGTTGCCGCAATTGATTGCGGGGCGCAGTAAGGCTGCAGCTGACGAGGCCGCGTTAAGTCTTTTGTCGAGATTTGGCCTTCAAGATCGGGCAACGCATCGGCCTGCTCAGCTGTCGGGAGGGGAACAGCAGCGTGTGGCGATTGGGCGTGCGGTTGCCAACCAGCCCAACGTGCTATTGGCGGATGAGCCGACAGGTAATCTGGATCCAAAGACCGCAGACAGAGTGTACGAAGAGCTTTTGACGCTGGTTCGAGGAGATGGGCTCGCCGCTGTGATCGCCACTCACAATATGGAATTGGCACAGGCGATGGATCGAACTTTTGTTCTGGAAAATGGGAAGTTGAGCGCTGTTTCATGACCGCGCATTTTGTGTTTGACAAAGAGAACAAAACATGAACACTTGGGAAGTCCATTCGACATCAAAGGGAGCGAGAGAGGCTAATGAAATCGACTGGACTTCCCATCAAAGATCTTTGTGCCGGACTTAGCATGACGCTTTTCCTTGGCGGGCTTGTCACCGTGATATCCATGTTTGGATAATTCGTTCATTCTCGCCAAGTGACGTCATAACCTGCCACCTGTATCGCCCCGTATTGCCTGGGGGTGCAGAAGAATCACGCTACAAACGATTGCTGATTTTTGGGAGTAATCATCGTGTCCGCCGACCCCCGTTTTGTGCATTTGCGCCTTCACACCGCCTATTCGCTGCTAGAGGGCGCTATTCGCATTAAGGGGCTTGCGAAGGTCTGCAAAGACTTGGAGATGCCGGCGCTGGCGATTACGGACACGGGTAACCTGTTTGGCGCTCTTGAATTCTCCGAAATTATGGCTGGAGAGGGCATTCAACCGATTATCGGCTGCAGCCTGCCGGTCATTGCTGGTGGCAGTGTGGAAGGCGGTCAACAGGCTCTTTCCGCCGGCGTGCCGCGAGAGGCCGATCCCACATTCTTGACGCTGCTTGCACAAAGTGAAATCGGCTTTGAGAACCTCATGGATTTGGCATCTCAGGCTTACTTAAGTTCTGCGGATGCAGGCGCGCCCTGCATACCGATGTCGCTGCTCCAGGGAAGAACGGAAGGCCTCATTGCGCTCTCCGGAGGTCCGCGGGGCCCGTTGAACAAAGCGCTTCTCAGTGGATCCAGCGATGCAGCGAAAGAGCTGTTTCACAACTTGGCGGAACTGTTCGCGGATCGTTTCTATGTGGAACTTCAACGCCATAATTTGGAAGAGGAAATTCAGGCAGAAGCAGGCCTCATCGATCTGGCATATGACAATGATGTTCCGCTGGTTGCCACCAATGAGGCCTACTTCTTAGAAGAACGCGAATATGAAGCGCATGATGCGTTGCTGTGTATTGCTGACGGGGCTTATGTCATGCAGGACGACCGCCGCAGATTGACGCCGGAGCACCGCCTCAAATCTCAGTCGGAAATGCTTGCCTTGTTTGCCGACATTCCGGAAGCCACACAGAACACGGTTGAAATAGCCAAGCGGTGTGCGTTCCGTGTGCAGATGAAAAATCCGATTTTGCCGAGCTTTAACTCAAGTGAGGGACGTGACGAAACCGCCGAGTTTTCGGAACAGGCGCGCCAAGGCTTGAAGAAGCGGTTGGAGCAAGTCGATCTGTTCGCCGACGAGAAGGAATATTGGGACCGCCTTGAGTACGAGATAGACATCATCGTAAGGATGGACTTTCCCGGCTATTTTTTGATCGTTGCTGATTTTATTCAGTGGGCAAAAAACCATGATATTCCGGTAGGTCCGGGACGGGGATCGGGGGCCGGTTCTGTCGTGGCATGGGCCTTGACCATTACGGATCTGGATCCGCTACGTTTCGGTTTGCTTTTTGAGCGATTTCTCAATCCCGAACGCGTCTCTATGCCGGACTTCGATATCGATTTCTGTCAGGACAGACGTGATGAGGTTATTCGGTACGTTCAGGAAAAATATGGCGAAGATCGGGTCGCCCAGATCATTACATTCGGTAAACTGAAACCGCGCGCCGTTATGCGGGACGTGGGACGTGTCTTGCAGTTGTCCTATGGCCAGGTGGATCGGCTGTGCAAATTGGTGCCCAACAATCCGTCTAATCCAGTCACCCTGACTGAAGCGATTGAAGGGGAGCCACGGTTACAAGAGGCACGTGCCGAAGATGAGGCCGTTGCCCGAATGCTTGATGTGTCTCTGGTGCTGGAGGGGCTTTACCGGCATGCGTCGACCCACGCTGCGGGCGTGGTGATTGGTGACCGGCCTCTCGAGAAGCTCGTGCCGCTCTATCGAGACCCTCGGTCCGACATGCGGGTGACCCAATACAGTATGAAATGGGTGGAGCCGGCGGGTCTGGTTAAGTTTGACTTCCTTGGCCTCAAAACTTTGACGGTGCTTGACCATGCGGCGAAGCTGGTTCGCAAACGGGGGATCGATATTGATATCTCCAATCTTCCGCTCGATGACAAAAAGACATTCGATATGTTGTCAAAAGGCGATGCCACCGGCGTGTTCCAGCTGGAGAGTTCAGGCATGCGGGACACATTGCGCCGGATGAAACCTGACTGTGTGGAAGATATCATTGCGCTTGTGGCGCTTTATCGGCCGGGGCCGATGGACAACATACCGGCTTACATCGAACGCAAACGTGGCGAGAAGCAGCCGGACTATCTTCATCCGTTATTGGAACCTGTTCTGAAAGAGACGTATGGCGTCATCATCTATCAGGAACAGGTGATGCAGATTGCCCAAATCCTGTCGGGCTATTCGCTGGGGGAGGCGGACTTGCTTCGGCGCGCGATGGGTAAAAAGATTAAGTCCGAAATGGATCTTCAAAAGGAGCGGTTCGTAGAAGGCGCCGTAAAGCAAGATGTGGACCGTGGGCGCGCGGGTTTCATCTTCGAGCTTGTGGAGAAATTTGCCGGATACGGGTTCAATAAAAGTCATGCCGCCGCTTATGCTTTCGTGGCGTATCAAACGGCGTATTTGAAAGCGAATTTCCCTGTTGAGTTTTTGGCGGCGTCCATGACTCTTGATATGGGGAATACGGACAAACTGAATATATTCAAGCAAGAGGCGGAACGTCTGGAGATTAAGCTTCGGCCGCCGGATATCAATCTGTCCACCGCTGATTTTTCTGTTGCTGGGGGGGAGATCTACTACGCCCTGGCCGCGCTTAAAAATGTTGGCAAGCAGGCGATCGATAGCCTTGTTGCGGAGCGCGAGGAGAATGGGCCTTTCAGCTCCCTTCAAGAGTTCGCCTCTCGAGTGGACCCAAGGCAGATCAATAAGCGGGCAATGGAAAGCCTGACGAAGGCAGGGGCGTTTGATTCTCTCAATCCGAATAGATCTCAGATCTTCACCTCCATTGATCTGATTTTAGCGGAGGCTAACCGGTCGGCGGAGGACCGGGTAAGTGCGCAAACGAGCCTCTTTGGTGGAGACCAGGGAAGTGACGTCGCCATGGTGCTCCCTGAAACCGATGATTGGCTGCCCATGGACCGTTTGTCCTTCGAATTCGAAGCAGTTGGATTTTATCTTTCCGGTCACCCGTTGGACGAATACAAGAATGCTTTGAATCGGTGCCGGGTCCAGAACTTTGCGGATGTGATGCAACAAGCGCGCAATGGGTCTGCGCGCGAAGTGCAACTCGCCGGCGTTGTCATGCGCCGACAGGAGCGGAAGTCTAAAAAAGGAAACCCGTTTGCATTTGTGGAGATCTCAGATCCCACTGGCCGTTTCGAAGCGGTGGTGTTTTCCGATGTGTTGACGTCATGCCGCCATCTTCTTGAGCCCGGCAAGGGGGTTGTGGTCGGCGCTGAAGTGGATCAGCAGGGGGACGAGATCAAAATACGCCTCCAGTCGGTCCGTGATGTAGACGAGGTGACATCTAAGGCCGCGGCTGGTCTTCGCATCTTCGCAGACCGGCCCGATGTGTTCGAAGGCATAAAGAAGCGTTTGCCGCCTCCCGGCCGGGGCGTGATCAGTGTGGTCATGCTGGTGGAATCGACGGCGCAGGAGGTTGAACTGGAGATTCCAGGGGGTTTTGCCGTGACGCCACAGATTCGCGGTGCGATGAAGGTTTTACCTGGCGTTTTGGAAGTAGAAGAGATTTAGCTCGTCTAAGCTGATTTCTGGCTGAATCTGGCCAAATCTTAAGACAATACTTGGTTTTTGGGTATCGATTGGCAGGGGGTTGTCATAGGGACATCAACTCCCTATAACAGCCGCCATTCTGCACGCGGGTGTACGGGCTTTCGGGTCCGATCCGGTGTCTTGTGCAAACAAGGCTCTGCCCGCGGAGGCCAACCGGATAAGGAGATATCGAATGGCGTTGCCAGATTTTACGATGCGGCAGCTCTTGGAAGCTGGCGTACACTTTGGTCATCAGACCCACCGTTGGAACCCGAAAATGGGTCAGTACATCTTCGGTGCAAGAAATAACATACATATCATTGACTTAGCCCAGTCTGTTCCGCTGTTGCATCAGGCTCTTCTGGCTGTTCGTAACACGGTCGCGTCAGGTGGCCGCGTGCTCTTTGTAGGCACGAAGCGGCAGGCATCAGAGCCGATTGCCGATGCGGCGCAGCGGTGCGCACAATATTATATCAATCACCGTTGGTTGGGCGGAACGCTGACCAATTGGAAGACGATCTCGAATTCCATCAAACAGTTGCGTTCTTTGGAAGAAACGCTTGGCGCGGAAGTCGTCGGCCGCACGAAAAAGGAGCTGCTGCAGCTCACCCGTGAAAAGGACAAACTTGAGCGTGCGTTGGGCGGCATCAAGGACATGGGCGGGCTGCCCGACCTGATGTTTGTGATCGATACGAATAAAGAGTCTATTGCGATCCGTGAAGCTACCAAGCTTGGCATTCCGGTGGTAGCGGTGTTGGACACCAATTGTGACCCCGACGGCATCACGTATCCTATCCCGGGTAACGACGATGCATCTCGGGCTATCAGCCTTTACTGCGATTTGATGGCGCGTTCGGTCATCGACGGTATTTCCGAAAGTTCTCAGGCAGCGGGTGTTGACCTGGGCGAGTCGGAAGAGCCGGTCGCAGAGGAACTGCCGGCAGAAGTTCCGGCTGAGACGGTTGCGCCGGAAGCTGGTGGCGAAGAGGCCCCGGCAGCGCAGTAATAGATTTTGGCTCCAAAGAGCCCTGTTTGTACTATTGTGAAGAGCCGGCGGGAATCGTCGGCTTTTCGCCAACTAAATCTCATCGTTAAAGAGGCAGTTTGATGACAGCGATTTCGGCCAGCTTGGTAAAGCAGCTCCGAGAGCAAAGTGGCGCGGGCATGATGGATTGTAAGAAGGCGCTTCAAGAGACCGATGGTGATCTTGATGCAGCCGTGGATTGGCTGCGAACGAAGGGACTTGCAAAAGCCGCGAAGAAGGCGGGCCGCGTGGCCGCGGAAGGTTTGGTTGGTGTTGCAAGCCAAGACGCTGGCACCGGTGCTATAGGTGTCGTTGTCGAGGTTAACTCCGAGACCGACTTCGTTGCACGGAACGACCAGTTTCAAGCACTTGTTTCCGATGTAGCTCAGACCGCGCTTTCGGTTGGTGGTGACGTGGAAAAACTGGGGGCGGCTCCTTATCCGGGTGCTGACAAATCGGTGACCGACCACATTACTGCGATGGTGGCGACCATTGGCGAGAACATGACGCTCCGCCGTTCGCAAGCTGTCACGGTTGAGAACGGAGTGGTCGCGTCATACATGCACAATCAAATCGTTGAGGGGCTTGGCAAGATTGGCGTGATTGTCGGCCTCGAATCTGGTGGAGACAAAGGAAAGCTCCAGGCGTTTGGCAAACAGCTGGCGATGCACATTGCGGCCACCAATCCATTGGCTGTCAGCGTTGACGAGCTTGATGCCGAAGCTGTGGAAAGAGAGCGTTCTGTTCTCGCGGAGCAGGCGCGGGAATCCGGCAAACCTGAAAACGTTATCGAAAAGATGATCGAGGGCAGGCTTCGTAAGTACTACGAAGAAGTCGTTTTGCTATCCCAGACTTTTGTGATCGACGGTGAAACAAAGATCGAGAAAGCGTTGAAGGACGCCGAAGGCGACGTGGGAAGCCCCGTTAAGATTACAGGCTTTTGCCGGTTCGCGATTGGCGAGGGTATTGAAAAAGAAGAAGACGATTTCGCTGCCGAAGTTGCAGCCGCTGCGTCGAATTAGAGCGTATCTTTTAAGGGGCGGCGTTTCCGCCCCTTTTCTA
The DNA here is from genome assembly GCA_965228775.1 of Alphaproteobacteria bacterium. Lineage (GTDB taxonomy): Bacteria > Pseudomonadota > Alphaproteobacteria > JANQMY01 > JANQMY01 > JANQMY01. Next base: position 299,357 of record OZ245840.1, on the reverse strand, counting down.
CAAATGGACTGGTCGTATGGTTGCCCCCGAAACCCGCTACAAGCGCGTTCTCCTGAAAGTGTCCGGAGAGGCGCTTATGGGCAGCCAATCCTATGGCATCGACCTGGAGACCGTTGACCGCATTGCCGCGGACATTCAAGAAGCCCATAAAGCGGGAATTGAAGTTTGCCTTGTTATTGGAGGCGGCAACATCTTTCGGGGCCTTTCCGGCGCGGCCCAGGGGATGGAGCGGGCCACTGCCGACTATATGGGCATGTTGGCGACGGTTATGAACGCCCTTGCCATGCAAAATGCACTTGAACGCTGTGATATTCAAACACGCGTTCTGTCGGCGATCCCCATGACGACGGTTTGCGAACCCTATATTCGCCGGCGGGCGATCCGCCATTTGGAGCGAGGCCGTGTCGTCATTTTCGCGGCGGGGACAGGGAACCCATTCTTCACGACGGATACGGCCGCAGCTTTACGGGCATCGGAAATGGGCTGCGATTGCCTGTTAAAGGGAACGCAGGTGGACGGGGTCTATAGCGCGGACCCGAAACTTGACCCCTCTGCCACACGATTTGAGCGCCTGACTTATCTAGATGTCCTGTCAAAGGATTTGGGCGTTATGGATGCGCCGGCGGTGAGTTTGGCCCGGCAAAACAAGATCCCAATGATCGTTTTCTCAATTCACGATAAGGGTTCTTTTGTGAATGTTTTAAACGGCACCGGAAAGTGTACAATCGTGTCGTCAGACCCCGCTGAGAAGGGATGAGAGAACGATGGCTGATGATACCGAACCAGATATCGACGATCTTCAACGGCGAATGGATGGTGCGCTTAGCGCCCTAAAGGCGGAGTTTGGCGGCCTTCGAACCGGCCGGGCTTCAGCAAGCCTGCTTGAGCCTGTCACCGTGGAAGCCTATGGCAGTCAAATGCCGATCAACCAGGTTGGAACGGTTGGCGTGCCTGAACCTCGTATGCTGACGGTTCAAGTTTGGGACAAAGGATTGGTAGCGGCGACGGAGAAGGCAATCCGGAATGCGGGTTTGGGAATCAATCCTGTTGTTGACGGCCAACTCATCCGGATCCCCATTCCAGAACTCAATGAAGAGCGGCGGAAAGAACTCACGAAGATTGCCAGCAAGTATGCGGAGCAGGCGCGTGTTGCCGTTCGCAATGTGCGCCGTGACGGCATGGATGGCCTGAAAAAAATGGAAAAAGACGGCCACATAAGTGAGGACGATCACAAGCTTTATGCTGACGAAATCCAGTCAATGACCGACGATCTCATTAAGAAGATCGATGGTGCACTGGAGGTCAAAGAAGCGGAAATTATGCAGGTGTAGGGAGTATGCCGACCCTGTATGAATAGGAAGGGCCTCGAAAATTAGTAGCCCGGTAGAGGAGCTTGATCGTGGTGCGTCTGTTCCCAGGCACGTTGCTATCATCATGGATGGCAACGGCAGATGGGCGACGGCGCGGCATTTGCCCAGGCGCTTGGGACATCGCCAAGGTGTCGAAACGGTTCGTAATGTCGTCAAGGCGGCAGGTGAGCTGGGGATTCAATTCCTAACTCTCTACAGTTTCTCATCCGAAAACTGGAAGCGTCCCATCGATGAGGTGAATGACCTGATGGGCCTGCTGCAAGAGTTCGTGCGCCGTCACCTTAAAGAACTCGATGGCAATGGCGTTAAGGTCCGCATTATTGGTGAACGGCAAGGCCTTTCCCCGGAAATTATTGAGATTATCCAAAATGCTGAGAAGCAAACGCGCGACAACAACCGCCTTTTCTTGGTGATAGCATTCAACTATGGCGGCCGAAACGAGATCATGGAAGCTGCAAAGCGGTTCGCTTCCGATGTGGCGGCGGGTAAGGTCGACGCAGAAGCCTCATCTCATCAGGATTTTGAGAAGTATCTTGATACGTTTGGAATCCCAGATCCAGACCTTATCATTCGAACGAGTGGCGAACAGCGCCTGAGCAATTTCCTGCTATGGCAGGCGGCATATTCTGAGCTCTTCTTTTGCGAAAAACTGTGGCCGGACTTTCGCAAGGAAGACTTAGAGCAAGCGGTTGCCCATTTCGCGGGACGCGAAAGGCGGTTTGGCGCTCGCTAGTGTAGAAGGGGCAGGGGGCCTTCGGTAATTGGGAAGCGGGGGTCTGTACTGACAATTTGTAAGCTGATGAAAACGATACAAATTCAATGATCTCTTACATAGCCGGACTTTTAATGGCGGCAGGGGCCGCCTTTTGTATATTCGCGGGCCTTTGGCCGTTCGCTGCCTTGGTGGCGGTTATCGGCATACTGATGGCTTACGAGCATTCGGCAATCGTATTTGGTACAGAAGCACGATTGGAACTTGTTTTGGAGGCGGCAGCCCTTGCGGCGGCACCATTGCTGACCGCGGCGGGTATGCCGGTTCTGGGTTTGGGGCTTGTTTGTCTTGTCGCTCTGATCACCACATTTCGCGCCAAATCATCCGGTGTGTCGAAACGTTGGGGCGGCGGTGCGGTGGTTTACATCGGCATCGCCCTCATATCGGTCGTCTGGTTGCGAGATCATCCGCAGGGAGACTGGATTACGCTGTGGCTGTTTGTTTCGATCTGGGCGACGGACAGCTTTGCTCAGATCGTCGGCAAGCGTGTCGGGGGTCCAAAACTGGCGCCGGTTGTATCTCCTAACAAGACTTGGAGTGGCCTTGCTGGAGGGGTGGCGGCCGCAATCGCCGTTGGCGTCCTCGCCGGTATACTTCTCCAAAACGGTGGCGGGAATATTCTCATTCTAGGAGCCCTTGGGGGCTTGGTGGCAATAGGCGGCCAGACCGGCGATTTGCTCGAATCAGCGTTTAAACGTCACTTTGATGTGAAAGATTCGAGCAATCTGATCCCAGGCCATGGGGGCGTGCTGGACCGAGTGGATGGTTTGGCTTTTGCCGCCATAATTACGGCAATTTTAGTCTCAAACTTAGGATTTAGCGCCTTTGAGTCGGCGCGGTTTGGTTAAATTTACCTAACCTGAAACTTCTGACGTTGAAGTGATCGTTAGGTGGTGCCGCAGCTTGCAATGGAGCGGGACGCCCCCTACTATCCGGGCTTCTGTTCTGCGAAAAAGATAAGAAAAACTGCGGTATTCTTAGGAGAAACGGAAGCGGGTTAGGGTGGTGTCTGAGTTTCAAGTTTCGCACAGTTTCCTGAAAACCACCGAAAATGTCAGCATTCTTGTGGCGGGTGACAAGGATGTATTTGAAGCGCGAAAGCGAAGCTGGCCCTCATAGGGCTGAGGCGCTTCGGTTGGAAGAGCGATAATGGAACTGTTGAGCTACGTTATTCCCTTTTTGTTTGTGCTGACGATCGTGGTGTTCTTCCATGAACTCGGTCACTTTTCTGTCGCGCGTTGGTTTGGCGTCCGGGTAGAGACCTTTTCGATTGGCTTTGGCGGCAAGATTTTTGGCTGGGTCGATAGTAAAGGAACAGTCTGGAAGATCGGCTGGATTCCACTCGGGGGGTACGTAAAGTTCTTCGGCGATGAAAGTGTCGCTTCTACGCCTGATCGAGAGAAGCTGGGTGAGATTTCAGCGAACACATCTTCACCATTACAGACCGCTGGTGCGGACAGTCATTTGCCTTCGGAAGGAAGTCAGGTTCTTTCAGCATCCGAACAGGAAGAGTGTTTTCATTTCAAACCCCTTTATCAACGCGCTTTAATCGTTGCGGCGGGGCCAATCGCGAATTTTGTTCTTGCGGTCATCATCTTCGCATTTCTGTTTAGTGTTATTGGCCAGCGGATGATTCCACCGCGCATCGACGCCATTATCGATGACAGTCCGGCGCTCGCGGCGGGGTTTCAAGTTGGTGATGTGATCGAGGAAATTGACGGCCGAAAGATCAACAATTTTTCACAAGCCCATGAAATCATCAGCATCAGCGCCAATGACACTCTGAGTTTCCTTGTCCGGCGTGGAAGTGATGAGTTGCTGATCAGTGTGGTGCCCGAACAGGTCAGCATCACCGATCAATTTGGAAATGTGCATAAAGTTGGCCAGATTGGAATCGAGCGCGTATTACCGCCCGTCGTCGATGAACTAGGTCCGGATGGCCCGGCTGAGCGTGCCGGTGTCGAGCCGGGCGACATTGTGCGGAAGATCAATGGGCGCGAAATCAATAGCTTCCTCGCAATGCAGCAGATTGTTCAGAAGAGCGCTGGTGTGCCTCTGCAATTCACTATAGAGCGCGATGGCCGCCTCATGGAGCTGGAGGTGACACCTGGTCCAGTCACAATCACGGACAGGGATGGCAAGGAAGCCGAAGTCGGCCGTATTGGCATTCAAGGGCACGACAACATTACGGACTATGAAGTCGTCCGAGTCGGTGTCTTTTCCGCCCTCTGGATGGGCGTAGAGCGCACTTGGTTCATTATCGAGCGGACATTCGACTTCCTCGGCGGTCTATTCATGGGCCAAGAAGATGCAAGCCAGCTCAGCGGCCCCCTCGGTATTGCAAAGGTTTCTGGAGAAGTGGCGCATGGAGGACTGGTTCCCCTGATTTCGCTTGCCGCAATTCTGTCGGTCAGTATTGGTTTGCTGAACCTCTTCCCCATTCCAATGCTTGATGGCGGACATTTACTCTATTATGGCTATGAGGCTGTCGCTGGGCGCCCGCTTGGCGAGCGTGCACAAGAATTCGGATTTAGGGTCGGGCTGGCTTTGGTTATCTCATTAATGCTGTTTGCGACCTGGAATGATCTCGTCAAGTTCAGGATTTTCGGTTAGAAGACAGCCAACGAAAAATAAGAACCAGTGCTTTGTTTTGGGGTTTAGTGGGTAAGAGCTGCATATGACACGTGTGACCGCAGTTGTGGGGGCAATATTCTGTCTGTTTTTCGCAGACATTCCGACGGAATTCGTTTCCCAAGCGGCTGCTCAGCAGTCGGTCATCCAGCAGATTCGCGTTGAGGGCAACCAGCGGATCGAAGCTGCCACAGTAGTGTCATACATGACCATCAAACCGGGGGATCCGGTGGATGCGGCTGAAATTGACCGCTCACTGAAGACACTTTTTGTTACCGGACTTTTCGCAGATGTGACCTTGCGCCAGGAAGGCGATGTTCTCGTGGTCAGCATCGTTGAGAACCCAATCATCAACCGGGTGGCTTTCGAAGGGAATCGGAAGCTGGACACGGATGATTTTGAGGAAGAAGTCCAGCTCAAGCCGCGGGTCGTTTATACACGTTCAAAGGTCCAATCGGACGTTCAACGCATTATCGAGCTTTACAGGCGCTCTGGCAGGTTCGCCGCGACGGTAGAGCCAAAAGTAATTCAGCTGCCCCAGAACCGGGTCGATCTTGTCTTCGAGATTAACGAAGGTCCTGTGACAGGTGTCCGCCGCATCAACTTCCTCGGCAATAAGAAGTTTAGTTCAGGACGGCTTCGCGAAGAGATCGCCACAAAGGAAACGCGGTTTTGGCGCTTCCTGACATCGAACGACAATTACGATCCGGACCGGCTTACTTTTGACCGCGAAGTTCTGCGCCGCTTTTATTTGGCACGAGGCTATGCGGACTTCAGAGTAATTTCGGCAGTCGCTGAACTCACAAGGGATGGGAAGGACTTCTTCATCACCTTTACCGTTGATGAAGGCGAGCGCTACCGGATTGGTGACGTTGAAATCAATACACAGTTGGAAGAGCTTGATCCCGAGGCGCTCCGTTCACTGATTCAGTTTGAAACCGGCGATATCTACAATGCGGAACTGATTGACGAGACGATCGATGCCCTGACATTCGCAGCCGGTATAAGAGGCTTCGCGTTTGTCGACGTGCGTCCACGTGTTCGACGCGATCGCGACAATCAGCTGATCAACATCACATTTGAAGTGAATGAAGGACCGCGCGTTTATATTGAGCGGATCAATATTGTCGGGAACACGAGGACGCTCGATCGCGTTATTCGCAGGGAGTTTGCGCTTGCTGAGGGCGATGCCTTCAACCGGGTGCTGATTGACCGGTCTAAAGCTCGTATCCGGGGATTGAACTTCTTCAGCGAGGTTGAGATCAACGAAGAGCCAGGATCGGCAGCCGACCGAACGGTTCTGACGGTTGAGGTGGAAGAACAATCAACCGGTGAACTTTCGATTGGCGCAGGCTTTTCCTCCACAGACAGTATTATCGGTGACTTTAGTGTTTCGGAGCGTAACCTTCTTGGACGGGGCCAATTTGTGCGCCTTCGCGTGTCTGTAAGTCGCCGGCGCCAACAGGTAGACGTGCGTTTCACGGAACCCTATTTCCTGGGGCGGAACTTGGCGGCAGGTTTCGATTTGTTTGCCATTAGCACCGACTTTGAAGACGAGTCTGGTTTTGATACGGAAAGTGTCGGTTTTGGACTTCGAACGGGCTTCCCGCTGACGCGTTTCGGCAGGATCTCCACGCGCTACACGCTTCGCCAGGACGAGATTAGAGTTAATCAGTTCTCTTGCGACAATGGATTTATCTCCCTCTCTGTGTGTGCCGCAGCGGGCGACTCGTCCTCCTCGATTTTTGGATATACATATTTCTATGATCGGCGCGATGATCCCATCGAACCGAGCCGCGGTTGGGACTTCAATCTGTCTCAAGACGTCGCCGGTATCGGCGGTACGGAAGCCTATCTCCGCTCAGAAGTCCGGACCAACTGGTATCATCCCGTACCATTCTTTGGCGCTGACGGGATTGTTGCAAACCTGCGGGTCACCGGTGGATATATATTCGGCCTGGGCCGCAACGTTCGCCTGAACGACCGCTTCTTCCGCGGTGGTCCCACGTTCAGGGGCTTTGAGACCTCTGGCATTGGCCCGCGCGACACCGTTACGAACGACGCTGTTGGTGGCCAGTTGTATGGTATCGGCACGGCGGAAGTGGTGTTTCCTCTGGGACTGCCTGAGGAATTTGGCATCAAGGGCGCGATTTTCTCAGATGTTGGTACACTCGGGATTGTCGATGAAGATCAGTTTTCGGCCAATGTTGACGACAATCTTGGCTTAAGATTATCCGTGGGCGTTAGTGTCCTTTGGGATTCTCCCTTTGGCCCCATACGTCTAGACTTTTCTAATCCGCTCATCCGTGAAGACTTCGACCAAGAAGAGGCATTCCGGTTTAGCGCTGGCACAAGGTTCTAAAAATGACGCGTACAAACAAAAATCTCGCGCAGTTTGCAATCCTGGTATTCGCGGCACTGGCTCTATCCTTATCTGCGGTGTCAGATGGGTTTGCGCAGGCGAGTTCAAACGCCAAGATTATCACCGTTGACCGGAACTCGTTTTTCGTTGACTCAGCTGCAGCGAAGGAAATCGCTAAGCAGGTCAAAACTCTTCGCGAGGGCATTGAATCCGACCTGAACAAAAAGATGGAAGGTTTGACGACCGAGCGGGACCAGCTTGCGGGTCAGCAGACTATTCTGACCCAAGACGTTTTTGAAAAGAAGGCGAAGCAGCTACAGGAGCGGTTTGTAGCCCTTCAAGCGGAAGCTGAAACCAAACAACGTCAACTTCAGGCCGGCGTTGCTCAGGCCCAAGCGAAGATACTGGAAGCGGTTTCGCCAATTCTCGACGAAATACTTAAAGAGAAGAAAGCGAATTTGATGCTTGAGCGTGGGATCATTGTCAAAGGTGCGGTCGACATTGATGTTACGGCGACGGCAATGCTTCGCTTGAACGAGAAACTGCCGACAGTTAAAGTTGAACTTGCTCAAGCTAAGGCCAGTAACTAATTGCGGAAAGGGGTCGCTTGAATGGCGGACCCGCGCTTCTTCGAAAACGCTGGGCCGTTCACGCTTAAGGCTCTAGCGGACCTGTCTTCTTCTACGTTGGGGGAGGGGGCAGATCCGCTGTTCGAGGTCCAGGATGTCAGTGGCCTTGATGAAGCTGGCTCGCACCATCTCTCCTATGCGAAAGACAAGGCTTATACAGCGAGCTTGGCCAACAGTGATGCGGGCGCTTGCATTCTGAGTGCAGATCTTACCGAACATGTCCCGGCTGGAATGAATGCTCTGCTGTCGGACGATCCAGAACGGGCTTTCGCCAAGATCGCGAAGGCGTTTTATCCTCATCGGAAATCAGGTGGTACGGGAATAAGTTCCCAAGCGGTGATTGATCCAGCGGCCAAGCTTGGTGAAGGTGTCGTGGTCGACACAGGGGCTATTATTGGTCCTAATGCTGACGTCGGGGCTGGATCATATGTTAGTTCGTATGCCGTTATCGGTGCCGGGGTGCAAGTAGGGCGAAACTGCTATATCGGACCTCATGTGACATTGGGGTATGCCTTAGTTGGAGATCGCGTAGTCATCCATTCGGGTGTACGTATTGGCGATGACGGCTTTGGATTTGCGATGGGACCGACTGGTCACGAAAAGATCCCTCAACTGGGGCGCGTCATCATTCAGGATGACGTCGAAATCGGGGCAAATACGACGATTGACCGTGGTGCGGGACCGGATACCGTCGTCGGCGAAGGTACAAAGATTGATAATCTGGTTCAGATCGGGCACAACGTACGCATAGGCCGGGGTTGCGTGATTGCCGGCCAAGTTGGCATATCCGGAAGTACGGTCCTCGGTGATTTTGTGGCCCTAGGCGGCCAGGTGGGCATCGCAGATCACATTACCGTAGGAAGTGGTGCTCAGATTGCCGGGACTGCCGGTGTTATGCGTGATGTGCCTAGCGGGGCCATTTATTGTGGCGCTCCCGCGCGGCCGATTAAAGTGTTTATGCGCGAAGTCGCCACTCTCAGCAGGCTGGCGAAAGCAAAAGCGAAGAGGACGAAGAATGAGTGATGTTGTTGCACCGGACACCATGGGGGTTGCCGACATTGCACGCATCATGCAGCTCATCCCACATCGTTACCCCATGCTCTTGGTGGATAAGGTTGTGGACATGGTGTCGGGCAAAAGTGCTGTAGGGATCAAAAACGTTACGATCAATGAACCCTTCTTCGCGGGGCATTTTCCGGCCAGACCGGTGATGCCGGGGGTCCTTATCATTGAATCGATGGCGCAAACAGCGGCTGCATTGGTCGTCCATTCTCTGGACAGAGACATGCAGGATAAGATCGTTTACTTCATGACTGTTGATAAAGCGCGCTTCCGCCAGCCGGTAGAGCCAGGAGATACACTGACAATTCCAGTGACCGTTTTGCGGGGGCATGGCAGCGTGTGGAAGTTCTCGGGGCAGGCCAAAGTTGGGGATAACTTGGTTGCGGAAGCTGAATATAGCGCAATGATTGTCGACCCGCAGGGTCAGCGCATATGAGTTTTGTTCATCCGACGGCGTTAATCGAAGACGGAGCAGAATTGGGTACCGATGTTTACGTGGGCCCGTTTTCACTGATTGGCAATAACGTGCGCTTGGGGGACGGCGTCAAACTTCACTCACATGTGGTGATTGCTGGGGCGACCGAAATCGGTCAGGGGACAGAGGTTTATCCATTCGCGTCGCTTGGACACCCACCTCAACATCTGTCGCAGATGGATCCAACAACGCAGCTCGTAATTGGCGAAAAAAACATCATTCGAGAAAGCGTGACGATGAACCCCGGAACAAAAACGGGTTCTGGCGTGACGACGGTTGGTAATGATGGATACTTTATGGCCTACTCCCATGTGGCTCATGACTGCGTCGTAGGGGACAGCGTTGTTTTTGCTAACGGGGCTACTCTCGGCGGTCATGCTCAAGTGGAAGATCACGTTATCATCGGGGGGCTTGCTGCTGTTCATCAACATGTACGCGTGGGTAAACATGCCATCATTGGTGGGATGACAGGCGTCGAATTCGATGTGATTCCCTACGGATCGATTATGGGAAACCGCGCTCACCTAGCAGGCCTCAACCTTATCGGATTGAAGCGCCGTGGATATACGCGGAGCCAGATCCATGATTTGCGAAACGCTTATCGATTGTTGTTTGCAGAAGAAGGGACGTTCCAAGAACGTCTGGTGGACGTGGCAGAGTTATTTGCGGCAAACGAAGAAGCCATGGAAATCGTCAATTTTGTGAGGGCTGATTCTGTGCGTGGGCTGACAATGCCGAAGAACAACAGAAACGGCTAGCGATCAAAGGGTCACATTGGCCGACAGCTATCAAAAACTTGGAATCATAGCGGGCGGGGGAACATTGCCTCAAGTGATTGCGGATGCGTGCCTGCAAGACCAGAAACCTTTTCATGTTCTAGCGCTCGAAGGAGCGGCAGACCCGGTATGGCTGGAAAGTGTGCCCCACAACTTCATCAAATTCGGAACCATGAAAAAAACCATCGCCATTCTGAAAGAACAGGAGTGCGATGCTCTTATTATGGTCGGGAATGTGGCGCGCCCCAACTTTCGCTCCCTCCAAGTGGATGCACTTGGGGCGCGGCTCTTGCCCCAGGTAATCATGGCGTCGAGAGCCGGGGATGATGCGCTGCTGCGGTTCCTTGTAAAACAATTCGAGAAATTCGGACTCACTGTTTTGGGCACCGATGATGTGGTTTCCAGCTTGGTTGTCCAAGAGGGATGCCTCACCAGAAGAAAGCCATCCGCCCAGCAACAAAAAGACATGGAAAAAGCCTTCGATATTGCGTGGGCTATCGGTGAGATGGACATAGGACAGGCAGCGGTCGTGTGCCGCGGCGTCATCTTGGCTGTTGAAGCTGCGGAGGGAACCGATGCAATGCTTCGCCGCTGTGCCTCTCTTCCTTCGGATTTGCTTGGGTCGGAGACCGATCGCGATGGTGTGCTGGTCAAAGCTAAGAAGCCGAACCAGGAGCGAAGAATGGATCTGCCGGTCATCGGAGTCGAGACCGTGGAGCGCGTGGCCGAGGCTGGGCTAGCGGGGATTGCGTTAGAGGCGGGTAACGCTCTCGTTCTGGAGAGGCAAAAGGTAGTGGAAAAGGCTGATGCTCTTGGCCTTTTCATTTTGGGGGCAGCAAAGGTTCGGCCAGACAAGATCCAAGCAGATAATGTCTGAGCGAAAAAAAATACTCATTGTCGCGGGTGAGCCTTCCGGTGAGCTACTTGGGGCTCAGCTGATGCGCGCGATGCGCCAAGCTTCTTCTGTTCCTCTCACCTTTATGGGGGTGGGCGGAACGCAGATGATTGGTGAAGGCCTTTACTCTTACTTTCCAATGTCCGACATTGCATTGATGGGGGCGGCGGAAATCCTGCCTAAACTGCGAAAAATCTTTAGACGGATGAATTCGATGGCAGAGATGGCCGCCCGGACGGGCCCCGATCTGGTCATACTGATTGACTCCCCAGAGTTCACCCTGCGTCTGGCAAAACGCATTCGACGGAAAAACCCTTCAATCCCGATTGCTCTTTATGTGGCCCCCCAAGTCTGGGCGTCCAGGCCCGGACGGGCGCGGAAAATGTCGCGCTTTGTCGATCATATCTTTGCGTTGTTCCCATTTGAGAAATCATTTTTCGAGAAGTCCGGTATTCCTTGCACCACTGTGGGGCATCCGGTTATCGAACGAAAACCGTTGATGCGTGGCGGCTCAGAAATCAGAAAGCGGTTAGGGATTCCTCAAGAAGCATCATTGGTTTGCCTGCTGCCGGGGAGCCGGTTGAGCGAGGTAAAGCGTCTGCTGCCGATCTTCAGGGATGTTGTCGGCAATCTCCAAAAGGCAGTCCCGAATTTGCATTTCGTCCTTCCTTTTGTCGACCATGTCAAAGAACTCGTTAAAACAGAGACGGATCAGTGGCCTATTAAGCCGAAACTCGTCCAAGGCGAAGCGGATAAATTTGCCTCGTTTGATGCAAGCAATGTAGCTCTCGCGGCATCGGGAACAGTGTCCTTGGAGCTGGCATTAGCCCGCGTACCGGCTGTCATTGCGTATCGCGTTGACCCGGTGACGGCGTTCGTCGCCCGGCGGATCGTCACAACGCCGTATGCTAATCTGATCAATCTCATTGTTGATCATCCGGCAATTCCCGAACTTATTCAGGAGGAATGTACGGTCGAGAATCTCACCGAACATGTGGCGGAATTGATCCGGTCTGAGGATAAGCGGAACACGCAGCTGAACTATATTGATCAAGCGGTCACTGAGCTTGGTCTTGGTGACCGGCCGCCAAGTGAGCGCGCGGCAACAGCTATTTTGGACGCGTTCATAGAAAAGGGGGCCATGGCACCAAAGCCATAGCCCCCGCTTGTTCTCGTAACAAGGTGAATTAGCGCGCGTTCATCGGAACATAGTCGCGACGCGTTTCTCCGGTATAAAGCTGCCGTGGACGGCCGATCTTTTGGTTCGGGTCGGCGATCATTTCGTTCCATTGGGCAATCCAGCCAACGGTACGGGCAAGTGCAAAGAGGACCGTAAACATCTCGGTCGGGAAGCCAAGCGCCCGGAGAGTAATGCCGGAATAGAAGTCGATGTTTGGATAGAGCTTCTTCTCGACGAAATACTCATCTTCGAGTGCGATGCGTTCCAACTCCATGGCAACTTCAAGCAGAGGGTCGTCTTTAATGCCAAGGACATCCAACACTTCGTGACACGTCTTCTGCATGACGCGCGCACGCGGATCATAATTTTTGTAGACCCGGTGACCAAAGCCCATCAGGCGGAACGGGTCCGCCTTGTCTTTCGCCTTGCCCACATATTCAGGGATTTTGTCTTTGGTGCCGATTTCTTCCAGCATGTTCAGAGCGGCTTCATTGGCGCCACCGTGAGCCGGTCCCCATAGGCAGGCAATGCCGGCAGCAATACATGCGAACGGATTGGCGCCCGAAGAACCAGCCAAGCGAACCGTCGATGTAGAGGCATTCTGTTCATGGTCCGCATGCAGAATGAAAATACGGTCCATGGCGCGTGCCAGTACCGGATTTGATTTATATTCCTCACACGGAACGGCAAAACACATCCGCAAGAAATTGTCGGAATACCCCAGATCGTTACGCGGATAGATGAAAGGCTGACCTTGGGAGTATTTGTAAGCCATGGCAGCAATGGTCGGCATTTTCGCAATGAGGCGCCGGCTTGCAATCATCCGTTGTTGGGGATCATTGATGTCCGTCGAGTCGTGATAAAATGCGGAAAGCGCGCCAACCACACCACAAACGATCGCCATCGGGTGTGCATCACGGCGGAAGCCGCGATAAAAGTTCATAAGCTGCTCATGCACCATGGAGTGGTAGGTGATGGCGTGCTCAAAATCTTCGAGTTGTTCTTTTGTCGGAAGGTCGCCATAGAGCAACACGTATGACGTTTCCATGAAATTCCCGTCATCTGCCAATTGCTCGATCGGGTAACCGCGATACAACAGAACGCCTTCGTCACCATCGATATAGGTGATCGAACTTTCCGTACTTGCCGTTGAGGTGAAGCCGGGATCGTAGGTAAACATACCCGTCTGTGCATAGAGTTTGCGTACGTCTATGACTTCCGGTCCGACACTGCCGCCTAAAATGGGAGCTTCGATCGTTTTGTTGTTGGCCGTAATTGTGGCCGTACCTGTCGGCTTTCCTGGCTTAAGCAGTCCGTCCATACCATCCTCGTCTATGTGAAATCTGTGCCTTATATGTCCGGCCAGCGGCGCGAAGGCAAGTACGCAGTTATTTGAAAGGGAATCTCGAATGTTATAATACGACGTCTGGGGGCAATAAGTACAATAAAATCATTGTGTTAGATGGATTTTAGCCTCTTTAACGTCACTTCTTTGCCCAGGGCTTCGGCAATATCGAATATCCCTGGCGCATTGGTTTTCCCGGTTAAGGCGACACGAATTGCGGGGCCAATTTTCCCCAATTTGAGGCCAGCATCTTCCAAAAAGTTGCGAACAGCATCGCCAATTGTGTCGATCGTCCAGTCGTCGAGCTTCTCAAGCCGGAGTGCAATTTCCGCGATCCGGCCACGGGTTTCCTCATTGAGCTGTTTTGCAGCTTTTTCGTCCAGGGTGAATGGCGGTTCTGTGACCGCAAACTCCGCTTGATCGGCCAGGTCGACAAGCGTTTTGGCCCTTTCTTTGATCAATGGCATTACTTTCTGCAGCATGTCGCTCTGGGCAGCAGAGAGTTGCCAGTTTTTGAAGTCCGTGACCGCTTCCGCAAGGTCATTTTCTGCCATGTCACGCAGATATTGGCCATTTAGGTTTTCGAGCTTTGCGAGATCGAATCGTGACGCGCCTTTCCCAATCGCTTCGAGGTTAAACCACTCTATGGCTTGTTTGGTGGGAATGAACTCATCGTCGCCGTGGCTCCATCCAAGGCGGAGTAGGTAGTTCCTCAATGCTTCCGGCAGCATTCCCAAGTCGCGATAGGCTTCAACACCCAGTGCGCCATGCCGCTTAGAAAGTTTCGCGCCATCATCGCCGTGAATGAGAGGGATGTGAGCGTATTCAGGCAAGGGCCAATCCAATGCCGAAATAAGTTGAGCTTGGCGGGCCGCATTGTTGAGGTGATCGTCGCCGCGGATCAGATGGGTAACCCCCATGTCATGGTCATCTACAACCACCGCCAACATATAGGTGGGCGTGCCGTCACTCCGCACCAGGATCATGTCGTCCAGCTGGTCATTCGAGAACTTCACATCACCCTGGACATGATCGCGAATAAGGGTTTCACCGTCGGTGGGCGCGCGAAACCGAATGGCAGGGGGCCGATCCATCGGGGCCTCGCTAGGATCCTTGTCTCGCCAGCGGCCATCATATTTGACCGGTCGTCCTTCGGCGCGCGCCAGATCGCGCATCTCCTGCAATTCCTCCGCTGTCGCATAGCATTTATAGGCCTTACCCACAGCTAGGAGTTGATTGGCAACCTCCAGATGGCGGCTTGCACGGGTGTGTTGGAAAACCGGCTCTTCATCCCAATCAAGACCCAGCCAGGTAAGCCCCTCCAGAATTGCATCGATCGCCTCTTGAGTAGACCGCGCACGGTCCGTGTCTTCTACACGCAGGAGATATTTTCCGCCTTTGTTTCGTGCGTAAAGCCAATTGAAAAGCGCCGTTCGCGCCCCTCCGATGTGAAGGAAGCCTGTTGGAGACGGGGCAAATCTGGTGACAACCTGAGAGGACATAAGAGACAGTTTGGTAGAGTTAGATGCTGAAAGACGGCTCCTCTTACCACACGCGCCGGTCACTTCTAAAGCGTGGCAAATTTGCCCTCTGCGAAGACAGGAAAATTCCTCAGTAAGTCTTGAAATAAGACCTTTTTTGCGAAACGATGCCTGCGACAAAATGATTGGAGGAGAGTGCCATGGGTGCCGAAGTGGCCGTACATAAGTCGATTTCAATGACCCCTATTCCTGCTGACGCAAAAGGGCTGCCCACCGTCTGCGTCTTATGCAGCCATAATTGCGGCATTACGGTGGATGTGGCGGATGGCGAAATTACCAAGATCCAGCCGGACAAATCGAACCCGATCACCAATGGTTATATCTGCAACAAGGTGATGTCGGTCGGGAAATACGCACGCCACGCCCAGCGCATTGAGCACCCTATGAAGCGCCGGGCGGATGGGACATTTGAGCAGATAGATTGGGATACCGCGTTGACCGAGATTGCCGGGAAGCTTTCGGCCATCCGCGATACTCATTCCCCTAAGTCCATCGGCTTGATCGGCATTGGCGGCCAGGCAAACCATATGGATGGCGCATACGGCCTTAATTTCCTATCGGCTGTTGGATCTAAACGCTGGTACAACGCTTTCGCCCAAGAGAAGCATCAGCATTTTCTCATCAGCCATTGGATGTTCGATGCACCACCGACGGCGTTTTATCACCCGGATACAGCGAATACGGATTATTTGCTGGTCATGGGGACCAACCCCAAAATCAGTAATCGTGGTCACAATGCTAACGATACCTTCCGCGATCTTTCTAAGGATGACTCCGTCCGCATCGTGATTATCGATCCGCGCGATACGGAAACCACACGCCTTGCGGACAAGCATTTAAAGGCGAAACCAGGCACGGACGCCTATCTTTTGATGGGCATTGCAGCCACATTGGTGCGCGAAGAAGGGTTGGTTGACCCCGGATATATCGAACAAAACACAGTTGGATACGACGCGCTTTGCGGCGCCCTGGAAGCGGTCGACGTGGACGAGATGGCGCGCCGTTGCGGACTGACACGAAGCGAAATCGAAGAAACAGCACGTGAGTTTGCCACTGCCGAAAGTGCCGCGATCATGTGGGACTTGGCCGTCGAGCAGATCCCATTCTCGACGCTCGTTTCCTATTTTATGCACCTGATCCCATCGCTGACAGGGAATGTGGGCAACAAGGGCGGTATGCACTTTATGGCGACAGCGACGCCACCGGAATGGAGTCCAAAACGATTTGACGAGCCGGAACGTGCCCATGTCTCGGGCATTCGGGCGATTCCCGCGCTCGGCGGATTTCCCATGTTCTCGCCCACCTTGGTGCCGGAAGAGGTCCTTTCCGGTCATGAAGACCGGCTCCGGGCGGTGATCGTTGAAGGTTCTAATCCGTACCTTTCCTACTCCGACACATCGCGTTGGCGGGAAGCGCGGGAGAAGCTGGACCTGATGGTGGTGATTGAGCCTGCCATGACGGAGACAGCGTGGGACGCTGATTATGTTCTGCCGGTACCGACCGGATATGAGAAGTGGGAGCAGGCTGGATTTCCGAAAGGGTTTCCTGGCGTTTATATGCAGTTGCGTCCGCCGGTGCTGCCCGCCCTCGGCGATGTGATGCCCGAGCCTGAGATTTACGTTCAGCTGTGCGAGAAAATGGGGCTTGTGCCGCCCGTCCCTGAAAAGCTGGTTGAGTTGGCGAAAGAGGCGCGGACGCCGACGGGAGCCGGCGCCTTTCTGATGGAACTCCAACAATCAGCCCCCCATGCCACAGCGATGATGGCTTGGACATATCGGACTGTTGGTGAATTGCTCCCGTCGCCAGCCTTGGCGGCGATTTGGCTTCAGGCTTTTGGCAATGCATTTGCTCGGCCGGCGGACATCAAGCGTGCGTTTGGCGACAAGCTGTCGACTGATGATCCTTTTGAAATCGGCCATTTTCTGTTTGAGGCAATTTTGGAACATCCAGAAGGTCTGGAGATCGCCCGGCTTAATTCGGAAACCAACCTCCAAGACAATCTGGGCTGGGATGATAAAAAGATCCGTCTTCTGCCAGACGATATCGAGGCGGAGATCAAACGCTGTGATACGACGCCGCCAGAGACAGACGACAATTATCCCTTCGTGCTGGCGGCGGGGCTGCGCACCTCGTGGACCGCAAACACCATCCAGAGGGATCCTACTTGGCGGAAAGGACGTGGCCCGCATTGTACGCTCCACTTGTCGCCTGAGGATGCCCAATCCCTCAGCATTGAAACAGGAGACCCAATCCGTGTGTCCACGCGAAGGGGCAAGGTCGAGCTGCCGGCAGAAGTTGATAAGCGATGCCAGCAAGGTCATGTGTGGATACCGAACGGCTTTGGGATGATTACACCCAACTCCGATCCCAAACGCCCAGTGCTCGACGGTGTGAATACCAATGAGCTGACGGATGTGGCAGACCGGGACCCAATTTCCGGATGCCCCCATCACAAATACACGCTCTGCCACTTGGAACGAGTCGCCTGATCATCAAGTGAGAGACGAGATGCGTGCGGGAATTCATCCCGCGCGTGTCATCTATCAAGACTACATCTTCTATCGTTCGATCTTTGTTCTTATGGAATGGCCATAAGCCTTTGGTTTGCGGGTTGTGACGGCCTTGTGCCACACTCTTAGGAATAACCCTCTTTAATCCACCGCTTAGCCCATGACAGAGACGGTCGTCTTATCCGTCGGAAGATCAATCTTCTCAAAACTTGGTGCCCTTACCGAAGGACCTGTACGGACGATCATTTTTGTCGTCCGTTGGCTTTTGGATCAGGCAGAAAAAGACAGGGAACGTTTCGTTATCTGGAGCCCTGTATTTCTCGGCTTCGGGGTGGTGCTCTATTTCGCGCTTCCAAGTGAACCGGGAAGGCATATCGGATTATTCGCATCGATTACCGGCTCTGTTCTTCTTCTCTTTGCAATTCGCGCCTCCCGTCAAACTTTACGGCTTGTTCTATTGGCATTTGTTCTTAGTGCGATTGGGTTCGAGCTTGCGCAAATGAGAACTTGGTCGGTTGCCGGGCCGGTGTTGAACGAGGACAAACGCCCACGAGACGTGTTGGGGCAGGTGGTCCAAGTTTCTTTCTTGACCCCTTCGGGCGTTAAGGCGGTTGTTCGCCCAACGTCAATTGAAAGAACCAGCGCTGATCAACTTCCGGATCGCATTAGGGTGACGATCAAATCGCGGTCTCCCTTGGTGTTGCCTGGAGATTGGATTCTGCTTCCGGCCGTTCTCGGTCCACCGCCCGGACCTGTGGCTCCAGGGGCTTTTGATTTTCGCCGAATGTATTGGTTCGACCGGATTGGCGGTGTGGGGTACGCGATTGGTAAGCCGCAACATGTGGGTGCTCAGCGAGATAACTTGTGGATGGAGAACCTTGAGATCAAGACAGCGAGGTTCCGGTCGAATCTCACCCAGAGAATTCAAGGCGCATTGACCGGTCCAGATGGGGCCATCGCGTCAGCCTTGTTAACAGGGGAACGCGCCGCCATTGCGAAAGAGGATCTACAAGCGCTAAGAGATTCGGGTCTTGCGCATTTGCTCGCTATCTCCGGACTTCATATGGGATTGGCCGGCTTCGGTATATTTGTCGCGCTTCGTTTCATACTTTCGTTCTCAGAAACGCTAACCCTTCGATACCCTATTAAGAAATGGGCGGCAGGCTTCGCGCTTGTTGGCATACTGTTCTATCTGATCGCGTCCGGCATGGCGGTATCCGCCCAACGCGCTTTCATCATGACCAGCGTTATTTTCCTTGCGATCATAATGGACCGGTCCGCGTTCACTCTTCGTACAGTCGCCATTGCCGCTTCGGCGATGATTTTCCTAACACCGGAAGTCGTTATGGAGGCTGGATTTCAGATGTCCTTCGCGGCCGTAATCTGCCTGGTGTCGGCTTACGAGTTTATCCGTTCAAAGAGGTTTTTTGAGGATCGCCGGAGCGAACGGAGTGTGCTGAGAACCGGCATGATCTATTTTGTGGGCATTGCAGTGACAAGCTGGATCGCGAGTATGGCAACGTCCCCTATGGCGGCATACCATTTTCATCGTGTTGTTCACTATAGTGTCTTGGCAGATCTGGTGGCCATGCCCCTCATGGGGTTCGTTGTGATGCCAAGTGCCATCGCATCGTTCCTTGCGATGCCCCTAGGTTTGGAACATGTTCCGCTCATGTTCATGGGGTGGGGTATCCGCCAAATACTTCATGTAGGTCAATTTGTATCCTCACTACCGGGCTCGGTCGTGGGCGTTGCCGCTTGGCCACCCTTGGCATTCGGGCTGGTTATTCTGGGTGGCCTTTGGCTTTGCCTGTGGCGCGAGGCGTGGCGATTGCTTGGCATTCCAGTCATGGCCATTGGCCTCTTATGGGGCATGGTGACGAAACAACCCGACATACTTGTTTCGGACGAAGGTGGGCAGGTTTTGTACCGTGGTCATAACGGGCAGATGATTGCGCTGGATACGCGGCGAAAGAGGTTTCAAACCGAAGCTTGGATGCGAAGGGAAGGCGATTTGAGGCCCCTCGGCGGGGCTAAGCCATCCAATTTGGACCATCACCGCTGTGATGCATGGGGTTGCGCCATTTTGCTGCCGAACAATCAAATCCTGGCCGTTTCGAAGCATATCGCTGCGCTGGAGGAGGATTGTCAGACCGCTGACATCATGATCAGTACACGTCCGGTCAGAAATGGATGTCAGCGTCCTCAGCTTGTCATCGACCGGTTTGACCTATGGCGAAACGGCACTTACGCCATTTGGCTGCGTCCAGACAGGATCACTTATCAAACAACACGGTCGGCGGAGAAAACGCGGCCCTGGACTCAAGGCGCTGATCAATAACGCCTTAAAAGCCCAACCAGCTTGCCCTGCACTTTGACTCTGTCAGGCCCGAAAATGCGTGTCTCGTAGGCTGGGTTCGCCGCCTCCAATGCCACAGAGTCGCCCTTTTTGCGGAGCCGTTTCAGGGTGGCCTCTGCTTCGTCGATGAGGGCAACAACAATTTCGCCATTCACGGCTGTTTCACAGCGCCGCAAAATAACCACGTCGCCATCCAAGATGCCGGCATCAATCATCGAGTCGCCCGTCACTTCCAGGGCGTAATGTTCACCGCCCGCGATCATATCGGCAGGCACGCCAACTTGGTTGCCTTTCTCCGACAGCGCCTCGATTGGGGTACCGGCGGCAATACGGCCAAGAACAGGAACATCAACGGTGGAGGCATAATGCGGCGTGAGTTCAGGAGGCTCATTGCCCACATCGGGGCGCCACTGGCTGCCCCCTTCGATAACACTTGGCGAAAAGCCCTTCGGGCGGGGAGGCGTGTGAGCCGACGTTTCGGGAAGCCTCACGACTTCGAGGGCGCGGGCACGATGGGCCAAGCGCCGGATGAAGCCACGCTCCTCCAAGGCCGTAATGAGCCTGTGAATACCGGATTTCGATCGGAGGTCTAACGCCTCTTTCATTTCGTCAAAAGACGGCGAAACGCCGGTTTCTTTAATCCGCTGATTGATGAACAAAAGGAGTTCATACTGCTTTCGCGTCAGCATGTTTCCACCCAAATCTTGATAGAACAAAACAAAAACACGCAGAATGTTCTAGTTTGGTTCTTCAATTCCGTCAAGCAACAGAAAGTAAACGTGAGAATAGCGCCTCAACTTCCCTCTAATCCACAAGAAAACACAAGAGTTGAGCGAATTCGGCCTATTGGCCATCAAGAGGCAAAACGTGAACAAAATCACCTTTCTTCGCTGCTGGCGCATTTGGTTTTCGAATCAAAAGACAATCCGACTTTGCTAAGACCGACAACATGGAACTGTCTTGAGTCTCAAATGGCACCACACAAATTTGGCCATCATCTCCGGTGACAAGTTGCGCGCGCATATAGTCTTGGCGGCTGCCATTGGCGGCAATGTCTTTGCCGAGAGGCAAGATACTTGTCGGGTGTCCCTCCAAGCCCTCGCCTTGCAGTTTTCTGATTGCCGGCTTCAGAAACAACATGGCGCACACATAGGCCGAAACCGGGTTTCCAGGCAGCCCGATGACCGTTGTATTGCCCAGTTTGCCGAACATCAGCGGCTTCCCGGGGCGCATGGCAATCTTCCAAAAGTCAACCGACAGGCCGATGGGGGTAAGGCTGGACTGGACCAAATCATGATCTCCAACGGAGGCACCACCGATGGTCACTAACAAATCCGCCTCCGAAGCGCGTTTTGCCCGCGCCTGCAGGTCACTTACCTCGTCCCGTGCAATTCCCAAATCAATTGGCTCGGCATCGCATTGGCGAATGAGAGCGGCAAGGCCCAATGAGTTGGAGGAAACAATCTGGTTCTCGCCCACAGGATCGCCCGGATGCACCAATTCGTTTCCATTTGCCAGCAGGGCGACGCGGGCGCGGCGGTATACCGGCACCCAAGGTACATTCATGGCGGCAATGAGACTTACATCTCTCGGCGACAAGCGCTTGCCCGCTTTCAAGGCGGTGGCGCCTGACTGAAGATCCAGACCGCCACGCCTTATGTGGCGGCCCAGCGTGCCGGCTTCGTTGACGGTGATTTGATCTCCATCAGCGGTGACGTCTTCCTGCAAGATGACAGTGTCGGCGCCATGAGGGACAGGCCCGCCGGTGAAAATGCGGACCGCTTGCTTAGGGCCAACAGTCCCATCATATGAGCCGCCGGCCGCAGCCTCGCCAATCTGCGTTAATTTTGAAGGCGATGTTTGAACATCTTCAAAGCGAACCGCGTATCCGTCCATTGCAGACACGTCTTGAGGCGGGTGCGTGCGGCGGGACGCCAAATCTTCGGAAAGCACGCGGCCGGACGCATTTTCGATTGAGACCACCTCCGTTGAAACGGGGGTTAGTGACCCAATAATTTTCTTAAGGGCTTCTTCGACAGAGATCATCAGTCCGCGTCATATGTCCCTGATTTGCCGCCACTTTTGTGGGTTAGCTTTATTTCGCCGATTGTCATGCCACGGTCGACGGCTTTGGCCATATCATAAATCGTAAGGGCGGCAACCGAGACAGCGGTCAGCGCCTCCATCTCCACACCGGTGCGGCCGGATACGCGCGCCGTCCCTTCAATCTCTATCGCAGAGTTGACATCGTCAACATGAAACTCGACGGATACTTTGTTGAGGGCGAGTGGATGGCAAAGCGGGATCAGGTCCGATGTTTTCTTAGCAGCCATTATTCCGGCAAGGCGGGCCACTGACAGCACATCTCCTTTTGCGATCCCACCTTCTTTTATGAGGGCCAGTGTCGCCGGTGCCATTGCAATTCGGCCTTTCGCTATTGCCGTCCGTGACGTGATATCTTTCTCGGAAACGTCCACCATGGTGGCGTTGCCGTCTGCATCTATGTGAGTGAGTTTGTCGGCCATTTTTCGAATGGTGCCTCAATTCGGCGCATTTTGGTGCAGCAGTGCGGTGGTTGCCTCTCTAACGTCCTCTTGCCGCATCAGGCTTTCACCAACAAGGAAGCAATTGACGCCGCTCTCCTGAAGACGAGTGACATCATCAGCCGCTGCAATGCCACTCTCGCTAACAAGAAGCCGGTTGGGGGGCACATCAGCGGCGAGCTTCTCGGTGGTTTCTAGGGTCGTCACAAACGACTTTAGGTCCCGATTGTTGATGCCGATGAGTTCGCTGCGCAGGTTGAGTGCCCGATCCAATTCCGCTTTGTCGTGCACTTCAATGAGCACGTCCATGCCGCAGTCGATGGCGGCACTTTCCAGCGCATTTGCTTCTTCGTCCGTGACGGCCGCGACAATAATAAGGATGCAATCGGCCCCCCAAGCGCGGGCCTCGTAAACCTGGTACGGCTCAAACATGAAGTCTTTCCGAAGTACCGGAAGTGAACAGGCGTTTCGTGCCTGCGATAGGAACTCGGGCGATCCCTGGAAAGACGGAACGTCGGTCAGGACCGACAAGCAAGCAGCGCCCCCGTCTTCATAGGCGCGGGCGAGGGCAGGCGGGTCAAAGTCTTCTCGGATCAACCCCTTGGAGGGGCTTGCTTTCTTGATCTCCGCAATAAGGGCAGGTGCGCCGCTCGCGTTCTTACGCTTGATCGCAGCGATGAAACCTCGTGTGGGTGGGGCGGCTTCGGCTTGCTTGCGGATTGCCTCAAGCGACACTTCGGATTTAGCGTGCGCTATTTCTTCGCGTTTGTAAGTCGATATTTTCTCAAGAATATCAGTCACGAGGCGGCGCCTTCTTGAGAGGTTGCGACGAGTTTGTTCAGAGTTTCAAGGGCCCGGCCGTCATCAATGGACTGAGCGGCAAGGCTTAATCCTTCTTCGAGGGATGATGCCTTTTCGGCGACAACGAGAGCGGCTGCACTGTTCAGAAGCACGATATCCCGATAGGGCCCCGTTTGCCCCTCAAGGACCTGCTTTAACGCCTCCGCGTTTTCTGTCGGACTGCCGCCAACCAGGTCACTCTCTGATGCTGTGGCAAGGCCCAATGTGGAAGGATCAACTTCGAATTCCCGGACTTCGCCGTTTTCCAAGGCAGCAGCAAAGGAAATGCCTGTTGTCGTCAATTCGTCCAATCCGTCTGACCCGTGGACTACCCAGGCGTGCTGGGTCCCCATGCTCTTGAGTACGTCAGCTAGGGGGCGCACCCACTGGCGGTCAAAAACACCGATAAGCTGGCGCTTTGTCCCGGCTGGGTTGGACAAGGGCCCTAGAAGGTTAAAAATTGTCCGTGTGCCAAGTTCTTGGCGTGTGAGCCCCACATGCTTCATGGCGGAATGATGCAGAGGCGCCATCATGAAGCCGATGCCCGCTTCTTCGATGCATCGGGTGATGTGATCGGGCGGAATATCGATCTTCACGCCAAGCGCTTGAAGAACTTCGGCGGAACCGGATTTGGAAGATAGAGCGCGATTGCCATGCTTTGCGATTTTGACGCCGCACCCGGCGATGACAAAGCTTGCGGCCGTCGAAATGTTAAATGTGCCTTTGGCATCTCCCCCAGTTCCGCACGTGTCTATTGAGTCTTCAGGCGCAGAAACGCGGAGCGCTTTCTCTCGCATTACACGGGCGCCGGCAGCGATTTCGTCGACCGTTTCCCCACGGACGCGCAACGCCATAAGAAATCCACCAATTTGAGACGGGGTGGCCTCTCCGGACATTATGGTCTCGAAGGCCTCGAGCGCTTCTTCAGAAGTTAGGGTGGCGCCGGTTGCGACTTTGGCCAGCAGGGGTTTCATAGAGTCCATCTTTGTGCCTCACGCCGCGATCTTGGCTGAGGAAAGATCAAGAAAGTTTTTCAACAGCATCTTTCCTTCAAACGTGCCGATGCTTTCGGGGTGAAATTGCACCCCATGCACCGGCTGATCCTTGTGCTGAAGACCCATGATGATGCCGTCTTCCGTTTTGGCCGTTACTTCTAAACATCCAGGCAGGTTGTCCGGATTGACTACCAGGCTGTGATACCGGATCGCCTCAAATCCATTGGTCAATCCGTTGAAAACGCCTTTGTCTTCGTGAAAGATCTTGCTCGACTTCCCATGCATGCATTCCGGCGCCCGGACGACTTCACCACCATAGGCCTGTCCAATCGATTGATGTCCCAAACAAACACCGAGAAGGGGGATGCGCCCGTCATTCTGAGCAATGAGATTCAGGCAAATGCCTGCCTTATCCGGGTCACACGGGCCGGGTGACAATACGATGGCGGACGGTTGTTTGTTTATGACGTCATCGACACTGATCTTGTCATTGCGGAAGACGCGCACTTCAGCGCCAAGCTCCCCCAGATACTGGACGAGGTTGTAAGTGAAGCTGTCATAATTATCGATGAGCAAAATCATGGTTAACCGCAGCAATCTGGCTTATTGCCGTTCCGTGTTTCTCAAAGTCAGCATACCTAGCAAAACGCTTGGGCCTGGAAAAGTCATCAATTTCAAGTGACAAGGCATATGGGGCCAAGCTTTGCTCTGTTTTAGTGTAAGATGCCGCAAAAATCGATTCGAGAACGATATTGGTGGAGGGCTGCGAGGTGCAGTTTGAATTTGTCCATTCCGAACGGCGCCGAAATGCTTGGTGGTTCGATGCGCAACAAGGACGGCGTCAACTTTATCTTGCCTCCGCGGTTACTGTCTTGCTTGGCCTTTTGATCGGGTTTATCGCGGGCCAATTGATTGGCGATGTGGAACTTGTGGACAGGACCGACGATAGCCAGATTGTGGCGAAGCTGGGTAATCAGTAAATCCTAACCTTTGTTGCCGCCCCGGGAAGCAAATCGGACCGCTTCGTCTGCTGCCCGAAAAATCGCCTTCGCTTTGTTGACGGTTTCTTCGTACTCGGTTTCCCCCACAGAGTCTGCAACGACGCCACCGCCTGCTTGTACGTAAAGCGTCTGATCTTTGATCACCGCCGTTCGAAGGGCGATGCAGTTGTCCATTGATCCGTCAGCGGAGAAATATCCTACGGCACCTGCGTAGACCCCGCGTTTCTCCTTCTCCAACTCATCGATGATTTCCATTGCTCTGATTTTTGGGGCGCCGGAAACTGTGCCCGCTGGGAAACCGGCGATGAGGGCGGAAAGTGAGTCGAATTCGTCCGAAAGAGTTCCTTCCACGTTCGACGTAATGTGCATAACGTGGGAGAAATACTCGATAAAGAATGAATCCGTAACGGTGACGCTGCCCACATTTGACACGCGGCCGGTGTCGTTTCGGCCAAGATCCAAAAGCATCATGTGTTCGGCGATCTCTTTCGGATCATCCAAAAGGTCTTTGGCCAGTTCCAGATCTTGCTCGCGCGTTTCTCCTCGAGGGCGTGTTCCCGCGATAGGCCGTATGGTGACTTTTTGTCCTTCCGTGCGCACAAGAATTTCAGGGCTGGACCCAACGATGGAGAAATCTCCAAAGTTAAGGAAGAACATGTAAGGGGACGGATTAACCCGTCTCAAGGCACGGTAGAGTGAAATAGGCGGTAAAGAAAACGGGACCCGGAAGCGTTGACTTGGTACGATTTGAAACGCATCGCCAGCGCGAATGTATTCCTTCGCTTTTTCCACCATGGCCACATACTCGCTATGAGTCGTATTGGACATTGGCTCCGGAATCGGATTGATATCAGCGCTCTCCGCTGCCATCTGTGGCAAAGACCGCTCCAGATCGGCGACCACATCGCTCAATCGTTCATTGGCGCGCGCATACGCCGCGCGTGCAGAAACACCTTCTTCTGGGCGAACAGGGGTAACGATGGTCAATACATCACGAACCACATCGAAGATTGCCACGATACTCGGCCTCAATAAGACCGCGTCGGGAACATCCAGCGTATCCGGATTAACATCGGGCAGATGCTCCATAAGGCGCACCATGTCGTACCCCAGATACCCAAAGAGGCCGGCGGACATGGGGGGCAGATTGTCCGGCAGGTCAATCTTTGAGGCTTCAACTAGCTCCCGAAGAGACTCTAAAGCAGGCGTCGTCACCGGCTGGAAGTCATCCGATTGGTAAAGTGCCTTTATATTAAACTCTGCCTGACCGTCTCGGCAGCGCCAGATGAGGTCGGGCTTTAGGCCAATGATCGAATAGCGGTCGCGTACTTCAGCGCCATCCGTAATACGGATGGACTCAAGAAGAAACGAATTGGCGCGATCTTCTGCGAGCTTGTAGAAGGCGCCAACCGGCGTCATCAAGTCAGAAACAAGTTCGGTCCAAACCACCTGGGGAATGCCGGCTTGGTATCTCTCCTCGAACTGTTCGAAATCAGGGTCAACGCGCATCTGATCCTCAGTTCGCTGCCCCGACAGCGCGTTCGATCATCGAAGGGTAGGTTTCAACCCCAAGGCTTTGACGCACATCGTTGATGTAGTGGGTGATGAGTTCGTTAGACATTGACGCGCTGGTCTCGATCTTGAGCCGGGCGACCCCTTCAGCGCTTTCGGCAAGGCTAGGCTCGATTATTTCGGTCACTTGCGCGACGACAATGCTTTCCCCAATGCCCACAGGTCCGACAACGAATTGATCCATGTCGGCTTCGAAGATCATGTCGACCAGGCTTCTGGAGAAGGTCTCGTTCGATCCACCGCGTGGCACCGGCGGGCTAATGGTCACGGCCCGGTCAATTTCCGCCCCCATAGCTTCGAAAGGCTCGCCATTGTTTCCGCGTTCCGCAAAATTGTCCGCGAGTGACTGTAGCTTTTTCCGCCTTTCGGAAGCGATCCAACGTTGCTTCACGTCATCTTTAACCTCCTCGAAGTCGCGGATCCGGGCACCTTCCGTATCTTTTACTTCAACCACAAAGTAGGAACCGTCAGCGGCTTCCTGCATATAGTTTTCGTCGCCGATTTCCTTCTGAAACGCTTCTTGCGTAATGGAAGGGTGGTTCGCTAGCGACGGGACCTCTTTGCCAGCCTTATCTTGTCCTCTTGGGTCGGCCGCCACGACCTTATTGAGGGTTACATTCGTTTCTTCGGCAACTTCTTCCAGGGTTGCACCGCCCGCGAGCTGGTCCTCAATCGCATTGTAAATGTCATACAATTCGCCTTGAGCCTTATCGAGTTCCAGATTTTTGCGAATGTCGTCTTTCACTTCCTCGAAAGTGACGGACTTGCCTTCGGTAACGCTCAGAACACGAACAATAAACCAGCCGAAGGCCCCCTCTATCGGATCGGACACATCACCGGCATTGAGGCCAAAGGCGACGTTTCCGACGGCCTCATCCATGTCTTTTTGCTCAACCTCCCCAAGGGCAATGTCGTCGGGCGTCAGGCCTTTGTCCAAAGCCACCTTCAGAAAACGCTCACCCTCCGCCAAACGCGCGGCGGCTTGCTTGGCTTCCTCTTCATTGTCAAAGCGAATTTGTTCGATGTCCCGGGTTTCAGGGGTCTCGTATGACTGACGTGCAAACTCGAACTGGTTTTTAACGTCTTCATCGGTGACTTCCACGAGTGACGTCAGGCTTTCCGCCGTAATATGAATAAAGTCGAAGGCTCTATATTCCGGTGTGCGAAACTCTGATTGGTTGGCTTGATAGAATGCGTCTAGCTCGGAGTCGCTTGGTTCCGGAATCGTGCCGGCCAGCTCAGGAGCCAGCACCAAAAACTTGGTTTTGCGTTTTTGTTGGCGATGAACAAAAAGTGCATCGATGTACCCCTTCGGCGCATCAACACCTGACTCGATACTGTCGAGCAACTGTGCACGCGAAAGGTCACCTCGAACACTGTCGAGATAAATGTTCTCGTTCAGCCCCGCCGCCACGAGCTGTTGCTGGAAGATCGCCCGGTCAAAAGATCCGAAGGCGCCTTGAAAGGAGGGATCGTTTTGGATGGTTCTGCGGACAGTTCCATCGGGCGTCGCAATGCCAAGCTCTGCCGCCTTGGCGTCGAGCGCGGTACGATTGATGATGCGCTCCAAAACCCGATTGTGCTCGCCAAACGCAATTGCAATTTGGGAATCAATTTGGCCGCCGGAGTTTTGTGCCAGTTGCCGGACTTGTAGGCGAAACTCTCGTGAGAGCTCCTGGCTGCCGATCTCAAAATCACCGATCTTCGCGACAGCATCACTTGTCCCGCCGCGGAAGATATCGTTCACCCCCCACAATGCGAAAGCGAGTATAAGCGGGATAATAAGAAGGAGAGCGAAACCGCTCCCAACACCTTTGCGGATGAATTTCAGCATGATCGACGAGTCTTAAGCTTCTGTCCAAAAAGTAGTATTGCCAATTGCGAGGCGCGTGATTAATGAGCCAGGATCAATATTCGCGCAACCAATATCTATCAGAAGCCGTATCAATCTGTCTTGTCCGGCCTCCCATGGACAATCAAATGACAACTAAAATAGAGGATCACAATCACCATGGCGCAGCCTAAGCTGAAACCGTTAATTGCAGGCAATTGGAAAATGAATGGGCTTCGTGGGTCTGCTACCGAGCTAAAGCGCATCGTGCGCGCCTGCGGAACATCGCCAAAGCCGCGTGCAGAGGTTCTCATTTGCCCGCCGGTTCAGCTAATTGCCTCATTTAAGGATGCGGTGAAAGGAAGTCCAGTCCGGCTGGGGGCCCAAGACTGCCATACAGCTATTTCAGGGGCCCACACAGGAGATATCTCCGCTGAGATGCTGGCGGATATCGGCGCGCGCTCAATAATCGTCGGGCACTCCGAGCGGCGGACCGACCATGGAGAAGACAGCAAGCTCGTTCGCCAAAAAGCGGAAGCCGTTCACGCGGTGGGCCTGACCGCGATTATTTGCCTTGGCGAGACGGAAGCTGAGCGGGATGCGGGAAAGACCATTCAAGTGATCGGAAAACAGCTCAAGGAATCCCTTCCGGATGGAAGTACGCCGAAAAACACGGTGGTGGCATATGAGCCTGTTTGGGCGATCGGCACTGGGAAGACACCCACGACCGAAGATATCAAGAAAGCGCACAAAGCCCTTCGGACCAGGCTGCAGAAGCGGTTCGGCAGTGATGGAGACAAAATCCGTCTGCTCTATGGAGGGTCGGTCAAACCGGCTAATGCGTCAGAGATTCTCGCGATAGAAAACGTAAATGGCGCGCTGGTCGGTGGGGCCAGCCTTAAATCCGCGGATTTTGTCCCCATTATTAAGGCAGCGTCGTGAGCACTAGTGCAGATATGGCGTGAACGGCCTTCGTTAACCAATTAGGTTACGATAGGGCTTAAAACGAAAGTGTTTGCAGTTAGCTGGTATCCTGACTATATCTCCGCGCTTGTTCAGGCGAACAGCCTATTACGGAAGTGAAGACCGATGGAAACCGTTCTCTTAGTTGTACACATACTCGTGGCGGCAGCCTTGGTGGCTGTTGTGTTGCTGCAGCGGTCTGAAGGGGGCGGACTTGGCATTGGTGGCGGCGGAGGTGGCGCTGGCGGTTTCATGACGACCCGTGGCGCAGCCGATGCGTTGACCCGGACGACGGCTTACCTTGCGGCAGCGTTTTTTGCCACCAGTATTGCTTTGTCATTGATCGGACGTCAGGGCGGTGAGCCGACCTCGATCCTGGATGTGGTGGATGATTCGTCCGTTCCGGCAATATCAGAGCCGGCGGAACCAACGCCACCTGCAGAATCCGAAATTCCGAGCGTTCCAACGCCCCAATAAGTCAGTTTGGGAAATCGTCCTAACGACCTGAAAACACGTTAACTTTTATGATTTTGGGTGCGGCGGGAAGCGCTTAGCTCGAAAGCTCTCTGTTGTTCTTTATCAGCTTGTTGTAATCTGTTCTTCCATGGCGCGGTTCATATTCATAACTGGCGGCGTGGTCTCTTCACTTGGAAAAGGGTTGGCGTCAGCGGCACTGGGAGCTTTGTTGCAAGCTCGTGGTTTTCGCGTTCGGCTTCGTAAGCTTGATCCTTATCTGAATGTCGACCCCGGCACGATGAGTCCACATCAGCACGGCGAGGTTTTCGTCACCGATGATGGTGCCGAGACGGACCTCGACCTTGGGCATTATGAGCGCTTCACAGGCGTGCCGTCCTCTCGCGCCGACAATGTCACCACCGGCAAGATTTATCAGGGGATCATCGCCAAAGAACGTCGCGGCGACTTCCTTGGGGGCACGGTACAAGTCATCCCGCACGTCACTGATGCGATAAAAGAGTTTATCGTCCATGATACGGAGGATTTGGACTTCGTGTTGTGCGAGATTGGCGGCACAGTCGGTGATATTGAGGGCTTGCCCTTCTTTGAGGCCATTCGACAGCTCAGCAATGAGCTTCCGCGCCAAAGCACCATGTTCGTCCACCTGACGCTAATTCCCTTTGTGGCGAGCGCTGGTGAACTTAAGACAAAGCCGACCCAGCACTCCGTCAAGGAACTCAGGTCGATCGGCATTCAGCCGGATGTGCTTTTATGCCGGTGTGACCGCGCCATCCCGCCGGATGAACGTCGCAAAATAGCGCTGTTCTGCAATGTGCGCCCAGAGGCGGTCATACAGGCCCTTGATGTGGGTTCTATTTATGATGTGCCCATCAGCTATCACGATGAGGGATTTGACGATCAGGTCCTTGCTGTCTTTGGCATGGACGGCGTAAGAGAGCCGGATCTGTCCAAGTGGCATGAGATAAGCCACCGTGTGCGCGAACCGGAAGGTAAGGTGCGCATCGCGATCGTCGGGAAATATATGGGCCTAAAAGACGCCTATAAATCTCTAACAGAGGCGCTGGTTCACGGCGGCATTGCAAACCATGTGGATGTAGACCTGGAATGGTTCGAGTCCGAAATCTTCGAACACGAGTCTGCGGTTCAGCAACTGGAGAATGTGCACGGTATCCTCGTTCCCGGTGGTTTCGGAGAACGGGGCGCAGAGGGCAAGATCGCGGCGGCGCGCTTCGCGAGAGTTCACCGCATTCCCTATTTCGGCATTTGCTTCGGCATGCAGATGGCAGTCATTGAAGCACTTAGGAGCATGGCGGACATGCCTCAAGCCACTTCGTCCGAATTCGGACCATGCCCGAACCCGGTTGTGGGACTGATGAAGGAATGGATGAAGGAAGGTGAGCTTCAAAGCCGAAGCGAGAAAAGTGATCTTGGCGGAACCATGCGTTTGGGGTCCTATGACGCAATGCTTCAGCCGGGGAGCCGCGCAGCAGAGATTTATGGTGCGACGGAAATTCAGGAACGGCACCGTCACCGGTACGAAGTTAACATGCAGTTCCGCGCGCAATTGGAAGATGTGGGCGTCAAAGTATCGGGCGTCTCACCTGATGGACTTCTCCCGGAAATCATAGAAATCCCAGATCATCCTTGGTTCGTCGGGGTCCAGTTCCACCCGGAGCTCAAATCGAAACCGTTTGATCCTCATCCGCTTTTCGCGTCATTTATTAAGGCCGCCGTCACACAGTCGCGGCTCGTGTAAAAGCAACCGTTCCGAACACAAGGGGTGCCGATTTGACCAGCGCAAACACCATCGTCCGAATTGGGCCGTTGGAAGTCGGCAATTCCAAGCCTTTATCGGTAATTGCCGGGCCGTGCGCCCTCGAAAGCCGCGAGCATGCTTTGGAGATGGCGTCGGCTATTAAAGAAATCTCTGACAAGACCGGGATCGGCATTGTCTACAAAACGTCATTCGACAAGGCGAACCGAACCAGCCTGAATGCCGGGCGGGGAATCGGCCTTGAAAAAGCACTGCCGATTTTCGCCGAGGTTAAGGAAACAACTGGGCTGCCGGTTTTGACTGACGTTCATGAGGTCGGGCAATGCGCCGAAGCCGCGAAAGTGGTGGATGTTCTTCAGATCCCGGCGTTTCTATGCCGCCAGACGAACCTGGTGGTGGCGGCGGCTGAAACCGGCTGTGTCGTGAATGTGAAGAAGGGGCAATTCCTCGCGCCGTGGGATATGAAGAATGTGGTGGCCAAGGTTACGGGCGCCGGAAATCCCAATGTCATGGTTACGGAACGCGGCGCGAGTTTTGGATACAACACGCTGGTGTCTGACATGCGTGCTTTGCCGGTTTTGGCGGAAACCGGTGCGCCTGTGGTTTTCGATGCCACGCATTCAGTTCAGCAGCCAGGTGGACAGGGGGGCTCGACCGGCGGAGATCGTCGATTTGTTCCGGTCTTGTCTCGCGCAGCTGTAGCTGTCGGGGTTGCAGCCGTCTTTCTGGAAACTCATCAGGACCCGGACAACGCACCGTCCGACGGTCCGAATATGCTTCATTTAAAAGATCTTCAAGGATTGCTGGAAGAACTTGCGGAGATCGACAAGTTTACCAAATCGCGCATCAACAGCTAAAAAAGCTGTAGCCGTCGCAAGGGTCTAGACGTTTCGGGAGGGGAAATTGGCAGCAGCAGCGGGTCATCACGGTCATTGGTCATCACGGGTCGGGTTCTTATTCGCGGCCGTCGGCTCGGCCGTGGGACTTGGGAACTTTTGGCGATTTCCTTACGAAGCCGGTGAGAATGGCGGCGGCGCGTTCGTTCTGGTCTATCTTGCCTGTATTTTGCTCATCGCCATGCCATTGGTGCTGGCCGAACTGACAATTGGCCGTCGTGGCGCACTTAACGCCGTCGACAGTGTTAGGAAGGTGGCCAAAGACGAAGGTCGGTCGACAGCGTGGTCCGTATTCGGATGGACCGGAATGATCGCGGCATTCATGGTACTGACATTTTATTCCGTGATTGGGGGCTGGGTCATTTCCTATGTGATCAGTGCGGCCCAAGGCACGTTCGCCACGGCAACGCCGGATGCGGTGGCGGCGCAATTCGATACGCTGCTTGCAGATGCGGGACAACTGACAATCTACCACGCGATCTTCATGGGGCTTACCGGCTTTATCGTGTCGCGGGGCTTGCAGCGGGGTATTGAACCAGCGGTGGAAATATTAATGCCGGCCTTGGCACTCATGATGCTGGGGCTTGTAATATTCTCAGCCGTTGTTGGGGATTTTGCGGGTGCTGTAAAATTTCTCTTCTCGGCGGACTTTTCGAAGATCACGCCTGACGTTGTGCTGGCTGCCATTGGGCAAGCATTCTTCTCTGTCGGGGTGGGGGCCGCGATCATGCTCACCTACGGCTCATATCTCAACAAGGATGTGAACCTGCCTCAGTCATCCGTGGTCATTTCGCTGGCGGATACCGGAATAGCCATTTTGGCGGGGCTTCTCATCTTCCCGATTGTATTCCAATTCGGGTTGGAACCAGGACAGGGCCCAGGACTTGTCTTTGTAACGCTGCCAGTGGCGTTCGGTCAGATGCCCTTTGGCGGTGTGGTCTCGTTCGTTTTCTTCCTTTTACTGTTGGTCGCAGCCATCACGTCGTCAATTTCTCTGCTTGAGATCTTTGTGGCTTGGGTTGAGGAGAACCTGGATATCAGCCGCCTTACGGCCGCCATTCTTGGGGCGTCAGCCGCTTGGGTAATTGGTCTTGGTTCAGTCTTTTCCTTCAATTTATGGGCCGACTGGCAGCCGCTTGGTTTCATACCGTTATTGGAAGGGAAAAACTGGTTCGATACGTTTGACTATATTGCCTCGAATATTCTTTTGCCGTTAGGAGGAATGCTCATCGCCATATTTGTCGGATGGCGGATGTCAAAGTCTTCAGTTCTTGAAGAAACCGGCATGAGCGAGACCATTTTTTTCAAGCTGTGGTACTTCTTGATCCGTTTTGCCGCACCAATCGCAATTGGTGCTGTATTTGTCGTCAATTTGGCCTAAACGGATGGCGGCGCCCATTTCGGGCGCCAATCAACACAAAATTCGATCGAAGGATACTGAACGCATGAGTGCAATTGTCGATATCATGGCCCGCGAAATTTTGGACAGCCGCGGCAATCCAACGGTCGAAGTGGATGTTGTGCTGGAAGATGGCGGCGCGGGCAGGGCTGCTGTCCCCTCTGGTGCTTCCACTGGTGCTCATGAGGCGGTGGAACTGCGTGATGGCGATGAACGTTATGGCGGGAAAGGTGTCCAGAAGGCGGTTGAGGCCGTGATGGGGCCGATCTTCGAAGCACTCCAGGGGATTGATGCAACAGAACAGGTTGCCATCGACCGCGTCATGATGGAACTCGACGGCACGGATAACAAATCCGCCCTCGGAGCGAATGCGATCCTGGGCGTGTCGCTTGCCCTTGCGAAGGCCGCCAGTGCGTCTTCAGGCCTGCCGCTGTACCGCTATATTGGTGGGCCAAGCGCGCGTATTCTGCCGGTGCCGATGATGAATATCCTCAATGGCGGCGCGCATGCGGACAACCCCATCGATATTCAAGAATTCATGATCATGCCTGTCTCGGCGGACTCAATCTCCGAAGGCGTGCGTATGGGGGCGGAGGTCTTCCAAACTCTTAAGAAGCTTTTGAAAGACGCGGGACATAACACCAATGTAGGTGACGAAGGTGGGTTTGCCCCGGCCTTAAACTCTACTGACGAGGCACTAGGGTTTATCATGAAGGCGATTGAAGCCGCCGACTATAATCCTGGGGCGGACATTTATCTGGCATTGGATTCTGCTTCCACGGAATTCTACAAGGACGGAAAATATGTCCTTGAGGGCGAAGGTAAGACACTCGATGCAGGCGGCATGACGGCCTATTACGAAGATCTGGTCTCGCGCTATCCCATCATCAGTATCGAGGACGGGCTTGCGGAAGATGATTGGGATGGATGGGCGGAACTGACCCGCGCCATTGGCAATAAGGTTCAGCTTGTTGGCGATGATTTGTTCGTGACCAATCCAGCGCGCCTTGCCGATGGCATTGCGAAAGGCACGGCAAATTCCATTTTAGTGAAAGTCAACCAAATTGGTACACTGACGGAAACGTTGGAAGCCGTGGATATGGCCCATCGGGCTTCATACACCGCGGTTATGTCCCACCGGTCCGGCGAGACGGAAGATTCAACGATTGCGGATTTGGCGGTTGCGACCAATTGCGGACAGATCAAAACCGGTTCGCTGGCACGATCAGACCGGTTGGCTAAATACAACCAGCTTATTCGGATCGAAGAAGAGTTGGGCCCAGCCGCTGAATATGCGGGCCGTTCGATCCTTAGAGACTAATCGCTCTGGCAGGCTGCTGAAAAGGTCGTCTGGACCCTTCGAGACGGGCCTATCGGCCCTCCTCAGGGTGAGGAAATCTAATAAAGGCCTCATGGTGAGGAGGCGCCATAGCGCCGTCTCGAACCATGGAGAGACAATGCGATGACTTTTTCAGGCACCTAGGGCCTTGCGGCCAACAGTTTGTCGAAATAAGACCCCAGATCTTCAGAGAATTCTGGCAGCGTACTGAGCTTTTCCAAATGTGACACTACATGGGGGTGGTCAAAAAGCTTGGGTAAAATCGGCTGCAGCCCGGCTTCGTCCAATGCTTTCCGCATATGGACTTCGTTAGCGAACAGACATGCCTCACATGCGAATGCAATGTCAGCCAGTGTTAGGTTTTCACCGGCAAGATAAGTTGTGTTTTTCAGCGCTTGTTCCGCGCCGCCCAAGAACGAGGATAGGGCGTTTTCCATTTCTGAATGCAAGGTTGGAGAAATACCGGACCGGGCGGCAAGAAGGTAGCGTTGCATATCCCGCGCGAAGACGAGCGCTCTGTCCAGAAAGCCATCGATGCGGGACTCTTGAAGCGGTCCACCTCCGTAGAGAGTGGCCGACTTATTCCCGATACGCGCCGCAGCCCGCATGATGCTATTCGACTCGAATAAGCCAACGTCGCCATCGGCGCCGAAGGCGGCCGGAACATCGCCATAAGGGTTGGCTTTCAGGAAAGCATCTGTTTTGAACAGCGTTCCCGAAAATCCGGTCTTTGCGATACGGGCGTAGGGGGAAGTTTCCACGCGTTCGGATTCTGGAAGCTCTCGAGCGTCAAAATCCCAGAGCCAGTTTGCTAACTCCTTCGGTTTTGCGCCCCTTATTTCGACTGTTGCACCGGAATACCGTGCGGCAATGGTTGCCTTGTAGAGCCGCGGGTTGGGCAAGTAGGAGAAAATGCGGATGTCGGCCATGAGAGAACTCCAGATATAGGTCTTATAATAAGACGTTATCTGTTTTCTGGAGCATACGTAAGGCTAAATAGTTGCGCGAAGTGGGGGCGTCTTTGTTCGGTTGGCTAAGCAGTTATCCATGTTCTTTAAACGTTCCAAGGCATCAATGTTGACACCGTTAACATGTAACTTTTTCTTAACCAAATTTAGAGAAAACCATTTAAACCGATTTGCAAATTGGTTGGGTAAACGCCCGACTCTATTGGTAATTTCCACGGCAAATGAACCAATCCATACTTCGAAGATTGTTAACCCAAGGCCGATTGCCGCTGATCTGCAGCGCAATTGTCTTGTATTACGCCTTTCATTCGATCTATGGCGCCCATGGTTTGATCACCCGGTCTGACTTTGAGAAGCAAATTTCTCAGCGCGAAGAACAACTTGCACGGCTTGTCT
The DNA here is from genome assembly GCA_965228775.1 of Alphaproteobacteria bacterium. Classification (GTDB taxonomy): domain Bacteria; phylum Pseudomonadota; class Alphaproteobacteria; order JANQMY01; family JANQMY01; genus JANQMY01. The sequence continues at coordinate 262,456 of OZ245840.1, read as the reverse complement.
CCCAACGCGAAGAGATAGAAAAGCGGATCGAACTGATGAAGCCGGGGCAGGTCGATCCCGATATCTTGGATGAAAGATTGCGTTTACTTCTAGGCTATGGCCGCACGGATGAGATTGTCATTTTTCGCGACCGCTAGTTTGACGATCTGCACTAACAACTATTTTAGATGTGAACGCCAAACTTGGTGATCTTCGGCGACTTGTTTCAACCGCCGTGGTATAGCAGCAATTGCATTTACGACTGACCGTTTCGGTCACAACGCGAGTTTTGTCGGCCCCCTATGACCACTTCAAAAAGCACCCGCAGTAAATCGGCATCTAAGAAATCGAACGGCAAGGCGGACTCTCCCGGAAAAGACGTTCTCGTCCGATACTACAAAGACATGCTTCTGATCCGCCGCTTCGAAGAAAAGGCTGGTCAGATGTATGGCATGGGCCTGATCGGCGGGTTTTGCCACCTTTACATTGGTCAGGAAGCCGTTGTGGTGGGTATGCAAGCTGCAATCGAAGAGGGTGACCAGGTCATCACAGGCTATCGTGACCACGGACATATGCTTGCCTGCGGAATGGATGCGCGTGGCGTGATGGCTGAGCTTACAGGACGCGAAGGCGGCCTTTCCAAAGGGAAGGGCGGTTCCATGCATATGTTCAGCCGCGAGAAGAACTTCTTTGGCGGGCACGGCATCGTAGCGGCCCAAGTTTCTCTTGGAACCGGTCTGGCGTTTGCGAATTCTTACAACGAAAACGGCCGGGTGTGCCTTACCTATTTTGGCGATGGCGCCGCCAATCAAGGCCAGGTCTATGAAAGCTTCAATATGGCGGAGCTTTGGTCTCTGCCGGTGGTGTATGTGATCGAAAACAATCAATATGCCATGGGAACATCCGTCCAGCGCGCAAGTGCCGAGACGCATCTTTACCGCCGCGGCGCCAGTTTCAATATTCCGGGCGAAGAAGTTGACGGCATGGATGTAGTGGCCGTTAACAGCGCCGGAAAAAAGGCTGTGCAGTGGTGCCGGGAAGGAAATGGCCCCTACATACTGGAAATGAAAACTTACCGCTATCGCGGGCACTCAATGTCCGATCCGGCCAAATATCGGACCCGCGAAGAGGTGAAGGAAGTCCGTGAACATCACGATCCGATCGAGATGGTCAAAGAACGGCTTCTCGTGGAAGGTCACGTTTCCGAGGATGAACTCAAGAGCATCGACAAGGAAATCCGCGCGATCGTCGCTGACTCGGCGGATTTCGCGCAGACCAGTCCGGAACCGGCTCCAGAAGAGTTGTATACGGATATTTTGCTTTAGGAGATAAGGCGGCAGTGAATTTACGGGAGAGATTATCCTAATGGCGATCGATATTTTAATGCCGGCCTTGTCGCCCACCATGGAAGAAGGCACGCTTGCCAAGTGGTTTGTGAAAGAGGGCGATGCCGTTTCGTCCGGCGATGTCATTGCTGAGATTGAAACCGACAAAGCAACGATGGAAGTCGAGGCTGTCGATGAGGGGACAATCAGCAAGATCCTCGTGCCCGAAGGAAGCGAAGGGGTGAAGGTCAATGTCCCTATCGCGCAGATCGCCGGTGAGGACGATGCAGGTGGGACGACGGCTGCTCCTCCCGTTGAGGCACCGGAGCCTGCTGTCGAAGCACCGGCCGCCGCGGCGCCGGCGGTGTCACCGCCACAACCGGCTCAAGCAGCAGCACCGGCGATTGAACCTGACTTTACCGGGGCCATGACCACGCAGACTGTGCGTGAGGCATTGCGCGATGCCATGGCCGAAGAAATGCGGCGTGACGGCAAAGTGTTCGTCATGGGGGAAGAGGTCGCTGAGTATCAGGGCGCTTACAAAGTAACCCAGGGTTTGCTCGAAGAATTTGGCGCCAAGCGCGTCATCGATACGCCGATAACCGAACATGGTTTTACTGGACTTGGCGTGGGCGCCGGGTTTGCCGGTCTGCGCCCGATCGTAGAGTTCATGACCTGGAACTTTGCGATGCAGGCGATTGATCAGATTATCAATTCGGCAGGCAAGACGCTCTATATGTCCGGCGGTCAGATGGGCTGCCCAATCGTTTTTCGGGGGCCTAACGGTGTTGCATCCCGTGTGGCGGCCCAGCACAGTCAGGACTATTCGTCTTGGTATGCGCATGTGCCGGGCCTCAAGGTGGTTGCGCCATATAGCGCGTCGGATGCCAAGGGCTTGTTGAAGTCGGCCATTCGCGATCCAAACCCGGTTGTCTTCCTAGAGAATGAAATACTTTACGGCCAGAAATTCGATGTTCCGGATACGGAAGACTGGCTCGTGCCGATCGGAAAAGCGAAAGTCGTTAAGCCCGGTGGAGATGTCACTATTACCGCGCACAGCCGAGCGGTAAGTTACGCTTTGGAAGCCGCACAGCTATTGGAGCAAGACGGCATTGCCGCGGAGGTGATCGATCTTCGGACGCTGCGGCCCCTGGATACGGACGCCATCATAGCATCCGTGCAAAAAACCAATCGACTGGTGACAGTTGAAGAAGGGTGGCCCACGTGCGGTATCGGTGCGGAGGTATCAGCCGTGGTGATGGAGCAGGCCTTTGATTACCTGGATGCGCCAGTCACCAGAATTTCCGGGAAAGATGTGCCGATGCCCTATGCGGCGAACCTGGAAGCGTTGGCACTGCCGACCCCGGATGAAATTGCAGCGGCCGTTAAGGCCGTGACCTATCGGTAACCTGTAAGCGCGAGGATCCCATGCCGATAGACATTCTTATGCCGGCCCTGTCGCCCACGATGGAAGAGGGCACACTGGCCAAGTGGCTGGTTAAAGAAGGCGATACGATCGAACCGGGCGATGTCATCGCGGAAATCGAAACCGATAAAGCGACGATGGAAGTCGAAGCCGTTGACGAAGGAACGGTGGGCAAAATTCTTGTCGGTGAAGGAACAGAGAACGTTCCTGTCAACAATGTGATCGCCGTCATTCTGCAGGATGGTGAGGATAGCAACAGCATTGGAAATGCCCCTGCGACGCCTGCCCCCCAACCGCCGAAAGAAGCCGAACCCGTTGCGGCGGAAGTCACACCTGAACCGTCCGCCGCGGTCCCGCAGCAAGCCGTGAGTAAGTCTTCCGGCGGAAGAATTTTTGCAAGTCCTCTGGCCCGCCGTATCGCTGCCCAAAACAACGTTCCCTTGGACGCGCTGAGCGGGTCCGGCCCGCATGGGCGGATCGTGAAGCGCGATGTGGAAGCCGCCATCGTGTCTGGTGTGTCGGCTGCTCCTGCAGAGACCAAAGACAAAGCTGCGCCAAGCCCGTCCACGAAACAGCCCTCACTGGCGCCTTCGGCTGGCGCTTTGCCGGATGCGCGTGCCTTCTTTGATCCTGATGCTTTTGAGGAAATCCCACACGATCAGATGCGCAAGACCATTGCGCGCAGGCTTACGGCCGCAAAGCAGGGCATGCCACATTTCCGGCTGAACATTGCATGTGAGATCGACAAGCTGCTCGCCATGCGGAAGGAACTGAACGGGAAGTCCCCCGAAGGGGACGGGGCGTTCAAGATCAGCGTCAATGACATGATCATTAAGGCATTAGCGCTTGCCCTTCTGAGAATACCGGCTGCCAATGCAAGCTGGACCGATGATGCCATGCTGCGCCACAAACATGCAGATATTGGGGTGGCGGTCGCCATTGATGGCGGGCTGATCACGCCCATCGTGCGGCAGGCGGACACAAAGGGCCTTGCGACGATTGCCAACGAGATGAAGGACTTGGCGTTACGCGCGCGCGAGCGGAAGCTGAAGCCCCACGAATTCGAGGGGGGCTCCTTCGCGGTCTCCAATTTGGGCATGTTCGGCATCGATCACTTCGATGCGGTTATCAATCCGCCTCACGCAGGCATCCTAGCGATCGGAGCGGGCGCTCAAAAGCCGGTGGTGAAAGATGGTGCCTTGTCCATTGCCACCGTGATGAATGTGACACTTTCTTGCGACCATCGCGTGATCGATGGTGCTCTTGGCGCCCAATTGCTTGAAGTTTTCAAAGGATATGTTGAAGATCCATCGACGATGCTGTTGTAATAGGGCACGCGTGATTGGCGTGAGAAGTAGACCTTTTTGGCGGGAGGGGTCGCCATTTTTCGTTTGATCTTCATGCTGTCTTTGCTGTGCTTGGCAGGGGGGCTTCCGAGCTCCAAGGCGATCGCATATGACAGCACGTTCAATTCCGCCCCACCATCCCTGCCGCAAGTGATCCGGGCCTTCAAGCGCCAGGATTTGCAACTGGAATATGTGAAATCAGCGCGGGTTTCCTACGAAGATTTTGAAGATCTTGAGGGGTCGGTTCTCGCAATCTCCGTCACGGTTCCAACACCTGCGGACCGGACAATGGAAAGCTTCGCCGCCAGCCGCGACAAATACAAAAATGATGTGCGCCGTATCCTTGCAAGCGTGTGTGGCATTCTGTTGGAGCTGGATGCATTCGACGATTACGACCGTCTGGTCGTGGCCCTGGTAAAAGGCAGATACGGAGATGAGCTGCGGGAATTTTCAGTGTGCAGCGAATTGAAAGACGTAACGTCAGTCGAACTAATTGCCGACCGTCTTGACCCATATCTCACTACTTTTGATTTTCATGTGGGAAAAACGATCAAGCACTAAACGCTTGGCCCACGCAAAATCCCAGATAGAGGAAGTTTTATGAGCGACCATTCGTATGACCTGGTGGTGATCGGCTCTGGCCCAGGCGGCTATGTCGCAGCCATTCGCGGCGCCCAATTGGGGATGAAGACCGCCGTCATCGAACGGGAGCACTTAGGCGGTATTTGCTTGAATTGGGGGTGTATTCCGACGAAAGCGCTTTTGCGTTCGTCCGAGATATTCCACACACTGCACCGGTTGGAGGAATTTGGCCTGAGTGCCAGCAATATCAGTTTTGATCTCGAGAAGATTGTTAAGCGCAGCCGTGCGGTTGCGGATCAACTGTCCAATGGCGTGAAGTTCCTGCTGAAGAAGAACAAGGTTACGGTGTTGGAAGGTGAAGCCGCGTTCGAAGCCGCCGGTGTCATCAGTGTACGCAACAAAAAGGGCGAAGAAACGGTCAACGCCAAAAACACGATTATCGCCACGGGGGCCCGTGCACGGACTCTCCCCGGATTGGAACCGGATGGAAAACTGATCTGGACATATAAGGAAGCGATGGTGCCCGATGTGACGCCGAAGTCGCTTCTGGTTATCGGCTCAGGTGCCATCGGGATTGAGTTTGCTAGTTTCTTCCAAACCCTTGGAACAGAAACAACCGTCGTGGAGGTGATGGATCGGATATTGCCCGTCGAAGATGAAGAGATTTCGGCGTTCGCGGCTAAGTCCTTCAAGAAACAGGGAATGAAAATCGTTACCGGTGCAACGGTGAGTGCGTTGACGGCCCAGACATCTTCAGTGAAGGCCGTCATCAAAGACAGCGCCGGAAAAGAGACTGAACAAGAGTTCGAGAGAGCAATCTTGGCGGTCGGCATTACCGGCAACACGGAAAACATTGGCCTGGAAAAGCTTGGCGTTGCGGTGGATCGCGGACACATCGTGATCAATGAGTGGGGCGAAACCGGCGTGCCCGGTGTTTACGCCATTGGTGACGTGGCAGGACCACCTTGGCTTGCCCATAAGGCAAGCCATGAGGGTGTCGTTTGTGTAGAGAAGATCGCCGGTGTTTCAGGGCTGCACCCGTTAAACACGTCAAATATTCCGGGCTGTACCTATTGCCATCCGCAAGTGGCTTCTGTGGGGCTTACGGAAGAAAAGGCGAAGGCGGCTGGCCATGAAATCAAGGTTGGCCGGTTTCCCTTCATTGGCAATGGCAAGGCAATCGCGCTGGGCGAAGCGGAAGGTTTGGTTAAGACGGTGTTCGATGCCAAAACGGGAGAGTTGCTGGGCGCTCACATGATTGGCGCTGAAGTAACCGAACTTATCCAGGGATATACGGTGGCGAAGACCTTAGAATCCACGGAAGCTGATCTGATGCACACGGTATTTCCGCATCCGACACTTAGCGAAATGATGCATGAATCCGTGCTCGATGCTTTCGGAAAAGTGATCCACATCTGACTTTCAGACGTCTGACGAGCAAATTTCCGCATAAATTGCTTTAGAAAGAGTACATAAGTCTTTGTTTTAAATGGCAAAAATTATGTGACTTGATAAGCCGTGGTCTGAACATAATATTTAGATTAATGCGCTAATGATCAGTGGCCGTGAAAGTGGCAGGATCATGCTTATGGTCGGTGGTTCCTCTCCAGGAAAGGTTTAAAGCCTCAGTCATCCCAAACTTGGCCCTTTCTCGGGGCCGCCGGCCGCCAGCAATTTTCTCAGCAAACGAATGAATGACGACCGGGCAAGGTTTCCTGCCTCGACGAGCCTTTCTAATTAGGGCTGGTAGGCAATTTGGGAGATGAGGCGAGGGCGGCGGATAGCGAATTGATCCGCATCCACAACACCATCCCACAAGTCTAAGAAGACTGGTTGGAATTCGGCGTCAACCTCGGCAAGGATGATACTTTCCCCAGCGGGGATTGGGGGCAGGCCGATCTCAAAATCTTCCGCCAGTGTTCCCGAATGGGCCAGTCCGGCTTCATTGGCGACGCTCCACAAGACCACAAAGTCACCATCCGCATTTTGCTCAATGCTGGAAATAATGACTTCGACCTGACCCGGTACGGCATAGCGGTCGAGCAATGCATTTGCGGTAGTAAACATGGCGTCGCGGTTGGCTGCATCCAGGACCTGAAGCCGGCTGGTCAAATCCGCTACGATGTCCACGGCGTTAGATGCCCGCCGAACGCCGCGATACGCATCGAAGCCATTCACGGAGAAGATGAGTAGAGCCAGCAGGACTGGCGCGATGACAGCGAATTCCACCGTTGCCGTGCCGCGCACGTTGTTGAGGAACGCAACGAGCCCTGTTTTGAGGTTCGAGAACATTGTCTTTCTCCTAAAAAGGTTCGTTGACGAAAGCCAAGGAAGACACAATGGCGTAGTTGCCGCCAGCTGTTTTGGGCAGTGCCAGTCCAAGGCCGAGGCCGGGCGTAAACAGAGGAACCGTGACGCACACCCGCACGAAAACAATCTCTTGCGTGGCCCCTGGGTTAAAGGCCGTTGTGGGATTGATCGCGTCACCACTTTCGTCGCAAACGGCGTCGGTCGTAGGCAAAGCGTTGAAACCTGTTACGGTTTGCACTTCTACTTCGATACTATCCGTACACGAAATGAAGCCCGCTGTCCCGTTGCAGATCATAGTCGCGATATCCGCCTGGGTAAGGCCGCCCGCTTGGGCGGCACCAGTATAGATCTGACGAGAGACGTCTTGCGTTGCATCCTCGATAACCGCAATTCGTGTGAACAGGAGCCCTGCTTCGAAGAGAGAAAAAAGAAAGGCGAAGAACACTGGGCTCACCAAGGCGAACTCTACAGCCGCGGAACCCTTCCGGTCGGCCGCAGCTCTTTTGGCAGTGCGGCGAAGCTTTCTATACAGACTAAACATTTTGGTTCCTACTGGCTGATACGGAGTGTTCTGATCGAAGCAGTGATCACATCGAATGCATCCGCGAGGTTCAGCCCTTCGACAAACAGGTACTGACTGTTGTTTTGTGGGCATTGGCGCAGAAGCTGGTCAGCATCGCTGCCGACATCAATGTCGAAGCCAATCGCAAAGACGAGGACGTCATTGGCGCGGGCCTGGCTGCAGATGGACAAAAACCGTGATTCCGCAACGGAGTCCGACACATCGTATGGATTGATCCTACCGTCCGTCATGATCACCAGAACTTTGAGTGTCTCAGCGTCGGTGAATGGCTTTGGGCGGTCGGCAAAATCGCCGTTCAAACGTCCGGTCCATGCGTCGGAAAGGGCTTTGTATCCCCACATCGCACCGATGTGCATGCCGGTTGAACCGTCTGCCTCATAAGCCGCGACCGCTGTGGTCAACGTGGTGGCGTTGTTGGACAAGAAGATTGGGAAGAATTCGGGTTCACAATCCCTATCGCGTGACTGATCTCTGCCAGAGAAGGTGATAAGTTCGCCATTGAAGTCAGATGCTTCGTAGTCCAGGCAGCCATTCCAACCGTTAAGTGCTTCTTGGATTTCCGCTGCACTCATCGTTGCCGGGTTACAGCTGCTGCTGCCGCCGTCATCGTCGTCATCATCATCGTCATCGTCGTCATCATCATCGTCGTCATCGTCATCATCACCGCGGCGTCCGCATTCGAGGGATTCAATCGAAACAAAATCGTTGAAATCCGGACCTAGACGAACATTGTCAGAATACGGGATGAGGCTGATGGAGGTTGTCGCCGCGGAGTCGCCCTCCAGCATGTCGTTGATGAAGGCGGTCGTTGATGTACGAAGGTTCCCGATCTTGCCGCTGTTTCTCATGGAGCCGGACACGTCCAGCACCAGAGATATTTCTACATTGCCGATGGCTTCTTTGCCTTCGGCAGAAACGGTAATCGGAACGCTGTGAATACCGATGGCATTCAGGAAAACAGTATCCAGACTGAAGCTGGCATCGACGGAGACAACCGACGAATTCGCGCTTCTGGATGAGCTTACATTGACGGTGACCGATGCGGGATCAATCAAATCCGAATGAACATTTGCAAGCAAATATTCCCGAATAACCGTTTCTGCGTCGCGCGAATTGCTCATCGATGCAGATGCGAGAACGCCAGCATCAATAGCGCCCTGAATCTCCGTCTTCGCGCCGGCTATCCGCATCATATCGACTGCGCCGCCGGCCAAAACAAAGAGTGGCACTGCGATCAAAGAGGAAATGATCAGAATGTTACCGCGTTTGTCCGCAAAAAAACGCTTCAAGAGAGATTGGAACATGAGTCCGTACCCGTCCGTTGTATGCATCTCGGGACAGGTGCAGCAACATGTATGCCGATGGCCAAAAACCAGGCTTTTTACATCAAAGTCGATTTTCTTGTTTCAGAACGGTTCAGGATCACGCCTGCGGACTGTTACAAATTCGAACGATAGATTTTTCTTTCGGCTCTGTTCCTTAAGCTTTTGTTAGCAATTCCTAATATTTAGTGAGCGCGCCTCAGTCATCCCAAACTTGGCCGACACTCGGAAACATACATAGTGTGTTTCCGGGTGCCGATAGGCTTCTCATTTATCAGGGTTCATAAGCGATTTTCGCGAGCAATCTCGGACGGGCGATCGAGAACTGGTCGACGGTAATGCCGCCAACCCACAAGTCCTGAAACGTTGGGTTAAAGGTAAAGTCCAGCTCCGTCACGATGATGCTTTCACCGGCAGGGATGGCGGGAAGTTCAGCGGCAAGGTCATTGGGCAAAAAGTTTGCATGTGCGGATGCATTTCCATTAGCGACGCTCCATAGAGCGACGTAATTGTCATCCGCATCCTGTTCGACGCTTGTGATGATGACCCCGACATTTGCGCCATTTGCATACCTGTCCAAAAGCGCTTCTGCTGTTGCGAATAAGTCATCTCTGTCAGCTGGCCGAATGACCTGCTTGCGGCTTGCGATATCGCTGACCGCATCAACGGCGCTCGAAGCTTTCCGCAATCCGCGATAGGCATCAAATCCGTTAACAGAGAAGATCAGCAGGGCAACCAATACAGGTCCGATGATGGCAAACTCGACGGTCGCAACGCCTCTGACATTTTTGAGGAAGCGCTGAAGCACGTTGTGTCGTTCCTTTTTCATCAGAATGGCTCACTTTCGAACGCAAATGATGTGACAATGGCGTAGTTATCGTTGGCGGTTTTGTTGAGCGCCAGACCAAGACCAAGGCCCGGCGTGATAACAGGCACCGTCACGCATACGCGAACGAACACGGTTTGACTCGGTGCGCCAGGTGTGTACTGAACAATCGGGGTTAGTTCATCGCCGCTTTCATCGCAGACCGCAGCGTTTGTCGGGAGCGATGCGAAATTGTTAATGGGCTGAACCTCAAGGGTGATGCTGTCGCCACAGGACACGAAGCCAAATGTGTTGTCGCAGATGACCTGCTTGAGTTGGTCTTGGGTTATTCCGCCGGTCTGAACCGCGCCCGTATAGATTTGGCGCGATGCGGTGCGGGTTGCATCTTCCACCAGAGCGATCCGGGTGAACAGAAGCCCTGCCTCGAAGAGCGAGAAGATGAAGGCAAAGAACAACGGGCTGACGAGTGCGAATTCAACAGCCGCTGCCCCTTTGTTGTTTCTGCCGATGCGGCGAAGACTGCGACGCATTTTTCCAATGGATAGCAACATTGCGCGGCTCCTTAGCTCGTGACCCGAAGCTTACTGATGCTTTCGAAAATCGTATCGAATTCATCAGCAAGGCTGCCATCGCCGGAAAGTAGGTATTGGCTGGCATTGGTCGGGCATTGCCGTAGAAGGCGGTCCGCGTCGCTGCCTTGGGTGATCTGGAAGCCAATGGCCCACACGGACACGTCATTTGCCTTTGCCGCATTACAAACGCGCAAGAAGCGGTTAGATGCTTGAGCGCTTGAAACGTCAGAGTCGTGAGGATTGATCTTACCGTCCGTCATGACGACGAGGATCTTGAAGGCGTCGTCACCGCCGAGCTGACTTGGACGGTCGGAGAAAGCAGCATCACCGCCGAGCAAGCCGCGCCAGCTATCGGAAAGGGCGTTGTAACCCCACATGGTTGCCACATGCATGGCGGTTTCGCCGCTGGCTTCGTAGCTACGGATTTGGCGCGTAAGGGCGTCGGCATCCTGAGACAGGAAGATTGGCTGAATATTCGGGCGGCAATCCCGGTCGTCCCGTGTTTCTTGACGCCCTCTTACTGGTAGGCGACCTCCGTTGAAATCTGCAAGGCGATAGTCGACGCAACCATTCCAGTCTTCCAGAGCTTCTTCAATTTCTTCATCGGAGAAATCGCTCAATTCGCATCCAGAACCCTCGCCACGACACAAGATTTCCTCTACATCGACGAACCTATCAAAACGTCTTCCGATACGGACATTGCTGGAGTAAGGGATAACGCTAATAGAAGTTGAGTCTTCAGGCGAAGCACCCAACATATCCGTAACAAATGCTGCTGCGTCTCTGCGAAGTGCTGCGATCTTGTTGCCGCGCATCGAGCCCGAGGTGTCGAGCACCAGAGATATCTCAACGTTTTGAATACCGTGCGTGGCCGCGGAGTTAACAGCCACCGGCACCGTGCTGAAACCGATCAGATCAACGAATTGTGTGTCCACGGAGAAATTTGCGGCAACTTCGATGCTGGAAAACCGGCCCGACTTTTCCGCGTTAACATTCAGATTGATAGAGGCAGGGTCGATGATTGTGGGGTCGACATTTGCGTCCAAATATTCCCGGATCACCGTTTCGGGATCACGCGGGTTAGACAGGGAGGTCGCCGCGAGAATGCCGGCATCCAGCGCACCTAAGACTTCGCTGCGTGCGCCCGCGATGCGCATCAGGTCAACGGCCCCTCCTGCCAAAACGAGCATGGGGACGGCCAGGAGTGCGGACAAAAGGGCAATGTTACCGCGCTTGTTCTTTGCAAAGCGCGAGAGAAAAGGCTGCTGCATAGCAGTTCCCCCTGAATATATTTTTCCACCGCCGGGGAAACCGCAAAACTTATGCCGTGGGAAAATCTACAAAATATCGCTCATTTAGGCTGTTTGTGTCAGATTGAGGCGTTAAATCAGCCGGATTTATTGTGCCAAATCGGTATTGGCTTCTCATTTTGAAACATGAGGTCGCGGCCTCTTGACTGGCGCTCGGCGATCGCCATTGTCATTAATATCAAGGTTGTATACTTCTCGGCACCATCCGGAATTGGTGGCTGAAAGGAATAAGCAAACGCCGATGGCTGTTATTTACGAGCAGAATGTAAAGGAAAAACCGCGCCACCCAGAGAAGGCACGGAATCCGGAAAGCCCCGTACTCAGGAAACCGGCCTGGCTGCGCGTTAAGGCGCCAACGTCCCCGGGATATCAAGGCACCCGGCAGATTGTCCGGGACCACAATCTAGTGACTGTTTGCGAAGAAGCGGGGTGTCCGAATATCGGTGAGTGCTGGGAGAAGAAGCACGCCACCATGATGATCATGGGGGATACCTGCACGCGCGCCTGCGCGTTCTGTAATGTGAAGACCGGATTGCCGGCTCCGTTGGATGTTGAAGAGCCGGACAACGTGGCGCAGGCGGTTCAAAAGCTCGGACTAAGTCATGTGGTGATCACGTCTGTTGACCGGGATGATTTGTCAGATGGTGGTGCGGAGCATTTTGCTAAGGTGATATCCGCAATCAGATTGGCATCGCCCACGACGACCATCGAAGTGCTCACACCGGACTTTTTGCGGAAGCCGGGTGCTCTCGAAGTTGTTGTCGACGCCAAGCCCGACGTTTTCAATCACAATCTGGAAACGGTTCCGTCGCTTTATCTGCATGTGCGGCCGGGGGCCCGCTATTTCACATCGCTTCGTTTGCTCCAGCATGCCAAAGAGGTGGATCCGTCCTTGTTCACCAAGTCCGGTATTATGGTGGGCCTTGGCGAAACGCGCGAAGAAGTCATGCAAGTGATGGATGACCTGCGTGCCGCTGACGTGGATTTCTTAACGATCGGACAATATTTGCAGCCTACGCGAAGACATCATCCAATTGATCGTTTCGTAACACCGGAAGAATTCAAGGCCTATGAGACAATGGCCTATGCCAAAGGCTTCTTGATGGTTTCGGCAAGCCCGTTAACGCGGTCGTCACATCATGCAGGTGAGGACTTTCAGCGGCTGAAGGCAGCGCGGGCGGCGGCGGCAGGTAAAGCGTAGACTAACTATGACCTCTCATGCGGAAAGAAAAGTCCTGCCATATGGCGCGGAGCAGATGTACGCCCTGGTGGCGGACATCGAAAAATATCCGGCCTTTATTCCCTGGTGTGTTGGCTTGCGGGTTCGCAAACGTGAGATGGTGGACGAGCTTGAGACATTGACCGCAGACATGGCTGTGGCCTTCAAAGTGTTCCGGGAACAGTTCACAAGCCGTGTGGCGCTTGATCCGTCGGGCAAACGCATTGAAGTGCAATACATCAACGGACCATTTCGCTATCTAACAAATCGTTGGGTCTTCGAGCCCAATGCAGAAGGTGGGTGTACGGTTGACTTCTTCATCGACTTCGAATTTCGAAGCAAAACACTTCAAAAAATGATGTCAAAGGTTTTTACCAAAGCGGTCCTGAAGATGGTGTCTGCTTTTGAAGAACGCGCGCATGCTCTGTACAAGGAGGTAGCTTCGCCGTCCTCCCTGGGGTTGGTCACTCCAGTTGACGCTGGAAAAGTGTGAAAGCCATCTCCAGCGCTTTCGTCCTGACTTCGCTGCGTCCAATATCGCCAAACAGACACTTCTCGTGAATAATGCTGCGTCCTTCTCGGGCGCAAGCCATGTGGACCAAACCGACGGGCTTCAGGTCCGTGCCGCCGCCGGGGCCTGCTATGCCAGTGACAGAGACGCTAATCTGTGCGAGCGAATTGTTGAGGGCTCCTTCGGCCATGGCGCGTGCCACAGGTTCTGAGACGGCGCCATAATCCGCAATCAGGTCGCCCGGAACACCCAACATGTCTCTTTTGGCCTCATTGGAATAGGTGACAAAACCCCTATCGACCACATCCGAAGATCCCGCGATATCAGTCAAACATCCCGCGATCAATCCGCCGGTGCAGGATTCTGCGGTTGCGAGTTTGAGCTTCTGCTCTCGACACAGCGCCAAGATGATTTGAGCATGTCGAATATGTGCATTGTCAAACATCGGTCACCCCAATACGTATGTCCACAAAATCCAATTCGCGCCCAGGGCGGCAATGCCTGCCACCACATCGTCGGCCATGACACCAAATGCGCCGTCGACGGATTTATCAATCCATTTGATCGGCCATGGTTTCAAGATATCGAACAATCGGAACAAACCAAATGCCGTGAGAAAGGCCGCAATACTCAGTGGAGAGAGAAGAAGTGCAATCCATTGACCGGCCACTTCATCGATGACAATCGGTGATGCATCGTGTTGCCCTGTTGCTGCTATGTATTTTTGGGCGGACCACAGGCCAGCTCCAGATATGAGTGCGGAGGCCATAAGCAATAGGGGGTGTCCACCAATCGACAAAATTCCCCACGCGAAGGGCAGGGCCGCAAGGGATCCCCAAGTGCCCGGAGCGGGCTTCAAAAGCCCGCTTCCGCCCCAAGTGGCCAGCAATACTTCTGCGGACCAGAAGCGTAGGGGCGGGGGTGGTGGATTGAAAAATGCCATATCCTCGATTTAGCCCGGCACTGTAATGGTTGCGATCGATTGGGCCGCAATGCCTTCTTCCCGGCCTGTAAAGCCGAGCTTTTCGGTGGTGGTGGCTTTGACGCTAATATCCTCAATGGGAATCAGCATGATCTCGGAGAGCCGTTGCCGCATGGCCGTTCTGTGAGGGCCAATCTTCGGCTTTTCACAGATGAGCGTCACATCCACATGAGTAATGGCGCCACCGCGTTCTCGAACGCGGTTGGCGGCAAATTCAAGGAATTTGTCCGACGGGGCGCCTTTCCATTGCGGATCGCTGGGCGGAAAATGATCGCCGATATCACCGTCCCCAAGGGCGCCAAGGATTGCATCGGTAATGGCGTGCAGCCCCACATCCGCATCGGAATGGCCAGCGAGTTTTGCCGTGTGCGGCACTTCAATGCCGCAAAGAATGACTTTGTCGCCGGGCTCGAAACGATGCACATCGAACCCCATGCCGGCTTTGGTGATACTCATGCGTTTCGTCGGTTCCTCTTGCAGCATTGCTTCGGCTTTATCGAAATCTTCCGGAGCCGTAATTTTAAAATTATCATCGCTCCCTTCTACCAGCTTAACCTCTAGATCGGCCGCTTCCGCCACAGCGGCATCATCGGTGAGTTCCTGACCAATGACACGATGATGGGCTTCAATAATGGGGCGGTAGTGAAAACCTTGAGGTGTCTGCGCCCGCCACAGGACAGAGCGGTCGATGGTCTCCACAACGGCGCCCTCATGGGCTCGCTTAATGGTGTCCGTCACGGCAAGAGCAGGGATGGCACCAATGCCGGACTCCAATGCGTGAATGATATCCGTAATTACCCGATTGGGGACAAATGGCCGGGCTGCATCATGGATCAACACGAAATCCACATCAGTGTCGGCGAGGCTCTCAAGCCCCAACCGAACAGACTCTTGTCGTGTTGCGCCACCGTGTACCGGTGGCAGTACATCAATTCCTGATGCTGCCTCATCGTACATGGAGCGGTCGTCGGGATGTATGACCGTGCGAATCGAGGAAATATGGGGATGGGCCGCAAACTTCTGAAGCGTATGGCGCAAGACAGATTGGCCACCTATGTGCCTGTATTGTTTGGGCATTCCGCCCCCTGCACGAATGCCACGACCGGCCGAAACGATGAGGGCCGCTGTCTTTTCATTAACCATATTGCTCGATTCCACTTATTCGCGGCGCACCCTATCTGCGCAGAAAAGTCCTGCCAAGCGGCCAATCATGGGCTTGCCTGATTTGTTTTCATGGTCTAGTTTGCTTATTTGATGGGCAGTAAATAGTTTTGCACAAATAATGACCATTCAGATCGGGCCAGTGTCGCTGAGAAGTCGCGTGATCCTGGCGCCCATGTCGGGCGTTACGGATGCACCTTTCCGTGCACTCGTGGATGATTTGGGCGTTGGGCTTGTTGTATCGGAAATGATCGCCAGCCAGGAAATGATTCAACGGCGCTTGATCGCCCAGCGGAAGGTGGACGGTGTGGATCGCCATGATGCCATGTCTGTTCAGATCGCAGGGCGCGAAGCCCACTGGATGGCGGAGGCGGCCCGCATTGCGGAAGGCGAAGGGGCAGCTATTGTCGATATCAATATGGGCTGTCCGGCGAAGCAGGTAACGAACGGTTACTCCGGCTCCGCCTTGATGAGGAATCTAGATCATGCGTTGACGCTGATCGAAGCCACGGTCGAAGCTGTGTCGGTTCCCGTGACATTGAAAATGCGGACGGGGTGGAATGACGAGACCCGGAACGCGCCGGAGCTTGCACGACGCGCCGAACAAGCGGGCGTTCAGCTTGTAACCGTGCATGGCCGAACCCGTCAGCAATTCTACAAAGGAAAGGCTGACTGGGATTTCATCCGGAACGTGAAACAGGAAGTTTCAATCCCTGTCATCGCGAATGGGGATCTGGTCCAGTGCAGTGATGCTGAGACAATGCTGGAACGGTCGGGGGCAGACGGCGTGATGATCGGACGTGGCGCCTATGGCAGGCCTTGGTTCCCGGGACAAGTAGAGGCCTATCTGGAAACAGGAAAGGCGCCGGCCGATCCAGAGGGCTCTGAAAAGCTCGAGATCATTCTTCGTCACTACACAGATATTCTGGAGCATTACGGACCTGAAAGAGGCGTGCGCGTCGCCCGGAAGCACTTGTGCTGGTATTTGGAGCCCCATGAAGGATCAGATGCCACGCGGCAGAAAGTCTGCCGGGCTGAAAATCCGTCGGATGTAATCGGTGCGATGACAGAATTTTTCCTGTCGGAGCCGGGGCCGGCCCTTCGGAAGGCGGCATGAAGATGGTCGAACCAACACCTCTTCCCGGATCGGCTGCCAGCGCCTTTTTGAGCAATCACGAAGCCTTGTTGAATGCGCTGGCGCATCCGATCCTTCATATCAATCCGGATGGGCGCATCATTTTTGCAAACGCTGCTGCGGAAACATTTTTCGACACCAGCGCGGTCATGTTGCGGCGTCAGCAAATGGCAGAACTGGTGCCATTCGGCAGCCCGTTGATCGGACTGATTGAGCAGGTGCAAAACTCTGGATCGTCTGTTGCGGAATATGGGATCGATTTGTCTTCCCCACGCATTGGGGAGAAGACGGTAGATGTACAGGTAGCTGGTGTGCCGGAGCAGCCTGGCACGGTTTTGCTCATGCTCTTAGAGCGCACCATGGCGCAAAAGATGAACCGCCAGCTGACGCATCGCGGCGCTGCCCGGTCTGTAACCGGTATGGCGGCGGTTCTTGCACATGAAATCAAGAACCCGCTGGCGGGTATTCGCGCCGCGGCCCAGCTGTTGGAAATTAATGCAGATACGGATGACCGGGTGATGACGCGGCTGATCTGCGATGAAGCGGATCGTATTCGCAAGCTCGTCGACCGGATGGAAATTTTCAGTGATAGCCGTCCCGTAGAAAGATCACCGGTCAATATTCACAAGGTTCTTGAGCGCATTCGGACGATTGGCGACACAAGCTTCGCCAAGAACATAAAAGTCCATGAGGAATATGACCCTTCATTGCCGCCTGTCTACGGCAATGAAGACCAGCTTATTCAAGTGTTCCTCAATCTCTACAAAAATGCAGCAGATGCGGTAGATCCGGAGATAGGCGAAATCACGCTATCAACGGCGTTTCGTCCGGGCATACGTCTCTCGGTCATGTCGAGCCGCGACCGGGTTAGTCTGCCGTTGGAAGTTTGCGTGCGCGACAATGGCGGCGGCGTGCCGCCAGATCTTATGCCGCATCTGTTCGAACCTTTTGTCACGACGAAGAGTTCAGGGACCGGGCTGGGGCTTGCGCTGGTCGCAAAAATCGTTGGCGATCATGGTGGCGTCATCGAGTGCGACTCCATCCCTCAGCGTACGGTATTTCGGGTGCTTTTACCCATGTATGTCGCAACTGCGACGGAGGCTGATTAAATGCCAGCAGGAACAATACTTGTTGCCGATGACGATGTATCGATCCGCACGGTGCTCAACAGGGCGCTCGGGCAAGTGGGGTACAATGTAAGGGCGACTGGAAACGCGTCGACCTTGTGGCGGTGGACACAACAAGGTGACGGCGATCTCATCATTTCGGACGTCATCATGCCGGACGAGAATGCCTTCGATCTCTTGCCGCGCATCAAGAAACTGAGGCCGGATTTACCTGTGATCGTTATGAGCGCGCAGAACACGCTGATGACGGCGATCACGGCTGCCGAAAAGGGCGCCTATGAATATTTGCCGAAGCCGTTCGATCTGAATGAGCTCATGAATGTGGTGGAAAGGGCTATGTCCCGGCCAAAGACCACCCCCAGCTCAACAGAGCTGGATGGCGAGGAGGAGATGCCCCTGATCGGCAGATCTCCCGCGATGCAGGAGATCTATCGGGTTCTTGCACGGCTTATGCAAACAGATCTTACCGTCATGATTTCGGGCGAATCCGGTACCGGCAAGGAATTGGTGGCGCGCGCGCTTCATGAATATGGCCAACGCCGGAAGGGGCCGTTTGTGGCGGTCAACATGGCGGCGATTCCGCGGGAGCTCATCGAGAGCGAGCTTTTCGGCCACGAGAAAGGCGCATTTACAGGGGCCGCAAACAAGAGTGCCGGACGCTTCGAATTGGCGGATGGCGGTACGCTTTTTCTTGATGAAATCGGGGATATGCCTATGGAGGCACAGACGCGGTTGCTCCGTGTCCTTCAAGAAGGGGAATATACGACAGTTGGCGGGCGCACATCTATCAAGACTGACGTGCGGATCATCGCCGCTACGAACCGGGATCTCCGCCAGCAGATTAACCAGGGGCTTTTCCGGGAAGACCTGTTCTTCCGTTTGAATGTGGTGCCGCTTCGTCTTCCGCCATTGCGTGAAAGGGCCGAGGACATTGGAGACTTGGCACGTCACTTCTTGCGCCTTGCCCATGAAGAAGGTTTGCCGCTTAAGACCATCGATACGGATGCGATGGAAGTGTTGAAGCGGTACCGCTGGCCGGGGAATGTGCGGGAGCTGGAGAATTTGATCCGTCGTCTTGCGGCCCTTTACACCGAAGAGGTCATAAGTGCTGAGGCGGTTGCAGCGGAACTCGCCGATACAGCGCCTCTTGAAGGGCCATCGTCGGATGCGCCAGCGGAAACTTTAAGCACAGCGGTAGAACGGCAGCTCGTACAGTATTTCGAGGAGTTTGGAGAGGCCTTACCGCCACCGGGCCTCTATGACCGCATCCTGCGCGAAGTGGAAAAACCCCTCATCAATATGAGTCTGAGTGCCACGCGCGGTAATCAAATCCGTGCAGCGGAGATGCTGGGCCTTAACCGTAATACGCTTCGGAAAAAGATTCGTGATCTAGATATTCGTGTCATTCGTGGATTGAAATGATGCGCTTGCGCAACATTGTTGTTATAGTGGCACGCTAGTCGTCCAGATTTACAGGTGATTCGACTCTAGAATCCGCGTGAATTCGGCGACTTGCGGTGGATTTGCAACACAGGCGCCGGGGAAAGTGTCCTCGATCACAGGTCTAAGTGAGAAGAGCTTTGGCGAAGACCTTCTAAAATGGGTCCGGTCCATGGCGCGTGCGCGTGTGCTGGCCATCATGCTATTCGTGGCCTCCTGCATCGCCGGGGCGCTTCTTTATTCCACTCTGTTGGGAATGGCCCCTTTCGGTCTCGGCGAAGAGACCGTCAACGTCCTAGTTCTGGTTAACTTGGCGGTCGTGTTGTTGCTGGCGGCGTTGGTGGCAGCCCGGTTGATCGGGATCTTGATGGCCCGCCGGTCGGGCCTTGCCGGCGCCAGGCTTCATGGCAAGCTCGTTACTCGATTTGCTCTCGTGGCGGTGGCCCCCGCCATTGTTCTCGCCACATTCGCCGCGCTCACGCTCTCACGAGGGGTGGAGCTTTGGTTCAGCGAGCGCATTCAGACGGCCTTCGACACGGCATTAGCTGTGTCGCGCGAGTTTGTTCAGGCCCACCGGAAGACCCTAAGTGTCAATATCCTCAATGTCGCCTCGACCTTGAACACGGTCGAGCGGTCCTTCTTGTCTCAATCCGACGAATTTCAGTCTCTGATTAGCCGGTTGGCAAGTGAGCAAGGGCTCGATGGCGTCTACATTATCGACGCCGCGGGGACGATCCTGGTTCAGACCCAAAAAGGCATTCAGGTGCCTGCTTCTGTGCAAGGGGCTGAAGAAACAAATGGCCAGCCCACTTATATTTTTCCCGAGATATTTGAAGTGCCCAGACCTGAAGGGTCGGGCGGGGGGACGCAGGATGCGTTTGCCCTTGCGGATGCCGGGAAGCTGGCCATCTGGGATGACGGCAAGACAGAGTTCCGAGGGCTTGTAAAACTCGACTACGAAGACCCTGTCTATGTCTATGCGGTGCGTCTTCTGGATCCGCAGGTCATCAGTTACTTGGTGCAGACCGGACAGGCGAAATTGGAATACGAATCCGCTGAGCGCAATCAGAGAGCATTCCAAATACAGTGGGGATTGGCCTACTCGGTTGCGGTCTTATTGGTCTTGCTCGTGGCAATCACCAGCGGCTTCAGGGCCGCAAACCGTATCGTTTCACCCATTGGCGGGCTTGTAGACGCTGCTGAAAAGGTCAGTGAAGGAGACCTGACAGTGCGCGTCGATGTAGGGCTGCAAGACGATGAACTCGGAACCCTGGGGCGTGCGTTCAATCGTATGACCGGTCAGCTGGAAAGCCAACGGGATGAGCTGATCGAGGCGAACAGGCAGTTTGACCTCCGGCGGCGATTTACAGAGGCTGTTCTTTCCGGGGTGACGGCTGGTGTTATCGGCCTTGATTCCGATGGCGATATCAATTTGGTGAACCGGTCCGGCACGCAATTGCTCAGTGCCGATGTGAAAGACCTTGCCGGCAAACCGCTTCGAGAGTCAGTTCCGGAATTTGATCCGCTTCTCGATGAAGCCTTCGCCAAACCGGAGGGCATTGCCCAAAAACAGATCGATCTGGTTCGAGGCGGGCACACCCTGAATTTGATGGTGCGTGTGGCACGCGACCCCGGCGCAGAAGATGCGCAAGGCTTTGTTGTGACATTTGATGACATTACTGAACTTGTATCGGCGCAAAGAATGTCGGCTTGGGCGGATGTTGCGCGCCGTATTGCGCATGAAATTAAAAATCCGCTGACGCCCATTCAGTTGTCCGCTGAAAGGCTTCGCCGCAAGTATCGGGACGAGATAGATTCAGACCCAACGGTCTTTGAACAGTGTACGGAAACCATCATTCGGCAAGTAAGCGATATTGGCCGCATGGTGGACGAGTTCTCGTCTTTTGCCAGAATGCCGACCCCTGTTCTCAAATCACATGACTTATCCGAAATCGTTCGGCAGGCCGTCTTCTTGCAGCGCGTGGCCGCCCAAAATACGACGATCGACATGCGCGGTGTTGATGAACCGCTGCTGCATGTGTGCGATGGGCGGCTTATTTCTCAAGCACTTACCAATCTTCTCAAGAACGCGACTGAAGCGGTTGCCGCTCAATTGAATGATGATGCAAGCGGGGTTGATGTTGGAAAGATACTGATTGTTCTGGCTCAGGATGATCAGCGTATCGAAATCGTGGTGGTGGACAATGGCTGTGGTCTTCCAACTGAAGGCCGCAATAGGCTTACGGAGCCATATATGACCACACGGACCAAAGGGACAGGTCTTGGATTGGCAATCGTCAAAAAGGTTATGGAGGACCACGGAGGAAGCTTGGTTCTTGACGATGCAAAGAAATCAAAATTGGCAGATGCGGAAGAGTATACGGGCGCAATGGTCAAATTGACCATTCCGCGTGAGGTAACAACTAAAAAGCTGGCATCTTCGGAAGATGTCGAACGGGAATTGAACAATGGCGCCTGACATTTTGATTGTGGATGACGAAGAGGACATCCGTGATCTCGTTTCGGGAATTTTGGAAGATGATGGGTACAGCACGCGAACTGCCTCTGACGCGGATGGTTGCCTGGAAGCAATTGCGGCCCGGCGGCCAGCACTGATCATCTTGGATATCTGGCTTCAAGGAAGCCGGCTTGATGGATTGGAATTGCTGGATGTTATCCGAAGCGAACATCCGGGCGTTCCTGTAGTGATGATTAGCGGTCACGGCAATATCGAAACTGCGGTGTCGGCGATAAAGAAGGGGGCCTACGACTTCATCGAAAAGCCCTTTAAGGCTGACCGGCTTATTCTGATTGTTCAGCGTGCGCTCGAAGCAAACCGGCTCAGGCGGGAAGTGGATGAGTTACGCGCCCGGGCCGGCGAAGACCGCGATCTATGTGGTGAGTCAGCTGCGATTGCCAATGTCCGTCAGATGATTGACCGCGTAGCGCCCACAGGCAGCCGGGTTTTGATTACCGGGGCTGCCGGTTCGGGTAAGGAAGTAGTTGCGCGTCTCATTCATCATAATTCGAAGCGGCTCGATAATCCTTTCATTGCGATCAATGCCGCGACGATGGCGCCTGACCGCGTTGAAAGTGAGCTCTTCGGCGTTGAGGAAAGTGCCAATGCGCCCCGGAAAGTGGGCGTCTTCGAGCAAGCTCATGGCGGGACATTATTGCTTGATGAAGTGGCCGATATGCCGATGGAGACCCAAGGAAAAATCCTGCGGGTCTTGGTCGACCAGAGCTTTGAACGCGTCGGTGGCAACAAAAAGGTGCAAGTGGATGTGCGCGTTATCAGCTCTTCCTCACGCGACCTGCGAGAGGAAATTGCTGAAAGCCGTTTCCGCGAAGACCTGTTCCATCGGCTGAACGTGGTTCCGCTTCGGGTGCCATCTCTGTCGGAGCGGCGGGAAGATATTCCAATGCTCGTAGAGCACTTCATGGCGAAGATTTGTGCCTCGACGGGGCTGCCAAAGCGAAAAATCGGTGATGATGCAATGGCGGCATTGCAGACGCATCATTGGCCGGGGAACGTCCGTCAGTTGAGAAACAATGTAGAGCGTCTGCTTATTCTCGCAACGGGTGACGCGGACGAAACGATCACCGCCGAAATGTTGCCATCGGAAATCGGAGCATCGGCCCCGTCACTTCATCCAGGCGCTAGTGGAGAGAACATTATATCGCTGCCCCTCCGAGAGGCCCGGGAATTGTTCGAACGGGAATATTTGGTCGCACAGATTAACCGTTTTGGCGGAAACATCTCGAGAACAGCGGCCTTTATCGGTATGGAGCGGTCCGCCTTGCACCGTAAGCTGAAGTCTCTGGGCGTTTCCGGTAATGGACGGTCGACAGAAGCAAGCCTTTAGATAGGGGCAAAACGGGTTTCCAGTCCCGACTCGCTGTAAGCTTTATGGAAACAGAAAGTCTGGAAGGCTTCTAAGAAATGAAAGTGATTATCTGCGGCGCCGGTCAAGTTGGATACGGCATCGCGCGCCAACTGTCCCAAGAGCAGAATACGGTGACGGTCGTTGATCAGTCGCCCGATCTTGTGCGCCGGATAAGTGACCAGTTGGATGTGCGTGGCGTTGTGGGGCATGGGTCTCATCCGGACACGTTGGACCGGGCGGGGGCTGCCGACGCGGATATGATCATTGCCGTGACGTTTTTTGACGAAGTGAACATGGTTTCCTGTCAGGTTGCCCATTCACTTTTCAACGTACCGACAAAAATTGCTAGGGTTCGTGCTCAGAGTTATCTGTCGCCGATTTGGCAGGACCTGTTCTCGCGCGATCAAATGCCGATCGATGTGATCATTTCGCCTGAACTGGAAGTGGGGCGTTCTGTTCTAAGGCGGCTGAATGTGCCGGGAGCCTTTGAGACTCGCGGCTTTGCCGATGAGCGTGTTCAGATGATCGGCGTGCATTTGGAAGACGATTGTCCCATTGTCGACACGCCGCTTAGTCAGCTCTCGGAGCTTTTTCCGGATCTAAACATCACAGTTGTAGGCATCAACCGAGAAGGCAAAATGTTTGTGCCGGATAAGTCGGACCCAATGATGGTGGGGGATGACGTCTATTTCGTGTGTGCTCAAGAACGGGTAACGCGCGCTCTCGATGTTTTCGGGCATACCGAAAAAGAGGCGCGTCGCGTCGTTCTTATCGGTGGCGGCAATATCGGTCTTTACGTTGCCCGACAATTGGAGGTCACTCACAGCGGCATCCGGGTGAAAATCATCGAGGCAGATAAAGAGCGCGCGGAGAACGCCGCCGATCAGCTTCAGCGCACGGTGGTCCTTTGGGGCGACGGGCTCGACGAAACTGTTCTGGGAGAAGCTGGCGCGGCGCAGGCTGAAGCCGTGGTGGCCCTGACCAATGATGACGAGGTCAATATACTGGCGTCGCTTATTTCGAAGCGGCTTGGCGGTCAGAGAACATTGTCGCTTGTAAACAATCCATCCTATGCGCCCTTGGCGAAATCTCTCGGTATTGACTCGTCAATCGATCCCAGAGCGACCACAGTGTCTACAATTTTGCGCCATGTACGCCGTGGCCGGATCCGGGGCCTTTATAGCGTTCATGATGGGTCTGCAGAGATGATTGAGGCGGAAGCGTTGGAGACCTCACCCTTGGTAGGTAAGCCTTTGCGCGATGTTTCCTTGCCGGACGGCATTATTGTGGGAGCAATCGTTCAGGGCGACGATGTGATCACGCCGCGCGGGGACACTCAGATCCAAACCGGGGACAAAGTCATCATTTTCGCATTGTCGGAGATGGTTAGAAAAGTGGAACAGTTGTTCCGTGTCAGTATCGATTTTTTCTAGAAGTCCATGCAGATCGCACATATAGGGAAACTGTAATGCGATATGCAGGGGCCTTCTATATCCTTGGTTGGCTGACATTTATTCTGGCGGCATCAATGATGTTGCCGGTTATGTTTGCCGTGTATTTCGATGCGACGGAAATCGCATTCGCGTTTCTGACGCTTGCGGGGCTGACAGCATTCATCGGCGGTGGCCTTATTCTCACGCTGAGGGGAGCCACTAGAACCGCATCTACGCGCGAGAACATATTGATGATCTCTCTCGCGTGGACCGTGCTGCCGGTCTTTGCGGCCCTGCCTTTTCTGGCGACGGAAAGCACGCCATTCTTTTCGTCGGCATATTTCGAAGCCGTGTCGGGACTGACCACGACTGGGGCGTCGGTTCTCGGGCCGGTTGGTGAGCTATCCCAGCCCATATTGATTTGGCGCGCCCTACTGCAGTGGCTGGGCGGGCTCGGCGCCATTGTCATGACAATCTCTATCTTGTCCGGTCTTGGGCGCGGGCAGGACGAAGCGCATGGTCCTCTGCCGGGATCGAACCGGTTTGCTTCCTCCACGGATACCTTTGCGTTTACTGCTCAAACGGTGGCGGCAATCTACGGAATGATCACTTTATTTGGTGTTGCTGGGGTCTGGGCAAGTGGCGTCACATTTTTCGATTCCGTCTGTCTAAGCCTTGCGGCCGTTTCCACTGGTGGATTTGCTTGTTCTGAAGGGGGGACCCAGAACTTGAACTCTCCTTTAGCGGAGCTGGTTATTGGCGCCGTGATGATCTATGGCGCGATCAATTTTCTTTTGCATTGGGCGGTATTGCGGGGGCGCCCGATGACTTACATCCGCGATCCGGAACCGTCTTACCTGCTGCTGGCTATGTTTTTGTTCGGGAGCTATCTGTTTGTTGCCTCTGGAGGTAACGCGGATCCGGACAAGGCCCTGACCAATCTGGGGTTTGCGATGTTCAATGCGATCTCTTTGCTAAGCACGACCGGATTTTGGGTGGGCGACCTTCAATTGTTGAGGGACTTGCCGTTGGTCTTACTCATTATTGGCGCTCTTGTCGGCGGGTGTTCTGTGTCGACGTCCGGGGGTATCCGGGTCATGCGTGTGATTTTGTTGATCCGCCAAAGTTTGGGAGAGCTCAGCCGCCTTGCTCATCCGCATGGTGTGGTTGGCGTTCATTACGGCCGTTGGGCTGTTTCCGATCAAATGATGTTTGGTGTTTGGGGCGTTTTCGTAAGCTTTCTGCTTGCCTTCGCGATTTTGAGCATCGTTCTTGCCACATCAGGAGTACCCCTGGAATCAGCTCTTATTGGGTCGGTCAGTATTCTGAGTAATATAGGGCCACTTTTTCCATTAGTTGCCGGGGAGAGTGCGGCATTTGCCGATTTGGGGATGGGGCTCAAATATGCTCTTTGCGTTGGCATGATCATCGGACGGTTAGAAGTGATGATATTTCTAAGTCTCTTAAGTCTCGCCTATTGGCGCGATTGACGCATAAGGGCGCGACGGAAAATGCAACGTATTGCTTATGTCAATGGACGCTACGTTCCGTATGGCGATGCATCGGTCTCTATCGATGATCGCGGACTTCAATTTGGCGACAGCGTGTATGAAGTCATCGCTATTCGGAATGGAGCCCTCATTGAGTACGAAGATCATTTGGCACGCCTAAGCAGATCTTTAGACGAACTTAGGATAGCTGCGCCGGTTTCGGACAAGGGGTTGTGCGTAATTGTCGATCAAATACGGCGACGAAATTATGTGCGCGATGGTTTGATCTACATTCAAGTAACGCGCGGCGTGGCGCCACGAGCTCACAAGTTTCCGAGCAAGACTGTCCGTGCAAGTCTTATTGTTACGGGAAAACAGCGGACAAATGATGAGCAAGCCAAGGTCTTAAAAGAGGGTGTCAGTGTTATAACAAGACCTGACCTTCGGTGGCAGCGGCGCGACATAAAGTCCACGAACTTGCTGGCGAATGTGCTTGCGAAACAAGAAGCGGCGGATGCCGGTGCCACCGAAGCTTGGCTTGTGGATGCGGATGGTTTCATTACAGAGGGAACCAGTTCATCCGCTTGGATCGTTTCAGCAGAGGGGGGCGTCATAACCCGACCATTGTCCCATGACATCCTTCCGGGGGTTACACGTCTTAATTTGATACGCGCCATTCACCAGCAAAACATTGCGTTTGAGGAAAGAGCCTTCACTTTGGAAGAGGCGGAAGGGGCCGCGGAAGCGTTTCTAACCAGCGCGAACAATCCGGTAACCCCGGTCGTGTCCATAAATGCCCGTAAAATAGGCGATGGAAAACCCGGCCTCGTGACTAGGTTGTTGCAGGAAAGATACCATGCAACCCTTGGGGCGACATAAGCGTGACAACACTCACAAAAAAGCGAAAAAAGGCGCTTTTCGGAGGTTTCGCACTTGCAGCAAGTGTGTTGGTGTATCATCTTTTACGTGCGTACGGCGCGTTGCGTTTCATGCCGGAAGAAAAGCATCGAAGAAAGCAAAAGCACCAACGCATATTTGGGCCAAACGATAAAATGGGGTTCACCCATGTCTTCTGAGAAGATTCAGAATTTGCAAGATACTTTTTTAAACAGCGTTAGAAAAAGCAAAACACCGCTCACCGTATTCCTGATCAATGGGGTTAAACTCCAAGGTGTCATCACCTGGTTCGATAACTTCTGTGTCTTGTTGCGGCGTGACGGGAATTCGCAGCTTGTGTACAAGCACGCGATTTCAACAGTAATGCCATCGACGCCTGTGCAACTTTTCGAGCCGGAAGTCGAGCAATCCGCACAGTCGGAATAAAGTTCGGCAGCCGCGACGCGGTGGGCTTAATGCCCATTCGCTGAGTTAACGATGAGCCGACGAAAACACGAATTCTTTGAGACCAAACAACAAGAAACACGATGTCTTGTTGTTCATGTGGTCGTGCGCAGTTCCTTCAACCGGGAAGGGGCTGTGCCGCCACGGTCTGATGATGCGCAACGGTCCGAGATCCTCGGGCTGTCTCGGGCTATTGAGCTGGATATTGTCGATCTGATCACACTCCAGATTGATCAAATCCGGCCATCTACATTCCTGAAGTCAGGGCAAGTAGAAGGTCTGCACGAGAGAATAGCTGAAGAAAAAATTGGACTGGTGGTCATTAACACCAGCCTCTCTCCGATTCAGCAGCGCAATCTTGAGAAAGCGTTCGGCTGTAAAGTCATCGATCGCACAGGCTTGATCCTGGAGATCTTCGGTGCCCGCGCGGCAACTCGGGAGGGGCGGTTACAAGTCGAGCTGGCCCATCTGACCTACCAAAAGAGTCGCCTGGTACGCTCCTGGACACACTTGGAACGGCAGCGTGGCGGCGCGGGCTTCCTGGGTGGGCCGGGTGAAACGCAGATCGAGGCCGACCGCCGGGTCATCGACGACAAAATCGCAAAGCTCAAGCGGCAATTGGAAAGTGTCGTGAAGACGCGGCAATTGCACCGCAAAGCCCGCAAAAAAGTGCCATATCCCATCGTAGCGCTTGTGGGGTACACAAATGCCGGCAAGTCGACTTTGTTCAACTTGCTGACAGAGTCAAAAGTTCTTGCCAAAGACCAGCTTTTCGCAACGCTGGATCCGACCATGCGGCAGCTTGAACTGCCAAGCGGACGCCAAGTGATTTTGTCCGACACGGTGGGATTCGTATCCGATTTGCCGACCCAATTGATCGCGGCGTTCCGTGCGACCTTGGAAGAGGTTCTGGAAGCCGATGTGATCATCCATGTACGGAATATGGCCGATGATGACACGGTCGCTCAGCGGCAAGATGTCTTGACCATATTGGAAGAGCTTGGGATTACCCCCGATCAGGAGGAGCGCCATTTCATCGAGGTGCAAAACAAAATTGACCTCTTGGACGAAGAAGACCGGCTTTATCTCGACTCCCGTCAAAGACAGACGTCGAAACTGTCTAGAACAAAAACCGTCCTCATGTCAGCCGCCAACGGAGAAGGTGTGGAAGACCTGCTGGCGGTTATTGAAGAGGTCCTTGCCAGCACGCAACACATGGTGAGCATCTCGCTGCCGCCGGAAGAAAGCGCTCTAATTGCTTGGCTCTATCGTCATGCCGATGTATACCACCGGGAAGCAGACGAGGATGGGATGACGACGCTTTCTGTGAATATCGATGAGGAAAACCTCAACCGGTTACGGGGTAAAATGCCTGCAACCTGTGTCTTTCAGATTGGCGCCGCATCCCAGGAAGGAAAAGCGGCGACCGCATGAGTTCTTTGTCAGAGAAGGCGGCAAGCCTTATTGTTGAAGTGGCGGCAGACAAGATATTGCCGCGATTTCGTCAGTTATCGGACGAAGAAATCGAAGATAAAGGTGGCGGAGACCCCGTTACTATCGCCGATATTGAGGCCGAGAAAGCGCTGACGCCTCAGCTAAAAGATCTTCTGCCGGGCAGCAAGGTCATTGGCGAGGAGGCGGTTCATGAAACCCCGCAACTGCTGGACTTATTGGATAGTCCGGATCCTGTTTGGATCATTGATCCGGTTGACGGCACGAAGAACTTTGCTGAAGACTCTCCCGAATTTGTTGTGATCGTTGCATTAGCGAAAGCCGGCGAAACCATCGCTGGATGGATTTATCAGCCTACGGAAGGACGGATGACCATTGCCGAGAAGGGCAGTGGGGCCTATGAAGGCGCGGCCCGCTTGGCCGCGTCCACAACGCACGACCTTCCGGCGATGAACGCCGCGATCCACACTGGTAAACTTGTCAAAGAGCGGCGGCCCGAATTATTGGAAAGGGCCAAAATATTCAAATCCAACGAGCCCCTCTATTGTGCGGGCCTCGTCTATCAAAAACTTGCGCGCGGCGAGCTGGATTGTGCCTTTTATGGCCGCACCAAACCTTGGGATCATGCCGCCGGTGCCCTCATTCTTGAGGAAGCGGGCGGCCATACGGCGTTCACGAACAACAAAGAACGCTATGAGGTTGACCGAGGCGACCGGTTGGGTCTTTTAGCTGCCAGTTCCCAATCCGTCTGGGACCGCGTACATACCGACATCATTGGTGATTTACAGTTCTGAGGCGTGTTCCTCCTTTTTGATCTGTTGCCATAACGCCTCCATTTCATCCAAGTCTGCGTCCTCAGCAGACGTTCCCGATTGTACCAGCCGTTGTTCCACCTGACGGAAACGGCGGTCGAATTTAGTGTTGGTGCTGCGCAGAGCCGCCTCTGGATCGACTTTTAGGTGGCGGCAGAGATTGGCGACAACGAAAAGAACATCCCCCATTTCGTCTTCCAGACGCGCGGGGTCCGCGCCATTGGCCATTTCGTGTTTCAGCTCGCCAACTTCTTCATTGAGTTTCTCGAAAATCGGGGCGGCTTCGGACCAGTCAAAACCAACCCGCGCAGTGCGCTTTTGGAGTTTGACGGCACGGGTCAGCGCAGGCAGTCCGGTTGGCACATCATCCAATACGCTGGCGTCTTTACCCTTGGCTTTCCGCTCAGCTGCTTTCTGTTCTTCCCATGCAAAGGTTTGCGCGTCGGCCGAGCGCTCATCCGCGTCAGCAAATACATGAGGATGGCGCCGGATCATTTTTTCGCTTATGGCGCCCGCCACGTCATCGAACGTGAATTGCCCCGCCTCGGATGCCATTTGCGCATGAAACACCACTTGGAACAGAAGGTCGCCTAGTTCGTCCTTGATGGCGTCCGGGTTATCCTGCTCGATGGCATCCGCCACTTCGTACGCTTCTTCGATGGTGTAGGGGGCTATGGTCTTGAAAGTCTGTTCCAAGTCCCAGGGACAGCCGCCATCTGGATTGCGCAGGCGCGCCATGATCTCCAGCAGCGTCTCGATTTTTGCGGACTTTGAGGGCGGGGCAGTTGTGGTCATGACTTCTCTGACGGTTCGTTTTCTTGTTTGCTGTCGCTTGGCTTTTGCGCCGTCGCGGCAGCCTTTTCTTCTGCTGTGACCCCTGCAGCCGATAGGCTTGGCATGGGCTGAGTTGCAGCCCCACCGATAACCACGCCGGGTTTGTCGCCCCCTTTTGCGAAAGCAAGATTGGGCTGCCTGCTTTGCAATGCGTCCTGCAGGCCCTCTTGGGTGCGCTGATCAAGCGGGAAATCCCACATGATCCACCCTGCAAGCACCAGTAATGCGGCGGGCACGCCGATATAGATTAACTTCAGGGCGAAAAGGCCCGTGGCTGTGTTTTGTGCGTCGGCCCCTGTTTCAACGCCGAAATATTGGATCACCGGCAGTGTCAGTAAGGCGGTGGCATAACCAATCTTATTCGTCAGTGTAAGGAGTGAATAATAGATACCTGTTTTATCCTGTCCCGATTCCAGCGCGTCTTGATCCTTGATGTCCGCCATAATCGCCCGCAAAAGAAATGACGCAGCGCCATAGGCCAATCCGAACAGGATAAAACCAATCAGAGTGACCCAGAACATGCCCGGCGGAATGATGAACAAGGGCAGGGCGGCCGCAGCGCCATAGAACATGGCCCAGGCAAAGGTTTTGTGCTTGCCGATACGGTAGCTCAACTGAATCCATACAGGGACGGCGACCACACCGGCAAGGAAGTAGAATAGAAGCAGGAAGTTCGCCATGCCGTGCATCTGGAGCACCAGCGGAACGAACCAAAAGTAGAGCGTGCCGGTAACACCTGTTGCCGCAGCCTGAAGAAAATCGGCGGCGAGAAGATATCGAAGCGGTTTGTTTCGAGAGATGACCTGCAGGGCCTCCCGCCAATCGATTGGTTCTTTGGGGGGCGCCGGGCGCTCGTCCACCAGCGTAACGGCGGCGGCCACGGCAATGGGCAATAAAACGATGATGAAGATGCCCATAGCAAATACGATGTCGGGCTGCTTCAGCTCGTCTACAAACAGTTCCATGATGGCGGGCATCGCCAGCACACCGAACATGCCGCCGATCAGAGCAAATTCGCGCCAACCTTGAATGCGGCTGCGTTCGTGGTAGTCGGAAGAAAGCTCGGCGCCCCACGACATGTGTGAAATGGTGATGAGAGTCCAGCCGATATAGAGGATGAACATCCACAGACCCAGATAGAATGCGCCGACACCGGGTGTGGGAAGGAAAAGGAAGTATGTGGCGATCGCGATAATGGGGACCGACAAAACGATCCAATGGCGGCGCCGGCCCCATTGGGTGGAATACCGGTCGCTCACCACGCCCAAGACCGGGTCCGTGACAACATCCCATAATCTCAAGAAGAAGAGCACATAGCCGACGGTGGCGGCGCTCATGCCAACGTAGTTTTCGTAGAAAAATGGGAGGTGCACCACCAGCGGAAGGCCCAGCGCCGAGATGGGGATTGCGGGCAAGACAAAGGCCGCGATCTGCCAGCGCTTTAGCTTATTGTCATGAAGGGGGGCGGTCATTCAGTCTCCCGATAGGTGCATTGCCATTTCAAGCGCAAGAACGGATATACATATGGCAATCGACGGCGCCTCGGAAAGTGAAACTGGCACGCTGTTACGCCATTGTTACAAAAAATTTGATTGAAGGCCGTCATCCTTATCCTTCTGGGTTTCTTGGAAAAATCGGCCATGAAGCATTTCCCTTGAGCCAATCGTGCTGACGTTCCCCCCAGAACGCAGCGTCCGGCTTGAGCCAAGACGGGTCATCCAGTGTTCCGGCTTTGATGAATTCCACTTCGGGCGAAAATTCTGCGCGCGTAATCAGAGGCGAACCGCACAGATTG
This sequence comes from Alphaproteobacteria bacterium, assembly GCA_965228775.1. Classification (GTDB taxonomy): domain Bacteria; phylum Pseudomonadota; class Alphaproteobacteria; order JANQMY01; family JANQMY01; genus JANQMY01. The sequence goes on along the minus strand of OZ245840.1, from coordinate 230,256 downwards.
CAAAAGTAACGCAAGACCGGCTTCCCGCTTTCCCCTTCATCTTTGTAAGCGGTCAAGCTGCTGCCGGTGGTCCTTAAGGAGCCCGCCGGAAAACCGACAATAATGCTGAGCGCAGAGCCGCTTTGTTTCTGGCAGTTCCGGCAGTGGCAGATCGCGGTGGTCACCGGCTCTGTCTCGGTTTCGTAGCGCACGGCGCCGCACAAACATCCGCCTTCGATTTTTGTCATGAGAACTCCTCTTTGTCGCGCACTGGATCAACAGCGTCCTTGAAAACTTTTGCAGCCATTATTTTCAAGTCACGCCCAGATGGGCGCATGGGGTTCATCCAAATATTGGCCGTCGGGCCCTTTATCGCGTGTTCCAAATACACAAAAGGCCCGCATCGCGGACCCTGTTATAACAATTCCAATCAATCCATTTCATCGGCTTCGAAGCGATCTTAAGAAGCCTCCCGTGGAACCTAAGATATCACAATTCCCACGACCCTTGATCCAACTCTTAGGGAAACAGCCAATACAAGCCAATGGCGGCTTTATCGGAAACATCACACAAACGAATGCCGAATGAGTCCAACTCACGCAATACCGAGAGCTTCAAGTCGATTAAGAGCCCTCGTCTGTATTCGGAGGCAGCTCTTCATATTGTCTACTTGTAGTAGTTGTGAGGCATATCGTTTAGGACCAAAATTAGCTGATTCGTTTTGGTCCAATGTTTCATAGCTTTTTGAATTTTTGTCGAAGTCATGAAACTCAAATTCGGACAAGTGGTTTGTCTTTTTTTCTTTGTGGCAAATCTCCGGCGGTATTTGACAGAGCAACATGTCTATGAGCAAAAAACCACCCGACGCGCAAAAAGAGCAAGATGAGTTTTTTGAAGATCTTGACGAAGAGCTGAGAAAATTTCGTTTGCCTTTTGCGTTGAAGTTGGTTCGTGAGGTAACAGCAATCGTTGTCTGGATGGCTCTTTTTGTTCAGCTCTTTTTCTTTGATATTGCGCATTATCTTTCTGCACAAAATGAATTGATCCAGATAGCCATAAAGTACTCGTTTTTCATCCTTATACTGGTGCTTCCTTTGACATGGATTGTGTTTGGCAATCGACGTTTCTATCTTTTTTTTCCGTATATCGCCTTTTATCCGTTAGTTTTAGTAGTTTGGAAAATGCCTATTGTTCTTTCCAGGAACTGGGGAGTGGTGCTCACTTTTTTACCGGCAATTCATGCAACATTCGAAACGTTCAAATTGAACTTACTTTTGTTTTCACTGGGGGCATGTGCTGCGTTAATCATTTTCGAAAGTCAAAACCCTTACATGATTTGGGCGGGTATCACCTATTTGGTCTTGTATTTGGCGATTCACTACATCCGTCGTTTCAAACGAGCTTTTTCGAACAACACAGTGTTCACGACATTCAGCGAAAATGTCGTTCTGGCATTCAGTCACGCGAACAAGAGCTTGGAAGATCGACGCAAAAATGTAGTTGGGCTGACAGCGGAGGAGCTCGATCAGCGGCATCGCCAGAACATCATGCAACTCTATGTGTTTAGTTCTGGCGCTGTTGTTTTGGGTGAAAAACTAAAGGAAATAAAGGAAAGCCGCAAACTTGACGTCTATCTGATCTCCACGATCCTATATTCATTTGCACTAACTACCTTGTTATTCGCTCTTTGTTTTTTCGGGATAGAGCGCGCCCTTCCTCATTCTTTTGCAGGTATAACCTCGCCAAATTTCTTTAATTTTCTTGGTTTCAGTTTCGGAACATTGATGACTCATGAACTATCTGCATTATCGGCTGTCGGTTTCTTGGCAATTATTGCTACGTATGCAGAGTTATTCTGTACATTGCTTCTTCTGACGCTGTTAGTGTTCGCCTTCCAAACAAGCGTGCGGGAGCGCTACAGTCACGATCTCGACTTAGTGGTCGACAATCTTGAAAAAATTCAGAAGTACTTGAGTGGTGAATTTCATAAACACTACGAAATCTCTCTTCAGTCTGCTGAGAAATTTATTGTTGACGTCGAGCCGGTGTTTGGAAAATTTCTACTTTGGTTTCGCTACGGCAAAGAAGGGGCAAAGAAAGTGTTGATAGATCTCTCCAAAGAGAGAGACATCTCAGGAGAGGAACAAGCAAAACTAGAATGCTCCGAATATAATCAGCCAAAGCTGCAGGACAACCGGGCATCAAGTAAAGACTGACACCATCTCGCCTAATTTTGAGGTTCGCCGGTATCATCAGGTTGAGCCCGATCAGGTCAACCCAAGCCCCTACAAATCAATTTGGACTGAAGCTCTCATGACCTGTTCGCGAGGGCCCTTATCGCATGTTCCAAATACACAAAAGGCCCGCATCGCGGGCCGGATGTTATGACAATTGTTTCAGTCATTTTCTTTAGTCATCGGCGGCTATCCTATTCGAGCAGGCGGCCTCCTTCCGCTTCATGGTAACATGGGCTGACGGGACTTGTCCCGTTATCGAAAATGCCACTCCGATCAGATTTCCAGATACATCTCTACGCCTTCTACATTCGCTCTGTTTGAGAAGATGTCGAAGCTGGGAGGACCGCATAGTAGATTTATGCTATATCAATCTAAACCATAACGGGAGAATCTTCGATTTGATTGGATTTCACCAATCAGTGCGTGTATTTTGGAATCGTTGTCGCCTTTTAGCCGATTCAGACGTACTCCGATTGGGCTGACGTAAAAGGTGTTTTGGTGCGTAGCAAACCTATTTCATCCGCTGTTTCTCCACTAACGGCTTCATGAAACTAAGATTGTCCATCGTTGTATTCTTAGCATTCGGTCTCATGAGCTTGATCGGCGCTTTGGCAATGGCAACAGGCTTGTCGCTCAGTCTTAGACAGGGTTTCAATCACTACCTTCAGGAACGCGATACAGACAAGCTTAATGGGCTGATCAAACAAATCGATCTGGAGGTGCAAAAACTGGAAGCGGCACAGGAACTCAAATATGGCAACGATATGTTGATGGGGCTCGTGTGGACGCTCGCGCCACCGACACCACCACCGCAGCTATTGGGGCAACCGGTCGCTGGTCCGGGAGTGCGCCCAATGGCGCCGGAAATGTTCGAAGCCCGTCTGGTTGTCTTTGATCCCAGCGGTAAGAAGCTGTTCGGTCCCCCGTTGCCGCCAGCTTCTATTTTGTCGAGTGATCGAATCGTAAGCAGAGACGTTGTAATCAGTGGGCGGAAAATTGGCTCGATCATGGTATTGCCCCGCGCTCTTACACCCGCTGGGGTGAATGCCGAATTCTTGGCCAGTCAGTACCGCTTCGGGGGCTTTCTAATTTTAGCGCTGCTCCTCATCAGTCTGATTCCGGCATGGCTTATTGCCCGCACGGCAGAGAAGCTCGTACATGGTGTTAAGGAAGCCACAGGCGACATTGTTTCCGGCAATTTTCAGAAACGGGCTCCCGATAGCAATATTACGGAAATCTCCGAGCTAACCGGTGATATCAATGTGCTTGCTATGAGTTTGGAGAGCCTTGAAGGCGCACGGCGCAAGTGGCTGGCAGAGGTCTCTCATGAGCTGCGCACACCGTTGGCAGCAATGACGGCGGAAGCCGATGCGCTGGTGGACGGCATACGCCCCTATAGCCCTGATGCAATGTCTTCGCTGAAGGAGGAAACCACCAGTCTCGGCCGCCTTGTGAACGATTTGAATTTTTATGCGGTTTCCGATCTTTCGGCTCCGGCGTGTTCCTTCGACAGATTGGATCCGGTTGCGCTGTGCAGAGACACCATTGACAGGTTCAAATCGACAATAAGCGATAAGGGACTGGCCATCGAGTTTGACCTCAAGACAGAAAATTCATACCGCGTAAACTGGGACAAAGGCCGCATTGAACAAGTCATCTTAAACATCCTTACGAATAGTGTTCGGTATACGGAGAAACCGGGGAAAATTCATATCACTTTTCAGGAATGTTCGAATTCCGTAAAATTGGTCTTCGAAGACTCACCGCCTGGTGTTGCGCCAGAGGACTTGAAGAGACTTTTCGATCCATTGTTTCGCGCGCAAGCGACACGCGGCCGCGCGAAAGACGGCACAGGCCTTGGCTTATCGGTTGCAGAAAAGATTATCCAGGCACATCGCGGTTCGATTACCGCTGACGACTCCGATCTTGGCGGCCTTCGTTTGACGGTGATTATGCCCAATGACCCCAACGATCCATGCCCCAGCACCTAAACAAACGAACGGTATTCGTTGCAGAAGACGATGCTAAAATCGCAGGTGTGTGCTGCAAGATTATCTGAAGAGTAGGGGGCACGAACCGCGCCTGTTTCCAGCATACGCCCCGTAAGTGAGGGCCGGAGGATGAGGGAACGCAAAAATAGCTTTGCGTTTATCCAATTAAACTTACACGAGAGTATCACGGATTTGAGTGGCCCTCACCAATCGATGCGTGTATTTTCAGATTCGGTGTCGCTTGAAAGCTGACATGCGGGCGCTAAGCTGGATTTGCCAAAGAGATTTTTTGGGGGCGAGACAAATCTCTTTCGTTGATCGTTTCGTCAATCATTGGATCATGAAACTAAGACTGTCCATCGTTGTATTCCTTGCATTTGGGCTTACGAGCTTGGTTGGCGCTTTGGTAATGGCGGCGGGTTTGTCGTTTGCTCTTAGCTGGGGGTTAAATAGCTACCACTCGGAGCGGGATTCGGAGAAGCTTGACGAATTTGTCCAACAAATTGAGGCTCAAGCGCAAAGACTGGAAACATCACAGAAGCTTGAGCATAACGAAAACCTGTTGTTAGAGCTTGTTCTTATGATCGCATCGCTGCCGCCTCTGGAAGATTTGATTTCAGCGGGACCGGGCCGATTGCCACCGGAAGTATTCGAAGCGCGTCTGATTATTTTTGGCGCGACCGGCAAAAAACTATTTGGTGCTCCCTTGCCTCCTGATCATATTCTGTCGACCGGGCCTGGAAGTCGGGAGGTCATCATTGATGGGCGAAAAATAGGCTCGCTCATGGTTATTCCGCGCGCTCTCGCACCGCCTGGGGTGAACGCCGGCTTCTTGGCCAGTCAGTATCGGATCGGGGGCTTTCTAATTTTGATGCTGCTCCTCATCAATCTGATACCGGCATGGCTGATTGCCCGCGCTGCTGAAAAGCTAGTACATGGCGTCAAGGAAGCCACAGGCGATATTGTTTCCGGCAATTTTCAGAAACGGGCTCCCTATAGTAGTATTACGGAAATCTCCGAGGTAACCAGCGATATCAATGTGCTTGCTAAGAGTTTGGAGAGCCTTGAAGGCGCGCGGCGCAAGTGGCTGGCGGAAGTCTCTCATGAGTTGCGCACACCGTTAGCAGCAATGACGGCAGAGGCGGACGCCTTGGCAGACGGGGTACGCCCCTACAGCCCCGATGCAATGTCTTCGCTGAAAGAGGAAACCACCAGTCTCGGCCGGCTCGTGAACGATTTGAATTTTTATGCGGTCTCCGACCTTTCGGTTCCAACATTTTACTTTGACAGATTAGATCCGATTACGCTGTGCGAAGACGCCATCGATAGGTTCAAATCGACAATGAGCGATAAGGAACTAGCTATTGAGTTTGACGTTAGGATAGAAAATGCACTCTGCGTAAACTGGGACAAAGGCCGCATTGAACAAGTTATTTCAAACATCCTTACGAACAGTATTCGGTATACGGAAGAGCCAGGGAAAATTCATGTCACTTTTCAGGAGTGCTTGAACTCTGTAAATTTGGTTTTTGAAGACTCGCCGCCTGGTGTTGCATCGGAGGACATGAAGAGGCTTTTCGATCCATTGTTTCGCGCGCAGGCGACGCGCGGCCGCGCGAAAGACGGCACGGGCCTTGGCTTATCGGTTGCAGCAAAGATTATCCAGGCACATCACGGCTCGATTACCGCTGACGACTCCGATCTCGGCGGCCTTCGTTTGACGGTGAATTTGCCCAATGACCCCAACGATCCATGCCCCAGCAACTAAACAAACGAACGGTATTCGTTGTCGAAGACGATGCCAAAATCGCAGGCGTATTGCGAGATTACCTAAAGAGTAAAGGACATGAACCGCGCCTGTTTTCTGATGGACTTGGCGTCATCGCGGCTGTTCGCGATGATCCGCCCGCAGCAATCATATTGGATCTCAACCTACCGGGCCGGGACGGCACGTCTATATGCCGTGAATTACGCGAATTCAGCGCCGTGCCTGTTCTGATGTTGACGGCCAGGGCGGAGGAGACGGACAAATTGGCCGGCCTCGAAGGCGGCGCGGACGACTATGTTAGTAAGCCTTTTAGTGCAAGCGAAGTCATGGCGCGTGTTGATGCAATTATCCGCCGTGCGGAGGGGCGGGTCACAACCGATCAAGCAGCCAGCCGTCCCTATGCTGTGGACGAGCTCAAGCAGCGAGTAGCTTGGCGCGGGCATTGGTTGCCATTGTCCCCCGCCGAGTATCTGATTGCGAGCGCGATGATGAAGCAGCCTGGCCGTGTCTTCAATCGGGATCAACTGTTGGACCGGCTTGGCGAACGCTCTGACTTAAGTTCAGATCGCGCCATAGACAGTCACATCAAGAATATTCGGAAGAAGCTTAACGCCGTTGATGCGGCGGCAAACTGCTTCGTTTCTGTGTACGGTGTTGGCTATCGATTTGATCCCTAGTAGATAATCCCGGCATACCAGACTTTGCTACTTTATCCAGCGCGTCCATTTGTAATCCACACCAAAATCCCCCATAGAAACAGATTCGACGTTCCGTCCTACGCCAACCGCGTCGGAAGGGGAAAAGCCGAATGTCTCCCGGAACGCGCGGCTGAAATGCGCGGGGGAGCTAAATCCCCATTTTTCTGCAATGAGGGCGATCCGTCCACGGATGGCCGGGCCATGGGCGATATCACTTAGCGCCCGATCAAGCCGGTGAAGCATCATGAAGTTCTGCAGCCCTCCAGGTTCAAAATCACGGAAAACTGTCGCGCGAGATACGCCGAATTTACGGCAGAGTGTTTCCACAGTTAGGCTGTGATCGTGAATATTCTCCACGACGAAATGATGCATGGCGACGCGCCGTCCCATAACCGCTTGCTCTTTCGCGACCTTCGTAAACTGGTGAGAAATAAGACTCTTCAACGTTCCGGTTAACATGCGGGCCATTGCCTTGGCTTCTTGCAAGTCCGTCGTCCGAAGCTCTTTGAAGATCATCGCAGACAGCTCGCTGAGCAGGCGTCCAGGCGGTTCCCCGGACGGCAAGGTGATACTTCTTGAGTGCCGGTTTGGCTCGAAACCCACGGCCTCATAAGGGACCCAAACCCCTTCGAGACGTGACCGCTTTGCAACTGAACGATGGTCCCTTGGAAAGTCAAGAAGCTGCACATCATTTGGGCGGTATTCCATTGGTTTACCGTCATGGATTGATTGGGCGCCGCCCTGCCGGTAAACCATCATGAACAAATAATCATTTTCTCCAGTGCGATTGTGTTTGCCACGGCTGTGATCCATGATTTGTGCGTCGTAGGCGATTGATCCGAAAAATAGATCGCCTGCTTCCCAAACTTGCGAAGAGCCTTTGAAATCGGAGTTCTGTTTCTCAACGGGTGACACGTCGTAAATTGGCTTCATGCTTTCGATCCAAGCGTCGCGCCGCAGCTTTGGATCAACCATGTCCGTATCGAACATTGAATAGGGAACAGCGTCAGCCATTTTTCTCCTCGTCAACTAGATCGAGGTTATTTGGGCCTGCGACTGTGGATCAAAAATGGATGTAAGCGTCCTTTTGGAGCCGTTAGCAATCGCTCGGCATTGAATTTGACATTGATGCGCAGATGAACAGACGGAAACAGGCGCTGGGAAAGAAAGTATTAAGTATTAAGGTGTGAGTGAATTCGTTCACACCTTTGGGCGGGCTTGTTCATCCGGTGGCCGCGAACTCGGTCAGCGGGTCGCCGGCAATGCGTGAGTGGTACATCACCCGCGGCTTGGTCATGTCCCACGAACATGCTTGATGAAGCAGGCAGCGATTGTCCCATAGGATGGCATCACCGGCCGTCCAGTGATGATGATAAACGCGAGGTGGCTGACAGGCGAACTCCTGCAGGCCCAAAAGGAGCGTGTCCGATGCCTCTTCTTCCAGACCGGGCACACCATAAGCGTGGCGGCCGATCAAGAGTGACTTGCGGCCCGTCTCCGGATGGATTTTCACGAGAGGGCGCAATGGTGGGTCCTGACCATGAAACCCATAGCCGCTATATTCGCTATCCTCTTTATAAACGTGACCAGCTTTCGCCTCGCTGTGGTAAAGCGAGTGATAGGCGGACAGGTTCTCCACACGTTGTTTCATGGCATCGTCCAACGCATCATATGCAGCCCGCATGTCCGCAAAGCCGGTTTCGCCACCTTCAGAAGGAACCACATGGGCTGTGAACACGGCGCCTTTGGCCTGGACCGGCATGTAAGTGCTGTCCGCATGCCACCCCATATTGCCCCGCAGAATTTTGACCACATCGTCGGTACCGTCATCGGCGCGCAGGCTGCCGTCCGGCTTCACATTGCTCAGTGCGGCAATATCGAATTCCAGAGCACCGAAGCGTTTCGCGAAGGCGATTTGCTCCGTGTTCGTCAGATGCTGATCCGGAAAGATGAGCAAGGCATGGATGAGCCACAACTCATACAGCGTAGAGAATGAATTGTGATCCAGTTCCGTCAACTTTGCCCCGGTAATGACCGCACCAAAACTCGCGTCCAGGGGATCGACCGTGAAAGGTGCCGGCATCAGGCCTACCAAATGCGAGAGCTGCGCCGCTTTCGCCGCTGCCGCATGCGGTGGTGCAGGGCAGCGCGCTGATCGGCCATCCAATCTTCTTTGCCGATATCCGTAGCCAAACCGTTGCGTGCGCGTCTTTCGGACTCTTGGCTTCGGAATTGGCAAAATTCCTTGTAGGCGTCCATATCGTCCTGCAAGTTCTCAACCATCAGCTCGACCATGATGGCATCATCCAAGAAGCCAATCCCTGGGATTGTGTCATGGATCATGTCATCGGGCTTCGCAAAATAAGCCATGGCACCGGCAACACGGTTGAGGTCCTCTTCCGGCAATTGCCACTCGGTGTCGGTGACCATATCGACCAAGGTTTCAAGCTTGGCGAGCCTGGTTGAAATGAATTCCGGAAGATCTTTGTTGTTGGTGGATTCTTCGAAAACCTTGCGCGCTTCCGTTGCCACCGACTGCCGGTCGACCTTCCCGTCGATCACCGCTTGCTGCGCGGTCTGCGCCACGGACCGGAAATGGTCCAAATCCTTATCGCTGAGCTCGATCGAAATTTGCAGTGGCATGGTTTCCCCTTTGTGTCTCCGTTTGTACCTATGATAGGGCGTTCGCCAACCGCGTCAAACGCTCGAAAAAATAGGTGTGCATGCATCGAATGCCGCCAGAGGTTGATTTTTTGCCGGGCGCCGGGAGCTGTCGAGAAACGGCTATCGGCAACCTCGTTGACTATTGGCGAGAAGTTGGGAAAAACACACCTAAATTCGATAACCGATTGGAGTATTTGTGATGGATATTGGACCTTTAAATCATGTGGGTGTGGCTGTTCCCTCCATTGAAAAGGCGGCGCAGACCTACCGAGATCTCTATGGATGTACGGACATTACAGAGCCCGGCGAGCTACCGGCCCAGGGCGTGCGTTTTTGCTTCGTCAATCTGCCCAACAGTCAGATCGAGTTGATTGAGCCGATCAATGATGAGTCTCCCATCGCGAATTTCCTCAAGAAGAACCCTAAAGGCGGACAGCACCATGTTTGCTTTGAGGTGGACGACATTCACAAAGCGAAGGCGTTGATGGAGGAGCGGGGCGCAACGGTGCTGAATGAACCGCGTATCGGAGCCCATGGCACTTTGATCATCTTCGTTCATCCGAAGGACACGGATGGTGTGCTGGTAGAGCTTATGGAAACACCTAAGGGCGATCACTAGTTTCGAGACGCGGCGAAGAAACGGTCGACGGCCTTTTGTGTATGAGCCTCAATTGCCCTGCGGTTCATCGGTCTGTCGATTCCAAGGACCACCCTCATGAAGGCGGCGCCCAAAAGAAGGTCCATGAAGTGTTCTGCCGCCCCAATTGGGTCGTCAGTTGCGATCCCGGCTGCCGCGCCCTCGGCACTGATCAGTTCCGCGAGCGCATCCAAAAGGCGTTGGGAGCTTGCGGCATAAAATTCCCACGTTAAGTCGGGGAAACGCTGAGATTCCGCAATGACGATGCGGTAAAGGGCAATAGGTACCGGCTTCATTGCGATGACGAGCAACTCCCGCCCAATATCGAACAGCTTTGTTTCGAGACCTTTCGGTTTGTCGCTCGGCACCAGCGCGGTCCAGACGCTTTCGATATGCGAGAGCATCACGTCCAGAAAGAGACGTTCTTTGCTTTCATAGTAGTTGTAGAGCGTCCGCTTCGAGACGCCCGCAGCTTCCACGATGGCGTCCATACTCACATGGCCAAAACCATGCTCCAGGAACAATTGTGCTGCAGCGTCAATAATTTGGCCGCGTTTCACAATTTGCCGCTTTTCCCAGCCCGAAAGGGCAGGCTCGCTGCCAATTTTTGCCTGTTCCATCGCCACCGATTGCCCCTTGAAAAGTAAACGGTACGGTGTATTCTATACACCATGGAGCGAAAATCAAGCGAACCGCTTAAGACAGAGTTGAACCAGCCTGACGCCACTGCCCAAGACGGGCACGGGCGAAAAGGCTTGCCTGTTTTAGTTAGATCAGCCTCGTTGGGTGTCTTGCTGGGCGGGGGCCTCTTCGCGCTCTTTTGCGTGACCGCGGCCAGCTGGATGTGGCTTACGGACTGGCGGTACATTCAGTCTACAAACAATGCGTATATCCAGGGGGATATCACGGCGATCCGGCCCAAAGTGTCGGGCTATGTCAAAGACCTGTACGTCACCGATAATCAGCATGTGGCGAAAGGCGATCCGTTGCTGCGGATTGAAGATCGCGAAATTCGTCAGCAGATCGCCGGTATTGAGGCGGATCTAAAACGATTTGACGCCGAACTTGTGGCCTTGGCCCAGAAAAAGGAACTGCAGCATTTTCAGATCGAACAAGCCGAAGCTGAAGTAGCAATTGCGGAAGCCGAGCGAGACCGCACCAAAGCCGAGTTGGCGCGCTCCCACCGACTGGCGAAGGCTGGCAATACCAGCAAACAGGCACATGAGATCAATGTGGCAGCCGCAAGCCAGGCCATTGGCGCTCTGTCGCGCGCATCGGCCAGGCTTAAGGCGGCCAATGTGGAAGTCAGCGTGCTGGATGCGGAAGAGCAGAAACTCCGTGCTCTGATTCAAAAAACACAGGCAGATCTAAACCTGCACAATATTCGCCTCGACGACACACTCTTGCGGGCACCGATCGACGGTGTCGTAGGTAACCGGACCGTTCGCGCCGGACAACTCGTAGAGCCTGGCCGCTTTCTGATGGCAATTGTGCCGCTAGACGAAGTTTGGGTTGTCGGAAATTTCAAGGAAACGCAATTGACCCGCGTTAGGGCCGGGCAACCGGTGACCGTTCACGTTGATACCTTTCCAGGTGCGGTAATTGACGGAGTGGTCACCGGGATGTCCCCAGCCAGTGGGGCGGAATTTAGTATTCTGCCGCCGCAAAATGCGACCGGGAATTTCACCAAGATTGTTCAGCGCATACCGGTGAAGATCGCCATCTCGCCGGAAACCGATATGCAGGGGCTTCTCCGGCCGGGCATGTCCTGCACCGTCAGTGTGGATACCAAGCCCACGCCGGCTGCGGAACAAGTCGCGGCCAGTGAATAAATGTCGGTTGTAACCGAAACGGCTGAAGAGTTTTCCCTCACGGTAAAAGAATATATAGCGTTTTCAGCGCTCATTGTCGGCACGTTCTTGGCCGTTGTCGACATTCAGATCGTTGCAAGCTCGATTGGCACGTTGAGCGCCGCACTAGGCGCGACCATAGAAGAAGTTGCCTGGGTACAGTCTGCTTACCTGACGGCTGAGATCATCGTCATTCCGCTTACCGCATGGCTTACGAAAGTGTTTTCCACGCGCAATGTGGTGATGGTTGCCGTTGCTGGATTTACCGTCACCAGTGCCGCCTGTGCCAGTGCGTGGGATTTACCGTCCATGGTGATATTCCGGATCCTTCAGGGCCTTTTCGGGGGATTGATGATCCCGATCATGATTTCGTCGGTCTATCTGATTTTTCCACCGGGGAAACAAGCCACAGCCATGGCGGCCGTCGGGTTCGTTATGATGTTTCCCTCCATTATCGGTCCGATACTCGGCGGCTGGATCACAGAGGTGTTTTCGTGGCACTGGATCTTCTTGATCAACATACCGTTGGGGATCGGCGTCATGATCGCCGCCCATTACACAATCCATTTCGACCGGCCCAATCACAGCCTTCTGAAGCGCATCGACATTTGGGGGACCGTTCTGATCGTCGTGTTTCTCGGCAGCATGGAATATGTGCTTAAGGAAGGGACGAAATATGACTGGTTCGAAAGCCAATTGATCTTTCAGCTGACGATTGTCGCGGTCGGATCGTTTGTATTATTGCTTTGGCGGGAGTTGTCGGTCGAGCATCCGGTGGTGGATTTCAGACTCTGGCGAAACAAATACTTCGCCCTTGGCTGCACACTCTCTTTCATCACCGGTTTCTTGCAATTCGCACCGACCTTTTTGTTACCGGCGATCTTAAGCACCATCCAAGGATACAATAGCTATCAGATCGGCAACACGATGATCGTGATGGGGGCGTTTGCGGCTTTGTCCGGCATACTCGCAGCGTCCTTGGAAAAACGCATCGATTTGCGCCTAATGGCGGCGATCGGGTTCGGTCTGACCGCCTACGGTATGTGGATGGATTCCGACCTTACGCATGATGTGGGGTTCAACGAACTGTTTTGGGGGCAGGCCATTCGGGGCCTCGGTATGATGCTGATGTTCTTGCCGTGCTCCACCGTCGCGTTAGGGTTCCTCAAGGAAGAAGACATCAGCAATGGCAGTGGGTTCTTTAACCTTATGCGGAACCTGGGCGGGGCCGTCGGACTGTCTCTCATCACTTGGTTGATGCAGACCCGGCACGATCATCATTACCATCGGCTGTCCGAAGTGGTGACGGAAGGGCGGACCGCCTTCGACACGATTACCAATGAACCGGCGCCGGACATGCAATTGGAAACCATCCTGCCGGACCAGACAATTTCTCAAACGGCGGTAACCGAAATGGCGACACGGCTTGCCGAACGGGAAGCCTTGGTGATGACGTACAACGATCTCTGGATCTTTGTGGCGGCTGTCATGGCGTCAGCCTTTTTGCTGATACCCTTTATGAGAAAACCAGACGGAGGAGGCGCACCTGTGGCGGCGCATTAGCGCCATCGATTCTTGAGTAACAGCGCCGATATTACTTTTGTTGCACCTGCGAGCTGACGGAAAGACTGACGCAGACAAGGCAAGGTGTTGAAAATCCGTCATCTTTTCTTGGCGAAATAATGGTTAACCTTTCGCGCATTTTGTGATTATCTCCCCCGCGCAAAAAACAATAACCAACCTGTGGGGATTCTCTCATGATCAGGACTTTAGGACTTATTGCACTTGCCGTCTTGTTTGCCACCAGTGCGAGCGCGGCTGTGACCACCATCGAATACACACTTGGTGATGGCCAAACAGTGACCATCGCTTATGACGATGCCACCTCAACGGCAACCAACACCGCTGACGGATCGGCCAGCCCATACAAGTGGGATGAAGCCACAAACACGGTGTGCAGCTCCGACCCGGAAGGGAAAGAAGTTTGCGCAACGTTTGAAAGCGCCGGCACTGAAGCAGGCCACGAGACAGCTTTCAGCACCAATGACGGACAGTCGGGTACGGCTAAAATCATTTCCGTCCAGTAATTTTCTATCGGACTGGGTTCACGAGTACACGGCGCTGCTCGGATTTCGCGGGTTGCGCCGGTTCAATGGCGTAAATTGAGTATCTCACCTTAGATCCCAAAAATGCGTATCCGTTTTGGGGAGCCACCATGCGTACGGCGGACGGTCTGCCGCGCGCTTTTTCCAACGGGGAAATACACCTATGCTCAGAACTTTAGGCGTTCTTTTTGTTTCTACTCTGTTTGCAACGGCTGCACACGCTGCTGTCACCACGATCGAATACACCGGTTCCGACGGAGCTCAAGTGACGATCGCATATGATGACGCAACGGCGACGGCAACTGTTGTGGGCGGCGAAAACGACGGCGCTGCTGGCCCTTACAAGTTCGACGAAGCCAGCAACACCATCTGCAGCAATGATGCAGAAGGCAAAGAAGTTTGTGTTTCTTTCGAAGGTGACGGCGGAGAGCCGAAAGCTGGTGACACGGCTGCTTTCACCACCAATGACGGCCGCTCCGGCACGGCAAAAGTGATCTCTGTCGAGTAATCGCTTAAAAATTTCTGCTGGTCTTTGCCGGCGGAAGGGGCGTGACCTGGGTTTCCCGGTCACGCCCTTTTTTGTGCGCTGCGACGGGTGTAGTCTGGAATAGCTGAAGCAGGGAGAGATGCCATGTCGAAAGATAATCTTACCTTTTTAGAGCGCACCACCATTCAGATGGAGTATGTGGTGCCGCTGATCCGGGATCTGCAGCGCATCTTGGGTGAAGACACCGTCAATGCCGCTCTTGCGCAGCGGCTTAAGGAGATGACAGAAGAAGCCCAGAAGTCGGACGCGGTCTATGAGGACCTGACCGACATGGTCGAGGCAACCAAAATGTTTGCCGCAGGTGATGCACTCGACTACGACGTGGTCCGCGCCGACAAAGACCATTTTGACATCAATGTCACCGGGTGCCGGTATGCGAAAATGATGGAAGAACTCGGGGCAAGCAACATAGGGTTCAACCTCATTTGCGGCTGGGATATTCCGCAGGCAGAGCAACAAGGCTTGACCCTGAAAAGAACTCAAACCTGCATGCAAGGCGCAAGCCACTGCGATTTCCGCTATGAAAAACGTAAATAACCCTCGTAACCCAATAGAGATGATCTGAAGCCGGATGAATACATTAAATGGCGGTGGCTTGATGGCCCAGACGCTTGCGCGTCTTGGCGTAAAACATGTTTTTGCCTTGCATGGCGGGCATTTGGATTCGTTTCTTGTGGCGGCGGTAGATGAAGGCCTCAGCCTGATCGACACACGGCACGAGGCCACATGTGGGCACGCGGCCGATGGCTATGCCCGCGTCACAGGCGGCGAGATCGGGGTCGCGGTAATCACGGCGGGACCGGGTTTTACCAATGGCTTGACGCCCATGGCCAGCGCGTATCTAGACGCAATCCCCACCTTGTTTTTTGCGGGCGCGCCGCCGCTTAGAGAGACGGAAACCAATCCGCTTCAGGGCGGTTTCGATCAAGTGGCCATGGCAGCCCCTGTCTGCAAATGGGCGCATCGCGTAACCCATGTGGAGCGTATTCCGGATCTTATCGAAAAAGCCATTCGCATCGCCAAAACGGGACGGCCCGGTCCGGTATTTCTGGAAGTGCCGATCGACATCATGTTTGCGCCTGCCAGGCCGTTGATGCTGCCGGTGGAGGACCGCCGCGCCATAGACCGGCTGCGCGCACCGGCGCCAAGCGGGCACGCGGTGGCCGCGATGCTGGAGATGCTGGCATCCGCCGAGCGGCCGGTCATCATCGCCGGTGGTGGCACTATTCTGAGCCCAAGCTCGGAACCGTTGATGAAGTTCGCGGAAGCTTCGGGCATTCCCGTTGTGGCGAATGGCCGAGCCCATGGCGTGCTGCGCCCGGATCATCCGAACAATTGCGGCGGTGTGGATGCGGTGGGCGTTGCCGCCTTGTCCGGCACCACGCCGGATGTGGTGCTCCTGGCGGGTGCGCGGCAGGGATTATTCACGGGCGGACGGTCCGGCGGGGTGATCCCGCCCGATGCCAAACTGATCCAAATAGACACGGATGCAAATGAACTTGGCCGCTTGCAAACACCGGACATTCCGGTGATCGCTGATTGCGCGGAAAGCTTCAAAGCGCTTGCAGAGGGAGCGCGTGAAAAGAGCTGGCGAGATTACGCCGAATGGCGCGGCATTCTTCAAAACGCTCCGCAGGCAGTAAGGTCTCTGTTCGAAGATGCGGCGGCCCAATCAAAGCCGAACGCCATTCATCCGTACCATGCGGCGAAAGCCGCCATGGGGGCTCTGAGGCCAGAGACAGCGATCGTTTGTGACGGCGGCGAAGCCGTGTCTTGGGCGACCATGCACTTGCGTGTTCCCGCACCTGGCCGCTTTATGGCAAATGGGTACCTTGGCTGTCTTGGCATTGGACCGGGCATGGCCATAGGGGCCGCCACGGCAGAGCCTGACCGCCCCGTTGCCGTGGTGATGGGAGACGGCGCCGTCGGCTTCAACATTCAAGAATTCGACACCATGGTCCGCCATGAACTGCCCATTCTGACCATGGTGTTTAACAATTCCGGCTGGGGCATGTCGCGGAATGGTCAGGATCTGGTTTTCGGCCCCAACAGGCGCAGCGCGGTTGCCTTGAGCGACACAAACTATGATCAAGTGGCGAAGGGGTTTGGCGCAGAGGGAGAACGTATCGAACGTTTCGAGGATATCGCGCCTGCCATCGAACAGGCGCAAGCGTCCGGCCGTCCCACATGCCTCAACATCATTACCGATCCGGATATTGCCCACCCGGTGACGGCGTCCATGATCGGCGATGTGGCGGCGGAGAATGAGATCGCCATTCCGTATTATGAGAACATTCCGATCTGACTAAGAGGCAGCCCGTTCACTGAGGCGATCCTCCGTACACCAACTCAAAGATCACGCCTTTGTAGACGGGCGGGGCGAGCCGTGCGTCTGCGGCATGACAGCGTATGCCGCAATCGAACGGCAACTCCGACAGGCGTCATTTCGCGGTTTGTATCGCCCCTGGTTAAACTTGGTTAACCTATTGAGTCTCCACCTCTAGAGACCTTTTGCGATTCAGCAAAATCAAAGTGTTCCTGGACGAGGTCATTTATGCCTCCTGTATCAGGAGAAAGGGGACAGTTGTTGAGGCTGAACGGAAAGGGCATCGTTGGCGTGCCTCATCTTTTTCTCGGGCGGCGCAAGAGGCGCTGGGAAACAGATGAGATTCAACGACAACAAATCTCAAACACTCCTAAATTCAAATAATTGAGACTAAGCAGCACGACCCAGAACAAATGCTCGCCAATCGATTGGCGGAGATTCATGGCAATCATGGCGGTGCGTACGAGGCCGGATTAATCAGGAGAAAACAATGAGGTTTGCTCGATTTCTGGAATCCGCCGGCGATGCGTTACGGCTTGAACAGCCAATGGACGGCGCCGATGGTGTTGTTGAGCTGGTGATAAGGGACAATCAGGTCTTTATTTCCCTCGATGAAAATGGCGAAACCTGTACGCTATCCGCGCCGATTGGTGCTTATGAACATCTTGATACAGAACGTCTGAACAAGCTCGCTCGACATAACGTATATGCGGGCCATGCCGATGACTTTACCGTTGGTGGCTTTCACGATGTGGGCTTCTACACGCTTTCAAAACGCTTTGTCCTTTCGGACGCCATGGCGGAGGGTTTTTCCGCCGATTTGCTGAAACTGCCGGGGTTGCTCGACAGGTGGCGGGATTGGTTCGTCGCCAGCGTGGCCGATGGTAGGCTGGCGCCACCGCGTCTTGCGGCTTTAGGTCCCCTGCAGAGGGAGGGCCTGGAGGGTCGTCAGGATGGCGGCCGGTCTGTCGCGGAGACCCGGAAAGCGCGAGCTGCTTCTCTGATCGATATTGTCGACAGGTTGGCGAGTGGCGCGGGTGTGAACATTTTCGCCCCCTATACGAATGTGCGTATTCTATCTTTGTCCGGGTGCCCTGTAACGTTTGTCGCGGATGAGGGCGGCATGGTCACATCGGCGGAGCGGCAAGTAGAATTCTCCTCCGGCGATGAAACGAGTGATCCGGTAACGCATAGTATTGGGCAGAACTTCCTGCTCAGCGGCACATTGGCGCAAAGCGTGTGGCCGGCATCGACGGGAAGTCTTGTGGCAAGTTGGTTTTTACCGGCAGCAACCATCGACGAGAAGACGGTGGAAACCGTGTTGACGGCAATTATAAGCGATACCGGTATTGCAGCGCATGTACTTCAAGGTGATGAGAGTGCACACGGTGAGATGGAACCCTTGCTCGAAGTGGGGGTTATCAGACCTTGATTGTGTGCTCCGATCGATTGTCGATAGGGTTTGCGCGCAACGTGCAAAAATAATCAGTAATAGGATCAGTAGAAGGGCAGCCGGGTTCACTTAAGGAAGCGAAAAGGATCGAGTTAGAAACATGGTAGACATCAAACTGAGTATCGCCGACGGTCCGTCAAAGGTCTTATCGGAACTGAACAAGGTAGAGGACAAAAACGAACAAGTCGCGGTCACGCTCAAGCACGGATTTATACAAATCAAATCCAAAACGCAGAGCAATTCAGCGGATTCCCATAACAATCTTCAAAAGATTTTGACGAAAATGAACGGCCGAAGCACCAATTTCGCGCGGAATGGGTTTTCAGACACCAAATTGCAGGATGCGAACAACCATCTAAATGCAATATACGCAAATAAGAATTCCTCTAGTGATATAACCGTCGGTGATTTGGAGCATGTCTTCTCAGCCGTGCGCGGGTCTCAGCAAACTGCACAAATGCAATCCACCACGCACACTACACTTAGTCCGCCGAACTATGGCGGTTACGAAGCAAGCGGTATACCGACTGCTGCTGATGAAAACTCGGTAGGAGGATCGCTGGGGCTCATGAGCAGTGCAGCCAATACCGGGGTTGGTAATGTGTCACTTGGAAGGTCCGGCGATAGTGAGTTGATAGAGCAAGCCGCGACGAGCTTGCAGGGCGGCCAACCTTCGATCGCGTCGACTAAGCAATATCAGTCGTTAGAGCCTTCGATGATTGTAAGATCCGCGTGGGAAATCGACTCATTAATCGCAGAAGAATCAGCGAATAATTTACGAAATGACCATGCGTTTGGTGCGAAGGGCCATATCGACGATGTGGAGACTGATGGTCAGTTTTTTGATGCTCTATCTCAGGTCAGTTCTGTTTCGTCGCAAGAAGACGATCAGGATATGGATGGATATGGCCGCGAGTTGATCCAAAATGCGTTTAAGCCGTCCAATGTGCGGTATTCTAACGATGATAAGGATCAGTATGGAAATCAATATGATAATGCGCCGATGAGAAATGGGACGATTACGCCTGCACCATCGGATCTGGGCGATGAAGTTAATCTCGGCGATCAATCCCAAGAAGACTGGGTAATCCTAAAGGACCAAGATAAAGGGCAAGAGAACGAGGTTTATATTGACGATGCGCGTATCAAACAAAGAAGCAGCAGGGCCAATAGTAACGGGAACCTAGGTCCATTGGGGAATCAATATGACGATCAAAACAGTCAACCTGTGATGCCTTATGTGGACGACAATAGTGTCGTCGCTGACGAACCTAGTCTGCCGTCGCTCTCTTCTGACGTCAACGAACAGTCGAGTAAGTTTGACCCAAGACAGGGGGGATCAAACAATTCGGACATTGCGCGTGGCAGTCAGTGGGGCGCTAAACCGCGCATTGATCTTGGGACTAGGAATATGGAACAAATCGTCGCTGGGCATAAAGTTGATAGACAAGAGAATAGCGGCACGTTCGTTGGGCCTGAATTCGAACTTGATATTGCAAGTGTTTCGAACCCCGGCGGAGATTTGGTAGGGGTTAAACCGGATACCGGGATTGAGGAGAGAATTGATAAGCGGAAGAGGAACGAGGCGACTGCGAATAAGCCTGCTGACTTGAAAAATGATCTTATAGGGGCCCCGTCCAAAGACGTGAATAACCAAGATTAGAGGTGCAAGCGCTTGCTCAAGGCAGGCCAGCGTCTGCTCTTCGTTCATAGTATCTGACAGCATCCATTAGAAAGAGCTATTTCAAAACGGCGGCCTCACGTGCTTGGCTTGTGTTACAAACGATCGCCGTGCTTTCCGTTGATCGTCGCTCTTGACGCCTGAGTATACGTTGTATACTTTTTTTGTATACAGTGTATACTTTGAGGCATAAAACAAGGTGCCAGCCGTTCAGGATCGTCAGCGTAAACCGCGCAAGAAAATCTCACCATTGAAACGGGAAACGATCGTCGATGCGGCGGCGGCGCTCATCCGCCGGGAGGGGGCAGGTGCTCTCTCCGTTCGCCGCCTGGCGGTGCAATTGAACGTGTCGCCCATGGCGCTCTACCGTCATCTGGAGGACAAACAAGACCTCCTGGCAGCGGTTCTTGCTCAGATCATCAGCCAAAATGATGTTTGTGCGCATAAGGAAAAAAACTGGCGTGCGTGGATGGTCGAGACCTGCGTGAGAATGCGGCTTTCTCTATCCGAGAATCCGGAAATTTTGCCGATCTTGTCCGAAACAGACCGCATGTCGGCCTTGGAGATGGCAACCTTCGAAGGAATTCTAAGTCGTCTGGTGGAACTGGGCCTTTCAGAAGAACAGGCCGCCAAAGTTTTCCACATGACTGTGAGTTTCACCTTCGGCTCGCTTGCGTTCGATCAGTTTAAGACCCGGAAACTCACGGGCAAATCCCTCCCCGGAAAGAAAGAGCTGGCGTCAGCCTATCCGACGGTGGCGGCAGCCGCAAAGCACTTGGCGGCGCCCTTGTCCGACCGGGAGTTCAAGCAAGGCCTCGAACGCATTTTGAAGGGCTTCTAAGATGCACCCCTCTATCAAAGCAATTGATCTGATGATGGGCATACCCTCCGATGAAGACCGGCGGGAATGGTATGATTTCATGAAACCGCTTCTCATGGATGAGGAGAGCCGGACCATGATGCAAATGCCAGCTCAGTTCCTGTTCAAGGACTTGCCGGAGACGGGAAGTCAGGAAGACTTCATCGGCTACGTTACCAAGCAAATGGATGCTCATGGGGTCGAGCGAGCCATGGTGGGGTTCGATGAAAACTCACCTGTCTTGCAGACGGCCTGGAAAGATCATCAAGACCGCTTCTTCTTCGACCTGCCGGTAAACGCCAATCTGGGCATGGACGAAGTGCGGCGGATCAAACGTCTGCACAAGGAATACGGCCTGAAGGCTGTAAGCGCGTTCCCCTCGGGGATCAGTCCGCAAGTGCCCATAAACGATAAGAAATGGTACCCGATCTATGCCACCTGTGTGGAACTGAATATTCCATTTTGCTGCTGCGTGGGCGTGCCGGGCCCGCGCCTGCCCATGGAAGCACAGCGGGTCGATCTGATCGATGAGGTGTGCTGGTTTTTTCCTGAACTGAAATTCGTCATGCGCCATGGGGCGGAACCCTGGGAGGACATGGCGGTTAAGCTCATGCTGAAATATCCCAACCTTTACTACTCGACCAGCGCATTTGCGCCGAAGCACTATCCGAAAGCCATTATTGACTACGCCAATAAGCGCGGCGCGGACAAAGTAATGTATGCGGGATATTTCCCAATGGGGTTAAGCCTCGAACGGATTGCCCGCGATATGCCGAATGTTCCGTTCAGAGATGAGGTGTGGCCGAAATTCCTTCGGGAAAACGCCATCCGCGTCTTTGAACTTTAGAACACAGAAGGGAGGCAGGCTCATGGCAATGCAAGATAAATCGGAAGACCGCATCCCGTTGCCCATGCCTTTTGGCTGGTTTGGTGTGTGCTATTCAAATGAGCTGCCTGAGAAAGGCGTCAAAGCGCTTGAATATTTCGACACGCATATCGCGCTGTTCAGAGGGGAAGACGGCAAGCCCCGCGCGTTAGACGCTTACTGCGTTCATATGGGCGCGCATTTGGGGGTTGGGGGTGAAGTTATTGGCAACACGCTCGCCTGTCCGTTTCACGCCTGGCAGTACGATGACGACGGAAAATGCGTCCATATTCCGTATGCCTCTAAAATTCCGGCGGCCGCGAAAGAACCTTGCCTCAAATCTTGGCCGTGTGCCGAGGTCAATCAGATGATTTGGATTTGGTATCACCCGGAAGATGCCGCCCCTCAATGGGATCCCCCGGTCTATTCGGAATGCAATGATGATCAATGGAGTGCGTTCGAGACCTATGATTGGGTGATTAAGACTCATCCTCAGGAAATGGCCGAAAACTCTGTGGACGCGGCGCATTTCCGCTATGTGCATAAGGCAGCGGATTATCCATCCGACTGGACCGCTACATACGACGGGCCATTGCGCCATGCCTGGCTTGAGATGAAAATGGATACGCCCAAAGGCAGTGTGACCGGACGGATTGAGAACGGAAACGATGGCCCGGGGCAGGCGTGGACCCGGTTTTCCGGCATTACCGATACGTTTCTCATGGCGTCTATCACGCCGGTGAAACGCAATGTTGTGCACACACGGTTTGCCTTCACCCAGCCAAAGTCTGATGTGGATGGGGAGCGGGGCGGTGTCGCCAAAGCCTTCATTCAGGAAATCGTCCGCCAGCTGAACGAAGACATCCCCATTTGGGAAAACAAGAAATACTTACACCGCATGCGCCTTTGTGATGGCGATGGTCCGATTATGGACATTCGCCATTGGTTCAAGCAGTTCTTGATCGAAGGGGCGCCTTAACTGATTTCAATAGGGTCAGACCCTTTTGATTGGGCAATAAGCGCCGCAAAACCTGGTGCTCCATCGCCCGGTAAACCGAATGCGTTTCTGGGGGCGTCAAAGGCCTGCAGCTCAAGCGTGGTGTAAGGGCGCTGCCAAAGCCACTCGCGATTGGAAACAGCTTCCAGATCATCAGAAGGCGGACGCTCATCTGTGAAAGCCAGAAAGTACAAGGTGAATTTGTACTTGGGAACCGGCTGGACCGAAAGCAATGTCATGCCAAGCTGATCCCGATAGAAACCAAGGGCCTTTTCGATGTCACTTGTCCTCAGGGTGATCTGACCGATACCGGTGAAGACCTCTGATGACAGAAGATACCCTAATTGCTTGGGGCGTCCTTCGAAGGTCTGCTGCAGCAGCTCGATTTTGAACCCTTCCGGATCCTCTAAATGGCTCATGAAGCCGATATTTTCGAACATGTGCGGGTCGCTCACCTCTATGCCATCAGCGCGCAAGGTGGAATGGGCCAGGCAGAGATCGGGCACCGAGATGCCGATCTTCCAGTAACGGTCATCTTGTGAATGGACGTAGGCCCCGGCCTTCCGAACGGGACGGAGTTCTATCTCGCTACCGATCCCGCCATACCCGACAATCCAGCTTTCACCGTCCCGGCGCGCTGTCATGCTAAGATGAGCGGCATAAAATTTGGCCAGATTGTCCGGTGACTGGCAGTTTAGAATGAGGCGAGACAGGCGCATGGGCGAACTATACCCAAACAGGTGCGCCGCTTCGAGGAATGACGTATTTTGGATCTATCTAAATAGGTGCAGGGGACACTATGCGTTGGTTAGCGCTCGTATTTGGAGGGATCGCAGTCATCGCCATCGGTTTGGCGGCCGCGTATTGGGGGCTTAAACCTTCGGCACTTCCCCTGGTGACCGCTCAGGATCATGTGATCAGCGGGGTCAATATCCTCAATCCAGGCATGCCCGTGAAAGCAGGCCAGACCATTGAAATTGTCGAGGGCCAGATTCATCGAATTCGGCCCATGCGTCCTGACGATCCGGCTCCGCTTTGCAATGGCTGTTTTGCTATTCCGGGTCTGATTGATGCGCATGTGCATACGCCACCGAGTGTGGCCGTGGGGAACCAAGAACTCTTTGCGCTGATGTACCTGCGCTATGGCGTCACCAGTGTGCGCGATGTGGGGCAGTCGGATGGCAGCATCAAGGGACTGGCGGGCCGGCTTAATGCCGGCGAGTTGACCGGTCCGCATATGTACAGGTGTGGTCCTATCATCGAGAGCCCGCCCACATCTTGGCCGCTCGCCAAGGTGGTCGCCACGGCTGAAGAGGGGCGCGCGGCTGTCGAAGAACTTGCGGCGGACGGCGTGGATTGTATTAAGGTCTACAATGAGCTCACTGTAGAAGCTTTCGAGGCGATTGCAGCCGCTGCGCAAAACGCAGACTTGCCGCTGATCGGGCATGTACCGCACGCCCTCTTGCTGGATGAAATTTCAAATTTCGAAAGCCAGCATTTTACGGGCGTACCTTATCTATCGCGTACGCGGCCCCCTCATGGTACTGATTTTCTGGACCAAGATGTTCAGGCCATGGGAGAAGCTGAGATCGCACGTGTCTTCGACATTGCGAAGGAAAACGGAATCTCCTTCACACCCACATTGGCCAACCTGACGCTTCGGCTTATCGCGTCCGACCGCAACAGATTTCCGCCGACGGACGGGGCTGGAGACCTTCCGGCGTTCTGGTCGGGAGCGTGGAACTTAATCGCAGGACACCCAAACAATGAGGCTGCCATCAAGCTGCGTCTAGCTACACAGCCGCTCATGCGCCATTTGGCGGGCATCGCCCACGGAAAGGGCGTCGACATTTTGGCCGGTACGGACACGCTCATGCCCTGGGTCGTGCCAGGCGAAGCTTTGCATTTGGAGATCGCGGCACTCGCCGATGCATTTGAAAGCAATGAGCAGGCCTTAAGAGCGGCGACGGTCGTCAATGGGGCTCATATCGATCCCGGGAATATTGGCATTTTGGAAGAAGGGGCGCGAGCGGATATCTTACTGTTGCCCGATGATCCGAGAGATGACCTTGGTTCACTACAGGATTGGAGCTTTGTCATCGCCAATGGACGGCTCTACCAAAAAGATACACTCTATCAGTGGACGGAAGAGTATCGCGATCACTTCCATGGCGGCTACTACACAAGTGTCATGGACGCGATCATTGGTTGGGTTGTGGGGGATTACTCACACGTTGAGGGAGACGGGTAGAGGGCCGGGGAGACGGCGCCAGCGCCACGAGATTTGCCACATTCAGATCAACCGGCCCGTTGATACCTTGAACGCGCCCGCGATTATGGTACTGCCATATCGTCCAATCGGGTCCATAGCTGGGCGGCCGGGCGAGAGACCGCAGCCACATCCGGCGTGTAATGCCTGAGGGTTTGAGATAGGCGTAATAAAATTCGCGGGTTACGTACAGAGCCGCCTTCTCGCCATAATGGCTTTCCACCAGATCGAGCCAGGTGTTGATCTCTTCGCGCATTTCCTCGACCGTGGGCCGCGCCCGGCAATTGCCCATATATTCGAGGTCCAGAGCGGGCGGCAGCGCCGCCTTATCTTTCGGGACCGTCGCGATATAGTTCGCCGCCTGTAATGCCGCGGGTCTGCAAAAAGTAAAGAAGTGATAGGCGCCTCGGGCTATGCCCGCATCTCGGCTGTCGGACCAGTTTTGCTGAAAGCGTGGATCGATGAAGTCGCCTCCCTCCGTTGCCTTCATATAGACAAACGAAACATCATCCTGCGCCACTTGAGACCAATCGATCAGCCCCTGATGATGTGACACATCAATGCCGCGTACGGGATGCAACTGCCGGTTCGGCTCGTATGAAAAGAAATAGGCCGCGCCGATAACCGCTACAAAAATGAACGAAACCGCTGCCCAGAAAATATATCGCGATGCGGTCATATCCCCACCAGTGGTTGATGGGGCGCGATACCATCATCGGACTATGGCCGGAAAGGGGCCGAACCTTGTCGCTTTTGGCAAATACGGTTTTAATGGCAAAAACATAATGAGAAGGCGAGGAAACCCATGGCCTATGCACCCGCGACATATGATTTCTACGATGCCGATAGCCACATTATGGAGCTGCCGGATTTTCTGAAGAAGTATGCGGATCCCAATATTCGCGACGACGTTCCGGAAGTGAGCTATTCCGCTTCTATCGTGACGGACGAAGAAGTCGCGGAGATCATGGGACAGGGCGGACGGCATAGCGACACGCACCGGCAGGCACAGATCGATCTGGGCGATCAGCTCATCGAGAAATCGAAAGAAATACAAGCGCTGGGCGCGTTCACGGCCGCTGACCGGTCCGTTGCCATGGATCTGCTTGGGTTCAAAAAGCAGCTTGTATTCGCAACCCACAGCGTGGCGTTTCCCTTCCATCCCAGTTCCAAGAAGCCGTTAAACCTGCGGTATGGCGCCACCCGCGCTCATAACCGGCATATGATTGATTTCTGTGCGGACGATCCCCGCCTGATGGGGGTGGGCATTGTACCGTTGGACGACCCCGATCATGCCGTTGCAGAGCTTGAATGGGCGATCGACCAGGGGCTTAAGGCCATTTGGGTGCCGCATCGTGCGCCGCTTGAGCGTGCGCCTGGCCATGTGGAGCTGGAAGGGTTCTGGGCCCGGCTTGCCGAAGCTGGCGTGCCTTTCCTCCTGCATGTGGGGGGCGCGCCACTCCAGATCCGCGAGCCATGGAGCAATAATGGGCGTGGAAAAACCAAGGATTGGCTTGGTGGTGGGGAAAACGTCCGCACGAAGGACGCCACCGTTTTGCATCAGGCGCCAGAGATGTTCTTAAGCATGATGGTCATCGACGGCGTGTTTGAACGTCATCCGAAGCTTAAAGGCGCTGCCGTCGAATTGGGGGCGGGCTGGGTGCCGGAAATGCTTCGGCGTCTTGATGCTGTTGCCAAGGCCTATAGCCGCAATGACAAATCCGTGCGTTTCGAACGGCGGCCGTCAGAGCAGCTTACGGAACAGATGGGCTTTACGCCGATGCCGCACGAAGATGTGGCGAACATGATCGCGCAATCCAATCCGGATCTTTATCTCTTCTCAAGCGACTATCCGCACATCGAAGGCACGAAAGATCCCATCGGGCGTTTTGAACGCACGATCGGTGATCTGGACGAAGGCATCAAGACACAGTTCTATACAGAGAATTTCTTGCGTCTGTTCCCCGAGGCGCGAGTTTAGCCTACAAGGATATACGAACATCATCGCGAGCGTTCCTAAGGAATGCGCGGTGATCCACGTGCGGTCTCTCCTAGGAGGTGAGGGCTCGCCACACCGCGATAACATAACAGGGGGCCTGATGCGGTTCGTTTGGACGGTGACATCATTGTTTGTTGCCCTGCTGGCCGGTGGGCTCTACGTGATTCAGCCATTTCCAGGATCAAAGGCGCGGGATGCGGTGGGGGTTCGCCAAGAGATAGAGCGAGACCGGCGCACCATCGTCTATTATACGCAAGGCACCGGACCGCGTATTGCCCTGGCGGCGAGTGCTGGCCGCGAAGCCAGTGACTTCAATGAATTGGCCGATGCCCTGGTAGAGGCCGGCTTTCGAACCGTGGCTATCGAGGCGCCGGGAATTGGCGGGACCGATCTGCCGAAGCGGGTTTTCACGCTTTATGACCTTGCGGATGACATTAACGCCGTGCTCAAGGCAGATCGTGCGCAAGTGGGGGGCGCACATACGATCCTCGTCGGACACGCGTTCGGAAACCGCGTTATGAGGGCAACAGCCTTCAAATATCCCAGCGGTATAAAGGGCGTCGTGCTGATCGCTGCCGGCGGATACAAGCCGGTGCCGGAAGAGGCGGCTCGTGCCTTGCGAAATTGCTTTGACCCCCTTCGCACGGGATCGCAACGCTTGGAGGATGTACGTTTTGCATTCTTCGCCACGGAAAATGGCATTCCGGACTATTGGCTTCGCGGCTGGCACGGCAACACTGCGGTCCTGCAGGGGCGTGCGTCGCCCGCTACCGAAGGCGACCAATGGCAGAGCGCCGGAAGAGCCCCCATGTTGATCATTCAAGGCGTTCAAGACCGGATTGCGCCCAAAGAAGGTGCGTCGGACTATCTGCAATCCACCTTTGAAGATCGCGTTGAAGTGGTACTGGCCGATCCCGCAGGGCATGCCATTTTGCCGGAGCAACCGGAATTGGTGGCGGACAGCGTGATCACGTTCGCACGTCAACTCATCGAAGCAGATTGAGCGGAGAGCCCGAACTTACAGGCCCAAAATGGCCTTTGCCATGATGTTGCGCTGAATTTCATTTGACCCGGCATAGATCGACGCCGCCCGGTCATTGAGATATTGGGGCATGGCCGTCAGTGCATCTTCCGGCCCGATCGGCGCTACGTTCGCGCCCGGATCCCTCGCTTCCGGCTGGAAAACACCGGCATAGTAATGCGCCGCTTCAATGGCAAGCTCAGTGACCCGCTGGCGCAGCTCCGTACCGCGTACCTTTAGGATGGACGACATAGCGCCCGTAGGCTCACCCCGGCCCGCCGCGCCGAACACCTTAGCCTCCAGCGCTTCAAGCGTTACGAGTTCAATGTCCGTTTCGGCCATTTTGCGCGCGAATGACGAATCCTCAATGAGCGGTTCACCCCAGCCGTCGCGTTCCGCTCTCGCCAGGGCGCGCACCTCCGTTAATCGGACCTGAAGGCCCGGAGAAAACGCATTGCCCCGTTCATACTGAAGAAGATATTTGGCGACTGTCCAGCCATCATTCTCTTCTCCGAGCAAGGCCGATGCGGGCACCCGCACATCGTCGAAGAAAACTTGATTGAGCTCGTGATCGCCGGAAATCGAAATGATGGGCTGAATAGTGATGCCCGGCAGGTCAAGGTCGAATAGCAAGAAGGTAATTCCTTGCTGCGGCTTCCCGGAATTGTCGGTGCGGACCAGGCAGAACATTTTATTTGACCACTGAGCATGCGTGGTCCAGATTTTCGTTCCGTTGATAATGTAGTGATCGCCCTCGCGGCGTGCCTGGCATTGCAGCGAGGCGAGATCGGAGCCTGATCCGGGTTCCGAATAGCCTTGGGCCCACCAGTCTTCTCCGGACTGAATGCGGGGCAGAATCTGTGTCTTCTGCTCTTCCGTTCCGAAGGCGATGACGACGGGGCCTACCATGCGCGTCGCGTTGGGCGTCACAGGCGGGGCATTTGCGAGTAGTAGCTCTCGTTGAAACACATGATGTTGGCCGAGCGTCCAGCCCGTGCCGCCATGTTCCACGGGCCAGGTGGGCACGGCCCATCCTTGTTCGTTCAATATGCCGAGCCATTCTTGAGCGACCGGGCGGTCCGCATAGATACCGGCGCAGAGTTTACCGGCCCGCTTGAGGTCGGGCGTAAGTTTCGTGTCGAGAAAACCTCGAACCTCTTGCGCGAAAGAATCTAAGTCGACATTCGGTTCGGCCGCAGCAGTCATAAAGCGCTCTCATTCACTTAGGGCATATCAATTCGTCCCAAAGTGTATCAGAGAGCGCACTGAAGAGGACAGTAGACACTTTCGCCGCGAAGCCGATCATCATCCATGTGAAAGAGTGAAATGATGCGGCACCTTGTTGCAAGTTCTATTTGTCTGGCGGTCGCCCGCCTTAACCGCTTGCGCGGGTGGCACTGTCTCGGTTGAGAACATCGTCCCGTGTGGTGCCCACGATACCGATGACTTCATCGATGAGGTCTTGCGCAACGCCGAGACCTTTCAGCGTATCAATCAGGTGACCGGCAACCTTGTCGAAATGGCCATCGTTGAGCCCATTGGCGACCGCTTTGGCGTGGGCCGCGCGCATGCTTTCGCCCTTATAGTCTGGTGCGCCGCCAAACGCGAATGTCATGAAGGCTATTTGCTTCCGGCGAAGCTGGTTCGTGTCGCTGTCGCCAAAAAATGGCTTTAGCAATTCATCCGCCAAGACCCGGTCGTAAAAATCGGTTACGGCAGCAGAGACGGCAGGCGCGCCGCCCAATCGATCATAAAGTGTTTCGGACATGTTCATTCCCCCAAGCCCTTATTAAACCACACTCAAGAGCGTGGGGGAAAAGCGTTAACAAACGGGTAAGCTTGTTTTGCGGCCAAATGCTAGGCTTCTGCCGCTTTTGGCGAGAGAGGCGCGGCCGCAGCACCTAGTGAGTAGCGCGAGATGACCATTGCCGCCGCAAGGTTAAGGACCACTGGGACCAATCCGTAAAAGGCCGCCAAGACAAACAGTTGGAAGTCACCGTTCGTCCCTTGGGCGTCGAAGCCCGCAAGACTTAATGCGCCGAAGGACACGCCAGCGGCCAGCGCGGCTGACAGTTTTGCAATTGATCCCCATACGGAGAACAAGATACCGGCGCGCGACGGGCCGCTGCCGCCTCGGTCTTGTTCGACAATGTCGGCCAGCATGGATGCGGGAAGTGTCAGGTTTGCGCCAGCACAAATACCGGTGGCAATCACGATGATTGTGTAAAGCGTGTTGTCTCCGATGCCGAGAAAGGGGCTCCAGACGAACAATGAACAGGCCCCCAGCATGCCGCCAATCCAGGCGTTACGCTTTCCAATGCGCCTTGAGACCCACGGCCAGAGAGGAAGGGAAGCAATCGTGGACCCGAAGAACAGGACGAGCCAGAGCCCCGCATCTTCCGGCGCACCGATTTTGTGCTTCGCAAACAGCAGGAACAATCCGGCTGGCAAACCCGTGGCGATGTTGTTCAGAAGGAATGCACCGTAAAGCGTCCTCAAGGGGCGATTGGCCCATAAATCTCGAACCACAGGCCTTATTTCGAAACGTTCCTTGCGCAGGGAACGGTGATGGGCAGGATCAGGAACAGCAGATACGGCAAAAGACAACAAAAGGGGCAGGGCGATGACCCCCATAAGGCCGATCAGGGCGCTGGTTTGCCGGACTTCATCGGTGCCAAAGCCCAGAAGGGCGGGTGTGACAAGGGCAATCACAACACCAAGCAAACCTGCGCCGGTACGAAATGCTTGCACGCGGGTTCGTTCGTGTACGTCATCCGTAAGCTCCGAGCCCCACGCATTCATGGGAACCACCAGCATCGTTCCGAATGTGTAGACACCGATAAGGCTTAGCAGTAAGTGCCAGAAACCAGCGCCATCGGGCGGCAGAAAAAGCATATAGGCCGAAAAGAGCAACAAGGGTGTTCCGGCCACCATCCATGTTCTGCGCCGTCCGAAGGGGGTGGGGATGCGGTCGCTCAGAATACCGATGACGGGGTCGGTGAACATGTCCCATAGGCGCGACAGAAGCAGAACCGTGCTGATCGTTGCGAAACTAACGCCAATTTCCTGAGCGTAAAGTGTGGGCACAAAGACCTGAAGCGGAAGCGCGAGCGTCGCCAGGGCAGCCGCGGGGGCAGCATAGCCTGCGAGCCGCCACGTGGGCACCTTGCCTGAAAAGTGACCGATTTCTGATGCCGTATCTGACGCGCTCATCTATTCAACTAACTCAACTTCTAGCGTGGAGGGTTGTCCCCTATACGCGCCCGCCTTGCCGTTGGATTTTTCTTGAAATAACGATAAAACTAGTTATATAGGCTTTATGAGCAAACTGACTGACGACAAAGCAGCGAAGACATTCGCGGCACTAGGGAACTCAACGCGCCTGCTGGTGTTGCGCCAATTGGTCCAGGCCGCCCCCAACGGACTGACCGTCGGGGATATCCAACGGCTAACAGAAGTGCCCCCTTCGACGCTGGCTCATCATCTTGCGGCATTGGCCTCGGTCGGCATCATTCAACAGGAGAAACAGGGGCGGGAGGTTCTCAACCAGGTGAAGTTTGAGGCAATTCGAAACCTATCCAGCCATTTGCTCGAAAACTGCTGTGCCGGTCTTGCGGTAACGGCAGAGGATGCGGCCTAAAAATTTGCCCATAAATAACTAGAAAACTAGTGATATCGTCGACTGAAAGGAAAATCCAATGACCATCCCTCAAAGACTACACGTCCATATGACCGTGACCGATCTGTCCGAATCCATCGCCTACTACACGGCCATGTTCGGAACCGGCCCCACGCGTGAAAAGCCCAGCTATGCTCAGTGGCGCCTGGACGATCCGAGTGTCAATTTCGCGATTTCAACGTCCTGCGGGGATAAGCCTGGATTGAGCCATTTGGGCATTCAAGTGAGCGATGACGCGTCGCTTGATCAGCTTCATGAACGGCTAGAAGGGGCCCAGCAGGCCACCGTCGAGGACAAGGATGCCACCTGTTGTTTCGCGCGGTCCGACAAGCATTGGGCACAAGACCCAAGCGGCATCGTGTGGGAGTTCTTCCATACCCATGAAGACCTGGAGGTTTTTGGCGATGCCAAAATGCCGACGAAAACTGAAGCCCAGCCATCGCCGGGCGGGTGTTGCTAAGCTTCCGGTTCCTCAACCACAGCGCTTCCGGTATGCTGTCCCCCAATTGAGCAGGGAAATGTTGGGGGGCAGCATATGGAAGACGTCTGGCTCTATGTGGACCAAGCGCTGGACTTCATGCGCCGGGGCTATGCCAACGTAAATGCCGTTCAGGGTCTGTTAATCGCCCTGGGCGCAACTTATTTATTGAACGATTACCGCCGCATTTTGGCCATTTCCTTGGGCGCATCTTTGGTGCACTTGGCATTCGATGTGATGCTGCCGGTCTTGGCCAATGGGGCGGCGTTCCGATTGCCGCCGATTTTTGAACAGGGCTATTGGGAATATGCCCTGTCGCTACTCGTTGGCTATTTGGTTGTGATTTCGATTTTTTATCTGATTAAGCGCACGGTGTTCCGGCGCTAACTTTAGGAGAACAAAGTGACCTTGCCCCTCAAAGAACTGAAACTCGTTTCCCTGCTATTGGTGGCTGGCCTTGGCACAAGTGGATGCGTCGCCGGTGCAATCGCGGCGGCTGGCGCTGGTTATGTGATCGCGGATGAGCAGAGCGAAAACGATGGCAATTTCGATCCGCTGGAAAACGTTCGTGGCAAAGGCGACGGTAAGAACTGACATTTGACAGCGTTGCTGTTTGTGAAAGGGCGGTCCATCGGGCCGCCCTTTTTGATGCGTGCGTGTTAGAGTTTCTGAGTCAGATGCCGGAAATCCGAATTGAGACATTACATGAGCGAAAACAGATTTTTCTTTATTCTGAGTGGTCTATGGGCGCTTGTTTATATGGGGTCGATTGTTGTGCTCCAGACCACCGAGCCAACGGGCGATGGTTTTACGCGTGGACTAAACCGGCTGACTGCCTTCTTGAGCTGGCAGGTATTTGCCGCGGTCATTGCCGTTGGGGTTTGGATTGCCGGTAACGGATTGCCCAAAGGGTCGCAGGCCAGACTGTTTTCACGCATTCCTGCCGCCTTGGCGGCCATTCTGATTTTGGTCATCAGTGGGGTGATTATCTTTGCAGGATACGGAAAGCCACCCGCGCAAGAGGGAACGCTGAATCTACCGACGACC
Organism: Alphaproteobacteria bacterium; assembly: GCA_965228775.1. GTDB lineage: Bacteria > Pseudomonadota > Alphaproteobacteria > JANQMY01 > JANQMY01 > JANQMY01. Next base: position 197,106 of record OZ245840.1, on the reverse strand, counting down.
AAGCCAGTGCCGGTGGCGGTGGAGCAAACCTATCGCGGTTACTATCGAAGCGGCTTCGAGCAGAGCGATTTTTATCCCGCAGATGGTACGCAAGGGCCATGGTGGATGGAGGCGGACGGCGATATCTGGCAGAAAATCAATCAGCATATGAATGTGAAAGAGGGGCGGGGCAGCTTCGTCACGCTGAAACTGGACGTGAAAGGCACGCTAGAGCAAGGTGGCCGTTACGGACACCTCGGGGCCTATCGCGCCAAACTCACAGTTTCTTCGATCACGGATCTGTCTCCCATGAGCCAAGATGGGTTCGAAGCGGCTGTGGAAGCGCTTCAGAAAGGCGCTCAGAAATAGACCTAGATCCTTGCCGGGGCGCGCAAGTTACTTTTCGTCTTCCTGGCAAGCTTCCAACACGAGGTCCAGATCATCCACCACAAACAGTGTCTCTTCTTCGCCCGCAAGCTCTGCACTGAGAGACACTTCATCAATGCCGTCAATACCGGTGATTTTACCCGTGTAGACCCATTCTGGATCTGTCGATTCGGTGCCTTCAAAGACGGTGACAGACTGTCCATTGAAGGTGGCATTGGCCTTGGCCGTTCCCGGACCAGAAAGAACGCCACTTGATGAGATGATCATGTCCGTTTGTCCCTTGGTCGCGGACAAGGGGATCTTAATGTCCAAGGTAACAGGCGTTTCGCCAGAACTGCGCAATTCAGCTGCATCAAAAAGGATTGAGGCGATACATTTGTCAGGCGACAGGGAAATGCCCATGTTCTGGGGCGTTTGAGTGATCTCGAAAATTGGTTTGGAGGGACCCCCCGGTTCTTCTTCACCGCAACCGATCACCAGCAATGCGCTTATGATCACGAACGCAGATTGTCTTACTGTCATCAGAAGTCTCCCCTGATCAGAATGCGGACAATACGACGCTAGCCGTAGTTGTCGTCTCCTTGTATGATCGCGTTCACTGGATGCCGTTTTTTGTACGGAGCGAAGCGGTGATCTAGGGCCCAGTTAAGACATATAAATTTTGATGCCCCATTATCTCACTAAACGGTCCATGATCTTTCGATTTGTATTTGGCCTTTTGGTCTCGTTTGGCGCTGCCAGCGCCTCAGCGGCCGAACGCTCGGCTTACGATTTCAGCTTTACGTCCATCGACGGGGACGAGCTTTCTTTGTCGTCATTCGAAGGAAAGACTGTTCTTTTGGTCAACACGGCGTCCCGCTGCGGTTTTACCCGCCAGTATGGAGACCTGCAGAAACTGTGGGAAACATATCGGGATCGCGGGCTGATCGTCCTGGGTGTTCCGTCCAACGATTTCGGCGGTCAGGAGCCCGGCACCGAAAAAGAGATCAAGCGTTTTTGTGAGGTCAACTTCGATGTGGACTTTCCCTTGACGGAAAAAGTGACCGTTAAAGGAGAAGAGGCTCATCCATTTTATCAATGGGCGGCGGATACGCTTGGCGCGGAAGCCAAACCGGGTTGGAATTTCCACAAATATCTGGTTGGCCCAGACGGGCGGCTTGTGGATTGGTTTGCATCGCCGGTATCTCCGCTGTCGGGCGCCGTGACGTCTGCCATTGAAGGGCAGCTCGATCGAGCGGCGTCTTTGAAGGGGTCTTAGGCCAGGCGATGTCTCATTACCCCATGTACCGCAAAAGGACGAAGATTCCGGCATCGGCCTTTTGGCTTGGCGGGCTGGGAGCGTTGCCTTTTGTTGGATTGGCGGCTGCGCAAGTCTTTGTTGGAGACGTCCTAGGGCCGGAACTCAACCTGGCGCTGGTGGCCTATGGCGCGCTGATCCTGTCCTTCTTAGGAGGGGTGCGCTGGGGCATCGCCATGTCCGAGTCGGAAGAAGGCGATGAACGCTCCCTGGCGATCCGGTTGGCCATCAGCATTCTGCCATCTCTTATTGGCTGGTCGGCGTTTTTCATGCCCGACAGGGTGAGCCTGCTGATCCTTGCCATTGCCTTCATTGCCATCGGCACTCTGGATGTAAGCGCCTATAAGCTCTCCGACGCTCCGGCGTGGTACCGCAAGCTACGCCTGCCGCTAACTGTGACGGTGACAATCTGCCTGGCGATCGCCGCGGTAGCACAGGCCTAAGCCTCCCTCCTATACCAAGATGCCTTAACGGACCTGCAAATTACTGCTAGGGAAGGGGTATCTAAGAACACAAAACCCCGAGGGAGTAGACAGAATGTCTGAACTCAACCAAGACCTCTTTCAGCTTGCCATGTCGGATGAGGCGCGCCCCCTTATGGCGGCCGTGAAAAAGCACATGGCGGACAATGTGGATCCGATTACCGAAGAATTCTTCGCGCTCGACAATGAAAAAGAAGACCGCTGGAGCTGGCACCCCCGCCAGCTGGAGCTGCTTGAAGGCGCGAAAAACGCCGCCAAGGAAAACGGCTTATGGAATTTCTTCTTACCGGAATCTGAAATCGGCCAGGGTCTGACAAATCTTGACTATGCCTACATCGCGGCGGAGCTGGGCAAATCGCCATTGGCTTCTGAATCACTGAACTGTAGTGCGCCCGATACCGGCAATATGGAAGTGCTGGAACGGGTCGGCACGCCGGAACAGAAGAAGCAGTGGCTCGAACCACTTCTCAACGGTGAAATCCGTTCGGCCTATGCCATGACGGAACCGGATTTGCCGTCCTCGGATGCAAAGAACATCAGCACCAGTGCCGTTCTGGAAGGTGACGAATGGGTCATCAATGGCGAGAAGTTTTACATTTCCGGCGCCGGCGACCCTCGCTGCAAGATCATGATCACCATGGTCAAGACGAGCCCCGATGCGCCGCCAAGCAAACAGCAATCTCAGATCTTGGTGCCGATCGACACCCCAGGCGTGGAAATCCTTGAAGGCATGGAGGTCTTCGGTAAAGACCATGCGCCGCGCGGGCATATGCATATCAAACTGAATAATGTCCGTGTGCCGAAGGAAAATATTCTGCTGGGAGAGGGCAGAGGCTTCGAAATTTCTCAAGTGCGTCTTGGTCCGGGACGTATTCACCACTGCATGCGGTCCATCGGTAAGGCGGAAAAGGCTCTTGAGCTGATGATCAAGCGCGCGGGCTCCCGCGTGGCATTCGGCAAGCCTATCGCGAAGCTTGGCAAGAATATTGAAGTGATTTCCCGCGCCCGTATCGAAATCGATGCCATGCGCTTGATGGTCTTGCAGGCGGCGAAAGCCATGGACGTGCTGGGAAACAAGGAAGCACGCGTTTATGTGAGTGCCGTGAAAGCCATGGTGCCGGAAAAAGTGTGCGAAATCATCGACCAGGCCATTCAGATGCATGGTGCCACCGGGATTTCCCAATGGACGCCGCTGGCGGAAATGTACACGGATATGCGCCACCTGCGGTTCGCGGACGGTCCCGATGAAGTTCATCACATGGTTGTCGGCCGTGCCGAATTGCAGCAACACGGCATGTGGTAGAGTTTCGAAAGTAATTTGCGACTGGGAAGGAGGCGGATCATTGATCCGCTTCTTTTCTATGGGAAGAGCTGATGAACGACCTTGAGACTAGAATTCGGAATGCTTGGATCGGGCGCATATCCGGCTGCCAGTTGGGAAAACCCGTGGAACGTCTATCCATGTTCAAAGGACACGATGCGCTCACGGATTACCTGAAGAGTGTAGATGCCGTGGCACCTCGTGATTATATACCGTATGCGGAAAATGAGATCATCACGAAGGAATGCTGCCGCGGCCACATCATGCGCAGCGAACCCGATGACGATATCAATTACAGTTTTTTGGCGCTGCTCATACTGGAACAATATGGGCGTGGATTTACCACCGCACAGGTGGCACAAATGTGGTTGCGTTTGTTGCCCGCAGCTCAGACCTATACGGCAGAGCGGGCGGCTTATCGCACGCTGCTGGTGAATGCCGATGAATGGTTCGCGGAACGCGGTGATCCCGGTTTTGACCTAAGCTTATGCTCTGACAATCCTTACAATGATTGGATTGGCGCCCAAATTCGGGCGGATGTATATGGCTGGGTTTGTCCCGGACGGCCAGAGGAGGGAGCTGACCTTGCCCGCAGGGATGCTGAGTTATCGCACCGGGGAGACGGGGTATACGGAGCTGTTTTCGTTGCGGCGTTCGGTGCCGCTCTTGCAAACCAAGAACCACATGCTGCCCTTGAAGAGGCTCTAAAACAGATCCCGCAGGATAGTGACGCGTATGTCGCGGTCCGATTTGGGCTCAGTTTGGCCGGGGATACGCAAGGCGGTGACAAAATTCGTGCGCGCTACGAATCCTTGTCGCCGGTTCACACGGTCAACAATCTTGCTTTGGTGGTCTGGGCATTTTTCTCGCACCTCGATGATTTCTCGGCGGCGATCGGCTCTGTTGTGGCAGCCGGTCTCGATACGGATTGTAACGGTGCTACCGTTGGCGCGCTGTGGGGACTTCAAGGCAAACCCATTCCTGAACATTGGATACGTCCTTGGAATGGACGGGTTGGGGTGACCTTGGCGGGTTACGATGAAATCTCGCTTGACGAACTTGTGCAGCGCACTTGCGCTGTCACCAACGAATTCGCTTGAGCACTAAGCGCCAGGTATGAGGTAGACGGACAAAACATCATTGACACGCTATTGACACCAGTGTGTAGCGACTGCTACAAACGGTGAAAATGGTGGTCCAAATGAACCCAAGAACATTCGCAATCGTCATCCTGGTTCCATTTTCCGTCCTGACGGTTTGGTCCGTCATTGCTGATGGAACGGGCGGTTTTCCCGCCGCCATCACGCACAATTACACATCGCTCCAGATATTTTTCGATCTGGTCATTGCCATGATCTTTTGGTGTGCATGGGTCCTGAAAGATGCGAGAAAGCACGGCCGCAACGGTTGGCCCTGGGTGATTGCCGGTTTGATCTTTGGTGCCTTTTCGCCATTGATTTATATGGTCGTGCATCAGCGCTGGCCTGCCTCCGTAGCCACATCCGGTGCGCAAGAAACTGCAGAGGCCGGGCAGCGCCGTGCCTTTGGGGTCGTGTCTATTCTGTTCCTCGGTGCATTGACCGCCGCTGCTTTACTGGTGGATGGCACGGATATCACGGCGACCATTTCAAACAGTTGGTCCAACGTTCAGATCTGGGTCGACTTGGTGATCATGATCTTGATTTGGATCGTGTGGATGGTGAACGATGCGCGCCAAGCCGGAAGAAACCCATGGGGCTGGGTGGTTCTGGCGCTTCTCATCGGCTCTTTTTCACCTCTGATCTACTTGCTGCTGTATGGCCGCTGGCCCGCGTCCCATCCGAGACTGGCGTGAAGAGTTTCATGTCATAAGGCCAGGCATTCCGCTTAGGGTGTTGGATGACGCACATCTTCATCTGTCTTACGTCATAAAGCTTAGCAGCGCGAAAGTCTGCTATTCTATCGGGTAGACCTTGATCTCCAAGGAGACGACAGCCATGCCTCTAAAGATCATTTCATGGAACATTGAACATTTCGATGGAAAAGGGGGCGGGAAGACCGCGCGAAAGAAGCGGGTTGATCGGGTCGTTCAGTATATGAAGGATCAGAAACCCGACATTTTCGGAATCTCCGAAGTGAAGGGGAAGGCCGTTTATCAGGAAATGACCGACGCATTGTCTGGTTATTCGTTTGTCATCACAGAGGGGCCCCAAACTCAAGAAATACTCATCGGCGTTCGCGAGGGACTGAGGTCCTTCTTCTCGCAGCGGGAAGAATTCAAATCCGGTAATCCGGGCTTGCGGCCAGGGGGGGTGATGACGGTCACACATAAGAACCAGAACATTCCAATCATGTTCGTGCATTTTAAAAGCATGCCCACAGCACGGGGGATGGGGCTGCGCAACGATATGGTGGAACACGCCATCAATCTCAAAAAGGCTTTGGACAAGATCCAAAACACCCAAGCCAACTTTATCGTGATCGGCGATATGAATTTCATGGGAATGAACATTAAGGACGGAGGTCCGGATTTTTCCGGCGCGCAAGAGATCGGCAATGTAGAAAATCGCTTCGCCCGATACGGCATGGTTCGTTTGAAGAAGGATCATTCGGCGACATTCTTCAATGGGTCCAAATCAAAATATCCTCCTTCGGATCTGGACCATGTGTTCGCGGCTGATCATCTGAAGTTTGAACCTGTGAAAAATGGTAACGGCGCCTTGGTTCATGTGGGCGGCTGGGCAGAACTCACTTCCGTTACAAAGAAAGACGATTGGATTAACAAGTTTTCCGATCACGCACCGCTGGTGCTGACGCTAAAGATCTAGGATATGGCATGCAGTGTGTTTCATGCAGCGTGCGTCCGCCGTTCCGCATGTGTGGCCGCATAGCTCAAAGTCATCCGGACACGATCTATTCCGTCCGCGAGATCGTGCGAGGCAGCAAGCGTGTGATTGACGATACCTATCAGACGCATAGGAATAATCGTTTTTACAGTAATCACGGCCAACGCTATCTCACACATTAAGTGAAGTGTGAGATGCAAAGGCTGCCAACATGTCGTTCCTGAAGAATCCAATCGCCACCTTGTTTTTCTTTGTCATTATGGCATCAGGCAGCGCGGCGACCGGTCAGGAGATCGGGAAAAAGGCGAATAGCGATATATTGAACCTCGACGGTGACCCGATCGGAACAGCAGCTCTTATTCAAGGGAGCGAAGGCGTCTTAATCGAAATTCGTGTTAAAGGGCTGACGGCGGGCAAACATGGCATGCATTTTCACGCGGTTGGGGTTTGCGACGAGGGCGCTCGTTTCAAGAACGCCAAGGGACACATCATGCCATCGGGACGGCCCCACGGCTTCCTTCACCCGGAAGGCCCTCATGCCGGCAATCTTCCAAACCTGATTGTTGGCGTGGACGGTTTCGCTCAGGTAGAGCTTTACACGGAGTTAGTTTCAATTGACGGGCGAGGAGGCAAACCCGCCTTACTTGATAAGGACGGCAGCACCCTGATCATCCATGAGAATGTGGACGATCATCTGACACAGCCCATAGGCGGATCGGGTGGGCGCGTCGCCTGCGGAGTGATCAAACCTGTGGAATAACGGGTGTCGCCGCCCCCATCTGCTACGAAACTCCTAGCTCGGTAAGGAATAGTGCGAGCGCTTCCTGAGAGTGGATTGGAAAATCCTATCGATGTGACCTTCCAATTCGCCAAGCCCGCCCTGGCCGTGCAAACCAAGTCGCCTATATTCTCTCATTAAGTCGTATCACAACGAAAAAATCATTCGACTAAGGAACATTAGGAGGTAGGGCGGGGCCTATGGAGGAAGATCGCAAGCTTGCGCCAGCAGTTGGCGTCACCGCGCAGGGGCAGGCAGGATCGACGGTCACTCCCACGGCCACAGGGCAGACCGCGCAGAGCGTCAGTGCCTCGTCAACGCTTGGCATGCCGGGGTATCCAAGCCACGCCAGCTTGCTTGGCTTTCAAGTTAGCTATCGTGCTTACGTGCTCTTCCTGCTGACAGTGGTCTATCTCATCAATTTTGTTGACCGTCAGATCATCTCAATCCTGCTGCCGTTCATCAAAGATGAATTTCAGGTCAGCGACACCTGGCTGGGCTTGTTGAGTGGGTTGGCATTCGGTCTCTTCTACGCGACGCTTGGCATTCCCATCGCCCGCTTTGCAGACCGGCATAGCCGCAAGACAATCATCTCGGTCTCGCTCGCTCTCTTTTCCTTTATGACCGTGGTGTGCGGGCTGGCCACGCAGTTCTGGCAACTGTTCCTGGCACGCATGGGCGTGGGTGTTGGCGAAGCGGGCACGAGCCCGCCGTCCCATTCCATCATCGCGGATCTTTACAAGCCTGAAGAGCGCGCGACGGCCATGGGCATCTTCGCCCTGGGCGTGCCCCTTGGCATCATGGTCGGCTTCTTTGCCGGCGGCCAGATCGCGGCGGCCTTCGATTGGCGTGTGGCCTTCGTGGCAGCGGGCTTGCCCGGTCTGTTCCTGGCACTGATTGTTTATTTCACCCTGCGGGATCCGCCGCGCGGTCTCGCGGACAACCGCCATCACGACGACGCCGAACAGCCGCCCCTTGGCGAGGTTGTGCGGATTTTGATTGCACGGCGTGCCTTCGTGCATATTTGCTTTGGCTCAGCACTCAGTGCGCTGGTCGGTTATGGTGTCGCGCAATGGGTGCCGTCCTACCTTGTCCGCACCCATCAGATGGATATCGGGACGGTCGGCCTCGTGCTTGCCCTGATCTTCGGAGTGTTCGGTGGGATAGGGACGTTCTTCGGCGGGGTCCTCGCCGACAAGATGGCGCAACGGGATGTGCGCTGGACCATGTGGTTGCCGGCTATGGGCGTGACGTTCTCAACACCCTTCGCACTCTTCTTCTATCTTTCCGACATGGTGGTGTTGGGAATTCTTGCCTTCCTGGTACCGGCGACGCTTGGCGCGATCTTCCTGGCACCGGCGCTTGCAATCTGCCAGTCGCTTGTGCCGACCGCCATGCGGGCCACCACATCGGCGGTGTTTTTGTTTATCACCAACATTGTCGGTTTGGGCCTGGGGCCGCTGGCCATTGGCATGCTTAGTGATTTGCTTCTACCGGCAGCAGGTGACGCAAGCACGGCGCTGCGCTGGTCTTTGGCCCTTGTATCGCTGATCGGGCTTTGGGCTGCGTTTCACATGTATCTGGCCTCGCGGTCGTTGAAGGCCGATTTGGCGCGGAGCGGGTAGGCGCGCGCTGTGCCTTAGAGCGCGATCAGGTTAAGTGCCAAAATCCGACATTGGCGGTTAACCGTCCGATCGCGCGACCAAAGTCGTTTTGCAATAGCAAAACGACTCCGGAGTCTTTGTTTTGTGCATTTCCTAACGACGAACTGTACACTTCACCTGGAAACGCACGGGCGGTGATGCGTAGGCATGATCATGTTTCCATGAAAAATGATCATGCCCTAGTCGTTCCGTGTGTGCGGGCGTCTGGGAATCCAGGCACGGTCGCCTCGGATGACCGGGTCGCGTATCAGCAGCTCCACATTCTTGCTGTGGCATCGTTTGCATTTGGCGACCGTCCGCACTTCGTAAAGCGTGCAGTAGCGGCCCCGCATCTTCATGATCTTCGCCACATCGAGGCCTGAAAAGTTTCCGCATTTGAGGCACTCGATATGGAGGCTATACCGCTCCAGCAGATCGCCCAGTGTGCGCAACTCGACTTTATGGATAGTGAGTGACAGATCGTCCATTCAAGAACGTAAGCAGAACAAATTCCGTGCGTCAATCAACCCCATGGGGCATCAATATCGGCATAACCTCCATTGTTGAAAGAGGGAAACTGAGCCGCTTTCGTAAGACCAAGGACCAGACAAAAGGTGTATCTAACCTTCCATTCAAAAGGCGCATAATATATATTATGGAAAATTAGGGGTGTGGATAAGGGCGGTTTTCTGTAATATTTCAAAGATATCTAAAATCTGGCCCAAATCGGCGTTCCTCACCAATTTTCCGTCCAAGGCCGCAGGATCACCTCAAATGCCCATGTGGACCGGTGCTGACGGTGAAGCTGCAAATATGTTTCCGCGATGAAATTGGGATCGGCCATGTTGTCATCAACGGTTTCGCCCGCCAGCCAATGCGCGCGTGATCCATCTTCCTGAGTCCGGCCGATGGCCGCATCAATCGGCACATGTACCACATGGATGCCTTTTGGGTTCAGCTCCCGCGCAATGCTCTGCGCCAATCCTTTCTTTGCATGGCACGCCATGGCAAACGCCGCGCTCTTTGCAAATCCTTTCATGGCGCCGCTGGCATTCGTAAAAATGATCGTGCCTCGATGGCCGGTGTTATCGAGTTCGGCTTGTTCCATGTGTTTCGCGGCCTGCTGCGATATGAGAAATGCGCTGTAAGCGGAATTCTTCATGACCTGAAGGACCAAATCCGGGTCCGCTTCAGCAACGCCTTTGCGGAAAATGTCTCTCATGCGTCCGTCAATATTGTGCACCACCAGCTTGGGACTGCCCAGGTCTTCAGAAACAGATTGAAATAAACCGTCTACGGAATTTTTGTCCGAAGCGTCACAAGCATAAAGATGTGCGCCGTGTTTCTCTTTCAAATCAGTCAGCACGGGCTTATCCGGCGTGCGCGCGGCGATGGCGACGTTCATACCGTTCTCCGCGAAAAGCCGCGCACAGCTGGCACTAATGCCCGGCCCACCACCGACAATAAGAGCGACTTCCTGTTTCCGACTCATCGTGTCCTTTCCTCAGTTCTATTTTCGTTTAAGCCCGGCTATTTCATCTTTTTACCGACAAGCCTTCCGTCAAAGGAGCGTTGCGTTAGCCAAAAGATCAACTCTCGCGGAAACTTACGCCCATCCCAAAGCCTGAAGGGCAAGGCCTGAATGCCAAACCTTAGTCATATGAGAGATTTTATCTCCCTCAAACTGCATTACGTAGACGTAATCGGTGGCAACGCTTTTTCCTGTGGGCGCGACAGGGCCACCTTCACCGGTCTGTGTTCCTTTGAACACTGCATAGGCACATACGTTCCGACGCTCTTCATCGACGGCGAACGACTTAAGGTCATAGTGACCGTCCGGAATTGGTCCAAGTAGGTCGCGCATCCAATTTGCATAGTCTTCAAGGGATCTCAGTTCCAAGAGAGGTTCTGACTGTGCCGAAAAGCCGGCATCGTTTTTACAATACTGTTTGCAGCCATCCCACCCTTCCCCGGTTTCACAAGATTCAAAAAATGCTCTGGCAGTTTCTTTGATGGACATCTTGGATTACCTCGCCTTGTGTCTTGTTTGTTTTTGCGGCAGACGGCTTTACTTTAGCATGTGATCCCTCGAACATCATCGGCTTAAATTCAGTAGCCGTTCCGGCCAATATGTGTGACTAAGGATAAATCGAAGGAAAATCGTGAATGATGGACGTATTGAAACCGCACCATGCCGGCGCTTTGTCAAAACCCAGTGGCGACCCACGAAACGGCTAAATCTCACGAATATCGAAGAGATTTTTGAGGGCCTGCCTGCCGGCCGGTGTGACCTCGACGGCTCGAGACTCTTTCAGGCGCCGGACGAAATTTCTTTCGAGGAAATGATAACAAATTGCAGCGCCAAGTTTGCCGCCGATATGACGCCGGCGCTCCGTCCAGTCTAAACATGGGCGGCAAATCGGGCGACGTGACTTGCCTCTTCCGACCTCCAGCGCGATGCCAGACCGCTGAAAGAACGCTTCCCCCTGCTCCGTTATCAGCCCTGCCTCGTCATCGAACTCAATATGTCCTTGCGCCAGCAAAGCATCGGTGATGCTCACCCCTAACCGGCCCGCGAAATGGTCATAACAAGTACGCGCGTTTCTCAGAGCTTTGTCTTTCGGGCCTGTTGAAAGCCGTTTTGATACTGGTGTATTGTTCTGTAGCGCGATTTCCATAATCCCTTCGATCATCTGAGCGATCTCGGCGGAAGCCAGACGGTGGTATTTGTGCCGGCCCTGTTTCTCAACCGTCAATAGGTTGGCGGATGCAAGCTGCGCGATATGCGTGCTCGCGGTTTGGGGCGTAACGTTCGCGCAGGAAGCAAGCTCCTTCGCAGTCAACGCGCGGCCATCCATCAGTGCAGTGATGATCGCCGCACGCGATGGCTCGCCAATGAGTTGTCCTATACGCGCTAGTTGATTTGGATTGGACATGGTCTGACCTCTTACTCTGATTTTACCTGTATTTGAGCGCGAATAGTTCGACGCAGATCGAAGTTCCGTACATGAACTATTTGCAACAAATTCGTAACTGTTACCCATGATACTAACCTAAGTTGATTGAAGAGGGGAAACTTCTGGTATAGCGACAGAAAAGGGGGACACTTTCGAAATGTCGTCTTCGCCCAAAGTATTCGTCACGAACGAACAAAAACAGACGCTGCACGGGCTGCTCGAAACTCAAGCCGAGATCTTTGGATCGCAACTCTCTTTTTTCAATCTGGATGTTTATAAAGAACAATTCAAAGGAGATTGGGATCGTCACCAGAAGACGATCCGGGAAATCTGTCTACGGATTTTTCGGCAAAAGCTGGACGGCGATTCCGCCTTGGTTGACCTCGGCGAGTCCTTTGTCGTTTTGTTTTTCAACAATTACGGCAAGATACAAAAGAATCTCATGTCAGAGATTGCCGGTCTGATCAATCAAGCGATTAAATCTCATGAAGCCCTCTCAGAACTCGATATCCCCTGTGAAGCAAGCACGCTTAAGCCGGATGAGCTAAAAGATCTGCTTAAACTGACGGCAGAGCAATCTGCGAAAGCCATGCGCGGAGGCGGCCCAAATGCGCGCGACCAGCGCAGTACGGACATTCTATATCAAGCTGTTGTTGCGATGGGAAAACGAGCCACCATCGCCCTGAATTGTATGCCGCGATATCTTGTAGAGAGTAAGAAGCAGTTCGCCGAAAGCAAGTATCTACTTGAGAGTGAAGATACGAAGCGTATTGATCTGTTAGCTTTTGAGCATGCGCTTGGGGTTGCTTTCAAGATGGCGCGAAAACAGGACCCTCGCCGGATCATTTTTTCCATCAACTTCAATAATCTGAAGGTTGCCAAGTTCCGGAAGGAATATGAACATGCCCTAAAGCAAGCACCAAAGAGTACGCTTGAAAGGCTAATCCCGAAACTCGTGCGTGTACCACCTAATACACCCCCCTCCACCGTTGAAAACACCATCATCACCATTCGGCATTTCTTCGAGTATTTGGCCATGGAGGCGGCCTATTCCAAGCGGGATCGCGCGGTACATATTGATGACACGGTCAGCAAGACAATCACCTCTGTCCATGTTCCGAAACTTGCCCATCTTGAAAAGGAGCAATTGCCCGAGTTGGCCAAAAGACTAAGGCACGCTTGTGTCGCGACCCAAAGCCGGTCGCTCGCTCATGGCATTGAGAATTATCAAGACCTAGTCATCGCCAAACGTCTTGGTTTCGATTTCGTGTGTGGCAGCGCCATACACGATTTTACGGACGCCGGGGATGTCCCGATGTCCGTGAACCTGGATCAATGTTCAGGAGATAAAATTCTTGTCTAGCATAGATGCCGTGTGCACACGTTCTAGTGCGATAGAAGCTTGTCGGAGACGGTGATGAATTCGTCTACATCCAGAGGCTTGCGAACCACAGCATCGGCGTTGAACTCGTTCCGTGTACGCGCAAGCTCGCTACCATCCGCTGCGGAAACGACCAAGATCTTCGTGTCCTTGTTGGTCTCTGAGTTACGTGCATGTTTACCGACTGTAAAACCGTCGACTTCCGGCATATGCAAGTCTAGAACGATCAGATCAAATTCCTCTGCATCAATCGCGTCGATGGCTTCCCTTCCATCACAAGCTTCGACAATTGAATGCGCACTCTCAGACAATACCTCGATGAAGATCTCGCGATTGACGGCATTGTCTTCCACGATCAAACACTTTGCCATGATATCTCCTGATCTTGCGTTACGCCGCCGAGTATCTAATGACCGAGGTTTCGCAACTCTTAATACGCACGCGGAACGTATTGAGCTGTTGTTTGCAACAACGAGCGATTTTCTGGTTTGCGCAAGGCGATTTGTTTTGGCTGTGGCGCTTGTGAGTTTGTGGAACTTTGAATTTTTCTCGGCTCAGGCTTCAGAAAACAAACACACATCGGCTGCGATCTCGATCATTCAACCAATTGAGGCAGAAGCGGCATCGACGGGGGCGTCAGACTTATCCTTAGAGCGGGATCTGGCAAAGGCCCGAACATTCTTCGGTAAACTCTTACGACCGGAACGTCTGAATGATGGTTTGGTGGATTTGGGATCGGCGCTTTTTCATGACCCGGGCCTGTCCGAAAACGGCGAGATTAGCTGTGCTTCCTGCCATCGGTTGGATGAAGGGGGCGATGACAATGTGCCGCTTGCCATCGGCATTTCGGGCAAGCCAGGAACCCGAAACAGCCCCACGGTCTTTAACCTGGTCGGTCATGTGGCGTTCTTCTGGGACGGACGCGCGTCCTCCCTTGAGGAACAAGTAGAAGGGCCAATCTCGCATCCAGATGAGATGGGGTCGAACTGGTCTCTCATTTTGGAACGCGTATCAGCCCGCCAAGAATATGTCGGCGCGTTCAACCGCCTGTTCGATGGTGGCGAAGCAACGCCGGAGCGAATTAAGCAAGCGATCGCCGAATTCGAAAGGTCACTGGTGACGGATGATGCACCATTCGATCATTTCGTATCAGGCGATGCTCAAGCAATGACGGCACAGTCCCGACGCGGCATGAATGCCTTTATCGACCTTGGCTGTGTGTCCTGTCATCAGGGCCCGCTATTCGGCGGCAATCTGTTTCAGAAGTTCGGCGTATTTAAGGACTATCCGCATGAAGAAGACCCGGAGACACTATTCAAGGTTCCGTCTCTGCGAAACGTGGAAGTGACCGGTCCCTATTTTCACAATGGCTCTGGAGAAACTTTGCGCCAGGCAGTCCGTATCATGAGTGATTTTCAATTGGGACACGAGCTTTCACAGAATGATGAGGATGACATCATTGCATTCTTGCATTCATTAACGGGACAGAGATTTCGGAGCGAAAGCGCGGCGGATGAGAGGATGAAACAATGAAAGACCATCGAATCTTCGCCGCCGTTCCTATCATTACCATTGTATTGACTTTTGCCAGCTGGACCTTGCTCAAGGCCACCACGGTAGACAAGTCTGAGCAGGCGGAGCTCAAGGGCATTCTCAGACAGGCAGAAGTCTATCAGGCCGAAATGCAGAAAGAGCTTATGGACCTGAATTATGGGCGCTCGTGGTCTTTCTTTGAACTGACGGCCATGCAGCGCAGGTTAGAAGACCTGTTGATGGATCTTTGTGTAAACCTCGAAGCGATTAGCCCGGAGCTTCTTGAACAGACAAAAGCTGGATTGGGCAGCGTGAACAAAAATATCGAGATCTTCAAAACGAATTTAGCCATTGTCCGCAACAGCAAGGCTTATCTGCAAACGAATATCGAAAAGCGTTTGGAACACAGTGACGGCCGGGCTTCTGTGTCGGAAACCTTGCGTCTATTTCAGCTTTATAAAGGAACAGAGAATTCCGGTATCTCATCGTTACTTCATGAGGTGCCAGGTCCTCTCGATGCCGGACTTACAGGACTCCTGTCCGGCATTGAGAGCGACCAAAAAAAGAGGCAATTAGAACGACATTTTCGTCTGCTCAAGCTTTCACAAACAAAGATCGACAAGGCATTGAGGGCGACGACGGCGTCGATTGCCTCGTCTCTGGCCCCGGCTGAAGAAGCCTTGGAGAGATTTTCCCTTGAGATCGAAGATAAATCCAGCCTGTCGCGAAATATTGCCCTTGCCTTGCTGAGCTTGTCGATTTTGCTCGTGGTGATTGTCTCGACGCTTCTGATGCGGATTGCCAAATATGCGAAGATCAAAGAGACCATGAATGATGAGCTGCAGCGGCGGGTCGAGGAAACAACGAAAGAGCTTCAAATCAAGACAGATGAGGCTGTTGCGGCTAATAGTCTGAAATCCGAGTTCCTCGCAAATATGAGTCACGAAATTCGGACGCCATTGAACGGCATACTCGGCATGGCCCAGATCCTTCAGCGGTCGGATCTCAACGAAAAACAAAAAAGACAACTTTCCACGATCCGGTCGTCCGGCGACTCCTTGCTGTCCATCATCAACGATGTGCTCGATATTTCGAAGATCGAATCCGGCCTCATGAAACTTGAGAACGAGCCGTTCGACTTAAGGTCCCTCCTTCAGCAAGCGGAAGAAGCTGTTACCGGGATCGCCAAGCAAAAGAACATAGGTCTAACGTCTGCGTGCTTAATCGAAGGCGACGTAACGTTTCTTGGCGATGAAAAAAGAATTCGCCAGGTGCTGATCAACCTGACAGGCAATGCCGTTAAGTTCACCGATGAAGGGGGCGTCACCGTAAAGGCAACCCGCTTGGAAAGTGGGTTTGTAAAATTCTCGGTGACCGATACGGGCCCCGGTATTGCGGCGGATCAGCTAAAAGCGGTTTTTGGACGGTTCACTCAGGCTGACGGATCGGCCACCCGAAAGCATGGGGGGACCGGTTTGGGGCTGGCGATTTCCAGTGACCTCGTCGGCCTCATGGAAGGCGAAATCGGTGTTGATAGCGAATTGAGTAAGGGATCGACCTTCTGGTTTACCCTGCCCTTGCAAAAAGCGAAAAAGGAACAGCCGCAAATCATTGAAACCATTGCCCAAAAGCCTTTAGCTGAAGCACCTATCGGCGAAAAGGCGCCGTCGGGTTTATTCAATATTCTGATCGCGGAAGATAATACCGTTAATCAGGAGATGCTACTTGAAGCTCTGGAATTCATTGATGGTGTCCGGCCTGTAGTGGTTGAAAACGGGCAGGAAGCGTTGGACCGGCTTGAAGAAGAAAGCTTCGATCTTATTCTGATGGATATCAATATGCCCGTGATGACGGGTGATGAGGCCATCAAACGTATCCGTCAGTCAGGAAGATCTTACGCGGAGTTGCCGATTTTGGTTCTCACCGCTAATGCCTTGGCAGGCCAACGGGAGGAATATCTCAATGTGGGTGCAACGGGATACATTGCTAAGCCCATCAATGTGGAACGGTTGATTGCGACCGTGGAACAATTTCTAACCCGTACGGACAATGTGAGTGTCGCTTAGGGTATATCGGCAAATTCAGCGAACCATATATTTGGTGTCGGCAATACGCTGAAACCCGAAGCGTTCATAGAACGAGAATGCATCGTCGGTCGCTAGCATCCAGCGGCGGATGGTTTGGAGGTCCGGGTGAGCGAGCATGCACTCCATCAACCAGACGCCAAGCCCCTTCCCTTGCCATGCTTCATTGACATAGACGTCGCTAACCCAAGCAAAGCGGGCCGCATCCGTGGCAACGCGCGTAAAACCGATCTGCCCCTTTTTCCCATCATAAAGCCCGAACGGGATCGCTCCTTCAATCGACTGCCAGATAAGCTCCGGGGGAAGTTCTTGTGCCCAATAGGTCTGGCCGAGCTCATGCAGGAGCCGGTTCTTATCTAGCCGAGCAGGATCTGTACTGACGGTGAAAGGTCCTTTTTGCCAATCGACCGGCTTGAGAACTCTCATCAAGCGGGAATTTCTATGGTCATGCCGTCAAAGGCAGGTGTGACGCCCGCCGGCAATGTGGATGAAAGAGTCTGATAATCCAGATCCACATGCAAATTCGTCAGCACACCCTGTTTTGGCTGCGCCCGTGCGATCCATTCCAGGGCCATGTCCACGTTGGCATGGGTCGGATGCCGTGTATAGCGCAAGGCATCCACAATCCAGCAGTCCAGGCCGTTGAGAAGGTTGAAGCTTTCATCCGGAATGCCAACCGCATCGCTGGAATAGGCAAGGTTTCCAATCCGGAAGCCGAGGCTTTCGATCCGGCCATGATCTTGCCAAAACGGGACGGCCTCAATGGGCCCCCCTGCGCCGTCGACCACGATCGGTGTCAAGTCGTCATCAATGAGATGGTCGGACAGGATCGGCGGATAATCGCTGCCCGGCGGCGTTTTGAAGCAGTAACCAAAACGGTCCATCATCACCTGATGGGTTCTTTTGTCGGCATAAACATCGACCCGGCGCCACATATTGATGGCCACCATGCGCAAATCATCAATGCCATGCATTTGATCCGCATGCTCATGGGTGTAAAGCACCGCATCGATCTTCGACACATTGGCATCAAGAAGCTGTTCCCGGATATCCGGCGACGTGTCGATCAGAACAGTGGTGGGTTCCGGTTTATCACCAAATCTTTCCACCAATAGCGAACAGCGGCGCCGACGGTTCTTCGGCTCATCGGGATCACATGCGCCCCAATGTCCACCAATGCGCGGCACGCCGCCGGAAGATCCGCAGCCAAGGACGGTGAAGCGGTAAAATGGCCGATCCATCAAACAGTTTCCTGCGGGACAGCTTTATCGAACAGCTCGAAAAAGTTCCGTGTGGTGAGCTCGGCCATCGTGTCCGGCGTCATGCCCCGTATCTCTGAAAGCTGGTTCAATGTGTGGACCACAAAGGAAGGTTCGTTTCGCTTACCGCGATGGGGAATGGGCGCCAAAAATGGCGCGTCTGTTTCTACCAGCAGCTTGTCTTCCGGAACGGTTTTAGCAATGTCCCTAAGTTCTTGTGCATTCTTGAAGGTCAGAATGCCGGAGAATGAAATGTAGAGGCCAAGCTCAATCGCAGTCTCTGCCAGCGCAGCGCTGCTGCTGAAACAATGAAGAACACCCTTGAAGGGTTTCTCGGCCATATGGGACGACAAGATCGACGCCATGTCCTCGTCCGCATCTCTGGTGTGAACGATGAGGGGCAAGCCGGTGGATTGGGCAGCTTCGATATGGGTGGCGAAACATTTCTTCTGAATGTCTCGAGGGCTGTGGTCGTAGTAATAGTCTAAGCCTGTCTCGCCGATGCCGATCACCTTGGCTGGTTCTGACCTGCTGATGATGTCGGCGGCGGATGTATCTGGTTCTTGCTCCGCCTCGTGCGGGTGGACGCCGACGCTGCAGTAAATATTGTCAAAGCGCTGAGCAACGCCGAATACTTTGTCGAACCCTGCCAATGTGGTCGAGATGGTCAGCATGTGACTGACTTTCGCGGACCGCGCGCGAGCCACCACGTCGTCGATGTCCTCATCGAACTTGTCGAAATCCAGATGGCAATGGCTGTCTACAATCATTCTGTTCACTCAGGTCGGCACAACAATTCGGCCTAAAATGCCAGGGGGCGCGCGTTACCGGCACTCACACTTTTGAGCTGGTTGAAGGCTGACAAGATGACTTGTCGCTTATCCAATGCTACCGCATCTGCCCTGGCGAAGAGGCGGCCAAGGTTCTCCCACACCAGCAGCCAATCATCAAGAACGCCCGTGGTTGAGATATGACTGAGAACCCGCTGTTCAAGCTCGGTTGAGAATGCGCCGTCGCTTTGTGTGGCCGCGGACTTAATGAGCCGTTCCAAGAACCGGACCATTAAGGCCGTCATCAAGCGGTAATTCTGGTCAGCCGCCGGCTTTGCGAGTCTTTCGCCTAAGTCCATAATTTGCAGCGTGTTAATGTCCGGCAGTCCCGCCATGAGTTCAGTGATTTCCCGATAGAGCGGCAGTCCATCATCGGCAGCCAGCTGGAACGCATATCCGATGCTGCCGTCAGCAAGAGCGGCAACAACGTTGCGCTCTGCCTCGTTCAAGTCCGGGAAGTTTTCGGCCAATGCGTTAACAATTGTCTGACCTTCAAGAGGTCCCATCTTCAATTGCCGGCACCGCGATTTGATGGTGGGCAAGATCCGCGCGGGATTATGCGATATCAACAAGAACACTGACCGTTGCGGCGGCTCCTCCAGAATCTTCAGAAGCGCATTTGCCGCGTTGAGGTTCATTTCGTCCGCACTGTCGACGATACACACCCGCCAGCCCCCTTCCCCGGCATGGGATCCAAAAAATCCAGCGGTCTTACGAACCTCATCTATGGTGATCGCGGTTTTCAATCGCCCGGCCTTTTCATCCCACGGCCTGCGCAGAAGAAGCAGGTCCGTATGGCCCAGGGCCTCGATCCGGCGGGCTACAGGATCATCCGGAGTGGCCAGTCCAATGCGGTCGCTCCTCCCCAAAAGAGCCCGCGCGACCTGATACGCGAAGGTTGCCTTGCCAACACCCTTTGGCCCCGTGATGAGCCAAGAATGTGGGAAACGGTCTTGAGACAGCGCTTGGTTAATGCGCGTCACCGCCTCTTCGTGACCGAACAGTGTGTAGACTTCGCGGGGATGGGGGAATGCGCCGAGGCGATCGCTTTCAAGAGGATCCATAGGGCCGGACTATTTCTGCCGCCGCTCCGGATTTCAACTCAATTCTCTAGGAATCTCGAATGCACCAATGCCCAAATCTCGTCGGCGATGTCGTCCGGCGAATTTGCTGCTTGTACGACTGTACAGCGATCGGGTTCTTGTTTGGCGATATCACGAAAAGCCATGGCCAGTTTTTCATGCCACTCAAGGGGAAACTTCTCGAAACGGTTCTCATTGCCTTCACGATCCCGGATACGCTCAAAGGCAGTTTTTGGGTCCATGTCCATGACAATGGTCAGGTCCGGTTTTGTTTCCCCGACAACGATGCGGTTGAGATCATCCAGTTGCGATTTCGGAAAGCCTCGGGAGACACCCTGATAGGCATAGGAAGAATCATAGAACCGGTCACACAGCACCCATTCGCCATTTGCTAGCGCTGGCCGAATAACGCTTTGCAGGAGATCTTGACGCGCGGCATATAGAAGAAGTGTCTCGCTCGTCACATCCCAGCGCCCAGGTTCGCCAGTTACCAATAGTGAGCGTATTTCTTCCGCGCCAGGAGACCCGCCAGGCTCCCGCGTAACGATGTGTGGAACACCTTTTGTCTTAAGATGTTCCGATAAGGTTTTGATTTGGGTCGATTTTCCGACCCCTTCACCGCCTTCAAACGTAATGAAGCGGCCGATGTCAGCCATCAGCGGCTTCGGCGGTTTCTGCCGTTTCAGATGCTTGCTCAGGCTTCGGCAGTAGCAGATGTTTTAGCGCCGTTCCCATTTGTCCGAACATGCCAGTCTTCTTTACGTCTTCGATCGGATAAACGGCATATTCCTGAGGGGCGAGACCCGGGGCGGAAATCGTCAGCGTCGCAACCTGCTGAGTAGAACTGACAGGAGCTGTCAGCGGGCCATCATAGCTAACCACGGCCTTTATGTTCTTGCGGGCCCGGCGGTGCATGGTCACGGAGATGGGTTCGCGAACTTCCAATCCCACAGACCGCTTGCGGCCGTTCCAGATTTTGGCTTTGTCCAGCTTGTCGCCGGCGGCATAGAGATCGTAATTCTTGAACTCCCGAAAACCGATATCTAACAGGCGCTTAGACTCGCTTTTGCGTTCCTTTTCTGAACCTAATCCGTTGACGACGACAATTAGACGGCGTCCTTTCCGTTCGGCAGATCCCACAAGACCATATCCGGATGCTTCTGTATGTCCGGTTTTCAGACCATCCGCGGAGTCATCTATATAGAGCAGCGGATTGCGGTTCGGCTGACGGATACCTTCCCAGGTGAATTCCACCTCGGCGTAGTAGTCGTAATATTCCGGGTAGTTTTGGACGATGTACTGAGCGATCTTTGCCAGGTCTTCCGCCGTGGTGAGGTGTTCAGGGTCTGGCCAGCCAGTTGCGTTCTTGAAGACCGTGTTCTTAAGGCCGATTTCTTGCCCGCGTTCGGTCATCATCTCCGCAAAACGCGATTCTGTTCCGGCCAGGGCTTCCGCAACCACAATGCACGCGTCATTGCCCGATTGCACGATGATGCCGCGCAGAAGATCTTCGACCCTGATCTGCGTGCCCTCTTGGACCCACATCTTTGAGCCGCCCTTTTTCCAAGCGTTAACGCTGACAAAGAACTTGTCGTCCAGCGATAATTCGTTGTTCTTTAAGCGATCGAAGACAATCAAGCTGGTCATCAGCTTTGTCATCGATGCTGGCGCCATTAGCGCGTCGCCATTCTTCTCATAGATGATCTTGCCGGTCGTGGCGTCCATCAAAACCGCATAGTCAGCGGCTGTGGAAACTTCCTGCGCCGTTACCACGGCTGGGCCTGTGGCGACTGCGGCAATGATAGCGACGGTGAATATCAAACGATTGAGGATGAACCGGATCATGTTGTCCTTCTCAATGGTTGAGGGCGGAAACTTGATACGCCCAAAAAGCTGAGCAAATTTGCGGTTTCTGAAACATAGTTAGCAAATCCTAACTAGCGGTTACGACAGCAGTGGCATCAGAAGCCCTTAGTCGACGATGATCCGGGCATCATTATGGCCAAGCGCGACCAGCTGCTCGAGGGTTTCGTCCGCCTCTTCCAGATCAGGCAGCGGGCCGAGCCTGACCTGATAGTAATTCTGTCCGCCGAGATCTTTACGGCTCACCCTGACGGGCGGCCCCACCGTCTCCAATTTGCCTGCGAGACGCTTTGCATTTGCAGGGGCGACGAAAGCGCCCGCTTGCACATACAGATCGGTGGAGCCCGAAACCGGCAGGACTTGAACCGCCGGTTCGGGGGTGATTGATTTTGGGGGCACTGCCGGAGTTACCGGACGGGTTGGCTCTGCCACTTTAACACCTGGAACCGCCGGTAATTCCGATGCGGCGACCGTTTCCACTGGAGCTGCCTTGGCCGCCCTCCTCTCCTTGCGTGGCGTTACCGGTTTGGCAACCACAACGCTTTCCGTATCTGCTCTGCCCAGGAATGTAACACGCACTTTGGCCGTGCCCTGTTCGTGGAAGCCCAGCAAATGTGACGCCTTCTTCGATACGTCGATGATACGGCCTTTGCGGAATGGGCCCCGGTCATTAACGCGCAATATAAGGGACCGGCCATTTTCCAGATTTGTCACCCGTACCCGCGTCGGCATGGGAAGTGTCGGGTGTGCCGCGGTCAGCGCGTGCATGTCATATGTTTCGCCGTTCGCGGTCTTCTTACCGTGAAAGTCGTGCCCATACCAAGATGCGACCCCGGTGTTGTCATAATTGGGATCTTCCTTCGGATAGTACCAAACGCCGTCAATTTTGTAGGGGGTGCCCACTTTATAATAACCGCCCGTCTTGGACGTGGGTTGGGTCTGAACGCAGCCCGCCAGAAACAGACCAAAGGTCAAAACCGCCAAATAACGTAAGCCGGTGGCGTTAGATCGAATACTCATCATCTTTGCTAATTCTCACTCTGCCGGGGAAAAGCGAACGGCGTGTAACTTCGTTGGGGAATCGTTAACGGAGTCTACTGTTGGCCGATGCGGTCAGCAAGGTGTCCGACGGCCAGCGCAAAGTAGGTGGACCGGTTCCATTTCAGTGTCGTTCGGTAATTGTCATAAACAATGAAAACGTCGGAATTGTCGTCACCCGGACGCACCAAAGAGGCTTTGATATCCGCAACCGGCAGATCGGAACCGTCCGGACGGCGCACCCCCAGGCCCTGCCACTCCGACAGGTCTTTCACCACGTCGAGGGAAATCAATGACGTGTCGAAATTTGCGGGAAGGCGCACTGCTCTTCCCCATGTTTCATCGCCTTTCCAGCCGGAGCTGCTCAGATAATTGGCGGCGGAGGCAAACACATCCCCCTGGGTCGTCCAAATGTCGCGGCGCCCGTCATCGTTAAAGTCGACTGCGAACCGCAAAAAGCTGGACGGCATAAACTGGGTTTGGCCCATGGCTCCGGCCCATGACCCTTTCATACGATGAGGAGCAATGTGTTTCTCATCAAGGATTTGCAGCGCGTTTAAGAGTTCATCTCTAAAGAACTGAGCGCGTCTTCCGTCATAGGCAAGTGTTGCCAGTGCCTGAGGAACGGAAAATCCGCCGGTGATGCGTCCAAAATCGGATTCGATCCCCCAAAAGGCCACTAGGAATCTTGGCTGTACTTTGAATTTCTTTGAAACTTCTTCCAGCAAGGCTTTGTTTTCACTAAGCAAACGCCTTCCGGTATCAACCCGTCTCTTAGGAACGGTCCGGGTCAGGTATTCGCGAAATGTAAGTGTGAATTCGGGCTGGCTACGATCCAGTTCAATAATTCTGGGGATCGGCTGGGCGTTGGCCAAGGCAGCATCAAACGTGGATTCAGTGATCCCTTTGTCGAGCGCTTCCTTCTTCAGGTTCGCAAGCCAGACATTGAATTCTTCTTTGGGTGCTTGCGCCGCCTCTAGATTAGGAATGTCTTTCTGGGCCCACACGGGACCGATGCAGCCCAGCAATGCAATGCCGGCTGCCAACACACGCGGTACAAAATACATGGCCCTACTCCATTTTCCCCAGTGGCGATCGTGAGACTGCCAGAACACCAATTCCGAACGGCCTCGGATTATGCATGGTCTGTCTTTTTTGAGAACCTGCTTCGGCCAGAAATTCCCATCACGCCGATCTGCTTTGGCGAGATAAAGGTTAACTTAAGAAAACCATGCGACGGTTCGCACCATCGTACTCGTAGTTTTGGGCGCGCATATGGCGGGTATTGTGCTATAAGCTCCGAGACTCCTAGCGAATCGCGCTAGGCTCGTCTTGGGAAGAATTCACGACATATCGCCATATATAGACCATTCGGTTCAACGCGTTCGGAGCATTCGAGGTTGTTTATCTGATCTAACAAGGTCCGCTAAACAATTGTTGTTTAAACCAAATTGAATGTGTCCTGAAATTCTACATGAGGGAGAGGGGGCGCGAAACGTGTCAAAAAGTGAAAAAGGTTTGCGACGGCCCAAGTGGTATTCATTGTGTCTCGTAGCCGCCGTGGGAATTGGATTGAGCGCATGTGCAGGCGTTCAACCTGGCTCTCAAAGCGTTGAAACCGAAAACAAGGCTAAATCCAGTCAATCAGCGAAAGCGGTTGGCGGGGATAATCTGGCTGATTTGTCGACCGAACTTCAGGCTCAAAAAGACGCCTTGAAAGTTCAGCAAGACAGAATTGCCCTGCTCGAGCAGCGTATCGATGCTCAGAGCGAGGTCCAAGCCCAGCAAGTTGCCGCTCAATCACAGCCGCAAGCCGCTCCGGGTCAGGAAAATGTTCCCATCTATTCTTTACCGGAACAGAACAGCCTCCGGTCGCCATACGCGTCCAGTGGTCCGGTAAAGCAAGCAAGCTGGGTCAATCCTGCACAGCGGAACCAGTCCTTGAGCGGTATCCGGAATGTGGCGGATAACGATCAAGGTGCCGGCCGGGAATATGTGGGTGAACGCCCGCCAGTAGAGGAAGAAGAGCGTCCACCGGAAATCTTAGCCTTGGCTGATTCCGGCGGTGTTTTGACCCCGAAAGGTGTCCTGACGATCGATCCGGCTATTACCTACTCTAACAGTAACGTTAGCCAGTTTAGCTTCCGCGGTGTTCAGATCCTGGATGCTTTCTTGATTGGTGCGATCGAAGCGACGGAATCTGATCGCGACTTTATCTCCGCGTCTCTGGCAGCCCGTTACGGTCTGACGGACCGCATGGAAGTGTCGGTTCAGGTGCCGGGCGTGTACCGGAATGATGACCTGGTCGAGACCGATGTGTCCGCTGTTACCACGTCGACGGCAAGTCAGGAAGAAACCCTGGAAGCCTTCAACCTCGGTGACCTCGATTTCGGTATTCAGTACCAGCTTAATAAAGCAAAGGGTGACTGGCCTTTCTTTGTGGCCAACGTACGTGCCCGTGTCCCAACAGGGGTTGGCCCTTTCGATGTGTCGCGGAACCCGTTCAACTTCGATCCGCTTGAATCGACGACTGGTTCTGGTTTCTGGACGGTTCAGCCAAGCATTACGGTCATTAAACCAACAGATCCATTGGTTTACTTCGGTAACTTCAGCTATTTGATCAATCTACCGACGGAACCAAATGAACTTGTTGGGTCCGGCATCGTTGTTGACCGTTTCGATCCGGGCGATTCGATTGGTGTGAACTTTGGTGCCGCTCTGGGCATTACGGAGAAGGTATCTGCGAGCTTTAGCTATCAGCACTTCTACATCTTGCCTTCTGAGCAAACTCAAACAGTTACGGGCCCTGGTCCAGGTGGTATCGGAACTTCCATTACCACGTCTACAAGCCGGACGGGCGATCTGCAGATCGGTACCCTCAACTTCGCTTTGAACAATCGTCTAAAGCGCGGCTCGGCTAGTTTGCAGGTCGGTGTTGGGGTAACGGAGGATGCTCCGGACGTGGCCGTCACATTCCGGCGACCATTCAGCTTCCGGCTTCAGTAGCTGACAAGGATTATATAGACCACATGGTCAAGGAAAAGGCGGCGCCAACAGCGCCGCCTTTTTTGATTCTCCAAACCACTCCAAGGAAACCCTGATGGACAAAAAAGGGGCGGCTCATCAAATGAACCGCCCTAAGCTACACGCTCGGAAGAACGAGATGTCTAGAATTGTTGGCCCAGGTTAAACAGGACCTGGGAGTTCACGATGTTCGTGATCTGGCTTTCCACACGGGCCCGCGCCGCATTGGCGTCGAACATCGAGAAGCCGGTAATGTCCACATTGATCGTCCGGTTCATCACGATATTGGCATTGTTGATGTCAACGATCGCCTGAGTGACCTGATCAACCGGGTCGGCGGAACCATCAAAAACGAATGACGGTGTGCTGGCAGGTGCTGGGTTTCCTTGGCCTGACGTAACTGGCTGCCCAGCCGGTTGAGATGGAGCTGGCGAAGGGTCAATCGCGTCCGCGATTTGTGGCACGGCCGTATCAATCACTTCAACCGGGTCTGGAACTCCCTGTCCAGATGCAAAGCTCAAATTGTCGTCGTTCAGAACTGCCGTTGACGGAACGATACCGGCATCGGTTGGCGTAGCAACCTCCGCAGTGCCGCCTTCGGCCAAATTGATGATGCTGCTGCTGGTAACGACAGGCGCTCCGTCGATTGATTGCTCAATCACCTCATTGCTGATAACCGGCTCGCTGTCATATTCTTCTTGCCGATTTATCGACTGGGGTATTGTGTTGTCGATGCGCTGTTGGACATTGTCCAAGACCGCGGTTGAGACACGGGTTTCCGCATCAAAGCCAAAACGGAATTCCATGCCTTGCCAGCTAAATCCACCCCGCAATTCATCGAGTTCATTGTCCGAAAGCGCTTCGACAGGCTCTCCACCCATCAGCTCTTCGAGCTCTGACATCGCATGAGCATTGTGGGTAAACATGAGCGCGGCAGAAAGGGCTGCCGCCGCGCCAATCGTCTTTCCCAATCTTAGTTCGTTACGCATTTTGTCCCACACCCCCCGAAGTGCATGCCCTTAGAACTGGTTCGTACCTGGCGACAACACGGTAACCGCTTCCAAACCGCTGCGGTCGATCGCCATGCCAAGATACGCCTTGCTTTCAAAAGGCAGGTCGCGTTTCAGGTTAAATTGCGAACGTGCAAGCCGCGCCTTGTTGTGGATGGCGAAGGCAATGCCGCTCCATTCTTTCTCAAACTGCTCCCTGGTCACCATTCTGGAACCGAGAGCTGGGTCACCCACCACAACGTGGGTGTCCGTGATGCCGCGTAGAACCACAAAGTGAGTGTACCCACGGGTGGTAATCAGAGTAATCGTGGGTACGCCGACTTGGCGTAATTTGTCCAAAGGCACACGAAATCCGTCCGAGCGCATGCCAATGCTTTGCAGGTATTTTTTCATGTCGAGAAGGGAAAAGCCTTCGCGTCTGATTTTGTTTTTGTCACCTGCCGCCCACATTTTGTCGAAGAGGACTTCTTCGGTCATGGGCGTGTCATAGTGGTAAGTCAACAACGTCGCGAGTGCCGCAGACCCGCAACTGAAGTCGTAATTTTGCTTAACGATTGAGTCGAATTTCTTTTCCTTCAAGCTCATCACTGAGACATTGACTGGAAAAGCACCAGCGAAGATGCGCGCTTCAACAGCTTGAGCGGCATTGAATTGTGCCGTTACTGCCGCTGCGCCCAAAAGGGTGGCTGCACAGATTGAAAGCGTATTTTTCTTAATTGAAGACATTGTGACCTCTCGGATCCGAATCCATTGTCTTGTTATCTACGCAATCTTTGTGCCTCTTCACTAGTAGAGGTTTATATTTACCGTTGTGCTGAGCTGAACATTGTTGTTGTTGCCGGAAACGACGGCCGCCTGTCCAAAGCTCGAATTTGCGAATGAGCCGTCTGAAATCGCAGCACTGCCCGTATCGCCATCCACAGAGTTTCCGAAATTGACCCCGTTCTGGTCGGTGACTTGAAGAACGGTGCCGTTCCGGCCCCGCGTCTCACCAAGATCCGTTTCGCTTGCAAGAGCTTCTAGGCCGAATGCACCATCGAGAAAGTCCCCTTCAATCGCATCCAGATCTACCGGAGCGCCTGGCTGCGCTTGAGAACGTAAGTCTTCCATTGCAAACGCTGGAAGGGCGTTTAGGGAAACTGCTACGCCCAGGGTAACACTGAGCACAAATCCATACTTCATCGAACCACTGCCCCCCAAGAAACACTTGGGTCAAAAGGGTTGAACGATCAAAACCAATTAAGTGCCGGCGGGCCGAAGCCCGCCGGATAATTGTCAGGTAATTAGAAGCTGCCGGTGCCGATGTTTGCCGTAACCGTCTGGCTCTGCTCGGTGATGCCCTGGGAACCAGAGTTTGCCGAGAACTGACCAAGCGATACGTCAGTTGCGGTACCACCGATTTCAGCGGATGCGCTCAGAGATGCTTCTGCATCTTCGTCGGCGATCGCCAAGTTAGCAGCAGCTACGTTAAGAACGTTAGCAGCTCCCATTTCGGTGTTTGATGCAACAGCGTCCGTGTCGAACAGAACGTCAACGTCGCCAACAACAACAGCTGCGCTGTCGCCTTCGGCGTAAGCAGAACCGTCGCCCATTTCCAGACGCTCGATCGAAGCGTCTTCGCCATCAGCGATATCGCCAGCCGCGATGTTTGCGCCGTTGCCTTCGTCAAAGCCAACGTCGTTCAGGATAACGCCGTTACCAGAAGCGGTGTTGTGATCGATGGATTCTTCAGCGATCGAACCGCCCGCAATGTTAACGCCCTCGCCACTTTCGTAGCCGGCATCGTTGATTGCGATCGAACCACCATTAGCGTCGACATTGTCGATGCTGCCTTCGCCGTTGGCTGCATTGCCTTCGGAAACTGCAGATTCGTCGATGTCACGGCTCGTCAGGTCGCCACGAACATTGAAGTCGCCGGTCTGAGGCGTGTTCGTTGCTTCACCGTCGTTTTGGAAGGTGTCGTTAAGAGCACCATTTCCATCCTGATCGCTTTCCAGAACAACTTCGATTTCGTTGTTGCTGCCAACGTTGCCACGAACATTATCGTCACCCGTTTGCGGGGTGTTCGTTGCGTCCGTAACGTTGTCGAACGTGTCGTTCAAAGCGCCGTTGCCGTCGTTGTCGTTATCTACTGTAACGTCAATTTCGTTGCCGCTGAGAACGTCACCGCGGAAGTTGTCATCGCCGGTCTGCGGAGAATTGGTCGCATCACCATCGATGTCCGTTTGGGTGTCATTGCCGAAGCCATTGCCATTCAGCGTGTCGTTTACGTCAATAGGATCTGCAAACGCTGCCGGAGACATTGCAAGGCCAAGAGCGATAACAGAGATGCCCATCAAATACTTGCTTTTCATTTTCCTAACTCCAAAATCTTGTCGGTTTTCGCTTTTCGGGCGTAAGCCCTAGGGGTGCGGCCAGGAAGACAAGCTTCGTGACCGCAGGCCCAGTAGCGAATTAGTTAACCGTCAGATTGTCGATGTTTGCCGTGATCGTCTGGCTCTGCTGCGTGATGGCATTTGCGCCGGAGTTTGCAGACATTTGAACCATGACAGCGTCTTCAGCGCCGCCCGAGATCGTTGCATCAGCCGTCAGATCTGCGCTGCTGTCGTCAGCATAGATCGCATTGCCGGAACCGATGTTGAGAACGTTGAACGCGCTCAGTTCGGTATTAGAAGCAACAACGTCGGTCTGTACTTCGATGCTGATGTCGTCAACAACAAGAGCCAAGCTGCCGTCTTGAGCCATCGCGGAACCGTTGCCAACGTTGTTCTCTTCAATAGAGCCACCGTTTTCAGCGATGTCGCCACCAGCCAAGTTAACGTCAGAGCTGTCGTTGATGATCAGAGCGTCATCGGAAGCGTCGTTGTTGTCGATGCTGCCGCCAGCAATGTCACCAGCTGCGATGTTAACGTCAGAGCTGTCGTTTACAGCGATTGAGCTGTTGTCAGCAGAAACGTTGTCGATCGTGCCGCCATTGTTTGCAGCATTGCTGCCACCTACGGCAGAACCAAGCGTGTCGGCGCTGTCGAGGTTGCCGCCAACGTTACCTTCGCCCGTTTGCGGGGAGTTGGTTGCGTTGCCGTTGTTTTGGAACGTGTCGTTGGCAAAGCCGTTGCCGTCATCATCGTTCGTAGAGGTAATGCTTACGCCGTTGTCGCTAAGAACGTTGCCACCAACATTGCCGTTTCCGGTCTGCGGTGCGTTCGTTGCGGTTTCAACGTCGGTGAACGTGTCATTGGCAATGCCGTTGCCGTCATTGTCATTGGTCACGTCAAGGCTAACGCCATTGTTGCTAGCAACATCGCCATCGAAGTTGCCATTGCCAGTCTGCGGCGAATTCGTCGCGTCACCCGTAATGTCAGTTTGGGTGTCATTCAGAATGCCATTGCCGTTACCAGTGTCGTCAACGGTAATCGGATCAGCGAAAGCAGGCGTGAAGGCCAGCCCAAGCGCGACTACTGACGCACCTATAAGCAAATTGCTTTTCATCATCACTCTCCAGTTAAGGTTTTCACTACTGGGGCCCCCCGGTATTTGCCGTTGAGCTACACCAAAGCCTCAGTCATCCGAGTCAGACAATGCTCCTGAAACATGCTTAACGCAAGAAGGTTTTATGATTAACAACCAAATATTTTACAGCTTTTTCTGTGCCAATTTCGGCATCTGCATAGACAAAAACAGATAGAGCACGCGTTTTCTAGCTTTAATAGGAAGGTTAATATTTAGGAAAACACACCGAAGACCTAAATGATACAGTCTTCGTAACGCGATTCGACAAATCAACTTGATTCGAATTTGTAAATCTTCAAAAGTTAACGTTTCGAATACTATGATATTCATTGGTGCGAATCTGTGTCAGCGCCGATTGTTAACAACTACATCTGAAGATTTCCGGTCAGTTTTACTCAATCTGAACTCAGAAATACTTTGGCTTTAAATAAAGCGTCATGTAGCCTCGCGGCCTTCGATGTGCGCTTGTATCTGTTCTCGGTAGGGGTAACGGAGAAAAAAAATTGGGGTGCAGACCACCGGTCTCCACCCCACTAAAAGCCGAATCGGCTAGCGCGCTCTCGTTAGGCGAGAAAGCACGATCAAAGAATGTGATAAATCCTATAGGCGACGCCATTTCCGAGAAGACGGCCAACGCCGATTGCCTGAACATCATTGAGCCATGTGTAGCGGCTGTCGCTGGTTTCGAAGGTGGGCGCGACGCGGAAATAGTATTCGGAAGGATCTGCTGTTGCCGGGTCTGCCGGCTGAATAATACGGCCACTATAAGATAAGTATAGTTTGGCCCCGTCATGGGTTTCCCATACGGCGCGCACATCCGGCTTCGAGGCGTTTGGACGCTCTGGGTCAAGAATCAGCCAATCGCCGCCCCCGGGCATCACCCTGCCCTTCATACGGGGCCCTTCGAATTCACCCTCACTTATATATGCGACGATGCGGTTGCCCCACGGAGTGGGACCGATGGGCCCGGGCGATTCCGGCTCTACATAAATAGCCGCTTCACACAGAAGTTCGGACTTCAAATCCAACCCTTCGAAAATTGATTTGTCCATTGGCGTTGGGGCCTCCCTAAGAATGGCCTGAAGTCAGTGCGATCAACAGGCTGTTGTGTGTCTTCGCGAGACTTACCACGGGCCAATCAGGCGGTGAATAGCAGCCACTATAATGACAACAAAACCTATTGTTCATGAATGAAACAGGCGGTCACGCCCGCTGTTTCACTTCAAGACATTCCATAACGAAAGCGCACCTAATTGTTCCAAAATGAGAATGAAAGGCGCTTTCTCCACGGCTTCCCGGTGTCCCGAAAAAGGAATGGGTTTTGCTCCCAGTCCCGGATGGGTAGGCCGGCCACCGATCCCCTCATAAAGACTTGGACATGGTCACCGGTGGTTGGTAGCAAGACTAGGTGGGCACGAAAATGACAATAGAGCTTAGTGAAGCGCAGAACCGGCTCAAAGACGGCGCGTTTGCGGAGGCTGAAGCGCTTTTCAAATCAATTCTCGAGGCAGATCCTCAAGAGGCAGAGGCTCTCCATGGGATGGGGCTCGCGGCAGGTCAGCAAGGCAATGCGCAGAAGGCTTACGAATATCTCAAGAAGGCGTGCCGGATCGATCCCTCACAGGCCAGATACTATAGTAATTTGAGTGTTTTCGCGCGCACTCTAAATCAATTAGATGAAGCTCTGGCCGCTTCGGCAGAAGCAATAGCCCTTGCGCCTTCCAACGCGACCTTCTGGAACACGCGCGGCAATGCACTGGCGCATGCAGGCCGTGTGGGCGATGCGGTTACCTCCTTTAAGAAAGCGATTGATCTCAATCCGGAATATACGGAAGCCTTTTTCAACCTCGGCAATCTGTTGCGAGACCACAAACGTTCATCCGAGGCGGTGGACGCCTATGTCGACGCCGTGCGTTTGGCACCGGATCTTTGGAAAGCTCATTTGAACCTGGGCGAGACCTATTTTGACCTCAGCCGAAACGAAGAAGCCCTCTCCTCTTTCGCTGCGGCAGACAAACTTCAGCCGGATCACGTCCCCGCCTTGCTGGGCATGGGTAAATCCCAACATCGTCTTGGGCGCTTCGAAGATGCGTTAGTGTCATTCGAGAAGGCCATTCAGATTGCGCCACAAGATCATGTGGCGCTGCTCTTCCAGGGCAGAACTCTTATTGATCTCAAGCGTTTCCAGGAAGCGGTTCATGTATTGTCGAAAAGTGTGAGCCTCCTGTCCGGACGCGAGAACAATCTGCAGTTGGGCATCGCGCTGACTTACTTGGGACGCGTAGATGACGCGTTGCGGGCATTGGATACCGCGCTGAACTTCGAGCCGAATCTCATCCTCGCCCTCTTTCACAAGAGCAATCTGTTGCGTCGGGCGGGCCGCCTGGATGAGGCATTCAACGCGGTGAAACGGGCCATCGATATCAAGCCCGATCAGGCTGAGCTTTGGAACAGTCTTGGAAACATCGCCAAGATCAGGTGGCAGCTGCATGCAGCGCGGGATGCGTTCGAAAAAGCGCTGGAACTCAATCCAACTCTGGAATCGGCGGTCAACAATCTAGGGGGCGTTTACAAGGGGCTTGCTGAATTCGACAAAGCCCGGACGTATTACGAACAGTCGATCAAGCTGTCTCCAAAGAATCTCGATTTCATCGGCAACCTTCTGTTCACGGCCAACTATGACCCCGATCTGGGCGAAGAAGAACTTGCGGATCTCCACCGGGAGATGGCCTCACTGCTTGAGGAAGGTGTTACGCCAAAGTCCGATCATCCGAATGTAAAGGATCCACAGCGCAAACTTCGCGTGGGATTTGTGTCGGGCGACCTTGGCCGCCACCCCACAGGTTATTTTCTGGAAGGCGTTCTGCGCTACGCGGATAGAAGAGCGGTCCACTACACCTGCTACTCGAACCGGGTGAAGGAAGATGAAATCACGGCCCGCCTCAAAGGCTATTCGGACCGGTGGCGCCAGATCAACGGCCTGACCACGGATGCGCTTTGCCAGCAGGTGGAAGAAGACGAAATCGACATCCTCATCGACCTTTCCTGCCATACGGCTGAAACGCGTCTTGATTGTTTCGTTCGTAAGCCGGCACCGGTTCAAATGACATGGGTTGGCTCTTGCCACACATCGGGCTTGTCGACCATCGATTATGTGATCATGGACCCTTACTATGTGCTCGAGGGTGACGAACATCTGTTCACGGAAGAATTAATTCGCCTGCCCAATATTCGCTGGGTTTACCGGTTGCGGGATCATTTGCCTGACGTGACACCACCGCCTGTCCTTAAGAATGGTTTCATCACCTTTGGCAGCTTCAACAATCTGACAAAGGTAAACGACCGGGTCATCGCACTTTGGGCAAAAGTGCTTCAGGAAGTGCCCACAGCGAAACTTATGGTGAGCTGGCGCTCGCTTGTGGAAGAAAGCGAACAGCAACGCATTCTGGACCGCTTTGCGTCCTATGGTGTACCGGCGGATCGTCTCATCCTTACACGGGGCAATGAAAACGGCCGCACAGTCTTCGATGAATACGGCGATGTGGACATCATGCTGGATGCCTTCCCCTTTTCCGGGTGCATCACCACCTGCGAGGCGCTCTCTATGGGCGTGCCCATCGTTACCCTGCCGGGCCGTCGTCCCTGCTCCCGTCAAACCCATGGTTTCTTAACGGCAATCGATCATCAAGATTGGATTGCCGACAGCCCGGAAGCCTATGTGGCGATCGCTTCCCGTCTGGCATCTGATACAGAGGAACTTACGGAGCTGCGCCTAGACCAGCGGCGGCGTATCTTGGCTTCCCCCATGTGTGACGCAGAAAGCTTTGCGAAACACCTGGAGACAGCGTTCCGCGATGCTTGGGTTAAGTGGTGCAATTCTTGAATGAAGTAGAAGCGAACGGGTCGGCGTAACGGAGGTCGGACATGAAGGTCGCAATTCTCGCCGGTGGCGCAGGCACCAGGCTAGCAGAAGAAACCCAAGTGCGGCCAAAGCCGATGGTCGAAATCGGCGGCTATCCGATCCTCTGGCACATCATGCGCCTGTACTATCACTATGGCTTTGGCGAGTTCGCCATCGCGCTTGGATACAAGGGTGAAGTGATTAAGGACTATATGGCGTCTTATGGCCATCGTAGTGCCAATATGCGTGTCGATTTCGGACGCGGCTCCGTCGAATATGAAAACAATAATGGCCTCGATTGGCAGGTCGATTTAATCGAGACCGGGGCGCAAACCATGACCGGCGGACGCATCAAGCGTCTGCAGCCTTATATTGGATCGAGCACGTTTCTTCTCACCTGGGGTGACGGGCTTTCGAATGTGAACCTGAAAGACCTTGTGGCCTTCCACAAATCTCATGGGAAATTGGCCACCGTCACGGCAGTACGTCCCCCTGCCCGCTACGGCCATCTGGAATTTGACGGCGATCGCGTTGCCGCGTTTTCCGAAAAACCTCAGACGGCGGAAGGTTGGATCAACGGCGCGTTCTTTGTTTTGGAACCGCAGATCTTCGATTACATCAAAGGCGACCAAACCCAGTGGGAAAAAGAACCCATGGAGGGCCTCGCAAGAGACGGCCAGCTCATGGCGTTCAAGCATGACGGCTTCTGGCAGTGCATGGATACGCTGCGTGAAAAGCACATTCTCGAGCAGCTCTGGAATTCCGGAAACCCGCCTTGGAAGGTATGGGGCTAGAGCGCGCCCAAGTGGACGAAAACCGGCAAACCAATTGGTTCTCTACTTGGGAGATCAAGGCAATTGCATATTAACTCTCGGCAGAAGAAGCCTGAATGACTCCTTTGTTTCAGGGGTTCTTGATCCTTGATCCGAACATCATTAGAACGGCGTCCAGGATTTCTAAATCATTTGGGTCGAATACATGATCCAGATCGATTTGCGGTCCAACAATGTCCTTAAAAACCTTCAGCTAAGGCATTGAGATCATTGAGACGGATGGGTGGCCGAGTGGTTGAAGGCACCGGTCTTGAAAACCGGCAGGCGTGCGAGCGTCTCGTGGGTTCGAATCCCACCCCATCCGCCATCATTCATCTACTTGGAACCAGTTACCAGGTGGGATTACGAACCCACCATCCAAGAATCGGCGATGCTTAACGCATCGCCGTGGTTCGAATCCCACCCCATCCGCCACCTATCTCTCGATAAGCACAAACAATAAATGCGAACGTCGTTCGCCGCCGTTTCGCGGAAGGTTCCAATGACGTTGGCGTCTCGCCGAGGCTTTTCATCCGCCCGCCAAAGTTCGGATCAGGCCGCGCGCCGCCCGTGTGCCGCTAGCTGACCCGCAAGCGCCGAGACGGCCGTTTCGGCCTGGGCGACTGAGCGGCGGTAGCGTTCATCCTTGAACTCCTGGTACTCAATCGTGATCGTGTGAATGTCTTCGGGCGCGACGCCGAAGTAATGGGCGCAGGCCGCAAGCGCCGGATCGAGTGCGTTCATATGAGCGCGCATACCGCCGGGATCAAAGCCGAACTCTCCGCGAGCGGAGAGGATCACCAACGTCTTGCCCGAAAGGATCGGTTCGATCGGAACGTCGCCGCGACCGAGATCGAAGGAGAACGTCCGACCGATACGGGCGATCTGGTCGATCCATCCCTTCAGGGCGGTCGGCACGCCGTAATTATACATCGGCACGCCCATGACGATGATGTCAGAGGCGATCACCTCATCGACCAGTTGGTCCGAAAGCGCCAGGCGCTCGACCATCGAGGAGGTTCGCTCCTCCGGCGTTGTAAAGGCGGCGGTGATCCAATTCTGATCGATCGCCGGGATCGGAGAGCGGCCGATGTCGCGCCGGATCACACGATCTTGCGGACGCTGGCTCATCCAGCGCTCGATGAAGGAACTGGTCAACTTGCGCGTATGCGAACGCTCCTCAAGCTGTGCGCTGGCGTCGATATGCAGAAGGGTTTTCGCCGCAGTCATCATTTGCTTTCCATTTGGAGTATGGGCTCTGATGACCCTGAAATACTGTATAAGAAACTCTACGATAAGAGCATATTCCTCAACATGCAGATGACCTGAGTTCATCTGCAATGTGGTGAGCGGCGCCCGCTGGTTCGCGAAGATAGGCGCTTTTCCTGCTCAGTCTAATTCGTTTCTGGTAAAGCGATACAACTGTTTACAAGATGACCTGAGTTCATCTACATCACGCCCATGCGGAAGTTGCCACCACTCAATGCGCTGCGCGCTTTCGAGGCTGCGGCCCGCCACCTGAGCTTCGCCAGGGCGGCGGAGGAACTTGCCGTGACGCCCACCGCCATCAGCCATCAGATCCGCCTTCTGGAAGAGATCACGGGACAGGCGCTGTTCCGGCGCCGGCCCCGACCCATCACATTGACCGAGGCCGGAGAACGTCTCTTCCCGGTGCTGCGCGACGGGCTGGACCGCTTCGCCGCGACCGTTGCCGGTCTGCGTGCGGACGCCGATCAGAGCCCGCTCGTTGTCGCCGCAACAACGGCGTTTGCGAGTCGGTGGCTTGTGCCTCGTCTTGCGAAGCTGAAACAGGACATCGATCTTGAGCTTGAGGTCGAGGCGTCCGAGACGCCGATCAATCTCCGGTCCGGCGCGGCGGACTTTGCGATCCGCTACCGGCGCACCCCGATACCGGATCTGGAATGCAACGAACTGGCGCGCGACCGCTTTATCCCGGTGATGAGTCCTGCATTGCTCATGTCCGGCTCTCCGGTAAACACCATAGCCAATCTTGGGCGGCATACGCTCATCCATTTCCGCTGGAAACGGCCGGACTTGGACCCGCCGACATGGGAACGGTACATGACCGAAGCGCGCGCCGTCGAACCGGGTGCTGCAAAGATCGATGTCACGAGCGGTGTGCGTCTGAGTGAGGAATCCCACGCCATTGAAGCGGCGCTCGCCGGCCAGGGCGTCGCGCTGGTGAGCAACATTCTGATCCAGCACGAACTCGCCTCGGGGGCATTGGTCCAGCCGCTCGATTTCGCTATCGAGGGACTGTGCTTCTATGTCGCCTATCTATCGGATGCGCCGCGCCGCGGCGCCATTGAGCGTTTCCTGCTCTGGGCGCGCGACGAGATGGCGGAAGCGGCCGACGCAGCCGGAGGGTCAAGCTGACTTCAGATAAGATGACCACACGATCATTTCCGGCGACAGCCCTTTCTCGGTCCAAGACAGCTCGGGCGACCTTCACCGCCATAGCGACTGTTCAGACCAATCGTCGTGCTTTTGGGTTATGCTATCGTAGTCTGATAGCGAAAGAATAGTTCGCATTATCGACTCGCGTGGCCTGCCATTTTTCTATCTGTCTCAATCAAAAAACATCGCAACGTGATACCGGCGAGCTCGGTTGACCCCGCCGGCATCTTCGTCATTTAGGACGCGACTGGCTTTCCAAGGAAGCTTGATCTTGGATTTGTAATCAGTCTGCCTGGCCTGTAAGCGGCCCCGCCTTGATAGACGAATAGAACCGCAGACCCGGCGAGGAAGGCAAGTTCACGCTTAATCGCATTGAAATTGCTCCATAGACTCACATCGAGACTGAGTTTCCAGAAACAATACCAAGCAAGAACAGCAAACGCCGCTGCCGCCGCAAGTCTGACGCCATGACCACTGGCAAGGACGATACCAATGACCGCAAGCAGCAGGGGAAGTTCCACGAAGGTCTTGATGTGATCGTACCCCGCGAAAAAACCGCCCACAATAAATGGGGCAGCAACAGAAAGCCGTAACAATAGTCCGTATGCCTCCCAATTGACTTTTGATGGCGGCGCGCCTGTGCCTAAGAAAGCCCGATCCATCGAAAACGCGCCGGAACCAAGATTTAGAAGGACAAAGAACATGCCGGATAGACCTACGTCCCGTACCTGGACGAGCAGCGCCGGTGAAAAATAGGACGCGCCGTCGATGCTCGCACCTGGTGCGGTAACGACAGGTAGGGCGATCACGAAACTCCACAAAAGGAATGCGTAAATGAAGCTGAGGGCACGCACAAACAAACCAGCTAACAAAGCAAGGCCAGAAACGAGTTCGAAGGCCGACAATACGATCAAAAACCCAAGCGGCGTGATCAGTGCGCCGGGATCGGCAAACAGGTACTGCTCAAAAAAAGCGTTGATGTAGCCATTGTCCGCCATGTAGCGCGCAACTAGTGCTTCGGCTCTTTCCGGGTCGATGGCGCGGGAAAGTTTCCACCAGCCACCGGCGACAAAGACAAGTCCAAGCCCGACCCGAAGGACAAGCGCAATTCGATCCGCATCCGCAGATTCGACGCCAGAGGGGGCGTCACCCAAAAATTTGAAGATCATTGAGTCTACTCCAAGATTAAGTTTTTGACGGTTGCGAGGTCCGCGTTTGTTGCGGACCCAACAGGTAATCAACCGTTCAATCTTGGAGGTCGAAGGAAGGGTTCCGGACCAATGCCATGCCGGTAATCAGTCAGCGAGGCGTGGATCGCAAGTTGGTTCGGATGTGCAGCGGTCCATGAAGGCAAAACAAATCCGACGGGACACTGTCCTTCGTCGCAGTCCGCATTCTCTATTTCAGTGGGACAAGGACAATCACTGCCACTGTCTCTCGCAGACCGCTCCTCGTTGGAGTATGGCTTTTCCTGAGAAACTGCCTTGTCGAGGCTTGCAACAGACCCGAACTGATCAGGATTGTAGGCAGTAATTGGCGCAGGACGGGCAAAGTTCACGAAGACAGCGAACGCTGCAAAAACGACTAAAACCAGTCTAAAGTTTCTTGAAGCCCCGCTCATACCTTAAGGCGTAGCAATCAACTTTTTCTGCGACAAATCACAAACTCGTTAGCGCGTCTTCCGTTATAGGGTGCACCCGCGTCCCGCTATTTCTGAACGATAGATCCATTGGGTTGCCGAAACTTCGTGCCGGATGGGGCACTGGCATAGATCTGGTTCGCGTAAACTTTCGCCACTTCCGACGCCGGGACACCTTGCTGCCGTGCACGGTCCATATAGAGCTTCCGGCGTTTTGCATTTACCGATTGAACCAGCGCCTTGGCTTCTGCCGGAGCGGAACCAGAGGCTTCGACCAAACCGTCATGCCGTTCGATAATCGCGCCTGATTTGCGATATTGGTCCAGAGCATCCGCCATGGCGGGGCCGGCAAAGAGCGTCAGCATAAGAACAGCGGCGATGCTTGCGATCCATGTGAAAAACGTGTTTTGCATGTGGGTCACCTTAGAAAATGTCGTCGTTCTTATCGATGTCTTCTTGGGCTTGCTCTTCGAGCTTAACGCGTACATCCGCGTCCAATTTGACATTGAGATTGATGGTAATCGGTTCTTGCGGGGCCTCGACACGCACGGTTGGCTGACAGCCCATCGCCATGCCCGAAATTAGGAGCGTTGACACAATCAGCGTCCCCCTCCCTGTCCAATCTGACAACTCTAGAAATTGCATGATGTCGGTCCCGACCCTCCGCAGAAATGCCCCCAAGAAGCAGTTTTGTTTAGTTACCATCGTTCATCCGAGCGCGCAAAAGATCTTGTGTAAGGCTTTGGCCTTCGGCAATCGCGGCAAGGACATCTTCCAAGTCTCCCGAAAGATTGACGTTGATTCGAAACGGATAGCCATCCAGTACTTCCGGATTGGCGCCTTCCAACTGAACCAAAAGGACAAGTTCGCCATCTGAAGGGCGCCGGACACCCGCCTTAAGGATCCTGTATTCGAAGTTATCCAAGGCCTGGACCATCAATGCTACTTCATTGCCTTGTGCTTCAAGGGATTCGCGTGCATCCCCCCAATGAACCTTGATGAAACCGCCCGACAGGGCGGCAAGCTCGCCTTTGGTGATGATGGGGCCGTCCAATGTCAGTGTGACCGGTATCTCGCCGGAAATCACACCATCACCGCTTACCCGGCCACCGGCCCACTCTTCAAACAAGGTCTTCAGCGAGAGCTGGTCGAACACAATCGTGATCTCGTTTTCTTCCGCGGCCAATCGGAACGGTGTTTCCTTAAGCCGGATCATGCCGTCGGCAAATCCACCCTCTGCTTTTTCAATTTGAATCAGGGGATCACTTCCGGTGCGCACCCAATGCAGGCTCAAGACGGGTTTTTCGAGCGGGAGCGGCGCCGTCATTGCGCGTGCACTGAAGGTTTGACCCGGCGGAGATTTGGGATCAAGAAGATCGATCAGATTGAACGTGCCGGAAAGGTCGTCAAATGACAAAACAAAAAAATCTGTATCCAGATCTTTTAGAGTGAGCACGGCGCTGCTTTTGATCGGTTCATTAGGAACAACGCGAATATTGCCGTTCACTCTCACGACCCCTGTCGTGTTCGTGAAGTTGGACAGCAGCGGGCTTATATCTGACGGTTGCAGGTCATCTCTTGAGAAGCGGATCATGTCGGGGCCGATATCGATCTCCCCTTCCCCGCTTACAAGATTGTAGTCTCCAGACATGGTCAGCCGGGCGCGCTTTCCTTCCGGAGAGGCACTGAGCTGCATGGCAATTTCCGCGTCGTCTTGCTGAAAGGTGGCTTCTATCCGGTGCGGATTGAAACGTGTCTGCGCCGCCGTATCGACAATGCGTGCTTCGACGACGCTGGCGTCCGCGAGATTTGCCCCTTCAAACGGTATCTTGAGATTGATCTGTGAGGCCTGCAAATCCCAAATGGCAATGTCCACATTGCCATCAACGATTTCAGCCGTGCCGGAAAAGCCGGTTTCCCAGTTGGCGGTGATTTGCGCTGTGCCGGTCTTAAGGTCGAAGGCGAGAGCCTCCGCAGCATCTTGCGATGTACCTGATCCTTCCTCGGATACCTGCCTCACGCGAAGGTCGATCGGTGCAGCCAAGCGAAACACCGCAGACCGGTCTATCGTTGTAAGCTGCGCCTCATCGTCATATTCCAGCCTGTCTATTGCCCAATTGCCGAGGTGGCCATCTATGAATGACACACGGGTTGGGCCGCTAATATCGATGCCTTCATCTGCCGTTGTTCCTTTACCGGAGAAGGCGAAGGCCGCAAGCGGCGAGGCCTCATCAAGTGGTATGGCGCTGAACTGCAATTCAAAGGTGGCCGGTGACATGAGAAAATCGGCATTCCCGGTGGCATGTAAAGCAATGTTCCCAATGGGAGAATTTTTCAGCGTGGCGACCACATCCTCGATTGCGACAATGGCGCCGGATTTGAGGAGAGGCCCCGTGAGCCAATTCAGGCTGCTTCGCCGTTGGCCGCCTTCTTCCAGTTTGTCGAGATCGGCCTCAAGGCGAACGCCCGAGATCAAAACACTTTCCGGCCGCCCCTGCAGTAACTCCCCAATATTGTAAGTCACATCGATTGTGTCGACGGAGCCATGGCCCTGACCAAGTTCGAAGCCGCTTGCGGAAAATGTCTTTTCTGAAAACGTGTCAATTGAGATACGCGACTCCGGGAAGCCGTACAGGGAAAGTGTTTGAACAATCAGAAACTCCGCAACCGGCTTGCGAAAGAACACAGCACCTGCGGCCAGAAATGCGGAAAGAACCACAAGCGAGATCGTGGTGACGAAGATGAACCGAAAAAAACGTCGAATGGCGCGGATAAGACCACCCATAAAATGCCTGCCCCCCGACGGCAGATTTTCACTGCATTCCCGCTACACTGGCAGACAATAAGGCGTCCTGCAATGTGCGATTAAATCACGCAAGAATCCTTCGTTCATTTAGGCGTTTTGCTTGGCTGTTCTTTCGTTTTCTAACAATATGGCCCCGTGATCCTGTGGGGAGTTTTAGAGAATGGTGAAGTGGCAAGGCCGCCGGCGGAGCGATAATGTGGAAGACCGGCGGGGCGCGATCAGTGGGGCCGGTATGCCTGCGGCTGGCCTTCTCATTCCTATTCTGCGGTTTGTCATCGGACGGTTTGGGATTGGCGGTGTTGTTGTCCTAGTTGGCGGCTTCTTTGCCCTCCAAGCGATCGGTCTCAATCCGATGGCGCTGCTCGCCCCTACTGGCCAACAAACAGCCA
Organism: Alphaproteobacteria bacterium; assembly: GCA_965228775.1. Taxonomy (GTDB): domain Bacteria; phylum Pseudomonadota; class Alphaproteobacteria; order JANQMY01; family JANQMY01; genus JANQMY01. Next base: position 154,858 of record OZ245840.1, on the reverse strand, counting down.
GGGCTCCTTCCGCACAAAGCGATCAAGAGTTCGCGTTCGCAAGCGTCATGCTGGCCGAGACCGAAGATGTTTGGACGAAGAAATTCTCTGAAGCTGGCAGTCGCTACCAAGCGCCGAACATGGTCATTTTCACAAACTCAGTCACAAGCGCTTGTGGCGGCGCAACCTCCGCCGCTGGCCCTTTCTACTGTCCGGCCGACAAGAAGGTCTATCTTGATACAAGTTTCTTTAATGAGCTCGCCAATCGGTTCGGAGCACCAGGAGATTTTGGCGGTGCGTATGTGATCGCCCACGAAGTCGGTCATCACATCCAAACGATCACGGGCATTTCAGCCAAGGTTCGTCAGCGCCAGGCAGCTGTGGGCAAGACCGAACAGAATGCCCTTCAAGTCCGCATGGAGCTGCAGGCGGATTGCTATGCGGGTATATGGGCTCATGAGGCGGACAGAACAGCAGGCATCTTGGAAGATGGCGATATAGATGAGGGCTTAAAGGCCGCAGCCGCTATCGGCGACGACACGCTTCAGCGAAACGCCGGGCGCCGGGTAACACCGGAAACGTTTACCCACGGAACATCAGACCAAAGAAAACGTTGGTTCTTAACGGGATACCGCACCGGCAGCGTTTCCGCCTGCGAGACATTTTCGGCTGATCGTCTTTAGAAACAGAGCCGAGACCCATTGATCGGCGCCAAGATATTGTGCCGACGCTTCGGCCAGCGTACTCTCCTGCCCTTTGATAAAGACAATAAGAATCGGGGGGCCCACCTTGGATAAAGAAACGCCGCCAAAGCCGTCGCAGCCTGACGCTCAGAAAGCACCTAAAGCGATGATGGCCGGTAATCAGCCTGCTCACGGACATCATGATGAAGAAGTTTTGAGCGAAAGCCGGGCCAAAGACTATTGGGCTGCCAATATCAGGTTGATGCTCATCTTGTTGGCAATCTGGTTCGTGACTTCTTTCGGCGCCGGCATTCTGTTTGTTCGCCCCCTCAATGCAATAACGATCGGAGGATTTCCCCTCGGCTTCTGGTTCGCGCAGCAGGGCTCCATCTTCGTGTTTGTCGCGCTGATCTTTTACTACGCACACAGAATGAAAACGATCGAACGCATGTTCGGCGTGGATGACGACGACTAGGGATTATCATGAGCACACAACTACTTACCTACCTGGTCGTCGGGGCTTCATTCGCGCTTTACATCGGTATCGCCATTTGGTCGCGCGCATCGTCAACAAATGAATTCTACGTGGCTGGCGGTGGTGTACACCCTGTTGCCAACGGTATGGCGACGGCTGCCGACTGGATGAGTGCAGCCTCCTTCATTTCGATGGCCGGCATCATCGCCTTTGCCGGGTATGACGGCTCCACCTTCCTGATGGGATGGACAGGCGGCTACGTGCTGCTCGCCCTTCTGCTGGCGCCGTACCTTCGAAAGTTCGGTCAATTCACGGTGCCGGATTTCATCGGCGAGCGATATTATTCTAAGAGCGCTCGTGTGGTGGCCGTGGTCTGCCTCATCGTCATTTCGTTTACGTATATCGCGGGACAGATGCGCGGTGTCGGCGTGGTGTTTTCCCATTTTTTGGACGTGCCCATCCATATCGGCGTACTTGTGGGGATGGGGGTTGTCTTTTTCTATGCCGTGTTAGGGGGCATGAAGGGCATCACCTACACCCAGGTGGCACAATACTGCGTTCTGATCGTCGCCTATATGACACCCGCCATCTTCATTTCAATTTTGATCACGGGCAATCCCGTTCCTCAGTTGGGCCTTGGCTCTACCGTTGCTGATGGGTCTGGCTTGACCGTCTTGCAGAAGCTCGATCAAACCTTGGTCGATCTCGGATTTAATCCGTATACGCTGGGGTCGAAAACGATGATCGACGTGTTGGCCATAACACTTGCATTGATGGTGGGGACAGCTGGCCTTCCCCATGTGATCGTCCGTTTTTTCACCGTGCCGAAAGTGTCCGATGCCCGTATGTCGGCGGGGTATGCACTGGCCTTCATCGCTCTGCTCTATACGACGGCGCCGGCTGTGGGCGCGTTCGCGCGGATCAACTTCATCGAGACCGTCAATGGCTCCACATACGCAGCCACAGAAGAAGAAGGCGGTACGCCGCAGTTCTTCAAGACGTTTGAGAATATCGGCTTGATCCGCTGGATGGATAAGAATGGTGACGGCGTCGTTCAATATTCTGCAGGCAAACCTTTTGAAGGCAGAGCCAATTTCACGGGCGAAACCGGTCCCAGTGGTGAACGTCTCCTCGCCAACGTGCCCACGAACAATCTCAATGAAGTCGATGTGGACCGGGACATTATGGTTCTGGCCAACCCGGAGATCGCAAATCTGCCACCTTGGGTAATTGCGTTGGTGGCCGCCGGTGGTATCGCCGCGGCCCTCTCGACCGCCGCGGGTCTGCTTCTGGTGATCTCCACATCCATTAGTCATGATCTTTTGAAGAAGACATTCCGTCCCGACATTTCCGAACGCGGCGAATTGCTTGCGGCGCGCGGCGCGGCAGTGTTCGCCATTGTGATCGCGGGATATTTGGGGATCAATCCGCCCGGATTCGTGGCGCAAGTGGTTGCCCTCGCCTTTGGCCTCGCAGCGGCTTCTCTGTTTCCGGCGATCCTGATGGGCATTTTCTACAAAGGAATGAACAAAGAAGGTGCGATTGCGGGGATGGTCGCCGGGTTAACCGTTACCTTGGCCTATATCGCCTATTTCAAGTCGCCTTGGTTTGGAGCGACAAATTCGGCGGAATACTGGCTCTTTGGCATTTCACCAGAAGGGATTGGAACCATCGGTATGCTGGTAAACTTTGCAGTGGCAATCGGTGTTGCCCGCTTTACGGACCCCACCCCGTCCAAGGTTAGGGATATGGTGGATGACATTCGCATACCGTCAGGGGCCAGCATCGCGCACAGCCATTAGGTTTTATTCGCATAGATGTGAATCAAATTCGCTGTCACGATTGTGATACTCACGCCCTATTTGAGTTGACGATTTCGCGATAATATGAAGCGTCTTCGGTCCATGGGCCTGATCGTTTCGTAACAGAAATCAGTGGCTCCAAATTCTTCGTACGACGCGTTTCCAAACTGCGAACCGGAGCCCCCTCACCAGGAAACGCTATGGAGGTGACACGCCATGAAAAAAACAAGTGCTCTCGCGCTCGCTCTGTCTTTCTGTCTTGTCGGGTTTACCGGGACAGCTATTTCGGAAGAAACCACCGCGGAACTGCCCAAGCAGCTTGCCAAATACAATTTGACCGGTGAGACGCGGAAATGCGTCCGCACTGTCAACATTTCCTCGTCGCGTCCGCTGGACGACCGGCACATGTTGTTCCGTATGCGAAATGGCGACATGTATCTCAATCGTCTTGGCCGGGGATGCATTGGGCTGAAATCCAATGGCTCGTACAGCTATGACAATCGAATTGCCGAACTGTGCAACAACGAAATCATCAGCGTCATCGATACATTCAACCCAGCATCATTGGGAAGCTGTGGACTTGGGAATTTCGAGAAACTTGAACCCAAGGAAGGCTGACGCCGATCACACGTCCTTCGGAACGTTTCGTTTCAGTTGACGGGCGGCGGCCATCAAGGGTGCTGTCGTCCGTTCCACTCTGCAAAGACTAAGCGCACCTTCGAGGCTCGCGATGATGAGCACTGCCATGTCGGAGCCTTCCTGGCGTGACATTCCGTTTTCCGCACAGAATTTGCCGATGACTTTGTGCCAGCGGCGGTAGCCTGTTTTGATCTGTTCTGTCACGGCCTCATTCATCGGCGCCACGTCCAACGCTGTATTCGCCAGCAAGGAACTTGCTTCGAAATCTGACCGCTCCAGCAGCCGCGCATAGCTGGTCACCAGCCGGTCTATAAAATCAGAGACGCTATGCGCACTCCCGGCGACGGACCCCAGCAAACGCTCCGTGTCGTCGGCCGCAGCATCGATCGTCGCGGCCGCAAGCTGATCTTTGCCGCTTGGGAAATGAAAATAGAATGACCCTTTGGGGGCCCCGCTCTCTTTCAAGATTTCCGACAGGCCGGTTCCATAGTAGCCACGCCGCCGAAAGAGGTGCGTTGCGGCAGCAATTATGCGCTTTTTGGTTTCGTTTGGCTTTTTCATGCGCCGCTCATATAGCGTTCGGGCAGTGGGCCTTACCATACGATTCGCCGCGGCAAAATCGCGCTTTACCGAGGCGCGCGTGGTCCCGGCTCGATCTTTCGGAAATGACGCGGTATACCCGCGCGGTGCGGCGATTGCGTCGATTCTGCAAGGGAATTCATATATGGGTACGGCATTAGAAGGGCTGTTGGACCTCCTCGACCTAGAACGCATCGAGGTCAACCTATTTCGGGGTGTCAGCCCTGAAGACAGCTGGCAACGGGTTTATGGCGGGCAAGTCCTTGGCCAAGCCATGGTGGCGGCAACGCGCACTGTCGAAGGACGCCTCGCCCATTCGCTTCATGCCTATTTTCTCCGCGCTGGTGACCCAAAAGTACCCATCCTGTACGAGGTCGACCGCAGCCGGGACGGCAAAAGCTTCTCCACCCGGCGTGTGGTTGCCATTCAACATGGCCGGCCGATTTTCAACATGGCCGTGTCGTTCCAAGTGGAAGAGGCCGGTTTGGAGCATCAAGTATCGATGCCGGACGTACCCTCCCCTGAAGGATTGCCCACCGACCAGGAGCGCCGCCGGAGTGTCGCGCCCCAACTTCCCGACGAATACCAAAAGTGGTTCTTGCGGGAGCAACCGATCGAGACGCGCCTCATTAATCCGCCGGACATTCTGAATCCCGATAAGTCGGAACCAATCCAGAATGTTTGGGTGAAAGCCAACGGCACCCTGCCTAACGACCAGGGACTGCACCAATGCATTATGGCTTATGCGTCAGACATGACATTGATGGACACCTGTATCTTCCCGCACGGCGTCAGTTGGCTTAACGAAAGGTTACAAACCGCAAGCCTTGATCATGCCATGTGGTTCCACCGGCCATTCAAAGCTGACGAGTGGTTACTCTACGCTCAAGACAGCCCGTCCTCTTCCGGCGCGAGAGGCCTCAATCGGGGCAGCTTCTATACCCAGAACGGCGAGCTGGTTGCTTCGGTGGCGCAAGAAGGTCTCATTCGCTACCACGACGGCTAACCTTAACGTCAGTTAACGAATAGACGTGGCATACGCCATATCTTGGCGTCTCATTTAAGCGCAACTTAACTCTGAGTCATTAGATTCTCAGAGCGAATAAGTGGAATGCTTTTCGCGCGAAACTAAGATTGGCAACGGCGCGCTTGAGACTCTCTTCGATTGAAAATGGCCCTGATGTCCCGTGACGAATAGTGGATCAGGACGGAGTGAATTGAGATGTTTATAGGACCGAAACGTTCCGACGGAGCGCATGAGGCCGAAATGTCGATCTACACGCTCCGTTTCAAAAACAATGAGCTTGAAAATAAGTTCATGCTGCTCACAGCCGAGCAGACGATTTATGTTGCCCGCTATTTCCTCCTTTTCGGCGTCATGCTCTATGTGATCTTCGGTTTCGTCGATTACATGGTGATTGATGATTTCAACACATTGATGTCCGTTTGGGCCATCCGTTTTCTGGTCGTAGGGCCCGGCACGCTGATTTTCCTCGGTCTGCCTCTCTACTACCGAAGTCTCAAAAAACACTACGAGAAGTTTCTGGCGCTTTGCCTGGTTTTGGGAGGGGTCGCGATCGTCGCAATGACATCAATCCTCTCGTTCCCGGCAAATTACATGTATTACGCTGGCATTTCGCTGGTAACCGGCCACTACGTTAGTTTGATTCAGCTGCGGCTCATCCTTTATGCGCCGCTCTTGATGCTGGTGTGCGCGACCTATGTGATCAGCGCGACGCTCATTAATCCGATTCCGGATTGGGCCCTGGTTAACAATGTGGCCTTCCTATTGGGCGGACTGTTGATGTCCATCTTCTCCAAATATGTATTGGAGTATTACGTCCGATCCGAATTCGTTCAAAGTGAGGCGCTTGCTGCCGAAAAGACCGAAGCCAACCAGCTGCGTCTTGAGGCTGAGGCCGCCAACCACGCGAAGAGTGAATTCTTGGCGGTGATGAGCCACGAGCTCAGGACACCGCTGAATGCCATCATCGGTTTCTCCGATATCATCAAGGACGAAATGTTCGGAAGTGTCGGCCAGGACCAGTACAAAGACTATGCAAGCGACATTAATTCCAGCGGCCGTCATCTGCTTGGAATCATTAACGACATCCTCGACTTGTCAAAAGCAGATGTGGGGCACCTGACGATCGATGAGAGCGAATTCTACATCACCGATCTCGTGGACCAGTCTTTCCGCATGGTTACCGATAAAGCCAGCGAAGAAGGCATCAAGCTGTCATCCGACCTGCCGGAGTCACCCGTGCTCATCATTGGTGATGTACGAAGGTTGAAGCAGGCCCTGATTAATTTGATGACCAATGCCATTAAATTCACCCCGAGGGAAGGGAGCATTACGGTCAGCGTAGAGATCACCGACGTTGGTACCTGCTGCATTCGTGTCGCCGATACAGGTATCGGCATCCCTGCCGATCAAATAGATGCGGTGCTCGAACCATTCGTGCAGGTGGAGAATGCGCAGACCCGGCAATTCGGTGGCACCGGCCTCGGACTGCCATTGGTCAAGAAGCTGACAGAGCTGCATGGTGGCCGGCTGACCATCAACAGCGCGGTGAATGCCGGCACCGAGGTCTGTATCTACCTGCCTCAGTCGAGAATTGTCGACTATGATGAAGACACTTCTGCGAACATGGCCCAAGCCAAAGCTGTTTAACGCTGCCTGCCTTACCGCAGTTCTTATTTGGCTTTAAACAGGCAACGGCACAAGCGAATACGGTCACGCTTGAACCCAGCCAGCGCCCGCCGAAGATAGCGGTCATAAAAACGATATGTGTCGATATCGCTTTCGCTGACCACGGAATTCATCTTCTTTTGAAGAGTTTCCCGCCAATGTGTCAGCGTTCTGACATAGTCTTCGGTGTTCACTGAATAGTAGACCACATCAAAATAGTCGCTGGACGCTTCCATCATTTCATCGAAATACGGAAGGTCAGACTCCGGAAAAACATCACGCGGGACTATGCGATCCGCCATCTCACGGGACGCGGTTCCCCAAACGCCGGATTGTATGGTCATCAATCCTTTCGGTCTTAGCCATGAATGGCAGCGGGAGAAGAAACCCCGATAGCAATCGATTTTCTCATCTCGCGCCATGCCGGCTTTGGCAAAGTGTTCGAAAGCCTCGATACACGTAATGCCGTCAAAGGAATTTGTTGGAACAAAGTCCTCATAAGACTCTAGGAGAAGCTCCGTCCCTGGAATTTTGAGCTCTGTGACAAAATCCCTTTGCTCTGCGCTCAAAGTGAGGCCGACCTGTTCTGCGACCCCAAATTCTTCATAAGCGCGCCGCAACAAGGTGCCCCAACCGAACCCGATGTCCAGCAGTCTGAAATCCTTCGTCGCGCCAATCGCGCGCAGATGAGTGTCCACATTGGTCATCTGCGCTTCTTTGTAATCGTCGCGCACGGGCTTATGGGTGATCGGATCAACAAAAGAACCGGCGCTGTAGCAAAACGCTTCCCCCAGCCACAAACGATAAAAATCTACGCCACGATCGTAGTGATAAGAGATTGCGTCTTTCGACGCGCCCGCATAGTTACTCTTGTCGGCCAATTTTCTATCCGCATTAATATTGGAAACATGAAGCATTTGAAATTCGCCAATCTTGCTAATCTAGTTGTTCCGTCTCAAAGGGGACCATGACAAGTCCACCCTCATTGTGTCTTTCGTACACAGAGGAAAACAACTTCGTTCAATTCATCCTGAAGCAGCGAAACGTCGGCCGCGTCCAATCCGTCCGCAAGAGCCGCCATCTCATTTTCGGATCTGTAGATCATGCTCCAATCCGATGTGAACTCAGATGTCCATCTGGATATTCCGCCTTCTTTGAGGTTCGCGATTACCAAGAGCCCGCCTGGTGCAACATGTTTGTACAAGTCTTTTACAAGGGTCTTCGCCCTCTTCTCTTTCAAATAGTCGAACATTCCTAAGGAGTATATGAGGTCCTGCCCGCCCAACTGTCCGAACAGACTGTCCGGCTTCATCAACTGCCGGAAGCTTGCATTCCAGTAGTTGAGCGTCACCAGCCCCTTGAGACGCTGGATATGTGGATATGTGCGCTCATATGCAAAAGCCAACGTGTTTTTTTCCTGGTCGATGAGCGTCATATCGACAGGAACCGAAAAAGCATCTTCGTCTAGTAGGTTCAGGATCTCTTGACCTGTTCCGCACGCGATGTTGGCAATCCGCAGAGGGCGGTTACCGTCCGCTCTCTCAAGTTCTTGTTTTATGATGTCCTGTTGTTTTTGAAGGCGCGTCCGAACGCATTTCATCGGCTCCAACGCGAGCCGATGGATCAGCTGGGCATATGGGTCAGCCCCTTCCCGCTGCCATTCATAGGCATAGTCCATTACCTTGTAGTCACCCGGATATCCGAGCGGCTTTTCATAGGCTCTCTTTTGCAACGGAGAGACGAGCGTTTCCGTTGTGACCAATGCCTCGGTAAATTTCTTCGACCAGCGAATTTCCTCTGGGCCCGACATTTGCCCCATAAGCTCATTGCCTTGTTCACAAAACATGCGCCACTGAGGTACAGCCTGCTCTTCACAGGCCTGCAAAAAGGCTTCTATCTCGTCGGGTGTTGGAGAGGTTTGTTGTACGAAATCTTCTATTTCGTAACGGAAGGTGCGCAGTAAATAGACTAGATCGGATATAAACGTGCGGTAGATCTCAGGTACATGCGTGCGCACAGCTTTGATACAAAGCTTTTCTTCAGATACAGCCGACGCTTGTAGAATTTTGGTCTTAATGGCTGGAAGGTCCAAATAGGCCGCCGGCAGACTAATTCCCAGCTTTGCGCCTCGGTTGGTCGCCTCTATACGTGCGATCCGCCCGGTTCCGCTGAAAAGTGTATTGCCCTGAAAAGCCAATTCCAATGGGAACTCTGCCTCCGGAGCAAACCCGTTCATCTGCGACGACGGGACTTCGAGGGCGAGTCCGCTCATACTCAAGTCTAAAAGACCGACCTCTTGATTGTGCAAGCGGACGAGCGGCAGGTTCTCGCCAAAAAACAAGCGCGCAGGGAAACGCTCGGCGCGAAAAAACACTTCGCGACCGTCAGCCCCGCTTAACTCCTCGTAATTCTGCACCATCAATTCTAACGCCTACCGTTAACCAAATATTAGGCTTTCGCCAAACATACATTAATTTTTTGTTAACCAATTTCAAATTCTGCATGGCAAATATTTCGTTAACACTTTGCCCACTCAAACAACGGTAGACCGCCCCCTCCATTAATCTATGTTAATTCCCCTTTAACGCTAGGAATCCTAGACCAATATTTAAACTCCCGCAACGGTTGAATATTTATACTTTATTGACGATAACTCTACTTGTGAAATACTTAACAACGCAAAATGCCGGAAAGTAACACAAGGGTTTGCCCAACTGCCTTGGGCTCCAGTTACTGCCGTGATCAGGGATAGGACCAGCGCGTAGAGCGCTTTGGTTTTTGTGGAGAAAATGAACGAAAATTGTACCGTTGCTGGAATAGGTATTTGGCCCCCCATTCAATGAAGGTACTTGCCGGCCTTCAGGGGCCGGTCACACAGATTAGGCCGAAGACTTTCTTGCCCTCTACTTTAGGAACAAGAACATCTGTGACGCCGCACCGGTTTATTGCTCTCGTTGCTGACAAATTACTTACCTATCATGCGGCGTGAAATGCCTTCGAAGGACAAAAACCCGTGTTTTGATGCCGTCTTGTGGTCATACTGGCGGCCAGATAAATCTAGTCAGAAGTACATCGACCGGTGGTTGAGATTATGAATGCCAGCAATAACAAAAAAAACAATACAGGCGACGTCCATTGGCTAACCGTGGCTGTGCGGTGGCCAAAAGTAACAATGTTGATTTGCGCCATCGCAACGTTCCTTGTGCTGACAGGCGCCCAGAACCTCACAATTACATCCGATACGCGCCGTTTTGCAGGACCCGAAAACACCGATTTGAAAAGGCTTGAAGCATTCGAAACGGTCTTTTCGCAGAACAATAATGTGTTCATTGCTCTGCACGCGGAAGACGGCGATGTTTTCACGGAGGAGCGAATTCGGACGCTCCATCAGATGACAGAGACCGCATGGACCCTGCCCCATGCGATCAGGGTCGACTCAATCACCAATTATCATTTTTTGACCGCGCTCGGTGACGACATAGAGGTCCAAGCCCTCAGCCCTTTTGCGTATGACCCAAGCCGGGAAGACAAGCCTGTTTCCGAACGCCTAAGCGAATTCAAAGACCGGGTGGCTGAAGAAGACTTGTTGCGGAATTGGCTTATCTCTGCCGACGGCGCGACCGCGGCCATCAACGTAAATTTTCAGATTCCGGAGGATGCGACACTCGAAGTTGCCGAAATCATGTCGGCCGTTCGGGCGTTCGTGGATGAAGCCGCAGCCAGTGAACAAGACGGACTGACGCCTTATGTTACCGGAAACATCGCGCTGATGTCTCTATTCGCGGAAGCTGCAGAAAAAGACTCCGCGACGATCGTTCCGGCCTGTTTCCTTCTGATCGCCTTAATGGTGGTGATCTTCTTCCGTTTTTCGATTGCGACCTTCTTCATTCTTACATCGGTCGTAATGGCAACGATGATATCACTCGGGTTTGCCGGACTGAACGGACGCGTTATTGATCCCGGGTTTTCGGCGGTCCCGATCATCGTCATGATCCTCGCCCTTGCAAATGCAGTCCATTTTGTCATTGGAACTCAAAAATGTATTGATGAAGGTCTGGAGGGGCAAGACGCGGTCAAGGCCGCGATACGGGAAAACATTTTCCCCATCTCTCTGACGACCGCTACAACAACGATCGGGTTTTTTGTTCTCAACTTTGCGGATGCGCCCACCTTTCATGCTTTAGCCAATGTGGTCAGTGTCGGTGTTATTTCCGGTTTTATTCTCTGTTTTACGTGGATTGCTGCCGGCCTGTCCCTCTTCCCGCCACGGAAATCGAAGCGGCCTCTTGAAGCACAGTCGTTCCTAGGCGGACTAACTGTCTTCTTGAGCCGGCACCCACAAGGCATCCTGTTCGCTTCTATTATACTTTCACTCGTGTTGATGATGGGGGTTTCGAGGTCTTATCTCGACGCGGATTTCGTTCGCTACTTCGATGAAAGCTTCGACTACCGCCTGGCGTCCGACTTCGTCGAACAACGTTTGACCGGTCTCAATCTTGTCGAGTTCGAGTTCAAAAGCGGTGAACCGGACGGCATCAACGCCCCTGACTATATCAGTGAGCTCGACCAATTCACGCAATGGCTCAAGACCCATCCAAAGGTCGCCCATGTGAGCTCAATGTCTGAGACGACAAAGCTGATCTACGAAGCTATGGTTCCCCAAGCCGACAGGAACGGCCGCCTGCCCGACACACGAGATCAAATCGCGCAATTCCTTTTGCTCTACGAATTGTCCCTTCCGCCAGGTTTAGATTTGAAAGACCGCATCAGTGCCGACAAATCAGCCACACGGGTCACCGTGGTTCTGCGCGGTGCCACCGCCAAGGATGTGACCGGACTCGACCAAGATGCCCAGCAATGGCTTCGTGATAATGCGAAAGAGCAGTCGTGGACGAATGGCGTGTCCATCAATGTGGTGTTCGCCTATTCCGTTACCAAGAATGTTCAGCCCATGGTGATCGGCACATTTGTTGCCCTGCTGATCATCTCTGCGCTCATTCTGATTGCGTTGCGCAATGTGCGCTTGGGCATGATCGGGGCTGTGACCAACACCCTGCCCATCGCCATCGGATTTGGATTGTGGGGATATTTCGAGAGTGTTTTAGGGCTGGTCGCGGCAGCAGTCCCGGCGATCACATTAGGGCTCATTGTTGACGATACGATTCATTTCCTCGTGAAGTATCAACGTGCCCGCCGGGACATGGGGCTTCCAGCTCCCGAAGCCGCAAAATACGCGATGAACATTGTCGGCAAAGCGATCATCATCACCACGGTCTCTTTGATGATCGGCTTCTTGGTGCTGACCACTTCGGGATTTGAGTTCAACCGCAGCCTCGGCCTATTCACGTCAATGATTATCGCGTCGGCGTTGTTTGTGGATTTGATCCTGTTGCCTGCGCTGCTGATTTGGATCGATCGAGAACGGCCAAAGAAACAAGCTGTCACGCAGCCCGGCTAGTTTTGTTTCGAGGCGTCACCAGCATTGGCAGCAGCGTGTTTAGGCGCAAGGTGATCCTCAGCTGGAGCTCAATCTCGTCATCGTTCGTCCGTTGCAGGTCAAATTCCCGCATGATTAAGGCGACCGCAAGCGTCATTTCCATGAGAGCGAAAGTGGACCCAATACAGCTGCGCGGGCCAATTGAAAACGGAATGTAAGAGAACCGGTGACGTTTGGCTTTCTCCTCCGGCGTAAAGCGATAGGGGTTAAAGACATCGGGCTTGTCCCAAAGCAGCTCATGGCGGTGCAGGACATATTGTGAAATCGCTATCGTCGTTCCCTTACGGATTTTCTGCCCACAAATTTCATCGTCCTTATTTGCGACCCGGATCACAATCGAGGACGGTGGATAGAGACGCATGGCTTCATCGATGACCATGCGAGTGAATTTAAGGTTTTTGATATCCTGTGCTTCGGGTGTGCGATCCCCGAGAACATCCCGAACCTCTTCGCGAATTTTCTCCGCTGCCCAGGGAAATTCGCTCAACAGATAGAGCGTCATGGTCATGCCATTGGCCGTGGTCTCATGACCGGCTGACAGCAATGTCGCCAGCGTGTCCTTCAGCTGTTGTTCGGTGAATCCTCGACCGGTTTGATCGTCTCGCGCATCGATCAGCTTCGTCAGCAGGTCGGATGGCATCGGCGATTGGGCACGCCGTTCCTTTACGATGCGGTCCGTCTCGCCGTGCAAGTGGTCCATTGACCACTGAGCCTTTCGGAATTTTGGGCTCGGCAGCCATGTAGGCAAATTAAGAAAGTCGAACAGATCAACGCGCCCAATCGTATCCACATAGAAGGATACGGCGTCGCCAAGCGCCTTGCGGTCCACCTGAACACCTGAGAACAGGCTTTGGCATAGAACTTCGATGATGAGCTCCATCATCTCATGGCGTATCTCAACGGGTTGTCGGCCCCCATTTTCCCGCCACTCTGCCAGGCGATCTTCAATGCCCATCAGCATGGCTGGAACCAACTCGGTCAGTTGTTCACCACGGAAATATGGGTTGGCGGCATGGCGCTGCACGCGCCAGATTTCGCCCTCTGCGGTGACCAGACCATCCCCTAAGGACGGTTTTAGGAAGCGCTGTTGCAGGGGCGATTTGGGATAGTCCTCCACATGATCCATCAGCACATGACGCAAACCGTCCGGATCACTTAAGAAGAGAATGTCGGCGATGGGCGATTGCTTCAGCACCATCGGCTTTTCGAAGGTTTCCTTGGTCCAGATGTTGAGAAGAGAGTCCTGCAGCCCCTTAAAGAGCGCAATGGGCGAACCCCATTTCTCGTCCGGCACAAAACGGCCCGGAATTTTGGACTCGTCGATTTCCCCCATGCTCATTGGTCAACACGCCCCGCTCGCTGTTGATCGAAATATTTTTTTCGCCCAGCATCATATGGCGGGTTGGTTGACGCAACCCTAAAAGGAATCGGTGGGAGAGACGGCCGCTTTTCGAGGGCAGATCAAATAAAGCGGGTCAGCCGAAGGGTAACGAAGTCGTCTTCGGCCAAGGCCGTTTCAAACTGACTTGAGCTAAAGCCCACAAAAAACCGGGCTTCGAACTCGATTTTCCAGTCATTGCCTATCCGGCGTTCCGCCTCTGCGGTCACGAATGTGGAACCGTCCTCGGCATCCACAATGGCTCCCGCGAGCACACTTGTGTCTTGAACATCGTTCAAAGCCAGCCGTGCGGCGGCGAAAATGTCGTTGTCTTGGAAGATGGGCGGCGCCCGTGCCTCATCCCGGCCGTCATAAAGATATTCCGCCAGCAGCCCGAGATCAGCCGAACTTCCGAATATCTGGTACAAAGTGTGCTCAAGTCCGGCGACAACGGCTCCGAAACGCCGCCCCTGCCCGCCTCGGGTGAGGGCCTCTACCTTCCACAGGGTTGCGTCCTGGGTCAGCTGAATATCGACACTGGATTGATCGATTTGGTCATATACCGGCCTAAGGATGACGTTCGTCGGGCTCACAAATACAGGCGTGAATCGCGGCTCTCGGCTGGTCCCATGGAAATGGGCTAGGCCGATGTCCCAAGCGCCCAAACTATGCGACCACCTTGCGGCAAAGCTCTGTGTCCATTGTTCCGCCGGCGATTCATAAACCGCTTCATCGGGAATGATGGGAACCGGCCCTCTCAGCCGTGCCGTTGCGTCTGGAAATGTGCGTTCGCGGAAATATGGCAGATAGAAAAGGTCAAACGTGCCCACATCCGTGAAGACGCTCACATTGACCATGGGCTGTCCAAGCTTGTCTTCCCCGTCGATGTCTTCAACTTGATCATCCTGATTGATGACGTCCACCAAATGCCTGGACTCTGTCACACCCCAAAACACCTTGCTGATCCCAGCCACCACCGACCAGCTGCCACCATTGTGGGTGAAGCTTGCTTCACGAATGTCTGCATGGGTGCGGTTGTCGTCGTCCAAGTCCGCCCGCAGGAACCCTTCGACAGCCAGCGTGTTGTCCCCATTGTCCCATTGGTAGATGAATTCCGGCTTCAGGAATGCGGATGGGGAAAAATCGGTACTCTCCTGATCGGAAAATGCAGGTTCACTTGGGAACGCACGCAACTCAGCGCCGACCTCGAACGAATAGTCGAAGCGTGCTTTTGCCTGTGCATATGTGGTGATGAGCGACAAGATACCCGCCAAAACCACGCATAGCCGTATCCGGCTCCAAACCATTCCGAACGCCCTAATCCAAGAGGCTCCATTTGAAAGCAGCTTTTGCCACTCTGGTATGTGGCTTGATTATCAGGGCTGTACGGGCCACGCAAACGCGTGTCCTTCGCTGGTTTCGGTAAGGGCTGGGCCGCAAAACTGATGTTTGGAGTTATTTATTTTTGCGAAAATATTTGAACTTCAGGGAAAATAGTCTTGAGATTAAAGTGATCTCTCAGCTTCTTTTTATTACTGAGATGTCTTCCCTAAGCATTTTCAACTATTACTAAATCTTCCTTCTTAGTCAGGCTTTCAGCATACTCTGTCGAGAATCTGTCTAGACGAAGCGTCAGGCAGAAAGCAGCCCCGCCGCTTTTCCAGAATTGTCCAAGTGGCACTTCGTGCAGCGTATATCCCCGTTCGATGAGCTGCCCCTTAAGGCGGTCCGAACAAGGGGCCATGACAATGTCTTTCCCGATATTGACCGCATTCACGCACAAGGCTGAAGCATCATCCAGCGAAGCTTCAATGAGATCATTTTGATCGCCCACATTGTCTTTAATCTCAGCGACGCTGCAGGGAGAAAAAGCGCCTGGGTAATAGACAATCTCACCCCCGCTAAGCGGGGCCATGCTCACATCCAAATGATAGAACTGAGCTGTCTGAAGCTTCAGAGGAACGACGCGCTTTCCGAAGAAGTCTTTAACGTAGTCGGCAGCACCCATGTCAGACCGCGGACCATACCCGATCCAGAAGAGATTTCGGGACACATCCCAGACACAGTCTCCCGCGCCTTCCTGATGAATACTGGGCGGCAGCGCTTCCACGTCCGAAACAAATCCACGGCTCTGCAACATCTCAAAAAATTCTTTGAAGAACGGCTCTTCCGCTTGCCGTTCCGGGTGCCTAAATCGCGCAAGCAACACTTTGCGGTCCAAGACGATAGCCGCGTTCGCGGTGAAGACCAGATCCGGCACACCGGCATGAGGTTGCAAAAGCTCTACGCGAACCCCCAATTTGGCCAGCGTATCAGACAGATGGTTCCACTGATGAACTGCTTCGCCGTGAAATTTTTCGGCGTCCTCTTCCCATTTGGTTGGATGCATAAATGGATTGATGCTGTAAGACACGTCGAAGAAATGCGGCGGGCACATAGCGATATGCGCTCGATGCTTCAAGATATCTCCAGGCTTGGTGTGTACAGTCATCAGGCCAACTCCAAATTTGAGGTCTTGTTTGTGCTTACGCGATCCGGTTTGAATTGATCGAGAACGGTTGCGATCTTGTCCAATGCCCAATTGATTTCTTCGCGCGTGATCACCAGAGGCGGGGCAAAGCGGATCGTCTTGTCATGGGTTTCTTTGGTGAGGACACCAAGGTGCATGAGTTCGTGACACATGGCGCCCGCTGAGATCTTCGCCGGATCAAGATCCACCCCGACCCAAAGGCCGCGCCCGCGCACTTCGGTAAAAATGCCATCCCCAATGCGTTCCAGCTCGCTCATGAGATAGCGCCCCAGCTCGGCGGACCGTTCCACAAGACGGTCTTCCTCCAGCATCCAAAGCGCTTCGTAACCAACAGCCGCAGCCAACGGGTTCCCGCCGAACGTGGAGCCGTGGCTTCCTGCCGTGAATACATCCATAACCTCGCTGTTTGCCAGGAAAGCAGACACGGGCAGCAGACCGCCCCCTAATGCTTTACCCACCGTGATAGCGTCTGCTTGGATGTTCTCGTGTTGAAAAGCGAACATTCTGCCGGTCCGCCCTAAGCCGGACTGAATCTCATCCAACATCAACAACACATTATTCCGTGTGCAGATCTCGCGCAGTTCGCGCAACCACCCCATCGGGGGAACGCGAATACCGGCTTCGCCCTGAATTGGTTCCACGAGTACGGCACAGGTGTTTGGTGTAATAGCTTCTTCCAGCGCGCGGGCATCGCCGAATGGCACTAAGCGGAAACCAGGTGTAAGCGGCCCGAAATCGGCCTTATAGTCTGCCTCTGAAGAAAAGCTGACGATTGTCGTGGTGCGCCCGTGAAAGTTCTGGTCGGCGACAATGATCTCGGCGCGATCTGCCGGGATGTTTTTGACCCGATACCCCCAACGGCGCGCCGCTTTGATCGCAGTTTCCACCGCCTCCGCGCCCGTATTCATGGGAAGAGCTTTGTCGAAACCGGAGACCGAACATAGTTTTTCCAGAAATTTTCCAAGCTGGTCATTGTGGAAAGCGCGCGACGTGATGGCCAATCGTGAGGCTTGCTTCGTCAGCACATCGATCAGTTTTGGATGACTATGCCCATGACTTACCGCCGAATAGGCACTCATCATGTCCAGGTATTTGTTGCCCTTTTCGTCCCACAACCAAACCCCTTCGCCCCGCGTTAGAACGACAGGCAGCGGCTTGTAGTTTTGGGCGCAGTACTGACTTTCCGTCTTCAGATGGTTCATTTTGGGACAATCCTGCTCTTTGTGGGATGGCCTGGCCGGCCAACACACAATATGGAGATTTTTTGCAGGATTTGGGCCGGAACTCCGCACCATAGACCGAAGAACCTGTGAGGCCGCCCAACTTTTCACCGAAGATTATTCGGTAACCATTTAAGATTCTTCGCCACTGAAAAGCTGAGTCGTGTAGCCCTGAAAGGGCCAGACAGAGCGTAGGGTGATGCGGCTCTTAATATTGGCGACACCGAAAGACGTATCGTCAAGAATGTCTGCCGTGAGCGCTCGGTAGGCTTCCACATCACGACAGACGACTTTCATGACATAGTCGCATTGGCCGCTTACTTCATAACATTCAATCACTTCACGGACCATTTTGAGCTTCTTCTCGAAACTCCGCTGCTGTTGTGCCCCTTGTTTCTCCAAGGTTACTTCAGCGATCACGACGACCTGGGGCCGCAATTTGGAGAGGTCGATATCCGCCCGATAGCCCGCAATGATTTTTGTTTTTTCCAGGGCGCGCACGCGTTCCAAACAAGCGCTTGCAGACAGTCCAACAGCTTCTGAGAGCCGCTGGTTCGTGATACGGCCATCTTCCTGCAGGATCTCCAAAATCCTGACATCAATATCGTCGATTTGCCCGTTTTTCATGGACCGTCCAGCTGACAACTTTTGTTCTGTCTACCATGGTCCGTTTGATTCTGGACCCCTCGCCTTTCCCAACAGGCCAAGAAAAAAGGCCGCCAATTGAGGCGGCCTTTTCGCTTACAAACACACGCGCCTAGAAATCCGGTGCCTCTAAGGTCCTTTGGATCCAAATCGGCATATTCGATGGCTCCAGCTCCACGTTCAGCTCAACAGTGCTGCCAAGCTGGGTAACTTTCTTCTGCGCCTTGCCGATCGTATAGCCTGGCGCTTCCACCCGGACATAAAGATGGGCAAAGGTGCCATTTACCGGCTCGCTGGCGTCCACATAGAATTTGTAGACAAAGGTGATCTGTCCGCCACCTTTCCGCGCTTTGGCGGCCCCTTGATTAAGTTCCCAAGTGCGTCCGGAAATCTTGTCATACAATTTCCCTTCAAGTACGGCATCTGGCCCCCAATCCTCTGCCGGGCCGCTGACCGTGACAATCACAGGAATACGACCGTCCTGCTGAACTTTCTCTACTGGGTAGATCGGCTTTTTGATGCCATTGGGATAGGTCTTGAAGGCTGTCGGGTCCAGTATCTCCGTCCCCGTTAGGTCTTCGATGATTTCGATTGGCGGCGGCCGGTCATAGGGAATGCCGGTCATCACCACAGTGATGATACTGGCGCCCGTGTAAAACGCGGCAAATCGGTTGCTGGGTTGCATCACGAAACTCATCCCCACCGCTAAGAGGACCAGCAACAATCCCATACCTCCGACAGGGATCGCGAACCCGTCGGCGAACTGATTGACTGCTGTGGTGAGTTGTACAATCGCTGATGCTTGTTCCTTTTGGACGAGATCAGCCAAGACGGCAATCATCCCCCCTACGGCGGCGGACAGAGCGGCAGCACTCGCCGTTGTCGACCGTCCATCAATTGGATCAGACATTACGCTCTCCATTCTTATCGGGCTAAAACCCGCACTCAATACCGGGAGCAAGACGCCCCCCCGACAGAAAGGATAGCCGACCTGGCGCGACAATTACATGACGCACCGAACACAGGTGTCATCAAAAGTTGGGGCCATGGGCTTGAACCGAGCAGGGAAAGGGCGCAAATGACAGAAATCAACAGAATCTTGGGGATTTACCAATGAGTACGCAGCAGCACACCATCAACACGGTTGCGGAACTGGAGGCCCTTTATGGTCCCGTCAACCCAAACGCGTTGATCAAAGAGATAGACTATATCTCCGATCACTACCGGTCATTCATCGAAAAATCCCCATTTGCTCTTATGGCAACGGTCGCAGAAGAAGGCTTGGATTGCTCACCCCGCGGCGACCCTCCGGGCTTTGTCCGTGTAATCGATGAGAAGACCGTCGTTCTGCCTGATAGGCGAGGCAATAACCGTCTTGATACACTGAAGAACATTGTTCGGGACCCTCGTATCTCCCTTCTCTTTTTGATCCCCGGCGTCGGCGAAACGTTGCGGATCAACGGAACGGCTCAGCTGTCAACGGAGCCAGAGCTTTGCGCCTCATTTACGATGCAAGGCAAAGCACCAAAATGCGTTGTCGTGGTCACGGTCAAAAGCATCTATTTCCAATGTCAGAAAGCGCTCGTCCGCTCCAAACTCTGGGATCCAAGTGTACAGATCGAGAGAACGGAACTGCCAAGTACGGGCAGCATGCTCCAAGCGTTGGCCAAAGGATTTGACGGTAAAGCCTATGACGACGAATATCCGGAGCGGCTGAAGAAAACGATCTACTAGCAATGGACCCAGCAATCCACTTTGAAGCTTCCTCACCCATCGCGCGGCTTCAGATAAATGATGGCGGTGTTAACGTATTAACGTCCTCCATCGTTTCGGGAGTTTCCGACGCTGTCCGAGAATGCGTGAATACGGACTCAATATCTGTACTGATTATCTCAGGGGCAGAAAAAGCGCTGAGCGTCGGGTTGGACACGCAGGTCGTCATCAAGCAAGACGCGGAAGCTCAAAAACTACTGCAGGGAATGCGCGGCATTTTGGAAGCTCTCTATCTTTCGCGTTTGCGCAGTATTGTCATATCAGAAGGTCACGCAACGGCGGCTGGCGCTATGATGCTTCTCGTGGCTGATCGCCGTGTGGGGATCTTAGGAAATGGCAAAATTGGCCTTTCAGAAGTTCGCGTCGGACTTCCGGTACCGAAGCTTACACAGCAATTGGTGCGCGACCGCATCGCTGCCCCCGCGCAATACGCCACCACGGCTCTAGCGCAGCTTCGGTCATACAAGGAAGCCTACCAGATTGGGTTCTTGGACAGCCTACATCCAGATCGAACAGCCGCCGAGACCGCCGCGCGTGAGCATGCCAAGGTCTTAGCCTCTCTCAATGAAGAGGCTTACCTGACAACCAAATTGGGCATGCGCGCCCGCTTCAAGTCCTTGCTGGAGAACCAGACCTGACTCTATAGCGTTTCCAGGTGAAGTGCCAAGATCCGATATTGGCGGTTCACCGTCCGGAAACGCACAAAACTATGATTCTGGAGCCGTTTTGTATTTCAATCAAAACCAAAACGGCTCTAGAAGTTTGCCGGTTCAATCAGGTCCCATTTGTTGCCATAGAGGTCTTCGAACACTGCCACGGTGCCATAAGGCTCCTTTCTCGGCGCTTCCAGAAACTTCACACCGGCAGCATTGAAGCCTTCGTAGGTCGCTGAGAAATCATCCGTAAACAGAAATAGGAAGACGCGCCCGCCGGTTTGGTTTCCAATCGCGGCGACTTGATCGGGGCCATCCGCCTTCGCCAATAGAATACGCGTTTCTTCCGAGCCGGGCGGCGCCACGAGAACCCAGCGCTTCCCTTCGCCCAGATCCGTATCTTCAACCAGATCAAATCCCAGTTTCTGTGTGTAGTACGCGATCGCTTCATCGTAGTCCCTGACGACGAGCGAGATATTGCCGATGTGTTGTTTCATCCTCAGCTACTCAAATTTTTCATAATGTTAAGAGCGCTTTCGGCTAGTTGCTGGGTTAAGTCACCTGCAGCCGTCTCTGAGGCGAGCGGACCGGCCTGGCCTGTCCATAACGGCGTGAAAGAACCATCTGATTTCTGCTGCGACGCCACTCGAAGCGGACCAAGTTCTCGCGTGGCCAAGGGAAAGACGGGGGTGTCGTCACTCATAGGCCCCTGCTCTCGTACCAACCGATTGACCACACTACGTGCAGGCCGCCCACTGAACACATTGGTCAAAACGGAGCTATCGTCTTTAGCGCTCACCAAAGCGTCACGATGTACCAGCGACGTCAGGGCTTCCGGACAACGCAAATAGGCGGTGCCGATCTGAACGCCGCTAGCACCCAAGGCGAAAGCGGCTGCGATGCCTCTGCCATCCGCGACGCCCCCTGCCGCAACCACGGGCACGTTCACCGCGTCTACAATTTGTGGGACGAGTGCCAGAGTTCCTACTTGTGAGGCAATCTTGCCGGACAAAAACATGCCTCGGTGGCCGCCAGCTTCCACGCCTTGAGCAATGATGACATCTACCCCACGTTCGGCAAGCCAGACCGCCTCCGAGACTGTGGTGGCGGAACTTAGGATTTTGCATCCGGTCGTCCGTACCCGATCAAGCAAAGGCTCTGGTGGCAGTCCGAAATGAAAGCTCACAATATGAGGTTTCAGTTCTTCCACAAGCACGCACAAATCTTCATTGAATGAACTTGGGCGAATGGCTTCCAAGGGCGGTGGCAGGTCCGCGTCGAACTCTTCGTAATAAGGAGACAACTTCCTTCGCCACGCCTCCTGACGTCCTTGATCGAGAGCGGGTTCTTCATGGCAAAAGAAATTCATATTGAAAGGACGATTGGTGCCACTGCGAAGCTTGGCAACATCTTCGCGAATTTTCTCACTAGGGACATAAGCGCAAGGGTAAGCACCGAGACCGCCTGCATTTGCCACCGCAACCGCAAGATCAACGCCGCCAGACCCTGCCATGGGAGACAGAAGGATCGGCAATTCGATCTGCAACAAATCCTGCAGACGCGTGTCAGGCCATTTCGGCATCGTATTGATTTTCCTCTAATTGGTCTGCAGCGCGCGCAGATGCTCTATGATCTCGTCTGCCACGGCGTCAGGTGCTTCTAATTGGGGAAAGTGCCCCACACCTTCAAGCTTCTTGAGGCGGTAAGCACCACTAAATCCAACAACTCCGATATCAAACCGGTCAACATCCAACGTACCGTCGGCGGAACCGGCAATCACCAGCGAAGGCACGGATATCTTCGTTGCAGGATCCGGCCCCTCATCATTGCCGTCGAAGAAGGACCAATAATAGCCCAAGGCCCCATCTATTGCGCCAGGCACGCGCAGGGTCTCTTTGATATCGTCTATTTCCTCTTGAGGCGGATCATATGTGGGTGACCAGTATTTATAGATCCACTCCATGTGCGCGAAATCATAGCTCCACACCAGCCGTTTTGCGATCGGTAGTTGATAGTAGATGAAATGGCTGGCCCCAAGCAGGACCGACGGGTCGTTAGCAATGGCGACCGGATGGGGAATTGCAAGCGCCACCAACGCGTCTACTTTCTCCGGATGAAGCATGGCCGCACGGTAAACAGCCGATGCCCCCCAATCATGACCCACGATGATGGCGCTTTCTTCGCCCAATGCATCAATCAGTGCCACCACATCTTGCCCAAGCGCGCTTACTGAATAGTCACCGTCGGCGGCGAAGGATGAAGGGGGGTACCCACGCAGAAATGGCGCAACAACGCGGTAGCCTTCATTGGCCAAGCGGGATTGCACGTTGGACCAGGAACGCGCCGTCTCTGGATAGCCATGAAAAAGCAAAACGAGAGGCCCTTCCCCCTCTTCAAGATAGCCAAAACGAATGCCGTTAGCGTCTACATATTTGACCGCCGGATCATCGATCGGCGTTGCAAAACTGCTCTCGGGACGCGATCCAAATTCCAACGTCATCCAGGCAAGAATGAAAGCAGCCAACAAAAACAGCGTGACCGCCGCAAATAACGTCCTGATGAGAGCCCGTATCATCTGTTTCCCCCTGTCCCCAGCGCCACTTTCGAGCGTGTGTTGCACCGATACATCTGGAGTGTTTTCGAAAACTGTGCAATGGTCCCGCTGTTGTTTTGTCAACCATTCGCGTGACACTCATGGATATCATAACCAACAATCCTCATAGCGGCCGCCATCGTTAACACGATTGGTCTGGCCCGCACTCCCATCCTGCTCTCACATGCCAATGGCATCGTGAGCGACCAGAGGAGTGTGCGCGAAGTCCGCCCTGATGCTGCAGTGCCGGCTCTCTTCCCGAATTGTGATTTTCCCAATTTGGGTTGCTGAGATACCTGCACTCCCGAAACGCATCACTGGCGATCGGGGAAAACTCTTCCTCATTCCACTTGATTAGGAGACCTGTGGTCACAGTCGGCCATAGGACGAGAACATGGACAAAATAACTCTGGCCCAAGTATTGGGCTTTGCATGGTCCCATTGGCGCCGGTATCCGCTGGCGCTCGCCGGGATAACCCTTGCACTTGCGGTTACAATGCTGACGCAGGTTTTTCTGCCGGTCTTCGCGGGTCGCATCATCGATGCTCTATCGACGCAGATTGGGGATGCCAATCAGCTCAATGCTGCGATGGCAGCCTTCTGGTCGTTCATCCTGCTGACGGCACTTGATCGTGCGGGATATCACACGGGCGTCAGGATTTGGCTGTGGCTGGCGACCGCCGTTATGGAGCGCCTGGTGAACGATGCGTTTATTCGTGTACAGAAATTTAGTACGGACTGGCACGCCAACAACTTCGCAGGCGCCACTGTGCGTAAGATCACGCGCGGCATGTGGGCATTCGATCAGCTTGGCGACACATTTTACTTTGGATTGATTCCGGCCATGCTGGTGGTTGTTGGGCTAACGATCATGTTAACCTTCCATTGGCCACTGGTTGGTGCCGCCTTGGCCGTCACTCTTGTACTGTACATCGCGTCCAGCGCGGCATTGGCCACTTATTATGTGGCCCCCGTCAATAGATTGGCCGTCAATCAGGATTCCGTCCTTGGCGCGACAATTGCCGACGCGATTTCCTGTAATGCTGTGGTGAAGGCCTTCGCGGCAGAGCGCCGTGAGGAGCGGCGTTTCTCGACGGTGACTGGAAAGTGGCTCGATCTCATGCGGCGCAGCTGGTCCCGTCATGCAAGCATGGAGGAACTTCAATCGCTCCTTCTTCTAACAATGCAGATCACTTTGATCGGACTTGTGCTTTGGTTCTGGTCGCGCGACGACGCAACACCGGGTCAGGTGACGCTGGTGATTACGAGCTTCTTCCTGATCAACGGGTATGTGCGTGATTTGGGCAACCATTTCCGCATGTTGCAGGAATCGGTCAACGACATGGAAGACATCGTTGAGTTCGCCGAAGCCCCATTGGGCATATTGGACCAGTCGGACGCAACCGATCTCAAACCCGGTCGCGGAGAGATTGTCTTCGATAACGTCCGGTTTACCTATGCGAACCAAGGACAATCTCTCTACGAAGATTTCTCGCTGCGTATCAAACCGGGCGAACGGATTGCTCTGGTCGGTGAGTCCGGCAGTGGGAAAAGCACGTTCGTTAAGCTCGTACAGCGACTTTACGATTTGGATTGCGGCCAAATTCTCATCGACAGTCAGGATATCTCGGCAGTTACTCAGGCGAGTTTGCGCAGAACGATTTCGATCGTTCCGCAAGAACCATTGTTGTTCCACCGGTCCCTTACGGAGAACATCTCCTATTGCCGGCCTGAGGCAACTCCAGAAGAAATTGTCCAGGCCGCAAAGCAAGCCCACGCCCACGAGTTCATCTCCTCATTGCCGAAAGGGTATGAGACGCTCGTGGGCGAACGGGGCGTAAAGCTGTCCGGCGGGGAACGTCAACGCGTGGCGATTGCCCGGGCTTTTGTGGCGGATGCTCCGATCCTCATTCTGGATGAAGCCACATCCAGTTTGGACTCCGTTACCGAAGCGGAGATTCAGTCTGCAATCACAGCTCTGATGGAGGGACGCACGACCATCTTGATTGCACACCGCTTGTCGACCATTCGGCAGGTGGATCGTATTTTGGTTTTCTCTAAGGGCAAAATTGTTGAGCAAGGGACACATGAAGACCTTGCAGCAATGTCCGGCGGTGTCTATCGCCGCCTGCTGGAAACCCAGCGCAATCAGATGATTTGATCAGAATAGATGGATGCCTGTCTGCAAATGGACAGGCATCCATTATCAGCTATTAAAAGATAGGAACGCTTTCACCGCGAGCCAGGCGGCACCGCCGCTGAGGAAGAGCGCGAACCCTCCCAGAAGGTAGCCACCCAACAGCAAAATGCCGTCCCGTTGAATAAGGGCCAGCGACATGACGGCGACCGCCAAACCCGGTGGCAGATTACCCAGAATGGGAATTGGCAGCAGCAGCAAGAAACCCATGACGAACGCCACCAGACCCAGAAAGAACTTACCGACCGTCCCGGTGAGAAACAGCAACCGTGTTCGGCTGAGCTTTTCAATTCGGTTGATCCATTTCTCGACCCGCGCAATCGCGCCAAGCAGCCGGTCCCGCGAGATTTCCCGGCGGCCGATCCACTTTGGCAGTTTGACCGCCCGATGGCCCAGCATAATCTGAAAGGAAAAGAAGCAGATGATTGCCCCTCCCACGGCGGGAAGCGGCGGCGGCATGGGCAAACACGCGAGCAGAGACGCCAAGAAAAGACCGAGGCCGAATGCCCGATTGTGCATCATCCCAACGAGATTGTGGATGGAAAATCTATCCGCGTCCGAACCGCCAATCGCCTCTCTTAAGAGCTGTGCTGTCGAAATGGCGGCCAAAGCGTTATCCCCCCAATCTATTCATGCACGCCGAAAATATGCTCCAGCGTGGTTTGATGCATCCCCGCTTTAATGTAGTTGTAGGGCGTGACGTTTACAGCCCGCAATCGCGCATGATCAATCGGCCCCTCTTCCGGACCATCCGTATGGACGAGATCAAGGTCGAGAACATTGATGCATGCAAGATCTTGTTCAAAGGCAGATACGGACTTAAGCCCCGCGCCAACAAGCCAGCTCAGCAGCAACCGATTGATACCTTCATGGGCGACGACCAAAGCCTGTGTCCAGTCAGGCTGCCGGAGAAGGTCTAAAACGGCTTCACTGGATCGCGCTTGGGCTTCTGCGAAGGTTTCTCCCCCTTCGCCCATGCTGGCTCCTGCTTCCGAGGCTCTATCGAAGGCACCTTGAAGCAGTGCCGCGGCTTCCTTACGGCTTGCCGGGAAATTGCCATTGCCGCTGCCATGAATTTCTTCAAGACGCGGATCATCCGCAAGGACAAGGTGATTATTCGATTTCTTCTGTTCCTCAAGCACACGCTCCGCAGTCTGACGTGTTCTCGGAAGACCGGAGCAAATCGCTTTGTCCAAGCGAATTGATGTAAGCGCCTCGCCCGCTGCCATGGCCTGCTCGCGCCCAATATCCGTGAGCGGCACCAAGCGCGGGTGCCCGACTTTCGGGATATCGCGGAAGTAATCCACATGGCCGTGCCGCATCAGATAGATGCGGCG
Source organism: Alphaproteobacteria bacterium (assembly GCA_965228775.1). Taxonomy (GTDB): domain Bacteria; phylum Pseudomonadota; class Alphaproteobacteria; order JANQMY01; family JANQMY01; genus JANQMY01. Next base: position 128,186 of record OZ245840.1, on the reverse strand, counting down.
CCGGTCATGGGCGGTGGGAGAAAGGCTCATATAGCCTCTGCGGATTTGAGCGCCGCAAGATCGTCATCGCTTAAGCCCCATTCCTTAAGGGCTTCATCCGTATGTTCCCCGGCTTGCGCGGGCGGACGCTGAACAACGGCTTCGGTGCGGCTAAAACGCGGCGCCGGTGCCGGTTGCGGCACACCTTCAATTTCCACATAGGTCTTGCGGGCCACATTGTGCGGGTGTTTGACAGCTTCTTCGAGATTGAGGACGGGAGCAAAACACACATCCGTGCCTTCCATAATCTCGCTCCATTCATCGCGCGTTTTGGTCTTCAAAACGTTAGCAACTTTCTGCTTTAGCGATGGCCATTTGGATTTGTCGTGCTGATGTTCGAATTCGGGATCATTGATGCCGGTTTTTTCCAGAAGCAGAGCATAGAATTGCGGTTCGATCGATCCGATAGAAACATATTTGCCGTCCGCACATTCATAGCAATCGTAGAAATGAGCACCGCCATCCAGCATGTTGGCATAACGGTCATTGGTCCACATGCCGGAGGCGTGGAAGCCATACATCATTGCGCCTAGAACAGAAGCGCCATCGGTCATCGCCGCATCGACAACTTGACCCTTGCCGGACTTCTGAGATTCAAGAATGGCGCACACAATGCCGAAAGCCAGCATCATACCGCCGCCGCCGAAATCGCCCACCAGGTTGAGAGGGGGCGCAGGCGGCTGATCAGCGCGTCCCATGGAGTGCAACATTCCGGTCAACGCAATATAGTTCAAGTCGTGGCCCGCGGCGTGTGCCATGGGGCCGTCTTGTCCCCACCCGGTCATCCGGCCGAAGACGAGCTTCGGGTTCCGCCCAAGGGCTACATCCGGTCCAAGCCCAAGGCGTTCCATCACGCCAGGCCGGAAGCCTTCAATCAAAGCATCCGCTTTATCGATCAGCTTAAGGACGGTCTCCACACCTTCTGGCTTCTTCAGGTCTACCGCGATGGATTTGCGGCCCCGTTGGAGAACGTCGAACTTCGATCCGCCTTTGGCGCCCTTACGGTCCACACGGATGACCTCCGCCCCCATATCCGCCAGCATCATGGCGCAGAACGGCCCCGGGCCGATCCCGGCAATTTCGACCACTTTCACTCCGGCTAATGGACCCATCTGAACATCTCCTCAGTCTGTGTGTTGTTGAAATCCGCTAAATATATTGGCCGTCATCCACCGTCAGGACCGATCCCGTGGTGAAACGCCCGGCATCCGACGCTAGGAACAGCATCATCCCGTCCAAACTGTCGATATCCATCAGGCGGCGGCGCGGCCAGGACTTAATCTGCTTCTGGCCGCCCTCGCTGTTGAACCAATCGGAATTGAGTTCCGTCTCGATATATCCGGGGCAAACTGCGTTGACGTTCACTTTGGCCCGTGCCCATTCCCGCGCCATGGCGCGGGACATCATCGCAACGCCTGCTTTGGACATGCAGTAAAGGGCAAGACCCGGCAGAACATTGTTCGCCCCAACGGACGCAATATTGATGATCATGCCCTGCTCACGCGCGACCATGCGTTTGCCGAATGCTTGCGCGACGAAGAAGGCCCCCTTCAAATTCGTGTCCATAATGGAATCGTAGGCCTCTTCCGTGACCTCTAAGGCGAATGACTCCACATTCATGCCGGAATTGTTCACCAGCACGTCGATGGCACCGCATTCCTTTTCCGCGGCTTCCACCACCTGGTCGAGCTGCGCCAAGTCTGTCACATCGAGCGCATATGGCACCGCATTACCGCCATTATCGGCGATCTCCTTACACAGGCTTTCAAGGCGCTCTACCCGCCGACCGGTCACCACCACGCGGGCGCCAGCAGCCGACATAACCTGTGCAAAGTGGCGCCCTAAGCCGCTGGTTGCCCCGGTAATAAAGACATTCTTGCCATCCAATCGCAGTGTCTCTGCAATCTGTGGATTGGACATTCTGGCACCTCACCAATAGATTTCTGAATCAATAGTGCTGGCGAGCGTTCCCGGCACTTGCGTGCCCTTAAAATCCCCATGTTTCGGGGATTTGCAACGTCTTTTTGGAGATATCATGCAGCTAGACGTAGTTTCCGACACGATTTGTCCCTGGTGTTACGTGGGCAAGCGGCGCCTCGACAAAGCCCTGCAAGCCCGCCCCGACGTCAAGTTGGACATTCGCTGGCGTCCGTTCCAATTGGACCCGGACATTCCATCGGAAGGTATCGACCGCAAAATTTATCTCCAGAGGAAGTTCGGTGACAGCAGCCGCTCCAAGGAGATTTACAATGCTCTCGTTGAAGCAGGCGCTGAGGAAGGCATCGATTTTCAATTCGATCGCATCGAGAAAACACCGAATACGCTCGATTCTCACCGCTTAATCCGTTGGTCCGAAAGTGCCGACTGTCAGGATCGGATCGTGTCGCTTCTTTTCGAAGCCTATTTCGAATTGGGCCAGGATATCGGCGACAAGGACGTTCTTGAGAGCATTGCCCGAGAGGCAGGCATGGACACCGCAATTGTCCATGATCTGCTCCATTCAGAATCCGATTTGGACTTGGTGAAGCGGGAAGACATGTTGGCCCGCACCATGGGCATTTCCGGCGTTCCCACCTTCTTGTTCAATCAAAAATATGTGCTTGTGGGCGCGCAAGATGCCGAAACGCTGCTGCATATGTTCGACCGTGTTGCGGCCTTGGCGGAACAGGAAGCCGCTTCCTAAGCCCGTCCCGTAAAATTCAAACAGGAGCCGATATGGAAATCACCCTCGGCCGCGCAATCGCGGTGACGATTTTTCTTGTCACCTTCCTTCTTATCGCGATCGTCACGACCAACAATCTGAGGCAGCACGGATTGATCGGTGCCGCAGATCCAATGGAAGAGGGGCTGGAGAAGCGAACGCTCAAGCTAAACGGACAAAAACAAGATTTCTATCTTTATACTGAAACTCTGCAGACAGATAAAAAACGTGCAGCAATTCTTGTGCTTCAGGGAAGCGGGGTGACGGCGTTGAGCATGCGGGAGGCCGGGTTCGAAGCCATCGCGGACCGCGAAGGCATCGCAGTTATCTATCTGCCCTTGCAGACGCCCACCTGGCTGTTGCAAGAAGCGATCGGCGGAGAAGATACCTCCGTCGCCTTCGATGTTGACACAGTCAACTTCGTCCATCAAATGCTGGAAGAACTGATCGTGAACGTGAAGCTGGACCCATCCCGCATCTATCTCACGGGGTTTTCAGATGGAGGTGTCGCGACATTCTACTTCATGTGCGAACTCAGCCATTTGGTAGCGGCCGTCGCGACAGTGGCAGCCGCAATGCCCATTGGCCTTGTGGAGGAATGCACCCCGGAACGGGCCATTCCCCTCATGATGCTGAATGGTACCGCTGACAGCCGCGTGCGTTTTTCAGGCGGCATCTTTGGCGATCCCAATCAGCCGCAAGGGCTGGAGATGGCCTCGGCTTTTGATACGGCGACCTTCTGGCGTCAAGCCAATGGTTGCGGGGAAGTGGATCAAAAGTCTGTTCTGGACGACAAAGATCCGACGGACAGTGCCCGCGTTTGGACCCAGACTTGGGAAGAGTGCGATGACTTGGCATCGGTTCACTTCATAACCTTGCTCGGTGGTGGTCATGGATGGCCAGGCGCGAGCCTGCCTGTCCCGACGACGACGGATTCGAGCGCAACCCTTCAGAGTTCGACAGGCGATATATCGGGAGCTGAGTTCATTTGGTCTTTCTTCCGGGAAAAATCCTTACCGCCATCTCAAGCCAACGAAGCACCATAGAAAATTTCACATAGCTTGTACTTGTGTGATTTTTGCTCACTTTCGCCTGAGAAAGATCTACAAAATCACGCGCATCATGCCTATGGCGATTGATAGCGTCTCCGGTCCTCACTAGGCTTATTCCCAACAAAAAATGACGGGGAAGATGCCCATGACCGAGATTAAAACGCGCACCAGTTCGTCGGGTCCGATGAAGTGTCCAGTCCATTTGAATGATGTTGACTTGTTCTCAAATGGTGCTCAGGAACATTGGTACGACGCATACGACATTCTGCATGCCGAAGCGCCCGTGCATCGCATACCTGGGGAAGGAACTCGTCCCGATACGGATGGCTTTATTCTCTCTAAGCATGAAGATATCTCGCGGGTAGTGAGGGACCCCACACGCTTCCCACCCGTAAGGTACGATCCGCCGGTCATGGCGCCGTCAGAACTCCCCGAAGGATCGCAGAAGCGGGCGGCCCCTGAATTCACACCGCAAATGAACGCCATGATGATTTCTATCCAGTCCTTGCGGCCTGATATGGAATTGTGGCGCGCGCACCGCCAACAATTGACAGACCCGTGGGTCGGCCCGGGCGCCGGCCGCCACGAAGAAATGATCACGAAAGCGGTGGACGGTTTGATCGACAAGTGGATTGACCGTGGGACCGTCGAATTCATTGAAGAGTTTTCCGCCCCCCTGCCCCAGATTGTCATGAACAATGTGCTGGGTTTCCCCATGGAAGACATGGGCCGCTTGCGCGAATGGGGCGTTGCGCAAGTGAAACGCTATGTCTACGGCCGTGGACACCGAAACTTGCTGACGCCTGAAGAAGAAGTTGAGCAGACGGAAGTGCTTGCGGAATTCAGCAAATATGTTCAGCAGCAGGTGACGGATAAGCGAAACGATCCCAAAGACGACATGATCAGCTGGCTGACCCAGGTCACGTATCAGGCTTTGGATCGGAAACTCACCGATCTTGAAATCATAGGCATTGTCTACGCCATGCATCTGGGCGGCCTTGAAACCACCCAATACGCCATAGAAGAACAGGCGCAAATCTTATGTGAAGATCCGGATTTGTTCGCCACGTTGAAGGCGGATCCCAGCAAAATTAGATTCTTCGTGGAAGAAGGGCTAAGGCTCCGCGCGCCGACACAGGGGCTTTCCACACGCATGACCACCCAGGACGAAGAATTTCAGGGGGTAAAGGTGCCCGCAGGGTCAGTGCTTCATATGCGCTGGGCGGCGGGCAATCTCGACCCTTCGGAATATGAATGTCCAAAGGAAGTCCGCCTCGACCGCAAAGGGCTTACCCGGCACCTCACCTTCTCCCAAGGGCCACGCAGTTGCCCCGGCTCTGGCATTTCCCGGCTGGAACAAAACATCGCTTGGAACAGGTTGTTCCAGCGCCTAAAGAAAATCGACTATGCACCGGGAAATACGTTCGAACATCAGCCCGGCATTATGCTGGGCACGTTGAAGCTCAACCTTCGGTTTGAGAAAGAGGCTTAGCCGACGAGTGCCTATTCAACCGCTTCTTCCGGCGGCAGCGAATTCTCTACCGCGTTGGTCGGTAAGGCCGGATCGGTCAACAGGTCGACGATGCTGTCGTCGATGAATTCCAAATAGGCGTGGTTAGAATCCACAGGCTTGCGCGCACCGCTGAGCAGCTCTGCTTCCTCAAGCCGGCGCTGCACAAGACCAATCGGCGTATCCGGATCGGCAGGCGTGAGATCACTCGCCGCGCCCGCTGCCGCAAAAGCTCTTAAGACATTGTCGACGGCAGCACGAAAATTCTGAATGCTCGCTTCCACATTGCCTCTTGGCACGCCGTAATCCGCAATGTCATAGCGGCGCACGAAGAATGAATCGTCGCCGTCAATGCCCACATAGGTGAAGACAGACTCGTTATTGTACCGCCAAACAAGACCGGGGCTGAGGCGCTGACCATTGAAGTAGGCAAGCGTTTGAAGACCAACGCAGCCGGAATTGCGGCCATTACAAGCGCTGGGCAAGAGGATCACGTTGAGATTGCGAATCTTTGCGGCAATAAACTGCTTGCCGGATTGGGTGGTCTGAGGTTGCCAGGAATATCCCATTTCATCGATGATGGGCCCAAGGTTGGACACATCGTAATTGGGAATTGTCGACGTTGGGTTACGAACAGATTGGTTGTAGCTGCTCGCGTTGGGCTGGCCCGTGCTGTTTTCCGGCACGCTGAGCGCCAACGCACTGCCAATGCTGACACCCAATGCAACGCAGACAGAAACCAAAGTCCTCATTTTAGATCTCACCCCTGAAACTCTTTTGCCCGACCGGCTCTTTGCCCCACCAACACCTTTGGCCCCCGCCAGAAACTCGGTATTGAAGCGCAGTGTTACATATCAGCTTCAACCACGTCAGCCCCTATTGCAAATTTGCAATTTGGCCGAGTTGTTCACCCGCCTTGCGAGCGAAAAACGCATGATTTCGGCAGCAAAACACAGATTGGATCAGCGCGAAAGGATAGAATTTGAACCGAACAGCTGGTTTCGGATTCCAAAGCGGCTTCAATGACATATGATACCTGCCGATACGCTGACACCAGCTTCTCAATAACGCCATAAAGGACCATCCAAGGGAGGATGAAATGAGCCGGTTAGAAAAGATCGCGCCCGAGAATTGGGACCCTCGAATGAAATCGGCGATTCAGCCGGAAAATTTGACAGATCTGGAGCAAGGCCTGATGCGCTTTTTCGCTCATCGGCCCGATCAAGCGTTGGGCATGATGTCATTTGCAGGCGCTCTGAAAACGAAACGCACCCTTCCCGACCGTCTTGTGGAATTGGTCCGTCTACGTATCGCCTTCTTCAATCAGTGCCGCAGCTGCATGGCGATCCGATATACAGATGCCGTCGATGACGGTGTCACCGAAGGATTGGTTTGTTCGCTGGAAAAACCTCAAGAAGCCGACGACCTGACAGCCGCCGAAAAAGCGGCCATTCGTTATGGCGAATTAATGGCAACCGATCACCTCTCCATTGACGACAACGTCTACGAGGAACTGCGCAAGCATTTCGATGAAGGGCAGATCGTCGAATTGGGAATGACGGCAGCTTTTTTTGTTGGGTTTGGCCGGCTGGCGGCCACCTTTCATATGGTGGAAGAACTCCCCGAGAAATTCCAAAGCGATGCGGAACAACTGAGCCCATGGGGCAATGACGCGATCCAAGTGAGGTAATTGTCATGCTGATGGGAAAATACCCAATTTTTCAGTATGCGTTCTTTGTGAATGATTTGGAGCAGAGCATCGAAAAATGGGCCAAGTTTCTTGGCGCGGGCCCCTTTTTCGTAGCGCCTCATCATAAGACCGATGAGTTTAGTTATCGTGGACAGAACATCGAGGCGGACGTGTCATACGCTTTCGCCTATTGCGGCGAAACGCAGGTTCAGCTGATTCAACAGCATGATAATCAGCCCTCGATCTATCGGGATATGTACGCAAAAGGCGAAGAAGGATTCCATCATATCGGTGTTTTGGTGTCCGATTTCGAGGAAGAACAAAAGCGCCTGCTGGATATGGGGTTTGAGATCGGAACCGCGTTGTATGCGGATGGTGTGAACGCCACGTATTTCGACACACGTGCCTGGAACGGTGGTTTCACGGAGATACATGGGGACCCGCCCCACATCTTGGAAGTTTTCTCCGGCTGGAAAGAAGCCCATGAGAAATGGCGTCCAGGAGATCCGGCAATCGCAAATCCTTAACGGCACTGCCAATGCCAAATACCTCATCTTGCGGACCATTGGCCCGGCGCCTATAGTCGCGCCCGGTCAACCGGGGACGAACTAAACCTATGTCACATCCTGATCTACGGGAACGTCAGGAAAAGCCCTGTCTTTTGGCGATTGTTGTCCCCTGCTTCAATGAGGAAGACGTCTTACCACTGAGCATTCCGAAACTCCTCGGTCAGCTCGAGGAAATGATCGGCAGCGGCAGATGCTCCGAAGAAAGCTATGTGGTCTTTGTTGATGATGGCTCGCGGGACACCACGTGGGCGCTAATCGATCAATCCGTAAAAGCCCACCAAGGAAAGATTAGGGGCGTCCGATTAGCACGAAATGTGGGGCATCAGGCTGCGCTTCTGGCCGGCCTTAACTATGTGGACGGCCGATGCGATGCTGCCATCAGCATAGATGCTGACTTGCAAGATGACATTACTGCAATGGCACGCATGGTGGATGAATTCCGCCAGGGCGCTGAGCTGGTGTTAGGCGTTCGAGACTCTCGAGACGTGGACACATGGTTCAAACGAAATACCGCGCTGGGGTTTTACCGTTTGCTGCGTCTGATGGGGGTCGAGCTTGTGGAAAACCACGCGGATTTCCGGCTGATGTCCTCAATGGCGCTTCAAAACCTTGGTCAGTTTTCGGAGCATCACCTTTTTCTGCGTGGGCTTGTTCCCATGCTTCATCAGCGCATTGCCACTGTGACTTACGACCGTTCGGAAAGAGCTGCCGGCGAAACGAAATATCCCACGCGCAAAATGCTATCGCTTGCCTGGAATGGGATCACGTCTCTTTCCGTTCAACCACTTCGTTTTATATCAGCATTGGGGTTTTTGGTGTTCCTCGCAACGCTTTGCATGCTTACCTATGCGATAGCGTCTGTTTTGTCCGGAAGCGTTATTCCCGGCTGGGCTTCCGTCGTCATCCCGCTTTACCTGCTGGGCGGCCTTCTTATGATTTCCATCGGAATGGTCGGCGAGTACATTGCCAAACTTTTCCTGGAAGTCAAAAACCGCCCTCGCTTCTTCATTGATACTGTTATCGGCGACCCTCGGCGCAACGACTAGACTAGGGCACTTTTAGTTTTCTTAGAATCGTAAAAGTGCCCGAAGTCTTTGTTTTAAAGCGTTTCCGCCAATAGATCTTCGGCGGTGAACCGCCAATATCGGATCTTGGCACTTCACCTGGAAACGCTATGTGTTCCTAAGGTAAGTCACCTGCGGGAGAGTTGCTGAAGTTCGGCGATGATCCATTGAACACATCTGCCCCCGCACCGATAGCATCGTGGTAGAATTTCTGAACCTGTTCATCAGGGTACAGACTTGGAATGTCCGGAATGCGATCCGTCAATGCCGAGGGAGACTTTTGTTCCACCGTAAGTGCCTCACCGGCATCACTCACCCTCTCCGCATCGATCAGCATTTGCTGAACATTGTCTACGGCCCGGCGAAGGTTGATGACACTGGATCGCACATTGCCGCGGGGAATGCCGTAGTCGGCAATTTCATACCGATTGACGAAAAAACCATCGCTGGTCAGACCCGCCTTTGCGAACAAACGATCCTGATTGTATTTAACCAGCGCCGCGAGTGATGGGTTTGCGGCCGTGTAATAGACCATGATGGAAAGGCCACCACAGCTGCTGCGAAGCTGTTGACAGGCCATCGGCTGCATGACGACGATGACGCCATCGACAACCGCGCGAATGTAATCGTTACCTGATTCAAATTGGCCCGCTTCCGCTTGGAAGCCCATTTCCTGAACAAGAGGCAACAGATTTGCGACATCGAAATTCTCGAGAATACCTGCAGGATTGCTGATCCGGTTTGTATCGCTACCGGAAGCGTCGGAAATCGCAGATGCAGGTGTTGCGGTAAGCATCAAGAGCGCCAGGCACTTCGCCAGGCCGGTCCATAGAGTTTTCATTGACAGTCCCCCTCAACGTCAAATGCCTCATTCGCTAAGAGAAACACACTTTCAGGAGCTGGAAAAGCCTTCAGTTCAAAGGTTTTCCAGCAGGTATTCGGTGATTTCAGCTGCATGAGAATATGTGATCGAGTGGCTACCGCCCTCGATCACCTTGATGCCTGCTTTCCCATTCCAGCGCCGCAACACATCCGCGCCTTCTATCGGCACTGTTGCGTCCTTATCGCCCCAGACGGACAGCACCCGTATGTCATTTGCCACGATCTGCTTGTGCTCTTCTTGCCGCGGATCGAACGGATAATTCCGTATCGTCGACAAAAGCGCGTCGTAATACCCTGCATAAGCTGCCCGCTCGCGGAACTGTTCAAAAAACCGCTGTGGATTTGGGGCCTCTTCCAATCCATCTTCAAGGCGGCTCAAAATGAACTTGGGGCCCAGTACACGAAAAAGCCAATCTCCCACGATCGGCGCCGTGAGATAGCCAGGTGTTCCTGCCAATTCCGAGAATCCGACCGGTGCCAAAAACGTAGCGCTTCCAACGTGTTCGGGATGGGCCGCCGCGTAATCCGCAACAATACCCCCTCCCATGGAATAGCCCACCAGGTGTACCGGACCTTCAACATTCAAGGCTCTTCGCAAGCCTTCTACTTGGCCAACAAAAAGCGCCTTGTCATATGGGCCAGTTGGGCGGTCCGAATAGCCCCTTCCGAAGGTGTCGAAGGAAATCACTCGAAATCCAGCCGCTGTCAGAGGGACGAAGTAGTCTTCATACACGAAGGAAGGCGTGGAAAAGCCATGGACCAGCATGATGGTGGGCGCATCCCTTGGGCCCTCATCCCGGAAATGAACGGTTCCGGCGTCGATTTCGACAAACGAGTGGGCTTTACCTTCAGACTGCAGTGTTCCCCGCGTCAGTGTATCGAGTGCGGGCCGTGTCATGCCCGTTCCCACATAACTCAAGCCGAATCCCAAAATGAGTAATGCCAGAACGATCGAAACGATGCGCATGGTTCCCCTCCCAGCCGAGTGGTTTCTTTTTATGTGCCCACATACCGGGGCCTCCGCCTCAATTCAAGGTTAGGACAAAATGGCTGACCATTATTTTATCGATGATAAAATTTTATCCTTGATAAAATAATTTGCCTGTGCATGCTTGATGTGATTGGAGAAAGAGGCTCATGAACACCCGCGCCATCAATATGCAAAAGCGCCGAGACCGCATTCTGACTGAGGCTCGGCGTATCATTGCCGAGGATGGTTTTGACGCGTTCAACACGCGGGACCTTGCCAAGGCCGCAGGTGTAACGGCCCCTACGCTATACAATCTCATCGGAAATAAAGAGCAGATTCTGATCGCGCTCTTTTTGGAAGGTGTCGAGCGCGTGGAAGCGCGCCTGAAGAAATTTGAATCGGCGCCTCCGTTAGAAATGGCCGAAGCCATTGTTATTCAATCAACGGATCTTTTCGCCGGCGACGAAAACTTTTTTAAAGCAACCATGCTGGCAAGTGACCGTCTAAGCCTGGAATCCGTGTACGGAGAAGCAACAAATCAGATTTCCAGCCGCTCGTCGGAAATGGCGGCGAAGGCCTGTCGTGCCGCCCTGGCGGAAGGATTGTTGCGTGGAAACATCTCCGCCGAGGCGATGGGCGAACAAATGTATGTCTGCTATCGCGCGCCCTTCAGGGACTGGGGCTTTGGCCTTATTGATCTGGATGAGTTTTCACGTATCGCGTTGCGCGGTTTCTATATGTGTCTTGCGTCAGACGCTGTCGACACGTTCAGACAACAATTGCTCAAAAAGCTTCAGAAGCTCAACAAAACCACTCTCAAGAAAGTTGGATGAGGAAGGAAAATGACGCTCCTTAAACAGATTTTCTACTTCGGGCCGTTGATTTTTGCGTTTGGGTTCATTGCCCCATTGACGGCTCAGATCATCGAGCACTCCGGCTGGTCGCTCCCGCTAGACTTTTCGCCGCTTATGGTTGGACTGCTTTTGGCGGCGGTATGGGGCACCTCCGCTCAAATCCGGGGGAAATGGATATGAGCCTTTCCATGACGGGCGGACAAAACGCCTCTATCCGGGTGGACCTTTCAGGGCTGTCAGAAGCCGACTTGATGAAACTAGAACGCGATGTGGCACGCGAACATGTGGGCAAGGTCCCGTGGGGATCAATCGCTTGGGGCTTTTCCAACCTGGCGGTGTGGCTTGCCTTATGGCCTCTCGTCTTCACAGGGGCATTGCCGCTTTGGGCGGGCTTTGTAATCGCCACCATAAACGTCACGCTGTGCTACCTGCCCTCACACGAAGCGCAACATGATATCATCGCGCGCCCCGGCGAACCGCTCCGCTGGCTGAACGAATTGCTTGGCCACGTATCAACCATCCCACTGGTGTTTCCATACCGCTTCTTAAAGTTGACGCATATGGAACATCACAAGCATGCCAACAACCCGGAACTTGATCCGGATTACGGCACCCATGCGCCAAGTGCATTGGCCGCGATCATCAAAGGCATCCAAATCAGGCAGCCCCGTGCCGAAGGATTTACGGACGCCTATGGCAACACGTTGCAGCGGATTGGGCGCCCTGATGTCATTCTGGATGCGGTTGTCTATCAGCTCGTCTTTTACGGCGTCCTGTTCGCGCTTGCATGGAGCGGGTATGCAATTGAGGCGGCCCTGCTCTGGTGGTTGCCGAGGCATATCGGCCTCTCCTACATCCAGTTCTATCTGAGTTGGGCGCCCCATCACCCCGGTAAGGAAACGGGACGCTACAAAGATACGCGAAGCTTCCGCTCCGTCCTTGGGAATATCGGCTCTCTTGGGATGCAGTTTCATATCATTCATCACCTGCACCCCCGCATTCCGTTGATCCGTACCCCTAGAGCCTACTGGCAAATGCGTCCCATATTGGAAGCGAGAGGCTGCGACATACACGAACTCTAATCCAAGAGAGACGAATTCCACTGCGCCTGGAAACCCATTAAGGTCTGTTGCAACGAAACGAAGATAGGCCGGAATTACCCAATGGATTATTCGCACTCAAGAGACGACGAACTGTTCCGGGAGGAAGTAAAGGATTTCCTCTCCGACAAACTGACGGACGACCTGAAACGTCGCGCCCAATCGGTGGGCTGGCGTACCTTCACCGAACATTCCCTGGCAATGGAATGGCAAACCATCCTGCATGAACAAGGCTGGGTCGCGCCCGCATGGCCAAAGGAGCATGGCGGCACCGGCTGGTCAGTCGTTCAGCGTTTTATCTACCAACAGGAATGTCTGGCGGCCGGAACCCCGCATCTGTACCCGCAAGGCATCATGATGCTGGGCCCTACACTTATCGGTCATGGTACGGAGGAGCAGCAAAACTCCATCCTGCCGCGAATCCTGTCGGGAGAAGATCTTTGGTGCCAAGGTTACTCGGAACCCGGGTCGGGGTCTGATCTTGCGTCTCTTCAGACCAAAGCCGTCAAAGACGGTGATGACTACATCATCAACGGCACAAAGATTTGGACATCGACGGCCCATCACGCCAACCGCATGTTCGCTTTGGTTCGCACATCGACCGAAGACCGCCCTCAAAAGGGCATCACTTTCGTCATGCTTGAGATGGACACACCCGGTATTGAGGTGGAACCGATCGTCAACATGGCGGGCGAACATGAGTTCAACCAAGTTTTCTTCACGGATGTGCGCATACCGCAGTCGGGCCGGGTCGGCCCCGAAGGACAAGGGTGGACCGTTGCCAAATACCTGCTGGAGTTCGAGCGCGGCTCTCTCACCGCAGGCGCCTCTCTGGCAAACGCATTGCAAAAACTAAAGCATTTTGCGAGTGAGCGCGAATTTGACGATGGTCCGGCGCTTATTGATGACGGCGGATTTCGGAGTCGTCTCAACGAACTTCAAGTCACTGCCGATGCCATCGCCATGACCGAAAAGATTGTCCTGAGTTCGCTATCGGCAAACCAAAACCCCGGATCGGCTGCCAATGTAAGCAAGATCCTCAGCTCTGAAACCCATCAACAAGTCCAAGAAATGGCCATGGAGGCAGCCGGTTACTACGGCATTCCCAACCATGTCTTGTTTGAAGAATTCGGCGCGAACTTCGGGTCGATCGGACCTGATTTTGCCCACAACGCAACACCGGCATACCTCACCGGACGTATGAGTACGATCGCCGGCGGTACCGGAGAAGTTCAACGGAACATTTTGGCAAAAGCAGAATTGGGGTTGTAACCCATACACAGCGGAGGAGTTCCCATGAAGCACGCCATGCAAGTCAAAATCATCAAAGAACTCATGCGCCAATTGGATGAAGGCAAGAATGTGGATGCGGGCGTCCAATTCAGGAACCCCACCAAGGCCTATACCTGCCCCGAGATCGCGCGGCAGGAATGGGAGCAGTTCTTTCAAAATCATCCGCAACTGATTGGCCTCTCCGGGGACCTGCCAAAACCTGGCTCTTACTTCACGATCGACGATTTCGGCACGCCCGTTCTGGCGACGCGGGATCAAGACGGCAAGTTTCACGCCTTCCTCAATGCCTGCCGTCACAGGGGCGCGCGGGTTGCAGAAGGCCGCGGGGATGCGAAACGTTTCTCCTGCCCGTTTCATGCCTGGACTTATTCCGGAACAGGCGATCTTGTGGCCGTTCCGCAAGAGGATCATTTCGGCCCCATTGATAAATCCTGCCATGGCCTTTTGGCGCTGCCGGCCGTTGAACAGGATGGCCTGCTCTGGGTTCATCCGAAACCGGACGGATACCTAGATGTCAACGAATTGCTTGGCAAGGAGCTCGCGGAGGAACTGGCGTCGGGCAAATATGGTGAGCTGGTGTATTCCGGCGAGTCACTGATCGAAAAAGATCTAAATTGGAAGCTTGCCAACGACACCTTTGGCGAGACCTATCATTTTCAGAAGCTTCATAAAGATACGCTCGGCCAAGTTTTCTATGGTGACAATCTTGCCTATGAAGAAATCGGGCGCCATCACCGGTTCTGTTTTGCCAGCAAGGGAATTGACGATCTAAGAAGCCAGCCAGAAAGCGAATGGGAGCTGGGGGGCGCGGTTAATCTGCTCTACTTCCTCTTCCCGAACATCCAGTTCAATGTGGGACGTGGCAGCGTGGCGATGATCAGAATCTATCCGCATCCGGAAAAACCTGGACGGTCCATCACCCGCGTCAGCCATTATTTCAGCCAAGATATGATAGATCTTGCCAATGGCCCGAATGCCGATGATGGCGTTCGCAAGATAACGGCCGAGAACGTCTATGAATTCGAACCGGACAGTAATCAAGAAGCCGTGTTCGGGCTAAGTGCCATCATGGAGGTTTTCGACAGCACGATCGAGCAGGAAGACTATCTTATGGGCGAACATCAGCAAAAAGCTGCCGAGAACGGCTTGTTGGAGCATGTCATTTTTGGCCGCAACGAACCCGCCCTGCACCATTACCACAACACATTCCGGCAGGCGCTCGGCATGCCACCGCTGGAAAAGATCACCGCTTAAGTGTTAACCTTTAAGCTCGTTTTGGCCATGTCACCGGAGGTGTCATGCTTCGAGTGTGTAAAGCGTTGGTCCTCGCCCCTCTGGCGGGCCTGTTCCTAACCGCCGCGGCGGCGGCGGAGCGATGCGACGAACCATTAGGATATGTGGCGCCCCAGGCGCCAATCCCCGCGCCTCTGGACGAACTGTTGCAGAGAACTGAAACCATTGAAATCGAAGTGCCTTTGACCGATCTGGTCGCAGCCCTTGAGGATCAGCTTATTGAAGATCAGGCACCGGCGGAAAGCGACTTTCCAGCGGTCATTGGCACGGTCACGCTCACCACGGGCGGTTATGGAGACATCGGCTCCCGCCGTCTTGTTTGCCTGGCAGACGATACAACGCGGCTGGAACATGTGATCTTGAAGGAAACCACAGAAAACACACACCGCTTCCGATATCAGATCTGGAGCTATGCCTCGAAATCGACCGAGTCCGTTGACTACTCGGTCGGCGAGCTCATCTACACCGCCATAAGTCCCACGCGCACAAGTATCGCGTGGACCCACGGCTTTTCACTGCGCGAGGACACACTGCCGGGGGCGCTGGGGCCCGTCGGCCGTTGGCAGTTTCGCCGCGGTTTCCTGAAGAAGGATTACAAGCCTCTCATGCAAGAGACGCTCGAGCACATGAAAAATACTTTCGAGACCGCGACCTCCAGCATCAAAACGGAAGCACCATCCCGCTGACGGCTTCCAAAGCGGCGGGGTCCGCTTTGCCTCTAAATGATCCATCGATCGCGTCATGCCTGATCTTGAGCGCGCCTTGAAATTCCGGATGTGTACAGATGAAAAACTCACCGTCTTGAACTGATTGCAATACGTGGCGTCCAAGATCAATCGGATCGGTACCCATCTCAATACCGGCAGCCGCTGCATCGGGCACAACCGGATCATCCGCATTGTTCTTCAGACCACTCGGCCTGTTGCGAGCACTTGTGGCCAGGTTTGATTTCACCACACCGGGGCACAGCACCGAGACACCCACGCCGCTTTCCTTCAGGTCAGCCCGAAGCGCCTCTGAAAACCCGACAACGGCGAATTTGCTGGCATTGTAAATGGTGAGATTGGGCATGCCCAAAAGGCCGCCTACGGAGGCCGTGTTTACAATATGCGCATCCGTTCCATGCTTCTTCAGCTCCGGCAGGAAACTAACCACACCGTTGACGACACCATTCACATTGACGCCCATGACCCAGTCCCAATCTTGATAAGAAAGCTCTTCGAAGGGGCCCATGGCGTTGACGCCCGCATTGTTGCAGAGCAGATGCACAGCGCCGAAGGCCTGTGTGGCTTTCTGGGCGGCATTAGCCATACCGTCCCGGTCGGTCACGTCCGCAACAATCGTTTCAACCTTTGTGCCCGTAGCCCGCAGCTTTTCGGCGGCGCCATCAAGCGCACTCGCTTCCACATCCAGCAATACGAGATTCATGCCGGCTTCAGCAAAAACCTGAGCCATGCCAAAGCCGATGCCGCTGGCACCGCCAGTAATGACAGCTGTTTTTCCGGATACGTTCTTCATCGGGCCTCTCCCATCTCCTAGGCCATGATCATTTCCATCGAAACTTGATCATGCCAGCGCATTTCCGTTTGTCGCGCGATCAGACAGTTAGCCTAATCGCGCTCTGGTTTTACGAAAGATAGACCGGAATGTTTGGCTTTGCGAAGCCCGTGGCGGAACTCTCTTACCCGGCAGCTCCGTGTTTTACTTTTCTACCGGACTTTGTTGATGAGGTTCTCTTTTGCCTGTGCATCCTCAATGAGTTGGTTGAGATCTAGCGCCTGCCCCCCAGAGCCGCCAAAGGAAAAGGGTTCCACTTTGCCAGTCTTAGGGGCCTCCTGTGCAGAACCAGGCCGCAAGCTTACGGGCGGTTCAGCCGGGTCTTGAGCAGGGGCTCCCGCATCGCTCAATGTGAGCTGAAAAGACTGAAAGAAGTCCTCTGCAAAGCCGCGGAAAGACAAAATACCATGACGCAGATGAGACCTGGCAAACCCTGTCTCTTCATAATCATATCTGCGAAAGAAAATACCATTGCCGCTGGAAAGGCCCACATATCCGAAAGGGAAATCATTGTTAAACCGTGAGGCGAGCACCGGTGAAACGGGCTGGTCGTCGAATTCGAAGAGCGATAAGATCTGTATATCCGTACACGATGCTTTACCGCCGCGATTGCATTGCCCCGGCGCGAGAAGAACCTGAATCCCGTAAACATTTGCCGCAACTACCTTTTGACCACGGTTTAACGTTTCAACTGTCCAGGGCAGTTGCATGTCGGTCAAGATGCGGCCGACCGAGGTGACCGTGTAGTCATCGACGATCCCCCCAGGGTTGCGGATTTCAGGAATTCTGCTTCGCTGCTGTTCAGGCCCTGTGAGCTGTTGCGCCACAGCAGACGCAACGCCCAACGCCGATACACCCAATACCAGCGCTGCTATCCGAAAAAACGCATGAAGCCGCATACTTCCCCCCAAAACTGAAATCAAACCGTCACAAACCGGTGTGCCTAAGCCATAGGATCAGTCAGGCTCGCTCAAGTCAAACCATCGCGGGCGAAGAATGGCGGCTCCTCTAACTTGTGCTCTCGGTGTTTATGTTTAGAGCGCTATTGCGCAGCATTTCCTCGGCCAATGCGATGCGTTCTTCGCCGACTTGCTGTGCCGTAACCGTACGAAGTTTTTCCAATGTGGCAACGGCCTCATCCGGCGCCTCTCCTTTCACACGAAGCAAAAGGTAGGCGAAAAATCCCGTCCGATGAATACCAGCCGAACAGTGCAGATAGACAACTGGGTTCGGCACGCCGTCGAGCGCGCTGTTGAGCGTTCTCACATGGCTTTCGATATCGACCGCCTGAAGTGTCTCTAAGCTACCGCCATCAATGGACAGCCAGAGCCACTCACACCCGAGCCGCGCGCTTATCTTCTTGATGGCTGATGGCGTCTCCTTCTCTCCAAGGAGCGTGCAGCAATGGGTGAGGTTCAGCTGCGACAGCCGTTCGAAGGATTTCTTGCCCGGGCGCGGACCAAGGATGAGGGACTGCGGAGATAGATTTTCAAGCATGGCACTCTGTTTGCCCGAGGGGTGTGGCGTCAGCAGGACCTACTCACCGTTCCCCAGCGCCGCATCCTTCTTACGGACCAGCTCAAGCAATCTGTCCAGTTCGTTGCGTTTGGCGCTGCCGTCCGATGTCTCCGCAACCGCGTCCAGGTCCGGGACATCCACCATGTTGGACCGAAGTCCGGCCATAAGTTCTTTTTCCTTATCCGTCAGCTCACTGATGGTGCTCGGCGAAAATCCAAATTCTTTGAGAAAGAACAAAACGTCCCGGCGCAGCATCGTAATCCCGCCAATGAAATTGACGGCTGACTGACCGTCTTGTTCAAAGTCATAGCGTGCAATGGTATAGCCTTCGGCGTCCGAGGAAACGAAGGCATAGAAGCCTTCATCATTAAACTTGGCAAGTCTTTCCACGCCCACTTGTGGTGCCGTGATGACCGAAATCATGTAGACATCGGTACACCCGCGCAGAAGCACCGACGCGCAACTGCCCGGGAAGAAATAAATCCGTACACCGAAAGCATCCCCGATGACCACGGGCGTATTGTCTTCCAATACTTCCGATGTCGATTTGATGCCGGCCGCCTGCAGAACCGCGCTGATGGTTTGCGTGGTGAAATCCTGCATCTTGCCTGGAGACGATTGTGGCGTCCCCAGATGGCTCTGCGCATGCGCGCTGGGCGCTCCCCACATCAAAGACGCGCCGACCACAGCCGCCGCGCAAATTCTAACAAAAAACACCGCATTTCCCCCGCTTAAGCCACACTCAAAAGTATAGGGCGCAGCTTATCACTCTACCCTCTTTTGACAACTGGCGGGCGGGTCAGCTCTTCCAGGGATTGATCACATCGATGCCGGTGGCTTCAAAGTCGCGGGCACTGCGCGTGGCCAGCGTTCCTTTACTTCTTGGAAGGCTTAGGTGGCATCTTTGGAGGGGTGGGCGGATTACTACCACCCCCCGGTTTATTTGGAGTTGGCAAACGAGGAATTGAAGGCGGTGTAGAACCTTTCTTAATGTGCCCATCACTAGATCCACCCGTATTTTCGTTTCCAGTCATACCGCCCACCTATTTGAATGAATTTGCCGAAATGAAAACCGCGAGTAGAGATATCCCTAAAATTATGGTTCCTAGTGAGGTCCAGTTAGCCACGCAAACCGCACGTCCCCAATTGCAGCCTCCTTCTTCAACCGCACTGAGATCTTCTCCATCAAACTCAGAGTCAAATTTCTTTACTTCTTGCTCGAATGCAAGAACTGAAAATTGAAAAGATGTAAGCGTCGAAAGAACAGAGATAACCAGACAAGACCAGCCTAACCAAACTATGGGGACGTAGCTCGGTTCGCTTGGTTCCGTTATTTGCTGAATAAATGCCAACGATAATGCTAAAGCGCCGGTTGCTATATATATTGCTGTTCTATCAAACAGCTTCTCCTGCTCTTGTTTGGATTCTACTAGTATCTTTCTATGATCCAGATAAGTTTGATACCGAATGGTCAACCAGTCTTTGCTTTCTGTTCCTTCAGATTCAGCAATCATCACCTTCTCCAAAATGGATTCTAGCAGGCTTCCTAATTCTACGCTGAGTCCTTCAGTATAAATGATTCGACATCTCTCCGTTAAGTAAGTTTCCAGAGATATCGAAAATCTTTGAAGTCTTTACTGGGGGGATTATTGGATTTATTTCCACGGATTGATCACATCGATGCCGGTGGCTTCAAAGTCGCGGGCACTGCGTGTCGCGATAATGGCCTTCTTGCTATGGGCGATCGCCGCGATCATCAGATCTGCAATGTCTCGGCGCAGGCCGGCATTCTTGCGCGCGATCGAGCAGATCGGATAGACCCGCGCCGCCAAATCGTCAAACGGCAACACCGGCAAGGTGAGCTTCGAGGCGATCAACTGCACCAAACGATCATTAAACTCGTTGCGCCTCTTGCCTTCCGGCAGGCGGTAAAGCTGTTGTTCGATTTCGGCAATTGTCACAGCCGTCGTCGCGAGATCCTCGTCACGCTGTTCCCACAGCCATTCCTTCACCTCCGGCGCGGGCCTCGGCCGGATGAGTTCAGACATCACGCTGGTATCGAATATGATCATCGAGCCCCGGCAAGCGATTGCTAAACTGCACCTGCCTGCAATTTTAAAGAGTTGTTGTTAACAACCCCTCAATACTCTTTAACCAAAGCTGCAATAGAATAAAAGGAGCCAGAAGGTCTCGTCAGCTTTTCCAAGGGTTAACCGTTTCTATTCCGGTCTCCTCGAAATCGCTTGTGTTCCGCGTCGCAATACACGCATCCGCGGTGCGGGCAATTGCGGCAATCATGAGGTCAGGCGTATCCAAATGTAGTCCCGCCTTTTCTCGTTTACAGGCGCAGTAAGCGAACGCCGAGGCGGTTGTTTCGTCAAAAGGAAGAACTAACAATCCGCCTCCTGACGACAAAAATTGAACAAAACGCGTCTCTATGTTTTGCCGCTTTTTACCTCTTGGCATTCTTAAGATACCGAATTGGACTTCAGCGATTGTGATTGAAGTCGTCGTAATACGCTCATCCGCCTGGTCATTTAGCCAATCGGTCACGTTCTCGGAAGGTTGGGGGCGCATCAACTCGGAAAGAACATTTGTATCGAGAATAATCACAGTGCCGATTACTCTTCCGCAAAACCGGGTGATCTCAGGCGGCCCTGCCTCTGAGGAATATCCAGATCAACACCGTGCTGTTTTCCAAAAAGGGTTTCGGTAACTTTTAGCAGCTCGGGTCCTGTCAATCCGTGAACGGCTTGTCTTAAAATCATGCGCACCTCTTCCTCCATGGAATGGCCCTTGCGCGCCGCCCTTACCCGAAGCTGTTCCTTAGTTTCGTCATCGATATTTCTAATCGTCAATGTGGCCATGCAACATAAACCACCCAGTTGCTATCACTGATAGCAATGCTAGCAAAAAATATTTGAATTTGCAACTTTCGGCCTTAAGCCGCTTTCCTCGCCTGTTCAGCTAGCTCCTCCAAATCCTTGAGCAGCTTCTGCGTTTCCGCCAGTCTGTCCTCGGCGTCCGGCCAGTTACGGCCGTAGAATAGGTTTGATCAGGCCGCAGCTTAAAGGTTTTCTGATGGGTACTGATGAAATCGAGTAGGTCACCTAATTGCTCGGATCATCAACTAACGCATTCCACTGCGGAAAAATGCTGGAGCGATTGCCAAACGTTGATCCGGGGAGCGGCAGTGATTGGCTCAAAGGCGACCCAATTCCAGAATCCACCGTTAACCCGAATGTATTTGTGAAGTTCAAAACGTTTCTATGAAATCCCATCAAACTCGCTGCAAAGTTTGCAACGGGCTCGCCGGCACGTTCAAAATCATACCGCTGAACAATGAAGCCACCCTCTATGGCCAAGACGTAAACGTAAGGGTGGCTGTTATTGTAATCGAGTAGCTTTTCAGCAGGCATCTTCGGGTCATCTATCACCGAAATCAAATAGACGTCGCTACAACCAAAGTTCGGTTCTTCCCGGCAATTACCAGGAAAAAGAAAAACACGAACACCGAAAACATCGGCGACGACAGCCAACGTCCCATCGTCTCGAGACATTGGTCTCCAGTCCATTTTCAAGTCTGTCAGCTCGCTGCCGATGCTCTCGACAGAGTAGTCCTCTATAACATCAATTGATTTTTTGGATGAGTTTGCGGGATTTGTCTCGGCATAAGTATCAGGACCTGGCCAGAAGACCGAAACACATATCAACGCTACAACAACTTTCTGGAACCGACTCAACATGTTCTCCCCCACACACTCTAAAGTTTTGCACGAGGAGACTAACACCACTCAAATTCGAATTGCAAAAAACTGGGAAGCATCCCAAATGGAGGCAATATTGAAAAGAGTGTGATGGTTGTGACTCTAAGCTGCCTTTTTCGCCTGTTCAGCCAGTTCCACCAAGTCCTTGAGCAGTTTCTGCGTTCCAGCCAGTCTGTCCTCGGCGTCCGGCCAGTTGCGGCTATAGAAAACCGTCTGGTCGGGCCGCAGCTTGACGGTTTTCTGGTGGGTACTGATGAAATCCAGGAGGCCTGCCGGGTTAGCGAAATCATTATTGCGGAAACCAACCACAACGCCTTTGGGCCCGGCTTCCACCTTCTCCACATTGGCGTCACGGCAGAGTTTCTTAATGGTGACGATCTTGAGCAAGTGCTCCACTTCTTCCGGCAAGGCGCCGAAGCGGTCGATGAGTTCCGCAGCAAAGGCATCGATGTCCTGAGCATCCTCCACTTCAGACAGGCGGCGGTAAAGAGATAGGCGCACGTTCAGATCCGGCACATAGTGATCGGGGATCAGCACCGCCGTACCGATATTGATTTGCGGCGACCATTGACCGTCTTGTGCGGCATCGTCCGCCCCATCGCGCAGGGCCGCCACCGCCTCTTCCAGCATCTCTTGGTAAAGCTCCAAGCCTACTTCCTTGATGTGACCGGACTGCTCATCCCCCAACAGATTGCCGGCGCCGCGAATGTCCAGATCGTGGCTTGCCAAGCTGAAGCCCGCGCCCAGATGATCGAGGGATTGCAGCACTTCCAAGCGCCGTTCGGCATTCGCCGTCAGCTTCTTATTGGGCGGCACGGTGAAATAGGCATAGGCGCGGGATTTGGCGCGCCCCACCCGGCCCCGCAACTGATAAAGCTGGCTCAGGCCGAACATATCCGCGCGGTGGATCACCAGCGTGTTGGCCGTCGGGATGTCGAGACCCGATTCCACAATGGTGGTGGACACCAGCACATCGAACTTGCCTTCGTAGAAAGCGTTCATCACTTCGTCCAACTCGGATGGTGGCATTTGACCGTGGGCGGTAACAAACTTCACTTCCGGCACAGACTCCGCGAGGAACTCGGCCGCGTCCTTCAAATCTTTAATGCGCGGCACCACATAGAAGCTCTGGCCACCCCGGTAATGTTCCCGAAGCAATGCTTCCCGCACGATCATGGGGTCGAAGGGGCTGACAAAGGTGCGCACCGCGAGCCGGTCCACCGGCGGCGTTGCAATCAAAGACATTTCCCGTACACCGGACAAAGCAAGCTGCAAAGTGCGCGGGATGGGCGTTGCCGTCAGGGTCAGCACATGCACATCGGCCCGCAATTGCTTCAGCTTTTCTTTGTGGGCCACACCAAAGTGCTGTTCTTCATCAACGATCAGCAGGCCCAAATCCTTAAACTTAATGGTCTTGGCCAACAGCGCATGGGTGCCGATGACAATATCGATATCGCCATTGGCCATGCCTTCCTTGGTTTCGGCAATGTCCTTGGCCGTGACCAGGCGAGACAGCTGTCTGATCTTAAGCGGCCAATCGGCAAAACGATCCGTGAACGTCTTAAAATGCTGGCGGCAGAGCAGCGTGGTGGGCACCACCACAGCCACCTGATGGCCTGACATGGCGGCAACGAAGGCCGAGCGCAAAGCCACTTCCGTCTTACCGAAGCCTACATCGCCACAGACGAGCCGGTCCATAGGCCGTTTCTGGCCCATATCCGTCAGCACATCTTCGATAGCATTTTCCTGGTCCTCCGTTTCCTCGAACGGAAAGCGGGCGCAGAATTCCGCATAGACGCCGTCGGGCGCCTCAATGGACTGGGAATGGCGCAATTCGCGCGCCGCCGCCACTTTGATGAGCTGCTCCGCCATGTCGCGGATACGTTCTTTCAGCTTCGCCTTGCGCGCCTGCCAAGCCCCGCCACCAAGCCGGTCGAGTTGTATGTTTTCGTCCTCGGACCCGTAACGGCTCAACAGCTCGATGTTTTCTACCGGCAGATAGAGCTTGTCATTGTTGTGATAGAGGATCAGCAAGCAGTCGTGCGGTGCGCCCGACACTTCCAGAGTTTTCAGCCCGTCATAGCGCCCAATGCCATGATCCACATGAACCACAAGATCGCCCAGCTCCAGAGTGCCCGCATCTTGAATGAAGTCGGCACCACGTTTGGTTTTCTTCCGGGAACGGATGAGACGGTCGCCAAGGATATCTTGCTCGCTGATGATGGCGAGGTCGTCTGTTTCAAACCCGTGTTCCAAACCAAGGACAGCGAGGCCGATCTCGTCGCCGCGCGTTGCTTGAACCGCCGGCCAATCTTTCACCAGCACTGTCTTGTTAACGCCGTGGTCGGTGAGGACACCCTTCAGGCGTTCCCGCGCCCCGATGCTCCAGCTTGCGAGCAGCACGCGCTTCTTGGCGGCGCGCAGCTTGGCGATATGGTCGGCGACCGCGTCGAAGACATTGACGCCCTCTTGCGCGCGTTCCGCCGCGAAGTTGCGCCCACGCTTACCGGTGAGATTGAGGATCTGTTCCCCTTCAGCACCTTCCGGCCGCTGAAACGGCGTGAAGCCCCGGGCGTTTTGGGCCCCCAACCGGCCCGCCCATTCGTCCTTGGTCAGATAAAGAAGTTCCGGCGGCAACGGCTTGTACACCACGGTACTTAGCGCCAGCTTATTTTTCGGCTGGTCCATGGCGCCTTTGCGGCTGTCGTAATAGTCGTGGATGATGTCATAGCGGCTCTCCACCGCCTCTTCATCCAATGTGTCGAGCGAAACCGTGGCCTCGGGCAGGTAATCGAAAATGGTCACCAGCTCTTCATGGAAGAGCGGCAGCCAATGTTCCATGCCGATATGTTTGCGGCCAGCACTGACGGATTCATAAAGCTGGTCTTCATCGGTCACGCTGCCGAACTGGGCACGATAGCCTCGGCGGAACCGGTTGATGGTCTCCTCATCCAGCAGCACTTCGCTCACGGGAACCAGATCGATTTCCTCGATTTGGCCGGTGGTGGTCTGGCTCTCCACATCGAAGGTGCGCAAGGCATCCAACGTATCGCCGAAGAAATCGAAACGTAGTGGCGCCGTGGCACCGGGCGGGAACACATCCACAATGCCGCCGCGCACCGCATAATCGCCATGTTCGGCCACGACGCTCGCGCGATGATAGGCATTGGTTTCGAGATAAGCTGTGAGCTGATCGAGCGCGATACGATTGCCCACATGGGCGTGAAACGTGGCGCCGGTCACAAAGCCCGGTGTCGGCACTCTCTGAATGGCCGCGTTAACGGTGGTCACGACAATGAGCGGCTTGTCTCCGCCTTCGGCGCGGTGTCGTTCCAATGCGCTCAATGCCGCCAGCCGTTCAGAGGCAATCTCCGCTTTCGGCGACACCCGGTCATAGGGCAAGCAATCCCAGGCCGGAAAGAAAATGACCTCGTAGTCCGGCGCAAAGAACCTGACCGCTTCCGAAAAGGCGGCAGCGCGTGCGTCATCCCGGGCGATATGAAGGACCGGCTTGCCATTGGTGCGCGCCAGATCCGCCACGACCAAGGCATCGAAGCCTTCCGGCACACCGCCGACAGTCAGCCGGCCTTCTGTAGAAGCGAGATCGGTTTGGTTCATTTCTGATTGGGCCTAACCATCCCACTCCCCCAAGAGCCAATTTTGGCCAACCACCCGATACAGGGTACCCTTGGGGTGGTTGGGAAGGGGGAGTGGGATGGCAAAGTTCTTTCTAAATGATAACCCTGGGATGACGGTAAGGACTCCGGGCCCTCTTCTTATGTCGAAACGCCGCTGCGGTCGAGATAGTCCAGCTTACAAATTGCCGTCATGAGGTCCGTCCGGTACTGATCCGGGATGTCCTCCCGGCCGGAGATCCACTTATAGAGTTGTGTATCCGGCAGCGAGATCAGCGCCGTGTATTCCTCGATTTCCTCTTCGGACATGGCGGAAAGCCGCGCATCGGCGAATTGCCCCAAAATAAGGTCCATTTCCCGCGTGCCTCGATGCCAGGATTGGTATTTCAACCGCTTTTCACGCCGCTCGCGGTCGCTTATGCCGTCCATAAACTTCATTCCTTCGTTCCCAAGGGCGCTAGAGATATAATACACAGACGCTCCTTGTCAGCTTTTGGCCGAAACCTGCGGCCATTTAACCAAATCAGCCCTCTATGGCCCAACGCCCAGATATATTGTTCCCCCTCTTTGTGGCAATTCGCACGCTGAAAGGCGTGGGGCCGCGCATTGAAAAGCTGATTGAGCGTGTGGCCGGGCCGAAGATCGTGGATTTGCTGTGGACCCTGCCCACGGGTGTCATAGACCGCAGTCATCAGCCCCAGATCGCGGCGGCTCAGGAAGGAGCGCTCGCGACCCTCACCGTGCGGGTTGAGAAGCATCAGGTGCCGCGTAATCCGCGCGTACCTTACCGGGTGAGCTGTTCCGATGAGACAGGTGTGATCGATCTTGTCTTCTTTCGAGGCGATAAGAAATACTTGCAAGGCATTCTGCCTGTTGGAGAAACCCGGATTATCAGCGGCAAGGTGGATTTCTATCGCGGCGAACCGCAAATGACCCATCCGGATCATGTCCTCACGGAAGACGAGTTTGCCGATCTGCCGCCATACGAGCCTGTTTACCCGCTCACGGCCGGGCTTACCCAAAAAACCATGGTGAAAGCGGTATCACAAGCGGTGAGCCGCGCGGCGGCGCTGCCGGAATGGCAGGAACCGGCTTGGCTGAAACAGCAGGATTGGCAGCCCTGGCATGAAGCCCTATTGGAAGCCCATCAACCCAACGCTCTGTCGAGCCTCGACCCCCTAACGCCCGCCCGCCAACGCCTGGCGTTCGATGAACTTCTGGCCAACCAGCTTGCGCTGGGCCTTGTCCGGGCGCGCATGAAACGCCTCTCGGGCCGGTCCATCAAAGGCACAGGCGATTTGCGCCGCAAAGTGCTCGATGCCCTGCCGTTTGAGCTGACCGGCTCCCAGCGGGAGGCCATGAAGGATATCGATGCAGACATGGCCTCGGACCTACGCATGCTCCGTATGCTGCAGGGGGATGTGGGGTCCGGCAAAACCATTGTGGCGCTGCTGGCCATGCTCACCGCCGTGGAAGCGGGCGCCCAGGCGGCCCTCATGGCACCCACGGAAATTCTCGCGCGCCAGCATTATGAAACCATCCAGCCCTTGGCCAAGGCAGCAGGCATCCAAATAGCCCTGCTCACGGGGCGCGACAAGGGCAAGGTACGCGAGGGCATTCTCGCCCATGTGGCCGACGGCACATTGCCCATTCTGATCGGCACCCACGCCCTGTTCCAAGACGATGTGGGGTTCAAGGACCTCGCCATTGCCGTGGTGGACGAACAGCACCGTTTCGGCGTGCATCAGCGCTTGGCGTTGTCCGGCAAAGGTCAGCAGACGGATGTATTGGTGATGACGGCAACCCCCATCCCGCGCACGCTGACCCTTACGATCTATGGCGATATGGACAATTCCCAGCTGCGCGACAAGCCCGCGGGGCGCAAACCCATCGAAACCCGTGTTCTCCCGAATGAGCGGCTGGAGGACGTGGTGGCCCACCTTCAAAAGGCTCTGGACACCGGCGCGCGGGCCTATTGGGTGTGCCCCCTGGTGGAAGACTCCGACGTGCTGGACGTCACAGCCGCGGAAGAACGGTTCCGGCATCTGTCCGCGGCCCTCAAGGGCAAGGTGGGCTTGGTTCATGGCCGCATGAAGGGGCCTGAAAAAGACGAGGTCATGCACGACTTTCAAACGGGCCGCCTCAACGTGCTGGTGGCCACCACCGTGATCGAAGTGGGCGTCAATGTGCCTGAAGCCACCATCATGATTATCGAGCACGCGGAACGTTTCGGCCTTGCCCAACTGCATCAGCTGCGCGGCCGCGTGGGCCGGGGCGACAAGCCCTCCAGCTGCTTGCTGCTGTATCAAGGCCCCTTAGGCGAAGTGGCCACGGCCCGCCTGAAGATCATGCGCGAAACGGAAGATGGCTTCCGCATCGCGGAGGAAGACCTCCGTCTGCGCGGCAGCGGCGAGCTGTTGGGCACACGGCAAAGCGGCATGCCCGTGTTCCGGCTGGCGGATCTTTCCGTCCACGGAGACTTACTGGCCGCGGCCCGCGATGATGCCGTGATGATTTTGCAGAAAGACCCGGAACTGGAAACGGATCGCGGCGCGGCCCTGCGCACCCTGCTCTATTTGTTCGAACGCGATGAAGCCATCAAACGGCTGAGGTCGGGTTAAGCCACCTTTTCGGCGCCTTCGTCCTCGTCCGTCTCTTCCTTGTTCAGACGTTCTTCTAGGACGCGGCGGGCTTCGTCGATGGATTGGGAGTTAGCGGCGGTAATCCCATTCGGATGGTCCGGTTCCACAATTCCGGCTGAGATGATCAGTTTCGCCGCCTGCTCCACCGTCATATCCAAAATCACGATTTCGGATTTGGGCACGAACAGCAGGAAACCGGATGTGGGGTTGGGCGTGGTGGGCAGAAACACGCTGACCATCTCCGGGTCCGCATGGGCCGTGATCTCGCCCTTGGTCTGGGTCGTGATGAAGACGACGGCCCAGAGGCCTTCGCGCGGGTATTGGATCAGGCCCACCTGCTGGAAGCTCGATTGATGGTCGGCGGCAACCGTCTCGAAGATCTGTTTCAGCGCCCCGTAGATGCTGCGCACCACCGGCATGCGGGCAATGATCCGGTCACCGATATTGATGATGGAGCGGCCGAAAAAGTTCTTCGTGAAGATGCCGAGAAGAAGCAGCGCGATGAAGACGATCACCAAGCCCAAACCGGGCACGGTAAAGGGCGGGCTGTATTGATCCGGAATCAGCGGCGTGACGCGATTATCGACAAACGCGATGAAGTTCCACGTCAGGTAAATCGTAATGCCGATGGGCGCCGCAACAACCAAGCCGGTAAGGAAGTTGGTGCGCAAACTTGAGAACGCCCGCGCCACACGCGACGGCGGCGCCGGAGGCTCATCGCCGAACTCCCTTTTCTTTCGTGCCATATCGTCCATTGGTCGGGTCTTTTCACGATCTGTCAACTGGTCACGTGAAATTAGACCCTTAAAGCTGTTAGAAAGTTCCTAAGCCGAGACAACAATACCCACTCGGCGTTTACGCTTTAGGAAGGATTGCCCGAAATTTGGGCAGAAAATTGACGCGCCGTTAAGAACCACACCACACCAGCCTGCAAAAACGCGGAGACAATCGACATCAGGGTGAGCTCGTCAGTCATCGGTACAAAGAGCGCAATCGCGTCATCCGAAATAATCTGTCCAAAGATGATCGGCAGAACCCCATAAAGAATGACGAGCGTAACGAGCGCGCCGAAATCTCCCCGCATGGCGCGGTTGCCCGAGGCAAAGAACATAAAAATGCCCACGTCGCGCACCAGGAAACCGAACAACGCCACCAAATTCACTTCTGCCGACGCCATGTCCCAGATCGCCTCATGACCGATAATGGTCAGCGCCAACAATGCCTGAGCCGCGAACAAGAGACTTAGGGCCCAAGAAGGCAGACGCCTAAAAACGCGGAAATATTTGCCCTCGCTCAACTGTGTCCTCAGCCAGCGAAACTCCACAATTTCTTTAGGTTCGATGACGGCCATCACATAAGTGAACGCCACCGCGATGGCGAAAACCAGCAAAATGCGCTGATTGTCCCACCACTCAAAGATGGACTGGTCGCCGGATATAAAGCCCGCTGCGTACACCATGACAAAGGTGACAAAGGCCGACCAGATCAAGGGTCCGTTTTGGACGCGCAGGGCCGACCGCATCATCTGATGACATCCGATAAGCGCCCAGACGATGCCCACCAGCACGCTGATGAAAACGAAATCGGCCGACACGTACGTATGTCCAAACCAGATAACATCGCGGATCTCCGCGCTACCGAGCCCGAAGGCCAGAGAGTCGCCCAATCCAACCGCCCCCCAAGCGGAGTCCAGAACGACGGCGGCGATCAACCCGATAAGCTGGTATGCGAAGACCTCAAAGCGCGATGTGGCGTACCCCCGGCGAAGTCCGATGAGGCTTGCCAACAAGCTAATGGCCTGCCCGGCCAAAGCGGTCATCACCATCGCCGCCAGCACGACCAGGATCAGCCGCCCCTCTCCGACGCCACCAAACGTGTGCGCCGCCCAGATCGCAGCAAGACAGATCGATGCGCCATACCATTGATAGGCAGTCGCGCCGAACAGTTTGCCCCAGACCATGGTCCATGGTGCCAGGGCCGACAGCCTTTGAAAGTCCCACGTCCGTTCACGGATTTCTTCCGGAATGGCGGCTGCCGCTGATCGGGTGCCCCACAAGATCGCCACGATGAAAAAGATCACTTCGGCGGTGCCGCTGAGGGCCGTCCATTGCAAATCGATCGGAGAGATCAGGACAGCCGCCAAGAAAAACAGACCCAGCACCACCGGCATAAAGATCAGGCGGTTGGGCGACAGCTCAAGCCACAGATTGCGCTGAAATTCCGGGTTCATGAGCGGCCCCCTTCCATCTCGTCGAAATAGACATCTTCGAGACGCTGCTGCGCGGGCGCAAAAGCGCAAACCGGATAACCAGCACCGATGAGCGTTTTGAGGGCTTCATGTTGAACCATGACATCGCCATCGACAGATATTAAGGCACTCTGGGCATCAGCCCGATGCACCGTGATGCGGTCTTGCTTTGATAAGCGATCCGGAAAGTTTTGGCGCGCTTCCGCCAACGTCACTTTGATACGTTGGGCCGCCGCATCCACTTTGATCGGGTCGCCGCCGGTCAGGCGCCCTTCCCGCATGATAAGCATCTGCGAACTGTAGTCTTCCAGCTCCGCCAGAATATGGGAGGAGACCATCAAGGTCATGCCTTGGCTTTGAAGATCCAGAAGCAGCGATGACAGGCTGCGCCGGGCTTCCGGGTCCAAGCCGGACGCGGGCTCGTCCAAAAGAAGAACAGACGGTTCATGGACAATCACCTGGCCGATGGCGAGACGCTGGCGCAACCCGCGAGACAGATGCCCGGCGGCATTGTCCATGCGGTCCGACAAGTCTACCCGGTCTGCCGCTTTTTCTATGGCCGCCCGAACACCTCCCGCGCCAATGCCGTGGCTGCGCGCCGCGAAGGTGAGGCATTGGCGGACCGTTAGCGCATCGTAAAGTCCGAAAAAATCCGGCAGAAACCCAAGCTTTCGGTGAACCCGGCGAGGGTTTTCCGCAACATCGATGCTGTCAACTGTCACCCGTCCGGCATAGGGGCGTTCTAACGCCGCAAGACAGCGCAAAAGCGTGGTCTTACCCGACCCGTTGGGCCCAACAAGCGCCGTGATGGACCCCGCCTCTACATCGAAAGACACATTGTGCAGCGCCCGCGTGGTCGGATACTCAAAGACCAGATTCCGTACCGATATCATTGCCGAAGACATAACCGCCCGGCCCCCCTGTTTCCCCGATTACCGCGTCCAGCAATCTCACCCTTCGAGACGGTGCTTTGCACCTCCTCAGGGTGAGGCCGATGTAACAACTTCCTCATCCTGAGGGCGAGTGCAGCGAGCGTCTCGAAGGATGAGGAAATCACGCACAATTCCACTCTTCTGTTTCCCCACCGCAATCATAGGGTACTATTTCAAAAACGTCTCGCTCGAACTTAATACCGCTCAGAGGAAACACCCATGCCGCAGCTCACCACGGAAATACAAAACAACATCGCGCTCGTCACCATCACCAACCCGCCTCGTGGCTATATGAACAATGAGACGGTCCAAGAACTCATTGCCGCCCAAAAAGAACTCGATGCGAATGACGACGTGCGTGTTGTGGTTTTCACCGGTGGTGTCCCCGGCGTCTTTATCCGGCACTATGATGTGGGCGAAATTCGGGCGTACCAGGAAATCGCACGAAAGGCCGCAGCCGAAGGAAACACAGCCCCTGCCACGGAACCCGCCGTTCAGGCCTTTTTCAATATCATCGATTTCTGGCGGAAACCGACGATCGCCGCCATTAATGGATTCTGTCAGGGCGGCGGCTTTGAATTCGCTCTGGCTTGCGACATTCGTGTGGCGGAAGACGGCGACTATCAAATCGGTCTTCCGGAATCCAATGTTGGCATCTTTCCTGGTGCCGGCGGCACACAACGCCTGACGCGGCATATTGGTGTTTCGCGCGCCCTTGAGCTGATCCTCCGTGGGCGTACGGTTCAACCGCGCGAGGCGGCGGAGGTAGGCATGATCCATGAGGTAGCGCCTGGCACCGCTGTCGATCAGGCCATGGTCATTGCGGAAGATCTCGCGTCAAAGACGCCGGCGTCTCTGAAGATCATCAAGGAACTGGTCAAGCCCGCCCCCTATCGGGCTTTGGAAGAAGGCTTGAAGATGGAATATGAAGGGTTCGCTGCCCTCATCCGTGACGATGAAGGATCGAAGCAGATGATGGATGCTTTTCTCGCCCAGGGGGAAGACATTAACAATGTAAAAGGGTAACCGCTGGAATCTGTGGATTGCCCGGACTGATGCCGGGCAATGACGTAGTTAGGTTCAGTTCGAAAACACATCGTCATTACCCGGTGACCATTCCGCAGGAATGTGAACCCGGGTAATCCACGCTCCCCATGACAGGATTGATATGCAGTCCTATGTCTACATATTGGCGAACAAAAGAAACGGCACAATTTATGTCGGCGTGACGAGCAATCTTACTAAACGCGTCTGGGAGCATCGAGAAGGCGCCGTGGGCGGCTTTACAAAAAGATACGGTATCAAGCGATTGGTGTACTACGAAGTCCATTCAGAGATCATGCACGCTATTCATCGAGAAAAGCGGATGAAGAAATGGACGCGCGCTCAAAAAATTCATGTCATCGAATCTCAAAATCCAAACTGGGACGATTTGTATAAGAAGCTTTGAATAGCCGCTGGATTACCCGGGCTCGCTTCGCTCCCCGGGTAATGACGAAGTTGAAGTTTTGCGGGTTTAGTTTGTTCGTCATTACCCGTTGAACATTCGGTAGGAATGTGAACCAGGGTAATCCCTTACACCCTTTTCCACGCGTGTGTTACGATCCCCAAAACAAAAAGGGAGTATCGCCATGCCTGCCCTCGCATCGGTTCTGGTCCTTGCAATCATTGCTGCCTTGCTTGCCGCCACTGCAACCATATCTTCGGGCTTGTCCACATTGAACGGAGCCACGTTCAGCGACCGGCAAGCCATCCGCCTAAGGAATACCTTAATCACCAGCTTTGTGCTCATGGTCATCGCCCTCATACCTGTGCCAATCCTTCTATTGGAATTGCCGGACGACATGTCATGGCGCATTGCCTCCGGCATTGCCGCTGCATTGTCCCTGGTATCGAATTTCGTTGGTCTGCGAACCGCGCGAAAGGCAAGATCCATCGAACAAACCAGCAAGGCGGTTATCGCGGCGTCCCTCATTCTCAGCGGCGCCACATTCGGCTGCTTCCTTCTAGGCGTCGTTGCCGACCAACCCAGTTTCTGGTTCGTGACAGCACTGCTTCTTATTGTAATCATCGGCCTGGTCAGTCTTATGCGCCTCCTGTTTTCCCTTCCCTTTTTGGCCGTGCTTGAGGATTAGGCATTCCCATGCGTTCAAGACTAGAAACACCTTTCGCCATCTTCACATTGATATCGGCGGTGAACCACTTTGCAGGCGAAACCTGGTTCCATGTCACCTATGGACAGCCGTTTTCCGCCTATTTGGTGGATCTAATCTCAATCGGATTGATGCTGTTGGGTGCGGGCGCGTCACTGCTCTACCGGCAAATGTCAGCCGCCGGATGGATGGCGGCGGCCTGGGGCTTCGCATTATGTTTGAATTACCGTGCCTATTTCAGCCGTGTCTATCGGATCGAAGATCAAGGCCTGGAGGTCATCAGCGGAGGCGATACCTTGATGACAATTCTAGGGGCATCCTTAGTAATCGCTGCGCTGGCATTTCCGGTGGCCCTATGGCTTGCCCGGCCGCGCTTAGGACGAACATGACCAAGCGTGACGGGCTTTAACGCTGAGCGGTGCGCTTAAACTCCGGGGGCATCGGCCGCAGGGTCACGGAAGCAACAAGCCCGCCAATGTCCGCTTGCGGATTTTCCTTGAGCCCTTTGCGTGGTCCGGAAATGCCCACCATGGTCAATCCGTATCCCGTATTCCGGTCATCGGTGAGATCGGTCATGCGGCGCATGAAGCGCTGGGCCCGGTACCAACTGGCCTTCGCCGGATCTTTGAGGCAAGCGTGGTCTTCGCTGAAGCCCTTTTCACCCCAGCGCATTTCCGGACAGTGATAAGGATCAAAGGACAGATCGAACAGCCGTGCGCCAACCTCCGACATGGTCAGGCTTTGCTTGCGGCCAAATGAGGTTCGGTAGGTCAGCTCACACGCGGCGTTCTCTTCTTCCATGATTTTCGCCATGTCGCGTTTCAAGCTGATGCCGCTATAGGCCAGCGTATCGTCCCATTTGTAGTAGCGATCCACCATATCGGCGATTTCCGCATGCAGGCCGATATAGCTCCGCTTGATTTCCGCATCGAGTTTGGCGGTGGCATGTGCCGCCCACACCGCATCTTCACTGTGAAAGATGCTTTTTGGCAGTTTGGCCGGATGTTCCAGCCTGTGGATGCGGGCTTTGCGTGCCCCTTCCACCAAGGCCATACGGCTTTGCAGCTGTGTACAGATGTTTTTGAGGCCACCACGCAGTGTGACCAGTGGATCTGGCACATCCGCGCCGGCGAGCGCCAGCGAATGACGTACATATTCGTAGAAATTATGATCTTGCCCGTCATGGACGAAGCGGGCCGTCACCCATGCTTCCGGCTTGGGCTTTTCTTCTTCTTTCTTTTTGCCCCAGCGGCGCTTATTGTTCGGCTCTTCCACTGCCTGAGGATGGGTGCCCTCATACTGTTCCACAGAGAAATCCGTTAGCGCATCGTTGCGTGTCAGCTCAACACGTCCACCGGTCAGCGAGCCGTCGGCCTGACGCACGCCGCCCACAAGCTTGATGGGACGCCAGTTCCGGAAACCAGACCCAAGGTCCGCTGCCGTACGCGGAATACCACGGCCATAAACGCCGCGCGTGACGGAGTTGTCCGGATTGGCATCCACCCAAAGAATACGGCCGTCCGGTTTCACTTCATAGACGATCACCACATGGGCGTTGATGTCATAAATCATTGTGCCGGGTTTGATCGCGGTCCGGCTGATTTCAATGGGATAGGTGTCCGTGTCGCTGCCATTGTTCAAATCCGGATGGGTCCGGAAGGTGGCGGAATACACATAATCCTTGATACGCGTGCGCACCCAGCGGAAGTCTTTCTCCGCCCCCAGATAAGGCGTGGTCACCTGCGTGCGCCCGACAACCACATTTCCCTTTTTGGAAAACCGTGGATCGGGCGTGCCGTCCCGTGTGGCCATCATGTCCGCAAACGCAAATGGCAAGCCCTTCTTCCACGCGAAATAGGCGCGCAGGTAATAGGGGAAATCCGCGCAATCGCCAGTGAAAGTCAGCCCGGCTGGGTCTGTCTTGCGGTACGGATTGGCTTGTGGGTCGGCCATGCATTCAGTGACTGTCGAACAGTCGCTTTCGCCCATGCTGATGACCAGCCGCTGGAATTCAAGCTCGTCCGCTTCCGACCAACTTTCCTTGGTGATTTTCCAAGCATAGGGGTTTGCATAAGCCGCCCCCATCAAGCTCAAGTAAACACACGCAAAAACGAAATACCGCAACGCCTCACCCCATCCCATTTTCCGGGAACCCTTATGCCTAAACGTCCCTCGTGAGCCCGCTCCTGTCAAGCATTTGACAGGGTTTCCCCAGGATTGCCACAGGATTGCGTAAGGGTAAGCGGCGCCCCTTAAAAATAGATGACAGGACTGCTTGCGGGGGTCCGAAACCGGGTGATAGCGTTCCGCAAAACGCCCCACCCAAAAGAGCATGAGGCCCCAACATGTCCGCAGAAATCCGCCCCTTTTCCTTGGAAATAGACCAAAGCCAGCTGGATGACCTGAAACAGCGCCTTAAAAATACGCGCTGGCCGGACAAAGAAACCCCAGACGATTGGAGCCAAGGCGTTCCCCTCGCCTACACACAGGAGCTCTGCGCTTATTGGGCCGACCAATATGACTGGCGGCGTTGCGAGGCGATGCTCAATCAATACGACCAGTTCATCACCGAAATCGATGGGGTCGATATTCACTTTCTGTACATCAAATCAAAGCACGAGGACGCCCTGCCCGTGGTGATGACCCATGGCTGGCCCGGCTCCGTCATCGAATTCCACAAAGTGATCGGGCCCCTTACCGACCCCACCGCCCATGGCGGCAAGGCCGAAGAGGCCCTCCATCTGGTGCTGCCCACCATTCCCGGTTACGGCTTTTCAGGCAAACCCACAAAGCCCGGATGGTCGGTCGAAAAAGTAGGCGAGGCCTGGGCGCAGCTGATGGCCCGGCTTGGCTATGACCGGTATGGCGCGCAAGGCGGCGATTGGGGGTCTGCGATCACCACTGCTATCGGCGCACAAGACCCGGACCATTGCGCGGGCATTCACGTGAACATGGTGGTGGCAGCACCCGACCCCGATACCATGAACGATCTGACGGACAAGGAGCAGGCGTCCCTTGCCAGCATACAGCATTATCAGGATTGGGATTCAGGTTATTCCAAGCAGCAATCCACACGGCCGCAGACCTTGGGCTATGGCTTGGTGGACTCACCTGCTGGTCAGTGCGCTTGGATTGTTGAGAAGTATTGGTCCTGGATGGATTGCGACGGAAACCCGGAAAACATCGTCACCAAGGACGAGATGTTGGACAATGTGATGATGTATTGGCTGCCGGGCACCGGCGCCTCTTCAGGGCGTTTGTACTGGCAGAGCTTCGGCAACTTCACGGACAATACAGTGAGCGTGCCAACAGGCTGCAGCATTTTCCCGAAAGAGATCTTCCGCGCCTCCCAACGTTGGGCGCAAAAGAGGTATACTGATATTCAGTTCTGGAATGAACATAACAAGGGCGGCCACTTCGCCGCCTTCGAACAGCCGGACGCATTTGTCAGCGACGTGAGGGCGTTTTTCGCAAAGGTGCGGTGAAGGTGAAGGAGGCTCTAACCTCCCTCTTCGTCCTTTGTCTCCGCTTTCTTAATAATCAGAGTATTGTCGCGGATAGTAGGCAACTCCAAACCGTCGTTCACGCCCTTGAATGAGAATGTCAGCGTGGTGTTTTGCGATCGCAACTCCTTTTTCTTATCTGGGGTCAGGCTACCCGTGAATTCAACTTTATGTTTGAACGCGGTTGCTTGAGATTCAATCGAGATCTGCTTCTCCACAAGTTCTACACCGATATCCCGATCTATTGCGATCTTCAGAAGAACTGGCTTCGCGTAAAGGTCAGGAAAAGCGATGTGTGCTTTCTCGGGCATTTTGAAGGTCACCACTTCAGAAAACTTATCTGTATCAGCGGGCTTTGATCTTACTACCTTTAGATCTTCCGGCTTAAGGTAGAGAACCATCGGCTGGCTCTCGGCGACATAATATTTCTTGGTCTCACTTTCCCCACTTCCGACTGTTACCACCAATGCAAGTTCCAAAAGTTCTCCATTTCCGAGCTGACTAACTTTTGTCGCTGGAATGGTTACTTCCGTAACCAGAGTACGATCAGATGCGTTATAGTCTGGATCCACTTCGTGAAACCAACCGAGCTTGTCCTTAAAACTTTTTGCGCGGAACGCGAATGTTAAACTTGCCTCGTCCACGGGAAAGCGCTCATTACCAAGTTTCACCTTGACTTGCTTTGGTTGTCCCACTTGGAACCAATCATTGTAGACCGTGAAATCTCCAACAACCTGCGACGACTGGGCAGTAACGTTGTTACACGGAACAATTCCGACCGGCTCCTGAACTACACTGTCTTGAGACGCAAGTATTAGCGGTATGGTTGGACCAAATGCTGTGGTCACGGGGCCTTTGAACGTGAGACGCGCAATTCGTGTACCTGTTCCATTTATTATCGACACATCATCCGGCGACATAGAGCCAAGCCGGATATCCCCCTTAAGTTGGTTTAGGTGAACCTTCCTAAAACCCCCTTCAGCGTTACTCGCCTGCGCTCCGATGGAACCGGGTGTTTTGGCATCTGATGCAAGCAAGCTATCGTAATAGGAAAAACCAGCAGCTCCCATTTTGGTTCTGCCATCGATATCGGCAACCGTTCGCGTCTGCGCTTCTCCAAATATCGAAAACGCTTTCGAGTTAGGTGTCGTCTCTTCTAGGAAGATGATCGGACTAGAGTCACATGAGTTAATAGAGCGAGGTTTTACGTCAAATTCGGATTGCGTAAACCGGTTACCCACCACGTCGAGAGCCTGAGCCGCAGCACAAGAGCCCGATTTTGGACTAACCACAGATACTTCTTTTTTTGCTGTTCCGGTTCGAGTCGCAACAGTCAGAAGTACGTCTTCACGCAAATAACGGCCTCCTCTGCGGCCATTGGAAAATAAACCGCCAATTGGGATGGTAGCGGAAACACCCTTCATATCCGGGAGAACAGATATGGATTCAGCGGGAATCTTCTTACCACCAAGATAAACCTCGGTACTCCGCCAGATATTTCGTCCAAAAATCAGAAACGTTATTTCGCTAGCGCAACTAGAAACTCTCTTTGGAGAGATTTCGGCGATTTCCGGCTCGTTGAACCCAGGCAATGACAGTTCAAGATTGTCTATAAGAAAAAGAGAGAGGTCGTTAAGCACTGTCTCATTGCGTGGCAATGGCACCGATAATTTTGTTTCCCTCCTTTTGCTGTTGTTAAGATCGATAAGGTCCAAGCCTTGGTGCCAGTTAGCGACCCAAGCAGAGTTTTGTTTGATATCAACCTTGGGCCACCATCCGGGCACTGATATATCTGCCGTCACTTCATAAGAGCGAACGCGTTGCTCCAAGACAATTTGATCGTTCTTGGGATCCAACCTCATGCTAGGGCCAAACACCCATCCAAAACTAGGAGCAGTTTCAACTTCATCGTTTTTGTTTCTGTAGTCGTCATTCCCACGACGATTTGAATAGCCCACTACCAGCGGCACGCTCTCCAACGCTTCCACATTACCGGCAGCACTTCTGAGGTACCCCAGACTTGCTTCCGCCCCAATTCCGGCCTGAGCAAACGAACCAGCAGCGGCAAGTGCCACTTCTAACGATTTGGCCGAGCTCGCGATCGTCGACCCGCGTTGGGAGAGTTGAGACGGGGTCGTGCCATATCCATACGTATCGCCTTTCAGCTTACATTTGTCGGTTGCCGCCGAACAACTCTTCACAACGCCCTGCATAAAGGCGGCCGGCAACGCGCCGTACGGCAAGTATGACTCCGGATCAATCTCAAGAATGCGAGCACAGCGTTTCGGGTCGTTCGTATACGGTAAATATGTCGAAATGTAGTCTTTAGACAGTCGTTCTAATGTGTCGATCACCTCAAATAAGGTGACAGACTCTGTCTTTCCACCGGTCTCAGGTGTTCCGAAGTAAGAAAACCACCTCTCCCGAACCAAGAGTTGATCGCCTTCATTTGGATAATGCCGCCTGATCCACTGGTTATACCTGTCACTGAAAAACCGAATGCCGGGCATCAATTTCAACAGATTTACATAACGTTCTATCCAGGTGCGTTGTTCCCTTAGCTTCTCAGAGTTTTTTTCGAACCTTATTTCGCATGACCAAAACTTCGAATCGTCATCTGGCGTCGTTTTACCACCAGCTTCGGCCAATTTTCTCACTCGACCCGTTAAACTCAGATTGATTCTTTTAAACTTTTGAATTTTTTCCGGAACATTCCGATCGGAAAAACGATCCCCCGGCCTAGGGTTACTTAGGAAAACCTCCACAACCCGATCTGTCGCTTCCCCGGGAGGCAGGGCAATTTCAGGCTGAAACTCACCCGGACAATCCACAATATTGGCCGTTGCTGCATCGTTAGTGTCGCGAAGGCAAGTTTCTTTTGGACGCAACCGAATGCGTTTGCGGCCATAGTACCCTTCCAGTTCAAAGGCCGAAATAATCTCAGAATTGCCTTTGAATTCGGGTCTCGTTCTTCCTAGCTCATTATTGACCTTCGGTATCTCGTTAAGCGCAGTGGTAGCCGCATCACTCGCGATATGACCTGCTTGCTGATTTGCAACCTGATCGAGCGGTACATAACCTTGAAGAAACGGATTGGACTCTGCGTCAGGATCTCGCTTGATCTCTAACGGTTGGCCTTTCCTCAGTTTCAGTTTTGTTTCACGAAGATCTTTGTCGATGTTCGCTTTCAAAACTAGCAGAGAGCGCTCGTTCAGATCCTCCAAAACATAGGTCAGCCAGGAGAAGTAAAGCCGCGAGAGGTCACGTTTTGGAATTTCCGGAGCAACAACTTCGAGGTCCGCTGCGCCATACTTATTCTTCTGGCTCCCCGGAGCCACAAAGGCACTGAATTGCAAACGATATAAAGCGTTGCCGCCATAATCGTGCAGGTCGTCCAAATTAACTGACGCCAACGCTGACCGGATTTCCGCACGATAAGACTGACGTTCGCGAAAGTCCTCGATTGGCGACAAACCATTTCCGCCCGCCCGCTTCACATTGGTGGTCGATGCGCTGTTTGACAAATCTAACGCAGCCTTCAGTTCGCCCCTGACAGTGTCGGGGTTGGCGCGACCGGCAAAGAAACCATCTGCTGAGCGATCGATTTCCGTGCCACTGACGTCATCGGATGGGTTCGTGGATTTGTTCCCTTCTCCGTCCGTATCGAGATCGAAATTTGTTTCCCGACGTGAACCAGCTTGAGCCTCATTAAGTTGACGCTCATATTCTGCAAGATCTGCCCGCAATCGAAGCATCTGCATCTGGTGCGCAAGTTGGTTTACATCATCCTGCCGTCGGGCCGCCACCCCCGCAGCCGGGTCCGCCTTCACTGCACCAGTAAATTGAAGTGCCTGGAATGATTTTAGGTTGCGGGAAATTGATGGCTCGAATTCAGCATAGCGGCTGTCATCCAGAACGTTCTGTAAATAGGCAACCTCAAGACGCCGGTCATTGATCAGAGTCTCGCGCGCAAAGACCTTCGGATCACTGATTGTTATGGCTGCCGCTGTCTGAGGCCCTTCCTCATCCACATCGCCCAGTTTCAATGCATATGGCGTTTCCGGCCCCCGGCACCCAAGCAGGATGCTAGAGATGCCAACAGCAATACAAACAGACTTCGAGCTTCTTCCGAACCAAGCCATCCGACCCCCCAAAACTAGTCGGCTTGATGCTCCTTATCTCAGACTTTCTTCTTGTTATTGGGCGAGATAAACGCGTGCATCTTTCCCCTAATAGACGCAAAACGCGTTTATTTTATATGTTTTCGGCGAGTTGTTAAGCCTGATTCGTACAATTGGCCTGATCCACCAGACACTGAATTTATAACAGCTATATGATCTCCCGCTTCGAGGGGCATAGCGAGGGGATCGTGGCCGCGCCAGAATTCATCGTTTTTGACGAACCGAATGTGCGTTCGGACTTTCCCTGCTTCATCAAACAGATGAGCGCAAAGGCCGGGGTTACGAGCGCAAAGGTCCTCAAGCAATGCCGCCAACGTATTACCGTTTCCAGCGAACTCCCGTGTTCCAACCAAATTGGCCAGGACACGTGGCAGTTCCAGAGTGATATCATTTTCGCTCAATGGAACGTTTCCACACAGAGCACTTTCGGAAGGCCTTGGGTAAGCTCCTGCCAATGGTCGCCGCCATCCATGCTTGCGAACACCTGCCCCGCCGATGTCCCGAAATACACGC
Source organism: Alphaproteobacteria bacterium (assembly GCA_965228775.1). Taxonomy (GTDB): domain Bacteria; phylum Pseudomonadota; class Alphaproteobacteria; order JANQMY01; family JANQMY01; genus JANQMY01. The sequence goes on along the minus strand of OZ245840.1, from coordinate 86,520 downwards.
CGAAGTCCTTGCCCTGATCGATCGCCATAGCGCCGCGCAGAATGCTCGTGAAGAAATCTGACGGCAAGCCATTGGTCAGTTGTTCCCAGCTATTGCCACGATCCCGTGTGCGGTAAACGGCCAGTTTGCCGTCAACCGGGAAACGGAAATTGTCCCCGGCCAGCGGAATGGCAAAGACCGAATTCGTCTCCACATTCATGACCACGGGAAACCCAAAAACGCATTTATGATTATCGGACAGTTCAGCGACGGGCAGACCGTTCTCGATCAAGACCCAATTGTCGCCTGCGTCATCGGAGCGGTAGAAGCCGCGATGATCCTGACGATAGATCACATTTGCATCGCCGGGGTCATGCGCAAGACCATGCACGCAATAGCCTTCATTCTTGGAAACGCCCTCATTGGCGGACACCCATGTTGTGCCACCATCGTCTGAACGGAACACACCGGCGGCGGATATGCCGGCCCAAATCCGCTCCGTGTTTTTTGCATCGGTCAATATCGAGTGGCAGCACAGGCCGCCAAAACCCGCATTCCAATTGTCCCGGCTCGGATGATCGTTCAAGCCTTCTACTTGCTGCCAGCTTTCCCCAAGGTCGTCTGACACAAAGAGGCCCGCTTCAGAGACGCCTGCATACAGCCGCTTGCCGTCGCAATGAAGTTTCCAGATCTGATCCACATATCGCTGCGCCGGGCTTTTCTCGCCGGTTATGTCCATGGCACCAACAATGCGGTTGTGCATCTCATTGCCGCGCTGCCCGGTTTCATACTTGGGGCTACCGCCAAGTTGTGTGAATGATTTGAAGTCTTCGGTGACGAGGACGGCACAGCCATACACATCGCTTGTGACGCCTATGTAGAAACGCCCATCCGGTCCTTGAACAGCGGCGGTTACCAGCCAGCCTTGCAGTTCGAACCCGTATTTGGTCCAGGAGGCGCCTTGCCGCCGCAATATAGCTGCCCCCTTACTCGTCCCAACGAAGACAACCTCTCCCATGGCGCACCTTCCGGAAAATGGCATCGAGCAGACTTTGCCAGTATAGCGGCGCTTGTTGTCATTTTGTCGCTTTTTCTTGAACCTGCCGGGCCTTTTCCCCCACATTAGCGGCCAAGGGAGAAACGCATGGCATTGAAGATCATCGGCGCAGGCTTTGGCCGCACCGGCACACTTTCATTGAAACTTGCTCTGGAACAGTTGGGCTTCAATCCCTGCTATCACATGATGGAAGTCTTCGCCCATGAAGGCTTCGTCGATTATTGGGCCGCCGCCGCCCAAGGCAAACCGGTGAATTGGGACGAGGTATTCAAGGGGTACCAGGCCACGGTAGACTGGCCCGGCGCCACCTACTGGAAGGAACTTGCTGAAAAGTATCCCGACGCTAAGGTCCTTCTCAGCGTCCGCGAACCAAGCGGCTGGTACAAAAGCGTGATGAACACGATTTATGGGCCGGACAATCGCGCGCGCTTCGAAAACGCACCGGCGGATCACCCGCAACGGCTCATGGTGGACCGTATTTTCGAAACCACCTTCGACGGCAAAATCCTGGATGAGGACTACGCCATTGGTGTGTTCAACCGGCACACAGCGGACGTCAAAGCCACCATCCCGGCGGACCGGCTGCTGGTCTATGAGGTGGGCAGCGGCTGGGAGCCTATTTGCGAATTCTTCGGGTTGCCGGTCCCGGATACGGATTATCCCCACTCGAATTCCACGGAAGATTTCCGAAACAATTTTCCCGCCGGCCGGAAACCACCGCGCAAAGACTGAGCGCAATTCAGGAGAGGCAAAATGAGCCAGGCAGCCCCAAGCGTCGACCAAATCAGTTTCCTAGATCCGGCGATACAGAGCGATCCGTACCCGGCCTATCAAACGCTGCGCCAGGAAGCACCCGTTTATCAAATGCCGGAGACCGGGTTTTACATGGTCACCCGCTATGAAGATGTGCGCAATGTTCTGAAGGACACGGAAACCTTCTCAAACGACATCCGCGTCATCGGCTCCTTTCAAGGGGAAGGCGGCAATGTTCAGCAGAAAATGCTGAAAGAACGCGGCTGGGAACATGTGCAAACGCTTCAGCGGGCGGACCCGCCACATCATTCCCGTTACCGTAAGCTTCTCAATCAAGTTTTCACGGCGCCGCGCGTGGCGGCGCTTGCCCCGCGTATCGAGGAACTGGTCACTGAGCTGGTGGATAAATTCATCGATAAAGGCGAATGCGAATTTGTCAGTGAGTTTGCCCTGCCTCTGCCCGGCATCATCATTGCCGAACAGATCGGCCTCGACCCGAAGGAAATCCTCACCTTCAAGAAATGGGCGGACGCCATGCTGGCCACGGCCCAAAACCCGCTGACGCCGGAACAAATTGCCGAAGTTACGGAAACCGAACTTGAGGCGCAGCACTATTTGGCGAAGGTCTTCGAGGACCGCCGTAAAAACCCGCGCAACGATATTATGTCCGGTCTTGTGACCGCTGAGATCGAGGATGAAGAGCCCTATTCAATGCATGAGCTGCAAAACCTCATGCATCAGCTCATCACGGGCGGATATGAAACCACTACCAGCGCGCTTTCTCATGGCATGTGGTTGTTGGTGCAGAATCCAAAACTCGTGGACGAACTGCGCAGCGACCTTTCTCTTGTGGATAAATTCGTCGAAGAGTCCCTGCGCTACAAGAGCCCGGTTCAAGGCTTGTTCCGCCAAACCACCCGCGATGCAAAGGTGGGCGACGTTACGATCCCGGCTCAGTCCGTCGTCATTGTCCGCTATGCGTCGGCGAACCGCGACGATACGCATTTCGACAATCCGGATGCGCTGGATATTCATCGGGACCGCCTGGGTACTCATGTGGCCTTCGGTGCCGGTGTCCATCGCTGTATTGGAGCGGTGTTGGCACGCGAAGAACTGCAAAGCGCCTACCGCGTTCTGGTTTCGCGTCTGGGCAATATGGAACTTGCGAGCCCCATGCCGGAACACCCCATCGAGCCCAGCATCTTTCTCTTTGCATTAAAAAAGCTTCACATTAAGTTTGATAAACTTGCATGAGTCGCCCGTTGCGTATCCCAGAATCGATAGTAAATTAGCGGAAGGGGACACAACCGAAGGACGAAGATGATGCGGCGCAGCAGTCTAGCCACCAGCGTCTTTGTGTTTGCGTTTGTAAGCTTTCTGGGCTCACTTCCAGCAATTTTTCAATCCGCCGCGGCCGCATGGGTCGCGCCGCCTCTGGCTGAAAAACATCCGGCACGAGATGTGGCTTTGGCGCGCTTTGGCCAATTTGGCTTGCGTTTGGTCGATCTTACGGACGCACAACGCCGCCGGTTGGAACGCAATACCGGTGCGGTCGTCGTCAAAGTTTTCGACAATACGCCTGCCTTCTATGCCAATATTCTGGTGGACGATGTGATCATCGCCGTCAATGGCCAACCCGTCGGTACCGCCGCTGACGCTGTCGCAAAGCTACGTGCCATCGATCATGATGCCGGGCCTGCTACGGTGACCGTTCTGCGCAAGGGACAAAAAAAGACGATCACCGTCACCTTCAAATAGCAACTTTTGTCGAGCTTCTCTTTACGGTTGTCGGCCCCGATATCCGCGCCTATGCTGCCGCCTCATCCATCACTAAAAAAGGACGGCTTATGAAATTCGGCGCCGTGTTCCCCACCTGTGAAATTGGCAACGACCCAATTGCCGTCCGCGATTTTGCACAAACGGCGGAGGCATTGGGGTATTCCCACATCATTGCGTATGACCATGTTCTGGGCGCCGTCCATGAAGACCGCGAGCCGCCGCTTGGTGGTCCGTATACAGAAAAAGACGATTATCACGAACCGCTGATCACCCTGACCTATATGGCGGCTGCCACGACTACCATCGAATTCATGACCGGCGTCTTGATCCTGCCTCAGCGCCAGACCGCGCTGGTGGCCAAACAGGTGGCGGAAATTGACTACTTGTCCAGCGGCCGTTTCAGGCTTGGCGTCGGCACGGGCTGGAACTATGTGGAATACGAATCTCTTGGCACAAAATACGCCGACCGGGGCAGACGCCTGGATGAGCAAGTTGATGTGTTACAAGAGCTGTGGTCGGAACCGGTACTGGACTATACAGGTGAATATCACCGCATCGATCGGGCTGGCATTAAGCCGTTGCCTAAGAACCGTATTCCGCTGTGGTTCGGCGGCTTCTCCCCACCGGCCCTGCGTCGGGCTGTCGCGAAAGGCGACGGCTTTCTCTTCGGTTCTTCAGCGCCCATTATGCAGGGCCTCTGTCAGCAACTCACCGACCTGCTGGACAAGGCTGGCCGCGACCGGGGGTCTTTCGGCATCGACGCTCTCATGGGCTATGGCAATGGCCCCAATGATGGCTGGGGCCAAATGGTTGAGACGTGGGAGCAACTTGGTGCCACGCATTTTTCCATGCGGGCCATGTCAACCGGCGCCAAATTTACCGGCGACATCGACCCGGGCTTCACCACCCCTCAACAGCACATCGACGCGCTCGAAACTTTCATGAAAGAGGTTGGCTAGAGCCGTTTTGGTTTTGATTGAAACGCAAAACGGCTCCAGATTCTTAGATTTGCGCGTTTCCGGACGGTGAACCGCCAATATCGGATCTTGGCACTTCACCTGGAAACGCTATAGCGCTTCGGAGACAGCATGCATGATTTTGTTGTAGCCAGGATTGCAATCACCATTGTGGCGTTGATGTCGCTGGTCTCATGCGTTTCAGAAAAGCTTGGAGGAGCGGAAGGCCCCCACGCAATGACTCTAAATCCAGTTTCGTATTTCGAGATACCCGTTGCCGATTTGGATAGAGCAATTGAGTTTTATGAAGCTGTGTTCTCTGTGTCTCTCGATCGCACCGTGATTGATGGACACGAAATGGCGCTCTTTCCTTTTGATGAGAATGGCCAGGGGGTCTCAGGGGCCCTCGCAAAAGGCGAAAGCTATGTGCCCTCTAAATTCGGCCCCCGAATTTATTTCTTCGTTGAAAATATTGACGAAACTATAGACCGGGCCATTTCGAAAGGTGGCGGACTTGCATATCCCAAAACAAAGGTCGGCAATTTCTGGGTGGCCGAATTTATGGACAGCGAGGGCAACCTGATTGCGCTTTCATCCGCTAATGAATGAACGCCCTCAAACTCAAGCATTGCCCAGTCAGTTAGCCCTGCACCGTTTCAATTCATGCCTATGCGTTTTTGATGGTCAGCCCCGCATCCACAGGGATCACCGCGCCATTCAAATAACACATGGCGGGCAGACAATTGCTAAATCATGTGCGCCAAATAGTTTCGATGCGCAAATGCTGTCTGTCGAATTGGCCACATGATCGCCTTTCGAGCAATCCGAGCAATCCGAGCAATCCGAGCAATCCGAGCAATCCTGTCAATCACTCCAATAGCTGCCAAATGAAAAGTTCGGGTCTTGCCAACTGGCATACGGGAAGCCTTTCCCCATCGGCCCTAACTTTTTTTCGATCAAGTGGGCACGTTGGATTTGATGTGACATCACTGCGCCCACATCCTCAAGGACCTCAACCAATTTCATACACGTCCCTTTTGTGAGATTGGAAGCATACGAACAAATTTCGTCATTCAATTGAGCGATCGATTCAAGCTTATCACGCCACTCGGGATTGATTATGTCCGCATCTGTATATGAAACCCCAGCCATTCTATCTTCGCGTGCCTTTGTGTCAGCACTTAGAATGTCTCGAATTGCCTCGCTATTTTTTCTAACTCTCGATAGATGCGTCAGCAATTTCGTCCGTTCGCCACTGAAGCCAAGGTGGTCCAATATTGATCGATTCCATTTGTCAGCCTCTCTAAATTTTTGAACCATTTTTTGTGTTTCTTCGATATCGGTATCGAGTTGGGAGTCTAACATTTCAAGGGCGTCCCAATACGATTGGGGCTTTGACCAACGTGGTACTTTCTGGACAGGTGAACGTGCTAAAAAGTTCCATATTTCTGGGTCTTTTTCGCGATAGCTACGCAACTCATTTAAACGTTCCGCGACCAGCGCCCGTTGTTCTCTTATCTCCTCCAACTTTTCATCAAGGTAAACATCGTAGTAGGCGTCAATAAAGGGCTTTGCTGTTTCAAACCAAAGCGATGCATTCCTAACATATTTCGATTTTCTTTCAGGGTCGTCTAAAACTTTTTGCGCTGGCGTGTTCGTACAACGTCTGGCCAATGCGTCTTCAATCCTTGTTCTGAGCTTCGGATCCATATCTCTGTAGATAGAATTAAGATTTTCGGTTCGCGGTGCTTCCGTCTTGACACCATTGTATTTTCGATCGGAAACGTCATTGTTGGATTGTTTTTGGTCGGGCTTCTTGGAAGACGAAGAGGGGGCGTCTGCCATAGTCGGGGAAGCTGGAGAAAATTCCTCCGCGCGCTCCCAGCTGGATTCGGAAAAGTCTTTCTTAGAAATGACAGCCAAGTCATCGCGGACAACAGAGCTTGCATCTTGGTATCGCCTCTCGATGGAAGGTTTATCCTTCGAGTTACCCGTTTCTTCCTTGTTGGCTGCAAACTCCATACTCTCGCGGTTAAACACCATTGATGGCACGGCATGTTCTTGCAGTGATGAATGGTTTGGAGAAAAAGAAATTTCCTTAACGCTATCTGTCTGTGTTCCTACGGTGTTGGTACTCATCACTGCATTGTCGATGGCTACGGGGATTAGTCCTTGCGGTCGGTCTTCATCCAAAATTGCTTGGTGTGACGGAACGGCCGCCTGAGTGTCAACGTGCGACAGGGATGACGTGTCGGCTTTCTTGTAGAGTGCTCTTAGATCTTCGCGAGAAATGTTAACCGATATCCGAAATGGATTTGATGTGTCATTCTTCTCCGGTACAATGCCCAAGTTGCTGTGAATAGCAGCTAGGCGTTTAGCAATCAGGGTCAACGCTGCACTATCTATTTTGTTAAAGCTAACACCGGAAGGTGTCGCGCAGTCTTTCATCAAACGGTCGCCCAACGTCTCATTGGGTAAGAACCACCTTTTCGTAACGATGGTATCACAAGCTCCGAATTGAGCATCAATCAGCTTCGCGACTTCGATTCTCGTCCTCAGGCGGGCGATCTGGCGACTAATCCAAGACGGAGGCCGAGCTTGGAAATGAAGAGACGGATTGGGGCCACCGTCGCTATCCTGATGGTACAAAAGTTCATGCCCCTCAGGAGCTACGGAACTTCCACTGCCTGAGTTTCCACCCGCCATACACTTTTCAAGATAATACTGAAACTGGATTTGCGTGTTATCCGGTGCAATATGAACGCTACTGCCTTGAGGCATGACCTTGGGGTACCTTCGTTTACGCGTTGCCTACAGACTGGAGATCGAAGCGATCCACCATACTTAAAACGTAGACTCAACAGTAAGGTCCCAGGATTAGTGATCATTAAAAAGCGCTTGTATGATAGTCTCATTAAGTAAGTTAATTGGAGCAACGATACCAACAGAGATCGGCTTTCCTCTTGCAGCGGTATCCTGGCGCCCCCAATTACAAAATCGATCTATGCGTTTTTGATGGTCAGGCCCGCATCCACGGGGATCACCGCGCCGTTAAGATAGCTCATGGCCGGCAGGCAGATGCTGAACGTCATATGCGCCACCTCTTCCGGGTCGGCGTAGCGCACGAGCGGCACCCGCCTGCGGACGAATTTGGTTTTGTTTTCTTCCGGAATGTCTTTGGTAATCCCCGTCCGCACGGCGCCAGGGCACACACAGTTGACCGTAATGTTACCTTCCTTACCCAGATCGACGGCAAGGCCGCGCGTCAAGCCAACGACACCATGCTTCGCGACGGTGTAAGGCGATGCATAAGGCGTAGCGCCGAGGGCTTCCGTGGAGGCGATGTTGACCACGCGGGCCGCATCCGATTTGCGAAGATGCGGCAAGGCAGCTCTGATCAACAAAACCTGTCCGGTTAACATGCCATCCAGGGATTTGTCCCAAACACCTTCATACTCGTCGCTGTCTACAGGTGCTCCAGCGGCGAACCCCGCATTGTTGATCAGATAGTCAAGCTTGCCGAAATGATCGACGGCCTCACTCACCACCTGTTTGATAGCGCCATTATCGGACACATCCAATGTCCAGCCACGGGCATCGCCGCCCGCCTCATTAATCTCATTCGTTACTTGATCGACGCCTGACGCATTGAGATCCGTCACCGCAACCTTGGCACCTTCATCTGCGAACAGGTGCGCGGTCGCGCGGCCCATGCCGCTGGCGGCCCCTGTGATTAAGACGACGCGGCCCTCAACGGACCGGCTTAGTTTTGTTAGGCGTGCCATCGGCTTCTCCCATACTCTTTGTCATTGTTGGGAAGTAACCTACTCTCAGTTGCCGAGAAGCGCCACCGACCAGAAAAGCGCACAAGCCAGGATCAATTCGCCTGTTCCCGTAAGAAGGCCGAATGTAGGCAGGTGCCCCTCGAACACCATGGAAACCGCGCGCCCCGCCGCCATGCCGATGAGCGCAATCCCAAGGGCCGTCAAGAGCCCCGTCGCAGGCGGAGACGACAATACCGCCCACCACGCCATGCCCGCCATGGCAACACCAAAACCGCCATAGACGGCGCGGATTTCGTTTGGCCCCCGGTCCACATCGAGTGTGAACCCCACGAGATCGGCCAGACTGTCCGGGAACAACAGGGCCCACAGCCCCATGATGAGGAAAAACAGCGCGACGAATGAAACAAGAAGAAAAGCCATGAGGGTTTGTGTCCTCTTTTAGGTCCTGGAAGACAACTACGTTGGAGGTAGTTTCTGTTCAATCCTCTACTAAAGCGTCATCCGCCGATTTAATCGGCGGATCCAAGCTACCGCGCTATGTCGACGAACAAATCGTTCCAATTTGGATTCTCTTTCTCAATCAGATCAATCTTCCAATTCCGCTTGTAGCGCTTCAACCGTTTCTCTCTCCGGATCGCAAACTCAATATCCTCGAAGACCTCAAAATATACCAACCGATCGACGCCATAACGTTTCGTGAAGCCGGGCATTAACTTCTCTTTATGCTGCCAGACTCGTTTCACGAGATCGCTTGTGACGCCTATGTAAAGCGTTCCATGTTTTGCGGACGCTAGGATGTAGACGTATGAACTCACGAGTTTGCTCGCTGGATCCGCCGGTCAAGCCGGCGGATGACGCAATTTTTTGGGCTCAGGCTCTGAAACTTTCATGGTCCAACATCACTTCGACCCGCCGTCGATTTTGATGATCGCACCGGTCGTATAGCTCGCGTGGTCGGACGCCAGGTACAGTGCTGCGCCCACAATTTCTTCCGGCTCGCCGCCACGGTGCAGAGCAATGTTGTCCCGGGCACGGACCGCAAACGCCTCCAAGTCCCACGCCTTGGAAATATCCGTCAAGAACGGCCCCGGCATAATGCAGTTCACCCTCACCTTCGGCCCATAGGCATCGGCCAAGGCTTCCGTCAGTGCATTCACCCCAGCTTTCGCCGCCGAATATGGCGCGACATCCTTCCGTGGACGGATGGCTGCCACACTCGACACATTGATGATCGCACCGCCATCTCCCGCCGCCATGCGTTGCCCAACCAGGGCGCCCAGCCGGAACGTACCCTTGAGGTTTACATCAATCACCTTGTCCCAAAGCGCTTCTGGAATATCCGCAAGCGAGTCGTAAAGCGGTGACATGCCCGCATTGTTGATTAGTACGTCAATCGTGCCGAATTCTTTGTAGACGGCCTCCACAAGGCCATCGCATTGGTCCCAATGGCCCACGTGACACGCATAGGGAAACGCTTTCCGGCCGAATGCCTCTACTTCCTTTGCTGTTTCCTGGCAGCTTTCGATTTTCCGGCTGGTAATGGCCACGTCAGCTCCCGCTTCCGCAAATCCCAGCGCCATACACCGGCCAAGGCCCCGGCTTCCTCCTGTGATCAAGACTTTCTTACCGGACATATCGATGATGTTGCTTGCCATTTGGGTCTACCTCTTGCAGCGTTGTGAAAATTTTTCGCAACCTTAAAGCGCTGATGCCCGTTCCGCCACCCCCGCCCTGTCCGATCACCGCCGACGATGATGTCCGGCTCGTCGCGGAAATTCACCGTCAAGATCTGACACGGATCTGGTGGCGCGATTTGAATATCGACGTTGCACCTCTTCTGGGAAAGAACAGTGTCTTTCGCCTGTGGCACGCCACCGCCTCGGACCTTCAATTCTTCGACCCGGCTCCTGCGGGCGGGCAGGCCTTCTACGACGCTTTGCGCGCTAAATCCTGGTACAGCCAGAACGAGAAGTGGGAATATTGGGAAACGACCAAGTGGATCCCGCCAGGCGCAGAAGTTCTGGAAATCGGCGCCGGCACGGAAGCTTTCAAAGCTTACATCCCCGAGTCTCGCTATACAGCCTTGGATATGTTTCCGGTCGACGGATCACCTAAAACAGACATCCCGCCACAAGAGCAATTCCATGTGGCCGCCGCCTTTCAGGTTCTGGAGCATGCGCAAAACCCGGTTGATTTTGTGCAAGACGCGCTTGCCTATCTCAAACCGGGCGGCCAACTGTTCTTAGGTGTCCCCAACCGCCACAGTTATCTCTCTCAATTCCCCAGCTTCTCTCTCGACCTGCCGCCGCACCATCTCACCCGCTGGTCTGAACAAGCGCTCCACAGCCTTGCAGACCAATGCGGCCTCAAGGTGGAGTTCATCCGAAACGCCCCATTGGAAGATTGGGAAAAAGACCTGTTTTACATGGCCCAAATGGAGGCACGCCTTTTGCGGCATAACAAATCGAAACACTGGCGCTATGGTCCCGCGCAGCAGATGGGACGCATCGCCAGCTACCTCAGCGGGCGCATTTTGTCTCGGCTATCACAGCCGCCAACCAACTGTATCGGCAGCACGCTTCTCCTCCGTGTGAGGAAGTTTTAGGGACGTTTGTGGCGCAGTGTGTTTTGTGTTAGGTGGCCGAAATGTCTCTATTTTTTGACTACGAATTCGACGCTCCTGTGAGTTACCACGATGTGGGTAGCAAAAGGTACCAGTACACCGTGGTGTTCGTCCCAAGACACATCACGGAAATGCTGCCCCTCAAAGAACATCCTCGCCTTAGAATATCGGCTGAAATTAACGATTACCCGGTCGAAGCTGCTCTTACGCCCGTCCGAGGCCGTTGGTACATTTTGCTTTCGAAAAAGCTCCTCACCGCAATCGAACGGAGTGTGGGAGAAGAAGTTACTATTCGGTTTGGCATTGCGGACCAGGATGCGGTGGAAGTGCCGCCCGACCTCCAAGATGAAATAGACCGAAGCGAAAAAACCAAGTCTCTATGGGTCAAACAAACACCCGGGATGCAGAGGGCACTGGCCTACCGTGTGTCATCTGCCAAGCGCCAAATGACCCGCGAAAAACGTATTGCCGAAGTGATTGAAATCATGGAAGGCAAACGGGACCTAAAGGGCAACACGAGATTATAGACACGCCCCCAGAACCAATTTGTTCATCTTGCTTGGCAGAATGGATGATTTCTGGATTGATAGCTTTTCGTGTACGGAGCTAATGATGACTCGATTTCGCAAACGCTCTATTCGGTGTAGAATGACAAAGAGGCGGCGCTCTTTGACATGGTTAACAACCGTAGTGCTCGCTTGATGAGTTGTCACCATAGGGGCCTCTGTCCCAAAAGTTGGATGAACCCCATGCGCCCATCTCGTCAAGGGAAAAATCACTCATAAATTCGTCGAAACCGCCCTTTGCGGCATCGCCTTGTGGGCGTATAACGGGACGTAAGAGTCACAAAAAGTCCCTCTATGAACGGAATTCTCTCAGGCCTCACCATTATTGAAGGGTCCGCGTTTGTCGCCGCCCCTCTCGGCGGTATGACCTTGGCCCAGCTGGGCGCCAACGTCATTCGATTTGACATGATCGGCGGCGGGCTCGACTACCGCCGCTGGCCCATCACAAAGGAAGGCCGAAGCCTTTATTGGCCCAGCTTAAATAAGGGGAAGAAGTCGATCGCGATCGATATTCGGAATCCCAAGGGCCAGGAACTCATTCATGGCCTCATCGCGCAGTCCAAGAACTTCCTGACAAATTTTCCGGCACGAGGCTGGCTGGACTATGACGTTCTGAAATCAAAAACCCCTGATTTGGTGATGATCAACGTTCAGGGAAACCCGGATGGCTCCTCGGAACTGGACTATACCGTGAACTGTGCCGCGGGCTTTCCGGACATCACGGGACCGGCCAATTCCGATCAGCCGGTCAATCACGTTCTGCCTGCCTGGGATGTCTCAACCGGCCTTTATGCAGCACTGTCGTTTCTGGCGGCCGACAGACACCGCGCCCAAACCGGGGATGGCCAGTTGGTGCAGGTGGCCTTGTCGGATGTGGCGTTCGCCACGGCCGGTAATCTTGGCTATTTCGCGGAGGCCACCATCAACAATGAGACCCGGCCCCGCATCGGCAATGACATGCTAGGGTCCTTTGGGCGGGATTTCCCCACCAAAGACGGCCGCCGTGTCATGATCGTGGCTATCACTATTCGGCAGTGGACGGGGTTGCTGGAAGCAACCGGCACCCATGATGCCGTAGCGGATATTGAGAAATCGCTGGGCCTTGATTTTTCCAAAGAAGGCGACCGTTATCATGGCCGCGAACAGCTTTTCGAGGTGTTCGGCAAATGGTGTGCGGCTCATGATCTGGCAACCATTCGCGACAAATTCGACGCCAATGGTGTTTGCTGGGGCCCTTATCGCACCGTACAAAACCTGCTGGCTGAAGATCCGCGCGCTTCAACGGCCAATCCAGTCTTTGGCGAAGTGACACAACCGGGCATCGGCACCTATCTCGCACCGGGGTCGCCGTTGCGTTTTGGCGCGCTTGAAAAAGATGCCCCGATGATTGCACCATCCCTTGGTCAGCATACAGACGAAGTGATTTCCGGCATCCTAGGATTGCCGGATTCAGAAATCGGGCGGCTTCATGACGAGGGTGTTATCGCAGGACCGGACGAATGAGCGCAACAAATCTTCAGGATTTCATTGGCAGCACCGAAGAGGCCAAAGAGTTTCTTGCCCCCAATCCTGCAAATGCCCTGCGCGGCTTGCTGAACAGTACACGCGCCACTTTCGAGGATGGCGATCAACTTCCCCCGCAATGGCACTGGCTTTATTTCCTGCCGAATGCGCCTCAAGCCGAAATGGGCCAGGATGGCCATCCCAAACTGGGGGGCTTCCTTCCGGACACTGGTCTGCCGCGGCGCATGTTTGCGGGTGCCCGCGTAACCTATGAAAAGCCGCTGATCATCGGTCAGCCAGCGCATCGCCGATCTCAGATCATCTCGATTGACGAGAAGGACGGCAAAAGCGGCAAGCTGGTGTTCGTAACGGTGGCTCATGAGTACGAACAAGCAGGCAGCCTTGCGCTGACGGAGGAACAAACCGTCGTTTATCGCGAAGCTGCAACTGCGCCTGCCCCGTCAGAGCCATCGAAGCGTGCAAAACCGCTTCCCAAACTCGACTCAAAAGAGACTTTCACACCGGATACCGTCGTTCTCTTCCGCTTCTCGGCTCTGACCTATAACGCCCATAGAATTCATTACGACCGGGACTATGCGGTCAATGAAGAGTTTTACCCGGATTTAGTCGTACACGGCCCACTCACTGCCATATTGCTGCTCGAATTGTTTCATAAAGAGAATCCAGAACGGTTGATTGAGTTTTATGAGTTTCGAGGCACGGCCCCGTTCTTCGTCAATCGCGCCATGACGTTGGGCGTTGCGCATGACAGCGCGCATTCGCTTCAGTGGAACCTTACCGCTTTTGACGACAAGGGCGTGGTCGGCCACAAAGCCTCCGTTCGCGCAGCAGGTGGACAATGATCCGACGGGACAAAAGTGGTCAATCGAAGTCTGGCGTTTCCCGGCGCAGCGTAATCGTTGCCGGTGCCGCCGCAACAGCAGCGGCGTCCCTTCCGGCAGGTCAGGCCGGCGCACAGGAAGCGGACGAAACTGTTTACGACGTCATCATCGTAGGGGCGGGGCTTGCCGGGCTTACCGCCGCGCGTGATTTGAAAAACGCCGGCGTTAAATCGTTCCGTGTACTGGAAGCGCGAGACCGGGTTGGGGGGCGCACCCTCAATCAAGATCTTGGCCGCGGCACCATTGTGGACGGGGGCGGACAATGGGTTGGCCCGACACAATATGCGATCATGGAACTTGCCCGGGAATTGGAAGTCGACACATTTCCAACGTTCAACGAAGGCAAACTTGCGCTGCTTATCAATGGTGATTCCACGTCTGTAGAAGGCGGCGATACGCTGATTGGCAATCAAGACTTTATTGACGCCCTGGATAAGCTTGCTGCGGATATTCCCCTAGAAGACCCTTGGACGTCACCGAGGGCGTCTGAATTCGATTCGATGACGTTCCGGGAATGGATCACAACACAACAGCTTTCCGAAGAAGATCAAGTCTCCATTGATGCGTCGACCTATCTGACGTTTGGGGCCCCACCCGACGCGATCTCTTTTCTATACGTACTCTATTACATTCGATCCGCCGGCAGTTATGCCGTGCTGGAATCCATCAAGGGTGGTGCACAGCAAGATCGCATTGTCGGCGGTTCCCAAACCCTCAGCCTAAAGATGTTTGAGGAAGTGCGCGACCATGTGCAGCTGGAGACGCCAGTCAAACGTATTCTCGACTGGGAATTGAGTTCAGATGTCTGCCGGTTGATTACCGACAAAGAAGTCATCCAAGCAAAGCAAGTGGTGCTGGCCCTGTCCCCATCCCTCTGTAATCAGATCGTTTTTGATTCCCCTCTTCCCCCCAAACGCGCTGATCTGCACCGCACCTGGCCCGTTGTGGGCACGGGCATCAAAGCGCAAATGCGGTATCGCACACCGTTTTGGCGGGAAAAAGGTTTCAGCGGTCAGTCTTTCACGGATGCTGGGCCGTATGTGTGGTCCGTCGATTGTTCCCCAGCGGACAGTGCCTCTGGTGTTTTGCTCTGCTTCGTCGACACGGACGCCGCGCCGCGCGACCCAGAGAGTCGGAAACTGCAGATCACCGAAGCATACACCGCTTGTTTCGGCGAAGAAGCCGCGAAGCCATTGGGATATGTGGAGAAGAATTGGAGCGACGAAGCCTGGACCAAGGGTTGTGTATCCCCTCTCGCGCCGGGGCAGCTTTCGACACTCGGCGAGGCATTGCGTCCATCCCTGGGGCGTTTGCATTGGGCCGGAACCGAAACGTCCGTCATCTGGACGGGGTATATGGACGGTGCGGTCCGATCGGGACACACCGCCGCACTCAATGCCCTAGGTGCGTTGACGGCGCCCCCTCCCGCGCCGGGCTGATTTGAAAAAAAGAAGGGTTCTATGGACAATCCAATTTCCCTATCGACCGCCCCCCGCACTTTGGGACGAAGCTCATTCAAAGTAGGCCCCATTGCCTATGGTTGCTGGCGGTTCGCGGGTACCGATGCGGCGACGGCACAAGCCAAAATCGAGACGGCCCTTGAATGCGGTATGACTTTGATCGACACCGCCGACATTTATGGGGTCGACGGCGGTGGACAATTCGGCGATTCCGAAGCTTTACTGGGAGACGTGTTCAAAGCAGCGCCCTCCCTCCGTGAACGGATGGTTTTGGCGTCTAAAGGCGGCATTGTGCTGGGTGTGCCGTATAACTCGACAAAGGCATATCTGACCGCTGCCGTCGAGGCGTCTTTGACACGCATGAATGTGGAGACCATCGACCTTTATCAGATACACCGGCCCGATCTGTTGACGCCAGTGGCGGAGCTTGCTGACGCCCTGACAGCCCTTCGCAATGCCGGTAAGATACGAGAGGTTGGTCTTTCCAATCAAAGCTGCAGCCAGTTTCGCGCGCTTCAAGCACATCTGGATTTCCGGCTCATCAGTCAACAGCCAGAATTTTCGGCGTGGCATCAAGATGCTCTTTGGGATGGGACGTTGGACCTCTCTCAGGAATTCGGCATTGCAACCCTTGCCTGGTCACCTCTTGGACGCGGCATGCTCGCCACAGGGAAACCCGAAGACGGACTTCAAGAGATCGTTTGTTTCGAAAAGGTCATGGCCGTGCTACAGCGCCTCGCCGACAGAGAAGAAACAACCACAAGCAATATCGCGTTGGCGTTCACATTGGCGCACCCGGCAAACGTTACCCCTATCATCGGCACGCAGAGTCTTGACCGCATCCGCGAAAGTGCGGACGCAACCAAGGTTAAACTGACCCGTCGCGATTGGTACGACATTGTCGAAGCCCGCCAAGGTGCGCCAATGCCATAGGCATATTGAGGAACAACAACGTGCCATCATCTCCTTCCGAAATCTCATGGTTTTCAGCACTGTGCGATGACGACTATGAGTTTTTGGGCCAACCCGACCCGCGATTGCAAAGCTCCTTCGAGCACTGCCGGAGCATCATCTTAGCCGCCGAAAAAGGCGGGTTTGACAATATCCTCCTACCGTCCGGCTTCGCGTTGGGCATTGATGGTACCACCATTGCCTCCGCCGTTGGTGCCCTCACATCGAAAATACGCATGCTGCTCGCGGTCCGGTGTGGTGAGATGTGGCCGCCGCAATTGGCTCGCCAGCTTGCCACTCTTGATCAAATTCTGGCGGGGCGGCTGACGATCAATATCATCTCAAGCGACTTGCCCGGCAGCGCACTAGAGTCGGCGCCACGATATCGCCGGACGCTCGAAGTCATGGAAATCGTGCGTACCCTGATGAGCGGAGACGATCTTTCCTTCGATGGAGAATTCTTTCAGCTAGAGCTCGAAGCGCCCCGCTTCTGCAAACAATCACGCCGCGCCCCGCCCTACTATTTCGGCGGCCTGTCGGATAATGCCCGCGACGTCGCCGCGAAGGGCGCTGACGTCTTCCTCATGTGGCCGGACACGAAATCGAATGTTCAGGAAATTCTGGATGATATGCGCAAACGCGCAGCGGCCTACGACCGGCAACTCAAATACGGATATCGTGTGCATGTGATCGTCCGCGAGACCGAAGATGAAGCCCGGGCCTACGCGGGACGTCTGATGAGCAAACTCGACGAGGACGTTGGGACGGCAACCCGGCAGAAATCGCTGGATCACGCATCTGTCGGCGTTCAGCGTCAGGCGCAAATGAGAGACATCGCGGATGACGAGGGGTTCGCGGAAGACCACCTATGGACCGGCATTGGCCGGGCCCGTTCCGGCTGCGGGGCGGCCATTGTGGGCGACCCAGATCAGGTCTTGGCGAAGATCAAGACATACCAAGAGATGGGGTTTGAAGCCTTTATTTTTTCAGGCTATCCGCATGCCCAGGAATGCGATTTATTTTCCCGGTACGTGCTGCCCCAATTGGATCACGGGCCTCTAGAGGTCTGAATACAAAAAACGGGGGCAGAAACCCCCGCTTTCAATTCGATCTGTGTACGTCTTAAACGCCGTCTGCGCCGATAATGGCAACCGAGCAAACATTCGACATGGGCGCGCCACCCAAATTGTGGGTAAGGCCGATCTTCGGATCTTTGAGCTGCCGCTCGCCTGCGCGTCCTTGAAGCTGCAAATACATTTCGTACAGCATCCGTAGGCCGCTGGCGCCGATCGGGTGGCCGAAGCACTTCAGGCCACCGTCGATCTGGCACGGCACTTGGCCGTCCGCATCATAGAAGCCATCCATCACATCCTTCACGGCACCGCCTTCCGGAGAGATGAAGAGGTCTTCCATGGTGACCATTTCAGTGATCGAGAAGCAGTCATGCACTTCCATCATGCTGACTTCTTCGCGCGGGTTCTTAATGCCGGCTTCTTCGTAAGCCCGCTTCGCCGCGATGCGCGCTGTGTGGAAATAGCTGCCGTCCCAAGAATTGTGCTGGGATTCAAGACCGTTCGACAATGAAAGTTGAAGCGCTTTCACGGTGATCAGATTGCCCTTACCGAGAGACTTCGCAATTTCCGGCGTTGTGACGATAGCGGCAGCAGCCCCATCAGACACACCGCAGCAATCGAACAGACCAAGCGGCTCCGCAATCATCGGAGCGTTCATCACCTGCTCTTCCGTCACCGGACGGCGCAGATGCGCTTTCGGGTTCTTGGCGCCATTCTCATGAGACTTCACGGAGACATGGGCGATTGCCCGCTTGAGATCTTCTTTAGACACTCCGTGTTTCGCACGATAGGCGGACGCAAGCTGTGCGAAGTTGCCGGGCGCCGAGCCGTTCGCGGACCATAGCGGGTTCAGCGTGCCTTGCTGACCAGCGGGCAGACCGCCATAGCCCGTGTCCTTCAATTTTTCCATGCCAAGCGCAAGAGCGATGTCGCACGCGCCGGCAGCAACCGCATAAACCGCTCCACGGAACGCTTCCGAGCCGCTGGCGCAGAAATTTTCCACGCGCGTTACCGGAATGTTTGGCAAACGCAATGCCGTAGACAAAGGCGTGCCGCCTTTACCGACACCAATTTCATCGATGTGGGTTGAGAACCAGGCGGCTTCCACCTGATTGGTTTCGATGCCCGCATCTTCCATTGCCTCAAGATAGGCTTCGACCATGAGTTCTTCGCCGCCGCAGTCCCAGCGTTCGCCGAACTTAGAGCAGCCCATGCCAATCACGGCCACCTTATCTTTGATGCCACTCGCCATTGAATTCTCCTTTTCGCGTTTTCCTCAATATAAATGTGTCGATTAGAGTTCGGGAACAGCTTTCCAGAAGTATCTCCGGAAGCCTCGGCGGTCGTCGAAGTCCTTAATCCGGAAGACCATCCTAACATTCATTCCAGAATCGATGGTACCTGGCTCCACATCGGTGATGTCACATAGGAACCGGCCGCCTTCTTCAAAGGTAATCATGCCGTAGTGAGATGGTGGATCCATAGAAAAGGCCAAGTAGTCCGCAGACCACGACAAGATCGTGCCCTTTTTATCAGCAAAGCTGTAAGGCTCCTGGCTGTCCACAGCCTGGCAGTTCGGGTTCACGCAAATGCGAGAGCGCGGGAACTGCGCGGTACCGCATTTCGTACATTTGCCACCAACAAGGCCAAACAGCATGTCCCGCTTGCGATAAGTGGTTGTCAGCGCGGTCTTCTTATCCACCTCTGCCCGCATACCTTTTTCGAGTTCCACCAAGCCATTAAAGGCAAGGTACTTCATATAGTTACCCTCTTCCTTTCGATTGGAAAGAGAGCCTTTGACACCGTTGCGCGCCGACAGGTCTTTAATAGCTGAGGTGGTTTCGAAGACCAGCGCATCGCACCCTTGCCCAAACCCGGCAACCAGAATTTTCTGGCCAGGCTCTGCGTCTTGCAACGCATCCACCAGCATCACGAGAGCATGTGCCGTACCGGTTTCACCGCAGACGGCAGCCAAATTGTCCCGTACTTTCTCAGGATCAATGCCGCACTGTTTGGCGATCGTCTGAGGTATCCTTGGGAAAGTACACGGAAAGACAAAATGATCTATTTGTTCGCCGTTTACACCAGCTTTCTCAAGCGCACCCTTAACAGCGCGCGGCACGATCTTGATAAGGCCTTCATCGCGTATCCAGCGTTCTTCCCAGCCATAATCGAATTCTTCTTCCTCGCCGCGGAAGTGATCTACAAAGTCGATCGTCAGCGAATGACTACCGAGGAACTTCGCTATTCCGTCGTCGTCTGTCACCAGAAGTGCAGCGGCACCATCACCGAATTGGAATTCTTGCGTGCTTGCGGATCGTGCTTTGCGTTTGTCCCCCGCCGCAACCAAATGGCATTTCCCGGCGCCCCCTGACACAGAATTAAGCGCCGTCAAAAGGGCTGTGGTTCCCGCCCGTTGTGACGATGTGACATCGGCAGCGGGAATGTCTTCGCTAAGCGTCAATGCAGCGGACAAAATGCCGGAGTTCTGACGGTCCGCAAATGGCATGGTGGTCGACGCAAAATAGACCCCATCAATATCCTCGCGCGCTGACCCGTTGAGGCAATCGCGGGCTGCTTCCACCGCCATCGTGACGCTGTCTTCATCCCAGTTTGCGAGAGACCGCTCCCCCTTGGCTTGTCCCATTAGTCCTGGGCTGAACCAGGCATTCGCCTGGGCCATTGCTTTTCGGCTTAACCTCAACCTGGGAATATACCCGCCATATGCTTTGATGCCGGCCATCGCTGCGTTCCTCTGCTTCTTTGTGAATTTGGTCCGGGTTACGGAATTTGGCGCGAGTTTACAGAAATGCCACGCGCTCTCAACAGCCGAGGGCGATTTTTCACGGACACGAAATGTAGATGAAAATTTTGGGCAGCTACTCTTACCCGGCCGACTTCCGCTTTATCACGAGGCAATCCAATTGCCGCTCCTTGAGCGCATTACAGACATCCGTCGACCGCTGAAACGATTGGAACGGGCCGATTCTAAGGCGGTAGTAGATACCTTTTTCGCCCAGATCGGCGCGTAAGATGTCCGGTGAAAGGTCGGAAAACAAATCCTGATGTTGTGCGCTCAGCTTATCAAAACGGCGCTGCGCATCGTCTTTTTCCCGATAGGACGCGATTTGGACAAGAAATTTACCCACATTTGGCTTGGCAGCGACCTTTGTCCCTTGGTCTGAGGCAGCTGACCGTGTCGTGTTCGCAGGCTGCTCTGTTGCCGCAGCTGTCTGGTCCTTGCGGATGGCTGTGGCTGAAACATCCCTGTCGCCCTCAGGAATGGCACCGGTCGCCTCTTCCTCTGTGGCGATTTCGGTACTTGTCGTATTCGAAGCAATCTTCTCAGGCGCAGCTGGCGCCGGATTTTTCGCGGCAGGCTCTGCAACACGCGCCGTTTCAGAAGGGTTGGCGACAGCTACCGCCGGGCTCACAGCATTCGCGGCAAGTTCTTTAGCAATAGGTGCTTCGGCCGCATTCTCGGTCTCTGCTTGTCCGACCGAATGCTTCAGATTTTGCTTTTCCGGCCCAGCATCAGCAACACGCTCCGCCGGGATGTCAGCAGGCGCTGTTGGCGCAATCTGGTTTGGCTTCACATCGGCGTTTTCTGAAGCATGGCGCGCCAATTCGTCCGATTCTTCAGGCAGTTGCTGGCGTTCTAGTTGTGCCACTTGTTGAGGGGCTTCGTTTGCAACCGGTTCAGTTTCAGCAATATCTTGCTGGACCTCAATGCTGCCCGTGGAGGCAAATTGAATTTCGGTCGATTTTGCAAGACGGGCTTGAGCCGACCTGAATTCGGGCTCCAATTCCGATGCGCGCCTGAAATCGGCCGACGCGAGCCTCTCATTGCCCATCGCTTCATGGGTTAGCCCACGCCCGAAATAAGGGATGTGCAGATCCGGGTTCAGCAGCCGGATCGACGTGCTGTAATCCTGCAAAGCCAACTTGTAGATGCCACGATTTCGGTAGGCGTCGCCCCGCTCGCTATAGGCCTGGGAGAAAGACGGCTCCAATTGAATGGCCCTGTCGAAGTCCGTAATGGCCCGGCTGTATTGCTTAAGGAGCGCGTAACCTTTTCCGCGGCGGAAATGAGCCGTTGCAAGTTCCTTATTGTCCAGATGTCCCAGCCAGATCGCCTGGGTGAAATCCGCGATGGCGTGGCCGGTCATACCGATTTCTTGCTCGGCAATACCCCGCAAATAGTATGCAGCCCCTCTATCTTCCGTATTGGAGCTGTCCCCCTCCAAAATAGCTGTATAGAGTTCGATCGCTTCAGAATATTGTTGCTTCGCCGCCAATCCGGCGGCTTTCGACAGGTCGAGAGCCGGTTCGTTCCCCGCCAGCGCCAGATTGGGCGCTACCAGCGTCAAAGTGGCCCAAACCGTAGCAATCTTTTTAAGTCTGCACGTCATATTAACCAAAATTATAGACGATTCGAGACAAGCAAAATACAAGTCCTCGAGAACTCAGCAAAAACTTCTTGTTTTTCTGCTGTATTCGAAAGTACTCGCTAATGAAGGCGGGGTCACGGGTCAGTTTTAAACAATTGAGTAGAGTTGCCGTTGGGTAAATCTCTCAATAGATGATGAGAGGAATATTATGGCGCGAAAAGTAAGGAAGGTTGTTCTTCCTGTCGCGGGAATGGGGACACGATTTCTACCTGCGACGAAAGCCGTGCCCAAAGAATTATTGCCGGTTGTCGACCGCCCCCTGGTCCAATATGCCGTGGATGAGGCGGTCGAGGCAGGCATAGAGCAGATCATATTCGTCACCGGCCGCGGGAAAGGGGCCATCGAAGACTATTTCGACAGAGCCTATGAGCTTGAGGATCAGCTTGAACGGAAGAGCAAGTCGAAAGAGATCGAGTCTATCGCCGATTCTCGCCATCTTGCAGGGAATGTCATTTTTACGCGGCAGCAAGAGCCTGCTGGATTAGGACATGCTGTTTGGTGTGCCCGCCACTTAATTGGTAACGAACCCTTTGCTGTGATGCTGCCGGACGAACTGCTGCATGACAGCCCAGGATGTCTCGCGCAGATGGTTGACGCGTTCGAGAAGACGGACGGCAACATCGTGGCCGTATTGGACGTGCCCGAAGAGCATACAAATCGCTATGGGATACTGGACCCGGGCGCCCGGGATGGTGCTTTGATTGAAACCAAAGGCATGATTGAGAAGCCGAGCCCAGGAGAAGCTCCATCCACGCTCGCTCTCGTGGGCCGCTATATTCTGGTGCCGGAAATCTTCGATCTGCTTGAGAATCAAGAAACCGGCGCGGGTGGAGAGATCCAACTTACGGATGCTATGGCCAAAATGATCGGCACCCATCCATTTCACGGCTACCATTTTGAAGGCATTCGGTACGATTGTGGCGACAAAGTTGGCTTTCTGGAGGCAAATGTCGCATTTGCGTTGCGTCGGGAAGACCTTAAAGATCGCTTTAGTGAAGTTCTCGACCGTTACCTTCCAAATACATAGAACACTTGTCTCACCTGTCTCGCCCCCACAAGCGGCAGACCAAACCAGATGAATGGGTTGTTTAGATGCGCGTAACAATGATTGGAACCGGATACGTTGGCTTGGTCTCCGGTGCCTGTTTCTCGGATTTTGGCCATGAGGTCACCTGTGTCGATTTGGATGCCGCCAAAATTGACGGTCTGAACGCAGGCCGGATCCCCATTTACGAACCGGGACTAGATGGCCTTGTAGCGGACAATGTCTCCGCCGGCAGACTGTTCTTTTCGACCGATCTAACCTCAGCGGTAAAATCAGCGGACGCCGTATTCATCGCGGTTGGAACGCCGAGCCGGCGTGGTGATGGTTATGCAGATCTTTCTTACGTGGAGGCCGCCGCCAAAGACATCGCCCAAGCCCTCGACGGGTACACGGTTGTCGTTACGAAGTCGACGGTTCCCGTGGGCACAAGCCGCAAGGTGGAAAACATTATCAAGGCCGAACGGCCGGATGCCGATTTTGATATGGCATCCAATCCGGAATTCCTTCGTGAAGGGTCTGCCATTGAAGATTTCAAGCGGCCGGATCGCGTTGTGGTTGGTGTGGATTCCGAACGGGCCCAGGAAGTCATGCGTGCGCTCTATCGCCCGCTCTATCTCAACGAAACGCCGATCTTGTTTACATCCAGGGAAACGTCCGAACTGATCAAATACGCCGCGAATGCGTTCTTGGCGACAAAGATCACGTTCATCAACGAAATGGCCGACATTTGCGAGAAGGTAGGCGCCAACGTTCAGGAGGTGTCGCGCGGCATCGGATTGGATGGCCGCATCGGAGGCAAATTCCTTCACGCTGGTCCAGGTTATGGCGGCTCCTGCTTCCCAAAAGATACGCTGGCATTGGTCAGAACAGCTGAAGAGGCCGGCGCACCAACGCGGATCGTTCAAGCAGTGGTCGATGTCAACGATCAGCGCAAGAAGAATATGGCGGATAAGATCATCAAGGCGTGTAAGGATGATCTTGAAGGGAAAACAATTGCCATTCTTGGCCTGACCTTCAAGCCGAACACGGATGATATGCGGGACTCACCAAGTCTGGATATCATTCCGCTTCTTCAAGAAAAAGGCGCGACGATCAAAGCCTTCGACCCTGAAGGGATGAGCGAAGCCCGTCAATTGCTGCCGGATGTTCACTTGGCTGAGAATACCTATGACACCATGGAACAGGCGGACGCTGTCGTCTTGTTAACGGAATGGAATGAATTTCGCGCCCTGGACCTCGAGCGGACAAAAAGTCTCTTAAAGACACCACTTATTATCGATCTTCGTAATATCTATACCCCAAAGGAAATGGCCGCTGCCGGG
The DNA here is from genome assembly GCA_965228775.1 of Alphaproteobacteria bacterium. Classification (GTDB taxonomy): domain Bacteria; phylum Pseudomonadota; class Alphaproteobacteria; order JANQMY01; family JANQMY01; genus JANQMY01. Next base: position 62,315 of record OZ245840.1, on the reverse strand, counting down.
TTTGAATATCATTCCATCGGCCGCGACCCAGTAACGTCCGCCTCGGACGAGAGTTAGGAACACGAGAAAATGCACGAGATAAAACGCGTACTGGTTACCGGCGGCGCCGGGTTCATCGGATCGTTTCTGTGCGAGCGCCTTTTGGAACAGGGCTGTGAAGTCATTTGTGTTGACAATTTCTTTACGGGCTCCCGGCGCAATATTCGGAATCTCCTGGACGACTACCGCTTCGAACTGATGCGGCATGACGTAACTTTCCCGCTCTATCTGGAAGTGGATCAGATCTTTAACCTCGCCTGCCCTGCATCGCCTGTTCACTACCAGCATGACCCCGTGCAAACCACGAAGACGAGTGTGCACGGCGCAATTAACATGCTGGGCCTTGCCAAGCGTCTGAATGCGCGCATCTTGCAAGCGTCCACCAGCGAGGTATATGGCGACCCTCATGTTCATCCGCAAACGGAAGACTATTGGGGGCATGTAAACCCAATCGGCGTTCGCGCGTGTTACGATGAAGGCAAACGCTGCGCCGAAACGCTTTTCTTCGATTACTACAGACAGCACAATCTGAGCATTCGCGTGGCGCGTATCTTCAATACCTATGGCCCGCGCATGCACCCGAATGATGGCCGGGTGGTCTCTAACTTCATTGTGCAGGCACTGCGCAACGAACCGATCACTATTTTTGGTGACGGAAGCCAAACCCGTTCATTCTGCTTTGTTGAAGACCTTGTTGCCGGTCTGATGGGCCTCATGAACAAGGAAGATCCGTATACGGGCCCGACGAATTTGGGCAACCCTAAGGAGTTCACAATTCTTGAACTTGCAGAAAAAGTTCTCGAACTGACCGGATCAAAGTCGAAGATCGACAACAAGCCCCTTCCGGAAGATGACCCGAAGCAGCGCCAACCGAATATCGCTAAAGCGAAAGCGGATCTGGATTGGTCACCGAAGATTCAGCTTGAGGAAGGGCTCAAGAAAACGATCCCGTACTTTGACAAGCTGCTGAGCGAAAACGAGCCGCTGTAAGAATACCAACCGATCAGACGTCGAGGATCTTTAAACGTCGAAGTACTGGCGGAACCACTGGACAAATTTCTGAAGCCCCTCTTCGATCGAGGTGGCGGGCTTAAATCCATAATCAGCCTGGACTGAGCTCAGATCCGCAAAAGTTTGTTTCACATCCCCGGGCTGCATCGGTTCCAACTTCCGAATAGCTTCTTTGCCCAACGCCGTCTCAAGCACGTCGATCATGTGCAGCAACTGTTCGGGCTTGTTGTTTCCCAGATTGTAAACCCTGTGGGGGTTTGACGGGTCCCCCGAAACTGCCGCCCCTTTTTCCAGCATCAACAAAAGACCGGACACGATATCATCTATGTAGGTGAAATCCCGCCTCATATCCCCATTGTTGAAAACTCTAATGGGGCGCCCTTCCAAAATACTTTGTGTAAAGATCCAATACGCCATGTCCGGACGCCCCCAGGGGCCGTACACGGTGAAGAACCGGACGCCGGTTTGCGGCAGCTGATAGAGGTGCCCATAAGTCTGGCTCATCAGCTCATCCGCCTTCTTCGTTGCGGCGTAGAGTGAGACCGGGCGGTCAACGGAATCTGTTTCGGAAAAAGGTGTCTTTTCGTTGCCGCCATAGACGGAGCTGGACGATGCGTAAATCAGATGCTCAAACCCGTCGTGATGACGGCAAAGCTCCAATACATTGGCATGGCCCACCAGATTGGACTGTATGTACGCAGACGGGTTTTCGAGCGAGTAGCGAACCCCCGCTTGAGCCGCCAGATGAAACATGTGCTTAAACTTGTACGCCTTAAGCACATCCTGCATAGCCTCAACATCCGCGATGTTCACCTTGCTGAAAGAGAAATTTGAGTTTGTCTCCAAAATGCTCAAGCGCGCGGTCTTCAAGCTCACATCGTAATAGTCATTGAGACTATCGAGACCAAGCACGTGATGCCCCTGGCGCAGAAGGGCACCACAGAGATGAAAACCGATGAAACCGGCAGCGCCGGTGACCACTATCGTCATGGACTAATACCAATTTCGGTCAGGCAATGATCTCTCCCAATTCAGAGCGGTTTTGACGACAAACTCCAAATCGTCGTGCTTTGGCTGCCAGCCAAAAAGGGACTTGATGCGTTCCGGCTTTGCAACCAACGCTGCGGCATCCCCCGGCCGGCGTTCACTCATCTCCACAGGCAGCTCATTGCCGGTGACTTTGTTCAGCGCGTCGATCACTTCCAGCACAGAATATCCATGACCATAGCCGCAATTGGCGGCAATGGAATCTCCCCCGTCTCTCAAATAATTCAAGCCATCCATATGGGCGCTGATGAGATCCGTGACATGCACATAGTCGCGAATGCAGGTGCCATCAGGCGTGTCATAGTCAGAACCGAAAACTTGAAGCTTCTCCCGCTCGCCCAGCGCGACCTGGCTTGCCACCTTGATGAGGTGCGTTGCGTTCTTGGAAGACTGTCCTGACCGACCTTGGGGGTCGGCGCCCGCAACATTGAAATACCGAATGGCGATGTAGCGAAAATCATGTGCAATGGCCACATCCCGCAGCATCCATTCAGTCATAACCTTTGACGTCGCATACGGGTTGATGGGTTGGAGAGGCAGCTCTTCATCCAAGAGACCTTGGGTTTGCTCCCCATATACCGCCGCCGTGGAGGAAAAGATGAATTTACCGACGCCGGATTTGACGCAGGCCTCTATCAGGTTTCGGCTCCGCGCCGTGTTGTTTTCATAATATTTGAGCGGTTCGGTAACAGATTCCGGCACGACAATGGATCCAGCAAAATGGATCACGACATCGATCTGCTCATTCTTGAGAACATCGGAAACCAGCCCAACGTCGCCCACATCGCCCTGGACGAGCTTGACCGATGGCGGCACCAAGCCCTGGAACCCCGTGGAAAGGTTATCCAGGACAACCACTTGCTCCTGTTGGTCGACCAAACGCCAGGCCATATGGCTGCCGATATACCCAGCGCCTCCTGTTACTAGGATCGCCATAGATACGCTCTCTCTCTTGATTGATACACTGAATGTCTCGTCCGCGAATGACGCAGCTTGCCTTGACCTTGGCCATTTGAAGGATAACGCTCCCGGACAGAAAGACGTTACGCTCTAGATGATCGTCGGCCCAAAGATTGTCGGCGCACCATAGCGCCCGCCCCTTTCAGTTGCATTACAATGACAAGGGCATGCTGTCCTGATTTGATACGATTCTGCTGTTCTTGTCTTTATTTGATACAGGGAAGAAGGCGGACCTCTCTGCCATGCGGCTGCCACAATAACATGGTTAACAGCCCAAGGTCGGGAACCCGAGTTTAAGGATGGAGAATCACTACTGATTCTCTGAATTATAAGAAATTCGAGATCGAATACTTACGCTCATAGAAATAATCGCCACTCAAACTGTATTTTTTCGGGACATAAAGGATTTCCTATTGTAATCGATGATGGTATTTGCTTTAGATACGTAAACACACAAACATAACTACATTCACGCGAAGAAAAGCCACTTCGGCGCGGATATTGCAGTCGTCTGGGGAATATTAAGTTTGTGAAAAAGGACTTATCCTTCGCTGCCGCATAGCGGCGCGACGCTTCACTCCAGGGGGAAGTTTCGAATGACGGCGACAGACAACACTCAGGCGGATGCGCCACGCATAGGGGCTCATGCAAGCCCCATATTTTCGTCGCCTGAAATGGTAGGCGACGCGATCATGGTGCTGGACGTGGCCATCATTATGTTTGCGTGTCTTGTTGCCCATTTCGGATATGAAGTAGCTGTCCTCAAAAGTCAGGTCGATATCGTCCGCATGGCCGGCGTTGGGTTTTTCGCGGCCATCACATTTGCCGGAATCTACCGCGCCATGAGTGGCTACATGTTCGATAGTCTGGTCGACATCGGCTCTCAGATCGGACGTATGGCCATTAGCTGGTCCGGCGCCATTCTTGGCCTAATCGCAATCGCCTTTATTCTCAAGATTTCAGCCACTTATTCCCGCGGCTGGCTTATGAGCTGGTTTGGGATTGCAGCCATTATGCTGGTCTTTGGCCGCGTACTGATGGTGCGTGTAATCGCTCAGCTCATCAAGAACGAACGTATTTCGCGGCAGGTAGCCATTGTTGGTGTCGGTCCCTTGAGCATGCGTCTGTCCGAGCATTTGACAGCACACCGTGGATCGACCGGCATTAAAATCATCGGCTTCTTTGATGACCGTGCAAAGCGCCGCGACGATCATGAGGGTGATCAGCCCTTTCTGGGGTCGATTGACGACCTGGTGCACTACGCGCGTCATAACCGTTTGGATGAAATCTTCATCGCTCTGCCATGGTCGGCGGATGAACGTATTTCGAAGCTCGAACAAGCACTTGCCTCGCTACCTTGCGACATCCGCTTAGTGCCCGATCTGGTAGGTATCCGCTATAAAAATCGCCCCGTAAGCCGGGTTGGCGGTATGGTCCTGATGGACCTCAATCAGCGCCCTATCCGGCAATGGTGGTTGATGGCCAAAGTGATCCAGGACTACGTGCTGGCGTCTGTTGCGGTGGTCCTGACGGCTCCCTTGATGGCGCTAATCGCACTTGCTATCAAGCTTGACTCGCCAGGGCCGGTCTTCTTCCAGCAACGCCGACGCGGTTACAACGAAAACATTATCCCCGTGCTCAAGTTCCGTACGATGACGGTAACGGAAGACGGGGACAAGATGACGGCGCAGGCAACGAAGAACGATACGCGCATTACGCGGATCGGCCATATTCTTCGCAAGACCAGCCTTGATGAGCTGCCTCAACTGTTCAACGTCCTGCAAGGTACCATGTCGATCGTCGGACCACGGCCCCATCCATTGGCCTTAGACGAAGAATTTGCCAAGGCGATCGCTCAGTATCAGTCGCGCCACAGAGTTAAGCCTGGCATCACAGGATGGGCTCAAGTGAACGGATATCGTGGCGAAACCGATACAATGGACAAGCTTCAGGGCCGCATCGAGCACGATATCTACTACATTCAGAACTGGTCCTTCTGGCTTGATATCAAGATCATGGCGTTAACCTTGGTTAAGGGCTTCGTCCACAAGAACGCCTACTAACAATTTTCTTGGCGGTCCCACGCATAACAGTGAGACCGCCACCCCAATATATTGGGTGAAGGTCGCCCGAAACGACGGCTCGACCAGCAAATTAATTTTCTGATATCTTTTGTTAACCATTGAAGTTGCACCCTCGGAATCAGTTTATCATCGGACTGAGCATTTACGCGGTTTCGGAGGTCAAATTGGTCAGCGACGCGGTGGTTCCGCATACGTCTCAGGGTGAGGCGGCCGCAAAGTCTAGCGTTTGGGATCTGCTTACCGAACGCAGGCTTTTCATTGGCCTGATCGCACTGGTCGCCTTTGCCCCGCTCCCCCTCGGCAGCAACCGTCCCATTTGGTGGTCCGTGCTCGCGATCTGGGCCGGCATCCTGTTTGCCGCCTATGGCGCATATCGCTGGCGTACGCAGACAGAAGAATATATCCCGGCAAGGAAAGTACTGGCGATTGTCGTTCCTTTTCTGTTGGCAATTCTGTGGGCTCTTGTCCAAATTTTTCCATGGATGCCGACGTCAATCGCCCACCCCTTGTGGCAGGAAACGGCAACCTTCTTGGGAACGGGGGCCTCTTCGACAATTTCAATAAACCCATACGAAACAGCCAGTGGGATCATGCGGCTCTTGACCTACGCCGCGGTCTTCTGGATGTCGTTGCAGATTTGCCGGTCCACGACATTGGCGGATCGCGGCTTGCGGGCGATCGCCGTCATTTCCCTGGCCTATGGTGCATACGGACTAATTGTCCATCTTGGTGGCTGGGAACGCGTCCTTTGGTTCCACAAATGGGCTTATGAAGGCTATCTTGCGAGTACGTTCGTTAATCGGAACTCTTACGCCACATACGCCGGTATCGGTCTGGTGTGTGTTATTGGCTTGCTCTTGCAGGATTTGGGCTCAGTTTTAAAGATCAAAGCAAGCGCACGCACGAAAGCTGAACTGGCCCTTGAGGTCCTGGCCGGCAAGTCCGCATACCTTGTTGTTACAGCCCTGGTCCTGGGTACTGCTATTTTGATGAGCGGCTCACGCGGCGGTGTCATGAGCACCTTCCTGGGCATTATTGTATTGATCGTCTGCTGCGGCTATGCGCGCGTCATCCCCCGCCAGCAGACAATGATCTTCCTTGGCATCGCGCTGGCAAGTGGATTGCTATTCATTGCGGTAAGTGGCGGCGCGGTTGTGGACCGCCTAACTGATGCGGAAGCGTCCGGCGGCGGCCGTTCGGACATTTATCGGCTGACGTGGGAAGCGATCGGTGCGGCACCATTCGCAGGATCCGGCCTTGGCACTTTTATGGACACATATCCCATCTTTAGGGATTCAAGATTGCCCGCCGGTCCACCATGGCAAGATGCCCACAATACCTATCTTGAGAACGCATTGGAGCTTGGCATTCCAGCAGCTGCGTTACTGTTCGTTTCCGTGGCTTCCATGGGTGAGCTCTGCTTGTTCGGGCTCGTTAGAAGACGCCGGGCCAAAATTTATGCTGCGGTTGGTATGGCCATTCTCACGCTGGTTGGTTTTCATGCGCTTATCGATTTCAGCCTCGAAATCCCAGCTGTCACCGTGACATTCACATTCATTATGGGAATCGCCTGCGCTCAATCCTTTAGTTCCCGCAGCAGAAAGCGCTCGAAATCGAGAGACACGGGGCAAAGAAGGTCAAGTAGGAGCGTCGGACTTTCCAGAGGTGATCCCCCTGCGTCAGACACGAAGTCACCGCCTGAGCTGGTTATCCGGCCCGAACCACATCCGGAAGCCCCCAAACCCATCGGCGAAGATCCTCCTCCGAGCGAAAAACCATCCGTGCCCTAAGTCTCTGTTTAGCGCGTTTCCGGAAAGTGAGCCGCCAATATCGGATTTTGGCACCTCACCTGGAAACGCTATAGCGACGCTTGGTCGGCCAGTTCCGAGCACAACAGATCGTAGACAACACGAATACGGGGTGTTGTATGAAGTTCTCTGTGAACCGTAATCCAGGTTTGCACCGTAACCGGTGAAATGTCGAATGGGACCCTTTGTACCGACGGGTCATGATCGCCGATCATCTCAGGCAGCAGCCCGATGCCAAGCCCTTTTCTGATAAAGTCACACATTATCATCCAGTCATCCGACACGATCTTGAATTTCTCCGCAGCAATCGGCAGTCCAACATCTCTCAATCTTCTTTGCAGGCGGTCAGTGTCCTCAAAATTCAAAAAATCAGCCGTGGACAGATCTTCCTTTGTCAGCGGATGTGAGAACCGCTCCAAATAAGTAGGCGATGCATACAATCGCGATGTGACTGGCTGCCTTGTCACTTCACGCGCCAGCAGTTCCGGTTGAGTCGGTTCAACGTGACGTAATGCAATGTCGGCTTCCCGGCGCTGCAAGTCTTTGGCAGACGTCGAAACGGCTAAGTTAACGCAAATGCCAGGGTGAGACTCTCGCAGCTTCTTTAGAACAGGCGGAAGCAACACCGCCGCACCGACACTCGCGGTGATGTACACAGTTCCGTCAATTCGTTGCGTTTGCCCAAAAGCCTGTAGTGAAATCTGATCGGCAGCCTCCCCCATTGCACGGAGCCGATCGAGCAATTTCGATCCACCTGAGGTAAGCGTTAGCCCCCGTCCGGCGCGCTCAAACAGCATAAGATCCAGGGCTTTCTCCAATGCCGATATTTGCCGGCTCACGGTCGGTTGCGTTGAACCGAGCGCGCGTGCTGCAGCCGAAAGAGAGCCCTCTTCGACTGTCGCTAAGAAAGCCCGCGCATGGTTCCAATCGAAATTCGCATACCGTCTACTCATACGTATTTGTATAGATAGTCCGCATAATTAGGCAATTGCCTATTTAATTTGTATGGATAAGCTGCGTCGAATGACAAAGTCGACGGAGAAATGGCGCTGTGCAGGTAAAAATGAGACGGAGCCCGCCTCACGCCTCTACGTGACGATAGCGGGCTTCTTGTACGTTTTTGTCGCCGGTATCTTCGGACTTGGTGTGTTCCTGGTAGGAGATCTAAGCGCAACGAAGCAAATCTTTCCGCCGGCGGATCAAGCTTTTCTTTCGGCCAATCAATTCCATTTCGGTTTCATTTTTCAACTGGCAGCTGCCTGGTTCACATTGGTGCTGGCTTTTGCGCTTTATGTGGTTCTTACACCGGTTGATAGAAACCTCGCGTTATTTGCCCTGCTCGCAAGAACGGCCGAAGCGGCGCTTTTTGGCCTAACGGCCTACTTAGGACTCATGCTTGCCGACATGATGCGCGAGCCGGAATTGATCGGCGCTGGCAACACCGGGGAAACGAATATCCTGCTGCGCTTCCTTCTTCATGCTCAAGATTCAGCAAACTACATAGCGATTACGTTCTACGCATTTGGCTCGACTGTGTTCTTTTGGTTGTTTATGAGGTCCAGGTTCATTCCAAGCATTTTGTCTGTAGCCGGAATAGTTGGAACTCTGCTTATCTTCGCATGGAGTCTTTCGGATCTTATCCTTATGCGCGAAGCTGAGTGGGCTGGCTACTACTGGTTACCGATATCACTAACAGAGGTCCTTGTAGGCTTTTGGTTGATGTTTTTCGGCATCAACACAAATTGGTGGTGGGACCGCAATACCGCATAAAAGCACAAACTGCCTTACAACGGACTACCGTTCCTGTCCTCATAGATCTGCATACTGATTTAGGACTGGCGTCAACTCATGGGAAATTGGCGCTATAGCGTTTCCAGGTGAAGTGGAATCCGGTTCACCGTCCGGAAACGCGCAAAACAAAGAATCTGGAGCCGTTTTGAGTTTCAATCAAAACCAAAACGGCTCTAGAAGGAGGCTAGTTTTCTTTAGCGGCTTTGGATTTAGCCGCATGAGCGCACGCCGCAGGGCTCATGAAGTTACGGTAGAACTGATCAAGTTCTTTTTGTTCTAAAACACCCGACAGCGCATTCTGAACGATAAAGGCTGCTTCCAGCTTACAAGTAAGCGCCATCAGTTCCAGGCGGGCCGGCCAATTGATGGAGAAATAAAAAGCGATCTCCTCACTGAGGCTTTGCTTCAGATCGAAGTCTAACTCCCCATACAGACGAATACCCAAATCCGTTCGGAAATAGGCGAGCTTCTCAATTAGGGGGCCTGTCCGGTAGGACCAACGAAGGGCCTCAAGTGCGTCAGGCGTGACCTTCCCTTCTTTGTAAACGAGTGCTGAGGCCAGCCGAACCCAAGCGAAGCTGTTGGCTGGGTTTCGCTTCAAGCTTTCTTCCAGGTTACCAATCGCACTATCAAGGAGGGCTTTACCTTCGGTGGTGTTGGGGCCCACCACATCGAGTTGTCCAAGTTCCGCAAACGCAAGATCCGCATAGATATCGGCATTGCCATTGTGAATTCGGCTCGCCGCCTCTAGATCCTGGACGGCACCTTTGAGAGACTTCTGATTATCAGCACTATTCAGTTCCTCGACCGGTGTCCGCCTTATCTTTTCCAGCACACTGTCCGCGGGCACGAGGCGCACTTCGGTCAGCGCCCTGGGAACCGCAAGAGCCACCAGCAGAAGACCAACTATCGCCGGCATCACATAGGCAAAGTGACGGTCCGCCCGCTTCAGCGAATTGGGGGGTAAGGAAAGGTTCTTCAGAGACCTTCTGACATCTCGAACGATTCGATTCATCAAACCGATTCTAGAAAACTTGAGCTGTCTCGCCAACCCGCAAGAAAGGCCTTAGTCCAAGTAATAATTGCTGTAACGGCCGTAATAGTGGCCAGCATCCGTTTGGCCATACCGGGAATAGCGTTCGAAATCGACCTGCGACAAACAAGTACCGAGAACTGAGATATTCGCCTCATCAAGAGCCTCCATAGCCTTGATAGAAGCGACTCTGGGGGTGCGTTCCCAACGAATGACAAACACAACCGTATCTACGTGGCGGGACAGCAGCTTGGTGTCGCCGACAGGCAGAACGGGCGGCGCGTCAACAATGACCATTTCGTATGTGTCACGCAGTTCCGCCAACAGATCCCGCATGGCATTTGAATTGAGGAGATCAGGCGTATCCGCCCCACCCTCTTTGGTGGTCAGTATATGAAGCCCCGTTCGCTCATCGCGAAGCACGGCTTGATCAATGGAACAAGCACCATTCAGCACCTCGAGCAGGCCACGTTCGTGGGCTGGTTCATCGACGAACTCACGAACACGGGGGCGCCGCAAGTCGGCATCCACAAGGATGGTCTTGGTACCGGACCGTGCAAAGAGGCGCGCCAGTGAAATCGACAAGGTCGACTTACCTTCGCTAGGCAATGCTGATGTTGTCAGCATACAGCGTATAGGCTTGTCCGAATTGGACAGCAATACACTGTTCTGAATACTTCGTATGGCCTCGCTATACGCCGAAAGTGGCTTGTCGAGGATATATTCGTGAGGCTCAAGTTCCTTGTTACCCCGCTTGACGGACGGAATAACGCTCAAGTTCCGAACACCTGTTGTTGATTCCAGCTGCTCTACCGAACGGAAGCCATTGTCCAGCCGCTCAGCAATAAGGGCCAGCATGATGCCCAGCAACGCTGACGCCATGAAGCCACCGGCAACAAAGAGCCTTTTGTTCGGGAAACTTGGTCCGCCTGGGACTGTCGCGATGGAAATAATACGCGCATCGGATTCCTGAATAGAATCTTGGTCGGTGGTCGCCTTAAACCGGCTGAGGAAAACCTCGTAGATTTGACGGTTACCGTCCGCTTCAAGCTCCAGCTCCCGAAGCTGAATTTCCAACCGGTTCTGTTCTGCATTGCGAACTTGCTGCTTGGCAACACTTCCTTCAAGCGACTTTTCGCGAGCGCGCGCCACAGCAACGTCATTCTTGAGTTCTTGAATATAGCGCTCAACCTCTTGGTTGATTTTACTGCGTATCTGCCGAAGTTCGTTCCGGATCTGCACCATCTGCGGGTGCCGTGCCTGATAACGAGTGGCCAGGTTACTTTCGCGCTGAAACAGCTCTGCTTCTTGTTCGCGAAGCTGATTGATAAGGGCCGAGTTGATCACTTTGGACGCGCGTGTCACACCGCCACCAGATTGGTAGATCTCCTCGATTTGTTGGAGTCTGACCTCCGCCTCGGCCCGGGCAGTCCGTGCCTCTACCAGCGCCCGGTTGAACTCCTGAAGCTGCTCAGTGTTCAGCGTATTGCCGTCTTGCGTACCGATCAGGCTGTGTTGCGCCTTAAAGGCTTCCACGGCTTCCTCTGACGAGCGCAACTCTTCGCGAAGCAAGCGCAAGCGATCATTCAGCCAATTGGTTGCTCGACGCGTCGCTTCGAATTTCGTTTCAAGCTGATCGACGATGTATGACTCAGCGATCACATTCGCAATCCGCGCGGCCTTTGTAGGGCTGACGGATTCGAACGATATATCAATGGCGAATGAGGTGCCGATCCGGGAGACCGTCAAACCATCTACAAGCGATCCAATAACTGAGTCCTCAACGATGGCATCCGTTTGCTCCTGGGTCAGGAACGTTTCGGGTTCGCCACCATCAACGGCGTTCCGCCATCCATCCGGCAACCAGTTGAGGGGATTAACGAATGAAAAGACTGCCGAAACCATCGAGGTTTCTTCTTCCGCCACATCCGAATTGAATTCCGGATCTTCGGCAAGCTGCAAGTCCTGCACGACCCGCTTCAAGAGAGAACGTGACTTCAGGACCTGAACTTGGCTTTCCACAGTCGATGTGTCGGGCGAAAGGCCGGAAAACACTGACTGGAGATCAAGAATTTGGTTTTCGCGGGGGTCAATTAGAATCTGGGTGGTTGCTTTGTAGCGTGGGGTCAATTGCCAGGTCAGCAGGGCTACCAAAATGGTGACGACCACCATTGTACCGATCACAATTGCTTTCCGCTCGCGAACAATGCGGATTAACCGCATCAGATCGGCGGTCAGATCAACACCTTCGGTCGGTAGGGCAAAAGATCGTGCGGCTGGTGTCTGCCCCGGAATGTCACCCATTTTCATTTTGCTTGTTCCCAAACTCGAAATTCTCGTCGCCTCATGAGTTGCTCGAACTGCGGCGAGCAAACTTCGACCAATGAGTAATAACGCGAGGTTATACCAGAACTATAAAGAAATTGCTGTGCTCGCGCGCAAAAAACCTTAAGAAATACCTAAAATTTCTCTGTATTGTGGCCTACATCACTTATTCCGAGGATCAGTATCCTGCCGTGATCCCGCTTAAGTGGCAGCTTGCTTCGCATTCGCAATCAAAAAAGGCCAGCTGCTCGGCGTCATCGAACAGCTGGCCCAATGCATGAATCATCCGGCCTCTAGAGTTGCGCTCGTAACGTCAAGCCAACCACGTTCCGGGAGAAGTCTTCGGCGCTTTCCGACGAATCTCTGCGCTCGAAACGATATTCCGCTGCCAAGGAAAGGTTGCGGTTCAGCAGGTAAATGGCCCGCACATCGGCTTCATACTGATCGTCTTCCCGAACGATGCCGTCATAATCGCGGTTATCGTATCTGAAGCCCGCGCTCAGAATGACATTCCGCATCAGCTCATGGTCAACGCCAACGTCGATGACCGTATTAATGAAGCCAGATGCCGGAACAATCGTACCCGTTCCATCGTCACCGGTAATAGTCGTTTCCTGGACCCGGCGCGATGCCCCCAGCAAGATCGTCGTCAGTCGGGTGACATACCACTCAATGTCGGCATTAACGGCAATACCGTCGACCGTGACCAATGTCGGGTCGTCGAAGTCTTCTTCCGTATAACCGGCCGAAACTTCACCCGCGACCACATTGGTCAGCTCGAAACGCGTGCCGCCTTCAATCGTGTAGAGATCAGAGTCTCTGTTCACACCGTTATCATCAAGGGCGTCGTCATAGTCCGTCTGGCCGTAAAGGCCCAAAGCGAAGACTTCGTAGCCCGGTGACACTTCGTAACCAACACGGCCAAACACGCTGTAGACGTCGCGGTCCCGGTCGTCGTTGTTTTGCTCGCCGCCGCCGATGAGCGCAACATCGTCAAAGTCCAGAACTTGATAGGTACCACCAACAGAAACACGGCCCCGGCCCGGACGATAAGAAAGCTCACCAGTTCCTTGAAAACGTGTGAACTCAACCGGATCGGCAGCTTCGCCAACAGCATCCGCCGAACCACGATCTTCTCTCCTATCTTCAAAGGAAACATCACCCCGGAATGACATTCCTTCGGTGATGTCCAGACGGCCCGTGCTGCGAAGCCCATATTCGGTCCGGTCTTCGCTCGACTCATCAAAATAGGTATCGTTGTTCAGGTCAGCCTGGAAATTAAGCGCATGCCGAGGGAAATTCGACTCCACCAGCAATTCCGGACTAACGCGGAAGAAGAAATCATCTGTATCCGTATCGTCTGCGAACAGATTGTCGTCAAAAACAACCGACAGATCGACGGCCGGATAAACCAAGAATGAACCTAGCCGCACTCCAACAGCCTGGAAGGCCGGGCGATCCCGATCCTGAACCCCTTGACGCAAACGCTCTTCGGTTTGCGCAAAAGCCGACGTACTTGTTAGTGCAACCGCCACCGCTGCGATTGCCATTTTCGAAACTATCTTCACCGTAAATCCCCTCAATTTCAGGTCGAACGGGAAATCATGACAGTTCATCCAATGCCTTTGGACGAACCCCTACCTGACTAGACCATACGTTTTCTAAGTTAACGATTCGTTGTGTTGTTTACCACCATTGTGCTGCCTTGCACCACATGACAGATACGCACCTATCTGATGGTTAAAGAAGTAATCAAATCGGGCACAAAATGGCTTCTGCACTCGACGATTTGGGGCGCATCATACTGATCTGCGGTCGTTTTACTAGGCTGCGCACCGCAAAAATGTCTTTTTACTTGTCCAATTCAGTATTCGTTCCTCCTGTCAGGTGATCCGCCAACCGCAAAGCGAGTGCTGCAATGGTCAAGGTTGGATTACACTGACCGGATCCCGGAAAAACAGCAGAAGTCAGCAAATAGAGATTAGGGCAGTCAAACGTCCGAAGGTTTTTGTCGACCACGGCCTCTTGAGAATTCTCGCCCATCCGCGCAGTACCAATCTGATGTGTACCATGGGTGGAAATTTGAAGAATGGATTCAACATTTTGTATTTCCGGCTGCCGGTACTCGATTTCTCCAAGTTGATGCTTGTTGAGCCATTCTCGCAGAAGTTCATGAGCACGGACCACGCCGGTCGCGTCCTCTTCCGAGAACTGCAGGTCGACAATAAGTGAAGGCGTCCCCAACCGGTCTTGCTGCTCCGAAAGACGAACCGCGCTTTCACGGCGGGGCAATTGCTCGGCGTGGTATGACAACCCATACCTGCGCCCAGGGTTGGGAATAAAGAACCCTGGCACGCGGGATGCCGCCAAATATCTTTTGTACAAGAATGAAAATCCAAAGAGCATCGACTGAGGCAGCTCTCGAAGGACATTCATCAAATGAGGCGCTTTGGATACGCCATCTGGCACGTGTCTCTTACGAATGACTTCTGCAATGAACATCTTACCAAAAGGCTGCGTCGACAACGCAAGAAACAAAAGTGACAGGATCCCGCTTCTATGGGCGGCGTTCGCAATGGGTGGCACGACCGGCCAGAACGCAATATTCGGAAGTTCGTGGCTGATCTGCATGTCGTCGCTCGGAACAAATCGCCGGCGCACATAGGTTCCGTCATCGTCCACATAAAAGTCGAAGGCTTTCTCCAGCAGATCGTCCGTAAACGTTATGTCGGCAATCTCACCGGTGACATGGCCCATATAGTATCGGCCAAGAGGCCCTTGCGCGCCGCCAAAAAGATGATCGTGTCTGGATTGAAGGACAAGCAATTGCCGCGTGGTTTCCAACCCTCCACAAGCAAACACCAATGTGTTAACGGGGATCTCAAATCTCTCCCCATCCGGCCTTGCGGCAACAATGCTCCGAACATTCCCTTGAGGGTCGAGGTTCGTTTCCACCAAGGTGCTGTTTAGGCGGATATCGATCAGAGAGCTTTGCTTGAGTGCCACCCCCTGCCCTATTTGGATCGCCGGACAATTCGAGTAACGCTCCAGCCTTTCGTAGCTGAATTCATCTTCCGGGACCGACAGTCCATCAATTCGATCCAAAAACTTGGTCTGACCTCCAGAGAGATACTCGCAAGCGCGTGAATAGTACGGCTCAAGGTCTGCCAATTCTATTGGCCAGGTCACGCCTGGTATGTGCCGGCGCGCTTTGAAATCAATTGGGTCGAAAGGAACGCAGCGCCCGGCCCATAAGTTCGATGTGCCTCCCAGACGGCGCGCAACGGCTATACTCATGTCATCATGACGGGCCGGATCGACCAGTTCAGCAAGTGAGAGAGACTGTTGGTCCTCATTGGCTGCCAATCCGCCGGATTCAAGCACAAGGACGGATTTCCCCTTTTGCGCCATCTCAAGAGCGAATGAGAGGCCTGCCGGGCCGGCGCCAATTACACAGGCATCATGTTTGAGCGTCTCGAGATTTTCGAGCGTGTCAGAAATCACTCTGCCTCTCCCCACACAGGCGGTGAATGGCGCTGAACCCATTCACCTAAAGGTCAATAGCTTTCGATTTATGATGGGAAACCGTTAACGGCTTAGAAACCCGTCAGCCCGCGGAAAACGCCTGGTTGGCCTGCATGGAAAACACATCCTTCAAGAAGGCTGCCGTATCCGAAAGGACAGTTGCGTTTGCCCGCCCAACATTATTCTCAAGATGATGTTCGGAAAACATAGACGCGAGAACGACACCTGTCGGGTTTGTGGTGAAAGCTCTGTCCATCAACAGATCAACGGCAATCCGCTCGACAGCGCCCCGGTACCCACTTTCCTTTAGTCGATGGACCAAGTCTGGCTGAGATTTCAGCTGACGGACAATATTGTCCTTCGCGCCACCAACCCCAAGAATACTATGGGTCACTATAGCCATGGGCTCCCGCAGCTTGTCCCTCACATCCGATATAATCGAATTGTTCGGTCCGTCCGCGAACTGAAGGAACTGGTAGGGTCCACCGATTTCGATAGCCGCTTCGATCGCATCCACACGGCCAGCCACGCTTATGTATCTTGCTTGCCCGCGATCAACGATCTTCTGCAACGCCTCCAGCACATCGTCGCGCGCTACATCCACCGGTGACGGATCGTGCAGCGCAAACACGTCCACATAGTCCGTGCGCATACGTCTTAATGATTTCTGGATCGATTTCTCGATCAGCTCAGGTGTGATCGGAATATTTATGTTCTGCCTGGCACTTACGCGGCGCAATCCATTGTGGACAATACCGAAACGATTGACGACGGGCCTAATAACCGCTCCAGCCATTCTAAGCAGGGGCTCGTAGCTTGGCCGCCCGACACCAACTTTCGTGCAGACCTGGATCTCGGACCGTCGCCCAGTGAGAAACTCGGAAAAAATACCTTCAGCTAAGCCCCCGCCATAAATCGGCGCCAGATCATACCAAGTAACCCCCTCATCAAACGCACGGGAAAGCGCCCGCAGACCGTTCTGTTTTGAGACACGCGATCCCAAAGATGCACATCCAAATCCAAGATTTGAGGCGTTTATTTCTGTGCCGGGGAGCTTTACGTACCGCATTTCTTAGGTTGAGCCTTTGCGCCAAGAATCCAAACTGTTCACACCCTTATTCGTTGCAAACGGCATGCCGGGCAATATCAATTACCGTGTGGCCGATTTCGCTTGATAGGAACTTGGTTGTCGATCTCCGGTCGGCCAAACGCCTCCCAACAGCGCCTACCGTATGACCGGTCGCTCCTCATTCGTCCCCGTCAGATGCCTATGCTGATACTTAGTTTAACCATATTTTCCAAAATAAGAAGCGGCGGCATCAATCAATGCCACCGCTTTGAAATCTCTTAGGTTTTCGGACTTGTGAACTGTCCGGAGAGCAGCTCAAAGGAAAACACGATCACGCGCCCCGATCAGTTCGGGCTGACGCTGTCCTGGTTTGGATTTTCGCCCGAAGCACCGAATGGTGCAGCGCCGCGCTGAAATCCATCGTCGATGTCACCAGTCGAAGGATCGCATGCCAAGCCAAGATCGGTCTGAACACCTGCGATGTTAACGCAAGCATTGACCAGCGGGATTTCGCCGTCTTGGCCAATAACCGTTCCGATCTGAAGGGCCGTCGAATTGTTTACGCCGAATGAAAGTGCCCAACGCGTGAGACCTTCACCAACAGCAAACAAACAAGATGGGCTTTCCGTGGACCCTTGTGCCGTTGCAACGATTGTAGCTGCAATTTCCGAAGCTTCTGAATTGCTAATCAGCGTGCCTGATGCAACACCCTGGATCTGACCTGCTGCAGAAATAGGATCGATTGCACACGTCGATACTGCTTCCAGTACGCCGCTGTTAATCGTCGCAATTTGCTGATCCGTAAGCGCAGATGCAGGACCTGTTGCCACCAAACCACCAATTAGCGCCGCCACCAATACGCGGTGGCCGTCTTTTATTCTTTTCATGACCATCATCTCTTTAAAAGGAGACCTATAACGTTGCTTCTAAAAGTAGGTCACGAATACAGTTAACGCAAGGTTAAAATAAAAGAATAGTTAACGTACAGCATTAACTATTTAACTGGATCCTTAACAATATCTCCATAGATATACTAAATCCAAGTAATATAAATAGCGTCTTAGACGAATATTTGGTCTATATTACTCAATCTTTTACACAATCGGGTCGCGATAAAGCGAAAATGATCTTCGTGATCTAGAAGAAGCGCTCCGGAACTCTAATATAGTCGCCCGGCAGAATGAGTAATTCCTGCGTCGGCCTCTCTTCCTCTTCCTTGTTGTTGTCAGCCCGGGTCAACAGGACGCGGCGCGTATTGGCGCGATACGTATAGCCCCCGGCCATCGCGATCGCCTTAAGAACATTCATCCCGGCAACATAAGGATACTCACCAGGCCTGCCGACTTCGCCTGTGATGTAAAACGGCCGGTAGTTCAGAATTTCCACACTGACCCGCGGCTCAACCAAATAACCAGCCTTCAGCTGAGTCTCTATCTGGCCTCTCAATTCGGACAACGTCATGTTCGACGTATTTATCGGCTTGATGAGAGGCAGCGAGACGACGCCCACACTGTCCACTTCAAACTCACCGGATAAGTCTTCCTCGCCAAAAACGATCACACGCAGCCGGTCGCCCGGGCCAAGGCGGTAGCTTTTTTCGAAGGCTTTAGCGGCATTTGTGTCGTTTTCTGCAAGCGCTTTATTAATTCTGTCCACCGAATTCACATCAGCTGCCGAGACGCCCGCTGTGTCCGGCTTTTGCGCCGTATCACCACTCGAGTCTCCTGATGGTGACGCACAGGCAGCCAACAAAACTGCCGTCACAAGAGCTGCAAGAATACCCGTCCGCTTGGAACCCATCTTTCTCACCCACACATTCATCTGCCTGACTCCGAATCTATTCCTATATCGCTCTATAGCGCTCTTTGGTTAACCGACCGTCTACCTTGCATTGAATCGGAAAATGGCCGCCCCATCAAAAAAACTCGCCCACACGTTCCGCCAAGACTGACCAACATAGTAGCCAAGTCAAAATTGACAATTTTAGGGCAAGTACCGAGGTTCCGACTCGAGAGACAACGTTAGAGTGACAGGCCCAAAATACAAGCTTTCTGCGGAACCTGCTTTCGAAAATCCGCCCCAATGCTTTGGACCAACCGGCAGCGAACCAGTGACGTCTCCAGGGCACTAGGTCAGAAGAACTCACTAAATCAAAAAAATTTCTTTAAAAACAGTATTTTAGGGTTGTTTTCTACAGCCATAGTTCGACAATAAGAGGCGCGACTAACGCTGCCCAATATTGTTTCGTTGAGCAAACTGGTGCTCCATCATCTCGCGGTGGATCGAGAATGAAAACGCGATAATCATGACGTGGATGATTGAATTCCGGAGCAAAAACACGCCTGTAGCCAGGCTATAAACCAATAGAAGGATGCAGAACATCATTACGTAGAAGTATGCCTGCCCTGGGAACTCACGCATCATGTAATAGGTCTTCTGCATGAGGCCGAAGAAAACAATGCTGAAGATCACGGTGCCGACAAGGCCGATCGCCAACATCAACTCTAGCCATCCATTGTGAATGCCGGGGGCGTTCCATCCAGCTAGGGCGCGCACCGCAAGCCCACCATATTCAGTCGTGTCATGCCAGAATGCCGACAAACCAAATCCCAGGAATGGCTTTGTTAGAAAGGACTGGAAACCGTATTCCCACAGCACTGTTCTGCCGGTAAATGTCAGATCCTTGCCAAACAGGCCTACAAAATCTTCCAAGTTGAGAAGCAATAGCAGCCCCACAAACGAGGACAGCAGAAGTCCGCCTGTGATTACCAGGAATACGTCCATGCCACGAACCGACAATGGCCGCTGCACAAAGAACACCGCCAGGATGACGCCAAAGGCAATGAAGCTGGTGGACGCTCTGGCCCCCACCAATAGAACGACCGCTGCCGCCACAAAGAATATGCGCAGATAAATGTTGTGCCGGTAGCAAAATAAGAAGGCAATGATCGCAATGAGCGATGCCAGACCTGTCACATTTTTGTGGGTAAACGCGCCACGCCACAATCCGTTGTGATGAATGCTGGTCATCAATGCGATTTCAGGCCAAACAGCAACCAAAATCAGGCTGCCGAAAACACCAATAATCGCCACATATTTGATCAAATGAAAAATCTGTTCGGTGGAAAACCGCACTCCGATATAGCCACCGATCAGGGTGCCTAGTCCGATAACTATCGAGTCCTGGAGCGTGACGTTGGGCGAACTCGACCAAATCGTCGATGCGACCAAATACAGAGACAGTATGATGATCCAGCGCTGCTCCATGAAGGCGCCATAGAGCTGGTTTCGAAACACGTATACAAATCCCAATAGGACCAGATAGATCACCGCCCAAATCATTTGCAGTGTCGAGCGGCCCGGATTGTCTTCCAGTGCGATCGTCTGATCAGGCCCGAGGATCACGTTCTGAATGATTGCGCCGTAAGAGTAGAGCAACACAAAGGTAAAAAAGAGAATCTCAACAGCACGCAGCGGATCCATTGCCCGCTGCACGTAAATGTCGGAATACGCTGCCGTTGTCATTCTGGCCGGATATGCTGACCTATCGTGCGCCATTTTTTCCCATTATCCACCGCCGGAGCGATAGTAAAATCAAGTTTTCTTAAGCACTGTGAAGCGTGCAGGATGGCAATACTTCGTTTTGCTCACTTTTTCAAAGCATTACCCAAATATTACGGAATCTTTGTGCTATCTCTAGTGCTTAATGAAGGGCCCATTTGATGCCCGCGCCGCTTAGCGACAAAGCAGGATAAGTCCAAACCGGTGAATAATTTGAAACGATTTCTGAATTATTGTGCCAACGCGATAACTGCAAAGATCTAATCAATGAACCCGCTCGTTAGCGTTGTCATACCGGTTTTCAACCGTGCCCATTTGATTGAGCGGACACTTAATCAGGTACGGTCGCAGACCTATAAAAATTGGGAACTCATCGTCGTCGATGATTGTTCGACCGATGATCTGCGCGCGACGTTGGAGGCTTTAGAAGTCTTCTCCCAAGTTACCCTGCTGCAACACCCGACGAATCGCGGCGTTTCCGCTGCTCGGAACACGGGCGTTGAAGCAGCAAAGGGCGACTACATCGCTTTCTTGGATTCTGACGATGAATGGCTGCCGGAAAAGCTGGAGCAACAGGTTAGGTGTGTTCTTGCAACTGCAGATCCGGAAAACACTATTTGCGTGACGCGCACCAAGATGATTTTCGACGATGGCAGCCACTGGCTCCTCCCGGAGCGTTCCGTGCAAGAAGGCGAGACATTTGACGAATTCTTATACGTGTCCAAACAATTCGCTCAGGCGAGCTCTTTTTTTCTCTCACGAAAGTTGGCGCAAAAACATCCGTTTCCGGAAAATCTGCGTCAATACGAAGATCACTATTTTTTCATTGATTTAGGAAACTCGGGAGCGCGTTACCTGCTGATTGATGCGCCGCTGACCGTCTACCATAACGACAACCGCGACGGGAGATTAGGGCGCGTTGATGATTTGGAACGAGGCCGCTTGTTTCTTTCCACAGCAGATAAAATTATGAGCGACAAGGCGAAGCACGCCTTCTGGGCACGACTTCTTTCCCCATTTGCTTGGCAAGAAAGCAAAGCAGATACGGTGAAAAGAGTGTTCTCTGCGCTTTGGGCGCGAGCAATCAGCGCCGGCGAACTTGGTGTAATTCTATCGAAATGCGCTCTCGGCATCGAACGTCACGGGCGGCTCCGCCATCAATATCATGCATTGCGCAATCGTATTCGGCGGACAATCTCGCCGTCCAAGAAACCGGCTTAGCAAAGTAGTAATTCACAAGATCATGAGTATCCATCAACGTACCTGGCTTCGAGAGATATTGGAAACGGACATCGTCTCAAAACTCTTGGAGACACGGTTCTTCCGTTTCTTAGTAGTAGGCACAATCGGTTTTTCCGTAGACGCCATATTATTGCTGGCTTTGGACGCTTTAGGCGGTGGCCCCTATTTCTCACGGGCAGTTTCATTTCCAACCGCCATGCTCGTGACATGGCTGCTGAACAGGTCATGGACGTTTTCCGGCCACCAATCGGACGATCGCACCAAAGAACTCGCACGTTATGTCACCGTTAACTGCCTTGCCGCTGTTGCGAATATCGGCGCATACACGATCGCGATAGAAACCGTGCCTCTGTTGCGGAACTATCTGATTATTCCACTGGGATTGGGAGCGATTGCTGGATTGTTCGTCAACTATACAGGCATGAAGTTGTTCGTTTTTGCGCAGCACCGGTCAGAGATCAGGACAACAGGCAAGCCGGGGATGGCACAGTCTCGTCAGGAGGAGCTGGCCCCTCATGAATGACGTGGTTCAGACTTTGGATCGCTTCGTCGAACAACAATTCGACACCATAATTCGCGCCGCAATCGCACTGTTCGCGTTTGCGGGCCTCATTTTCATCGCCATCACTTTACAGAAAGAAGTCGGGTTCGAACCTGTCTGGATTGCTAGATCGATCGCCGAAGGACAAGGCTATAGCTTCCCCTTGAGATGGGCTTGGTTATGCACCCCATTGTGTGAGGAAGGAAGACAAGCCGGCGACTACCTTGTGACCGCATGGGCGGACCCGATGTTTTCCCTTCTATATGGCAGCCTTATTGCCCTTTTTGGCGAGGAAACCAGCCGCATTATCATCCGCTTGCTCCATCTAGGCTTCTTTTGCGCCGCGGCCGTTTTAACGGCCCTTACGGCCCGCCGCATTGCTGGCCCCTGGGCTGGACTGATTGCCTTTGGCTTCCTCCTTGTCGCAACAAAACATCACGCCACCACCATCAATGCAGCGCCGATAGCGACACTCTGGATCGCTTTGATAGCCTATTGGCTGGTGCATTACGGAAATGAACTCACCGTCAGGAGAGCGATTGTTTTGGGCGGCCTATTAGGTGTATCGGCCCTAACCTGGGGAAGCACCATCATATTCATTCCCTTTATCGCGGCGTACCTTGTTGTCAGCGGGAGGTTTTCACAGTCTTCCCTTATCCATACCGCAGCCGTCGTTGTTTTAGCGGCCGCTATTATTTCTCCGTGGACGATTAGAAATTACATCGCTTTCGGCGAATTCGTCCCGGTGCGGAATGGGATCGGACAAGTCGCGTGGATTGGCACCATTGGAGCTGCAAGCACATACTCAAATGATGATTTGGCCAAGACCGAAATTCCGGTTCCGTGGACTTCCAACGGTCCTGGCGATGCCATTCGCAGTATTATCGGCAAACAGGGTATCAGGCCCCTCGCCCAGCTTGAAGGTTGGCAGGAAGAAATAATCGATACGCAAATCGACCACACACAGGAGCTGAATGAGGCGGTCCGGGACAAGTGGCTTTTCAGTAAAGCGCGTCATTTTCTTCTGGAACGCCCGGTCACTGCAATGCAACTGGCCTTCTTTAAGGTGAACGCGTTTATCATGCGCGTAAAGTTCCCTGTTCCTTATACGGAACTATTGTCCATCGCGGTGGGGCTCGTCACATACTTCGGACTGGTCGCCGGGACGCTTCTAACTCTGAGATACGCACCATTATGGCCCGCGACCATTCTTGTTGCCGGCTTTATGGCGCCGTTTGCCATCATCACACCGTACTACTACCGGTATCGGCAGCCGATCGAACCTATGATCAGCATCATGGTAGCCGTATCCATCGTTCTTGTCTTTGAGATGGCACGGCGGCATTTGAGTAAAAGCTCAAGCCCTAATCCCACTGCCGCGCAGTCCGAGTCCTGATACAAGCGGCGTCAGCTTGCTCCACTCTGATACGCGGAGTAGACGGTTCGTCCGGCGGGTTGTCGTTCTTTATCCAGAACCGACTTCCGCGAGGCCGCTCCTTTTGCCTGCGGGACCGCATAATGACGCAATTCAGAGTCGATCTTTAAGTCCAGCGGCCGCCATTTGTCCTCGAACGCATATTGTTCTTCCTGGGGTCCTTTCTCTTTGCCCCAAAGCATGATGAAAAACTTTAGTGTGTAGTATACGTTCCACAGGATCTCATTGTTCTTTAGAACAAACTTGAGACGACGATAAATGTAGGCCGGATTGCCGAAATAGGCTTCCGCATAGAATTTCTTGAAGTATTTCTTGATCGTATCCCAGTCCAGGTTGGGATGATCGTAGATATTTTCGGCACTGTTATAGACAGTGTACTGATCCCAATCGAGAGTCTTAATGCGGCCCTTCTCCCGCAATGCATTGAAACTAGGGGTACCGGGAAACGGCGTGGTCATGCCACATTTCATCGTTTCCAGGCGAACCTTCTTCGCATAGTTGATCGTGTCCTGCATGGTTTCTTCGGTGTCGCCCGTCAGCCCCACCATGAAAAAACCATTCGGCTCAAGACCAGCTTCCCGCGCCATCTCAACCGCCGTAATCCCCTTCTCCAGGGTTGCTTTGCCACCTTTTCCGAATGCCTGAAGGACTTGGTCATTGCCGCTTTCAAAACCGAAATAGACCCGGTAACACCCTGCCCGCTTCATGAGATTAAACAGCTCGGGGTTGGCACTATCTACCCGGATACCGTTCGTACACGTCCACGCCATTTTCAAATCGCGGCGAATGAACTCTTCGCATACCTGTGCTGCCCAATTGTTATCGCTCGTGAAAATATCGTCCACGAGAACGAGCTCGCGGTAGCCAAGTTTCTGCAATAGCTCAACTTCGTCAGCACACCGCTCAGGAGACTTTTTGCGGTATCCAAGCCCCATCGTATTCTTGCTTCCACAGAAGTCGCATTTGAAAACACAGCCGCGTGAAAATTCAATCGTCGTCACGGGACGGTGCCGCGCGATAATCTTGGTGACCCGCTCATTACATTCAATTGGATAATCTTCCCAAGCAGGAATTGGCAGATCATCCAAATTGGGCATAAGGCCCCCCGGTGTGTTGACCTTGATTTCCTCCCCATCCCGCCAGTAAAGGCCTGGAATGTCGGCCATACGTTTGCCGTCCAGCAGATCTGCCGCCACGAAGTCACCCTCACCACTCACGATGGCATCGAGGGCGGATTGCTCCATCGTCTCGTAGGGAAGCGCAGATGGGTGCGCGCCACCAGCAACCGTAATGATGTCTTCGGAGATGTCTTTGACGAGGTAGGAAATATCTCTCATCTGGTTTGCGAGCGGCGTTGTGGCCGTTACACCAACCAGATCCGGTTTTTCTGTCTCGATAAGTTCTCTGATGTAGTCCGGTTCATACCGGCGGTACGAGAGGTCGACGATCTTCACGTCATGGCCACGCGCTTTGATAGCACCAGCCACAGCGGAAAGGCTCAAGATCGGATAGACTGGAAAGGCAATACCGCCCTCATTCGAGCCATATGTTCGGAAGTAACTTGGGTTAATGACGAGTGCTTTGCCCACGGTCTCCCCTCCGTTGATCAAACAATATCTAATCGGCACTCAAGAACTGATAGTATTACTCCAAATCCAATAGAACTATTACGGGAACGATGACCCATTTACCAAAAATGTCAAATGAAAATGGGTCGACCTAAGTAAGTCTGAAACAAAAGCTTCATTTAAACTTGTTGATATTGTTTCATATGTCTATCTAAGAGATCTCGTTTGGCGCTGTGATGTAGGTGAAACCGTCCAAGTCGGCCTTGCCGCACGCCAAAGAAATCACTTAGTTTAAGACTACTTTTATCAGGTTTTTCTATCTTTACGCAGCTCACCCGGCCAATCAGAACGGAATGAAATAGTATGCTTAGTCAATCTCGAAGGCACTTTCTTCGACTGTGTTCGTCGCTTGGTCTGATCACTCTTCTTCATAAGATCCATTTTGTGAAAATCTTGGAAGACGAAGAATTCATCGTGATCAACGGTTGGGTTTTGAAGAAAGAAGACCTGGGTGCGTAAGCAATATGCTTTTTGATTTATCAACTACCTCATCGCTTCCGAACAACGACCTGTATGATGTTTGCATCGCTGGGGGCGGCGTGGCCGGCATCACGATCGCGCGCAAGCTGGCTGAAAAAGGCAAACGCGTTTTGCTGCTAGAAGGTGGCGGGCTCGATTATTCCGACGAATCCCAAGAGCTCTACCAAGGTGTACAGACGGGTAAGGAATATTTCGACCTTGATATCACGCGGCTCCGCTATCTTGGGGGCACGTCCAACCACTGGGCCGGCTGGTGCCGCCCTCTAGATCCTTATGACTTCGAAAAGAATCCAGCAATCCCGGATTCCGGTTGGGCAATCAGCTATGACGATGTGAAGGGGTATCAATCTGAAACCTCCAGCATTCTCGAGATCGACGAATTTCCCGATGTATCCGTATACGAACAGTCAAACGGACATTTAATCGATATTGAGTTTCTGTACAGTACGGTTCGGTTTGGCGAAAAATATTTGGGCGAACTGCGTTCTTCCAAAAGCATCGACTTGGTGATCAACGCCAATGTCACCGATGCAAAGCTAGATACCGAAACCGGGCAGGTAACATCTCTCACGGTACGAAGTTACGGGGCTGGCTCTCCTGAATCAGAGGCGCGGGCCAAGCGTTTTGTGATCGCCATGGGCGGACTTGAGAACCCTCGCTTCCTTCTCAACGCCAACAAGCAACTCCCCAATGGTCTTGGCAATGATGGCGATCAGGTTGGCCGCTATTTCATGGAGCACCTGATCTACGAGTTAGGCAACTATGTCATCGCGCCCCAGACGGTCGACCAAAGTGGGCTCAGACATATTGTTTCAAAGGAAAAGAACTTCATTGCCCCCACACGTGAGTTCATTCGAACGGCGGGTATTCCTAACTGTGCACTCAGGGTCTTCGGCATCGAAACTTATGTGCGGGATCAGGAAGCCAATGAATCCACCAAGAAATGGGTGAAGCACCGAATCTGTGACAGCTCTACCCTTACCTATCTCTACGAGACATTCGTCGCAGACGTCTATTGCCGCAAACACCTGCCTTTATCGGTTGACACGATCGGACTTATAGATGCCGCCAGCGAACAAGTTCCCAATCCTTCAAGCCGCGTAACCTTGGCCGACGATGTGGATGCCTTGGGCATGCGGCGTATCTCCCTTAATTGGGAGACGACCAAGCTCGACAAAGACGCTTTAGCTAAACCGGCGCTGGAATGTGGCAAAATGTTCGCGCGAACGGACTTTGGACGGATCAAGCTGCACGACTGGCTTCTCACGGATGATGCCGATTTGCCGGATTTGTCCGACGGCGGACATGAGGTCGGCGGTCACCATCACATGGGCACAACACGCATGGGACTTTCCGCCCAAGACGGCGTCGTCGATGCGAACTGCAAGGTTTTCGGAACGGAGAACCTATACATGGCGGGCTCAAGCGTGTTCAGAACCGGGGGCCACGCCAATCCGACATACACAATCGTTCAGTTGTCTCTACGTCTTGCGGACCATCTTGCGACGCTGACCTAATGGAGCGCTCTTGTGGGGTCGACTTTTGCGCGTCAGCTCTAGCTCTGAAGCCGTGCCCAAGCAGCATTGAAAGACCGTCGCAGAACGGGCGGAATGTAGGCTGGCTTGCTTAACGCCTGAGAAAGCGCTTTGAGAAATTGCCGGTTCTTCAGTGGCGTAACGACATTACGGTATTGCACGCATTCGGCAATCACACGTTCTCTTTCCTCCAATGCATCCTTAAGGTCGGGATCATCAAGACTGTCGAAAATGATCTTCGCTTCCTCGTGGACCTGCTGAACACTCAGAATGGCCGGTAGTCCCGCCGTTAAATTCGTCGCGGATCCTTCCCGGTTCACCCGGTAGTAATAGAATGGCTGAGCGGTCAAGTAGATCTTGGCACCATTGGCAAAGCACTCGCAGTAAAACAGGCAATCTTCGCCGCGGGCACAATCCGTCCGGTATCGTAGTTTCTTTTCAAGAATGAACGAGCGTCGGATAACCATTTTCAGGACGCCATAGCCAATAATTTCCGGCTGATCATGTTCGATAAAGTCAGCCGGAGTGAGCTGCCATACGCCCTCGCAATCCTCCGACATGAGCCGCCCGAACGGCTCATCACCTTCGGATGCGATGAAATGCTGGTCATCCCCGATGGCATCGGCTTCATACTTCTCGGCCAGATGAACCAAAATCTCCAGCCGATTTGGTGCGATCCAGTCATCTGGATCCACCAATGCAATCCACTTACCCCGGGCAGCTTCAATCGCCGTGTTTCGGGCGGCGCTAACCCCCCTATTCTCCGAATGATATAGAGGCTTGATACGAGGGTCGGTCTTGGCAAGCTCCATAATGGCCTCACGCGTTCCATCGCTGGAGCCATCGTCGACAATCAGAATCTCTATGTTTTCGAGTGTCTGTTCACAAACCGATTTAATCGAATGGTGAATGAACTGGGACACATTGAAAGCCGGCAGAACAACAGAGACGACCGGTTCGTTATTCTCTTGTTGTATCGTCACAATCGACTCTTGGCGTTCCGTCGCCCCTCTCCCGTCCTGGTGTTATAGAGCCCATACTTATTGATCGGATGGGCTGTGCACAACCATATTTTTTGCCGATCACTCTCCCGACCCGATGACGGTGTAGTCAACCAGGAACTGCAGCCACGGCAGGTCGATGAAAAGCAAGACACCAATCAATGCGCAGAGGAACACAAGGAAGGCCATAAATCCTTTCTCCTTGTAGAGCTTCTCGGGCGCTTGTGCCGTCGAGCGTGGCTTGAGGGCAATCTGCAAATACCAGGCAAAAAGAAGGGCGAGCGCCGGGCTGACCAGAAGCAGCTCAATCCGGTATTTGATCAAGAAAACGCCGAAGAAGAATGCCGACATCAGTGCGTAGAACACAACCGACAGCAATAAGCGCTGCTCATTGTAAAACTGGAACGATTTACGGTAGAGCCCCGCGCGATCCGGATCGTCAATGAAGCGATATTCCGATAGCCTTTTGGCCCCCATCAGAAACGCACCGCCCATCCAGTAAGCGAGCAAGATACTCGAAGGCGGTAGTACACTGTCGACAATGGCGAACCATCCCAACATAAACCTGATGGGATTGTTGATCGACTCACTCAATACGTCCACATAAGCCCGGTCTTTGCTTCGCACCGGCGGCACGTTGTAGATCAGCCCCATAATGAGCAAAAACAGCATCGTGTAAAACGCGCTGAGTGACGCTGCATACGCAAGAGCCAGTCCTATGACACTGAGAATGGCATATTGGATATAGACAAAATTGGCTTTGATCTGTCCGCCAACGGAGGGTCTGTCTTTCTTGACCGGGTGGTGGCGGTCGAATTCTGCGTCTAGCCATTCATTGATCGTGTAATTGGCAGAAGCCACCAGACAAACAGATATCAAACACAAAATCGTATTGGAGATATCCACCAAGGTCAGATGATCGCTAATCAAAATCCCCAAGGCTACACCAGGCAGCACGAATACGTTCTTAAACCAATGGTCTGGCCGCGCTATCGAGATGTAGGGCTTCAAATTCGACCAAAGTCCGGACTCTTTTGGTTCCGACATGCTGAGATTTTCATCTGACTGATTGAGGGACATTCCAATCCACCACTTAGAGCACTTCAAATGCAGGCGATGCGACCGCCTGACCAAAAATCAACCTGATACTTAACAGGCTTATGAGAATACTTATTTAACGGCAAACCAACGTGATTCGTCAGACGCCCTGGCCTCCTGCGTCCTATCAGGACCTACTTTCTAACCACGATGTAAGACTTTGTTAGAAACGCGACTCGCTCACGAATGAGCTCGCCGTCTGGGAACAATTCCACAAACATTTTTTTGTCCAACAGGCGCGCGCTTTCCACCGTTGCCACCGCCTCGTCAACGGTTTCTGCCTTCGGGAAATGACCGACGGCCGTACTCTTCACCCATGAGACTCGAATGGGCTTGGGAAGCCAATGAAAGAATGGGCGCATGAAGTGAGGTTCGATCGGAAACCAATAGCTTGGCGTCTGGACAAAATAGGACTTTGCGACCCGGCGGATCTCTGCCCCATAGCTTTTCATTTTTTGCCAGTCGCCCACATGCTCAACAACCGAGTTGGAATGGGCAATGTCAAACTGATTATCTTTATATTCCTGTAGGTTACAGGCATCGCCTGTAACAAAGGTAAAGGTGGCATCGTTAAGGGGCTGATGCTCGCCGGGCAGATTGACGATCGTTACTTCCGCGTTCCTGTCCTGCAGAAATCCATCCGGCACGATGTTCCAATAGTTCCGCATCCCCCCCACATCAATGATCCGAACTTTACCATTCGCATCGAAATAATGCTGAACAAGGTCCAGAAAAGGTTGAATACGGGCGGATCTGAAACGACTTCCGATCGATTTCTTATCGTCATAATTGGACGCAATCTTTGCGATTGACATAGAAGTCACCCAAAAGCCTCTCAACTGGCCCCAGAGACAGCTATTTCCGCTGTTTTGGAGCCCTTTTCTCTATCTGGTAAGCACGCCAACTCGTGTGCAAGAAAACAAGTAGCTGCCAACATGTTTTCGACACAAGCCGGTTGTACTAAACAATTACAATAGAATTGCTTAGTATACTTTTAAACAAAGCCTCAAACATCAACAAATTAGCAACCAATACTCCCTTAAAGTCTCCGAACAATTTGCTTGGAGATAGCAATTTTAAAGAAGTGAACCAATCATGGTTAAGAAAAGCATCTCCGAGTTTCCTCCCGTTCGCACTGCTGACCAAATGAACCGCCGGGACTTTGTTATGAAGTCCGCAACCGTCACGGCCGCCGCTTCTGTTTACGGAGCTGCCACAATCGGAGCTGCTCGTGCCGACAACAAGATGGTTGCTCTGCCGGCCGATGCCCCGTTGCGCGACCGCGCAGCACGCACCGGCTTCTATTTTGGAGCCGCCGTACTTGCCCGGCAACTACAGGAAGACAAACCGTTTCGTGAGGCCATAGCGCGCGAATGCAACGTGCTTGTTCACGAAAACGAGCTTAAATGGGCAATCGTTCAAGGACGCGAGGGGGCCGAGTACGACTTCCGCAAAGCAGACTACATAGTCGATTTCGCAGAGGAGCATGGCATGTTGGTTCGCGGCCTGCCTTTGGTGTGGCATGTCTCGATCCCCAAACACGTGAAGCGGCGCGTCAACAAATCAACCGGCCGGGACATAATGGTTGCTCATATCGAGAAGTTGGCAAAACGGTATGCGGGCCGGATGCAGTCCTGGGACGTTGTCAATGAGGGGCTGAAGCCCGCTGACGGCCGCCCTGACGGGTTGCGCCAAACATTCTGGCTCGATGCTCTGGGGCCGGAATATTTCGACATCGCCTTCGAAACAGCGGCCAAGGCAGACCCGAATGCTCTTTTGATCTACAACGATCACGCACTGACCTATGGGCGTGAAAAACATGACCAACGCCGCACCGCCTTGATCAATCTTGTCAAACGGCTTCAAGGAAATGGCATTCCAATCCATGGCATTGGCTTCCAAGCTCATTTGTCCATCGGCCGCCATCCCTTTGACGGAGAAAAATTCGTCAGGTTTCTGGATGACATTGCGGAGCTTGGCCTGCGCGCTTACTTCACCGAAATGGATGTCCGGGACAACGGGGCTCCAGCGGACATCAAGGTTCGTGATCAACTTGTTGCCGATGAATACAAGAGGCTTGCGGAACTATTCGTTAACCATCCCGCGTCCGACATGATTATTACGTGGGGCCTTAGTGATAAATATACCTGGATCAACGAATATGTTCCCAGATTGGACGGGCTACCGCAAAGGTCCCTGCCCTTGGATCACAAGATGCGGCGCAAGGAAAGTTGGCACGCTCTCGCTGCTGCATTGGACCAAAGGAAAGTAGTAAATGAGTTCTGACCCTCAATTGGCTTCAGAGACTGCCGCCAGCGTCAGGGTACCAGAAGAACCGGAAACCGCCTCACCAGTGGTCTCCGTCGTCATGCCTGCTTACAATGTGGGCGACTACATAACCAAAGCTGTCCAATCGATCCTTGAACAGACATTGCCCAACTTCGAGATCTTGATTGTGGACGATTGTTCTAGCGATCACACGGCTCGGGTTATGAAACAGCTCGCGGAGGAAGACAGCCGAGTCAAACCGCTCTTCCACGACCATAATCTTGGTGTAAGTGCTGCCCGAAACACCGCTCTGGAAAACGCACGCGGTGAATGGATCGCGGTCGTCGACCCGGATGACTGGATTGCACCAAACCGTTTCGAAAGATTGATAGAGATCGCCGAGGCATATCAGGCTGATGGTGTTGCAGATAATCAGTTCTTTGTTAACGCGCGGACCGAGGAACATTTCGGCCACTTAATGGTCAATGGCGAAGCACCCATCAGCGAAATGACGTCCGCTGACTTTCTAAACCGCGACCTACCGGAAGTCCGCGGATATGGGCTCTTGAAGCTGATCTTGAGGCGCTCTTTTGTCAACATGCATAAGCTGCGTTACCGATTAGAGTTTCCCCGCGGCCAAGACTGCGTTTTTTATTGTGATTGCCTCGCCAAAGGCGCGCGCATCATGATCACAAACGAACCTTATTATTACTACCGTATACATCGTGAGGGTTCGACCACGGCGAATACGCTTGGGTTGCCCAGCATACTGAGCATTAAAGAAGTTCAGGAAACGATCGAGAATATTTTTGACACCGACGACCCGGAAGTTGCTGAAGCTCTGGCGCGGCGCAAGGAACTTATCCAAGAATGTCTACACTACCGCCGTGTCGTGGACCCGCTCAAAGATCATCAGTATGGGAAAGCACTCGCCGAGCTTGTTGGCGAACCCGCCTATGCGCTGAAGTTTGCCAAACGCCTGTCCGGCGCAGCCTGGCGGCGCATCGCCCGGACAAACTTTCCTGAATAGCCAAAATTGTAGGCGACCGATCAGACCGTCTCTGAAGTTTTCACCACCCCAGGCAGAGGCCGGCCGTCATATCCATCAGCTTCAATGCCGATCTGCGCAGCCAGCGTGGGAAAGAAGTCAATCGCCTCTGCCCGCTCGTTAAGCTTCAGCTGATCGATACCGGCGCCTGCCGCCATGAACATGCCAAACGGCGTATGATCCCCCGTTCGCCCATCCAAAAACGCCCGCCTGATCGTTCCGATTTTTTCTGACTGAATAACGTGAATCGGCTTCTCCCGATTCCAGGTTACAAGCAGGTCCGGCAACGTGTCGATGAAATCTCCGCCGTACATTTCTTTCGTCTTTATGATTTCCTGAACCAGCGGTTCGCCCGTTTCAACATTTACAATGTCGAGCAAATCACGCGAAATCTCGTCGAGCAGGGCATCATAGTCATTCGGATCAACGATACCCTTGGCTTCCCGGCCTTTTAGATTAATCCGTACCCCGCCCGTTCGATTATTGACGAATACCTCAAAAAACCTGCGTGTCTCTCGATTGCCGGAGAATTCCGCATATTTCGGCGCAAGTGTTCCATTGAAGTACTTCTTTATAGGCCGCAGCTTGGCACGCGTTTCGACCGGTACCAGGTGCCAGATCCCGCGCATTGTTTCCTTGAAAGATTTCTCGCCGTCGGATTGGACGTTGTTCTCAATGTTTGTCAGTGCACGATCTAGAATCTCGGTTGCAGTGTAGTGATGGCCCATCCCATGAGAGATGAAGAGAAGGGTCATTGTCCGCTCGTCCACCTGATCGAGTATTATACCGATGGATTTATCAAGCAGGGCGTAGGCTTCTCTAATGGGATCCCCCATCGTCTCTTCAAGCTTATTCGAATAGGCTGGATGATCCGGCTTGTTCACATGCCACAACCGGTGACCAATACAATGACAGTCCGTGAAAACAGTTTCGAAGTAGTCCCACCCACCTTTTGCTAGGAGGTGTGCGGACAGCTTTCCCTTCTTCAATAGGCGGTCCATATACATATCGCGGAAAGCAACATGATCTTGGATACTTTCCAGCAGGCGATCGTCACACGCAATACCGCCGGTCGGGTCCGGCCCGACCAAGTCCAGAACCTCTTGCGCCAGTTCGGGCGGATGGGTGACGAACTCCATCCCCTGTCCTTTCGCCGGCACATGAGCTCCCCAATCCAAGATCATGATGCCATTGAGATTTGGATCGATTTGACAATAGGGAGCATCAATGACCGCGCATCTTTTGCCCTGCTTGGACAAATACTGCCAGATGTAGTCACTCTTGATTTGGTCGCCTTGGTACCAATCGAAATCGTAGGTTTGCGGATTAAATTTCCTGAGACCATCATATTGCTGCTGCTTGCCAGGATTTTTTCCGGTGTGAAATGTCGGCCAGACCGCCCCTGCTTCAAAGCCAATAGGGTTTTGAACACCGCCATGGAGGCCGCGAGACCGAAGTGCCGTGAGGTTTGGCAGCTCACCCGCCGCCATCATCTCTTCCAAAAGCGTCGGTTCTGCGGCGTCGACACCAATCACAAGAACTTTGGTTTTCGGTTCCATTGGCCCTTCAATCCTCAATTGATAATACGCAAACACCAATGACGGTCATTACGGCGATACTTTGAAACGTCGCCGAACCTAACGAAAATATATTGGAAATATCTTTAAGTGCGCCGCGACCATACGTCTCCGCAAGGTCACAGGAGGTTTACCCGGTCGCGTGGACTCGTGTCCGGTCCTGGGTCTGCGGCATGGAGTGTCCTGTCTGTAAAAAGCGATACTCTTCACCCTCAAGAACCAATGCCGTTAAGACACCGGTCATATATGCCCCCGTGTCAATGCCAATCCTGTTGCGGGCCAGCACTGGCGCTTCTGTCGGTGTGTGACCGTGAATGATGATCTTCCCAAAATCGTGGTTTGAGGTCAGGAAACTGTCCCGAATCCACAGCATGTCTTCTTCGACTTGCCGTTCCAAAGGCACCCCCGGACGCATACCAGCATGAACAAAACAGTAGTCGCCAATGGTCTCTTTAACGGGAAGCTTCGACAAGAATTTCAAATGTGCCGGCGGAATAATATCCCGGAACTCTTCGGCGATGCTTACGAAATCGTCAGCCGTGGTGGCGGTCAGAGCATCTGTGAGGCCATAGCTGTGCAGCGTCTCAACGCCGCCATAATACTTCCAGGTCGTCCCAAACGCCGGTTCCCTCAAAAAATCAAGGATCGCCTGTTCATGGTTCCCTTTCAGAAAGATCGTCTCGTATTCCGGAAATGGATTTGAGATCAGAAGATCCAAAACGCCTTTGGAATCCATGCCTCGATCCACATAGTCCCCTAAAAACACGATCTTGATCTTCGTATCTTCGGAGCGCCGCGCGGCATCGGCCCGAATGCGATCCACCAGATCCTCAAGCAAGTCCAGGCGACCGTGGACATCCCCGATCGAATAGATACGGGTGTTCGCAGGAGTTGACGCCGCTTGCCCACCGGCATCGGCCTCTGACCTCTTGTTCCTCCTGAAAAAACGTCCAAACACAATGCTACCTCGCAAAAGTGAAACAGCCGGACTGCGGCGCCGACATAATTATCACCGCCATTGACTAAAAGCGGCAGCTTGTTTTCTTCACTCCGGAGAGGCCGGAATTCGGCCCCGACGCCCCTGTTTTAGAGGTCTTTTTGGGTGCCAATCATGGCAATCCTGTCCCTATATGGGACACTTGTATCAAAAGGAGGCAAAAACATCGGATCCGATGGCGCCTTCTCGATGGTTAAGTATGCCTTTTTAGGTCTTGTCTTTAGTAGCTTTTTTTTCTTCCGGTTCGAACGGTCCAGCACTGCTGATTGCTGACGATAAGTAAGGTCGGTCGCTGCCGTGGATTTCAAGCCCCCCAATGGCACAACGTCTGACCTGCTTAAAGTTACAGCTGGTGCCGAATATCCAGCCCTTTCCAGCGGAAATGTCTTTGAAAACTGGCGTATCAGCGCTGCTATCAGAAGCGCCGCTGCTATAACGCCAACAAACAATCCCAGTTGCCCCGCGAAGCTCTCTGGATTCAGCGCTTGCACTTGCGCCTCAATCCAATAGCTCAGCCCCTCATTATTCATACTTCTTGCCCCACTCGAACTCTACCTTCGCCGCCGGTTACGCTCTTCCCTAAGCGATCCGAACATGCTGATGGTTTGCCGCACAATGCAGGTTTCGGACCTTTTTAGGACGCGGCTTATCCCTTGTCAGTATATTTCAGCAAAAACCCGCCAAATCCTGTTGGTTTTCCAAATTTCTGAGGTTTCAGCGTCACTTTGTTCAAAACCGAAGTCTGCGAAACACAAGCGTTTTGGTTAATAAATGGGCTGACGGTGACTTCTAAATCGGCAAATCAAAATTCGGTTCGCGTTAAGTCCTTAAAAGTACTAAAACCATCATAATACTGTCGTTATACTAATAGCGGCACGGGAAGACTGGCGTTTATTGTGGACTTCCTTACGAATCACCCTTGCATTTACCATGTCACATCAGAAAATCTGCCGAATATGGTGGATTGGGGAAGATGAACAAAATCGATACGCGGCTTGCCGAACAGACGAGCCATCTTAGACTTGCAGGACGTCACATCCTGATCGCGGGCCCTAGCCGCGAGCAAGGCGGAACAGGCCAGTTCATTCGTTACATACACAAGCTGTGGAACGAAACGCATTCGGATTCGTCCATGACGGCGCTTGATCTGCGTGGCCTCGGTCACATCATCTGGTCACCATTCCTACTTTTCCTCGCCACACTCCGGATCATTGGTTACCGCGCGGTAGGCAAAGCGGATCTATTGCATCTGCATATAACGGTGAAGGGAAGTGTGGCGCGAAAATGGTTTCTGACCCGGCTTGCAAAGCTGTTGGGCATTCCGGTCGTGTTACACGTACACGCTGCTGACTTCCCACAATTCTACAGCGCGATCTCTCCTTTCTTTCAAAAACAAACCCGGTGGCTTTTTCAGAATGTAGATAAATGCGTCGTCTTGGGAGAGCGCTTCAAAAGTTATTTCGCGGACAATTTGGGCGTATCACCAGACAAAATTATTGTTCTGTATAATGGTGTCCCCAAACAAGCTAAAGTCTCACTTTCCAACACCCCCAAACCATTCCAGCTTTTGTTCATTGGCAATTTGATTGAGCGTAAGGGCGTGCCCGAGCTGATGAAGGCGCTGGCCGATCCCAAGCTGGCGGATATTAACTGGCACGTGACGCTTGCCGGTGGCGGCGACCTTGACCGCTACAAGGAGGAAGCAAAGTCTCTCGGTACATTCGACCGCATCACCTTTGCCGGATGGGTTGATCGGGAGAAGCTGAATTCACTCATCACCAATGCGGACGCAATGGTTTTGCCCTCTCACGACGAAGGATTGCCTTTGGGAATTCTAGAGTCACTTGCTCACGGCATTCCTGTTTTGACGACTCCGGTTGGATCGATCCCTGAAGTACTCACTCACGAAGAAACTGTTCTACTGGTACCAGCAGGCTCAGTGAGCGAGTTAACCGAGGAGCTTTACCGGCTGATGACAGATTGCGATCTTCGCCAGAAGTTGTCGGCAAATGGCCATGCTTTGATTGAGAATACCCTTTCACTGGAAGTGGTGGCTGATAAGCTCGCGCATGTCTACGCAGAAGCCATCTCAAACAAAACCGCCTAAAAAAGCATCTTCCCCGCAGGTCAGGTATTGCCAGTCGCGCTTCCCAATTGAAATGGCAATCTGCTTGCCACATATGAGCGGAGATCAAAGGGATTAAGTGCAAGCAGTACAGCGCCATATACCAAACCACCAAGAACGGACTGAATGATCAGTGTGACCCATCCTGCGGTTAGCGGGATGGCCCACAAACACAAAAGCATCGCCAGCGTAGCCGCAAAAACCTTGAGTGTTTCCAGTGGCGCAAAAGGCAGCACGAATGAGCGCCTCCCCAAAATCAGCGCAATCATCATGCCCGCAAACTGTGACCCCAACGTGCCGTAAGCAGCTCCAATTATGCCCATCTGAAGGATTAGGGGAATTGAGATGAGGACGTTTAGAACGGCCACACAGACAGACTGAACCAGCAAAAGCTGGGTCTTTTGCCCCAGATGATAAGCATGATCTAAATACCCACCACGTATCCCATTCACGAAAGTCGCCAGCGCGATGATGGGAATAATCTGCAACGCTCCAGCGCGATAGTCCGGGCCAACCACGATCTCTACCAAGCTGGGTGTCACAGCACACAAGCCAACAACGGCCGGCAGAGAAATACCGATCATGAGGCTCCAGTTTTGCCGCAACTGTTCATACGTCGCTTCAGCGCCTTCCTGTTCAAATTTGTTGATGGCCAGTGGTAACGCTGCGTTTCCGATTGGTTCGATAATTGAGCGAATGATGCGGTCGGCAATTTGATACGCCGCTCCGTAAATACCAAGCAGGTATATGCCCATAAAGAACTCAACAAGGAATCGGTCTGTCACGAGAATGAAAGCACCTACGGTGTATCCCAACGCCAATGGAAATCCGAACCGTGCAACGTCCCCCAGATCGTCCGCTTGCGGTCTTTCGAGTTGGGCTTTCAACCAAATTTCCATGGACAAAATCGTCGATGGAATAACGATGCCCAGAACACCACCGATTAGGATGCCCTCAGCACCCCATCCAATCCAGGCAAACCAAGCCCCAAAAATTGATGCCACGATCGTGCGAGCCAACGTGTAGATCACATAGCGCTCCACAAGGAGACGCGCCCGCAAGATCGACAGATTGGTCTCATACCAGCCCTGGGTCAGAAAAAACGCTGTGCCGATAACTAGAAGCAACTGATTACGGCTCCCCTCTTGCTCGGCAAAGAGGAGCCCAAACAAAATCAGTACCGTTAGAATGGTGATGCCAACAAAGTAGAGAAGAATTGCAGCCAATGTCTTCTCGCGTTTTCCCTCCCTTTCGGATAGCCGCAAAGCACCCATCGCCAGCCAGCCGGCCCCAGCCCCCTGCAGCAAAGTTACCAGAGCGATAACATAGGTGTAGATGCCGTACTCATCTGGCGGCAGCAATCGGGTATAAAATGCGATGAGGCCGAAAGTGATCGCCGCGGATAAAATTCTTGCGACGCCGTATAGATATGTTTGTCGAACCAGCAACGTTTTCAGCCATCAAATCCGATAGCTGAGCAATGGGAGCACCCAGGCTATCCAAATAGTAAATTCGAACACGGCATAGTAAGACTATTGCCGTACAATCCCCCCCATGGACCGGATGACAATGACAAGCTTAGAAACAGGCGATAATCCAGCACCTTCTCTGCCAGAACGTGGAGAAGCCATTGTCGATATCCTAAAATCGATCCGGCCTGTCAACGACCTATCGGCCGAAACAAAGCTGATACACGAACTTACCACACCGCAAGGCCCCAAGGTACTTTCATTTATCAATGCGCATGCTGTCAATCTAGCCTGGACGGCCCCTCTTCTTCAGCATGCGTTCTTATCGTCTGATATCATTTTACGCGCTGGTATCGGGGTCGAGATTGTGCTGCCGTGGTTTGACGTGCCCCCGGGCTTGAATATGTGCGGTACGGATCTCATTCCGAAAATCATTGAGGCCTACAACGGACGGCCAGTGGCCGTCTTTGGCACCCAGTCCCCATGGCTCGACGCCGCTGCCGAAAAAATTGAAGACGCGGGAGGCACCGTTTGTGTGACTGCAGACGGTTTTCAGGATACAGACCATTACCTAAAACTGGCAGAAGTTCACCGGCCCGATCTCATCGTCTTGGCCATGGGGATGCCGAAGCAAGAGCTCTTGTCTCAGAATCTCAAGAGCGCGCTCAACCACGATGTCCTTATCGTAAATGGCGGTGCCGTCATCGATTTCATCGGAGGAAAAGTTTCCCGCGCCCCGGAATTCATTCGTAAGGTAAAGATGGAATGGGGCTATCGGTTGGTGCTCGAGCCGAAGCGTTTGTTCGAACGGTATGTGGTGGGCAATCCACTTTTCTTACTCCGATGTATGAGATTGAGCCGCAGGCAATCCTGAACACCCGTCAACAAGGTTTTTAGGATTAGAACTTGCGTACAAGGCAATAGCCTTCGAGACTTCACAGAACCGCTGCGCACTGGCGAATATCTTCTTCAACCAGGGACGCGTGAATTGCCATCCCAGATGCAACGCCATCGGCGCAGGCGAATGTAGCGGATTGTGGCTGACGCGCACAATCGCCAGCGGCAAAGACGCCCTCCACATTCGTCGCCTGGCGTTCGTCCGTTTTGATTACGGGCCCGAGAGGCCCCCTATCAATTGTGCATCCGAGGGTCTCAGCCCAATTATTGCGCAGGCGTACTTGCGTAGCGATATACAAAACACTGATAGGAATATTCCTCCCATCGGCGAGAGTTACTGCTTGTAGGTCCAGCCCATGCCCTTGCAGCCCCGTAACCGAGCTTGTTTCAATAGTCACTTTGCGTGCCGCCAGCCGGGCTCTGCTTTCGTCATCCAAGTTCAAGACGCCGTTCGTAAAAAGCGTGACGGGCCCCCAATCAGCAACCATTTCTGCCTGATGGATCGCAATCGGCCCTTCCGCAAATATGCCGGTCCGTTTTCCTAAAAATTCATAACCATGACAGTAAGGGCAGTGCAGCACGCTGCCCCCC
This sequence comes from Alphaproteobacteria bacterium, assembly GCA_965228775.1. Lineage (GTDB taxonomy): Bacteria > Pseudomonadota > Alphaproteobacteria > JANQMY01 > JANQMY01 > JANQMY01. The sequence goes on along the minus strand of OZ245840.1, from coordinate 22,130 downwards.
CACCGTTCGCGCATCCCTGGCACATCAGGAAGCGTGTCGGCAACACCGGTAGCGATCAAGAGGCGCCGCCCTTGATGGACCGCGCCATCTTCGCAAATTGCAGTAAAGCCTCCCTCGACCTGCGTCACGTTTGCGACCAGCGTCTTATTGTAAACGACGTTGGGGTAGGAAGTCGTCTGTAGGCGCGCATTCGCGAGAATTTCAGAAGGCGCGTTACCGTCGAAACCAAAAAATCCATGCGACTCATCTGAAAATCGGTTTCGTGGTTCTTCAGCATCAAGAAGCAGGACGTTGCGCCCAGCCCGCCCAATATTCATCGCGGCGCTCAGTCCGGCAAAGCTACCACCGACAATGATGAGATCGCTGTTCATATCTCTTTCTCCAGTTCCCCGCATTACGGCGAATAGATTTTAACGCATTCAATTCCGATACACTACTCTGTATACCGAATGTAAAATGTCCTTGTTAACGTTGTCAGAAAACTAACTGGCGGACCGTCTTTGAGCCGGAGCAATACGCTGACTGACCATCGCCATAAAGCTTCTGGAAACGGTTTCTAGAAATGGCCGCGTATACGGAAAATTCCCGGCGTGGTCGAAATTGTGACGCATTGCTGGATTGGCTTCAAAAATAACCAGCCTGTTCTCAGGCGTGACCGTGAAGTCTATCCCAAAGAAGTCCAAACCAATATGTTCTGAGATACGATGCAATCGATCCATATGGCCGGTCCCAATGTAACCGCCTGGATCATTGAGGTAGCGGCGTTCTTCCTTCTGCGTTTCAGGCAGCTTGTCCATCACTCGATACCGGTCACCGGAATGTATCTGCCAATGATCGCTGGTTAAGTTTGCCACAGGAAAAAATTTACCATCGATGAAAAAGGCCCGGGTTTTGTGGAAATATCCGTCACGGCCAAGACAATCAACATATTGAATGGCATAGACTTCCGTACCAGGAGCAAAATTGTTTAGGCTTTCTTTTAGTTCAGCCGCGGTTTGTGCAAGCACCACGGACTTACCGGTCTGAGTCCCCGCCTCTCTCAGGATAATCGGTAAAGACAGTCCCCTATCAAAAATATGTTGGGATATGGCCTCCACTGTGCCATCCATCGTTATCTTGACGGTCAGAGGGAAACAGACACCCTCTATTTCACCAAGCCGATGGGCATTTTCCAAACGCGTGGTCTTCCTTACGTCTGCCGGCCGATTAATCACCGGAATTCCTGGATTTCGGGCAATAAAATTGTCTACATCATCCAACGGTCCGGATTTAAGATCGGCACATCCGACCGTGTTTACGATGAGATCAAATTTCGGCAAGTTTCGGCACGCCAGCAGATTGTCTCCAAAAATCGAAGCGGAAAACAAATTAACTTGATCCCGGTTGATCAAGGCGCGTGTTGAGAAATGCCCGCGCCTCAACCCACACTCATTCAGCTTCAGGTCGGTATTCCAGGTGATGCCCTGATAGCTTCCCTCGATCGAACGAAGCCGTAACAATGACGGACGGTCCTCGTCATACATATCAGGACCGGTAATCGGTTCCACCAAGGCGGAGCGCTTCGCACACATAACGGCTGCTTTGCCGTCGCCCTTCTGCGACATCAATGCCGACAGGTGGCGCAACGCGATCGCATTCCGGTCATTCCTCGACAGGCTCTGCCTCAGCGACCATTCGGACCGGTCGAGCGCCCCCATCTGGAAATATCGGATACCGAACTCACACTGCAGCTGCCAATCATCAACGTAGAGATGTGAAATCTCGCGCAATACATAAAAGGCTTCCCGTCGCTGACCGACACTCAACAGGCGGCGGACTTCTTGTAACTGCCTCAATACCAGTTCACGTTCTTTGTCAGTGGATGTCATTATGCAAGACACCCAGCATTCATGCGCACACGAAACATAAGGCGTTTGCTGTCTTGAGCGAAGGCTGTCCGGCCATGGAGCGCCCGAGAATTGTGGACAAACAGGGTTTCTCCGGCCGCCAATTCGAATATCTGGAAACGTTGATACTCCTTGAGCACTTTTAGCAAAGGACGTAACGCGTCTTTTTCAGACAAGCCAAGCCCGCTGCCACCTCGTAACGCGTTTAGGATTTGCTGGTCATAGAAACGGATATGATCTGCCCCTCGGTGGCGCCACAAAACAGGATACGACCGGCGGCCGAACGGGATCGCGGTTTTATGAAGCGACACAATCTCCGATTCCTGCAACCCATCCAGAATGTCTTCCACCGGCGCAATGATCGTATGCCCCCCTTCAAAATCTGGCCTCACCATTTGGAAAGCCACAAGCTCGTGAGGAACCGGATCATAACTCGAATCCGTATGTAGCTTCAGGGCCTGATGAGTACGGCTGTACCGGGTGACCCCTGTTGCAAGATCAGCATTCGGATCGATTTCAACACGTGTCTGCGAGACACGTTCGAGTCTTTCACTGGACCTAATAAATGGATGCGGCGCCCGCCCTGCGATGGCCCTGGCGATCTGTACGGTGAGATCAGTTGCCTCTATAGGCGGCGGGCCACGCAATATGAAGAAATGGGGATAATTGTTCAGGATTTGCACCATACGCGCAGTAACGGTGTCAGTCGCAGGCGACTGCGTCAGGAACGACTGCGCAATCTTCCGATTGATTGTGATGATCGGCCGGATTTTCTGGTCATCCAGAATGCGGCCAAATTGGGCCAATGCCGCCACGTCGGATCAATCCTTAACAAGCATTAACAACATGCGCGCGAATTCCGCGTACACCGCGATTGAATGTCACCATTTCACGCAAGGCTGAAAAAACACTTATCGCCTTCGTTGGCTCAGCCTCACCAATTGATCTGTTCAAGGTTATCGAAGTCCAGCTCACTGCCATCGGACAGAGTGATCGTACCGGACGCATCCGCACTCAGATCAAGCTGGTTCGCGCCCGTATTCGTGATGCTGCCGGATGTGATTGAAACCGTCCAATCGACGCCATACTCACCAACGCCGGCTTCTAGCTGAACACTGTCCGTCCAGCCAGCACCACCATGCGCCGTGTCATTGCCATCGCCGAGACCGAAGATAAAGATATCGTCGCCGTCACCGCCCCACAGCGTGTCCGTACCCGCACCGCCGTCAAGAGTGTCGTTGCCATCTTCACCGTAGAGGTTGTCGTTTCCTTCACCGCCAGTGAGCGTATCGTCACCGGCACCGGTGTAGATGGTGTCGTTACCGCCGCCGCCATCGATATTGTCGATTTGGGTTGCGTCACCCGCATCATTGTCAAATGTATCATTACCGGCGCCAAGGTTGGCGGTCACGCCACCGGTATCCGTTCCATAGACGTAATCGTTATGGTCGGAACCGACCACGCCTTCGATGCTGGTGTATGTGTCCCCCGCAGCATCTCCGCCTGATCCGGCCCCGGTATCAAGGTTCACGGTCACAGCCGAAGAAGATCCGGAATAGTCAACCGTATCCGTACCCGTCCCACCATCGAAGGCATCGGAACCGGCCCCGCCGATCAGCGTATCGTCACCGCCGCCACCATTCAGCGTATCGTTCCCGCCCATACCGTAGATGACATCGGTGTCGGAGCCGCCTGTGATGGTGTTGTTACTGTCTGTCCCTAGGCGGAATGTAATGTCCTCAGAATAAGTCGACGTTCCATCCGATGTTTCAACAGTAACCGTGTAGGTGTTGATAGATGAGAAATCGATTGGTGACGACGTGTTCTCGAAGAAATTGATCCGACCATCCTCGGAAGACCCGTCATCGCCGTCACTGCCCTCACCCACGAACAGATCCAAATCACCATCGCCGTCAATATCGACGAAGGTGGGGGATGCGTCCGTTCCGATATCCGCCAGTCCAAACGGATTGGTACCAGCATGTACAAAACTTGGATTGCTGACCGTACCGTCGTTACGGAAATAGTTCAGGTGACCATCACTTTCACCAACGATGGCGTCAAGATCTCCGTCTCCGTCCAAATCCGCAAAGGTTAGCTCCGCGTCGCTGCCAATATCCGAGATGCCGAACGGACTGCTTGAGGAGCTCTGTACAAAGTTGGCGCTGGATGCCGTACCTGTGTTTTCAAAGAAGTTCGTCCGGCCGTTACTTTCCCCGACGAAAAGATCCATATCGCCGTCATTGTCAATGTCGACGAAAGTGGGTGCGGAATCGCTGCCGATATCGCCAATGCCAAACGCGCCCTGCTGGTTCGATGCAAAGGAGGGGCTGGACGCTGTACCGACATTCTCGAAGAAGTTCATCTTCCCATCGCTTTCGCCCACGAATGCGTCGAGATCGCCGTCATTATCAATATCAACGAATGTTGGATTTGATTCCGACCCGATATCAGTGGAACCGAATGGGTTGCTGCCTGACACGAAATTCGGGTTGGAAGACGTACCCGTGTTTTCGTAATAATTCAGATTGCCGTTCACCTCCCCGATAAAGACATCCATGTCGCCATCATTGTCGATGTCGACGAAAGTTGGCGTGGCATCATTACCCACATCGATACCGTTGAGAGGATTGCTGCTGCCGCTGCGCTGAGTGAAGTCGGCCGCACCTGTGCCAGCGACTGTGATGACTCCCGTTGAGGAATCGATCGCGAACATGCCGCCCGCATCATTCGTGAGCGTGTAGGTGTGGCTATCCCCTGCATCATCGACAGTGCTCACCGTTGCTATAACCGCTCCGCCGCCGGAGCTTGTTGAGAAGTTATTGCTGCCAACCACCTTAATGTCTGTGGGCGCCTCATTTACGTCCGTAACATTGATGGTGAGCACTTCATCATACGTTAGGCCACCGGAATCAGTAACTCTAACTGTGACATTCATGCTTGGAGAGGTTTCGAAATCGATAAGCGTGTTGTCTGCGACAGTAACTACACCCGTATTTTCATCGATTGCGAAAGCCCCGCCGGCATCCCCACCTGGCGCGAAACTAAATGTATGCGTATCGCTATCGTCCGGATCATTTACAGCTGAAACTGAAGCCGCAACCGTTCCATTTGCAGCGTCTTCCTGAAGCACGGCATTGAGGCTAACATTGTCGATAAGACTGCCAACAGTATCGTTGTCGCTTGCAGGTTCGCGAAACTCCAGACGGTCTAGTCCACCCGTTCCCTCAACGACAAAACTAAACGTTTCCCAATTGGTCGAGGACGGATCGATAGATTCGATCAATGCACCATTCCAATAGACCTCAACAGTATTTGATGAAGGGGCGGCATCACTGCGCTGGGATACATCCAAGTTTAGCTCATAGTGTTGTCCATCAACGGTCTGCACATCCTGATAAATTGAGTTGATGGCACCTTCTGCGTCTAGTTCAAGCCACTGATCGCCATCGGAGGCAGTTTGGCCGTAGAAGACACCATTTTCTTGCAGTTCTATAGCCCCGGCTGGTGCAGTCCAGCCGTCGATTGAAGAAAAAGTCTGATATGTTCCGGACACCTCGCTCGTTTCAAAGGAACCATTGACTATCAGGTTACCATTGTCTGTGTTGAAGCTCACGTCTGTCGGGGCTTCGTTCACATCGGTGACCGTCAACGAGAACGACTGGCTCGCATCCGGCGTGCCGCCCACGGTCGCATCATCCACATTGACGGTCACGTCGAACTGGCCGTCCGCCTCATGGTCGAGGGTAACGCCAGCTTTGAGGTGCAGTTCGAAGTTCCCGCCAGTGTCCACAATCTCGAACTTCGCCGCATCCGTGCCGCTCAAGGTCAGATTGTTCGTGCCCAGCGCATCGTCGGTCACCGAGATATCGGCCACCTTGGTGGAGGACGTCGTATCCGAGTTCTCCGCGATGCTGGTCACCTGATTATCGAGCGTGACCGCCGTGGGCGCCTCGTTCACATCCGTCACAGTCAACGAGAACGACTGGCTCGCATCCGGCGTCCCGCCGACGGTGGCGTCATCCACATTCACGGTGACATCGAACTGCCCGTCCGCCTCGTGGTCGAGAGTCACCCCAGCTTTGAGGTGCAGTTCGAAGTTCCCGCCAGTGTCGACGATCTCGAACTTGTCCGCATCCGTGCCGGAGAGCGTGAGATTGTTCGTGCCCAGCGCATCGTCGGTCACCGAGATGTCGGCCACCTTCGTGGACGATGTTGTGTCCGAGTTCTCAGCGATCGAGGTGACCTGATTATCAAGCGTGACCGCCGTCGGCGCCTCGTTCACATCGGTGACCGACAGGCTGAACGCTTGGCTCGCGTCCGGCGTCCCGCCCACGGTCGCATCATCCACATTGACGGTCACATCGAACTGGCCGTCCGCCTCGTGGTCGAGAGTCACCCCAGCTTTGAGGTGCAGTTCGAAGTTCCCGCCAGTGTCGACGATCTCGAACTTGTCCGCATCCGTGCCGGAGAGCGTGAGATTGTTCGTGCCCAGCGCATCGTCGGTCACCGAGATATCGGCCACCTTCGTCGACGATGTGGTGTCGCTGTTCTCCGCGATCGACGTGACCTGATTATCAAGCGTGACGGCGGTCGGCGCCTCGTTCACATCGGTGACCGACAGGCTGAACGCCTGGCTTGCATCCGGCGTCCCGCCAACCGTTGCATCATCCACATTGACGGTGACGTCGAACTGGCCATCCGCCTCATGGTCGAGGGTCACGCCCGCCTTCAGATGCAGCTCGAAGCTGCCGCCAGTGTCGACGATCTCGAACTTGGCCGCATCGGTGCCGCTCAAGGTCAGATTGTTCGTGCCGAGCACATCGTCCGTCACCGAGATATCGGCAACCTTCGTCGAGCTCGACGTATCACTGTTCTCCGCAATCGACGTCACTTGATTATCAAGCGTCACCGCCGTCGGTGCTTCATTGACGTCCGTCACAGTCAACGAGAAGGCTTGAGACGCGTCCGGCGTCCCGCCCACACTGGCATCATCCACCTGCACGATCACGTCGAACTGACCGTCCGCCTCATGGTCGAGGGTGACCCCCGCCTTCAGATGCAGTTCAAAGCTGCCACCATTGTCGACGATCTCGAACTTCGCCGCATCGGTCCCGGAGAGCGTGAGATTATTCGTGCCCAGGGCATCATCGATCACCGAGATGTCGGCCACCTTGGTCGAGCTCGACGTGTCACTGTTCTCAGCGATCGAGGTGACCTGATTGTCGAGCGTGACCGCGGTCGGCGCCTCGTTCACATCGGTGACCGACAGGCTGAACGCTTGGCTTGCATCCGGCGTGCCGCCCACACTGGCATCATCCACATTGACGGTCACATCGAACTGGCCGTCCGCCTCATGGTCGAGGGTCACCCCCGCCTTCAGGTGCAGCTCGAAGCTGCCGCCAGTGTCGACGATCTCGAACTTCGCCGCGTCCGTGCCCGACAGCGTGAGATTGTTCGTGCCCAGCGCATCATCGGTCACCGAGATATCGGCCACCTTGGTCGAACTCGACGTATCGCTGTTCTCCGCGATGCTGGTCACTTGATTGTCCAGGGTCACCGCCGTCGGTGCCTCGTTCACATCGGTGACCGACAGGCTGAACGCTTGAGACGCATCCGGCGTGCCGCCCACCGTTGCATCGTCCACATTGACGGTCACATCGAACTGGCCGTCCGCCTCATGATCGAGGGTGACCCCGGCCTTCAGGTGCAGCTCGAAGCTGCCGCCATTATCCACAATCTCGAACTCGGCGGCATCGGTCCCGGACAGCGTGAGAGCGTTCGTGCCCAGCGCGTCGTCAGTCACCGAGATATCGGCCACCTTTGTGGAGCTCGACGTATCGCTGTTCTCGGCAATGCTCGTGACCTGGTTGTCCAAGGTCACCGCCGTCGGTGCTTCGTTGACATCGGTCACCGACAGGCTGAACGCCTGGGACGCATCCGGCGTCCCGCCCACCGTGGCATCGTCCACATTCACGGTCACATCGAACTGGCCGTCCGCCTCATGATCGAGGGTGACGCCCGCCTTCAGATGCAGCTCGAAGCTGCCGCCAGTATCGACGATCTCGAACTTCGCCGCATCCGTGCCCGAGAGCGTCAGATTGTTCGTGCCCAGCGCATCGTCGGTCACCGAGATGTCGGCGACCTTCGTGGACGATGTGGTGTCCGAGTTCTCGGCGATGGAGGTGACCTGGTTATCGAGCGTGACCGCCGTCGGGGCTTCATTCACATCGGTGACCGTCAACGAGAAGGCTTGGCTCGCATCCGGCGTACCGCCCACACTGGCATCATCCACATTGACGGTCACATCGAACTGGCCATCCGCTTCATGGTCGAGGGTCACCCCCGCCTTCAGATGCAGCTCGAAGCTGCCGCCAGTATCGACAATCTCGAACTTCGCCGCATCGGTCCCGGACAGCGTGAGACTGTTCGTGCCCAACCCGTCGTCGGTCACAGAGATATCAGCGACCTTGGTCGAACTCGACGTATCGCTGTTCTCCGCGATGGACGTCACCTGGTTGTCCAAGGTCACCGCGGTCGGGGCTTCGTTCACATCGGTGACCGACAGGCTGAACGCCTGGCTTGCATCGGGCGTGCCGCCCACCGTGGCATCGTCCACATTGACGGTCACATCGAACTGGCCGTCCGCCTCATGGTCGAGGGTGACGCCGGCCTTCAGATGCAGCTCAAAGTTCCCGCCAGTGTCCACGATCTCGAACTTCGCCGCATCCGTGCCCGAGAGCGTAAGATTGTTCGTGCCCAGCGCATCGTCGGTGACATTAATGTCCGCCACCTTCGTGGACGAACTGGTGTCGCTGTTCTCGGCGATGGAGGTGACCTGGTTGTCCAAGGTCACCGCGGTCGGGGCCTCGTTCACATCCGTCACAGTCAAAGAGAAGGCTTGGCTCGCATCCGGCGTACCGCCCACACTGGCATCATCCACATTGACGGTCACATCGAACTGGCCATCCGTCTCATGGTCGAGGGCGACGCCCGCCTTCAGATGCAGCTCGAAGCTGCCGCCAGTGTCCACAATCTCGAACTTCGCCGCATCGGTGCCCGACAGCGTGAGAGTGTTCGTGCCCAGCGCATCGTCGGTCACCGAGATATCGGCCACCTTGGTGGACGATGTGGTGTCCGAGTTCTCGGCGATCGACGTGACCTGGTTGTCCAGGGTCACCGCCGTCGGCGCCTCGTTGACGTCCGTCACGCTGAGCGAGAAGGCTTGCGACGCATCCGGCGTGCTGCCGACGGTCGCATCATCCACATTAACGGTCACATCGAACTGGCCGTCGGCCTCATGATCCAACGTCACCCCGGCCTTCAAATGCAGCTCGAAGCTGCCGCCAGTGTCCACGATCTCGAACTTCGCGGCGTCCGTACCGCTCAAGGTCAGATTGTTCGTGCCGAGCGCATCATCGGTGACGTTAATGTCCGCCACCTTGGTGGACGAACTGGTGTCAGAGTTCTCGGCAATGCTGGTCACCTGATTGTCCAGGGTCACCGCGGTCGGGGCCTCGTTCACATCGGTGACCGACAGGCTGAACGCCTGGCTTGCATCCGGTGTGCCCCCGACGGTCGCATCATCCACATTGACGGTCACATCGAACCGGCCGTCCGCCTCATGGTCGAGGGTGACACCGGCCTTCAGATGCAGTTCGAAGCTGCCGCCAGTGTCCACGATCTCGAACTTCGCGGCGTCCGTACCGCTCAAGGTCAAAGTGTTCGTGCCCAGCGCATCGTCGGTCACCGAGATATCGGCGACCTTGGTCGAGCTCGACGTATCGCTGTTCTCCGCGATGGACGTGACCTGATTGTCCAGGGTCACCGCGGTCGGTGCTTCATTGACGTCCGTCACAGTCAACGAGAAGGCTTGAGACGCATCGGGCGTCCCGCCCACCGTGGCGTCGTCCACATTGACGGTCACGTCGAACTGGCCGTCCGCCTCGTGGTCGAGGGTGACGCCCGCCTTCAGATGCAGCTCGAAACTGCCGCCAGTGTCGACGATCTCGAACTTGGCCGCATCCGTGCCGCTCAAGGTCAGATTGTTCGTGCCCAAGGCATCGTCGGTGACATTGATGTCGGCGACCTTGGTGGAGCTCGACGTATCGCTGTTCTCCGCGATCGACGTGACTTGGTTATCGAGCGTGACCGCCGTCGGCGCCTCGTTCACATCGGTCACCGACAGGCTGAACGCTTGGCTTGCGTCCGGCGTCCCGCCCACCGTGGCATCGTCCACATTGACGGTCACATCGAACTGACCATCCGCCTCGTGGTCGAGGGTCACCCCCGCCTTCAAATGGAGCTCGAAGCTGCCGCCAGTGTCCACAATCTCGAACTTCGCCGCGTCCGTACCGGACAGCGTGAGACTGTTCGTCCCCAAGGCATCGTCGGTCACAGAGATATCAGCGACCTTGGTCGAACTCGACGTGTCGCTGTTCTCTGCAATCGACGTGACCTGGTTGTCCAGGGTCACCGCCGTCGGGGCCTCGTTCACATCAGTGACCGACAGGCTGAAGGCCTGCGACGCATCGGGCGTCCCGCCTACAGTGGCGTCGTCCACATTCACGGTCACATCGAACTGACCGTCCGCCTCATGGTCGAGGGTGACGCCCGCCTTCAAGTGCAGTTCGAAGTTCCCGCCATTATCCACAATCTCGAACTTGTCCGCATCGGTGCCCGAGAGCGTGAGATCATTGGTCCCCAGCGCGTCGTCCGTGACTGTGACGTCCGCAACTTTGGTGGAGGAACTCGTATCCGAGTTCTCGGCGATGCTGGTCACTTGATTATCAAGCGTGACCGCTGTCGGCGCCTCGTTCACATCGGTCACCGTCAACGAGAAGGCTTGCGACGCATCCGGTGTGCCGCCCACCGTGGCATCGTCCACATTGACGGTGACATCGAACTGGCCATCCGCCTCATGGTCGAGGGTCACCCCCGCCTTCAAATGCAATTCGAAACTGCCGCCATTGTCCACGATCTCGAACTTGGCCGCGTCCGTGCCGGAGAGCGTGAGGTTGTTCGTGCCCAGGGCATCGTCCGTGACTGTGATATCGGCGACCTTCGTCGACGAACTGGTGTCCGAGTTCTCCGCGATGGAGGTGACCTGATTGTCCAGAGTCACCGCCGTCGGGGCCTCGTTCACATCGGTGACCGATAGGCTGAACGCCTGGCTCGCGTCCGGCGTCCCGCCAACCGTGGCATCATCCACATTGACGGTGACATCGAACTGGCCATCCGCTTCATGGTCGAGGGTCACCCCCGCCTTCAAATGCAATTCGAAACTGCCGCCATTGTCCACGATCTCGAACTTGGCCGCGTCCGTGCCGGAGAGCGTGAGGTTGTTCGTGCCCAGGGCATCGTCCGTGACTGTGATATCGGCGACCTTCGTCGACGAACTGGTGTCCGAGTTCTCCGCGATGGAGGTGACCTGATTGTCCAGAGTCACCGCCGTCGGGGCCTCGTTCACATCGGTGACCGATAGGCTGAACGCCTGGCTCGCGTCCGGCGTCCCGCCAACCGTGGCATCATCCACATTCACGGTCACGTCGAACTGGCCGTCCGCCTCGTGGTCGAGGGTGACGCCCGCCTTCAGATGCAGCTCGAAACTGCCGCCAGTGTCGACGATCTCGAACTTGGCCGCATCCGTGCCGCTCAAGGTCAGATTGTTCGTGCCCAAGGCATCGTCGGTGACATTGATGTCGGCGACCTTGGTGGAGCTCGACGTATCGCTGTTCTCCGCGATCGACGTGACTTGGTTATCGAGCGTGACCGCCGTCGGCGCCTCGTTCACATCGGTCACCGACAGGCTGAACGCTTGGCTTGCGTCCGGCGTCCCGCCCACCGTGGCATCGTCCACATTGACGGTCACATCGAACTGACCATCCGCCTCGTGGTCGAGGGTGACACCCGCCTTCAGATGCAGCTCGAAGCTGCCGCCATTGTCCACGATCTCGAACTTCGCCGCATCGGTGCCGGACAGCGTCAGGTTGTTCGTGCCCAGCGCATCGTCGGTGACGTTAATGTCGGCCACCTTTGTGGAGCTCGACGTATCGCTGTTCTCCGCAATCGACGTGACCTGATTATCAAGCGTGACCGCCGTGGGTGCTTCATTGACGTCCGTCACGCTGAGCGAGAACGCCTGGCTCGCGTCCGGCGTGCCGCCGACCGTGGCATCGTCCACATTGACGGTCACGTCGAACTGACCATCCGCCTCATGGTCGAGGGTGACGCCCGCCTTCAGATGCAGCTCGAAGCTGCCGCCAGTGTCCACGATCTCGAACTTGGCGGCGTCCGTGCCGCTCAAGGTCAGATTGTTCGTGCCCAGCGCATCGTCGGTGACGTTAATGTCCGCGACCTTGGTGGACGATGTGGTGTCCGAGTTCTCCGCGATGGAGGTGACCTGGTTGTCCAGGGTCACCGCCGTCGGGGCCTCGTTCACATCGGTGACCGATAGGCTGAACGCCTGGCTTGCATCCGGCGTCCCGCCCACGGTGGCATCATCCACATTGACGGTCACATCGAACTGACCGTCCGCCTCATGGTCGAGGGTGACACCGGCCTTCAGATGCAGTTCGAAGTTGCCGCCATTGTCCACGATCTCGAACTTCGCCGCGTCGGTACCGGAGAGCATGAGATTGTTGGTGCCCAGGGCATCGTCTGTCACCGAGATATCGGCCACCTTGGTGGAGCTCGACGTATCACTGTTCTCGGCGATGCTGGTTACTTGATTATCGAGCGTGACCGCGGTCGGCGCCTCGTTCACATCGGTGACCGACAGGCTGAAGGCCTGGCTCGCATCCGGCGTGCCGCCGACGGTGGCGTCATCCACATTCACGGTGACATCGAACTGGCCGTCCGCCTCATGGTCGAGGGTGACGCCCGCCTTCAGATGCAGTTCGAAGTTCCCGCCATTATCGACGATCTCGAACTTGGCCGCATCCGTGCCGGAGAGCGTGAGAGTGTTCGTGCCCAGCGCGTCGTCGGTCACCGAGATATCGGCCACCTTGGTCGAGCTCGACGTATCACTGTTCTCCTCAATGCTCGTGACCTGGTTGTCGAGGGTGACCGCCGTCGGCGCTTCGTTCACATCGGTGACCGACAGGCTGAAGACCTGGCTCGCATCCGGCGTGCCGCCAACCGTCGCATCGTCCACATTCACGGTCACGTCGAACTGGCCGTCCGCCTCATGGTCGAGGGTCACCCCCGCCTTCAGGTGCAGCTCGAAGCTGCCGCCAGTGTCGACGATCTCGAACTTCGCCGCATCCGTGCCCGAGAGCGTGAGGTTGTTGGTGCCCAGCGCGTCGTCCGTCACCGAGATATCGGCCACCTTTGTGGAGCTCGACGTGTCGCTGTTCTCAGCGATCGAGGTGACCTGATTGTCCAAGGTCACCGCGGTTGGCGCTTCGTTCACATCGGTGACCGACAGGCTGAACGCTTGGCTTGCATCCGGCGTTCCGCCCACCGTGGCATCGTCCACATTGACGGTCACGTCGAACTGGCCGTCCGCCTCATGGTCGAGGGTGACGCCCGCCTTGAGGTGCAGCTCGAAGTTCCCGCCAGTGTCCACGATCTCGAACTTGGCCGCATCGGCACCCGAGAGCGTCAGGTTGTTCGTGCCCAGCGCATCGTCGGTCACCGAGATGTCCGCCACCTTCGTCGACGACGAGGTGTCCGCGTTCTCGGCAATACCAGTTACTTGGTTATCAAGCGTGACAGCGGTCGGCGCCTCGTTCACATCCGTCACAGTCAACGAGAAGGCCCGGCTCGCATCGGGCGTCCCGCCCACCGTGGCATCGTCCACATTCACGGTCACGTCGAACTGGCCGTCCGCCTCATGGTCGAGGGTCACCCCCGCCTTCAGATGCAGCTCGAAACTGCCGCCAGTGTCGACGATCTCGAACTTCGCCGCATCCGTGCCGGACAGTGTCAGGTTGTTCGTGCCCAGCGCATCGTCGGTCACCGAGATATCGGCCACCTTTGTGGAGCTCGACGTGTCGCTGTTCTCCGCAATCGACGTGACCTGGTTGTCCAGGGTGACCGCCGTCGGCGCCTCGTTCACATCGGTGACCGTCAGGCTGAACGCCTGGCTTGCATCCGGTGTCCCGCCGACCGCCGCGTCATCCACATTCACGGTCACGTCGAACTGGCCATCCGCTTCGTGGTCGAGGGTGACGCCCGCCTTCAGATGCAGTTCGAAGCTGCCGCTATTGTCCACAATCTCGAACTTCGCCGCATCCGTGCCGGAGAGCGTGAGGTTGTTGGTGCCCAGTGCATCATCGGTGACATTAATGTCCGCAACCTTGGTGGAGCTCGACGTGTCGCTGTTCTCCGCGATGGACGTGACCTGATTGTCCAGGGTCACCGCTGTCGGCGCTTCGTTCACATCGGTGACCGTCAGGCTGAATGCTTGGGACGCATCCGGCGTCCCGCCGACGGTCGCATCATCCACATTGACGGTCACGTCGAATTGACCATCCGCCTCATGGTCGAGGGTCACGCCCGCCTTCAGATGCAGCTCGAAGCTGCCGCCAGTGTCCACAATCTCGAACTTGGCGGCGTCGGTGCCCGAGAGCGTCAGATTATTCGTGCCCAGTGCGTCATCGGTCACCGAGATGTCCGCCACCTTCGTTGACGAACTGGTGTCGCTGTTCTCGGCAATGCTGGTCACCTGGTTGTCGAGGGTGACCGCCGTCGGCGCCTCGTTCACATCGGTGACCGTTAGGCTGAACGCCTGACTGGCGTCCGGCGTGCCGCCCACCGTTGCGTCATCGACGTTCACGGTCACGTCGAATTGACCATCCGCCTCATGGTCGAGGGTCACGCCCGCCTTCAGATGCAGCTCGAAGCTGCCGCCAGTGTCCACAATCTCGAACATGGCGGCGTCGGTGCCCGAGAGCGTCAGATTATTCGTGCCCAGTGCGTCATCGGTCACCGAGATGTCCGCCACCTTCGTTGACGAACTGGTGTCGCTGTTCTCCGCAATCGACGTCACTTGATTATCAAGCGTCACCGCCGTCGGTGCTTCATTGACGTCCGTCACAGTCAACGAGAAGGCTTGAGACGCGTCCGGCGTCCCGCCCACACTGGCATCATCCACCTGCACGATCACGTCGAACTGGCCGTCCGCCTCGTGGTCGAGGGTGACGCCGGCCTTCAAATGCAGTTCGAAGCTGCCGCCAGTATCAACGATCTCGAACTTCGCCGCATCCGTGCCGCTCAAGGTCAGATTGTTCGTGCCCAGGGCATCGTCGGTGACGGTGATGTCCGCGACCTTCGTCGACGAACTGGTGTCCGCGTTCTCAGCGATGCTGGTCACCTGATTATCCAGTGTGACCGCCGTCGGCGCCTCGTTCACATCGGTGACCGTTAGGCTGAAGGCTTGAGACGCGTCCGGCGTGCCGCCTACGGTCGCATCATCCACATTCACGGTCACATCGAATTGACCGTCCGCCTCATGGTCGAGGGTCACGCCCGCCTTCAGATGCAGCTCGAAATTCCCGCCAGTATCAACGATCTCGAACTTGTCCGCATCGGCACCGCTGAGCGTGAGGTCGTTCGTTCCCAGCCCGTCGTCGGTGACGTTAATGTCGGCCACCTTGGTGGAGCTCGACGTATCGCTGTTCTCGGCAATACTCGTGACCTGGTTGTCCAGGGTCACCGCCGTCGGCGCTTCGTTCACATCGGTGACCGTCAGGCTGAATGCTTGGGACGCATCCGGTGTCCCACCGACGCTGGCATCATCCACCTGCACGGTCACGTCGAGCTGACCATCCGCCTCATGATCGAGGGTGACCCCCGCCTTCAGATGCAGTTCGAAGCTGCCGCCAGTGTCCACGATCTCGAACTTCGCCGCATCCGTGCCGGACAGTGTGAGATTGTTGGTGCCCAGCGCATCGTCCGTCACCGAGATATCGGCAACCTTGGTGGAGCTCGACGTATCCGAGTTCTCCGCGATCGACGTGACCTGGTTGTCCAGGGTCACCGCCGTCGGGGCTTCGTTCACATCGGTGACCGTTAGGCTGAAGGCTTGGGACGCATCGGGCGTGCCGCCGACACCGGCGTCGTCCACATTCACGGTCACGTCGAACTGACCGTCCGCCTCATGATCAAGGGTAACACCGGCCTTCAAATGCAGTTCGAAGCTGCCGCCATTATCGACGATCTCGAACTTCGCCGCGTCGGTGCCGGAGAGCGTGAGGTTGTTCGTGCCCAGTGCGTCATCGGTCACCGAGATGTCCGCCACCTTCGTTGACGATGTTGTGTCCGAGTTTTCCGCGATGGAGGTGACCTGATTGTCGAGGGTGACCGCTGTGGGCGCCTCGTTCACATCGGTGACCGACAGGCTGAACGCCTGGCTTGCGTCCGGCGTCCCGCCCACAGTGGCATCGTCCACATTCACGGTCACATCGAACTGGCCGTCCGCCTCATGGTCGAGGGTAACCCCTGCCTTCAGATGCAGCTCGAAGCTGCCGCCAGTGTCGACAATCTCGAACTTCGCCGCATCCGTGCCGGACAGCGTGAGATTGTTGGTGCCCAGCGCATCGTCGGTCACCGAGATATCGGCCACCTTTGTGGAGGACGTCGTATCCGAGTTCTCCGCAATGGACGTGACCTGATTGTCCAGGGTGACCGCCGTCGGCGCTTCGTTGACGTCCGTTACAGTCAACGAGAAGGCCTGGCTCGCGTCCGGCGTCCCGCCCACCGTCGCATCGTCCACATTGACGGTCACGTCGAACTGACCGTCCACCTCATGGTCGAGGGTGACCCCCCCCTTCAGATGCAGCTCGAAGCTGCCGCCATTATCGACGATCTCGAACTTGGCGGCATCGGTGCCCGAGAGCGTCAGGTTGTTGGTGCCCAGGGCATCATCGGTGACGGTGATGTCCGCGACCTTCGTCGAGCCCGACGTGTCGCTATTCTCCGCGATGCTGGTCACCTGGTTATCCAGGGTCACCGCCGTCGGGGCTTCGTTCACATCCGTCACACTGAGCGAGAAGGCTTGAGACGCATCCGGCGTGCCGCCGACGGTGGCATCGTCCACATTGACGGTCACGTCGAACTGGCCGTCCGCTTCGTGGTCGAGGGTAACCCCCGCCTTCAGATGCAGCTCGAAGCTGCCGCCAGTGTCGACGATCTCGAACTTGGCGGCGTCCGTGCCGCTCAGGGACAAATTGTTCGTGCCCAGACCGTCGTCGGTGACGTCAATGTCCGCGACCTTGGTCGAGCTCGACGTATCACTGTTCTCCGCAATGGACGTGACCTGATTGTCCAGGGTCACCGCCGTCGGCGCTTCGTTCACATCGGTGACCGTCAGGCTGAACGCCTGCGACGCATCCGGCGTCCCGCCCACCGTGGCATCATCCACATTGACGGTCACGTCGAACTGACCGTCCGCCTCATGGTCGAGGGTCACCCCCGCCTTCAGGTGCAGTTCGAAGCTGCCGCCATTATCGACGATCTCGAACTTGGCGGCATCCGTGCCGGAGAGCGTGAGATTATTCGTGCCCAGGGCATCGTCGGTGACCGAGATATCGGCAACCTTGGTGGACGATGTGGTGTCCGAGTTCTCCGCGATGCTGGTCACCTGGTTATCAAGCGTGACCGCCGTGGGCGCCTCGTTCACATCGGTGACCGACAGACTGAACGCCTGCGACGCATCCGGCGTCCCGCCCACCGTGGCATCATCCACATTGACGGTCACGTCGAACTGACCGTCCGCCTCATGGTCGAGGGTCACCCCCGCCTTCAGGTGCAGTTCGAAGCTGCCGCCATTATCGACGATCTCGAACTTGGCGGCATCCGTGCCGGAGAGCGTGAGATTATTCGTGCCCAGGGCATCGTCGGTGACCGAGATATCGGCAACCTTGGTGGACGATGTGGTGTCCGAGTTCTCCGCGATGCTGGTCACCTGGTTATCAAGCGTGACCGCCGTGGGCGCCTCGTTCACATCGGTGACCGACAGGCTGAACGCCTGGCTTGCATCGGGCGTGCCGCCCACGGTCGCATCGTCCACATTCACGGTCACGTCGAACTGGCCGTCCGCTTCATGGTCGAGGGTCACACCGGCTTTGAGGTGCAGCTCGAAGTTCCCGCCATTGTCCACAATCTCGAACTTCGCCGCGTCCGTGCCGCTCACGGTCAGATTGTTCGTGCCCAGCGCATCGTCTGTGACAGTGATGTCGGCAACTTTGGTGGACGATGTGGTGTCAGAGTTCTCCGCGATCGACGTGACCTGGTTATCCAACGTGACAGCGGTCGGCGCTTCGTTCACATCGGTGACCGACAGGCTGAATGCTTGGGACGCATCCGGCGTGCCGCCCACACTGGCATCGTCCACATTCACGGTCACATCCAACTGACCGTCCGCCTCATGGTCGAGGGTGACGCCCGCCTTCAGGTGTAGCTCGAAGCTGCCGCCAGTGTCCACGATCTCGAACTTGGCCGCATCGGTCCCGGACAGCGTGAGATTGTTGGTCCCCAAGGCATCGTCCGTGACCGAGATATCGGCGACCTTCGTCGACGATGTGGTGTCCGAGTTCTCCGCGATGCTGGTCACTTGATTATCGAGCGTGATCGCCATCGGCGCTTCGTTCACATCGGTGACCGACAGGCTGAACGCCTGGGACGCATCCGGTGTGCCGCCCACCGTGGCATCATCCACATTCACGGTCACGTCGAACTGGCCGTCCGCCTCATGATCCAACGTCACCCCGGCCTTCAGGTGCAGCTCGAAGCTGCCGCCAGTGTCGACGATCTCGAACTTCGCCGCATCCGTGCCCGACAGCGTGAGATTGTTCGTGCCCAGGGCATCGTCGGTGACGGTGATGTCCGCGACCTTCGTCGACGAACTGGTGTCCGCGTTCTCGGCAATGCTGGTCACTTGATTATCGAGCGTGACCGCCGTCGGCGCTTCGTTCACATCGGTGACCGACAGGCTGAACGCCTGCGACGCATCCGGCGTCCCGCCCACCGTGGCATCATCCACATTGACGGTCACGTCGAACTGACCGTCCGCCTCATGGTCGAGGGTCACCCCCGCCTTCAGGTGCAGTTCGAAGCTGCCGCCATTATCGACGATCTCGAACTTGGCGGCATCCGTGCCGGAGAGCGTGAGATTATTCGTGCCCAGGGCATCGTCGGTGACCGAGATATCGGCAACCTTGGTGGACGATGTGGTGTCCGAGTTCTCCGCGATGCTGGTCACCTGGTTATCAAGCGTGACCGCCGTGGGCGCCTCGTTCACATCGGTGACCGACAGACTGAACGCCTGCGACGCATCCGGCGTCCCGCCCACCGTGGCATCATCCACATTGACGGTCACGTCGAACTGACCGTCCGCCTCATGGTCGAGGGTCACCCCCGCCTTCAGGTGCAGTTCGAAGCTGCCGCCATTATCGACGATCTCGAACTTGGCGGCATCCGTGCCGGAGAGCGTGAGATTATTCGTGCCCAGGGCATCGTCGGTGACCGAGATATCGGCAACCTTGGTGGACGATGTGGTGTCCGAGTTCTCCGCGATGCTGGTCACCTGGTTATCAAGCGTGACCGCCGTGGGCGCCTCGTTCACATCGGTGACCGACAGGCTGAACGCCTGGCTTGCATCGGGCGTGCCGCCCACGGTCGCATCGTCCACATTCACGGTCACGTCGAACTGGCCGTCCGCTTCATGGTCGAGGGTCACACCGGCTTTGAGGTGCAGCTCGAAGTTCCCGCCATTGTCCACAATCTCGAACTTCGCCGCGTCCGTGCCGCTCACGGTCAGATTGTTCGTGCCCAGCGCATCGTCTGTGACAGTGATGTCGGCAACTTTGGTGGACGATGTGGTGTCAGAGTTCTCCGCGATCGACGTGACCTGGTTATCCAACGTGACAGCGGTCGGCGCTTCGTTCACATCGGTGACCGACAGGCTGAATGCTTGGGACGCATCCGGCGTGCCGCCCACACTGGCATCGTCCACATTCACGGTCACATCCAACTGACCGTCCGCCTCATGGTCGAGGGTGACGCCCGCCTTCAGGTGTAGCTCGAAGCTGCCGCCAGTGTCCACGATCTCGAACTTGGCCGCATCGGTCCCGGACAGCGTGAGATTGTTGGTCCCCAAGGCATCGTCCGTGACCGAGATATCGGCGACCTTCGTCGACGATGTGGTGTCCGAGTTCTCCGCGATGCTGGTCACTTGATTATCGAGCGTGATCGCCATCGGCGCTTCGTTCACATCGGTGACCGACAGGCTGAACGCCTGGGACGCATCCGGTGTGCCGCCCACCGTGGCATCATCCACATTCACGGTCACGTCGAACTGGCCGTCCGCCTCATGATCCAACGTCACCCCGGCCTTCAGGTGCAGCTCGAAGCTGCCGCCAGTGTCGACGATCTCGAACTTCGCCGCATCCGTGCCCGACAGCGTGAGATTGTTCGTGCCCAGGGCATCGTCGGTGACGGTGATGTCCGCGACCTTCGTCGACGAACTGGTGTCCGCGTTCTCGGCAATGCTGGTCACTTGATTATCGAGCGTGACCGCCGTCGGCGCTTCGTTCACATCGGTGACCGACAGGCTGAACGCCTGGCTCGCGTCCGGCGTGCCGCCGACGGTCGCATCATCCACATTCACGGTCACGTCGAACTGACCGTCCGCCTCATGGTCGAGGGTGACCCCGGCCTTCAGATGCAGTTCGAAGCTGCCGCCAGTATCCACGATCTCGAACTTGGCCGCATCCGTGCCGCTCAAGGACAAATTGTTCGTGCCCAGCGTGTCGTCCGTCACCGAGATGTCGGCAACCTTGGTCGAACTCGACGTATCACTGTTCTCCGCGATCGAGGTGACTTGATTATCGAGCGTGACCGCCGTCGGGGCCTCGTTCACATCGGTGACCGACAGGCTGAACGCCTGGGACGCATCCGGCGTGCCGCCCACCGTTGCATCATCCACCTGCACGGTCACGTCGAACTGACCATCCGCCTCATGGTCGAGGGTGACGCCCGCCTTCAGATGCAGTTCGAAGCTGCCACCATTGTCGACGATCTCGAACTTGGCCGCATCCGTGCCGCTCAAGGACAAATTGTTCGTGCCCAGCGTGTCGTCCGTCACCGAGATGTCGGCAACCTTGGTCGAACTCGACGTATCACTGTTCTCCGCGATTCTGGTCACCTGGTTATCAAGCGTGACCGCCGTCGGCGCCTCGTTCACATCGGTGACCGACAGGCTGAACGCCTGGCTTGCATCGGGCGTCCCGCCCACCGTTGCATCGTCCACATTGACGGTGACATCGAACTGACCGTCCGCCTCATGGTCGAGGGTCACGCCCGCCTTCAAATGCAGCTCGAAGCTGCCGCCAGTGTCGACGATCTCGAACTTCGCCGCGTCCGTGCCCGAGAGCGTGAGGTCATTGGTCCCCAGCGCGTCGTCGGTGACATTGATATCCGCCACCTTCGTCGACGACGAGGTGTCCGCGTTCTCGGCAATGCTAGTTACTTGGTTATCAAGCGTGACAGAGGTCGCCGCTTCATTCTCGTCAGCAATGTTCACAGTGAACGTCGCCGTACTTGACGAACCATCGCTGGAACTCGCCTTTACAATGAGGCTATGAGAAGAGTCGGACTCATAATCGAGTAAAGAACCGTCTTTTACCGTCACCACACCTGACACGGGATCAATAGTGAACGGACCGCTCGTCAGCGCCGTGCCGGATGAGTCAACGAGCGAATACGTAACCGTATCACCAGGATCGCTATCCGTTGCCAGAGCAACAATACCGACGGGTGTGCCATCAGACGCTGATTCCGAAACCGGCGTTTGCGGACCACCGGCATTTGATATTCCGCTTACAGATGAGTTCTCAGGTGTTGTTTCTTCCGAACCTCCTTCATCTGATGTCGTTTCAAGCGAACTTCTCGCCAGCGCGTCATCGAAATCAGCCAGACCTGACAAATCCGGATCGGATGCCAGGGGGATGACCGATGCCCCGTCAACAGAAAAAGGCCCCCCTTCGAAACTCGCAAATTGCAGAAACGGCTGACCAATCGAAGATCCGCCGGTCTGGCCGCCGCCATTGTTCTCAGCAATCAGGGCTTCCCCGCTCTGGTTGCCCGCCGGGCTCGGCTGTGGCTCGGTGCCGTTTAAGGGCTGACCAGTAGCGGCCGGCGTTTCGGCAGCGCTTCCATTATCACCCTCTCGGCCGGCACCGCCGCCACGCTCTCCAATGCCGGTCGCCGAAGACGGTCCCGCATTGCCATTCGCCTCAC